>NZ_FXTA01000023.1 GCF_900182645.1 Flavobacterium resistens | reverse complement strand
GGGACAGGAGCAGGAAAAGTAACGTTCACATTGGTAAGCACGCTTCCTGCAGGCTTAACAATCAACGCAGACAAAACCATCACAGTGGCTCCGGGCACAGCCTCAGGAAACTACGAAGTGGAATACACGATCTGTGACAACGACCATGCGCTTAACTGCGATACGGTTAAGAGTTATATCCAGGTTACGGGCGATGTTTTGGTTGCCAATGCAGACAACCCTTCATCGGTGACACAGTCGGCAACGGCCCAGACGATCATCACCGTTGTGGATAATGATACCAGAAACGGGCAGCCATTGACGGCATCCGAAGTAAAAATAACGACGACAGTTGCGGACCCTTCAGGTTATCTGACATTGGATCCGACGACGGGAGTTGCGACGCTTGGGGCTAATGCACCGGCGGGAGCCTACAGCTTGACGTATTCGATCTGCGACAAGACCAATGCATCGAACTGCTCAACGGCTACAGTAACTTTGACAGTAAATGATCCGGTTGTGATCCCTGTAATCGACGCTGTGACAGAAACCACCACAGCGATCAACAGCAACAACGGAGGCACGACGATCTCGCTTACCGCCAATGATACATTGAACGGAACACCGGTAACGGTTGGGACAGGAGCAGGCAAAGTAACGTTCACATTGGTAAGCACGCTTCCTGCAGGCTTAACAATCAACGTAGACAAAACCATCACAGTGGCTCCGGGTACCACTTCAGGAAACTACGAAGTGGAATACGCGATCTGTGACAACGACCATACGCTTAACTGCGATACGGTTAAGAGTTATATCCAGGTTACGGGCGATGTTTTGGTTGCCAATGCAGACAACCCTGCATCGGTGACACAATCGGCAACGGCCCAGACGATCATCACCGTTGTGGATAATGATACCAGAAACGGGCAGCCATTGACGGCATCCGAAGTAAAAATAACGACGACAGTTGCGGACCCTTCAGGTTATCTGACATTGGATCCGACGACGGGAGTTGCGACGCTTGGGGCTAATGCACCGGC
>NZ_FXTA01000022.1 GCF_900182645.1 Flavobacterium resistens | reverse complement strand
CCCAAAAATTCAATGTTGCCATCTGGCAGCCACCTGCCCAAATCACCGGTATCATACATTCTTGTTCCTTTTATAAAAGGATTCGAAATGAATTTCTCTGCTGTGAGTTCCGGTTTGTTTAAATAACCTCTGGAAACTCCATCTCCTGAAACATAAATCTTTCCGGTAACACCAATAGGTAAGGGTTGTAATTCTTCATCTATTATATAGGCATGTGTATTGGATATAGGCTTACCGATAGGTATGGTTGTATATTCTCTATCTTTAATATCAAAGGTTATTGAAAATGTCGTATTCTCAGTTGGACCATAACCATTTACTATCCTGATTGCAGGATTAGTTTTAAATACTTTTTGAGTATGAACAGGTGATACTACATCACCTCCTACAATCAACTGATTAATATTTTTGAAAATATCAGCATTACTATCAACAACATTATTAAACCATGAGGCGTTCATCCATAAGCTATTTACCTGATTCTTTTCAATAACATTTTCTAATTTTGACATGTCCAGCAAATCTTGCTGATTTGTTAAAATCAACCTGGAACCATTCAACAAGGTTCCGAAGAATTCAATTGTTGTGGCATCAAATGATACAGAACCTGTACTCAATAAAATATTTGTTGAATCTAATGGGAAATAAAGACATGGTTTGACTAATCGTACAACATTAATGTGTTCCACCATTACTCCTTTAGGATTTCCTGTAGAACCTGAAGTATAAATCAAATATGCCAAATCACTTGACATATTGACTTGGTCTAAATTAGCACTATCATATCTAAATCTCTGAATATGAAAAAGATGCATCTCTTCATCATCAATGATTACTTTACAATTACTGTCTTGTTCTATATATTCGATCCTTTCTTCAGGATAGCTCACATCTATAGGAACATACGCAGCTCCTGATTTCAAAATACCTAAAACGGCTATTATAAATTCTTTACTTTTAACTAATTTTACCCCAACAAAATCATTGGGTTTAATAGAGTATTCCTCTCTTAAATAATGCGCTAATTGATTTGCTTTCTCGTTGAGTTGTTTATA
>NZ_FXTA01000021.1 GCF_900182645.1 Flavobacterium resistens | reverse complement strand
ATAGCAAAGTTGATTATCCGAAAGATAAAACCATCATCGGTTTATTTGAGGAGCAAGTCGATAAGACTCCGGACAACATCGCTGTTGTTTTTGAAGGAGTAGAATTGACATATAAACAACTCAACGAGAAAGCAAATCAATTAGCGCATTATCTAAGGGAAACCTACAAAATACAAGCCGATGATCTGATCGGAATAAAGTTAGAGCGAAGCGAGCAAATGATACTGGCTATTTTAGGGATACTAAAATCCGGTGCAGCTTATGTACCAATCGATCCAGGTTACCCTGAGGAAAGGATTGCTTACATAGAAAAGGACAGTAACTGTAAAATTGTTATTGATGGGGAGGTGATGATGCTTTTTGATTTTGAAAGATTTAGATACACAAACAAAAATCTTAACCAGATCCACCAACTGGATAATTTAGCGTATGTAATATATACTTCAGGAACTACCGGTAATCCTAAAGGGGTGATGGTAGAGCATTCAGGAATTTTAAATACGATATTGGCGCAAATTGAATTGTTTGACCTTCAGAAGATTAAAAACAGCCTGCAATTTGCCTCATTATCTTTTGATGCTTCTATTTCGGAAATTTTCATTAGTCTTTTATCTGGTAGTTGTCTTTTTGTTGTTGAAGAAAAAGTGAGAAAGGATGTGAAATTATTTGAAAACTTTATTCAGGAAAATCAAATAGAGATTGGCACACTTCCACCGGCTTATTTAAAATTATTAGACATAGAAACTTTAAAGGGTTTTAAATGTCTGATCACCGCAGGAGAATCGGCAGATTTTGATAAGGTTAGAGAATATTCAAATTATGGAACCTTTTATAATGCTTACGGTCCAACTGAAACAAGTATCTGTGCTTCTATATTTAAAATTGAAAAAGGGGACAACCCAGATTCTTCAAATATTTCGATAGGAAGCCCGATTTCCAACACACAGGTTTACATCTTAGACGAGTCATTGCAACCATTGCCTATAGGAGTTGCAGGAAAACTGTATGTATCTGGAGCAGGAGTTGCCAGAGGTTATTTAAACAAACCGGAACTCACGGC
>NZ_FXTA01000020.1 GCF_900182645.1 Flavobacterium resistens | reverse complement strand
TAAGAACTGTTCCTCCTTGTGATAATTGATATTTGTATGGAGCAATTCCGTTTGAAGCAGTAACTGTTATGCTACCGTTGCTTCCACCATTACAGCTTACGTCTGTTGCAACAGCTGAAGCTCTTGGATCTGTCTTAGGAGTCACTATCACAACATTTGATACTGCAGTACATCCCTGAGAATCGGTTACTCTGAAAGTATAACTTCCGTCAACTGATGGGTTGTAAGGCAATGTAATTGGATTATATCCTCCTGCATTGATTTTAACTTCATAAGTAGTATATGTACCTGTTCCTCCTCCTGGAGTCAAACTAATTGATGCATTAACAACACAAGTTAAATCCTGATCCAAGCTAGCTACTAAAGTAACCTGCGGTTTAACTTCGTATGTTATGATATTTGATTCACAACCATTTGCATCTACAACACTAAATAAGTAAGTACCAGGAGTTGTTACTGTATAAACTGATCCTGTAATATCTGAACCGTTTACTCTGTAAACTCTTGTACCTGTTACCGGAACTGTTGCAACAAGTGATAAATCAATTGCTACTGGTGCTCCTGTGAAACAAATTGGTGCCGGTGCTGTCATCGTTGGTGAAGCATCTTTGATAATTGAGAATGCTAATGGTGCCGTAATTTCGCATCCATTTACATCTTTTACATAAACTTTCCAGTTCAATGTTGCCGGATCCAATACTGCTGCATTAGAATCTGCATAAGTTCCAGGACCTGTTGCAGTCGCTGGTACAAATGAATACTGATAAGGTGCTGTTCCGCCTGATGCAGTTACGCTTACCTTAGCTCCTGTATTACAATTCGCATTGATGTTTGATGCAACAATCAATGCTAAAGCGGCTGGCTGCGCAACATTTACTGTAGCTGTAGCCGTACAAGTTGTAATCTCATCTGTAATAACAACGGTCTGTGGACCTGATGCTGTTATTCCAGTAACTGAAATTGTTGCACTTGTCTGACCTGTAACTGCTGGTGCTCCGTTAAGTGAATAACTGTAAGTACCTGCAAAGTTTCCAACTGTGAATAATACCTCTCCGTTTGCACCTGGATTACATGTTATATTTCTTACCAATTGTCCTGCAACTGTAATGTTTGTTACCGGCGCAACAGTGTATGACTCACTATATGTACAACCATTTGCATCTGTAATCTGGAATACATAAGT
>NZ_FXTA01000019.1 GCF_900182645.1 Flavobacterium resistens | reverse complement strand
CTTAAACAAGAATAACCAGCATGAGTCGGTTTCGGATTATTTAGAAGAAGTAAACAAGGAGCCTTTCGATTTGGAAAAAGCACCGCTTATAAGGGCTTCTTTAATCAAATTAAGAGAAGACGAGCATGTATTTTTCTTATCCCTTCATCATATTATTGGCGATGGCTGGTCAATTGAGCTGTTAATTTCTGAGGTTGTAAAAAATTATAATTCTTTGCTACAAGGAAAACAAGCCAATTTGCCAGAATTAAACATTCAATACAAAGATTATGCGGTTTGGCTTAATTCAGAATTGCAACAGGAGAAACATCAGGCATCGGAAGATTTTTGGTTGAATCAATTCTCAGGAGAGTTGCCTGTTTTAGATTTACCTAGTTTTAAAAAACGACCATCGGTCCAAACTTATAATGGAGCAAGTTTAACACATGGATTCTCCAAGTCGTTTTTAGATAAGCTGAAAGGTTTTTCAGAAAAACACCAATCCACTTTGTTTATGACTCTTATGACAGGAGTCAAAGTGCTTTTACATAAATACAGTGGTCAAGATGATATTGTAGTAGGTACTCCTATAGCAGGACGTGAGCATCCTGATCTGGAGCATCAAATAGGTTTGTATTTAAATACACTACCAATAAGAACACTCTTTAAAGAGCAGAATAGCTTTTTAGATTTATTAAATCAGGAAAAAGAAACTTTATTAGGAGCATACGAGCACCAGGCTTATCCATTTGATGAGTTGGTAGGTAAGCTAAACCTAAAACGAGACATGAGCCGCTCGGCACTATTTGATGTAGCAATAGTATTACAAAATCAGCAGCAAGTTTTTGGACTAAGAAATGAAGAACTCTTATCAGGCTTACAAGTTGATAATTATAATTTTACAAATAAGATATCACAAACAGACATAAGATTCAATTTCTTAGAATTAGAAGGCTTGGTTTTGATTATAGATTATAACACAGACATTTATAATTTTGAACTTATAAACCGAATTTTTGTTCATTTTGAAAATTTATTGACCAAATGTATAGAAGAACAAGATAAAGCTATTGAGAACATTGATTATTTAACCCAAGGAGAGAAACAACAATTATTAGTAGACTTTAACGATAGCAAAGTTGATTATCCGAAAGATAAAACCATCATCGGTTTATTTGAGGAGCAAGTCGATAAGACTCCGGACAACATCGCTGTTGTTTTTGAA
>NZ_FXTA01000018.1 GCF_900182645.1 Flavobacterium resistens | reverse complement strand
ACCCCATCCGACCTGACTTTTAAAGGTTTGAGCATAGAAGATTTATTTAGGATAAACAATGACAATGCAATAGAAGATATCTATGAATTGTCTCCTTTGCAGCAAGGATTATATTACCATTGGCTGGTAGAGGAGTCAAGCAGTCTGTATTTTATGCAAACTTGCTATACTTTGCGTGCTGAAAACCTAAATATAAATAATGTAAGAGAGGCCTATCAAGAACTAGTCAACAGATATGATATTTTAAGAACCAGCTTCAGTAACGATCATAATGCAAGATTGCAGATTGTTCACAAGGAAGCCCTTGTTGATTTTAACCATAAAATCTTGAACAAAGACGAAACCGACCCAGTTTTTTTAGCAAAAATAAAACAAGAAGACATATCTAGAGGTTTTGATCTGAACAAGCCAACACAGATGCGTTTGCAAGTATTAGATTTGGGTTATGATAACTATGAATTTATTTGGAGCCATCATCATATTGTAATGGATGGATGGTGTATGAGTATTTTGATTAACGATTTTTCAAGTATCCTAAATGATTTGGATAAAAAACAACCTATCAGTCTTGAGAAACCTGCTAAGTATGCTAATTATATCAAATGGTTATCCAAAGTAGATAAGCAAACTTCTTTGGCGTATTGGAAAAGGTATTTGGATGGTTTTGAAACCGCTACTGAGCTTACTTTTAAAAACAGAAAAAGAACCCAAGGCCAAAATGCTAATTTTAAAAGCGAAAGCATCTATCTAGAAGAGGAGCTATTTGAAAAAATAAAAGATACCTGCAATGATTTTGGCATCACCAAGAATACTTTTATACAAGGGGTTTGGGGGTATTTACTATCTAGATACAACAATTCTAAAGACGTTGTGTTTGGATCAGTAGTATCTGGCCGACCTGCTGATTTAGTAGGTGTTGAAAACATGGTGGGGCTTTTTTCAAATACTATTCCTGTAAGGTTGAAATATGACGAATCAGCTACAGTTAAAGACTTTTTGCAGAAATTGCATGCAGAAGCAATTGAAAGCAGCGATTTTCATTATGTGAGTTTGGCGGAAGTTCAATCTCAAAGTTCTTTAGGAATGGAACTGATCAACAATTTAGTCATTTTTGAAAATTATGCTGTTGCAGATACTTTAGAGACAGATAATAAGATTAATATTGAAAACATAAATGTCTTTGATGAATTAAATTATGGTTTTGCTATTACTGTAAAACCTTCAGAGTCTTGTTTGGAGATTGAATTCAGGTTTGATTCCAATATTTTTGATATTGAATCTATAGGGAAAATGAAGGCTCATTTTGAGGCTATTACGCATTCTTTTGTCTCAAAGAGCCAAACTGCAATACACCTTGTTGATTATTTAACCCAAGGAGAGAAACAGCAATTATTAGTAGACTTTAACCATAGCAAAGTTGATTATCCGAAAGATAAAACCATCATCGGTTTATTTGAGGAGCAAGTCGATAAGACTCCGGACAACATCGCTGTTGTTTTTGAA
>NZ_FXTA01000017.1 GCF_900182645.1 Flavobacterium resistens | reverse complement strand
GGAGACAATTCATAGATATCTTCTATTGCATTGTCATTGTTTATCCTAAATAAATCTTCTATGCTCAAACCTTTAAAAGTCAGGTCGGATGGGGTTAATCGATTTTCTTTTCTTTGGGATAGTTCTTTTATTAATATACAAAGATGTTCATGATAGGATGAAACCAATTTCTCAATGGTCTCCTGCTTGAATAAACTGCCTGAATAACCAATAGACATACTCAATTGGCCTGAAACCATCATCCCTGACACATCAAGCAATACATCACTTCCGACATTTGCCGGATCTTTTGAAGCACCTATGCTTTCACCTGAAAACTCAAATTGGGAATCCTCCTTCCCATCGGCATTTGAGCCAAAATCACCTAAATAGTTAAACTGGATGCTAGGTACCAATTCTTTTTCGAAAGGGGTATCCAAATATTTTAAAATTCCGTATCCAATACCTTTGTTGGGCACTTTTCGTAAAGATTCTTTTACCGATACAATCTCTGGGTGTTGGTTCTCAGAAATATCCAAAACAAAAGGATAGACACTGGTAAACCAACCTATGGTCCTGCTGATATCCACTCCGTCGATTATTTCTTCACGACCATGGCCTTCCATTTGCACAACACTTTTCTCTACTCCAAAGGTCTCTTTGATCCCCAGCGCCAAAGCAGTCAGTAGCACATCATTGATTTCGGTACTATACAAATTATGCACCTGAGTCTGTAACTTTTGGGTGAGTTCAATATCTAAGACAAACGACGATGATTCGTTAATGATGGCTTTATTACCTAAATCCTCAAAATCTTTAGGAAGCAATGCAACGGTGGTTTGGGAAAGGTTTTCCCAATATGTCCTTTCCTGCTGTTGTACGGCACTCTTGGCATAAGATTGCTGAAGGGAGGCCCACTTTTGGAAGGAATCCGTCTTCAAGGGAAGCTGGACCTCACTATTAGTCTCCAAAGCCTGATAAATCGTAGAAAAATCCTCCAGAAGTATTCTCCAGGAAACCCCATCAACAACCAAATGGTGGATGATCAAAGCCAATTGATCACCATTGTCCGTTCTAAAATGGCCTATATGAAACAATACTCCCGAACCAAGATTGAAACCTGATTGTAGGTCTTCACCTAATCTGTTAAGTTCCTCTTTCGGGTTTTTGGATTCCCTTAAATCAAAGAAACTGATTTTGAAACAATCCTTGGCGTCATCCAGATTGTATTGCTGCCATCCATCCTCTGCCAATTCATAGGACATCCTCAGCGCATCGTGATGCTTTACCAGAATTGACAGGGCTTCTTTTAACAATAAATCATTGATAGGAAGCTTGCTTTTAAGAAGGATCGATTGGTTATAATAATTTTTGTTTATTATGGTCCCGTCTTCAAAAAAAAGTTTTTGGATTGGGGTTAACACAACAGGCCCTTTTATGATGTCCTGACTGATAGCGGCAGTATCGAGCTGCACCAGTTTTGCCAAATCTTCAACAATAGGGTTGCGAAGAATACTATCGATTTTTACGGTATATCCTTTCTGCCTTAATCGGGATGCCACCTGAATGGATTTGATGGAATCCCCTCCTAAATTATAAAAACTGTCCTTGACACTTATTGCCTCTTGCTTGAGAACAGAAGTCCAAACATCAACTATAAGTTGCTCCTCTTTGTTTCTTGGGGCTACATAATCTTTTTTGATGATGTCTTCTCC
>NZ_FXTA01000016.1 GCF_900182645.1 Flavobacterium resistens | reverse complement strand
AGTATATATTACATACGCTAAATCTTTAGGCTTATTTATCTTTAAAATATTTGATTTAGTGTATTTATCTTGGATCTTGTGAAAGATTTCCAATGCCTGTTCATCGATAACAATTTTACAGTTACTGTCTTTTTCTATGTAAGCAATCCTTTCTTGAGGATAACTTGGGTCAATTGGCACATAAGCTGCACCTGATTTTAGTATCCCTAAAATAGCCAGTATCATTCGTTCACTTCGCTCTAACTTTATTCCGATTAGATCATCGGCTTGTATTTTGTAAGTTTCTCTTAAATAATGTGCTAATTGATTTGCTTTCTCATTGAGTTCTTTATAAGTCAATTGTATTTCTTCAAAAACAACAGCGATGTTATCTGGAGTTTTATCGACTTGCTCTTCAAATAAATCGATGATGGTTTTATCTTTTGGATAATCAACTTTGGTATCGTTAAAGTCTACTAATAATTGTTGTTTCTCTGCTTCAGTTATAAATTCAAACATTATATAGTTGTTTCTGGTTCATTAATTAATTTAGTCAACAAATTGTCAAAATGCGTAAACATTCTTTCTATCAAATAATCATCATAAATATCTGTATTGTATTCTATGGTAAGATTTAATTCTTCTATTTCAGTAAAGGTAAAAATAATATCAAATTTAGAAAGCCTTCTGGAAAAAGGGTACTCACTTACTTCAAGGTTGGTTAATCCTTCAGAATTAAAGTTATTTAACCGCCCTTGATTTTGTAAAACCACCAAAACATCAAATAGTGCCGAACGGCTCATGTCTCGTTTTAGATTTAGCTTACCTACCAACTCATCAAATGGATAGGCCTGGTGCTCGTATGCTCCTAATAAAGTTTCTTTTTCCTGATTTAATAATTCTAAAAAGCTATTCTGCTCTTTAAAGAGTGTTCTTATTGGTAGTGTATTTAAATACAAACCTATTTGATGCTCCAGATCAGGATGCTCGCGTCCTGCTATAGGAGTACCTACTACAATATCATCTTGACCACTGTATTTATGCAAAAGCACTTTGACTCCTGTCATAAGAGTCATAAACAAAGTGGATTGGTGTTTCTCTGAAAAACCTTTCAGCTTATCTAAAAACGACTTGGAGAATCCATGTGTTAAACTTGCTCCATTATAAGTTTGGACAGATGGTCGTTTTTTAAAACTAGGTAAATCTAAAACAGGCAACTCTCCTGAGAATTGATTCAACCAAAAATCTTCTGATGCCTGATGTTTCTCCTTTTGCAATTCTGAATTAAGCCAAACCGCATAATCTTTGTATTGAATGTTTAATTCTGGCAAATTGGCTTGTTTTCCTTGTAGTAAAGAATTATAAATTTTTACTATTTCTGATATTAACAACTGCATTGACCAGCCATCGCCAATGATATGGTGCATCAATAAGAAAAATACATGCTCGTCTTCTCTTAATTTGATTAAAGAAGCCCTTATAAGCGGTGCTTTTTCCAAATCGAAGGGCTCCTTGTTTACTTCTTCTAAATAATCCGAAACCGACTCATGCTGGTTCTTATTGTTTAAGAAACTCTTTTGTGTTATGCTGAAACTTACCTGCTCGGTTGGGATGATAAATTGACGAACTTCAGCTTGATCATTAGATTTAAAATAGGTTCTTAAAATTTCATGACGCTTGATTAATAACCTAAATGATTCTTCAAATTTATCATAATCAACAGTTCCTATAAACCTAACTGCGGCGGACATATTATAGGCCAAAGAACCACCCTCAAGTTGGCTCAATATCCAGAATCTGTTTTGTGAGCTAGTTAATGGATAGGATTCATCCTCCACTGCTTTGGGAATGTCTAAATATTCGCTTTGTTTTAATTCTTTGCTTAATTCTTTTATGGTTGGATTGGCAAAAAATATTTTAAAGGATATCGTTTGTCCTAATTGTTTAGAAATTTGATTGATAACTTGAACTACTATCAGACTATGTCCTCCCAGTTCAAAGAAATTATCTGTAATTCCTATTTTTTGAACTCCTAATACTTCTTGCCATATTTCTACCATTTTTTGTTCGATGGCATTTCCTGGTGCTACATATTCTTTTTTAATGATGTCTTCTCCAGTAACACTTGGAAGGGCTTTTCTGTCTATCTTGCCATTAGGTGTCAAAGGCAGACTTTCTATCTCTACATAAAAACCAGGCACCATATATTCAGGCAGCTTGTTTTGCAGATAAGTTCTGATCTCTGATTTGTCAATTTCTGTTTTGGACACATAATAAGCCACCAAAGTTTTGTCTTGGTTGATTTCTTTGGCTTCCACCACAACCTGTTGTATCTCCTCTGAATATCCAGATATGGCCGTTTCTATTTCACCTAGCTCTATACGATAACCTCTTATCTTGACTTGATGGTCGTTTCTGCCCAAAAATTCAATGTTGCCATCTGGCAGCCACTTGGCTAAATCACCGGTATCATACATCCTTGTTCCTTTTATAAAAGGATTCGAAATGAATTTCTCTGCTGTTAGTTCTGGTTTGTTTAAATAACCTCTGGCTACTCCATCTCCTGAAATATATAGCTTTCCTCTAATACCTATAGAAACTGGCTGTAACCCTTCATC
>NZ_FXTA01000015.1 GCF_900182645.1 Flavobacterium resistens | reverse complement strand
TTCAAGATCGCTAAAAAAATTTGTTCTACTGAAGCATCAAAAGCTATATTGGAAAATTGCGCAATATTTTCGTTCTCTTTTATGTTGAATTCCCTCGTTTGGTTTGAAATAATATTTACAATATTTTTATGTTCCACCATCACCCCTTTAGGATTACCGGTAGTTCCTGAAGTGTAAATAACGTAGGCTAAATCGTTAGGTTTGTTTATTTTTAAGGCATTTGATTTACTATATTGTTTTTGTTTTTTGTAAAAATTTCCTAATTCTTGTTCATCGATAACAATTTTACAGTTACTGTCTTTTTCTATGTAAGCAATCCTTTCTTGAGGGTAACTTGGGTCAATTGGCACATAAGCTGCACCGGATTTTAGTATCCCTAAAATAGCCAGTATCATTTGCTCGCTTCGCTCTAACTTTATTCCGATTAGATCGTCGGCTTGTATTTTGTAGGTTTCTCTTAGATAATACGCTAATTGATTTGCTTTCTCATTGAGTTGTTTGTAAGTCAATTGTACTTCCTCAAAAACAACAGCGATGTTATCCGGAGTTTTATCGACTTGCTCTTCAAATAAATCGATGATGGTTTTATCCTTTGGATAATCAACTTTGCTATCGTTAAAGTCTACTAATAATTGTTGTTTCTCTCCTTGAGTTAAATAATCAATGCTCTCAATAGCTTTATCTTGTTCTTCTATACATTTGGTCAATAAATTTTCAAAATGAACAAAAATTCGCTCTATCAATTCAAGATCATAAATATCTGTATTGTACTCAATTGACAAGTCCAATCCTTCTGTTTCGACAAATGTAAAACTGATATCAAATTGAGCGGTATTGTTGGTAAAGTTATAGGAATCAACCTGAAGACCAGATAATGATTCTTCATTTCTTAGTCCAAAAACTTGCTGCTGATTTTGTAAAACCACCAAAACATCAAATAGTGCCGAGCGGCTCATGTCTCGTTTTAGGTTTAGCTTACCTACCAACTCATCAAATGGATAGGCCTGGTGCTCATATGCTCCTAATAAAGTTTCTTTTTCCTGATTTAATAATTCTAAAAAGCTATTCTGCTCTTTAAAGAGTGTTCTTATTGCTAGTGTATTTAAATACAAACCTATTTGGTGCTCCAGATCAGGATGCTCACGTCCTGCTATAGGAGTACCTATTACAATATCATCTTGACCACTGTATTTATGCAAAAGCACTTTGACTCCTGTCATAAGAGTCATAAACAAAGTGGATTGGTGTTTCTCTGAAAAACCTTTCAGCTTATCTAAAAACGATTTGGAGAATTCATGTGTTAAACTTGCTCCATTATAAGTTTGGACAGATGGCCGTTTTTTAAAACTAGGTAAATCTAAAACAGGCAACTCTCCTGAGAATTGATTCAACCAAAAATCTTCTGATGCCTGATGTTTCTCCTGTTGCAATTCTGAATTAAGCCAAACCGCATAATCTTTGTATTGAATGTCTAATTCTGGCAAATTGGCTTGTTTTCCTTGTAGTAAAGAATTATAAATTTTTACAACCTCAGAAATTAATAACAGCATCGACCAGCCATCTCCAATAATATGATGAAGGGATAAGAAAAATACATGCTCGTCTTCTCTTAATTTGATTAAAGAAACCCTTATAAGCGGTGCTTTTTCCAAATCGAAAGGCTCCTTGTTTACTTCTTCTAAATAATCCGAAACCGACTCATGCTGGTTATTCTTGTTTAAGAAACTCTTTTGTGTTATGCTGAAACTAACCTGCTCGATTGGGATGATAAATTGACGAACTTCCCCTTGATCATTAGATTTAAAATAGGTTCTTAAAATTTCATGACGCTTGATTAATAACCTAAATGATTCTTCAAATTTATCAATATCTATATTTCCATTTAGTTTAACAGCTGCCGGCATATTATAGGCCAAAGAACCACCCTCAAGTTGGCTCAATATCCAGAATCTGTTTTGTGAAGCGGTTAATGGATAGGATTCATCCTCCACTGCTTTGGGAATGCATAAATATTCGCTTTGTTTTAATTCTTTGTTGAATGCTTTTATGGTTGGATTGGCAAAAAACATATTAAAGGATATGGTTTTTCCTAATTGTTTAGAAATTTGATTGATAACCTGAACTACTATCAGACTATGTCCTCCCAATTCAAAGAAATTATCTGTAATTCCTATTTTTTGAACTCCTAATACTTCTTGCCATATTTCTACCATTTTTTGTTCGATGGCATTTCCTGGGGCTACATAATCTTTTTTGATGATGTCTTCTCCGGTAACACTTGGAAGGGCTTTTCTGTCTATCTTGCCATTAGGTGTCAAAGGCAGACCTTCTATCTCTACATAAAAACCTGGCACCATATATTCAGGCAGCTTGTTTTGCAGGTAAGTTCTGATCTCTGATTTGTCAATTTCTGTTTTGGACACATAATAAGCCACCAAAGTTTTGTCCTGGTTGATTTCTTTGGCTTCCACTACAACCTGTTGTATCTCCTCTGAATATCCAGATATGGCCGTTTCTATCTCTCCTAGTTCTATACGATAACCTCTTATCTTGACTTGATGGTCGTTTCTTCCCAAAAATTCAATGTTGCCATCTGGCAGCCACCTGCCCAAATCACCGGTATCATACATTCTTGTTCCTTTTATAAAAGGATTCGAAATGAATTT
>NZ_FXTA01000014.1 GCF_900182645.1 Flavobacterium resistens | reverse complement strand
ACCCCATCCGACCTGACTTTTAAAGGTTTGAGCATAGAAGATTTATTTAGGATAAACAATGACAATGCAATAGAAGATATCTATGAATTGTCTCCACTACAGCAAGGAATGTACTATCACTGGCTGTCTGAGAAATCGTCCTCAATGTATTTTGAGCAGATGTCTTATAGAATAAAAGCACTGGATTTAGATATCCAGTCAGTACATGAATCCTATGACAAGCTAATATCAAGACATAGTGTATTGAGAACAAGTTTTATCTATGATTTAAGTGATCATCCGTTGCAGATAGTGAGAAAAGTAGTTCCAAGTCAATTTTCATATCAAGCAGTACCTCAAGAAACGGATGTGAATGATTATGTGGAAGAAGTAAAACTAAAAGACAGGGAAAAGGGATTCGATTTAGAGACTTCCTTTTCTCAGATGCGCCTTCAGGTATTGGATATAGGAGATGATCAATACGAGTTTATTTGGAGCCACCATCATATTCTTACCGATGGTTGGTGTATGAGCATTCTAATAAATGATTTTTATCAAATATTGAATTCGATTGATCTAAAAATACCGTTAAATCTTCCGAAACAATTACCTTATGCTAACTATATCCAATGGTTAAATAAAATAAACACAAACGATTCCATGGAATATTGGAAAGGTTACTTGAGAAATTACAGCCAAGTTGCCGAAATTCCATTTAAGACACTGTCTACGGAGAATCCTATTTATAAAGAATCTAAAGAATTTTTAAAAATAGAAGGTGATTTATACCAAAGGCTAAATAGTATATGTAGTCAAATTGGTGTAACACAAAATACCTTCATGCAGTCAATTTGGGGGTATCTACTGTCAAGATATAACAGTACGCAAGACGTAGTATTTGGGGCAGTAGTTTCCGGAAGGCCTGCTGAGTTAACTGGTGTTGAGAATATGGTAGGCTTGTTCATCAATACAATTCCGGTAAGGGTAAGCTACCAAGATGGCAGTACACCTCTAGAATTGTTAACGCAGGTTCATAATGAGGCAATATCAGGTAATGCCCATCATTATTTGAATTTGTCTGAGGTACAATCTCAAAGTGAATTGGGGATGAACCTGATTAATAATATTATGCTTTTTGATAATTACCCAGTACAGGAGATAATTAAGGAGAATGTAGAAAATACCCAAAGTCAAAAAGGTCAAGAATTAACCATAGAATCTATGGAAGTATTTGGACAAACCAATTATGATTTCAGCTTCATGGTGAGTCCAAGACCATTATCATTAATTGTGGAATTGAGGTATAATGCCAATAAATTTGAGCCGCAGTTGATTAAAAAAATGATAAATCATATTGATAATTTGGTTGAACAGTTTAGTGTTAATATTGATAAACCACTAAATACATTAAATTATTTAACTCAAGAGGAGAAACAACAATTATTAGTAGACTTTAACGATAGCAAAGTTGATTATCCGAAAGATAAAACCATCATCGATTTATTTGAAGAACAAGTCGATAAAACTCCGGATAACATCGCTGTTGTTTTTGAAGAAGTACAATTGACTTATAAACAACTCAATGAGAAAGCAAATCAATTAGCGCATTATCTAAGGGAAACCTACAAAATACAAGCCGATGATCTAATCGGAATAAAGTTAGAGCGAAGCGAGCAAATGATACTGGCTATTTTGGGGATACTAAAATCTGGTGCCGCTTATGTGCCAATTGACCCAAGTTACCCTCAGGCAAGGATTGCTTACATAGAAAAAGACAGTAACTGTAAAATTGTTATTGATGAGGAGGTAATGATACTTTTTGATTTTGAAAGATTTAGATACACAAACAAAAATCTTAACCACATTCACCAACTGGATAATTTAGCCTACATTATTTACACTTCAGGAACTACCGGTAATCCTAAAGGGGTGATGGTGGAACATAAAAATCTTGTAAACTCTACAATTTGTAGAGTTGAATTTTATCAATTTAAAAAAATATTGTTAACATCTTCTATAGCTTTTGATCCTTCAATAGCAGCTATTTGGGGTGTATTGTTGAATGGTGGATCTTTAATCGTTGAGAATGAATACACAATAAAAGATTCAGAAAATATCGTAAAGAGAATAATTAAAATAGGCATAACAGATATTCTTTGTGTCCCTAGTTATTATATCTTTTTATTTAATGAACTACAAAAATATAAAGATGTTTTAAAATTAAAGAATTTGATTTTAGGAGGTGAACAAATTAAATTAGATTTGATTACTTCTCATAAAGAACATTTCGATAATATTGCATTATATAATGAATACGGTCCTACTGAATGTACAGTTTGGACAACGGTATTTAATATAAATGATTGTTCAAGTTTAATTCCCATAGGGAGCCCGATTTCCAACACACAGGTTTACATCTTAGACGAGTCATTGCAACCATTGCCTATAGGAGTTGCAGGAAAACTGTATGTATCTGGAGCAGGAGTTGCCAGAGGTTATTTAAACAAACCGGAACTCACGGCAGAGAAATTCATTTCGAATCCTTTTATAAAAGGAACAAGAATGTATGATACCGGTGATTTGGGCAGGTGGCTGCCGGATGGCAACATTGAATTTTTGGGCAGAAACGACCATCAAGTCAAGATAAGAGGTTACCGTATAGAGCTAGGAGAGATAGAAACGGCCATATCTGGATATTCAGAGGAGATACAACAGGTTGTAGTGGAAGCCAAAGAAATCAACCAGGACAAAACTTTGGTGGCTTATTATGTATCCAAAACAGAGATTGACAAATCAGAGATCAGAACTTACCTGCAAAACAAGCTGCCTGAATATATGGTTCCTGGTTTTTATGTAGAGATAGAAAGTCTGCCTTTGACACCTAATGGCAAGATAGACAGAAAAGCCCTTCCAAGTGTTACCGGAGAAGACATCATCAAGAAAGATTATGTAGCCCCAAGAAACAAAGAGGAGCAACTTATAGTTGATGTTTGGACTTCTGTTCTCAAGCAAGAGGC
>NZ_FXTA01000013.1 GCF_900182645.1 Flavobacterium resistens | reverse complement strand
GCAGAGAAATTCATTTCGAATCCTTTTATAAAAGGAACAAGAATGTATGATACTGGTGATTTAGGCAGGTGGCTGCCAGATGGCAACATTGAATTTTTGGGCAGAAACGATAATCAAGTCAAGATAAGAGGTTATCGTATAGAGCTAGGTGAAATAGAAACGGCTATATCTGGATATTCAGGGGAGATACAACAGATTGTAGTAGAAGCTAAAGAAATCAACCAGGACAAAACTTTGGTGGCTTATTATGTGTCCAAAATCGAGATTGACAAATCAGAGCTTAGAACTTACCTGCAAAACAAGCTGCCTGAATATATGGTACCTGGTTTTTATGTAGAGATAGAAAGTCTGCCTTTGACACCTAATGGCAAGATAGACAGAAAAGCCCTCCCAAGTGTTACCGGAGAAGACATCATCAAAAAAGAATATGTAGCCCCAAGAAATGCCATTGAAGAAAAAATGGTAGAAATATGGCAAGAAGTATTAGGAGTTCAAAAAATAGGAATTACAGATAATTTCTTTGAATTGGGAGGACATAGTCTGATAGTAGTTCAAGTTATCAATCAAATTTCTAAACAATTAGGACAAACGATATCCTTTAAAATATTTTTTGCCAATCCAACCATAAAAGAATTAAACAAAGAATTAAAACAAAGCGAATATTTAGACATTCCCAAAGCAGTGGAGGATGAATCTTATCCCCTAACTAGCTCACAGAGTCGTTTATGGATATTGAGCCAACTTGAGGGTGGTTCTTTGGCATATAATATGCCAGCAGCTGTTAAACTAAAAGGAAATATAGATATTGATAAATTTGAAAAGTCATTTCAGTTACTAATTGAGCGTCATGAAATTTTAAGAACGTTTTTTAAATCTAATGATCAAGGGGAAGTTAGTCAATTTATCATACCTGTTGCGGGTGTAAGTTTTACGATAACACAAAAAGACTTTAGTAAAAACAAAAAGAGTGAAGCTCAAGTTGCTGATTATTTAGAAGAAATAAACAAGGAGCCTTTCGATTTAGAAAGAGCGCCACTTGTTAGAGGGGCAATAATTAAATTAAAAGAAAAAGAGCATGTATTTTTCTTATCGATGCACCATATCATTGGCGATGGTTGGTCAATGCAATTGTTAATATCAGAAATAATAAAAATTTATAATTCTTTACTACAAGGAAAACAAGTCAATTTACCAGAATTAAACATTCAATACAAAGATTATGCGGTTTGGCTTAATTCAGAATTGCAACAGGAGAAACATCAGGCATCAGAAGATTTTTGGTTGAATCAATTCTCAGGAGAGCTACCTGTTTTAGATTTACCTAGTTTTAAAAAACGGCCATCTGTCCAAACTTATAATGGAGCAAGTTTAACACATGGATTCTCCAAGTCGTTTTTAGATAAGCTGAAAGGTTTTTCAGAAAAACACCAATCCACTTTGTTTATGACTCTTATGACAGGAGTCAAAGTGCTTTTACATAAATACAGTGGTCAAGATGATATTGTAGTAGGTACTCCTATAGCAGGACGTGAACATCCTGATCTGGAGCACCAAATAGGTTTGTATTTAAATACACTACCAATAAGAACACTCTTTAAAGAGCAGAATAGCTTTTTAGAATTATTAAATCAGGAAAAAGAAACTTTATTAGGAGCATACGAGCACCAGGCCTATCCATTTGATGAGTTGGTAGGTAAGCTAAATCTAAAACGAGACATGAGCCGTTCGGCACTATTTGATGTTTTAGTGGTTTTACAAAATCAGCAGCAAGTTTTTGGACTAAGAAATGAAGAATCATTATCTGGTCTTGAGGTTGATTCCTATAACTTTACCAACAATACCGCTCAATTTGATATCAGTTTTACATTTGTCGAAACAGAAGGATTGGACTTATCAATCAAATACAATACAGATATTTATGATCTTGAATTGATAGAGCGAATTTTTGTTCATTTTGAAAATTTATTGACCAAATGTATAGAAGAACAAGATAAAATTGATTATTTATCTCAAGCAGAGAAACAACAATTATTAGTAGAGTTTAACGATACCAAAGTTGATTATCCGAAAGATAAAACCATCATCGATTTATTTGAAGAGCAAGTCGATAAGACTCCGGATAACATCGCTGTTGTTTTTGAAGAAGTACAATTGACTTATAAACAACTCAATGAGAAAGCAAATCAATTAGCGTATTATCTAAGGGAAACCTACAAAATACAAGCTGACGATCTGATCGGAATAAAGTTAGAGCGAAGCGAGCAAATGATACTGGCTATTTTGGGAATACTAAAATCAGGTGCCGCTTATGTGCCAATTGACCCAAGTTATCCTCAAGAAAGAATCACTTACATAGAAAAAGACAGTAACTGTAAAATTGTTATTGATGAACAAGAATTAGGAAATTTTTACAAAAAACAAAAACAATATAGTAAATCAAATGCCTTAAAAATAAATAAGCCTAACGATTTAGCCTACGTTATTTACACTTCTGGAACTACCGGTAATCCTAAAGGGGTGATGGTGGAACATAAAAATCTTGTAAATTTTATTTCGAATCAAACTAGGAAATTCAACATAAAAGAGAACGAAAATATTGCGCAATTTTCCAATATAGCTTTTGATGCTTCAGTAGAACAAATTTTTTTAGCGATCTTGAATGGTGCTAGTTTAACTATTATTAATAAAGACACTATATTAGACATTAAAAAAACAGAAGATTTTATAGAAAATAATCATATTACCCATTTTCATGCTGTACCAATAATTTTAGAAAAAATTACGCCGAAAAAATATCCTTTTTTGAAACGAATAATTTCTGGTGGGGATATTTGTTCTTTGGCGTTAGCGAATCAATGGAGTAAGTATTGTAATTTTTATAATAAATACGGTCCAACAGAAACAACTGTGACGGCTATTGAAATATTGTACAATAAAGATAATGTATTTTCTATAGGCAAACCAATTGATAACGCACAGATCTATATATTAGATGAAGGGTTACAGCCAGTTTCTATAGGTGTTAGAGGAAAGCTATATATTTCAGGAGATGGAGTAGCCAGAGGTTATTTAAACAAACCGGAACTCACAGCAGAGAAATTCATTTCGAATCCTTTTATAAAAGGAACAAGAATGTATGATACCGGTGATTTGGGCAGGTGGCTGCCAGATGGCAACATTGAATTTTTGGGCAGAAACGACCATCAAGTCAAGATAAGAGGTTATCGTATAGAGCTAGGAGAGATAGAAACGGCCATATCTGGATATTCAGGGGATATGCAACAGATTGTAGTTGAAGCCAAAGAAATCAACCAGGACAAAACTTTGGTGGCTTATTATGTATCCAAAACAGAGATTGACAAATCAGAGCTTAGAACTTATCTGCAAAACAAGCTGCCTGAATATATGGTTCCTGGTTTTTATGTAGAGATAGAAAGTCTGCCTTTGACACCTAATGGCAAGATAGACAGAAAAGCCCTCCCAAGTGTTACTGGAGAAGACATCATCAAAAAAGATTATGTAGCCCCAAGAAACAAAGAGGAGCAACTTATAGTTGATGTTTGGACTTCTGTTCTCAAGCAAGAGGC
>NZ_FXTA01000012.1 GCF_900182645.1 Flavobacterium resistens | reverse complement strand
GATGAAGGGTTACAGCCAGTTTCTATAGGTATTAGAGGAAAGCTATATATTTCAGGAGATGGAGTAGCCAGAGGTTATTTAAACAAACCAGAACTCACAGCAGAGAAATTCATTTTGAATCCTTTTATAAAAGGAACAAGAATGTATGATACCGGTGATTTAGGCAGGTGGTTGCCAGATGGCAATATTGAATTTTTGGGCAGAAACGACCATCAAGTCAAGATAAGAGGTTATCGTATAGAATTAGGAGAGATAGAAACGGCTATATCTCAATATTCAGAGGATATACAACAGATTGTAGTGGAAGCTAAAGAAATCAACCAAGACAAAACTTTGGTGGCTTATTATGTGTCCAAAACAGAAATTGACAAATCAGAGCTTAGAACTTACCTGCAAAATAAGCTGCCTGAATATATGGTTCCTGGTTTTTATGTAGAGATAGAAAGTCTGCCTCTAACACCTAATGGTAAAATAGACAGAAAAGCCCTTCCAAGTGTGACTGGAGAAGACATCATCAAAAAAGATTATGTAGCTCCAGGAAATGCTATTGAAGAAAAAATGGTAGAAATATGGCAAGAAGTATTAGGAGTTCAAAAAATAGGAATTACAGATAATTTCTTTGAACTGGGAGGACATAGTCTGATAGTAGTTCAAGTTATCAATCAAATTTTTAAACAATTAGGAAAAACCATATCCTTTAAAATATTTTTTGCCAATCCAACCATAAAAGCATTAAGCAAGCAATTAAAACAAAGCGAATATTTACGCATTCCCAAGGCAGCGGAGGATGAATCCTATCCATTAACCGCTTCACAAAGCAGATTGTGGATATTGAGCCAACTTGAGGGTGGTTCTTTGGCCTATAATATGCCGGCAGCAGTTAGGTTTACAGGAACTGTTGATTATGATAAATTTGAAGAAGCATTTAGGTTATTAATCAAGCGTCATGAAATTTTAAGAACTTCTTTTAAAGTAGATAAGCAAGGTGAAGTACGCCAATGGATTGTTCCTATAGAAAAAGTTGATTTTATTGTTGTACAAAAAGATTTTTCAAAACAGAAAAAAAACCAAGAACAAATAGTTGCCAATTACTTACAAGAGTTAAACAGCATTGCTTTTGATTTAGAACACACCCCTGTAAGAGCCAGTATGATCAAGTTAAAAGAGAAAGAACATGTGTTTTTCTTATCACTCCATCACATCATAGGCGATGGCTGGTCTATAGAATTATTGATATCAGAAGTTGAAAAAATCTATAATTCTTTAGTAGAAGGAAAAGAAGCTCAACTACCTGTATTATCTATTCAGTACAAAGACTATGCAGTATGGCAAAACAGTGAAGGACAAAAACAAAAACAACAAGTATCAGAGGTCTATTGGCTAGAACAGTTTGAAGGTGAATTACCTGTAATTAATCTTCCAAGTTTTAAAGCACGCCCCTTAGTTAAAACCTACAACGGAGATACAATAAGTTATCAATTCTCAAAAGAGTTTTTAAATAAGCTTAAAGACTTCTCAAAAAAGCAAGATGTAACCTTGTTTATGACCTTGATGGCAGGAGTAAATGCGCTGTTGCATCGTTATACAAGTCAAGATGATATTATCATAGGCACACCAATAGCTGGAAGAGAACACCCTGATTTAGAGAATCAGCTAGGATTGTATTTAAATACAGTTGCTATTAGAACGCAATTTAGAGAAAATGAATCCTTTCAAGATTTAGTGCAACAAGAAAAAGAAACCTTATTAGGAGCTTATGAACATCAAGGCTATCCTTTTGATGAATTAGTAGGAAAATTAAACACAAAAAGAGATGCCAGTAGAAATGCCTTGTTTGATGTGATGGTAGTCTTGCAGAATCAAGGACAACTAAACAATATCAACAATAAGGAAGAATTAAATAATATCTCGATAAGTAATTATGATTTTGAAAGCACAACTTCTCAATTTGATATCAATTTTAAGTTTTTCGAACAAGAGGTATTAAATTTGTCAATAGAATATAATACTGACATTTATGACTTGGAATTAATCAATAGAGTCTTTTCGCATTTTGAGAATCTGATAACCCCATTATTAGAACAACCAGAGATG
Source organism: Flavobacterium resistens (assembly GCF_900182645.1). Classification (GTDB taxonomy): domain Bacteria; phylum Bacteroidota; class Bacteroidia; order Flavobacteriales; family Flavobacteriaceae; genus Flavobacterium; species Flavobacterium resistens. The sequence goes on along the minus strand of NZ_FXTA01000012.1, from coordinate 1,688 downwards.
CTCATAAATGAAATAGATTATATCACCCAAGAAGAAAAACATCAGCTTTTAGTAGAGTTTAATAATACTCAGGTTGATTATCCTAAAGACAAAACTATAATCGATTTATTCGAAGAGCAAGTAAAGAAAACTCCAAATAATGTAGCAGTAGTTTTTGAAGATACTGAATTAACTTACAATGAACTCAACGAGAAAGCAAATCAACTAGCGAGATATTTAATTTTGAATGGAGTTAAGGCTCAAGATAATGTTGCCTTAATAGCAACTCGAGGTTTCAATATGATTATTGGGCTTTATGGGATTTTAAAAACTGGAGCTGCATATGTTCCAATTGATAACGAATATCCTTCCTCGAGAAAACAATATATGGTAAGTAACTCGAATGTTAAGTTTATAATTCAGGAAGAAATTCTTAGCTCGGAGAATATATTTGGAGAAATATCTTTGATTTTTATGAATGATATCTTCATAAAAAACGAAAGTGTAAATAATCTTAATTTAAAAATTAATATTGATAGTTTAGCATATACAATTTACACTTCAGGATCAACTGGAAATCCTAAAGGTGTAATGATAAGACACTTTTCGGTCGTAAATTTAATTGATTGGGTAAATTCAAGATTCAGAGTTACAGAAAAAGATCGTTTGTTGTTTATTACTTCAATGTGTTTTGATCTTTCTGTCTATGATGTTTTTGGAATATTATCTGCTGGTGGAGCACTAGTGATAGCAAATGAAAAAGAAATAAGAGATTCAGGGAAATTAATAGATCTTTTATTAAAAGAGAAAATAACGTTTTGGGATTCAGTACCATCAACAATGAATTTACTAGTTGATATTATTGAATCTGAGAAAGAAAATTACATACAAAATAATCTTAGAGTTATTTTTATGAGCGGTGATTGGATACCTGTACAACTTCCCGAACGTATCAATAAATACTTTCCATCAGCAGAAATTATAAGTTTAGGAGGAGCTACTGAAGGAACCGTTTGGTCAATTTATTATCCAATTCTTAATGTAGAAAAAAATTGGACACGTATACCATACGGTAAGCCAATACAAAATAATACATTCTATATTCTGGATAAATACCAAAAACCTGTTCCTTATGGAGTTCAAGGTTACTTATACATTGGAGGAATTGGAGTTGCAACAGGTTATGCAAATGATAATTTAAAAACTGAAGCTGCTTTTTTGGAAGATCCATTTTATTCTAAGTTTGGAGGGATCATGTATAATACTGGTGATATAGGATACATGGGCAAAACTAATAATATTGAATTCTTGGGAAGACTTGATCATCAGGTTAAAGTTCGAGGATTTAGGATTGAGCTAGGAGAGATAGAAACGGCCATATCTGAATATTCAGAGGAGATACAACAGGTTGTAGTGGAAGCCAAAGAAATCAACCAGGATAAAACTTTGGTGGCTTATTATGTGTCCAAAACAGAGATTGACAAATCAGAGATCAGAGCTTATCTGCAAAACAAGCTGCCTGAATATATGGTGCCTGGTTTTTATGTAGAGATAGAAAGTCTGCCTTTGACACCTAATGGCAAGATAGACAGAAAAGCCCTTCCAGATGTGACTGGAGAAGACATCATCAAGAAAGATTATGTAGCCCCAAGAAACAAAGAGGAGCAACTTATAGTTGATGTTTGGACTTCTGTTCTCAAGCAAGAGGC
>NZ_FXTA01000011.1 GCF_900182645.1 Flavobacterium resistens | reverse complement strand
GCCTCTTGCTTGAGAACAGAAGTCCAAACATCAACTATAAGTTGCTCCTCTTTGTTTCTTGGGGCTACATAATCTTTTTTGATGATGTCTTCTCCAGTAACACTTGGGAGGGCTTTTCTGTCTATCTTGCCATTAGGTGTCAAAGGCAGACTTTCTATCTCTACATAAAAACCAGGAACCATATATTCAGGCAGCTTGTTTTGCAGATAAGTTCTAAGCTCTGATTTGTCAATCTCTGTTTTGGATACATAATAAGCCACCAAAGTTTTGTCCTGGTTGATTTCTTTGGCTTCAACTACAATCTGTTGCATATCCCCTGAATATCCAGATATGGCCGTTTCTATCTCTCCTAGCTCTATACGGTAACCTCTTATCTTGACTTGATGGTCGTTTCTGCCCAAGAATTCAATGTTGCCATCCGGCAGCCACCTGCCCAAATCACCGGTATCATACATTCTTGTTCCTTTTATAAAAGGATTCGAAATGAATTTCTCCGCTGTGAGTTCTGGTTTGTTTAAATAACCTCTGGCTACTCCTGCTCCAGATACATACAGTTTTCCTGTAACACCTATAGGCAATGGTTGCAATGACTCGTCTAAAATGTAAACCTGTGTGTTGGAAATGGGACTCCCTATGTTATTACTTTTAAATTCAGAAATATTAATATTACAAACAACATCTATAACAGTTTCCGTTGGGCCATAATGATTGTTAATTGATGCCTTAGGAAAATTTTCTTTTAAAGTAATAAATATATTTTCTTCAAAAATTTCACCGCCTACACAGATTGTTGATATCGAATTGGTCGAGGGTAAAGTTTTATTTACGTATAAAATATTTTTGAAATAACTAGGAGTTCCTTGTAATATTGTTACTTTATTTTTTGCAATAAAATCAAAATAATCATCACTTACTAATTCAATAGAAGGTAATGGAATAATTATTCTTCCTCCAATCATTAAAGGTAGAATAATTTCAAGTATAGAAACATCAAAAACATAATTTGTATTAAAACAAGTTATAATTGAACAATCCAGTCCATATAAACTTTTTTCAGTTAATAATTTATCCAATAAAGAACTATTCTCTACCATCACCCCTTTAGGATTACCGGTAGTTCCTGAAGTGTAAATAACGTAGGCTAAATCGTTAGGCTTATTTATTTTTAAGGCATTTGATTTACTATATTGTTTTTGTTTTTTGTAAAAATTTCCTAATTCTTGTTCATCAATAACAATTTTACAGTTACTGTCTTTTTCTATGTAAGCAATCCTTTCTTGAGGGTAACTTGGGTCAATTGGCACATAAGCGGCACCTGATTTTAGTATCCCAAAAATAGCCAGTATCATTTGCTCGCTTCGCTCTAACTTTATTCCGATCAGATCGTCGGCTTGTATTTTGTAGGTTTCTCTTAAATAATGTGCTAATTGATTTGCTTTCTCATTGAGTTGTTTGTAAGTCAATTGTACTTCTTCAAAAACAACAGCGATGTTATCTGGAGTTTTATCGACTTGTTCTTCAAATAAATCGATGATGGTTTTATCTTTCGGATAATCAACTTTGGTATCGTTAAACTCTACTAATAATTGTTGTTTCTCATCTTGAGTTAAATAATCAATGCTCTCAATAGCTTTATCTTGTTCTTCTATACATTTGGTCAATAAATTTTCAAAATGTATAAACATTCGCTCTATCAATTCAAGATCATAAATATCTGTATTGTACTCAATTGACAAGTCCAATCCTTCTGTTTCGGCAAATGTAAAACTGATATCAAATTGAGCGGTATTGTTGATAAAATTATAGGAATCAACCTGAAGACCAGATAATAATTCTTCACTTCTTAGTCCAAAAACTTGCTGCTGATTTTGCAAAACCACCAAAACATCAAATAGTGCCGAACGGCTCATGTCTCGTTTTAGATTTAGCTTACCTACCAACTCATCAAATGGATAGGCCTGGTGCTCGTATGCTCCTAATAAAGTTTCTTTTTCCTGATTTAATAATTCTAAAAAGCTATTCTGCTCTTTAAAGAGTGTTCTTATTGCTAGTGTATTTAAATACAAACCTATTTGATGCTCCAGATCAGGATGCTCACGTCCTGCTATAGGAGTCCCTATTACAATATCATCTTGACCACTGTATTTATGCAAAAGCACTTTGACTCCTGTCATAAGAGTCATAAACAAAGTGGATTGGTGTTTCTCTGAAAAACCTTTGAGTTTGTCTAAAAATGACTTGGAGAATTCATGTGTTAAACTTGCTCCATTATAAGTTTGGACAGATGGTCGTTTTTTAAAACTAGGTAAATCTAAAACAGGTAACTCTCCTGAGAATTGATTCAACCAAAAATCTTCTGATGATTTTAGTTTTTCTTGTTGTAATTCTGAATTAAGCCAAACCGCATAATCTTTGTATTGAATGTTTAATTCTGGTAAATTGGCTTGTTTTCCTTGTAGTAAAGAATTATAAATTTTTACTATTTCTGATATTAACAACTGCATCGACCAACCATCGCCTATGATATGGTGCATCGATAAGAAAAATATATGTTCTTTTTCTTTTAATGTTATTATTGACCCTCTAACAAGTGGTGCTTTTTCCAAATCGAAAGGCTCCTTGTTTATTTCTTCTAAATAATCCGAAACCGACTCATGCTGGTTCTTCTTGTTTAAGAAACTCTTTTGTGTTATGCTGAAACTTACCTGCTCGGTTGGGATGATAAATTGACTAACTTCCCCTTGATCATTAGATTTAAAAAACGTTCTTAAAATTTCATGACGCTTGATTAATAACTTAAATGATTCTTCAAATTTATCAAAATCAACAGTTCCTGTAAGCCTAACTGCTGCCGGCATATTATATGCCAAAGAACCACCCTCAAGTTGGCTCAATATCCATAAACGATTCTGTGAGTTAGTTAGAGGATAGGCAGCTTTAATTGGAGATAATGGTATTGAAAAAGGATTATTTATATCGCTTTTCGAACTTTTTAGAAATTGTATTAACTGATCCTTGTTGTTTTTTATCTGATCATAAATTACCGGATCTAAATCATCTGTATCATAAAATACTTCAAGTTCATCATCATTTAAAACAATATCAATTGATTCTTTTTTTAATTCTATTAATAAATCCCTAATCTTATCCATAATTTTTATTTTCTTCTTTTATATAATATCTCCTTTTCTCCAAATAACCTTTCAGCAATTATTCCTCTTGAAATACATTCCTTAATTAAATTATTAGATTGAACGATAGGATTAGACTCATCAGTATATTTTATACTACTTACAAACTCGCACCAAGGCTCTTGTCCCATAGCATATACATATACTTCCGATGGATTAAAAGTATTTACCAAATGCATTCCTTTTTTGCAATCAGATCCTGCTAATCTTCTGGACTGGTCGTGTTCTTTTGACAATTCGTTTACAACGAGTGGGCCATACAACCAAGTTAGTGGAGCACCATCACATTCCATACCAAGGAAAATAACATCCACATTTCCAATCAAGGCTTGAGAATGTTCGTATAATTTCTTTTCTAATACTCTGGAATCAGCTACAAAAAGTAGAGAAAAATCTTCAATCTTAACATGAAAGCACATTTTAGCTTTAATATCTAAGTCACTGTGTTCTCCAGTAAACGGAATCCCTGTAATATTACAATCTGAAAAGTTTATGGTTGAAAATTCTTCAAGTTCGATGATGTTATTAAAACCAATAGCATTAAACATTAATTTTAGGCTAGGATCTTGAAGATGTCCTCCACCTGAACGTGGAACAATAATATTTTTTACTTTGTGTCTGAGCGGCAAAAGAGTCTCAAATAAAATGTGATCTTGGTGGTTATGAGTTATTAAAATATAATCAATAGTTTCTGGCAATTCATAATCGGAGAAATGTTCCACACTTGATTGATAACCATAATAACTGATTAATGGATCAACAAGGATACTAATTTCTCGTGTCTCGATTAATATGCAGGCATGGCCAAAATATCTCATTCTAATACTGTCCCCTTCATATTTTGTATAAGGAACAGATGGAGTTTCAGTAAAAAATGACTGAAAAAGAGTATCCTCAGTTTCATTTAATTCCCCAATCATTTTTCTTATTTCATCATAAGGACGTGGAATTCGCTTCATTTTACTTAATTCATCTATAAAACTATCTTCAAAAGGGATATTTAAATGTAATATGTCATCCTCATCCAGTCTAGGTGTACTCAAACAAAAGGGGCGTGAATCGTTATTTGTAACCCACAATGCTATACTTTGATTTTCTTTGTTATAGTATTTACTCTTATATAAAAGCTGCTCATAAAATCTAAAAGAAGGATTTCCATTTAAATCATATATTAATTCTACATAGCCTTTTAAAATATCGGGTACTACATCATACAAATCTTCTAGTGATTGTCCCTTGGCTTCTTTGTTTAACAATAAAACTAGTTTTCTAATTGCTAAGGATAGACTGATTAATTCCTTTTGGTTAATAAAAGTTGACTCGATTAATTTTTTTATGTCCTCTGATCTATCTTCTTTGTAATCCATAAAAGGACCACCCAGCATTTTTGGATTCTTAACGGCCTCACTATGTAATACAGGGGATTCAATATAAGAATTCATTATTTCAATGTGCCTCTTTGTTATATTCATTGATGCAGTTGACGGTGATATGAGGTGTGTCCATGCATACCATCTTTCTATTAAGGGTTCAATTACAACATTTGGTTTTAAATAAACTAAATTTTTCATTTTAAATAATTTTTTTTGATTTTCTATTTTTATTCGATAAACTTGAATTCAATGAGGCAATAAGAGCTGAAATATTTTCAATTTTTGGATTAGCAAAGAACTCTCTAATCGTCAATTTAACTGAAAAATATTTTTGAGTCATATTTAAAAACCTGATTACATTTAAACTATGTCCTCCTAGCTCAAAGAAATTATCGGTTACGCCTATTTTTTCTATTCCTAATACTTCTTGCCATATTTCTACCATTTTTTCTTCAATGGCATTTCTTGGAGCTACATATTCTTTTTTGATGATGTCTTCTCCGGTAACACTTGGAAGGGCTTTTCTGTCTATCTTGCCATTAGGTGTCAAAGGCAGACTTTCTAT
>NZ_FXTA01000010.1 GCF_900182645.1 Flavobacterium resistens | reverse complement strand
CTGACAAGAATACGGAATCATGATGAAAAAATATTTTCAAAAAAAGATTTCGAAAAGCTTGTGAGATTTGAAAATGCTTTTTACATTTGCACCCCGCAAAACACGGAAAGTTCCTTGAGAGACTGAAGAGAAATTGAGAAAAAAGAGACGAAAAAAAAGTTTCAAAATTTTTTAAATTTTTCTTGCGAGAAACAAAAAGAAGTTTTAGTTTTGCACCCGCTTTGAGAGACAAGCGAAAGACAAGAAATTACGTTCGTAGACATATTGAATTGACAGCCGTTTTAACAGAGATGTTAGAACAAATAGAATAAGAGTAATGGAATCGATAGATTCGAAAAGAACCACTAGAGAAAGCATCGAATATATAATATTAAAATATACGATGAAGAGTTTGATCCTGGCTCAGGATGAACGCTAGCGGCAGGCTTAACACATGCAAGTCGAGGGGTATAGTTCTTCGGAGCTAGAGACCGGCGCACGGGTGCGTAACGCGTATGCAATCTACCTTTCACAGAGGGATAGCCCAGAGAAATTTGGATTAATACCTCATAGTATTACGACCCGGCATCGGGATGTAATTAAAGTCACAACGGTGAAAGATGAGCATGCGTCCCATTAGCTAGTTGGTAAGGTAACGGCTTACCAAGGCAACGATGGGTAGGGGTCCTGAGAGGGAGATCCCCCACACTGGTACTGAGACACGGACCAGACTCCTACGGGAGGCAGCAGTGAGGAATATTGGTCAATGGGCGCAAGCCTGAACCAGCCATGCCGCGTGCAGGATGACGGTCCTATGGATTGTAAACTGCTTTTGTACGAGAAGAAACAACATTACGTGTAATGTCTTGACGGTATCGTAAGAATAAGGATCGGCTAACTCCGTGCCAGCAGCCGCGGTAATACGGAGGATCCAAGCGTTATCCGGAATCATTGGGTTTAAAGGGTCCGTAGGCGGTTTAGTAAGTCAGTGGTGAAAGCCCATCGCTCAACGGTGGAACGGCCATTGATACTGCTGAACTTGAATTATTAGGAAGTAACTAGAATATGTAGTGTAGCGGTGAAATGCTTAGAGATTACATGGAATACCAATTGCGAAGGCAGGTTACTACTAATGGATTGACGCTGATGGACGAAAGCGTGGGTAGCGAACAGGATTAGATACCCTGGTAGTCCACGCCGTAAACGATGGATACTAGCTGTTGGGGGCAACTTCAGTGGCTAAGCGAAAGTGATAAGTATCCCACCTGGGGAGTACGTTCGCAAGAATGAAACTCAAAGGAATTGACGGGGGCCCGCACAAGCGGTGGAGCATGTGGTTTAATTCGATGATACGCGAGGAACCTTACCAAGGCTTAAATGTAGATTGACCGGTTTGGAAACAGATCTTTCGCAAGACAATTTACAAGGTGCTGCATGGTTGTCGTCAGCTCGTGCCGTGAGGTGTCAGGTTAAGTCCTATAACGAGCGCAACCCCTGTTGTTAGTTGCCAGCGAGTCATGTCGGGAACTCTAACAAGACTGCCAGTGCAAACTGTGAGGAAGGTGGGGATGACGTCAAATCATCACGGCCCTTACGCCTTGGGCTACACACGTGCTACAATGGCCGGTACAGAGAGCAGCCACTGGGTGACCAGGAGCGAATCTACAAAGCCGGTCACAGTTCGGATCGGAGTCTGCAACTCGACTCCGTGAAGCTGGAATCGCTAGTAATCGGATATCAGCCATGATCCGGTGAATACGTTCCCGGGCCTTGTACACACCGCCCGTCAAGCCATGGAAGCTGGGGGTGCCTGAAGTCGGTGACCGCAAGGAGCTGCCTAGGGTAAAACTGGTAACTAGGGCTAAGTCGTAACAAGGTAGCCGTACCGGAAGGTGCGGCTGGAACACCTCCTTTCTAGAGCCTCGAATGTTAGTGCTTGCACACGTTGGGGAAAAAAGATGTGAATCGAAATGGGTCTGAATTGAGGATTTTATTACTCTTGCTGTTAATTTAAAAAAATGATAAAACTTAAGTAAAACAGAGTCTCGTAGCTCAGCTGGTTAGAGTACTACACTGATAATGTAGGGGTCGGCAGTTCGAGTCTGCCCGGGACTACTATTTGACTTGAGAAAGGAAATTCTGGAAGTTGGAATTCACCAAAAGAAATTAGAGAAGAATTAAGCAATCTAAAATCTGAATTCTGCAATCTAAGATTGAAAAATGGGGGATTAGCTCAGCTGGCTAGAGCGCCTGCCTTGCACGCAGGAGGTCAACGGTTCGACTCCGTTATTCTCCACAGGTCCTAAAGGACAAAAGTTCATTGACATATTGAGATAAGAAAATAATAAAAAGTAGAAAGCGTTTTTTACAATTTATTGTAGAAAACAAAAAAAAACGGTCTTGTTTTGATTAACAAGATTGGTACAATAAGCAAAATAAGGGCGTATGGGGGATGCCTAGGCTCTCAGAGGCGAAGAAGGACGTGATAAGCTGCGAAAAGCTGCGGGGACGAGCACACATCGATTGATCCGCAGATATCCGAATGGGGCAACCCACTATGTTGAAGACATAGTACACCGATAGGTGGGCAAACCCGCTGAACTGAAACATCTAAGTAGGCGGAGGAGAAGAAAACAAAAGTGATTCCGTAAGTAGTGGCGAGCGAACGCGGATTAGCCCAAACCAATAATGTTACGGCATTGTTGGGGTTGTAGGACCACGACATTTTATGTACAAGGAACCGGAAGTTACTGGAAAGTGACGCCATAGAGGGTGATAGCCCCGTATGGGTAACAAGTATAATAGATAGTGGTATCCTGAGTAGGGCGGGGCACGTGAAACCCTGTCTGAATTTGGCGGGACCATCCGCTAAGGCTAAATACTCCTGAGAGACCGATAGTGAACCAGTACCGTGAGGGAAAGGTGAAAAGAACCGTGAATAACGGAGTGAAATAGATCCTGAAACCATACGCTTACAAGCGGTCGGAGCCCTTTCGTGGGGTGACGGCGTGCCTTTTGCATAATGAGCCTACGAGTTAACGTTGCTGGCAAGGATAAGTGGTTAAGCCATGGATCCGTAGCGAAAGCGAGTCTGAATAGGGCGCTTTAGTCAGTAGTGTTAGACGCGAAACCGTGTGATCTACCCATGGGCAGGTTGAAGCTGTGGTAACACACAGTGGAGGACCGAACCGGTTGACGTTGAAAAGTCTTCGGATGACCTGTGGGTAGGGGTGAAAGGCCAATCAAACTCGGAAATAGCTCGTACTCCCCGAAATGCATTTAGGTGCAGCGCTGATGATAGTTATATAGAGGTAGAGCTACTGATTGGATGCGGGGGCTTCACCGCCTACCAATTCCTGACAAACTCCGAATGCTATATAATGTTTCACAGCAGTGAGGGCTTGGGTGCTAAGGTCCAAGTCCGAGAGGGAAAGAACCCAGACCATCAGCTAAGGTCCCCAAATATATGTTAAGTTGAAAGAACGAGGTTTGTCTGCCCAGACAGCTAGGATGTTGGCTTGGAAGCAGCCATTCATTTAAAGAGTGCGTAACAGCTCACTAGTCGAGCGGACGAGCATGGATAATAATCGGGCATAAACATATTACCGAAGCTATGGATTTTGTAGCAATACAAAGTGGTAGGGGAGCATTCTGACAGGGTTGAAGGTGTATCGTAAGGTATGCTGGACTGGTCAGAAAAGAAAATGTAGGCATAAGTAACGATAATGCGGGCGAGAAACCCGCACACCGAAAAACTAAGGTTTCCACAGCTATGCTAATCAGCTGTGGGTTAGTCTGGTCCTAAGGCGAACCCGAAAGGGACAGTCGATGGCCAACGGGTTAATATTCCCGTACTACTAATTACTGTGATGGGGTGACGGAGTGATGAAAGCGCCGCGAACTGACGGAATAGTTCGTTGAAGTACCTAGCTATATTTCCTATAGGCAAATCCGTAGGGAATGGTGAAATACGATAGTACTCGGAGTCTTCGGACAAAGAGATAGTGCGCCTAAGGGCTTCCAAGAAAAACCTCTAAACTTCAGGTAATTAGTACCAGTACCGTAAACCGACACAGGTAGTTGAGGAGAGAATCCTAAGGTGCTCGAGAGATTCATGGCTAAGGAATTAGGCAAAATAGACCTGTAACTTCGGGAGAAAGGTCGCCCCCAGCAATGGGGGCCGCAGTGAAGAGGTCCAGGCGACTGTTTATCAAAAACACAGGGCTCTGCAAAATCGTAAGATGAAGTATAGGGCCTGACACCTGCCCGGTGCTGGAAGGTTAAGAGGAGATGTTATCTTCGGAGAAGCATTGAATTGAAGCCCCAGTAAACGGCGGCCGTAACTATAACGGTCCTAAGGTAGCGAAATTCCTTGTCGGGTAAGTTCCGACCTGCACGAATGGTGTAACGATCTGGACACTGTCTCAGCCATGAGCTCGGTGAAATTGTAGTAACGGTGAAGATGCCGTTTACCCGCAGTGGGACGAAAAGACCCTGTGCACCTTTACTATAGCTTAGTATTGACCTTGGATAAATGATGTGTAGGATAGGTTGGAGACTATGAAGCGGCGTCGCCAGGCGTTGTGGAGTCATTGTTGAAATACAACCCTTTGTTTATCTGAGGCCTAACTCTTCGATGAAGAGGACAGTGCTTGGTGGGTAGTTTGACTGGGGTGGTCGCCTCCAAAAGAGTAACGGAGGCTTCTAAAGGTTCCCTCAGTACGCTTGGTAACCGTGCGTAGAGTGCAATGGCATAAGGGAGCTTGACTGAGAGACATACAGGTCGATCAGGTACGAAAGTAGAGCATAGTGATCCGGTGGTTCCGCATGGAAGGGCCATCGCTCAAAGGATAAAAGGTACGCCGGGGATAACAGGCTGATCTCCCCCAAGAGCTCATATCGACGGGGGGGTTTGGCACCTCGATGTCGGCTCGTCACATCCTGGGGCTGGAGAAGGTCCCAAGGGTTGGGCTGTTCGCCCATTAAAGTGGCACGCGAGCTGGGTTCAGAACGTCGTGAGACAGTTCGGTCTCTATCTACTGTGGGCGTTAGAAATTTGAGTGGATCTGATTCTAGTACGAGAGGACCGAATTGGACTAACCTCTAGTGTATCTGTTGTCCCGCCAGGGGCACCGCAGAGTAGCTACGTTGGGAAGGGATAAGCGCTGAAAGCATATAAGCGCGAAACCCACCACAAGATGAGATTTCTTTTAAGGATCGTGGAAGATGACCACGTTGATAGGCTATAGATGTAAAGGCAGTAATGTCATAGTCGAGTAGTACTAATAATCCGTAAGCTTATGTACACCCTTTTCCCTCCGAGCAATCGGAGGGAGGAAACTTTCTAAACAAATACTTCTTTTCTTTATCTCAGTATGTTAAAATATTTGCCCGTCGCGGGCAGTGAATAGTAAAGGGTAAGTAGTGATTGGCTTAAAAACTAATTACTAATCACCAAGGACTGGTCACTAAAAACCTTAAGGTGGTTATTGCGGCGGGGCTCACCTCTTCCCATCCCGAACAGAGAAGTTAAGCCCGCCTGCGCAGATGGTACTGCAATTATGTGGGAGAGTATGTCGTCGCCTTTCTTTTGAGAA
>NZ_FXTA01000009.1 GCF_900182645.1 Flavobacterium resistens | reverse complement strand
GCAGAGAAATTCATTTCGAATCCTTTTATAAAAGGAACAAGAATGTATGATACTGGTGATTTAGGCAGGTGGCTGCCAGATGGCAACATTGAATTCTTGGGCAGAAACGACCATCAAGTCAAGATAAGAGGTTACCGTATAGAGCTAGGAGAGATAGAAACGGCCATATCTGGATATTCAGAGGAGATACAACAGATTGTAGTGGAAGCCAAAGAAATCAACCAGGACAAAGCTTTAGTGGCTTATTATGTATCCAAAACAGAGATTGACAAATCAGAGATCAGAACTTACCTGCAAAACAAGCTGCCTGAATATATGGTGCCTATCTTCTATGTTCAGTTAGTATCACTTCCATTAACCCCAAATGGGAAAATAGATCGCAGAGCATTACCAGAGGTTGATGGAAGTTATATCATAAGAAAGGAATTTGTAGCACCAAGAAATGAAACAGAAGAAAAGTTAGCGGCAATTTGGCAAGAAGTCTTAGTTATTGAAAGAGTAGGAATTACGGATAATTTTATGGATTTAGGAGGTAATAGTTTAATTGCTATGAGATTAATCAGTTTGATACACAAAGAATTTGATATTAAAATGTCCGTCAATGAATTATTTAAAAATATGATTTTAGAAGAACAAGCCTATTTTATTATGAATGTTAGTTTGATTCAAACATTCGATTTTGAAGATAATAGTACAGATAAATTCACTATATAATTTACCCATTAATGCAATGTTATTTGATTAACAGAAAGTTTAAATAATTATGAAAAATTTGTTGATTCTTTTCCTTTTATTATCCAATTCCACTTTATTTGCTCAAATAAAAATAATTGGAAAAGTTATTAATGCTGAGGATACATCCCTCGATTTAGCAGCAATTATTTTAACAAATAAAGATTCTATTGCCATCAAAAATGATTTTAGAAATAAGAAAGGAGAATTTCTCTTAGAAACAAAATCGGGATGGCATAAAGTTCAAATCAGACAAAGCAATAAATGATTTTATATTAAATAGGGTAAATCATTATTATTGAATTTAAATTATTGGTATAGTTTTCAAAGAATAGATGGAATATACGAAAAGGTGCTATGACTTCCACCTCCATAAGTATCCAATAGCTTTTACCGGATAAAGATTTAAAGATTTCATTAAAAGGGGATGATCTATTTAGAACTGAAAAAATAACAGGAAATTCAGTAGTAAATGGTAATTATCAAAATTTTGGATATTATTATGATACCCAATCTTTCTAATTGTCATTAGATTATAAGTTTGGAAACAACAAAATAAAAGTAGAAAATAGGGAAGCCGGTAACGAAAATAAAGAACGAGAACAGGTAATTAATAAGTTGTAAGAATTCATAAAATGGAAGAGTTAATTAAAATACTACATAATTTCAATATCAAAATTGATTTGGTTGATGAAAAATTAGATATTCAGGCTCCAAAAGGAGTTATGACAGAGGATTTATTGAATGAAATTAAATTGTATAAAAATGAATTGATTGAATTTATTATTTTACATAAAACCAAAAAAGAGAAGCACTTATTTATTCCTAAAGTCGCTGAACAATTTAGTTATGTTTTGTCTTCTTCTCAACGCAGATTATGGCTGTTAAGTCAATTTGAAGGGGGAAATGCAGCTTATAATATGGCAAGTGTTTTTGAATTGAAGGCCAATGTCATTGTTTCTGCTTTACAAAAAGCTTTTCAGTCCCTTATCGAACGACATGAATCATTAAGAACCTTATTTAAAGAGGATGTAACAGGTGAAGTTAGACAATTTATATTAAAACCTGAGGAAAGTAATTTTCAATTGCAATTAGAGGATATTAGCAAGGAAGAAAACATTGTAGAAATCACCAGAGGAATGATTCAAGAAGAAACGAACTATTCTTTTGATTTATCTACAGATTCTTTATTGAGAGTAAGGTTAGTCAAAACATCCGAAGATACTCATGTGCTTGTTTGTGTGATGCATCATATTATTAGCGATGGGCAGTCAACAGAAATAATGACCAATGAATTATTTGCTTTGTATGATTCTTTTGCAAAAGGAAATGAGAATCCATTGCCAGTATTAGCTCTTCAATACAAAGATTATGCAACGTGGCAACAAGGTTTTTTGAAAAACGTGAATTTAGCAAGACATAAATCGTATTGGTTACAACAATTTGAAGGTGAAATTCCTATATTGAATTTACCTAATTACCAAACTAGACCAGCTATAAAAACTTATAATGGTAGATCAGTCAATACTGTTTTTAGCGAGAGTCTTTTTAAAGATTTTGATCATTTATGCCAATCAGAAGGTAGTACACTATTTATGGGTTTATTGGCAGCAGTAAAAGTATTACTGTATAGATATACCAACCAAAACGATATTGTAATTGGTAGTCCAACAGCAGGAAGAGAACATACAGATTTACAAAATCAAATAGGCTTTTATGTTAATACATTGGCATTAAGAACCCAATTTAAGGGAAAAGACAGTTTTAAAGAAATATTGACAAATGTTAAAAAAGTTACGCTTGGTGCTTATGAACATCAGGTTTATCCATTTGATGAGTTGGTATTACAATTACCTATTAAACTTGATAGGAGTCGAAATCCTTTGTTTGATGTCATGGTTACGCTACAAAGTATAGATAATTTCAAAAAAAATGTTCCAAAAATTGGAGATATTGAAGTTAGAGAATTACAATTAGAGGGAGAAGCTGTTAGTAAGTTCGATATGGATTTTGCTTTTCTAAAAAAAGGTGATGATCTGGAATTAATACTTACATACAATACAGATATTTATTCTGAAGAATTTGTAAAACGAATATTAGATCATTTCAAAATAGTATTGTTAGATATAGTTACAAATCCTAATCTTGCTATAGACTCTCTAAGTTATTTAACTCAAGCAGAGAAACAACAATTATTAGTAGACTTTAACGATACCAAAGTTGATTATCCGAAAGATAAAACCATCATCGATTTATTTGAAGAGCAAGTTGAAAAAACTCCAGATAACATCGCTGTTGTTTTTGAAGAAGTACAATTGACTTATAAACAACTCAACGAGAAAGCAAATCAATTAGCGTTTTATTTAAGAGAAACTTACAAAATACAAGCCGATGATTTAATCGGAATAAAGTTAGAGCGAAGTGAACGAATGATACTGGCTATTTTGGGGATACTAAAATCTGGTGCCGCTTATGTGCCAATCGATCCAAGTTACCCTCAAGAAAGGATTGCTTACATAGAAAAAGACAGTAACTGTAAAATTGTTATCGATGAACAGGCATTGGAAATCTTTTACAAGATCCAAGATAAATATACTAAATCAAATATTTTAAAGATAAATAAGCCTACAGATTTAGTGTATGTAATATATACTTCTGGAACTGCCGGTAATCCTAAAGGGGTGATGGTGGAACATAAAAATCTTGTAAATTTAATTTACTCTTATAATAATGATTTAGAAGTTTACAACACAACCTTAACATGTAATTATACTTTTGATGTTTCTGTCCTTGAAATTTTTAACTCTATTTTATCAGGTTCAAAACTGTTAATACCAAAATACGAAACAGTATTGTATCCAAAAGAATATGCAAAATATTTTATAGAAAACAAAATTAATTGTTGTTATATACACCCAAGGCATTTAGAAGATATAAGTAAAGAACTAGAAGTAAATAAATATAATGAAATTAAAAAAATATTAATTGGAGTAGAACCTATACAATTCAAAACTCTAGATTTTTTTACAAAAAATACTAAAATTATTAATGGTTATGGACCAACTGAAAATACAATTTGTTCAACTTTTTATCGTGTAGAAAAACTAAAATATGAAAAACTGACTATTCCTATTGGCAAACCAATTGACAATACACAGATCTATATATTAGATGAAGGGTTACAGCCAGTTTCTATAGGTGTTACAGGGAAGTTATATATTTCAGGAGATGGAGTTTCCAGAGGTTATTTAAACAAACCAGAACTCACAGCAGAGAAATTCATTTCGAATCCTTTTATAAAAGGAACAAGAATGTATGATACCGGTGATTTGGGCAGGTGGCTGCCAGATGGCAACATTGAATTTTTGGGCAGAAACGACCATCAAGTCAAGATAAGAGGTTATCGTATAGAATTAGGAGAGATAGAAACGGCCATATCTGGATATTCAGAGGAGATACAACAAATTGTAGTGGAAGCCAAAGAAATCAACCAGGACAAAACTTTGGTGGCTTATTATGTGTCCAAAACAGAGATTGACAAATCAGAGCTTAGAACTTATCTTCAAAACAAGCTGCCTGAATATATGGTGCCTGGTTTTTATGTAGAGATAGAAAGTCTGCCTTTGACACCTAATGGCAAGATAGACAGAAAAGCCCTTCCAGGTGTTACTGGAGAAGACATCATCAAAAAAGAATATGTAGCTCCAGGAAATGCCATCGAGCAAAAAATGGTAGAAATATGGCAAGAAGTATTAGGAGTTCAAAAAATAGGAATTACAGATAATTTCTTTGAATTGGGAGGACATAGTCTGATAGTAGTTCAAGTTATCAATCAAATTTTTAAGCAATTAGGAAAAACCATATCCTTTAAAATATTTTTTGCCAATCCAACCATAAAAGCATTAAGCAAAGAATTAAAACAAAGCGAATATTTAGACATTCCCAAAGCAGCGGAGGATGAATCCTATCCATTAACCGCTTCACAAAGCAGATTGTGGATATTGAGCCAACTTGAGAGTGGGGCTTTGGTATATAATATGCCGGCAGCAGTTAGGTTTACAGGAACTGTTGATTTTGATAAATTTGAAGAAGCATTTAGGTTATTAATCAAGCGTCATGAAATTTTAAGAACGTTTTTTAAATCTAATGATCAAGGGGAAGTTAGTCAATTTATCATCCCAACCGAGCAGGTCAGTTTCAGTATAACACAAAAGAGTTTCTTAAACAAGAAGAACCAGCATGAGTCGGTTTCGGATTATTTAGAAGAAGTAAACAAGGAGCCCTTCGATTTGGAAAAAGCACCGCTTATAAGGGCTTCTTTAATCAAATTAAGAGAAGACGAGCATGTATTTTTCTTATTGATGCACCATATTATTGGAGATGGCTGGTCAATGCTGTTATTAATTTCTGAGGTTGTAAAAATTTATAATTCTTTACTACAAGGAAAACAAGCCAATTTGCCAGAATTAAGAGTTCAGTATAAGGATTATGCGGTTTGGCTTAATTCAGAATTGCAGCAGGAGAAACATCAGGCATCGGAAGATTTTTGGTTGAATCAATTCTCAGGAGAGTTACCTGTTTTAGATTTACCTAGTTTTAAAAAACGGCCATCTGTCCAAACTTATAATGGGGCAAGTTTAACACATGAATTCTCCAAGTCGTTTTTAGATAAGCTGAAAGGTTTTTCAGAGAGACATCAATCCACTTTGTTTATGACTCTTATGACAGGAGTCAAAGTGCTTTTACATAAATACAGTGGTCAAGATGATATTGTAGTAGGTACTCCTATAGTAGGACGTGAGCATCCTGATCTGGAGCATCAAATAGGTTTGTATTTAAATACACTAGCAATAAGAACACTCTTTAAAGAGCAGAATAACTTTTTAGATTTATTAAATCAGGAAAAAGAAACTTTATTAGGAGCATACGAGCACCAGGCTTATCCATTTGATGAGTTGGTAGGTAAGCTAAACCTAAAACGAGACATGAGCCGTTCGGCACTATTTGATGTTTTGGTGGTTTTACAAAATCAGCAGCAAGTTTTTGGACTAAGAAATGAAGAATCATTATCTGGTCTTGAGGTTGATTCCTATAACTTTACCAACAATATCGCTCAATTTGATATCAGTTTTACATTTGCCGAAACAGAAGGATTGGCCTTATCAATCCAATACAATACAGATATTTATGATCTTGAATTGATAGAGCGAATGTTTACACATTTTGAAAATTTATTGACCAAATGTATAGAAGAACAAGATAAAGCTATTGAGAGCATTGATTATTTAACTCAAGATGAGAAACAACAATTATTAGTAGAGTTTAACGATACCAAAGTTGATTATCCGAAAGATAAAACCATCATCGATTTATTTGAAGAGCAAGTCGATAAAACTCCGGATAACATCGCTGTTGTTTTTGAAGAAGTACAATTGACTTATAAACAACTCAACGAGAAAGCAAATCAATTAGCGCATTATTTAAGAGAGGAATACTCTATTAAACCCAATGATTTTGTTGGGGTAAAATTAGT
>NZ_FXTA01000008.1 GCF_900182645.1 Flavobacterium resistens | reverse complement strand
CACCTCTTCCCATCCCGAACAGAGAAGTTAAGCCCGCCTGCGCAGATGGTACTGCAATTATGTGGGAGAGTATGTCGTCGCCTTTCTTTTGAGAATCCTCATCATTCATTTGATGGGGATTTTTTTGTTTATAAACCTTTTGGAGGGATCTTAAATTGACAGAGGATAACTTGAATAAAAATTAATCTTTTTTTATGGTTTTCTATTAAATTTACAGCAAAAGCTTTTAAATATTGTATAGAAAGACTTGCTAATATAAGCATCAATTCAAGCTAATGCATTTCAATTTAGAGTTTAGGTTATACTTTGCAATTAGTAAAACAATCGGAATATGATTTGACAGTAAATCTGTTTTTATTTTTTCTGAAGAGCTCTAAACCGTTAATTCAAGAATTAGTACATCACTCAATTAGTTGGATTGTTTAAGCAATAACAATGTATTTTTACTGTATTTTATGGCATGCTTTATATCCGAACTTAAATCAAATTGCATATCTTTTTTATTGCTTATTACTTGATTAAAAAGGATGTAAGTATTTTGAGCCAAATCTGTAATATTAAGTTTTCCTAAAGTGATTCAACTTTTTAAGCTTCTGATTTTTAGAAAGCAAGTAATTCTTTAAACTCCTCGATAAAATAATAAGAAAAGAGCTATTTTTAATCTAACTTCAAAAAGTTATTTTGTGATTTCTGATAAACTTAAAATAGTTGATGTTATTGGTTATACACTGTCAATACAGCTTCATAATAAACTATTTTGATGATCAAAATAAAGTTGTAAAGTTTTTAAAATCAGTAATTTTGGTTGAGGAATTAGCTATAATAGCTATGAAAGTGAGAGAAAATCAAGTTCTGTCGAAATGACATTGTGCTTAAGAATTCGATTCCTCCAAATGATTAAAACAAGTTAAAATTTGTTTTATAAAATACTCAAAAAAACTTTTTTTATGTCTTTAAATAATATTATTGATTAATCTATATATGATTTCTTGGGATAAATTTCGTACTGTCTAATGGAAAACTCGTGTAGAAGTTTTTGAAAAATAAAATTCTGAAAAAGAAATACTTAAAGCAATAAATTTAGATTATTTGAGAATTGGCAAAATACAGCCTGATAAAAATCATCGGTTGAAGTAAAAAATACTTTTATGGGTGAATTTCAAAATATGCAGAAGTGACGCACACAATGGTGTTTATTTTAGTTTTATAATGAATATAAAAACCTGTTCAAAAGATAATTTGATTTGTTCATATTTTAGGAGCTATGGCGAAAAAAAAGAATCCTTAGGATTTTAGTAAATAATGTCGAAATTGCGAAAGAATTTTTAAAAGCTAAGAAACCAAATTCGTTTTATGATGAGACATATACGATTCCTATGGCTTTATTAAAAAATGAAAACCAAATTACAATTCAGTTTGCAGCTAATCCTTAGAATACAACCGTAGGATTATTTGACTGCAGATTGGTAAAACCACAAAACTAATACGAATGATTCAAAAAAAGATTTTACTGCTCACCACTGTATTTTGTTTCTTGGCTGGATTCAGTCAGGAAAAAATGAAACAGTCTATAAATTCCAATTGGCAGTTTTACAAAGGAAAATTAAACCAAGCCGATTTAGAAAATACAAAAACTACAATTTGGGAAGATGTCAATTTGCCGCACAGTTGGAACAAATTTGACGTTATGGATGATCAATGGGGATATTACCGCGGTGAAGGATGGTATAAGAAAACTGTTTATGTAAATCCGCAGTGGAAAAACAAATCGGTTTATCTTTATTTTGAAGGTGCAAATCAAACTACAGAAGTTTTTATTAACGGAAAAAAAGTTGGTTCGCATATTGGTGGTTACACGGCATTCAGTTTTCCGATAAATGAATTTCTTCAGTTTGAAAATCCTGAAAAAGGAAACCAAATTGTAATAAAAGTTGACAATAGTTATAACGACGATATTCCGCCGCTTGATGCCGATTTTACTTTTTACGGAGGAATTTATCGTGACTTATATTTGATTGCTTCAAACGAAGTGCATTTTGATATGACAAACCGTGGTTCTGATGGTGTATTTGTCACTACTCCAGATGTTTCAGCCACATCAGCTAAATTTCAGGTTAAAGGAAATATCGAAAATAATTCTAAATCTTCAAAAGAAGTAATTGTTATTTCTAAATTATTCGATAAAAATAATTTAGAGGTTGCTACTTTAAGTTCTAGTTTGAAACTGAAATCAAATTCAAAAACTGAATTTTTACAGCTTTCAAAAGCGGTTCAAAATCCAAAATTATGGTCGCCAGATGAACCTTATTTGTATAAAGTGGTTACGGTTGTTTTAGATAAAAAAACAAAAGAGCAATTAGATTTATTTTCTGCACCAGTTGGTTTTAGATGGTTTTCGTTTACTGCTGACAAAGGATTTTTCTTAAATGGAAAACCAGCTAAATTAATCGGGGCAAACCGTCATCAGGATTATAAAGATTTGGCTAATGCGTTGCCGGATATTTTAGCCGAAAAAGACATGCAGCTGATAAAAGAGATGGGCGGAAATTTTGTTCGTGTAGCACATTATCCACAAGATCCATCGGTTTTAGAAGCTTGTGACAGAATTGGGATTTTGGCAATGGTAGAAACTCCTGAAGTAAACCGAATTACAGAAACTAAAGTTTTTGAAGAAAATAGCATCGAAATGCAACGCGAAATGATTCGTCAAAGTTTCAATCATCCAAGTGTAATTGTTTGGGCTTATATGAATGAAATTTTGCTTCGCCCAAGATATGATGATAAATCGGTAGAAAGACAGAATTATTACAAAAACGTTGCAACATTGGCTCAAAAGCTTGAAAATGTGACAAGAGAAGAAGATCCAACACGTTATACAATGTTGCCAAATCATGGCGCTTTTGATTTGTACAATTCGGTTGGATTGACAAAAATCCCAATGATTGTCGGATGGAATTTATATCACGGTTGGTACAATGGCGAATTTGGCGGTTTAGAAAAGTTTCTTGAAAACCACCATCGAGTATTACCAGACAAACCTATGGTAATTACAGAATTTGGCGCCGATGCTGATAGAAGAATGCGATCAGATAATCCGAAAAAGTTTGATAAAACGATGGATTATGCAATGTTGTATCACAAACATTATTTGAATGCCATTGAAAATCTGGATTATGTTGCCGGCGGAACTATTTGGAATTTAGTCGAATTCAATTCAGAAGGAAGAGCCGAAAGTTGGCCACACATGAATAATAAAGGCATAATTTCCTGGGACAGAATTCCGAAAGATGCGTATTACTTTTATCAGGCAAGATTACTGAAAAAGCCAGTTGTAAGCATTGGATCAAAAAGCTGGACGAATCGTTCCGGAGTTTTGACTTCAGAAAACGAATCGGTTTTTTATCAGGATTTGGAAGTTTTTTCAAATGAAAATGAAATCACTTTAAAAGTTAACGGACAAAATTTAGGAAGCCAGAAAACAAAAGAAGGATCGACTATTTTTAACGTTCCGTTCAAAAATGGAAACAATATAGTAGAAGCTTTTTCAACTTCAAATGAAAGTGTAAAAGATTTTGCTTCAATTCATTTCACACTTTATGCTCCAAATTTAAGCAGCACAAAATATCCTTTTGAAAATATAAGAATCAGTTTGGGAGATCAAAGACAATTTACTGAAGAATTGACACAGCAAAACTGGCTTCCAGAACAAACATACACAAAAGGAAGTTGGGGTTATGTTGGAGGTCAAGCGTATAAAATGCCTGGAAATCCTCAAATTCCATACGGAACAAATAAATTGATAAAAGGAACTGAAAATGATCCGATTTATCAAACGCAACGAGAAGGAATTGAAGCCTTTAATTTTGATGTTCCAGACGGAAAATATGAATTGACACTTTATTTTGCTGAGTTTCTTTCGGGAAATACAAGAGAGGCGTTGGCATATAATTTAGCAGAGAAAAGTCAGAAGGAAGAAAAAGCCTTTAGAGTTTTTGATGTTTTAGTAAACGGACAATTATTTCTGGAAAATTTCGGGAATAATAATTACTTAGAGCCTGAAAAAGCTGTTGACATGAAAACAACAATTTACGTCAAAGATGGTAAAGGAATTCAGGTTGATTTCAAACAAAAAACGGGTAAAACCATCCTAAACGGAATTGAACTAAAAAGAATTTTCTAAGTTGATTTCACCATTAGATCAATTAGTTATTTAAAAAAAGAATAAAAAGTGCTGACGATATAAACGCCAGCACTTTTTTATTTCATTATCGGGCAGTTAAATTTAGAGAAATCGTTGAAATATTTTCTGTTCCGTCATAGCGCTCCTCCCAAATTTCAATATAGTCGTATTTCTTTAATTGCACAGTTCCTACGATTGATAGAGCCAAAATTGAGGAGCCTAACAATATTAAAGTTCTTTGCTCAATTGATGCGGGAGGCGGATCAGGAAGGCCAGTTGGTGGAAGTCTGTTGCCTTGAGTAAAAATGTTTTTTGGGAAAGAAAAATAGCGAGAGGATTATAATGTATATTTGAATGTCATCAATATTATAAAAAAGCATTCTTTTGAAACTACAATATTCCTATTACCGTAATCAAGATGTACTTTTTTTGGCTAAAGATCTTTTAGGAAAAGTACTTTTTACTCAAATTGAAGGAGAAATAACAGCAGGCGTTATTGTAGAAACAGAGGCTTATTTTGGTATAATGGATAAAGCTTCACACGCTTATGGCAATCGACGTACAAATAGAACCGAAATTATGTACAGCGATGGTGGCGTTTCTTATGTTTATTTATGCTATGGTATTCATAGCATGTTTAATATTGTGACTTCGGTCAAAGATGATCCTCATGCGATTTTAATACGTGCGGTTGAGCCTTTAATTGGTTCAGAAATTATGGAGCGCAGAAGAAATATGTCAGTTACGAAACCTGCAATTTCATCTGGTCCCGGTTCTGTTGCAAAGGCTTTGGGAATTAATTTGTCTTTTAATAAGAAAGATTTAGGAGGCGAAGAAATCTGGATTGAAGATCAGAATATTAAATATAACGAAGATGTAATTGCTGCTGTGCCTCGTGTTGGTATCGCATACGCAGAAGAACATGCTCTTTTGCCATGGAGGTTTTTTGTAAAAGGCAACAAATATGTTAGTAAGCCTAATAAAAATTGCTAAAAGGTTTAAATAAAAAATGACGCTTTAGCAGCGGCCATCTTCATTTAGAGTTTTAGAATCATCGTTAAAATAAAAGCATATTCTTTTATAAATTGAGGATAATCTAATTCGTATTTGTCGGTTTGTTTGAAACCAGCTTTTTCATAAAGAAACTTGGCATCACTGCTTTCCATTACTTTCAGCCAAAGTACAGAACGATTTTTTTCTTTAGAAAAAGAGATGATAAAATTCATTACTGTTTTCCCAATTCCTTTTCCTGTGTATTTTTTCAAAAGATATAATTTGTCCAGTTCCATACATTCTTTTGCAGAATAGTGTTCGATCGGACTTTCTTTCAGCTTAAAATAACCAATTGGATTTTCTTCATCATAAATTAAAAAATAAAAAATAGAAGAATCAGAAAGCTCTTCTTTGAAAATTTCTTTTTTATAAAATTTATCTAAATACCAAGCGCCTCCATCCATCCAAAGGTATTGGTAGGTTTCATTATAAGATTGTAATGCGATTTGATGCAATAAATCGAGATTGGTTTCTTCGCATTTTTTAAATGTAATCAATTGTCTTTTTTTTAAGTTGGGAAATGCAAAATTAGAATAAAATTGAAAAAATAAGGTTCATTTTCAATTTTAAACTTTTAGATGATTTGCGAGCAATTTTTAGTATTTCAGAATAAGATTTTATCTTTGAGCAATATTTAATACCCTCATAATGCCTCCGAAGGAAAAATCAATTTATACAGTTCAGTTTATTTTACTCTGCATGAGTTCGTTGCTGTTTTCATCCAGTTTTAATATGATGATTCCCGAGCTTCCAAACTATTTAAGCAGTATGGGAGGTGCCGAATACAAAGGTTTAATTATTTCCCTGTTTACTTTAACCGCAGGAATTTCACGTCCGTTTAGCGGAAAATTAACTGATAAATGGGGTCGTGTACCGGTTATGGCAATTGGTTCGTCAGTTTGTGTAGTTTGTGGTTTTCTTTATCCAGTTTTAAGTTCTGTATCAGGATTTCTTTTGCTGCGTTTAGTGCATGGTTTTTCAACCGGATTTAAACCAACTGCAACTTCTGCATACGTTGCCGATATTATTCCGCAAAAGAGATGGGGAGAGGCATTGGGAATACATGGTTTATGTTTTAGTATTGGTGGTGCGCTTGGGCCTGCAGTAGGAAGCTTGATATCAAATGAATTTGGAATTAATTTCATGTTTTATTGTTCATCATTGCTTGCGTTTTTATCTATCATTATCGTAATGAATATGAAAGAAACGCTGGCGAAGAAAGAAAAACTCCATAAATCAATGTTCCTTCTTAGCCGACAAGATATTATAGACAGAAAAGCATTGCCTGCAGGAGTTGTAACATTTTTTTCTTATACCGCTTTTGGGCTTATACTTACTTTAATTCCAGATTGGAGCAGTCATTTAGGTGCTCAGAATAAAGGGCTTTTTTTTACAGCATTTACCATAACTTCAGTTTTAGTCCGATTTGTAGCTGGAAAAGTTTCCGACAAATATGGTCGCCCAAAAGTTATATTAGCAGGTTTGTTTATTGTAGTAGTGGCTCTTTTTGTTATAAGTGAAGGAAGAGATATACAATTATTGCTTGTAGGTGCAGGAATCTACGGAGCAGGTACAGGAATTTTGTCGCCTGCAATTAGCGCATGGACAATCGATTTAAGCAGTCCGGAGCATCGAGGAAAAGCAGTTGCTACTATGTATATTTCAATGGAAATGGGAATAGGATGCGGTGCTCTTTTGGGCGGAAGCTACTATAATGATCATATCATGCGCATCCCGCAGATTATGAAATTTGATATTTTGGCCATTTCCATGGGGATTCTTTATTTATTGTATTGGAAAAGAAAAAAGAAATTACAAAGCAGTATTTAAGAAATACAACTGTTTTAATTGTTGATATTAGCAATAAATTCTTCCGTTGATGAAAGAACGTGTCCATAATTTGGAAAGTTTGTTTCAACTGTTGCTTTTATCTCTTCCCAATTAAATGCACCTATTCCATCTTTAATTAAGGTTACATGATATCCTAATTCGACACCATATCGGGCTGTAGAATCAATACAGGTATTGGCTCTCATTCCAACAAGAACGATTTGCTCAATATTATGCTGACGCAAAAGAAAATCCAAATCAGTATTTGCAAAACCACTGGCGGTCCAATGGTTTTGCGCTAAAAGATCACCTTCTTGCATTATTAAGTCAGGATGAAATTCAGCTCCCCATGAGTTTTTCTCAAATAGAGTGATGCCTTTGCTTCCTAAATGAGATGGTGCCATAAATTTCCAATTCAAATAGTCATTTTTTTGAGTATGTCGATGCGGTGCATAAACAATCTGGATTTTTTTCTCCCTTGCAGCAGTTAAAAGTTTTTTAATGTTTTCAACGACTTTGTTTCCTTCAACAGTTTCTTTAGTTACAGGATATAATTTTCCTCCTTCGGAAAGGAAATCATTGAACGGATCAATTAGTATTAGGGCAGTTTTTTGAAGTTGATATAAACTCATGACTTTAGTATTAAGTAATAATTAAATAGCTTGCGATTAGAATAATTTTACAGAAATGCTTGCGCACTTGTATAACATTGTTTTTTATAAATCTTCGTACCAACTAATTATATAATCGGCGACAATTTCCCAGCCTGGTTCTCCACAAATGAAATGGCTTTTACCATTAAATATTTTAAGATCTACACGACCAGAATTATCGCTGTATTTTTTAGCTATAGTTTGTGTCAGACTAGGAGGGAAAATATGGTCGCTACCACCTCCAATGAACAAAATAGGCTCATGTGATTTTTTGAAATTGATATTCGAAAACGAATTTAAAACCAATTCCCGACTGACTTTATAACTTTCTGGTACGGCAAATTTTTCAAATGCTTTCTGTTTTTCATTTTCAGGTATTGTATTGAAAAATGCATAATCGTACCATTCCCGGCTTCCCATAAAATATTTATTGGAAGAAAAGAAACCAAATGCCGGAATTACCGTTTTTAAAGTTTGAAATGGAGGAAAAACATTTTTTGGAGGTGCTCCGTCAATACTTACACCAGCAGCAGCTTTCCCTAGTTCTACTAATTTTAAAACAGCCATACCTGCCATAGAATGACCAATTATTAATGGCTTTTCGGGTAATGAATCAATTAATTTGCTAATATTAGTAACAATATCTATAAATCCTGTTTTAACCAGATCTGGATGAACTTTTGTTCTCAATTCAGCAGGATTTCCATCGTGTCCTGGATTTGCTGGTGCATAAACAATATATCCTTTTTGTTCATAGTACTTTTTCCATTCTGTCCAGGTTTTGTCGTTTACAAAATTTCCGTGAATCAGTATAATAGTTTTTGATTTTGACATGATTTTTTTATTTGATTAATGTTAGAATTTCTTTGAAGATATTTTGTCTGGAATCTTTAACAAGTTCATAAAGACACATTTCAACGTTCGTTAAATCAGCTCCTTTGTTTTGCAATTTTTTCAACGCTATTTTAATACTCTGTTTTGATCGGGAAGAAACACAATCAGTTACGATTTGTACTTCAAAATCATTTGATAATAAACCCATTGCAGTTTGATAAACACATATATGAGTTTCAATACCACAAATCAACCATTGCTTTTTTCCCGAATAAATAATAGCCTGCTTAAAAATTTCAGTATCAAAAGCATTGAAAGTATATTTTTCAATCGGTTTCTGATGTTGTAATAATTGTTCTAATTCCGGTATTGTTGAACCGAGTCCTTTCGGGTTTTGTTCGGCACAGATTATCGGAATCGAAAGTAGCTGACAGCCACGAATCAGTTTTTCAAGATTTAAAACTAATTCTTCGCTTTTGTCCACAATTCGGGCAAGTTTTCCCTGAACATCAATTACAATTAATCCTGTATTTCCTTGTATTAGCATAAGTTTATTAGTTTTAAAAACAATGTTTTAACTCCAAATTCCTTTCAATGCTTTTCTTTCAATATCATTTGCAAAAAGTGGTGTTTCCTCTTCATTATGTTGAATTAAATTCTGAAGCATTTCATTTGAAATTGAGTCTAAGTTTTTGATATTTAAATGATTAAGTAAATTTAAAAAATCATCAGTTGCATTTACAATAACATGATTAGAAAGTTCGCAACTTGATAAATCCTTTTTTTCAATCTTTAATTCCCAAACGATATGAAGTTTAGTTTTACCCGCTGCCGCAATTGAATCTGAAATAGATTGTACACGACAATGGTCTTTTTGGCTAATATCTTCAACATAATGCTGTATCAGCAGATTTCCGGCAATTTGCTCCACATTTATAGACATTCTTTTTCCATTTTCGCTGATCGAATTGCCAGCTGCTATATGATCTTTTGAGCAAATTTGATACTCAGAATCTTTTAAAGTAAAAAGCCATTCGGTCAGGTCAATGCTTTCTATTGAAGCATTTATAATTGTTTTGCAAGTACTTTCGGCTAACAGTTTCATTTTTAAATAGTCTATAAATTCATCGATGAAGAAATTTAGATATATATTCACAAAAAGATGCAAATATTAATTTTTACTTTACAGAATAAGGCAATGAAAGATTGCCACTGGCAACAGTATACACTTTGTAAACACCAAGCATTGGTTTTGCACCTGTAGTATCGTGTGAGCCGCCAGCGCCTGTGCTGACTTCCATATAGCAGCTTACTGCATCAAACTTGAAATTTGTATTATTATTGATTCTAAAATTGGGCACAATTACTTTTATTGAATTTCCTTTAGAAACTATATTGAAACCAGGACTATCCATATACATTGCCATACCCGGATTTGTAGGAGGCAAAACCACTTTCGGATCTCCTTTTGTAAATTCTTTTACAGAAAGTCCACCTCCAACACGTTTATCTTCAACCAATAAAACCCAGTGTGCATGCCAAACTAGTCCATCGTTGAGATAATTTCCGTCCAGATTTTCATCCCAAAGTGGAGTGTCTTCAAAATCAGGATGTGAGGTTAGGGCAAGCGCCACAATTCCTTCGGTTTGGCCAAAACCAATATCAGAAGATTTTAATGTAGTTGGAAAAACATAGGCTAATACCGGAGCTCCATTTAATTGTCCAACGGGCTTAGGCATTGTTTTGCCTGCAGTTCCTTCGACTTTAATGTCCCAAATTGTTAACCCCAAATCCGCTTTATGTGTAATTGTAGCCGATTTTATTTTAAAATCACTGTTGTTATAAGCAACACATTTGTCGCAGGCTTTTGCTGCACCATAATTTAGATATAGAATGATTAACAGCAGTATTGACTTTTTCATAATAAATGGTTTTTAGCGTTAATTTTCTTTAAGAAACCAATTAATATGCCATGCCAATAAACTACCTAATTCATGGTGTTTAGCGCTTTTTCTAAGCATTCAAAAGCGCTATATTTCGCTAAAGTGATTTAAATTAGTGAGATTTCGTCAATTCAATTATCTTCTTTTTTCATTGATTGGAAATTCTTTTGAAAACTCAATTTTAAAGATGGTACCGTTTTTATTTTCCATAGAAAAGGAAGCTTCTAAATCGTCGCTTAAACCTTTTATCAGACTCAATCCGAAAGAATTGATTTTCTTGGCGCTGATATTAACATCAAATCCAACGCCGTTATCGGCAATGGTTAATAAATATTTGTTTTCAGAAATAGCTTCGAGAGTTACGTAAATCATTCCGGTTCTATCGTCTGGAAAAGCATATTTAATTGCATTTGTAATCGATTCATTTAAAATAAGTCCAATTGGAACAGCCTGTGCAACATCAAGTTCGAGCGGATCAATTTTTAATTCAAAACGGATTCTTTGACCAAGCGAGAAAGATTCCTTTAAATATTCAACCAATTCCTTAATATAATTAGGCATATTGATGGTCGAAATATTCTCAGAATTATATAATTTCTGATGAATCAAAGACATGGAATGAATTCGGTGCTGACTATTTTTAATCGCAGACAATGCCATATCATTTTCTAAATAAGCCGATTGCGAATTTAAAAGACTAATAACAGTTTGCAGATTATTTTTTACACGATGATGAATTTCTTTCAAAAGCCATTCTTTCTCATCCAATAAATGTCTTAAATTGATGTTTTTTTGGTTGATTTCTTTTTCTTTCAGTTCTAATTCAGCATTGTTTTTTTGTTTCAAACGATATCTGTTATACAATAATGCAATTGTAATTAGTAACAAAACTAAGCTCCAGATAGAAAGCGTATTTAATAATTTTGATTTTTTTAATGCGTTTTCCTGCAAGTCAGTTTCCTGATTCAAGAGTTTGATTTTCTGTTCCTTATTTACGGTTTCATATTTTATTCTTAGTTCTTCAATTTGTCTGTTTTTGGCATAATCAACAAGTGAATCACTAAATTTTTTATAGATCTTATGATTTATTAAAGCAGATTTAAAATTGCCATTGACCGAATCTAATTTATATAAAGACATATAAAATGCTTCAGTACCAAAGCTTTTATTGTATTTTTTTGACAATGTGTTTATTTTATCTATATAAAATTGTGTCTTTTTATAATCAGCTCGGTTAGCATAAAACAAAGCGATAGACGAGTAGCTATTGCACACATCACGATAGGTTTGAGGTGAATCTAGAGCGTCTGCAGCTTCGGCAGTTTTTTCGAAATAATTTTCGGCTATACCGTAATTTTTAATTCTCGCATAACAGTTGGCGTATGCAAAATTAACTAGCATTTTGTCAAAGTTATTTGGAGGCGTAAATTTGCTTGTAACTGTATTCATGTATTCGATTGCTTCTTTATTTTTTCCTTTCATTGATAAAGATGCTGCGGCAGTTACAAAACTTTTGTACCAACTACCACTATTAAAAACATTTTGACCATATTTAATACTTTTTTCAGCCATTTTTGAAGCTTCATCAGTATGCCCCATATTTAAATAGATTAATCCCAATCGCATATAAAAAATATCAGCAAAGGTGTAGTCTTTTGTATTTTCCATTGTTTCTACACTTTTTAAAGCATAATAAAACGCACTTTTCATATTGAATTGAACGCCTTCTATATATGAAATTGTTGTTTCTCCATATTGCTGTTGTCTGAAGCCAATTTTTCGCATATCAGCGATGTTTTGGTAGAGTATTTTTTTAGCATCATTAATTTTTCCATGCCAGAAATAAATGGTGCACAACTTCATTTTTGCTTCGATTCTTTTTTCTTCAAATCCCAAGTCTGCATATAGTGATTCTACTTCTTTTAGGATTTTCTCTTTTTCTGGATCGAGGTCGTATTGATAGGTTGCCTGGTTTAGTAATGCATCTGCTAATATTGTTTTGTCTTTTTGTTTTCGGCATTCTTCTACAACCTGTGAAAAGCATTTTTTACTTTCAGGATAATTATTGATTTGGAAGTAAAATTTCCCCAAAAGCATCAAACTCTGATGTTGCCACTTTTTTATTTTTAATTCATTGCTGATTTTTATTGCCTCAGAAATATAAAGATTAGCATTATTAATATCGTCTGGTATTGCAAATGGTTTAAATAAATAAAAAATCCCCAATTGCAAAGCCAATTTGATTTTATCTACCCCTTTTGATTTTACAAAAAGTTGTTTCGCAGCATGAACATTTCCTTTTTCGATTAAATCATTTCCAATTAAATACGAACCATCATTGAAGCCTTCGTCATAAGCTAAAGCTACCGGAAGTTTATAAGCCTTGCATGTCAAAACTACGGAGCTATCAGCATCAATTGATCCTTGATTGGAATTATATAAATAAGTAGAACAAGTTTGAATTAATAAACGTTTCTTTTTTAAATCATAATTTGCAGTAGCCGGATGATTTTGCGCTTCAGAATTAATTGTAATAATAAACAACAGACAAAAAGAGTACAAAAGTTTCATGGTTGATTAGAATTAAATTTTAGTAAGTTTTGGATTAACAAATATATACACAAACAACTATCGATTGTTGAAAAATTATATGAAAATTAATATTAAATATGATTTTTATTTATCTAAATTTGAAAACGGAACATTTTAATTGCGATAATTAACTATTTTTGTATCAATTAATTAAGTGCAATATTAAGACAAAAAATAATCACTTATGAAAAAGACTGCCGATAACGGATATGAAACTGTTACTTCAGGATTGAAAAAAAGAATTTTAATTGTAGAAGATCAATTTATTGAAGCACATGATTTACAGTTAATTCTCGAAAAGGCAAACTATGAAGTAACGGGAATCGCACGTTCGGTTGAGCAGGCTTTAGAACAAATTCAGATTGATAAACCCGATTTAGTTTTCCTGGACATTATGCTGAAAGGCAGTCGAAACGGAATAGAACTGGCTTACTATCTTAAAGAAAAATACATAGGTTTTATATTTATTTCGGCTAATTCAAGTAAAAGTATTTTGGATCAGGCGAAGACTACTCATCCATACGGATTTATTGTAAAACCATTTCGTGATCAAGATGTTTTAACGACTTTGGAAATTGCATTTTATCGGCAGCAATATAGTCTGGAATCACAATTGATGCAGCAATTTCAATTACAAAAAGAAATTACCGAAATCATAAATTCAAATGAAAAAAACGAAGATAAATTGTTGGCTTTTGCTAAAATAATTCAGACTTATATTCCATTTGATTATTTAGAAACTGGTTTTGCCACGACAACACATTATGACAAACTGGGAATTATTCGCAAAAACATCGATTTGTATCAAATTATTGATGCAAAAAAGCTTTCACAAATTGCCGTAGTTTCTGAAAAAGAGCTTGATGAAACGTATAGAAAATCAAAAATTGACAAAGAGCCTATTATTTACAGCGAAGAATCACTGATAAATAATTTTCAGGAAGCGCCAATAAAAGCGTTGATTGCCCACAATTTTGGAATAAAATCTTATTTGGTTTTTCCCGTTTCTATAGCAAGTATTCAAAGTTTTTATTTCACTTTTTACAGTCGAAACTTGAATATTTATTCTCAGGAAAATTTAAAATTGCTTAATTCCCTTGAACATACTTTCTCTCAATTTATCAATAGAATTTATTCAAAACAGGATGTCAGCTTGCCTGTAAATAAAGCAGAAATTAAAAGTGCAAAACCTGTACATATTTCTGAAGGTTTTGAAGGAATTATTGGCAACAGTTCGCAGATGATTTCGGTTTTCAATTATATCCGAAAAGTGGCGCCTTCTGATACTTCGGTTTTGGTTTTAGGCGAAAGTGGCACTGGAAAAGAAAAAATAGCGCAAAGTATTCACGCTTTATCTCCAAGAAAAGAAAAACCTTTAGTAATAATTAATTGTGGCGCGATTCCCGAAAATCTGGCTGAATCATTGCTTTTTGGTCATGAAAAAGGTGCTTTTACAGGCGCAACAGATAGAAGAATTGGTAAATTTGAATTGGCTGATGGCGGAACTATTTTTTTAGATGAAATAGGAGAGATGTCGTTAGAACTTCAAGTGAAATTGTTGCGTGTTTTACAAGAACGAGAAATTGAACGCGTTGGTGGAATGTCATCGTTAAAAATAGATGTTAGAATCATTGCCGCGACTAACAAAAATCTCGAAGAAGAAGTTGCCGCAGGAAGATTCAGAATGGACTTATATTATCGTTTGCATGTTTTCCCGATTATGGTTCCATCATTGAAAAAACGAAAAGAAGATATTCCGGATTTGGCGAATCATTTTATAAAAATCTACAGTGAAAAAATGGGCAGAAAAGCGCCAATTCTTTCTGATTTTGCCTTGCAGCAAATTATGAATTACAATTGGCCCGGAAATATCAGGGAATTGGAACATGTTATGCAGCGTGCTATTTTGCTGACTGACGGAAATACAATTAAAGAGATTGAGCTTTCAATGTCTTCAAAAATGCATCCTGAACAAGTTTCGGAATCCTTTTCGATAAAAACCATTTTAGAAAACGAAAGAGATTATATTTTATACATTCTGAAAAAATGCAACGGAAAAATTTCTGGAGCGGGCGGTGCAGCTGAGATTTTAGATATTCATCCTTCGACTTTAAATTCTAAAATAAAAAAACTGGAAATAAAGAGAGAAATTAGTTAACCGATTTTTTCGAGACATTCGGCAATAAATTCGGCAATGGTTTCCCAATGATATTGTTTTAAAACCAAATGATTGCTATTCTGAAATTCTTTATAGCAAGTAATAGAGTGGATGTTTTTATATTTTTTAAAATTAGAACGTTGAATGGAAGCCGGAACGAAATTATCTTCTGAACCAGCTAAAAATAAAAGTGGAGCGTGTTTTTTCTTAAAATCGATTTTAGCAGAATCAGAAAAAATATCACAAAAAATGAATTGCGATTCCGGAATTACTAATTTCTCATAAGTCTCTTTTTGTTCTTCAAAAAACATATGGTTCGCTAAGTGATATTGCCATTTTTTAAACGATATTAAATTGGTTTTCTCTTTAGAATTAAAGAAACCTAAAGTACTCCAAATCTTTCTATGAAGAGAAAAATTGAAATAAGTTAAATTTCCTGGCGGAATAGAGTTAATGCAAATTCCGGCATAGCCCAAATCTTTCTGAAGCAATAATTGTGTCAAAAGACCTCCGTAAGAATGTCCAATAAGAATTGGTTTTTCGGGAAGTTTTTCGATGATTTCAATATAATAATTCAATACATCATTTAGTCGCATAGCGGCGATTTTTGGATTTGGGTGTTGGCGTAAAGTTTCTGAAGTCTCATTTTTATAAGGCCAGGGTGGCGCTATCGTTTTATATCTTTTATTTTCAAAAAAAATAATCCATTCTTCCCAGCAGGAATGACTTATAAATGCCCCTGTAATAAACATAATCGTTTTGCTATTAGATAAATACATACTATTTGATCTTTAAGATTATTTCTCAGAAAAGCGGAAGTGGTTTAAATAATTAAAACAAAAGGAATGCCTCTTTTGTAAAGCATTGATTATTAAAGCTTCCTTGTCGGTGAAAGCTTTGTAGTTATTAAATGTCGTTAAAAAGAAGTTTTTATTATTGAAATATCATAATTGCAAATACGCTAGTTGATTGTAAAGTCGTTGTTATTCAGTATTTTGTGTTTTGGTTTAATCTTTGCCTGTCCCATATGGAAAGAATTATTTTGATACCAATCTTTAAATTATAATTATGAAAAAAATTTATGATGCAGAGACACGTTTTGCCGATTTAGGCGATCGTAAAATTGCTTATCGCTCTTACGGGAAAGGAAAAGCAGTATTTTTTGTAAACCGTTTTAGAGGAACGCTCGACACCTGGGACCCGCTATTTATTGCGTCAATGTCGAAAAAATTCAATGTTATTGTATTTGATTATTCAGGAATTGGCTCTTCTACAGGTAGTTTGACTCCAGATATAACGGTTGTAGCTAAAGATATTAAAGACCTTGCGGATATTTTGAAAATAGATTCAATTGTGGTTCTAGGTTGGTCTTATGGCGGATTGGTGGCACAAGCGGCAACTTTGTTATATCCTAATTTGGTAACTCATGCGGTTTTAGTTGGAACAAATCCTCCAGGGAAAAATGAAGTTCCTATTGAACAAGCTTTTTATGATGCGGCTTTAAAACCAATAAATGATTTTGAAGATGAAATTGTTTTATTCTTCGAACCTAAATCTGAGTCCAGCAAATTGGCTGCAAAGGCTTCACACGACAGAATTCATAAAAAAATTGATGTTGCAAAAATTCCTTCTACGATGGATGTTTTTCAATTGTATTTTGGCGGAGGTGATGGATTTAGAGAAGACGTTTTAAATTTTAGAGAACAAATCAAAAAAACTAAAACACCAATTTTGATTATTTGTGGCGATCATGATATCAGTTTTGCGGTAGAAAATTGGTATTCATTTTTTAATCAAATGACAAACGCTCAACTGGTTGTTCATTCCGGAACAGGGCATGCACCACAGCATCAATATCCGGAACTTACTTCAAAACAAATTATAAACTTTGTAAAATACACTTAATAGAATTTTAGAATTTAATCTCGCATAGTAATTTTCTAAAAATGATATTATGTGCTAAAAAGGAATAGTTTCAGCTGCTATTCCTTTTTTTATGAAATTTTTTCATAAATCTTTTTATGGATTTTAATTTTGCATTTTAGTCATAATGATATTTCGCTAAAAGATTTTATTTAGCGAAATATAACTATGAAAACACCTCAAATTATAAATCAATTGTAGTATTAATTTTTGGTAAATAAAGTTCAAGATTTGCATTTTTGAAAGCATCAAAAGCTTTTTGATGATCCATTACAATAAAACCGAAAGTGTCGTAGTGAACGCCTAAAATTTTAGTCACACCCACAAGTTTTGAAGCTTCAATTGCTTCTTCAAATCCCATTGTAAGTCCGTCGCCAATTGGGAAAACAGCAAAGTCAAGTTTTGTGAATTTTGGAATAATTTGCATATCTAAAGTCAGTGCTGTATCGCCGCTGTAATAAAAATTTCCTTCAAGCGTGGTTAGTACAAAACCGCAGGCGATTCCTCCGTAAGAACCATCCATAAAACTGCTCGGATGTTGCGCTATCACACACTTAACAGTTCCGAAATCAAAGTCAAACTTTCCGCCCGGATTAATCGGATGTGCGTTTTCAATTCCTTGTTTTAATAACCAATTATAGATTTCGAAATTCCCGAGCACTTTTGCGCCGGTATTTTTTGCAATTCGCTCCACATCTAAAATATGATCATAATGCGCGTGAGAAATAAAAATATAATCTGCTTTTATGCTATCAACATCAACTTCTTTGGCTAATTCATTCGGGGTAATAAAGGGATCAAAAAGAATATGTTTTCCATTTGTAAAAACAGAAAAACAAGAATGTCCATAATAAGTAACTTTCATGATTAAAGATTTAATTAGTTAATAATGATTATTATTTTTCAAGAAATATGCCATCAGAAAAAGGGATCTCGCTAAACTAATAAAGTTACAATTTAAAAGGTTTATTAATAATGATTTAAATCCAAAATGATAATGGATTTAAACAAAAAAAGCTGTCCAGAAATTGAACAGCTTCTTTAAAATATAGTTATGTTTTATACTTTATTGATTTTCTTTTTTAAAAATATTCAATTTCATATAAAATTTTACTTTGCGAAGATTTATTAGAAAAAGAGGTTAAGATTTTAATTAAATGATTGTATTCATTATAAAAATACTCCGTTTTTAAATTTCCTCTATCGTCAGAAGTTTCTGCTTTTGCTAACGAATCATTATCGGAATGAAAATAGTAGGTAAAACTAAAGCCATCTTTTTGAGTACTTAAACCATCTTGTAAATCCGAATATACTAAAATATTGTTTTCATACTTCTTTGTTCGTTTCGTTTGAGATGTTACCATGCCCTCACTGTTCTTTTCTATTTCAATGAAAGTAATTAGGTTTTTATTATTATCATAAGTATAATTTCTCTCAATGGTTTCTGAATTGCCTTTTAAAACTTTTTTTACCACTAATTTGTTTTTATATTCCTGTTCAACCGTACCAGAAGATTTTTTCTCTGTTAATATGTTGTCTTTAAAAATGCTCCTGATTGATTCAGAAAAAACAATTTGGTTGTCTTTATTGTATTTGTAAATTCTCTCAACAATAGTTTTTGTGTTTGCATTAATTTGATGTAGTTCTTCTTTTCGAATTAAATTTTTACCCGAATAATAGAAATTATCAACATATGCTCCTGTATAATCTTTAGTTGTTACTAATCTGTTTTTATTGTCATAATATTGATATCCAGTTGTTTTAAAACTACCATCTTTTGATAAACTAACTGTTTTTCCATCAATAATTTTTCCCTTATCATCTAGATTTAGTGTAGTGGTAATTATTACATCGTCGTTTATTTTTTTTCCTGTTTCATCGAGATTATAGATTTGTTTTCTCGTGAATTCAACAATCTGATCACCTTTATATTTTGTAAGTGTACTTTCAGTTACGTGATTCCAAAAAACACTTCTTGAAATAGGTCTGCCTATTGAATCAAATTCATCAACCATTTTGTTGCCTTCAAATTTTGTTATTTTTTTATATGGTTTTTTCGAAAAATCCCATTGGTAACCAGGGGGCGGAGGAGGATATTCATTATCTAAGTGTGGAGTAGGGTCTCCAATTTGCCCAAAAGATAAAATGCTGAAAAATAAAAATGTGATGTAAATAATTTTTTTCATTTGAAGGTTTTTTTGCGATTTGGTGTTCATGCTCTATATTTCTAATGATGCAAAAAATCGTCAAAAGGTTGGTTGTATTGTTAGTTTTTGTATTATCTGCCTGTTGCCTGCTGACTTTTAGTTATCAGCCCAATTTTTTAATTCTTTTGTTCTTCCGATTGTAGATTGGATTAGGCAGTCTAATTTCATTTTATTTTCGTAAGGACCACCGCCGTCTCCAGGATCCTGACTTATGAATTTGCAATTCAAATCCCTAAATTTTATCCAGGCTCTTTGAGATTCAATTAGATTTTTTTTGTCCGTTTCATTCAGCTTTTTTATGATTTTATTGTAAACTAAATTTAATTCTTTGTCTGCTTTTTTATAATCTGCATATAATTCATCTTCTCCCGTTACAGATTGTGAAAAGACGAAAGTTGAAAAAAGTAGAAATACTATAGATATTGTTTTTTTCATTTTATCGTTGAATTGTTTTTATTCACCTTTCGCTCTGGTTGAATGTAGCATTTCTAATTTCCATCCGTTTTTTGTTAAAATTGCGGTTGCACTTTCCAGCCAATATACTTTTTTACTTGTTTTATCTTCAAACGAAAATACTGCGTGGTTTTTGTAAGCAACCCAAGCCATTCCGTTTAAAATTTTTATGTCAATAATTTCAATTGAATTCACTCGTTTCGGAATTGGTTTGTCAAGTAAAGCCTTGTCTAAATAATTTGCAATAGTATCATTGGTCCATATTTCTCCATTTTCCAAAAGAAGAAAATCTTTTGTGTAGTATTTATCAATGTTTTTAGAATCTAATTTAGACCAAATTTCGTCAAATGATTCAATAACTAATTGTTCTATTTTTGATTTGTCGGTTTTGGTTGAGTTTTGTCCAAATGATAATGTTGTAAAACATATCATAAAAATTAGGGTATTGAGTTTTTTCATTTTTCATTTTTTTGATTAATAATGATATGCCAACTGCTTTTCAGGGTAAGATAGCTTCGTGTTCACGAGCGTGACGCTCGCGCCAATGAAGGGGATTTTATTTTCTCTTTTCTAATTTGAGTATAACATTTCGATCTTTTGATTGATAATAATGTACTCTGATATATGCATTTTCATCTATTGCGCCACCTTTGGATTTGGATTTATTATATCCAAAATTAGATAAGTCGAAATCAGAAAATTTAAATTTCACATTTTTTACTTTGAATCGTTCAGTGTCATGTCCTGATGATGGCATTCCGTGAAAGTCAGTTACATAACCTTCGACTGATTTTAAACCATTGTTCAAAATGCTATAAGTTCGATATATCTTTTTAGTTTGGAGAATGACCAAAAATATAAAAAAGATGAAAGACACATATTTAACTATTTGTGTTTTTACATCGTCGAAAGTTTCATTTTGTCCTAATAAATTCTGAAATATATTCCCTTCGTTATGTTCATTAGTTCTAAGTCTTTTACTTGCTATCCAATATATAATTAAGGGTATAACCAAAAACCATGATTTTTTTATCACTTCCAAAATTCCAAAATCGTAAATAATATCAAATTGTTGCATAGAGCTTGATTTTGTAATTTCAGCTAATTCGTTTAATTTTTTTAGACGTATCACACCTAATTTGAGCAGATGAATTAACCCAATTCAGCATTTTTAATTACTCAAATATAAAATATTTCCTCATAAATAATAATTCCTCGGAACAAAAAAAAGCCATCCCAATCAGGACGGCTTTTTCAAAAAAATAGTTGTGTATTTTGGGATAAACCCGGTTAGCATTTATATTAATTTATTTTAACCAAATGTGCTTCAATTGCTTCTCTTTGAGATTCGTATTGTGCTGGAAGTTTTAAGTTTTGACCTAATTCTTCTAAGCTTTCATCTACAGTAAATCCAGGATTATCAGTAGCGATTTCGAATAAAACTCCGCCTGGTTCTCTAAAATACAAAGAGTGGAAATATTGTCTGTCAATTTGTGGTGTAATAGACAATCCGTATGCTTCGATTTTTTCACGGAAATGCATCAAAATTTCATCATTCTGAACGCGGAAAGCAACGTGATGAACTGTTCCATTTGCGCCAA
The DNA here is from genome assembly GCF_900182645.1 of Flavobacterium resistens. Classification (GTDB taxonomy): domain Bacteria; phylum Bacteroidota; class Bacteroidia; order Flavobacteriales; family Flavobacteriaceae; genus Flavobacterium; species Flavobacterium resistens. The sequence continues at coordinate 79,613 of NZ_FXTA01000008.1, read as the reverse complement.
GACCTCTTTTTTCATCCGCTAATTCAACCAAATCTACAATAGCAGCATTTTCAACAGCGTCTGTAGCATAACGGTAGCGATTTACATCCTGATCGATTAATTTGTAACCGAATATTTCAGTTAAAACTGCTGCTGTTGGTTTGATGTCGTTTAAAGTCAAAGTAATGTTATGAAAACCTTTTGTTGCAACATCTACTTTTACTTCATCAGTTTCCCAAGCTTTTCTGTTGTCATCTGTTTTTGATTCGATTAATTCTAGTTTTAATCCGTCTGGATCTAAAAATGTCAAATATTTTTCTCCAAATTTTTCTGAAGGTTTATTGTAGATTACATTATATTGATCAAAACGTTTTTGCCAGAAATCAAGACTTCCTTTTGGAACAGAATAACCAATTTCTGTTGCCATTCCAGAACCTTTTCTTCCTTGCTGAATTCCTTCTCCCCAAGGGAAAAAAGTCAAGATTGTTCCTGCACTTCCCACTTCGTCACCAAAGTAAAAATGGTATGTTCCCGGATCGTCAAAATTCACCGTTTTTTTGATGAATCTCAATCCTAAAATTTTTGAATAAAAGTTGAAATTACGTTTAGCATCACCTGCAATTGCAGTAATATGGTGTAAGCCTAAAATTTTATTTTCCATGGTATTTTTTATATTAAATTGTTGTTTGATTTTCTTATACAAATTTACGTTCGTTATCTTTCTGGATCGATTAACCTAGATTAAGAAATGAAATAGACGTATTTTTGAAACTTTCAAACGATAACCAAATAATATTCCATTTGATTAAATGCCTTGTTTTTAAAGGATTTTCAGAAAAATCCATTTTGAGATTACACGATATATCGTGATTTGGAGAATTGGAATACGAAATAGTATTTATAACTTTATAAATATTGATTTTCGAAGTTTTGGCTCAATATTTTTTGTTTTATGCCCTTTTCCTGTAGTGTCTTCAACAAGGAGAATAGAACCAGTATTAAATGTTCTTTTTTCGCCTAATGAAGTTTCGATTTCGACACCGCCTTCCAGCAAAACAATATACTGACGGTCTGGAGCATTATGAAAATCATAATCATAAGAAGGACTAACTTCTCTAAAAACGATTGATTTTACGGCTTCATCATCAGATAAAAATCCAATATCGCCATTGTTTTTCAACGGAACTTCAAAGTCTTCAAAATGACTTTCTCCATTGACATCACTGTAAATACGGGTAATTGTAATCATTATTTTTTATTGAAAATCAATGCATTTGCACAATCTACCTCATCTTGACTTATCGTGTGTCCCATATTTGGATAGATTTTTTTAGTAACATCAGCGCCCATTTTTGTCATCAGCGCTTCAGTATCATTAACTCTTTCGACAGGAACATGAAAATCAGGATCGCTTGTTCCAATAAAAACTGGAGTATTTTCAAAGTTTCCTGAATAATGATTTTCATAAACCTGATCGCCAATTAATCCGCCTGTAAAAGCAACTATTCCGCCATATTTAGCTGCATTTCTTGTAGTGAATTCTAAAGCTAGGCAAGCACCTTGCGAAAAACCTAAAAAATAAATGTTTTCTTTTTCAATTCCGTTTTGTTGAATAGCCACTACAACCTGATGAATGGCTTCTAATGATTTTGAAAACGAAGGTTCATTTTGGTCAAGCGGAGCCAAAAACGAATACGGATACCAAGTTCTATTTTCTGCCTCAGGCGCGACCAATGCAAAACCTTCAACTTTAAGATGTTTTGCAATGGACAGAATATCATGAGCTCCAGCGCCACGGCCATGAATCATAATTAAAGCTTTTTTGGCTTCGTTTAAAGGCACGCCGTAGGTTAAAATTTCAGTATTCATAAAATTGTATTTTTTAATTATTAGTTAGACGAATTAATTTTCATGCAGATTTGAATTTTTGAAGCAATATTGTCATTTCGACGGAAGGAGAAATCACACAAGCTGATCGACAAAGATTTTTCTAATTACATTGTGGCATTACTCGTGTGATTTCTCCTTACGTCGAAATGACAAACTTTGCTTTGTCAAGAGTTAATTATTTTTTCCAGATATCTTCGTATTCGTCTGGATGTCTTTTGAATTGTGCGTGTACATAAGGACAAAGCGGTAAAACTTTCATATTATTGGCACGAACGTATGCTACCATTTCTTCTAAAAGTTTTTTTGCATAACCTTTTCCTTCTGCTTCTGGCTCAACTCCTGTGTGATAAACCGTTAACAAATCTGGTTTGATGCTTACCGTCATTTCGCCCAGTTTTTTATCATCAACATAGAGATTAAAAGCGCCATGTTTTTTTTCGTCTAATTCTAATTTTATTATTTCCATATATTTTATTCTATCCTTAGTTTTATAAGGAGTTTTGTTATTTAAAGATACTATTTTATCAGGAATCTGCAATTCAAAATCGGCGTTTATCTAGCTTTCGCGATGATACCAATAACAGATAATCATTGCAGCTCCAGGAAGAATTAAGGTCCCCAATCCGAAAAACTTACCTGCAACTGCTCCCATAAAACATCCAATCAAAAAACCAATTATAGTAACTAATTGTTTCTTAAAACTTGAAATGGCATCTATATCTTTAAATCCGTTTTTTAATAGATTCCCTAAATCAAGAGAAGCTTGTGTTACATTTCCAGTCATCATGGTTGTTGGTCCGTGCGTTTCTTTAGCGTAAAGTTTTCCAAAAGCATTCTGAAGTCCCATTGCAAATACAGTCGTCATAGCAACGGAATAAATTATCCATTCTGAAATACTATTCAAATAACTAAAAACAGAGAATGCAATCCCGCTTAAAATCAATATTGCGCCTTCCCAAAATAAAATAGTATACCGATTTGTTGCTTTTAATGCGATTCTTCCACCAGTAATTACGGCAATAATAAAGACCGGAAAAGTCAGCAGTTTTATCCAGGCATTGATATCTGAACCTTTGATAATCTGATATGCAAAGACAATAAAGTTACCCGTAACGTGTGCTGAAAATATGGAATCGGCAGCGACGAAAGTTACGGTATCACAATATCCTGCAATCATGGTTAAAAGCAGCGTTACATACCAAATGTTTTTTTGTTGTATTTCCATAATTTTTTAGTTTAAATGAGCGCGAAGCATCCACGCCATTTTTTCATGATTTTCAACAAGTCCGGTGATAAAATCACTTGTACCAGCATCTTGCAGTTCGTTGGCAATACTATTGATGTTTTCTCTTAAATAAATTATGATGCTTTCATGATCCAAAAGCAATTCTTTAATAAAACCATTGGCATCATTTTTCTCTTTTAATTCTTCGGTAAGATGTGTCAATGCTAAGAAATCTTTTAAAGTTGCAGGCGTATAATGACCTAAAGCTCTGATTCTTTCGGCAACTGTATCAACAATTTCATCAATGGCATCGTATTGCTGTTCGAAGAAAAGATGTTTATTGTAAAAATCCGGACCTTCAACGTTCCAGTGTGCTCTTTTTGTTTTTGTATAAAGAACAAATTCGTCTGCAAGAATTTTAATTAATACCTCAACAACTTTTGAGATGCTTTCTTGTTTAATTCCGATGTTTGCTTTCATTTTAAATTTGGTTTAGTAAATAATATGTTATGGGTAATTTCAAATAAATTAAACACGTAGAAACATAGATTTTCTTTGATTTTGAAAAAGGATAAAGAAAGAAATTAGTTTCTATGTGTTTAAATTAATTGTTTAGTAACGTCAATAAATAATTATCAAGTGAATAAGTTCCTGCGCCAAGTGCAAGAAGCAGTAATAATGATAAAGTGTACATATAAGGAACGTCACGTACTTCTAGTGAATCATTTTTGTGAACCACAAAATAACCAACGGCCGTAACACCAATTGTTGGAAGTACCGCAAGGCGTGTTCCGAGTCCGAGAATAATAAAAAACGGAATTATAGTATCTGAAAAAGTAGCCACTAATCCATTCAGTTTTTCAGGCAGATGCAACGGATTCGGAACGTGTTCTTTTTGTCCGTTTTCAATTCTGAATTTCTTCATTCCGTGTACTCTGAATAATTCAATTGCAAGCAAAACTCTAAATACTAAAAGAGCCGCATTGTTGAACGAATTTCCTAAATCGGAATAAAGGATTTGTTTTATAATATCAATCATTTCTTTAAAATTTAGAAAGCAAAACAAGAACATCCTAAGGCGCCCCAAAATGCATTATAGTTATTGACCGGAACATTGCTCATTCGGGCAGCATCGTGATTGTGTAAATGAACATCACAACTTCCGCTGCAACTGTGGATCTGTGAAGTCAATTTTGGTTTAGCATCTGCTTTTGAGTTTTTTTCAATCGTACTTTGAAAGCTGCTTCTTACTGGATAACCATTGTAAATATTTGTTGGCGACCAATCTGGCAAAATTGGAATAGTAGGAGGTGAGAAGGAAGAAAAATCTCCATTTGCATACACAATTTTTCCGTCTACAATTGTCAGGTCAGCTTCTATTTTTTTAATGTCTTCGTCATCAATAGAAAAATAATCACGATCTAAAACCACTAAATCAGCGAACATTCCAACTTTAATATCACCTTTTTTAGTTTGTTCCTGCGAAAACCAAGCGCTTCCTCTAGTGTACAATTCCAAAGCAGTTTGTCTGTTTAGTCTCGTTTCATTATATAATTGCAGACCTCCAATAGTTTTTCCAACCGTCATCCAATACATAGAAACCCACGGATTATAACTGCTCACACGTGTTGCGTCTGAACCCGCACCGACAGGAACTTCCATTTCAATCATTTTTTTGATTGGAGGTGTGTTTTCGGCTGCTTTTGCTCCATAACGATCTGTAAAATATTCACCTTGATACGCCATTCTGCTTTGTACAGCAATTCCGCCACCTAAAGCTTTTACACGTTCAATGTTTCTTTCGTCAATTGTTTCGGCGTGGTCAAAAATCCACGGAAGTCCGTTGAAAGGAACATCCTGATTGATCTTTTCAAAAACATTCAAAAATCGTGTTATGCTTTCGTTATAAGTAGCATGAAGTCTGAATGGCCAACGATTTTCTACCAAAAGACGAACTACTTTTTCTAATTCAGCTTCCATATTTTCAGGAAGGTCAGGTCTTGGCTGAAGGAAATCTTCAAAATCGGCAGCAGAAAAAACTAGCATTTCGCCGGCTCCGTTATGACGGTACATGTCGTTTCCTTGGTATAATTTCACGGTATCAATCCAATCTGAAAAATCTTCAAATTCGTGTTTTGGCTTTTGAGTGAATAGATTATATGCAATTCTTACTGTCAATTGTTTCTTCTCATTCAATTCATTAACCACTTTATAATCGTCTGGAAAGTTTTGAAAACCACCTCCGGCATCAATAACACTTGTGATTCCGAAACGGTTCAATTCTTTCATAAAATGACGCGTCGAATTGATTTGGTGTTCATAAGAAAGCGTCGGTCCTTTAGCTAAAGTCGAATACAAAATCATTGCATTTGGCGTCGCAATAATAAGTCCGGTTGGCTCTCCATTTGAATCACGTTCTATATGTCCGCCTGGAGGGGCAGGAGTGTTTTTATTGTAACCAACTGCTTTCAACGCCGCTCTATTCATGATTGCACGATCATACAAATGCAGAATAAAAACTGGAGTATCTGGTGCAATAGCGTTAATTTCTTCCAAAGTTGGCATTCTGCGTTCAGCAAATTGAAATTCAGACCAACCTCCAACTACACGAACCCATTGCGGATTTGGAGTACGATCGACTTGCTCTTTTAGCATTCGAAGCGCATCAGCTAGAGATGGAACTCCGTCCCAACGTAATTCCAAATTATAGTTTAATCCGCCACGGATAAGGTGAATATGTGAATCGTTGATTCCAGGAACAGCTCTCTTATTCTGAAGGTCGATTATTTTGGTTTCTTCAGAAGCAAAACTCATAATGTCGCTGTCATTTCCAACGGCAATAAATTTTCCGTCTTTGATTGCAACTGCTGTAACATTTGGAGTTTCTGGATTGAAACTATGAATTTTTCCGTTGAATAAAATTAAATCTGCTTTCATAAATTAATTGATTAGAGTTGAGCTTCGGATAGGTTCTAATATTGTAAATGCGTTTACTAGATTAGTGTTTTAGCATTGTGTGTGCATATTGAATTCCTATTCCATAAGAACCGCCATATTTTTTCATCAAAGAAGTTACAGGACCATAAGTTTCCTGACGAGCCCAGTCTCTTTGAAGTTCTAATAAATATTGGATAGCAGTTACCGGAATTGCGCCAGCTTGTATCATTCTTTCTACAGCACGTTCGTGCGCTTCTTTGCTTACATCACCACAGGCATCTGTAATTACATATACTTGGTAACCTTCTTCAATTGCAGATAAAACCGGACCAACGATGCAAACACTTGTCCATAATCCTGCAAGAACTAGTTTTTGTTTTTTCTTTGCTACAATGGCTTTATAAGCATTTTCATCTTCCCAAGTATTCATTGTTGTACGATCGATATATCCTGAAGTTGCAATTGGATAAAACTCTTCTACTTCTGGAAAAACCGGCCCTGAAAAACTTTCTTCAGCAACAGTTGTTACAATTGTACTTACATTAAAAATTTTTGATGCTCCTGCAACAATGGCAACATTCGTACGTAATTCGTGTACCGGAAGATTGCTTGTGGCAAAAGCCATTTGTCCTTCAAAATCGATTAATACTAAAGCGTGATTGTCTGGGGTCAATAAGTTAACAGATGGTTTCATATGGTTTATTTTTAAGATTTATAATTAGTTAAGCCAATGAAAGGCGAAACTTTTAATTGGTTGTTAAAGTACTTGTCTATTGAAAAGACATTTTTAGTTATTGATGTACTGAAAGTTTTCTAATCATTTCAGTTGAAACACTATCGGCATAAGTTCCGAAAGCACTTGTTAGAACACCTTTCAGATTATGGATTTCAGATATAATGCCGTACACAATATCTTCATCTGCGGGATTACTATCGCCTTCAAAGCGAAATAAATATTCAATTTTGAATTCTTCCGGCGGCAAGCTTTGTTTGGTAGTATTGCAACGAATACAATCTGAATCAAGATTAAAATCTGCTGTAAAACCTTGCGAATTCAGCCATTGTAAAGCTTCAGTAACGGTATCGAAAGAGGGTTGTTGGAAAAAACTCATAATTTGGAAAATTTAAAACTGCCTGTTAGACAAACCTTTTACAGGCAGTTTTGATTGATTTATTTTATAAAAGCCAAAATATCCTTGTTGATTGTTTCTGCCTCAGTTGTAGGCATTCCGTGAGGAAATCCTGGATACGAAATCAATTTTCCGTTTTTCAGCAATGCAGCTGATTTTGGTGCTTGATGATAAGGAACTATCTGGTCATCTTCTCCGTGTAATACAAGAACCGGAATATCCAAACTTTTGAGATCTTCTCTAAAATCAGTTTCAGAGAAAGCTTTGATTCCTTCGTAATGTGCTAAAACAGATCCCATCATTCCCTGACGCCACCAATTTTGCTTAATTCCTTCCTGAACGGTTTGTCCTTCGCGATTCCATCCATAAAAAGGAATAGGGAAATCATAAAAATATTGTGATCTGGTAAAAGCTGTTCCGTTTCTGATTTCGTCAAAAATAGACAAAGGCACACCTTCTGGATTTGATTCGCTTTGCACCATAATTGGCGGTACAGCGCTAATGATTACTGCTTTTGCAATACGTCCTTTTCCGTATTTTGCTGCATAACGAATTACTTCACCGCCTCCTGTTGAGTGACCAACGTGAATAGCATCTTTTAAATCTAAAGCTTCAACTAATTGAGCAATATCAGATGCGTAAGTTTCCATGTTATTTCCTTCAGAAGTTTGGCTTGAGCGACCGTGTCCGCGGCGATCGTGTGCAATTACTCTGTAACCTTGTTTTAAGAAAAACATCATCTGTGCATCCCAATCATCACTTGATAATGGCCAGCCGTGATGAAAAACAATTGGTTGTCCAGTTCCCCAATCTTTATAAAAAATTTCTGCTCCGTCTTTTACTGTAAATGTGCTCATGGTTTTTTGATTTTAAGATTAATATTGTTTTAAAATTTTAACTAAAATTGAATTTTAAGTTTTTAATTTTAACTTTTAAATCAATTTATATTTTGTTTTGTTATTAGTATGATGCAAATATATTATAGAATAAAACCTGCATCGATTAATCTAGATTAAGAAGTAAAAATGGGGGTGATTTTTTTTATCAGAATTTAAGGATCTCGAGTAGAATGCCATTCTTTGTTGATTTTCATTTTCGGTACTTTAATTGATTTATTTGAATACCAAACAATGCCAATTAATGTGCCTAAAAATATAAAGTCAATGAGAATAAGGCTTTAACTGTTTTAAGAGTCGTGATAGTTGCGATATTTCGCTAATTTATGAGATGAAACTGTTTTATATAGAATTTTAAACTTATAGAGAAAAAGCCAAAAAAACTTTTCTGGCTTTTCGGTTTGAATTATTCGCGAATAGATGTTTTATCCTGAAGCGTCATTTTAGTAATTTCATCTTTTCTTTTAAAACTTACGCCATTATGTTTTTTAATATAATCGAGTAAATCAGATGTTGTCTTTACCATTTGCGGAGTTCCACCAATTCGGTCATGAAAACTGATCGACATTTGCCTGCGTTTAAATTCGCTCTCGGCATAAAGCTGATCAAATTCGGCTTTTGCCTGATTAAAAAATTGATCAGATGAAAAGTTTTTCCCTTCAATCAAAACGATATCATTGCAGCGAATAGTATAGGGAACAACAACAAAATCTTTTTTATTGGCTTGAATGATAAAAGGTTCATCTCGGCTTAAATCGTCAATATGATAGGAGAAGCCTAATTCCTGCAGGATTTTAATGGTGTTTTCCCCGCGACGAAGCCAATTTGCATTATAGCCAACAGCAGTAAATCCGGTAACTTGTTTTATTGCGTCGACACCGGCTTTTATAAATTTTTTCTCTTCGTCGTAAGACATAGCGTATTGCGAACTCCAATTCATACCATGAGCAGCCGCTTCATGTCCGCGTTGAACAATTTCCTTTGCGAGAGCAGGATTTTGTAAAACAGCAGAACCGACCATGTGTGAAGTGACTTTTATTCCGTGTTTGTCCCAATTGTCCAGCATTCTCGGAATTCCTTCTTTATAGCCATATTGATACCAGGTTTCAGCAGGAAAGTCATTATAGCCTTTCTGCATGTTTTGAGGAAACGGACTTTCTGCATTTTGAGGCTGACCGCCCGCTTCAAACTGCATGGAAACGGAGACAACTAATCTTGAGCCATCCAACCATTTATTTTTTGTTTCAGATTCCATTTTTTCTTGTTTTATAGTATTTGAAAAAGTGTCAACAGGATTTGCCATTACTGCAGCGCCTGTTAAACCAGCCATTTTTATAAAGTTTCTTCTTGTTGTCATTGTTTTACTATTTGAATTAAAACTTAATCTGCGCAGTTACACCAGTAAAAAACATATTTTTTCCAGTTCCGACAGCTTTTAAGAAATCCCCGGCTTTAAACCAGGTTGCTTCAACTCGGAAATACAAATATTGATTTGGCGTGTAAATAATTTCGCTTTCCAATTGTTTTCCAATTTCTTTAGCATCGGTTGCATCACCCGGATAAATCATAATAGTGTTTGGACCGTAAATTCCGTCTTCGCTGCTGTATCTCCAAAACATATCATAATCAATAACCCAATCGATATTTTTTGCCAATTCAAAACCAATGGAAGGATGAAAGTCGACCAAGTTTGAAGGTCCAATAACAGAAGCTAATCCAAAGTAAGCGCCTCTTGGAAACAACGGATTAAAAGTATTTAATTGATTGTCTCCATTGGTTTTGTCACCGCTGATCAATTCGACTTTAAATCCGAATTCAGGTTTTAAAACTACAGAAGTAAATTGATATCCGGTATTTAGAGAAACCGTCCAGGCTTTAATGTTTTTGGAATCGACATCTCCAAACTGATAAAGAGCTTCGGCATCATAACGCCATTCGTCATATTTCCCCCAAATGCGAGTTCCTACAGAATGGCGTAATTCTTTTCCGCTGGCATCATCAAAGTTGGCATTTGCTCTTTCGTAACCCAAATAATAAAGGTCAATATTTTTGAGTGCCGGAATTTTATTGAGGACAAAATAACTTCCCCAAAACTGTCTTTTTTTGTTCGAAGAGTCATCAAAAATGCCGTCTTCAGCAACGACATAATGACTATAGAATAAATCAGTACGAAAATTATTGATTCCGAATATGGCTTTCGCAGCATCAAAAGATTGGCGATTATTTGGTCCGTCACGAACTGCCACTAAACGTTGTGAACCGTAACTTAATTCCTGTCTTCCAACTCTAAAAATCAATTGTTTATTTTTTTCGGAAAACACATTCACATCAATAAATCCCTGATGTACTTCAAGCGGATTACTATCAACCGGACTCGGATCAATTCTTCCGTTGGCATTACTGCTTTGAAGCTGAATAAAAGCCCTGAAATATTTGCTGGAATGAAAATCGGCGTGAAGCAATAATCGGTTTAAAATGTAGCCATCGTCATCGACAGGATCATCTCCCCATTTTTCATTTTTGGCATAAAAATATTGATACCTAATTTCGCCTCCAAAACTTAAAAATGTTTCACCAGAGAAAGAAAGCGGCATATATTTCATGGTTTTGTACCAATTTTTTTTGACCGTATCTTTTTCCAAAACCTTATAATTTTCATCAAAACGCAAAGGCTTAAATTCAGGATACGACTGCGCGTGGAGCTGAATACAAATTAGAAATAAAAGAATATATTTTTTCATGGCTATTTGCCTAAGTTTTTCTTAATGTCGTTGTATGCATTTGGAATATTGAAATTGTAATGAAGCCAATTAAAAAGAACATAACCTTTATCAAACTCCTTCATCGTTACCGACGCTTTTACTTGATCTAAAGTTTCTCCTTTTTTCACGGCGTTTTCCACATTTTCCTTTAAAGCATTTACATAATCAATTGTATATTTTATTCCTTTTTTATTGGTAATTCGGCCGTGACCGGGAACTACAACATCATTGTCTCCAATCATATCATAAATTTTTTGAAGATTACGAACAGGCTCCAAAAAATAACCATCAAAAAGCCAAGGAATCGCCGGACTTTCAGCAATAAAAGGATTTCCTGCCCATAATACATTCTTGTCTGAATCCTTTAAATATACAAATAAATCGGCAGGAGATTGCGCTGTTCCGGTATTAATAATTTCTACAATTTTACCGCCTCCTAAATCTAGTTTCAGACTTTGATTTAAAGCAATTGTAAGATCTGCAGGACGATACACACTTTGTTCGATTCCGCGATCTTTTCCAAAAAGCATAATCATAAATTGTTTGATTCCTTCGAAATTCTTAGCTAAGTTTTCTTTGCAGAATTCATTTTGGATTAAAATAGTTTCCTTTGGAAGTAAATAATTTCCAAAACAATGATCGCCATGATCGCTTGTGTTTACTGCATAAATAATAGGTTTTGGAGTAACAGAACGAATCAGTTTGTATAATTGATCGTATAATCTTTTGCTCAACATCGTTTCGATGAGTAAAACGCCTTTATCGCCAACAATAAATCCCGCAGAAGTGGCTTGCGGAATTCCTTTAGTAGTTTCTGTTTCAGTTGTTGATGGCGAAACCGCGTAGACATTATCAGAGATTTTATGTAATTGCAATGTTACTTTATTAGCATCCCAAATCGGAACTTCTGGTGGCATTGGAAATTGAGCGTATGTATGCTGTACTAGAAACAGCATAACTAGTATCATTAAAAATTTATTTATCTTTTTCATGGTAATTTTTTTAGTGGTCAGTATTTTTTTTTATAAGCAAAAACAAAAGGCATTTTAAGAAACATGGTTTCCTGCTCTCCGCTATATCTTTGCTTTTTTAAAGAAAAAAAGCAAAGGATACCGCTTCGATCAGGGCTAAAGGGAAACAAATTGCTTTTTTGTTGTCAATTTTTTATCTCTGATAACCTCCAAAATATTTCACAGGAGACCAATCCGGAATTACCGCAGGAATCTCTGGACTCAAGGCTTTATATTCCGCGGAAGCGTAAACAATTTTGCCATTTACAATCGTCAAAACCGATTCGATTTTTCGAACGTCATCTGTTTTTGCTGAGAAATAATCATCAGATAAAATCGCCATATCGGCATACATTCCTTTTATCAATTTTCCTTTGTCTTTCTCTTCGCCAGAGAACCAAGCACTTCCAGAAGTATATAATTTTAAAGCAGTGAATTTATCCAAAACCTGATCTTTTGGCCAGAACTGCATTCCGCCAATTGTTTTTCCTGTCAAAAGCCAATGCAAAGCCATCCAGGGATTGAAAGTTGAAATTCGGGTTGCATCAGTTCCCATTCCGACAGGAATTCCTAATTCAAGCATTTTTTTAATTGGAGGCAATTGTGTTTTTGGAGCTCCGTACAATTTATTATATAATTCTCCCTGATAATACATTCTAAATTGTACTGCAATACCGCCACCAAGTTTTTTAACGCGTTCGAGTTCAGATGGCGTAATGGTTTCGGCATGATCAAAAAACCAGCGCAATCCATTAAACGGGATTTCTTTATTTACTTTTTCAAAAACATTCAGCATTCTGTCAATTGATTCTCCATAAGTGGCATGTAAACGAAAAGGCCATTTGTTTTTGGCTAATAAGCGAATAATAGGTTCTAAATCGGCTTCCATTTCATCAGATAGAACAATTCTTGGTTCTAAGAAATTTTCAAAATCAGCAGCTGAAGCCACGATATTTTCTCCAGCACCTTCTTCAACATAGCCATTGGCCACAATCAGATTATCATTTTTATTAATTTGAGTCGTCGCAACCCATTTTTCATAATCTTGTAATTCTTTCCCTTTTTGCTGTGCAAATAGATAATAGGAAATTCGAAGACTTAGTTTATTTTGTTTCGCCAATTCAAGAGATGTAACATAATCAGCAGGAAAATTTTGGTTTCCGCCGGCTGCATCAATAACACTTGTCAATCCAAAACGATTTAATTCGTGATTGAATTGAATCGAGCTGTTAATGCGCTCTTCCGGACTTAATTTTGTTGTTAAACCCAAAGTCGTATAAATGGCTTTTGGAGTTTCTTTGGCGTACATTAAACCAGTTAAATTGCCATTAGCATCTTGTTCTAAAAGGCTTCCTTCGTATTTAGTGTCTTTTGTATATTTTAAAACTTCAATACCTTTTTTGTTTAGAAAAGCTTTTCCATACAAATACGTTATAAAAACAGGTTTATCGGGAACTGCAGCGTTGATTTCATCAATTGTTGGTTGTCTTTTTTCTTCAAATTGAAATTCGTTCCAGCCTCCAATTACTTTAATCCAAACGCCGTCTGGAGTTCTTGCTGCTTGTTCTTTTAGCATTTCCATGGCACGTTTTAAGGTTTTTACGCCGTCCCAACGCAATTCAGAATTGTAATTTAAACCTTCACGAATAACGTGCATGTGACTGTCATTTAAACCAGGAATTACCGTTTTCCCTTTGGCATCAATCAATTTTGTTTCTGCGGATTTATAAGAAGAAAGAATGTTTTTTTCGGTACCAATGTCGAGAATAATTCCATCTTTCATTGCAATTGCCTGAACAAATTCGTTTTGTTTCTGCATGGTTGCAATTTTTCCATTATAAATAATCAGATCAGCTTTTTGCTGGGCCTGAGATAACAAGCCCGCAAAAAACGATAGTATTAAAAATATTTTTTTCATGATTTTAATTATTTAGCCAGAAAAAAGGCTAGTAAATCTTTTTGTACCTGAGCTGTATTTTCCTGAACTAACCAATGTCCTGAACCCGCAATTTTAGATTCGGTAACATTTTCTGCAACCAATTTTGAGTGATCTTTAAGGAAAGCTGCTGCGAAATATTCTCCGCCCATTGCTAATAAAGGCATTTTCAATTTTTTCTTTGCGAAAATTACATTGTCTTTTCCGTCCTGATCAAAAGCACCAAACCATTTAAATGCAGCGGTTGTGCCACCTTCAACGGCATAAGCTCTGATGAATTCTGTAGTTTCTTCGGCAGTAAACGGATCTTTTACATGTCCTACAACTGGCCAGAAATTAGTTAAGAATTCTTTTTCTTTTCCTTTAACAATATCTCCAGAAGCTGGCCAAGCAAAGAAACCAAACCACCAAGCAGATCCTTTTACATTTGACCAAACTGGTTCAATACCAGGCAAAAGTGCATCCATCAGAGCCAATTTGTTTACACTGTCGCCATATTGCGCCGCATAAGCATACGCCACCATAAGGCCGATGTCGTGTCCAGCCAAATTGATTTTTTTATAGCCAAGCTGATTCACTAATTCATGAATATCGGATGCCATTGTTTTTTTATCATAGCCGCCTTCAGGTTTGTCAGATTCTCCGACACCTCTTAAATCAGGAGCAATTACAGTAAAATGTTTAGAAAGTTCTGGCAATAAACGATTCCACATGTACCAGTTTTGCCCAAAACCGTGAACCAAAACCAAAGGATCGCCTTGTCCGCCAATCACGTAATGAATTTTGATTCCGTTTACAGTTGCTGTTGCATGTTTAAAATTTGATGGTGGGTTTGCAGGAGCAACTTCGGGAGTTTCTGTTGTTGGTGTAGATGCTACGGCAGGAGTTTCTTCTGCTTTTTTGTTGCATGAAATTAAAGTCAATAGTGTAAATCCCAAAAGTAAAAACTGGGTAGTTTTATTTTTGAAGTTTAAATAAGTGCTGTTTACTAAATTCGTTTTCATAATCTTAAATTTTATTGGAATAATTGGTTAATAAATAATTGGTTTTAAATTTTATGGATGTTGTTTTGAAATCCAGTCTTGTATGTAAACTGCAATTTCCTGCCAGCCAGGCTGATTCAGAACAAAATGGTTTCTGTCTGGAAAAACCTTAAAGTCTGTAACAGAATCTCTATCAGTGTATTTTTTATAATTAGAATAATTGAGTGATTCGGGAATAGTATGATCTGCGGATCCTGCAATTAGTAATAATGGTTTGTGAGGAGCTTTAAAATCTACTTTTGCAGCTGAGCTTATAGTGTCACGAACAATTAATTTTGATTCCGGAATTACAGATTCACAATAGGCTTTATCTTGCCATTCTTCAGGCATTCCGTTAGTAAAGGCATATTGCCATTGCGGAAAACTCATTAAGAAAGTTTTTTTTGTTGAGGTGAAAAAACCAAGAGGTCCCCAACCAGCTTTCAAAAATGAAAATTTAAATGTCATAATTCCTTGTGGAGGAACAGAATGTATCGCAACTGCGGCCGATGCTAAGTTGCGTTGTAAAAGTATTTGCGCTACCAGTCCGCCAATAGAATGGCCAATTATAATAGGTTTTTGAGGTAGATTTTTAGCGATATTTTCAAAATGCTCAATAAGATGCGTTAATCGTAATCCGGCAATTTGAGGATCTGGATGACGATCGCGTAAAACGCTCGCAGGAGCATCTTTATAGGGCCACGCCGGTGCAAGAGTTTTAAAGCCTTTACTTTCAAAAAAGTCTTTCCACTCATCCCAACATTTATTACTGACAAAAGCGCCCGTAATAAAAAGAATTGTAGTAGGGTTTTCAGTTAGCATAATACATTGTTTTAATGTTATGCCAAACTATAAACTAAAACCGAACCTTTTATTTAAGTGATTGATTATTAGTGATTTAAGTGTTTTTAAGAAAGCTATACCAAACTATATATCGTTGAAAAACGGAAAACAAGTAACTTAATATCGTTTTTTTGAGTTATGAATTATGAGTTATGAATTATGAACGAGATAAAATAAATCATTTATAACTCGTAATTCATAATTAAAAGTGACTTCTCTTAATACCCAGCTTCTGCATTCTCGAAGCCAAAGTAGTAGGAGGTAGGCCTAATATTTCAGATGCTCCGCCTGCGCCTCTGATTCTTCCGTTGCATTTTTCTAAAACATTAATAATATGCTCTCTTTCGTTTTCCTGAATAGTTTTAAAATACCATTCATTTGCCGAATTGCTTATTTTAATTTCATCAAAAGCAGGAAGCGGAATATGTTCAATGGTATTTGTTTTTGCTAAAAGAATACTTCTTTCAATAAGATTTTCGAGTTCGCGAATATTTCCGGGCCATTGATATGATAAAAGACTTTTTAAAGCATTTTCAGCTATTTCGGTTACATTTTTTCCTGTTTTAACGCTATATACAGCAATAAAATGACGGGCAAGAAGACCAATATCTTCTTTGCGTTCTCTAAGCGGTGGCAATTGAATTGGAAAAACATTTAATCGATAATATAAATCAAGTCGGAAGCGACCGTCTGCGACTTCTTTTTCAAGATTGCAATTTGTTGCCGCAATTATTCTAACGTTTACTTTTATGGGAACATTTCCGCCAACACGTTCAATTTCTTTTTCCTGAATGGCGCGAAGTAATTTTGCCTGCATTTCAAGTGGCATATCTCCAATTTCATCTAAGAATAATGTTCCGTTGTTGGCTTGTTCAAACTTGCCAATTCGTTTTTCTGTGGCTCCTGTAAAAGATCCTTTTTCATGACCAAATAGTTCAGATTCTATTAAACTAGGAGGTAATGCCGAGCAATTAATTTTTACAAACGGCTGATTTTTTCTATCCGATAATTGCTGAATACTGTTGGCAATACTTTCTTTTCCTGTTCCGCTTTCTCCGGTAATCAAAACAGTTGTATCTGCCGGAGCGACTTGTAAAATATGATCAAATAATTTTAATAAAGCCGGACTTTTACCCACAATAGATTCAAAGCCAGATATTTTTGCATTTTTGGCTGTATTTGTATTTGCAGCTGAGTTTGTTTTTTGGACTAATTTTTTGTCTGCATTTATTAAATTTTCAATAGCATAAATTAAAGGTTCCTGAAGTCTGTCGCATAATGTAAGATGGTTTTTGTTGTAATTATCAGCTTGTTTGCTGAAAAAAGACAAATATAATCCGCCATTTTCATGCAATGTCAAAGGAACTGGCAGCATTAGATTTGACTTCATATTCATCGAGTTCGCAATCATTTTTTTGATCGGCGTTTTATCACATATTTTTATAAAATCCTGATTGTTATAAAAAGTAGCCACGGTCTCTACCTGGCTTCTGTTTCTTAAGTCATTTATTTCAGATTCTTTTAAAGCAGTTATGTTTTGCAATTCTTCAATTCCAATTTTTTGATATTCGTGCAAACCTGTTCGTGCGTACCCTAAAACTCTGTTGGATAATTTACTATCGACATAAAAAACAGCCATTACAAGATCAAATGAAATAAGCGATTGTAAAGAAGTCACAATATTAAGGACTCTGTCATCCCAGGTGCCGCTTTTTTTGACAATTGCTTTGAGTTGTTTCTGAAATAAAAGCTCTCTGCGAATAGAAGATTCAATTCCGTGTTCCTGATGATATTTGGCAATTTCAATTGTAACCAATAAATCCTGTTCTCTAAAAGGCTTTACCAAAAAACCATATGGATGTGTTAATTTTGCTTTATTAAGTACCTGTTCATTTGAATTTGCAGAAAGATAAATAAATGGAATATTATCATCTTTTAATATTTCGGCAAGGTCAATACCGGTTTCTTTTCCTGATAGAAAAATATCCAATAAAACCAATTCGGGTCTTTCCTGAGCAATATAATATTTGGCATCTGCCACTGAACGTGCCATTCCAGTGACCGAATGACCTGCTTTTTTCAGCATCAATCGCAAATGATTTGCTTCTACAAATTGATCTTCAACAATAAGTATTTTTAATGATTTTGTCATTTTATAGATTTAAATTAATGAAGATTATGTTCTTTGAAAGTAAATTCCAATGATATTTTAGTACCATTTAAGTTCGTAATTAAAAACTTTCCTTCGATATCTGCAGATAGCCCATGCATTAATTTTATACCTAAAGAAGGATTGTTGTAAGGATCAAAATCGGGTGGAAGCCCAATACCATTGTCATGAACAATTAATTTATAGTTTTCATCGTCAATTGCTTTAAGCGAAATAGTAATAATATTGTTTACACGATTTGGAAAGGCATATTTAATTGCATTCGTAACTGCTTCATTAAAAATAAGTCCAATCGGAATTGAATGCGACAAAGGCAGACTGAAACTATCAATATCAAGAATGAATCGAATGTTGTTTTTGATTTCGAAAGAATCTTTTAAATATTCTGTTAATTCGAAAATATAAGAAGGCATATCAATAATCGATAAACTTTCCGACTGATATAATTTTTGATGAATCAAAGACATGGCCTGAATTCTGTTGTGACTACTGTTGATAGCCTGAATCGCTTCTTCATTTTTTAGAAATTCAGCTTGGCTCGCCAATAAACCAACAACCATATGCAGATTGTTTTTTACGCGGTGATGAATTTCGCGCAACAGCCATTCCTTTTCGACAACCAGATTTTGTAATGTATTGTTTTTTTTATTTATTTCATCTTGTTGTGTTTCCAGAATTATATTTGTTTTTTTCTTGAACCTATAGCTTTTGTAAAGCAATCCAAGAATTATAAGTAATAGTACCACAAAAGTTATCATCGAATTACGCAAAAACACCTCATTTTTAAGTCTGCTTTGCTGTAAAAGTGTTGTGTTTTTAAGTCTTATGATATCTCGGTTTCTTTTATCGGCTTCATAAATAATATTCAGTCTGGAAGAAATTGGTAAAATTTCGTCTTCTTTTAGATGCGCTGCTTTATAAAAAAATACGGCTTTATTTAGAAAATTTAGCGATTTGTTAAAATCCGAGTAGGAAAAATAAAGTTCACTAATTTCTCGATAGCAATCACCAATTCTTTGATTATTTCCGGATTTTTCGAATATCGCTGCAGCTTTAAAAATTGGAACTAATCTTTCTGGTATTGGTTTCCTTGCCCGCATTTTTGCAGACCAAATCATAACCCATGCTTCTGCCAAATCATCTAATTGATTTGTTTTACTCAATACTGCGATTGCTTTTCTGGCGGTAACTTCAATCATCGAATCGTTATTTCTCAACTGATGCACCATTGAAAGTTGCAAATAACATTTGCCAATATAAATATTAGAATGCAAGGCTTGGCTTATTCTAAGGGCATCTTTGGCATAGTAAAATGCTTTTTCTAGTGTTTTAGGATTGTTATAAGAAGCTTCATACCAATCGCTTACTTGCAGTAAAATTTTGACTTTATCGATGTTTTCCTGAAGTCCATTTAATAATTTTTCAGCTTTTTTTACTTGTTGTTCTGTATAAGCAGGTTCTTCATCAATATTATTTTCGGGAACAAGCAACATCATTTCAGACGTTTCAACTTGCTTTAAATCTTTTAAAAAAGTCGAGGCATTTAAGTCTCCAATTGCAAATAATACAAGGAGGAACAAAATTATTTTTGTTTGATTAGAGAACATTTTTCGTAGAATTAAACTGGTTATACGAAGGTATTGATAATAATGTACTTAATATTGAATTATCATAAAAACAATAGCCAACGATATTTCGTTGGCTATTGTTTTGTTAAATGCTCTAATAGAACTTCGGCAGTTCCCTCAATTACTTGAGCTTCGCTACATTTATTATAATTTCTGATAGCATAAATGGTGATTCATTTATTTTAGATATTATTCGGCAGCCATTACGTTTACTGCATTTAACGCAATATCATTTAACAAACAATCGGCTTCTTTTTCTTCTGCCAATGTTTGGGTCAATAATTTTGCAGCATCATTTTCGCCTAATGTTTTTGCAAAGGCGCACAAAGTTCCATAAGTAGCAATTTCATAATGTTCGATTTTTTGTGATGCTGCAATAATTCCTGCATCTCTTACTGGGCCAGGTGTTGTTTCAACTAAAATACTATCACCTTCTTTAAGTAATCCGGCCATAGCTTCACATTTTTTTCCTTCAGCTTTTTCTTTTAAAAGCTCAAATACCTCATCAAGCCTTGCTATTTGATTTTTTGTGACCAAATGATGCTCCAAAATACTTTTTGAAAGTACTGGAGATGTTGCATTTTCAGCCATTTTAGGAAGCGCATTTACAAGTGCGTTTTCAGCCCAGTAAATATCTTTCAGATTATCAATAAAGAATGCTTTTAAGTCTTTTGCGGCGTCTGCGGCTGGTGAAACTATGTTATTGGTTTTGGATTTAGGAGCTTTATTTTCAGTTGGTTTTTCAAGATTTTTCATGTTCAAAATTTTTTAGATTAGTTGTATAAGTTTTCTTCTCGTTGCCAAAAACGATGCATGGTCATTGCTGTTATAAAATCCTGCGCAAATTCTGCGGTAGCAATTTCACTTGAAATTATAATACCCGGATCATAATCAGTAATTTGGGAAACGAAAGTGGCTGAACTTACTATTTTTGAAGCATCACCATCTGCTCCAATTACTTTACAATGTTTGTAAGCATCATTTAAAAATTCAAGAACATCTTTGTTTTCTGAAAGAGTCTTTACATCAAGTCCGTGGGGAATATAAACGGCATCAAATAAAACGGAGGAAACAGTAAGAAGACTGAAATCTACCGGAATTTCACTATTAGAATCGGTCGAAATCGAGCCTAAATGCGGTGCAATAACGCAACCTTTGGCATCTTCTTTTTTGAGTGCATTTTTCATATTTGCAACGGCAGTTTCTGAGACTCCATCAGAACAAATAATAGCGACTTTTCGTGAAGCAATTGTGGGTGAATTAGTTGGATTATTAATCATGCTCAATGCATCAGATGTTTTTATTGTTTGGTTTCTGGTTTGTGGTTCATGTTTTCTTCCTTCATTTTCTGGTGAAACGCCATGGTTAATTGGGGTTTCAAGAATAGGAGGAACTTTTGCACCAAGTCCAATCGCTACTTTTTCGGCTAATTGTTGGTCAATTTGCGATAACAAACCGAGCATTCTGTTTCGTATAGCCGTTGTCTGTACTTTTCCAAGTTCAAAACGCAAAGCTCTAACAATATGGCTTTTCTCTTCGGAGGTTTGACTATTGAAGAATAATTTGGCCTGACCAAAATGATCATTAAAACTTTCGCTTCTTTCTCGAATTTTATGCGCGTCAATACGTTCATTAAAACTTGAAAAGCCACCTTCAGCAATTTTTGCCTGATACGGACAGCCTCCGCCAAGTGAATTAGGATGATAACTAACGCGTCCTTTATTAATTTCCTGACGCATATGTCCGTCACGCTGATTGTTGTGAACCGGTGCAATACTTCTGTTAATTGGAATTTCATGAAAGTTTGGACTTCCTAATCTGGAAAGTTGCGTATCGGTATAGGAGAATAATCTTCCCTGAAGCAACGGATCATTTGTAAAATCAATTCCAGGGACAACATGTCCGGGATGAAAAGCAATTTGTTCGGTTTCTGCAAAGAAATTATCAGGGTTTTTGTTGAGAACCATTCGCCCGACAATAGTAACTGGAACAATTTCTTCCGGAACAAGTTTTGTTGGATCAAGCAAATCAAACTCGTAATTATTTTCATCTGCTGATGGAATAATTTGAACGCCTAATTCCCATTCAGGAAAATTTCCCATTTCTATGGCTTCCCATAAATCTTCTCTGTGAAAATCAGCATTTTTTCCTGATATTTTTTGCGCTTCATCCCAAGCAACGGCATGCGTTCCTAGTTTAGGTTTCCAATGAAATTTTACAAAAACTGATTCTTCTTCAGCATTAACTAATCGGAAAGTATGAACTCCAAATCCTTCCATCATTCTATAGCTTCTCGGAATAGCACGATCTGACATTACCCACATAATCATGTGCATAGACTCGGGCATTAGCGAAATGAAATCCCAAAAAGTATCGTGTGCCGACGCAGCTTGAGGCATTTCGTTGTGCGGTTCCGGTTTAACGGCGTGAACAAGATCTGGAAATTTTGAGGCGTCCTGAATAAAAAATACGGGAATATTATTGGCAACTAAATCATAATTTCCTTCCTGAGTGTAGAATTTAACGGCAAATCCTCTTGCATCTCTAGCCAAATCTGTTGATCCTCTTGATCCTGCAACGGTTGAAAATCGGACAAAAACGGGAGTTTTTAAACCTTTTTCCTGTAAAAAGCCCGCTTTGGTTAGTTTTGGAATTGGGTTCGTAACTTCAAAAAAACCATGCGCTCCAGATCCACGTGCATGAACAATTCTTTCTGGAATTCTTTCATGATCAAAATGCGTTATTTTTTCTCTTAAAATAAAGTCTTCCAGTAATGAAGGCCCTCTTTCGCCACTTTTGAGCGAATTGTTATCATCATTGATTTTAACGCCCTGATCAGTGGTTAAAAATTTGTTTGTTCCGTCTGATTTGTTTGTGGATAAATCACGTTGTTTATCGTCTTGAAAATTTTTCATAAATATATTTTTTAGGTTAATTCCTGAATGCAGCAACTTGAAGAAACTGACTTTTTTGATAAGCTGTAAATGGTGGTTACCTTATTATGAAGTCATTTCAAAGCTAGTAAGAGAATACTTAAAATATTTATAGGTTTAATAGTGTTGTTTTATAGGATTACCATTTAATTGTTTTGTAAATAAGGTAGTTATTTCGTGGAAGAATGATTTTGAAGATCAGTTAAATAATGAAAAAGAAATAAAAATTAAAAGCGCATAGATTTTGTTCGAGGTGCTTTTTTGATTTTCTGCTAGGGCTTTGTGAAGTCAGTTGGAGAAATATGAAAAGTATCCCTCAAGTTAAAAATCTGATTTTATAATTTATATAGAATTGTTTTTATATTAATACTAAGAAATTTTTTCAATCAAAAAACAAGGAAGTTAAGCACTTTCTCCGCAAGGATTCTAGATTCCTTCAATAATGATGCTTATATTTGGGAGTATAATATTAATATTGCTATCAATGAAGAAAATTGGATTTTTATCTTTTGGGCATTGGGCAAATCATCCTTCTTATAAAGCTCGTACAGCAAGCGATACATTGCTTCAATCCATTGATTTAGCCGTTGCGGCAGAAGAAATTGGTTTGGATGGCGCTTATTTCCGTGTGCATCATTTTGCACGACAGTTGGCTTCACCATTTCCTTTACTTTCTGCCATCGGTGCTAAAACAAGCAAAATTGAGATTGGGACAGGAGTTATCGATATGCGATATGAGAACCCATTATATATGGTTGAAGATGCCAGTGCTGCTGATTTAATTTCAGAGGGACGTTTACAATTAGGAATAAGCAGAGGATCACCAGAACAGGTTATTGATGGTTGGCGCTCTTTCGGATATGAACCCGAACAAGGTGAAACAGATGCCGATATGGGACGCAAAAAAGCTTTAGAATTTTTAGAGAAACTAAATGGTGAGGGATTTGCAGAGCCAAATCCGTATCCGATGTTTCCAAATCCGCCTGGTTTGTTGCGCCTGGAACCGTATTCTGAAGGATTACGAGAAAGAATTTGGTGGGGAGCAGCATCTAATGCTACTGCTGTCTGGGCAGCTGAAAACGGAATGCATCTGCAAAGTTCTACGCTTAAATATGATGAAAACGGGAAGCCTTTTCATATCCAACAGGCAGAACAAATCAGACTCTATAAAGAAGCCTGGAAAAAAGCTGGACATGATCGCGAGGCGAGAGTTTCTGTCAGCCGTTCCATTTTTGCACTTGTCACAGATCAGGACAAGTATTACTTTGGCGATCAAGGAAAAGGCTCTGATAGTTTTGGAAATATTGAAAGTGATAAACGAGCCATTTTCGGAAAGAGTTATGCAGCTGAACCGGATAAACTTATTGAAGAGTTAAAACAAGATGAGGCTATTCAGGAAGCTGATACATTGCTTTTAACAATTCCAAATACATTGGGTGTTGACTATAATGTGCATATACTCTCTTCGATATTAAAATATATTGCTCCAGAGATGGGCTGGCGATAGTTTTTAAAATATATAATTATTAAAATGCCCCAAAAAGTTAGATACTATTTTGGGGCATTTTAAAATCTCTATAAAATTTTATGACGACTTTGATTGAGGAGAAAAACGATATTGCAATGGAGATATTTTCATATGCTTTTTAAATAGACGAGAAAAATAATACGGATCATCATATCCCAAATCAGCAGCAATAATTTTTACTTTAACTTCGGAGGTTATTAGTAACAAACAGGCTTGTTGTAATTTCAAGTGAATAAAATAATCCAACGGTGCCATTCCGGTGCTTTTTTTGAAAAGCAGTGAGAAATGTGAAGGCGATAAATTGTTTATTAAAGCCAAATCTTCTAAAGTGATTTTTCCGCCTAGATTATTTCTCATGTAGGTAATAGTGTTGCTTATCGAGTCTTTTTCGTCCTGTTTTTTTTCATTGACGTTGACATCAGGATATAAAAAAGAAGAAAGAAAATGATATAAGCATAAATTTGCCTTGGTAATATTTTCTTTTCCATAACCCATTTCAAGGCTATGGTACATAATATTCCATAATTCTATTCCTTTTTCATTATAAGCGATTTGTCGGGGACCGTCGAATAAGCCAATATTGAAGCTTTTATTAAAAATGTCTATTTTACGACTGCTAAAATGAACCCAATATATTGTCCAGGGATCATCTTCATCGGCTCCATAAATTATATGTTGATTTGTTGCGGGAATTATAAAAAATTGATTTGGCCGAATTTCAAAACGAATGCCATTTACAATATGCCATCCTTTTCCACGTACACAGTAAATTAGAATATTATCTGTGCATCCTTTTTTTCGCTCCCTGTAATAATAAGTTGCGTTAGGGAAATATCCAATATGAGTAATATACAAATTACCTAATACAGGATTTTCTTCGATTGCTTTTTGCCAAACATTATTGGGCAACGATATTAATTTTTCCGTCCGAAATTCATCGTGTTGTTTAAAACTTTCCATGATAATTTAATATGAACAAAAAAGCATTTATTGCTAAAATACGATTTTATTTTCTTCTGTTTTAATTTTAAAATGATTTTTGAATGAGCTGTAAATTATAATTTTAATCGTCTTAGTTATTTCTTAAGGCGTAAATGTTTTTAATCTAGTTTAGGTTTTATAGTGTTGTAAGTTAAGTTCTTACATTGTGTTTTTGATGATTGATTTAAGAATTTAAAAGGCTTTTATATTTTAACATTTTAAGTAATAATTTTTTGTATGAAAAATATTAGGTTATTTTTTCCTTTAATAACGTAATAATAAGATAATCCATTACGGTAATTTCTTAAACTCTTCCTAGTAATTTTATAGGTATATAAAAGTATTTTCTTAAAATAAGCAAATGAGATAATAGTAAGATTGTCCATCATAATAATAAAATAGTCCATTTATTTTCAGACGCGAATAAAATAGATTTGTTTATATTTAACAAATGTTTAAGTTTGAAAAAAAGATTAAGTTTTAAGTGTTTGCTTGAAATTTATTACTTTTTAAAAAATAACTTTATGTTAAATTATTGATATTTAGTTTTTTATAAAATTACAAAAATATATTGTCAAATATTTAAAAAGAACCCTGAATGAAAAAATAATACCTAAAAGTTAATCAAAAAAAAGCTCGACATTTTACTATGAATTTTTAAAGTTAAATTAAAGAATGTAAAGAAGATAATGCTGCCAAATCTAAAATAAAACTAACACACAACTAACTTAACCTATGGCAAAAAGACTACCCAAACTACCTCCTTTACTGCAAAGTAAAATTTACAAAACCGGACAAACAAGAAGCGCGAATGATGATGTGATTTTTCAAAATAGAGCCAATAGAAATGGCACTGTTTTGATTCCTTTTGAATCAATTGATTTATTCGACATTTCCGTTTTAACTTCTCAAAAATTTGAAAGCGGATTTATTGTGGTTATGAGTCCTGAAGATTACTACTCAAATCCGGATGCATTAATTACAATGAAAGCCAAGAAACTAAAACTTGGTGTTAATACTATTTTATTTTATGAGACAAGATCTCAATGGAATAATTTTAATCCTTATAAAAATAAGCTCTCTGTAGCTGAGAAAAGGGCAGTTCCTATTGATGGTCATTTTGTAGCAAGAATAGTATCATCAGGAATAAAAGGCGAGGAGAAAATTATTCTCGGTTTTAATACCAGTAACTGCAAAGGTGCCGGAATTAGAGTTGCAGAATATGCTCCACTTTCAACAATCAAATCCTGTCATTTGCAATTAGAATATTTATTCTGGCTCTGCTACGATTCCGATGAAGTGGCGCTCAACGCTGGCATGACGGAAAGTGATATCGAAAATCGAAGGGCAGCTATAATTACAGCCTGTAATAATCAAAAACTATCTAATACCGACCGACTTTACAAGACGCGAATTATTGATAATGTGAAAAACACTATTTGCCCTCTTTGCTTAAAAAAATTAAGTGCAGGGGCTTTTATGATCAATTTCTTTGAATCTGCTGAGAAATCATCAGATATCGATAAGGAAGTTAGTCAGATCAACCTTTTTTACATTAATCAGTTGAAAACGGGAGAATTCAATCATTCACCGTATAATTTGGCTTGGGGACATCAAAGCTGCAACATGATTTGTAAGGAAACTGGGGTAATTGAAACTATTAAATGGATGAAAGAAGTGGTGGTAAATACCATTATTTTCAATAAAGATTCATCCAATTAAGAGTATAGAAATATGTTGAGATATATTTTCATTGAAAATATATATACCCTAAAAACAACATAAATCTATAAAATCATAAATCCACTATTTAAAAGAAAGAACGGCAATTTGTCAAAATGCAAGGTATACTCGTTTGCAGTAATTGCGGTTTATATTTTTCTGTCTAAAGACAAAAAAATATAAATCTTGATTAGTGATTTACAAAGTTTCTCTTTGGATTTATTTAAAAGTGGTATCAAAAAAAATAAAAAATCATCAAAAAAAATAAAGAAATGATCAGCGACTTAAGAAAAAAATACATCGAAAATTATAGTGGTTTTCCAAAGGAAATTTGGATTTTGACATTAATAACCTTTATAAACAGAACCGGAACAATGGTAATTCCGTTTCTCTCAAAATATATGCGAGAGAATCTGCATTTTGAATATAATCAGATCGGATGGGTTATGGTTTGTTTTGGTGTGGGTTCTTTTATTGGAACCTGGCTAAGCGGCGTTTTGTCTGATAAAATCGGATTTTATAAAGTAATGATAGGCAGCCTTTTTGGAAGCGGTATCATCTTTTTTATGTTGCAGTATATAACTTCATTTGAAGGATTTTGTTTTTCAATTCTACTTTTAACAACTATAGCAGATATGTTCAGGCCTGCAATGCTGGTGTCCTTAAATACATATACTCGTAAAGAAAATAAAACCAGAGCATTGGCTTTGGTAAGATCAGCAACAAGTTTGGGCTTTTTATTTGGTCCTCCTTTAGGCGGTGTTATAATTATGTTGATAGGTTATAAATATCTGTTTTATGTAGATTCGGCTACTTGTATACTTGCGGTTTTAGTTTTTGTTCTTTTAGTTAAAGAAAGAAAACTGCCTTTTAAACTCAAAAAAAACAATATTGGAGTAGACAAATATGCGATATTAAAAGATAGAGCTTTTTTAACGCATATGTTCATTTCGCTGATAACAGGAATTATGTATTTTCAGGTATTTACTACATTGACCCTGTATCACAGAGAACAATTTAATTTATCAGAAGTAAACAGCGGTTTGATTTTAAGTTTTAGCGGAATATTGACATTATTGTTTGAATTGCCGATTGTTAATTATGTAGAAAGAAACAGAATTAATAAGTTGAATGTCATCATGGTAGGTTTGGGTTTTATGGTTCTTAGCTATATTCTTTTATTAACGAATGACAAATGGTACGGAATATTGTATGTAATGATGTTTTTTATGACACTTGGGGTAATGTTGACTTTTCCTTTTGCAAATTCATTTGCTATGACGAGATCACACAATAATCAAGAGGGCAGGTATATGTCTGTTTTTACAATGAGTTTTAGTCTTGCTCATATTTTAAGCGCTAAGACAGGTATGGAAATTGTAGCCTACGCAAGCTACAGAGCAGATTTCATTTTTATGAGTTTAATCGGTTTATTTGCTATTTCGCTTTGTTATTGGCTGGTAAAAACGGTTGAAAAAGAAACAATAGAAACTAAAATAAAAATAGTGCAATCCATTTTTGTTGATAAAAACAAGAAGCTATAACTGGCTTTGATTTGAAAATGAACCTATTATTTCCTTTTCAATGTTTGAATAAAAATGAGCTTCTCCTATTATTAAAAAACACTCAATTAAGATGAAAAAAAATATTGCATTCATAGCCATAATTATTTTTATTTTTTTGATTCCTTCGAACTTGATTTCTCAAGAACTTTATGCAGGAATTGAAATAGGAAGCAAGGGAATAAAAATGTCGGTAATAAATGTCCAAAACATTAAAAAAGGAAAGTACGAAGTAGTTGATTTTTGGACAGAAAATATTGCTATCGCGAAAGGGATTTCCATAGACGGAAAATTAGCAGAAAATGATATTGAAACGGCCTTTAATGTGACAGTGAAAAATTACACCAAACTACTAAAGGAATTCAAAATTGAGGAAAAAAACATATTTATAGTTGTATCTTCTGGTGTAGGAATGGCCAAAAATGTAGACGTATTGCTTCAAAAACTATATGTTTTTACAAATATTAATGTAGCCATAATTACTTCTGATACGGAAGCAAAATTATTGCTAAAAGGATGCATTCCGCCAAAAGAGTATTCGGATTCTTTAATTCTGGATATTGGAGGAGGGAATACTAAGGGCGGATATGTAGAAGAATTTAATGAGGATGATATTTTAGTGTTTTATCCTGTAACTTTAGATTTAGGCACAGTAACTTTTACGGAGAAAATAAATAAAAATGCCAAAACCAATTCGGTTGATGAATTTAATGAGCTACTAGTTAATGCGTTGCCTGAATTAAAAGAACAGACAGATCATTTATATCAGCAAAGTCCTAAAATCAATAACAAAAAAAATGTATACATGTCCGGAGGCGCAGTTTGGGCATTCTATACGCTGTATAAGGGAAAAGGAGCAACAGAAAATTTTAGTCCGTTTGAAATTAAGGAAGTTGCAGATTACAACAATATGATAAAAACAGATTACGCAAAATTTGAAGCATTAGCTTCGCAAAATAAGGATGTTGAGAAAGTATTAAAAACGTATTCTCAAAAATACTTAATTGCAGCAAATTCAATATTGCTGACTGTATTAGAGAAAATTCCAGATGTCAAATCTAAAAAAATCTATTTTACGAAACAGGGACAAATGGCATGGTTGCTTTCTTATATCGCTGATTCGGCAAAAAGAGCAAAAAATATTCGCTAAGGATGACTTTTAAATTATAATTCTTTATATAGGTTGAAAACAAGGGATTTTGAAGCTTAGTTATTTATAAATCAAATTCCAAATAGTAGTTTTATAAATATGTAAAGAGAAAGTGAAATGATATAAAAAAGCCAGTAATCGTTTAGATTACTGGCTTTTTTATTGATTTTAATTAGTTAAGTTTTGGCTTTTAATTCTAAAATCAGGCTTTTTTCTCATGGATGAACTGGCAAATAATTCATCGTTTTTGAGTTTTATAAAATCGATTCCGAATTCTTTTCCTTGATACCAATTACTAATGAAGGCATTGGTAGCAGTATTTTGCGTTGTTCCAATAATCTTGGTATCATTAATAAGCAGATCTTTTAAAATTATTTTTCCTAAGAATTCATCGGAAATTGTCACAGTATCTGAAAATATAATGAGGTGGCTAAATCCTGATATTACAGAATTGGTCAATGTTAAAAAAGTATTTTCTCTGATTAATATTGCTTCGTGTTTAAGTCCTTCAGTTTCAGTGCCAATATCTTCTGTGTGCATCATTGTGATATTTGTTGCATTTACTCGGGTCATTTCTTTTTTGCTGTCTAAAACTTCTCCTTTTCTGGTGTCAACTGTTTCCATCTCAAAACAACGAGATCCGTAACTGTCGGACAGGAACGGACTTCTAATAGCAATACTGTTAGAGAGATTGCATTGGACACCTTGTGTAAAATCAAAATCATCATCTGCAGATCGCACAGATACTAAATTGTTGGCATTTACATATCCTCCATAGAATTGAAACGAATCGTCATCACATGAAGTAATCTGAATATATTCTAATTTTGTTTTGCTTCCAACGCCAGCTAATGATAGCCCATTGATAGGTTTATTAGCAGGTGTTCTTTTTCCAGAAAACTCAATCCTGACATATTTTAAAATTCCAGAATCACATTCTTTATTATCACCACCATATTGTGCTTTTTGTGGGTCAAGATCAAATTCTAAAATACCAACTCCTCCTGTTTTGTTTATTGGTGCATCTCCTAAAAGAATTATGCCTCCCCAGTCCCCAGCATTTCTGTCTCCAGAGTTTTTATTTGAAGTAAAAACAATAGGATCGGTCTCAGTACCTTCAGCAATAATTTTGGCGCCTTTTGTAATTACTAATGTGGTCAAAGTATCAGTATCACATCTTATGAGCGTACCAGGCTGAATTGTCAAAGTTACATTTGGGGCAACATAAACAGTACCGACTAATACATAAACATTTTCTTTTTTTAATGTCATATTTGCACTAATAGTACCATTTAGTATTATAGAGGCTTCATTATAATTGGTCGTTTTAGGATTAAAATTTGTCCACATATTCAACCAATTGGCATCGCCACTAATGCCTTTAGTATTTTGTGCATTAATTAGGATTGTGAAAGTAAAAAATACAAGCAATATTAATTTATTCTTCATAACGTCTCACTTTTTAAATTAATTAATATTTTAAAAAGGCCAACTTTAAAAAAAGTCGGCCATTTCACAATTTCAAATCATTATAATTTAGAAGCAATCTCTTTTTTGTATTTGTTAAGAATTGCTTTTGTCATCCCTAAGTTCGCTTTAGTAGAGTCAACTGCGAGATAGATCATATATAAGTTGTTCTCAGAAACATCAATAATATGAATTTGGGAGGTTAACGTAATCATGATGTCTGAAACAATCTGATTTTTAAGTCCTAAAGCACTTACAGCGTTCATTTTTGCTTTTACAACTTCAAGGTTAAAAGCAGATGCTAATTCTGGATCAAATTCTGGAACTACTGAAAGTGAAAAGTAAGACATTCCTGTTTGAATTTCTGCAATTGAAACTGCGATAAATCCTGGTACATTTTTTTCTAGATCATCTCCGAATTGTTTTAAAAAATCTGACATAATTGGGTGTATTTAATTGGTTAATATTTGTTTTTATCTTTAGCTGTTGTCGACTTTACAAATATATTTTTAAAAATATCCAGCTATCAATTTTCTATAAATTGATTTCTTCTTTTTTCTTACTTTTTTTTGGAGTTATAACTTTTTCTTGGAATGTTTTCTAAAAAAATACTGACAATGAGGTGTTTATGTTTTATTTTTTTATCACCATTTAGTGGTTGTTTTTTAAAATATTAAAATTTTCGTTGTTTTTGATCTAATTACTTGTAAATGAAATGTTTGTGTTTTTTGTTTTTTACCATATGATGGTGGAAGAATTTTGATTTTGTTTTTCTTGTTTTTTGTAAGGTTTTGTTTTTGTGGTGATTATAGTTTTAAGCTTATAATTTTAGCCTTTACGTGGTGTTGGAATTATAAAAAAACTTTTTTGAGAATTAAAATTGTAGGAAAAATTAAAAATAAGCTTAATAAACCAAGTATTTTTACGTAAGGTAAAATAGTGGATTACTCTTGGTTTTATCTATTTTTTGAAATTTGAAGAAAAAAAACTAAAATTTAGGTATCAAAATCTTATTGGTATATAATTAATTTGATGGATATATTTATTCTTTTGAATTCTCAAGTTGTACTTTAAATTTACCCCAATATGGATTATCTGCCATTTGTGAATGTCCAACTATAATAATGTGATTTCCTTTTTGAGTGAGTTGTATTTGCAAGTCTTTTCCAAAAGGGCCGTCTGAAGAGTTATCTGGAAAAATAATTTGGTTAAAACGGATGTTTCCATTATCTGTTGCCAAAATAATTTTTCCGTTTAATTCACCCAGATTTTCATTTTTGAATTTAATAAATACACGGGGGTGAATTGAATCTAATTGACCTTCGGCTAAATATAAACCTTTGGCATCTTTAAAATTCATAAAAATAGTATCATCTATTTGTTTGTTTTCTTCTCTTTCTTTTTGACTGACAATTGTATCTCGAGTATGAACTGAATCATTTCTAATTCCCTTTTGTTGACAGGAATAAAAGAAAATTGGTATTAAAAAAAATCCAAGATTTTTCATAGCCTATTTTTTTTAAGTTGATTATCTCAAATTTAGATTTCCTTAAAGAATTTAGATTATAAAATAGTGGTTTAGATTTTATAAGATTTAAATCAGAATTTATAGCTATTAAATGATAAAATTGGAGCGATACAAAAAATTGAACGTGTATAAATATGGAAACTCATAACAAATATTGTAATCCC
Source organism: Flavobacterium resistens (assembly GCF_900182645.1). Classification (GTDB taxonomy): domain Bacteria; phylum Bacteroidota; class Bacteroidia; order Flavobacteriales; family Flavobacteriaceae; genus Flavobacterium; species Flavobacterium resistens. The sequence continues at coordinate 47,150 of NZ_FXTA01000008.1, read as the reverse complement.
TTTTTCATTTTGCACTAAGATTAGTTTGTATTTGTGTTTTGCTACCAAATTCCCAGTGTTTCTGTATCTTTTTTTAGATCTTTCACAATCAATTTAAGATAAGTATAATTTTCAAAACATTATTGTTCAAATGTTTATGTCTGCACTCTATACAAAAACAGGTATAAACACCTGTTTTAAAACTCTTTATATAAATTAATTTAGCGATGTAATAAAAAACTGTCAGAACTACTTTTTTATCTGACAAATTATTTACAAATCAAAAAACAAATATTAACCAATTAATTAAAAAATTATGAATGACATTTTTTTAGGATCAATTATGGCTTTTGGTTTTAATTTTGCACCAAGAGGCTGGGCACCATGCGCTGGACAATTAATATCTATAGCTCAAAATACTGCGCTTTTTTCATTACTAGGAACTACTTATGGTGGAAATGGACAAACTACATTTGCTTTACCAGATTTAAGAGGCCGCAGCATGGTAGGTGTTGGTCAAGGACCTGGTTTAAGTCCTATTACATTGGGAGAAGTTAGCGGAACGGAAAGTGTTACGTTAACAATCAACAACATGCCGATGCACAATCACCAAATCAATGCTGGAACTGGTGCTAATCAGGTAAATTTAGCTACGAGCGCACTTGCTTATAGTGGTGGAACAAATTCTAATGAAACAGATAGTGGTTCTAATTATTTAGGGGCAGCTGGTGCTACACCAAATATTTATTGTGAACCAACTGGAACTACAGTTAAGGTTGGAGGTATCACTTCTAGTATAGCTGGTTCTACATCTATAGCTGGAGGCAGTCAGCCGTTTGGACTTAGAAATCCATATTTGGGTACTAATTTTTGTATTGCTATGGAAGGAGTTTTTCCTCCACGTAGCTAATATTAAGTATAAAACAGAGGTGAAATATTTGCCTCTGTTTTTTAATCTTATTTTATGGATAACGAAATCAAAATAGGAATTTTAATTCCAAAGTCGCAACAGTATCCCGGTTTAGATAAAGATTTTATGAGAGGATTAAAACTTAATGCTCTTAATGTAAAGTTTTTCGTTGAAAGCATTGGTATTGGTGCAGATGAGAATATGATAATTGAGAAAATTCAAAAAATGAATTTTCAGGAAGATATATCAATTATTATTGGCTTTTTTGGACACTATAATATAACAGAAGTATATAATTATGCGTCAAAAAATGATATTCTATTATTAGCAGCAGATCTTGGGGCAACTGTACCTTATGAAGCCAAAGCTCAAAAGGGAGTATATATTAATTCATTTGGGCTAAGTGAATCGTGCTTTCATTTAGGTATCTATTTTTCAAACAAGAATTATCAAAAAATTGTTACTTCAACTTCTTTTTATGATTCCGGTTATGGTATGCTTACAGCTATTGAACAAGCATTAACAGAAAATACTGCTTTTTCAGGGCATTATATAACTCCTTTTTTGCCAAGAGAAAATGAAGCTTTATATATGGATTATACTATTAGCAATCACCAACCCGATGCTGTTTTTGCATTTTACAGTGGCTTATATGCCGAGGAGAATGCCAATTTTATGACTCAAAATAAAATTACTCAAAAATATCCTTTTTATGTTACTCCGTTTTTTATTAATGATAAAATTCTGGAAGAATATAAAAGCAATCCTTATAATCTTTATGTAGTCAGTTCATGGATGCAAAATGATACTGAAACATTAGATTTTACTAACGAATATTTCAATACTTATTCAGAGAATCCATCTGTTTTTTCAATTCTAGGATATGAAAACGGACTGATATTAAAGAGCATACTTCATAATGCAAGTAATTTTACTAAAAACTCTTTAATTGATGCCATTACGGAATTAAATATTGCCGGACCTAGAGGAACAATTCGCTTTGACAAGGAAACAAACAGAACAATATTTAATCATCATATCTATGAAATAAATCTAGATTCTCCTGATAATATAAGCTTTAAAAAAATTGAAACATTGATAAATGACGGACATTTTATTAAGGCTTTTACCTCAACTACAAGACCTGAAAAATTAGGCGGTTGGCAGAATGCTTATCTGTGTCATTAAACTAAATCGTATGTTATGAAAAAAAAATTACTCTTATTTATTATGCTTTTGTGTTCGTTTTTTGTAGAGCAAAAAATAAATGCACAAGTCAGCGCTGGAGATATTGCCTTTATAGGTTATCAAACCGGAGCGCCTGCCCAAGATGGTTTTACTTTTATTACCTTAAAAGCAATACCAGCGGGGACCACTATCTATTTTACTGATCGTGGTTGGAATCGAACTACTTCTACTTGGGTAACAGGAAGTACTGAAATGCATTTGCAATGGAATGTACCAGGTACAGTTCCCGCCGGAACTATTGTTTCGGTAATAGAAACAACAACAGCTGACGTGCTTACTGTTACCGGTACAACAGGTCTAGGTTTGGTATCTGGTTTTACTGGTTTTAATTTGAGTGGGGGAGATCAAATGCTAGCCTATATTTCTGCTGCTGGAGTGCAACCTGTTTCTCCAAATGCACCTACATTTATTGCAGGTGTACATGCAGATTATAATTCTTCAGATTATGATCCTGTTACAACTTGGAATACTGATAATACAAGTGGAGGGAATTCAAGTGCTCTTCCTATGGGATTAACTAATGGTGTAAATTGTATTTCATTATATCCCGGAGTAACTGAAATGGCAAATGCTAAATATACAGGTACCTTAACCGGCACTTCTGCTGATTTATTGGCAAGTATTAATAATCAAGCAAACTGGAGTAAGAGCAATACTGCAGATTTAGGAATTTTACCATCAAACTTTTCTGTTCCTAATGTATCTACGGCTGTAGTGGCAACAGTAAGTTCTGCTGCAGCATCAAATATTAAATCAGTTTCAGCTACGCTCGGAGGTTCCGTATCTGCTGATGGAGGTGATTCATCTGTGGTTAGAGGAATTGTTTGGTCTACATCAGCAAATCCGGTTGTTACCACTAATACAACAGTTCCAATTGGCAGCGGGACTGGTACATTTAGTGCTACAATAACCGGACTTCCTGCTGCTACAACAATTCATTTTAGAGCATATGCTACAAATAGCGCGGGAACGAGTTATGGTAATGATTTAACGTTTACTACTGGAGCAGCATTAACTGCGCCTACTCCTTCAAAAACTGATGTAAGTTGTAATGGTGGTACTACTGGTTCAGCTTCAGTAGCGCCAACAGGAGGAACAACTCCTTATACTTATTCCTGGTCTCCTTCTGGCGGATCTGGTGCAACAGCATCTAATCTTGCCGCTGGAACTTACACCGTGACCGTTACAGATGGTGAATCAACGCAGATAACAAGAAACGTTACTATTAATCAGCCAAATATATTATCAGGCACAGTTTCTAAAACTTCGGTTTCATGTAACGGAGATACAAATGGTTCTGCAACCGTTGCGCCATCTGGAGGTACAACTCCATATACTTATTTATGGTCAAATGGCGTTATAACTGCAACCGCATCAAATCTTGTAGCTGGAACATATAGTGTAACAATTACTGATGCGAATTCTTGCACTAAAACAATTAATAATATTTTAATAGATCAGCCACCTGTATTGTCGGGTACAGCTAGTACAACTTCAGTTTCATGTTTTGGAGGAGGAAATGGTACAGCAACTGTGACAGCCTCAGGAGGTACTCCCGGATATACATATGCTTGGTCGCCTTCTGGAGGAACTGCTGCAACTGCAACTGGATTGTCTGCCGGAACTTATAGTGTAACAATCACCGATGCTAATTCGTGTTCAACAACGGTAAGCAATATTGTCGTGGGAAGTCCAACGAATGCCTTAATAGCTTCAGCTGGAGCTCAAACTAATATTTTATGTAATGGATCTGCATCAGGATCTGCAACAGTAAATGTTACAGGAGGAACTGGCGCTTATACTTATTCGTGGTCACCTTCAGGAGGAACTGCGGCTACAGCTACAGGCTTGACAGCTGGAACGTACACTGTTACTGTCACCGATGCAAACTCTTGTCAAGCTACCCAAAGTTTTACTATTAGCGAGCCGACGGCTTTAATTGCTACACCTGTAGCTCAAACAAATGTTGGGTGTTATGGAGACGCGACAGGATCTGCAACTGTTTCAGCTACTGGCGGAACTGGGGCATATACCTATTCATGGGCACCTTCAGGAGGAACTGCAGCTACAGCAGCAGGATTAACAGCTGGAACATATGTAGTTACTGTTACGGATGCAAATTTATGCCAGTCAACTCAAGCCTTTACGATCTCTCAACCTGCTGCAGCGCTATCAGCAACAACTGCGGCAATAGGCGTAAGTTGTTATGGAGGAAGTAATGGCTCTGCAAGTGTAACAGTATCTGGTGGTACTCCGGGATATACTTATCTTTGGGCTCCATTGGGGGGTACAACAAGCTCAGTTAATGGCAGACCAGCAGGAAATTATACTTGTACTATTACAGATGCTAACGGTTGTACTCTTATAAAAAATCTTACAATTAATACTCCCGCAGCATTATCACCAACAATTACAAAAACTGATGTTTCTTGCAATGGAGGAGCGAATGGAACTGCAACAGTAGCCGTAACAGGCGGAACTGGTGCCTATACTTATTCATGGTCTCCTACCGGAGGAACTGCTGCTACTGCTAGTGGGCTTGTAGCTGGTACTTATACCGTAACAATCGCAGATGCTAATATATGTCAGGTTGTTCAAAGCGTTACTATAAATCAACCTGCTCTTCTTACAGCAACACAATCACAAACAAATGTCCTTTGTAATGGTGGTGCTACAGGTACAGGTACAGTAAATGTATCTGGTGGATCCGGTTCATATACTTATCTATGGTCTCCTTCTGGCGGAACTGCTGCTACAGCTACAGGGTTAACAGTAGGAAATTATAGTTGTTTAGTTACTGATGCTAATGGATGCAGTGTAACAAAAAACTTCACCATTGTACAGCCATCAGTTTTATCAGCAACAACAAGTCAAATCAATGCAACTTGTTCAACTGGTGGTCAAGCATCGGTGTCAGTTAGTGGAGGAACTACTCCATATACTTATTTATGGTCGCCATCTGGTGCTACTACAGCAATTGTAACTGGATTGACAGCTGGTAATCATAGTGTCTTGATTACAGATGCCAATGGTTGTACATTAACTAAAAACTTTGTTATCACTAGTACAAATACTTTAGTCGCCACTACTTCGAAATCTGACGTATTATGTAATGGCGCCGCAACTGGATTTGCTTATGTAGTTCCAAGTGGTGCTCCGGGACCTTATACTTATGTGTGGTCACCATCTGGAGGAAATACAGATACCGCAACTAACCTTACGGCGGGTAATTATTCTGTAACAATTACTTCTTCCAATGGCTGTTCTATTGTAAAAAACTTTACAATTACTCAACCATCAGCACTTGTCGTTACTCCTAATCCGCAAACAAATGTTTCTTGTAATGGCGGAACTAATGGCTCCGCAAGTGTTACAGTGACAGGAGGAACAGGTGCTTATACTTACTCATGGGCTCCTTCTGGTGGAACTGCTGCTACAGCTTCAGGGCTTTCTGCAGGAACTTATACTGTAACGGTAAAAGACGCCAACTTATGTACTAAAACACAAAGTTTTACTATTACAGAACCTGCAGCACTTGTTGCAACAACAACTCAAGTAAATGTTTCTTGTAATAGTGGTTCAAACGGATCTGCAACAGTAAATGCAACTGGCGGAACTGGAGTCTACACTTATTTATGGTCTCCTTCTGGCGGAACAGCAGCTACAGCTACAGGATTATTAGCTGGAACTTATACAGTAACCGTTAAAGATGCAAATTTATGCCAAACTACTGCCAGCGTTACTATTACACAACCTATAGCTCTTGCGGCTACAACATCTAAAACAAATGTTACTTGTAACGGCTCAAATGACGGAAAGGCTACTGTAAATGTAACTGGCGGAACTGGCGCTTATACTTATTCATGGTCTCCTTCTGGCGGAACAGCAGCTACAGCTTCTGGCCTTGCGCCGGGAACTTATGTTGTAACCGTTAAAGATGCAAATTTATGTCAAACTACTGCTAGCGTTACTATTACAGAACCTACATTGCTTACTTCAACTGTTACCTCTACAAATGTTTCTTGTAATGGTGCAAATAACGGGTCTGCAACTGTGACTACAATAGGAGGTACAGGTACCTATACTTATTTATGGTCTCCTTCTGGGGGAACTGCTGCAACTGCAACTGGTCTTGCACCGGGAAATTATAGTATAAAGGTTACTGACGCTAATTTATGCGAGACTTTAACAACCGTAATTATAGCTGAACCTATAGCACTTGTTGCGACAGCATCTCAAACAAATGTTTCTTGTAATGGTGGTTCAAACGGATCAGCAACAGTAAATGTAACTGGCGGAACTGCCCCTTATACTTATGCATGGTCTCCTTCGGGTGGAACTACTCCTACAGCTTTAGGCTTGACGGCAGGAGTTTATGCAGTAACTATTACTGATGCAAATGCATGTCAGACAACAATAAATGTTACTATAACTGAGCCTGTATTACTTTCTGCAACAACTTCTAAAACTGATGTTTCTTGTAATGGTGCAAATGACGGAACCGCAACAGTAACTGCAACAGGAGGAACTGGAGCTTACACTTATTCTTGGGCACCATCTGGAGGAACTGCAGCAACTGCAACAGGATTGAGTCCAAACACTTATACCGTAACAATTACTGATGCTAATGGATGTTTTATTACTAAAACAATAAACATAATCACAACTCCAGATGTAACAGCTCCAGTACCGAACGTTGCCAGTCTTCCGGAGATTACGAACTATTGTTCAGTTTTAACATCTGAGATTGCTATTCCAACTGCAACAGACAATTGCACAGGAGTTATTAATGGAACTACAACTGATCCTTTGACTTATAATGCCGTAGGAACTTATGTTATAACATGGAAATATACAGATGCAAGTGGAAATAGTACTACACAAACACAAACTGTAAAAGTACTTGCTTCTCCAATTAGTGTGGTTGCTTTAAGTAATGCTGAATTTACATATGATGGAAATCCGCATTCTCTTCAGGTTGCTAATTTGCCAGTTGGAGCTAGTGTAGTCTATTCTGCAAATAATATTTCGACAAATGCTGGAACTTACGCCGTTACAGCTACAATTACACCATCAGCTAGTTCACCAAATTGTTCACCAATAGTACTAACAGCTAATCTTGTAATCAAAAAAGCTTTACAACAAATTACGTTCAGTGCTATTCCGGCTAAAACACTTGGAGCAAATAACAATTTTAATCTTGTAGCAACTTCAAGTGCTGGTTTGCCAATAACTTTTACATCTACATATAGTTCTGCATTGCCACCAGCTACAGTTTCAGCAACTGGTGCTGTTAATATGCTAAGATCTGGTCAAATATTAATAACGGCTCAACAAGCTGGAAATAGTAACTATCTTCCTGCAACAGATGTTTCGCAATTATTAGTAATTCTTAACAACAATATCGACGTTAAGAGCATTACAATAGGATCTAAAGTTTTTGTAAACCCAGGAAAAACAATAAACTATTTATTACCTTGCGGTGACAATAATCCAACAGTTTCAATTGTCAACGAATCAAATGCGACAATTACGCCTTCTGTAAACTTTACTTTGCAAACTCCTAAACCAGGAATTTATACTCAAAACGCAACGATTACATCCGAAGATGGAAGTACATCTGCCACTTATTCTATTACAGTTGAAAAACCATTTGGTTTCTACGATATAGTACATCAAAAATTCAACAATGTATTGCTTGTAAACAATAATCCTCAAACAAACGGAGGTTATGAATTTGTATCGTACCAATGGTTTAAAAACGGACAATTAGTTGGCACTGGCCAATATTATTCAGCCGGTAATGAAACAAGTTCAACTTTAGATGCTAATGCAGATTATATGGTAAAAATGACTACCAAAGATGGAAAAGTTTTACAAACGTGTTCAACAAAAATCAAACTTACAAATTCGCTTCAGGCAAAACTTTATCCTAACCCTGTTGAGGTAGGAAAGATGCTTACCGTAGAAGCTGATTTTCCTAAAGAAGAATTAGATAAAATGCAAATTAGTCTTTATTCTGTTACAGGCAAGTTAATCAAAACTGTAAAATCATCTACAGTCGTTACCGAAATACAATTACCTGAAACAACTGAAAGCAACATGTACCTTGTAGTTCTCGAAACTCCAAATGCAAAAAAATCTTTCAAAGTAATTGTAAAATAAATTAAACCCTGCCAATGCTTGATCAAAAGGCATTGGCATAAATTAAGTTAAGATGAAAAAATATATAAAATCACTTCTTGTAATTGTTGCATTTTTAGTGGCATGTTTTAACAATTATGGTCAGGATAAAAAACACGAGTTCTCAATATCAATTGGAGGTCCATTTTCATTTGTAAAAGCTACTACAATTGGTCAGTCTGTTGATGGAAATGGAATGAATGCTGGTTTTCGTTATTCTTATTATCTAAATAAAGGATTAAGTATTGGTATTGGTGTGGAATATCAGACATATAATTCTGACTTTAAATTTAGCTCACTCGGAGGTCAATATAATACTGTTGATGCTGAAAATGAATCATTCGAATTTAGATACAAAGCAGCAAATTATAGAGAGGAACAAAAATTAGGATATATTAATGTTCCTATTGGCATTCAGTTTGAAACTCCCGGTACATCAAAATTATATGTTGCGGCCGGAGCAAAAATTGGTTTCGCATCAAGCGGAAGTTATCAATCGACAATTTCAAATCTAACAACAAGTGGATATTATCCTCAATATAATGTAGAATTATTTGGCCCTGCATTTGCCGGCTTCGCAAGCACAAATAATGTAGAAACGCCAGAACAGGATCTTAATAACAAAGTTTCATATTCAGTAACTTTTGAAACCGGTTTAAAACAGGTAATCAGTACCAGGAATTCGATATATATTGGAGCCTATTTAGATTATGGATTGAATGACATCTATGATAATAATGAAGCTAAAAATCTTGTCCAATATAATCCTGAAATACCTGTTGTTTTAAAATACAACAGTGTTTCTAGTTCAGGTTTCGCAACAAATGGAAGATTAGTCTCTTACGGACTTAAATTAAGATTCGCACTACAATAAATTAAATAAAATCTATCCTAAGAGCTGTTTTAACTAACAGCTCTTTTTTTTTGTTCGGTAAACAAAAGGTTTTAATAAAAACAGAAAGAAAAATTTATTCATAATTTCATTGAATAATAGCTTTTTTTATTCTCTTTTAATAATTACGTTATATTAAAAAATTAAACATTTTATTTAAAATATAATATATACTTTTATTAACTGATATGAATTGACTAATACAAAAAACAACATGAATTCTCAAAACCAAAAAAATGAAATAAACCGACGCAGATTTTTACAAAGCGGTGTAAAACTTGCAGCTGCCGGCATTTACTTAGGCATGTTTGGTATGCCTAATTTGTTTGGAAATGTTATAATGGATAAAGGTGCTGCCAACATCCCAGATGTTAAGCTGAATAATGGCGTAAAAATGCCTATGCTTGGATTTGGAACTTATGGACTTAGAGGAGAAGTATGTCAGCAATCTGTAGCCGATGCTATATCAGTAGGATACCGTCTTATTGATACTGCAAAAGTGTATGGAAATGAAGAAGCGGTAGGTAAAGCAATAAAGCAAAGTGGAATTGATAGAAAACAACTTTTTGTTACTTCGAAACTATGGGTTGATGATGCTGGTTATGAGAATGCTAAAAAAGGTTTTGAAGAGACACTTACAAAATTAGGACTTGAATATCTCGATCTGTATCTTATACATCGTCCAAGAGGTGATGTAAAAGGATCCTGGAAAGCAATGGAAGAACTTTACGCGGCTGGAAAAATCAGAGCTATAGGAATAAGTAACTTCGATTCAGAACAGCTGGCCGATCTTTTGTCTTATGCTCAGGTAAAACCGGTAGTGAATCAGATTGAAACACATGCTTATTTTCAGCAAGGCAATTCATATAATTTGCTAAAGAAACATAATGTTCAGATGGAGGCGTGGGCACCTTTTGCTGAAGGTCGAAATGGACTTTTTACAGATGAAGTATTTGCTCAAATTGCGAAAAAATACAACAAGACCATTGCTCAGGTCAATTTGAGATGGCATTATCAGCGTGGTATTGTTGCCATTCCAAGATCTTCCCAAAAAGCACATATTGTAGAAAATCTGAATATATTTGATTTCAAACTTAATCATGAAGACATAAGTGCAATTGAAAAGCTGGATTTAAATAAAACTCAGTTTCCGGAATGGAGCTAAAGCAGCGCTTTTAAAAAAAGTATATCGTTATATTTTTATTATAAAAGCCTCTTTTATTGGAGGCTTTTCCTTTTTGCTATTTAGCCTGAAATTGTTAATTTTTTATTGAAGAGAGGAGGAATTTTTTTCAATAGGATGAAAAGAATAATATATATAGTCTTTTTTTATAAAACTAGGTGATTTTACTTTTCCCAGTCATTTTCATAGTACAAAAGGTCTTCTTCATATGAAGTAGTATCGGTTCCAAATCCTTCGGGCGCATAATATTGTTTTTCGTATTCCATAAGAGTATTTGATTTTAATTTTTTCTAAACTTTCTATTATCCAATAGAATAATTTAAAACTAAGTTTTTATCAGAAGAGAAATTTATATGATTTTCATTTAGTGTTTTAAAATTTACATTCGTCAACCTTCTAGTACTAATAGTGTCTTATTCATCTTCGAAGATTGAGTTATAAAAAGAGCAACTTTTCATTAAGTATTTTATTGAAGGGTACTTTATTTAGATTTTAATTTTATGATGATTTGGTAAAATTTAAATAAATTTTATCTTTGACTTTGAAATGCTCCAACAAACACTAAAAAAATGGTTGAACCAGTTTAAGCAGTACTTTTTTACGTACAGCAACGGCTTCTATCATCTTCCTTACAGCAGTAAAACTCCAGAAGATCTTGTGGAGAGTTTAGCTAATTACCCCTTTATGAAGCATGATAGAGTAAAACAGAGTGTTTACGCTAATACGCCATTTTGTTCGGGAGGCTTCAATTATCAAAAATTAGAAGAAGGACTTTGGGTTATTTATTCTAAAATGAGGTATAAAACTAATGTAGCTTTTGATCTCGTTTATGATGACCCGGCGGAAATGAAAATTGAGGATAAAGGCTACTATATGCTCAGTCTTAATAATGTTACAAGTCAGCCAATAATCGATTTGAAAATTTGTGAAAAGCAATTATGTTTTGCAAATTATAGCTGGACATTCTTTAAGCCAAAAGAACGCAATTGCGATGTAAATTTTAAAGGAGCAAATAACAAATACATCACTTTGTATTTTAATGAAGAATGGCTGCAAAAAAACTTGCTTCAAAATAGTTTGTTCTCAGAAGCTGGATTGGATAAATTTATAATGTCTGATCAGCCTTATATTGCTTGGCCTGTTGATGAGAAGGATGAGCTGGTGAAAAACTTCGGTATTTTTGATGAGGTTATGAATATGAATAATGAAGCCAATCATATTGATTTTCTTCAGTTTAAACTCTGCACTTTAAATCTTATTTTCGGTTTTTTAAGAACTTGTAGAGATCAGCAAGTGTTTGAAAAACATTTTGCAATTGATTACGAAAATAAATTCAGCATCAACAAAGTTGAAAATTATTTGACGAGCAATCTTTATGATAAATTTCCTGGAATTGATTTTCTGGCTGAAAAATTTAAAATTTCAGAAAGTAAGCTTAAGTCTGAATTTAAGCAGTTTTTTGGAAAACCAATCTACAAGTATTTTCAAGAAAAACAGATGATACTGGCTAAAGAACTTATTATAGAAAACAAACTTTTGATAAAAGAGATTTCGTATAAGTTCGGTTATGAAAATACCAGCAAATTTACAGCAGCTTTTAAAAAATACCACGATATTCTGCCATCTGAACTGCAAAAGCAGGAATTTGATGTTGCAATTTAAAATCTAATTTTTTTTTTCTTCCTATTTTTTTCTTCCCCTAAAAAAACTTTTTGGGCTATAGATTTTCTTTATCAAAACTTTTTGGAGTATTCCTGTATATACTTCATGCAATAAGTTTGTGTTGGATTATGAGGATCCAAAAAAACACTATAAAAATGGGCGTAACTGAAACGTCTATAAGTAGGAACAACCAACTAAAATTTTATTATATGTCTGCAAGGAGTACACAAATTAAATTTACTAATATCACAAATTGTGTTTTAGTACTTACAGGTTCAAATTTAAATCATGGCGAATGGAATGGGGGCCCAACAATAATAATTAAGCCTGAAGTTTATGATTTGCTAATCGGTCAAAATGACTCTGATGGCTTTATGACAGGTGATCAGGGATCTCTAACTTATGCTATAATTGGAATTACTGATGGTTCGCCTACATACGAAGGTTCGTTGAACATTGGTTGGGATAATCCCTATGCAGGAAGTAATGGATACTCACAAAATGTTTCGAGTAATAACTATACTATTACAAACAGTGGTGGTAGCGGCGATAATACTTCGGTAACTTTTACGCTTTCGATGAATGTTTAATAATTATAACTATTAACATCAGCAAAGACTTCTCCGGTTTTTATTTTAATAACACACTTATGAAGAAAACTTTACTCTTATTTTTATATTTTTCATTTTTCTTATCAAATTACAACTCTGTGGCACAGGTAGCCGAACCTGTTTTGACCAGTAAAAAAATTGCTGCAGGTGTCAGTTCCGCTGTTTTAACTGCAACAAACAATGAAATTACTACAGAAAATGTTGTTTTGGGCACAAATGTAGCTATTCCGAATTATGGAGCTATTACCCTTACCGGTAATGTTGCCATACCTCCCGGTGCAGTTGTCACTTCTGCTAATGTCGTTTTCACGGGTTTCGATCTATCTGGTGGCTCAATAATGTATGATTTTTATGCAGGAGCTTCAGGCGCAGGAACTCTTCAAAACAGTATTATTTCTAGTCGAGCGAATGGCAATAAAACATATTCAAAACCTATTAGTAACCTTACTAACGGAACAATTACACTAACTGTTTACGATGATTATCACAATGGTTTTTATACAACATCCGCAACAGTACAAAACATAACGTTAACTTACACCTATTCTATTACGAAATGGTATGACTCAAGTACAGGAGGCAACTTATTAGGAACAGGAAATACTCTTGAAACTGTAGGCACATCTGTCTTACCAAACACAATAACAACGGGAACTTATAACTTTTATGCAGAAGCTATCAATGCATCTGGAACAAGCAGCAGAACAAAATCAACTGTAACTGTAGTGCCTTTGTTGGATGCATCAATTATTTCTAACAATTTAACTTGTAATGGAATGCTAAACGGAAGTGCAACTGCAGTAACTTCTGGCGGTGAATCTCCATTAACCTATCAATGGTTACCCGGAGGTAACACACAACAAAATATATCCAGTTTAACAGCTGGTACATACACATTAAAAGTAACTGATGCTATAGGACAAACTGCTACATCTAGTGTCCTTATTACCCAACCAAATGCAATAACTATTACTCCATCACAAACAAATTTAAGTTGCAGGGGGAGTGCTAATGGTTCAGCTAGTGCAATTGTAACAGGCGGCACAGGAAGCTATACCTATCAATGGTCTCCTTCCGGTGGAAGAAATGCCTCAGCAACCGGGCTTGCAGCAGGTACATATACTGTAACAGTAACTGATGCAAATTCTTGTACAGCAACGCAGAGTTTTACGATCACAGAACCAGATAAACTTGTAGCATCAAAAGGTTCTCAGACAAACATTGCTAGTCGTGGAACAGCGACAGGATCGGCAACCGTAAATGTGACCGGAGGAACAGGGCCATATTATTATTCGTGGGCTCCATCAGGCGGAACTTCAGCAACAGCAACAGGTCTTAGCGCAGGAACTTATACAGTAACAGTGACCGATGATAATACATGTACTGCAACGCAGAGTTTTACTATTACAGAACCAGATGAACTTATAGTATCGAAAGTTTCGCAGACAAATATTGCCTGTCATGGAGAAGCAACAGGATCAGCAACAGTGAGTGTAGCCGGAGGAACAGGCTCATATTCTTATTCTTGGTCACCTTCTGGCGGAACTTCAGCAACAGCAACAGGTCTGAACGCAGGAACATATACGGTAACAGTGACCGATGCTAATGCATATACAGCAATGCAGAGCTTTACTATTACAGAACCTGTAAATCCATTAACTGCTTCTAAAGGAACAATTGCCAATGTAAATTGCCACGGAGAAGCAAACGGCTCAGCTACTGTAAATGTAACTGGAGGAACTGGTTCTTACTCTTATTCTTGGGCACCTTCTGGAGGAACAGGAGCTACAGCTTCAGGATTAGCTTCCGGAACTTATACAGTAACGGTAACCGACAGTAATGGATGTACAACAACTCAGGGTTTTACTATCACAGAACCAGCATCAAGTCTTTCAGCAACAATAGCATCAGCTAGAGTTAGTTGTTTTGGTGGAGGAAATGGTAGCGCTAGTGTAAGTGTATCAGGTGGAAGTCCAAATTATACTTATTCATGGGCTCCCTTTGGCGGAACTGCAGCAACGGCAACAGGACTTAGTGCCGGAGATTATACTTGTACAATAACAGACTCAAAAGGATGTACATTGACAAAAACTGTTACTGTTGGTACTCCAGCTCAAATATCTGGTACAATAACAAAAACAGATGTTTCATGTAATGGAGGATCGAATGGTTCTGCAACTGTAACCGCCTCTGGTGGCGTTGGTTCATATTCTTATTCTTGGTCACCTACGGGAGGTAATGCCGCTACCGCATCAGGACTTTCTAAGGGAAATTATACCGTAACAATTCAAGATGGAAATTCATGTGTATACACAGTTGATGTTACAATAGATGAACCATCTGTTTTAACAGCATCAATTTCTCATACAGATATATTATGTAATGGTGGAGCTACCGGAACAGCAACAGTAATTCCTTCAGGCGGGACAGGTACATATTCTTATTTATGGTCACCTTCGGGCGGTACTGGAGCAACTGCAATCGGTCTGGCAATGGGAACCTACAACTGTAAAATTACAGATTCTAATGGTTGTTTCGTAACTAGATCAATCAGAATTGATGAGCCTACAATATTAAGCGCTACAACAAGTCAAATAGATGCAACCTGTATGTCGGCAGGACAAGCGGCTGTTAATGTTAGTGGAGGAGTAGGTCCTTATACTTATTCATGGTCGCCTTCTGGTCAAACAGCAGCAGTGGCAACAGGATTAAATAGTGGCAGCCATTCGTGCTTAATTACAGACAGTAATGGATGTAAAATTTCTAAAACTTTTTTAATTAATACAACCAATACCTTAATTGCTGCAACAAGTAAAAACGATATTTTATGTAATGGTACAAACACGGGTTCTGCTTCGGTAGTTCCATCTGGAGCGCCAGGTCCTTTTACTTATGTTTGGGCACCAACTGGTGGCTCAAGCAATACTGCAAGCAATCTTGCAGCAGGTAATTATAGTGTTACGATAATTTCTGCGAATGGCTGTTCGATTGTAAAAAACTTTACAATCACAGAACCTTCTGCATTAACAGTTACTCCATCTCAAACTAACTTACTATGTAATGGAGTAAATACGGGATCAGCAAGTGTAAGTGTAAGCGGAGGAACGGGATCTTATACTTATGCGTGGGCTCCTTCTGGCGGAACTTCAGCAACCGCAACTGGACTTAGTGCCGGAACTTATACAGTAACCGTTACTGATGCAAATTCTTGTACAGTAACGCAGAGTTTTACAATTACAGAGCCAAATGTTCTTACAGCAACAGCAGTTTCTCAAACAAATATCGCTTGTCACGGAGCAAATACAGGATCGGCAACAGTTGGCGTAAACGGAGGAAAACCAGGATATAGTTATTCTTGGGCTCCTTCTGGAGGAAATTCAGCAACAGCAACAGGACTTAGCGCCGGAACTTATACAGTAACCGTTACTGATGCAAACTCTTGTACAGCAACGCAGAGTTTTACAATTACAGAGCCAAATGTTCTTACAACAACAGCAGTTTCTCAAACAAATATCGCTTGTCACGGAGCAAATACAGGATCGGCAACAGTTGGCGTAAGTGGAGGAAAACCGGGATACAGTTATTTTTGGGCTCCTTCTGGAGGAAATTCAGCAACAGCAACTGGACTTAGCGCCGGAACTTATACAGTAACCGTTACTGATGCAAATTCTTGTACAGTAACGCAGAGTTTTACAATTACAGAACCAAATGTTCTTATAGCAACAGCAGTTTCTCAAACAAATATCGCTTGTCACGGAGCAAATACAGGATCAGCGACAGTTGGCGTAAGTGGAGGAAAACCGGGATACAGTTATTCTTGGGCTCCATCTGGAGGGAATTCAGCAACAGCAACTGGACTTAGCGCAGGAACTTATACAGTAACGGTAACCGATGCAAATTCTTGTACAACAACGCAGAGTTTTACAATTACAGAACCAAATGTTCTTATAGCAACAGCAGTTTCTCAAACAAATATCGCTTGTCACGGAGCAAATACAGGATCAGCGACAATTGGCGTAAGTGGAGGAAAACCGGGATACAGTTATTCTTGGGCTCCTTCTGGAGGAAATTCAGCAACAGCAACAGGACTTAGCGCAGGAACTTATACAGTAACGGTAACCGATGCAAATTCTTGTACAACAACGCAGAGTTTTACTATAACTGAGCCAGCAATACTAGACGCTGTAACTTCAAAAACGGATGTATCTTGTTACAATGGAAATGATGGAACTGCATCTGTAAATGTTAGCGGAGGAAAAGGAGCTTATACTTACTTATGGTCACCAAAAGGAGGAAACGAAGCCATCGCAAGCGGACTTACAGCAGGAACATATTCTATAATAATTACTGATGCAAATTCTTGCTCAATCTCAAAAACAGTAGTAATTGAAGAGCCTACGCCTTTTGTTGTAAATACTTTGGCTGCAACAAATATAACGGTTTCTGGAGCGGTAATTTCTGGAACAATTTCTTCAGAAAATAATGATGGAAAATGTTTAACTGAAACAGGATTTGTTTATTCACTTAAATCAAATCCGCTGCTAACAGATAATAAAATTATTGTAGGCAGTTCATTAGGATCAATTAACTCAACGCTGACTAATTTAAAAGGAAATACAATTTATTATGTAAAAGCCTATGCGATAAATAGTAATGGATTTGTAGCTTATGGAAATGAGGTTAGTTTTACCACAGATAAATACACTCTTACTATTACTGCTTCGACAGAACATCAGAAAGTTTTTGGCACAACTGATCCAGTTTTTAAATATACTGTTTCAGGACTTGCAAATGGTGATACAAATGCAATTGTAACAGGAAATCTTTCAAGAGAAGCTGGTGAAAATGCGGGAAAATACAAAATTAATGCGGGTACAATTGATGCTGGCAAAAATTATAAAATTGTTTTTGAAAGTGCGGTTTTTGAGATTACTAAAGCCGATCAACTAATTACGTGGAATCAAGATTTGGAATTTGGCTGTGAAACCGAAAATAGCATAAATCTTAACGCTGTTTCAAACAGTGGATTGTCAATCACTTATTCGGTTGTGAATACTAATATTGCTGAGGTTTCAGGGAATAATTTAGCGATAAAAAATTCTGGAAGCACATCAATTACCGCATTTCAGATTGGAGATCAAAATCATAATCCAGCGGTGGCGGTTATAAAACCTATTGAAGTTACACAGGGCGGACTTATAACGCAGCATTGGTCGGATGTTCTTTTCTTTGATAATAAAAATAAAGATTTTGTTTCTTGGCAATGGTATAAAAACGGAACAGCGATTTCGGGTGCAACTCGACAGTATTTCAACGAAAATCAAGCTTTAAACGGGGCTTACTATGTTATTGCTACAGATAAAGATGGAAATAAAATTAAATCTTGTTTGTTTGAAATAACTGGGAAAGTGTTTTCAAATAATATCAAAATATACCCGAATCCGGTAAAAGCGTCTACTGAATTTACTTTAGAATGTAATTTTAGTGAAGTACAACTAAAAGGTGCTACTATTGAGATTTTTGATATAAACGGAAAATTGATTCAGACTGTTTCTAATATAAAGACTCAGAACCATATAATTGCGCCTTCACAAACTTCTATTTATGTTGTATTGCTTACTTTATCAAATGGGGAGAAAAAAACAATTAATGTGTTGGTAAAGTAAAATGAGGTTTAATTTAAAGTCAATGAAAATCAAGATAAAAATGAAAATCAAAATAGCAATCGCAATATTTTTATTATGCAGTTCAATAAAAGCACAAGAAATTAGTATAAACCTTAGCGGAGGCCCATCAGGAATTCTTTATGAGAGTTCTGAAGGAAATGGAAATTTAAAAACTGGCGGAGGTTTAGGAATTGGATATACTTATTTCTTAAATAATCATTGGGGAATTAATACAGGCATCGATGTTTTTTACAATCAAAATGCGTTTAAGCTGAAAGAAGGAACAACTATAAATTCTTATGAAGTTGATGATCAAATGACAGCATTTGAATACAGAGTTTCACCGAAAAATTATCAGGAAAAACAACATTTTGTTTCTTTGGCAATTCCTGTTCTTTTACAGTATAGAACTGCAATGTCAAGCCAATCACAATGGTATTTGGGTTTTGGCGGGAAAGTTCTATTTCCTGGAAAACAAACCATAAAAGCTTCTGCTGACGAATTACAGTTAAGCGGTTATTATCCAGATATGGATCTTCTTGTTGAAAATTTGCCTTCACACGGATTTGGAAAAGTCAACAATTGGCAGGACAATACATCGGCAGATCTTAAGACTTCATTATTAGTAAGTTTAGAGACAGGCTTAACTTTCAAACTAAAAGAAAATCTACAGCTTTATACTGGTATTTTTGCTGATTATGGTTTTTCTGATTTAGCAAAAAATACTGAAAATACTAATATTGTTTTGTATGACCCAAACGGAATTGAAAATACGCAGGCAAACGGTATTTCAGGAAATAAAACATTAGTACAAAAGAGTAATTATTTTTCTGCTGGGCTACAAGTCAAATTAGGATTTTCACTTAAAAAAGCGAAAGAGAATTAGAAATAAAAAATTAATAATAAATACTTGAAAAATAAAAGGTGCAGTTTCGTAACGAAACGCACCTTTTGTTATTTTATAATTTTTTTGCATAGAAATTAATAATATGCCATCGATGGGAGTTTTCTATTTTTCAGATTATATAGTACTAATCTTTATAGAACTCGTTTTATCATTAAAACTTCCCAAACAGCTATTGTTCCCTGTTATTACAACAGATTCTCCTCCAAAATTGTCATTCTGATACATTGTAATTTTGTATCCACTTTCTAAACGAACAGAAGACAAATCATCATTTGCAATACCGTATGCTTTTAGCTGAGCCAATGTATAATTCCCTGCAGGTAAAGCAATCGCATAACCTGTGTAATTACAATTTTGGTAAACTGTTACAATACCTCCGGCAGAAGCATTGTATTTATTATCAGTATAAGTACGTGATAAATTGCCAACACCATCAAAATAATTATCCGCTAATTTTGCAGGATCAGTTGCAAATTCTCCACCTTGTACAATGGCATCATTTCCATCGTCCCATGCCCACGGAGCATTAGCTCCACCAGTTTTAAAATCATTTCCTTTAAATCCTCCAGCCGGGCTTGAAAATAATTCTGTATTAAATCGCTGGTCCCATAATCCTCCGTTTTCAAAAATATCAACAAGTTTGTATTCTACATAGTTATCATAATTATCAGATGGTATTTGTGCCACTCCGCTTGCTGAAGGATAGTATATAATTCCGTCTCCATCTATATCGTGTTGTGGCCACGCTTTAAGACTATGTCCTTTAGAATCTTGTGCTGTAATAGGATGTAATTCACCATTATAATCTCTCATTTGCAAGGTTCCGTCAACACTTTCCAATCCGCTAACGTAAGAACTTCCAGATGGCACATAAGAAAAGAAATCAGAATGACTTATTGTAACAGCTCCTTTTAAAGCGCCATAAGTAGTGCCATCTTTTTCTACAATCATTAATACACCTTCTAAATCATTTTCATGTTGGTCTAATGAGTATAAAAATGGATTATCCGTCCAGTCACGCGGATGAAAGAAAGCATAAGTAATAAACCAGTGCGTATTTGATTCTACTACAGAATAATAGCAATGAGCAGCTAAATAATTGGCATAAACGGGAAGATTGTTCCAGTTGTTTTCGCCTTTCCAGTCATTATCATAAGTAATAGCAGTCAGGTAATCCGATTTTCCGCCTTCGGCATAAGTTCCTGTAGCATCTACATCTTGGTAATGAATTGGAGCCCATCTTCTGGCCAAATCAGAACTTGCTGCTATACTTAGTTTTTTTGTAAAGTTTTGCTGTTCTTTTACTACAGCAGTAGTTTCTGTTTCATTTAATGTCGTGTCCTCACAGGAGAACGTAATAGCCGACAGCATAATAACTAAAGCTGTACTTAACATCTTTTTTTGATTCTGTTTTTTCATAATTCTAGTTTTAATTGTTTATAACATATTTAAATTCATGGATTTTGATAAATTATTTAATAGCAATAATCAACTGAGAAATAAAAATAATCACCAGCAGAAGGAACTTTATTTTCTGAAAAATTTGTCGATAGAACGTTTTGTTTTGAGTTATAATTCTTACTACTTGTAAGTACTATAAAAGAGAAATCGTACTATTTGAGTTGTATTATAATACCATTAACAAAAAGTTAATAAGAAAAAGAAGAATCTTGTTGCTGAGATGACCTAAAAGAAGTAGATGTGTATGGTTATGTTTTTGATATTGTAGTGATTAAGATATGTTATGAATAAATTAAATTATAGTTAACTGCTTGTCTGCCGTTACATTTTAAATTATTAATTCTCAAATTTACAAGTGTATTAAAAGCAGCAATCAATTTATATTTATTCAACGTGCAAAACTATCTTATACCTTCAGAAATCTCCTGGCTTTCTTTCAATGATTGTATTTTGGGTGAGGCTGATGACCCAAGTAATTCATTATATGAAAGGATTAAATTCTTAGCTATTCATTCGTCTAATTTGGATGAATTTTTTAGAGTAAAAATCAGAAAACTACTGATCAAAAATTCAAAAAAGAATAAAGAGCTTCTTGCTAAAATCTTAACTGAAGTTAATCTCCAACAGAATAGATTTGGAACGATCTGGAATACTTCGATATTGCCAGAATTAGAAGCTAATAATATTATCTATTATGAAAATCAAGAACTCTTAAGCGAACATTTACAGGAGATTGAATATTATTTTAAAAGTATTATTTTGTCTTATATTCAGGTAATTTATATTTCAGTAAATCAGCCTAAAACTTATTTTTTAAATAATCGCAGTCTATACTTTTTAGTAAAATTAAAAGATACTTCTGGAAATGATAATTACGCTTATTTAAATATTCCTTCGGATAAACTCGATCGCTATAAACAATTGCAAAGTCACGGAGATACACATTATATTATTTCGATTGACACTATAATAAAACATTGTTTGTCGCTCATATTTCCTACTGGAAAAGTTATTTCCTGTAATGCAATTAAATTAAACCGAGATGAAAATTATCTAATAGAAGATGAAAACTCAGGAGATTTAATAGCAAAGATTGAAGCAAAAATTGAAGAACGTAAGCGAGGCTCATCAACAAGATTTCTCTATGATTCTAATATGGATTCTGATACAATTTCGATATGTAAAAAAGCTTTCCGACTTAAAAAAGAGGAAATGATACAAGGAGGAAGTCATCATAATCTTTATGATTTATTCAAGTTTCCAAATCCAGTTAAACCGAATCTTCAAGGCGCAAATTATCCAGGTCTTAAACATTTTCCTTTTGAAAGCAGTAAATCAATTTTCGAAATTATTAATAAAGAAAATCAATTGTTGCATTTTCCGTATCAATCGTATTATTATGTACTTCAGTTTTTTAATCAGGCAGCAATTAATAGAAATGTTCTTGAGATAAAAATTACTTTATATCGCATCTCATCAGATTCGTTGATTGCAAATGCCTTGATAAGTGCAGCAAAAAATGGTAAAAAAGTTACTGTTTTTGTAGAAGTAAAAGCGCGTTTTGATGAATATAATAACTTATTCTGGTCTAGGGAAATGAAAAATGCCGGCATAAAAATCATTCAGAGTATGCCGAATTTAAAAGTTCATGCTAAAGTTGCAATGGTTACAATGAAGGATAAATATGGAAATAAAAAGAACTACAGTTATTTATCTACCGGAAATTTTAATGAAAGTACAGCAAATATTTATTCGGATTTTGGATTCTTTACAGCAGAAAAAAAATACGCAGATGATTTGAAAACAGTCTTTGCATTTTTGAAATCCAAGAAAAAAACAGCTGCGCCAAAACATATTTTAGCAGCAGGTTTTAATATGAAAGATAAATTAATAGAATTAATAGATAACGAAATCAACAATAAAAAAGAAGGCAAAGAAGCTTATATCTTTTTAAAAGTAAATGGAGTTGATGAAAAAGATATTATTGATAAACTTATTGAAGCAAGCAAAGCAGGTGTAGATGTGATAATGATAGTACGCGGAATTTGCACGTTATTGCCAGGAATTAAAAATGTATCAGAAAATATAGAAATCTATCGCATTGTAGATATGTTTTTAGAACATTCGAGAATCTACAAATTTGCCAATAATGGTGATGAAAAAATCTATTTATCATCTGCAGATATGTTAAACCGAAACTTAAACCGAAGAATAGAGGTTGCTTTTCCTTTATCTGATGAAAAACATATTGCAGCAATTAATACTATCATTCGATTACAATTAGAAGATAATACAAAAAGGAGAATTATAAACAGTGAAGGAAAAAATGAGATGGATATTCAAAATTTAGATGAATCAAGACGCGCACAGACCGAAATTTATAATTCGATTGCTGAGGCCAATAATGAATTGCGCTAAGAGAATATTTAAGCTTAATTTTGACAGAAGCATTAGCTTTCTAAAAGGATTTTACGGTTTCTTTGAGAGTTAAATCTTCTGGTGCGAATTTTTATTCTTTTTATCTGAATTAAGCAGTCGGTAATAAGATTTTTTATTTCAACATAAGAAACATTATGAATTGAAGCGATATTATTTTTTATCCCGTCAACATAATTTTCTGCTGTTAATAAATCTCTTTCAAGATTTTTTAAAATATTGCTTTTTATGTTTTTACTTTTCTTGTAGTAGTAAATGCAATTATGAAGATCTTCTATTTGTCCCTGAAGATCAAATACTGCATTTTTTGATATTGCACGTCTGTAATAATTTAAAAATTTTAGAGGATTATCTTCAATTACTTTGTCAAAATCTTCAATTGCTTTGTAGTGATGGTTTAATTTTTGAAAACATTTTGCCCTAAGTTCATATACCGAAATATCGAGTCCGGAGCTTACGGCAACATCAAGATGGAGTATGGCATCATGAAATTTGCTGGCTAAATAAAGTTGCCTTCCCTTTTTTAAATCAATCAGATCTTGAGTAGGATTTGACTTTGATAATTTATTTTTAAACTGCATTCCTAAATTGACAAACCATTTCATATACTAACATTTTAGATGGTTGAAGCGCTCAGATTGTAAATCAAAGCTGAAGATTAGGGGGAAGCTAAAGTTAAATAAAATTTTGATATACAGTTGTTTATAATGTGTTTTGTTGATAAAAAATTAGCAGGAATATTGTTCATCCCTGTTTTTTAAAGGGATTATGAGGATAATTAATTGTCAAAAAAATAACATTTATGTCTTGCAGTTTGTACTTTTGCGTTTATGAATGATAATTTTATAAATGAATATTTTGGCATAGGAATACAAAATGGTAAAACACCTGAAAACTTAGGAGTTTTGTGGCGATCGGCCCAAAATTTAGGTGCTACTTTTATATTTACCATAGGTAATCGATATGCTAAACAAGCTTGCGATACTCATGATGCGGTAAAGGCAATTCCTTATTTCCATTATGAAACTTTTGAAGCTTTTTTTGAAAATTTACCAAAGGGAGCACGTTTGGTTGGTGTTGAATTATCTGAAAATGCATCTGATTTAGAAACTTTTGAACATCCAAGACGTTGCGTTTATTTATTAGGAGCAGAAGATCATGGTTTGTCTAAAAAAGCAATGGAGAAATGTCATCATTTAGTAAAATTTAAATCTGAAAAAAGTTTAAATGTGGCTGTGGCGGGAACGATTATTATGTATGACAGAAATTTGCCTAAACCTCGGTCTTAGAATAAAAAAATCTAGAAATCATCTTCGATCTAAAAAAAACGAGCAATTAACGAAAGATTATTTACTTCCTGATGCAGAACAGATAAAATAGTATACGATTATGAAGGGATCTATTGCTTTGTGCGGAATATTTTTTAAAGTTATTTTTGAATAAAAATGTCTCTAAAATTACATTATTATTTTAAGGAGTTTCTACCATACCTTTAGATAGTATTATAGTTGTTCTTTTGTTTTCATCGTTAGAAGAAACTTTTTTTAATGGATGTCCAGCATACAATTCATATTTAGGAGCAGTATTTCCTGTAAATTGTATTTTTTCTACACTAATAATCTTATCGGGAATATTTGCGCCATACCATAGTGAATCTGCTTTTTGTTTCCAGGTAACTTCATATAAAACTGCTCCGTTAGGATAGGAACTGTCTGCTTTTATTTTTGCATGCTGAAAAGCAATTTTATTGCCATATAAAGTTGACATAGTTGCTTTATTTGGATTTATAGAAAATGTAATGGGTGATAATAATAGAGGGTTTTCAGGCAACGCATCTAATGCTGATACAGAAGCTTTTTCATTAATATTATTTTCATTATTTCTGTTACATCCAGAAAGTATAATAATAAGCACGATTATGATAGAATGAATTGGTTTCATAATTATTTGTTTTTATTGTAGATATTAAATTTATTGATATCAAGATGCAGTGGAGTAGTAAAAACGTAATCATTGTTTTTAACAGGATTATGACAAGAAATACATTCCTGATCAAAGTTGGCGTTATCACCGTACGGTTTTAAGTCATTTCCTTTCCATCTTGCCCATCCCCATCCCTTTGTAGCTTCATATTTTTTTGCATCTTTTATCATAAATTCAACCTGAATGAATGCCCCTGCAGATATAGTTCCATCGGCTTCTATTTTTTGTTTCCAGGCTGTTTTGGCAAAAATCGCACCATCAGGCCAAGGATTAGTTTGATGTTCTGCAATAGCTTTTACGGCAATTTCGTTTCCATAAATGATACGCATACTGCCGTTGTCGAAACGATCTGATGTACTAACCGCTTTCCAGTTTCTAAAATCGGGTATGTATGAAATATTATTTAGTGTCGCTTTGACTTTAGTGTAATCGGTTATTTTTTTATTTGGAAGTATTTTTTCAATACCTTTTGGAGCAGCAATAGAAGGTATTGCCGGATTTGTTTTTCGGACTGCTATCGTTGTTAAATAATTCTTCAGAACTTCGACGGAACTATCTTCTAATTTGGCGGAAGGATGAAGAGCTGTATAACTTTTTAGCGGCATTTCACCCGATAGTATTTTATTAAAAGCGTAATAAAGTGTAGCACTTTGCTTTGGCTTTTCTAACTTATCCCAATCCGAAAAATTCAACGCTTTTCGACCATCTTTAATATGAGAAGCTACTATAAAATTTGCAGGCGTAATTTTATCAAACCAGGCAAGATTCACAGTGTTAGAATGACAGTCAAAACAAGAGTTTCTTAAAATAGTATTTACTTCTGCAGGAACGTTCGTAAAGTCCTTTGTTGGTGTACTATATTCAATTTCTTCAGGTTTCCAAAATTGTAAAGCAATAAATACTAGTAGTAAAATTGCGAAGATTTTAAGTCCTTTTTTCATTTGTTTTATTTTTAGATGAAATAAATAATCAATTCAAAATTAGGCCTAATCCCAGTGTTTAAAAGATTTAATTGGTTCAAAGGGGATTTTTTGACCTTGAAGCCGAAATATTAAAAGCGAAATAAATTGCTTATTTTAGCCTAAGTAAAATTTTCTAAACGGATTTCATTTTAAGGACTATAAATTTACATGAAAAAAGCACGCCTTTATACTTTGACACTTACAGGCATTAGTATTGTTGTTCTAATTATTAGTTTGATTTCTTCCAGTTATCTTTATTTGTCTGCCAAAGAAAAGTTGTGTAATAGTAAATTAGAATCGGGTGAGAGGGAAGTTCGGGAAATTTCACGTCTTTTAGAACAGCAACTTCGCAGCGGATTGTCTAAAGATCAGGTAATTCATAATCTTCAGTTAAGCATTGAAAATACAGATATAAAGAGTGATTTTATTTGTATGTACAATCAAAAAGGAATTGAACTTTGTCATCCTAATCCGGCGTTAATTGGGGTTAAAATCCAAGAGAATAATTCTCAGGTAAATGGAATAAGTAATCAAGAATTTAAACCATTAAGTACCGTTTTGGAACAAGGAGAAAAAATAGGAGGGATACGTACGTTTCCTAATGATCCAAAAAGAAAATCGGAAATAATAAATATAAATCCCGTTGCAGGAACAGACTGGATGGTGGCTTCGCATGCTAACTTGGCCGTTTTAGAAGAAGAATTATCAGATTTGTATTTGCAGTTTGTTGTGAGCCTATTTTTAAGTACAATATTTATAAGTGTTTGCTGCTACTTAATGATACGACTTATTTATAGAAAATATGAAAGGGTTTTTGATCTTGAAAAAGAGGATTTGAATTACAGAGTAAATGAGCTCCAGATCTTGAATTTACAGTTAAATTCAAATCAGCAGAAATTACAAAATCTTGCAGATAACACTATTCTAAATGATACATCAAAAGAGTCTGAAATTCCAAAGAAAAGAATTCTTACTTATCATAAAGATGAATTGATAAAATTGGATATAGAAGAGATTGCCTATATTTTACTGGATACCGGAATTACTTATATCTATACTTTTGACAATCGTCAGTTTAACAGCAATAACAGCCTTGATGAAGTTATGAAATGGCTTGATCAAACTATTTTTTACAGAGCAAACAGGCAGTTTATAGTCAATATAGGCTCTATTAGCAGTATATTACTTTATGGAAAAAATCAGTTGAAACTAATTATAAAACCAGATCCCAAAATAGACATTATTATCAGTAAAAATAAAGTATCGGAATTTAAAAACTGGCTCGATCAATAAACTGTATAAACTAATTCTATTCAGATATATTTAAATTTCTTCTTTGTTGACTGATGCTGGAAATTTTTTAATAATTAACTTCCTAAGTCTTTCTTGGTTTTCATCTCCCCAATTACCTAACAGGCTATTTGACTGGAGCAGAATATGTAATCGATGGTGGCACAATTCCAACAATTTAATTAATTGAATTTTTAGTTTAAAGCCAATTAGTATGAGGACGATACAATTTTATGAGTCGATTTAAATCAAATTTAGTTTTACAGATAAACTTTTTAAATCCTGTTCTAAAGAGCGAATAGTGGCCTGTAGTTCATTTAGCATATTAGCTCTAGAATATAAATCGTCAGCGTTGTAAATACCACCATCATAGAAGAAAAGTTTTTCGGTTTCAGAATCTATTTTTCCATCAAAATTGTATTGCAACCATCTGTTTTTAATACTTTCCTGCAAATCATTTTTTCCAGAATTACTAAATTGTTTTTCGTTTAGTATCGCCCAAATAGATCTTGGATATGCACCGTTAGAATTGTCATTGAACCAAATATTTCTTAGCAGATTTCTCTGCAGTTTTAAGTTGATTTTTTTTCCTTTAGGAGAAATAGTCATCGCTCCTAATCCTGCACTTAATAATCCGCCACTTACACCTACAATATTACTGGAATTATTGTTTTTTATTAAAACAGTTGCTACAGTAGTCAATGCACCTATCGTAACTGAAGCTACAGTAAGATTTTTGGTTTTTTTGTTATTGATACCGTTAACATAATAGGCTAATTTATTGATGCGCTCGCCATTACAGTCTAATTCTGAAGCGAGCGCATTAATTTCGATACCGGTAAGAATTAAGCGGTCAGTAATTTTTTGTTTTAAAACCAGTTTTTTTAAAGTGTCTTTTTTTATTTGGAGATATTCTGTCAAATAAGTTTCAATACCAATAGCATTGCTGATTAGGATATCATGTTGGGATAGATTAGCATTTAATATACTGTCTTGTTTTGGTAATTTAGTTTGAGAAACTTCTAGTTTAGAATAATCATAATCAATTGTAGGCTGGCAGTAATTGCTGGTAAGGTATTCAATTTTTGGACTATTTAAAACAGTTGAACAAGAACAGGCAAGAGCGGTTGCAAACAATACAATAAATATTTTTAGTTGTTTCATATTGACTTTGTTTTAACCCTAAAAATACGAATTAACTTTTTATTGCTATCAGTCAAATTTGAAGATATTCAAACCCCATCGAGTAGGTAATTTCTCCAATTGAATTATTAGTATTTAAAAGTATATTCTTAGCTTCTTCAATCAAAAAATAACGAATATGATCGTGTGCATTCATTCCAGTTTCTTTTGTCATGATTTTATTCCAAGTTCACTTTATGGCTTGTCAGTATCTTACAAAATTTATTGGAAGACAATAAAACAAACAATAAAATGCATTGACTGATTTCTTGAACTACATTAACTTTTTGATGTACGCCACCACTTAGCTTTGCAGAAAATTAAACTCATGAAAAAAATATTAGTAATTAACTCAAGTCCTCGTGATGGAAGATCACGCAGCAGAAAACTTGCGAATACGTTTGTTGAAATCTGGAAAAAGCAAGCACCTGATACGTCAATAACCTATAGAGATTTAGCATCGACTAATGTTCCACATGTCAGTGAAACTTGGATTGCTGCAGCATTTAGGCTTGAAAACGATAGAACAGAAACTGAAATTGAAGCATTAAAATTAAGTAAGGAACTTATTAGTGAGTTAAAAGAGGCTGATGTAATTGTTCTTGCAGCTCCAATGTATAATTGGACAATTACTAGCTCTCTCAAAGCTTATATTGATCAGGTTTTAAGAGTAAACGAAACATGGAAACTTAATACCGAAGATCTCTCGAATCCTTACATTGGTCTGTTGAAAAATAAAACCTTATTCCTGTTGACCTCCAGAGGAGCTCAAGGTTACGAAAAAGGGGAGTACAATGAGCATATGAATTTTCAAACTCCTTATCTGAAGATGGTTTTCAACATTATTGGAATAACAGATATTCAGGAAATTACTGTCGATGGCGAAGTATATGGCCCAGAAGCAATTGAACTTGCAATTGAAAAATCAAATGCAAAGGTTACAAGTTTAATAGAAAGATATTTTTACAGCCATTAGGATTGGATTCGGTATTTTCAATTTAATCAAAGTATCGCCTAATATTCAAAATTATAAGCAATTAAAAACCGAGTTGAAGTATTTATAGACAATGCTTCAACTCGGTTTTTTGTTTTCAATTATTTTGTTGCTCTATTTTCCTGGTACAGAAATAAGTTTTAATGGCTTCTTACAAGGAGTAGGCTTGTAATGTCTTTCTAGCCCATTTTCCCCAGTCTTTCAAAGCATCCAAAAGTATTTTGTTTAGTCCTTTATTGTCAGCAAGTTTGCCTTTAATTGGTGGAGCTAAATCTTTGTCAGAAACTGGAATTTCTGTAACTTTTGTAGCAAACCACGTCATATTTTCATGTGGCATGGCCAATCCTAAAATTGTTCCGGGTAATCCTGTAAAAGATTCAGGACCACCAGCAAATGGAATTTGAATTGTGTAATAGGCAACAACATAAACAGAATCGAGAACTATAGCATTTGCTCTGCGGCATTCATAACCTGCAATTTCTCTTGTTTCATCTGTAATTTTCCAGTTAATTTTGCGTAAACTATCTTTGACTAAGTATAAATCATCGTAAACGTTTTTTTGGGTAATACTGGTTTGGGTATCTAAATCTGTGGCGATAACATTTTTTAAATTAGCCATTGCATCATCTGCAATCCAACTGTTGCTGCTTGGTGATTCATTGGTTTCCTCCCATTTATATAAACTTTTGTTTTTTGAAAAGCTGAGTGTACTTTTTACAGTTTTAAATTGTGGATTGGTTTTTTTATAACTCTCAAAAGCTAATTTATAGTAACTCTCAGTTTCTCCTTTTATTTTTTTTGTAATCAAAGCGTACATATTCGATTTTTTCTCAAATTCGATTACGCCATTTTGTACAAAGTGGTCATTTTGTGCAAAAGTATTACAACTTGTCAATACAATTATTAAAATTAAGATGTGATTTATTAGTGTTTTCATGGTTTTAGTTTTGTTTAATTTCTCCTCCGCCCATTTTGCTGAAATCCCAGCTTACAGAGAACATAAAGTATCTTTGGATAGTTGTATAAGTACTTTGGTTGATATTTCCATTGAATGCAGAACGGTTAAATCCTACATTTTGGTTCAAAAGATCTCTTCCCGTTATAGAAACTCTTAAATTATCTGATTTTAAGAACTTCTTGGTGATAGATGCATTCCAAATAAAACGTTCAAAACTTTCCTGAATCACTTGCGTTTTTCCATTATATTGATAATTACCATCTGTGCTAATTTCTAGTTTGAAAGGCAATTGTACACTGGTCCAGAAATTTCCATTAAAGCCCCAGCCATTACTATCACTATTTTCGTTGATGCTTGCATCAGCAACATTGTAAGTAGGTCCGAAGCTAGCATTCAAATTATATTTTTTTTCTTTATTCTTTGATAAGTTAAAATTAAAGGAATAAGTTGAATTTTTAGTTTGATTCAGTTTTGTATTGATATAATTATAGTTTACATTTTTGTTGGCGCTTAGACCAATTCCTGCGTTCATGTCTATGGCTTTGATTGTTTTGCCAAAATTAGTATTGAAATAATAACTTGTTGAAACTTTGTCTTTTAGGTTTACAAATTGAGAAATACTTTGTCCTCTATCATTTGTAACCACATTACTTATTATTGGGTTTAGCGTAAAATTATACGATCCATTAACCGAAAAATATTGATTGCTAAGTACTTTATACGAATAATAACTACCTCTAAAAGTATTTTTAAAAGAAGGATCTAAATCTGGATTACCCAAAATCGTATTTAATGGGTTTTGATTATTTGGTATTGGTTGTATTTGTTCTAATGTTGGCTGATCATTGTTTCCGTTATACGACAAACGCAGTGATTCTCTTTGTTTAAAATTATATTGATATGTTATTTGAGGCATGTAGTTGACAAATTTTCGCTTAAAAGAAGTATCTCTATAAACATCATATTGTTTAAAGTGTACATCACTAAATTTAGAACCAAAATTAAAAACGGTTTTGTTTTTTCTGTAATTAAAAATCGCTCCAAGTTGGTTCATCGTTTGGTCTAATTCATAATTATTACTAAAGATGGAATCCAAAACATTATAATCGCCATTTGGAGATTGATTAAAAGATTTACGATCAGATTTCCCGTTACTAATGTTGAATCCATAATTAAGAATTAAAGATAGACTTTTGGATAACGGTTCAGTATAGATTAAATTTGATTTAAAAGCCGTATTGCTAATATTATTGACTTTGTTTTGATCGACTACTTTAGTACTATCTGGACTAATTACGGATGGCGTAAAAAATTCAGCTCTAGAATTTAAATAACCATCACTTTTGCTATCTGTACTTGATTGGTTTAAATTAAGAGATAATGTTCGGCCCTTTTTTTGAAATCTTTTGGTTAATAAAGCATTAAAATTAAATGTTTTATCGTCAACATCGTTTGTAGTTGTCTGTTTCAAATTATTCAATTGGTTACCTTGTTCGTCGGTACCTTTTCGCATTTCTGCGTCACTTGAGTTACTCTTTTTAAATAATCCATCTACATTTAATTTTAAAGTTAAAGTAGTATCAATTTTAATTTCATAAGCTAGATCAAGTTTATTTTTAGTCATGTTTTTTTCAAAACTCTTGTCTGAAGTATTATAAATGCTGCTCGAACTTAAATTTTGCTGATTAATATCATTGCGATTTCCTGAAAGTTTGATATCGCCAATTTTATAATTTACATTGATAGATTCTTTATCGTTGTTCCATTTATTGTCAAAATGTATTCCGCCAGTTTGAGCTACTGGAATTCCTTCACCATTAAATTGTCCATCCCAACTGTCAAATTCATCATTTCCACTGTTTGTAAAATAAATACCGCCGTCATCAGTTACTTGATAACTGGTTTGTCCATATTTATCTTTATCTTCCCATCCTAATCCTACTTGTCCTGTGTTACCTAAAATGCCATAAGCTGCTAATTTTTTCTTATCCCAAAATTTATTAAACATGGCTTGACCTTTGTAAAAATTATCAGTTCCTCCTCCGAGTTCTACTTTCCCGAAATAACCATTTTTTTTGTCTTCTTTAAGTTTAACATTCAGAGTTTTGGTTTTCTGACCATCATCAATTCCTGTAAAAGCGGCTTGATCACTTTTTTTGTCGTACAATTGTACTTTATCAACCATGTCAGCACGTAAGTTTTTTGTAACTAACGTAGGATCATCACCAAAAAATTCTTCACCATCAACCAAAACTTTGGTTACAGTTTCACCTTGAGCGGTAATTTTTCCATCCTTATCAATTTGTATTCCTGGGAATTGTTTTATAAGATCTTCCACTTTTGCATTAGGTTCTATTTTAAATGCTTTTGGATCAAATTCTAACGTATCTCCTTTGATTTTCATAGCGGCTCTATTGCCTTTTATAATTATTTCGGATAGTATTTTTCCTTTATCTTCCAAATTAATTTTACCATAATCCTTGATTAAATTTGTGGAATCAATAGAAAATTGATCTACAAAATCAGCATATTTAGGATAAGAAACCAGTAAAATAAATTTACCGGATTTAATATTATTCAACTCAAAATAGCCATTTTCTTTGGCTCGGGTAAATTTTACTAAAATGGAATCTTGTGCTCTTAACAAAGAGACTGATGCTTTGGTTAAAGTAGAATTGTTTATGGTATCTGTTATATATCCTTTAACTGTGCCTGATATTTGTGCTTGTAAAGTAGTTGAAAAAAAAAGAAAGCAACATAATAATAGAATTGTTTGTCTCATTAAGTGGTATGGTTTTTTTGAAAAAGAGGCATTATAGTTCTATTTCTATTTTTTTAAATAGAAAATAAATGCACTTGTTATGTAATTTGTTTTTGAGTAAGAAGATAGATTGTAGATTCTATAATAGAAATTGAAATAGCCCTTTTTTACACAGGTTTGCAGGAGTATAGTGACTTGATTTTATGAAATTCATAATTTTTTTTTGAGGTTTTGGTTTATAGCAGTGTAAATTTTAACGATTTTAATTAGTAATCGTTAGTGTAATAGTTAAATATTAACATGGTTCAAATCTAAGTAAAAATACTACAATATAAAAAATGACTTTGCTTTTTTTTAACATAATTAATTATTAACAATCTTGTTTTTTTTGCCAATATCTTTCAATGTTAAGCTGATTTTAAATTCTAGAGTGGAAGTTTATCTACAATAATTAAGTTTTTGCCTTGATTATCAGTAGAGTGTATATGTGAAAACTTACACTCGGTATGGCTAATTTTGCTGGAATTCTTGTTTGTAAAAATGCCTTGCGCCACGATTTTGCCCTAAAACTTTGATTACTAAAATTTTTAGGGCTATTTTCTAAAATTCTGTTAATTAACAACTCTAGTTGTATTTTTTCAAATTGTATCTTAATTGTACTTGAAATGTATTTAGTGCGGTTAAAAAATGGAAAATTCATTTCTCGGAGTTAAATTAACTTCGGGTGAAATAATTTGTATTAGAAATAAAACATTTTAATTATCATCTTCATCAAACATCGTAATAAATGTTTCTTTTTCCTCAGTAGAACAGCAAATTAATAAGTGGTTTAGTAAGAAAAGCACTCTACTTATTCTTAAAAAAAAAACACATGTTTTCTAGTTTTGGACAGAGATGATCTGTTATTCGAACCTTATTCGAGATGGATTGATTTTAATGAATTAAGTACAAGGTGGAGACTTAAAACCACGATTCTGCCACAAAACTTTAGAAAGGTGAAAATCATTAAAAACCGTCTTAGTTTTTTGTGGCAAAATTGGAGGTAACTCGACTACAGGTGGCTGTATAATATTTAAGGCTGCAAAATCACTATATTTTTTACAGGTGTGACAGAAGGTAATGTAGGTCTATTTTTCTTTATTTAAAAATTGGGCATAGTTATCGAAACTGGCAGTCGTTGCCATGATTCCTAAATTTATTAGCTGGTTTGTATCAATGTATTTTACTGAAGATTCGCAGTATAGATTTATGTCTTCTGTCTTTGCAATTTCTTTTTCATAATGTTTATAATAAAAGGCATTCCTGAAATGTTGTTCACGTTTAATTTCTTCGTTAACTTCTTCTATAAAGTCAAATAGAAACTTTGTATGGAATACTGCTCCTTGAATATTGCTTATTTGTGAATTGTTGATCGCATGCATGCCATCTGTAAGATATGTTTGTTTTTGATTTTTGAATAATGAAATTTTTGATAAAACATGTGGGATTGATATATCCCCAAAAACTCTTTTACGCATTCCTCCTGTAAATGATTTAGTGTCAAAGAAAGAATAACTTTTTTTATCTATAAATCTAAAATTACCAGTTTCATAACTAGAATCAAAAAACGGAATTTGTAATAAGGGATTTTCTCCTGCATTATAATGTGTAGATTTAATACTCTTCTCGGAATACATATCCAATAAAAAGCTTCTGATGGAGGTACTTTCTTCTTTCTCTAAAAAATTAATAAGATCTGCTAATTTTAATTTTTCCGAATAAGGAAATGCAAACAGTTCATCAATATCAACAACTAAACACCATTGGTCAGAGCCAAATTTTTTCAGTAAATACTCCATCCAAAACCAAAAATTTTTAAAATTATCTGTAGTTGAATATATATGGACATTGTCATTTTTTGAAGCAATAGATACAGAATTATCCGAAGAGTTATTATCTATTATGAAAAATCTATCGACGCCAATTTTTTTGTAATATTCAAAAAAATATGGGAGCCTTAACTCTTCATTTCGCATTATTGCAAATAGTCTTATTTCATCTTTATTATCTGGAACATTTGTAAAATTAACTTTCTTTAGTTTTTTAACTGATTTCTTTCTTTTTATGTAATGTACAATTTTTGAAATATCTCGTAGCCTATTGAACGCAAATTTTTTTATTATATCCATTTATTTAAAGATTATTTTATTATTAATTTATTGTATGTTTTCTTTTTGAGTTATTAAATAAGTATTGCTTTTAGCTTTAAGATAATGTTCCAATCTTCTGAGGGAGAACGCTTTTAAGTACAAACTAATAAGCTGAGACAAAAAAGGAAGTTTAAATTCTCAGTTTTAATCTTGTAATGTGCATTGATTAATGTTCGATTATTTGTGAATGTTATTACTAGATAACGAAGTGAAGATACTAAAAAACTATCCTAATATTTGTGAGAATTTATAAAAAAAAAATATAATCATAGTTGTTAGAAAAGTGAGTGATAAAGAAACGGACTTATTACATCAAAAGATGATAGCCGATCTATGCAGTCATCAAAGAATAGCATAAATTAAAGTCAAACACTTTAATAAAATAACGTATTTGTAAGATTATATCATTATTCAATTTTTATAAAAATGAAGTATTTATTACTTCAACTTCGCGACCAAGAATTCATTCATAATCATGAATTGAGACTACTCAACAAAGTCATCTCGACTATTTAAGGGCCTTATAAGGGGATATTTAATCTGGAACAACAGAAAGACAGTGCATCAAAATGTGACAAAACATCTTTGATGCAATTGTTAAAAATATTTACAAACGTAAAATACGATTATAAAATAAAACTACTCGAGAAGTATATAATTATCGCTTTCAAAATAAATCATGAACCTATAATATAACTTCAAATCTTTCGACATCAGAATTAGAAGATTTATATGGCAATCGAGTGCGCTAAAGAATGCAAAAAAATGGTTGACTTGATTGCTTTTAATAGAAAATCATGTGATAAACGATAACTAATTAGTTAATAAAAAGTTAAAGTAATTAATGTAATTTTCTTATAATTAATTGTAAATCAGGAGTAAGTTTTTGAATTTATATTATCAAATGATTAAATTTAATTTTGTGTTAAATAAATAAATTTTTTCGTGTTAAATGATTAAATTAATTATATATTTTTGCTTTTATAAGTTTTTAATTAAAAAAAAATGAATCAAAACAATTCAAATTTAATTTCTAAATATTGGAAAAATAAATTGTTTCATAGAGATATAAATATTGAGTTGAAAAATAAAAATAATAATGTTTCAAGTATTAGTATTAATCATAATGAATTAAATTATTTTAATAAACTTACGAATAATAATCCATTAGCCCAATATACAGTTATAATTGCTATTTATAATTTTTTATTGAAAAGATTTGTAAGCGAATTTGATGGATTTATCGTTTCAAATTTTAAAAATCAGTCAAATTCTTTGCCGTTATCATTTTCAACGGATTTAAATTTATCTTTTAAAGGCTATCTTCAAACCGTTAAATTAGAAATTTTAGACACATTAAATAATGCTGATTTTAATAAAGATATAGTATTTCAAAAGACAGGTTTTGAAGACTTTAGTTTATTATCTCATTATGGAATTAATATCAACTCCAATTCTAAGTTAGATTCCAATGGCGTTTTGTTTAATGTAAAAATAAACGAGAAAGAAGATATAGAAATTCATGTTTCTTATTTAGAAGGTTTTATAAAAAAAACAATCGTTGACTATTTAGTTCAGCATTTTAAAGACTTCATAATTAATTTAGAAAATAATATTGAAGTAAATTTATCGGAATATCCACTACTTTCTGAAAATGAAAAACATCAACTATTGGTTGATTTTAATGATAACGATCTAGCTTATCCAAAAGATAAAACGATCGTTACTTTTTTTGAAGAACAAGTAACGAAAACTCCATATAATGTTGCTGTTGTATTTGGAGAAGTAGAATTA
Organism: Flavobacterium resistens; assembly: GCF_900182645.1. Classification (GTDB taxonomy): domain Bacteria; phylum Bacteroidota; class Bacteroidia; order Flavobacteriales; family Flavobacteriaceae; genus Flavobacterium; species Flavobacterium resistens. The sequence goes on along the minus strand of NZ_FXTA01000008.1, from coordinate 9,899 downwards.
ACTTATGTTGCATTAAACGAAAAGGCCAATCAACTAGCTAATTATATTTCGTCTAAATATACCATCAATAAAGGAGATATAATTGGTGTCTTTTTACCTAAATCAGATGTTGGAATCGTTTCGTTATTGGCAATATTAAAGTTAGGTGCCGTTTATCTGCCAATAGACACTAATTATCCTCAGAAAAGAATCGATTATTTAATAAAAGATAGTGGCTTAAAATTGCTAATTGGAGATGATGCCGTGTTGAAAAATGACAATTGCGATATATTAAATGTTAATCTAGTAAATTTAGAGGACTATAGTAACGACAATATAAATGCAAGTATTACATCAAAAGATTTAGCTTATGTAATTTATACTTCGGGTTCTACAGGGCAACCTAAAGGGGTGATGGTTGAACATACGAGTAATGTAAATATGTCGTTAGACCAGATCAGATCTTTTGAAATTACAGAAAATGATAAAGTGGTATGGTTTGCTTCTGTTGCTTTTGATGCATCTATATCCGAGATTATGATGAGTTTATATAGTGGCGCTACATTATGTATTCCATCAGAGGAGACAATAAAATACAAAGATCAATTTATAGGTTTTTTAAAAGAAACAAAAGTATCAGTAGTTACTTTTCCTCCAAGTTATTTAGGGCTATTGTCTGAAAAAGATATTTCTGGGTTAAGATGTATTATTACAGCTGGTGAATCGGCTAATCCTACTAAAGCAATAGCTGTTTTAGAATCAGGAATTGATTATTATAATGCATATGGCCCTACAGAGTGTGCTGTTTGTGTGTCATTTTATAAGGTGACAAAAAATGATATTGATAAATCAATCATTCCAATCGGCAGTCCTATTTCCAACACACAGGTTTACATATTAGACGAGTCATTGCAGCCATTACCTATAGGAGTTGCAGGAAAACTGTATGTATCGGGAGTAGGTGTAGCCAGAGGCTACTTAAACAAACCAGAACTCACAGCAGAAAAATTCATTTCGAATCCTTTTATAAAAGGAGCAAGAATGTATGATACCGGTGATTTAGGCAGGTGGCTACCAGACGGCAACATTGAATTTTTGGGCAGAAACGATTATCAAGTCAAGATAAGAGGTTATCGTATAGAACTAGGAGAGATAGAAACGGCCATATCTGGATATTCAGAGGAGATACAACAGGTTGTAGTGGAAGCCAAAGAAATCAACCAGGACAAAACTTTGGTGGCTTATTATGTATCCAAAACAGAGATTGACAAATCAGAGCTTAGAACTTATCTGCAAAACAAGCTGCCTGAATATATGGTGCCTGGTTTTTATGTAGAGATAGAAAGTCTGCCTTTAACACCTAATGGCAAGATAGACAGAAAAGCCCTTCCGAGTGTTACTGGAGAAGACATCATCAAAAAAGAATATGTAGCGCCAAGAAATGCCATTGAAGAAAAAATGGTAGAAATATGGCAAGAAGTATTAGGAATAGAAAAAATAGGCGTAACCGATAATTTCTTTGAGTTAGGAGGTCATAGTTTAATTATTGCCCAAGTAATCAATAGAACCTACAAGCAATTAGGAAAAACGGTATCTTTTAAAGCATTCTTCACAAGCCCGAGCATAGAGGAATTAAGTAAACAATTATTGGAGAATGATTATTTGGCAATACCTAAAGCTCAGGAAGCACTCTCTTATCCATTAACGGCATCCCAAAACAGGTTGTGGATATTGAGCCAGTTAGAAGAATCTTCTTTGGCTTATAATATGCCTGCCACTGTTAAATTAACTGGAACTATTGATGTCAAAAAATTTAAAGAATCCTTTAGATTATTAATTCAACGTCATGAAATTTTAAGAACCTATTTTAAAACAAATGAAGAGGGAGAAGTTCAACAACATGTTGCACCTACGGAGGAAGGAAACTTTAAGATAACTGAGAAAGATTATAGTTCAGTTGAAAATCAGGAGGAAGAAATTGCTAATTATTTACAAGAGAAAAACAGTCAATCTTTCGATTTGGAAAAAGCACCACTTATAAGGGCTTCTTTAATCAAATTAAGAGAAGACGAGCATGTATTTTTCTTATCTCTTCATCATATTATTGGCGATGGATGGTCAATTGAGCTATTAATTGCAGAGGTTGTAAAAACGTACAACGCACTAATGCAAGGAAAACAAGCCAATTTACCAGAATTAAACATTCAATACAAAGATTATGCGGTTTGGTTTAATTCAGAATTGCAGCAGGAAAAATATAAAGTATCAGAACAGTATTGGCTTGAACAGTTTACTGGAGAAATACCGGTATTAGATTTACCAAATTTTAAAGCCCGTCCGCTGGTGCAAACGTATAACGGAAATAATGTAAATCATAAATTTCCAATAGCTTTTTTAGAGAAGCTAAAGACTTTTTCAAAGGAGTACGATGTTACTTTATTTATGACTTTAATGGCGGGCATAAATGCTTTGTTACATAGATATACAGGTCAGAATGATATCATAATAGGAACCCCAATAGCAGGAAGAGAGCACCCTGATTTGGAGAATCAAATAGGGTTGTATTTGAATACGCTTGCGATAAGAACCCAGTTAAAGGACGAAAGTAACTTTTTAGATTTGGTAGCAATACAAAAAGAGACTTTATTAAGTGCCTATGACCATCAAAATTATCCTTTTGATGCATTATTAGGGAAATTGAAATTAAAAAGAGATACCAGTCGTTCGGCTTTATTTGATGTTTTGGTGGTATTGCAAAACCAAGGGCAGTTAAATAATCTTAATATTGAAGAACTCATTAACCTTGAAGTAAGTAATTACGAGTTTAAGAATAAAACATCCCAATTTGATATTAGTTTTACCTTCGTTGAAGCAGACGGATTGGATCTTACAATTGAGTACAATACAGATATTTATGATGAATACTTGATAGAAAGAATGTTTCTTCATTTTGAAAATCTTCTTACAGAATCATTAGAACAACCTGAAAGACTTATCCAAGATGTAGATTACCTAACAGATAAGGAAAAACAACAATTATTAGTAGACTTTAACGATACCAAAGTTGATTATCCGAAAGATAAAACCATCATCGATTTATTTGAAGAGCAAGTTGATAAAACTCCAGATGATATTGCTGTCGTTTTTGAAGAAGTACAATTGACCTACAAAGAACTAAATGAGAAAGCAAATCAATTAGCGAATTATTTATTAAAATTTAGTAATCTATCTAAAGGTGATTTCATTGGTATAAGTATCGAAAAATCTGAGTTTTTAATTATTTCACTATTCGGAATTTTAAAGGCAGGCTATGCTTATGTATTAATTGATTCTTCTCTTCCTGCAGAAAGATTCAATTATATTTTAAATGATTCAAAAAGTAAATTATTAATTGACAACAAATTTAGAGATGAAACTAGAAATGTACTTATTAGCGAATCGAAAGAAAAACCAAATATTAAAATAAATTTAGATGATATAGTATATCTTATGTATACATCTGGATCTACTGGTAATCCAAAAGGTGCGATAAATATTTACAAGGGATTTACAAACACTGTAAAATGGTATGCAGAGAAAATTAATGAAAGAGATAGAATAAGTATTGTCAGTAATCTAAGTTTTGATTTAACTCAAAAAAATTATTTTGCACCTCTTATTGTTGGTGCAAGGATCTATATAGATTCTGATTTTGACCCAATAAGCGCAAAAAGCTTTATTAAAAAACAACAAATTACAGTTATTAACTGCGCGCCTACATTATTTTACAGTTTATTAGAGGAGAATCAGGAAGACCTTATTTCGTTAAAAAAGGTTATACTTGGAGGGGAATCAATTAAACTAGAATTGATTAGAGATTTCTTAAAGAAATATGATGTAGATATTTTCAATAGTTATGGACCTAGTGAGGCGAGTGATGTTTCAGTAGAGTATCAGCTTAAAAAAGATGAAATAGATTTAATCCCAATAGGTAGACCTATAAGGAATACGAAGATTTTTATATTAGATAAAGAATCAAACCAAGTTCCTATAGGTGTGATAGGGGAAATATGTATTGGAGGAATTGGGTTAGGACTAGGTTATTTAGGCAATGATAAATTTACTAAGGACAAATTTATATGTACATCTAAATATGGGAATATATATAAATCGGGTGATTCCGGGAGATGGTTACCTGACGGTAATATTGAGTTTTTAGGCAGAAACGACCATCAAGTAAAGATTCGCGGTTACAGAATAGAGTTGGGAGAGATTGAGACTTTTATTTTAAAGTATTCAAAGGAATTAATTCAAGTAGCTGTAGAGGCGAAAGAAATGAACCAAGAGAAAATACTGGTTGCCTATTTGGTATCTGGTAGTGAGATCGATAAATCCGACCTGCGTAGTTTCTTGCAAGAGAGATTGCCTTATTATATGGTGCCGAGCTTTTATGTTGTTTTAGAAGAACTACCATTAACACCTAATGGCAAGATAGATCGCAAAGCTTTGCAGAGTATTAATGAAGAAGACATCATTAAGAAAGAATATGTAGCCCCAAGAAATGCCATTGAACAAAAAATGGTAGAAATATGGCAAGAAGTATTAGGAGTTCAAAAAATAGGAATTACAGATAATTTCTTTGAATTGGGAGGACATAGTTTGATAGTAGTTCAAGTTATCAATCAAATTTTTAAGCAATTAGGACAAACGATATCCTTTAAAATATTTTTTGCCAATCCAACCATAAAAGCATTAAACAAACAATTAAAACAAAGCGAATATTTACGCATTCCCAAAGCAGCTGAAGCACTCTCTTATCCATTAACAGCTTCACAAAGTAGATTGTGGATATTAAGTCAATTAGAAAATGGTTCATTAGTCTATAATATGCCAGGAGCTGTTAGGTTAATTGGTGCTATAGATATAAATAGGTTTGAGGACTCTTTTAGATTATTAATTCTAGGTCATGAGATTTTAAGAACTTACTTTAAAAAAAATGAAGAGGAGTTGATTTCTCAGTACATCACACCGATTGAACAAGTAAACTTTAGAATTTCAGAAATCGATTTTAGCGCAGTAGAAAATCAAGAAGAGGTTGTAGCCAATTATTTGCAGGAAAAAAACAATGAGCCTTTTATTTTAGAAGAAGCACCATTATTACGTACCTCTCTGATTAAATTAGGAGAGAATGAGCACCTACTTTTCTTAACCATGCACCATATAATTGGAGATGGATGGTCATTGGAATTATTAATCGCTGAAATTATACAAACATATAATGCTTTAACGCAAGGAAAACAAGTCAATTTACCTGAATCAACAATTCAATATAAAGACTATGCAGTATGGCTTAATTATGAGTTACAGCAAGAAAAACTAAAATCATCAGAAGATTTTTGGTTGAATCAATTCTCAGGAGAGTTACCTGTTTTAGATTTACCTAGTTTTAAAAAACGACCATCTGTCCAAACTTATAATGGAGCAAGTTTAATACATGAATTCTCCAAGCCATTTTTAGATAAACTGAAAGGTTTTTCAGAGAAACACCAATCCACTTTGTTTATGACTCTTATGACAGGAGTCAAAGTGCTTTTACATAAATACAGTGGTCAAGATGATATTGTAGTAGGTACTCCTATAGCAGGACGTGAGCATCCTGATTTAGAGGATCAAATAGGTTTGTATTTAAATACACTAGCAATAAGAACACTCTTTAAAGAGAATAATAGCTTTTTAGATTTATTAAATCAAGAAAAAGAAACTTTATTAGGAGCATACAATCATCAAGGTTATCCTTTTGATGCATTAATTAAAAAATTAAATTTAAAGAAAGATACCAGTCGTTCTGCTTTGTTTGATGTTATTGTTGTTTTACAAAATCAAAAACAATTAAAAAATCTTAACAACGAAGAACTAATTGGTATTGAAGTAAATGAGTACAGTTTTTTAAGAAAAACTACTCAATTTGATATTCGCTTTGCTTTTACTGAAAAAGATGGCTTAGAATTAATGATTGATTATAATACAGATATCTATGATGTCAGTTTAATCGAAAGAATGTTTCATCATTTCGAAAATCTAATGAATGGATTACTGGATGAAACAACAAAAGATATTCAAGAAGTAGAATTCTTAACAGAAATAGAAAAATTCCAAGTAATATCAGAGTTTAACAATACAGTTGTTTCTTATCCGAACGATAAAACAATAGTTACTTTATTTGAGGAGCAAGTTATTAATACTCCTGACAATATTGCTATTGTTTTTGGTAATATATCACTCACGTATAAGGAACTTAACGAAAAAGTCAATCAATTGGCTCACTACTTAAGAAACGAATATTTCATCGAGCAAAATGATCTTGTTGGTATAAAGTTAGATAGAAGCGAACAAATGATTATTGCAATTTTAAGTGTCCTAAAGTCAGGAGCCGCTTATGTGCCAATAGATACCAATTACCCACAGGAAAGAATAGCTTATATTGAAAAAGATATCAATTGTAAAGTGATTGTTGATGAGGATGAGTTAGCACTTTTTAATTTACAAAGGTTTAGATTTAATAGTGAAAATCCAAATCTTATCAATTCAACATCAGATTTGGCTTATGTAATTTATACTTCTGGTTCGACTGGAGAACCAAAAGGAGTAATGGTGGAGCATGGTAATGTTATTAGATTAGTTAAACCTTGTTCTTATTTTCCATTGAGTCCAAAGAATATTTTGCTAAGTACTGGTTCCGTATCTTTTGATGCCACTACGATCGAGTATTTTGGAACTTTATTGAATGGCTCAAGATTAATATTAACCACTCAGGACAATTTACTTGATTTGTCTAAATTAGAAGATGTTGTAAAAACACATAAGGTGAATAGTCTTTGGATGACTGCTTCATGGTTTAGTCAAGTGGTAGAAAGTAATATTAAGATTTTTGAAAACATTGACCAACTAATTATTGGGGGCGATGTTGTGTCACCAAAGCATACTGAAAAAGTATTTGAAAGGTATCCGGCCATAAAAATAGTAAATGGTTATGGACCTACAGAAAACACAACATTTTCTACAACTTTTGAGATACAAAATGTAAAATACACCACAATTCCGATAGGGAAACCTATTCCAAATAGTTTTGCCTATATATTGAACAAAAATTTGCAACCAGTCGTTACCGGTGTAATAGGTCAATTGTACGTATCCGGAGCTGGAGTAGCGAGAGGCTACTTGAATAAAGCAGAACTTACAGCTGAAAAATTTATTTCAAATCCATTTGTGCAAGGTGAGAGATTGTATGATACAGGAGATTTGTGTAAATGGTTACCAGATGGAAATATTGAGTTTTTAGGAAGAAAAGACCAACAGGTTAAAATTAGAGGATTTAGAATTGAGCTTGTCGAAATTGAGAATGTCATACTTCAATATTCAGCGAATTTTAATCAAGTTTTGGTTGTCGTAAAAGAAATGCATCAGGAAAAAGTACTGGTGGCTTATTTGGTTGCATCTAATGATTTCGATAAAAATGAATTGCGACATTTTCTCCAAAATAAACTTCCGGATTATATGATTCCTAGTTTTTATATTGTGTTAGATAAATTACCATTAACTTCAAATGGGAAAATAAATTATAAGGCTTTGCCAAACATCTCTGATAATGATATCATAAGAAAGGAATTTTTAGGCCCAAGTAATGAAATTGAGGAGCAGTTAGCTGAAATATGGAAAGAAGTATTGGGAGTGGGGAAAATAGGAATTACGGATAATTTCTTTGATTTAGGGGGTGACTCGATACGTTCAATACGTCTTTTAAGCAGGATTAATAATTTCTTGGGGCTAAATTATAAATTATCAGATATTTATGCATTTCCTTCTATTAAGGAATTATTATCTATAAAATTAGAGCGCCAGACAAGTACAATTTCTCCGTTAATAAAGATACAAGTAGAAGCAAGTTTTGAAAATTTATCTAAGGAATTAGATTCAGAGAAGATTATTGCTATTTTTCCCATGAGTGATATAGAGCAAGGTATGTTATATTCCTCATTTCTGAACACAAACCTAGGTGTATATCATGATCAGTTTTTAATTCCTATTCCTATACAGGATTTTGATGAATCCATATTTATCAAAGCATTAGAATTATTGGTTGAAAAACACGAAATACTTCGTGTCGCATTCAATATAGACAATTACAGTGTGCCTGTACATCTTGTTTATAAGAATATTGATATATCATTGGAGAGCGAAGATATTTCGACAAAAGATAAAAAGGTCCAACAGGAACTGATCAATGAGTTTATGATTCAGGAGCGAACTGAAAAGCCATTTGATATTTCTATACCAGGTCTTTGGCGTATGAAGATTTATAAATTGGGAGAACAACAATGGCATTTATTGTTCCAATTTCATCATGCTATTCTTGATGGTTGGAGCCTTGCATCTTTAATAACCGAACTTAATAATACATACATCAGCATACAGAAAGAAGGTATAATGACTTTGGAAAAGCTTTCATTGAGCTATAAAGATTATGTCTTTAATCAAAAATGTATAAAAGAGAGTGACAATCAATATAATTATTGGAAAGAAAAGTTAAATGATTATAAGCGTCTAGATATTTTTACTGAAGAAGTTGTATCCAATCACTACAATTTTGTATTGGAAGGAAAACTATATAATTCCATTCAGGAATTTGTAGTTAGTCAAGGGATAAGTATGAAAATATTAAATTTTTCAGCCTATCTCTATGCATTACAAATGTTAACATATGATAATGATGTTTTGGCCGGTCTAGTCACAAACGGAAGACCTTTATTAGAAGATAGTGATAAAATATTAGGGTGTTTTTTAAATACACTACCGTTTCGTTTAAATGGAACAAAAGGAACAATATTAGATTTTGTAAAACAAGTAAATCATTTTGTAAACGTACAGAAACAGTTTGAAGGAATTAGTTTATTTGAATTACATACTCGATTTTCACTTAATAACCAGGGAGAGAATCCGTTTTTTGATACATTCTTTAATTATATCGATTTTCACATATTGAATGACCTTAATCTCCAAGAGATAAGTAAAGTTAAAGAATTTGAATTTACGGATATTAATTTTACATTATCCAATACTTTTCTAGATTTGACAATTTGTCCTATACAGGCTGGTATAAATATATTATGGCATCAGCAACGTGTACTAAAAGGAGGAATAACAGTAGAGCAATTACATAGTTATTACTATAACTTTTTAAATTTACTTGTAACTCGACCAAATAATGTTTTAAATAGGGAGGTAATTTTATCTCAAGCAGAGAAACAACAATTATTAGTAGACTTTAATGGTACCAAAGTTGATTATCCAAAAGATAAAACCATCATCGATTTATTTGAAGAGCAAGTCGATAAAACTCCGGATAACATCGCTGTTGTTTTTGAGGAAGTACAATTGACCTACAAACAACTCAATGAGAAAGCAAATCAATTAGCGTATTATCTAAGAGAAACCTACAAAATACAAGCCGACGATCTAATCGGAATAAAGTTAGAGCGAAGCGAGCAAATGATACTGGCTATTTTGGGAATACTAAAATCAGGTTCCGCTTATGTGCCAATTGATCCAAGTTACCCTCAAGAAAGGATTGCTTACATAGAAAAAGATAGTAACTGTAAAATTGTTATCGATGAACAGGCATTAGAAATCTTTTACAAGATCCAAGATAAATATACTAAATCAAATATTTTAAAGATAAATAAGCCTAACGATTTGGCCTACGTTATTTACACTTCAGGAACTACCGGTAATCCTAAAGGGGTGATGGTGGAACATAAAAATATTGTAAATATTATTTCAAACCAAACTAGGGAATTCAACATAAAAGAGAACGAAAATATTGCGCAATTTTCCAATATAGCTTTTGATGCTTCAGTAGAACAAATTTTTTTAGCGATCTTGAA
>NZ_FXTA01000007.1 GCF_900182645.1 Flavobacterium resistens | reverse complement strand
TCATTGCAACCATTGCCTATAGGAGTTGCAGGAAAACTGTATGTATCTGGAGCAGGAGTTGCCAGAGGTTATTTAAACAAACCGGAACTCACGGCGGAGAAATTCATTTCGAATCCTTTTATAAAAGGAACAAGGATGTATGATACCGGTGATTTGGGCAGGTGGCTGCCGGATGGCAACATTGAATTTTTGGGCAGAAACGATAATCAAGTCAAGATAAGAGGTTACCGTATAGAGCTAGGAGAGATAGAAACGGCCATATCCGAATATTCAGAGGAGATACAACAGGTTGTAGTTGAAGCCAAAGAAATCAACCAGGACAAAACTTTGGTGGCTTATTATGTATCCAAAACAGAGATTGACAAATCAGAGATCAGAGCTTATCTGCAAAACAAGCTGCCTGAATATATGGTTCCTGGTTTTTATGTAGAGATAGAAAGTCTGCCTTTGACACCTAATGGCAAGATAGACAGAAAAGCCCTTCCAAGTGTTACCGGAGAAGACATCATCAAAAAAGAATATGTAGCCCCAAGAAATGCCATTGAAGAAAAAATGGTAGAAATATGGCAAGAAGTATTAGGGGTTCAAAAAATAGGAATTACAGATAATTTCTTTGAATTGGGAGGACATAGTCTGATAGTAGTTCAAGTTATCAATCAAATTTCTAAACAATTAGGACAAACGATATCCTTTAAAATATTTTTTGCCAATCCAACCATAAAAGAATTAAGCAAAGAATTAAAACAAAGCGAATATTTAGACATTCCCAAAGCAGCGGAGGATGAATCCTATCCCCTAACTAGCTCACAGAGTCGTTTATGGATATTGAGCCAACTTGAGGGTGGTTCTTTGGCCTATAATATGCCGGCAGCAGTTAGGTTTACAGGAACTGTTGATTTTGATAAATTTGAAGAATCATTTAGGTTATTAATCAAGCGTCATGAAATTTTAAGAACTTACTTTAAAACAAATGAGCAAGGAGATATCAGACAATATATCCTTCCTATTGAACAAGTGGAGTTCAGAATAACATTAGAGGATTATCGTTCGGTAGAAAATCAGGAGGAGACAGTTGTTTATTATTTAGAGAAAAGAAATGATGAACCTTTTGATTTAGAACACGGACCACTTGTAAGGGCTTCTTTGATTCATCTAAACGAGCAAGAATATGTATTTTTCTTATCGATGCATCATATTATTGGAGATGGTTGGTCAATGGAGTTATTGATATCAGAGATTGTAAAAACCTATAATGCTTTAATGCAAGGAGAGGCAATTACTTTACCTGAATTACGTATTCAGTATAAGGATTATGCTGTATGGCTTAATACAACAATTCAGCAAGAAAAACACCAGGTTTCAGAGCAGTATTGGTTAGAGCAGTTTGGAGGCGAACTTCCAGTTTTAGACTTACCGAGTTTTAAAACTCGTCCATTGGTTCAGACCTATAATGGGGATAGCTTTACACACACTTTTTCGAAAGAATTTTTAGATAAGTTAAAGACTTTTTCAAAAGAACAAGAAGTTACTTTGTTTATGACTTTAATGGCAGGGATAAATGTTTTGCTATATAGATATACAGGACAGGATGATATTATAATTGGAACTCCAATAGCAGGGAGAGAGCATCCTGATTTGGAGAATCAGATAGGAATATATTTGAATACGCTAGCCATACGAACCCAACTTAAGGAAGGGGCAAGCTTTTTAGATTTGGTAGCTATCCAAAAAGAAACTTTATTAGGAGCTTATGAGCATCAGGGTTATCCTTTTGATGCTTTAGTAGGGAAGTTGAATTTAAATAGGGATGTGAGCCGTTCGGCCTTATTTGATGTCTTGGTGGTTTTACAAAACCAAGGACAATTAAATAACCTGAATACTGAGGAATTAATCGACTTTGAGGTAAGTGGATTCAATTTTTCTAGAAAGGTTTCTAAATTTGACATCAGTTTTGCCTTTTTTGAAGCAGAAGGATTAGGTTTGACAATAGAATACAATACGGACATCTATGATGGTTATTTGATAGAAAGAATGTTTTCTCATTTTGAGAATCTTGTTAGAGAATCAATAGAACAACCTGAGACCCTTATTCAAGAATTAAACTATTTAACCCAAGAAGAGAAGCAACAGTTATTGTTAGATTTTAACGATACGGAAGTAGCTTATCCTCAGGACAAAACGATTGTTGATTTATTTGAGGAGCAGGTAGTAAAAACGCCTAATAACGTAGCTGTTGTTTTTGAAGAAAAGGAATTAACGTATCAGGAGCTTAATGAAAAGGCGAATCAATTAATGTATTATTTACAGAAACAAGGAGTAGGATTGGACTCAAAAATTGTTTTGTGTTTTGATAGTTTTATAGATTTACAGATTGTAGGCTTACTAGGGATAATTAAGAGCGGAGCTGTTTATGTTCCAATAGAGCCAGATTATCCTCAAGAAAGAATCCAACATATACTAGATGATACAAAGGCAAGATTCGTATTAACCAGCAGTAATCATTCAGATATTTTTGCCACTACAGATGATAATATACTTTTTCTAGATCAATTAAATTTTAATGAAGAAATTCAAGGGAATAAAATTAGATTGAAGCAAAATGATATTTGTAATATAATATACACATCTGGGTCAACTGGAAATCCAAAAGGCGTATTGGTGAGCCATGGGAATTTAATGGATTATTTATTTGGTTTGTCTTCGAAAATTAAGATAGAAGAGAATAGATCTTTTGCCATGATGTCAACAGTCTCAACAGATTCAGGTAGTACTGTTTTATTTGGCTCTTTAATTTTTGGAAAAACAATCCATATGTTTTCAAAGAATTCATTAAGAGATATAAATTATATTCAACAATATTTTAGAGATAACAAAATTGATTGTATAAAAATAGTGCCTCCTTATTGGGCGTCGTTAAATGAACACGATATGATGCCTACGCCTAACAAAATGATTATTTTTGGAGGAGAGGAACTTACAAATGAAATAGTAGAAACGGCTATAAAAAAGGATCCAAATGTTGTAATTATCAATCATTATGGACCTACAGAAGCAACTATAGGAAAACTATTGCATGTGGTAGAAAGTACCCAAAAAGGAAGATCTATACCTATTGGTAGAGCATTTTCTAATACTCAATTATACATATTGGATAAAAACTTGAAAATTTGCCCAATTGGAGTGAAGGGAGAGCTTTTTATAGGTGGCGATGGTGTAGCCAAAGGTTATTTAAATAATTCAACATTAACCCAAGAAAAGTTTGTAGAAAATTGTATAGATAAGAATCAAGGGAAACTATATAAAACGGGTGATTTGGTAGTAATGCGTCCAGATGGAAATATTGAGTTTATAGGGCGAATGGATAATCAGGTTAAGATATTTGGACATAGAATCGAATTAAATGAAATTGATAGGGCAATTAATCAATTTCCGTTGGTTAAAGCAAGTGTTGCACTTGTGAAAAGTAATGCGAACCATCACAAGAATATAGTATCTTACATTGTAACTGATAAAACGATAGACAAATCAGAATTGCGTAGCTTTCTGCAAGGGAAACTACCTCCTTATATGATTCCGGGGTTCTATGTAGAAATAGAATCAATACCTTTAACACCTATGGGTAAAATAAACAGAAAGGCTTTGCCGGATGTAACTGAAGAAGATATTGTTAGAAAAGAATATATAGGTCCCCGTTCGAAAGAAGAAAAGTTGTTGGTTTCTGTTTGGGAAGATGTATTGAAGAGAGAGTCCATTAGTATTAAAGATAACTTTTATAATTTGGGAGGAGATTCTATCAAATCCATCCAGATAGTATCAAGGTTAAAACAACGTGGATATACCCTTAAAATCCAACAGATACTTCAAGTGCCGGTATTGGAGGATTTGACAAAATATTTAGAAGTAAACAGCCAGATTGCAGATCAGTCTACGGTATCAGGTGAAGTAGATTTTACCCCGATACAATATCATTTTTTCGAGAATCCTATTTTTAAAGTACACCATCATTATAATCAGTCAGTTTTATTAAAAAGTAAGGAAGAGCTAAATCAAGAATTTTTATCGAAAAGTATAGAATTTTTGATTAAACACCATGATGTGTTACGTATGGTTTATAGTAATTCGGGAGGGAATTGGAAGCAATTTAATCAAGGTATATCAACAAATGATGTTTCCATAATGTTTCATGATTTGCGCGAGGAACAGGATGAATTAGAGGTAATGTTTAATTTAGGAGAAAAGTTGCAATCCAGCTTTAATTTAATGGAAGGACCGTTATTCAAAGTAGGTCATTTTCGATTGAAGGATGGTGATCGATTAGCCCTGATTGTTCATCATTTAGTGGTAGATGGTGTTTCCTGGCGTATTTTGTTGGAGGATTTATCTACACTTTATGGGCAATATAGATTTGGAGAAAAGCCTAAATTACCCTTGAAAACAGATTCTTTTAAATTATGGGCTTCTTTACAGAAGGAGTATGCTTATGGAGATAAGATAAAATTAGAGAAAACTTATTGGGAGGATATTTGTAATCAATTGATTCCTGTTTTTCCAAAGGATATGGAACTTAGTGAATCTACTATTATAAGGAAGGACGGTAGTATTTCTTTTATCTTAAATAAATCTATTACAGAGTTATTGCAAACACAAGTGCATGGTGTTTATAATACAGAGATTAATGATGTCTTATTGACAGGCTTAGGTCTCGCAATAAAAGAGACTTTTGGTATCAACAAAAGTGTTGTCAAAATGGAAGGCCATGGAAGAGAGGATATCATAGCAGATGTTGATATCAGTAGGACAGTTGGCTGGTTTACCTCTGTTTATCCCTTTGTATTGAATTTAGCTGATTCAAAACCGGCTATAGCTAATTTAATTGGAGTTAAGGAAGATCTAAGAAAGATACCGAACAAGGGTATTGGATACGGAATACTGAAGTATTTATCGGATGGTTTTAGCAAAGGGCTTGAGCCATCGATAGAGTTTAATTATTTAGGAGATTTCGGTAATAATGTAACTAATAAATCAAATTCGTTATTTGAATATTCCTCAGAGAGTATAGGTTTAGATATAGATAGACAGAATGAAAGCGATGTTGCCCTTAGTGTTTCTGGTATTTTGGTTTCAGGCCAACTTAGAATGTCAATAAATTTTTCTAAAGAAATTTATCAGCTAAATACGATTCAAGATTTAGTGGACTCTTACCAAAGAAACCTTACCAATATTATAGAAGAACTAAGTATTATTAAGGAGAATTATCCAACACCATCTGATTTAACTTTTAAAGGTTTGAGTATTGAAGATTTATTTGTGATAAACAGAGATAATACATTAGAGGATGTTTATAAGCTGTCTCCTTTGCAACAAGGAATGTACTATCACTGGTTGTCTGAGAAATCGTCCTCAATGTATTTTGAGCAGATGTCTTATAGAATAAAAGCACTGGATTTAGATATCCAGTCAGTACATGAATCCTATGACAAGCTAATATCAAGACATAGTGTATTGAGAACAAGTTTTAACTATGATTTAAGCGATCATCCGTTACAGATAGTGAGAAAAGTAGTTCCAAGTCAATTTTCATATCAAGCAGTATCTCAAGAAACAGATGTGAATGATTATGTGGAAGAAGTAAAACTAAAAGACAGGGAAAAAGGATTCGATTTAGAGACTTCCTTTTCTCAGATGCGCCTTCAGGTATTGAATATAGGAGATGATCAATACGAGTTTATTTGGAGTCGCCATCATATTCTTACCGATGGTTGGTGTATGAGCATTCTAATAAATGATTTTTATCAAATATTGAATTCAGTTAGTCAAAAAGAGCCATTAAATCTTCCGAAACCATTGCCTTATGCTAACTATATCCAATGGTTAGATAAAGTAAACACAAACGATTCCATGGAATATTGGAAAGGTTACTTGAGAAATTACAGTCAAGTTGCCGAAATTCCATTTAAGACACTGTCTACGGAGAATCCTATTTATAAAGAATCTAAAGAGATTTTGAAAATAGAAGGTGATTTATACCAAAGGCTAAATAGTATATGTAGTCAAATTGGTGTAACACAAAATACCTTCATGCAGTCAATTTGGGGGTATCTACTGTCACGATATAACAGTACGCAAGACGTAGTATTTGGGGCAGTAGTTTCTGGAAGACCTGGAGATTTAGATGGAGTTGAGAATATGGTAGGCTTGTTCATCAATACAATTCCGGTACGAGTAAGATATAACGCAGGAGATACCGCTCTGGATTTGTTAACGCAGGTTCATAATGAGGCAATATCAGGTAATGCCCATCATTATTTGAATTTGTCTGAGGTACAATCTCAAAGTGAATTGGGGATGAATCTGATTAATCATATTATGGTTTTTGAGAATTACCCAGTACAGGAGATAATTAAGGAGAATGTAGAAAATACCCAAAGTCAAAAAGGTCAAGAATTAACCATAGAATCTATGGAAGTATTTGAACAGACCAATTATGATTTCAGCATCATGGTGATTCCAACCCCATTATCATTAATTGTGGAATTGAGGTATAATGCCAATAAATTTGAGCCGCAGTTGATTAAAGGAATTGTAAACCATATTGGTAATTTGGTTGAACAGTTTAGTATTAATATTGACAAACCACTAAATACATTAAATTATTTAACTCAAGGAGAGAAACAACAATTATTAGTAGAGTTTAACGATACCAAAGTTGATTATCCGAAAGATAAAACCATCATCGATTTATTTGAAGAACAAGTCGATAAGACTCCGGATAACATCGCTGTTGTTTTTGAAGAAGTACAATTGACTTATAAAGAACTCAATGAGAAAGCAAATCAATTAGCACATTATTTAAGAGAAACCTACAAAATACAAGCCGATGATCTAATCGGAATGAAGTTAGAGAGAAGCGAGCAAATGATATTGGCTATTTTGGGGATACTAAAATCTGGTGCAGCTTATGTGCCAATTGACCCAAGTTACCCTCAAGAAAGGATTGCTTACATAGAAAAAGACAGTAACTGCAAAATTGTTATTGATAATCAAGAGATAAAAAAGTTTAGTGAGATTAGAGATGATTATTCTCGAGAGAACCTTTCTTCTATAGTATGCGCAGATGATTTAGTTTATATTATTTATACATCTGGTTCAACAGGTACCCCAAAGGGTATAATGATGCACCATAAAAGCATGTCCAATTTAGTCTCATTTCATACTAATGTGATAAATGAAAATTTTGGAAAAGTATTGCAATTTACTAGCATAAGTTTTGATGTTTCATTTCAAGAAATTTTCACTACATTGACAAGGGGTACTACTATTTATCCGATATCAGAATCGAGTAAGTCAAACCCTATTGAAATAGTAGATTTTATTAATGTAAACTACATTGATACAATTTTCTTACCAACATCATATTTTAAGGTTTTAATAGAAACTAAAGAATTTAATCATTTAATTAGACAAAATAATTTCTTAAAAAACATTATTGTAGCAGGTGAGCAATTGACATTAAGTAATGATGCTATAAAAATTATTAAAGAGTCAAAAATTAAGCTTCATAATCATTATGGTCCTGCAGAAACACATGTAGTGACAACAATTGTTTTAGAAGAGAATTATTTAAACAATAATCCATCAATCGGGAAACCAATTGATAACACACAGATCTATATATTAGATGAAGGGTTACAGCCAGTTTCTATAGGTGTTACAGGGAAGCTATATATTTCTGGAGCTGGAGTTTCCAGAGGTTATTTAAACAAACCAGAGCTTACGGCAGAGAAATTCATTTCGAATCCTTTTATAAAAGGAACAAGGATGTATGATACCGGTGATTTAGCCAAGTGGTTGCCAGATGGCAACATTGAATTTTTGGGCAGAAACGACCATCAAGTCAAGATAAGAGGTTATCGTATAGAGCTAGGTGAAATAGAAACGGCTATATCTGGATATTCAGAGGAGATACAACAGATTGTAGTAGAAGCTAAAGAAATCAACCAAGACAAAGCTTTGGTGGCTTATTATGTGTCCAAAATCGAGATTGACAAATCAGATATTAGAACTTATCTGCAAAACAAGTTACCTCAATACATGGTTCCTAGTTTTTATGTAGAGATAGAAAGTCTGCCTTTGACACCTAATGGCAAGATAGACAGAAAAGCCCTTCCAAGTGTTACTGGAGAAGACATCATTAAAAAAGAATATGTAGCACCAAGAAATGCCATTGAAGAAAAAATGGTAGAAATATGGCAAGAAGTGTTAGGAGTTCAAAAAATAGGCATAACAGATAATTTCTTTGAATTGGGAGGGAATTCTATTTCAGCATTAAGAATGATTTCAAAATTCCAGTTAAAATTTGGAACAAAATTGCCTGTTACATTATTATTTAAAAATCCAAACATTTCTCTAATAAAACAGAAAATGGATTCAAATAATAGTATTCCGTATTCGAATTCTCTGTTAATTCCTATTAATGAGAAAGGAACTAAAACACCAATATTTTTCGCACCACCTGCCGGAGGAGGAAATTTAACCTATAAGGATTTGTCAGAAGCTATTGGAGATCATCAACCAACTTATGGTTTAAATGTAAGAGGATTGGATGGGGAATTACCTCCGCATGAAACAGTAGAAGAAATTGCAGCTTGTTACATAGAAGAGATACAAAAAGTTGATCCTCATGGACCATACATTTTAGGAGGATTTTCTTCAGGGGGAAGAATAGCTTTTGAAATGGCTTTTCAACTGTTTAGAAAAGGCTTTGAAGTAAAGAAATTGTTATTATTTGATTCGATGGCGCCAGATGTAGATTATTCAACTTTTCATCCTCAAACTTATCCAGAATGGTTAATAAGAATTGCCGAAGTTATAAGTGAATTATTTTTATTGAAAGACAAAGTAAGATTAGCAATTAATGAATTGGAAAATTTAAATAAAGAAGAACAATTTAGTTTATTCTATAAAAAATTAACCGATCTAGGGCTAGACATGAAAAAAAATTATCTTAGAGGATATGTAGATGTCTACATTAAAACTGTAACAATGACTTATGCTCCTCCGATTGATGAAAAATTAAATTGTCCGATCATATTATTTAAATGTATAAAAAAGATTGATCGTAGTAATTATACAATAAAAATGAAGGAAGCTTTAGCCAATATTGATGAAAAGGAAATAGGATGGCAAAAATGCACAAATAATGTTGTAACTGTTCATGAATTAGAATGTGCACATAATGAAGTGATGAATTCTCCTCATGTTAAGACAATAGCAATAAATCTTGTAAAGCATTTAAGTTGAGAATAAATAATTTTTAGTAATGATTCCTAAAAAATAGGCTTTATCCTATTTTTTAGGAATTATAAAATCTGAAATAAGAAAGAGAGATCAATAATGAAAACATTAGAAATAGAATTAGTTAATTAAAAATTTAAATATGAAGCCTCAATTATTTTTATTACATTTTGCAGGGGGGAGTATGTTTTCCTTTGATTTTTTAAAAATGCATTTAGATTTAGATGTTGAATTTATTCCGTTAGAACTACCTGGTAGAGGTAATAGATATAGTGAAAATCTTTTAAAAAATTTAGACGAAGCTATAGAGGATTACTTTAATCAAATTAGAAAATTAAGAAATAGGGGGCCTTTTATTATATATGGACATAGTATGGGTGCATCTCTGGGATTGTTTTTAACATCAAAATTTGAAGCTATTAATGATTTTCCAATTCATTTAATTGTATCAGGAAATGCTGGCCCAGGAGCAAAAAAAGAAGAGATTATTTGTTACCATAAATTGGATGATATCCAGTTTAAAGATAAATTGAAAGAGTTGGGAGGAATGCCCGAAGAAGTATTTGATAACGATGATCTTTATAATCATTTTGCACCAATTATCCGTTCAGATTTCGAATGTTTAGACAACTTAGATCAAATTGAAACTATTCAAATTAATACTGAAATATATGCAATAATGGGAGAGGATGAGAAAACTAGTTGTGAAATAGATAATTGGAAAAAATTTACAAAGGGAAGCTTTCAAAATAAAATAGTTTCTGGAAATCACTTTTTTATATATGACCATCCTAAAGAAATAGCTAATATAGTTACTGATTGTATCAATAAATTTAAAAATAAATATAGTCTAAGTGTTTAAAATAAAAATAAAAAATATAATCGGTCTTCTTCTCTACGCCATTCCAAACACTATTCTTAGTTTCGGAATCGTGTACATTATGAACAACGTAATTTCAGGCAAAGAAGGTTTCTTAAACGATTACATAGGGATAGTTTTTGTATCAATTGTGATTTATACTTATTTACTAAATATAATATTTCAAAAGAAAATCAATAAATATTCTTTTGACTTATTGTGTGAAAATGAAAAAAAAATATTTCATAAAATTTTAGAAGCACCTCTAATTACACTAGAAAAAATGGGGTCTCAACGATTTTATACAGTAATAGAAGATTTAAGGATTTTTTCGTCTTTTCCAAGTGTAATTACTAATTCAATCAGTTCATTATTAACGTTGGCACTATGTATGACTTACTTGTTCACTCTGTCAATAGTAGCAGCTTTGGTTGTGATTTTTTTAATCATTTTGATAGGATTTATTTACTTTTTTATTGTCAATATGATGTCAAAAAAAGTAGAGACGATTAGAAAATATAATGAATATTATTATAAGTATGTTGAGGATGTGATCAAAGGTTTTAAGGAGTTTAAATTAAATAAACAAAGAAGAACAAACTTGATGCAAAATTATTTAATTCCCAATAGAGAAAATGCAAAAGAATTGGATTTTAAAATTAATTATGTTTTTCTATCTATCAATTTGATTAGCGGATACGGTTTGTATTTAGTGATAGCTGTTATAATTTTTTTACTACCAGAATTAGGTGTCCTTAAAAGAGAAGATGTCATTTCTTATGTCGTTATTCTTTTGTTTATTTCGGGGCCAATAAATAATTTGATTAACATGCAGAACATTTATACTCGTTTGATTGTTGCCAATAATAGAATTAAACTTTTCTTAAAAGATTTTGATACTGTTGAAGCAACTTCAGAAGTTGAACAAACATCTTCGGAAAATTTAAGCCAATTAAAATTCAATGATGTATATTTTACTTATGATAATGATGCGATAGATAAATCTTTTGCACTAGGACCAATAAATGTTTCTATAGAAAAAGGAGAAACAATATTCATTATTGGAGGAAATGGTAGTGGTAAAAGTACCTTTATAAATATTTTAACTGGTTTGTATCAACCGTCTCAAGGAGAGATAATTCTAAATGATCTAAGTGCAAATCAAAGTACAGTACTACAAAATCTTATCGCGGCTGTATTTACAGACAATCATATATTTTATCATAACTATGATGATTATTCCCTAGAACAAAATGAAGAATACCAGGAATTATTAAAAATAATGGAACTCGATAAAGTGGTTGGAGATGACAGTGAAGAATCTGCGAGGCGTTCTTTTTCTAAAGGCCAAGGTAAAAGAATGTCTCTGATATTTGCACTATTGGAGAATAAACCAATTTTGGTATTGGATGAGTGGGCTGCTGACCAAGATCCATATTTTAGAAAATATTTTTATGAAAATTTATTACCTAAATTGAAAGAAGAAGGTAAGACTATTATTGCCGTTACTCATGATGATGCCTATTTTAAACATGCAGATAGAATCATAAAATTTGATTATGGTCAAATAATTATGGATAAAAAAATAACTGATGATATAGTATTGGATTCATCTTTATGGAAATAATATGAAAAAAAATATTCATGAAACTGACTTTACCACAACAAGATATTTATTTTGAACAATTATTATCCACTAATGACCCTATATACAATATTGGAGCTAAAATCGAAATAAATGGAATAGTAAATATCGAAATATTCAAAAAAGCATATATTGAATTAATCAATCAGAATGATGCGTATAGAAGTATTCTTGTAAAAAATGAAGAAGATGTAAGTCTTAAATATTTAGATGAACATCAATCTGAATTGGGATTTATTGATTTTTCTGATGACAAAAAAACAATTGAGGAAGCTAATTTATACATGCAAAAGGAATTTACAAAACCTTTTGATTTATTGGATGGAAATCTTTTGCATGTATTCACTTTAGTAAAAGTTCAACAAGAGCTGTATTATTTATTTTCTGTTTATCATCATATCATAACCGATGGTTGGGGAACTTCACTAATGTTTCAAAGATTGGTTCAAAACTATAATGAAATTTCTGAATTCGGCGCCGTTACATCAAGCTACACTTTTAGTTATAAAGACTTTGCAGAAGATGATTCTCAATATCAAATTTCAGAATCATTTAATCAAGATTTAGACTACTGGTCTCAAAAATTCAAGTATTTACCAGAGAATTTATTTCAAAAGTTAAATCATAAAGTTCAAATAAACAAAAGCTCTCGCAAAGAATTGTTTATTAAAAGAGATACCTATAATCAATTGAATGACTTAGCCATAAGTTATAAATGTTCTACTTTTCATATAATTTTAGGGCTGCTATATTCCTATTTTGGTAGAAAGCACGAAAATAGCGATTTTGCCATCGGTTTGCCTGTTTTAAACAGAAGCAAATCTATGTACAAAAAAACGGTGGGACTTTTTATGGGTATTTCTCCTTTGAGAATGTCATTAGATTTTGAAGCTACTTTTCAAGATTTGATAATTGATATAAAAAAACAATTAAGACAAGATTATCGCCATCAGCGATTACCGTTGGGAAAATTAATTCAAAAACTTCAACTATATAGTCAAAAAGAAAGATTATTCAACATCACACTTTCATATGAAAAACAAGATTATGCCACTCATTTTAAAAACACGAAAACCAAAGTAATTCCTCTAAGTCATCAATCAGAAAGGGTAGCTTTAGCTTTATATATTAGAGAATTTGACGAACAGGAAGATGTGAAAATTGACTTTGATTACAATTTAAATTATTTTGATGATTCTAGCATAACCCAAGTGGTCAATCATTTTGAAAAATTACTTAATGAAGTTTTAACTAATTCTAACAAAAAACTTAAAGAGTTATACTATTTAACAGAAAAAGAAAAGCAACAATTATTATTTGATTTTAACGATACAAAGGTTGATTTTCCTAAAGATAAAACCATATTGGATTTATTTAAAGAACAAGTTGCTATATCCCCTGAAAAAACTGTATTAAAAGATGATGTAAAATCATATTCTTATATTGAACTGGATAAGTTATCAAACCAAATAGCGAACTATATTATTGCAAAATGTGGTCAAGAAGATAAATCTCCAATTGCTGTTTTATTAGATCGTTCGGCTAATATGATTGCAGTTTTGTTAGGGATCTTAAAAACTGGTAAATCTTATATTCCTTTAGATCCCACGTTCCCAAAAGAGCGTTTGAGTTTTATTGTTGCCAATAGTCAAACCAAAATAATTATCAATGAAAATGATTATGAAATAAGTGGAGTTGAACAAGTAAAGACAATATCATTAAAAAATATTCTTGATGAAATTGATGGATTTCAACCAACAGAATTAAAAATTGTCACTTCATTAGACACAGCTTATATTATTTATACATCAGGATCAACAGGAAATCCAAAAGGGGTTGAAATAGGACATAAATCATTACTTAATTTTTTAACTAGCATCCAAAATAAGCCAGGTATTAATTCAAATGATACCCTGTTTTCTGTAACAACCTATTCTTTCGATATTTCCATATTAGAATTCTTTCTCCCTTTGATATCAGGTGCTTGTTTATATGTTGCCAGTCAAGAAACTTTATCAGATCCCAATTTAGTTATAGAAAGATTACAAGAAATTAAACCAACAATTATTCAAGCTACTCCAAGTTTTTATCAAATGTTATTTCATGCTGATTGGCAAGGAGATATGTGTCTGAAGTTACTTTGTGGTGGCGATTTGTTGAGTGAATCATTGGCAAAAAAATTAATAAGCCATAGTTCAGAAGTATGGAACATGTATGGTCCAACTGAAACCACTATTTGGTCGAGTGTTAAAAAAATAGAAAAAGCTTCAGATGCCTCGAACATTGGCAAACCCATAAACAATACACAACTCTATATTCTAGATGAGTTTTTAAATCCAAAACCAATTGGAACATCAGGAGCTATTTATATAGCAGGTGATGGATTAGCCAAAGGATATTATAAAAATGATATACTAACCAAAGAAAAATTCATCCAAAATCCTTTTGATTCAAATAGTCTATGCTATGAAACTGGAGACGTTGGGAAATGGAATAGCGAAGGAGAAATAGAATTTTTAGGACGAAATGATAACCAAGTAAAAATAAGAGGCTATAGAATTGAACTGGGAGATATTGAATCACAATTAAATCAGATAGAGCAGATTAAAGATTCTGTAGTAATTGCTAAAAAAGGAGAACAACAAGAAGCATTTTTAGTTGCTTATGTTTTAAAGAATCAGGAATTCATAGATTTGGATGAAATTGTTAATCAATTAAAAAAGACACTTCCGTATTATATGATTCCCAATGCAATTATTCCTTTGGAAGAATTTCCGCTTACCCCAAACCAAAAAGTAGATCGAAAATGGTTATCACATAGAGAAATTCAATATGATAGAAATGAAGTTAATTTTAAAGAACCCGTTTCTGATTTAGAAAAAATATTATCGCAGTATTGGGGAGAAGTCTTAAAAACAAAAGAAGCTATAAGCATAGCGGATAACTTCTTTGCACTTGGAGGTCATTCCCTAAATGCCGTAAAATTGATTGGATTAATTTTCCGAAATCTTTTTTTAGAAATTACTTTAAAAACTATTTTTGATTATCCTACTATTGAATCTTTAGCTGTTTATTTGCAACAATTGAAGCCATCACAATTAAATTTAATACCATTATCTGAAATCAAAGAGTTGTATCATTTGACTCCTACTCAATATACGATTTGGTTAGCCTCTCAACAAACAAGGGGTTCAATAGCTTATAATATGTTAGCGAGTTATACTATTGAAGGAAATATTGATATTACTAGAATCAATAAATCAATAAATCAAATTATTGAAAAGTATGAAATCTTAAGAACCAATTTTGTTGAAATTAATGGAATTCCTTATCAAAAAATAAATACTCCCAATGATGTTAAATTTGAAATTGGGGTACACAAATTAAAAGATGATAACATTGAAGAAGTAATCAACAAATTAATTACTATTGAATTTGATTTAGAAAAAGAGATTTTAATAAGAGTTCAATTGATACAACTAGGAATTGATAAAAACCTATTGTTCTTTTCTACTCATCACATCATAATGGATGGTTTGTCGCTGGAAATTTTTATCAAAGAGTTTATTCAAAACTATAATGAAAATGATTCAGGCTTTGCAAGAGAGACTATTTTAAAATTACAATTCAAAGATTATTCAGAATGGTTAAATAAAACTATAGCAGAAAATCAATCTAAAAATGAATTGTTTTGGAAAAATTATCTTCAAAATTATATACCCAAAGATACATTTGATAAGGATTTTAGTATTCAAAACAACAAAAAAAATGGTGCAAAATTATTATTTGAGCTTACAGAAGAGGTTACGCTACAGTTGAAGCAATTGGCTACTGAAAAGCAAGTGACTTTTTACACCCTTTTAGTTACTTCAATCAATGTTTTGATTTATAAACTATCGGATCATTCTGATATATGTATCGGAATGGTGAATTCTGGAAGAAATGCTGTTGAGTTAAATGATCAAATAGGAATCTTTGTGAATACAATTGTGTTAAGAACTCAAATACAATCAGAACAAACTTTTGTGAATTTATTAGAAACTGTAAACATTAATATATTAGAGATAAATAATTATTTAGATATTCCATTTGACAGACTACCAGGAACTCTTTTCGATGTGATGCTCGTCTATCAAAATCCAGAATTTAATTTTGAGAATGATATTGAATTGAGTGAATTGAAATTAACTCCTTATCCTATTGAAAACAAATTCAGTAGAATGCCTATGGTATTTAATTTGTTCGAAAGTGACCATCAACTAAAAGGAATTATAGAGTACAATTCTGATTTATTTGAAGGAGATTCCATACAAATAATTGTAGAAAAATATAGTAAATTTTTAAGTGAAATTGCTGCAAATCCTTTAATCAATATCGGAGAAATAGAGAATAGATTGGTACAGGAAATGAATACAGAATTAGATTTTGATTTTAATTTTTAAAAATGTTCATAGGTTCGGTTTTAATTGACAAACTAAGCATTTCACAAAAAAATAAATCAACTACTTAATATTATAAATATAATTTTTTAATGCAGATTGTTTAAAATAAAAAAATTAAATGAAAATAATCCAAAGTTTATGGGTAAAGCCCAGTTTAAAAAAAGAAAATATTAATATTTCAGATAGAAATAATGGAGGTTGGGTAGATAAAAAATACAACTATATGAGTTGGGCACTTAGTTGCCTTCAATTTAAAAAATATTATAACGAAGTTGAGTTAGTTACAGATTCACTAGGTTATGATTTACTAATAAATAAATTAGAGCTACCATATACGAAGGTAGACGTAAGTTTGGATCTTTTAAATGATTATCATCCTGATTTATGGGCATTGGGGAAGATTTATGCTTATAGTATACAGAAAGAACCTTTTATTCATGCTGATGGAGATATTTTTATTTATAAAAAATTTGAAGACAGTTTTGAAAATTCTCAATTAATATCTCAAAATATAGAAAAAGGATTCGGCTATTATGATGAAGCATTTAAATTGATAGAAGAAAAATTTGATTATATCCCCACTTATTTAACAGAATCGAAAATTGAAAATAATGGAATAATAGCTGTTAATGCTGGATTATTAGGAGGTTCAGATTTAGATTTTTTTAAAGAATATACTGATGAAGCTTTTAAGTTTGTAGATAAAAATGTTTCTAAGTTGCATGAAATAAATATAGGGACTATTAATACAGTTTATGAGCAATTTTTATTTAAAGCAATAGCGGAAAAGAAAAAAATTGATATTAATTATTATTTAGAAAATATTAATTATTCTTTTGATGGTCTTGCAGATTTTACATCTTTACCGGAAAAAGAAAAATATATACACACAGTTGGAATATATAAAAGAAATGAATATATCGGAGATTTATTATCACACAGATTACTTACCGATTATCCAGATTATTACTATAAAATAATCAATCTCATTCGTACCAACCAAATTTAATTTTTAATTCATGGAATCATTGGAAGAAAATAGAAATAATGTATTATTAAGAGTTGAAGATTTATCAAATTTAATATTAAATTCAACTTTTGAAGAGCTTATTGAAATTTCAGAAAAAAACAATAAAAAACTAGACCGGTATCTAGTTTCAAATAATTTAGAGAATATTGAAACTGGAGTTTCTGGTTTTGTACTTTATTTATTAGAGATGTATAAATTTTCTGGGAAAGATATTTATTTAGAAAAAGCAGAATTATTGTCTAAGAATATTATTTCTTATTGTGAAAAAACCGATACGAATGATTATTCTCTTTATTGTGGGAGATCCGGATTGATTTATGTTTTGTTACAACTGTATGATGTGAACAAGAATGTAGATCTATTACAAGTTTGTGAGGATTTAATTATCCCTTCTGAAAATGAATTTTTAGAGTCTAAATATACATCTGATTATTTATACAATGGTAGGTCTGGAACGTTATTGGTTTTAAACGAGTTGTTTCAACTGTCAGAATCTGAAAGAATATTTGAAATTATAAATAAGTTCATAAATAAAATTTTTCAAAACGCTTTATTTACAGAAAAAGGTATTTCATGGAAAGCAACCGAAGAAATTAATCTAAATAATTCATGTGGATTTGCCTTAGGGTCATCAGGAATTCAATATGTTTTAAAAAAAATGAATATAGATTTTCCAAATAATCATTTAGACTATATTATTAAATATATTGATAAACACAAAGACTCTTGTTGGGATGAAAAACATCAATCATGGCTTAATTTTGAAAAGGATATTATTAATAATAAGGTTTTAAATCAGTTTAAAAGACAATATTTAGAAAATGACCCGACGTTATACAATCCTACAAATGAACTAAATTGGTCTAAAGGGGGCATAGGTATACTATTGTCTGAAAATCTAAATAAAAAGATATTTTTTGAATTAAATAATTATAAAATAAAGAATCTTCAGAGTAATATTTACGATGGCCTTTCAGGAATTGGATTGTGCTTGTTAGAAAACCATTCCATAGACAATAGATATGCATATCTTTCGCTAATTAAAGAAGAAATATTAAATCAACATAAGCAAACTACACTAAACGGAGGCTTGTTTTTTGGGGATTTGGGAGCATCCTATTTTTTATTAAAAACTTATACAAACATTGAATCAGATACTATTATAAAACCATTTAAAAACAAAAATCAAAGGCCTAATAAACGCGACTTAGCCATTGATATTAGATTTATTAAAAAGAGTTTGTTGTCAAAGATTTACAATAAAACTTTGCTTTTGATAGAAAATATATTTGATGATGAATTAAGTATTTTTTTAAATAATTTAAATTATGATATTAATGAATCTGAAATTAAAAAATTTGAGGATTTTGTGGTTGAAACGTTTGTAAAAGTTGATTCCAATATAAATAGAGTGATAGCTGATATTTTCTTTTTTGAAAAAAAGAAAAAAGAGTATATCAATCAGGAGTTAAAAACAAATCTGCAAGTTTTTCTAGATAAATTATTTCATAGTGATAAAATAATTAAAATTCTTAATAATTCTGATCAATGGATTTTAAACCAAGAATTAAAAATCTCACAGCATATTAAGATAGTAAATACTAAATGGGATTGGGAGCTTAGGGAAAAGCATAGTTTTGTTCAAAATTTTTATAATGAACCTAGCAATAATGAATTTATATTTATAAATACAAATAAAAATGTTGCTGTTGAATATTCACTAAGAACTGATGGTTGGGTTTTGCATCGATTTGATTCGCGAAAAAAAATTAAAGACGCCTTATTTGAAATTAAACAATATTGTACATCACAATCAGAAGAAACGATTAAGGAGTTTATAGAAAATTCTGGTTCAAAAGATGCAGAAGATCTTGTTAAGAGGTTAGATTTTTTAATTATTGACAAAATAAAGCAGTTGTTGTATAATAATATTTTAGAATTTGTATAGATGTTAATATTATATTCGAAGATATCTGAACATTTGCATGAGAATATTATTGAACAATATTTAAATTATTTCGATAAAGATTTTCAAAATAAAATTTTAAATTATAGAAGATGGCAAGACGCACAATTATCATTACTTGGAAGAGTTTTACTTCTAAAATTTTTTGAAGAGAATGGAATTTCAAGTAAGGAAATTAATAATATTCACTATAATGAATTTGGCAAACCATTTTTAAAAGGTAATTCATCATTCTTTAATATATCTCATTCTGGAGACATTACGGTTTGTGCCATAAGTGACAAATCAGAAATAGGAATTGATATTGAAATAATATCAAATATTGAAATAGATGATTTTAAACCGCAGTTTACGGAGAATGAATGGAATAAAATTATCTCATCCAACAACAAAAAAGAAACTTTTTTTGAATATTGGACACAAAAAGAAGCAGTCATAAAAGCACATGGTGATGGACTAACATTACCATTAAACACATTTGATATTTTAGATAATATAACTCATATTAATGACGAAAAGTACTATCTAAAAGAAATAAAAATAGATAAACAGTATAAATGTTATATCTCACAAAAAATGGATGTTTTTGAAATATCAATGAAAGAAATTTTAATCAGTTAATATAAAATATGAAATATCTAAGAAAGTCGTTTTTATTGTTATTGTTGTTGTCAAATTGTTTATTTGCCCAAGTTGAGTTTTTTAAATTAGAAAAAACGACCACTTTTTTTCCAGAATGGAAAGAATTAAAAAATGAAAAATTAAATTATTATTATTTAACAGTGCCTGAAAACTGGGATATTCCTGAGGGTAAAAAAATTAAAATTGCAGTAGTAGTTTTAAAAACAACATCAGAAAAACCAAATTCAAATGCAACAATTTATATTGAAGGAGGTCCAGGCGCGGGAAGTATAGGTGGAATATGGAGATGGCTAAGACACCCGATAAGGCAAAATGGTGATATAATTCTTGTAGATGTTCGAGGCACTGGTTTTTCGTTTCCTAAATTTTGTCCAGACTTAGGCAAAAAATTCTTAGAAATACTATCAAAAAATCAGAATAGTACAAAAGATGAGCAGCAAAAAACTATTGCTTCAATGGATTGTAAACAAGATTTACTTAATAGAGATATTGATTTGAATTCTTATAATAGTAAATCAATTGCCAAAGATTTTAATGCTTTAAAAACTGCGTTGAAGTATTATAATTGGAACGTTTATGGAGTTTCTTATGGTACATATACAGCCCAAGTTTATGCAAATGATTTTTCTCAGGATATTAAATCATTAATTTTAGATTCTTCGATTTCAAATATTTCTCAATATTACAATTCCAATGCTACAAATTACATGAGTAGTTTGAATAAAGTTTTTGACGCTTGTAAAAATGACCCAAATTGTAATAAACAATATCCAAATTTGGAACAAGTATACTATGAAACAATAGAAAAATTAGACAAAAATCCTATTACCGTTAAGGTTGATAAAAAAATAATTCCTAGCGGTAAGTTTACTTATAATGCTGAAGATTTTAAAATAGCAATTCAGCAAGCACTCTATAACAATCAGTTGATTAAGGTGATTCCAATGCTGATTATAGAATTTAATAAAGGAAATGAAAATACTTTGAGTTCTCTTGTTGCTGCTTTTTCTGGGGCATTAAGTTTAGATTATGGACAGTATTATTGTGTGAGTTGCAATGAAGCTATTCCCAATAATTCAATAACAGCTTTCAATAAAGATGCTCAAAATTATAAAAAATTAAAAGGAGGATTGTCGTTTTATAAATCAGATTTTCTAGTTTGTGATAAATGGAATTTAGGAAGTGGAAGCCCCAAAAAAACAATAAACGATTTGTCAAATTTATCCAAAATAACTTCGCCAGTATTAGTGTTTTCTGGGGAATTTGATCCAATAACTCCCCCTTCAAATGGAAAAATGACAGTCGATAAATTTAAAAATGCTTATCTAGTAAACGCACCAATTTCTGGACATGCATCTAGTTTTTCAAGACTTGGATCTAAAATTATTAGTGAATTTATACAAAATCCAAGTCTGAAACCTGATACAAAAGAATTGGATTCAGATAACAAAGTAAATTTTGTTACTGATATAAAAATAAACGGAGGAGTTTCAAAATTTGGTAATAGTTTGAATGAATTCAACTTACTGTTTTTTGCTCCCTTTTTTATCGCTGTCATCATCCTTTTTATTTCAATTTTCAATTTCAGTTATGAATTAATTAGAAAAAGGAAAGAGATCCAGAATAAACTCATGAAATTTTTGATTGTCGTAACATCTCTATTAGCTCTATTTATTATTATTCAATTGGTTGTGGCTTTAGATGATACCGCTCGAAATAATTTTTATATACTTGCTTTTGGATTACCGAATGAATTTAGTTATCTATTCCTGTTACAATGGGTATTCATAATACTGACTTTGGTTTCTGTAATTTACTTTTTATTTAAAATAAAGTCAATTTCTGATGCAAGTATTATATTTACAATTTTATTTTCACTTATTCTAGTTGGGATTTATTTTCAATATTGGGGTTTTTTATTTTGAATGAGTTTTAATTTTTCTCATCTATCACTTTGTTTATGCAAAAAGTGCCAATTTTAGTTTTGGACTATTAAGGTACAAGTTTGCCAAAACATCACTAAATACCCAAAAGAAAAAGGAATTAAAAAAAACGAGTTGAAATATTGTTTGTCAATATTTTAACTCGTTTTTTTGTTGTTGTTTTTCGTTATTTTGTCTTGAGAAATAAATCAATTTTTGAGCTACGTAGAACAGCATTAAAGCTGCGCAATAAAGTTTTTCGAATCTATACTTTTAATATAGTTGAACCTTACCTTTTAATATATTGTCTTTGTTGAGATTTTACTTTTTCAAAAAATGCGTTGCCACGATTTTGCCACAAACCTTAGACTTGTGAAATATCGCAAGAAACCGCCTTGACTTTTTGAAGCAAAATCGTAGCAACTCCACTTATTGATTGTTGTTCATCTGAAGTTAAAAACGGGTTTATTTCTTCAATCCCTTAAACAATAAAATCATGGAAAATTAAGGGAAAATTTTATAGAGAAAACTTCAAAATTTCTGTAAGAATAAAGATGATCCTGATCAAATTTATTTTAGGTGTTTAATTTTGTTTTAATTTTTTTAGTCTATTTTTTCTTATGTTTTAGAGCGTATTTAGTGCTTTTTGTCAGATTTAGAAGAAGTATACAGGACAGTGCAGGATAGTTGAAAGATCTTCTTTATATATGTTTGAAAAGGAAAAAAAATAGTTTTTTAACAATATATAAATTGAGACTGTATGTTTTTTGTAAATTTTATGAATAATAGAAATTATGTTTGTTAAGGGGTTAAAAAATATGAATAGTAATTTTGTTAAAATTTTATGACGAACAAATAAGTTTTACGAGCGATTTTTAATTTGAATTGTCCTACAACAGAGAAGCATAGATTTGGTAAAAGATTCAAATATGGCGCCAATAGAATGTCAACAAATGAGGCAGTATTAAGTTATTTATTTACAAAGAGAACCTACTTTCCTAAGGTGGATTCATAAAGTTTTTATCAATTTTATATAATACAAAAAGAAAGATACTCTCTTAATTGAAGAAAATTTTTATTCAGCAGTAATCTTGTTTGTAAAATCATTATAATATATGAAAATGATTAGGCTTACTTGATTTTGGATAAGGAGTCTATGTATAAAGAAAAAATTGCAATATACCAGTCAGTTTGTTTATAAATGTTATTTGGGGGCTAGTTAGAAAGACGCTAAGAAATAGATTATTCGAGTTAACAGTTATATTTCGGATAATTGGAAGAATTTTCATTGCTTTTACCACCAAAAGCTCATTCAATCTCATTCCGTCTTTAACAGAATTTTGAGTCCTTCCACCGATATTATAGCCGTAAAACGTAAAATGCATTAAAAGGTAAAAAAGTAAGAGTATGAAAACTTATTTCTAGTGAGGATAATTTTTCAAAGGGTATTGGTGCAGATTAATTAAAATTAAGATTAAAAACAATTTAATGAAAAATATTACTTTGATTGGTGTTTGGCTGTTTCTTTTGGTTTCATGTAACAAGCATTCAAGCAAAATAGAAACTGTTTTGGATAATGCAGGAGATAATAAGGAAGAATTACAAAAAGTTTTGACTTATTATAAAAACGATTCGGCTGATAGCCTTAAATACAAAGCAGCTGTTTTTCTAATAGAAAGTATGGATGGCCATTCTTCCTATAAAATACTCCCTGGGTTTGAAGGAGCTTTTAACAAAATAAGCAACTATCCAATGAATGATGATCGTAAGGAGATTTTTAGAAAAATTTTTGATTCGGTTTCTACAAAAGTTATTTCGCAGAAAGCGGAACTAATCCCAGACTGTCAATTTGTTACATCTAAATATCTCATCAATACAATAGAGTTGTCGTTTAAAGCTTGGGACAAAATACCAAAGGAAAAGAAAGCTAATTTTGCGGATTTTTGCAACTATATTTTACCTTATAAAACTGGTGAAGAGCCGATTGAAGAAGATACGCGAGAAAAACTAATTAAAAAATATTCGTGGGTTTATAAAAGTCTTGAAAGCAAAGTTTCTCTGCGATCGATAGTGGATTCGATAGCATCACAATTTGGACATGCTAGTATTGAAAACATGAAAAGTTATTACAACGTCCCTTTAAGCATTAGCCAAGTAGAAAAATCAAGAGTGGGATCCTGTGATGATGGGGTAAATTATATAATTAATGTTTTTAGATCATTAGGAATAATTAGTGCAAAAGATATGATTCCGCATTGGGGAAATCATCATTCATTAGGGCATTCTTGGATTTATGTAAAATATGGGAGCGAGGAATATTCAACAGATGTGCGAGGAAAAGTTGATTTGAAAAGTGAATATGTAGGAGAAAGTATCCCGAAAGTACTACGTGTAATGTATAGTCGCCAAGATATATCTATGCTTTTGCCGTTCTCAAAAGATGTCACAATAGATTATGTTCCAACAGTAGATTGTACAATTGATAACGTCCTTAATGCGCCTTCTGAGCAAGCTGTATTATGTGTTTTTGATGTAAATAATGTTTGGATACCCGTTGCAACAGGCAAACAAAAAGACAATAGTATTGTTTTTAGTACCATTGGAGTTAATGTGCTATATATGGCAGGTGTTATGGACGGTAAAGAGTTTATTCCGGTAAATTATCCTTTTTATATTGATAAAAACAAAAAGTATCATTTTTTTAAACCTACAAAGGGTATTCAAAGTTCTGCTGCTTTATTAAGAAAGTACGGTTTAAGTTGTCCTAAAAGTACTCGAAATATTGACTGGATGAATAATCTAAACGATTGTGTTTTTCAGGGGGCAAATAATTTTGATTTTAGTGATGCCAAGACGTTATATCACATTTCCAATTTTAACAGCACTCACATTAATAAGATACAATTGAAACTAAAGGACAAATTCAAATATGTCCGTTTTTACTCCAATCAAAAAGAATCTTATTTAGCCAAACTGGCTTTTTATGGGGCTGATGGTAAACAATTGGAAGGTATTGTTTTTGAAAAAAATAATACCGTTTTTAAATGGACACAGGGCGCTTTCGACGACAATCCTTTATCTTTTTCTGGAGGAAAAGAAGTTTCCTTAGGATTAGAATTCACAAAGCCTCAAGTAATTAATTGGATCGAATTTCAAGTAAGAAATGATGGCAACCACATTAATATTGGCGATCAATACGAGTTGTTTTATTGGAATAGAAGTTGGAAAACATTAGGCAAACAAATTGCCAAAGACACCGTTTTGTATTATAACACACCTAAGAATGCTCTATTTTGGCTAAGGAATCTTACGAAAGGCAAAGAAGAACACGTATTCATGATTGATAAAAACAAAAAACAACGGTGGTTAGGATTTGATAATTATTAAAAAAGTAATTCTAAAATGAGTAAATTAATAAAAACAATAACAGCTTTTTTCATTTCAAAAACAATTCTTGTTGTTTTTGTAGCTGTTCTTATTTTAGCTTTGCCTCAATTGAATATTCAGGAATATGTTTTACCTACCATTACGAGTAAAACGATTTATTTTCTTTATGGCACTATGATGCTTTTAGGGTTGCATAGTTTAACTATTTTTTTTTCAAAAAACATACCATTTTCCTTTACTAAAATTGATATCGCTCTGCTTATTCTCGTATTTTATATTTCTTTAAATCGCTATTTTATTCAATCCCATTATGGATTTTCGCTTCGTTATATTGAATTATTGGGGTTAAGCTTTTTTTATATTGTTTTGAGGACTATTTCTCTAAAGAGCTATCCATGGTTGCTATTAGCAGTAATTGTTTCAGGAATTATTCAAGCGGTTTATGGTAATTTACAATTATTAGGATATTATCCTTCTAATCATTCTGGGTTTAAAATGACTGGTAGTTTTTTTAATCCCGGTCCTTATGCAGGTTTTTTGGTTAGTGTTTGGACTATTGCATTAGGAATGTATCTTTTTAAAGATTATGTAATCGCAGAAGTGCAATCACAAAAAAAATGCAGCTCTCTGTTTTTAAACGAAGTTGTAAAATACACTTTTGAGTATATCCCTTTATTAGGAATTATCAGCATAGTTATAGTGCTTCCTGCATTACAGTCCAGAGCTTCTTGGATGGCTGCCTTAGTCGTTGGTGGACTATTATTGGAATTAAAATATCATTATTTGGAAATAATAAGAAGAAAAACAATTTCAAGATTTCACAAAACATCAATGATTATATTTTTAGCTATCATAATAAGTACTGGTCTTTATGGTTTGTACTACTTTAAAAAAGGGTCTTCGGATGGACGTGTCTTTATTTCGAAAGTAACTACTGAAATGATAAAAGACACTCCTGTTTTTGGTGTTGGTTTTGACCGATTCAAGACTTATTATATGAATTATCAAGCCAATTATTTTGTAAGAAATGGAGAAACATCTGAATCACAGGTTGGTGACAATGTGTATTATGCTTTTAATGAAGGTTTGCAATTTGTATCTGAAAATGGTTTTACTGGATTGGTATTAGTGGTTATTGTAATATTTGCTTTGTTCCTAACAAAATTCAATGAGAAACTTCTGAGAATGTCTTTTATAGCCAAGGGAAGCTTAGTAACCATCGGAATTTTTGCTTGTTTTTCTTATCCATTCCAAATCCTACCAATAAAATTAGTATTGGTACTTTTGCTGTCCTTGTTATCTAATAGTGCTGAAGATATATTTCATTTTAATATTAGAGAAAACAAAAGAAGTTATGTATCATATAAAAGTATTTATCTGTTAGTAGCTTTTGTTACTATGTATCAAGCTTTTGTTTACATAAAAGATTTAAACCAAGGATTTATTACTTGGGGCAGTGCTCTGAACAGTCATCGATACGGAGACTATAAAGGTGCAATTCAAAAATTTGAATCGGGCTATCCTACTTTTAAAAAAGACGGTGATTTCTTGATGAATTACGGAAAAACGCTAGCAATGGCCGGAGAATATACTAAAGCCATTTCTGCATTAGAGCAAGCCAAAATCTATCAAAACAATACCGTAATAGAAACTTCCTTAGGAGACAGCTACAAAGCAACAAAACAATTCAACAAAGCGGAAACCTGCTACATACAGGCCATAAATATGACACCCGGCAAATTTTATGCACCTTATTTATTGACAAAGCTATACGATGACTACAGACACAAAGAAAAGGCAATCGGTCTAGCTCAAAAAATATTGAAGAAAAAAATAAAAATTCCCTCTACCGCTATTGAAGAAATACGGCTAGAAATGAAAGAAATAGTGAAAAAATATAAAAATCCTCTGGGATTTAAAAATTAAATAACTCTCACATTGTCTAACTTTAAAAAAAGCCTATGATATAAACCACAGCCCAGAGGAAGATTTTATAAACGAAAAGCCTTTATAATTTCGTATAACGGCATTGGGATAATGCCCTTATAATGCGTTGCAAAAGTAGCATTTCCACACCACTTAGCAAATTAAAAAAAGAAAAGGGTGCATACCCATTAAACAAATTAAATTTATAAAATGAAAAAAATAATTGGAATTTTAGGAGTTACCGTGATTGTTGCAACAATGTTTTTTAATGCTAATAATTTAAACGATTCTAGTTCAGATAGTAGTTTGGCTAGTTTAATAGCTTTAAATACGGCTAATGCTGAATCTGGGATAGCTTATCTTCAAGACTGTGAATCAACCAAAAATGCAGATGATTATTGTCGAGAAAGTAATGGAACTGTTTCGACTAATTATTGTACGAGAAAGAATGGTTCTAATACTTGCAGTGTATTCTAAATATATTATTGCAAATATATGAAAAACAAAGTTTAACGAACTTCGTCTTCAGAAGTTCGTTAAACTTAATAATTTTTAAAAATATTGAGTTGAAAATTTATATATAAAAGTTAATTAAATGAAAGTATTTCGACTAATGACTAATAATGTTGTTAAAACAACATTAATGTTGTTTTTTTTGTTCCTTATTGGGTGTAATAATAAGGGACATATTATTTTAAATGATAATCTAGTTCAGTTTTCAAAATTCCCAAAAACCCAGAATATTTCCTTTAAAGAGTTTATAAACGATACTATAGGTGTTCCTGCTGAGTTTAACTTTTCAGATTCGACTATGTTTGTTTTTAATAATTATAGGAACAAATATTATTTCTATAATTATTCATTCAAAAATAATTTGTTTTCAAAAGAATATATAAAGAGAGGAAAGGGGCCTGATGAAGTTCTCTTGGGTTTTTGTTCTGGGTTAAAAGATAATTATTTATGGGTATATGATTCTCAATCGAACAAAATACTTACGATCAATAAAAATACAGCGATTGACAGTAGCAAAGTATTTCTAATTAAAAGTTATAATTTAAAGAAAAAATTTTACAAAACAGTACTACTTGATAGTAATTATGTTTTAGGAATAGGAAATATTGATTCTAAGTATAAAGTTCAAAAAGTTGCATTGAAGAATGGTGAAATCGTAAAAGAATTTGGGGAATTTCAATACATACCGAAAGAAATTCCTTTTGATGTTTGTAAAAATGCATATCAGTCAAATATATACATCAGACCTAGTGCAGATAAAATTGTTTTGCCATATAGGTTCAGTGATGTTATAGAAATTTATGATATTGATAAGGGTACTAGTATTGCAATCCAAGGTATAGACAAATTTGATGTGAATTTCAATATAAATAAAAGTGATAGTTTTAATATGGAAAGGAATGAAAAAACTAGACTTGCTTTTTTAAGAGGAGGTGTCACTAATGATTTTATTTTTTTACTTTATTCAGGTCGATTGTCATCTGATGAAAATTGTAACACTGGTAGATACGTTTTTGTTTATGATTGGGATGGTAATCCGATAAAAAAGATTGTCTTAGATAGAGAGATTAATACATTAGGAGTGTCTAAAGACGGGAAAACACTTTATTCATATGATCATGAAACGGGTTATATCTTAAAAGCAAATTTAAATTAAATGAGAATGAGAAGAAGTTTAAATTTATTTATTCATAAAAGTTTGATAGTGTTATTGTTTTTTTGCTTTTCATGCATGAAAAAAGATGAAAATTTGAATAAAATAAATGCTATAAAGTTACTAGCGGAAAATACTATTGGAAAAAAAATTTTCTTGCCAAAAAAAATAATTATTTATAAACCATTTGGTAGTTATCTCAAGGATAGTATTAATATTTCTAAATCTGAATTAAAAGTATACGCTTATATTAATGCTTCATGTTCTACTTGTTTAAATAATATTAAGTTATGGGACAAGTTTGCATTGGAAATAAAAGACTACGGGGTTCCAGTGATTTTAATTCTTCAATCTTATGATGAATTTGAATTGTTTAAATATTTATGTGAAAAAAGAGAAATTAAAAAATTTCCATATCCTTTCTTTTTTGATCAAGAGAATAGTTTCGTAAAAAACAATAAGTTCATGATTGAAAATGAAACTTTTAGATCAGTATTGACCGATAAAGAAAATAATATAATAATGGTCGGAAATCCTTTTATTTCTGAGGGGATGAAGAAATTATATATTAAAGAAATTAAAAGAAGAAGGAAGTTGTAGTTTAATTTATAAAACGAATTAAAAGTTTGATCGTAATGCCTAAAAACAGTATTCCATTAAAAAAAATATACCTACTTATTCTTATAATATGTTGTGTATCGTGTATTTCTAAAAGTAAAGAGAAGAATCAAGTTTCTGATGGAAAATTGACTGAGATGATTTTTATACAGAAAGAATATGATTTTGGTGAAATACCAATGGGAAAAGGAGTAAGTACAGTATTTAAATTTTTAAATACAGGAAAAAATCCTTTGTTAATCAAAAAAGTAACGACAAGTTGTGGATGTACTGTCCCCGAATGGCCTAAAAAAATAATAAATCCAAATCAAAATGGAGAGATTAAAATAGCTTATGATGCCAAATATCCAGGGCGTTTTAACAAAACGATAACGGTGGTTTACAATGGTAAAAATTCGCCTCAACAATTAACAATAAAAGGAGAGATTCCTTATCCTGAAGAAGAAAAAAGGCCTTCTGAGTGAAATTAATCAAAAGAAAACAATTGTACAGGTGAACATAATTATTTATTCAAAAATCAAAACTCTTAGAAATCTATCTTTTTTTATTGGGATTTCATTACTTTTTTATAATTGTGCTAAATCAAAGGCTGCCGAAGAACCTTCTATGGAA
Source organism: Flavobacterium resistens (assembly GCF_900182645.1). GTDB lineage: Bacteria > Bacteroidota > Bacteroidia > Flavobacteriales > Flavobacteriaceae > Flavobacterium > Flavobacterium resistens. The sequence continues at coordinate 128,189 of NZ_FXTA01000007.1, read as the reverse complement.
AAAAAAGTTTATGTAGCCGAAAAAAATGAAGTAGTAACCGTTGTACTCAAAAACGAATCTTTCCAAAAAGAGTTGATCAGCAACGGAAAAATAGTTGCGGCCCAAAAAAACAGCATACAGTTTGAGGTAAGTGACAAACTGGAACATTTGTACGTGAAAAATGGAGATTTTGTTCATAAAGGTCAAGTATTAGCAAATTTAAATCCATTTAAGTACCAACAAAGAGTGGCTAGAGCCGAAATCGAACTAAAAAAAGCAAAATTTCAGTTTGAGGACATGCTTGTGGGGCGGGGGATTTTTACAACCCGAAGGGACAGTATTCCTCGTGATATTTATGAGATGGTAGCCAGCCGATCTGGTTATGATGTTGCATTGTTAGAATTTAAAACGGCTCAATTCGAACTTAAATCCACCAAAATAATAGCGCCTTTTTCCGGAAAAGTGGCCAATATGGAAAGCAGGGTTTATGAGAATGTAAGCGCCGGAAAAGATTTTATGACCCTCATTGATGACGGGTTTTTTGAAGTGGAGTTTCATATGATTGAGTCGGAAATGAGCGATGTCGCCTTAAACAGCCGTGTGCAGATGATCCCTTTTGCACTAGGCAAAACGTATAGCGGCCACATCTCCTCCATCAATCCCTTAATTGACAAAAACGGAACGATACTGGTAAAAGCCGTAGTGAAAAACGACGGAAAGCTTACGGAAGGGATGAACGTCAAAGTACGCATTCAAAAAGAAATAAAAGGACAATTGGTCGTGCCCAAATCGGCAGTGGTATTGCGGGACAATCAAGAAGTGCTTTTTAAAGTGATTAATGGACGAGCTTACTGGACTTATGTCAAAACTACTTTGGAAAACAGCAGTTCCTATTCCGTAATTGCACATCCAGACAAAAGCAGTTCCAGCTTAGCTCCAGGAGATACTATTATTGTTTCCGGCAATTTGAATTTGGCACACGACAGTGAAGTCGTTGTTAGTCCAAATGAGAAAAACTAAAAACTTCCTTACGTCCCCATATTTATTTTATTAAGAACCTGTTATGGTAAAATTTTTAATCAATAAGCCCATTGCTGTTTTAATGACCACCTTATGCATGCTTATTCTAGGTCTGTATGCATTTGGTTTTATTCCGGTTGCTTTAATGCCTAACATTGATATTCCAGAAATTACGGTTCAAGTGGAAGCTGATAATATGTCGGCTCGACAGGTAGAAGATGTAATCGTGAAAAATTTACGATCTAACTTGGTGCAGGTAAGCCATCTAAAAGACATTAAAACAGAATCGACTAATGGCAGCGGCGTTATAAGGCTAAGTTTTGAACAGGGAACCAAAATCGATTATTCTTTTATTGAAGTCAATGAAAAAATTGACCGCGCTATGGGAAATCTTCCCAAAACAATCGAACGCCCTAAAGTAATCAAGGCCAATATTACGGATGTCCCCGTTTTTTATTTAAGCATGACCTTAAAAGACCAAGGTCAAGGAAAAGCAAATGTTTCTGCCACTGAATTATATCCTGTTTCACAGCAATTTGTCGATTTTAGCCGTTTTGCCAATCAGGTTATTCGAAAACGCATTGAACAGGTGGAAGAGGTTGCGATGGTGGATGTAAGCGGGCTTGTTTTTTCTGAAATCCGAATCATTCCTGATATGGAGAAATTAGATGCTTTGGGACTAAGTCTGAATGAACTGGAATCGGCAATAAAAACCTATGATGTCGAGATAGGTAGTTTATTGATTAAAGACAATCAGTATCAATATAATGTCCGCTTAGGATCCAGTCTGAATACCATTCAGGAAATTGAAAATATTTATATTAAAAAAAGTGAGCGCCTTTTCCAGTTAAAGGATCTTGCCGAAGTGATTGAACATCCGCAAAAAAGAACCGGACTGGTTTTGTCTGATGATCAGGAAGCCATTACTATGGCTGTCATTCAGCAAAGTGACGCAAAGATGGAAAATTTAAAGACCTCCTTAAACCGTCTTGTTGAAAGATTGAAAAAAGAGTATCCTACCATAGAATTTTCAATAACCAGAGATCAAACTAAATTGTTGGATTATTCCATTTCTAATATCAAACAGGATTTGGTATGGGGAATTTTATTGGCATTTGGAATCATGTTTTTATTTCTGAAAGATGTTAAATCTCCTCTGCTGATAGGCATATCGGTTCCTGTTTCTTTAACAGTCAGTTTGGTTTTTTTTTATGTTTTCAATATTTCCATTAATGTCATTTCCTTATCAGGTTTAATTTTAGGAATTGGTTTAATGATTGATAATTCTATTATTGTAATTGAAAACATAATACAATACAGGGAGCAAAAATATGCGTTAACTGAAGCCTGTATTTTGGGAACCAATGAAATTATTAAGCCTTTATTTTCTTCGGTTTTGACGACCTGCTCTGTTTTTTTGCCTCTTTCTTTTTTAAGTGGTATTTCTGGAGCTTTGTTTTATGATCAGGCGATGGCAATCACCATAGGATTGTTTGTTTCTTTAATTGTCTCAGTGTGTTTGGTACCTTTATTATATCGATTGTTTCATTTGAAAGAGTCAGGTAAAAAAAACAAAATAGATCGTTTCCTTGAAAGAACGAATACTTTGGATTATGCTGAATTATATGAAAAAGGCTTTCGTTTCGTAATGAAAGAGCAAAAAAAATGTTGGGCAATCTGTATTCTTTTATTGGTCATTGGAGTGGTTCTGTTCAGGACGCTTCCAAAAACTCGGATGCCTTATTTGACTAAAACTGAAATGGTATTGAAAATTGACTGGAACAAACAAATTGATGTAGAGGAAAATAAAAAACGAGTATTGGAGTTATTGCAGCCATTGAAAAAGGAATTATTGAATTATACTGCACTGGTGGGCTCTCAGCAGTTTATTTTAGATAAGGAATCGACTTCTTTGACTTCGGAAAGCGCTATATACATAAGTTGTGATTCTTCCGATAAATTGGAAAAAATTAAATATGACATTAATTTATTTATGCTAAAAAAGTATAAAGGAGCTCTTTTTTCATATAGTGAAGTCGATAATATTTTTAATATCATTTTTTCGGATAAAGAAGCCCCACTCGTAGCCAAATTGCAAAATACTGAAAATCTGGGCAGCACACAAAACACACAATTGAAAAAGGTATTAAATCAAGTGCAGCAAAATGTTGCTGATTTGACATTGAAACCTATAGCTTGGCAGGAACATATCGATTTAGTGGCTGACCAAGAAAAGTTAATGACTTATGGAGTATCGACCAATACCTTATTTGATGCATTAAAAAGCGCTTTTAATGAGAGAGAGATTTTATCGGTGATTGACAATCAGAATTTTGTCCCCGTTATACTGGGAGGAGAAACAAAAACATTGGATAAAGTTTTAAGGGAGACAATGGTTCAGTCCAAAGATAGTGCCGTATTTCATGCCAGTGATTTTATTAAAACGATCCATTACCAAGACATGAAAAGTATTGTGGGAGGCATTGAGGGGGAGTATTACCCAATAGAGTTGAACACAAATGAAAAAACCGTAGACCAGACCATTGATAAAATAAAACAAGTCGTCAAGGAAAACAAATTATATACAGTGTCTTTTAGCGGGAGTATTTTTAACAATCAAGAGCTATTAAAAGAATTAGTGGCGGTGTTGTTGATTTCACTGCTTCTATTGTATTTTATTTTAGCTTCCCAATTTGAATCGCTCATTCTACCATTCATTATACTAATCGAAATTCCGTTGGATTTGGCAGGCGCATTTTTATTATTGAAAATTTTTGGAATGAGTCTGAATTTGATGTCCATGATAGGCATTGTGGTCATGAGTGGGATAGTAATAAACGATTCGATATTGAAAATAGACACTATTATCCAATTACAGCGTCAAGGGAATTCTTTAATTAAAGCACTTTTGATTGCCGGGCAACGAAGGCTCAAGCCCATATTGATGACCAGTTTGACTACAATTTTGGCAGTTATACCGCTTCTTTTTACAGGCGGTTTAGGGGCAGAGCTTCAAGCGCCATTGGCAACGGTATTAACAGGCGGAATGATACTGGGAACTATCATTAGCCTTTATTTTACCCCCTTGTGCTATTATTATTTTGCCAAAAGATTTGAAGTTAAGGCAAAAAAGTAAAAAACAATACTTATTAAACCGGTTCAAAGCCTTTAAAAATAAAACTTGAATACCAATTTCGACATACACCTCATGGGAATAATTAAAAGGATACAAATTATGAGCCTGATTGCCTTGGCCTTTTGCAATTTAGAAATCATCGCTCAAGAACAGAAAAAGGCAGTAAGCACCAAACAAATGGCAACTCTGGATGATATCATTGCAATCGCAGGTAAAAAATCATTGGATGCTTTTAAGGCAAAGCAACAATATGGAGCGAGCTATTGGCAGTATAGATCTTTTAAGGCGAGTGTTCTGCCTAAAGTGGAATTAGCGTTAGAACCATTAACCTATAATAAATCCATAACAAAACGTTATGATTCTGATGCGAATATTGATGTTTATCGTCCGCAACAAAATCTAAACTCGTATGGAAATCTTAATCTAACCCAAAATATTAGAGCTACCGGAGCTAGCTTTTATGTCAATTCCAATTTTAGCAGATTGTCAAATTTTGGAGTGATGGATTCGAAGTATTTTACCACCACACCCTTTAGTATCGGTCTGTATCAACCTATTATGGCATACAATAGCCTGAAGTGGATGAACAAAATTGCACCTCTCCAATTTGAAAATGCTAAAAAAGAATATCTGTACGAATTGCAGAATATTAAATTAAAAGCAGTTAACTTTTTTTTTAATTGGGCCTTGGCGAATAAAAAAGTGGAATTAGCTAATGAAAATGTAGAAACAATTCAAAAACTGTACAAAATAGGGAAAAAAAGATTTGAACTAGGTTCCATTGAAAAAGACGACATTCTTAATTTGGAACTGGATATTTATAATTCCGAAAGCAACTTAACACAGAATGAAAGAGAGCTGGAAAAAGCAGAATCAGAATTAGGGTTATTTTTAAGAAATAATAACGCGTTGAATCTTTTACCTGAATTGCCTGAATTGATTTCAAATTTGCAAATTGACCCTAAAGAAGCTATTGCATTAGCAGAAACAAACAATCCTGAAATTTTTAATTTAAAAATAAGAAGAATAGAAGCACAAAGAGATTTGGACAAAGCGACTAAAGAAAACCGTTTTGATTTGTCCTTGTCCGGTAGTTATGGTCTAAACAAAAATGCGAATACGTTTCACCAAGCATACAACCAATTATTAGAACAGCAGATGGTTGCTATTAAGTTGAATATCCCAATATTGGATTGGGGAGAGCGCAAAGGCAACATAAAAACTGCCAAAATGAATAATGAAATTAGTGAAATTGCCATCCAGCAGGATGGCGACAAGCTCAAGCAACAACTCAATTTAAAAGTTATCGATTTTAACCTTCAAAAGCAATTGGTGGAAAATGCTTTAAGAACCAGTGAAATTTCTAAATCTTCTTATGATGTAACCGAGAAAAGATTTCTATCCGGCAGTGTTGATTTACTGCGGTTAACGAGTGCCAGAAAAGCATGGCAAAACGCCTCTGAAAATTACATCATGAGTCTATATAATTACTGGCGATTTTATTATGAAGTTGAGCAATTGACTCTATATGATTTTCATAACAAGAGTACTATTAGTGAGAATTTTGACGAAATACTGGATAAATAAACGATAAAAGAAAAAACGTTTAAATGACTAAAACAAAACAAATAGCTTCATTAATTGCAATGTTGACACTATTTTTTGTAGTGCTGGGCATGGTTTGGTTGGGAATTACTATTGCAATATTTGCTTTAGTCTATCGAGTGTCTACACTTTGTATTCCTTTAGTTCGTCATGGATTTCTAAGGAAAATTTCAAAAGGAATATTTTTATTCGTATTTCTTTTATCGGCAACAATTTGTATTAAACTTCTGGTTTTCGATATTTATAAAATACCGAGCTCCTCAATGGAAAACATGCTCTATCCAGGCGATGTAATTGTAGTCAACAAACTTAAATATGGACCAAAATTACCTAGATCTCCTTTTGAAATTCCTTGGGTAAATTTAGCTTTTTACATGAATAAAGAGGCCAGAGCCAGGAGGAAAGAAACTTGGTGGGATTACACAAGATGGAGCGGTAGTTCAAAAATAAAGCAGGGAGATGTTTTTGTGTTTTCATTAAATACTTCCTTAACTTTTTTTGTGGTGAAGCGATGCGTGGGACTTCCCGGAGATACTATAAATATAAAAAAAGGGGAAATTTACACGAACTCCAAGCTATTTAACTCACCAGAAACAGTGAAGAATAATTGTAATTTCAGAATTAAAGACAAGAATAATCTCTATAAAATTATTGACTCTTTATCGATAGAGGGGCGTGTAAATTATGATTACAGAAAACCAAATTGTGTAAATGCAATCTTTTCAAATAAAGAATTTGAACTTCTCGAAAAAAGAAATTGTATCGATTCTATCTCTAAAAAAATAGATACTTACAACCCGGAAGAGAATCTATTAAAAACTACAACAAGCAAATGGACTTTAGACGATATGGGACCTATTGTCATTCCCAAAAAAGGGATGAAAGTACAACTAAATCCAGATAGTTATTTGCTGTATGAAAAAATGATTAATATGTTTGAAAAAAGTAAAATTACAGAAAAAAATGGAGCTTATTTTATAGATGGCAAAAGTGCTAAAACCTACAGATTCAAACAGAATTATTATTTTATGATGGGAGATAATCGAAAAGGAACTCACGATTCCAGACTATGGGGATTTCTACCCGAATCGAATATAATAGGTAAAGTGCAATGTATCTTATTTTCTAATAAAAATGAGGAGTTTCAATGGAATAGGTTATTTAAAATGCTTTAAGATAAATTTCCATGAAATCAAAATTTTCTTCATTTAGCATATTAGCTTGTTTCGCCTGCCTGTGTATCATTGGTGCAAGCATGATCCCTTTATTAAGCGTTCAATTGAATCCAACCAAATTACTTCCCTCTGTAAGCGTAAGTTTTAGCTGGCATGATGCTTCGGCAAAGGTTATTGAACAGGAAGTAACCTCAAAATTAGAAGGTGTTTTCAATACGGTCAATGGTATCAAAGAGATTAATTCAACAACAAACAAAGAGAATGGATCGATCAATATTAAATTTAAAAAAAATACAGATTTAGATGCTGTCCGATTTGAAATTGCCAATCTAATCCGGCAGACTTATACCGAACTTCCCGAAGGAGTAAGTTATCCTCAATTATCTATTAGTGGAGCGAATGAAAATAATTCTCCCGTTTTGGCGTACAGTATTAATGCTAATGAAAGTCCGTATTTAATTAAGAAATATGCCGAAAATCAGCTACTCCCAAAATTAGCAATCATAAAAGGGGTAAACAAAGTATTTGTCTATGGAGCGGATCCTTTTGATTGGTGTATAAAATATGATTCAGATAAACTAATCCAGCTTTCCATCTCCGTTAATGAAATAGAGAATGCTATTCGTCAATATTTTCAAACGCAACAATTGGGAAATGGAAGTTTGATTTCAAAAAATAATGCTGAAACGGAACAAATCTCAGTGGTATTAAATTATAAATTTGAAAAAGACATTGATTGGGATAAAATCCCGATAAAAAAAATAGGAAATAGAATTATTTATCTGAAGAATATTGCTGAAGTGCAATTAAAAGAAGCACCAATGAAGTCTTATTTCAGAATAAACGGGAAAAATTCTATAAATATGGTTGTATATGCCGAAAACGGAGCAAATACCATAGAAGTGGCCAATACAGTGAAAGAGGAAATAGAGCATTTAAAGAAAGAGATAAATGAGCAATATTCTTTGAAACTGACTAATGACACTTCTGAATATATTACTAAAGAGCTTCAAAAAATTCAGGAAAAAATGCTATTTTCTTTATTGATACTATTTTTTCTTATTTTAATTACCAGTAGAAGTTTCAAGCATATATTGATTTTATTTTTAAGTATTATAGCCAATCTCTTGATTGCCGTAATTTTTTATAAGCTGTTTGAAGTCGAATTACAATTGTATTCCTTTGCCGGAATTACAATTTCCTTCGGGATCATTATTGACAATTGTATCATTATGATTGATCACCTTAAAAACAAAGGGGATAAAAAAGTGTTTTTAGCTATTTTAGCGACGACTTTGACTACTACAGGTGCATTATTATCTACTTTTTTACTGGATGAATCTTTGCAGGCTAATTTAAGAGATTTTACATTGGTCATTGCCATTAATATAGTTGTCTCATTATTTATTGCATTGTTTTTTGTTCCTGCGCTTTTACAAAAAATAGGATTTAATTCTAAGAGAAAAGTATTTTCAAGAAAAAGAAAAAGAAGGATTGTCCAATTTACGGGCTATTATTATAAATTGATATCGGCTCTTAAACGACCGGCTTTTAAATGGTTGTTTATTGTTGTCTTAATAATAAGCTTCGGATTGCCTTTACATCTTTTTCCAAAAGAAATGAAAGGTGATGGTTTTTTAGAAGAAACCTATAATAAAACCATCGGGAATGAATGGTTTTACGATGAAATCAAGCCTATATTAGAAAAAATAATAGGTGGTTCTCTTAGATTATTTACAGAAGATGTATACGAGAATTCGCATTATTCAGATCCGGAACGAACTACATTGAGAGTTAGCGGAAGTATGCCCGAGGGCTGTACCATTGAACAACTGAATGAGGTAATCATCAAAATGGAAAATTACATCAGCAGTTTTGACGAAGTTGAGATGTTTGAGACAAACATAGGCAGTTATAAAAACTCAACTATTTCCATTTATTTTAAAAAAGAAAATGAATTCAGTGGATTTCCGTTTAAACTAAAGAGTTTATTGGAATCAAAAGCTATCAGCTTGGGAGGTTTGGATTGGAGCGTTAGCGGAGTTGGCCAGGGATTTTCGAATGCCTTAGTTTCTGATTACAAAAACAATCGAATTGTAATAGAAGGCTATAATTATGATAAACTATACTCGTATGCCGAACTTTTAAAGTCGCAATTGATACACAATTCTGCTTCCAGAATAACAGATGTTGATATTACCAATGGTGATTCCTGGGGTAATGCCAACTCCTATGAATACTTTTTAGAGTTTGATACCGAAAAAATGGCAATGGGCGAGGTGTATCAAACAGGACTTTATTCCTATTTAAAAAATCAGACTCACGCCGGTGGCGTAACTTCGTTTGTCCGTAATAATGAACTGCAACAAGTAAAATTAGTGTCTGATCAATACCAAAAAGTCAATGTCTGGGATTTAAAACACGTTCCTATCAGCATAGGAAACAATCAATACAAACTGGATCAGATGGCTGAAATTGAAAAAAGAAAAACAGGGAATTCAATTTCAAAATTTAATCAACAATACCGCCTAACTATAGCCTATGATTTTATAGGTACAGAACCATTGGCTCAAAAAGTTAGAGAAAATAACATAGAAGAATTGAAAACTAGATTGCCTATTGGTTATAGAGTATTTGAACAAAATAATGATATATGGGATAAAACAAACAAACAGCAATATTATTTTATTTTAGTTGTCATCTTAATCATCTACTTTATATGTTCCATTTTGCTTGAATCATTAAAGCAGCCTTTTGCAATAATCAGTATGATTCCAATTTCTTTTATTGGTGTTTTTCTAACGTTTTATCTTTTTGATTTCAATTTTGATCAAGGTGGTTATGCTTCCTTTATCTTATTGTGTGGAATAAGTGTAAATGCGGCTCTTTATATCATTAATGATTATAATAACTTTAAAAAACAATATCCACATAGAGCTGTTCCAATGCTCTATTTTAAAGCATTTAATTATAAAATAATTCCAGTAATGTTGACTATTTTATCTACTGTGACAGGTTTAATTCCTTTTGTATGGGGAGGACAGAACGAATCTTTTTGGTTTTCATTTGCTGCTGGATCAATCGGAGGACTGCTGTTTTCATTATTAGGAATATTTATTTATTTGCCCATTTTTATTGTTGACGAGGATATTAGAAGTTCCCATCAGATACAAAAAGATACAATAAAAATTATCTAGGGAAGTTAAAACAGTTCTGTCGCATCTGTTACATATCTAGATGCTTAAGCCAGAGGCAAGTATGTTCAAATCATTTTGTAAATTGACCACATAATTTTTAGGGAAGTGATTTATCTCTAATTTATATGGCAGATGCGACAGAACCCTAAACTGAAAATCTTATCGAATTTTTATAAGTAGATGATAACAAGAATTACTCATAGACATTGTTGTTTTTAGTTATTTTAAATTCTACTCGTCTATTTTTATTTCGACCTTCTTCTGTTTTATTTGACTCTATTGGCTTACTATTTCCGTATCCAATCGTTTTTATTCTAGTTAAGCTTATACCTTTATTACTTAAATAACCTGCTATTGCTTGGGCTCTATCATCAGATAGTCTTTGATTGTACTCATCACTTCCAACGTCATCGGTGTGACCAGAAATCAATATTTCAGTACTGTTATTTTTCTTTAAAAAAATGAGTATTCTTTCGAGTTCATCTATGGTATCTTCATTTAAATCAATACTATTTGATTTAAAGTTGATGTTTTCTAAAATATACGTCTTTTCAAGTACTAAAGTTTCTTCCTCAATAACTTTATTTATTTTAATCTCAACAATATTGTCCGAATTGGGTTTTATCAAAGTAACAAGCCTATTTAATGGCTCAATTGAAACCATATCTATAAAGTAGTATGAATTGTTATGAGTTGCGTTGCTATTGATTTTTTTCTTTTTAGTTTTTGAATCATTATTAAAATTTCCAATTACAATATAGTTTTCTCCCCCTTTTGCTTTAATTACTTTTGAAACTAAGGTCCAATTATCTGAATCCGTATAATAGTTTTCATTTTCAATAGAGTGTTTAGAAGAGCTATTTAACCAAATTTTTGATAGCGAATTGTCGGATAAATAATCTGAACTTGGAAGGTTTAATTTTGGATTTGAAAGAATAAAACTTATTTCACTTAGTGCATACTTGGATTTTTCTGCTAGACAAACATAAAATGACACTTTATAATCTTTGTCTTTTTCTAAAGGACTTTTTAGGAGTCCTTGTATGTATTCTCTATAGTTATTCTCAGCATAAAAGTAACATCCGGCATATTTTTCACCAAATTTAGCAGTTTGGTGTCCATTGTAATTTTTCGGAATTGAAATCATAAGATTTTTTGCATTAATATCAAATAAATCTGTTGTGCCATCATTAGGAGTTGACCAGTATTTTACATTTTCATTAAATGCACTAATTGAATCAGGCGTGTATCGAGTTTCTTCAAAACTTGGATTTAAAATTAAATTCTGAGAAATTAATTTTAAGGATACAATCATAAAGACTGTAGTTAATTTAAACGATTTAGTCATTTTTGTTGATTAAGTTTTTTAATTTAAACGGAAAGTAAATTCTTATATTGTGATACTTCACTTTACAATTAGACACAACGTGATGCTCTATATATAGTTCTTTCTGCAACTTCTAATTTTTCTTTTTTCAATCCTGTCAAAAATAGAAATAAATCAGTTTTTTGCTTAAGTGAAACAGCAATCCATGGATTTGCTTAATGTGTTTTTGCAAAAACAAAATCAATCAAAAAGTAAAACTAAACGCAAAATTTTCAGTGAAATCTGAAAATCTCGCGTTTATAGTTTGGATTGGACTCAAATCGTAATAATAACAACAGGGAAATTTTAGTGGATGACCTAACCAACCATAGCTCTACTTTATTTTTCTTGTATCCGTTTTGCACCTTAAAAATAGCTTATGTTAAAAACAGACTTAAATGTTGTTATCTGGGACTGGAATTCGCAATATTTCAAATCTAATTCTTTTTTAAAGATAATCTTTTCAATTTTTGATACTCAAAAATATTCAGATTGTTCAAATGCTTATGTCTTCTATCGATATTGTAAAATTTTTCAATATACTCAGAAATTGAAGATTCAGCTTCTTGTTTGTTGAGAAAGCGTTTCTGGTATGTCAGTTCTATTTTAAATGTCTTGAAGAAGCTTTCTGCTACTGCATTGTCCCAGCAGTTTCCCTTTCCTGACAAGCTTCTGGTGACTGACTTGTGATTGCTGAGTTCATCGATAAATTGCCTGCATGCATATTGGATGCCACGATCAGAGTGGAAAATAAGAGGTGAATTGTTTGTGATTGGCTCACCGCCTTCTGCTTGAATTCCGGCGTGTAGGATTTCCTTGGTTTCTGCATAGCTTTTGTTTTTCACCACCAAAGATCTTGTGTTTTGTTGTCCATTTTATGGTACGAATACCACTATTTTCCGATGCAGAAATTAACAGCCAGTATTTACTGGATCTAACAGATGCCGAGGTACAATAGAGGTACAAATCTGAATATGATTAAACAAAAAAAAAACAACTAAACCTTATTTTTTTCAAGGTGAATGCGGAATTTTGTTAACCTGTAATAATATCTTTTTAAGAACACATTAATTCAGTGGTTGAAACAAAATTATGAAAATTACTTGATTGAAAATAGTTTTTATTTTTTAAGGAGAGTCTTCTAGTTTAATTTTCGAACGAATGTGCTGATTTTGCGTAAAATTTTAATTTCTTAATATCAACAGCTATTTATTATTTTTTCATATCTTTGAACAACCGGTTGTGTTTGTTATTTATATTCCATTATTTTCTAATAGTTTGACGGTCTCTTTAGATTGTTTAAACTAAGTTTAAAAGCAAAGCTTACTAATTCTTTGATTTAGTATAGGGTTTTGCTATGCCGTTTGTTGCCACTGAAAAGAAAGAATTAATTATAAATTAAATAACAAACAAGGTATGCCTGAAGATAATATTGATAAAATAAATTTCGAAGAAATTAGCAAATCTGCAATTTCTAAGCCTCTAGTTTCACATATATACACAGCTGATCCCTCGGCGCATGTATTTGAAAATAAAATATATATTTATCCTTCCCATGATATCGAAGCTGGGATTCCCTTTAATGATAATGGTGATCATTTTGGTATGAAAGATTATCATGTGTTTTCGATGGATTCTATAGAATCAGAAACGGTAGATCATGGTGTTGCACTACATGTCGATGATGTAGCATGGGCAGAAAAACAAATGTGGGCTCCAGATGCGGCGTGTAAAAATGGTAAGTATTATTTGTATTTCCCAGCAAAGCGTGCAGATGGAATTTTTCAAATTGGCGTTGCAGTGAGTAATTCGCCTACAGGGCCTTTTGAAGCTCAAAAAGAGGCGATAAGTGGAAGTTACAGTATTGACCCTGCTGTTTTTGAGGATGATAACGCTAAGCATTATATTTATTTTGGAGGTATTTGGGGTGGACAACTTCAAAAATATAGAAATAATAAATATGATATCAATAACCAAGAACCATCTGATACTGAACCTGCTTTAGGTCCCATCGTAGCAATGCTGTCAGATGACATGCTAGAATTTGCAGAAATACCAAGGGAAATTAAAATTCTCGATGAGAATGGAGAACCGCTGAAGGCTGGCGATAATGATCGCCGTTTCTTTGAAGCTTCTTGGGTTCATAAATACAATGGTCAATATTATTTTTCATATTCGACTGGAGATACACATTATATCTGTTATGCAATAGGCGACAATCCTTATGGCCCCTTTACTTATCAAGGCCGTATTCTTAATCCAGTGATAGGATGGACATCACATCATTCGATTTGTAAAGTAAATGACGAATGGTATTTGTTTTATCATGATTCGAGTTTGTCAAAAGGAGTGACGCATTTGCGAAGTATTAAAGTAACTAAAATCGACTATACAGATGACGGAAAAATCCTTACCATAGATCCATATGGTTTAAGAAGAGCAACGGAGTAAATGTAGCTTGTTAGAATCTTATGCAGTTTAATCAAATTATACTGCATAAGATTTTAATAATATAACGAGCAAAGTAATCAAGAAAAGTAAACTTAATTATCTGATAGTCTAGGGACGCTATTTGTTGAGGCCGAATGTGATTTTAATTTGTTTAATGAAGAGTAGGAAAATTACATAGTACTACATCTTATGTTTTTTTATGCAATTTTTCTTTCTCTGTTAAAAAAAATTAGAAAAAAAGTCATTCATTTTTTTACTCTATTTTTTAAAAAATAATTAATAGAATTTCAATTTTTGTGGAATTCAGATCGAATAAAATTGATAAAAAACAAATATTTTGTCAATTTTATTATAGAGACTGTTTTTTACTATACATTTTTTTGCTTATTTGTTAAAGATATTATCAAGCAACCGGTTGTTTTTTCAAATGTTTTTTTATATTTGTAATAAGTACACTTATTAATTATTTGCATTCAATTATTTTATAACCACACATTTCAAAGAGATGTTAAAATACAAGAACTAATTAAAATGAAACACCAAAAAATATTTCTACTGCTATCCTTATTATTTCTTTTTTCATTTAATGAAATAAAAATTAAAGATTCCCTTGTAAAAGCGCAAATTGGTAAAATGCCAATCTTTTCAAATGTTGTTTATACAGGCAATGATGATATTTATAAAAATAATCCTTTAAAATCAGACGAGTTTTATACTCCAATTTTGCAGGGATGTTATCCTGATCCTGCTATTACCAGAAAAGGAGATGACTATTATATGGTTTGCTCTTCTTTTGCCATGTTTCCAGGAGTGCCAATTTTTCATTCTAAAGATTTAGTGAATTGGACTGATTTAGGAGGGGTTTTAAATAAGGTTTCAGAATTTAATCCTCACGATACTGGAATTAGCCAAGGAGTATATGCGCCGGGTATAACTTATAATCCTCATAATGATACTTTTTATATGATTGTAACTGCCTTTACGGGAGGAATGGGGAATATTATAGTAAAAACAAAAGATCCAATGAAAGGTTGGGGAAGCCCTATTAAATTGGATTTTAACGGTATTGATCCTTGTATTTTTTTTGATGATAACGGAAAAGGATATATTGTACATAATGATGCACCAGACAAAGGAAAAGAATTGTATGAAGGTCATCGTGTAATTAAAGTTTGGGAGTATGACCTTGCAAATGATAAAGTAATTCCAGGCTCAGATAAAATTATTGTAGACGGAGGTGTCGATCTTTCTAAAAAACCAATTTGGATTGAAGCACCACATTTATATAAAAAAGACGGTCGTTATTATTTAATGTGTGCCGAAGGCGGAACTGGTGATAATCATAGCGAAGTTGTTTTTGTTAGTGACAGTCCGAAAGGTCCTTTTAAACCAGCATCAAACAACCCGATTCTGACACAAAGGTATTTTCCACAAGATAGACCTGAAAAAGTGGACTGGGCAGGACATGCTGATTTAGTATTAGGTCCTGACAATAAATATTATGGAGTATTTCTTGGTATTCGTCCTAATGATAAAAATAGAGTGAATATGGGACGAGAAACTTTTATGTTGCCTGTAGATTGGTCTGGCGTTTTTCCAGTTTTTGAAAACGGACTAGTTCCTCTCAAACCAAAAATGAAAATGCCTAATGGTGTTATTGAAAACAAAACTGGAAAAGACGGATTTTTTCCTAATGGAAATTTCACGTTTACTGAAAACTTTACATCTGAAAAATTAGATTACAGATGGATTGGACTTAGAGGACCTCGTGAAAATTTTATTTCGGTAACAAAAAGCGGACTCGAGATCAAGCCTTTTGCAGTAAATATTAAAGAAGTCAAACCAACTTCAACACTTTTTTATAGACAGCAGCACAATAATTTTTCTTTCACATCAACTTTAGATTATAAACCTTCATCTGAAAAGGATTTGGCTGGAATTGTTTGTATGCAGAGTGAGCGCTTCAATTATGTTTTTGGCATAACTAAAAAAGGCAAGGACACTTATATCATATTGGAAAGAACAGAAAAGGGAGAATCAAAAGTTATTGCAAGCGCTAAAATTGAGATCAATAAAAACATACGTCTTCAGGTAAAAGCAACAGGCGACAGTTACCAGTTTAGTTATGCTTTAAACGGTGTTGATTTTGAAAATTTAGGAGGAAGTGTTTCTGGCGATATTCTTTCTACAAATGTCGCTGGAGGTTTTACAGGAGCATTGGTAGGATTATACGCTACTAGTACAAATGACGCTTACGCAGAATAAAAAGAGAAATTTTAAAAACAGTTGAATTTTCTAATTCAACAATTAAACAATAATTTTTGACATTAAAATAGCACCATATAATGAAATCAATAATTAGATTTTTTGCATTTGCTGTTCTTTTTTTTATAGGACAAAAAGGATATTCTCAAGATCCAAATTTTCATGTTTATTTGAGTTTTGGCCAATCAAATATGGAGGGTTATGCTAAAATTGAACCGCAGGATATCACCGCAGTTGATGATCGTTTTCAAGTTTTAGCAACAGTAGATTGTCCAGAAAATGGGCGTTCAAAAGGCAATTGGTATACGGCAGTTCCTCCATTATGCCGATGTAATACTGGGCTGACTCCAGTAGATTATTTTGGAAGAACTTTAATTGCCAATCTACCAAAAAATATAAAAGTTGGGGTGATAAATGTGGCTGTTGGAGGCTGTAAAATCGAACTTTTTGATGTAAATAAAACATCAGAATATGTTGCAACTGCGCCAGATTGGATGAAAGGTATTCTAAAACAATACAACGACAATCCGTATCAAAGATTGGTTGAAATGGCTAAGATTGCTCAAAAAAAAGGTGTAATTAAAGGAATTTTACTGCATCAAGGAGAATCAAATACGGGTGATACACTTTGGCCGAAGAAAGTAAAAATCGTTTACGATAACCTGATGAAAGATTTAAATCTGGATCCTAATAAAGTTCCACTGCTTTCAGGTGAAACTGTAAATGAAGATCAAAATGGTAAATGCGGAAGTATGAATAAAATCATAGCCACACTTCCTAAAACAATACTAAATTCGTATGTCATTTCTTCAAGCGGATGCAAAGCCGAACCAGATTTTCTACATTTTAACGCAGCAGGTTATCGTGATTTAGGTAACCGTTACGGCGAAAAAATGCTATCGCTATTAGGCTATAAATTGTACAATGGAAAAGAGTTTTTCAGGGTTAGCGCGCCAATTGGTTTTGATCAGGTAAATTCAAATGCTCCAACGGGTAAAGTAGAAACAATCAGTTATGAGTCTAAAACGGTTGGAACGGTAAGAAAAGTAAATGTATATACGCCGCCTGGATTTAATAAAAAGAAAAAGTACTCTGTACTATACCTCCTGCATGGTATAGGCGGTGATGAAAATGAATGGTTGAAAGGAGGAAATCCGCAAATTATATTAGACAATCTTTATGCAGAAGGAAAATTAGAACCTATGATTGTTGTAATGCCAAACGGAAGAGCAATGAAAGATGATAGTGCTACAGGAAATATCATGGCTCCAGATAAAGTAAAGGCTTTTTCAACCTTCGAAAAAGATTTATTGGGTGATTTAATTCCGTTTATTGAAAAAAAATACCTTGTTTATAAAGACAGAGAACACCGTGCAATTGCCGGTTTGTCTATGGGTGGTGGACAATCTTTGAATTTTGGCTTAGGGAACTTGGATAAATTTGCTTGGGTTGGTGCATTTTCAGCTGCGCCAAATACCAAAATGCCAGAAGAATTACTCCCAAATCCTGAAGAAGCAAAAAAGAAATTAAAATTACTTTGGATTTCGTGCGGTGATAACGATTGGTTAATTAGCAACAGTAAACGCACTCACGAATATTTGTATAAAAATGATGTGCCTCACATTTACTATTTAGAGCCGGGTGTGCATGATTTCAAAGTTTGGAAAAATGGATTGTATATGTTTTCACAGTTTTTATTCAAATATGTCGATCAATCCAATTTTGCAGCATATACGATTTTAGGCGATCAGGCGCAGACCAATATTCGTAATGCTAAGTATCCGCAACTATTACCAGACAATCGTGTTGTTTTTAAAATTAAAGCGCCAGAAGCGTCAAAAGTTCAAATTGATTTAGGCAAAAAGTATGATATGTCCAGAGATTCAGACGGACTATGGACTACAACAACAGGAGTAATTAATAAAGGATTTAATTATTATTCTTTGCTAATTGATGGTGTAGCTGTAGCTGATCCTGCTAGTGAAACATTTTATGGTATGGGACGCATGGCCAGCGGTATTGAAATTCCAAATAAAGAAGGGGATTTTTACGAATTAAAAATGGTTCCCCATGGTGATATCAGAATCAAAAAATATTTTTCAAAAGCAACTAATTCTTGGCGTGAAATGTATGTTTATACACCACCCGGTTATGAAAATTCAATCGAAAAATATCCTGTTTTATATCTGCTTCATGGAGGAGGCGAAGACCAAACCGGATGGGCAACTCAAGGCAAGGCGAATTTGATTTTAGACAATTTAATAGCCGAAAGGAAAGCAAAGCCAATGATTATCGCCATGCTTGATGGAAATATGGGAACTGCAGGTTTCAATGAAAATGCATTGAAAGCATTTGAAAATGAATTAAAAGAGGGCGCAATTCCTTTTGTAGAAAGTAATTTTAAAGTAGCAACAGACGCTAAAAATAGAGCATTGGCCGGATTATCAATGGGAGGACTGCAGACATTGTACGCTGGGGTTAAAAATTCAGATATGTTTTCAAGTATAGGTGTATTCAGCTCGGGTTGGTGGGCCAATAATGATACATTGTCAGGACCTCAATATGAATTTATGAAAAATAATGCCACTGTTATTAATTCTAATATCAAGAATTTTTGGATTTCAATGGGAGGCAAGGAAGACATTGCTTATGAAAACTGCAAAATAATGTTGAGCAAATTTGACCAAATGGGAGTTAAATACAAATACAGCGAATATTCAGGAGGACACACATGGCCAGTTTGGAGACATGATTTGTTTCTGTTTGCGCCGTTATTGTTTAATTAATTAATTTTTAGATAGCAAGAATTTCCAAAAACAAAATAATGATGAAAAAAAGTCTGAGTACCATATTGATTCTATTGGGAATTTCATTAGCTGCACAGCAGAAAGATGATTTGAAACTTTGGTACAAAAATCCTTCAGGAACAGTATGGGAAAATGCCTTGCCAATTGGAAATGGCTTTCAAGGCGCTATGGTATATGGAAATGTCGAAAAAGAAATTTTTCAACTAAATGAAGCAAGTGTATGGAGCGGAAGTCCAAATAGGAATGATAATCCTGATGCAAAAAATGCACTAAGCGAAATTAGAAGACTTATTTTTCAGAAAGAATATAAAAAAGCAGAAAAACGCATCAATGAAAATATAATCACTAAAAAATCCCACGGGCAAATGTTTCAGCCTGTTGGAAATTTAGAATTGGATTTTTTGAATCATCAAAACTTTACCGATTATTACCGAGAACTTGATATAGAGAATGCGGTTATAAAAACAGTTTATAAAATACAGGGCGTTACCTATACCCGTGAAGCATTTATGTCTTTTCCTGATCGGGTTCTAGTGATAAAACTTTCTGCTGATAAACCGGGAAAATTGTCGTTTACAGCTGCTTTTACCTCTGAACATAAAAAACAGGAAATTAAAGTTGAAAATAACAATGAACTTTCACTTTCGGGAACTACAAGTGATCATGAAGGCATAGACGGAAAAGTCAATTTTAATGCATTGGCAAAGTTCAAAGTCAATGGCGGAGGAATAAAAAGTATTGGAAATTCTATAAAAATTGAAGGAGCAGATTCTGTTTTGATTTATGTATCTATTGCTAGTAACTTTATTAATTACGATGATATCAGCGGTAATGAAAAGGAACTTGCAAAATCTTTTTTGAACAAGGCATTTGATAAAGAGTATAACAATATGAAAAAAGCTCATATTGCTTATTATCAAAAATATTTTAAGAGAGTCAAACTTGATTTTGGAACAACTGAAGCATCCAAACTGCCAACAAATGAAAGATTAGCGAATTTCAGAAATGTTTCTGATCCATCTTTTGTAACGCTTTATTTTCAGTATGGCAGATATTTATTGATTTCATCTTCACAGCTTGGAGGTCAGCCTGCAAATCTTCAGGGAATTTGGAATCACAGCATGAATCCTGCATGGGACAGTAAATATACGATCAATATAAATACAGAAATGAATTACTGGCCCTCTGAGAAAACCAATTTATCAGAAATGCACGAGCCTCTTTTAAAAATGATCCAAGAATTAGCACAAACCGGAAAAGAGACTGCAAAAGTAATGTATGGAGCCCGTGGCTGGATGGCGCATCATAATACAGATATTTGGCGAATTAATGGTGCTGTTGATGGCGCAACTTGGGGAGTATGGAATGCAGGTGGAGGCTGGTTGAGCCAACATCTCTGGGAGCATTATCTCTATACAGGCGATAAGGATTATCTTCAATCGGTATATGAAACCCTTAAGGGAGCAGCGGATTTTTATGCTGATTTTTTGGTAAAAGATCCTGAAAGTGGCTGGTTGGTTGTAGTTCCAGCGAATTCACCTGAAAATGCTCCAGCAGCGCATCAAGGTTCTTCAGTAACTGCCGGATCTACGATGGACAATCAGATTGTTTTTGATGTTTTTAGTACAGCAATAAAAGCATCTGAAACATTAGGAAAAGACAAACAATACATTGATAGTTTAAAAACGTTGCGCAATATGCTTCCGCCAATGCAAATTGGTAAATACAATCAGTTGCAGGAATGGATGGATGATGTCGATGATCCTAAAGATAATCATCGCCATATTTCGCATTTATATGGGTTGTACCCTTCTAATCAGATTTCAGCTTATAAAACTCCAGAGCTTTTTGCAGCAGCAAAGAATACATTATTGCAAAGAGGAGATATATCTACGGGTTGGAGTATGGGCTGGAAAGTAAATTGGTGGGCAAAAATGCAGGATGGAAATCATGCTTACAGTTTGATTCAAAACCAATTGACTCCGCTTGGTGTGAACACCGGTGGAGGAGGCACTTATAATAATCTTTTTGACGCGCATCCACCTTTTCAAATTGACGGAAATTTTGGATGCACATCAGGAATTGCTGAAATGTTGATGCAAAGTTCAGATGAAGCGATTCATTTGCTTCCGGCTCTTCCAGATGCGTTGAAAGAATATGGAGAAATAGCAGGTTTGAAAGCGCGTGGAGGATTTGAAATTAAAGATATGAAATGGAAAAATGGAAAGTTAGTTGCTGTCAGTATTCAGTCCAATCTTGGTGGAAATCTTAGATTGAGAACTCCAAATCAAATCATTCCTAAAAATAAAATGGATTTTAAAACTGCTTCCGGAGGTAATTCAAATGTTTTTTACGAAACAGATGCGATCAAAAAGCCCATGATGGCTAAAGAATCAACGATAAGACCTTTAAATATTCAACCGACATATTTATATGATGTTGCTACTGAAAAAGGAAAAATATACCATTTTTCGATTAAGGAATAGAATGAATCAAATGCAGTCATTTCAAGAGAAGTGACTTAGATTAAAAGTTTTTTTTTTAAAATTTAAATTCAAAGAAAGCATGAAAATCAGTTATCTATTTATCATAAGTTTACTATCATTTTTTTGTGCCAATGCACAGCAATATCCTTTTAAGAATCCCTCGCTTAGTTCTGCTGAAAGAGCAAAAGATCTAATTTCACGATTGACTCTTGAAGAAAAAGCAACGTTAATGTGCGATCAGAGTGATGCTATACCACGATTAGGAATCAAAAAATTCAATTGGTGGAGCGAAGCTTTGCACGGTTATGCGAATAATGATAATGTGACGGTTTTTCCTGAACCTATTGGCATGGCAGCATCATTTGATGATCAGTTGTTATATCATGTTTTTGATGCGGTTTCAGATGAAGCCCGTGCCAAATACAATCAGTGGATTAAAAACGGCAACGAGAATAAGCGTTTTTTAAGCCTTTCGGTTTGGACGCCTAATGTAAATATTTTTAGAGATCCGCGCTGGGGCCGTGGTCAGGAAACTTATGGCGAAGACCCGTATCTTACTTCGCGAATGGGAATTTCTGTTGTTAAAGGATTACAAGGCCCTGAAGATGCTAAATACCGAAAACTTTTGGCTTGTGCGAAACATTTTGCGGTTCATTCAGGTCCTGAATGGAGCAGACATGAATTGAATCTTAATAATGTAAATCCTAGAGAGTTATATGAAACGTATCTGCCAGCATTTAAATCATTGGTTCAGGAAGCTGATGTTCGTCAGGTAATGTGTGCTTATCAGCGTTTAGATGATGAACCTTGCTGCAGTAATAGAAGATTGCTGCAAGGCATTCTTCGTGATGAATGGGGCTATAAATATATGGTAGTGTCGGATTGCGGAGCGGTTACTGATTTTTATACCACACATAAAGTTTCGTCTGATGCAACACATGCAGCATCTAAAGCGGTACTTGCAGGAACTGATGTCGAATGCGTTTGGGAAAAATATCCTTTTAAAAATTTGCCAGAAGCAGTAGAGAAAGATTTAATAAAAGAGGCTGATATCAACAAAAGCTTGCTTCGCGTTTTAATTGGTCGTTTTGATTTAGGCGAAATGGATGATGATGCTATTGTTCCCTACGCTCAAATTCCGGTAACTGTTCTCAATAGTAAAGAGCATCAAAAGTTAGCACTTGAAATGGCTCAGGAGTCAATGACACTTTTGCAAAACAAGAATAATATACTTCCTTTGAATAAATCCATAAATAAAGTTGCTGTTATTGGTCCAAATGCCGATGACGAGCCAATGTTATGGGGAAATTATAACGGTACGCCTGTTAAAACTATAACGATTAAAAACGGAATAGAATCAAAAATTTCGGCTAATAAAATCTTTTATGATAAAGGCTGTGATTTAGTAGAAGATAAAGTAAATCAAAGTTATTTCAGTCAAATTTCATTTGAAGGAAAAAAGGGGATGAAAGCAACTTTTTGGAATAATCCGAATAGAGAAGGTTCTCCGGTTGTTTCGCAACAAATATTGAATCCGATAAAAATGACAACTGCCGGTCAGCATGAATTTGCTTCTGGAGTTAAATTAGAAGGATTTTCGGCAAAATATGAGACTGAATTTTTAGCTACAACAAATGATACACTTGTATTTAAAACAGGAGCTTGCGGCGTTTTTGAATTACTAGTCAACGGAATTTCCAAAGCAAAATATACCACATGGAGAACGTTGCCTGGAAAAATTCCCTTTATAGTTGAAGCGGGTAAAAACTATAAAATTGAAATTCTGTACGCTCAGTCAAACAATTGGCAGGCAAATCTTGAATTTGATTTTGGAAAAGAGTTTGATATTGATTTTGGAGGATTAATCCAGAAATTAAAAGGCATTGATACTGTGGTTTTTGTAGGTGGACTTTCGACTTTGCTTGAGGGCGAAGAAATGCCGGTTTCTTATCCTGGTTTTAAAGGCGGTGACAGAACGAATATAGAACTTCCAGCAGTTCAAAGAAAATGTTTACAAGAATTAAAAGCTGCCGGTAAAAAAGTGGTTTTTGTAAACTGCTCAGGTTCTGCAATTGCTTTAACGCCAGAGACATCAAGTTGCGATGCCATTTTACAAGCATGGTATCCTGGAGAATTGGGAGGTCAGGCTGTCGCCGATGTGCTTTTTGGAGATTTTAACCCTGCTGGAAAACTTCCGGTTTCATTTTATAAAAACTCAGACATTTTAGGCGATTTTGAAGACTATTCGATGAAAGGACGTACATACAGATATGCAACAGATGTTTTGTTCCCTTTTGGTTTTGGTTTGAGTTATTCTAAATTCAATATAAGTACAGCAAAACTGTCAAAGACAAAAATAAAATCAAATGAAAGTACACAATTGAACTTTTCAATAAAAAACGTCAGCAAATGTGAAGGAACTGAGATTGTTCAGGTATACATCAAAAAAATAAATGATACAGATGGTCCATTAAAAACCTTAAAAGCTTTTAAACGAATCAATTTAAAAGCGGGAGAAAGTCAAAATGTAACGATTGATTTGCCATCATCTTCATTTGAATTTTATGATCAAAACACTAGAAATATGAAGGTAACTCCAGGTGAGTATGAGGTGTATTATGGTAATAGTTCAAAAACTCAAGATTTAAAAATGACTAAAGTTTCTGTTCAATAATCTACCAAAATTCAATGCCTGCTTGAGAAATACTGTTTTTTGAAGCAGGCTAAAATTCTAATAATATACTTAATTAACATGCATAAAAATTGCATTTTCAATTAAAAAGTATATATTTAATTTAAATTTCCTCAATAATGTATGGCTCCAAAAATTTGTGTTAAAGCGATAGTTATTCTATTTTTTATAGTAAACAATTTGTTTTCTCAGGATAAATTTGAAAACTATCAATTTAGATTAGTAGATAAAGAAGCTTCGAAAAGTGGTATTTATACCATATCACAGGATCAGTCTGGATTTATGTGGATGGGTACAAATGGTGCCGGTTTGTATAAATACGACGGAGTTAATTATGTTGCTTACGAACAAAATTCCAAACGCAGTAATTCTATTAATAGCAATTTAATTTATGTTACTTACGTTGATACTCGCAACCGGTTGTGGATAGGGACTGACGAAGGATTATGTCTGTATAATCGAAACTTAGACAATTTTGAAAGCATTGATATTCAGAAGAAAATTAAAAAAGAAACTGTAATTTCTATTAAAAGCATTATTGAAGACAATAATGGAAATCTAATGTTAGGAACAGTTAATAACGGTTTACTAAAATTAAGTACTACGACGCGGGAAATTACCAAAGTTAATTCTGATGTAGCAAATAACTCAAATTATCTTATCAATAGTCTTGCAAAAGATAAAAAAGGAACCATTTACTTGGGAACAAATTTAGGATTGAAAATATTCGATCCTATAAAGAATGAGACAAAAAAGGTTAACATTGGCAATGACAATCGGATACACTCGGCAAGCATTGTGTCTATGTGTTTAGATAGTAATCAAAACTTATGGATTGGCGACGGATTTAAAGGCTTGATAAAAGTTGATTTACATTCTAAAGTTAAACAAACCTTTTACTATCCTATTACTAAAAAAAGGATCATGTCAATTTTGGCAAGAGATTCTAAAACAATTCTTTGTGCAACCGAAAATGATGGATTAATCATAGTTGATGATCAGGGTGTTGTTCAAAAAAAATACGTAAACAGCAAGTTCAATACACGTAGTTTGAGTTCAAATTCGGTTTGGTCTTTATTATTAGACAGAGAGAATAGAATTTGGCTGGGCTATTATAATAAAGGTTTAGGCGTTTTTGATAAAATAAACAGTAAAGTCAATATCATAGAAAGTTTGCCTGGAAATCCACAATCCTTACAAACCAGTTGTGTGACCGGAATTGCTAAAGATCATCAGGGACAATTATGGATTTCTATGGAAGGTGGAGGAGTGGATGTTTACAATTCCATAACCAAAGACTTTAAACATATTACTAAATCAGATGGCAAATTATATTCTGGATTAACCAATGATAATATCACAAAGGTATTTATTGACAAAAAACAAAATGTTTGGCTATCGAGTTGGAACGAAGGAATTTTTCTTTTAAAGAAAGGAAGCAGGAGTTTTATTAATTATAATACCAAAAACACACCTAATCTAGCCTCAGATAATATTATGAGTATTACAGAAGATTCCAGAGGTATAATTTGGATTGGAACTTTTGCTAAAGGACTACATTATTATACTCCGTCAGACGGACAATTTCACCATTGTAATGCGAAGCCATTTTTGACAAATGCAATAACAAATATTGACATCAGAAATGTAATGGTTGATTCAGATGATGCCGTTTGGGTTGGTTCAACAACAGGACTTTATAAAGTGGTTACGAATGATTTTATTACTTTTTCTGTGACTTCTTTTAGAGATAAAATGTCGGAGAAACTTAAAAATCATAAAAGTACGCACACGATTAATGCTTTATATCAGGCTAAAAACAAAGAAATCTGGATTGGTACTGATGGCGCAGGATTATTCAGTTACAATAAAAAAACGGATGTCCTAAAATGGTACATAAATTTTAAAGGACTGCATGAAAAATCAATTTCGGCGATTACAGAATCTAATGATGAATGCATTTGGTTAAGTGGAAAAAAAGGAATTACGAGACTGGATCTAAAAAACAATACTACAGTCAACTATTCTACCTTTGATGGTTTGCTAGGTAATGATTTCAATAACAATGCAGTTTTAAGAGATGAAGTTGGAATGCTTTATTTTGGAAGTTACGAGGGGTTAAACTATTTTAATCCTTCTAATTTGGTTAAAAGTAAAAAGCAATTACCTATTTATTTTACTGATCTGAAGCTTTTTAATAAATCGGTCGGACCACTTGAAAAAAATTCGCCACTTATAAAAGTACTTTCCGAAACAAAAAAAATAATTCTTAAACACGATCAGTCTGTATTTACAATTGATTTTATTGCGGTGAATTATTCTTTTCCAGCTAGAAATGAATTTGCCTATTATTTAGAAGGTTTTGATGATTCTTGGAATTATGTCGGAAACAAACGTTCTGCAACTTACACCAATTTAGCTCCTGGAAATTATACATTTAAAGTTAAAGCTTCAGAAAAAAACGGAGCTTGGAGCAAGGTGCCGTTGGAGTTAAAAATTGAGATATTGCCGCCATGGTGGAAAACATCTTTTGCTTATTTATTTTATACGCTTTTACTTGGGGCAGCGATTCATTTTGCCAATCAGTATTATCAAAATCGATTTAAACAAAAACAAATGATCGAGTTTGAAAAACAGAAAGCGATTCAGATTGAAAAATTAAACAATAAAAAATTACAATTCTTTACCAATATTTCACATGAGTTCAGGACTCCATTAACATTGATTTTAAATCCTTTAGGAGATATCATAAAAAATAGCAGTCAGCAACTTCCTGAAGGTGTTCTGAATAAATTGCAAACGATTCAAAAAAGTTCTGACAGACTTTCCAGACTGATTAATGAGTTGATGGATTTTAATAAACTTCAGTTCAATAAAATGAATCTTCAATTACAATTGATTGAAGTGGTTGGTTTTACAAAAGAAGTTGTCAGTTATTTTAATGAAGAAGCATCAAGCCGCGGAATTGATTTGCAATTTGAATCCAATAAAACTTCACTGAAAGATTGGATCGACCCTAAAATGTTCGAAAAAATTATTTTTAATGTCGTTTCAAATGCTTTTAAAGTTACTCCGGATAATGGAAAAATTAAGGTAAAAATCATAATTAATAACGAACAAATTCATTTCCCTTTAATTGATTCATCAGATACGGCTCATTATTTTACGATAGTTGTTGAAGACACTGGTTCGGGATTGGATAAAAAAGATATTAAAAGAATTTTTGACCGTTTTTATCAGGTAAACAATTTGAACAAAGCGTATTATGGAAGTACAGGTATTGGCTTGGAAGTGGTTCGCGGATTTGTCGAATTGCATAAAGGAATAATTGAGGTTGAAAGTGAATTAGGAGTAGGCACTATTTTTAAATTGCTGTTTCCACTTGGAAAGGAATTTTTTAATGAAAACGAAATATTGTTTGAAGAATATAAAAGGGAAAATAAAATAAGCTTCAAACCAATTGTCGAAAAAGAGGAAATTCAATTGACTGATGATGAGGAACAGCAAGACCGAATTTATACGGTTTTGATTGTTGAAGACAATGTAGAACTTCGAAATTATCTAAAAAGTGAACTCAAAAAAGAGTACAAAGTCATCGTTGCAGAAAATGGGCAAGTTGGTTTAGATTTAGCTTTGCAAAAACTGCCTGATTTGATTTTAACCGACGTGATTATGCCTGTTATGAATGGTTTGGAATTATGTAAAAATATTAAAACCAATTTAAAAACAAGCCATATTCCGTTAATGATGTTGTCTGCAAAAGCCTTAGTTAAAGATAAATTGGAAGGAATTGATTCTGGTGCTGACATGTATTTAAGCAAACCTTTTGATATGGATATTTTGAGGTCCAGCTTAGGACAATTGATCAATAGCAGACAAATTATGTTCAATAAGTTCTATAACGGAATTACTTCAACAGCTAAAGAAAAAACTACAACTTTAGACAATGAATTCATAAAAAATGTTCTGAATTACATCAATGAAAATATTCGCGAAACCGAATTGAGCGTAGAAGTCTTGGCTTCGAATGTTTTTTTAAGCAGAAGCCAGTTGTATCGTAAAGTCAAGACATTAACCGGTGTATCAGTCAATGAATTTATCCGGAATGTTCGTTTAGAAAAGGCTAAAGAACTAATAGAATTAGGAAATGATAATATAACGGAAATCAGTTATAAAGTAGGTTTTAGTTCGCCATCTTATTTTACTAAATGTTATAAAGAAAAATTTGGATGCCTTCCAACACAAAAAGTAAGCAATAGTTAATTACATCAATTTTCCATCTAAAAAAGACGAAGTATTTCGTCTTTTTTTTTTGCTTTTTATGGATCATTAACTGGTTTTTACAAACTGGATATTATGATGCCTTAAGCATTTTTATTTTTTTTAAAAGAAGAAATATAGGGATCGATTTTTACTTTTTATTGATTGTGAAATATGAATATATTATTCGTTTATTTTTCTCATATCTAAAAAATAAGATACTAAAATTGGTAATAATATATTTTTCATTTCAATCGATTAAGAACTGTAAAACCCTGAATTCGCTATTTTTTTAACTGTCATGCTACAAATTTGATAGATTATGCATCAAATGTAGTATGTGAAATTTATGTTAACAATCTACTTTTGGTATAATCAAAATTAAAATAAACATGAAACAAATTACTAACAATCTTAAACCCATTTAGAACATGAATTAAAACCATATTTATGTATTGCAAGCGGCTTTTTAAATTAAAAAATGAGGGACAATATCAATACAATAAATAACAAACAAACAAAACTTTACAACCAACAATTATTTAACTAAAACAAAAAACCAATTATGAAGTTAAAATTAAAATTTGCAATAATCGCATTGCTGATGATAAGCTATCAGAATATGATAGCACAATCCAAGACCGTACAAGGTGTGGTTACAGATCCTTCGGGATTTCCATTACCTGGTGCCAGTATTACAGTACAAGGTTCAAACAATAGTGCATCGACAGATTTTGACGGTAAGTATTCTTTAAAAGGAGTTAATCCAACAGACAAAATAATATATTCTTATGTTGGCTTAGTTACGCAAACGGTTGCAGTAGGAACTCGTAGCACAATTGATGTTACACTTGTTGAATCAGCACAAAACTTGCAGGAAGTTGTTGTTGCCTACGGTACACAAAAAAGAACTAAGGTAACTGGAGCAATTTCAACCGTTACCTCAAAAGATATTACAGCAGTGCCTATTACTAATGCAGAGTCTGCTTTGCAAGGTAGAGCAGCAGGGGTTACTGTTGTAAATGGGGCACCAGGTACTAGTCCAACGGTTAGTATTCGTGGTTTAGCTACAATGGGAAATAGTACACCTTTATATGTAATCGATGGAGTTTTAACAGGCAACTTATCAGGATTAAATCCTAGTGACATTGAGAGTATTTCCGTTTTAAAAGATGCTTCAACAACTGCATTGTATGGTTCTAAAGCCTATAATGGTGTAGTTATGGTAACAACTAAAAAAGGGAAAAAAGGTGCAGGAACATTAAATTTTAGTTCTTATGCAGGTTTTCAAAGAATTACTAAACGATATGATGTTCTGAATACACAGCAATACCTAAAATATGCAAAAGATTTAGGAAGTGACTTAACAGCAAGAGCAGCTGAATTTGGAAACATAAATACAAATTGGCAAGACGAAATTTTTCAGGATGGTGTAATGCAGGATTACAATTTAAGTTTCTCAAACGGAACAGATAATTCTACAGGTCGCTATTCTGCTGGATATTTAAAACAAGAAGGAGCTGTTATAAATACTGGTTTTGAACGTTACTCTTTCAGAGCAAACAATACACAAACCATTGGAAGGCTAACAGTTGGAAGCAATATTGGAGTTTCTTTTAGCAAGACTAATCCAGAACGTGCATCAGGAGGTAGAACATTATTAGAGCATGCTATTAAAATGGCGCCTTATTTACCTGTTTACAATGCAAATAATTTAGGAGGTTATCAAGGTCCTTCTACTGCTGATGGACAAGATGCTGAAAACCCAGTTCGTGTGGCCAACTTAGGATATCAATATATTAAAGGTTTATCTATAATTGGAAACATTTATGCGGAAGTAGAAATCATCAAAGGATTGAAATTCAGATCACAAGTTGCATTGGATTATTTTACAAACGAAGACCATACTTTTATTCCAAGTTATGCTGATGGTTCAGCTCATAAACAAGCTTATTCATCAACTGCAGAAACAAATTCTCAAGGTCAAACTATTGTTTTCGATAATAGTTTAACTTATAAAACTACCATTGCAGAAAAACATCACGTAGAAGCAGTAGGAGTAATTACTAAAATTGAGAATAAATTTCAGAATCTTGTAGCAAGTAGCCGTTATTATATTTCAGATGAAATTGATCAATTGAGACTTCAAGATGCAAATTTAGCATCAACAAGCAGTGAAACAAATAATTTAGGTTATGTAGCTCGTATTAACTACGACTATGATGATAAATACCTATTCGCAATTTCAGGACGTAGAGATGCATCTTCTCGTTTTGGTTCTAATAATCGCTATGGTAATTTTTACTCTGTTGCTTTAGGTTGGAATATTGCAAAAGAAAGTTTTATGGCAAATTCTATATTTAGCACATTGAAACTTAGAGCGAGTACTGGAACAACAGGTAATGACCTTATCGACAATTATCAGTACAGTGGAACTTTAGCCGCAAATTATATTTATCCAATTAACGGAGCAGCTGCTTCAGGTGTTACAGCTGGTAGAGCTTCTAATCCAGATTTGAAGTGGGAGTCTAAAACAGATAGAAATATAGGTTTGGATTTTGGACTATTTGATGAGGCATTTACTGGAAGTTTTGAATATTTCAATAATAAAGGTAGTGATATCCTTTTCGCAGTACCGCTTCCTGCTTCTGTAGGTTCAGCTGGTGGAGGAACTCAAACTCAAAATATTGCTAATACAAAAGTACATGGATTTGAACTTTCACTTGGCTACAACGACAGAAAAGGTGATTTTACATGGTCAGCTGTTGCGAACTTAGGAACAAGTAAAAACGAGGTAACAAGTTTAGCACCGGGTGTAACTAGTGTATTAGGCGGACCATCAGGAAGAGCCGGTCTGGAAAGCTTTTCAAGATTAGAAGTTGGTCAGCCATTATTTTATTTCTGGGGTTATCAAACGAATGGAATTTATCAAAATCAAGCAGAAGTAGATGCAGCTTTAGGTGCAGGACAAACTACTGTACAACCTGGTGATATTAGATTTGTTGATAGAAACGGAGATAAAGTTATCAACTCAGAAGACAAAACAAATATTGGAAATCCATATCCAGACTTCACATATGGTCTAAATCTTACAGCAGCCTATAAAAAATTCGATTTTAATTGTTTTATAACTGGAGTTAGCGGAAATGACGTTTTCAATTCAAATAAATTTGATCTAGAAGCTATGCAGCGTTTATTTAATGCTAGTACAGATGTTTTAGACAGATCAATTGTTCAAAATGGAGTAGTTACCAACCCATCGGCTACATTGCCTAGAGCACTTGGAGCGGGTCAAAACTGGTCATCTGCAAGTCAAAGATATGTTGAAGATGGTTCTTATACAAGGTTAAAAAATGTGACCTTGGGGTATACTTTATCAGGAGACACTTTCGACAACCATTTTACAAACATACGCTTTTATCTAAGTGCGCAAAATCTTGTTACAATTACAAAGTACTCTGGCTTAGATCCTGAAATTGCTCGTGTAGATGCTAATGCAAATTCTGCTGGAATTGATATAGGAAGATACCCACAACCTAAATCAATAATTTTTGGACTTGATGTTACATTTTAATTTATAAAGATGATGAGAAAAATAAAATATACAGTTGCAATATTGTTAGGGATTTTTACAATAAATTCATGCAACGACAATGATTTAGAATTGAGTAATCCAAATGAGTTGTCACCTGAAACTTACTTTAAAAGTGAAACCCAGGTCCAAGCTTCAGTAAATGCTGCATATGCAAACTTACAAACCAGAGGACTATACGCAAGACATATTTTCTTTGCTTTAGACAATATGGCTCAGGAAAATAAAGGAAATCCTCAATTAGAAGGAAACAAAAAACCTTTTCTTGATTTCTCTTTTGATGCAAGTAGCGACATTATCCAATTTTATTGGGAAACTTGTTATTTAGGAATTTCCAAAGCGAATTTTGTCTTAGACAATGAAGATAAAATTAATGCTTTGCCAAGTTCAATTTTATCACAAGAGAAAAAGAATAAGTTTTTAGGAGAAGCTCATTTTTTAAGAGCATACTATTACTTTTTATTAGTACCTCGTTTTGGAGATCTGCCAATTTATACAAAACAGACTATCGTTGGTAATCCAAGAAGCCCTAAAGATGAAGTTTATAAA
The DNA here is from genome assembly GCF_900182645.1 of Flavobacterium resistens. Taxonomy (GTDB): domain Bacteria; phylum Bacteroidota; class Bacteroidia; order Flavobacteriales; family Flavobacteriaceae; genus Flavobacterium; species Flavobacterium resistens. The sequence goes on along the minus strand of NZ_FXTA01000007.1, from coordinate 95,609 downwards.
TTGATTGTTTCTGATTTTGATTTTGCTTCTAAAAATTTATTAAGCAAAAGTGTTGAAGACAAAGGAAGAGCAACAAAAGAAGCTGCTTTTGCTTATTTAGGAAAAGCATTATTGTATCAAAAGAAATATGATGAAGCTTTAGCTGCTTTCAGTAAAGTGACAGGATTTAGCTTAGAAACTAATTTCTATAACAATTTTATGGATGAAACGGAGCATGGGCCTGAATCGATTTTTGAAATTGAATATGATGAAAAATTAGGAGTAGCAGATAAATGGGGTAGTGATACTGCTGGAGATGGTGTTGCCGAATCTACACTTAGAGGTCAGGAATATGGTAACCTAGGTTGGTACAATGTATATCCGTCTGATAATTTATTAGATGAATATGAGCCAGGTGACAAACGTTTTGGAGATACTTTTTACGTTCCGGGATCTAAATATAATAATGGAAACAACACCATGACAGCTGCTAATTTCTCTTCATCTGAAGGTTTAAGAAGAGCAGGCTGGAAAAAATATCAAAACTATTATAAGCGCACCGACGAAAATCTTGATTCAAGCATCAACTTCAAAGTTATGCGTTATTCTGATGTCTTGCTTATGATGGCAGAATGTGAAAGCTTAAGATCGGGTGGTGTGCAAGCAACAGCGATTGGTTACATCAATCAAGTTCGTGCAAGAGCAGGTGTACCATTGTTGGCTACAACTCTTACAAAAGACCAAGTTTTTACAGCTCTTATCCACGAACGCAAAGTAGAATTGGCTGGCGAGCAAGTTCGTTTTGATGATATCATTAGATGGGGCATTGCTAGTACTCAATTAGCAGGAACTGGCTTTAAAGCTGGTAAAAGCGAATTGTGGCCAATACCAAATAGAGAAACGTCTTCAAATCCAAATATTAAGCCAAGTAATAATAATCCTGGATATTAAATAAATTGAAGTTAGTTAGTTTAAGTTAAGTTAGTTAGTAGTTTGAGAAACAGCGCATGCAAGTGCGCTGTTTATCACTATTTTATATGTTGCAAAACCATTAAAATTTAGACACTTATAATTTGCTGTTTTACTATTAAAATACATTTTTAAATACCACAGACCAGTTTTATTCAAAATGAAAAAAATTGCATCACTTTTTTTAATCGTAACGTTGTTTTACAATGTTTTAGGATTTTACATCATGTTTGCTGAACAACAAGAGCAAGTGTGGGTGACTGCTATGGAAAAAACTGAAGATATAAATTTTGAAGTTATCGAAATTCAGATTGATCCTTACGCGTATGTTGTGGATTCTGGTTTTGAAGAGGTCAACGAAGATTTTACAATCGAAAATAAGACCTATCATGTTTTTAAGAAAAGAATTGTAAACAATGTATTAAAGTTATATTGCCTAAAAAATTCCTATACCAAAGTTTTTAGCAAGGATTTAAAAAAAATTGTCGACAGTCAAATATTTGACACCTCTTCTAACAAAGAAAATCCAAGTAAAAAATTAATGAAATCCTTTATTACGGATTACATTCCTAATAATGATACAATTGATTTGGTTGTTACTGCATCCAAAGCATTTTTTCCTGAAAAATTGTGTCCGTATACTCCAAAAAGAGACCTTCTTTCGGGGTATTTTACTACCATTTGTCCTCCTCCCGATATGGTATAATACTTCTTTCACGTTAAAAATTTAAAAGATCTTGACTATTAATCAAGTCCTCAATTCAATCTTTGGTGTTGCCATAAGATGAATTCTGATTATTTAAATTTTTCACTTAATCAATTAGAATAATTGATTTAAGAAACTATTACATAACCATATAAACCTAACCAAAAATGAAAATTTATAAATTTTTGTTTAAAGTACTTCTATTTAGTGCTTTAAGCACATCTGCGTTTGCTCAAAACAAAGACAATAAAAAACAACCTGAACCAACAGGAGTAAGCAATATGGCTTATAAATGGAGCGAAATTGCTATCACTGCAACGGCAAATGATACCGATAGATTCAAGCCAAGACCAACTGTTACTTCCCGTTTTTTAGGATTAACATTTGTTGCCATTTTTGATGCCTGGAGCCGTTATGATGAAAAGGCAATTCCTGTATATTTAAAAGATGCAGAAAGAAGACCTCAGAAAGAACAAACACTAAGAAATAAAGAGATTGCTATTAGTTATGCCGCTTACAATACATTGTGTGAATATTTTTTTTCAGACAAAGAAATTTTTAAAGCATATATGATAGAATTAGGATTGGATCCTAACGATAAATCTCTTGATCCTAAAACACCAGCAGGAATAGGGAATTTAGCCGCCAAATCAGTGATTGAAGCCAGAAAACATGACGGTTCAAATCAATATGGAGAAGAAGATGGATCAAATGGAACTCCCTATTTTAACTATGTAAATTATAAGCCAGTAAACACTGCCGACGAAATGGTTGATGTAAATCACTGGCAACCAAAATATTTTTCAGATGGAAAAGGCGGTAAGTTCGCGCCCGGCTGCATGACGCCATTTTGGGGTAAAGTAAAACCTGTTGGGTTAAAAACTGGAGATCAGTTTCGTGCAATGCCTCCACCTTCTTTAGATTCTGAACAACTCAAAAATGAAGTTAAAGAATTAATCGACTTGCAACATAATCTTACTAACGAACAAAAAGCATTAGTAGAATTTATGCGTGATGGCCCAAAATCAGTGCAACAAGCTGGACACTGGCTAAAATTTGCTCAGGATGTTTCAAGACGAGACAAGCACACGCTGGATCAGGATGTGAAAATGTTTTTTTATAATCAGGTGACGGCTATGGATTGTTTTATAGCATGCTGGGATACAAAAATGTTTTATGATTTTGCTCGTCCTTATGCTTTAGTACATTATTATTTTAAAGACAAAACTATAAATGCATGGGGCGGACCAGGTTATGGAAATATTGATATGAAAGGGCAAGACTGGAGACCATATTCGCCAGATATTTTTTTATGTCCTGCATTTCCCGGTTATGTTTCAGGACACAGCACAATCAGCGGAGGTTGCGGTGAAGCATTAAAACTATGGACAGGAAACGACAATTTCGGAGAGTCTGCAACAGTAAATGCGCCAGGATCAATGACAGAACCAGATAACGTAGGGAAACCTGTTGTACTAAAATTTCCAACATTTACAGAAACAGCAAATATGGCTGGAATTTCCAGAGTTATGGGAGGCTATCACATTCAGGCAGATAATGTTGAAGGACTTAAACTTGGAAGAAACGTAGCTCACGAGGTTTGGAAATTCTACAATTTTCATATCGGAAATAAAACTATAGATAAAATTACTTCAATTGAATAAGTGTTCCAATTTTAAAATGGAACTGATTTTTTCTGAAAATGTTTTAATTATGAAAATTAAGCCAGTAGTATTTTTATTGATAGTTTCTGTTTTGGCAGTTTCATGCGATTATTTTTCCAATCCGAATGACAAGATGATTAAGATTTTGGATGCGAGAAAAATGATGTATAATGTCAAGAGCAATCCTTTTGCCGCAAAGGCAGAAGTCGCTTATTATGATTCTATAATCAATAGTTCTGATGAAGGTTTTTTCAAATTATTCAACGAATTGAATAAAGGAAATGCTTTGCTGAAATTCGGAAAAGAAGCAGAATCTGTTTCAATTATGGAAAATGCCATCAAAAGAAAAAAAGCGATTGATGGCAAAGATGATCCACAAGCGCTTAAATGTTTGGCAATTGCTTATATGAGACTGGGTGAAAAGCAAAATTGTGTCAATTACCACAATCCAGAATCGTGTATTATGCCTATTCAAAAAAATGGTATTCATACTATACGTCAGGGATCTCAAAACGCAATCGAAATTTATAAAAAGTTATTGGATTTAGATTCAAATGATTATGAATCGAGATGGTTGCTTAATATTGCTTACATGACATTAGGGGGGTATCCTTCAAACGTTCCTCAAAAATGGCTGATACCTAATCTGAATAAAGATGATTCGGACTATCATGTAAAACCGTTTTTGGATGTTGCGCCAAACGTGGGCATAAAAAGCAGAAATATGTCGGGCGGAGTAATTGTTGATGATTTCAATAATGATGATTATCTGGATATTGTTACTTCAGATTGGAGTTTGGATGGCGTTATGCATTACTATCAAAATGATCTAAAAGGAAAATTTTCAGATGTATCCAAAATTTCAGAAATAGGCAGATTTAAAGGCGGTCTGAATATGATCCAGGCAGATTATGACAATGACGGCGATGTTGATATTTTTGTTTTAAGAGGAGCTTGGATGCATAAATTCGGCAGACAACCTAATTCATTATTACGTAACAACGGCGATGGCACTTTTACTGATGTCACTATTAAAAGTGGTTTGTATTCTGAATTTCCTACTCAAGCCGGAAACTGGAATGATTTTAATAATGACGGCTATTTAGATTTATTTATTGGCAATGAATCTTCAGATGATGGATCATATCCTTCTGAATTGTACATCAACAATCAGGATGGGACATTTACAAATGTTGCAAAAGAAGCAAAATGTGACATTGTTTCTTTTATCAAAGGAGCAACGTCGGCAGATTATGATAATGATGGCGATATTGATTTGTTTCTTTCTGGAATGAATAAAAAGAAGATATTATTAAAAAATACCGGACTTAAAAATGGCATTCCGCAATTTAAAGATGTTACAGACGAAGCTGGTTTAGCTGGAATCAATGTAATGACTTTTCCAACTTGGTTTTGGGATTACGACAATGATGGCTGGCAGGATATTTTTGTTTGCGGTTATCAGTTCAACGGATCGATTGCTGGTGAAACTGCGATGGAAGCATTAAATATTCCGAATGGAAGCAGCAAAATGTATTTGTACCACAATAATCATGACGGTACCTTCTCTGATGTTTCTGTGGTGTCCGGTTTAAGCAAAACGGTGTTTGCAATGGGCTCCAATTTTGGAGATTTTGATAATGACGGTTTTCTGGACATGTACCTCGGTACCGGAAATCCAGATTATAAATCCTTATCTCCTAATAAATTATTCAGAAATATGGGTAATGGAAAATTTGCTGATGTAACAGTTTCAAGTCGTATGGGGAATTTGCAAAAAGGACATGCCGTAGCGTTTAACGATCTTGATAACGACGGCGACAGCGATATTTTCATTGAAGTTGGAGGAGCTTATTTTGGAGATGCTTTCAATAATTCTTTATATCTGAATCCCGGCCAAAACAATAATCGCTGGATTAAGATTAAACTGGAAGGTACAGAAAGCAATCGTTCCGCAATTGGCGCCAAAGTAAAAGTAAGCTTTAAAGAAAACGGTATTTCACGATCTGTGTGCAGAATTCTAAATTCAGGTGGAAGTTTCGGAGCCTCGGCATTGCGAATGGAAATTGGAATTGGACAAGCTTCAATTATTGATCAAATCGAAATTATGTGGCCAAAAAATCAAAGAAAGCAAGTGTTTAAAAATGTAAAGCCAAACCAATTCATCAAAATAATTGAAGGCGAAAAAGAATTTTCAAACATAAATCTTAAAAAACTTTCCTTTCCTACGGCCGGAGCGAGATCGCCAATCTGTATGTAATACAATGCTCGGAGTTAAGAGGTTAATCCATTAGACAAATTGATAAATTTTAGAAATATAAAAATGAAAAACATAAATACGATAGCAGGTTTTTTGAGCATTGTGAGCTTACTAATACTTGCAAGCTGTTCTAAAGATTCTGATCAAAAGATCTTTACAACTTTAGATCGTTCTGATACAGGAATTGATTTCAGCAATAACCTGAAAGAAAATGATTCACTGAATTACTTTACCTACAACTATATTTATTTAGGAGGTGGAGTTGCAACAGGCGATATCAATAACGATGGTTTGGTTGATATTTATTTTACAGGAAATCAGGTTTCAAACAAATTATACTTAAACAAAGGAAATTTAAAATTTGAAGATATTACAGAAAAAGCTGGTGTAGGAGGCGATAGCCGTTGGTATACCGGAGTTACAATGGCCGATGTAAATGGAGACGGATTTTTAGATATTTATTGTAGCGTGGGAGGAAAATTTGGACCTAAAAACAACGAGCTATATATTAATAACGGAAATGGCACTTTTACAGAAAAAGCCAAAGAATACGGAATTGATGATATAGGAAACAGCGTTCAGGGAACTTTTTTTGATTATGATAAAGATGGTGATCTAGATTTGTTTGTTGCCAATTATCCGCCTACGAAATTTAATTCTGCAACGGGTGATTATGTCCAAATGATGCTTCATGTCAAAGACAATGAATCGGGGCATTTATACCGAAATGATGGAAATCATTTTACAAATGTTACCGAACAGGCAGGTGTAAAAAACTATGGTTTATCATTAAGCGCCACAGTGGGCGATTTAAATAATGATGGCTGGCCTGATATCTATGTTTCGAATGACTTCAACTCACCAGATTTCTTATACATAAACAATCAGGACGGAACATTCAAGGAAGTGGTAAAAGAAGCAATGGCGCATAATTCATTTTACGGAATGGGCGTTGATATTTCAGATTTCAATAACGATGGAAATTTAGATCTTTTTCAGGTTGACATGGACGCAAAGGACAATCGCCGTAAAAAGGCAAACATGTCTAGTATGAATCCGAAACTTTTTTGGGATGTAATTGATGCCGGTTTTAATTATCAATACATGCACAATTGTATGCAGTTAAATACGGGTGTTTATGAAAACGGGATTCCGCATTTTGGCAATGTATCGCGTATCACAGGAACATCTTCTACAGATTGGAGCTGGGGACCTTTATTTGCCGATTTTGATAACGACGGAAATAAAGATTTGTTTGTAACTAACGGAACAAGGAGGGAAATCAACAACAATGATTTCTTTCATAGCCTTGAAACGTTAAATCTAAAACCAAAAGATTTGCTGAAAAAATCACAGGAAATTCCATCTGAGAAAATCGATAATTTCATGTTTCAAAATAATGGAAATTTAAATTTTGAGCAGGCAAATAAAAAATGGGGAATTGAATATAAAGGTTTTTCAAATGGCGTTGCTTACGTTGATTTAGATAACGATGGCGACTTGGATATTGTAGTAAATAATATCGACGATTATGCATCAGTTTTCGAAAATTCAAGTTCAAAACTAAACAATTATGTCAAAGTAGATTTCAAAGGCAATTCAAAAAATGTTTATGGTCTTGGTAATCGTGTTTATGTGAGAACCAAAAAGGGAACTCAAATGCAAGAACTTACTTTAACAAGAGGATTTCAGTCATCAGTTGCTCCTGAACTGCATTTTGGTGTTGGTAAAGAAAATACAATTGACGAAGTAAAAGTGGTTTGGACAAATGGCAAAGTGCAAAAGTTAAACAATGTAAAAGCCAATCAAACGCTTCATTTAAAAGAGCAAGATGCGAAAGAAGAAGCAGTAGCATCTTCAGCTCCTAAAAATCAATTATTTGCAACTGAAACCAAAGTTTTTCCAGTTTTTAAACATGAAGAAAATAAATACGATGATTTTAAAGATCAGGTTTTATTGCCTCATAAAATGTCAACTTTCGGCCCTGTGATTGCTGTTGGAGATTTGAATAAAGATGGTCTTGACGATTATTTCATTGGAGGTTCAGCAACTTATTCCGGAAAAATGTTTTTTCAGACTAAAAATGGTTTTGTCGAAAAGAATATTCCTGCATTGGAACTGGATAAAGCGAGTGAAGATACAGGAGCATTAATTTTTGATGCTGATAATGATAGAGATAACGATTTGTATGTAGTGAGTGGTGGTTACGAGTTTTTGATTAATGACCCAAAATTACAAGACAGATTATATATCAACAACGGAAAAGGTGATTTTGCTAAAGCTCCAGCCGGAGTATTGCCATCAATGTTGGTAAGTGGTTCAAAAGTGTATCCAATCGATTATGATAAAGATGGAAAGCAGGATCTTTTGGTTTTAGGAAGACAAGTTCCGGGACAATATCCTTCGCCAACAACAACTTATTTGTTGCACAATATCAGCACTTCAACACAACCAAAATTTGAAATTTCTAAAAAAACTCCTAAAGAATTCATTAATCTCGGAATGGCAACAAGTGCCGTAATTACAGATATAAACAATGATAAATTAGATGATATTATTGTTGTTGGTGAATGGATGCCGATCCGAATTTTTCAAAATTCAAAAGCAGGTTTCAAAGAGGTTACAAAAGAAATGGGACTTAATGATGACACGACAGGCTGGTGGTGGAGCATTCAGCAAGGCGATTTTGACAAAGATGGCGACATGGATTATATCGTTGGAAATAATGGCTTGAATTACAAATACAAAGCTACTCCCAATGAGACTTTTGACATTTTTGTGAAAGATTTTGACAATGATAAACACAAAGATATTGTACTAAGCTATTACAATGATGGAAAACAATATCCAGTTCGTGGACGCGGTTGTTCGTCACAGCAAATTCCGAATATCAAGAAGAAATTCAAAGATTACGAAAGTTTTTCAGAAGCGACTTTGGTTGATGTTTATACCGAAAAATCACTTAAAGAAGCCTTGCATTATAAAGTGAAATCTTTTGCCAGTATTTATTTAGAAAATAGGAACGGAAAATTTGTTATTCATGAACTGCCTGTTGAAGCACAGCTTAGCTGTATCAATCAAATAATGATAGATGATTATGACAAAGACGGAAATCTAGATGCGTTGATTACAGGAAACATGTACAATTCTGAAGTCGAAACACCTCGAAACGATGCCGGTCATGGATTGTTTTTAAAAGGGAATGGAAAAGGAAAATTCAAATCGGTAACAGCAGTTGAAAGCGGATTTTTTACTCCGGGAGACGTTAAAAACATGGAAAAAATAAAAGTACAAGGAAAAACATATCTCTTAGTCACCAAAAACAATTCGTTTTTGCAAAGCGTCAGGATTAATTAAAAGTAAAAAACAAGTCAGGAAAAAATTCTAAACTCTGATTTTGAGTTCAAGCCTGACTTTTAAAAACAATACTTACAGTGTCATATAGACATTGTAAGTATTGTTTTTAGACATTCCTAAATTAATAATCCAAAATTTGAAGAAAAATGAAAACTACTTTTAATTCTTTCTATTTCTCATTAAGTGATAAAATAGGAAAACATGGTGTTTACTTAATGCGTTTGGCTCTTGTTATCATTTACATTTGGTTTGGACTTCTTAAAATCTTCGGCCTTAGTCCTGCAGGTGACATGGTGGCAAAAACGGTTTTTTGGTTAAAGCCAGAATTTTTTATTCCAATTCTTGGAACTTGTGAAGTATGTATAGGATTGGGATTGCTCTTTAGAAAATTAATTCCGGTAACTATTGTGCTGTTATTATTGCACATGACGGCAACGCTATCTACTTTTTTCATTCTAAAATCCAGCTGTTTTGAAATCTTTCCGTATGAACCAACATTGGCGGGACAGTATATTATCAAGAATATTGTCTTGGTTGCAGGAGCGCTGGTTATTGCCGGAAAATACAACGAGGATTATTATACAGCAATGAGTTTGAAAAAAGAGCAGGAAAAGTTTACTGCAAATGCTGAATGAGTAAACTGAAACAAACTATTAACCAACAAAAACAAATTTAAAAATGAAAAAAATATACTTGTGCTTTTTCTTCCTAATTCCCGTTATGATGAACGCACAAACTGATATAGATGCGCTTATGATGAAGAAAAATGATTTTTGCTTTGGAGCGGTTTATCAATACAGTAGTTGGGATAAATATTGGGAGGGAACCTTTAAAAGAGAAAATCTTAACCTTGGGACTGTATCTTCGCAAGGTCCTGCTTTTATGGGGGATTATGGAATATTAGACAAGTTAAATTTCCTTTTAACTGTTCCCTATATTGAAACCAAAGCGACCGCTGGAACTATGAAAGGTCAAAAAGGAATACAGGATTTAACTTTCACTCTAAAATACATGCCAATAAAAAAGAATATTGGTAATGTCCAGTATTCCTTAATTGTTTTGGGAAGTTATTCAACACCTGGATCAGATTATGCCGCTGATTATTTGCCATTAAGCCTTGGTCTTGAGAGCAATACCGGAACACTTAGATTGATGGGAGATGTTCAGTATAACCACTTTTTTGCTACGTTATCTGGAGCTTATGTGAAAAGAGGAAACATCACAATTGATAGAAATTCTTATTTAGATAATGAAATTCATTATACTAATGAAGTAGATATGCCAGATTTAATAAATGTAAATTTTAGATTCGGATACCGTTCCTCAAAACTGATTGCAGAAGCTATTATCGATAATTCGGTGACACAATCTGGAGGTTTTGACATTACAAAAAACAACATGCCTTTTCCAAGCAATACGATGAATGCTTTTAAATTGGGTGTGAATGGAAAATATACGGTTATAAAACAACCTGAATTAGCCATTGTTGGTGGATATAATGTAGTAACAGAAGGCAGAAATGTTGGAGAAGCAACTTCATTCTATGGAGGCATTTTCTATCTGATTAATTTTAATAAGAAAAACAACTAAGATGAAAAAGAGTATTCAAAATATAGCATTTAAAAGTCTGATAATTTTACTTTTAGGCATTGGACTAATATATTCCTGTGATGATGATATTGCACAGCGAAATGAAGAATTTCCACAATTAAATCCGAAAAATACTGATGTTGAAGCCGGCACTTGGAAAACATATCTTTTAACTGCGCCCGATCAATTTTCAATAGATGCGCCAGTAGCGACAAATTCAGCTGCATATACCAGAGAAATCAATGAAATAAAGAGCTTTCAGGTTGATATTACAAAAGAACAAAAAAGAATAATAGAGTATTGGAGTGCCGGCAGTGTGCTTCGTTGGAATGAAATTTTGCGAACTTTGGTCGCACGACACAATCGTCCACCGTATCAAAATGAAGATGGAACGTATCCAGCACCTTCAGCAGCAAATCCGTTTGCTTATCCTCAATTTCCATTTTCTAATCCTCCTTATGCGGCGAGAGCTTATGCGTATGTAAGCGCTGCTCAATACGATGCTCTCGTTGCTGCTTGGCATTTTAAAAAGCTTTACAACAGAGCGGCACCTTATACTGTTGATCCGAGTTTGCAGGTTCTAATTCCTAAAAGCACTTTGCCATCTTATCCTTCAGAAGATGCTGTAGTGACGGGAGTTACCGTTGAACTTTTGAAATTATTATTTCCAACTGAAATCGCTTATGTAAACGAAAAAGCCGAAGAAGAAAAATTATATCGCATTATCAGTGGTGCCAATGTTCGCTCTGATGTTGATGCCGGAATAATTTTAGGAAGAAAGGTTGCGGCAAAATTCATCACTCGTGCTTCAACAGATGGAGCGGGAGCAGCTATTGGTACGCCAGCAATTTGGGCAGCATTTGAAACTGAAACTGCAGCAAAAGGAGAAATTCCGTGGAAATCATTAGAAGTACCGGCAAGACCTCCAATGTTGCCATTATTCGGAAAAGTAAAATCATTTTTAATGACAGAAGCTGATGTTGTTGCAAATCGTCCGCCTGCACCGCCATCCACAAAATCTGAAGCTTTTGCCAAAGAATTAGCCGAGATTAAAAGTTTCAGTCAGGACAAGTCTCGTGAACATTTGGAAATTGTGAGTTTTTGGGCTGACGGAGTAGATACTTACACGCCTCCAGGACATTGGAACGCTATAGCTTCTGAAACTTTTGTACAGCAATCGTATAGCGAAGTTCGCTGGGCAAGAAATTTGGCTTTATTAAATGTTGCCATGATGGATGCTGCGATTAGCTGCTGGGACGCAAAATACGTCTACTTCAATCCACGTCCATGTCAAATGGATCCTTCGATTAAAACCACTATAGGAGTTCCTAATTTCCCAGCGTATGTTTCGGGACATTCTACTTTTAGTGCTGCTGCCAGTACCGTTTTATCGCATTTTGTTCCTGCTAAAAAAACGGAATACGAAGCTATGGCACTTGAAGCATCAAATTCAAGAATGTATGGTGCTATACATTACAGAAGTGATTGCGAAAAAGGATTAACACTTGGTAAAAAAGTGGCTGGATTTGCTGTTGCAAGGGCAACAACAGATGGCGCTGAATAATCAAATAATAATTATTTTTTTTAGGTTGTTTTCCAATTTTGAACCCGACAGGTTTCTAAAACCTGTCGGGTTTTATTTTCATGTTAATCTTTTTATATTAAAAATAACAAGCCAAAAAAATCTTTACGTATCGATTATTTGAAATTCTGTAAAAAATAAAATTGAGAAGTAATGTTATTAATTTTTGTGTTGAGTTTAGATTTTTATGCAATTATTTCATGCAAGTTTGCTTCATTTCTTATAGAAAATGCACGATTTGTTAGATTCTGATATACCGCATTGCTTTACTTTTGGAAGCTTGTTTAAAGATTTTTTTCTCTTATATCATTATAACCAAATTATCAATCTTGACCAAAAAGTTTTTTAAAAATATATAAAATGAAATTTAAAATTAGAACTATTATGTTGTTTTCACTATTCTTTCAAACTGCTTTTTCACAAACCGATGCCGTAACTGAAAAGAAGATCCAACATTTGATAAAAAAAATGACTTTGAAGGAAAAAGTGGGTATGTTGCATGGAAACTCTAAATTTTATACTTCAGAAATAAAACATCTTCGAATTCCGGAATGGGCATTGTCAGATGGTCCACATGGAGTCAGAGCAGAAATGAATCGTCATAATTGGCAATATACTGGGCAAACAGATGATGCTTCTACTTCTTTCCCTCCGGGAACTGCAATGGCAGCAAGCTGGAATTTAGATTTGGCAAAACAGCGCGGTATCGTTTTGGGTGAAGAAGCCCGTTTTCGTAAAAAAGATGTTTTGCTCGGACCCGGAATCAATATTATTCGTTCTCCGCTTTGTGGACGAAACTTTGAATATTTGAGCGAAGATCCATTTCTTATTTCTCAACTTTCAATAAGTTATATCAAAGCTTTGCAGACTCAGGATGTTGCTGCTTGTGTGAAGCATTTTGTAGCAAATAACCAAGAAGAAAATCGTTTTGTTATTGATGTTAATATGAGCGAACGTGCTTTTCGCGAAATTTATTTACCTGGTTTCAAATCGTCGATTGTTGATGCTGGAGTATTGGGAGTTATGGGAGCCTATAACAAATTTAGGGGTGAATACTGCACCGAAAATACTTATTTAGGCCGAACAATTCTTAGGGATGAATTCAAATTCAAAGGCGTTTATATGTCGGATTGGGATGCTGTGCATAGTACTGAAAAAGCGGCATTAGCTGGTTTAGATTTGGAAATGGGAACTGAAAAAGAAAATTATGATGAATGGTATTTTGCAGATCCACTCATTAAGGCAGTACAGGAAGGACACATAAAAGAAAGTGTAGTAGATGAGAAAGTAGCGAATATTTTACGAGTTATGATTAAAACCAAAGTTTTAGATCCTAAAACACGAATAACAGGTTCTATAAATACAAAAGAACACCAGCAAGCCGCTTATCGCTCTGCTGTCGAAGCGGTTGTTCTATTAAAAAATGAAAATCAAACTTTGCCTTTAAATATGAGTGCTTTAAAATCGGTTGCAATTATTGGAGATAATGCGACGCGCACGCATTGTGGTGGCGGATTTAGTTCGGAAATAAAAGCATTATATGAAGTAACGCCACTTCAGGCTATTACCGAAAAATATGGAAAATCGTTGCAAATAAATTTTTCGCAAGGATATGAAAAACAATCGCATGTTGTGGAAAGGAGCAGTAATGGCCAATTAAATACAGATAAAGTAGATTGGAAATTAATTGACGAAGCTGTAGCTCAGGCAAAAAAATCGGATGTAGCGATTGTTTTTGCAGGATTAAACCATGATTTTGATTCAGAATCATTTGACCGACTTCATATGCGTTTGCCTTACGGACAAGAAACTTTGATTCAGGAAGTAGCCAAAGCAAATCCTAAAACCATTGTTGTGATTATTGCCGGTTCGCCACTTGAATTGGCTGGAATTGAATCGAGAGTTCCTGCCTTGGTTTGGGGATGGTACGGTGGAATGGAAGCCGGAAATGCTGTAATTGATGTACTGAGCGGTAAAGAATTTCCTTCAGGAAAACTGCCTTTTACTATTCCTGCGACCTTAAGCCAATCACCAGCACATGCTTTAGGAGCGTATCCGGGCCATGATTTAAAGGTGAATTATGATGAAGATATTTTGGTTGGTTACCGCTGGTTTGATACCAAAGAAATTAAACCTCAATATCCTTTTGGTTACGGATTGTCTTATACTTCTTTTGAAATCTCAAATGTTGCTTCAGATAAAAAAGTCTATAGTTTAAATGATGAAATAGTATTGAAATTTGATATTAAAAATACAGGAAAAACAAATGGAGCAGAAGTTGTTCAATTATATGTGGGACAAACAAATGCGTCAGTCTTAAGGCCAAAAAAGGAATTAAAAGCATTTGATAAAATATTTCTGAAGGCAGAAGACAGCAAAACCATTGATCTAAAAGTAAAGGTTAAAGATCTGGCTTTTTACGATGAGAAAACTTCCAGCTGGAAAGTTGAAACTGGTGAATTTGTACTTTATACGGCTACATCAGCGAAAGATATCGTAAGCAGTCTGAAGATTATGGTACAATGATCAACATTAAAAAAATTAAAATTATGACGGTGTTTTATGACTGTCATAATTTTAATTTTATCTTCTTTCTCTTAAGTCATTTTCGATCTGAATTTCCATTTTTTTATCTATTTTGTAAAAGCACAACATAACAGCGCTTATAATAAAAATAAAGCCCGGATAAATACTGATAGAAAGTTTAATTCCTTCGACTGCAGCCGGAACCTGATTAACTTCTTCGGCTACATAACCGTATTTAGATAAAAATGCGGCGCCCAATGCACCACCAATACTAATTCCAATTTTTAATCCAACAAGCATGGCCGAAAAGACGGTAGCAGTTGCTCTTCGATGGTTTTTCCATTCGCTATAATCTGCCACATCAGCAATCATAGCCCACAATAAAGGAATGGTAACACCATAAATAAATCCGTGCGCTAATTGCGTCAGAAAAACGATCTCAATAGCTGTTCGGCTGTAAAAATTAAAAAGCAACAGACTTATAGCAGACAAAAAAATAAAACTGATGTAAATGTTTCTTTTTCCAAAGGCATCTGCGAGTGATTTCGAAAATAAAATGCCCAAAATCATAAAAAGAATTCCGCCCGCATTAAAAAGGCTAAATGCAGAAGTAGCAACATCCTTTGGCCATTGAAAATCAACTAATCCCATGGTTGTCAATGAAGTATTCAGATCATGAATAAATGCTGTAAAACCAATATCATTCAAAAAGACGGTTTGAGCGGCTGAATCTAAATAATATTTAAAATAAAACACATACATCCCGCCTTTTAAGGACAAGGTTATAAAAACTAAAATTGTGACCAGCAACATAACGAGCCAAGGACCGTTTTTAGACAAATCAATAAAATCCTGCTTTACTGAAGATTCTTGGTTTTTTGATGGTCGAATTCTTTCTTTGGTTGTAAAAAAAGTGATCAGCAAACAAATTGTGCCTATTACAGCAAATAAAATCATCGTATTTTTAAAACCAACTGCTTTATCACCATGACCAAAAATCAAGACTAAGGGCAATAAAAGGGACTGAATCACAAATTGAGCAATCATTACTGCTACAAAACGATAGGAAGAAAGGCTATTTCTTTCTTTCATTTCACCAGTTAAAACTCCACCTAAGGCAACATAAGGCAAATTATTTGCTGAGTAGATTAAGACTAGAAAAAAGTAAGTAAGTAAGGTATAGATGATTTTACCTGTTTCGTTAAAATTTGGCGTTAAAAAAGTCAGAACAGAACCAATTCCAAAAGGTAATGCAGTCCATAAAATCCAGGGTCTGAATTTTCCCCATTTTGTTTGGGTACGATCAGCAACAATACCCATAAAAATATTAAAGAAAGCACCGATAAAACCGCCAATAAAAATAATAATACTTGCTGTACCGGCAGGAATTTTATAAACATCAGTATAAAAGAAAGCTAAAAAAGTAAGCAAAGTTTGAAAAATCAAATTTGCTGCAAAATCTCCCAAACCGTAGCCTATTTTTTCTATTACAGAAAGTTTTTCAGATGTTTTACTAATGCTTATGTATTGTTTTTTGCTTCTATCTGTGAATTGGTTTATCGTTAAAATAGTATTGAGTTTTTTCATTTGCAAAAATTTCCTTCTTTAATAATTTGAATAAAATGCTACTTGTAAAAATAGCTTGAAAGTTCAAATAAGATTGTCACTTTTGAAGCCTTTAATAGAACATTTGAAGCATTCTTTCGTTTCGATAAATCTTTTAAATATAAATTGCTATTTTAGCTTCATAAGTTTTAAAAGCTTCTAAAATTCAAATCATTATAATCACTTTTACATTTCGTTTTTTATGCGCATTCTCTACCTTTTACTACTTGTTTCCTGCTTTTTTTTCAGTTGCAATAAAAAACAGGAAGACAAAGAATATCATAAATATACGAATGATTTGATCAATGAGACGAGTCCGTATCTTTTGCAGCATGCGCACAATCCTGTAAATTGGAAAGCATGGAATAAAGAAGCGTTGGATCAGGCAAAAAAAGAAAATAAACTGATTATTATTTCGGTAGGATATTCTTCTTGTCACTGGTGTCATGTTATGGAAAAGGAAAGTTTTGAAAACGATTCTGTTGCCAAATTAATGAATGACAATTTCATCAGTATAAAAGTAGATAGGGAAGAACGCCCAGACATTGACCAGATCTATATGAATGCCGTACAATTGATGACTGGCGAAGGCGGATGGCCATTAAATTGTATTGCGCTTCCTAATGGTCGTCCAATTTTTGGCGGAACTTATTTCACTAAAGAACAATGGACAAAAGCTTTAACCGAAATTTCTAATTTATATAAGAAAGACCCAAATAAGGCAAGTGAGTATGCAGACAAATTAGTAAAAGGAATTCAAGAATCGCAGTTGATTGCTGTCAATAATAAAGATGTCAATTTTAATAAAACCGAAATTTCGGCTGCTGTAAAATTATGGAAAGAACATTTAGATTATAAAGATGGAGGTTTAGTTGGTCAAACCAAATTTCCAATGCCGGCTTCTTTGCAATTTTTGCTTCGTTATGGTGTTCAGAATAAGGATAAATCAATTCAGAATTTTGTTGACAATACACTAACAAAAATGGCTGATGGTGGAATGTATGATGCAATTGGAGGAGGATTTTCAAGATATTCAGTAGATGCGAATTGGCATATTCCTCATTTTGAAAAAATGCTGTATGATAATACGCAATTAGTAAGTTTATATTCCGATGCTTATTTGGTTTCAAAAAATGAACATTATAAAAAAACAGTTTATGAGACTCTGGATTTTGTAGAAAAAGAACTTATGGCACCGAACGGAGCATTTTATTCTTCTATAGATGCTGATAGCAAAAACAAAGAAAATAAAATAGAAGAAGGCGCTTATTATGTTTGGGATAAAAAAGAATTGCAAGTTTTATTAAAATCAGATTACCCGCTTTTTCAGAAATATTATAATATTAATGAACACGGTTTATGGGAAAACCAAAAATATGTCTTGTTTAAAAATCAGTCAGATAAAGATTTTGCTGCCAAAAATAAATTGACTTCAGCGCAATTGGATTCAAAAATTAAAAATTGGAAACAAATACTTGTATCAGCAAGAAACAAAAGATCCCGACCACATGTAGACGATAAAACATTGACTTCATGGAATGCTTTAATGATAAAGGGTTATGTAGCTGCATATCGAGCATTTAAAAATCCACATTATAAAGAAATCGCTTTAAAAAGTGCCAATTTTATTGTCGACAATCAATTACAAAAAGATGGAAGTTTGAATCATAGTTATAAAGAAGGCAAAAGCAGTATTTCTGGTTTTTCTGAAGATTATGCTACCGTTGCTGATGCATTTATTTCGTTATACGAAATTACGCTTGACGAGAAATGGCTAACTAAATCCAAACAATTAACAGATTATGCGATAAAACATTTTCAGGATGAAAAATCAAATCTGTTCTATTTTACATCAAAGACTTCTGCAAATTTGATTGCTAGAAAAATGGAAATTGTAGACAATGTTATTCCGAGTTCCAACTCAATTTTGGCACATAATTTATTTTTATTAGGACATTATTATTCTAATGATATATATACAAAAATGTCGCAAAGCATGTTGAATAATGTAAAAGTTAATGCCTTGGAGTCACCGATGGAATATTATAATTGGTTGGATTTAATGCTCAATTATACAAATGATTATTTTGAAGTTGCCATATCAGGAAAAGATGCTGTGGCTAAAACAAATCAACTTCAAAGTTATTATTTGCCCAATATTCTAATTGCAGGATCCGCAAAAGAAAGTAAACTTCCTTTGTTAGAAGACCGTTTTGTCGAAAATGAAACCTACATATATATATGTGTAAACAAAGCTTGTAAAAAACCTGAAGTAGAAATTGCAACTGCGGTTGGTAAAATTAATCGTACTATTAAATAGTGGTGTAAATACTATTTCAATACTGCTGATTAATAATGTTTTACTAGTAAAAAAGTGGCCAATTTCTTTTACGACTTTTTCAAAGAATATTTAGTAATAGTTTTAAATCTGTAATTTTTTTCTGAAAGAATCAGTCTAAATACGAATATTCTATTTTATTGGCATAAAAAAGATATATATGATTTTTTTACAACTGTTTTTTTATTAAAAATTAATGATTTTTATTACACAACCGGTTGTTTTATGGTTTTATTTTTTATATTTGTAATAAATACACTTATTCAGGAATGCCAAATAAATTCAAGTTTAAAGGGGGAACACGGCATAACACATTAAATGTTGATTGATAGCAAGACATTTTGAATAAGAAAAGAAGTTCGAATTATAATTAAAGTTCCTAAATATCTCGCTTTTAGTTCGCTAAATATTGAAAAATAAGAATTGGTTTAAAAAGTTGATGGTGTGTTATAAGTGTTATTTTACAGAATCTATTTATAACTGAGTGCCTTAGTTTTTAAATCGTAAAGCCGGAAGCTTAATCCCTTTCGGCTTTTTCATTACGCTACAATTATACTATCTGAAATAGTACTAATCGAATTATTTAAAATCATGAAATTAAAAATTATTGTACTGCTTTTTGCTTTATTAAATTGGTCACAAAGCTGGTCGCAAAATATCATTTTGCAATCACCAAATAAAAAAATCATAACTGGTTTGCATGTTGCTGATTTGAATACCAAAGGGGAATGTTATTTGCAAGTGTCGTATAAAGTGAATCAGATAATCGAAATAATTCCGAAGATCAATTTAGGAATTTTAAGAAGTGATCAGGATTTTTCAAAGGAACTTCGTTTTTTAAAAGCAACAAAGCCAAAACTAATTAATGATCGATATGAACTTCCATTTGGGAAAAAGTCTGTGCGTGAAAATTCGGCGAACGAAATAACTGTTTTTTTTGAAAATCCGAGCAAAGCCAAATTAAATCTTATCATAAGAACGTATAATGATGGCATTACATTTCGTTATGAATTTCCAGAAAAAAAAGGTTCGTTTATAATTAATGATGAATTAACGGCGTACCAAATACCAAAAGAAAATAAACGATGGTTGGAAAAGTGGAATCCGGCCAATGAAGGATTATACGCTTCATCCAGTGATGATAAAATACTTCAGCAAGAATGGTGTTATCCAGCATTATTTAATTCCTCAGATAAATCATGTTGGTTTTTATTACATGAAGCCGATTTAAATCGCACTTATTGCGGCACAAAATTAAGCAACACAACAGACATCAATACCTACAAGCTTACATTTCCTGATCAACAGGATGCGAGAGGTACTGGCGAATCGAAACCAAAAATTTCACTTCCGTGGAAGTCACCATGGAGAGTCATTACGATAGGAAGTTTAGGTGCTATTGTAGAAAGTACTTTAATCGATGATGTATCGACTCCAACTGCTTTTAAAACTACTGATTGGGTAAAACCCGGAAAAGTTTCCTGGAATTATTGGTCAAGCAATCACGGAACGAAAGATTACAAAATTGTATGCAAGTTTACAGATTTAGCTTTAGAAATGAATTGGCCTTATACGCTTTTAGATTGGGAATGGGATGCTATGGCAAACGGCGGAAATCTAGAAGATGCTTTAAAATATATCCATTCAAAAGGGATAAAACCTTTGATGTGGTATAATTCTGGAGGAGATCACACATGGGTTCCATCTACGCCGAAAGACCGAATGCTGACGCATAAAAATAGAGTAGAAGAATTTACAAAACTTAAAAAACTGGGTGTTGCCGGGGTTAAAGTTGATTTTTTCGAAAGCGAAAAACAGGATATGATCAACTATTATTTGGATATTTTAGAAGATGCCGCCCAATTTGAAATCATGGTCTATTTTCATGGCTGTATTGTACCGCGTGGCTGGTCAAGAACTTATCCAAATTTAATGACTTATGAAGCTGTACGCGGAGCGGAATGGTACAATAATGGTCCAGATTTTTCGACCACAGCGCCAGAACATAATACCATTTTGCCTTTTACAAGAAATGTAGTAGGGGCAATGGATTATACTCCCGTGACTTTTACCAGTTCTCAGTTTCCACATCACACTTCTTATGGACATGAATTGGCGCTTTCCGTACTTTTTGAGTCTCCTTTCCAACATTTTGCAGACAGGCCTGAAGGATATTACCAATTACCTGACGAGGCGAAAAACTTCTTAAAAGAAGTTCCAACAACGTGGGATGCAACCAAACTTATAGATGGTTATCCAGGCAAAGATGTGATAATGGCG
The DNA here is from genome assembly GCF_900182645.1 of Flavobacterium resistens. Lineage (GTDB taxonomy): Bacteria > Bacteroidota > Bacteroidia > Flavobacteriales > Flavobacteriaceae > Flavobacterium > Flavobacterium resistens. The sequence goes on along the minus strand of NZ_FXTA01000007.1, from coordinate 74,753 downwards.
CGCAGAAAAGGAGGCTCTTGGTACATTGGCGGAATTAGTGCCTCTGAGCGTGAAGAGCTTACAAAAGAAATCAAACTGGATTTTTTAGATGAAGGGATTGATTATCGTGCCGTTGTTATTGCAGATGGAAAACACGATAAAGCATTTTCTTTTCAAGTTTTGGAAGTAAATAAGGATAAAACTATTGAAGTGAAATTACTTCGAAGAGGAGGCTTTGTGATTTCCTTAATTCCCATAAATAAATAGTTTCAAATTAGTAAACAATACGATCAATAACTATAAAACCAAACCGAAAACCATGATAATGAAAAAAACAATTAGAATAGTATTTATGCTAATGTGCTTTTTATCAGTAATAAAAATGAAAGCGCAAAATCCTATTATCAAAGATATTTTTACTGCTGATCCCGCTCCAATCGTGCATAAAGGAACATTGTATTTATATACAGGCCATGACGTGGCAACGGAACAAGATACCAATTATAAAATGGCCGATTGGCATGTATTTTCTACAACCAACATGAAAGATTGGAAAGATCATGGAGCATTGCTATCGCCAAGTACATTTTCATGGGCAACCGGAGATGCTTATGCCGCTCAATGTATTGAAAGAGATGGAAAATTCTATTGGTTTGTCTCTACATTTCATAAAAAAGATGATAGAAGTGGAGGTGGTGCAGCAATAGGGGTAGCTGTTTCGGATAGTCCTATTGGGCCTTTTAAAGATGCAATTGGCAAAGCGCTTATTATAAATGAAATGACAACAGACATGAAATACGCTTGGGACGATATTGACCCGACTGTTTTTGTTGATGATGATGGCCAAGCCTATATGTTTTGGGGAAATGGAAGCTGTAAATGGGTCAAAATTAAAAAGAACATGACAGAATTGGATGGGGAGATAACTACTTTCAAACCTAAAAATTATATCGAAGGACCTTGGGTTTATAAAAGAAAAGGGCTTTACTATTTAGTATATGCCAGCGCAGGAACCAAACCAGAAATGATAGAATACTGCACGGCTAAAAGCATTACAGGACCATGGACCTATCAAGGTATTATTCAGGAAAATGTGCAAAATAGTTTTACCACACATCCCGGTATTATTGACTTTAAAGGCAAATCATATTTTTTCTATCATAACGGAAGTCTGCCAACGGGTGGAAGCTACAGACGCTCTATTTGTGTAGATTATATGCATTATAATAAAGACGGAACGATTCAGAAAATAATACAAACAACTGAAGGTATAGGCAAAATCAAGTAATATGGATTTTAATTTTTTATGTTATGAAAAAAAGAATTAGCTTGATTTTTACCTTCCTCATTTTGATTGTTCAGATGACTGCTTCAGCGCAAGGAAAAAAAGCTCAAAATCCGATAATTTTTTCTGATGTGCCCGATCTTTCTATTATAAGAGTTGGTAAAAATTATTACATGAGCAGCACTACAATGCACATGAGTCCGGGTTTGCCTATTATGAAATCTAAAGATTTGGTTAATTGGACATTAATAAATTATGCCTATGATACTTTGGCAGATATGCCCGAATTAAATTTAACAGATGGAAAAAGTACCTACGGAAGAGGTTCATGGGCAAGCAGTTTGCGTTTCCACAAAGGAACTTATTATGTGACAACTTTTGCACAGACCACCGGTGAAACCTATATTTTTAAAACAAAAGATATAGAAAAAGGAAATTGGCAAAGGGTTTCTTTTGAACCTGCTTATCACGACCATTCCTTGTTTTTTGATGACGATGGAAAAGCATATTTGATTTACGGAACGGGTCAAATCAAATTAGTAGAACTAAACGATGACTTAACTGGAATCAAACAAAATGCTCCTGAAAAAATCATTATAGAAAATGCCAGTGAACCCGCTGGAAATATTATTATGCTGAGAGCCGAAGGTTCACAATTATTCAAAATTAAAGGAAAATATTATTTATTTAATATCTGTTGGCCGAAAGACGGAATGCGAACTGTGATTATACATAAAGCAGATAATATCACAGGTCCTTGGGAAGGAAAAATAGGCTTGCAGGATTTAGGTGTTGCACAAGGCGGACTTATTAATACTACTGATGGACGCTGGTTCTCTTATCTTTTTCGTGATTTTGGCGCTGTTGGCAGAATTCCATATTTAGTCCCAGTAAAATGGGAAAACGATTGGCCAATTTTGGGTAAAAACAATAAAGTTCCAAAAACCTTAGACTTGCCATCCAATAAAAGTTTAATTCCGAATTTGGTTGCTTCTGATGAATTTAATCGAAAGAAAGGGCAAGAAACGCTGCCATTAGTTTGGCAATGGAATCATAATCCTGATAATGCACTTTGGTCTTTAAAAGAAAGAAAAGGATTTCTGCGTCTAAAAACAGGAAGAATTGATACTGATTTTCTCCAGGCAAGAAATACACTTACACAACGTACTATCGGTCCAACGAGCAAAGCTTCTGTTTTATTGGATGTTTCACAAATGAAAGAAGGAGATTTTGCAGGCTTGAGTGCCTTGCAAAAAGAGTACGGTTTGGTAGGAGTAAAAGCTGAAAAGGATCAAAAAGTTGTAGTTATGGAAAATACTATTAAGGATAAACCGGTTGAAATACAACGAATTCCTTTGCTTCAAAATCAGGTTTATTTAAAGATCGAATGTGATTTTACCAATAAAAAAGATGAAGCAAGTTTCTTCTATAGTTTAGATGGAAAAGTTTGGAATCCGATAGGTGAAACTTTAAAAATGAAATATACACTTCCTCACTTTATGGGTTATCGTTTTGGATTGTTCAATTATGCAACAAAAAATATTGGCGGATATGTAGATTTTGACTGGTTTCGAATTAATTATTAATAAAGAAAAAAAACAAAAATGATAATAGATAAAAATTTCGCAAGCGAATCCCTTGTCAGACTTCACTATTTGGTGCTGATTTTGGGATTGATTTTTCCAGTTTTAGTTATTAGTCAGAATAAAAAGAAAGAAGAAAAATCAGAATTTAAAGCTCCTCAATATCGTAATCTTTTTAAAGAAGCGGGTTATAGCCAAAATGAGATTGATAAAAAATTGGCCAAAGCCTATTACGATGTTTTTGAAGGATCAAACAAAGTTTATTTTGAAGAAGGTGATTCTTTAGGATATGTATCGGATATTAAAAATAAGGATGCGCGTACAGAAGGAATGTCATACGGAATGATGGTTGCGGTTCAGCTTAATAAAAAAGAAGTATTTGACCGTCTTTGGAGATGGTCTGTAAAGTACATGCAACATCAGGATGGCCCAAGAGAAGGTTATTTTGCATGGAGTGTAAATCCGGAAACCAAAAAGCAAAATTCGGCTGGATCTGCTTCAGATGGCGAGTTATATTTTGTAACAAGCTTGCTTTTTGCTTCAAATAGATGGGGCAATACTACAGGAATAGATTATTACAAAGAAGGCAGAAGAATATTGGATAATATGTGGAAAAAAGATGGTACTGGCAACATTTACAATATTATCAATACTGAACATAAGCAAATATCATTCGTGCCTGAAGGTGGTGGTTACAATTGGACAGATCCTTCATATCATGTTCCAGCATTTTTCGAAATATGGGCATTGTATGCAAAAGATGGACATGAACAGTTTTACAAAGAATGTGCTGATGTTTCGCGACAATTTCTGCATAAAGCAACGCATCCGATAACAGGATTAAACTCAGATTATACCGAGTTTACTGGCGAACCTCATCCTACACCATGGATGCCACCGGGATTTCGATATGATTCCTGGCGAGTTCCTATGAACATTGCAATGGATTATGCTTGGTACGGAAAAGATAAAAAATGGCAGGAAGAATACGCTTCTAAATTTCAAAATTTCCTCAGATCAAAAGGATTGGACACTTTTGAAGATCAATTCAATCTGGATGGTTCTAAACCTGATTTTATTTTGCAAGCTGGTTCTGTTAAAAAACTAAGACATTCGATTGGATTGGTAGCAACTTCGGCAACTGCATCATTAGTTAATAAAGATAAAAAAAGTATAGATTTTGTTCATGCTGTCTGGAATGCAAAACTTGAACCTTATGAAGACTGCTACTTTGATCCTTATTATGATGGATTGATGTACCTCTTTAGTTTAATGCATCTTAGTGGGAATTATCAAATCATAAATCCGGCAGTTAAATAAATTTTAAACTTAAAAATAAAATTATGAAACAGTATGCAATTGTTATTTTATTGTTTAGTCTTTCTAATATCTCATTTTCTCAAAATTTAGTATTAAATGAAAAAGAATATTTTGAAACAGTGGGACTGAATGTCTGGGTTTTTAATAACGAATACAACGGAATGTTCTTCGATGAGAAAACAGCTGGTATAGAATTCATTCATCATGGCGTGAGAACTGTTACTGGTGGCGCTATCAGACTTCAAAACACACCAGAACAATGGGATTTAATTCCAAAGATGACGAGTCGAAAAGTAGACAAAGTAAACAATACCATCGAAGTTACATTGCGATATGAAGAGTTTGATTTTGATTCCAAAATTATAGTGACTTCAAAAGGAAAAGGTTTTGTAATTACAGTTATATTGGATAAACCTGTTCCAAAGAAATTAGAAGGAAGAGCAGGATTTAACATAGAATTTTTGCCTTCTTCTTACGCTGAAAGTAATTATTTGGCGGATGGAAAAGCGGCAACATTTCCCAGATATCCTGCAGGAAATACTCAAATGCAACCTTTATCTCAAAAAATACCGCAGTTTGCAGGACATACCACTTTTGATGATCGCGGAAGAAATGAATTTATAGTAACACATCCATTGGCATCTGGCAAGGATTTTTTATTTGCTCCAGAAAATCCTGAGCGAACTGTAAAAATTCAATCTGAAGATCAGGAAATTTTGCTTTTTGACGGAAGAAACCTTGGGCAGAATGGATGGTTTATTGCGCGAAGTATGCTTCCTTCAAATAAAACAGGAAAAGTGTTGACTTGGTATGTAGAACCTAATGCAATTCCCAACTGGAAAAGAGAACCTGTAATTGGATTCTCTCAGGTGGGTTATATGCCAAACCAAACCAAAGTGGCTGTTATTGAATTGGATAAAAATGATAAAGCATTAAGCAGCGCATCGATATTTAAGCTTGGCGAAGATGGAAAATTTACTGAAAAACTAAAAGGCGATGTAAAAGTTTGGGGAAATTATCTAAGATATAATTATGCTCAATTTGATTTTAGTTCCATAAAGGAAAAGGGACTTTATTACATTCAATATGGAAATCATAAAACCAACACTTTTCAGATTGAAGATGATGTTTATTCACAAGTATGGCATCCTACAATGGATGTTTGGTTTCCTGTTCAAATGGACCATATGGAAGTCAATGAGGCTTACAGAGTTTGGCACGGAAAACCATTTTTAGATGATTGTCTTCAGGCACCTTTGAATCACGAACATTTTGATGGTTACAAACAAGGTCCGACCACAGAAACTAAATATAAACCTTTAGAACGTATTCCAGGAATGTCTGTTGGAGGTTGGTTTGATGCGGGTGATTTTGATATACAAACTTTTTCGCATGTCAGCGTAATCAACAGTTTTGTAGAATCTTGGGAACAGTTCAAAGTAAATCGAGATGAAACTTATATTGACCAAAAAACGCAGTTTGTAGACATTCACCGTCCCGATGGCCAACCAGATTTATTACAGCAAATTGAGCATGGCGTTTTGAATCTTGTGGCACAAGTTGAGAATATTGGTCATCCCGTTAGAGGAATTGTGGTACCTAATCTGCACCAGTATCATCATTTGGGTGACGCTTCTACCGAGACAGATAATCTTCCGTATAATCCTTCTCTCAAACCATATGAATCCAATGGCGTTTCAAGTGGCACGATGGATGATAGATGGGCATTTACAAATCGCTCTTCATTTCTTGATTACAGAACCGCAGGCGCTTTAGCATCAGCAAGCAGAGCTTTAAAAGACTACAATGACGAGCTTTCTGCTAAATGTTTGTCTCTTGCTATAAAGCTGTACAACGAAGCAACAGAAATAGAAAAAAAGGCAAAACCGGATAATAGTCCAATGTCAAGATGGGGCAAGGGAAGTGATATGATTGCGATATTACAGCTTTATTTAAGCACAAAAGACCAAAATTACAAAAAAGGTTTTCTGGATAGAATTTGGAAATTACTGGATGAAAATTTAGAATTCAATATTAATTCAGCTCTCTTGGCTGTGCCTTCTATGGATGATAGCTACAAAGTAAAATTACGAAGCTATGTTATTAAGTATAAAGAAAAAACAAATAAAGAGAATACTGATAATCCTTATGGAGTTCCTTTGGTTAAGAGAGGCTGGGGCGGCACTTCGCAAGTAATTAATTGGGCAAGCACCAATTATTACATTCATAAAATATATCCGGATATCATGGATAAGGAATATGTTTATCAGGGGTTGAACTATATTTTTGGATGTCATCCTTATTCCAATTTATCTTTTGTGAATGCGGTAGGAAACAGATCTAAAAAAGTAGCTTATGGAAACAACCGTGCCGATTTTACAACCATTGCTGGTGGAGTAGTACCAGGACTTATCTTTTTAAAGCCGGATTATTTAGAAAATAAAGATGACTGGCCATTTTTTTGGGGAGAAAATGAGTGTATTATAGATGGTGGAGCTTGGTTTGTATTTCTCGCTAATGCGGTAAATGATTTGGCTAGAGAGAAATAATAACCTTAAAAAAGCAAAGATGAAACGATATTTAGATATAGTCATTATAGTTTTAAGCTTGTGTTTTCAGTCAGGCTGGAGTCAGGAAACACAAATTGTTGAAGATTTCAAACCTTCAACAATGAATCAGTCAGAAAAACAATTTCCACAGGTAAATTCGCAAAGACGCGTACGTGCCAGTATTGCTGCTCCCAATGCAAATAAGGTGCAACTCGACATTGGTGGTGTAAAATATGATATGCGAAAAGATGCCAATGGAGTTTGGACAGGAGAATCTAATCTGCAAGATGAGGGATTTCATTATTATCAGTTAAACATTGATGGAGCTTCAGTGCCAGATCCTGGAAGTTTGTATTTCTACGGCGCAGGAAGATGGGGAAGCGGAATCGAAATTCCGTCGAGAGATCAGGAATTCTTCGAATTGAAAAATGTGCCTCACGGTCTTGTCATTGAAAATATTTATTTCTCAAAGCTGATCAATTCTTTTAGACGTTGTTTTATTTATACACCTGCGGGTTATTATGAAAATACAAAAGCACGTTATCCTGTTCTTTATTTACAACATGGAAGTTTTGAAGATGAGACAGGTTGGTCTTCTCAAGGCAAAGCAAATTTAATTTTAGATAATCTAATTGCTTCAAAAAAGGCAACACCGATGATTATTGTAATGGATAATGGGTATGCTTTTAAACCGCAAAGCAATGAAGCCAAAGAGAAAAAAGAACGTCCCGAATCTATTTTTGAAGAAGTTCTTATTACCGAAGTTATTCCGATGATTGATGCTAAGTTCCGTACTATCGCCAATCGTGAAAATAGAGCTATTGCAGGCCTTTCAATGGGCGCCAATCAAACAATGAGGATTATGATGAATAATCTGGAAACTTTCTCGTACTATGGAGGCTTTAGCGGTACAGCAAATTATCCGAGTACAGATCCTCTTGATGCTTCTACTTTTTTGGATGGAAAATATAAAGACGGCAGTGCATTAAATAAAAAAATAAAGCTTTTTTGGTTAGGTTTAGGTACGAAAGAACCGGCTCCTTTTCCTAAATCAGTAGGAGCATTTCGAACGATGCTGGAACAACAAGGAATTAAATATGATTATTACGAATCTCCTGAAACTGCGCATGAATGGTTGACATGGAGAAGATGTTTATATCAGTTTGCTTTTAAGCTGTTTAAATAAGTAATTCTAACCTCTAAAAACTAGCTAATCTACCATATGACCAAAACCATTCTAATTGCAGTATTCCTAATTAATTTTACTGCTGTTATTTCACAAACTAAAATAGATACGATAAAAACGCATAAACTTTCTCCGGTAACGGTGGAAGGAAATCGGATACCGCTGGACATTCATCGGCTTGAACCCGTACAAGGTACTTACATTTATTCTGGAAAAAAGAATGAAGTAATAGATATGGCGCAAAAAAATGGTGCTATTACAGAGAAATACGGCAGACAAATTTTTGCCAAAATACCGGGTATTTTTGTTTATGATATGGATGGAACAGGAAATCAAATAAATATTTCTACTCGTGGACTTGACGCACATCGCAGTTGGGAATTCAATGTCCGCAAAGACGGAATCATTACGAACTCTGATATGTATGGTTATCCTGCCAGTCATTATAATATTCCAATGGAAGCAGTAGAACGCATTGAATTAGTTCGAGGTACGGCTTCACTGCAATACGGCGCGCAATTTGGAGGTATGCTGAACTATATCAGCAAACAGCCTGATCCCAACAAAAAAGTTGTTTTTGAAACCGTCAATACGTTGGGATCTTATGGTCTGGTAAGCACTTACAACAGTCTTTCTGGCACATTAGGTAAGTTTCGATATTCTGCGTGGGTAAATGGTAAATGGATTACAGGTTATAGAGATAATAGTGACTCTAGTTTTGATGCTGAAGGAATTTCGCTTTATTATGATGTATCAAAAGATCTAACCTTCAAGTTAGAATGGACACATTCAAACTATATTACACATATTCCGGGGCCTTTGACAGACAGCATGTTTTATGAAGATCCAAAAATGTCAACCCGTTCCCGTAATTATTACCAACCCAATATTCACATTCCGTCCATAACAGCGGATTGGAATGTTGCTCCTTCGACAAAACTGCGACTTGCAACGTCGGCTGTTTTAGGAGCAAGAAACAGTGTAATGTTTGACAAGCCAGCCAATATTGCCGACACTATTGTTCCTGCTACACTTCAATACAACAATCGTCAGGTTGATATTGATCATTTTAATAGTTATACCACAGAATTGAGGATGCTTCAATCGTACAAATTATTTCAGCAAACAAATTCTCTTGCTGCAGGAATTCAGTATATGAACAACGACCTGCACCGTCAACAGCAAGGAAAAGGAACAACAGGAAGCGATTTTGATTTAACTCTTGTAACACCAGTCTGGGGAAGAGATCTGCATTTCAAAACAAAAAACATTGCATTTTTTGCAGAAAACCGATGGCTTTTAGCAAAACGATTTTCAGTTAATACAGGAGTTAGAATGGAAATTGGCGAAACGAATATGACAGGTACTACTATTTATTATTCGGAAAAGGATCTGTCAAATAAAATTGAACATCACTTTCCGTTGTTTGGCGTAAATGCGCAATATGATTTAACACCAAATATCAATATTTATGGAGGATGGTCGCAAGCATATAGGCCTGTTATTTTCAAAGACATTATTCCGCAGTCGGTTTATGAAGTAAGTGATAAAAATTTAAAAGATGCCTATGGTTATAATACAGAAATCGGTTTTAGAGGCAAATGGAAATTTCTGAATTGGGATGCAACAGGTTTTTATTTAAAGTACAACAATCGTTTGGGAACACTTGCACAAACCGATACAGCAAATAATCTGATTATTTTTAGAACCAACATTGGAGATTCCCGAACTACTGGATTGGAATTCTTTTTGCAGGGAGATTTTTCATTAGGCAAAAAGACGAGTTTGTCATTGTTTACCTCAACTTCATTTATGGATGCCCGTTACGAAGATGCTGTAGTTAGATCAGGCAATACCAATGTAAATATCGACGGCAATAAAGTAGAAAGTGTTCCATCTTGGATTTCAAGAAATGGCATTACATTTAAATATTCATCAGCTAGTTTCTCGGCACTTTACAGTTATACTTCTGAAAGTTATGCCGATGCACTTAATACTGTTACGTCTTCTGCAAGCGGAGCCGTTGGTTTGGTTCCTGCTTATCAGCTACTGGATTTAAATTTTGCTATACGATTGACAGAAATCATAAAATTGCAATTTAATCTGAGTAATGTTTTTGATGAGCATTATTTTACAAAACGCCCTCAGTTTTATCCAGGGCCAGGTGTTTGGCCATCAGACGGAAGAACATTTTCAGGAACCGTATCTATAAAAATATAATTGGAATAAATTTATGCAAAGTGATAGAATATAGAATGCTCTTCTATATTCTATCGCTTTTAAAATTTAATCTGCGAAATGTTTTTGAACAGCCAGTATCAAAAACATAAAATCTGTAGATCCGCCACCCATAACATATTCTGTTTGTTGCCAAAAGTAAGGCCATTTTTTAAGCTCGGGCAAGTTTGGTCTGATAAGCGCCGTTCCCGAAGTTACTCCGCCAGGAATATAAGACCAATCGGCACGATTCATGCCGTAAGCGACCAATACTGAATTAGATCCAATTCCCGATGCAAAGGAAGCTGTATTATTGCCCGGATGAACTCCAAGTATGAAATTCAAAGCGTTACTATACACTTCATAATTTGCAAACTCTGGCCATGATTTTGAAAAATAATATTGCTTTACGCCAAATTCCTGTAAAGTCCAGCCAGCTCCCCAAATATTAGGTGTATACGGAACTCCATATGGAGAATCTGCAAGGGAATTGTTTTTGGTTTTCAGACTAAATTTTTGCGCCTCAACATTCAATTTGTCCAGAAAGGATTTATCTTTAATAAGATGTTTTATTCGCCCAACTCTCCATCCTAAATTATCGAAATTTTTTAATACATCTCCTTGTAAATCTGTAATTTGATTGATGTAACTTGTTTCATTTGTTGACAGTGCTAATTCAACAAGAATAGCTATTTTATTTTCTGTTCTTTTTGATTTTGCCAAAGATGTTTTGTAAAGCGCTTTGGCCGTTTCCAAACATTCATTGGCCAATTTGGGATTTGTTTTCTTTAAAGCCCGGTAAGAAGCAGCAAGTCCAGCGGCAACATATAATTCCCGGTCAGGATTATCTTCGGTAAAAACCCATCGATCATCATCTTTGGCACTTGGATTAGCAGTCCATTTATTATCTGTAACTCCTCCAAAATCGCCAAGCAAAACATATTGTTTTAGATCGTTGGTAATTATTCCTCTATATAAACGTCCCATCGAACGGTATGCGCCCAAAATTGAGGCGAGTCCGTGTTCCATTTGCTGCAAAGCATCCGACTTGCCGTCGGGCTGATGAATTTCAACTATCTTTTTATCAATGTCAATACTAGTCGCATCATAAGATTCGATATTAAACTCTTCTAGCATAAGTGCCAGATTCCATACTGTACCTATTTGAGATTCGACTCTTAAATCGTCGTCTCCCGCATCATGCCATCCTCCTTGATTTAGATTCGGAACCACTTCATTCGATTTATATTTTGTAAGTGTCGATGGTCCCTGAATATATCCATCAAAATGATTCAGATTTACTGGCGCCATTTGGGCATCATCCAAATGACAGAAGTTATGCCAAATTCGGTACTTTTCATTGACTCTCATGTGGCACATTTGTACCGGTAAAAAGTATTCCAGAATAGGTTGCCAAACATCTCGATCATAAAGTCTTTTGCTTATCTGAAATGGAGAAGTTTCATTTCCTCTATAGCTCAATGTGTACATTCCTTCCTCATTTACCTCAGAAAAATCTATTTGATAATAATTATACCTTAAAAAGTCGCCCCATTTTTTCGGTTTTATAGTTTTGATGTTTTTCTTGCCAAGCTCATCATGTTTTATCAAAATTACTTCCGATGTTTCTGTATCATTTGGATCTGTTTCCAGAATAGCTACTTTAGATTGTTTCGGATAATAGCCGACTTGTGAAACCTGAACAACGGGCTTGTAAGTCCAATTCGGAATAACATTTGGAGAAACAACAATGTCTATAACCCTTTTTCCGGATCTGGCAGAAATAGGGGAACGGATAATAAACCATCCGTTATTATGATTGATTCTTCCATCCCATAAAGCAATATCTTCTATATTAGACTGGATCGTTACTCTCGATAAATCGCTTTCAGGTGCAATTGTGATTTTTTTTCCTTTACAGAGAGGAGTGCCAAGATTCTGTCCATCCATTTGTGATTGAAGAGGCCCATAAGGAGAATGAGTAAAAATGCCGAAATTTCCATCACATATATAAGATTTTCCAAATAAATCACCAGGAAACAATTCGATATTAAACCCAATTTTCCCTAACCATTTTATATCAGCTTCATTTTCCAAATCAACCGTAATTCGGAAATTATTTCCTTCTGTCGGTGTTACGTTTACTTTATATTTCAACTTCAAATCCGGATAATTTATCGGATTAAAACCAATATGATTTTTAGTTTCATCAGGATAGGATAAACTTTGAGAAATCGTGTTTGTGGAAGGATCTATTTTCTTCTCTACTTCTTTTGGAACAGGAGACCATTGACCAGGCGAAATCTCTAAACGTAAATCTCCATTTGCCATAACACGTTCACCATGTTGAATCATCGTGACACCTGTTTGATGGCCGTCAGGATAAATGTCATCAAACACGGTTACATCTAATCCGCGAGCAGTAAAATAACCTTTTGGATGAAGTTTTAAGTTTTGTGCCTCCATTTTTATTTGAAGCATTACCGTCAGTAATACAAAAACAATTAGAGTTTTGTTTTTCATTATTTTATAAATTATTGCGATTAATATTTATTAACTTATGCTTAATAAGAACATAAGCTTATAAATGTAGTTTTCTGCTAATAATCTGAATAATAAATTTGAAGCGTAATATAGAAGAATTGATGCGCTTTGGATTGCTTAATTCTATGCACGAGCAGTTTTAACGATCAAAGGTGATAAAAGTGTGAATTTATTGTAAGGAAGTATTGATCGGATAGTATTATAAATATCAGCTATGTGTTTTTCTATATTGAAGAGGAGCCATCCCAATTTGGTTTTTGAACTGAAATAAATCAATTTTTGGCTTTAATGTAAAAACAATCAATGAGGTAGTTGTCTAATATGTTCACGCAAAAACAAAATCAATCAAGAAGTAAAATTAAACGCAATATTTTCATAGAAATTTGAAAATATTGCGTTTATAGTTTGGATTGGAATCAAATCGAAATAATAACAGCAGGAAAATTTTAGTGAATGACCTAAAACTAGCCATAGTTCTATTTTACTATTTTTGTATCTCTTGTGTACCTTATAATTGGGTCATGTTAAAAACAGACTTAAATGTTATTGTCTGGGAGTGTATTTCACAATATGCATTTTCTGAATTCAAAGTCCATTTTTAAAAAATGGACTTTTTTTTGCCCTATTTTTAGTATTTTTCTAAATCTTTCATTGTAGGTCTTTAGTGATTTTATGTCCCCTCAAGTGACCCTACTACACAATTTACAAACCATTTTATGAAGAATTTAAAGAAACTAACTTATTTTCAGGTGAATTTGTAAGATAATTGTTTTGTATTTATTGTAGCGGTTAAAGTCAATTTCAAAAATGTCTTTCTCTTATGATAAATAATTTAATCTATAATAAATTATGAATCTAAAATTGCTAGTGCCAGTGCATCAGGGTTTTCGATATTCGGCACATGTCCGGTATCAAGTATGAGAGATTTACGGATTCCAATTTGTTCAATTAAATTTCTTTGTGCAGTAGATGAAATGATTTTATCGTTCTCACAGATAATGTATGTTTTGTCAATTTTGCCGAAAGTATTGGCAGTGGTTGCAACTACAGCAAAGAACGGCTGGGTAGCTTGACGTACTAAATTCGGTGTAGCTTCAATGATTTGTTCTGCGGAGGCTCTGTTGTACACAACATTTTTAAGCGTTTCCTCATTTACTGTAGCCCAGCTTTTGTCTTCTGAAAAAATTAAGTTTTGCAAAAGCTGACTTTTTGTATCTGCGCTAATTATGTCAAAAGCAGTTTTTCCTTCATAGGGAATCATAGCGGATATGAATACCAATTTTTCAATTCTGTCCGGTATTTCTTCGGCTACCTGCGAAACTACAAACCCTGCTAAACTGTGTCCCACCAAAACAACAGGCTCATTCAATTTAAGGATTTCATCTTTTACCTTTTGAACATAGGCAGCAAGCGAAATATCTTTAATTTCAGTCTTGTCTTTACCATGTCCCGGTAAGTCAAAAGTGATTACTTTTACATCTGATTCTTCTAATTTCTTTTTAGTCTTATCGAAAGACCATGCACCATGCCATGCCGCATGTACAAGTACGAATGTTTTTTTATTATTTTTCATTTATTTATTATTTTAAATTGTAGAATGCAAAATTTTGTTCCTAATACATTTTTGAGTATTGGACTACTTTGAAATTGACAAGGCTCAGTATTGTACTGTAGCCATAGCCATCAAATAGATTAATTTGAATTTGAATATAAGTTTTTTGTGAATAAAACATGATGGCGATCAGCCGCCGATGATGCAAAACTTGTATTGGTGACTGTTCTCTTCAATCATTCTGATTTATGTTTTTAAAATTAATTTGATGAAATCATTATTGAAGATTTCTCTAACTATTTTTTGTGAAGTAACTGGTTCTTGTAAAGGATGTTGCTGAAAAACATCCTTGTTCAGGTCTTCAATTGTATTTGTAATTGGCAATGCGTTATGTTCTGACACTTCGTAAATTTTTTTCTTATAACGAGTGTTGAATACCAAATTATTAGGGTCTACAAAACCTGCCTTAATGTATGCCTTTGTTTTTTTTGCACACCTGCAAGGGTTAGACTTGTTTACCAATCCACATCTTTCGTTCATCCAATTATATAAGTCCTGCCTTGCCCTCATTAAACGTATCCGAAAATTACCTGCAGAAATTCCTAAAATTTCAGAACCTAAATTGTGGTCAATACAAAACATTTCTCCAAGAATATAAATCATCCTCTGTTCTCTGTCAAGACAAAGCAGCATTCCTGCTGTACAATTAATTCTAATTTCTTCTATTGAGTCGGTGAGCTCATTTTGTTCATCCGTTGTTAAGGTATGATTAGGAATAGTATCAATTGAATCGAAGTATGTTTCAAAGTCTGTTGTTTGTAATTCAGCCTTACTTTTTTTAGTATTTAGAAAATGATTTATAGTAATTCTGTACAGCCAGGTTCTAAAGCTGCTTTTACCTTCGAATTTAGCCAAAGCCGTAATAGCTTTAATAAATACTTCTTGTGTTAAATCTTCAGCATCTTCAACGCCTTTTGTCATTTTTAAGGCAAGGTTATATATAAATAACTGGTGTCTAATAATAAGATTTTGTAATGCTTTTTTATCGCCACTGATAGCAAGTTTAACCAAGTCTGTATCTATTTGGTCAGTATAATTAAGTTGAAAAGGATTTTTCATGATTATAAGATAAAGCCAACTGCAAACCGTAAAGTTTACAGTTGACTGATTTATAGATTAAACTTGATTTATACCACCATCTACAGCTATTTCGTGTCCAGTAATATATGATGAGTCATTTGAGGCTAGAAATAGCACTGCTTTCGCAACTTCTTCAGGCTGTCCAAATCTTTTTAGTGCCGTTTGATTGGTTATTGCTTCGGCAGCACCTTGTAAAACATCGTCCGATAATCCAATTTTGCCCCAAAAGGGTGTTCCTATCGGTCCAGGGCTCACCGCATTCACTCTAATTCCTTGTGAAGCAAGTTCGGCGTTGGCAACGCGTACAACTGAACGAAGTGCGGCCTTGCTGGCACTCAATAAACTACTTCCGCCAAAGCCAATTTCATTTAACCAAGAAGTAGTAATAATGATAGAAGCATTTGGATTTAAATGTGCAATAGCCTTTTGTAAAGAAAAATATGCTCCTTTCAGGTTTACATTAATCATTTCATCAAAAAAGGTTTCTGATGTTTCAGCAATTGGAGCCAATTTTCCTTGTCCTACGTTTACAAAGACAATATCTATTCCGCCAAATTTTGATTTTGTGTCGGTGTATAATTTTTCTAAATCGGAAATATTAGTTACATCGCCCTGAATTCCATAGCACATAGAGCCCAACTCTTTTGTTATTTCGTCAAGTGACTGCTTATTTCTTCCAAAGATAACAACCTTTGCACCATTTGCGATAAATTCTTTGGCTGTCGCTAAACCAATTCCACTGCTACCTCCTGTTATTACGGCAACTTTGTTTTTTAATTTGTCCATTATTTTAAAATTTAACAGTAACAGTATTGTTACTATTATTTGGACAAGTAAAAAATAGTCGTGTTACAAAAGTCAATGAATTATTTTGAAGAACAATATTTTGGTGGTTTTATGTGCGATAAATTCATAATAATAAATACATATTTTACTAACTGAAATATTTGAACTCATTTCAATTTGATTTTTTAAGTAAGTTCTATAAAGTTAGTCAGTTAAAACTAAAAGAATAGTTAATTAAATAATATTTAATTATATCGTTTTAAAGATCGGAGAATTTAAACAAAAAATTAATTCGGCTTACTTCATTTTTATTGAAACAGTAGAATTTTGGGAGTGGAATTCGCAATATGCTTTTCTACACTCAAAGTCCATTTTTTTAAGATGGACTTTTTTTGCCCTATTTTTAGTCTTTTTCTAAGTCTTTTTCTTGTAAGTATTTACTGTTTTTATGTCCCGTCAAGTGACCCCTAAAGGACAGATTACAAACCATTTTATGGAGGATTTAAAGAGATTGGCGTACTGGAAGTAGAGGCTGTCTTTCTATGTCTTCAGTATTTTGGTTTGGATGTACCGTTGGGGATTGAAGCAGAAATATATTTAGTTTTATATGTTATTTTACCCTAAATAAAAAGAAACAGCCTTAATTTTTTGTAAAAAAAAAGATATCAATTCCTTACATTTAAAGTTTTGAGCTGACAATAAAATGGTAATCAAAATCTCTTATACAATTGACTATTACTATTGTCGCATAGTAATTATATAAAAAGCCCTGAAATTTCAGGGCTTAATTGTAATTTATTTTCAGCAGACTACATTTTTGGAAGCAGTACTGTATCCACTACATGAATGACACCATTAGATTGATTTACATCTGAAATTGTAACTTTAGCTTTATTGCCACTTTCGTCACTAATGTACAAATCTTTTCCATCCATCCAGGCAGTTAGAGTTCCGCCGCTAACTGTTTTTAAAGAAGCTTTTCCTTTACCAGCTTTTATTGCTTTTGCAATATCAGAACTATTCATTTTACCGGCCACTACATGATATGTCAATATAGTTTGTAATGATTTAATATTCTCAGGTTTCAATAATGTTTCAACAGTTCCAGCCGGCAATTTACTAAATGCTTCATTTGTTGGTGCAAAAACAGTAAATGGCCCTTTACCTTGTAAAGTTTCAACTAATCCTGCTGCTTTTACTGCTGCTACCAAGGTGGTATGATCCTTTGAGTTTACCGCATTTTCTATAATATTTTTATTAGGATACATAGCTGCTCCACCAACCATTACTGTTTTTTGTGCAAATGATGTCAATCCAAATCCTAATGCCAGGATTGCTGCTGCTAAAAATTTTCTAGTTTTCATAATTACTTTTTTTAAGTTATAAAGTCATTTACGCTTTAATATTCTTTTTGGTTTTAAAAGAGGTAAAAAAATAAATTAAAATGAATACAAGGGGCGAATTGATATATTAATAATGAAAGCTCCAATATTCCCTATTGCTATTTTAGCATTATTCAGCCCACTCATTAATCCAGCTGCTAACAGTCTGGCACCACTTCTGGTCGTCATTCAAACAGGGAATAGCCAGGAAATTTTCTCCTCCATTTTTCTCAAAATCTTCTTTGGCGCGCATGGCGATTTCTTCGAGTGTTTCTAAACAATCCGAAACGAAAGCCGGTGTTACAACCGCTAGTTTCTTGATTCCTTTTGCCGGCATGTTATCAATTTCAACATCTGTATAAGGTTCTAACCATTTGTCTCCGGCTAAACGCGATTGAAAAGTCAGACTGTATTTATCAGCAGGAAGTCCTAATAATTTTATGACTTGTCTTGTAGTTTCATAACATTGGTGACGATAACAGAAATCGTGTGCTGGAGATGGAATGCTGCAGCAGGAACCGTCAATTTTACAATGTGATTTGGTTACATCTGTCTTGCGAATATGACGCTCGGGAATTCCGTGATACGAGAATAATAAGTGATCGTAATTAAAACCAACTAAATGTTTCTGAATGGAATCGGCTAAATTCCTGATGTAATCCGGTTTGTTGTAAAACGCAGGAACATCAGTAAAAGTCATGTGTGGGAATTTCTTCTTGCGGATTTCTTCAGCCTTTACCAAAATAGTCAAAGTCGAAGCCATTGCATATTGAGGATATAACGGAAAAAGCAGTACTTGGGTAACTCCTTTATCGTTTAATTCCTGAAGTCCTTTCTCGATGGTCATGCTTCCGTAACGCATTGCAAGTTCAACCGGTACATTTACCAAAGGCTGTACTTTTTTCTGCATTCTTTCTGAAAGCACCACAAGGGGCGAACCTTCATCCCACCAGATTTTTGCATAAGCATGTGCCGATTCTTCGGGTCTTTTTCTTAAGATGATGCCTCGCACTAATAAAGCTCTAAACAAATACGGAACATCGATCACGTATTTATCCATTAGAAATTCATCTAAATACGGTTTTACATCTTTTGGTGCGGGACTTTTGGGAGATCCCAAATTTACTAATAATACGCCTTTCATTATCGTTTTTGTTTTAAGCTTTGTTCAAACTCAGTGCTTGCCGTTTCTTAGAAATTAATCAATATATTTTTATTTATGCTCTAATTTATAAAAGCGATACTGTTTTTATGATTGGTGTTAATGGACATTAGATATCTTTTTGGGGTTGTGGAAAATTTTTTCTTGAATCCCGCAATAAAGTGGCTTCCGGTGCTGTATCCTATTTTCAGCCCGACTTCATTTACATTGTAAGAACCGCTGTCCAATAGTTTTAAGGCGAAATCCATTTTGTAGTCAAACAGAAAACCGTATACCGTATCACCATAAATTTGTTTGAAGCCTATTTTTAATTTTTTCATATTCAGTCCAATTTCATCTGCCAGCTGCTGCAGTCCTGGCGGTTCGGCCATATTAGCGATAAGTATTTCTCTGGCTTTTTTGATTTTCAGCACGTTATCTTCATCAATCAAAAACGGACATTGCACTGCGTTTGGATCTTCCATTTTATTGAAATACAAACTCAATAATTCATATCCTTTTCCTTTATAATAAAGGTTCTTTAGGGAAGGATGAAGGCTGTAATGAAATAACTGGCTCAAAACAACAGCCATAGAAGGACAGATGGTCCCTTCGGCATAATACTTTTTTTTCTTCTTATCGGGGCTTAAAATAGAAATATAATCTGCTTGAACGGAAAATAACGAGTGAAATTTATTAATCGAAACAATAACAGAAATCACCCATGAATTTGGAGAAAGTTCTAACTTAAGAAATGACTGATGCTGCAGATTGCACAAAATCAGTGATTTTTCCTCTTTCAATTCTAAAGTGCAATGGTTCTGACTGGACAAAAAAAATGCATTGCCTTTTAGTCCGAAATGAAACTGTATCAGCCCGGCACCTATTTCGCGCTGTGCAGAAAAAGATTCTGAACTGTCGTTCTGGAAACGAATAAGGGTAAGACCGTCCTCAATTTGTATTTCTTCCTCCATTTTTTTGATATAAAAATTACTGACTTTTCAAGATAGTGTTTAGGAGGTTATTGTCTTTTTGTACCTAAGACTGCGACAACTTGGATATTTATTTTATTGGAAAGCTTGCTTTTAACCAAATTTGGGATTTCAATATTAAAATCACTGGCATTTACGCTGAAATTACATGAAATGCTGACACCTGATGGTGATCTGCTTATCTTTGCAGCTGTATTTATATCCCTGGATTTACCGTGAAGTTCTAATTTGCCTTTAATGATAAAATCCTTAGCATCTGCGCTTAAACTTTGAAGATCAAATCCTTCTATTTTTCCTTTAAATACGGCTTTTGGATATTGGTCACTTTCGATGTAATTTTCATTAAAGTGTTCTTCCATTAAAGCAACCTTAAACTGGAAACCTTTCATCAGTGCTAAACTTGCAATCTCTCCTGTTGCTGGATTCAAAACAAAAGTAACATTCCGATTTACTGCTTTAACTTCTTCAAAAGAAGGAACGGAAGCTTCAAAAGTAACTTTTGCCGATTTACTGACCATTTTTTCTTGTGATACGCCAATGGCGCAAACACACAGCATTGCAATAAGTATTGTTTTTTTCATTATTTCGCCTTTATTTTTTTATAAAATCATTCTACTTTTGCGCAGTCTTATTTTAAAACTGCAATAATTTGAATTTTGACTTTATTATCCAGTTTATATTTAATAAGCGCTGGAATTGGAATGTTAAAATCACTTGCATTTATTTCAAAATCAGATATAAGGGTGACTCTGGAACCCGATCTTGTAATTTTTGCACTGGCACTTATATCCTTGGATTTTCCATGTACTTCTAATTTTCCTTTTATGATATAATCTTTATAATCTTCAGTTAGATTTTTAATGTCGAATCCTTCTATTTGCCCTCTAAAAATAGCTTTTGGATATTTATCGGTTTCCATGTAATTTTCATTAAAATGTTCTTCCATTAATGCCATTTCAAATTCAAATCCTTTCATTAAAGCCAGACTTGCTACTTCTCCAGTTGCGGGATTCAAAACAAAAGTTACATTGCTGTTAGTTCCTGCAACCGGCTGAAAAGAAGGTACTGAAGCTTCCAGAGTTATTGTTGCAGATTTGGTTACTATTTTTTCTTGTGAAAAAACAATAAAAGAAGCCAATAGCATTGGCATTATTATGATTTTCTTCATGTTCTTGTTATAGATTATTTTTCTAATAATCCATCCTGATTCCATTTATTTATAATGTCAATAGTCGCTTGAGGCAATCTTGGGCCACCCTGTGGCATTAAGGAACTATCTCCATTTTCTAAAGAAATTCGTGTAAGCAATCCTCGATTTAAAACTGCATTTTTAACCTGTTCATAAGTAACTAAAGACATCGGCGCTCCATTTTTAGGAACTGCCGCATGGCATACAACACAGTTATTATCAATAATAGATTTTACATTTTGGTTGTATGTTGCCAAACCATTAATTGGTGTAGAGTCAATTAAAGTACTTGGATCATCGTTGGCACAACTTACAAAAATTGAAGCTAATGATGAGATGGCG
Source organism: Flavobacterium resistens (assembly GCF_900182645.1). Lineage (GTDB taxonomy): Bacteria > Bacteroidota > Bacteroidia > Flavobacteriales > Flavobacteriaceae > Flavobacterium > Flavobacterium resistens. The sequence goes on along the minus strand of NZ_FXTA01000007.1, from coordinate 53,566 downwards.
AAAAGGGTTTTTAAATTCATAAGATTGGTTTTTAGTTATAAATAAATACATGATTTTTTTAAGGATCATCAGGCATTTCAAAATTATATACGTTGAAAAGAATAATACAGATTTGGCAAGAGGCATATTTAATGATTTAAATCCAATAGGTATTTTTTAACGTAGATAATTTGAAATACTAAAAACCAGTTATGAGAAAAAAAATACTAATTACAATTTTCCTTTTTATAATAATCGGAATTTCAGCGTACCTCTACATCTACAAAGGGCATAGAAATATAGAATCAGAAACTGCCGATTATGTTGTAACCGTTAGCGAACTAGAAAGAGAGTTTACTTCAAACGACAGTCTGGCTTACATCAAATATCAGGACAAAACAATTGAACTATCTGCACGAGTAACAAGTATTGATAAAGCCAGTAATGGAATTGTTATGAGCGAAAAAGTATTTGTGACATTCAAAAACCGTTTGCCGCAAAATATTATATCTGGAAAAACCCTAAAAATTAAAGGGCGTTTTTTAGGATATGACGAATTGCTCCAGGAATTTAAAATAGACCAATCTTCAGTTGTACACTAATACAAATAACAATTTAAAACTAACCTCATGAAAAACTTTATTCTATTATTTTTTTTATTTCCGCTGTTAACCTTCTCCCAAACCGATTTATTGTCTGGAGTAGAAACTCCTTCTGCAAAAGAAAAAGTGACATCTGCATTCAAAGCCTTAAAAATCGTTAATCTCGAATCTACAAAATTGGCCGCAAAAGGCGATTTGTATTTTGTTGTTGCACACCGATTCGGCTCTATTAAAGATGGTTTTGAAGGTTTTTATGGACTCGATAATGCCAATACGCAGATTAAATTTATTTACGGTGTAACAAATGGACTTAATGTAAGTGCAGCCCGAAGTGAATTTGCTTATGACTTTGCAACAAAATATATGCTGTTTCCTCAAATAAAAGACGGTTTCCCTGTTACTATCGCCGGATTTAATAGTTTGTCTATTAATAATACATTAAAAGAAAGTCTGTATCCGAAACTTCAATTTAAAGACAGGCTTACTTATGTTGCGCAGCTGCTGATTTCCAGAAAATTTTCTGAAAAGCTGTCTTTAGAAATTGTGCCGTCATTCTTTCATCAAAATTTTGTTGAAGACGTAGACCAAAGCAATACTCAATATGCCGTGGGGTTTGGAGGTAGATATAAATTCGCTAAACGCTGGTCTTTAAATATGGATTATGCGGCGCATTTAAACAGAGCACCAAATTCTCTTTATAAAAATCCGTTATCTATAGGTTTTGATTTAGAAACCGGCGGGCATGTTTTTCAAATGCATTTTACCAGCTCTCAAGCAATTGATGAAGCTGGATATCTTGGAAGAACAACAGGAGACTGGACAAAAGGAGATATATTTTTTGGATTTAATCTTGCCAGAGTTTTCTAGTATCTGCTTTATAATTAAATTATTAGGTAATTTCTGTATTTAAAATGATTCTAAATTGATCGATTTGCAACTATTTCTAAAACCGCAGCTCTGAAGTACACGTAGATAATTTTAAAACCATAAAAAATTATGAAGACTAATAAAATAATCAAAAAAGGACTTTTAATTCTGAGCGGAATATTTGTACTGTTTGTCGCGATTTTGCTTTTTCACATTATAACGGCCAAACCGCCCGTTTATGACACCCCAAATCTTCAGGTAAGCAGAATCGATTTTAAATCAGATATTGATTCTCTGCAGGCCAGAAAAATCTGTGCCGACTTAAGAAGCATAAAAGGCCTGACATCAGACTCTATCATCGTTAAAAGAAATGTTGTGGTGTACTTCCACAATAATAAAATTACAAACTCTGAGAAAGTTTTCAACGAGCTGATGGCTAAAGGACGTTATGATGCCCAGCGTTATATTTTACCAGCCAATTTAGCAAACAAAGAAGTCTGCCCCATGAATCAAAATAGTTTGAGCTATAGACTGTCTCAAAAGATAAATCGTTTTTTTAATTAACCCTTTAATACCTTTAAATTTATGAAAATTTATTCAAAACTTACACTTAGTGTATTACTTGCTGCATCTGCAGCTATGATTTCCTGCAGCAGTAATGACGACGAAACCCCAGCACCTCCTGTAAAGGCATCAATCTATGAACGCTTAGGCGGGACTAAAATGGTTGCCGATCCGGATAATTCAGGTCAGATGATCGAGCAGGGACGTTTGAGTTTCCGAAAAGTCGTAAATTCAGCTATAGGATTAATTGTTGCTGACGTTCAATCGAATGCTGCAGGAAACCTGCAGGCACATTTTGCCCCTTTGTTGGCAGAAACTGGAACTACCCAGTCTACTAATATTGCTAAATTATCAGATAATCTGACTGATTTCTTTTCATTTAACACGGGAGGCACCAATGCTGTAAATACATATTCTGGTTTGAACATGGTTGCTGCTCATGATCCTGCAAAAAATCCTCGTATGGGAACAAAATCAAGCAGTGCAGATTATACAAAATTTGAAGGATATGTTGGAGCTGCGGCCAATGCGAATGGCGTTGCTTCAAATACAGAACTTTATACTGATATTGTTGCTGTTTTAGAATCATTGAGAACTCCTATAGTTCAAAAATAAATTTCTTCTCAAAACGCTGCCTTATTAAGGCAGCGTTTTATATTTCATTACTATTTGCAGTGCCGGACTCTTAATATTATACAATCAGTATATAAATATTTTGAAACTATGATTTCTTGTATAATGGCATGAATTATATAAAATTGCCAATTTGAATCCATTTATTCCACAGCGATATATTAAATCCTTCTGGCGTTATTATATATAAATTAGTTAGTAATATTTTTTTGAACTTTTTAAGCAGAGCATAAATATGGAAAATTTTAATATGTCCAGATCCACTACTTTTTACGCATTAGGGTTAAGCTATAAGAAAGCAGATGCAGCAATTAGAGGAAAATTTAGTTTAGATACTAAAGCGCAATCTGATTTATTGATGCAGGCCAAAGCGGAAGGTATAGAATCATTAATAGTTACTTCTACCTGCAATAGAACTGAAATTTATGGTTTTGCCCATCATCCTTATGAGCTCATCAAACTGCTTTGCGAAAATAGCAATGGATCTGTAGAAGAATTTCGGCAAGCTGCTTATATATATAAGAATGAAGAAGCTGTCAGCCACATGTTTCGGGTAGGAACAGGTTTAGACAGTCAGATTCTGGGTGATTTTGAAATCATCAGCCAGATTAAAACCGCCTTTAACAATAGTAAACGGGAAGGTTTGGTCAATACATTTCTGGACCGGTTGGTAAATACAGTTATTCAGGCGAGCAAAAAAGTTAAAACGGAGACGAAAATTTCTTCTGGTGCAACTTCAGTTTCTTTTGCATCAGTGCAGTATATTATCCGAAATGTGGCGGATATTGGAAACAAAAATATTTTGTTATTCGGAACGGGGAAAATAGGAAGAAATACGTGCGAAAACTTAGTAAAACATACTAAAAACAGCCATATTGCCCTTATAAACAGAACAAAAAACAAAGCCGAATTACTGGCTGGCAAGCTGAATGTTATTGTAAAAGATTATGCTGATTTAAAACAGGAACTGCAGCAGGCCGATGTGCTGGTTGTAGCTACAGGAGCACAAAATCCGACTATTGACAAAACATCGCTTGCTTTACAGAAACCCTTATTGATCTTGGATTTATCCATCCCTCGCAATGTAGATACCAATGTAGAAGAAATCCCCGGTGTAACTTTGATACATCTGGATGATTTATCTCAAATTACTGATGACACGCTAGAAAAGAGAAAACAGCATATTCCTGCTGCGGAAGCCATTATTGATGATCTGAAATTAGAACTGAATACCTGGGTGAACGGCCGAAAATGTGCTCCGACTATTCATGCCTTAAAATCCAAGCTAAATGATATTGTATCAGCAGAATTTGCTTTTCAAAAAAAGAAAACAACCCATTTTGATGATGCACAGATGGATTTAATCAGTTCAAGGATTATTCAAAAATTAACAAACCATTTTGCATCCCACTTAAAAAATGAAAATACTTCAGTAGATCAAAGTATTGAATTTATTGAAAAAGTATTTCAAATAGGACATCTCGCAACTAACAAGCCTGCATCACCAGTAGAAGAAAAATACAAAATCAATCTCTCATAAGTACTTAATTAACTACAGTTCCGGACCTATACGAGGGGACTGAAACAAGCTATAAAAAAATAGAACCCGTCAGCGGCGTTGTATGCTGCGACGGGTCTGTCCATAAACATAATCTTCCAAAAAATGTTTACTTAATTTTGCATAGGAGTAATCAATTCCTTATTGAGTAAAGTTAGATTAATTAATTTAGTGACAATTTACATGATTATTAATTAATTTTATAATTACCTTGTCTACTATAAGTAATCTGAGATCATTAATCCATCTTATAAAAAAGAAGTGAATCAATTTTTTTACTACAGCTGGGCAACAATTGATAATTAGAGTGAGAGCAGAAAACTAAATAGATGATAAATATCAATGTGATTGTAAAAAAGAAAAATACACCAAAAAAAGTATCTACCCCAATATTTCTTTATATTGTCTTAGCTTTTGCATAAGAAAAGGGTATCCACTTCAGCCAGCAGAATTAAAGCAGTCTGTAATCGGTTTGTGTGAAATTCCACCAGTGTGCAGTATTAAATCCAAAAAAGCGCATATTGAACAGGATCAATATGCACTTTTTAGTTAGGACTTCTTATGGGGTTAAACTTTTCCTAAAGTATAAAGCTGCTCCATTGTAGGTGTCAGGCTTCCCCCTGCAGGTTCCAGCGTGATGCCAAAAGCTTCAGCTGAATCGGTTTGGCTTACAGCGAAGATTTTTTGGGAGTTTTCTTCAAAATTATCCAGCAGACCAATACTTGTCGGGGTAAGCACCGGACTTAGTTTTAAAGACCAAACCTGGTAAACCATTCCTTTTGGAGGGTTTGGCAGACCTGCCGCGTCGATATAAGTCGTTTTTGTTTCTTTGTTCCAGTACACTTTTGCAAATGATGTTGGAGATAAAGATTGTCCGCCCAGAGTAACGCTTGTGTTTTTAATATCTCTCACAATGCTTAGGTTCTTCTCAGTCTGTTTATTCTGCTGATCTAAAAAAGCATAATCCCTTTCAATTTTATTTTTTTCGCCTCCAGCCTCAGAGACTGCCTGTTTAGATTTTGACAGTTCTAAAGTCTGATATCCAAAACCTAACAACATTAATACTGCAGCTGCCCAGCCCAAGTATTGCGGCAGGTTTGATGATGGCTTTATATTGACAACTTTGGCATGATTAAGCTCTAGACGCGCTTTTGTTTTCTCGAAATTAGCAACCGAGTGAAAAGGTGAGAAGCTTGATGATAAGGCCGAAACAGCTTTTTCTATTGAAATGATTTCACTTTCAACCTCCGGGTTTTCTCTAGCCAGTTCGGCAATTTCCAGATTCTCTTTTTCTGTCAGCAGGCCGTAAACGTACAGTTCTAAAATGCCTGATTCAATATATTCCTTCGCTTCCATTATATCTTTAAATAATTTCTTAAATCGTTGATACAGTTTCTGTTTTGTGTTTTGATAGTGCCCAGCGGCATGGCAAGCTCGTCCGATGCTTCCTGCTGGGTGTATCCCTTAAAGAATAGCAGATCAATAATCTCGATACATTTTGGTTTCAGTTTTTTTACGAATTCCTGAATTCCTATAGAATCAATTCTGTTTATGAGCTTACTGCTATCATCTAAGAGATTTACGAAATTATCCGAGGAAAGGTTTTTTTGTGTGTTGTTGAAATTTTTGGATCGCAGCTTGTCAATCGATGTATTCCTTGCAATATTAAGGATCCAGGTGTAGAACCGGCCCTTGCTTTCGCTGTACGTATCGATGTTCTTCCAGATTTTTACAAAGACTTCCTGCAGGACATCTTCGGCTTCTTCCCGGTTTTTCACCAGAACATTTATTACCGAAAACAAGCTTTTTGAATACATATCATAGAGATGGGTGAAAGCTCTTTCATCTTTTTTGCGGATTAATACCAATAATTCTTCTTGGCTCATAGGATTGGATTTAAGGCTTAAATAAATTTTAATTTCTTTTAAAGCGGTAATGCCGGATAAAGGTAATTTTTTTTAAGCAAATAGCCCAAAAGATGAAATAAAGGGTGTCATTTTCAAAATGCCAATTTTCGGGGGATTATACTATGCTGATGTTTTTGCCTTGCACCGTTGCTTTTTCTTTTTACATAAACTAAAATTATTGTTAAAATAAAGATTGTGAAAATCTTTAAGTCTAATGTTTACAGTATCTTATGGGTAGTTTGTGTCCTGTAGAGTTAACTCTACAGATTTACAAACCGCTTGCTTTTTAGATGTAAAAGATGGTTAAATCGCAGCAAAAAGGCCAAAAAAAAAGCTAAAACTTTCGTTTTAACTTTTTTTTAAGAGTGAACCTTACTGAACAATTTACAAACCATTTTATGAATGATTTAAAGAAATTGGCTTATTCTGAGGTTGTTTTGTAAGATAATTAATCTGATATTTAATTGGGAGACGGTTTGTATGTATTGTAGGGGTTAAACGTTAAAAAATTTTAAAAAATTTTAATCCATATACATTTTTAATGTTATTAAGTTGTAACATTCTTTTGTGGAATTCTTGAATTCGAAAAAGGCATTTAAAAAAGTTACGGATTTAAAAATATGCCCTTATCATTATCTGCAATTTTCGTTTGCATATCCAAATATTAATGTTCCTCATATTACAAGCAAATTACTTTCTGACTCGTTTTTTATAATTAAAATTTCAACAACAACAGAGATTATGTTATAACTTCAGTTGATTAGGTTACTTCTGCTTTGCATTTAAGACGGAACTTTGTATCATCAAAAAGAGATATTATGAACGCATTGAAATTATTAATTATTGTTACTGGGATTAATATGTATGACGATGGCCAATTGCCAACTGGTCTATGGCTCAGTGAACTTACCCATATCTATGATAAAGCTAAAGAGCAAGGGTTTGAAATTACCATAGCAAGTCCAAACGGTGGAGATACACCGATTGATCCTGAAAGTTTAAGACCTTTAGTTTTGGATAAAGTATCTAAAGGATATTGGAATAATATTCAATTTAGAGAAGAATTAAAGCACACCAAAAGTTTAAAAGAAGTATCAAAACAAGAATTTGATTGTGTTTATTTAGCAGGTGGACATGGGACTATGTATGATTTTCCAAATGATACTATTCTACAAAAAATCATTAAAGATCATTTTGAGAACAATAAAAAAGTGGCTGCGATTTGTCACGGTGTAGGCGGATTGTTGAATGTTAAACTTTCCAATGGCGACTATTTGATAAAAGGCAAAAAGATAACTGGATTTAATTGGTTTGAAGAAAGTCTTGCCGGACGAAAAAAGAAAGTTCCATTTAATCTTGAAGCAGCATTAAAGGAAAGAAACTCCGATTATAAAAAAGCTTTTATTCCTATGACTTCAAAAGTAGTTGTTGACGGTAATTTAATTACTGGTCAAAATCCTTTTAGCTCTAAAGAAATGGCTAGAGTAGTAATGAAAGAACTTGAAAAAATTAAAACAAACTCAGATACTAAATAAAACTATAACACAGTGAAAAAAATAAAAATCATATTTTTTGTAGCAGCCCTTGGTGTAATTCTACTTTTTATACCAGGCTTCTTTCTAAGCAGTGCCATCATTAATACAGCATCTGCAAATTCAAATCTGAAAGCAATAAACAACGATTCAATAGCTAAAAACGATACCATTATTGAATTGGCAGGTCATCAACTACCTGTTTTAAAGGGCGGTATGTTTGACAGATTCCATTCCAACTCACCCCTTTCCGTAGTCGCAGAGGAAAGACCTGATATAGATTTAAGCTGGTTCAAGACCCTTCACAAAGAAAAAAAAGATGTTGGCTTTATCACATATTCACCGAACTTTTATTACAGCAATAGTAGTATTACTGCTATTTATACAGCAGATATGAGCAAAATAAAAGAGCTGCTTCCTGCGGAAGTAAACGAATTGGTCAAACCGATTTCTTATACACCCGGTAGAGGATTGATCGCTATTACTTCCTATGCTTACCATTTTTGTGATAATGATTCATACAATGAACTCTCTATCTCTATTGTAACCACTAAACCAAATAAAAGTAATTGGGGACTGATTTCTTTAATGGGTGAAGTAAATGACAAAAGTCTATGGGGTTATGTGTTGAAATTGCCTGTTAATACCGAATTAGCAAGAGTTCGTGGAAAAGTTGGATATAATTTACCAAAATGGTTAATCCCTATTGATTATAATACTGATGGAAACAATGTAACTTTCACTTATTACGATGAAAAAGGGAATTTAGATTTTTCAATGACAGGTAAAAAATTAGAGGTTACCAATTCAATACCTGAAATTAACCGTTCGAATTTTATCAATCTTAATACAAAAGGCCAGTTAACACACGGTTACAGTGATGTAAGAGCAATAAAAAAAGCAACAAGCAAAAAGGCTGAAGATATTCAATTTAATCTTTCAGATGGTCCGTTATCAGCCTTTATCAAATCATTGGAACTTAAAAAATTAGTTCGCTATGATTACCAACCGGAATTTCAAGCAGCTTTATACACACCTGAATTAGTGACTGAAAACAATAAATAATTCAACTCATTTTTAAAAATTAAGGAAATGGAATTCGCTAAAATATTTCAATCGCAGAAGGAGTTCTTCAACACTCATCAAACAAAAGATGTGGCGTTTAGAAAGGAAACTTTACTAAAGTTGAAAGATATTTTGAAAGGAAACGAACAACAACTATACGATGCGATTTACAAAGATTTTCGCAAAGGTACTTTCGATACTTTTTTAACTGAACTTAATTTAGTTCATAAAGAAATCAACTTTTTTTTGAAAAATTTAGATAAGCTTGCTAAACCCAAAAAAGTAAAAACGGCTCTCAGTTTACAACCCGGAAGCAGCCATATTTATGCAGACCCTTTGGGCGTAACTTTGGTAATTGGGGCGTGGAACTATCCTTATCAATTGACTTTAGTTCCTTTGATTACAGCCATTGCAGCCGGAAATACTTGTGTTGTAAAACCAAGCGAATTACCCGAAAATACAATGCGCCTTTTGGCGGAATTAATCAATACTAATTTCCCTTCCAATTATTTGTATGTTGCTGAAGGCGGCATACCGGAAACAGCCGAGTTATTGAAATTGCGGTGGAGCAAAATTTTCTTTACTGGAAGTTCAAAAGTAGGGCAGATTGTGTATGAAGCAGCTGCGAAAAACTTGGTCCCCGTAACGTTAGAATTAGGAGGTAAATCGCCCGCTATTGTAACAAAGACAGCTAATTTAGAAGTGGCCGCAAAACGTATCGTTTGGGGTAAATTTTTAAACGGTGGTCAAACTTGTATAGCACCTGATTATTTGCTGGTTGAAGAATCAGTCAAAGACAAATTTTTACAATTGTTAAAAGATAAAATTGAAGAAACTGGATATATAGATGGTGCAGAGCACTATACAAGTATAATCAATAAAAGAAATTATGACAGAATATTAAGTCTGATTACTCCTGGTAAAATATTTTATGGAGGGAAACATAATGAAGAAATGCTTTACATTGAGCCCACAGTCCTGACCAATGTAACGTATGATGATGCTGTCATGCAGGAAGAAATTTTTGGTCCGGTTTTGCCAGTGGTTTCCTTTAAAAATTATGATGAAGCTCTTGAAAAAATCATTAATGGAGAAAAACCTTTGGCAGCCTATCTTTTTACAAATAATGATGATGAGAAAGATAAACTACTAAACAGAGTTTCCTTTGGTGGTGGTTGCATCAATGATACGTTGATGCAGATTACAAGTGATTATCTTCCTTTTGGCGGAGTTGGAAATTCCGGGATTGGTCATTATCACGGTGAATTCGGATTTTTGACATTCTCACATCAAAAATCAGTAATAGAGAAAACAACTTGGGGCGAACCCGATTGGAAATATCCGCCTTATTCAGATAAAAAAATGAAGTGGCTAAAAAGGGTAATGTAACAGAGATAATGTTACAACAACCCATAACAGAGTTACGTCTATCACTATGATAATACTGAACTTTGCAGTAGAATTTAAAACTAAAAAAATGCAGGTAATATTAGGAGCCAATGGTCAAATTGGCGAAGAATTAGCAAGAGAATTGAAGAGAAGTTATACTTCAGAGATAAGAATCGTAAGCAGAGAAGCAAAGAAAGTTAATGATACAGATATAGTATTTTCTGCTGATTTATCTAATAAAAAAAGTGCTATTGAAGCTGTAAAAGAAAGTGAGATTGCTTATTTTACTTTAGGGCTTCCTATTAGTTCTGCCTTATGGGAAAAACAATTTCCTCTCATTCTGCGAAATGTCATTGATGCCTGTAAAATCAACGGAACAAAATTGGTTTTTTTTGACAATACTTATATGTACCCACAGGATGGTCGTTTGCTCACTGAAGAAACCCTTTTCGATCCAGTTGGAAGAAAAGGAAAAGTAAGAAGAGAAATGGCTGAAATGGTTTTGAAAGAAATAGAATCAGGTGAACTCGAAGCGGTTATTTGTCGTGCACCAGAATTTTATGGACCTGGTAAAACACAGAGTGTAACCAATACTTTGATTTTTAATAGTATAAAGGAAAATAAAAAATTGAAGGTGCCTTTGAGAGATGATAAATTGAGAAGTTTAATTTGGACGCCAGATGCAAGTAGGGCAACAGCTTTAATTGGTAATACACCTGATGCTTTCGGTCAAACTTGGCATTTGCCGATTGATGATAACATGTTAAATTATAATCAGTTTATCAATCTGGCATCAAAAATTTATGGAAAAGAATTAAAATATTCAGTTGTACCAAAATTTGTTTTTAAAATTGGTGCAAGGTTTAATGAAAGAGTGAAAGAATTGCAGGAATTACTTCCAAGATATAAATATGATAATTTATTTGACGATTCAAAGTTTAAAAAGCGTTTTCCTGAATTTCAGGTGACAACATACAAACAAGGCATCGAACAAATTAAGAATGAAAAATTATTAAAATAAAAAATTGTAACTTAGTGATGTATAAGTCAGAATTTCAACAAATGAAAACTCCTTCAAAAGTTTCATCAATAAGTGCATTACATCAATTTTTAGGATTAAAAAGCCCTTCTAATCCGTTGATCAGTGTATTTAATTTTGATGATGTAAAGTTGGAGCCTGAAACAATTTTAAGCACCATAACAACTGATTTTTATGTGGTTGCTCTTAAAAAAGAGTGTGCAGGAGGCAAATGTAAATATGGCCAGCAATATTATGATTTTGATGAGGGCATAATGTACTTTATAGCTCCACATCAAGTATTGCAGTTTGAGGATGTTCTTCTTAATGGTGTTAAAGGATTTGTTGCGGTAATACATCCCGATTTTTTGCAGGGATACAACTTGGCTGCCATAGTTAGAGACTATGGCTACTTTTCATATTCAACCAGTGAAGCTTTATTTCTATCTGAAAAGGAAGAAAAATCGATAATGGACATAATTGAAAATATCAGTAGTGAGATTGATGGCAACATGGATTCATTTACTCAGGATTTATTAGTGTCTAATATCGATTTGCTTCTGAAGTATTGCAATCGTTTTTACAACCGTCAGTTTTTGACAAGAAAAAAAGCCAATAACGATTTACTTAGTAAATTGGAAAATGTACTTGATGGTTATTTCAAAAATGACAAATTGGAGAAAGATGGCATTCCTACGGTTCAATATGTTGCTAACGAATTACACCTAAGTCCTAATTATTTAAGCGATATGTTAAGAGTTCACACAGGACAAACAACTCAACAGCATATTCAGAATAGAATTATCGAAAAATCAAAAGAACTGCTCTCTACCACTTCTTTGTCAGTTTCTGAAATTGCTTATCATTTAGGTTTTGAACACCCTCAGTCTTTTCACCGCTTGTTTAAAAACAGAACCTCTGTTTCGCCTTTAGAGTTCAGACAATCATTTAATTAATGCTATTTAAAATAACGATGAATTTAACTGAAATATTAAATTTTAGACGTTCCGTGCGGGTTTATGATAAAGAAAAACCTATTGATGAAGAAAAGGTAAAAGAATGCTTAGAATTGGCAACTTTGGCTCCAAATAGTTCCAATATGCAATTATGGGAGTTTCATCATATAACAAAACCAGAATTATTAAAACAAGTATCTAAGGCTTGTCTAGACCAAACTGCAACTTCAACAGCTTCACAAATTGTAATTTTTGTAACCAGAAGAGATTTATTTCGAAAGAGAGCGAAATTTGTTTTAGATTTTGAAAAAGGGAATATTCGCCGGAATAGCCCGCAAGAACGTCAAGAGAAAAGAATTAAGGATCGTGAATTATACTATGGTAAAATAATGCCTTTACTCTATTCGCGTTTTTTTGGGTTACTTGGAATTTTCAGGATAATTTTAACAAAGATTATTGGATTATTCAGGACTATTACAAGAGAAGTCTCTGAGAATGATATGAGAGTAGTTGTTCATAAATCATGTGCTTTGGCGGCTCAAACTTTTATGATTGCAATGGCTAACGAAGGGTATGATACCTGCCCTTTAGAAGGTTTTGACAGTAAAGTTTTAAAGGGCATTTTAAAATTGCCTCAAAGTGCCGAAATTAATATGGTAGTTTCATGTGGAATTAGAAAAGAAAATGAAGGCATCTGGGGAGAAAGATACAGAGTTCCTTTTGAAGAAGTATATATAAGAAATTAATTTTCAAATATATATTTCAACCAGAGATTTGGTTACACACTTATTTGATTCAGTTACACAATCTTGCCAATTTATCAGGAAATTTGTTAGTGATAAGTTTTATCAAAATCTAAGTCAAGAATAAAAATTACTTAGAGCACTTTGTTTAAAAATATTAATCATTAAAATTTACTATTATGGCACAACCAATTCCAGCAGAAAAAGACCCTCAAATCCTCTTACAAATTAGAGATTTTTTAAATGCTCTAAATAACAGTGGTGGCAAACCATTGGAAACAATGACGCCTCAAGACGCAAGACAAGTACTGATAGATGCTCAAAAGTCAGTAGAATTTGATTATTCAAATATTGTTGAATCCGAAAGAGAAATTACACAAGATGGTTATACAGTAAATATTCATATTGTAAAACCTGCCGATGCAGTTTCTGAAAAACTACCAGTATTTATGTTTACACATGGTGGTGGATGGATATTAGGGGATTATCCTACCCACAGGAGATTGGTAAGGGACTTAGTCGTAAATAGTGGGGCAGCAGCAGTTTTTACAGACTATACACCATCGCCTGAAGCTAAATATCCAACCGCTATTAATCAAATTTATGCGGCTACAAAATGGGTTTCAGAAAATGGAGACCAGATAGGAGTAGATGGTAAAAATATGGCGGCCGCCGGAAACAGCGTTGGCGGAAATATGACTGCTGTACTTTGTCTTATGGCAAAAGATAAAGGTGGCCCTGAAATAAAATTCCAATTACTTTTATGGCCAGTAACAGATGCTGATTTTACACGTGAATCTTGGCAAAAATATGCTGAAGGCAGATTCTTAACAGCAAGCTTAATGAAATGGATGTGGGATAACTATACTACAGATTTAGAGCAAAGAAAAGAATACTATGCTACCCCGTTCAGTGCTTCAATTGAAAAATTGAAAGGATTGCCACCTGCATTAGTACAATTAGCCGAGAATGATATTCTTTTTGATGAAGGATTAGCTTATGCCCGTAAGTTAGATGAGGCTGGTGTTCCTACAACAATTCAAACCTTTAACGGATTTATCCATGATTATGGTTTGTTAAACCCATTAGATCATATTGATGCGGTTAAATTTTCATCTGAACAAGCTGCCTTGGGCTTAAAAAAGGCTTTATTTAGTTAGTAAAACTTAAAAATGTGTAGAGGTCAGCTCATAGTTGCTGGCCTCTTTTTTTTATGATTAGTCGGATATTTTCCTCAATACTTCTCTTCTTCAATTTCCACAAACTTAAATTATTGTTAATATAGAGATAATGGATTTGTTGCAAATGTAGTGTTTACAATGTTTTACTGGTGGTTTGTGTCCAGTGGAGTTAACTTGATAGGATTTACAAATCTCTCTTTTTTAGATGTAAAAGATGGTTAAATAGTATAGAAAGGACATAAAAAAACGCTAAAACCTAAGTTTTAACGTTTTTTTAAGAAGTGACCCTTACGATACAAATTCCAAACCACCTATTTTTCAATGATTTAGAAAGGATTTTAAGTTTTAATTTATGCAGTTATAATATATTGGAATATAGTGATTTACGTGTTGCTGCTTAATTAATTACTTTTATTCGTTAAAAAATGATTTTCGTAAAAAAAAAATGAAAAATAATAAGATGTAGAAATATACTGAAAATTTACAAAATTTGAGAACACTATGAAACTATATAGATTTGAAGATTTACCGGATATTATTGGAGAGCTACTTTTGAAAATGAACAGTATTGAAAAACTCTTGCAAGAAAATAAAGTAAAAACTGTTGATGCTGATGATGATTTGCTAACTATTTCTGAGGCTGCAAAATTATTAAAGTTGTCTGTAGCCACTATTTACACCAAAGTCTGTAGAAATGAGATTCCTGCCAATAAACAGGGCAAGCGTTTATATTTTTATCGTGGAGAATTATTAAATTGGATAAAATCTGGTCGAATTAAAACTATTGCTGAAATACAACTAGAAACTGAAGCTAAATTTAATTCAAAAAACATTTATAAATAAACAAGAAAGATATTACTCAAAGTAATATCTTTCTTGTTTTAGGATATCTTATTTTAAACTTATTCTCATCGAAGCTTCTCTTTTTTTCTCATCAATTATTTTGGTATATATTTGAGTAGTTTTTACACTTTTATGGCCAAGCATTTTGGATACAGTAAAGATATCGGTACCCGAAAAAATCTGTAACGTAGCATAGGTATGTCGGAAACAGTGAAATGTAATATGCTTTTTTATGTTTGCATGGGCAAGCCATACAGGAAGAACCCTATCGACGTCCCATTTTTTTAGTCCCAAAAAGACTTTTTCATCTTCATTTCCACTCTTGCCAAGCAATTGGTACGCTTCTTCCGAAATAGGCATAGTCTGGAGGCCTTCGGTCTTTTTCTGTTTGAACCTTATGTAGTATCCATCTTCTTCAATAAATTCAATTTCTGACCATGTTAATTTTGCTATATCTGAGTACCTGAGTCCTGTCAATGTTGAAAACATAGATATTCTATATACAATTTGGTTCGAACACGACGTTTTAAAAAGTCTTTTTGCCTCATTTAAAGTCAAGAAATTGCGCTGGGTTTCAGATTCTTTTATTGAGTCGATCCCGGCGTTGATATCAGTTCTCAATTTTCCCTCTTTGTAGGCTCTCTTAAGTGTAGTTTTAAGTTTGTTGTAGTAGGAGAGGGCACTATTGCGGGCTATAGCATTTCCTGTTTCTCTTCTGCTTTTTGCTTTCAGTAAATACTCCTTGTAGTCATTTACTAAAGTTACTGTAACATCTTTAAAACTGACATCATTGCCGTTAAGGAAATTTTCAAAATGTGCGATTGCAGTTCTCCATATTAAGTAGTTTTTGCCTACTTTTAGAGCTGCCAGATCATTAAAATATTTCATAAAAGAGCCCTTGCCGATTCTCTGCAGTTCCAGTTGTTCTTTTTCAAATGTTGAATACACATCATGTTTGCGGAGTTCATTTTGTCTTCGGATCTGGATAAGTTCTGCTGTTTGCAGGCTCTCCATATTTGAAATTTTCTGAATCTGGTTTTTAGGTTTTTCAAAAAGATAAAGTTTAAGAAATTCACGTCTTGTTTGTCTGTTTGTTTCAGTGTCCAGTATTGGAGGGTAGAAATCCAGATAAAGTGAAATTCTGCCATCAGCGAGAACTTTCTTTCTGAGCGTTACATTAGTCTTTTTCATTGTCTCTTGCATTAAATATAATATTAATATCTTTTTTTGCTACGTAATTAAATTTTCCAACTGAATATTTAGCTATTCCATGACGCTGTATCAACTTATATAATCCTACTGGCGAGATTCCAAATTTTTGCTGAATCTGAGTTATGGTATAACATTTTGAAAGTCCTGGAAATTCCTGTACAGGACGCAGCATTGATTCTTCAAGTGGTAAAGAGAAGAAACCATCCAAATCACATCTGCGGATGACGGTTCTTGTTCCAAATTTGGCGACATCCAGCTCTCCTCGTGAAATAATTCGATAAATGGTCCGCCTGCTTATGCCAAGAAGGGTACTTGCCTGATTTACGCTGATAAAATCTTTGGTTTTTACAATTTCAAGATCAGGGTTTTTGGCAATTTGGGTCTGTCTGTTGCTTTCTGCAATTTTTGACTGCCTGGTTCTTGATTTGTAGGCTCTGGAACTGCATTTAAGCGAGCAATAGAGCGTTTTTGTTGTGCGTGCTGTAAACTCATTTTTACAGAATTCGCAGATTCTGATAATCTCAATTTTTGAACTCATAGATATGTGACGTTAAGTGTCCCACTGTGACTATATGTGTCTCTATGTGCCATAATTTGGCCAAAAAAAAATATTTCTTGCAGCTCAGTTTTTCGAGGTACAAACAAGGTACAAACAAGGTACAAATTTAATCAAAACATTGCCAAACAACCAAAAGAAAAGACGAATAAAAAACGAGTTAAAATATTGTTTATCAATACTTTAACTCGTTTGTTTGTTTTTATTTTGCGTTATTTTGTTGCTCTATTTTCCGATGCAGAAATTAGCAAAAATATTCCCCAGCAATTCATCATTAGTAACCTGACCAGTAATAAGTCCGAATTGATATAAAGCTTCGCGAATATCCAGAGCCATTAAGTCACTTGAAAGATTTGTTTCAAGACCGAATTTTACTTTTTGTATTTCATCCAAAGCTTTAAGTAAAGAATCATAATGTCTTGTATTTGTAACAATAGTTTCGTTATTTCTTAAAGCGCCAGTATTGACAAATGAAAGTAGTTCATTCTTTAATTCATCAACACCAATTTTTTCTTTGGCAGAAATCAATAAAAGTTTTGCGTTCAAATTTTCAAGCTGATTGGTAATGTTTAAAACTTCATCTTCGGACAAAATGTCTTTTTTATTGACTACAATCAAAAGTGGTTTTAATGGATATTTATTTTTAATTTGTTCAATTTCCGAAACAAATTCAGAGCTTGAAGTTTTGAACTTCAATCCATCAAACAAATAAATCACAACTTGTGCCTGATCTATTTTTTCGAATGTTTTTTTGATTCCAATGCTTTCTACAACATCTTTCGTTTCGCGAATTCCAGCAGTATCAATAAATCGGAAACCAATACCGCCAATAACCAATTCATCTTCAATTGTGTCACGAGTTGTCCCGGCAATGTCCGAAACGATGGCGCGTTCTTCATTTAATAAAGCGTTTAATAGAGTTGATTTTCCAACATTTGGTTCGCCAACAATTGCTACCGGAATTCCGTTTTTTATTACGTTTCCAACAGCAAATGAATCAATTAAACGTTTTAAAACAAATTCAATTCGGTTTAATAATTCATGAAATTGGGTTCTGTCGGCAAATTCAACATCTTCTTCCGCAAAATCTAATTCTAGTTCAATTAAAGAAGCAAAATTCAAAAGTTCTTCGCGAAGTTTGGCAATTTCATTACTGAAACCGCCGCGCATTTGCTGCATTGCAATTTGATGTGAAGCTTCGTTATCAGATGAAATCAAATCAGCAACTGCTTCTGCCTGAGATAAATCAAGTTTTCCGTTTAAAAAAGCTCGTAATGTAAATTCACCAGCATCGGCCATTCGGCATCCTTTTCTTAATAATAACTGAATAATTTGCTGCTGAATATAAGTTGATCCGTGACAAGATATCTCAATAGTATTTTCGCCTGTGTATGAATTTGGCCCTTTAAATATCGAAACCAAAACCTCATCAAGTGTTTTTTCATTATCAACAATATGACCTAAGTGTAGTGTATGAGTTTTCTGCTTAGTTAAATCCTTGTTTTTTATAGATTTAAAAACAGAATTTCCGATTGTGATTGCTTCAACACCTGAAATACGAATGATAGCAATAGCTCCAGCTCCAGACGGAGTAGCTAATGCAACTATAGAATCTTGATTTATCATGACGCAAAGGTATAAAAAATGCGCTAAAGTTTAAATGTCGGACTACCTGTTGAATATACAATTTGAAACTTCTTAAAATTTGATTTTTAAGAAATTATTAAGTGTTAAAATACTGATAATTATCAGGTTGTTTTGTTTTTAGAATGATTAAATTTGAGAAAACAATACACTAATTCTAAACAAAATGAAAAAGATATTATTTCCCACAGATTTTTCTGAAGCAGCAACAAATGCGTTTGTTCATGCATTAGAATTTGCAAAAATAGTCAACGCCGAGCTTGTTTTACTTCATACTTTTGAGATTCCGGTGTATGACAGCCAGTTTTTTCCGGAGAATTATGCATCGATTTACAGCTCAATAGAATTAGCTAAATTTGAGATGTTTAAAGATGAAATTCCAAAACTCAGAGCAATTGCTACAGAACGAAAATTAGATGATATTGTAATCAAACATCGTTTAATGGATGGTGATTTGATTTTCAATCTAAAAAACGCCGTTGAAGAAGACGATATTGATTTTGTGATAATGGGAACTACTGGAGCTTCTGACTGGACAAAATTTTTTACAGGATCTAATACAAATTCAGTAATATCGGAGGTAAAAGTACCCGTATTATGTGTTCCCATTGATGCCAGATATAAAAAAGTGAAAATTATTGGCTTTACAACGCGATATCGTGAAAAAGATAAAGCGGTACTTCGTCGAATACTTAAAATTGCAAAGAAAACAGATGCAAAAGTGAAAAGTTTATATGTAAAAACTTCAAATTCTGATGTTTCTGATATGACAATTAAAGAATGGGAACAAGAGTTTGCAAACGATAATGTTGAGTTTTTGGTTTTACCAAGTGATGAAGTCAAAGAAACTATTCTTGATTTTATTTTATACAAAGACATTGACATTCTGACGACTATAACTCATAAGAGATCTTTTTTTGAAAGCATTTTTGAATCAAGTTTTTCTAAAAAAATTACTAAAGAAGTTTCTGTACCTGTTTTGGTCATGCATGAAAAGGAATAAAAGATAAATAATTTTAATAGCAGTTTTGAAAGTGTAAAATATATATTTGTACTTCAATAAAATTTTAAAATGGAAGTATATCATAATAAAGTCACACACTTTTCCAATATTTATAATAAAATCAATAAAAGATACAACAGTATCAGTATTTTGCGTCTGTTAACAGTTTTTCTTTGTTTGTTTATGTTATTTTATTACATCAAAACCAATGATTTGCTGTATGTCGTAGTAGCTTTTTTATCTTTTGTTGGTTTTATTTTTTTAATGAAAATCCACACTAAATTATCTTTTCAAAAACAACTCACAACGGCACTTTTAAAAATCAATGAAAATGAGATTTCGTATTTAAAAAGAGAAAAAATACCTTTTGAAAACGGAATAGAATTCAATGATTTTCATCATCCATACGCTTATGATTTAGATATTTTTGGCGATCATTCTTTATTTCAAAATTTAAATAGAACTGCGACATTTGTCGGAAAAAAAACATTGGCAAATCAATTGCTGCATCTTTTTCCAAATGAGATTATTTTAGAAAATCAAAAAGCTGTTGATGAACTTAAAACTAAGATCGACTGGCGCCAGGATTTTTTAGCATTGGCAACTGTCAGTTCTGACAGTAAGTATTCATACGATTCTATAATTCATTGGAGTTCATTTAAAAATAATTCATTACCTAAAGCTTTAGTTTTATTGTCTTTTGCAATGCCTGCTTTGTTTTTTGGAGTATTACTTGCCTATTTTGTTACTTCGAAAACAATTTTATTATCTTATCTGACATACATTTTTATTGCTAATATGATTGTTTTAGGACAGTCAATAAAGCGTATCAAATCAGAAATTGCGCAGGCGGATAATGTTGATAAAATAATTAAGCAATACGGTTTATTGGTTGAAAAAATTGAATCGGAAAAATTTGAGTCTAAAAAATTAGCTGAATTACAACAACAACTAATTTCTAAAAATATTTCGGCTAGTGCACATTTAAAACAATTGTCTGAATTGTTTTCAAGAATGGATACCATTAATAATTTTGTTACAGCAACTGTTTTTAATGGAACTTTTTTGTTTAATCTTCATGTTTTGAAAGCGCTTTTAAAATGGAAAGAAGATTATTCGCATGAACTTGAAAATTGGATTGCTATTATTGGCGAATTTGAAGCTTTGAATAGTTTGGCAAATCTAGCCTATAATAATCCTGATTTTGTATTTCCAGAGATTAACTCCGAATATAAAATTGAATTTAAAAACTTAAGTCATCCACTATTAAATCCAAATAACAGAGTAGGGAATGATACTTATTTTTATCCAGAATCGTATGTGATTTTAACAGGATCTAATATGTCTGGAAAAAGTACTTTTTTGAGAAGTTTAGGTGTTAATATGGTTTTAGGCGGAATCGGTTCAGTTGTTTGTGCTTCAGAAGCTAATATTCATCCACTTCCAGTTTTAGTTTCAATGCGATTATCAGACTCTTTAGCAGATAGCGAATCGTACTTTTTTGCAGAAATCAAACGTTTAAAGCAAATTATGGATGCGCTGGAAGAACGTCCGGCTTTTGTTTTATTGGATGAAATTTTAAGAGGAACAAATTCTGATGACAAACGAAACGGAACGATTGAAGTGGTTAAAAAAATAATCGCGAAAAATGCAATAGGTGCAATTGCAACGCATGATATTGAAGTTTGTTTGACGACTAACGAATTTCCAAATATTTTAAAAAATCAATGCTTTGAAGTCGAAATCCAAAACAATGAATTGCATTTTGACTACAAATTGAGAAACGGAATTTGCAAAAATAAAAGCGCCACTTTCCTGATGCAGAAAATGGGAGTTATTTAAACCCAGCCTGTTTTTGCATACTGAAGTTTAATTATAATAAAAATGGCTAAAGAATGATTTCTTTAGCCATTTTTTTTGTTTTACAAATGAGATTTTATATAGTCAATAATCTCTTGTATTATTTTGTCTATTTCGCTTTCTTCGGCATTAAACAATGTTCCGTCAAAGTATCTGGCGTGAGTTCCTTCGCCAGTTGGAGATCCGTGATGCGCATCGATTGATTTTCGCCAGTATTCTGCATGATTTTTCCATTCTTCGGTATTTACCAAGGCTGGTTCAACAAACCAAAGATTCCAGGATAACACATTTCCAGGCTGAAGCATATTACCAGAAGCCAGGTTAAAAGCTTTCATGATTAATTCATTGAAGCCATCGACAATTGAATCTTTAGTTTTTTTAATGTCTCCAATTTCTACTGCTATATATCCTGTTGTGTAAGATTCTGCTTCGTGAAGTGCAAATGCCGGATTTTTGAATTCAGGTGAAATTCCTTTATTTACCGGAAAAATAGGTTGGTTGGGATTTCCGGGATCATAAGTGACTACACGAATGGCATTTTCCTTATCTAATGGGAATTTCGGAAGACTGTATCGTAGTAAAGGCCAAATTTCTTTTATTTTGTCACCTTGATGTTCACTTGGCGTAAACCAGATTTTGCCTTCAACGGTCATATCTAAGGCCAGTTCTTTGGTATTTTCATCTACCCAACCTCTTTGTCCAGTAACAGTTACTTCAACATTTAAGCAAATTTCATCTTTAAGCCAAATTCCTTGTTGCGGACAAATAACAGAATAAACTCTTCCTTCATCTGTATATCCCACTCGGGAAATGTATGGTGCAAACTGTTGATAACATCTTTTGGTATCTGGAAAGCCTTTTAAAGTTTCCCAGCTAAATTCTGGCCATTTTACTCCAAGCTGACGCTGAAGAAAATTAATATTGTCCATATTGCCCAACATTGGCAAAGAGGATAAATCGCGGGTAGGGTATCTCATAGGAGAATTTGCAGGAGGGAACCCGCCAACCCATCCGTTTGGGATGCATGAATCTTGATTTTTTTCCATTGTTTTGTGGTTGTTTATATTTGATCTGGTAAAACTAATATAATGTATAATCTTACAATAGAGTAGAATTACCTGTTTTTAAATAATTGTAAATCAATTAAATAAGGTAAATATTATTCATTAGTGTTTGAATTTTTTTTGTATAAAAAAATCCCGATTCTTAATGAATCGGGATTCTGAATAATTAACTATTTGTAGGTTTGTTTAATAATTTGAAATAAACAAGTTAATAAACAATATTTCCGTTGTGAATAAGCATTTTTGGAGGTGACATTCTCGAAACAGCTTCAGCAGAGCAGCTAGTTTTCAAAAATACTAAATCAGCTTTGTCGCCAACTTTTGGCCATTGCTGAGTTCCTTTGTCATCTAAAGGAATTAGTCCAGAAGTTGCTAGTTTCAGCATTCGCGATAAGTTAAATTCTGTCACATGCCCATATAATTGTGCTGCAAGATTGGCTTTTTGTAAAACGCTTCCTGTCCCAAACGTGTTCCAATGATCAATAATGCTGTCATTTCCGGTCATTACATTTACACCAGCTTTCATTAAAGTTGGAATTGGCATTACCAAACTTCCGAAAGGAATTGTAGAAACTATACCAATCTGGGCTGCGCTTAATTTTTCAGCCATTTCTTCTTGTTTGGATTTTTCCAATTTTCCAAGAGCAAAGCAATGGCTTAAAAAAGTCTTTCCTTTTAAGTTTGTATTTTCGTTTACTTTTGCAATTAGATATTCTATTGTTTTTATCCCAGATTCTCCAGATTCATGTAAATGAATATCAATTCCTTTATTATTGTCTAAAGCCAATTGTACTGTAAAGTCAATTGTTTTTTCAATGGCTCCGTCAATCGAAAAAGGATCAAGTCCGCCAATGAAATCTATATCCATTTTCGCAGCTTCTTTCAAATAAGGAACGGAATCAGTATAAAAGACACCATGTTGCGGAAAAGCAACTAATTCAGCACCAAAAGTAGTTTTCTTGTTTTCTAAAGCTTTTTGCAGATTTTTTAAAGACTGCAATTTTGAAGTAGGTTCAATATTTACATGGCTTCGGGCAAATGAAGTTCCGTGCGATTGCAATAACTCAATTAATTTCTCCGCTTTTTGAGTGGAGTTTTTAAGCATTTCAGGCAAAATTTGCTGTTCTAGAGCAATCATTCCTTTTACACCACCAGTTCGTTTTTTTACGGCATGCCAATCATCATAAAATGTTTTATCCAAATGAATGTGCATGTCGCGAAAAGCAGGAAGCATTAAAAAACCTTTTGCATCAATAGCTTGGGCGTTCGGTTTATTTGCTGAAATTGATTTGATTTTTCCGTCGCTGATTTCAACGCAGAATAATTCTGTTTTAGTACGAACGACTTCGCCTTCTTCGTATTCGAAGCCAGTTTCTAACCTAACATTTTTTAAAGTAAAATTTTTGCCTGAAGTAATATTTATATTTGAATCTGGTTCAGATATTGTAGAAGCTGTTGCAGAATTTATAAAACCTGAGCCAACTGCAAGTCCGGCAACGCCTAAAACTGAATTTCTTAAAAAATCTTTGCGAGTAATATCAGAGTTTTTCATACGAAGTAATTTGTATACAAAAGTAAACTTCATATAAATATCAAGAATAGAAAATTTATCTCAAGGCTTGAAAGATTTATAACTGTTCACGGAAAAGAGTGGGTGTGATTCCGGTTTGAGCTTTAAAGAAATTTGAAAAGTAGGCATGATCTATAAAACCTAATTCAAAGGCAATTTCTTTAATTGAAAGGGCTGTAGCTTTCAAATGTCGTTTAGATTCCAGAACAATTCGCTGCTGAATTAATTGTGTAGCTGAAATTTTTAAATGTTTCTTGCAGAGAATATTTAGATAGTTGGCTGAAATATGAAGTTTTGCAGCGTAAAAGGAAACTAATTTCTCTTCTTTGAAATGATTATCGATTAATTCCTGGAACTTTGCGATTCGAGGTTCTGTTTGATAAATATCATGACTCTGAAATACTTTTGCGGCTTCTTTGCTTATGATAGATGCAATAACGCCGGTACGTGAACTAATCAATTCCTGAAGGCAATCTTCATTTTCAAGTTCATTCTTTATTGCATCAAATTCGTAATGCAAAAGATTATAAGATTCCTGACTAAGCTCAATCACGGGATGATTGTGATATTGGGCAAATGAAAATCTAAAACTGCTAGAAAAGCTTTCAAAGAAATCTCTGCCAATCATTAGTTGGTAACCTGTAGTTTCAGGTTCGATATTCCATTTATGCACTTGTCCAGGAAAAAGCAAATGAATTTGATGGTTGCCGATTTTATAATCTATAAAGTCAATATTGTGAACGCCTTTTGCCTGATCAAAAAGTACAATAATAAAGAAATCATGCTGATGTGGTTTATGAATATGGCGTTCGCCATGCAATTCATTAAACAAGAGCTGATCGTTATATCTGCTTTGGTCTTTTTTGAATTCCTGAAGTCCAATAAGTGGAATATTTTGGTCTTTTTTGATTGGCATTTTCAAGAAACAAAACAGTTATTGAAGATTACTTCAGAACTTCATTAATCGTGTTTACAAAAGCTTCAACAGGCTGAGCACCAGAAATCGCATATTTTCTATCAAAAACAAAAAACGGAACGCCTTGTACACCAATTTCTTGTGCTTCTTTGATATCATGATGAACATTTTGTAGATATAAATGCTCGTTTTGTAAAACTTCCAGAATTTCCTCTTTATTCAAGCCTGCTTTTTCGCCAAGTTCTAATAAGGTTGGACCGTCATTTAAGTCGCGGCCTTCAGTGAAATAAGCGCTGAAAAAGATTTCTTCCATTTCGTCACCAAGATTTTTGGTTTTAGCCAAATGTATAATACGATGCGCTTCAAGGGAATTTGAAATGACAGCTTTTTCAAAATGATAGTCTAAACCAACGCTTTTTGCGCGTTCTGTGACGCTTTTATGCATTTCTTTAGATTGTTCAAGTGACATGCCTTTTCGTTCAGCTAAAAACGTGAAAACGTCTTTTCCGGATTGTGGCGTAATAGTTGGATCGAGCTGAAAGCTTTTCCATTCAATTTCAAATTCATTTTCTGGAAATTTTGCCAAAGCTGATTCTAATTGTCTTTTCCCGATATAACAAAACGGACACATGATGTCCGACCAAATTTCTATTTTCATATTGCAAAATTACGGAAAAAAAATGTTTCAGGTTTGAAGTTTAACCGCAAAGCACGCTAAGTTTTTTAATTAAGATTGAGTTTGTAAACGCAAAGTTCGCAAAGCTATGTGAAAAATAACTTTGCGAACTTTGCGTTCCTGATAATTATCGGCATTGCGCTCTTTGCGGTGAAATTACTGATATGGTATGTCAACTTGAAACATAAAACCTGAAACCTGAAACAAAAAACAGAGCTAAATAAAAAACCGCAAATCTTAAAAAAAGAATTGCGGTTTCTAGGTATAAAAAATGGTTGGTTAATAGCGATATTTTTTTTTACAATGATATGTCTTTAATTCGAAACTAAAAAAAATCCCTGTAACAAAAAGAAGTTTTGATGTTAACTATTTAACATTACAGGCATTACCAGCATTGTTACTGTTTCGCCTTCTTCAAGACCATCAACAGGAGTAAGGATTCCAGCTCTGTTTGGTAATGACATTTCTAACATAATCATGTCAGATTGTAAGTTAGTAAGCATCTCTGTTAAAAATCTTGAATTGAAACCAATCTGAAGATCATCTCCTTGGTAATCACAAGTCAATCTTTCTTCAGCTTTGTTTGAGTAATCAATATCTTCGGCAGAAACATTTAATTCCGCTCCAGCGATTTTTAAACGAATTTGGTGTGTTGTTTTGTTTGAGAAAATTGCAACACGACGAACAGAACTTAAAAATAAAGAACGGTCAATCATTAATTTGTTTGGATTTTCTTTTGGAATTACCGCTTCGTAATTTGGATATTTTCCGTCGATCAAACGACACATTAAAATATAGTTATCAAATGAGAAAGTCGCATTTGAATCGTTGTATTCAATTTTTACTTCAGCATCAGAACTTCCTAAAATACTTTTTAAGATATTTAAAGGTTTCTTTGGCATAATAAAATCTGCAACTTGAGATGCTTTTACATCTGTACGTGCATATTTTACCAATTTGTGAGCATCTGTAGCAACAAAAGTTAATCCTTCTGGTGAAAACTGGAAGAATACTCCAGACATTACCGGACGTAAATCATCATTTCCGGCAGCAAAGATAGTTTTGCTTACAGCAGTTGCCAAAACATCAGCAGGAACAAGAGTTACAGACGGATCTTCAAGACTAACTGATTTTGGGAATTCTTCTCCAGCAGCGTATGCTAATGCATATTTTCCTGAGTTAGAACTAATTTCAACTGTATTGTTATCTTCAACTGTAAAAGTTAAAGGTTGTTCTGGAAACGTTTTTAAAATTTCAAGCAAAAGTTTAGCTGGTACAGCAACGCTTCCTTTACTTTTAGAATCGATTGATAATGTAGCCGACATAGTAGTTTCAAGATCTGAAGCCGAAACTGTCAACGCATCATTGTCTAGTTCAAATAAAAAGTTGTCTAAAATAGGCAACGTGTTGTTACTATTGATTACACTACCTAAAACTTGTAATTGTTTTAATAAGTACGAACTCGATACTATAAATTTCATCTGTTATATTTTATTTTTTTGATGTATTCTTTAGGATTTGGGAGACTAAAGATAAGGATTACAAATATATCGTAAACTATCTTAGTTTCGCAATTTTTTTATTAACATCTATTTGCTGTATTTTCTTTTTCTAATGAACGTAAAAACTAGTCCGAAAACCAATAAAATTAGAATTGGAAGTCCGATAGTTATGAATTGAGTTACCGTGTAATTTTCATAAACTTTATCTTTATCCAATAAAGGCAGTTCTACGTCTTTGCTTCTAATGTTAATAAGTCCGGTATCGTCAAGTAAATAATTGATGCAGTTCATCATGAAATCTTTATTATCGTATAGATTTCCTGTACGTTGATCATATCCTAATTCTACTGGCATCATGTTTTTGTCTAATTGATTTCTTGCCAAATCTCCGTCGGCAATCACAATCATTTTATTTGGTTTTCCTTGTGTCTGAAATGAACTTTCTTTAAACGGTAAAACGCGATTTTGAAATGCTGAATGGAAAGAACCTTCTAACAAAACAGCAAGCGGAAGATTCCCTTTGTTTAAATAATCTTGTGGAGAAGTCTTTTCTGTCACAATATTCAAATTGATCTCTGTTGGACTTCCAATTTTTTTAGAATATTGTGATGACTGAAGCAAAACTGTTTTTTTGATTCCGTTTTTTAAAGTGTCAATTTGGTTAGCAAAATCGAATTTGACTCCTCCTAAATTTTTCACAATTGGATGTTGGCTTGTTGGGATAACAATTGGAGCAAATTTCCAGATAAAATTCTGATACTGTGTTGCACTTCCTTGTTCTCCAGTTGCTAATTTTAATGGACTTCCTTGTTCGTCTTTTACTAAATCAGGATTAATTCTAAATCCGTATTTAAAGAACATGTCATTCAAATTCAGATCTCTTGGGTAAGCCAAAGTCGCACCAGATTGATTGTATAAACTGTCCATATCAGCAGCAACTTGATCAATTAACCAAATTGTTTTTCCGCCATTCATAACAAACTGATCCAAAACCTCTTTTTCTTCATCAGAAAAAGTTTGTGTTGGTTTTGCGATAATAGCCAAGTCATATTTTTTAAGAGCGTTTAAAGTTCCATTTGGATCTTTTGCAACAGAATCCAATGTGAAAGGACCAATGTAATAGCTTTCTTTGATTTGACGTAGCAAGTTAGCAACATGAACTTCATTTAATTCACCGTTTCCTTTTATATAAGCTACTTTCTTTTGCTTGGCTTTTGTAATTTTATTGATAGCGTCAGCAATTGAGTATTCTAAATGCTGAATCGATCCTTTTACTTTTTGCTCCGTATTGGCTCCCATAATGTTTTTCAACAATGGGATATTAACTTCTTTGTTATCGTAAACTGCAATTGCCCATGGAAAAACCATTGCTTGTGATTGCTTTCCTTTATCGTCAACTGTAATGTTTACTGGCGTAAGTCCTTTTTGGTAAAGCGATTTTACTATTTCCATGCTTTCGTCTTCGTTTTCCATTGGGTTTACGAATTCGAAAACAATATTGCTGTTATAGGCCTGAAATTCTTCTAGTAATTGTTTGGTTTCCTGTTGTAAACGTCTAAAATCTGCAGGAAGTTCACCCTGCATGTAAATCTTAATCGATAACGGATTTTTAACCTGTTTTACAATATTTAAAGAAGTTTCAGATAAGGTATATCGTTTGTCTTTGGTTAAATCAAAACGATGGAAGAATAAAGTTCCGAGAACATTTAAAACAATTAAAATAAAAATTGTAATGCCTAATGTCTTTAAATTTAATTTATTAGATACTTTCATTACGCTTTAAAAGATTTTAATTGATAAACAGTAAAAGATAAAAATAATACGCTGATACTTAAAAAGTAAATTACATCACGAGTATCAATAACACCTCGACTCATACTTTTAAAATGATCCTGCATTCCAAAAGCCGAAATTAGAGTCGATTCTCCCGGAATTAAAGAGGCAATACCTTCAAAACCAAAATAAAATATAAAGCAAAGGAAAACTGCGATAATAAAAGCAACAATCTGATTTTCGGATAGAGTAGAAGTGAAAATCCCGATTGCAGAATAAGAAGCAATCAAAAATAATAATCCGAAATAAGAACCAATTGTGCTTCCCATATCAATATTTCCTTCTGGATTTCCTAAATTAGAAATTACGAACACATAAATGAATGTTGGAATTATTGCCAAAATGATTAGCAACAATGACCCGAAAAATTTTCCGTTTACAATTTCCCAAACAGAAAGAGGTTTGGTTAAAAGTAATTCTAGAGTTCCTTGTTTTCTTTCATCAGAGAAACTTCTCATGGTAACAGCCGGAATAAGGAAAATCAAAATCCAAGGTGCTAAAGTGAAAAATGGAGTCAAATCGGCGTAACCTGAATTCAGAATATTGTAATCTCCTTCAAATACCCATAAAAATAAACCGTTGCTGATTAAGAAAATCGCAATGACCAAATAGCCAATAGGAGAACCAAAAAAGGATTTTATTTCTCGTAAAATGATTGATTTCATTTGTGTTTTTGTTTTTTATTGTTTCAAGTTTTATGTTTCAAGTTACTCGCTAAACGTGAAACTTGAAACATGAAACTAATTTAAACTAACCAGTTTATCAACGCTCCAAGCTTCTGGTTTTGCATTAAATAATTTCTTTGTAAAATCCCAAACGTTATTAAATAATTCAGAATTCCTGTAATTTTCTAAATCTTGTTCGGTTTCCCAATAACTATAGGTGAAGAAAATACATTTATCATTTTTGTCCTGATACAACTCTAAAAAACGATTTCCGTCTGCATTTCGTATTTTTTCTTTCACTGATTCAAAATTCTCCAGAAAATCAGGAATTTTTTCTTCGTGGAAACTCATTTTTACTATTCTGACAAACATATAATAATTTTAGATTTCTGATTTTAGATTTGGCGCAAAAGTACCAAATAGATTTGTTGCTTTTGAAGTTTTTACCAATCTATTTCAGATTCTGTTTCAATATTCCAAAATATTCCGGTTTTAAAGTCACTTAGAATGAAATTAAATATTTTTAGCCCAGAATCATCTGCTAAAAGTCTACCATTTATGCTACTATTAGGAGATATATCCGTTTGTACCCATCCTGGATGAACAGATGCAACACTTTGCTTATTAATAAGTCTATTGCTTAATATTTTTGTGTACATGTTCAATGCCGTTTTAGACATTCTGTACGCAGTGGAATCTGTCAAAGCACAAAACTCAATTGATCCCATTTTAGAAGATATGTTGATGATTTTTCCATTCATCTTAATAAATGGTTCCAACAATTCAGTTAAAAACACTGTCCCAATGACGTTGATGTCAAAAGTTTTTTTAAAACTTTCGATATCAGGTTTTAAAGTGTCTAGATCAGGACCAATTCCGCTATTATTTATTAAAATGCTTATCTCAATATTGTTGTTTTTTAAAAACTGTGCAATGTTGTTTATATCCTTTTCGTCTGATAATTCGAGTTTTAGATTTTTAAAATTAGGGTGTTCGAAACTCTTAATTTTTCCAGTTGTGCTTGTCCCGATTACATTATAATTGTTTTTCAAAAAACATTTTGCTAATGCAAGACCGATTCCTCTACTTGCACCTGTAATTAAAACGGTTTTGTTCATGGTTTAATTTATTCGATGAAATTTAAAATGGCTTTAAAAGAAATGAATGTACTACTTAACTTAAAAACTTAACCGTAATAACATCACGATAATTGAGTCCCAACAAGCTGTTCGCAGAACCTACTTTAGAAGGATTGCTTCTAAAAATTGCAATTTCAAGGAAACCAGCTTCGTTAAAAATTGCCAGTTTTTCTCCTTCATACGTTTTAATCGGATATTTTTCCGAAGTCGCAATAGCCGAATAATTCGGAAGAATGGTTTTGATACTTTTTGGTTTCATCACAATTTCATACGGACGTCCGCGGGAAATTTCCAGAAACTGTTTTTTTGAAATATTCGTCACTACGTTTCCGAAATGATCAATATATATAACATATCCTTTTAGAGAATTTCCATCGGCAGCAACAACGGCCTGAAGTTCTGTAACTTCTTTTACGGCTGGAATTTCTTTGCCAATTACATTCAGCAAACCACCTTTTGCAATATGACAGGCAACTTGTATGAAAATATCCAAATCGCTGAATTCACTCGGAAAACGGTCATGAATGTTAATTTCGACAATTTTTTGCGGAACGATCTTTTGCGTAAGCATACTTAAAATTCCGTTATCGGCACAAATAAAGAAATGATCGTTCCATTGCATGACAATATGCTGATTTTCTTTATTGCGTTCAATATCGACTCCAATTAAGTGTACAGTTCCTTTTGGAAAACTCAAATATGATGCTCCAACAACGTAACTTGCTTCGGCTGTGTTGAATGGATCAATGTCATGTGAAATATCAATAATTTTTGCATCTGGAAGTTCAGAAATAATTTTACCCTTCAGCGAACCAACAAAGTGGTCTTTTAAGCCGTAATCAGTAGTAAGGGTAATTATTGACATCATTTTGTTTATAACTATTGATAGTATTTAAATCTAATTTTCATTAAATTTGAGAAATGCAAATCTAGTAATAGTAAATACAAATTGAAAGAAAGAAAAGACAATTTGCGTTTAAAGATATGAACATACCCGACAGCCATAGATTTACAAAACAAATTTATTTTTAATTTAAATTTATCTCATTTGAACGAAAGAATTATAGAGCTTATAGACATCGCTCCAAAAGACTTTTGGGGCGCGCAGGATTCTCATCTTGAAATAATCAAAAAGTACTACCCAAAGCTTAAAATAGTAGCGCGAGGGACGACTTTGAAAGCCTTTGGCGAAAAAGAAGTTTTAGATGAATTCGAAAAGAGATTTCAGAGGCTGATGCTTCATTTTACCAGATACAACAACATTGATGATAATGTAATTGAACGTGTAATAATGAGCGATGGTCAGGAAGAAAAAAAAGCTTATGATCACGATAAAATACTAGTTCACGGAGTTGGCGGTAAAATTATCAAAGCCATGACGCCAAACCAGCAGTTACTGGTAGATACCATCAAAAAAAATGATATGGTGTTTGCAATTGGCCCTGCTGGAACAGGAAAAACTTATACAGGCGTTGCAATGGCTGTAAAAGCGCTAAAAGACAAAGAAGTAAAAAGGATCATATTAACGCGTCCGGCAGTAGAAGCAGGGGAGAACCTCGGATTTTTACCCGGAGATATGAAAGAAAAACTGGATCCTTATATGCAACCGCTTTATGACGCTTTGCGCGATATGCTTCCAAATGAAAAACTCGAAGATTACATCTTGAAAGGAATTATTCAGATTGCGCCTCTGGCATTTATGCGCGGACGCACACTTGATAATGCTTTTGTAATTCTAGATGAAGCACAGAATACAACCCACTCACAAATGAAAATGTTTTTGACCCGTATGGGAAAAAATGCCAAGTTTATGATTACGGGTGATCCTGGTCAGGTCGATTTGCCACGAAGAACTATTTCTGGTCTTAAAGAAGCAATTTTGGTTCTGAAAGACATTGAAGGCATCGGAATTATTTATCTGGATGATAAAGATATCGTTCGCCACAGATTAGTAAAAAAGGTAATCGACGCTTACAAGCAAATAGAAAATCACGACTAAAGTTTAATTTTAGTGAAATGTTGAATGTAAATCGTAAAATGTGTTTTGACATTTATTAATATTCGTTTTGTACTTTTTCTAAATTTTTAGAAATGTGCAAAACGAATATTTTTTTAAAGGAATATAGAATAAAATGAAGATCAGAATTTTCAATCTTATAATATTAGTTTTTTTAATTTCTTGTAAAAAGAAAGAAGTAGAGGGGAATAAATTCTATGAAGAGCTGTCAATGCAGAGAAAAGAGATGTTATTGGAAAATATTGGAAAAAAATATTATGAAAAAAATTGCGTCAGTTGTCATGCAGGAAAAGATGCAAAGGACAATTTTCTAGTAAATTCTGTTAGAAATCAAAAAAGAAATGAGAGTTTTTTTATCGATTTTATAACAAAACAGGATAGTTTATTAAAGTATGAGAATAAAGAGGCTTTAGCATTGAAAGATTGGTCAAATGAGAATGCTTATATTCATAATTTTGACTTTAATGACAATGAAATTAAAGCTATTTTATATTATTTAAAGAAGTAAATAATGAAACAACTAGATGATTTCTATCAAAATCATGAAGAACCCATAAAAGGGACATTTCTTGCTTTGCGTGATATTATCTTAAAACAAGACAAAGACATTACGCACGTTTTAAAATACGGAATGCCATTTTTCTGTTATAAAGGAAAAATGTTCTGCTATTTATGGATACATAAAAAGTTCAAAAAACCTTATTTGAGTATTGTGGAAGGAAAGTATTTTGATGAGCCTTTTTTGCTTCAGGAAGCCCGTTCTCGAATGAAAATAATGTTGTTTGATGCTGATCAGGATTTGCCTTTGGAACAAATTGAATCCGTTTTAGTAAAAGCATTAAATTTATATCAATCAGGAATTGTAAAGATTTGAATTTATTTAACGAAATAGTTAAATAAATAATAAACTTGCCGTATTTCAGCTTGCAAAAGCCTTTTAACTTTGGTCTTCTGATCTTAAAACCTTAAATTTGCACATCAAAATATTTGATAATTAATATGACAAAACTTAAAAATATAAAAGTTGTAGTAAGTGATCTTGACGGAACTTTACTCAACCCTCAGCATAGAATTTCAGAATATACAAAATCTATTTTTCAAGAATTGCATAACCAAGGTTATCTTATTGTTGTAGCCACAGGGCGTCATCATTTGGATGCAATGGGAATTATTGACACGCTTGAAGTTCCGGTTTATTTAGTGAGCTCAAACGGAGCAAGAATTCATTCACCAGAAAAAGAACAGCTCTTTTCTTTTGATTTAGACAGCGATGTGGTAAAAGCAGCTTTAAATGTTGAAATCGATCCGGAAATTACAGTTGTTTTGTTCAAAGAAAATGTTTGGCAGACCAATAAATGGAACGAAAGACTTAATTCATTTCAAGCAGATTTAAAATACCGCCCGGAATTAGTTGATTATAAAACAATTGAAGATTTTGGCGCTATTAAAATTTTCTTTTCATGCGACAATCATGAGAAATTAGTAAAATTAAAAGATGATATTCTGGCAAATTCATCAGAACATTTACATCACGCCTTTAGTTTACCTACTTGTTTGGAATTTATGGACAAGTCTGTAGATAAAGCAGTTGCTATTGAACAAGTTCTTGAAAAGGAAGGTTTTACTTTAGCAGAAGCGATGACTTTTGGCGACGGATTTAATGATGTTCAAATGCTTGCATCAGCAGGAAAAGGATTGATTATGGGAAATGCCCCAGCTTTATTGAAAGAAACTTTGCCAAATTTGGAAGTTATTAAAACAAATGCCGAAGATGGCGTTGCAAGATATATAGCATCAAAAATTCTAAACAAAGAGTTTGTGAGTTAATAAGGAATGTTTTGAATTTGGCTTTTTGCTGAATGATAAATTATAGTTATTTTTATAAGAGCTAATTCGTTAAGAATCAGCTCTTTTTTTTAACCTTAATTTGTTTAGCGATGAAAGAATTTTTAGGTCAAGTTGAGAGAAATTGCATTTCGGGAGCATTAGTTTTATTACCGCTTCTTGTATTTTTTGTGTTATTGGGAAAAGTTTGGAAATTTTTCCAGACTTATGGTGAAAAATTTGCACATTTTCTGCGTCTCGATCTTGTGTTAGGAAAATACGCTACAGACATTGCTGGTGGTATTATTTTGATAGTTTTGATTTATTTAAGCGGCTACTTAATGCGTTTGTCATTATTAAGAAGATTCACTAAATGGGTTGATGATAAATTAATGATCTTTTTGCCAGGTTATGAAAAAAACAAAAAAGAAGCGGAAGAAAAATTAAAAGGAAGAAAGAAAAAACCAAGTTCTGATTTGCCAATTTTACTGAAAAATGGCGATTTTTGGCAGCCTGCACATTTGATAGAAGAAGATCAAAATGGAAATGCAGTTGTTTTCGTTCCGAATGCACCGGCAAAAGATCAAGGGCAAATTCTAATTGTAAAAGCAACCGACTTTAAAAAGCTACCAGAAACTACACTTGGAAATTTGGATAATTCTATAAAATCTTTTGGAAAAGGAATTTTGAGTTTTAAATAGCACTTTTATTAGAATTTATATAAAATCCTCAATATAAATAGTTGGGGATTTGTTTTTTATAATATATTGATAATTAATGTAATATGTTTGATTGAATAAAAACAATTTTTTTAATAGTTTTCAAAGTGTATTTTTGTTTTCTCAAATACAACTACCATGATAAAAAACAGTTTTATTCTTGCCTTTCTATTACTTTCCATAACAGGAAATTCTCAGAAATTAAAATTAGAAGAAATAATGAAAGGAGAATCTTTCATTGGAAATCAACCCACTAACGGACGCTGGTCTTTAGACGGAAAAAAGGTTTATTTTGAATGGAATCCGAAAGATGAACTTGGAGCAAGTACTTATTATTGGCAAAAAGGAATGACAAAACCAGAAATCGTTCAGCCAAAAGAAGCTGTTTTTTCTCAAATGGATTTCAAAAGCAAACCGGGTTCTGATATTGTTTATTATGTAGATAAAGGAAGCTTGTATTCTTATTCAATTAAGTCACAAACAAGTAAAAAATTGATTCAACAATCAGCAGCAATATCAAATCTGCAATTAGGATCTGAAGCTGGCGTTTTATTCTTTTCTCAAAACGATAATATTTTCAAATACAATACAAAAGAAGGAACTGTTTTGCAGATTACGAATTTCAGCAAAGGAGCTAAAAAAGAAACAAAACCAGAAAAAGAGACTTTTTTAAACACACAACAAAAAGAATTATTCCAGTTTATAAGAGACAAAGAGGCCAAAAAACAATGGAATCTTGCTAAAACAAAAGCAGTTAAATCTGACTTTGCCAAAGAATATTTTTACGGAAAAGATAGATTTACAAGTCTTAAAGTAAATCCAAACGGGAATTTTGCGACTTTCAGATTAGTTGAAGAAAATGAAGTGAAGCAAGAAAAAATGGAGGTTTTTATTACTTCTGATGGTTATAACCAAAATCCAGAAACGAAAGAAAAAGTTTCGACTAATAATTTTGTAAAAACGAAATTCGGAATTTATTCGGTTGCAAAAGATTCTGTTTATTATGTGAATTTTTCAACTTTAAGTCATATTCAGGATACACCAAAATATTTCCAAGAATATGAAAATCTAAAAAACAAACCAAAAGAAGACAAACTGATTGTAGCTCAAGCTCCTGTTTATAA
Source organism: Flavobacterium resistens (assembly GCF_900182645.1). Classification (GTDB taxonomy): domain Bacteria; phylum Bacteroidota; class Bacteroidia; order Flavobacteriales; family Flavobacteriaceae; genus Flavobacterium; species Flavobacterium resistens. The sequence goes on along the minus strand of NZ_FXTA01000007.1, from coordinate 17,405 downwards.
TGAAAACGGGTCATTGGCAATTGTTGAAATCAGAAGCCAGGATAATAAAGACAGATGGCTTGTAAATTTAAATTTGGATAAAGGAACTTTTGAAGAAATTGAATACCAGCATGATGAAGCCTGGATTGGTGGTCCTGGAATTCCGTCGTATTCATTTGCATCTGGAAATTTAGAATTTTTAGCTGATAATGAAACAATTTATTTCCAGTCTGAAGCTACGGGATATTCTCATTTATATACTTATAATGTAAAGACAAAAAAGAAAACACAATTAACAAAAGGAAATTGGGAAGTTCGCGATGTAACTTTATCTAAGGATAAAAAAGTGTTTTATTTAAGCACAAATACGACACATCCGGGAAATAGAGAATTCTATAAATTAATTCCGGCTGATGGAGTTTTACAGCCAATTTTAACAAAAGATGGCGCGCATGAAGTAGTACTTTCGCCAGATGAAAAATCACTTTTAGTCCGTTATTCGTATAAAAATATTCCATGGGATTTTTATGTTGCTGAAAATAAAAAGAATACAACTTTACAGCAGATTTCTTCTTCGGTTACTGAAGATTTCAAAAAATACCAATGGAGAACACCTGAAGTAATTACATTTAAAGCGCAAGACGGAACTTCGGTAAATGCGAGATTATATACACCAACTGCAGAAACTAAAAATAAAGCAGCTGTTATTTTTGTTCATGGTGCTGGATATCTTCAAAATGCACATAATTTTTGGAGCAATTATTACAGAGAATATATGTTCCATAATTTGCTGACTGACTTAGGTTATACAGTTTTAGATATCGATTATAGAGGAAGTGATGGTTACGGACGCGATTTTAGAACTGGAATTTATCGTTTTATGGGCGGAAAGGATTTATCAGATCATTTAGATGGTAAAAAATTATTAGTTGAAAAATACGGAATTGATGCTGACAGAGTTGGTATTTACGGTGGTTCATACGGAGGTTTCATTACTCTAATGGGAATGTTGACAACTCCAGGCGAATTTGCATCGGGTGCTGCGTTGCGTTCCGTTACGGATTGGGCACATTATAATCACGGTTATACCGGAAATATTTTGAATTTCCCTGAAACAGATCCACAAGCATACAAAAAAAGTTCTCCAATTTATTTTGCAGATAATTTAAAAGGAAATTTAGTGATGCTGCACGGAATGGTTGATGATAATGTTGAATATAAAGATATCGTACGTTTGTCACAGCGTTTCATTGAATTAGAGAAAAAGAATTGGAGTTTGGCTTCTTTTCCAGTTGAATCTCACGGATTTAAGGAAACGTATTCTTGGATTGATGAATATGGCAGAATCCTGAATTTATTTAATTCGACGCTTTTGAAAAAATAGGTTTCAGTCACAGTTTTGAAGACTGGAAACTGTGACTGTATACTGAGACTAAAAAAAGAATCTGAATAGATTCTTTTTTTCTTTTAATTAGTTTTAAATTTGCATTCATAAAAAAACAACACAACAAATAATGAGCAATACAATCACAACTACAAATTTTAATTTTCCGAATCAAAAATCAGTTTACCGCGGAAAAGTTAGAGAAGTTTACAATATTAACGACGAGCTTTTAGTAATGATAGCTACTGACAGACTTTCGGCTTTTGATGTGGTTTTGCCAAAAGGAATTCCATACAAAGGACAAATTTTGAATCAGATTGCAACAAAATTTATGGAGTTGACTCAAGATATTGTTCCAAATTGGTTGATCGCTACTCCTGATCCAAACGTTGCTGTTGGATATTTATGCGAACCTTTTAAAGTAGAAATGGTTATTCGCGGTTATGTTTCAGGTCACGCGGCTCGTGAATACGCAGCAGGAAGAAGACAAATTTGCGGTGTAACAATGGCTGAAGGCTTAAAAGAAAACGACAAATTTCCGGAACCAATTATTACGCCAACTACAAAAGCAGATAATGGTTCTCATGATGAAGATATTTCTCGTGAAGACATTCTTTCAAAAGGAATTGTTTCTGAAGAAGATTATTTGATTTTAGAAAAATATACTCGTGCTTTGTTCCAAAGAGGGACTGAAATTGCTGCATCTCGCGGATTAATTTTAGTGGATACAAAATATGAATTTGGAAAAACGAAAGACGGTATTATCGTTTTAATTGACGAAATTCATACACCAGATTCATCTCGTTATTTTTATGCTGATGGATATGCAGAAAGACAAGTAAAAGGCGAGGAGCAAAAACAATTATCAAAAGAATTCGTTCGTCGTTGGTTAATTGAAAATGGTTTCCAAGGTCAGGAAGGACAACAAATTCCGGATATGAATGATGCTTATATAGAATCTGTTTCTGAAAGATATATCGAATTGTATGAGAATATCTTAGGAGAAAAATTCGTAAAAGCTGATATTGACAATATTGATCAACGTATTGAAAAAAACGTATTAGATTACCTTTCTTCAAAATAGTAATTTCGGGTTTAAACTAATTATTTAAACCATGAAATCAACAATAATAAAAAATGCCCTTCTGTTTCTATTTATGACAGCAGGGCATTTTCTTTTTGCGCAAATTGATAAAAAAGCCACAAAAGAAACCAAAATTTTATATCAGAATTTAAAATTAATTTCTAAAAAACATATTCTTTTTGGACATCAACACGCACTGGAATATGGACACGGTTGGAAAAATGAGCCTAATCGTTCTGATGTAAAATCGGTTACGGGATCACACCCGGCTGTAGTCGGAATTGATTTCAGCGATTTCTCCGGGCGCTCTGAAGATGTGATTGAAAAAACGAAAGAAACGCTCAGAAAAAATGTAATTTCAACTTATGAACGTGGCGGTATTACTACTGTTTCGTGGCATTTTAATAATCCGGTTTCTGAAAATGGGTTTTATTGGAAAGATTCTGTTTCTTCGCCTGCAATGGCATTGATTAAACCAGGTGGTTCACATCATAAAAAATACAAAGAAATTCTAAAAACAATTGCTGATTTTGCGCATTCAGTCAAAGCAAAAGATGGCACTCTAGCTCCAATGATTTTCAGGCCATATCATGAATTTGACGGCGATTGGTTTTGGTGGGGAAAAAAATATACTTCTCGCGAAGATTTTATTGCGGTTTGGGAATTTACGGTTTCTTATTTGAGAGATACTTTAGGCGTCCACAATTTTATTTATGCTTTTTCTCCGGATGTCAGATTTAATTCGGAAACAGAATATTTGGAACGTTATCCAGGTGATAATTTTGTAGATATGTTTGGAATGGATGATTATGCCGATTTTGGTCGTGATGGAAAATACAATCTTGAAGCAGGAGTAAAGAGGCTAAAAATAATTTCAGATTTAGCAATTAAAAAAGAAAAACTGGCCGCCTTTACAGAAACAGGCTTAGAATCTATTCCAAATGAAAAATGGTGGACAGAAATATTGCTGAAAACGCTGAAATCTGAAAATTTAGAATTGGCTTATGTTTTAGTATGGAGAAATGACAGCACAAACCCAACCCATTATTTTGCACCATTTCCGGGACAAGTCAGCGCGCCGGACTTTATTCAATTTTATGAAGATCCATATACTTTATTTGAAAAGGATTTAAAAAATATTTACAGTAGTCAATTTAAAATTTAGTTCTCTATCAAATATTTTAGAAAGCGCAATTCTGCCAAAATGGGATTGCACTTTTTCTATTATTATATTTTTTTTAAATGATGCAACCTAATTGATTGTTGAGTCGTCTAAGTAGAAAATCATCATCAATCATTTAACAAACAATCATCATGAAAAAAAGAGTAATTATTTTAGGAGCAATTTTAGTATTCGGAAATGTATTAAATGCATCAAGTTTAAAATTTAGGATTAAAAATGAAATGGCGTTTTCTAGTAATACAAAATCACCTCTACATCTTGCAATAAGCAAAGGTGATATTGAAAGTGTCAAAAGATTTATTCAATACGGCGTAGATATAAATAAAATGGTGAATGATATGACACCGTTAATGATTGCGGCAAGATTTAATGAATTTGAAATCATAAAAATTCTGCTAAAAAATGGAGCAACACCTTCTGATAAAAATGAAAAAGGCTTTACGGCTTTAAATTATGCAGAATATGCAAAAGCAACTGAATCAATTGCTATTCTGAAAAACTTGAAATAATATAATCACGAAGCAATAAAAAAGTGCAATTCAGATTCTATTTTGAATTGCACTTTTGCTTTATATTTTATTGAATATTATTCTAATTTCTTTTTCAGATTTTCCAATCCTTTTTGTAAATCATTTCCAATCATTTCATCCATTTTCATGAAGGGAAGCATAATATTCATTGGATATGGAATAACACCATTGATACCCCATTTTACTTTTGTCTGATTTCCGGAAACAGTTTCTGTCGACATAAAACCTTCTGCAGTATCATTCATTGGCTCTTTAAAACGTAGAGCAAAGTCAATGCGTCTTCCTTCCGTAATTTTTGTAATTTCTTGTTCACCGGATCCAACATTTTCGACTTTACTTTCCCAAGCCGAAATCGATCCAACTTGTCCGTCTGTGCCAGAAAAAGTCGATTTCATTTTTGGGTCCATACTTGCCCAAACACTAAATTCATTTTGATTTTTTAAGGATCTTACATAATTAAAAACCGAGTCAACGGGTTTATTAATGGTTATTTCTCTTTCTACAGCATAATTTTTAGGCATAAAAAAAGCTGCAATAAGTATAACAGCAAATATTAAAATTAAAGCAATTAGAATTTTTTTGATGATTTTCATGTTTTTTTCGGTTTTAAGTTTGTTAGATGTTTTTTGTTCTATTAAATGTACATAAAATCTTTGAATAAAAGGTCTTACATGTTGATTTTGAGTGTGATGAAAACAGCTTTAAATCATTGGATTATTTAGCTTAAAAAAAATATTCATAAGATTTTTTATATTTTTTTAATTTAAACTGTAACATATTGACTTTTTGTGCGTCTATTAAGAAAGCAAATTATTAACGTTCAGTTTGATTTATAGCGCTTATATTAATTGAATGTTAATAATTAGTTAAAACAAGGTACTTTGTTATACATAATACATAAAAATAAATTACCTTTACATCGAAATTAAAAATCATCAATAATCAATCAATTTAACAATCAATCAACATGAAAAAGTCAGTAATTATTTTAGGAGTAGCTTTAGTAGCTTTTGCCAATGTTTCAATGGCAGCAAATCACACATCACTAGTTGGAAATCCAAAAATCGAAGTTTCTAGAAACTTCTCAGCGCCATTGCACGTAGCAGTAAGCAAAGGAGATTTAGAAGTAGTGAAAAAATTCATTGCTTATGGAGCAAATGTAAACGAACAATCTGAGGATATGACACCTTTGATGATCGCAGCACGATATAACAAAGTTGAGATCCTTAAAGTTTTATTAGAAAATGGTGCACGTCCAGAAGATAAAAACGAACAAGGTTTTACAGCATTAAAATATGCACAATTGTCAAATGCAACTGAAGCAATTGCAATTTTAAAAGATTTAAAATAATACAGTTTAAATCTAGTTTGAGTTAGAGTTAGTATACTTAACGGCCTTCCTTGAGCAGAGGGCCGTTTTTTATTTTTATAATATTACGAAGTTTTAAAAATTAATTTCTTTGATTTTTTTGTCTTGAAATCTGGAGAATAAAATCAAAGCTGTAATTGCGCCAATAGTTGCAAACAGCATATCAGATTGTGTATCCCAAACATAACCCTGAGTTCCTAAAAAAGCATCTCCGCCGTCTCCGGTTGCCAGAGAAACAAACCATTCTATAAATTCATACACGGCACTTATAGCCAAACAGATACTGACAATAATAAAATTGAAAAAGCTTTTATTATTGATGACTTCTTTGCGAATAAATAATTCTCTAATAATCATTGCAGGAACAAAACCTTGCGCAAAATGTCCAACTTTATCATAATTATTTCGGCTTTGATGAAATATTTCTTTTAGGTAATCAAAAAGAGGAACTTCGGCATATGTATAATGACCTCCAATAAATAAAATAATACAATGAATTAAAATCAAAGTATACGTAAAATTGGTAAAACGGAATTTTTTGAAAGTGAAAGCTAAAATCAGAAATCCTATTATAGCCGGAATGATTTCAAGAAAACAAGTAAATCCTTCTTTTGGATTTATTACCGAAGCCAATAAAGAAATTGAAAAAATGGTTATCAGAAAATAGATGTATTTCATAAATCAGTTTTATAGTTGTAATGCAAGATATTAAACTAATTTGTAAAGGAAATAAAAAAAGCACCATTAAAATTAATGATGCTTTTGTCTGATTAAGTTTTATACTTTTTTATTCAATTGGAACATTCTTTTTACGATTGAAAACCCAGAAAATAATTGGAAAAACTAATAGCGTCAGAATAGTTGCAGTAACTAAACCACCGATAATTACTATTGCAAGAGGTTTTTGCGATTCAGAACCAATTCCTGTTGAAATTGCTGCAGGCATCAAACCTATTGAAGCCATTAACGCTGTCATTACTACCGCTCTTGTTCTGGCTTTTACTCCCATAAAAATAGATTCTTCGAGCGTAAATTTTGCCTTGAGATTATGATGGAATTCGGATATTAAAATTACACCGTTCTGTATACAAATTCCTAACAAAGCAATAAAACCAACACCTGCCGAGATACCAAAATTCATACCCGTAATATGCAGTGCAATAATCCCTCCAATAACCGCAAACGGAACATTGGCTAAAACAAGTAGTGAATCTTTGATATTTCCAAATAAAATAAAGAGCAAAACAAATATTCCAATTAAACTGATTGGCACTACTTGAGTCAAACGGGCGCTCGCACGCACCTGGTTTTCAAATTCACCTGTCCAACCTGTTGTATAGCCAGCAGGCATTTTTAATTCGGCTACTTTTTTCTGAGCTTCGGCAATTGTACTTCCTAAATCTCGGTCACGGACAGAGAATTTTACGCCAATAAAACGTTTTGTATTATCTCTGTAAATAAAAGCCGGTCCAGTTATGGTTTTGATGTCGCAGATTTCTTTCAACGGAATTTTAACTCCGCTAATCGTTGGAACTTTCAGTTCAGCCAAATCTTCTTCATCTTTTCGATATTCTTTTGAAAAACGAACTCTGACATCAAATTTCTTTTCATCTTCATATTTTTCTGTAGCTGTTTTTCCTCCAAATGCCAATTCTAAAACGGCTTGTGCATCGCTTAATGTTACGCCATATGCGGCCATTTTTTCTCGGTCTAAAATTACACTGATTTCTGGCTGTCCAACATTACGAAGAATTCCGACATCTTTTATTCCTGGAATATTTTTGATTTTATCCAAAACTTCATTGGATAATTCATCCAATTTATCAAGATCATCACCATAAATTTTTACAGCATTTGAAGCTTTAAAACCTGCAACAGATTCGGCTACGTTATCGATGACAGGCTGAGAATAATTATAAGTAATTCCTTGATGAACTTTTAGTTTTTCATCCATTTGATTAATCAAATCATCCATTGAAATTTTTCGTGTCCATTCCGATTTTGGTTTCAAATCAACTTGCAACTGAATAAAACCAAAACCGTTTGGATCTGTTCCGTCATTGCTTCGTCCGGTTTGTGATAACACTTTTTTCACTTCAGGAAAACTTTCCAGGTCTTTTCGAATCATTGCCGCAGTTTGGACACTTTCAGGAAGTGACGAACTCATTGGCAATTCTGCTGTTACCCATAAGGCGCCTTCGTTTAATTGAGGAAGGAATTCTGTCCCTAAAAAAGTTGCAGAAAAGAAAACAGTAACTAATATAGCCACAGAAGCGATCAGCGTTTGTACTTTATGTTTAAATGTCCATGCAAAACCTTTTCCAACAATTCTGTCCCAGAAATTCACAAATGGATTGTGTTTTTCTTTTACATTTTTATTCAATAAAATGTGTGATAAAACCGGTACCAGCGTCAAAGTAAAAAGTAATGCTCCCATTAAGGCAAAACCTAAAGTGTAGGCTAGGGGAGAGAACATTTTTCCTTCTACTTTCTGGAATGAAAATATTGGCAATAATGCTGTGATGATGATTAATTTCGAAAAGAAAATGGCTTTTCCCATTTCAGTTCCGGTTTTTTTAATCAAGCTTCCTTTTGCAATTTTGTTGTAAGCTGTCATTCCCAGTTGATGCGCTCGATGATCAAGTACAACAAACAATCCCTCGACCATAACTACCGCACCATCAATAATAATCCCGAAATCGACTGCTCCCAAACTCAGTAAGTTAGCGCTCATTCCCATCATTTTAAGACATAAAAATGCAAATAATAAGGATAGCGGAATTACTATAGAAACGGTGAATGTTGTTCGCCAATCGGCCATGAATAAGAATACGACGCAGGTAACCAGAATAATTCCTTCAAATAAATTGTGCATTACCGTTTCGGTAGTGAAATTCATTAAATTATCACGATCGTAAAACGTTTCTATTTTAATGTCTTTTGGAAGGATGTTATCATTTAAATCCTTTATTTTATCTTTGATCAAGGCTAATGTTTCTTGTGCATTTTCGCCTTTTCTCATTACGACAATTCCTTCAACGGCATCATCGTTTTTCCCAATTCCGGTTTGTCCAACCCTTGGCATTGCGCTTTCATAAACATTCGCTACATTTTTTACCAAAATCGGATTTCCTGCAGCATCATCAACAATAATGTTTTCAATGTCCGAAATTGATTTTAAAAGCCCGACACCACGAACAACAAATGCTTGTCCGTTTTTTTCAATAATATCTCCACCAACATTTAAGTTTCCGCCATTTACGGCATTATAAACCTGCAAAGGTGTAATGTTGTATTTAGCCAATTTAATTGGATCAACTCCAACTTCATACGTTTTTGTCTGACCACCAAAAACGTTCAAATCTGCTACACCAGGAACTGCACGAAGCTGTTTGTCAATAACCCAGTTTTGGTAAGTCAATAATTCACGGCTGTCTCTGCTGTCACTTTTTACAATATATCGGAATATTTCTCCTGTTGGACCATAAGGAGGTTGAACATCTGGCTCCACATCATCAGGAAGCGAAACATTTTTTAGTAAATTATTTACTTGCAAGCGTGCAAAAGTATCGTCGACGCCATCATCAAAAATGATTTTTATTACAGATAAACCGAACATCGTAATACTTCGAACGCTCGTTTTTTTCTGAACCGAGTTCATCGAAATCTCGATTGGAGAAGTCACAAAACGCTCTACTTCTTCGGCACTTTTTCCGTTCCATTGTGTAATGATGATAATCTGAGTATTCGTAACATCCGGAAAGGCGTCGATGGGCATATTTTTGAAAGAAATGAATCCTGCAACTGCCAGTAATCCCACCCAAAAAAAGGTGAATGCTTTATTCTTAAGCGAAAAAGCAATTATATTTCTAATGAATTTGTTCATTCTAAAAAGTATTTTTAATGATGAATTTTTGTTTTTTTAATTCTGTTGCTTCGTTTTAAGAATGCATATTTAGTATTCTATATTTAGAACTCGGTATGAAAACGTAAGGCAAAAAATTGAATTGGACCTCTATCTTTATTATAAGCCGGATTCATTGCAAATTGATAATCTGGTGATAATGTAATATGTGTATTGGGCACTAAAAAGGAATAAAATACTTCTACAATTTGTTCGACACCATAATCTAAAGTTCCGTCGCCAATCATAAAACCATTTCCTCCAAGTTTCTGGTATTCTTTATGAGGATTTGACAATCCGTTTGCTACGAGCGCAATTCCGCCGAAATCATCAGTTCGATTCCACATTTTTCCATTCAAATGAATTCCCAATTGCGCCGATCGGTCAATTTCTGTAAATGCCCAGGTTTCATTTTTTCCATCATTATAGCTTATTCGACCAAAAAGCCCCCAGTTATCATTGTGTGTATAATCCATATTTAACCCAATTCCGTATTTGGTGCGACCATTTTGTCTTGTACTTTGTATATCGGGAGTTGTTGTGAAATTGGAATTTGCTTCGTCATAATTCCCCATTCCGGCTACATTTCTAAAACCTAATAATTTTATATTGGCGCTGTCATTATTTTTAAAGATGATTTTTTTCTCCACTTCTATGTTTATTGCATTCGAATTGGCGAAGCTAAATTCAACGTTTGGACCATTGGCATAAGTAGGTAATGCAGTTAAGGAACCTCTAACTTGCCAGGTATCAAATTGATAATTGGCATACAAACCATCTGTGTATCCTCTGGTGTTTGCAGCATAATCCCAAGCTCCGTAAGTCATTAGCGACCAGTTTAAAAATTGTGTTCTGGGATCATGTGAATAAAGGCTGTTGTCGAAATAGTCTGATAATCCAAATTTTCCAAAAACCAACTGTAATGATTGATTATTTTTAAACTTAAACTTTTGTTCCAATAACATTCTTGCCACATAAACTACAGGTTTTGTATCTCCAATTCTGAATGTTTCTCCATTTGGAAAACCTCCTAATCCTCTGGCTGATGATAATCCTTCACCTCCGGACATTTCTGGATTAAAAGTTACTGTAGCGCCTTTCCAAAGCGGTACATCAAGATATAATGTTGATGTCAATGATAATGCACCTTCATCTTTTGGATGCATACTATTTGTTCCTGAATAGTCTGCATGAAAAGCGGGATGATATTGATATATAGATGTCATTTGAAATTTCAGACTATATTTTCGGATCGAATCTGTTTCTTGAGAAAATGAAAGCGTTGAAACAAATAACGTAGCAAACCCCAGTATTTTTACAGATTTTTCCATTTTCTTACTCGTTTAAGGCTCGGTAAATGAATAGCTGATTGTTTGTAATAACTTTTTCATTTTCTTTCAAACCACTTGAAATGTAAGTTGTTTTTCCAACGACTCTATAAACGTCGACTTGTCTGGTTTCAATATTATGACGATCTTTAAAAATCATTACGAAGTTTTTGCTTTTATCAAAAACAATGGCATCACTCGGAATCGCAATCATTGAATTATTTTCTTTGAAACATAATTTTATGTTGGCATTCATATCTGGTTTCAATAAATAATCTGAGTTTTGAAGTTTAATTCGGGCTTGCATTGCTTTAGTTTCAGGATCAATTACGTTGAAAATTTTATCGACTTTTCCTTTAAAAACTTTATCCGGATAACTTAAAGTGGTAACATCGGCATCAATTCCTAATTTTACTTTATTGATATCCATTTCGTTGATATTGGCCATTGCCCAAACTTCGCTTATTTCTGCAATATCAAAAATGTTTTCAGAGCGGTCGTTTCTTAAAAGCATATCCTGATTAATACTTTTTTGAATAATAAAACCGCTTATTGGCGCTGTTACTTCATATATAGAACCTGCTTTAATATTGTAAATTTTATACGTTTCCTGAATTTTGCCTAATTGTGACTGCGCCTTTGTCACTTCAGATTTTGCCTGAAGTACATCACTTTCAGAATTTAATTTACCGTCAAATAATTCTTGGGCAACTTTCAAATTGTTTTTGGCTACCAATAAATCACTTTTAGCATCTAAAGATTGTTTTTCAAAATCGGCTATATCTGTACTTCTTATGGTTGCCAGAACTTGTCCTTTACGAACATAATCTCCAAGCTCAACATTTACTTTTATTACATTTCCGCCCACTAAAGGATAAACATCAATCATTTTGTTATTGTCAGCGGTAATTTTTCCGTAAAAATTCAATTCGTTTGTTACGGGTTGTGTTTGCGCGACAGCAGTTGTAGTTGTTTTTAGCATTGAATCACTTAATGCAAAAGACGAATTGGTCTGCGGATTTTCTACCTCTTTTTTGCAGCTTGCTAGGGATAAACTCACGATTGCGATTCCTATAATTAGTTTATGTTTCATCTTTGTATATTTTTAGAATAAGTCTTTATTGATTGTACTATTTAGTTCTTCGCCTGAAAGGGCCAGTTTTTTCTTTAATTCATTTACTAGAATTGTAGCCTGATTATAACTTTCCATGAAATCGGTAAATTCTAATAAACTCACATTTCGTTTTTGGAAGTTGTTAAGCATTCCGTTGTAAACTGCTTCAAAGTCGGCATTTACGGTTGGTTTTATTACCGAATAATTTTTGCGTGATTCCTCCCATTTATTCCAGGCCGAAGTAATTTCTGTTTGCAATTGCAGATCAAAATTTTGTTTTTCAACTTTAGACTGTTCTAAAATGGTTTGTGCATATTTAATATTTCCTTTGTTTTTGTTCCAAAGTGGAAGCGGAATGCCAAGTGTTACATTTGCTTCTTTATTAAAAGCGCCGCCTCGTTGATCATAATTTGCACCTAAAGTTAGATCTGGAATCGAAAGTGATTTTTGCCATTTTACATTCAATTCATTTGCATCAATTTCTTTTTGTTTAGCCAAATAATCAGGTCTGTTGGCAATGGCTTGATCTTCTAAAGATTTTAAATCGAAAGGCATTGTTTTCAAATATTTGCTGAATTCATCTTTTGAAACTTCTGGAACTATATTTTCAGTTGAATTCAGTAATAATCTCAAATTACCTTGTTCTTCAATATTATCATTTACTACTTCCATTCGTTCATTTTTAAAATTGAGATACAACGATTGTAAACGAACAACATCTTTTAAAGGAACATTTCCTTTTTGTGCCTGAACGGAGTAGGAGTTAATTAAATCTTCAATATGGGCAAGTTGCTGATCTGTCGTTTCAAGACTTTTTGTATTGTAATAGACAGTGTAAAAGCTCTTGCGTAATTGAAGTTTTAAAGTCCTTAAAAGATCATTAAATTGTAATTCAGCCAATTGTTCATTGGTTTGAGCCAATTTAACTTCATTGCGTTTTTTTCCGCCTAAATAAATCAGCTGCTCAATACCAAAGGATTTTTGTCCTTCTTTTCCAATATCAAAATATTTGTTTGCATCGGGATTGTAAGCATTTAATTCTGCTGTTAAAGCTGGATTGTCCCAAATTTTTGCCTGAATCGTCAGCGCTTTAGAAGCATCAATATTATATTGAGAGGCCAGCAAAAAAAGATTTTTTTTAAGAAATTGACTTTCACAATCTTGAAGAGTGATTGTTTTTTGAGCCATTACTGCTTGATTTAGAACAACAAGCAGAAAAAATGCATATGCTTTTTTCATTGTATCAATTTTAAGTTGTACAAATATGCTATCGACAGACTTTAAGTAACCTTAAAATCTACCTTAAAAATACCTTAAAAAAGAATATTAATGAAAGAAAAGTTGAAATAAATTTATATTATCAGCTGGAACACTGTAGGTTATAGTTGTGTTGTGCAGGGAAAGTATTCGCTGAACAATACGCAGACCCAGCCCAAAGCCTGAAGTCCCTTTTGAATTTTTGCCTCGCATAAAAGGTTGGAAAAGATTTTTTTGCTCGTTTTCGCTTAAAGTTTTTCCGCTATTTGAAATCGAAATTACAAGATGATTATCTTGTACGCTAATTTTGACTTTGGCTTGCTTGTCATCAGAGTACACACAAGCGTTTTTTAAAATATTGCCTAGTGCAATTTCTAGGAGATTTTTATTTCCTTTTACTTCTAAAACAGAATCCAGATTATCACTTTCTTCCATTTCAAAAAGAATTACAAAATCAGGAAAGCTTTTATTTAAATTTTCTATGGCCGAAAATAAGATTTCGTCCATGCGTTGAACTTCTGTATTTTCGTGGTTTTTATTGTCAATTTTCGAAAGAATCAATAAAGAATTAATTAATTCTGTTAATTGGTTTACGTCTGATAAAATGGTTTTTAAAAATGATTTTCCTTTTTCAGAAGTGGCAGGATCTGTAACAACATTTTCAATCTGTGAAGTGATTCTGGATAAAGGCGTTCGCAATTCGTGCGATGCGTGTGCGGTAAATTCTTTTTGTTTTTGATATGAAATCTCAATTCTATCCATCATGAAATTGAATTCGTTTGCAATTAAATCAATTTCATTTTTATTGCTTTTGGATGCTACGCGCGTATCAAGATTATTTTCGTTTATGTTTTTTATTTTTTGATGGAATACACTCAACGGATTCATAGCTTTTTTAACCATGAAGGATGTCAAAACCCAACAAATACAAGTAAAAAAGATATAAGATACGACTAAAGTATAGCGAAGAAAAAGAAGTTTTCGTTTTCCATAATCATCTGTAGCCGAAATTAAAGCATAAAAATCTTTGTCTTTAGTGTCATAAAAAACGCCGTAAACTTCATAGTCGCCTTGTTGTTTAAAAAAGGTTTTATGTTTTTTTAGGTATTTTAAATCTTCAATTGACCAATTTATCTTTGCATCATCAATACTGCTGTAAATCAGTTTAAAATGAGAATCAAAAACCAAAGTCTTTTCATCATACAATTTGTTGATTGAATTTTGATCGATAATTTTCAAAAGCTGATCATCAACCTCTTTTACATTTACTAAAAGTTTGATGTTCGAAAGCGCTTTAATTTCTAAACGATCACGGAATTCTTCTTTTCGAAAATTGGAATACAAAACAAATATCACCGTTGAAGCTAATCCAAAAAGGATTGTAAACAGCAAACTTACCAAAAGTGATATTCTGTTTTTTAATGTCATTCCTGATTGCTTAAATAATAACCGTAACCGACTTTGGTTCGAATAAGTTTTGTTTCGTGATCTTTGTCGATTTTTTTTCGAAGAAAATTAATATAGACTTCAATTGTATTTTGGTTGGTTTCGATATGGTAATCCCAAAGTTTTTCGGCAATAAATTGCTTGGATAGCACTTTTCCTTTGGCATGAGCCAAGATCATAATCAGCTTGAACTCTTTTGGAGTAAGCTTGATTTCTTCGCCTGAGCGGAATACTTTCATTTCTTCTTCCAAAATTTCCAAATCTTCTATAATAATCTTTTTTTCAATTTGCTGCGGAATCTCTTTTCGTCTTAATAAAGATGAAATTCGGGCAAACAATTCTTCGAAATGAAAAGGCTTTACTAAATAGTCATCGGCGCCATTGTCAAAAGAAGCAAGTTTGTCATCAATTTCACTGAAGGCCGTCAACATAATTATTGGCGTTTTTTTATCATTTTCACGAATGCCTTTGCAAACATCAATCCCATTCGTACCGGGGACATTAATATCAAGAATGATTAAATCATATTCATAAGGAACGTATTTTTTCAACAATAACGCGCCATCATAATAAGGAAAGCACTCAAAGCCTTTCGAAGAAAAAAATGCGGAGATTTCTTTCGATAAAGTAAAATCGTCTTCGAGCAATAAAATTTTCATATATAGCCTATTTATAAATTAGGCCGTTTTAAAAACAGCCTAATTTATGTTTGTACCTTGTTATTATTTAAAATAAGAAAAAGTTTCGTTGTTTTCAATTTTCAATAATGTTTCATAAATCAGCTGAATTACATTTTCAACATCCTCTTTATGTACCATTTCAACTGTAGTGTGCATATAACGCAAAGGCAAAGAAATCAATGCTGATGCCACACCGCCATTGCTGTAAGCAAAAGCATCAGTATCTGTTCCTGTAGCGCTTGAAGTTGCATTGCGCTGAAACGGAATTTTATTTTCTTCAGCTGTATCAACAATTAAATCACGGAGTTTGTTTTGAACAGCAGGAGCATAAGCAATTACAGGCCCTTTACCCATTTTTAGATCGCCTTCGACTTTTTTGTCGATCATCGGAGTTGTAGTGTCATGGCAAACATCAGTTATAATAGCAACATTCGGCTTAATAGTTTGTGCAATCATCTCAGCACCGCGCAAACCAATTTCTTCCTGAACAGAATTTACTATATACAATCCAAACGGAAGCTCTTTTTTATTCTCATGCAGAAGTCTTGCAACTTCCGCAATCATAAAACCGCCCATTCTGTTGTCAATGGCACGACAAACAAATTTATTTTCGTTTAAAATCATGAATTCATCAGGATAAGTAATAACACATCCAACATGAACTCCCATAGCTTCAACTTGTTCTTTGGTTTCGCATCCTAAATCAATAAAGATATTGCTTAATTTCGGAGCTTCTTCTTTATCACGTAAGCGTGTATGAATAGCTGGCCAGCCAAAAACGCCTTTTACAATTCCTTTTTTGGTATGAATGTCAACTCGTTTTGAAGGAGCAATTTGATGATCAGAACCACCATTTCTTATTACATATATTAATCCATCATCTGTAATATAATTTACATACCAGGAAATTTCATCAGCATGACCTTCAATTACAACTTTAAAAGGAGCGTCTGGATTGATAACGCCAACAGCAGTTCCGTAAGTATCAGTGATAAAAGTGTCAACGTATGGTTTTAAATATTGCATCCAAAGTTTTTGTCCCTCGCTTTCATATCCAGTAGGCGATGCGTTATTTAGATAGCTTTCAAGGAAAGCAATTGAAGTATCTTTTAAGATAGAATTTGAACTCATAAAAATATTTTTTTGCTAAATTATAAATTTGGTATTAGAGTTGTGTATAAATATATAATTTTACATTTAAATTATGACTCAATGAGATTTACCAGCATTCTTTTATTCTTTATATTGTTTTCACTCTCAAGCCGTGCTCAGGTTACGCCAAAAGAGAATCAGCAAATGGGCTATACTTTAACAGAAAAAGATTCTATTTTAGGCGATACTATAGAATTGCCAGAGATTATTATTACTAAAGAAAAGCTCGATCCCGAGGCGCAAAAACAATTTTTGATTCTTCAAAACAGAGTTTATAAAGTCTATCCGTATGCAAAATTAGCAGCAGATAGATTGACAGCATTAAATAAAGGAATGGCGCGTCTTAATTCAAACCGTGAAAAAAAGAAATATTTCAAAATCGTTGAAGACTATCTTAACAATGAATTTGAAGACCGACTTAAAAAGCTTTCGCGAAAGCAAGGTCAGATTTTAGTAAAGTTGGTTCATCGACAAACAGGGATTACAACATATGATTTAATTAAAACCTTAAAAAGTGGATTCAAAGCATTTGTTTCAAACACAACAGCCAATTTATTTGATATAAGTTTGAAGACGGAATACAATCCTTATGAAGTCAATGAAGATTATTTAATTGAAACAATTCTTCAGCGTGCTTTTGAATCAGGAAGATTAGTAAATCAAAAAGCAGCAAATCCTGTTAATTATAATGATTTAATGAATAAATGGGAAGAAAAAGCAAAAGCTCCAGCGAATCAATAGAAGGGTAGCCTAATCATCTATTATAGTATATATGTAATTAAAATCGTTAGATTTTAAAATTTAACGGTTTTGTTTTTTCTATACATATATATGTATATAGAAAGCTATGCTATATATAAGGGTAAAAAAACCGAATTTTGGATTTTGTATAAGGAGCTATTTCCCGCTATCCGCTCCAATCTTTTGCTTTTTAAAGAAAAAAGCAAAAGGATTTCGGCTTCTATCGGGGCTATGGTAGCTGTTTTGAGAAGAAA
>NZ_FXTA01000006.1 GCF_900182645.1 Flavobacterium resistens | reverse complement strand
AACGTCTCTCGTTGTTGCGGGTGCAAAAGTAGAACCTTTATTCAGTTATACAAGCTTTTTCGATGTGTTTTTTTTATCTTTTTTTGGATTATTTCCTAACTCGCTGATAACACTTTATTTACAATTCAAACTTTTTTGATTCCTTGTGACGTTTTTCTGAATCAAGGTGCGGTTTTCATCGTTTTCGGGGCTTTTCTGCTTTCCGTTTTATTGATTTTTTAGTCTTCACCACGCTTTTATGAACAAAAAACAACCTTTTGAAGTCGAACATTTGGCCGTCTTGATCCCGGAAAGACGCAAAAGCCCTGAATTCCCTTCCTTTCAGCCCCTCCTTTTACACGCAATCTTCCCTTCTCACTCTGGATTTCTTCTCAAAACAGCTACCATAGCCCCGATAGAAGCCGAAATCCTTTTGCTTTTTTCTTTAAAAAGCAAAAGATTGGAGCGGATAGCGGGAAACAGCTCCTTATAAATAACAATCTTAAAACTCCATCGTCTAAACTTAGAAAAGCTTCCACTCCACTCAGCTTGGCAAAAGCTCTACTTAAATATATTATAGTATGAAATAATTTCCTCCTTATATATATGTATAGAAAACATGAGCCAACTTTAACTAGCTATACAGTTATTATATATTTTATCTTTGCTTAAAAAAGAAACCATTAATGATCATACAAGATTTAGTTGGCAGATATGCTATTTCAGGAAGTAATCAGGACGAAAATAACGACATTAGTTACAAAGGCGTTTTAACTTTGTCGTTAGATAAAAACAATAGAATTATTGCGCACTGGTTAATTAATAATACACAAGAACAAAAAGGAAAAGGTTTCTTTAAAGATAATATTTTAGTAATTAATTTCAATTATAAAGGTGACGATAGAAAAACTTATAAAGGAGTTGCTGTCTACAAATGTATCACCAGGGATGTTCTTGATGGATTTTGGTCTGAAAAACATGGCAATCCACTCTATCTTGGAACTGAGCATTGTTTAAGAATGGAAAGTACTGAAGCACTCAACTAATGTCTATTAGTTTTTTTTCCATTCAAAGTTCCCATTTTGACTTACATTAAATTTAGTGACTTTTCCATTTTCCTTTATAAACTCACATTCGGCACCCAGAATATTCTTAAACTGGAATTTTGTATTCGATTGAAAAATTAAAGCAACAGTTCCCTGACCTGAAATTTTAGCAAGTAATTGCCCGTTTTCCTTTATAATTACTATTGTCCTTTTAGTGTCTTTTGACAATGTATAAGTACCTATATATTCATTTAGTAAAGCATCATCTATTTTTACTTCATTTTGGAATGTTTTTCCCAATGCAAGACTTGTAATATCAACTGACAATTCATCTTTTGGAGCACATTCGCAATTAAATAATGCAGCAACAAACACATCCTCTTCGGGAAAATAGATTTCATTACTTAAAAATCCTGTTATAGAGCCACCATGCTCAATAGATTTTATACCATTTATATTTTTTAATATCCAGCCATAACCATATTCTGTCGTGCTTCCATCTTTCAATTTAAAAGGCACAAATGCTTTTTCTAAAGTTTCTTTTTTAAGGATCTTATATGAATACAATTCTTTGTTCCATTTTAATAAATCATCAACATTTGAAATCAGTTCACCTGCAGCATAAGCAATAGTCATACTCCAGTAATCAGCGTTTTTAAATTCTGCTCCTTCTTTTCGATACCCGTTGACTCTATTGGGAATAATATCATTTGAAGTATCAAAATAGATATGATTTAAATTCAACGGCTTTAAGATATTATCCTGCAGATAGGCTTTATAGCTTTTGCCTGATATTTTTTCAATAATATATCCTAGTAGAAAATAGCCTGAATTACTATATTTATATTTAGTTCCGGGCTCAAATTCTAATGGAAAATTTTTAAAACGATCTATAAGTTCTTTCGGGTCAAAGTCTCTCCTTTCTAAATTAGGTTCTGGATAATCAATCTGCATATAATCCCTTATTCCTGATGTGTGTGTCAATAGATTCTCAATAGTTATCTTTTTAGAATTTGACGGAAAATCAGGAACGAATTTCTGCAAGCTGTCTTGTAAAGAAATTTTACCTTGCTCTACCAATTGCAAAATAGCAACAGCTGTGAATTGTTTCGTTATTGATCCGAGTTTAAAAACCATTTCTGGCTTAATTGGCACATTTAATTCAAGGTTTGCACTTCCAAAAGCTTTCTTATAAACAATCTCGCCTTTTTTTGCTACCAATATTTCACAACCGGGCTCGGATGCTCTAAATTTAGAAGAAAGCAATTCATCCAATTTTTTTTCTAATTGCATGTCTTCTTTAGATTGTCCATAAGTGCAAACTATCCATAAAAAGGAAAGAAGAAAATATAATTTATTCATGTGGTTAATTAAATATATCATTAGACAAATTCATGTAATATACTATTTTTAAACACATTACAAAACTATTTTTCATTAAATTCGATTAACTTCTTTATCCCGTTTTTAAATTCTACTGAAATCGTTCCATTTGTCTGTTCTGAAACTTTTAATGGAACAAGTTCTTTATTATTCCATTTGTCGCCCGATTTTTTCCAAAGCATCAATGTTGCATAAATAGCTGGTTTATTTGATTCAGAGTTTGCTACAACATTAATTACCTTGCTTTCCTTACTTTCTGGATGAAGCCCTTTTGCATCTACGATTTCAGACTTTTTCCATCCTAAAAGCGGAATCATGGCTAATTGATATTTTCCATTGTCGATAATCGTAACCTCTTTACCTTCAATCGTTTTTTTAGTTGTAATGATTTCTTTCCCTAATTTTGGTAAAGCATAATGCCCTAATCGCATTTCGATTGGTTTATTACTGTTGTTTTTATCTACTCTTAAAATTCCGTTAGGAAGAGGAATATCCGCTAAATCAAATCGAATATTTTCATCTGTTTCCAATACTGCATTTCTATAATAAATACCATTTTCATACTCCTTAAATGTATATAATCGAAAAGCTTCCCACTCACTTTTTTTATTTTTAATCACGTAGTTCATTGCCACTTCGCCGTTTTCACCATCAGCTTGCCAAGGAAAAGCACTGTTATATGATAATCTGTTGTAGTTTTCGGTTGAGCGGAATTTCTGCCAATCGCTACTTACTTTTTCATGGCACCACGCTCGAACTTCTGAAGCTCCAATGTTTGGATAATCTGTGATTAAAATATGAGATTCTCCTTGATATTTATTGTAAACTTCATCTTTTTTGAATTTCGTTTCCCAATCACCATTATTTTCTTTGCTCGTCCAAAATGGATTATTATCTGGAACCAGCAAACCTAAGAAGATTTTCCCCATCCAAAATACACTTCCGCGACAGCTATAATTTTGTACTGCCGGCTCAAATTCGCCATAAAAACCAAGTGTAGGCACATTATCTTTCATAAAATCAGGATGCGTTAAAAATTGTTTAATTACTCCTGATGAAATCCTGCGCATCCAACCAAAATTTGTATCAGGATTATCGTAGAATCCCATTAATGGAAAAGGAACTACAGCTCCAGTTCTGTAACTAATACTTCTGCCCCACATAATCATTTCGCCATTCTTGCTGAACAAATAAGGATAATTATCTTTTAAATCGCTGAAATTAGTTGCGAACTTTGCTGCATAATCAGGATAATATTTCTTTCCAAAAAACTCCGACCAAATCGTTCCATACATTTGAAAAGCCCACATACTATAATAGTCAAAAGCTGGAGCATCATTATACCAGCCATTGCCACGATAATGTTTTAATGATTTTTCTAAATATTCAACAAGCAATTTTTCGTTAACGCTGTAACCTTGATCTTTGAAAAAACTCAAAACAAAAATGTTGAAAAATTTCCAATTTGAATCTACTGTTGGTCCATCTCCATAACTGAGCATTATTTTAGCCAAATCATCTTTTTGCGATTGCGGAAGCGGTTTCCACAAAACATCCGGATTTGTCATCAATGAAAGCGCCAAGGCTCCAAATTCAACTAATTTTTGGCTTGGACCACCGTTTTTAGCTCGAGGCTCTATATAGGACGGATTTATTGGATCTGTAAGTTTTGTTATTTGGTATCGATAATAATCAGCAACTTTAATGTTATTGATTACTAAATTTGGATTCTCTTTTAATAAAGGTGAAGCAATAAATAAAGTTCTGCAAAGCCCCTCCAGTTTTTCTGTTGGAACTTGATTTTCATTTGCTGGATAACTTTTCCCTTCTTGTTTGGGGAATTTCATCGGATCATCCATTGAATGAACATAACTAAATGCTCCTTCCAGCAAATATATTGCCGCGTCTCTCCAATGCTGTTTTGTCATTCCTGTATAGGGACTCGCGTTAAAATCAGGATTTTTTATCTGAAATACATTCTCGGTATTTTCTTTTTGCTGTGAAAATAAAGATTGGCCGAAAATAATCGCTAAAAACAAGAATGCTCTTAATTTATTCATTTTTAAAAACTTTGTAATTCTTTGTATAAAATCTACTTTTTATGGATGCATTGAATCTTAAATGTATCCTATGGCAAATACGGTTTTAATACCACTAATTTATCTCCAGATAAATCTATTTCAAAAAATTTCGGAATTCTGACTGTTTTACCCTCCACTTTTTTATGACTATGAACTGACATTAACCATTTGCCATCAAATGTTTGAAATAACATTCCATGACCAAAATTTGGAGGTGTAATAGGATCTTTTTCCTGAATCCACGGACCGTCTAAAGTACCGCTTTTAGAATAAGCAACTCCCTGTGTATAAACATCATAAATCCAGCTAGTCCAAATCATTCCTAAGCGTCCGGAACCTGTCTTAAACAAATAAGGGCCATCTGTAACTTTATTCGGTTTGTCATTTCCCTTAGCGTCTTTTTCTCTGCTCCAAGGGGAATCACTTGCTTTAAAAAGTAATTTTCCTTCTCCAATTGAACCACTTAAATCTGGTTTAAGTTCTATTTTTTCAATAGTTCCGTTTCCATTTTGTAGCCACTCATAACAATAGATCATATATGGTTTCCCATTCTTATCAACCCAAAATGTGCCATCCAAAGTTGGTTTATTAACAGGCAAATAAATGTCATCTTTCATTGGCAAGTAAGGCCCCTGAGCATTATCGCTAACCAAAATGTGACTCGCACGACGCTCAATTTTATTACCGGCAACAGTATCTATTATTTTGTCTCTATTTGTAAAAGTAGCGAAGTAGTAATATTTATTTTTAAACTGATGAAATTCTGCAGCCCAAATCATGGGGTTTTGCCCCATCCATGAATTTGGGTTTGTTTGGGCAATTTCATACGGACCACTCCATAATTTTAAATCTTTACTTTTCCAGAGTAAACCGCCTGTACCAGTCATGTAATACATATTGGTTTTCTTATCTGCTAAAATAGCTGGATCACTCAATCTAATCGAATCTAAAGGAACAGCTTCTTTTATTGGTCTCTTTTTCTGAGCGTGTGTTGTTGAAAAATATAAAAGACATATAAACATCGAAAAAACAAGACGTGATTTCTGTTTAAAATAATTTTGCTGAGTTTTCATTTTTATATTTTTTTAAAGTAACATGCTGATTTAGCAAATCCTAATTTATAAATTTACAGCTACTTACAACTGTTTTTATTGATTTTCTGTAAAAGCGTTCAAATTCCATTTCTCTGCCCACTTTAAAACCGGCTTTTCATTTGTAATGGTAATTGGAAGCCAAATATAACTTCCATCAATGGGGTTTTCTGGTTTCCAGCGATCAGCCATAAAAATAAATTGATCTTTTTTTCCGAAGATAGGTAAAATATAAGTGCTTTGTGAATGAAATGTCAAACCAGCATCTTCACCTATACATGGATTTCCCAATGATTTCCAAGGTCCAAAAATCGATTTTGATGAGAAAGAGCGCGCTTCGTTTGGATCCCAACCAGTACAACCCGAAGTTATCATGTAATAGATTCCTTCTTTTTTAAAAATAGCTGGAGCCTCATTGTGTCCGGCAGGTGCCATTCTTGCCCATTTTTCAGTAAAATCTAAATAATCATCGGTAAGTTCAGAAATGTGAAGCGTCAAATTATCTTCAGAAGAATGAATTAAATACGCTTTTTGATTTTCATCCACATAAACTGTCATGTCTCTTGACATTTGACCTTTCTTGAAATCCCTACGAACCAACATTCCATCGTTTACAGCAGTTAGCCATTCTGAACTCCATGATTTTAACTTATCTTCATTTGGAGAAGACGTTTTATTTTCCTCTTTAAAATTCATTGGCCAAACTCCTTTATTGGGACGATATGACTTATAAAATTTAAAAGGACCTTTTGGATTATCACTTATTGCAACTGCCGCTTTTGCCGCATTATAACCTTGATTTTTTAATTCCAAATGAAACCACATCAGATATTTTTTCGTTTTTTCATTGAAAATCACTTTTGGACGTTCCATTATGCAACCTTTGGTTATTTCCGAATTCGGATTTTCTTCTGCTTTTAAAACGATTCCCTCATTTTTCCAATTGTATAAATCTTTAGAAGAATAACAGCTGAAACCAACCAAGGATGTATTCCCTCCTTTACCTTCTGTTTTATGTTCTCCATACCAATAATAAGTTCCGTCAACAAAAAGAATACCACCGCCGTGCGCGTTAATATGAACTCCATCTGTATCTTTCCATTCTTTTCCTGGCTCAAATTCTTTGTTTTGACTGAACATTATGGCGCATATAAAACTTATAATTATCGAATATTTTAATCTCATTTTAATTCTTTTTTTGATAAACCCTGATATAATCTATTATGTATTTTGACGGGAAACTGTCTGGTGTGAGTTTCCCGCCATTTATTCCGCCAACAGCCAAATTGACCAATAAATAATGCGGCTGCTGAAACGGAAATATTTTTTGATCTGCATTTTGATTAGCATCTTTTACACTAATTTCATTCAGTAACTGATTGTCAACATACAATTTAATCGCATCGGCATCCCAATCCATTCTCCAGATGTGAAATTTATCTGCCCATGAATTATCTTTAAAATCAGTCAATTTTTTTATTTCGCTATCCCAGGCAACATTCTGTTTGTCTGATTTCCAGGCGGCGTTAGCTAATATTTTTCCAGTGTAATATTCCATAATATCAATCTCTCCATTTGCAGGCCAGTTTCCTTCAATGCCCAAAGTCCAAAAGGCCGGCCACATTCCGTTTTTTACCGGAATTTTAGCCCGCATTTCGAATCGGCCATATTGCCAGGAATGCTTTCCCTGCGTGATTAAACATGAAGAAGTGACTTTTATCGAATCTCTTTGTTTTTTCCAGTCACGATGATTTTTAGAAATAAAATTCGGATTTACTTTGTTTTCTTTTCTGGCTTCAATAATCAAAAAACCATCTTTGCAGTAGGCATTTTCTTTTTGATACCATTGATCTTCCTGGTTTCTCACAAAACCTGTTTCGCAATTCCAATTCTTTTCATTCGGAATTCCGTTTTTTGTAAACTCATCACTCCAAACTAATTTGTATTCTTCATCTCCAAACGCTTTTTCTGCTTTTGAAACAAATCCTGAAAGTAGTGTCAATACGCCGGTTACAAGTAAAAACCTTAAAAGGTAAAATTTCATCTCTTATTATTTAAAATTGAAAATAGCGTTTCAATTTTGGTTAATTTATTTCAATAAAATACTAATACATTATCTCCATAAATGAAATAATGTCTTGTAAATCAATATTAAATCTATTATTGTGGATAAATCAGCTGCGAAAATAAATTGCTGATTTTTAAGCTTAATTTATAAACAATACCTCTGCTGCATTTACAGCAGAGGATATTATTTAAGTCCAAAACAGGATAACCTAATCTAAATTGGTTAAATTATAACTGACTTTCATCAGCAACAGCATCCTGCCATTTATCCCAAACTTTAATGTTAGCATCATAACCGTCATAACCGAAGTTCTGACTTAATTTGCCTTTAATATTCGCCGTAATAGCACTGCTTGGAATTGGCCAGTAGTTATTACGTTTATCCATCGTATAAAACTTAGTTCCATTTGGAACTACAATACCACTAGGATATTTATTGTACAATGTATAGTGAACGATACGTTGCCACCAGTAACTTCCGCCGGCATTATCAGTTCCGGATTGTTTATCCCAATTGGTTTTATTGTATGTCTGGCCCCATTCGTCAGGTTTTCCACTAAGAGCTAAACAGTGTGAGATACGTTTTAACTCGACATTCCTCCATTCTTCCAGATAAAGTTCTCTTCCTCTTTCTGCACAAATATCACCTATAGTTACTGTTCCATACATTTGTGCTGCGCCTGCTCTCGCTCTCACTGTATTCACATCCTGAGCTGCTCCACCAACGTTTCCTTGGTAAAAACGTGCTTCGGCTCTTAATAAATAAGTTTCAGCTAAACGATATAAGTACCAATGTGCTTTACTTCCTGTACTTGCTCCCTGAAAATCAGTTGCATTTGGATTCGTTTCATTTACAACGTCATGCAAATAAATTTTATATAACGGAAAATCAAACCATTCACGAAGAGTATCTTTTGATAACAAAGTCGTACCATTTCTCAATCTAAAATTTTGACCGTAAAATGCCGAAGTTTTATCACTATATTTAAGATCTTCCATATTTACCCAGTTACCAACTGTGCTGTTATGTCTAAGGTCTTTTTTGTCTTCAACACCATTTACAACCCACATTGGATGTTGCGAATAATAAGAAGCACTAATTGTAGCAATACCACGTCCTAATGCTCTTGCATAATCATAATTAGCTTGGTAATTGGCAGTGTTGTTTGAGGCAAAACGATTTGCTGCTTGTTTTCCATCTGGAGTTGTTACAGTTGCAGAATTCCAGTTAGGTCCAAAAATTCTCATTGAAGCAAAAGGCAAGAAAGATTGTACTCCGCCATTTGGCATTATCATAATGGCTTCTCTATTAGCTGCAATAACTTTATTTTCAGGTCGGTGTAAATCCCAAATTACATTTCTATTAATTGTCCATGTTGTTGGATTTCCACCTGGATCAAAAGTTCCAAAACTAGCTTGCATTAAAGAATAGCCAGATGAATTAATCAGTAAATCTGCCTGATTTTCTGCATCTTTAAATCTTCCTGAAGCCAAGTAACATTTAATCAATAACTGACGGCAAGCTCCTTTGTTCACTACACCTAAATAAGGCAATTTGGCTTGATCTGGTACCCATTCCACAGCTTTTTCCATATCGGCAGTAATCATTTCGATGATAGCTTCTTTTCTAGTAGAATAATAACTCTGTTTTGGAACTTCCAAAATTTTAGTAATCAATGGAATATCTCCAAATTGATATACCAGATTAAGATAACGGTATGCTCTATGAAAATAAGCCTGACCGATATATTTACGTTTAACTTCTTCAGACAAACTTGTTACTTTATCAATATAAGTCAGTACAGTGTTAGCATGTTTGATTCCGGTATAAGCTTCATCCCAGTAAAATCCTAGGTAAAAATCATCGTTTGTTGCTGTTTTAAAACTTCCTGTGGGAACTATAGTGTTAGCAAAATCAGAAATGGTACTGCTATTATCTGTTTTTCCATATTTTGCCATATCAGAGAAAACGTATTCTGTTCCAATTGGCACACTATTACTAGCGCTATTATAATGAATATAATTGTTACGAAGTTGTTTATCGGCACTTGCTAAAACTGCCTGCAATCCAGATTCAGTACTAAAAGTAGTTTCAGGCTCATAAAACGAAAGCGGATCTGGTTCCAAAAAATCCTTTGAACAAGAAACCAAAAGAGCAGTCACTGCTACTAAAGGCACAAGTGTTGAGATTTTATTTTTTATATATTTTTTCATTATTGTAATTATTAAAGTGAAACGTTAAATCCTAAATTAAACATTCGTGTAGCTAGTCCACCTGTTTCTGGATCTCCATAATATTTCCATTCTTTAGAAGCAGACCATGTTGCAGCGTTCTGAACCGAAGCATAAATTTTGAAGTTTCTCACATGCAAACGATCAACAAGGTCTTTAGGAAGTGAATAAGCCAACGAAATATTATCTAAACGGATAAAACTGCGATCGTATAATTTTGATACTCCAGCTCCTGCAGGCCCTCTGGCATCAAGACGCGCCCAATCATTTGTTGGATTATCAAGTGTCCAATACGGATTTACAAATGGATTGTAGTTATTTGTATACAAACTTCCATCATTATAATTATTCATATAGCGGCTATCAAGTGATTTGTGTCCCATATACGAATACATGTTAATTGCCAAATTCCAGTTTTTATAAATTTTGAATTCGTTGCGCAATGACCAGTTGATTGGAGGTGCGGTCTGTCCTAAAAACTGTTTGTCTTTTTCGTTATACGTTGGTTTTCCGTTAACATCATCTGCTGTATAACTGTTTTCAACTTTTGGATCACCAGGACGCTGACCATATTTTGCAGCTTCTACAGCTTCATCTTTTTGCCAAATTCCGATTACTTTATAATCCCAGATTTGAGAAATCGGTTTACCAATAAACCATACATTCGTTTTATCATCTGCCTCTTTAGCTCCTATTACATTCCCATTGGCATCCTTAACATCTTCCATGTTTCCATACAATCTATTAATAATATTCTTGTTGTATGAAAAAGCAACCATTGTAGTCCACTCAAAGTTTGGCTTTTTCATGTTTAAAGTTGTAAGGCTTATTTCAATACCTTTATTTTCAACCTCTCCAAGATTGGTTGCAATTGATGAAAATCCAGTAAACACAGGCAGACGCTGACTCATGATCATATCATTTGTAACGGATCTGTAAACATCGATTGTACTTGTAATTCGGTCATTTAAGAAACCAAGATCAAGACCAATGTTTGTTGCTGTAGTTTTTTCCCATTGCAAATTAGGATTTGCCATACGGTCAATTCCTAAATATTTCGTATCAACAATATTTCCTGAAGCATCAAGATATCCCATTGTTGCTCCTGTACCTGAACTTAAATTTGCTAAAGCCAAATAAGGATCAGCAAGCGATCTATTTCCGTTTTTACCCCATGACAAACGCAATTTACCTGTACTCATAGGCGCCCAATGAAACCAACTTTCTTTATTAAAGCTCCATCCCAATGCTACAGAAGGAAAAGTTGCATACGGATAAGAAGCTCCAAACGCTGAATATCCGTCGCGACGTACCGTTCCTGTTATCATGTAACGATTATCGAATGAATAGAAAAGTCTTGCCATTAATGCATCTGCTGTTTGATGCGTGTCTGTCGATGTAAATGTACTATTAGCCAATGTTGCATTAGAAATATTGTGATATCCTAAGGCATCTGAAGGCTGAATATTATTAGCATCAACACGGTCTGACCATGATTTTAAATCTTCAGCTTCCTGAACAAAAGTTGCTATAATATGGTGTTTTCCATTAAATGTATGATCCCACGCAACAGTATTGTTTATGTTCCATGTGAATTTTTTACCGTTTTCTCTGTCAACTCCTATGTTAGCAGGACTCCAGTTTTTGTTCCCAGCCGACTGAAAATAACGGTTGTAAAAGAATTCATAACGCGGCGATGCATTAAATGAATACGTAATACCTAAAGGCAAAGTTACCTTTGTATTAAAAATAGTATTCAATACAGTATATCCTCTGTCAAGATCCATATATTGGCGATCATAGTAATAGTTATAACCTCCAATTGTTGGTCCCATTGGTTGTCTTGCATAATCGCCATTTGTTTCTTTAAAGTTAGCAAACGGGCTGTTTCTTAACATATTTGCATCCCAATAATTAGTTCCTGTACCAACAGATATATCTCCGTCTGAACGATCTTGAAAGTTAACATTTGCTCCAAATTCAAGCCAATCTGTAACTTTAGCATCCACTTTCATATTCGCACGAACTGCAGAATAATCATTTCCCTGAATAGCGCCTTCTGAAGTTAAAGATCCCAAAGAAATATAATAATTTACTTTGTCACTTGCTCCGGAAACACTTAAATTATTATCACGATTTATTCCTGTTCTAAAAGTACTATCATACCAATCGTGCGTTTTTCCATCTGTGAAATTTTTCAAAAGCGTAGCATCAGTAATTCCTAGACGTAATCCCCAAACTTCATTCAAACTTTTACCTTGGATTTGTGCAGCTGGCTGATAAGCTAACCATTGCGCCTGAGTAATACCATACTGACTTAATTGGCTAGGATTTGTATAATAGCCCGGTTTTCCTGCAGCAGTTCCTGTAACCCATGCCTCGTAATTTCCGGTTGTTGTATTTGTACCATATGTTTTAGCAGTTTCCCAATCTTCACGATATTTTACATATCCTTCTGGAGAATATACATCACGATAAGCGCTTTCATTAACAATCGTCATGTTTGTTGTCAGGTTAATAATAGGCTTACCCGTTTTTCCTTTTTTAGTTGAAAGAACAATAACTCCTGCTGCTGCTTTAGAACCATATACAGCAGTTGCAGATGCATCTTTCAAAATATCAATCTGACCAACATCATCAGGATTAATTTCTGAAAGCTCTCCATAAAACTGCATTCCGTCTAAAATAATAAGCGGTGAATTATGACCAGCACCATCCGGATTATAAACAGAAGTCTGCCCACGAATCTGCAAAGATCCTCCTCCTTTTGCAGCAGGATCATAACCTACTTTTAAACCTGGAACTCCTCTTAATAAATCCTGAACAGTCTGCGGGTTTTGATTTGCTAACGATTCTGCTTTAACCTGAACAATTGCTCCTGTTAAATCGCTTTTTTTCATTTTACCGTATCCAACTACTACAACCTCATTTAATGAAGCCGCATTTTCTGCAAGCTGAACGATGATATTTGCTTTATTTTTTACTTGAATTTCCTGAGTCACATACCCAATATAAGACACTACTAATATTGCGTTTTGATCTCCTTTTAATTCAAATTTTCCGTCAAAATCTGTAATTGTACTAATTTTAGTTCCTTTAATCGAAACTGTAGCTCCTGGAAGCGGCAATCCGTTTTGGTCTTTAACCTGCCCGCTAATTCCATTTTGCTGTTCTATTTTTTCCAGCGCATTTGTTCCTGATGGTTCTCCTGCATATGCCTGTACTTGAGATAATGAAACCAGCACACAAAAAATGGCCAATTTCTTTTTAAAATCAAATCCAGATACATAATCAGGAGTCGTCATCTTCCTAATAAAGTTTTTCATTTTCTTGGTTGTAATTTTGGTTAAATAATTAGTTTGGTTTAAATCTCAGTCGCATTTGAAACAAAAAAAATCATGATTGCTATTTTTGGGGAAAACATCCTTCTTATTCATTTTTCTCAAATTGCGACATTCAATCTGAGCTACAAATCTAGTAGAACACTCTGCGTCAGGAGGGGGGATTTCTGATAATAAAGAAGGGTCAAATTAGTACAAGACCGCAAAAACACAGCGCTTTTAATATATTTCAGAAAAAAAGCCTTTCAGAAATCAAAATTTAATAAATATATATTCCGTTTATTAGAGAGGGAATGTTTAAAGTAATTGCAAGAATTTATATAAATAACAAGAGAATCCATTTTTTGAAATGAAAACCAAAAGAACATTTCCCGCAACTATTTATTCTATTTAAAACTCCTTTAAAAAGTAAATCGCAAATATTTTTACAAAAAAAAATCGGCTAATTTTCATTTCAGAAATCAAGCCGATTCAAATAAATTTAATACTAAAAACTACTTCACAAAACGATACATTTCTGAAGCTGCCAATAGAAAAGCTCCCACTCCAAAATCAGCTGTAGAATTCTTATCTACAACTTGTCCTGGAATTGCTTTTTCGCCAATAGGCTGGACATAGCCCACAGTTCCATCTTCCTGAAGCGCAAAAGTGGTTAAATAGTTCCAGGATTTTTCTGCAACTGGCAAATAGGTCTTTTTATCCAAAATTCCGTTGTTGATTCCCCACAAAAATCCGTAGGTAAAAAAAGCAGTTCCGCTTGTTTCTGGACCTGGCGCATGTTCTGGATCCAAAATACTTCTGGTCCAATATCCTTCTTTTTGTTGTGCTTCCGCCAATGCCTGAGCCATTTCTTTAAAACGTTGAATATATTCTTCTCTATGTTTTGCTTTTTTTGGCAAATCCTGAATAATTTTAGCATAACCCGCAAAAATCCATCCATCTCCTCTAGCCCAAAAATCTTTTTTCCCATTAGCACTTGTATGTTTTGGATAAACATATTTGGCATCACGGAAATATAATTTTGCTTCCGAATCGTACATAATACTATCTGCATATTTCAAATACGAATCTAATTTTTCCAAATACATTTCATTTCCGGTAACGTTGTAAAGCTTTGTCATAACTGGCATCACCATATACAAACCGTCAACCCACCACCAATAATCATTTGCAGAAGTACTCATTTCGTATTCCATAACTTCTTTTGCGCGGGCAATTTTTTGTGGATCTTTTTTTCCTGTGAAATTGTATAAATCAATATAAGTCTGAAAACAAATCTGCCAATCGCCAAATAAAACATGTTTATCGGTTTCGCCATAATTGTATTTCCATTCTGATTTATCTGTTGATTTGGCGCCCATCCATTGGTTTTTATCTGCCCAAGCCATTGAATAATCTAAATATTTTTTGTTCTTAGTTACCTTATACGCTTCCATATTTCCGGTATGATAAGCGGAAACATGCCAGAAAGAATTTCCTGATTCCGGGTGCGTACTTTGCCAACGATTATTTACTTTATCGATAATAGCGATAACCTCTTTTTTAGATTCTTTTATTGCCGTTTTCTGTTTTACGGCACTGCTTTTACAGCCAACAGCAAGTACCGAAACTGCTGTCAATACAATAAAAATTGATTTTTTAAAAAACATAATTATAATTAGATTAAGCGTTTAATTATTTTGAAGCATGATCAATCGGGATTTCCTGACCTGACCATATTTTCTTTTGTGTCCAAGGTTGGTAAGCAGTTGTCCAAAACGAATCTGTCGCTGGTAAACCCAAAACTAAAAAGGCTTCTGTACACAAATACAAACTTCCTGTTGAAATATAACCTTCGCCAATATTAGGCTGATGACCATATAATCCAATCTGAAGCCAGCCATTTTTGTCAAAAGTTTCTTTGGCATTTATTTGATTATTGATCATAAAATAAAGTGCCGAACGAACTTGCGCCGGAGCAATATCTTTTGGCAATTCTTTCCAAAGTGCAATCTGTGAAAGCAATTGAAAAGCGCCAAAACGATACGCCAATGATCGTCCGATTGGCGGATAAGTTCCATCTGGAGAAATTAATCTTTCCTGAATTGCAGCATATCTTCGGGACCTGTTCAACACAGTTTCATAATCTTTTTTATAATCGCTATTTTTATCTTTCAGCAAATTTAAAATGTCAAGCTGCATCGGGTGAATGACAAAACTATTGTAATAATCCCAGTGAAAATCTGGGCCATCGCCGTAAATTCCGTCTCCCAAATACCATTCTTTATGTTTAGTCAAACCAAAATTCAACCTATTTGCATCTTCTTCCTTATCAAATTTGATAATCGCCGCTTCAACCATTCCGGCAAAAAGAAGCCAGTTGCTGTTGTAAGGTTCAATTTTTCTGGATGATTTTAAAGCTGTAATAACGTTTTCTTTTGTAACGGCATCAAGCGGTTCCCAAAGTTGTTTTGGCGCACGAAGCAAAGCTTGAGCAAAAAAAGCAGCATCAACCAAAGGCTGTTTATCGTTTACAAAATTCATAAAATCAGCCGCATTTGGGTCGGTTGCGTTATGAATTGATTTTTGTGCCAAAGCAATATATTTAGCTCTTAATTTCCCTTCGGAAGTATCATCTGGACCTAATTCAAGCCAAGGAGCCATTCCCGAAAGTGTTCTTCCAAAAGCCTCTAAAAAAGTTACATGTGTCCTTTCGTCCCAAGCGCCAGGTGATTTTTCAACAGGCATTAAGGCTTTCAATTGATTATTACTTAAAGCGGTCAAAACAGGATCTCCAATTTTTACTAAAGAAGCAACAAAAAACTCGCGAACTTTTTCAGGAGAATCTTTTTCCGGCTTCTTTGATTGTGCTTCTACATTTGAAATTATAAAACAAATCAATACTGCTAAAACAGCATTTTTAAAACGATGACTCATATATTTTTTTCCTTTTTCTTTTTTCTTGCTTCTTTCTTCTACGTTGATTTCCAAAAACTCTCATTCAGAATGTATTTGTTGTCCTTTACATTCTGATATTTTTTCTTAAACTCCGAAGGATTCAAATTATAAAATTGTTGAAAGTGTTTTCGGAAATATTTTATATCGCCAAAACCAGCTATTGAAGCGGCTTGGCTAATCTGCAAATCGGTTGTGATTAATAACGTTGCTACTTTTCTAAGACGAACATTTCGGGTAAATTCTAAAACCGATTTTCCTGTAATTTTTTTGATTTTTTTATAAACCAAAGAATGACTCATTCCCAATTCAGATGCTAAATCTTTGATATTAAAATTGTCGACATCTAGATTAGAATCAATGAGTTCGATGATTTTATCGAGCAGTTTTTTATCCTCGTCAGACAATTTTGGTCCGGCAACATTTTTTGTAACCGAATTAAGTAAATAATTCTGTTCGCTGTCACGACGCGTCAAGATTCCGTTAATTCTGGCCAATAAATAATCATTATCAAATGGTTTTGTGATGTAATCATCAGCGCCTACTTCAGCTCCTTTTAGTTTTACATCTTCAGATGTTCCTCCGGTAAGCAAAATCACGGGAATATGTTTTAAGTCAGGATCGGATTTTATGTGTTTGCAGAAAGCTACTCCGTTCATCTCTCCCATTACAACATCCGAAATAATTAAATCGGGTTGTACGTTTTTTACAATATTTAAAGCTGTTTCTGCATTTTCGGCTGCAGTAACGTGATATTTTGATGCTAATATTCGTTTGAGATAATTCCTGATCTGAACATTATCGTCAACAACTAAAATGCTTTTTGCATCTTTAATCACATCTTTTACATTTTCAGGCTCTTCTTCAATTGGCTGCAAAACATTTTCCCGAATAGCAGTTTCTTCTAAAGCTTCATCCAGAAATAAAGTTCGGTCGCTTAAATCTTCACGGATTTCGATATCTCCAAAATGTTCTTTTCCGAGAAGCAGTTTAATTTCAAAAACAGAGCCTCCATTTTCATTATCTCGACAGCTTACCTTTCCTTGATGTTGCGCTATAAATTGTTGTACCAAATACAATCCGATACCAAATCCTTTGCGGTTATTTTTGACATTTTTGCCCGATTGATAAAACAAATTAAAGATTTTGTCTTTGTCAGCATCCAGAACTCCTTCTCCGTTATCGGTAACATTTATAATAACTTCTGTTTCAGTACATCTTAAATTAACAGCCACTTTTCCGTTTTCTTTTTCTGTGAATTTTAAGGCATTCGAAATCAAATTAAACAAAGCCATTTCTATTTTTTCCCGATCGACATAAACCAACAGTTTTTCTTCAGAAATGCTAAAACTGTAATCTATTTTTTTTGATTTTGCGTGATGCACAAAACAGCTGAAAACTTCTTTGCACAGCTCCACAATATCAATTTGTCCAATTTTAAGTTTTCCGGTTTCGGTTTCTGTTTTTCTAAAAAGTAACAGCTGATCGACTAAACTCAACAATCTTCTTGAATTGCTGTAAACCATTTCAATCGCTGCTGGATCAATTTGCTGTTCCGTTCCATAAATAATATCCTTTAGCGGATTAATAATCATCGTTAAAGGTGATCTGAATTCATGAGAAATGTTCGTGAAAAAGGTCAATTTTTTCTCGTTCAGTTCTTTTTCTTGTTTTGCCAAATCCTGTGAAAGTCGCACTTCATATTTAAGCTTCGCTTGTTCGCGTTGGTATTTATCTACTACATAAATCAGCAGAATTAAAACAACAAAATAGAAACAATACGCCCAACCACTTCTGTACCAAGGCGGTAAAATGGTAACAGGCAAAGAAATAGATTTGGAATTCCATAATCCTTCAGCATTTGTTGATTTGATTTTCAGGACATAATCGCCTTCTGTAATTCTCGAATAATTCGCACTTCGAATATTATCCACATAATGCCATTGCGAATCCCATCCTTCTAAAAAATAAGCATAAGAAATTTTTTCCGGCAAACTGTATTCTAAAGCCGCAAAATCAATATTCAGCATCGATTCATCATATGGAAGTTTTAATTTTTCAATTCCAAAAGCGCCTAAACCGTCCTGATCATAAACTTTATTATTTACTTTAATCGAAGTGATAATCAACTTTGGAAAAGCGTGAACCTGACTGTTTATTTTTGTATCAATTATATTAAAACCTTTTATTCCGCCAAATACAATCTCGCCTGTCGAAAGTCGCAACGCCGCATTGTAATTGAATTGATTGCTCTGAAGTCCATCAGTATCATGATAACTTGTGATTTTTCCGGTGTCAACATTGTAAACAAATATTCCGTTGTAAGTACTGCACCAATAAGCTCCTTGTTTATCGCGAACAATATTTAAAATCGAATTATTCGGGAGTCCGTTTCGCTGCGTCAGGAATTTGCGTTCAAAAGTTTTCGGATTAAAAATCATCAACCCTCCACCTTCTGTGCCAACAAGCATTTTGGTCTCTGAATGCGAAACAATCGAACGAACCGGATATTTCACATCAACTTCTTTTCGTTGCATTGTATTGGGATCGAATCGGAATAATTTTGAAAAATTCCCAATCCAAAGATGATTCTGATCCTGAGTCATCGAAATGATACCGCGAATTTTTGCATCAACAAAATCAAACTGATCTTTCATTTCGTTGTATTTGTACAAGCCTTCCTCATCGGGCGAAGCTGCCCATAAAATGTTCTTTTTGCATTTGAATAATACCCAAATGTTTTTTTGAACCGCTTTAAGTTTTGGATGAAAAAGATTGTATTTTTTAAAATTGTGCGTTTGGGAATTAAAAAGACAAACTCCGCCTCCATAAGTTCCAAACCAGGTTCCTTTATTGTCTTTTAAAATTACAGAAACGAAATTATTGCTAAGCGAATTTGGATTTCCCGAATTATAAGAATAGTTCGTAAACGTATTTGTTTTCCTATTCCAAAGACTTGCGCCCGCGCCATCAGTTCCAATCCAAAGATTTTCAGAATCTTGTTCGCATAATGAAAGAATGAAATCGCTAGGCAAAGTATTTTTTGTGCGCTCATTTTTAGAAATCGTTACAAAAGGACTTTTTGTCTCTTCGATAGTGTTTACTCCGCCTCTTAAAGTCCCAATCCAAACCCGATTTTCATTATCTAAATAAAGCGATGAAATAGCATTGCTGTTGAGTTTTTCTTCATCGAGGCTCGTGCTTAAAAGCGAAAAAGAGTCTTTATTATAATTGTATTTAATAACACCATTTCCGTTTGTGGCAATCCAAAGTTCATTGGCGGAAGCCTTAAACATTAAGTCCGAAATGGGATATTGAATTTCCTGATTCGTGTAAAGATAATGTGCCTTGTTTTTTGTATTGTATTTCAAAAGTCCTTCTTCAGCAGCTAACCAAATATTTGAAAATTTGTCGAATAAAATACAGCCACTGCCCACAGAAGTCGCAAAAACAACAGAAAGTCTTTTTGCTCCAGATTCCATAGCGACCAAACCAACTCCTGCAACAGAACACCACAATTTACCCGACGGATCAAAATCCATTTCCTGCACGTGAAAATCCCATTGCATTTTTCCATTTACCAAAAGCGGAATCTGGATAATCTCTTTATCTTCACCAGCAGAATAGAGCAAACCTTTTCCCGCTGTTGCAATGTACATTTTCGACTTAAAATCCCGAATTTGATTGACAACAAAATCTATTTTTTCACTTTTAGAAGTCTTTGCGTTTATGTAATTCTTTAAAGTAAACTGATTGCTCAAATAGTCATAAACGCTGATGCCTCCCTTTGTGCCAATCCAAATTTTATTTTGAGTTCCACAAACGCTAACTATTCTATTATTTACCAATGATTTAGAATCGTTTGGTTCGTTTCTGAAACTTAAAAAATTATAACCATCAAATCTGCTTACGCCGTCATAAGTTCCAAACCACATCAAACCTCTTTTGTCTTTATAAACCGAAGTTACCGCATTATTGGCAAGGCCATTTTTGATTCCGAGATACCCAATTTCATATTTTTTCTCTCCAAATTTTGGAATAGAAGTTCCTCCAGCCTGTGGTTTAGCAGACAAATGAACTAAAAGTGCAAAAAATAATAGAATTTTGGTTTTCAAAATTTCGGATTTGAGATTAAGTATATTTTTATTTCCTTTAAAAAATCAGGGGCATAATTTATTCGTGTGAAAAATACAATTATTAAATTAATCTTAAAAAAAACCTATGAAAATAAATCATAGGTTTTTCATGTAAAAAAACACATACAATTCTTATCAATTAACCAATGAAATTATATAAGAGTAAGTATATTTTTTATCTGTTAAGCGGTATTGATCATGTGGCAAACGCCCCCAACTGTCATCTCCTCCTACTCCTCTTTGTCTATAATCTAGATGAAGATAAACCGCTTCTTTAGAATCTAAATCCAAATCAGATGGATGGCGTTGTGCTTTAGTTTTTCCTGGATCCAGCATTTCTGTTGAAATATTCAATGCGCTAAAACCTAATGCCTGCAATCCTTCAAATTTTACGCCTTGTCCTTTTGCGTTTTTTAAAGTCAACCAACGAACATCAGTTTTGTAACCGCCTTCTTGCGGGCGAATGTAACTTTTTGTGTATTGATTGATTACTTTGTCTGAATATTCGCCAATAAACGCCGCCGAATTTCTATCTGAATAATTTTCCCAAGGGCCTCTTCCGTAATAATTCAAATTGTCAAATGCTCCATTTAATTTGGCACGCATCCCAAAACGTGGCATTTCTGGTAATTCTTTTCCGGCCAAATCTATAGCTGCAGTAACTTTTATTGAACCGTTATCCTGAATTAAATAATCCACAGTATAAGGAACATCAGCAGCGGCTAATTTGTAAACAGCTTTTATCAATAAACCTTCAGTTGATTTTTTGTCCAAAGTCACACTTACAGTCGATGGATTTTGTGATGCTTCTTTCCAGATTACCAATTTATTTTCCATGTTGCTTCCAAAATCATTATCAGTTGGAGCTCGCCAGAAATAAGGCGTTGGGAAATTATTGAAAATTGGATTTGCTTCATTTTTCAAATTGTATTTTAAAATTTCTCCTTTTTGAAGATCAAATTCTCCAGAAACGCTTTCAGTTTCAAAAGAAAGCACATTATTTTTTACCGAATATTTCAGTTTTGAAGTGCTTTCTGCAATCTTATTATTTTTAAAATAAGAACCTTTTCCTATCGCAAACTGCTCTCTTGCAAACTCATGACCTTTTGCAACCAAAGGTGTATCGTATTTCGAAACTGCATAAACATTTACAAAATATTCAGAATCAGCATCGATTGAACCTAAATTTAAAGCTACTTTTTTACTCTCTGCAGGAGCAACTTCTAAATTAAATTCTCCTGATTTTGCGATTGCGCCATTTTTAACCAATTCCCATTTAAAATTAAAATCAGAAAGATTGGTAAAATTATAAAGGTTTGTTACCGTCAAATCAGATTCATTAAGCTCAAAATGAATATTTTGGTATACTTTTTTGATTTCGCTTAAAGCTGGTTTTGGAGTTCTGTTCGAAAAAATAACACCATCAGCACAACCATTTTCATCATTTTGAAGTTTTGAAGCGCCTAAATCGCCACCGTAAGCCCAAAATGTTTTTCCGTTTGCATCTTTCGTTTTTATTCCCTGATCAACCCAGTCCCAAATAAAACCGCCTTGCATGTGCTTGCTGCTATTGATGATATCCCAATATTCCTGAAAATTTCCGCCGCTATTACCCATTGCGTGTGCATATTCACACATAATATACGGACGCTTTTTATCGGCTGCTGCATAGGTTTTCATACTTTTAATTCCCGGATACATTGGGCAAACGATGTCTGTATTTCTGTTTTCTCCAGCCTGTTCAAATTGAACCGGACGTGTCGAATCTACTTGTTTTAACCAATCGTATGCATCATAAAAAACTTGCCCATTTCCACATTCATTTCCTAAAGACCAAATAATAATTGAAGGATGATTTTTGTCAAAAGCAAACATTCTTTTAATACGATCTAAATGCGCCGGCGCCCATTCTGGCAAATACGCCGGATGTTTTTTCTGATCAAACCAATTTTGCCACTCTGCGCCCATTGCGTGCGACTCGATATTCGCTTCATCAACTACATAAAATCCATATTCATCACACAAATCATATAACTTGGTATCATGCGGATAATGGCTCATACGAATAGCATTAATGTTGAATTCCTTCATTAACTTAAGGTCTTTCAACATCAATTCTTCGTTTGGCACGTGCCCGTTTACATCATCATGTTCGTGAATATTTACTCCTTTTACCATCACTGCTTTTCCGTTAACCAAAAGCTGTGCGTCTTTAATTTCTACTTTTCTGAAACCTGTTTTTTTAGAAACTGCTTCAAGAACATTTCCTTTGTTATCTAACAAAGTAATAGAATAGCGATATAGATTTGGTGTTTCTGCATTCCATTGTTTTACATTTTCAATGGTTTTTGAAAAGCTGATTTTAGTTTCTTTC
This sequence comes from Flavobacterium resistens, assembly GCF_900182645.1. Classification (GTDB taxonomy): domain Bacteria; phylum Bacteroidota; class Bacteroidia; order Flavobacteriales; family Flavobacteriaceae; genus Flavobacterium; species Flavobacterium resistens. The sequence continues at coordinate 334,669 of NZ_FXTA01000006.1, read as the reverse complement.
GCGTTAACTTTTTTGCTTTCAGAATAAACTGTTTTTCCTTCTTTATCAAACAATTCAACTTTAACCGAAGGATTTTTTATTTTGTTATTTTCAAAATATTTTAAAGTTACGTCAAGATTAAAAAGTCCGTTTTTATATTGATCGTCTAAATCGCTTTTTACAAAATAATCCCAAACCGCAGTTTTAGACATTGCCTGCAAATAAACATCGCGTTCGATTCCGCTTAATCTCCAGAAATCCTGATCTTCTAAATAACTTCCGTCGTGCCATCTAAAAACCTGAACAGCAATTAAATTTTCTCCTTTCTTCAAAAATGAAGTAATATTAAATTCGGCCGGCGTTTTTGACGCTTTTGTCATTCCGACTTCCTTTCCGTTTAAAAATACTCTCGCATAACCCGAAATAGAACCAAAATGAAGAATAATTTCTTTATCGTTCCAGGAATCTGAAACTGTAAAATTGCGTCTGTAACTCGCAACCGGATTATAATCTCCTGCAATAAATGGTGGATTTTTAGGAAATGGATACGTAATATTAGTATAAATCGGAATATCATAACCTTGTAATTCCCAGTTTGAAGGCACCTGAATTTCTGACCATTTGCTGACATCAAGTCCTGGTTCGAAAAAATTCGTTGGTCGTTGTGCCGGAGTTTTAACAATATCAAATTTCCAAAGCCCGTTTAAACTTTGGTACAATGCTGATTTTTTAGGATTGTTTTCCTTTAATTCATCGGCATTGCCGTATAAAAGAAACGAACTTCTTCCAGATTCTTTTCCTCTGTCTAATACTTGCGGATTTTCCCATTCATTGGTTTGTGCAAAATTAATTTGCGCACTTAAGAACAGCGCAGCTGCTAAAAAAATTTTCTTCATCTAACTTTTTTTGATTGTCTAAATTTTGTTTTTGAAACAGAAAAAAATTGTCATTCCAAATTGATTTAAAGTATTTCTTTTATAAAAAACTTATAAAAAGCACCTTCCTAACACTAACCAAATCTTAAAAACGTAAACCTTAAATCAATTTGGAATAACAAATTCTGAATCACAAATTTAGATATTCACTAAAAAAACATGAGGGGCAATCCGATATACTAAAAGGGGTAATTTAGTAATACTCCTTATTCTGTACAATATTACCCCCTTTATTAATGCGTTTTTAGCATCAATTGATAAAAAAATAGCATTTTATATCATTACTCCTACTTTTATCTTTGTGGTAAATAATACAAACTAAAATGACATTTAACCATACAATTAAATCATTTGATGAATTTACGAATCACGAACTGTATCAAATGCTTCGGTTACGGAGTGAGGTTTTTGTGGTAGAACAAAATTGCCCTTATCTTGATCTGGATAATAAAGATCAGGAAAGTTTTCATCTTTTATATTTTGTAAATGATGAATTAGCAGGCTGTACACGATTGCTTCCGGCAGGATTATCGTATAGTGAAATTGCAATTGGAAGAGTTGTAATTGCTCCACGCTTTCGCGGATTGGGATTAGGAACAAAAATTATGGAAGCTTCAATTGCAGGCTGTCAGGAAAAATTTGGCGAAGGCCCAATTCGGATTAGTGCACAATATCATTTATCGAAATTTTACCAATCGGTTGGATTTGTGGAACAAGGGGAACCTTATGACGAAGACGGAATTCCGCATATCGAAATGCTTAGAGCTTAAAAATTACGGAATAATCAATTTTAAAACATTGGCCAAAACAGGATTATGATCTTCGGTTCTCCAATTGATGTACAAATCGGTTTCCATTGGAAGTTTAATAAATCGGATGCCTGGAATTTCATGAAAAAGATAAGAATCGGGCAAAATTGCAATTCCGAGTCCTTTTCGAACCAAAGCAATAATCGCTGAACCGAATTCTGAATGAAGATAAACTTCAGGAGCGTTTTCAAAAGAATTGAATAATCTTTGAATCAAATCGCTGTAACTGCTGCCTTCATCATTGGTTGGTAAGATGAATTTTTGAGATGCCAGCGTTTCTTTGGTCAAATCTTCGGGTGTTTTATAAGGATGATTTTCGGGAACAACAATCGCTAAATGATCTGTATGAAATTTTTCTGATTGAATATCTTTGGCATTATTAATATCTCTGGTAATCGCCAGATCTATTTTATAATTACGTAGAAAATCCTGCTGATGTTCATAAAGAACCTGAACTAATTTGATTTTAAGTTTTGGATAAGCCGCAGAAATTCGGGACAAAATATCCGGCATGATAGAAGCAGAAATCGAATCTGGATGTGCAATCGTAATAGTTCCGCTTTCACCCAATTGAATCTGACGTGCCGACTGATGAATAAATTCAAGTTTATTAAGCTCGACTTCCCATTTTCCTTTCAGAAACTGGCCAGCAGCAGTAAGTTTGACATTGCGTTTATTGCGCTCAAAAAGCTGAACGCCCAATTGGTTTTCCAAAGACTGAATTTGACGACTCAATGCCGATTGTGTAATATTCATCTTTCCGGCTGTGTTCCAGAAATGAAGTTCTTTGGCAAGAGCCAAAAAATATTTGATTTGTTGCAAGTCCATTGATGCAATTTACGCATTTATTAAGAACCAAAAACATGTTTTAACGCATTAAAAAAATAAAAATGAATACGCTAAAAATTACAAAAGCAACGCTTAACGATTTAAGAATGCTTCAAGATATTGGAAGACAAACTTTTTCTGAAACTTTTGCGGAAGTGAATTCAGAAGAAAATATGGCTAAATATTTGGAAGAAAGTTTTGCGGCTGAAAAATTAGCTTCGGAACTTAAAAATGAAGCATCTTATTTCTATTTGGCAGAATTGGATGAAAAAGTAATTGGTTATCTAAAATTAAATACGGGAGACGCGCAAACCGAAAAACAAGGAAAAAATGCTTTAGAAATTGAACGTATTTATGTTGCAAAAGAATTTCACGGCAAAAAAGTAGCGCAGGCACTTTATGCTCAGGCTTTGCAAATTGCCGAAGAACTTGATGCTTCGTTCATATGGCTTGGTGTGTGGGAAAAGAATTTCAGAGCGGTGCGTTTTTATACCAAAAACGGTTTTGAGCAATTTGACACGCATATTTTTAGATTAGGCGATGACGAACAAACCGATTTGATGATGAAAAAAATCCTAAAATCTTAAGATTTCAAAATGGAAAAAAAACGACTTTTATTGATTTTATTAATCATTGGTACAGCCTTTTGGGGCATTTCTTATTCGGTAACAAAAATGGCAATTGGAAATTATTCTCCAGCCACATTTTTATTTTATCGCTTTTTATTGGCTGTTATTATTTTGACCATAATCTTTTGGAAATACGTTAGAGAAACCAATTTTGAAGCGATCAAAACTGGTGGGATTCTAGCAATTCCAATGTTTTTAGGAATTCATTTGCAAACAATTGGACTAAAACATACCGATGCTTCACAATGTTCTTTCATTGCTGGATTGACCGTTATCATAATTCCGTTATTAAAATTGGCTATTTACAAAACCAATGCTTCTTTAAAAATCTGGGGCGCCGCTTTGACGGCTTTAGCAGGTTTATTTATTATCGCCATAAAAGAAAAATTTACGATCAATTTAGGCGATTTATATACCATTGCGGGCGCTTTTGCTTTTGCGGTTTATTTGATTTCAGTTGAAAAACATTCGGCTTTAAAAAATCTTTTATATTCTATTGTTCCAATGTTTGCCTTTTGCGCGCTTTTTACTTTTATCCTTGCCATCACAGATCACAATGCAGATTGGTTTCCTGAAAATAATACATTCTGGCTTGGTGTAATTTACTGTGCCTTATTTTCGACGGCTTATATGTACACCGTTTCAAATATATCACAACGTTATTTATCGGCAGAAAGAGTTGCTGTGATTTATTTATTTGAACCTGTTTTCGGAGCAATTGGAGCTTTTTTCATTTTAGGCGAAAATCTTTCCTGGCGTCTTCTTTTGGGCGGAAGTCTGATTTTTGCCGGAACTATAATTTCTGAAGTAAATTTTAAAAATAATAAACTCACTACTTTAATTGGAAAAAACTAAAAAGTGATACATTCGTCACAACCTTTTTATAAAAAAGAGCATCTTCTTATAAAAGAGAAATTATGAAAAAAGTTGTATTGCTTATTTTAATGGTGAAATCATTTTTTAGTTTTTCCCAAGATTTACAAAAAACGGGAGAAATTAAAATCATCAACCGATATTTGTCTATACTAAAAACACAAAACGGTTATGTTTTCATCGGTCCTGAAGGTGAAAAATCTGAAGAATATGACTACCTATATATGCCAGATAACAACTGTAGAATTACGGCAATTTTAAAAAAAACAGATAGCAATCAAAGTCGTCTAAAACAAAAAAAAGATAATGATAATCACGGCATTCAGGGTGACTTTCATATTTTAGAATTAATGAAGGAACTGCATTTTATTGATGAATACAATTTTGAAGGAACAAATGAACTGACAAATGGAAATATTCGTTCAGGATTGACAGAAGAATACGGCTATGCATCAAGAAATGGGAAATATGCATTGATTAATAGCAAGGGAAAATTCCTAACCGATTTAAAATATACAAATGATTTTGACTATAGAGAGAATCCGCATTTGAACTATTATTTCGAGAAAAAAAAGCTTGTTTCTGTTTTGATCGATCAAATAACTGGAAAAGAAGTATTGGCAACAAAAGACAGTATTGTGGAATATTGGAATCCAAACAATTATTTGGTTAAAAAGTATAAAAAGGAAAAGTACATTTTAGTTCATGATGGAAAAATACAACCTGTTCCAAAAGATTTCAAAAGACTAAACGGCATTCCGCTATCCAAAAGCACAATCTTCACTTATAACAATGGATTTTTTGATAAAAATGGTCATAAAATAGAAAGCGATTTTGTTCCGCATAGCAATTTTTATAACGGACATTGTATTGTATTGGAAATAATAAAAGAAAAACAGCGGTATAATTATTACGGAGAACCATTTCCGCGACGCGAAACCCGAAGCTTTAAAATAATAAATGAAAATTTTGAGATTGTAAAATCACTTCCTGACATACAAAGAACAATCAGCAGTTTTAATAAATACGGGCAGATTATTGTAAATCGAAGATATGAAGACATAAGAAACGGCGACACTGACAATCAATACATTATTGATTATAATGGCGATATAATTCTTCCTTCATCAAAAATCAGGACTGAGATATATGAAGTTTCTGAAGGGCTGTATTTAGCAGAAGATGCAACATATCCGCCTGTAAAAGAAAGATCAAAGCTGTATACTTACTTTAATCAAAAAGGAGAGAATATAACTAAGGCTATAACACAACTTCCTATTTATCTTGGATTTAAAGAAAATACTGTGCAAAAATATCTTGTTGCATATGGAATTATATATTTGACTTTAGACAAAGAAAACAATATTATAAGTTCAGATCAAAAATCTTATTTATTTGATGCTCCGCCTGTATTACCTTATGAGTAATTAATCTAAAAACTATGCTGTTTTTTTAGTTAACTTGTTTTCTTATAATTATAAATCGCGAGTGCGTTTAAAACAACGGCAAAAATAGATAAATAGAAAAGCTCCTTGCCTACTTCGTTTAAACCGCTTCCTTTTAAAACTATTAAACGGACAACTTTAATAAAATGAGTTACGGGAGTGAATTCAGACATTGTTCGAGCCCAATTTGGCATACTGTCTGTGCTGGTGAAAAAACCACTCATGAGCATAAAAATCATCATGAAGAAAAAGGCAATAAACATGGCTTGCAGCTGCGTATCTGCAAAAGTTGAAATCAACAGCCCGAGGCCTAATAAAGCTATTAAATAAACCGCTCCAAAAAGATAAAGTACTGCAAGACTTCCCATTGGAAATATTCCGTAAATCAAATACATTACAATCAGACCAACTGTAAACACAATCATTCCCACAATCCAAAATGGTATAAGTTTCCCTAAAATGAATTGCCATTTTTGAATAGGCGTTACATTGATCTGTTCAATTGTTCCTATTTCTTTTTCTTTTACGATGTTCAATGCCGTAATAAAACCTCCAATTAATGTCAGCAACAAAACTAAAATTCCGGGAACCATATAATATTTATATTCCGCTCGTGGATTGTACCAATTTGTACTTGTTAAGGTAATTAATGAAGGAGAAATCGAAGAAGTTTGTGGCAGTTTAAAACGAATATCAAGGTCACGGCTAAAATCAGCCAATACGACATTTAAATAGGCATTTCCAATATTTGATTTTGTTCCGTTGATGGCATCAGCAGCGATATTTACTTTCTGACTGCCTTCTCTCACCAGATTTCTTTCAAATCCTGACGGAATCTCTAAAATCAAATCGGCTTCGCCAGTTTCAATTAATTTTAAGCCACCCAAATAAGAATCAGGCGTTCCTGCAATATGAAAATATCCTGATGAACCGATTTTGTTGATCAATTTTTGAGAATAAGAACTGTGGTCATGATCTACGTAAGCAATATTGACATTTTTTACTTCAAAATTTGCTGCCAATGGCAAAATAATGAGTTGCATTGTTGGAACAACGAACATCATCGCCAGGATGGTTTTGTCTCTAAAAATCTGACGAAATTCTTTCTGTAATATAAAACGAAGCAATTTCATGATAATCGAATCTTAAATTTTTTCAGTGCAATAGTCAATAAAAAAGCCGCCATTCCTGCAAGTATCAAAGTCTCTTTCCATACAAATTCAAAGCCTAGTCCTTTAAGCATTACAGATTTTACAATACTATAATAATATCGGGAAGGAACGGCATGAGAAATGACGCGGAATATCCAGGGCATATTTTCTAATGGAAACATAAAACCTGTAAGTATCAATGTTGGCAACATCATTCCCATCATCGATATCAGCATTGCGGTTTGCTGAGAATCAGTAACATTTGAAATCAGCAAACCAAGAGAAAGACAAGTAATAATAAACAGTATGCTTTCGGCAAAAAGTAATAAAAAGCTTCCTTTAATTTCTACATGAAGAAGATATACTGAAAGAAATAAAATAAGTATAAAATTAATTAGTGAAAGTACGAGATACGGAATCGCTTTTGCAATCAAAACCATTATGGGTTTAAAAGGCGATACTAAAAGTATTTCCATTGTGCCAAGTTCCTTTTCGCGAACCACAGAAACCGAAGTCAACGCAGTGCTTACAATCATAAATATCAAGGCAATTACACCCGGAATAAAATTTAGCGAACCATTTTGCTGCTCGTTGTAAAGTTGTCTTAATTCGGGAATGATTTGATAATTCAACTTTGCTGTTGGATTTAGCTGTTGCTGATAATCATTTACAATAGCAGTCAAATAATTGGTTACTATTGTCGCTGTATTAGGATCTGATGCATCGGCAATTACCTGAATTTTAGCTCCGCCGGGACGCTGCAAATCAGAACCAAAATTAGATGAAAAGATAACGGCACATTTGATGCTCCCGTCTTTAAAACGATTCTCAATGTCTTTATAATTCAAAATCGGATTTTCAACATTAAAATAAGAACTGGATTGTATTTTTGCTATAATTTTCTCCGTGTGAATATCATGTGAATTATCCTGAAATGCAATTCCGATATTTTTGACTTCACTACTCAATGCGAACCCAAAAAGAATAATTTGGGCTATTGGCAGCCCAAATAGAATCAGCAGGGTTCTTTTATCCCTGAAAACATGGTAAAATTCTTTTTTAATGAAAGCCAATAATCTTTTCATATTAATCTGCTGCTCTTTGGGCGTTGCGTGCCAGTTCATAAAAAACTTCATCCATAGAAGTCGTATTGAAACGTTTTTTTAATTCGGCCGGCGAATCAATTGCTTCAACCCTTCCGTCAACCATGATACTAATACGGTTGCAATATTCCGCTTCGTCCATATAATGCGTGGTTACAAAAACCGTAATTCCGCTTGCCGCAGCTTCATAAATCATATCCCAAAATTGCCTTCTTGTAATAGGATCAACACCTCCGGTTGGTTCATCCAAAAAAACAATTTTTGGTCGATGAAATACTGCAACAGAAAATGCCAGTTTTTGTTTCCATCCTAAAGGAAGACCACCAACGAGTTTTTTAGCCTCTTTTTCTAATCCAAGCATTTTGACCAATTCTGTACTTCTTTCCTTTATTTCAGGTCGGGAAACGCCGTAAACACCGCCATAAAACTCAATATTTTCTAGAATCGTTAGATTATCATACAAAGAGAATTTCTGGCTCATATAACCAATATTCTTTTTGATTTTTTCCTGTTGTTTGTAAACATCAAATCCGGCCACACTTGCTTCTCCAGATGTTGGATACGAAAGTCCACAAAGAATTCGCATTGCCGTTGTTTTTCCAGCTCCGTTAGCGCCCAAAAAACCAAATATTTCTCCTTCGCTGACTTCAAAACTGATTTTATCAACCGCTTTGAAATCACCAAACTGTTTGGTCAACTCTTTGCAAACTATGGCTTTATTTTCCATTTACGATTTCTTTTAATTCTCCTAAATTATTTTGTTCCCGCATCAATCGAATAAAAGTATCTTCAATTGTTGGTTCAATAATTTTTACTTTGAAATTTTCAGGATTGTATTTTTTTGCGATTTCTTTAACTCGTTCCTCATTTGCGTCTTCAGAAATTAATGTTATATGAATAAATTCTCCAAAAGCATCGCAACTTTCTATTTCCTTATCCGTTCGGAAATCCTGCAATAATTTGTAAATATTTTTGGCTTTCGCAGCAAATAAAGTTTTCGGGAAGCTTTTTATAATGTTTTTTGGTTCATCAACGCTCATTATTTTTCCGTTTTGCATCAGCGCAATTCGGTCACATAACTTTGCTTCGTCCATATAAGGAGTTGAAACTACAATGGTGATTTTCTGCTCTTTGAGTTTGATAAGCATTTGCCAAAATTCGCTTCGTGAAACTACGTCAACACCGGTTGTAGGTTCATCTAAAAATAAAACTTCCGGTTTATGAATCAGCGCGCAGCATAAAGCTAGTTTTTGTTTCATTCCGCCTGAAAGTTTTCCGGCACGTCTGTTACTGAAAGGTTTTATTTGGTCGTAAATATCTTTTATCAGTTCATAATTTTCCTCAATTGTAGTTCCGAAGATAGTGGCAAAAAATTCGAGATTTTCCTGAACTGTCAAATCTTGATATAGCGAAAATTTCCCTGGCATGTACCCAACTTTGTTTCGTATTTCCTGAAATTCTTTTACAACATCGTGTCCTTCAACAATTGCAGTTCCACTATCAGCAAGCAAAAGTGTTGTCAGAATCCTAAAAACGGAAGTTTTTCCAGCGCCATCAGGACCAATCAATCCAAAAAGTTCGCCTTTCTGAACCTCAAAAGAAACATCATCTACAGCGACAAAATCACCATATTTTTTAATACAATTTTTTAATGTTACTGCAGACATAAAACTATTATTTTGACCAAAGAACTTCTCCGTACATACCAATTTTAAGGTAACCATCATTTTTCACTCTAACTTTTATCGCGTAAACCAAATTTGCGCGTTCATCTTTAGTTGGAATTGTTTTTGGTGAAAACTCCGATTTATTAGAAATCCAATTAATTGTTCCCTGATATTCTTTGTATTTCTTTTCGCCTTGATCAATTCGTATTTTAACTTGCTGTCCAATTTTTATTTGTGGCAATTGCGTGCCTGTAATATAAGCGCGAAGATCAAGGATTTCGAGATTTGCAATTTTATATAATGGCTTGCCAACCATTGCCATTTCATATTGTTCAGCATATTTTGCAAGAACAGTTCCTTTCACTGGATTTACAATAACGGTTTTGTTTAACTGATCATCAACACCTTTTAATTGAACCCCAACTGTATTGCTTTGCTCGGTCAGGTTTTCGTTTGTAATTTCCAAAGAGCTCTTCTGTGCACCAATTTGCGCTTGTAATGTTGCCACTTTAGCATTTGCATCGTCAAGCATTTTTTGAGAAGCTACGCCGCCCTTAACCAATTTATCGGTTCTATTGCGATCAAGAATTGCATTCGCAAGTTGCTTTTTTAAACTTTCAGTTTGAATGTTTTCCTGAGGTCTTCCGCTTAGAATTGTTTTTTTGTTTTGTGACAATTGCATTTTATTAATATGTAGTTGTGTACTATCAATATAGCCCACTTTTTGCCCAACTTCTAATTGTTGTCCCTCTTCTAAATTCAGTTTTACAATTTGCCCATTCGCTTGCGCAGAAAGAATAGTTTCAACGGCTTCAAAAGATCCTGAAGCATCAAAATCATTTTCATTATTATGGCACGACAATAAACAGATAACAGGCATTAAAAAATATAAAAGCTTTATTTTTTTCATAATATGTACTATTAATTTCCTTTGATTGTTTGATACTCATAAGCAGTCATGAGCAATTGAATTTCGTGCAAAGCTTTCTCGGCACGTGCATTTCCTTCTTTTTCGGTTGCATTTAACAAATCTATAAGCGGACCAGCACCAGTATCGTACTTTAACTGATAACCTTCACGAATCGTTTGACGAAGTTTTACAATATCATCATCATCTTTCAAAATTGCTGTTTGTCTTTCAATATCAGCCGTTTTCTGATTCATTTGAAATCTGGTATTGAACAAGAATGTTTCTTCCTGAATGTCGATTTGATTTAATTGTTGTTTTGTTAATTCCTTTTCATTTGAATTTTTATACAACCCTTTAATATCCCAACCAACGCTTAATCCAGCAACTCCAACAGTTGAAATTTTATTATTTCCGAGATTGATTCCAGGCGCCAATACAACGCCTGCTCCAAGCAAACCGACTTTTGGCATAAGATTTACTTTTTGCATATCTGCCTGTGCCGTAACCAAATTGCGCTGATTTGCAAAACGAAGTTGTTCCGGTCGTTTGATCAGCGTATCAAAAGCAATAGGATTTACAGGTTTTTCTAATTTAGACTGACCAATATTTTTTCCAATTAAATAAGAAAGCATTGTTTGATAACCATTTCTGGTGTATTGAAAATCCTTTTTTTGTCGGTTTAAATTTAATTGCTCGACTTTCATTTCATCGACATCGGTTTTATAGTTAAGTCCATTTTCATGAAGCTTATTTACTTTGTCGATATTATTGCGAAGAATTGTATTTTGGATTTCCAACTGTTTTAACCGTTCATCAATCAGCAACATTCCAAAATAAAGCTGATTTACTCTGGAACGTAATTCATAAAGCGAAACTTCAACAGAAGCCTTATCAACATTAGAAGAAGCCTCAATAATTTTCTTCTGAGTTTTGGTCGCACCTCCATCCCAAATCACCTGATTGACCTGTCCTAAACCAATAAACTTGAACTTGCTGTCGTTTCCTGAATTTCCCATAGTTGGAAAATCGCCAAAAACATAACCTTCAATTGCCGTAATACTTACTTGAGGCAAATAAGCTTTGTTCGCATTACTTATTGTATATTCTTTGCTTTTTTCAATGAGTTCGTATTGCTTGATTAAAGGATAATTTTCTACTGCAAGCTGATAACTTTGATCAATTGTCAAAGTCTGCGCCGAAGTGACATTGATAAAGAATAGAATTCCAATGTATTTAAGTAAGTTTAATTTCCTCATTTGTATAAATAAATTAACTTCAAAATCATTTAAACTGCTGTAAACATTGCTTTGATCCAAATTGGGATTTTTTTCTTGCGTTCCAAAATCAAGTTATTAAACTGCTCTGTTTCCAAATTTCTGCTTCCCATAATAATCGGTTTTGCAATAAATGGGAAAACCACTAAACCCAAAAGATTCATTAGAAAATGCAACGGATTTGGTTCTGAAATTTCTTTTTTCTCCACTGCTTCCTGAAATTGTTTAATGAAAACAGATTCGTTTACAATTTCTCTGATTGGAAGTCTTTTCAAAAGTCCGTCGGGATTATTACGAATCTCAGTCAATATAAAAGTTGGAATTTCCGGCTCTTTTATAATGAAATCAATGTAGCGTTCGGCAATAATTTTTACTTTCTCCTCCAATGATGTTCCTTCATCATTCAAAATCACTTTCATACCACTTATAAAACCAACGAAAGTTTCCGACATTATTATTTCAAAAAGTTTTGCTTTGCTTCTAAAATAATAATTAAGCAAAGCAAGATTCAAACCTGCTTCTTCGGCAATATCTCTTGTTCTGGTTGCGGCAAAACCTTTGTTATAAAAAACAGTTTTTGCAGCTGATTTTATTTTTTCTTCTGTACTTGTATCTTTCTTTTTGGATTCTGAAACACTCATTTTTAGTTATTTAAATGCAAATATAAAATATTTCAAAATAAGTTAAACAAATTTTTTAATCAAATGATTAAATATTTTGTTTAAACTGATTTATAGAGAAAATGAGTATCTTTACTTGACATTGTTTTCAAGGCCTTTTATCGATTCTAAAGAAATTTACTGATTAAACTAATTTCTATCGTTATATATATGAAGAACAATTTTTCTTGGATTTATATCCTTTTATTTCCAATTACAGTAATAGGACAAACCGACCAAAAAAAGGATATTAACCAACAGCTTCAAACTTGGGTTTCTATCAATACGGTTACAAAATTTGCAGATCATTGGGGCATAATTGGGGATTTTCATATCCGTCGAAACGATTTTGTTTCTGATCCTAGTTTTTATTTTATAAGAGGAGGCGTCACTTATATTCCTAATTCAAACGTTTCATTGAACTTAGGATATGCACATATGTGGCTGGCACCTTCAAATGAAGACTGGAGTACTTTTGCTGATGAAAACAGGATTTATCAACAGGCACAATTAAATGCTAAAGTTGCCAATGTGAGTATTTTGCAGCGCTTAAGAAACGAGCAACGCTGGCAGGAAAAAATGGTTGACGATAAACCCAGCGGAGATTGGCGTTTTACGAATAGAATTCGTTATTTAATGAGTTTTACTTTCCGAATTTCCGATAATAAATCATGGCCGTCCATGGTACTTTCAGATGAAATTCTTTTACAATTTGGTGAAGAAGCCGTCTACAATACCTTTGACCAAAACCGTTTTTTCATCGGAATCAAAAAAACAATAAACCCAAAATGGAGTTATGATTTTGGGTATATGAATGTGTATCAGCAAAAATATTCAGGTTATCAATATGATATGAATCATACTATTAGGTTGTTTTTTTATCTAAATACAAGTATCCGAAAAAAAGCCTCTTCAACTACTGAAAATTCTGGCGATGAATAATTTATTTCAAGAAAAAATCAGCATCAATTAAACGATTTCCGGTTTCGTCATAAACAGCATAATTAAAACCGCCCTGAACGCAATACGAACCATATTCGCCATTCTTATTTAAAGCAATAAAACCAACCTGAATATCTTTTAAATCTTTATTTCTGTTCTTAGTCAATTTGACAATTCTGGCTACAGCTTCTTCACAGGCTTTTTGAGGCGATTTTCCCTGACGCATCAATTCAACAACCAAATGACAACCAGCAATTCTGATTACTTCTTCTCCATGACCTGTTGCAGTTGCGGCACCAATTTCGTTATCAACATACAAACCTGCACCAATAATTGGTGAATCACCAACGCGTCCGTGCATTTTAAACGCCATTCCGCTTGTGGTACATGCTCCAGAAAGATTTCCATCCGCATCTAAAGCGATCATTCCAATGGTATCGTGATTTTCAATATTCGCAATTGGCTTGTATTTACTGTCTTTCAGCCATTCCTTCCACTCTTTTTCAGATTCTTCTAAAAGTAAATTTTCCTTTTTAAAACCTTGTTCCAAAGCAAATTGCAAAGCACCGTCACCAACAAGCATTACGTGAGGCGTTTTTTCCATTACGGCTCTCGCAACAGAAATAGGATGTTTTATAAATTCAAGACAAGCAACAGAACCAATATTAGCGTTTTCATCCATAATACAAGCGTCGAGCGTTACACGTCCGTCTCTGTCTGGGCGTCCGCCATAGCCTACACTTCTTTCTTTTGGATCAGCTTCTGGGACTTTTACACCTGCTTCTACAGCATCCAGTGCTTTTCCATTCTTTTTAAGAACTTCCCAGGCTGCTTCATTTGCAGGAATTCCAAATCGCCATGTCGAAAGTACAATTGGTTTCTTTCCTTTTTTAGAAAGTACTTTTTCATCTTTCTCAGAATTTGTCTGAAAAGATTGCAATGCTACCGCAACAGAAGCAATTGCGGTTGTTTTTATAAAATTTCTGCGATTTGTCATGACTTGTATTTTAAAACTTGGAGAAAATAAGGTTTTGCTTAACTGTAAAATTATAAAATCTATCCTTTATAAAACATACTTGAAGCACCTAATAAAGCTGCAATTTCATTATCAGTAGAAATAGAAACACCAATTTCGATTCCGCTTTCATTTATTTTTTTATTGAAAGCCGATAGAAAAAATTGACTCGCATTAGCAATTTTTCCACCAATGATAAATTGATCCGCATCAAATTTCTCCAACCACGGAATTACAACTGAAGCCAGATTTTCTCCCATTTCTTCAAAAACTTTTATAGCGATTTCGTCACCGTCTAGCGCAAGATTGTAAAGTTCTAATCCGTTGTTGCGTCTTTTTCCGGTCAAACTTTCATAATTCGCCAAAAGACCTCTTGCCGAAATATAATCTTCGGCCATGCTATCTTTGTATGGTAAATTGTAGATTTCTCCATCAGCAGGCACAAATTCACCAGTTGAAACTGAAACTCCTTTGTCTATAAAACAAGCTCCAAGTCCAGTACCAAGCGTCACTGCCATCACTTTTTTAGATAAATTTTCGGCATTTTTAAAAACTTCTCCTTTTCCAAAACAAACCGCGTCATTTTCAAAAAGAATTGGAAATTCGCTTGATAGGTTTAATGTTCCCTGAAATAAATAACGCACATTCAAACCATAAAAATGTTCGTATTTTGACTGGTCCTTGATCCAGCAAAGTCCGTTAGTATAATCAAACGGACCAGGCATACAAACTGCAAGTCCATTAATTGCTTCTACTTTTGAATTTTCAACCGAAGTCCGGATTACTTTTTCCCATATTGACATTACCTCATTCACAGGCAAATTAGAATCAAAAGATTCTTTTTGCACTGAAAAATCAATCACTTTCATATTTACAATATCAATGATTGCAGCGGTAATGTGAGTTCCTCCAATATCAATTCCAACGGCATATTCTTTATTCATTTCTTCTATTTTATCTTATTTTGAAATTCAGTTTTCGTTTTTCAATTTTCATTTACGGCATAAAAATTCCTTCATTATAATATTGAAACTATAACTACAACTGATTTATTAACTTATTCTATTTCTGATTAAAGGAAAATTTTAGATGTATTTTTCTTTTAAAATCTGCGGATATTTGATGCTCGTGTGAACAATCATTTCTCCGAAAAGTGTATTTGCCCACGCGAACCATTTTCGTGTAAATTTTGCTACATCGTCTTTATGAAACGATTCGTGCATAAAACCAGTATCAGCATTTGTTTTGATCAAATTGCCAATGCAGGCTCTAATTTCTTTTTCGTCAACACTCGTAATCGCCCTCAAAACAATACTCATTGGCCAAATTGTATCTGCACCAGTGTGTGGGCCGCCAATTCCTTCTCCAGCTTTTCCTTTATAAAAGAAAGGATTGTTTTCTGAAAGCACTACTTTACGCGTATTCAGATACAATGGACTGTCTGGTTCAATAGCTCCTAAATACGGAAGCGATAATAATGACGGAACATTAGCATCATCCATCATATGAAAACTACCGTATCCGTTTACTTCAAAAGCAATGATTTTTCCGAATTTTGGATGCTCGATAATTCCGTTTTCTTCTAAACCTTTTTGAACCTGATTTCTTAATTCTGTAGCTTTGGCAACCAAATCTTTGTCCAACATAGCCGGCAAAGAGAAAATTTCAATCAAATAACCCAAAACTTCAATCGCAAACATATTACTTGGAATCAAATAACCAAATAAAGTACTATCGTCACTTGGTCTAAATGTAGAAACAATTAATCCGCAAGGCTTTACAGGATATCCGTAACCGCTCAAAGGTACGCCGTCTGTTGCCCACGCCGTTTCTCTCTGAAAAGTATAAGGCCCTTTATCATGCCATCTTTGTTGTTCTTTAAAAGTCTGCAATACTAAAAGCATTGCTTCTTTCCATTGCTTATCGAACAAACTTAAATCGCCTGTTTCTTTCCAGTATCCATGTGCCAAACGAATAGGATAACACAAACTATCAATTTCCCATTTGCGTTCGTGAATTCCTGGTTTCATCTTGGTCAGGTCATTTTTCCATTCGCTTATTTTAGAAAAATCTTTATAAAAAGCATTTGCATACGGATCAAGCAAAATGCATTTTGTCTGGCGGTTGATAACACCTTTTACCAATTCGGCTAATTTTTTATCTTCTTTTACAAACGGAATATAAGGCCAGATTTGAGCCGTACTATCACGAAGCCACATTGCGTCGATATCTCCCGTAATTACATAAGTATCTGGTTTTCCGTCGATGATTTCAAAATCAACTGTTGTATCTAATGTATTTGGAAAACAGTTTTCAAACAGCCATGCCAATTCTGGATTTGCAATTTGTTTTTTGATTCTGACAATCGCCGCTTCAATAGCTGGGCTTGTAAATTTTCTTTCTGCCAAAGGCGGTCTTTTGCTGATAAAATCTTTAAGTGCAAAATTAAAACTGTCTGAATTCATCGCAAAAACATCCGTTTGAAGCGCTAATAATCCTGCTGAAAAAATGCCTGTATTTTTTATAAATTTTCTACGTGACTGCATAGTGTTATTTTGAATTTGAATAAGAATATGGAAAAGCGTCTTTAGAAGTTCCTCTTTGTAAATTAGGTTCTGCAGACATATCAAAATTTAATTCGCCTCCTTTTAAAACATCAAAATGATTGATGTAATTTTTTGAGTAAGAAGCATTATTCCATTTTAAATCATTTACATATTTATTGGTTTCTGAATTTTTTGAAGCGTTTATAATAAGCTGTTTTCCGTTTTCTAAATTCAAAGTCAGCTTTTTAAATAACGGTGCTCCCAAAACATATTCGTCGGTTGCCGGACAAACCGGATAAAATCCCATTGCTGAGAAAATATACCAAGCCGAAGTCTGACCGTTATCTTCATCGCCACAATAACCGTCTGGAGTTGGCTTATACAAACGATTAATAACTTCTCTTGACCAATATTGCGTTTTCCAAGGTTGGCCTGCATAATTGTACAAATAAATCATGTGCTGAATTGGCTGATTTCCATGTGCATATTGCCCCATATTCATAATCTGCATTTCACGGATTTCATGAATAACCGATCCATAATAACTGTCATCAAAAACAGGAGGCGTTGTAAAAACAGCGTCTAATTTATCTGTAAATTTCTTTTGTCCGCCCATTAAATCGATCAAGCCTTGAACATCATGAAAAACACTCCAACTGTAATGCAATGCATTTCCTTCTGTAAAAGCATCTCCCCACTTTAGCGGATTAAAATTTGCAGGAAAACTTCCGTCCTTATTTCTACCGCTCATCCAGCCGATTGACGGATTATATAAGTTTTTATAATTCATCATTCGTTTTTCGAATAAACTGATTTCTTTTTTTGGACGATTTAAGGCTTTCGCCAATTTCCAAATCGCAAAATCATCGTAAGCATATTCAAGAGTTCTAGCCGCATTTTCGTTAATTTTTACGTCATAAGGAACGTAACCAAGTGTATTGTAATAAGAAACTCCTTTTCGTCCAACTGCTTCCAGAGGACCTTCATTATTTGCTCCGTGTACTAAAGCTTCGTACAAAGTATTGATGTCGTAACCGCGTAATCCTTTAATATAGGCCTCAGAAACTACAGAAGCCGAATTATTCCCAACCATTACATTTCTGAAACCAGGGCTTGACCATTCTGGCAAAAATCCACCTTCTTTGTAATCGTTGATCAAACCTTCCTGCATTTCTTTATTTATTGAAGGATAAACCAAATTCAGTAATGGATATAAAGCGCGGAAAGTATCCCAAAAACCAGTTCCTGCATACATATATCCCGGCACAACATTTCCGTTGTACGGACTGTAGTGAACTGTTTCTCCTTTTGCATTTATTTCATATTGCTTTTGCGGAAAGCAAGTTGCGCGATATAAGCATGAGTAAAAAGTTTTTAATTGATCAGCGTCGTTGCTTTCTACAGTTATTTTTCCTAAAACTTTATTCCATTCATTTTTAGAAGCCGCAACGGTTTCGTTAAAAGAAGCATTTCCTAATTCTTTCAAATTAAGTTCTGCCTGTTCTGGACTTATAAATGATGAAGCCACTTTTACGTTTACAATTTCACCTTTTTTAGTTTTAAAACCTACAACTGCTCCTGCGTGATTATCTTGCAATTCCAGTTTATCTTTTTCTAAACCTTTGTCATTCCAAGTCGAATTTGATGCAAAAGGTTTGTCAAAAACCAATATAAAATAATTTTTAAAATTAGTTGGAACGCCTCCACTATTGCGCGTTGTATAACCGATAATTTTATTTTCTGAAGGAATAATTTTGATATATGATCCTTTATCAAATGCATCTACAACAATTGAAGATTGTTCATTTTCTGGAAATGTTATTTGAAAATGCGCTGCTCTTTCTGTCGCTGTAATTTCTGTTGTAACATCATAATCGGCTAAATAAACACTGTAATAATATGGTTTTGAAACTTCTGCTTTATGACTAAACCAACTTGCTCTGTCCGCTTCCGCGAAAGCCAATTTACCCGTCACAGGCATAATCGAAAACTGACCGTAATCATTCATCCAAGGTGATGGTTGATGCGTTTGTTTAAATCCTCTAATTTTTTCGGCGGTATAAATATAAGCCCATCCGTCACCCATTTTTCCGGTTTGTGGCGTCCAGAAATTCATTCCCCAAGGTCTGCAAATCGCTGGATACGTATTTCCATTAGAAAGACTATGTAACGATTGTGTTCCCATTAACGGATTTACATATTCTGCGGGATCAACGGTTTTTACTTGTGCATTAAGAAAAATGCAGCTTTGTAATACTCCTAAAAAAATTAAACTCTTTAGTTTCATAATTATATTTTTTTGCTTTAAGCTCTTTAAGCAATAGGCTTTAAGCTTAAAATTGTGACTCAATAATAGGTGATTCTATACTTGCAAAGTCTACAAAACCTTGCCTTAAAACTGAAATTGAAAACTTCTTAAAGAGGTCTGTCTGATTTCTTTACTCCAAAAGTTGCTGATGGTTTACTTCCCATAAACAATTTCAGCTCTCCTCCTTTTACAATCATTTCTTGCGTAATATATGATTTTGTATAAGGTTTTCCGTTGTATTCCGCTTTTTGAATATAGATATTCGTTGCACTATTATCAATTGCTTTTATTGAAAATGAAATTCCCTTTTTATGATGAATTACTGCCGAATTTACAAGAGGACTTCCTAAAACGTAAACTCCATTTGCAGGATTAACCGAATAAAATCCCATTGAAGATAAAACATACCAAGCCGACATTTGTCCTAAATCTTCATTTCCACACAATCCATCAGGTTTTGTCGAATAGAATTTATCATCGATTTCTCGAATTAATTTTGCTGTTTTCCAAGGTTGTCCGGCAAAGGCATACAAATACGGAATATGATGATTTGGTTCATTTCCTTGTGCATATTGACCGATTAAACCGCTGATATCTGGCGAAATTTCTTCTCCTTCTACTTTATCAGTAATTTGAAAAAGCGAATCTAATTTAGCCAAAAATTTACTTTCACTTCCAAATAAATCAATTAAACCATAAGGATCCTCAGGAACAAGCCAAGTATATTGCCACGCATTTCCTTCAACATAATCATCTTTACGATGCGCTGATGAAAGCGGATTAAATGGTGTTCTCCAATTTCCGTCAGTCAATTTACCACGCATAAAAGTGGTTTCTTTATCAAAATAAAGTTTGTACAAATTGGCTCTTTTTGTGAAGTAATTATAATCTTTAGTCTTGTTTAAAGCTTTTGCCATTTGTGCAATGCAATAATCATCAATGGCATATTCTAAAGCATTTCCAACAGTTTCCAGCATTTTATCAGCAGGAATATATTGCAGTTTTTGAACATAATCCATTCCGTCACGCGTTTGCATGGCCGTTTTCTTCATTGCTTCATACGCCAAAGCGACATCATAATCGCGGTATCCTTTTAAATATGCATCAGCAATTACAGCAATCGAATGATTTCCGTTCATTGTATTGGTTTCGTTGCCCATCAAATGCCAAACCGGTAATCTTCCTTGCTGTTGGTAAATTGCCAAAAATGATTTTACAATATCATTAATTTTATCTGGCTGTGTTATTGTATATAATGGATGAAGTCCGCGGTAAGTATCCCAAAGTGAGAAAGTCGTGTAGTTGGTGAAATTTGCTTTTTTGTACACTTTTTTGTCCGTTCCTCTATAATCTCCGTTGGCATCATTAAAAATTGAAGGAGCAAACATGGTATGATACAATGAAGTATAAAAAACTTTCATTGTTTTATCATTTCCTGTAATCTGAATTTTATTTAATTCGGCGTTCCATTTTGAAGAAGCTGTTTTAACCGTTTGATCAAAATCCCAATTCGGAATTTCTGCTTTTATATTTGCGGCAGCGTTTTCAGCACTTACTGGAGAAATTCCAACTTTTACTAAAACTTGTTTATTTTTTAAGATTGCAAAATCCAAAACTGCTTTCATTTTTAGACCTTCGCCTTCATTTCCGTTTATAGCAGTTTTATCATCGTATAAAGCTAAATTCGAAATTGGTTCAGAAAATTCCATTGTAAAATAAACGCGTTGATCTGCTGCCCATCCAGCTGAAAAGCGATATCCCGCCAATGTAGTTTCATTTATTTTTTTAATGAATGTTTTTACAGGTTTATCCCAACCAATTCCGTCTGCAAGATCTACTAAAACGTGATTATCATTGGCAGAATTAAAAGTATATTTATGAAAACCAACTCTTTCGCTTGCAGTTAATTCGGCTTTGATTTTGTATTTATCCAATAAAACACTATAATATCCTGGTTTGCTTACTTCATTTTCATGCGAAAAATATGATCCGTAACCGTTTACCATATCTTCTTTTGTTCCTTTAAACAAAGGCACTTTTCCTGAAACAGGAAGCAAAAGAATATCATTTAAATCTCCAATTCCAGTTCCGCTTAAATGTGTATGTGTAAAACCTAAAATAGTATTACTCACATAATTATAACCACTACACCAATCCCAGCCTTCAAAAATATTTACAGGTCCCAATTGAACGGCTCCAAAAGGAACATTGGCCCCCACAAAAACGTGACCGTGACCCGCGGATCCAATCAACGGATTTACATATTGTGTATAATCTGAAGTTGTTTTTTTTGCTTTCTTTTCCTGTGAAATTGCAGGATTAGCAAAAAATAGATTTAAAGCTAAAAAACCGCTAAAAGCTATTTTGGTATATTTTGTAAACATATTTTTTAGATTCTAAGATGCTGAGATGCTAAGGCTCTAAGTTTTTTCTCTAATTTTTCTTAGAGACTACGAAACTTGACAACTCAATAACTTTTAATTAATATTTATTCAAAACCTCAAATAAAGAATAAACCTTTATTTCTGGTTTTATGATTTTCCCTTCAAAAGTGATCGTTTTTTCTTCTCCTGGTTTTAAATCGAAGTAATTATCACTCCATTTTCCTGTATAGCCTTTTATGGAAACATTTACATATTTAGCCAACTCTGACGCTTTTAAAACTACTTTATTTCCTTTTATTTCCCAAGTAATTTTTGGGTCTTCCAATTTCAAATTAATCGGGCGGGTTAAATCTATTTCTGGCGTTTTATCATCTCTATAGGCTTCTTTCATAGCGTACCAAGCGGCTTTTGGCTGACGATCGTAATAATCGGTTACGCTCCAGCTTGCTACCGGCCAGCAATCATTAAGTTGCCAAACTAAAGTTCCCATATTATAAGGCGCTTTTGAACGATGAATTCCGATAATATTCTTCAGTGAATAATATTGCAGACATTGTGTGAGGTACGTATAATCCTCAACACTCATTTTCTTAAGTTTTGCCTCATTTATAAAATATCGATTCAAATACGAATCTAATTTCATGAATCCTTTACCTGCTTTTTGATGCGCTTCTAAAATATCAGAATATAAATATCGGTCTTCTGGTAACGTAATTCTTTCCATTGAAGAATAATTTGGCATTGCCTGCATTCCGTATTCGCTCACAAAACGGCCTGTTTTATTCTGAACTGCTTCTACATCTTCTAATCCCCACCAAGTTCCCCAATAGTGGCTGTCGCCTTCTGTTAGACTTTCAGGTCTTGACCAGTGAAATCGTGGCGAAGAACTAATATACGGGCGTTTATCATCAACTTCTTTTACCCATTTTGGAATACTGTCTTGAAACAAACGAACATAATCTTTCCATAAACGAGTCGAATCTTGTTTGGACATATTCATGCTTTTTTGCCATCCCCAGTTTTTAAAAGCTTCATCAGCTTCGTTGTTACCACACCACAAAACAATACTTTTATGATGACGGAGACGCTTTACCTGATATTGAACTTCTTTTTTTACATTGTCGAAGAAAGCATCATCTCCCGGTACCATTGTTCCGGCGAACATAAAATCCTGCCAAATGTAAATTCCGTTTTTATCACATAAATCGTAGAAATAATCATCTTCATAAATACCGCCTCCCCAAACACGAAGCATATTCATATTGGCATCTTTAGCCATGCCAATTACTTTTTCGTATTCTTTTTTGGTTACTCTTGAAAGAAACGCATCAGAAGGAATATAATTGGCGCCTTTCATATAAACTGGCTTTCCATCAATTTTAAAAAAGAAAGTTTTTCCAAGATTATCCGGCTGTTGAACCAATTCTATTTTGCGATCCAGGACATAGGGTTTCTCTGGCGCTTTTTCGTCATAAACTTCTAAACGAGGTGTTTTCCAAATACCACAAGTGGTGAATTTTGGCCCCCAATCCCAGCCGAAATGATATTGCGCTTTACGTACATAAGCACGAGGGTTGTCCGGAATTACAAAAGGAAGATCTTTTTTTGCCAAAGAATCAACAACATTTTGTGCCGATTTGAAAACAACAACCAAATCATTATTTCCTGATTTCAAAAGTTTTTTTACATCAACTCGCCATTGACGAAACATATTATCTGCTTTTAAAACTTCTTTATTATTTAGATAAACAGTTGCGTAAGTATCTAATCCGTCAAAAACTAATTCGGCGTTTTTCTTTTTTAAAAGTGTTGGCGAAACCTGAAAAGTGGTTTTGTATTCCCAATCTTTTTTCTCAATCCAAACCAGTTTCTTTTCATTATCTCTGTAAAATGGATCCGGAATTGTTTTATTATTCAACAAATCAGTATGGACTTCGCCGGGAACTGTCGCCGGAAACCATTTTTCGGTTTTGGTCTCACGAAATTGCCAACCCGTTTTTATATTTATATTTTGGGCATTGGCAACAAATGAAAAACTTGCTGCACAAATGCCCAAACACCAATAAACTCTCTTTAAATGTTTCATTTTTACTGAATACTAAATTATTATCGAATCAAATTGATTGCCGGCAGTTCGAGAAGTGCAATTGACCGCAATTGCGCTTCTCTTTTAGGTTTACATTTTAGAATAAAAGCAACTAACAAAATATTCAGAAAAATTTTCCCTTTTACGGCTGCCAAGCTTAGTTTATTTTAGATTTCTGATTTTAGGTTCATAACTCTTAAAAATCCTTACCATCCTAATTATATTCTTTTGAAAATAATCTCATCTTTTTCAGCAAATTTTTATCGTCTGCGAAAAAAATGATTTTGAAAACTGGAGAATAATTTGATGATAAAACTCTTCTAATTTAGTGAAAATCAAAATAGAAATTAAAAAATAAGCCGGGAGGAGGTACAGGTATTCCTACCCGGCTTAATTCAACTAACTAACCAATATTTAAAAACTATTGTTTATCCCACCAAATTCTGGTTGTCATTAAATCCAACCCTTGGCGCGAAATTGCTTCTTTGTAATTTACAGCATTTGTGATTAATTCTGACTGATCATAAATTAATCTTCTTGGAATTGTTCCTTTAGTTTCTCCTGTAGGATCATTTACAGGAACTAAAACTGGATATCCAGTTCTTCTGTATTCAGAAAATGCTTCAAAACCATTAAATAATAATACAATCCATTTTTGAGTAATAATCTGCTCAATTTTTTGTGCTTCAGTTCCGGCAGCTTTAAACGGATTTGCTGTGATATAAGTATTGTACTCAGCAAGTGAAACTGCAGGCACTTTGTCTCCAAAGATTACCAAAACTTCCATAGCTGCTCTAACTCCGTCTTCATATAATTTTTGAGCTGTTCCGCCAACATTCCAGCCTTTTACAGCTGCTTCTGCCAAGATGAATTTAACTTCAGCATAAGACATAATCAAAGTTGGAGCATCTAAACGTAATACTGTAGAAGTATTTGGATCTGAAAACAGTTTTTTGTCTCCTCCAGGAAATTCTTTTGCGTCATTAGCAAGACCTTGCTGGCTAGCAGGATTATTGTTTCCTGTCGCTTCAAGTTTAGCGTAAATTCTCAAACGAGGATCATTACTGTTTTTCAATAAATCAATAAAGGTTTTGCTGTATTTTGTGTTAGCATCTCCTCCATTTAAATCATTTCTAACCCAAGATGAAGTAATTGGATTTGTTTTAACTCCCTGCGGTCCTGCATCATGTTTTAAAACAAGACTGTCATCGTTTGAAGTAAAAACACCTTTTGTAACTGCTTTTTCAACATATTGCTTTGCCTTTGCGGGATTTACTTTCGACAAACGCATTGCTACTCTCAACATTAAAGAGTTTGCCAGTTTTTTCCATTTTGTTACATCACCTTGGTAATACAAATCGGCATTGCCTACAAATGCTTTGTTAGCATCTAAAGCATCTCCAGCTTCGTCTAATTCTTTTAAAAGGTCATTGTAGATAGCTTCTTGTGTATCATATTTTGGGGCAAAAATATTTCCGTTATATCCTTTTCCGGCTTCGAAATAAGGAATTTCACCATAAGTATCTGTCAATTTTTGGAACAAGAAAACCTTCATGATTCGGCATGCCTGAATCGTATTTGTATTATCCGGAGCGTCTTTTATAACAGACATCAACTGAAAAATCTGGTTTAATCCTTTTCCGTATGATTCTCCAAAAAGAGAACCTGAATACTCAGAAGAATAAGTGTATTTTGAACCTGGTCCTCCTAATGAAGAAAAGTGCTGTACAATTTGAGCTGCATAAGCATTGTTTCCTCTTGTGTTTGAATAATCCTGTCCGTCAACATAAATTTCAGCAAGTGTGAACATTGATTTTACGGCCGGATCAGTCAAAGCATTTGGATTCGTATTCATTTCTTCGAATCCTTTGTCACAGCCTGCTAATGTCATTGCACTAACAATTGCGACACAAAATATTTTTATATATCTATTTTTCATCTTTCAATTTTTATGATTAGAATTTGACATTAAGCGTTAAACCATAATTTCTTGTCAAAGGCATAGAAGCTCTTTCAAGACCTTGAGCATTACTATTAGAATAGTTAGACTCTGGATCGATATTTGGCACTTTGTCATAAATTGTCCATAAGTTATGTGCAGAAAATGCTAAACTGATAGATTGAAATGGAGTTTTTTGCAAATATGTTTTTGGGAAATTATAAGCAAAAGAGATCGCTCTTAGCTTAACAAAATCAGCATCGTAAACAAAATTTGATGTTACATCACTGTAGCTTCTCCAGTAATCGTAAGCAGAAACTGTTGTGTTTACAGCATTTCCGTTAACGTCTTTTCCTGATACTGCGATTCCGCCTTCACGACCTGGAAGTGTGATTTCTGATAATCCGTAACGAGTTCCTAACTGGTTTGTAGCAGAATAAATTTCGCCTCCAAATTTCGCATCAACAAAAACTGAAAGTGTAAAGTTTTTATAAGAGAAATCATTTGTAAGTCCCATTGAAGTTGGTGCAACACCTTGACCAGCAATGATTAGATTTCCTCTCATGAATTTTCCATTTGTATCAAGAACAATGTTTCCGCTTGCATCTCTTAAATAATCATACGCTTTGATTACTCCAAAAGGCTGTCCTTTTTCTAAAACTACAGAAGCTCTAGAATCTCTGTTTCCTTCCAATGATTTTGTTGTAATTTTATCCGAAAGACTAATTACTTCACTGTCATTGTAAGCAAAATTATATCCAACACTCCAAGAGAAACTTGGTGTTTTAACTGCTTTTAAATTCACAGCAAACTCCACCCCTTTATTCAGGATTTCACCAACGTTGATTTTTGTTGTTCTGTAACCAGAAGCCTGAGAAATATCAGCATCAGCAATATCGTTTGTTGTTCTTTTTTGGTAGAAAGTTAAATCTGTACTTAATCTGTTATTGAAGAAAGTATTTTCGAAACCAAATTCGATTGTACTTACATTATAAGGTTTAAGGAATTTGTTTGGAACTGTTTCTCCATTAACACCTAAAATTGGTTGTCCTTGAGAATCTGTTTGCCCGTCTGGCGCAGTGTAAGTCAATGACAAAGCATAAGCATCTGGCAAAGCTCCTCCTACATTACCCCAACCTGCTCTGAATTTTCCGTATGACATCCATTCTGGCATATCAATAACTTCAGAATAAATGAAACTTGAACTTACAGATGGGTAAAAAGTGCTGTTGTTTGATGGATCTAAAGTAGAAAACCAATCTTCACGACCTGTTAAACTTACATATAAGAAATCTTTGTATCCGATATCAGCAGAATAGAAAAGAGAATTTACTTCACTTTCAGAAAATAATTTTTCTGTTTTATCCGGCTGTGTATTTCCATAGAAATATTTGAATGGAACAATAAAATTATTTCCTTTCATTTTGATTCCACTATATCTGTTGTGTTGACGGTTTGCTCCAACAAAAGCATCTAATGAAAGATTTTTTACGATATCACCTTTGTATCCTAAATAACCAGAAGCATTGTACTCTGTACGACCTTCTACTCTGTTTTCGTAAGATCCTCCAGGATTATAGTTTATTCCAGTAGGCTCGATTTCAGTATATTCATAATTAATATCGTCAATACCAATAACACCTTTAGCATAAATTTTTTCTGTAATGTTATAATTCACTTTTGCAGAACCAATGAAACGTTTTCTAAGGTCGTCATTTAAAGGCTCCTGAGTAGCAAAATATGGATTTGTATGATATGTGTTTGCACCAAAATAATCTGCTTCACCACCGTTAGCATCATAAGCATCACTAATCCATCTGATGTCTGTTCCCGGCGTCATAAAAGTGGTTGGGAAAGAAGGATTTCTAGGCGAATCGTTCAAATAAGGTCGGTTATGACTTTTCTCTGTAATATATTGCGCATTAGACTCAATACTTATTTTTTTGTTTGGAGCCGAATTCAAGCTTAATGCCACGTTGTTTCTTGCGAAATTTGTTCCAGGCATAATTGACTCATCTTTAGTATTTCCAAAAGATAATCTGAAATTAGTTGTTTCATTACCTCCAGAAACCGCTAATGTATTACTGAAAGAATATCCGTTTCTGTAGAAATTTTCAACATTGTCTTTTCCATATGCTTGGTAAGGTCTTGTTTTTCCGTCAAGCGAAAGAGAAGGCGTTCCGTCATATTTATCTCCCCAAGCAAAATAGTAAGAATCTCTAAGTTCCTGCAAATCGCTGAATCTTGTAGCAACACCGTTTACAGGCGCTCCCGCTCCGTATTGATCTTGCCAATGCAAAAGACTTGCTGGTGTATTGAAAGTAGAATTTGTACTGAAATCTACTCCTAAACCAGTTCCGTTTTTACCTTTTTTTGTCGTAATCAAGATAACACCATTTGATCCTCTGTAGCCATAAAGAGCAGAAGCAGCACTACCTTTTAATACTGACATAGAAGCAATATCTTCTGGATTGAATGACGACATTCCGTCTCCTTTATCAGCTCCACCCCACATGTTAGCATTTCCTTGTTGGCTATTATCAATCGGAATACCATCTACAACATACAACGGCTGGTTTAATCCAGAAGCCGAAGTTGCTCCACGAATAACCACACGGCTTGAACCAGAAGGTCCTGTAACCGGCGCAGAAACGTTAACCCCGGCAATTTTTCCCTGAAGGGCATTTCCTAAGTTAATTTCTTTATTCTTTGTAAGGTCATCTCCTTTCAGTTCTCCAACTGCGTAACCTAAAGCTTTCTTTTGTTTTTTAACTCCAAATGAAGTTACGACAACATCTTTTAATTCTTGTGCATTTTCGATTAATACAACCGAAACTCTGTTTTCGTTTTCCTGAAGTACTACTGATTTTGTTACAAAACCGATAGAAGATACATTAAGTGTAACCTTACCTTCCGGAACATTCATTTTAAATCTCCCCTCAGCGTCAGTAACTGCGCTAAATGGTTTTCCTTGAACCTCAATGGATGCAGCAACAATTCCCTTGTTCTCTGCATCAGCAACTATGCCTGTTATTAATCGATTTTGCGCAACAGCACCAAGGCTGCTTAACAATACCATTCCTAACACTGCTAAAATTCGTTTCATAAGCATTTTTTTTGGTTATTTGTTTTGATTTTTGTTTGTTTTAACGTGATTGTTTTTAATAATTAGTAATAAATTCGAACTCAATTGTAATAGGCACTTAAAGATCTCCACCTTTAAATACTATGCTTTATAATTTTTTGCTACTCTCCAAAAAATCAATATTTTATATCGAAAAAGACAAATTCTAATCAGATCTATTTTTCTAAAATTTTACTAAAACGATTTAGTAAAATGAGTAAAAAAAAACGAAAACGTTTTCTTTCTTTTTATTTAATAACATCGTAAAAATTAAACCGATTCTCTAATAATCAAATTTCCTTTTTTCAAACTTTTTTCAACTTTAAATGTTTCCATATCCGTCATCTGACTCATTAACAATTGTATTGATTTAATTGCAATATCTTCAATTGGCTGTGCAACAACAGTAATTGTAGGTGTATGCAATTTAAAACTGTCATGATCATCAAAACAAATTACCGAAATATCTTCAGGAATACTGATCCCTATTCTTCTAAAAGCCTGAAGGCCCGCAAGTCCCATATAATTTGCTAAAAATAAAACAGCATCAATGTCTGGATTCTTTTCAAAAAAATTCACAATTGCTGCAATTCTACCTTCTTCATTACTATGGTAATCAATATGAAGAACAAGCGTTTCATTGTAATTTCCATTTTCTTTTAAAGCATCTCTGTATCCATCCTCCCTTAGTTTCATCTGAACCATTTCAGAGGTACTATTGACAACGGCAATATTTTTACAACCTTTGTTAATCAAGAATTTTGTTGCCGAGTTTGATGCTTCATAATTATCTACAACCACATGACTTACTCGCTGTCCTGGAAAATATCTATCAATTAAAACAACCGGTTTTTTCAGTTTTAAAAGCAGATCAATTTTCTCTTCCAAATTTTTAGTCGGCGTAATGATAAAACCATCTACATTTGCTTGTAAAAGACTATGAATCAATTCCTCAGAACGTTCATCGTCATCACCGGTACTACAATAGAAAACCCTGTAATCGATATTTTTTGCTTCATCTTCAATTACTCGCGCCAAATCAGCAAAAAACTGATTCGAAATATCTTCTACTATAAGACCAATTGATCTTGTTTTTCCAGTTCTTAAACTGGTTGCAATCATACTAGGTCTATAATTCAGACTTTCAGCAACATCCTGCACTTTTTTAATAACCGCTGCACTAATGCCCATTTTCTCTCCCTTACCATTAATAACAAAAGATACCGTAGATATAGAAACTTCAGCTTCTGTAGCAATATCTTTTATAGTTATTTTTTTCATTGAAGAAGTTAATTTTTTTATTAAGCGGTTATTAATTATTTCACAAATATATATTAAAAATGATTACTAAAACGATTTTGTAAATATTTTTTTGAATGAATCATTTTTTTAGAGTTAATATAACATATATTCCTCAGTATTTACAAGGTTTATATGCTATATTAATTTTTTCTACTGAAAATTGAATGCTCTTATTTTATGAGATAAATACTTCTAAAATTGAAGCTGTTCCCTTTACTGTAAAGGTTTTTACTGCTGCCGGAATCAAAATTGTATCTCCTTTTATATAAGAATAAGTTTCACCTTCGATTTCAATTTTAAAACCACCTTCTGTACACATGTAAACGGTAAAAGTCTCCCCTGATTTCGAAAAATCAACTTCTCCGTCAAGCGGAATAATATTGGTGGTAAAATAAGGACAATCGACAATAACATTTGATTTATTTTCGACTTTCTCGTAATTTTTATACGTATGAACTTTACTGTAATTAATAGCGTCTAATGCCAAATCTACATGCAATTCACGTTTGTTTCCTTCTGCATCTGTTCTGTCAAAATCGTATAAACGATAGGTTATATCCGAGGTTTGCTGAATTTCGGCCACAACCAAACCTGCCCCTATCGCATGAACTGTTCCTGTTTCCAGAAAGAATACATCGCCTGCTTTGGCTTTTACATCATCTAAAATCGAAACCAAAGTTTTATTGTTTAGATTTTCCAAATATTCTTCTTTGCTTGAATCTTCTTTAAAACCAACAATAATTCGCGCATCCGTATCAGCTTGCATTACGTACCACATTTCAGTTTTTCCAAATGAATTATGGCGTTCTTTAGCCAATTTATCATTAGGATGCACCTGAATTGAAAGATCTTCTCTGGCATCTAAATACTTAAAAAGTAGCGGAAATTGCTTTCCAAATCGGGCATAAACTGCAGTTCCTAAAATTTCATTTGGAGCATCTTCAATTAATTCTGTTAAAGATTTTCCTTTTAAATAACCGTTTATTACAACACTTACATCACCTTCAACTGTTGATAATTCCCAGCTCTCACCTGTAATAGGAGAAACAATTGGTTTATTAAGAAGCGTTTTTAATTTTTCTCCGCCCCAAATTCTTTCTTTCAGAATTGGTTCAAACTGTAATGGATAAATTATTGTATTCATATTTAAATGTTTAATTTTTTTTTTAATTTCTATTTTATCGAAATGGCCACTCCCCCGCTAGAAGCCAATTTTTGTTTCAATTTACTTTTACTATTTACGGTTATTTTCCGAATGTTATACGACTGCGGATTTGTTTTATAATCAGCTGTTTTGCCATCTTCATAAATAGTTGCTGTAAATGATTTTCCTGCCGGAAGAAAACTAAAATCGATCAAAGCTGTACGTGAATTTTCATCTGTAATGCCACCCACAAACCATTCTTGTTTTCCCTTTGTTTTTCTTGCAATTGTAATATAATCACCAGGTTCAGCTTCCAGAATATAGGTTTCATCCCAATCTAAAGCAACGTCTTTAATAAACTGAAAGGCATCTTTAAATCGGATATAATTTTCAGGCAAATCAGCTGCCATTTGTAACGGACTATACATCGTCACGTACAATGCCAATTGTTTCGTAATTGTTGTACTCAATTTATTTTTCTTAGATCCGTAAACTGACAAATCACCTTGAAATATTCCTGGCGTATAATCCATTGGACCACCCATTAATCTTGTAAATGGCAAAATAGTAGTATGATCTGGATGAATTCCTTCCATAGACTCAAATTCGGTTCCTCGCGCCGATTCCTGAGCAAACCAGTTTGGATATGTTCTGTGTAAACCAGTTGGACGAACCGCTTCATGTGAATCTACCATAATTTTATGTTTTGCTGCCTCAGTTGCTACATAGGTATAATGATTCACCATTTGCTGTCCGTCATGATGTTCTCCTCTCGGAATAATTGGACCAACATATCCTGTTTTTACAGCATTATAATTATTGGCGGTCATGAAATCTAAGGCATCATTTAGTTGTCTTTCATATTCTGAAGCTGAAGATGTAGTTTCATGATGCATAATGATTTTTATCTTTTTTTGCTTTGCATATTCGCTTAGTTCTTTTACATCAAAATCTGGATAAGCTTTTGTAAAACTGTAAATACGCTCTTTTTTAAAAGCTGTATTATCTTCCCAGCCTTCATTCCATCCTTCAACCAAAACAGCATCAAAACCATTTGAAGAAGCAAAATCAATATATTCTTTGACATGCTTGGTATTTGCTCCGTGCGTGTTATTTGGCTTTAGTTTAGAAAAATCAGTCTTGCCAATTACTACATCCTGATTATCCGAATAAGCCCAAGTCGATCCGACTCCTGTAAAATATTCCCACCAAACACCAATATATTTTACTGGTTTAATCCACGAAACATCTTCAAAACTGCAAGGTTCATTAAGATTCAATATCATTTTTGAAGCCAATATATTTCGGGCATCGTCGCTGACAACAACTGTTCTCCAAGGTGTAAAACTTCCTGTCTGAATATATCCTTTATTGCCCACTGCATCGGGAACAAGATGTGAACTTAATGAAAAAGTTTTATCGTTCACATTCAGACACATTGCCGGATAATTTTTTAAAGCTGCTTCGTGAATATTAATATAAAGCCCCTCATTAGTCTTCATCATCAGCGGTGTCTGTGTCGCTAAATTTTTAATCGTACTTTGCGCGGCTAATGGTACATGTACGGCATCATAAACTAAAGCTTGCATTTCAGATATTTTTGAAGTCGTATAACTGTATTCGTTTGTGTCATAATCGCCCGGAATCCAGAAAAGCTTATGATCTCCGGTTAGATTAAATTCGGTTGTTTCTTCCTGAATTATAAAATGTCGCAAATTTTCCTGAACAGGAAATTCATAACGAAAACCTAATCCGTCATTAAACAAACGAAAACATACTATTAGCTTTCTTTTGCTTTTTTCCTGCTCTAACGAAATTCTCATTTCATTATAATTATTCCTGATTTCTTTTTGTTCTCCAAGAACGGGTTGCCAAACACTGTTTTCCGATTGAAATTGAGAATCAGTAATCTTAAAATCTTTATTTAGCAAAATATCTGATTTCAGAATAAATCCCATTTTACTTTTATTCAATACTTCTTTTCCTTTAAAATCCAAAGAATAAACAGGGCTTCCAGCTGAATCTAAATGAAATTCCAACTTCAAATTTCCATCAGGTGATTTTAATTCTTGTGCATTTGTAAACAGGTTTAAAACAAAAATAAACAGACAACTAAATAATATCTTCTTCATGTAAAGTAAAAATAAAAACATTCCTAAATCGATTTAGTAAAAGTAATAAAATTTATAAAACTCAAATACTTTATTTCAAAAAAAAGATTTTGCATTAAAAAAAAAGCTGCTGATTTTTTATTCTCAACAGCGTTTTTAGCTTTTATTTCTTGTCAATTTTATAGAGTCGGCCTTGATCTGTTACCGCATAAAGCGCACCATCATTTCCTTGTGTGATATCACGAAAACGTTGATTTTCTGAAACCAATAATCGTTCTTCTCCTACCACTTTATTATTTTCAATTGCCAGCCTTACAATATGCATACCGCTCAATGCCCCTATAAATAAATTATTTTGCCATTCCGGAACACGATTTCCAGTATAGAAAGTCATCCCGCTTGGAGAAACAACTGGATCCCAATAGTAAACAGGCTGTTCCATTCCGCTTTGCTGCTGGATTCCTGCTCCTACTTTTTCACCACTATATTCAATTCCGTATGTGATCGTTGGCCAGCCAAAATTTGCGCCAGCTTTTAATCTGTTGATTTCGTCACCACCTCGAGGACCATGTTCGCTTTCCCAAATTTCTCCAGTTATTGGATGAAGTGCTAATCCTTGTGGATTTCTATGTCCAATACTGTATAATTCCGGTAAAGCTCCAGTTCCTGTGAAAACAGGATTTCCAGAAGCAGCCTGACCTTCTTTCGTTAATCGTACAACTTTTCCAAGACCAGAAGAAACAGATTGTGCCAATGGACGAGTTTCTAAAACAGAGCGTTCTCCTGTACTTACAACAAGATTTCCAGTTTTATCAAAAAGAATTCTTCCTCCATAATGCAAATTACTAGGATTTGCAGGTTTTGCTCGGTAAATTACCGTTACTCCTTCAATCGTTTTTTCATCGGTAGAGAGTTTTCCTTTGGCTACAGCCGTATTATTTCCTCCTGTAGTCGATTCAGAATAAACCCAATAAATCATTTTATTTGATGCAAAATCCGGATCAAGACATAAACCAAGTAAACCTCCTTGCCCTGAAGCATTAACAGCAGGAAGTCCGGTAATAGGACTGCTAACAACACCTGCAGTGGTTACAATACGCATTTGTCCCGCTTTTTCTGTAATTAAAAGTCGGCCATCAGGAAGCATTTTTACGCCCCACGGACTTGCCAATGCACTTGTTACCACAACTCCTTCATAGCTCGTATTTGTTTTGATTCCGCCAATTCTAGTTTGCCCCGTAAATGCAGGCGTATAAGCACTATTTGGAGCATTTGTTTCTACTGGATCTGTAGCTGTTCCTGGATCTGCAGGATTATCTTTATCATTAGAACAACTAGAACAGCTTAACGACATAAAAAATATCAGAGAAAGCGCAAGTGAGCAGGTTATTTTTTTCATCTTATTTGATTATTTAAAATTTAAAAACAGTTTTGGGTTAATGTTATCCAAATTTCCAAAATAGAAATCAGAATACTTTACATAATTTACATCAGAACTTATACAATTATATATAACGTTGATAGTGTGCACTGTATTTCAAAACAAGTATGAATTAAATCAACTTTAAAAGTAATCATTTTATTTCCTACATTAGTTTTAAAATTAAAAGCTATGAATAAATTAACCAAAGAAGATATCAGTCAGGAAGTATTTGATTTATATGATGATTATGCTCACAATAAAATTGACCGCCGAATATTTATTGAGAAATTATCCATTTTTGCGGTTGGGACATTGACACTTCCGTCGCTTTTGAGTTTTATGACACCTAATTATGTTGACAGCATTTTAATTCAGCCTACAGATCCCAGATTAAAAACCGGTTATATCAATTATGATTCCCCAAAAGGAGGCGGAAGCATAAAAGGACTTTTGTCACAGCCAGCAGAAACCAAAAAGAAGCTTCCAGGAATAATTGTCGTTCATGAAAACCGAGGCCTAAATCCTTACATTGAAGATGTGGGAAGAAGAGCCGCAATTGAAGGTTTCATTACACTTGCGCCAGATGCATTATCACCTTTAGGCGGTTATCCAGGCAATGATGATGCCGGAAGAGAGTTGCAAAAGAAACGTACCCGCGAAGAAATGCTCGAAGATTTTATCGCCGCTTTTGAATATTTAAAATCGCATAAAGACTGTAACGGCTATATAGGTGTTGTTGGGTTTTGTTTTGGTGGTTGGATTGCTAATATGATGGCAGTTAGATTACCTGATCTAAAAGCAGCAGTTCCGTATTATGGCGGGCAACCAACTGCCGAAGAAGCAGAAAAAATCGTCACTCCGTTAATGCTGCATTATGCAGGTCTTGACACGCGTGTAAATGATGGCT
The DNA here is from genome assembly GCF_900182645.1 of Flavobacterium resistens. Lineage (GTDB taxonomy): Bacteria > Bacteroidota > Bacteroidia > Flavobacteriales > Flavobacteriaceae > Flavobacterium > Flavobacterium resistens. The sequence goes on along the minus strand of NZ_FXTA01000006.1, from coordinate 299,176 downwards.
GGTCAGCTTTTGAAGCAATTCTCAACAAAAATAAAGTAGAACATACTGCTTACTTTTATGAAGGAGTAAATCACGGTTTTCACAACAATACAACACCAAGATATGATGAAAAAGCAGCGACATTATCATGGAAAAGAACGATTGATTTTTTCAAATTAAAGCTCAAAAAGAAATAAAATATAATCATCTAAAAATCAATTTTATCTATAACATTTGGTGCGAAAGTATTACCAAATAAGCTTAATTTTGCACCAAATAAAATTCAAATGAATCTGTACGAGCTTACCGTAAACGATACCGAAAAAATTGCGATTCAGGATTTGTTTTTCAGTCCTGAAAACAACGCAGTTTTAGAACAGACTATAAAGGAGCATCGTTATATTAACGAGCTGAAAAAATACAATCTTCAGGTTGACAATAAAATATTGCTTCACGGTCATTCTGGCTGTGGCAAAACTACTACTGCAAAAGCCATTGCAACCGCTTTGAACAAAGAAATTATTATTGTAAATCTCAGCACAATTATAAATGCCAGAATTGGTGAAACGTCTAAAAATGTAAAAGCACTTTTTGATAAAGCGGCTCGCGAAAACGCAGTTTTGTTTTTAGATGAATTTGACCAAATTGCCAAAAGCCGTGAAAACGACGACAAAGATGTTGCCGAAATGAAACGTCTTGTCAATACTATTATTCAGTTAATAGATTATTTTCCTGCAAATTGCCTGCTCATTTGTGCAACTAATTTTTATAATAGTATTGATTCTGCCTTATTAAGACGTTTTCAGATTAAACTGAATTTCGAAATGCCAAATAAAAGTCAATTAGATCTTTATTACGACAAGATTCTAAATGAATTCCCTATTCATTTTCAAGATATTAAAAGAAAATATGGGATTTCGTATGCCGAAGTAAAAGATTATGTGAACACTACGATGAAAGGTTTAATTATTGCCGAATTAGAAGTTTTGCAGAAACAATTCTAAACTTTTCTGTTTTACAGAAATTATATCACAATTTAACCCAAAAAATTGAATTAAAATCAAGTCTTTTTTAATCCTTTTGTAGTACTTTTAAGCGCTAATTAAAATTTTGTAATTTCTTATAAATCCCAAATTTACAAGACTTTAACCCTGCTCTATTTTTTAGAGCTCAAATTAAGATTATGGCAGTTTATTTTAAAAGACTTCATTTCTGGATGTTCTTGTTCTTTTCTTTTTCTGCGCTGGCACAGCTTGAAAACGGAAAGAAAACACTCGTGCACAAAAACACTGCCTTAAGCCCCGAAGAAAAAAACATTAAAGCCCTTTATGCTTTATACAACAAAGGCGACGAAAAAAAAGCCTATTTAAAAGCACATTCACTATTAAAATCTTCATCCAGCAATAGATTAATTGCTTCAGCAGATTTGCTTTTGGCTTATTATTTCAACAAAAGAGCGCTTGTAGATTCTTCACTTTATTATACCAGACAAGCTTTAAAATTCAATACAACTGTCAATGATTCGCTCAAAAACAGGCTTTATGGTTTGAGTTATAATTTAATGGCCATCAATTACAAAAAACGCGGTTTATTCGAAGAAAGTAAAAAGTGGCACATTAAAGGAATTGAAGTTTCTCAAAAATACAACGAGAAAAATCTGTATTACACGCACACACACGGTTTGGCAAAGACGTATGCTGATTTAGGCGATTACAAAAAAGCGCTCGAACTTTTTAAAAAATGTCTTGAATACAAAGAAGATGAAGAAATTATTCTGGGAAGCTGCATAAACATTGGCGATATTTATTCGGACATGAAAGAATATGATAACGCTAATTCGTATTATAAAAAAGGAAAAACACTTTGCGAAAAAACCAATAATAATCAAGGAAGAGCTGTTATTTTACTTGGTCTTGGAGCAAATTATCAGCTACAGCACAAACTTGACGAAGCCTTGAAAATGTATCAGGAAGCGGTTGTGATAGCCGATAAAGGTGAATTGAATCAGATTGCGGTGATTGCGCGCGGAAATGTTGCTGATATTTATATTGATCAAAAAAAATACAACGAAGCCAAACTCATTTTTTCTGAAGGAATTCAGAAAGCAGTTCAATTTGGTTTTCTGCAAGATCAGGTTCATTTTTATGATGAACTTCAAAAAATTGCTGTTCTGCAAGACGATTATAAAAATGCTTATAATTATCTGGGAAAATCAAATCAGATTAAGGATTCTATCAATAAACTTCAGAAAATAAAAGAAATCAACGAACTCGAAATCAAATACAATACTTCTGAAAAAGAGAAAGCTATAAAACAATTAGAATTCGAAAATGAAACTAAAAAACTGACTTTGGCTAATCAAACCGAAGCGCTAAAAAATATGAGCCTTCGTGAGGAAATTACGAAGAAAATAAATGAAAATACGATCTTATTTTTTCAGAATTCAGCCGATAAAAAACGAAATGAAATTAATCTTCTAAAAAAAGACCAACAATTAAAAACACTTGAAATTTCGCAACAAAAGAAAAACAGAGCTTTTACTATTTTAGCTTTTCTGATTATTTTAATTCCGATCGCTGGTCTTTCATTTCAATACCGAAATCGCCTGAAAAATCAGCGTTTGCTAAATGCTAAACAAATTGAAATCAGTACACAAAGGATAAATGGGATTTTGAAAGATCAGGAATTGAAATTGATAAAAGCTTCAATAAGCGGGCAAGATAAAGAACGTGAACGCATTTCGCAGGAACTTCACGATAGTATTGGTGGTAATTTGGCGGCGATAAAACTGCAGCTAACCAACCTCAACGAATCAAATTTATCCAATGTTGAAAACCTCAACTCACAACTCGATGAAACATATCAACAGGTTCGCAATTTGGCGCATAATCTGATTCCGAAGAAATTCAGCAATCATAAATTTTGTGAAGTTTTAGAATCATATCTGAAGAATATCAGCGAAGCCAGCAGAATTAAAATTTCGTTTACGACTTATCCAAAAGCAGAAATAAATGCGATGGATGAAACGATTCAGATTGAAACTTTTAAAATTGTTCAGGAACTTTTAACCAATACCATAAAACATGCAAAAGCCTCAGCTGTTGAGTTGCAGTTCAACCTCATCGACAATTCTTTGAACATTTTATTTGAAGATAATGGCGTTGGATTTAATACCGAAAATTATTCCAGAGGAATCGGATTTATTAATTTAGAAGCCAGAATTGCAAAACTTGACGGAACTTTCGCTTTGGATTCAAAACTCAAAAGAGGAACAATTGCTAATATTGAAATTCCGATTTTAGATCATTCAAATGTCAAAAAAAATCCTGTTCAGGGAATTCAGATAAAAAATCAGCTTATTACTTAAACTGATTTTAACCCCAAAATGCCACTTAAAATGAAAAAAATTAACCTGCTTATTGCCGATGATCACACCATGTTTTTACAGGGAATTGTTTCTTTATTGGAACAGGAATCTGAAATAAACATTGTTGGAAAGGCTATAAACGGAATTGATGCGTTGGAAATTATAAAAACCAAAAAACCGGATTTGGTCATTCTCGATATCAGCATGCCGGAAATGGACGGAATTGAACTGAGCAAAATTTTGAAAAAAGATTTTCCAGAAGTGAAAATTTTGATTGTAAGCACGCACAGCAATGTCAAAATTATTTCACGATTAATCAGAATTGGCGTAAATGGTTATTTACTAAAAAATGCTGAGAAATCTGAATTGTTAAAAGCAATTCATAGTATCGCTTCGGGTGAAAATTATTTTTCAGAAGAAACAGAAGAAAAACATTTGGCAAATCATTTAAAAATTGAAAAACAAGTTTCTATTTTAACTGAATTAAGTTCACGCGAAAAAGAGATTTTAGTTTTAATTGCCCACGAATACAATACAGCCGAAATTGCCGAAAAGACTTTTATCAGCTTAAATACTGTAAATACGCACCGCCGTAATTTACTCTCAAAACTGAATGCGAAAAATACGGCGGGCCTTGTAAAATATGCGGTAGAAAATGGTTTAGTCGATTAAATTTAATCTTTTAGAGGTTCTATTTTTATTCTACACAACGTTTTGTCATTTCGACTGAAAGGAGAAATCACACGCGAAATTCCGAACAGAAGATCGCCAATTTTTGTCGATTAACTAGTGCGATTTCTCCTTCGTCGAAATGACAATATTGTCCTTAAGATGGGGCTTTAAGAGCCAAACGATTTAATTTTATTCAAATCCATCACCAAATCTATAATTTAAAACCAAACCAAAAGTATCTGGAATCACGACATTTTCAAATGATTTATTGTACGTGCAAATGATTCTGAAATTTTCATTCAAATGAAAACCTGCCAAAAGATTTAATGTGTTTGATGAGCGATATCCACCTCCAAATTCCAGTTTATTTTTATAATTCACCAAAAGATTAAAATCGGCCTGAAAAGGTGCTCCTTCAACATATTTCAATAAAACACTTGGATTGATCAGCACTTCTTCAAAACGATTTGTGAAAAATCGGTAGCCAAAATAGCTGTAATACACATTTTGCAAATTGGTGTTGTTTTTTGAATTGAACGTGCTGCTCAACACATTTGGCGCAGAAACTCCAAAATAAATAGCATCTTTATTATATAGAAAACCAAGTCCGACAGTTGGTGTAAAACTGTTTACATTTTCCTGAAATTCAGGATCATTTTCCAAACCTAATTGCGTTAGGTTTTCATTGTAGATCATTGCTCCAGCCGTAACTCCAAACGAAATAACATTTGGATCGTACGCCCACCATTTTCCGTATTTATAATCAGAATCAAATTTGATTTTATAAGAATATGAGCCAAAAAAGGAAGTTGTATTGGTTACTCCAATCTGATCGTGCGATATTCCGGCAGCCAAACCCACTTTTTCTGACCACGACAATGTATTTATGGAAATATCAAAATTCTTCGGACTTCCATCAACTGAATTAAAATAGCCATTTGTTGTCATCACAATATCTGTATCCGAATAATAACCTGCATGCGCCGGATTGATTAAAACTGCATTGTAATTGTAACTTGAAAAAACTGGCGTTTGCTGTCCGTAAGTGCCATCTATAAAAATGATTATGATGAATAATGCAATGAATACATTCAATTTATTTTTCATGAATTAACGTTTTAAAACAAGGTAACCCTTGAGTTTTTTAAAATGATGAGGCTGATTTACACGAATTTCAAAGAAATAAGTTCCTTCGGGAAGTTCGTTGGCTCCTAGTTTTCTGCTTCGGTTGGCAATTCCGGCGAATACATTTGTGGTGTTGTTATAATTGTCCATCTGGAAAACCAAATCTCCCCAACGGCTGTAAATCAAAACTTGATTTTGTGGATATTGTGTGATATCATCAATTTCCCAGAAATCATTTATTCCATCATTATTTGGCGAAAAACCGTATTTGGTTTCGTCTTTATCGATTGGTTTTACAACGATTGTAACCTCATCAGTAGTTTCACATCCTAAAGCATTTTTAAAACTTACAGTATAAGTTGTTGTTTCTGTCGCAAAAAATGACGGATTTGCAATTTTGCTGTTGCTTAATCCTTTTGAAGGCGACCAAGAAAAAGTTCCAGATTCTAAAGCCATAGCATCGAGTTTAACCAATTCTCCTTCATTGACTTCCTGATCTTCTCCGGCATCAACTACTACCGGATTTGACTGTACTTTAAAAGAACATTTTTTAAGATTATAGCTTTTGTCTACAGCCTTTATTTCGACAATCATTCCTTCAGTAAAAGCGCTTCCAGGCGTAGGTGATTGCGTAACCTCGGGATTTGGATCGAAGTTATCTTTCACTGTTATCATTTTGGTAAAATCTGGTACCAATTTAGTATTGCACGCTACCATTTGATCAGGGAGGCAAGTGAAAACGGGTGCTTCATTATCGGCAACGACATTGATTATAAACGAACAACTTTTTGAATTTCCGCTATTATCTGCTGTTGACATTACAACGCTCATTCCGTTTGTGATAGCAGTTCCGGGAACTGGCGTTTGTGAAACAGTCAAACCTGAATCGCAATTATCTGTAACCGTAATCATTGAACGATAATCTGGAAGTGGTGTTCCAAAATTCAGGTTTTGATTTTCAATACAAGTTATTACCGGCGCTGTAACATCTGCGGAAGCGTTAATAATGAAAGTGCAATCAGCATAATTTCCAGAAACATCTGTTGCTGTCAATTTTACGGTCATTCCAGATGTAAAAACACTTCCCGCAGCGGGACTTTGCGTAATTATTGGCGAGGCATCACAATTATCATTTGCTGTAACTAAAGGTGTATAATCTGGAATTACACTACCACATGACAATTCTTGATTGCCGATACAAGTAATAACAGGCTTCGTCACATCTGCGGAAGCGTTAATTATAAAACCACAATCGGAATAATTTCCTGAAGCATCTGTTGCCGTAATTGTAATTATCATTCCCGTAGTAAAAGGACTTCCTGCAACTGGATTTTGCGTCAAAATTGGCGAAGCATCGCAATTGTCTGTAACCGAAATTAAATTTCTGTAATCTGGAATTGTGCTGTTGCAAGACAACGTTTGGTTTCCAACACAAGTTATTACAGGTTTTGTAACATCAGCGGAAGTGTTAACTATGAAACTACAATCTGAATAATTTCCTGAAGCATCTGTTGCCGTAATTGTAACTACCATTCCCGTTGTAAAAGGGCTTCCTGCTACTGGATTTTGCGTCAAAATTGGCGAAGCATCGCAATTGTCTGTAACCGAAATTAAATTTTTGTAATCCGGAATTGTGCTGTTGCAAGCCAATATCTGATTTCCAATACAAGTTATTACAGGTTTTGTAACATCCGCGGAAGCGTTAACTATAAAACTGCAATCGGAATAATTTCCTGAAGCATCTGTTGCCGTAATTGTAACAGTCATTCCCGTTGTAAAAGGACTTCCTGCAATTGGATTCTGCATCAAAATTGGCGAAGTGTCGCAATTGTCTGTAACCGAAATTAAATTTCTGTAATCTGGAATTGTGCTGTTGCAAGACAACGTTTGGTTTCCAATACAAGTTATTACAGGTTTTGTAACATCCGCGGAAGCGTTAACTATGAAACTGCAATCGGAATAATTTCCTGAAACGTCTGTTGCGGTAATGGTAACGGTCATTCCTGATGTAAAAGGACTTCCTGCTACTGGATTTTGCGTCAAAATTGGCGAAGTATCACAATTGTCTGTAACCGAAATTAAATTTCTGTAATCTGGAATTGTGCTGTTGCAAGACAACGTTTGGTTTCCAATACAAGTTATTACAGGTTTTGTAACATCCGCGGAAGCGTTAACTATGAAACTGCAATCGGAATAATTTCCTGAAACGTCTGTTGCGGTAATGGTAACGGTCATTCCTGATGTAAAAGGACTTCCTGCTACTGGATTTTGCGTCAAAATTGGCGAAGTATCACAATTGTCTGTAACCGAAATAAAATTTCTGTAATCTGGAATTGTGCTGTTGCAAGACAACGTTTGGTTTCCAATACAAGTTATTACAGGTTTTGTAACATCCGCGGAAGTGTTGATTATAAAACTGCAATCGGAATAATTTCCTGAAACGTCTGTTGCGGTAATGGTAACGGTCATTCCCGTTGTAAAAACACTTCCTGCAACTGGATTCTGCGTCAAAATTGGCGAAGTGTCGCAATTGTCTGTAACCGAAATTAAATTTCTGTAATCCGGAATTGTGCTGTTGCAAGCCAATGTCTGATTTCCAATACAAGTTATTACAGGTTTTGTAACATCCGCGGAAGCGTTAACTACAAAACTGCAATCGGAATAATTTCCTGAAACGTCTGTTGCGGTAATGGTAACGGTCATTCCTGACGTAAAAGAACTTCCCGGTGCAGGATTTTGAGTATATGTAATTGTTCCTGCACAATTATCCGCAGCAGTTACAGAACTTCTGTAATCTGGTAAAACATTTCCGCAAGCCAAAGTTTTATTTCCTGTGCATGCGATTACAGGTTTTGTAATATCTGGCGTTGCATTATGCACGATAAAATCACAATAAGATGAATTTCCGGATTCGTCTGTGTATTTTATATGGATTGGCATTCCGTCATAAAATGGCGTTCCATCAGCAGGTGTCATTTCGTAATGCACTGTTTCACTACAATTATCCGCGAGATTCATCATGGGATCAATCGCGTAATTTGGCGTTACATCACCACAATTCAGGGTTACGTTTGTTGGACAAGTGAAAGTTGGTGGTAGATTATCTGCGCCCGAAGCGGTTAATGTAATACTGCAATGACTTTCGTTTCCTGCATCATCTTTTGCAGTAAAATTAATCTGCATTCCGTCAAAAAATGTAGAGCCTGCACCTGGAAATTGCGTCACATCAATACTTGTATCTGTATCATCAGAAACAATTAACTGATTTAAATAATTTGGAACCAAAGACCCACATGCCAATTGCTGATCTCCAGGACAAGTTAAAGAAGGAGGCAAAATGTCGCTACCAGATGAAATAGTAAAAGTGCAAATCTCAAAATTAGTTTTAGCATCAGTTGCTTTTAAAGTTATGGTTTGTGTTCCTCCTGTGTAAATAGTTCCAGGAATCGGCGTTTGTTCGATTAAGGGATTTGTATCACAATTATCTGTGACCGTTATTGTAGTTTTATAATCTGGAATGGCATCTCCAATATTCAAATTTTGATTTACAGGACAATTTGTAATAACGGGCTTTTGATTATCTTCAATTTTCTTTCCATAAATAACATAAGCATAACCAGGTAGATAATTGGGCTGTATAGAATAATAATGTGAGCTAGTCCCTACTATGATATCGTCTATTCCGTCATGATTTATATCTCCTGCGAAATTCAATGCACCAGGATAAAACGAATTCATACTTATACCATCTTTTAAGGTCAAAGTATTAATATCTACAGTCCCGGTCCATGTACTTTTTCCGTAGTAAATCGTGAAACCATGTCCGAATCTGTAGAGAAAATCGTCAAAACCATCTTTATTAAAATCTCCACCTCCGCTAAAAACTTCAGAAAAACCATTGTTTAAGAATTTAGTACCATTTGTTCCATTCAAATCTTTTAAATCTATTTTTGCAGGAAAAGAGTTTTTTCCGAACAAAACATAATTTCCGGTGATCAAAATATCGCCAATTCCGTCGCCATTCATATCGCCACCTTTGTCAATTCCCATGCCTTCAAATAAAGGATCAACAGAATTTTCAATTATAAATCCGTTTGTACCATTTAAATCTGCTGTGCTTAGAGAAGCAGGAAAATTAGAAGAACGTCCAAAAACCACATACTTTCTGATAGCCGGTGAAGCATCTCCCGTTCCTATTCCGATGTCTGGAATTCCGTCACCATTCACATCACCCAAACCAGAAATTTGTCTACCTGTTGTTCCTGCCGTCGCGTCACCTTTTATAAGAAAACCATTTGCACCGTTAATTTGATTGGTACGCAATACAGCTGGAAAAGCCGAAGGTGAGCCATAAACCACGAAAACATTTCCTGCCTGCCAGCCACTTCCATTATCCACAGTTCCTAAGTCGTCGATTCCGTCTCCGTTTATATCTCCAAGTGCTGTTATATTAATTCCAACTGCTGAATATCCAGTTGTTCCAATTAATGCAAATCCGTTTGTTCCATTTAAAGAAGACAAAAAGAATTCAGCCGGAAAGCCCGATGCTTTTCCAAAAACAACATAAACATGGCCGACTTCATTTCCATAAGTAGTGTGTCGATAAGGATCGCTAATCATAAAATCACCAATTCCGTCGCCGTTAATATCTCCTGCAACACTCACGTCATAACCTGTTACCGGAAAATTAGTTTGAGGCAAATCATTTCGGATAATAAAACCATTTGTACCATTCAATAAAGCCAAATCAATATTTGGCGGAAAACCTGCGGCTGTTCCATAAACAACATATCCGGCTCCATTGAGTATTCTATATATATTTTCGTATTGACCACTTGTACTGTCATACGTTCCTGGCGCACCAATAATAAAATCGGTTATTCCATCACCATTGACATCGCCTGCTGTATTTACACTTGCTCCTGCAGAACCTGCGGCTTTTTCGCCGTAAACTGTAAAACCTATTTTTCCATCTAAATCAGTATGCCTTAGATAAGGCGTTTTACAATCAAAAACTGGAATATTGGTTTTAAGTTTTACTAAAAATGTGCATGAATTTACGTTACCTGACTCATCTTTAATTGTTATGGTAACATTTGTATCAGCCGTAAAAAGAGTTCCTTCCGGCGGATTTTGAGTAAAAACCAAATCATTAATATCAGTACAATTGTCTGAAATAATTCCTAAATTATGAACGTAATTTGGAAGTGTAGAATTAGCATACAATTCCAATCCTGTTGGGCAATATATTACTGGCGGAACAGCATCTGTACGATCTGTTTTTTCTCCATAAAAAATATAGGCTTTTCCTTTAAGTCCGTAGATTGCATTTGTTCCGTTTGCTCCAACGGCAAAATCATTTGTTCCATCGGCATTAATATCGCCAATTCCGCTTACATCAATTCCGAAATTATAAAATGAATAATAACTTTCATCGTTAAAAACCTGATATCCTTTTGCTCCGGTAATTTGATCCCCGCTCATAATGCCTGCCGCTGTTGTTCCCCCAAAAACAACGTACGCGGCACCATTATTCGCTCGTCCGCCTTTTTTGGCGGCAATTATGATATCGTTTTTCCCGTCATTATTTATATCTCTAACCGAATTTACTTTGTATCCAAAATATTCGTAAGCGTTTTTTCCCTGAAAAATTACAGCCGTACTTGCATTTAAAGTACTATTGGAAAAAATAGCAGGAAATGCTGTGCTTCTTCCAAAAAGAACTATAGCTTCACCTGCCTGCGCAGCTCCATTTATCGTTTTTCCATATCCGCTTATTAAAACGTCGTCAATACCATCTGCATTAAAATCTTTTACACCAGCAACTGAACTTCCTAGATAATTATAATCGCCGGTTCCGGTTATTGCAAAACCTTCTGTAGCACCCATTGTATCTAAACTATAAAGTGCTGCATAAGGTGTGCTTTTTCCGAACCAAACTACCGCTCGCCCATTACTTGAATAACCGCCGTCGCTAAATCCCGGAAGACCAAAAATCAAATCATCTCTTCCATCGTTATTGATATCGCCGGCGTTATGGCCAACGGCAGTTGTGCCTAAAAAAGATATATGATAACCGCCAATTATAAATCCGTCGGAACCATTTAATGTATTTGTGTTTAGATTTGTAAGTCCGGTTTTTCCAAAAACAATAACGTAATGAACATAAAACCCACCGTCAATTGTTAAAAGTACATCGCTGATTCCGTCGTGGTTCATATCGCCTGCTTTGCTTACATCAACGATTTCTGTATATGTAGCAGAATTAACTAAAAAAGCTGCACTATTTGAAGTGTTTAAATCCGTTCGGTTATAAAGAGGCAAAAATGGCGAAGAAGAACCATAAAAAACATACGCAGTTGCCTGATTGCCAATTTTGTTTCCTATAATAATGTCATCAATTCCGTCATTATTCAAATCCCCTGCATCGCTAATTACTGCTCCTAGTCGCTCATTTGCATTAACTCCTCTTATAACGAATCCATTTGTTCCGTTTAAAGTTGTAACGTCAAAAGTGCTGATTGAAAGTCCTGCTTTTCCAAAAATCACATAAATTTCTCCAACATTTGCATTTCCGCCAAAATCTACATTTGGAGCGCCAATCATTACGTCATCAATTCCATCGTTATTGATATCTCCGGCACTTTTTACACTTTTTCCTAAATCATCGGCTGCGGCTTTTCCTTCGACAGAAAAACCATTAAATCCCTGTAAAGCGGACATCGGAATTTGCGGACAACCATTTTGGCTATAAGCAGTTATTCCTGCAAAAAACGCGGTAAGAAGAATTGGAAACCTGGTTGCTTTTTTGAAAACAATTGTGATATTTTTCATTCTGCTGTTATATGTTTTACCTCTTTTCATAAAGGGCAAAACTATAATTCGAATAAATTTCTCACATCACTATAAATAATGATTTTTGCTATGCAGAATTATTAGCTTTAATTATCTTTTTATTTAAAATCTAAAGCGGACCAAATTTTTCCTTGTAGCGTTCTAACTCAGATTCTGTTTTAGCGAGAAGTTTCTCGAGAAGCATGATTTTGTCTTCATACAAAAGTTTTAATGTCGCTGAATTTTCATCGGTATTAATCAAAATACTTCCGTTGTTATTTCCTATTACTTTATTAAAACTGCTAAAGTATCTTTCACTGTCAAAACTTAAAATATCTTCTACACTTACTTCTAAAATGCGGGCAATCTCGACTAATTTCACATAAGATAAAATGGTTTTACCTTTTTCAATTTTACTATAACCTGCCTGAGTCACGCCAAGTTGTTCCGCCATATATTCCTGAGTGTAATTTTTTAATTCACGTATGCTTTTAATTTTGTTTTTAATCGAAGTGGCCATATTTTTGATTTGGGATCTGGCTTAGCAAATACAGCCCAATATTAAAATTTAATATTGCAGCTAAACCGAATTTAAAATGGGTTCTAAAGCTACTTCATTCGTAGGTTAATGAAGCAGTTTTATCGTTATTTTTTCTTTGTAGTTATAATAAACCCGTATACAACAGCAATAACGATAAGAGCTAGGTCGTACTGGGGAATTCCGGATATTTTCATTTTTAGATTGTAAAATTATGCGGTTTTCTTTGTGATGCGCTCAAACTGAATATTTACATATTCTTCAATTTGTTTGCTCATATAATTTTTGTCTTTTCCTTTAATTTTTACAATAATTTCTTTTTGATAACAATCCCGAACTAAAACATAATAATCAAATTCTGCCGAATCATGAAATCGTAAAATGATTAGAATTGTAAAAGATAAAAGTGCCGGAATTACATAATACAAGTCGGCTATTTTTGTAAAAAGCATACAATAATAGGTTGCAGCTGTAATGAGAACAAATAAACCGTTTATAAAAAAATAATTTCTCTTTTTACGAATTAAACCGAGTTCGGCTATTTCATCAAAAGCATATTGCCATTTCCTTTTACTGTAGCAAAAATGGACTTGAGTCTGGGTAAGTGTAAGGAACATAAAATTAGAAAGTAAAAAAGATTTTGGGATTTTTTTTCAGAGCTCTTACTGTAAATAAAAAGCTCAAACGCAATATTACGCAATACCTTCTTTTTTTTCTTACAATCTCTCTTATAGAATATAACTGAGAGTTATAATTCAGTACAAAAATGTAAAATATTACTTATAATCCATTTCAATTCAGTACAATAACTCATACTTTTATAAAATGCTCGTTTTTGCTTTTTTAACCATAAAAACATAAGCAACTGTTAATTATACAACTATAATTAAGATTCCTATAAGAACTTATCTCACCTAAGTTCGTAAATTTGTAAAATACCGATTCGCATCCAGAAAAAGATAACAGCAACTTAAAAAACAGCGTTATGGAAAAGTATCACAACCCCGATTATAATCAGCATGATCCTGATTTTATCGAACAAAATATCATCGTTAACGGCTCTTTTAATGAAGATGAATTCAGAGAAGATTTAAAAAATCAGGAGCATCATGAATTTGGCGAAAGCGATCCTGATTATATTGATCAAAATACACTTGTAGATAATGATAATTATGCCAGAAATGAAAATCCGTATCAGTATCAGGACGAATTTATAGACGATCTAAGACATTTATCTCCAGATTTTGAAAGTCATTCTATAAGAGCCGAAAATATTCCAAATCAGGATCGTGTCGTAAATGAAGACGATGCGATTACAAATGATGAAAGAAGGAATGATTTTGAACCTGATTCGGATTATGAAAGCAACACAGATTTCGAAAATGATCACGACTTAGACCACGATGATACCGAAGATTTAAATGATTTTGATGCAGAACATTATCCTGAAAATCATCCAAGAGCGTAAATATGGATTTGATCTCGCAAATTATATGGCTTTTTGTTTTAGCTGTTCCAATTGCTTGTATTAGCTGGACAGTAACGCACGAGGAAATTTTTAGGGAACCACGTGAATGGTGTGTCAGACATTCAAAATTCGATAAAACAATTCTGTCACGAAAAGCGTTTTATCTTTTCACTTGCGAATATTGTTTTAGTCATTATGTCACAATTGCGTTTTTAGTACTTTGTGATTATAAACTTTTGTTAAATGACTGGCGCGGCTACATTTTGGCAGGATTCTCGCTGGTTTTTATGGCAAATGTTTATATGAGTTTTTTTGCTCTGCTTCGACAGGCTATTAAAAAAGAAAAAGCCGAAATTGAAAAGATTGAAAATGATACAGACAATGAAAAATTGTCTAATTGAATATAAAACTTAGTTGAATTAAATAAATAATTATAATTATGGAAAATTTGAAATTTATAGATCCTTTATTACACGGAATAACGCCAAATCCGGCTTCTAAATTATCAGTAAAAAACTTGGTGGGTGCTGGAATCGGAGCACTTTTAGTTGGTGCAATTTTAAAGAAAACAGGGCATAATAAATCGGCAGCAGTTGTTGGAAGTTTAGCATTGCCTCTTTTAACTACAGCTTGCTACAAACAAATCTCAAAATCATACAAAGCAAAAAAAGAACTTACAGAAAGCAGCGGAATTGAATACAATCATTAAGATTTAGTTTCAGGTTTCAGGTTTCAGGTTTCCTGACGAAAAAAAGGCGCAAATTTTAATGAATTTGCGCCTTTTTTTTGATTTATTTCTGCTGAGCAACTTGAAACCTGAAACCTGAAACTTGAAAAACAATTTTCTATGAAAGATTTATATTTCCTTCAACCCAATTTAAGGCTTTATTGAAATTTTCTTTCTTAAATCCATGGAATTCGCCTGGAACCACAAAACTAAATCCATTTGTGAAAGAAATAATGTCTTCTGAATCTGAAATTATAGCGGCTCTGTTCCATTTTCCAAGATGTTTTAAGCCAAGCAAAGCATCCTGAAGCCATGCTCCAACAGTGAAATTTTCAATATCGGTATCCAGAACCAACAAAAAATTAATTTCGTTTGTCTGTTTAACCAAATGCTCAACTGCAGGAACAACCGTGCTTAAAAAGTCTTCTTTTGTTACTTCTGCCAAAGCTCTAAAAGCAACAACATTATCTGTGGTATCAATTTGATGTATCATAATTGTAATATTTTTGAATGTTATTTAATTTCGAGATTACTATGATTAAAATGTGAAAAACATATATAAAACTCCAATCAAAAATAACTCCTGAATACCTTTTAAAAATTATATCATCTCTCGGTATTCTTATAAAATAACGATGTCCTTTTGTCATATCAAAAGGACAGCAAATAAGAAAGCGATAATACGGTTTGGCATTATCGCTTTTTCATTATGTTTTATTGATTTTTGTTTTATCTATTTCATCAATAAAAGGAATTGAATTTTGAATTTCCCCTCTTATTGTAACTTGTAGATATTGTTCAAGTTGTACAAATTTTGCAGCATTTCGTCCGCCAACGGCTTTTTTGACCTTGCCATAAGTTTTGGTCAGCAATTTATCGTAGTCGGTGACGTTTTTTAAACTTGCTTCGGTTAGCGTTGCTGCTTTTACATCATCAAGATTTGCATAATTATTTCCGTAATCATTTATGATCTGGACTTTTTGTTGTCCGAGTGCTTTTCGTGAAACTTCATACTCATCATAAATTTTTTGAAATGCTGAAGCTTGTGGTTCAGACAAATTCATATATTGTCTAACCAAATCTGCTTTAGACTTTCCATAAATGGATTGAATTACTTCAACATCTTCTTTCAAAGTAGATTGCGCAAAAGAATGTGCTGAAACAAGTATGAGGACTAATAAAATTATTTTTTTCATCATTTAAATTTTTAAGGCTTAGTATTCGTTTTATTTTTTATTCAGATTAAAACTTACAACTGCTCCTAAACCAAATTGAAATGTTGATGCATAATCAGTAACCGCCACTGGCCCCCAATAGTAATCCCAATAATAATCATATCCAACAGCTGCCGACATAGATTGTAAATAAGCATTAAGACTAATAGATACTGGTGAGTCTGTTTTTATTTTTACACCACCTTTAATTTCCCATGCAAAATAAGTTCCGCTACCACTTTTTGGTGATTCAAGAATTGAAATACCTGCACCGGCTCCCAGAAACGGAACCGCTTTTTGAGAACTTGACCCAAAATAATAGGTATAATCTGCTAAGATATAATTAATAGCACCTTTATCATCTCCGGCATTAACTTGACCTCCAGCAGGAATTCCATAACCTGGTATAGGAACTTTTGTATATAAAGGCATTTTTGTATCAAGTCTGTTATATTTTAATTCAATAGAAGCATTATCCATTATAAAATATTCAAAACCTGCACCATACTCAAAACCATCTTCCACTTTTGCGTATGAAGAATCAAAATCTACTTTGTCCGAAAAGGTATAACCTCCGTACAAATTAAGCAAGAATGCGCCTTGACCTTGTGCCGACATAGTCAGCGAAAACAAAAAAACAACGATTAATAAATGATACTTTTTCATAATTTGATTTTTTTAATGGGTTTGTTACTCTGCTTTTTTTATTACTTTTTAATAAAATAAGAAGAATTGTAAGCTTCTTTACTGTAAGAATATCCACTTATTTTACCAACAGCATTCAGCTGTTATTTGATTTAGCCCAAAATTATCCAATTGAGAAAGGTCATCCGCAAATTGATGGCTCATATTGGTTTCAAATTATAATATGAAACCAAAAAGTTATTTAAAACAAAACAATCATAATACAAAAATAGACATTCATCTATTTGATTTACATATAATTACCAATACTAATTGCGATAGCAACAACATCATTATCGCACAAATGAAAGAAGCTGTAAGCAGCAGAAATGTATGGGATTTAACCGCAAAGTTCGCAAGGTTTTTTTTGCTTGGATTGTGTTTACAAACGTAAAAAAACGCAAAGCTTTGCGAACTTTGCGGTTAAAATCAGCTCAAGACAAGTCGCATTCCAACTTGAAACCTCAAACTTAAAACATTAAAAAATAGAAGCCTGTCTTTTTCAAGACAGGCTTTTCTAATAAAAAATAAATAAAAAATAAACTAACTAACACAACTTAGTTATAACCTTGATTCTGTGTAAATTGTTTCGTTACGTCAATAGTTGATTGCGGAATTGGAAACACTCTTCTAAATGGCAGTGAAGCCGATTTAGCAGTTCCTGGCAAATCAAATTTTCCAAAACGAATCATTTGTGGTCTTCTGTATAATTCCCAATACAATTCGAAACCTATTTCATTATATAATTGCGTAGCATCAAGTGATGTAAGTGCTTTTCCTGGTACACTTCCAAACAAAGCTTCTCTCTTTCTGCTTGTACGTAATTTGTTTAAATCATCCATTGCTAATCCTACACTTCCTTTTCTGAAGTAAGCTTCAGCTCTCATTGTATAAATTCCACCTAAACGGAATAATGGAATATCAACATTACTATTACCATTTCCTCCTTCAGGATCAAATTCGTATTTAAATACACGTGCTCCTTGATTGATTTCATTTTGAGCGAAAACAGCCTGAGCAGGATTTTTGAAAGTTAATGAAGGTGTAAAATCCATTCTAGTCGTTGTACTTTTTTCCATAAACAATGGAGAAACTTTAATTCTTCCGTTGATCATTTCTAAAGAACCTGAAGACAATAAGATTGGTCCATATTGTGGTCCATACTCAATTCCTCTATTAAAGTGGAACCAAGGTAAATTAGCACTTTTCGGAACGATATCTGTTGCAGGAACACTTACATCTGTTCCATCATTTTTGAACCAAGTTCCATCTGAATATTGGTATTTTTGCTGAAATCTTGGATCATCATGATTTCCGTCCCATGTTGCGAAGAATTCTGGAGTTGTACAAGCCGCATTTGTTCCTCTGTTTGCTGCAGAAGTTCTTTGATTACGTTCCATACATACATACGCAAAACTGTTTGAACCGTTACGGATGTAATCTATCTTTTGAGAAATTGCAAAAATAAGCTCTTTTCCTTTGTCATTATCACGCGCAAAGTTTTTGAAATAATCGCTTTCTAAAGAATATTTCCCAGAATTAATCAATAATGAAGTATAGTAAATTACACGATCCATATCTGTTCCACCGCCTGAAACTGCTGCTTCACTAAAATTAAAGTTTGAATTTGCATTGAAACGATCTTTAAATACAGCGCGGTTCAAATACATTGTTGCTAAAAATCCATAAGCAGCTTCTTTAGTAAAACGTCCGTGGTGCGTTTGCTGTTCTCCCATACTTGCCAAATCCGGAATTAAAGCCTCAACATCTGTAATTAATTTATCGATTTGAGTATCTGCTTTTAAAATTTCCAAAGGCGCATTTGGGTTCATTGGATCTCTATACGGTGCTTGTCCAAACACATCTAAAGTCGTGTATAAATAAAAGTCTAAAAGTCCTTTAGCTTCGGCCAAAAACAATTTTTTCTCCGGAATTGAACTTTCTTGAACAGACTGAATTGCTGTTAACGAACGTGTAATTCCGTTAGTCAATTTATTCCAGTTATCACCCACAACAGCATTATCAGATTTCCATGTAAATTCATGCATATCTCTCCATTTTCCGCCGTCTCCCCAGTCACTTCCTCTCGTTGGTAAAATAGCTTCATCAGTTGTGTATTCCTGCAAAGAAAACATACATCCGTGATCTACGAAAGTTCCGTCTCCTAATCGGTCATATGCTGCCGCAAGTGCTCCGGCAGGATTTGATGCATTGTCTCCCAAAACCTCGTCTAAAACAACTTCATCAAGATCTGTACAGCTAGCAAATAGCGATATAAACGAGAACAATGCGATTAATTTTATACTAAAAAATGTATTTGTCTTCATAATAAATTATAGTTTTAAAGTTGCTCCAAAACTGAACGTTCTAGAAGTTGGGTAAGCAGCATAATCAATACCAATTGACTGGTTTCCTCCGTTTGATTTTGGACTGTTGATTAATGGATCAAAACCTGTATAATTTGTAATTGTAACTAAGTTTTGCCCTGTAATATAAAGTGTTAAACCATTAATCCAGTTGATTCCTTTTAAATCAAAATTGTAACCAACACGTGCTGTATTCAATCGGATAAAATCTGATTTTTCTAAGAAAAGTGTCGATAAAATAGGTGAATTTGTAGCGTTTGCTCCAGATTCATAATATCCAGTTGCCACGTTTCTATCAGAAGCCAAGTTGTTAATGTTCAAGGCATTTAATCCTGTATTATTCAATAAATAACCTCCTGTTTGTCCAATGATTGAGAAAGAGAACGTGAAGTTTTTATATCTCATATCACTGTTAAATCCGTAGTAGAAAGTTGGCAAAGCTCCTTCGATAATAATTCTGTCGCTGTTGTCGATTTTACCATCTCCATTTTGATCTTTAAAAATATTAGCTCCATTTGCATCAAAACCAATGTGTTCCAATAAGTAGAAAGATCCTGCTGCATAACCACTTTTGTAAATATTCGCATTAACTCCAGATTGTCCAGGTCCTGAAATAGTTCCTGTCAAAATTTCTGAAACTGGCAAATCTTGAATTTTATTATTCAAAGTCGCACCGTTCATATCGATGTTCCAAGAAAAATCTTTTTTGTCAATCAATTTAGAACCTAACATAAATTCAAAACCTTTATTGATGATTTTTCCGTCGATATTTGTCCAGATTGTCGTTGTTGGACTTAAAGCTTGTGATGGAACATTTAAGATTGCATCTGTAGTAGTTTTGTTGAAATAATCCAAAGTTCCGTACAATTTGTCATTCCAGAAACTGAAATCTAAACCTAAATTGTATTGCGTTACAACCTCCCATTTCAAATCAGGATTTGGTGTTCTGTTTACAGAAACTCCGTTTACCAAATTCAAATCACTATATAAATAATATCCGTCAGCTCCTGAAAGTGAATAACTTGCTTGAGTAATTTTATTTTCAACTTCTTGATTTCCTGTTTCTCCCCAGCTTGCTCTTAATTTTAAGTTGCTTACTGCTGTTACATCTTCTAAGAATTTTTCTTTAGAGATATTCCATCCTAAAGCTGCTGAAGGGAAATAACCGTATTTATTGTTTTTTCCAAAACGAGTCGAGCCGTCAGCTCTCATCGAAGCTGTCAAAAGATATTTATTGTTGAAAGTATAATTTACTCTTCCAAAATAAGACTGAAGTTCATTTTCCTGCGCATATCCAGAAACTCCAGATTGTGTTCCTGCAAAACCAGGATTAATTGCTGGCGGTACACCAACTCCTTGATTTGAAATTCCGTCAACACTGAAAGCCGTTCCAGA
Source organism: Flavobacterium resistens (assembly GCF_900182645.1). Taxonomy (GTDB): domain Bacteria; phylum Bacteroidota; class Bacteroidia; order Flavobacteriales; family Flavobacteriaceae; genus Flavobacterium; species Flavobacterium resistens. The sequence continues at coordinate 278,807 of NZ_FXTA01000006.1, read as the reverse complement.
TCTTTCGAATTTTTGGTATGAAAATCCGCCTAAAGCTTCAATTTTATGTTTATCCAAATTCAAATTGTAAGTCAAATAATGCTCGATCAAAGAATTTCTTGAATCTAAATTATTCTGAACATATTTTCCTTTTGGATTCAAATCCGTCAAGTTTGGAAAAATAGTAGTATTTCTTTCTGATGCAGAACGGTCAAAACCAATGTTTAATTTGTATTCTAATCCGTCAACGATTCGTAACGACGCTTCTAAATTTCCTAAAACTCTCAACGTACGCGTTACATCATCATAAATGCTCAATAAATAAGCTGGATTATAATGCGCATTCATATTAAAGTTTGTATACTTCCCATTAGCATCAAAAACAGATCTTGTTGGGTTTGCCATTAAAGTATGAACGATCAACTGTCCGTTTGAACCTCCGTCATCACTTGTAGGAACTCCGTTATCTTTAGTTTCACTTGCCGTAAGATTCATTTTTACTTTCAGACGTTTGTTATCCAAAAACGATTCCGCAGCATTAATTCTTCCCGACATACGTTTGAAATTACTCTTATTGATAATTCCTTCCTGATTCATTTGCGCAATCGAAGCATAGTAATTCCCTGATTCTGTTTGTTTTGAAAAAGCCAATGAATTATTTGTTGTAATAGCTGTTCTAAAAATCACATCTTGCCAATCTGTATTTCCTCCGTGATCAAAAGCTGGGTCTTTAATTGCTTTTCTATATTCGTCAGCGCTTAAAACATCTAATTTGTGAGCTACATTCGAAACTCCTGTATAGGAATCAAAAGTCAACGTTCCTTCTCCTTTTGAACCTTTTTTAGTTGTAACCAAAACAACTCCGTTTGATCCTCTTGCACCATAAATCGCCGCTGCCGAAGCATCTTTCAAAACTGTAATCGATTCAATATCACTTGTATTCAAAAAGTTTAATGGATTTTTAGCTGATGAATTTCCGAAACCAACATTACTTCCAGACGGACTCACATCATCATTTGACAAAGGCACACCATCAACAACGAACAAAGGCGTACTTCCGCTTCTGATAGATCCAACACCTCTAATTGTTACGTTTACACCTGCTCCTGGTTCTCCGCTTGTATTCACTACACGAACTCCGGCAATTTTTCCTTGCATCAAATTATCTACAGAAATGTTTACACCTTGCTTAAAACTTGCTGCTTCAAGCTGGGTAACCGCACCCGTTACATCTTTTTTAGATTGTTTTCCGTAACCTACAACTAAAACTTCGCTCAATTCAGAAGTATTTGGTTCTAACTGAATTGTCATAAAAGTTTTTTGTACAGTAACAACTTTAGTTTTATAACCTAAATATGAAACTTCGATAGTTTTTCCGTCGCCAACCGTGATTTCAAATTCACCATCAAAATTAGAAACAGCACTGTTTGATGAACTTGTTTCCATAATCGTTGCACCAGGAATTGGCACATTGTTTTCATCAACTACTTTTCCTTTTACTTTAACTCTGTCTACCGCTTTTGTAGTTGCAGGTTTTGGCGCAGCAGTTTTCTGAATCAAAACTAGTTTTCCGTTAATGTTGTAATTGAAGTTTGCTTTTTTTGAAAGATCATTCAAAATTGCCGAAACAGTTTCGCCAGCAAAATTCACTGTATAAGTTGTATTGTCAGCAATTACAGCTTGTCCGTAGCTGAATTTATAATCTGTTTGTTGGCTCAATTTTGAAAATATAGAAACAAGAGTTGCTTTTTCTATTTTATTTTCTAAATTTGATTTTTTTACTAAAGTTTTACTATAACCTGTCTGTAAGGTCAGTAAAGCCAGAACTAAAAAGAAAAGACTCTTTAGATTTAAATAAGAAGTTTTAAAATACATGATTTAAGTTATTGGTTTTTTTACGATACTTAATTTATTCAAAGGCAGTTGTTCTCAGCAACTGCTTTTTTGTTTTAATCCACTTTTACTATTTCGCCATAAACTTTGAATTTTAGGTTTGTGATATAATTTATTTGCTCTAAAACATTCTCTAATGTTGCGTCTTTTTTTATGAATACCGTTAACGGCGTTGCTAATACACGTTCATTATCGTACTGAAATGAAACTCCGTATTTATATTGTAAAATCGTAATGACTTGTTTAAGTGTGGTTTGATTTAGTGTTACATCGGTTGTGTACCAATTCACTAAAAATGATTTGTCTGCCAATTGTTTCGTCAGTTTGTTTGATTCGAATAAAGCCTCGTCATTCGGAACCAAATCAACGCTCTGCCCTTTCGAACTCACATTTACTTTTCCAGTTACTACAATTACTTCACATTTTGATTTTGATAATTGAATGTGAAATGATGTACCAACCACTCTGGTTTTAATTTCTCTCGAAGTAATTATAAAAGGATGTTTTTTGTCTTTAGCGATTTCAAAAAATGCATTTCCTTTTAAAAGAGAAACTTTTCTTTCATCTCCTTCAAATTTTTCAGGATATTGAAATAATGAGTTTGCTGCCAGATAAATTTTCGAGCCGTCACTTAGTTGGATAGATTTGGGAATCGATGACGTTTTAAACGATAATTGCCTTTCGACAGCAATTTTTGGTTTAAGCCAAAAGCCTAAACCGGCAAGAAAAAGAATACTGGCAGCTGCTATATATTTTAAATAAGGATTAAAGGTTCTCTTTTTTCCTATTCGATACTGAATATTATTGTAGATATCCTGAGAAACTTCATCAGAATTTCCCATCGAAACTTCATCCCATTTCGATTTTTGATATTGATTAAAGGCAAAATCATTAAGCAGATTTTCTTCTGCAATTGAAGTTTTATTTCTTGAACTTTTATCGATAAGATATTCTAAACTATGCTTGATTCTTTTTATCATAATACTTATTGTTACCTATAAGTACCAGAATCTTGAAATCGTACTATCCGCAAATATTATGAAAACATCAACAGAAAGTTATCTTAAAAGTTTTTATGAAAAATGATTAAAGGCGCCATCCAGGCCAAGTCTTTCAAGCCTTCGCGCAATTGTTTTAATGCCGATGAAATTTGGTTTTTCACCGTTTGTTTGGAAATTCCAAGTTCATCTGCAATCTGATCGATTGACATATCCTGAAATTTATACATTAATAAAACTTCTTTTCTTTTCTCCGGAAGCTGATCTAATAAAGAATAAAGCAAATCCATTATTTCGGGATCAATCGAAGCAAAATTGTCAATTATATAATCTTCAAACTGATCTTCCAAAATTGTCTTGTCAAACCTATTATTTTGATAATGTTTGAAAACCTGATTTTTGACAGCGCGAAATAAATAAGGTTCAATCGCATTAATATTCAAATCGTCTTTTCGTTCCCACAAATCAATAAAAACATCTTGCACGATATTCTGTGCCAAGTCTTTATCCTGAGTCATCGTATACGAAAAAGCATTGAGCTTTTTCCAGTATTGCGTATACGTTTTTTCAAAAATTTCAGGATTCTTCATAATGGATTTTGGTAGTATTTGGTGATGTAAAATAATGAAATACGACATCAATAGTTTTTGTCTGAAAGTTATCTTTAAATTAAATTTTGAATTGATTTGTTTTATTAATACTACTATTTTTAGGCAAAAATGATATTTGGTTTGCTATTTCTTTTACTTTAGCTAACACAAAAACAAAATACCAAGTTTATTTTAGTAATCTCTAAAAAAAGCAATTCTCTGTTGCTGCGTCCTCTTAATTCCACAATCCTAATTTCATCAAAAACATGAAACAAATTTTGTTTACAGTATTATTTGCTGGAGCTTTTCAATTGAGTCACGCACAAAGCGACAATTTAAAAATCAACCAAATACAAGTTATAGGTTCGCACAACAGTTACCGCCATGCCATTGAAACTGATTTATACAACACCATTCAGGCAAAAGATACTTCGCGTTCGCTAAAAGGACTTCAGTACACACACATTAGTCTTACAGATCAATTAAATAAAGGTTTACGCAATTTAGAAATTGATGTTCAGGGCGATCCTCAAGGCGGAAAATTTGTACACCCAAAAGGTCTTGATATTGCAAAATCACAAGAAGCTTACGATCCAAATGGAGAAATGAAAAAACCGGGTTTTAAAGTTTTTCACATGATTGATATCGATTTTAGAACTTCATGTTACACGCTTCAAAGCTGTCTTGCAGAACTAAAAAAATGGTCGAATGCAAATCCTGACCATGTTCCGGTTTTTATCACTTTAGAACCAAAAGACGACGATAGTTACTTGGGCACAAAAGCAGAAAAATTTACACCTGAACTTTTTGATGCTTTAGACAAAGAACTTCGTAAAGGTTTAGGAAATAAAATTATCACGCCCGATATGGTTCGCGGAAAATACAAAACACTTGAAGAAGCCGTTTTGAACAACAACTGGCCAACTCTAAAAAATGCAAAAGGAAAATTTATATTTCTTTTAGATAATAACGGCGCAAAAAGAGATTTGTACGCATTGAATCATCCGTCCCTTAAGGGACGCGCCGTTTTTATTAATGCTGAACCAGGAAAACCAGAAGCAGCCTGGATGTTTAGAAATAATTCTGAGGATACATCAATTACTGATTTGGTCAAAAAAGGCTATATCATAAGAACCAGAGCTGATTCTGATACGAAAGAAGCACGAAAAAATGATTATTCACATTTTGAAGTGGCAAAAAAATCAGGAGCTCAAGTCATCTCGACAGATTATTATTTGCCAAGTACTTTCTTCAATTCTCCTTATCAAATTAAATATGATGATGGAACTTATGTGAGAACGAATCCTGTAAATGGAAAATAGTTTCAAGTTTTATTTGTTCCAGGTTTCAGGTTCCTGTTGGGACTTGAAACCTGAAACTTGAAACAAACTAAACCTTAAGGTTCTTTGCGGTTAATTTCACCACTTTTCAAATCAACCGTAAAATGATCTGCAGGAACTTCACGCATAAATTTATTGAAAATAATCAGGAACAATTTTATTTGCTTTTGAAGAGATGTATCGTTTGAAGCGTCTTTATTTTCTAAAAACAAATTCGACAACACTTTATATTGTTTTGCTCTTTCCAAGCCAACATCGGCTAAAGCCAATTCATCGGCGCTTCTAAAACGGTAAAAATCAATTAAAAGATCATTTCCTGTCCAATTAAAATCTTCTTTTTTAAGATTATTTTGAGCTAAAATTTGTTCCGATTTTGCTTCTGCTTCATTCCATTCTTTCTGAAATTGAGATTTGTTTTTCAGAATAAAATCAAAATCCTGAACCGATTTTATATTCGCCAAAACCAATAAATCCTGAGCCGAAACATTCAGAATAAAATCTTTAAACGCAGAAGGCCAATCGTCCTTAAGAAAACGAAGACGAACTAATTCCTTCAAATGAAAATCGGTAAACTCGTGATAATTTTTAGTTTCTAAAATAGCTTTATTCCAAATATCCTTGGTATTCTGACTTTTTAAAAACTGATATTCCATTTTATACAAATCAAAAAGTTCATCAAACCTCGGAACATTATCAATCGTGATAGTCTGAATATCGACCAGATTATCCTTTTGAATAGTCAATAATTTATAAGCCGGAATATAAGCCGCAAGTGAAGGCGTTTGGATATTTACCAAAGTATTGCCTTTTGCCGTCGTACGCAATCCCGTGTCGTTGATATGCATATGGCCGCCGAAATGGATTTTCAAACCAGCATCGGCAAAAACCTGCGCTACTTCTTCAACAGGAACTCGGTTTAATTGCCATTTATTCGGACCTAATAATTCTTTAATTTCCGTAGAAGCGTCATCATTAAAATCAATCATCGGAAAATGACTGAAAGCAATCAAAGTTTTACCTCGAAGTTTGGCTTCCGCCGAAATATCCTGAACCCACTTTATAAGATGTTTTTTGTTTGAAAGCACATTATTATAACCTGTACTTGCTTCCGAATAATTTTTAGGATCTTTTGGATCACCATCGGTTTTCTTCGGAATATAAACATTTCCGTCAATTGCCATTAACCAAAGTCCGTCGATTGGTTCAACGACATAGCTTACATCTGGAACTTCAAATCCAGACGCAACATTATACACTCTATTAGTAAGTTTTGAAGCTTCTTCAGCTTTTTTGAAATCATAATTCTGGGAAGTATAATTTGCGAAAGGAGTCGACCAGAATTTATATTTTTTATTAGGATAAAATCCGAAATTTTTTAGATCATCTGTTATGCCTAAATAACCCATTTTAGCAATATCGGCTGTTATGACAACTGGCTGTTCGATATTCATGTTTGGCTTATACATGCCGTCTTTGCTAAAAATGGGTTGGCTTTTTCCTTCTTTTCCTAAAAAATCTTCTTTACCCGATTCCTGAGCAAATGGTCCAACCGGATCATGATTTCCAGTGGTTATAAAAAACTCAATACCATATTTTTTCTGATATTGATCTAAAATCTTCTCTAATCCACGCACGTGTATTGGCTGTCCGTCATCGGTGTAATCACCTGGAAGTGCAACATATTTTATTTTTCTTTTTGCAATATCTTCAAGAGCGGCGATGAAGGCAAAATAATTTTCGTTGAAAATTCTCGTCGAATGCAACTGCGAGGCCATCGTTCTTATTAACGTGTATTTTTTTGTTTTGGTATTCAAAACTCCTTTAAAATCATTATCTGAAAATGTCCCAAACAAATCCTGAAGGTGAACGTCGGATAAAAATGCGACCTGTACACCGTCTAAATTCTTTTGATTTTGGGCTGAAATTGTATGATTGAAGAATAATATAAAGAGTATAATTATTGGGGAAGTAAATTTTAAATTCATAGGATTTAAGCTTTTGGGAAATAGAGAATTTATTAAAAGTCTTTAAACTTTTAATATGCAGCAATTTTATCAATTTAATGATGAAATGAGTTTATCCTATTGTTATGGAATGATAATGTTTTTATTGAGGTTTTTTTTAAACGTGAAGTCCAAAAAGATTTATGCGATTCCGATAGCTATCGGGATTGCGGTAAAATTTTCATTATAAAAAAAGGCTGTCATTCCTGACAGCCTTTACATTAAAACCTAAAATTTAATGTATATAAAACCATTATGGCGAATGGATTATTTTTTTATAAAACGTTTTATTATTTTTTCTCCATCTTTTTCAAAAACAACAAAATAAATTCCTTGTCTCAAATGCGAAACGTTCAAACTATTGTCATTTATTTTTTGAGATGAAACTATAGAACCTGTTTGAGAATCTACTACTTTAAGATTCCCTTCCGAAACATCTTTTGTAAAAAATAGCGTTTCTGAAACCGGATTTGGATAAACATTAAATGCAACATCTTTTATTTCATCTTCTATAACTGCCGACGGTGCTCCTGCTCCAACTTTTGTAATCCTAATCCAGTTGATGTTCATTCCCGTATTTTGAATATAGATTCCGAAATTATACGTTCCTGCATTTACGTTTACTGTTTGTGTAACTGTCTGCCAGTTTTGCCAGCCTCCAGTATTTGGTATATCGACATTTCCTAAAACAATAGTTCCTCCGTTTAAATCAGATGATAATCTGCCGCCAGTCACTGCACTTGCCACTCTGTATTCAATTAAATAAGAACCTGTTGTTGGGAAATTAATATTGTTATACGCAAGCCAGTCTCCAGTTTCGGTATAACCTACGTTTGAACCTCCGCCAGTATCTGTTGTAGCTTCAACCTGAATTCCGCTCATTGCCGAGTAATCTTCCGCCTGAATTAAAGTAGATGTCTGAGAAGTTGTTGTTGCAATTAATTTCCATTGTCCGCAAGTTTGATTATTATTGTCCCATTGTTGTACAATAGCTCCAGTAGCTGTACTTGCTCCTGCAACCTCAACAATTCTTCCGCTATGACGGGCAACAATTTTATAGAACCCGTCTCCAGTTGAAACTAAAATAAATTGTTGATTTGTAGTTCCGTTATAAGGATATTGTTCAACGCGTGTACCATTCGCTTTATTAAAACCATTAACATCCATAGACTGTCCGCTATGGTTGGCTATAATTTTATACATACCGTCTCCTAAGTGAGTCAATGTAAATTTTTGATTGTTTCCTGAATTAAGAGTACCTTGATTAATTCCAGCTCCATTTGTCATACTTGCATTCCAAACATCCATATACAAACCACTGTTCCTATTTTGAAGAAAGAAAGTTTGATTGCCTAAAGTTGTAACACCGTTTGCAATAACTCTGATTGAACTTACTTTATCGTTCCAAGTTGCATTCAAACACGAATTATCAGAATTAATTACTGTGGAAGCTCCGGTAAAATTATCATCTTGGTATAAAATCGCCTGAAATCCCTGTGTAATTTTAAGCGAAGAAATATCATCATTTAAAACTCCTAAAGAATTTAAACTCGCTAAGTTATAATCTCCAATTGTCAATCCGCCAGAGAAACCTGTATAGTTACAATCTTTATAAACCGTAATTACATCTGTAGATGAACTAATATTTCCTCCTGGTGGAATTGTTCCTGTAATAGAATAACTTCCGATAGAACCATACGCTGAATAACCGCCACTTCCAACATTTCCTGCTCCAGTTCCATCAACACCTACGTAATATCTTCCTGCTGCCAGATTTGCATTCATAGAAGCATTTAAAGCAAACGGATCAGAGTTCCAAAATGTTCCTATTTCTGTTCCTGATGAATTATACAATCTCATTAAAAGATGCAGGTTTCCGTCTCTCGAAACGGTATTAGCGTTAATAACTACATTTCCTCCTCCGGTTGTAAAAGTGAAAAAATCATAATCAGCTTCACTTGAAATAATTCCATCTTTTTGATTGATTGCTCCGCTTCCGTTATAATCTAAATTTGCTGCTGAAGCGATATTATTTCCATAATCATCACCTCGATATCCAACTCCAAATTTTGAACTGGCAATTGTAGCAACATCATCTTGAAAATTGTTCGCATAATTATATTCTCCTTTACTCCATTGTACAACAGGTCTGTAATAACCAGCGCCCATAATTGGTGCATATGAAGTTCCGTCTAATCCTAAGAAATAATCTTCCGCAGGATTTGTACGTCCGTCGTGACCAAGATCAAAAGTATGTCCAACTTCGTGAGAAGAAGCGTCTCCACCAGATTTTCCAGAAGTAATAAATACCCAGCAAGGAACATCATTATCCCAGTTAAAAGAACCAATATACGCCACACCTCCCGCGCCCGGAGCAGCAGTATTTGTTGGCGTAACTACAACGCGCATTCTTCTGTTTTTTGGATAAGAATTAAAAACGGCTTCGCTTGTGGTAACATTTAAATTAAACGGACGATAATCTTCTGCAACTACTTCCCAATGCTGTTGCACGGCAGCATCACTCATTCCTGAAGGCGCAGCGTTAATAGCGTTACCGTTGTTCCAAAGGTTTCCTGCCGGCATATAATAGCCATCAAAATCTAATAAAACGCAGCCTGCAGCACCTGGCAAACTTTGCAGATTCAATAATGCCGGAGCAATTTCTGCAGCGGCCGCAGTTTTACCTGTTGTATTGGTTTTGGATGGAACATTTTTATAATCGATACATACCAAAGTATTGATATCAACTTTTGAAACAAAAGCATTTCCTTTTGCATCAGAGTAATATTTGTAGGCTTCTTTGGTTTTCTTTAAAATAATATGACCTTCCAGAGATTGATCCTGAACTTTTATATAAAAAGATGATTCTGCAATATTTTTAATTTCTCCAATCAAAAATTCGCTTGATGCATTTGATTCTTTATAATTTATTTTTCCGCTAAAGCTTTTAGAATTGGCTGCCTGAAGCTGAATTGTTTTTTCGGTGCCTTTTGCAGTAGTAGAAGTAACTAATTCATTTTTAATCTTGTTCAGAAATGTTTTGCTCGATCCTAAAGACGTCTGTGCCGTGGCAAAATATCCAAAAGAGAGGATCAAGAGTAAACTTAACCGAAATCTGTAACTATTTTTCATATAATTTGGGGGTTAAAGGGGGTTACAATTCTGATAAAAAATTAACCGCAAAGAGCGCAATCCCGATATCTATCGGGATACGCAAAGTTCGCCAGGTGTTTTATTGCCTTTGCGATCCTTGCGTTTTTTCTTTGCGAACTTTGCGGTTAAAAGAACTTATTTTTTAATAAAACGTCTTACTGTTTTGATTCCATCTTTTTCCAATGAAATCAGGTAAATTCCGCTTTTTAAATTAGCAACATTGATACTGTTATTGTTTACAGTTTGAGATGAAACCGTTGCACCTCCTTCAGAATTGATAACACTTACATTTGCGCCAGAAACTTCTGAACTAAAGAAAAGTGTATCTTCCGTTGGATTTGGGTAAATACTAACACTTGCAATGTCTGTAGGAGTTTCTGCAGTTGGAGCAGCTGATTTTGCAGCTAAACCTGAAGCCGATTTCGTAATTCTGAACCAGTTAATATTGGCTCCGGAAGCTTGGATATAAATTCCGAAATTATACGTTCCGGCATTTACATTTACGGTTTGAGAAACCGTTTGCCAATTTTGCCAGCCTCCAGTGTTTGGAATATTAACTGCTCCAAGCTGAATTGTTCCTGCATTTAAATCAGATGAAATTCTTGCTCCGTTAACAGCACTTGCCACTCGATATTCAATAACATAATTTCCTGAAGTTGGGAAATTAACATTGTAATATGCCATCCAGTCTCCTGTATCGCAATAACCTACGTTTAATCCTCCGCCAGTATCGGTAGTAGCTTCTGTTTGAACACCGCTCATTGTATTGTAACTTTCAGCCTGAATTAAAGTTCCTGTTCCAGGAGGATTACTTCCGGTAATTACTTGATTAATTGCAGTAAGCAATGATTTTGAACCTGTTGCATCCTGAGATAATTCCCAAATCATAACTCCGCCTGCGTTTTGAATCGCAAAAGTTGTTTTTGCTTTGATTGTTGGAATTCCGTTATAATAAATCGTGTTTCCAACCTGATCCTGATTTTCTGCTCCCGGATATTGTGCTACGATATTAGCATAAGAAATTCCCTGATTTGCAGATGCTCCAAAACCGTATCCGTAAAAAGGTAATCCGATGATGGCTTTGCTTGCCGGTAAACCTCTTCCTGTCCAGTAATTAAATTGGTTAACAGCCATACTGTATGGAGAATGCTGCCCCGGATTGTTTGGCTGCCATGGCCCAGTTGCATCGTATGCCATGATATTGATCCAGTCATAAGCCGCAAAAGTAGATGCAGGTACATTTGCACCACCATATCCTTCTGAAAGCGCTGCTGAGATCAGTTTACCATTGGCATGTAATTTATTCGCCAAGGCAATAACAAATCCGCCGTAATCACCATTGATTGCCGGACCTTCTAAATCTACATCGATTCCATCAAAGTTGTGCGCCACAACATAATCGTAGAGTTTTTGAATAAAAGCCGTTCTGTTTGCGGGAGTAATTAAATTAAAATAATTGTCGCGAATGGCACCGCCTTCTGAAACAGAACCTCCTCCAAGCGAAACAAAAACTTTAATATTTTGTGCATGCGCAGCATTAATAATAGCATTGCTTCCGGAATTAAAAGTTAAATATCCATTAGCATCAGGGTTTTCGAACGCAATATTAATGTGCGTTAATTTACTGTACTGAATGGTACTTGAAAAAGCATTCAAATCTATCCAGTTTGGAATGTAGGCTATAACTTTTTTCTGCTGAGCTGCAGCTAAATTAAAAACGCTCAAAACTAAAATAATCATGCATTTCTGCAACATTCTTCGGTAATTGTTTTTCATAATAATTGTTTTAATAGATTAATAAACTCGTAAATATTGGGGACGGTTATTGAGTTATATTTTTTTATTTTAGATTTCAGACTTTAGATTTTAGATTTGATTGGCTATGCAATCTAATTTCGTAGAACTAACACTACCTAATTATTATCTAAAAATCTAAAGCCAGAAATCCGGTTTTTAAAACTATTTCTTTATGAAACGTTTGATCGTTTGTTTGCCATCTTTTTCAAAAACAATAAAATAGATTCCTTGTTTCAAATGCGAAACATCAAAACTGTTATTATTGATTTTTTGAGATGCAACAGTAGATCCCGTTTGCGAATCGACTATTTTTACACTTCCTCCAGAAAGATCTGTAGTTACATAAAGTGTATTTTCAACCGGGCTTGGATAAACATTTAAAACTGTTTCCACTGGAGCTTCTTCTTCTGGAGCTTTTGCTAAAGCAGTTTTTGCCGCAGCGCCCGCACCTACTTTAGTAATTTTAATCCAGTTGATGTTCATTCCAGTATTTTGAATGTAAATTCCGAAATTATAGGTTCCAGCATTTACATTTACCGTTTGCGAAACCGTCTGCCAGTTTTGCCATCCTCCAGTATTTGGAATATCAACATTTCCTAAAAGAATCGCTCCTGCATTTAAATCAGAAGATAATTTCCCTCCAGTTACTGCACTTGCCACTCGGTATTCAATTAAATAAGAACCTGTTGTTGGAAAATTGATGCTGTTATAAGCTAACCAATCGCCAGTTTCTGTATAACCAACATTTGATCCGCCACCAGTATCCGTAGTTGCTTCAACCTGAATGCCGCTCATTGCTGAGTAATCTTCTGCCTGAATTAAAACTGAAGTTTGAGAACTTGTCGCTGGAACTAATTTCCATTGTCCGCAAGTTTGATTGTTGTTATCCCATTGCTGAATAATTGCCCCAGAAGCTGTACTTGCTCCGGCAACTTCAACAATTCTTCCGCTATGTCTTGCAACAATTTTGTAATATCCGTCTCCAGTTGAAACCAATACAAATTGTTGATTTGTAGTTGCATTGTAGGGATATTGCTCTAAACGCGCTCCGTTTGCTTTATTGAAATTGTTGATATCTAAAGATTGTCCGCTATGGTTAGCAATGATTTTATATAATCCATCACCTAAATGCGTAAATACAAATTTTTGGTTATTACCAGAATTCAATGCTCCTTGATTGATTCCCGCAGCATTTGCCATACTTGAATTCCAAACATCCATGTATAAACCGCTGTTTCTGTTTTGTAAAAAGAAAGTCTGGTTTCCTAAAGTTGTAGTTCCGTTTGCAATAACTCTTATAGAAGTTACTTTGTCATTCCAAGTTGTGTTTAAACAAGAATTATCAGAATTAATTACGGTTGAAGCTCCAGTAAAATTATCATCTTGATACAAAATTGCCTGATAACCCTGAGTGATTTTAAGTGACGAAATATCATCATTTAAAACGCCTAAAGTATTTAAACGAGCTAAATTGTAATCTCCAATAGTTAATCCGCCAGAGAAACCTGTGTAGTTACAATCTTTATAAACTGTAATAACATCTGTCGAAGCCGGCACTGAAGGAACGGTACCTGCATAACCTCCAAAAGTAGCAATAACTTTTGTTGGCTGTGGAGAATGAAGCGATGGTGACTGATCTGCAACATCATCATAAGCAAAACCATAAGCCAGATTATCAACATTAATTCCTGGTAAATGCCAAAATTTAGAATAATGGTTTGTTGGGTTTACTTGATAATATTTTGATGCATCGTACCAATTTTGTTGTCCAGGATTTGTTGTTGTAACATTTACAACATGTCGGTTAATTGCCGCTGTTAATTGTGCCTGAATCACAAGATCTAAATCTCCGTCGACCAACCTTCTGTCCAAAACACCTTTTCCTTCAAGAGCTTCCTGAGTACTTGGTCTGTATTGAACCCTTCCTGTACGGCCAACAAAACCTCCAGATTGTCCAACCATTTCAAGTTGTTCGCCAATAACTCTTCCTTTAAAAACTCCGGCATCTCCAGCATAAAATATTAAATCTTCGTTTTTGTATTTGTTCCAAATCGCATCGATATAAGATTTTAAGTAGTTTTCGTATGGTCCTCCTGTTGCATAAGCTGGTGTTTTAGAAGGAGCTGTAATTTCGCCTGTTGCATCGTTTACGCAGCCTTGAAATTCTGCCGGAACATTGGCTTTAAAAGCCGCAACGATATCAGCATGTTTTTTTAAATCTCCAACTCTTTTTTGGTAACCGTTTGCGCCAAATAATTCTAATCCCATTGGATATTTATATGAATCTACACGCGTTGGATTTCCGAAGAAACCATATTGATTGTTAGTCAATTCGATCATTTCATATAAAATTCCCTGATTCGGATCGGTTGCATTCTGCGGATTTGGCGAAGCATATCCTGACGGAGCGCCATTTGCACCAAAAAAGTAAAAATACAACTGCGAACCTTTAGAAATAAAAACCCTGCAGCCTGCAATTAAAGGCAGTGTAAAGGTTTTATTCGGAATTTCGCTCAGCTTTGTAAAACACGCCGCATATTTTGAGTTTTGCCCCGGTCCGGTATTTCCGCCATAAGTTGGTCCTGTAACGGTATTGTAAGAGGCACTCATTGGTAAAACCTGACTTGTTTTGGCATTTACCCAAACGTGATTTCCAGTTGTGTAATCAATTCCAACAATCGCTACATACAAGTCGCTGTCGGCGAAAGTTGAATTATTACTAATAGTAAAAGGAATGGCACCTTGTCCGTACATTAAAACAGATAGGAATGTTAGCATTACTGCTAAAAAAAACTTCTTTTGTAACTTAAAATTTCTCATTGTTTAGATTTTTTGATTAATAAAAATTTGTTTCTAATTAGTAAGAATGAGAAAATAAAATGTGTAAAAAATTGGGTGTAACTATTTAGGATCATCACACCCAATTTGTTTTTAATTATTTCTTAATTAACTTTTTAGTCCAGCTTTTTTGATCTGATTTGAAATTCAGAATATAAATTCCTTCTCTCAGTCGGCTCAAATCAATTACGCTTTCACTTGCTTCTTTTTCAGGTTTATTCTGAAGAACTAATGTTCCTGAATTGTCATAAATCGTGATGATTTTGTTGTCTAAATTTTCAGGAATTGTAACTTGAATATAGTTACTCGCCGGATTTGGATAGATTGCAAAAACAACATTTTCAGGCGCACTTTCTTCCACTACAACATTCGCTTTTTTAGCGGCAGAAGCAGATCCGTAGGCTTCGATTTCATACAATGAATATCCGTAAGGAGCTAAAGCTTTTGTCGTACATAAAATACGAAGATATCTTCCTGTTCCGCTTACGGTTAAATCATCAGTTCCTCCGTCGCTTGCCGTTTGTGTATTGATAGTTTCATTTTCGGTGAAAACATTATCTGTAGAAAGCTGTACTTTATATTGCGTTGCATAAGCTGCTTCCCATTTTAAAACCACTCGATTCAAGTTATAATTACTTCCTAAATCAACATAAATCCATTCTGTAGCATTGGCAAAAGAACTCGCCCATCTTGAAACTGTTCCGTCTCCGTCTGTCGCTTTACTCGCTGATAAAGTTGGATTTTCTTCTGTAGAAGCCGTTGCAGTTTTAGCTAAAGCTAAATTTACATTCGGATTTGGTGTAATATTTCGAACAATAACATCACTAAAAACTCCTGTTCCTAAAGTTCCGTTTGCGTGTGATGTAACAGCCATTCCAACATAAATGGTGTTTGCCATTGTAATTGTTTTTGAAGTTCCAAGCTGTGTCCATGTTGTGCCATTATCAGAAGTGTAAGATGTAAATACATTTCCAGAGCGAACTACACGAACCCATTTTGGAGCCGTTCCTGCTGCAACATCAGCAACTGTTACTCCTGACGTAGCATTTCTTGATAGAAACTCAACTCCTGCAGCTGGCGTCACATCGGTCATCGCATGTTTGGAAGTTGGTGTAAGCGTTTCGCGAAACATAACTCCAGCTTTTGCATAAGTATTTGTATTAGTAAGCGAATTAACTTTGGCAATAATTTCAGCATCGCCCGTAATGGATTGATTTACAAATTGAAATTGATCACTTGTTTCCCAAATATCAGTTCCTGAACCTTTAATGGTAAAAGTTCCGTTAGAATGCGTGGCTTCTCCCGCTGGCGTTACCGCACCTAAATCTGTACTAACCCACGGCGAAGGCAATCCAACTGGAGTTTCTGTAGAAACTAAATTTAAAGCTCTCAGATTATCAAAATAATAGGTGTTTCCAGAATTTGTTCCCGGTTCGTATAAGAAAACAAAACGGTTTACTTCATTATCTGCAGTCGAAGCATCTGGCGTACTTACATACGTAAAAGTTACCGTATGCCAAGTATTCGTTTGTTTTACAACTCCCTGATAAATACTATGTCTTCCAACTGGATAGTTTGACGGAACTGAAGCACTGCTTTCTGCTTGCCATGAAATAATTGATCCAACCGGAGCCGATGTATAAACATCCATGGCGAATTTTTTAGTTCCCGCTTTAAAATCTCCAATGTTTGTTAGAGTTGTATTGAATGAGAAATTATCATACAATTCTGTTGATTTACGAACGTATCTTCCAACATTTGAAGACGTGTTAATTCCTGTTGCACTAGGATTTGCTACGTTTGCTGTATACGTTCCGATAGCATCTCTAAATGTAATATTGTGAACCGTTTGATAATCTTCATAAACAACCCCAGGAGTATAAGTATCCGGAAGTTTGGTTGCACCAATTCTGATATTATCTATATAATACGTATCGCTTGTGTAAGAACCTGAATTGAATAATAAAACCATTTGGTTAATAGCTAAATTAGAAGTTCCTGCATCTGGACTTGAATTGTAGTAAAATGTCAGCGTTTCCCATTGATTTTGTTTCGTTGTAATCGCTACATAATTACTATTTCTCCCCGTTGGGTAATTTGCCGGAAGCGAAGTCGCACTATTTTCAAAATTCATGCTAACAACCGTTCCAACCGGAGCTGTTGTATAAACATCAATCATGATTTTATTTGTTTGGTTTTTGAATAAACCAGCATCTTCAATTGATGTTTGCGTATTAAAGAAAAGTACATCATATTGTTCTGTTACATTTCTAACGTATCTCGCCACATTTACAGACGAGTTAACGGAATTTGAGCCCGGATTTGCTACAACTGTATAAGTTCCTGTCGTAGTTCCTTTTATAATTTTATTGATGCCATCGTAGTTCTGCAATACGTCCGTGGCAACAATTGGTTTTTCTGGAGTAGCTCTTGTCAACAAATTATCATAATAATACGTTGCTCCCGAATTTGAATTCGATTCAAAAAGTAAAGCCACGTTATTGATTGTCAAAGCGCTTGTGTTTGGATCGATAATTTTTTCAAATTCAAATTCAATGGTTTCCCATTTATTCTGAACCGTTGTAGTCGCTTTGTAACCACTATGTCTTCCTGATGGATAATTGGTTGCTGTTGTAACATTGCTATTTTCTAACTGCATAGAAATTTTAGTTCCAACTGGCGCCGAAGTATACAAATCAAAAGAGATTCTTTTTCTTCCTGACACATAATCATTTGCATTGCTGATTACAATATTTTTGATATTGAAAACATCATACAATTCAGAAGAATTACGAACATATCTTCCAACCAAAGCCGAAGTATTAATTCCGGTTGCAGATGGATTTGCAATTGCTTCTGTCAAAACTCCCGTTTTATTTCCGTAAACAACATTTCTGTTCGTTTGAAAATCTTCCTGAATTTTCTCTACTGGAATTGCAGCTTCTGTCGTTACAGCCAATTTATAAGTATTTGCAGTACAACCAGAAGTTGTTGCCGTTACCGAAACATCTCCGCCTAAAGTTCCCCAATTCACTGTTACTGCATTTGTTCCTTGTCCTGCTGTAATTGTCGCTCCCGCAGGAATTGTCCAGTTGTAAGTTGCACCTGCAATAGCATTTATGGAATACGTTTTGCTAGTTTCGTTTTGATACACTTTTGCATCACCTGCAACAGCATATTTATAACTTCCGTCATAAACACGAACGTAATCTACCTGTAATTTTGCAGGGAAATCTCCAGGAATTGGCGCTACTCCTGCTCCATTTACACTTGTATAAGGCGTTCCTGCGCTACCTACAGCAAGATTTAAAATAATATAAAACTGACTATCATTAAAAGGCCATCCGCCATTTACTGTAGTATTTGGAGTTGCCGTGTGAAATAAAACATCATCAACATACCATTTAATAAAGTTTGGTCCCCATTCTACCGCATAAATGTGAAAGTCTGTAGATAAATCTGTTGGAGAACTATAACTTCTTCCTGTAAAATGATATCCGTTTCCGTCATAATGAATCGTTCCGTCTACAGATTGTGGGTTTCTGTGTTTGGCTTCCATAATATCAATTTCACCAGTATACGGCCAGTTTCCGTTAACGGGAAGCATCCAGAACGCAGGCCATGCGCCTTGTCCGTTTGACAACTTCATACGAGCTTCAACTCTGCCATATTTAAGTGAATACTTTCCTTCTGTAGTTAATTTTGAAGAAGCATACGGCTGATCTGGAAAAGACCCATTCGGCTGATATTTAGCCTCAATGTTTAAGTAACTATTTGCTCCTTCTTTTACAATTGTGGCCTGATTTGGATCGTAACGCTGAGCTTCTGCATTTCCGAATCCGCAAAGTGAAGGACAACCGTTTCCGGAAATACTCTGCCATTTGGTAAGGTCGACAGTAGTACCGTTAAATTCATCAGACCAAACCAATGTTTTACATTGCGCCTGAACTTTTAAAAATGGCAAAAGCACAAATATAGCTATGGCCAAAAATTGTTTAAAATAATAGAAATTGTCTTTCGGTGGTCGGCCGAAAAAAAAGTCATTTTGTTTCATTTTTTTAGTTTTTTGTTAGTAAAGCTTATTACCGTAATAAAAACCCATTTTGCAGTAAACAGGTAATTATCTTAATAATAATCCGACAATATTAACAAATAAATCAGGCTAGACTTACATTTTTGAGTACGGTTTGACTACGGTGATCTAAAAAAAATGAAGAAAAAACACGTAAAACTACTTAGGATTTTACATCATAATAAAAAATTAAAAATTCAGAATGAATTCTGTGATATTTGCATCCGAAGGAAGCTGTAATTTTTTTCGAATTCTGTATCGGGTATCTTCAACTCCACGAACAGAAATTCCTAAAAGCGGAGCAATTTCTTTTGTATTAAAGTTCATTCTCAAGTAAGCACACAATCGCATATCGCGCGGAGTCAGTTCCGGATAAGTTGTTTTCATCCTCTGCATAAAATTATCATGCAGTTGATTGAAGATTTCTTCAAATTCGTTCCAATGTTTGTCGCCCTGCAATTCGTGATCGATTAGTTTGTTTATTTTGCTCAATAAACCAAAATTCACATTTGAATCATTTTTCTTGTCTATCTGTCCGATCAGTTCTTTTATCGAAAGCAAAATTTCATTTAAATGAATAAGATTCACAGTATTTGAAGCTACTTTGGCATTCTTAAGATTGATCGTTGTTTCGAGATTTTCCCGAACTATAGCCATATTTTCCTGTTCCAAATTCAATCGCTGTTCGTTAAGTTCAGCACGGGCGCGCAATAATTCTTTTTCCTGATTCAGAATCAATTGCTGACGATCACCCTCAGCCACAAATTTTTGATATTTGATAATCAAATAAATGACAACACTGTAAAGTATAAAATACAAAATATAAGCCCAGATTGTTCTGTACCAAGGCGGTAAAACTTCAAATCGAAAAACCGCTTCTTCGCTTACCACATCATAAATGTTTTTTGCCCTTACGTGAAAAACATATTCATTTTCAGGTAAGTTGGTATATTCTTTCTCAGTTTGAAGGCTATATTCCGACCATTTTGGTTCAAAACCTTCCAGCCAGTATTCGTATTTTGTAGCATCGGCTTCGTCATAAAAAAGAGATGAAAAAGAAAAATGTAATGCGTTGTTAGAATGGGATAAAACATGTGAGATTTTTTCTCCTGCATCTTTTGTTTTATTCGGAAGCACATCATAACGGCTTGAAAATATTAAACTGTCTTTCGGAAAAATACATTTCACTTCTGAAATTACTGCTTTATATTTCGTTTTGTATTTCTTGTTTTTAATGACATTATAATGAATTAAACCATCTTGTGTTCCAAAAAATACATCACCACTGGTTGTTGTTTGAATATTTTCAAACCCAGGAACATATAAGTAACGAAGTTTTCTAAAAGGAAGTTCTTCAACCTCAAAACTTCCGTTTGGCTTTTTCGTCATTTTTCCGGTATTTTCTCCAGAAATGTACCATATATTATTTTGATAATCAGGTTTTAATAATCGAATATGATTTTCCATTCCCAGATATTTTTTAAAAACGGGCTCAGGAATCATTTTTTTCGAATGAGAATCTTGTTTATAAACCCCTTTTGTAGTTCCAAAAAGAATCTGATTGTCAATTTTAAAAGTATTCAAAAACAAACTCGATGGAAAACCATTTTTATCATTATAAAACTGAACATCAGCAACAGCATCAAAAGTTTTATTTAGTTGAATTTTATAAATCCCTTTATAGCCATGCGCAATCCAAATATTTCCATTTTTATCAGTTTCTATAACTCGGCTGCTTTCCTCAAAACCTTTTAATTTGTTTTGATAAACCCACGAATTATTTATTTTTTTAAGAAGATATAATCCGTTATAACCACCAACTAGCAGTAAATCAGAATGATTAGGGATCAAAATTCCTTTCCACGCGCCATCAACTTTTGCCAGTAATTTTGCTGAATTACCTGAAACTTCAAAGATTCCATTTTTTTCAAAAGCCAAAAGCGAATTTCCAAAAACACTAATATTCCAAACATTTTCAAACATTCCAGAAACGTGCTGAAAGTTCGCGTTTTCATGTTTTCCGTTTTTATAAGACTGCCAATCCATCCAAAACAAACCGTTATCTGTGGCGATATATAATTTATTTAGGTAAATCTGACTGCAGTATATTTTAGTTTCTGAACTCGAAGTATCCAAAATTCTTGATAAAGGCGAAGAAATCTGAATTTGTGAAATTCCTTCTTTGAGAGTAACCCATAAATTGCCTTCTTTATCAACCTTAAGATTCGTTACATAATCATTCTGAAGTCCCATTTGTTTATCAATATGCTGAATCAAATGTCCCGAACTATCTATAACTATCAACCCGGATTGTCGGGTTCCAATTCCGAAATATCCATCAGAAAGTTCAACCGCAACCGAGATCTGATTTTGCTTTAATAAATTGTCTGCTTCGCTTAAAAATGGTTTTACCTGATTGTCTTTAAACGTAAAAAGTCCGTTTTTTTGCGTAAAAAGCAATAGACCATTTTGAGTTTCAAACATTTTCCTGATTTTCATTCCCGCAAACTTCTCTCCATTTGTAACCGGAATTAATTTATCGCCTTTTAATTTCAATAAACCTTTGGTATTATGCGAAATATAGATTTCTTTATTGACTTCGAAGAAATCATCAAATTTTTCTTTAGACTTTAAAACCTTGATTTTATTGTTATTATAGATAAAAATTTCTTCATAAGAGAAAAAAATCACTTCATTATTTCGGATAATCGTATGTATAACATCTCCAAAATTTCGAGCTGATTCCGGAAGTAATTTTACTAAAGATGTATATTGATACTGTCCGTTTGGCAATTGAATTGCATAACCAAAATCGCCCTGGGCGCCAACATACATTTTATCTTTTTTATCGATGGCAAGCGAGCGAACCATACTCTTGTTTTCCGGTTGTGTAACGATGCTCCAACGAACGCCGTCAAACTGCATGATTCCGAAATGATTGGCAAAAAACATCATTCCTTTAGAATCCTGCAAAACATCCCAGTTTTCGGAAGCGGCTTTGTAAGTTTTCGGATTATAATTAATTATAAAAGGGACACCAATTTTTTTAATCTGCGCATTTAAAACTGGAGAAATGAGCAATATTGATAAAATTAAAATTCTTATAAATTTCGTCATTTTTGTTTCTGTCTGTAGGTTATTTTGCGATTTTTGGAATCACAATTTTAAAAAACAACTCTTTGGGAGAAGTCATTTCTTTTTAGGCAAAAAACATTCAATTTTAAATGTATTAATAACAATTATTCATTATTATCAAAATAAAAAAGAGAATGTCGAAATTCAAATATATAAAAATTTATTTTAATGCAACAAATTACATTTTAATCAAACAATTTTGTAATTGTAAGATAAAATTTAAACTTTAATTTTTAGGAATCAACTTTGCCAAAGTTTTAAACTTTGACAAAGTTCTATTCGTAAAATGTTGTCATTCTAAGAAACTAGTGATGACAAAAAAAGTAGATACACTTTGCGTGCCTTCGACCTCGCTCAGGCTGACAACTTAAAAATAACTTAATCTCCAATCTTGTCAGGCTGAGCGAAGTCAAAGACACGCCTCACAAAATCTGAAACCTGAAACTTGAAACCTGAAACTTGAAACCTGAAACAAAAACTAAACTCCAAGCAATTCACTCAACTCCTCATAACTATGAAAAAGTACCGCTCCTTCTTCTTCTAAATCTTCATTATTATAACCGTTTGCAAAGCCATATACTTTGAATCCGCCACTAATTCCGGCTTTTACTCCTGCTTTGCTATCTTCCAAAACAATACAGTCTTTTACATCAAAACCCATTTCGTTGGCAGCGTACAAAAAAATTCCTGGTTCTGGTTTCCAACTATTTATTTGATAGGAACTAAATAGTTTATTCTCAAATTTATTCAATAAGCCAGCCACTTCAAGATTCAGTCTTATTTTTTCAACCGGACCACTGGAAGCCACGCAATATGGGATTTTTAATTTTTCGATATCTCCGATAAATTCAACAATACCTTCCATCGGTTTTACCTGTGTTTTAAATGCTTCAAAGCTTTTTTGGCGGTATTCGGTTTCAAAATTTTCGGGAAGTTTTTGGTCGATTGCTTCTTCTATATGTCGAAAACAATCTTTTAAATTTCGTCCATTGAAATTGCGGTAGGCATCTTCAATTTTCATATCAAAACCATGTTCTGAAGCCATTTCTAGCAATATTCCGTTGCCAATTTTTTCTGTATCTACTAAAACTCCGTCACAATCGAAAATTATACATTTAACCATTTTATTGATTTTCATTTAATTAGAATTCATACTTGTACAAAAGACAAGTATTGAAATTTACGAAAAATATTTTATGTCAAATTCATTGCAAAGCAAACCCTACCAGATATTCAATGTTTCTGTACAAAATTACTCCACTTCTGTATTTATATGTGGTATTTGATTTGTAATTTTATAATCCTATCGAACCTATTAAAAATAAAAACTACAAATTGTGAAAAAACAACTTTTTCTGATAACTCTTTTGACTGGCACATTTGCCATACATTCTCAAAACAAAACAATCACAGTAAGCAATTCCCTAAAAATTGACCGCGAATTTGAAACAATCGAATTGACTAAAAAAATACTTGGATTGCCTGCCGATGCCAAACTTGAAAATTAC
Source organism: Flavobacterium resistens (assembly GCF_900182645.1). GTDB lineage: Bacteria > Bacteroidota > Bacteroidia > Flavobacteriales > Flavobacteriaceae > Flavobacterium > Flavobacterium resistens. The sequence continues at coordinate 255,501 of NZ_FXTA01000006.1, read as the reverse complement.
ACGATAAAGGATAAAAGCTCCAATTCATTTCTAGAAACCCAAACAGTTGATAATGATGGCGACGGAACTATGGATGTGCTTTTATTTCAGCCAAAAGTCAAAGCTTCTTCAAAACAGGATTTTGAGGTTTTAGTTGGAACAAATCCTTCGGCATCAACAACAATAAGCTGTTATTCACGATTTGTTCCTGAAAGAACAGACGATTATGCTTGGGAAAACAACAAAGTCGCTTTTAGAACTTATGGTCCTGTCGCGCAAAAAATGGTTGAAGATAAGATTCCTGGCGGGACTTTGACTAGCGGAATGGATGCTTGGTTAAAAAGAGTAGATTACCCGATTATCAACAAATGGTACGAAAAAATGACTTCTGGAAAAGGAACTTACCATAAAGATACTGGCGAAGGTTTGGATAATTTTCATGTGGGCGATAGTCGTGGAATTGGCGGAATTGCAGTAAATGCAGATGGGAAATATTATTTTTCAAAGAATTTTGTCAGCTGGAAAACCATTACAACCGGACCAATCAGAACCAGTTTTATTTTGACTTACGCCGATTGGGATGCGAAAGGAAACAAAATAACGGAATCGAAATTAATCAGTTTAGATTACGGAAGCTATCTTTCTCGTTTTGAAACTACAATAACTGGAGCAAAAAGCATTTCGGTTGGATTGACGCTTCATGAGAAAAAAGGAACCATCGGAACTGATTTAAAAAAGGGCTGGTTGAGTTATTGGGAACCAATCGATGATTCTGAAATTGGTTTAGGATTAGTTGCTCCAAAAAATGCAATGACAAGCTTTGATAATCACGTTACAAACGAGGCTGACTTAAGCAATTTGTACGGAAATATTCCGCTTAAAAATAATAAAGCAATCTATTATACTGGTTTTGGATGGAAAAAAGGAAGTCCGTTTCAAAACAAACAAGAATGGGAAACTTATTTGAGTTCATTTGCTGAGAAAATAAACAATCCGCTTGTTGTTAAGGTTAAGAAATAGATTTATTGTTCGTTAATTTCCCCTCATTTTTGTCATTTCTAGTTCCTCGAAATGACAAAAATGAGTTTTACTTCTTCACAGGAAAATAATTCTCTTTTAAAATAATTTCCAATGGAATATAATTCGTTGATTCCGTTTCTTCCTGAAGGACTAATTTCTTGTACAAATAATTAATTCCCATATATCCTTGCTCTTCCGGACGCTGATTAATCAAGAAATCGATTATGCCTTTATTCAGGTATTCTATATTATCTTTCAATAAATCGAAACCAATAATTCGCACGCCTTTTATATTATTTTTTTCCAAAAAACGGGCTACAATATAAGCTCTTGAATTGGGCACAAAAACGCTATGAATGTCTTTAAACATTTCCATACACAATTGATCTGTTCCTGAATCTTTAACTGTAATTTCAGAAAAACTGAAATTGGTAAGTTCATCATGATCTTTAAAATAAGAATAAAATCCATCGATTCGTTGAAGATAAACTGATGTGCTTTCAATTTCTCTTGTTATTTTAAAGACCAAAACCTTTCTTTCATTTTTTACGGCAAAACTAATCAGTCTTCCGGCAAGATATCCGCTCTGAAAAGCATTCTGGCCAACATAAGCATGTTCATTTTCGTCAGAAATATTTGAATCGATCATGACAATCGGAATCTGTTTTTTTTGATATTCATTCAAAAAACGAACAGAATCTTCATAAAAAATTGGAGCAAAAAGTAATCCGTCGCAGTCAAAATCAATTACTTTTTTAATTTGCTTTTGAAAAGATTCCTTGTTAAAATCATAGAAAAAATAATCCAGCACCACGCCAAATTTTCCAAATTCGGCAGCTGCTTTTTCTACGCCTGTAATTTGGCTTTTCCAATATTCGAGATTTTCATATTTGGGCAAAAAAACAGCAAAATGAAACTTTTTGTTTAATGCCAAATTACTCGCTAAAATATTGCGTTTATAACCATATTCTTCAATAATTGCATTAACTCTGTCTACATTTTCCTGTGCAACCTGCCCGCGATTATGAATAATCCTGTCAACCGTTCCTGGTGATACATTAGCAAGTTCTGCTATTTTTTTTATTGTTATGATATTTCTGATATTTAGGTTAAAAAAATAGATTAGCTGCGTAAAATTATTATTTTTTTTATCAAATATAAGTTGTTTTACATGTCTTTTTATATACATTTGCAAAACACCGTGTGCGTACACGCAAAAATACACAAACAATAAAAACAACAATATAATTTTTGTATTTTTTTTAATCTAATTGTTTAAAAAAATTAAAATGCATTTAAAAAAAATAAAGACTCTATTTAGCTAATAATCAATTATTTTAATTCAATATATTAAATTATTGGTTTAAGTAAAATAAAAAGATAAGACAAACTATTTCAATCAGTTATATAGGATAAAAATCAAAATCTGACACAAAACAGAAAAACAAACAACAAACAACTAAAAACCAGTTGTTTAAATGCAATTATTTAAATTAAAAATTCAAATATTTTATAGCAATAATAGCATGTTACATTTTTTTGATTTAACTGGAAAATGGGACTTCTTTCCTGATGTTTCTGACAAAGGAGGATTATTCAAAAAACACAAAATATAAAAACAAATAAAATGATAGTAGATTCATTACACAATGCCGCAAAATATTACGGTTTGCATCCAAACTTTAAAAAAGCTTTTGATTTTGTAACGCAAAATGACATCAGCAAATTGGAGGAAGGCGTTTTGGAAATTACTGAAGGATTAAAAGTAATCGTAATTGCTGGCGAAGGAACGACCAAAGAAGAAAGCATCAAAGGTTTTGAATGTCACGACAAAAACATTGATATCCAAATTGTAGTAAAAGGTCCGGAAACTTATGCATGGAAACCGAGAGAAAAATGTGTAAATCCAAATGGAGATTATAGTGATGAAAAAGATGTTCGCTTTTTTCATGACAAACCCGACATGTTTTTTCAATTGCAGGAAAAACAGTTCACCATTTTATTTCCAGAGGATGTTCACGCAGCAATGATTGGTGACGGTTCATTGAAAAAACTAGTTTTTAAAGTAAAAATTTAGTTATGAAATCGATTCAAGAGTCAATAGAAATCATAGCACAACAAGGCATGCTTCCTTTGTATTTCAATACAGATGAAAATGTGAGCGTTGAAGTGCTTCGTGCTTTGTACAACGCAGGCATACGAGCAGTAGAATATACAAACCGCGGTTCTGAAGCATTAGTGAATTTCAAAAAAATGGTAGAAATCAAAAATATTGAAATGCCGGAAATGCTTTTAGGAATTGGAACAATAAAAAATGAATCACAAGCCAAAGATTTTCACAATGCTGGTGCTGATTTTTTCATAAGTCCGGGCTTTGTTCCTGAAGTAGCTGATTTTTTAAAAAGCAAAAACTCATTTTACGCTCCTGGATGCATGACACCTACCGAAATTATTGCTGCCGAAAATACAGGCATTACATTCATTAAACTTTTTCCGGGAAACATACTTGGGCCAGATTTTATGAGTGCCATCAAAGATGTTTTTCCCTCTTTGACCTTTATGGTAACCGGAGGTGTTGACACCACATCTACTAGCATACAAAATTGGTTTTCAGCTGGTGTATCAGCAGTAGGATTAGGAAGCAAGTTGATTACCAAAAAACGCATGGAAGAAAGCGATTATGCAACAATTGAAAATGAAACTAAAAAAGTGCTGGACACCATTCAGACTTTAAGAAAACAATCATAATTTATATGGATTCAATATTTAATTTAAAAGGAAAAATTGCGCTTATAACTGGCGGCGCCGGCGTATTAGGAAGCAACTTTGCAAACGTTCTGGCAAAACAGGGCGTAATCGTTGGGATTGTTTCACAATCGCTTCAAAAAGCAGAAAATACAGTACAAAATATAGAAAAAAACGGAGGCCAGGCTTTTGCGGTTCAAGCCAATGTTTTGAATAAAGAAGAAGTAGAAAAAGTAAGAGATTTTATTGTTGAAAAATATGGTCGTCTGGATATTTTGATCAATGCTGCCGGCGGAAATATGCCTGGCGCAACAATTCAGCCAGATCAAGCGGTTTATGACATGAAAACCGAAGATTTACAGCAGGTTATTGATTTAAATATCATCGGAACAATGTTGCCTTCACAGGTTTTTTCAGCACTTTTTGCCGAACAAAAACAAGGAAACATTATCAATATTTCATCGGCATCGGCGCAAAGACCTCTTACAAGAGTTGTTGGTTATTCCGCTTCAAAAGCGGCTATTGATAACTTCACACAGTGGATGGCGGTTGAATTGGCTTCAAAATATGGCGAGGGAATTCGTGTAAACGCTATTTCGCCAGGATTTTTCATTGGAGAACAAAACCGCGCTTTACTGCTTACTCCAGAAGGAAATTTAACGCCTAGAGGTGAAAAAATCATCGGACAAACTCCAATGGGAAGATTTGGAAAACCTGAAGATATTGACGGCGCACTTTTATACTTGTGCAGCGATATGTCAAAATTCGTAACGGGAACAGTATTAAAAGTTGACGGTGGTTTTGCCGCTGCGAGTATTTAATTTTTTAAAAACACAAAAATGGAACAAACATTACGCTGGTTCGGACCAAATGACCCTGTTTCTTTACAAGATATCAAACAAACCGGAGCAACCGGAATTGTAACTGCGCTACACCACATTCCAAATGGACAAGTTTGGAGTATTGAAGAAATTATCAAACGAAAAGTTGAAATCGAACACGAAGATGGAGATCCTAAAAAAGGCGCTTCTGGTTTGACTTGGTCGGTTGTAGAAAGTATTCCAGTTCACGAAGACATCAAAAAACAAACTGGAAAATATCTGGAATATATTGAAAACTATAAAGAAAGCATTCGAAATTTGGCTTTATGCGGCATCAAATGTGTCTGCTATAATTTCATGCCAGTTTTAGATTGGTCAAGAACCGATTTATCTTATACCGTTGAAGATGGCTCTAAAGCGCTTCGCTTTGATATTAATGCTTTTGCCGCTTTTGAATTGTATATTTTGAAAAGACCAGGAGCAGAAAACGAATATTCTTCAGAACAAATTCAAAAAGCAAAAAGCTATTTTGAAGCCATGACTGCAGAAGATAAAGTCAAATTACAACAAAATATTCTAGCAGGACTTCCGGGAGCTGAAGAAGCTTATACTGTTGAAGATTTCTTAGTGACTTTGAGCGCTTACAATCATATTGACAGACAAGCTTTAAAGAATAATCTTTTTCATTTTCTAAAAGAAATCATTCCAGTTGCAGAGAATAAAGGTGTTTTAATGGCCATTCACCCCGATGATCCACCCTACCCGATTTTAGGTTTGCCGAGAGTTGTTAGTACTGAAGAAGATTTGATTGAATTAATGAATGCGGCTCCTTCAAAATCAAACGGATTTACAATGTGTACAGGTTCATACGGCGTTCGCGCTGACAATGATTTACCTGGAATCGTAAGACGTCATGGCGATAAAATGAATTTTATTCACTTAAGAAGCACGCAACGTGACGAAGAAGGAAGTTTCTACGAAGCGAATCATTTAGAAGGCGATGTTGATATGTATGAAGTCGTAAAAGCGATTCTCGAAGTTGAAAAAAGAAATAACAGCAAATTACCAATGCGTCCAGATCACGGACACCAAATGTTGGATGATTTGAAGAAAAAAACAAATCCAGGATATTCTGCAATTGGCCGTTTGAGAGGCTTGGCAGAGCTACGAGGACTTGAATTGGGAATTAAGCGATCCGTGTAAAATTTCACTGCAAAGTCGCAAAGTACGCAAGAAATTTAAACTTTGCGTTCCTTGCGACTTTGCGGTGAAAAAAACTAACTAACCATAAAACCACAAAACCATGATTCGCCAAGTCATTTTTATCTCTTGTAGTCTTTTTATAAATACCGTACTGGCGCAGGAATTACCTACCATTATTACTTCTCCAAAAACCAATTATCTTCCGGATTTTAGTTATGCTGGTTATCATTTCGGCGAAAGCCAAATTCCTGATGCTAATGGAAAAATAATTAATACCATTGATTTTGGAGTAAAAGCTAATGATGAATTAGATGATTCAAAAGCACTTTTGAAAGCTTTCAAAGCAGCTAATGCAGTTGAAGGAAATGTAATTCTTCAATTGCCTGCAGGAAGAATTATTCTAAGTGAAATTCTGTATATCGAAAGAAGTAATTTTGTGCTTCGCGGTGCTGGTTCGGCTGAAAACGGAACCGAAATATACTGTCCAAGACCGATGATGTATCTTAAAGATTCTGATGCTTTGGCTGAACTTCGTGAATATCTGACCACTTTTGACAAAAGACAACGTGAATCGGAAAACAATATTGATTTGCCTTTTTCACAATATGCTTGGTCTGGTGGTTTTATCTGGACGCAGGTTCCTGGCGAGCGCGTGAAATCGTATTTGGATAAATATGAGCCTGAATCTAATCCGTTGGCGAAAGTTAGTTCAGGAAAAATGGGCGAACATAGTATCACGGTTTCGGATGTAAAAGGCTTAAAAGTTGGTGATATTGTCGAATTGCAGTTGTTTAATAAAGATGGTGAAAATGGCGAAATCATCAAAGATTTATACCAAGGAGCGAAAGTAAAACCAGGTTCGCACCATTGGAATTTTCCAAAACTTCCTATTGTTCGTCAACAAGTTGAAATCACTAAAATTTCTGGCTCAAAAATCACTTTAAAAACGCCGTTGACTATTTCGATTAAACCAAGTTATCAGGCGCAATTAGTCGAATGGAAACATTTAAATGAAGTTGGGATTGAGCATCTTCGTTTTACTTTTCCAGATATTCCTAGAGTCGCACATCATGTTGAACCCGGAAATAATGGAATTTTCCTGACTCGCCTTTTCAATAGCTGGGTTAAAGATGTCAAAATAACCAATGCCGATAGCGGTATTTTAGCTGAAGAAGTTGCTAATACCACGATTCAGGATATTACTACAGATGGAACGCATTTAGCACATTACACGGTGACTTTGGGTGGTGTTCATAATATTTTAGTTAAGAATCTTAAAATTTATAATTCGGCCGTTCATCCGTTAAGTTTCAACACGTTTGCGACTAAAAACGTATATCAAAACTGTGAGATTTTTAAAGATCCTGTTTTAGATCAGCATTCGGGAGCCAATCATCAAAATTTATTTGACAATATTACCGTTCACTTCAAAGCAGGTAAAAATAATAGTTATGCCATATTTGGTGGCGGCGGAGCAGAATATTGGAAACCTTCTCACGCGCCTTACAGTACTTTTTGGAATTTGAATGTTCAGGTTGAAAATCCTGATGAATCAAAACCGGTTTTATTGTATGGAATGAAAGACGGCGCTTTCGCAAGAATTATCGGTGTGCACGGAAATACAAAATTTGAAATCAAATATGACGTAGATCCGTATATAGAGTTTTTAAATAAGCCAATTGAAAAAATTCCATCATTATACGATTATCAATTAAATAAACGCATGAAATAGGAACAAAGGTTCAGAGGTATTTCTCTGTTGAAATCTTTGTCCCTTTGCACCTTGAATATAACTCTAACCAAAAAAAATAAATGCTATGAAATACACGAGCGTCTTTCTAGTTTTACTTTTTATTTCAGGAAATTTGTTTTCCCAAAATAAATACCGACTTAAAAATTTTTCAACCACTGACGGACTTTCACAGAATTCTGTTATTGCCATTCATCAGGATAAATTTGGACAGATGTGGTTTGGTACGCGCGACGGTCTAAATAAATATGACGGCAGTCGATTTACCATTTTTAGGAATGATGTTGCCAATAAAACGTCTATCAGTAATGATATTTTAGCTATTGAAGAAGATAATTCCGGAAAATTATGGATTGGAACTTATAATGGTCTGAACTGTTATGACCCTGTTAGTAATACTTTCAAACGATACTTAACCGACAAGACGAATCATACCATAAATAGTAATACTATTTGGTGTATCAAGAAAATTGGCGATGAAATGTGGTTTGGAACCTCAAAAGGTTTGTCTGTTTATAACAAAAAAACAGGACAATTTTCTTCTGCTGTTCATTCTGCTACTGATAATGCATCAATTCCAAGCAATAATATTCTGAGTATTTTTAAAACAAAAAAAGGCAAAGTCTGGATTGGAACTACAAAAGGATTGTGTTTATTTACAGGTAGAAAAAATGGAAAATTTTCTTTTAAAAATTATCCGTTAAATAATATTGATGTATTAAATGTATCAGCAATTGCTGAAGATCGCTTCAATAATATCTGGGTTGGAACAAAAAACAAAGGGCTTTTAAAATTTAACCCATCAACAAACAGCTTTGTTTCTTTTTTACCTGAGGAAAAACGCAAAGAAATCAACAATGAAATTCGTGCTTTGGCTATTGACCGCAAAGGCTCAATCTGGATTGGTGCTTATGACGGAATTTATATTTTAGGAGAAGATAAAAGCATTCAAAAGATAAACAATAACAATAGTTACAGTAGTAGTAATCATAACACCGGAATCGAAAAAGTAAAATCAATTTTCATCGATAAAAAAGGTTCCGTTTGGATTGGCTGTTATTACAAAGGCGTAAATATGTGGGATATTTCAAGTGTAAATTTCCTCAATTACGATCAGAATTCGAAAAAGATTCCGATGAGTTATGATGTAGTAAGTTCTATTGTAGCCGACAAAAATCGGAATATTTATTTTGGTACTGAAGGTGGCGGCATCACCGTTTACAATAAAAATACAGAAGCTACAAGTTACCTAAACAACAAAATTGGACAAACGCCAATAAATGATATTAAATCAATGTGCGTTGCAGAAAATAACATTTTGTGGATGGGAACTTTCTCTAAAGGAATTTCAGCTTATAATACCCAGACTAAAAATATTGAAAGTGACAGAATTTCATCCAAATTAAAGGATTCACTTAAAGATGTTGGAGTTTATTCCATTAAAACAGAAGGAAACGGCGTATTGTGGATGGGTACTTTTAGCAAAGGATTAGTTCGTTATAATACTGTTTCAAAAGATTTTCAATTTATTAGAAATGATACTACAAAGGCAAATTATCTAACCAATAATTACGTGCGAACAGTCTTTGTTGACAAGCAAAAAAGGCTTTGGGTGGGAACTCTGAGCGGGCTGAATCTTATTGGACTTCAAAATTTCCAATCCAATAAATATGTTGTAAAACATTACTTTTATGATGATGTTGCTTTATCGGGAGATGATATTCTAACATTGTTTCAGGATTCTCAAAATAAAATCTGGGTAGGAACAAAAGCAAAAGGATTGCATTATTTTGATGGAAAGAAATTCAACAGAATCAACTTGAAAATTGGAAATATGGTTGTTACATCAATCCATTCTATTTTGGAAGATGATGATAAAAACCTTTGGATTAGCAGCAATCAGGGAATTTTAAAATACAGCACTACCCGAAAAACAGTTGTCGGTTATGATCAAAAAGATGGTATAGCAAATAATGAGTTTAATGATAATGCAGCTTTAAAACTTGATGGCAATACATTTTATTTCGGAAGCCCTTCCGGAGCAACTTATTTTGACTCCCGAAAAATTTCCAAAAATTTATATGCTCCTCAGGTTTTGATAACTGATTTGAAAATCAAAAATAAAACTACAAATCCAAATGATTCTTTAGGCATTTTAGAAAAAAGCATTGGATATACCAAAACCATCACTTTGGATTATGATAAAGCCAATTTCTCTATCAGTTTTGCGATTCCGAATTACATTCGATCAAAAAAGAATCAGTATAGTTATCGTTTAACCGGACTGGAAAACAACTGGACGATAACCAAAAACAGCGAGGCCAATTTTGCTATTCAAAATCCAGGAACTTATACATTTGAAGTGCGAGGTGCGAATAATGATGGGGTTTGGAACAAAAATCCAACCACTTTGACCGTTATTGTAAATCCGGCTCCGTGGCGCAGTATTTGGGCATTTTTATTATATGGAATTATAATTGGTTTAGGATTATATGGTTTGATCTGGATTATGAAATCAAAAGCCAGATTGAAACAAAAACTGGAACTGGAATATCTGGAAACACAGCGTATTGAAGAAAACAACAAATTAAAACTGGATTTCTTCACTAATATTTCGCATGAATTCAGAACACCTTTAACGTTGATTTTAGGGCCATTGCAACAAATATTAGCCGATTATAACGGAACCAATGAAATGTACAAAAAGCTTTTGGTTATAGAAGGAAGCGCGAATCATCTTTTAGGTTTAATCAATCGTTTAATGGATTTCAGAAAACTGGAGAATCATCAAGTTGCTTTGGAATCTGCAAACGGAAACATTGTCAAATTCACAAAAGAAATCTTTTTATCTTTTATCGAATATGCAAAAGATGGAGGTTACGATTATACATTTGAAGCCGAAAACGAAGAAATGTTGGTGTATTTTGACCGATATAAACTCGAACGTGTTTTTTATAATTTGATTTCGAATGCTTTTAGATATACTCCAAAAGGCGGTTCTATTAACATTAAAATCAATCAAGATCAGCAGCATCTTTTTATAGCCGTTGAAGACTCAGGAGTTGGAATTTCCGAGGAACATATCGATAAGATTTTTGATTTGTTTTTTGAAGTTCCGACGCACAACCAAGTTCAGAAAAACTATAATAAAGGAACTGGAATCGGGCTTTCGATTGTAAAAAACATTGTTGAGCTTCACAAAGGAAAAATTGATGTTACGAACAAACCAACTGGCGGTGTTATTTTCAAAGTGACTTTGCCACTTGGACGAGAACATCTTTTGGACAGCGAAATTATTTCTGATTTTAAAATCAGTGATGATATTGAACAATACAACGCTCAACTTGAAACTTCTGAAGCAATAGAAAATGAGGACATCGAAGATTTAATTGTAAACGAAGAAAAACAAACTATTTTAATTGTAGAAGATCATAAGGTTTTGAGAAAGTTTATGAAAAACCTACTCAAAAAAGATTACAATATTATCGAAGCTGAAAATGGTAAAATTGCTTTGGACAAAGCATTAAAATTTGTTCCGAATTTGATTATCAGCGACGTTATTATGCCTGAAATGGTTGGAACTGAATTGTGCGCTAAAATAAAAGAAAACATTAAAACCAGTCATATTCCGGTTATTTTATTGACTTCTAGATCTTCATTAGTTTATAAATTCGAAGGACTTGAAAGTGGTGCCGATGATTACATTAGTAAACCTTTCAATTTAATGGAATTTAAGCTTCGTGTCAAAAATCTTTTGAATACAACCGAGCGTTTAAAAATCAAATTTTCAAGCGAAGACAGTTTTATTCCGTCAGAAATTACAGTTTCTTCAATAGATGAAGAATTGTTGAAAAAAGCATTTAAAATTGTTGAAGAGAACATTTCGAATGAACAATTTGATGTTCCGTTTTTCTGTACCGAATTAGGTGTCAGCCGAACCATGCTCTTTTTAAAAATTAAAGCCTGGACAAATTGCACGCCAAACGAATTTATTCATGAAATTAGATTAAAACGTGCCGCTCAATTATTGGAACAAGATAAGTTAACTGTCTCTGAAATCAGCTATAAAGTGGGCTTCAATAATCCGAAATATTTCAGCAAATGCTTCCAGAAAAAGTACGGCGAAACGCCATCACAATATGCTGACAAATTTTACAAAACTACTGTTGTAATTTAGCAATCCCACTGTTTTATGGGCTTAAAAAAGGGTATCTGTATTTTTAGATACCCTTTTTTGTATTTCTATATCGTTTTCGGCATCTACATTTGCCATATGAAAATCAAAATACCGAACTATTTATTTCTTCAAATCTTATTTGTCGTCATCATAATCGGAATGAGTCTTTTGCTTTTCTATTTTATCTAACCTTAACCTTAAAACCAAAATAATGAATGTTCACCAACCAAAAAATCAAATTCTACACATGATGTGTTTTTGATATGTGTGTTTTTGACACATAGACACGCAAGAACTTATATAGTTTAATTACATTTAATAAAAAAATAGAAATGATCCCAAACCCAAATTTAAAGCCAAGTAATTGTGGTTTTTTAAAAAAGATTAATTAGTAAATATGAATAAAGTTAGTTTCATTTCTTTAATTCTAGGGTTTGCATCGCTGACAACGGCATGCAAATCCGGAATTAAGTCTCAAAAAACAATTGTCTCTCCAACGACAAAAACACTGTTGGATACACGTTATAAAATGTTGCTCGATTATCCAGTCGATTCTCTGTCGATGCCTCGCAGCATGAATGTCAAAACCAATGAAATACATAAAGTGCCATCGAGAGACTGGACAAGCGGTTTTTTTGCCGGAAATCTTTGGCAGTTATACCGACTTACCGGCGATTCTAAATACAAAGAACAAGCTCAAAAATGGACCGCTTTCAGCAAAAAAGAAAGTGTCAACCGTAATTCTCACGATGTAGGTTTTAAAGTGTATTGCAGTTTTGGAGAAGCGCTTAAAGTTGAAAACAAAAAAGAATATGCAGATGTAATTATTAAAGGCGCCGAAACTTTATGCACAAGATTTGATCCGAAAGTAGGTTCTATTCGTTCGTGGGATTTCAATAAAGAAATCTGGGATTTCCCAGTTATTATTGACAATATGATGAATTTAGAATTGCTTTTTGAAGCTTCAAAATTATCTGGAAATCCAAAATATCGTGAAGTTGCAATTCAACATGCTAATACAACTTTAAAAAACCAATTTAGAGAAGACAATAGTTGTTATCACGTTATTGATTACGATCCGAAAACAGGAAATGTCAGAAAGAAAACTACACTTCAGGGTTATAATGATGATTCGGTTTGGGCACGCGGTCAAGGTTGGGCGGTTTATGGATTCACAATGTCTTACCGATATACAAAAGATCCAACTTACTTAAAACAAGCCGAAGCAACTGCAAAGTTTTTTATGTCGAATAAAAACCTGCCAGAAGACGGAATTCCGTATTGGGATTTTAAAGATCCTAGCATTCCAAATGCTGCTCGAGATGTTTCTGCAGCAATGGTTATGGCATCAGGATTATATGAATTGTACGGTTATACCAAAAATAAAAGTTATTTGGCTTTCGCCGATAAATTAATGACTTCGGTACAATCTGATAAATATATTTTAAATGCCAATATCAAAGCGCCTTTCCTACTCGATCACAGCACAGGAAACTGGCCAAAACACGATGAAATTGACGAACCAATAATTTACGCTGATTATTATTTTCTGGAAGCATTACTCAGAAAAAAATAACAAAGGCACAGAGATACAAAATGACAAAGCTTCAAAGGCCAAAAACCTTTGTCACTTTGTAACTATGTCACTTTGAACCTAAAAAAAGCTTTACAATCTATGAACTATCAACCAAAATACTACAATACATTTTCAAATTTTGCGCTTTTTGTTTTTTTTCAGATTTGTCTGAGCAGCAGTTTTGCTCAGACAAAGATGAATATTAATGACAATTGGCTTTATTTAGAAAATCATACTTCAAACTTAAACGAAGCTCAAAAAAACCAAAGTTGGGTTTCTCTAAATTTACCTCATACCTGGAACGCTGAAGACGCAACCGACTTATATCCGGGCTACAGACGTGACGCCAGTTGGTATCAAAAAAAATTAAATATTCCGCAGATTGATAAAAATCAGCGTTATTCCTTGTATTTTGAAGGCTCAAATATTACTACAAAAGTGTATGTAAACGGTAAAGAAGCCGGGTCTCATATTGGTGGTTATATCGGATTTTCAATTGACATTACGAATCTTATTAAAGAAGGAAATAATGATATTTTTGTTCGCGTTGACAATAGTTATGATATCGAAATTATTCCTTCTCAAAAAAGTGATTTCTATATTTATGGCGGAATTACGCGCGATGTCTGGTTGGTTTCGAAATACAAAAATCATATTGAAAATCTAAAAATTACAACTCCAGAAGTTTCAGCTAAAAAGGCTTCAGTACAAATTGTTTCTTCAATTGTAAACCCAAATAACTCAAAAGATTTATCATTGACGATTACTTTAAAAACTCCGAAAGGAAAAAAAGTGGCAAGCAAAACGATTCCAGTTTCAGATAAAACTTCAACAATCTCATTTGAAAACATCAAAAACCCAGAACTTTGGGATACAGATAATCCAAATTTGTATAAACTAACTGCTTCTTTATCTGAAAAAAATCAAGTAAAAGATAGCGTTACAGAGAAAGTTGGTTTTAGATGGTTTGAATTTAAAGATCACGGACCATTTTTTCTTAACGGAAAACGTTTGCTTCTTCGAGGAACGCATCGTCATGAAGAACAAGCCGGAGTTGGTGCCGCTATGACAAATGCACAACATCGCGCTGATATGGAATCGATTAAAGAAATGGGTGCAAATTTCGTTCGTTTGGCACATTATCCTCAAGATCCTGAAGTTTATAAAGCTTGCGATGAATTAGGATTATTGGTTTGGGACGAATTGCCTTGGTGTCGTGGCGGAATTGGAAATGAGGTTTGGAAAACCAATGCCAAAAACATGTTGGCTGAAATTATCAATCAAAATTACAATCATCCTAGCATTATAATTTGGTCTTTAGGAAACGAAATGAACTGGCTTCCAGATTTTCCTGATGGCGATAATCCGGAAAAAACAAATGCTTTTTTAACCGAATTAAATGATATTGCCCATAAACTTGATCCAACAAGAAAAACGGCAATTAGAAAATATTATGAAGGCTCGCATATTGTTGATGTCTTCTCCCCTTCTATCTGGTCGGGTTGGTATTCTGGAAGCTACAAAAGCTATCAAAAAGCGATTGATGTTTACAAAAAAGAATACAACCATTTTATTCACGCCGAATATGGCGGAGACAGCCATGTTGGCCGTCATAGTGAAAACCCTGTTAATGGCGAGAATGTAATTAAAGCCGAAGGCTGGGAAGAAGCTATTGTACAAACTAAAATTGCCAATATCGCACAAATTGGTGATTGGAGCGAAAATTACATTGTTGATTTATTTGACTGGCATTTGCATATATCCGAGAATGACCCAAATTTTGTGGGAAATATTCAATGGGCATTCAAGGATTTTGCAACGCCGCTCCGTCCCGAAGATGATATTCCATATATGAATCAAAAAGGACTTACCGATCGAAACGGAAATCCTAAAGATGCTTATTACGTTTTTAAAAGCTATTGGGCTAAAAAACCTTTTACTTACATTGAATCGCATACCTGGACAGAACGCCAAGGTCCTGAAAATACGCCAAGAACAATTAATGTTTTCAGTAATTGTGAGAAAGTAACTTTGTATCACGACGGAAAATCATTAGGCGAAAAACAACGCAATCTTGCGCTTTATCCTGCGAATGGACTCACTTGGGATGTGAATTTCAAAAAAGGAGAAAACGTTTTGGTTTCTGTTGGAAAAAACAAAGAAGGAATAACAGTTTCTGATACTTTAAAAGTGAATTATCGCTTTAAGAAAAATGAAGCCGCAACTTCACTCCAATTGTCTTCAGAAAAACTAAAAAACGGGAATTATCTTGTAACTGCAATTGCAATTGACAACAATAATTTGCGCTGTCTGGATTATGAAGCGAGTGTTTATTTCCAATGTCTGAAAGGCGGAAAAACTTTGAAAAATCAAGGAACACCAACGGGAAGCGAATCTATCAAAATGGCAAACGGAAAAGCTTCGATTGAAGTAATTCCAGATGGGTCAAATAACCCAATCGAAATGACGGCACTCAACCAAAGTTTTAAGGGAGAATATTTGAAGATTCCCGTTAATTAAGATTTTATTTCATGCAGATTTACCATTTTTTTTTCGTTGTTCTGATTTAAAATGTGGTTTGTCATTTCGAGGAACGAGAAATCTCTACAAGTAGCTCTACAAAGCTTGGATTCTTATTGTGGAGTTTCTCGTGGAGATTTCTCGTTCCTCGAAATGATAATATTTCTAAAAAATCAATCTGCTAAATCTGCGTGAAACCATAAACTTTAGCACTCTGCAAAAAATAAAAAAACAAATTAAAATGAAAAAACTATTAACCGCAGTACTCTTAACCACAACACTGTTTACTTTTGCACAACAAAACCTAATTTCAAACGTTCCAAACCGAAATACAACTTCTTTAAATGGCGTTTGGAATTACATTATCGATCCTTACCAAACCGGATTTTACAGTTTCCATTTAGATCAATATGATAAACAGGAAAAAGCCCCAAAATCGGCGTTTTATAGTAATTATCATGCTGTCAATAAACAAGAATTGGTAGAATATGATTTTGATAAATCGGCGACAATTACTATTCCGGGCGATTGGAACTCACAAGTTCCTGAACTAAAATATTATGAAGGAAATGTATGGTTCAAAAAATCTTTCGATTATAATTTAAAAGACAAAAAGCGTCTGTTTTTATATTTAGGAGCTATAAATTATAAAGCTGATGTTTATTTAAACGGAAAAAAACTAGGAACACATGAAGGCGGTTTTACTCCGTTTAATTATGAAGTCACTTCAATCGTAAAGCCAAATGACAATTATTTGGTCATAAAAGTTGATAATACACGCCATAAAGAAGATGTTCCGACAGTAAACACAGATTGGTGGAATTATGGAGGAATCACGCGCGATGTGACTTTGATTGAAGAAGAAGCTTCATTTATAGAAGATTATAATATTCAGCTTAAAAAAGGGAATGCAAATAGCATTTCGGGTTTCATCAAAATCAATAATTTAGATATCGCACAAAATGCAGTTTCTATTTCAATTCCCGAATTAAAAATCAATTATAAAGGAAAAGTTGGCGCTGACGGAATCTTAAATTTTGAAATTCCTACTAAAAAAATCTCCTATTGGTCACCTGAAAATCCGAAATTATATGATGTAACGATTGATTTTAACGGACAAAAATTAACCGATAAAATTGGTTTCAGGACTATTGCAACTCAGGAAGACAAAATTCTGTTAAACGGAAAACAAATCTTTTTGAGAGGAATTTCGATTCACGAAGAAAATGCAAAAGGCGGACGTGCAAATTCAAAAGAAGATGCTTTACGCTTATTGAATTGGGCAAAGGAATTAGGCTGTAATTATGTTCGTTTGGCACATTATCCACATAACGAAAACATTATTCGCGAAGCTGACAAATTGGGATTAATGGTTTGGGAGGAAATTCCGGTTTACTGGACAGTGGATTTTGCTAATAAAAATACGTATCAAAATGCCCAAGATCAATTAACAGCGGCAATTACCAGAGATAAAAATAGAGCGAGTATTATTATTTGGTCAATGGCTAATGAAACTCCTGTTTCAGATGCTAGAAATACTTTTATCCAGAATTTAGCAAGGCACACAAAATCATTAGATAATACAAGATTAATTAGCGCTGCTTTGCTAACACGCCATGTAGACGGTTTTGGAGTGATTGATGATAAAATTGGCGAATCACTTGACATTATCGCCTTCAATCAATATTTAGGCTGGTATGGTGGCAAACTTGAAGATGCAGAAAAGAATCTTTGGAAAACGCCTTATAACAAACCTGTAGTTGTTTCTGAATTTGGAGGTGATGCAAAAGCAGGTTTCCACGGAGAAAAAAATGAGCGTTGGACCGAAGAATATCAGGAATATTTATACATCCAGAATTTGAAAATGATTGAAAAAATTCCACATTTAAGTGGTACAAGCCCGTGGATTTTAGTGGATTTTAGATCACCAAAAAGATTATTACCGGGTATTCAGGACGGATACAACCGTAAAGGCTTAATCTCAAATGAAGGCGAAAAGAAGAAGGCTTTTTACATCATGCAGGATTGGTACACACAGAAGAAAAAAGAACAATTGAATTATTCTTTGGGCAAATAAACCGTTATCAATTCATTAACAAAAAACAAATAGTAATTTCATGATTTTTCTTAATTATTAACTTACTTTGTAGTTATTCTAAAAATTGTAACCTTATGAAAAAAATTTATTTACTAGCAGTTACATTGTTTGCTGCTTTTACAGTGCAGGCACAAGATGTGGTGAAATTTGCTCCTCTTGATGCAAGTCCGGCTGATATTTCTTATTTCCCAAACAGATCTGTTAAATTCAAAAAAACAGATACTCCAAACCCAGTTGTCAAAGTTCTTTACTCAAGACCTTCTGTAAAAGGGAGAACTATTTTTGGTGATATTGTGAAGTTTGGTGAAGTTTGGAGAGTTGGTGCTAACGAAAATACAGAAATCAAATTCTACAAAGATGTAACAATCGGCGGTAAAAAAATCCCTGCTGGATATTACAGCTTATTTGCTATTCCAGAAAAAGACAAATGGACCATCATTATCAATAAAGAATTGGATTTATGGGGCGGATATGCTTATGATGAAAGCAAAGATGTTGTAAGAGTTTCAGTTCCTGTTAAACCAGTTTCTGATGTTATTGAAGCTTTATCTATTGCTTTTACAACTCAAGGTAATGTGGCTAATTTAGTTATTGGATGGGATAAAACTACAGTTGAATTGCCTATTACGGTTAAATAATTTAATCGTTTTACAGATAAAAAAAAGAGACATTTTTCAATGTCTCTTTTTTTTTGTTTCTTAAGATTTTCACAGATACTATAATTCTAGAATAAATTCTTAATATCGCGACGTTATAAATACATTCGATAAAAGTTTATTCAAAACCAACAGACTAGTCTACCTTTATTTTTGTCTTGAATACATATCCTCTTTTGCCTTCCTTTGTTTGAACGAACCACCAATCTCCAGAATTGCTTAGAACTTCCACTTCTGATCCTGTAATTATTTTTTGCAAAATCTCAGATGATGAATTTTTCTCTTTCCTTAGGTTTGTATAACCATCTGAATCTACAATACTGTATTTTTGTAAATTACTTTTTCTTGTTATGCATTTTTTAGCTCTCTCAGACTCATCAGGTATAGAAATTAATTTGCTTTCAATATTTGTTTCCTTAAGATTAATATATTGGAATACATCACAATAATATTCTATAGCGTTTTTACTTTGGTCGGTTAGTGTTTTATAAACTATATTTTTAAGTACCCAATTTTTATTTTCATATATTATAAAATAATCATTTTCAGAAAATCCTCTATCCGGAAACTTTGTTTTTATTAATAAGCCTTTTTTTGTGTTAGGATTATTTACAATATCATAAACGATATTTCCTCCGTCTTCAGAAAAATTAATTGTCTTTATAGAAAAAATGTAATCTTTTCCATCCCCTAAAAAAAGTATCAATTCGTTTCCCTTATAAGGTGCACTACTTATAAGCTTATCAAGAATATCATCTCCATTTATATCCAATGTTTTGATAATGTAATCGTCATTTTTCTCATAAAAGGTGATAGTATATTTAACATCTTCATCACCTTTTAAATTATTTGCAAATAGATTCTTTACAATAATTTTATTTTTTGTGTTCAACTTTAAAAACAACTCATTATGCATTTCTGGATGAGGTGAATCGAATAGGAAAAACAGAACTGATTTAGCTTTTTTTTCACTTAAAGAATTCAGCAACTCCATTCTTTTGTTTTTCAAAAAATAATTTATTGACTTATCTTGAAAATAATTAATCGCATCCGCATCCCATTTGCCGCCATAACAAATACTTGTTATGTTTTTTTCGTATTGCCTATATTCTTTCTTCAATAGCAAAGAAAACCAATAATCTATATATTTATTCGCATCATTGTATAAAGCATTTGGCTTATCAGTTAAATTATTCCATCCAAAATATTCATTTAAATTTTCAAATTTATCAGGGAATTGATTTAAAAATTCAATCTCATTTTTTTCATTATATGCTTTTTTAATATTAATTACATTTTTATTCTCTTGTGAAGAATTTCTACAACTAATTAATAAGAGCAATATCAAAATATACTTATTCATATTTCTGGGTTATTATTATTTTGGCATTATCGATTCCTTTTTCTTCGATATATTCAAAAATTTCTTTTAATTTATTTTTACTATTTCCAACAAAATCAACTGATCTAGTTGAACCGGGTAAAAGACAACCCTCAGTATCATCTGCTGTATTTCCTGAGTGAATTAAAATTGCTCTATCTTTAGAGACATCACTATTATAAACTTTTAAACCTTTTTTTATCTTTGTACCATTATGCCATGCCAAATTATAAGTTCCAATGGGAATTCTTTGTTCAATCCCTGAAATAGTAGTATCGGGCCCTTTTTCTTCCAATATAAATCCCTTTATTTCACTACCATCAATTGTAAATTCTCCAATTGTTGATTTTTTAGTTTCCCACTTCCTAATTAATCGAATAGTTACAGCTTTATCATTAATAGTATCTGTCGATACCTTTTCGGAAACTTTATTATCACATTCTTGAGGAAATTTAAATATATTTTTTAAAGTGGTGACATAATTTCTTCTCTCATACAATCCGTTACTGCCTCCATTAACTAAATAACTAATAACATCAACCTTATCATCATCAGCAATTAAACTAAAATCAACAGTGCCATAATTTATATTTTTATCTCCTTTTTTGTATGATATTTTATTTTTAGGATAATTAGGCTTATGAATTGTAACATATGAAGGAGCACTTGATGCAGGTGTCCATCTGTCTCCGACACTAAGAACTTTTCCTTGTTTCCAATACCATCCCGCTGAGTCGAAAGCATTTTCTAAATTATTAGCAATAACTTCATAATCATCTACACACTCTGTACCGCTAAAAGCTTTATAAATTTCATAATTGCTTTGCCATGTCAATTGCATTAGACCTCTACCAAAATATGGTTTATATTCACCCTTTTCACTATATTCTTTTGTAGTTCTAAACCTATCCGTTTCAAGATAAACTTGAGATAAAAAGTGGATTTTTCTCAAGCAAGTATTAATATTATATTTTTTAAAGATAATATTCAATTGGTTATAAAACTTTTCAATAGTTTTATCTTTCGAATCTAATTCACAATTATCAGATCCAAACAGAGTATATTTACTAGCTTTTTTTACTATGGATTCACTATCTCTTAACTTTTCTAAGATTTTGGTAAATTCTTCTAGGGTAAAATCCCTATTACAATAACAGTTACTTTTCTTTTTTTCATCTTTTTTACTATCTTCTACATCAACCTTCAAAACCTTATTAGTTGTTTCAACGGGATCCTGCTTAAAAACAGTAGCATCAACATCAACAATTGCACTTTTAATAAAATCATGAGTTTGTAAAACTTCGATTTCGGCAAATAATTGCTGCTCGTTTCCCTCAGCCCAATTGCTTCCGCCTAGGCTTCTTGGTATAGTATCTAATGGTACTGTTACTGTATGAAGGTCAGATTTAATAGTGAAATTATCAGTAAACAACAAGTCATTGCTAAACAAATCTTCATCGTATAATTTAAGGCGAACTTCTTTTCCTGTTAATCCTGTCGAATTTATCCAGACTTTAATCTGTTTTTCTTTAAACACACCTTTAATCTGATTCCCTGCTATATCTGTAATATGTACAGCATTAATTTTACCCTTTACTGCTTTTATAGCAGTTGGCACATTAGGTTTTTGTGAATCATTTTTAGGTTTCTGCTCTGTGGTTTTGTTTTTAACAGCCTGATGCGGAGTTGTTTTTCCTTTGTAGGGAGCAACTGGTGTTTCAAGCGCATTTACATTGATATTATTACTGGCTATTTTGCCATCATTGTACTCTGCGGTTACATAAAACTCATGAATTTTATCTTTTTCGTGACCTCTTCTTTCAGCAATTTTTGCAAAACTTGGTTTTAATAAAAAATCAATATCCGCCTTTCCGAATTTCACAATTCCAGAAAGTGTTTCTATAAAGTTTTTTTCATTGGCTTTATTATGCCCAGCACCTTTTACATCATCTTCCCACATGGTAACCGATACTCTGCGTCTTTCCATATTAAAACAAAATACCCTTGCTTTAACAGTTTGTCCGTATGATAAACGTCCTTTTATTTTGGCACCGTTTTTATCTAATAGTTCGATATGATCTATTTTAGGTTGTGCAGAAAGTGGTTTTATATCGAGTCGAGCTACTTTATCGCCTTTTCTTGCCAAAATACGAATACCATTTCTTGTCAGGCTTTTTTCCAAAAAAGTATAAGAAACCTTATTTCCTCTTTTATCATTCTCTTTTGTTTTTCGCCATTTACCTAATTCTAAAACATAAACTTCCCAAAAAACAGGATTATAAGAAAAACTATTTTCTTCGTTGAAAGGACTACTTGGAACTTTTTCAAAAAAGTCATTTACAGTATATATCTCAAGAACACCAACCACAGGGTTTGGATTTCCTATTATTTTAAAATCTGACATAATAATACATTTACTTACAAATTGAATCGTGATCTTCTAAACGCTCTTTAAATTCAGCCATATTAACCAACGGATTTATCTGATTACTCAAAAGCTCGCTTGCGTTTTTGATATTTTGCTTGCTTATCTCCACCTTCTGCCCATGTTTAACAAAGCTTATGCAGTCTGGCCCTCCAATTGGACAGGTTGCTTTACTGTCTTCAACTAATATTTTGCCCTGATTACTTAGAGTCACTTTTTCGTAGAAAGCACTCCATTGATTTATTACGGCCTGGCAAGGTTTGTAACTATTTCCAGTAGGCTGTAGCTTACAGTTACCAAAGGTGTTTTTCTCTAAAGTTTGTCCTATTTCTTTCGTGGTTGCAATTAGCTTTTTTGATGCATCTTTGTCATTTGCAAAATGTTTATTTTGTGATTTTACTTTTAAAATATCCGTTTGAGGCTTTTCACTAAACTTACATTTTAGCGTTGCACCTTGAACTACTACATGTTTTCTGCTCATAATTTTTTTTACCTAAATTAAAATAATTTTCTTACAAAATACAAATTATAATCTTTTTCTTTCATTATGGTTTTAATGCATAAAAAAATCCGTCTGAAATAATCAGACGGATTTTTAAATTTTATAAATATATTATTTCCTAAACCTTGGCAGTCTCAATAATCTTATCCAATGTAATTGGCAAATCTCGTACACGCTTTCCTGTTGCGTTAAAAACGGCATTTGCAATTGCAGGCGCCATTCCGACTAAAGCGGTTTCTCCTAAACCTTTTGTTCCCATTGGATTGCTGATTGGATCTTTTTTGTTTACGAAAAAGACTTCCTGTTTTTCAATATCAGCATTTACAGGAACATGATAATCGGCGAAATTATTATTGATTGGACGACCGAAACGATGATCGATTTCTAAAGCTTCCATTAATCCCATTCCGATTCCGCCAACAGCTCCTCCAAACATTTGTCCTGCTGAAGTTTTTTGACTGATTACAGTTCCAATATCAGCACAAGAAACCACATGCGCCAGTCTTATTTTTCCAATATTTGGATTAACTAAAACTTTTACAAAGTGGACAGAAAACGAATAAATTGAATATTTTCTAGCTTCTTCATTTCCTTTAGATTGTTTTTCTACTGCAAAATCTTCTAATTTATTTGAAGCCAATAACGAAGCCAAAGAAACCGTTTTTGAATTATTTTTTGAAGAAATTAAGCCATTGGCAAAAGTCAAATCTGCAATAGGAATTCCTTTAAAAGTCGGTGTTTCATTAGCCAAACCAAGTATTTTGCTTACTAATAAATTACAAGAATCATGAACTGCAGAACCCACAGATGAAGTCGTCGCTGATCCTCCTTGCGTAGGACCTTTCGGCAAACCACTTTTACCCATTTCTATAATTACATTTTCAACAGGCATTCCCATAATTTCTGCACCAATAGCTGTCATCATCGTTGCCGTTCCTGGTCCCATATCATTCACACTACACTGAAGTATTAAATTTCCATCGGCCGAAAATTTTGCTTTTACTGAAGTTGGACTTCTATAACAGCCAAAAGTTCCAGTTCCCATTCCGTATCCTACTAACCATTCCCCTTCACGAACTGATCCAGGTTTATTTTTGCGGTTTTTCCAGCCAATGCGTTCCATTCCGCCTTCATAGCACTCTAAAAGATATTTACTGCTCCAAGGCTTATTTTGTTCCAAATCTTTTTCGGCATAATTACGTTTACGAAATTCGATTGGATCTAAATCTAATTTATAGGCCATTTCATCCATAGCACATTCAAGTGCAAATGAACCCGTTGCTTCTCCCGGACCACGCATCCAGATTGGCGTACAAGTATCTAAAGGTACTATACGATAACGAGTTGAAACATTGGCACAATCATAAATAAAACGAGACATGTTTACCGTTCCTTCCATGAAATCTTCGTAGCTTGAAGTCATCGCAACGGCTTCATGCGTCAAGCCAGTAAGTTTTCCATCTTTGGTAGCGCCAAGACCCATTTTCTGAATTGTATAAGGTCTGAAACCAACATTCGTAAACATTTGTTCGCGATGCAAAACCAATTTCACTGGACGATTTAATTTTTTCGCACCAATCAAAGCCGCAATTTCATAGGGCCAAGTATGCAATCCCATTCCAAATGCACCTCCAACATATTCTGCATGCACCTCAACATCTTCCGCAGGAACATCAAAAACTCCTGCTACACTTCTGCGCGTTCCTTCAACACCTTGACTTTTGGTATATAAAATTGGTTTATTTCCTTCCCATTTTGCGATTATATTGGCTAATTCCATTGGATTATGAACTTCCGTCGGAATCGTATATTCGGTTTCCAAAACAACTTCAGCGTTCTTATAACCATCGTGTTCGCCACGGTGATAATCATTTCCTTTATCCGTTTCGACTTTCTTTTCTTTATCGGCTGCTTTTTTAAGTTCAGTCGAATGTTCTTCTTTAAAATAATCTGCCTTAATCAAACTTGCGGCATATTGCATACGCTCAAAAGTATCTGCAATTACGAGTGCAATTGGCTGATCGTAATACAATATCGAATCGTCTTTAAAAATCTGTAACGGTTGCCCAAAATTATGTTTGTCTTTAGCTTTTTGATATCCAGACGGCTTATCTACATTCAAATGTGTAATTACAGCCAAAACTCCCGGAGCCCATTCTGCTTTTTTAGTATCAATGCTTTTTATTTTTCCTTTCGCAATTGTGCTTCCGACCAAACAGGCATAAACAACCCCGTCTGTTTTATATTCAGCCGAATAAGTAGCTGAACCTGTTACTTTAGCAAATCCATCTACTCTATTAATATTACTTGTCTTGCTCATAATTCAATTATTTAGATGATGCTATAGTTAATGCTTCTACAATGGCATTTGGTCCAAGAGTCAATTTGAAATCATTATCTCCATAACTTTTTGCGCCCTTCATTGCCAAATTTGCAGCTTGTCTAAAAGTAGTTTCAGAAACAGTTTTCCCTTTCAGAAATTCTTCTGCTTCAGTCAGTCTCCAAGGTTTATGTGCTACACCGCCCATTGCCAAACGCGCACTACTAATCGTATTGTTTTGAATATCCAAAGCAGCAGTAACAGAAACTAATGCAAAAGCATAACTCGTTCTGTCTCGGACTTTCAAATAATGTACATTTTTATTAAAATTATTATCTGGAATTTCAATTGAAGTTATCAATTCTTTATCTAAAAGTGTATTGTCTTTTTCAGGCGTGTTTCCTGGCAAACGATGAAAATCGGTAAATTTGATTTGTCTTTTACCTTTTGGTCCTTCTACTAAAACTGTTGCATCCAGTGCTGCCAAAGCCACACACATATCGCTTGGGTGAACTGCAATACAACTTTCAGAAGCGCCAAAAATTGCCGACATTCTGTTTGAACCACCTATAGCACCGCATCCGCTTTTTGGAACTCTTTTATTGCAAGGCATATCAGTATTATAAAAATATGAACAGCGCGTGCGTTGCAACATATTTCCGCCTACAGTCGCCATATGTCTAATTTGTTGCGATGCTCCTGCAGCTAAAGCTAAAGCCAATAAAGGATGTTTTTCTTTAATTGCTTTATCCTCTGCAACCTGACTATTTTTTGCTAATGCACCAATCGAAACTTTTCCACTTAAGAATTCTATTTTTTTTAAGTCTAAAGATGTAATATCGACCAATTTATCAGGTGCAGCGATATTTTTTTTCATCAAATCAACAAGATTTGTTCCTCCTGCAATAAACATAGCCGAATTTTCTTTGTTGATGCTCGAAACCGCCGAATTGGGTGATAAAGCCTTAATTATTTGGAAATTTTTCATGACAGCATCCCTCCTTCCTTAACTTCTGTTATTGCATCAACAATATTATGATAAGCACCACATCTACAGATATTTCCGCTCATATATTCTCTAATTTCTTCTCTGCTGTTGGCATGGCCTTCTTTTATACAGGCAATTCCCGACATGATTTGACCAGGCGTACAATACCCACACTGAAAACCATCATGTTTTATGAAAGCTTCTTGCATTGGATGCAGTTTTTTTCCTTTCGAAAGTCCTTCGATTGTAGTAACCTGAGCGTTTTGTTGCATCGTAGCCAATGTCAAACAGGATAAAATTCGGGTTCCGTTTACGTGTACGGTACAGGCACCACATTGACCATGATCGCAGCCTTTTTTAGTTCCTGTCAGATGCAATTGTTCTCTTAGTAAATCAAGCAAAGTAGTTCTAGGCTCGATATTAAGATTATGTTTTTTACCATTTACTTCAATAGAAAGCGGAACAGTTTCTAAATATTCAGCTATTTTTTCATCCCATTTATTCTCAGATGCCATAACCAGTGAAGGTGGCGTAAAAGCGAGAGCGGTAAGAAGTCCTGATTTTTTTATAAAGTCACGGCGGGAACTTGAATTTTCCTCTGTTTCTTTACTCTGATTTGTTTTTTTAGAAGCCATTCAGTCTATTTTTAAATTAGCAAAACATCTTAGTTATTCTAACAAATTTAACAATCTTAC
This sequence comes from Flavobacterium resistens, assembly GCF_900182645.1. Classification (GTDB taxonomy): domain Bacteria; phylum Bacteroidota; class Bacteroidia; order Flavobacteriales; family Flavobacteriaceae; genus Flavobacterium; species Flavobacterium resistens. The sequence continues at coordinate 228,645 of NZ_FXTA01000006.1, read as the reverse complement.
GCCACAAAAAATTATAAAATTCAAACATTAGCTTTATTTAGAATAATTACAATTTCGTGGTGTGGTTTAACCGCAAAGCACGCAAAGTTATTTTAATCTTCCTCATGTTAAATAAACGCAAAGTTCGCAAAGCTGTGCGGATAAAGCTTTGCGAACTTTGCTATTTTGCAAATCACTCAGTAAAAAACCTTGCGTTCTTTGCGGTTAAAAAACAAGAACAGCAGATTTATTTTTTTATTTTTACAAGATCAACCTAAAATTATGTCTCAACAGCCAATCATCTATCTTGATAATAATGCTACAACACGTGTAGATGAACGAGTTTTGAATGCAATGCTTCCCTATTTTACACATTCTTATGCAAATGCCACAAGCAATCATCTTGCGGGGCTGACTATAAACGAAACTGTTGAAAATGCTACATGGCAAACTGCAAATCTTATTGGTGCTCACGAAGATGAAATCATTTTTACTTCTGGAGCAACAGAATCGATCAATCTTGCAATTAAAGGTTTGACAAATCAAGACCGAAAACATATTGTTACTGTTACAACCGAACATAAAGCAGTTTTAAAGACTTGTGAATTTATGGAATCTATCGGTTTTGAAGTCACTTATTTGCCAGTTGCGGCCAATGGTATTTTAGATCTTGAAGTTTTAAATCAAAGTATTACAGATAAAACAGTATTAGTCTGCATTATGATGGCTAATAATGAAACTGGTGTCTTTCAAAATATTGTAGAAATATCCAAAATCGTGCATTCAAAAGGTGCTCTTTTTATGTGTGATGCAACTCAGGCAGTTGGGAAAATTCAAATAGATGCTCAGGCGCTTGGGATTGATCTTTTGCCTTTTTCGGCACATAAATTTTATGGTCCAAAAGGCATTGGCGCGCTTTATATTTCGGCGAAAGCCAAAATTAAATTGGCATCGCAATTGCACGGAGGCGATCAACAGCGAAAACTACGAAGTGGAACGCTGAATGTTCCAGGAATTATCGGTTTAGGAAAGGCTAGCGAAATTGCTTTAGAAGAAATGAAAGAAGATCAAAAACAAATTGAAAAATTAAGGAATAAACTAGAAGCTGGTTTATTGCAATTTGAAGGTTCTTTTTTAAATGGAAGTTTTATTGATCGAATTTACAACACTTCAAATATCTGTTTTCCCGGTGTAAATTCAGAACAGCTGATTTTTGCTTTGGGAAACATTTCGGTTTCTAATGGTTCTTCTTGCTCAGCAGTTACATCAGAGCCATCGCATGTTTTGAAAGCTATAGGATTATCTGATGAAAATGCTTTGAGCTCGATTCGTTTCAGTTTAGGAAAGTTTACAACCTCAGAAGAAATTGATGAAACTATTGAACGAGTTCTAATTTTAACTCGACGATTAAGTCAGTAGTTTTAAAACTATAAAGCTGCTAGTGACAAAGTTTTTTTACACAAATGGAAAACTTAGAAACTCAGAATCTTAGAAACTAAAACTCAGACATCAATTTATTGTAATCATCTTCAGTATCGATATCAATATTTCCTTTTTCAAATAAAATAGAAACGACATCATCTGAAAATTTGCTGATTATTTTTTTTGCTCCTTCTTGTCCTTTTAATTCCAATAACTCAGCAAAGTATTTTTTATGAAAAAGAACTGGAGTTCCTAATGTTTCCGAATAAGCCGAAGCTACAATTCCTTTTCCGGTTTTATTATATTCCTGAATCAAATTTTCAAAAATCAAACTCGAAACATAAGGCTGATCACACACTGCAAAAATGCAATTTTCATAATCAGGATATAACGTCAATAATTTTTGAAGTCCATTCACAATTGATGACGCCATTCCAAATTCCCAATCTGGATTGAAACTTATTTTTATTTTTGACGGATCAAGCTCTTCTTCAATCAATTGATTATTTGCGCCAGTAACCACAATAATTTTTGCATTTGGAACTAAAGATGCTTCTGCAATTGTATTTTTCAAAAGCGTAGAATCTTTATATCCCAAAAGCTGTTTTGGCTGTCCTAATCTTGAAGAATTTCCAGCAGCCAAAATTACAATTCCTGTTTTATTTTGATTTTTATGCTCCATAATGAATTCCATCGTGTATTTTCCCTGACTTATATTTTAAGAAAGTCCCCGTTTTTTCCGAAGCAAAAGCTTTGATTTCTGAAACAATCGACAAAGCTATTTCTTCAGAAGTTTCAGCACCAATATCAAGCCCAACTGGACTATGAATTCTTTTTAGCTGTTCTTCATTTACATTAATTCCTTCCATTTGAAGATCATCAAGCATTCGGTTCAGTTTTGATTTTGGCCCGAGAATTCCAATATAACGACAATCTGTATTCAATAATAATCTTAAAACTGCCAAATCATATTTGTAGTTATGCGTCATTAAAACAAAATACGTTTGATCATCAATTGTTATAGTATTTAAAAAATCATCTGGTTTTACAACCAAAACCTGATTTGCCTTCGGAAAACGTTTTTTTGTAGCGTGCGCGCTACGTCCGTCTCCAACGGTTATTTCCCAACCCAATAAAGTTGCCATTTTTACTAATGGCTGCACATCATTTCCTGCACCGGCAATTACTAGAGAAACCGGCGGATTTATATATTCGATTAAAGCCTCGTCTTCTGAGCCTTCCTGCAGTTTTTTTATAGATGTTATTTTAGTTTCGAGTACTTCCTTGGCATCCGAAATCAAATTCAATACATTATTATGATGATGCAACATCGGACTGTCTTTTCTAAAAAATAAGCTTGTTCCTATTTGAGTTGCTCTTTTATTTAGTGAAAAAATCGTAACCACAACCGCTTCTTTTCTTTCCGCTTTTAATTGGCTCAAAAGTTGGATTGGGTTGTTTTCCAATTCGTCATTAATGTATTCAAACAAAATATGTACAATTCCGTTACATCCCAACTGGAGGCCAATTTCGGCATCGTCTTCATTGCTCGTATTATAAGTAACTAATTTATTTTGTCTTTGATTGATGGAAAGAAGTGCTTTTCGCAATGCATCGCCTTCCAGACAGCCTCCGCTTATAGCGCCAGTCAGCAAACCATCTTCAGTGACCAACATGCGGGCACCCGGTTGGCGATATGATGAACCTTCAACTTTGACAACTGTTGCCAAAGCTGTTTTTTTTCCTGCTGCATTTGCTTCTGAATAAGCGTTTAAAATTTCGCTGATTTCTTTCATAAAATAATTATTCATCAGCAAAACAAACTTCTGATGATTCTTTAACAGCCTAAAAGTAAAAAATATTATAAACTTAAAAGCAGGAAAATCATTTAAGTTTAAAATGAATTTGTACTTAACAATATCAAAACAATTATTTTTTCTTACAATATTATTTATATCCCGAAGTTTTGTATTTTTATAATTAGCAAAAAAAATATTACCTAACCTTAATAAAAAGCTACATGGGAAAATTTGTAATTACTAAAAGAACCAACGGAGAATTTCAATTCAATTTAAAAGCTGGAAATGGCCAGACAATTTTAGCAAGCGAGGGTTATACTACTAAAGCTGCCGCTACTAACGGAATTGAATCTGTGAAAACAAATTCGCAAGATGATGGCCGCTACGACAGAAAAGAGTCAAGCAATGGCAAACCTTATTTTAATTTAAAAGCCAGTAACGGACAAATTATTGGATCGAGCGAAATGTACGAAAGTGTTGCCGCAAGAGAAAACGGAATCGAATCTGTAAAGAAAAATGCTCCTGACGCTGAAACTGATGATCAGACGGCTTAAGGCTAATTTTATATTATAAAAAAAGCTGTTTCTATAAATTTAGAAACAGCTTTTTTTTGGGAAATTCACTCTTGAAATTTATTTTTTCAAAGCAGAAACTCCACTATGCGTTGGAACAACCTGCTTAATACTTCCATCAGCATTGAACTCTAATTTATCCATACAAACTTCGCGATGAAAACCTCCGGCCTCACCCATTTTAATTCCAGTTGGATATGAAAAACGGTGATACGTAATATACCATTCATCTTTATTCGGAATTTGTAAAACTGAATTATGTCCTGTTGCATAAATTCCCTGATCTGGAATTCCCTGAATTACAATATTATTTTGTGGAATTTCAATTGGTCCAAGTGGCGATTTTGAAGTTCCGTATCTTACTTTATAATTCGGGCTTCTCGTATCGTCTTCACTCCATAGGAAATAATACGTTCCTTTTCTGTAAATGATATAGGTTCCTTCACGGAAAGTTTTATCAACTTTTATCACTTTTGTACTTCCTTCTTTAAGTGAAATCATGTCATCATTTAATTCGGCTACAGCCATATATCCATTGCCCCAGTACAAATAACTTTTTCCAGTTTTTGGATCGGTGAAAACGTCTGGATCAATTTCCTGTCCGCCTTTTATTCCTTCTGGTTTTGAGCTTACTAAAGCTTTTCCGCTATCTTTAAATGGCCCCTCTGGGTTATCTGATGAAGCCACGCCAATTTTCTGAGCTGCTGTGAAATAATAGAAATACTTGTATTTTCCTTTTATCTTTTTCTCCACAATACATGGCGCCCACGCATTTCTGTTTGCCCAAGTAACATCTTTTTTAAGATCGATGATAATCCCTTCGTCTTTCCAATCTGTCAAATTATCTGATGAAAAGGTTTTGAAATAATATCCTGACCAACCATCAAATCCGTCACTTGTTGGGTAGATATAATATTTTTTTGTTTTGTTTGAATACAGAATTTCTGGATCAGCATAATAACCTTCCAAAACTGGATTATTATTTACTTTTGGAAGTTTCTCTGGCGTTCCCCATTTTGCTGTCAAACGTTTCAATTCTGAACGTGTAATTGGCAAAATCGTTCCGTGACGCGGATTAAAATCCATCGAAATGTCATTATCAATAACGGTGAAATTCTCTAAATCTTTGCTTTTTGTAAACTGATATCTTCCTTTTGTATAAACGTCATACATCAAAATATAATCGTCAGAATTGTTTAGTTTGAAAACACTTGATCCTTCAACGCCGTCATTTGTTTGTTGCAGATAATTATCATTTTCTGTCCAATTTCCAGAAGTTAAATCGGTTGTTGTGGCAACTTTAATTCCTGCTTTTCCACCTTCGGTTTTATAAAAAAGATGATACACACCATCTTTTTCAATAATGTCACCATCAATGCAAGCTCTTTCGGATTTTGGAACAAACAATAATTTTGGTGCACTTTCTAAAGCAGTGAAATCTTTATTCGCGTAAGCGTAATAAATTTTATCTGGGCCTCCAGCATATTGCAAACTAAAGTAAATTAGATATTTTCCGGCTTTTGCATCATAAATAGTTTGAGGTGCCCAAACACGTTTTAGGTTTTCATTTCCTGGAAAAGTCGTTTGGATATTTACAACACTGCTTTTCCAGTTTACCAAATCCGTGCTTTTTAATAAAATCATCGCACGATTACTATCCCAACCTTTTGACGAGGTCATATCGGTCAAAACCATATAAAAAGTTTTGCCGTCATCACCACGCAAAATATGCGGATCACGAACTCCTCCGGTTGAACTGATTACTTTACTGTCTAAAACTGGTTTATTGTCATTTAAGTGATAATAGTGATATCCATCAGCACTTACGGCGTAACGAACTGCTTCTTCTTCGACTTTATTTCCTGTGAAATAAACAAATAAATAGACGTTTAAATCCTTTTCAGCAATTACAGGCGGTGTTCCTTTTTGATTATTCTGAGCTTGCAAAACACTAAAAAATGACGCTAGTGCAACAAGGTTAAATTTTATTTTTTTCATTCTTTTATTCCTTTTATTTTCTGCTTTAATGTTAAAGCTTATTTGTTTTAATACGAATTACTGCAAACGAATATGGAGGCAATTCTTTTGAAAAAGCTTCTTTAACTGTCAACTTTTGTGTTGCAGGTCTTGCTGTTGTATTTTCTGGCGTACCCGTCAATATAGTATAATCACCAGTTTCAGTCAATGGTAAATTTCTTGTTTCTATTGAAGGCGTAACCGCAACCGGAAGCACATTTACTAACTTGATAATTAAATCTCCTGAAGCATTATCTTTTACAACAGAAACTCCAATACGTTTGTTAACTTCCGGATTTGCATCTGACAATTTCGTAGTACTTTCAATATATTGATTCCCCGGATTTTGTCCGTATAATTTTTGTACAAAATAATTCACTGTTGGTTTTACTTCGTCGCCGTTAAAATAAATCAAATCTGGATTCCATTGTGTATGCTTTTCTCTCGCCAATAAAGGTGCATAAGAAGCCATTTCAACAACGTCACCATTTCGTTCAACGCCAGTTAAATATAAGGCTTCCGCCAAAGCATTATAAAACTTATTACCTCGCGAAGCATATTCGCCCAAATAAACTTTAGATTTCGAGCGATCGTAACCATCATAAAAATTCTGATTGTTAATGAACCAACCTGGCGTTTGATAATAATGTTCGTCTACAATTGGCAATTTTAAATCATCGGCAATTTTCCAACCTTCATTGTAATCTGTTCCCTCAAAAAATGGTCCAACAGTTCCAATAACAATTATTTCAGGATATTTTTGCTGAACTGCTTTTACAATCATTCTGTAACGTTCTTCAAAAACATCGCTGATTAAATCTTCATTTCCGATTCCGATATATTTTAAATTGAAGGGTTTTGGATGTCCCGCTTCGGCACGTTTTTTACCCCAAACGGTATTTATACTTCCATTGGCATATTCGATTAAATCCAAAACATCTTGTACATATTCGTCCATATCTTCCATCGGAATTCCGAATTGCTGTCCAGAACCTCCATCAGATGAATTTTGACACGGAACTCCCGCTGCTAAAACCGGAACAGCTTCAGCTCCCAAATCTTCGCAAAACTGAAAATATTCAAAATAACCCAATCCCATCGATTGATGATAACCCCAAATATTTCGCATCGGAATTCTGCTTTCCAATGGCCCAATTGTATTTTTCCATTTGTATATATTGTGCAGTCCGTCACCGTGCGCCACACATCCGCCTGGAAATCTAACGAATTTTGGATGCATATCTGCAATTGCTTCAGCAAGATCCAAACGAAGTCCGTTTTTACGATTTTTAAATGTTTTCTGAGGAAAAAGCGAAACCATATCAACGGCAATTTCGCCACTAGTACTGATTTCTAAATGCGCATCTTTAACTGTTTTAGACGATTTTAAAACTGCATTTATTTTTTTCCAAGTTGCTGACGGAGTCAATACGGCTTCCGCCAAAGTTTCTCCACTTGCCGATTTCAAACGAACAATAGCTTTTGAACCTTTTGCAAAAACACTAAAATCGTATTTTTCATTGGCTTTCAAAGCAATTCCGTCGAAACCAGAATTGCTGATATTTCCTTTTAAAATTACAGCATAATTAGGATTATTTGGATGAATTGGATTTTCTTTTGCAATTTTAAAATCACCGCTCCACGCCATTGTTGCATTCCATTTTTCGTCTCTTTCTTTTTTGTCGTGCAAGGCATATTCGAAATCACGATTTTGGATCAATTCACCATACAAACCACCATCAGCAGCGTAATTGATATCTTCAAAAAAAACACCCGTTAGCATATTGCTGATTTTTTTTGACTGCTGACCATTTATTGAAATCTGAGCTTTTATAGGTTTTAAACCAGCAAAAAGCAAACTATCGCTTTTTGGAGAAGAATTATCTTGTCTCTCTCTGAATTTAGCCGATTCCATATTTCGAATCATATTGTCAACCAAATTCCAATCTACATGAAATAAGCTACCCTGAACAACGTCGCCCTGAATTGTAATTTCGTTTCTTAATTTTAAAGCAGAATTAGCATCAATTACTGACGGACTATAATTTTTAAAATCTTTAGTCGTGCTGTAATAATTTTTTCCGCTTTCGCTGAAGTGCACCGAATATTGACTATCTTTTTGACTGATCTGAACATTTGTAATCACCGATTTATCTTCACCTTTTCCAACAAAATTCTTCATTCCCTGAATATAATTTTGTCTTCCCCAATTCACTAAATCCTTGCTTTCTGAATGTGCAAAAACATTGTCTTTTACACTCCAAAAACAATGAAAAACTCCTGCATTGTCTCTAACCATAAAAGGCTCTGACATGCTTTTCCCTGTTGGTCCCCAACTTCCAAAATCAGATTTTAGAAAACTATATTCGGGACCAATTGAAAACCAATTTTTCTGATCGGTGCTCCATGCAAAATGAAGCCCGTTTTTTCCATTATTTTTTAAAGTCGAATAAGCAAATAAATATACTTTGTCCGGTTTTTCTGTTTTCGGCTTTAAACCAAATCCCGACAATATAAAAAGGACTGAAAAAAGCAATACTAATGCTAAAAGACTATTTTTAAAAAATCGCATCATTATTTTTTACCTTTTAATTGATATAAAACAGAAGCATGCGCTTTTAAAACTGTACCAATTTCTTTAGAAGAGATTTTTAATTTTTCACCTGTCCACATATTCAAAACTTCAACTGAACCTGTGAAACCAAGATCCGCAAGATTTACTGAAACATTTTGGGCTGCAACATCAGAAATATTGAACAATGCCAAATAAACACTTCCGTCTTTAGCATTTTTTGAAGTTACAGCAATTTTTCCATCTTTCTGGAAAAGTTGCTTTACTGCCGTGCTTTCATTGTGCATTTTTACAACCTCTTTATTCGTTAATAATGATAAAGTAAAAGCGTCATTGCTTGGCAAATCTCCACCAAAAAACAAAGGCGATTTAAAAATATTAAAGAAGGTAATTAAAGTATATTGTTCGTCTTTTGTCAAACGTGTCATTCTATCTTCACCACGTTCTCCACGTACTGAAATACGTCCTAGCGGAATCATATCGCAATCTGGCCAAGTTCCCGGCGCGATATATGGATACCATTTTTGAGCAACATCCATTAAATGTGTGATATGTGGCCAAGTGTCCCAAACGTCGTCAACCATTCTCCACATGTTTGCGTGAGAACTTACGTGTGGTGCGGCCGAAATTGGTGTTTCTCCTGGAGAAGTACTCAAAACAATTTTACGTCCGCATTTGTCGATAGCGTTTCTGATCAAGTTGATTTCACCTTCGTGATACGGTCTTGACAAATCATCGATTTTAATAAAATCAACACCCCATTGTGCGTATAATTCAAAAATAGAATTGTAATATTCTTGTGCTCCAGGTTTGTCAGCCACAACAGTGTAATTATCTCTCAACCATTCGCATTGCAAAGCTGTTGAATAAATTTGATCAGCTGTAATTCCGTTTGTTCCTTTAATAGGAAGCTTTTCTTCAACTGCTTTTTTAGGAACGCCACGCATGATATGAATTCCGAATTTCAATCCTTTTTTATGAATATAATCTGCTAAAGGCTTAAAACCTTGTCCGTCTTTTGCAGAAGGAAATCGGTTTACTGCCGGTAAATATCTCCCGAATTTATCCATCACATAACGCGGATCTGTCTGATTGTAACCGCCAGCTTTGTCGTTTTCAACAAACCATCTGATATCAACTACAATGTATTCCCATCCATATTTTTTAAGCTCTTTTGCCATATAATCGGCATTGGCTTTTACTTCGTGTTCTTCTACAGTTGGTCCGTAACAATCCCAGCTGTTCCAGCCCATTGGAGGAGTTTGAGCCCATTGCTTAAACTCTTCTTTAGCAAATGTTTTGTTTTGAGCATTGGCACAAATTGATACAAAAACAACTCCTAAAACCAGAGTAATTCTATTCTTAATTTTCATTATAATGTGGTTAGATGTTAATAAATGTAAAATTTACACTTCAAATATAATAAACTTTATTCGTAAAATGCAATTAACCTGCCTGTAAACCAAAAATACAGACAGGTTAATTGAAAAATTAAAATAACTAACTAATAATTCTCTAACTTAGAAAATGCCTTATTTCACGTTAATTGTCACTTCTACAGGTTTTAACCATTGACTTGTAAACGTAACTTTGATAGGCTGTGCATCGCCAGTTGCCTGAATATAAGCTGCAATATGTCCGTGAAAAACTCTTTGTACATTGTCTGTATAATCGGTCATGTCACCGTTGTTTCCAGCTTCAAGTCCTAATAAAATTCCTGGCCCACTAATTTTACAAGTCACTTCATTATCTGAAAGCATAACCGGAAGACCATTTTGATCTTTTACCTGAACCATGATTTTTGCGACACCTTTATCTTTGCTGATTGTGATGTCTTTTTCAGCAATTGTCAATTCAACCGGCTGTTGTGTCGAATTGATTGCATAACGGCTCACTTCTTTATCATTTGCATCTAAACCAATTGCCTCTAATTTTCCTGAAGCAAATGGAATATCCCAATAAATAATTCCGGTTTTTTCGTCGTATGCTTTAGTTTCACCAACCACTTTTCCGTTTAATTCCAAGCGTGCTTTTGCAGCATTAGTATAACAAACTACACGGATTTTTTGTCCCGCTTCGTAATTCCAAATTGCCCAAGCATCTTTAGAGACATCTTTCTCATTTATCAACGGATAAGTTCCAACATAAGCCATCGGTTTATCTGACCATAATGACTGACGGAAATAACCGCGAGGTTTGATTACGCCAGCAAAATCAACTAAACCAGAGTAAAATCCTCTTGAAGGCCATCTTCCAGATTCTCCTAAATAATCAATTCCTGTCCACAAGAATTGCCCAAAAATATGTTTGTTGTTTTTAACTGCTAACCAAGGTTCCATATCGTGAACGTTCTCACTTCCGTAAATAACTCTTTTTGGATATTTTGCATGATCTGACTGATATTTGCTTTCCGTATAATTGTACCCTGTAATGTCTAAAGCTCCTGGATATTCTGTTTCGTTAGACATGGCAACACCTGCTAAACCAGCTGTTGTAGGACGCGATTTATCGTATTTTTTAACTGCTGCAACCAAACGTTTTGCGATTGCTCCAAGACGCATTGCATCTGGTGCATCTGGTTTATAACCTCCATAAGCCGCTTGCCCAAAACCGTCTTTTCCTTTATCCAAAACTGGGTGCGAATATGGATCATTTGGATAATCTACTTCATTACCAATACTCCATCCGAATACTGAAAGATGATTTCTGTCACGACGAACAAAATCTTCCAGATCTTTTTCTGCATACTCTGCAAAAATATCGAAAGAGCCTTGGAAACCTGGAGTTCCATAATTCCAACCTTCAAGCCATTTACGTTTTGGGAATTCCCATTCATCATAAGCTTCGTTTAAAACCAATATACCTAATTCATCGCAAAGTTCATAGAAATCTGGCGCTTGTGGATTATGACTTGTACGGATGGCATTTACGCCAATTTCTTTCAACGTTTTTAATCTTGTTTTCCAAACTTCTCTTGGAACTGCCGAACCTAAAACTCCTGCATCGTGGTGCAAACAAACACCTTTCATTTTCATCCATTTCCCGTTAAGAGCAAAACCATTATTTGGATCGAAAGTGAAATCTCTAAAACCAGTTTTAGTTACAGTTTTGTCGATTTCTTTTCCGTCTTTTAAAACTGTTGTTTTAAGTTCGTATAAATTCGGGTTTTCTAAATCCCATAATTGCGGATTTTTGACATTTATTTTAGTCGAAATTTTTCCACTTTGTTTAGCAGCAACTTCAATTTTTGAAGAAGCCTTTGCTACTGATTTTCCATCTTTTGAAAACAATTCGTTTATAACTGTCAAAGATGATTTTGCAGAAGAACCGTTCTCTACATCAACCTCAACATTCAAAATTCCTGCTCCTTTTTTCACTTCTGGATATGCATAAACGCCCCATTGTGCAATATGAACTGGGTTTGCATACACTACCCAAACATTTCTGTAAATTCCTGAACCGGTGTACCATCTTGAATCAGCGCTTTGACTGTGATCTACACGAACAGAAATCGTATTTTCTCCACCGTATTTAATAAATTCTGTTGCATCATAAGCAAAAGAAATGTATCCATTTGGACGTTTCCCTAATGAATGTCCGTTGATAAAAACTTCACTTCTGTTATAAACTCCTTCAAAATACAAATACACTTTTTCACCTGATTTGCTTTGCGGAATATTGATTGATTTTCTGTACCATGCAATTCCGCCCGGCAAATAACCTTGACAGCTCGCTAAAGTTGGACTTAATTGTCCTTTTACGCTCCAGTCGTGAGGCACATTTACATTTTGCCATTTACTGTCATCAAAAACAGTATTTTTTGCATCTGGAGTTTCCTGAAGATTGAATTTCCAGTTGTCATTAATTTTCTTTGAATCTCCAAACGATACTTGACTGCTTGCAGACAAACACGAAAAGAGTAATACGGGGATTAAGATCTTTTTAGTTAACATTTTTTTTAGTTATTTTTTGTTTCAGGTTTCAAGTTTCAAGTTAGGTTTGAACGTGAAACCTGAAACTTGAAACAATTTTTTAATATTGTAATTCTCCCACAAACGTCACTACCGATTTTGCTGGAATTTCTAGATTGTCAATTTTCTGAATTTCTGCTTTTTTTAAATTTGAACTTTCAGAAGTGATGTACGGCGTAAACTCATTATTTTTTAAAGTTCCTTTCGACAAATCGAACTTGTATTTTTGAGCCGATTTTCCGCAATTTACGGCAACTACAATTAGTTTTTTATTTTGAACATCTTTGTACGCCGTTAGCATTACATCATTTGCTGAATCTAATTCGTTTTGATTTGGAACATCAACTCTTTGCATTCCCGGACGAACAAAAAGTGAATAATTTCCTAAAGCCCAAAGCAGTTTTGAATCGTGAAATTCTCCATCGTTTCGAACATAATTTGGCTCCGTTCCGCCTTTGCTTTTTCCGTCATCCAAATAAATCAAACCGTCTTTATAATCGACTCTCGTTATTGATGTCCACCATTGCCAAGAAGCGGCGTTTGCAACAGCTATATCATTATGAATCAAACGCGCCACAAATAAAGCGGTTTGCATTCCTAAATCTCTTCCGCCGCCTGAACCGCCGGGAATTTCATTTTCTCCCGGATTTTCTAAAATGCAGTATTCAGATTGCCAATATTTCAAACCTGGATTTCTTTTTATTTCCGCTGCAATTAATTTTCTGCTTAAAACTTGTCTTTCAACCGGCCAAGTTGTAAAGTAACTGTGACCAAGAATAACATTCTTTATATTGGAGAATTTCGAAACGTTTGTTTTGGTTTTTCCAAAGAAAAAATCAATCTGATTGTCACGATTTTCTTTATTTACATTTTCATACAAATAATCGATTTGAGCGGCTTCGGCAATAACAATTTCAGTGTTCATTTTATTAGCTTTCAGTTTTTCCGAAAGTGATTTGGTCAAATCATAAATTTCATCATTCGTTGCCGGAGTTCCTTCCTGACTATTTGTATCGCCATGTTTTGGCATCCATTCCCATTGCGGTTCGTTTATTGGACTTACATAATCGAATTTAATTCCTTCTTTTTTCTCCAATCCCTGAATACTTTGAACTAAGAAATCGGCAAATTTTGGAATTGCACCATCTTTTAGATTCAGTTTATTCTTCTGAGAGGCAAAAGACAATCCGTTGTTTGTCATGTGTACCGGCGGACTATTGGTAAAGATCAAGAATTTTTCGACACCGCGTTTTTTAGCAGCTTGTAAAAACCATCTTTGTCCTTCTTGTTTTGAAAAATCGTAAGTTCCGTCAGCGTTTAAGAAACATTCGCTTCTTCGCCATTCGTCAGAAACTTTACTATTTTCACCTTGCTCCGTACTTCCGGCACCAAGATTGAATCTCCAGATCGAAAGCCCAATTCCTTTTGGATTTCCCTGCGCATCAATCTCTTTGCTGAAAAGCAAATCGGCAATGGCATTCTTTTTTTGTTCTGGCCAATTTTTTCCCACAAACTGAGTTCTCCACGCATCAGAACCTCCAAAACCATCCATCGTCTGAACGACTTTATCTGTACTGATAATGGCAGTTCGTTGTGCAAATGACAACGAACTCATTACCAGAAAAAGTGAGATATATACTTTTTTCATTTAATTTTTTTATTTTCTTGTTGACGTATTTTTTTATCGTCTTGTTTGTCATTCCTCGTTCCTCGGAATGACAAGATTGTGGTAAAACCTTTGTCTTTTGTCCCGATAGCTATCGGGATTGTCCCTTTGAACCTTATTTATACGTTCCCACAAAAGTCACCACTGACCTAGCCGGAATTTCTAAACTACCAGCATCAACAGCAGCTCCTTTCTTTAAACTTAACGTTTCAGAAGTTGTATAAGGCGTCAATTTGTTATCAGTCAAAGCTCCTCCTGCCAAATTCAATTTATAGGCTTTCGCCGATTTGCTGATGTTAACTGCAACAATTACAAGTTTTTTAGTAGCTGCATCTTTATAAGCTGTTACCATGACATCGTTTAAAGCAGTAGCGTTATCAACAGTCGGAATTTGAACTCTTACCATTCCCGGTTTTACGAAAAATGAAAAATTTCCTAAAGCCCATAATGTTTTTGAATCTCTGATGTAACCGTCATTTTTGCAATAATCAGCATTTCCAGCTCCGTTGCTTGCGTTGTCATCAACATGAATCAAACCGTCTTTGTAATCGCCACGGCTGATTGCTGTCCACCATTGCCAAGAAGTAACACCACCAAGAGCAATATCTGTACTAATGATACGTGCTGTCCAAAGTGCAAGCGGCATTCCTAAATCTCTTCCTGCTCCTGCTCCGCCTGGCAATTCTGCTGTTCCCGGACTTTCTAAAACACAATATTCTGATGACCAAAGACTGACACCACCAACCGACTGAATTCTTGAAGCAGCTTGTTGTCTTGATGAAATCATTTCGCTCAAAGGCCAAGCTTGCCAATAACTATGTCCAGAAATGGTTTTCTTTACATTGCTCAATCCAGAAATCTTTTTAGTTGAATTTGCTCCAAAGAAATAATCAATTTGATTTGATCTACTTTCTTTTCCAGAAACTGTTTTGTAAAGCGATTCATAAGATCCTGCTTCTCCAACAACAATTTGAGCAGCAAGTCCTTTAGCCTGTAATTTTGGAGACAAAACATTTACAAAACTGTAAATATTTGCGTTTGTCGCCGGCGAACCTTCTTGTCCAGAACCGTCCCATTCATATTGCGGTTCGTTAAACGGACTCACATAATCGATAGTTAAGCCGTGTTCTGTTTTTAATTTTTCTAATGAAGTAGCCCAGAAATCAGCCAATTCTGGCATTTTTCCATCTTTCAAATTATAAAATTCTTTAATGCTCGCGTGCGCTTTTCCGTTTTGTGTCAAGTAAACTGGTGCGCTATTGGCGAAAGCCAATAATTTTTCAACACCACGTTCTTTAGCGGCTTTCATAAACCAAACCTGACCAGCTTGTTTATTCATATTGTAGCTTACACCATCTGTCGTGAAACATTCTGTACGTCTCCATTCATCAGTAATATCACTTGCGTCGCCTTGTTCTGTACTTCCAGCTCCAAGGTTAAAACGCCATAATGATAGTCCGATTCCTTTTGGATTTCCATCAGCATCAACATCTCTGCTGAATAATAAATCGGCTATTTTATTTCTTTTATCCGAAGGCCAATTTTTTCCGATAAAATTAGTCTGCCAAGCATCAGAAGCTCCAAAACTTTCCATAGTCTGAAGATTCATATCCAAATTCACATTCAATTCGGCAACCGAATTTTCAGAACCTGAATTATCCGATTTTTCAGAGTCGCAAGCCACAAAAAGTGAGCTAGCGAAAAGCAAGCCTGCACACAGCAGACTTACTTTATTTTGACTATTAAACCTCATTTTAATAACCAGGATTTTGTGTGATTAAACCGCCACTCAAATCAATTTCCAATTGAGGAATTGGCCATAATAAGTTTTTCGCAGGATTAAAATTAATTCCTTTATCCTGAGGTTCTCTCAAGTTTGTAGTTTCGTAAGGATCAGTTGAACTTAAGTTGTATTTCACGAAAGTTCCGTTTGGTCCCATCAAAGATTCGATTACAGGTCTTCCTGTTGTTGGATCTTTTTCACGGCGAATATCGTAAAGACGTAAACCTTCAAAAGCCAATTCTAAACGACGCTCTTTATAGATTTGTCTCAATAAAGTTGGTCCAGAAAGTCCTGTTTTTGGATCTAATTTTACACGCGCTCTGATGATGTTGATATCTGCCAAAGCATCTCCGCTAGTATGATAACTTGCTTCTGCTCTTGTCAAATACATTTCTGCCAAACGAATCAGCGGAATGTTTAATGGCAAGTGACCATCTTTTTTATCTAAAGAACGACGCGTTGCAATTGGAATATAATATTTACGGCAAATACGACCTGATTTATTATCATTCAAACTGAATTTGTGCGTTGGATTTAAAACCTCATCGCCGTAAGCAGCTTCACCCCATTTCGTAATCGTACTTCTTCTACGAATAACATCATTTTCTGATAAATAAGCATTTTCTAAATCGCTTGTTGGCATACACCATCCCCAACCGTCAAGAACATCAGCAGCATCGTTGCTTGGGAAATTCTTTTTGTCTTCTCCCCTTGCTCCTGCTAAAGTAGGAAGCATAGAACCTAAACTTTTATCCTGAACTGATGAAGACTGCGCTTCAAGAATTGACTCCACTCCGTTATGATTATTTACATTCCAGATATTCAAGAAATCAGCTTCAAGAGCATAAGGTCCTTCAGTAATAACCTTATTTGAATATTGTTTTGCCTCAGCCCATTTTTCCTGGAACAAAGACACACGAGCCAATAAAGCATAAGCAGCCCATTTGTTAACCCTTCCTTGTCTGTTAACTGGAATCGTTTCTAATTTTGCAGCAGATTCTTTAAGATCGGCTTCAATTTGTGCATAAACCTCTGCTGCTGAATTGCGCTTTAAAGTCAAATCGCCAGTTCCAAGAGATTTTGTATACACCGGAACTCCTCCAAAAAGATTTACAAGCTCATAGTAGCAATAGGCTCTTACGAAAAGAGATTCTCCCATATACTGATTTTTTTGAGCTTCGGTAAGTGGCGATGCAGCCATTTTCTCCAAACCAAGATTAGCCGATTGGATCGTGTAAAAATGCGCCGTATAAATACTATTCATATCACCCATATTGTCAGGTGTAATGATATATTGCGAAGATGGTCTGTGCGCACCACTATCCTGTCCTGTGTTACCCATCCAGGCATCATCTGTTGACATTTCATTGGTTACTCTTGGCGCAACTAAAGTCCACCAATCATTCGGAATTAATAATCTGCGTGTTAATTCATTTGCATAATTTTCACACTCTTGTGCAGTTTGAAAATAATTTTCTAAGGTTTGTGTTCCTCTTTCTTCTTTTTCAATAAAATCGCTGCAAGAAACTGCTAATAGAGAAAAAGTGATTAATGATACTATTATTTTTTTCATGATCGTTTTTATTAAAATGCTACATTAAGACCCATCAGGATTGTTGGCTGAACCGGATAATTCCATCCACCAAAACCTGATCCTAAAACTCCGCCTCCTACTTCAGGATCAACTCCTGTATAATTTGTCCAAGTCCATAAATTTTGACCTGATAACGAAAGTCTTAGTTTATCCAATCCGAATTTATTGTAGAAAGAATAACCAACCTGAAGATTTTTCATACGTACATAAGATCCGTCTTCAACATATAAAGAAGAGAATTTTGTAAAGTTTTCGTTGTTATCATCTTTTGACAAACGAGGAACATAATTTGAAGTTCCTTCTCCATGCCAAGCCATTTGATCTAATCCGTTAACTTTATTTGTCAAACTTGCACCATTATATAAATCTGAAATATTTTGGTTGATCAAATCATTTCCAATACTTGAATAGAAATTAGCCACTAAATCAAAATTTTTGTAAGCAAAAGTCAAATTAAGACCCACGTTATAATCAGCCCAAGGAGAACCAATTTTTGTTCTGTCTTTATCGTCTAATTTTCCGTCACCGTTAATATCTTTAAAACGAACGTCTCCAACTTGTGCGTAAGGCTGTAATTTTGTTCCGTGCTCATCAGTATGAGAGTTTAATTCTGTTTGATTTTGGAACAAACCATCAGCAACATATCCGTAAAAATAACCAGGCTCATTACCTTCAACAGTCAAAGTTCTGTTGCTTGAACCGTATAATTTTTCTCCGTCAGCAGATAAATTTATCATCTTCACATTTACAGTTGTAAAAGTTACATCAACACCGTATGAGAAATCTCCTTTTTTGTCTTTATAAGAAACTAATAAATCGACACCATTTGATTTCATTGAACCAACATTTGTCCACATTGTAGAATATCCAGGGAAACCGCTATATGTTGGAAATTGTTTTAAGAACAACATATCGTTTGTTTTCTTTTGGTAATATTCTAAAGATCCAGAAAGCTTATTTTTCCATAATCCGAAATCAAGTCCGAAAGAAACATCTTCAACAGTTTCCCATTTAATGTCTTTATTTGCCATTGTAGAAGGATAAGAAGTATCCGCGATATCACTTCCGATTGGGTAAAAACCTGTTCCGATATTAGATTGATAAACTGCACTTGGTAAGTTTTGATTTCCTACTTTACCCCAACCTGCTCTAAATCTTAAATCACTTAAAACATCTTTTGTCGATTCCATAAAATCTTCATTCAAAATTCTCCAAGAAACCGATGCAGATGGGAAATTTGCCCATTTGTTGTTTTCCATGAATTTTGAAGAACCGTCACGTCTGAAAGTACCTGTCAAATAATATTTTCCGTCATAATTATAAGAAAAACGAGAAATATAAGACATCAAAGAATTTGATGTTCTATTACCGCTGCTATTACGATTTTTAGTAGCTGCATCTAATTCTCTCATAGAATCAGAGTTGTTTGGAACTCCTTCTCCATATCCCCAAAGTTTGCTTTGGTTGTATTCTTCCATTGTATTACCAATCATTAAAGAGGCATTGTGTTTTTCTGCAAATGTTCTAGTATAGGTAGCAGTATTTTGCCAAGACCAGTTAACATCTGTAGTGTTCCATTTTTCAACGCTGTTGATTTCTGCTTTTTCGTGTGCAGCGTCAATTACGAAGTCTGGACTGAATTTATTTCTTACGATATCTCCCACTTCAATCGATGCTTGTGAACGAATCACTAAACCTTTGATTGGCGTGTATTGCAAATAACCATTTGTGTTCAAGTTGTATTGATCTGTAAAATCATCATAACGTTTTACAGCTGCAACCGGATTCCAGATATAAGAAGGAGAACGTGCATAAATACTGTATTCGTTTTCAGTTCCGTTTAATTGATCTGCTGGTTTGTAAATTGGTGTGATTGGATCAATTTTGTCAAAATCTGCCCAGTTTCCTGGAGAACCATACGTTTCGTAACGCGGGTTTAATGTAATTCCAGCAGAGAATTTATCAGAGAATTTAAAATCATTTGCAATTCTCATTGTGATTCTTTCCCAACCTCCTACTTCGTACATCGATTCAGAGTTGTAGTAGTTTAAGCTGATTGCGAAAGTATGTTTTTCAGAACCTCCTGTAACTCCAAGAGAAGCATTCACAACTGGACTTGCCTTTCTAATTCCTGCATTCCACCAATCTGTAGTTTTTCCTTGGTATTGAGAAGGATTTGGTAAATAATCTGAATAACCAGAATTATTATAAGCCGTGTTCATAATTGTTGCATAGCTTTGTGCATCAGCCATATGATACGGATTATTCATAAACTGCATTCCTGAACTTGTATCAAAATTGAATCTTGTTTTTCCAACTTTTCCTTTTTTAGTTGTAATCAAGATAACTCCGTTTGATGCACGTGAACCGTAAATTGCACTTGCAGAAGCATCTTTCAAAACTTCCATCGATTCAATTTCGTTGTTGCTCAAGAAGTTGATGCTTGTTCCCATCGGGATTCCGTCAACAACATAAAGCGGATCTGTGCTCAAGTTTACTGTAGAAATACCACGAATCAATACTCTTGGTTGTGCACCTGGACCTCCAGCGCCTACAACTTGTACTCCAGAAACTTTTCCCTGAAGCGATTCTGTTACGTTTCCTACTGTCATAGTTTGCAATTCTTTTCCTTTTACAGAAGAAATAGAACTCGTTACATCGCTCTTTTTTACCGCAGCATAACCTACAACTACAATTTCATCTAATGCCTGACTTGATTCTTCTAAAACAATATCAAAATTAGTTTTATCACCAACTGGAACTATTTTATTGGCAAAACCAACAAAAGACAATTCAATTTGCGCATTTTTATTCGGGACCTCGATTGCGAACTTTCCATCAAAATCTGTTGACGTGTTAGTTGAAGCTCCTTTTACAACGATATTAACACCCGGAATTGGTACTGCACCTTTATCCTTAACAGTACCTGTTATTTTTATTTGTCCAAATGATACAGCAGTACACATTAGGGCAATAAAAAATCCTATATATTTAAATTTCATATTAAGCTGTTTTATTTATTAAATGTTATAACAAAGTCATAACTATTTTTTTGTGATAAATACTCTTTCTAACTCAGTATCAAGAACTACTTTGTAAACTCCCGCAGCAGCTGGATATTTAGCATTTCCGTTCTCACCTGGCGACATTGTACAGATTCCGTTTTTGATTAATCTCCAAGAAGGATCCCACCATTGGCCTGTAAAAGTGGCTTCCATAGTTCCGGTTAAAGTGTATTCACCAACTAATTGATAAGGATTTGCCGAATTATTGCTTAAGTGCAATCCAGTCATAACCCATGCATTCCAAGTATCCCAGTTTGCATCTTTGATTCCGCCACCGCAAACACTTACGAAAGGTTTTCTTAGTGCCGCATCATCATGCCATAATCCATTCGCAATATCAGCCCATACTTTGCTTGTTGGCGTGTATTTCTCAACTGTATATTTTAAAGTATTCGGATTCACTTTAATTTTGTAATATCCTTTTGTTGGCAAAATAATTGGTGCCGAAGCAACATCATCTGCTAATTCTCCTGCAGTATTTAAACCAAAACAATGTGGGGCAAAATCTGATTCCTGACCTAAGAAATAAACTTCTTTGTTGTCTTTATCTGCGTAATATTTGAATTCAAAATCCTGTCCGCTTTTCTCGTGGAAATACATCGGAACTCCAACTGCATCAGTAGTCAGGTTGGTGCCTTTTGGCTGATCACATAAATAGATTGCCGGATACTCATTTGTAGCCACAATATTTACATTCAAAGATCCAGTGTTTGGAATAGCAAATTTGTCTTTTGCAGTAATTGTCAAAACATAATCTGCAGCTGTTACTGGTAATGTATAGGTTTTATTGAATGTATAAGATTGAGGTGAACCCGTTAATTGAACAGTTTCATCAATTCCTAAAGCGGCACATTTAATTTGAACATAATCAATACCTGAATCGTCGTTTACCACAAAATTTACTGGCATTTGATTGCTAGTTGATAATAAAATTACAGCTCCTTCTTTTGGAGAAACCATAGTAATAGATGGTGCAGCAAATTCTCCGTCTAAACGAAGGTTGATTTCCTCATTTACAATATTTCCAGAAACATCTGTAATAGTCAATTTTATTTTGAAAGCTTCAGAAGTTCCTCTGTTTGCCGGAACTTCAAAAAAGTAGCTTAGATCGTATGTTTTCAACAAAGGATCTGTTGCAAACGAAATCACTTTATCAAGTGATAATTCCGGAATTTGGATTTCTACACTTTTTAATCCTAAATCATCAGCAAGCGCTGCTTTGATTTCGAATTTTCTATTTGGTGCGCCATAAATCTCTTTTGTAGCTATCACTACCGTAGGATCATCAGATGGAGCAAAATCTGAATCGTTACTTTGACATCCTGTAAACAAAACGGCAAAAAGGGCAAGAAAAAATAAAAATTTATTCTTTTTCATTTCTTTAATTTTAAGGTTAGGTTAGTTTGTTCTTTTTAAGCGTAAAGTGATTGTTTAAATAAATGAGTCGGACTCATTTTTGAAGATCTAGATTGTCTTTTCCTTTTTGGAGACGGAAACAGACAATGAAAAATCGGTGGTTTGGTTTTTGTCATGTTAGTAAAGTTTGATTAATATTCCTTTTTTTTTCTTTTTCTAAAACAGTAAAGCTTTATTTTTTTTGACCCGCGATTTTGTCGCGGGCCAGATAAGTAATACGTAAAACCAACTCTTACAATCTTATTTTAAAGAAGGCTCAATTCTTTAAACTGATTAAAAACTTATCAAAAAAATAACACTTAATAATTCTACAGTAATACAACTTAATCGATTACTACAGATGCAAAGAAATGTTTAAATCACACTTCTAAGGAGGGGTAAAATGGAAAAAAAAGGAGGTCAAATTTGTAATTAACTATTATAAATGATTAAAATTTACAGACTATTAAAAAATAATCCTATATTTTTAAAGAATCTGTAATTATTAAAATATTCCTTGCTTTAAGACTAAAACGTTTGAAATTTTTCAAAAAAATACACTCTCATTTGCAAAATGCAATTAAGTCTTTAAGAAAATGTAAAGTCTGAAAATGATTTTTAACTGATAATATTCAAATCAGAGTTGAAAGAGCTCTTATATTTTTTAATATAATCTGAAGGCGTCATTCCAAAAAGTTTTACAAACTGTTGTCTAAAATATTTAGGATCTTCAAAACCAACTTCGGCACTTGCCTGCGCAATATTCATATCTTCGGTCAGCATTAACATTGCTGCTCTGCGAATCCGGAGTGATCGTATAAAAGCATTTAAAGTCTGACCCGAAATAATCTTGATTTTAGTATAAAGCGTTCTGTGGCTCATTCCCATTTCTTGGGCAAAAGTCTTTATGGTAAAATCTTTTTTATGAATATTGGCTTCAACAATATCAATACATTTTTTTAGGATAAATTGATATTCAGCTGGAACTTTCTGTGTATTTTCTTTTAATGTAATACTGTCCAGAAAATAAGTACGAAGATTGCTTCTGTTTTTTAATAACGATTCTACACGCGCAACGAGAATATCATCATCAAAAGGTTTCATGATATAATCATCGGCACCGTCATTAATTCCTTGTAAATGCGTTTCTGGATTTTTTGAAGCTGTCAATAAAATAACCGGAATATGAGACAAATCATTACTTTCCTTAATCTTTCGGCAAAGCTCAAGACCGTCCATTTGCTCCATTGTAATATCGCTGATAACCAAATCAGGCATATGTTTTTTGGTCAGTTTCAAGCCTTCTTCTCCATTTTCGGCACTGTAAACCATATAATTTTCAGAAAACAATTTGATTAGATAATTTCGGATATCATCATTATCGTCAATAATTAAAATGGTGCGTTTTTCAGTCAGCATTACGGTTTGAAAATCAGTTTCTGAAATCTGATTATTAACCAAATTATTTTCTTCAGTATCATCAATATTCAGTTCGTCAAAAAGCTGACTTCTTTGCTGCACATCATTTGTAATAACCGCATTTTCAAAATGACTGCTTCCTTTTAAGAATGTCAACTTAAAAATACTTCCTTTTCCAATTTCACTACTGCAACTTACTTTTCCTTTGTGTTTGTCTACAAAATATTTCACGATAAAAAGCCCGATTCCAAAACCGGTACTTATAGAAACTTTCGAATTAATTTGTCTGAATTTCTCGAATATAACGTCAATATCAGCTTTATCGATTCCTTCTCCGCTGTCTGAAATTTCCATTTCAACATCCGAATTAGTTTCGGTTAATTTTAGATTAATTTCGCCGCCAATTGGAGTATATTTAAAAGCATTCGACATTAAGTTAAAAAGCGAAATTTCGATTTTTTCATAATCGCCAATAATCTCAATTTCATTTTCAGGAATGTCAAAATTGTAATTAATGTTTTTGTCTTTGGCCTGATTTACAAAACATTGATACACTTCATTGCAAAGTTTATTGACATTTATAGGCGATAATCTAAGTGAATCCGCATCATTTTCGGCTTTTCTGAAAAGCAAAAGTTGGTCGACCAAACTCAAAAGACGTCTCGCATTTCTATGCGCAATTGCCAAATCACTGCCCGAAGATCCGTTTTCGACACGTTCTTTCTGAACTGCTTTTTTCAGCGGATTTATAATCAGCGAAAGCGGCGTTCTGAATTCATGCGAGATATAGGTAAACATTGACGATTGTTTCTCGGCAATTTCTTTTTCTTTCTTGCTTTCTAATTCGGCGATTTTGACTTTATATTTTAGTGCTTCTTTATTTTTTTCGTAATCCAAATAAACAAAAAGTGCCCCCGCAATTCCGAGCAAATACAAAGTATACGCCCACCAGGTTCTGTACCAAGGCGGTAAAACTTCAATTGAAATAAGGCTGACTTCTTTGTTCCAGCCACCTTTTGCGTTTGTCGTTTTTACTTTAAACGTATATTTTCCCTCCGGCAGCCTCGAATAATTTGCTTTTCGGGCCTGACCCACATAATTCCATTGTTCGTCCCAGCCTTCAAGGAAATAGGCATAATTTATTTTATCTGCATTGTTGTAATCAATTGCTACAAATTCTAATGACAAAGCCGTTTGATCATAATCTAAACTTACTTCTTTCATTTTGGTCGAATCGTCATTTGTAACTTCGACTTTACTTTCTTCTATAGATTGATTATTCACATAAAAATCACTCAGCAATAAATTATTCTTCTGATTGAATCCTTTGATTGCCTCAGGAAAAAAGATATTGAAGCCGTTTATTCCGCCAAAAAGAAACTCTCCAGTCGATAATTCAATTCCGGCATTAAAACTAAACTGATTACTCTGCAAACCATCATTTACAGAGAAATTGCGAAACGTTTGTCTCTTTTTATCAAATCTACAAACTCCATTATAAGTACTCATCCAAAGATTTCCTTCCTTATCTTCGAGCAGTCTTAAAATCGTATTTGACGGCAAACCATCATCTGTTGTCAGTCTTTTAAACGTATTTTTCTTTCGGTCAAATAATAAAAGTCCGCCTTCCTGAGTTCCCAGCCAGAGATTTTTGTCATTGTCTTCGTGAATACAGCGAATTGGGTTTCCAATCGAAACTTTATTGATTTTTCTTGTATTTTTTTCGATCGAAAATAAATTGGTATAATTTCCGCCCCAAAGTTTTCCATCGCTGGTTTCCGTCAAGCATTGCAAGTTCGTAACCGATTTGTCAAAAAGCACAAAACTGTTTTTTGTTCTGTCGAAAAAATACAGCGAACCTTCATTTGTCGCACTCGCCCAAATATTCGATTTTGAATCTTTGTAAACAAACCAAATATTCTTTTCGATTTGTTTCGTAAAAGGATTAAAACAATAATATTGCGTAACCGAATTGTTCTTCGGATTAATTTTATTGACACCGCCCGCCCAGGTCGAAAGCCAAATTTCGTTATTATTATCCCTAACAATTCCAGTAATAAACGGACTTGAAAGTTTATTTCCGTAATTGATATACGAGTTATTTTTTCTGTTCCAATATTTTAATCCAGCGCCATCAGTTCCTACCCAAAGATTCTTTTTTTCATCTTCACAGAAAGACAAAATGAAGTTTTCAGCAGGATCTTTGGCATTGTATCGAATGTTTTTAAAATACTTTGGCGAATTGCTCAGCATACTGATACCACCGCGCAAAGAACCAAACCAAATGTTTCCGTCTTTATCTTCATACAAACTCCAAACCGAATTGCTTTTTGCCAACTGATTATCGTTTACATTATTAAACAGAATCGCTTTTTTATTTGTTCCGATGACTTTGTAAATGCCACAACCGTCTGTCGTAATCCAAAGCTCTTTTTTCTTGTCGATCAAAAGATCAGTTACACTGCATTTATTTGGAAAATAATTGTCTGAAATAATTCCTGTTTTTGTGTTGAAGAGAAAAAGTCCTTCATCTGTTCCCAACCAAAGATTTCCGTCAGAAGCTAATTTCATTGCCTTAACTTCTTTTGAAAGCGAGAAAACGGCTTTTAAGGTTTTAGACGAATAACTGTAACTGCAAATTCCAACATTGCGCACGTAAACCCACGAATGTTTATTCTTTTTATCTTCCTGAATCGCAATCGCATCATAATTATTGATGCTGATTTTATTGCCCAAAACAGTAAGCGGAATTTGTTTCCCGACAAATGATCCATTTTCAAAACTAACCAAACCTAAACTCTGCGAAGCAATCAAAAACAGATTCTCAGAAACGGAGCGCATCTGATGGATAATACCATTTAAGATTTTCTTTTTATTCGATGAAAGATATTCAGCCGGCTGAAATGTGGTCGTTACTTTATTGTAAATGCTGATTCCGTTTGCGCCTCCAACCCAAATGTTTTTTCGAGAATCGCCTTCGATATTGTAAATGGCATTAAAGGAAAGTGATTTTTTATCGTTGATTCGGTTTCTAAAAACTTTAAAGTTGTAACCATCGTAACGATTTAGTCCGTCGTAAGTTCCAAACCAAAGATAACCGTCGCTGTCCTGAAAAATAGTCATCACGGAATTGTTCGACAAACCGTCAGAAATATCAAGAAATTTCACCGGATTATCCTGTGCAAAACTCAGCGAAGTGAAACCAAACAGCAGTATAAAATGCAGAACAAAATACTTCAAAATAGTATGCTTTTTTGTGAATTTGTGTAGAAAGCACAATTATAAGCTTATTTATAGGTATTTTGCAAAAATCAATTCATAAAATTTTGATTTTATGTCTGATGTGTAAGAGTAAATCTTACGTTTTTAGTTTTAATAAAGGTTTGCTTATAAAATGTTTTTACATCATTTGTTAATCCCATTTTATAAAGTAATCTGACCTCAATCGTTAGCGCAGATTTTTAGTTTTAAAGAGCTGTGCGAAGTCTCCTGACCTCGTACTAGTTGCTATATTCTGATCCTAAATTACTTTTTTTGATTCTTCTTGCAGATTATTGGAGTGGGTACGAAGTCGGGAGACTTCCTACAGCAATAGCTGGGCACAAATTGCAAATCTGCGCTAACGATCAGTCTCACTAGGCAAATAAGTCTATAAGATGCGTTTTAATTTATTACTATAAGTTATAACATATCTTTTGTTTTTATTATAATCTTTACGAACATACACAAATTTATATTTATTTATAAGGGACTTTTTAATTTCAAAAGAAATGTGATTGTCTAAATCCTCTATTTTAGTACTACATGTATTTTCAATTCTAAACAACTTAGCGAGAGGTTGTATTTTATTTGTCTTCATTAATCCTTTATAAATTAAGCTATCGTAATTATTTACAATTAAATTCTCACTTTCAAATCCCGTAGTAAAAATTAACACCGAATATTTAGTTTCTGTTGCCTTTAAATCTTTTAAAAGTATTTCCTGTGGAGCTAAATTTATATCTTTTGAATTATCAAATTCTATTATGGGAGTGTTGCACATCGAAAAAAGGACAATCAACATAGCATATAATATTCGTTTCATAATGATTAATTTAATTACCCAACTTCGTATCCATTGCTATATTCTGTCCGTAATTACTTTTTTTTGATTCTTCTTGCGGATTATTGGAGTGCTTACGAAATCGAGAGACTTCGCACAGTAATAGAAATGTCTTTACATACAACGATTTTCATTTAACCATTTTTTCCATAATTTCATATCTCTTATATAATCTTCATCATTTAAGTATCCAACGGGTTCCGTATAATCTGCTAGAGTCATAATACCTGTTGTATTTGACAAATAAATAATAGCTTTTCTATATTCTACAACTCTCAATTCTTTTTTATTATGTGCAGTTTGAACTATTTTTATATTTTTTTCAAACTCAGCCACTAATTTATTATTAGTGCTTGCACAATTTTTTGATTTACAAGAATAAAAGATAATAGCTAGAAATAATACTATATTTTTCATTTTTTAAATGTTGCTTTTTCTATTATATTATTCGTTTCAAACAAATATAAATTAAAAATCAAGACTTCAAAAATCAAAAAAATACTTCCATTTTAAAATAAAAAGTTAAAATTATTGCAAATTTAGACCGTTCGGTCTAAATTTGCAATGTCAAAAATGAATATCATGAGCAAAGCAGAAAGAACCAGACAATTTATCATAGAAGCATCGGCGCCAATTATCAATAAAAAAGGGATGGCGGGAACTTCAATCACTGATATTATGGAAGCTACAAAACTTGCAAAAGGCGGTATTTATGGCAACTTTGAAAGCAAGGAAGAAATTTGCATTGAATCATTTATTTATTTGAGAGCGCAATTGGCAAACAAATTAGATACCGCAGTTTCAAAAGGAAAAACGGCGCAGGAAAAACTTTTCAATTTATTGGATGTATACGGAAATGACGAAACAATGGTTGACGGTTGTCCAATTTTAAACTTCGGAGTTGATGCAGATGATACGAATCCAACGGTGAAAGAATATGTAAAAAAAGCAATTCAGTCAGCTCAAAAAAGATTTTACACCATAATTGAAGATGGAATAAATAATAATGAATTACAGGCAGAAATTAATCCGCAACAGTTTAGCATTAAAACTTTTGCCATGATTGAAGGTGCCATTTTATGCGAAAAAATAAGTGGTGATCATACGCAAATGCTAATCGTTTTAGAAAGCATAAAGGATGAATTTAAAAGATATGTTCGATAACATATTTTTTTTACTATTTTTTAGACCGTTCGGTCTAATTTAAATTAAATAAGTTTCAATTGAAACACAACAAAAACAATTAAAAAATAACAAAATGAGAATTTTACAAGAAAATCACAAGGGATTTAGTACTATACTAGCCTTGGCATTGATTCCGCTATCTGGCTTTGCTACAGATATTTATTTACCTTCTTTGCCGGCAATGGCAAATGATTTACATGTTTCGGCTTCGGCAGTACAGCTTTCGCTGGTTTTATTTATGTTTAGTGTTGGTATAAGTCAATTTTTTATAGGAAGTATTTTGGATAGTTTCGGGCGATATAAAATCAGTTTGGCCTCACTTGCTTTATTTTCAATTACGAGTTTTGTAATCGCATTAGTTCCGAATATCTACGTTATATATGCTATGCGAATTATTCAGGGCATTACAATCGCACTTATCGTAGTAGGAAAACGCGCTTACTTTGTTGACTTATTTACAGGCGAAAAACTGAAAAGCTACATCAGTATGTTTTCCATCATTTGGGCCTGTGCTCCTATTATGGCACCGTTTTTAGGCGGTTATCTGCAAAACAGTTTTGGATGGAGATCTAACTTTTATTTTCTTGGCGGATTATCCTTGGTTTTTCTGATTTTGGAACTTATTTACAGTGGAGAATCATTAAAACATTATCATCCATTTAAATTAAAATTGATTGCTCAGACTTACAAAGGAATGCTTCAAACGGCTGATTTTACTTTAGGTTTGGTTATTATCGGAATTTCGTTTGGAATGGTTGTCGTTTACAGTTTATCTAGTCCGTTTATTATTGAACGTGTTTTGGGTTATTCTGCAATTACGACAGGATACAGTTCTTTGCTTTCTGGTTTTTCATTAATGACGGGCGGTATTATTGCAAAATCGATGATTAAAAAACCTTTGGCACAAAAAGTAAGTATTGCATTTGCCGTTCAGATTACTTTAGTTTTACTGATGATTTTTACCTCTTCTTTCGGAAGCAGCCTTTATACTTTAATTGGTTTTATCATCGGAATTCATATTGCTGGCGGCTTTATTTTCAATATAATTTATGGATATTGTTTAAGCCGTTTCTCCAAAAATGCCGGAATCGCAAGCGGACTTACAGGTGGTGTTATGTATATGATCAGTTCAATATTCAGCTACGGGTTTGCTAATTTATTTAAAGTAAAAACGCAATTATTATTAGGCGTTGCCGATTTTGCACTCCTTGTAATTGTAACTATTATTTTTATAACTTTCAATAAATACAGAGCAAAAAGCTTAGTCGAAGCAAAAGTCATTTCTTAAGGAAATGGCTTTTTGTTTTTTAGATTGATAGCACAAAGTCTGAAGCATTTGCCAAAGCTGGAACTTGAGTAAGTAAATTAATTTTATAATCAAATTACCAGATACTAATGCAATTTAATTTCCATTCTTTATTTTTTATAATAATCAAAAAAGTTTCAAAACATGAAATCAAACCAATAAAATAGAATAAACTTTTAAAACCATGAGTACTGTTTAATATAATTTCAGTCAGATACATATAAAATATAAAAATCCAAAACTTACTCAAATATGAACTCGTCACACTGATTTTTTTATATTTAAAATAATTCAAAAATAAAACAAGCGTTTTAAGGCACAAAAGAATTATAAAAGCATCAATAAAACTGAAAAGACTAATCTTAGCATGCAAAAAAATTACAAACATCATTATCGGCCAATAAAAATAATTAGAAATAGCTTCAGCAGTATTTTCATTTTTTCTGTAGTTTAAAATTAAACCAATGATTAACAAAAACTCAATTATTAAGTCATAATTATCAAAATAATTAAACTTAAATAAAACGACACTTGCTGTCAATATTAGAAAAAAACGAATAATTAGTTTTGTCATATCATTTTTTAAACAAACGCACATAAATCTATTCAAATATAAATTATATTAGTTTTAAATAAATTTCACAAAACAAAAAACTGCGCAAAGTCAAAAAGACACCTGCGCAGTTTATATTTTAAACCACTTTCAAAGTAATAAAATCCTACCCCAATAAAAAAACAATCAAACCTCTCGCACCATGTGCCCCTAAAACCAAAGACTGTTCAATATCAGCCGTTTTTGAAGGTCCGGCGATGAAAGTTCCGAAACCATATTCCTGATTTCCTATTTTTTCATACGCCTGATGCATTGTTGGATATATATTTTCTTTGTTTACTATAATGGCCAAATATTGCGCTATAAAAGGCGAAACACGTTGTCCTAAAATATCATCCGTTACCCAAAGTGCACTGTTTTCAGCAACACCAAAATGTGCTTTCATAACTGTTAATTCAACGTTTTTAAGCGAATGCGGATCGTCATTTGTCCAGTCTAAAGATGCAATTTCTGAAAGCTCAGGAAGTGTTGTCACAATGCGTTTTTCGATATTATAATGCTCTTTGATATACGAAATCACTTCATCATAATTAGAAACTTCAACAGCATTTCCGCCAATGTTTTTTAGCACCGTTTTATAGGTTTCTAAAACATCAAATTGTTCAGAACCTAAAACTTTTAAGTCTGGCAAAGCGGTTACAGAATCGGGTTGATTCTGTTTTATTTTATTTAATATATCGGCTTTACTGCTCATTGTTTTTCTCTTTTGCTTCTCTTGAATTTTTCTTGTACCAATCTCTAAATGATTCTTCCGGAACTGCAGGCATTTCGCGCTGATCGTACCATTTGTTCATTTTATTGTTGACTAAACCTGGAGCATTTTTCATTACAAATCGGCCTGATTTTCCTGCGATATTAAAAACCGTAGGATTCGCCAATACCGTTGCCATTGTTTTCATTGCAATCGTTTTTGAAGTTGGCGTATGCCCTTCTTTCACCAAAACCTGACGCCATTTATAAAGCTGATCATGAATATCAATTTTTACCGGACAAACATTGGTACAAGAACCGCAAAGTGTACTAGCAAAAGGCAAATCAGCATTTTTACTCATGTCAAGATTAGGTGCCAAAATAGAACCAATTGGCCCTGCAACTGCATTGTGATAACTATGTCCACCACTTCGTCTGTAAACCGGACATGTATTCATACAAGCACCGCAACGAATACATTTCAACGAATTTCTAAAATCTTCTCTTCCCAATTGCGTGCTTCGACCGTTATCAACAATTACAATATGAATTTCTTTCCCGTCTCTTGGCTTTTTAAAATGACTTGAAAAAGTGGTAATCGGTTGTCCTGTGGCACTTCTTGCTAATAATCTCAAGAAAACGCCTAAATGTTCTCTTTTCGGAATCAATTTTTCAAATCCCATGCAGGCAATGTGAACATCGGCTAAATGCGCGCCCATATCAGCATTTCCTTCATTTGTACAAACCACAATTTCTCCCGTTTCTGCTATCGCGAAATTAACTCCGGTTAAAGCTGCTTTTCGGGTTAAAAACGTATCACGAAGCTGTTGTCGCGCCGATTCGGTTAAATATTGAGGATCAAAATTTCCTTTTTCTGTACCTAAATGTTCATGAAAAGTTTCGCTTACATCTTCTTTTTTAAGGTGAATTGCAGGCAAAACAATATGACTTGGCGGTTCTTTACGAAGCTGCACAATGTATTCTCCTAAATCAGAATCGATAACTTCGACGCCATTTTCGGCTAAATATTCATTTAAATGGCATTCTTCTGTAAGCATTGATTTTGATTTCACCATTTGCTTTACATCGTGTTTTACCAAAATAGAATGCACAATTTCGTTATGTTCCTTTGCATCGGCTGCCCAATGTACTTTTATTCCGTTTTTCTGTGCATTTGCTTCAAATTCAATTAAATAATCGTGAATATTAGAAAGGACATTATTCTTAATTTTAGAAGCTGTTTCACGCAGTAATTCCCAATCCGGAATCTGATGCGCCGATTTATCACGTTTTTCACGCACAAACCAAAGCGTTTCGTCATGCCAGTCCACTCGTTTAACATCTTTATTAAAACGTGCGGCGGCTTCACTATGTTCTATTGTTTTTTTTGAAGACATCTTTTAAAAAGTTTATTATAACGAGATTGGTTTAACTATTTAATTTTTACTGACAAAATTCACTACATTTTCGTGAATTGCTTTCTCTCCCTGAACATTATCAGCACTCACATTCGTCAGGAAAATATTTTCAACCGGAAGTTCTTTCTGAGCTTGAATTCTCGAAATAAACTTCACATTTGTCGCTTTTATATTTTCTAAATGTACATTTTTTATTGGCGTAAGGCGTCGTTCAATTGTTGGAACCAAATCACGCCATTGGTACAAAACATCAGTTTCTATACCGAGAATTCCTGCATCAATTTTACCCGATGTAATGTTGGTCATATAAATATTGTTTACAAAACCACCTCTTCTTTCATTTGTTTTAATGTACAAAAGATGATTTAGTTTTGCGCCGTCAACAACGGTACAGTTATCAATAAAAACATTTTCTATTCCGCCCGAAAGTTCACTTCCAATAGCCACTAATTGATGACCATTTTTGACTGTACAATTGCGCATTACGATATTTTTTGAAGGCGTATTTAGATTCCAAGCATCGATACCACATCCCGATTTAATTGCAATCGCATCATCTCCTTGGTCAAAAACACAATTTTCGATCAATACATTTTGAGACATTTCCGGATCAACACCATCATTATTATGTCCATGCGCATACACCTGAAGGTTTCTGATTACGACATCTTTTGATAAAAACGGATGAATTGTCCAAAATGGACTATTCGTTATCTTAACGCCATCCATTAAAACATTTTGGCAACGATTGAACTGAATAAAATGCGGACGCAAATTTGCCGTATCATTTACCATTTGTCTTTCTTCCACAGGTTTTTTATAAGAAGCCAAATAGTATAATCTTTTCAAGCTTTCCATATGCGCTTTTGGGCGTGCGAACCATTTTGTCCAGACGTCCATTTTAGCTTTTAATTCACCTTCGCCTGTAATGGCAATATTTTTACATTGATACGCATAAATCAATGGTGAATAATTATAGCATTCATAACCTTCCCAAGTAGAACGAACTGCAGGCAAATAATCTTTTGGATCTTCAGAAAAAAGTAAAACTGCACCTTTATTCAAATGCAGATTTACATTGCTTTTAAAATGAATTTTCTTTGTCAGCCATTCGCCTTCCGGAATTACGACAATTCCTCCACCAGCTTTATTAGCTTTTGAAATCGCTTTTGAAATTGCCTCTGATGTTTTTTCTTTATCTCCTTTTACTGCGCCAAAATCAATAATCGAAAATTCCTTGCATTTGCTGAAATCGGGAATTTTGATCGCTGGCATTTCAAAAGGTGCTTTTACCACAACTTCTGTTTGCTTCACAGTAGATGGATCTTTTTTAAATGATAAAAAGAGGATGGAAAGAAATAGAATGGAACAAAGTGCAATTTTTTTCATGGTAATATTTTTTAAAAAATGGCTCGCAGATTTTACGGATTAAACAGATTGACACCGATTTTAATAAATTCTAAACCAGCGAAAACCAGTTTAATCCGTAAAATCCGTGACCATTTTTCTACGCCATTGTATTTAATATTTCGGCAATATGAATGGTTTTTACTCGGCTGTTTTGTCTTTTCAGAATTCCTTCTAAATGCATTAAGCACGACATATCACCTCCCGTAATATAATCTACATTATGATTTTCATGATCTTTGATTCGGTCTTGCCCCATTTTTACAGAAACCGCTTCTTCGCTTACACAAAAAGTTCCGCCAAAACCACAACATTCATCTTTTCTAGATAAAGAAACCAAATCCAAACCTTTTATATTATGAAGCAATTGTTCTGGTTTTGAGAAAAATGGTGCGTTTAATTCGGTCATTTGCGAAAGCTTTAAACCACGCTGACCGTGACAACTTTGATGCATTCCAACTTTATATGGAAAATTTCCATCTATGTGATCTATTTTCAGAATGTCAGTAATAAACTCTGTCAATTCAAAAACTTTTTTACGCATTTCTGAAGCTACAACTTCTAATTTTTCATCATGTAAATGATCTTTTACGTGCAAAACACAACTTCCAGAAGGACAAACAATGTAATCAAATCCGGCAAAATTCGCGATAAAATTTGCATTACAGCCTTTTGTTAAATGTTCGTAACCGCTGTTTGCCATTGGCTGTCCGCAGCAAGTTTGTCCCATCGGAAAATGAACATCACAGCCTAATTTCTGCAAAAGTTCATAGGTCGCTATTCCAACTTTTGGGTAAAACTGATCAACATAACACGGTATAAAAAGTCCGATTTTCATTTGTTATTATTTTGTTTTTAGCCCGCAGATTTGGCAGATTAAACAGATTTTTTTCTGCACAATCTGCCAAATCTGCGAGAAACAAAAATCTTTATTAAGTCTTTAATCTGTGGCTATAAATTCTAATGCTTATAAAACTTTAAATCAATTAAATCGTTTTGAATTGGTTTTGGATTCCAGTTTTCATGGATTGCCAGCGCTGCGCCTAATGCACTTGCCTGTGCCATCGATGCTGCATAAACTTCAATATCGGGATAAGCTTCTGCCAGCAGATTCATAAAAATGGAATTCTTGCTGAAACCTCCGTCTACAAAAATTTTCTTTACAGGACTATTGTGTATCACTAAGTTAGTCGAAAAAACTTGTTGTTCAACAAGATCCAGCATCAATTGATGATAAGCTGTTTCATAATCCTTAAATAAGGAAAGATCTCTTGTTTGAAAAGGACATTCTTTCAGAATATCAAAATCGTATTTCTTTGGATAAATAATCTGGAAATTAAGCGATCGTAAAGTCGCCACAATCTTTTTATTAAAATAAACATCTTTAAAACTGTCAAACGGAACATCAAAATGAGCAGCTAATCTTTTAGCCTGCACTTCATGTTCGTTGCCCGAAAATAATCGCGCTGCTTTTACCGGTTTTTCAGTGTATTGCATGTAACACAAACAATCTTGTTGCAATTCCTCAAAAGTCAACGGTTTATTATTGAAAGGATTCAGCGAAATACTCCAGGTTCCTGTCGATAATAAAACAAAAGGCTCCGTAAAATTAATTGTATAAGGAATAATTGCCGATGAACTGTCATGAAGTCCAACTCCAATTGCCAGATCACCTTCTTTTTTCAAAACATCTTTTCCGTAATGCAACGGCGGAATTTTATCTGAAATGCCTTCGTTTTGAAGCCATTTGTGGTATTTCATCTTTTTAAAATTCCAAAGATTCGTATGACAGCCAATACTTGTAATATCGGCGAAAGCCTCATTTGTCAAAAGAAAACTTAAATATTGCGGTAAATGAAGGCAATATTTTACTTTTTCAAACAACTCTGGTTTTTCTTCTTTAAATCTGTAAATCTGCATTCCAGAATTCAGGCTTCCTAAAACCGGAGAAGCCGTTTTGACTGCAAATTTCTCTTCACCTTTATACTTGCTGTAAAATCCTTTTTTTAATTCCTCTGGATAATCTTTCAGATAATTATACAGAGGAGTTAAAACTTTTCCGTTTTCATCAATATACACAAAACTAGCGCCGTATGTACTAAAATTGATTGCTTTTAAAACATAGTTGGTGAGCTCTTTTATTTCTGATAATCGGTCAAGTATCCAGTTTTTCAGAACATCAATATCTTCACAAGCAAAACCATCTTCATCTGTGGTTTCATCAAGATTTACTGATTTTTCCCAAACAATTTTATAATTTTCATCAAATAAAAAAACCTTTTTGTTTGTTTTACCAATATCAAAAATTGCAACTACATTCATTTTTTTTAATTGTAAATTGTTAATTATCAATTGTTAATTTTGGATTCATAATTTATAATTAACAATTAATAATTTATAATTATAGTCCTGTTGCCATTGTTTTTAATCCTCTTTCACCAATTAAATTGCTTCTAACAGCAAGAGAACGATATAATTCAACTGGATTTAAAGCTGCTCCAGAACGCAAACGAGCCTCAGCAACTAATGCGCGAACATCTGTGCGGAAAGCATTTTGAAGGATTTCTTGTGCTTTAACTACATCATTTTCTTCCTGAGCTTGCTCTAAAGCTTTTCGGTCAACTGAAAGTGCTTGTGCATACGCAATCATAATCGCTTCAACCGATTGTAATAAATCTTCTAAAGGATCTTTGATATTGTGAGAAGCGTCAATCATCCAGCCTAAATCTTTGGCGTGGTTCATTCCTCTTGCATCCATTCCTTCTACTAGTTCATTGAAAATCAAAAACAACTGATATGGCTTTAAAGCTCCAGCAGTTAAATCGTCATCTCCGTATTTTGAATCGTTGAAGTGGAAACCTCCTAATTTATTATCCATAAGCAAAATAGAAACAATTTGCTCAATATTTGCATTTGGTAAATGGTGTCCTAAATCAACAAGTGTTTTTGCTTTGTCACCTAATTTTTGAACGTATGAATACGACTGTCCCCAATCTGCAACAGTTGTTGAGTAAAAATTTGGTTCAGCACATTTGTATTCTAAAAATAATTTCCAGTTTGAAGGCAATGCATCATAGATTTCCTCTAAACTTTCTAATGTATTTTGGTATGCTTTGCGGAAGTTTAATTGTCCAGGAAAATTAGATCCGTCAGCTAACCAAACTGTTAATGAATCAGATCCTAATTCAATTCCGTGCTTAATAACTTCGATATTGTGAGCAATTGCTTGTTTACGAACTGCTTTATTTACGTTTTGAAGCGAACCATATCTGTATGTATGCTCAGCATTAGCTTGATCCTGAAATGTGTTCGAGTTCATGGCATCAAACTTTAATCCGTGCTGCGCTGCAAGTGTTTTGATTGCTTTATAATCTGTTGGGATATCCCACGGAATATGAAGCGAAATCGCGCCAGAAGCATTGTTTAATTTATGAAGCAAACCTACATCTTCAATTTTTTCTTCTAATGAACGAGGTTCTCCTCCACCTGCAAAACGTCCAAATCTAGTTCCTCCAGTTCCTAAAGCCCAAGATGGAATTGCGATTTGAAAATCAATTAATTTTTGAATAATCGATTCTGCATTTTCTATTTCTGATGCTGTAAAAGCAAATTTATTTTGATGTTTTTTCAGCAATCCCTCGTTATGAGATGCAATATTGTTTGATTCAATTAACATAGCATTTTATTTTAATAGCGCACAATTTAACACATTATATCGATTGCGCTCTTGGTTAATCTTAATTATTTTTTTGCGTTTTTTTAGTTCTTAAATTTTAAAAAAATCTAACGCTCGAAAATTTCCGAACGTTAGATTACAAAAAACCACCTTTGTTTTAAACTTAAAAAAACTAAACAATCTATCTGTAAAAGCCCATTCCGACACCGCCATCAACGTTTAGAGCGTTTCCTGTAGATTTATCTAATAAACCGCCAACGAAAGCAAAACACGCATTTGCAATATCATCTGGCAATATAATTTCATTTAATAATGTACGTTTTGCATAATAAGCCGGCAATTCTTCAACTGTAATTCCGTATGCTTTTGCACGCCCTTCAGCCCATCCGCCAGACCAGATATTTGAATCTGAAATTACTGCATCTGGATTTACTGTATTTACACGAATTTTATCAGCTCCTAATTCTGCAGCCATCAAACGTGTTAAATGCGCCTGAGCTGCTTTGGCAGAACCGTATCCAGGATTATTTGGTCCCGCTACCACTGCATTTTTAGAAACAATGTTTACAATATCTCCTCCAAAACCTTGTTTGCGCATTACTTCGATTCCGGCTTTAGAAACGATAAATTGTCCTTTTACTAAAATATCGTATAATCTATCCCACTCTTCTAAAGTGTGTTCTGCAATAGATTTAGAAATACTGATTCCGGCATTATTTACCACAATATCCGCACCTCCAAAAGCTAGAGAAGCTTCATCAAATGCTTTTTCTGTACTATCTGGATCAGTAACATTCAATAAAGTACTTGAAACAGCATCTTTACCAAACAATTTCACAAACTCAGCTGTAGCCGATTCTAAGCGCTCTTCATTAATATCATTGATTACCACGCAAGCACCTTCCTGAGCAAATTTCTTCGCGATAGCTTTACCAATTCCGCCAGCAGAACCTGTAATTACAGCAACTCTTCCTGACAATGCTTTTGGTTTTGGCATACGTTGTAATTTAGCTTCTTCCAATAACCAATATTCGATATCAAATGCTTCTTGGTGTGGCAATGACGTATATTCTGAAACTGCTTCAGCGCCTTTCATTACGTTTACGGCATTGATATAATATTCAGATGCCAAGCGTGCCATTGTTTTATCTTTTGCAAAAGTGAACATTCCAACTCCAGGATATAAAATCACAACCGGATTTGGATCACGCATTGCTGGTGAATTTGATTTTTTACATGCATTGTAATAGTCTTTGTACATTGCACGATAGGCTTCAAATGCTGGCGTCAATTTTGCTTTAATTGCATCAACATCAGACAAATCTTCGTTTGGATCTAATTCTAAAACCAGAGGACTGATTTTAGTTCTTAAAAAGTGATCCGGACAAGAAGTTCCAAGCGGAGCTAATTTGGAAAGATCATTAGAATTAATGAATTCCAAAACTCTTGCATCATCTGTATAATGCCCAATCATTTGACGCTCTGATGAACAGAAACCTCTTAAAATTGGAGCTACTTTTGCTGCTTTTAATTTACGATCCGCTTCTGGAAGGCTATCGATTTTTTTACCTCCAAAAACGGGACGTTTTTTTCCGTAATTGCTTTCTAAGTATTCGGCGCATTTTTCGATTACTTCCAGCGTATTAATATAACTTTCGTATGCAGTATCTCCCCAAGTGAATAAACCATGAGAACCTAACATGATACCGCGAAGTTTTTTTCCTTTTTTCTCAGCTTCTTCCAGACAGCTTCTTAATTGAAGTCCAAGGTCAAAACCAGGGCGTTGCCAGCCAACCCAGCCAATTTCGCCATCAAATAATTCTTCTGTAATTTGTTTTCCGTCTTTTGCAGCGGCAATTGCAATTGCTGCATCTGGATGCAAGTGATCGATATGTTTGAAAGGCAAGAAACCATGCAAAGGCGTATCGATTGAAGGTGCTTTTGAAGCTAAATCAAAAATACAGTGATTGAATAATTCTACCATTTCATCTTCAAACTCAATTCCTCTGTATACATTCTCAAGATTGCGCAATCTATCTAAATAAAGGGCTGCACAGCCTGATTTTGTCAATGTTCCGATATCTCCACCAGAGCCTTTAATCCACATTACTTCAGAGTTTTCACCTGTTAATGGATCTTTATCTGTAATTTTTACCGACGTGTTTCCACCTCCGTAGTTTGTCAATCTTAAATCGGCTCCAAGTAAATTAGAGCGATAAATAAAAAGCGCTACTTCATCACCAGCTAGTTCTTTTGCTTTAGCGTCATCCCAAAGATAGCTTACGTGCTTAAAATTCATATTATTTGTATTTATATTCGACATTTGGTTGTTTTGATTTTAGTTGATTTTTATAATGAATTTCCGATTCCGACTAAAACAATCGAAAGCATGATTACACCAATTCCCCACGCAAAAGTTCTCATTGTTTTATTAGAAACTCCTTTCCATTCTTTTAGATAGAATCCCCAGAAATTGGCTGTCAAAATGATGGTCGACATGTGCAAAATCCAAGAACTTGCACCATTTCCTAATTTGCTTTCCCCCATACCATAAAAGAAAAACTGCAAAAACCACATTGTTCCGGCAATTGCAGAAAACAAGACGTTTTTAGCAATTGGCGTTTTTGTATTTGTATAATCTGAAAAAGTTTTGTTTTTGAAATTCAAATAAATACACCATATAAAGTTAGTTGTTAAGCCACCCCAAAGGATAACGATATAACTTACATTATTTTGGAATAAAAATTCTCCCTGATTTGGATTTGCTAATTTCCAGGCCTCATTAGCAACATTAGCCATTGGTTTTGCGGCTTCAATTCCGAAGTTAAAGAACGAACTTAAAATACCTGATACTATAGCAATAATAAGTCCTTTTACCAGACTAAAATCTTTGTCTTTATCTTCATGACCAGTTGCAAAATCCTTTTCTTTCAGCATTCCTGCCTTTCCTAAAATAGCAATACCGATAATACATATTAATACTCCGGCCAAAACCATTTGTCCGCCTGAATTCGCAAACATATCACTGATTGATTCTTTGCCTTCTACTGCATTGAAATTATAGTAAATTGGTGGAATCAAAGCGCCAAAAGCAGAACAGAATCCTAAAGTAATCGAATTCCCCAATGACATTCCCAAATAGCGAACACCAAGGCCATAAGTAAGTCCTCCTATTCCCCAAATCAATCCCATTGTAAATGCTAATGCTTTAACTGATGGAGCAGCTGTTGCGATAATTTCGGTAAAATTTGGAATAGTTAAATAAGCAGCAATTGGCGGCACAATTAGCCAAGAGAAAAATCCTCCTATAAGCCAGTAGCTTTCCCAAGCCCAATTTTTAACTTTCTTAAAAGGCATATAAAAACTGCCCGAAGAGAAACCTCCAATGGAGTGAAAAATAATACCTAGTAATGATTCCATTTATTAAATTTAGTTTGTGGTTATTGATAGTTAATCTGGTTTTGTAAAATAAGAGAATGTAAAAAAGAAAACTGTCCTGTACTATCCTTTATGATTTTAGGAATTATGTTAAAACCAAAGAATATTGCGAAGAAGAATGGTTTTTAAGTAGAAAAATAAATTTAAAATTTCTATTTTAGCAATCGATTTCGTAATTATTATATCTTCAATTTGTAATATTTAAGCAAATCTCCAAAAACATAAAACTAGCCTTATTTAATTTGAGATATTTTGTGAGAAAAGTAGCAATTACAACACTTTATCAGGTTTTAAGTAAAACTTTATATCCAAATTTTAATTCAAAATTATACTTGTAAATTTTTCAGCATAATTTTCAATACCTGCAAAATGATTAAACTTATTAAAATTGATGAAGATTCAAGGGTTCCAAAATACAAGCAGATTGTAGATTCAATTTTACAGAATATTGCCAACGGAAATCTAAAAATAAATCAAAAAATACCTTCAATTAATAGTTTCAGCGAGGAGTTTTATATGTCTCGCGATACTGTCGAAAAGGCCTATAACATATTAAAAGAACGAAAAATCATTTCTTCTATTCGAGGAAAAGGCTATTATATTACCCGAACAAAACTGGAATCGAAGGTAAATGTGCTTTTTTTATTCAATAAATTGAGCGCATATAAAATGAAAACTTACAGCTCTTTTATTAATACTGTTGGTGCAAATGCGCATACTGATTTACATATATATCATTGTGATGAAACTTTGTTTTTGAATCTTCTTGATAAATTTGAAGGCGCTTACGATTATTATGTCATTACTACACATTTCAAAACAGATGAATTAAAACATTTGAGTTTTACTGATGAAGTTGTAAAAGCAATCGAGCGCATTCCAAAAGAGAAATTGGTCATTATGGACAATATCAAACTCGGAATGGAAGGCGAAATCATCAAAATTTATCAGGATTTTGAGAATGATATTTACAATGCGCTAAAAGAAGGTTTATCGAAAATTACCAAATACAAAAGGTTGATTTTGGTTTATCCTGAAAAAGCGGTTTATCCTTATCCAAGAAGAATCTTGCACGGATTCAGAAAATTTTGTGTGGAACACGAAATCAATTTTGAGATTTTGAGCGAAGTTTATGATGATATGATTCTGAAAAAAGGCGATTTATTTATTACTATTGAAGAATCTGATCTTGTGAATTTAATGAAACAGATTCGCGATGAAGAATATATTTTAGGAAAAGAAATCGGCGTAATCTCTTATAACGATACACCATTAAAAGAATTATTAGGCATCACAGTTATGTCAACCGACTTCAACGTCATGGGAGAAACAGCAGCACGAATGATTTTAAATAAAGAAAAAGGAGAATATAAAGTGCCTTTTAATTTTATTGATAGAAATTCTATCTAAGGGGCTAAGGTTCTAAGATGCTAAGATTCTAAGATTTTTCAAAGTTTGTCATTTCGAGGAACGAGAAATCACACTCGTTTATCGACACAGATTTGTGACATTCTTTGTAGAGTTTCTAGTGTGATTTCTCGTTCCTCGAAATGACAATGTTGTGTTTATAAAATGCGAAAGACGCACTGCTGTGCGTCTCTACAATAAAAATTTTGTGCCTTTGTGCCTTTGCGACAAATTACTTTTTAACCAAAGAAATATTTGGCTTAGGTACCGGTTTCATATCTTTTCCCATATAAAAACTTGTATGAGGAGGCTGATTATAACCTACATTCTGCCAAGCAATACTCAATCTATATTGTGGATCATGCATTAAAGTATATTGTCTAACATTTGTTGGAATTATGGTTGAATAAACCCTCAATTCTTTATTGTCTTCTGATCTTAAAATTAGTTCTTCTCTCCAATCGCCAAAAATATCTGCAGAAAGTGCCGGAGTCGATTTTGTGCCATTATTAGAAACTGCTCCAGTTGCCATAAACAATCTTCCTTTATTGTATTTGTCAATATGATTAGAATCTAATAATTCTCTCGAAGTATCACCATCCCAATAAATTAAAAAGTTAATTGAGTTTGGCGCTTTTCCAACCACTTTTCCTTTCATATCATATAAATCAGGAGAGCCTGAATACCAAAATTGCGCTCCTCCTAACTCCGGATCAATATTATCTGCAACACCTCTTCCAACATCTTCATTTATTGAACCCGTAAATAACACTTTTCCGTCTTTTGCAGCAAAAATGGTTGCTCCTGGACCCGTTGTGCCATTTTCAATTTCATGAATTCCAAAAACTTCCAAACCAGGAAGATCTGGATCTAAATCGGAAACGTGAATCGCATCTCCGTGTCTGAAACCAGTTGTATATAAACCTTGTCCATTATCATCAACACACATTGAACCATAAATTATTTCGTCTTTTCCGTCATTGTCAACATCTGCAACCGTAAGATTATGGTTTCCCATTCCAGAATATGGATTTTCAGAATCTTTACTGTCAAAAACCCATCTTGAGGTAAGTTTACCGTTTTTAAAATCCCAAGCAGCTAAAACCGTTCTTCCGTAATAACCACGGCACATTACAACACTCGGATGTACACCATCTAAATACGCCACACAAGCCGTAAAACGATCAATTCTATTTCCTTTTGTATCATTTCCTCCGCTTCCACCATGACCGCCCCAACCGGCAAGATCACCTCTTTCTGCAATATAATCAACAGTTGTAACGAGTTTTCCAGTCCTTCCATCAAAAACAGAAAGATACTCAGGTCCTTTCAAAATTTTCCCATAAGTTCCTGAATTCGGGTCACGATCTACCCAATCTTTTGAAGCATCTCCAACAACATTATTCTGACTGTCTGTAGTTCCATCCGCAGTTTTGCAAACCAATTCGGCAATTCCGTCTCCATCCAAATCATACACCATGAATTGTGTATAATGTGCGCCTTCACGAATGTTCTTGCCTAAATTAATCTGCCACAAAAATTTCCCTTCTAAAGTATAAGCCTGAAAAATCGGTGGATCTGTAATTCCGGTATGCGAATTATCGTGTCCTTTCCCAGTCATGTGCACAATCAAATCGTATTTTCCATCGCCATCTAAATCACCAACCGAAAGATCATTTGCAGTATATCCTTCAATTGGTTTTAATACAATTGACAAATAATCTTTATCTGGACTTGAAGCCGGAATCGTAAAACTTCCTTTTGCATCTGATTCTTTTCCCTTTAAAACTGTTTTGACAAACCAAGTATTTTCTTCCAGCACATTTGCTTTCGTATCTAAAAAATTTGTTGGTCCAGAAATGGGTTTGTCATTTAATTTGACTGCTTTTTTATTACCGCTTTTTCGATATAAATTAAAAGCAAGATTATCAGGATCAGTTCCTAAAACACGCCAGCCAATAAAAAACTGGTCTTTGTCTTTTATGGCAATAACGCCTCGATCTAGATTTTCCATTTGCCTTTGTGCAAAAATGGAAACAGATAAAAGTGATAGTATTAATAGAGTTATTTTTTTCATGATTGGTTATTTTTTATTTTGGATTATCATCAGCACACGGATA
Source organism: Flavobacterium resistens (assembly GCF_900182645.1). Lineage (GTDB taxonomy): Bacteria > Bacteroidota > Bacteroidia > Flavobacteriales > Flavobacteriaceae > Flavobacterium > Flavobacterium resistens. The sequence continues at coordinate 184,030 of NZ_FXTA01000006.1, read as the reverse complement.
ACGCTGGTTTTAAAAGATTTATATTGTTTTTTTTGTCATTCCTCGTTCCTCGGAATGACAAAAAAGGCTAAAAACCTTAGCAACTTAGAACCTTAGCATCTTAGAATCTTAAAAATCAAAACATCTTTGCAAATCCTTCGCTCTGCACTTTCCAAGTTCCATCTTTTGGAAAACCCGGATTTTCTTCGGTTGAATCGTCCCAGCCGGCGCACATCATAGCAACGGCTGTCAATAATCCTCCATTTCCTGGAAGATATAATGTCAATCTTTCTGCCTGATAATTATGTCCGTTTTTCAAATATGTATTTGTGGTCACATTCATAAACAAAGCATCAATTGCTTTTTCTGGCATATTTAATCGCGCCGCCGTCATCGCTGTCATCGGGAAATCCCAACCCCAGGTTTTATCCCAAGACCAAGTTTTCCAAACCAAATCAAAAGTGTTTTTCATGATTTTTTTATCCAAAAGAGAAGTTTCAGGAAGCATTCCAAAAGTTCCTAAAACTGATGGATGATCGGTTTTAAATTCTGGATTTGTATAAGAATCTGTTGCGCTTTCTGTTGCTAAATAAACGTCACCAGAAACAGGAAGTTTTGATAATTTAGCCAAAACGGTTTCCCATTTTTCAGGCACTTTCTGGTTCAACCCATGCTTCCATGAAATTGCTGTTTTCAATGCCCAGTTCCAATATGCCAATTCATAAGTTGGATTAAAAGTTTCCATCGCCTTAAAGCGTTCTTGTGCTGGGATAACGCCCGGACCTAAAACATAACGATCATTTTTAGCATCATAATTAGCAAAAGAAGCCATAAAATCGGCAGTTGCAAAAACGCGTTCACTGTATAGTTTCAAGGTTGCGGCTGTTGGTTTTGCACGATAAATTAAATCGGCATAAGTTATAAAATGCGGTTGCTGCCAAATCAAAAATGAACCTACAGACGACGGACTTTCATTCCCATCAGGATCGGTCATTTTTTGCCATCTTGCACCTTCAAAACCTTGTCTTTTTGCAATATTTTTAGCTTTATCAAAAACTTTTTGATACCACGGAAGACTTTTTTCCAACAATTCTGGTCGGTTCCAAAGTGCAAAATGAACACCGTGCCACCAATGCATTTCTAAATGCGGTTTTCCGTACCAACTGTTGTAAGTCAAACCGGTTTCTTGAGGCGGTACTTTTCCTGTACATTGCACTTTTGTCAAATACTGCGAAAGAATTACCCTTCGCTCTAATTCCTTCGCACGTGGATCTGTACTTCCTGAAAAATCGACTGCTGCACCGCTTAACCAAAATTCTTCCCAGCCTTTTATACTGCTATTTTGAATAGTTTCAAAAGAAGAATTCTCAGTTTTTTTATCCGCCAAAGCAAAAAGACAGCTCAGTTCTAATGTATTGGTGTTTGAAACTTCAATCACAAAATAATGATCTGAAGCTTTTTTAATTTGGGCATTTCCTTTCCACATTAAATCAACGTTGTACGAAATGCTATCCATTACATGTGTTACAACAGCTTCTGTTTTTGATTTTTGTTTTAATGTGCTTGTATAATTTTGAGCTCCTTCATATTTGGTTCCGAAATCTGCCCAATCTCCAGTTGGGAACGGAATTCTCAAACTAATTTTTAGACGTTTCTGTTGTAATAAATCTGATTTAACTTTTACGCCAATTGCATCTTTTTCCTGATGAGAAGCGGTCAAAACTGTTACCGGAGTTCCTTCTACTTCAAAATAACTTTCAATTTCTCCTGTCCATAAATTCAGTTTTTGCGAAATCGATTTAATGTCTGATGATTTTGCCTGACTTCCATCTTTCTTCAAAATTTCAAAACCTAAATTTCCCAATTGAACTAAATGCGGATTCTGTCTGAACCAATTTATCGCATCTACTTTTCTTTTTGGTTCTTTAATCTGAACCGTATAAGAAACATTTCTTCCGTATTGCTGATAGTCTTTTAAAGTCTCAGAAAACTTAAAATTCTCTGTATTTTTATAACTGTCCCATCCCCACTCCGACTCGGTTCCTAACGGAATTCCATTTTGATAGGTTTTCGGAAAAGTCTGTAATCCCGTTGCATCAACAGTAAAGGCAAAAGCACCATTTCCAACAGTCAAAGAAGCTAAAGTATCGATAGCCGTAATTTGAACGTTGTGGCGATTCACCAATGCTTTTCGATCGATTTTCTGAGCGAACAACGATGCTGAAAATAAAATTGCAATAATTAAAAGTTGTTTTTTCATTCGGTTATTTTTTGGTTTCAGTTTTCAAGTTTCAGGTTCAAAAAGGCTCGTTTTACATTTCACAATTATCTAATTATCAAATTGACGCATTTTCTAATTAAAATCATTATCTAATTAAAGTCACACTCATCAAACCAATCACAACATCATTGGCAATTGTTTTTAGAGTCAAGCTTTTTAATATTTTATTTTTATCCAATGGCAAATCCAGAATTGTTCCTGCACCGCCGTCGACACCATAATTGGTGAATCCTTTTATAACTGTAAAATCTTTAAAATCTCTCGAAATTTCTCCGGTTTTCAAATACACTCTTGGCGGTTTTGGCGCATCGGTAGTAAAAGCTAATCCGTCAACAAAATAATCCTGTTCGATTGGCCACCAATTTTCTGGGTTTTTCAAAGACAAAATTTCAGAAGTTCCATCAGTATAATTTACTTTAATTTCTCCGTTTATAATTCGGCTTTGCATTGGGTTTGTGGTTCCGGCCATCATAAAATAAGCGTGTGAAGCTTTTCCGTCAAGCGGAATATCAATGTTTTTCGGATAATTATCCCACATCGAAGTAAAGATGATGTTTTTCTGATTTTCATCTGAAGGCGTTTTAAACGGAATTCCGTTTGGTGTCTTAATTTCTCCCGTTTGTTTTGCTTTTTCGCGCAAACCTTTAGCGTCAATTTTTACCGAAATATTTGGATAACACCAATTTCCAATTCCTTGTTTTGGAAGCTGTAAAGTCACTGTCTGCGGTCTTGGAGACAAATATTCGTTTGTAAAAATATCTGTAACTTTTGCATTGAAATAAGAAAAAAGCGAAATGGTTTCTGGACGTTCTGATTTCTCCAAAGGAATATCCCAATCTGTCACTTTCACTAATTCTTTTTTGCCTTTTAAATTCAATTCAATTGGTTGCCACCAAGAAAAATCACCCTGTTTTAATTGTATGAAAAATGTTTTATTTCCTTCGCCGTTTATCGTAGATTGAAATGTTCTTTCTGATTTTACAATTTCGCCCAAAATAGCTTGCGGATCATAAACCGAAACAATTTCTCCTTTACCAATAAGAATATTTAATGCATCACCGGAATTGTATGACGTTTGCGTACTCATTTTTACCAAAGTGCCGCTTTTCCAATTGATAACGATGTCATACACTTTATTGTAAGGAGCTTCAATACTAATTTTTGGATTTCCAATACTTTCAGGAATTTCTTTCCATGAAACATTTTTCCCATTTATTTTAATACTTTCAATTCCGTCGTAATACGCATTCAGAATCAACTTCAAATTCATTTTTGGTGCAAAATAATTTTCGATGTGATATTTATCTTGTCTATTTTTTCTGTTGAAAGAAACTGAAACATCTGGAACTTCTAAAGAAGCTTCTTCCCATTCCTTAGGAAAACCGGGCTGAATAGTCAAAACTTCTGCAATCGCATCAGGCTTAATTCCGAAAAGTCCTTCAACCAAAGTTCGAGATGCCATCCCTATTGGATCCGCAAAATCACGATACAATTCTCCACGCATTTTATCCTGATACAAAAGCTGTTCAAAACCACCGGGAGAAGCGCCTAAATACATACTTTCGATCAAAACACTTTCCCACATTTTAAATGCTTTTTCAGATTGTCCGCCTTGCCAAAAAGCCAATGAAGTATGTAATTGCTCGGCCAAAGCGACATTATTAATTGACCAAGTATACGGTTGCCAATTTGTTGTACTGATTACGTAAAGGTCTTTTTTATCCAATCCATCTGCAGAAATTGGAATATGTGGAATCTGATTATTTATGTAATTCAGCATTTGGTAACTTTCAAATGAGTTTGACAATTCCGAATCAATCGTGTGATAAATACTCCAAACTCCAGGAGAATCGTGCAATAACCGGTTTCCTAAAGCATCTTTATATTCGGCAAAAATTCCTTTTTTAGAAAGCCAAAGCTGTTCATTTGAAGCTTTCAAAATTTTAGCAGCTTCCTTTTGGTAAGGAGTTGGATCTTTCTGAATTTTTCTTGCCAATTCAGCAACGGTTTTATTCGCATAATAATTATATGCCGAAGAATGGATTACGCCTCCACCGCTGTATTGCAAAGCATCACTCGCCCAAATTGTGGCGTAAGCATCATAAAGTCCGTCATTATCTGGATCAAAATTTCGTTTTTCCCAATTTAAATGTCGTTCAATTGTTGGCCACATTTCTTTTAAAAAAGTAATATCACCCGTCCATTTAAAATGACGAAGCATTTGATCAATAAAAACCAAATTCATGTCATAATGATGCGCAACAGTATTTTTATTCGGATTTCGAGAAATGTAACCACTACTAAACATTGAAGTTCCCATTTCTTCTTTTTGACGTGCCAGATTTCTTTCTTCATCTAAAACAATTGGACCGTTTTCAGGTGACGTTACTTGCGAATTGCTGTAGCTACTAAAATGTGTTTTTGCTCTGTCGTGCCAACCTAAAGGATCTGCCGTATAGGCACCACGCCACGCATTCAGGTACATTCGCCATGCAATTGCGCCATGTAGATACGCTGGATTTTCCCAAATTCCATCTGAAGCAATTGAAAGTGCAAAACCTAAATTATTGATATAAGGATCTGGTGTTTTTACTTTAACACGATTCGCTAAAACCTGTGTTTCCTGAACTGATTTTCCATAAAGCTGTTCGATTTCTTTTTGCGAAACAGCTTTTTTTATTTCTTCTGTAGAAAAATACCAATAAATAGCTCTTTCAGAAATACTGCTTGTTTTACCTAAAATAACTGGCAAATTTTCTGCACTTGAATTATACAATTCTAAAGGAGACTTTTGATTTTTTGCATTCGCTAAAAGCACTTCCGATTCTGGAAAAAATCCAATTAGACTTTTATTATTTCCGGTTTTCTGTTTGTTGCTTTCGGAACCGTATTCCAGCAAAAAAGATTGTTTTTGCAAAGTGTATTTATTGCCTAAACAATAATCTGGTTGCAAATAAAACACGGATTCTGGATCAGTACCAATATCACCGTCACGACTAAATTTCTTTCCAGTTGCACCACCAAAAGCCCAAATAATATTTACATTTTTAGAAACTGAATTTCCGTAAACTTTTACAATAAAACCTTCTTTTTCTTTTAAAGCGACAACATCGATAAATAATTTTCCATTTCCTAAAAGAGCATCTTCAATTGTATAATGCATTGTGCCTAAAAGGTAGCGTGCATCAATTTTAGAAGCTTCGGTAATCCATTTACTTTCTTTTCCGTTTAAAATTCCGAGTTTGAAGTTTCCTCCCATTCCCGGCATGTACATTGCGAATTCAGGCAAATCACCTGTTTCCACTCTAAATCCGGTATTCGAACCATATAAAGCCCGATTGAATTTTCGAATTCCATTTTTTAAAACAAAACTATTTTCTTCTGGCGCATAATGCAGTTTGCGTACTTCTTTATTTTGTCCAAAAGTTAATATTGGAAATAAAAAAAGCAAACTTAAAAGCGTTGTAAAAGATTTTTTTTTTGTTTTCATAAAGCAGTAAAAATGGCAAAATCTAATTAAGAATTAAATAAAATTAAAATCGCTTTTTTTTATTAATTCAATAATTATGATGCAATTTCTTTGTTTTTTTGTGGTATACTATCCTGTACCTTCCTGATTTACGAAATATAAAAAGTATATTAATTTTTGGCGTTTTTAAATTCTTTTTAACATCATAGTACAGGATACTATATCAAAAATGAACCATTAAGTTTGAAAATAAAAAAATTAAAATCTCAAAAAATTGGTAAAAATCAGTACTTTCTTATCGATGGTTATTTGTTTGGCAATGCCGAATCAGTTCTTTGCTATGCATTCTAATTTGCTTGTCAAAAATGCTGTTTATTCTTCTTCAGAAAATAAAAATGACAGCGTAAATGATAAAACAAAATCACAGCTTTTTGTTTTTGGAAATTCGGTAAAAAACAAAAAGAATACTTTAATAAACAATGCATTATTTTATACAGATACAAAAGGTTATGGATTTGATTTTAATTCGGCTTCGAATGTAAAAATCAATGCTAATTCTTTCTCGGTTACAAAACCAGCTTACTTTTCAGTTGCTGTTCCTGAAGGAAATTATCAAGTCGAAGTTACTATAGGAAGTAACGAAAAAGATTCAAAAGTGACCATAAAAGCAGAATCAAGACGATTAATGCTGAATGAATTTGTTGCGAAAAAAGGACAAAAAGTAACACATACTTTTAATGTAAATGTCCGAAATATCAAAATTGACGATCAAACCAATATCAGCTTAAAAGATCGTGAAAAAGAAATTTTAAACTGGGATCATAAACTTACGCTTGAATTTCTTGGCGAAGCGTCGATTCAAAGTATTAAAATAACTAGAAAAGACAATTTAACTGTTGTTTATCTTGCAGGAGATTCAACTGTTACAGATCAAGATGTTGAACCTTGGGCGTCTTGGGGGCAATTCATTACCAATTATTTTGATCAAAATATTGTAGTAGCCAATTATGCTTATTCGGGTTCATCTTTAAGTTCATTCAAAGGAGCAAATCGTTTGAAAAAAATACTTTCTGAAATCAAAAAAGGAGATTATTTATTTGTAGAATTTGGACATAATGATGAAAAAATAAAAGGCGAAGGCAATGGCGCTTTTGGATCTTATTCGACTTTATTGGCTGAGTTTGTAAATTCGGCTAAAGAAAAAGGCGCGATTCCAGTTTTGGTGACGCCAACACAACGCCGTTTTTTCAATGAAAATGGAACTTTAAAAGAAACACATGGTGAATTTCCTGCTGCTATGCGAGCAGTTGCACAAAAAAACAATATCGCCTTAATTGATGTTACAAAAATGACAACCGAATTGTACGAAGCTTGGGGCGACGAACCTTCAAGAAAAGCTTTTGTACAATATCCTGCCAATACTTTTCCTGGGCAGGAAAAAGCATTGGATGACAATACTCATTTTAATGGATTTGGAGCCAACGAAATTGCCCTTTGCGTTTTAAAGGGAATTCGTGAACTTGATCTTCCTTTAAACAAACACATCAAAAAAGAAACACCAAATTACAATCCGAAGAAACCAAATTTCATTTCAAGCTGGACTTTGCCAATGAGCGTCCGATTTGAAATTGTTAAACCAGATGGCAATTAACCATCAAAGAATCACTTTACTATGCTACTAAAAAACACTATCCAAAATCTCTCCATTCTTGCATTTTCGCTTTTTCTGACCCAAAATAGCAATGCTCAACAAACCGATAAAGTGTATCTTTCAGGAAAAGATTTTGAACATCCTGTGCAATGGGATTTTTATTGTACCGATGGAAACAACAGCAAAACATGGTCAAAAATAAATGTTCCGTCACAATGGGAATTGGAAGGTTTTGGCGAATATACATACGGACGTTGGTACAAAGAATTGAACCAAAAAGAGCCAAGCAAAGAAGAAGGTTTATACAAATATGAATTTGAAGTTCCAGCAGATTATAAAGGCAAAGATGTTTTAATCGCTTTTGGCGGTGCAATGACGGATACTGAAGTAAAAGTAAACGGAAAACTGGCCGGAGCGATTCATCAAGGTGGTTTTTATGAGTTTAAATATGATATTTCATCTCTTTTAAAATACGGTTCAAAAAATACTTTAGAAGTTCATGTTTGGAAACAATCAGCAAATAAATCCGTAAATGCGGCAGAAAGAAGAGCGGATTGGTGGTTGTTTGGCGGAATCTATCGTCCGGTTTGGTTAGAAGTTTCACCAAAAACACATATTGAAAATATTGCTGTAAATCCGAAAATGGATGGTTCAATTACAGTTGATGTCAATCTTAAAAATGTTTCTAAAAACGCCACTTTAGAAGCGACTTTAAAAGGTTTAAACGGAGAAAGTTTCCAGACTTTTACTTTTCCGCTTAAAGCGAAATCTACAAAAGAAACTATTGCTGCACAATGGAAAAACATAAAGCCTTGGAATCCTGAAAATCCAAATTTATATGAATTACAATTGGTTTTAAAACAAAACGGAACTGCAGTTCATCAATATGACAAACGAATCGGTTTCAGAACTTTAGAGTTTAAAAAACAAGACGGAATTTATCTTAATGGTACCAAAATCATTATGAAAGGAATTAACCGTCACTCGTTTTGGCCAGAAGGCGGAAGAAGCACCAGCAAACGCATCAGCGAACTGGACGGAAAATTAATCAAAGACATGAATATGAATGCCGTTCGTGGGCATTATCCACCGGACACGCACTTTTTAGAGGTTTGTGATTCGCTTGGTCTTTTTGTTTTGAACGAATTAGCAGGATGGCAAAATTCTTATGATACTGAAACTGGGAAAAAATTAGCGACAGAAATGATTACTCGCGATGTCAACCATGCTTCAGTAATTATTTGGGATAACGGAAACGAAGGCGGATGGAATTATGATACTGATAAAGTCTTTGCAGATCTTGATCCTCAAAAAAGAATTGTGATTCATCCTTGGGCCGATTTTAATGGCTGGGACACACACCACTACCCGACTTACTTAACGGGAATGCATCGTTTTAATGCTGGCGAAAATGTATTTTTCCCAACCGAATTTATGCACGGAACATATGATAACGGACATGGCGCAGCGCTGGAAGATTTCTGGAACCGTTACAAAGAAAGTCCGCTTTTTGCAGGAGGATTTATGTGGGCGATGTTGGATGAAGCCGTTTTTCGCTCTGATTGGAAAGGTGATGCGAAATTTGATTCAAAAGGTTCTTTAGCTGCAGACGGAATTTTAGGTCCACATCGTGAAAGAGAAGGAAGTTATTATACGGTAAAAGAAGTTTGGGCGCCAATTCAGTTTCAGCCAAAACAAGTCACTGAAGGTTTTGATGGTTCGTTCTTAATCAAAAACGACTATCTTTTCAGTAATTTGAATACCTGCAAAATGGAATTCAAAGTATTACAATCCGATAAAAATGTGCTTTATACGACTGGAACTGCCAAAGAAATAAGCGGAGGAAAAATCAAGATTCCGAGTATTGATCCGGGAGAAACACGCAAAATTCAGTTTGCTGTTCCGAGTAATTTTGCTGAAGGTGATGTTTTATCGATTTCGGCTTATGATCAATTTGGAAAAGAAATTTATACTTGGACTTGGCCTATTCACAAAGCTTTATTTTATGCTAATAAATTTTTAGCGGTTCAAAATACAAAAGCAAAAACATCTGTAATAAAAACAGCAAGTGATGTTACTTTAAAAGGTGGCGATGTTACAGTTGTTTTGAATTCGGAAAATGGAGAAATTACATCGGTTAAAAATGCAACTTCAACAATTCCATTAACAAATGGCCCGCGCCCAATTGGAATGAAAGCGAAATTAAAAGATATTCAGGTTTCCCAGGAAGGCGATAAGGCAGTTTGTACGGTTTCATACGTTGGTGGGATTTCTTCTATCAAATGGACTATGGAACCAGACGGAAGATTTAAAATGGAAATGGTGGTTCTTAAAAACGAAAAAGCACCAAGCGGTTTTGATGGTTTTGACGGCGCTTTCTTTGAAGATAAAATCAACTCTTTCGGAATTACTTTCAGTTTTCCTGAAAAAGAAGTGACTGGAATCAAATGGTTTGGAAGAGGTCCTTACCACGTTTGGAAAAACAGAATTAAAGGAACAACTTATGGAATTTGGGAGAAAGATTATAACAATACAATTACGGGAGAAAGTTTTGAAAACTTAGTTTATCCAGAATTTAAAGGTTATCATGCGAATTTATTAGGAGCAAATTTGAAAGCAGGCGCTTCATCGTTTAAAGTTTTCAGTGAATCTGATAATTTATTCTTAAGATTGTTTACACCTGATTTACCTAAAAATGGTTTCCCTGGAAGTAATCCACAACCAGCATTTCCAGAAGGCGATATTTCGTTTATGTATGAAATTCCAGCGATGAGAGATTTCAAACCTTTAGAACAACAAGGACCACAAAGCCAGCCAACAAACATCAGAATTAAAAGCGGTGACGACGGAATTAAGATGAATTTGTGGTTTGATTTTAGAAATTAAATTTTTGTTTCAAGTTTTCTTTGTTTCAAGTTTCATGTTTTAATCTTTGCCTAAAACACAAAGTTGTCATTTCGACGAAGGAGAAATCACACTAGAAGCTCTACAATCAAAATCGTCAATCTTTGTCTAGTTGCGTGTGTGATTTCTCCTTCGTCGAAATGACAAACTAGACGAAAAAAACTTTAAGAAAAACCTCGTTTGACATTTCACATTTTACATTTCACAAATTATGAAATCAATTAAAATACTCTCTGCTTTACTTTTAGCAGTTTTATTTTTCAATTTTACATCCACCAAAAACAATAAACCAACCGTTTACATGGTTGGTGATTCAACCGTAAAAAACGGCAAAGGCGACGGCGCAGGTGGGCTTTGGGGCTGGGGAGATTATATTGGTCAGTTTTTAGATACTACAAAAGTCAATATCGAAAATCATGCTTTGGGCGGCACCAGCAGCAGAACTTTTCAGGACAAAGGTTTATGGATTGAAGTTTTGAACAAACTTAAAAAAGGTGATTATGTGTTGATTCAGTTTGGACACAATGACGACGGACCAATTAACGACACTATTCGTGCGCGTGGTACTTTTAAAGGAATTGGAAATGAATCACAGGAAATTGACAATTTAATTACCAAAAAACACGAAACGGTTCATAGCTACGGCTGGTATATTCAGAAAGTAGTTCGCGAAGCAAAATCAAAAGGAGCAATTCCGATTATTTGTTCACCAATTCCAAGGAATGATTGGAAGGAAGGAAAAGTTCCGAGAAACGACAAATCTTACGGTTTATGGGCGAAACAAATTGCTGAAAAAGAAAAAGTTACTTTCATCAATTTGAATGAAAAAATGGCTGTGGAAATGGAGAAATTCGGCGAAGCAAAAGTAACCGGAACTTATTTCTATAAAAAAGATCATACACATACCTCAGCTAAAGGCGCAGTGCTTTCTGCTTCTGTTATTATCAATGAATTGAAGGCGAGCAAAAATTCTTTAAAAAACTACATTTTGCCAAATCCAAAAATTGTGCTTCCGCCAAAGAAAAAATTATTTTTAATAGGCGATTCAACAATGGCCAATAACAACAATAATCCTGATGCAGTTGGCTGGGGAGTTCCATTCCCTCAATATTGTGACACAACGAGAGTTGAAGTAATCAATAAAGCCAGAGGTGGAAGAAGCACCAGAACTTTTGTCTACGAAGGCCTTTGGGACGAAGTAAAAAATCAATTACAACCAGGGAATTTTGTAATTATCCAGTTTGGACATAATGATGCGGGCGATATTGACAAAGAAAAATTCAGAGGTTCATTGAAAGGAAATGGAGACGAAACGCAAGAAGTAACGCGTCCAAACGGCTCAAAAGAAATCGTACATACTTTTGGGTGGTATATGGAGAAATTCATCAGAGAAGCCAAAGAAAAAGGCGCTATTCCGATAGTTATAAGCTTGACGCCAAGAAACGAATGGCCAAATGAAAAAGCAGAACGCAGAACGGATACGTATGTAAATTGGTCAAAAATAGCTGCAGATAAAGAAAATGTTCCTTTTATCGATTTAAATGATATTGTGGCTTTAAAATATGAAGCATTAGGAAAAGAAAAAGTAAAAGCTTTTTTCCCAAAAGATCATACGCATACAGGAGCTGAAGGCGCAGCATTTAATGCACTCTCAGTTGCAGAAAGCCTTAAAAAATTGAAAGACTGTAATCTGAAAGACTATATTGAGATTTCGAAATAATTGATAATTGATAATGGTGAATTGTAAATTTCGTTTTTGACTTTTGACTTTCGACTTTCGACTAAAATTAAAAAACCTCGTTTAAATTACTTAAACGAGGTTTTTGTTTTGAAATACGAAGTGTATTATTTTTTTGATTCTTCGATAGAAACTTTTCTGAACTCTTTCAAAAGTTTTTCAATTTCTAAAGTAGCTTTTCTAGCTCTTGGTCCAGCAGCTTTAATACCTTTTTCAGTTAAAGATTCAGCTTCTGCTTTAAATGTGTCAATTTCGGCGTTGATTTTTACTAATAGATCTTTCATGCTTATACTTGTTAAATTAAGGCGCAAAAATAAAAGTTTGCTGGAACTATAACGCACGTTTAATGTTAAAATTATAACTGTTTTGGCTATTTGAGTTAATAATTATTTAACCTGTTTTCTTTAAATCTCTATATCAACAGATTACAAAAATTTAAAAAATTATTTTTTTTATTTTTTTTCTCCTTTTGTCAACTCTTACTGCTTCATAATCATCATTTAATGCTTATTTTAATGGTATTTCGTAGGAACTTCCTTCGCTTGACGGATAAACTACCAATTGATCTAGCACAATGCCTGTCTGATTCACCTCAACTTTGATTGTGTGTTTTCCCTTCTCTAAATTCGATGCAGGAATTTTTACAATGGCGCTGTTTCGTAAAACATTTTCTTTCCAGATTTTATCTCTGTCTCTCGTATTTGTTTTAAAATTTTGTAAGACATTTTTATCCAATTGAACACCAATTTCATGATCAAAATTGTTAGCGTGTGTTGGCAGCAAACGAACTTCTATTTCATATTCTCCAGCAGTCTTAATTTCAAATTCATAAATTACAAAAGGTTTTTCTGTTTTGAAATACTGTTGTTTCAAGGGAAATAAAGTTATAGCGTTATTACTATATCCTAATCCGTTGATTGTTTTCCAATTGTAATTTTTAAAACTCTTTTGAGAAACAAAATTATTGGCCTGAATCGCAATTCTATTTCCTTTTTCCTTTTGCACTTTTACAATTGATTCAGGCTTTTTAACCGAATCAAAAACAGGAAGATTTCTAGGATGCATCGACATCATTTTATTCCATTTTCCGTCACTTAATTTAGTATTGTAAAAATCTGTAAGTGCTTCAATTTTATGGAAAGATTCTGAAGCTAAAAGTTCGTATTTTGCCTTTTCCTTTTCATCTGAAGCAATTGCTGCCAAATTCCAATATAAGAACTTATGATTCATGTAAGCGGCTCCTTTTACAGGATAAACAGCCAATTGAAACCAAGCATTTTTTCGCTCTTGCGGAATAAATTCAGAAAGACTGTCTACTTTTTCAATAAGTTTATCATAAGCTTTTATTCTGTTCCAAATTTCCTTTTCTGAAAAATCGGATAATTTTACTTGTGTTGTCGGTTCGGTTTGGCTCCAGCCCATATATTCTGGTTTTCTAAGAAAAGCCAAACGATAATATTCCTCAAAAATAGTGCTTACTTCAAAACTGATTTTAGGCGAAAATTCTCTTGAAGCCCAATTCTTCAAATATTGATTAAGTCCGTCCGATTTAATAGAATTGATGTTCCAAGCCATATCTAGGAAAAGTTCCGTGTCATATTCGGCAGGCTTTATATCTCCAACATTTACAATCCACATTTTTTTTGCACCGTTTTCATACGCTTTATTCATTTCGTACCAAATCAGACCAGGTTGCATCGTACTCAGCCAAAGATAATCGTGCGGTCTTCCCCAATAACTGATGTGATAATATACACCGCTTCCTCCTGCTCTTTTTTGCTCTTCTTCATTGCTCAAACGGCGAATGTAGCCGTAATTATCATCAGGCCAGACTAACGTAATATCACTCGGAACTTTGAGTCCGTTATCGTATAATTCTAAAACTTCTTTATATGGAACAAAAGCTTGCGGAATGTCTTTTAAAGGCTTTTTGAAAGTATTAGAAAGCATATCACGCTGATTGACAATAATTTTTTCCACCATCGAAATCGATTCGTTCAAATCCTTTGCACCTTCCATTTTACTGTCATGAACGCCTCGCATTCCAAGCGTCATAATCGTTTCATTTTGCGCCGATTTTAATTCATCTAATCGATCTTGCCAATATTTATCTACCTGAGTTTTATTCGTAAAATAATTGTAATCTCCGTAGATTTTTGTTTTCCATTCGTCGACATTATTTCGAAGCATGGGTTCAGCATGCGATGAACCAATTACGATATGATATTTTTGCGCCATTTCCTTATTTCCTGCAATGGTAAAAAATCCTTTTGTTGACGGATGCATCGCTGGCCAAATCGTATTGGCTTTTAAACGTAACAATAATTGAAAGATTTTTTCGTACGTTTTTGGACCAATATCTCCCGTTTCTGGTTCAAAAGTTTTGGCTGCCCAAGGTTGTAATGCCCAATCTTCATCATTCAAAAAAATGCCTCGATATTGTACCGAAGGCGATGAAATTATTTTTTGTTGTGAAAGTTTTAAAACGAGTTTTTCTTGTTTTATTGGATGAACATCTCCCCACCATTTCCATGGAGAAATTCCTAGACGTTCCGATACTTCAAAAATCGCATAAACGGTTCCGCGAACATCAGAGCCAGCGATTACAAGATTATTATTTTCTTTTTGAATCAAAAATTTCTCCCATTGGCCAGACAATTCTTTTTTATCTTTAAGCGAATTAAAAAGTTTATCTGAAACTTCTCCAATATAAATTCCGTTTTTAGAAAATGAATTTGTCTGAAGTATTTCTGGTCGTCTTCCGGTTAATTCTCTAATATCATCTGCTAGTTCATTTACTGCCCAGAGAATTAAAGGATCTGTATTTTTATCGATGAAAATGTTTACTGCGTGATTTGAATCTGCGATTACAAAATCACTTGTGTTTTTGCTTTGACAGAAAACATTTATGGATAAAATCGAGAAAATTAATAGCAGTATTTTTTTCATTTTCGGATTATATTATTGGTGTTTTTTGGGCCACGGATTTTACTGATTGAACGGGTTTATGGAGTTTTGTCATTCCGAGGAACGAGGAATCTCCCCAAGAAACTCCGCAATCTAAATCAACAATCTTTGTAGAGCTACTTGTGGAGATTCCTCGTTCCTCGGAATGACAAACTTTATGGTTACTTTGTGTTAGACACACTGCTGTGCGCCTCTACAAAAACCTTTGAACCTTTGAACCTTTGCAACTCTGAAACTTTGAACCTATTCCAAAACCTTCTTATTCACATAAACATTTTTAAAAGACACTCCTTTTATCAAACTTTTATCAATATCAGCTTTAGCAGATTCAATATTTAAGTTTTCGAAAGTGAAATTTGACAAACGCACATTTGGGTCGTTTTCTACTTTATAAAACATTTCGCATTTAAGATCAATATTTTTTAGAGTAACGTTATCTCCATACGATAATGGAACATCCGGACGACCTTTCAAATCAAAAAACTGTTTCCATGCTAAAATAGCCAGACCGTTTTTGGTTTGCCCTTTAATGTCTTCAAGTCTTATGTATTCGTAAAGCTGCGGTGTATCAGGTCTCATTTTAAGATGCAGCAATATTGACGGTCCATCAACTTCGCAATTACGCATAATAATGTTTCGGTTATGAATCGCCTCGCTTCCGTTTGTCAACGCCGAATGACAATATCCGAATTTACAGTCTTCAATAATAATATTGGTGTTTGCTCCATTGTTTTTATCTTGGTCTGCATAAGGCCCTTTACCTCCTTTTAGCGCAATGGCATCGTCATTTACAGACATATTAGATCCTTTTATCAAAACGTTGCTACAAATATCAAGATCAATTGCATCTGTACTTGGAGCATCGCCTTTTTGATGCGGAGAAAAAATATAAGCATCCAGTATTTTTATGTTATTGCATTTGTAAAAATGATTCGTCCAAAAACCTGAATTAATGAATATTACGTCCTGAAATTGCACATTGTTTGAATTCCATACAAAAACCAATCGCGGTCTTGAAACTTCAAGATTAGTACATTTCGGGTTTTCTTTTCGGCGCGCCCAGAAAGCATCCCAATATTTTCTTCCATTTCCGTTGATTGTTCCTTTTCCCGAAATCGAAAAATTATCAACGCCATAAGCATTTACTAAAGCTGGGAAATAATCTAGGTTCTGACCTTCCATTCTTGATGGCATAATTGGATAATTTGCAATATCATCAGAACCTTTTAAAACTCCACCTTCGCTTATATACAAAGCTGTTTTTGGCTTAAAAAATAAAGCACCACTCAGGAAAACACCTTTCGGAATTACAATTACTCCTCCACCATTTGCTGCAGCTTTATCAATCACTTTCTGAATTGCAACAGTCTGAACTTTTGTGCTGTCTTTACTTACCCCAAAATCAGTTATGGTATATTTTTTTCCTAAATCTTTTAATTGAAGCTTTTTATAATCTTTAAACCAAGATGTAATTTCGGTTCCGTCAGGAAATTTATCGTTGCTGTATTTCTGCGAAAATGCACTTTGGGAAATTCCCAAAACACATAAAACCAAAGTGAAAAACTTTTTCATTGTATCTATTTTTATTTCTTTATTTTCTAATTTCAATCTGAGTAACCGAAATATTATATCCTGTACTTCCGTAATTTGATTTTCTCTTATCTGACCAATTTGGTCTTTCTCCTGTAACCGAAACAGTCAATTTATAAGTGCCTTTTTTTAAAATTGGAGATTTAAAAACTTGCATCAAATCTGAATATTTACTGTACATATCAATAATTGCTGTAAGTATTGTATTTCCTTTTTTGTCGGTTAAAACAACTTTTGCATAACCATTTTCTGTACCAACAAAACTCGTCAAACCTATTTGTTGACCTTTAAACTTTATCGAAAATGAAGCATCTTTATCATCTGATTCACTTTCATAAACCATATTTCCATTGGTTACATATTTCCAATTTCCTTTATATCGAATTTGTTTGTTTCTGTTGTTGATAATCTGATCTTTCTTATCCGAAATAGAAATAATTCCTGTAGAAACATCTATTTTCCAAGCTTCCTGATACACCGGAATTGAAAGCGATTTTCCTGAAATTGTTAAAGGTTGCCAAACATAAGTTGCTGATGAAGCCTGTTTCGGAAACGACCAACGATCGCCCATGAACATGTATGTCGTTTCTTTTGAACCTTGAATTGGCAAAACAAAAGTCGATTGCGAATTCCACGTAAGCGTTTCTTTTGGTGCAATTAAACCTTGAAATTCCCAAGGGCCTTTTAGTGAATTTGAGGTGTAATAATAATTGTCATTTTTCTCCCAACTCGTTAAATGCGAACCGATAAAGTAATACATATTATCTTTTTTCAGCATTGTTGGCGACTCAAAACCTGTCGTTATATTTTCATTTACTTTTTCGGTAACCGATTTATAATCATCATTTAATTTGTAAATTTCACCGCCGTGAACTAAAATATATCCCGAATTATCAGTATCCTGAAAAGTTCCCATATCCCATTTTTTGATTGGTTTTCCATCCAATAAAAGTGGTCCTTTAAAAGTATATGGTCCTTCAATATTTTTTGAAACAGCATAACCCACAAACTGATCTTTATACGTTAAAGTATCGGCGTGCATGTACATTACAAATTCATTGGTTTTTGGGCATTTCATCACTTTTACTCGTTCACCAACACGATTTGGCCCCAATTTTCCAGATTCCTGCAACGGAAGCGCTACTTTTTCAAATTTCCAATTATAAAGATCTTTTGAAGAATAACAATTAAATCCTGCAAATGCATTGCTGGTATCGCTATGGGCTTCTCCAAACAAATAAAAAGTATCTTTTTCTTTTATAATATTGGCTCCGTGCGCGCTTACAATATTTCTGTTTTGGTCAAGCCAAGGAACTCCAGAATAAATCGCATCCATTTTTCCTGATTCTTGCGCAAAAGAAATTGCCACATTGCTAATAAAAAGAATAAAAATTAAGCGACACAAAACCAGATAATTCTTTTTAAACATTTTACTAATTACTTTTCACTTTTTACTAATCACTTCCTTTTCAGCCATTCTTTCGGAACATTTACAATACAGATATTCAACGTTCTATTATCTTCTGAAAGCATGGCCGATTGAATTTCAATTTTTGTTCCGTCTCTGTTGAAAGTTGGATGAACATGATCAGCTGCCGTTTCTTTATGTCCGGTTGTCAGCATCATCATTTCATTTGTTTTTCTGTCAATTAAATATAAACTTCTTGAGAAATCATCGCCAACAGCCCATCTTCCGTCAGACGAACCGTGAACATGCCATAAACCGCTACCGCTTTTAGTTTGTCCGGCAATAATCATTTCGCGGGTTCTTAAATTTACAATTGCTAAACCTGTAGGTTTTTCACGTGTTCCAGAATTTCCCCAATTGCTTTCCTGACCAGGATTTTGAGGATTTCTGACTTCTGTACTTGTTGTAATTTCAACGGGAGCTTCTTTCTGAATATCAATTTTTCGATGTCCCATAATTGCCATCGCCACCTCATCTTTAGAAATTACAACTTCATGTGTCACCCATTCAAAATCAGATTCGGGATACAAAGGTCTCAAACCTGATCCGTCTGCCATTACTGTCCATGTACGTTGTGGAGATTTCCCTCCAGTTTCCCAGCAAAAAACCAATTCACCCGGATTCCAAATATTCGATTGAATATGTCCAACTTGAAAAGGTACTGAAACTACATGCTTAATTTCACCAGTTTTAATATTCATACTACTGATTCCGCCAGGTCCTGCGCCCATATTTCTTGGCCCAAAACTCTTTTCAATTTTAATATTTGGATCCAAATGACGAGCCGCTTCTTCTTTTCCAATTCTAAAATAAACGCGGTCTTCATCAGCATCCAAAGCCATATCTCCCGAAGCGCCCATTTCTGGATTTGTAGTTCCGCAAATGCGTTCATAAGCCGAGATTGGTTTCATTTTTCCTTTTTCACTATCTGCAAAAACGGCTTCGAGATTTACTTCCATAATCTGCATTTTCTCACCTTCGCCTTTGCGCATAAAATACAATTTCATTGATTTTTGTGCCATACATAACGTTCCCGTATAGCCGCCTTCGGTAACCTGAACCATTACACCTGATTTTTCGTTGACCGCCATTGCTTCTCCATTAGCTCTTTTAGTTCTGAAGATAAGCCATTCGCCATCGGAAGTCCATTGTGGATGCGTTGGATATGTTTTAGAATCTCCAGCAGATTTTGTAGTTAAAAAGATTAAATCAATTCCTGTCACAGGATCTTTAATTATCTTTTTTTCTGATGGAAATCGTTTTCCTATCTGGGCAAAAGCAATTGTGCCGAGTAATAAGAAAAATATATTTATTGTTGATTTCATATAATGATGTATGTTTTGCCGCTAAGGCACTAAGACGCGAAGTTTTTATTTTTTGTCATCCTGACAAATAGAGCGTTACAAGTGCATTCAAAACTCATAACTCATAATTAATAACTCCTAAACTTATTTATGCAAATTATCTTTCCCTTCGATTTTCAATTGAATTGAACTGTCGTTTATTTGAAATTGACTGTCTTTCAAAAGCATAATCACTTCGGCTCCAGCCAATAAAACCGGACCATAACCGTGAGCAGCAAAAACATTTACAGGGCGATAGTAATAAAATGCAGGATCAAATCCCATTCCGGTTCCTACGCAAGTTCCTTCGACTTGACCTTTGTCATTTACTTTTGTAGCGACTGCATTCCAAGCTAATAAAACTGCTGGTGCATAGGTCATTTTATCAACATAACCGCGATTTATAGCTCTGGCAATTGAATACGCATAAATAGCAGTTGCCGAAGTTTCTAAATAAGAATCATTTCTGTCTAACAATTGATGCCAAAAACCAGTTCCGTCTTGATATTGAACCAATCCTGCAATGTGCTTTTGCAATTGAGTTAAAACTTGATTATAACCCGGATGATTTTTTGGAAGAACTTCTAACAATTCTACCATTGTCATTACTGCCCAGCCGTTTGCTCTCGCCCAATGAAACTGAGGATGAACCGTCATTGATTCTACCCAGCCGTGCATATAAATTCCTTTTTGGCTGTTAAACATTCTTTCAGAAAACTGATTTACTTGTTTTACGGCATCGTCATAATATTTTGTGTTTCCGGTATAACTTCCCATTTGTGCCAAAGCAGGTACACTCATAAACATATCATCCAACCAAAGTGTATTATCCTGTGGTCTGTTTCTTGCCAGAGTCCCATCTTTTAAACGGAATTGTTTATTGCTGATAAAGTCGATGTAGTTGTTTACCAAAGGATCAATATTGGCTTTTAAACCGTCTTTTTTGGCTTTAATAAAAGCTGCACAAAGCGCACCGGCAAAATCTAATGCTTCAGGATGAAGCGTTTTCAGCATGTCTTTATCCTTGATGTTTTTTTCGTTGTAATTTTCGGCAATATCTGCAATCAGCTGTATTCTTTTATTGGAGTAATCAGCATAATATTTTTCACCAGTTGCTTTTGAGGCCAAAAGCATTCCGGCATACGTCACACCCCATTCATAACTAGTTAATCTGAAAGCGCCCGGCTCAAAAACAATATCCTGATTGCCTTTTTTATAATCTGTAACAACAGTTTTAGTATTAGCATCGACAATTTTTGAAGCCGAATTTTTATCTAAGAAATTATAAACTCTGTCCAAAACCGCTTTTATATTTTCCTTTTGTGGAATAACATATGGCGTTGGATAATCAGGTTGTATTAGATGTAATGGCGCTGTTGCATCTGTTTTTTGTGCGTTCGCATTTGTAATTGATGCAAAGACGAACATTGCTAAAATGGTTGATTTATAGTTCATAATGGTTAGTGTGTTAGTTTACATTTTGTTTTATTTACTGATTTCAACCGTTATTTTGGCAGAAAGTTGTTTTGCCAAAGTGGTTACATAATTGCTGAAATATGCTGCATCTTTAAAGTTTTTATCGGCACTCAATTCCCACCCTGCAATGGCATAGTAACTGATTTTTTTATTGTTTTCTATTGATAATTTTGCCAAATAAGAATCGGTTAACTGACCTGTTTTTGGTGCTTCGATATAACCTTTGTATATTTTTTTAGGAACTAAAATTGCAGTTCCTAAAATCCACTCGCGATTGTATGTCAAATTATCATGCTGAATAAAGCAAACCCACTCGCCTGCCTCAACAACCTGAAGCGGATTTTTATTGTTTATGTTTGAAATAGCTGCAAGAAAAGTTTCTCCGCCTTTAAGTCCGCTGATAGAAACTGTGTTTTCATAACCGTACATTCCCGGCCAGATTGAAGTCGTTTCCTGAACTTGGTAATTATTTCCAGAAGCTTTCCAATTTTCATATTTATAACTTAAAACCGAATTGACCGGACCTTCGCTTACAATTTTGAAAGTTGTTTTTTCGACATTATTCAAAGTATCGTTTGTCAAAATTCCGAGTCGGTTGATTTTGTCATTTATCAATAAAGCGTAACCGCCCAAACCTGCAGAATTTCCAACAGGAAAAATATCTCTTCCCCAATCGTACATCACGTGATAATTGTCTTCAACGGCACCTTTGCTGTTTATTCCAACATTTTCTGGCGTAATCGCAGGTATTTTTTTTCCAAAAACGTCTTTTGAATTTCTTCCATCCAAATAATGTCTGAAACCAACTTTGTCGTTTTCCCAAGTTGGGCCGTCCGTTTGATATTTCTGGAAACCCAATTTTTTGTGTACTTGATTGGCCATTAAAACTTCTTCCGTTACTGGCTGAACAGGCAAATCTTTAGCCTCTCTTTTTCCAAATCTTACACTAGTTTTTATTGGAAATTTTGGATCTTTTAACGACCAACTTAATGTTGCTGTTTTCTTTTCGTTAGCGGCAAAATCAGTTACCAAGAAAAGTTCGTCCCATTTTCCGTCACCGTCCAAATCGTTTAACTGCGCTGGAATTGTGTCATTTTTAGTGATCAAAATTGGAAAGCTATTTGCAACATATTT
The DNA here is from genome assembly GCF_900182645.1 of Flavobacterium resistens. Taxonomy (GTDB): domain Bacteria; phylum Bacteroidota; class Bacteroidia; order Flavobacteriales; family Flavobacteriaceae; genus Flavobacterium; species Flavobacterium resistens. The sequence goes on along the minus strand of NZ_FXTA01000006.1, from coordinate 162,030 downwards.
TGATGCAATTTGGCTTCTTTTTATACTGATTGCTTTTTGTGGCACTGCTATATCAGATGTGTTTTTTAAAGTAACTTTTTGTGCATTGCAATTCGCTAAAATTGCTGTTGCAAAAGCTATTGATAAATAATATTTTGTTTTCATTTTTCTTTTTGTTTCAGGTTTTCTTTGTTTAAAGTTTTAGGTTTAGTCCAAATGAAAAACCTCTTTTAATGAAACCGAAATTGGCGAATTATCTGGATTTGTTTCCATAATATCTCCCATATATGCCCACCATTTTTTTACAATTGGATGATTTGGCAAATAATCAAAATCAAAATCCGGACTGATTTTCTGTACTGCAAAAAGTATCAGTGTTTCTTCATCTAAAAAAATGCTGTAATCCTGTATTCCCGTTTCTGAAAGCAAAGCCGATAATTCTGGCCAGATTTCGTCGTGTCTCTTTTTGTATTCCGTTTCAAAACCTGATTTTAATTTCATTTTGAAAGCGTTTCGGATTGTGTTTTTATTTGCCATTTTTAATGCTTTAAATTTATTTGAACAGGCTGATCTCTATTACAGATAATTTCGCCATTTATATATTCCAGTTCTGCTACTTGAATAGAGCTTCTTTTTGTTTCATAACTATCAACTCCTTTATTTTCTGGAGTTCTGCCGGGATGTGTGAAATAAAAAATATACGCTCGATCTCCATTTACAACAACATCAGGATGTCCGCCAATCACTTTATCATCTTCACCTGTTCCGGGAGTTTGAAGAATATTTTTTTCTTGTCGCTTCCAATTTAAAAAATCTTCAGAAGAATAAATATTCAAACCTTTCCAGGAATCTGTTACCATCCAGTTTTTTCCTTTCCAAACAAAAACTTTTGGGCCTTCTCCTCTATCTTTTACAATTTTCGTTCCGCTGTCCATCCAATTGTACAAATCTTTGCTATCAGCATAATAAATTGATTTTCCGTCGTTTTCATTATTATAAAACATTCTCCAGGTTCCATTTGGCAATTGAAAAACCGAAGCGTCAATACAGCGTTCCGAAGCTAGTTTTAATTCTGATTCAAAATTCCAATCCATTAAATTCGTGCTCGTCAAATGAATAATTGAGCGCGGATGATACCAATCATTGAAAATTCCGGGAACAATAGTCAAATACATATGATATTTATTCTTGTATTTAATGACATCTGGTGCCCAATAAGTTACATCTTTTAATTTATAATTGATATTACAAGTATCTTTATAGGTCCATTTTGCACCATCTTCAGAAGTTGCAACACCAATTCTTGTTCCATGCACCCATGTAATTCCTTTTGCTGTTGAATCTTTTGCTCTTCGATTGGTATAAAACATAAACCATTTTTTCTCTTTTTCATTCCAAATAATCGTTGGATCGGCGGCTCCATCATAAATTGGATCTCGGAATAATGGTTTTGGAGCAATATGTTTTTTATCTTTTTGAATGCCTTTTTGCGCTATCATTGTTAGGCTGAACAATGAAGTTATTAGGATTGCAAAAAGATATTTTGGTTTAATTTTCATTTTGATTTTTGTTGTTATTTTTTTTCTCGCAGTCCCGATAGCTATGGGGAGCAGATTTAATAGATTTTTATTTTATAATTTCATTTCTCTCATTTTTATCTTTCCGAGGAACGAGGAATGAAAAACTTTATGTTTAAGCTTTTCTTAATTAATTTTTCTTCTCATTTTCTATCATCCAATCATCTGTCCTAAAAGGTGATGCAGGCAAATTTTCAGCATTGAATAAATTTGGCTCTGGAACGGCTTTCCATGCAAAACGAACTGCAACAGGCTCTTTTACTTTTGATGAAGAAACTACAATTGTTTTTTTATCAATTTTAGCTGTTGCCGGATAAAAAACTTTATCGTTTCCTGCAATTTCAAATTCTTTTAAATTTTCGTTGCTCTTTTTAAATCCGTTAGGAACATCATCAAAGAATAATTGAATACGCTGTTTTTTGATTTCCATATGATTGTATGTTGGTCCAGAATATACTAACTTACTTTCTCCGTATGTTTTTGCTTTCGCTATTAAAGCTAAACGATAACCAACAGTTTGTTTATCAATTGGATGAATATTTTCTGAATTTCCAATATCGGTTGTAACGACCATTCCGCTGTTTGGAATTACTTTTGCGGACATTAATTGTGCTTCTCTGATGTAAGGATTTTGTCCTTTGTGTGGTGCAATCTGAACAAAATAAAACGGATAATCGCCTTGATTCCATTCGCTTCTCCAACTTTTTACCATTGTCGGAAAAAGACTTCTGTACAAAAATGCCTTTTCTGCATTGCTTTCACCTTGGTACCAAATCACACCTTTCATCGTATAATTAGTTACCGGATGCAACATTGCATTATATAAAACATAAGAAGTTTTATTTTCTTCTTTTTTTGGCTTTTTAAGCTGAGATTTTGAAATATCATTATTGTTTGCAAGACGTTCTTTTGCTAAATCTGCATAATAATTTTCTAATTTTTCCTGAAACAATTTTTCGTTTTTTGCATCTTGTTCTAAAATTGGAAGAAAATCCGGATTGCTTTCTAAAACTGATTGCGAAGTCCATGCCTCTGCTTTGGTTCCTCCCCAAGAAGTTGAAATTAACCCGATTGGGATTTTTAAATTTTGGTATAAATCTCTGCCAAAGAAATAAGCTACAGCTGAGAAAGATTTTATAGTTGAAGGTGAGCAAATATTCCAATTTCCAGTGACATCCTCTAAAGGTTTTTGAGACGCTTTTGTCTGTACAGTAAATAATCGTATCGATGGAAAATTGGCATTTTGGATTTCTTCTTCATAATTTTTTACTCCGGTTTTCCAAGTTCCTTCTTCTTTTCCAACAGGAAAATACATATTAGATTGTCCAGAACAAATCCAGACTTCTCCAATCAAAATATTTTTAAGAATGATTTTATTTGAAGCATCAATTGTAATATCATATTGTTTTTCGCTTCCGGCTGTTGTATTGACAGATGTTTTCCAAGTTCCATCAGGATTTGCTGTAATTTCTACAGGATTATTTTGCCAGCCCAATTGGATTTTTATTTTTTCGTTTGGAGAAGCCCATCCCCATAAATTCACTTTTGAATTTTGCTGTAAAACCATATTATCACCAACTAACGCAGGCAGTTTTACCTGACCAACAGCTGTCAGTTTTAATCCTAAAACGATGAATAATAACAACAGTTTCTTTAAATAAATCATTCGGAATATAATTTTAGTACTAAAACTTTAAAGATAAAGCACTAAAACGATATCGGTATCCTGTGCTTCCCTGTTTTGGTTCAGAAATATAAAAAACAAAAAAGGCAGCAACAAGAAGTTACTGCCTTCGTAAAATCAAAACCACTTAATTTTACCATTACCATATTAACGAAAACCAATATCCTTAAAATGATAATCAAATTTAAATATTAAATAACTGAAAACTATCCTGTTGTACCCTGCTATATAATAAAAAAAACCGCCTCAAAAATTGAGACGGTTCCTAACATAAAAAACCAAAAAATAAGTTTGATATTAATACCCTGGATTCTGCATAGCGGCTTTTTGTTCTGCAGTCAAAGGTTTTCCGCTTGCGTAAACACCATCAAGGAAAGTCTGCGGAATTGGTCGCAAATTATGGTATTCCTGAATATTTGCCGCAGCTTCAATATTATACGCTTTTGCTCTGGCAACTAATGTTTTAGTTCGGCTTAAATCTTCCCAACGGTGAAATTCTCCGCACAATTCTCTAGTACGCTCATTAAGTACTAAACACAACATTCTGTCATAATCAGTTCCGTATCCTAATTTTGCAATTACAGCCATATCTTCTGCTGGCAATGCAGTAACACTACTAATTGCTAAGTTTGTTGCAGTTGTTGCAACCGCAATATTATTTGACTCATAATACGAGTTTTCAGGAATATATGAAATAGGAATTCCTGCCTGACCTGTAGTTGTGTAAGCCGCTGAACCATCGGCGTAAGCTGCACGATTTTCTCCAGCTTTGTAAGCAGCACGGGCACGAACCGCATTAATGTAAGGCAATGCATCTGCAAATGTAGCTCCGCCGGCTTTTGCTAAACGGATTTTTGCTTCTGCAGCCATTAAATAAGTTTCACCAGAACGCGCCAATGTAATATCACGAGATCCTTTAATATTACTCAAATCGATTCTGTTTCCATCCATATATTTACTTAAAGAAGGAAATCTCACATCGGCCATTAAACCCACTTTATCTGCAGCGTAAGCCACATATACACTCGGAATTGTTTTTCCTGTTTTTGGATAAATAATGACATCTGTATTTTTAGTTTTAGCAAAACGAGTATCTGCAGCTGTATTTACAACATACATAATACCTAAATCACCATTTTTATAAACAGCTCCTGATGCATTATTGACAATACTTTTTGTTTGGAAACTTTTCCAGAAACGAGAATCATTTACATGATCAAAAGCATCATATACAAAATAAGTTGGGGCCAAACGGCTAAAAGGTCTTCCGCCGGCAAGGTTACGCTTCATTTGGGGCAATTGGTCGTAAGTAGAAAGGAAATATAAATGCTGCTGATTTCCTCCAGTTGTTAATGTACTCGCATTGAACTGTGCAGATAAAATTAACTCCGGAAGTTTTTCGTTAGCACCATCAGCAGTTGTGTATGACCATAAATTATCATAATTAGCTGCTAATGGGTGACGCGAAATTACCTCATCAGATAAAGCTACAACTTGCTGCAAATCGGCAGTTTTTGTAGTTCCATTCCAGCTGTCGTTAATTTCGCTAGCACGAGTTAAATATGCTTTTGCCAAATAATGAGCCGCAGCATCTTTAGTGATTTTTGCAGGAGCACCAGCATTTCCTAATAAATTATAAGCCTGAGTAAAATCAGCAATAACCTGAGCTAAAACTTCTTGTGGAGCGGCTCTTGTAAATTCTAATTCAACAGTAGAACTTGTTTTTAATTTTAAAGGAACAGCGCCATATTGACTTACTAATTGCAGATAACTAAAAGCTCTTAAAAAGTAACCTTCGCCCAAAGCCGTTTTTTTGATGGCATCATTTGATGAAACGATATTTGTAGCCGATTCAATAAGTTGATTTGCATTACCAATTCCGATATATAAATTATCCCAGTGTGTATTTGCTGCAACAGTATTCGCATTAGAAACCGTCACGAAAGCCTTAAAACCAGAAGAATAAGAATTCCAAATCCAGTTTGAAGGGTCACCTCCAGCATGAAATTCATCAGTTCCAGATTCTGTTGCAGTAAGCGGTACTTCACCTTGAAATTCTGCGGCAAATACCTGATAATAAGTTCCGACTGCCAATGCCTGAATTCCAGCCTCGGTTTTATAATAATCTGAACTGTAAGCCGTTGTCAGCTCTTCGTCAAGAAAATCTTTGCTGCAAGAACTTCCCAAAGTCAGCGCTGCAACAAGCATTAAGTTGATATATAGTTTTTTATAATTTTTCATAATGATGTTTTTTAATTATTTAGAATTCTACATTTAACCCTAAAGTTATACCTCTGTTTGAAGCCGTTGTCTGCGTATCCAAATCAGTCCATTTTACTTTTGTAAAAATCATACCCGGATTAGTAGCCTGACAATAAATTCTCAATTTAGAAAGTCCAAGGCTCTGCACTAATTCTTTATCGAAATGATATCCTAGAGAAATATTTCGCATTTTCAAAAATGAACCATTACGATATCCTAAAATTGGATAATAAGGATCTCCTGTACCTGCAGAATAAATAGGTTTTTGATATTCTGCATTTGTATTGTTATCCGTATAATAATTAATTGATCTCTGGCTTCCTTTTGCTCCTTCATTTTCACCTAAAGTATCATATAAATACCCCATACGTCCATATACAAAGAATGATAATTCAAAATTTTTGTAGCTGAAAGTATTTGTCATACCCAAGATATATTTTGGATCTTTTGAACCAATAATTACACGGTCATTATTTGCATCAATTTTATAATCACCATTTTGATCAACTGGTCTTGCATTACCAAAAGAGAAAATGTTTGAACCTGCTGCTGCATTAAATTTTGCCATTTCGGCTGCATCTTCAGGTTTCCAGATTCCGTTTGATTCGAAACCATAAATTACGTTTTGAGAATCTCCAATAAATAAATTGTTGTTGATATCGTCAAATTTTCCGTTTTGAAGCGATACAATTTTATTTTGCTGGTAAGAAGCACTAATATTAGTTGTCCACTCAAAATCTTTACTTGTAACGTTTACAGTAGTCAAAGTAAGTTCGACACCTTTTCCTTCTGTTTCTCCAACGTTTTGGTAAGTATCTTTAACCCCGATAACCGTTGGCACACTGCTTTTTAATAATAAGTCGGTTGTTCTACTTGTAAAATAATCTAAAGCACCAGAAACTCTATTGCCAAACAATGCGAAATCAATACCGTAGTTAAACTGAGCCGTTTGTTCCCATCCTAAATCAACATTTCCTAAAGATGTATTGTTTACAACACCAGATCCATTAGGATAAACAATACCAATTAATGGCGGCTGGGTTGCGTATGCCGGAACAGCAGCATTTCCAGTAACTCCATAACCAACTCTCATTTTTAATTGGTTAACCCAGGAAACATTTTCTAAGAATTTTTCTTTGTTGATAACCCATGCTGCAGACGCACTCGGGAAAAATGCCCATCTGTTTTCTGAAGCCAATTGAGAAGCCCCATCATAACGTCCTGAAGCTGTGAATAAATATTTATCAGCATACGAATAATTTACCCTTCCCATGTAAGACAATAAACCTGTATCAGTCAAACCCGAAGAATAACCAGCAAGTGTAACATTAGCAGGATTTAAAGCGTTCCATTTGTTTTCTGGGTTTTTAATATCATTTGCAGACATTGAGCTGTTTTCATTATGATATTCTGTCTGACTCATTAACAATGTTCCGCCAAAACTGTGATTTCCAAATGTTTTATTGTAAAAAATCAAATTGTCTAATGTATATGAAATTGTTTGTTCTTTAGCTAGAGAAGCAAAACTAGTTCCTGAACGAATAGCCGATTTACCATCCAAATAAACACCATCACGGAATGATGTAAGATCAGGACCAAAATTGATACGGTATTTTAAACCGTCAAGTTTTGAAGAAATTGCTCCTAAATCAAACTGAGCATACAAACTACCAAAAGCACGCAAAGTTATACGCTGATCTTGAGACAATTTATATTCATCAACAGGAGTTCTGATAGTTGAATCTCCACCTGGACTGTCAATTCGGTTTCCGTTTAGATCATAAGGAACTGCATAAGGAAGGTTTGTACGTGCTGTTGCATAAATTCCTGTTGAACTTGTAACGGCAGTTCTACCTACGTTTGATTGCCCATATTCATTTATACCATAACTTGTATTAAGACTCACACCCATAGAAAACCATTTTGTTGGTGTAATATCAACATTGGCAGTTCCGCTGTAACGCACATAACTTTGTCCAAATAAAGTTCCTGTGTTATCTAAATATCCAAAAGAACCGTAACCTTTCATTTTTTCAGTTCCACCGCTTACACCAATAGTATGCTGTTGTGTGATTCCGGTACGGGTTACAAATTTTGTCCAGTCTGTAGTCGCAACTTTAGAACCATCCCAAGTTCCGCCAGCCCATCCTTTCTCGATGTTTGCCCATGCAGCAGGGTCAGCAGAAGCAAGGAAAATTAACTTATCATTTTCTATTGTAGGTGCATCTCCTTTTGGAAAAGCAGATGGATTAGAATAATATCTTCCCCAACGGCGGAATTCAATATATTCTCCTGCAGACATCATTGGAGCATTTTCGTGAATCGTTTCTGTCATAAGAGAAGTATCATAATTCAACGTAAATTTTCCGTTTTTACCTTTTTTTGTCGTAACAATGATAACTCCATTCGCACCACGAGAACCATAAATAGCCGTTGCAGAAGCATCTTTTAAAACGTCGATTGTTTCAATATCAGTTGGATTTAAGAAGTCGATACCTCCAGAATTAGCATCAACACTAATTTTACCTGTTGAAGCATCAGTAACCAATCTTGAATTTAAAGGAATTCCATCAACTACATAAAGCGGTGCATTTGAGGCAGAAATAGAACGAGCTCCACGAATGGTAATATTTCCCACACTTCCTGGACGCTCATTTGAAGAAACATCTACACCCGCAGCTTTTCCCTGCATAGCCTGTACGGCATTAACTACCGGTCTTGACGCGATTTCTTCGGCATTTACACTCACAATTGATCCGGTAAGATCCTTTTTCTTTTTTGTACCATAACCTACTACAACTACCTCCTCAAGAGAATTGTCATCTTCTTTAAGTACAACATTGTAAACACTTGCGGCGCCTACCGTGATTTCTTGTTTTTTAAAGCCAATAAAGCTGTAAACAAGAACATTTCCAGAAGCTGCATTAATAGAGTAACTACCATCCAGATCCGTACTTACTCCATTCTGGCTTCCTTTGATGAGTACATTGGCACCCGGAATTGGCAATCCTGCAGCGTCTTTAATAGTACCTTTGACTACTTTGTTCTGCGCGTAACCAGATGCATGGAATAATGCAATCATGGCTATCAGCAGCAGCACATTTAATTTGTTTTTCATAAAAGTTAAATTTGGTTAATTAATTAGTTACTCAAATTTATTTAGAAGTTAATTTCGTACTGTCCTGTAGTGTCCTGTAAAGTAATTTAGTACCGTTCTAATTTACAGAGTTTTACAAGTTCAATTTAAGATTTTTTTAACCATAAAATCCTTCAAACCCTTGATTTTCAAAGGGAATTAAGGAAAAAACTTCTAAATGCGAATATGTGAATTAAACAATATTTTTTTTTCACATACTGTAATTTTATTCAAAATTTTTTATCTAATAAAAAACAAATATGCGAAAATTATGATAATTTCAAACAAAAAAATGTAATCGATTGCATTTTTTTGTTTGAACAAATGCTTTTCCAAACGTCTTTTACGTTTAGTTAGCAACTAAAATTTCAGTTTAAACCAAAAAAAACCGTCTCAAAAATGAGACGGTTTTCAAAAACAAAAATTAAAAAAAGTTTAATTGTAACCTGGATTCTGCCAAGCTGCTTTTTGTGATGCTGATAAGTTAGAACCATCATCGTTTAGTAATCCATCAATAAATGTTTGAGGAATAGGACGAAGTTCGTGTTTACCAACTTTAATATTAGGAGCCGCTTCAGCATTAAATGCTTTTGCACGCTTGATAAGCATTCCAGTACGAGAAAGTGTTTCCCAACGCTGCCATTCTCCTAAAAGCTCACGAGTAGACTCGTTAAGAATGAAGTTGATAGCACGTTCTTTATCAGTTGTAGCTCCAACTTTAGCAATAACTGCTTCGTCTTCAGCTGGTAAATTATTAGGAAATGAAGTTAATCTTAAATCTGAAGCTGCAGTTGTAACCGCAACTGTTGGATTAGATAAATAATACGTATTCATATCTAAATTAGAAGCCGTAAAGTTTGTAGCTGAGCTTCCTGTATTTAAAGGATTCACTTTAAATGCCTGAGAACCATCATTATAATAAGATCTGTTTTCTCCAGCTTTCCATTGTGCTCTAGCTCTTACTACGTTGATATCCTGCATTGCATTTCCATACTGGTTAAGACGAACATAACATTCTGCACGTATTAAATAAGTCTCAGCAAGACGAGCCATAATTACGTCACGGTGCGCATCACCTCTTTCAGCAGTACGTGAACCATCTTCTGTTTTATTGATACCTGCGAAGAAGTTACAAATTGGCTGATTTTTGAAAGTTGGGGCAACGTAAGTTCCATTTTGGTACAACACAGAAGAGTTAGGAACATATTGACCTTTTTTTGCTGTTAAAGTTCCACTTGTAGCTGTTTGTCTTGTATTCCATTCTGGTAAACGACCAGCTGCATCTGTCCAAGTTGGAGCCTGAACGCTCGCACCAAATTTAGCACCGTCATATGTATTGTCATTTTTAGTATTTAAAATCATAACAATTGCCGGATCTCCAATTTTTACTCCTGATGGATTAGGCGTGATTACAGTATTAGCACCGTAAACAGTTCTGAAAGTTTTCCACATACGAGCATCATTTACGTGATCAAACACTCCATATGTGTATTCTGTAGGACGACAACGCTGAAAATCCATACTTCCGATCCAAACACCACGTTTTACCCATCCTCCAGAAAAACTAGAAAACTGAGGAGCAAAATAGCTATAAGTACGGTTTCCAAAACGACCAACTGTAGCTGCATCACCATTATGACCAGCAGCCATCAAAATTTCATTAAGTTGCTCATTCGGACAATCAATTCCTGTCCAGTTTGCATATAAATCACTGTAATTAGGAGTCAATGGTCCACGAGCTGTAATTGCATATGAACATGCATCGATTGCTTCCTTAAGGTCAGCATCTTTGTAAGAAGCATTCCAAGCATCATTACGCTCTGAAGAACGGAACAATAATGATTTTGCTAAAAAGTGTGCAGCAGTTGCTTTTGTCCAAGTAACTCCTTTTCCATAAGTATAAACTTCTCCTTCAAAAAGACTGTAAGCCTGACGGAAATCAGATATTACTTGTTCCCAACATTTCTCTTCTGAAGCACGCTCATAGTTACGAACAACTCCTTCAATAGGTTTAGTCTGAAGAACAACACCTCCGTATTGTGCAACAAGTCTGTAATAGTTATATCCTCTTAAAAAATAAGCATGAGCTAAACAGCGATTTCTGATTTTTACATCTGGAATTACTTTTTCTGCTTTAGCGATAATCGTATTACAAGATGCAATACCATAATACATCTCATCCCAAAGCGCGTTTGGATTTGTTGCATTTCCATTTGCTGCTCCTGTTGCTGTTGAAGCTCCTACTGGTCCAAAACGATTGTCGTAGGTATTCCACATTTCATTGGTAAGGTCGTTTGCATTTGTAAACTCATCAGTACCATAAAGTGTATTTCCATAAGACCATTCAAAACCAAAATGCCAACGAATATTACCATAAAGAGACACTGTTAGCGCCTGAAGACCTTCAGGTGTATCAAAATAAGCTGTCGAATATGCATTTGTTTGTTCTTCGTCCAGAAAGTCTTTCGAACACGAAGTAAAAAACAACCCCGCCGTTAATAAAAGACCGATTCCTATATTTTTTATATTATTCATTTTTTTACTTTTATTGTTATACTTCAATTCGCCATAATTTATTAAAACCCAACTTCGATACCCATAACAAAACTGCGGTTGTAATACGTTTTCTCCGTGTCATAATCATACCAATCTAAAGATTGATAAATACTTCCTGGATTTACAGCTTGCACATAAAGTTTCATGTTTGCTAATCCAAATTTATTTGCAACGTCTTTAGATAAATTATAACCCAAAGAAATATTACGAATTTTTACGAAAGAGGCTTTTTGGAAACCAAGAAGTCCTGAAAAAGGGTCTGCTGAACCTGAAGTCGCTTGACCTAAAATCGGTTTTTGGAATTCAGCATTTGGATTATCTGGAGTCCAGTAATCAGTTTCACGCTGATTAGCATGAGCTGTTAAAGCTTCTCCGCCTAAAGATGCAGTATATCCCATACGTCCGTAAAGATTTATTCCCAAATCAAAACCTTTATAACTAAAGTTATTATTCCATCCCATTGTCCAACGAGGATTACTGTTACCTACAACTACACGGTCAGAAGCATCCATTCTGTAATCGCCATTTTGATCCTTTGGTCTCACGTTACCTGGAGTAAATTTATAACCGTTAGCATTCCATTTAGCCATCTCAGCAAGATCCTCTGGAGTATTTTGCCAAAGACCATTATTATCATACCCATAACGAACAGCAATAGATTGTCCAATGAACCATGAGTTACTTACCATGTCTTGTGCACCATTTGCTAAATTCACAATTTCATCTTTTTGCCAAGCACTGTTAAAACTACTTTCCCATGTAAATCCGCTAGCAGTTTGTACTGGAATAAGATTAAGCGTTACCTCAACTCCATGATTTTTTGTTTCACCAATATTCGAAACAATGAATGGATAACCAGATACTGGTGGTATATCTACTTTTAATAATAAATCTTTAGTATCCGATTTATAAGTATCAATAGTACCGCTGATTCTGTTGTTCAAGAAACTAAAATCAATACCAAGATTGTATTGCGTTGTTTTTTCCCAACCCAAGTTTTTGTTAGCCATTCCTGTTTGGGTATCTGTATAATAAGGTTCATTTGTAGTAAAACCTATTGCATTGCTCTGACCATTAAAAGGAAGGAATATTTGGCTAATGTTTCCTAATGTTCCATAAGGTGGCACAGAAGAGTTACCAGAAGTACCAAGACCTAAACGAAGTTTAAGATTTTTAATCCAATCAACATTTTTCAAGAATTCTTCATTGTTAATACGCCATGCTAATGCTGCAGACGGGAAAAAGTCCCATTTATGTCCTTCAGATAGTTGCGTAACTCCATCCCATCGTCCTGACACGGTCAATAAATAGCGGTTATCATAACCATAATTTGCACGAGCCATGTATGACGTTATGGCACGCTGATTAATTCCAGAACTCATACGTGCATTATTAGCAGCATTTGTAGCATCTACTGAACCCATTGCATTCCATAAAAAAGAAGGCTTAGGAATATTATTAGCACTCATTTCAGAAGTTTCATAATCCCATGATGATGCTGTCTGTAACAAAGTTGCACCAACTTTATGCTTAGCCGCGAATGTACGGTCATAGCTAATTATATTATCAAGAGTCCATGAAAGGTCACGACGGTTTTTAAGACGTGCAAAATTACTACCTGCACTACCGTTGGCGTTAACTTTTAATGATGATGTACCATCGACATAAACACCTTCTCTCCAATTACGGAAATCAGGTCCGAAATTTATCTTGTAACTAAGTCCTTCCAATGACTTTGTCATTTTACCAAAATCCAAAGTTGCAGAAAAATTAGCTAAAACACGCATTGTTTGCGATTGTTGAGTACTTTTCTCCCACTCATCCATAATCGTATAAACACCTGATTCACCTCCCGGATTAATGATTGTATTACCGTTTGCATCATAAGGAACAGCAATATTATAAATTTGCTTAGCGGCACCATAAATAGCATCTGGCGATGTACCACTTCTTGCACTTAAAGTTGACATACCATAATCTTGCTCACTCCATGAAGCATTGAAAGAAGCAGTCATTTTAAACCAATCAACCGGAGTAATATTTGAAGTCAATTTTGCAGTGTAACGTTTGTACCACTGTCCTTTTTGAGTACCCTGATTATCTAAATAACCTATAGACCCATAAGTATTTACTTTTTCAGAACCTCCACTAGCACTAAGAACGTGCTCTGTACTAACTCCTGTTTGAGTTACATAATCAGTCCAGTTTGTATTAGTTACTTTTGAAGCATCCCAAGTACCGCTTGCCCATCCTTTTAATACATTATCCCTTGATGTTTGACCATCTAATGCACTGTCAAAAATTAACTTGTCATTAGCAAGAGTTGGCGTTGCTGGATTAGCATATTTAGCTGGATCAAGATTGTATGCAGCCCAACGTCTGTATGTAATAAAATCAGCCGCGCTCATTGATGGCGATCTGTCAACAATATCAGAAGTCGTTACTGTACCTGCATAATTTAAGGTAAATCGGCCTGATTTTCCTTGCTTAGTTGTTACGATAACAACTCCATTTGCACCACGTGATCCATAAATAGCTGTTGCTGAAGCATCTTTAAGAATATCCATCGTTTCAATATCTCTTGGATTTAATGTTTCAATTGCAGATGCTGACAACAAAGGCACGCCATCTACAACATATAAAGGTTCATTACCTGCTGTTATTGAGCGATTACCACGAATACGTACTTCCCCAAGCGTTCCTGGGCGTTCGCTAGTTTTTACATCAACTCCGGCAATTTTACCTTGTAATGCTTCAGTTGCACTTGAAACAGGTCTATTCATTAATTGCTGCGCATTTATACTTGAAACTGCTCCTGTTACGTCTGATTTTTTTGCAGTTCCGTAACCAACAACAACAATCTCATTAAGTTGAGATACTTCTTCAACAAGTTTTACATTAATTTCTGAAGAAGTACTAACAGTTCTTTCAACAGATTTTGAACCAGTAGACGAGTATACTAATACTTGTCCTGTATTTGCACTGATAGAGTATTTACCATCAAAATCAGTACTTGTTCCCTGTTTTGTTCCTTTAATAAGTACATTTGCTCCTGGTATTGGCAGTCCTGCCGCATCAGTGATTGTACCTTTAACCACTTTGTTCTGCGCATAACCTGCTGTCTGCAACAGCGCAAACATGACCAAAATCAGCAAAAGACTAAATTTGTTTTTCATAAAAGTTTAATTTGGTTAATTAATTAGTTCATCCAAATTTATTTAGAAGCAGATCGCACAGCATCCTGTAGTATCCTGTTAACTTTCAGGTTCTTATAATTACTTTTATGTTTTTATTAACTTAAAAAAACTTCAACTATCTGATTTACAAGGCTGAATAAGTGTAGAATTTACAAATAAACGATATGAAATTTTCTTTAATATTTTTTTTGTAATTCATACTTATTCTTGCTTAAAAATGCGAATTGAGAAAAAAATACCACAAATTATTACTCTTTTGATTTTTAATAAAATGATAGAAAACAGGACGCTACAGGATAGCAAATTGAGTTCCTGCCATTACTTTTACCTTATTACAACTATTAAAAAAGTTACTATTACATGATTCTATACATATGTGAAGTAAGTAAATTAGTAACCGTTTTATAAAACTATTGAACCACAACCAATGAAAATAACCAAATCAAATTGTCTTATCCTCCTGTCTTTTTGCTGGATTTTAAGTTCTTCGGCTCAGGAAACAAAATCACCTTGGCCAAAATCTACTAATATAAATCAGCCATGGGCGCGCTGGTGGTGGATGGGAAGCGCTGTAGATAAGCCAAACTTAAAAAAAAGACTCTTAGATTTTCATAATGCAGGAATTGGAGGTGTAGAAATTACTCCTATATATGGAGTAAAAGGCGAAGAAAATAATTTCATAGATTATCTATCTCCAAAATGGATGGAAATGCTCGACTATACAGTTCATGTTGCAGATAGTCTGCACATGCAAGTTGATATGGTTTTGGGAACAGGATGGCCATATGGAGGATCGCATGTAACGGTTGCGAACGCTGCAACAAAATTGATTATTGAAAAATATCCGCTAAAAAAAGACGAAACATTTGACAGAAATATTTCTGTCGAAAACAAAAAAGAAAAAAATCCGGCCGAACTATTATATGTAGTCGCTTACGGAAATGATGGTTCCTATATTAATTTAACAGATCAACTTAAAAAGAACCAGACAAAAATAAAAGATAAAGGAATTGATGGAAAATCGATTTCAATTCCAGATCAGACCGAACCAAATAAATTAAAGTGGAAGGCAAAAAAAACAGATTATACTTTGTATGCTGTTTTTAGCGGAAAAACTGGACAACAAGTAAAAAGAGCGGCGCCGGGCGGAAACGGTTTTACTTTAGACCATTATTCTACAGAAGCATTAGACGCTTATGTAGTTCCGTTTAATAATGCTTTTAAAGGTCGAGAAGGCAAAATAAGAGCCATTTTTAATGACAGTTATGAAGTTTATGGTACCGATTTTACTCCTAAATTTTTCGAAGAATTTCAAAAACTGCGCGGTTATGATTTAAAAAAGGAATTGCCTTTATTATTGAATGAAACTGATAGTGAAATTGGTAACCGAATTAGAAGCGATTACAGACAAACAATCGGCGATTTATTGCTGAATAAATTTGACAAGCCGTGGACAGAATGGGCGCATTCGAAAAATTTCAAAACCAAGCTTCAGGCGCATGGATCTCCAGGAAATCTGATTGATTTATATGCTGCTGCAGATATTCCAGAATGTGAAACTTTTGGTTCGATGCCTTTTGACATTCCGGGATTTAGAAGAGAAAAAGAAGACATCCGTGAAGGAGATGCTGATCCTGTAATGCTTAAATTTTCATCATCTGCCGCACATATTTCGGGAAAAAATCTAGTTTCATCTGAGACTTTTACATGGCTTCGCGAACATTTCAAAGCGGCTTTATCGCAATGTAAACCAGAAGCTGAGGATTTAATGCTAAGTGGCATCAATCATATTTTTCTTCATGGTTCGACTTATTCGCCAGATAGAGCTGCATGGCCGGGATGGCAATTTTATGCTTCGGTAAATTTTAATGCCAATAACAGTATTTGGGAAGATGCTCCTTCTCTATTCTCATATATTTCAAACTGTCAATCCATGTTGCAGCAAGGAAAATCAGACAATGAAATTCTGCTTTATTGGCCAATTTTTGATACTTGGGACAAATACCAAAAAGGAACTTTATTTTTTGAATTCAAAATACATTCGCTTCAGGAATGGCTTCACCCTACTTCTTTCTATGCTTCTACCAAAAAGTTAATGAATAAAGGTTATGGCGTAGATTTTATCTCTGATAATTTTATTGCTGAAGCCAAAGTTATTGACGGAAAAATCAATCTTAATGGCACAACTTTCAAAGCTTTAGTAATTCCTCCAACACAAAAAATGCCTCTTGCTACTTTGCAGAAATTGATTGAATTGAAAAAATCGGGAGCAAATATCATTTTCGAAAGCCTTCCAGAATCTGTTCCTGGTTTCAATGATTATAGAAAACAAGAACAAGAACTTCAAAACTTTTTAACAGCAAACAGTGAAATTGTAAAACCAACTTCAGATGTCTTAAAAACGTTAGAAAGTGCTAAAATTTATCCTGAAACGCTTGTAAATACAGGTTTGAAATTCATAAGAAGAAATGTTGACGGTGAAAAAATCTATTATTTAGTTAACCACACGACCAAAACTATTGATGATTTCGTCCCAATTCAGGCTGGAAATAAAGAAGTTATAATCTTAAATCCGTTAACTAGAGAATTTGGAAATGCAATTGTAAAAAAATCAGCTGATGTAACTTTGGTGAAAATTAAAATAGCTCCGGGTGAATCTTATTTTTTAAAGACTGAAAATACAGCTTCGCAGAAAAAATGGAATTACTATGAAGCAACTGCAGATGCAATTCCGTTAAAAGGAAGCTGGAAAATTAATTTCAACAAAGGCGGGCCACAATTGCCTCCAAGCGCAACTATTTCAAATTTAGAATCCTGGACAAAATTAGGACCGGAAGCCGAAGCATTTTCGGGATCAGCCACTTATACTTTGGAATTTAACAATCCAAATGCCAAAATTGAACATTGGAATTTAAATCTGGGTGACGTCCGCGAAAGCGCAAAAGTTTGGCTAAA
The DNA here is from genome assembly GCF_900182645.1 of Flavobacterium resistens. Lineage (GTDB taxonomy): Bacteria > Bacteroidota > Bacteroidia > Flavobacteriales > Flavobacteriaceae > Flavobacterium > Flavobacterium resistens. Next base: position 144,684 of record NZ_FXTA01000006.1, on the reverse strand, counting down.
TGACGAATTCATTGGTACTGCATGGTCTGTTCCTTATCAATTAAATATCGGAAAATTAAAATCAGGGAAAAATATCTTAAAAATTCAGGTTACAAATCTTTCTGCAAACCGAATTCGCGACAAGGAATTAAAAGGCGAAGAATGGAAGGTTTTTTATGAAATCAATATGGTTGACAAAGATTATAAAAAATTCGACGCTACAAAATGGGCTCCAATGCCATCAGGACTTTTAGGCCCAATCACAATCACGCCATTAAAACAGCAAAACTAACTATTAACTAAGAATACAAAAAATGAAAAAATTATCCTTATTCTTCTCAATATGCTTTTTGTACACCTGTACAATAAGTGCGCAACAGCCATTCGATAAAAAATTAGTTCTAAAACAAATGATTTTGGCTAATGATTATTTTATGCAAAAATGGCCAGAAACAGGAAAAACAATCATCACAAACAAAGAACGCCCAAGTAATATTTGGACACGTGGTGTTTATTATGAAGGATTAATGGCGCTTCATGAAATTTTTCCAAAAGAAGCTTATTATGATTATGCCTATTCATGGTCAGAGTTTCACAAATGGGGTTTCGATAAAGGTAACACAACCCGAAATGCTGATAATTATTGTGCCGCACAGACTTACATTGACTTGTACAATTTAGAACCAGATGCTAAGAAACTAAAAAATACAAAAGCAAACATCAACATGCTTTTAAATACACCTCAATTAGACGATTGGTCTTGGATTGATGCCATTCAAATGGGAATGCCAGTTTTTGCAAAATTGGGCGTTTTAGAAAAAGATAATCGTTATTTCGAAAAAATGTACCAAATGTACATGTACTCAAGAAACAAACACGGCGATAACGGATTATTTAATCCAAAAGATGGTTTATGGTGGCGCGATGCCGATTTTGATCCGCCTTACAAAGAGCCAAACGGAGAAGATTGTTACTGGAGCCGCGGAAATGGATGGGTTATTGGCGCATTGGCAAAAGTACTTACCATTATTCCTGAAAACGCACCACACAGGGAGCAATATGTAAAAGATTTAAAAGCAATGGCTGCAGCATTAGTCCCAATTCAAAGAGCTGACGGATTTTGGAATGTAAGTTTGCATGACCCAACAAATTTTGGTGAAAAAGAAACTTCAGGAACAGCTTTATTCGTTTATGGAATGGCTTACGGAATCAACAGTGGTATTTTGAAAAAAGAAACGTATTTGCCAGTTGTTCAAAAAGCTTGGGATGCTATGATAAAAGAAAGTCTTCACACTAATGGTGCTTTAGGTTTTTTACAATCAACAGGTAAAGAACCTAAAGATGGCCAACCACTTTCATACGATAAATTTCCTGATTTTGAGGATTATGGTTTAGGTTGTTTTTTACTTGCAGGCTCAGAAATTTATAAAATGAAATAATGAAAAAAACGCTCTTATTTCTTGTTTTAATTCTTTTTAAAACCTCGATATTTTCTCAGGAATTTAAGAGAGAAAAATACAACTTCAATTCAGACTGGAAACTAAAAACCGGAGACTCTAAAAATGCAGAGTCTCTTGGTTTTAATGATAATTCATGGAAAAAAATTACGCTTCCGCACGCTTACAATCAAGAAGAAGCTTTTGAAAAAGATATTGAACATCTTACAACTGGAATTGTTTGGTACCGAAAAAAATTCAAACTCCCAAAAGGAATCAAAGACCAAAAAATCTTCTTAGAATTTGAAGGAATCCGACAAGCTGGAATCATTTACATCAACGGTCATAAAGTTGGAATGCATGAAAACGGCGTAATGGCTTTTGGCTTTGATATTTCAGATTTAATTAAGCCTTTTCCCCAAGAAAATATTGTTGCTCTACGAATTGATAATGACTGGAAATACAAAGAACAGTCAACTGGAGTTCCTTATCAATGGAATAACACTAATTTCAACGCAAATTACGGCGGTATTCCAAAAAATGTTTTTCTTCATATAACCAGCAAATTATATCAGACACTTCCACTCTATTCCAATCTAAAAACTACAGGAGTTTATATTTATCCTTCTAAAATTGACATTCAGGCTGAAAGTGCTGTTATCAATGCAGAAACTGAAATACGTAACGAATTTGAATCGGCAAAAACAGTTGAATATGATGTAATAATTGAAGATTTAGAAGGAAAAAAAGTCGCTTATTTTTCTGGCGAAAAAACAACAATTGCTCCAAATGAAACTAAACTTTTAAAAGCTAATTCTCTTCTTAATAATTTACATTTTTGGAGCTGGGGATACGGTTACTTATACACTGTAAAAACCATTTTAAAAGTTGACGGAAAAATTGTTGACGAGGTTTCCACCAAAACCGGTTTTAGAAAAACAGCTTTCGCCGAAGGACAATTTTGGCTCAATGATAGAGTTTTACAAATAAAGGGGTATGCACAAAGAACCAGCAATGAATGGCCGGCAATTGGAATGTCTGTTCCGGCTTGGATGAGTGATTTCAGTAATAAATTAATTGTAGAAGGAAATGGAAATTTAGTTCGATGGATGCATGTTACGCCTTGGAAACAAGATATAGAATCCTGTGATCGAGTTGGATTATTACAAGCCATGCCTGCCGGTGACGCCGAAAAAGATGCACAAGGCGATACTTGGAAACAGCGTGTAAACCTGATGCGCGATGCCATTATTTACAATAGAAACAATCCGAGTATTATTTTTTATGAAAGCGGCAACGAATCCATCAGCGAAGCGCATATGCACGAAATGAAAAGCCTGAGAGAGACTTATGATCCTTTTGGCGGACGAGCAATCGGTTCCCGTGAAATGCTGGACAGCCAAGAAGCTGAATACGGCGGGGAAATGCTTTACATCAACAAAAGTGCACGAAAACCATTATGGGCTACCGAATATTCACGAGACGAAGGAATGCGTAAATATTGGGACGAATTTTCACCTCCCTTTCATAAAGAAGGAGACGGACCTTTATATCGCGGAACTCCCGCATCAGATTATAATCACAATCAAGATCGTCATGCTATTGAAAATGTAGTTCGCTGGTATGATTATTACAGAGAAAGACCCGGAACCGGAAAAAGAGTAAATTCTGGCGGTGTAAATATTATTTTCTCTGATTCCAATACACATCATCGTGGCGAATCGAATTACAGAACCAGTGGTGAAGTTGATGCTATGCGTATTCCTAAAGATGGTTATTGGGCGCATCAGGTTATGTGGGATGGTTGGGTTGATGTTGAAAAACATCGTACACATATTATGGGACATTGGAATTATACTGACAACGTGGTTAAAAATATCTACGTGGTTTCTACAGCTCCTAAAGTTGAACTTTTTGTAAATGGAATTTCTCAAGGTTTTGGAAAAAGAAGCAGTGAATTTTTATTCACATTTGAAAATATTACGTGGAAATCTGGTACAATAAAAGCAATTGGTTATAATGAAAATGGAACTATTTTAAGTGAAGATCAAAAAATAACTGCTGGAGAACCTTCTCAAATCAAACTGAAATTAATTACACAACCACAAGGAATGCTCGCCGATGGCGCTGACACTGCCTTGATTGAAGTTGAATTAATCGATAAAAATGGAAATCGATGCCCTATCAGCAATGATATGATTTCGTTTTCTTTAAATGGTCCCGCTTCTTGGCTTGGTGGTATTGCTCAGGGGCCAAAAAATTATATTCTTTCTAAAGAAATTCCCGTCGAAAACGGCGTCAACCGAGTTATGATTCAGTCTTTGGCGAAAGCCGGAAAAATAACAATTTCAGCGCAAGCTCTAGGATTAAAACAAACCGAATTATCATTTGAAACTAAAACTGCAGAGACAAAAAACGGTCTTTCAATAGAATTACCTGGAAATAATCTGGCTTCAAATTTAGAACGCGGACCAACTCCGAAAACGCCTTCTTATGCACAAAAACGAATTCCGGTAAATATCTTAAATGCTGTTTCTCCTTCAAACAATAATGACACTTACAAAAGTTATGACGACAACGAATTAACGGAATGGAGAAATAATGGAAACATTGCTACAGGATCTATAACTTACACGCTTTCAAAACCTTCAATTGTAAATGAAGCTGTTATAAAATTTACAGGCTGGAGAACTAAAATTTATCCAATTCGAATTTTAGCCGACGGAAAAGAAGTATTCAAAGGAAATACAACTCAAAGTTTGGGTTACATTACTATTCCACTAGAACCAGTTTTAGCTGAAAAAATTACAATTGAATTAATTGGTGCTAATACCGAAAAAGACGGATTTTCAAAAATTGTTGAAGTAGATCCAACAAAAGAACTAGATTTATATAAAGATAAAACATCGGTTGATGCGACCGGACAATTACGCATTGTTGAAATAGAATTTTATGAAAAAATCAAATAATTTAAACCGTCTGAAAGCTTCATTGCTTTTCATTTCTTTATCGCTGACAATTCCAGCGCTTTCGCAGAAAAAAGAAATTCCGTTATGGGATAAAATTCCAGATGAAATTGTTTCAAAAGAATATTCTGAAGAAGTAGATCACAAAAACGAACTTTCAGAAGGAGTTAGAAAAGTAACGTTACCAACTCTAACTGTTTATTTAGCAGATCCAGAAAAATCAAACGGAACATCTGTTATTATTTGTCCCGGGGGCGGTTACGGAATGTTGGCAATTAACAAAGAAGGTTTTAAAGTTGCCGAATGGCTTAACAGTTTAGGAATAAATGCTTTTGTCTTGAAATATAGATTACCTAGCGATTTAATCATGAAAAATAAAACTGTTGGACCACTTCAAGATGCACAGGAAGCTGTAAGACTCGTTCGAAGAAATGCCATAAAGTGGAAACTAAACCCTGGCAAAATAGGCATTATGGGCTTTTCTGCTGGAGGACATTTAGCATCTACGCTGTCGACACATTATAACGATAAAGTTTATACGTCTTCAGACACAACTAGTGCCAAACCCAATTTTTCGATTTTGATCTATCCTGTAATTTCTATGCAGGAAGGTGTAACGCATCAAGGTTCTAAAGATAATTTGTTAGGAAAAAATGCTGGCAGTGAATTAGCCGATAAATATTCAAATGAAAAACAAATAACCGCAGAAAGTCCAAAAACATTTTTAGTTCATGCTACAGATGACAAAGCAGTTCCTGTTGAAAACAGTATAAATTATTATCTAGCACTGAAAAAAGAAAAAATTCTTGCAGAAATGCATTTGTATGAAAACGGTGGCCACGGTTTCGGATTAGGTGTAAAAGGAACAAATGCAAACTGGCCAAAAGACTGCGAAAAATGGCTAACAGCAAACAATTACACTTTAAAAACAGATGGTTATGTATTTACTTATTTTAAAGGAAATGGTGAAGACGGGCTACATTTAGCCTACAGCGAAGATGGCTATAAATGGACTGCTTTAAAAAATGACACTTCATTTTTAACGCCAGAAGTAGGAAAAGATAAACTGATGCGAGATCCGTGCGTTATCAAAGGCGGAGATGGATTATATCATATGGTCTGGACAGTCAGCTGGACAGATAAAGGAATTGGTTATGCTTCTTCAAAAGATTTAATTCATTGGTCAAAACAAGAATTTATTCCTGTAATGGCTCATGAAGAAAAAGCAAGAAATACTTGGGCACCAGAAATTACTTATGATGAAAAATCAAAAGAATATATGATTTATTGGGCTTCTACAATTGAAGGTAAATTTTTGGAAACAAAATCAGAGGAAGAAAAAGGATATAATCATAGAATCTATTATACCACAACCAAAGATTTTAAAAAGTTCACAAAAACAAAATTATTATATGAACCAGGCTTTAATGTAATTGATGCTTCTATTGTAAAACAAGAGCAGCAATATGTAATGTATTTGAAAGATGAAACTCGTAATCCGGTTCAGAAAAATATCAAAATTGCATTCAGCAAAAATTTAACCGGCCCATATAGTTCAGCAAGCAAAGCCATTACCGGTGATTACTGGGCAGAAGGCCCCACAGCAATAAAAATAGACAACAATTGGATTGTTTATTTTGATAAATACACGCAAAAAAAATATGGAGCTGTTAAGGAAACTTCAAAAGGCTGGGAAGATATTTCAGAGCAAATCAGTTTTCCGACAGGTACGCGTCATGGAACAGTTATAAAAATTTCTGCTGAAGAAATCAATACTTTAAAAAAAGAGTAACATTCATTCATTTGAAAATAAAAAAGCAGGATATTGAGCAACTTATATCCTGCTTTAAAAATCAGACTTTTAAACTTAAACATCCAAATTTCTTTTAAAAATTGATTTATTTCTGTCTGCAAAAGTTTTAAAACCAACAAGTTAAGACATTTATAAAAACTACTACATAAGTAACTTATTATCAAATAATTAAAGCCGTATAAAAGACAAAAAAATCTTTATCTCTTAACTGAAAACTATTACAGATATATTTTTGGAATAAATAAACTTATCGAACTTTTTATTAAAAAAACCTTGGTGTAATTATTCTGGATTTTGTTCTGGCACGTAAATCAAAACGAAGAAAAATTTCATGAGAGCCCCCATTATAATTTCCAATATTAGTTACATCATAATCGTAAGCATACCCTATATTAAGACTTTGATTGATTTGAAACCCAGCCATTCCGCTCACGACAGCATCCCATCTATATGCTATTCCGAGTGTTAATTTATCCATAAAAAGAAAACTAGCAGATACATCTACTGCCAGTGGGGCGCCTTTTACTGCTTTAACCATTGATGCGGGTTTAAATTGAATATTTTCATTTAATTTAAAAACATAACCGCCAATAGCGTAAAAATGCATTTTTTGCGATGCTACTGATATTTTCACATCATCATAAAATTTAGTTTCTAAAATTTGGGGAACAGACAAACCAAAATACCAACTGCTAGAATGAAAGTAAACTCCAGCGCCTATGTTAGGAGAAACCTCGCTGAGAATTCCAGTAAAATATGGATCGTCAGGGTCATAAACATTCAGTTTATTAAAGTCAACTTGCAAGAAATCAATAGATCCACTAACACCTAAAGACATTGTGATTGATTCTGAGAGTTGTATGGGGCGAGAATAACCAATTGAAAATATTGTTTCTGTAGAAGGCCCAATTTGTTCATTAATAATAGACAGTCCTACGCCTTGTCCGTTTTGTGCAACTGGACTCTGAATTGAAAAATTTGCTGTTTCAGGCGCTCCATCTAATCCTACCCATTGTGCCCTATAGAGTCCGAATACACTTGGCACACCGCGTGTTCCTATGTATCCCGGATTAATACTCATCGTATTGTACATATATTGTGTGTACTGCGATTGCTGCTGGGAATAACATCGATGAAAAGAAACCAAAATAAAAAATACAAGTACAGTTATTTTCATAATCACTGACTTTATATTAATTAATGATTTTAAACCGTATAAAACTTCTTTTCCTTATCGAAATTTTATACTAATACAGTATAGTCTTTTAAGAATTGATCTTTAAGGCCATAATTCAATCTTTATAGTTCGATCTTAAAAATCACTATTCAACTTTCGCTGAAAGCTCCGACCTTGTTTTTTTAATTCAAAACAATATCCAAACTAAATAATGGCAAATACTAAAATATAGGAGTTTTAATTTTGAAATATTATGGCAAATAAAGAAGATAGAGTCAAATACACTCAAATTAAGAAATTTAAAATATAAATTTTCAACCTGTTAAAAAAACATCAAATTTACTGAAAATCAACAAATTAACTTTAAATATTTCTATTTTTTCTAAATAAAAAGTGCTTTGAACTTATTTTATTCCTTTTTGAAGTGTAATGAGAGAAGAATCTTTTGATGTTTTAATCTGATTTATTACAATTTGTGCAATTTTATTTGCCCCTAACAAAGAGAGATGCGTATCGTCTTTTTTTTCATCCTTATAATAAGGTACTTCTCCAGCTTTGAAATGCAAATGGAGCAATTTTGATTTTTCTGGTCCATAAGACTGCTCTAACAATTCTGTGTAATATTCTAAATCTATAAAAGGTACTTTATATTCTTGCGCAACCAATCTAGTTTCTAATGGATAATCGCCGTGTGTAGGAACCAATACACCTTTCTCATTAAAATTACGTCTTGCAATTGAAGTCAATAAAATTGGGATTGCACCTTTTTCCCTGCTTTCATTAACAAATTTAATCAAGTTATATCGATAAACAGTATGAGGGTTAGTGTAACGAGTCGAGTCTTCAATTTTTTCATCATTATGTCCGAATTCTATAAAAACATAATCTCCTTTTTTAAGTTTTTTATAAATAGAATCCCAGCGTTTTTCGTTAATGAAACTTTTTGTGCTTCGGCCGTTTACTGCTTTATTTACAACTTTAATATCGTCCTTAAAAAAAGATTGTAGAACCTGCGCCCAGCCATGTTCTGGATTACTATCTGGATCTTTTTTATTTGCCATTGTTGAATCGCCAATGCAATAAAGCGTTGATTTTTGTCCAAAACTTATCGATGTGATTAGGAATGCTATAAGAAGATATTTTTTCATTTTTTTATTTTTAATTATCGTCAGTATGTGCTGATTTCAAAAACTTTAGAATCTGAACATCTTTAAAACTTATTTTGCCGCTGTTGGCACTGATGCTTTTTTACCAATAAAAACATCAGTCATCAAAACATTTTCAGCATTTTCGTTTGACAATGCATTTTTAGCTGATTTTATTTCAATATTCTTTAAAGATATGTTTCTAATTTTTTTATTTGGAAATCCCTGAATTACAATTCCACTTTCTGATGCTTTATTACAAACAATATCAGAGAAATGTACATTTGAAATATCCGATTGAAAACCGCTTCCTTCTCCATGATAATTAGCCGTAATATATATACAATCTTCAACTTCATCCAACTGAATATTTCTAACGAAAATATTTTTAATAAAACCTCCTCTGTCTGCGTTTGTCTTCAAATAAATACCTCTTTTTAAGTAACCAATAGTTTTACAATTCTCTACAAATACATTTTGAACTCCAGCTGACATTTCACTACCTATCACAACACCATGAAGTCCTTTAAAGTTACAGTTTCTGATTATAATATTTTCACTTGGCGTTGTTGTATTGGCACGCCCTTCATGATCTCTGCCTGCTTTGACAGCTATATTATCATCACCATTATTAAAAGTTACATTTTCGATTAAAACATTTTTAGAATATTCCGGGTCAATACCGTCGTTATTATAATTTAAGGATTTATAATTTATTCCACGAATTGTAATACTTTGCGATTTTAATAAGTGCAGGCACCAAAATGGGGAATTCTCAATTCTGATATTTTCAATTAATAAATTTTTGCAATTAAAAAATTGAATCATCTGCGGACGCAAAAAGCAGCTTTCACCAAACTTTCTGTCCTTTAATGCGACGTTATTATGATTCATTTCACGACTTCTATTTTTGCCTGCTTCTTCTTTTGATTTAAAACTTTTCCAAATATTTCCCCCTTCACCATCAATAGTTCCTTCGCCTGTAATTGCAATATTTGAACATTCATAAGCATAAATAAGCGGACTATAATTATACAACATTGTCCCCTCCCAACTTGTTAAAACCATTGGAAGATAATCTTTCGGGTTATCACTGAATTTTATTTTTGCCCCTTTTTCTATTTTAAGATTAACATTACTGACAAAATGAATTGGGCCGTTAATTTTATAAATCCCTTTTGGTACAACAATAGTTCCACCATTATTCTTTCTGCACAGGGCCATCGCTTTGTCAAAAACTGATTTGTTATTTGAAATTGAATCGCCTTTTGCTCCAAGTTTTAGAATATTAATCTGATATGATGGAATAATTGGCAACTGAATACTTTTTACAATTGAATCTACTTTTGCAGATGGAAATTCGCTGTTTTGAGCAAAAGAAACAGTAGAAATTAATAAAATTAAAAGCACTTTAAAACTCATAATAAAACATTTTATAATTAGAATTTACTTTGAATACCAAGTTGGAATGTCATCTTTCAAAATAGTTTCTAATGTGTATTTTTCAGCTTCATTCTTTTTTAACTGATGCGACCATGAAACTCTCTTAGTAGGCTGAAATCCTTCTCCACTACAATTGTATTCGGCATAAAAAGTATTTTTTTCAGCCTCAGGTTTCGACCAGTTTTCCCAACCTTCTGACTTAATATGTCTGCCCAGTTCACAATTCAAGAAAACCGTCTTGGCATAAATACGCCAAGGTCTTCCTAAATAAACTGCATCGGCAGATCCTTCAGCAGTTAATTTACAATTTTTAAAAACAAACCCGAAAGGAGTTCCTTCAGGCGTTGAAGCGGCAGTTACATAGGAATTTTTTATGCTGTGAATTTCACAATTTTCAAAAAAGGCAGTTGCACTTCCAAAAATAAAATCTGTCGTGCCCTCAATATAACAATTTACAAAATATTGCTTTGCTTCTTTTCCCGACAAATATAAAGTATCCTGATTTCCAAGAATATTGCAGTTTGAAATTTTGGCACGATTGGCAACAACTGATAAAGCAATTCCTTGCCCATTATCACCAGAAGCATTTTTTATCGTTAAGTTTGAAACAGAAAAATCATCTCCTTCTACCAAAACAGTATAAGTATAAAAAGTGCTGTTGCGTCCTAAGTTGATTTTCGAAAAATTATCATCAAAAGTAATAATAGTCTTTTCTTTGCTTTCTCCCTGTAAAACTACGTTTGTGTTCCATTCTGGAATTCGCACTTTTTCATTATAAATTCCATTTTTTACTGCAATAGTTACTCTTTCATAAGGAAATGCAGGACAAGCATAAACGGCATCTTGAATTTTTGTAAAGTCACCCGAACCATCTTGTGCAACGGTAATCAGTGTAACATTTTTTTTATCCGCCGAGGAAACTTTTGTTCCATTTTTGATTGCCCAAGCAGGATATTTTTTTAGTACTTCTTTTGGTGCGTCAGAATACCAGGAATAGCCATTTCTCCTTTCGGAACCAATTTGATCTAACGATTTTTTCCTGATTCCGTCGCGATCGCAAAAGAACGGTTCATTTGTTTCTAAATCCATAAATCTTGCCCAAATAGGTCCTGCATTTATGGCTGGAATCATCTTTTTATCTATAATTTTTCCTTCCTCGTTTAAAACTCTCTTTTCTTCTAAATTCGTAATTTTTGTTTTTTCAAACCAAGCCACAGCACTTTTTACAGCGGTAACAATTTCTCTTGAAGGTTTTTCAATTGACATCAAAAGCAATACTATTTTGGTTGACTCATAACCGCTTAATGAAGCAAGTTCAAAAGCTCTAGCATTTGCCGGAGCCAAAGTAAATTCATCATGTTGGGCACACCACGCTGTTAAAACTCCTTTTTGCTTGTATTGCGTTTTTAAAATGCAGTCAATTCCTTTGTCAAATGCTTTTTTAGCTTTCTGAACAACTTCTTTTGATGGTTTAATGCTATAAAAATCAGTTTCTTCACTAATTTGTTTCATCACATTTAAAATGTTTACCATCGAATCATCATTATAGGTAATATGTGTATAATAACCTTTTTTAAGCGGATAAAACTGAGGCCAGCCACCATTATTGTATTGTGCTTCTAACAAATAATTCAATCCTTTTAAAAATGATTCTTTATAACGTTCATCTTTTACCTGAGCATACATTTTTGACATAAAAAGCATTTCCTGACAGGTTGCGCCATTATCAGTTGTAGTTTCTACAGCAGTTTTTTTGAGTGCAATTAAATCTTTTTTTTGCTGTGGAGTTAACTCATCCTGCATGGCAATATTTTTTGGCCATCCACCAATATTTCTTTGATAAAGCAATACATTTTCCGCTACTTTTTTAGCCTCATCTGTTCCAAACCAAGAAGCATCATTTTTACGAATTACATCCGGCCAGCTTTTATAATTACTTTGCGCATTCAAACCAAAACTTAATGCGAATAAAAGAAATGCTATTGTTTTTCTAAATTGAATCATTTTCATCTTATTTAGTAATTCTAAACCAATCTACTGCGACATTCCCGGAATCATTTGTAATTTTTTCACTCAAGGCAAAAAGACCAACTTTAGCACCAATCCATTTTCCTTCTTTTGAAATAAAATCATTTCCTATTGCTTGATATTTTTTATCATCCAAACTATAATAAAAACTGCAAATTCCTCCTTTTTTTATTTTGACTCTCAAATAAATTATATTGTTCGGAATCAAAACTGGATTTGTTTCTGTCTCCTCAATTTTCTTATCGAAAGTTCCCGTTTTTTGATTCAAATACAATTTACCATTATCATTTTTTAAATTCAAATAACTATAATCTAGTCCCATAATAATTAAGCCTGTACTCTCTCCATTTAATCTTGTGTTCAAAGTTATTTTTGTCGTTGCGGTGAATTCTTCCGCAGGGAATTTTTGAAGAAGCAAATTTGGCGCTTCAAAAATTTTCTTACTGTCTTTAATTGTAGGAACACAGTACAAACTTAAATAACCTAAACTTGTTGGAAATCCCCAATTATTTTGAGGATTTGCCTGCCATTGCCATTGCAATCCCAATTTTGGCAAATTAAACTCATCTGATTCTGCTGGAGTTTCAATAGGGTATTTTTTTCCAACATTAGGTTTTTTAAAAGTCGTTACGGGTTCGCCAATTCCATTTTTATCAAAATCTTGTCCCATTACAGGCCAGTCATTTTCCCATTTCATTGGTTGCAAATGAACGATTCTCCCGTAAGCACCTTTATCTTGAAAATGTATAAACCAATCTTCGCCGGTTTGCGTCTGCACCCATGCGCCTTGATGCGGACCGTTAATATTGCTTTTGCCTTGTTCTAAAACTTTTTTCTTCTCGTACGGGCCAAAAACATTTTTTGATCTTAAAACCGTCTGCCAGCCTGTAGAAACTCCTCCAGCCGGCGCAAAAATGTAATAATAATTGTTTCGCTTATAAAACTTTGGGCCTTCAATTGTTCCTTCTCCATCATGACCGTCAATCACCATTACTTCATCATTGTTTGTAGTTGTTCCTTCGGCATTCATGCTGCAGACTACGAGTAAACTTTTAATTTTTGCACGGCTTCCGGCAAAAGCATGAACTAAATAAACTTTGCCGTCGTCGTCCCAAAGCGGACTCGGATCTATAAGTCCTGTTCCGGCTTTAACCAAAACCGGCTCTGACCAAGGTCCTTCTGCTTTTTGGGCTTTAATCATGTAAATTCCGAAATCTGGATCAGGGTAATAAATATAAAATTCATTGTTATGAAAATTTATGCTTGGCGCCCAAATACCGTTTCCATGCTGGACTTTATCAAAAATTTCTGTTGGCGTTTGTTTGATAAGCGCATGCCCGATAATTTTCCAGTTAACCAAATCTTTAGAATGCAAAATTGGTAATCCTGGAATACAATTAAACGACGATGCCGTCATATAAAAATCATCTCCTACCCTTATTACATCTGGATCTGAATAATCAGCATGTATGATTGGATTTGTATAAGTTCCGTCCCCATTGTCTGGTATCCAAACCTGCGAAAAATTTTGCTGTACAGACATGGTCGATAATAAAAGAAAGAGGAATTTTATATTTTTCATTTTTAATATGATTTTTTTATGCATCTTTTTAATTCAAAAACTTTCTTTTGAAACCGAATGCCCTAGCCCCGATAGAGCCGGTATCCTTTTTGCCCCGCCACCGCGGGACAAAAAGATATAGGCGAAAGCGGGAAACAGCTCCTAATTATTAAAAACTGATTTTTATATACTTATCTGTTTAATTCTAAAGCTGCTAAAATAAATGGTCCAGTTGCTTTTGGATCATTATCTTTCTTTTTCTCTTTCACGTAATATTCATAAGAACCATCTCTGTAAGGGGTTCCTCCCAAACCAGCAACCTGGCAAGCCTGAGTCAAAGTAATACCACCATCGGCATCAACTTTTATTAATTTTGTAGTTAATCCGTCGAAAGCTTTGTTGGCTATTTTTTTGAATTTTGCTGGTAAATAGCCTTTATTTGCACCCTTTGCAAAAGCATAAGCAAACATTGAAGACCCAGAAGCTTCTAAATAATTTCCTTCTTTATTTCCTTTATCAGTCACTTGATACCATAAACCAGATTTATCCTGAAATTTTGCGATACTTGCTGAAGCATTATTAAGATATCCAACTAATTCTTTGTGTTTTGGATGCTCTTTTGGAAAATAATCTAAAACATCAACAAGTGCCATTACATACCAGCCTAAAGCTCTTGACCAAAAGTTTGGTGAATTTCCAGTTTCTTTATTTGCCCATGGCATTTTTTTGCTTGAATCCCAGCCGTGGTATAATAATCCTGTTTTTGAATCTGTAGCGTGAAGCTGTATTTCTTCAAATTGTTTTGCAACATCATCTAAATATTTTCCATTCTCAAAAGTTACTGTGTATTGAGCGTAGAATGGTTCGCCCATGTATAAACCATCTAACCACATTTGATTTGGATAAATGTTTTTATGCCAAAATCCGCCCTCAGGTGTTCTTGGTTGTTCTGATAATTGTTTGCGAAGAAGCTGCATCGCTTTTAAATACTTTTCTTCTTTTGTTGTTTCATAAATATTAAAAAGCAGACGGCCAGAAACAACCATGTCGATATTGTATTTATCTAATTCATACGACTTAATCGTTCCGTCATTTTGAACTAGTGCATCAACATATCCTTTTACATAAATTGGATATCTTGGATCTGGATTTTTTTTGTAAAGTTCTTCAAAACCATGTAAAACCAGACCGTGTACATAATCCCATTTCGGCCCTTTCGAATCATCAATCATATACGCCTCTGGATGGCGCTTCATCAAAGTCAAAGCCATTTTATCTGACCATTTTGCGTTTTTTGAAATCACAATATCTTTAGGAGCGGTTTCTTGCGAAATTGCTTTTGAACTTGTAAAAAGCATAAAACAAGCCATTGCAGCCGATGCTAAATATTTAAGTTTTCTATTATTTTCCATTTTAAAATATATTTTAATTTTTGCTATCATTCGTTTTATTATTATTTAAATATTTTGTCTAAAAATGGTATTGTATAATTCATCATTTCATCAAACCAAGGCTGAAAAAACCAAAATGAATGTGGAGAATCTTTAATCGTTTTTACTTCGTTATAAATTTTATTCTGATTTAGAATCGCAATCATATCATCTCTTCCGGCATGAAATCTATCAAAACTGCTGTTAATAAAAAGAACTGGAGGCGTATTTTTATCTGTATGAGTCAAAGCTGAAGCGTTTTTCCAGTTTTCAGGATTATCTTCATAAGTTCCTTTTAACCAAAACGATGCCATTTCTCCTTCTTGAGATTCTGGATGCTTAAAAGCCAGAATTCCATCAACATCAATAATAGCATTTACTTTTGAAGAAGATTTACTTTTAAAAATTGAATCTTCAAAAGCTGTATTGTTGTTTGTTGTACCAATCAAAGTTGCCATTTGGCCGCCAGAAGAACATCCTAAAACTGCAATTTTATTAGGATCAACATGGAATTTTTTCGCATTATCTTTTATGAACTTTATAGCATTTTTGACATCATAAATTGCTTCTGGATATTTTGCTTCTAATGATAATCGATACTCAACTGGAAAACATGAATATCCTTTTGCTGCAATTTCCTGCGCCATAATTTGCATTTGACTTTTATTTCCAGATCTCCAACCACCGCCATGTATCATAATTATAGCTGGATTTGCTTTTTTTGAAGTATAAAAATAAGCATCTAAATGCAAATCTCTTTTCGCTATTTGATTATAAACAAGATCATTAATCTGACTAATGTTATTATCCTTTTTTTTAGTTGCAATCGTAATAAAAGGATATTTTTTAATCAATTTATTGTAAGTACTTTTCACCGTATATGAAGTGTCAATACTGTATTGGCTCTGAACCGTTGCAGCATTTAAAAGCAGTAATAAAAACAATATTTTCTTTTTCATTTCTAAGCTTCTAGTTTTTAGTTAAGAAAGGAGCTCGGTACTTGACCAAACTCCTTTTTTAACAACTTCAAAAAACAACTTTCGAAAAAAATTATCAAATCATTACTAACCAAGATTTTCGAAAAATAAAAAAACAAAACTGCTTTTTATTTCATTTGATAATTATTGAAAGTTTACAAATTGGTTTGGTTATAAAGTATAATTAAGTGGTTTAATTTTTAATGGATTCCATTTTTTTTCCGTTGATGTAGGTATTTATAAAATTTACACCTTTCACGTTTTTCAGAGAATAAACAGAATCTACTTTTGCGATTGTGACATCTTTAAATGTTATGTTTTCAATTGGAGATTCTTTATAACCATCGGCTAAAATCCCAAATTTTCCGCCATTTTTAACCTTGACATTCTCAAGGCTGATATTTTTAATTGCTGGAATATAATTTCCAACTTGACTGCCGTATATATCATAGAACATAGTTACTCTCAAAACACATTCTTTTACGGTTCCAACTTCAATATTTCTAACATAAATATCTTCTGTCGTTCCACCGCGCTTCGAATTTGTTTTGATTCTGATGGCACGATCCAATTCCGGACTATCCATCACACAATTTTCAACATAGACATTGTTTACTCCAGCTGTAATTTCACTTCCCATAACAACACCGCCGTGGCCGTCGATCATTTTACAATTTTGAACAATAATATTTTTACTCGGAATTCCAACTCTTCGACCATCAGCATCTCTCCCCGATTTAATTGCGATACAATCATCGCCAGTATTGAAGGTGCAGTTTTTAATAATTACATTTTGAGAATATTCAGGATCACAGCCGTCGTTATTAGGTCCGTGGCTGTTTACTGTAACGCCATCAATAATTACATTATTCGATTTTAGCGGGTGTAAAATCCAAAATGGCGCATTAACAACCGTGATGTCTTTTACTAAAACCGTATTACATTCGAAAAACTCAATAAAATTTGGGCGTAAATAATGTCCTTCGCCAAATATACGTTCTGCAACCGGAACATTTTTTTCAGCCATTTCAACCAAATTATCACGATTTAATGGATCATGCTGCGATGGCTGTCCTTTGTCCCAACCATATCTTTTACTTCCACACCAAGGCCACCAATTTGTATTATTTGCTTGTCCGTTTAAAGTTCCTTTTCCCGTTATAGCAACATTCGTTTTATTTTTCGCATAAATAAGAGGTGAATGATTCATTAATTCTGTTCCCTCCCATGACGTGTGAATCAAAGGATAATCTTTGGGATTTGTACTAAAAAGAATTTCTGCCTGATCTTCTAAATGCAAATTCACATTGCTTTCTAAATGAATTGGTCCAGTCAAATATTTTCCATTTGGAACTAAAACTTTACCTCCGCCATTTGCAGCACATTCTTTGATTGCTTTTTCAAAAGCTTGCGTATTCATTGTTTTTCCGTCAGCAATGGCTCCAAAATCATTTACATTATAAGTCTTATTTACAAATCGTGTTTCCGGAATACTTTTTACAATTAATTCCATCTTCTTCCATGGATCTGTTTCAGAAACGCTCGAAACTTGTTTTCCGCATGATAGTAGAAGCAAAGAGAATACTCCAAGAAAGGAGATTGTTTTTAACGCTATATTCTTATTTGTAATCATTTACACAGTAATTTATAATTTAAGCGAGTAAATAGCCTCGTGTTATGTAATCGATTACACGAAAGTATAAAATTTGTTTCTACAGAACAAATTTATTTAGAAATAATTTATATATTTAATTTTTATTTGCAATTATATTTACAGTTATGCTAAAAAAACACATAATTTTTTATCATTACAGAGTTGCAAACGTTTTAGTTATTAATTATGTAATCGATAACAAAAAATATTGAGATATATAAAAAAAATGTATTTTTGTCTTAAATTAATTCTGAAAACCTTTTTGAATGAGCGAAAAAATAACCATTTATGATATTGCCAAGAAATTGAATATCACTGCCGCCACTGTTTCCAGAGCTTTAAATAATAATCCAAAAATAAAGGAAAGCACAAGGGAACTGGTTATTAAAACCGCTGCATCAATGAACTATAAGCAAAACAAACTTGCTTTAGCATTAAAAAGCGGAAGAAGCAATAATATCGGTGTTATTGTTCCTCGTATTGACAGTAACTTTTTCGCATCTGTCATTAGAGGAATTGAAGAAGAACTTCATCCACATGGTTATCAGGTTATCATTTGCCAGACGCATGAAAGTCCGAAAAGAGAAAATGAAAATTTATACACTTTAATTGATGCTCAGGTTGATGGTATTATGATGTCAGTTACTGATGTTACCGATGAAAACGACGGTGCTTTTCATTATGTTTTAGAAAAAAATGTACCATTAATCTTTTTTGACCGAAGTAAACATATAGATGGTGTAAGCTCTGTAACTATTAATGATTTTAAAGGAGGATATGTTGCCACCAAACATTTAATAAATGAAGGTTGCCGTGCAATTGCTCACTTTTCAGGAGATCAGTCTCTTGAGATTTTTAAAAACAGGTTTTTAGGCTATAAGCAAGCCTTATTAGATAATGGCATGACTTTTAAAGAAGAATATGTAATTCATACAAAAAGTAGTGTTGATGCCGGAAAAGAAGCAATTGATGTTTTATTAGCATTAGAAACTCCGCCCGATGCTTTATTTTCTGCCAGTGATTTTGCAGCTTTAGGAGCAATTCAAGAGTTAAAAGAAAGAAATATCAGCATCCCTAAAGAGTTTTGTGTGGCGGGCTTCAGTAACGAGCCTTTTACTAAATTCATGGAATTATCAATCACTTCTGTAGATCAATCGCCTCTTGAAATGGGAAAAATGTCAGCCCGAGTTTTCTTAGAACAAGTAGATAAAACAGAAACAATCAAAATTGAGAAAAAGGTAGTTCTTGCACCAGAATTACATATTCGTAAGTCTTCTTCGAGAACAAACTTCTAATTTTTTTCACCATATAAGTTATATAAGTCCAATTAAAAATGGACTTATTTTTTTATCTACATATTGACAAAAAAAAAAGACGCACTATCGTGCGTCTCTACATATAAAACTTTGTCACTTTGTATCTTTGCAACTTTGACCTAAAAAACTACAATGAAACTCCTCTTTTCCAAGGAATAAATACATCTTGTTTCAACTGGTCTGCTTTTGTTTCCACGTTTCCGCTCGCCAATTCTATAATGTAATCTACTATTTCTGCTCCAACCTCGGTAATGGTTTTTTCACCAGTAATCACCGTTCCGGCATTTACATCGATAATATCAGACATTCTATTAATTAATGCCGTATTCGAAGAAATTTTTACAACAGGTGCAATCGGATTTCCCATCGGATTTCCTAAACCTGTGGTAAATAAAACAACTGTTGCGCCCGATCCAACCAATCCTGTGGTACATTCTGCGTCATTTCCTGGCGTATTTAAAAGATTTAATCCTGGTTTTGAAATATATTCTCCGTAATCTAAAACATCTACAACAGGTGAAGTTCCACCTTTTTTAGCTGCGCCAGCAGATTTCATTGCATCTGTAATTAATCCGTCTTTGATGTTTCCCGGAGATGGATTCATATCAAACCCTGAACCTGCATCTACAACTGATTTTTCAAAAGCTTTCATTAAAGTTAAAAACTTATCTGCTTTTTCTTCGTCCACACATCTATTCATCAATTCTTGCTCAACGCCACATAATTCTGGAAACTCTGCCAAAATTGTTTTCCCTCCCAAAGCTGCAAAAATATCTGAAACAATTCCTAATGCCGGATTAGCAGAAATTCCGGAAAATCCGTCAGACCCTCCACATTCTAAACCAATACTTAGCTTTGAAAGAGGAGCAGGTTTGCGTTCAATTTTGTTGGCTCTTTTAATGGCTTCATAAGAATCTTTAATCACCATTTGAAACATTTGATCAGTAGTTCCAATTTGTTGTTGCTCATAGATCAAAATTTCTTTATCACTATTCGGACTCATTTCTTTCAATGCCTTTTTAAAAATATCAACTTGCAAATTTTGGCAACCTAAACTTAAAACAGTTGCACCTGCAACATTTGGGTTATTCACATATCCTGCAAGCAGTTTTGCCAACAATTCTGAATCTTGTCGAATCCCTCCACAACCACCTTGATGATTGATAAATTTTACTTCGACATTATCTAAAAGATTTTCATTTAAATTTTTATCCGAAACTTCTTCTACGCTTTTTTCTTCAATTAAAGAGCGTAACAAATTTTTATAAGAAACTTCTTTTTTGGGCATTAATTCGTTTTCAAAAATATCTTTCAGTTTTTCGATATTTTTGTTTTCGCAAAAAACCAATGGAAAAAACAACCAAACGTTTTTGGTTCCAACTTGCCCATCAGTACGGTGGTATCCATTGAAAGTTTTGTCTTTCCAACGATCTACATTTGGTGGAGTCCAACCTAAATTTCCGTTTTTACCAAAAACTTTTTCACTTTGATGTTTTACATTTTCGGTAGTAATTACTTCTCCTTTTTTTATAGGTTTAGCAGCTTTTCCAACCAAAACGCCGTACATTATAATATCATCACCGATTGCAAAATCTTTCTCAGTGATTTTATGTTTTGCTTTAACATCCGTTGTTGGTGAGACAGTGGCTCCTTCAAACATAATTTGTTCGTTTTGTACCAAATCGGTTAAAGCGACAATTACGTTATCTGCTGGGTTGACTTTTATTAACTTTTTTTGAGTTGCCATAACTATCGTATGTAATTCTTAATTTAATTGTTTTTGAAAATTGATGAAGCCTTGCTCTACGCCATTGGCATCAATTTCTTCTAAAGCTTTTGCAATTGATTCTGTAAGAGAAGGAATTTCAGTCAAATCTTCATCCCAGAAGCTTTTATTTTGCAAAGTCAATCTCGCTATTTTATTATAATCATCTGATGTCCAAAGTCCGTTAAAGAACGAAACAATATCTTCACTGTCTTGAACTGGAAGATTTTCACCTTTCCAAGTACCTTTGTAAAAGCGAATCAAACACGCAAATGCAAAAGTTAAATGAGCTGGCAATTTATGATGAACATCAACATATCCTGTTAAACTTGGCAATACACGAACTTTAAATTTAGAAATTGAATTCAAAGCAATAGAAGACAATAAATGTTTAATGAAAGGGTTTCTAAAACGATCTAATATTTCTTCAGCAAAACTGTTTAGTTCAGCTTTATCCATATTTAAAGTTTCATTAATCTCATCAAAAACTGCTTTATTTACAAATTCTCCAGTAAAAGCATTGTCAACAGTTTCTTTTACAGTTTCGTTTCCGTAAAGCAATGAAAACGGTACCATTGCAGTATGTGCACCATTCAGAATTCTAACTTTACGTGTGCGGTACGGCTGCATATCAGCCACAATTTTTACATCTAAATCTGTTTTTTCAAACGGAAGTTTCGCTTTTAATTTATCATCTCCTTCAATCACCCATAAAAAGAAACTTTCAGCGCTTACAATCAAATCATCTTTGTAAAGAAGCTGACTGTTATATTCTTCGATTTGGTCTTTTGGATATCCTGGAACAATTCTGTCTACCAAAGTATTATGAAAAGAACAATCATTTGTTAGCCATGATTTAAAATCTTCTCCAAGATTCCACTCATTACTATACTTCAAAACAATTTCCTTTAAAGTATCTGAATTATAATTAATTAACTCACAAGGAATAATTGTTAAAGCCTTTGATTTATCACCATTAAAGTGCTTAAATCTTTCATGCAAAAGTACAGTTAATTTTGCAGGAAAAGAAACTGGAGGCTGCATAGAAGGTTTATCTGACTCGATGTATTCAATTCCAGCTTCTGTTGTATTAGATATAATAAATTCTAATTCTTCTTCTTTGGCTAAAGCCAAAAATTCCTGAAAAGAAGCATAAGGATCAACCGCTTTTACAATATTTGTAATTAATTCCTTTTCCTGAATTTCCTCACCTTTTTTAACGCCTTTCATGAATAAAGTATACAGACCATCCTGATCATTAATCATGTTCACTAATCCTCTGTCAATAGGCTGTACAACTGCAATTCCAGCATTGAAATCTGCTTTTTTATTTAATTCCTGAAAAGCATATTCTACAAAAGCTCTCAAGAAATTTCCTTCTCCAAACTGCACTATTTTTATCGGAAGTCTATGTGAAAACTCCGTATTTGATCTGTTAATTTTTTCCATTATAAATTCATTTGAGCGTTATAAATAACCAACTTCAATACCTTATTCATTTTTTCTCGGCTTTATATTGTAAAAGAAACATTACACCTGAAAGAGTAAAATAAATCCTGCTGTGAGGAGTGACAAGATTTATTTTGCAAGCGTAATGTTCAATTACAACATCTAAAACTCTAAAAAAAACCGCATGCCAAATAAGGAACTGGTATGATTATTCCCTATTTATTTTTAATATTTTTAATGATCTCCAAAACCTGACTTACTTTAACCTTTAAACCGTCAAAATCTTGTTTATCCAATATATCTTTTGAAATTAACTGCGAACCTAAACCAACACAAGTTGCTCCAGCATTTAACCATGAACTCAAACTTTCAACCGTTGGATAAACACCGCCCGTTGGCATAATGTTCGTCCACGGACATGGTCCTTTTATCGCTTTGATGAACTCTGGTCCATAAATATCAGCTGGAAATAATTTTACAATTTCACAACCAAATTCTTCTGCTCTTGCAATTTCAGTAAGCGTTCCGCAACCTGGCGACCATAACACTTTACGACGATTACAAGCAATTGCAATATCTTCTCTAAAAACTGGAGTTACAATAAAATTTGCGCCCAAACTCATATAAAGTGAAGCTGAAGCTGCATCTGTTACTGAACCAACTCCCAACATCATTCCTGGCAATTCTGCCAAAGCATATTTGTTCAGTTCACCAAAAACTTCATGAGCAAAATCACCTCTACTTGTAAATTCCATCAATCGTGAACCACCGTCATAACAAGCTTTCAGCACTTTTTTGCTTAATTCTATATCAGAATGAAAAAATAGCGGAACCATACCGTTTTCTTTCATTTGCTGTGCTACTTCAATTCTTGAATATTTTGCCATTTTTATTTTATCTTGAAACTAATGCCGAACCATCGCCATCAATCATATTTTCAACTTCTTTTAATGTTACCAAGTTATAATCACCGGCAATTGTATGTTTTAAGCAACAAGCTGCAACTGCAAAATCCAAAGCTCTTTGATTATTATTTTTATACTGAAGCAAACCATAAATCAAACCTCCCATAAAAGCATCTCCACTTCCTACACGGTCAACTACTGGCGTTACTTCTTTAACTGCTGCACTATAAATTGCTTTTCCGTCATATAAAATCCCACCAATTCTTTGATGAGAAGCACTAACAGAGTAACGCAGTGTTGTTGCCACAACTTTAAGATTTGGAATCACTTCAAACAATTTATTGTACACTGCCGGGAGTGTTTTTTCGTCCTGATAATTAGGATTTACTTTAGGAATTCCCAACATAAAATACGCTGTATCAATATCTCCTAAAATCACATTGCTGTATTTCAGCATTTCTGGCATTACTTCGCTTGGCGTTTTTCCGTATTGCCACAATTTTGATCTATAATTTAAATCGCATGAAATAGTAATTCCTTTTTTGTGAGCGACTTTAATTGCTTCTAAACAAGCTTCGGCAGCACTTTCAGAAATTGCTGGCGTTATACCGCTCCAATGAAACCATTCGGCACCATCTAAAACTTTATCCCAATCAATATTTCCTTTTTGAATAGTTGCCATCGAACTGTGTGCACGGTCGTAAACCACATTGCTTCCTCGGGTTCCTGCACCTGTTTCAAGAAAATAAATCCCTAAACGTTCTCCTCCGTAAACAATGTTTTTAGATTCAACATTCATTTTTCGGATTTCTTTTAATGCCGAAAAACCAATTTCATTTTCTGGCAATCTTGTAACAAATTCTGCATTCACTCCATAATTTGCTAAAGAAACTGCTACATTAAATTCTCCGCCTCCGTACGTAGCACCAAATGCTGTAGATTGCGAAAAACGTAAATGCCTTTCTGTCGATAGACGCAACATAATTTCTCCAAATGAAACTACTTTACTCATTATTTATATTTTTTTTGCCAAAGATTTCAAAGATTATAAGGATTTTACTTTTGCTCCCGATAGCTATCGGGATTGCATAAATCTTTGCGAACCTTGCGGTTAGACTTTATTTAAAATTTAAAATATTCTTTAGCATTGTTATATGAAATATCAGAAACTAATTTCCCAATCCATTCCATATCATTTGGAAGTTCACCACGTTTGATTTCATCTCCAAGAAGATTACATAAAATACGTCTGAAATATTCATGTCTTGGGAACGATAAAAAACTTCTAGAGTCTGTAAGCATTCCAACAAAACAGCTGATTAATCCCATGTTAGAAAGTGCATTTAACTGTTTAGTCATCCCATCTTTCTGATCTAAAAACCACCATCCAGAACCAAATTGTACTTTTCCACGAACACTTCCGTCATTGAAATTTCCAATCATAGTTGCCATTACTTCATTATCAGCAGGATTTAGATTATAGATAATTGTTTTTGATAATTTATCTTTACTGTCTAAAGCATTTAAAAAACTTGATAATTTTTGCGCTTGCGGATAATCTCCAATAGAATCCCAACCAGTATCTGGGCCTAAAATTCTATGCATACGTGCATTGTTATTTCTTAAAGCACCTAAGTGAAACTGTTGTACCCATCCAAATTCATGATACGTTTCAGATAAGAATAATAAAATGGCACTTTGGAATTTCAATGCTTCTTCTGGAGATAATATTCCGTTTTCTCTTTTCTTTTTGAAAATAGCGCTTACTTCATTTTCAGTGAAATTTTCAAAATAAATCTGATCAAGTCCGTGATCACTTAACTTACATCCGTTTTCATTAAAGAATTCAATTCTTTTTCTCAATGCCGCACGTAAATCAGTATAAGTTTCAATCGCGATGCCAGACACTTCTCCTAAAGTATCTACATAAGCATTATATCCGTCATTTGAAATTAAAATTGCTTTATCAGGTCTGAAAGCTGTACTCATTTTAGTTCCAATTGGATTTTGAGTCAGTTTTTTATGAAATTCCAAATTGTCAATTGGATCTTCAGTTGTACAAACTAATTCGGCATTTACTTTTTTAAGAAGATTTTGCGTGCTGTATGCTTGCGAATTTATTTTTTCAGAAGTTTCGATATAAATTTTCTCAGCCGATTTTTCATTCAACAAATCGTAAATATCAAAATAACGAGCCAACTCTAAATGTGTCCAGTGGTACAAAGGATTACGCATTGTGTACGGAACTGTTTTTCCCCAGTTTAAGAATTTATCTTTATCTGATCCATTTCCGGTTACAAACTGTTCGTTGATTCCTAATGTACGCATTGCACGCCATTTGTAGTGATCGCCGTTAATCCAAACCTGAGTAATGTTGTCAAAGATTTTATCTTCTGCAATAAACTGTGGATTTAAATGATTATGGTAATCAATAATTGGCTGATTTTTAGAATAATTATGGTATAATTCTTCAGCAAATTTATTTTCTAATAAAAAATTATCGTTTATGAATGTATTCGCGCTCATGTCTTTCTTAAATAAAAATTGAGAATTATTCTTCGTTTGATGGTTTCCCGATAGTAGCAAGAATACCACCATCAACGTATAAAATGTGACCGTTTACAAAATCACTAGCTTTTGATGACAAAAATATAGCTGCTCCAGCCAAATCACTTGGATCACCCCATTTTGCTGCAGGAGTTCTGCTAATGATAAAATCATTAAACGGATGTCCATCAACTCGAATAGGTTTTGTTTGTTCTGTTGCAAAATATCCTGGGCCAATTCCATTGATTTGAACATTGTATTTTGCCCATTCTGTTGCCATATTTTTAGTCAGCATTTTTAAACCACCTTTTGCAGCAGCGTAAGCAGAAACTGTATTTCTTCCTAACTCACTCATCATTGAGCAAATGTTGATTATCTTGCCTTGCCTTCTTTCGATCATACCTTTTGCAACATGTTTCGAAACAATAAACGGGCTTACTAAATCAATATCAATCACTTCTCTAAAATCAGCAACTTCCATTTCTAGAAGCGGAATTCTTTTAATGATTCCTGCGTTGTTGATTAATATAGCGATTGGACCAACTTCTTTTTCAATTTTTTGAACTGCTTCTGCAACTTCTTTTTCTTCAGTTACATTAAATTTATATCCTACAGCATTTATTCCCTCGCTTTTTAATTCATTAACAGCATCATCAATTTTTTGCTGTGAAGAATTTCCGTTCACCACAATTGTCGCTCCTGCCTGACCTAATCCTTTTGCCATTGCCATTCCCAGTCCATGTGTACTTCCTGTGATTAAAGCAACTTTTCCATTTATATCAAATAAGTTTGTCATAATTCTTATCTTAAATCTGTGATTTTACAAACATCCATATCTCCGTAATCTAAATTCTCACCAGCCATTCCCCAGATAAAAGTATAATTACTAGTTCCTGAACCAGAGTGAATTGACCAAGGCGGAGAAATAACTGCCTGATGATTGTTCATCCAGATATGTCTTGTTTCTTGTGGCTGTCCCATAAAGTGACAAACCGCCTGATTTTCTGGAATATCTAAATAAAAATAAACCTCCATTCTACGATCGTGTACGTGTGCTGGCATAGTATTCCAAACACTTCCTGTATTTAATTCCGTCATTCCCATCTGCAATTGGCAAGTTGTAACCACACTTCCGATAATCATTTGATTTACTGTTCGGTGATTTGCAGTTTCCACCGCACCTAAGTTTAGTTTGTTTGCTTCTGCCAAACTTACTTTTACCGTTGGGTAAGTTGTGTGAGCTGGCGCCGAATTAAGATAAAACTTAGCTGGATTTTTAGCATCAGCGCTTTTGAAAATCACTTCTTTATTTCCGCTACCGATATACAAAGCATCTTTAAAACCTAACTCATAAGTAGTTCCTTCAACAACAACAGAACCGCTTCCTCCAACATTGATAATTCCTAATTCTCTTCTTTCCAAAAAATAAGGTGCTTTCAACGGATCAATTGTTTCTAAAGCCAAATCTCCTTTTACAGGAACTGCCGATCCAGCAATGTATCTATCGTAATGAGAATAAACCAACACCACTTCATCTTCCTGCATTAAGTCGTCAATTAAGAATTCTTCTCTCAATTGTTGCGTATCATATTTTTTTACTGCTTCGGGGCTTGATGCGTATCTTGAACTATATTTTGTCATAATTTCTAAATTAATGTAATCGATTGCACAAATTTAATTTTTTATATTGAAATACCATAATTGAAACCAAAAAAATATTTCACTTAGAGTTGTTTTTTCTTTATAATTCTACTTTTTTCATTTTCGGAACTAATATATGCATGATGAGCCACGCTAATAAATAAGAGAATCCGCAAATGCAGAACATAATGAAATATCCCGTTTCAATTTTACCAATTTTAGTATAATAAACGAACATGTTTTTTTGCACTAATAAAGTCAGTAATATACCGCCAAGCGCACCAAACATCCCTCCCATTCCGGTAACAGATGCTGTGGCTTTTTTGGGAAACATATCTGAAACCGTTGTAAAGATATTTGCGCTCCATGCCTGATGTGCAGAAACTGCTAAACCAATAACTAAAATTGCCCACCACATATTTATGGTTCCAAGATATTGTGAAAATAAAACCGGCAAAACTGCAAACGCATAGAGCAACATACTTGTTTTACGAGCTTTATAAGCCGGCCAATTATTATTAATTAATTTTAACGGAAGCCAACCTCCGCCAATACTTCCAACACTTCCAATCATATATACAAGTGCACAAGGCCAAATAATCTCAGTTGCAGTTAGTTTGTATTGTTTCATTAAAAAGTCAGGAAGCCAGAATAAATAAAACCACCAAACTGGATCTGTCAGCAGTTTACCAATTGCAAAAGCCCATGTTTGACGAAAGGAAAGTAATTTTATCCAAGATACTTTCTCTTTCGAATCTTCTTCAGCAACTTCAACTTGATCTGATGTAATATATTCTAACTCAGCTTGAGATAAACGCTTTTGCTTTTGTGGCACTTCGTATAATAAAAACCATAATAAAAGCCAAATAAAACCAACAATACCCGTTAAAATAAACGCCCATTGCCAACCGTATTTTTCAGCTATATGCGGAACAGTCAACGGAACAATTATAGCTCCAATATTACTTCCTGAATTAAAAATTCCTGTTGCAAGAGCCCTTTCTTTCTGAGGAAACCATTCAGCTGTTGCTTTGATTGCCGCCGGAAAATTTCCTGCTTCAGTAACTCCTAAAAAAACACGAGCAATTAAAAAACCTCCTGTTCCTGTGGCTAATGCGTGTCCAATTGCTGCCAAACTCCATAAACCGGTTGCAATTGCATATCCTAATTTTGTACCTAATTTATCAATGATTCCACCAGCAACAAGCATTCCCAGAGCATATGCAATTTTAAATGCAAGTTCAATATTTGAATAATCAATAACTTCTTGTTCTGGTGTCCAATGAAAAGCTTCTGCTAAAAAAGGTCGAAGGTAACTTATTACATTCCTGTCCAAATAATTGACAGTTGTTGCAAAAAAAACTAAACTACAAATAGTCCAGCGGTATTTTCCTATTGCTGCATTAGCTTGATTCATGGTTGGTTTGGTTTAAGTTGGTTGGTTAGTCAGTATAAATCTTTTTAAAGATCTTTAATTGGGCTATATTTTGGAACCAATGATTTCATTACTAACCAGCCTGCCAAATAACAAACAGCACAGATTGAAAAAATAATCATATATCCAGTGTTTATACCATTTACAACATTTTGTCCTTCTGTTGTTAGTAACTTTAAGAACTCTTCTAAATTTCCTGCTCCTTTTTCAGCCAGAAAAGCCTTTTCTGTTACTGCATTTTGAAATTGCGGATATTTTTCCAATAGTGGCTGACCATTTATAGTACTCCAATTTCTTTGTGTAAAATCAAATAATACACCAGAGCCTTTGTTTATAATTGTCGAACCAATTCCTCCTGCTAATCCTCCAATACCTGTAATCGTTGCGATTGCTTTCTTTGGAAACATATCTCCAACTGTAGTAAAAATATTTGCTGACCAAGACTGATGCGCTGCACCTGCGATTCCAATAATGATAACAGGCACCCAATAACTAATATAACCTAAAGGCTGAGCAGCTAAAGCTAATAAAGGGAAAAAGGCAAAAATAAGCATCGCTCTCATCCTTCCTTCATATGGGTTCATACCTTTTTTTTCTACAAAATAAGTCGGTAACCACCCACCGATAATTGACAACAACGTAATAGCATAAAGAACAAACAATGGCCAAGCCGCCTGTGCAGAATCCATTCCATAAACTGAACTCAAATAAGCTGGAGTCCAGAATAAAAAGAACCACCAAACACCATCAGTCATGAATTTACCAAATGCAAAAGCCCATGTTTGTTTATATTTAAAACATTCTTTAAAAGACACTTTTGAAGAAGTTTCCGGAACAAAACCTTCTAATTTACTTTCAGCAATATCATCTTGCTGAATATAAGCCAATTCCTCGGCAGATACATTTTTATGTTTTTCTGGTTTATCATACATAAATATCCAGAATCCCATCCAAATAAATCCTAAAGCTCCAATAATAATAAAAGCCATTTCCCAGCCAAAAGCTTTAGCTATAAAAGGAATCGTAACTGGAGCCGCCAAAGCTCCAACCGTTGCACCAGCATTAAAAATACTAGTCGCAAAAGCTCTGTCTTTTTTTGGAAAATATTCTGCAGTAGTTTTAATAGCAGCTGGAAAGTTTCCTGCTTCTCCGACAGCCAGAACAAAACGTGCAAAAATGAATAAAGTAACACTTACATTAATTACCAAGGCAGTATCCTGAACTGTGCTTATTATTTCTTTTGATCCATGAAAGCCCACAAACCAATCTCCGGTAATTATTCCAGAAGTAGCAATACCACAAAAAGCATGAAGACAAGCTCCTACTGACCAAACTCCAATTGCCCACAAAAACCCCTTCTTTGTATCTAACCAATCTACAAATCGACCAGCAAATAGCAATGAAACAGCGTAAAATATCGAAAACAAAGCAGTTATATCCCCATAATCACTATTTGTCCAGTGAAATTCTGGAGCAATAGAATCTTTCCAGGTTAAAGAAAGAACTTGACGGTCTAAATAATTGATTGTTGTTGCAAAAAAAAGCAACCCACAAATGCTCCATCGATATTTCCCTATTGATTTGCTGCTTTGGCTGGTAGTAACTGAATCTTTTTGGCTCATGGTTAGTATAAAAATTTATGTTTTTTAGTTAGTTAGTTTTATCTCTCAATTCGAATTTAAAAGCACTAAAAAACAAGGATTTAATACAAATAAAACAAATTAATGTAATCGATTGCACAAATATAGTTTTTAATCTTTATAATCCAAATAAATTATATAAAAAATTATTTTATCCGAATAAATAAACATATCGAATAAAAAAAATACCACAATATTACATATTAAACAATATATTTGTTAAATATCAAAGTGCTAAATTCATCCGTTTAAAGTACGAAAATTGTCCTGAAACAAAATTGGATATTTACTAGTATTGTTACAATGCTTCCCCTTACCATAAACTATATCAAACTATTACATTCTAAATCAAAAAAATGAAAGCCATTTTTTATCCAAAATCATTCATCCTGCTCACTTTGTTTACATTAACTTTTTGTCAACTGCAGGCTCAAAATCAAACAATTCCTTTATGGAGTAAAATCCCGGATGAAATTATTTCTTCAGATTACCAAGAAAAGCAAACTATAAAAGATGGGATCCTTCAAAGCACAAGTTTTGTTACAATACCAACTCTAAGCATTTTTATTCCGAAAGATGTTAAACCAAATCATACCGCTGTAATTATTTTTCCAGGCGGAGGATACTCGCACCTCTCAATGGATAAAGAAGGAACAAAAGTCGCAAGCTGGCTGAATAGTTTAGGCATTACAGCCTTTGTTTTAAAGTATCGTTTACCAAGCGATTTAATTATGAAAAACAAAAATATTGGTCCGTTGCAAGATGCTCAGGAGGCTATTCGCTATGTGCGTGAAAATGCAGCAAAATGGAATATCGACAATAATAAAATCGGTACAATTGGGTTTTCGGCTGGCGGACATTTAGCTTCAACTTTGGCAACACATTATAATGACAAAACATACGAATCTGATTCAAAAATAAGTGCACGTCCAGATTTTTCTCTTTTAATTTATCCTGTTATTTCCATGGAAAATGGAATCACACATAAAGGATCACAGACTAGTTTATTAGGAAATAATCCATCGCAGATTTTAATTGATTCTTTTTCGAATGATAAAAAAGTGACTTCGCAAACTCCTCCAACGTTTTTAATACACGCAACAGACGATACTGCCGTTTTACCCGAAAACAGCATTAATTATTATCTAGCACTCAAAAAAAATAATGTTACATCAGAATTACATTTATATGAAAATGGCGGGCACGGCTTTGGTTTAGGCGTTAAAGATACCAGCAAAAACTGGACAAAAGACTGTGAAGAATGGCTTAAAAGTCATGGATATTATTAAATAAAAAAAGGGTTTTTAAATTCAGCTAACGTGTAACCAAATCTAAAAACCCGATAAAAATTTTGACTTCTTGTATTTATCTTGCAAATTTATACAAGTACCCACGATCAAATGAATGTGTCAAATTTCAACTTACTGTGTTTCTCCAAAAACTAGTAACAATCAATAGAAATCTTTAAATGATGATTAAAAAAGGCAAAAACACCATAAATCTCTATTTCTATGCGACAAATTTACTTTCATGATTTTCTAAAACATTACGGTTTTCCTCATTCTAAAAAAATATTTTTATTTTTAACATTTGCATTTTATTTAAAACACTGAAAACAAAGAACTAACGCTTTAAATTTCAACTTATAAAAATTCAAAAAATACAAAACTTAACTTTTTCTTTACATTATTTCTTATTCTAGATTAAGTTGGATTCACCTTTTTACCAATAAATTTGCTTTGAAAACTGAAATACTATGAAAACGCTTGAATTCTTATTGCTCGGAAAAAACGAAGCCATTTTAGCTATTTTGCTTCGATTAGTAAATGCAGATGAAAATTGGAATGCTGTTGCTTTTAATAATGAAAAAGAAGCGCAGGAATATTTTCAAAATCATAAAATTGATATTGTTCTTTTAAGTTCTGGAATCGAAGACCATGTCGAAAAAGAATTTACTTCGTTTTGCCTGAAACAACAACCAAACGTTGAAGTAATTGAGCATTTTGGCGGCGGAAGCGGTTTATTGAAATCGGAAATTATGCATCGATTATATTTAAAAGGGAAACTTTAAATCATTTTTTTTCTAAAAAAACAATAAATTACTTACTAATTATTGAAAATTTTGCATTATTTTTGAAATGACCACCTAAATTCAATTCATTGATAATCAAGTTTTTAAACATGAAAAACAATATCATTCTGTTAGTAATTTGTTTTTCCTTTCAAATAGGGACTTCGCAAAAAATTTATTTCGAAAAAAGCAATTATAAAGACAGCCTGACTCTTGACAAAAGCTTGCCTGTCTTGGCAAAAAAAGTCTTATCCATTTATAAAAACCCTAATAAAGAGACTTTTTTTGACAATTGCTTTAGAATACAATTTGTCGCTAAAGATTACAAAGGCGCAGAAAAGACACTCCAAAATTATGGCCAAGAAATTTTTGGTGACAGCATTTCAAAACGTTCCTTAGCATTTCACTATAAAGTGTATGGTAAAACAGCATTACACGAACCGAAAACGAAATTAGATTTTGAAAATACATTCAATTCTGAATTTTACAAATTATACAATACTCTTGATCAAGAAGGCAAAAACAATGTAGAAACTGTTTATGATTATAATTTAGATGTCATGAAAAAAAACTACGAATCTAAATTGAAAACCGCTCAAGAAAATGACAGTATAAGCATTGAAGATGCCGTACAATTATGCAGGACCTATTCACGATATTTAATTTACAGCAAAACACTTTCTCTGGCTCAAAAAATACTTGAAAAAATAGAAGCTGATACCTATATCATCGATAAAAATATCATAATCACATTGCCTAACGGAAGCACTATTTCAGGCGCAATGGTTAGATCTAGAAAGGCGACAGAACCACAGCCTGTTGTAATGCAATATAATATCTACGCCGGATATGAAGTAAGTGATTGCAAAGAAATTGCTAGTATGGGATATGTCGGTTTTGTAGCTAATACAAGAGGCAAACGTTTAAGCAATGACCCAATTGAACCTTATGAACACGACGGAGATGATGCTTACTTTATTTTGGACTGGATAAGCAAACAACCCTGGTGCAATGGTAAAATTGGAATATACGGTGGCAGTTATTTAGGATTTAGCCAATGGAGTGCAATGAAAAAAGTACATCCGGCATTAAAAACAATTGTGCCAATGGTCTCTGTGGGAGCGGGAATCGATTTTCCGATGCAAAATGGTGTCTTTATGAGTTATTGCTTAAAATGGATTCATTATGTAACTAACAACAAATTAACAGATGGTAACACTTTTTCAAACAATAAAAAATGGGAAGAAGTTTTTACTCAATATTATAAAACAGGGAGCAGTTTTCGTTCATTAGATAAAATCGAAGGAACTCCTTCTCCAATATTTCAAAGATGGCTAGATCATCCGGCTTATGATAGTTACTGGCAAAATATGACTCCTCAAAAAGAAGCTTTTGCGAATATCAATATTCCCATATTAAGCACTACTGGCTATTATGATGATGACCAGCTTGGCGCGATGTACTATTACAAACAATATCAAAAATATAATAAAAGTGATAATTATTATCTCATAATCGGGCCTTTTGACCATGGTGGTTCACAAGGATTTCCACGAAAAGAATTAGCCGGTTATGTTATTGATGATGTTGCTCAAATACCAATCAATTCGATTGTTTTTCAGTGGTTTGATTATATTTTGAAAGATGGCAAAAGACCTGAAATTTTAAAGGACAAGGTAAACTTTGAAATTATGGGCAAAAATGAATGGAAAAGTGTTTCTTCATTAGAAAAAATGCATAATGACCATCTAACTTTTTATTTAAACGATAGCAATTCTAAATATTCTTTACAAAAAACTGCTCCCAAAAAAAATATTTCTATCAATCAAACTGTTGATTTTAAGGAGCGCCCAGATTTAAATGTTCAAACTAGCGATTACATTAATGGATTCCCTAAAATTGTAGATTCAATTTTAAAGCCCCAAAAACAACTAATGGCCTTTGAAAGTGATCCCCTTGAAAAGGCAACTATTATAAGTGGTTCATTAAAAGCATCTTTAAAAGTAAACATCAACAAAAAAGATATAGATGTTGCAATACAGCTTTATGAAAAAACAGCAAAAGGCCAATATTTTGCCCTAACTAATAATTTACAAAGAGCAAGTTACGCAAAAGACAGAACCAAAAGACAATTATTGACACCTGGCAAAATAGAAACTATAGATATCGAAGAAACTTTTATAACTTCGAAGGAATTAGAGAAAGGCAGTTCTATTGTAATAGTATTGGGCGTAAATAAAAATCCGGATTGGGAAATCAATTATGGCACAGGCAAAAACGTAAGCGATGAAACAATAGCTGATGCAGGAGAGCCACTAAAAATAAAATGGTATTCAGACAGTACAATCATAATCCCAATTTTAAAACTTTAGAGGCTCTATTTATTAAAATGGAAAAAACATATTCAATTGTATTTCATCCTTCGCCAGAAGTCATTGATGCTATCAAGACAATGAAGGATTTTTTAAGAAGTAAAATCAAATGGTACAACAGCTGCAATTCTGTGGCACATATTACAATTTGCGAATTTACGATTGACGACTCGCAACTTGAAAACTTCAGACAAAAACTTGCTAAAATCTGTGATACTTTTTCTTCAAGTACAGTTTACCTAAACGATTTTGGATCTTATGAAAACAGCGGCGCGTTTTTTATAAATCCAAATGAAGATTCCAAAAACAATTTAAAGCCCATCATGAAAAAAATTCATGAAACTTTAAAACCTCTAAAACTTAAAAAAAGCGACGATCCGCATATGTCTATTGGACGAAGATTAACTCCTGAAAATCTAAAAATCGCATCACAGCTTTTTACTACCATTAATATGGATTTTTTGTGCGAGAATATTGTCTTACGAGAATTTGATCCTGTTGTAAAACAGTTTTTTGTAATTGACACAATTCCCTTTGGCAATAATCCAGAGCCTGAGTTTGTTCAGGGAAGTCTTTTTTAGCCACAAAACAAGGAAACTTGAAACCTGAAACTTAAAAACTAAAAAAACAAACTTATAATTTTCGTATATTTGAATTTTACAATTCATAACAATATGAAATCTCTAGATTCATTTTATCAGGATATTACCGAAGGCTCATCCATTGAACCAAACTCTTTATTACCAAATGACATTCAAAAAGAAATTGGTCATTTTAATGTTTTTGACATTAAAGAGCTTCTGGAACGTATGAAAGGAAAACCTGGAATGCCTTATGACAGAAGAGCTTATTACAAAATAAGTCTTATTAGAGGTCACAACAAAGCTGAATATGCCGATAAAGTAATCGAAATAGAAAAACAAGGATTGTTGTTTGCCACTCCAAAAATTCCATACAACTATTTACCACAAGACACCAATCAAGGCGGACAATTTTGTGTTTTTACGAGCGAATTTTTATCCAAAAACAAAAGCGGAATCGACTTGGATGATCTTCCAATTTTTGCTTCAGATGGGTATCCTATTTTTCAACTTTCGGATGAAGAAGTTTCGGAAGTTGAATTGATTTTCAACAAAATACAAAAAGAAATCAATTCTGATTATATCTATAAATACGATTTAATCCGAAATTATGTTGCGGAATTAATTCACTTTGGACAAAAATTACAACCTATTACAGCTTTGTATTCCAAACATAATTCGGCTGCGAGAGTTTCTTCATTATTTGCCGAATTATTAGAAAGACAATTCCCAATTGAATCTCCGCATCAGAAATTAGAATTAAGGACTGCGAAAGATTTTGCAGCCCGATTATCCGTTCACGTCAATCATTTAAATAAGGTTTTAAAAGAAAATACAGGAAAAACCACAACCGAATTAATTAGTTCAAGATTAACCAACGAAGCCAAAATCCTTTTAAAACAAACGGATTGGAACATTTCTGAAATTGCTTATTCGCTTGGCTTTGAAGAATTAGCGCATTTTTCTAACTTTTTTAAAAAACAAACTTCTTTGACGCCTCTGGCTTTTAGGTCTTAATTGTTTTGTTTCAGGTTTCAGGTTTCAGGTTTCAGGTTTCAGGTTTCAGGTTTCAGGTTTAAAATCTATAAATTAAAAAATTTAATATCTGATTTGAATTTTGCAAACATCGGTTTGATATTTACAATTCTCCAAAACTACTTCACTCCTACCTTTGTCTTATCAATTTAAAAGATCGAAAAGATGAATTTATCAAACAACAAAATTTTAATAACAGGCGGTGCAAGCGGTATCGGACTTGGGCTTGCCGAACGATTTATTCAAGAAAACAATATTGTTATAATTTGCGGAAGAAGAGAATCGGTTTTAAATGAAGTGAAAACAAAATTTCCTTCAGTTATTACCAAAGTTTGTGACTTATCTGTAGAAAAAGAACGTATTGCACTTTATGAATGGATTTCTGAAAATCATCCTGATTTAAACGTTTTAATCAATAATGCAGGGATTCAGAAATGGGTTTCAGTTACAGATGCTGATTTCTACGAAAGTATGAAATCAGAACTTACCACTAATATTGAAGCTCCATTACATTTAACGTCTTTATTTATTCAGTTGAAATCGTTGACAACTGTAATGAATGTAACTTCTGGATTGGCATTTTCTCCTTTTGCAAAAGTTCCGGTTTATTCGGCTACAAAAGCATTTTTCCGTTCGTTTACACTTTCACTTCGTCATTTGCTAAAAGCGAAAAATATTGAAGTAATTGAAATTATTCCTCCAGCATTAAACACAGATTTAGGCGGAATTGGCCTGCATGACGCACATCCAAGCGTAAGCAGTTTTATCGAATCAATCTTTGAACAATTAAAAGAAGGAAGATCAGAACTTACTTTTGGAACCAGCGAAACAAGATTAAACGCTAGTGCAGAAGATTTGAGAAATCATTTTAATGCAATGCATCCAACTATGTAAAATGATAGATGTGAGATGTGAAATGCAAAAGATTTTGGTCTTTTAAAACTTAGAAAACATGACAACTATTTCACATTCCATTTTACAAATAACATTTCACCTTTCACAAATTCACAATTCAAAATTAAAAACATGGCAGTAAATACAAAAATAGCTCTGGTTACAGGAGGAAGCCGAGGTTTAGGAAAAAATATGGCAATTGCAATTGCAAAAAAAGGAATCGACGTAATCATAACTTATAACAGCAAAAAAGAAGAAGCTGATTCAGTAGTTAAAGAAATTGAAAACTTAGGGCAAAAAGCCGCTTCACTTCAATTGAATGTTGCTGACTCCGGAACTTTTGATTCTTTTTTTGAAGAAGTAAAAACGGTTTTAAAAAACACTTTTAAAACAGATAAATTTGACTTTTTGGTGAATAATGCAGGAATAGGGATTCACAATTCATTCATTGGAACAACTGAAGCTGAATTTGATCAATTGAGTAATATTCAATTTAAAGGTCCGTTTTTCCTGACTCAAAAAGCATTAAATGTAATGAATGACGGTGGCGGAATTGTAAATATTTCAACTGGTTTAGCACGATTTTCTTTCCCTGGTTACGCAGCTTACGCTTCTATGAAAGGCGCAATCGAAACTTTAACCAAATATCAGGCAAAAGAATTGGGAGCGAGAAAAATTAGAGTAAATGTTGTTGCTCCAGGCGCCATCGAAACTGATTTTGGCGGAGGCGTTGTTCGAGATAATGAACAAATGAATCAGCAAATTGCTTCTGTGACTGCTTTAGGAAGAGTTGGTTTACCAGATGATATTGGCGGCGTTGTTGCATTTTTATGTACCGAAGATGCGCGCTGGGTAAATGCACAACGTATTGAAGCTTCTGGCGGAATGATGCTTTAATTAATTGTAAATGGTTAATTATAAATTATTAACTATAACTTTAATATAAAAACAAAGCCCGACAGCTATAAAATCTGTCGGGCTTTCTCATTCAATATCAAAACATTAAACTATTTTCATAGGCTGGTAACAATTTGAATAGACAAGCGTCTTATCTAAAACCAACCAAAATATGAAACCAAAAAACTTTGAAAATTCTCCTCAATTTTATGCTAGAATAGCAGGACTTTTATACTTAGTCATTATTTTAACTGGCTTATTTGCTGAAGCCTTCGTTAGAAATAAACTATTTATTCCTGGAAATGCTACTGCAACAGCAAACAATATTATTCATGCTGATTTTCTGTGGAGATTAGGTATTAGTGCCGATTTGATTATGCAAATTTGCGATCTTCCTGTAATGATTATACTTTATTACCTTTTTAAACCTGTAAGCAAAAAACTGGCGCTTCTTAATTTATCTTTTAATTTGATTCAGACTGCCGTTTTGGTCGCTAATAAATTAAATCTTCTTGCAGCTTTATTCTTTTTAGGAGATGGCGAATATCTAAAATCATTTAATCCTGACCAATTGCATACGCTTGCTTATCTTTCCATAAAATTACACGGATATGGATTTGGAGTTGGCTTAATCTTTTTCGGATTTGTGTGTCTGATCGAAGGGTATTTAATTTATAAATCTGGTTATTTCCCAAAAGTTTTAGGAGTTTTAATGGCGATTGCAGGAATTTGTTATTTAGCAAATAGTTTTGCATCAATTCTGGCGCCGGAACTTTCCAGCTTTGCACTATTATTTCCATGTATTATTGCCGAATTCGGACTTACTTTATGGCTTATTATTAAAGGCGTAAGACTGAATATTTGGAAAGAAAAATTAGCCATTTCATAATTTATTCTCATAAAAAACAAAACCCGACAGTCATAAAAACTGTCGGGTTTGCCTTTTTAAATATATTGAATTAGTAAGCAAGTATATTTCAATTTTTCTCGATAGAGACACTAAAGTCACCATCTTTATCAAAAACAACATCGTAAAATTTCGAGTCTTTTGTAACTCCAACTTCATAGGTTATTTTATTTTTATCATCAACAACAACTGCTATTTCTTTGATAGCTTTCGGCGAATAATTCTTCTTTAAATAAGTCTGCGCATTAATTGGCAATTTGTTTAAAGGAATTTGAAGTTCGAACGCTTTCAAAACTCCTGAATTATCATAAATTGCCACTGCTTTTGTATTTTTATCTTTATTGAATTTCGCTTCATAACGAACTTCATCATCATCGTCGCCAACATATTCTTCAGACCAAACCGCAGTTTTTCCTGGATATTCTTTCTCGAAAGCAAACCGAACCTTTTCCGGAGGCGTTATTACTTTCTTCATGTTTATGCCTTCTTGCGCAAAAACAAAACCCTTGGATAAAAAAAGAACAATCAGCAAAAGATTTCTCATAATTCCTCATTTACAAATTAATAGCCTTGAAATATCGTATTAAAATTACTACTTTTAAATGAAGAACAAATTAATTTTTATATTTTTTTTATTGTGAAATGTTATGTGTAAAATGTAAAATGAATCCTCTTTTTTCGCATTTACTGATAACATCTCACATTTCACATAAACTAACTATTTTTTAAGTCGGTCTGATAATTCTCTTTTGTATGTAATTCCAATTGGCAATTTTTCGTGTTTGATGACCACAAAATCTTTTTCTGTCTCTTCAATTTTATCAAGCGCTACTATATACGATTTATGAATTCGAATAAAGCTTTTTTCTGGCAAACATTTCTCTAATTCAGTTGTAGTTATTGAAGCCAGATACGTTCGTTTAATGGTGTGAAGTTTGACATAATTTCCAAAACTCTGCGCGTACAAAAGTTGATCTAATTCTATATCAATAAAATAACCATCGACTTTAACGCTTATTGAATTTACGATAGTTTCTTCTTCTTTTACTTTTAATGTTTCTGTCGAGAAAAATCGGTCAACTGCTTTTAAAAATCTTGGAAAATAAATAGGTTTCAGTAAATAATCAATTACGCCGTAATCGTAACTTTCTAAAGCAAATTCAGAATAAGCTGTCGTTAAAATTGTTTTGGGATGATTTGGAATAATCTTTAACAATTCCATTCCTGAAATCTCGGGCATATTGATATCCAAAAACATTAAATCGACGTGATTTTCACGAAGATAATCCATTGCTTCAATTCCGTTATATCCTTGAAAAACCAATTCTAATTGC
Source organism: Flavobacterium resistens (assembly GCF_900182645.1). Taxonomy (GTDB): domain Bacteria; phylum Bacteroidota; class Bacteroidia; order Flavobacteriales; family Flavobacteriaceae; genus Flavobacterium; species Flavobacterium resistens. The sequence continues at coordinate 104,286 of NZ_FXTA01000006.1, read as the reverse complement.
GGATTTTGTTTGATATAATTCGCCAAAACATAATGCGCCGCCGGCTCATCATCAACAATTATACATTTTTTTGGCTCTTTCATTATAAAAACTTTTTCAACTGCAGTTTCAAATCAATTATATAGGTATTTTTTTCATCCTGAATATCTAATTTATAGTCTTTTCCATAAATTAAATTCAATCTTTCGATTGTATTTTTCAAACCAATTTTAGTCGAAACCACATCTGTTTTTTTCGTCGGAATTGAATTGACAACGTGCAAATGAAGATATCCGTTTTCAGCTGTAATAAAAATTCGGACAAAACATTTTTCAATCGCGCAGGTTCCGTGCTTAAATGCATTTTCAATAAAAGCGATCAACAGCATCGGCGAAATTTTATAGGCATTTTCATTATCCACTTTACTGTCAAAAGTAATATCACAACGATATCCTACACGTTCCTTTTCGAGCTGTACATAACTGTTTATAAATTCCAATTCATCTTCTAAAGATACGCATTGTTTATTATTGCTTTCGAGCTGATAACGCATTAATTGCGATACTTTCATAATCAAATCTGGAGTTCTGTCGGGAAATTCCAAACTGATTCCGTAAAGCGTATTAAAGGTATTAAATAAAAAATGTGGATTCAATTGTCCTTTTAAGGAATTCAGCTGCATCTGATTGAACAATAAAGTTTCATCAGTTCTTCTTTTATGAATTCTGTAGAATTTAAAAACAATAATCGGGCTTAAAATACAAACCAAAGTTCCTAAAACACTCGCCAATTGGTACACATAACTTCTTTGATGCGAATTCTGATACAAACGGCAATTACTGAACATATCCAGCATTGTGATTTCATACAAAATAACAGAGAACACAAAAACCCCAAAAAGAGTCAGAAAAATATAAGTTAACGGACGCTGGGTTTTGAATAATATAGGAAGAAGAAAAAACCGATTGAACTGCGCATGCATGTACAAAATGAAATAGAAAAAAATCCCCATTAAAATGGAAGTAACGGAGCTGAAAAGCATCCAGTCATTTTTTAACGTATAAATTGTAAATGAAAAAAGGACAACAGCAATTTCCTGCCACCACTTGTTATCCAAAATATTATCAATCTTTTTATTCATTTTTAAAACTTAAATAGTGTACAAAGTACGGACAAATATTTAATTATTTTTTCCAAAAAATGACAAATTGAATTGGTCATTTATCAGTGCAGTACATCACTTAACCTGAGCTTTATCAGCATAAGAGAAATAAATTTGCACTTTAATTTCACACTTTGAGTTTTATGTATTTCAAAAAAATTACTTTATTATTTTTCTTGATTTTAGCCTCAAATGGTTATTCACAAACCTTGTCTTTAAAAGAAGCAATAAAAACAGGTCTCGAAAACTATGGTTCGATCAAAGCAAAAAACAATTACGCCAGTGCCTCAAAAGAGACATTAAAACAATCTCGACGTGATTATCTTCCTAATCTTAATTTATCCGCACAACAAGATTATGGAACTATTAATGGCCAAAACGGTGCGCTTTACGGATTTAATGGTTTAGGAACTGCTTCTTCCGGACCAGCATTACCAGAACAAAACTGGAATTCTGCTTTTGGTGCCTTATATTTAGTGAACATGAACTGGGACTTTTTTACTTTCGGAAAAACTCAGGAAAAAATCAATTTGGCAAAAGTTGATGTTCAGGCAAAAGAAAAAGATTTAGAGCAGGAAATGTTTCAGCAAAAAATTAAAATTTCGGCGGCCTATTTGAATTTATTGGCAAGCCAAAGGTTACTGATTTCCCAGCAAAAGAATTTAAGCCGTGCAGAAGTTTTCAAAAAGACAGCTGTTGCCCGAGTTAAAAACGGATTATTGGCTGGAGTAGATTCAACCTTAGCAACTGCTGAAGTTTCAAAAGCAAAAATCGCCTTGAATCTTGCGCGAAATTTTGTCAAAGAACAAAACAATAAATTAGTCGATTTAATGGGCGTTGCACCTCAGGATTTCATCGCAGACACTTTGTTTGTAAATCAAATTCCGAAAGAGGTTTTAAGATCAACAGCTTCAACTGACAGTTTACATCCTTTATTACAATTTTATAAAACGAAGATTGATTACAGCAATCAACAGGTTAAATTATACAAACGTTTTTATTATCCAACAATGAGCGCTTTTGGAGTTTTACAAACCAGAGCTTCGGGTTTTGAAACAGGTTATGCTGTCGATCAATCGAATTTTAGCAGAAATTATTGGGATGGCGTAAATCCGGATCGCTCTAATTATTTGGTTGGAGTTGGAATTACTTGGAATTTGACAACGCCTTTTAGAGCCAACAAACAAGTAACGTCTCAAAAATTTGTTTCTCAGGCTTTGCAGGAAGAATACAATCAGGCGAGTAGAGAATTGCAATCGCAGTTGACTTTTGCTGAAGATAAAATAAAAATCACTTTGGAAAATTATGCCGAAGCGCCAATTCAGGTCAATGCTGCACAACGTGCTTATATTCAGAAATCGACTTTATACAAAAACGGCTTAACTGATTTAACCGATTTGACTCAAACGATGTTTACGTTAAACCGCGCCGAAATCGACCGTGATATTGTCAACAATAATGTATGGCAGTCGTTTTTGCTGAAAGTTGCTGCAACGGGCAATTTTGACTTATTTATAAATGAATTTTAATTAAAAGCCAAATGAATTTAATACGTTTTGCACTCCGCAAGCCCATCTCCATCTTAGTATTGGTTGCGGGTCTATTTTTCTTCGGAATTGGTGCCATCAAGGACATTAAGGTAGATATTTTGCCAAAAATGAACTTGCCGGTAATTTATATTGCGCATCCGTTTGGAGGTTATACGCCAGACCAAATGGAGGCTTATTTTGCCAAAAACTACGTGAATGTTTTGCCTTTCTCGAATGGTATAAAATCAGTAGAAACCAAAAATATTCAAGGGTTAATGATTATGAAATTAACCTATTACGAAGGTACAAATATGGCTCAGGCTGCTGCCGAGTTGAGTGCGCTTTCAAACAGAATCCAAGCGGTTTTCCCTCCAGGAACACAACCTCCGTTTATCATTCGTTTTGATGCTTCTTCATTACCAATCGGACAATTGGTTTTGAGCAGTAAAATCAGATCAAATAATGAATTGCAGGATTTGGCCAACGTTTATGTTCGTGCTTCATTTACTTCAATTCCTGGTTTATTATCTCCGGCTCCGTTTGGAGGAAGTCCAAGAACTATTGAGATTAACGTAGATCCCGATTTATTGCGTTCTCACAATATGACGCCAGATCAAATCGTAGAAGCGATTCGTTTAAACAACCAGACAGCGCCATCAGGAAACGTTCGTATGGGCGACAAAAACTATATTACGCCAACCAACAATACGATTAAAGAAATTAAAGATTTTGAAAATATTCCGCTATTTAAAGGAAGTGTTCAAAACCTAAAATTAGGTGATGTAGCAATTGTAAAAGACGGTGCCGATATTACTGCGGGTTATGCTTTGGTAAACGGAAAACGTTCGGTTTACATCAGTATTGCAAAAGCGGGAGATGCTTCGACTTGGGATGTGGTTCAGAAATTAAAAGCTGAATTGCCAAAAATCCAAAGCACACTTCCTGAAGACGTTAAATTATCATACGAATTTGACCAATCTGTTTATGTAATCAACTCGGTAAAAAGTTTGATTACAGAAGGAATTATTGGAGCAGTTTTAACGGGATTAATGGTTTTATTATTCCTTGGCGACCGTCGTGCGGCTTTGATCGTAATCTTGACAATTCCGATTTCGATTATTTCTGGAGTTTTATTCCTTAAATTATTCGGTCAAACAATCAACTTGATGTCTTTATCAGGATTGGCTTTGGCCATTGGTATTTTGGTGGATGAAAGTACGGTGACGATTGAAAATATTCACCAACATCTCGACATGGGAAAACCAAAAGCACTCGCCATTTGGGATGCCTGTCAGGAAATTGCGTTACCTAAATTATTGATCTTACTTTGTATTTTGGCTGTGTTTGCTCCAGCATTTACAATGGTTGGTATTCCGGGAGCGTTGTTTTTGCCTTTGGCTTTAGCAATTGGTTTTTCAATGGTAATTTCATTCTTATTATCACAGACCTTTGTTCCTGTAATGGCAAACTGGTTGATGAAAGGACATGCAAAACACGAACATACGCCTGAAATCACAGATGATGAAGCAGAATTCAACGCGTGCGGATTGACGCCAGAATCTGAACAAGATTTGATTACGCAGAAAAAAGTAATGGTTGAAAGACTAGACACTGATCAAAACGGAAAAATAAGTCCGTTTGAACGATTCAAAGTCCGTTTTATGAAATTGCTGGATCGTTTATTCGTTCATAAAAAAATAACAACTATTACGTATTTGATTTCTGCTACGGCATTAGCTATTCTATTAATTACTTTTATTGGAAAAGATGTTTTCCCAAGAACCAATTCAAGTCAGTTTCAATTGAGAATACGCGCTGTTGACGGAACCCGTTTAGAAAGAACAGAAGAACAAGCAAGAATTGTTTTGAAAGAACTGGAAAAAATGGTTGGAAAAGAACATATCGGAATCTCTTCTGTTTATGTCGGCCAGCACCCTTCTCTTTTCTCAATCAACCCAATTTATTTATTCATGGCAGGTTCTCACGAAGCGGTTTTCCAAGTGAGTTTAAAAGAATATCACGAAGACATGGATGACTTTAAAGATGAATTTAGAGCAAGACTAAAAAAAGTTTTACCTGATACTAAGCTTTCTTTCGAACCAATCGAATTGACTGATAAAGTTTTAAGCCAAGGTTCTCCTACTCCAATCGAAGTTCGAATTGCAGGAAAAGACAAAAAACGAAATGAATTATACGCAAATCAAATTGTTGAAAAACTAAAAGCAATTTCATATTTCAGAGACGTTCAAATTGGACAGCCAATTCATTATCCAGCAATGAATATTGATATTGACAGAACGCGTGCTGCCGAATTAGGCGTTGATATGAACGATATTTCGAGATCACTTGTAGCTTCAACCTCATCATCAAGATATACCGAAAAAAATACCTGGGTCGATGAAAGAGCCGGATTATCATACAACGTTCAGGTACAAGTGCCATTGAACAAAATGAAAAGCAAAACCGATATTGGAGAAATTCCAGTATTGAAAAACTCGCTGCGTCCAGTTTTAAGTGACGTTGCTAAAATTACACCAAGCTTTGTCAGCGGTGAAAATGACAATTTAGGGGCAATGCCGTACATTACCGTTACAGCAAACATCAACCAGACCGATTTGGGGACCGCGTCAAAAGATGTTGCTGCAACTATAAATTCATTGGGAGAATTACCTAGGGGGTTATTCATTACGCCAATCGGTTTGAGTAAAGTATTGGAGGAAACATTAAGCAGTTTACAAGTAGGATTATTGGTTGCCATTTTTGTAATCTTCTTAATGTTGGCCGCTAATTTCCAGTCATTCAAAGTTTCGCTGGTAATTTTAACAACCGTTCCGGCGGTAGTTTTGGGAGCCTTAATAATGCTGACATTAACTGGTTCAACATTGAATTTACAATCGTACATGGGAATCATCATGTCGGTTGGGGTTTCGATTGCGAATGCCGTTTTATTGGTTACCAATGCCGAGCAATTGCGCAAACGAAACGGAAATGCATTAGAATCGGCACGTGAAGCTGCGGCGTTGCGTCTTCGTCCAATTATCATGACATCAGTTGCGATGATTATGGGAATGTTGCCAATGGCGATTGGACACGGCGAAGGAGGCGATCAGGTTTCTCCGTTAGGAAGAGCGGTAATTGGTGGATTATTATTTTCTACTTTTGCCGTACTGTTAATCCTTCCGCAGATATTTGCGTGGGCACAAGAAAAAACAACAACACAATCTGTTTCTTTAGATCCTGAAGACGAAGAAAGCATCCATTATATCTCATCTTTAAAACCAAAAAATGAACACTAAAATTATAAAATATAGCGCGCTGTTTTTTTCAGCATTATTTTTCCTGAACAGCTGTAATTCTAAAAAAGAAGAAGTTGTTACAGCAGAAATCGAACCTAAAACTGAAACGTTTCTTTTAGAAAAAGAAAAACTGACTACCGAATTGCGTTTACCAGCCGAATTAACTGGTTTTCAACAAGTAGATTTATATGCAAAAGTAAGCAGTTTCGTAAAAGATTTAAAAGTTGATATTGGTTCCAAAGTAAAAAAAGGACAACTTTTGATTGTTTTGGAAGCGCCTGAAATCAGTTCTCAATTGGCTGCAGCCGAATCAAGATTAAAATCGATGGAAGCCATTTACGCAACTAGCAAAAGCACGTACAACCGTTTGTATGAAACCAGCAAAGTGGAAGGAACAATTTCTAAAAATGATTTAGAAATGGCTAACGGAAAGAAAAACTCTGATTACGCACAATATCAAGCCGCAATTGCAGCGCACAAAGAAATTTCTATTATAAGAGGTTATTTAGAAATTCGTGCGCCGTTTGACGGTGTTGTAGCCGCTAGAAATGTGAATTTAGGAACATTTGTTGGTCCATCAGGAAAAGGTTCAGATTTGCCTTTATTAACGATTCAGGAACAAAGTAAATTGCGTTTAGCGGTTTCGGTTCCGGAATTGTACACGGGATATTTGCACCAAGGCGACGAAATGAGTTTCAACGTAAAATCATTGCCTGAAACTTTTAAAGCAACAATTACCAGAATGTCTGGCGCTTTGGATTTAAAATTACGTTCTGAAAGAGTCGAAATGGACGTTCACAATACAAAAGGCGATTTATTACCAGGAATGGTTGCCGAAGTTTTATTACCGCTTAACGCGAAAGACAGCACATTTGTAGTGCCAAAATCAGCGGTAGTAAGTTCTGCAGAAGGAATATATGTGATAAAAGTGGTAAACCACAAAGCCACAAGAGTTGACATTAAAAAAGGAAGAGAAATCGACGATAAAATTGAAATTTTCGGTGATTTGACTCTGAAAGATAAACTGGTAAAAATTGCCAGCGAAGAAACTAAGGAAGGCGATACAATAAACGAATAACCTGCGTTTAGTCTTCTTTTTAGTAGATTACCCAAAAACTGTACGCATTATTTAATGCGAGCATTTTAAAATTTGATTTGGTTTTAAAATGTAAAATTAAATTTATTTTGAAAAGGGAGCGGTGCTATTTTTAGTGCCGCTTCTTTTTTTGATTTTAATAATAGGTTATTTAATTGCAAACAGGTATATATACTTATTAGTTTCAGATAATTTATTGTTACACTTGTCTTTATAAATTTTATTCCGATTACGGTTTTCCATAAAAAAGACAGAATTCGAATCTAGATATTTGTCTGAAACGGAATACTTCAGTACAAAAATTAACAAACTGAAAAACTATGAAATATTTGTATCAATTATTCTTGGCATTCAACTCAACTTGGCTAATCGTTGTTGTTTATTTAGTCAAAGAAAAATATGAATTTATTTTTTTAGATGAATATCATACGTATTATTCATGGATTCTTTTTGTAGCAATTCCGATTATTCTAAGCGCTTTAAGCTTTTTAATTGCTAGAAATTTACCAAAAGACAGTTTACAAAACAATTCAGTTTTAGAAATTGAATTAGCAAATAATAATTTTCTCCCAACATATTTAGGATACTTTTTTGTGTCGCTGGGAATAGAAGATATCTCTACACTTATTGTTGTTTTTACAATTATATATGTTTTCACATTTCTATCACAAACTCTTTATTTCAATCCTATTTTCTTGCTTTTTGGCTATCATTTCTATTTTATTAAAACATCTAGAAACATAAAAATATTTTTAATAACAAGAAAACAATTAAAAGCACCAAGTGAAAATGGTTTTGAAAAATTAAGAAGAATCAACAATTATACTTTTATAGAACTCTAATTAACATTAATATGGCAAATTATATTTACGGAAAAGTAAAAAGAAAACAAAATATGTTTCGTGTCATTGAAACAGAAACGAATGTTTACGATATTGGACAACTAAATTTAAATGGTATCGATTATAATCCTGCAACTCTCATTGAAAATGAAGAATTTTATCAAGTTACTAGTTTTTCAACCTCAGGTTTCATATTAGAATTTCTTCAGAATGATATAGATTCTGTGAATCACGATCAAATTTCACAAGCTGATTTAAAGAAACTTTCTTTCATATGTACAGTACAAACTAATTTATATTTTTTTCAAATAATAAATTCGAGTTTTTATATTAGTAAAAAATGGTTTTCTATTGAAGAATTGACAATACAAACTGAAAAACCAATTATCACTATAAATCCATGTGCAGATACCATCTATGATAAACAAAGTGACATCCTATATTTTAAAAGATTGCCTGCTGCGCAAAAAATTTTTAAAGGAATGGACCAATTATACAGAGTAGCAACAGAAGATGAGACACAGGCATTCTTAAATAATGATTTTCTTGATGTAAACAATGGTTTTCTTACAAACAATGTTAGTGTTCCAAATAGAAAACGGATTGCTTTAGTTAATGAAACTTTAAGTCGTTTTACTAATGATGAAAAACAAGCAATATATGATTATACAAATCAATATGGACATGTGACCTATCAAAATGGAAAATTTAAAATCGAAACTGATGATGATTTAAAATTTGTTCTTTGGGGAATTGAACAGAGATTTTACACGACACCAATTGGTGCTGAAAAGAGAGTAGCTAATTCAATTATAAATATTTAAATTGATTAAAGTTAATTATTCAAAAAATAATAAATCAGCAATAATTAAAACAAAAATCCCCGCTAGCGCGAGCGTCTCGCTCGTGAACGCAGTGAGTCATTAAGTTTAGTTTGTCATTTCGACCGAAGGGAGAAATCACACTAGAAACTCCGCTAAGTATGTCGCCAATCTTTGTCGATCAACGGGTGCGATTTCTCCCTTCGGTCGAAATGACAAACTGTACGCATTGAACTATTGTGTAAAATGACAAAATCGAATAGAAAAACATGTATATTCGTACAAAAAACAACATGTTTAATCCTCAAATTGGCTTTCATAGCTATTATGTCTACATTATAACAAATGAACATCGAACATCTTTTTACAATGGTGTTACAAATAACTTAAAACAAAGACTTGCAAAGCATAAGGAAAATATTGATTTGAACATTAATAGTTTTGCAGGAAAATATAATATTCAGTTTTTAGTTTATTACGAAAAATTTACTTGGATACAGGAAGCAATCGCACGAGAAAAAGAATTGAAAAAATGGCGAAGAGATAAGAAAATTGAATTGATAAGGAGTTTTAATGAAACTTTTGAATTTCTAAATTTTCATTTTGAATAAGTTTTACTTTCTTTCAAATCTTTGTCGATATACTTGTGTGATTTCTCGTTCCTCGAAATGACAAACTGAATGCAAAAATCTCAAGACCAAAATCTCAAAAAAATATTCTTATTTTTGAATATAAAATTCCCAATAAATGATTGATATAAAAACATTTGATCAAGCAGAAGATTTACAAAACCCGAGACGTGTATTAAAATATGTGCTTCTGTTTTGTACATCGGGAGAAATGACGCTTTCTGTGGATGAAAATGAATATACGATTACCAAAAATTCAGTCATTACGATCACTTCTGGTCAAATACATTATATCAAAAACAGTAACCAAGCAACCGGATTTGTTCTTGAATTTACTTATGATTTTTTCTGCAAAAATGATAATGACATCGAACTGATTTTTCACAATAGTTTATTCTGCCATTTTGCAATGAATGAAGTCATTCAAGTTGATAACGATAAACTGGTTATTGATTCGCTACAACTTATTCAACAAGAAATTGCCGAAAAACCGTATCAATACCTCATCTCTATTCATTCTAGAATCCAATTGATTTTAATAGAAATCAATCGTTCTAAAATAAAACTCGGAGAAGAAATCTATAAACCTGATGCTTTGTTTCTTCATTTTCTAGAAGCCATTCGCGGGAATTTTGATAAAAATCTTTCGGTTACTGAAATTGCCAATTTAATTGGAACTACAGAAGCCAAACTCAATGAACTTTCAAAACTGCATTGCAATAAAACCGCTCAAAATATCATCTTCGGATTGATTATTTCTGAAGCAAAACGTTTGTTTACTTACGAGAAATTATCGGTTAAAGAAACGGCTTATTCTTTAGGTTTTAATGATCCGTTTTATTTTTCGAACTTCTTCAAAAAGCATACTAACATTTCTCCTAAATCTTATAAAGAAAAAGTAGCGGGTTTATAATTTGAAATTTGTTACGCGTTTTTTTTAACACATAGAAACATAGGTTTTAAATGTGCTTAAAAAATGTAAAAGAGAAACTAGTTTCTCAACACATAGCTATGTTTATTAATGCAAGTGAAAAGCCTTTATAAGTTTGTAAAATCTATGTTTCTATGTGTTTAAATAAATCGCACAGAATATCCCATTACATGCTTTTTCCAAGATTATCTATTCTTTAAAGCGAACCACTGCCTGATCTTTGTATCTGATTAATAACTAACAGAATAGTTTATGAAAAGATATCAGGATTATGCCACTTTGCTTTTACGAATTGCAATGGCTATTGGATTTTTATCCGCCGTTTTAAGTCGGTTGGGTTTCTTGGGAAAACAATCTTCGGGCTGGGAAAATTTTCTGGCTTACGCCGAAGAAGTCAATTCTTTTTTGCCTAAAAGTCTTATTCCGTCAATTGCAATTTTCAGCACTTTTTTGGAATCCTTATTTGCTGTTTTATTCTTAGTTGGATATCAAACAAGAAAAACTGCTATTGGTGCTTCAATTCTAACTTTTTTGTTTGCGTTGGCAATGACGTATTCTTTCGGAATTAAAGAACCTCTTGATTATTCTGATTTTGTCTTTTCTATGGGTGCTTTCCTTTTATCAACCGCCGACAAATACCGATGGAGTTTAGACGAATACCTTTTAAAAATCAACTAATTAAATTAAATACATTATGGAAACTAGAATCACAAAAAGCAATGAATTAGAGTGGAAACCACTTCAGGAAGAAGGCATAAAAACAGACGGAATTTATGCTAAAGTACTACGCTTCGACAAAACCACCAACCGACCTCCTACTTTTCTTTTAAAGTTTGAACCTGGCGCGTCGTACCCAAATCACGTTCATCCCGCCGGCGAAGAAATCTACGTTCTCGAAGGCGAAGTCCGTTCGGGAAAAGACGAATTAAAAGCTGGGGATTATTTGTATATGCCTCCTGGAAGTACGCATTCTGTTTTTTCAAGAACAGGTTGTACACTTTTGTTTATGGTGCCTGAGGAAGTTGTAATTTTGAAGTAACGTAATTAAAATCTTCATTTAATTTTAATACCTCTCACTATAAATAGAGGTATTAAAATTTGAATACATATAAATTCAGATTGTTAATTTCTAATTATAAAATATACAGCCAAAACTACAAAAATTAGAGGACCAAAGAATAAACATCTAGAAAATAGGATTTCTTTATTAGTTGCAATATAATCGTATTCTAGATCTCCACTGCTCCATTTACTTCTTGATGCAAAAAAAATCTTAGGCCTTTTATAAGAAGCAGCAAAGTCATTATAAAATAAAAAAAGTAACAATCGAAAATAAACAATATAAAAGAATGGAAATCCTGTCAATACAAAACTTATAAGATCGTTATTATTTATAAATATTTGTAAAAAAAAGTTTAAAGCAACAAGTAATAAACCTAAAAAAGCATATTCTTTAAATTGATTCTTGTCTATAATTTTCTGTGAATTTATATAAAACATAATCCACAAATTTAATCCTACGAAAAAGGAAAACTTACTAAATTCATAAGATACACATTTTTTAAAAAATATCATTGCAGATATATAAATTAGCATTAAAATTAGTGCATAAATTGCAAAGATCGACTTGCTATTTTTTTTTAGAAAACTATCTTTTTCCAAATTACCCTTACATGTCGTATGCTTAAATTTCAAGTTATTCATAAATCAATATTATTATATTTAATTTTCAAATCTGTTAAATTTCAGAAAATAAAAACAAAAAAGACAACTTAAAAAACCAAATTATATTAAAATAAGTTTTTATCAGTAGTATAAATTGTACTTGTAAATAAAAACTATTTCAAATCCTTCTTAATAACCAAATACTTCAAATCCGTTTTTCCAGCATTACTGATTCCGTGTTCAGCATTTGGCGGACAATAAAAACTGGTGTTTGGTCCAGCTGTAACGGTTTTTCCTTCTAGGAAGAATTCGGCTGTTCCTTCTAAAATATAGAAAAATTCTTCTTCAGGATGGTGATGTGGCGCATGAGTTGATTTTCCAGGTTCTACAATACTCATTTTAAGTGTGTTTTCCTGAGTGAAGTTTTTATCGGCAAACCAATATTGATAGCCTACTTTTGTTTTTGTGGCTTTGTTTAAATCAAAATGATTGACACAATTTTCGATTGTGTATTTTGGCTCTGTTGAAGTTGTTTCTTTTTTTACTTCTTGAGAAAAGCTAATCTGATGGAAAAACAGAACAGCTAATGTGGTTTTAATAAGAATTGTTGGTTTCATTATTTTTTTGTAATGTTATGAAAAAATCTCTTTCACTGATTTAATTCTCTATTTGTTGTCCATTCATATTAGCTCTTAAAAATCCTTCAATAAAGGATATACTTTTTTAAACTTGTTGAACGCAACTTCATATACATTTTTATTTTCCGTATTAGGAAAATAAGTTTGTCCGATTTTGTTATCATTTGTGATTTCCTCGCCTAGTGATTTTAAACCTATAAGAACAGCGCCCCAGGAAGATCCTTCGATAGTTTGCGAGGTTTCAACCTGCATCTGAAAAATATCAGCAACCATTTGGAGCCACAGTTCGCTTTTACCAAATCCGCCGCTGGCCATAACTTTTGTTTCTTTTCTATGTTCAGGATCCGGAATTAAAATTTCTGTAATTTGGAACAATCCAAATAAAATTCCTTCTAAAGTGGCTCTTACCAAGTGCGCTTGTGTGTGCGTAATCTGCATTCCTAAAAGGCTTCCTTGAGCCGAGGCATCCCAGATTGGCGCTCGTTCTCCCAATAAATAAGGTACAAAAAGCAGTCCATCAGAACCTGCAGGGATTTTTGCGGCTTCTTCAATAAGAACTTCTAAAGATTGTGCTGTATTGAGCAAAGTTTCTTTCAGCCATTGTAAAACTATCGCACCATTATTGACAGCACCTAAAGTAAGATATTGATTGTCCATTAAATGATAACACTGCGTGCGCATTTGATCATCAAGATACGGTTTGTCAATAGGCAATCGAACTGCTCCGCTCGTGCCAATAGTCAAAGCAATACATTTTTTGTTCATAGCGCCTGTTCCGAGATTGGCCAACGCACCGTCGCCACCACCCATGATATAAAGAAAATCATCTGAAATTCCTTTGCATTGGTGTGTGACTTCACAAACTTTAGATAGTTGATGTGGCTGTATATTTAAGAAATCCAAAACTTCCTCATCCCAATCCAAAGTATGAATGTTTAACAATCCAGTTCCGGACGCCATAGAGGTGTCTGTATAATATTCATTGGTCAAATGATGCCAGACATATTCTTTAATACTTATGAATTTATAGGTTTTGGAAAATAGTTCAGATTCAAATTCTTTGAACCAGGCAATTTTTGTCAAGGGAGAAAAAGGATGAATTGGTATTCCGGTTTTTTGATAAAAGTGTTTTCCCTGATCTGAATTTTTAAGTTTTTCGGCAATTCCCGCAGCTCTGTTATCTGCCCATAAAATAGCATCAGTCAGTGGTTTTCCATTTTCATCAATTGCAATAACGCTTTGCATCGCCGAGCTAAAACTGATAAACTGAGGCTGAATTCCGTTTGTAATCTCGTTAATACATTCTTTTACAGTTTGCAAAATTTCATATGGTTTTTGAACACTCCATTCCGGCTTGGGATGATACATTTCGTACGACTTAGCAATTTGTCGAAGCACATTTCCCTGTCTATCAAAACAAACGGCTTTTGTGGCTGTTGTTCCTATGTCAATGCCAATATACAATGCTTCCATATTATTTATCTGATTCATAAATTTAAAAGTATAACAGAACTAATTCGCTGTGTAACGCCACATAATTAAATTATTGATTAAGCGTCTTTTTAATTTGTCTCGTAAAAATATTACTTTCTACACGTAAAAAGGCGCCATTTAAGATTTAATACGTTAAATAAATTCATTTAAAGTTGCTTAGAAAAATTATGAAAAAGATATCTTCTCGTCTAGCCCTGATAGAAACGGCATCCTTTTGTGACGGGGTTCGCCACAAAAGATATAGTGGAGAGCAGGACTAAACATTCTTTTGAAAACGAAATTTCTGCTCCTGAAAAAATTCTTAACTCAACTTTGCAGAATATCCGAAATAAAAACTACTTTTAAAAACGCTTCAAAAGCAACTTTTAAACCTTTTTATAATGCTCCAACTTAAAATAAAATCACAACTTATATTTCTTATTGCTTTAACTTTTACAAATTTTATATCCGCTCAGACATCAAAAGAAAAAAGCTATAACTTAATAGCAAAAGGCGCAGTTCTCACAAAACTATCGGATCAATTCAGTTTTACGGAAGGCCCTGCTTCGGATAAAAAAGGAAATATTTATTTTACCGATCAGCCTAATAATAGAATCATGAAATGGTCGGTAAATGGAGAACTTTCTGTTTTTATGGAAAATGCAGGAAGGTCTAACGGTTTGTATTTTGATCATGCAGGAAACCTTTTGGCTTGCGCCGATGAAAAAAATGAGCTTTGGAAAATAGACAAAAACAAAAATTATACTGTATTATTAAACAACTTCGAAGGAAAAAGGCTGAATGGTCCCAATGATCTTTGGGTTGACCCAAAAGGCGGTATCTATTTTACAGATCCTTTCTATCAAAGAGATTACTGGAAACATACTTCCAAAGAAATTGAGAAAGAATCTGTTTACTATTTATCTCCGGATAAATCCAAAGTTATCAACGTTGCCGATGACCTTGTAAAACCGAATGGCATTATTGGAACTTCAGATGGGAAAACCTTATACGTAGCGGATATAGGAGCAAATAAAACGTATTCTTATACAATCGAAAGCAACGGTATTTTAGGCAAAAAAACGCTGTTTACTGAATCAGGCTCAGATGGAATGACAATAGATGAGTCCGGAAATATTTACTTATGCGGAAAAGGAGTTACTGTATTCAATCCAAAGAGAAAAAAAATAGCCCATATTGATGTTCCTGAACCTTGGACCGCTAATGTTTGTTTTGGAGGAAAAAAATTTAAAACATTATTTATTACTGCCAGTAAAAGTGTTTATACAATAGAAATGAATGTTCGGGGAATGAAATAATCGTTCCTATTTCTCTTTTTTATTTTTATCATTTTCCAAAATTTTGATTGAAATTTTATTCGTTAATGAGAAATCAGACATTTTCCAGAATCAAAAAACTTCAAAAACATCTTAATTTGATTCGAATTTGGTTTGAATTTTGCTTGAAATGAAATTTTCTAAAAATAGAAAACCTTCAGAAATGCCATATTTTACTAGCATTTTAGAACTCTCTATGATTCAATAAGAAAATATTATGATAAAAATATTTCATAATCAGAAAAACCGCCATACATTTGCCTAACAGTGTTAAACAATTTAATACTAAATCAAAATGGCTAGTAAAGATCGAATTTTAAGACAAAAAGAAGAGACAAGAAGTAACATTCTTGGGGCTGCTTATGACATCGTAAAAGAAGACGGCTGGAATGGTTTGAGTATGCGCAAAATTGCTGACAGAATTGAATATACTGCCCCTATTATTTATGAATACTTTTCTAATAAAGATGCTATCTTGACTGAATTGACTGGTCAAGGGTTTATTAAACTGGCAAAAGAATTAGAAAAAGCGAAAGCAAAATTTGAAAAACCAGAAGAACAATTAGAAGCCATGTGGATGGCTTATTGGGATTTTGCCTTTACAGATACCGAAATGTATCAGGTAATGTTCGGAGTTCAGATGAATTGCTGTTCGCAACAATGTTCGCTTTCAGATTCGCCTTATATGATGTTCACAGCAGTTATTGCTGAAGTCATGAAAAACAGCAATCCGGATGCGGAAATTATTAAACAAAAGTATTTTACTTTCTTTTCTATTATTCATGGTTTGATTGCGATCAACATCATTAACAGAAATGGAGCTTTGGAAAGTATCAACAATCAAATTTTGAAAGACGCTATTGGCGGTATTATCAAATCAATACAATAAAAAAATTTTCAATTTCACTTAACAGTGTAAAATAATTTAAGGACAATTTTAAAAATCCTTTTTTTTAGAAGTTTAACTTAACGCTGTTAGAAAATTTAATTAACGTAATTAGAGCTTTTTTTTACTCTCTTACTTAACAGTGATAAATGATTTAATACCGATTTAAAGCAGAATCAAAAAAACAGCTTACAATAAGAAAATTGCGCACTTAAACTTAACAACGTTAGATAATTTAATTAAATTAATTATGAATCCTGAGAATGTCAGAATGCAAAAGATTTTAAAACAAATGAATGTCCAACAAATTAAAACCAATATGAAAATGAAAAATGTAATTATAACCAGCTTTATTCTGGCATTAGTACTAAGCAGCTGTGCTGATAAAAATCAGACACCTGCTGCTCCGCCTCCACCGGTTTTACCTGTGGCAGCAATCACAAGCGCTAACACAACTACTGACGCTGAATATCCTGCTTCTATACAAGGTACTGTTGACGTTGAAATTCGTCCGCAAGTAAGCGGAAACCTTGAAAGAGTTTATGTTGACGAAGGTGCTTATGTAACAAAAGGTCAAACTTTATTCAAAATAAACGAACGTCCTTTCCGCGAACAATTGAATAATGCTTTAGCAAATCTTCACGCAGCAGAAGCGGCTTTGATAAACGCTAATTTAGAAGTTGACAAATTGACTCCATTAGTTCAAAATAAAGTAGTTTCAGACTATCAATTAAAAACGGCTAAAGCTTCTCAAAAAATTGCTGCTGCAAATATCGAACAAGCAAAAGCAATGGTTGGATCGGCTAGAATCAATTTAGGATATACTACTGTAACTGCTCCTGTAAGTGGCTACATTGGAAGATTACCTAAAAAACAAGGAAGTTTAGTTTCAGCTACAGATGTTGAACCTTTGACAAATCTTTCAGATGTTCATGAAGTTTTTGCTTATTTTTCTCTTGGAGAAACTGATTTTATCAATTTCAAAGCACAATATGCCGGAAATACTATCGGTGATAAAATCAGAAAACTACCTCCTGTAACTTTAGTTTTGGCAGATAACAATGCGTATCCTCAAACTGGGAAAATTGATATGGTTGACGGTCAGTTCGACAAAACTACCGGAGCGATTACTGTAAGAGCAACTTTCCCAAATGCAAACGGAATTTTACGTTCTGGAAATACAGGAAGAATCCGTTTAGGCGTTCAGCACGACGATGCGATTTTAGTTCCACAATCGGCTACGGTTGAAATGCAGGATAAAATATTTGTATTCACTGTAAGCAAAGACAATAAAGTAAGCAAAATGCCAATCACGATTGCTGGTAAAAGCGGTGTTAATTATCTAATCAAAGATGGTGTAAAATCAGGTGACCAAATCGTTTTGAGCGGTATTGACAAACTTCAAGAAGGACAAGTTATTCAACCTGAAAAATCAACTAAAGTTGCCCAAGTAATTAATCAAAAATAATAAAAACGACAATGTTCAAAATATTTATACAAAGGCCTGTACTGGCAACCGTTATTTCCATTTTATTGGTGATTCTGGGAGTACTTGGCTTGACTAAATTGCCTTTACAGCAATTTCCTGATATTGCGCCTCCATCGGTTTTGGTAACGGCGGTATATCCGGGAGCAAACGCAGAAACGGTTTTGCGTTCTGTTGCACCTTCTTTGGAAGAATCTATAAATGGTGTAGAAAACATGACTTACATGAGTTCTACCGCGAGTAATGACGGTAGTTTGGCTATCACAGTGTTCTTTAAATTAGGAACAGATGCCGATCAAGCTGCAGTTAACGTTCAAAACAGAGTTGCTCAAGCGACAAGCCAACTGCCTGCAGAGGTTGTACAGCAAGGTGTGATCACGGCTAAGCAACAAAACAGTTTCATCATGGCAATTGGTATGTATACCGAAGATGAATCAAAATACGATCAGACTTTTGTTGCCAATTATGCACAGATTAATATTATTCCGGAATTAAAACGTATTCCGGGTGTAGGTTCTGCCAGTATTTTTGGTGGTGTAAAAGATTATTCTATGCGTGTTTGGTTGAATCCAACGCAAATGTCAACTTATAAAGTGACACCAAACGAAATCATGAGTGCCATTCAGGATAAAAGTTTGGAAGCTGCTCCTGGTAAATTTGGTGAACGAAGCAAAGAAGTTTTTGAATATGTAATCAAATACAAAGGAAAACTAACTAAACCAGAAGATTATGAAAATATCGCAATTCGCTCTAATCCTGACGGTTCTGTTCTTCACTTAAAAGATGTTGCAAGAGTTGAATTAGGTGCATATTCTTATAACAGTTTAACACGTTTAAATGGTAAAAAAGGAGTTGTAATTGGAGTTATTCAGTTAGCGGGTTCCAACTCAAATGATATTCAGATCGCCATCAATAAAATGATGGAAAAAGCCTCTAAAGATTTCCCAAAAGGAATAAAACATAATATTTTCTATAGTACAAAAGTATCGCTGGATCAATCCATTGAACAGGTTGAACACACTTTATTAGAAGCTTTTATACTGGTATTTATTGTGGTATTTATTTTCCTTCAGGATTTTAGATCAACATTAATCCCGGCTATTGCTGTACCTGTAGCAATTTTAGGAACGTTCTTCTTCATGCAGTTATTCGGATTCTCGATCAACCTTCTAACGCTTTTCGCATTAATTCTGGCGATTGGTATTGTGGTGGATGACGCGATTGTCGTCGTAGAAGCCGTGCATGCGAAAATGGAGCATAAACATTTATCTCCAAAAGTAGCCACACATGAAGCAATGCACGAAATAACGGGTGCTATTATCTCGATTACGCTGGTAATGGCTGCTGTATTCCTGCCGGTTGGTTTTATGGAAGGCTCTACGGGAGTTTTCTATCGTCAGTTTGCCTTTACTATGGCAATTGCAATTGTAATTTCGGCTGTTAATGCCCTGACATTGTCTCCTGCACTTGCTGCATTATTTTTGAAAGATAATCATAGTGCTCACGATGCAAATGCGCCTTACGTGAAAAAAGGATTTAAAGAAAAATTCTTTACCGCTTTCAATAGCAGTTTTGAATCGCTTACGAATCGTTATGTGGGCGGAATTAAATTCTTAATCAGAAAAAAATGGTTGAGTTTAGGCGGATTAGCTGCAATTACAATAGCAACTGTTATATTGGTAAAAACAACTCCAGCAGGATTTATTCCAACAGAAGATCAAGGATTTATTGCGATTGCAGTAAACACGCCATCTGGAACATCTCTTGACGGAACTCAAAAAGTAATGACGGAAGCAGAAAATACTTTAAGAGGTTTAAATGCATCACGATTTGTAACCGCAATTTCAGGTTTCAACTTATTGACAAATTCTACAAGTCCGTCTTCAGCAGTTGTTTTCGTATTGCTTAAACCAAATGAAGACCGTGGCGAAGTGAAAAACATCGACGAAATCATGAATCAGGTTCGTGGTAAATTGGGTAGTATTTCTGGAGGAAGTTTCTTCGTTTTCAGTTTCCCGACTGTTCCTGGATTTAGTAATGTTGAAGCTTTAGATTTAGTGCTTCAGGATAAGACCGGAGGAAAACTGGATAAATTCAGTGGAATTTCTCAAAATTTCATTGGAGAATTAATGAAACGCCCAGAAATTGCTGTAGCCTTTACCAGTTTCAAAGCTGATTATCCACAATTGCAATTGGATATTAATGATGAAAAAGCAAATCAGTTAGGTGTAAATGTAAAAGACATTTTACAAACGATGCAGACTTATTTTGGTAGTGCTCAGGCTTCCGATTTCAATAGATTCGGAAAATACTACCGAGTTGTTGTTCAGGCTGATATTGCTGACAGAGCTGATCCATCATCAATTGACCGAGTTTTTGTAAAAAACAAAACAGGCGAAATGGTTCCGATAAACACTTTAGTAAAACTGACTCGTGTTTATGGTTCAGAAACCGCTTCACGTTACAACTTATTCAACTCAATTTCGATTAATGCGATTCCGAAACCTGGATTTAGTTCTGGAGACGCTATTAAAGCAATTGAAGAAGTTGCAGCACAACAGCTTCCTGCAGGTTATGGTTATGAATTTTCAGGACAAACTCGCGAAGAGATTTCTTCTGGAGGACAGTCGGCAACAATTTTCTTACTGTGTTTGATATTCGTCTATTTCTTACTTGCCGCACAGTATGAAAGTTATATTCTGCCATTGGCTGTAATCTTATCAATCCCTGCAGGTATTTTTGGAGTATTTGTGGCAATCGGCTTGACCGGAATTGAAAACAACATTTACGTTCAGGTTGCACTTGTCATGCTGATTGGACTTCTCGCCAAAAACGCCATTTTGATTGTGGAATTTGCGGTCCAAAAACGAAAATCAGGACAAGCTTTAGTAAGAGCTTCAATCGACGCTGCAAAATTACGTTTGCGACCAATTATCATGACTTCCCTAGCCTTTGTGGTTGGTTTAGTGCCAATGATGAGTGCCAAAGGACCATCGGCTCAAGGAAATCATTCGATTAGTATTGGAGCAGCGGGCGGAATGCTTTCTGGAGTAATTCTCGGATTATTTATTATTCCGGTTTTATTCATCGTATTCCAACATTTACAAGAAAAAGTTACTGGAAAACCAGTAGCAGTAATTCATAACGAAGAAAAATAAATGGAAAACTATATAACGACAATCTTGGTGACCATAATAGTTGGCATCGCTTATATATCGTACAGAATCTCAAAAGATCTTGAAACTAGAAAAGATACTTGTACAGAAATCTAATAAAAAGACAATGAAAAATCATATAACCAAAATCGTGGTCTTCGCCATTCTGATCACGACCTTAATATCCTGTAAGGTATCAAAGGATATTGAAACACCAAAAGATGCATTTCCTGAGAATTTCAGGAATGCAGCTGTTTCAAAAGATACGGCAAGTATTGGCGATTTGGAGTGGAAAAATTTCTATACCGAAAAAGATATTGTACAATTGATTGACAGCGCCATTGCAAGAAATAATGATTTGCAGATTGCTACCAAAAACATCGAAATTGCACAATACCGTTTTACACAGTCAAAATGGGGAAATATTCCTCAGATTAATTTAGCTGTAAATGCAAGTTCAAGTAATCCGTCTGACAATAGTTTTACAGGAATGAACCTAAATCAGGCTTTAGGTGCTAAACATATCGATGATTATTCGGCTGGAGCAACGCTTTCTTGGGAAGCTGATATTTGGGGAAAAATCAAAAACCAGAAAAAAGGTGCTTTTGCAGGATATCTTCAGTCTGAAGAAGTTAAAAAAGCTTTGCAAACAAATATAGTTGCCAATGTTTCAAGAGGATATTATAATCTTTTAATGCTGGATGCACAATTGGATATTGCGAGACAAAATCTGAAATTAAATGACAGTACAACCAACATCATCAAATTAAAATATGATGCGGGACAAACAACGTCATTAGCCATTCAGCAATCTGAAGCGCAGAAATTAAATTCGGCGCAATTGATTCCGTTATTGGAGCAAAATATTGCAATTCAGGAAAATGCTTTAAGTGTTTTGACAGGTTCGTTTCCAACATCAAAACAAAGAACAGTTCTTTTAAGTTCAGTTCCAGTTAAAAACAACAATTCAGTTGGAATTCCATCTTCATTAGTAAGCAGAAGACCTGATGTTAAAAGTGCTGAATTAGCTTTAAAAATAGCAAATGCAAACGTCGGAATCACAAAAGCAGATTTATATCCAACATTGAAAATTACAGCTCAAGGTGGCGTGAATTCTTTTGAAACCAGCAGTTGGTTTACAATTCCAGCTTCTTTGTTTGGAACGGTTGCCGGAGGTTTGACTCAACCTTTATTGAACAATAAAAAATTAAAAACGCAATATAATATCGCTGTTGCCGAAAGAGAAAAAGCAGTTTTAAATTTCAGACAATCGGTTTTGATTGCTGTAAGCGAAGTTGCTGATGCTTTGGTTGTAAACGAAAAATTGCAACAACAGGAAACTTTTCTTCAGGAAAAAGTAAAAACGTTGCAACAAGCTATTAAAAATGCCAATCTGCTTTTCAAAAACGGAATGGCAGAATATCTTGAAGTTTTAACTGCACAGGCTAATTTATTGCAAAGCGAATTAGAATTAGCAGACATAAAAAGACAACAATTAACAGCCAATACTGAATTGTATCGTGCACTCGGAGGCGGCTGGAAATAATACCCATACCCGTTAATTATTTATTTTTTGAGATGAAAACGCTGTGAGACTTTTTGGTTTCATGGCGTTTTTTTTTGTTTTTAACCGCAAATGGCGCAATCCCGATAGCTAGCGGGATACGCAAAGAACGCCATGTTTTTTAAGCCGATTTATTTTCATTTTTATCATTGCGCCGAAGTAGAAATCTTCACAAGAAGCTCCACAACATAAATTACATTAGTAATACATTTCTATAATTTCATATATTTACTTTTAGATTATTAATCATTATATGAAAAAATATTACTTCCTTCTATATATATTTTTCTTTCTAACAATTAGCTGCAAAAAAAACAAAGAAATATCTAATGTATCAACGTTTGATACAACTAAAGTTGTTAAACTTCCAAGGTTAGTTTATACAAAATACATGGAGAATGTTCCTAAAACAGACACTTTATGCAGTGGTGAAATTGAAAGGGCAAAAAATGATCTTTCAAAATATGATGGCGTTTATGTTCAAACCATATGTTTTGGTTGCGATTTTAAACCTTATGAAGAAGAAATTAAAGAGGTTCTCAAAAGGAAAAAATTTAAACTAGGAATTCAGGATTTAGGGTGTGTTATATATCAAGGACAGACACAAGGTTGCTATAGTGCCTACATTGATTTAAAAATGAAGGCAAAATATGGCGAAAATTATAAATCCGAAATAGAAAATGATGCAATAAAAATTCTAATAAAAAACATTAACATCAATAATAAAGTTATTAGTATTTACGATTTAGAGCCAAATGAAAAACCAAAAATACTAAACCCAAAAATTGCTATTGAAAATGATTATTACACAACCATAAAAACTAATTTACCGATAAATAAAAAAAGTATGAACGATTTATTTACTGATATAGAATTTATTGTAGAAAAAGATGGGACAATAAGTAATCTAAAAGAAACTAATTGGGTAAATGAAAAAGGCATTAATAAAAAGTACAAACAAGAGTTAGTTAATCTTGCTATAAATACTCTAAAGAAAGATTACAATAATTGGAAACCAGGAACCTACAAAGGTGTTAAAGCCAGAATAGAAAATACTTTAAGAATTAGCTTCGAATAAAATACTATGACTTTCAATAAAGACACATACCTCAACAATCTAAAACTATATTTCGAAAGTTACGCTCCAATTTCTGAAAAGTCCTGGAAATTGATTGAAAACCTGACACATTTCCAGACCATCAAAAAAGGAGAAATAGTACTAGAAAATGGAGAAATCTGCAAAAATCTTTATTTCATTGCAAAAGGAATTCTGCGAACTTTTATTACAGACGAACAAGGAAATTTCTATAACAAAAACCTTTTTTTCGAAAACAAACTTGCATGCTCTAAAGTTTCATCAATACTACAAACTCCCTCCAGTTTTACAATTGAAGCTTTAGAAGATTGTATTTTGATCACTCTTGATTACAAAAAATATACCCAGTTGATTAACGAAAACGATGATCTTAAAACCTTCTATATTGCCTATTTGGAAAAAAACTGGATTATTGAAAAAGAACAAAGAGAGATTGCTTTGGTTATGCAAAATGCAACTGAAAGATATTTAAGTTTCTTAGAGAAACATCCCACTATTGCAGATCGCGTTCCGTTATTGCATATTGCCTCGCATTTAGGCATTACACCAACACAATTAAGCCGAATTAGAAAAAATCTCGAAAAAGTTTTGTAAATCAACATATGTAAAGGCTTTCCTCACATTGCCCGTTTATCTTTGTTTTATAATTAATTTGATATTAAAATGAAAAATATAAACCTCATCAAAGATAACATTGACAATCTTACAACTCTTTGGAAAACGGTTGCCACTCCGCTCCTTTCTTATCATAAAAATGATCCATTTGAATTTAGTCAAATAAAAAACTCAGGATGGCCAAACCGATTATGGTTTCGAGAAGATATTACAGAAGAAAATATTCCGCAAATTCTGGAAACAATTGAAAAAAAACCAGGTTTAGTGATTCCGTATTGGGATATTTTCGAAAGTAATTCAAATGAAATTCTTGAGAAAAATAGATTTGAAATTCGAAACCAACTTGTAGCAATGGCTTTAAAATTGGATGAAAAATTTCAACTGGAAAACAAGCTTACTTTTAAAAGAGTTTTAAAAGAAGACGATGCGAAAACGTGGTCAGATATTTATCCGTTATCTTTTAATTATGTAATCAGTAAAGAAACATTGATTTCAAATTATCAAAATGTCAAATTTTATCTCGTTCATTTCGAAGAGAAATCAATAGGAACCCTTACACTTTTTCAAACCGAAAATATCATGGGAATTCACGGAGTTGGTGTCATTCCTGAAATGCGCAAAAAAGGTTTTGCCGAAGAAATCATGAAGTATGCCATCAATGAAGCTATTGATGCTGATTGTGAATATGCACAATTACAAGCATCAGCTTTAGGAAAAAACATTTACAGCAGATTAGGTTTTGAGGATTTGTTCTCGATTACGAATTACTTTTTAAGCTAAATTTCTTTACATCATAAGTGACACTTGTCTCAAATGCCCCTAAAATAGTCGTAAATGTGTATTTCGGAGAAAAATAAGTTTATTAAGTTTGTAAGACATTAACTAATAACTATTTAAAAACAAAACCACATGAAAAAAGCAAAAATTATTTTTTGGACAACGACAATTCTAATTTTCTTATTCGAAGGAGTTATGCCCGCGCTTACTTCGCAAACTGAATTGGCCAAAGAAGGAATCAGACATTTAGGTTATCCAGAATATTTTGGAAATGCTTTAGTCGTTTTCAAAGTATTGGGAGTTTTAGCGTTAGTCATTCCTCAAGTTCCAAAAAATGTAAAAGAATGGGCATACGCCGGATTCGGATTCGATTTTATCTTTGCTTCAATTAGTCATTTTGCAGTTGATGGAGTCAACTTTCAAAGTTTTTTCCCATTGATCATTTTATTGATTTTAGCAATTTCATATATCTATTATCATAAAATAGAACGTTATAAAAATATAGCCTTATAACCTTGGGTTGTGATGATTGAGGTTTTCAAAACAAATGTTCAGGAAGTTGAACAATCTAATCTGATTGTTGGGAAACTTCTTGAACATTTTCCAAATAGCATTATCAATTTTGATTTAGAAGATTGCGATAAAATTCTTCGTATTCAGGCATCATTCATTTGCAATACGAGCGTAATTGAACTTCTAAATTCCTGCGGATACCATTGCGAAACACTTCTTTAAATTCATAATTCACTGAATTACAAAATATTAAAAATAAAATTGTAATTTTAATTTACTTAATTTTTTGAAAAATGAATATTCCAGCAGAACACCAAACGATAATGCCTTATTTAATTTTGCAAGGCGCATCTAAATTTATAGATTTCACAAAAAATGTCTTTGGAGCAGCTGAAACGAGTTCCAAATCCCTTCGCGAAGACGGTACCATTATGCACGCCGAAATCACACTCAACGGAAGCACGATAATGATTACCGATGAAATAACAGACTGGGCAAAACAAAATGCAAACTTGTTTGTTTACGTTCCAAATGCTGATGAAACATATAAAAAAGCTTTAGAAAACGGAGCCACTTCTTTAATGGAATTAAGCAATCAGGATTATGGAAGAACCTGTGGCGTAACTGATCCGTTTGGAAATGTCTGGTGGATTACATCCGTAAATTGATTAACTTAAAAATCAATAATATGAAAACCGAAGTCCAAAAAAATATTGTTGAAACATTCAAAAAATTAAACGAAATAGTTTCTTCTTTTTCAGAAGAAGAATTTAACACAATTCCTTATAAAGACGGCTGGACCGCAGGACAAACAACACAACATATTATACTTGCCTGTTCTGGTTATCCAAAATTATTTGATGGAAGAAAAGAAAAAACCATTCGGAAATACGAGGAATTTGTATCGCAATTGGATTCTATTTTTCTCAATTTTAATTCGAAAATGAATGCGCCTGAGTTTCTTGTACCGGAAAAAAAAGATTACAATAAAAATTCATTAACTTTATCCATCTTAAAAATAGAATCGGATTTGCTTGAGGAAACTGAAAAGCATGATTTAACCCAAACTTGTCTGGATTTTCATGTTCCGGGTTTTGAAAATTTCACGATTTATGAATGGATTCATTTTGCACTCGTACATACGCAAAGACATACACACCAATTAAATTCTATTTTTAAAATGCTGACCAAAATATAATTCCAAAGCTTCAAATCAACCAAAACCTATTTATATGAAATCAAAAAGCGGAGCAATTTTTATTACAGGATTAATTGCCGGAACTCTCGACGTTGTTGCTGCAATTACTATTTATGCCGGAATTCTGAACAAAACTACCGGAGTTAAAATTTTACAATCCATTGCAAGCGGTATCTTCAAAAAAGAAGCCTATTCTGGAGGTTCGCAAATGGCATTATACGGGTTATTATTGCATTATTTTATAGCTTTTACCTTTACTTGGTTTTATTTTACCGTTTACCCTTATTTTTCATTTTTGAAAAAAAACACATTAATATCTGGAATTGTTTACGGCATTTTTGTTTGGATTATAATGAATCTTGTAGTTCTTCCGGTTGTATTTCCAGTTTTGCCAGAAAAACATTTAGATTTTCCGTTATTCTTATCCATGATAATTTTGATCTGCTGCATTGGAACTCCGATAGCTTTCCTTCATAAAAAATATCTATCGTTGCGATAATAGCTTGACAACAAAAGATAAAATTAAAAAAAGCGAAACCTAATAATTTAGGTTTCGCTTTTTTTTTAGTCATTACTGCTTTAATGTGCCACTTTTATCTTTCCTATAATTACGGTTATACAGCATAATATCGAAAATACAATAAACAACGCTTGACCAAGCATAGAAGGCTCATTTCCCATTGTCCCAAATCCCAAGATTCCTGCTATTAAAGCGAGTACAACAAAAGTAACTGTCCAATGTGTCATACTGCATGATTTTATTTTTTAATAAAATTTTCATAGTCTTTTTATTATTTTTCAAAGGTAATTTTTGGATAATTTTTCATTAACTCTAAAAGTTTTTTTATTAACGCATTAGTATTTTAATATATTCTATCATAACGTTTTAAAATTCATAAATCGCTGTTACAAAATTCCCATGCAAATGCTTTTGAGTTAACTTTTTGATCGATTGGATTAATCGTCGCCTAGTTCCTAAAGTAATTTTAGATAAAAATTTTTAGCACTATGGAAATAGCAACGGTTCAAAGCATAACAGCTACAAAACATGGCATCATTTTAGAAAAAACGGAACGCTCCTTTGAAGAATTAGGTGTTTTAAATCCTGCTATTTATCAAGATGGAAATAACATTCATATGTTTTACAGGGCTGCAAAAAGAGGCAACTTTTCAACGATTGGATATTGCAAATTTGAGGGACCAAAAACATTAGTAGAGCGACGTTCAGAGCCAATTTTTGTTCCTGAATATATTTATGAAATCCATGGGGTTGAGGATCCCAGAATAACAAAAATTGATGATACTTTTTATATGACGTATGTAACATATGACGGAATAAATGCATGCGGTGCTTTGGCAACATCAAAAGATTTGATTTCTTTCAAAAAAAAAGGGATAATAACGCCTAAATTTATTTTACACGATTTTACAAATCTGATTAGAAGACACTTACAAAACCCAAGTATAGCAAGAATATTGGCTTTCAATACTGAAAGAAATTATCCGCTGACGGAAACAATGAAGGAAAATTTGTTTGTTTGGGATAAAAATGTAGTCCTTTTTCCTAAGAAAATTGACGGAAAATTTATAGCTTTACATAGATTGTTTCCTTCCATTCAGATTGTCTCTTTTGAGAAAAAAAATGACTTAACAGTTGAATTCTGGAAGGAATACATCAAAAACTTACCAGACCATATTATTCTGGAACCAAAATTTGACCACGAAACCAGTCATATTGGTCCAGGCGCCCCACCAATTGAAACCAAAGATGGTTGGCTGCTGATTTATCATGCAGCTGAAAGACGAGAAAAAGGTTTGGTATATCATTCCTGCGCTGCTTTATTGGATCTTAATAATCCAGCAAAAGTGCTGTCAAGATTGACAAAACCTATCATTACGCCTTCAGAACATTACGAACGACACGGTTATGTAAATTATGTAGTTTTTCCAACCGGAACAGCCATTTTTGATGACCTTCTATATATTTATTACGGCGCCGCCGATGACAAAATTGCGGTGGCTTCACTGAACTTGAACGACTTATTAACTGAATTAAAACAGAATCCCCATGAAGACGATATCAAATAAATCGAAAATAGTTTTTCTTTCTACTTTTCCTCCAACACAATGCGGAATAGCAACTTATACGCAAGATACCATTAAAGGAATTACAGATGTTTTTGGCAAATCGATTGCTTGCGAAATTTGCGAATTAGTTGACAAACCAAAAGAAAATCCCACACAAGCATATACTTTAAATACTAAAAACAGAGAAGAATATGCAAAAGTAGCCGAGGAAATCAATAAAGATGAAAACGTAAAATTAGTCCACATTCAGCATGAATTTGGTTTATTTGGTGGTAATTATGGAGATCATTTGCTTGATTTTTTAAACGTTATAAAAAAACCGGTAACTTTTACTTTTCACAGTGTTATTCCGAATCCGAACAATGATTTGAAAACATTTGTAAAATTACTTTTGAGTTATAGCAATTCTGTTTTTGTAATGACAAATCAATCAAGAGAGATTTTGATGAACGATTATGAAATTAAAGAAGAAATAATCACAACAATGCACCACGGAACGCATATTGTAGTTTATGAGACACCGTATCAGGCAAAAGCAAAATTCAATATTCAGGATCGTTTGGTATTATCTACATTCGGGCTTTTGGGCGAAGGGAAAAATATCGAAACAGGTTTGCATGCATTGTCGAAAATTATTG
This sequence comes from Flavobacterium resistens, assembly GCF_900182645.1. Classification (GTDB taxonomy): domain Bacteria; phylum Bacteroidota; class Bacteroidia; order Flavobacteriales; family Flavobacteriaceae; genus Flavobacterium; species Flavobacterium resistens. The sequence continues at coordinate 74,872 of NZ_FXTA01000006.1, read as the reverse complement.
AAAAAGAGCCAAATGTTTTGTATTTAATAATTGGCAGAACTCATCCAAATTTAATTGTCGACGGCGTTGATGCTTATCGCAATAAATTAGAAGCAATTGTCGAAGAACTAAGTTTGCAAAATAATGTCCGTTTTATAAATGAATATTTAGAGACAAACGAGCTTTTAGATTATTTAAAAGCAACTGATATTTACTTGTTTACATCAAAAGATCCAAATCAGGCCGTAAGTGGAACTTTCTCTTATGCGATGAGCTGTGCCTGCCCAATGGTCGCTTCAAAAATTCCGCATACACGAGAAGTATTGACTCCTGAATTGGGATTTTTAGTTGATATTGGAAATGTAGATCAATTTGCAGAAGCTGCTTTAAAATTAATTTCCGACGAAGATTTAAGACATGAAATGGGAATTCAGGCTTTCTCAAAAACCAGAGCATTTTCATGGGAAAACTGTGCTATTACACACATGAATACTTATAAAAAACTGTTTCAAAATACCTCTGAAATTAAATTTAGTTATCCAAAAATTCACTTAAATCATATTAAAAAATTAACTACTGATTTGGGAATTATCCAATTCAGCAAAATTTCGATTCCAGATTTGGAATCTGGTTATACTTTAGATGATAATGCGCGTGCGCTGATTGCTTTTTGCATGCATTATCAATTAACGCAAGACAAAGAAGATTTGCCATATATTTTAATTTATTTGGATTTTATTGAAAGATGTCAAAAACCAAACGGCAGCTTCATCAATTATGTCGATCAGGATTATCGCGAACACATTGAACAAAATGCCGAGGTGAATTTAGAAGACTCTAATGCAAGAGCAATCTGGGCTTTAGGAGTTGTGATTTCTAATAAGGATATTCTGCCTGAAAACATTTCAAAAAAAGCAGAAAAATGCTTGTTGAATTCCTTAAAATGGGCCGAAACGATTCAATCTCCGCGTTCAATAGGTTTTGCTACAAAAGGTTTGTATTATTATCATAATGCTGTTCCTAATTTATATGTTGCGGCAATCATTAATAAATTAAATGCAAAACTGCTTGCCAATTACGAAGATCACGCATCGGAAAGCTGGAAATGGTTTGAAAATTATTTGACCTATGCAAACGGAATTCTTCCAGAATCAATGCTTTATGCCTATTTAATTACCAACAAGCCGATTTACAAAAAAGTAGCATTAGATTCTTTAGATTTTTTAATGTCAAAAATGTTTGTCAACAAAGAGTTTAAAGTGATTTCAAATCAGGGCTGGCTTCAAAAAAATTCAGTTCCAAGAGAATATGGTGAACAACCAATTGATGTTTCTTATACGATTCAGACTTTAAATGCTTTTTATGATGCATTTGAAATCCCGGATTACAAACACAAAATGAAAGCCGCTTTTAACTGGTTTTTAGGAAAAAATCATTTAGGCCAAATTATGTATAATCCAATAAGTGGCGGTGGTTACGACGGTCTTGAAAAGGAAAACGTAAACTTAAATCAAGGTGCAGAATCGACCATTTGTTTTTTAACCGCACGTTTATTAATGGAAAATTTCGTTCATTCAGAAACTAAAGTTATTCCTCTAATAAAAACTCGTAGAGGTATTGCTATAAATTCTTAAATTTGCAATAACGCTGACCAAAATTCAATTAAACCCTTAAAATCCCTTTCTCAATGAAAGGGATTTTTTGTTTTAAAAAACCTGCGAACGTCACGTTCATCAAAATATTGCCTTTGAATGTAAATTATATAAGCTTCAAAAAAAGTTGTGTAAAAGATTTTAACAAGTATTAGGGTAACTTTCATGTATAATTAGAAAAGTAACATAAAACTGTTAAAAACTGATTTATAACATGTTTCAACTTTAAAAAAGACATATTTTGATTCTCAGCTTAAAAAATACATTCTCACAAATTGGAAGTGCAACGATGTTTGCATCGCGATTTTTTAAGGAACTTTTAATTCCTCCTTACGAGGCAAAAGAGTTCTTAAGGCAATGTTATGTCATTGGTTACAAATCGCTTCCTTTAGTAGCGATAACAGGTTTTATCATGGGCTTGGTTTTAACCATTCAATCCAGACCTACTTTAGTAACTTTTGGTGCCGAAAGCTGGCTTCCGGGAATGGTGGCACTTTCCTTGATTCGTGAAATTGCACCAGTAATTACAGCTCTAATCTGTGCCGGAAAAATTTCATCTGGAATTGGAGCTGAACTTGGCTCAATGAAAGTGACAGAACAAATTGATGCTATGGAAGTTTCGGCAATTAATCCTTATAATTATTTAGTTGTAACACGAATTTTAGCCTGTACATTAATGGTTCCTATATTGGTGTTTTTTGCAGATGCGGTTGGAATTGTGGGAGGTTATGCAGGAATCAATATTCATGGCGATGTGACTTTCCGTCGTTATTTAACACAGATTATACAATCGTTAGAATTTTTAGATGTAATTCCGGCAACAATCAAAACTTTTTTCTTCGGTTTTTTCATCGGAATGATTGGCTGTTTTAAAGGTTTTAATGCCGCAAACGGAACTGAAAGTGTGGGACGAGCCGCAAACTCGGCCGTAGTTACAGCTTCATTAAGCATTTTTATTATTGATATGGTGGCTGTACAGATAACCGATTTATTTTTTTAAGATGATTAAGGAAAAGAAAAATATCGACCCAAAATCAAAAGAAAAAAAACAGACTCCAATCATTGAGATCAAGAATCTGCGCAAAACTTTTGGCAAAGACAACGAAGTTCTGAAAGGTGTGAATCTCACCGTCAATAAAGGTGAAGATTTGGTGATTTTAGGCCGTTCTGGTTCTGGAAAATCAGTTACCATAAAATGTATTGTGGGCTTGATTGAACCTGATCAGGGCGAAATAACTGTTTTTGATGAAAATTTACTGGATCTTTCAAAAGAAGAATTGAATAAAATGCGGGTTCGAATTGGTTTTTTATTTCAAAGCGGTGCGCTTTACGATTCAATGTCGGTTAGAGAAAATCTGGCTTTTACATTACGTGCACATAGAAGAGATTTAACCGAAGATGAAGTTGAAAATGAAGTTATAGAAGCCCTTGATAGTGTTGGTCTAGGCGATGCAATTGATAAAATGCCAGCCGAATTATCTGGCGGAATGCGAAAAAGAATTGGTCTGGCAAGAACGCTGATCTTAAAACCGGAAATCATTTTATACGATGAACCCACAACAGGATTAGACACAATTACGTCGCGAGAAATAAGCGAACTTATTCTGGATATCAAACACAAACAAAAAACTTCATCGATAATTATTACACACGATATGGCCTGTGCCAAATTAACTGCCGACAGGATTATGGTTTTAAAAGATGGTGTTATCCATGCTGAAGGAACTTATGAAGAATTAGAAAAAGACGAGGACGAATGGGTACGCTCATTTTTTGAATAAAGCAAAATAAATTGTAGAAATCATGGAAAAGGAATCTGGATATACTTGGAAATTAGGAATGTTTGTATCAGTTGGACTGCTGCTTTTCATTATGGCCATTTATTTTATTGGAAAACAAAAAAACCTATTTGGCCAAACATTTCACATTAGCTCAAAATTTAAAACGGTAAGCGGTTTAGAAGTTGGGAACAATGTTCGTTTTTCTGGAATCAACATTGGGACTGTCGAAGAAATCAGAATTATAAACGACTCTTCTGTAATTGTTTCGATGGTTATAAAAGATGAAATACGCAAATTCATAAAAACCGATGCCCGTGCCAGCATTGGCTCAGATGGGTTAATGGGCGATAAAGTACTGACAATTTCTCCAGGTCCAAAATCAACAAAAATCATTGAAGACAACGGCGCAATAGCATCAATTGATGGTATAGAAATGAATGATATCATGAAAAGCGTCAAAAAAAGTGTCGACAACGTAGGCGTAATCTCCGAAGAATTAGCCATTTTCAGTCACAGTATGAACAACGGAAATGGTGCTTTAGCAAGACTAGTGCGCGATGATAAAATGGCAAACAGTGTTACAAATACACTTTCAAACTTAGAAAGTGGCACTAAAGGTTTCAGTGAAAATATGGAAGCCGCAAAAAGCAATTTCCTGTTTAGAGGCTACTTCAAGAAAAAAGAGAAAGAAAAAGCTAAAAAGCAAGAAGAAATTAAAGAAAAGCAGCAAGAACAGCAAGAAAAAGCTGCTAAAGAAGAAAAGGAAAAACAAGAAAAAGCTAAGGAAGAAAAAGAAAAACAGGACAAACAAAAAGCCGAAGAGGCTAAAAAAGAGCCTGAAAAAAAACAGTAAAATTTCTACGCCATGAAAACTTCGTATAAAAATATAAGCCTTAAAATTTTAAAATGGACAGGAATAACGATAGCAGGAGTTTTGTTATTGTTGTTTTTGATTCCGCTTTTATTCCCCGGAAAAGTTGCCTCTGAAGTTAAAAAAATTGCCAATGAACGTTTAGATACCAAATTGGATTTTTCGAAATCTAAACTCTCCTTTTTTACTCATTTTCCGTCGCTGACAGTTTCATTAGATGATTTGTCGATGACAGGATCTGCGCCTTTCAGCAATGATACTTTACTGAAAGCCGAACAAGTTGCATTTGGAATAAACTTGAAAAGATTGATTTTTGACAATGAAGTTAAAATCAACAAATTGTACGTTTCTGATGCTTTAATCAATATAATGGTCAACCAAAAGGGACAAGCTAATTACAATATTTATATCGCGCCAGAAGATCGAAAAGATGAAAAAAATGATCCAAATGCACCTGAAGAAGGAACTGCAATTCGGTTAGAAAGAATTGATCTTAAAAATTGTCATGTAAAATACAATGATCGTTCGGCGAAGATTTTGGTTGATGCGAAAGGCTTTAATTACATCGGAAAAGGAAATCTGAGCGAAGATATATTTGATTTAAATACAAATGCAAAAATTGACAATCTCGATTTCTTTTATGATCGGACAGGTTATTTACGAAGAAAAAATGTCAGTGCCAATTTAATAACCCGAATCAATACGCACGCTCTTTCGTTTATTCTTCAAAAAAATGAACTTCATATCAATAAACTGCCCTTAAAATTTACAGGGCTTTTTACGATTTTAAAAGATGGCTATAAAATCAACATCAAAGCCGCTTCAGAAAATACAACTGTAAAAGATTTATTATCTGTAATGCCTCCGGAATATTTGACCTGGCTGGAAAAAACTGAAGTTTCCGGTCGAAGCGATTTGCTTTTCACTTTTAAAGGAAATTACAATGTCGCCAAAAAACAAAAACCAAATTTAGCTTTCAATTTAAAAATCGATAATGGCGCTGTAAATTATAAAAATGCCCCAGTTCCGTTGACTGATTTTCAAATGGATCTGAATGCGATTTTACCTGAATTAGACATGGAGCAATTATTGGTCAATCTTCGAACTTTTAAATTTAAAGTAGGCGAAAAAGACTATTTCAATGCTTATCTGCGCAGTAAAGGTTTTAACGAAATGATGATTGATGCAAGCGTAAAAGGCGCATTAGATCTCGCTGTTGTTGACGCAGCACTGGGTCTGAATTCTCTTGAATTAAAAGGAATTTTAAAAACGAATATTCAGGCTAAAGGTCTTTTTAGCACTTCAAAAAAACTATTTCCAAAAACCATTGGCGGCATCGCACTACATAACGGCTGGCTCAAAACCAACTCCTATCCTAACCCAATTACCGATATCACTTTTGTGGCCAATGTGCTCAATAAAGCGGGAACATATCAGGATTTAATCGTGGCAGTTGCACCGGCATCCTTTGTTTTTGAGGGAAATCCGATGTATGTAAACGCAACACTTTCTGATTTTAGTGATTTGGCTTATAATGCAAAAATTAAAGGAGAGCTGAATGTTGGCCGAATTTATCAGGTTTTTTCTCAAAAAGGAATTGACATTACTGGTTATGCAAAAGCTGATCTTTCGCTTAAAGGAAAACAAAGTTATGCGACAACCGGACAATATCATAAGTTGGATAATCGAGGAACTCTTCTACTAAAAAACATTAAAGCAACATCAGAACTTTTTCCGAAAGCTTTCTTCATCAAACAAGGAAATTTCCGCTTTCAAAATGAAAAAATGTGGTTTGAGAAATTCTATGCTTCATATGGAAAATCAGATTTTGACATTAACGGATATCTTTTAAACACCATCAACTATTTCCTTGAATCACACGGAACTTTGAGCGGAAATTTCAACATGAAATCAAAACTGATCAATGTTGATGAATTTATGGCACTTGAAAAAGGCGAAAATAAAGACCGAAATATTGAAGTGGATTATGCCAAAGAAGACCATCCGAAAATGAGCGGTGTTGTAATTGTTCCTAAAAATCTGAATGTTTCGCTTAACGCCAATGCCGATAAAGTCGAATACAACGGATTGATTTTAAACAAACTTTCAGGAAAAGTGGGTATCGCAAAAGAAGGTTTTTATTTAGAAAAAGCCACTTTTAGCATTATCGATTGTATTCTTGGAATTGATGCTTCTTATAAAGATGAATCGCCAACTTCAGCCCATTTTGATGCACATTTTACAGCCAAAGATTTTAGCGTTCAGCGTGCATACAAAGAAATTCCGATGTTTCATGACATGGTAACTGTTGCCGAAAAAGCGCAGGGAATTATTTCTGTTGATTATAAAGTCAAAGGCGATTTAAACGGAAATATGGGACCAATTTATGAATCCCTCGAAGGTGGCGGAACCATAAACTTAAGTGATGTTCAGGTAAAAGGCTTAAAATTATTTGACGGAATCAGTTCAAAAACGGGCCAAAAAGGTTTGGATAATCCAGATATGAAAGGAATCGAAATTAATTCGAGTATTGATAATAACTTGATTCATGTTGAGCCATTTACTTTTTCCGTTGCCAGTTTTAGACCAACGATTAAAGGTACTACGAGTTTTGATGGTTTATTGGATTTAAGAATGCGTTTGGGACTTCCGCCATTTGGGATAATCGGATTTCCAATTGTCATCACTGGAACACATGAAGATCCAAAAATTAAGATTTTCAGCAAAACAGGACAAAAAATAGATGAAGCTGTTTATGATGAAAAACACAACAAAGTAATTCGGGAAGAAAAAGTAAGCAAACCCAAAAATGCAAAATCAAATGAAAACAAAAACTCAAAATAAAAACAGCGCATTCGAAAAATTTTCAAGTGCAGTCTGCAAAGCCACCGGAAGCACTCCGGCCTTTATTATCGCTTTTTTAATTGTTGTAGTCTGGGCAGTTTCCGGGCCATTTTTCGACTATTCTGAAACCTGGCAATTGGTTATTAATACCGGAACCACCATCATCACTTTTTTGATGGTTTTTCTAATTCAGAAAGCGCAAAACAAAGATTCACTGGCGATTCAGCTAAAACTTAATGAATTGGTTGCATCAAGCGAATTTTCCAGCAACAGCTTGGTTGATATTGAAAGCATGACTGAAGAAGAAATGGAAATCGTTCAAAAATATTATCGCAGGTTAAGTGAGCTGGCTAAAAAAGACGAAACCATAAGAACATCGCATTCTATTGCTGAAGCACAAGAGCAACATTCGCGAAAAAATAAAAATAGAACCGAAAATAAAATTCCGAATAAGCCTAAAAGCAAAACAGCAAAAAAACCAAATTCGACAACTACCTCAAAAACCGCTAAAAAATGAAACTACGCTCAACCGAAACTTTCTGGCCATTAAAAAACGAAATGAAGGCAAGTTATCCCTCCTTAAATTCAGATATCGAAACCCCGATTCTGATTATTGGCGGAGGAATTACAGGTGCATTAATTGCTTATAAATTAATTAATGACGGAAAAAAGGTTGTTCTCGTGGACCGACGCGATATTTGCAACGGCAGCACCGCCGCGAGCACCGCATTGCTTCAGTATGAAATTGATGTTTCGTTGCACGAACTCATCAAAATGCGCGGCGCTGACTGTGCTATAAACAGTTACAGAAATGGAAAAAAAGCGATTTTTGATTTGCGTACTATTATTGACACCATACAAAGCGACTGCGGATTTGAGTTCAAAAAAAGTATTTATTTCTGTACGCTTAAAAAAGATATTTCTTTTCTAAAAAATGAATTCAAGGTTAGAAAACAACACGGATTTGATGTCAACTGGCTTGGAAAAGCCGAATTAGAAACAATGGGATTAAAAGCAATTGCTGGTATAGAATCGAAAACAGCTGCTGTTGTAGATCCTTATCATTTGGCGCAAGATTTACTTATCTATTGCCGCGATAAAGGAATGGAAATTTTTGACCGCACAAATATTGAATCGATAAGTAATCACGGTGGCAAATCTATTGCTAAAACAGAAAACGGAAACCTTATTACGGCAGAGCACATAATACATTGTTCTGGTTATGAAAGCACTGAAACCCTAAAAGAAAAAGTGGTCGATTTAAAAAGTACTTATGTCATCGCATCTGAAAGTTTACCTGATTTGCCTGCAGTCTTCAAAAACTCAATTTTATGGGATACTTCAAATCCTTATTTGTATTTTAGAGCCACCACAGACAACAGATTGATTATAGGCGGTGGCGATGAAGATTTCGTAGACGCTAAAAAACGTGATAAATTAATTCCGAAAAAAGAACAGTTTTTAATGCGTTCCTTCAAAAGAAAATTTCCAAATATTAATTTTAAGCTAGATTATTCCTGGGCGGGAACATTCGGCGAAACAAAAGACGGTTTACCTTATTTTGGAAAACCAGATCCTAAAAAAAATGAGCATTATGTTTTAGGCTTTGGCGGAAACGGAATCACATTCAGCATCATCGGAATGAATTCAATTTTAGATTCGATAAATAATAAAAGCAATATGGATTTAGAATATTACCGCTTTGGGCGTTGAGAAAAAAGGTACTAAGGTACTAAGTTGCTAAGATTCTAAGTTTCGCTTCAATATAGCTTAGTACCTTAGCAACTTAAATTAAACTTATACTCTTTCGGACTGCAATTGAATTTTTGTTTGAAAATTTTAGAGAAATAACTTCTGCTCGTAAAACCAATGCAGTATACGATTTCAGAAATATTTAAATCGGATGTACGCATTAAAATTTCGGCTTTCAAAACCCTCATGTGTGTTATGTAATCATTGACCGTTCTGTCGTGAATCATTTTAAATCCTTCCTGAAGTTTATTTGGCGACAAACCCGATTTTTTACTCAGCGATTTTATAGTAAATGGTTCTTCCGGACTTAATTTAATAAATTCTGAAAGCTCTTTTATTTCTTCCATTTCTTTTAATGTCAGACAATTTGCATCTTTCGGAAAAGCATTTAAATCGTCGCTATGTTGTTGGATTTCCATTGCCAGAATGATTTTCAGAATTCCTTCTTTCAGCAAATTTCTAACTATACCGGTTTGAGTTACGGCATTTAGTTGTTCGATTTTTTCAGCAATTTTTAAATTGTATGAACCCATATAAAAAAAGTTCTGAAGTGCATTATTTTCAAAAAAAGTTTCTTTTACTTTTTGGTTTAAAGAAGGCATTAAGTGAGATTCTGTCTCAGTTCCTACAATAATCAGAGTCAGTTTCGTGTTCACATCTTTTTCAAAAAACAAAACATTATCCTGATTTTGATTTGAAGCCAAAATAGCAGTTTGAAAAGTCTGAAACTTACGTTCTTCGCCATTAATTCCAAAACTGTGCGACAAACCTCCTTTTGAGCAATAAGCAAAATAAACAGGCGTTGATATCACATTCAAAAAATCCATTCGAACAGCCATCGAAAACGTCATATCAAATTGAACATATGAAATATTATCATTGAAAGAAGCTCCAGTTATAGTTCCTTTAGCAAAACTATTGTTGATTTCTAAAGCATATTCATCGAAATCAAAAGTTATGGTTCCGTCAAGATTACTGTTTAATTCCTCAAACACAGTTTGGATTTGCTCTGTATGTATGGTAACTATTTTCATTTTGCTTATATTTAGATTTGGTATTTTTATTTCATATTTCAGGCAAAAAACAAATTCTTTTGTTTTATAAATCAATATTCCAAAGTTCGGTCAAGCATTCATCAAAAATGTTATATAATTTTGGCGTTTTGTTTTATAATTACTTCGGAATTAAAAATTTAACTCAAACAGAAATTTTCTTAATTCAAAAAAAATGAAAAGCTATTCGTTCGCTCCAATCGCATCAAACGACTCTGAAATTCTGATTCTCGGAACAATGCCCGGTACAAAATCATTAGAACTAAATCAATATTACGGACATAAGCAGAATAATTTCTGGAAATTCATTTTCATAATTCTCAATGAAGATTCCTCCACTGATTATGAAGTCCGAAAAGAAATACTTAAAAAAAATAAAATTGCAGTTTGGGATGTTTTACAATATTGTGAACGAATAGGAAGTTTGGATACTGCTATTAAAAATGAAATTGCCAACGATTTTGAAAGCTTTTTAAAACAGCATCCAAATATCAAAACCATACTTTTCAATGGCCAGAAAGCGCATGCCTTTTTCAAAAAATACGTTCATCTGAAAAATCCTTACCAACTTTACACACTTCCATCAACAAGCCCCGCGAATGCTGGAAAAACTTTCGATTCAAAATTATCCGAATGGAAAATTATTGCCGATTTACGAAATCAAAGTTGAAATCATATAACAATTTAAACTTAAAGTATAACGAAAAAAATCCCACACGTACTAATTTTACTATCAAGAAATTAAAGCCATAGCAGCAAAAGATTTAAGACAGAAATGAAGGCTTTTTTCAAATAAATAGAATTACAAACTTTTAAAAAGTTTAAAGTATAAAGGAAACATTGGTTATGTTAGTTTATTTTGAGAAAGAAAGCTATTCTAATTTTTAGGGTAGCTTTGTTTTTTTAATTAATACCAAAAACAACAATTATGAAAGTTCAAACCTATTACAACCACATACGATTTTACACACCTCATCATTTTGTATATTATCCCATTTTAACTGTCTTTTTGCTATGCAGCATTTATTTTGCCTGCACTACAAACGACACGTTAATTTGGTCCTTTATAAGCGTTTGCTTTATATTTCTTTTTTGTCTGGCTTTCATGCTTCGTCAGCATTACGCCCTGATTTTACAAAACCGAATCGTACGCTTAGAACTCCGTTATCGTTACTTCACTTTAACTGGAAAAAGACTTGAAGAATTCGAATACAAATTAACTGATGACCAAATTTTCGCACTTCGTTTTGCACCAGACAATGAATTTTTACCCTTGCTGGAAGATGCCTTAAAAAACAATCTTACCGGCGATGCCATCAAAAAAGCAATCATTCACTGGAAAGCGGATTATAACAGGGTTTGATTTTAGTTATGAGTTTTGAATTATGAATTATGAATTCACACTATATGTCATCATTTTACATTTCAAAACTCATAACTCATAACTTCAATAAGGGCGTGCCACCTTTTAAAAAAAGGCCTTAATATGCTTTGTGCGTATTGAGGCCTTTTTTTAAAAGCTGTCGGGCTATCCGCGCTGCTTCGGCAGCCAGCTTCTATCCCTCACGCGGCTCTCGTTTTCAAGAGATATTTTATAAATTTTTGAATCTCAAAACACTATCAAACTGATAATCAACGGAATTATCTAAATAATAAACGGCAAAAAATTAAATGAATGATTTTTTTTGTTAACTTTAAGTGTTAAAAATTTATCAAAAACTCTAAAATTAAATCCGATGAAAAAATTAATTTGTTTTATGATAGTTTTCTTCTCTTGTTTTTTGGCCAAAGCACAAACTACTGCCGAAATTCCAGCCGAAACTTTACCCGCCGTACAAAACAACTCTTTAAAATCTGACGAAGGTCAAAATTATGATCCCGAAGATTTGCCTTGGCACGCACGTCGATTTAAATTTACAGCCGGTGCATTTTTTCCAATAAACAACACACAGGTAGAAGTAGGAAGCAACAACGGTAATTTTGGAAATATGATCGATTTTGAAAAAGATCTCGGTTTTAAAAAAAACACCCAATCATTTGCTGCTTCTTTTGAGTGGCGCATTTCAAGAAGATCAAGACTAGGTTCTGAATATTATTATTTAGACAGAACATCAACAAAAACCCTTCAAAAAGATATCGAATTCGGTGATCATACTTATCCAATTGATGGTCGTGTTTCAGCATTTTTTGACAATCAAATTATTAGAATATATTATGGCTACGCGTTTGTGTCAAAACCAACTTATGAAATAGGTGCCTTAATAGGTGCTCACGTAATGTTAATAGATGTTGGTCTGAGACTAGAAGGTCAGACACAGGGCGTCGAATTTCATGATGATTTCGGTGTAACTGCGCCATTACCAGATATTGGTGTTTGGGGAGAATTTGTATTAGGCAAAAAAGTGGGACTTTATGCTAATTTCAATTACTTCGCTTTAAAAGTAAATGATATCGATGGCCGTATTTTGAGCTACAACCTTTCTGTATTATATAACGTTTATAAAAACTTTAGTTTAACAGCAGGATTTACAGGCTTAAACATTAGAGTTGATGCTCAAAAAGAAAGACTAAATGGTTTCTTTAAATGGGGTTATAATGGACCAACTATAGCTGCTGTTTATACTTTTGGAAGCCATGTTAAACTTCATAAATAATTTTTTAAGATGCTAAGGTGCTAAGGTTCTGAGATACTAAGTTTTTATTTCCCGCAAAGCACGCTAAGGATTACGCAAAGTTCGCAAAGTTTTTTTACACAAAGCTTTGCGAACTTTGCGTTTATATTAAGCCATACAGATAATAAAAACCTTGCGTGCTTTGCGGTTAAACTGTCAACGTTAAACTTGAAACTTGAAACCTGAAACCTGAAACAAAAAATAAACAAGCCCGAAATCTTTAAAAAGAAATCGGGCTCATTTGCTCAAACTTAAACTTAACTAAAATAAAACGAAAACTAATTCAATTAATTTAACGGAGTGAATTTTATAGCTGTTCCTCCTCCAGCTGCCAATTTGATATTTATTACGCTTTTATTATTTACTTTTTGTTTTGAAATCGTAACCGGATACGGATTTGTTTTATAATTTGCTCCTTCTCCATCAGCATAAATGGTTGCCTCATATTCTTTTCCGGCATCTAAAAATGACAATTCCACTTTTAAATCTCTGGCATCTTTGTTTGTAATTGAACCTAAATACCAGTTTTTCTCGTCCCAATCTTTACGAACAATTGTAGTGTATTCTCCAATTTTAGAATCCAAAACTTTTGTGTATGACCACGTACAAGGAACATCCTTTATGAATTGAAATTCAGGCTTGCCAACATAATTTTCTGGCAAATCAGAAGCCATTTGCAACGGACTGAAAATAATAACATACAAAGCCAATTGATTCGCTAAAGTCGTTTGCACTCGTGCTCCAGAAGGCGTTTTATAATCAAAATTGAAATTCCCGGGCGTATAATCAAAAGGTCCGGAAAGCATTCTTGTAAATGGCAAAGTTGTTAAATGTTGTGGAGTATTTCCGCCATCTACAGACCATGCATTGTATTCCTGTCCTCTTCCGCCTTCTTGCGACATAAAGTTTGGATACGTGCGTTGAATTCCCGTTCCTTTCATCGGCTCGTGATTATCAATCATAATATGGTATTTAGCCGCCGTTTCAATTACTTTTCTGTAATGACGCGCTCCATACTGGCTATCGTGCCATTCTTTTTTATCCAAATACTTGTTTACATAACCCGTTTTCACCGAATTAACTCCCATTTTTTGATACAGTTTAAAAGCATCTTCAAGCTGACTTTCATAATGTTTAGAAGCGCCCGCAGTTTCATGGTGGCCAATTAATCGGACATTTTTTATGGCTGCATATTTTGTAATTTCTTCCAAATTAAAATCTGGATAGGCTTTTACAAAACTAAATGCAGATCCGTCGGCAGTCCAGTCGCCGTCCCAGCCCTCGTTCCAGCCTTCAACCAGAACGCCGTCAAAATTGTTTTTCGCAGCAAAATCAATATATTCTTTGGTATTTTTTGTAGTAGCACCGTGTTTAGGCCCTTGTCCCCAAGTGAATTTTTCTAAATGCATTCCCCACCAAATTCCAATATATTTTGATGGTGTAATCCAGGAAAGATCTTCAATTTTTGAAGGTTCATTTAAATTCAGCATAATAGTCGAAGTCGCCACATCACCTGGAGTTTTTCCGACAACAATAGTTCTCCAAGGCGTTACAAAAGGAGTTTCGGCATACACTTTTACACCATCAGCCCAAGGCACTAAATCACTTTTGTATTGTTTATCACTTGTTTTTAAAAGTGTCATTGAAGCAAAATCAGTCAAGTTAGCTTCGTGAATCGCTACATATAATTTCTCTTTTGTTTCGAAAGTAGCCGGAGTATTAATGGTATCGGTTTTGCTGATTGGCGTTTTGCGATATTCACTTTCATAATAACTATTTTCGCGGTGCACAGGAATCCACCAAACGTCATTATTTGATTTGAAAGTGAACTGCGTAATTTCATTCGAGATCTTCACTTTTCCTAAATTAGGTTGTTTGGGAAAAGAGTAGCGAAATCCTAAACCATCGTCAAAAACTCTGAAAATAATATCAACCAAGCGTTCCTCACCTTTTGCTTCTTTTAAATGAACAATCAATTCATTGTGATGATCTCTCACTTTTTTGAATTCTCCCCAAGGTTGTTCCCAAGTTTCATCGGAAGTTTTTTCTTCGGTAGAAACTACTTCAAAACCATCTGTCATTTTTTGAATTCCCTGAAACTCAAAACCCAGCAAAGAAGGCTCAATAACCGATTTTCCGCCAGAAGTAAAACTATATTGAGGTTGTCCAGAAGCAGTCAATTCAAAAACTAATTCGGTGTTTTTTCCAGGAGAGCTGATTTTATATGTCGTTTTTTTAGTACCGCAAGCGCAAATCAGCATTGAGGCTAATGCGATCAGGCAGTATCTATATCTTATGTTTTTCATTATTTAATTGTATTAATTACAGCTCTTATTTTATTTCGCTTATTACTTGTTTTGCTTTTGCAGGTTGCATCGAAACAAAATAATTAAAAGCCTGATCTAATTTTTTCTGAGCATCGGCACTGCTTTTCTTTTCAACTCTTAGGTTATATAGTTTGCTGATATCTGCAAAATAGGATTCGGTGTTTTTTACTCCGGCAAAAGTTTTTACTTTTTCGATATAATTGTAACCAAATTCAACTGTTGGTTCAAACATTGTACCTTCACCAAAGTCATTCCAAGTAATCAACTGCAAATAACTCAGGTTTGCATTTTTAGCCAAAGAAAGCGTTTCATCAAGCGTTGCGCCATTGTTGTGCTCAATTGTCCATCCAATTGCTGCTCCGCCTCCACCTTCGGCATAAAAATCTTTAAAACCAGGATAAGCACTTCCCATTGCAACTGAAAGTTTTGGTTTTGTATTGGTGTACCAATTCGTTAAATAAGTGCTGTTTTTATAAACCCATGAATATTCTCCAGAAGCATTATCTCCCGCTTCAACAGATTGATCCCAAAGCGTCAGGAAAGTAGGTTTTGCAGATAATGTGCTAAAAACATTTGTCCATTCGGCTGGTGTCTGCAATACAATTGGACCGAAATTCAGCAATAGAGGTTTTCCGTTTATTTTGATGTAGTTGGCGTTAGAAAAATAATTCGTCTGCATGTAAGCTAAATCAGTTTTTGCAGCACTGGTAACAGAAATTGCTTTTCCTGCATTTACAACATTTGTTGTTACTCGGTCTTCATAAACAATTGCATATTCAAGTCCGACTTTACTTAGCATGGCAATTAATTGCTCTGTATTTTCTTTTACCATTCGGTAATCGTTTACGTCATAAGTGCCGTACCAATCGATCAAAACACCATCGATTCCTGAATATTTCATCAATAATAAATGATTTTCAATCACATTATTGTCGCCCGAATGATAAGGCCCAATCAGTGGATAATAGTAGGATGCAATTTCCCTGCGGTTGTTTGCTCCAATAGTATTTGGATTTTTATTTGCCATTGTCCAGTGATATCCCCATTTTTTATCGGCACTGCTTTCATTGGTTTCGAACCAAGGCATATAATGAACGTAAATTTTGGTGCTGTTCGTTTTTTCAATCGCGACAGGAGCAAGTGTTTCCGGTTCAGTTGGTTTATCTGGACCTTTGTCATCACTGCTGCTACATCCGGCGGCGATTAAAATATTCACGATCCCAAAAAACAATAAGGTGATATATCTTTTCATATTGATGTAATTTGTTTTTTTTATTTTTAAACACATAGAAACATAGCTTTTAGCACTCAAAAAAAGGCGTTTCACTTATTTAAAATGCACATAGCAATCTTTGTGAAAGAAATAAGTTTCTTTTTTATATTCTTTGCCTACACATAAAATCTGTGTTTCTATGTGTTTAATAATATTCCCATGATTTATACCTAAGAATAATCCAGATTTAAAAATATGTCAGCCTTCCACGACTAACCAACATGGAAGACTGACATTCAATAACCTAATACCCAGGATTCTGTTTTAGGTTTTTATTTGTAGTTAAAACGGTACTTGGAATTGGGAAAATAGCTCTGTATTTTTCAGTCGTTCCTTTTTCCCACCATGGCAAGAAAAATGTTCCAAAACGAATGTTATCTGTTCTTCTTCTTCCTTCAAAAGTAAATTCCTTAAGTAATTCCTGATCAATAAAATGAAGATCAATTGTTGCTGGCATTTCTTCACCTGCACGCGCTGTTACTTGTTGCAAGAATGGTTTTGCCAAATCAGGAGATCCTAAACGAACGTAACATTCTGCCTGCATCATTAAGATTTCGGCATAACGAATTACCACTAAATCGTGATCACGTTCCCACTGTTCACCTTCTTTCATTTCATATTTTCCTAAACGTACTCCTTGATTTTCTTTAGCATCGGCTACACTAGTAACTTCTTCTGTATAAGTTAACTTTTCACCGCTATCCATAATGATCACTTGTCCTGTAGCTTTATTGATCTGATCTCCGGCAACCATACATTTTTTTCTTTTGTCAGTATCAGCAAAAGCTGAGAATACTCCTGGCTGTGCACACATTCCGTTTGCGCTCCAAGGATAATCGGCAGTTGCAGAAACAGTCAATTTATGCAAGTAGTGGCAAGACATTGAATTCATGTAGTTTCCAACAGTTCCTGCTTTTGAATCGTAAGGAATTGCAAAAATGATTTCAGGTGATTTTTGATTTTCTGTAGCGAAATTGGCAAAGAAATCTGGCGTTAATGAATAACCAGAAATCTTTTGGCACATGTTCAAACAATCCTGCCAACGTGCTGTTCCGATAAAAGCTTCAGAATTTAAATATAATCTTGCCAATAAAGAATACGCTACATTTTTAGTCATTTTAGAATACACCACATTTGAATTTAAATGCGGAAGAGCATCTGTCAATTCCTTTTCAACAAAATCATATACTTGTTTTCTTGTAGAATTTGATGGAAGTGAAGTGTCTTCAAAGTTGGTTACAATTGGCACATTTCCAAATAAATCTAAAAGATTGTAATAATAGTATGCTCTTAAAGCTTTTAATTCAGCATAAATCGGAGCTTTTGCAGTATCAGACAAAGACGATTTATCGATTTGATAAATGATGGAGTTGATCTTTGCAATTCCGGTATAATTGTAACGCCAAGCCGAAAGAATCATTCGGTTATCCGCTTTCCAAGTATGTTTTTGAGCATCCTGATATTGTCCGCCATCGTACCAGTTTGTTCCTCTGGTAGGAATTGTAGCTTCATCAGAAACAGTTTCAGTTAAAAAGAATACATATTCACAAGTTGGGTAATTGTTTGATATTCCGTCAGCGAATCCTCTCAGAGAAGAATAAGCCCCTCCAACTAATGCATCAACTTCTTTGGAAGTATTTCCAAAATTTCCATCCTCTACTTTATCATATAAGTCTTCACTTAAATCTGTACATGATATCGTAAAAAGCATGCTTATCAATATTGCTGCTGTTATTTTGATTTTCATTTGTTCTATTTTTGAGTTAATTCGCTTAGTTATTCAGCGAGAAATTTAATCCAACAGAAATTGTTGTTGGTCTAGGATAGTTGTTATATCTGTCGATACCCGGAGATGCTAAACCTGTTTGGTCAATAACACCGTTTACGCCGTTTTGCGCATTTAAGCCAATTTCTGGATCAACACCTTTATAACTTGTGAAAACAGCAAGATTTTCTCCCATTAAATAAATTCTAAGTTTTGACTTTTTTTGCAAGCCAAGAGGCATCGTATAACCAAAAGAAACGGTCTGAAGTCTGAAGAAAGAAGCATCTTCAATCCAGTAATCTGAATATTTTGGAGAAGATGTTATTCCGCTTCCTAAGAAATCATCTGGAACATTATAAGCTGGCAATCTTGTTGGATCATTAAGCATCATGTTTGTTGCGTTTAATGCTTTTTGGCCAAACATTCCGTAACCGCTGATTCCAAGATCAAAATTTCCGTATGTAAAATTCATTCCGATTCCTAATGTCAAATCTGGCTGAATATTTCCTAAATCTGTTTTATCATCATCTACTAAAGCGCTTTCTGCAACAACATCTCCTGCTTTGTTATAGTACTGAATTTTTCCAGTTGAATCAAGCCCAGCATTTCTGAATCCCCAGAAAGTTCCAACAGGATAACCTTCAGCAATAATTTGAGAATATTGTCCAGACATACCTGCTAAACCGTGTAAAGAACCGCTGTAAATAACATCTGTTTTATACGTTGGATTCGATAATTTTTCGATTTTTTGAACGTTGTGCCCAAGTGTCAAATTAGCATTCCAATTGAATTTTGGTCCTTTGATGATATCAGCATTCAAAGTAAGCTCAACTCCTTTGTTTGACATTTCACCAACGTTTGCCAACATAGTTCCAACTAAATAAGGTGGCTGAGGTACTTCGTAAGTGTATAATAAATCTTCCGTATTTTTAGAATACCATTCAAATGAACCCGAAATTCTATTGAAAAGTGTAAAATCAAAACCAATGTTTAATTGTTTAGTTGATTCCCATTTCAAATCCGGATTTGGATTTTGCTGTGGTGAATAAGCCAAACTCCAAGTTCCTGTAATAGGATCGTAGTAACTATCGTTTCCAACTCCTAAAATAGAAAGCGATTTGTACTCTCCAATTCCGTCTTGATTACCTGTTACTCCATAACCAACTCTCAATTTTAAATTGTCAAGCCAGCCTTTTGTCGAATCCATAAATCCTTCATTTGAAATTTTCCAAGCCACAGAAGCTGACGGGAAAGTTCCCCATTTGTTGTTTTCTCCAAAACGGCTTGAACCGTCTCTTCTTACTGTTGCAGTCAGCAAATATTTTCCGTCATAAGAATAATTTGCACGAGCATAAAATGAAACCAAATTTGATTTTCCTTTATACGAATACACATCGCCTAAACGATATTTGTAACCTGCACCTAAATTATTATAGCTAAAAGCATCCGTTACAAAACCACTTCTTTGTGCTCCAAAACCTTGATAAATATTCTCTAAATAAGAATATCCTGCAAGTGCGCTGATAGTATGTTTGTCGATTACTTTATTGTAATTCACATAAAGTTCGCCTTGCGCATTGGTGTATTCAGCATATGTTCTTTGAGCATAACCGCCTTCTGTAGCTCCTTCTAGAACAGCATAACTTGGTTTATAAGTGCCTCCTTTAACTGCATTATGCTCCAACGAAATATTAGCAACAGCCAAGAAATCATTCAAAAATTTAACTTCCGTTTTAAAATAACCTAAAAGTCTGTGTCTTTCATTATCAACAGTTCTGTTTGTCAAAAGTTCAACTGGATTAAAGTATTGATTAAGTGCTACAGATGAAAATTCTCCAGTTGGCGTATAAACCGGAATTGTCGGATTCAAGTTATAAGCATATTCAAAAATTCTGTAATCAACTGGATGCCATTTATCGATATTAGCAAATAATCCCGTGTCAAATTTTACATCTTTATTGTCTCCCAGATATTGATAAGCGCTAATGTTTCCGCTTAATCTTTCTAAACCAGAATTCTTAATTACTCCTTCATTATTTAAGTATGAAAGTGAAGTTCTGAAACCGCTGTCAGCTTTACCCGAATTAATAGTTAAAGTATGTGATTGTGAAATAGCTGTCTGCTCAATTGCTTTTTGCCAGTTTGTATTTGCACCATAATCTACAGCATCTTTATTATTAGTTTGGCGAACATAATTTCTCCATTGATTTGCTGATAATAAATCTAAATTATCAGTTACATAACCAATGCTTGATAATCCGCTATACGTAACCGAAACTCCTTTTGTTCCTGATTTTGTAGTAATAATGATAACTCCGTTTGCTCCTCTTGAACCATAAATCGCAGTTGCAGAAGCATCTTTCAAAACGTCAACCGTTTTAATATCAGAAGGCTGAACTATGTTGATATCAACACCAGCAATTCCGTCAACTACAATTAAAGGATTGTTGCTCGCAGTTAAAGAAGTTCCTCCACGCAAACGCAATGTAGAGCCTGCTGCAGGATCACCCGAAGGACGAATAACATTTAAACCTGCTACTTTTCCTTGCAAAACCTGTTCTGTAGATGAAATAGTTCCTTTTACTAAATCATCAGCTTTTACAGTTGAAATTGCTCCAGTTAAATCAGATTTCTTTTGAGTTCCGTAACCAACAGCTACAACCTGAACTTCGGCTAATTGATAACCGTCATTTTGTAAACGAACATCAAGGTTTTTAGTTGCAGAAGTAATTTGTATTTTCTGATTTGTTGATCCAATAAATGAAACTTCAATCGAACCTCCTACGGCTACCGTCAAAGTAAATTTTCCGTCAAAATCTGTTGTGGTTGCATTTTTTGTTCCCACTTCAATTACCGAAGCGCCCGGCAATACAGTTCCTGTATTGTCATACACAGTTCCTGATACCTGCTTTTTTTCCTGAGCAAACATTCCTGCCGAAAGAAAAAGCATGAAAATCATGAATACTGCAGTTTTAGTAGTCCACATTTGATGCAGGACTATTTTTTTATTTTTACTATTCATTAGAATTGATGTTTTAATTTGATAGAGAATTATTTGTCTAAAGTTTTAAGAGGTATAGAAGTATCAGAGATTGTTTTGTCTTTGTTGTCTTTTACCAAAACATGAATCTCACTTAAACCCTGAACACCATTTAATTCTGAAACTAAATTGACAAATCCTTTTATTTCAGCTGTACCTCCTGTAAACTCACCAGATATTGTTTTGCTTCCTGCCGTGATGGTATAAATAAGTTTGTTTACACCCACTTCATTATTTTTTCTTGACATTCCAAGAAAATCTTTTTGGCTGATAACCGATGGGAAAAAACTAAAACTTGGCGGTGGTGGCGGAATAAATTCTCCTGCATAAATAATTTGGTCGCCAGAATTAGTCGTCCAGTCTTTCGCAACCATTAGGAAAGTAATATTTTCCATAACAAAACCTGCTGGCGGATTGTAATATTGCTGCGGAATCAAATCCATTCTGTAAAAACCGTTTCCAAGATCTTTCAATTTTGTCTTTTCAGATACTTCTGGAATCCATGCCTGATATTCCTGTAAAACAGCCCAATTGTTTAATCCTGAATGAAAATGAACACTTGGAACTCCTGCAAAACCATCTTTTAAATTCGAATTGAATAAAATACTTACCGGTTTATCAATCAAAGGTTTTGTTGGATACGATCTGATTAATTCATTTGCCGTATAGAAAGAAGAAAAATCAGTATAAGGCATATTCGCTACATCACTTTGTTTTGATCCATTTTTGTTTTTCAAACGAAACCAAAATCCAGCGCTTGCTGCAATTTCATCAGGTGTTTTAGAGAAATAAAGTGTTGGAGTCAAAGTAAAACTCCAGATTTTATTTCCTTCATATTTAAGTTTAGCAAAATCTGAAGAGTTTTCCCAATGCCCAGCATCTGGTTCAGATGGCGACCAAATCCAAATATAAACATCCTCAGTCTCTGCAAAAGTGGTTCCTGAAAGATCAAAGTACCAAGTCACTTTTTCATCATACTTGTAAACTACAGGAAATGATGACATACTGCCTACAGCTCCAGCGGCTTCTTGTGCCTGCGTAAAATTAGGAGCCATCAAAAGGGCAAGTAAAATTGTATATATAAATTTTTTCATATTACTTTTTAATTAATAGCATTTAATTTAAACACGTAAGACACAAACGGAGAACCTCCAGAAGAATGAATTAATTGGAATTCCATTTCTTCATTGCTTCCCGGAACTGATGATAATTTAAGCTCATCTGTTTTTAGCGTTTTCTGAACATCACTGTACAAATAGATTTTTGTTACGCCCAAATTAGTTGGCTGAAAATCTGAACTTAATGCCCAGTAGCCTTTTGGAGCGAATAATGGAGGAACATTTCCTGTTACTTCATAACTTGTTGGCTGGTTCTTTTCATCTACGTTGAATTTGATTTTAAAATCTTCGTAATTAAAGTACGTACTCAAGTTTTCTTCGTTTGGTTCGACTTTGTTTGCTTTCGCAACTTCATCAACCATTTTCAAATTCGTTAATCCCCAATTTCCTTGTACTTTCTCATAAAGGGTAATTGGATCAACGGAGCTTCCGTCGTCGGTGTTATCACAGCCAGTGGCCATTAAACCCATAACAACAGCTAACCAATAAATACTTTTACATCTCATAAATTTTGTGGTTTGTTTGTTAGTTTTTCTGTCTCATAAAAGACAGAACGAAACTAGATGTTAAATAAATCTAAAAAAAAATGTCTGAGAAAAATCAAGATATAATCGAAACATTTTTAAACATAAATACCTAATAATCAATATTTTAAATTATTTTTGTAATTCAAAAAATCAAGATGCTGTTTAGATGAAAATATGCTATTAAATGATGGTAAATATGACAATATGAAAATTAAAAGCGATATTTTTTTCACTATGCATATATATAATTGGTTTTTATTGTATAATTGCAAATAATTAGACTGCTTTTAACATTAATGTCTTATTTTTGAATGCTTAACCACATTTTAAAGCTCTGTAACAAAGAAGTTTTAAAAAACTGAAAGTTGTTTAATAAGCCCGCTCAAGCTTATCCCGAATTAAAAAACGAATTAACTCGAACAAACCAAAAAAAAGATTTTTTACCCTAAACCAACACAAAACCATGCAGAGAATTTTCATTCTATGTTTTTTTATTGTAGGTTTTTCTCTAACTGCGAAAGAGACAAATCCTGTTTTAGAAGAATTAGATAAAGTGCTTCTTAAAAAAGATGTTTACTTAAAACAGAAATATCGAAAAATTGAAGCTTTAAAAAGAAATGTATCAAAATTTACAGTAAGTCAGAACAATGAACAGCTTTACAATACTTATATGTCATTGTTTGATGAATATAAATCGTTTAAATATGATTCGGCTTATTATTATTTAGAAGAAGCAAAAATCAAAGCGATTGTTTTAAAAGATCCTAAATTTTTGGCCAAAAGCCGAATTAAGGAAGGTTTTGTACTTCTTTCATCTGGATTATTCAAGGAGGCAATTGATACTTTGAATGTCGTTGACGACCAAAAACTGGATTCAAGAAACAAATTCGAATACTACAATATTAAAGCCCGAGCGTATTACGATTTAGCCGATTATAATAAAGATCAACGTTTTAATATTCATTATGTACAGCAAGGAAATCATTTCCTGAAAAAAGCTTTAGAATTAATTGGAACTAATACCAACGAATATTGGGCAGCCGAAAGCTTAAAAAGACTAAAACAACAAGATTGGCGCGGTGCCGAATTTGCCTTCAGTTATTGGATCAATAATTATAATCTTCCACCCGATTATTATGGCATTGCGACTTCAAGTCTTGGTTATATTTATTCCGAAAGAGGTTATACTAAAAAAGCGATTCAATATCTGGCGCTTGCTGCAATCGCCGATGTCAAAAATGCTACAAAAGAAACAGTTGCGCTCCGAAATCTTGCCAATGAACTTTTTAAAATGGGGTATTTGGACAAAGCCAATGAATATATCAATATTGCAATGGATGACGCGACTTTCTACAATGCCAGACATCGCAAAATTGAAATTTCGTCGATTTTACCTATTATCGAAAAAGCGCAATTGAATAATGTAAAAGAGAAAAATGACAAACTGGAGAGAATCATTATTCTATTGACGATATTGACTTTTATTATTGTTTTGTTTTCGATTATTATCTTCAAACAATTAAAAGAAAGAAATAAAGCCAGAAAAATAATGGCTTCGTCTTATGCGCAGCTTCAGGAAATGAACATTAGTTTAAGCGAGGCAAATGCGATCAAAGAAGAATATATTACGTATTTTATTAAAGCAACTTCGGCTTTCATTAATAAGATTGACCATATTCAAAAAAGTACGCTCCATAAAATCATCACCAAAAAAACCGATGAAGTTATTGCGAGTTTAAAACGCTATAATGTCAAAGAAGAACGTGAAAATTTATTTCACCAATTCGATGAAATTTTCCTTAAACTATTCCCAACTTTTGTAACTGATTTTAATCATTTGTTTCCAAATGACCACAAATGCATTGTCAAAAAAGGTGAACTTTTAAACACCGAATTAAGAATTTTTGCTTTATACCGATTAGGAATTCAGGATAGCAATCAAATGGCAGAATTTCTGGAACTTTCTGTAGCTACCATTTATACCTACAAAACCAGAATTAAAAGCAAATCTGACTTTAAAGATACTTTTGAAGAGAAAATTATGGCGATAAAAACTATTTAAGGTTCTAAGATGCTAAGCTTCTAAGGTACTAAGTTTTTTTTACCAAAGTTCCCCATACTGTTTGTCCTTTCGAGGAACGAGAAATGACAAACTAATCAAAAAGAAAAGCGACACTTTAGATGTCGCTTTTCTTTTATCTTGGTTCTTTGCTCTAATGTCATTCCGAAGTTTCTAACTGCAAAATCATATTTTGATAATATCTGCTGAGCGAAAATAATTGCTCTGCAAAAATCATTACCGCAAGCGGAATAAAGAAGAATACAGTCAAATTCTCTTCGTATAAAAAGAAAGTTGTAATCATAAAAATACGAGCGTATTCCAGATAATAAATCCATTTTCGCTGTTCCAACAACGCACCACAATTAATTAATGTTATGATGATAACCGACAAAACAAAAACTTTATCGAGCGTAGTTAGTAAATCAAAATAATAAGTAAAAGCAGTTAAGATCAAAGTACAGATCCCAAGCTGGATATAAAGATAATTTCGAAATCTCAACCGCTGATGCGGATTGCTTTTGTCCTGCAAAAAACGCTTTTCTAATATCGGGCGAATGTCCTGATCCATGTGTGCGGGACTTCCAAAAACAGCTTTCCATCTTGCTTTAAAACCTTTTGAGCGTTTCCATAATTCATATATTTCAAAATAATAATGAAAATGCTGCCAAAGGAAACTGTAGCTTTTTAATGGATGCGTCAAACCGTATTTTGGTTTTTCTTCTTCTTCCTGAAAAGTTCCAAAAATACGATCCCAAAAGGTAAACATATCGCCGTAGTTTTTATCCAGATATTTTTCGTCTGAAGCATGATGCACGCCATGAACAGAAGGCGTTACAAAAACATATTCCAGCCATTTTATTCTGCCGATTATCTGTGTATGTGTAAAAAAAGAATAAGCGCCATGAACAATCAGCATGGTGATAACCATTGTTGGGTGAAAACCAACAAAAGGAAGTATGCACCAAAAACCAGTTCTCACTATAGCCTGAAAAGTAGTGATTCTGGCTGCGGCCGTAAAATTAAATTCTTCACTGTGATGATGAACAATATGCGCGGCCCAGAAAAAGTTTACTTCGTGTCCCAATCGATGGTACCAATACCAAACAAAATCAGTCGCGAGAATAAGTGCCAGCCAAACTAAAACGTTACTCGGAATATCAAAAAGTCTGTAATTATTATAAATAAAATAATACAGCTGATAAAAACTTGCTGCAATAAATAAATTAATTAAACGCTCTGCAATACCAATACTAATATTTGAAACCGAACTTTCGTAGTTAAAAATTTCTGGTCTTTTTTTGTGCTGAGCCAACTTATATTCTAAAAACAAAAACAGAAAAAAAGCCGGCATTGCGAAAGCAAGAAAATTAATGTGTTCCATTTTTTTTTATTTCTTTTTATTCTTATAAAACTAAAATACAATTCGTTATAAAACTAAAGATAAAGATCTTTTCAAAAGTCATCTCATTTTTTACTTTTCAAAATGATATCAACTATCAAAAATGATCTTTATCTTTTAGAACCAATTTCTAATTTTGTTTGAATTTTGGAGCTTCCAAAGCTACTTCTTTAACAGATTGCGTGTCTGCTACTTTTTGCAAAGCAAGAATGTAAGCCGCAATTCTCGGTGTAACATTATATTTTAATGCTGTTCTGAAAACCGTTTCAAAACCTTTTTCTAAAATATCTTCAAGGCGTGTATTAATTTGGTGAATTCTCCAGGATTCTAAAAGCGAATTCTGAAGCCACTCAAAATAAGAAACCGTAACGCCACCAGCATTTGCTAAAATATCTGGAACGACCAAAACGTTATTTTCATGCAAGATTTTATCAGCATCAGATGAAACTGGTCCGTTTGCGCCTTCCACAATAATTTTGGCACGAATAGCTGCCGCATTTTTCTGCGTAATTACATCCTCTTTTGCTGCCGGAATCAAAACATCGACATCTAAAAGCAATAATTCTTCGTGCTTAATTGCAACCGAATTTGGATAACCTTTTATGCTTTTGTTATTTAGATTATAATACAAAATCAATTCCGGAATATTGATTCCGTCAGGATTATAAAATGCTTCAGAAACATCACTCACCGCAACTACTTTCAATCCTTTTTCGAATAAAAATAAAGCCGAATGCAATCCAACATTTCCAAAACCCTGAATTGCAACCGTTGATCTTGCCGGTCTCAATTTTAATTTTTGAAGCGCCAATAAAGTTATAATGCTAACGCCTCTTCCTGTTGCTTCTACTCTTCCTAAAGAACCGCCCGAATGTAAATGTTTTCCTGTAACCACCGCGTGAATTGTTTTCCCGTGTACTATTGAAAATTCATCCATCAGCCAGCCCATTTCGTCTGGTCCAGTTCCCATATCGGGTGCCGGAACATCTTTTTCAGGGCCAAAAATATCTGCTAAGGCTTTTGTATAAGCTCTTGTAATTCTTTCTAATTCGGTTTTAGAAAGTGTTCTTGGATCACAAATAATACCGCCTTTTGCTCCTCCAAAAGGAATTCCCGTCACGGCCGATTTCCAAGTCATCCATGCCGCAAGAGCTTTCACTTCGTCAAGATTTACGGCGGTATCATATCGAATTCCTCCTTTTGAAGGGCCTAATGCCGTATTGTGAATGACGCGATATCCTTCAAAATTTTGCTGTTTTCCATTATCTAGTGTAATTGAAAAATTCACTACAATTTGTTTTTCAGGACGTTGCAGTTTCAGCCTTATTGATTCTTCCAGATTAAGAATATCGGCTGCTATATTAAAACGATCAATCATCGATTGAAACGGATTCTGTTTTATAATTTCTGAACTCATCTTTTTAAGTTTTAAAATTTTAGTTATTGATTTGGGGCATCATATTATAAACTCATGAAATAAAATCGGCAGTAACTACAAGTGCAACAAGGAATTTTCATCAAGCAGCAATGCATCATAATATTTGTATTTCTATTTGATCTCATATATATGGTTATTAATAGTTCTAAAAAAAGCCTTTCATTGGTGCATGAAAGGCTAAAAAAAAAATAACTAACAAGTACTTTCTCTATTAACGCCATTTCATCGCATTGTTTGACATGCAGCACATCGTCAAGCTGCACATAAACGGGATGATATTTAGACTATAGTTTTTCATTGTTGAGACAAATTTATAAATATATTTTATAAATTCTATCGAATTAGTAGAGTTTATTTTAAAAACTTTTCAAAATATTTTAAAAACAACTGTAAATTAAGGCTTTATACTATTAAAGAAAATCAGTTTAATTGTGAGAAAACAATAAAAATAATGGCAATTAAGGCTAAAAAGATACCGATGAAGTTAATTTTGGATAGTTTTTCCTTGAAAAAAAGCAGACCAACGAGACTTCCTAAAATAATGACTCCCATATTCATTCCCGCAAAAACTGTTGAAGGATTTTCTGCGAAAGCTTTATGCGCCTTTAAATAAAACAAGATATTCCCGAAATTAAACATCCCTACCAAAGCTCCAAAAAGAATATTTTTTGCTTGAAGTTTTTCCTTTTTCAGCACCACATCATATATCACAATCAATAATGATACTGCCAATGCAATATCGAAAACCATAAATAATGACGTTGTATATGGCAAAGCCGTGTAAAGTGCTATTTGTTTAAAAAGGATGTCGATTATCCCAAAACCCAAAAACACTACAGCTGGATAAATCCACTTATTTTCATTGTTTCCAGATTGCTTTTTTAAGATGAATAAAAGCGCTACAAACCCAATTACCAGTCCTATAACTTTATAAGAATTAAATTCTTCTTTAAAGATAAGCCAAGCAGCAATTATTGGAATAAAAAGTGACAATCGTTGTGCCGCATCTGTTTTTACGATTCCCATATGTTTTATCGAAAAAAACAAAAACAGAAAAACAATTGGTAACAAAACACCAACTGCAGCATAAATATTCCAAGGTGCATCTGCATGAACTTCAATAATATTTGGACTAAAAGTAAAATAGCATAATAATAATGCTGTTACATAATTGAAAGTAATGATTTGAATTGCATTTGTATTGTATTTACGGGTGATTTTGAAGATAACACCAACTGTAACACTGCATAGAATACTTAAAACTAGAAATAACATAAATTGAATTTTGATTGCAAAAATAAGGTTTATCCATCCGATGTTTTATTTTTTACTATAATATTTCAAGAAATGGTGATTAAATTCGGTTTGCATTACTTCAGAAGTAATTCCACAAAATTGGATTTCAAAATCATCTTTTCCAACGCCAGAAATTGATCCACCCCAGCCTTTCAACTTTTTACCATTTTCTAGAAATACCTCTAATTGAGGTATTATAACAGTAGCAATAAATTCATCTTCGGGATAATCTGAATTTATCTGAACGTCAAATTTAGTGCAATGGTCTTTAAAAAAATTATAGGGAGATTCAATTCCTTCCAATATAACTTTTCCATGAATTACTCCCATTGGAACATCAGAAAATTCAAATTTTGTATAACCAATAATTTCATTATTAAGCTTTAAAATATATTTACTAGTCATTTTAACTTCTTATTTGAAATCAAAAATAGTTATTTAGATATTTTAATGTGAAAAATTTAATCGCTTTTTAGCCAGCCTGTAATACTCATTCGGGTATTTTGAGTTACTAGCACTTCATGAACCAATTCATTACTTTTAAAGAAAACCGTTTTGCCCTGAACTGGCGAAATTTTCTGCTGACTTTTGTTTTGGTGAATCATTAATTCTCCGCCATCACTTTCTTTCCAATTACTATTTAGATAGCTGATCATTGAGTATTTACGACTCGAATTATTTTTAAATTGATCGAGATGTTTTAAATAAAAATCGCCTTTTTCGTATAAAGAATAATGGAACTCGTAACCCGTAATTCCGGCAAAACAACTTTCGTTTAAATAAAGTACGAAAGCATCAATTATGTCAAAAAACTCATTTTCGAAAACATTATTATGCTTTTTATCAAGCCAGTAAATTACATCTTTTCTAATGGTTCCGTCTAGAGCAAACTTCTCAGAATTCCCTATTCCTGCTGTCAATAGCAGACTTTCATTATTTAAATTGATTAAATTTTGTTTGAGATTATCTGCTAAAGCATCACTCATAAAACGTTCTGATATTCCAATTTTATTCTCTACGTAACTTGCTATTAAATCTTCGAAACTATCATCCATTTCTTTTTTGGGAAAAACTGCAAATACAGCCAACGCAGCAAGGTAGACTAATTAAAATTGGTAATCCTGTTTTTAAAAATAATAAACCCGACAGATTTTAAAAATCTGTCGGGTTTAAAGATTACAATTATCAATTATCAATTTATAATTTACTAATATAACTTCCGTACATATCTTTAAACTGATGTCCAGTTGCAAAACGATCTTTGCTCAATTTTTTATATTCTACCAATGCCCATAAAACAAACTCTTTGACAAAGTATTGGTCTTTTTTGTCCAGTTCAGGCTGATATTTTTTAAGCAGAATATCTAACGGTGTTACTTCATCTAAGATAGCTTTATATTCTGCATCTGAAGCATCGTCTAATAATTCAAAACCACTTTCTGCAAAAAACCATTCGATTAAATCAGAATAAGGTGTTTTTTCACCGGGTTTTTCTAATTTTTCAATTTTAGGGAAATATTCAGGAAATAAAGTTCGGATTGCAGAACCAATTAAATACTGCGCCACAACAGCCGCTCCCTCCTGCTCTCCTTCATAAACCAATTCAACTTTTCCAGTAATCGCCGGAATGATTCCCATAAAATCAGACAAGCGTAAAACCGTTTTATCTACTCCTGATTTTAATGCACGGCGTTCTGCTGTGCTAATTAAATTTTCAAAAGCTGTAATGCTCATTCGGGCACTAACACCGCTTTTGTTATCGATGTATTCGCTTTCGCGCGCTTCAAAACTAATTTGTTCCAAAATATCTTTTGCCAAACCTGGTACATAAACCACTTCACTTTGACTTTCATCTAGTTTCGCTTCTTGCTCTGTAATAGTTCTGGCAATCTTTATTGTTTCTGGATAATGTGTCAAAATTTGTGAACCAATTCTATCTTTCAAAGGCGTTACAATACTTCCTCGGTTAGTATAATCTTCTGGATTTGCAGTAAATACAAACTGCATATCAAGAGGCATTCTTAATTTAAATCCGCGAATTTGAATATCGCCTTCTTGCAGAATATTAAACAATGCTACTTGAATTCTGGCTTGTAAATCGGGCAATTCGTTAATTACAAAAATACTGCGGTTGGCTCTCGGAATCATTCCAAAATGAATCACGCGGTCATCTGCATATGATAATTTTAAATTCGCTGCTTTTATTGGATCAACGTCACCAATTAAATCGGCAACAGTTACATCAGGTGTTGCTAGTTTTTCAAAGAAACGCTCATTTCTGTGCAGCCACGAAATTGGAGTTTCATCGCCTTTTTCTTCAATTAGATCTTTAGCAAATCTTGAAATTGGATTCAACGGATCATCATTAATTTCTGAACCAGCAACAAACGGAATGTATTCATCCAGCAATTCTACCATTTTGCGCGCCAAACGCGTTTTCGCCTGTCCGCGAAGTCCTAATAAATTGATATTATGACGAGAAAGAATGGCACGCTCTAATTCGGGAATTACTGTGTTTTCAAAACCGTGAACGCCTTCAAAAACAGGTTTTCCTGACTTTATTTTTTCACGAAGATTATTTCGCAATTCATCCTTAATGCTTGTGCTTTTATATCCAGAGGCTTTTAATTGACCTAAAGTTTTTATATTGTTTATTTCCATTTTGTTGAAATGTATAATTTGAATTGTTTTTGTTTATGATTTTGATGAACAATATTTGTCACCACATGCGTAGAGGCGCAACAGTGTGTCTCTATTATATTTGGCACGTACCAAAAGAAACCTCAGCTCCTTAGAATCTTAGCAACTTAGAACTTTTATTTAATTCTTTTTTTCCTATTCGTTTCATAATCTTCAAAGATCATTTCACCAAGACCTTTTATTCCGGTGTAAAATGCTTTTCCCTGATTTGCTTCAGTGAAATGATTCACAAATCGCTGTAAATAAGGATCGTTTGCAATCATGAAAGTCGTAATCGGAATATGTAATTTTCTGGCTTGTTGTGCCTGCGTGTAGCATTTATCCACGATATATTCGTCAAGACCGTTACTGTTCATATAATAAGAACCATCACGCTCACGAACGCAACTTGGTTTTCCATCCGTAATCATGAAAATTTGCTTATTCGTATTTCGCTTTCTACGTAAAATATCCATTGCTAATTGAAGTCCGGCAACTGTATTTGTGTGATAAGGTCCAACTTGCAAATACGGCAAATCTTTAATTGGAATTGTCCAGGCATCATTTCCGAAAACCAAAATATCAAGCGTGTCTTTTGGATAACGTGTTGTAATTAATTCAGCTAAAGCCATCGCTACTTTTTTGGCCGGTGTGATTCGGTCTTCGCCGTATAAAATCATGCTGTGGCTAATGTCTATCATTAAAACCGTGCTCATTTGTGCTTTATACTGAGTTTCTTCAACAACCAAATCATTTTCTGTCAGCATGAAACTTTCTACGCCGTTGTTGATTTGAGCATTTCGAAGGCTCTCGGTCAACGAAATTCGCTCTAAACCATCTCCAAAATTAAATTCACGGAATTCCCCCGTATGTTCATCTCCACTTCCGGCATGTTTTGTTTTATGATTCCCATTTCCGGAACGTTTCAAATTCCCAAAAATCTGATCTAAAGCTTGCTGACGAATTGCTCTTTCTGTTTTAGCTGTTATTCCAAAGCCATTTGAACCATCTTGTTTGACTTCGTCTTTTATATAACCTTTCTTTTTTAAATCTTCGATAAAATCATCGATTGTGTAGTTCTCGTCGGTCAGTTTATATTCCTTGTCTAGCTCCCGAAGCCAGTTGATTGCTTCGTCAAAATCTCCCGAAGTATGGGTGATCAGCTCTTTGAAAATACCAAAAAGTTTCTCAAACGGAGACTGAAATGGGGCTTCGTACGACTTAAAATAAAAACCTTTTTTAAATTCGTTTTTCATAATTTTAAAATTACATCTTTTTAGAATTATGAAAAACGAAACGTTTATTAATTTTTAGTTAAAATATCTAACCAAAATTAAGGACTAACAGTGTTAGATATATTAATTATTCAAACTTTCCATCAACATAATACCATGCGTCATTTTCAAATTTAAAAGTTGAGAATTCATAATGAACTTGCGGTTTTTGATTGGCATCTAAAAAATAAGCCTTGAATTCTACAGTGTTTTCAGTAAAACTCAGAATTTCTAATTTTTGCCATTTGTTCGCTGTTGCCCATTTCAGAATTTCAGCTTTTGAATAATATTTTCTTTCAGAAATATAAGTGGTTTCTAAAAGATAATCCGCGTTGTGTGCTGCGTATGCCGAATATCTTGAACGCATTAACGCTAAAGCGGTTGGTGCTTTTTGATTTTGTTGAAGATACAATCCACAGCAATCTTCAAACAATAATCCTGTATCACAAAAGCATTTATGCATCGCCATCAACCTGCTCTTCTCCGTTAATTTTCACATGAAGCTGATTTAGCAAAACCTGATAACGGCTGATTTCTCTTACTTCCTCATCTTCTTCAGCAAAATCAATCATTTCGTCTAATGTTTCGCTTACTTCAAGCAATTTATTATTTGCTTCTCTGTCGTTTTTTGCAGCTATCAAATCAATGATTTCCTGAACGTCTGCTTTTAATGTTTCAAATTTTGTATTCATTGTTGTTTTGTTTCAAGTTTCAGGTTTCAGGTTTTCGTTCCAACAACTTGAAACGTGCAACCTGAAACTTGAAACTATATTTATTACTCTTTATTCTCGTTGAATTTTTTCACAATTTCTTTGAGCTTTTCTTTACGTGAAATTTCAGCTTGTTTTGCTTTTGCCTGGGCTTTGTGCAATTTGTCATTGTGCTTTTTGATATTCCTTTCGTTATTGCGTCCCATTATATTTCTCTTTTAATTTCTTCTAAACTTTTTTCTGTAAAAATCAGTTCGTTGATAATCTGTTTTCTTAAATCATCAATATCGTCGTAATCAAAATATTTTGCCCAGGAAGTCAGTTGCTGCAAATTTCGGACTTGTTTTAATCTTTTTGTGGTTTCAAAACTCGTTCTCAATATCGCTTTTCCGTCATATTCCGGATTATTTTTATGCTGATAATTGGCAAGGTTTTTATCGAAATCGGCTTCTATATAATATAGTTTTTCTTCGGCATTATCTGGATAAAATTCGTTCCATTTGGCAAAACCAATTTTTGTTTTTGATTCGGTTTCCGGTTCTCGGGCGATCAAGCGCCATTTACTGTTTGCCAATCTTCCCCAATGGTTAGAAACGCGGTACATCCCTTCTTCAGTATAATAATAAGTACTTCCGGCTTTACTTTCAAATTGTTTTTTCAAACCTTCAATTCGATCTGGAAGCACTTCATGAAAAGCACAAAAAGTATTTTTAAACGAATTTGGATGAGGCTTGAAATTTTTCTGCATATGCAAATATACTGAGATTGTCACGAACTCCCTAAAACAAACCTAAATTGATTAACTTTGCATCTTCAATTTTAAATAAAAAAAAGATGTCTAAAGATTTAGAACAAAAAATGCCGCAAAAGGGAGTTTTTACCGGTATTATCGAAAAAGATGAAAACAATAATTATTTCTGCGGCGCGTATCTTTTAGACTATAAAATGGTTCAGGCAAAATTTAATGTTGGTGATTGGATTACAATAAAGTCGGTTATTGAAAACCCAAGCGACATGAGCTACGATAAATATCCAAAGAAATCTAGAAACTTTGATAAGGCTAATCATAAGCCGGAATAAGTTTTTTTGTTTCAGGTTTCAGGTTTCAGGTTTCAAGTTGAAATGCTTTAATTAACCGCAAAGCACGCTAAGTTTTTTATTAAAGATTACGCTTAAAAATTCGCAAAGTTCGCAAAACTTTATCAATACAAAGCTTTGCGAACTTTGCGTTTTATAAAAACCATTTATATAAAAATCTTGCGTTCTTTGCGGTTAAATTTTTTCAGCATTCTAGAATATTTTTTAGATGAAAACTGAAAAGTTAAAAAAAAGTGTACCTTTGCAAAAAATTTGTCGATTTGAACTAATTAATATCGATTTCAAACTAATAGACAAGTAGTTACCTTTTATTTATGAAAAAAATAGTTGAATACCGTAAGTTACTAAACGTAGAGAAAACTGCAGAGTTAAAAGATTTAAAAACAATCTATCGTAATGCGATGAAAGAATCTCATCCTGATAAATTTGTTGGAAATGAAGCTGGTTTAAAAGAGGCAGAAGAAAAAAGTAAAACGATCATCGAAGCTTACCACTTTTTAGTAAGTATTCACCCTGATACTATTAAACTTAATTTACCAGAATACACAGAAACAATTTCAACTTGCACAATCACAGATTACAAATTTGTTGAAGGTCGTTTGATTATTGATTTCTCTAACGGAAGTGTTTACGAATACATCAGTGTTCCTAAAGCAACTTACGTGAAAATGGTAAATGCTGATTCACCAGGAAGATTTGCAAAAAGACATATCCTGAATTCTTTTACTTGGAGAAAGAAAACAAATCAAGAATAGTTTTTGATCAAAAATATACCTAGAAGCACTCTCATTACGGAGTGCTTTTTTTATGCCTTAAAAATGCTAAATTGTTTATTTTCATTCAAAATAAATACACAATTAATAGTTTCAAAACATATAAAACAAGCAAATCGCTTGATTTTAGGGACTTTAGAGCATAAAAAACTAT
This sequence comes from Flavobacterium resistens, assembly GCF_900182645.1. Classification (GTDB taxonomy): domain Bacteria; phylum Bacteroidota; class Bacteroidia; order Flavobacteriales; family Flavobacteriaceae; genus Flavobacterium; species Flavobacterium resistens. The sequence goes on along the minus strand of NZ_FXTA01000006.1, from coordinate 39,336 downwards.
AACAAAATTTTAGGTTACAAAATTCTTGATGTTCTATATTTTTAAATACTTTTGTTGCACAAATCAATTAACTAATTAATATTTATAATGAAAAAAATATTTTTTTTACTTACAGCTTCTGTAGCAATTATTTCATGCAGCAAAGTTAAAGACGGAGAGTATCTAATTACAGGAACTGCAACAGGAATTGCAAACGGAAAAACTATCATCCTTCAAGGTCAAGATCCAGTAACGCACATGACGGTTGCCCTTGATACTGTAAAAGTTGAAAACGGAAAATTCGAAATAAAAGGAAAAGTAACTGAACCAGCTTTTCATACTTTAATTCTTCAAGATGCTAATGCACCAATTCCATTTATCTTAGAAACTGGAGAAATTGCAATCGCTATTGACAAAGACAGCATCCACAAATCTAAAATTACTGGAACTTACAACAACGAAGAGTTTGTAAAATTCCAAGACGAGCTTAACAAAACTTCTAAAAAATTAGTAGATTTTCAAAAAAACAATACTGCTAAAATGCAACAAGCTCAACAAGCTCAAGATACAGCAACTATCAATGGCTTGATGAAACAATACATGGAAATCCAAACAGAAGTTCAGAATGATACTAAAAAGAAGTATATTACTTATGCTGAATCTCACCCAAAATCTTTCATTTCTGCTCTAATCGTAAAAGGAATGTCTGAAGATCCAACTGCAGATGCTAAAAAAGTAGAAAGCATTTATAACTCTTTAGATGAGGAAGTTAAAAACACAACTCCTGGTAAAGAAGCTAAAACAAAAATTGGTCAAGCAAAATTGCCTGCTGTAGGTGCATCAGCTCCTCCTGTTGGCAGCGCTAAATGAAGAGCAGATTTTTCTGCACCAAATCCTGAAGGAAAAATGGTTTCGCTTAAAGAAAGTTTAGGCAAAGTAACTATTGTAGATTTTTGGGCATCATGGTGCGGTCCTTGCCGAAAAGAAAACCCGAACGTAGTTGCTATTTATAAAGAGCTACATTCGAAAGGATTAAACATTATTGGCGTTTCTTTAGATAAAGAAAAAAGCAAGTGGACTGAAGCTATCGCAAAAGATGGTTTAACTTGGACACATGTTTCGAACCTAAAATTTTGGGATGAACCAATTGCTGCACAATATCATGTTGAATCAATTCCAGCAACTTTTATTCTTGATGCATCAGGAAAAGTAGTCGCTCAGGATTTGAGAGGTCCAGAATTGAAAGCAAAAATTATAGAGCTTTTAGCTAAATAATATCAAATATTCAGAATAAAAAAATCTCCCTAGTGGAGATTTTTTTTTATCTAATAGTTTTTAGAAAAAAATATTTTTAAAAAGTACATTAAAAAAAATGAAGCCAAGAGAATATTTTAAAGATGGCTTAATTTTTTTTATGATAAATCGATTATTAAACGATCCTAAATTAGATACTATTTTCTCAATTTTTATTTAAAATTGCCAATAAGAATAATAGCTGACAGCTTTTACACATCCTGAATCAACTATATAAAATACAAAATTACACTAAGAATAATCTTACTTTTTGAAATAAATGAAAAAATATTCAATAAGATTCCTTTTTTATTTATTTCAATTCCAACGAATTAAAAAATAACTTTAAAATAACTTAAAATTAAGTCATTTTTTTGTTTGGAAATGTAGAAAGAGTTCCTATCTTTGCCACCGCTAAGAACAACAAAGCACAACAAGCTGAGATCGGGGAGATACTCAAGCGGCCAACGAGGGCAGACTGTAAATCTGCTGTGTGAACTTCGCAGGTTCGAATCCTGCTCTCCCCACAAAAATCCTAATCATTTGATTAGGATTTTTTTTTGATAAAGTTTAATACTTAGAATTCTTTACAAATAAAATTAAAATAGTAAAACCTGCAAATCCTAGGATTCGCAGGTTTTTTGTTTTATACTGCTTCTATTATATATAATAAAACTCTATTAAAAATCATTTTTATGATAATTTAAAGTTTTATAATATCTATACATATGATCGTAAATAAGTAGTTCATAAATTCTTTGTTTAGAAGTATATTGCCTGTTAAGCATCATATGAATATGACTTGATAAAAAGTCATTAAGCGGAATTTCAATTTCATTTCTGATATTTGAAACTACTTCTTTAATATTATTTGATTTTTCCATAATAATAGAAAAAATCTCTGGAAAATCATTTTTATTTGAAGTTTCTAAAAAACACTTTATCTTAGGATATAATGTCCGATAATTTAAATCTAAATTCTTTTTTTGAGCTTTATCAATTTGAAATTCCTTTTTAAAAGCGATTTGAAGTTTATCCATCAATGCAAGTTTTTCTAAAGCTGATAGCTCAAATGAATTTAAAAATGAATCTATTGCCAAAAAACTAAAAAATAAAGGTGTTTCTCTTTCGGAAAAAGCACTTTGAAGAAGTAAATATTGCAAAATCATCTTACTGTCATTCCAAAAAAAGAATTCTGAGGCATCCATTGTTTTAAAGCCATACCTTTCAATTTCTCTCTGATAAGTGTCTGTCTGAATTTTCCAGACCAAATTATCTTTCATTAACTGGCTGAATATTGGCTGCAGAGCATTAATAACTGTTAATAAATCATTGGTTTTATCAACTAAAAACCTTAGCCTAATATGCGCCTCCGGATCATTATACCTGATAAAAAACCATCTTTTTATTTGTTTATTTAATTCCAACTCAGCTATAACTGGTTCAAGATTTTCTAATAAAATTAAGTCGGCAGTTTTAACACCAGTATAGACTTTATAATACAACCATTGACTTCCCAAGAAAAAATCTCTTTGCATTTTTTATTCTTTGTAAAATGATAATATAAATTGATTACAATAAATCTCTGCATTCTTATTTTGTACGACAGATTTTTTTGCAAACAAAAATTCTTCCAAGATGATTTCTTGTTTATTTTTGACTGAATTTAAGAATAAGTCAACTCCTATCTGAGTTTCAAAATCAAACAAAAGCGTATTGTCATAATTTACCCAATTGACATAACGAGGAATATTTCTTTGAGACCTCCAGTTTAAAAATTCAACTTTAAGTTGCTTATCATTCATTTTAGAAAAATGTATCATTTCGTCTTTTTCTACAACCCACCTGGCTTTTGATAAAATAGTATCATGATAAGTAACTCTTGGAAAATAGCTATAATGTTTTTTTAAGATTCCCCAATCAAAAGAATAAATTGGTTTTATATGTTGAGATTGTAAATCACATAAAAAGTGATAAATAGGTAATGAACTCTTAGAAAAATTATGAGCATTTGACAAACACGGAATTATTTCTCTATTATGTTTTTTTGAAAATAATATTATTGTGTCATTATCTACAGAAACCCACAGATCATTCAAATTAATCGTATCATTTTCAAGCACTCCGGACTTTGCCAAATAACTAATTTCGTGCTTTCGCAAAATAGGTCGACGTAAAATATTTCCTGTCCTTGATTCAGGAATATGAACAACCTCTGCCAATATCTGATCGGAATAAAAAACTTCTTCTTTTTCTATAATCTCTTTGGTTAGCTTATGGATGGAAAGATTGCCATTACAAAAACGACCTAAAAGTTTAGCCGCACTTATATTACCGGATGATTCGATTACTACTTTCTCCTCATTTAAAACTTCAAACATTACAGAAAATGTTACCGGAGCATTATTAAAATCGCGACTGAAGTTTGAAAAATCCCTTTCAATTAATGTAATTTCTGTTCCTCCTTTCAACATACACTCTTGCAGTTTTTTCTGCAAAATAAAATCATAAGGTGTCCAAATTTCATTTTCATGCTCAACACCTTTAGTCTTAACTGAAAGAAACTCCAAAATCTCATGGCTGTCGTTCATATCATTATTCTGGAGATATCCAATTCCTATTTCAGTATCCAAAACAGTAGTCAATGGCATAATTCTGCCTTCATACCTTTGAATAAATGCTTTTTTAAAATTTTCCTGATTCTTAAATTTCTGTTTTGTTTGAATACCATTTAAAAACTCAATTGCCCGAAGAACTTTTTTGGGAATATTTTTGTTTAAAGTATTTACAGAGGTATTTGTATTTAAATCTGTTTGGAAAAGATATTTTTCGTCAAATCGGATTCCTAGTTGTTGAACATTGTTTTTAATCTCCTGATATATTTTTTCGGGAGGGACCAGCTTTTCATCTAAAACGCTAAGCTGTTTTAAAGTTTTTTCTAGTAGCTGATACTCTCTCTCGACTGCAGGAATCTTTTTCAAAACGGCAAATATTCTGTCCCAATCCTTATTTCCCGTAACGACAGCATCTAACTCGCTTACTAAAAATTGAAAATCGATAAGTTTTAAAACATATTTTTGAGCTTCTTGTTTTTCATCCTCATCATCCGACAAAAGCAAGACCATTTCTTCAATTGTCATTCCTTCTTTTATAGCATCAAGCAATTCAGTTAATAGCCTTGATTCTCGTAGCGCCGAAATACTATGTTCTCGCTTTGTATCTATACTTTTGTATTCTGTATAACGATAAAAATCTCCAATTTTGTAAATACTATTGTTCGGATAATATTTTAAATGTGGTACAACTTCTTTTTTTTTGGAAACTTCTTGAAGCAACATTATCCAAAATTGCATATCAAATTGAGTAAAACGTTCGAACTTCTCAGAATCCTCCAAAATAATTCTTGTTTCAGCACCTGTTCGCCCCACAGAACAACCAGAAAAAAGGCCAAAAGGCGTACATCTGGAGGACATTCTGGCTAAATATTTTAGAAATGTATACTCTAATCTTTTTGCCTTTTTAACCGATAGGTTTGAATCTGTTTTAACCCATTTATCTAACTCTTTTTTCAAATCTGGAGAAGCTAAATTTATAGCTTCTCTAACTATTGGGTTTTGATATTGCAGTTTTGCTTTTTCGATCGAATAATTTTCTACTGTGTTAAGATATAAAGACAATGGAAATAAAGGCGTTCTTAATACGTAATCATCAAAGGATGTAATCTTTATATTCGATATCATTTTCTATTTCGGTCCATTTTTTCAGCTAATTTCATGGCATTGTAAACATTTAAAACTCTACCTGATTTAGACAATTCAGAAAATGGCACTTTTTTATTTTTACTTCCTGGAACAATAACTTCAATATCATATGTATTTCCTGAATCCATAATGATTTGTTTTACCTCAGCGGCAGTAAGATTTGGAAAATAGGACCAAATTAAACCTGCTGTTGCCGATACCATCGGGGCAGCCATAGAAGTTCCTGAATCAGAATTATAGATATTACCCGAAGCTGTAGTGTAAATTTCCTCACCGGGAGAAAATAAATCAACATTTTCTTTCCCATAATTTGAAAAATCTGATACAAAATATTCGTTTAACTTATAAGTTGTGGAACCAACATTAATGAAATTATTACAAATTTCAGGAGTACCATCAAAAGCAACATCACTAGGGTACTCTGGGTTTTTATCTACATCAAAAGCAAAATTTCCCGCACTGTGAACTATTAAAACATTATGGGATTCTGCATATTTTAAAGCATCAAACATCCATTCTTTATGAAGGGAAAATTCTTTACCCAATGACATGTTAATTACCTTAGCACCATTGTCAACCGCATAATATATTGCCATTACAATATCTTTATCATGCTCATCTCCAGATGGCGAAATATTTAAAGGCATGATTTTTACATTTTGCAAGATACCCTTTACACCAATATTATTTATTCGATTTGCTCCAATTATTCCAGCCATTTTAGTACAATGATCCTGTATTGACCTATGTCCAGCTTTATTGTTGCTTATATTATTGTTGCCATAACCTTTTTCAAGAATATTTGGATTATCACCAATCAATAAACGTTCATTATAGTCAACATTTAAATTTTTTAATAATATCGAATCCAGTTGTATTCTTTTATCAACTATATCTTCCAGCTTATTATCATTAACTTCTAAATTGCCCATCTTATAATCAATCAGAGCTCCTAAATCTCTGTCATTATCATCACGTCTTTGTCTGTATTTTTTATCATTTATTTTGTATTTTTTATACATACTGTCCAACTGCTGATAGGTATAATCTTCTTTTGGAAAAAAATACTTTAAAGTATCTTTGACTACAGGATATACTTCAATATTAAAGACTAGAGATTTGTGCCAATTTCTGTAATATTTTTCTTTAGAATCAAACGTTTTTGAGGCTCGCAGATATTCCTTGTAGTCAGGCAAATCTTTATTCAAAATCTCATTTTCAGTTTTGCCTTTAAACCTTGGCCCCCATTCTCGTACTATTCTAACATATTCATAATTATTCCAAACCACATAACCTCCGCTTTTAGTTCCGGTAAAACTCCATCCATTCACATCATCTATATAGCCATTGTGATCATCATCTATATTATTGTTTGGAATTTCCTTAACATTTGTCCAAAGTTGTCCTTTCAAATCTTCATGATTAATATCAATTTGGGTATCAATTATCGCAATAGTAACAGTGTTTTTTTGTTTCTTCTTGTTTTGATTATACCATTTATCTAATGAAATTCCAGGAATGCCATCTAAGGTATAATCTTTCTGATACCAAGTTTCAAGCTCTGAATTTGAAAATTTTGTTTGTAAAGGTACTTGCTTAGAACTATTTATTTTTTTTGTGCTATGACAGCTGATAAGGAGAATAAGCAGTAATATATTGCAGAATAATTTCATATTTTGTGTGGAAACATTTTATTAGTCTTTTAAGATTAATTAGTATCCTGCTTAAGTAACAAATTAAGTTTAAAAGACTAATTATTAATTATGGAGCTTTAGTTTTAGAGAGGCTCGATTTAACTTTTCCTTAGTTACTCTGAGCACAATCTCTTGATGAACCTCCTTTTTTATCATTAGTATCAATAGGGTCATCCCCTCCTCCTCCAATAATTAAATGCATGTTTTTTAATTTGGCAACTTCCATTTTATCTAAATCAAATTTTTTGATTTCTTTTTTCAGTTTACTTTCTTTCATTTTTAAAAAATTTATGGTTATCGTACAAATATAAATTGTTGGGGTTACAGATAATTACAAATCTTATTTTGATTTATCGAAATTCCTGAATTTCGATAAATCAAAATAAGACAACTAATTGTTATTCAATTTTTTATATTCAGATAAATCTTCCAATTGTTTTATGAAATACGTTGGTTTTATTCCTGATTTCTTGAAAAAGGCAGCCGAAAATGACTCTGCGCTATTAAAACCAAATTCTAAAGCAAGCGCATGAACAGTATATTTTCTTAGCTTAGAATCCTTTTTTAAATTCTCAATTGCATCTTCTACTCGCAAATCGTTTATGTATTGGATGAACGTTTTATCTCTATAGGTATTGACAATTTTAGACAGATATTTACTGTTGGTCTCAAAAAGTGAAGATAAATTTTGTATTGTAATATCTGATTTTAAAAAACCTTTTGCTTTTTCGAAATCATTTAATTTTTCTAAAATTTCTGTAATTAATTCTTCTGCAATGCCAATATTATCCTTTTTGAAAAAAACTGTAGAAACTTGAATGCTATCAGGATTATCCTGTTCATTTTTTTTCTCTGAGGATTTATCCATTATTTGTTCAAATCGAGAACGGTATTTTTTCTTAAGATTAAATTGATAAAATCCAAATATTGAAACAGTCAATATCACCAGTAGTAGTACCCCGATTCCCCAATAATATCGCAAATTATTTTTTTTCAAAGAATAAATAATACTTTCTTTTTCAGACATTAAATGTGGAATATCATATTCGTTTCGTACCAATTTATTTAGGTTCCTGTAATTTTTATGCAAAACACTATCAATAATCATATATTTAGAAATATAATTAAGCTGCTTTTCTTTATCCCCTATGCTTTTATAGTAATTAATCAAAAACGGATAACCATCTATAAATTCTGCAGTTATTTCTTTTGTTCTAGAGTAAATTGAATCAACTTTAAGATAGTTTTTGGCAGCTATGTCTTTTTTTTCAATACCACTATAAGCTTTTCCCAAATAAAAATACGCAGCTAAAGTATTACCCACATCATTATACTTTATCATTTGAGGTAAAGCCTTATTGATGCTGTCTAGCGCTACATGATAATTTTTCTTTAATACTTGATTTGCTCCTTCATTTAATACAAAAACATACTTTAACGATACATTATTTGTTATCGTTGATTCTTTAAATCCTAACTTATTATAATATGTCGTTGAATCTGTATTTTGCAATGATTTATAACAGTCTGCAATTCCAAAAATTATATCCTGAAAATTATTAGCATATTTGTCTGTTCTATATTCTTTTGTCTTGTAATAATCATAACATTCCTTGTAAATTGCTAAAGCTTCATTATATTCTCCTAAATCTTCAGATTTTGTAATACCTATATATTCACGTACTACATAATAATAATCAACATTCGTTTGAAGCGCTATTTTTTCGGCTAAATTATAATTATCCATAGCCTCCTTAAACTTAAATTGTTTCTTAAGAAAATCTGCTTTTTCGCAATATGCAGCCGCGGGAAAGAATTTATCGTTTGTATTCTTTGAATATTTTATAACACTATCTAAATAACTAATGGCTTTATTCTCATCTTTCAGGTAATATAACAATGCTATTTGATAATTACCTCGGGCCTTTGCTATATTATTATTTTCTCTCTTTGCTTTTGCCATATAGGCATTGGTGAACAAAATCTGTTTTTTGGGATTATTCTCATTATCAAAATATAGATTGTTCAGTTCTTTATAAGATAATTTTGTAAGGTCTTTTTGTGAAGTTTGCGAAAACGACAAGAAAGGAAATAATAAAACTAAGGAAAAATTAAACAATTTATTCAAGGCCATAAAATAATGATTTGGTACAAAAATAGGCTATCTCAATAGAAATAAGCAAATAAATAACGAATCTTAATATTTTATACAATATACTGTTTTTCAGAAACTTAACAGTAAAATATCTTTAAATTCCTGAATTACATATCGAAATTCCTGAATCTCGACATAGTGCATTTGTTTGCATATTGCTGTTTATCTAGTTTTGAATTCAAGAAAATATTACATTTTTTGCGGTTAGACGTCACTGTAAGAAATGCATCTTTTTTTAATGTAATTGGCCAATTACAAAAGACTGATTTTGCTGTATCAAAAATCCGAAAAATTGAGCAATATGGCAAAAAATCATAAATCTAATGTTTAACAAATAAAACGTAGTAATATGAACCACGAAAATCAATTAATAGAAAAGTTTCAAGTAGAAGAGCTTGAGAAAAGATATGAATTTGCATGGATTGAAAGTGTTGGAGGATCTATAAAAACAGATTCTGGTACGATTAAATGGGAAACAGATGTATAATCGACATCATTGATGTAAAAATAGTAACCGAATTAATTATTAACTTAATAAATAACTGATCATGAATACAGAAAATGAATTAATCGAAAAATTTCAAGTAGAAGAATTAGAAAAAAGATATGAGTTTCAGTGGATAGACAGCGCTAAACTTGGAGCTTCATATGAAGGTACCGGAGTTTATGTTGTCGTAGATTTATAATCTATTTGGCATTTCAAAATAAAGGGAATATTCTATTTTATTCCCTTTTTAACCTTTATATAAACATTTATGAAAATCTTTAAATTAGGCAAAACATATATTATAATTTTATTATTGAATACGTTTCAAATTGCACTTTCGCAAAATAAAACACTATTCGTTTTTGACAAAACGACCAAATTGCCTATTGAAAATGCAATTATTACATATGTAAACCTAAATGAAGGAACGTTTACCAATACTGAAGGAAAATCATACATAACTTCTAAAAATTCTAACTTAAAAATATCAAGTTTGGGTTTTGAAGATGTTGTTTTGGATATTGAAAAAATGGCTGTTTCTGACACCGTTTTTATGATACCTAAAGTAGTTGAATTAGATGAAATTGTTATAAAATCATTTAATTTGAACAAGGCATTACAGTTTGTTTTGGATAATTACGAGAAGCTGTATGTCGCTATTCCATTTGAGAAAGAATGCAATTTTAAAGAAACGGTTTTGATTGACAATCAATTAAAAAGATTAATCTTAACTAAAGTAAACTGGTGGGGCAAAACATATAAACTTCAAAATAATAGCGATTTAAAACTTAGATTAGGAACGATCGATTACAATAAAAATATCCCTTTGAATATTTATGTTGATGTCCCTCGCATCAATGAAAATAAAAGCGGATATATAGTCCCTAATTCGTTAATAAACTCTATTTATCTAAACACATATCTCACAGATTTTATAAAATACAATAAAAACCTTGCCAGTACAGTAGAACAATCACCAGCTGATCAAATTATTGTATCCTTCGAATCTGAATGGGAAAATTTAAAAGACGTTTCTAAGCGATCCAGAGGAAAAATTACGTTTGATAAAAACACCAAAGCAATATTAGATTTTGCAACAATCACAGAATTCAAAAATAATTTAACTAAAAAGATTATTAAGGAAAATCAAAAAGAAACTACAAACGAAACAAAAAATACCGCAGTCAAGTTAACATTCTATAAAGCAGCAAATAATGTGTTGAGCTTAAAATCTTTTGAAGCTACAATAGAAGGTTCTATTACATATGACAATAAGTTACATTCTTCCGTTTTTGCAAACTCGATTTATGTTTTAAAAGAGACTCCTGTTAATAAAGTAGATAATGATGGTTTAATCGATCTTTCAAAACCTATTTATCAAAATTTACCCGCCAAAACCGTGACTACTGCAAATTCGATAATTTTAAATCAATCAGAAACTGATTTTATAGAAAATAAATAAAATGAAATTTCATAATTATATTCAGCAATTAAATATTTCTAATGATTTAAAAAAATTAATATTAGATGAGGGCTTTATGAATAAAAACCCTCACTATTATCAAAATTATCCTTCCTTGTTTGCAACTGCATTTTCTATATCCGAAAAAGAATTGAATATGCTGGATATTGCTGGTTATCTATATTATCAGGCAACATTATTTACCGACAGTTTAATTGATGAAAAAGATTTATCTAAATTTTCACTAATAACAGTTTGCCAAGAAGAAAGCATTAAAATTTTGACCTCTATCTACGGAATAGAAAATGATTTCTGGAAATTTTGGAACACTCGCAAAGATGAATATTTACAGGCCGTTTATCTTGAAAAGGAACTTTCGAAAAAAGAAATGGTGAAAATTGAGCAATATGAAATATTAGCCGATAAAAAAGCTGCATTTGGCAAAATCGCTATAGACAGCTTATTTAGCTTTAATCAAAAAGATGCCTCTTTATACCAGAAATTATTACTTTCTCATAAATATTTTTCAGTAGCTTTTCAAATTAATGATGATATACAAGATTTTAAGGAAGACTTAAAAAAGGGACAATTTAACTGGGCGATTTATAGCCTTCAAAAGCAAAATGTACCTAATAATGATCCTGAAATTTTAGAAAAATATTTATATGTAAGAGGTATTTCAAAAAAAATGTATCAACTTGGAATTGAGTATTGCGAGAAAGCGTTAGAAATTGTTTTGACAATTGATGTCCCAAAATGGAAACAAATTTTACTGGATACGAAAAGAACTTTTGCAACAGCTATAATTGAGATTGATACCTATTTAGAAATTCTAACTTCTGAAATAAATCTATCAAATAAAAAAAATAGCAGCATTTCACTTAAAGACAGCATTCATTCCGCTATTGTTTTTTTAAAATCAAAGCAGCAGGAAAACGGAACATGGCGGGAATATGTAAACCAGGGAGGAATAAGCAATATATGGTCTACAGCTTTTATTTTGTCCAAAATTTCTGAGAATTCATCTTTAAAACTCCTCTTTAAGGATGAAATAACAAAAGCTTTGCAATTTTTAAACAACAATCCTTCAAAAACGTTATGGGGTTATAATACAACATGGATTGAAGATTCTGATTCTACAAATTTTGTTTTTCTGTCTTATTTTTTAAATAACAAAACTATTGATAACCAACTCTTGTCAAGATGGAAGTCATTTCAAAAAACAGAAGGAGCATTCTCAACTTATTCGAAAAGCAGTAATTTAATTACTACCCTGAATGATAAACATATTACTGATGTTACAGGATGGATTTCAAACCACAATTGTGTCAGTGCGGTTAGCTTTTATTTCTTAGCAAACCAAGATTTAGAAAGCCAGGAATACCATAAAATCAAAGCTTACTTTGACATAAACCTCAAGGATAGAATTAAAGCGTATTGGTGGACAAACGACATTTATACATACTACTATTTGGCAAAAACGTATCATTTGATAAAAGAAACTGAAAAATTGGATTTTATTATTGATCAAGTAAAAATGAAACAAAATGCAAACGGAAGTTTTTCAGATAACTATGGGGAGAATTTTTTTTATACAGGTTTAGCTGTCGAAATTTTGCTTTTGCGATCTGACAATAGTTTGGATTTAGTGATAGAGAAATCAATTTCTTTCTTACTTAAAAATCAATTTGTTGATGGATCTTGGGAAAATTCTAATGCATTGCAAATTCCAGACGCAAAAGACATTAACCCAATTAATTCGAAATTTCCTGTTGCAAATTATGGAATAAACGTACGTGCAAAAGAATTTAACAGACTCTTTACAACATCATCAATTCTTAAATCCTTATCCATTTATGGAACCGAATCTAATTCCAAAACTTTCTAAAGATATTACGTTTAACCCCATTAATAAAAATGACTTTTTTATTCATCAAACTGTTTATGATCATAGAATAAAAATTTCTCAGGATTTGTATTCTTTTTTGCAGCTTATAGACAACCATAAAAGCTTAGATGTCATTATTCTGGAATACAATGAAAAATATAACTCAACAATAACCAAAGATTTTGCAAATGATTTTTTATATCAAAAATTAGCAAAATTTGGAATTATAGAAAGCAATGTAGAAATAAAACCTGATCTAAAACCTGCTTATCTAAGACTAAGCTTCATTGTTATCAATGAAAAAACAGTCTCAAAATTGACTCAATATTTAAAATTTTTATTTCTGCCAAAGGCTTTAATCACCATTTTATTTCTATCTCTTTTAACATTAATATCTAGCTTTTATTTCTTCAGTGATCAAATACTCCATTCCAGTATGGCAAAATCTGAATGGCTGTTTCTATTTATATTAAGTTTTATTGGTGTAACATTTCATGAATTTGGTCATGCCTCCGCGGCACATTACTATGGCGCTAAACATGGCGGTATAGGTGGAGGGTTTTATTTATTTATGCCTGTATATTTTGCTGATGTTACCGATATCTGGAAGTTACCTAAAAAAGAACGAATTATTGTAAACATGGCAGGAATGTATTTTGAAATCGTTTATGTTGTCTTTTTAATTGCAATAGGCGCATTTTTTAATTTTCAAACCCTAATTATTCTAGCATGTATTTTTTCAATCTCAATACTTCATAGCTTAAATCCATTTGCCAGAAGTGATGGATATTGGATTTTATCTGATGCCTTAGAAAAGCCCAATCTAATGTTTCACGGTTTTTTGAGAATAAAACTCATTTTTACCCCAAAAACAAAGTGGCGCAAAATGGATTACTTTTTATTACTGTATGGCTTAATAAGTGTTAGTTTTATTTTCTTCTTTTTATACTTTGTACTTATAAAAAACCCAGATTCGATTTTATATTTTCCTCGAAACAGTAAAAATTTCATTACAAATTTATTTTCAAAAAACGCTCGTTTTTCTTTAGATGAAGTAGGTAAATTATTTATTCCTCTGCTATTTTTTTACTTGGTATTTGGTCTTTTAAAAAAAATGATTTCAAAAAAAACATAGACTTGCATCATGTTTTCTGTTTTTAAGTTTTTTATTAATCTCCTTTTAAAACACCTAAAAAAAAAAAGCTAAATAAGTTATATACTAAAATTACCTAAAACACCAAAATATATATAATCAGTGAATTAAAAACATTTTTTTGTCAAAATTCCTGAATTACATATCGAAATTCCCGAATCTCGATATACAGCATTTGTAATCTCTTTTCACTTAATCTAGTTTTGAATCCTGAAACGTTTCATACGCATAATTATAACGTAAAATTTATGCTCTTTTAAATTGGCCAATTGCGAAATTGAACTAAAAATAAATTAAACCATTAAAATTAAACTAAGATGAATAACCAGAAATTGATTGAAGATTTTTCTATAGAAGAATTAGAATCTCGTTTAGAAATGAAAGCTTGGGTTGAAGTAGTGCCTTGTGATGATCCTTCACATTGTCATAATCCAGAAGAACTACAAAATCAATAATTAAAGAAAATCAACATGAAAACAAATCAAAAGTTAATGGATGAATTTTCAGTCGAAGAATTAGAATGTCGACTTGAAATGACCGCTTGGATTACAATTAAGGATTGTCCTGGCGAACAATGTTCCGGAGGTGAGCAACAAGAATAATACTTATAGATGAGTAATAAAATCTAAATTCCAACCTCAATCAAATCAATTAATAATTTTAAAAAAACAGATTATGAAATCAAAACAAAATTTAATAAACGAATTTTCTATTGAAGAACTAGAATCTCGTCTTGAAATGAAAGGATGGTTGTCAATCGAAGCTTGCGATGACGCATCTCACTGTCATCCTGTAGAAGAGCAACAATAGTAATTTTTTAAAAATATAAAAATGAATAGAGAACAAAACTTAATCACTGAATTTTCTGTAGAAGAATTAGAAGCCCGTCTTGAAATGAAAGGATGGATAACTTATTGCCCTGGAAGCACCTGCGGTGAACAAACTCCAGTTGAAGAAGTAGAATAATTTATTGGCACAATTTAATAAATTACTTACCATTAATTACTTTGACAACAAGGTTTACTAATACTTAATTGAACAACAACTTTTTTATAGTTCTCCTAGATGCTATAAAAAACGTTGTTGTTTCATTATATCTTTTACTTAAGAACAAATGAAGAAATTATTAATACTTTTTACAATCATTTTAAAATCGAATTTATGTTTGTCTCAACTCAAAGGAAAATGCGTTGATTCTGCAGGAAAACCAATTCCCTATGTAAATATTGGTGTTCAAAATACATCTATAGGAACAGTCACTGATTTAAATGGCGATTTCATAATCAATGATAAATCTTTACAGGAAAACGCTGCAATTATCGTTTCACATATGGGATATGAAACAAAATCAGTAACTCCTGCCAAAGATACTCCTATTGAAATTGTTATGACACAATTGAATTTTCTGCTAGATGAAGTGAAAATTCAGCCCCTGAAATTTACATCAGAAAAAAAATTAGGAAATAATAGCTTAAGCAAACATATACTTGTTGGATTCTCTTCTAGAAATTTAGGTGCTGAAGTAGGCAAATTCTTCAAAATTCAAAAAAATAAAAAAATAAAAATAGAAAAAATTCATTTTGAAATTGCTGAATTAGGCTATAAAAAAGGAACTTTTCGAATTAATTTTTATAATGCAAATAATGATGTTGATATTGAAAAAGTAAGAGTTAACGACGCTGATATTATTATGGAAGTTGTAGAAACTGGTGATGTAGATATTGATCTAAAAAATAACAATCTAATTCTTGAAAATGACTTTTTAGTTTCTATTGAATGCATAAATGTTGTTGAGAAAGAAAATTTAGATCCAAAAGAAAAGAAAATAATTTATTTCAGTTCAAATGTGTTTTGTGGTCCAGTATATAGACGTTCCAATAATCTGACAAAATGGAATTCAAAAAAAGAGAAATACAATATGGGACTAGGAATTCAATTATTTGCAAAATATCAAATAAATGAAAATTAATAACCCCGTGCATCAAGAGAACTTCATCTCATACATAAAGGAACTACCCTTTGATAAAGAAACAATTTCTATAATTCTTAAAGCGAGTGAATTAGGCAATAATCCTTCGTTTTATCTTGAATATGCTTCACTTTTTCAAAACAGTTTCACAATCAAAGATCAAGAAGCAAAGGTAAAATTGCTAAACATTGCGGGCTATCTTTGCTACATTTATTCTTTATTATTGGATGCCTCTTTAGATAAGGATACAAAACATAATAATTTACTTCTTTCAGGAATATTCTTAGAAGAATCTATAAAATTATTAACTAGTTTGTTCGGGTTAAATAAAAGTTTCTGGAGCTGTTGGAATTTACGGAAAAAAGATGTTTTTAAAGCTTCTAAAATTGGAAAAGAACTTTTTCACCAATCAGAAGTTTCTCTTGCTGAATATGAAAAATTATGTGATGCTAAATCTGCGTTAGGGAAAATTGCGTTAGACGCATTGTTTATTCTAAGCGATAATACAGAAAAAACAAACTACGAAAAATTAATGGAGTCTCATAAGTATTTTTCGATTGGTTTTCAGATCAGTGACGATATAGAAGACTTTATCGAAGACTATGCAAATAAAGAATTTAATTTTGCCGTTTATATTTTCTTGAACAAAAACGGAAAGAATTTTACAGATATTAAAGAGTTAAAGAAAATCTTTTACATTAGTAATACAGCTTCTGATTTATACAATTTAGCCCTTTCTTATTATGAAAAAGCTCTAATTACAGCAAAAGATGCTGGCGAAAATACTTGGCTAGAGGCAATTTCTGGAAAAATAAGAGAGACTAAATCAGCTATTTCGAGTATAAATGAATATCTCACCATAATTAAAAC
This sequence comes from Flavobacterium resistens, assembly GCF_900182645.1. GTDB lineage: Bacteria > Bacteroidota > Bacteroidia > Flavobacteriales > Flavobacteriaceae > Flavobacterium > Flavobacterium resistens. The sequence goes on along the minus strand of NZ_FXTA01000006.1, from coordinate 22,625 downwards.
TAAAACATCAATTAAAGAAAATTCAATAAAAATTAACTCATTTGAGTATGAGTTTAATAAAAATTCAATAATCGAACTAGGACTTAATTACCTGATAAAAGAATGGGAAAAAGACTACCCTGAAGTGAAACACATAATGGTTCTGTCGAATTATGAAGGATTCAAAAATGATAAAGATTTACATATAACAGATATATTTCAAAGAGGTATTATTACTAATAATTTAATTGACATTCATTCAAATTACAAAATTGATCTGTCAATGGTAATTAGCAATGAAATCAATTATCTTTTTAAAAATCGTAACAATGATGAAGTTGGTTGTTGGAGTTATTTTCCATCGGTTAAAGAAATAGCTCCCGATGCAGATGATTTAGGACAAATGATGCAGGTCTTTATTAAAAATAACAAAAAAAATATTGTAGATGATTACTGCATCAATGGCATCAAAATTCTACTTGATGATTGTTACAATGAAAAAACGGGCGGAATTGAAACTTGGATAATTCCCAAAGAAAATCAAACTGAGAAACAAAAAACACAAAAAAAGTTTAATGATACAAAATGGGGATCTGGTCCTGATATCGACGTAATGGCTAATTTTTTATATGCTTTGAGTATCTGCAGCTATGAAAAATACAAAAGCGTGATCGAAAATGGCACGGATTATATTTTTTCAAAAATCGAAAATGACTCTTTTTGGAATTCAAGATGGTATTATGGATGGCAGTACGGAACAATGTTGTGTGTAAGATTAGGTTTTGAAGTGCTGAGAAACAACCCGGATTTAAACGACAAATATCTTCCAATACTTTTAAAAACCAGAGACTATATTACTAAAAGCCAACAAAAAAATGGTGGTTGGGCCATGAGTTCAGCAGGTCATCCTGATCCTCTAAGTACAGCATTAGCTTTGAGTACTCTTATGTTATATGAAAAATTAGAAAACAATCAGATAACATTGTCAAAAGGAATAGCATTCCTTGAAAATACACAACAACAGGACGGTTCCTGGGAAGCAGTTCCTTTTATAAAGCCAAAATTAAATGAACCGTACAAAAGCAAAGTAATAAGCTCCAGTTATGTTTTAAACACTTTAACAACTTATAATAACTTCTAGTAACAATGGTAACATATGCCAATTTAGTTCCAAAAATTAATCCTGAAATAGACATTGTTCAAAGAGATAACGAATACATAGTTACGCTTACCGAAAGTAATTTTCACTTTAAGATTAGTACTCAAATGTTCAACTTATTAAAATTAGTAGATAATCGCAGTGAAATTTCTCAAATCGTAACCAGATTTAACAAAAAATTCGAAACGCAGCTTGACAATGAGTTAGTCTATGAATTGTTGTATAACAAACTTGGTAATTGCAATATTATCGAAAATAAAGAAACAACTTTCAATGTAAAGAAACAGCCTTCTTATTTAAAATTAAATTTTATTGTAATTAATGCCAAAACAGCAAAAATAATATCAGAACCTTTTTTATTTCTTTTTTCTAATAAGGCTCTAAAATTTTTGATAACTATATCTCTCTTAATAACTTCATTAACATTTGTTTTAAATTATGATGAAATCGTAAGAAATATAAAAAATGTTTCATTTGAATACTTTACGCTTTACTTTGCAATAATGGTTATAAGCAGCTTATTTCATGAACTTGGTCATGTATCAGCAACATACAAATTTGGCGGAAGCCATAGTGGTATCGGGGTTGGTTTTTACCTCTTTACACCTGTATTATATGCTGATGTTTCGAGCGCATGGAAATTTGACGTCAACAAAAGAATAATTGTAAATCTGGCAGGTATTTATTTTGAATTATTACTTGGTACATTATTGGTAATAATTGGCATTATAACAGCAATCAAGCCTTTGCTTATAATTTCTTCAATTATTTTATTTAAAACGCTGTATAACCTAAACCCTTTCTTCAGGACAGACGGTTATTGGGTTCTTTCTGATTATATAAGAACACCAAATCTTAGAGAGAAATCTAATGGGTTATTAAAGAAAATTATAAAAAATAAGTTTGTTATTGAAATGAAACAAAAGGACTTTTTTTTACTAGTTTATGCCCTTATTAGTAATTCATTTATAGTAATATTTTTATTTTACCTTTTTATCTTAAATCCTAATTCTCTAATCACTTTTCCTGTAGATATTTTTACTTATGCAACAAAAGTGATAAACCGAGAAGTTTCTTTAAGCATGTCAAATGTTTCACACTTACTCATACCAGTGGTTTTCTATATGTTACTTATTCGCCTATTGTTTAATTATTTTAAAAAACAAAAATGAAAGACTTTTTAATTAGTAAATCAAATTTGGTAACATTTTGCAGTGTTTTATTAGGAGCCATATTTTTACTCTCAGCCATTGGCAAATATTTTGATCTAAGTAGTTTTGAATTAACGATGAAAAAGTATGGGCTTCCTTATTACATATCGTATATCATTTTATTTAGCGAAATTTTCTTCGCTGTATGCTTTATTTTTCTTTTATTCTTGAAAAAATCTGCTTTTCTTTCTATTGTTTTTGTCATTTTAATGACAATCGCTAATACGATTGGACATTTTTTCTTAAAAATAGAATCATGTCGATGCTTTGGCAGAATTTATTTTTTAAATCCAGATAGTTTTTCGCTTTTTTTGCTTAGAAATGCTGTACTGATTTTGCTATCGTATTACATTTTTAAAAATGCCAAATACAATAAAGATAAAAGTTTATTAAAAATTTTTATTGCCTCAATGACCGCTTTAATAATTGTCTTCTTATCACTAAAATATAATACCTATTATATTGAGAATTTCTCAAAAAAGAAAATTGGCTTTACAGTCGAAGAGTTAAACATAAACAATGAAAAAATCAATGATTCTCAATACTTGTTTTTTTTCTCTCCATCTTGTATTCATTGTAAGAAGGCAATAGCAAAGATCAATCTATTAAAAGAAAAATATTCTATCAATATTGTTGGTATTACTTCCAAATATAAAGATCAAGAAAAATGGAAAAAAACACAATCTGAATTAAAAATAAACTTTCCCATCATTACTGTCGACAGAAAAATATTTAATGAAATTACATTAGTAGTTCCTGTCATATTTAAGATAAAAAATCACAAAGTAGAAAATGTTTTGGAAGTACAGGAATTATTGGATCAAAAAAAAATAACTAATTAGTTTCGTGGCAACATATGTTTGTTTTTTTTTCGGAATCATTAATTTTTCCAAATGAGTTCCAAAATAATTTTTGAAGAGTTCATATAATTAAATATAAAGAAACGACGAACTAGTAAAGCAAACAATTATAGTTGATAAACAAACATTCCTAACAAGCACAAAAACATATGTATATGCTCAAATTATAAACACTAATAAAACGATAACGCTTATCTTGGATACTAAATCCGTAATAAGCGTTATTCGTTTTCTAAAAAATTTCATTACCAAAGAAGTAATAAATCTTTTGCTCATTTCATTTATAGAGTAAGATTGGTAAAAAAATTAAAACTTATAACCTACGGACAATGAAAATACTCTATTATGCGCCTTAGGAGGTCCATATCCTTCCACAACTGTTTTTCCAATATTAGATAGTCCTAAATTATATCTCGTTCCAACGGTAATGTTCTTTGTAATATCATAACCTACCCCTAAATTCAAACCAAAATCAAAGTTTTTATAAGAATTATTTGCGTCAATTTTAGTTTCGTTAACACCATGCACTTCTATTTTAGTTGTTTCTGATGTCAAAAAACCTATTTGAGGGCCGGCCTCAATAGAAAATTTTTCAATAGCATAGTATTTAAACATTAGCGGCACATTTATGTAATTCAAGTTCTGAATTACACTTCCAAAATACCTATTTTGACCGTCATATATACTTGCATTATCTACTTTTGTACCTTGTGTAGAAAATAAGACCTCTGGCTGAAAAACAAATTTTTCTGACAATCTTATCTGTGCAAAACCTCCAATATGAAATCCCGTTTTTGGTGAGTTAGACGCATAAAAATTTTCCGAGAGATTCGCAACATTCAAGCCTCCTTTAATACCATATTTAATTTCTTGTGCCTTTACAAATCCGCATAGAAAAACAGCAAACGCTGTTAAAATAATCTTTTTCATGTTTTTAAATTAAAAATATTCTGCAAATTAAAATCAAACAAAAAACTACAACGAGATGCAAAAGACAAAAAAGAAAGCTATTAAGACATTTCAATACCTTCATTTTCAAAATCATAACTATTTACTTACAATAAAATATAAGTGCGAGGAAAAAAATTCAATGCAAAAAGAATTAATAACTGTAGATTAAAAATTATGAAAAAAGAAAAAGCGCTTTGTAAAAGCCGTCAAAATGTGCTTCTCTGATATAAGAAGCTTCAAGTCCAGACTTAATTAACTGTTCTCTTATTTCTGGAGTTTTTTGAAAATGTTGTTGGATCTCTCTAATTATACCAGGTTTTGTTTCATATTTTTTTAATGAGACAAGACTATTGATTTCCTGCATAAATGAGCCATTGTCATAAAGTTCCTCATTAAATAGACACACTAAGATATTTGTACCTTTTGGAGTCACTCGCAAAAAATCAATTAATTCGGTTTTACTATAAACAACAGATATATAACGTTCACTTTTTTCTGACTGATCATTATCCAAGACAGAATTTTCACTAAAATTAAACTGATTTGAAAGTTCCTTTTTAAACAACTTCAAGAAAACTCTTTTCTCATCGTGTATTAAAACATTTTCCTTTTTTAACATCTTCATTTTTCAAAATATTAAATTTATACTCTTCATAAAATTGATACAGTTTTATATCTACTATTAGTAAACAAGTCTCTAACAATCTTTTTATTTTACTATAAATATTTTGACAAAAGTAGAATACAAATCATCTTTGAAAATGACAGACAAAGACTTAAAAAAATTAAAATAAGTCTATATAATTCCTTATATAAACTAAAGGCTTTTATATTTTCTATACCAATTACAGATAATTGAATATTTGTTTTTATGATGGAAAAACCGAAATAATTACACACTTAATAGTAAATATTTTGATTTAATTTTAAACCAAAATTGTATCTTTATACTATTAACTATTTGTTCAAAAAATATGTTACTAACAAAAGAATAAAAGTCAATTATCATTTATTACAAGTAAAAACGAATAAAGAAAAAAAGCTATCAATAAATTATAAGAAATTTTTTTTTTGAAATTAATCGTCAACAATAATTTAGAAAAAGCAAATATCTATATTACTCATATCTAATAAAAACGTACTAAAATGGTAGTTAAAATAACTTATAAATCCATTCTGTACTTTTTAAAACACATTTGGAAGGATATTTTATTAATTGCAATATATGGCTGCAATTATAGCTTTAATAGATCATTTCACATTTCTTGCCAAAATAGTAATTCCCTCATCAATAACAACAATTACAGGAACAATTGTAGCACTTTTACTTGCCTTTCGTACAGCACAATCGTATGATCGATGGTGGGACGTTGAAAATAACAATTGAAGATATGATAGTGATAGATAAACAACCAATATATCATAACTCCGTTTAACGAATATCCAAATAAAACGAAACATCTTCATCAATCATTATTATAAACAGAATTCAAACCCAATCTAAATTCGATCAATTAAGGCTTATTTCTATATTTTTTAAACCCATACTTCATGTGGCTGTTAGTAAGTCAAAATATATTTGCAAAATATAAATCAAAATACTTTTGTACTCATTTAGAGAACATTGGCATGCAAATAAACATGTAAAATGAAAAACAATTTTAAGTTTACACTTCCTGATTTCCCAAATGATCATTTTGAATACGAAGAAAATATTTTTACTGGAAAATCAGTATTAAAGCAAAATGGAATTATCGTTAAACAAAGCAAAGAAAAAGGCAAGCCCTTTCTTATTACAACTACTAATCAGGAAATCGTGAAAGCCTTTCCAAAAGGAAGTTTTCCAGATATTTCTGCAAAAACATTAACAATTGCGGAAAAAAAATATCCTATGGCCAGCAAATTAAAATGGTACGAATATGTAATTGGCGCATTACCAATAGTATTAGTACTAAGCGGAGGTGCAATTGGAGGTTTTATAGGAGGAGCAGCAACAATTATTAATTATACCCTTTTTAGAACAACCACATCTCCAGTTAATAAATATTTAAAAGTTTTAGGAGTCAATATAGCTTGTTTTATAATAATCATGTTTGCAGCAACCTTGTTTTCTACGCTTTTTTAATATTTCCCTTGCGTTTTATTTTAAACATATGAAATAGCAGATCCCAAAAAGCTTTTCTAAAAACCATGTTTTACAAAACATTTTATTCACAACGATAAAACTATTAGAAAAGTGACTATATACTCAAATAAAATTCATTACTAATAAATTTAATAGAAATAGAAACATGAATTCAGATTCAAAAAGTAAAGCAATTTTTAATGGAAAAGGAGAACACGTTGTATTAATTTATAAGGATTATATCATTGGAGATTTAACCTAATCAGACGCGGAAGTTTGTATTGAAAAAATAGACAAGGGAATAATTAATGAAACCCACTATGATAACTTCATAAATATAAATGATGTTTACGAATATGAATTTGAACCAGAAAACGATTCATACATATCGTTTAGTGTTAAAAGAGCCGACAAGACATCATATGATCAAATCAGTTTTCAAAATACGCAAATCGCTAAAGAAGCAGAAAAATCGTTCGAAAACAAATTCAATTCATTGGGATTTAAAAGAGAAGAAAGATATCTTTCCTCGCTCGAGGCATCCGTTACTCCAGGATTGATTACCCTTTTTGTAGCCGGAGTTGGAAGTTTCATAACATATTACGCATACAGTCGTGAAGAATATCGATCAGCGGGACCAAGACTTGTAAAATGGTATGTCTATTTTATTGAAAAAATCGGATACATGCCTCTTTTAATTTTAACTGCAATACTAACCTTATTTTGTCTCTTTTGGATGCTTAAGAGAATGATTAAGCCGCCAGTTAAAATTAGTTCCGTGAAGTAAACAATAGAGTCCATATATGAAGCTCTGTTTTTTTATTATGCTGCACTGTATCAAATAGCCTTAACATAAACATCTGAAGACATGCAACATTATCGCTAAATAAAGCTTTACAAAAGAAGCAAAAATGTCTTTTATTGATGGAAAAAAAGCCCCAAAATCCAATCTAAAAGTCCATCCATTTATAATATTGCACCTTAAAATAGGGAGGAACCGAAAATCCAAAGAGTAGGAAATTTTAAGATGTTATAAAATGGAAAAAACAAAAGTTGAAAACGGTAGGTCTGAAAATAAAAAAATTACAGCAGGTGTTCTGGGAATTGCATTAGGTTCATTTGGTGTCCACAAATTTTATTTAGGATATAAAAAAGAAGGGATCATTCAAATAGTAGCAACTTTTGTTACCTGTGGCCTTGGTGGTTTTATTGGATTCATTGAGGGAATAATGTATTTGACAAAAACTGATGAAGAGTTTTACCAAACGTATCAAGTTGGAAAAAAACCATGGTTTTAAAAATAATATATTGTCTTCAGAATTAGTCCTCAAAAGTAACATACTATTTGAGGACATTTTTTTTAAATACATCTATAGTTGTTATTTGAGCTAAAACAATAAAAACATCAATTCACTCAGCATCTTCCTTTCTTTTTTTTACAAAATCTTCTATAGGTTTTTTATTAAATTTTTCAAAATACAAAGATGAAAATTGATTAATCTTACTAAAATTCAATTCAAAAGTAATTTCAGTTAAATTATTATTTTCGCCACTTGTCAACATCGTTTTTGCAAGATTCATTTTTTCTTGGATAAATAAGTTTTTGCAAGTATCATTAAATTCTTTTTTGAATAAGATTTTAAATTTGGTTGGAGACATCCCTGAAATTTCAGCCAAAAAAGAAATTGATGGAAATTTCTCCGTTAGGTTGTTTAAAAGATAATTTTTAGCATTAATTAAACCGTCTCTTTGTGTTATTGCATGACTACTTTCTGCTAAGTTTGGATTCGTTATTTTTTTAAAAAAAAGACTTAGCAATTGCAGAGATACTCCTTTAATAAAAGGATGAAATGATTCTTCAAACATTGATCTTTCTTTAATTGATAAAAACAATAACAAACTATTTGCATCTATACTCTCAGAAAACATACCATTTTTAGCTCCAGCTAGTTTTATTTTCAGTTCATCATAATTATCATTACCTGGAATACTTTCTAAAAACTCCCCCATAAGCTTTTGATCGACAAAAAGACGAAGTACAAAAGTTCGCTTTCCAACTGCTGGTTCAAAATAGCTTTCTATTTGATTATTAAAAACCGATATTTCTTTATTGACTTTAATCCCAACCTTATTTTTTTTATTATTTATTATCAAAAAATTAGTACCATCACTTAAATCATAGTGAAAAATATAACGATAGGTATTTTCTTCAAGCCTTCTTACTTGCAGAGGCTGGTTAATTTTACAGTCTATATACAATATAGCCATTCCTGGTATCGCCTGTGCATAAAAAATATGCCCTTCTCCCAGATCTTTCGATATTTGCAATATCTTGTTTTCTAATATATCCGCATTATACTCACTTGCATATTGTTGCTGCCAATCAGGATGCACACAATAAAATTGATTATTTCGATACATAATGCTATAATTTTTTTATAAATGTATTTGGGGATATTCCAAAATGCTTTCTGAATTTAAAAATAAAATAAGAATAATTAGTGAATTTCAATTCATCACAAGTCTCCGATATCGTATATTTCTTCTCTTCAAGAAGTTCTTTCGCTTTTCTCAGCTTACTATCCATAAAGTAAGAATGAGGTGTTGTACCGGTTATCTTTTTGAATAAGGCTTTAAATTTTGATTCAGACATAAAAGCTTTATCAGCCATCGTTTTTATAGATGGGAAAAAACCGTCAACATTTTCGTGCAAATAAGCCTGTACTGCAATGATGCTAGAAAGATCATCCTTATTTACTTTCTCGGTAGTAATGGTGTTGTTAAACACCTGATTCATATAATTTGCACCAAGACTATATGCCGCGGCAACTAAATTTAAGTTAAAGACCGCACTGCCGACTTCCAATTTTCTTAAATCAGATAGCAAATGAAAGCTTTCAGGAGACATTCTATCAAATTTGATAAAAGTATTTTTCTCCGGATTCATTACTTTTTCGACATTTTGTGCAAACAAAACATTATTTTGTGCAAATGTGTTAAGCTTGCTTTTTTTAACAAAAATGCAGATCCCAAAAGATCTTGCATCTGGAGCAACATAAAAATCTGTTTCCAATGTGCTATCAATTAAGGCCAAATCATATCCAAATCTCCCCATATTAAAAGAAAAGTCGTTAAATGCTTTTACAGCCTTTCCTTCTGTTAAATTATAATATAGACAGATAAAATCGCTTTTTGTATGGGATTGAATAAAATGTATTTCTGTCTTATAAACAACATCAATATAATAAATAACAAAATCATCACCGCAATCAATAAAATATCTGAAACCCGTATTTATTTCCTCTGGGACCTTAATAAAATTCCCCTCTATTTTACCCCCAAAACTTGCAGCAAATGATTCAATCCAGTCCAAATCTGCGCCATAAGAATGCTTAATGGTTAACATAATCTGTATTTATATTTTGCACATTAAATTTAACAAATAACCATTAATTACACAATAACTATCTAAAAATTAAGCAATAAGCTTTTTCTTCAGTTAATTAAATAAGAATTTTAGTCAAAAAACATTATTCCATTTAAAAAAAGCAGAATAAAAAAAAACTGTCAAGTATAAACTTGACAGCTTTTTTTATAACCTTTAAAATAAAAATCAGAAACGAATAATATTCATTTTAATACTTTCAGTTCCTGATTTTAAAAAACAAACTATAATAACTATTTAACTATTATAAATTCAGAACGCCTGTTCAACTGATGTTCTGCTTCACTACATTCAACACCATCAGAACATTTATTAAGAAGCATTGTTTCTCCATAGCCTTTTGCTGTTATCCTGCTTCCAGAAATTCCTTTTGCTACTATATATGCACGTGTACTTTTTGCTCTTTTCTCAGACAAATTCATATTGTAATTATTAGTTTGTCTACTATCTGTATGTGAACGGACTGCAATCTTGATATTTGGAAATTCTTTCAATACCTGAACAATTTTTTGAAGTTCAACTTCTGCATCAGGTCGAATATTTGCCTTGTCCAAATCAAAATATATTTCTTTAATATTTAATACTTTTGCTAAATCAGTACCTGGATTTAAAGGCGTTTTAATTTTTGTAACCGTTAAAACTATTCCTTTTTTAGGATCGATCTCCTTTGTAATTACTTCAACTTCTTTTATTTCATAGTCCGGAGATTCTACTTTAACATAAAAAACACCATCTTTTTTTGGATCTATAGTAGCTAAAAAACCTCCTAAATTATCAGTATTTGTTGTACCAATTACGTTATGATTCTTATCAAAGATTACAACTTGAGCTGCTGCAATCGGCATACTTGTCATTATGTCAATTACCTGGCCATTAATATTCAGCTTTCCTGCTTGCTCTTTAAAAAGATAAATATCATCTTTACCCATACCTCCTTCTCTATTGGAAGTAAAAAATCCTGCATTGGAACTCTGAAGTTTGATAAAGCCAAAATCATCATATTTACTATTGATTGGCTGTCCAATATTAATCACTTTCTGATTATAATTTTCTTGTCCATTTTCTGCTACAAAAATATCAAGCCCTCCAAGCCCAAGGTGGCCGTCAGATGCGAAATACAACTTGTTATCGTAACCTATCCAAGGAAAAGTTTCTTTACCCTGTGTATTAATATTACTTCCCAAATTTATAGGAAGCCCAACAGTATTATTTGTTATATCGATGGTAGTTTTGTACAAATCAGTCTCGCCATATCCGCCCGGCATATCTGACGCAAAATACAATGTTTTCTCATCCGGACTAAGTGAAGGATGTGCACAGCTAAACAAATCATTGTTAAAAGGCAATTCTTGAACATTTGACCACTTATTATCGACAAGAGTTGCTTTGTATATCTTAAGAACTACCGCTTTTTTAAGTTTTGTCTTTTTTGTTTCATAACTTTTTGTAAAAAACATCGTTTTTCCATCTTTAGAAAAAACAGGATCTGACTCATGCAACTTGGTCTGAATTTCCTTTGCAAAAAATTCAGCATTACTTACCTTATTATCTTTTGACAATGAAGCAGAATATAATGATGAATAGTAATCTGCAGTCCAATTATCTTTTTTAGATTTTACATCTTCAGGTGTACGACTAGAAGTGAAAATCAATTTATCATTATAAATAGATGCACCATAGTCTGAAAAACTGCTGTTAATACTAGCATTTTCAACAACATAACTTTTAGAGTTATCTGTTATATCTGCAAGATAATTGCTGTTGTTCGCATATTGCAATGAACGATTATCTGAAGCATTTAATTCTGAGAATTTTTTTAAATATTCAGTAGCTTTGTTGTTATCACCAACTGATTTTAAGGTTTGAGAATACCTATAATAATAAATTGGCGCAACATCTGTTGATAATTTAAATAATTCCTCATACCATTTATTTGCTTTTGCATATTCGGCATTAAAAAAGTATGAATCTCCTAATTTTTCGAACAATTCAACAGATTTGAAACCTTTATCAGCTACTTTCTCATAAACTTCAATGGACTTAAAATAAGCTCTTTCCTCATACAACTTATCAGCTTTCCCAAGTTTTGAATTTTTCCCTTGTGAAAATGAGGTAAGACAAATCAAAAATGCTCCTAAAACATATATATTCTTTTTTTTCATGATTTCTATGGCTTATAATTCTTAAAAGAAACGCGGGTTAAAAATGCGTTGATTGTTTTTAAATACTTCAAAACGAAGGAAAATCTCGTGCGAACCAGAATTATAATTACCCAGATTTGTAGTATCGAAATCATAAGCATAACCAGCCATTAAGCCTGGAGTAATTTGAAAACCAGCCAATGCACTAAAAGCTGCATCCCATCTGTAAGCAACTCCCAATGTCAGCTTATCACTAAACAGGAAGTTTGCCGATACGTCAGCCTGCAAAGGCGCACCAACTGTCGCTTTTAATAAAACAGCAGGTTTAAATTTTACTTCTGTTGATAAATCAAACACATAACCTCCTATAAGATAAGCATGCATTTTTTCCTTAACATGTGAAACCGCCCCATGATTATATTGCGTTGTTTCTAGAATTGAAGGAACAGACAAACCAACATAAGCCTTATCTGACTGCAAATAGACTCCTGCACCTACGTTTGGCGAGAATTTCTTATCAAGATTTTGCTGCATATTTGGATCTTCTGGGTTATAAATTTCCAATTTACTGTAATCAATGTTTAAAAAATTTGCTGTTCCTTTAAGTCCAAAAAACAATCTATAGGTATCATTTAATACGATGTTGTATGAGAAATCTGCAGACACACCGGTCTCGCTTGATGGTCCAATTTTATCACTAAGTACCGAAACTCCCAAACCAACTCTATCATTTACAGGAGTATTCAAAGAAAATGTTGCCGTTTTTGGCGCTCCTTCTAATCCAACCCATTGGGTTCTATATAAACCATTTATACTCAATACATCTCTAGATCCTGCATAAGCGGGATTTATACTTACTGTATTGTACATATACTGGGTAAACTGCGACTCCTGCTGGGCATTTGCTGTCATTGCACACCCAGCTACCAAAAATAAAAGTATATATTTCTGTATTTTGTTTTTTAATTTCATTTTAAATTATTTTAGCATAAAGATGTGATATCCAAGATTACATCTTCATTTACATTTATAGTCAATCATGGATATCATATCCCACAATACTTTTAATAACTGATGTATAAGTAACCCGATTTTTTAAAATCTTTTCCTTCCTTATAATCTTGAACATTAATAATATAGAAGTAGGTTCCTACAGGCAATTTTTTATCTTTATTTATAGTAACACGACCTTCTGAATATCCTTGAAAAGTATTACCTGTTGTATCATAAGCTTTAGTTTCAAAAACTTTTACTCCCCAACGATTATAAATCTCTACTGTATTATTTTGATAATTCTTAATTCCATCAATTTTGAAATAATCATTCATTCCATCTCCGTTTGGAGATACAGCATTGTATATTACAAGATCACTAAGTTCTGCTTTGACACGTGCTAGAGTAAATATCCCGTAAGACTGCAGCGGATCAACTACCATACTTACTTCTTTGCTTGCACTATTAGCAGCACCTCCAAGGTCTATCCATTTTCTTTTGCTTTCATCCCAGTGAACAATATGAATTTCATCGTAGGGAGCACCGTAAATCTCAAATGGAGTTGTGTCTTCATTCCAGCTCAGGGTAAGAAAAACATTATCGTTGCCTGCAGTTTTATCAAGAGTCCAATATTCAGCATTGTTTATAATGCTTATCTTATCATCTTTGCTATTATGTGAATATTCAAAATCTGAATTCTTCAAATAATATTTACCTGTAAAAGCATCTTCATTTTTTTGTGGCGCTGAGATACGGGCATGACGATAATATCCTCCATCTCCAATTGGGTATGTAAAGGCACTTTTACCATTTTTTTGTACCAATCCATCTACGTGACTTTCGTTGCGAACCTTGATATGGGTTGCATTTGGTTCAAATACTACGAGGCCTTCATATTCTTCATTATCTACAACACCATTTTCAAATGCTGCCTGACCTGAAATTCTAATCTCATTTGAAAGATGAAAAGCTGGCTGTATATTGTTATTATTAAATTCAATATTATTTAACATCATCGGGACACTGCCTGAAATATTTTGAAATCCAGATGTACCACGCATTCTTGTAATACCAGTTGTAACCTCTGGCGAAAAATCTACAAGTCCGTCGTTGTTATAATGACTGTATAAATACAAATCACCATCGTTTACGATTTCTCCTGTAGCTGTATTGTTTACTTCCTGCATACTATTCATTAGAGTGCCTGAGGCAATAAACAACTCTCCAGTATTTACTGTTTGAGCAAATCCCAACGACGTCATAAAGACAGCAGTCATTGAGAGAAGCATTTCTTTTTTGTTGTTTTTCATAGTTAATTTTATTTCAATATTTTTTAACACATTTTATAATTCGTTAAAGACATCATTCTGGATATGCAAAAAAATCACCATCAGTCCATTTGGTAGCGTAAAAATAATTTTCACTGTCATTGGCAATACCTCCTATCTCTTTTCCTCCTTTAGCTCCTCCTACAGAAGAACTGTTCCATACATAAATATGAATAGGGTCATCACTGGTATTTTCAACCCTAAAGACACCCGATACAAACAAGGGATATTTTCCAGGAACTGAGCCTGTAGAAGCTGTATTATAAATAAATTTACTTCCGTAAAACTTAAATGAATTGTATATGTAAGTATAATCAGATGATAGTGTAAATCTTCCTGCATAATTACTATTTGGCACTGTAGTCTCTCCAATCTTAGGATTAATCAACACGCCCATATTCACAAGCCATTTTCCTTTTGGCAAAGTAATTCGCCATGAAAGAAGACAGCTATCTGCCCCTCCAGCAGGAAAATTGATAGGGTCGCCACCCACAATCCCTTCAACCAGAAGCACACCATTCTCGCGCCAGCTTCCATTACCATCCTTATCAGTTGTATACACATACCCCTCTTTTTGATACCCATCATCAATAGTTAATACTGATCTTGGCCACGTACCTGTTCTTTTAAAAATAGACTTTCCAGATACTTGAAATTTATATTTTGAATTTAAATAATCATAACCTCCACCAATACCAACACTTCCAGCATGCCAAATATTTTGAAACATCGAAGTTGCAGGCAATTCCCATTTTTCCATTACCCACCATGGCTCAATAACACTGATATCAACAGGGGATCCTGTAACACCATTAACGGTAGTTGTTAAATTAACCCCATCTAAAGAGTTTGAAACTATTGATGATGGTGGATAATCTAACAATTCACCATATGTACTAACAATTTTTTTTGTTTGTGCAATCACAGAGCTTCCTATGGTAAGCATTACTGCACATATTATATTTTTCATCCTTTTTCCCATTACCTTTCTTTTTTAAAAAACTTTTTACTGACCGTCAACTACAAATCCAACTTGTTTTTAACAGGACAAAAGTAAAGGAGCCATCTTGCAACTATAATCCAATGAAGACGGAAAAACATCGTGATGGGACATAATGCTACATCTTCCATTTAGCAAATGGAAAATCTTACTTACTAAAGGGATAAAAGGATATCAGTTCTCACAAAATAGCTTACTGTTAGCAAAAAAAGCATTAAGGATATTTATGAATCTAAGCCTTGAAAATGTTCATTGTGAAATACATTGCACTAAAATTGAATGCAGCTTGCTGACAATCTAGTCTTGGCATAAAGCGGAGTGCAAAATTTCCTGTAGTCAACACTTCAATAACAATAGGTGTAACATTATTTGTATAAGTTCTTATAGCAGTATTAACAGTATAAAGTCCAGTAGATTTTAATGTTAATCCCCCTGTTGCTACGGGAATAATACTAATACCTGATGCTTCCTTATCTCCTGCTGCTTCATGTGCTGCTGACATAGGATAATGATAAGGCATAGATGTACAATATAAAATGTACATACCAGGAGTTAATTTAATTGAGCTTGTAATCCCTTCCGTTTCATATGAATCAATAGTACAATCACCATCTCCTCTAAGTACATAACCTGTACCATTTCCAAGCGTTATACTTCCTACATAACCATTTACAGAAGATTGCCAAGTTGCTTTTCCATCTGCATCACTAGTTAATACTTTACCAGAACCTTGTGTACCATCTACAATTTTAACTGCACCTGCTGTTGCACCATTGTTTACTTCAAGTTTTACAGAAGGATTAGTAGTACCAATACCTACATTTCCACCATCCTCGATTCTTAGTCTTTCTGCATTACTAGTATAAAATCTAAGATCACTATTTGCAGTACCCATATAATGAGCTCTCATTCCCGAAAATGCTGCTGTATAATTTGATCCATTGTAACCTCTGAATGCTATTTGACCAATTGTAGTACCAGCATCCATCGCTGCAGGACTAGCTTTAGTATTATTTGCACTGTTAATAAATATAGATCCAGAATATCCAACACCATATGAAGCTATATTAAGATCATCATAACCATCACCAATATTATCGTTAACAATATTTATTGCCGATGATGGTGCATTTGTATTAATACCTAAATAACCAGCAGTCGTTAATGTCATTCTTTCAACGTTGTTTGTTATAAACGGAAGGTTGAAATTATCTTTAGTACCTAATGATTTTAAAGCACCGTTTGTATTACCTCCCACATACCAAGCTGGCGAGAGAGTTGGAAAAAAAGTAACTTTTTTCCCGTTTGGCGTAACTACTGTTTCAGAAGTTTGTGCCATTATAAAAGCACTCTGCAGTAATAATAAACTATATAGTAATTTTTTCATTTTCACTTTATCTTTATTTAATATATTTCTTAAAATTTCTTTTTTTAATTATCTATTGCGTTTTAGTTGCATAAATGTAATTCTCGCCATTATTGCCTATTGATCCAATTTCGCCACATCCATAAACAGTATGGCTCGATGCTGCATTCCATATATATAAGGTTACTGGTGATGTAACATTTACTCTAATAACTCCTGATGCAAATAGTGGATAATTAGGTGGTACTTTTACTCCTGTACTGGCCGTTTGAAGAATCAAATTGCTGCCAACGAAACTAAATCCTGTCTGAACATTTTGTGTTTTACTGCTGGATAAAGTAAATCTTCCGGTATAACATGTATTGGGTTTGACACTTTCTCCTATTTTCGCTCTAACAAGCAAGCCAATATTTATAAGCCAGTTGCCAACAGGCAAATTGATTGAACCTCCAATAGCATTTTCAGTATTTCCAGCTGAAAAATCAATTGAAGTACTTGGCCTAGTTCCTTCAATAATTGTAACTGCCTGATCTTTCCATGTTGCCAGACCATTTGCATCTGAAGTGAGTACTTTGCCTAAACCTTGTGTACCATCTACAATTTTAACTGCCCCAGCTGTTGAACCATTATTTACTTCAAGTTTTGCAGTTGGATTAATACTTCCAATCCCTACATTTCCATTATCTGCAATCCTTACAGCTTCTTTATTGCTGGTATAAAACCTGAGATCGTTGCGTGAAGGTCCTGTATAATAACTTCTCATACCTGAATAGGCTTTGTCAAAATTAGAACCATTAAATCCTCTAAAAGCCACTCCTCCAATCAGATCTCCTATTGCTAATTCCCAAAGTTCACCACCACCACCAACGTTTAAGGAACGGCTTAAAAAAAGATTTGGGGCTGCCTCAGTACTACCAAAACCATTATATGTAACCAGACTAATATCATCGTAATTATCACCTAAATTATCATTGACAATATTTAATGCTGTTGCGGGTGTAGTTGTATTAATTCCTAACAAACCTTCTTTTGTTAGTGTCATCCTGACTTTATTATTTGTTATAAACGAAAGATCAAAATCATCAATATTTCCAAGTGACCCAATATATCCATTTGTATTGCCACCCACATACCAAGCTGGTGATGTAGTCGGGAAAAAGGTAACTTTTTTTCCGTTTGGCGTAACCACAGTTTCTTGAGTTTGAGCAATCATGTGGCAACTTTGCATTAATAGTAAACTGTATAGTATTTTTTTCATTTTTAATTCAATGTATAATTCAAAAATTCTTTTTTAATTATCTATTGTGTTCTGGTTGCATAAATGTAATTCTCACCATTATTTCCTATGGATCCAATTTCGCCACATCCGTAAACCGTATGACTTGATGCTGCATTCCAGATATATAAGGTTACAGGTGTTGTAATATTTACTCTAATAACTCCTGATGCAAATAATGGATAATTAGACGGAACTTTTGTTCCTGTACTGGTAGTTTGAAAAATCAAATTGTTTCCAATAAAACTAAATCCGGTTTGAATATTTTGTGTATTGCTACTCGATAAGGTAAACCTCCCAGTATAACATGTATTGGGTTTGACACTTTCTCCTGTTTTGGCCCTAACAAGCAAGCCAATATTTACAAGCCAATTGCCAACAGGCAAATTGATTGAACCGCCGATAGCATTTTCAGTATTTCCAGCTGAAAAATCAATCGAAGTACTTGGCCTTGTTCCTACAATAGTTGTAATTGCTTGCTCACTCCATATTGCTAGTCCATTTGCATCTGAAGTCAGTACTTTGCCCAAAGATTGCGTACCATCTACAATTTTAACCGCACCTGCTGTTGTACCATTATTTACTTCAAGTTTTGCACCTGGATTAACACTTCCTACACCAACATTTCCATTATCTGTAATCCTTGCGGCTTCTTTATTTGTAGTATAGAATCTAAGATCGCTGAGTGAATTTCCTGTATAATAACTTTTTATACCTCCATATGCTTTAAGTACACCAGAATTATCTAAGTCACTAAAAACAAAAGGTGTCTCACTATTTGCTTCTATAGAACCATCGAATCCTCTGAAGATTACCCCCCCAATCCTATCCCCTGCAGCTAATGTTTCGGGAGCAGCCTTAGTACCTCGTGCACGGTTTAAAAACAAATGTGGAGTAGCTGTATTACTATGTGTTTCTACACTAATATCATCATAAGCATCATTTTTTAGATGATCAACAATATGTAACACCGTTTCAGGTTTTCTTGAGCCAAAGGTTAAGAAACCATCGGTTGTCAACTTCATAGTCTGCCAACCAAACAAACCACCACTATCTATTTTACTTGAAAATGGAAAATCAAAATTATTCTTAGTTCCTATTGCTTCAGCAGCACCATTCGTATTTCCTCCTAAATACCAGGCTGGGGCTTGAGTTGGAAAAAAACTCACTTTTTTTCCGTTTGGGCTAACTGCTATTTGATTTGTTTGTGCAATCGTAAAAAAACTTTGCATCAACATTAAACTATATAGTAGGTTTTTCATTTTTTAATGTTTCTTTTTAAATTCAAAAATTATTGATTCTCTTAAAAAACGTATCGATCAAATTATATTAGGGCAACGTTCTATGGCTATATTATCATTTTATTCCATAACTTTTTGTGCAATTAATGCTCCGTATGCGGTTGAATAAAGTCCTCCTTCTCCATTATAGATGCTTACGTTACCCGTTCTAACATCAGAAGAAATATTAAAGAAAAGGTATATCGTAGTTGGAGTTGTAACATCTATAACAAATGTATAATTCCAATTTAGATATTTATTTCCAGATGGAACTGCCTGAGTTGATACACAAGTATGACCACCATTTGCAAAAAGAGTTGAAGGGATATAACTACTAGCACTTGAAGACCATCCTGCAATCATATCTGCATAGGTAGCTCCTGGCGCAAAACCAAAACTTCTATCTGTTAAGGTAATAATCCATCTACCTTTTGAAAGTGATAAAGATCGTTTTGAATAGTTCCATGTATCATAAGTAAGTTTAAGATTAGTTCCTTGTGGTGCGATAAAGGTACTAGCGCTTACTGGCGACTGCCATGTTGCCAAACCATTTGCATCTGAAGTAAGTACTTTACCAGCGCCTTGTGTACCATCTACAATTTTTACAGCTCCAGCTGTTTGGTTATATACATCTAACTTTACCGTAGGATCTTGACGACCTATACCTACATTTCCAACATCCGTGATTCTTAGTTTTTCCGTATTACTAGTATAAAACCTCAAATCACTATTTTTAGTACCCATATAATAACCTCTTATTCCTGAATAGGCATCATAATAACTTGTGCCATTCCAACCTCTAAATGCGATAGTACCCATTACTGTATTTACATCCATCGCTTTAGGATCAGCTTTTGTGTTCTTTGCGCTATTTAAAAAGATTGCTCCAGAATAATTATCACCATATGAAACTATACTAAGATCATCATACCCATCACCTACATTATCGTTAACAATATTAAATGCTGATTGGGGCGTAGTTGTATTAAGACCTAAAAAACCGCCGGTCGTTAAAGTCATCCTTTCTGTATTATTAGTCATAAATGGAAGATTAAAGTTGTCTTTCGTTCCAATTGACTTTAAAGCACCATTTGCATTTCCACCTAAATACCAAGCTGGTTCAAGATTTGGAAAGAAAGTAACTTTTTTTCCATTTTGAGTAACCACGGTTTCTGGTGTTTCTGAAGTTTGTGCCGTTATATAAACAGTTGGGGCTAGCAAAAGCATACATAATATCTTTTTCATTTTTTCACTCTTTTAGATTTACACACTCTTTTAATTTTACCTAAAAGAGTGTGTATTTTAAGCTTTAGAATATTATTTTAAATAATCAATAATAATATTATCACCAGCCATCAAGCTATATGAACCATTACTTGCCGGTGTATAAGTAACTACTTTTCCACTTAGTGCAATCGCGTTATTATCAATACGAACTCCATTAATGTGCATTTTCACTTTAGACAAAGATGATGGCGTTGCTGAAAGTGTAAATGTTACTAGTCCTGCAGTAGCCGTAAATTCGTCAATTGCTTGTTGTGGCACTACGGCATTTATCACGTATGCATCTGCAGCTGTTCCAGTTCCTGTAATTGTTACATTTGTTCCAGCAGTAGATTTTCCACCAATTCCAGCGACACCTTGAATACCTTGAATACCTTGAATACCCTGATCTCCTTTGTCTCCCTTAAGACCTTGGATACCTTGATCTCCTTTGTCTCCCTTAAGACCTACACCAGTTGCTCCAGTTAAACCTTGAATACCTTGGATACCTTGATCTCCTTTGTCTCCCTTAAGACCTTGGATACCTTGATCTCCTTTGTCTCCCTTAAGACCTACACCAGTTGCTCCAGTTAAACCTTGAATACCTTGGATACCTTGATCTCCTTTGTCTCCCTTAAGACCTTGGATACCTTGATCTCCCTTGTCTCCCTTAAGACCTACACCAGTTGCTCCAGTTAAACCTTGAATACCTTGAATACCCTGATCTCCTTTGTCTCCCTTAAGACCTTGGATACCTTGGATACCCTGATCTCCTTTGTCTCCCTTAAGACCTTGGATACCTTGATCTCCTTTATCTCCTTTTCCTGCAGCTTCTCCTGGAATACCTTGGATACCTTGATCTCCCTTATCTCCCTTATCTCCTTTAAGACCTTGAATACCTTGGATACCTTGATCTCCTTTAAGACCTTGAATACCTTGATCTCCTTGGTCACCTTTTACTCCGGCTAAACCTTGGATACCTTGATCTCCCTGGTCTCCTTTTAAACCTTGAATACCTTGATCTCCCTGATCTCCTTTTAAACCTTGGATACCTTGATCTCCCTGATCACCTTTTAAACCTTGGATACCTTGATTTCCTTGGTCACCTTTTAAACCTTGGATACCTTGGATACCTTGATCTCCCTTATCTCCTTTTCCTGCAGCTTCTCCTGGAATACCTTGGATACCTTGGATACCTCGAATACCTTGATCTCCCTGGTCACCTTTTAAACCTTGGATACCTTGAATACCTTGGTCACCTTTTACTCCTTGGATACCTTGATCTCCCTGATCACCTTTTAAACCTTGAATACCTTGATCTCCCTGGTCTCCTTTTAAACCTTGGATACCTTGATCTCCCTGATCACCTTTTAAACCTTGGATACCTTGATTTCCTTGATCACCTTTCAAACCTTGGATACCTTGATCTCCCTGGTCTCCTTTTACACCTTGAATACCTTGATCTCCCTGGTCACCTTTTAAACCTTGGATACCTTGAATACCTTGGTCACCTTTTACTCCTTGAATACCTTGATCTCCCTGATCACCTTTTAAACCTTGAATACCTTGATCTCCCTGGTCTCCTTTTAAACCTTGGATACCTTGATCTCCCTGATCACCTTTTAAACCTTGGATACCTTGATTTCCTTGATCACCTTTCAAACCTTGGATACCTTGATCTCCCTGGTCTCCTTTTACACCTTGGATACCTTGATCTCCCTGGTCTCCTTTTACACCTTGGATACCTTGATTTCCATCTACTCCATCTCTTCCGTCTCTTCCGTTAATTGGAGTCCAACTTCCGTCAGGATTCTGAACATATACAATTTTCGTTTCAGTATCCGTATAAATCTTGATGTCTTTTCCAGGAGCGCCAGGTGTACCTGCTGGCCCAGGAGCTCCTACTCCAGAACCTACTCCTACTTCTCCGTCTCTTCCATCTACTCCGTCTCTTCCATCTACTCCGTCTCTTCCGTCTCTTCCGTCTCTTCCGTTAATTGGAGTCCAACTTCCGTCAGGATTCTGAACATATACAATTTTCGTTTCAGTATCCGTATAAATCTTGATGTCTTTTCCGGGAGCGCCAGGCGTACCTGCTGGCCCAGGAGCTCCTACTCCAGAACCTACTCCTACTTCTCCGTCTCTTCCATCTACTCCGTCTCTTCCGTCTACTCCGTCTCTTCCGTCTCTTCCGTCTCTTCCGTTAATTGGAGTCCAACTTCCGTCAGGATTCTGAACATATACAATT
>NZ_FXTA01000005.1 GCF_900182645.1 Flavobacterium resistens | reverse complement strand
CACCTCTTCCCATCCCGAACAGAGAAGTTAAGCCCGCCTGCGCAGATGGTACTGCAATTATGTGGGAGAGTATGTCGTCGCCTTTCTTTTGAGAACCCTGTTTCGTGAGTTACAGGGTTTTTTATTCTTTACTTTATTTATAGTAGTATAAATAATTTTAGGTACCTTAGCTCAGATGGTAGAGCAATGGACTGAAAATCCATGTGTCCCTGGTTCGATCCCTGGAGGTACCACATCATGCTCGGATGGTGAAATTGGTAGACACGCTGGACTTAAAATCCAGTGAACAGCAATGTTCGTGCGGGTTCAAGTCCCGCTCTGAGTACTAAAACTTCAATTGGCTTTGCTAATTGAAGTTTTTTTTTGGAACAATCTCATATATTTGATTTTTTGTGTTTTGGGGTGCTTATGTGTATTTTAAAACCTTTTCATTTGGCTTTGTTATCTTTAACTCTCTTCTTTAAAATATAATGATAAATTTGTTTCCTTATAAGTTAAAGTATGAACGAGCTAATTACCGTTATAAATAGTTTTCAAAAGCTAGATGCTGACACTGAAAATGCGATTCGGAGATTTTTTGTTGAAGAAAAGTTTAAGAAGAATGAGTTTATAATCCAAGAGCATAAAATATGCGACAAGATTTATTTCATAAGTTCTGGTGCAGTTCGAAGATTTTGTTTTGAGAATGATGAAGAAGTTACGAAGTGGATTTATACCGACAATCAATTTGTAACTTCCATGAGCAGTTTTTTTGAACAAAAACCTTCTTTTGAAATTTTTCAGGTTTGTGAGGACACAGTTGTCTATTCTTTATCATATTCTAATGAACAGCTTTTATTGGAATATCCGTTATTTTTAAAATTTCATCTTAAGCAACTACGGCATTATCTTTCTAGTATAAATGAATTTCATCATTTATTTCGTTTAATGACGGCTGAAAAAAAATATCTATTTCTATTAGAATCATTCCCTCAAATTATTCAAAAAGCAAAGCTGAAACACATCGCTTCACTAATTGGTGTAAGCCAGGAAACTTTAAGCCGAATTCGAGCTTCAATTATTTGATATTAGGTCAAAAAATAAACTTTTCTTTTTTCTAATATTTGCTTTATTATTAAACTTAGAAATATTGAAAAATGTTGAAATAGATAAGAATGCAATTATTGGAAAAAATGCCCACTTTGGTAATTTTTCTACAATTGAAAATGATGTAATTATAGGTGATCACGCTTGGATTGGTAATAACGTTACAATCTTAAGCGGTTCCAGAATTGGGAACAATTGCCAAATTCATTCAGGATCCGTAATAGGAGGAATTCCTCAGGATTTGAAGTTTGTGAATGAATATACTTTACTTGAAGTTGGTGATAATAATGTAATCAGAGAGAATGTTACTATAAATCGTGGCACTGCTTCAAAGGGAATAACTCGAATTGGAAATTTTAATTTAATTATGGCAAATGCTCATATAGGGCATGATTGTTTTGTTGGAAATAATTGTATTATTGGTTTTAGCGTTGGTATGGCTGGTGAAGTGATTGTGGATGACTGGGTTAATATTAGTGGTCTGAGTGCGATTCATCAATTTTCCAGAATTGGTGGTCATTGCATGATTAGTGGTTTGAGTAGAATTGTTCAAGATATTCCTCCTTATATAACTGTCGCTCACGAACCTTTACGATTTGCCGGATTAAATATTGTTGGTCTTCGTAGAAGAGGTTTTTCTTCGGAGAAAATCGAAGAGATTAAATCAATTTACAAAATCATTTTTCAGGAAAATAAAAATACTAGACAAGCTTTGGATTTTATCGAACGAAATTTCAAACCTACTTTTGAGCGCGATGAAATTCTTAATTTTATTAAATTTTCAAAACGTGGAATTGTAAAAGGAATAGAATAATAAAGAGGCTTCAATTTTTTGTATTGGAGCCTCTTTATTTTATGAATTAAGATTAAAGATGAAAAATTACCTTTATCAATTTTCTATTCGTATTTCAGGTATTTCAAGATATCTGTTTTAGTTGCCTGATATGCGCGAGCTAAAACAATTATTAAAGTTAGAAATAATAGTAGAATAAATCCAGAAAGAAATGGTGTTATCGTAATGTCAATTCTAAATGCAAAATTTTGAAGCCATTTATTCAATAGGAAGTAAATGGGGAATAATGCAATTAAAAAGCCTATTATACAATATAAGATATATTGCTTAGATAATTCTTTGAGTAAAACATTTGTTTCAGCCCCTAAAGTTTTTCTGATTGCAATCTCTTTCATTCGTCTTTGGATTGAATATGATGCCAATGCAAATAATCCAAATAATGCGATAAGAATTACGACTATATTTAATAGTAAAAAAAGATTCTTTTGTTTGACATAAGACTCATATGTTCGCGCATATTCTTTATCGACAAAATCATATTTAAATGGATATTCGGTGTCAACTTTTGTTTTCCAAAATTTCTCAATATCTGTAATTGAATTTTGAATATTGTCGGATTTTAATTTAATATAAATACGATTTATTTCTGGAGCCATCCCTAATGTTTTTATATGATAAAATGTAATTGGAGGTACTTCAACTTCGGGACTTAATAAATTAAAATCTTTCACAATTCCGATAATATTCATTGATTGGTTTCCGATTTTTATTTCTTTTCCAATTGGATCCTTGATATTCATTAATTGCAATGATTTTTCATTTAGCAATACTGAGTTAATGGTATCTGAAGCAAATTTTGGATCAAAATTTCTTCCTTTTATTATTTTTATGTCCAACAAGTCGAGCATAGCATAATCAAGTCCGATGGCTTTCTGCTTGAATAACACACCATGATACCAAATGGGCCAAAAAGAATGATCGGTTCCATCGAATGAAAGAAGACCTGTTGAAACTTTTTCAACACCTTTAATTTTTTTTAATTCCTGCTTGATCGTTTCATATCTGTCAAAAATATTTTTTGCGGCATTTTCTCCCTGATAATAAGATGAAGGAAGATTCAATGAAATCGCAAGAACTTGGTTTCCTTTAAAACCCAAATTTTTATTATTCAAATAATTTACTTGCTCGTAGACAATAGAAGATCCTATGATGAAAAATGTAGCAATTGCAAATTGGAAAATAAGCATTCCATTTCGAAGCCAAACACCACTTTTGCTTCTTTCATAATTGCCTTTAAGAACTTTTAAAGTTTCAAAATTAGCAACGTAAAGCGCTGGAAATATACCAGAAACTATTATTGTTACGATGAAGACTATTATTAATTGGATATAAAACTGTGCTTCAATGATTCTTAGATTCTTTCCTAAAAATGAATTATAGTATGGCAATACCACTTCTACGATTACTAATGCTAAAAGAATTGAAAATAGTGTGATGAGAACAGTTTCAAATATAAACTGATTGACAATATCTCTTTTTGAGGCGCCTAAAATTTTACGCACGCCAACTTCTTTGGCTCGCTTAATGGCATTTGCTGTTGCCAAATTAATATAATTGACAATAGACAAAACAAGAATTAAAACGGATAAACCTGCCATTATCATTAGAAACTGGTAATTGCCTCTACCTTCTGGATAGCCATCTGTAATCGAATGTAATCTGGCTTTTGAGAGAGGTTCCATATAAACTTTGAAGTTTCCAATTTTCTTAACCATTTCTGCTGGTGTAAAACCTGCTTGTTTGGCACTTCTTACAATAATCTCATCATAAAATACTTTTTCAAGCATTTTTCTGGTTAGATCTGCTTTTGATGGATCTTTTAGTTTCACTAATAATTTTAAAACAAAAAGGCCGGGATTTTGAGCAGGATCTGCTAGATTTTTCATTCGATTGACTACTATATTTGGCGCTATCGAAGAATTCCCAGGAATACGATATACAGCACCAATCGTAAGTATAGTGTCAAAACATTTGATTTGCTTGCCCACTGGATTTTGATTCCCGAAGAAACGTTGTGATAATTTTTCGGAGATGGCAATACCGTTCTCGTCTTTTAGAGCTGATGTTGCATTTCCATAAATGATTTCAAAAGGGAAAAGAGTAAAGAAACCGCGTTCTGCATTAATGATTTTATCAACAAATTCTTTTTGTCCGTTGTACATCACTTTGCTTTTTTGATACCATTCATCTGCGTATACAACAGTTTCGACATTGGGATCACTTTCTAAATGCGGTTTTAAACGTACCGGGTTATTTGTAGTAACAGGCATGTCGCTTAATTGCGCCAAAACCTGATAGACATTCTCTTTTTCCGGATTCCAGGCATCGTAACTTTGTTCGTCGTTCCAATAAAGTAATGCGAAGATCAAACCAGAAATTCCAATTGATAATCCTAAAACATTCAAAGCTGTAAAAAGCTTGTTGTTTTTAATTTGGTAAATAAATATATTGATCCAGTTTTTTAGCATCTTATTCGTATTTTAAATATCGTAGAACTTCAACTTTTGTTACTTGGTAAGCTTTTGCCAAAACGATTGTCAATGTCAGAAATAGTAAAGACACAAAAGCGATTAAAAAAGGTAAAATCGGAATATCAATTCTGAAGGCAAAATTTTCGAGCCATTTTTGCAATAACAGATAGGCCGGAATAATTCCGATTAGAAAACCAATTACACAAAAAATCACATATTGTTTTGATAATTCTTTGAGCAATATATTGGTTTCGGCACCGAGCGTTTTTCTGATGGCGATTTCTCTTAATCGTCTTTCCATAGAAAATGAAGCTAAAGCAAACAATCCGAAAACGGCAATAAGGATTACGATTATATTTAATAAGGCAAATAAGTTTCTTTGGTTTTCATATTTCTTAAAATTTCGGGCGTAGTTTTTATCGACAAAATTATATTCGAATGGATATTCAGAATCTACTTTTTGAGTCCAAAATTTATTAATGCCAGCAATAGTTTCTGAAATATCATCTGGTTTTACTTTAATGAAGATATGTCTGATATCATCTTTTACGCCATTTATTTTGGTGACATAAAAGAAAACCATTGGCGCAATTTGACTCTCAAGTCCGAAATAGTTGAAATTTTTGACAACACCAACTATTTTGACTTTTTGATCTCGCCATAAAATGGTTTTGTTTAAAATATCTTTTTCTGGAATCATTTTCGCAGCTTCTTCATTTATAAGAACGGACGAAATTGTATCTGAAGAAATAGAAGGATTTAATTTTCTCCCTTTTATAACTTTAATATCCAACATATCCAGCATATCTAAATCCATTGCCATTTCTTGTACTAAAAAGGGTTTCTCATTTTTGTAATTTGCGCTTGACCATGAATTTTCCTGAGATCCCATTGCAAATAATGCTGTCGAAACACCTTCGACACCTTTTATTTTCAGGGCTTCTTGTTTTAAAACTTTGTATCTCTCATATTGTGTTTTTCCTTTTTTAGGTTTAAAAGTAATATCTACAACTTGTGATCCTTTAAAACCTAAATCTTTTTCGGCCATAAAATTGACCTGCTTGTAAACTATAAAAGAGCCAATAATAAAAAAGGTTGCAATTGCAAATTGTAAAACCAACATTCCGTTGCGAAGCCAGATTCCTTTTTTGCTTCGAGAGAAATTTCCTTTCAAAACTTTTAAAACTTCAAAATTCGAAACATAAACAGCTGGCAAAACTCCTGAAACAAGAATGACAAGCAACGTAATTAGTACTAATTGCGTGTAGAATTGAGCGCCAACCAGAACCAAATTTTTATCTAGAAATGAATTATAATAGGGCAATAAAACTTCGACAAGTACTAATGCCAGTAAAGCGGAAAAAATCGTAATTAATGCCGTTTCAAAAACAAACTGAATTACAATTTGTCCTTTTGTGGCGCCAGTAATTTTTCGTACTCCAATTTCTTTGGCTCTTTTTATGGCATTTGCAGTCGCCAGATTAATATAATTTACAATAGAAAGTGATAAAATTAAAATCGACAAGCCCATTAAGATTAATAGATATTGCATGTTTCCGTTTGGCTCAGAAAAAGGAGTGCTTCCGGTATATAATTTTGCTTCTGGCAATGGCAATAAACTTGCTTTTACAGGATCGCCGTACTTTTTTATAAATTCAGTCACGGTCATTCCTTCTTGTTTTGCGTACACTTTTGTGCAATTTTCAAAGAATAAATTATCTAACGTTTTTATAATTCTGCCTGTGGTATTCGGATTCTTAATTTTAAGAACCAGTCCGTAATGATAACTCCATTGATCTTTTGTTCGCTCGATGTCATCATCAATAACGGTTGTGACAGCTTCGGGCATTACAGACGATTTTTCAGAAAGATCATAAACGCCCCGAACAGTAAAAAACTGACCATTATATTTGACTAATTTTCCCATTGGATTTTCTGTTCCAAAAAGTCGTTCGGCAGTTTCTTCAGATAAAGCAATACTGCTTCGGTCCTGAATTGCCGTTTTGCCGTTTCCATGAATAAATCGGTAAGGAAAAAAAGAAAAGAAATTACTTTGAGCGGTAAAAATCTTGTTTAGTACTTCCTTTTTGTCATGATATGAAATAACATCTTTAGCATATTCGGCATAAAAATAACAATAGCTTTCTACGTCTGAAGAAACTGCTTTTAACATTGGGCCGGTTGTTGCCGCATTTGTTGTCCAGATATTATTTCCGCCAATGTCATTTAAGACCGAATAAATCTTGTCTTTTTCGGGATTCCATTGATCATACGAATGTTCATCGTTCCAAAAAAGAATCGCAAAAATCAAAGTCGCCATTCCGATTGACAATCCCAAAATATTCAGAATCGAAAACAGTTTGTTGTTTTTGATGTGATAAAAAAATGTGTTGATCCAATTTTTTAGCATGACTCTAGTTTTTAGAATTTACTAAAACGTCAACATTTCGATGATTCTGTTTTTCAGAAAGAATAACACCATCTTTCATTAAAATGGTTTTTTGCGAAAAAGAAGCATCATAATCCGAGTGCGTAACCATCAAAATTGTAGAACCGCTGGCATGAAGATCAGTTAGTAATTCCATAACTTCATTTCCGTTTTTACTGTCCAGATTTCCGGTTGGCTCATCGGCTAAAATAATTTTCGGATTATTGATTAAAGCTCTTGCAACCGCCACACGTTGTTGTTGTCCACCCGAAAGTTGTTGCGGAAAATGTTTCAATCGATGAGAAATTCCTAGAATTTTGGCCATCTCATTTACTTTTTGTTTTCTTTCAGAAGATGGAACATTGTTGTAAATCAAAGGCAATTCGATATTGTCATAAACCGATAATTCATCAATCAAATTAAAGTTTTGGAAGATGAAACCGATATTTTCTTTTCTGGCTTTCGATCTTGATTTTTCTTTCAAACCAACCATTTCCTGATCAAGCAGGACATAACTTCCATCTGAAGCGCTGTCCAAAAGCCCGACAATATTTAATAAAGTCGATTTTCCACTTCCGGATGGCCCCATTATCGAAATAAAATCGCCTTGATTGATTGTTAACGAAATTTCACTTAATGCTCTGGTTTCTAATTCCTCAGTTCTAAATACTTTTGAAAGCTTTTTAATGGTAATCATAATGGATTGTTTTTAGTTTTGATTGATTTTCTCTTTTTAGATTTTTCCCTTCGGAAGTAAAAGAAACGCGTCTGAAAATTAAGATAATTAACAATGCAATTTTTTGTTATTTTTACTTTCGAAAGAGCTTAATAATTAGTGATTTACTAGTACAATTGTGATTTTTATGCCAAAAATTTAAACTTTGTAACTGCTTTATTTTTAATATTTTATTTTCTGAAAAAAAGCTTCACTGTCCATAACTGGACACCTTTCGTCCAAAACCGAACAAAAATGAAAAAGACAAATGCATCAATTTTAATCATCGACGATCAGGAAGACATCCTTTTTGCGTCAAAAGTCTATCTGAAAAAGTATTTTGAGAACATTTATACACTTAATAATCCGAAAAATATTGTCGAATTATTGGCAAAAAATACCATTGATGTTGTTTTGTTGGATATGAATTACAGAATTGGTTTTGAAGATGGAAGGGAAGGTTTGTATTTATTGAAAGAAATAAAAACGCTTTCGCCGAAAACAGTTGTTATTTTAATGACGGCTTTTGGAAAAGTGGAAACGGCTGTTGAAGGTTTGAAATCTGGTGCTTTTGATTATATTTTGAAACCTTGGGAAAATAAAAAACTATTAGAATCGGTAAAACAAGCTGTTGATAAATCTCGAAAAGATCAAAAGAAAATTAAAAGTCCTGAAATTGTTGATGATTTTTTTATTGGCAATTCTGAAATCATAAAAAAAGCGTATTCTCTTGCCGATAAAGTTGCAAAAACTGATGCCAATGTTTTGATTCTTGGTGAAAATGGAACTGGGAAATTCGTTCTGGCGCATCATATTTTTTCACAGTCTGAAAGAAAAAATCAGCCATTTATTAATGTTGATTTGGGCGCTTTGAATTCGAATATTTTCGAAAGCGAATTATTCGGATATGCAAAAGGCGCCTTTACAGATGCGAAAACCGATACGCCGGGACGTTTTGAAATGGCGCAAAACGGAACTATTTTTTTAGATGAAATCGGAAATGTACCTCTTCATTTACAATCAAAATTATTGCAGGTGATTCAAACCAAAACGGTAACTAGATTAGGCGAAACAAAACCAAGACCTTTAAATGTTAGAATTATTACGGCAACTAATCTGAATTTAAAACTCGAAGTTGCCGACAAAAATTTCCGCGAAGATTTGTATTACCGAATTAATACAATGGAAATTATTTTGCCTCCGCTTCGTGAAAGAATCGAAGATAAAATTCCTTTAGCCGAATATCTTTTGGAGAAAATCAGTGAAAAATATGGAAGAAGCCAAATTACTTTTGACAAAAAAGTTTTGGAACAAATTGAAAAACATGCCTGGAACGGAAACATCCGCGAAATGGAAAATAAAATCGAGCGCGCTATTATTCTCTGCGAAAACAATAAAATAACAGTTTCCGATTTAGATTTGGAGCAAATCACCGAATATGAAAATCTGGATGATATTCAGCTTTCTTCGGTTGAAAAAGCTACTGTCGAAAAAGCACTTTTGAAACACAATAATAATATCAGCAAAACTGCCGAAGAACTCGGTTTGTCAAGAGGTTCTTTATATCGTCGTTTAGAAAAATATAATATCAGCACCAATTAATATGCTTAAATCATTAAAAACATATCAACTTCTTTTTTTGCGGTTAATTTTGATTTTGGCCGGAATTGAATTTTCTATTTATCTGCATAAAATCAATTTTGTTTTTGCACCTATTTTCGGTTTTTTAATTGTTTTTCTTCTGATAATTGAATTGTATAATTATGTGAAAAGCATCATTTTACTTTATGACAAAACCATTTCTTCGATTATTCAAAACGATTTTAGTTCGGATTTTTCGAAGCATAAATCGAAAGAAAATGATTTGTTTCAGTTGTATGATATTTTGAAAAACAAACAAAACGAGCAGGTTTCAAAAGACATTATTTATACTTCGATTTTAAATAATATTGAAACAGGAATTATTATTCTACAAAAACAAGAAAAAGATTGGAACGTTTTTTTGATGAACGATTATTTTTCGACGCATTTTAATGTCCCGAAATTCTCAAAATGGAAATATCTAAAAAGTCATTTGCCTTCATTATGTGATATTATTGAAAAAGATGATTTTCAGGAAATAAAAACTTCAATTGAAATCAGTATCAATCAGCAAAATTCGCAAACTTTTGTTTTGCAGGCGTCGCGAACGGAGATTTTTAAGAATGATTATTTTATTGTTTTACTAGATTCGATTCAGAATGTTGTCGAGAAAAAAGAGAAAGATGCCTGGATTAATTTGATGAAAGTGATTTCGCATGAACTCCTGAATTCGATAACGCCAATACGCTCGATTTGTCAAAATCTGCAGGATTTGGTTGAACAGGATTCGTTGTCTTCTGAAGATTTGGAAGACATAAAAAACAGCGTTGAAACCATGCTCAGACGAAGCGATCATTTGCAGAAATTTGTCGAAGGTTATCGAAAACTAGCGATGCTTCCTTCGCCAAAAAAACAAAAAATAGAATTGAAAGATTTGGTGAATAATAGTCTCGATATTATGGAATCAATGTTTAAAAAGGAAAATATCGAGATTGTAAATTCAATTTCGCGTCATTATTTCATTACGGTTGATGCACAGCAAATCGAACAAGTTTTAATTAATCTTTTAACGAATTCGATAAATGCTCTTAAAAAGACAAATCAAAAACAGATTTTCATTTCGGCGGAAGCCAAAGAAAATAGAACTTTTATAAAAATTGCAGACAACGGAATTGGAATCGAAAAAGAAATCGAAAACAAAATTTTCCTGCCGTTTTTCACCACCAGAAATGAAGGCGCCGGAATTGGTCTGACTTTATCCAAAAATATTATTGAAGCGCACGGCGGTTACATCAATTACAAAAATGAAAACGAAAAAACAGTTTTTGAGATTTGTTTGATTGAAAATTAGTTTCAGCTGAAATAGAATTATATTCGCATAAAACATCTTTTCAAATCATGATATTAGCCTTCGATACTTATTATTACGACAATAAAGCCAAAACAGTCTGCTTAGAATTTACAGAATGGAACCAAGAAAAAGATTTTAAAGTTCACACTGAAATTATTGATAATGTCTCAGAATATATTCCGGGAGAATTTTACAAAAGAGAACTGCCTTGTATTCTTAGTTTGTTGAATAAGATCGATTTAAAAGAAGATACGATTATAATAGTTGATGGTTTTGTATATTTAGACGACGATAAAAAATACGGTTTAGGTGGACATTTATATGAAAAGCTAAACAAGAAAATTCCAATTATTGGTGTTGCCAAAACTAATTTTGCCAGTATTGAAAAAGATAAAAAACCTTTATTTAGAGGCGATAGTAAAAAACCTTTGTTTGTGACTTCTATCGGAATTGATTTGGAAGATGCTTTTCAGAAAATTGAAAGTATGGCCGGCGAATTTCGAATTCCGACTTTATTGAAAGAAATGGATCGGCTGACAAAGGAAATTTAAACCAAATTCAATTGTAGTGAGAAGATGAAAATGATAATCCAATCTCTTTTACCCGAAGATTCTATTTCGCATTTTGTTCATAGCTTCTGGATGGTGGAAAACAAATCGGGAAAGGATATTCCTGGAACAATTCTTCCAAACGGAATGGTGGATATGACGCTTATGAAAATGAATTCAGAAGAATGGGAAATGTCAATTCGTGGACTCGATACAATGCCTGGTCAGGTAATAATTGCTAAAGATGCCAAAATATTTTCTGTTGGATTTAAACTTTTGGCCGTAGAATATTTATTTGGAGATTCTGTTAAAGATGTTTTAAACGGAGGAAAAGAAATTCCGAATGATTTCTGGCAATTTGTGGAGTTTGACACTGAAAGTTTAGAAAATTTTCAGAAAAAAGTAACGCAGAAAATCAATTCAATTTCCATAAAACCAATAGATGAAAGAAAGAAAAAATTATTTGAACTGATTTATTCCTCACACGGAACCATTTCGGTAAAAGAACTTTCTGAAAAAGTATTTTGGAGCAGTCGTCAGATCAACCGTTATTTTAATCAGCAATTCGGGATTTCACTTAAAGAATATTGCAAGATTTTGCGTTTTGGATCTTCGTTTAAAAATTTAAGTGAAGGCAAACTTTATCCCGAATTAAATTTCACCGATCAAAATCATTTTATCAAAGAAATCAAAAAATACTCCGGCGTTACGCCAAAAGAACTCAGCAAAAATACCGATGAACGTTTCATGGATATTTTGGCGATTAAAAAACTGCCTCCACAAAACGACTGATTTTTACTATTTCAGCAACTGCTTTCTTCGCAATTTTGTATCACATTAAACGATACAAAATATGTTACTTCAAAATAAAAAAATAGCCATTATTGGCGCTGGGCCAGTTGGTCTTACCATGGCAATATTATTACAACAGAAAGGAATCGATGTTTCAGTTTACGAAAGAGACAAAAATGCACAAACCAGAATTTGGGGCGGAACGCTTGATTTGCATAAA
Source organism: Flavobacterium resistens (assembly GCF_900182645.1). Lineage (GTDB taxonomy): Bacteria > Bacteroidota > Bacteroidia > Flavobacteriales > Flavobacteriaceae > Flavobacterium > Flavobacterium resistens. The sequence goes on along the minus strand of NZ_FXTA01000005.1, from coordinate 431,953 downwards.
GGTTCAGGACAGGAAGCAATGCAAAAAGCAGGATTGTTAGAACAGTATTTTGAACTCGCAATTCCGATGGGAAGAACCATTGCAGACGAAAAAGGAAATGTTTTATCTGTTCAAAAAATAACTCCGCAAGAAGCTCAGGATAATCCCGAAATCAATAGAAATGATTTAAGAACTTTATTGCTCGAAAGTTTAAAAGAAAAAACTGTTATCTGGAATAGCAAAGTAACTGAACTTGAAGCAAAAGACGGAAAATGGATTTTGCATTTTGAAAACAAAGAAACCGCAATCGCAGATTTTATTATTGGAGCAAATGGCGGAATGTCGGCAATTAGAAAATATATTACTGATGCCGAAGTTGAAGAAACTGGAACATACATGATTCAGGGCGAAGTTTCGGATGCTGAAATTTCATGCAAAGACTTTTTTAATTTATGCGATGGCAATATTTTAATGTCTGCTTACGATGGTAATTTATTAGTTGCAAATCCGAAGAATAAAGATTCGTTGAGCTATAATGTCATTTTTAAAACGCCTTTAGATTGGACTTTAGAAAATGAATTAAATTTTAAAGATACAGAAAGTATAAGTTCATTTCTGATAAATCGTTTCTCGGAATGGAATGAAACTTATAAAGAATTATTTCGCGCAACAGCATTTTTTGTGGGATTGCCAACGCGAAAAATTTCATTAGAAAATGAATGGAAAAACAATCGCATTTTGCCCATAACGCTTATTGGCGACGCAGCGCATTTAATGCCTCCTTTTGCCGGGCAAGGAGCAAATATTGGACTTGTCGATGCGATGATTTTGGCAGAAAATCTTTTGGATGGAAAATTTAAAAGCATTGAAAACGCAATTTCAGATTATGAACAAAGAATGTTTGTTTATGCCAAAGAAGCGCAGAAAGAAACCAGAAATAATGAACTTACAATGCGGGATCCAGATTTTTCTTTTCTGAAATTTGCCAATTAAATTTTTTTAGGTATTCATTTTTAGTTTGAACGTTATTTGTTTTGCCAAATAAAAATGTAATTTTATGACTACTAAACTATAAATTATGGCTACCAAAAAACCAGAAGAAATGAGCAATGAAGAATTGCTTAAAAACGAAAAATTAATAAAAACAATGCTTTACATTTTGATTTTTTTCGCGTTGATATTGTTTGCGGCGGGAATTTGGCTCACGATTGTAAAACATAAATTTAGTGCTTTAACAGTTATTCCACTATCATTAGGAATAATCGCATTAGCAAATGCAAACAATTTAAAAACTTTGCAGAAAGAGAAAAAAAGCAGAGGATTGTAATTATGTTTGAGTAAATAATTTTAATTATAAAAAAGGCTTCTTAATTTTTAAGGAGCTTTTGTTTTTATAACTTGATCGGAAATCTCTAAATGACAAGCAAAATAAAATCGCCAAGCTTTTAAGATGTGATGAAAAATCGAAAGGATACTAATACGGAATTTTAAAGTTTCAGGTTTCAAGTTTCAGGTTTCAAGTTACTCAACTTAACGTGAAACCTGAAACCTGAAACCTGAAACTTGAAACCTGAAACAAAAAAACGTATATTTTTAGTGAGAAACCGCTTTTAAACCAACAATAGAACCAACTAAAGTTGCTAAAAAGAATAATCTCCAGAAAGCAGCAGGTTCTTTAAAAACAAAGATTCCAACCAATACAGTTCCGACTGCGCCAATTCCTGTCCAAACCGCATACGCAGTTCCTAGAGGTAATGTTTCAGTCGCTTTCATTAATAAAAGCATGCTTACAGTTAAAGATATGAAGAAACCAATGTACCAATAGTACATTTCCGTTCCAGTTGTTGCTTTTGCTTTTCCGAGACATGATGCGAAGGCTACTTCAAATAGACCTGCAATGATTAAAATAATCCAGTTCATGTAGTTAAATTTTGAGGTGCAAAGTTCCTTCATGAAAGGCAGAAAAAATTTAACAAATGATAAAAAATGAAGTTATTTTAATTCTGCTCGAATTCTGCTTAAACTGACTTGAGTAATTCCTAAGTAAGAAGCAATATGTCCTAATTGCACTCTTTGCAATAATTCAGGATGATCTTTCATTAATTCTAAATATCTTTCAGAGGCATTTTTGAATTGCTTGGAAATCAATCTTTCTTCGGTTTTGATCAATTCTTTTTCAGCGAATTTCCGACCCCAGTTTGCAATATGAACATCTTCATTAAAGAGTTTTCTAAGATTTTCAGTTTTGAGTTCGTATAATTCACAATCTTCCAGAAGTTCGATATTTTCATATCCTGGCTGATCTTCTACATAACTTTTCATTGAAATTACGGTTTCGCCTTCTTTTCCAAACCAAAATGTGACTTCATTATCTCTTTCTACAAAAGCTCTTACCAATCCTTTTTTTATAAAATAAATATTTGGTTCTATTTTGTTTGCTTTTAATAAAATATGCCCTTTCGGGAAAGCAATTTCAGAGACATTATTTTGCAAAGCCAATTTTGACTGCTCGGGAAGTTCATAAATAAGATCAAGGATTTTGAAAATATCCATCAATGGAATTTTAGTATTTTAGAATAAAGGTAAAAAGTAAACGGGAAATGAGCGATATTTTAATAAAAAAATCCCATTTCGATTTGAAATGGGATATAAAACGGCCTCTGCGATGAGCTATTATAAACAGAAGCAATTTTTAACCAAAAATTAAACTAATTTATTCCTCCACCTAAAGCTTTATAAAGCAACACTTGTGAGTTTGCATTTCGCAATTGAATATCTACAAAGTCAAGTTCGGCCTGCAGTTTGTTTTTCTGGGCGTTGATGATTTCCAGATAATTGGCATAACCACTCAAATACAAATCGTTTGAAACATTTACCGCAATTTCAAGATGATCAATTTCTTTCAATTTGTATTTTAGCACATCTTCAAAAGCTTCATTTCTGTGGAGTAAAGCACTTAATTCATTGAAAGCTGTTGTAACAGTGTTTTGGTATTGAAGGAATGAAATTTCCTGTCTTCTATTTGAGACATAAAATTCCTGTTTGATTTGTCCTTTATTAAAAACCGGAGCTGTTAGACCACCCAGCAATTGCCAAGCAAAAGAGCCAGCATCAAAAAGTGTGTTGAATGAAAACGAATTGAAACCGGCATATCCGCCCAGATTTACAGTTGGGAAAAAGGCAGCTCGAGCCGATTTTGCATCGGCATTGCTGGCTAATAATTCGAAATAAGCTTCAGAAACATCGGGTCTTTTATGAATAATAGAATCTACACTGATTTTTTGGTTTAAAACCTCCAAATGTCCAGCTAGAAAATCGTTGCTTCGGTCAATTTTCCCGCCATATTCACCCAAAAGAGTCAATAAAGCTTTTTCGGTTTGATCGATGCTTAAGTTCAATTCCGAAGCTTCGGCATGAATATTATTGTTTTGTGCATTAAATTGTTGTACAGCCAATTCTGTAGCTTTTCCAACTGATCTTTGTGCTGAAACAATATCAAGCGCTCTTTCCTGGGTTTTTAAGTTTTTATTGTAAATGCTTGCTTGTTTGTCTAAAGCAATCAATTTAAAATACAGATCAGCAATATCGCCCAAAAGGCGTGTCTGCAATAATCGCATTCCTTGCTGAGAGGCAAAAAATCGTTGTTGTGCCGCTTTTTTGCGATTACTTAATTTTCCCCAGATGTCGGCTTCCCAAGAAACTTTTGCTCCTAGAAAAAAGTTAGGAGAAATATTCTCGTTGATTTTTTGTTTGTCAGTAATATTTTGAGAGAAGTTAGTGTCGAAATTACCAACACCTTCCATTGTATATTTTCCGAAATGCGTTCCAGAAGCATCTGCAACCAAATCTAAAGAGGGAAGAAGCGCCAGTTTTGCTACTTTTAAATGCGAATTGGCAATGAGGATTCTTTCCTGCATGATTAAATAATCAGGATTTTTGGCGATGGCTTTTTTTAATAAAGCTTCTAATTTAGAGTCTTTAAAAAAGGTTTCTGTTTTTAATGGAATAAAAGTTTCGCTTGATGCTTCTTTTCTTTGTGCATCAAAATTTTCTGGAAGCTTTGCAGCGTCTAGTTTCGTACTGACTTTTGGTGCAGCACAAGCTGTCAAAAGTAAAATTCCGGTTATGATAACGGCACTCTTGGTTGTCCTTATCACATCAGTATTTTTATATTGATTTAATATATTTTTCATTGTTTAATTTATTTGTTCAATCTGCAGTTTTTTTGTTTAACATATAGAAACATAGATTTTTCTTTTCGAAAAGGGAGTTGAAAGAAACTAGTTTCGAACACCTACCTATGTGTGTTTATGCTAGTGAAACGCCTTTTTTTAGATTCTCTAAATCCTATCCCCGATAGCTATCGGGGCTATGTGTAAAAAAAAAACACATTAAGATTTGCTCATTCGTTTTTCAAGTTTGGCAAACAAAATGTAAAGTCCCGGAATAATCACAAGACCAAACACAGTTCCAATCAACATTCCTCCCGCAGCAGCAGTTCCAATCGAACGGTTACCAATAGCACCCGCACCAGAAGCGATACATAGCGGAATCAATCCGGAAATAAAAGCAAAAGAAGTCATCAAAATAGGTCTGAAACGAAGTCTCGCACCTTCAATGGCAGCTTCGGTAATATCTTGGCCTAATTTATTTTGCGCCATTGCGAACTCTACAATCAGAATGGCATTTTTGGCGAGCAGACCAATCAGCATGACGAGTGCTACCTGAGCATAAATATTATTGTCTAATCCGACCATTAAAAGAGCAAGATAAGAACCAAAAACTCCGACAGGAAGACTTAATAATACAGGAAATGGAAGCAATAAACTTTCGTACTGTGCCGCCAATAATAAGTAGACGAATAAAATACACAATGCAAAAATGTATATGGTTTGGTTACCCGAAAGAATTTCTTCACGTGTCATACCTGACCATTCGAGTTCAAAACGGCTCGGAAGTTTTTCGGCTGCAATTTTTTCAACTGCAGCAATGGCATCTCCAGAACTGTAACCTTCAGCCGGTTCACCGTTAATCATTGCGGACATATACATGTTGTAACGCGTTAAAACCTCAGGACCGTAAACTCTTTCTAATTTGATGAAAGTAGAAAACGGAACCATTTCGCCTGCATCATTTTTCAGATACATATCCAGAATACTTTCAGGATTTTGACGAAACTGCGGACTTGCCTGAACCATTACTTTATACATTTGAGAAAAACGGATAAAATTGGTTGCATAAAAAGAACCTAACATGGTCTGCAAAGTGCTCATGGCATTATCTACAGAAATCCCTTTTTTAGCCGCAAGATCATAATCAATATGAATTAAATACTGCGGAAAAGTGGCATCAAAACTAGAAAACGAGTTCTGAATTTCCGGCGAGGCATTTAGTTCTTTAATAAAGTCTTTTGTTACTTTATCGGTATTGGTAATACTTCCTCCGGATTTATCTAATAAACGAAGTTCGAAACCACTGGTGTTACCAAAGCCGGGAACTGTTGGTGGCGCAAAAATTTCGATTTGCGCATCGGAAATGTTTTTTGTTTTTTCTGTAAGTTCCGCCATAAATTCGGTTACAGAAATATCGCGGTCGTTCCAGTCTTTTAAGTTGATCATTCCCATTCCATAAGAAGCTCCGGCGATTTCAGTAACAATACTGTATCCTGCAAGCGTCGTTACGTTGTCAACACCTTTAATTCCTTTTGCAATTTTTGTGACTTCGTCCAACGCTTTTTCGGTACGTTCTACGGTTGCTCCCTGCGGAGTTGTAACACTCACGTAAACCATTCCCTGATCTTCAGTTGGGATAAATCCTGATGCTAAAAATTTGGTTGTACCCCAAGTTAACAAACAAAACAAGACTAATAAACCAATTGTAACTGTACTGCGGTCAGCGAATTTCACTAATACTTTGATGTATTTTGAAGTAATATTATCAAACCAATTATTAAATCTTAAGAAGAATCTATCTAAAAGCGATTTTTTCTCCTTATTTGGATCGTGTGCTTTCAACATAATAGCACAAAGTGCAGGAGTAAGGGTAAGTGCATTAATTCCCGAAATAACAATACTAATTGCCATTGTCAATGAGAACTGCCTGTAGAAAACCCCGACTGGACCGCTCAAAAATGCAACTGGAATAAATACAGCGGCCATTACAATCGTAATTGCAATAACGGCTCCGGTAATTTCTTTCATGGCACTAATTGTTGCGGGCAACGGTTCCATGTGTTCTTCGGAGATTTTTACGTGAACGGCTTCGACGACGACAATCGCGTTATCGACCACAATTCCGATAGAAAGTACTAAGGCAAAAAGCGTCAATAAGTTAATCGAGAATCCCATCATTGACATAAAAGTAAACGAACCGATAAGTGCGACCGGAACTGCTAAAACCGGAATTAAAGTCGATCTCCAATCCTGAAGGAAAAGGAAAACGACAAATGCCACCAAAATAAAAGCTTCAACCAAGGTTTTTAAAACTTCATCAATCGAAGCATCCAGAAAACGTGAAACGTCATAGGCAATATTAAATTCCATTCCCGGAGGAAAAGACGAAATTTTCAATTCGGCCATTTTTTCTTTTACACTCGCAATAACTTCCGAAGCATTTGAACCCGGACGCTGTTTTAGCATGATGGATGCAGATGGCTTTCCGTCAGTTTTAGAAACCATTCCGTAACTCATGGCTCCAAATTCAATCTTCGAAATATCTTTTAATCTTAAGATTGTTCCGTCTGAATTGGCTCTTAAAGCGACATCTTCATACTGTTTTGGTTCAAAGAATTTTCCGCCATACTTAATTACATATTGTAACTGATTGTCCAATTGTCCGGAACCTTCACCAACTTTACCCGGCGCAGCAGAAATGTTTTGTTTTTGAAGTGAACTAATTACTTCATTTGCCGAAATATTGTACGAAAGCATTTTTTGCGGATCCAGCCAGACACGCATCGAATATTCCTTCTGTCCCATGATTTCTGCACGTCCGACACCATCAATACGTTTTAATTCTTGAAGGATATTAATATCCGTAAAGTTGAAGATAAACTGCTCGTCCTGCGTTTTGTCCGTACTTGTAATATTTAAGTACATCAACATACTGTTTACCTCTTTTTCGGTCGTAACTCCGGCACGAATTACCTCTTCCGGAAGTTCGTCCAGAATGGTGGTAACCCTGTTCTGCACGTTTACGGCAGCAAGATCAGGATCGGTTCCTACTTCAAAGAAAACCTGAATTAAGGTTAAACCATCGTTGGAAGTTACGGTTGACATATAGGTCATTCCCGGAACTCCATTTATGGCTCTTTCTAGTGGAAGAGCGACGGCATTGGCCGAAACCTCTGCGTTTGCTCCTGTGTATTTTGCTGTAACGGTTACAGACGGTGGAACAATATCTGGGAATTGGGTAATGGGAAGCTGAAACAATGCCAGCAATCCCAGAAGGACTATCATAACCGAGATGATTAATGACAATATTTTCCTTCTGATAAATAACTCTATCATTTTAAATTTTTTAGATAAATAATTAAATAACTGTTTTACAATGTGATAATCTACATTTGTTTCATGTTGATTTTATCGCCGTCTCTCAATGATTGGGTACCTTCCTGTACAATTAAGTCGTCGCTTTTTAGACCTTCATTTAGGATATATACATCATCAAGAGTAGTTTCAATCGTAACATTGGTCATTTTAACTACTCCATCTTTGTTCACGCGGAATACATATTGTTTGTCCTGAATAGAAAAAACAGCTTTCTGCGGAATTAAAATTGCATTGGTTTTAGGCTCTGAAATAATCAGTTTGCCTGAAGTTCCGTGCTTGATAAATCCTTGCGGATTATGAAATTTTGCCTTGTATTGAATCGAACCGGTTTGTCTGTCGATTTCTCCGTCGGCAGTTCTTAGTTCTCCCTTTTGACCGTAAACCATTCCGTTTGGCAATACTAATTTAATATCGCCTTGTGTGTTTAAGGTTTTGTCTTCCATCATCTGGAAATAGGTGTTTTCAGGAATTGAGAAATAAGCGTAAACGTCATCTAACTGAGAAACGGTTGTCAGTAATGAACCGTTTTCAATCAGACTTCCTTCTTTAAACGGAATTCTGTCAACTGTCCCGTCAAACGGCGCGCGGATTGTGGTAAAACTTATTTGCTGGTTGATTGCTTTTCGTTCTGCGACAGCGTGAGCCACTTTCGCGGAAGCGGCATCATGTTTTGCTTTAGATAATTCTAATTCTTTATCTGCAATTACTTTTTTATTGAAAAGGGTTTGTGCTTGTTCTAATTCTACAGTTGCGATTCTTAAATCGGCTTTAGCGCTTTTGTAAATGGCTTCGGCTTTTAAAAGCTGTATTTGGAGTTCGACATCACTTATTTTGAAAAGGATTTGCCCTTTTTTTACTTTTTGTCCTTCGCTAACGTAAACTTTGTCTAATAAACCTGGAATACGAACGTGAATTTCTACATTGTTTTTAGCGTGCACATCGGCAACAAATTTGCTCGAAACTATGGTATCTTTTAAAGTAACTTTATAAACAGGAACTGTTTTTATGTTGTTTGAATCTTTTTTGGATTTATCGCCACACGATATTAAAACAAATAAAGCCAAGGCGCATAAAAGGAATGGGTTTTTATAAATATTAATCATTAGGTTTTAATTTTTGAATAAATAGATCTTCTCCCTTGCTACTTTAATGTAGGGAGTGTGAATTTGGAATTGAAAAACAGAAATGTGTTCGGATACTTCTCTTTTTCGAAAAGTACCGAGTTAGAAAATGTTTTTACAACGAGAGTTATTCATGTACTGTAAAGACATGAAAAATTAGCCCAGAAATAAATCTGAAACTGAAAAACCAACAAATTTTGTAGTTTAGAAAAGTTGGTACAAATGCAAATAAGTATGCCTTTGAACCTGGTATATTGAAGCTATACCATATATTAAGCTTTTTTTATAAAGCTTGAAGTTTATTAAGTTGCTAAAATACGGAGCCTTGATCGTACTTTGTTGTGAAATAGTTGCTCTGGATTTTATTTTCTTCTTGATGATATAATGAACTTCTAGATTTTTTGAAGAAGAAAAATCAGAAGAGGAAAGTGAGTCGTCTGTGGCAACACTATCCAATGTAATACAATTAGAAAAAGAAATGGACTGCTGAACCGTTTCGGCGCCTCTGAAGAAAGAGAGCAGCGATAACAAAACGATATATATGAACTTTACAGGTTTCATTTACAGCACAGCAGGTTTATAAAGTTTTATTCCTTAAATCTTAGGATTTATAATTGTTCAAAGTGCGCCAAATATACTAATTTGAAAAATAAGGTTTCTTAATTTTGTTTTAAAACAACCAGATTTAAATATTTAATATTAATTGAAGTTGGTTTTTGTGAAAAAAAAATCACATTATGATATTCGGCAAATTAGAAAAACAAGTTTATGCTTTTCAAAAGGCCTTACAAATGAATATCGAACTTATTGAGAATATTTAGAAAAAATATATGTGAAAGCTCCATCATTTCTGATGGAGCTTTTTAATTGAGTGCAGTGGTTACATTCCCGGCCAATACAAAAAATTGAATTTATGACCGTCAGGATCACTGAAACCAAAAGTATAGCCTTGTTGGAAATTTTCGGGTTCAGAAAAGATTTTTGCACCAGCTTTTTTGACAATTTCATACCATTCATCTACATTTTCCCGGCTATCTGCTGATAAAGAAAAGATGATTTCATTCTCATTTTTCGTGTCGGCGGATTTGCCTCTTAAAGCATTGTCAAACCTTTCTGGAATAAAAAAATTAATAGCAAAATCATTTTCGCCATAAATAAAACTTACTAATTCTTCGGTTTCTTTGCCGTTTTGTTGAAATCCCAGATCCGAATAAAATTGAATTGTTTTTTGCAAATCATGTGAAACAAAGTTTGCCCATATCATTCTAGTTTTCATAAACTTTAGTTTTTAGAATAGTTAATAAACTAAGTTAGCAAATTAATGTCTTACATACTTTTAATGAAATTGTAAAGTTTTGTTCTGGCAATCTTTTATCTTAATTTTGTACGATTGCCAGAAGATGCGAAGGCTGAAAAATAAAGAAGAAATAAAAGTGAAAAAGGAAGAAACAAGCTGGACTATTTGTGAAGAATGTCAGGGAAGAGGAAAAAAAAGCCAGCGGATCAGCAAAAAGGTAAAGCTTCGCTATCAATTGGAATTAGAACAATTTCAAAATAATGGCAAAGAAGGAAAAGCGCCAGTTCCTCCCAAGGCACATATGAAAACGTGCTTAAATTGTGACGGATCTGGATTAATTCACGCTTTAAATGCTCCAATTGCTGATTCAGAAAAATATCCTCACATTGCGATTATCGGTGGTGGAATTGGTGGAACAGCTTTAGCTGTCGCTTGTCTTCACCGAAAAATCCCCTTTACTCTTTATGAACGAGATAATAATTTCGAAGCCCGATCACAAGGTTACGGACTCACTTTGCAACAAGCCAGTAAAGCAATGGCAGGATTGGGAATTTTGAAATTAAAAGATGGAATAGTTTCCTCAAGACATTTAGTTCACACTACGGAAGGAAAAGTTATTGGTGAATGGGGAAACAGAAAATGGATTCAATCTGATTCTAAAAAATCCCAAAAACGTTCCAATATTCATATCGCCCGACAATCTTTGCGTTTAGAACTTTTGGAACAGCTTGGTGAAAGTGATGCCATAAAATGGGGATATCAATTAATCGATTTTAAGCAAAAAGAAGAAAACGTTGAGCTCAGTTTTAACGTAAATGGCGAAATAAAAAAATCCACAGCCAATATTGTAGTTGGTGCCGACGGAATTCGTAGTTCTGTACGAAAACTTTTGATTGGTGATGAAGTTGCGCCTTTGCGTTATTTGGATTGTTTAGTAATATTAGGTATTTGTCCTTTGAGTGCGCTTGAAGGTGTTGAAAGTTCTTTATTAGATTCGGCTACGGTATTTCAAACTGCCAACGGAAACGAACGAATTTACATTATGCCCTATAAATCAGATTCTGTAATGTGGCAGCTTAGTTTTCCGATGCCTGAAAATGAAGCAAAAGAATTAAGTTTAAAAGGTGTGAAAGCACTGAAAGAAGAAGCTGGTAGAAGAACGCAGTGGCACGATCCGATTCCACAAATTCTAAAAGCTACTGAGGAAATTCATATTTCCGGTTATCCTGTTTATGATCGCGAATTGCTTCATTCTGAGTTATTAAAAAATGGAGGAAATGTTACGCTTATTGGTGATGCAGCGCATCCAATGAGTCCGTTTAAAGGACAAGGCGCAAATCAGGCTTTGCTGGATGCACTTTCGTTGGCACGAGGTATTGCAAAAGGATGTAAATCTTTATCACATTGGAAAAAAGCAGGATTGCGAGAAAGTGTTTTAAATGAATTTGAAGCCGAAATGCTAAAACGAAGCGCTGTAAAAGTAAAAGATTCTGCAGATGCTGCGCAATTTCTTCATTCTGAAATTGTACTTCACGAAGGTGACGAGCCGAGAGGGCGTTGTTTGAACAAAAAAAGATCTTAGAAGTTTCTGGTTTCTGTTTGAGATTTATTGTGATAAATTGTTGTAAAACAGTTTTTTGTAATTATTCGTACTTATAAATAAAAAAAGTCGTACTATTTTGTTTAAAGCAAATGAGTACGACTTTTTTTATTCGGTCGCGTAGCCAAGACTTCTTTCTCAAATTTGTATCGAAATAAATTTCTAACCTAAAATTCGATACAATGAAAACTTCAGTAAAATTTTTAGCAGTACTATTATTAATAAGCAACTTTTCTTTTGGACAAGATATTTCTAAAAGAATTGATTCGATAATAAAGGACAATTATCAAAAAAATCCAAAGGTTGGTATAAGCGTCGGTTTTATTAAAAATGATGACGAATATTTCACGGACTATGGTAATTTGAATTCCGAGAGTAAAATTCAAATCAATAAAAATTCGTTATTCGAAATTGCATCGATTACTAAAATTTTAACTTCAAATTTGATTGCGCAAGCCGTTATTGAGAATAAAATAAAAGTAGATGATTATATAGACAATTATCTTCCGAAGGAATATGTTTTGCAAAAAAATCTTCAAAACAAAATAAAAATTTCAGATCTGGCTTCTCATCAATCTGGTTTGCCTGACATCGATTTTGGAAAACTAATAGAATTAAATCCGCAACAGCCTGTAAGTAATGTGACCGAAAAATCATTGGCTGATATAATCAATAATTGCAGTGAACTGAAAGATTATGGTAAATATCGTTATTCTACAATTGGATATACTTTACTCGGGCAAATAGTAGAAAAAGTGTATAACAAGAATTACGATCAAATTATTAGAGAAAAAATAATTGTACCGTTAAAAATGAAAAATACATTTACGAAAGATTTTAATGTAAAAAACATTACAACAGCTCACAATCCTGAAGGTGGTATTCAGGAATTCTTTAAATGGAATGTTACTGCGCCTGCCGGATTAATAAAATCAAATGCTGCTGACATGGTTACCTATTTAAAAGCGGTTTTAAACAGCAAAACTTCAATAGGGAAAGCAGCAATCATTACTGAAAAAATCTTTTATAAAGATCAAAAAAGAGAAATGGGTTTAGGCACAAATATTGTCACTGATGATAAAAATACAATCTATATGAAATCAGGTGATTCAATGGGACAATCTTCAATTATTTGTTATAACCGAGCTAAAAATTGGGGTATTATTATATTATTAGACCAAAGAAATTCAAAAATGAGACAAGATCTGTTGAATACAATTTATGATACTGTTTTGAAATAATAAAACTTAAAATTGGATTTATAATCAGTCAAAATTTGAACATGTTGAACATACATAATGATTTAAAAGTATGCATTATAAAAACATAAAAAAGATTCTGTCGACATTCGGAATATTGATTTTCTTTCTTCCCTTTTTTCAGATGTGTTCTGATGAAACTCTAAAATCAAGGCCAGCAATTTTTAAAAATCAATCAGATTCCCAAGATCAATTGGAGAAAAATGCCGCTTTTGATAAAGCCAAAAAGAATGCGACTTTAACTGGTTATAATTTAGCACTGGATTTTGAAATTTCACCGTTGTCAATATTTACGGTAATTATGTTTCTTAATTTCATTATTTGGGTTTTCACACTGCGAAATTTCGAAATTTCGATGCTTACGTTTTTAAATATGCTTTTGTCTTTGATTGCTCTTATTGTATTGTGTTTTACAATTCCTTTTGGGCAACTTCGATATGGAATATTTTTATTTCAATTGAATTCGTTGCTTCTTTTTTATTTCGTTTGGAAAGAAGAATGAAAAGATTGGTCAAATAAAAAAGATTTCTGAAAAATTGAACGGCCTATTTCTAAAAATCACAAAAAGAAATTATTCCCCTTGTAATTTTCGTACCTAAAAAACCCCATTTTATACCTAATCCCTGATTACGTGCTGAATCAGGGTGTTTTTGAATATATTTTTGCCTCTCAAATCTAAATTAAATAATTTATGAAAAAGAGATGCTTTAGAAGATTATTATACGTTACTACTTTAATAATAATTGTTTTTATCAGTGTTTTTACATGGGCAGATAATGAATTAAATAAAGTCTTAGGTAAATCAACAAAGCTCATAAATATTTCTTCAATTGTTAAACCATCTGCAGAAACTCTAATAAAAAATATAAATGTCCTTTCTGAGGATTGTTCTTATTTTGAAAAGAATCAAGATGTGCTTATTAAAGATGGAATAATAATTAAACTTGAAAAAAATCAATTGCAGGATAGCAGGATTACCATTATTGACGGAACCGGAAAATTCCTAATTCCGGGTCTTGTGGACAGCCATGTTCATTTAAAAGAAAGCAAGAATGATTTGTTTTTGTATTTAGCAAATGGTGTAACTTCTATCAAAGAAATGGCTGGAAGCGATGCAATTTTAGAATGGAGAAAAGAAATCTTAAATAATAGTATCGGGCCACGAATGTTTATTGCTTCTCCGCCCATATTTAGCGAAAGCGGATTAACAGGTTATTATTACAGCTGGACGAGACATTCCATTAATTATTCCACTCAAAAAGATGCTGAAAAAGCGATCAAAAGTATAAAAGAACAGAGTTATGATGCCATTAAAATGTATGGTTTTGTTAATCCTGAAATGTTTAAGACCACAATAGCAATTGCCAAAAAACAAAACATTCCTGTTATTGGTCATATTCCGTTAGTTAATTTAGAAACGTTTTATCAATCAGGTCAAATTGAAGTGGCTCATGTTGAGGAACTAACTATCAAGACTATTGATGAATTTGGAAAATCAATCTCTAAAAATCCGAAAGAATATCTTCAGTTCTTAAAAGTACGTTCTGGCCAAATTGCAAAAAGGCTCAGAGAGAATAGCATAAGTGTTACTTCGACGGTTTGGCTTTGTGAAAGTTTTTCAAGTCAAAGATTTGATTTAACAGCCAAACTTCGAGATATAGAACTGCAATACGTTAATCCAAAGATTATTGAAGGAACACCGCTTTACAAATTAGGCTGGCTACCTGGTGAAAATGGTTATGAATATGATGGGAAAGATGATGATAAAGCCAAAAAGTTATCCAGAATTTTTTGGAACACTTATGCCGAAGCGATTCATATTATGACAAAAGCACTGGTAGCTAATAAAGTTATAATTATGGCTGGAACAGACGCGAATGTAGCCACTGTTGTTCCTGGGTTTTCACTTCACGATGAATTAGAATCTTTATCTAAAATCGGAATGACAAATTCGCAAGTGCTTTATTCAGCAACCGTTGCGCCAGGCAATTGGATGAAAAAAAAGACCGGAAAAATAAAAGCAGGATATAAAGCTGATTTGGTTTTGCTTGCAAAAAATCCATTAGAAAATATTACAAATACAAAAACTATTGAATATGTTTTTTTTGATAAACATAGAATCGATAAAGTCCAAATAGGAAATATTCTAAAAGCTATAAAAGATGTAAATGATCAAAATAGAAATGTGAAGATTGATGAATATTTATGAATAAAAAAAAACTCCTTAATTTCTTAAGGAGTTTCTTGGTGGGCGATGAGGGGTTCGAACCCCCCGACCCTTCCGATGAAAAATCGGAATGCTGAGGACCAGCTGAGCTACTCTTTGTTTCTAATTAATTCTTGGATTTTAATTCTGCTTTTCCAAGAATTGATTTGTAATTCTCTTTTGTGTGCAATTTCTTTGGTTTCGTAGCTCTCAGTATAAACTACTTTCCAATCATTTTCGTTTCCTGTAAAACCTTTGCTTTTTTGATTGTGACGAATTAGTCTTTCTTCTAAATTAGAAGTAAATCCAATGTAGAATTTGTTCTTGCTTTCGCTAAATAAGATATAAACAATAAAATTCATGAAATGTACATAAAGCAAAAAACTCCAAAATCAAGTGACTTTGGAGTTTTTGGAATTCTGTGGGCGATGAGGGGTTCGAACCCCCGACCCCCTCGGTGTAAACGAGGTGCTCTGAACCAGCTGAGCTAATCGCCCTATTTTACTAGGTTGCTATCGTTTGTGATTGCGAGTGCAAATATACGCTAGTTTTTGAGTTCTGCAAAGAAAACACACTAAAAATTTAAACTTTTTTTAATGTGTTTTCTATCTTACTGAGGCAGAAAATGTTATAAACGTAAATTTTTTAGGTATTTTTTATTTTGAAACTGAAGGAACGTTCCTGTAGATGTAATCGCTGTGTTTTCCGGTGAAAGATTTTTCCAATTCATCAAAAAAAGCATCGGCATCTTTTTCATTTGGCCACGTCGATTTGATAAGCTCGTCTATTTTATCACTTGATTTTTCCATATCGGCTAGAGAATCATAATAAAAAACTTCAAGAAAATCGGTGCTATTTGAACCCCATGAATGTCTTAAAGGATAATAGGCTTTTATGTAAGGATCTTTAAAAGTGATTTTGTCATTGAATTCTTTTGCTTTTTTTGAATCTCCTTTCATACTCAGTTGAGATTTTCGCAAATAAACAATCATTGGTTTTTTAGTTTCGTCTTTGTAGTCTTTCCTACCAATAGAAGTTACGCTTTGATAAATCTCATCAGAATGTACAGGAGTGTAAAAAGAATCATATTTTTCAAAAAATGCTTTTCTGGATTTTTCATCAGGCCATCCTTTTTTAATTAAATCATCGCTGACAGCGTTTGCTTTTTCAATGTCTTCCCAAGTTCTGTAAACGTTGACCAAAGCAATTTCAGTATTGTCCTCAGTGTAATAATGAGTGATAATCTCTGATCCAATAATAAGGTCATTTTTGCTGGTAACTTTATCAAAGTATTCCTGTTCTGCTGCTTTCCAATCTTTGGCCTTCAATTTAGAATCCAAATTTCGATGTAAAGTGGTTACTGTAATAAATACAGGTTTTTCCGCGTCTTTTTCCTGCGCGCTGACTTTTGCGCCAATAAGAATCATCAATATGATGATCCCTATAGCAAGGGTTTTTCTCTTTTTCATGTTTTAAATTTGTATTGGTTATTAAAAAAACTTTAACAAATTTAAAACATTAAAAATCAAGTAGTTATAAAATTAGTATGAATTTTAAAGGGTGTTTTTCCCCAAATTTTAACTTTCGTTATTTAATGGGAGTTCAGCGACAACAAACGTACTTCCGCCAACGTATATAAAATCATTTTTTGTAGCGTTTTTCTTTGCATCTAAAAAAGCTTTTTCAACCGAATCGTATTTTTCTCCAATTAAATCATACTTTTTGGCTGTATCTTGCAGTATTTCAGTACTTAATCCCCTAGAAGAATCGGGTTTGCAGAAATAATAATGTGCTTTTTTAGGGAAAAGGGGTAAAATCGAATCCAAGTCTTTGTCATTTACAACACCCAAAACAATGTGTAAATTATCATAAGTTTCTTTTTGAAGCTGATTCATAACTACAGACAAGCCATGTTTGTTATGCGCTGTGTCGCAAATAATTTTCGGATTCTCGCCAAGCTGTTGCCATCTACCTTGCAAGCCGGTATTTTTTACAACACTCAATAATCCTGATTTAAGGCTTTCTTCAGAAACTTTAAAATCAGTAGTTTCATTTAAAATTTGAATCGTCTGCTGAACAGTTTTCTTATTATGAAACTGATAATCTCCAATTAAATCGGATGGAAAAACTTCTGAAATCAAATCAGAAGCAAAATAAATTGGTGCTTTGTTTTCTTCGGCTTTCGCCAAAAACACAGGCTGTGTTTCCTTTGTATATTCGCCAATAACAACCGGAACATTTGGTTTTATAATTCCGGCTTTTTCACCGGCAATCAAAGCTGGCGTATTTCCAAGAAACTGAGTGTGATCTAAATCTATATTCGTAATTACGGAAATTAAAGGCGTAATAATATTAGTTGCGTCTAATCTTCCGCCCAAACCAACTTCAATAATCGCAATATCAACTTTTTCGGCAGCGAAATAATCAAAAGCCAAACCAACCGACATTTCGAAGAAACTCATATCATTGGCTTCAAAAAAGTTTTTGTGTTTTCCAATAAATTCAATTACAAAATCTTCTGAAATTTCCTCGCCGTTAATTCTGATTCTTTCTCTAAAATCTTTTAAATGCGGCGAAGTGTACAGTCCAACTTTATATCCGGCTTCCTGCAAAACCGAAGCCAGCATGTGCGAAGTAGAACCTTTTCCGTTTGTTCCGGCAACGTGAATGCATTTTAAATGATCTTGCGGATTATCAAGATGTGCAGCCAGTAATTTAATATTGGTTAAATCTTCTTTATAAGCCGAAGCGCCCTGCAGCTGGTACATTGGAAGTTGATTAAACATCCAGTTTGTAGTCTCTTGATAGTTCATTTATTTTGGATAAAATGGTTGTCGATTGAAATAAATTTCGATTTTTGTAGTTTAATATTACAGCGAAAATTATCTTTAGTGCAAATTTCAAATAATTTTTAGAATTAATCATAAAAACCAGAATTAAAATATGTTTAGCTTCATTCAATTACAAACAGATACCATCGCAAAAGCAGCATCTAACGTAGTTATCGAAAAAATTGCTCCAAATAACGAAATCTCAGTTTTAGACTTTATCTTCAAAGGAGGTGTATTCCTTATTCCAATTGCTATTTTATTGTTTTATACGATCTATGTTATTTTTGAGCGTTATATGTACATCAGCAAAGCATCAAAAATCGACAGTCGTTTGATGCAAGATGTTGGAGATAAATTGAATGCAGGAAATATTGAATTAGCAAGAACTATTGTTGAAAGAAGCAATACAGCAGCCGGAAATATCTTGAAAGAAGGAGTTTTAGTAATTGGAAGACCAATTGCAGAAATCGAATCAAATATGGACCGCGCCGCTGATATTGAAATTGGTGAAATGGAAAAGCATTTAGGTCATCTTGGACTTATCGCAGGTATTGCACCAACGCTTGGTTTTATTGGAACAATTTCAGGAGTTATTAAAATTTTCTACAGTATTTCGGTTACAGAAAATATCAGTATCGGAAACATTTCAGGAGGTTTATATGAAAAAATGATCAGTTCAGGTTCTGGATTAATTGTGGGTATTATTGCGTATTCTGCTTACCACTTATTAAACGGAAAAATTGATAATTTCGCCTTGAAAATTCAGAAACAAATATTAGAATTTGTCAATATAATTCAAAGAGCATAAGCTATGTCGATTAAAAGAAAAAGAAGATTTCACGCTGAGGTTGCCACTTCATCATTAAGTGATATTATGTTTTTCCTGCTGTTGTTTTTCTTAATTATTTCAACGCTGGCAAATCCTAATGTGATTAAAATGACGTTGCCGAAAGCTAAAGCAAATGAAAAGACAAATAAGCAATTAATCAGTTTATCAGTTACTGAAGATAAAAAATTCTACATTGATAAAGAACCGGTTGATTTTGAAAATCTGGAAACCAGTTTAATGACTAAAATTGGTACAGACAAAGAACAAACAGTCGTAGTCCGAATTCCGTTTAATTTACAAGTTCAGGATTTAGTAGATGTTTTACAAATAGGAGTGAAGAACAATTTGAAGTTTGTCATTGCAACCAGTCCGAAGTAAAATTATCATTAGGGCGTGACCACAATAAAAAAATGGGCGAATCAGCAAAGTGTTGATTCGCCCATTTTTTTATTGCGGTCGTCCCGATAATTATCGGGAGCGCTACTTCGGTAGCTTGCTCCTATCCCTCACGCGGAATAACATAATCTTATTCATCGCGAGAAATGACAACTAGAATAAAAAAATGCTTTCTGAAAATATTTCAGAAAGCATTTTTTTATTAGTGTAAATCCTTGAAATTCGTGTTTTAATTCAAACTAAAATTATAAGTAATAGTTCCAGTTTGTGTAACGGGAGCATCACTATCTGATTCCCATTTTGTATTCATTGCAGCTATTTTTGCTTGTTCCAGTAAACACGGTGCTCTATTATCTGTTCCTTTGATTACGGTTGCACTTATAGTTTTTCCGTTTCGATCGACTTTAACTTCAACTACAACTTTTCCTTTTTCGTTACAAGTGTATTTGGGTGCAGGTGTAGATAAAGCTTTGCGTCCATTTAAAGTATACCCTGATCCTCCGCCAGAACCTGGACCGCTTCCTGGACCATTACCATCTCCTTTCCCAGGCCCATTTCCTTTTCCGTCTCCTCCGCCTTTTCCTCCGCCTGAACCATTGTCACCATAATAAGCTTTCGAATTTAAATCCCCATTTGGCTTTCCTTTATTTCCAGAAACTTTATCATCGCCATCACCGCCTTTGCTAGATCCTTTTAAAATGCTAGACAAAGCATCGTTTGTTGAGTTGGAAACCTTTGGCTTTTCAGGAACAGGTTTTTGTATCGGTTTTTCAACGGGAACAGGTTTTTTCGGTTTCTCTTTTGTCGGAATAACTACGTCATTATCTGTAGTTGTATTTTCCTGTGAAATTATCGCTTCTTCTTCAGGAGTTGCTTTAGCAGGAGCTTGTTTTACATTATTTTTTACCTCCAGAACTTCGCTTTTGTAATTAGCGCCAGAACCCAAATCGCTATCACCAAAATTTACCGTAACGCCACCACCGCCACCGCCGCCATCAGCAAGTGCAACGTTGTTTTCCGGATTATATGGAGGCCAAAAACGTATAAAAAACAATAATAAAATAATTACTGCATATATAGCCGTTGTGTATAGTAACGATTTCTTTTGGTCCGAAGAAATAGTGGAACTCATTTAATTCTGAATTTTGAAATGTATTATTTTAAAAACGTTTAAAAGTAGTAAAAATTGTTTAGAAAGAAAGGGGAAAATTTAACCGTAATCCCGATAGCTATCGGGAGCAAAGGTTTACCCAAGGTTGTAAAGCTATTTGTTTCTGAATCTTGCAAAGTCGCAAAGTTTTCTTTGCTACTTTGCGAGAAATAAATTAGCGTTCCTTGCGTAAATCTTTGCGTGCTTTGCGGTAAAAAAAAACGAGCTAAATAATTTAGCCCGTTTTTAGAAATAAAGTATAAAATAGATTATACTAGCTGTTTCAATGCAATTTCAAAAGCAGTTGCACTAATATTTGTTTTTGATGAACTTAAAGCATGTGCTTTAACAATCGCATTTTTTATAATTTCTGAAGTATCATTAAAAATAGCCTCATCTGTCATTTGAACTTTCTTTTCCATGAAATAAGCAAAAACTCTTGCCATTCCGCAGTTTGAAATGAAATCCGGAATCAAACTTACTTTATGATCCACTTCTTCCATAATCGATCCGAAGAAAATTTCTTTATCAGCAAAAGGAACGTTTGCGCCACATGAAATTACTTCTAGTCCGTTTGCAATCAAATTATCGATTTGTGCCTGAGTTACTAATCTTGAAGCTGCGCAAGGCGTGAAAATTTCAGCACCGATTGTCCAGATTTTAGAATTAATTTCTTCAAACGGAATCATATTTTCGGCAACTAATTTGTTTCCGTCTTTATTTAAAAACAACGTTCTGATTTCTTCAAAAGAAAAACCTTCTTCTTTAATCAATCCTCCGTCACGGTCAATAATTCCGATAACTTTTGCACCCATTTCAGCTAAATAAAAAGCAGCTGCAGACCCAACATTTCCAAATCCCTGAACGATTGCTTTTTTACCTTTAATTTCTCCACCATAAGTAGCATAAAAATGACGAACCGCTTCGGCAACGCCATAACCTGTAATCATATCGGCAACAGTATATTTTCTTGTTACATCTGGTGAAAATTTTGGATTTTCAATCACTTTGATAACACCTTGACGTAATTGTCCAATTCTATTGATTTTATCAGCTTCTGTTGGTTTAAAATGTCCGTTGAAAACACCTTCCTGCGGATGCCAAACACCGCATTCTTCTGTCATCGGGATAACTTCGTGAATTTCATCAACATTCAAATCACCTCCAGTTCCATAATAACTTTTTAATAAAGGTGAAACTGCTTTGTACCAACGTTGCAAAACACCTTTTTTACGAGGATCATTTGGGTCAAAATTAATTCCAGATTTTGCGCCTCCAATTGCAGGTCCGGAAACTGAAAATTTAACTTCCATTGTTTTAGCCAATGATAATACTTCATTCATATCCAGGCCTTTTCTCATTCTTGTTCCTCCTCCTGCAGCTCCTCCACGAAGTGAATTGATTACAGTCCATCCTTCGGCTTCTGTTTCAGAATCTTTCCAGTTAAAAACAATTTCAGGTTCCTTATTTTCAAATTGTTGTAATAAATCTTTCATTTTGTTGTGATATGTTTATTTTGCGTAAAAGTATAAAATAGAATAATGCGAATAATGTATTTTATTGCAAATTTAATGAAAGAAAAAAAAGAAAGCCGAAAACTATAAGGTTTTCGGCTTTTGGATTTCGAATTTTTTTAAGAAATTCTGAATTATATTCCTAATAAGTGTTTTTTCAAAGTTTCGTCAACTGGTTTGTCTGAAAGCCAGATTCCGAATAATGCTTGTTTGAAATCAAATCCTGTAATTTTTCCTTTTGGAACATCATTTTTGATAACACTAACAGTTTGATCAAGCGGGTTGTAAAATAAAATAAATACATCTTTTTCTGTGATAGCATCACTTAAAAATGTTTTGAACTCCTCAATTCTCGGGCGCAAAGCCTCAAGATTGCTTCCTGCAGATTTTTCAAAACCTGTATTCATTGCTTTTGTTAATTTGTTTGAAGAAACCATAGAAGAGGTGATTTCAATTCTCACAGCCATTTCAGTATCGCTATCGATAATGAATTTTGGGTCTTGGCTTAATTGTGACAAATAAAGTGCCTGAACATAAACTTCCAACCACATTTTTGATCTTCCGCCAGCACCATTTAGCTGCATTGTTTTATTTTGAACTTCAATTTTTCTTGGAACTGTAACGCCGTTTACTTCAAGTTGAGTTTGTGCAGAAACAGTCGAAAATTGCACGCTGAAAATGAGTGCAAATAATAGTAAAATCTTTTTCATACTTCTATCGATAATTTTTGTTTTTTGGCAAAAATACTTTTAATTTCTAAATTTTGCTCTCTAAAAATACATGTTTTTTATTAAACTAACGCATTTTTTTTATTTGTATTTATTTCATTATCAATTTAGTAAGACTTGTTTTACGTACATTTACGTGTTTCAAAACCGGTTGCGCACTTTTTTATCTAAAATTTACTAAAACTTTATAAATAATGTCTTTTTGATGTGCAATTATATTCTTAAATTTTAAAGAAATCCTTGAAGTATTACTGTTAGTTTTTTGAAAATGCCGAATTATTACGAAAACGTTATCGTAATTATTGCTGATCTATTAATTTTATATGCATGCATTGTTAATTTGACTTTTAACATTTATCTTTGAAAGCCTTTTTTAAAGCAAAAAAATATAAAAAACACAAAAAACAAATTATTTCCATCAGCGAAAATTTTTCGATTTTGGTTTTAAAAAACAATAAACTAACAAAGAATATGGATTTTAATCTTACCGAAGAGCATTTAATGATTCAACAGGCTGCCAGAGATTTTGCTCAAAACGAATTGCTGCCTGGTGTTATTGAACGTGATGAAAAACAAATTTTTCCGACAGAACAAGTAAAGAAAATGGGACAATTAGGTTTCATGGGAATGATGGTTGATCCGAAATACGGAGGAAGCGGACTTGATGCTATTTCGTATGTAATTGCTATGGAAGAAATTTCGAAAGTTGATGCATCAGCTTCTGTAGTTATGTCTGTAAATAATTCATTAGTTTGCTGGGGATTGCAGGAATTTGGAACTGAAGAACAAAAACAAAAATATTTACCAGGTTTGGCGTCAGGTGAAATTCACGGAGCTTTTTGCTTGAGTGAACCAGAAGCTGGAAGTGATGCAACTTCTCAAAAAACAACTGCAGTTGATATGGGAGATCATTACTTAGTAAACGGAACGAAAAACTGGATTACAAATGGAAACACGGCTTCAGTATATTTAGTAATTGCGCAAACGCATCCGGAGAAAAAACATAAGGGAATCAATGCGTTGATTATGACTAAAGATATGCCTGGTTTTTCTATTGGTCCAAAAGAACAAAAAATGGGAATCCGTGGATCTGATACACATTCATTAATGTTCAGTGATGTAAAAGTTCCAAAAGAAAATAGAATTGGCGAAGACGGTTTCGGATTCAAATTTGCAATGAAAACCTTGGCTGGAGGAAGAATTGGTATTGCTTCTCAAGCTTTAGGAATTGCTTCTGGAGCTTACGAATTGGCTCTTAAATATTCTAAAGAGCGTAAAGCTTTCGGAACAGAGATCTGCAATCATCAGGCAATCGCTTTTAAATTGGCAGATATGGCGGTGAATATTGAAGCAGCACGTCATTTATGTATGAAAGCAGCTTGGGATAAAGATCAGCATAAAAACTACGATGTGAGTGGTGCAATGGCAAAATTATTTGCTTCGCAAGTTGCAATGGATACTGCTGTTGAAGCTGTTCAAATTCATGGTGGAAATGGATATGTAAAAGAATATCATGTTGAACGTATGATGCGCGACGCAAAAATCACTCAGATTTATGAAGGTACTTCTGAGATTCAAAAAATTGTAATTTCAAGATCAGTTATCGCCGGATAATTTCTCTTAAATATATTTCAAAACCCTTTCAGGCTTTCTGCTTCGAAAGGGTTTTTTGTTTAGATGTTAAAATTGCTACATTTACATCAAGAAAATTTATTCTATGTATGAAGATTTAAAATATTGGTACTTGCGGGATCATAAATTGTTTAGAACGCTGAGCTATTCTCAAATCAAACAATTGTGTATTATTACCGGTTTTAAAAAAGCATCAAAAGGAGAAATTATTTATTTTTCTTCTTCAGATGTGCCTCGTATCTTTTTACTTAAAAAAGGAAATATCAAAATTGTTTCTATCGATGACGATGGAAATGAAACGATAAAAGATATCATTCAAAAAGGAGATTTATTTGGCGAATTGACTTTAGAAACAGATAATAAAGTCGAAGAATATGCGAAAGTACTTTCAGACGATGTTGCAATCTGTAGTTTTTTAATGTCTGACTTTGAAGATTTATTATTAAGAAATCCGACTTTGGCACTTTCATATACCAAATTTGTTGGTTTGAAAATGAAGCGCATCAAAAACAGTTATTCTAATTTGATTTCTAAAGATGCTAAAACCAGATTGTATCAATTTCTAAAAGACTGGGCAGAGAGTGAAGGAGCTGTAAACGGAAATTCAGTTACGATCGAAAATTATTTAACCCAAAATGATATTGCTCAAATTATTTGTACTTCCAGACAAACAGCTACACAATTGCTGAATGAAATGGAGGCGAATCAGCTGTTAAGTTATAACAGAAAAGAAATTATCATTCAAGATATTACCAAATTATAATTATTTTAAGCGAAGTGTAAATTAGCCGACATTTTGCTTTTTCATAGTACAATAATTTTACATCATCAAAAAGATGTAAAACCACTACACTATGAAAAAAATGCTTTTTATTTTTTTAGCAGCTTTTACTTTAGCTGTTAATGCGCAGAACACAATTCCTAAATCTGCGGTCGATATTGCTCCTTTATTAATAGGAGAGAAAATTCCAGACATTATTTTAAAATCATCTGAAAATGCAGATGTAAATATTTCAGATTTACTTAAAAAGAAAAAAACAGTTCTGATTTTTTATCGCGGTGGCTGGTGTCCGTATTGCAATTTACATTTGCAGTCATTGGCTGAAGCTGAAAAACAAATCATCGACTTAGGTTATCAAATTATAGCCATAAGTCCTGATTCTCCAGAAAATTTAAAAATAACAGAAGAAAAGGATAAAGTAAAATACACCTTACTCTCTGATTCAAAAGGAGAATTGATAAAAGCGGCAGGAATCGCTTATCAAGTTCCGGAAAACTACAAAACAGTTATTAACGTACATTCTAATGGAATCAATACCAGTTTACTGCCTGTTCCTTCTGTTTTTGTACTTAATACTGAAGCTGATATACTTTTTGAATATATCGCGCCAGATTTTAAACAACGTATCTCTGCAGAATTATTAGTGTCAGTATTAAAAAACCTTAAATAAAAGTAAAGATGAAAAAGCTAGTATTATTGTTATTGATTTTAGTTTCAGCTAGTTCATTTGCTCAAAATGATGCCAAAAGAGTTAGCCAGTATAATTTAGAAAATAAAGTAGGTATTCAGGGTTATGATCCAGTTGGATATTTTAACCAGGGAAAAGCAATTAAAGGAAAAAAAGAAATTTCAACTTCGTATCAGGGAGTGACATACAATTTTTCATCAGCTGAAAATAAAAATGCCTTTTTGAAAAACCCATCAAAATTTGAACCTCAATATGGCGGATGGTGTGCGTACGCAATGGGAAGTGCAGGTGAAAAAGTAGAAATTAATCCGGAGACTTTTAAAATTGTTGACGGCAAATTGTATCTGTTTTACAACGCATATTTTAATAATACTTTGAAAAGTTGGAACAAAGATGAAGCGGAGTTAAAAGTTAAGGCAGATAACAACTGGAAAAAAATATACAAATAACCCGAAGCCATGAAAAAGGAAATTATAATATGGATTTTGAGAATAACGGCTTCAGTAATTTTATTGCAAACCTTGTTTTTTAAATTCAGCGGAGCAGAAGAAAGTATTTATATTTTCTCCACTTTAGGAGTAGAACCTTATGGAAGAATTGGTTCTGCAATTGCCGAATTAATCGCAGCGATTTTGATTTTAATTCCCAAAACAACCTTGATTGGCGCATTTGGTGCAACCGGAATTATGATTGGAGCTATTTTATCACATTTATTTGTTTTAGGAATTGAGGTTCAAAACGACGGCGGATTACTTTTTGCGTTAGCTGTTATTACGTTGTTGTGCAGTTTAAGTTTGCTTTATTTCAATAAAAACAAATTGTTTAATCTTCTAAATTAAAAGTTATGTTACTAAAATCAATACGCCGCAGTTTAGATGAGTTAACGGATTTATTGAATCAATTATCTGATAAAGATTATTCAAAATCCTGTGAGGCTTTAAGCAATGCCACAATTGGCGAACACACAAGGCATATTCTCGAAATGTTTCAATGTCTTCAAAACGGATACGATTCGGGAATTATAAATTATGATAATCGCGAGAGAAATATCAGAATTCAAACGGAGACTGAGTTTGCTAAACAATGCATCAACGAAATTAAAACAGGTTTGCAAAGCGAGAATAAAATAATGTTTCTGGAGCAGTTTATTGACGGACTTAACATGAGAATTCAAAGTAATTATTACAGAGAATTGCTTTATAATCTGGAACATTGCGTACATCATCAGGCTTTAATAAAAGTTGCTGTGCTGCAATTTGAAAATATTTTAATTGATGACAATTTTGGCGTAGCGCGTTCAACTATCGAATATAGAAAACAATGTGTACAGTAAGTTTTATAAATAATAACGGAGTTGCCATTATTACTTCAAACCGGGATGAAAAAGTAATTCGCCCCGGTGCTGTCGTGCCAAGAAATTACTGTCACAACGGCAAAAATATAATGTATCCAAAAGATTCAAAAGCCGGAGGAACCTGGTTTGCGATGGATGAAAACGGAACTGTTTTGGTTTTATTAAATGGCGGAATTACAAAACACATTCCCGTACTTCCGTATCGAAAAAGCCGCGGATTAATTGTTCTGGATATTATTTCCGATGTTTCATCAAAGGATTTTTGGAAACAAATTGATCTCAAAAATATAGAACCGTTTACACTGGTTTTGTTTCAGGAAAAAGTTTTGTATGAATTGATTTGGGACGGATGCAGTAAAAGAACAACAAAGCTGGATGAAACTCAAAACCATATTTGGTCATCGGTTACTTTATATTCGGAAGAAATTAGAAAAGAACGCTCCAATTGGTTTTTTGATTTTGTAAAAGATAAAAATGAAATCTCGGCTTTAGATATGCTGGATTTTCATAAAAAGACACAGAGCGATGATACGCAAAACGGTTTAATCATTAATAGAGAAAATGTAATGAAAACCTTAAGCGTAACGCAAGTTGTGATCGAAAAAAATAAAGGAGCAATGAAATATTACGATTTAATAAAAACAGAAGATTTTTCAACTTCTTTTATTCGAATTTAAAATATAAAACAATGAAACTATTTTTTCACAAAGTAACCAATTGGGAATATTGGCCATTTCAGGTTTTGTACTTTCCGATTTATTTTCTTTGGGCTTATTATGCAGTCAAAGCAAGGTCGATTTTTTTCTTTAATGCCTCAAATCCCAGAATCAAAAATGGAGGTTTTATCATGGAAAGCAAAAAACAGATTTATGATTTGCTGCCCAAAAAACACTATCCGAAAACCATTTTAGTTCGGGAAAAATCTGATTTAAAAGACATTGTCAATCTATTGGTCGAAAAACAAATTTATTTTCCATTAATCGCCAAACCAGATATTGGTCTGCGCGGTTCCGGAGTGAAAAAAATCAAAACCGTTTCTGAGTTAACAGATTATGCAGCTAAAGCAAATTTTGATTTTTTACTGCAAGATCTTATTCCGTTTGAAAAAGAAGTAGGTATTTTTTATGTGCGCAGTCCGCTTCAAAAAAACGGGAAAATTACAGGAATTGTTTCCAAAGAATTTTTGATTGTAACCGGAGACGGAAAATCAACTATTGAAAATTTAATCAAACAAACTCCAAGATTTGAACTGCAGTTTGAGGTTTTAAAAGAGGAATATGGAAAAGAATTGCAGCGGATTTTACCTAAAGGAGAAACCTTAAATTTAGTTCCGTTTGGCAATCATGCCCGAGGTGCAAAATTCCTTGACGGCAGCGATTGGATTACGCCAGAATTGACAAAGACAATTAATGAAATTGCAACTCAAATTCCGGGATTCTATTTCGGACGTTTTGATATCATGTATAATACTTTTGAAGAATTAGAACGAGGAGAAAATTTTCAAATTGTCGAACTTAACGGAGCCGCGAGCGAGCCTACACACATTTACGACCCCAAACATTCCGTATGGTTTGCCTGGAAAGAATTGGCCAGACATATTACTTATATGTATGAAATAAGCGTTGAAAACCATAAAATGGGAGTTCCTTATTTAGATTATAAAGTGGGGATGCGCGAATACAAATTACATTTGATTCAAAACAATAAAATCATGAATTTTTAAAAAATGAAAAGTTTAAAAAATATCTTAGTTGGATTTCTCGTAAGTTTTTTGGGATCAATTCCGTTAGGATATTTAAATCTTGTCGGATTAGAAATTTACACCAAATCAGGATTTCGTGATTTAGCTTTATTTTTATTCGGAGTTATTGTAGTAGAAACTTTTGTTATTTATTTCACGCTTCTTTTTGCAAAACAGCTCATCAACAATAAAAAATTAATGAAGATAATTGATTTTTTTGCGGTAGGATTCATGTTTGTTCTGGCCTTTGCATTTTATTTCAATTTTAATTTTAATCAAGAAATAAAATCAGATGGAATTTTATCAAACTATCTAATCTATTCGCCATTTGTAATCGGAATTATTTTGAATTGCTTTAATTTTTTACAGCTTCCTTTTTGGGCCAGCTGGAATTTATATTTGCTTAACGGAAAGTATATTGCCATTGAAAGGCAGTTAAAATATTATTATATTGCAGGAACTTTGATTGGTATTTTTTTTGGGATGCTTAGCTTGATTGTAGTTTTGCAGACTTTTTTTCAAAAAACAAATCAGTTTTCAAAGTACATAATGCCAGTTTTTATTCCAGGGTTTTTTATGATTCTGGGAAGTATTCAGGTATTTAAAGTGTATAAAAAATATTTTAAATCAGCAGCTTTAGAAATTTAAAAGTTAAAGTGCATCAAATTTTCATTTATGAAAAAACTATACTTTCTTCTTCCGTTTATTTTATTGAGTTGTAAATCAAATACTTCTTCTGTAAATGATATAAATTATAAAGTTTCACAGACAGAAGTTTCAGATTTCCTAAAATATCTTTCTTCAGATGAATTAGAAGGACGCGAAACTGGAACAAAAGGAATTGAAAAAGCAGCTGTTTTTTTAGAAGACTTTTTTAAGAAGAATAAAATCAAACCTTACTTTACATCGTATCGTGATACTCTAACGAATTTTAAATCTCCTGCTTATAATATTGTTGGTGTTTTAGAAGGAACAGATCCTCTCCTGAAAAAGGAATTTGTGGTTTTGAGTGCACATTATGATCATATTGGTTTGGATACAAAACAGCAGGCCGATAAAATTAATAATGGCGCTAATGATGATGCCTCTGGCGTAACAGCTGTCGCGCAAATGGCGAAATATTTTGCAAAGACAAAATCGAATAAACGCAGTATTCTTATTGTGTTTTTTGCAGGTGAAGAAAAAGGATTGTTAGGATCTAAAAGTTTAGTAGAGAAATTAAAAAAGAGAAATTTTAATTTGTACGCACAGCTGAATATCGAAATGATTGGCGTGCCAATGAAGCGTGATTATCTGGCTTATGTTACTGGTTTTGATAAATCAAATATGGCGCAAAAAATAAATGAATATACCGGGAAAAATACAATCGGGTTTTTACCAAAAGAAGCAGAATATAAGTTGTTTTTTAGATCTGATAATTATTCGTTTTTTGAAGCTTTCGGAAAGCCATGTCAATCGATAAGTACTTTCGATTTTGAGAATTTTGATTTTTATCATCACGTTTCAGATGAATTCAAGGTGATGGATATTTCCCATATAACTTCATTCATTCAGGAATTTTTGCCGGCTGTTACTATGATTGCTTCTACACCAACAGAAGAAATTACAATGAATTTATAACACAACCTTTTATTGGATTTGTTTATTTTTGCTACATGAAAAATATTATTGTTACCGGAACGAGTAGAGGAATTGGTTATGAATTAGCATTGCAATTTGCAAATGCAGGAAATCAGGTTTTGGCCATTTCACGAAAAATTCCAAAAGCACTTTTAGAACATGAAAATGTTGCATGTTTATCAATTGATTTAGCAGATGAATCTGCTTTAACAGAAGTAGAAAGCTTTCTTTCATCAACTTGGAAAAAGGTCGATGCAATTGTTCATAATGCAGGTGCTTTAATCTGGAAGCCTTTTGCAGAGACAACTCAGGCCGATTTTGAAAATATTTATAAAGTGAATGTTTTTGCAGTTGCTAATCTTACCAGAATTTGTCTTCCGTATTTGCAAAAAGGAAGTCACGTGGTAACAATTAGTTCGATTGGTGGTGTCAGAGGAAGTTTGAAATTTGCCGGATTAGCTGCTTACAGTTCAAGCAAAGGCGCTGTAATTACTTTAACAGAATTATTAGCTGAAGAATACAAAGAAAAAGGAATCTCATTTAATGTTTTAGCCTTAGGTTCTGTTCAGACCGAAATGCTGAATGAAGCTTTTCCAGGATATCAGGCGCCAATTTCTGCTGAAGGAATGGCGACTTATATTTATGATTTTACATTAAATGGAAATAAATATTTTAATGGAAAAGTACTTGAGGTTTCCTCTACTAATCCATAATTAAATTTCAATTATTAATCCCGATAGCTATCGGGACAAATTCCAATGTCGGGAGAAAACTTCTAACATTTAACAAATAACATTTGACTTTAAATTGAACGAGACATTAGCAAAATATATTCCTGAACATGCTGTAAAGCCTGTTTTTGATTTGATTGTAGCCAATCAGGTTCATTTGAAAATCGTAAATGAACGTCAGACGCGTCATGGTGATTATCGAAGAGCATTGAATGGCAAACATGAAATTACGGTTAATGCCAGTTTGAACAAATACCGTTTTTTGATCACGCTGATTCATGAAATTTCGCATTTGGTTGCATTCGAAAAATTTGGAAGAAATATAAAACCACATGGAAATGAGTGGAAATATACGTTTCAGCGTTTGATGATTCCGTTTATTCGTCCAGAAATTTTTCCTAGTATGATATTGCCTTTATTGGCGAGACATTTTAAAAATCCATCGGCGAGTAGTGATACTGATACCACTTTGTCATTGGCATTAAAACAATATGATTCAAATAGTGATAAGAATTATGTTTTTGAAATTCCTTACGGAAGTGTTTTCAGAATAAAAAATGGCAAGGTATTTAAAAAGATTGCCGTTAGAACAAAACGTTTCGAATGCCTCGAAATAAGCACAGGAAAAACCTATCTTTTTAATCCAAATGCTGAAGTTGAGCTGATAGATTAAAGGTTTAAATATTTCAAAATAGAAAATTCCAAATTCCGATTTTATGTAAGATTGGGGTTTGGAATTTTTGTTGGGATTTGTCATAAGAAATTTAATATTAATTTTAAATGCAATTTATTCTACATTTGTAGAATTACTTTATATTTGAAAAAATTAATTTTTTATGGAAAGAATATTACTCAGTTTATTTTTTGTGTTGGTTTTCTCAAATTTTGTTTTAGCACAAGAAACTTCTAATTCGGAAAAAGAAGAAAAAACGAATCCGATTATATATTTTGAAGGTTTTGGTGGACCATCAGTAGTGAAGAATCTTGGCGTTTCTGGTGGTGTTGGACTCAATTATCAATTGGGAGAAAGCCTGTTTACTTTTAGATATATTAATTCGGCTGGCTATAGAAGGAAAAATGATGGTCCGGTTATTATTGCTCCATCGGTTTACAAGTCAGAAGATAATGTTGAACTTGCCTTAATGTACGGGAGACGTTGGGTAAAAGAGCATCATTCATATAGTATTTCAGCAGGAATTAGCCGAAATAATTTTGAATTAGAAAGTCGTGATCTTGACGGAATTCGTACAGTTTCAACTGCAGGTTTTTATGGATTTCCTTTTGAAGCCAATTATAAAAGATTTTACTCCAAAAAAAGATCTAATTTGATCTACAATGTGCTGATTCCAAGTGTTGGGTTCAAGCTTTTTGGAGATATTGGGAAATATACTTTTGTAGGTGTTGGCGTATCAGTAGGTTTTGGATTATGCAAACATTATTAAAAAAGTAAATCCCAAATTCCACTTTTAATAGTTTGGAATTTGGGATTTTAAATGTTGAGATTTAAAAGGTTTTATCCTTTCAAATAAGCTTCTCTAACTTTTTTGAACAGATTTGAAGAATAGACAAATTTAACAATGTCTTTGTTGTCAGTTCTAAAGATTTCTTCTTTATTTCCCTGCCATGCTTTCAAGCCTTTTTTTAGAAAAACGATATTTTCACCAATTTCCATTACAGAGTTCATATCGTGTGTATTGATAACGGTTGTAATGTTGTATTCTCTGGTAATTTCCTGAATTAAGTTATCGATTAAAGTTGAAGTATTTGGATCAAGACCAGAGTTTGGTTCATCACAAAACAAATACTTTGGATTATTTACAATAGCACGTGCAATAGCAACACGTTTCTGCATACCTCCAGAAATTTCAGAAGGTAATTTTTTATGAGCATCTATCAGATTTACTCTTTCTAAAACAAAATCAACACGTTCTTGAATTTGAGCTTTGTTTTTGTTAGTAAACATTCTTAGCGGGAATGCCACATTTTCTTCAACGGTCATCGAGTCAAATAAAGCACTTCCCTGAAATACCATTCCGATTTCAGTTCTTAGCTCACGTTTTTCATCTTTGTCTAAATCAGAATAAACTCTTCCGTCAAATTCAATTGTTCCTGAGTCTGGCGTGTGAATTCCTAATAAAGTTTTCAATAAAACTGTTTTTCCAGATCCACTTTGTCCGATAATCAAATTGGTTTTTCCAGTTTCAAATACCGTTGAAACGCCTTTTAAAACTTTGCTGTCACCAAATGATTTTTCTATGTTTTTTACTTCTATCATTATCCTAGTAATAATTGAGTTAATATATAATTTAGGAGAATAATAGTAACAGATGTCCATACAAATGATGTTGTACTAGCCTTACCAACTTCTAATGCGCCACCTTTCATATAATATCCATGAAAAGACGGAATTGTTGCCAATAACATGGCAAAAATTAAAGTTTTGATAAAGGCATAAGTAATATGAAAGGGTATGAAATCTTTTTGCGCTCCCATAATAAAATCTGCGCCTGTTGAAAATCCTCCGTAAGCACACGCAAGCCATCCTCCAAAAATTCCTAAAAACATACTAATACCAATTACAAATGGATACATTAATAAAGCTATGATTTTTGGGAAAACAAGATAATTTACAGAGTTAACTCCCATAACTTCTAAAGCATCAATTTGTTCTGTAACACGCATTGTTCCAATACTTGAAGTAATGTAAGATCCCATTTTTCCGGCCATAATTACCGAAATAAAAGTAGGTGCAAATTCTAAGACTACAGATTGACGTGTAGCGAAACCAATTAGATATTTTGGAATTAAAGGGTTTGTTAAGTTTAGCGCTGTTTGAATGGCAACAACTCCTCCGATGAAAAAAGAGATAAAGCAGACAATCCCAAGTGAGTCGATAATTAAATCGTCGATTTCTTTGAAAATTAATTTTTTCATAACAGACCATTTGGTTTGTTTATTGAAAATTTCTTTCAGCATTAAAAAATATTTTCCTATTTGGGATAAATAACGAATTAGCATCATAAGTTTTACAAATATTGGCTAAGGTAAAAATAAGTTATGAGTTTTGGGTAATGAGTTCCAGTTTTTCGAGTGTTTTAGCAATCAAATTAACTTTTCTTTCATTTTTTGAAAACGATAATTTCTAATAAATTTAGCCTGTTCCGGAGTTACTAATAAAGGAGTTTTAGCTTTTTTAGCTTTCCAAAATCCTCTTATATAATCTAAAAATAAGAATGGTTTTTTCTTCATCATTGCCAATTTTGCCGAAGCAATTGCAGTAATCCAAAAACCATATCCTAATGTATAAAAAGCTTCGCCTTGCTTATAACGAGCTGTTTTGTTGTAGTTTGCGCCTGTCGGTTTTAAATGTTTTACATGTAAAGATTCGTCGGTAACAACTTTCCAATCGTAATATTTACAAAGTAATTCATCAACGGTATCCCAACCCATTGCAGGTCGTAATCCACCAATTTGCTGAAAGGTTTCTTTTCTATAAGCTTTCAAAGCCCCGCGAATGTGATCTTTATCGGTTAAGTTTTCCAAAACCCATTCGCCATTTTTATCAATATAGCAGAATCCGCCAACCATTCCGATTTTTGTATCTGATTCGAAATGTTTGATTATGGTTTCAAAATAATTTGGAGGGAAAATTAAATCGCCATCAATTTTTACAATGATATCGTAATCAGAATCTAAAGTTTCAAAACCTTTCTGAAAAGCTTGAATTACTTTACTTCCCGGCATATGAATCGCATCTGAAGTTTTGTTCACAACAGATATGTATGGGTTTTCTTTTGCAAATTCTAAAACGACTTCTTCTGTTTTATCAGTTGAATTGTCATTTACAACCACAACTTTTGAAGGTAAAACGGTTTGAGAAACCAAAGATTGCAAAGTCAAGCCAATTAAATCTTGTTCGTTGTGCGCGGGAATGACGATATAGTACTTCATTTAAAAAATTTTAGATTTTAAATTTTAGATTTTAGATTTTTTGGAATATCTAAATCAAAAATCAAAAATCGTTAATCTGCAATCTTAATTTTTAACTTTCTCCGCAACAACAAGATAGTATCTCGGAGTAAAATATCTTAATAGAGGTCTTAATCCAAATTTTTTCACAGGATGCGTAAATTGTAAACGATCTGTAATTTTCCAGCCTGTTTTTTCTAAAAGCCAGTCCAATTGCCAGTCTTCAAATTCGTGATAATGTCTGTCCCACATATCTGTTTTAGAACGATATGCTGGCGAAAACCACAAACGTAACGGAATCGAAATTAACAATTTATCGCATTTTACGTTTTCTAAAACGGTGTATGGATTTAGTAAATGTTCGAAAATTTCAAATGCCGTAAAAACAGTATATTCTTCTGTTTGTAAAGCAGTGTGATCGTTATCTAAATCTTCTCCTTTTGTATTTTTTACAGTATAGCCATTTTCTTCCATTATTTTAGAAAATGGATTTGGTACGCCAAAATCAAAAATGGTCTCTGAAGTATTTACGTGTTTTTGTAAAAATTCTAAAGTAAGCTTGAATCTTTTATTAGGAAACGTTTTTTCGTACATAGTCATTGCGAACGAATCAATCTCTCGTTCTTGATTTTAATTAGGTCGCAAATATACTAAAAAAGTCCGCACTATAAGATGCGGACTTTTTTAGTTTTCAGTATTCAATCACAGTTTTCAGTAGCTGTGAATTGCGAATATAAATTTAATATCGATATACAAAAGCATTAATATTCATTCCCGCTCCTACTGAAGCAAAAATAAGAACATCACCTTTGTTGATTTCATGGTTTTCGATTTTTCCTTGTAAAATCAAATCGTATAGCGTAGGAACTGTAGCGACACTACTGTTTCCTAGATCGTGAATACTCATTGGCATAATATCTTTTGGTGGCATTTTATCATAAAGTTTGTAGAAACGTTCGATAATCGCTTCGTCCATTTTTTCGTTTGCTTGGTGAATCAGGATTTTTTTCACTTCATCAATTCCGATTCCGCTTTTGTCTAAACAACTTTTCATAGCGCACGGAACATTGCTTAAAGCAAATTCGTAAATTTTACGTCCATACATTTTAATGTATTTGATATCCGGATCTAGATCTGGGTTGTATGATTTTCCGAAGAAAAGATAGTTTGCTTCGTCATTTGCAAAAGTGGCACTTTCATATGATAATAATCCAGCTTCATCTGTTGATAATTCTAAAATTGAAACACCAGCTCCATCAGAATAAATCATTGAATCACGGTCATGATCATCTACAACTCTTGATAAAGTCTCAGCTCCAATTACCATTACTCTTTTTGCCATTCCTGATTTGATGAAAGCGTTGGCTTGTAAAACACCTTCAATCCAGCCTGGGCATCCGAAAAGAATATCATAAGCCACACATTTAGGATTTTTGATGCCTAATTTGTTTTTTACACGTGTTGCTAAACTTGGTAAAACATCTGTTTGATGTGTTCCGGTTTTTACGTCGCCAAAATTATGTGCGAAAATAATATAGTCTAAAGTTTCAGCGTCGATTCCTGCGTTTGCAATTGCTTTTTGTGCCGCAAAGAATGCTAAGTCAGAAGCTGTGTATTGAGGTTCAGCATAACGGCGGTTTTGAATTCCGGTAATGCCTTTGAATTTTTTAATAACAACTTCGTTCGGATAACCAAAAGGAGTTCCATCTTCATTTAAAAAAACATGTTTGTCAAAATCTGTGTTTTTTACTTCTAAATTAGGAATGTAGCTCCCAATACCAATAATTTTTATTTTCATTTTTCCCGTAATTATCCGATAAATTTGATGCTAAAATAGAAATAAAATAATGATAACTATCATAAAAAATACTATGCATGCATATAATTGTGAAATAAAAGATTTTTTAATGATAAACTGATTATTTACTAATGATTTTTTAATTTTTCCGAGATTTCAAACGTTTGAGATTGATTTAGGAACGTATTTTTATTTCGACTGAATATTCGAAAGTGTTATAAAAATTAAAAAAGTTTTTAAGAATGTTATAAAAAAATAAAACCCGATAACGATGATGTTATCGGGTTTGTTTTATGAAATAATATGTGATTAATTTTCCATATAAGCTTCAATAGGAGCACAGCTGCAAACTAAGTTTCTGTCACCGTAAGCATCGTCTACACGACGAACTGATGGCCAAAATTTATTTTCAGCAATGTAATCTAATGGATAAGCTGCTTTTTCTCTTGTATAAGGGAAATCCCAAGAATCAGTAGTTAACATTGCTAATGTGTGCGGTGCATTTTTCAATACATTATTTTTATCATCGGCAGTTGCAGCTTCGATTTCTTTTCTGATTGAAATAAGTGCATCACAGAAACGATCTAACTCAGCTAAATCTTCAGATTCAGTTGGTTCAATCATTAAAGTTCCAGCTACTGGGAAAGAAACCGTAGGAGCGTGGAAACCGTAATCCATTAAACGTTTTGCGATATCACCAACTTCAATTCCGTTTTCTTTGAATGAACGGCAATCTAAAATCATTTCGTGAGCCGCTCTTCCGCATTCTCCAGTATAAAGAATAGGGTAGTGACCTTCGAAACGAGATTTCATATAGTTAGCATTTAAAATCGCGTGTTCAGTAGCGCTTTTTAATCCTTCAGCACCCATCATTGTGATGTAACCGTAAGAGATTAAACATACTAAAGCAGATCCGTAAGGTGCAGATGAAATTGCTGTAATAGCTTGTTCACCACCTACTTTTAAGATTGGATTTGTCGGTAAGAAGGGAACTAATTTTTCGTTCACGCAGATTGGTCCAACTCCAGGTCCACCGCCACCGTGAGGAATAGCGAATGTTTTGTGTAAGTTTAAGTGACAAACGTCAGCACCAATTGTAGCAGGATTTGTTAATCCAACTTGCGCGTTCATGTTTGCACCATCCATATACACTAATCCTCCATTTTCGTGGATTAATTTTGTGATTTCAATAATTGAAGATTCGAAAACTCCATGAGTAGAAGGGTACGTTACCATTAAACAAGATAAATCATCTTTATGTTCAATCGCTTTTTCTCTTAAATCTTCAACATCAATATTTCCTTCTGGAGTCGTTTTAGTAACGATGATTTTCATTCCAGCCATCGCTGCAGAAGCAGGATTTGTTCCGTGAGCTGATGAAGGAATCAAACATACATTACGGTGACCTTCGTTTCTTGACATGTGGTAAGCACGAATAGCCATTAAACCAGCATATTCTCCTTGCGCTCCAGAGTTTGGCTGTAATGTTGTTCCAGCAAATCCAGTAATTACATTTAATTGCTCCTCTAATTTTTTAAGCATTGTGATATAACCTTCAGCTTGCTCAACTGGTGCAAACGGGTGAATGCTGTTCCAGTTTGGCATTGAAAGAGGCAACATTTCTGAAGCTGCGTTTAATTTCATCGTACAAGAACCTAATGAAATCATCGAGTGATTCAATGATAAATCTTTACGCTCTAATTTTTTGATATAACGCATTATCTGACTTTCTGAATGATGATTGTTGAAAACATCATGCGTTAAGAAAGAAGATGTTCTTTCTAATGAAGCCGGTAATTGACTAGCTTCAGTTAATTCAGAAACTGTGAAAGTTTCTTTTCCTAAAGCTTCAGCAAAAATCGCAATAATTTGGTTGATATCAGCAACTGAAGTTGTTTCGTTGAATGAAATAGAAATCGTATCAGCATCAACATAGAAGAAGTTTACTTCATTTTTCTCCGCTACAGCTTTTACTTTTTGAGCGTCTGCTTTTACTAAAATAGTATCAAAATAAGCTGTGTTGGTTTGGAAAACTCCTAATTTATTTAAAGCTTCAGCAGTAGTAACCGCCGACGCGTGAACTTTATTTGCAATATATTTTAAACCTTCTGGTCCGTGGTAAACTGCATACATTCCAGCCATAACTGCTAATAAAACCTGAGCAGTACAAATGTTAGAAGTCGCTTTTTCACGTTTGATGTGCTGTTCACGAGTTCCTAATGCCATACGCAAAGCACGGTTTCCATTTGTGTCAACAGAAACTCCAATGATACGACCTGGCATAGATCGTTTGTATTCATCTTTAGTTGCAAAGTATGCAGCGTGAGGACCACCATAACCCATTGGTACACCAAAACGTTGTGTTGTTCCAACCACTACAGCAGCTCCCATTTCTCCTGGAGAAGTTAAAGTTGCTAATGATAAAATATCAGCAGCAAAGGCAACCTTGATTTCATTTTCTTTTGCTTTAGCAACAAAAGTGCTATAATCGTTTACCTGACCATATTTTCCTGGGTATTGTAAAATAGCTCCGAAGAACTCATTTGAAAAATCAAATGTTTCGTGGTTTCCAACAACTAATTCAATTCCAATTGGAGTTGAACGTGTTTGAAGTACAGATAAAGTTTGAGGTAAAATTTCTTCAGAAACGAAGAATTTGTGTGTATTGTTTTTCTTTTGATCTCTCGTAC
Source organism: Flavobacterium resistens (assembly GCF_900182645.1). Lineage (GTDB taxonomy): Bacteria > Bacteroidota > Bacteroidia > Flavobacteriales > Flavobacteriaceae > Flavobacterium > Flavobacterium resistens. Next base: position 392,489 of record NZ_FXTA01000005.1, on the reverse strand, counting down.
GAACATCAAATAATAAAGCCATAGCTTCTGCAGCAGCAGTTCCTTCATCAAGTAAAGATGCGTTTGCAATTTCCATTCCTGTTAATTCGATAACAGTAGTCTGGAAATTCAAAATTGCTTCAAGACGACCTTGAGCAATTTCTGCTTGGTAAGGCGTGTAAGCTGTATACCATCCTGGGTTTTCAAAGATATTTCTCTGAATTGGCGCAGGAACAATAGTTGGATGATAACCCAAACCAATGTATGATTTGAATACTTTATTTTTCTTTCCTAATTCCTGAATATGATTTGCAAATTCATATTCTGTCATTGCAGGATCTAAATTCAAAGGCGCTTTTAAACGAATATCGTCCGGAAGGGTTTCATAAACAAGTTGTTCAATCGAATCAACTCCAATAGTTTTCAGCATGTGCTGAAGATCTGTTTCTCTTGGACCAATGTGTCTTAAAGCAAAAGCATCTGTTTTCATGTAGCTATCTAAGTTTTTTAAATTAATGTGTTCGTGCACCATTTTGCTGTACGAATCACATTTAAAAGTAAATGTGTTGTTTTTTTGTGGCGCAAAATTAAGTATTATTAATAATTTAATGGGTATTTTTAACTTCAATTTTTATCAAATTTCTAACTAAAGAGTTGATTTGTTACCAATTGATTAGATTTGAGGCATGAAACTTCTAAAACAAATATTAGATTTTTATTTAAACAGCAGTATTCACGTGGCTTTATCGTGTTATGCTTTGGTTCGCATTACTTTTCATTTCTTTCATATTCAGTATGATGAACCAATGGCGCTGTTCGTTTTTTTCGGAACAATTGTAGGATATAATTTTGTAAAATATGATGCCTTGGTTCGGGTGAAAAGAAAACCTGTCGGGAATCAGTTAAAAATTATCGCTGTTTTAAGTTTTATTTCGCTGATTTTAGTCGGATATTATTTTTTCCATTTAAAAAGAATCACGCAAATTGTTTCCGTTGTAATTTTTGCCATAACCGCGCTTTATACATTACCGTTTTTTCCAAACAGAAAAAATGCCCGAAACTGGGCAGGAGTAAAAATCTACATTGTAGCGATTTGCTGGGTAGGAGCAAGTTTGGTTTTACCGTATATAAATGCCGAAATTCCTTTTACGGCCGACTTTTTTATAAAATGCGTCCAGCGTTTTGTTTTGGTTTTTGTACTTATTTTGGTTTTCGAAATTCTGGATTTGGCCAATGATGATCCGCATTTGCAAACCGTTCCGCAGACAATTGGCGTAAAAAAAACTAAGATTTTAGGATTTTCACTTTTGGTTCCGTTTTGGGTTTTAGGAATATTGTCTTTTACACTTCATGATCTTATTATCAATCTGATAATGGTTGTGACATTAATGCTTTTCATTTTCTTTGCTAATACAAATCGCTCCAAATATTATACTTCTTTCTGGGTTGAAAGCGTACCGATTTTTTGGTGGTTGATGATTTTGTTTCTTTAGAAGTAAAAGTTTCTAAATAATATGGGCGTGCCCGCCGCGGCGGGTCGGGCTATCCGTTTCAAGTCCTCGCACTTCCTTCGTCAGGCTGTGGGCTTTCCACTTCTATCCCTCACGCAAACCGTAAAACGAGAAAATTCATTTTCAAAGAGAATTTTATTAACTGTTAATTTTCCGAAACCTCTTTCAAAACCTTATTTCTTTCCAAAAGGAAATTCGTAAGATGCTTTTCTAAAAACAAAATATCGAAAAGCTCTCCGAATATGCCAAACGGAGTTTCATATTGCAATTTATCTTTCATAATTGTTACGCCATTTTCTTCTTCAAAAATATGCTCATGTTTGAACGATTTGAATTTGCCTTCTTCCATTTCGTCAACAAAATAATCATAAAGATTCATTACTGTTATTCGACTTTTATGAGTGATGTAAAATCCGAAATGTTTACCGCGCCAGGTTACCGTCTCACCTAAATTTATCAAGCCAGATGTTACGCCAGCAATTGCTTTTTCTTTTGAAGGACTTGCAGATTGCTGATGAATATCGATATTTCGTGAAGCATCAAAAACGATTTGTTTTGATGCTTTTATTTTTGTTGTGAGGTTTATTGTTGTCATTGGTTAATTTTGTTTTAGCGCAATCTTGTCATTTCGACGAAGGAGAAATCTTCACTAGTAACTCCGCAACGAGAATCTAATCTTTGTCGAGCTTCTCGCGAAGATTTCTCCTTCGTCGAAATGACAAAAATGCTTAAAGTAAGTTTTCAAAAACTTCATCAATATTTCCAAACTTAAACTCAAACCCATTTTCTAAAAGTCTTTTCGGAACTGCGTTTCGGCTTTTCAAAACCAATTCCGTTTCTGTTCGAATAAAAAAAGACCCAATTCCCAGAAAGAATTTATTCATCGGAATTCCGAAAGGAAAACCAATTGCTTTTCTAAGTTTCTGCATAAAATCAACATTGCGAATAGGTTCGGGAGAAACGATATTTACAATTCCAGACATTTCTTTTTGAATAATAAAATCAATCGCATTCGCAAAATCTTCTTCATGAATCCAGCTTATAAACTGATTTCCGTTTCCTTGTTTTCCTCCAAAACCAATTTTAGCCAAAGTCTTCAACGGAATTAAAGCACCGCCGTTTTTTCCTAAAACAATAGAAGTTCGCAAAGCCGTTTTTAAAGTCTTTGGAGTTTCGGTTTTAAAGAATGCTTTTTCCCAAGATAAAGCAACATTTATAGAAAAGTCATTTCCAATTTCGCCATTAATTTCATCCATTTGTTTGTCTAAAGAAAATCTATAAATAGTCGATGTTGATGAATTCAGCCAATGTTTCGGTGGATTTTTGCAATTTAAAACTGCTTTGTTTAGAATTTTGGTGCTTTCAATTCGAGACCATAAAATCTCTTTTTTATTCTTTTTCGTATAACGGCAATCCACAGATTTTCCTGCGAGATTAATTAAAACAGTTGCGTTTTCTAACTCCTTTTCCCAGCCAGAAAAAGTTCTGGCATTCCAGTTTACATATTTAAGTCCGTTTACGGTTTGAGATTTTCCTCGAGTCAGAATTACAATTTCTTCAAATTTATCTTTGAAATGATTCATTAAAACTTGTCCTAAAAACCCTGTTCCGGCTGCGATTATGAGTTTGTTCATTTTATAAATTTAAGATAAATAGTAAAGCAATCATTCGATAAAGAACCCAGGTAAAACACAAATAAAAAGGAAGTTTTAGAATTTTAACTCTTCTGAAATGTTCTGCAAACATGATAAAAAAAGTTATTCCAAACCAACCTAAAACTAGAAATTGAGGAAGATTGATAAATTGATTTAAAATCAAAATTGGAACTAAAATCAAAGATCCTATTAAAGAAATAGTCATTAAGTTTCCAGCATAATTGACAATTGTTTGTTTATCAAATTTCATAAGAAACAAACTTTGAAAAATAATTTGTCCAAAAGCTAAAATGAATTCTCTCAAAATACTTGTTTTCGGTAAAATCGGAATCAAATTTGAAAATCCAAACAAAACAAAAGTTGTGACCGTTAAAGCAAATCCGATAAATAGAAATCTGTATTTGTAATTAAAATCGGGAGTACATTGCAATTTGTTTTCTTCTTTTACATTTCCCGGAATAATTACTTTTCTATTGTAAGAAACAAAAGAATACATTTTTTTCAGGATAAAATGAATCGGTTTTACCGTTGCTATTTTTTCGATCAAAGGAAAAGAAAATCCAACCACTTTTATGAGACTGTCAATTCCGTAAATAACAGTTTTGGTTTTATTATCAACTAACGCAATTTCGTTTGGAGCGCGTTTTAAGTCCACAAAATTTTGTTCTTCGGCAGATAATTGACAATAAGATTTTCTTCCGTTTTCATCAAGCATTCCGCTTTTTACAAATCCAGTGGTGTACAAACTGCAAAGCGGACAATCTTCATCATAAAGTAAAGTTTGGTTTTCTAACGTTTTCATGATTTTCAAGTTTAAGCTGTAAAAACTAATCTTTCTTCTCGCTGCGCTTCTTTAGCTTTTCTTTTTCCTCTAAAAAAGAAATATAAATTGAAGAATAACATGATACCAAGATAAATAGAAAATCCTCCAATTTTATAACTTAGTTTTTCAATTAATTCCTGATAACTGTCTTGGTTTAATTGCAGTTCAAGAATCATTAAAGCAAAACCAATATTTAAAAGATAGAATCCGGTTTCAAAAAGTTTGTTGGTTGCTTCAGCGATTTCTTCTCGGCCTTTAAAAATGTCAAGCATAAAGATTTTTCCGTTTTTGAATAGCGTTTTAGAAACATAATAAGTTAGAAATAAAGCAACTGGCAAGTAAATTCCGTATCCGATTAAGATTTTTGTAGTTTCCATAATATTTAGTTTTTATTAATTAATTTTTGGATGTATTTAGTTATAATTAAAATGTTGAGGTAATGTAGAATTGAAATAATAAAAATGATGACAGCTGTTTTGATACAAATCGTTTCGATCAATTGAGTAGAAGAAATAATTTTTTGCCAGGAAATCAATGTCATCGCGCAATAGCCAATATTCAAGAGATAATAAGCCAAAAGCAAAACCTGATTTATTTTTTGGCAGATCTCAGCATGGTTCGGAATTAAATCGGCGACGTATATATTCCCATTTTTATAGCAGATTTTCCCAACTTTTAGAATGATGAAAGTTGTAATGCCGAGGTAAATTAGATATCCAATAATATTGAGGTTCATAATTGTGCCTTTTTATAAATTATTATAGAAAGATAAATTGCAAGAAATGGAGGGATGCCAAAGATTATGAAATTCACGAAATGATATAATTCTAATTTATAAATCATTATGACCAAGAGAAAAAATAGAATTACACTAATTGTATAAATTTGAAGATGTTTGTTATGAGGTTCTTTGCATATCATTTTTATTGCAACTGTAATTTGAAATAATCCTGTTAGAATTAATGACACCATTGCAAAATATATAAATGAGATGTTTATTATTGCTAAAAAGCAAAGCAATAGTGGCAAGCCAACAAAAAAGTAATTAAGGTAATTTATTGTTTTCATAACTATCTATTCTTTTTAAACTTTCAGAAAAAAATGAAAGTTTTAATTAAATTTTTTTATTTCATCATTTTGATGACTAATTTTCCTAACCAGTTTTCGTTGAATTCAGTCATTTTATCTAACATATTATCTGCTTTTAAAACGAAATCATAAAGTTTAGTTGTCTGATCGACGAAGTGTTTTTCTTCTGCCGAATCTTTAGCTTCAATTGTCGAAACTTCTTTTAATATTTTAAGAGCAGGTTTGATTTCTCTTTTGCTTCTCTCTCTGGAGATTTTTGCTGCTAATTCGTCTAAATCTTTTTCGGCTGTAAAGAATTCTTTTCTTTCTCCGGCTTTAAATTCTTTGTACACAATTCCCCAATCCATTAAAGCTCTTAGGTTCATGCTGGCATTTCCGCGCGAAATCTGCAATTCTTCCATGATATCTTCCATAGAAACAGCTTCGTTTGAGACCATTAATAAAGCGTGGATTTGTGCCATCGTTTTATTAATTCCCCATTGAGAACCTAATGCTCCCCAGGTTTGTACAAACTTATTTTTTGCTTCTTTGAATTCCATGGATCAAATGTAAGTAAAAGTTTTTAAACTTTCAAAAATATTTGAAACTTATTTAACAAATTATAAAGTTGTGTTAATTCAACCCTTGAAATTTTCGATTAAATAATGATACAGCTATTTTTGTAAAAATCGAATTATATGGAATTATACTACACATTTTCAATACTAATTGTATTGGCTTCTTTCTTCGCCTATTTGAATTTAAGATTTTTAAAACTTCCGGGAACTATCGGAATCATGATTATTGCCATGTTAGTTTCTGTTGGAATTCGCCTTTTGGGAGATTCTTATTTTCCCGCAACGACCAAACATTTTTTTGATTTGATAAAAGAATTTGATTTCAACGAAATCTTAATGGGAGCGATGTTGAATTTTCTTTTATTTGCGGGCGCACTGCATGTAAACATTTCTGATCTTAAAGAACAGAAAGTTCCAATTATGATTTATTCGACAATAAGCGTAGTGTTATCAGCTTTAATTATTTCGATGTTGGTTTATTATATTTCGCCACTTTTAGGAATAAAAATCCCTTATATATTTTGTTTGGTTTTCGGAACATTAATTTCTCCAACCGATCCAATTGTGGTTTTGGGCGTTTTAAAAGAAGCGAAAGTTCCGAAGAGAATCGAAACCAAAATCGTTGGCGAATCGTTATTTAATGATGGAGTAGCGGTAGTAATGTTTGCCGTTGTTTTAAAAATGGCTACGGATCCAACTTTTGATGTAAGTTTTGGTTCTATTGCCTGGCTTTTTGCAAAAGAAGGAATTGGCGGACTTCTATTAGGAGCTGTTTTTGGTTTTACTGCATCAAAGGTTATGAAGAGAATTGATGATTATAAAGTTTCTGTTTTAATCACGCTTTCTATTGTAACAGGAGGATTTTTAGTCGCTCAGGCTTTACATGTTTCTAGTCCGCTTGCAATGGTTGTTGCGGGATTGATTATTGGAAATTATGGTAAAAAAGTTGCGATGAGCGAAGTAACTAAAGATTATCTTGGCAAGTTTTGGGAACTTATCGATGAGATTTTAAATGCAGTTTTATTCTTATTTATAGGTTTCGAATTATTATTGCTTCCAAATTTGGACAAACAGTTATTGACAGGAGTTGTTGCTATTTTTATAGTATTATTTTCAAGATTGACGTCTATAGTTTTACCATGGAAATTCTTCGATATATTTAAGTTTTTCGGAATCAAATCTGCTTATAATAAAGGTTCTTTGATGGTTTTGGTTTGGGGTGGAATTCGTGGTGGAGTTTCTATTGCTTTGGTACTTTCAATGCCTGAAGGAGAATACAAAAACTTGTTACTTGAGGTAACTTATATTGTTGTACTGTTTTCAATAGTCGTACAAGGACTGACTGTTGGGAAATTGGCAAAAAGGGTTTTGGAGAAAGAGTAAAGATCTAGAAATGGAAACAAGAGCAAAGAAGCAAGATTTTTATTCTTTGTCATTAAGTTTTTTAAAAAAGCCCAAAACAGAAATGTTTCGGGCTTTTTTTATCGTTTATCTTCTTTCGAATAATTAGATTCTCCGTTAATATTAATTTCTCCACCTAAAAAATGAGGTTCACGATTTCTCAAAACATCAAAAAACGATTTAAAAATTGAACCGTATTCTCTAAACCGAACATAATTATATCCTAAATATTCTCCATTATTTGCAGAAAATCCAGACGATTTAATTCCTAATTTTTGCCCAATATAAATCGCTCGGTTTAAATGATATTCCTGAGAAATTAAAGTTGCTTTTTTAATCTTGAAAATATGTTTGGCACGATACATTGTTGAGTAAGTGTCGAAACCTGCGTAATCAATGAAAATCTTTGTTGTATCAACGCCATGATTATAACAGTAATTTTTCATAACCGTTAATTCATCATATTCTTCACGTCCGTTATCTCCCGAAAGTAAAATTTTATTGATTCGTTTTGCTTTCCAAAGCATAATCCCAGCATCCAGACGATCTTTTAAATATTTGCTTGGTTGATCTCCATTAATTCCCGCACCAAAAATAATTCCGACATCATTTTTTGGGAACTTTTTTACCGAATAATAAATCTTAGTTTTAGTTGAAGATTTTACGTAATAATTCACAGAAACAATTACAATTAGTCCAATAATTGCAAGATAAAGCGCTATTTTGAAATATTTTTTCACGGCTTGTATTTGTAAGATTATGATTTAAAAATACGAAGATAGTTAAAGTAAAACCAAATAAAAAAACCGAAGTAGGAAAGCTTCGGTTTCAAAATATCTAATAGTCTAAGAAGTCTAATAATCTAAGAAAGTCTATAATAATCCCGCTCTTTTCAATAAAGCTTCCGGTTTCGGTTCTTGTCCTCTGAAACGTTTATACAAAGTCATCGGATGTTCTGTTCCTCCTTTTGAAAGAACATTGTCTTTGAATTTTTTTGCAATTTCTTCGTTGAAAATTCCGTTCTCATGGAAATATTCGAAAGCATCTGCATCTAGAACTTCTGCCCATTTGTAGCTGTAATATCCAGAAGAATATCCGCCTTGGAAAATATGAGAAAAAGCGGTACTCATCGCATTTTCTTTTACATCAGGATACAATTGTGTATTGGCAAATTGTTCTGTTTCGAAAGCTTTTAAGTCAGTAATATTTGTTGGATCTTGCCCGTGCCAAGCCATATCTAATAATCCAAAACTCAATTGACGCAATGTTGCTAAACCTTCTTGAAAACTTGCACTTTCTTTAATTTTCTGAACATATTCAATCGGAATGATTTCTCCAGTTTCATAATGATTTGCAAACAAGGCCAAAGCTTCCGGCTCATAACACCAATTTTCCATAATCTGACTTGGTAATTCTACGAAATCCCAATAAACAGATGTTCCGGATAAACTTGGATAAACTGTGTTTGCCAACATTCCGTGTAAACCGTGTCCAAATTCGTGAAACAAAGTTGTTACTTCATTAAAAGTCAATAATGAAGGTTTTGTTTCTGTTGGTTTCGTGAAATTACAAACGTTAGAAATATGAGGTCTTTCGTTTACGCCGTCTTTCACATATTGTGATTTGAATGAAGTCATCCATGCACCATTTCTTTTTCCTTTTCTTGGGAAGAAATCAGCATAGAAAATCGAAACTAAATTGTTTTCAGCGTCTCGAACTTCATAAGTTGTAACTTCTTCGTGGTATTTATCGATATCAAAAACTTCCGTAAAAGTTAATCCGTACAATTTTTTAGCAACTGTAAAAGCACCGTCTAAAACTTTTTCTAATTGAAAATAAGGTTTCAGTTTTTCATCGTCTAAATTAAAAAGCTGTTGTTTTAATTTTTCAGAATAATAAGCGCCGTCCCATTTTTCTAATTGCTCGATTCCGTCTAACTCTTTTGCGAAAGCAGTCAATTCTGCAAATTCTTTTTGAGCTGCTGGTTTTGCTTTTGCCAATAAATCATTCAGAAAAGAAAAAACTTTCTCAGGACTTTCGGCCATTCTTTCTTCCAAAACAAAATGTGCGTGCGTTTTATAACCTAATAAATTCGCTCTTTCATGACGAAGCTTGGCAATTTTCAGAACGTTTTCTTCATTGTTGAATTCATTGTTTTGAAATGCTTTTGCACCAAAAGCAATTGCCATTTTTTTACGCAATTCACGATTGTCAGCATAAGTTAAAAACGGAACATAACTTGGATAATCTAAAGTAAAAATCCAGCCTTCTTTTTCCTGATTTTTGGCTAATAATCTTGCTGCTTCGATTGTTCCTTCTGGTAATCCGGCTAAATCTTTTTCATCAGTCAAATGCAATTCGAAGTTGTTGGTTTCTGCCAAAACGTTTTCGCCAAATTGCAAACTCAATTTCGATAATTCTTTGTCGATTTCTCTTAATTGATTTTTTTTGTCTTCTGGCAAATTCGCTCCGTTTCTTGAAAAGCTTTTGTATTTTTTATCTAATAAAGTTGTTTGTTCCGGATTCAGATTCAGACTTTCTTTTTGATCGTAAACCGCTTTTACTTTCGCAAATAAATCAGCATTCAAACGAATATCGTTTCCAAATTCTGAAAGCCAAGGCGAAACTTCCTGAGCGATTTTCTGCATTTCGTCATTCGTTTCCGCCGAATTCAAATTGAAGAAAACACTAGAAAGACGATCTAAAATATCGCCCGAATAATCCATTGCCACAATCGTGTTTTCAAAAGTTGGTACTTCCGGATTATTTACAATTGCATCGATTTCGGCTTTAGCCAAAGCAATTCCTTCGTTGAAAGCAGGAACATAATCTTCGATTTTAATTTGCGAAAAAGGCGCTGTGTTATGTTTAGTGTTGAAATATTGGGTTAATACGCTCATATTGTTTATGCTATTTAAAAATATAAAATTAGAAAATCATAATTTGAATTTCTCCGTATCCTGAAAAGTATTCCAAAATCGAAGTAACTCTAAATTAGTGTTTTCGATACGATAATAAAGTGAAATGTGTTTGGTAATGACAATTTTATAAACGTTTTTATAATTTGTTTTGAGAAATAAAACATTGTCATTTTTTAAAAGTTCTATTGTGGTATTTACTTTTTCGATAAAACTAAGAGCAATTTTTTCAGACCATTCTGCTTCTAAATAATCAATGTTGTTCCAAAAGTCTTGTTTAGCTTGTGGAGCCCAAATTACATTCATTATTTAAAATATTTTGAATAACGATTTTTGGTTTCTTCCATAACAACATCATGAGGAATTCCTTGATTATTGTCTAAAGAATAAATAGCCTCGTTTATGTTGTTTTTTTGTTCTTCAGAAAGGCTTTCTTTAGATTGAATGAACTCCACAATTTCCTGAATTAAATCAGGATTATCGATGTCTAAAACAATTTTAGCAAGTTCTATTTTAGAAGTTTGAATGTTCATTTTTGCTTTTTTTCCAAAGTTAAGTTTTTCTTTTAGAAATTTTTATAATGATTAGTTAATAATTCCGATGCAGATTATTTCGTAAAGTAAAACACAGAGATACACAAAAATTTGTGTGTCTCTGTGTCTTCCTTGTGTATCTCTGTGAAATTACTTTTTTAAACCTTCAGCAGCTTTATTAACTGCCGCTTTCAATTCTTCTTTATAAGAAATAATAGTATCTAAAACTTTTTTATCATGACTTCCGATGATTTGTGCTGCTAAAATTCCAGCATTTTTTGCTCCGTTTAAAGCTACAGTTGCTACAGGAACTCCGCCCGGCATTTGAAGAATTGATAAAACCGAATCCCAGCCATCAATCGAATTGCTTGATTTTACAGGAACTCCAATTACAGGAAGCGGAGACATTGAAGCCACCATTCCTGGTAAATGTGCTGCACCACCCGCACCCGCAATAATTACCGAAATACCGCGAGTATGTGCATTTTTGCTGAAATCGAATAATTTTTCCGGTGTTCTGTGTGCCGAAACGATATCTACTTCAACTTCTACATTAAATTGTTTTAATATGTCGATTGCATCCTGCATAACTGGCATGTCTGAGATGCTTCCCATTATAATGGCTACTTTGCTCATGTTTTTATTTTTGTTGTGTTTTGTTTCAGGTTTAAAGTTTCAAGTTTTTGCTGGGAACTGAAAACTGTGACTGCGACTAATCACTAATTACTAAGCGCTAATCACTCTGATAGTATTTTTAACTTCCTCAGCAATTCGTCTTGCTTCCTGCATATCTTCATTCACAATTGTCACGTGACCCATTTTTCTAAAAGGGCGCGTTTGCTTTTTACCGTAAATATGTGGTGTTACGCCATTCCATCCTAAAATGGTTTCAATATTTTGATAAACTACATCTCCTGAAAAACCTTCGGCACCTACTAAATTTACCATAACTCCGGCAACTTTACTGTCTGTGTTTCCTAAAGGAAGATCTAAAATAGCGCGTAAATGATTTTCGAATTGTGACGTATAACTTGCTTCAATAGAATAATGTCCAGAATTGTGTGGGCGAGGAGCAACTTCGTTTACTAAAATTTCATCGTCCTGAGTCTGGAACATTTCAACAGCCAAAAGGCCAACGTGATTAAAATTCTCTGAAACTTGTAGAGCAATTGCTCTGGCTTTTTCGGCTACTTTTTCGTCAATTCTTGCAGGACAGATTACGTATTCAACTTGGTTGGCTTCTGGATGAAATTCCATTTCTACAACAGGATAGGTTTTCATTTCTCCGGATGGATTTCTGACCACAATTACCGCCAGTTCGTTTTTGAACGGAACCATAGTTTCTGCAATGCATTCTACATTTGGAAGCGTATCTAAATCTGAAACTTGGCGAACTATTTTTACACCATTTCCATCATAACCAAATTCGGTACATTTCCACACAAATGGTAATTTCAGATCGCTGATTTTAGATTTTAGATTTTCTAAATTTTCAAATCTTTCGAAAGGCGCGGTTGGGATATTGTTTTTAGCGTAAAAATCTTTTTGAACACCTTTATTCTGAATTCCTTTTAAAGTTTTTGGAGACGGATATACTTTTAGACCTTCGTTTTCTAATTGCGTTAAAGCTTCAAGATTTACCAATTCGATTTCAAAAGTCAAAACATCGACTTGTTTTCCGAAATTATAAACCGTTTCATAATCCATTAAATCACCTTGAAAGAATTTGTTACAGGCAATTTTACTCGGCGCTTCATCGCTCGGATCAAGAACGTAAGTTTGTATATCAAATTTTCTGGTATCAAACAAAAGCATTTTGCCTAATTGTCCTCCGCCTAATATTCCTAATTTAAAATCAGAAGAAAAATAATTCATTTTGTGTTGTGTTTTTGCAAAGATACCTTTTAATCTTTTTTTAGCCAAAATTTAGTTTTTTTTGCCACGACTCGAGCGATAGCGACTGGCGAAGCAATTCACGAATTATATTTTTATACGAAAAGTGAAAGAAAAAATTCGTGAATTAGCGGCTATCAAAAAAACTATTTTATTTTCTTCAAAACTTCTTTGGCAACGGCTTTGTACGCGGCAGAGTGATCTCCGAAATCTTTGTCAATAATCACTTTTAGTTCGGGATGAATCCAGTCGTAATGATTTCCTAAAACATATAAAGTTCTTATGGAATATGCTTTTGTGGCGACTTTGGTATCATTAATTAACCAATCAAAAGAAGCTTCGATACAGTCTTGCAGATTTTCTTCAGATAGTTTTATAGAGTTTTCGTTTTTTTTATAATGTGATTTTACCAAAAGCTGAACAACTTTTGCAATTGGACGCATGGAACTTTCATCTTTTAAAACTTTTAGATTCGAACAGAAAAAATCAAGATGCGGCTGAAGCCAAAGCAATTCTTCATAAGACACAAATTCTAAAATCCAGCAGGCTTTATGATTGTTTTTGTCTTCGGGCGAAAAGCAAATCGAAACCAATTCACTAAAAAGGGAAGGATTTTCTAAAACATCTTGTGCCGTTTTGAGACGATTTTCTCTATAAGCATTTACATAATCGAGTTTTTTTTGCAATTCAGAAAGCATCATTTAATATTTAAATACTAAGCTAAAATAAGTAATTTAATGAGATAATTCCGTAATAGTTAATAGGTAAACCTGGATAATAAAATCTTGGTTGAGCATTTCCGACTGCGGTTGCATTGGTCAAAATCATCGAAGCGTATTTTTCATTTGTGACATTGTTGATTCCTGCGTCTAAATGCGCTTTTAAACCAGATAAAATTTCGAATTGATAACCCGTTTTTAAATTCAAAAGCGAATAAGAATCAGAAAAATTAGCATTCGAATCGTTCATTGGGATTTTATCGGTAAACTGAAAATCGGCTGAAAAATAAAATCCAGAATTCATATTTAGAATAAAACCTGCGTTTGCTGTATTGGCTGGAACTCCGGTTAGTTTGTTTCCAGAGAAATCATTTCCGTTGTCGACGAATTCTTTAAATTCATAATTTCCGATTGATGTTCCTGCATAAGAATTTAAAGTAAAAATTCGATTTATTGGCCAATTGTGATGTAATGAAATCTCAATTCCTTCATGAAACGTTTTTCCGGCATTTACACCTTCGTATTGATCATCACCAATTCTTTTGGCAACTAATAAATCTTTAATTTCCATTCGGTAAACTGCAATTTCGGTATAAAGTTTTTTATTGAAAAAATGAAGTTTAGTTCCGAGTTCGAAATTATAACCTGTTTCTGGTTTTATGTTTTGATTGATATTTCCTGTTGAGGTTAAAGTCTCTTCGGTCGCAGGAAGAGAAAATCCTCGGCTTATAGAAAAATAAAAGGTTTGGATTTCATTCGGTTTAAATAAAAAGGAAAGTTGTGGCGAAAAAATGCCGTCATAACTATAATGTTCCGTTGGATTATTTGCGGAAGCAGGAAAATCATTCTGCAATTCAAATTTGGTTTTGTTGTAATTTAATCCTGCTTGAATCTCAAAATGTTCCGAAAGTAAAGTTCTGATTTGAGAAAAAACATTGTAAAAATCTCTTTTTTGATTGGTTGCAGTAAGCTGATTACCTTGTAAACTTCCATTTCCATTATTCTGTTGATATAAGTTTTGGAAAGTATTTCCGCTGTAATTGTCTCTGAAATATTCCAGACCAGCAATAAATTGATTTTTGATTTTTCCGATATTAAAATCTCCTGAAAACTGAGTTCTCGCGCCCGAAGCAAAAGTATATTGGCGCAAAATATCAAAAGGACGTGGTTCGTTACTGTCTTTATAATTGATGAAAACTGAAGTCGAATTTTTTAAGTTTTCATTAATTGAAAAATCATAAGCTAATCCTCCTAAAGTCGATTTGTATTCTTTGAATCCTTTTGAAGCAACCCAAGTCGGCGCTCCCGCTTGTGGATTATTATCGAAAGTCGTTTTATTAATCGAACTCGGAATGTAAGCTTTCAAATAAGTATAATTAGAAAAGTAAGTCAGTTTGCTGTTTTTCTTTCTAAATAATTCTCCGCCAAGCGTAATTCCTTCCCGATCGTAAGCACTATTTTGTCGCCAGCCGTCTGTCTTTAAATTATGATAACTAAGATTTAAAGAACTACTTTTTTCATTCAACTCAAAACTGATTCTGTTTTTTAATAATCCAAAAGAACCAAACACAGAACTTACTTCAGCCTGATAATTTTCTTTTTTTAATGTTTGAGGTGAAATTAAAATTGCTCCACCCAATCCAGCGCCGTAAATACTCGAAAGCGGACCTTTTATAACTTCAATTTGATTGATGTTTTGAAGATCAATATCATCAATTACGGTTTCACTGTTTCCAGAAGTCAGCGGAATAGTTCCGTAAAAAGCTCTGATTTTATTGGTTCCGTATGGAGTTCTCGCACCAATCCCGCGAATCGAAATTCGGGTTGTGGTAATATTTGACGATTGCATAAAAACGCCTGGAATAGTATTAATGACATTACTGATATCTGTGGTATTATTTCGAAGCAATTCTTTTTCCGATAAAATACCAATCGAAGCCGGACTATTCTGTAAATCCCGATTAATATGAAGCGGACTGATTAAAACTTCGTTTAGTTTTTGGGTTTTTACTGAATCAATAGAGTTGCTTTTTCCATCTTGTGCAAAAATGTTTTGACAAACAATTAGAACAAGAAGAAAAAAGCAATATTTTTTTGAAAACATAAAAGGTTTCTTAAATATGAAAAAAATGCAGAAAATGTATAGGTTTGGTGCGGAGCACAAAGTTTAAAAACAATCTTGTCATTTCGACGAAGGAGAAATCACACTCGGGATTCGACAAAGATTGGCGATTTTCATTTTGGAGTTTCTAGTGTGATTTCTCCTTCGTCGAAATGACAAAAAAGAATAAAATTGGAATTTATTTATTCGCCGTAACTTTCCAAATCGTATTTCCGCTGTCATCATTCACCAAAAGTGAACCGTCTTTCATAACTGTAACGGCAACTGGGCGTCCGTAGACTTCCGCTTTATCATTATCAGAAATAAATCCGGTTAAAAAATCTTCTGGTTTTCCTGAAGGTTTTCCATCTTTAAAAGGAACAAATAAAACTTTATATCCTGAAATTTTAGAACGATTCCAAGAACCATGTTGACCAACAAAAGCACCATTTTTATATTTAGCAGGAAAAGCATCTTTGGTATAAAAAGCTAATCCCAAAGAAGCGGTGTGGGAACCAACTGGAACATCAGGAACGATAGCTTTTTTCACTAAATCTTTTCGTTCGCCTTTTAATCTTGGATCAGGAATACTTCCAAAATACGAATAAGGCCATCCGTAAAAACCGCCTCTTTTTACACTCGTAATATAATCTGGAACTAAATCGTCGCCAAGTTCATCTCTTTCGTTTACTGCAGTCCAAAGTTCTTTTTTATTGGCCGGATTCCAATCCATTCCCATTGGGTTTCTAAGTCCGTCAGCATAAATTTTTTCGCCGGTTCCGTCAGGATTGATTTCTAAAATGGCAGCACGGCGAATTTCTTTATCCATTCCGTTTTCTCCAACATTACTTCCTGAGCCAACACCAATATAAATTTTTGTTTCTTCAGGATTTGTAAGCAAGCTTCTCGTCCAGTGATTGTTGTATCCGCCAGCTGGTAATTCAACAATTTTGGTTCCTTGAGTTTCTAATTTTAAAGGTGCATTTTTATAAGGATAACGGTAAAGTCCGTCAGTATTGGCAACATAAAAAAAGTCTTTTAAAATTAACATTCCTAAAGGTCGGTTAAGGTCTTTTAAAAAAACTTCTCGAGTTTCATAAGTTCCGTCTTTGTCAGTGTCGCGCAAAATTATAATTTGATTTTTACTCGTTCTTGTTCCGCTTTCAACAACAAAAATATCATTGTTTGGACCTATATAACTCCAGCGAGGATTACTAAAACCATCAGCAAATTTTGTTACGGTAAAACCTTCTGGTGCTATTGGCGTTTTTCCTTCTGGCCAGCCAATAACTTTACTGTTTTTCGTTTTTGATTCGGTTGCGTATGGAGGTGGCAGGGTGAGGTCGCCTATTGCAGTTTTTACAACAATTGCAGGTTGTTTAGCTAAAGTTTCTTTTTCTTCCTTTGTTACTTGTCCTTGACAGGCTGTTAATATCAGGAATGCTGAAAAGATTTGTATTGTGGTTTTCATTGAGGTTTGTATTAAAGTTTAAAAGGCCTCAATTTACTAAAATTTAAAAGATTTTTTTCGAAAACATATGCTTAATGTGCTTAAAAAATACTCAGACAGTTTATTTTGATACTTACAGTTAAGTTGTAATTCTGTATCTTTGTCCATTATTTTAAATTTAAAAATAATGATACAACTTCACGATAAACAATTTGTTCCGTTTATTTCGGCTAAAGAAATTGATTTTGCTTTAACCAAATTAGTGGCTCAGGTAGAAGACGATTTTGGAGATGATACGCCAATTTTTATTGGAGTTTTAAACGGAGCCTTTATGGTTGTTTCCGATTTTTTGAAAAAATATAAAAAACCATGCGAAGTTTCATTTATAAAAATGGCATCGTATGAAGGTACTGAAAGCACAAATTCAGTAAAAAAATTAATAGGAATCAATCAGGATTTGACAGGCAGAACTGTTGTTATCATTGAAGATATTATTGATACCGGAAACACAATCGAAGAGTTAAAACATTTATTTAAAGAACGAAATGTAAAGCATTTTAAAATTGCAACGTTATTCTTTAAGCCAGAAGCATATAAAAAAGATATTAAAATAGATTATATCGGAATCAGAATCCCGAATAAATTTATTGTTGGTTACGGATTAGACTACGATGGTCTTGGAAGAAACCTGACAGAGATTTATAAATTAGCTGAATAATTTAAAAACAAACACAACTATATATTCATTTTAAACTTCTTAAAAGTAAGAAGTCGCAACACTAACAGTCATTATGATTAACATCGTTTTATTTGGAAAGCCTGGTGCAGGAAAAGGAACTCAGGCAGAATTTTTAAAAGAAAAATACAATTTAACACACCTTTCAACGGGAGATATTTTTCGTTTCAATTTAAAAAATGATACTGAACTAGGAAAAAAAGCAAGAGTTTTTATGGACAACGGAGAATTAGTTCCGTGCGAAGTAACAACTGCAATGTTAATTGATGAAGTAAAAAAACACCCTGACACAGCAGGATTTTTATTTGATGGTTATCCAAGAACAATCGATCAGGCTGAGGCTTTAGACAAATTTTTGCCAACAATTGGTTCAAGCGTAACTGCTACAATTGCTTTAGAAGCTGATGATGAAATTTTAGTAGCACGTTTACTAGAAAGAGGAAAAACAAGCGGAAGAGCTGATGATCAGGACGAAGAGAAAATTCGTGTAAGATATCAGGAGTACAACGAAAAAACAGCTCCATTAATTGGATATTATAAAGAACAAAATAAATTTCATGCCGTAGATGGTATTGGAACAATTGAACAAATTACAGAAAGATTAACATCGGTTATAGATAATTTGTAACAAAACCTGTTTGAAGTTAAAAGTTAAATGTTTGGAAGGAAATTAAAATAAGTTCTGAAAAACATTTAACTTTTGGCTTTTAACTTTAAACTTAAAAATGGAAATACTAATAATATTTTTTCTAATACTATTAAATGGAGTTTTCTCGATGTCTGAAATCGCATTGATTTCAGCTAGGAAAAACAGACTAGAAACATCGGCGAAAAAAGGAAACAAAGGGGCTAAAATCGCGCTGGATCTGGCTAATTCTCCAAACAAATTTTTATCAACGGTACAAATCGGGATTACCTTAATTGGAATTTTGACAGGTATTTACAGTGGTGATAAAATTACAATAGACGTAGAAAGTTTTGTTTCCGGCTTTGCTGTTTTAAAACCTTACGCTCATTCACTTGCAGTTGGAATTGTGGTGGTTGTTCTAACTTTTTTCTCGTTGGTTTTGGGAGAATTGCTTCCAAAACGAATTGGATTAAATTATCCGGAAACGATCGCAAAAATGTTTGCAATGCCAATGAAAGTAATTTCGATTATTACGGCGCCTTTTATTTGGCTCTTGACATCTTCGACCGATTTTTTGTTGAATATTCTTCAGATAAAACCAACCGCTGACGGAAAAGTTACAGAAGAAGAAATCAAAGCGATCATTAAAGAAGGAACTGAAGTTGGTGAAGTTCAGGAAATTGAACAAGATATTGTGGAACGTGTTTTTCATATAGGTGACAGAAAAGTAAGTTCGTTGATGACGCATAGAAAATCTGTTGATATGCTTCCGCTAAAAGAAGATAAAGCGAAAATCAAAGAATTGGTTGTTCAGGATTTACACGCAGTTTATCCAGTTTACAATGATAATTATGATGATATTGTTGGTGTCGTAACTTTGAAAAATATTTTTGCCCACATCGAAAATGATAATTTTGATTTGGCTGCAATTATGTCTGATGCGCCTTATTTAATGGAACAGACAACGGCTTATAAAGCATTGGAAAATTTCAAAAAAACAGGTGTTCATTATGCTTTAGTTTCAGATGAATATGGAGTTTTTCAGGGTATGATTACTTTGAATGATATTTTGGAAGCTTTAGTTGGTGATGCATCCGAATTTTACAAAGATGAATTTCAATTGATCGAAAGAGAAGATGGTTCATGGTTGGTTGACGGACATTATTCATTGCATGATTTCTTAACTTATTTTGAGTTAGACGAATTGACAAATGATTACGAAGTAAATACCGTTAGTGGTATGATTATGACCGAGTTGTCGCATATTCCAAAAGAAGGTGAAAAATTGGTTTGGCAAAAATTCGTTTTAGAAGTCATCGATATGGATGGTGTTAAGATTGACAAAGTTTTGGTAAAAGCTTTAAAAGAGTAGAGATAAAATTTTGTTTCAGTCCCGATAGCTATCGGGACTGAAACTACACATAAACAAAAAAAATGACAGAAGGAAATTTTGTAGATTACGTTAAGATATATGTTTCTTCCGGAAAAGGAGGAAAAGGATCTACGCATTTACATAGAGAGAAATTTATTGAAAAAGGAGGTCCTGACGGAGGTGACGGAGGTCGCGGAGGACATGTGTATTTAGTGGGAAATAAAGGACTCTGGACATTATTTCATTTAAAGTTTGCGCGCCACATTAAAGCCGGACATGGTGGAGATGGAGGTGGAGATCGAAGCACCGGAGCAGATGGAGATGATAAAATTATTGAAGTGCCACTAGGAACTGTTGTAAAAGACAAAGAAACCGGAGAGACACTTTTTGAGATTACAGAACACGGAGAAAAACAGATTCTTGCAAGAGGAGGAAAGGGAGGTTTAGGAAACTGGCATTTTAGAAGTTCGACTAACCAAACGCCTCGCTATGCACAACCAGGTTTGCTTGGTGTAGAAATGGATGTCATTTTGGAACTTAAAGTTTTGGCAGATGTTGGCTTAGTTGGTTTCCCAAATGCAGGAAAATCTACTTTATTGTCTGTATTGACTTCGGCAAAACCAAAAATTGCTGATTATCCGTTTACGACTTTAAAACCAAACTTAGGAATTGTTGCGTATAGAGATTTTCAATCTTTTGTAATTGCTGATATTCCTGGAATTATTGAAGGTGCTGCTGAAGGAAAAGGTTTGGGACATTATTTCTTACGTCATATAGAACGTAACTCAACTTTATTGTTTTTAGTTCCTGTTGATACTCCGGATATTAAAGCAGAATATGATATTTTAGTTAATGAATTAACAAAATACAATCCTGAAATGCTGGATAAAGAACGTCTTTTAGTGATCTCAAAATGCGATATGCTGGATGATGAATTAAAAGCCGAATTAAAAGCCGAACTTGATGTTTCTTTTAAAGATGTTCCGTATATGTTTATTTCATCTGTTGCACAACAAGGTTTGACAGATTTAAAAGATAAACTTTGGAAAATGCTTAACGAGTAAAAAGCATTTTATATAAAATACAAAACCCGACAATTTTCATTGTCGGGTTTTTCTTTTGGACAAAAAATAGAAAGCATATACAATGTTTTAACTATTTAACCTTAAAATATGTCCAAAATTATAATCCGAAGTTTTTAGAAATTCCAATGTTTAAAGTTTTTCCAAAGTTAAATCCGAAGCGTTCCTGTCTTGGATCACCGTTTCCATCAAGATTGGAGTAGTTGATTCCTCCAATAGAGAAATTTAAACCAAATCCTTGCTTCATATTAATAAACAAAGCTGGAGTAAGACTTGCATACATTCCTTTCCCATCACTGACATTAGTCGATTGATATCCTGCTCCTAAATCTGTGTAGAATGAGAACATATTTGATAATGGAACTGAATAACGTACAAAACTTCCTATTTTATATTTCTCAATTCTTTCAGTACCTATGACTTTTACATTCGTTATTGAACCTTCAACTCCAGCAGTCCATCGGTCAGCAAATTGATACCCAACTTTTGGAGAAAATTCAAAGTTTTCAAGTTTAGAGTCTCCAATCTTTTCTGAAGAGAATCCAATGTTTCCACCCAATAAGATTGAATTTTTTTGTGCACTTGCCATAGTTGTAAATAATATTACAACAGCTACTAATAATTTTTTCATTTTTAATTTCATTTATTTGACTGCAAATTTAAACGAAATCATTTTGTAGGAAATATATTATCTGTTAAATATTTTTTAGGGAGTTTATTTTTACAAATAATCTTGTGCTTTAAAGTTTAAAATAATTTTAATGAAGGTTTTTAATTCTTTTTAAGAATTAAATTTTAATAATTTATGACTTATTCTTGTCTTGCTAAAATTGAAGATTTCGCAAAATCATGCCTTATTCAATTTATTATGTTTTGATTTTGTGTTGAATGCTTACTTTTTTTGCGAAAATGCGCTATATTCGCATCACTTAAATAAAATAACATGAAAAAAATAGTTTTATTCTTAACCATGTGCTTGATGGCTTTTCCTGTAAGAGCCGATGAAGGAATGTGGTTTTTGATGTTTATCGAGAGATTGAACCATAGAGATATGGAGAAAATGGGACTTCAGTTAACAGCTGAAGAAATCTACAGTATTAATCATCATAGTTTAAAAGATGCTATTGTACAGTTCAATGGAGGTTGTACAGCTGAGATTGTTTCAAACAGCGGTTTGGTATTGACTAATCACCATTGCGGATATAGTGCAATTGCAGAACTTTCAACTGCGGAACAAAATCATTTGAAAGATGGTTTTTGGGCAAAAAATCGTTCAGAAGAATTGAAACCTAAATCTTTATATGTTCGTTTCTTCGTTCGTATGGACGATGTTTCAAAAAGAATTTTGTCAAAAGTAAATGATCAAATGACAGAAACTGAAAGAAACAAAATCATTCAGCAAGAAATCAGTTTAATTGAAAAAGAAAACAGCGAAAACGGAAAATATACTGTTTCTGTACGTCCTTTCTTCCAAGGAAATGAATATTACTATTTTGTTTACCAAGATTACACAGACGTTCGTTTAGTTGGAACGCCTCCGGAAAGTGTTGGTAAATTTGGTGGAGATACAGATAACTGGGAATGGCCACGTCAAACGGGAGATTTCTCAATGTTCAGAGTCTATGCAGATAAAGACGGAAATCCTGCAACATATTCAAAAGATAATGTGCCATTGCAACCAAAACATTATTTGCCTGTAAGTATTAAAGGTGTAAAAGAAAATGATTTTGCAATGATTTTAGGTTATCCTGGAAGAACAAACCGTTGGATGCCAGCTGGAGGAATTGAGCAAAATGTAAAATTTGCTTATCCTGCATGGGTTGAAGGTGCTAAAACTAGCATGGACCAAATGAAAAAGTATATGGATAAAGATGCGACGGTTCGTTTAAAGTACGCCTCTAAATATGCTTCAACAGCAAATTACTGGAAAAACCGCCAAGGTATGATTGATGCTTTAACAAAAGCTGGAACGGCAGATACAAAAGCAGAACAAGAAGATAAATTCTATGAGTGGGCAAGCAAGCCGGCAAATAAAGATAAATACGAAAATGTAATTCCGACGATTAATGATTATTATAGAGAAACGAATTTAAAAGCGCGTCACGATAATTATTTGTCACAAGTTTTGCGTACATCAGCTTATGCAACTGGTCCTGCAAATCTTGGAAATGCATTAATTGCTTACTACAAAGAAAACGATGCTAAAAAAGCAGAACTGTTGCCTAAAATCAATGCATTGGTAGAAAGTATTTATGGAGATTTTTACGCGCCGTTAGAAAAAGATGTTTTAACTGCTCAGTTAAATTTATACGCTGCAAAAGCTTCTGAATATGGACTTGCTCCAGAGGTGGCAAAAATGAAAGCTGCTAATAATGGTGATTTTACTGCAGATGTAGCAAAAGCAACTGAAATTAGTTATTTTACAAATAAAGAAAAAGTATTGGCATTTTTAGCTGATCCAAAACCATTGGCAATTGTACACGATCCATTGTATATTATTTCTAATGATCTTATGACTAAATTCCGTGCTAAAACGGATGATCAGGCAAAAGCTGATGATGGTTTTGCAATTGCTTACCGCAAATTAGTTGAAGGTTTAAGAGAGTCAAAATTAAACGCAATAAAATATCCGGATGCTAACTCAACTTTGAGATTGACTTACGGAAAAGTTCGCGCTTTACCTGCTGATCCTCGTAACGATGCTAAAATCAACAACTATACAACAATGGAAAGTATGGTGAAAAAATACAAAGCCGGAGATCAGGAATTTGATTTACCAGCTCGTTTATTGGAATTAAATAGCAAAAAAGATTACGGACAATATGCTGATAAAGCAGGATATATGCCAATCAACTTTTTGACTGATAATGATATTACAGGAGGAAATTCTGGTTCGCCAGTTCTTAACGGAAAAGGAGAATTAATCGGAATTGCATTTGACGGAAATATCGAAGCAATGGCAGGAGATGTTATTTTTGATCCAAAATTGCAAAGAACGATTAATGTTGACATTCGTTACGTACTTTGGATTATCGATAAGTACGCTGGAGCTAAAAACATTATTGATGAATTGACGATTGCAAAATAATCTCAATTTCTTTATAAAATTAAACCCGACAGTTTCTGAAACTTGTCGGGTTTTTTGTTTTATATATTTCCTTATTTTTGATATATGAAAAAGCTGCTGATATTATTTTTAATTGTTCCGATGTATTGTTGGTCGCAATCTAATTTTGAAAAAGCGGAAAAATTATTTCAGTCTAAAAAATACAATGAAGCCCAATTACTTTTTGAGGGAATATTAAAAAACAATCCATCAGATTTAAGAACGTTGGAGTATTTGGGTGAAATCGCGGCACATCAAAAATCTTGGGTAAAAGGCGCCGAATATTTCAAAAAACTAAAAGAATTGAAACCTACAGTTGCTGACTATTTTTTTAAATACGGAGGTTGTCTAGCGATGCATGCTGTCGAAGTAAATAAAATTAAAGCATTTTCAATGGTTGGCGATATGAAAGAAGCTTTTGAAAAAGCAATCGAACTCAACCCAAAGCATGTTCAGGCAAGATGGGCTTTAATTGAAATATATCTGCAATTACCAGGGATTTTAGGAGGAAGCGAATCGAAAGCAATTTCATATTCTAACGAATTAGCACAGTTTTCACCAATTGATGGTTATTTATCAAAAGGAAGAATCGACGAATATTTTAAGCGTTATGATGCAGCCGAAAAAAATTATAAAAAAGCACATGAAATTGGCAATTCAAAAGTCACGTTTCAAAAATTATATAATTTATATTTGAACAAATTAAAAGATCCTAAAAAAGCACAGGAACTGAAACGAAAATTTGACGCATAATAATCAAATCTCAAAACTGAATTCTGAAAAATAAATTAGGATTTAGTATTTAAATAAATTGGAATTTTAAATGAAAACACATTTCATCGCGATAGGCGGAAGTGCCATGCACAATTTAGCATTAGCATTACATAACAAAGGATATCAGGTTACAGGAAGCGACGATGCTATTTTTGAACCATCAAAATCAAGATTAGAAAAAAAAGGGATTTTGCCTGCCGAATTAGGCTGGTTTCCAGAAAAAATAACTGCTGATATTGATGCAATCATTTTAGGAATGCATGCAAAAGCAGATAATCCTGAATTGTTGAAAGCACAGGAATTGGGTTTGAAAATTTACTCGTATCCAGAGTTTTTATATGAGCAATCAAAAAATAAAACGCGAGTTGTAATTGGCGGTTCTCACGGAAAAACGACAATTACTTCGATGATTTTGCACGTAATGCATTACCATAATATTGCGGTTGATTATATGGTTGGCGCGCAGTTAGAAGGTTTTGATACAATGGTTCACTTAACCGAAGAAAATGATTTTATGGTTTTGGAAGGCGATGAATATTTATCATCACCAATTGACAGACGTCCAAAATTTCATTTGTATCAGCCAAATATCGCTTTGATTTCCGGAATTGCGTGGGATCATATTAATGTGTTTCCAACGTATGAAAATTACGTTGAGCAGTTTGAAATTTTTATCGGAAAAATTACAAATGGAGGTATTTTGGTTTACAATGAAAATGATCCAGAAGTTAAACGCGTTGCTGAAGCAGCTACAAATCCAATTCGAAAGCTGGCCTATTCAACTCCAAATTATACAGTAAGTGACGGTGTAACTTTATTAGAAACTCCTGAAGGCGATATGCCAATTGAAGTTTTTGGTGCTCATAACCTAAACAATTTAGCCGGAGCCAAATGGATCTGTCAAAATATGGGTGTCGACGAAGCTGATTTTTATGAAGCAATTGCAAGTTTCAAAGGGGCTTCAAAACGTTTAGAAAAAATAGCTGAAGGCAAAGGAAAAGTTGCCTATAAAGATTTTGCGCATTCACCAAGTAAAGTTGCTGCAACTACAAAAGCGGTAAAAGAACAATACCCAAACAGAACTTTGGTGGCTTGTCTAGAACTTCATACTTACAGTAGTTTAAATGCCGAATTCTTAAAAGAATATGAAGGGGCGCTTGAATATGCTGATGTTGCAGTAGTGTTTTATTCGCCAGATGCTGTAAAAATTAAGCAGTTAGAAGAAGTAACTTACGAGCAAATTGCAAAAGCATTTAACCGTGAAGATCTTGTTATTTATACTAATCCTGCTGAATTCAAAGAATATTTATTCAATTTGAATTTAGACAATTCGGCACTTTTATTAATGAGTTCCGGAAATTATGGAGGATTAAATTTTGACGAAGTAAAAGGGTTGATAGAGTAATTAATCAATTAGAAAATTAGATAATGTGCCAATTGTTTTCAGTTGGCACTTTTTTTTGATTGAAGTAAAAAATGAAAGATATTTCTTTCTTTTTAAATATCTTCGCTTTTAAAAATTTGTTTTAATATGGAAAAATCTCATTTCCCAATTACCAATTGGTCAGAGGATGACAGGCCTCGGGAGAAATTAATGCTGAAAGGAAAAAATGCTTTGAGCGATGCTGAATTAATTGCAATTTTGATAGGTTCAGGCAGCCGAAATGAATCGGCAGTGGAGTTGAGCAAAAGGATTTTGGCTAGTGCCGATAATCTAAATACATTGGGAAAAATGTCGATTTCTCAATTGATGAATTTTAAAGGAATAGGCGAGGCCAAAGCTATTGCGATTATTGCTGCATTGGAGCTTGGACGCCGCCGACGCGCTGAAGATGCAGTAGAATTAATAAAAATTACTTCAAGCAAATTGGTTTTTGAATTAATGCTTCCCATTATAGGAGAATTGGCTCATGAAGAATTTTGGGTACTTTTTCTGAATAATTCTAATAAAGTAATTTCGAAATCGCAGCTGAGTAAAGGTGGTATCACAGGAACTATTGTAGATGTTCGGCTGGTTTTTAAACTAGCGCTGGAAAATGGAGCTACTAGCTTGATTTTGTGTCATAATCATCCATCTGGAAATACGCAGCCAAGTGAGGCTGACAAACTCATTACGAATCGGATTAAATTGGCGGGCGAAAGCTTAGATGTTAAAGTTTTGGACCATTTGATTATTACTGAAACAAAATATTATAGTTTTGTAGACGAAGGAATTTTTTAGATTATGAACACCAATATTACAGATGTTTTTTTTGATTTAGATCACACGCTTTGGGATTTTGACAAAAATTCAGAAATGGCTTTTGATCGTATTTTCAAAAGCAAATTTCCAGAAATCAAAACTGAGGATTTTATTGAAAAATATATTCCAATTAATCAGGCTTGCTGGAA
Organism: Flavobacterium resistens; assembly: GCF_900182645.1. Lineage (GTDB taxonomy): Bacteria > Bacteroidota > Bacteroidia > Flavobacteriales > Flavobacteriaceae > Flavobacterium > Flavobacterium resistens. The sequence goes on along the minus strand of NZ_FXTA01000005.1, from coordinate 365,771 downwards.
GTTATATCAAAATGATGAAATAACACACGTTGAATTGCGTTACAACAGATTAAAGTTTTCGTTTGATGCTTTGAATTATGAAATTTCAGATGAAAATATAAATGAGATTGCTACTGATTATATCGAATTTTTGACCGATAATAATCATCTTTTTGATGGAGCTGTTGAGGTACTGGAATACCTAAAACCAAAATATAGACTACACATTATAACAAATGGTTTTGCAAAAGTTCAGGACAAAAAAATCAATAACGCATCACTTTCAGGATATTTTGATACTATTACAAATTCAGAATTAGCTGGTGTAAAAAAACCAAATAGTATTATCTTTGATTATGCTGTTAATTTAGCTCAGGCTTCAAAAGAAAATAGTATTATGATTGGGGATTGTTTAGATGCCGATGTAAACGGAGCTTTAAATGCTGGTCTGGATGCGATTTTCTTTAATGAGAAAAAAATTGATGTTGCACAAAATATAAAACAAGTAAACCATTTATTAGAACTTAAAAAATATTTATAATGATGAGAATTAAATTTTTGCTGGCTGTATTTTTCATTTCAGTTATCGGATTTGCACAATCTGTAAATGACTACAAAGCGGTTATTGTGCCGTTGAAATATGATTTTATGAAATCAGAGAATCAATACAGAATGGCAACAATAAGCAAAGGAAATTTAACTAAAGCTGGTTTTCAGGCTTTTTATGCAAATGAAGAACTCCCAGTAGAACTTAATGATCGCTGTCAGCTTTTATACATGGATGTAAAAAAAGATAACGGCTTTTTGGTTACGAAACTTTTTGTTGAGCTGAAAGATTGCTATGGTACAGTGGTTTATACTTCAGAAATTGGAAAAAGCAAAGAAAAAGATTATGAAGCGGCGTATAGAGAGAGTTTAAATATGGCTTTTATTTCAATTAATGGTCTTCATTATAAATATAGCGGTAATACTGTTGCGCCTAGTAGAAAAGCGGGTATGATTACTGCGGCTCCAGTTGCGGTTGCAGCTTCGGTAACACCATCTCAGCCAATTTCAACTCCAGTTGCCGATGTTGCAGATCCAAATTTACTTTATGCACAGCCAACTGAAAATGGATTTCAGTTGATCGACAAAACGCCAAAAGTGGTAATGAAATTATTGAAAACTTCACGTCCAGATTCATTCATTGCTATTAAAGATGGAGTTCAGGGAACTTTGAATGCAAAAGACAATCAATGGTTTTTTGAATATTATCAAAATGATAAATTAGTTTCTGAAAAAGTTTCAGTGAAATTCTAAATATAAAATAGGGTTTTAATAACCATATTTATCTTTCCAACGGTTCTTTAAAAATTCGCGGTTACTATTCTCTCGAGAATTGTTCCCAGGATTGTAAAGAACCGTTTCTTTTACGGCATCAGGCAGGAATTCTTGTTCTGCAAAATTATTGGCATAATCATGCGAATATTTGTAATCATCGCCATACCCTAATTCTTTCATCAATTTTGTTGGAGCATTTCTTAAGTGAATAGGAACTGGTAAGTCGCCGGTTTGTTTTACTAATTGCTGCGCGTTTCCAATTGCCATGTATGAAGCGTTGCTTTTTGGAGAAGTTGCAAGATAGATGGCGCATTGGCTCAATATAATACGACTTTCAGGATAACCAATAGTTGTTACTGCCTGAAAAGTATTATTTGCCATAATAAAGGCCGTTGGGTTTGCATTTCCAATGTCTTCGCTAGATAAAATAAGCATTCTTCGGGCAATGAATTTTACATCTTCACCGCCTTCAATCATTCTGGCAAGCCAATATACAGCTCCGTTAGGATCACTTCCGCGAATCGATTTTATAAATGCTGAAATAATATCATAATGCTGCTCGCCCGTTTTGTCATATAAAACAGTATTTTGCTGTACGAGTTCAAAAACACGGTCATTTGTTATTGTGATTTCATCGCCTGCTGAAGCATTTACAACTAATTCAAAAATATTGAGCAACTTTCTGCCATCACCGCCAGAAAGTCGTAGTAAAGCTTCTGTTTCCTTTAAAATAATTTTTTTGGAAGCAAGATAACTGTCCACTTTCATTGCACGATGCAATAGGGCTTCTAGATCCTCTTTTGTAAAGGCATTCAATACATAAACCTGACAACGCGACAATAATGCCGGAATAACTTCAAAACTTGGGTTTTCTGTTGTTGCACCAACTAGTGTAATCCATCCTTTTTCAACTGCAGCCAAAAGTGAATCTTGTTGAGATTTGCTGAAACGATGAATCTCATCAATAAATAAAATGGGATTTTTGGCAGTAAATAAACCACCGCTTTGTTTTGCTTTATCAATAACATCCCGAATATCTTTTACACCCGAATTGATAGCGCTTAATATATAAAATGGACGTTTTGATTCTTGTGCAATAATTTGTGCCAAAGTAGTTTTTCCTGTGCCAGGAGGTCCCCAAAAAATTAAAGACGGAATAATTCCTTTTGAAATCTGTTGTGTCAAAGATCCATTCGGGCCAACCAAATGACTTTGACTTACATAATCTTCTAATTTCTGTGGGCGAATACGCTCGGCTAACGGTGCTTCCATTTTACAAAATTACTATTTTTTAATTTTAGATTTTGTCTCTTAAAAGTTAAAACAAATGATTCAGAAAAGGATTGTTACAATCTGAGACATGTTTTATAATATGACAAATTATCAGTAAATTAGATTTGGACAGTTTTTTGATGCCAATAACTGAATTGATTTCTTAAAATATGAATGATAAAGATTTTAAATTTTCAACAGCTGTAATTGGGCTTCCTTTATTTTTTGTCCTTTTTTTATGGATAGTTTATTGGTTTCAGATTCGTTTCGATTTTGATTTTTATCAAAACGGAATTTATCCAAGGGATTTTTCGGGTTTGCAAGGTGTTTTATTTAGTCCTTTTATTCATGAAAATTTAGAACATCTGTATAATAATTCGATTCCGTTGCTTGTTTTGCTGGCTGCGTTGCAATTTTTTTATCCAAAGCAAACTATTCCGGTTATTGCTTATGGAATTTTGTTTTCAGGTCTAATTACATGGGTTATTGGTCGGGAAAATTATCATATTGGCGCAAGTGGACTGATTTATGTTTTGGTGAGTTTTATTTTCTTTAAAGGTATTCAAACTGGTTATTATCGTTTAGTTGCACTTTCACTTTCAGTAATTTTATTATACGGCGGAATGATTTGGTATGTTTTTCCAGACGTAGATAAAACCATTTCCTGGGAAGGACATTTGGCCGGTTTCATTACAGGTTGTGTTTTGTCGTTATTTTACAAAACTCCAGAATATGCAAAACCAATTGTCTACGATTGGCAACGTCCTGATTTTAATCCGGAGAATGATCCTTTTATGAAGCATTTCGATGAAAATGGAAATTTTGTAAATACTGAAATTCCCGAGGAAGAATCTGATTTAGAAAATAACTATTTCACTTCAAGTTTTCCGGTATATTATGTTGTAACAAAGTCTGAATCAGAGAATAAAGAATAATAACCAATTCTATTCTGACTTAAAAAGGTTATTTTTGTGTGAGATATTCTAATTTATTTTACTTGTTATGAAGAAGATAGGATTTGTATTTTTTGTTTTGTTCTTTTTAGTAAATAATAAGGCAACCGCACAATGCGATATTAAAAATAGAATATTGGCTGATGGATCAATGGTCTATTATTTTGACCCCGAAGTTTTTTACACGACCACATCAAAATCGCTAAAAATTAATATCGTAACCGATAAAGAACATTATTTTATAGCACTACAGCCAACTCCGTTTCCTCCAAAAAAAGAAGGTAAGAAAATTAAAGATGATTTAATTATGCACTTGGCAGATAACAAAACATATAAGTTGGCACATTATGATACACAGTATATTAAAAATGATTCAATAATGCAGGTTTTGTATTTAATTGACGATAAAGATCTCGACTCGTTTTCTAAATTTGAAGCTTTAGTTGCTGAAATTAAAATGGAAGGGACTGAATTTGTAAGAGACTATAATTTTAAGTTGCATAAACGTGCTATCATAAGACAACTTGCTTGTTTTTTGAAAGAAGAAGAAAAGTGAGGTTTATTCGTCGCTTGTCTGGGGATTATTTTTATGCAACAACTTTTTATTTAAATTTTCAAAAAGATTGTTGAATGTCATGGTCAATGAGGCGGCGTTTACAATTTGATTACCGCTGTTTCTAGGAAGATATTCATTAGCATATGTTAATTCGACTTGTATGTCATCTGTAAATAAATAACCAGCTCCAATATTTAGTCTATTTCGATCAAAAAAACTTTCTCCGGTTACTTTTGTTCCTGATTTAAAATAGATTTCGTCTGAGGCGATTGCATAAACGACTCCTTCTCTAAGAACTTTGCTATTGATAGGTTTTATATATTTAATTTGTTGACGATACCGAAGTACATTCTCGTAATCGTCTTCTTGGTTTTTCATATGTCTAAGTTCTAGTCTCATTCGAGTACTTAAAGTATAGCCGGTTTTATGAAAATAATAAATCCCCTGTAATGCATATCTCCATTCAGGCGATTCAAACTGCCCAATTTCGGGAATATCTTTGTTGTTGTAATACGCAAGAAATGCAGATAGTTTCCATCTTGGAGTTAAATAATAGTGCCCCCAACCGCGAAGCGATCTCTGAATATTTTGCTCAAATATATTTGAGGAAGATTCTGTACTGCTGTAAGTTGCGGCAATATCTAATTCTGCAGACCATTTTTTATTTATGGTTCTATTAAGCTGAATCTCGTTCCAGAATTGATTGTATGTGGTAGTCTGTCCATGAATAATACTTGTAATTGAAAAAATTACAAGTATTAAACTGATTTTTTTAAATATGTTATGAGTATTTTTTGAAGACATTCATTAGGTAATTTATGAGTCCACTTAATCCTCAATATTGCTCTTTAGCTTCTTTGGCGAACAGCTTCGTATAAAAACGCACCACAAGCCACAGAAACATTAAGTGACCCTATAGAACCAAACATTGGTAGTTTAGCTTTTTCATCTACAATTTTAAGCACCGAAGGATTGATTCCTCTGTCTTCAGAACCCATAATAATTGCTACGGGCTCGTTTAGCGTTACATCGTAAATGTTTTGATCTGTTTTTTCAGTTGCAGCAACAGTTTTGATTCCTGATCCTTGTAAATAAAAAATGGCATCTTTAATATGTTCAACTTTACAGATTGGAACATTAAAAACAGCTCCAGCAGAAGTTTTCACTGTATCTCCATTTACAGGTGCTGAACCAGCTTTTTGAATAATGATACCATTTACTCCGGTACATTCTGCAGTTCTGATAATTGCACCAAAATTTCTTGCATCAGAAATTTGATCTAGAATTAAAAATAATGGTTTTGAACCAGATTCAATAGTTGATTCAACTAAATGCTCTAATTCAATAAATCCAATAGGTGATATTGTTGCAACAGCACCTTGGTGGTTATTTGGAGTAAGACGATTTAATTTTTCAACCGGCACATAAGAGAAATTAATGTTAGCGCGTTTCATCACTTTCATTAAATCTTTCATTAATTCTCCAGAAATTTCTTTTTGTATAAATACTTTGTCAACTTCTTTTCCTGCCTGAATTGCTTCTATAATGGCTCTAATTCCAAATATTTGATGTTCTTTTTCCATGATGCAAATATAGTTATATTGTTTATATAAAAAAAAACCACTCTGAATGAACAGAGTGGTTTTAGTATTATGTTTTCGGTCTAAAATTAGAATTTATCCCAGAAAAGTTTTGTAGTTAACAAATCTCCACCGATTGCTGTAGAAGCAGCTTTCCAGTTTGTGCTATTTGTTTGTTGCTCAAGAACTGGGTAAGCCATTCTTACAGGAACTTTTCCACCAGCATTGTTGATCGCTGTAGGAGGAGCTAATAATACAGGGAAATCTAATCTTCTCCAGAAATTCCAACCAGTTAAAGCTTGATTATACATCGCTACCCAAGCTTGCTCTCCAATTGATTTTTTCCAATTAACAGCATCGTATGGTTTTGTTGCAAGGTAAGCTGTAGCATCTGCTGCTGAACCACCCCATTCTAAGATTGAAGCAGTAACCGCTGCAGTATAAGCTGCTGGTGCTGCAGCTGTATTCCAACGTGCATTTGCTTCAGCAACATAAAAAGCAACTTCTGTAGAAGTCAAGATGTTTCCAGGAGTATCTGGAGTGTATGCATAGTCTCCAGCATGAGAATAATCTGCAAATTCACCACCTTCACCAATTGGAAGACCAATATATTGACCGCCTTTTGTTGTGAAGTAACCAGGTCTTCTTGGGTCGTTAGATGCATTCATGTAATCAACTAAAGTTTTTCCACCAACGAAATCTTCTCTACCACTAGCTTCTAAGTTTTCATACAAAGGATTGTAGTTTGGTGAAGCCTCTTGGTATGGGAAATGTCCATTTCCAGCAGGAGATGTTATTACTCCAGCAGCAATAGCAGCAAGTGCATTAGTTTGTGCTAAAGTTGGATTTGAATCTGCGATTCCGATTGCAAGTTTTAATTTTAAAGAGTTTGCAAAAGTACGCCAAGCTACAGGATCACCTCCATAAATCTTATCTCCACTAGAGAAAGTTGGGAAGCTATTAGCTGTACCACTGCTTAAGGCAGTAATGTCAGCATTGATTCTTGTAATTAAATCAGCATAAATAGTCGCTCCATCATCATAAGCAGGTAATGGATATTGAGCAAGGTTTGCAGCTTGAGTGTAAGGAATATTACCAAACGTATCTACTAAAAGCTGATATGTGTAAACTTGCATGATATCAATAATAGCTAATTGAGTCTTTTTGTTTGCTGGCCAAGCTGCTAGTTCATCTGCAGTTGGTGCATAAGCATTAATAATCGTTTTAGCTTTACCAAGATTGTTCAATACGTTTACGTAGTTATCTGAGTAAATTTGGTTAGAAACGTTACGGTTTGTAAAGTCGTAGTTACTTTCGTTTACGTAAGTTGTTTCTTGCCAGTATTGCATTGTCAATCTAAAGTTGTTCTCGTTTACGCTTGGAGTATTAACATAGTCGCTTAATTCTTTTTGGGCGTAAGTAATCAATGATCCTGGTACAGTGCTATAGGCACTATTTGGATCGGTGTTTGCATCTTCATTAACACAAGCTGTCATCGACAGACCTATTGCTAATATTGCTATGATTTTTTTCATCTTCATTTTTTTTAAAAATTAACTTTGACATTAAAAGAAATATTTCTTGTTGTCGGCATAGGTCCTGATTGGTAACCTTGTGTGTTACCTGAAGACAATCCTGCTTCTGGATCAGAATAAGGCAAGCTTTTGTCAATGATCCAAAGATTGTTACCTATTACACTAAAAGAAGCTCCTTTAATTGCACTTCCTAAAATGCTTGAAGGAAGATTATAAGTCAATACAACCTCTCTTAATTTTACAAATCCAGCATCGTAAACAAATGCAGCAGCAGGTGGGTCAGTACCTAAAACCTGGCTAGACTGAGATCTGTCTAATCTTGTTGTGTTTGTAACATATTGTGGTTGAGTTCCTCCAGGTGTGTATGCAGGGTTTAACATTACACCTTGTAAAACTTCACCACCACCGTTTGCTAATGTATTTCTGATAGGGTTTCCTAAGTCGTTGTTTCCAACTGAGTTAGCATAGATACCTGTTCCGTATCCATAATATTGGTCAAGTGAGAAAACACTTCCTCCTTTTTTCATATCAATTAAGAAGCTGAAAGAAAGGTTTTTGTAGTTGAATTTGTTGTTAATACCACCAATCCAATCAGCTTGGTAAGTTCCTAATTTGTTATCAGTAGTTGTAGAAACTTCGTATGCGCCGTTAGCACCGATAATTCTGTTTCCAGCATCATCTAATACGTAAGTTGTTCCCCAAATTTGACCATAGTCTTGGTTTAATGGAGCATTGATACTGATACCTCCTTGAAGAGAGTTGATGTTGATGTTCTCAATACCTGGAGCCAATTCTGTAACTTTAGTGTTTGGATTAGACCAGTTAACGCTAATATCCCAAGAGAAGTTGTCAGTTTTAACAGGAGTTCCTGTAAGAGTAACCTCAAAACCTTTTGTAGTTAATGTTCCAGCATTAACAGTGTTGAAGTTTGATCCAGTAGAAGTTGATACTGGCAATGGTAAAATTTGATCGAAAGCTTTGTTTTGGAACCAAGCAACATCAAATCCAAGTCTGTTTTGTGCAAACTGCATATTCAAACCAACCTCTACGTTGTCTAACTGTTGTGGTTTTAAGTTTGGATTTTTAGCAGTAGTATTGAATGAATATACTGGAGTTCCGAATGGAGTTCTAGCAGTATAGTTGTCTAATAATTGGTTTGGATCTGTATCAGAACCTACTTGAGCGTAAGCAACTCTGAATTTACCAAAGTTGATGAACTCAACATCTTTTAACCAGTTTGAGAAAACAACACTTCCTGAAATTGCAGAATACCAGTATGCGTTGTTGTCTTTAGGTAGAGCAGAAGATTGATCTCTTCTAACAGAACCTTCTAAGTAGTAAGTTCCTTTGTATCCTAATGTAGCTTGTGCAAATAAACCTAATACTTCTTTTCTAGTATCTACGATTCTAGGAAGAGCAGGTGCAGAAACTGAGTTAGAGATAGTGTAAAGTCCAGGAATGTATAATCCTCCTGAAGTCATTTGTTGATTACTGAATTTGCTTTGTACGTTGTAGTTTGTACCAAGAAGCACATTAAGATTTAAATCTTCAGTTAAGTCTTTTTTATAAGTTGCAAGGAAATCATAGTTTTGCTCGCTATAGTTATAAAGATCTAATGCATAACCAGATGGTTGCGCTGGAAGGTTTTGAAGGTTTGCGTTAGAACCTAGAGTTGCAGGAGTTGAACCAGGAGCAATTCTATCTTCTGTTTTTAAGTTGAAACCGTCAGTACCAACTCTACCTGTAAAGCTTAAGTTTTTATTTACGTCGTAAGTAATACTTGCGTTAGCAGCAACTCTTTGTCTGCTATCGTTGTTGTAGTTCTCGTATCTTTGGAAATAAGGGTTATCCCAGTATGCTGGAGTAATGTCTGCAGCACTTTTAATGTTCCAAGTGTAGTTTTGACGGCTTTGGAAATAAAGATCTCTTTGCTCGTTAAGGTCAACGTTTGTAGCCCACCATTGTCTGAAACCAGCTAATTGGTTTCCTCCATATCCAGTTGAGTTTCTGTTTCTTGTGTTTTGAGAAACATAAGTAGCATTGAAAGTAGAGCTTAATTTGTCGTTGAATTTGTAAGTACCGGCAAAGTTGAAGTTGTTTTTGCTTAATAATGAATTTGGCAAAATGTCTCTGCTGTCTGTGTTTGCGTAAGTTAATCTGTAAGTAGCTTTTTCAGTACCTCCATTTAACGAGATGTTGTTGATTGTAGATGTCCCTGTGTCAAAAAATTCGATTGGACCATTGCTAGCAACTTTCCAAGGAGTTTGTTTTCCATAATTAGGAGAACCTGGAGTAAAAGCATCATATTGCCAAACTAAAGAACCATCATATTTTGGTCCGTAAGAAGCATCATCTCCTGATCTAGTTCTTGGTTGTCCGTTATAAGTAGAGAATCTTTGTCCAAAATAACCTTCTCCATACTCCTGTTGGTATTTTGGGAAAGTTGTTTTGTCTACAGTAGACATTGTGTAAGAAGAAGAAAACTCAACTGATAAATCAGTTCTAGATTTTCCTTTTTTAGTTGTAATGATGATCGCACCATTTTGTGCTCTAGATCCGTAAAGAGCTGTTGCAGCAGCACCTTTTAAAACGTTGATCTCAGCAATGTTGTTTGGGTTGATATCTGATGCAGCGTTACCGTAATCGTATCCACCTCTACCACTTTTTTGATCAAGACTGTTTACGTTGTTGTTCAAAATTGGCACACCATCAACTACGAATAAAGCCTGGTTGTCACCCAAAAGAGATTTGTAACCTCTAAGAACTACGTTAGTAGATCCTCCAAAGTTAGTACCTTGAGTTACACTAAGACCAGCAACTTTTCCAGATAAGTTATTCGTGAAGTTTCCTGTTGGTACAGTTCCAACTTGCTCAGCTGATACTGTTTGAGCAGAATAACCAAGAGATTTTTTCTCTCTTTTAATACCTAAAGCAGTCGTTACTACAACTCCTTCAAGTTCTTGAGCGGCTGCTGCTAATTTTACGTTTAATGAAGTAGAACTTGCAGCTACTTCTTGGGTTTTCATTCCAATGTAGCTAAATACCAAAATTTGGCTTGATGATGCTTTGATAGTGAATTTACCATCAAAATCAGTTTGCGTTCCAGCTTTTGTTCCCTTAACTAATACACTCACACCTGGCAAAGGCATTCCGGCATTGTCAGAAACTGTCCCTGAAACGGCTCTTTCTTGCGCAAAAGTAAGTTGCGCTACTAGTACTAATAAAAGCACTAAGAATCCATTGAACTTTAGTTTCATTTTTAAATATTTTGAATTAGTATCGCAAAACTCTTAATAATTTGTTAACTATCCTAATATTAGTTTAAACTTTTTTCAGTTCCTGCTAAAATTTAACATTATAACATATGTTTACGATAGTGTTATATAATTGTAACTCTTCGATATTTTGACTGCCATTCGTGAGGTTTATCTTTAACAATCCGTTTGGAGTCTGTAAAACTGCCCCAATTCCTAGTCCTATTAATTTCTTTGTTTTGTTTGGGTCAATTATAGATGTTAAGTCTTGATATATACCATAATCTGCTATTGTATGTATGTAGATGGTTGGTGTAAATTTATATCTGTATTCTGTAAGAATTAAAAAATTAAAGTTAGATTGTAAACTGTTTTCTAAAAAGCCTCTAATGGAATTCATGCCGCCAAATCGGAACAATTCATTGGAAATATAATTCTTGCTTTGTAGATAGAAATTTTGTGAATTTATGTTAATGAAATTCTTGGAGTTAATCTCGAAATTGTACGATGCATTTAAATTTGTATAAAATTGTGTACTCGATCCGGCTGTTTCGGGATCGTTGTTGGTGTTTCTTTTTCCGTAACCAATTATCCAGTTTACAAGTGCTTTTCGAGGAAGAAGATTATTCTTGTAGTCAATTTGTTTATAGTCGAAGCTTGATGTGAAAAATGCATTTTTAAAATCGCTGATTTGTGAATTGTTTATGTTTTGGATATCGCTAGATTCGGTTGATTGATATCCGGCGTAAATTTTGGAATTGTAATTTAAGTAATATCCTAAGTCAATAGCAGTTTTTGTATTTTGAAATGTACTGTCTTGTTTGAATATGTTCAATTGAGCTTTTATTCCTAGCGGAGATTTGAAAATGTACGGAATCTCTAATTTTGAATTGAACGTTTTTTGCTGATTTCCATCGCTCTTCCAGTACAAAGAAAATTGTTCGCCGGCATGAAGTGTGTTTAATAATGTAATATCTATATATCCATTTATATTCATTTTGTTCTCGTCGTCGTTCGAGAATCCAATGTAACCATCAAAAGTGTTTGCTTTTCTTTTTTCTATATAGGTATAAATTTTGGTTGAATCGGTTGTGAATAGTATTTCGGGATATTTTGTTTGTGAAATAAATTCATAACTGTTTATGTCTTCGTAGAGTTGTTGAGTTGTTTCTTGATTGAATGTTTTGTTTAGGTATTTTTTATTGAGTTGTTTTAAATGTCCTTGTGGGAAAAAATCTTTTCCTTTTGAATTTACATAATTAAGTATAATTGAATTTATGGTTCTTTTTTTTTCTGATTTGAAATTTAAGTCCGCATAAATTATAGATTTCTTTTTTTGAATATTTTCAAGTTTGATTTTGCTAAGTGCGTAGCCTTGTTTTTCAGCATCGATAATTTTTTGGTTTAAATAATTTTCAACTTTAGTGTAAGGAAGAATTATGGTATCATTTTTTGTTTCTTCCGAATAAAAAAAAGAATTATTTCTACCTATATATATATGTATATATTTTGTCTGGTCTTTTAAATCAATTTCTGTTTTGTAAGTGCTGTCATTTATTTGGGTTGTGCTTTGAATATTGTTTTCTAAATAACCAATTTTAGATAGCTTTTCGGATGTGCTTTTTGCTTCTTCAGATAGCGATTTTATATTTAGGTGATCTTTTTTGTAGTTTAAAGAGTCAATGATTTGAGTTTCAGTTTTGTTTGCTCCCTTTATTGTTAGATGGAAATTTTGGGCATAGCTTGAAAAGCTTATTAGGTAAAGAAGGAATATTTTTAATAAGAGTTTCAAAAGCTGTTTTTTCATTTGTTAATAGTATTGCAAATATCTATTGTTTGTTTGTAAAAACATAAGGTTAAATAATGTTCTTGAAAATTAATGATTTAACGTTTGTATAGTGAAAAATATTTTATACATTTGCAACCCCGTAAAAAGCGGGAATTTAATAAACATAATAATTTTTAGTATTAATTATGCCAACAATTCAACAATTAGTAAGAACAGGAAGAACTCAGATCACTAAGAAGAGTAAATCGGTTGCTTTAGATTCTTGTCCTCAAAGAAGAGGGGTTTGTACGCGTGTTTACACTACTACACCAAAAAAACCAAACTCTGCAATGCGTAAAGTTGCGCGTGTGCGTTTGACAAATGGTAATGAAGTGAATGCTTACATCCCTGGAGAAGGACATAATCTACAAGAGCACTCGATAGTATTAGTGCGAGGTGGAAGGGTAAAAGATTTACCAGGTGTTAGATATCATATCGTTCGTGGAGCGCTTGACACGTCAGGAGTTGCAGGAAGAACGCAAAGAAGATCTAAGTACGGTGCTAAACGCCCAAAAGAAGCAAAAAAGTAATTTAAAACTTTTAAGAAAAAGACATGAGAAAAAGAGCGGCAAAGAAAAGACCACTTTTACCGGATCCAAGGTTTAACGACCAATTAGTAACGCGTTTTGTGAATAACTTAATGTGGGATGGTAAGAAATCTACAGCTTTTAAAGTATTTTATGATGCAATTGATATCATTGAAACTAAAAAGCAAAATGATGAGAAGACTTCATTAGAGATCTGGAAAGATGCTTTAACAAACGTTATGCCTCACGTAGAAGTACGTAGCCGTAGAGTTGGTGGAGCTACATTCCAAATTCCAATGCAGATTCGTCCAGACAGAAAAATTTCTATGGCAATGAAGTGGTTGATACTTTATTCTAGAAGGAGAAATGAAAAATCTATGGCACAACGTTTAGCGTCAGAATGTTTAGCTGCTGCTAAAGAAGAAGGTGCTGCAGTTAAGAAAAGAATGGATACTCACAAAATGGCAGAAGCTAACAAAGCATTCTCTCACTTTAGATTTTAATTCGTAAGAAATGGCTAGAGATTTAAAATATACAAGAAATATCGGGATTGCTGCTCATATTGATGCTGGTAAAACAACAACAACTGAGCGTATTCTTTTTTATACTGGAAAGTCACACAAAATTGGTGAGGTGCACGATGGTGCTGCAACAATGGACTGGATGGCGCAAGAGCAAGAAAGAGGTATTACAATTACTTCTGCTGCTACAACTTGTACTTGGAATTTTCCAACTGAGCAAGGTAAGACTCTTCCGGAATCATTACCTTATCACTTTAATATTATTGATACTCCTGGGCACGTTGACTTTACTGTAGAGGTAAACCGTTCTTTACGTGTACTTGATGGTTTGGTTTTCTTGTTTAGTGCTGTTGATGGTGTTGAGCCACAATCAGAAACTAACTGGAGACTTGCTGATCAATATAGAGTTCCTCGTATGGGATTCGTAAACAAAATGGACCGTCAAGGTGCTAACTTTTTAGGAGTATGCGGACAGGTTAAAGATATGTTGAAATCGAATGCAGTTGCAATTACTTTGCCTATTGGTGATGAAGCAGATTTTAAAGGTATTGTTGACTTAGTTAAAAATCAAGCTATTGTATGGCATGATGAAACTCAAGGAGCTACTTTTGATATTGTTGATATTCCTGCTGATATGGTAGACGAAGTTAGACAATATCGTTCTATTCTTATCGAAGAGATTGCTACTTACGACGAGAATCTTTTGGATAAATACATGGAAGATGAAAACTCTATCACAGAGGAAGAAATCAACAATGCATTAAGAGCTGCTACTATTGATATGGCAATTATCCCAATGCTTGCTGGTTCGTCTTTCAAAAACAAAGGTGTTCAATTTATGTTGGATGCAGTTTGTAAGTATTTGCCATCTCCGTTAGATAAAGAAGGTATCGAAGGAATTCACCCTGATGATGCTGATTTATTAGAAGAAGATCAAACTAAAATCTTGCGTAAGCCAGATGTTAAGGAGCCATTCGCGGCTTTAGCATTTAAAATTGCTACTGATCCATTCGTTGGTCGTTTAGCTTTCTTCCGTGCTTACTCTGGACGTTTAGATGCTGGTTCTTACGTTTTAAATACTCGTTCTGGTAACAAAGAAAGAATTTCTCGTATCTACCAAATGCACGCTAACAAACAAAATCCAATCGAATTTATTGAGGCTGGAGATATTGGAGCTGCTGTAGGGTTTAAAGATATCAAAACTGGAGATACTCTTTGTGATGAAAAGAATCCAATTATCTTGGAATCTATGAAATTCCCAGATCCTGTAATTGGTATTGCTATTGAGCCAAAAACAAAAGCTGACGTTGATAAAATGGGTATGGCTTTAGCTAAATTAGCTGAAGAGGATCCAACATTTACAGTTAGAACTGATGAGGCTTCTGGTCAAACTATTATTTCAGGTATGGGTGAGCTTCACTTAGATATCTTAGTAGATCGTATGAAACGTGAGTTTAAAGTTGAAGTAAACCAAGGTGAACCTCAAGTTGAATACAAAGAAGCGTTTACAAGATCTGCAACACATAGAGAGACTTACAAGAAACAATCTGGAGGTCGTGGTAAATTCGGTGATATCGTATTTACAATTGAGCCTGCTGATGAAGTTGATGGTAAAGTTCCAGTTGGATTACAATTTATCAATGCTGTAAAAGGTGGTAACGTTCCTAAAGAATATATCCCTGCTGTTGAAAAAGGATTTAGAGAGGCTATGAAAACTGGTCCATTAGCAGGATATGCTGTGGATAGTTTGAAAGTAACTTTAACTGATGGATCTTTCCACCCTGTGGATTCTGATGCATTATCTTTTGAGTTAGCTGCAAGAATGGGTTATAAAGAATCTGGACGTGCTGCTGGAGCTGTTATTCTTGAGCCAATCATGAAAATCGAAGTTATTACTCCAGAAGAAAATATGGGTGATATCGTAGGTGACTTGAACCGTCGTAGAGGTCAGGTTAATGATATGGGTGATAGAAATGGAGCTAAAACTATCAAGGCTGATGTGCCTTTATCAGAAATGTTTGGTTATGTAACAACATTAAGAACATTATCTTCTGGTAGAGCAACTTCAACAATGGAGTTTTCTCACTATGCAGAGACGCCTTCTAATATTTCGGAAGCGGTAATTAAAAAAGCAAAAGGTAACGCTTAATTCTTAAGAAAATGAGTCAAAAAATCAGAATAAAACTAAAATCTTACGATCACATGTTGGTAGATAAATCTGCTGAAAAGATCGTGAAAACAGTAAAAACTACTGGAGCAGTTGTAACAGGTCCAATTCCGTTGCCAACTCACAAAAAACTTTTCACTGTATTGCGTTCTCCGCACGTTAATAAAAAAGCGAGAGAGCAATTTGAAGTAATGTCATACAAGAGATTGATTGATATTTATTCATCTTCATCTAAAACTATTGATGCTTTAATGAAGCTTGAATTGCCAAGTGGAGTAGAAGTAGAGATAAAAGTATAATTTTTTTATATTTTTTTATATAAAAAGCGAGACATTCCTGTCTCGCTTTTTTTGTTTTTGAAAGATGATTTTGATTTGCTTATTTTTTGAGTGTTTTACGATTTTGGTAGTCTTTTGGTTTTGTGTAAACGCCTTTGTTTTAAGGCGGTGCGAAAGTTTTTTGTTTCAATTTTATTAAGTAATTGTTAAGTCTGAATTGTCTTAAGATTAAAAAAAATGTTTTAAATTTTGAGATATGTAAAGTTGTTTTTACTACCATTTTGGAGCTTGGATTTTGATTATGAGCGATTTAATTTTTGTAACTGTTTGGTATATTCAATTTTAATATCTACTTTTGCACTCCCTGTTTGGAAATTTCTGTTATTTTCAAATTGAAGGGAATTTTAGTAATTAATAATTAATATTTATGTCTGGGTTAATTGGTAAGAAAATCGGCATGACAAGTATTTTCGATGAAAACGGGAAAAACATTCCTTGTACAGTAATCGAAGCTGGTCCATGCGTTGTTACCCAAGTCAGAACCAAAGGTGTTGACGGGTACGAAGCGTTGCAACTTGGTTTCGATGACAAAAACGAGAAACATTCTACTAAAGCTGCTTTAGGGCACTTTAAAAAAGCTGGAACTGTTGCTAAGAAAAAAGTCGTTGAATTCCAAGATTTCGCAACTGAACAAAAATTAGGAGATCTTATTGATGTTTCTATTTTTGAAGAAGGAGAATTTGTAGATGTACAAGGTGTATCTAAAGGTAAAGGTTTCCAGGGTGTTGTTAAACGTCACGGTTTTGGTGGGGTTGGACAAGCTACTCATGGTCAGCACAACCGTTTAAGAGCGCCAGGTTCTGTAGGAGCTTCTTCTTATCCATCTAGAGTATTCAAAGGAATGCGTATGGCTGGAAGAATGGGAGGAGAAAATGTAAAAGTTCAAAACCTTAGAGTTTTAAAAGTAGTGGCTGAAAAGAATCTACTTGTTGTTAAAGGGTGTATTCCTGGACACAAAAACTCTTACGTAATCATTCAGAAGTAATGGAAGTAAAAGTATTAGATTTCAACGGAAAAGATACTGGAAGAAAAGTTCAACTTTCTGATTCAGTATTCGCAATTGAACCAAACAATCACGCAGTATATCTTGATGTTAAGCAATATCTTGCTAATCAAAGACAAGGTACTCACAAGGCTAAAGAAAGAGCTGAAGTAACTGGAAGTACGCGTAAGATTAAAAAACAAAAAGGAACTGGTACTGCTCGTGCAGGAAGTGTTAAGAATCCTTTGTTTAAAGGTGGTGGAACAGTTTTCGGACCAAGACCAAGAAGTTATTCATTCAAATTGAATAAAAGCTTAAAAAGATTGGCTAGAAAATCAGCTTTCTCAATTAAAGCAAAAGAAGCAAATATTGTTGTTCTTGAAGACTTTAATTTTGAAGCGCCAAACACTAAAAATTTCATTAACGTTTTGAAAGCTTTAGGGTTAGAAAATAAAAAATCTCTATTTGTATTGGGTGAGTCAAATAAAAACGTATATTTGTCGTCACGTAATTTAAAGGCTTCAAACGTCGTAACTAGCTCGGAATTAAGCACTTACGCGATATTAAACGCTAATAATTTAGTGCTTTTGGAAGGTTCTTTAGAGTTAATTGAAGAAAATTTAAGTAAATAATAGGAATATGAGCATCATTATCAGACCTATAGTAACGGAAAAAGTAACCAAAGAAAGTGAAGTTCTAAACCGTTTTGGATTCGTTGTTGACAAAAAAGCGAACAAAGTTCAGATTAAGAAAGCTGTTGAAGCTGCTTATGGAGTAACTATCGTTTCTGTTAACACTATGAATGTGAGACCAGATAGATCTACTAAATACACTAAAAGTGGTTTAATCAGTGGAAAGACAAATGCAATTAAAAAAGCGATTGTTCAAGTACAAGAAGGAGAAACAATTGATTTTTACAACAATATCTAAGATAGAAAAATGTCAGTAAGAAAATTAAAACCTATTACCCCAGGTCAGCGATTTAGAGTTGTGAATGGTTATGACGCCATTACAACTGATAAGCCGGAACGCTCTTTGATAGCGCCGATAAAAAACTCTGGAGGTAGAAATAGTCAAGGAAAGATGACCATGCGTTATACGGGTGGTGGTCACAAGCAGAGATATCGTATTATTGATTTCAAAAGAACTAAAGACGGAATTCCGGCTACAGTGAAATCAATCGAATACGATCCAAATCGTACTGCATTTATCGCTTTATTAGCTTATGCTGATGGAGAGAAAACTTATGTAATTGCTCAAAACGGATTGAAAGTTGGTCAGAAATTAGTTTCTGGTCCAGAATCTCAACCTGAAATTGGTAATACATTACCTTTAAGCAGAATTCCTCTTGGAACTGTTATATCTTGTATTGAGTTACGTCCAGGACAAGGAGCTGTTATTGCTCGTTCAGCTGGAACTTTTGCTCAGTTAATGGCAAGAGACGGGAAATACGCAACAATTAAAATGCCATCTGGTGAAACAAGATTGATCTTGTTAACTTGTTCGGCTACAATTGGAGCTGTTTCTAACTCTGACCACCAATTAGTTGTGTCTGGTAAAGCAGGTAGAACAAGATGGTTAGGAAGAAGACCTAGAACTAGACCAGTAGCGATGAACCCAGTTGATCACCCTATGGGAGGTGGTGAAGGACGTTCTTCTGGAGGGCACCCACGTTCAAGAAACGGATTGCCAGCTAAAGGTTACAGAACTCGTTCTAAGAAAAACCCGAGTAACAAGTATATCGTAGAACGTAGAAAGAAATAATAAGATATGGCACGTTCATTAAAAAAAGGACCTTTCGTTCATTATAAATTAGACAAGAAAGTTCAGGAAAACGTAGAAAGTGGTAAAAATGCAGTTGTTAAGACTTGGTCTAGAGCTTCAATGATTACTCCAGATTTCGTTGGACAAACTATCGCAGTTCATAACGGTCGTCAATTTGTACCAGTTTACGTAACAGAAAACATGGTAGGTCACAAATTAGGAGAGTTTTCACCAACTAGATCTTTTAGAGGTCATGCTGGAGCAAAAAATAAAGGTAAAAAATAAGAAGCAATGGGAGTTCGTAAAAGAGAAACAGCAGATGCGAGAAAAGAGGCTAATAAGTCTATTGCTTTCGCAAAATTGAATAACTGCCCTACTTCACCTAGAAAAATGCGCTTAGTAGCGGACTTGGTAAGAGGTCAGAAGGTAGAAAGAGCACTTAACATTTTAAGATTCAGTTCTAAAGAAGCTTCAAGAAAATTAGAAAAACTATTATTATCTGCAATCAACAACTGGGAGCAAAAAAATAGTGAAGGTAATTTAGAAGAAGCTGGATTATTTGTTAAAGAGATCAGAGTAGATGGTGGAATGATGTTAAAAAGACTTCGTCCAGCTCCACAAGGTCGTGCACACAGGATCAGAAAACGTTCTAATCACGTAACAATCGTGCTTGGAGCTATCAATAACACACAAAGCAATTCTTAAGCAGCATGGGACAAAAGACAAATCCAATTGGAAATAGACTTGGTATCATCAGAGGATGGGACTCAAACTGGTATGGTGGAAATGATTACGGTGATAAATTAGCCGAAGATCACAAAATCAGAAAGTATATCCATGCTCGTTTATCAAAAGCTAGTGTATCAAAAGTAATCATCGAGAGAACTTTGAAACTTGTAACCGTTACTATCACTACTGCTAGACCTGGTATCATTATCGGAAAAGGTGGACAAGAGGTAGACAAGTTAAAAGAAGAACTTAAGAAAGTTACTGACAAAGAGGTTCAAATCAACATCTTTGAAATCAAAAGACCTGAGTTAGATGCTTATCTTGTGGCGACAAGCATCGCTCGTCAAATCGAAAGCCGTATTTCTTACAGACGTGCAATCAAAATGGCTATTGCTGCTTCTATGCGTATGAACGCTGAAGGTATCAAAGTTTTGATTTCTGGTCGTTTGAATGGTGCTGAGATGGCGCGTTCAGAAGGTTTCAAAGAAGGTAGAATTCCTCTATCAACTTTCAGAGCTGATATTGATTATGCTTTGGCTGAAGCTCACACTACTTACGGTAGAATGGGTATCAAAGTATGGATCATGAAAGGTGAGGTTTACGGAAAGAGAGATCTTTCTCCACTTGCAGGAATGGATAAAAAACAATCTGGAACTGGTGGTGGTAAAGGTGGAGATTCTCCAAGAGGAGATAGAAAACCTTTTAACAAAGGTGGTAAACCAGATGCTCGTAAAAGAAAGTAAATTTTTAAACTAAAGAAAAATGTTACAGCCTAAAAGAACAAAATACCGTAAGGTACAAAAAGGTAAGATGAAAGGTAACTCTCAAAGAGGGCATGAACTTTCTAATGGAATGTTTGGTATTAAATCTGTACATGAAGATGGAATGTTCTTAACTTCTCGTCAAATCGAAGCTGCGCGTATCGCTGCAACTCGTTACATGAAGAGAGAGGGACAATTATGGATTAAAATATTTCCAGACAAACCTATCACTAAGAAGCCTCTTGAAGTACGTATGGGTAAAGGTAAAGGAGCAGTTGAGTATTGGGCTGCTGTTGTTAAACCAGGAAGAATTATGTTTGAAGTTGGAGGAGTTCCATTGTCAGTTGCAAAAGAGGCTTTACGTCTTGCAGCTCAGAAACTTCCAGTAAAAACTAAATTCGTCGTTGCTAGAGATTTCGAAGCATAATTTATATTTATTATGAAACAATCAGAAATAAAAGATCTTTCTGCAGCGGAGTTGCAAGAAAAGCTTAGTCAAACTAAGAAAGTATATGCTGACCTAAAAATGGCTCATGCTATTTCTCCAATTGCTAACCCACTTCAAATTAGAAGCGTTAGAAGAACAGTTGCAAGATTGGCTACAGAGTTAACTAAAAGAGAGTTACAATAATTGTATTCTGCTGAAAGATGGAAGAAAAAAGAAATTTAAGAAAAGAAAGAATAGGTGTTGTTACTTCAAATAAAATGGATAAGTCTATTGTTATTGCTGAAGTAAGAAAAGTAAAACACCCATTATACGGTAAGTTCGTGTTGAAAACAAAGAAATATGTTGCACACGACGAAACAAACGACTGTAACATTGGAGATACTGTAAGAATTAGCGAAACGCGTCCTTTAAGTAAAACAAAATGTTGGAGATTAGTTGAAATCTTAGAAAGAGCTAAATAATTATGGTACAACAGGAATCAAGACTAAAAGTAGCAGATAACACGGGAGCTAAGGAAGTTTTAACTATCCGTGTTTTAGGAGGTACCAAAAGAAGGTATGCCTCTGTTGGTGACAAGATTGTAGTATCTATTAAAGATGCAACTCCAAACGGAAACGTTAAAAAAGGAGCTGTTTCAACTGCAGTTGTTGTACGTACCAAAAAAGAAGTGAGAAGAGCTGATGGTTCTTATATCCGTTTCGATGACAATGCATGTGTTCTTTTGAATGCTGCAGGGGAAATGAGAGGAACACGTGTTTTTGGTCCGGTAGCAAGAGAACTTCGTGAAAAACAATTCATGAAAATTGTATCATTAGCACCAGAAGTGCTTTAATTCGTTTTAAGATGATAAAGCTAAAAATAAAATCAGGAGATATCGTAAGAGTTATTGCTGGAGACCATAAAGGTGCTGAAGGTAAAGTTCTACGTGTTTACCGTGAGAAAAATAAAGCGATAGTTGAAGGTGTAAACATGGTTTCGAAACATACAAAACCAAGTGCTAAAAACCCTCAAGGTGGTATCGTTAAGAAAGAAGCTTCTATTCAAATTTCTAACATTTCTCTAATTGATCCTAAAACTAAGGAGACAACTAGAGTAGGTATTAGAGTAGAAGGAGATAAGAAAGTAAGATTTTCAAAAAAATCTAATCAAGTACTATAGTAATGGC
The DNA here is from genome assembly GCF_900182645.1 of Flavobacterium resistens. Taxonomy (GTDB): domain Bacteria; phylum Bacteroidota; class Bacteroidia; order Flavobacteriales; family Flavobacteriaceae; genus Flavobacterium; species Flavobacterium resistens. Next base: position 344,092 of record NZ_FXTA01000005.1, on the reverse strand, counting down.
ATATACACCTAGACTAAAAGAAGAATATAAGAGTAGAGTAATCTCTGCTCTTAAAGAAGAGTTCGGATATACAAACGTAATGCAAGTTCCTAAACTTGAAAAAATCGTTTTGAGCCGTGGAGTTGGTGCAGCTGTATCTGATAAAAAACTTATTGACTATGCTGTTGATGAGTTAACAAAGATCACTGGACAAAAAGCAGTATCTACAATTTCTAAGAAAGACGTTGCGTCTTTCAAATTAAGAAAAGGGATGCCTATTGGAGCAAAAGTAACTTTACGTGGTGAAAGAATGTATGAGTTTTTAGATAGACTTATTACTTCTGCTTTGCCACGCGTTAGAGATTTTGGTGGTATTAAAGCTACTGGTTTCGACGGAAGAGGTAACTACAATCTTGGAGTTTTGGAGCAAATCATTTTCCCAGAAATTGATATTGACAAAGTAAACAAAATTTCAGGAATGGATATTACATTTGTTACTACTGCAAAAACAGACAAGGAAGCAAAGTCATTATTGGCTGAATTAGGATTACCTTTTAAAAAGAATTAAGACATGGCTAAAGAATCAATGAAAGCCCGTGAGGTGAAAAGAGAGAAAACGGTAGCTAAGTATGCTGAAAAAAGAAAAGCTTTATTAGAAGCTGGAGATTATGAAGGCTTACAAAAATTACCTAAAAATGCTTCACCAGTTCGTTTACACAATCGTTGTAAATTAACAGGTAGACCTAGAGGTTATATTCGTCAATTTGGTATTTCACGTGTAACTTTCCGTGAAATGGCTAATAATGGATTAATTCCAGGAGTTAAAAAAGCGTCTTGGTAATCTCGCAATAAGTTATTACTTTTGCAAACCAAAAAATAATTTTTAATTGATTAAAGGTTCGGGGGACGAGTGTCTCCCGAAAACCATAATCGCAATCAAATACATATGTATACAGATCCTATTGCAGATTATTTGACTAGAGTTCGTAACGCTGTGGCTGCAAACCACAAAGTTGTTGAAATTCCAGCTTCTAATCTTAAAAAAGAAATAACTAAGATCTTATTTGATCAAGGTTATATCTTAAGTTACAAATTTGAACAGAACACTGTACAAGGTTCTATCAAAATTGCTTTGAAGTATGATAAAGATACTAAAGAGCCTGTAATCAAAGATATCCAAAGAATTAGTAAACCTGGTTTACGTAAGTACGCAGGTGCTGCCAAATTACCTAGAATCCTTAATGGATTAGGAATTGCTATTGTTTCTACATCAAAAGGTTTGATGACAGGAAAACAAGCTAAGCAATTAAATGTAGGTGGTGAAGTAATTTGTTACGTATACTAATTTTAAACACTAGATAAGATGTCAAGAATAGGTAAAAGCCCAATTGTAATCCCTGCTGGTGTAACTGTTGAAGTTAAAGACGGTATTATTACAGTAAAAGGAAAAAAAGGTCAACTAGTTCAGGAGTTTTCGGACGTAAATGTAACTGTTGAAGGCGATCAAGTTTTAGTAGAAAGATCGTCTGATCATAAAGACCATAGAGCAAAACACGGATTATTCAGATCTTTGATCAGTAATATGGTTGTTGGTGTGTCTGAAGGTTTCACAAAAGAACTAGAATTAGTTGGAGTTGGTTATAGAGCTTCAAACCAAGGTCAAAAATTAGATTTAGCTCTTGGATATTCTCACAATATTGTTTTAGAAATTGCTCCAGAAGTAGCTTTAGAAACAATATCTGAAAAAGGTAAGAACCCTATCGTAAAATTAACATCATTTGATAAACAACTTTTAGGTCAAGTTGCTGCGAAAATCAGAGGTTTCCGTAAGCCAGAGCCATATAAAGGAAAAGGTGTTAAATTTGTGGGTGAAGTATTAAGAAGAAAAGCAGGTAAATCAGCTTAAAAAATAAGATTATGTCATTAACAAAATCTGAAAGAAGACAGAGAATTAAATTCAGAATTAGAAAATCGGTTAGTGGTTCTGCTGCAAGACCAAGACTTTCTGTTTTTAGAAGTAATAAAGAAATTTACGCTCAAATCATTGATGATGTAAATGGAGTTACTATATTAGCTGCATCTTCTAGAGAAAAAGAAATAGGAAAAGGTACTAACGTTGAAGTAGCTGCTGCTGTTGGAAAACTAGTTGCAGAAAAAGCGTTAAAAGCTGGGATTGATACCATCACTTTTGATAGAGGTGGATATTTATATCACGGTCGTATTAAATCATTAGCAGAAGGCGCAAGAGCCGCTGGACTTAAATTCTAATATATTATGTCTAAATACAAAAATGTAGAATTGGTAAAACCTAGTGGTCTTGAACTTAAAGATCGTCTAGTTAGTGTTAATCGTGTTACTAAAGTTACAAAAGGTGGTAGAGCTTTCGGTTTTTCTGCTATTGTAGTTGTAGGTGATGAAAATGGAGTAGTTGGTCATGGATTAGGAAAATCTAAAGACGTTTCTGAAGCAATTGCGAAAGCAGTAGAAGATGCAAAGAAAAATTTAGTAAAAATTCCTTTGAATGGTCAATCAGTTCCTCACGAACAAAAAGGTAAATTTGGTGGTGCACGTGTATTCTTAATTCCTGCGTCTCATGGTACAGGAGTTATTGCTGGTGGAGCTGTTCGTTCAGTTCTTGAATCAGTAGGTATTCACGACGTATTATCTAAATCTCAAGGATCATCAAATCCTCATAACGTAGTGAAAGCAACTTTTGATGCTTTATTACAAATGAGAAGCGCTCATACTGTTGCAAAACAAAGAGGTGTTTCTTTAGAAAAAGTTTTTAAAGGTTAATTCAAGGAAATTATGGCTAAATTATTAGTAAAACAAGTAAGAAGCAAAATCAACTGTCCTCTTTCTCAAAAAAGAGGTTTGGAAGCTTTAGGTCTACGTAAAATGGGACAAGTTGTAGAGCATGATTCAAATCCTGCTATCCTTGGTATGATAAACAAAGTTAAACACTTAGTTTCTGTTGAAGAAGCTAAATAACAAATACTGTTATGAATTTAAGTAACTTACAACCAGCTGAAGGATCAACGCACAATCAAAATAAAAGATTAGGTAGAGGAGAAGGTTCTGGAAAAGGTGGCACTGCTGCAAGAGGTCACAAAGGAGCAAAATCTCGTTCTGGTTATTCTAAAAAGATTGGTTTTGAGGGTGGACAAATGCCACTTCAAAGACGTGTACCTAAGTTTGGTTTCACAAACATCAACCGTAAAGAATACGAAGGTGTTAATTTAGATACGCTTCAATTATTAGTAGACAATGGTTTAATTACTGATTCTGTTTCTATGACAGAATTTGTTGCAAACCGTCTAGCTACCAAAAATGAAATCGTTAAGATTTTAGGTAGAGGAGAGTTGAAAGCAAAATTAAAAGTAACTGCTCACAAATTTACTGCTACTGCAAAAGCTGCTATTGAAGCTGCTGGTGGAGAAGCTGTAACAATATAATTTTTCTATTGTATGAAGAAATTTATTGAATCAATTAGCAATGTTTGGAAAATCGAAGAACTAAAGAATAGAATTCTAATTACTTTAGGATTACTTTTAGTATATCGTTTTGGAGCACACGTTACCCTTCCTGGAGTTGATGCAACTCAATTAACAGGTTTAGCAGGGCAAACTAAACAAGGTTTAGGTTCTGTCCTAGACATGTTTACAGGAGGTGCTTTCTCTAAAGCTTCAGTTTTTGCTTTAGGTATTATGCCTTATATTTCTGCATCTATTGTTGTTCAGTTAATGGGAATTGCTATTCCTTATTTGCAAAAACTTCAAAATGATGGAGAGAGTGGTAGAAAAAAGATTAATCAAATTACACGTTGGTTAACTATTGCTATTACATTGGTTCAAGGTCCAACCTATATCTACAATCTATACAGAACATTGCCTGGTAGTGCTTTTCTACTAGGCTTTAACTCGCCTGAGTTTTTATTCTCTTCTGTAATCATTTTAGTTACTGGTACAATTTTTGCTATGTGGCTTGGTGAAAAAATTACTGATAAAGGTATTGGAAATGGAATTTCATTATTAATTATGGTTGGTATCTTAGCTCGTTTACCGCAAGCTTTTATTCAAGAGTTTACTACGAGAGTTACCAATAACAATGGAGGGCCAATGTTGTTAGTTATTGAAATTATTTTGTGGTTATTAGTGATTATTTCTTGTGTATTGCTTACAATGGCAGTACGTAGAATTCCAGTTCAGTATGCTCGTCGTACGACTACTGGTGATTATGAGCAAGATTTAGCAGGTGGTAATAGACAATGGATTCCTTTGAAGCTAAATGCTGCTGGGGTTATGCCAATTATTTTTGCTCAGGCAATTATGTTTATACCTGCAGCTGTAGCTGGGTTGTCTCAATCAGAAACATCACAATCCATTCTTGTAGTATTTAAAGATATGTTTGGTTTTTGGTATAATTTATTATTCGCAACTTTAATTATTGTGTTTACATTCTTTTATACTGCGATCACTGTACCGACTAACAAAATGGCTGATGACTTGAAAAGAAGTGGTGGTTTTATTCCTGGGGTTCGTCCTGGTGCTGAAACTTCAGACTTCCTTGATAAAGTGATGTCTTTAATAACTTTTCCAGGTTCTTTATTCCTTGCTTTGATTGCTGTGTTCCCAGCTATTGTAGTTAGTGTTATTGGTGTAACAGATGCTTGGGCAATGTTTTTTGGAGGTACCTCATTAATAATTATGGTTGGAGTTGCAATAGATACCATTCAGCAAATCAATTCATATTTGTTAAACAAACATTATGATGGTTTAATGAAGACTGGTAAAAATAGAAAAGCAGTAGCTTAATATATTTATGGCAAAACAATCAGCAATAGAACAAGACGGATCAATCATTGAAGCATTGTCAAATGCGATGTTCCGTGTAGAGTTAGAAAATGGACATATTGTAATTGCTCATATTTCTGGTAAGATGCGTATGCATTACATCAAATTATTACCTGGTGATAAAGTGAAACTAGAAATGAGTCCTTATGATTTGTCAAAAGCAAGAATTACTTATCGATATTAAAGGATAATTACTATGAAAGTTAGAGCATCAGTAAAAAAGAGAAGTGCCGAGTGCATTATCGTGCGTAGAAAAGGGAGACTGTACGTAATAAACAAAAAGAATCCTAGATTTAAACAAAGACAAGGATAATTATGGCAAGAATAGCAGGGGTAGATATCCCAAAAAACAAAAGAGGTGTTATCGCACTTACCTACATCTTTGGATTAGGAAAAAGTAGAGCTATTGAGATTTTAGAAAAAGCTCAAGTAAGCCAAGATAAAAAAGTTCAAGATTGGAATGATGATGAGATCGGAGCAATTCGTGATGCAGTTTCATTTTACAAAATTGAAGGAGAATTACGTTCTGAAGTTTCTTTGAACATCAAGCGTTTAATGGATATTGGTTGTTACAGAGGTATCCGTCATAGATCTGGTCTTCCATTAAGAGGACAAAGAACTAAAAACAACTCTAGAACAAGAAAAGGTAAAAGAAAAACTGTTGCTAACAAGAAAAAAGCAACTAAATAATAAGTAATATGGCTAAAGCAACTGCAAAAAAACGTAAAGTTATCGTTGAATCAACGGGTGAAGCTCATATTTCTGCGACTTTCAACAATATTATCATTTCTTTGACTAATAAGAAAGGTGAAGTTATTTCTTGGTCTTCAGCTGGTAAAATGGGTTTCAGGGGTTCTAAAAAGAACACTCCCTATGCAGCTCAAATGGCAGCAGAAGATTGTAGTAAAGTAGCTCTTGAAGCAGGACTTAAAAAAGTAAAAGTTTATGTAAAAGGACCAGGAAACGGACGTGAGTCTGCTATCCGTTCTATTCATAACGGTGGAATTGAAGTTACTGAGATTATCGATGTTACTCCAATGCCTCACAACGGATGTCGTCCTCCTAAAAGACGTAGAGTTTAATACTCAAAATTATTATAGTATAACCTAGATAGAATATAGATTATCGAAGGATATGACCTGAATTCATAATCTCTATCTTAAACAATTTAAAATGGCAAGATATACTGGTCCTAGCACAAGAATCGCCCGTAAATTTGGCGAAGCAATTTTCGGAGATGATAAATCTTTCGAAAAAAGAAATTACCCACCTGGACAACACGGGATGGCTAAAAAAAGAGGAAAAAAATCTGAATATGCTGTTCAGTTAATGGAAAAGCAAAAAGCTAAATATTCTTACGGAATTTTAGAAAAACAATTCAGAAATTTATTCGAAAAAGCATCAGCTACTAAAGGAGTTACTGGTGAAGTTTTATTACAATTATGCGAAGCAAGATTGGATAACGTAGTTTTTAGAATGGGTATCGCTCCTTCTAGAAGAGGTGCACGTCAAATTGTATCTCACAGACACGTTACTGTAAATGGTGAAGTTGTAAATATTCCTTCTTACCACCTTAAACCTGGTGATAAAGTTGCAGTTCGTGAAAAATCTAAATCTTTAGAAGCTATCGAACGTTCTTTATCAAATTCAAGTCATGTTTATGAATGGATTACTTGGAACAATGATCTTAAAGAAGGAACTTTCGTTTCTGTACCTGCAAGACTTCAAATTCCAGAAAACATTAAAGAACAATTAATCGTAGAGTTGTACAACAAATAATAATTGACTTAGTCGAAATTTATGGCAATATTTAATTTTCAAAAGCCCGATAAAGTTATCATGATCGATTCAACCGATTTTGAAGGTAAATTTGAATTTAGACCTTTGGAACCTGGTTACGGATTGACAGTTGGTAATGCACTTAGAAGAGTTTTGCTTTCAGCGTTAGAAGGTTATGCAATTACATCTGTTCGTATCGAAGGTGTAGATCATGAGTTTTCTACTATTTCAGGTGTTGTTGAAGATGTTACCGAAATTATCCTTAATCTAAAACAAGTACGTTTCAAACGTCAGATTGAAGATATCGATAATGAAGCAGTTACAATTTCTGTTTCTGGTAAAGATCAATTAACAGCAGGTGATTTTCAAAAATTTATTTCAGGTTTCCAAGTTCTGAACCCAGACCTTGTTATTTGTAATTTAGATTCAAAAATCAAATTGAACTTCGATTTAACTATCGAAAAAGGTAGAGGATACGTGCCTGCTGAAGAGAATAAAAAACAGAATGCTGCAATTGGAACGATTTTTACAGATTCTATTTTTACTCCGGTAAAAAATGTAAAATATGCAATCGAAAATTTCCGTGTAGAGCAAAAAACAGATTACGAAAAATTAGTTTTTGAAATCAAAACTGATGGATCTATTAATCCTAAAGATGCTCTTACTGAAGCTGCTAAAGTTTTAATTCACCATTTCATGTTGTTTTCTGATGAAAGAATTACACTTGAGGCTGACGAAATTGCACAAACAGAATCGTATGATGAAGAGTCATTGCATATGAGACAATTGCTTAAAACTAAGCTTGTTGATATGGATTTATCTGTAAGAGCATTAAATTGCTTGAAAGCGGCTGAAGTTGATACACTTGGTGATTTAGTATCGTTCAATAAAAATGACCTAATGAAATTCCGTAATTTTGGTAAAAAATCTTTAACTGAACTTGATGAACTTGTTGCAGTGAAGAATTTAACTTTCGGAATGGATTTAGCTAAATACAAATTAGATAAAGAATAATTTACTTCATATTTTGCTCTCCATAGTGGATTGTAGCAAGATGAAGATAAAAAAAACACGTCATGAGACACGGAAAAAAATTCAACCACTTAAGCAGACAGACTGGACATAGAAAAGCTATGTTGGCTAATATGGCTTGTTCTCTTATTGAGCACAAACGTATTAACACTACTGTTGCTAAAGCTAAAGCGCTTAAACAATTCGTTGAGCCTTTAATCACTAAATCAAAAGAAGATACGACTCACAACCGTCGTATTGTTTTTGCTTACTTACGTAGCAAATATGCTGTAACTGACTTGTTCAGAGATGTAGCTGCTAAAGTTGGTGACCGTCCAGGTGGATACACTCGTATCATTAAAGTTGGAAATCGTTTGGGAGATAACGCTGATATGGCGATGATCGAACTTGTTGACTTCAATGAACTTTACAACGGAGGTAAAAAAGAAGTTAAAAAAGCTAAAAGCCGTCGTGGTGGTAAAGCAAAAAAAGCTGAAGGAACTGCTCCTGAAGCTCCGGCTGCTGAATCAGAAACGACTACAGAAGCTTCTGAATAATTATGAAAGTAATGATTCTATAAAAATCAAGGATAAACTAATTGTTAGTTTATCCTTTTTTTTTGATTTTTTTGAAACCTATAAAAATGTAACTTATTTAAAATGTTAGGTTTTATTTTTACGAATGAAAGTTTTAAAAAATCTTGGAAGCGCTCTTTTAAAGAAGTAAATTTGCAAAATATCTAATTACAAATGAAGCTTTTTAAGTTTCATACACAATTAAAAAACAATACAAATTAAAGAATGAAATACACAACACGACAAAGCGCCATTTTATTACTAAGTGATGGAACTATTTTTCACGGAAAGTCTATCGGTATTAGCGGTAAAACTTTTGGTGAGGTTTGTTTTAATACTGGAATGACCGGATATCAGGAGATTTTTACGGATCCTTCTTATTTTGGTCAAATTATGGTTGCGACTAATCCGCATATTGGTAATTATGGTGTTAATGATTTAGAAGTAGAATCAGACAGCATTAAAATTGCAGGTCTGGTTTGTAAAAACTTTAGCTTTAATTATTCAAGAGAAGGTGCTTCTGGAAGTTTAGAAGATTACTTCACTAAGCAAAACCTAATTTGTATTTCTGATGTTGATACAAGAGCTCTTGTAAGTTATATTCGTGACAATGGAGCAATGAATGCTGTGATTTGTACAGATGGTACTTCAATTGAAGATTTGAAAAAGGAATTAGCAGATGTTCCAAATATGGAAGGTTTAGAACTTGCGTCTAAGGTGTCTACAACTCAACCATATTTTGTTGGAGATGAAAATGCAACTTATAAAATTTCTGCACTTGACCTTGGAATTAAAAAGAATATTTTAAGAAATCTTGCCAAGAGAGATTGCTATATTAAAGTTTTTCCATACAACTCAACTTACGAGGATTTAAATTCGTTTAATCCAGATGGATTTTTCTTGTCAAACGGACCTGGAGATCCGGATCCTTTATTTGGAGCAATTGAAGTGGCAAAGAAAATTCTTGCTGAGGATAGACCTTTATTCGGAATTTGTTTAGGGCATCAAGTAATCGGTCTAGCCAATGGTATTGAAACTTATAAAATGTTTAACGGACACAGAGGAATTAATCACCCAGTTAAAAATATTTTAACAGGTAAGGGAGAGATTACTTCTCAGAATCATGGATTTGCGGTTAAGAAAGAACAATTGGAAAATCACCCAGAATTGGAGATTACCCATGTGCATTTAAATGATGGTACTGTTGCCGGAATGAGAATGAAAAATAAGAATTGTTTTTCAGTGCAATATCACCCAGAGGCTAGCCCGGGACCACATGATTCATCTTATTTATTTGATCAATTTGTTGAGAATATAAAACTGGCTACCTCTAAAACGATGTAGTTAATAAATAAAGGTGTTTAATGTCTAGATTGCGTTTTTAGTATTAAATATTTTTATAATTTCGAAAAAAAAATATAATTTATTAATAAAAAACAAAAATAATGAGTATTATAATTAAAGTTCACGCAAGACAAATTCTTGATTCTAGAGGTAATCCTACTATTGAAGTTGATGTAGTAACTGAAAATGGAGTTTTAGGTAGAGCTGCTGTTCCATCTGGAGCATCAACTGGAGAGCACGAAGCTGTTGAATTACGTGATGGAGGTAAAGCTTATCTAGGTAAAGGTGTTTTGAATGCAGTGAACAATGTAAATACTGTTATTGCTGAAGAATTAGTTGGAACTTCTGTTTTCGAACAAAACACAATTGACCAATTAATGATTGATTTAGATGGAACACCAAATAAATCTAAATTAGGAGCTAATGCTATTTTAGGTGTTTCTTTAGCTGCTGCAAAAGCTGCCGCTAACGAACTTGGATTGCCATTATACAGATATGTAGGTGGGGTTTCTGCTAATACATTGCCAGTTCCGATGATGAACATCATCAACGGTGGCTCTCACTCTGATGCGCCTATCGCATTTCAAGAGTTTATGATTTTCCCTGTAAAAGCAACTTCTTTTACACATGCTATGCAAATGGGAACAGAGATTTTTCACAGTTTGAAAAAAGTTTTACATGACAGAGGTTTAAGTACGGCTGTAGGTGATGAAGGAGGTTTTGCTCCAAACTTAGCTGGTGGTACTGAAGATGCTTTAGATACTATCAAATTAGCAGTTGAAAAAGCTGGATATACTTTCGGAGACGAAATTATGATCGCTCTTGATTGTGCTGCTTCTGAGTTTTATGTAAACGGTAAATACGATTATACTAAATTTGAAGGTGAAACTGGAAAAATCAGAACATCTGAAGAGCAAGCTGATTATTTAGCTGAACTTGCTGCTAAATATCCAATTATTTCTATCGAAGATGGTATGTACGAAGACGATTGGAATGGATGGAAATACTTGACTGAGAAAATTGGAAATAAAGTACAATTAGTAGGTGATGATTTATTTGTTACTAACGTTGAGCGTTTGTCAACTGGAATTGAAAAAGGAATTGCTAACTCAATTTTAGTAAAAGTAAACCAAATTGGTACTTTAACTGAAACTATTGCAGCTGTAAACATGGCTAAAAACGCTGGTTATACATCTGTAATGTCTCACCGTTCTGGAGAGACTGAAGATAATACAATTGCAGATTTAGCTGTTGCTTTAAACTGTGGGCAAATCAAAACTGGTTCTGCTTCACGTTCTGATCGTATGGCTAAATACAATCAATTATTAAGAATTGAAGAAGAACTTGGAAGTACTGCTTATTTCCCTGGTTTAAACGCTTTCAAGATCAAATAATTGTAAGAGTTATATATTGAAAAGAAACCATTCGTGTTAACGAATGGTTTTTTTTTGGAGTTTTAACAAATTCATAGCAGGATTCTTTTTTTAGTTAGTCTTAAATTCCTTAGATTTGATAAATTATTATTTTATAGAATTATTCCCGATTATATTATGTCAAAAATAGCTACATTAGAAGTAGATGGTAAAAAAATTGAACTTCCGGTTATCACAGGGAGTGAAAATGAATCAGCTATCGATATTAACAAATTACGTGATTTAACAGGTATTATTACAATCGACCCAGGTTATAAAAACTCTGGATCTTGTACAAGTGAAATTACTTTCTTAGACGGAGAATTAGGAATCTTACGTTACAGAGGATATTCAATTGAAGATTTAGCTGAAAAGGCTAGTTTTTTAGAGGTGTCTTATCTTTTGATTTTTGGAGAACTGCCAACAGCTGCAGAATTAGAAAACTTTGAAAATGGTATTAAAAAACATTCGTTAGTTAACGAAGAAATGAAAAATATCATTGATGGTTTCCCAAAAACAGCACATCCAATGGGTGTTTTGTCAGCTTTGACAAGCGCTTTAACTGCTTTCAACCCAAAAGCAGTAAATGTGGATAACGAAAAAGAAATGTATGAGGCAATTTGCAAAACAATGGCTAAGTTTTTAGTTATTGCAACTTGGACGTACAGAAAATCAATGGGGTATCCGTTGAATTATTATGACAACACAAAAGGATATGTTGAGAACTTTATGCAATTGATGTTTCAATTGCCTACGGGACCATACAGTGCAAATCCTGTTGTTGTCGATGCATTGGATAAATTATTTATTCTTCACGCAGATCACGAACAAAACTGTTCAACTTCAACAGTAAGAATGGTTGGTTCATCTCACGCTGGTTTATTTGCTTCAATCTCTTCTGGAGTTTCTGCTCTTTGGGGACCTCTTCACGGAGGAGCAAACCAGGCTGTACTTGAAATGTTGGAAGAAATCAACAAAGACGGTGGAGATACTGATAAATTCTTGGCGAAAGCAAAAGATAAAAATGATCCATTCCGTTTAATGGGATTCGGACACAGAGTTTATAAAAACTTTGATCCAAGAGCAAAAATCATCAAAAAAGCAGCTAAAGAAGTTTTAGAAACGTTAGGTGTTGAAGATCCAATTTTAGATATTGCTAGAAAATTAGAAACAGCAGCTCTTGAAGATGAATACTTCAAATCTAGAAACTTATATCCAAACGTTGATTTCTACTCAGGAATTATTTATAGAGCGTTAGGAATTCCAACAGATATGTTTACAGTAATGTTTGCTATCGGAAGATTGCCAGGATGGATCGCACAATGGAAAGAAATGCGTGAAAACAAAGAGCCAATTGGAAGACCAAGACAAATTTACACAGGGCATCCATTAAGAGAATTTAAGCCTAACAAATAAAAAATAGAAAGCTTCACTTACATGTGAAGCTTTTTTTATCTTTGCTCAAAATATAATAAAGTTATGTTGCAATTAAATGTAAAGAACGAAACGTCAAGACTGCGGGCCGTAGTTTTGGGTTCAGCCGTTCATAATGGGCCAACTCCAACCTTAGAGGAAGCTTATGACCCTAAGTCATTGGAACATATTAAAGCAGGAACCTATCCGATCGAAAAAGACATGGTTGTTGAAATGGAAGCTTTTAATTCTGTTTTTCAAAAGTATGACGTTAAAGTCTATCGTCCGGAAATGATTGAGAACTACAATCAGATTTTTGCTCGAGATATTGGATTTGTAATTGATGATGTTTTTGTAAAATCGAATATACTGCCTGACCGTGAACGTGAGCTAGACGCAATTCAATATGTAATAGATCAAATCGAACCTCTAAAAGTTGTTCGCCCACCTGAAGAAGTTCATATTGAAGGAGGCGATGTTATGCTTTGGAATGATCACATTTTTATAGGGACTTACAAAGGAAGTGATTATAAAGATTATATAACCGCAAGAACTAACATGCATGGGGTTAATTATATTAAAGAGCTATTTCCAAATAAAATTGTAAAAGAATTTGATCTGGTTAAATCTAAGTTAGAAGCCAGAGATAATGCATTGCATTTAGACTGTTGTTTTCAGCCAGTAGGCGAAAATAAAGGAATTATCTACAAAAGAGGTTTCCGTGAAGAAGCGGATTATTTATATTTAGTGAATCTTTTTGGAAAAGAAAATTTGTTTCATATCGAAAGAAATGAAATGTACAATATGTTTTCAAATGTGTTTTCAATTGATAAAAATGTTGTGGTTTCGGAGAAAAATTTCACACGCTTAAATAACTGGCTTCGTGCTAATGGTTTTACAGTCGAAGAAATTCCGTATGCCGAAATTGCAAAACAAGAGGGATTATTAAGATGTTCAACACTTCCTTTAATTAGAGACTAAATAATTGTTTCAGGTTTCAAGTTTTTACAGAACGTGAAACTTGAAACCTGAAACAAAAAAAACATAAAAGATGAGACAGACAACAAATGCAATCGTGATGATTCGGCCTGTTGCATTCAGAATGAATGAACAGACTGCCGTAAATAATTATTACCAAAAAGTATTAGACGGACTTTTACCAAGTACCGTAAATGCCAAAGCACAGCAGGAATTTGATGCTTTTGTTGAAAAACTTAGAGCGGTTGGAGTAGATGTTACTGTTATCGAAGACACTTTGGAAACAGATACTCCTGATAGTATTTTTCCAAATAACTGGGTTTCATTTCATGAAAATGGAGATGTAGCACTTTATCCAATGTTTGCTGAAAATAGACGTAAGGAGCGTCGCGAGGATATTTTGGATACTTTGGAAGAAAAAGGTTTCGAAATATCAAATATAATGGATTATACTTCTGCTGAAGATGATGGTTATTTTTTAGAAGGAACAGGAAGTCTGCTTTTAGATCGTGCTAATGCAAAAGCGTATTGCGCTTTGTCGCCTCGTGCTGATGAAGAATTATTTATTGAATTCTGTGAAGATTTTGATTATGCTCCTGTAATTTTTGAAGCTTTTCAGACTGTTGACGGAGAACGAAAACTCATTTATCATACAAATGTGATGATGTGTTTGGGCGAAACTTTTGCAGTTATTTGTGCAGATTGCATCGATGATAAAAAAGAGCGCAAAATGGTTCTGGATAATTTGAAAGATGATAAAAAAGAAATCATTTTAATTACAGAAGATCAGGTAAATAATTTTGCTGGAAATATGCTGGAAGTTAGAGGAACAAACGATAAAAAGTATATTGTTATGAGTGCATCGGCTCATCAAAGTTTAACTGCAAAGCAAATTGCACAATTAGAAAATCACGCCGAAATTTTAAGTTCGAGCTTGGATACAATTGAAGCTTGTGGCGGTGGAAGTGCACGTTGCATGATGGCTGAAGTTTTCTTGCCAAGGAATTAAAAACAGGTTTTTAAATAAAAAAAATGGGATAAAGCTTAAAGTTTTTTATCCCATTTTTTTTTATTTAAAAGAGTTTTCAGATTAAAAGTTTCCTTTAATAATATTTACAATAGAACTTACGATATATTGAATTCCGATAGAAATTACAATGAATCCAACTATTCGGGAAATTGCAACAATTCCAGATGCACCTAATATGCGGGCAAGGTAATGTGCGCTTTTTAGAATGGCAAAAATGCTGACTCCAATTGCTAAAATAGCAAGACATGAAACAATGATTTCATTCATTTCATGATGTTCCTGATAAAAAGCAATTAGTAATGAAATTGATCCTGGTCCAGCTAGCATAGGTATTGCTAATGGGGTTAATGCAATGTCATTTCTTTGCTGTGCATCGGTTTCAATTTTTTTATTGATTCCTCGTTTTTTATTAAATTTTCCCGAAAGCAATGAAAAGCCAGAATTCACAATTACAATTCCGCCTGCAATTCGAAGAGCATCAATGCTAATCCCAAAAAACGTCAAAACATATTGACCGATAAAAAAAGATACCAATAAAATAATAAAAACATTTATTGCGGTCCATAGAGAAATTCTGGAACGTTCTTTTTGCGAATCGTGTTGTGTTAATCCAACGAAAATCGGCACCGTGCCAATTGGGTTTAAAACGGAAAAAAGTGCAGCGAATAAGTAAATGAATAAATCCATAAAGTTTTGGTTAGTGAAGTAAAAGTAGTTATTTTTTTATATCGACAAATAAAATTGCGTTATGTTATTGTTTTTTAGAGTCAATATTCTGAATTGATAACACAAGCTAAGCTCATACTTTTTAACTACTTTTGCACTTTAAATTAAAAAGATGAAAAACAAAAAAACCTTGCTTCTAGGTGCTACAACAAAATCTGATCGTTATGCATTTAGAGCTATAAATATGCTTACCCAAAAAGGGCACACAGTATTGGCAATAGGTCAAAATACTGGAGAGGTGGCTGGTGTAAAAATTCATACAAAAGCTATTCCTGTCAAAAATATTGATACAGTAACTTTATATCTAAATCCGGCACGCCAGCGTGATTATTATAATTACATTATTGAAGCACAGCCTAAAAGAGTAATTTTTAATCCCGGAACAGAAAACCCTGAATTATATCAATTATTGGAATTAAATAATATTGAGGTCGAAGTTGCTTGTACGCTAGTTTTATTGGCTACAAACCAATATTAATTGAAAAAAAGCGTTTTTAAAACTTTCCAATTGTATTGGGAAGTTTTGTTTTTTATTGGCAGATAGAAACAAGGCAAATCCTTGTTTTTTTCAGAATTGAATTTAATTGTTTGAAAGATGTTGATACCGTTAAAAATGTTACTTTTGTCGTCATGGAATTTTCATCAAAATTAATAGAGAAAGCGGTTAATGAAATGTCGCAATTGCCTGGTATTGGTAAACGTACAGCTCTGCGATTAGTTCTTCATTTGCTTAAACAGCCAAAGGAGCAAACAGGCTTTTTGTCTCAGGCACTTTTAAATATGCGTGAGGATATTAAATTTTGCGAAAATTGCCATAACATTTCAGATACAAAAGTGTGTGAAATATGCGCCAATTCATCTAGAAACCATCAGACTATTTGTGTTGTTGAGGATATTCGTGATGTTATGGCTATTGAAAATACAGGTCAGTACAAAGGGATTTATCATGTGTTGGGAGGAAAAATTTCTCCAATAGAAGGAGTTGGCCCAAGTCAGTTGAATATTTCAACTTTGGTCGAAAAAGTCAAATCCGGAAAAGTTGTCGAAATCATTTTTGCATTAAGTTCAACCATGGAAGGTGATACGACCAATTTTTATATCTATAAACAAATTGCAGAATTTCAAATTATAATTTCTACGATTGCAAGAGGAATATCAGTAGGAGACGAATTGGAATATGCTGATGAAGTTACTCTTGGTAGAAGTATTTTACATCGTGTTCCATTTGAAAAAACATTCAAAAACAATTAAATAAAACCCCAAATGAAATATAGATTTCCCGAAGATTAATTGGAAAAGCTATATTTGCGATAAAATTTTAACAATGACAAAAAATAGTTTTTATATCCTGTTGCTGATTAGTATGCTTTTTACTTCATGTATTCCTATAAAAGATTTAGTATATCTGCAGGATAAAAATCCTTCTGAAGAATCAAATACTGTTGTAGCAGTTGAAACTAAGCCTTACAGACTTCAGGTTAATGATGTTTTAAGTATTAATTTAAAAGCTATAGACCCTAAATTAATTGCAATTTTTAATAAAACAGAAGGCGGATCTTTAACAGGCGGAAAGTCTGAAGCCGGCTTGTATTTTGATGGATTTACAGTTGATGATCATGGGAATATTCGAATTCCAATTTTAGGTGAGATAAATGTTATTGGTTATACTCTGGAAGAGGTTCGAGTGAAAATTGAGAAAAAATTGCTTGAGGAATATTTTAAAGCAGATGCCAATATATTTGTAACGGTAAAATTAGCTGGTTTTAGATATACAATAAATGGAGAGGTTGGAAGTACAGGTACAAAAACACTGTTTCAAGAGCATGTAAATATCATGGAGGCTGTTGCAAATGCAGGGGATATTACTACCGTTGGAGATAGAAAATCAGTTACAATAATACGTCAAAGCCCTACGGGAGTGCAAATGAATGATATTGATCTTACTGATGTGAATGTCATGAAATCTCCATATTATTACTTACAGCCCAATGATTATATTTATGTTAAGCCATTGAGACAAAAAACATGGGGAACTGGGCAAACAGGAATACAGTCAATAGGTACAATTATTACCTTGTTATCATTGGCAACAACAGTGTATTTAATTATAAAATAACGATCAAAACTAAAAACTAGACTCAGGAAATGTTAGATATAAAAGATTTATCGATTTTTGAAAACCATTCAAGTTTTGATTTTAAAGGTTTGTTGCTGAAAATTATTAGCTATTGGAAATGGTTTTTAGTGAGTTTAATTATTGCTTTTACTATTGCATATCAGGTAAATATTCGTAAAGAAAAAATTTATGGAATGCAGACTTTAATTTCAATTAAAGAAGAAAGTAATCCTTTTTTCACCTCAAATACAAGCTTAGTTTTTAATTGGGGAGGAATTTCAGATCAGGTAAATGGAATAACAACAATATTACAGTCGAGATCTCATAATGAATTAGTAGTTAATAAGCTTCAGTATTATATTGATTACTTAACTATGGGGGAATACAGTTTAATTGATTCTTATGGTAGTGTGCCATTCTATGTTGATATCGATAAATCTAGAGGGCAGCTTGCAAATACCTTGATAAAAATTAAATTTATCAGTGCAAATGTATATGAGATACATATTCCTTTTGAGAATAATTCAGTTTCATTGATTAATTATGCTGAAAATTCATATTCTAAAACAGCCGTTCAGCCTGTAGAATTTGTAAAAAGATACAAAGTTGGTGAACGTGTTTCTTTGCCTTTTTTAAATTGGGAATTACAAATTAATGATAATCCAGGTTTGTATACTGGAAACGAGTATTTTGTTAAATTCAATGATTTTGATGGAACAGTTTCCCGTTACAAAGGCATAAGTGTGGGTTCTGATGATAAAGGAGGGTCAATTTTGACCTTGGCAATGCAAGGAACAAACAAAGCGAGACTTGTTGAATACCTTAATTCAACAGTAAAAATGTTGATGAAATATCAATTGGATGGTAAAAATCAATTTGCAAACAATACCATTAAATTTATTGATAGTACTCTTGTTGCTATGGAGTTGCAATTAAAACAAACAGGGAATGAATTAAAATCGTTTAGAAAAGATAAAAATATATATGAAATAGAAGATGGAGGGGCGAAGGTTACTGACAAAATAATGAATTTTGATGTTGAAAAAGATCAGATCGCCAGAAAAATTACGTATTACAATTCACTAAAATCATATTTAAATAATAGTGTAGATTATTCGAGATTACCTGCTCCATCAGTTGCAGGAATTGAGGATCCGAATATTGCGACAAATATTTCAAGGCTAATTGCACTTTCAACTCAAAGGTCAGAAATGGCATATGCCGTTAAAAGCGATAAGATTTTTAAGGACTTTGATAATCAAATGGAGGCACTTAAAAGCGTTTTGCTTGAAAATATTGTTTCTGCAAAAGCAGCTCTAGTTTATGATTTATCTTTAGTAAATGCTAAAATAGGCGAAGCAGAAAGTACAGTTAAAAGGTTGCCAGAAGAGCAACAGGAATTATTGAAGATAAAAAGAAAATATGATTTAAATGACAATATTTATACAACATTTCTTCAAAAACGAAACGAAGCAGAAATTGTAAAAGCTTCTAATCTATCTGATATTCATTTTATTGATCCGGCTAAGGAAATAAGTGGCGTATTGGTAGGACCCAAAACTTCTGTTAATTATATATTAGCGCTGTTTTTAGGAATATTGATTCCATTATTAGTTGTTTTAACAATTTTGTTTATTAATAATTCTATTCAAAATACTGAGGAGCTTACAAAGTTGAGCCAAATACCAATAATTGGTGTAATCGGTGTAAATAAAGAGGGAGTAAATCTTGCTGTTTTCGACAAACCTAAATCGGCACTTTCTGAAGCTTTTAGGGCAATTCGATCTTCATTGCAATTTTTGTATAAAAAACAGCAGGTAAGCGGTTCAAAGACTTTAATGATAACTTCATCAATAAGTGGTGAAGGAAAAACATTCTGTTCTATAAATATTGCAACAGTTTTTGCATTGAGTGAAAAGAAAACGGTTATTGTAGGTTTAGATTTAAGAAAACCAAGATTAGCTGATGAGTTTAATTTAACTACTCAGACAGGAGTTGTCAATTATTTAATTAGACAAAATAGTTTGAGCGAAATTACGAATTCTACAGAGGTTCCTAATCTTGATGTTATTCTTTCTGGACCAATTCCCCCAAATCCATCAGAATTAATTTTGAGCGAGGCGATGAAAGAATTAATTGAAGAATTAAAAAATAAATACGATTATATCATTTTGGATACACCTCCTGTAGGCTTAGTTTCTGATGCATTAGAATTATCTCAGTACTCAGACGTAACTTTGTATATCGTGAGACAGAATTATACTAAAAAAGATATGATAACATTGTTGAATACCAGAGTTAAGAGAGGTGAACTAAGCAATGCAAGTATTGTTTTCAATGGATATGAAAACAAAGCAAAGTATGGTTCGGCTTATGGTTATGGATATGGCTATGGTTATGGAGATTATTCTAGCGGATATCTGGATGAGGAGAAAAAGAAGAAGTCAATAAAAACTTTTCTAAATAAATTGAAGAAATAAATTTGATTCAAATGGAAACATCAATTCAAAGAACTATTTTAATTACAGGAGGCGCGGGATTTATTGGCTCAAATTTGTGTGAATATTTTCTGAAACTTGGAGATAAAGTAGTTTGTCTAGATAATTTTTCAACTGGACATCGTCATAATTTGGATAGTTTCATTGAAGATTCAAATTTTGAATTAATTGAAGGTGATATTCGCAATTTAAGAGATTGTATTTTAGCCGTGAAAGGGGTCGATTATGTTTTGCACCAAGCGGCATTAGGTTCTGTTCCCCGTTCAATAAATGATCCAATAACCACAAATGATGTAAATGTTTCGGGTTTTTTAAATATGCTGGTAGCATCCAGAGACGAAAAAGTTAAACGTTTTATCTACGCTGCAAGTTCGTCAACATATGGAGATTCTAAGGAATTGCCTAAAGTTGAAGATGTTATAGGAAAACCATTATCACCATACGCCATAACTAAATATGTGAATGAATTGTATGCTGAAATTTTTAGTAAAACATACGGTTTAGAAACTATTGGCTTACGATATTTCAATGTTTTTGGTCAGAGGCAAGACCCGGAAGGAGCTTATGCAGCAGTAATTCCAAAGTTTGTAAAACAGTTGATGAAATATGAAAGCCCCATTATAAATGGTGATGGAAATTATTCGAGGGATTTTACCTATATCGAAAATGTAATTCAGATGAATGACTTGGCGATTAAAATCCAAAATACAGAGGCTACTAATACAGTTTACAATACAGCATTTGGAGAACGTAATACATTGAATGATTTGGTAGAATGTTTAAAAGAATACCTTTCAGAATATGATTCAAAAATTGCTGATGTTAAAATTATTTACGGAGAAAACAGAACAGGAGATATTCCACATTCGTTGGCAAGTATCGATAAGGCCAAAAGTATGCTAGGTTATGATCCAAAATATTCTTTACAAGATGGTTTGAAGGAAGCGGTAAACTGGTATTGGAATAATTTAAAATAAAAATAGACTAAGTTAATAGTATAATAAATGAAAGTTACAAAAATTTGTTGCATAGGTGCTGGTTATGTTGGAGGTCCAACTATGGCAGTGATTGCTCAAAAGTGTCCGCATATTCAAGTGACAGTTGTCGATTTGAACGAACAAAGAATTAAAGACTGGAATGATCCAGATACTAATAATATTCCGATTTATGAGCCAGGTTTGTCAGAAATTGTAGCCGAAGCTAGAGGAAGAAATCTTTTCTTTTCGACAGATGTTGAAAAAGCAATTGATGAAGCACAAGTAATTTTTATTTCAGTTAATACTCCAACGAAAACTTACGGAAAAGGCAAAGGTATGGCAGCTGATTTAAAATACATTGAATTATGTGCCAGACAAATTGCAAAAGTAGCTAAGGAAAATAAGATAGTTGTAGAAAAATCTACTTTACCTGTAAGAACAGCCGAAGCTATAAAAAGTATTTTAGATAATACAGGAAATGGTGTGCAATTTCAGATTTTGTCTAACCCAGAGTTTTTAGCAGAAGGAACTGCCGTAACAGATTTGTTAAATCCAGACAGGATTTTAATAGGTGGAGATACAACTCCAGAGGGTGAATCGGCAATAAATGCTTTAGTTGATGTTTATGCGAACTGGGTCGATAAAAGTAAAATTTTAACAACAAATGTTTGGTCTTCAGAATTATCGAAGCTTACGGCAAATGCATTTTTAGCACAAAGAATTTCTTCAATAAATGCAATGTCTGAATTATGCGAAAAGACTGGAGCTGATGTAAATGAAGTTGCAAAAGCGATTGGAATGGACAGTCGAATTGGGCCAAAGTTTTTAAAAGCTTCAGTTGGATTTGGAGGTTCTTGTTTTCAAAAAGACATTTTAAATTTAGTTTATATTGCGAAATCATATGGATTAAATGAAGTGGCTGATTATTGGGAACAAGTAATCATTATGAATGATCATCAGAAAAGAAGATTTTCTAGTAAAATAGTTCAGACTTTATATAACACTGTTGCTGATAAGAAAATAACATTTTTAGGTTGGGCTTTCAAAAAAGATACAAATGATACCCGTGAATCAGCTGCAATTTACGTTGCTGATGATTTAATTAATGAGCAAGCTTGTATCTCGGTATATGATCCTAAAGTATCAGAAAGCAAAATGTTGAATGATTTGGATTATTTACAAACAAGATCAAGTGAAGAAAATAATAAAGCGTTAACTGTATTTGATGATCCTTATGAGGCTTGTAAAGGTGCACATGCGATTTCAATCTTGACCGAATGGGATGAGTTTATTAGTTATGATTGGCAGAAAATATATGATTCTATGCATAAGCCTGCATTTTTATTTGATGGAAGAAATATACTAAATGCAAAAGAACTTGAAAGTATTGGGTTTGTTTATAAAGGAATTGGTTCTTAATTGAGAATTGATATTGAAGTAAAATTTAATATAAAGTTAATGAGGAGATAAATGTTGTAGGTTTTATTTCAATAAATTAGAATTATGAATTGGTACGTACTTTATACGAAACCCAAATGGGAAAAAAAAGTTGCTGAAAGACTTACACAGATTGGTGTGGAATGTTATTGTCCTTTGATTACGCAAATCAAGCAATGGTCTGATCGAAAGAAAAAAGTCGAAGTACCACTTTTTAATTCATATGTATTTGTACAGCTTTCCGAAATAGATCGAAATTCGGTTTTTAATATTCCCGGTGTTGTAAGATATTTGTTTTGGCTTGGAAAACCTGCGGTTGTTCGTGATGAAGAAATAAATATAATAAAATCAAGTCTAAAAGCTACAAACGTCAGTGATATTTCGGTATCTTCAATTCAAGTAGGAGACAGGATAAAATTAGATTCAGGAGCTTTTACTAATCAAGATGCAATTGTTCAGGAAGTTTCAAAAACACATTATATTTTGGTATTAGAGTCTTTGGGTTGTGTTCTCAAGATAAAATATAAGTGATTTTAGTTAAAAAAAATAAAAACAGAAGATAAAAAAGCTCAGATTTGAGGTTTTATTTTCTGTTTTTTTTATAATGTATTTTTTTACAGGCTGATAGATAACGAGTTGACAATTTTAGAATTTTTCTTATTTTTTGTTTTATTCGTATTACGGGAAACCGTATTGAATAAATTGATTGAATGTGCTATATTTGCCCAGATTATACTTTTTTAGTAAACCAAGCATATTAATGGGACTTGGAATGGCGAAGCCATGTGCTGTAATGATTAAAGCTAATATTTTTTAAATGAACGAAGACATAAAAATAGCTGTTATAGGTTTAGGTTATGTTGGTCTCCCTTTGGCAAGATTATTTGCTACAAAATATCCAGTTGTAGGTTTTGATATTAATAAAGCGAGGGTAGAGAACTTAAAATCTGGAATAGATTCTACTCTGGAGGTTGATCAATATGATTTACAAAAAGTATTAGTTGATAAACCTAATTCACAAATTGGACTGTATTGTACAAGTTCTTCAACAGATATTGCTGATTGTAATTATTTTATAATTACAGTTCCAACTCCTGTTGATAGAAACAACCGCCCTGATTTAACTCCGTTATACAAATCAAGTGAAACAGTTGGAAAAATATTAAAAAAAGGTGATATTGTTATTTATGAATCAACTGTTTATCCAGGTGTTACTGAAGAGCAATGTGTGCCAGTTTTAGAAAACGTTTCAGGACTTAAATTAAATATTGATTTTTATGCGGGATATTCCCCTGAGAGAATTAACCCCGGAGACAAGGAGCACACTGTCGAAAAAATTTTAAAAGTAACTTCTGGTTCAACGCCGGAAATTGGTTTGAAAGTAGATGCTCTTTATAAATCTGTAATTACTGCAGGTACGCATTTAGCTCCAACAATAAAAGTAGCAGAAGCAGCGAAAGTTATTGAAAACTCTCAAAGAGATATTAATATTGCTTTTGTAAATGAGTTGGCTAAAATATTCAATTTAATGAATATTGATACTCAGGAAGTATTAGCGGCGGCAGCCACGAAATGGAATTTCTTGCCTTTTAAACCAGGCTTAGTCGGAGGACATTGTATTGGCGTAGATCCCTATTATTTAGCTCAAAGAGCCCAAGAATTTGGATATCACCCTGAAATAATTTTGGCGGGAAGACGTTTAAATGATAGTATGGGGGAATATATTGCTTCGCAAGTAGTAAAACTGATGATAAAAAAAGGTATTTCTGTTAATGGAGCTAATCTTTTAATGTTGGGCATAACCTTTAAAGAAAATTGTCCAGATGTCAGAAATACTAAAATTGTTGATGTTATAAAATCATTGACAGAATATGGAATATCAGTAACAGTATTTGACCCTTTAGCTAATATTAAAGAGGTACATGAAGAATATGAATTACAAACTGTAAATTCAATTCCAAAAGAAAAATTTGATGCAATAGTCTTAGGCGTTGCGCACACTGAATTTTTAGGATTAAATTTTTCAGAATTGCAAAAAGAAAATAGTTTATTATACGATGTAAAAGGAGTTTTAGGAGCTATAGCTGACAACAGATTATAGTTTTTGAGATTCTTTTTTTTTATTTATAGATAATGAGTACAAAAAAATCAATTACACATGTAATTTTAACTGGAGGAGTAGGATCAAGATTATGGCCACTTTCACGTAAAAGTCAGCCAAAACAATACTTGGAAATATTTGAAGGAAAATCACTTTTTGAAATGACTGTAAATCGAAATAGTCATTTGGTAAATAAAGTTATGGTTGTTGGAAATGTTGACAATCATCATTTAAGTGGGAAAGTAATGGACAAAACTAATACATCGTATTTAAATATTGTCGAAGCAACTCCTAGAAATACTGCAGCTGCAATTGCTTTTGCAGCATTCGCATCGGAACCAGATGATATTTTAGTTATTACTCCATCAGATCATATTATTGGCCAAATGGAAAATTATAATGAAGCTATAAATGAAGCAGTTTCAAAAGCCAATGAAGGTTTTATTGTGACTTTCGGAGTTATTCCAACCAAACCTGAAACGGGATATGGTTACATAGAAGCCAAAGGAGATAAGGTAATTTCTTTTCGTGAAAAACCGAATGAAACAACAGCAAAAGAATTTATAGCAAAAGGTAATTTCCTGTGGAATAGTGGTATGTTTTGTTTTAAGGCAAGTGTTCTTTTGGAAGAATTAAAGCAATTTCAACCAGATGTTTATGAAAAATCTAAAGTGGTTTGGGAAGCAAATAAAGATGGGGTTTTAGATTTAAATTTATCCATGGAAATTCCTTCTATTAGTATTGACTACGCTGTAATGGAACGAAGCAGAAAAATTAAGGTTGTTCCTGCTTCATTTGCTTGGTCGGATTTAGGATCGTTTGAATCTGTTTATGATTATTTGATTTCCAAAGGACATCCAACAGATAAAAATGGAAACATGGTAATTGGATGTGATAAGCACACAACTTTCCTTGGATTAAAAAATACGATTTTCGTACATACAGATTCTGCTAATTTGATTTTGCAGAAAGAAAACTCACAAGATGTAAAAGATATTTACAGCGAATTAGAAAAACAAAATTCTGAATTACTAAATTAAAATTAAAATGAAAAAAATTCTTATCACTGGCGGTGCTGGTTTTATTGGGTCACATGTAGTTAGACGTTTTGTGAATAAATATCCAGAATATCAAATTTTTAATTTAGATGCATTAACTTATGCTGGAAATCTTGAGAATATTAAAGATATCGAAAATCAGCCTAATTATAATTTTCTAAAAGGAGATATAGTTGATGCCAATTTTATAGATGAACTTTTTTCTCAACATAAATTTGATGGTGTTTTGCATTTAGCTGCAGAATCTCATGTTGATCGTTCGATTGAAGATCCACTTGCATTTGTTAAAACAAATGTAATTGGAACAATGAATTTGCTAAATGCAGCAAAAAATCAATGGAAAGGTAATTTTGAAGGAAAAAGGTTTTATCATATTAGTACAGATGAAGTATATGGTTCTCTTGGCGCTGAGGGATTATTTACAGAAACAACGCCCTATGATCCAAATTCTCCATATTCTGCGTCAAAAGCAAGTTCAGATCATTTCGTGAGAGCATATGGCGAAACTTATGGATTACCTTATGTTTTAACAAATTGTTCAAATAATTATGGATCATACCACTTTCCTGAAAAATTAATTCCGCTTTTTATAAATAATATCATAAACAATAAGTCTCTACCAGTTTATGGAGATGGTAATTATACGCGTGATTGGCTTTTTGTGGAAGATCATGCTATTGCAATAGATTTAGTTTTTCATGAGGGTAAAAATCATGAAACTTATAACATTGGAGGATTTAACGAATGGAAAAACATTGATTTGGTTAAATTATTATGCCAGATTATGGATGGCAAACTTGAAAGAGAAAAAGGAACTTCTGAAAAGCTAATTACTTATGTAAAAGACAGGCCGGGTCATGATTTACGTTATGCGATTGATGCATCAAAAATCAATAAAGAACTAGGTTGGAAACCATCCGTTACTTTTGAGGAAGGTTTAGAAAAGACTATTAATTGGTATTTAAATAATGAGGAGTGGCTGAAAAATGTCACATCAGGATCTTATAAAGATTATTATAAAAAACAATATTCATAATCTAAAAATTTATTTTAACGATATATAAAGTTAAAACTATAGCCGAATGAAAAAGATAACTTACGTTCTTACATTATTTTTTATTTTATTAATGTCTTTCAATGGACATGCTCAGGATTTGCTTAAGTCTAAAGATTTAAGTACCATAAAAGTTGATTATTTGTCAGATGATGATTTGGCAAAAATTAGTGCTCAATTAAAAAGTAATAATGCCACTCTTGATCAGATTGAACCAGCGGTTTTGTCTAAAGGAATGACTCAAACAGAGTTTAATAAATTAAGGATCAAGTTAACAGAATACGAAAAGAAGAATGCTAAAGATTCTAAAAAAGGTACTGACAACGAAAATAAATTAAAGAAAAATGACAAAGATTCAGAGTTTGGTAGGAAACAAGAAAAAATCAAAAATGATAAAGTAAAAGATTCACTGAATGCATTAATTTTTGGTTCTGAATTATTTGATAATCCAACATTAAATTTTGAACCAGATTTGAAATTAGCAACTCCAATTAATTATGTTTTAGGACCTGGGGATGAATTACAAGTTAGTGTCTTTGGAGTTCAGGAGTATAATGCAAGTATTCCAGTTAGTGTTGAAGGAAAAGTTACTATTGATTATGTGGGGCAAATTGCAGTTTCAGGTATGTCAATTGAAGCAGCAACTCAAAAAATAAAAGCCGCTATCTCTCGTGTTTACAGCACGGTAAGATCTGGTCAATCTCAAGTTAGTGTCAGTTTGAGTGGAATAAGAACGATTAAAATTACAATTGTTGGTGGAAAGCAGCCAGGTAATTATTCGATTTCATCATTAGCTACAGTGTATAATGCATTACATTTAGCTGGAGGTCCAGGAAAAAACGGAAGTTATCGAAATATTGAATTACTACGAAATAATAAAGTTTATAGAAATATTGATATTTATAAATTTTTGGTTAAAGGAGATCAATCGGATAATATTACATTAAAAGATAATGATGTTATTAGAATTCCTTCTTATACCAATAGAGTTGTAGTAGAGGGAGAAGTAAAGCGTCCTGGTATTTTCGAAATGAAGAAAGGAGAAAAATTTTCCGATTTATTAAATTTTGCTTCAGGATTTAATGAGTTTGCTTATACTGCATCTGTAAATGTTTTGCAAAAAACAGGAAAAGAATTTAAAGTTCAAGATATCAATGAAAGTGAATATAGTACCTATATACCACAATCAGGGGATGTTTTTAAAGTAACTAAGATTTTAAATCGTTTTGAGAATCGTATCAAAATTGAAGGAGCTGTCTTTAGACCAGATTATTATTCTTATAATGAAGGAATGCGAATTTCTGATCTTATAACTAGAGCAGAAGGATTAAAAGAAGATGCATACACAAAGAGAGCAAGAATTATTCGCTTAAAGACTGATTTAACTACAGAAATTGTAAATGTCGATTTAGCAAGTGCGTTATCAGGAGATTTAAATGCTGATATTGAATTAAAGAGAGAAGATATTGTAACGGTGTATTCAATTTTGGATTTTAGAGAGGAGTATAAAGTTACTATCGATGGAGAAGTTAAAAACCCTGGAGAATATGAATATTTTGAAAATTTGACTTTAAATGATTTAGTTGTTCAGGTAGGTGGACTGACCGGTTCAGCTTCTAAAAGAGTGGAAATTGCAAGAATGGTAAAATCAGATGTAATTGATGATGCTGATCCGAAACGTATAGAATTAGTTGAACTCGAAATTACTGCAGATAATAATGAACAGATTAAAAACTTTGTGCTAAAACCTTTTGATGTTATTAATATTCGTAAAATGGCAGTTTATGAAAAACCTCAAATGGTAACAGTAAGTGGGGCAGTTGGTTATCCAGGGAAATATGTTTTGGCTAATAAAAAAGAAACTGTTTATAATGTAGTTATGCGTGCGGGTGGATTGACATCCATAGCAAATTTGGATGGTATGAAAATTAAGAGACCAATTAAACAAGAGCAAATTGAAAAAATCGAAAGTGTTGATTTGAATTTGGCTAAAAATGATACTCTTAAGGAAAAACTCTCTAAAAAATTAAAAGAAGATTTAAAGTATGCTACTATTCCAGTTAATTGGGAGAAAATAGTTAAAGATAAAAATCACTATTCCAATGTAACTTTGTTTCCTGGAGATGAAATTGAAGTTGCTGTTTATAATGAAGGTGTTAAAGTTACAGGTAATGTACTGTTAACTTCTGAAATTCCATATAGAAATGGAAAAAGCTTTAGATATTATATAAATGCCGTTGGTGGTGTAGATAATAAAGGATGGAAGAAAAAAGCTTACATAATCTATCCAAACGGTAAAGCATCAGTTACACAATCATTCCTGTTTTTTAGATCATATCCAAAAGTTGAGCCAGATTCGCAAATTGTAGTTCCAGAAAAGCCTGAAACTAAAAAGATGAGTACTGGTGAATGGGTTAGTATTGGTAGTGTTTTGACTAGTTTAGCATTATTAATTGTTACAGCATTTAAATAAATTTTTGATGGATAATAAAAATATACCTAGTGATGAAATTTCTTTAAAAGATTTACTATCGAAAGCGCAAGAGTGGATTGCTTATTTGCTTTCTCAATGGAAAATTATATTATGTGCCGGAATAATTGGTGCGGGAATAGGTTTAACGTATGCAATTTTAAAAAAGCCCGTGTACACTGCCACATTGTCTTTTGCCTTAGAGGATGATAAGTCTGCAAGTGGCGGTTTGGGAGGAGCTTTAGGTCTGGCGAGTTCATTTGGGCTGGATTTAGGTGGAAGTGGTGGAGGAATATTTACAGGCTCTAATTTGACAGAGTTGTTTAAATCCCGAACAATGGTAGAGAAGACTTTGATGACTCCAGTAACGGTAAATGGAAAAGTAATCTCATTGGCAGAGATGTATATTCAAAATAATGAATGGAGGGACAAATGGAGTAATAATCCAAAATTTAAAAATTTGCAATTTTTACCTGAAAGTAATCGCAAGTATTTTACCCGGGCACATGATAGTATTTTAGGAATAATATATCAAAATTTGTCTAAGAGTTCTTTATCTGTAGCACAAAAAGATAAGAAAATTGCGATCATATCGATGGATGTATCATCAAATAACGAATTGTTTTCTTTTTATTTTTGCGAGGCTCTTGCAAAACAAGTAGGTAAATTTTATGTAGAGACGAAAAGTAAAAAAGCTCGCATGAATATGGAAATTTTGGAACATCAGGTTGATTCTATAAGAAGTGAACTCAATGGAGCTATTACTGGAGTAGCTGTAGCTAACGATAATACTTTTAATCTTAATCCTGCACTTAACGTACGTCGTGCACCTTCAGCTCGAAGACAAGTCGATGTTCAGGCTAATACAGCCATACTTACGGAATTAGTAAAACAATCTGAATTAGCAAAAGTTACTTTGAGAAAAGAAACACCTTTAATACAAATTATTGATAGACCTATTTTGCCTTTATTAAAACAAAGTTTTGGGAAAGCAAAAGGAATTGTAATTGGTTGTTTTTTGGGTTTTTTTCTAGGTACTATATTTTTAGTCTTTAAAAGATTGATTGCATTATTAATGTGATTCTTTTAATATTTAATGATAAAAAGCATATTATAAATTAACATAATTAAAAAACATAGGATGTTTAAAGATAAAGTTTTATTAATAACTGGAGGCACAGGTTCATTTGGTAATGCGATGCTTAAAGGTTTTTTAAATTCTGATTTGAAAGAAATTAGAATTTTCTCAAGAGACGAGAAAAAGCAAGAAGATATGCGAATCGAATACAAAAATGATAAGCTAAATTTTGTTATAGGTGATATAAGAGATTTTAAGAGTATAAACGCAGCAATGGATGGTGTTAACTTTGTTTTTCATGCAGCAGCTTTGAAACAAGTTCCTTCTTGTGAGTTTTATCCTATGCAAGCTGTGCAGACTAATATTTTAGGTGCAGAAAATGTGTTAGAAGCAGCTGCTCAGAATAATGTAGAGCGAGTAGTTGTTTTAAGTACAGATAAAGCAGTTTATCCTATAAATGCAATGGGGATTTCAAAAGCATTTATGGAAAAATTAGCTGTTTCTAAGGCAAGAGATTCTAGAGTTAAAAGGATTGAAGCCATATATACAGCAACTAGATATGGAAATGTTATGTGCTCTAGAGGTTCTATTATTCCTTTATTTATTAAACAAATAAAAGAAGGTTTACCATTAACAGTAACGAATCCAAAAATGACTCGATTTATGATGTCTTTGGATGATTCTGTAGAATTAGTGATGTTTGCATTCACAAATGGTAATCCGGGAGATATTTTTGTGCAAAAATCACCAGGAGCTACTATTGAAACTTTAGCAATAGCTTTAAAAGAAATTTTTAACGTAAATAATGAAATTAATATAATTGGAGAAAGACATTCAGAGAAAATGTATGAAACACTTTGTTCAAAAGAAGAAATGTCTAAAGCTGAAGATATCGGTAGATTCTACAGAATTCCTGCCGATTTTAGAGATCTTAATTATACAAAATATGTAAAAGAAGATGGACCTAAATTGCTTGATGAGGAATATAATTCAGATAATACAGAAAGATTAAATGTAGAGAATCTGAAAAAATTATTACTTACTCTAGATTATGTGAGAGACGAATTAGCTTCATTTAAAAAATAATATATGTTACCACTAATAAAAACGAATATACCAGCTAAGTCACAATTGATGCCAAAACTTGAAGAAGTGCTTTATAGTGGTTATGTGGCTCAAGGTGATGTTGTAGAAGAGTTTGAAAGAAAATTTGAAAATTATATAGGTGGGGGAAATACACTTTCTTTAAATTCTGGAACAGCTGCTCTTCATATTGCATTAATTTTAGCCGGTGTCAAACAAGGAGACGAAGTTATTAGCACAGCTTTGACTGCAGAGCCAACTAATGTGGCAATAAAAATGGTTGGAGCAAAAGTAAGATGGGCTGATGTTGATTTATCTACAGGCAATATTTCACCTGAATCTATTGAAAAGGCTATAAATTCTAATACTAAAGCAATTATTGTAGTTGATTATGCTGGGATTCCTGTGAATGTAAGTAAAATTCAAGAAATTTCTAAAAAATATAACATTCCGGTAATCGAAGATGCAGCCCATGCTTTAGGTGCTAAATTTAGAGGAAAGAGAACAGGAAACCATTTTCC
Source organism: Flavobacterium resistens (assembly GCF_900182645.1). GTDB lineage: Bacteria > Bacteroidota > Bacteroidia > Flavobacteriales > Flavobacteriaceae > Flavobacterium > Flavobacterium resistens. The sequence goes on along the minus strand of NZ_FXTA01000005.1, from coordinate 312,599 downwards.
TTTTACTATTTATTCTTTTCAAGCTATAAAACACTTAACAACTATAGATGGGGGCGCTTTACAAATTCTTGATAATAATTTGTATAATAAAGGTAAAATTATTAGATGGTTTGGATTAGATAAAAATATATCAAGACTAGAAAATGATATTCAAATTCAAGGATATAAATATCATATGAATAATGTAAATGCCGCTATTGGAATTGTTCAACTTGAAAATATCGAATCGATAGTTCAAAAATATATTGAAAATGGAAAATATCTTGATGAAAATTTGAAAGGTATAGATGGAGTTGAGCTTATTGAATACTACCCAGACACAGAACCATCTTATTGGTTATATACCTTAAAAGTAAAAAATAGAGATGCATTTGTAAAAATGATGGCTGAAAACGGAATTATGGCTTCTGAACTTCATAAAAGAAATGATTTACATACCTATTTAAATGATTTTCCAGCTGACTTGCCAAATTTGGATAATTTTTATCAAAATATGGTGCACATTCCTTGTGGTTGGTGGGTTACAAAAGAGGATTGTGACAAGATGATTGAATTAATGAAAAAAGGGTGGTAATGATTCCAATCTACAAACCTTATATGCCAGATAATTTACTACCAGATATAGAAAAAATTCTATATTCAGGGAATTTGGCTTATGGAAAATATGGAAAGTTATTTGAGCAAGCTTTAGCTGATTATACAGGTAATTTAAATATTTTAACTGTTAGTTCTTATAACCACGCAATGCAAATTGTTTTATCTACGTTAGGATTACAACAAGGAGATGAGATAATAGCTTCACCTGTTAGTTGCTTAGCATCCAATCAGCCTTTTGTAGTGAAAAATTTAAAAATAGTCTGGGCTGATGTTAATCCTGAAACAGGAAGCATGTGTCCTGAAGATGTAAAAAAAAGAATTACTTCAAAAACTAAGGCAATATTTCATAATCATTTTTGCGGTTACTTAGGGCAAATAGATGAAATTAGAAAAATTGGAATTGAACATAATTTAATTGTAGTTGATGATTGTATTGAAGCGTTTGGTTCAGAATTTAATGGCAAGAAAATGGGTAGTAATGAATCTGACATTGCAGTATTTTCTTTTCAAACAGTTAGATTACCAAATACAATAGATGGAGCTGCAATATCTTTTAAGAATCAAAATCTTTATGAAAAAGCGAAGATGATTAGAGATTATGGGATCGATAGAAGTAAATTTAGAGATGTTAATGGAGAAATAAGTGCAGAATGCGATATTGAGGTGGAGGGTTATGGTGCACTTATGAGTGAGATAAATTCGCTAATTGGGATAAAGCAAATGAATGATATTGACGATCTTTTAAAAAAGCAAAGGCAAAATGCCATAGTCTGGAATGAAAGAATAGCCGAAAGTAAACAAATTGTTCCCTTGAATTTAAATAAAGAAACAAATCCTAATTTTTGGGTTTATGGTGTTTTATGCGAAGATAAAAAACTGGCATTAGAAGAATTTAGGAAGAAAGGTTGGTATGCAACAGGAGTTCATATAAATAACAATATTTATTCAGTTTTTAAAAATAGTGAAAAATTAATTGGGGTTTCAAAATTTATGAATCAATTCTTAGCATTGCCATGTGGCTGGTGGGTGCAATAAAAAAAAACGATATGGTTACAAATCAGATAGATATTTCGGCAAAAATTCATCCTAAAGTTGTTTTGGGTGAACATAATAGGATAGGAAAAAATGTTGTTATCGAAGTAATTGGAGATGATCCAAACATTGAAGTTTTAATTGGAGATAATAATATAATTAACGATAACACACGTATTTTCATTCATGGAAAATTTAAAGTAGGTGATTGGAATGTTTTTCATAATGATATGCTTATCATGGCAGAAGATCATATCATAATTGGTCATAACTGCTGGTTTGGTCAAAATACTATTTTGGATGGTGCCGGAGGACTAGAAATAGGTAACGGCGTAAGAGTTGGCATGTATTCTCAGATATGGACACACGTTGCGAGTGGTGAACAAATAGAAGGATGTATATTATTTGCAAAAAGGAAAACAAATATATTGGATGATGTCTGGTTGGTTGGAAGTTGTGTAGTTGGTTCTGGTATTACTTTGGGTAAAAGAAGTACGGCATTAATTAATTCGGTTATTACCAAAGATACACTGCCGAATAGTGCATATTCCGGAAGTCCCGCTAAATTAATGGAAAAGCTAAATTTTTATTTGCCTAAAACAATTGATGAAAAATTTGAAATGCTTGAAAATTGGTTAAAGGAATTTATTTCAACGAACTCTACTAATTTTCTTTTAGATTCTACAGATAATGATTTGATTCTTTTGAATTCTGTTAATAACGAAAAAGTAATTTTTACAAAATCAGAAAATAAAATAGATGACATTTCTATAAGTGTTTTTTATCTGTTTGATAAGACTTTTAATAAAACTAATATTCTAACAGAAAGGATGGTATATAAGTTTTTATACAATAATAAGGCGAGATTTATTCCTTTAAATTAATCTGATCATTCTATTAAAGAAAAATAAATGGGAGCAATTATTAGAAATATTGAATATGTTTTTCCTGACCAAAAAATTACAAATGAAAATCTTTTGGAAGCATTTCCGGATTATGATTTTGATAAATTTGAAGAAAAAGTCGGAATTAAAAATAGATATTGGGTTACTGAAAATGAAACTGCTTTAGATTTGGCTGTAAAAGCCTGTTTAAAGCTTTTTACTAAAATAGATTCCAAAGAGATAGATTTTATTTTGTATTGTACACAAAGTCCAGAATATTTTTTACCAACTACTGCATGTGTCTTACAGAATAAACTAGATTTGAGAAAAGATATTGGAGCATTGGACTTTAATTTAGGCTGTTCTGGTTATCCTTATGGCTTAAGTATTGCAAAAGGATTAATTAATACAGGACAAGTTAAAAATGTTTTGCTGGTGACGGCAGAAACATATTCAAAATATCTACATCCTAATGATCGTTCAAATAGGGCTATTTTTGGAGATGCAGCAACAGCAACATTAATTTCGTTTTCTGAGAAAGAATATTTTGGAGATTTTCTTTTTGGAACCGATGGTTCTGGTTATGATAAGCTAATTGTAAAGAATGGATGTAGTCGCAACGCTTATGATTTTAATGCAGAAGAAAAAGTTTATGGAACAAATAACACATATACAGATAATAATCTTTATATGAATGGTCCGGAAGTTTTTAATTTTACCAGTGAAGTAATTCCTGAATTTACTAAGGAGGTTTTATTAAAAAATAATAAAAGTATTGATGATATTCATCAATTTGTATTGCATCAAGCAAATTCTTTTATGCTAAATTTTATAAGGAAGAGATTGAAAATCGAAGAAGATAAATTTTATAGAAATTTATCTGACGGAGGAAATACAGTTTCATCTACTATACCTATTGCATTAAAAAATTACTCTCAATTAAATAATTTCGATGAACAAGATGTCATAATTGTAGGGTTTGGTGTAGGGCTTTCATGGTCAGGTGGATTAATAACAATTAAAAATAAATTATAATGGATAAAAAATCTTTTATTTTAAAATTACAAAATGATTTAGAATTAGAAACAGAAATCAATGAGACATCAATACTTAAAGATCTAGACGAATGGGACTCAATGACCGAAATGGTATTAATTGGACTTGTTAATGAAGAATTTTCAGTTAGACTAAACCATGATGATATTGAAAAAATTTCTACAGTAGATTCTTTAATCGAAATTATTGGATTTGATAAATTTGATTAAATAAGATTTATCATTGAATAATTTTTTGATTTGTAATAATCTTTTTTGTTGAAATAATTATGAAAGTACTTTTAACTGGTGCAACTTCAGGAATAGGCTTTGAAACATTGAAACAGCTTGTGAATAATGGTTGTTTTGTATATGCTATAGGGAGAGATTTCTCTAAAATTGAGTTGTTTTTAAAAGAAAATAGGTCAAGCATAGAAACTTATGAATTTGATTTAGCTATTGTCGATAATATTGAAAATATATTTTCAAAACTTGATTTAGATAACGGAAAGCTTGATGCAATGATTCACTGTGCAGGTATAGAGGAAACAACTCCTTTAATACAAAGTACACCAGAGAAATTAGATCATATGTTTAACATAAATGTATTTTCAGGCATAGAGTTACTTAGAAGTTTTTCGAAAAAAAAATATTGCAATGATGGTGCAAGTGTTGTTTTTTTATCCTCGGTAATGGGAATTTTAGGGCAACCTGGTAAAATTGGTTATTGTGCTTCAAAAGCAGCTGTTTTAGGTGTTGTAAAGTCAAGTGCTTTAGAATTAGCAAGAAGAAAGATAAGGGTAAATGCCGTTTTGCCAGGTATTGTAAATACGCCAATGACTAAATTGTTATTTGAAAGTATTAATGAGAGTCAAATTGATAAAATTAAAGAAATGCATCCATTAGGTTTTGGCGAGGTTGAGGACGTAGTGCCAACCATTTTATTTCTTATTTCAGATAAAGCACGATGGATTACAGGACAGAGTTTTGTAATTGATGGAGGATATTCAGTACATTAAATTACTGTAAACTAATAATTTTATTGATATTTAAGAAATGCTTAAAAATATTATTGCCAATTATATTGGTAGAATTTGGGGTATAATTTCAGTATTTGTTTTTGTACCCTTTTATATAAAAATACTGGGCATTGAATCTTATGCAGTAATTAATTTTTATACGGTTATTTTAACAATAATGTATTTTGCTGATGGAGGTCTTTCGGCTACTTTGAATAGAGAAATTGCTAGAAATAATAACGCCCAATATTTAAATAATATGCTTTTTACAATTGAGCGATTATATATTGGGATTTGTGCAGTTATTGTAATTGTTATTTTTTTGTTTTCTAATTTTATAGCTTCCAATTGGTTAAATTCTCAAACTATTCCTGCAAACGAGTTATCTATATATATTAGTTTGATGGGAGTTAGTGTAGCTTTCCAGTTATTTACCACCTTAGAGAGTAGTGGATTGATGGGGCTTGAAAAACAAGTATTATCAAATGGAATTCAAGTTTCAAGCAGTATTTCCCGTTCAGCGTTGGTTTTTATTCCTTTATATTTTTTTCCTTCATTATTAACATTTTTTCTTTGGCAGATGGCAATGAATATCTTGTTTTTCTTCATAATGAGATATAATTTGTGGAAATTTATAAAATTAAATGTAGTTGCCGTATTTGATAAAAATGTTCTAAAAACAGTTGGGAAGTTTGCTGGAGGTATGATGTTAATGGCAATAATTGCTTCACTTAATACTCAAATAGATAAGATAGTCATAAGTAAGATCCTTTCCTTAAAAGAATTTGGTCATTATTCTCTAGCTGGCGTATTGTCTCAAGTTCCAGAATTAATAATTACACCTATTGCGGTTGCCATCTTACCTAGAATGGTTAAGTATACAGAAAACAAAGAACATAAAGAATTAGTTAAACTTTTTCATGTTAATTCGTTTATTTTATCAGTTTTAGCAACAACAGGAGCGTTAGTGCTTTTTCTCTTTACAAAAGATTTTCTGTTTATTTGGACGCGAGATTTGTTAATAGCTGATTCCATTAAAAATGTTACAAAAGTTCTGTTGTTTGGAGGAGTATTTTTGTCATTTCAATACATGCCATATTATTTAGCAATAGCAAATGGTCATACTAAAACTAATGTTAGACTAGGGATTATAGCCATAATTTTTATAATACCAGCTCTTATTTTCTTCGTGAAGACTTTCGGTTTAATAGGAGCCACTTTTACATGGCTTGGAATGAACATTATTGCATATATTTATTTAGGATATTTTCTAATAGAAAAATTTTTAAAATCAGAATTTAAAAAATGGTTACTTATTGATACATTAATTCCTTTAGTAGTAGCTGTTTGTATAGGGTGTATAGCTTATTATTTAACTTTAAACTTGCCAAAAGGTTATTATGTATTATTGTATTCTGTTATTATAGGATTGATTTCATTAGGCTTGAATTTATTAATATTTAATGCAATAAATCCTAAATATAAAATAAACATAAGAGAATCGATTAAAAATGGAAAATTATAATAAACTACTGTCCGTAATTATACCTACAAAAAATAGGTATGAATGTCTTTATCCAGTAGTTTCTGCGTTACTAAAATATATTGAAAGTGAAAACGTTGAATTTATTATTCAAGATAATTCTGACGTTAACAGCGAGGCGCTTTTGTTTTTTAATACACTAAAAGATGATAGGGTTAAGTATTTTTATCATCCTGGGAATATGTCAATTATTGAAAATACTATTTTGGCAATAGATAATGCAGCAGGTAAATATCAAATTTTTATTGGTGATGATGACTTAGTTTCACCTTATATATATGAGTTTGCATTATTTATGGATAAGGAAAATATCAAAAGTTTAGTTTATAATCCTGCCTATTATTGGTGGAATACTGTAGAGTTTATAAATGAAACTTATTTTCATCGAAAAAAAGCACTTTGGCTACCAAATAATCAACTTTTACAATTTGTTGAAAAGAATTCAGACGAAGAACTTAATATAATGTTAGAAAGCGGAGCTGGAATTTTTCAAGGATTACCAAAATTTTATCACGGAATTGTTAGACGTGATGTATTGGAAGAAATTAAAAATATAACTGGAACGTATTTGCCCGGTGCAAGTCCAGATATTGCTTTTTCAACAGCTATAGCTTTTGTCATAGATAAATATTTTTATGTGAATTTCCCTGTAAGCATCTTTGGAGCTTCTAAAAATAGCGGAGGAGGGATGACAGCAAGAAATAAGCATTATGGTAAAATTGAAGAACAAAAACATTTACCTAAAAAAACAATTGACAATTGGAATCCTTTAGTGCCAAAAATCTGGTCTGAAAAAACAATATATGCGCAAACAGTCACTGAGGTACTTAGCGAATTTAATTCATCAAAGAAATTTAATTATATTAGTTTTTATGGAACAATGTTGGCTTATGAGCCATATTTATTTAGTGAATTATTAAAATCAGTAAAAAAATACTGTCAGAAAAATATTATTGATTTGGTAAAAATAAGTCTTGTTTTTTTTAAAAAGAAAACTGGTATATGGTATAGAAAAATAAGATTTCTATCAAAAACAAATCAATATAATGTCATCATAGCAGAAGATGTTGATTATGTTATGAAAACATTGAAAGAATCAAAAATAGAAGCGAGTCAATTTCATTTCAAAAAATAAAATATGGTTGTTTTTGCAGAATTACAAATGCAAGGTGATAAACACGTACATGTAAATAGTGGCTTATTGAAGATTCTTCAAAAATCTTTTGATAAAAAGCGAATTGATGTTTTTTGTGATGAGAGACATAAGATAGAATTGTCTAATTATATTGAAAATACAGATTTCTATAATTTTACTAATTTTAAATATACAGGTGAGGCAGAGTTGAAAAAAAGCGCCGTTTTAAAGAAAACAGTTAGGGAAACCTTATTAGCGTATAAAATTTTCAAATATGCCAAAAAAGAGAAAGTCGAATTAGTTGTTTTTGCTTCTGCATTTCCATTTACTTCCATTTTGCTTAATTTTTTTTCACTGTTATTTTCGCAAAAGACAATAATATGTTTGCATGGCGATATCGGTGTTTTGAGTTTAAAAAGAAAAAAGTTAACCACTACAATTTATAGAAATGTAATTAAATTTTTTTTCTTAACAAGACCGGCTAAGGTTGTGTTGCTGTTTTATGGTAAGACAATTGAAGAAAAACTATTTAATAAATTTCCAAATTTTAATAATAGGAATACAATATCAATTGATCATCCTTATAATTATGATACGAAAGAAATAAGCGATCAGTTTATTCAAAAAAGTAATGTCATAACAATTGCAAATATTGGTACAGGATTGATGAATAAAAATTCTCATTTATTCTATAAACTTGCAGAAAAACAGAGACTTAATGTTGAGAATGGTAAAGTTAAATTTATTCAAATTGGAAATGTATCTCAAGAAGTTCTAAGTTATTCAAATAAATTTGTCGAAATTATAAATAACAATACTTTTATCCCATTTGATTTATTTGAAAAAGAAGTTAATAAAGCAGATTTTTTTATTTATTTTTTTAAAGAAGACTCTTTATATGATTTATGTCCAAGTGGAACCTTTTTTGATGCACTAAAATATAAAAAGCCTATAATTTCTCTTAGAAATCCTTTTTTTGAATTTTATTTTAAAAAATTAGGTAATATTGGATATTTATGTGATACAGTTGAAGAAATGAGTGAAACCATAAATCAAATAATTCAGGATAATTCTGAAAAATATGATGACCAGGTTTTGTCTTTAAATAGAGCTACTAAGTTACTTTCAAATGAAAATATTCAAAAAGAATTTATGGATCAATATAAAAGATTGAATATATGATTAGTGATTATAACTCCCAAAAATCAGTAAAACATTTATACTTTTTCTTTATAATTACATCATTTACATCATTTTTATATGCAGTTTTTAAAGGTAGATTAAATGGTGACTTTTTGGGTGTCGAAGTTGTATTACCATTTTGGCTTCTTGTAATTAATCTTCTATTTACTATTCTTCCATTTATTGTTACTTGGAAAATTTATTTATATTTTAAAAAGAAAAAGATCAACAAGTGCATAACAATGCCTGTGAGATTTTTTGAAATTTTTTTAATTTTTCTTATTATTTGGAATGTTGCTGTTACACTTATTTATGGTGTAGGAGTTCTGGCAGCTCCACCATATGAAGCTCCACCCATAATTAAACCTATTATTCAAATAATGAATAGGTTTAATTATTTTTATGGCGCTTTTATTTATATTTTGCTAGTTCCAAAAAAAAATAAGTTTCAATTTCTATTAGTAATTCTGCTTTTGGTATTGGCTTATTTAAGGGCAGGATTAGGTGTTTTGTTGTATTTCGGAATGTTATTTTATATTAAATACTTTGTTGAAGTAAATCTTTTTTTTAAGAAACAAAAAATTATAATTCTTATTTTATTGTTTTTTTTTCCAATAGTAGTGAACGGACTTTATGAATTGCGAAGTATTTTAAGAGGACAAGAAACCGAAGAAACCTATTCTGATCCTATACTCGGAGTGCTAATGGGAAGACTTTCCAGTTTTTCTGATTCAGCTTTTATTATGCAGGAGGCGCCAGTATTTTTTATTAGTGCACAAGAATTAGATCCCTTATATTTTCAAAAACAAGCTTTAGGAGGAGTTTTGAGTTTAGATTATATGCCCGCGCATAGACCTGAAACTATGCTTTTTAAATTTTATTATGAGAACTCCGAGGATAATGTTGCCTACATGGCTGGGACTCAAGGGAATTTGTACTTGTCGTTGTTTAAATCTCCTCTGGTATTAGTTTTAAATATATTAACTATTTTTTTATATATAATATCTACATTTATAGTCTTTAGGATGCTTCGGTTTGAATATGCAAATGAGTTAGCATTTATGTTATTGCTTTATGTTTTGATGAGTGGAGTATCTAATGAATATGCATTTCTAATATTCTCAATTTTTGTTTATGTTGTATTGTTTATGGTTGTGAATTTTTTAAATTTTAAAAAGAAAGATGAAAATAGCTTATATTCTACCTAAATTAGCTAATCAAGGACCAGTTATTGTTGCAAAAGACATTATTGAAAATATTAAAGAAAATGTTGATTTAATAGATGTTTATTATTTTGATGATGTAAGAGAAGTGGATTTTGATTGTAATACTTACAGGATAGGACTTTTTGATAAAATCGATTTTTCTAAGTATGATATTGTTCACTCTCATATGTTAAGACCAGATTTTTATGTTTGGTTTCACAGAAAAAAAAGCAATAATAAAACGATTTTTATTTCTACTCTACATCAAAATATTTATGATAATTTAAAAGGGAATTACAATCCTTTTATTGCATATTTTTTTGAAAAAATTTGGTTATTCCTTTTAAAAAAGCAAGACTACGTTATTACTCTTACCAATGAAATGAAAGCCATTTATGCAAAAAAAACTAAACTAAACTTACAGACTATCTATAATGGCAGAAATTGTCAAAATAAAATTGATGAAAATATTTATATAGATGAGAAAGATACTTTAGAGCAAATAAAATCTAAATACAAAGTTATTGGTTCACATTGCTTACTTACAAAACGTAAAGGTATTCATCAAATAGTTGAGAGTTTAACTTTATTGGAAGATTATGCTTTGATAATTGTAGGTGATGGTCAAGAGAAAGAAAATTTATTAAATCTAGCTAAAAAATTAGGGGTAGAGGAGCGTTGTTATTTTCTTGGATATAAGTCAAATGCAACAGTTTATTTAAATTATTTTGATGTTTATGTTATGTCCTCCTATTCAGAAGGATTTCCTTTAGGACTATTAGAGGCAGGATTAATGAAGTTACCAGTTGTGTGTTCAGATATTCCAATTTTTAGAGAATTATTTACAGATAAGGAAGTATGTTTTTTTAAACTTGAAAATATTCAATCACTTGCAAAGGCAATTTCCGAATGCTATGAAAATAAAGAGACATTAGCTAATTCAATATATAGTTTAATTCAAGAGGAGTATAGTGTAAATAAAATGGGTCAAAATTATATGAATTTATATAAAAAAATACACTAGAATGATTATCGAATGTATCAATAATATATTATCATTAAATTTTTTGACTAAGTAAAATAATTAACTAAAAATGAAAACAAGAATAACTTCATGTATTGTTTTATACAATAACGACGTTACAATGTTAAGAGAAGCTATTAATTCATTCTTAAATACAAATTTAAGTGTAAAATTATATCTTGTAGATAATTCTCCAAATGATGATTTGAAAGTTTTAGAAGATGATCCAAGGATAGAATATATTCATAATCCGTCTAATCCGGGATTTGGCGCAGCTCATAATCTAGCGATAGAAAAAGCTTTTAATTTAGATTCTGATTACCACTTAGTTTTGAATCCCGATATATATTTTGAGAAAGGGAATTTGGAAAAATTATGCGTATTTATGGATACCAATCTCGAAATTGGCCATGTTATGCCTAAAGTTACTTATCCAAGTGGAGAGTTTCAATATTTGTGTAAAACTAATCCAACTTTTTTTGATTTATTTGCTAGAGGATTTATGCCTTCTTTCTTAAAAAAAATGTTCAAAAAAAGAATGAATAAATATGAATATAAGGATAAAGATTATAACGATATAATATACAATGTGCCTTATTTATCAGGTTGTTTTATGTTTTTAAGAACCGACATTCTTAAAAAAGTAGGTTTGTTTGATGATAGAATCTTCATGTATCTGGAAGATGCAGATTTGACTAGAAGATTTTTAGAGGTTTCTACTACTGCTTATTACCCAGAGGCACATGTTTACCATCACTTTGCAAAGCTCACGCATAAAAAACTAAAATTTAAATGGATAACAGTAGAAAGTGCGATTGTATATTTTAATAAATGGGGATGGTTAAAAAGCTTTTATTAAAATGAATATATTATTAACTGGTGCAAATGGATTTTTAGGTAAATCTATATCAGAAGGAACTCATGCCGATAATCATATCAAAACATTATCAAGAACAGCTGGAGATTATAAAATATCTTTAGAAAAAGAAATCCCTGTTTTTAAAGAAAGTTTTGATCTTGTAATTCATGCAGCAGGGAAGGCTCATGTTGTTCCCAAAACAGAATTAGAAAAAAAACAGTTTTATGATGTAAACGTTGTTGGGACTCTAAATCTATTGAAAGGACTTGAGAAAGGCGCCTCTTTGCCAAAACAGTTCGTTTTAATAAGTTCTGTAGCTGTATACGGAAAAGATTTTGGAGTAAATATTGATGAAGAACACCCTTTAATGGCTTCTGACGCATACGGATTGAGCAAGATTGAGGCAGAAAAAGCAGTTTTAAATTGGTGTGAGAAGAATAAAATAGTGTGTACGATTCTTAGGTTGCCTTTATTGGTCGGTAAAAATCCTCCCGGAAATTTAGGAGCAATGATAAAAGCTATTGATAAAGGGTTTTATTTTAATATTGATAAAGGTAAGGCAAGGAAAAGTATGATTTTGGTTGATGATGTTACCTCATTTATTTTCATTGCAGCATCTGTGGGTGGAATATATAATTTAACCGATAATGTTCATCCAAGTTTTGATGAATTAAGTAAAGCACTTTCTACGAATGGTAAACGCTATTTAAGTTTACCTCTCATTTTGGCAAAAGTTATTGGTAAAATAGGAGATTTACTAGGGAATCGTGCTCCAGTTAACACGTCAAAAGTAAAAAAAATAACTTCAAACTTAACGTTTGATGATTCTAAGGCAAAACAACTTTTTGATTGGAAACCAAAACCTGTTTTGGAATATATTAAAAAAGTTGGTGTTAGAGATGTAAAAACATTTCAATAGATTTTAAAGAAAAATGGAATACACAATTTTAGGAATTATCTTAATGGCTATTATGTTGCTTTATTTTAGAGTAGCAGACAGATTTAATATAATTGACAAACCAAATCAAAGAAGTTCACATACAGAAATAACATTAAGAGGAGGCGGAATCATTTTTTGGTTTTCAGCCTTGCTTTATTTTGTACAGCATATTCAAAACAATTATCTTTTTTTTACAGGAATTACTCTTGTAAGCTTAGTTAGTTTTTGGGATGATATTCAGAGTTTATCAAATAAAATCCGAATTTCAATTCATTTCCTTTCAATTACATTAATTTTTTACGATCTGAATTTATTCAATACAATGCCGATTTGGGGTATTGTTATTGCTTATGTTATCGCAATTGGACTAATAAATGCTTATAATTTTATGGATGGCATTAATGGCATTACTGGGCTTTATACTCTTGTTGTGATGGGATCTTTGTTATATGTAAATACAAAAATCCAGCTTTTTACTGACGGAAATTTTATAAAATATGCTATGCTTGCAAGCTTAGTTTTTTTATTTTTTAATTATCGTAAAAAAGCAAAATGTTTTGCCGGTGACGTTGGAAGTATTGCCATAGCTTTTTGGATAATATATTTAGTTTTAAAATTAATTCTTGTTACCGAGTCACTTATTTGGTTGTTGTTTTTAGCGGTTTATGGAGTCGATGCAGTTTGCACAATCTTGCACAGAATTTATCTTAAACAGAATATTTTTGAAGCACATAGATTGCATTTATATCAGATTCTGAGCAATGAATATAAGTTACAACATAGATTAGTAGCTTTGCTTTATGCTTTAATGCAGACTGGAATTTCTTTTTTAGTTGTCGTTCTCTATCAAAAATTTCAAGATGCAGTTATATTTTTAATTGTAGTGCCGCCTTTGCTATTTATTTATTCAGCAAAATTTTATTTGATAAACAAAAATAATTTAAGAGCAGAAGTATGATTCCTAAAGTAATTCAAGGAGGAAATTTTTCAGATCACCGAGGTACTATTTCATATGTTAATGATTTCAGTTTTCAAGATATTGAGAGGTTTTATATAATAAGCAATTCTGATGAGAATCCTATTAGAGCTTGGCAAGGGCATAAACTAGATGCTAAAAATTTTTATTGCTTATCCGGGACTTTTAAAATTCATTTTGTAAAAATTGATGATTGGGAAAATCCATCAAAAAACTTAAAAATTGAGACGATATTTGTTTCAGAAGCTGACAGTAAAATAGTTCATATCCCAGCGGGCTATGCTAATGCGATTGAATCATTAGACAGTAATTCAAAATTAATGTCATTTTCAACTTTACCCTTATCAGATGTAAAGGATGATGATATTCGCTATCCAGCAGATTATTGGTTAATAAATGGATAATTCTAGAATTTATTTGTCCATAGGAGTGCAAAGTGGTTTTGAAAAAGAATATATTTCAAAAGCTCTTGAAGATAATAGGATAACTTCTGGAGGCCCAAATGTCGATAATTTCGAAAGTGAGCTCCAAGGATATTTAGGTGAAAACTTATTTGTAGCAGCATTAAATTCCGGAACATCTGCAATTCATTTAGCACTGATTTTATTAGGTGTAAAAAAGGATGATGAAGTTATTTGTCAGACAATGACATTTTCTGCATCCGCAAATCCGATTTTGTATCAGGGAGCTATTCCTGTTTTTGTTGACAGCGAAAAAGAAACTTGGAACATTTGTCCAGAAAATCTTGAAATTGCCATTAAAGACAGAATAAAAAAAGGGAAAAAACCAAAAGCAATTATTGCTGTTCATTTATACGGTATGCCTTATAAAGTTGATGAAATTCATGCAATTGCTGATAAATATGAAATTCCAATAGTTGAAGACAGCGCTGAGGCACTTGGGAGTTGTTATAAAGGGAAAAAATGTGGAAGTTTTGGTGCTATTGGAATTTTGTCATTTAATGGAAATAAGATTATTACCACTTCTAGCGGAGGGGCATTGATTTCTAACTCTAAAGAAATAAAAGATAAGGCTATATTTTATGCCACTCAGTCAAAAGACAAAGCGGTTCATTATCAACATAGTGAAATCGGTTATAATTACAGAATGAGTAACATTTGTGCAGGCATTGGTATTGGACAAATGAAAATATTAAAAAATAATATCGGTTCAAGGAGAAATAATCACTTATTTTATAAGGAACTTTTTGGTAAAATTCAAAATGTAGAATTTTTTGATAATTTAAATGAAGATTATTTTTCAAACTATTGGTTAAATACAATATTATTGGAATCGGAAGAGCAAAGAGAAAATTTGCGAATTGCCTTTGATAATGCTAACATAGAAAGTCGTCCTTTATGGAAACCTATGCATTTACAACCATTTTTTGAAAAATATCCGTACTATGGAAGCAATATTGCTGAAGAATTATTTAAAAAAGGTTTATGCCTGCCATCAGGATCAAATTTAAAAAACGAAGATAAAATTAGAATTAAAGAAGTTGTAGAACTTCTTTTTTAAATGAAGTAAAGAAAAATATGAAAATTGAAGAAACATTTATAAAAGATTTAGTAATTGTAGAACCAACCGTTTTTGGTGACGAAAGAGGGTATTTTTTTGAATCATATAGCAAAACTAAATTTCAAGATTTAGGAATTAATATTGATTTTGTTCAAGACAATCAGTCCTTTTCTAAAAAAGGAACTTTGAGAGGTTTGCATTATCAAAACCCGCCGTTTGCTCAAACAAAATTAGTTCGAGTTTTAGAAGGTGAAATTATTGATGTAGCGGTAGATTTAAGAAAAGATTCGCCTACTTATGGTAAATCATTTAGTGTTTTATTGTCAGCGGAAAATAAAAAACAGTTATTAGTGCCTCAAGGATTTGCACATGGTTTTTCTGTTATTAGCGAAACGGCTTCTGTAATGTACAAATGTGATCAATTTTATAACAAAGCTTCTGAAGGTGGTATAAAATATGATGATCCATCTCTAAATATTGATTGGGGGATGGATTTAAAAGATGCAATTGTTTCTGAAAAAGATCAAGTTCTTCCATTTATTGAAAATTGTAATAGTTTGTTCTAATGAAAAAAATACTTGTAACTGGAGCAAATGGACAATTAGGGTCTGAATTGAAGGTTTTATCTGGTAATAATAAAGATTTTGAATGGATTTTTGCTGATCGAACCAAGATAACACTAGATAATCTAGATTTATTAAAAGTTCAATTAAATGATATTGATCCAGATGTAATTTTTAATTGTGGTGCTTACACGGCAGTTGATAAAGCCGAAAGTGAGAAAGAAATAGCCTTTGCCGTAAACCATTTGGCTGTTGAAATCATAGCAAAATACGCTTCAGAAAAAAAAGCTAAATTAATTCATGTTTCAACAGATTACGTTTTTGATGGGTCTTCTTCAATTGCTTTAAATGAAGAAGCTGAGACAAACCCAATAAATGTTTATGGTGAGAGTAAAAGAGCTGGCGAAATTGCCTGTTTAAAGGAAAATCCAGATTCGATTATCATTAGAACATCATGGGTGTATAGTAAATTTGGAAACAATTTTGTTAAAACCATGCAACGATTAATGCAAGAGAGAGAGACGATTAATGTAGTAAATGATCAGATTGGTTCTCCAACTTATGCGGCAGATTTAGCTCAGGCGATGATTGATATTTTAGAAAATTCAGAATGGATTCCTGGAATTTATAATTATTCGAATGAAGGTGAAATAAGTTGGTATGAATTTGCGTTGAGCATTCAAGAATTAGGGAAATATGATTGTAAAGTAGGAGGAATTCCATCATCATCATATCCAACTCCAGCAAAACGTCCAGAATTTTCATTATTAGATAAAAAAAAGATCAAAGAGATTTATAATTTGAATGTTCCACATTATAGAGAAAGTTTGAAAAAAATGATTGAATAATCTATTTCAATAGCTTTGGCTTTTGAAATTAAAATTAAAAATATGAAAGGAATTATACTAGCGGGGGGATCCGGTACAAGATTGCATCCATTGACATTGGCAGTTAGCAAACAATTAATGCCGGTATATGATAAACCTATGATTTATTATCCGTTGTCAACTTTAATGATGTCTGGAATTAATGAGATATTAATTATTTCTACTCCTCATGATTTGCCAAATTTTAAAAAACTGCTTGGAGATGGTTCAGATTTAGGGTGTAAATTTAGTTATGCAGAGCAAGCAATACCAAATGGTCTGGCTCAAGCCTTTGTAATTGGAGAAGAATTTATTGGAGATGATGATGTAGCTTTAATATTAGGTGATAACATATTTTTTGGTTCTAATATGCAAGAGCTTTTAAAATCAAACACAAAGCCAGAAGGAGGAGTTGTATTTGCTTATCATGTTTCAGATCCAGAACGATATGGAGTAGTTGAATTTGATGAAAATTTAAAAGCGATTTCAATAGAAGAAAAGCCACTTGAACCAAAATCAAGCTATGCAGTTCCAGGATTGTATTTCTATGACAACTCAGTGGTCGAAATTGCAAAAAACATTAAACCAAGCTCTCGTGGTGAATATGAAATTACAGATGTTAACAAAGTTTATTTAGAACGAAAAGCATTAAAAGTTGGTATTTTAAGCAGAGGAACAGCTTGGTTAGATACAGGAACTTTTAATAGTTTAATGCAAGCTGGTCAATTTGTGCAAGTTTTAGAAGAAAGACAAGGACTTAAGGTAGGATGTGTTGAAGAGATTGCATGGAGACAAGGTTTTATAAATGATTCTCAATTAGAGGAACTTGCATTACCTTTAGTCAAATCAGGCTACGGAAGTTACCTAATTGAGTTTTTAAAGCAAAAGAAAAAAGGAGCCAAAATTTAATTTACTTAGTAGAAATACTTTTTTAAACGTTTAATTTGTATTTTTGTAAGACCTACAAATTTGCAGAATCAAAATTAATACCATTGAATACAGATAAACAGGCCAAAATAGCTGACGTTTTGCATAACTCATTATCTCCTAGAAACCTAAGGGCACATATAAATAACCTTAGCTATTTACCTAGGTGGATTATTGTTGCGATTGATGTAATGGTCTTAATATTTTCGTTTAGTTTTACTTATATGTTGTTTGAAGGGACGGCATTAGGGTATATTATTACATCTCACGACTTTTATTTTGTTTCAAGTTTAATAATCGTAAACATATTTTTCTTTTGGCTGTTTAGAACTTATTCAGGAATTATAAGGCATTCATCTTATATTGATGCTATAAAATTACTGTTTTCACAAATGTCTGTTTTAGTGTTCTTTTTATTTTTCAATTTGGTTTTTGAATTATATACAGGACATAAAGCTTTTTTAAACACAGCCCTTTTTATCAATTTGGTTTTATCATTTTGCGGGTTGTTCTTATACCGCGTAATTGTTAAGCAAACCTTTGAGTTATATTTTTCAGAAAAGGCAAATACAAAACTTATTAGAACGGTAATTTATGGAACAGATGCAAATGCAATTTCTGTTGCAAATGCATTAAAATTTGAAACACCATCCCGATTTAAAATTGTTGGATTTGTTGATAAAAACAATCAAAACGCATCAAAAAGGATGCTTGATTTGCCAATTTTGATTTTAAGAAAAAAATTGCCTGCTTTAATGCGTTCAGTCGCAGCAGAAGGAGTGATCATTGCTGATAAAAGTTTATCTAAAGATGAGCAATTAATTATTGTAGATCAATGTTTGGAATTTAATTACAGAGTTTATACAGTTCCGCTTATATCAGATTGGGAAAATCAAAAAGAAATTTCTCAGAAAGTTAAAAATATTCAGATCGAGGATTTGTTAGAAAGAAAGCCAATTGTTTTAGACAGTAAATCGATTTCTAAACAATTAAAAGATAAGACGATTTTAATTACAGGCGCAGCAGGTTCAATTGGAAGCGAGATAGTAAGACAAGTTCTTGGTTTTAATCCTAAAGTTGTAATTATTCTAGATCATGCTGAAACTCCTTTGCACAATTTATGCTTAGAAACATTTGCAACAAAAGCTGAAACAAAAATTGTTGCAGTAATAGCTGATGTAAAAAGCAAGAAAGCATTAGAAAAGGTTTTTAAAAGCTATAATCCGCATGTTGTTTTTCATGCTGCAGCTTATAAACATGTTCCTTTGATGGAAGAAAATCCATCTCAGGCTATTTTGACAAATATAAAAGGAACCAAGAATTTAGCAGACTTAGCATGTAAATATCGTGTCAAAAAATTTGTTATGGTGTCAACAGATAAAGCTGTGAATCCTAGCAATGTTATGGGCGCAAGCAAGCGAATTGCTGAAAAATATGTTCAATCATTATTTTTGAAAAACCAAAGAGAAAATAATGAAACGATTACAAAATTTATTACGACTCGTTTCGGAAATGTATTGGGATCAAATGGTTCTGTAGTTCCATTGTTTACAAAACAAATTGCTGAGGGCGGGCCTGTAACAATAACGCATCAAGATATTATACGTTATTTTATGACCATTCCTGAGGCTTGTCAATTAGTATTGGAAGCCGGTGCGATGGGTAATGGAGGGGAAATTTATATTTTTGATATGGGTAAACCAGTTAGAATTATAGATTTGGCAAAAAAAATGATCAAACTAGCAGGTTTTATTCCAGATAAAGAGATCAAGATAAAAATTGTTGGGCTACGACCTGGAGAAAAGCTTTATGAAGAATTATTAAATGATACTTCTAAAACGTTGCCAACTTATCATAACAAAATCATGATTGCGCAGGAAATTCAGGATGAATATGAAAATTTGCACACCGATATAGACGAACTTATTGGTATAGCCGACTTCTATGACAATGATGATATTGTTGCAAAAATGAAAAAAATTGTTCCTGAATTTAAAAGTATGAATTCTACTTTTGAAGTTTTGGATAAATAATTTCCGTACAATAAAATCTAGTTTAATTTAAATAATTATGAAAGGTGTTTTTTAAAAACACCTTTTTGCGTTTTTATAAATTTATAATCGACTAAAAATCTTGTTAAATTATAAAGGATCCCCCTAGATTAAATTTTATAGAAAAAATATTCAATTGTATTTCAAAATGAAAAACATTCTATCTAATATTGAGCAAAAATTAAATATATTCTAAGAAGTATAAATGGAATTAAAAATTACAGTTTATCAAAAAACTAATAACAAAAGGATAGGTAAACTTTTACGAGAAAGCTTTAGCGACATGTACAGTTCTCGTTTTTTAGCAAAACAATTAGCTATTCGAGACATTAAAGCCCAATATCGCCAATCTTTTTTGGGTATAATATGGGCATTTATTACGCCGTTATCAACAGCATTAGTATGGATAATTTTAAGTAATTCTGGTACATTGTCATTAACTGATACAGGTGTGCCATATCCTGTTTTTGTTTTTTCAGGAACATTGCTATGGTCAATCGTTATCGATGCTATTAATGCACCAATGCTGAATACAAATGGAGCAAGAGGAATACTTTCGAAAATTAATTTTCCAAAAGAAGCTTTGATTTTATCAGGGGTCTATAAATTGATATCAAATAGCTTGATAAAAATAGTTTTACTTCTATTTTTTTTAATTGTATATAAAGTAGGTCTGCATTCTTCAATTTTGTTATTTCCATTAGCTTTTTTAGCGATTATTTTTTTTGGAACAACAATAGGTTTGTTTATTACTCCTTTGGGAATGCTCTACAATGATGTGGGCAAAATAGTTAGTTTAGGACTCAGTTTTTTGATGTATGCTACACCCGTCGTATATGTAATTCCAAAATCAGGTTTGTTAAAAACATTGATGGAAATAAATCCTCTGACACCTTTATTACTAACGACTAGAAATTTATTATTTGGACAGCATATAGAATATCTTGCCTATTATTTCGGATTGTTAGCAGCTTGTATTCCTTTATTTTTTATTGGATTAGTTTTTTATCGAATTTCGATTCCAATTATTGTTGAACGAATGAGTGCTTGATTATGGAGGAAAAAGAAGTATTAATAAAAGTTGAAAATCTTTCTAAAAAGTTTTGTAAAGATTTAAAAACAAGCCTATGGTATGGTGTAAAGGATTTGTGTAGCAATATTATCACAAATAAAAATCATGACGTTAATGGAGTATTGCGTTTAAAAGAATTCTGGGCTGTAAAGGATATTAATTTTGAGCTAAGACGTGGCGAATGTCTTGGATTGATTGGACATAACGGAGCTGGTAAATCGACACTATTAAAAATTTTAAATGGATTAATTAACCCTGATGAGGGAAAAGTTACCATCAAAGGAAGAGTTTGTGCATTAATTGAACTTGGTGCCGGTTTTAATCCTATTTTAACGGGTAGAGAGAATATTTATAATAATGGCGCAGTCTTAGGCTTTTCGAGAAATGAAATTGATTTAAAAGTTGAAGAAATTATTGATTTTGCCGAAGTTCGCGAATTTATTGATATGCCTGTACAAAATTATAGTTCAGGTATGAAAGTACGATTGGGTTTTGCAGTCGCAGCACAAATGCAACCAGATGTATTAATAGTTGATGAAGTTTTGGCAGTTGGTGATTTAGGTTTTATTTTAAAATGTTTTAAAAAAATGGATCAACTATTACCTCATACTGCCGTTGTTTTTGTTTCCCATTCTATGCCTATGATCGCAAGGGTTTCAAATCAGATTTTATTCATGGAGAAAGGTGAAGCAGCTTTTCAAGGAAAAGAAGTAAGTAAAGGAATAAATTCTTATTACAGCAGATTTAACTCGAGTGACCAAAATACCATGTTTGATGATGGAACAGTTAGTCTCATAAAATATTCTATAAATAAAAAAAATAATGCAACTCTTCAAAGAGGAGAAGATTTGAATATTGAACTAGAAATGGAATTTAAGGAACAAAATTTAAATATTCCATTTATTTATATAGAGTTTAGAGATAAAGAACAACGTCCAATTGCCGCTGTTTTTAGTGAAAAAATGAATATCGAGTTTATCGATAAAAAATTAATTGTAAGTATAAAAATACCTAAAGTTTTATTTGCTCAAGGAGTCTATACTTACGATTTATCAGTAAGTCATCATGAAAACAAAACTCCTATATTGCGCATTAATAATGTCGATGTATTTCAAATTGAAAGTGAAACCGAAATGTGGGTTCCGTTTCATTTAGAAGCTGATTGGCAAATTACCGGAAAACCAAATGATTAATGTAACTAAGACTTTTTTACCGCCGATAGAAGAATACAACAAGCAAGTACAAAGAGCTTGGCATAATCAATGGCTTACAAATAGAGGGGAGTTAGTATTAGAATTAGAAGAGAAACTGAAAAAATATTTAGATGTTTCTAATATCATTGTAACTAACAACGGAACTATACCTTTGCAAATTGCTCTTAAATTATTAGGAAAGCAAGGTGAAATAATTACGACACCATTTTCATACGTGGCAACCGCTGCTGCAATAGTCTGGGAAAATTGCATACCGGTTTTTGTGGATATTCATCCAGAATATTTAACTATAGATGAAACTAAAATTGAGCAAGCCATTACTAGCAAAACAACGGCTATATTGGCTACTCATGTATTTGGGAATCCTTGTAATGTAGATGTAATTGAAGCTATAGCAAAAAGACATAACCTAAAAGTAATTTATGACGCTGCACATTGTTTTGGGGTAAAATATAAAGGCAAATCAATATTTGATTTTGGCGATATTAGCACATGCAGTTTTCATGCAACAAAATTATTTCATACCGGTGAAGGTGGGGCTATGTTTGCAAATGATACAGCCTTGAGACATAAAATGTATTATAGTCATACTTTCGGACATATTGGCCCAGTAGATTATTATGGAGTTGGAATAAATGGAAAATTGTCAGAATTACAAGCCGCTATGGGGTTGTCTGTTTTACCATACATGGAAAATATACTTGAGGAGAGAAAAAAAATAGTAGCCTATTACAATGATAATTTAGATTTTTCGAAATTAAAATTTATAAAAATTAGAAAAGATTCAGATTGGAATTATAGTTACTACCCCATCATTTTTGAAACTGAAGAACAACTTTATAAGGTAGAAAAAACATTAAACGAAGTAGAAATTTACCCGCGACGCTATTTTTATCCATCGTTGAATAAAATCGAATATATTTCAGGAAGTACAATGCCTGTTTCAGAAAATACTGCTTTGCGCATCATGTGCCTGCCTTTATATGTAGGCTTGGATATTTCGGAATTAGAAAAAATTGTTTTACGAATTAATTCCAGTTTATAGATGAAAATTGCTATAATGCAACCTTATCTTTTTCCCTATATAGGATATTTTCAGTTGATTAAATCTGCAGATGTTTTTGTTGTTTATGATGATGTAAATTTTATAAAAAAAGGTTGGATAAACAGAAATTCAATACTAGTGAATGGAGTTGATTTTCTATTTAAAGTTCCATTAAATGAAATTAGCCAAAACAAAGTAATCAACCAAGTTGAGGTAATTGAAAATTCAAACTGGAAAAAAAGCTTATTAAAAACAATAACGTTGGCCTATAAAAATGCCCCTTTTTTTACAAAGGTTTATCCAATTTTTGAAAATATAATAAATCAAGAAGAAAAGAATTTATCCAAATTCATAATTTACTCCTTACGCGAAATCTGTAGTTTTTTATCAATAGAAACGAATATTATACAATCTTCTGATATCACAAAAAATAATGAATTGAAAGGCCAATTTAAGATTATTGAAATTTGCAATAAACTGAATGCTGATAGTTATGTTAATGCAGCAGGGGGGATGGCGCTTTATGATAAAGAAATTTTTTTGGAACATAATATTGCACTTAATTTCATCAAATCAAGACCTATCGTTTATACACAATTTAAAAACGAATTCGTTCCTTGGTTGTCAATTATAGATGTAATGATGTTTAATTCTAAAGAGCAGATTAATGATTTTCTAAATCAATATGACCTGGTATGAAAAAAGCTTACAATAAAATAATAGAACATTATGAAAGTTGTCTTGAAAAACACGGAGATACTCATTTAGGTGTTGATTGGCCTAAAAAAGAAGATGCTCTCAAAAGATATAAAGTAATGTTGGATATATTGCGATTAGATGATGAAAGGAAAGATCCGGCATCGCTTTTGGATTTTGGTTGTGGGACAGCCCATCTTTTGGATTACATGCTAGAAAACAAATACGAAAATTTTTTATATTCAGGCTTAGACATTTCTCAAAAATTTGTTGACGTTGCTAAGGAGAAATATCCACAAAGGACTTTTTATTGTTTGGATATTTTAGAATCAAATGTTGATATTCAAAATTTCGATTACATTATAATGAATGGGGTTTTCACAGAAAAAAGAGAACTTTCTTTTGAAGATATGTGGGATTATTTTACAAAAATGATAAGCGCTATTTACGAAAAATGCAATAGAGGTTTTGCTTTTAATGTAATGTCTAAAAATGTAGATTGGGAAAGAGATGATTTGTTCCATGTCTCACATGATTTGCTTGCAGATTTTTTGTGTAAAAATCTTACTCGAAATTATATTTTTAGAAATGATTATGGCTTATATGAATATACAGTTTATGTTTTTAAAAAATAAATAAGATGGCAAAAGTTATAATTTTTGGAATTCAGGATTTTGCAGAATTAGCACATTATTATTTGGAAAATGACTCAGAACATGAGGTTGTTGCCTTTAGTGTTAATGCTCAATATTTGCCAGAAAATAATTCTTTCTGTGGTTTGCCAATTATCGCTTTTGAAAATATTGAAGAAAAATATCCTGTTGCCGATTTCAAATTTTTTGCTCCAATGGCTCCAAATAAAATGAATGGCTTGAGAGAAAAGATTTATTATGAAATTAAAGCTAAAGGATATGAAATGATTAGTTACATAAGCAGTAAGGCTACACTTTTTAATAATTCTATTGGTGATAACTGTTTTATATTAGAAAATAATACAATTCAACCATTCGTATCTATTGGGAATAATGTAATCCTGTGGAGTGGGAATCATATTGGACATCACAGTGTAATAAAAGATCATATTATGTTTACTTCTCATGTTGTTTTATCTGGTCATTGTACTGTAGAAAATTATTGCGTTTTTGGAGTTAATGCAACAATTAGAGATGGATTAACTATTGCAGAGGGAACTTTTGTTGCCATGGCAGCAAGCGTAATTAAAAACACTCATGCTTGGAAAATGTATAAAGGGAATCCGGCAATGGCATCAGAAAAGTCAAGTAAAGATTTGTAATATGTGGAATAAGAAAGGACTTATTTATAATGTAAATGGTGAATATGAATGGAACAAAAGTCATGCTCAAGTGCCAGTAGCTGATTTACTTTTAGACCGTATTAGAATTTATTATGCTACAAGAAATACTTTAGGAAAAAGTAACGTTTCATTTATTGAGGTAGACAAAGACGAGCCAAATAAAATTATATCCGAGAATAAAAAGCCATTATTCAATTTTGGTAAACTAGGCACATTTGATGATTCAGGAATAATGCCTTCTTCAATTGTTACAGTAGGGGATAAAAAATATTTGTATTATGTTGGCTGGACTACAAGACAGTCGGTGCCCTATCAAAATGCCATTGGACTTGCTATAAGCGATGATGGAGGTTTGAGTTTTAATAGGATTTCTGATGGACCAGTTATCACGGTAAATCATATTGAGCCTTATTTTTCAGGAACATCTTATGTTATTTTTGATGAAGGAATATTTAAAATGTGGTACTTGTCATGTATAAAATGGGAAGTTTATGATGGAAAGTCAGAGCCAATTTATAATATTAAATACGCAGAATCTTTAGATGGGATTAATTGGAATCAAACAGGAAAAGTTGCCATTGAATTAAATGATGATGAAGGAGGACTGGTGAGTGCGTCAGTTATTAAAGAAAATGGTCTCTATAAAATGTGGTTCGGAAAAAGAAAGCAAAGTGATTACAGAATAAATATCAATAATACATATAGGATAGGATATGCTGAATCAACAGATGGTATAAATTGGAAACGGAAAGATAATCTTGCAGGAATTGATATTTCTAAAAATGGTTGGGATTCTGAAATGATTTCATATCCAAATGTTATTCAAGCTAGCAACAATTTAGTAATGTTTTATAATGGTAACGGATTTGGAAAATCGGGATTTGGTTATGCATTGTGGAATGAAATTTAGTTATTTATGGTAAAATCGTTAGATTTTTTTAAGGAAAACGGCTATTTACATTTGGAGGCTTTTTTTTCAAAAGAAATGATTGCCCAAGTATTAAAGGATGCTAAAAGTACTTTTTTTAGACAGTTTTTAATAAAGGGATATTTGTCATCTGAAAATTCTATAGACGATATTAATGAAGATTCGTTTAATAGCTGTCTATATAAATTGTTTGAAGAAGATTTGGAATGTTTTGTGAATTGCGGAAAACAAGTCCAACATCTAATAAGTCTTCATAGATTATCATTAGATGAAAAAATTATTGAAAAAATTACAGAATTAGGTATAAAAACACCAAATATTAGTACAAGACCAGTTTTATTCTTTAATCATCCAAAATTAGCAAAGCAAAAGGTATTTTATAAAGTGGATGCGCATCAAGATTGGAGATCGATGCAAGGATCTTTAAATTCGATAGTAGTATGGGTGCCTTTAATAGATATAAATATAAGATTGGGTGCATTAGAGATAATTCCTAAAAGTCATCTCTGGGGACTAAGAACAGATCATATCGATAATGGTTTTGGAATGGTTTCTTTATCCGAAGAAGAAAATCAAAGTTTGTTGTCTGTCGAAGTTAATGCAGGAGACGTACTGATATTTTCATCTTTTTTGGTTCATCAAAGTGGCAATAATATTTCAAATGCACCACGATGGAGCTGTCATTTTAGATATAATGATTTAGATGATATTACATTTATTGAAAGGAAATATGCACATGCATATATTTATAAGCCTGTTGAAGAACTAATTACAAAGGATTTTCCCCAACTCGAAGATGTTTTGAAAATCTACAAATAATACAAATCTTAGCTAAAGTCAATTAGAAAAGAAAAGACATTTATCGAACATATGAATAAAAAGGTTAGTTGTCATGTGATAACTTATAATCAAAAAGATTATATCTCAAATTGTATCGATAGTATTTTGATGCAAAGAACAAATTTTCCAATCGAAATTGTAATTGGAGATGATAATTCGACAGATGGAACAAGGGAGATAATCAAAAATTATGCTTATGAATATCCAGATATAATAAAGCTCAATTTAAGAGAAAAGCGAGGTATGGGCCTTCCTGGCAAGCAGAATTTCATGACTACTTTAGAAATGTGTTCGGGAGAATATATTAGTTTATGCGAAGGTGATGATTATTGGACCGATCCGTACAAATTACAAAAACAAGTTGATTTTCTGGAAGCAAATCAAGATTGTAACATCTGTTTTCATCGTGCAAATATGCTCGAAAAAGGAGAATTACGATTGCATCAGATGCCACAGGAATTTGAAAGCAAACCATTTAAATATATAGAGCTTTTAGAATATTTTAATTTTATAATGACTGCAAGTGTGGTTTTTAGAAAACCAGAAAATTTTTATTTGCCTAAGTGGTTTAATACTATGCTCATTGGAGACATGAGTCTATATAAAATAGTTTCAGGTACAAAAAATATTTACTGTTTGCCTGAAATTATGTCTGTCTACAGAATTCATGATAAAGGAGTTTGGTCAGGAATGGATCAAATGAAAAGCAAAAAAAGATATTTAGAATTTTATAGATCAATTTTTCCGGTATTAGATGAGAATGAAAAAAAAGTGGTTAGATCAAAAGTAAAAATAGTTAAACAAGAAATTGCAAGACTGAAATTTCCTCAAAACAAATTTTTATCACAAATCTATTTAAAGTACTTTTCTTTAAAGCTTTAATTCAAATATATATAGGCAGTTATAGGTCAATTATTATGATTTGTCACTAAAAAAGAATAGATCATAGAGATGTTAAAAAGTAAAAAATGAATAATCAAAAGATAATTAAAGATCAATTTATTGATTTAAAGGTTGAAAATTTGCCTATTTCTTATTATATAATTAGAAAGTCATTACTTAGTGCTGTAAGTGAATTAAAACCCATAATTAAAGGAAAGGTTCTTGATTTAGCCTGCGGATTGATGCCTTACAAAGAATATTTGATGAATGATTCGGTTGAGGAATACATTGGCGTCGATTTGGAGCCAACTGAATATCATAATCTAGAAAAACCTGATTTTTATTGGGATGGTCAAAAAATTCCTTTCGAAGCTGAAACATTTGATTTTGTAATCGCAACAGAATTTTTAGAGCATTATTTTGATACTTCATCAATTTTGAAAGAAATACAGCGAGTTTTAAAACCTGGCGGAACATTTTTTTTCACAGTCCCTAATGTTTGGCCTTTGCATGAAGTTCCATATGACTACCATAGATTTACCCCATATGCATTGAGCGAACATTTTAAAATTGCTAATTTTAGTAAAAGTGATATAAAGTTTTTAGGCGGAAGAAATTATCATTTAGCTTTGTCACTGGCAATTTGGTATGATAATTATTGGTCAGAGAGTCGAAAAAAAGTTATTAAACCTTTTTTTAATTACATTGTAAATACGTTGGTAAAAAAAGATAAAAAGCAAAATTTTGCAAACAATCAGATGTTTTCTGGTTTGTATGGTTTCGCAACTAAATAATAATTTTATGAGTACTAAACTTAGCATAATTATTCCTTGTTACAACTCTGAATCTACTTTAGAAACAACTTTGAAATCGGTTCTTAATCAAGAATTCCAAGAATGGGAAGCAATAATGGTTAATGATGGATCTCCAGATAATTTAGAGGCAATTGCTTTGAAATATGTAGAAAAAGATACAAGATTTACTTATTTCAAGAAAGAAAATGGCGGTCTAGGATCTGCTCGTAATTATGGTATAAAAAAAGCTAAAGGAGAATTTATACTTCCTCTAGACTCAGATAATCAAGTAACAGAAAATTTTGCAATTGATGCGATGTCAATTTTTGATAAAGATCAAAATATTGGGGTTGTTTATGGAAACGCAGAATTTTATGGCGAAAAAACCGGGCTTTGGAAAGTTGATGAATTTAGTTTAGACAAAATGCTAGTTCATAATTATATTGATGCTTGTGCTATATTTAAGAAAAGTCTTTGGCAAAAAGTAGGTGGTTATGATGAAAATATGCCTTACCAAGGACATGAAGATTGGGAGTTTTGGGTTTCATTAGCAGAATTAAAAGTTAAATTTTATTATTTAGACAAAATAACTTTCAAATATTATGTTTCAAGTACCTCAATGAGTAAATCATTTACTGATGAAGTGATTTTATTAAATCAAGATTATATTGTAAAAAAACATTCTAGATTATTTTATGATCACTATTGCCAGGTACTTGATTATCCTGCTGTTTTAAAAAGGAATTACAGCAACAAATTGAAAAGCAAAAAAGTGATTGTAGATTTATTTTGCAAAACTTTTTTCAAGTTTTCACTTTTCAAAACAGAATTTGATAATTTTTAATTTGAAGATGAAAACCTTTTTTCCTTTAATATCAGTTATTGTTCCCAATTTTAATCACAGTAGTTACTTAGCTCAACGTTTAGACACTATTTTTAATCAAACATATCAAAATTTTGAAGTCATTTTATTAGATGATAAAAGTACAGATGTCAGTAGAGAAATTTTAAGTCAATATGCAAAAAATGAAAAAGTTACTCATTGTGTTTTTAATGAAATAAACTCTGGAAATACTTTTAAACAGTGGTCAAAAGGAATTTCATTAGCCAAAGGTGATTTGATCTGGATTGCAGAGTCGGATGATTTTTGTGAAAACAATTTTTTAGAAAAAGTAATAAAACCTTTTCAAGATGAACCTGAATTGGTTTTGTCATATTGTCAATCGAATCGAGTAAATCAAAATGGAGAAATTACAGGAAATTGGATAACCCACACAGATAATTTAAATCAAATTTCATTTCTTGAAAATTTCGTACAGGACGGCAACGAATTCATAAAGGATTTTTTGATCTATAAAAATGTAATTCCAAATGCCAGTGCAGTTGTTTTTAAAAAGAAAAATGCGCATCAAGTAGGAGAATTTGATTTTGATCCGGTTTTAAAAACTTGCGGGGATTGGCTGTTTTATATAAAATTAGTCAATAATGGCAAAATTGCATTTGTTCACGAATCGCTAAATAACTTCAGATATCATTCAGATAGTGTAATTTCAAGATCGCTTCACAAAGATCAAAGAACATCTATTATAGATATTGAATTAAAAACCAGAAAAAAGATTATTAAATTTTTATTCGAAAATAAATCAGCTCAATTGCCTTCTATTTTTTCTCAAAATAAAAAAATAAATATTGATTTGAAATATGAAAAAGGTCTTTTATTTCTTGAAACGAATAAGAAAATAAGAGGAATGTTTGTTTTAGGGAGTATCTTATCGACTTTTCTAAAAAGATATAAATTGAAGCAAAAACTCAAATCAAAAATAGTTAAAATTATAAAGTAATGATTTCTATTATTGTTTGTTCAAGAACTTCAGACATTTCTTTGTCTTTACGCGAAAATCTGGAAAAAACCATCGGCTGTATTTATGAATTAATAATCATTGATAACTCAAAAAATACTCACTCAATTTTTGAAGCATATAATTTAGGAATTCAAAAAAGCAAATTTGAATTTTTATGTTTTATTCACGATGATATTTGTATGCATACCCAGGACTGGGGAAAAATAATAGTAGGAATTTTTAAAGAAGATCTTAAAATTGGTTTAATAGGAATAGCAGGATCCAAAATAAAAAGTAAAATGCCATCTCCATGGTGGAATTGTCCAAATAATCAATCTGTAATTAATATCATTCAGCATTACAGTCATAAAGATAAAGAGAGCATGACTTCTGGATTTAATGAAGATTTAAATGTTGAAGCAGCGGTACTTGATGGCGTTTTTATGAGTGCGCGAAAAGTTGAAAAGATACAATTTGATTCTAAAATGGCGGGCTTTCATAATTATGATCTTAATATTTCTTTAGAATATAAAAAACATGATTATAAAGTTGTAATAACCAAACAGCTTCTTTTGGAGCATTTTTCTACTGGAAAGCTTAATGAAGATTGGGTAAAGTCATGTTATTATATACACAGAAAGTATAAAAGTATATTGCCTTTAAACAATAAATCACATATAGTATCAAAAGAAACTGAAATCGCAAATGCAGCAAATTTTATTGAAGAAAGTGTGACATTTAAAAAATATAGGATTGCATTTTTTATTTGGCTGAAACTTTTTACTTTGCACCCGAGATTGAAATGGCAAATTAGATTTTTAAAAAGAATATTAAACAAGTTATAAGTGTTAGCAATAATTATTCCTTATTACAAAATTGATTTTTTTGAAGAAGTCTTACAATCATTGGCCAATCAAACAGATAAAAGATTTAAAGTTTATATTGGAGATGATGCAAGTCCAGATTCTCCAGAAGAAATATTAAAAAAGTTTCACGGAAAGTTTGATTTTGTATACAAACGGTTCGAAAAAAATTTAGGATCTGTTTCTCTTACAAAACAATGGGAACGCTGTATCAAGTTGAGTGAAGATCAAGAATGGTTGATGATTTTAGGAGATGACGATTTTCTTGGAGATACAGTAGTTGAATTATGGTACGAAAATTTCGACTTATTTTATAAAAAAGCAAATCTCGTTCGTTTTGCTTCTAAAATGATAATTCAGGAAACCAAAGAGGTAACAGAAACTTTTTTGCATCCTGTTTGGGAAGTGGCTACAGAATCTTATTACAGGAAATTTAGACACTTAACAAGAAGTTCGTTGTCAGAATATATTTTTTCAAGAAAAACATTCCTTAAGCATGGATTTCATAATTATCCTCTTGCGTGGAATAGTGACGATCGTGCCTGGCTAGATTTCTCTGATAATAAGCCCATTTTTACAATAAATAAGGCCCTAGTGTATGTGAGACTTTCGACATTGAATATTTCTGGCAAACAAGACAAACAAGATGAAAAAAAATTGTCGGCCATATCATTTTATAGGTTTTTAATTGCAAATAAATTAAAATTTTATGCATTACCAGAAAGAGAAATAATCATAAGATTTTATGAAAGTGAGATTATTACACAAAGAAAATTGAAACTTTCAGAGTGGTGTTTTTTGACCTATTTTTATCTTAGATATTTAGATTTTTATTCCATAAAAAAGTTTAGCAAAAGATTTTTAAAAAGCATTTTGAAAAAACATGTATAATAAAGTATCAGTAATTGTTCCATGTTATAATCAAGCACAATATCTGGATGAAGCATTGATTTCAGTTTTGAATCAAACCTATTCTAATTGGGAATGTATAATTGTAGATGATGGAAGCCCAGACAATACAGAAGATGTTGCTTCAAAGTGGTGTGACAAAGATCCAAGATTTAAATATTTAAAAAAGAAAAACGGAGGCTTGTGCAGTGCCAGAAATGCTGGAATTGATATTGCTGATGGACAATTAATTTTACCCTTAGATGCAGATGATCGAATAGGAAATAAATATTTAGAATTAGCAACAAAAGCTTTTAATGACAATAATTCTCTGACAGTAGTTTATTGCAAGGCGGAGAAATTTGGAGATGAAAATGGTTTATGGAATTTGCCTGAGTTTTCACTTTTTAATTTAAGTCGCAATAATTTGATTTTCTGTAGTGCTTTTTTTAAGAAAGAAGATTGGAAATCAGTTAATGGTTATGACTTAGCCATGCAAAATGGCTGGGAGGATTGGGAATTTTGGATCGCTATTTTAAAAAATGGAGGTAATGTCAAATGTTTGAATGAGGTTAATTTTTATTACAGAATAAAAAAAACTTCAATGCTTCAGAGTATAGGAAGAGAAAACGAAAATGAAAACTTGAATTATTTAAGTATTAAACATGCTGATTTTTTTGTAAAGCAATATGGGTCTTTTAAAGCAATGGAACATCAATTAATAGCCGTAGAGAGAGAAAATAAAGAAAACCTGAAGAGTGAAAAATTTGTAATCGATGTTTTCTGCAAAAGATTTTTTGGTTTTACAATATTTGGCAAATACAAAGAATAATATTCAATAGAAATTAAAAAGTCCCCAAATGCCCAAAAATAAAATAAAATTTCTTGCCTACTATTTGCCACAATACCATCCCATACCAGAGAATGATGAATGGTGGGGAAAAGGTTTTACTGAATGGACAAACGTTACCAAAGCCAAACCGTTATTTAAAGGACATAATCAGCCTATTTTGCCTGCTGATTTAGGTTTTTATGATTTAAGAATCCCCGAAGTTCAGGAACAACAAGCAAGATTGGCCAAAGAATATGGTCTTGATGGTTTTGTTTATTATCAATATTGGTTTGGTGACAATAAAATGTTGCTCGAAAAACCTGCTGAAGCAATGCTTCTTAACAAAAATATTGATCTTCCTTATTGTTTTTGTTGGGCAAATGAAACATGGAAAGGGATTTGGCATGGACTAGATAATCCTTCTGTTTTGATTGAGCAAACTTATAATGGAAAAGAAGGATATCAGATTTATTTTGATTACTTATTGCCATTTTTCAAAGACGAGCGTTATATTACAATTGACAATAAACCGATGTTTCATGTTTACAGGTTTGATGATATACCAAATATAGAAGAATTTATAAATGTCTTTAATGAATTGGCTATTGCCAACGGCTTTTCCGGAATCTATTTTGTTGCAACAATCGCATCTGAAAATGTTCTCAAAAACAATCATATTTACGGGAAAATAGGTGACGAAGTATTTCAAAAAATGAGGTACAAAAATGGCTTTTTATTTCATGATGTAAGATACTTAGGTTGGCTTGAAAGAAAAATAAAGGTAGCTTTTGGATTTACTACTGTAATTGGCAAAAGACTTAAGCCTATAATTATAGATTATTCAAAGGCAGTTTCTCGTATTAATGTTACTTTTCCCAATCAGAAATATATCCCGTGTGTTTTTCCCAACTGGGACAACTCTGCCCGTAGCGGAAAAAAGTCATTAATCTTTATCAATTCAAATCCTGAGTCGTGGAAAAAACATTTGCAAAAAGCAGTTGATGAATTGTTGAAAAATCCTAAAAACCCTCAAATCATAATGATCAAATCTTGGAACGAATGGGCCGAAGGAAATCATTTAGAACCCGATCTGAAATTTGGTTTTAAATGGTTGGAAGTTTTAAAAAACGTTAAGAATAATATTCTTCAAAACTAATGGAAAACAATTTTTTAATATCGGTTGTTTTGCCGGTTTTTAACGGAGAAAAATTTCTATCAAAATCGATTGAAAGCGTATTAAATCAGACGTATCAGAATGTTGAACTAATCATTGTCAATGACAATTCAACCGATAATACGCTGAATATCGCAAATCAATATGCTGAGAAAGATAGTAGAGTAAAAATCATAAGTAATTCTATAAATAAAAAACTACCAGCAAGTCTAAATATTGGTCATAATGCCAGCAAAGGAAATTTTATAACCTGGACCAGCGATGATAATTTTTATGAATTAGATACATTAAAAATCTTATTGAATAATCTTCTACAAAATGAAGCCGACGTTGTATATAGCAACTTTACATTGATAGATGATAAAGATCAAGAAATTAGAAAAGTAACGCTTCCTGGAATTGAAAATTTGATTTTTGGTAATGTCATTAGTTGCTGTTTCATGTACAAAAGAGAAGTATATCAAAGGAATATTAGATATAATGAAGATTATTTTCTGATTGAAGATTATGATTTTTGGTTGCGAGCCACATTGCATAGCAAGTTTTATCAAATAAATGAATACTTGTACAATTATAGAAAACATCAAGAAAGTCTAACGAACCAAATCAATGTTGACGAAGCAAAAAATATACTTTGGAAAAAGAATTTAAAAGCAATGTTTCTTAGCTTTTGGGAAAATTTTGCAAAAAATAATTATTTTGAAATAGCAGAATTGTCAACCAAACTGTTGCTGCATGAAAAGATCGATTTTGATTCGATAGTTGCTAATAATGATAAAATAAAAGAAATAAAAACAAAAATAAAAAAGAACCAAAATTTCTCTAATGAATTGATGGTAGAAAAAGTTTTCCTGCAAAGAACAATTGGAGTGATGACTAATGAAAAAGAAACCAAAAGAAATTTTTTGAGATCTGTTTTTATAATTAGAAATTATAGGAAGGTCTTAGATAAAAATTCAGTTAAAACACTCATTAAATATTCTTTTTTTAAATAGTTGAATGATATTAAACCAATATTAAAATGATTGATTCTAAAGTGACCATTATTATGGCTACCTATAACAGGGCGCATTTTATAGTCGAAACATTACAGTCGATTAAAAAGCAAACCTATTTAAATTGGGAATGTTTGATCATTGATGACGGAGGGAATGATAATACCCATGAAGTTATCGATCAGATATTGAATGAAGATTTGCGTTTTAAATTCTTAAAACGCCCCGATACTTACCAAAAAGGCTTGCCTGGATGCAGAAATTATGGACTAGATCTAGCAAAAGGATCGAGAATTATTTTTTTTGATGATGATGATATAGTGCATCCTCAAAATCTGGAATTGTGTGTAAATGAATTAGAGAAAACAGAAATATTTTTTTGCAGATATGAAAGGGAAGTATTTACTGGAAACTTTAATTACGACTTTGATTATTCAAAAGAATATTCTTCATTTTTCATCGATGTTAATGATTTAGAAAAATTGTTAAACAATAATTTGCCTTTCAATTCATGTGCAGTTATGTGGAAAAAAGAATGTTTTGCAAATAATCGATTTGTAGAACATCTTATGTATGCAGAAGAATGGGAGCTATATTCAAGAATATTATCATCAGGAATTAAAGGGATTTCTATAAAAAAGAGCCTATTCTACGGTAGAAAACATTTGCAATCAAATACTGGTGAATTTTTTGCACACAATCCTATCAGAAGGAAATCGCATTGTGATGCTATAGTGTTAGTAATCAAGAATCTTAAAGAAAGACAATTAGCTAAGAATTCGTTAATTCGATATTTTGTTTCGACTTCATTAGATTACAAAGAATATGATTTATTTGGCCAAATCTTAAAAATTCTAAATTTGCCCTTAACTCAAGAAATAAAATGGCAAATCTACTACAGATCATATTTTTTGCGTTCGCCAATTTATAAAATGAAAAAAAACTTCAAAAAATGAAAATTCTCCTTTGTTTTGGAACGCGCCCAGAAGCTATAAAAATGGCACCTTTATATCATAAACTCAAAGAAAATAATTTTGAAGTAATTGTTAGTGTAACAGCGCAACATCGGGAAATGTTGGATCAGGTATTAGATTTTTTCGATATTAAACCTGATTATGATTTAGATTTAATGCAGCCAAATCAAACTTTAAATAATTTGAGTGCTCTCATTTTAAGCAAAATGGATAAAGTACTTTTAGAAGTTAATCCAGATTTGGTTTTTGTTCATGGAGATACCACAACATCTTCAATGGTAGCATTGGCAGCATTTCATCGCGGAATAAAAGTTGCACATGTAGAAGCTGGATTAAGAACTTACAATAAACATTCTCCTTTTCCAGAAGAAATCAATCGACAGTTAACAGGACGATTAGCTGATATTCATTTTACACCTACCAACGAAGCAACGAGTAATTTGGTAAAAGAAGGAATTTCTCAATCCACTATTATTCAAACAGGAAATACTGTGATTGATGCTTTATTTTGGACTATTAGTAAAATTGAAAAACAAAATTACATCCACCCTGAAATAGAAGAATTAAAAAATATAATCCCCAGTAATAAAAAGATTATATTAGTTACGGGTCATCGCAGAGAAAATTTTGGTACAGGAATGAATAATCTTTGTGAAGCATTGTTAGAAGTGTCTAAACGCGAAGATGTTGTAATTGTATATCCGGTACATTTAAATCCAAATGTTAAAGATGTAGTAAACCAATTATTGTCCGATAAAAAAAATATCCTGCTTATTAATCCTGTATCTTATCCTGCTTTTGTATGGTTAATGCAAAAATCATTTTTAATTGTTTCTGATTCCGGAGGTATTCAGGAAGAAGCACCTTCTTTAGGAAAACCTGTTTTGGTAACCAGAAATACTTCAGAAAGACCCGAAGGAGTAATGGAAGGTTTTTCAAAATTAGTTGGCACTGATAAAGAAAAAATTATAAATGTCATACAAGAACTATTAGAAAACTTCAATGGTTTTGAAAATAAATCAAACCCATATGGGAATGGGAATGCATCGAAGAATATAATTAGTTTTTTACAGAATCTTAACTAGCATTGTATGACATTAAAATCGATTATTTTAAGGATAATTAAATACATACCCTTTAATTCAGTTAAAGTATTTTTGCTCAAAAATCTATTTAATTATTCTATAGGTAAAAATGTTAAAATTGGAAAAACTATAATTAACTGTAATAAAGTATATATTGGAAATAATGTACATATTGCAAGTAAAAATAGCATTGTTTGCAATGAGTTTTCAATTGGAGAAAATTCCTCAATTCATTCTGGAAATGTAATTCAGGGAAGGGCAAATTTTTGTTTAGGAACAAACTCCAGAATTATTAATAATCACCATTTTGATTTGTGGCATAACATTCAAATTGGAAACAATACATGGGTTGCCGGAAAAAACAGTCAATTTTGGACACATGGTTCCATTCATACAAAATTGAACAATAAAGATTTGTCAATTATTATTAAAAATGACATTTATATTGGCTCTGCTTGTCTTTTTGCACCTGGAGTTGTGATTGAAAGTCAAAATTTAGTAGGCCTTGGAAGCGTTGTTACAAAAAAATTCTTAGAAAATAATACCATTATTGGAGGGAATCCGGCAAATGTAGTAAAACAAGATATAGACTGGAGAACAAATTGGTAAGATGATAAAAAAAATACTTATTGTAGTTGATTCTATAAACATAGAAGACAGTAGCGGATCTAAAGCAAATGTGGCTCTGATTAATAATTTGCAGGAAGCTGGATTTGAAATTTTGGTTTATCATTACACACGTAAAAATATAAGCTTAAAAAACGTAATTACATTTGAAATACCTGAAATAAAATCGAGTATTTTATACTTTTTAAGCAGGTTTCAAAGGGTTTTCAGCCGACATTTTAAAGTGAACCTTGCTCCTTTTTTAGAAAAAAGATTTGGTTTTTCATTTACTTTTTTTAATGATATAAACAGCATACGCAAAGCAGTAATGAAACAATCTTTTGAACCCGATTTGGTACTTACCTTAAGCAAAGGAGCTAGTTTTAGATCACATTATGCAATTTTAAAAGTTCCAGAGCTTCATAATAAATGGATGGCATATATTCATGATCCGTATCCTTTCCATTTTTATCCGAGACCTTACAATTGGGTTGAACCTAATTACGCTCGAAAAGAATTATTTTTTAAGGAACTTGCACAAAAAGCGGCATATAGCGCTTTCCCAAGTCAGTTGTTACAGGAATGGATGAGTAGCTATTTTCCGGAGTTTTCCAAAACTGGTATAATAATTCCTCATCAAAATGAAAAATATGAAGTCCAAAACGAAAATTTCCCATCTTATTTTGACCCAGAAAAATTCAATTTGCTACACGCAGGTAATTTAATGAAACAGCGTTCGCCAAGAGGTTTGATAGAAGGTTTTAAAATGTTTTTGGAACAAAACTCGGAGGCAAAAAAAGATGCGAAACTCCTTTTGTTAGGTAATGCATCGTATCATACTGATATGCTCGAAGAGTATGCAAAAAATAGTCCCGAAATATATATCTATAACGGAAATAAACTATTTGATGAGGTATATTATTTGCAAAAAAATGTGTCCATTAATATAATTCTTGAAGCAAAGGGAGAAATTAGCCCATTTCTTCCAGCTAAATTCCCACACTGTATAGAAGCAAACAAAATTATTCTTTCGTTGGCTCCCTATTATAGTGAAACCAGAAGGCTGCTTGGTAATGATTATGAATATTGGTCAGAAGTGGATAATATCTCTAGAATAGCATCTTTAATAGAGAGATTATATCAGTTATGGAAACAAAACCCAAATAATCTAGATTTAAACCGAAAAGATTTGGAAGAATATGTTTCTGTTGCACATTTAAAAGAAACGATTAATAAATTATTAAACTAATGACTAAAGTCACCTTTTCAATCCTCATTAGTACCAAGAATCGTAAAGATGATTTAGGTTTTACACTGCAAAAAATTCAGTATTTGTTAGATCGGGAGGACGTTACTTGTGTTGTTTTTGATGATGGATCTACTGATGGAACTACAGAATTTATAAAAGAGAATTTTCCGCAGATCATTTTGCATACAAACAAAATCTCTAAAGGATATCTGTATTGCCGGAACAAAATGCTAAACGAAACAACAGCTGATTTTGCTATTTCATTAGATGATGACGCTCATTTTGTTACAGAAAAACCGTTGGAAATAATTGAGAGTTGTTTTGCCAAAAATGAAAAAACTGGTTTACTGGGATTTCGAGTTTTTTGGTCTACAGCAAACCCAAATTCGACTTATACTAACGAAGACATAGTTAGAATGAAAAGTTTTGTGGGTTGTGCGCATGTATGGCGAATGCAAGCATGGCATGAAATTCGAAATTATCCAGAATGGTTTGTTTTTTATGGCGAAGAAGATTTTGCTTCTTACGAATTATTGAAAAAGAAATGGGAAATATATTATTTGCCAGAAGTTTTAGTAAATCATCGAGTAGATATTTCAGGTAGAAAAAACAATAAAGATTATGCATTGCGCTTACAAAGATCATTGCGTTCAGGCTGGTATTTGTATTTCCTATTTTATCCTATTGCTAAAATTCCAAGAAAAATGTTGTATTCTATCTGGATCCAACTAAAAGGCAAAGTTTTTAAAGGCGATTTTAAAGCATTAAAAGCACTTGTTTTTGCTCTTTTCAATGTTTTGTTTTTGTTTCCTAAGATAATGAAAAATGCAAATCGTCTTTCAATGGAGGAATATAGAGAATATCAAAATTTAGAAAATGCCAAAATCTTTTGGAAACCTGAAAAATAGTTACTTTTGTTTGAATAAATCTGACATAAAAATATGTTATTAACCAAATCGTCACCTTATATTATTGCTGAAATTGGCCAAGCGCACGAAGGCAGTTTAGGAATATTGTATTCCTATATTGATGCAATTGCAAAAACCGGCGTCAATGCAGTTAAATTTCAAATGCATATTGCTGAAGCTGAAAGCAGTGAATATGAACCTTTCCGAGTAAAATTTTCATTAGAAGACAAAACACGATTTGATTATTGGAAAAGAATGGGGTTTTCTCTAGAACAATGGAAAGGAATCAAAGAACATTGCGATGAGGTTGGCCTGGATTTTATATGTTCGCCTTTCAGCAATTTAGCGGTTGAATGGTTGGAAGAAATTGGCGTAAAATGCTACAAAATTGGTTCTGGAGAAGTAAACAATTTTTTGATTCTAGAAAAAATTGCCCAAACTGGAAAGTCAGTTATCTTGTCATCAGGAATGAGCTCTTATGCAGAATTAGATGAAACAGTTGGTTTTTTAAAAGAGAGAAATGTTGATTTTTCAATCTTGCAGTGTACAACAGCTTATCCGACAGAACCAGAACAATATGGCTTAAATGTTATTGACGAATTAAAAAAACGTTACAATGTCTCAATTGGTTTTTCAGATCATTCTGCCAAAAAAGAAGCATGTATTGCCGCTACAGCATTAGGAGCATCAATATTAGAATTTCACGTTGTTTTT
The DNA here is from genome assembly GCF_900182645.1 of Flavobacterium resistens. Classification (GTDB taxonomy): domain Bacteria; phylum Bacteroidota; class Bacteroidia; order Flavobacteriales; family Flavobacteriaceae; genus Flavobacterium; species Flavobacterium resistens. Next base: position 272,326 of record NZ_FXTA01000005.1, on the reverse strand, counting down.
GACAGAGAACTTTTCGGACCTGATTCGAAAGCTTCTTTGACGCTTCTTGAAACAAAAGAACTTGTAGAATCTGTTCGGAATATTGCAAAAGCGATCGCAAACCCAATAGATAAAAATGATATTGAAGCAGTAAAACCTTTAAAACAAATTTTTGAAAAATCATTAGCAATTAATAAAGATTTACCTAAAAATCATATTCTAAAATTCGAAGATTTGGAAGCTAAAAAGCCAAAAGGATTTGGTATTTTAGCCAGCAAATACAAAGACATTATAGGTAGATCTCTTAGGTCAGATATGAAACAATGGGATTTTTTAAATGAAGAAGATTTAACATGAACCAAAAAAGAAAAATTGCTGTAGTAATTACAGCTCGCCCATCATACAGTCGTGTAAAAACGGTTTTAGAAGCAATAGACAATCATCCAGATTTAGAACTACAATTGATTGTTGCTGCATCAGCATTATTAGATCGATATGGCTCTGCGGTAAATTATATTGAAAAAGATGGTTTTAAAATTGCAGCAAGAGTATTTAATGTTTTGGAAGGCGAAAATTTAACTGCCGCAGCAAAAACAACAGGAATTGGAATTTTAGAATTATCAAGCGTTTTTGATAATTTGAAACCAGATATAGCAGTGACCGTTGCAGATCGTTTCGAGACAATGGCCACGGCAATTGCAGCATCTTACATGAATATTCCTTTAGCACATATACAAGGAGGGGAAGTAACCGGAAATATTGACGAAAAAGTGCGTCATTCAATCACAAAATTAGCCGATTATCATTTTGTTGCATCTGAAAGCGCTAAAGAACGCGTTATAAAATTAGGAGAAAATCCTGAAATGGTTTTCAATACAGGATGTCCTTCAATAGATTTAGCAAAAGAAATAATTGAAAGCGAAAATCTTCCTTTTGATCCGTATGAAAAATACGGGGGTGTAGGAGCAAAACCTGATTTGTCAAAGGGTTATTTGGTTGTTATGCAACATCCGGTAACTACTGAATACAAAGATTCTCGAAAACATATAGAATCGACGCTAGAAGCAATATATAAGTTGGATAGACCCACACTCTGGTTTTGGCCTAATGTCGATGCAGGAGCAGATGGGACTTCAACCGGAATTCGTGCTTTTAGAGAACAACATCTCTTGCCAAATGTTCACTTTTTCAAGAATATGGAAGGAAGGGATTTTCTGCAATTATTGAAGCATAGCGATTGCTTAATTGGTAATTCAAGCGTAGGAATTCGAGAATGTGCTTTTTTGGGAGTTCCAGTAGTCAATATTGGTTCACGCCAAAACAGAAGAGATAGAGGAGGAAATAGTGTTGATGTGGACTATTCGCAAGAACAAATTGAAAATGCTATTTTAGATTCAATTAAAAAAGGAAAAGCGGTTTCTTCATCCATATATGGAAATGGGAAAGCGGGTGAGAAAATAGCTGAGTTGTTGACAGAAGTTCCTTTGCAATTTCATAAAACTATAATGTACTAATACAAATAAAATGAGAATTGGATGGAACCCTCAAAAAAGTGAAAAAAAGATACTTTTAAACACTCATCATAGAATTATTGTAGTTGTTTATATTCCAAGCGAAGAAGGCTTTTATGAAAATTCATTTGAAGTTTTTAAAACATGTTTGAATTCTTTGATTTCAACTATAAATTCAGATGCAGCCATTACTGTTGTTAATAATGGTTCATACCAAAAAGTATCTGATTACTTAAATTTGTATTTAAAGGAAAAAAAAATAGATACTCTAATTTCGCATAATCAAAATATTGGGAAAATTGATGCATTAATAGGTGCGGCCAGAGGTGCACGTGAAAAGTACCTTACTCTTACAGATTCAGATATTCTTTTTACGACCGGATGGCAAGAAAAAACGAAAGAGATTTTTGCTAATTTTCCGAATGTTGGTGCAGTATCTCCTATTCCAGTTAGAAAAGGCCTATATTTTGGTACATCATCTGTTTTGAAGCAAATCTTATTGCGCCGAATTAAATTTAAGAGGATAGCTATTCCTGAAAATTTTGATGCATATAATAAATATCTTTCAAGTATAAATTGGGATTTGGAAGACCGTAATGACAATAAATGGAATGTCGTTGAAAGTAATAATTGTAAGGCTAATATTGGAAGCGGACACCAGGTATTAACAATTGATCGAGATATTTTATTTAAAACTGTACCTACAAATCCGTCCTTAACTCTTGTTGGAGGAAGTTCTGAAAATGATTATGTTGATTTCCCTATTGATAAAGCAAAAAAACTTCGATTGTCTACCTACAATAACCATGCTTTTCATATGGGAAATAAATTAGAAACTTGGATGATAGATTTGCAAAATGAAAATAAAAGAATATCAGCCAATACTAAAAATCACGAAAATACTCAATCAATTAATTTGTTGAATAACTGGTGGTACAATAAGTATTTTGGGTTTAGGAAAAAGATAATTAAAAAAAGTTTTAATATTTTTTATAATTAATGAAAGTTCTAGGTTTAATTCCAGCTCGAGGCGGTTCAAAGGGAGTTCCTGGCAAAAATATAAAAAGCTTAGGAGGTAAACCTTTACTAGAATATACTGCTGAGATAGCTTTAAAATCTGATTGTTTTTCAGATGTCATACTATCCAGTGATGACGAGGCCATTATTGAAACTGGCAAAAAGATAGGTTTAAGTGTTCCATTTACTAGGCCAAAGTATTTAGCCGAAGATAATACGCCTACTATTGATGTCATTATTCATACTTTAGAATGGTATCAATCTCAAAATATTTATTTTGATGCTGTTTGTCTTCTTCAAATTACTAGTCCTTTTAGAACAGTTTCTTTTGTCAATCAGGCGATTGAAAAATTTATAAAAAGTGATTGTGATTCTTTGGTTTCCGTTTTACAAGTTCCACATGAATATAACCCGCATTGGACATTTGAAGTAAACGCAGAAGGGAATTTAAAAATAGCTACAGGCGAAGACAAAATTATCAGCAGAAGACAGGAACTTCCTAAAGCATATCATAGAGATGGGAGTATTTATATTATCAAAACGGAGGTTATTCTAAAAGAACATTCTTTATATGGTAAGAGTACTGCTTTTATTGAATCTGATCCTGAATTCTACATTAATATTGATACCATGCAAGATTGGGAAAAAGCAGAAATAATGATTCGAAATAAACAGAAATAATGTGTGGTATTGCAGGAATTGTTGGTAATTATAAAGAAAGCCAATTAGATAAAATGTTATCTGTCCAAAGCCATCGAGGACCAGATGCCACTCAAAAATATTTTGATTCTGATTTTGTTGCTTTGGGACATAATCGTTTGGCAATTATTGATTTGACTTCAGATTCGAATCAGCCATTTATTGATAATTCGGGACGTTTTGCTATTGTTTTTAATGGCGAAATTTATAATTATTTAGAGATTAAAACGACTTTAAAAGATCAATACAATTTCAGAACAGAATCAGACACAGAAGTACTTTTAGCAGCATATATTATTTACGGAAAATCTTGTTTGGAGAAACTTAATGGGATGTTTTCTTTTGCTATTTGGGACAAACAAGAAAAGAAATTATTTGCCGCAAGAGACCGATTTGGGGTAAAACCTTTTTATTACAGTTTACATAATGGCATTTTTTATTTCTCATCTGAAATAAAAGCATTGCATATTGCTGGAATTGAAAAAGTGCCTAATGAAAAAGTTTGGGTTTCTTATTTTGCATTTGGCTCTTATGGTATGCCCAATGAAACTTTTTGGTCAAATGTAGAGCAGTTGCCTGGCGGTTTTTTATTGGAATTTGAAAATCAAAAACTATCAATTGAAAAATGGTATTATTTTGAAAAAGAAGTTGCAAAACAACCCCAAAACCTAACTTTTGATGAAGCCAAAAGACATTATATTTCTCTTTTAAAAGATAGTATTAATCTAAGATTTAGAGCGGATGTTCCTGTTGGTTTTAACGTTAGTGGTGGTTTGGACAGTTCGGTATTGCTGGCTTTAGTTAATGAACAGGAAGATAATTCAAAAATCAATGCCTATACGTTTTATACAAATAATGTAGATTATGATGAGTTGCCTTGGGTCGAAAATATGATTTCACATACTCAAAATCCATTAGTAAAAGTTCTTTTGCAAGCTGATGAGGTTCCAGATTTAAACGAAAAAATGCAGTGGCAGCAAGACGAACCCTATGGCGGAATTCCAACATTGGCTTATGCCAAAATCTTTGAGCAAGCAAGAAAGGACAAAATTTTGGTTTTGTTAGACGGACAAGGAATGGATGAACAATGGGCTGGCTATGATTATTATACTCAAAATAATGAAGCCACAATACAAGGCGTTCAAGATTCTCCGTATAAAACACAAATGCTGTCTGAATCTTTTTTAGCAAAAGCAGAAAAACCTTCATATCCTAAGCCTTTTGAGGATGAAGTTTTAAATAAACAATATAGAGATTTATTTTACACCAAAATACCAAGAGCTTTACGATTTAATGATCGAATTTCAATGGCTTTTTCGACAGAGTTAAGAGAGCCTTTTTTAGATTATCGTTTGGTCGAATTTGCATTTTCTCTTCCATTGGATTATAAGATAAAAAATGGAATTTCTAAGTTCATGCTGAGAGAAATTGCATCGGAGTATTTTGAAGATGAATTAATTTTTGCACCAAAAAGACCATTGCAGACACCACAAAGAGAATGGTTGGCTGTTGATTTAAAACAATGGATAACACAATGTTTTGCAGGTTTAGAAAAATCAGAGTATTCAGATTGGTTTGATAATAAAGTTTTGAAAACGGAATTAGAGAGCTATTTTCAAGGAAACAGTCAATCTAGTTTTCATATTTGGCAATGCATTAGTTTTTATGAAATGTTGAAAAGATCAAATTTTAAAACACACAATATACTTTGATAAGAGGTTTTATTTTATTTGGTAAGAGCCAAATAAAATGAGATAAAACACTATAAAAATGAAGAAATTAGGAATCGTAATAACAGATGGCGTAGGTTTCAGAAATTTTGTGATGAGCGATTTCATTACAGAGGCTTTATCCCAATTTGATAAAATTGTGATTTATTCTGGATTGCCAAAAAGTTGTTTTGATGATTTTAATAGTCCAAAGTTAGAAATAATCGAATTGCCAGTATTTATTGAAAAGAAAGGCACTTGGTTTTTTAGAAAATGGAAGGAATTAGGGCATTTACAAAAGTTTAAAAATTTTTATGGAATGAACGATAACTTGGTTTCAGGTCTTCCTAGAAATAATTCTGCTCGCTCACTTATCATTAAAGGAATTTATTTTTTTACAAAATATGTAAATTCCACTTCAAGCATTTTATTTGCAGAAAAACTTCAATTTTTATCTTTTTCTAAAAATAAAATTACTAAAAGATACTTCGAAATATTAAAGGAAGACAAACCATCACATTTGTTTTTTACACATCAAAGGCCTCCATATTTGGCTCCGTTTTTATATGCGGCTATTCAGTTAAAAATTCCAACAAGTACTTTTATTTTTAGTTGGGATAATCTGGCCTCAAAAGGTCGTATGCTTGGAACATTCGATAAATTTTTAGTTTGGAGCAAATTGATGAAAGAGGAGTTGCTGTACTTTTATCCAAATGCAAAAAGTGAAAATGTTCATATTGTTGGAACGCCACAGTTTGAACCTTATGTTTTAGATAAATATAAATCATCAAGAGAAGGATTTATTTCAAAATTTGGATTAGATCCTTCAAAAAAAATTATTTGTTATAGTTGTGCAGATGTTTCTATTGGACCAAATGATCCCTTGGTAATTAGAACTATTGCAGAAGCACTTCGAAATGACGAAATTAATACCGAAGCTCAGCTTTTAGTTAGAACCAGTCCAGCTGAGGATGATAGTAGATTTAAGGCAATTCGGGACGAATTTCCAGAAATTATCTGGAATGTTCCAAAATGGATTTTGACAAGAGAAAATCACCAAGAAAGCTGGTCACAACGAATTCCTAGTCAAGAAGATATTATGGATTTACGAGCATTATTAGAAAATTCTGACTTGAGTATCAATATGTGCTCAACTATGAGTCTTGATTTTATGCTTTTTGATAAACCTGTAGTAAATACTGTTTTTGGGAATTTGGAAAATGGACTCTATAATGATCAAAGATTTCTAAATTATGTGCATTACAAAAAAGTTATAGATGGAAATGCTGTAACAATTGCTAAAGATAAAAAGGAACTCATCGAGCAGATTAATTTAGCATTGAACCATCCTAAAGAAAGAGAGTTGGAAAGAAAGGCTATGATCGACTTGCAAATTGGGCAGGATTTAGAAGGAACCAGTAAAAGAATTGCTTCAACTTTAGCATCTTTCAATGACTAACAAAATAGCTATAATCTGCAATTATGAATTACTTCCAGAACGTGTAGGAGGTATGGACTATTTTTTCTGGGATTTTGACAAAAAATGCAAAGAAAATGGTATTCAAATCGATTGGTTTTTTCCAAATATTTCTAATCATGGAAACTATCCAAAATTGACTATTCATGAAGCTGGAAAATTAAACGTAGAAAACAGTTTTCTGCAATTTCTTGAACAGAATAAGCCAAACTACTCTTGTATTATTACTCATTTTGTTGAATTATGCACTCCTTTTTTCTCTAAAATAAAAAAGTTGTCAAAAGCTGAAATTATCGCTGTTGATCACAATCCAAGACCTTTGCATGGCTATTCATTAAAAAAGAGAATCAATAAAAAAGTAAAAGGACTTTTTTATGCAAAATATATTGATCTTTTTGTTGGAGTTTCAGATTATACGGTAAATGAGATCCTGAAAGATTTTGGGTTTCATTTAAAGTCCAAAACCAAGACAATTTATAACGGAGTTGTTATAGAGAAAATTTTAGTTCGAGAAAATCGAAATATTGTAAAACCATCTTTTTTGGTTGCATCGCACTTGAGAGAATCAAAAGGAATTCAGGATTTAATTGATGCAGTGTCATTTCTTTCAGAAGAAATAAAAGACGAAATAAGAATTGATGTTTATGGCGATGGACCTTATAAAAATCAATTAATGGAAAGAGTGGAACAAAATTCTCTTGGAAATTGTTTTTCGTTTAAAGGAAGTAAAGCCAATTTAAATGAAATTTTTTTTCTGTATGATTATATGTTGCAACCAACACATATGGAGTGTTTTAGTTTGTCTATTTTAGAAAGTCTCGCTGCAAATGTTCCAGTTATTACAACAAATGTCGGTGGAAATACTGAAGCAATAGCAAATGGAAAGAATGGATATATTTTTGAAGCCAAAAATACAAAAGCTTTAACACAATTATTAGAAGATGTTTATTTAGGCAACAAAAAGATATCTATAAATACAAGGGAATTAATCGCCAATTCCTTTTCTTTGCCGAAAATGATAGAAGATCATTTCCAATTGCTTAACAGCAACAAATTTTAAAATTTACAAATACCTTAGATGTTTTTTAATTCATTAGCATTCGCTATTTTTTTACCGATTGTTTTTTTTCTGTATTGGTTTGTTTTCAATAAAACCAAGAGCACCCAAAATGCTTTGTTAATAGTTGCTAGTTACTATTTTTACTCGTGTTGGGATTGGAGATTTTTGTTTTTGCTGGTATTCTCAACATTCTTAGATTATTATACAGGAATACAAATTGAAAAAGGAAAATCTGAAAATAGTCGTAAATTTTGGTTTTGGCTTAGTATCATTGTCAATCTCGGTTTTTTATGCGTTTTTAAATACTATAACTTTTTCGCCACTTCATTCTCAGATTTATTAAATGGAATTGGTTTTAAGGCGAGTCCAATTTTATTGAAAGTAATATTGCCTGTGGGAATTTCATTCTATACATTCCACGGACTTTCTTATGTTATAGATATTTATTACAAACGAATTAAAGCCGAATACAATTTTGTTGATTATTCACTTTTCGTGAGTTATTTTCCCCTTTTGGTTGCTGGTCCAATTGAGAGGGCAACACATCTACTTCCGCAAGTAAAAATAAAGCGAGAGTTTGATTTTCAAACTGCAAAAGAAGGTGTTTATCAAATTATCTGGGGATTAGTAAAAAAAGTAATTATTGCCGATACTTGTGCAACTTATGCTAATGCAATTTTTGATAATTATACAGGGATGAATTCATTTTCATTAATTCTGGGCGCTATCTATTTTGCGTTTCAGATTTATGGAGATTTTTCAGGCTACTCTGATATTGCCTTAGGAGTTTCAAAATTATTTGGTTTAGATTTATTACGAAATTTCAATTATCCCTATTTCTCAAGAGATATTGCCGAGTTTTGGCGTCGTTGGCATATTTCCCTTTCGTCATGGTTCCGAGATTATTTATATATTCCATTAGGAGGAAGTAAAGGCGGGCTTTGGATGAAAATCCGGAATACTTTCATCATTTTCCTTGTAAGCGGATTTTGGCATGGAGCCAATTGGACTTATGTAATCTGGGGATTTATTAATGCTGTTTATTTTCTGCCATTGCTTTTATCAAACAGCAACAGAAACAATATAGATGCGATCCAACTAAAGTTTGATTTTGACTCTGTAAAAGTAATGTTCAGTATTTTATATACGTTTTCATTAACATGCATTGCTTGGATTTTTTTTAGAGCTAAAACAATTACTGATGCAGTTTTGTATATAAAGAGAATTTTTTCAAGTAGAGATTTTAGTTTTCAATTTCTAGAAAATGAACGTTATAGTTATGAGTTAATAGGAATGATTGGCTTATTTGTTTTGATCGAATGGAATAATCGAAACAAGGTAGAACCGCTTTCAGGAAAAAGAAGCTTATTGAAGGTAGCTTTAGCGATCGCAGCAATTATGGCTTTCGGAACTTTTTCAGATTATAAGGAATTTATATATTTTCAGTTTTAATGAAGAATTTTTTAATTTATACAGCAAAAATTTTAGCTCTGGTAATTTTGATAGCTATAGCATTAGACGGACTCTATACCTATATCTTTATGCAATCAAAAAATAGAGGAAAAATTGAAACTGCTTTTAATTCAAGCGCTCAAAAATATGATGTTGTAATTTTAGGTTCTTCAAGGGCAAACAATCATTTTGTAGCACAGATGTTTGAAGATAAAGGTTTAAAAGCATTTAATTACGGAATGAGCGGTGGACATTTATTTGAAGCATCATTAATGTTAAAATTAATGATTGAACGAAAATATACAATCAAAAACGTAATTCTTGAAGCCGATTTAAATTTGTCTAACGATCATATGGCCGAAGGTATTTCAGCTCTTTTTTTACCTTATATTCATAATTCGGAGGTTATTAAAGATCATTTTTCAGATCAGGAAAATTTTTCTGAATTATATTATATTCCGTTTTACAGATATATTAAATATGAAACAAAAATTGGATTCAGAGAAGCTTTTTTTACAGCGGTTCATAAAAAGACCAATAAATTGGATAATTTAGGATATTACCCTTTAGAAAAGCATAAAAACGGCAATATGAAAAATAATATTGTTAACTTAAATCCACTTCCGCACAACAAATACTACGAAGAAATTAAAAGTATTTGTAAATCAAACAACATTAATTTTATCGCAATTATGACGCCAATGTGTGAAAATGTTGTAGGGATGAATTATTTTGAGAAGGTCAAAAAAGCATATCCTGAAATTCACAATTATGAAAATGTTGTAATTGAGGATAAATATTTTTCTTCTTGTGGACATATGACAGATAGTGGGGCAAGACTATTTACAAAGAGAGTGTTAAAAGATTTTTTCAATAAATAAAAATATGAAAATAGCTTTTTTGACACCAGAATATCCACATGCCAAAACTGGTAATTCAGGAGGCCTTGGCACTAGTATCAAAAATTTGGCAATTGGACTTGTAGCACAAGGAGTTTCAGTCCGCGTTCTTGTTTATGGTCAAAAAAATGATGCTGTTTTTGAAGACAATTCCATTGTTGTTCAACAAATAAAAAATATCAAATTAAAAGGATTTTCCTGGCTGTTGACAAGAAAAAAAATTGAAAGAATTATTAATGAATTATATTCTAATAAAGAAATTGATTTAATAGAAGCACCAGATTGGACAGGTATTACATCATTCATACAACCGGATAATTGCCCAATAGTTTTGAGACTGCACGGTTCTGATGCTTATTTTTGTCATTTGGACAATCGTCCTGTAAAGTGGATAAATAAGTTTCATGAAAAAAGAGCAATTCGAAAAGCAGATGCATTATTATCAGTAAGTCAGTTTACTGCAGATAAAACAAATTCCATTTTTGGTTTAAATAAGAAATTTGAAATAATTCCAAATCTTATTAATTCTGAATTATTTAAAAATGATTATTCAGACACAGAACCAAAACAAACTATATTGTATTTCGGAAGTTTGATTCGAAAAAAAGGATTATTAGAATTGCCTTTGATTTTTAATAAAGTTATTGAAAAAATTCCTGCCGCAAGACTTGTTTTGATAGGCAAGGATGTTCCAGATATTATATCTGGAAATTCATCAACATGGAAAATGATGCAGCATCTTTTTTCTGAGGAAGCATTCAAAAACGTTGATTATCTGGGAAGCGTTCCATATGAAGAAATAAAACAAAAAATTCAAGAATCAAAAATATGTGTTTTTCCATCGTTTGCAGAGGCTTTTCCAGTTTCCTGGTTAGAAGCAATGGCAATGGAAAAACCTATTGTAGCATCAAATATAGGTTGGGCAAATGAAATGATAGATGAAGGGAAAAATGGATTTTTAATACATCCAAATAACCACGATTTGTACGCCCAAAGAATAATCGAGTTTTTAAATAATGAGAAACTTTGTTCTGAAACAGGAAAAGCAGCTCGAAAAAAAGTTGAAGAAGCTTTTGATATTAAAGTTTTGACAAAAAGAAATATTGAATTTTATAAAACTATAATATCTTAACTATGATAATAATTTACCATAATCATAATAAGGTAGTAAAAGTTTCTACATTGACTGATGAAATTCTACCTTTTAATAAAAAAGGAACTATTTCTTCAGTTTTAATTGATTTTGCCATAAAATATCCAGAGTCAGGAATTGTTTGGTGCAACGAAAATTTTGAAGCTTTTTTAAATCTGGATAGCTTAAATGACATTTTTTATCATGAAAAAATGATGTTGAGTTACAATCCAAATACATTTGGTTTTTTAGGCAAAGAAATAGGATACATTGATGCATCTCCATTTATAAAAATCAATAAAGAAGTAACTTTTCCAACATGGGAAATGAGCAGTTTAGTTGGAGTTGTTCATTCTAAAGTATTATTGGAGATTTGCAGTGTTATAAAACCACATTCTAATTTTGATTATTATTTAAACTCAATAGCAAAAGTTTGTATGCCTTTGGGCTTATTGTGTTATTCTGAACCCCAGTTATTAAAAAGAAAGGATTTTATTTATTCTTCAAAGTCCTCCCGTTTTACTCTTTTTAGATTTACAAAGCAACATTATAAGCTAAGATGGACTTTTATTTTATTTTTAAATTTTGTGATTTATGAATTTAAATTCCCCCTTTTATCTTTAATTTATAGTGTGTTCTTTAGAAATATAAATAAACAGACTATCAATATTGACAAAATTGAAGTTGATTGTTCGTCAAAAAATGAGACTAATTTCGAGGCTTTGGATGTTATAATTCCAACTATCGGAAGAAAAGAATATTTATATGATTTTTTACAGGATCTTTCTATTCAAACTTATTTGCCAAAAAATGTAATAATTGTTGAGCAAAATCCCCTTTCTGGGAGTGTGTCTGAGCTTGATTATTTAACTTCTGAGGATTGGCCATTCGAGATAAAACATACTTTCACCAATCAAGCGGGTGCTTGTAATGCAAGAAATATAGCTTTGGATCAAGTCGAAAGTGAATGGATTTTTTTTGCAGATGATGATATTAGAATAGATCATTTTTTCATTGAATCAGCCTTTAAGGATATTTCAAAATATAAATGTAAAGCTGTTAGTTTTAGTTGTTTGCAAAAGGATGAGAAAAAAAGCAATACAAAAGTTTTTCAATGGAATGCATTTGGGTCTGGCTGTAGTTTTGTAAAAAGTGAAGCGGCGAAAATGACAAGATTTGATCTCAGATATGAATTTGGATTTGGCGAAGATGGAGATTTTGGTATGCAATTACGCAACATGGGATGCGATGTATTATACTTTCCAAATCCAGCTATCTTGCATTTAAAAGCGCCAATAGGAGGATTTCGGACAAAGCCAGATTTAGCTTGGAATAATGATAGTATTAAGCCAAAACCATCTCCGACAGTGTCATTGTATAAAATTTTGCATGAGACAAAAGAACAGCATAAAGGATATAAAGTAATTTTATTTTTTAAGTATTACAGAAAACAATCAATTAAAAACCCACTAAAGTATTTTACTCAGTTCCAAAAAGAATGGGCGAAAAGTTTATATTGGGCAAATAAGTTATTTGACAAAGTATGAAATTTTCCTTAATTATTTGCACCTATATGCGTCCTGAACCATTGCTGAAATTATTGCAATCGGTACAAATTCAGAGTTTTTATCCAGATGAAATTTTAATTATTGACGGATCTTCAAATAATGAAACTAAAATTATTTTAGAGGAAAATCAATTCGAAAACTTAAAATATTTTTTGGTTGATGATGTCAATCGAGGCCTTACAAAACAAAGAAATTTTGGTATTGACAAAGTTGGAGAGGACCTAGAGATTGTTTGTTTTTTAGATGACGATACGGTTTTAGAAACAGATTATTTTCAGAAAATTTTAGAAACATATAAATTATTTCCTGATGCTTTAGGTGTTGGCGGATATATATGTAATGAGATAAAATGGGAAAAAACATCTGAAGATTATGTGCCAAAAAATAATGAGTTTTATTATGACGGTTGGAAACGTACAGACGGAAGTCGATTTATTCTTAGAAAAAAACTTAGTTTAGACAGTAATTGCCCTCCAGGTTTCGCGCCAAATTTTTCACATGGAAGAAGTGTAGGTTTTTTGCCTCCAAGTGATAAAGTATATAAAGTGGAGCAATTAATGGGAGGTGTTTCATCTTTTCGAAAATCAGTTTTTGATAAACTTTCTTTTTCGAATTATTTTGAAGGATATGGTTTATACGAAGATGCAGATTTTACGATAAGAGTTTCTAAAATTGGTAATTTATATTTAAATACATCAGCAAAATTAAGTCATTTTCATGCCTCGTCTGGCCGTCCAAATCAATATAAATATGGAAAAATGGTCGTTAGAAATGGTTGGTATGTCTGGAGAGTAAAAAATCCAAACCCAGAACTAAAAGACCATTTTAAATGGAACGCAATAACGATTTTATTGACAATAATCAGATTTAGTAATGCTCTTAGAGGTACTAAGAAAAAAGAAGCTTTTACGGAAGCTATGGGAAGAACTATAGGTTGGTGGAGTTTATTATTCAATAAGCCAAAAATTGAAAATGAAAACTAAAGAAACAATTTTAATTGCACATAATTATTCTGAAGATTCCTTTGCTTCAATGAGTTATTATTTGGCGAATCATTTAGCAGATTTAGGGAATCGAGTTGTCTTTATATCGCACAAGCCATTTTTTAATGAGATGAAAACAATTAAAAAACAAAAAGGTGAAATAATTATTTGTTCATGGCCTACTGAACGTAGACCTACATCAATAAAAGATGCTCTTTGGTATTCTAAACTTTATTTTAAATATAAACCTACTATTGTTATAGGACATTTTGTTGGAGCCAATATTGCTATTGGTTTGTCAAAATTGTTATCATTTAACAGCGTCAAAACATTTAGTTATTATCATACTTTGATGGGACAAATTGCTTTAGATAGCAAAGGCAGAAATTTGAAAAGAAATATTTTAATTTTTAGAAAAAGTATATTTTATAAATTTTTTTGTGATGTAATTATTTGTCCATCAGATTTAGCGCAAGAAGATTTGAAAAAAAGTTATAACTTAAAAAAGGGTTTAGTTGTTTTGAATCCAATGAAGGATAGATTTCAAAGCAAAAGTATTCAAAATGAGAATAAAATTATTATTTCTTATTTAGGAAGACTCGATCCTTCAAAAGGAATATTAGAATTAGTAGAAGCATTTGTAAGTTATAGGACAAAAAATAAACTTTCAAATTTATTTTTAAATATTGCTGGTACAGGGAGTTTAGAGGGCAAAATAAAAAAAATGATTATTAATGAAGAGGCAATTAAGTTTTTTGGTGGAATTTCGTATGATAAAGTTGATGACTATTTGTTGAGGAGTCATTTTGTAATAATACCTTCAAAAATAGATAATTTACCAACAGTAGGGCTAGAGTCATTAATGAATTCTACACCTTTATTGATCTCTAATTTTACAGGATTAGCAAATTACTTACAAGATGGTTTGGATTGTTTTAAGTTTGATCCAAATTTAGAATCAATGGTGTCTCTATTTAATAAGGTCGAAAATAATTTTCCGAAATATAATGAGATGAGTGAGAATGCCAGAATAACTTTTCTGGAAAAATTTGAGATATCGAATTATTGCAATAATTTTTCCAATATGCTTTTCCAATGAAATTAGTTGTTATAACCCATGTTGTTCATGTTCAAAAGGATGGTGCTTTTTGGGGCTATGCTCCGTACATTAGAGAAATGAATATTTGGTTTAAATATATTGATGAAGTAGTTGTTGTCGCTCCTCTGGAGATAAAAAAAGATTTGACCGAAATTGATACTTTTTATGACTGTGAAAGTATCAGTTTTAAGCAAATTCCAAATTTCAATTTCATTAGTTTGAAAAATACTTTTAATTCGGTATTTAAGCTTCCTTTAATTTTTTGGCGAATATTTTGGGCTATGTACAAAGCAGATCATATTCATTTGCGTTGTCCTGGAAATGTAGGTTTAATAGGTTGTTTTGCACAAATTTTTTTTCCAAATAAAAAGAAAACTGCCAAATATGCCGGCAATTGGGATCCAGAAAGTAAACAGCCTTTATCTTATCGTCTGCAAAAATGGATCCTTAGTAATTCCTTTCTAACTCGTAATATTCAAGTTTTAGTTTATGGAGACTGGAAAAATCAATCTAAGAACATAAAATCATTTTTTACGGCAACTTATTCCGAAAATGAAAAACAAACTGTTCTTAAGAATAATATAGACGAAGTAGCGAAATTTATTTTTGTAGGCAGTTTAGTTGTTGGAAAAAATCCGCTTTATGCTATTAAACTTGTACAAGTGTTAAATGAAAGCGGAATAAAAGCAAATCTAGATTTGTATGGAAATGGCATCGAAAAAAATAATCTGGAAAATTACATCATAGAGAATAAACTAGAAGAATTTGTTTTTTTGCGTGGAAATCAAGAAAAAGATGTGATTTCGCAAGCGTATAAAAAAAGCCATTTTGTACTATTGCCATCAAAAAGTGAAGGCTGGCCAAAAGCAATCGCTGAAGGTATGTTTTGGGGCTGTGTTCCAATTGCAACTAAGATTTCGTGTGTTCCGTTTATGTTAGATTATGGAAATAGAGGTGTTTTATTGGAAATGAGTTTAGAAAAAGATCTGATTCAACTGACCAATCTTATTAAAAACAATGAGACTCTCATGAATAAGAGTAGATTGTCTCAAGAATGGTCTCAAAATTATACAACTGATTTTTTTGAAAAAGAAATTAAAAATTTACTTTAATGAGAATTGTTCAAATAATTGATTCTTTAGAAGCTGGAGGAGCTGAGCGTATGGCGGTCAATTATGCTAATGCATTGTCAAAAGAAATTGAATTTTCAGGTTTAATTGCAACCAGAAAAGAAGGTTTGCTTATAAATCAAATTGATGAAAACGTTATATACTTATTTTTAAATAAGAAGAAAAAAATTGATTTAAAAGCAGTTTTTGCAGCGAGAGCATATATTAAAAAAAATGCAGTCGATGTTATTCACGCACATAGCTCTTCATTTTTTTTAGCCGTTCTGGTTAAATGTATTTTTCCTAAAATCAAAATCGTTTGGCATGATCATTATGGCATTTCGCAGAATCTGGCAGAACGAAAAAACATAGGATTGAAAATAGGCTCATCCTTTTTTGAAGGAAGCATTGCGGTTAATTCGGCTTTAAAAAACTGGGCAGAATCCTATTTAAGGATCAAAAACGTTGTCTATTTTCCTAATTTCATCGATGATATTATTAATTCACAAAAAGAGTTTTTACTAAAAGGAAAAGACAATAAAAGAATTATCTGTGTAGCTAATCTACGTCCGCAAAAAAATCATGAATTATTAATTAAAACGGCGCATTTAATTAAAGAAAAATATCCAGATTGGACTTTTCATTTTTTTGGAAAAGATTTTCAAGACATTCATTCTGAAAAAATTAAAAATTTGATTAGCGAATTAAAATTAGAAAAATCTGTTTTTTTCTACGGTACAGTTGATAATGTAGCTTTAGTTTTAAAACAATGTGAAATTGCAGTTTTACCATCTTTATCAGAAGGACTTCCTCTAGCAATTTTAGAGTACGGATTGCATAAAAAAGCAGTGGTAGCTACAAATGTAGGGCAGATTTCTGAAATTATTAAGTCAGCTAAAGAAGGTCTTTTAGTCGATTCAAATAATCTAAGCCAATTTACAGAGTCATTGTTGAGATTAATTGAGAATGAAGATGAGCGTGTTCAAATGGGGTTAGCACTACACGATGTTGTTGAGTCAAGATATTCTCAAAAATCAATTATCAAAGATTATTTACAATGGTTAAATTCTTTAACTAATTTTACTTCCTAAACTTCAGTTTAAAAATATTAATGAAAAATAAAACCATCACATATAATTACCTTATTTTATTTCATTTGCTTATTGCTTTAGCAGTTTTTGTTTTACCAGTTCTTTCGAAACTTTATGCGGTTATAATACCAATAGTTGGAATTTATTTGGTAAATAAAACAAATAACAGAAATAATGAAGTTTTGTTAGTGTGCGCCTATTTGGTGGGCGTTGAGGTTTTTTTGCGTATGACAGGAGGGAATTTTAATAATGAATATGTAAAATTTAATCTTGTTTTTTTCATGTTCCTAGGCATGATTTACAGCAGTTTTTCATCATCTTCTTTTATTTATTGGTTTTTCTTAATTTTACTCGTTCCTTGTATTTTGGTCACTGCTTCAGTAGATCAAATTAATATTGATGTAAAAAAACTATTGTTTTTTAATCTTTCCGGACCAGTTTGCTTAGGAGTTTGTTCTATATATATGTACTCCAGGCGGGTTCAATTTTCTCAATTGCAGAATATTCTTTCTGTAATGGGATTACCGATTTTGACTACGACAGTCTATTTGTTTTTATACACACCGAGTGTGAGAGATGTAGTAACAAGTACAGGTTCTAATTTTGAAACATCGGGAGGGTTTGGACCAAATCAGGTATCAACAATTTTAGGTTTGGGGGTTTTTATTTTTTTTAGGCAACTTGTGTTGTCTTCCAAATCAATAAAAGAGATTATTTTGAATGGATGTCTACTTGCCTTTATCGGTTATCGAGGAGTTGTAACTTTTTCTAGAGGTGGGATTATAACTGGAGTTGTCATGATTGCTTGTCTTCTGTTTTTTTTGTATCAATTTTCAAATGCAAAAGGAAAGATAAAATTTGGTTTTGTACTTATTTTAACGGCTTTGATGGGTATTGGTGTTTGGACTTATAGTTCTATTCAAACAGGAGGGTTAATTGAGAAAAGATATGCAAATAAAGATGCTTTAGGAAGAGAGAAGAAAAGTGTTTTGAGCGGACGAGAAGGTATTATGGATTCTGAAATAAAACTTTTTTTAGATAATCCAATCATGGGAGTAGGTGCCGGAATGGGAAAAGAATTTCGAAAAGAATCAGGTAGCGTAATTGCCTCACACAATGAAATAACCCGAATGCTGGCAGAACATGGTATGTTTGGTATTTTTGCACTTTTAATATTATTTATAACTCCAATTGTTCATTTTATATATAATAGGCAGCATATTTACTTTTTTTCGTTTTATCTTTTTTGGTTATTGACTATAAATCACGCTGCAATGAGAATCGCAGCACCAGCATTTGTTTATGCTTTATCATTACTTTCAGTACATATAATGGTGCCTCAAAAAGCTGAACAATCAGATGGTTAAATTATAATTTTTTATAATACATTTGCGTTGAAGAAAAAGTCCCCAACTTTAAAACTTACAACTTACTATGGCACGAAAAAAAATGCATTTCGAGATTTCGGAACGGAAAATATTATTGCGCTTTTTTGATGCTGCTTTTTTGATGACCGGTCTCTACCTACTACACTTTATTTTTGACAATAGCTATTACATTTTGGATTTGGCTTATTTTTATAGACCAATTTTGCTGATTACTTATATATTTATTTTTGGAGTAATCTTTGAAATGTATAATCTTCAGGTTTCAAGCAATCAGGTCCAAATCGTTCGCAGTGTCGTTTTAACAGCAACAGCTTCGGTAATTTTATATTTATTTACGCCTATTTTATCGCCCGAACTTCCAAAAAAACGTTTGGTAATTCTTGTTTTTTATTTTACGATTTTAATCATATTATTGGTATGGCGCTTTTTTTACGCTATTTTTTTAGCTTCGCACCGTTTTTCTCAAAGTGTGGTTTTAATATGTGGGAAGGATCAGGTCGAAGGATTGGTTTCGGGTCTTGAAAATGTTGATCCTCATTATAATATTATTGGTTTTGTGAATTCTGACTCGGTTACAGAGCAAAGCAATGAGTTTAATTATGTCAAGGAAATCAAAAAACAGGATTTAGAGGATTTTGTAATGCATCACAATGTTTCTGAGATTGTCATCGCAGCTCAAAAAACGGATGGAATTACGCCTGATTTATACCAGCAACTTCTTCACTTATTAGAATCTGGAAATATCATAAAAGAATATACTCATGTTTATGAAAGTAAAACACAGCGTATTCCTGTGCATTATATTGAACGTGATTTCTATCGTTTTTTTCCATTTAGTCGCAGTAATAGCAACAAATTGTATTTGATTTTAATTCGTTTAATAGAGTTTTCTCTTTCGATTATTGGTTTGCTATTTTGTGTTCTGTTTATTCCTGTAATTTTTATTGGAAATTTAATAGCCAACAAAGGGAGCTTGTTTTATACGCAGGAACGTGTAGGTAAAAATGGCGTTGTTTTTAAGATTTACAAGTTCAGAACAATGATTGAAAACACAGATGTAAATGGACCATTTGCTCAATTAAATGATAAAAGAATTACACCATTTGGTAAATTCATGCGTAAGTCAAGATTAGATGAATTGCCGCAGTTTTTCAATATTCTAATTGGCGATATGGGTGTTATAGGACCTAGACCTGAACGGCCTTATTTTGTTGCTGAAATTGCTAAAATAATGCCTTTTTATGAAACACGTCATGTTATCAAGCCGGGTTTGACAGGATGGGCTCAGGTAAATTATTCATACGGCGAATCTATTGACGAGAGTTTGATAAAACTTCAGTATGATTTATATTATATAAAGCATCGAAGTGTTTTTCTGGATTTAAGCATTACCTTCAAAACAATTACAACCGTTTTATTCTATCGAGGGCAATAGTTTTTAGATAATAATTGGAATGCGTTTTTTGTTTCTTAGAACAACTCTAACCAAAACAAATCCGCTTGTAATAATCATTGGTAAAACAATAAAAAAGTGGGCTTTGTTGATTAAAAATAAGGTGTAAATAAGTAAAAACATCAGATGTAATACGGCAAAGCGATACGTCCATCGTTTGTTTTTTAGAATTGAGAAAACAATCAAAATCAATAAAAGCGGACTAAACAAAAGCACATTGTAATTCATCGCCAATTCGTGATGAAAAGAATAAAATCCAACGGCAACAAAAAAGACGCCCATTAAAGATAAAATCAAAAGGAAAATTTTATCAATTATTTTATTTTTTGCCAAAATAACAAAGGCCAATACAATAAGATAACTATAAACATTATTCCACCATGATGTTGGCGTTTCTTTTTCAAAACTTAAAAGTGTTTGACTTTCTTTTGCCAGAGGATGATTTTGAAAAGTAGTTTTAGCTAAACTGTTTTTTAATTCAAAAGGTAAAAATATTTTAGTTCCGAGTTGATCTACTTTGGTTCCAAAAATAATGCTGGTGCCTAATTTATCATAAAAATGCCCATCAAAATAGGGAAATAAAATAGAGCGGTACGTAATATCTGTATCGCCTTTTTTAGTGATTACATTTTGGTTTAATGATTTATTGATTACATCAACGACCATAGATGTACAGTTTTTATCAATAAATTTATAAGTATAGTAACGATCTTCAGATGACAAAGTAGCATTTAATTTGTCAAAAAGCGTTTGTTTTAAATCTTGTGGAATAATCAATTCTTGTTCAAAAACACTTCTTTTCTCATAATTGTACTCATTCATGAAATCAATAAAAGAATGAACAATAACAAAATACTGCAAATCTCCTTTTGCAAATTTGGCAACAAAATTTGGCGTCCTAAAATCAAAAGCGCCATAATTATAAACTACATCAATATTGTTTACCGGATCGGCAACACGAATGGCGGTATGGCCAAAATAAGAATATGTTTCATTTCCTAAACCACAAGTAATCACACTTATTCGAGCATCTTTTGATAAAGGCAGATTTTGGCTGAAACCAATAAAGCTCAATAATAATAGTAAACAAAAAAGTGTTTTTTTGAAAATGACATTTTTCATAATTTAAAATTTTTAAGAAGTTTAATGGTTTTGTAAATATTATCTAAAGATACCTAAATCTACTTTTAGAGAAAAAATATTAGAATAAAGTGCAGCACTTTGGTTTCCTAAATCGGTCAAAGCATAATCAACCTGAATTCCTTTGTATTTGAAACCAAGTCCAATATTTGGCTGGAAATTTAATTTTTCAGTATTGTCCAATTGCATTACATTCTGAAAATTTCCTGCGCCAGCTCTCAAGAAAACAAGATCTGTATAACCAAATTCAAAACCAATTGCTGGATCAATACTTACGGCTTTTGAAGAAATAATATCGTTTGTCTGCTCAAATCGCATATTTAAATTTACAGCAGTCAAAAGGCTGTAATCATTATGGAAATCAAATTTTCTTGAAACACCTAATTGTGCTTTTGGCAAAGTAATTTCGGTACTTTCTGGTAATTCGTTGTTTTCTCCGGGAATTGCATTGGCGATTTTGGCATATTCTTCTTCGTCGATATTCCAAATATTGTAAGTGGTCGTAATGTCGCGAAGCATCAATCCGAATTTCCAATCATTGCGTTCAAATTGTAAACCGACATCAAAACCAAAACCCCACGAATTGGCAAATTTTCCAATAATTCTTCGAATCACTTTTGCATTTACACCATATTGAAAACCTTCTACAGGCAATTTTCTAGCATAAGAAAATGTAAAGCCATAATCAGCAGTCGAAAACAAGTTGATTCGGTTGTAATCTATATTTCCTTCGCTGTCGATCAATTGTGTGGTATCCATGATATCATCAACACCAAAACGAATCATCGAAATTCCCCAGGCACTTCGGTCATCAATCGGACTTGCGTATCCAATAAAATCGTACTGTGCAATATTGGCAAAATAATTCGCATGCATTAATGAAATTTGATGATCTTCAAGATTGGTCAAACCTGCTGGATTCCAGTAAACTGCGTTGACATCATTTGTTGAAGCAACAACGGCGCTCGACATTCCTAATGCCGCGGCGTCAACACCAATATTCATAAACTCGTTCGAATATTTCCGAACGGTTTGTGCATACTGTGCAGCAAAATTCCAAAATAATAAAAACGCAAAAAGTTTTTTCAACGGTTATTTATTTGCAGACTGAGACCTGTTTTTAATTTTCACCAAAAATAGAATATTTTACTCACCTAATTTCTGTCCTTCTGATAAATATCGAAAAGTTATAATTTCAAACTTTATTTTAACGAACTCGTTTTCTTTTTGGTGTAAGTTATTTGTAACAAATTGTGAAAATTATTTATGCAAATCATGTTGATGTCATTTTATTTTATCCGAAATTTGTTCCTCACCATTATCAAAAATTGTAAAGATGAATATTAAAAAACACATTCCTAATTTAATCACCTTAATAAACCTTTTCTGTGGCTGCGTAGCCGTTGTTTTTATTTCTGAAGCCAAATATGAAATGGCTTTTTATATGGTTTGTCTAGGAATCTTTTTTGATTTTTTTGATGGTTTTTTCGCCAGATTATTCAAAGTTTCAAGTCCGCTTGGTCTGCAGTTGGATTCTCTGGCAGATATGGTTACTAGCGGTGTTGCGCCAGGTTATGTAATGTACACGATGTTTGCTAATAGCGGACATCAGTTAGGGACAAACGAATTTATTCCTCTTTTGGGATTCATAATTACTTTGGGTTCTTGTTATCGTTTGGCTAATTTTAATATTGATACACGTCAAACCGATTCATTTATTGGATTGCCAACGCCGGCAAATGCGCTTTTTATAATTAGTTTGAAAGTAGTTCTGGATATTTATGCAGGTTCATCACTTTTACTGTTGGAAATTTTAACCAATGAGTGGATTTTATTGGCAATTACTTTGTGTAGCGCTTATATTTTAAATGCTGAAATTCCGCTTTTTGCTTTAAAAATTAAAAAATTTACTTTTAAGGATAATGTACTGCAAATTGTATTTTTAGCAATTTCTCTGGTTTTACTTTTATTGCTTCAATTTGGTGCTATTCCTGTTATCATTGCTTTTTATGTATTGCTGTCAATCATAAACAATGTGTTTCTGAAAAAGTAGTTGTATCCGAATGGCAAGAAAAACGACTTATCGTAAAACCTATGCAAGAAAACCGGCTGGAAGATCTTTTTTCAGTAAGTTAATGCGTTTTATCGTGTTTGCTTTTTTAGCAGCGCTTTTCATTGGTACAATTTACCATTATCGAGCCGGATTAGCTTATTATCTCGGATTCAGATCGGGTAAGGTTTTAGATGAAAATGAGGTAGATAAACACCTTTCTGATGTTCGAAATATTAGGGTTCTCGAAAATCATAAAGGAAAAGTCGTCGGATTTGATGTGTCTGAATTTCAAGGAAAAGTAGATTGGGAAGAAGTTGAAATTTTAGACGAGAAATACCCTGTCAAGTTTGTTTTTATACGTGCAACTGCCGGAAATGATTATGTGGATAGACAATTTAAACGAAATTGGAAAGGCGCAAAAGAAAATAAAATTATGCGCGGCGCTTATCATTATTATCGTCCAAACGAAAATTCTATTGAACAGGCGAATCTTTTTATTAAAACAGTAAAATTGCAAAAAGGTGATCTTCCGCCAGTTTTAGATATTGAAAAATTACCAAAAAATCAGCCTTTGGACAGTTTAAAAAAAGGTTTAAAACGTTGGCTGGCTAAAGTGGAGAAACATTATCAGGTTCGCCCAATTATTTATTCAGGGGAAAGATATTATACTGATTTTCTAAAAGAAGAGTTTGGCGAATATTTATTCTGGATTGCCAATTACAATTTCTACAGAGAAAAAATTGAAGATGATTGGCTGTTTTGGCAGTTTACAGAAAAAGCTTCTCTGCCGGGAATCAAACACAGAGTTGATGTTAATATTTACAATGGCGATTTAGAGCAATTGCAGTTTATTACTGTAGAGTAAGATGTGAAAAGTGAAATGTTAAAAGAAAAATGGTAAAAAGTAACTAACATTTTACTTTTTACCATTCACATATAACATCTTTAAAATTCAAGTTTCTTTTTACGAAGTTCGAAGTTTTGTCCGAGATAAACACGTCGAACCATTTCATCTTCTACTAATTCTTCCGGAACTCCTGCTTTTAGAATTCCTCCTTCAAACATTAAGTATGTTTTATCGGTAATTGCTAAAGTTTCCTGAACGTTGTGGTCGGTAATCAGAATTCCGATGTTTTTGTTTTTTAACTGCGCTACAATTCGCTGAATATCTTCAACTGCAACCGGGTCAACTCCTGCAAAAGGCTCATCTAACAAAATAAATTTTGGGTCAGTTGCCAATGCGCGGGCAATCTCGGTACGACGACGCTCACCTCCAGAAAGTAAATCGCCTCGGTTGGTACGAATGTGTTCTAAGCTGAATTCTTCGATTAAACTTTCCATTTTGGCAATTTGAGCTTCTTTTGAAAGTTTAGTCAATTGTAAAACGCTCAGAATATTGTCTTCAATACTTAATTTTCTAAAAACCGAAGCTTCCTGTGCCAAATAACCAATTCCTTGCTGAGCACGTTTGTACATCGGATAATCGGTAATATTTAAATCATCAAGATAAATATTTCCTTGATTTGGTTTTACCAATCCAACAATCATATAGAAAGAAGTTGTTTTTCCAGCACCATTCGGACCTAAAAGTCCCACAATTTCTCCTTGATTTACCTCAACAGAAATTCCTTTTACAACACTTCGTCCTTTATAGGTTTTGATTAAATTATCGGCTCTTAATTTCATTTTCTAAGTTTAATCGTTTAATCGATAAATCGTTTAGTCGCTGCAAATTAACGAATAAACGATTCAACAGTTAAACGTATTAACAATTATTTATTTCCCTGCTTCTTCAAGAGCTTCCCAGAATTCGTAAGCTCTTCTTAAATGCGGAATTACAATTGTTCCGCCAACAAGAGTTGCGATTCCCATTGCTTCCATCATTTCTTCTTTAGAAATACCTTCTTTGTAGCTGGTTTCTAAATGGTATTTTACACAGTCGTCACAACGTAAAACGGCTGAAGCAACTAAACCTAAAAGTTCTTTTGTTTTTACGTCAAGTGCTCCCGGAGCGTATGCGTTTGTGTCAAGGTTAAAAATTCGCTTTACAATTTTGTTGTTGTCAGCTAGTAATTTTTCGTTCATTTTAGAACGATAGTCGTTAAATTCTTGTACGATATCAGACATTTTCTTTCATTTTATTTCTATAAACAATCTTTGAAATAAGAATACTCACTTCATAGATAATCAACATCGGAATTGCCACAATGGTTTGGCTTACTACATCCGGTGGTGTTACGATTGCAGCGATAATTAAAATAATTACTACTGCATATTTCCAGTATTTTCTTAAGAAAGTTGGGGTTACTAATCCTAACTTGGTTAAGAAATAAATTGCGATTGGAAGCTCAAAAAAGATCGCACTTCCAAGAATACTTGTTTTTACCATTCCCATGTATGAATCAAGTGTAAATTGATTTTTTACAACGTCACTTACTGAGAAAGTAGCAACGAAATTCACTGACATCGGAATTACAACATAGTAGCCAAATAATACTCCTAAGAAGAAAAGCAACGACGAAACAAAAATGAAAACTTTCGCATTTTTACGTTCTTTCTCATATAGCGCCGGACTGATAAATTTCCAGATTTCCCATAAAATATAAGGAAAACTCAATATGAAACCTGCCAGAAGACACATCCATACAAAAATATTTACTTGCCCCTCCATTTCGGTATTCTGAATAATGAAATTCAGTTCAGTAATACAAATGCTATCTGCAAATCCCAATGAATGTGATAGGTCACAAAACCAAACATAGGTAAAGAATGTTGGTCTAATTGGACCTAAAATAATTTGATCAAATAAATAATCACTAATAAAATAAGTAACAAATGCCATAATACATATTGCAATTGTACTTCTAACCAATAACCATCTAAGTTCTTCAAGATGATCTAAAAATGACATCTCGCCAAGGTTTTTCTTTGCCATTATACGATTCCTTCTTTTAAAATGTCATGTAAATGTAATACTCCTTTATATTCGCCATTGTCGGCAACGATTAGCTGTGTGATAGAAAAATCTTCTAGAATATTCAAAGCATCAACAGCCATTGTTTCTGATGAAACTAATTTTGGGTTTTTGGACATAATATCCCTTGCTGTTAAATCAGCAATTGAATCTCTGTCGTTTAGCATTCTTCTGATATCCCCATCGGTAATAATTCCGACGATTTTGTTGTCTTCAATAACAGCAGTTACGCCTAATCTTTTTTCTGAAATTTCAAAAATAGCCTTTTTGATTGAGGTTTCCGGAGTAACCATTGGTTTTAATGAATGCTCAATCATGTCTTTTACCTTAAGCAATAATTTTTTGCCTAAAGCGCCTCCCGGATGATAAACTGCAAAATCTTCAGGTTTAAAATCGCGCATTTCCATCAAACATACTGCTAGTGCATCTCCCATAACAAGTTGAGCTGTAGTGCTGTTTGTTGGTGCGAGATTTATTGGGCAAGCTTCCATTTCAACGGTTGTGTTGAGAACAAAATCGGAACCTTTTGCCAGAAACGAAGTTATGTTTCCTGTTATTGCAATTAAAGTATTTCCGAAGCGTTTTAATAAAGGAACCAAGACCTTAATTTCAGGACTGTTCCCGCTTTTTGAAATACAGATTATAATGTCGTCATTCTGAATCATTCCTAAGTCGCCATGAATGGCTTCTGAGGCATGCAAAAACATCGATGGAGTTCCGGTAGAGTTAAAAGTAGCAACCATTTTTTGCGCAATAATGGCGCTTTTTCCGATTCCTGTAACGATCAAACGGCCCTTGCATTCATAAATACGCTGTGCCGCTTCGTAGAAATTTTCATCAAGAAAATCAATTAATTTTGTAATTGCCTCACTTTCAGATAGTATGGTTTTTTTGGCGATTGCCAATATATTTTCTTTTGTGATCAAAACAGAATATTTAAAATTTGTATGTATAAAAGAAAGTTGTATCTTTATGTGTTGCAAATTTATACAAAAATATCCATTAAAATAAAGAATGAATTCAAACGAAATTGAAATACACAAGGAATTAAAGAAGTATTTCGGCTTTAGCCAATTTAAGGGCTTGCAGGAGCAAGTCGTTACGAGTATTTTAGGTAAAGAGAATACTTTTGTAATTATGCCTACGGGCGGTGGAAAGTCTCTTTGTTATCAATTACCCGCTTTAATTCAGGACGGAACAGCAATTGTTGTTTCTCCTTTAATTGCTTTGATGAAAAACCAGGTTGATGCGATTCGAAGCCTTTCTTCAGAAAATGGAATTGCGCATGTGCTCAATTCTTCTCTCACAAAAACAGAAATTGCCCAAGTTAAAAAGGATATTAGTTCAGGCCTGACAAAGCTTTTGTATGTTGCGCCCGAATCTTTGACCAAAGAAGAATATGTTGCCTTTTTACAAAGTGTACCAATTTCTTTTGTAGCAATCGATGAAGCGCATTGTATTTCAGAATGGGGGCATGATTTTAGGCCGGAATACAGGAACCTTAGAAATATAATCAAACAATTAGGAAAAGTGCCAATTATTGGGCTTACCGCAACTGCAACCCCAAAAGTTCAGGAAGATATTCTGAAAAACCTTGATATGTCTGATGCCAATACTTTTAAAGCATCATTCAACAGACCGAACTTATTTTATGAAGTTCGCACGAAAACGAAAAATATTGAGTCGGATATTATTCGATTTATCAAACAACATAAAGGCAAATCGGGTATTATTTACTGCTTAAGCCGTAAAAAAGTAGAATCAATTGCCGAAGTTTTACAAGTTAACGGAATCAGTGCCGTTCCTTATCACGCAGGTTTAGATGCAAAAACACGCGCCAAACATCAGGATATGTTTTTGATGGAAGATGTTGATGTAGTTGTGGCAACAATCGCTTTCGGAATGGGAATAGATAAACCAGATGTTCGTTTTGTAATTCACCACGATATTCCAAAATCGCTAGAAAGTTACTACCAAGAAACAGGTCGCGCCGGACGTGATGGAGGAGAAGGACATTGTCTTGCTTATTACTCTTATAAAGATGTAGAAAAGCTGGAGAAATTTATGTCTGGGAAACCAGTTGCCGAACAGGAAATTGGCTTTGCTCTTTTACAGGAAGTTGTGGCTTACGCCGAAACCTCAATGTCACGTAGAAAATTTCTGTTGCATTATTTCGGAGAAGAATTTGACAGCGAAACCGGAGAAGGCGCAGATATGGACGACAACGTTCGAAATCCTAAACATAAAGTCGAAGCCAAAGATCAAGTCGTTAAATTACTTGAAATTGTGCGCGACACGAAACATATTTATAAGTCAAAAGAAATTGTGTTTACATTAATTGGCCGTATTAATGCGGTAATTAAAGCACATAAAACAGATGCGCAGTCTTTCTTTGGGACAGGTTCAGATCATGATGAAAAATATTGGATGGCGTTGTTAAGACAAGTTTTGGTTTCGGGATATTTATCAAAAGATATTGAAACTTATGGCGTAATAAAAATCACGAAAGCTGGTTTAGATTTTATCAAAAAACCGGTTTCATTTATGATGTCAGAAGATCATGAATATAGCGAAGCTGATGATGAAGCAATTGTAACGGCAGGAAAATCATCAGGAACTGCTGATGAAGTTTTGATGGGAATGCTTCGTGAACTTCGTAAAAAAGTAGCCAAAAAATTAGGTGTTCCTCCTTTTGTTGTTTTCCAGGATCCTTCACTTGAAGATATGGCATTAAAATATCCAATTTCATTAACTGAATTATATAATATTCATGGAGTTGGAGAAGGAAAAGCCAAAAAATATGGCGGAGAATTTGTAGCATTAATCAGCCGATATGTTGAGGATAATGATATTATTCGTCCGGATGATTTGGTTGTAAAATCTACCGGAGTTAACTCTGCTAATAAATTGTACATTATTCAGAATATTGATAGAAAGCTTCCTTTAAGTGATATTGCTTCTGCAAAAGGACTTTCGATGGATGCTTTGATCAAAGAAATGGAACAAATTGTTTATTCTGGTACAAAACTGAATATTAAATATTGGGTTGATGATATGCTGGATGATGATCAACAGGAAGAAATTCACGATTACTTCATGGAATCAGAATCGGATAAAATTGAAGATGCCTTAAAAGAGTTTGATGGCGATTACGATATTGATGAATTGCGTTTGATGCGTATTAAGTTTATCAGCGAAGTTGCTAATTAAAAATGTTCCATGAAACTTTATAGACTGTTTTTTGTTTTCTTATTATTTTCATTTAAATCTTTTGCAACTGCTCAAGTTCCAGATTATTTGATTGTGGACAAGGATACTTTAATGATTCAATCCAATCCATTGGAAGATTATTTTAAG
Source organism: Flavobacterium resistens (assembly GCF_900182645.1). Lineage (GTDB taxonomy): Bacteria > Bacteroidota > Bacteroidia > Flavobacteriales > Flavobacteriaceae > Flavobacterium > Flavobacterium resistens. The sequence goes on along the minus strand of NZ_FXTA01000005.1, from coordinate 243,176 downwards.
GAACATCCAATGCCAAAAAGTTTAAACAGAAGTATTTCTACTGCTAATTGGAGAGGTTATGTTGCATATTTTAAGTTTTTAAACGGAAAATTAGTTGTCGAGAATATTTACAAGGAAGACTATTCTGAAAATGAAAAAGGGGATCTTAAATATTTATTGACTTCGATCTATAAAGAGATTTTTGGCGATCGTAAAAATTTTGAATGCAATTTCTATTCTGGATTATTGATTTGTCCTTCGGGGAAAATGTTGGAGTATGTTCATATGGGATATAGTTCGGTTTATGAAAACTATGATCTTATAGAGATAAAAAACGGAGTCAATATTAAATCGAAAAAGTTTACTGGCAAAGAATTCCAGAAGTTTAAAATGGATTATTTTAAATATTTTAAACAGACAGATGAGTATAAGCTGAAAGCCAAAGAATTTAAAGAAATGATGGCTGAAAATAATTTCCCAAATAGCAGTTTTGTAGAAGGAAATCCGGGAATAGGGAAAGAAAATCAAGCCTTAAAGAAAAGAGAGGCCGAGTTTAGAGCAGAAAAACAAGTTGATTCGTTTATGTATGTTTATTTATCAGACTACATTAAAACAATAGAAATTCCAACAAATTAATATTTATGAAAAAAGTATCTACGTTATTTTATGTTGCTGTTTTTGCAGTATTTTCAATTTTAATTTTAAGTTTTACTATCGATAAAAAAGACAATGATGCAAAACTAGTCGGTATTTGGAAAGGTTTTGAAAAAGACGGACAGATTGATGGAGTTGAAAAACATTGGATTCAGCAACGATTTGCAGATGGTACTTATGTAATCATGTTTACAGCAAAACAAGATTGTGAAGTTGAAACTATGACTGAAAAAGGGAAATGGTGGACAGAAAACGGCAAATTTTATGAAGCGGCTTCAAGTACTAAAGATATTGATGTTTATAATTATGAAGTGAAAGGTGAAGAATCTGTTGAATTTAAAAGCATAAAGCTTTCGGGAAAAGATAACAATACCTATATATTTACCGATTATAAACTTGATTTGAAATAAGAAAAATTAAATCTCAAAATAAAAAAAATCCAAATTCCAATTGTATCGCCAACTTGGAATTTGGATTTTTTTATTGAAGTTTTCAAAGTTTGGAATTTTATTCAGTATAAACTTCGCCACGATGGGGTTTCAAAGCATCTCTTACCTGAATCATATTTTCATCGGTTACGACCATAAAAGCTATGGCGTACATATCATCGATGATTTTAAATCCTGTAATATTTAAAGGAAGCTTTTCAATAGCAATATATTCTTTTAAATGAATTTCGTGATGTTCGGCAGTTTTTGCAGAAGCCGGGCCTCGGAAATCCCAAATCAATTTTATTTTTCTAGACATTTTTTTTAAGGTGCAAAGGTTCAAAGTGACAAAGGTACAAAGTCTCTTTTGAAAATGGATTTTTATCTTTTGTTCGATTGTCAATTTGAACGGAGTCGGGAACAAAATGTATTTCGATTTTACTCGATTAGAAGAAATGTGCTAATAGATGTAATTACATATTCTCATTTCAAAACACTATTTTTGCATTGTATTTAAATTCTAATTAAAAAAACTAAATGGAGGAGAATTCGGTTTCAGAGGAATTGTTATTAAGTGAAAATGCAAAGGCTCATTTAAATACTATTGCGAAATGGGTATACATAATGTCTATTATTGCATTAACAATTATGATTTTTTTAATTCTTCGTTTTATTTATGATGATATTAAAATGTCTAATTGGGATGATGTTCCTGCTGGTGGTGGAGTTGGCTATATACTTATTATGGAGATGTCTAGGATTTTTTACATAATTTGCTCTATGATTTTTTTTCCATTATACTTTCTATTTAAGTTTTCAGCGAGTTTAAAAATGGCTCTAGAATGTGATGATTCAGATTCATTAGAAATGTCCTTTAAATATTTAAAGTTTCATTACCTATCAATAGTTATTGTGCCACTATGTTATATTGCATACATATTTGTAGCTTCAATCTTTTAAAAATATTATTTCATTTATAAAATGCCTAAAGAACTTTTACTTCAAGTTACACCAGAAATTGCTGCAAACGAATCTTTGCTAAAAGACCATTTGTCTAAGCAAATAAAAGTTTCGGTTCAAGAAATTCAGCATGTTTCGATTTTAAAACGCTCAATTGACGCACGTCAGAAAGCGATTAAAATTAATTTGAAAGTTATTATATATTTAAAAGGAGAACCTTTTCAGGAAACTAAAATTGAACTTCCTTTATACAAAGACGTTTCTTCTGCTCAGGAAGTTATTGTTGTTGGTGCAGGTCCTGCTGGACTTTTTGCAGCTTTGCAATTAATAGAATTAGGCTTAAAGCCAATTGTCCTCGAACGAGGAAAAGACGTTCGTGGACGCCGACGCGATTTGAAAGCAATCAACCGTGAACATATCGTTAATGAAGATTCTAATTATTGTTTTGGAGAAGGCGGAGCCGGAACTTATTCTGACGGAAAATTATATACGCGTTCCAAAAAACGTGGTGATGTAACCCGAATTTTAGAACTTTTAGTAGCTTTTGGAGCTTCAGAAGATATTTTGGTAGAAGCACATCCTCATATTGGAACCAATAAGTTGCCAAAAATTATTGAAGATATTCGAAATAAAATCATCGAATTTGGTGGTCAGGTTTTGTTTGATACCAGAGTTACTGATATTTTGGTAAAAAATAATGAAGTTGAAGGAATCGTAACTCAAACCGGAGATAAAATTCTGGCTAACAAATTGATTTTAGCAACCGGACATTCGGCGCGAGATATTTTTGAATTGTTGGATAAGAAGAAGATTTTTATTGAAGCGAAACCTTTTGCTTTAGGAGTTCGTGCTGAACATTCGCAGGAATTAATTGATAGTATTCAATATAGCTGTGATTATCGTGGAGATTATTTGCCGCCAGCGCCATATTCGATTGTAAAGCAGGTTAATGGTCGTGGAATGTATTCGTTTTGTATGTGTCCGGGCGGTGTAATTGCGCCTTGTGCTACAAGTCCGGGTGAGGTTGTTACCAATGGATGGTCACCATCAAAACGAGATCAGGCGACGGCAAATTCGGGAATTGTAATAGAGTTGAAATTGGAAGATTTTAAACCTTTTGCAAAATTTGGTGCTTTGGCTGGAATGGAATTTCAAAAAAGTATTGAACAAAAAGCGTGGCATTTGGCTGGAGAAACTCAAAAAGTTCCGGCACAAAGAATGATCGATTTTACACAAAATAAAGTTTCAGCAGATATTCCAAAAACTTCCTATGTTCCCGGAACAACTTCGGTTGAAATGGGACAGGTTTTTCCTGGATTTTTGTCTCAGATTTTACGCGAAGGGTTTAAGGAATTTGGAAAATCAATGCGAGGTTATTTAACCAATGAAGCGATTTTGCACGCACCAGAAAGCCGAACTTCATCGCCAGTGAGAATTCCGAGAGATCCTATGACTTTAGAGCATTTGCAGATAAAAGGTTTATATCCGTGTGGAGAAGGTGCAGGTTACGCAGGTGGGATTATTTCGGCAGCAATTGATGGAGAAAAATGTGCTTTGATGATTGCTGAAGCTCTGAAATAAACTAAAAAAAGTCTTTTGAATACGAGTTCGCGTGAGGGATAGAGCTAAGCTACCGAAGTAGCAGCGAAAGCCCGACACCAATAAAAAAAGGAGCCGACTAAGTGTTTTGCATAGTTGGCTCCTTTTTTTATTGGTGGCACGCCCAGATTGTTTTACGGAATCAAAATTATTTTTCCGGTACTTTTTCTGCTTTCCAGATAATCGTGTGCTAGTTTTCCTTCTGATAATTTAAAAGAAGTTGGTTCGGAAAGTTTGATTTTTCCTTCGGTAATCCAATTGAATAATTGAGTGGCGCGTTTGATTCGTTCTTCTTTAGAGTTTAAATAACTCCATAAATCGCCTCCTGTTAAAGTTTTCGAACCATCCATTAGCATTCTTGGGTCTACAAATTCGGGATCGCCGCCCGCCATTCCGAAGAAAACGACTTGTCCGCATTCTTTTGTAACTTCGAAACTTTCTTTTAAAGTGCTTCCGATACTGTCGTAAACTACGTCAACACCTTTTGAAACAATTTTAAAAATCTGTGATTTCCAATCGTCATTATAAAGAAAAACATGGTCTGCACCTTGTTCAAAACCAACTTTTGCTTTTTCTGCAGATGAAGTCAAACCAATTACATTTGCTCCTAAAAGCTTGCTGATTTGGGTCAGAATTTGTCCAACTCCGCCGGCAACGGCATGAATTAATACAGTTTCGCTTTTTTGAGTTTTATGACTATCGGTTGCTAAATAATGCGCGGTCAAACCTTGTAATAAAACAGAAGCTGCGGTTTCAAAAGAAATCGCTTCCGGCAAAGGCAAAACGTGGTTTGTGTTTACAGCAACTAATTCGGCATTTGCGAAAGGAACATCGGCGAAAGCCACACGGTCGCCAACTTTATATTCAGGATGATTATTTGCATCGACAACAATTCCGGCGCCTTCGTAACCGGCAATAAAAGGCGGATTTCCTTTTAAGTGATAATTTCCTTTTCGTCTGTAAACATCGGCAAAATTTAATCCGATGGCTTTCATTTCGACTAAAATTTCATCGCTTTTTAGTTGTGGTGCAGGAATTTCGATATATTCTAAAACATCTGAATCTCCGAATTTAGAGAAGGTAAGTGCTTTCATTTTTAAAATAAATTTAGAAATACAAAGTAAGTGAAAATTGAAGCTTGTTTACGACGTTTATTGTTTTGATTTTAAATGAAATTTAAAAGCATTTTTTTAACACAAAAGCCACCATAAAGTAAGATAGTTAAGTTTTCCGTCTTTAAAATAAAATAGAAAACAATCGTCACTCTTATTATCTAAATAAAACCTAAATCGTACTTCGTTCGGATAATCCGTTTTTTCCATTTCTGTATTTGGAAACTTACTCCTAAATTCTTTTACTGTTGTGTCTTTGTTTAATGTAATATTGTGTGAAATAATTTTAAATGAATTATTGCCGACAAATCCAGTATCAAATAATACAATGTGATTATTGGTCGCAAACTGAATATTTTGGCTGAATATCGTTGTTATTTCTCCATTGAATGTATTAAAATTTCCTGTTTCTTTATTTTTTTTACCGTATGTTTTAATCATCCATTTTTCGTCTAACCATTCAAACGGACTGCCACATTCCCAAAGCTGTGTTGATATAGAATCAACATGAGTATAAATCGATTCAAATTCATCTTTTGTCAATATTACTTTATGATCATTAATTAGGACGTTTTCTTTTCCAAGAAATTTCGAATCATAAATTGATTTATCTTTTAGTTTTTCTTTTGGTTCTATTGATGTATTGACTTCATGTTTGGTTTCAATATTTTTTTTGGACTCGTTTGCTTTTTCATTACGACTGTTACAGGCTATTAATATTGTAATAAAGAATAAAAGTAAAAGGCTTTTAGTTTTCATTTATGGTGTCTTTTTGGATTTTTGCAATTTTGTTTCGGGTTGATAGATATCTGAAATACAATTCAAGTAGTTCAAACTGTCTATAATGGTTTTTCTAAGCTAGTTTTTCCTCTTTTTGCAAGTAATTCCTTTTATCCTTGAAAATCGCCACAGTCGTGTTCCTCAAATTTATCCAGCATTTTTTGTGTGGTATAGAATTTTGAAATTCTCAGATTTTTAATTTTTAAAGTGTCGCCAGTGATTTTTAATTCGTAAACTGGGGCTTTGTCTATTTTCGTTAATATAAAATTATTTTGTTTTGTTTTAAATTCGATTAAATCATCAGACCCCGAAAATTCAGTAATTTCAAACTCTTGTGTTGTTTTGTCATCACAAACATTGGTTAGTTTGAAGCTTTTTTTCGATATCGATACAATTGCCAAGTCGCACGCATAACAATTACCTGTAAATTCGATTCCATATTTTTTAAATACATCTTTACTTTTGGGATTCAGAATATCTATTGGAAAAAGTTGATCCAAATCTCCAGTATTCTTTTCTCTACTATCGACAACTGGTTCTGTAATAGTTTTTTTTGTTTTTGTGATGGTATCTTTTTCAGCAGCATTTTCAATTTTTTGATTAACGTTTTGATTGCATCCTGAAAAGATAAAGGCAAATAAAATCAATTTTAAAAAGGTCTTCATGTTTTATTTTCAATTTTGAAAGTGTAGGTTTTAAAGTTTTGAATGTATTGTCTGTCAGATTATATTTTAGGAAACTTCATCTCATTGAAAGTACTTTTTTGTTTGGCTAAAGCTTCAACATCTTGCCATTTTCTTGGTGATTCTGCTGAGAGATTTTCATATGAATCTTTTTTGATCAAAATATCATCTTCGATACGAACGCCAATATTCCACCATTTTTTATCGCATTTGCTGTTTGCGGAAATGTAGATTCCCGGCTCAACAGTAAGAATCATATTTTCTTTTAAATTGCCCATATAATCTCCTTTGTCGTGAACATCTAAGCCAAGAAAATGTGAACAGCCATGCGGATAATATATTCTGGCATCTTTTGGATCAGTAATAATTCCTAGTTTGATTAATCCAGCAGCAACTATTTCTCTAGATTTTTTGTTTAAATCCTGAATTGGAGTTCCTTCTTTACAAAGTTTAAAAACTTCTTCTTGTGCTTCATAAACAATTTGATATATGGCTTTTTGCTCTTCAGTAAATTTTCCGTTTGCTGGAATTGTTCTGGTAACATCTGCTGAATAACCATGATATTCAGAACCAACATCCATTAATAATAATTGGTTGTCAATTTTTGTTGAATTGTTTTCGCCATAATGCAAAATACATCCATTTGCTCCAGCGCCCACAATTGGCGGATAACCTTCGTCTTCTGCGCCGTATTTTCGGTGAACGTAAGCGTGAATTCCGTCTGCTTCATTTTCGCTCATGTCTGGGCCAACTGCTTTCATTACTTCATTGTGTGCAATGCAGGAAAGTTTTACGGTTTTGCGCATTAAATCAAGCTCTTCGGGAGTTTTTATTTGACGAAGTGAGTTTGTAATAGTGGTAAATAAATCGGTTGAAGCTTTGTTTTCTTGTGTAATTGAAGCTTTGGATTTAAATATCTGAATTAAACCAAAAAGATCAAATCCGCTATTATCATTATTTAAATCTGTTGGGATTTTATCGTAAATTATGTTGTTGAATTTTTCAAAATCAACTTTAAAAGCATTGAAATCTTTGCCATTATAAGCAGTTGAAAACCCTAATTTTGATTTTGCTCCTTCGACTCCTAAACGTCTTCCTGTCCACATTTCGCGATTGGCGTTTCTTTCTCTCACAAAAAGAACTTCGTTGTATTTTTCAGCTCCTTGTGGTTCTTTAAAAATTAATAAAACACCATCAGCTTCTTTGTAACCTGATAAGTAATACATGTCAGGATTTGCGTGATAATTGTAATTGACATCTTTTGAGAAAACTCTTTCCGGATATGAAAATATTACCGCTACGGAATTAGCAGGCATTAGAGCTCTAAAAGCTTCGCGGCGGCCTTTATGAAACTCTTTTGAAAGGTAATCTGTTGGAAGATTTTCCTGCGAATGAATTTGGCTGATTGTAAGTAAGAATGCAAAGAATACGAATAATTGCTTCATTTTGTGGTTTTTTATTGATGATTTTTAGTTTTTTGATAACTGCAAATTACAAAAAAAATGTAATCACAAATTGTAATTTAAATGTTTGATTAATATTGTTTTAAACAAAATGATGTAACTTAGAGATTAGAAAATTACAGTTTGCCGAGAAATTTAAACTTTAATAAATCGTGTAACTGGGCACGAATATTGAGAAAGGAATGTTTATAGAATAATTTTAATCTTCAAAAAACAATTATATTAATCTTTAAAACACATTTTTTATGAAAAAATACACACTCGCAGCCGTTTCAGTTTTAATGGTATTATTAGCTTCTTGTAAAACATCGAAAGACGCGTCAAGCGGAGGAAATTTATTTGGTACAACTTGGGAATTAGAATATATCTCCGGGCCAAGAATTGCTTTTGAAGGTTTGTATCCGAATAAAAAACCGCAGATTACTTTTGATCAAAAAGAAACAAAAGTTTTTGGAAACAATGGATGTAACGGATACAGTGCGCCTTATACTTTAAGCGGAAAATCTTTGACTTTTGGAGAACCAGGACCAAGCACATTAATGTTTTGTGATGGAGGAGGAGAACAACAGTTTTTACAGCAAATGAAAAAAATCACAAGCTATTCTATTGATAAAGATGGCAAATTAAATTTGATTCAGGGTGATGTGCCAATGATGCGATTTAAAAAAGTGGCTAAATAATTTTAGTATTCTAGCTAAAGTGAAAAAGGGAAATGATTAATTCATTTCCCTTTTTTTATGATTTCTTTTTTAGTTTGTCTTTAAAGACTTTTTCGAACTTTTCTATTTTTGGCTGAATCACCATTTTACAGTAAGGCTGACTTTTATTGTTTGCGTAATAGTTTTGATGGTAATCTTCGGCTTTATAAAACGCTTTAAAAGGTTCTACTTTTGTTACAATCGGATTACTGTACACTTTTGCTTTGTTTAATTCGGCAATAATGCTTTGTGCGGCTTTTTTTTGCTCTTCGTTTTTGTAGAAGATAACAGAACGATATTGTGTTCCAACATCTGCTCCTTGACGATTTAAAGTTGTTGGATCGTGAACGGTAAAAAAGACTTTGAAGATTTCATTAATATCAGTTACGTTTTTATCGTACGTAATTTGAACGACTTCGGCGTGACCAGTTTCTCCAGTGCAAACTTCTTCATAAGTAGGATTTGGAACATTTCCACCCGAGAATCCAGAAACAACAGATTTAACTCCGTCCAAATTTTCATAAACAGCTTCAACGCACCAGTAACAGCCTCCGCCAAGCGTAATTGTTTCTAAATTGGAAGCTTTTTTATTTTGTGAAAATCCGTTTAGCGATAAAGCCAATAAACAGATTAAAAGTAAATTTTTCATAATTGGATTATTTGTTATCAGGAATAAAATCAAGAGCAATAGAGTTCATGCAGTAGCGTTTTCCGGTTGGTTCAGGACCATCGTCAAATAAATGTCCAAGATGTCCGCCACAACGTCCGCAAAGCGCTTCGATTCTTTCCATTCCTAATGAATTGTCATTTTTGTAAACCACGCTTGTTTTGTTGTCTTGTTCAAAAAAGCTCGGCCATCCGCAACTGCTCGAAAATTTAGCAGTCGATCTAAAAAGCTTATTTCCGCAGGAAGCACAATAATAAGTACCTTTTTCATCTGTATTCCAATATTTTCCTGTAAAAGGTCTTTCAGTGTCAGCCTCGCGCATTACGGCATAAACATCTTCAGGTAAAACCTTTTTCCATTCGGCATCGCTAATGTTTAATTTGGTTGTATCCGTATTTGAATAATAAGGGTTTCCCGGTTTGCTGATTTTGTTTTCCATAGAAGTAGCTGTTTTTGGGGCTTGTTTTTTTGTGTTTTGTCCGCAGGCTTGAAAAATAAAAAGCGGCAGTACAAAACAAAGGCTGAAAATTAAGTTTTTAGATTTCATAGTTTTTTGGTGCATTAATCTGATGTTCAAAGATACGGTGGGATTCTGTTTCGAAATGTCAGCTAGATTACAATTCAGTTTTTTTTAAGTATGTTTTAACTTTTCGTTATTTACGTAAAAACGACTGGAGTAGTTTTTGTATCTTATTTTTAAAGGATTTTTATTTTGATAACGAATGTAGTATTCTGATAGCCAGAATTTTATAAAAACTCCAAAGTAGTTAAACTTTTCACAATGTCTGCTAGGATTTTATAGCCATTTCTTTTTTCGTATTTTTGTTAATTCAATACGCCATATGACAGAAGAAAACGTAATATTAGTTAACCAAAACGACGAGCAGATTGGCTTGATGCCAAAATTAGAAGCACATGAAAAAGCACTTTTGCACCGAGCATTTTCAGTTTTTATTTTAAATAATAAAAATGAAATTATGCTACAGCAAAGAGCGCATCATAAATACCATTCCCCTTTACTTTGGACAAATACTTGTTGCAGCCACCAGCGTGAAGGCGAGAGTAACATTGAAGCGGGAAGCAGAAGGCTGTATGAAGAAATGGGATTTAAAGCCGAATTAAAAGAGCTTTTTCATTTTATCTACAAAGCGCCTTTTGATAATGGCTTGACTGAACATGAATTGGATCATGTAATGATTGGCTATTATGATGATGAACCAAACATTAATCCAGAGGAAGTTGAAGCCTGGAAATGGATGAGTATTGAAGATGTTAAAGCTGATATTGAAAAACAGCCCGAAATTTATACTGTTTGGTTTAAGATAATTTTTGATGAATTTGATCATTATCTTGAAGACCATAAATTATAACCAAAACTAACCAAAAGCCTAAATGAGAGTAACCATATCAAGAAAAGCACATTTTAATGCTGCACATCGATTATACAGAAAAGATTGGACATCCGAAAAAAACAATGCTGTTTTTGGAAAATGCAATAATCCCAATTTTCATGGTCACAATTATGGTTTAACAGTTAGTGTTACAGGAAAAATTGACCCGGAAACTGGTTTTGTTTTAGATGTGAAAGTATTAGCGGATATTATACTTGAAGAAGTTGAAATTCCGTTTGATCACAAAAACCTGAATCTGGATGTTCCGGAATTTCAGGATTTGAATCCAACCGCTGAAAACATTGCTGTTGTGATATGGAATAAAATTAGAAAAAGAATTCAGCCTGATTTCGACCTGGAAATCGTTCTGAATGAAACGGACCGCAATTTTGTAACTTATAAAGGAGAATAATACATGTCGTTAAAAATAGGAGATATAGTTCCGAATTTTACTGCAAAAGATAGTCATGGAGAACTTTTTGACAGCCAGAGCGTTTTAGGAAGAAAGCCACTCGTGATTTATTTTTACCCAAAAGATAATACGCCGGGCTGCACTACTGAAGCTTGCAGTTTCCGCGATCAATACGAAGATTTTAAGGATTTAGGTGCCGAAGTTATTGGTATAAGTAGTGATAGTGTAAAATCGCATCACAAATTTGCAAATAAGCATAAGTTGCCTTTTATTTTACTTTCAGATCAAGATAAAAGATTAAGACAACTGTTTGGTGTTCGCAATAATTTATTTGGCCTTCTTCCGGGAAGGGTAACTTATATTGTGGATAAAAATGGTGTTGTCATTTTGATTTTTGATAGTATGAATGCTGCGAAACATATTCCGAAAGCATTGGAAACAATTAAAGAATTAGTATTATAGATTAAGAAAATAGTATTAGATCAATATTTAAATAATAAAGATATTGGCCTCGAAAAAAAATATATGAGTACAGAATTATATCCATTACAATTTGAGCCCATTTTGAAAGAAAGAATTTGGGGAGGAGAAAAACTGAAAACAGTTTTAAATAAACCTATTGTTTCTAAAATTACAGGCGAAAGTTGGGAATTGTCAACTGTTCAGGGAGATGTTAGTGTAGTTTCAAATGGTGAGTTGAAAGGAAAATCTTTAATGGAACTTATTGATGAAACTCCAAATGAAATTTTAGGAAGCAAAGTCTATGATCGTTTTGGAAAGCAGTTTCCATTGCTTTTTAAATATTTAGATGCGCGCGAAGATCTTTCAATTCAGGTTCATCCGAATGATAAATTAGCAAAAGAACGTCATAATTCTTTTGGGAAAACAGAAATGTGGTATGTAATGCAGGCCGATTCTGAGTCGAGAATTATCGTTGGTTTTAAAGAAGATTCCAGTAAAGAAGAATATTTGAAACATTTGCATGATAATACACTAGTTTCGATTTTAGATGATGTAAAAGCAAAACCTGGAGATGTTTTCTTTTTAGAAACAGGGACAGTTCATGCAATTGGAGCCGGATTGGTTGTTGCTGAAATTCAGCAAACATCTGACATCACATATCGTTTGTATGATTTTGACCGTGTAGATGCGCAGGGAAATAAAAGAGAATTGCACGTAGATTTAGCTCTTGATGCGATCAATTACAATAAAGTTGATACACAAAAGAAATACGAAACGAAATTAAATACTTCTAACACAGTTGTTGATTGTCCTTATTTTACAACTAATTTTATTCCGTTAGAAAATAAAATCGAGGTTTCTAAATCTGGTGAAACTTTTACAGTTTACATGTGTATTGAAGGAAGTTTTGAAATTGAATATAATGGCTTTAAGCATACTTATAAAAAAGGAGATACTGTTTTAGTTCCGGCTGCGATAAATGCATTTATTTTGAGCGGAAAAGCTTCAATTTTAGAAATTTACATTTCATAGCACTTAATCTAAAGATTATATGTACTTTTGCAAACGCAAATTAAAATTATAATAAAAATGGCAAACGTTAAAAATTTAAAGAAAGACATCAATTTCGTATTAGGAGATATTATTGAGGCAGTTTACTTGTTTGAGATGTCAACAACAGGAAATCCTACTCCAGAAACGAATGCTTTAGTTGATGAAGCTATCGCTGCATTTGATACTTTGATCACAAAAGTGAACGCAAAGAACGTTGAAAATAAAAAAGCGCACTTCAAACAAATAAATGTAGAATTGGAACAAGTTGCTAATCAATTGATTGCTAAAATCAACGAATTGTAAGCAAAAAAAAGTATAAAAAAGTGCAAATTTATTTTGGGAAAACGAAAAACCGCTTTATATTTGCACCCGTAATGAGGCCGATGTAGCTCAGCTGGCTAGAGCAGCTGATTTGTAATCAGCAGGTCGTGGGTTCGAGTCCCTCTATCGGCTCAACGGAAAAACCATCACAGAAATGTGGTGGTTTTTTAAATTATAGAGAGAGGTGTGAAATTATTTTTGGAAATTAAAAAAACAATTTTATCTTTGCACCCGTTAAAAAGGCCGATGTAGCTCAGCTGGCTAGAGCAGCTGATTTGTAATCAGCAGGTCGTGGGTTCGAGTCCCTCTATCGGCTCAAAAACCATCACAGAAATGTGGTGGTTTTTTTTTTGCTCGAATTCTAAATTTTAAGTTTCAGGTTTCAAGTTTCAGGTTTCAGGTTCTGCTTGTATTGTCAGGCTGAGCGAAGTCGAAGAGCTTTGCATTTACTCTTCGACTTCGCTCAGGGTGACATTGTTGATGTTTAGGTTTTGGTTTTAAATTGGGATTTGAAATTTTAAATTTGAATTTTTTGAATTCCTATTTTTCTTATGTTTGTTTCTTAACCAAAAACCTAATCATAATGGAAGAAACCTCAGTATTTGAAAAATTCGAGCTCCATCTCGATCAATCTGCAAAAGACTTTTTAAAAGAAACCGCAAAGTGGGCTTACTTTTTGTCAATTCTCGGATTTATAGGAATTGGGCTTTTTGTTGTAATTGCAATTTTTGCCGGAGCAATTTTTGCTTCAATGGGAAATACAATGGCAGGAGTGGGAGTATTTGCAGGTTCTTTCGGTGCGATTATGAGTTTCTTTTATTTGTTAATTGCGGCGGTTTATTTCTTTCCTGTTTATTATTTGTTCAGATTTGGTTCTAATGCTAAAAGAGCTTTTAGAGAAAATGATTCTGAGGCATTGACATCTTCTTTAGGATATTTAAAATCGCATTATAAATTTATTGGTATTTTGATGGTTTCGATGTTGGTCTTGTATGCGTTGATTTTTATGTTTGCTATTTTAGGGTCTTTGTTAGGGAGATAATTTTAGATGGCATTATTTAAAACACCGAGTTGTTAGTATAAAAAAAAACGTCCTGAATTTCAGGACGTTTTTTTATTTTTTATTCTGCAGCTACCGGAGCTTTTTGTTCTTGTTTTTTTATATCAGCAACATATTTTGTTAGCTTCTTTCCGTAAAGTGACTGCGCTACTTTTGGTGTCATCGATTTCTGAATTGTATCTAAGAATTTTACATTGATATCATAAATCTCTGCTAAAGCAATATAAGGCGCGATTTCGTGATCTTTGTTGTTAAGAGCGAAGTTTGTAGCAAAAAGATATTTTCTTTTAGTATTTGAGTCCTCTTTTGTGTTAATGCTGTCTAAAGCTTTTTGATCGTTTCTTTTCATTGCTTTAAATCTAGGTTCTACCAAAGCCAGACTTTCATCATTGAAACGATCGTTTATTTTTTTATACTCTTCGTATAATTCTTGATTTTTAGATCCTGTGATTTTAGCATTATAAATGAAATTATCTAAGTTGGTATCAATGTTAATATTTCCAGGTTCTGCAAAAAACAAAATATTATTGTCCATTGAATTCGTTACACCTCTATCTAAAAACAAATAAAGCATTTCTGGAGATTCTAATTTGATATCGCGCTCAAAAGCCGAATTTCCATCAATTTTAATGCTATCGATTGCAACTAGCGAAGTGTCAACAATTCTTTGAATATATAAAGTTCCTTTTTTTAATCCTTTAATGTTTCCTGTGATGTGCAGGTTGTCAGGAGATTCATTTTTTTTGCTACATGATGCTAATAGGGCAATTGCAGCAAAGGCAATAATAGATTTTTTCATTGGTTTTTAGATTTTGGTGCAAAATAAAGAAAATAGTTTGAATGTGGTTATGGTGATTAAAATTTTAATAAAAAATAAATCCCAACTTATTTCTAAATTGGGATTTGTGTATTTTTATAAAAATGAGCCTATTACATTTGTAAGTTGTAAGTTGCGCCACTTTCGTGAGTGTATGTAAATTTGCTGTCGCAGTCATTGTTTCCGTAGTCAATAACTCCTTTAAGTAATCCGCCTTCGATTTTTAATTTCCCTTTTGAAATATATTGGCAAGAGTATTTTTTAATCAAACTTTCCTGAACAGTAAAAGTTAAAGTTGTGCCTTTTTCAGTAGTAACAGTGTGTGTGCCTTCCGTCATTTCATATACGTTGTCTTCAAGAACAAATGGAGTATCAACACCTGCAGTTTGTTTTACTGTATAGGTTCCAGAGTTTGTGTATACTCTTCCTAATAAGTCAGTAAATTTTCCATTTGTTACTTTTCTAGTAAATTGTGGTACAGTAGCAACTGTTGTAGTATTTGTATATTCGATTGTTCCTTCTAGTTTAATTCCGTTGATGGAATAGTCAATTCTTTCAATAGTCAATTTGCTTCCTGTAGTAGTTACTGGTCCAGAAAGAGTAAGTTTTAGTTTTCCTTTTCTTGTAAGCTGATTGTCGACACAACCTGTAGTTCCATAATCTACCGTGTAAACTTTAGGATAAGTTGTTCCAGAAACGGTAATTGTTGCGCAAACTGCCGCAGCAGGTTTTGATGTTGCTGAGCTGTTTGTTACAGATAATCCTGTATTAACATCCATTTCGTTTGCGGCATCAATTGAGATTGAAGCGCCAACAGCTGTCGTGTCAGTTTGAGTTGCAATATCGTCATTGCTGGAACACGAGATGTAAGTTAATGCTGTTGCACAAACTGTTGTGACTAAAAGAGCGATTTTTTTCATAGTAGTTTTTTGTTAAGTTAGATTTTAAAGGTTTTCAAATGTAACAAAAAAAATGAATCGCAATAAAAAAATCCCGTAAGCTGAACTTACGGGATTTTAGAAATTTATTTATAAGATAAAAAAAAATATTTTTTTTCTTGCGAATTTTTAGAGATATATTTTTTTCTTTTAGTTGATTCCCATTGCTTCGTCAAAAAGTAATAATCCCTCTAAAAGCTCTTTTGTTATGTTTTTTATAGATATTTCTGTTTGTCTTTTACTATGATTAAATTTTGAGTTCATTAACGGAAAGTCACTCACAATTTGTAATAATATTGCTGAATTTTTAAGAGCAAATTCCACATTATTCCTAAAAGATTCCATTTGGTTTTTCATATTGATAACCTCATTGGATTTGTTTCCTGTTAATGTTAGTAATATTTTTGAATATGAACTACCAACTAGTTTGAAGTTCTCAGAGAATATTGGAAGATCATTATCAATTCTAGTGCTAAATTCAGTTAATTCCATAGACAAATCATTTATAGACTTAATTGCTTTGCTTTGTTTTAGTTTTTGATCTTTAACATGGTGTATTTTATTTAATTCCTCAGTTCTTAAATTTAATTTTTCTGTGAGAAAATTTAAAGAACCAGTCATAGAATCCAAAGTTTTAGTTATTATTTCTAAGTATGATGTTGTTTCTCCTAGTAAATTAAAAAGATCAATTTCAATATTACTATCGTCCTTGGTTTCAATTTTAGATATTAAATCAACTATGTCGGAATATTTATTTGTATTTTTATTGATTATTGGATTCTTAATAGCCTTATTTTTATTTAAAATTTTATCAATTATTAAATTTGATAAGTTTATTCGGAATAGTGATTCAAAAGAATCTAAAGAGTTGAATTCTTTATATAAAACACCCTTTTCGGTAAGCTCTTTCTTGAATAATTTTAAAATTTCAAGTTGTTTAGGATCGATGTCATAAATGTTTTCTGGTGCTGAAGTCTTGAAATAAATCATTTTTTCTTTTGAATCGTCTAAAATTGCTCTATTGATTTCTTCAATCGTACCTGATTTGTCTCTTTTTGTGGGAGTGCCAGCTCTTGAGCCTAAAATTCCAATTAGTATATCGTATTGATGCTCTAATTGATTGTTTATAACTTCTTGTCCATCACTACCAATATCTGTATATGTGTCGTATTTCCAATTTAAAAGCTCCAATGCATAATCATCACGTTTTCCAGATGTTTTGTTAATCTCATTTATAATTAATTCTATCGATTCAATTTCTTCTTTAATGTCTCCTGGGCAAGAAATGAAAATTTTTATTTGGTTAATGCTTTTCATGTTTTAGATTGCTTTTAAGTTCATCTAAATGTATGCATTAAAAATTTAATAAGATATTTTTTAGGAAAATAATTAGAAAAAGCCTTACAATTAATACTGTAAGGCTTTAGGTGTTTTTATTGAAAGTTAGATTACTTAATCATCTCAAAGCTTCTTTTTACAAAAGCAGTTAAAGCTTCACCTTTTAAAAGATTCTGCGATAATTTAGCTAAGTCTAAAGCTTGTTTTACCAAATGTTCCTGGTGTGTTTTGTCTTCAGTATTTAAAATGCTTGAAGCTAAATCAGAATTTGTGTTTACAACTAAATTGTACATTTCTGGCATATTTCCCATTCCGAACATTCCGCCTCCGCCAGTTTGGCTCATTTCTTTCATTCTTCGCATAAATTCAGGCTGCGTAATAATGAAAGGTGCTGCTTGAGAATCCATAGCTTCTAATTGTACGCTGTATGCTTTCGGGATATAAGCTTCTAAAGAAGTTTTTAAAGTCGCTTTTTCTTCATCAGATAATTTAGAAATCGTGTTTTCATCTTTTTTGATTAAATTATCAATATGATCAGAGTCAACACGTACAAAAGTTAATCCGCTGTTGTCACCTTCAATTTTTTGAATTAAATGTGAAATAATCGGAGAATCTAAAAGCAATACTTCGTAACCTTTTTCTTTTGCAGCTTCAATATAAGAGTGCTGTGCATCTTTGTTTCCAGCATAAAGAACTACAAGTTTACCATCTTTATCAGTTTGGTTTTCTTTTAGTTTTTCTTTTAATTCTTCTAAAGTGAAATAAGTATCATCTACAGTTGGATATAATACAAATGCACCTGCTTTTTCATAGAATTTATCTTCAGAAAGCATTCCGTATTCTAAAACGATTTTAATATCGTTCCATTTTGCTTCAAAATCAGCACGGTTTTCGTTGAATAAAGATTTTAATTTATCGGCAACTTTACGAGTGATATAGTTTGAAATTTTCTTAACTGCACCATCTGCCTGTAAACCTGAACGAGAAACGTTCAATGGAATATCTGGGGAATCAATTACACCTTTTAACATTGTCAAAAATTCAGGAACAATTCCTTCTACATTATCAGTAACGTAAACTTGGTTTTGGTACAACTGAATTTTATCTTTCTGGATCTGCATGTCGTTTCCTAATTTCGGGAAATACAAAATACCAGTTAAGTTGAACGGATAATCTACATTTAAATGAATATTGAATAATGGCTCTTCAAATTGCATTGGATACAATTCTCTGTAGAAGTTTTTGTAATCTTCATCAGATAATTCAGAAGGCTGTTTTGTCCAAGCTGGGTTTGGATTATTGATAATGTTGTCAACTTCAATTGTTTCGTTTACGAAGTCTTCCGGAGCATCTTCTGGTTTTGGAAGCGTTTCTGTTCTTGTTCCAAATTTAATTGGAATAGGCATAAACTTGTTGTATTTGCTCAATAAACCACTGATTTTAGAATCCTCTAAGAATTCTAAAGAATCTTCAGCGATATGAAGAATGATTTCAGTTCCGCGTGAAGTTTTGTCAGCAGGTTCTAAAGTGAATTCAGGACTTCCGTCACATGTCCAGTGTGCAGCTGGCTCATCTTTATATGATTTAGTGATGATTTCTACTTTTTCAGCAACCATAAAAGCAGAATAGAAACCAAGACCAAAATGTCCAATAATTCCAGAATCTTTAGCAGAATCTTTGTATTTGTCCAAAAATTCCTCAGCTCCTGAAAAAGCTACCTGATTAATGTATTTTTCTACTTCATCAGCAGTCATACCTAAACCTTGGTCGATAATATGGATTTTTTTACCTTCTTTATCAACTTTGATTTCGATAACCGGATTTCCGTATTCAACTTTAGCTTCGCCAATACTGATAAGGTGTTTTAATTTTAAAGTGGCATCAGTTCCGTTTGAAACCAGCTCACGTAAAAAGATTTCGTGATCGCTGTATAAGAACTTTTTGATTAAGGGAAAGATGTTTTCTACCGAAACATTAATTTTACCTGTTGTCATATTTTTTTAATTTTTGAGTTTAATGTGATGATTTTCATTTATTCAAATAGAATACCAATTGTTTTTAGGGTGACAAAATGTCGGAAGTGTTAATTTTGAAAGAAAATAAATAGATTTTGGAAGAGAAAATATCTCAACGAATCGTATATTTGTGGTATAATAATTGTTAAACGCGTAAGTATTAACTTAAAAAATGTACAAAATGAAGAAAATTATTTTCATTTGCATGATTGCCACGATGTTTTTTGCGTGTAAATCATCTTCGTCTACAACAGCTTCTACTGAAGCGCCAACACTTTCAACTAAACTTGACAAATCAACTCAAGTAGCAATTAAAGGAAATTGGGTTTTAACCAATGTATCTTATCCGGGTTCTGATTACATTAAGGTGAATTCATTTGATCTAGCTGATTCAAAATGTTTTATTGGCAGTACTTGGAATTTTATTTCTAATAACAATAAAGGTACAATGACCCTGAATGCGCCAAGCTGTACAGCATTTACTTCGCCAATTGTTTGGAGTATCAATAATCAGGGACTTTTTGTTCTTAAAATTGTTAACCCTGGAACCAAATCTAAAAACGTTAAAGAAGGTTATTTGCTGAAAGTTGCTGGACTTAGTGATAATTCTTTTCAGTTAATTGACAATATAAACGTAGGCGGACAAGTTAAAGACGTAACGTACCAATTTCAAAGAGCTAACTAAGAAAGCTAATTAATATTAAAAATATATACACATGAGAAAGATAAAAGTTTTAGGGTTGAGTAGTTTACTTGTATTAAGTAGTTTTTTTGCAAGCTGTGATTCAGTAAAAAATGCGAATAATACGCAAAAAGGAGCCGGAATTGGAGTTGTTGCCGGAGGTCTTATTGGTGGTATTCTAGGAAACAATTTAGGACATGGTGGAAACGCTGCCTTAGGAGCTGCTATTGGGGCTGCTGTAGGTGGAGGAACCGGAGCTCTTATTGGAAATAAAATGGATAAACAGGCTCGTGAAATCGATCAGGCGCTTCCGGGTGCAGATGTTGAAAGAGTAGGTGAGGGTATTCACTTGACTTTGAATGAAAATGCTGTTCGTTTTGATACTAACAAATCAACTTTGACTTCAACTGCAAAAGCAAACTTAGATAAATTAGTTCCTGTGTTTAACGACTACGGAGATACTAATATTGAAATTTTTGGTTATACTGATAACACAGGTAAACCAGAATATAACTTAACACTTTCAGGACAAAGAGCTGCGTCTGTTCAGGCTTATTTAGTTTCAAAAGGATTAAAATCTAGCCGTTTCAAAACCTCAGGTTTAGGAATTGCTGATCCTATTGCGACTAATGATACTCCAGAAGGAAGAAGTCAAAACCGTCGTGTAGAGTTTGCAATTACTGCAAATGACAAAATGGTAAACGATGCAAAAGCCGAAGCTGGAAAATAGTTTTAGAAGGCAATAAAATTTATTAAAAGCTGTTTCATAATTGAAGCAGCTTTTTTTTTGACTTTAGAAATTAAACATTGTAAATTTGAACTTTCAAATTCAACTCATGCTCGATATTCAAAATATTTCTTTTTCGTACATTGATACGCCCGTTATAAAAAACGTTTCTTTTACTATAAATAAAGGTGAAAATATCGCCATTATTGGTGAAAGCGGCTGCGGAAAAAGTACACTGCTAAAACTAATTTATGGTTTATACGATTTAGACGAAGGCAAGATTTTTTATAACGAAAAGCCGGTTTTAGGTCCAAAATACAATTTGATTCCGGGAATGCCGTATATGAAATATTTGGCTCAGGATTTTGATTTGTCTCCTTATGAAACAGTGGCTGAGAATGTTGGAAAATTTTTATCGAATGGTTTTGCCAATATGAAAAAACTGCGTGTTCAGGAATTATTGGAAATGGTTGAAATGGAAAATTTTTCCAATGTAAAAACTAAATTTTTAAGTGGAGGCCAACAACAGCGAGTAGCTTTGGTTAGAGTTTTAGCTTTAGAACCCGAAGTAATTTTGCTTGACGAACCTTTCAGTCAGATTGATGCTTTTAGGAAAAATGCTTTACGCCGAAATTTATTTAGATATCTAAAACAAAAAGGAATTACCTGTATTATTGCTACGCACGACAGTACAGACGCATTGTCATTTGCAGATGAAGCAATTGTGATGCGTAATGGAGAAGTGATTGTAAAAGATAATCCAACGAAAATATACGAAGATCCTCAAACTAAATATGTTGCTTCGCTTTTTGGAGAAGTAAATGAAGTTGCAACTCATTTATTGCTTGATTATGAAGATGAGACTCATAAAACATTGGTGTATCCGCATCAATTTAAAATGGTTGCCGATTCAAAATTGCAGGTGAAAATCAGAAGAACTTATTTTAGAGGGAATCATTATTTAATCGAAACTGTTTATAAAAGACAATTGATCTTCTTTGAAAGTGAAATTGATTTGCCTCTTGAACAGGAAATATTTCTTGGTTTAAATTATCTTTAATTAGAAAATGAGTTAATTTGATAATTTTGAATACTTAAAAAAGAAAACCCGACAGTTTCAAATCTGTCGGGTTTTGCTTTATAGAATTAGTGTCTAAATTAGTTTTTCAAATACTTTTCTAAAAACTGATCTTGTTCCCAAAGAAGATGCAAAATGTTTTCTTTGGCAACATAACTATGTGCTTCTTTAGGTAAAATTACCATTCTTGCATTGGCACCCAAACCTTTTAAAGCTTGAAAATAACGCTCTGTCTGTAAAGTAAAAGTTCCAGGATTGTTATCGGCTTCACCATGAACTAATAAAATTGGCGTTTTCATTTTATCAGCATTCATAAAAGGCGACATTGTATTGTAAACTTGAGGAACTTCCCAATAATTACGTTGTTCAGTTTGGAATCCAAACGGTGTCAAAGTTCTGTTGTAGGCGCCACTTCGTGCAATTCCGCAAGCAAAAAGATTAGAATGTGTCAATAAGTTAGCTGTCATAAAAGCTCCGTAAGAGTGTCCGCCAACAGCTACTTTTTTGCGGTTGATGTAACCTAAAGCGTCTACAGCATTAATCGCTGCTTCGGCATTATCAACTAATTGTGAAATGAAATTATCATTTGGTTCTGTTGTACCTTCTCCAATAATTGGGAAAGCAGCATCATCAAGAACAGCATATCCTTTTGTTACCCAATATACAAATGAGCCGTAATAAGGAACTGTAAATTCATTTGAATTTTGAGTCACTTGTCCAGCGCTGTTTTTGTCTTTGTATTCTGCAGGATAAGCCCAGATCAATAATGGCAATTTCTCTTTTTTAACTTTGTCATAACCAGCAGGCAAATATAAAGTTCCAGAAAGCTCAACACCATCTTTACGTTTGTATTTGATTACTTCTTTGCTCACATCTTTAATACTCTCAAAAGGATTTTTGAAAGCTGTAATAGGAGTCAGGCTGTTTTGTTTTTTAATGTTTCTGAAGTAATAATTTGGATATTCGCTTTTAGACTGAATCTGAACTAAAACTTTACCTGATTTAAAATCTTCAATTTCTAATAAATCTTCTTTTTTATCTTTATAAGAAGAAGTGTAAACGCGTTTTGATTTTAAAGTTTTTAAATTGAATTCGTCAATAAAAGGAAATTGACCCGCTTTAGTAAATCCATCTCCAATACGGTATGCATTGTCGTTTTCAATAGCTAAAACATATTTATTGTATTCGTTTTTCTTTGTTTCAAAAGCACCTGGATCAGAATAAACATCTTGTGAATTTCTGTCTGTAATCAGTTTTGGTTGTTCACTTGGATTTGATGGATTGATTAAATACGTTTTTGTATTACGCGTATCGTACCATTCGTCAGAAACAACAGCAACATTGTCATTCCCCCAAATAACATCGCTAAAACGTTGTGGAGTTTTTACTAATGAAGTTGGGTTGTTTGTAAATGGCGCATCCCAAAGAAAAACTTCATCTCTAAATTCTACTTTGTTTGCTGGATCTCCTTCATCCAAAGCTGTTACGAATGCTAGTGTAGCTGGTTTGTCATTTCTCCAAGCCATTTCACGTTTTCCTTTTCTAACGGCCATAAAACCTTTTGGCATTATTTCGCTTAATGGAACTTCGTTTACTGTTTTGATTTCTTTTCCTCTTGCATCATAAACAATTGTTCTTGAAGGGAATCTGTATAATGGAACTACATATGAAAAAGGTTTTTGAATTGTAGTCAGCATAATGTAATTTCCATCTGGCGAAATTCTTTCCCCAGCATACATTGCTGCATCTTTAAACAAAACGGCATCTCCTTTTAGGTTTACTTTGTATAATTCAGAAGTAACAATATTTTCAAAATTTGCTTCATCATTTTTGTTTTTCAACATATCAGGATATGTTCTGTTTTGAGATTTTTCTCCAGAAGTATTTGAGATAATTGGTCCGGTTGGCAAATCTTTTTTGGCATCTAATAATGCCGGTCTGTTTTTAGGAAGCATTTTTACCAAAATCGTTTCATTGTCTGAAAACCAGCTAAACGGATTTCCAAGATTTGCGTTTACAGTTCCTTCAGTAAGTTTTGAAGCAGTTGCAGTGGCAACATCTATAACCCAAAGTTCAACTCCTGTTGCAGCAGTATGGGAAAACAATATTTTTTTGTCATTTGGCGACCATAAAATATTACTGATTTTTGGATTGCTAGGCAAACCTGTAACCTGCATTTCGTCCTTACCGTTAATTTTGCGTACTTTTAAATTATTAAGATACGTTACTGTACTTGAAATATTAGTAATTGGGTTGATTCTCAAGCCTCCCAAACGAAGTTCTTCCTGGTTTAAGTCGTCTAATGTTTTATAAGTGGGCCTGTACATTAGTAACATGTATTCTTTTTTAGTATCCATTGATACTGTCGGCGCACGTTCGTAATCGGCTAAATCTAAAATAGATTTTGAAGGTTTTTGGTACGTTAAGTTTTCTTGGGCAAAAGCAATAAAACCAATGTTTAGAAATAAGAGTAATGTAACCTTTAATTTCATAATTTGAATTTTAGGGGTTTAAAAAATGGTATTCGTAATGTTTGACTAAAGTACTTCAATCTTGTTACATTTTAAAGCATAATTTAAATACTTTTCATTGTTTTTAACAAAAGACTGATTTTTTTTAAAAGAAATGGTTTTAATAAACTTTAGAATTAAAGTATATTAAATTGCTAATAACGAAAAAAATAGTAATTTGGGTGCTTATGTTTTAAACTATACGTAAATTTGCAATCCAATTTTTTAACAAACAATAAAAAGAATATGTATCATTCAAAAATAGCGGGCTTAGGATATTATGTTCCTTCAAATGTTGTGACCAACGATGATTTGTCTAAGATTATGGATACCAATGACGAATGGATTCAGGAAAGAACCGGAATTCAGGAGCGCAGACATATTATTCGTGGAGAAGATACCACAACTTCAATGGGCGTAAAAGCAGCTAAAATTGCAATAGAACGTTCTGGCGTTGCCAAAGAAGATATTGATTTTGTAGTTTTTGCTACATTAAGTCCAGATTACTATTTTCCAGGACCTGGAGTTTTGGTTCAGAGAGATTTAGGATTAAGAACTGTTGGAGCTTTAGATGTAAGAAACCAATGTTCAGGTTTTGTTTATGCTATTTCTGTAGCCGACCAATATATTAAAACCGGAATGTATAAAAATATTTTGGTAATTGGTTCTGAAGTTCATTCGACAGGATTAGATATGACAACTCGCGGGCGCGGTGTTTCGGTAATTTTTGGAGATGGAGCAGGAGCAGCTGTTTTGAGTCGTGAGGAAGATTTGACAAAAGGAATTTTGTCAACCCACTTACATTCAGAAGGTCAGCATGCCGAAGAATTGGCATTGCAGGCACCGGGAATGGGCGCGCGCTGGGTAACCGATATTCTTGCAGATAATGATCCAAATGACGAAAGTTATTATCCATACATGAACGGACAATTTGTGTTTAAAAATGCAGTAGTTCGTTTCGCTGAAGTTATCAATGAAGGTTTAGAGACAAACGGTTTGCAAGTTTCAGATATTGATATGTTAATTCCGCATCAGGCGAATTTGAGAATTTCACAGTTCATTCAGAATAAATTCAAATTGTCTGATGATCAAGTGCATAATAATATCCAGAAATACGGTAATACAACTGCAGCTTCTATTCCAATTGCTTTGACAGAAGCTTGGGAACAAGGAAAGATAAAATCTGGAGATACAGTAGTTTTAGCTGCTTTTGGAAGTGGATTCACTTGGGCGAGCGCAATTATTAAATGGTAAAATAATCATCTTACATTATATTTTTTGAAACCTGCTTCATTTTTGGAGCAGGTTTTTTTACTTTTGATATCCCAAATCTTGTGATTTCATTCGAAATGACAAAAAAACAATCAAATGAAAAAAAATCAACTAGAAATAGCGTGTTTCAATTATGAGTCGGCAATAATTGCTCAGGAAAGCGGTGCGGACAGAATTGAACTGTGTGAAAATATGGAATTAGGAGGAACCACTCCAAATTCTATTTTAGTAGTGAAAGTCCGCGAAAGCGTAAAAATAAAAATGCATGTCATTATAAGACCTCGTGGAGGCGATTTTGTTTATTCTGATGAAGAGCTGACAGAAATGAAACAAGATATCAAACAGTATAAAAAACTAGGCGTTGACGGTTTTGTTTTCGGAATTTTGAAGCCAAACGGAAAAGTGAATAAAAGGCAAAATAAAGAATTGGTACATTTAGCGCATCCGTTATCATGTACTTTCCATCGCGCTTTTGATGTTGTAGATTCTATTGAAAAAGGGCTTGAAGATGTAATTGAATGTGGTTTTCAAACTATTTTGACTTCTGGAACAGGAAAAAATGTTGAAGAAGGAATTTTCGATTTAGAACAAATTCAAAAATTAGCCAAAGACCGAATCGAAATCATGCCAGGAGGAGGCTTAAGATCTTCAAACATAAAATTGCTGCAAGATAAGTTGACTCCAACTTTTTATCATTCATCAGCAATTACAGATAATTCCGAAATTGCAAATCCAGAAGAAATTAAAGAATTGCGAAATTTTTTATAATCTAAATAAAAAAGCCTGGAGTTGGCATACTCCAGGCTTTTCTTTTCTACAAGAACTATTAAAATCTACTAATCAAAGTGGGATTAAAACATTCCGCCACCACCTTTATTAGTGTTATCTTCTCTTTGTTTACGTTGTAAGTTTTTGATTTTTCCACCACCAAAGTTGTAAGTCAAACCTAAATAAACTGTTCTGCTTTCCCAAGAAAACTCACCTGTTTGTGGATAAGGATAAATTCCATCAAAAGCATATTTCATTGTTTTGAAAACATCGTTAAAACGTACGCTAATGTTCATTTTGTTGTCTAACAATGTATAACGTGAACCAATATCCATTTTGTACATTTCGTGTCTGTTTTGCTGAACATCTTCAACTGGTCCTCTGTAAAAACCGAACAACAAGAAACTTAAACGTTTTGTAGGTTTGAAGTTTGAGTTCATACGAGCGTTAAATGCCGTAGTTGTAACATGGTGCTCTTCTCCTACATTTTGGTTTTTTACTGGATCATAAAAAAATACAACGCCTTGTTGTTTAATGCTTGAAAAATCGATAGAAGGTTGGATATCCCACCATTTTGTCAGTTTGTAGTTTAATGAAACATCAAAACCATAAGCGCTGTTGTGATCGTAGTTTGTATAACTTAAAATTTGTTTGTATCCAGATGGGTCATTTGGATCCGGGCTCAAAGTTCTGCTAATTTGATCATTGATGCTTCTTACAAAAACACCAGCTGTAACGCTTCCTTTATCAAGCGTTTTTGTATAGTTTACCTCGACAGAATTTGTAAATTGAGGTCTTAATGTAGGATTTCCATATGAAGTTACCAACGGAGTTGAGAACTCACGAATAGGTTTTGTCTGCTCAATACTTGGACGGTCAACACGACGGCTGTAGCTAAATTGCAAAACATTTTTTTCGTTTAAATTATACGTTAAATATGCCGATGGATATAGTGTAATATAATCATCATTAAATTTATCCTTACCGTGATTTAAATTCGCTTCTACTTTATAGCTTTCAAAACGAGTTCCTAATTGGTAACTGAATTTTTTGAATTTTTGACCAAAAGTTACATATGCTGAATAAATATCAGTATAATAAGTATAATTTGAAATTCTTGCATCAACGGCAACTAATGGATTACCTGTGCTGTAATCATTGTTTGTTCTTGTGATTCTAGCTTCAGCACCAGCTTCAAGCGTAGTTTTGTCATTCAACGGATTTACATAATCAACATTTATTGTACTCAATTTTCTTTGATCACCTATTTGATCGCTGTAAACTACGCTATTTGAAGTATTGTCAGGTTTTGTTGTTTTAGTATCAAAACTTGCATTTTGATCTGATTTAGTATCACTATAGTTTCCTTCAAAATCTAAAGTATGTCCTTCTTTTTTGAAAATATGTTTGTACGCTAAATTATAAGTTCCTGTTTTGCTTGGACCTTTATAAGTTGAATTTTGGTAAATATTGAAAATATTTGGATCAGCGTTATTGTAATCAATGTCTGTAATTACATTTCCGTTTCCAGTTGATTTGTTTTGATTGGTATAGAACGACAAAGTATTTTTGTCATTGATTAAATAATCCATTCCTAACTTGTACAAGTAATTGTCATTTTCGTTAGAAATTTTCAAATTTTGCTCAACATCCTGATCTAATCTTTGGATTCTTCCTTTATTGTAATATGTACCAAAGTTTTGACCTCCATTTCCAAAGAAATTTACTTTTCCGGTTTTGTAGTTCAAATCAAGAGATTGGTTGTATTTTGCAGTTTCTCCAAAAGTAATACCACCGCTATAGCTTCCATTGAAACCAGTATTTGCATTTTTGTGCAAAACGATGTTGATGATTCCAGACATTCCTTCTGGATTATATTTAGCGCTTGGATTTGTAATCAACTCAATTTTTTTGATAGAAGTTGAAGGAATTTGTTTCAATAATTGAGCAGGGTCAATATTAGATGGACGCCCGTCAATTAATACACGTACATTGTCATTTCCGCGAAGCGAAAGTTTTCCATCTTGATCTACGTTTACTGATGGAATGTTACTCATAATATCAGATGCAGAAGCACCAGCTGTAGTCAAATCTTTACCGACATTAATTACCTTACGGTCAATCTTTTGTTCGATAGTTGAGCGTTCAGCCACAACATTTACACCTTTCAATTGTGTTGCTTCTTCTTCAAGAGAAACATTTACTGTAGCCGTTTTTCTGTTTTCACTTAAAATTAATGAACCAACATATTTTTTGAAACCAATATATTGAATTTCGATAGTGTAGCTTTTTAATGCTAAATTTTTGATTGTAAAATCACCATTGTCATCTGTGTTAACACCAGATACAACTTTTCCGTTTTCTTTGACAGAAACAGTTGCATACGAAATTGGTGCGTTATTCGATTTCTCGATAATTTTTCCGGAAACTGTCCCGGAATTCTGGGCCTGTGCTGTTGCAATTAAACTAAATAATGCGAACAGAAAAAATTTTAATTTCATAATTAATAACTGATTATTTTGATTTGATTGATGATGATTGTTTTTTTTGTTTTTGTTAGATTTTTTTTGCTTTAAATAAATTCAAAGTCACTATTAAGACTCTTTTACATCTATTATGTTACAAGAAAAAATGAATTATTTTTTAATTTAATCTGTGACTTGTTGTTTTGTAGGAGATTAACGTTTTAATTTTTTGATAATTTTAACATTCTTCTGAAAGGCTTTTTTAAGAAATTCTAAACGTTTTGTGTGATTTAATATGTTTTTCATTTTCTGTAATTGATGAATAAGCTGTATCTTTGCTCACTTTAAAATAAGTTACATGTCATTATCACAAATTCTTACACCTTCTATACAAAAAGCAATTCAGGCATTATTTGATGTTTCAGTTGATAAAATCGAATTTCAGACTACCAGAAAAGAGTTTGAAGGCGATATTACAATGGTAATTTTTCCGTTGCTGAAAGTCATCAAAAGCAATCCTGTCGAATTAGGAAATAAAATTGGAAATTATCTAGTTGAAAATGTTTCTGAAGTAGCGCGCTTTAACGTAGTTTCAGGTTTTTTGAATATTGTAATTTCAGATAGTTATTACTTGAATTTCTTTAATGAAATAAAAGACAATACAAAATTTGGTTACGTAACTCCAAATCCAGATGACAAAGCAGTTATGGTTGAATATTCTTCGCCAAATACAAATAAACCTTTGCACTTGGGTCACGTTCGTAACAATTTGTTAGGATATTCAGTTGCTGAAATTATTAAAGCTTCTGGAAAAAAAGTGTACAAAACTCAGATCATCAACGATCGCGGAATTCACATTTGCAAATCGATGTTGGCTTGGGAGAAATTTGGAAACGGAGAAACTCCGGAAAGTTCAGCTTTAAAAGGCGATAAATTAGTTGGGAAATATTATGTAGAGTTTGATAAAGCTTACAAAACAGAAATCAATCAATTAATTGAAACAGGAAAAACAGAAGAAGAAGCAAAAAAACAAGCTCCAATAATTATTGAGGCTCAGGAAATGCTTAAAAAATGGGAAGCTGGCGATGAAAAAGTGATTGAGCTTTGGAAAATGATGAACCAATGGGTTTATGATGGTTTCGCTACAACTTACAATAATCTTGGAGTTAACTTCGATAAATATTACTATGAAAGCAATACCTATTTATTAGGAAAAGATGTTGTTCAGGTAGGTTTAGATAAAGGTGTTTTTGAAAAAGATCCTGACGGTTCAGTTTGGATTGATTTGACAGATGAAGGTCTTGACCGTAAAATTGTGTTGCGTTCTGACGGAACTGCAGTTTACATGACGCAGGATATTGGAACAGCAATTCAGCGTGTAAAAGATATGCCAGATGTTGGTGGAATGGTTTATACTGTTGGAAATGAACAAGATTATCACTTTAAAGTATTATTCTTAATCTTAAAAAAACTTGGTTTTGATTGGGCTTCAAGTTTATATCATTTATCATACGGAATGGTTGATTTGCCATCTGGAAAAATGAAAAGCCGTGAAGGAACTGTTGTAGATGCCGATGATTTGATGCAGGATATGACGGATACGGCAAAACAAATCTCAGAAGATTTAGGGAAATTGGACAGTTATTCTGCAGAAGAAAAATCGAAATTGTTTAAAACAATCGGTCTTGGAGCTCTAAAATATTATATCTTAAAAGTTGATCCAAAGAAACGTATTTTATTCAATCCAGAGGAATCTGTAGATTTTGCTGGAAATACAGGTCCGTTTATTCAATATACTTATGCGAGAATTCAATCGATAATTCGCAAAGCTGATTTTGATTTTTCTGCAAAAACAACAATTGAAGAATTACATGAAAAAGAAAAAGAATTGGTAAAACAAATCGAACTTTTCCCAGAAGTAATTCAGAATGCAGCTCAAAATCACAGTCCGGCTTTGATTGCAAATTATACATATGATTTGGTAAAAGAATATAATTCATTCTATCAATCTGTACATATTTTAGGCGAAGTTGATTTGACTAAAAAGATTTTCAGAGTACAGCTTTCTCAAAAAGTAGCCGAAGTTATTAAATCGGCCTTTTCTATGTTAGGAATTGAGGTTCCTGAGAGAATGTAATATTTAAAAACAAAGATATTTTAAAGCCGATAGTTATGACTGTCGGCTTTTTTGTTTTCCAAAAAAAAGCCGGCAATCTAGAAATTACCGGCTTTTTTTTTATTTAACTAACAATTTTTATTTTTTAACGAACTTTTCGATGATAGCATCAGATTCTGCTTTTGTTGCTTCTGGTTTTAAATCAAATAAAAGAGAATACAAAGCTTTACGATCTACTTTTGCTTCTAAGTTTAAATCTTGATGTCTGTCAAAAAGAGTTTGCCATTTATCACGAACGTTTTTCCAAAGTACTTTGTTTGTTCCCCACCATTTTTGTGCAGCAGCACATTTAGAATCTGGAACTTTAGTATAAACATCAAAACCTTTTTCTTGTGCTAATAAAACATCTTTTCCAGCATCATCACGAACCAATTTGTCATTGTCTTGCTCATGGTTCCATCCTGTAGAAGTGATTTCGTGAATGTTTCTTCTTTTTAAAACATTATAATCATTACGTTTTGTTTGCTCTCTTCTAGGAAGTGGCGCATCGGCAACATTTGCCCAGTAATCGTTTCCGTCAACATGTACCCAAGTTGATGATCCTTCATAACGCGGACTATCATCTACTTGATATACTTTTTGAGTCCATTGACCTTTAACTGCTTTTTTATCTAATTTTTTATACTTCCAAGAAGTTCCTTTATCGAAAGAATATAAGTCTGTGTTTTCATAAAGCCAGTCTTGTCTCCAGTGTTTGATAATCATATCATCGCTTACAATCAATAAATGCTGCATTACGATTTTGTTTGGAGTATCTTCTAATAATTCAACCCATTCTAAAGCTGATTCGTGCTTAGTCTCAGATGGTTTATAAGTAAGAGAATCTTTAGGATATGAAAATGTTTCGGTAAAATTGAATTTTACTTCATAACAACCACACATTGATTTTATTGATTTAATGTCTTGTTGTTTTTTGTCCTGAGCGAAACCAAGACCACAAGTCAAAGCCATTACGGCCGATAAATAGAGGCTTTTTGTAATCATAACTTATTATTTTGTTTTTTAATTTTTGCAAATATATATAATTTATTTAGAACAAATAAAAATAGTTTATATATTTGCGCCATTATTAAGACTGAATAAAAATAATGAAAATTAAAATTACCCTTTTTGCTGGATTTCTATTTTGTACCTATTCTTTTGCTCAGCAAAAAGATAGTATTGTCTCTCAGGAAAAACTTTCTGAGGTTGTTGTAACAGGGCAAATTGAGCCTCAATCTATAAAAAAGTCTGTATATAATGTTCGAGTTATTTCTAATAAGGATATCAAGAATTTAGCAGCAAATAATTTATCAGATGTGTTAAATCAATATTTAAATATTACAGTTACACCAAGTGGGACAAGTGGTCGTTCGACGGTTTCGTTATTTGGATTGGATGCGCAATATTTTAAAATTTTGGTTGATAATGTTCCATTGGTTAACGAGGGCGGTTTAGGAAACAACACTGACCTTTCACAAATTAACCTTAATGATGTAGAACGCATCGAGATTGTAGAAGGTGCAATGGGAGTTGTTTATGGGGCAAATGCAGTAAGCGGTGTTCTTAATATTATTACAAAAAAATATTCGAAGTATAAATGGGATATTAATGTTGCTGCTCAAGAAGAAACGGTTGGTAACGAATATTCTCTTTTTGATAAAGGAAGGCATATTCAGAATTTGCGTATTGGTCATACTTTTAGTGAAAATTGGTATGTGAGTGCCGGAATTAATAGAAATGATTTTCAGGGTTATTTAGGAGATAAGAACGGCAAAAATTATATGGAAAATGATGGTACTAGAGGATACAGCTGGTTACCAAAAGAACAATTAAATGGTACAGCTTTGCTTTCCTATCAAAAAGGCAATTTCCGTTTTTTTTACCGATTTGAATTTTTAGACGAAAATGTAGATTATTATAATAGTACTGTGCAATCTGGCTTTAATACTGCACCTTATCGTTATGCTGAAGATAGCAGGTATTTTACAAATCGATATTTTAATAATTTGAATGCTATTGGTAAAATGTTTTCGCAAGTAAATTATAATATTACCGTTACGCATCAAAAGCAAGAAAGAGATATTGAAGATTTTAGATATAATTTATATACCAGAGACGAATCACTTAATGTGAAGGTAAAAGACCAGTCGATGGAAGTGCTCTCTTCGATGGGAACATTCAATAACTTTTTTGAAAGTAAAACATTAGATTTTCAGTTAGGATACGAATTTGTAAATAATCAAGGTTTTTCTCTAGTTCAGGAGGCAAACAAAGTTTATGTTCCGATTCAAAAAACATTGGAAAACTATGATTTCTTCGCTTCTGCAGAAATTTTAGCGACAGAACGATTTTCTATAAAACCAGGATTACGTTTTTCTGCTCAGTCAAAATTTGATAATCAATACGCTTCCTCAATTGCTTTGAGATATTTATTTGATAAAGGCTTAGAATTAAGAGGTTCTTTTGGTACTGGATTTAGGACGCCAAATTTTAACGAATTATATTCAAAACAAATTTTCGATGGCCACTTTTTTGTAGGAAATGAAAATTTAGTTCCTGAAAAAAGTACTTCTTATGAATTGAGTGTCAAAAAAATAACGGCTTTTTCATCTGGATTGCAAATGGCAAATACATTTGCTGGAAGTTATTTGGATTTAAAAGATAAAATCGATCAGGCATATGTTGGAGATAATATAGACACAGGAAGTCCAATGTATCAATTTATCAATATTAGTAAATACAGAATGTGGAACTTCTCTTCGACCAATCAGTTTAGATTGGATTATCTGACTTTTAATATTGGTGCGACTTTAGCTGGGGTTTCTCAAAATATGGATAATGGAGAAAACGGTGTGACTGATCAATTTTTGTACACTTTAAATTTAAACGCAAGTGTTTCTTATATGTTTCCAAAATGGAAAACAGTTGTTTCGGGATATTATAAATACAATGGAAAAGCACAGCAATTTACCGAAGGAAGTTCTGGTTTTGTTTTGTCTGAAGTTGACCCAAGTAACTGGCTTGATGCTTCAATTAGACAAAATTTCTTCAAAAATCATTTAGAAGTTACCCTTGGCGCTAGAAATATTTTTGACATAGTTAATGTAAACAGAACGAATGCCAATACAGGAGCTCATGCTTCAGGCTCAGATGTAATGCTTGCATACGGACGTTCTTACTTTTTAAAATTAGCATATAACCTTAATCTTTAATATAAATATAGAATACAATGAAAAAGTTATTATTTTTATCAATCGCGTTACTATCACTAGCATCATGCTCAAATGATGACGACAATAAAGTAGAAATCCCAACAGTGGGAGAAACTTTGAAGACTTCTGTTGGTGGACCAAACCAACCAAATCAACTTTATCTTGATTTAAGTGCTGCAGAAACTAAATCTGTAAACAGAGCTTCTTGGGATTTAGGATTTTCTTCTGGTTCAGAATTTAGAGTAATCATCAATGGTTCTCTTAAAATGGCTGTAAAAAAATTAGCTACTTCAGATATTACTTTGTCTCAGGTGGCTGATGCAAATGTTTCAGTTGGAGCAGGTGAAACCCTTGCATCTAATGGTTATGTTGATAACCCAACTGGAGTCTTAGCTGGAGCTGGAGCAGGTATCGGAACAGCAATTGCTGAAATTTCTGCTACAGATGCTGACAACAAAGTGTATTTAGTAAATCTAGGATTTGCAGTTTCTACTACTACACCAGGTGTTGGTTCAGTAAGTGTTGATGGAGATGCAAGAGGATGGAAAAAAGTTAGAATCTTAAGAAGTGGAAATGGATATAAAATTCAATATGCTGATTTGACTTCTACAACTTTTACAGAGAAAACAATCTCAAAAGATGCTGACTTTAATTTTTCATTTTTTAGCCTAGTTTCAGGTAATAGTGTTTCAGTAGAGCCAGCAAAAACAAAATGGGATTTGAATTTCACAACTTTTACAAACTACTTAAACATGGGAAGTGGCGAGGTAACATACGGTTATGCTGATTTTATTACTACAAACTCAAAAGGAGGAACACAAGCTTACCAAGTATTAACGTCTGTTAAAACTTATGAGGCTTTTGCAAAAGCAGATGTAGTTGAAGCAAACTTTACTGTTTCTGCAACAGATCAAAGAGTAATTGGAGCTAACTGGAGAAATGGTGGTGGGCCAACTTCATTGCCAAGCATTAGGACAGACCGTTTTTATGTTGTAAAAGATGCAGCTGGAAATTATTACAAAGTGAAATTCCTTGCTATGACAAATGATGCAGGTTTAAGAGGAAATACTACTTTGGAGTACGCGATATTAAAATAAAATAATTTTGATAACCCTCAGATAATTTATTTTTTGAGGGTTATTTTTTAATCAAAAAAAAAATTAACATGAAAAAAGTTACTAACAACTAAATTTTAGTGACTAAGGATTATTAATATGAAAATAAATTGATATGAAAATAAAATTACTTTTATTGATATGTTTGTCGTTTTGTATACAGATTGGTTTTTCGCAAAATGTTGTAACTTATAGTCCGCTCAATCACACTTTAAATCTTGATTCAGGTCAAGAAGGGAGTGTTGATATATTAGTTACATGTAGAGGAACGAACAGTAGTGATCCTGCAATTGTTCTCAGTGCAGATGTTGTTTGCTTAGGGCCGAATGATGGTTATTTTTCACATAATTACTCAAACGGAAACTCGTTAACGGCAAATAAAACAACTGTTTTAACATTAAAGTTTAAAAAGATCGTAACTGCTGATACTCAAATAGTTTATAAGTTTAGTACAAATAATAATTGTTCTCAGGATGAATCTCAAATGATTAAGGTTACTGTAAATTATAAGAAGGGAGCGAGCATACCTAATCCTCCTTCAACTAATCCATTTATTTTACAAACTAATAATCAACCGACAAATATTTATGAAGGGGAGCGTGAAATTATTACCCTTTGGGGATGGTGGGTTTCTGAATCTGATAGCTATGTATGGCAGAAAAAAGTTGGTAGTGGCGATTGGGAAACAATTCCAGGTGAGAACGGTTTTTCTTTAAATTTGAGAAATCTTACCACTGTTTCGACAACTTTATATCAACGACTTACTTATAATAATTTAGGAGCTTATTTGGGAACCAGTAATACAATAACAATAACTATATGGCCTAAATTATCAAATAACATCATTAATTTAGTTGGTTCAGAAGTCCAAGGTAGTATACCCAATGGAGGCTATGGCGGGTATTATTATTATAAATGGTATGTTTATGCTTTAGAGGGTGAAGATCCTTGGGTTTTTGAGCAAAGTACTAGAAATTTTACTATTCCAACAAGCGTTTACAATTTTATAGCAGGGGGAAATATAGGGCAGGATAAAGCATTTGTAGTTAGGGAAGCAATGATTAATGACCAGCGTTCTTATAGTAATGCTGTTATTGTTTTCCCTGCACAAGATATTTCGAATAATAATATTACTTTGTCAGGAAGTAAAGCTACGGGATTTAATATCACTGGAAGTAATCCAACGGGAGGGACAGGTACCTTTAGATATGAATATTATGCATATAATGAATTTGATGGTGAAGTTATTGGAGAAGTTGATATGGTTGGGACTAATCGTGATTATTATCAAGCTATGATAGGTGGGTTACCACTTAAGTTTTATAGAAAAATTTATTCAGGTAATAAAGTTTCATATAGTAATACTGTAACTATTTTTCCTGATGGAAGTACTGCGAAAAAAGCTAAAACTAATCAACTAGAGATCACATCTCAGGATTTGGTGGTTTTTCCAAATCCAGCATCTGAGTCAGTTAATTTCTCAACCAATTTTTCAACTAATGAAGAAATTGAAATAGTAATATATTCAGAAAATTTAGCAAATAAAAAATCAATTTTTAAGGGTAAAGTGACTTCAAATCAGGTAATAAGCTGGAATATTCCTTTAAGCTATAGCAAAGGACTTTATTTTTATAAAATATTATCAGACAATAAAGAAGTTAAATCAGGAAAAGTTATTTTCAAATAGCATTTATGAGACAGTTAGTTAATCATTAGCTTTGTTTTTTTTATTTTTTTTTTGATAAAGAGGCCAGATTTATCTGGTCTCTTTTTTGTTTTTTACTTTATTAATAAAAACAATTAATAATTAAGCTTTAATCTTATCTTTGCACATATTTTTTCATAAAGAATTGGCAGAAATTTCGTATAATTAATTTTTGCAATTCATCCTTCAAAACTTAAAATTACAAGTGAATACAAAGTCATATTTTTTTCAGTCTTTTGCCATTGTTGCATTAGCATTGGTTGCTTTTATTGGATTCAAGCAAATTTTGCCGGACAAGATTTTTTCTGAAAGCAAAATGAATTCAAAAAACGTGCTTATTGATAGCTTACTTTTGGAAGCTGTTGCAAAAGATTCATTGGGCACAAACGACAGCCTCGATGCAATTGAAGATCAGGAAGGAAAAGAAGAAATCGTTTATGAAAATATCGAAGGAATTGAATTTCCATCTGAAACTTTTGATAATTACAAAGGTTATCAATATCTGATTTCGTTTTATGAAAAATTATATCAACTAGAGAAACATCCTGAATCGAATGTCAGAATTGCGTATTACGGCGATTCAATGACCGATGGCGATTTGATAGTCCAGGATGTAAGAACTAATTATCAGGAACGTTTTGGCGGAAATGGCGTTGGTTTTGTTTCTATAACTTCAGAATCGGCGGCTTCGCGCGGTTCGGTGAAATCTACTTATTCTAAAAACTGGAAAACGCAATCTTATTTAAATGTCAAAAAACCTTCAAGCCCTTTTGGTGTAAACGGACATGTATTTTTTGCCAATGATAAAGCAAATCCAACTTGGGTACAATATGAAGCAGGAACCAATAAATACTCAACAACTTTAGATAATCCGACTTTATTTTACGGAAGAGCTTCGAGAAATGGAAAAGTGAATTTCATTATTGGAAAAGATACTTTGAAGAAAAATTTGGCCCCAAATAATTTGATTAACACTTTAAAAGTTAGTTCAGGACATTTGAAAGCTTTCAAAGCTAATTTCATAAATGCAGATTCTATTCCAATTTACGGCTTCAATTTTGACAACGGAAGCGGCGTTCACGTAGATAACTTTTCACAAAGAGGAAATTCTGGATTGCCAATTTCGATGTTTAATGCCAATGTAATGCAAGGTTTTAATAAAAGTTTGAAATACGATTTGATTATTTTGCATTACGGAACAAACGTATTGAATTACGGAACCAAAAATTATAATTGGTATGAAAGAGGAATGACAAAAACCGTTAATAAAATAAAAGAATCGTTCCCGGGAGTTTCAATTTTAATTGTCTCAACAGCAGATAAATCGACCAAATACGATTTAGAAATGAAAACTGATTCGGCTGTTGTACCTTTGATGAAAGCACAAAAAAGATACGCACTTGATACTGAATCTGGTTTCGTAAATTTATATACTTTGATGGGTGGCGACGGATCGATGGTAAAATGGGTTGACGAAACGCCGGCCAAAGCCAATAAAGATTACACGCACTTTAATCAGCGTGGTGCAAAAGCAATTGGAAATTTATTATATACTCAATTAAATAAAGGTTACGAAGAATATAAAATATTGCGTGAAAAACGTGAAGCTGTTGCGAATCAGCAAAGAGCAGCTCGAAAAACCAAAGCAGATTCTACTTCTGTCAAAAATGATAGTGTAAATGAATAAATTGATTATTTTTTTCTGTTGTCTTTTTTTCTCTTCGAATGACAAGGCCCCAAAAACAGATTCACTTCCAATAACAAAAAATATGATTCACAAAGTCGATTCAATAGTCGCTAATCCTGTTTCTGATGATCAAATTTATAATGCGAAAGTATTAAAAGATTTTTTCGAAAAATTAAAGGAAAATGAAAGTCAGAACAATCAGAAAATAAATATTGTTCATATTGGAGATTCTCATATTCAGGGAGATTTGATGACAAATGAAGTGAGAAAAAAACTGCAACAGCAATTTGGAAATGGCGGTCGCGGTTTGGTTTTTCCATATCAGCTGGCAAAAACAAACGGCTCTTATAACGAACGTTTTTATTCGAACAGAAGCTGGGAAAGTTATAGAAATATTCTTCCTGCAAAAAATGCGCCTATTGGTTTAAGCGGAATTGGACTTTGGCGTGATAATGGAGGTTTTGCTGTTGAATTGCGAGTGAAAGATATGGCATATAAATTCAATACCATTAAAATCATTACGCCTCAAAATCAAAATATGTTTGATTTAGCAACTTCTTCTCAAGTGAATCTGATTCAGTCGACAGAGAAAAAAGTAATTACGCATAAAATCAAAAAAGGAGAAGCAATTTCAACAATTGCTGACAAATACAATATTTCAGTTACGGATATTAAAAAAGCGAATAGCTTAAAATCGAATAATATTAGAGCGGGAAGAATTTTAAAAATCCCGACTAATGAAACCAAGCAGAAAACGATTAAAAGCTCCGAATTTGTTCCGTTGAATGTAGAATCAGATTCTTTTTGTCATTACTTCAATTCCGATAAAGCATTAGAAAAAATTTATTTGATTCCGAATAAAGAAGCTTCTAAATATGAATTGAACGGAATTGTTTTGGAAAAAGATGCGCCAGGAATATTGTATAGCGGTATTGGCGTAAACGGAGCCAAATATTCAGATTACAATAAATATCCTTTGTTTTTTGAACAGCTAAAAGCAGTACATCCAGATTTACTTGTTTTTTCGCTCGGAACAAATGAAAGTTATGACAAACTTGAAGTTGAAGGTTATATTAGACATTTGAGAGAGTTTATAAGCAATATCAAAGCTCAAAATATCAACGTTCCTATAATCGTGATGACTCCACCGCCATCTTTATTGAGAAGAAAGCCTAATACTTATATTAGAGATTATACCAAAGAAATCTTGGAAATCGCACAAAAAGACGGTTTTGCCGTTTGGGATTTATATGATGAATTTGGAGGTATGGACGGAATCCGAAAATTAAAAACTCAGGGATTAATTGGGCCAGATTGGGTTCATTATTCTAAAAAAGGATATGAGAAACAAGGAAACTTGTTTGCACAGGCAGTTTTAAAAGCATACGATAATTTTAAATCAAAGAATTAAATTGATAACAATAGATAGCATTAATGATTGGTTCATTCAAAATTTTGGTGCAATTACAATAGAACAAGTTAAAAGCTGGTTTGTTTATAATCCAGACGAAAAATTATTATTTAATACCGGTTTATTTCTCGGATTATTTCTGGTTTTTTATTTTGTGTATGCTTTTTTACGCAAAACATTTTATTTGAGATTAACGTATGTTATTCTCTTCTCACTTTTCTTTTACTATAAGTCAAGCGGTGTTTACTTTTTACTTTTATTACTTTCCTCTGTTGTAGATTATGGATTAAGTCAGATTATTTATAGAGCAACAAAAGAAAGTTCTAAGAAAATATATCTTGTAATAAGCGTAATCTTGAATTTGGGATTATTAGGTTATTTCAAGTACATGAACTTTATGATTGTGACATTCAATGATATGTTTCATGGCAATTATCAGCTTCATGATATTTTTCTTCCTGTTGGAATTTCGTTTTATACTTTCCAGTCGATGAGTTATATTATTGAAATTTACCGTGAAGAAATTAAGCCAACCAAAAATTACATCGAATATTTATTTTTCGTTTCGTTTTTCCCGCAGTTAGTTGCCGGACCAATCGTGCGTGCAAAAGACTTTCTTCCGCAGATTTATCAAAAATTAAATCTTTCGAGACAAGATGTAAACAACGCTTTGTTTTTGATTATTGGCGGATTGATTAAGAAAACAGTAATCTCGAATTATATTTCCGTAAACTTTGTTGATCGTGTTTTTGATACGCCGTTGAGTTATACTTCTTTTGAGAATTTAATGGCTTCTTACGGTTATGCAATTCAAATTTATTGTGATTTCTCAGGATATTCAGATATGGCAATCGGAATCGCTTTATTGCTTGGATTCAAATTGCCAGTCAATTTTAGAACGCCATATAAATCAACTTCAATAACTGATTTCTGGAGAAGATGGCACATTTCGCTTTCAACTTGGCTGAAAGATTTCTTATATATTTCGATGGGAGGAAACCGTGAAGGATCTTTTGCGGGATATTTATTCCCTAGTTTGTTTTTCTTTGGATTGTTGGTTTGGGGAATCACAAGTTATAATACAAGTGTAATTCCGTTGATTGTTGCGTCCGTTTCAATATTACTTTTTTGTTTGTCATTTTTACTTTCCAGCAAAAAGAAACAAACTCTGGTAACTAATTTAAATTTATTCACCACAATGCTTTTGGGCGGATTATGGCACGGAGCAGGAGCACAATTTATCGTTTGGGGAGCTTTACACGGATTGGCTTTGGCGATTCATAAAATTTTCGTGGAGATTTTCCCTTCTAAAAAAGATAAAAGTCCAAATTTCCTTTGGAGATTTTTCTCCATCGTAATTACATTCCATTTTGTAGTTTTCTGCTGGATTTTCTTCCGTGCAAGAGATTTCGAAACGGCTTTACAGGTAATTAATAATATTGGCCAATTAACATTCGAACCAGAACTTTGGAAAACAATTGTAATTGGTTATAAAAATGTATTCGGATTAATGTTGTTTGGTTATGTGTGGCATTTCTTACCAGAAACCTTCACAAATGGAATGAAATCTGTTTTTGATAAAACGCCAATATTAGTAAAAGCAATAATTCTAGGATTCGTTTATTGGATTGTTTATGCAACAGCAGTAGCAGGATCACAACCTTTCATATACTTTCAATTTTAATTTAAAAGGTTCAAAGAGACAAAGTAACAAAGGCGCAAAGGTTTATTCTTTTGCGTTTTTTGTTTCACGCATATTTTGGCAGATTTAATTTTTTAGAACTTAAAATTATAATCTGTTTGAATCTGCTTAAATCTTTTTAAATCTGCGTGAAAAAACTTTCCGGCTTTGCGAGCAAAATAACATACCATTCTTTGCGTATCCCGATGGCTATCGGGATCGCGTTCTTTGCGGTTAAATGCATACAAATAAAAATTGCCTGAAATATCTAATTAGATTATCTTTGCACTTCAAATAAAGAAAATAATATGTTTGATAATTTAAGCGATAAGTTAGATAAAGCGTTCCATATATTAAAAGGACACGGTAAAATTACAGAAGTAAACGTTGCCGATACTTTAAAAGAAGTGCGTCGTGCATTACTTGATGCCGATGTTAACTTTAAAATTGCTAAAGATTTTACAGCTAGAGTAAAAGACAAAGCAATTGGTCAGGACGTACTTACAACCTTACAACCAGGACAATTATTAGTAAAACTGGTAAAAGATGAGTTGACGGAATTAATGGGTGGAGATGTTGCTGGTGTTAACTTATCAGGAAATCCAACTGTTATTTTGATGTCGGGGCTTCAAGGTTCTGGTAAAACTACTTTCTCAGGCAAATTAGCCAACTTTTTAAAGACTAAGAAAAATAAAAAACCACTTCTTGTAGCGTGTGATATCTACCGTCCAGCGGCGATTAATCAGCTTCATGTTGTTGGAGATCAAATAGGTGTTGAGGTTTACTCAGAACCAGAAAACAAAAATCCTGTTGAGATTGCTCAAAATGCAATCAAACATGCAAAAGCAAACGGTTTCAATGTCGTAATTGTCGATACAGCCGGACGTCTTGCAGTAGATCAGGAAATGATGGAT
This sequence comes from Flavobacterium resistens, assembly GCF_900182645.1. Lineage (GTDB taxonomy): Bacteria > Bacteroidota > Bacteroidia > Flavobacteriales > Flavobacteriaceae > Flavobacterium > Flavobacterium resistens. The sequence continues at coordinate 200,961 of NZ_FXTA01000005.1, read as the reverse complement.
GAAATTGCTCGTGTACACAAAGCAATTCAACCACAAGAAACATTGTTCGTTGTCGATTCGATGACAGGACAAGATGCTGTAAACACAGCAAAAGCTTTCAACGATATCTTGAATTTTGATGGAGTTATTTTAACGAAATTAGATGGTGATACTCGTGGTGGAGCTGCGCTTTCGATCAAATCGATTGTAAACAAACCAATCAAATTTGTTGGTACTGGAGAAAAAATGGAAGCAATTGATGTTTTCTATCCAGAACGTATGGCTGAGCGTATCTTAGGAATGGGAGACGTTGTGTCTCTTGTTGAAAGAGCTCAGGAACAATTTGACGAAGAAGAAGCTAGAAAACTTCAAAAGAAAATCGCTAAAAACGAATTTGGTTTTGATGACTTCTTAACGCAGATTCAGCAAGTGAAAAAAATGGGTAACATGAAAGACTTGGTTGGAATGATACCAGGTGCTTCAAAAGCCATGAAAGATGTAGAAATTGAAGATGATGCTTTCAAACATATCGAAGCTATCATTCACTCGATGACGCCAGGAGAAAGAAGTAAACCAGCCATTATCGACGTAAAAAGAAAAGCCAGAATCGCTAAAGGTTCGGGAACTAAAGTCGAGCAAGTAAATCAGTTAATGAAGCAGTTTGACCAAATGAGCAAGATGATGAAGATGATGCAAGGTCCGGGCGGAAAAAACCTAATGAAAATGATGGGCGGAATGAAAGGAATGCCAGGCGGAATGCCGAGATAATAAAATTAAAAGTTTCAAGTTTCAGGTTTCAAGTTAGAGACTGAAATTTGAAACTTTTTTAATTACATAAATATTTAAGTTTCACAAATAACGTGAAACATGAAACTTTAAACCTGAAACAAAACACAATGCAACTACTAGACGGTAAAAAAACATCTAACGACATTAAAAACGAAATTGCAATCGAAGTTCAATCTATAAAAGCAGCTGGAGGAAAAGTGCCTCATTTAGCAGCGGTTTTAGTTGGAAACAATGGTGCAAGTTTAACTTACGTAGGAAGTAAAGTAAAATCATGTCAGGAAATCGGATTTGATTCTACTTTAGTAAGTCTGCCGGAAACGATTACCGAAGACGAATTGCTTGCGAAAATAAAAGAGTTAAACGAAGATGATAATCTAGATGGATATATTGTTCAGTTGCCTTTGCCGAAACACATTGACGAGCAAAAAATCTTATTAGCAATCGATCCTGATAAAGACGTAGACGGATTTCATCCAACTAACTTTGGTAGAATGGCACTTGAAATGGAAAGTTTTATTCCAGCAACACCATTCGGAATTATGGAATTATTAGAGCGTTACAAAGTTGAAACTTCAGGAAAACATACAGTCGTAATTGGAAGAAGTCATATCGTTGGGCGTCCAATGAGTATCTTAATGAGCCGCAAAGGAAATCCTGGAGATTCTACAGTTACTTTGACTCACAGTCGTACTAAAAACTTAGAAGAATACACTAAAAATGCTGATATTATCATCACAGCTTTAGGAGTTCCAGAATTCTTAAAAGCAGATATGGTAAAAGAAGGAGTAACAATTATTGACGTTGGAATTACTCGTGTAGAAGATGCATCAAACGCAAAAGGATACGTTATCAAAGGTGACGTTGATTTTGACGGCGTAAGCAAAAAAGCATCATTCATAACACCAGTTCCAGGTGGAGTAGGACCAATGACAATTGCGATGTTGCTTAAAAATACACTTTTAGCGCGTAAAATGAGAAGTGCAAGAAATCAATAATTTTTTTTCAAAATACTTTGCAAAGCCTGTTCATTTGAGCAGGCTTTGTTGTTTTTAATATTTAATTAATAGTTTAAAGTTTCGGTTCTTAAAAATAAAGGATACTTTTGCACCACTTAAAAAAACACTTCTCCAAATGGACGATTATTATTCGTTAGTATTTAATTAAAAGCAGCTTTTGAAATTTCAAAATGCTGCGATAAAAACCTGTATTTTGAAATGAAAGCCTTTTACACAAACGACAACGGATTACTAGAAATACCAAAATGGATTCCAAATTGCTGGATAAGTATCGAGGATCCTACAGAAACAGAAAAAAAATACTTATTAGAAGAACTTCAAATTCCTGAAGCATTCTACAATGATATTGAGGATATTGATGAAAGACCCCGTATAGAAGTCGAAGACGGGTGGACACTTATTATCATGCGTGTTCCTATAAAAAGTAACGATATTAAACTTCCTTTTCAAACCATTCCGATGGGGGTGATTTTCAAAGATGATATTTGCGTGACAATTACTTTTTACAAAACAGAGGTTATATATGATTTTATGTTGTATTCACGACGCAAATGCATTCAGGTGAAAAATAATTTTGACTGGGTTTTGAGATTGCTTTTGTCATCGAGTGTTTGGTATCTAAAATATTTGAAACAAGTAAATCAAAAAATAAAACTGGCCGAGGATAATTTAGAGAAATCTATTAAAAATGAAGAGCTGCAGGCATTGCTTCAAATTGAAAAATGTTTGGTTTTCTTTATTACATCTTTAAAAGCAAATGATGTTTTATTTCAACGCATTAAAAATCTAAAAGCACACAAAGCAGAGTACGATTTGGATTTGTTAGAAGATGTTGAAATCGAATTAAGTCAGGCACAAGACACGGCAAATATTTATAGTAATATCTTGACCGGAATGATGGATGCTTATGCCTCGGTGATTTCAAATAATATGAATAACATCATGAAGCAGATGACTTCAATTTCTATCATCTTAATGATTCCAACTCTAATTGCCAGTTTGTACGGAATGAACGTACCAAACGGTTTAGAAGAAAGCAAATACGGAATCTGGATTCTACTTTTAGTCTCCATCATCTTATCAACTTTCGGAGTCTTTTTATTCAAAAGAAGAAGATGGTTTTAAATTAAAAATTCACAACAAAAGCCTGTTCATTATGTGAATAGGCTTTTTTCGTTTTATATGCTTTGGGCGTGACCGTCTCGTTGCAAAAGGGCAAATATGCTTTATGGTTATGCGCCCTTTTGCAACGAGACGGTCGGGCTATTCGCTCCGCTGCGGCGGATTGCTTCTATCCCTCACGCGGCTCTCAGGTAATAACAAATCACTTTTCTACAAGGGTTTAAAATTTTTTCAGAAAAAAAACTTTAAACCTCAATAAAATAAAAAGTGTTTTTTTATTTGTCAATCCAAAATAAATAATAACTTTGTACTGCAAAGTACTTTTATTATGAATCAGAAACACCAAGAAGATTTAGCACATATTCGTTCCATGATGGAGCGTTCTTCACGATTTATATCATTAAGCGGACTTTCGGGAGTCTTTGCTGGACTTTCGGCCTTAATTGGCGGTTTGTATGTATATCAGTTGTTTAAGGTAAATGGTATTGAGTATTTTACTGATGATCATATTTTGTTATCTGGAAACTTGGTTTCTCATTTATTCCTGACTGGAGTTGTAATTTTAGTTTGTGCATTTGTATTTGGAGCCTTTTTTACAATTAGAAAATCCCGAAAATACAATTTGCCAATTTGGACATCAGCAACAAAAAAAATGCTGTTTAATTTAGCCGTTCCATTAGTGGCGGGAGGTATTTTCTGTTTGGCCTTAATCTATCACGGATATTTCGGTTTAGTTGCGCCATCAACTTTGATATTTTACGGTCTTGCAGTGATAAATGCCGAAAAATATACTTTTTCAGATATAAAATATTTGGGCTTTTTGGAGCTTATTTTAGGAGGTATTTCGCTTTTTTATATAGGTTATGGTTTGATATTTTGGATTATTGGATTCGGAATCCTGCATATTATATACGGATTAGTGATGTTCAAAAAATACAAATAACCCAATGGGAATTATTGATAAACTAAATAAAGATTTTGAAAGCCGTGTCAGACTGGGTATTATGTCCGTTTTGATGGTTAACGACTGGGTAGATTTTACCGAGATGAAAACCCTTTTGAATATCACCGATGGTAATTTAGCAAGTCATGCCTCAGCGCTTGAAAAATCAGAATATATTGAAGTTAAAAAAGAATTTGTTGGAAAAAAACCGCGTACATCTTATCAGGTAACTGCTTTAGGACGTGCGGCTTTTAAAGAGCATCTTTCTTACCTTGAAAAATTAATGAAATCTTAATAACTATATTTTTTTGTCTAATAACTTTGAAATGCAAAGTACTTTTAATTAAATAACCATGAAAAAACACCACATTATTTTAGTTTGCAGTTTTATCTTTTTACTGCTTTTTTACAGAGAAGATCCAGGACTTAACTGGTCTATTTTTGGACTTGTCTTAATTGGATTTATTTGCTATTTCTTTCAGGATAAATTTACTGAAAGAACACATTTAATATTGGTCATAACATCGGTTTTGTCTTGTTTGGCTTTCGGATGGTACGGTGATGCGGCTTCTTTCTTTGCAATGGCAATTTCAATTTTGTTTTTGCAGTTCAAAACGCAGGATAATAAATTAAAAATCGTTCAGGTTTTTCCATTGATATTCCTAAACGGAATAACTTCTTTAGGGCGTATCTGGATTTTCAAACAATGGCTTCCAGAAAAGCAAATTCATAATAATTTTGCTAAAAAGTTGGTTGCTTTTGTTTTAATTCCAGCTATTTTTCTAGGATTGTTTTTCGTTGTCTATTCTTTTGGGAGCGCGCATTTTTCTTCTCTTTTTACAGATTATCAATTAGATATTGATGTGCCACAGTTTTTGCTGTTAAGTATTGCAGGTTTTTATATCTCATTCAGTTTTTGGAATTATTGGGTTCCTGAAGTTTGTTATGAAAAAAATGAACTTCTTGATAATGAGTTTAAAAATATTGCCGAAGTCAAAAGCCAGAATACATTTTCATTTCTAGATTTAGATTTCGAAAGAAAAAGCGGTGTAATTACTTTAGGATTGCTGAATTTGATGCTTTTGGTTTTTATCGTAACGTATAATTACGAACAGTTTTTTGAAGTAGTTACGGCGCAGGCTTCTAAATTGAGTGCTGATACACATGAAAGAGTAAATTCTGTTATCCTTTCAATTTTAATGGCGGTTGGCGTAATTATGTTTTATTTCAAAGGCGGATTCAATTTTGATAAAAAAGCAACTCTTCTTAAAACACTTTCTAAGATCTGGATTTTTCTAAATGGAGTTTTGATTGTAAGTACTTTTGTCAAAAATGCTGAATATGTTTCATTTTTTGGTTTAACATATAAACGTTTGGGAGTTTATGCTTTTCTTATTTTGGCAATTATTGGTTTGGTTTATACTTTTTTGAAAATCGCAAAACAGAAAACAAATGCTTATTTGGTCAATCAAATGGTTTGGTATTTTTATGGAACGGTTCTTTTGTGCAGTTATGTAAATTGGGGAAATTTAATTACAAATTATAATATCTCTGTAAATAAAGGAGTAACGCCACAATTTCTAAGCAGTTTGAATTTTAACGATGATACTCGTAGAGAATATTTTCAAAAAAATAATTTAGATGGTGGTAAAACTGAAATACAAAGAGAGGAATTGATTGATTTTTACCAAAACGCTACTTTCCTGTCTAAAGCATTTTATTATGATTTCCTGACAGAAAAAAAATAAGAAATTAAAAATCCCGAACTGTTTTATGGTTCGGGATTTTTTATGATTTTACTTTAATTATCGCCTCTTTTTTTAAATCGGGGATCGTGTTTTGAGATAAATGTTGTTCTTCGATTGGAAGCTGGTTTCGGACTTTCGACTTTTGGAAAACTTGCTTCTTCCGTTTTGCTCGAAGGCTCAATTAACTGATTTAATTCTTTTATTTCAGCATCAGTCAAATCACGGTATCGACCAACAGGAACGTCTAGAGAAATATTGATAATTCTAATACGTTTCAACGCCGTAACTTCATAACCCAAATATTCAGACATTCTTCGAATTTGGCGGTTTAAACCTTGAGTCAGAATAATTTTGAAAGTGTATTTGCTGATTTGCTCAACTTTACATTTTTTAGTTACCGTATCCAAAATCGGAACACCATTTCCCATTCTCTGAATAAAACGATCTGTAATGGGTTTGTTTACTGTAACCGTATATTCTTTTTCGTGATTGTTTCGGGCGCGCAAAATCTTGTTTACGATATCACCGTCATTCGTCATAAAAATTAATCCTTCACTCGCTTTATCCAATCTTCCAATTGGGAAAATACGTTTTGGATAATTAATATAATCAACAATATTATTTCGGACTTCTAAATTAGTTGTACATTCAATTCCAACCGGTTTGTTGAATGCCAAATAAATCATTTTTTCGTGTTTCTCCACGATTAATTTTCCATCTACGCGTATTTCATCATTTGGTGAAACTTTAGTTCCCATTTCCGGCACAACACCATTTATTGTCACACGTCCTTCTTCGATAAGTTTATCGGCTTCGCGACGAGAACAAAATCCCGTTTCGGCAATAAATTTATTAAGACGTTTTAAATTTTCTTCCATAGTGCAAAAGTAGGCAAAATTTAGATTTGTTAGATCTTTAGATTTTAGATTTCCCGTAATCTTGTCATTCCGAGGAACGAGGAATCTCCACACGTAACTCCGCACAGAATAGCGGACAATCTTTGTCGAGCTACTTGTGGAGATTCCTCGTTCCTCGGAATGACAAAACTAGGGATAAGTATTAAAAGATAAACCTTTGTCCCTTTGTTGCTCTGTCACTTTGAACCTTAAGAATGAAATTCTTTGCTGTCTTCCGGAGTTTCATTTCTTTCAAACATTCCATAATCGCGAACAACAGTTGCAATTCGTAAATGATAATCTTTAAAAACTTCATTTCTGCCTTTTTCCTGTGCCTGACGATGCATTTCAAGATTTCGCCATTGTTGAATGCTTTTTTCATCTCTCCAAAACGACAAAGACAAAATTTTTCCAGGATCAGCTAAGCTTTGAAATCTTTCTATAGAAATGAATCCATCAATATGGTTTAATTCAGGTTTTAGATTTGCGGCTATATCTAAATATTCTTCTTTTCTTCCTTCGTTCGGAATAACTTCAAAAATTACAGCTATCATATTTTTATTTTTTATTGTAATGAAATCCATATTGTTTTTGGCAATCTGGCGTTGATCATGGGTTCGTATTGAATATTATTTTCTAAAAGTTCTATTGTTTTATAGTTATCAAATAAAAACCATAAAGCTTCAGTGGCTAAATGAATTGAAAAATGTTTTGCAAGACACATATGACCGCCAATTCCGAAAGTCAGATTTTCGTTATTGTTACTTCTTTCAATGTCAAAGTTAATTGGATTTTCAAATTTTTCAGAATCAAGATTTGCCGATGCAAGTACAATTAATATCTGATCACCTTTTTTAATTTGGCTTTCGCCGATAGAAATATCTTCAGTCGCAATTCGTCTTGTATTATGAATTGGAGGATTAAAACGCAACGTTTCAATAACCGATTTTTGTATTTCATCTTTATTTGAAAACGTCTTGTAATTCAGAATCTGTAATAATGAATTACTTAAAATTCCTCTTCCGGCATCAAAACTCTGAATAAATAATCCAATTAAATTGCTAATGCTTATTGTTTTTATTTCGTCAAGCGAAAGAGAATTTGCTTCCGAAATTTTGGCTTGCAAAGATTCGAAAAAATGTAATGAAGAAAGCTGCTTTTCTACAATCAAAAAGATTGCTGACGAAACTTCATTTATCAATTTCACTTGTTCTTCTGTTTTCTGCGGAAGCATTATTTTAACCAAAGATTCAATTTTTTCTGAAATAAATTCACAATCTTTTTCTTCAAAACCAAAACTTCTCAGAACAACCAAAACAGGCAATTTTTTGCAAACCGAATTTACCCAATCGATTTTATTTTCAGTCAGATCACTTTTTATTAATTGAGAAATAATCAAATTAATAGCAACTGTTTTCATTTTTGAGAACAGCAACATTGCAATTTCTTTTGAAATCTCATGCTGAATTCCGTTTGATAATCGTGTCAGATTATTTAAAATTTCTAGAGTCTTTTTATTCAGTTTTTGTTCGTTGTTCGCATTTACAACTGGAATTTCAGCTTTTGAATTTTTCAAAATTGAAACGCAATCTTCATAAGAATATATTGCCCATATTTTATTCGTTTCATCCCAATAAACCCGATTGTTTTGCAACATGGTTTTGTAGATCAAATAAGGATTGCTGACATCAGATTTAAGGAATAAAGTAGGATTCATGTAGAATGTTTTTAGCAAAGTTATTTAACTTTACAAGGCAATAGTTCATTCTGTACTTAACTATGAAAATTTAGATGGAAGATCAATTTATAAAAACGGCATCTTTAATTGGCGACCCAACACGCGCCTCAATTTTATGGACTTTAATGGACGGAAGAGCTTTTACAGCCACAGAATTAGCGGTTTCTGTAAATACTTCACCACAAAATATAAGCATGCATTTAGGAAAACTTCTCGATGCCAATTTGCTTTGTGTAGAAAAACAAGGACGTCATAAATATTATAGATTTTCGAATAAAGAAGTCGCTTACGCACTTGAAGCAATGGCAAGTTTAGTTCCGAAACCAGAAATTCTTTCAAAAAATAAACCCGAAAAATATCCTCCAATAAAATTTTGCCGAACTTGTTATGATCATTTAGCCGGAAAAATTGGTGTTGCGTTAACGGATAGTTTATTGGAACAAAATATTATTAAAGAAAATAATAATGCATTTGAAATTAGCATTGAAGGAAAAAAATGGTTTTCTGATTTTGGAATTAATTTAGAAGAAGCGCAAAAGCAAAAGCGAATATTTCTAAAACCCTGTTTAGATTGGAGCGAACGAAGAAATCACATTGCCGGTTCAGTTGGAACTTTGCTTTTCAATAAAATGAAAAATGAAGATTGGTTGAGAAAAACCGAAAATTCCAGAGCAATAATTGTGACTGCAAAAGGAGAGAAGGAGTTGTTGAAGTATTTTAAAATTGTTGTTTAGATAGCGCTTGTCATCCTGAGCGAAGTCGAAGGAACACAAGAAACTCCATTCCTAAAATCGTCAATCTTTGTCGAGCTGCTTGTGGCCCTTCGACTTCGCTCAGGGTGACAAAAATATGGAAAAACCTTTGTCTCTCTGTTACTTTGAACCTTCAAAAAGAAACTCAATGACTTTATCATACAATTCATCATCATGCATTCCGTGACCTAAACCAGTTGTTTCGATAAATTGACTATTTTTCCAGTTGCTTGCTATTTTTTTTCCTTCTTCAAAAGCAACAATTTTATCGGAAACATCGTGAGCAATCAAGCCTGGAATATTAAATTCTGAAGCAAATTTTTGTCCTGAAAAATCTTCTAATTTAAAATTGAATCTATCGAGAAATTTGCTTTCCAAAAGCGAAAACATTTTGGTATTGAGACTCAACATTGAGATGTAATTGTCAATCAAAGTTTTCAATTCTGACGGAGCTCCCAAAATTACCATTTTATTAATGCTAGTATTTGGAAATAAATATTGATGATAAATAGATGCAGCACCGCCAATCGAATGTCCGATAATTATTTCCGGCTGATATTTTTCGACTGCCTTATTAATAAATGCCGCATAAAGAGGAACATTGAATTCTTTTCCGCTACTTTGCCCGTGCGCTGGTGCATCAATTGCAATAATAGTGCTTCCTGATTTTTGAAGATGAGGTAACGTTTTTTTCCAACGCGAAGCATTGCTTTCCCAGCCGTGAACTAACAAAATTTTGGTTTCATTTCCTTTCCAGATATAGGTTTGAAAATGATGTTCGTTATGATGAAAAATTTCTGTTTCTGTATTCTTTAAAACTTTTGGTAGTTCTTCTTTTTGCAGCCTTCCAATTCTTGGCTGGCTAAAAAGTGCATAAGAAAGTTCAACGGCTTTTTGCGGACGCACATAACTCAAAAAGTTAATATAAGATCCAACTGATTTTAATGTAATGAAGCGAATGCCTTTTTTAATTCCCAAAACTTAAATTTTTTCTAAAGGTAAAAAATATGATTTTAATCTTTTGCAAAAAAAAATTAATGCAAAAAAAAAGTCCCGATTTAATCGGGACTTGATATTTAGAATTTTGCGAACAATTGTTCCATTTTTTCTTTTTCTTCTTCAGCTAATTGAGTATCAACTAAAATTCTTCCAGAGTGTTCATCAGTGATGATTTTCTTTCTTGAAGCAATTTCAACCTGAGTTTGTGGTGGAATTGTAAAGAAAGATCCCGCAGAAGCTCCTCTTTCAATAGAAACTACAGCTAATCCGTTACGAACGCTGCTTCTGATTCTGTTGTAAGCAGCTAATAATCTGTCTTCGATTTGAGAAGCATATTCAGCAGATTTCTCGCTCAAGAAAGCTTCTTCTTTCTGAGTTTCAGCCATGATAGCATCTAATTCAGATTTTTTATGTTTTAAATGAGAGCTTTTAGCATCAAGTTTTTCTTTTAAATTAGAAATAACTTCTTTTTTGTGCTCGATAGAAGCTTTCATTTCTTTGATTTGCTTTTCAGCTAATTGAATTTCCAATTCTTGAAATTCAACCTCTTTAGTCAAAGAATTAAATTCTCTGTTATTACGAACTGATTCTTGTTGTTTTGTGTATTTTTTGATAACCTCTTTGTGCTCTTCAATAGCAATTTTCTTTGCTTTGATTTGCTCCTCAATCACTTCAAGTTCACTTTTCAGTTTCTCTGAACGCGTGCTTAAACCTGCAACTTCATCTTCTAAATCTTCCACTTCTAAAGGAAGTTCTCCTCTCACGTTTCTGATTTCGTCAATTCTAGAGTCAATAAGCTGTAAATCGTATATTGCTCTTAACTTGTCCTCAACACTTAATTCTTTCGTATTCGCCATATTCTATAAGTTTCTATAAGTACTTAACTGGATTTGTATTTTCTTCTGATAAAATGATGGCAAAATTAAGGATTTTTTTTCGAAGATAATCAACAATATAGTTTTTTGTATAGCGTTCGCTCTCAAAATGACCAATATCTGCTAAAAGTAGTCGATTTTCGGCCTCATAAAATTGATGGTATTTTAAGTCGGCGGTCAAAAATGCATCGGCTCCAGCCTGAATTGCATTTTTTATGGCAAAACTTCCTGAGCCGCCTAAAACAGCTACTTTTTTGATTTTTTTGCCTAAAAATGCCGAATGGCGTATTCCGTCGGCAATCATTTTGTTTTTTACGAAGTGAAGAAATTCCTTTTCATCCATTTCATTTTCAAATTCGCCAATCATTCCCAAACCAATATTCTGATGCGGATTTTCAAGATTATAAATTTCATAAGCGACTTCCTCATATATATGATTGGCAAAAAGCGCTTTTAAAATTCTGGATTGTAAATGCTTTTCAAATGTAACTTCGATTTTTATTTCTTGAGTTTCTGTTAATTCATGACGCTCACCAATTACGGGATTGCTTTCTGAATTTCCTTTGTAAGTTCCAATTCCTTCCGAATTAAAGCTGCAATTGTCATAATTTCCAATTGTTCCAGCGCCAGCATCGAATAAAGCTTGACGCACTTTTTGAGCATTTTCTGGAACTGTATAAGTAACTAATTTTTGAATAAAATTCTGTTTCGGAATTAAAACTTTGGTATTTGTCAAGCCCAACGCATCACAAAATATTTTATTTACTCCAGCCGAATGATTATCTAAAGCGGTGTGAACGGCATAAATCGCAATATCATTTTTAATCGCTTTTAAAATGGCACGTTCAACATAATTTTTTCCAGTAATTTTTTTTATTCCTGAAAACAGAATTGGGTGAAAACAAACAACCAAATTGCAATTTTTAGAAATCGCCTCGTCAATTACATTTTCCAGAGCGTCGTGGCAAACCAAAACGCCCGTGCTTTCGGTTTCAGCATCTCCGACTAAAAGTCCAACATTGTCAAAATCTTCGGCGTAAGCCAAAGGAGACATTTCTTCGAGAACTGAGATTATATTTTTGATTTTCATTTTTGCTTTTAGTTTCAGGTTTCAGGTTTAATTTGTTTCAGGTTTCATGCCGTTGGAGAAAAATTGAAATGCGAAACCTGAAGCAAATTCGTAAAACAAATTAACGAAAAAAATTATACTTTCGTAAAATGAACTTACTTCGAAAATTACTTTTTCCATTTGCCATTTTATACGGATTTATTACTTCGATCCGAAATTTTCTATTTGATAGAGGAATTCTGAAATCGACTTCATTTAATATTCCTGTAATTGCTGTTGGAAATTTAAGTGTTGGCGGAACTGGAAAAACGCCACAAATCGAATATTTGATTCGGTTATTGTCAGATAAATATCAAATCGCAACTTTAAGCCGAGGTTATAAAAGAAAGTCGGAAGGTTTTGTTTTAGCTGACAAAAATTCCAATGCCGAAATTTTAGGAGATGAACCTTTTCAGTTTTATCAAAAATTTCCATTTGTTATGGTTGCTGTTGATGCGAATAGAACAAATGGAATAAGACAATTGCTTTCGCAACAAATTACGCCCGAAATTATTTTGCTTGATGATGCCTATCAACACCGAAAAGTAAAAGCTGGTTTTTATATTTTGTTGACTTCGTATGATGATTTATATTCAGACGATTTTATGTTGCCAACTGGGAATTTACGCGAAAGTAGAAATGGAGCAAACCGAGCAAAAATTGTAATTGTAACAAAATGCCCAAAAGATTTATCAGATGAAAAACAGGCTGAAATTCGATTGAAATTAAATTTAAGTTGTTCGCAACAAAGCTTTTTTACGTTTATAGATTATGATGATGAAATTTATAGTAAAGAAGAAAAAATAGAAATAAATCAAATTAAATCAGAATCAAAATTGATTTTGGCTGGAATTGCAAAACCAAAACCATTTTTTGATTATCTTAAAAATGAAAATGATGAATGTCTGACTTTTCCGGATCATCATCATTTTTCTGATGCGGATTTAGATTCCATTCAGGAAAAAGCAAAAGGCAGAAAAATAATTACAACAGAGAAAGATTACGTAAGATTGAAAGATTCAAAATTGGTTTCACAATTGTATTATCTTCCAATAAAAAGCACTTTTATCAATCATCAACAAAATTTTGATGCAACGATTTTAGAGTATGTGAAAACAAACTTAGAAGCTTAGTTAATCAAAAAACTTAGCAATTGTACTATAAAATTCGTCTGGAACAAATGGTTTTGTAATTACATCGTTCATTCCGAAAGATAAAAGCATATCACGGTTTTCGTCAAGCGAAATGGCTGTTAAGGCAATAATTGGAGTTGTTTTGTCAAACTCTCGAATCAATTTTGTAGCCGTTGTTCCGTTGATGCCAGGCAAATGCACATCCATCAAAACCATGTCAAAACGTTTTACTTTTAAAAGTTCGACAGCTTCTTCTCCATTGTCAATTATTTCACAGCAAATGGCTTTGTTTTCCAGCATTTTTCGAGTAATCATCTGATTGATTTTGTTGTCTTCAATCAATAAAATCGATTTATGCTCTAATTGCTTGTCACTGTATAGTTTTGTGTTTTCTTCAACAACTTCTAATGGCTCTGTATTAATATGGAAATTTAATTTGAAAGTAAAAGTTGAACCTTTGCCAACTTCACTTTTTAATTTTATTTCGCCGCCAAGTAACTCAATTAATTTTTTTACAATAGTAAGACCTAAGCCTGTTCCGCCATATTTACGGTTTACTTCAATAGAACCTTGCGAAAAACTTTCAAAAACAGATTGCAGCTTGTCTTCCGGAATTCCAATTCCAGTATCTACGATTTCAAAATAAACAGTGGCATTTTCTTCTTCAATCGCATATAATTTTGCGATTACATTGACATGTCCATTTTGTGTGAATTTTAAAGCGTTGTTGATTAAGTTTAGTATAATTTGAGACAATTTAGTTGGGTCACCAATTAAATTATCAGGAATTGCTTCGTCAATTTCAAGATTGAAGTAATTCTTATTGGCTGTTGCCAATTCTTTTAAAGAGCTTTGAATGTTAAACAGAAGTTCTTTTAAATTGAAACTAATATATTCAACTTCAACCTTAGTCGAATCAATTTTATTGATTTCCAGAATTTCATTGATAAAAGTAGTCAGGTAGTTTCCTGAGAATTTCAGTGATTCTAAATACTTCAGCTGGTTTTTTTTAGGATTGTCTTCTAAAAGCAAATGTGTAATTCCGTTGATTGCATTAAGCGGAGTCCGGAGTTCATGACTTACTGTCGATAAAAATTCAGATCTGGCTTTTGACGCTTTTTCGGCTTTGTTTTTTGCCAAGATCAGTTCCTTATTTTTTTCTCTTAAAAGTAAATTATTCTGGTTTCGAATAATATTGTTTTTATAAAGCGCCAGACTTAAAAGCGATAAAATCGAAATCAATGCAATTGCCAGAATACTTACTAATTTTGAATAACGATATGTTTTTAGCTGAATTTTTTGGTCACTTTCTCGTTGAAGTGTATTGTTTATTGATTGCGTTTTTTTGAATTTCTCAAATTCATTGAGATCCAATTTTGCGTTTTTAAGTTTTAGAATATAATTTTCAATCTGATAATGCTCATCTAAATAAGAATAAGCAAGATCAAAATTTCTGTTTTTTTTGTAATACTGACTGATAGCAAGTATAATCTTAGATTTTTGAACCAGATTGTTGTTTTTTGCGCTATAATCGAGCGCATTGTCAAAATAAACTAAAGCCGAATCATTTCGTTTAAGTGCAGTTTCAAGAAGTCCAAGCTGATAATAAGAATCTGCTTTTGTTTTAAGGATTTTTGGATTATCAGGTTTCTTTACTATTTTTTGGAAAGTTTTTGCAGAAAGTGGCAAATTTTTTCCAATTTTTAAAGCCATCGCTTTTTGATAACCTAAAATTTCGCCATGATCAACAATTTTTAATTCTTTTAATAAGCTGTCCGCTTTTTTATAATAAATATTGCCAATTTCAAAATTTCCCTGCGCAGTATTGGTGGCTCCAATATAGTGCAAAGCCAATATTTTTGTGCATGTTGGTTTTACTTTATCAAATAGAGAAACGCTTTTATGAAAGTTTTTTAAAGCTGCATCAAATTTCTGCTGGTTGTAATAAATTTTTCCCAGTTTGAAAGTTTGATTGGCTAAATTTTCAGTTTTATTATTGGTTTGACAAAAATCAATAGATTTTTTAGTGTAAAAAAGTGCCTTATTGTACTTTTTCTTTTCGAGATTTGAGTTGGCTAATTTATTGTAATAGGAAACACTATCTGTATTCTTTTTAGTTTGAGAATACAAAATTGAACTAAAAAAACAAACAAGAATAAGAATGCGGTATTTCATGTATGGCAATGCTTTTACAATGAATTTATGTTTTTCTTATCAGTAAAATCAAATCTATTAATCTTGATGAATAACCAATTTCGTTATCGTACCAGCCCACTACTTTTACCATTTTATCAATGACAGAAGTAAGTTGAGCGTCAAATAAGCACGAATGTCTATTTCCAATTATATCAACAGAAACGATCGGATCTTCTGTGTAATCTAATATTCCTTTTAAATTTGTTTTTGAGGCTATTTCAAATGCTTTATTAATTTCTTCAATAGTAACAGCGCGTTTTACATTGAATGTAATATCTGTTAATGAACCATCGGGAACTGGAACACGAATACCACATCCTCCGATTTTTTGATGCAATTTAGGAAAAATTTTTGTTAATGCCTTAGCTGCACCTGTAGTTGTTGGAACAATCGACTGACTTGCGCCTCGCGCCCTGCGTAAATCCTTATGTGGCTGGTCGTGAAGACTTTGGTCAGTTGTGTAAGAATGTATTGTTGTAATGTAAGCTTGTTCGATTCCGCAAAGTTCGTCAATGATTTTAATCATAGGCGCAGCATTGTTTGTTGTGCAGCTTGCATTTGAAACAATTGTTTCATTTCCTTCTAAAATATCTTCATTTACACCTAAAACTACTGTTTTTATTGTGTCAACTTCTGATGGAGCTGAAAGAATTACCTTTTTTGCTCCAGCTTCCAGATGCGCATTTAATTCTTCATGCGTTTTGTATTTTCCGGTTGATTCAATGACAAAATCAATATTATGGCTTTTCCAGTCTAAGTTAGAGATACTTTTTTCATGAAAAAACTTAAAATGTTTATTGTCAACAATAATTGATTCTTCATCATGACTTACGGTAAAAGGCAAAACACCATGAATACTATCGTATTTTATTAAATGTGCCATCGTTTTATTGTCGGCAATATCGTTGATGGCAACAACTTCAATTTCTGGATGATTTAAAAGTAGGCGAAACAAATTTCTGCCAATTCTTCCAAAACCATTTATAGCAATTCTTGTTTTCAATTATCTGGTTTATTCGTTTAATCGTTGAAATCGTTTAATTGTTTTTAAACCGTTAAGCGCATCTACGATTAAACGATTAATCAATTGAACGATTGATTTTTATTATAAAATATGTTTTTGTGCTTTGTATGAAGAACGAACCAAAGGACCGCTTTCAACATGACGGAAACCTAATTCAAGTCCAAATTTTTCGTATCTCGCAAATTGTTCAGGAGTAATAAATTCCTTTACTGGCAAATGTTTTTTACTTGGTTGTAGGTATTGTCCAATAGTAACGACATCAACATTTGCATTGCGTAAATCAATCATAGTCTGAAAAACTTCTTCTTCAGTTTCACCAAGACCTAACATAATACCAGATTTGGTTCTGTTGATTCCTTTTTCTTTTAAGTAACGCAAAACTTCAAGACTACGGTCATATTTTGCCTGAATTCGAACTTCTCGGGTTAATCGGCGAACCGTTTCAACGTTATGAGAAACTACTTCAGGATTTGCTTCGACAATTCGGTCTATGTTTCTTTCAATTCCCTGAAAATCCGGGATTAAAGTTTCAAGTGTAGTATTTGGGTTCATTCTTCGGATTGCTTTTACAGTTTCAATCCAGATTATAGATCCTCCATCTTTCAAATCATCTCTGTCAACACTAGTAATTACAGCGTGTTTAATGTTCATGATTTTAATAGAGCGGGCAACTTTTTCTGGCTCGTCCCAATCTACTGTTTCTGGACGTCCGGTTTTTACACCGCAAAAACCGCAAGAACGTGTACAGATGTTTCCAAGAATCATAAAAGTTGCTGTTCCTTCACCCCAGCATTCCCCCATATTTGGGCAGCTTCCAGAAGTACAAATTGTGTTTAAGCTGTATTTATCAACTAAACCACGAAGTTCAGTATATTTTTGTCCAATTGGAAGTTTAACCTTTAACCATTTAGGTTTTCCAGCTGGTATATTTTCAATGACTGTTTCCATATATCAAAATTCAAAATACAAAGATAAGGAATGTAGTTTATTTAGAGACGTTAATTTGCTTTTCGTTTGCTTTTCATGTTTGCTGCTGTTTAAGATTGTTAAGTTCAAATGTTAATAGTTTATTCTAAAGCGCGCTTTAAGATAATCTTTTTAGTTACTGCCTAATAATTTGATATTTAAGCTACGTTTTTTAAATTTCTAAATTTCGTCTTAATCTTTTGTAAAATTGACTTATTGGGCCAGTATAAGATTTTTCTCGTATTAATTTTACTGTTAATTTAATTAGTATAGAAAATATGAAAAAGAAACTTATCGTATTAGGAATTTTATTTGCAACTTTTGGATTTAATAAAATAAATGCACAGGAAGATTCAGAAAAAAAAGAATTGTCACTCCTGGACAAAACAATGATTGGATTTACTTTTAGTGATGCTGATGCAGCAGCTATGGCTCAACAAACAGTTGCAGAACTTGATGCAAACAATCCAATTGCCAGCTCAACAGATGGTTATACAATTCGATTAAACCGTTTGTTTGGAAAACATGCTTCTAGTGAGGGAGTTACTTTAAACTATAAAGTTTATTTAGTAAAAGATATCAATGCTTTTGCTTGCGCAGACGGAAGTGTTCGTGTATTTGCAGGTTTAATGGATATTATGGATGATAATGAATTGCTTGCAGTTATAGGACATGAAATAGGACATGTTGTAAATCAAGACACCAAAAACCATATTAAAGCATTATATAGAAAAGAAGCTTTACTACATGCAGCTTCATCGCAATCAGAAGCTTTTAAGACAATTAGTAAAACTGAATTAGGGAAATTTGGGAGCAAGTTGATTGATAGCGGGCATAGTAAAAAACAAGAATCAAAAGCTGATTTATTTGCGTATGATTTTATGAAAAAACATGGTTACAATGTTAATGCCGTTGAATCATCTTTTAGAATTCTGCAAAAAGCAAGTGAAGGAGAAGATTCATCTTTTATTTCCAGAATGCAGAGATCACATCCAGAGCCGGGTAAAAGAGCAGACGATGCTAAAAAAAGAGCAACAAAAGATGGATTGTATAGTGCTTATGAGAAGCAAAAAATTGATAATACTGTGCCTGTAAAAGCAAAAACAGCAACAAAAATAACAGTGAAAAAAACAACAGCAAAAAAGAAATAATTTTTGCATAAAAATAAAAAACCGGAAAATTCCAAAGAATTTTCCGGTTTTTTATTTGGCCTTATATCAATAATAGCCACAGATCGTTATGAAACTCATTTAAATTTTATACCTTTATTTGTTGAAAAAACAAGCTTTGTGTGAAATGAAATAGCATTTTGTTATGCTACATTTGTTGTCAAATTGTAATTATAAAAAAAACATGAAAAAGAAAATTATAATAGCAGGGTTTTTATTTGCCACATTGGGATTTACTAAAATGAATGCGCAAATTAATTTAGGAGATAAAGCAATGGGTGCACTTCAAAAAGGTGTTACCAGTTTTACCCTTACTAATGCTGATGCGGCAACTTTATCGAAAGAAGCTGTTCGTAAATTAGATTCGACGAATGAAGTTGCAGGACCAAACGACGGTTATACTTTAAGATTAAACAGAGTTTTTGGAAAATATACTTCTGGTGAAGGATATACGCTGAATTATAAAGTTTACAAATTGAAAGAAGTAAACGCATTTGCAACTGCTGACGGAAGTGTTCGTGTATATTCTGGTTTAATGGATATTATGGATGATAATGAATTGTTGGCTGTTATTGGCCATGAAATTGGTCACGTAGCAAATAATGATACGAGAGATGCCATGCGAGCGGCTTACCAAAAAGAAGCTTTAATTGATGGAGCATCTTCGCAATCTGCAAAAATTAGCGCTGTAACAGATAGTCAGCTAGGGAAAATTGGAAGTGCAATGATTGATAGTAAACATAGCCGTAAACAAGAAGCTGAAGCCGATTTGTTTTCGTATAATTTTTTAAAGAAGAACGGGTACAATGTAAATGCTGAAGAGTCTGCTTTTAGAATTTTGGCTAAAATGAGTGAGGGAGCTGAAGCTTCTTTTCTTGATAGAATGATGAGTTCACATCCAGATTCTGCTAAAAGAGCTGATGATGCTAAAGCAAGAGCTGAAAAAGATGGTTTGTATAAGCCATATGTACAACAAAAAATTGTCAATACAGCTCCTGTTGCAAAAACAACTACAACAAAAAAAGCAACTACAACAAAGAAAACTACAACAACTAAAAAGAAATAGTTGTTCTGATTTAATATAAAAAACGGCAAATTTTAAATTTGCCGTTTTTTTTTATTTTAAAAATTATCCTAAAACGTGGTGTGCCAAAACTTTTTGAACATCATACACATTTACAGATTTATTGAATTGTTTTACAATACTTGGGTTTAATTCGCTTGAAACCCAAATTTTCAATTCGGCGTCCAAATCAAAAGTACCAGCAGTTTCAACACTAAAACGGGTAATGCTTTTATAAGCGATTGATTTGTATTCCGTTTTACTTCCAGTAATTCCTTGAACGTCAACTAGAATTAATCTTTTATTTGTGAAAATAAAAGTGTCACGAATCAATTTAAAACCCATTTCGATTTCTTCGTTATCAGTTAAAAGTTGTCCGTATTTTTTTAGTAAATCTTCTTGACTGACAGTGCCCGCATTGCCCATAAGAGCAGAAAATATTCCCATTTTTTAGTTTTTAGTTTAAATAAAATTGTTTTGCATTTAAGGAAACGTAAAGGTAATTGAATTTGTTAAATTTTATAATTGCCGTTAGATTTAATTAATATAGGAGTTATAATTAACGAAAGTAAAAACGATGAGATTAGAGAAACAATTATATTTCCGTAGGCTTTTATGTTTAAAGAAATAAGAAATCTAAAACTAAAGATAGCTGTTGAAACAACAAGGATTAAAATCCAGTATTTTAAATTTATTTTAGATTGGTTATAATGCTTTTTGGGAAGTTTTAGAAATGCTATTGCAATAAACAACGCTCCAATTAAAGTGCTTAAATGTTGCGTAGCTTTCCAAAAAGTGACTTTGTTTCCAAACAAAATAAAAGTGTTTCTTAACTCTGGAATATGAATTACAAAATAACCATTCTTGTGAGTGAACGCGTCCCAAAAAAGATGAGAAGCGATTCCAATAATTGCTGATAATAAAACTATAAATAGATTTTTGTTGAAATAATTCGTCCAATTAAATTCCGTAAAAGCAATTATTCTTGATTTAAAAGAATTTGGAAGATTTAAAAATAAATCGTTTCGAATCAAATTGTGAAAAACAAAAGTCAATGCAATTGCTAATGGCAAATCAAACCAAAATATTCCTGAGACTGTGTGGCTATATTTACTTTGAACTTGCATTCTGATAAAATACTCAAAATCTGGAGTTAAGCTTCCAATGATTAAAGCTGTCCAAGAAAACCATTTTTTAGGGAAATATTTTAAAGGAAAAATTATTGCAGGGTGGGCAAATGTAAATGGCATTTGGTTTTTAGTTTGGTAAAATACATTTAAAGATAAAAATATTTTAATAACAAAAAATCAAAAAAAAAGCAGAACCTAAGTTCTGCTTTTCTGTTTTTAGATTATTATTTTATTCAGGTTGCGTTTTAATTGTAATAGGAAGATTATACGCTGTTCTAACAGCTTTTCCGTTTAAAACACCCGGAACCCATTTTGTTTTTAATGATTTTAATACTCTAATGGCTTCTTTGCCCATTCCGTAACCTGGGTCTTTTTGTACCATGATATCTGTTATTGAGCCATCTTTTTCAATTACAAAAGAAACATATACTTTAAGAGTCATTTCAGCGTCCAATTCTGGTCTTTTAAAGTTATTACCAACATAGCTGTAAAACTTGTCCATTCCTCCAGGAAAACTAGGCATTTTGTCTAATGCTGTAGGAAGAAGAGGTTCATTAGTTGCTGGCGGTTCACTAATTGCTTCGCCTCCAGTACTACCACTTCCAGGTAATACATTTGTTATTGTTCCATCACCAGGTGTAGCGTTGTCTACAACTGTGTGGTTTTCTGCATTAGTTGCAATTTCCTGAACAGCTTCTTCTGTACGAGATACAACAGGATTTGTTAACTGTTCCGAAGTAATTGGTTTAGTAGCTTCCTGTTTTTGTGCAGGTGGAGCAATAGGTTCTTGTTTTTCTGGTTTCACCAATGGATCTACTTTTACAACAATTGGATCTGGAAGAGTAGTGATAGGTTCAACAGCTTCATGTGGTCTTAATTTATTAATCAGCATCGACGCGCTTCCCAAGGCGGCTATCAACAGCAACGCCATAAATAATGCGGTAACTGTTGTTTTAGAATTTTCTTGGCGTAATTGATACGCTCCATACTCTTTGTTTTTGTTTTCGAAAACAAGATCGGTCCACTTGCTTTCATAGATGCTTGATTTTGACATGATTTTTGGATTTTAAGGTTAAGTAACTTTAAATCATACGCGAATAGGGTTTGGGTTTTAGCAAACAACGCAGAAGTTGTTGTTTTAGTATGTTAGATAATAATTTTTTTAAGAAAAAGTATGATAATACTTTAATCTTTTCTTAAAGATAATAAATTATCTGTTACGTTCAATGATTTCTGCCAATAATTTTTTAGCACGAAGAAGCTTAACTTTTACATTGCTTAAAGGCTCATCAATTTTAGAAGCGATCTCCTGATAGGACATTTCCTGAAAATAACGAAGTTGAATAACTTCCTGATAGTGGGGTTTTAATTCTTTGATGCATAAAAGCAAACGAGAGAGATTTTGCTCTTTAATTAATGCATCTTCTGCAGATGGAGTAGGGTCGGCAATGTTGTATGCTTGCTGGTCTTCGCTATCTGTGATTTCGATAAAAAGATTGGTTTTCTTTTTTCGCAATAAATCGATATAAACATTTTTTGCGATGCTGATCAGCCAAGTGTTGAATTTAAATTCGGAATTGTATGTGGCGATCTTGTCGAAAGCTTTTGAGAAAGTTTCAATAGTAATATCCTCGGCAATTGTTTCGTTTTCGGTGCGTTTGAGCATGAAGCCGTAAACTTCATTCCAATAAAAATCTAATAAAAAAGTAAAGGCGATCTGATCGCCTTTTTTTGCTTTTTCTATTTTAGAATTTATTTCCAATGTACCGGTTTTGAAAAGATATTAGTTATAAAGATATTAATTTGTGTTAATATAAGCATCATCTCTACAACAGGAAACCAAATTTTCAAGTCTTTTTCTTTTAGTTTTCCAGCTGAAAATCCCATTACGGTCCATGCAACAGTATAACGAGTTGCTAAAATTGCTAACACTGCAATCCATTGAAATTGGAATGACAATAAAAGGATAACCAAAATAAAGAAAAATAATTGTGACGTATAAAAAACACCCAATTGCATTTTGTCAAAAAACTTGTAATGTTCTGCAGTCGAAACGTGCCTTCTTTTTTGATTGAACCACTCTTTATAAGACTCTTTCGGTTTTGAGTATGTAAAACTTTCCGGATTATAGGAAATTGTTGTGTTTGATTTGTTTGCTGCCTGATTTATAAATAAATCATCATCGCCAGAACGCACTTGAATGTGATCAATAAAACCGTTTACATTGAAAAATTCTTCTTTTTTGTAAGCAAGATTTCGTCCAACTCCCATATATGGAACGCCTATTTTTGCCCATGAAAAATATTGAACGGCAGTTAAAATAGTTTCAAAGCGAATTACTTTGTTTAATATTGAGCGATTTATTTTTTCATAACCTCCATAACCAAGAACAATAGTTTTGTTCATTGTAAAATGTGAAGTCATTGAAGTGATCCAGTTTTTAGAAGTTGGATAACAATCGGCATCAGTAAATAAAAGATATTCTTTTTTCGAGGCTTTGATTCCTAAAGTCAGAGCATATTTTTTATTTCCCCAGAAAGCTTCGTTGTTTTCAACTTTCACTAAACGAATATTTGAATACTGTTTTTCAAATTCTTCAAAAACCTCTAAAGTTTCATCTCTTGAAGCGTCATCAATTAAAACAATTTCAAAATCCGGATAATCTTGTTCGGCTAAAAGCGGTATAAATTTCTTGACATTTTCTTCTTCATTTTTGGCACAGACAATTACTGAAACGGGAAGTTTTTTGGGTGTAATTTCTTGTTGTTTAGCGAAAGCAAACTTTCCAAATACTCCTAAGTAATAAAAAAGTTGTACGACAACGATACCAATAAAAAAGTAAAATAAAATTGTAAGCATCTGATTTTAATATCTTTTAATTTCTGAATCTTGCGAGTGCAAATGTACTTATGAATTCCTAATTTTCAATGTCCAAAACCAATTTACTTTCGGCATTTTGACATTTCTTTTGCAACAGCAATAGCCTGAGGGTTTTCGGTTTTTTCTAATTCCGAAATTATGTTTTTATAATTAAAATCATCACGATTTTGAGATAGTTTTTTAGTTGCTTGAATTTCACTTATTTCGATCTCAAAACCAAAGATTCCTCTTGCTTCACGCATCGTTTTTTCTGATAAATTTTCAACACGAACTGGATTTTCTGAATTCGCTTCGTACTTATCAACCAATTTTTTTAATTGCTCGACAGAAGTTTCATAATCTACAATCTTGATTTTTCCATAAACATGTACGGCTATATAGTTCCATGTTGGTACATTTTCATGGTCATACCAAGACGAAGAAATATAACTATGTGGACCTGTAAAAACGGCTAAAACCTGATCGTTTTCCTTAAAACCTTCAGCTTGCGGATTCAGTTTTGAAATATGTCCTTGCAAAATTTCTTTTCCGTCAGCATTAATTTCAAATTCTATCGGAATATGCGTTGCGCATAATTTTCCGTTCGTTTGATTGATTAGAATTCCAAAACTATTTTCTTTTAAAAAAGTTCTGATTTCTTCAGGATTTTCGTTTTTGTATATTTCAGGTGTATACATCTCTGTTGTTTTTAATTCAATTTGTCACATTGAGCGAAGTCGAAATGTTTTGTGTAAAAAGGACTTCGACTTCGCTCAGTCTGACAATAATTGTAAATTCGTGAAATTTGTGTTTTAAATCACATTGACTTCAGCCTCAATATGAATTCCGAAAATTTCAAAAACGGTTTTCTGGACTTCTTTTGAAACGGCCAAAATTTCCTGCCCCGTTGCATTTCCATAATTTACTAAAACCAAAGCTTGGTTTTTATGAACTCCGGCGTCGCCAAAACGTTTTCCTTTAAAACCAGACTGTTCAATCAACCATCCAGCAGGAACTTTTACTTCGGTATCTGATACTTCATAAAATTTCATTTCAGGGAATTTTTGATGTATTTTCTCGAAATCAGATTTTAATAAAATAGGGTTTTTGAAGAAACTTCCGCTATTTCCTAATTCTTTCGGATCTGGCAATTTGCTTTGTCTGATAGCAATTACGGCATTGCTTACATCTTTTAATGTTGGTTCAGAAATGTTGTTTTTCGCTAATTCTGCTAAAATATCTCCGTAAGAAGTATTGATTTTATGATTGCGTTTAGTCAGTTTAAAAATAACCGAAGTAATAATGTATTGGTCTTTTACTTCGTGTTTGAAAATACTTTCGCGGTAACCAAAATTACATTCCGTATTGTTGAAAGTTCTCATTTCCTGAGTTGCAATATTTATGGCTTCGCAAGAAACAAAAGTGTCTTTAATTTCGGTTCCATATGCCCCGATATTCTGCACTGGAGTTGTACCAACATTTCCAGGAATCAACGACATGTTTTCTAATCCGCCAAAATTGTTTTCGATTGTCCAGAGAACAAAATCATGCCAAACTTCGCCAGCCTGACTTTCAACCCAAACAAAATCGTCGTCTTCTTTTGTGATTTTTTTTCCTTTTAAATCAATATGAATAACCAATGCGTCAATATCTTTGGTTAAAAGCATATTGCTTCCGCCTCCTAGAATAAATTTTTTTTCGTTTTTGTTTTCTTCTAAAATTGTTTTTAATTCATCAATAGAATGAACGGCAACGAATCGTTTTGCACTGGCTTCAATACCAAAAGTGTTGTGTTTTTTTAAAGAAAAATTGGATTGGATTTCCATATATTAAAGGCTTTTTAATCTGAGTCAAAAGTAAGGATTATAATTTTTTTCTAACCGCAAAGTCCGCAAAGTTTTACGCAATGAACGCAAAGCTTAGCGAACTTTGCGTAAAACTTTGCGTCTTTGCGGTTAAATTACTTTAAAGAATCGAGAAGTTCACGATATTTCTCCGAAATAATCTTCATATTAATATCATAATTCGCGTTTTCTTTAACAAATTTTCTATTTCGAATAATCGCTTCATTTCTAGATTTTGAATTTTCAAAAGACCAAATCAATTCTTCGGCTAGCATTTCGATATTATCAATTTCAATCAATTGTCCGTTTTCGCGATGCGTAATCCAACTTTGATTTCCAGGAATATCAGAAACTACAGGGTAGCAATTACAAGCCATTGCTTCGAATAAAGATGCCGAAACGCCTTCGGTAATTGGCATGCTGATATAAATATTGGATTGCTGTAATAATTTAGGAAGTTCTGTGTTTGGAATTCTTCCAGTAAAAATCACTTTGTTTTCGATTTGAAGTTCTTTGGCTAAATCTTTTAAAAATTGTAATCTTGTTCCGTCACCAACAATCGTTAATGAAAAATCAATTCCCTTTTGATTTAAAATTCCAAAGGATTTTAAAATAGAATCGTGTCGATATTCAGGCTGAAGCGAACGCGTAACAATGGCTTCAATTTTATTGGAATTATTGGTTAAAGGAGTAAAAAGTTTTAAGTTAATTCCTTTTGCAAGAACCAAAACTTTGTTCATGTCAACGCCAGTTGCTTTCATGTGAATTGCCATGACAGGTCCCCAAGCATGAATTAAATGCGCTTTTTTGAAAGCATATTTCTGAATGAATTTTTTAAATGGATATAATTTAGATTCTTCCGGCCATAAATCAGTGCGGCCTTGCTGTGCGATTGCGATAGTTTTAGATCCGGATAAAGCAGCAAGAAAACCGTAACTAGTGGTTCTTTCTGCGATAACCATATCTGGTTTTTCTTTTTTGATGATTTTTCGAATAGAAATCGGAGCGAAGAAATACTCTAGAATACGTTTGAATCTCTGATTATTTGAAGTTTGAAGCTCCCAAGTGATAATTTCAAAATCACCAAATTCTTTCAGGCCTTTCATCCAAGTTATGGCGTCGGCGCGATAAGATTCTCCAAGAAAAAGTATTTTTCTTTTCATTATAAAAGTTTTTCGCTGCGAATTCACGAATTAATTTTGAATAATTCGTGAATTCGTGGCGATTTTTTTATCTCTAAAATTCTTCAGTATCTAAAGCTCGATTGATAAATTCGTTTAGAGGTTTTAAAGCAATTAGTTTTTTGCTGATTTTTGAAACGAAATCTTTCTGAGTCACTTCAGAAATATCATATTTTTGAGTTGCAGTGAAACTTTTTAATTTTAAAAATTCAATCGCCGGATGGTCTTTTTCGTAACCACGTGGCATGCTTTTAAGCGAATTATTTTCGTTGAAATCTAAATTTCCAAATTCTTTTTTGAAGTTTTTTTCGTTTAAAATTTCCTGTAAATCATCATAGAAAAAGGCAATTTCTTTACGGACTTTTTTTAAATCTTCTGATTCAGGAGAATAAAATCCACCGGCGATAAAACTGGCGCCTTTTTCGATATGAACATAATATCCTGCTCGGTTTAAACCTCTAATTCCGCTGGAAATCCAAACGCCTAAATGTGCTTTATACGGAGATTTATCTTTAGAAAAGCGAATATCACGATTGATTCTGAAAGTACAGTTTTTGACTTCCAATAATTCTAATGACGGATCAAGTGGTTTCATCGCATCAAGAAAATCACTTACTAATTGATGATAATCTTTCTTGAAAACTTCGTATCGTTTTTTATTTTCCTGAAACCATTCTCGATTGTTGTTCTTTTTTAAATCGTCTAAAAATTGCAATGATTCTTTCGCTAACATATTCCTTAATATTATTGCAGTTGTTTTTAAGTTTTTTATTCAGGCTAATTTAATAATTTCTATTTTGGGATTGATTATGAAAACTGATACAAATTATATCAATTTTAAATCATAAGCTAAAATCACAAATTAAATATTTTATAACTCTGATGTGTCGATTTTACAATCGCTTCAGTTCGTTCAGGATGCGTATCAGAAATAAAAAGCTGGCCAAAAGTTTCGGTATTCACCATTTCGACAATTTTGGCAACACGTGTTTCGTCTAGTTTGTCAAAAATATCATCAAATAATAAAATCGGTTTTACGCCACTTTGCTTCTTTAAAAATTCAAATTGAGCCAGTTTTAAAGCAATCAAAAAAGATTTTTGTTGACCTTGTGATCCGAATTTTTTTATTGGATGTGAATCAATTTCAAAAGACAAATCATCTTTATGAATTCCGACTGTTGTGTAGTGAAGCGCGCGGTCTTTGTTAATGTTTTCCTGCAAAAGCGTCAATAAGTCTTTTTCGAATAAATGACTTTCATAAATCAACTGAACACTTTCTTCAGATCCTGTTATAGCTTGATGATGGGTATTAAATATAGGTATAAACTGCTCGAGAAATTCTTTTCGTTTTTCAAAAATCGATTTTCCATATTCTTGCAGTTGCTCATTATATATAGATAAGGTGTCGTTATCGAATGTATGATTGAGGGCAAAATATTTCAAGAGCGCATTTCGCTGCGTAATCACTTTTTGATAATTTATCAATTCATGCAAATAGGTTGAATCGAGTTGCGAAATTACGCTATCCATAAATTTACGACGCGTTTCGCTTCCTTCAACAATCAAATCCCGATCGGCAGGCGAAATAATCACAAGTGGAATAAATCCAATATGATCTGAGAATTTGTCGTACGCTTTTCCGTTTCTTTTTAAAACCTTTTTTTGCCCTTTTTTTAAACTGCAGACAATTTGTTCTGTTCTGTCATTTTTGTCTATTTCGGCATCAATTACAAAAAACTCTTCGCCATGTTTTATATTTTGAACCGCAAGCGGATTAAAATAGCTTTTTCCGTAAGCCAAATGATAAATTGCATCGAGTACATTGGTTTTTCCAATGCCATTTTTTCCCACGAAACAGTTGATCTTGACGTCGAAATCAAAACTTGCTTCAGAAAAGTTTTTATAATTGAATAATGAGATTTTGTTTAAATGCATTTTTAAGGTACTCCAGTTGTAAAATTTACCGTTTTTGGACGGTGAAAATTTGAGGGTGCAAATTACCGAAAATTATCGATATAATTGGCTTTACGGCAGTCTTGAACCGATTTATTTTACCGCTTCCGCGAAAGTGCAAGTGAATAAGAAAATTATTTTTTTTAAAATAGTGATAAAATTGATTTTTTTTGCCTCAGTTTCAAGAAAAATTTTATTTTTGCCGTTCACTAAATTATTTTTAAATGGCAACTTACAATAAAAGAGGATATAAGACACCAAAAGAGAAGGAAGTTAAAGAAGTTACTGAAGAACAACAGGTAGTTATTGACGAAAAAGACAGCACAACAGCTGGTGTTTTTTCTAAATTAGATGAGACTGCTTCAAGAACTGAGGATTGGGTGGCTAAAAATCAAAAAATCATTATTGGTTTAGTTGCAGGTATTGCAGTGGCTACTATTGGTTATTTGGCTTACCAAAAATTTGTTGAAACTCCTAAGCAAGATGAAGCTGCAAACGAAATGTTCGTTGCACAACAGAACTTTGATAAAGCTGTAAACGGTGTTGCAAGTGATTCATTGTACAAATTAGCATTAAACGGTTCAGAAGGTAAATTCGGATTTGTTAAAATTGCTGACGAATATTCTGGAACTGATGCTGGAAACTTAGCAAACTACTATGCTGGTATGGCTTACTTGAATACTGGTAAATTTGATGATGCTATCAAATATTTAGGAGAATTTAAATCAGAGGATGCTATTTTAGGTGCTTTGGCAACTGGAGCTATCGGTGATGCTTACTCTCAAAAAAACAATCAAAAAGAAGCTTTGAGCTATTATGTTAAAGCTGCAGGTGTTAATAAAAATGATTTTACTACACCTCGTTTCTTATTAAAAGCGGCTAAAACTGCTATTGCTTTAGGTCAAAAAGAAGATGCTTTAAAATATCTAAACGATATCAAAGATAATTTTGATGCAACTCCAGAAGCTGCTTCTGTTGATGTATTAATTGGATTAGCACAATAATTTAATTTTTAGAGTTCAGATTTAGTTTTTAGATTTGTATTTTTACAATCTGAAATCAAATTCCGAAGTATTGGAATTAAATCTTAAATATTAAAAATGGCTACCGAAAATAAAAATTTATCAGAATACGATAAAAACACAATCCCAAATGCGAAAGACTTTCGATTTGGGATTGTTGTTTCTGAGTGGAACGACACTATAACTGAAGGACTTTACAATGGTGCATATGATGCGCTTGTTGATTGTGATGTTCCATTAAATCAAATTATTCGCTGGAATGTTCCAGGAAGTTTTGAGCTTATTTATGGCGCTAAAAAAATGCTTCAGACTCAAAATGTTGATGCAGTAATTGTAATTGGATGTGTAATCCAGGGAGAAACAAAACATTTTGATTTTGTATGTGAAGGCGTAACACAAGGAATTAAAGATCTGAATGTTCAAACGGATATTCCGGTTATTTTCTGCGTTTTGACTGATAATACAATGCAGCAGTCAATTGACAGAAGTGGAGGAATTCACGGAAACAAAGGAACTGAGGCAGCAATAGCGGCAATTAAAATGGCATATATTCGCCAACAGGCTTCAATGTCACATCCTTTTCATCAGCCATTATTGTCTACAGGTGCGCTTCAAATTGAAGATAAACCTAGAAAAATCGAGAACGAATAAAACACAATTGTTTTAAAAATACTAAAACCTATACTGTGTAAAAATAGTATAGGTTTTTTGTTTTTTTTATGAGTATAGATGTTCTGAATCACAATCAAAATTCATTAAATTTGTACACCTTGGTTTTTTAAAATCAAAGAGAACTAACATTATCAATCTAAGATTTTTAGTAAATAAAGTCGAAGAGAAACCTTTAACCCAAATTTTTTAATGTCGAGTATTATTCAATTGCTTCCAGATCACGTTGCTAACCAAATTGCTGCTGGAGAAGTGGTTCAAAGACCAGCTTCAGTTGTAAAAGAATTGTTAGAAAATGCCGTTGATGCTAAGGCAACTGATATTAAATTGATTATAAAAGATGCCGGAAAATCGTTAGTTCAGGTTATTGATAACGGAGTTGGAATGACAGTTACAGATGCGCGTTTGTGTTTTGCACGTCATGCGACTTCAAAAATTCGTCAGGCTGAAGATTTATTTTCACTTGGTACAAAAGGTTTTCGTGGAGAAGCTCTGGCTTCGATTGCAGCGATTGCGCACATGGAAATGAAAACCAAACAAGATCAGGACGAACTTGGAACACATATTGTAATTGAAGGAAGTAAATTTGTTTCACAGGAAGTAGCAGTTTTGCCAAAAGGAACATCATTTGCGGTTAAAAATCTTTTTTTCAATATTCCCGCCCGACGCAATTTCTTAAAATCAGACACAGTTGAGTTTCGTCATGTTATGGATGAATTTCAACGTGTGGCTTTGGCGCATCCAAATATTCATTTTAGTTTTTATCATAACGGAAGTGAATTATATAATCTTCCGTCTTCAGGATATCGCCAGAGAATTGTCGGAATTATGTCTGGCAAAACCAATGAAAAATTAGTTCCTGTAAATGAAGACACCGAAATTATAAATATCCAGGGATTTGTCTGTAAACCTGAATTTGCTAAAAAAAGCAGAGGAGAGCAATTCTTTTTTGTAAATGATCGTTTTATAAAAAGCGGTTATCTACATCATGCTGTTATGGCTGCTTATGACGGTTTGTTGAAAGATGGTTCACAACCAAGTTATTTTTTATATCTGCAGGTTCCGCCAAATACGATTGATATTAATATTCATCCCACAAAAACGGAAATTAAGTTTGATGATGAACAAGCTTTATATGCTATTTTAAGGGCGTCTATTAAACACAGTTTGGGACAATTCAATGTAGCACCTGTTTTGGATTTTGAAAGAGATTCTAATTTAGATACGCCATATCACTACAAAGATTTAGAAGCTGAAACGCCAACAATTCAGGTAGATGGAACTTTTAATCCTTTTACGGATGATAAAACGAATCCGCATTATGCAAAAGGGAGTTCAGGATCTGGCTATAGCTCGGGTTCGTCTTCTTCATCAGGCTCTTCCTATTCCGGATCATCATATTCTGGTTATTCAAAAAGAGTCGAACCAACAGCGAGCTGGGAAAGTTTATATGTTGGTTTAGATTTAGAAAATCCGGAAACGATTGAAAGTTCGCCTTTCACATTCGAAAATGAAGAAGTGACTTCTTCTTTATTTAATGATGATGAAGTAGAGCAGGCAAGTCAGAAAACCTATCAAATTCATAAAAAATATATTGTTTCGCCAATAAAATCAGGAATGATTATTGTGGATCAGCAGCGTGCACATCAGCGTATTTTATACGAGCAATTTTTGTTGAATATGACCGTTAATCAGGCTTCAAGTCAGCAATTGCTTTTTCCGTTAGATTTGTTTTATTCGACTGTCGAAATGAAATTGATTGAGGAATTGAAACCTTCGCTGGAAACGACAGGATTTATTTTTGAAGATGCCAAAACGGATCATATTGTAATTTCAGGAATTCCTGTAAATATTACTGAAAGTGAAGTTTCAATAGTTATCGATCAGTTGTTGAGTGATTTGCAGGACGGAATTCCGGCAAATAGTTACAGTCAGAATGATACAATTGCCAAATCGATGGCGAAAAGTTTAGCGGTTAAAACCGGATCATATTTAACCGAAAAAGAACAAGATAATTTAGTAAATGGGTTATTTGCCTGTAAAGATCCAAATATTTCACCTTTTCAAAAACCTACCTTCATCACCATGCGTGTAGAAGATATAGATAAAAAGTTTGCCTTATGATGAATATCACTCCAGTTGTCAAACAACTGCTTATAATTAATATTATCTTTTTTATTGGTTCTCAGTTGGTGCCAGTATCATATGATTATCTGATTATGTATTTTCCTGAAAATCCAGATTTTAAAATCTGGCAGATAATTACGCATATGTTTATGCATGCAAATCTGTTGCATATCGCATTCAATATGTTTGCATTATATTCATTTGGATCTATGCTTGAGCATTTTTGGGGCGGTAAAAAATTCTTGTTTTTTTACATTTCATGTGGTTTAGGTGCTGCTTTATTGAATTTTGCAGTAAACTATTATTCTTTTCAGGAAGGCTTAAATATTTTGATTGCGAACGGATACTCAAAATCATATGTTTTGCAACTTTTGAGTGAAAATCAAATAGCAGTTAAGTGGAAAGAAATATTAACAGTTACTCAATTTGAGAATTTTACAACTGCTTATGGAAGTGCAGTTCTAGGTGCTTCTGGGGCTATTTATGGTTTGTTGACAGCTTTTGCATTTATGTTTCCAAATGCAGAATTAGCTTTGATGTTTATCCCGATTCCAATTAAGGCGAAATATTTTGTGCCAGGACTTTTATTAGTTGATTTATTTTTAGGTCTAAAAGGAAGTTCTCTTTTTGGAAGCGGCGGAACAGGAATTGCGCATTTTGCACATCTTGGAGGTGCTGTTGCCGGTTTCTTGATGATGTTATACTGGAAAAAAAATCAGTTTAATAACAATCGTTGGAATTAATTTTTAACTTTAATTTATTAACTTTAAAAAACGAAACGAAGACTTTATGAATATTCTTGATGATTTAAAACTGCAATACAGATTGGGAGGCATCGCAATGCGTGTCATTTATTGGAATATTGCTTGTTTTCTTATTTCTTTGATTTTTTTCTATCAGTTTTCTATTGGTCAGTTTGATTTTCCTAATTGGTTGGCATTGTCTTCAGATCCGCAAGTTTTCATGTTTAAACCATGGACATTTTTAACTTATGCATTTTTTCATTTTGGATTCATGCATTTGTTGTTTAATATGTTGGTTTTAAACTTTGCAAGTAATTTATTTTTGACCTTTTTTTCTCAAAAACAATATTTAGGGCTGTATATTTTAGGTGCTATATTTTCAGGAATTGTATTTGCTTTAAGTTATTATTTTTTAGGAAATTCAGCTTCAATTGTTGGTGCATCGGCGGCAATTATGGCAATTTTGGTTGCAGCAACAACATATCGGCCTTTAATGGATGTTCGACTGCTTATATTTGGTAATGTTAAGCTTTGGCATATTACTGGCGTTATTTTGCTTTTAGATTTAATGCAGTTTCGTTTAGAGAATATGGGCGGCCATATTTCGCATTTAGCCGGAGCTTTTTTTGGATTTATATTTATAAAATTGCTTCAAAATGGTACCGATTTGAGTATCATTGTTTCTAAAGTTTTAGACTTTTTTGCTAATCTTTTTAGAAAATCCCCAACGACCCCATTTACAAAAGTTCATAAAAATTACAAAAAACCTACGGAAAAAACTTCGTCAAGAATTGTTACGAAAGACAAAACGCAGCAACAAATTGATGAAATTTTGGATAAGATTAGCCAATCTGGTTATGACTGTCTTACAAAAGAAGAAAAAGAGTTTCTATTTAGAGCTGGAAAATAATCCTTTTAGCAAATAATATGAAAAACCTTTCGTGGTTTAACAAAATAATGTTCTTTCTGAATATAGTGCTGACTGTTCTTACATTTAGCGTCTATGTTTTACCATTTTTAGCACCTAAGAGCTTTCCGCTTTTATCGGTGCTAACGCTGTTTATGCCAGCTTTTTTTGTTGCCAATGGACTTTTCTTTGTTTATTGGGCAATTCAGTTTAAAAAGCGCCTTATTTTGTCTGGTTTGGTTTTGTTGATGGGAATTACATTCATTAGTAAATTCTATAAATTTTCGGCAAAAGAATATGTAAAAGATGAAAGAGATTTTTCGGTTATGAGTTATAATGTCCGTTTATTTAATGTTTTTAAATGGCTCGATCGTGACGATATACCTGAGAATATTAAAACTTTTATAGATGATAAAGATCCTGATATTTTGTGTATTCAGGAATATTCTAATTCAGCACATTTGGATTTAAAAGTATATCCGCATCGTTATATTTTTATCGATGGAAATCAGATCAAAACAGGTCAAGCTATTTTTTCAAAGTTTCCAATTATTGATGAAGGGAATATTGTTTTTCCTAAATCTGATAATAATGTGGTTTATGCAGATATTAAACGCGGAAAAGACATTATCCGTGTTTATAATATGCACTTGCAGTCTATTAAAATATCTCCAGACGTAAGTGATATCTCGGATAATATTGACAATGTAAATCAGAAGAAATCACAGCGCATTTATGCTAGAATCAGTAAAGGATTTACGCAGCAGCAAGAACAAGCTGAAATCTTTAAGGAGCACATAAAAAAGTGTAAATACCCAATTATTATTTGCGGCGACATGAATAATAGTCCGTTTTCATACGTTTACCGAAATATTAAAGGAAAACTTAAAGATACTTTTGAAGAGGCCGGAGAAGGCTTTGGAGCAACATATAAGTTTAAATATTATCCTGCACGAATTGACTATATTTTTACCGATACTAAAATGAAAGTAAAACAGTTCGAAAGTTTTTCTGATTTTGAAAATTCAGATCATTATCCAATAATGGCCAGGCTTTCGATAGATCAGTTTTAGATTATTTTTTGAGTTTTTAAATACTCCATCGCAAACTTACCTTCATTAAAAAGCAAATCCAACACGCTTAAATTATTGATAAATCCATGTTTATCATCAAAAACCTGAGTGTATTTTTCGAATGAATTAGCATCTTTTTTGCCGTTTGCCAAATATCTGAAATCCGAAATATTTTCCACTTCATGAAAGTATTCGGAAGTTTTTCCAAATTCTAGTTTCATTCTGAGGCATTTTGTAACGATATCTAAAACTTCTAAATTTAGATCCATTAAAAAAGTGTGCTTTTTTTCGAAAATAGGAGTAATGTCATCTTCAAAAAATTCAAAAAACGGAGAGCTTCTGTAAGCAGCTTCTAAAGATTTGAAATGCTGTTTTTGCCAGTCAAATTCATTTTCTATCAACACATCTTTTGTTTTTTGGTGAGCCGATTTTGAATGTTTTACAGGAATATTTAATAACTGAATCCCGTTTGGACTATAAATATAAGTTCTGTTTCTATTAGTCTGCTTCTGAAAATTATCTTCCATTTCAAAAGTAATCGTCTCAGATTGAGCCATTACAGCAAAGTGACTGATGGAAGGGAAATAAGTAGGAAGTAATAAGGAATTCATTTTGTATTTTCTTTAAAAGTTTCAGGTTTCAGGTTTCAAGTTTGTTTGAACCTGAAACTTGAAACCTGAAACAAAAATAACTTATTTTAATTTATGCTTTGTTTTCTTTTTTCTTTCTCCAAAAGAATTCTCCAACGAAGTAAAGAGCAAGAAGAATTAAGAAATATTTGAAATAGGATTGAGGCTGTCCTTCACCATCAACAGTTGTGAAAACGCGGCTCCAACGAATTTTGTTGATGCCTTTTCCGTTTGTATCCCAGCTTAACCAGATGAAAACAGGTTTTCCAACAATGTGGTTTTCCGGAACATATCCCCAATAACGGCTATCTTCAGAATTGTGACGGTTGTCTCCCATCATCCAATAGTAGTTTTGTTTGAAGGTATAAGTAGTTGTTGGTTTTCCATTGATGAAAAACTTTGAATCTCTTAATTCTAATGTATTCCCTTCGTAATTGGTGATAATATCTTTGTAATATGGCAAAGATTCATTTGTCAAGGCTACTGTTTTTCCAGCTTCAGGAATATAAATTGGCCCCATATTATCTTGGCTTCCTTTATTAATATGCGGATAAATAGCATTATCGTTTCCTTTGTCAATTTTTCTGATTACTGCAGTAACGCCGGGAGTATTTCTAAATCTTTCAGCGCCAGCTTCTGTTAATGCGCCTAAAACAAGAGTATCTCTTTTTTCTTCATTTTTAAAATAACCACCATCAGTGATGTCTAATTCTTTTACTAAAGATTGTAAATCAACAGGAGTTTTTCCGTCAAATGCTATTGTATAAGAATATTGTGGTTTAGCTCTTTCAGGAAGAATTAATTTCTTGCCATTGATGAATACATAGCCATCTTTAATTGATAAACTGTCTCCGGGAATACCAACACATCTTTTTACGTAATTTGATCTTTTATCGATAGGTTTTATAACGCCTGGCTGACCTTTTCGCTCATAAAAATAATGTACAGTATCAGCAGGCCAGTTGAAAACGACAATATCGGTTCGTTTTATTTTTTCAAATGCTGGTAATCTGTAATATGGCAATTGTGGCCATTTTAGATATGATTTGCTTTTTGTTAATGGAATCGAATCATGAACCATCGGTAAAGCAACTGTTGTCATAGGAACTCTTGGTCCATAATTTAATTTACTGACAAATAAAAAGTCTCCAATCAATAATGATTTTTCAAGAGATGATGTGGGAATTGTGTACGGCTGTACTACATAAGTGTGCACTAATGTTGCTACGATTATGGCAAAAAGCAATGAACTTACAGTGTCTGCAGTTTTAGTTTTTGGAGTTAAATCGCGGTCTGCACGGTATTCTAGTTTTTGAGTGTAGTTAACGTAATAGATATAAAAACCTAATGTAAAAATTCCCAAAATAGTATCTAAAGTTGATCTTTTTCCAAAAGTTCTCAAGGTTTCAACCCATACAACCGGAAACATAATTAGGTTGATGATTGGAATAAAAAGCAACAAGGTCCACCACGTTGGACGGCTTATTATTTTCATTAAAACAATTGAGTTGTAAACCGGAATTGCAGCTTCCCAGCTTTTTCTTCCAGCTGCCTGATACAATTTCCATGTTCCGATAAAATGAATAACCTGAACAGCAAGGAAAAATACAAACCAAAGATATAGTGTCATAATATTTTTGTTTAAAGTTTGAAGTTTAAGATTGTCGAATTTGAAATCTTAAACTTTAAATCAATTTTAGTTTAGATTTAATACGTCTTTCATGGTATAGATACCTGTTTTTCCTGCTAACCATTCAGCAGCAATAACGGCTCCAAGAGCAAAACCTTCACGATTGTGAGCGGTATGTTTGATTTCAATGCTATCAATAGCTGAATCGTAATTTACGATATGAGTACCAGGAACTTCGCCAATTCTTTTAGCTTCGATGTGAATTTGATTGTTTTTAGCGTCGTCTAAAGTCCACTCAGAATAATTGCTGTTTTCAATAACGCCTTTAGCTAGAGAAATTGCAGTTCCGCTTGGGGCATCAAGTTTATGAATATGGTGAATTTCTTCCATTGAAACTTTATAAGAATCAAATTGGTTCATGATTTTCGCTAAGTATTCATTCAATCCAAAGAAAATATTTACTCCAAGACTAAAATTTGAGCTAGATATGAAACCTCCTTTTTTCTCATTGCAAAGCGCAATCATTTCGTCATAATGTTCTAACCATCCCGTTGTTCCGGAAACTACAGGAACATTAGCATGAAAGCAATTTGAGATATTATCAACAGCAGCGGTTGGAACACTGAAATCAATAGCGACATCAGCAGTTGAAAGTCCTTCGTATGTGTTAAATTCGTCTTTCTTTAAAACAATTTCGTGGCCTCTTTCTAAAGCAATTCTTTCGATTACTTTACCCATTTTGCCATATCCTAAAAGCGCAATTTTCATTTTGTGTGTGTTTTTTGAATTTTAAACAGTGTTTTCACTATTTAAAAGTGTAATTAAAAGTTAGTCCAACGTTTGGTCTGAATGTTACATCGTTGGGATAAATTTCTGGACGCATTGATAATCTTTCGTTTACATTAAATTGAATCAAAGCTGCATCTACATTTGCATCTATTATGTTTAGAACATAAAAGCCAACAACAAACAATGCGGATAAATCTCTGTTTCTTTGATAGAATTTCTGGCCGGCAATAAGTCGGCTGTCATCTAAAAACTGATAGTTATCATCGTTGTAGCCTTCTAGTCTGCGCTTGTAGGCATCACGATAATCATGGTATTTTTTGTTGTTGTCAATGTAGAAATAAAGGCTGGTTCCAATTGCTCCGTAAACGAGGGGAATTTTCCAGTATTTTTTGTTGTATGCTTGACCTAATCCGGGTAAAATTGCAGAGTAAAATGCAGCTTTTGCTGGTGTAAGTGGGTCTATTTCTTGAAGTTTAGTAGTGTCTTTAGCGACTAAAACCGCATCTGATTTTGCTTGGGCAAAAATAGAAGCGGTTCCTATGAGAAAGAACAATAAACTTATGGGGACAATCTTATTCACTATCCATTAATTAATTTTATAATCCTGTTAAAGTCGGCTTCAGAATTAAATGGAATTGTAATTTTTCCTTTTCCATTGCCAGCCACTTTAATATCAACTTTTGAGCCAAAATAATCGTTGAAGGTGTTTTTTTGAGTTTCTCTAACCACAAAAGAAGATTCCGCTTTTGGCTTTCCTTCTGCTTTTGGCTGTTGGCCTTCGTGATAATTTTTAACTAAAGCCTCAGTTTCGCGTACAGATAAATTTTGGCTTACAATTTTTTGATAAATATCAGTCTGAACATCTAAATCTTCAATATTGATGATTGCACGACCATGTCCCATACTAATAAAACCGTCACGAATTCCAGTTTGGATAATCGGATCTAATTTTAAAAGGCGTAAATAGTTGGCAATTGTAGAACGTTTTTTTCCAACGCGCTCACTCATTTGCTCTTGTGTCAATTGAATTTCGTCAATCAAACGCTGATATGAAAGCGCAATCTCAATTGGATCTAAATCATGACGCTGAATATTTTCTACTAACGCCATTACTAATGATTCATTGTCATTAGCAATACGAATATATGCAGGAACATGAGTTAATCCCACTAATGTTGAAGCACGCAAACGGCGCTCTCCGGAAATTAGCTGATATTTGTTGAATTCTAATTTTCGAACAGTAATAGGTTGAATTACACCAAGTTCTTTAATAGAAGTGGCTAATTCGCGTAATGATTCTTCGTTAAAATTGCTTCTAGGCTGAAACGGATTTATTTCGATAGCACTTATTTCAAGCTCAATGATATTTCCAACAACTTTATCAGCATTTTTATCGTCTACTGATTTAATGTCGTTTTCCGGATCTTTTAATAATGCTGATAATCCTCTACCTAAGGCTTGTTTTTTAATTGCTTTTGTCATAAAAACTATTTGCTGTTTTTCTTTATTATTTCTTGAGCTAAGTGAATATAATTCACTGCACCTTTGCTTGTTGCGTCATAATTAATGATGCTTTCTCCAAAACTTGGTGCCTCGCTTAATTTTACATTTCGTTGAATAACAGTTTCAAAAACCATATCGTTAAAGTGCTTTTGAACCTCTTCAACAACCTGATTTGATAAACGTAATCTAGAATCATACATGGTTAGCAATAATCCTTCAATATCAAGATCTGGGTTGTGTATTTTTTGAATACTTTTAATAGTATTCAATAGTTTTCCTAATCCTTCAAGTGCAAAATACTCACACTGAATAGGAATAACCACAGAATCTGCAGCTGTTAAAGCATTTAAGGTTAACAAACCTAGAGAAGGTGCGCAATCAATAATGATATAATCATATTCTTGTTTTGCTTCTTCTAATGCTTTTTTAAGCATATACTCACGGTTTTCTTTGTCAACCAATTCAATTTCGATAGCAACAAGGTCGATGTGAGCAGGTATCACGTCAACATTTGGAGCTGTACATTTTAAAATGGCTTCTTTTGGCGTTACAGTATGTTCAAGAATTTGGTATGTTCCAACTTCAACTGTTTCTACGTCAATTCCAAGGCCAGATGTTGCATTGGCCTGAGGATCAGCGTCGATCAATAATACTTTTTTCTCTAAAACACCTAATGAGGCAGCAAGATTTACTGATGTAGTAGTCTTTCCAACGCCTCCTTTTTGATTAGCAATAGCAATGATTTTGCCCATTTATTTTCTGAATTTTGAACCGTAAAAATACAATTATTTATGGTTTTTGAAAATCTATTTTGTTAACATTTAAGAAACGTTGTTTATTCGTGGTTTCATAGGTCTTCGGAACAAATTATTTTTAGTTATAAATAGAATTGTCAATTTAATTTTGATCAATTTAGTTGATACTATTGCTTTAAAAAGTTAGGAATCTAATTTTGCCTTCGAGAAACGATCTCATTTTAAAATTTAAATGTTGACATAAATTGAAAGTGGTTTTTCTATTATATGAAGCATTCATCATTTAGATTATTCATTTTCTAATTTTTGTTGGCTAACAAAATCCTTCGGAAACGAATGAAAATATTGTAAAGGGTTTATTTGTGCCAAGAAACGTTGACTTTGTATAGTTTTTGATAAGAAAAATGAGAGTAAAAATGGACTTTCAGGTTAAAGATTATCGCTATTTTGGATTCTTTAAAAACTACTATTATTACAAACTATTAAACCACAAAAATGAACATTCTTAAGAGTAAAAAAGCGATTTCAGTATTTGCAGGATTCATATTTATACTGATTTTATGCAGTTTCGTTTCGCCCTTTTCAGTTGATGGGAAAAGCGAGCAGAAAATAGAGCACAAAATTGAGTATAATAAAAAGAAACACAACATCACATTGTCGTGGACAGCTTTTGGGACTTCCGGGAATTATATCATTACCAGAGGAGGAAGTCGCCTGGCGTCGGATTTTGTTTCGGTTGGCTCGACTTCTAAATTGACATTCACAGATAATAAGCCAAACCAAGATAAATATGAAAATTATTACAAAGTTACGCGTAACGAAATAACGATAATAATTTCATTAGAGAATCAGATTTTTGGTGACAACATGTATTTCTACGACAGAAAACACGAAAAAGCAGAAACAGCACGAAACGAAATTAATTCGCAATTTGCTACTATTGGTTTAGGTGGTGCAAATGGTGAGTGGACAACAAAACGTCAGGCTTATTATTTTAAAGCGAATGTTAATGGTCAGACCTATGATGTTGGAGGATCAGGTTCTGCGTCATCGGCTGAAGCTAATGCAATTGAATTAGGTTTTTATTCTCATATTGGAGGTTTAGGAAGAGTTCCGTCAGATGTGAAATTGGGTGCTATATTTACAAGACCTCATCTTTCAGGTGGCGCAAACGCTACTTGTACTTTTTGGCGGTCTGTTGAAAATGTTGAAGTAATGCGCGATTTTTCCTGGACCGTTTCTCAGTCAACGAGCGCACGAAGAATGCTAATTGAAAGTACCTCAAAATATATTTCAGATATTGGAAATACTAATTTTTGGGGCAGTGGTGGTTTTATTGCTGATACACATTATACAACGACAAGGCCAAATTGGGCAGGACAGCAACAATGGTATACGAGAAATACTGTTTTTCCTTCTGGCTCTGGCGCTATGGGAGGGTCGTATAATATGGTTTGGCAAGGGTGTGTAAATCCTCCACAGGCAGATGAGAAGAACTCGCCAGTTCCTACGACACCTATTATTAGAGAAAAACCTTTTCTTTTTATAGATAAAGATGGCGAGTACAAAGTGTTTGTTCCGGATTGGCAAAAAGATAGAGTGGGAGTTTCATGGTCATCAGCAGATATAGGTAAAGGTAAAATCCAGGATTTGGTTACGGAATGGTATGTTACTAAAGAAGGTGATACTGATGTAGATATTAATAATGCTTTGAAAGCTGGTAAAAATATATTTTTCACGCCAGGACATTATTCGCTGAATGCTCCAATTCAGGTAAATAGAAAAGATGCAATACTTTTAGGTGCTGGTATAGCTTCAGTAACATTGGAGCCTACTGAAAAAAATACTTGGGGATGTATTTATGCTGATGACAAAGATGGAATTATCATTGCTGGTCTTCTTATGGATTCTTTCAATAGCACAACTTATCAAATTAGAATTGGCAATGAAGGAGCAAAGGTTGATCATTCTGCAGATTCAATTCTGCTAACTGATATTACATGTAGAGTAGGTGGAGTTCAATCGAAAAATATTCAGATACAAGCTTCGATGCAAATAAATAGCAACAATGTTGTTGGAGATCACTTTTGGCTTTGGCGTGCTGATCATGGTTCGCAAAAAGGCGGTGCTGCAAGATGGACAAGAGACAGATGTAAAAACGGACTTATTGTTACCGGTAACGATGTTACGCTTTATGGATTATTTGTTGAGCATTTTCAGGAATATGAAGTGTTATGGTTGGGTGAACGAGGAAGAACTTATTTCTTTCAAAACGAACCACCATACGATGCGCCAAATCAAGCAAACTGGAGTAGTCAAAACGGAAAAGTTGATGGTTATGCAGCATTCAAAGTCGCTAATACTGTTAAAGAACATCATAGTATAGGAATGGGATCTTATGCTGTTATGACAGGAACCGATGGAAATGTAAACAAGAAAAATGGTTTTGAAATTCCGAACAGCTCAAATGTGAAACTCGAAAAAATGTGTACCACTCGTTTTGCAGGTTCAGGAAATATTCAAAATGTTATTAATAGCGAAGGAGGGACTACAGCAACAGGTGTTAAGCGTGTAGTATTATACAATAATGGATCAGGAACGCAGCCTTTTGATGAAGAATTTGTTTTACCAAGTAATGAATCGTATCCTGCTTATATTAAAATGGAGAAATAAATAAAATATAATATTTTTTAGTATAGCCTGCGGTTTCAACTGTGGGCTTTTTTTTTACAATTGAACAATGATATTTGGTTTTCAGTTTATTGCAAAAAAAGTCTTTTCAAGTAAATGAAAAGACTTTTGTCGAGGTGGCAGTCCCGAAAGCTTTCGGGAGAACCTGCGGGCTTCCTGATCTCAATCGGGACGAGATAACCATTCTATGCTATAATTTTATAGTTCAGTTTATTGCAAAAAAAAAAGTCTTTCCAAGTAAATGAAAAGACTTTTGTCGGGGTGGCAGTCCCGAAAGCTTTCGGGAGAACCTGCGGGCTTCCTGATCTCAATCGGAACGAGATAACCATTCTATGCTATAATTTTATAGTTCAGTTTATTGCAAAAAAAAGTCTTTCCAAGTAAATGAAAAGACTTTTGTCGGGGTGGCAGGATTCGAACCTGCGGCCTCCTGCTCCCAAAGCAGGCGCGATAACCGGGCTACGCTACACCCCGAAGATGTATTTGTTGTACTGCCCGAAAGCGGATGCAAAGATATAAATAAATTTTGTTTACAAAAGAAAAAAATGAAAATAAATAAAACTTATTTGAACATAGTTATTTCGGATTTATTTTCGCCCATATTTTTTATAATAAAGTTTACATTTGCATCACAAAAAAACTATTCACATTATGTCAGATACAATCGAAAAAATTAAATGCCTTATTATAGGTTCTGGCCCCGCAGGTTATACTGCAGCTATTTATGCAGCCAGAGCTAACATGAATCCAGTATTATATCAAGGAATGCAGCCAGGAGGTCAATTAACTACAACTAATGAGGTAGAAAATTTCCCAGGTTATGTTGATGGTGTTACCGGACCAGAAATGATGATTCAGTTACAAGAACAAGCAAAACGTTTTGGCGCTGATATTCGTGATGGCTGGGCTACAAAAGTTGATTTTTCAGGAGATATTCATAAAGTTTGGATCAATGATTCAATCGAGTTACACTGTGAAACTGTTATTATTTCGACAGGAGCTTCAGCGAAATATTTAGGATTACCATCAGAGCAGCATTATTTGAATATGGGTGGAGGAGTTTCTGCTTGTGCTGTTTGTGACGGATTCTTCTATAGAAATCAAGAAGTTGTAATTGTTGGAGCTGGAGATTCTGCTTGTGAAGAAGCACATTATCTATCTAAACTTTGTAAAAAAGTGACAATGTTAGTAAGAAGCGAAAAATTCAGAGCTTCAAAAATCATGGAAGAACGTGTTCGCAAAACAGAGAATATCGAAATCTTAATGAATCACGATACCGTTGAAGTTGTTGGTGATAATCAAGTAGTTCATGCTATTAAAGCATTAAATAAAACTACTGGAGAAGTTATCGAAATTCCTGCAACTGGTTTCTTCGTAGCAATTGGACACAAACCAAATACAGACATTTTTAAAGATTACATCACTCTTGATGAAACAGGTTATATTATAAACACTCCAGGAACATCTAATACAAATGTTGCAGGTGTTTTTGTAGCTGGAGATGCTGCCGATCATGTATACCGCCAAGCTATTACTGCTGCAGGTAC
This sequence comes from Flavobacterium resistens, assembly GCF_900182645.1. GTDB lineage: Bacteria > Bacteroidota > Bacteroidia > Flavobacteriales > Flavobacteriaceae > Flavobacterium > Flavobacterium resistens. Next base: position 156,393 of record NZ_FXTA01000005.1, on the reverse strand, counting down.
AGGATGTATGGCTGCTTTGGATGCTGAAAGATATTTGGCTTCTAAGGAATAAGTTGAAAGTTAAAAGTTAAAAGTTTCAAGTTTCAGGTTTCAAGTTATTGGAAGGCTTAAAACTTTACCATAAAAAAATCCCAATCTAAAGTTAGATTGGGATTTTTTAGTTTTAATATTGACATTTTTATTTCAAACTTGAAACTTGAAACTTGAAACATGAAACATGAAACAAAATTATTTAAGCTTCTTAATCAATTTTGCTTCTTCAGAAAAGCGTGTCAATTGTATAGTTGGGTTTCCAAATAAAGAAAGTTCAGCTTTGTCTCCAACTGCGATTGAAATAGTAGTTTCGGCTAAAATACTTCCGGTAGAATAACTTTCAGCTGTAATATTAGCATCTTTCATAGTAAACTTTGTTCCAGTGAAAACCGAATTATTATCCAAACGAATAGTTGCTTTTTCAGCAATTCCTTCAATTGCAGCATTTGATTTTTGGTATAAATCACATTTAAATTTGATTGCAGAAACTAAAGATTTCAATCCCGCATTTTTGCTTAATTGAATAGTAGCTTCTTCTGCTTTCAGATTTATTTCAGATCTGGATTTGTCATCTGCAACTAAGCCGAATTTTTTTGCATTTACATTTAAAAATAACTTCGAATAATCTACGCTGTTAAAAGTAATATCATCTAATTTAAGTTCCTGAATGGCGTAAATAATTGCCTCGTTCTTTGCAATTACTTTATTTAATGTTCCAGTGTAAGTAACACGTACAGAAAGTTTTTTGAAAATTGTACTTTCTTTTGAAGTATATAAACGCAGGGTTTTATCTCTTAAATCCATCGCAACAATATCATGAAGATTATCGTCGGCTTCAATTTTGATTTCATTTTTTTCTCCGCGTTCCAAATAAACTTCCAGATTGTCATCTACTTCAAGGCCGTCAAAACTTCCAACTTCTTTTATTGATGTTGTAACGATTTTAGTTCCTTTTATTTTTTCTCTTCTTTGTGCAAAAGTTAATGTTGTAACTAATAGTAACAGAACCAGGGCAGTATTTTTTTTCATTAATTCTAGATTTGATTTTGACAAATATAAAAAAATCATCCACTTTTGATGAATGATTTCTTTTATATTTAACACATAAATATTGACTATCCCTGACTGATGCTTCCGCCAGAATTTGAACTTTTTTCAACAGTCTTAGGAGTTGAGTCGTAATTGATGCTTCCTCCGCTTGATGCTTCTGCTTTAAGACTTACAATCGGATGCACATTTACACTTCCTCCGCTTGAAGCTTCTGCATGAACTTCGTTTGCTAATAATTTTTCTGCATTAATATTAGAACCGCTAGATGCTGAAGTTTTGATTTTTAATGCTTTTCCTTCAACCGAAATAGAACTCCCGCTTCCAGATTCTGCCGAAATATTGTCAGATTCTACATTAACAGTCATAGTTGCTGCGCTTGAAGTTTCTAAATCGATATCCTGTGACTGAATTACATTTTTGCTTTGTACCGTTGCAGCGCTCGAAGCTTCAAGCTTATCAATAACCGGCATTTTTACTGTAACTTTTTTAGTCGTAACATTTCTGAATGAACTGAATTTACAGCTAATTACTAATGTTCCGTTTTCAACTTTTGTAATGATTTCTTTTTGTAAATTATCATCAGCTTCAACAACAATTTCAGTTGAATCAGACTGTACGATTACTAAATCAATCGCATTGCTTACAGATACTTTTTTGAAATCTCCCTGAACAATTCTTTTTTCAGTTGTTACATGTCCGCTTCCTTCAACTGTATTCAAATTAAAGTTGCAAGAAGCAAACAATAATGCGGTAACAGTTGCAATAATAAATTTTGTAATATGAATGATTATTTTGATCATGGCCTTAGTTATTAGTTGATTTTAATTATAACTCCGTTTTTATCAGTGGTTAATTTTCCTTTGGTTTTTTTTCCGTTTAAAACTTCTTTTCCGTTAATTTTAATCGAAACTTCCTTTACAGTGTCATTCTCAATAGTGTTTTCGTCACTATCATAATCTCCATCATTATATTCGTTCTCTTCTGCAGGGCAGTTTAAACATTTTATTTTTGAACCTTCAACTTTGTAATTGTAATCTCCGCTAAAGTGCAGGTTGAAGAAATCATTTTCAGAATCGTCGTAATCTTGTACTGAAGAATCTGGCTTAAATAATTGCCCTTCTGGCAAGTACAAATATACATCAACTTCTTGTCCTCTGAACTTATTTTTTACATCTGTCAGAAAATAATTATCCAAAATTAAATGATTTCCATTAATCTGAATACCGTAATTGATTTTTTCAGCTCTTTTCTTTGCACTTGAAAATGAATTCCCTCTTGCACTTTTTTCAATTTGTAAGTAAGGAGAAGCATTGTCAGTGTATAAAACATGTAAACGAACATCATTAGAATAAATCAAGTTGTTGTTTGCAGAATCTTGTACGAATGTAAATTCATGATGATGATTTAAATCCTTAGCATAATAATCGTTGTATCTGAATTTTACATAAAGAGTATCTTTTGATGTAATGTTCAATGATTTCTTCTCAACTGTTTTGTTATCATAAGATATTTCAGTCGCTTGTTTAATTCCGATGCTGATTGCAATTGCAACAGCAATAATCCAGATGGCAAGCAAAGTATATTTTGTAATATTTCCGATTGATTTCAAATTTGGAGATAACAATTTAAACCCTAACAATGTCAAGAAGAAAAATGGAATTCCAACTGCAAAAAGCATCAATAAACCAAAAGACCAAATAGGATATTCTGTAAAGTTTCCTGCTTCAATAAAGTTTTGCCAAGGGAAATCAATAAAAACATTTGTTCCTAAAGTAAATACTCCAATTAATAAAAGGATTAGAGTAGTGATTCCCGCCATGATTAGAATTACACCTAAAAATTTAGCAAAGATTTTAAAAACCGTCATGACAAAGTCTCCAAATGAACTACTTATTCTCTCAGCTCCCGACTTTACCTGGTTTCCCATTTTGTCATAATCTGCATTTTTGAATTTTTCAGATAATGAATCAATTTCTTCACGTACTTTTTTTTCGATGTTTGAAATCGTAACTGGTTCTCCAGTCATTTCCAGTTTTTCTGAAGTTGTTACCGCTTCAGGAGTTACGATCCAAAGTACGAAGTAAGCTAAGATTCCAGTTCCAAAACCTGCAAAAACAAAGATTAAGAATATGATTTTGATCCAAACGGCATCAATTCCAAAATAATGTCCTAAACCAGTTGCAACACCGCCAATCATACCTTTTTCTTTGTCACGGTATAATTTTTTATGCTGTCTTCCACCGTAATTATTGAAAGATTGATTTTGGCTTTCTTCATCTTCAATTCGGTAATCTTCAGGTTGGCCCATCACCGCAATCACTTCGTCAACGTCTTTTAAACCAACAACATGTTTTTCGCTTTTTTGTTTTTCTGTTAATAATTCAGAAACGCGCATTTCGATGTCTTTAATAATTTCATCTTGTCCAGACGAATTGTTCAATGATCGTTTTATAGCGTCAAAATAGCGTGTCAATTTTAAATATGCATCTTCATCGATGTGAAAAAACATACCGCCTAAGTTAATATTTACTGTTTTGTTCATGACTTATTGATTTTGATTGGTGATTAGTTTTACGGCGTCAGATAATTCTGTCCAAGTGCCGCTAAGTTCGTTTAAAAAAGTTTGTCCTATCTCGGTTAATCCATAATATTTTCGTGGCGGCCCTGAGGTCGATTCTTCCCAGCGATAATTTAGTAAACCGTCATTTTTCAATCTAGTTAACAACGGATAAACGGTTCCTTCTACAACTAGTAATTTTGCGTTTTTTAAAGTGTCTAATATTTCAGATGTATATGCGTCTTTCTCTTTTAATACTGATAAGATGCAAAACTCAAGAACACCTTTGCGCATCTGTGCTTTTGTGTTTTCAATGTTCATAATTTCATTTTGTTTTTTTTAGATTGAACAATTCGTTTTTTGATTGATGATGATTGATTGATGATTGATTGTGTCTATAATCTTTTAATTTTTTTGTGTCACACTGAGCGAAGTCGAAGTGTTACTTTATAAAAGGAATCGTAAGCGGATAATTGTATAATTCTCCGTTTGAAGCTTTTATCGAAGCATAAATCACTAAAAAGAATTCAACAAATTTTAGCAATCCAAAAAGTAAAACAGCTGTCGCGCCGATACTTAATAAGGCAATGTTTCCTTGAAAATTGAAATTTCTGATTACGAAATCTTCGTCGTTAAAAACAGCTTCCATCGGAATGTTTTGCAAAACTACTGATACGAAAATCGGAATTGCGATTAAGGCTAAAACCAAAGTATAAAGCAATAAACTCAATTGAAAATTCAACGTCTGTTTTCCGTGGTGATTTACAAATTCTGATTTGTCTTTGTAGCTCGACCAAATGATGATTGGGAAAATATAATTCCCAAAAGGAATAATGTACTGACTTAATGTACTTAAATGTGTAAACGCTGATGTGTTTCTTTCTGATGTTGTTTCCATGATGAGTGGTGTTGTTGTTTCCATGATTAAAAGTATATAGTATTTTCTTATGCAAATATATGTCTAAAAAACAGTATCTTGTTTTGCATAGTACCAAATATTAACAAAATTTTAACAAGTTTAAGATTTGAATTTGTAGTTTTATTCATTGAAAACCATTTGTAATGCCTTGTTTTATTGAGGTTTTAGGAAAGTATAGTAAATTTATTGTGCGTGCATAGTTTTTTTGTATTTTTACTAAAAAAATATATCACATGGCAGTTTCAGTTTCCAAACTCAACAAATTTGTATTGTTCAAATTACCATCAGCATACTTTTGCGGGGTACGTGTAAAAGCTATCGATAAAGACAGTTGTATTGTAAGTGTCAAACATCGATGGATTAATCAAAATCCTTTTAATTCTATGTATTTTGCTGTTCAGGCAATGGCGGCAGAGTTGACAACAGGGGCTTTGGTTATTTCTCAAATTCAGGAAAGTGGCCGAAAAATCTCCATGTTGGTTGCCAACAATAAAGGAAACTTTACTAAAAAAGCAACGGGAAGAATCACTTTTGTCTGCAACGACGGACATTTAATTGCTGAAGCGATTCAAAGAACTATTGAAACTGGAGAAGGACAGACATTTTGGATGAAATCTATCGGAACAAATGAAGAAGGAATTCAGGTTTCTGAAATGGATTTTGAATGGAGTGTTCGATTGAAATAGGTGATATGGCCACGAATTCACGAATTTTTATATAAAAAAAAGACCTCAATATTCTTGAGGTCTTTTTTGTTGAAATCAAGTTTCAATTATTTTTTAACGCAACAAGATTTTTTGTCTTTCTTATCTGTTGAAGTTTTTTTACAGCATGATTCTTTTTTTGCTTTTTCTTTTTTAGCAGGTGCAGTATCTTGAGCATTCACGCCAATTGTAAATAAAGCAACAGTAACGATTGTAATAACTTTTGTCATTTTGATTTAATTTATTTTTGTTAGAGGATTGTAATTGGTGAATCAAATATAGGAACATTTCTTAAGGTTGATTCTTACAATTTAGTTAATGTTTTTGTAAAAAAAATCAGACTTAAAAAGTTAGAGAACTTAAAAACCAAAAGTAATTTTTCGTTCTTTATATTTTCCTTTTTCTATAATCCAAACAATTTCATAACCTCCAGCTCCGTCACTATTACTGGATGTGATATATAAGATATCGTTCTTTTTGTCGTAATTAATTTTAGTGTTATAAAGACTAGGTTCGAACAAATCATCAAAAGAATTTTTAGGAAGTTCAATAGTCTTGTTGTCAATCACTACAGTTATGCTTTTATAAGTCTTTTTTGGAATCCCTCCATCAGTTCCCCAAAAATCTTTTCCATTAATTTTTTTAAGTATAGATTTGTCTTTTTCAAGAAAAGTTAATTTTGCTGAATTTGATTCAAAAATTTTGCTTTCAATAGTGATATCAAGACCATTTTTCTTGAAAATAACCTGATTTTTAGTTTCTTGGACTAATGGAATAACTGTAAATTCAGATAAATATTGAACTCTATCTTTGTACAAATAACCATTTCTGTCTTTATTGTTTTTGGAATAATCAATGTTGATCCAATTGTTTTTTGGTTCGAAACAATACACCACAAAACCGTTATTTAATCGGTCTGAAATGTTATTTCCTTTTGAAGCTTCATTTCTAATGTTTGCATATCCATCATTATCTTTTATTACTGCAAATTGAGCAAAGGCATTTATTTGCGAAAGTATTATACACAAGAAAAATATTTTTTTCATTTTTGAAAATTGCGGTCTAGTTTTGAGTCTAAAATTTTAGTTATTTTTCCTGTTCCGACAATGTGTGTGCCTTCTCGAAAATCAAACTCTAAATTCTCATAAAGTTTGCCTTCAAAATATTCAGCAGATAAAATGCGGATTATTGCAGAAATAGATTCGCCTGGAAGCACAATTTCTGTACCAAGAAAAGTCTGAATTCCAGAAGTCATATATTCATCAAATGAAAACTTTATGTGTGGTCTGTATCCAGAGCTTGCGGCAGTTTTTCGGCCGCCTTCTTCGGTACTTTTGTATTGTAATAGCGCAATAAAATGAGGTTCACCAAACATATAGTAATCGAATAAATTTCTATGCTAATATAATATTAATAATTCAAATTAACCCCAAACCCAATTCCCATATCACTGTCATAATGCGTCGTAATTCCAAAGTTTCTGGCAACAATATATTTCAATCCCGCCATATATTCTTTATCCGTATTCCACATTAAATTCATTCGAAGTCGTTGTGAAAGCGGAATATCTTTTCGTTCAAATTGAACTCTCACATTTCCATCCGTATAAACCTCAACTTGCGCTTTTATAAGCATTGGCAAAGTATATTCAGCTCCGATGCTGAAAACCGAGCGATTGTCTTTAGTGTTTTTCTGTCCAAAAAGATTTTGTTCCTGTTCGTCCATGCCCATTTTCCTATAACGCCAATCAAAACCGATAAAAGGCATCAGCCATTGATTTTTTCCGATATATCTTCCAATATGCGTTTCGGTTTCGTAACCGTGCCCGTCATTATAACCCAATCTCCATTCCGTTCCGATGCTCCATCTGGTATTGCTGAACATTGCTTCACCGTCATTTCCATTTGTAGCAAAATCATTTTCAGCCATAAAATGAAACATTCGGTCATCCATTTTCAACATCTTGAAAGCCATTTCCGGATGATGTATCAACGGATTTGGCGCAGAATTTTCATAAGTGAAAATTCTTCCCATTCCCGCCATCATATGATATAAGATATGACAGTGAAAAAACCAGTCACCGTCTGTATTTGCCTGAAATTCGATGGTGTCAGTTTCCATTGGCATAATATCAATTACATTTTTCAGCGGAGAATAATCTCCATGTTCGTTCAGAATTCTAAAATCATGTCCGTGCAAATGCATCGGGTGGCGCATCATCGAACCATTGTATAAAACAATACGAACGTTTTCTCCTTTTTTAATTAATATTTTATCCGTTTCAGAAACTACTTTATTATCCAAACTCCATACATAGCGATTCATATTTCCAGATAAAGTGAAACGCAATTCTTTAACAGGAGCATCTTTTGGAAGATTGGTTTTGAAAGGAGATTTCAGCATTCCATAATTCAAAGTCACAATTTTGGAGGTTTCGGTGCTGTCACTTTCCATTTTCATGTTTTCCATATTATGATTCGAATGATCCATCGCAGGTTTTGAATTTTCATCTTCACCTGAAATTTCTGGATACATAACAGCATTCATATCCATTTTGTTTAAAGACATATTCATGCCCATATCGTTCATTTCGCCATTCATTTTCATCATGTCGTTCATCATTTTCATTCCTTCAAAATATTTTAATTTCGAAAGATGATGAACGGGCTGTTTTTCTCCATTTCCTAAAAACAAAGATGCAGATCCTGTTCTGTCTTCTGCTGTAGCCAAAAATGGAAAAGATTTATGATCTTCGGGAATCGTAACTACAACATCATACGTTTCAGAAACGGCGATAATCAAACGATCGACTTCTATGGGTTCAACATCATTTCCGTCGCTAGCTACAACTGTGATTTTTCCGCCACCGTAAGTCAGCCAGAAATAACTAGAAGCGCCTCCGTTGGCAATTCGCAAACGGACTTTCGAACCTGGCTTCAGATCTGAAAACTGTTGTTCATTTTTTCCATTAATTAGAAACTTTTCGTAGTAAACATCGCTGACATCCATCGCGTTCATACGTTTCCATTCATTGGTCACTTTGGTCGAAAAATGTCCTTGTTTTATAGCTTCGGCATAACTTTGTGTTGTTCCTTTTTTGATGGCAAACCAATCATTGGCATTATGAAGCATTCGCTGAATATTCTCTGGTTTTAAATCTGACCATTCACTTAAAATTACTGGAATCGTTGGCAAATCGTCAATTCCTTTTCTAATCGTTGAATCATCTTTTTTCTTATTGATGATAAAAAGTCCATATAAACCAATTTGTTCCTGAAGACCAGAATGACTGTGATACCAATAGGTTCCGTTTTGAATGATTGGAAAGGTATATTTATGAGTTGTTCCAGGCTCAATAGGCATTTGCGTCAGATATGGAACTCCGTCTTCTTTATTTGGCAGAAACAATCCATGCCAGTGCATTGAAGTGGTTTCTTTTTTTAATTCGTTATGAACATAAATTTCGGCAATATCACCTTCGGTAAAAGTCAGAGTCGGCATTGGAATTTGCCCGTTTACAGCAATCGCACGTTTTTCTTTACCCGAAAAATTCACAACCGTATCACGAACATGTAAATCGTAACGTACTACTTTTTGGGCCTTTAATTGAAAAGCAATTAAGAAAAGTATAAGGATATATTTGAATTTCATGATTATAATTTTAAATTTCTCAATCGCAAAGCATTTACGATTACGGATACAGAACTCAAACTCATTGCCACCGCAGCCAACATCGGCGAAAGCAATATTCCTAAAAACGGATATAAAATCCCTGCTGCAATTGGCACGCCCAATGTATTGTAGATAAAAGCAAAAAATAAATTCTGTTTAATATTTGACATTACAGCATGGCTGAGGTTTTTGGCTTTTACGATTCCGTTTAAATCGCCTTTTACTAAAGTAATTTTAGCGCTTTCGATTGCAACATCTGTTCCTGTTCCCATTGCGATTCCAATATTAGATTGAGCCAAAGCAGGCGCATCGTTAATTCCATCTCCCGCCATTGCTACTACTTTTCCTTGTGCTTGAAGACGTTCAATTTCTTTTAATTTATCTTCTGGGAGACAATCGGCTTTAAAAGAAGTTAAATGCAAATGTTCGGCAACGGCTTTTGCCGTATTATGATTATCGCCCGTCATCATGATAACTTCAACGCCTTGAGCGATTAATTCTTTAATGGCTTTTGCGCTGTTTTCTTTGATGGCATCTGTAATGGCTACGAAACCTAAAACTTCTTTTTCAATAGAAATATACGAAATAGTTTTTCCAAGATTTTGTTCAGTAGTTACTTGTTTTTCTAAGTTTTCAGAAATAGAAGCACCGATTTCTTCCATTAATTTTTTATTTCCTAATGCTACTTTTTTGCCTTCGATAGTTCCTAAAACACCTTTTCCTGCAATAGTTTCAAAACCTTGAACTTCTTTGAATGAACTATTTTTAGCTTTCGCGAAATTAACTACGGCCTGCGCCAAAGGATGTTCGCTGTGCTGATTTAACGAAGCAATGTTTTTAAGCAGAAAATCTTCGTCATTATCTACGGCATATATTTTTTCGACTGATGGTTTTCCTTCGGTAATTGTTCCGGTTTTATCGGTTATTAAAACATCAATTTTATTCATATTTTCCAGCGCTTCAGCATTTTTGATTAAAATTCCATTTTGTGCTCCTTTCCCAACTCCAACCATAACAGACATCGGAGTTGCCAATCCAAGCGCACAAGGACAGGCGATAATTAAAACAGCAATTGCATTAATTAATCCGTAAACGTAAGCAGGTTCTGGACCAAATTTTGCCCAAAGAAAGAATGTTAAAACCGAAATAATTACAACAGTCGGAACAAAGTATTTAGAAACGCGATCGGCTAATTTCTGAATTGGAGCGCGAGATCTGCTGGCGTCATTCACCATTTGGATAATTTGTGAAAGCATCGTTTCTGAACCAACTTTTTCAGCAATCATTACGAAAGATTTTGTTCCGTTTATAGTTCCAGAAATCACGATATCGCCTGTTTTTTTGTCAACCGGAATTGGTTCTCCCGTAATCATCGATTCGTCGATATTGCTTTCTCCAGAAGTTATTTTTCCGTCAACTGGAATTTTTTCTCCAGGTTTAACGCGAAGTAAATTTCCTTTTTTGATATTGTGAATCGAGATTACTTTGTCATTTCCATTTTCAACCAAAGTCGCTTCGGTTGGTGCTAATTTCAATAATTCTTTTATTGCCCCATTAGTTTGTCCGTGAGCTTTGGCTTCCATTAATTGCCCTAATAAAACTAAAGTGATAATTACTGTTACAGCTTCAAAATACAAATGAATAGTTCCGTGATGCGATTTGAATTCGGCAGGGAAAATATCAGGAAAAAACATTCCGACAATACTAAAAAGGAAAGCAACACTTGTCCCGATTCCAATTAAAGTAAACATGTTTAAATTCCAAGTCACAATTGATTTGTAAGCACGAACAAAAAACATCCATCCTGCATAAAACAAAACTGGAATTGAAAATAAAAACTGAACCCAATTCCATTTTTGAATAGACATTATATTGTAAAGTGGATTATTAGGAATCATTTCTGACATTGAAATAATGAAAATAGGAAGCGTAAACAAAATCGCGATTTTCATTTTCTTCAATAAATCAGAATAGGTTTTGTTTTCTTCGCTTTCTGAAGCTTGCATCGGAACTAAATCCATTCCGCAAATCGGACAGTCGCCCGGTTCATTTGAAACGATTTCAGGATGCATCGGACAAGTAAATTGTGTTGCAGTTATGGCAACTTGTGGCACTAAGTCCATTCCGCAGACTGGGCAGTCTCCGGGTTTGTTGTATGTTTTGTCACCTTCGCAATGCATTGGGCAATAATAAACACCATTTGCACTGTGCTGGTGCACTTTTTTAGTTTCTATTTTATTATGATTATGATGCTCTTTTTTGTGACCGGAACGGCAAGATTTTTCAACTGTTTCAGAATGATTTTTCGGAGAATCCATTTCAATAGTATAATTTCCCGCTGCAGATAAAACTTCTTGAAATTTTTCTGTCGGAACATGTTTGTCCATTGTTATCGTAGCCGTTGGCGGATTCAAAGTCACTTCTGCCTGAACGCCTTCAACTTCATTTAAAGTTTTTTCGACTTTGGTTCGGCATCCGTTGCAAGACATTCCTGAAATTATATATTGATGAGTCATTGTATTGGTTTTTAAGTATTACAATGCAAATTTCCGAAGTATCTCTGAGTTCGGTTTGTAGAATTTTGGGAATGATTTGTAAGATTTACTAAATTTTATTTAACCGCAAAGGGCGCAAGGATTTTTGATATGCTGGGTTTTATAAAAAACGCAAAGTTCGCAAAGCTTTATCTTAAAAATAACTTTGCGAACCTTGCGTAAATCTTTGCGTTCTTTGCGGTTAAAAAAATTACAAATTCTCTATCTGAATACGCATTTTATCTTTTGATTGCTTAAACGAAGTAGGAGTAAAGCCAGTAATTTTCTTGAATTGATTGCTCAAGTGAGCTACATTGCTATAATTTAAAATATCGGCGATTTCGCTAAGAGAAAGCTCATTGTAAATCAATAATTCTTTGACTTTTTCGATTTTCTGGCTAATGAAATACTTTTCGATTGTGGTATTTTCAATTTCAGAAAATAAATTGCTTAGTGAATTATAATCTTGATTTAAGTTTTCTGCCAGATATTCTGATAAATTGATCTTTAAATCATTGTTTTTATGATGAACCAAATCGACAATTAGATTTTTTATCTTCTCTATTGTTTTGGTTTTTTTGTCATCCAATAAATCAAAACCTAACGATTGCAGGTTTTTAAGCAAAACTTCTTTTTGAAAATCGCTGATTTCTCGTTCAAGTTCAACTTCACCAAGTTCTACAGAAATAGTAGGAAGTCCGAGTTTTTCAAACTCAGACTCCACAACCATTTTACATCGGGCACACACCATGTTTTTGATGTAGAGCTTCATATTTATTTGATCGTTTCTACCACGTTTCCGCAAGTTAGCATTGATGAACCGTAATACGGATTCTTAACTGCTTTTTCTTTGCTTAACCAATCAGCATCTGCCATTGGGCAATATTGTTTGTAGATTGGCTGGTCTGGACTTGAAACTTTTATTAAATCGTAAGTACTTTTAGATAAAGATTTAAAAGTCTCACGTTGTTTTTTAAGGTCTGTTGTTGCAGAAATGTTTTTCGCGTCAGCAGTTAATTTCTTTACCACTTTCATCCAAACTGTATGTTCGTTGCTTTTCAGTTTGTCCATTTTTACAGCTGTAATTGCAGTCAATAAAGCTGTGGCTTTTGCTGAAGTTAATTTGCTGTCACTTTTAATAAGCGCATCTTTTACATTGAAATAAGCATCATAAACAGATTGTAACTGACTAGCTTCAATAATTTCTGTTGTTCTTGATTCTGATTTTATTGCATTCGCCTGAATAGTATTTGAAGTGAAAACAAATGCGATTATTGCTGTTATAATTGATATTGACTTTTTCATTTTATATAGATTTAGAAGGAATTCGATTTCCTTAATTAGTTTTTATTTTTGAAATGATTAATCCAAATTGTGTTTGGTTTAGAGCCAATTATGGCTGTTACAAATACAATTATTTTATTTTTGGCGGGGCCCAAATTGAAGTAAAACCATCCGAAATACTACTGTTTTTATAGTACATGATTGGTCTTTTAAAAGAAAAATGAAATAATTCGCTGTTGATGTCGAATTGATTTTCAGTTATTAAACTAAACTGTAAGCCTGAAGTAGTGCATCCAGAATGATTGCATTTTCCACTGCATCCGTCCTTGTCTTTTTTTGAATTATGAGCTTCTTTGCAACACTCTTTTTGACAAGAATCTTTAGTTGGATTCATTTTCTTTTCGCATGAATTTTTCTCAGCCGATTTTCCACAAGCATAACTCGCATTCGACATCATAAAGAAGCCAAAAGTTAAAACGAGAAATAATATGTGCGCTTTTTTTGTCAAAGGAAATATATTGGTGATACAAATTTAGATAAAAATCTTTAGCTCAAATGTGTTTTAAGATTTCAATAACTAAAGCTTCTTGAAATCTGTTGGCTTCATGTTTTTTCTTTTCTTAAAATAATTAGACAAATGACTTTCATCGGTAAAACCAAATTCATATGCAATTTGTTTGATAGGCAACTGATTGTTGTGAATTCGTTTTTCAATCAAAGTAGTTCGGAGATTATTGATGTAATCGCGATAACTTATCGAGAAAGTCCTCTTAAAGTAGGCACTGAAATAAGTTGGCGCAATATTGAAATGCTCTGCAATTATTTTAATCTGAACCTGTTTTGGTTGATAAATATTCTGATGGATGTAATTTGCAATTTGTTCATTATCAATATGTGTCGATTTCAACTGAAGATTCATTCCGCGTATGGTTTCTTTAATCAGTCCAAAAATGGAGAGAATCTGATAAAATACGATTGGCGAAGAAGTGACATCAATATATTGATCGTAAGCTATAATATTGGCGACTGTATTTTCTAAGATAGTTTTGCATGGTTCGTCAAATTTCAGGACAGTTTCTTTCAGAATTTTATCGCGCATGAAACTTTCGGGAGTGTTTACCAGAAATTCGTCGCAAGTTAAATTTTGTTTCGAATTGAAATAATTATCGGTGAACTTAATGTAAACAAAACGCGTCTTTTTCCTGATGTCGAAATAATGTTCATCTTCGGGAGAAATCACAAACAAATCACCCGCTTTATAAGGAAGAAGGTTTTTATTCAAATGATGAATACCGCTTCCTTTTTTAATATAGATAATTTCGTAATAAGTATGTGTATGCGGTGGAAGATGAAATTTCTCATCTTCAAACTCATGAATCACTAAAGTTTCAAACTGATTTAATTTAGGCATGACTTAAATTTACAATTTTATGTCGTAAATGTACAACTTATTTTGCGCTTAACGGTGTTAAATTTGCATCATAGAAAGTCTAATACTTTCTTGTGTAAAACAAATGAAAAAAAGTCTTATTGCGCTCTCGCTTGGGGGCTTAACTATTGGAATAACTGAATTTGTAATGATGGGTTTATTACCTGATATTGCTTCAGACATGAAAGTTTCAATTCCGGTTGCCGGATATTTAATTTCATCATATGCTTTGGGTGTTGTTATTGGTGCACCTTTATTAGTAATCTTAGGACGCAATTTTCCGCCAAAAAAAATGCTTATTATCTTAGCGTTGATGTTAACGGTTTTTAATTCACTTTCGATAATTGCACCAAATTATAATTTTCTATTTGCTTCGAGATTTCTTTCGGGATTGCCACATGGAGCCTTTTTTGGTGTTGGAGCAGTAGTGGCAAGCCGTTTGGCTGATAAAGGAAAAGAGGCTCAAGCTATTTCTATTATGTTTGCCGGACTTACTTTGGCAAATTTAATTGGTGTGCCAATTGGTACTTATATAGGACACCATTTTATTTGGCGTTATACCTTTATATTAATTGCCTTTGTTGGTTTATTGACGCTTCTGTTTATTTCTTTATGGATGCCAAATCTCGAGAAAAATGGCGATGTTAATATGAGAACACAATTGCAGTTTTTCAAAAAAACAGAAGCTTGGTTAATTATCGGAATTACGGCTATTGGTTTTGGAGGACTGTTTGCATGGATCAGTTATATTGCACCTTTATTAATAAACATTTCTAAATTTTCGCCTGAAGATGTCTCTTATATATTGATATTAGCTGGTCTTGGAATGGTTGTAGGGAATTTTGCAGGTGGTAAATTAGCCGATAAATATTTGCCGGCACCAACCGTTTTGGCTTTACTATTTATAATGGTACTTGATTTATTGATGGTTTACTTTTTCTCTTTTAATCAATATGTGTCATTATTCCTGACATTTTTAACTGGAGCGATTTCTTTTTCAGTAATTGCACCTATACAAATGCTTATGATTAAAACGGCCAAAGATGCTGAGATGATTGCATCGGCAGCGCTTCAGGGGAGTTTTAATATTGGAAATGCTTTAGGAGCATTTTTGGGAGGACTTCCGCTGGCGGCAGGTTATGATTTTGCTTCTCCAAATCTTATAGGGGTAGTTATGGCTGTAACAGGAATGATCATAACATTTACTTTAATGCAAAAACACAAAGCAAATTTGCAGCTTCAAAGAGCATAAAAATTACTAATATAATTTTCAAAAGTCCTTAAACTTAGTTGTTTAAGGACTTTTTTTATGCTTTATTTTAAGATTTATGAAAGTGTTGTATTGCTACAGTTGTAGGAATTGCTTGGTTTTTTATTAATATCTCAGGTTTTGTATTGTTTATGAGGCCAGATTTTTTTCTGTCTTGTGCAAACGATATTTTTTTCATGTAATCGATTGTTTTTTTGATAAAAACGAAAGAATTTAATATATGGCAATAATATAATTACTATTTATTCATAATATAAATTACATATGTGGTATAAAAAAGTGCTTTTATTTTTGATATGTAATTTTTTTTAGCAAATTTTTATGAAAATAAATTTTTTATATAAAAAAAATATCTATGTTTGTGTAATCGATTACATGATTTGATTTTTATTTATTTCAAATTGTTTTTTTAAAACGAAATCGATTGAAAAACCTTGCAGTTGCTTAGGTTTTTATAAAATCAAAACCACATAATTATAAAAATTTAGAATTTCAAAACCACATAAATTACCATTAACCAATTAATAACTTAAACAATAAACCATGAACTTTAAAGAATTTTTAAACAAAGGAGCAAATTATTGCTCTGCACTTGTTTTCTTATTGTGCTTGCTTATGAGTAGTCAGGTAAATGCACAGACTACAACTATAGAGGGAACCGTTAAGGATGCTGCCGGACTTACTTTGCCGGGAGTTAATGTACTTGAAAAAGGAACAAAAAATGGGGTTTCTTCTGATTTTGACGGACGTTATAAAATCAAATTAACGAACCCTAAAGCTGTTTTGACTTTTTCTTTTATCGGATTCGGAACCAAAGAAATTCCTGTTGCGGGAAAGACTAAAGTAGATGTAGTTTTAGCAGAAGATTCTAATAACTTGAATGAGGTTGTTGTAATTGGATATGGAACATCTAAGAAATCTGATTTAACTGGAGCAGTTGCTACATTCTCAGGAAATGAAGTGCGCAAGATTCCAGTTCCTAACGTTGCAGAAGCTTTAACAGGACGTATTGCCGGAGTATCGGTAACTTCTTCTGAAGGTTCGCCAGACTCAAATGTTCAAATCAGAATTCGTGGAAACGGATCTTTAAGTCAGGATGCATCTCCATTATATATTGTAGACGGATTTCCGGTAAACAATATCAATGATATTTCTTCTTCTGATATTGAAACAATGACTGTGTTGAAAGACGCATCATCAACTGCAATTTATGGTTCTAGAGGGGCTTATGGAGTTATTATTGTTACGACGAAAAAAGGTAAAGATGGTAAAATAGCAGTAAACTTTAATATGTTCTACGGAATGAAACAGATGGCTAATACTATCGATGTTTCATCTCCTGAAGATTATGTGAAATGGCAGTATGAATATGCATTGCTAGATCAAACAGATAAAACTATTTTAAGCAACCCGAGTTCTTACACAAAATATTTTGGAAACTGGCAAGATTATGACCAGTACAAAGGCATGAAAGGAAACGACTGGCAAAAACAAGTTTTTGGACGTACAGGCGAAGTTCAAAGCCGTGACTTGTCTATTCGTGGAGGATCTGATAAAATAAACTATAATTTCAACTACGCTCATTATGATGAAAAAGCAATTATGATGGGATCAGATTTTAATAGAAACAACTTGTCTCTTGCCTTAAACAGCAAAGCTTCTGATAAAGTAGATTTGTCTTTTACAGTGCGTTATTCAGATACTGAAATTAATGGTGCAGGTATGAATGAGCAAAATGAGGTTTCGTCAGCAGATTCTCGTTTAAAAAATATTGTTGGATATGCTCCAATCCCAGTTCCGGGTTTGACTACAGATGACACAGATGAAGCTGTAGCAAACAATTTAACGCACCCTTTTGTGGCAATTGTAGATAATAACCGTCAGCAGTTTAGAAAAAACTTCAACACTTTAGGAAGTTTTTCATGGAAACTGACTCAGGATTTGATTTTTAAAACAGAATTAGGTTTAGATAATTATAACTTCCAAGATTATCGTTTTTACGGACGTACAACGTATTATGTGAAAAATAATCCTGCAGCAGAAAGACAAGGAATGCCAGCTATGATAATGGCAGACAGAAAAGATACTCGTTTTAGAAATGCGAATACACTTAATTATGATTTAAAAAAATTAGTTGGAGAAAATCATAATTTGAAATTACTTTTTGGAGAAGAATCTATAGAATATAAGAGAAATGACCTTACAAGTACAATTCAGGGGTATCCATTATCTTTCGAATTAGATCAGGCTAAAAAATTGACTACTCAAGGAACGCCAGTTTCAGTTGATAATTTCTATTCTCCAGATGACAAATTGCTTTCTTTCTTCGGGCGTGCTAATTATGATTATAAAGACAAATATCTTTTTACAGCGACTTATCGTGCCGATGGATCTAGTAAATTTTTAGGAGATAATAAATGGGGATTTTTCCCAGCGGCAGCGGCAGCTTGGAAAATATCAGGAGAAGAATTTTTAAAAGATGCTTCTTGGATCAATTTGCTTAAATTAAGAGTGAGTTATGGTGAGGCTGGAAACAATAATATTCCAACCGGACAAATGGTTCAAAGTTTTATATCTTCTACATCTACTTGGATCAATGGTGTTGATAATTTCTGGGCAGCTTCTAAAACAATGGCTAATCCAGATTTAAAATGGGAAACAACTGTTACTCAAAATATCGGTTTAGATTTTGACTTGTTCAAAAATAAAGTAACAGGATCTGTCGAAGTATATAAAAATAAGACAAAAGATTTATTAATGCTTTTCCCAATTTCTGGAGGTTATGATAATCAATACAGAAACATGGGAGAAATTCAAAACAGCGGGGTTGAAGCCACATTGAACCTTAATCTTATTGAAAGAGAAAAGTACGGAGTAAGTTTATCTTTTAACGCTGCTTTTAATACCAACAAAATTAACTCGCTTGGTGTAATGAATAACTTTACTGCATCATCAGGATGGGCTTCTTCGTCAATTACGGGAGATTACTTAGTAAACGTTGGTCAACCATTAGGTATCATGTATGGATATAAGAGTGATGGACGTTATGAAGTAGCTGACTTTGATTATGCAGCCGGAGCTTATACTTTAAAAGCCGGAGTACCAGATGGTAGTACAGTAGTGGGCAAAATGCAACCAGGTGCTATGAAATTAAAAGATATTGATGGTGATGGAAAAGTAAATGCAAATGATTTAACTGTTATTGGAAATGCAAATCCAAAAAGTACTGGTGGTATGGTGTTGAATGCAAATGCTTACGGATTTGATCTTTCTGCTGCTTTTAACTGGAGTATCGGAAACGATGTTTATAATGCAAACAAAGTTGAATTTGCAACTTCAATTCCAAATGGACAATATAGAAATTTAAATGCTGAGATGGCAGACGGACAAAGATGGACAAATCTTGATCCTTCAACTGGACAATTAGTAACAGATCCTGCTGCATTGACTACTTTAAATGCTAATACTACAATGTGGTCACCTTACATGCCTCGTTATGTTTTTAGTGACTGGGCTGTTGAGGATGGTTCTTTTTTGAGGCTTAATACTTTAAGTTTAGGTTATACTGCGCCAAACAATTTAATTTCTGCTTTAGGAGTTTCTAAACTAAGATTTTATTTTACAGCTAGTAATGTTTTTGTTTGGACTAATTATTCAGGTCCAGATCCTGAATCTTCAACTAGAAGAAATACGCCTTACACACCGGGAGTTGATTATTCAGCTTATCCGCGAAGCAAACAGTTGATTTTTGGTCTAAACCTTAATTTTTAATTCAGTAAAATTTTCACAAGATGAAACATAAAATATTAATAGCAGGAATGTTTGTTGCAAGCCTTTTTGCTTCTTGCTCAGACGATTATTTAGATGCTCCGGCACAATCGACATTAGATGAATCTGTTATTTTTTCTAGTCCAGGATTAGCCGAAGCCGCAATTGACGGTATTAAGATTCCGTTTGCAGAAACCAACTCATATAGAGGACGTTTTCTTCCTTTTTACGGATTGAACACAGATACAGAATGGTACAATTCTTCGCAAACCGTAAGTGATGCTTCGGATTTATGTACTTATGATGCAAAACCGAATAACTCACAGATGAACACTACCAATAATGCTTGGGCAATGATGTATTCAGGTATTGAACGTGCTAACATTTGTATTCGTGGTTTACGCGCTTATGGTAATCCAACTCCGGGATCTCAATTAGGATATTTATTAGGAGAGGCGCTGACTTTAAGAGCAATTTATTATGCTGATTTGGTAAAAGCTTGGGGAGATGTGCCAGGAAGATTTGAGCCACTAAACAATGCAACTATTTACGTTGGAAAAACAAGCAGAGATGAAATTTATAAACAGCTTCTAGCTGATTTAGGTGAAGCAGCGACATTGGTTCCTTGGCCAGGTGAAATTAAAGAAACTACTAGTGTAGAGAGAATCAATAAAGCTTTCGTAAAAGGATTACGTGCTCGTTTAGCAATGGTTGCAAGTGGTTATCAGCAATATCCTGACGGTATCAGAAGAAGTAATGATCCTGCTTTGTCAGTTGCTAGTATGTATGCATTGGCTTTGGCTGAATCTCGTTCGGTTATCGCAAGTGGATCTGCACATTTAGAATCTTCATTTGAAACATTTTGGAAAAAATACAATCAAGAATATTTAGTTGCAGGAGGAGAATCATTATGGGAACTTCCTTTCTCAGATGGTAGAGGTCGTATGTTGTTTACTTTTGCTGTTCGCCACACTACGAACGATCAATTCCATGCCAATGGAGCAAACCGCGGAGGAACTGCAGGACCGCTTCCAACTGTATTCTATGATTACGACGTGAAAGATACACGAAGAGATGTAACTTGTGTTCCTTACAAATATGGAACAGCTGTAAATAATATTGCAAAACAAGAATTAGGAACATTAAACACATGGTATTTCGGGAAATATCGTTATGAGTGGATGACACGTTTTGTTACTTCAACAAATGATGATGGTGTGAATAAAATCTACATGCGTTATGCTGAAGTCTTATTAATTGCTGCAGAAGCTGCAAATGAATTAGAAGGCCCTGCAGCTGCAGCTCCATATTTAAAAGAAGTTAGAAGAAGAGCATTTGCAACAGCTGATCAGGCAACAAAAGTTGAAGATTATGTAAATAGTAAGTCAACAAAAGATGCAATGTTTAAAGCACTTGTTGATGAAAACAAATATGAATTTACAGGTGAAATGGAGCGTAAACAAAATCTTATTCGTTGGAATTTGCTTAAAGCAAAATTAGACGAAGCTAAAGTGAATATGAAAAGTTTAGCAGATCATACAGGAAATTATGCAACTGTTCCAACAACATTATACTATAAGTTTAAAGCAGATAACGTAAGCCTTGATATTTATGGTTTGAACAAAGGAGAAACTACTAATCCGGGAGCTGGTTATACAAGCATTGCATGGACATGGACAGGTGCGGCAGCCGATACTAAGATCAATACTTTGTACAAACCAGGAGTTAATCCTGACAATAGACAATTCTGGCCAATATGGCAAGTTTTCCTTGAGGGAAGCAACGGAAAATTGACTAATGATTACGGGTATTAATAAGTTTCTGAAAATTAATAAAGTATAATTATGAAAACAATATATATATTAAAAGGAGTATTTACCGCATTAGTTCTCATGTTGACTTTTTCTTCTTGTGACACTTTTCAAGAAGAAGTAATTGACAGTTTGGATGTAAACAGAGCGTTTTCTCCAATTGAACTAAAAGCGACAGTTAGAAATGAGACTTCAGTTGAATTGAATTGGACTGTAAAGCCAGATGCAGATCATTATGTAGTACAATTTAGTGCAGATGATACTGAATTTAAAACCATTTATAAAACAGTAAATGTTGCTCCAGACGAATTACCTGTAAAGGTACAGCTTGAAGGAGAAACAGTTTATTCAATTAGAGTAAAAGCAGTAAGTTCAACTGGTTTAGAGGATTCTAAATGGTCGGTTACTACAGCTACAACTTTATCAGAACAACTTTTTTATGCCGTTCAGGATGCTGATGTCGAAGCAACTCAAGTTACTTTGAGATGGCCTGCAAATACGAACGCAACACAAATCACAGTACAACCAGGAAACATTACTCATACCATTACAGCAGCTGAAAAAACGGCTGGAGTGGCTCTTGTAACTGGTCTTACGGGAGAAACAGCTTATACAGCTACTTTATTAAACGGAACAAAAAAACGTGGTACAGCAACTTTTAAAACCGGAATCGATATTGGAACTGGAATTTTGGTTAAAGAAACAGATGATTTAAATGCAAAAATTACTGCGGCACCTGCTGGTTCTGTATTAGTATTGATGCCAGGTGATTACAAAGTATTTACTGGGGAAATCATTTTAACTAAATCAGTTACTATAAGAGGATTGCGTTCTGGTGATAGGCCAAAATTACATGTTAGATTTACATTAAATGCAGGTGTAACAAATCTTTCGTTAATTGATTTAGATGTAGAAGGTACTACAGTTGGTGATAGCAATTTTATTACAATCAATGGTGCTAGTACTTCTTATGGAGATATTTTGATTAGTGGATCTTACGTTCATGATTATTTGCGTGCTCTAGTTTATGGTAATGCTAGTGCAGCAAAAGTAACTTCATTTACTGTAGATAATAGTATTGTTAAAAGTGTGAATACGAATGCACAGGCAGATTTTATTGATTTTAGAAATACATATGTTGCAAATATTACTGTGAAAAATAGCACATTTGATTCTTGTTCAGTTGGACGCGATTTTGTGAGAGCTGATGCTGTAGCTCCTGCTAATGGTTTTTCTGGAACAGGCTTGACAACTAACGTATTAATTGATAGCTGTACTTTGTACAAAACATCAGATACAGCAGCGCCAAAAAGAATTTTATACGTTCGCTTTGGATCAAATTCTTCAACAGTTAAGAATACTTTGATCACTTCAACAAGCGCAATTTATACAAATCAAGCACTGACAATATTGCCAACTTTTAGTAAAAATTACTATAATCTGGCACCAAGTTTTATTGATGCTACAATTGCAAATAATAAAATTGACTCTTCAGCAACTACTGCAGATCCACAGTTTGTAAGTGCTGCTACTGGAAACTTTAAAGTGCAAAATCAAACCTTGATTGATAATAAAATCGGAGACCCGCGTTGGCTTAAATAAATATTTTATAGTTAGTTTCAAAAGGGATGCAGAATTAAACTGCATCCCTTTTTTGTTTTATAGAAAATGAAATTTATTGAAATTGTCGAATTATTCTAATTCAATACAATCAAAAATGCCATTGTTTAATATTAAATCGACTATTTCATGTTCACTGTCAATGCGTAAAATATTATCACAGTCTTCAAGGTCAAAATTCCATAAAGTTTCTGGCAATAATTCGTGAAGCAAGGCCGAAGCCGATTCTAATTTTGACGGACTGTCAACGGAAGTTTTAAATACATAGATCATAATTTGCATTTTTTGAACGGGCAAATTTCTGAAAAATGTCTTAGTAATTGCTAGGATTGTATAATCAATAATTAGGACTTATCAATCATTTTTCGATATTGAATTGGAGAAATTCCTTCGTGTTTTTTGAAAAATCGGCTAAAATATGACTGATCTTCATGACCAACCTGTGCTGCAATTTCGTTAATAGAAAGTGTAGTTTGAAAGAGTAAATATTTGGCTTCCAGTAATATGTTCTCATCAATCCATTTCACTGCAGATTTTCCGGTTACTGTTTTTACGCATTTGTTCAAATGATTGGGAGTAACGTTAAGCAATGAAGCATAATGATTGACCTGATGCTGTGTTTTTATATGAAGATGAATTAATTCTTTGAATTTATTAGTGATGATTTCTGCAGCCGAAATAGGTTTAGAAGATTTAACCGAGTTTTTATTCATTTCATAAAACAAGGCAATCAAATAGGTTTGAACAATATTCAAATCCGCATATTTCGTATCGGTATATTCTTTTTGTAGCCGATTAAAAATGGTTGTAATTAAAGGAATATCTTCAGAAGATAATTTTGTTTTTGGATTTCCTGAGATTTTTAAAAAGTCAAAATCATTGAGCATTTCCCGACTTCCAAATTTTCCAATCAAAATATCGGGATGAAATTGACAGATAAAACCATGATGTGTGTTGTCAATATTTCGTATCGAAAAAATTTGTTCGGCGGGAACTACGATGATCTCATTTGCTATGGTTTCATAATCTTCATATCCCACTCGCATTTTATGGCTTCCAGATTCTACAAAAATCAAAGTGTGACAACTGTGTTTTGAAGGCGGAACAGGATATTGTAATCGCATCATTTCTTCTGTTTTTAAACAAAAAAAGTGATCCGAATTGGATTTGAAAAGCAAATGCATCGGATTGTCTTCTCCGAGAAATTTTTCCCGAAATCCTTTTGCTTCATACGTTTTTATTTTTTCAATTGACCTTGATTTCATTTTTAATAATACAATCTAAAATCAAGCAATTTGCAAAGTGCATAATGTTTTTGGTACAATTCTTCGACAACTTCAGTAAGGTCATCATTTTCTTGATATAGACTGAAAAAAGCTTTATCGATTGTACTGTAACTGGCTATTTTATTATAAGAAGATCCGTAGCCTGAAATAGCGCGTGCTCCGGTAATGTCAAGAAAATATTGTGCTTCATCGTCGTTGAGGTCTAATCGCTTTTTATTGGCAAAATGAATAATTTTCCCTTTCATTTTTCCTTCAAAAAGTTCGGCTATTTCTTCGATGCTGTAATAATAATCATGAAGGCAAATGTTATTTTCCTGCCCAGGCATAACCAAATAAATGATTTCATAATCCTTAAAATTATGATCGTCATACAAAAGTGTATTCAAACTTTCCTCTAAACCTTCAATAGTATCACAGGTTTTATGAATACTGGAAATACCTTGGTCAATAGCAATTTCTTCCAGATTTTTAACCACGTCGGTAGTTGTAGTCTCATCGACATCAGGAACTCCTTCGAGGCAAAAAATAAATTTTTCGTTTTCCATACTAATGTCTTTTTTGCTTCTTTTAAAAATAGAAATGTGGTTTTTGACAAAAGTATTTTTTTAGACGGAAAAACTGTTATTACATTGAGATTTTAACGTGGATTTTTGATTTGATTAAAGTTTAGGAAACTTAATGTTTAGCTATTTATTGACCATATTTCAAAGCCCCGAGCAATTCCGTTAAATCAACTACTGCATAAGTTGAAGAATAATCAGAAACGGCATATGGCAAAATGAGACTGTTGTTATGAATAATAGAACCACAGGAATAAACTACATTTGGAACATAGCCTTCTCGTTCATCTTCCAATGGCGCAAGTAATGGTTCCCGGAGTCTTCCAATTTCTTTTGAAGGATCATCTAAATCAAAAAGTGAAGCTCCGATACAATAACGTCTCATTGTTCCAACGCCATGCGTAATTACAAGCCAGCCTTCTTCGGTCCATAGTGGTGATCCGCAGTTTCCAATTTGTGTAAATTCCCAAGTGTATTTTGGTTCCTGCAAAAGGATCGGATTGTTCCATTGCGTTGCTCTTTCGGAGTACATGAGGTAATTGTTGACGCCGTCAATTCGGGCAAGCATCGCATATTTGCCTTTTATTTTTTTAGGAAATAGTGCCAGATTTTTATTCTGCGCGCCGTCGCCATGTAAAGGCAATACCCTAAAACTATAAAAGTCTTCAGTCAAAATCAGTTTTGGCAAAATCGCATGTCCGTTGTATGCGGTATATGTTGCCATAACACGAGAAGAACCATCATCATCTGTGAAACGTACAAAACGCGCATCTTCTATGCCTCGGCTTTCAGAATCAGAAATTGGAAAAATAACACGTTCTGTAATATCTGAATCGTGACTAAATTGAACGTCATAAAAAGAATTGGCAAGCCAGATTATTTCCTCTAATGCAGTTCTTCTTTCCTGACGAATCGAAGGATCACTTAAAGCGGTATTAACCATGTTTTTTAAAATAACAAACTCAAATGCATCTGGCAAATCCTGCATAATTTGGTCGATGTATTTGTTTGAAGTATGCATTTCAGACAATTTTGTCAGAAATCGTTCTTTATTCAATAACGTTTTATGTTCAATTTCGGCTTTATCAATTTGATTGCCAATTTTCATTATCTGTAAATTATTGTCTTTGTCAAGAATTCCTCTTCTAAAAACAATAGAAGAAATATGTCCTTCTCCTGTTGCTCTAAACGAAATAATAACTCGTTTTTCGCCAATTTCAAGTCCAGACTGATCAAAATCTTCTATAATTGAAGGATTGAAAATGGCAGCAGATTCGATTGCATATTCCATAGTGCAATATGATCCTATGAGCATTTTTCTGTTGAGTGACAATGCTTCGTAGTCAATTTGCATGGCTTCAATCTGCGGTTTTATTAGTTCGCAGTGTCTAAAAAATATGGCCGAAATATTTCGGTGCCTTCTCGCAAATTCACGAAGCGTCTGCTCGAGTGTTTCATAAACTTGTTTTTCGTCAAGTGTCATTATCCGAATTACCATCTGCTGGGTTCGCTCGTCGCCGTTCATAAAATATCGGGCAACAACTCTTCTAGAATCTGGGGTAAATTTTATGTTTTTTCGGACAACGGATACTCGCATAGTTTTATTTTTTTTAATTACAATAAAATAAGTGCCTTCAGTAAAATTATTTGGGGGAAATTTTAATTTGCTATTAGAAATATAGAATACAAGCGCGTAAACAAGAAATTTATTGTGTCATGTTCTTAAGCATAAACAAGTTAGTGATTTTGCAAACGAAAAAAAACTTTATTATTAAAAATTTTGCATTTGCGTTTAAACATTTAGGGTAAATAATATAGAAAAGGTGCTTTAAAAAAAAGATAAAAAGTAAAATTTCAGTTTTATAAGGAAAAGCAAACTTTTAGAATCATTAGTTTTTTATGAAAATTAATAATATCGAGCTCAAAATGCATTAAAAGGCAGTTTTTAGCGTATAATTGATAAGTATTTGATGGGGTGTTTTGAAAAAAATCTGAACTTTTGTAACCCTAATTTTTGTGATAAAAATTTAACTTTAGCAGTTAAGAATTTCGAAAAAAATAAATGTTTTTACTTATGAGAAAAATTATAATGCTGTGTTTTGCTTTTTTGTTTATTGGAAAAACAATAGCGCAGGAAGTACCATTGTTGTCTAATATTTCGGCAAGAAATAATATTAATTTAAACGGAAAATGGCATTACATCGTAGATCCGCTTGAAAATGGATATTATGATTATCGTTTGATGCCTTTAAAAGACAATGGATTTTTTGAAAACAAAAAGTTCAATACTTCAGAATTGTCAGAATATAATTTTGCAACTTCCGCAGTTATGGATATTCCGTCAGACTGGAATTCGAAAGACGAACGATTATTTTTTTATGAAGGAACGGTTTGGTTTCAAAAAGACTTTAATTATAAAAAGACTTCACAGACAAAAGGAATTCTTCACTTTGGAGCGGTTAACTATGATGCGAAAGTTTATGTAAACGGAAAATTGGCCGGAACACACATTGGCGGTTATACGCCTTTTAATTTTGATGTGACAAATTTATTGGTTGACGGAAATAATTTCGTTGTTGTTAAAGTCGATAATAAACGTCATAAAGATAATGTTCCAACAGTAAATATGGATTGGTGGAATTATGGCGGAATTACAAGAGACGTGAATTTAGCCCTAGTTCCAAATACTTATATCGAAGATTATTTGATCCAGTTAGATAAAAAAGAAAAAGGAAAAATTTCGGGTTGGGTAAAGTTGAATAGCGAAACTGCAAATCAATCTGCTGTTATTTCTATTCCTGAATTGAAAATCAAAAAAGAGGTGAAAACTGATGCCAAAGGAATAGCTTATTTTGAATTAAAAGCAAATCCGGTTTTATGGACTCCTGAAAATCCAAAATTATATGATGTAACTATCAGCAAAGCGGATGAAAATATTGCGGATAAAATTGGCTTTAGAACTATTGAAACAAAAGGAAAAGAAATTTTGTTAAACGGTAAAAAAGTCTTTTTGCGAGGAATCAGTATTCATGAAGAAGCGCCGTTTAGGTCTGGAAGGGCCTGGTCTACAGAAGATGCTCATACTTTGTTGACATGGGCAAAAGAATTAGGTTGCAATTATGTTCGTTTGGCACATTATCCGCACAATGAAAATATGGTAAAAGAAGCCGAAAAAATGGGATTGATGATTTGGTCAGAAGTTCCGGTTTACTGGACGATTTCATGGACAAATCCAGCTACTTATGCAAATGCCGAACATCAATTGCATGATATGATTTACAGAGATAAAAATCGTTGCGGAATCGTAATTTGGTCTATCGCAAACGAAACTCCTCATGGCGATGACAGAGATGTTTTTTTAAGTAAATTGGCAAAGTATGCGCGTACACAAGACAATTCCCGATTAATCAGTATGGCGATGGAAGTAACCAAAAGTCCAAACAATATCAATACACTTCAGGATAATATGAACGAATATGTTGATATTGTAAGTTTCAACCAATATTTAGGCTGGTACCGAGGAACAAATGAATCCTGCAAAGACATGCAATGGGTAATTCCGTATAACAAACCCGTTATTGTGAGTGAATTTGGAGGTGAAGCTTTGCAAGGTTTGCATGGTGACAAGAAAGAGCGTTGGAACGAAGAATATCAGGAAGAATTATATATTCAGAATACGCAAATGTTCAATCGTATTGAAGGTTTAGCAGGAGTATCGCCTTGGATTTTAGTTGATTTCAGATCACCAAGAAGACAATTGCCAAACATTCAGGATTTCTTTAATCGAAAAGGTTTAATTTCAAGCAACGGAATAAAAAAGAAAGCTTTTTATGTCATGAAAGATTGGTATGCCCAAAAGGAAAAAGAATACAAGAATAATTAAGAACATTTTCTAAAAAGTTAAAAACCTTCAAAGTCATTTTGATTTTGAAGGTTTTGTGTTTTTTGCGTAATTTTAACTTGAAAAATAAAAGACTTAAATGGAAGTAGAAATTGTCATAAGATTGCTTTTAGCAGCATTTTGGGGAGCTTTAATTGGCGCTGAAAGGGAATATAGAGGAAAAGCGGCAGGTCTTCGAACCACGATAATGATTTCTGTGGGCGCTTGTTTCTTTACATTTATGTCTCAATGGATTGGCGGACCTGGAAACGCAGACAGAATTGCTTCAAACATAGTAACTGGTTTAGGATTTTTATGTGCTGGAGTAATTTTCAGGTCAGATAGTCATGTTAGCGGGATTACAACTGCGGCAACAATTTGGTCAGTTGCTGCTGTGAGCATGGGAGTAGGAGCGGGTTATTATTTTGCTTCGGCCTGTGCTGCATTGATGATTCTTTTGATTTTAACGCTTCTTACATTTCTTCAGGATAAAATTGATATCAGCAATGAACATAAAGTGCTCCGTATTACATTTAAGCGTACAGATGATGGTTACAAAAGATGTAAAGAATTATTTTCAGATTTTAAGGTGCAATCAAAGCTTGTTATTCAGCGTCGTAATCTGGATCATATAACTTTAGAATGGCAAGTACATGCTTCCAAACATTCAATGGAATCGCTTTCGGCAGCACTTTTGCAGGATCCAATTTTTGAAGAATTGATTTTGTGACATAAATAATTCTTCTTGTAAAAACAATTTTAAGCGTATTTTTGCGACCTGAAATTAAAATCTCTCATGATAAAAATTAACCAAACGGAATCTTTTGCCGTTGAAGATATATTATTCTGTTTCGCTCTAGAATCTGAAGCAGCAGAAGTTTTTAAAGAAAATAATGTTGTATTTACTGGAATCGGAAAAGTGAATGCGGCTTATGAATTATCAAAAGCAATTCAAAATAAAAGACCTTCAATAATTATAAATTTAGGATCGGCAGGAAGTAGTAGCTTTCAAAAAGGAGAAGTAATTTGTTGTACCAAATTTGTACAACGAGACATGGACGTTCGAGGCTTGGGTTTTGCATTATATGAAACACCATTATCGGGTTTACCTCCGGTTTTAGAATATGGTTTGCTAATGGACAATCTTCAGGAAGGAATTTGTGGAACTGGCGATAATTTCGAAATGGAACATTCTTCCGATGCCTATAATGTTGTAGATATGGAAGCTTATGCTTTGGCGATGATTGCAATGAAAGAAGATATTCCGTTTTTATGCCTTAAATATATTTCTGACGGAGCCGATGATAATGCAGCAGAAGATTGGACGATTCAGGTTCATAAAGCAGCAATAGCTTACGGAAAAATTTTAGGATTGATTTAAATATAAAAACCCTTAACATGAAAGTTAAGGGTTTTGTTTTTTTGTAAAATAATCTATTTCACAACATAAGAAACAGCATCGGCTTCGCAAAGTCTAAAATAACCTAATGCGTAGTTATTAGCATTGTTTGTATTGACAATATTTCCTCTAATATTTCCCGGCGGAACCTGAAACGGATTTGAGTTTGAAGCGTCTAAAATTAACTTCATATAATTAAAAAAGTTTTTAGAAATACCGCGATGTAAAATGTTTAAAGTATTTCCAGGCTTCATATCTTCATGCGAATATCTTGTACTGATTTCATTTCCATTGTAAAAATCATCATTTGTTATTTCGTATTCTGGAAATATTAGAAACTCGCTTTGGTAATCGGTTAAATAAAAATTGACTTGATCTGCGGGGTCTTTGTAATAAAAAGTAACTTCAATTACATCTTTTCCGCCAAAATCAGGAACGATTTTCTGTTCCACTTTATCGATTGGTGTTGCTGAAGTTAGTTTTTCTACAGCAGTAAAACTTTGTCCCTCAGCCTGAACAAATAATTTATAATCCATGTTGATGACCGGAACAAAATTAGTGCATTTGTAAACTCCAGCTGCGGTTTCTGTAAAAGTGAAAACATCGCCGTTACCGTTTTCAACTCTTACTTGCGCACCTGATACTTTTGGCGTTGAACCGTTGTAATAAGGAGCTGTTTTGCTGATTTTTATCGTTTGCTCATTTCCTGCAGTTCCTTTTTTCCAGACAATTTCAGCATCGATTACAATTTGGGTCTCACCGGTTTCTAAATCCAGATTTACAACATCTTCGCAAGAACTGAAAAACAGAACCAAAATCAGACTTGTAAATGCCAATGCTCTATTCATGACGTTATATTTTTTTAATTTATTCATAGCATTAAAATTTAAAATTATAAGAAACTCCAGGAACAATTCCGAAGATGGATAGTCTTCGAGTTTCATTAAGTCCAGTATCATCGTTTGTTGTAAAATTCATTGAAGCCGCATTTTTTCGGTTGTAGATATTATAAATACTAAATACCCAATAGCTTTGCCAGCCTTTCTTTTTTTCTGGTTTTGGCGTATAAGTTGCGGCAACATCGAGGTGATGGAAAAGAGGAAGCCTATTTTCGTTTCTCAAAGAATAATTGGGAACATGAATACCGCCAAATTCATAATAACCATTTGCATACGTTACCGGCTGACCTGATTGCAAAGTGAAATTACCATTAAAAGACCATTTTGGACTGAATTCATAACTACCAACAACGCTTAGATTATGCAATTTGTCATATCCAGATAAATACCAGTCGCCGTTTGCAATTCCCGGTTCTTCAGGAGTTCTTCCCGGTGTTTTTTGTTCGGCGCGTGATAAAGTATAAGAAATCCATCCGGTAAAATTGCCTGTGTTTTTTCTAAGTAACAATTCCATTCCGTAAGATCTGGCTTTTCCGTTCAGGATAACCTGTTCAATATTGTTGTTGGCCAAAACATCGGCTCCATCAATATAATCAATTCGGTTTTGAACATTTTTATAAAATAGTTCGCCTTCAAAAGAATAATCGCCGTCTTTGAAATTTTTAAAATAACCCATTGCATATTGATCCAGCATTTGCGGTTTTGTAAAAGGCCCGCTCGGTGTCCAAATACTCATTGGTAGCGGAGATTGCGTATTTGATAAAATATGAATGTATTGCGCCATTCTGTTGTAGCTTGCTTTAATCGAAGTATTGTCATTAAAAGCATAAGACAAAGCGGCTCTAGGTTCCAAATTGTTGAAACTGCTTATCTTTTTTCCTTTTCCATAAGAAATTGTGCCCGTTGGAGTTCCTTCCTGATAAATATTATAAAGCGGGTTAAAAACGACAGCCTGACCATTTTCATAAGTACTAATTTCCTCTGAACCTAAACGATAAAACATGCTATAGCGTAGTCCGTATCTGAAATTTAATTTTTCTGTAATTTGATTTTCAAAATCAATAAAGGCTGAAGCTTCTAAAGCATATTTTTTGTCCAATTGCTGATAATTAAACTGCGAATCAATACTTGTTGGCTGTACAACTCCAGGATTAAAATTATAATACAAACCATCAATTCCGTAGTTGATTTTGAATTTTTCTGATTGCTGATAAAACCAATTGTATTTCAAGCCGTAACTTTTGATGTTGCTGTCCCATTCAAAATTTTCTGAAGAAAGTCCCAAATTGAATTTATAATCGCTATAAAAAGCAGAAAGATTCGTATTTAAACGATCTGAGAATTTATGTTTCCAGCTTAAAATTCCCATTGTATTTCCGTATTTACTGGAAAAACGATCGTTGATATCAAAAACGTCATTTCCGAAATAACCAGAAAATGCGATTGTATTATTAGCATTAAAGCGATAATTAAATTTAGCATTCAAATCATAAAACATAGCCGAATTTTTATTGTCGGCCAATTTTAAAAATAAATGCGCATACGAAGTTCGGCCAGAAACAATAAAAGAGCCTTTGTCTTTCTGTATCGGACCTTGAACCAAAAGGCGGCTAGAAATTATCCCAACTCCACCATTTACTTTATAATTTTGAAAATCTCCGGTTTGTTGCGTAACATCCAAAACAGAAGAAACGCGTCCTCCGTATTTTGAAGGAATTCCGCCTTTGTATAATTCTAAACTACTGATTGCATCGGCATTAAAAATCGAGAAAAATCCAAACATATGTGAATCTGCATAAACAGGAGCACCGTCTAAAAGAATCAAATTCTGATCAGCAGCACCTCCGCGGACATTAAATCCTGATGAAGCTTCTCCGGCATTGGTAACTCCCGGCAAAGTCAAAATCGATTTTAGAGGATCGGGTTCGCCCATTGCAACAGGAATTCGTTTTATTTCCTGCATCGAAAGTTTATTGACGCTCATTTGCGTGTTTTTGATGTCAGTGGCTTTGTTGGTCGTAACAATAACTTCTCCTAATTGCTGACTATCAGATTCGATGTTGAAATTGATATTAGCATCATCTGAAATCGTAATTTGTTTTTCCTGATTCTTAAACCCCACATAACTAATTACAAAAGTATAAGTGCCATTTGGGACTTCGATGCTGAATTTTCCATTATAATCCGTTACGGTGCCGGTTTCCAATTCTTTAATAAAAACATTGGCACCAATAACGGGTTGTTTTTCATCATCAATAATCTGGCCTTTCAGCTTGCTTTTTTTTTTAGCTTGTTTTTGAGATTGAGATTTCTGCTTCACAAAAATATTATTGCCAACAATAGAAAATTGTACCGTTGCCGTTTTGTTTAATTCTGAAATCAGTTTCTCAACTTCGATTTGCTTGTATGTGTTTTTCTTGGTAAAATATTTTTTATCGGTGTCGATTTGATCTGTAAAAGCAAATTTAAAATCGGTTTGATTTTCAATCTGCTTAAAGAATTCTTTTAAGGTTACGTTTTTATCTACAGTTACAGTCACCTTTTGAGCAGACGCCAATAAACTGATTAAAAAAAAGCATGCTGAAATTATATGCTTCATGAAATTTTGTATTTTTGGATTATTATTAAATGGAATAACCTCGTGTTATCCTGATTATAAGGAGGATGTGTAGTTTCGCGGCTTGCATCCTTTTTTCTTTTCTACTGAAAAGTAATCTGTTTTAAATCTTCATTTATTTCAAAGTTTAGGTTATACATTTCTGATATTAATTGTACAATTGTTTTTAAATCTTCTTTTTTATTGATTCGGATTGTGATTTTCTGATCTAAATTTTCCTTCGGAAGAATTACTTTATAGCCATAATTTTCTTCAATATATTGGCTTACTTCAGAAAGTTTTTGATTGTCAAAGTCAATGAATCGGCTAAATTCAGTTACCGAAGCAGTTTGATTTCCATAAGTGAATTTTTCTCCTGGTTTCAAAATCCATTTTTGATTTTGGCCTTTTACATTCATCTGAACGCTTCCTTCATAAAGTTCAACGGTTACTTTTTCATCTTCAGTTTCATTTACTGTAAAAGAAGTTCCTAATACGGTAGTTGTCGTTTCATTACAAAAAACCTGAAACGGATGTTGTTTGTCTTTTTTTACTTTGAAATAGACAAGACCATCAACTTCAATTTTTCGATTCAAAGCAAAATTATTACCGTAAGTAATTTTAGAATTCGGACTCAATTCAACTTTTGAATCATCTGGCAAGACAATAAATTTTATTTTTGAAGATGTATTTTCAATTACGTTTTCAGCAAGAATTATATTTTCTTGTTGAGGTTTGTTGTTAAAGAAAATTCCACTTCCAATCAAAACAAAAAGCAAAACGGCCGCGGCTGCATAATAGCGCCAAGGTTTGATTTTCTTTTTCTTCTCAGCAAAAGTTTTTGAATGAAATTGCTCCCAGGAAGCTTCTTTTTCGCTTTCAGAATTTGAAACAGGATTTTCGTCCCATAATTTTTTAAATTCTTCGTCAAAGTTTTCCTTATCCATGATTTTGGGGTATTAAATGATTTGACAATGAAAACCTTGTTTACTGAAAACACGATAAACCATTTCTTTAATATCACGATTGGTTTCGATTTTCAGGATGGTTTCCTGACCTTTTTTATCGAAATTTATGATACAATCTGAAATGACGAATTGTAAAAGAGCGACAAGTAAACTTGCGTCTTTTTTTGTTTTGACATTAGTTTTATATGCTTCAATATGCATTTTCTGTTCTTGTTTTTTATATATAACAAACGAGAACAAAAAAGTTCCTAATGGTTTTCGATTTTTTTTCGAATAAATTTACTGGCAAGATAAATATGATTGGCAATGGTCTTTTCAGAAAGATCCGTAATTTCTGCAATCTCCTTATAGCTAAGGTTTTCCAGTTTGTGTAACGTAAATATTTTTTGTTGCTGCTCTGGAAGCTGATTGATGAAACTGTGCAGTTTTTCACTTCTCTCATCAAAAACCGTTGAATCAGTTTCTTCCTGTAAAATGTCAACTTGAGGATCAAGCTGAATTATTTTGTTTTCTCTATTAATGTGATTGAGAATGATATTCTTGCAGATGACAAATAATTGTTTGTCTAACAAAACATCTTCGTTAAGCAATTCTCTTTTGTTGTATAATCGTATGAAAGTTTCCTGAACAAAATCCTCAGGTGTAAGTACAGAAGAGTTAAATCGTCTGGCAATGCTTATCAATTTATCGTAGTAATTGAAATACACCTCTTTGAAGGCGGCTTCATTACCCTTTTTTAAACTTGAAATAAACTTTTTATTGTCCATAACGAAAATATAGCAACTAGTTTTTAACTAGTCTAAACTCATTGGTTTCGATATTATTGTATTCAAAAATTGACCAATTTCAATTGCGAATGTAATAAGTTACAAAGAACCGCAATTAAATTCTATATTTTGACGCTGATATTGGAAAATGTTACAAAAAATAGATTGTTTTTTATTTCGAAATAATCTATAGAACAAAAAAAGCCGTTAAAAAATTAGCGGCTTTTCTATTCAATGCAATGAAACAATGTTGTGAATAATATTATTTGACAATTTGAGCTTCAGGAAATTTCCAGGTACCATTTAATACTTCCTTATGCGGACGATAAAGCCTTACCCAATAATTCCAGCCAGCAACAGTTGGAATACAATTTGGTGTTTTTCCGTCACAACCGCCAAATTGTATTGTTACAGATCCGTCAGCATCTTTTTTCGCAGTAATGTTATTCAATGTATAAGCGTCAAGATCATTTTTTTCAAAATAGCCTTCTTTATTATAAACACTCACAGACCAAAATCCATCAACTGGTACATTTTTTACTTTTAGTTTATAAATAGTTTTTCCATCATTTTTGGCAGGATTGACTGAAAGATAAAGAGCATCTTTTTCAGGATTTCCTCCCCATCCGGTGGCACTTCCAATTAAATGAAGTGTTTCGTCTACTTTTCCTCTTGGACCAAACATTCCTTTTGTGTCCGATAGCTTTTTGGATACTTCAATTAGTGAATCCCTAACTTTCTTTTGGCTTACTTTATCCCAATTTGGAATTTCAAAAGTTCCTTTTTCTTTTTGGTCAATCTTAATTGCATTTTGTAAAGCGGTTACAATTGGCAAATCTTTTGGATCATTTGGGTTAATGAAGGTTCGAATTCCTAACATTAAGTAACGCGTACCGACTTTTTCTCTGGTAAAAGTAAAAGTTCCGGGCGCATAATAAGTTTCAGAATATTGATCTTGGTCGAATGTCTGCATCGACATGAATCGTTTGCCTGGATTTGGCAGTGTAACTGTTACAGGGCCGGCGTCGAGGTCGAAAACACCAGACGAATATAAAACATCGCGATTGGCACGAATGACAGTTTGATTATCTATGGGCATTAAAGTTCTGTAATGAAAAAGAGTGCCAGTACCATTTGATTGTTTAACAGAAGTGCTAAAATACAAATCGGTTTCTGCTCGATTAAAATTAGCGGCAGTTACAGGGTCACCGCTTTTTGAAGATAAAGAATCTGTTGTTGTAACAACTGAATCTTTTTTTGTTGATTCAGAATCTGTTGACGGATTTTTTTTGCAGGCAAAAGCCAGAAATGATAAAACTAATAAAACCATTCCTGATGATAATTTCTGTTTGATTTTCATAAGATTTAAGTTTTAATGAGAAATAAAAAAGTATTTTTTGTAAAATACTGCTTACTAAGTTATGAAATTATTTCAAGTTTTATGTTTTAATTGTTTGGTTAAGTGGTTTTTATGTTGCTGGGAAATTTGTTTTTCGTGAAGTGATTATTGGAGGAAAGCCAAGTTTAAATAAAAAACCCTTAAACATATTGCTTAAGGGCTTTATTTTTTATTTGTAGATATAGCGTATTTATTCCTCATTCTGTAAACTGTCAGCTGCAGAAATCTGATCCAGAATATTCGTTTGATTTGGCGAAATGTAATTTTTGTTTTCGATGGTAGCCTCTTTCTTAAAAAGAAGATCTAATGCATTATATAGTTTTAATAAAACATCTCTGTCTGCTTTTTCGATTTCTAAAGCAGTATTAAAATTAAAAACATAATTATTCGAATTTCGTACTTCGACTTTTATTGTTTTTGATGTGATTTTAAATTTAACTATATCCATACGTGTGTAAATTACTTAATTGCAAGATACTAATTTAATAAAGTTCCTTGTAAAATAATGAGTTTATTAAAATAAAAAACCCCTAAACATTGCTGTTTAAGGGTTTTGCCTTTTGTAGCGAGGACGGGAGTTGAACCCGTGACCTCAGGGTTATGAATCCTGCGCTCTAACCAACTGAGCTACCTCGCCTGGACTACAAGTGGAATGATTTCCTCATTGCGGGTGCAAAGATAAAAATAATATTAAAGCATACAAGCATAAAATGAAGAAAAAAAAATATTTTTAAAAACGCATTGTTTTTGGACATATATTCTTATATTTCGAAAAAATTAAACGCAGCACATGGATTCAAAAATACGTTACGAAATCGAGTTCCCGATCAATTCTTCGCCGCAATTATTGTATCAATATATATCAACGCCTTCAGGTTTGTCTGAATGGTTTGCAGACAATGTAAATTCAAGAGGTGAATTTTTTACCTTTATTTGGAATGACTCACAGGAAAAAGCGCGTTTGGCATCTAAAAAAACGGGTGAAAAAGTAAAGTTTAAATGGGTTGACGAAAGTAGTAAGGATACGGAGTATTTTTTTGAACTTCATATTTTAGTTGACGAATTAACTAAAGATGTGTCTTTAATGGTAGTTGATTTTGCTGAAAAAGAAGAAGTAGGAGAGGCTAAACAATTGTGGGAGAATCAAATCTCAGACCTAAAACATCTTATTGGTTCTGTTTAGTATAAAACTATTTTATCCCTTATATTTGCCCTGAACAAAATTCAGGGTTTTTTTATGATCAATTTTAACGGAAACGTAACGCAGGAAGAAAATATATTAATTCAAAATCGTGCCTTTTTATACGGAGATGGCGTTTTTGAAACAGTGAAGATTTTAAACAATAAAATTTTATTTCTGGAAGATCATTATTTCCGCTTAATGGCTTCGATGCGTGTGGTTCGAATGGAAATTCCAATGAATTTTACTATGGAGTATTTTGAAGAACAAATTTTAAAACTTGTTCAGGAAAAAAATATTTCGAATTCAGCAAGAGCTAGAATTACTGTTTATAGAAATGATGGCGGTTTATATTTGCCAAAAACAAATGAGGTTTCGTTTTTAATTCATGCAACGCCGCTTGAAAACACTTTGTATGTTGTAAATACGGCTGAATATGAAGTGGATTTGTATAAAGACTTCTATGTAACTAAACAATTATTATCGTCGATTAAAACGACTAATAAGATGATTAATGTAACGGGAAGTATTTTTGCTCATGAAAATGGTCTGGCTAACTGCATTTTAGTAAATGATACAAAAAATGTAGTAGAAGCTCTTCAGGGAAATTTATTCATGCTTACAGGAAAGAAATTGATCACTCCTCCAATTTCTGAAGGTTGCTTGAATGGAATTATGCGTAAACAAATTTTGGCTATAGCTAAAAAAGTAGAAGGCATAGGAATTTCCGAAGAAATAATTTCACCGTTCGATCTTCAAAAAGCCGACGAATTATTTCTGACAAATGTAATCACGGGAATACAACCGATAACTAAATATCGAAAAAAAGATTTTACAAGCAATCTGGCTCATTTATTAGTGCAGAAGCTAAATGAATCCATATCTGAAAATTAATTCAGATATGGGTTTTCAGGTGCGTTAGACCAAATAAGATAATCACCACCAAGCTCAATGATTTGTTCTTTCCAAAAGTGAGTGGTCGATTTTCCGATAATTTTGTTTTTGTAATTATTATCGGCAATGATCCAGGAGTTTCCCTGCATTTCATTTTCAAGCTGATTCTCATCCCAACCTGTATAGCCCAAGAAAAAACGAATGTTATTTTTACTGATAGATCCGTCGTTTATTAAGTCTTTCGTGGATTCAAAATCACCACCCCAATAAATCCCATTAGAAATCTCGACACTATTCGGGATCAGTTCAGGAATATTGTGAATGAAATATAGATTGTCCTGTTCAACAGGGCCTCCGTTGTATATTTTGAAGTTCGCATCAATCTCCGGTATTAAATCATTAATAGTGTATTTTAAAGGCTTATTAATGATAAAACCAATTGATCCTTCCTTGTTATGGTCTGCTAATAAAATTACCGATCTGTTAAAAGATAAATCTCCAATTATTGAAGGCTCGGCAATAAGCAGGTGTCCTTTTTTTAATTTTTCTGAAATCATACGGCTACAATTTTTATTAAATTTAATCATAAAATTTCAGAATACCCAAAAAAAATCGTTAAACCGCATAAAAAAACCCTCCATAAGGAGGGTTTCAATTATATTATAAGTTTAGAGAACTTTCTTACTTAGTTCACTGCACCTTCTAATTCAGCTCCTGCTTTGAATTTCACTACATTTTTAGCAGCAATTTTGATAGTTTTTCCAGTTTGTGGATTTCTACCGTCTCTAGCAGCTCTAGCAGATACTGACCAAGATCCGAAACCTACTAATGAAATTCTTCCTCCTTTTTTCAAAGTAGTTCCTACATTTCCTAAAAATGACTCTAAAGCTAATTTTGCCGCAGCTTTTGTAATTCCTGCATCAGCAGCGATAGCATCGATTAATTCTGATTTGTTCATAATAATTAGTTATTAATTGTTGGTTAAAAAAAATTGTTAATACACAAATTTAGTAGGAAATCCGTTGCGTGCAAGTGTTTTCTCTAATTTTAGTAATAATTGTTAATAACTTGCTTTTTTTGTTCATAAAGCAGGTTGTTCATCGATGAAAATCAGGTAGAAACCCCTGTTTTACTGAGCTTAATACATCTTGGCGTCATCAGAAAAAGTGATGCCGTTTAAGATTTCTACCGCCTGCATTCTCTTTTTTCCTGGAAATTGTAAGCTTAAAAGCTGTATGAAGCCGTCTTTTACTGCAATTTTGATTTCTTTTTTGTTGCTAATCAGTTTTCCTGATTCGTATGAATGAGCTTCTGAAACTAATTTTGCATCGTAAATTTTAATATTTAATTCCTCATTTTTATCTTTCAAAAAACACCAAGACGCAGGATACGGACTTAGACCGCGAATTAAATTATTGATTTCGTTGCCAGATTTCGTCCAGTCGATTTTACAGTTTTCTTTGTTTAGTTTGTATGCTGTTTTGATTTTATCATTGTCTTCCTGAATTGTTGTGGTAACATTTCCGTTTTCAATAACTTTCAAAGTATCAATTACAGTTGTGCTTCCTAAATTCATTAAACGGTCATGCAATTGCCCGGCATTTTCTGTTGGCTCAATTGCAATTTCCGAATTTAAAATCATTGCTCCGGTATCAATTTTATCATCAATAAAGAAAGTTGTAACTCCTGTTTTGGTTTCTCCATTAATAATAGCCCAGTTTATTGGTGCCGCACCGCGATAATTTGGTAATAAAGAAGCATGAAGGTTGAAAGTTCCTAAACTTGGCATTTCCCAAACTACTTTTGGTAACATTCTAAAAGCAACTACAATTTGCAAATTGGCATTCAACGCTTTTAATTCTGCTAAAAAACTCTCGTCTTTTAAATTGGTTGGCTGTAATAAAGTAAGGTTGTTTTCTAAAGCGTATTCTTTAACGGCTGAATATTTTATTTTTTGTCCGCGTCCGGCTGGTTTATCAGCAGCTGTAATAACGCCAACAACATCATAATTGTTTTTGATAATGGTATCCAAAATGCCAACGGCAAACTCCGGAGTTCCCATAAATATAATTCGTAATTTTTCCATTATGTTCTTAAAGTGTATTTATTGTTCGCTAAAATAACGATATGATTGTTTTCTAATAATTCCTGAAGAACTAAAATCACATCTTTAGCGTCTAGTTTTATTTGACTCTGAATTTCTCGCGAAGTTAAGGCAGTTGCTTTTAATAAGTGCAGAATTTTATCAGCAATAGAATCGGCTTCGGTAATTTTTCCTTTTTGTGTAATGCAATAGGAGCAAACGCCGCAATTCGATTTTGTTTCTTCTCCAAAATAATCCAAAACCAATCTATTCTTGCACGTTTTGTCTTCTTTTATATAATAGAGTACAGACGAAAGCTGATCGCGTTTCAGTTTATTTTGTTTTTCCAGGTATTTTGAAACTCGGTTTATTGTCAAATCATCTTCGCGTACTTCATTAAATAAAATAGTTGCGTCGTTGTTTTTAGATTTATATTCAATAATATCTTTTTCTTTTAATTTTTCTAAAAGTGTTGTTACTTGTTCTTCTGTATGATTTGATTTTTTAGCAATCAGTGAAAGATTAAGTGGTGTTTTCATTTCATGAACTCCCGGATAAGTTCTTAAAATTGCTAAAAGAATTTCTTCATCATTCGGATTCAGGCTCATGTATCGAATCACTTCTTTGGATTCAATTAAAAACTGCATCGTAACTTTTTCCGAAAACTCCTGAGACATTGTAATAATTCCCTGTTGATTTAAAAACTGTAAAGCATTATAGGTTTTTAAAGTCGGAAAATCATATTTATGACAAAAATGATTCATTTTAAAAGAAAAAGAATCGTCTAAACCTTCACCATAAGCAATCTGGAAATAACTGCAAAGTTTGACATACATCGTTTTTAGAAATTTTTTATCTGGCAGAACATTTATGAATTGCTGTTCTGTTTGGTTTGCATCAGAATTATTGAATAATAGCACCGAAAATGCTTTTTCGCCATTTCGTCCCGCGCGTCCAGATTCCTGATAATAATTTTCTAAGTTTTCAGGAAGTTGTGTATGAATAACCGTTTTTACGTTGTCTTTGTCGATTCCCATTCCAAAAGCATTTGTAGCCACAATAACCTGCGCTTGTTCCGACATCCACAATTGCATGTTTTTATCTTTTTCCTGAGATGAAAGTCCGCCATGATAATAAGTCGCTTTGAAACCTAAGGATTGTAATTGCGTCGACATATTTAGGCACGATTTCCTGTTTCGCACATATATAATAGAAGGCTGCGGATTTTTCTTCAAAATTTGTTCAACACGATACAATTTGTCTTCGACTTCAAAAACCATGTACGCAATATTTTTTCTTTCGAAAGATTGCTGAAAAAGTTTGGTGTCTTTTAATCCTAATTCTGTTTTAATGTCTTCAACAACTCTTGGCGTTGCAGTTGCAGTCAAAGCCAAAAACGGAATTTTAGGAAAGAATTTTTTTAATTCGGAGATTTTTAAATAAGCCGGTCTAAAATCGTGACCCCATTGCGAAACACAATGCGCTTCGTCAATAGCTATTAAATTTATAGGAAGATTTTTGATGCGTTCTAAAATCCAATCCGATTGTAAACGCTCTGGAGAAAGGTAAAGGAATTTATAATTGCCGAATTGACAATTGTCCAGAAGATCAATAATTTCTTCAGTATGAATTCCGCCGGTAAGGGCAATGGCTTTTATATCTCTTTTTTGAAGATTCGCCACCTGATCTTTCATCAAAGCAATCAAAGGTGAAACGACTAAACAAATTCCTTCACGCATCATGGCAGGAACCTGAAAGCAAATTGATTTTCCGCCTCCGGTTGGTAGCAGTGCAAAAGTATCTTGCCCTTCTAATACCGATTCAATAATTTCTTTTTGAAGCGGTCGGAAACTTTCGTGTTTCCAGTATTTTAAAAGAATTTCTTGTGCTTCCTGCATGGCCAAAGTGTTAAAGTTAAAAATTTAGAAATCAGTTTCTAGTTTTGCAACTTTAAACCCGCCACTAAATTTTATCTAAGATATAAAGAATTCTGTTTTCAACCGTATCTTTTGGAACTTCAATTAAATCGTACCCGTATTTTTTATACGTTTCGATAAGATGTTTTTGAATTTCAAGTGCCTGTTCGAAATTTTCGTAACGCTCTGTGTCGCTCTGATAAATCTCTTCCCAAGGCGGTAAAATAAAAGTTTTAGAATATTTGTAATCCTCGCAAGCTTTAGTAAAATTCTCTGGATATTCGTCGCCAATATAATCCATATAAGCTACAACATCAGGAATTCCTCGATCAATAAAAACTACATTATCAGGTTCTTGTGCAGCGTTTTTAAATTGCTGAATGCGCCCTTCTAATAACATTTCGCTAAATAATAATGGCTGTTCCAAAAACAATTGCTCGATGCCTCTTTTTTGAGCTTCGAGTGTAACTTCTCTAGAAATTTCAGGGTAACAACAGTAGCCACGAGCTACTAATTCGTTTATCAGCGTAGATTTTCCTGTACCAGGACCGCCAAGGAGAACTATGATTTCTTTTTGCACTATTCTAAAAATAAAGGGCAAATTTACCTAAACTTATTCATAATTAAAAAGAATATTTATCAGAAGCGAAAAATTTGGCATTTTCAGCCGACATTGGCTCTTATTGTTAGTATTCTTGGTTCGGTAAAACATTCCTGTAAACTGGACTGAAGTCCAGATTTAGGGATGATTTTTTAAATACATATAAGGTTTTGAAAATCTTACGGAAAACAGAATGAAAAATTTAAAATTTTGAAGAGGTTTAGTTATTACTCACAAAACAAATACTTCCCTGAATCCTTCCCTTTTTTATTAGAAGGAACAATCAAATGCGATTCAAATCTCTTTCCGTTCAAAACATTATTCACAAAATCCAAAACATATTGTTGTCCTTGATGAAAAAGATAACCGGAGAATTCATGTCCGCCTCCACAGAAGGTAATTAGTTCAACATCTTTGTGCAAATCATTCATTTGATTGTAAACCGCATAAGATCCAAAAAGGATCAGCCAGCCTGAAGCATTTGTTGGGCAAGAACGATGTGAACCTGCGCTGTACGGAACTGTGTCGTCATTATTTCCGTGTGCCAGTAACATCGGAATTGCTTTTTCTTTTGTAATCAAATTAATATCCTGAATCGCGCCCGAACCACCAATGAAACCTTTGTATTTGAAGTTTTCCGGCAAATTGCTTTTGTATAAATTCATTAATTTATAATCCCAAAACGAAGCATGGAAACCAATTTCGGCACCAGCACTAATTCCGGAAATAAAGATTTTTGAAGTATCAAGATTGTATTTTTCGGCGTTTTCGATTAAAAAACCAGTCGCTTGCCACATATCGCTTACGCCAATCTGAATTGCTTTTATCTTTTTGGTCAAAGTTCCTTTGCATCCAAAATCTTTTCCTTTCATATACAAGCTGTACGAAATGCTGGCAACCGCATAGCCATTTTGCGCCATAAACATTCCGAATTCTTTTTCGCTGGTACGTTCTCCGCCTGAAAACCCTCCGCCAAAAGCAAACATAATCAACGGGATTTTTTCGTTAGATTTTTTCTTTGGCAGATATAAATCTAAATCCAGTTTTAAAGTGTCATTTTGAAAATAAGTTAAGGTTTTGACTTCCTGAGCTTGAATGTTGTAAAAAGTGAAAAATGTAAAAAGTAAGAAGATGATTTTTTTCATTGTGATCTGTTTTAATCTCGTAATCCCGATAATTATCAGGAGCAAATTGGCAAAGTATTTCAAATATAAACGTTTGCCACGAATTTCACGAATTTATGCGGATTTAAATTTTAGAAACAGTTAGAAAATTAGTGAAATTTAATGAAGAGATTTACAGCAATATAATTAGCGTTAATTAGTGAAATTCGTGGCGAAAAAACGACTATCTTTTCAATGGAAAAAATCTAAAATCTAAAATCTAAAATCTGAAATCAAAAACGTATATTTGCGTTTATTTTTAATTACGAATGGAGAACGATAAAGAAAAAAATACAGCCGAATTTTACGATAGATTAAAATTAGAGCTTGATAACGCAAACACTT
Organism: Flavobacterium resistens; assembly: GCF_900182645.1. Classification (GTDB taxonomy): domain Bacteria; phylum Bacteroidota; class Bacteroidia; order Flavobacteriales; family Flavobacteriaceae; genus Flavobacterium; species Flavobacterium resistens. The sequence goes on along the minus strand of NZ_FXTA01000005.1, from coordinate 111,806 downwards.
GGCCTGCAGAATATTTATATAAATTCATTGTGCCATCTGTAGCAGATAATGTAGAGCGTGTTGAAAAAGCTTTTGACAGAATGGGGGCAGTTATTAAAACAACAAAATCTAAAACAGGTAAATTTACCAGCGTTTCTGTTGATGTTACGATGCACAGCTCAGATGATGTGATTAGTAAATACAAAGAAGTTTCTACAATAGAAGGTATAGTTTCATTATAACTTATGATCGAAAAATATAAAAAAGAAGCCGCAAGTGACGTTGTTTATAATTTGGAATACAATTCTGAAAGACAACGTTTGATTATTCCGGAGTATGGTCGTCATTTACAAAAATTGATTGACCAGGCTACTGCAATTGAGGATGATGAAACGCGAAACAAAGCGGCGAAATACATCATTCAGGTTATGGGAAGCTTGAATCCGCATTTGCGTGATGTGCCGGATTTTCAGCATAAATTATGGGATCAGCTTTTTATTATGTCTGATTTCAAATTAAACGTTGAATCTCCATATCCAATTCCATCAAGAGATGTTTTGCAGTTGAAACCAGATGCATTACAGTATCCGCAAAATTTTCCAAAATACAGGTTTTACGGAAACAACATCAAATATATGATTGATGTGGCGAATAAATGGGAGGAAGGCGAAATGAAAAATGCCTTGGTTTTAGTTATTGCAAACCACATGAAAAAATCGTTTTTGAGCTGGAATAAAGACACCGTAAAAGATGATGTGATTTTTGAACACTTGTACGAATTGTCAGGAGGGAAAATCAATTTATTACAAAGCACAGAAGAGCTTTTGAATACAACTGATTTAATGCGTACCAACAAACGTGTGTCAAATAAAACGACTCCGGGAGGACAGCCAAAAATTCAAAGCAACAAAAACAATAATAAAGGCGGAAAAAAACCTTTTCAAAAAAACAATAATCAGAAATAAAAAAGGGGCTAAGATACTAAGGAACTAAGATGCTAAGATTTTTTAGCTTAGAACCTCAGAATCTCAGAACCTTAGAACCTAAAAGAAATCTATGGGAATTTTTAAAATCGAAGGAGGAACTCCTTTAAAAGGAGAAATCACTCCGCAAGGAGCAAAAAATGAGGCATTACAAATTTTATGTGCCGTGCTTCTAACAGGAGATAAAGTAAAAATTAATAACATTCCTGATATTATAGACATCAATAAATTAATCACTTTGTTGGGTAATTTAGGGGTGAAAATTCAACGCAATGAGCCGGGATCAATTACATTTCAGGCAGATGAGGTTAATGTTGGATATTTAGAAACTGAAGCTTTCAAAAAAGAAGGTGGAGCACTTCGCGGTTCTATTATGATTGTTGGGCCGCTTTTGGCTCGTTTCGGAAAAGGATATATTCCAAAACCAGGTGGAGATAAAATTGGTCGTCGTAGATTAGATACACACTTTGAAGGTTTTATCAATCTTGGAGCAAAATTCAGATACAATAGAGAAGATCACTTTTACGGAGTAGAATCTCCTGAAGAAGGATTAACTGGAACAGATATGCTTTTAGACGAAGCTTCTGTAACGGGAACTGCAAATATTGTAATGGCTGCGGTTTTAGCAAAAGGTAAAACTACAGTTTACAACGCTGCCTGCGAACCATATTTACAGCAATTGTGTAAAATGTTGAACTCTATGGGAGCAAAAATCACAGGAGTTGGTTCAAACTTATTGACTATCGAAGGTGTTGAAAGCCTTGGAGGATGCGAACACAGAATTCTTCCTGATATGATTGAAATCGGTTCTTGGATTGGTCTTGCGGCTATGACAAAAAGCGAAATCACAATCAAAAATGTGAGCTGGGAAAATTTAGGTTTGATTCCGAATACTTTCAGAAAATTAGGTATTACAATCGAAAAACGTAACGACGATATTTACATTCCGGCTCATAAAGACGGATATGAAGTAAAAACAGATATCGACGGTTCTATTTTAACTATTGCCGATGCACCTTGGCCAGGATTTACACCTGACTTATTAAGTATTGTTTTAGTTGTAGCAACTCAAGCAAAAGGGGATGTTTTAATTCACCAAAAAATGTTCGAAAGCCGTTTGTTCTTCGTGGACAAGTTAATCGATATGGGAGCAAAAATTATGTTATGTGATCCGCACAGAGCTGTGGTTATGGGGCACAATTTTGAATCTCAATTAAAAGCAACTACAATGTCGTCTCCTGATATTCGTGCGGGGATTTCATTATTGATTGCTGCTCTTTCTGCAAAAGGAACAAGCACAATTCAAAACATCGAGCAAATCGATCGTGGATATGAGCGTATCGATGAGCGTTTAAGAGCAATTGGAGCAAAAATTGTGAGAGCTTAAAAAAAAGTTAACCACGAATTCACGAGTTTAAATCTTCAGAGATTATCAAAAATAATTCGTGATCCCGATAGCTATCGGGAGTGGCGAAAAAAAATAGTCTAAATGACAAATGAACAAAAAGCTATAAAAGCTACTATCTTTAGTATAGCTGGAAATACCTGCCTGGCCCTTGTAAAAGGTCTCGCAGGTTTTTTTGGCAATTCATATGCCTTGATTGCGGACGCGATCGAATCAACGACGGATATATTTTCGTCCTGTTTGGTTTTATTTGGAATCAGGTATTCTAACAAACCGGCCGATGAAAATCATCCTTATGGACACGGCCGTGCAGAACCTTTGATAACATTTTTAGTTGTCGGGTTTTTAATTACTTCAGCAACTATTATTGGGTACGAAAGTATTGCTAATATTGGCACTTCTCATGATTTGCCAAAATCATGGACTTTATATGTTTTGGGAGCAATAATTATTTGGAAAGAATACTCGTTTCGTGTTGTAATGAAACGAAGCAAACAAACTAATAGTTCCTCTTTAGCAGCGGATGCCTGGCATCATCGGAGTGATGCTATAACTTCTGTTGCAGCATTTATCGGAATTTCATTTGCCCTGATTATGGGAAAAGGTTATGAATCGGCAGATGATTGGGCAGCGCTTTTTGCAGCATTTTTCATCTTATATAACAGCTATAAAATTTTCAGACCTGCACTTGGTGAAATTATGGATGAAAATTTAAACGATGATTTGGTAGAAGAAATCCGTGTCGTTGCTTTGAAGGTTCCAGGAATTTTAGGAACAGAAAAATGTTTTATTAGAAAAGCCGGAATGCGTTATCACGTTGATCTTCACGCAATAGTTTCGGCAAGTATTTCTGTAAAAGAAGGACATGATTTATCGCATAAACTCCAAGACACTTTAAAAGAACAGATTCCGCAGTTAGGAAATGTTTTGATACATATTGAACCAGATGATTATCATTCTTAGAGGTTCTAAGATTCTAAAATACTAAGGTTCTAAGTTTTTTTCTTTGTCAAAGTTTTAAACTTTGACAAAGATTAATTAAGTAATTAAGAAGAAAAATTTAAATCTGCTAAAATCCTTTTTAAATCTTCGTGCAATAGAAATTTAGAACCTTAGCACCTTAATCTAACACATTTAAAATCTTCAACCCAAACACAACTCCATTTTGCTGAATGCCGCCTTGGAAAGAATGGACATAATCAACTCGGAACAATTTAAATTTTCCGAAACCTAAATTGTCTAAGCCAACTGTAAACTCAGAATATGGTTTTCGATCCGGAATCGCTAAAGTGTGAAATCCAATATTCATTGTCGATTTTAAAAGATTAATCAACGGAATTTTATTGGTAATAAATCCCATATCATTATGCTCCAAATGCATCTCGAAATAAGCGTCATTTGTTGAGTTTGAATAATATGGCATTAAATTGAAAACATTCAAATAACGATCTGTTGTGCCAATGTGAGTTTGATTTCCGTTGAAATGTCTGTAATCCATAAAAGCGATATTTTCTGCATTATAGAATTTTCCGGCTCTGAAATTTGTTCCAAGAATTCCTTTGTTTCCAAGTGATAAATCATATTGAACAGAAGCGCCAATTCTTTCAAATTCATATTTTTTCTCACTTGCGGCAAAAGCTTTTTCAAAAATTAAATAAACGGTTGGATATTTTTCGTTTCTAACATTGAACCTTCCGTCAGGTCTTGAAATGTATTTGTTTCCAAAATTAATTCGGGCACTTAAAGCAGTTTTGAATAAATGATGCTGGTCAAAAGCTGAAGATGTAAAATCATTTGGTGCCAACGGATTATTAGATGAATAAATATCGTCTTGTTTAAAGAAAGAATAATCAGTGGTATTGAAGAGCGGTTTTCGCTGCTCGTAGGCAATTTTTGCATTCAGATTGATTCCGTTTGCTACATCCTGGCCGTAATTAATTTGAGCAAATTCCAAATTATACAACTTCATATAATTATCTTTAAAAAATAAAGAAGCTATCGAATTGACAAATTTTGTAATAGGTTCGGCGCCATTAAACTGAGCGGTTTTTGTTCCTCCCGAAGCCGAAATGTAGGCATAATTGATATTGTTGAATCTGTGACTGAAGTCTCCCGTTATGCGCAAACGATCATCAGAGAAACCATAATTGAAAGTAGTGCTTATTGATGTGCTTTTTCCTTTTTCTTCATTCCACTTTCTAAAAGAAAAACCAGAATCTAAATTGAAACCCTGAACGGTATTAAAACTTAATGAGCTTATGTTTAATAAACCCTTATAATCAAAAGAATAACTTTTAAAAGTGTTTTTATAATTGTAACCCATTAAAATATCCCAAACTTTGAATTTGTTGTTTTTTGCATCAATAGAATCGGTGTACTTTTGGGATTTTCTGATAGTTTGCAAACTGTCTTTTTTGGTATAATCTGTACTTTCTTCAATAGTTAAAGGAATAGGACGGATTTGATTCCAGAAAGCATCATCTTTTTTATTAGCATTTGGTTCAAAAGCTACGATTTCATTTCCAAAAGTTTTCTTTTCGAATGAAACAGGAAATTCATAATTAGAATACACATAGTTAAATGTTCCCGAAAATTTTATTCCGAAAACACCAGCGTTAAAAGAAAGTGACTGCGCGTTTTTTGACCATATTTTGTTAGCCGAATTATAACTGAAACTCTGTTTTAAATTCATAATTTCAGTAAATTCATTTTTCATTCGATAGCCTTTAATGTCCAAATCAATAGCATAAATGGCAAAACTGTCATCTACAATATAAATGTAACCTTCAAAAACAGGTTCTTTATCGCGTTTTGGAATTACTTTGATTTTAAAGATTTGATGTTTGTTGTCATCATAAAAGCTTCCTTCAAGTTTGTATTTATAATAACTGAAAGCATTATCAGCAATAGGTGAAATGAGTTTGATATCAAAATCTAAAGTATTGTCATAAAAATCATAAGTTGATAAAGCTGCAGTATTATAACTATATCCTCGATTATTTCCGGAGATTTTAGAAGCAATTATTTTCTCTTTTAATTTGTCTGGTTTTTCAAAAGTAATTTTCGAAACCGTTTCAGATAAATATAAAATTCCGGTTCCGGTAGAGTCTAAATTAGATGCCATATCAGCACCAAGGTCAACTTTTTTGCCTAAAATCTTTTTCGGTAGATCTTTGACTTTAAACATTCCTTTTGAGTAGAAATCGGCTGTGTAGCGTCCTGTTTTATCGGAATTGTCTTTTTTGTTTGAAATTGCACTTTTGATGATCGCATCAGCCGGATTATTTTTCGGATCAATGATTACTTCATTTAATGCAAAACTTTCCTCGAGCATTTTTACATCAAGAGTGATTGTTTTTGAATCTGAAGCGACAGCCAGTTTTTGAGTTTTAAAACCCAGATACTGAAAAATGATTTTGTTTTTACCAAGCTCTTTTACATTTAGCTGATACTTTCCCTGTTCGTTTGAAGTGGTTCCTGTATACGTGTTTTCTTCAAAAACAGAAACAAATGGCAATGGGTTCCCTTTTTCATCGGTAATAGTTCCTTTGATTTGGGCAAAATTTGAAACTGAAAAAAATAAGAAGGCAGATAAAATAAAGTTTTTCATGTAAGTGGTTTATCTTACAAAAATAGAATAACTTGAATCTGAGCTTATTAATAATTTGTTAAAAATGCTTTACAGAAAAGATTGAATAGCTAATTCATAGCTTTTGAGACCGAAACCTAAAATAACACCTTTTGCATTTCCAGATAAATACGATTGATGTCTGAAACTTTCTCGTGCATAAGTATTCGAAATATGAACTTCGATTACAGGAGTTGTAACCGCTTTCATCGCATCTCCTAAGCCTATAGAAGTGTGTGTATATGCGCCGGCGTTCAGAATAATTCCATCAAATGAAAATCCAACTTCCTGAATTTTGCCAATCAATTCGCCTTCAATATTGCTTTGATAATAAGAAAGCTCAACGTTTGGAAATTTCTCTTTCAACGTTTCAAAATAATCTTCAAAAGTTTGGCTTCCATAAACTTCTGGTTCTCTTTTTCCTAAAAGATTTAAATTGGGTCCGTTGATAATGCAGATTTTCATAAGTGTTTAATTAAATTAAAGTATTGAATCATTTTACATTTTACAGAAAACAATTCACAAGTATGTAAAAATAAAAAAACCGCACTAATTAATAGAGCGGTTTTTATAAAAGTATGTGAAATATTTTTAGAACATGAATCCTGCAGAAAGTTGAACTACTGAATTTCTAACATCTGCATTTGGAGAAGCATCTGTTAATCCTAAACTGTAACGTCCTTGAAGAAAAATGCTTTCTGTAAGTTTTAACCCTAAACCTGCATTAAGAGCAAAGTCAAATGTGTTAGCATCGTCAAATCGTACATCATTTTTTTGACTTAATAAAAATGAAGCCTGCGGACCAACCTCTAAACTTAATGATTTTGTCATATAAATTTTTGCCATTACAGGAATTGACAAATAAGCTAATTCATTTTTAAAATCTTCCTGAGCATCTGCAAATTTATAAGTTGCTCCTTGTGTAGAATATAAAAGCTCTGGCTGAATCGCAAATTTTTCTAATAATTTCACTTCAGCTACTAGACCAGCATGAAAGCTCGTGATTCCATCTTTATCAAATGCCACACCATTTAATGATGCATCACCAGGCTGACTTGCAAAGTTAACCCCAGCCTTAACCCCGATTTTTAATAATTGTGCGTGTATTGCAGTTGATGCTGCTAAGAACATTACAGCTGCTAAAAATAGTTTTTTCATAAAAATGTCTTTTAAAAATTGGTATTTATTATGTTATCTACAATTCAAAACTACATTATTTGACTTTTATTGTTTTACATTCTGCTTTTAAAAATTATCAAAATTCTCACGTATATGATATTTTTTTAATTTTTTATGGTTCTAATTAAGAGTACTAATTTATTTGTTAAAAACCTATTTTATTTTTAATAGGTAAATTTTTATATTTGATTTATTAAATTTTAACCCAAAACAAATTAGAATGAAAAAAATTATTTTATCTGCCATTACAGTAATGGCTTTTGCATTTAGTAATGCTCAGGAAACTAGGTTTGGAATAAAAGGAGGTCTTAATATTACGAGTTTTGCCGGAGGAAATTATTGGGACACTAAGTCTTTGGTTGGCTTTCAAGTTGGAGGTTTTGCTGAGATTAAAATTATTGACAGATTATCAATCCAACCAGAGGTGTTGTTTTCTACTCAAGGAGCAAAATTGGACAATTTAAATATCGATAGAAAATTAAATTATATCAATGTCCCAGTTTTAGCTAAATTTTATATTACAAAGCAATTTACTGTAGAAGGAGGTCCTCAATTAGGATTTTTAGTTTCAGCAAAAAGTGAAGGTGAAGATATTAAAGATTGGTATAAATCGGTAGATACTGGGTTCAATTTTGGAGCTGGTTATAATTTTACAGATAATGTTTCTGTAAATCTTCGTTATACAGTTGGTTTATCTAATATTGCGGATTATGAAGTTGATGATATTGAAGAATATTACGACAGCCCAAAAAATAGTGTTTTGGCCTTGACATTAGCATATAAATTCAAATAATTGTTCAAATTATATTTAAAAAGCCTCCTAATCAGGAGGCTTTTTTTTTCTCCTTATATTATTTTTCTGTTAATTAATTTGAACAAACAAAAAAATGATAAGAATAAAAAAAATATTTTCATCTGCTTTTACAGTTGTAATATATGGATTTGCGAATGCTCAAAAAGTTAAATTAGGAGCAAACTGAGGTTTGAATTTCAATCAAATTTTAAAAACTTCATAAAGAAATTTTGCATTTACGTTTTTACGTAAGGTTTTTCGTTATGGTGCTTCTATATTTGGTCCATTAATTTTAACCAAAAATAAATTGTAATGAAAAAAATTATTTTATCTGCAGTTGCAGTTATGGCATTTTCTTTTGCAAATGCTCAGGAAGGACATTTTAAAATTGGAGCTCATGTTGGTATACCTCTAGGTGATGCTGGGGATGCATATTCTGTAAATTTGGGTGCTGATGCGGCCTATCTTTGGAATGTGTCCGATAAATTTAGCGCAGGTGCAACTACAGGATATACTACGTTTATTGGCAAAAGTCAGCATTATGATTTTGGCATGGGTCTTAGTGGTGACTTGACAGCTCCAAATGCAGGGTTTATTCCAATTGCTGGAACGGCGCAATATTCTTTAACAGAAAATTTATTTGTTGGAGGAGATTTGGGTTACGCAATTTATGCAGGTAGTGGAGATGCAGATGGAGGTTTTTTATATCAGCCAAAATTTGGATATCAAAACCCTAAAATTGAATTGTTTCTTGCTTATAAATCAATTTCTAATGATGGAACACTTTCTTCATTGAATTTAGGTTTTAACTATAAATTTTAGTTTTTAAATTATAAACAATCAAAACCTTCCCATAATTAGGAAGGTTTTTTTGTTTTTGAAAGTTTTTTCTTTTGTTTTTATATTTAATTGTAGTTTTTTTACTATAATTGTATAATTTTAACCACTAAGATTATTATATATGAAAAGAAATTCTAAAATGTTAATGTTGAGTGTGCTCTGTTTGACAGTTTTTTCAGCTTGTGATGAGCAAAGCGAAAATGCTTCTGGTCAGTCAAATAAGGAAAATGCCAAATTAGAAGTAAATAATTTGTATGATTCAAATTCTAATCTAAAACGAGAATTTGGAAAAGCTTTAGTTAAATCTTTAAGTGAAAGTAAATCTTTACGAGATTTAATTAAAAATGAATCTTTAAAAATGTTTGATAATGATTATGAAGTTTTATATCAAATGATTAAAGATGAGAAATTAGAAAACAATTTGACTGTGAGACAAAGTATTCTTCAGAATCTAGGTAATGAGGACTTACTAAATAAAATTGAATTAAACAATCCAACTTTAACAATCTTGGTTCCAGAATTACCAGAAAATTCTTTTTCTGCAAAATTATGGGACACACAAAATCAAATCCCAAAAGTAGCAATAAGCTTACATACATCTAATGACGTTCCAATCATTAATTTGGATGGTTCTGAGGAAATTATTAAAGCTCAATATATTCCTTCTTTTCCTGTTATTGTTTTAAAAGACAATGAGCGAATAGTGATAAATAATAATTCTACGAATAAAAATCTTAAGACTAATAGTGTTGCTGTTATTAATGGAACAAGTTATAAATTCTTAGATGATTGTTTTGATGGCTCTAAAAAAATAAATAATACTGCTCGTATAGTTGTTATTCCAGCATTAGACCCGACTGTAGTAACAGCATTTAATACTTATACTGCTCTGAATGTAGATGGTTGGCAGAGGGATTATATATATTATGGTATAACACCCAATACACCAAAAGGTCCATTTAAATATGATTTTCAAGAAACAATAAAAACATTTTCTTTAGAGGGAGATTTGGCATCAGCTCATGACAAAATAAGTGACCAGACAGGTGATCCTAACTTACCAGTTAAAGCTATTAGCGGTAATATTGGGGCATCAATTACATCTTGGACTGGAGGTAATTACGAATTTAAGATTCGCATAATAGTAAATGGTAAAAATGGAGTTGGATCAGAAATAATAAAATATTTCAATGCAAGAGTTCAAGATTTGTTCGATTTTAATTATGTTATGAAGCATATTACTGTATATGAAAGAAGGCTAAATGGATTTAAAAAAATGAATCTTAATATCCCAATTTTTAATTGGGACTTAGATCAATATGCATCTACGATAAAAATAGATATAGAAGAGATGGATTTAACGGAAACAACAGTTTTGACAGAGTCAAGAGCAGTTGAATTTGCATCTAATTTTGGAGTTGAAGTAAGTGGCAGTATTCAAGAATATGTAAAAATTGGACTTAAGTATGGTACTAGTCAAAAAGTTAATACAACCAGTACAGTACAAAGAACTTTTACGCAAGGAAATGACTTGCTTGGAGATGTTATAGTGAATTTTGCAGATAATGTGATTATTAGTAGGCAACCTAATACGTATACAACTAGGGAGTATAGTTCAGGTCTATATTCTATTACAGTAGAGCCTATTCGTGTACAATAGAATTGTTTTTATAATTGTGATTAAAACCTTCCTCTTAATTTCAGGAAGGTTTTTTTATTTCTAAAAAGTATTTACTTTGTAATTATGAATTGGGACCGATATATAAAAGATTATCAATCGTATTTGCGAATTGAAAGAGGCTTATCTAAAAACACAATCGAAAACTATGGCTTTGATATAGAGCGGTTATGCCTTTTTTTAGAGCAAAATAAGATTGAGGTTTCTCCAGTAAAAATTTCAGATGAAACTTTGCAACAGTTTATTTATTCGGTTGCAAAAGAAGTAAATCCGCGTTCACAGGCCAGAATAATTTCGGGGTTGAAGAGCTTTTTTAATTATTTAATCTTTGAAGATTATAGAAATGATAATCCTCTGGAATTAATCGAAAGTCCAAAAACTGGGAGAAAATTACCTGATACTTTATCTGTTGAAGAAATAGACGCCTTAATCGCAGCGATTGATCTAAGTTCGAATGAAGGAGAACGAAATCGGGCAATACTTGAAACCTTGTATGGTTGCGGTCTTCGTGTTTCAGAATTAACGACATTAAAAATATCGGATTTATATTTTGATGAAGGGTTTATAAAAATTACAGGAAAAGGAAATAAAGAACGTTTTGTGCCAATTGGAAAACTAACCAAAAAGTACATTGAAATTTATAAAGATGAAGTGCGCCCTAATTTGATTATAAAAAAAGGATTTGAAGATACATTGTTTTTAAACCGACGAGGAAATCAGCTTACCCGTGCTATGATTTTTACTATCATAAAAGATTTGGCAGTAAGAGTTGGTTTGCATAAAAATATTAGTCCGCATACATTGCGTCATTCTTTCGCGACGCATCTTTTAGAAAATGGCGCCGACTTAAGATCAATTCAATTAATGCTCGGTCATGAATCGATTACAACAACCGAAATTTATGTGCATTTGGACCGAAGTTTTTTAAAGGAAGTAATGCATACTTTTCATCCAAGAAAGTGATTTTTTTTGCTTTAAAGCTAATTTTTATTTCAAAAATTAATATATTGTATGATAATTTCTACTAAAAGCAAATAAAATCGACGAACTGCGCGTTTAATGATTTAAGAGGCAAAAATGACTCAATTTTGCATAAATGTTATTATATGGTTTTTGATTTGTATGGAAATGAAGATTGTCTGGAAGTAAATAATTTTTACAAAAAATTGTTGGCTGAAATGCCTGATTTGCTTTTTCAATTTGTAATCGATAACAATAACAACTATTCTTTTCCCCTTGTCAGCAAATCGGCTGATGATATTTTTGAGATTTCTGCAAAAGAATTTACTAACGATATTAAATTTATTGTCTACGATAGAATTTTTCCGCAGGATCGTGATTTGTTTTTTCAGTCTTTAGTTAAAGCACGAAAAGAAATTAAGCCTTGGGAAGTTGAGTTTAGAGCAGTTTTGCCAAAAAAAGGACTTCGCTGGTTTAAAGTAGCTTCAAAAACGGAATTATCTGCTGATGGAAATGTGAGTTTTTTTGGTCATGTTTCTGATATTACAGATTTAAAAGATAAAGAAGAAAGGCTTCGAATATCCGAAGAACGTTTTCAGTTTGCTTTAGACGCTTCTACAGTTGGAATTTGGGATTGGGACATGGTGACCAATCAGGTTTTTTATTCTTCGCTTTCGCTTAAAATTTTAGAACTAGAATCAACAGATGTTTTTGACGATCCGGAACGTTGGGACAAAATTGTTCATCCTGACGATCTTCCAAAATATTATTCAGATATTCATGAGCATTTTGATAACAAGATTCCATATTATGAAAATTACCATCGGGTAATGACTTCAAGTGGGAATTATAAATGGATTCTCGATCGCGGAAAAGTGATTAAACGTGATGAAAATGGCAAGCCTTTGCGAGTAATCGGCACACATACCGATGTTTCTCAGCAAAAAGAAAAAGAACTGGAGCTTTTAAAAACAATGAAGCTATACAGTGATCAAAATAGCCGGTTGCTGAATTTTTCGCATATTGTTTCACACAATCTAAATACTCAGGCTGGTAATATAAAATCAATTTTAGACTTTATAGATGCCGATGTAGATAAACAAACCATAAGCGAAATGTTGGTTCATTTAAGGACCGTTTCGAATGATTTGAATGACACAATCTCAAATTTAACACAAATTGTAAAAACCCAAAGCAATATCAATATCGCGGTTGTTCCCTTGAAGCTTTGTGAATATATTGAAAAAACAATTGCCACAATCAAAGGTTATGATAAGCGAAAAAACGTTACGATAGTAAATAATGTACCGAATTATTTGACCATTAATTTTAATCCGGCGTATCTTGAAAGTGTTTTGCTGAATTTTACAACAAATGCAATTAAATATGCACATCCGGATCGTGATCCTTTGATTATTTTTGATTTTGCGATTGAACCTGATGGTTACAAATCGTTGAAGATTACTGATAATGGTTTAGGAATCGATTTAGCGATCCATGGCGATCTTTTATTCGGAATGTATAAAACGTTCCATAAACATGAAGATGCTCGTGGAATTGGCTTATATATCACCAGAAATCAAATCGAAGCCATGAAAGGAAGTATTTGTGTTGAAAGTGAAGTGGGGGTTGGGACAAGTTTTAAAATTATATTTGGCGATTTGTAATTTCATTTTTTCAAACAATTATAAAATAATAAAGGCTATCTAAACAGATAGCCTTTATTATTTATGTTTAAAAGAGAATTACTTCGCAATGTTAACTGCTCTTGTTTCTCTGATTACAGTTACTTTCACCTGACCTGGATAAGTCATTTCAGTTTGTATTTTTTGTGAAATCTCAAATGATAAATTTGCTGCATTGTCATCCGAAACTTTTTCGCTTTCTACAATTACACGAAGTTCTCTACCTGCCTGAATTGCGTAAGCATTTTTAACTCCGCTAAATCCGTATGCAACTTCTTCAAGATCTTTCAAACGCTGAATGTATGAATCAAGAACCTGACGTCTTGCACCTGGTCTTGCACCTGAAATGGCATCACAAACCTGAATAATAGGTGATAATAATGATTTCATTTCGATCTCGTCGTGGTGTGCTCCAATTGCGTTGCATACCTCTTCTTTCTCACCATATTTTTCAGCCCATTGCATTCCTAAAAGAGCGTGAGGTAAATCACTTTCTGTATCTGGAACTTTACCAATATCATGAAGTAAACCAGCTCTTTTTGCCAGTTTTACATTTAAGCCTAATTCGGCAGCCATGATACCACAAAGTTTAGAAACTTCTCTAGAGTGCTGTAATAAGTTTTGTCCGTAAGAAGAACGGTATTTCATTCTTCCTACAACTTTAATCAATTCAGGGTGTAATCCGTGAATTCCTAAGTCGATTACAGTACGTTTTCCAACTTCAATAATTTCGTCGTCGATTTGTTTTGCGGTCTTAGCAACAACTTCTTCGATTCTTGCTGGGTGAATACGCCCATCAGTTACAAGTTTGTGTAATGACAAACGAGCAATCTCTCTTCTAACCGGATCAAAACAAGAAAGGATAATAGCTTCAGGAGTATCATCAACAATAATTTCTACACCAGTTGCAGATTCTAAAGCTCTAATGTTACGTCCTTCACGACCAATAATTCTACCTTTTACATCATCAGATTCAATGTTAAAAACAGAAACGCAGTTTTCAACCGCCTCTTCCGTTCCAACTCTTTGAATGGTATTGATAATGATTTTTTTAGCTTCCTGTTGTGCAGTAAGTTTAGCTTCTTCAATAGTATCCTGAATATGCGACATAGCTTTGCTTTTAGCTTCAGCTTTTAAGCCTTCAACTAATTGCTCTTTTGCCTCTTCAGCAGATAATCCTGAAATTACTTCAAGTTGCTGTAATTGACTTTTGTGTAATTTGTCAACTTCAGCTTGTTTTTTGTCTAAAACCTCAATTTTATTGCTGAATTCTTGTGTCTTAGCTTCAAAATCATCGTTTACTTTTTTAGCTTTCGAAAGTTCATTTGAAACCTGAGATTCTTTATCGCGCACACGTTTTTCTACTTCAGCAACTTTTTTGTCTCTTGCTAAAATAACTTGTTCGTGCTCTGATTTTAATTCGATAAAACGTTCTTTTGCCTGAAGGATTTTATCTTTTTTAATATTTTCAGCTTCTAAATTAGCATCTTTTAAAATGGAAGCTGCTTCTTTTTTAGCGTTTTTGATTAGATTAGAAATATTACTTTTTTCGATGATTTTAGCAATTGCAAAACCTGCTGCAATTCCTACAATACCAATAATGATCGTTATGATGTCCATGTTTGTTAGGGTTTATATATAAAAAAAGCCTACATTAATTGCTTGTATAAACTCGTAAAGACAAGTTTTGAGCTAACTCACTGTTCAAGTTTCCCAGCCAAAAGGAGGGCATACTATAGTAGCGACGATTTGCTCATTCTAAATTGTTAGTGTTGAGTTTACCAATTGTGAACTAATGTAGGCAGTATCTTAGTTTCTGTAAAGAACGTTTATTTTTCGAGATATTGATCTAATAGCGAATTTAATTTCTTAATTCTATCGATGGTTTCTTCTCCATCGATTGCGTTATCAATTTGTTTTTGTTCAACTTGTGATGCAAATTGCAATGCACACATAGCTAATACATCTTGTTTGTCACGAACTGCGTAATTTTCTTCGAATTGCTTTATCATCGCATCAATTTTCTTAGAAGCACTTCTAAGCCCTTCCTCCTGAGATGGTTCAACCGTTAAAGGGTAAACGCGATCTGCAATTGATATTTTGATTCTAAGCTTTCCGTCCATGTTTTACTAATCTGATAGTTGTGCTATACAGTAATCAATTTCGCGAATTAATGAATTTATTTTAAGCTTTGTCTCTCTCTTGTTATTGTCGCTGCCGAGCAACGAATTGGCTATTTTAAGTGTCTCATATTGCTTCTTCAAAGCTTCAATTTCTTCAGATTGTTTCTGGATGATTTGCACAGCTTTGGTTAATTCTAATTGTAAATCCTGATTGTTTTTCTCCAAACTTTTTGATTTTTCAAAAAGCTTCTCGACTTTATATTCAAGAGTATCAATTATTTCGGCAATTACACTCATTATAAATCCTATTCATTACTTAATCATACAAAGTTAGTATTCCTTTTTATTAATGCAATTTTTTATCGATTTTTTTGTAGTTAAAATAGACAAAGCAATGAAATTCAGTTAATTGTATTTTTGTAGCCAAATCCTCGGATTTCGGTTCTTATTTTTTTATCTTAGCAAAAATGTTGCTTATGAGATTTTCGATATTGACCTTGTTATTTTGCCAATTTATTTCTGCTCAGACTCAATACCCTACAGATTATTTTCGCGCCCCGCTTGATATTCCTATGCAGCTTTCCGGAAATTTTGGAGAGTTGAGACCGAACCATTTTCATGCTGGTTTTGACCTGAAAACAAATCAAAGAGAAGGATTGAATGTTTATGCTGTGGCTGATGGTTATATTTCAAGAATCAAAATTTCTACTTTTGGCAACGGAAAATGTATTTATATCACGCATCCCAATGGTTATACTTCTGTTTATGGACATTTGCAGACTGCAATTGGGCCTGTTCAGGATTATATTCAAAAAACACATTATAAAGAAAAAGCTTTTGAGATTGAAATGTTTCCAAAGCCTAATGAATTGCCTGTAACTAAAGGTCAGTTAATTGCGCTTTCTGGGAACACGGGATCTTCTGAAGGACCGCATCTCCATTTTGAAATTCGGGATACCAAAACAGAATTTGTAATTAATCCGATATTTTTTGGGTTTGATAAAAATTTAAAGGATACCAAAAAGCCATCGGTTTCGAATCTTTACGTTTATCCAATGGAAAACACAACGGCTAATCAGTCGAAACAGCCAGTGATGCTGAATTTGTCGCTTCAAAAAGATGGTACATATTTGGCTGGAAAAGTAAAAGCGAATGGGAAAATTGGCTTCGGAATAACAGCTGTTGATTTTGATGATGTTTCAGGGAATAAAAATGGCGTTTTTAATGTTTCAACTTTTTTAAACGGAAATCAAAATTACAATTATCAGTTCAATACTTATTCGTTTGATGAAATGCGTTACATCAATGCTTTTATAGATTATCCGAAATATAAAAAATCGGGTCAGCGCGTACAGAAGCTTTTTATGAAAACGCCTTTTGCCTTAAGTATTATTAAAACCGATTCGCTGCGCGGAATTGTTCTGGTCGAGCCGAATTTAGCTTCAATGTATCGAATTGAAGTTTCGGATTTTTTTGGAAACATGACTACGATTAATGTTCCTGTTGAATATGATACTGCAACTCCTGTTGTTGCTGAAACACCTGTAACTTCTCCCTATTTTATCAAAGCAAACAGAGATGCTAATTTTGAAAAAGATAATATGTCGGTATTTTTTCCGGCTGGAACTTTTTATGATGATTTCAATCTGAATTTTGATGTAAAAAACAATAAAATTTATGTTCATGAAGATGTAATTCCAGTACATTCCAATTTTACGGTAACTATTAAAGATGATTCGTATGATGAAGCTTTGCGTGATAAACTTTTTATTGGAAGAAGTGGAAGTTATAATACAACTTCCAGAAAAGGTGATGTTTTTACTGCAAAATCAAAAACGTTAGGACAATTCGGGTTAGTTCTCGATACAATTGCTCCGAAAATTATTATCACTAAATCAATTCAGGACAAATGGATCAGCGATGTAAAGAAAATTCAATTAACAATTAGTGATGCTGGATCTGGAATTAAATCGTATAATGGCTATTTAAACGGAAATTGGATTTTGTTTGAATATGATAATAAAACCAGAAAAATTACACATACTTTTAATGATGCATTAGTGGCTGAAGGAGCAAATGATTTAAAAGTTGAAGTGACTGATAATGTTGGAAATGTCGCTGTTTTTGAAACTCATTTTTTTAGAAGCCAACAAAAATAAAATCACAACGTTTGAATACTTATAAGCTAATACTTGTTTTCTTTTTTTTATGCCTTGGCCATGCGACATTTGCTCAAAACGCTCATGTTAAAGGTGTTATTTTAGATACTGAAAATCGTTCGGTTGCCGATGTGAATGTTTCATGTTTGGGAAATGTCGTTCAGTCTGATTCGAATGGTGTTTTTGATATTGAACTGCCGTCAAACAAAAAAGTTTCCTTGATTTTTACTCATATTTCTTTAAAAATGCTGAGCTTGTCAGTAAGTTTGAAACCTGGCGAGGTTTTTCTTTTTAATCCTGTGATGAACAATTCTGCGGAACAAATGGGAGAAGTTTTTGTTTCTTCAAAAAATAAAAAACGCGTTCAGGGAATTGTAACTGTGGAGCCGGAAACGATTAAAAAAATTCCAGGTGCAAATGCCGGAATCGAAAATATTTTAAAAACACTGCCCGGCGTAAATTCGAATAATGAATTGAGCACACAATATGCGGTTCGTGGCGGAAATTATGACGAAAATTTAGTGTATGTAAACGAAGTCGAAGTCTATCGTCCGTTTTTGATTCGTTCGGGTCAACAAGAAGGTCTGAGTTTTACCAATACTGATTTGGTTCAGAATGTTGATTTTTCGGCTGGAGGATTTCAGGCAAAATTTGGAGATAAATTATCCTCTGTTTTAGATATTACGTACCGAAAACCAACTCAATTTGGTGCAGCTTTTGAAGCGAGTTTTTTAGGCGGAAGCGCAGCTGTTGATCTCGTTTCTAAAAATAAGAAATGGTCAGCGGTTACAGGAATTCGTTATCGAAACAATAGTCTTTTGGTAAATAGCCAAGATACAGAAACGAATTATACTCCGGTTTTTGCAGACATCCAGACGAATATTAATTATGATATTTCAGAAAAATGGCAAATGAGCTTTTTAGGAAATATTTCGCAGAATAAATATTCCTATCAGCCTTTAACGCGCCAGACAAATTTTGGAACTATCGATCAGCCAATGGCTTTGACGGTTTATTATGAAGGTCAGGAAAAAGATAAATATGAAACTTATTTTGGTGCTTTTAAAACAACTTATAAAGCCTCGCCAAGTTTAACTTTTAAATTGATTGGCTCACTTTTTCATACAACAGAACAGGAACATTTTGATATTTTGGCACAATATCGTTTAGGAAATGTCGATGAAGAAGGAAATATAGAAAATATCGATTTTACACGTGGTATTGGTTCGCAGCTTAATCATGCACGTAATGATTTGGATGCTTTAATTGCAAATGCTGAAATTAAAGGATTTAAAGAATGGCTAAATGACAGTCAGCTTGAATTTGGCTTAAAATACACCAGAGAATCGATTCGGGATCGTGTGGTGGAGTGGGAAGTGATTGATTCTGCAGGATTTTCAATTAATCCGCCTTTGGTAATTTTGCCAAAAAACAATCAACCTTATCAGTCTTATACGGGGCCATTATTGCCGTATCAGGATATTCGTGCAACAAATTTCAATACTATAAATAGACTTGCAGGTTATGCTCAGTTTAATAAAAAAACAGCAATTGGTTCAAGTCAGGTTTGGTATCATTTAGGTGCACGTTTTCAAAGTTGGAATGTTCAAGGGGCATCGGTCGAGGGGAAAAATCAAATTGTTGTGAGTCCGCGCGCACAATTTGCGATTCAGCCCGATTGGGATATGGATATGGTTTTCAGAATTTCTGGAGGATTGTATCATCAGCCACCTTTTTATAGAGAACTTCGCGATTTAGACGGTGTTGTAAATCCGAATGTAAAAGCTCAGGAATCAGTGCACATCGTTTTAGGAAATGATTATAATTTTAAAATGTGGAACCGACCTTTTAAATGGGTGACGGAAGTATATTACAAATCACTTTCAGATGTAAATGTGTATTCGATTGATAATGTCAGAATTCGATATATTGCCAATAATAATGCAAAAGCTTACGCTCAAGGTTTTGATTTTAGATTAAACGGAGAATTTGTGCCGGGAACCGAATCGTGGGTAAGTTTTGGATATTTGAAAACGGAAGAAAATTACGAAAACAAAGGATATATTGCCAGACCAACAGATCAGCGCTTAAAATTTGCCATGTTGTTTCAGGACTATATGCCAAACATTCCGAGTGTAAAGTTATATCTGAATTTAGTTTATAATACTGGTTTGCCTGGCGGCGCTCCGGCATATTCAGATCCGTATTTGTATCAAAACCGATTGAATGACTATAGAAGGGCGGATGTAGGTTTTGCTAAAGTTTTTGTGGACAGCAGTACAAAAGTTGCTAAAGCGAAATGGCTGAAGGATTTTAAAGAATTATCAGTTGGATTGGAAATTTTCAATCTTTTTAATAATCAAAATGCAATTACAAATACTTGGGTTCGCGATGTATATTCTAAAAACCAATATGCGATTCCAAATTATATGACTTCGAGAGTTTTTAACATTAAGTTAAATGCAAGGTTATGATCGGAAAACGTGAAAAAAGAAAAAGAATTTTTTACGTTCCGGGAATGATTTCCTTGGTTTTTATTCCGTTGTTCTGTTTTTATCATTTTTACAAAGTTGATGCCTTTAAGATTTATAATGCTATAGAATTAGGAATGCCTAATAAAAGTGATTTTGAAAAGTATAAGGTTGCTGCTCTGCGGAATTATAGGGTATTTAGTTTTGATGGAAGCAATCTAGATGGAAATACAAAATTAAATGAAGTGAAGCTTTATCTTAGAAAGATGGTAGTTGATAAAGATACTGTAAATGGAGCCAAAATACATTTTGGGTCAAAAACATATTATGAAACTTTTATTAGAATTATAGATATCATTGATGAGGAGAAAGCTCCAACATGGACTATAAATAATAATGATATTTATATTTTAGGAAGTCGTATAAGTTATAAAGAAGTAAAAGATACTACTAAGCATTATAGAATGAATTGTGATACCGGAGCTATCATGGCAAAACAAAGACTCTGGATGCGAAAAAATGAAAGAGAAGAAGAAGAGTGTAATTTTCAAGTTTCTTTTTTTAAACAAAAATGGAGATCACTTTCTTTGGGTTATTTAGGACTTGTAATTTTAAATATCATCGTTTTAGTAAAATTGAATAAAACCAAAATTTACAATCAAAAATAGTATATTTGATATTCTAATATAATTGCCATAAATGAAAAACTATCTAAAATATATCGCCTTAGTAATTATCGGAACTACAGTGAGTTGTAAGGACGAAGTGCAGAAGCCGAAAGTAATTTATGATGCTTCAAACAAAACGAGTGTAGTAGCCAAAACGGATTCTACACAGATTGAGATTGCTGATCTTCCTATTCAGATGGAAGGAACGAATTATTTAATTCACCCAGTTGGCGATTTGCGAGTATATGAAAGGGGTTCAAAAGCGCGTTATGGTTCTTCAAGCGTAAATGATGTTAGTTTTACGATTTCTAATTTGGGCGAATATGAAATTACGGGTTATTTGCAAAATTTAAAATTCCAAAAAGTTGATTCAGATTCTATCCGACCTTTATCGGATAAACCAGTTTTGATTTTAACAGCAACCTATTTAAAAACGGTTGCAGATAAAACACAAAATAAAGTAATGGTTTATACTTTAACAGATTCTGATACCAATAAAGATGGAAAAATCGATACTGGAGATATTAAAACTTTATACTTAAGTAATATAAGCGGAGAAAATTTTACAAAAGTTTCACCGGATCTTCAGGAATTAGTAGACTGGAGCTTAATTGAATCAAAAAATCGAATTTACTTCAGAACAATTGAAGATACCAATCAAAATGGTCAGTTCGATAAAAATGATGTTTTGCATTACAATTACATAGATTTAGCTTCTAAAAAATGGGAAGTTAAGGCCTATAAGCCTATCTAAGGTTCTGAGATGCTAAGACTCTAAGGGACTAAGGTTTTTCCACAGATTGCGCAGATTAAAAGGATTTTATTACAATGCCATTATAAAGAAAGCCTGTTTTAAAAAAAAATATTTTTTTTAAACAGGCTTTCTTTATGTCGAAGATTTGAAAACCTTGGTATCTTAGAGTCTTAGCATCTCAGAACCTTAGATTAAAATATCACTTTCTAAATCTGATTTTTCAATTTCAAAACCAAAATCCAAACGCTCCACCAATTCAATTACCAATTTTTTATACCAGTTTTCAGATTTTGGATGAATGTAAATTTTCTCAATCAGTTGATTGATGTCGACATTGATTTTTAATCCGTCATTTAATTTTATTGTGCTTTTTGAAGTGTCAGTAATGATGCGGACTTCGCGTTCATATTGAAAACTTTTTCTTTTAAATAAAAACGGAAAGAACAAATCATCAAACGGAATATATTCTTTTTTGTAGTCGATATAATTTACTTCGCCTATATATTGATCAAAATTATTTTCGGGATTTAAAGCTTTTTGCAATCTCCCAATTGTAGATTGGATAGCAAGACCTTCACTGTTTTGTGTAAAAATCTGCCACATTGCAAACGATTCATATTCGTTGATGTGCCAACTGCTTATGGCGACCTGCTCCCGATGTGTTTTGTAATAATTTAAAAAGTCAGGATTGTCAATTGCGAGCTTTTTTATCTCTTCATAAGTAGGTTCGCTAAAAGTTCCTTCGTATTGATCTTCAAATTTGTCTGAACGCGACATAAATAATTTCTTCGAAAGTAGTAAATCAAGAAATTTAGATAAGTCTAAGTATTTCCATACAATAGTATTTGGATCTTCGGGCAGTTTTATATTCGGATTATTAAGGTACATTTTTAGGGGATTAGTCAAAAGCTACCTAAAGTTATAAAAATAAAAACAGATTAAAGAAATTAAATATAGATTTAATATTTCTTTAATCTGTAATAAATTAATTTGGTTTTCAGCTCGATCTTAAGACTCGAAAGACTGCATGGTTACCAGTTTATTGTAAGTTCCGTCAAGAGCAATTAATTCTTCGTGCGTTCCTTGTTCTACGATTCTTCCTTTTTGCATTACAATAATAACATCTGCTTTTTGAATCGTTGAAAGTCTGTGTGCAATTACGATTGAAGTTCTGTTCTGCATCATGTTTTCAAGGGCAACCTGAACAAATTTTTCACTTTCAGTATCCAATGCTGATGTAGCTTCATCCAAAATCATAATCGGAGGATTTTTCAATACAGCTCTTGCTATAGACAAACGTTGTTTTTGTCCGCCTGAAAGCTTGTTTCCGCTATCTCCAATATTAGTGTAGATTCCTTGTGGCAGATCTTTTACAAACTCATAAGCGTTGGCAATTTTCAAGGCTTCTATAATTTCATCGTCAGTTGCATCAAGTTTTCCTAATGAAATGTTTGCTTTGATTGTATCATTGAATAAAATGCTGTCCTGAGTAACCAATCCCATCAAACTACGAAGCGATTGCAGATTCATGTCTTTAATATCAATTCCATCAATTGAAATCGTTCCGTCATTAACATCATAAAAACGAGTTAACAAGTTGGCAAT
Organism: Flavobacterium resistens; assembly: GCF_900182645.1. GTDB lineage: Bacteria > Bacteroidota > Bacteroidia > Flavobacteriales > Flavobacteriaceae > Flavobacterium > Flavobacterium resistens. Next base: position 88,896 of record NZ_FXTA01000005.1, on the reverse strand, counting down.
GGTGCTTTTTCCGCTTCCAGATTGTCCAACAAGCGCAACAGTTTGACCTTTTTTAATTTGAAGAGAAAAGTCTTTTAAAACCGTTTCGCTTTCATATTTAAAATTGATGTTTTGAACGTTGATATTGCTGTCAAAAGTTGTTTTTTCAATGGCTTTTTCTTTAGAAACAATAGTGTTTTCTTGTTCTAAAATTTCAAGAACACGTTCAGCTGCAGCATTTCCTCTTTTTACTCCGTATGAAGCTTTAGAAATCGCTTTTGCTGGCGTAAGAATGTTATAAGCTAATCCCATGTAGGCAATAAATGTAGCACCTTCTAATGTTTTATCGATTAAAACCATTTGGCCTCCATACCAAAGTAAAATGGCAATTACAGTAATTCCCATAAACTCACTTGCAGGTGAAGCTAAATTTTGACGGTTCCCAATGCTGTTTGATAAATTAAAGAAACGTTGAGTAGAGTTTTGAAAAACAGTATTGAAATAGTTTTCAGAATTATATCCTTTTACCACTTTCAAACCACCGATAGTTTCTTCAATCGTAGATAAAAAAGCACCTTGTTCCTGTTGTGCTTTTGAAGATTGTTTTTTAAGCTGTTTTCCAATTAATGAAATGATGTATCCTGAAATCGGAATAAAAATAAAAACAAATATAGTTAGTTTTGCGCTTAAAATCAGCATCATAATTATAGTGAAAATTATCGTAAGTGGTTCTTTTACGATAAGTTCCAGTATGGCTAAAAATGAGTTTTGTACCTCGTTCACATCAGCAGAGATTCTTGAAATAACATCTCCTTTTCTTTTTTCAGAATAAAAAGCCAAAGGCAATTCCAGTGTTTTTTTATACAATGCATTTCGCATATCTCTTAAAACGCCATTTCTTAAAAAGTTGATAAAAAACATTGCCAGATAATCGGATAGGTTTTTTAATAAAAAGATCGAAATAATTATTGCAACCATTACAAATAAAATATAACCAGGGTCGTGGTTTCCTTTTGATGTAGTGATATAATAGCTTAAATAATCTTCGCCATATTTTTGGAGTTTTAAAATGCCATGATATACGGGTTCTGTTTTAATCTCTTTTGTTTTGTCAAATAAAACCTGAAGCATCGGAATTAGAGCAACAAATGAAAGCGTGCTAAAAAGCGCATACAAAATATTGAAAAAGATATTTAAGAATGCGTATTTTTTGTACGGATATATAAAAGGAATTATTTTTTTGAAATTACTCATTTAGGTGTTTTTTACCATTAAAACCCGATAGCTTAAAAGTTATCGGGTTTTTAAAAAATGTGTTTGTATTTTAATTATTTCAATTGCATATCAGCAATAATATTCTGTATTTTCTCGTCTAAGAATTTTTCAGCTTCCTCAAAATCTGAAACCGATTCGATTTCTGCATTTACGCTGATATAGAATTTGATTTTTGGCTCAGTTCCGCTTGGTCTTGCACAGATTTTAGATCCATCTTCTGTGTAATAAATCAATACATTTGATTTCGGAATATCCATTGTAGATTCTTCGCCACTTAATAAATTCAAAGCAGTTGAAGAATCGTAATCTTCTACCATAATCACTCTTTGTCCATTGATTTCTTTCAAAGGATTCTGACGTAAATTGATCATCATTTGATTGATTTCTTCTAAACCTTCCATTCCTTTTTTAGTTAAAGAAACCAAATATTCTTTGTAAAAACCATTTTCAACATAAAGCTGTAAAAGTTCTTTGTAAACAGAAGATCCGGCAGCTTTCGCCTGTGCGGCAACTTCGCATATTAATAAGGTTGCAGCAACGGCATCTTTGTCTCTAACAGCGTCGCCAACCATGAAACCAAAGCTTTCTTCACCACCTCCAATAAATTGAAGTTCAGGAAAATCTTTGATCATTTTTGCAATCCATTTAAAACCAGTCAATCCAACTTTGCATTCAACACCATAACTTGTTGCTAATTCCATCATCATTGGAGTTGAAACAATTGTTGAACCTACGAATTGTTTTCCATTGATTTTTCCAGCTTTTTTCCATTGTTTCAATAAGAAAGAAGTCATCAAAATCATCGTTTGATTTCCGTTCAACAAGATCATCTTACCATCGTTATTACGAACAGCAACACCTAAACGGTCACAATCAGGATCTGTACCAACAACAATATCAGAATTTGTTTTGTCTGCCAAAGCTAAAGCCATTGTTAAAGCTTCAGGTTCTTCAGGATTTGGAGATTTTACAGTTGGAAAATCTCCATCTGGAATTGCCTGTTCCGGAACAATGTGAACATTTTTGTAACCTGCCTGTGATAAAGTATCAGGGATCGATTTTATAGAAGTTCCGTGCAATGAAGTGAAAACAATTTGTAAGTTGTCTTTGGCTTCAGCCGGAGTATTAAAACTTGCATTTTCGATAGACGATTTTACAAAAGCTTTATCAATATCAGTATCGATATATTTAATCAGGCTTTCGTTTGCGTCAAATTTAATTTTGTCGTAGCCTAAATTTTCAATTACATTGATAATAGCTTTGTCTTGCGGAGGAACGATTTGTCCGCCATCTTGCCAATATACTTTATAACCGTTATATTCTGGTGGATTGTGAGAAGCGGTTAAAACAATTCCGCATTGGCATCCTAAATATTTAAGTGCAAAAGATAATTCTGGAGTGGGCCTTAAATCTGAAAATAAATAAACCTGAATTCCGTTTGCGGAGAAAACATCTGCAACCACTTTTGCCAAAGTATTGCTATTATGACGACAGTCATAAGCAATAACTACTTTTAAAGGCTCATTTGGGAAAACTTCATGCAAATAATCAGATAATCCCTGAGTGTTTTTTCCAAGTGTATATTTATTGATTCTGTTGTCTCCAACTCCCATTACACCGCGCATTCCGCCAGTTCCAAATTCCAGGTTTTTATAAAAACTTTCCTCAAGCTCTTTTGGAGAAGTTGTCATTAATTCCTTAACTGCTGCTTGCGTTTCTTTGTCAAATGTTGGTGTTAACCATTCATTTACTGCGCTTAATATATTAGGTGCTATATTCATGTCAATACTTTTTATGTAAATTTTAATTTAAAGATAAGTTTTTTCAGGAGCTGATTCCTGCTGTCCACTATATCTTTTGTGGTCTCGTTAGAAAAAAAACGAGACCACAAAAGGATGCCGTTCCTATCAGGACTAAGGCTTTTACGTTAAAAATTAACTTCTCTGGCTACTTTATAACGTGCTTCGTTACTTTTGGTTCTTAAGATAATTTCGCCTAAGAATCCTGCTAAAAATAGTTGAGTTCCCAAAATCATCGTGGTCAAAGCAATATAAAACCAAGGATTATTTGTAACTAAGCTGTACTTCATTCCAGTATACATATGGTACAGTTTTGAAACTCCAATGTATCCTGCAGATAAAAATCCGATAATAAACATCAAAGAACCAATTGCTCCAAATAAGTGCATTGGTCTTTTCCCGAATCTTGATAAAAACCAAATGGTAATCAAATCCAGAAAACCGTTTATAAAACGTTCCATTCCAAATTTAGTTTCACCATATTTTCTAGCTTGGTGAATTACCACTTTTTCTCCAATTTTACTGAAGCCTGCATTTTTTGCCAAAACCGGGATGTATCGGTGCATTTCGCCAGACACTTCGATATTTTTAACAACTGTATTTTTGTATGCTTTTAATCCGCAGTTAAAATCATTTAATTCAACGCCCGAAGTTTTTCTGGCCGCCCAGTTAAATAATTTTGAAGGCAGATTTTTTGCTACAACTGAGTCGTAGCGTTTCTTTTTCCAACCAGAAACTAAATCGTATTTCTGAGCTGTGATCATTTCGTATAAACCTGGAATTTCATCTGGGCTGTCTTGCAAATCAGCATCCATTGTAATGATGACATCACCCTGAGCTTTTGCAAAACCAGCATGCAGCGCCTGAGATTTTCCGAAGTTTTTCATGAAACGAATTCCTTTTACATTAGGGTTTTCGTTCGAAAAGCTTTCAATAATATTCCAAGAATCATCTGTACTTCCATCATCTACAAAAATGATTTCATAAGAGTAATTGTTAGATTGCATCACTTTAATAATCCACGAATAGAGTTCTTTAAGTGATTCCTCCTCGTTTAGAAGCGGTATAAGTATAGATAAATTCATTTATATTTTTTATTCTTGAGTAGTTTTGCTTTTGAAAAATGCTGCGAAAATTAATCCGAAAATGGCACTGATTACTATTGCAAAAGCAGATCCTTTTAATAATTCAAAAGTTGAGTAAGGGCTGCTTTCTTTCATTTTAGCAATTGCTTCATTGATAGACGAAGCCGGAGCATTAAATTTCTGCATCATGTTTGCAGTATATTTGATCATTATTTCGTTTAAAGTCTCTTTTGCACCTGGATCAATAACGTTAAACAAAAGAATGTTAAAAGTTGTAGAAATCAGAACACCAATTACGGCAGCTATAAAATAAGTGGTGAATGCATCTTTAAACGGAAAAACACCTTTTAATTCTTTCTTAGTTTTAGAAAGTAAAATAATACTTATCGTAACACTTATTGCTATACCTATTATACCCATCCACCATGCAGTGAATAAATTTAAATCAATCGCATAAATAGTTGCAGTGAATAATGCAGATGCAATTCCAATCATTACACCATAAGTAATACCATTCTTTTTTATAACTTCATTAATCATATTTCTATATGTTTTAAAATTAATCCACAAATATAGTAATTCCCACTATAATCGTAGATAAAAAAAGCTTTTCGAAATAAACTAAAAAAAAGTGAGTTAAGTATTTGTTTATTAAAAAAGAATTGTAAATTTGCACACTCAAAAATAATTAAATTTTTAAACAAAAAAGAGTATCGCTTGTTTATACCTTTTTCTAACCATGAAAAAGCTTCAAAATAAAGAATGCTCCAAACAATAAATAAAAAGAAAGATGAAAAAAGGAATTCACCCAGAAAATTACAGATTAGTTGCATTTAAAGACATGTCAAATGATGACGTTTTTATCACTAAATCTACTGCAGATACAAAAGAAACAATTGAAGTTGACGGAGTTGAGTATCCAGTTGTAAAAATGGAGATTTCTAGAACATCTCACCCTTTTTATACTGGTAAATCTAAACTTATCGATACTGCAGGACGTATTGATAAATTCAAAACTAAATACGCTAAACACGCTAAAAAATAATAGCTGTTTTAAATTATATGAAAGCCTTCCAATCGGAAGGCTTTTTTTATGCGTTAAATTATGCTTATCATTAAAATGGCTTTTTATGAAACCAGATAAATATTTGTAACTTTGAACCTGATAACCAAATCAAAATTTTAACAAGTACCAAATTTTTTTATTTATGAATTACATTCTTTTTGACGGTCCCGTTCGGAATGCTTTATTACCTTTTACTTTTACGAGGCCTGTGGCTGATATTCTTATCGGAATTACGACAATTCGTCAAAAATGGGAAATGCGCCTTGGTTCAACTATAACAACAATTACTGAAGAATATTTATCTGAAAAATTTCCAATGGTGGAAATGGAAGAAAACGTAATGATCAACGCCGCTTATTTGCCAAATGATAAGCTTGCTGAAATGGTTTCTGATTTAACGGCAAATCAAGCCATTTTTAAAGGTGACGATGTAATTGCTTTTTTTGCTTCAGAAAATCAGGAAGAAGTTGATTTTGATTCGTATGAAATCATTCATTATAACGAAGATTGTTTGACGGTTGAGCATACCTGGGATATTTTTTCAAAAAATGACGCAGCCATTCGTGCCGATTTTGCTTTTTTGACCGAAGACAGAAAATCACAGCCAATTCCTAAAAGTGTAAATGTTATTGCGCCCGAAAATATTTTTATCGAAGAAGGTGCAAAGTTAGAGTTTGTAACTTTAAACGCTTCGACAGGACCAATATATATAGGTAAGAATGCTGAAATTATGGAAGGAACTGTAATTCGTGGACCTTTTGCTTTATGTGAAAATGCCATGGTGAAAATGTCAGCAAAGGTTTATGGTGCGACAACTGTAGGGCCTGGATCTCGAATAGGTGGTGAGGTTAAAAATTCAGTTCTTTTTGCTAATTCAAATAAAGGCCATGAAGGGTTTTTAGGTGATTCGGTTTTAGGTGAATGGTGTAATATTGGAGCCGATTCAAATAATTCAAACCTAAAAAACAATTACGAAGAAGTAAAATTATGGAGCTATGAAACAGAAGGTTTTGCAAAAACAGGACTTCAGTTTTGCGGCTTAATGATGGGAGATCATAGTAAATGCGGAATCAATACCATGTTTAATACCGGAACTGTAGTTGGTGTAAGTGCCAATATTTTTGGTTCTGGCTTTCCTCGTAATTTTGTACCGAGTTTCTCTTGGGGCGGTGCTGCCGGATTTACAACTTATGTAACTAAAAAAGCTTTTGAAACTGCTAAATTAGTTATGGGAAGAAGAAATATTGAATTCGACGAAGTTGAAGCTTCAATCTTAGAACACATTTTTGAGGAAACTAAAAAATGGAGAAAAGATTAATTAGTCAATTTGAAAATTAGATAATTTTTACAAACCCGACGGTTTTTCAAACCTGTCGGGTTTTGTTTTTTATACATGTCTTTAAGCTGGACTGAAGTCCAGTTTAAGAATAGAATGAAAAAAAATGAGATTTATAGATTATCTAATTGGCACATTTTCAGAATTATCTAATTGACACATTTTCAAATTTAACCTACTTATCAATCTTAATAAAATCTTCTTTCAAATTGAATTTTAATTCTAAGCCGTTGGTTAGTTTTGCTTCATAACCTGAAGATCCGATTTCTATTTTAGTCACTTTTTCTTTAGGAAAATTTGTTTTTATGTAAGAAGCAATTTTTTTCGGAATAATAGATTTTGGAATTTTATCATTTTTGCCATCTACTTCTTTCCAGTTTCCTTTCTTGTCAAATTCGATTTCGAGTTGTTTGTCAAATTGAACTTTGTATTCTGTAGAAAGTATTTCTTTGTCTTGCAATATATAACTTGGCTTTTTAGATCCAAAATGAGTTTTTAAAAATGTTTGTGCATTTGCAGGTAAAGCTTCTTTTTTAATTACCGTTTTTTGCGCATTTGCAGAAAATCCAAATAATAATCCTGCAATCAGATAAGCCATCAGTTTTAATTTCGTTTTCATATTTTGCTGATTTTTAAATTCTTATACAAGGTAAGATTAAAATTTTGAAATATGAAAAGACTATTAAGCTTTCATTTGGTACAGTTTAAGCATTATTCAATTAGAATATTGTGTAAATGACACATTTTCAAAATTATCTAATTATCAAATTGGCACATTATCTAATTAAATCTATCTTTGCACCACGAAAAAAATGGGTAGTCAAATAAACGATTAACCGATTAAACAAATTAACAAAGACAAATGATTACAGTTAACGATATTTCGGTTCAGTTTGGCGGAACTACACTTTTTAGCGATGTTTCTTTTGCTATAAATGAAAATGATAAAATTGCCCTTATGGGTAAAAATGGTGCGGGAAAATCAACACTTTTAAAAATTATTGCAGGAGAAAATAAGCCTTCAACTGGAAGTATCTCGACTCCAAAAGATGCTGTAGTAGCTTATTTGCCTCAGCATTTATTGACGAAAGACGGTTCAACTGTAATGGAAGAAGCTTCAAAAGCTTTTGGCGAAATTTTCAAAATGAAAGCCGAAATTGACGAAATCAATGAGCAATTGACCGTTCGTACAGATTATGAAAGTGATGAATACATGAAATTGATCGAAAGAGTTTCTGACTTAAGCGAGAAATTTTATGCAATTGAAGAAATAAATTACGAAGCTGAAGTTGAAAAGATTTTAGTTGGTTTAGGTTTTGATCGTGAAGATTTTGGTCGCCAAACTTCTGAATTTTCTGGAGGATGGAGAATGCGTATCGAGCTTGCGAAAATTTTATTGCAGAAACCAGATTTGATTTTGCTGGATGAGCCAACAAACCACATGGATATTGAAAGTATTCAATGGTTAGAAGAGTTTTTATTGACTTCTGCGAAAGCAGTTGTGGTAATTTCGCACGATAGAGCGTTTGTAGATAATATTACAAACAGAACTATCGAAGTAACAATGGGAAGAATTTACGACTATAAAGCGAAATATTCTCATTATTTAGAATTAAGAAAAGATCGTCGTATTCATCAGCAAAAAGCATATGACGAGCAACAAAAAATGATTGCTGATAACAGAGCTTTCATTGACCGTTTTAAAGGAACTTTCTCTAAAACAGATGCCGTTCAATCGCGTGTAAAAATGCTTGAAAAGCTGGAAATCGTTCAGGTTGATGAAGTGGATACTTCGGCATTGCGCTTGAAATTTCCACCGGCACCACGTTCAGGACAATATCCGGTTATTGTAAAAGAAATGTCTAAATCATATGGTGATCATGTAGTTTTTAAAGATGCTAATATCGTAATCGAAAGAGGTCAGAAAGTTGCTTTTGTTGGAAAAAATGGAGAAGGAAAGTCAACAATGATTAAGGCGATTATGAAAGAAATCGGTGTTGATGAAGGAAGTGTTGAAATTGGCCATAATTCTCAAATTGGATATTTTGCTCAAAATCAGGCTTCTTTGTTAGATGAAAATGCTACGATTTTTGAAACTATCGATAACATTGCAGTTGGAGATATCAGAACTCAGATCAAAAATATTCTTGGAGCTTTCATGTTTCAAGGTGATGATATTACTAAAAAAGTAAAAGTGCTTTCTGGAGGAGAAAAAACACGTTTGGCGATGATTAAACTATTGCTTGAACCGGTTAATTTATTAATTCTGGATGAGCCTTCCAATCACTTGGATATGAAAACTAAAGACATTATCAAAGATGCGTTACGTGATTTTGATGGAACTTTGATCTTGGTTTCTCACGATCGTGATTTCCTTGACGGATTAGCTACGAAAGTTTTTGAATTCGGAAATAAAAGAGTTAAAGAGCATTTTGAAGATGTTGCTGGTTTCTTGGCACATAAAAAAATGGATTCGATGAGAGAAATCGAAAAGTAAAAATCTTATAAAATAGTAAAAAGGCGCAAGTTAATTCTTGCGCCTTTTTTATTTTGTTAAAATTGATAATCAAATTTTAATGCAACTATTTTTACAAGTTATCGATTTTTTATTATATTTATAACTGTTTTTGTGTTGATTCATAAGTGTTTGCGTTTTTTTATATACCCCAAATATGAAAAAATAATTCTGAACCTTTTATAAAAGTTTAATTTATATGCCTATGAAAAAGACTTTACTTCTTCGAATAATTTTTGTTTTATTTCTAATGCCGTTGTTTTCGATTGCACAAACTACACAAACTCAACCTGCGACTGATTCTGAAAGTGATATCAAATATCCAACATTTCAGTTTAAAGGGCTTATACAAGCCAGATATTTAGAAAGTTTTGAAGATGATGTTGATGTTTTGGGAGCGCATCATTCAACGGGAAATGTCACTCAGAGTTCATTTGATATTAAAAGAATGCGTGTTGGGCTTAATACGAAGCTTAGTAAAGAAACCGAAGTTGTAATTTTAGTAAACTTGGCCGATTTTAAATCAGATACTAAAGGCAAAGTTCTTGAAAATGCCTACGGAAAATATACTTTTAATAAATATATAGCGTTAACCGGCGGGCAGTTCAGGCCAGCTTTTGGTATTGAGGAATTGGTTCCGGTAGACATCATTAAGTCGTTCGATTTTTCTAATCAATATTATGAATTTGGAAAAAATGGCTGGACAAGTTTTCAAATTGGAGCCTCAGCAACGGGTGCTTTTGATGTTGGAAAAATACCTGTTGACTATGCTTTTTCTGTTTTGAATGGAAACGGAAAAAATGCCGAGATGGATAAAGATAACGGCAAACAATTTTCAACAAGATGGGTTTTGGGATTGTCGAAAAAACACGAAATCAATTTAGGGTTAAACGGAGGTTTTGGAAAAGTTTTTAAAGAAGATGTTTTTGCAATTGGCGCCGATATCACAAGTGATTTTAAACTGACCGACAAATTGAGTTTTGATTTGCAAATTGAATACAAGCAGGGGACAAATCATAATTTGTATTTTTCTTTGCCAGTTGCTTCAAGAACTCCAGATGTTGCAGATTATCAAATGCGCGGAATTTATTTTTTGCCTAATTTCAGATATGTTGTCGATTATAATAAATTAACCTCGTTAGAGATTTCGTGTCGTTATGAAAGATTTGATCCGAGTTATAAGGTTGATTCAAACTTAAGGCAAACATATACGCCAATGGTGAGTCTTGAATTTGGGAAAGCATATAGAGGCCGAATTGAAGCAGGATTTCAAATTGACAGATTTGATCAAAATGTTCCAGATACAACGACCTATGATAATAACTTGTTTTTAATACAGCTCCAGCTTAGACTTTAATTAATTTAAATCTTGTTTTTATGAAAGAAGTACAAATTCCCCAAACTATAATCACACTTGCTGTGGGAGTTGCAATTTGGTTAATTCCTGCTCCGAACGGTGTTGTTGCCGAAGCGTGGCATTTGTTCGCCATTTTTGTTGCTACCATTTTAGGGATTATCCTGAAAGCAGCCCCAATGGGAACTATGTGTATGATTGCTATTGCATTAACAGCTTTTTCTCAGGTTTTAGCGCCTGGTGATGCTGGAAAGTCTATAACATTGGCACTGAAAGGTTTTGGCGATAAAGTAATCTGGCTTATCGGGATTTCATTTTTTATTGCGAGAGGATTTATAAAAACAGGTTTAGGAAACAGAATTGCTTTTTTGTTTATTCGAATATTTGGCAAAAGCTCGCTCGGACTTGCTTATGGTTTGGGACTTGCTGATTTGGTTTTGGCTCCTGCAGTTCCAAGTAATACAGCTCGTGGAGGAGGGATTATTTATCCAATTATGAAGTCTATGTCAATGAGTTTTGGTTCGATGCCGGATAAGCCAGAAACGCATCGAAAATTAGGTGCATATCTTACCTTAAATAGTTATAATGCAAATTTGATCGCGTCGTCTATGTTTCTGACGGGTACGGCGAGTAATCCAATGTGTCAAAAATTTGCGTTAAATCTCGGAATAAAAATCACTTGGATTTCTTGGGCAACTGCCGCTATAGTTCCTGGTTTGGTTTCATTTTTTGTAATTCCGTTTGTACTTTATAAAATTTATCCGCCAGAATTGAAGAAAACTGGAGATGCACCTCAAATTGCAGCTCAAAAACTTAAAGAAATGGGGGCAATTACGCGAAATGAATGGATGATGTTGTTGACTTTCTTTATTTTATTGTTTTTATGGATGACAGGCGATCTGTTTTCAATAGATGCAACTACAACTGCGTTTATTGGATTGGTAATTTTGCTTTTAACCTCAGTTTTAACTTGGGATGATGTCAAAGCCGAAAAAGGCGCTTGGGATACCATTGTTTGGTTTTCGGTTTTAGTAATGATGGCAAGTTCGCTAAATGAATTAGGTTTTATTGCGTGGTTTAGTGATTTGGTAAAAGCTGAAATTGGAGGGCTAAGCTGGCAAATGGCCTTTCCTATTATTATATTGGTGTACTTTTTTAGCCACTATCTTTTTGCAAGCGCAACGGCACACGTTGCAGCAATGTATGCAGCTTTGTTGGGAGTTGGAGTTTCGCTTGGAATTCCGGGCTTGCTCCTTGCTTTTATGCTTGGTTTCGTTGGATCGATATACGGAACTTTAACACATTACGGACATGGACCGGCACCAGTCTTTTTCGGAAGTGGTTATGTCGACCTAAAAAGCTGGTGGGTCAAAGGCCTGATAACTGGATTAGTTATGCTTTTTATCTATATGGTAATAGGAGGTTTGTGGCTCCGATTAATTGGTGATTTTTAAATCCTGATTCCTGGAGGAAGCAATTCTTTGTATTTTGGGTTTTTTTTGAAAAAAGTAACAATCTTTGGGTGAATAGGAACAACTCTGAATTTTTTTTCTGTATTTAATTCCATGATGTTTTTCAGCATGTTGTCAAGTACGGCTTGATTGTCGTAACCTTCAGGTGTGTTGATTTTGGTTAGGAAAATTTTCTTTTCTTGAAATGAATATTCAACAGAAAGCATTCCTTCTGGAGCTAAAGTTTCAAATTGTCTCGCAAAAGTGTTGTCTTTAATTGCCAATGTAGTTTCAATTGATTCCATAATTTGTCATTTTTTTAGCAGGTTTAAAATATAAAATAGATTTAGGGCGTTATTCTGTTTAAATACTTATGTAAGAATGTTAAACATGAATGATTTGGAATGCAAAGTTAATCATTTGATTTTCAATATGAAATTATTTTTTTAGAACGTCTTTTTTTTGAATATTTTGTAATTTTATTTGTTTTAATATGTATTATGGTGTAAGATTTGCTGTGCATATTGTTAAAAAAAGTAAATTTATCTTGAAATTAAGATTTGTAATTAAAATACCTTTTTTGACAAATGAGTAAAATTCCTGTTTATTTTATGCCTGGCTTGGCGGCTAGTCCTGCTATTTTTGAAAGAATTAAATTAGATGAATCTATCTTTGAAACTCATTTACTTGAATGGGAGATTCCTAAGCCGAAAGAATCTTTATCTGATTATGCAGTTCGAATTACAAAGAATATCAAACATGAAAATCCGGTTTTGATTGGAGTTTCTTTTGGCGGAATTTTGGTTCAGGAAATTTCGAAACATATTAAGGCTCAAAAGGTAATTATTATTTCAAGTGTCAGAAGTAATGTTGAATTTCCGAGAAGAATGAAAATTGGAAAAACAACAAAAGCCTACAAATTAATTCCGATGAAGTTGATTTTGAATATCGAAAATCTGGCTAAATATTCTTTCGGAGAAAAGGTAAATAAGCGCATCAAATTATACGAGAAATTTTTAGCTGTACGAGATCTTAATTATCTGCAGTGGGCTGTAGAATCAGTTATTTTATGGGATCGAAATGAAGTTGATGATAATGTGATTCATATTCACGGCGATCAGGATGATGTTTTTCCTATAAAGTATATCAATAAATGTATTGTCGTAAAAGGCGGAACACATATTATGATTCTCAATAAGTATAAATGGCTGAATGAGAATTTGCCTTCGATTATATTGGAGGATTAAAAAAATGAAAAACTTAACTATAGTTCTCGTTTTAGTCTTGACGGGATGTAAATCTCCAAAAAAAGATTTTGATTTCACTTTTTTTAAATGGAATATTCATGAATCCTATTATTTGAAGTTTAATTCTTCTGATACACTTTATTATGTGGATGTTTATGGTTTTAAAGAAGAAACATTCTTTACGGTTTTAAACAGAGATGAAAAAGAAAGGATTCAAGATGTTTTAGATACGCTAATTTTTCCAAATAAGGATACTTATGAAAGTCAGGTTGAGGATGGAGAAACTAATGCTTTTGTGTTAAAGGATGGAAATCAAACAAGAAAACTTAAGATTCATGGGCATAATGGACCAAATCAATTTTGGCTTTTTGCTAAATCATTAGATAATATTAAGTCTATTCATCAATTTATAAAAACGAATAAAAAAATTGATCTGGAAGAAATAAACAAAATGGTTATAATGAAAGTGCCATCAACATTTGTTGTTGATTCTTTAAAATAAAAAATCCCAAACTCTTTTTTAGAATTTGGGATTTTAAATATTATGATTTGAAAAAATTAGATTTTCTTCATTTGTTCTTTCATCATAGAAATTTGCTCTTTCAGCATTCCTTGTTTGTCTAGTTTTTTAGCTTCAGCTAATAAATTTGTAGCCTCAAGTTTTCTTCTTCTTGACATTGCAACTCCTGCAAGGTTTAATTTTGCTACTGCTAAATCCATATCCATAGATAAACCAAGTTCAATTGCTTTTTTGAAATGTTTCTCAGCCTGAATAAGATTAGTTTGAGATAACATAATTCCGTGAAGGTAATTGAAATAACCTTGTTGTTTTCTTACTAATGCCGCTTCAGGATTTTTAATATATGCCAACCAGCTTTTAGCTCCTTCGAAGTCTTGTTTTCTTAATTTAAGGAAGGCTAAAAGGATAAATTCATTTTTAAAGTAAAGAAAAATTGGAATTGCAGTCAATAATATAAGAAAGATTCCATTTCCGATATTACTTTCTGTAAATTGCCAAATGCCAGCTACAACAAGAAGTCCGGCTAAAATTAGTTTAATATTTTTGTGAAACATAATTAATGTAAATTTGTGATTGCAAATATAGTAAAATGAATTAAAAATATTTTTATTAAAGTGCTTGCCAGAAAAAAAAGTCTTTGTATATTTGCACTCGGTTTTTGAGCAACGATATTCAAAACCAAGAACGAGTTAATTAGATACCATTTTTAAAGATACAAAGCAATGAGCAAAAGAACATTTCAACCATCGAAAAGAAAAAGAAGAAATAAGCACGGATTTATGGACAGAATGGCTTCTGCGAATGGAAGAAAAGTTCTAGCGCGTAGAAGAGCAAAAGGAAGACATAAATTAACTGTTTCTAGCGAGCCTAGACACAAAAAATAATGTTTGTATAAACATACATAAGGCGATTACTTTTTTAGTATCGCCTTTTTTTATACCTTGTCGGTAAAAATTTTCTCAACTTTCTAGTTTTTAGTATACTAGAAAAGTTTTTTAAAGTACTTATATAACTACACAATACATACAAAATGCCTAAAGACACATCAATAAAATCAGTTTTAATAATAGGTTCAGGACCTATTGTTATTGGTCAAGCTTGCGAATTCGATTATGCAGGATCACAATCTGCACGTTCGATTCGTGAAGAAGGAATTGAAGTTATCTTGATTAACTCGAACCCAGCAACGATTATGACCGACCCATCTATGGCCGATCATATTTATTTGAAACCTTTAACTACAAAATCGATTATTGAAATTCTGAAGGAACATCCACAAATTGATGCTGTTTTACCAACAATGGGAGGTCAGACTGCTTTGAACTTGTGTTTGGAAGCTGAGGAAAAAGGAATCTGGCAGGATTTCGGAGTAAGATTAATCGGAGTTGACGTAAACGCAATTAATATTACAGAAGACAGAGAGCAGTTTAAACAGCTTTTAGAAAGAATAAATGTTCCAACTGCACCTGCAAAAACGGCTACTTCTTACTTAGAAGGAAAAGAAATTGCTCAGGAATTTGGTTTTCCACTTGTAATTCGTCCTTCGTTTACATTAGGAGGAACTGGAGCAGCGGTAGTTTACAAAAAAGAAGATTTTGATGAGCTTTTAACTCGTGGACTTGAAGCTTCTCCAATTCACGAAGTTTTGATCGATAAAGCTTTAATGGGATGGAAAGAATACGAATTAGAGCTTCTAAGAGATAAAAATGACAACGTTGTAATTATTTGTTCTATCGAAAACATGGATCCAATGGGAATCCATACTGGAGATTCAATTACAGTTGCACCAGCAATGACTTTATCTGACACAACTTTCCAAAAATTACGTGACTACGCAATTTTGATGATGAGAAGTATCGGAAATTTTGCAGGAGGATGTAACGTACAATTCGCAGTTTCTCCAGATGAAAAAGAAGATATCGTAGCAATCGAGATCAACCCTCGTGTATCTCGTTCTTCTGCTTTAGCATCAAAAGCGACTGGTTATCCAATTGCAAAAATCGCTTCTAAACTAGCTTTAGGATACAACTTAGATGAGTTGCAAAACCAAATTACAAAATCTACTTCGGCTCTTTTTGAACCAACTTTAGATTATGTAATCGTAAAAATACCTCGTTGGAACTTCGATAAATTTGAAGGTTCTGACAGAACTTTAGGTCTTCAGATGAAATCTGTTGGTGAAGTTATGGGGATTGGACGTTCTTTTCAGGAAGCACTTCACAAAGCAACTCAATCTTTAGAGATTAAGAGAAACGGAATTGGTGCTGACGGAAAAGGATACAAAAACTACGAACAAATTATTGAGAAACTGACTTACGCAAGTTGGGATCGTGTTTTTGTAATTTATGATGCGATCGCAATGGGAATTCCGTTGAGCCGTATTCATGAAATTACAAGAATCGATATGTGGTTCTTAAAACAATACGAAGAACTTTATACTTTAGAAAAAGAAATTTCTAACTATAAGGTTTCAAATCTTCCAAAAGAATTATTGCTTGAAGCGAAACAAAAAGGTTTTGCTGACAGACAATTAGCTCACATGATGAATTGCCTGGAAAGTGAAGTGCATGCTTTGCGTATGGATCAAAATATTAACCGTGTGTTTAAATTGGTTGATACTTGTGCTGCAGAATTTAAAGCAAAAACTCCTTATTACTACTCAACTTTTGAAGCTGAAATTGAAAAAGCAGATGGTAAGCGTTATGTAGATAACGAAAGTATTGTAACGGAGAAAAAGAAAATCATCGTTTTAGGTTCAGGACCAAACAGAATTGGCCAAGGAATTGAGTTTGATTATTCTTGTGTACACGGAGTTTTGGCAGCAAAAGAATGCGGTTATGAAACTATCATGATCAACTGTAATCCTGAAACGGTTTCGACTGATTTTGATACGGCTGATAAATTATACTTCGAGCCAGTTTTCTGGGAGCATATTTATGATATCATTCAGCATGAAAAACCTGAAGGTGTAATTGTACAGCTTGGTGGTCAGACAGCATTGAAATTGGCTGATAAACTTTCTAAATACGGAGTGAAAATCATCGGAACTAGTTTTGATGCACTTGATTTAGCGGAAGACAGAGGACGTTTCTCAGATTTATTAACTGAATTACATATTCCTTTCCCTAAATTTGGAATTGCTGAAACTGCTGACGAAGCTTCTGCACTTGCAGATACATTAGATTTCCCATTATTGATTCGTCCTTCTTATGTATTAGGAGGTCAGGGAATGAAAATTGTAATCAACAAAAAAGAATTAGAAGAGCACGTTATCAATTTATTGAAAACGATTCCAGGAAATAAATTGCTTTTAGATCACTATTTAGCCGGAGCAATCGAAGCTGAAGCCGATGCAATCTGTGATGCTGATGGAAATGTTTACATTATCGGAATTATGGAGCATATTGAGCCTTGCGGTGTTCACTCTGGAGATAGTAATGCTACTTTGCCTCCTTTCAACTTAGGAGAGTTTGTAATGCAGCAGATTAAAGATCATACGCATAAAATTGCCAGAGCTTTAAAAACTGTTGGTTTGATCAATATTCAGTTTGCGATTAAAGACGATACGGTTTACATCATCGAGGCAAATCCAAGAGCTTCAAGAACAGTTCCGTTTATTGCAAAAGCTTACGGAGAACCTTATGTAAACTATGCTACAAAAGTAATGTTAGGTCATAATAAAGTAACTGATTTTGATTTCAACCCACAATTAAAAGGTTATGCAATCAAACAACCAGTTTTCTCTTTCAGCAAATTCCCGAATGTAAACAAAGCATTAGGGCCAGAAATGAAATCAACAGGAGAAAGTATCTTGTTTATTGACGACTTAAAAGACGATCAATTCTACGAATTGTACTCTAGAAGAAAAATGTATTTGAGTAAATAATCTCAGATTGCTAATATAAAAAGACTCTAATTATTTAGGGTCTTTTTTGTTTTTAGGGCGTAACAAAAAAAATAAACCAACTAAAAATGTTGGAAGCCATATTATAAATGAAATTTGCCCGAGAAAGCTTAAAACTGAATTGATGTGACTGTTGCTTGTAAATAAGCTTATACCTAAAAACCACATTAGAATACTTGAAAAAATCAATAAAAGACCAATTTTTATATATCTATGCATTTGACTTCGTTTTAAAACATTACAATAAATTTAGAAATTTTATTTAATAAAAAAGCTCCAATATTAATTGGAGCTTTTTTTATATGGAAATATATCAGAATTATTTCCCTGCTACATCATATCTGTAATTAAAAGTACCTTCCGTTACTTTTGTTGTAATAGGATTAGTTGCGCTAATTGGTTTAGCATCATCATCTACACAATTAAATGAAAATGTTCCGGTTACTTTTTTAGCACTTAAGTCAATTGTTGTAATTGATACTGAGCCATTAACAGGATATTGACTTTTTCCTTTAGTATTGAATGAGATCTCAACTTGTGTTTTAGATGCATCAAACGTGTTTTTTGTTATAGGATATGTTCCAATTTTTAGATCGCTTCTCTTAATGTAAAGTCTGATTTCATCTACAAAATTACTGTTTCTTCCTTGTAAAAGAATATATTGTTCTGCCGGATACATATCAAATAGTGTTTTTGTAGCATAATCTGAACCAAACGGATTTTGCATTTCCCACAATGTACCGTCAACTTTTGCTGTCATTGCGAATGTTGATGTTGGTGTAGTTTCGTCTGGAGTTGAGGTGTCGCTTGAACAGCTGTTTAAGGCAAGAATTAGAGCAAGAAACAGAATTTTTGGTGTTTTCATTAGGTTGATTTTTGGATTAAAATCCAAAAGTAGCTAAACGATTATAATCTATTTTACGGTAAAACGTAATGAGGCATAAAAAAAAGCTCCAAAATTATTTGGAGCTTTTTCTGATTATAAAAGTAAGATTGATGATTATTTAATCAATTGCTGCAAAGGCTTCAATTGTTCCATATCGATTTTTGATTTTTGCAGAACCGACATAATTGTCATAATGTTATTCGGATTCATGTTTTTTCCGAGAACACGGACCACGGCAAAACCATTTTCTTTTCTGTTGGCAAAAACTACAAACTCTTCGATGTTTTCATCTGTGCCAACATAGCTTATTGAAGCGCCGTCTTTGCCAGAACCCACTTTCATCAATTGCTGATATTTAGGGTTTTTTAAAATGGCATTTACTTTTGTGCGTTCTGTTTCAAATTCGGCTTGATTTTTATCTGTTGCTTTAAAAGCTAAAATGTTCATTTTGTCAAATGACTTTAAGGCTTCTGCTTGCTCTGCTGATAATTTTGCTTTATCAATGTTTAAAATATTAGAGGAAACATCAATTGCAATAAAATCCTTTTTCTCATTATTTTCAACAAAATATTTTTGCAATGAAGGTTCAGAATTGCAGCTTATCAAAGTCAGCAATGCTATAAGGGCTAAGGTAAAAACACGTGTTTTCATGATTATTTTTTGCCTTTAGAGGCTTTTTTTAAGTCAGTTCCACCAGGAAGCTGCATTTTGTCTGTCAATACTGAAATTTCGTTTAGGTCAAAATTACCTGTTAGAGATAATAAAACTGTTTCGTCATTTTTTGCACCGTCAACAAACATCAGCAATTCTTTGATTTGCGTGTCGCTTGCTCCAGATTTTACCATTATTTTGACATTTTTACCACTATCGTTTACACGCATTAATTCTTCAAGACCTGCAGTTTTGATGTATTTGTCTGCAGAAGCTTTCATATCGGCTTCGATTTTAGGATTTTTAGTTGTAAACACTTTTAGGTAATCTAATTTTTTAATAAGATTGATGTATTGCTGCGTTTCTTTGTCAGAAGCATCAACTTTTACTTTGCTCATTAAATCGAACATTTTTTTGTTTACAATTACTGATGTTACATCGTCCTGACCGTCAAATTTGTCAAAAGCGCCTTGTGCATAGAATGAATGTGTGAAAAAGGCGAAAACTAGAGTTATAATAAGATTTTTCATTTTTGATTGAATTTAATTACTGTTTAAAGATTTTGTTTTTTGATTGTTCGTATTCGTTAATGTATTGCACACTTTCAATACCTACATTAACATTGTTTGATAATAGTGCCAAAGCTTTTTGCGTTGCTGCGAGAGCTTCTTCTGGATTATCATAGGTTCCTAATTCTGACTGCACTACAGCCGGAGCTGTATCTTTTTCGCTGACAAAGAAATAAGTCCCAATTCCGAGTAAAACAACTGCAGATGCTGCAATCGATAACCACGCCACATTTCGTTTCTTAGTTTGTAGTGGAATTTCCTGCGTTGATTTTTGTTGTTTTACCTGAGAGAAATATCCAAACATTGGCTGATATTGCTCTAAATGCTGCGCAACATTTGGAGACGAAAAATAGTCTTTTAATTCATTTTCTTCAGCAATAGTAGTTTCTCCCTGAAAGTATTTTTCTAATATATTTTCTATTCTATCTAATTCCATAACTGTGTGTGTTAACCATTGATTCTCTAATTTTTTTTCTCGCTCTCGAAAGTGCTACTCTAATAGCCGTTTCATTCATGTTGACAATTTTCGCAATTTCATCAAATTCATATTGCTCAACATCGCGAAGTTGAATTAATATTTGGAGCTGCTCTGGCAGCTGATTTATAATTTTTTCGACCCATTCCAAACTGTCAGAATCTTCTAATTTTTTGTCTAATTGAGGTTCTCGGTCTGTAAAATTGTTGTGCACAATTTTAAGGTTTCCGGCTCTTTTAGATTTTAATTGATCCAGACAATAATTTTTTGTCATTGTCATGGCAACTGCTTCGATATTATTATAGGAATCCAAATTGTCTTTTTTGTTCCATAATTTCACCATCACTTCCTGAGTGGCATCTTCAGCTTCTTCAGTGCTGGTAAGCAATCTTTTTGCCAGACGAAAAACTTTGTCTTTGAAAGGATTAATTAATTCTATAAACACATTCTGATTCATAAAATTTGGTTGGTTTTGCGTTAGCTTATATAGTCAAGACGAGGCACTATTATTTTTGTTACAGCCACTTTAAAAAAAAAAATGAAGAAAAAATGAAATAAACTTGATAGAGTTAAAACTAAAGGTAGTATTTTTACGTTAATAGATTACCAAGAACATTTTTTATGAAAACAATATTAAAGAGTTTACTACTAATTTTTTTGCTTGCCTTTACTTTACAGTCCTGTGAAGATCAGGATGATGTAGAAGCTCCGGCAACTTTACAAGTAAATGATTTTATCTGGAAAGGATTAAATGAAGTTTATTTGTGGCAGGCCGATGTGCCAAATTTAGCCGATGATAGGTTTAGCACTCAAGCAGAATTAAACTCTTATTTAGCTGGATATTCAGACCCAAAAGAATTATTTCAAGATTTATTAAATAAACCAATCAGTAAATATCCTGCAACGGCAATTGACCGTTTTAGCTGGATTGTTGATGATTATACTGTTTTAGAGCAAGAACTTAACGGAATCACAAAAAATAATGGTGTTGATTTTAAACTCTCAAGAGTTGCTGACGGCTCAAATGATGTGGTTGGTTATGTTCGTTATATTATTCCAAATTCTGATGCTTCAACTAAAGCCATAAAAAGAGGTGATTTATTTACGGCAGTGAATGGTACAAAACTTACAGTTTCTAATTATCAGTCATTGTTGTTAGCTCCAGATAGTTATACTTTAAATCTTGCTGATTATAATGGTTCTGCTTTTGTTTTGAATGGAAAAACAGTTGCTTTGACTAAAACAGTTTTAGAAGAAAATCCAATTTTAATTAATAAAGTAATTACATCTGGAGGTCGTAAAATTGGGTATTTAATGTACAATGGTTTTTATTCGGATTACGATCTTAAACTAAATCAGGCTTTTGGCGAATTAAAAGCACAGGGCGTTACAGATTTAGTCTTAGATTTAAGATATAACGGAGGCGGGTCTGTACGTACATCAACTCGTTTGGCAAGTATGATTACAGGACAATTTAACGGAAAAATATTTTCGAAACAGCAATACAATCTAAAATTGATGGCAACAATGACTACTGAAGATTTGGAGTCTTTGAATCAGAGATTTGTCACGAACATTGATGGAACAGCATTAAATAGTCTGAATTTATCAAAGATTTATATTTTGACAACTTCTAGCACGGCATCGGCAAGTGAATTAGTTGTTAATGGCTTAAAGCCTTATATTGATGTTGTTCAGATTGGCGAAACAACTATTGGAAAAAATGTTGGTTCATTTACTGTTTATGATTCACCAACTTTTACGAAATCAAATGTAAATCCAAATCATAAATATGCAATGCAGCCGTTGGTCTTTAAAATTACCAATGCTCAGGATTTTGGAGATTATACTTCAGGATTAGTTCCTACATATATGCAGTTAGAACATGTAAGTACTTACGGAGTTCTTGGAGATCCTTCTGAACCATTGTTGAATTTAGCAATTTCAAAAATTACTGGAGCAACAGCTAAAAAGCTTCAAACCGACAAAAGCCTAATTTTGCCTTATATAGACGATTCGAAAAAAATCAACGGATTACGAAATGAAATGTATCTTGAAACTGTTCCAAAAGGATTTTCAAAATCATTAAAATAAAAAAAAAGGCTTTCAGAAATGAAAGCCTTTTTTTCAAAAAAAATCCAAAAACTAATTTAAAAATAAAGGTATATTAATTGTTGAAGTAAAAACCATTTGGTCCAACTCCTACAGTTAATTCTTTTTGTGATACACCACTTAAGTTGTAGATGTAAGCTTTGCTGTTTGAACTAAAATCACCACCATCAGCAATATAAATTTTATTGTTTTCTACAGCAAAACCATAAATAGAACCACCAGTTGGAAGACTCGCAGTTAAAATTGGTGTTGTAGACGCTTCAGTTGCAGAAGGGCTAATTGCATAAACAGATTTGTTAGAAGTATAATAAACTTTATCATTGTAAATATCTAAATACCCAGCTCTGTCTAAAGATTTTGGGAAAGTGATTTTAGTAACTGATTTGTCAGATAGTTTCACTTTTACAATTTCACTTCTGTTATCTCCGTAAGGAGCTCTCAAAACATATAAAATGCCATCTTTAACTTCCATACTGTCTCCACTGTAACCAATTGTCACAGGAGTTTCTAATGCTTTTGTCGTAGGATTTACAACCAATACTTTGTCATTGTAAGAATCTGTAATGTATAATTTTCCGTTTTCTAATAAAATTCGGTTTGCAGTCGCTTTCAATTCAATTTTAGATTCTACTTTGTTAGTAGCTAAATCAATTACAGCAATATAATCATCAGTATCACCAGTTGCAGGATTGCTGTATGAATACGTGTTTGCATTCGTTACATATGCTTTTCCATCTTTTATAACACCATATCTTGGGTTTGCCAGTCCGCTGTCAACTTTTGCAATTAATTTAAATGAGTATCTGTTTACAACATTAATTACGTTAGATCCACCAGCGATGATATACGCTTTATCTCCGTCAAAAAAGATATTTTGAAGATATACTCCAGCGAAATCTCCAGCATTTGCAGTTTTGTAAACATCAGCTGTAAAATTGGCTAAATCATCACTTGCAAAAGAAACTGATCCACCACCAGAATTTCCTTCGTTTAAGATGAAAAATCCTTTATCATAAACTCCCTTTGGGTCATTATCATCATCGTTAGAACAAGAAACAAAAAGCGATGCGCTTATTGCTAATAAAAATAATCTAGTTAGTTTCATTATATTTAAAATTTAAGGTTTATGTACAAATTAAAATTTCTTCCGGGCATTGGTCTGTTTTCAAGGCTTTCATAATTTTCGTTCCAAAGATTTAATACTTGAAATCCAAGTTTGAAAGAACTCAAAAATTTAAAATCATAATCGATTCCGATATTTGAAACCGTATAAGCATCAACTATTTCATTCGGATCATTATCTGCTTGCGTGTATACAAATCCATTGTAAAGGAATTGGTAGTATGCTGAAATTCGGTTTCTTGAATACGACACAGCGGTCGTTACTTTATTAAATGGAACAAAAAACAACTGTTTGTCAGTTTCTGTGTTTTCTGATACCGTATAGGCGTAAGTGGCATTGGCTCCAAAATAATTTTTACCGTATTGTTTTTTCCAACTTAACAAAGTTTCAGCGCCATAACTGTTTACTTTGTCTGTGTTTTCTGGCCTCCAGATGCCCCCGCTTCCTGGAACCCATCGTAATAAATCGGTAATTTTGATGTAATAAAGTGTTTGCGTAAGCGAAATGTTTTTAAAAGTAAAAACATTTCCAATTTCCGCCTGATACGAACTTTCTGGTTTCAAATCTGGATTTCCGCCTTCTTCCCAATACAAATCATTGAAAGTCGGGATTCTGAAATTTCGGGACAAATTCAATTTTAAATTATACAGTTTTCCAAATTGATAAGAAGAGCCTAAATTGAATAAAACTGGCGATTTATAATTGTCTGTGAATTCTTTTCGAATACCAAATTCATTTTTCCAATCTTTAGAAAAATCTTGTTTTACTAATAATGCCGCAGAACTGATTTCTCTTGTGTTATCTCCAAAACCACTTCCGTAGCCTTTAGTTCGGTTATAATCTAAAATTCCATTTACTTGAGTTGATTTGAAAATTGTATATCCCACATCAGCCTTAGTAATTAAGCTTTCTGTTTTTCCGTAAGTGTACTGATTAAGAGAATTATCAGGATAATATTGGTAGTTTTCAAAAATGTATGCCGTTTTGAAATTGGCTTTAAACTTGCCAAAATCACCATCATATTCCAGTAGATTTCTATTGAAACCGTTTATGTATTTGCTTGGAGTTTCAGTTTCAGTTATTAAAGAAGTATTTCGGTCAGTGTTTGAAGTCTGAGTGTATAATTTCAAACTGTTTTTTGCATCAAATTTATATCCCAAATTGGCACTCAGTGTGATAACATCGTATTGTCCGTTTTGGTTCCAACGTTGTTCTCCTTTCCAGGTATATCTATTCAGGTATTTATAATCGTTTGTCGAGCTGTTTTTTGAGAAACCAATTTGTGCGCTCCATTTTTCGTTCGAAATATTGGTTTTATAATTGATTCCAATTGTATTGAAACTTCCGTAATCAAGTTTTAAATTATTCTCAAAACGATTATAAAATGCCAAATCGTTATTTAAATGGACAGTTCCACCCACGGCACCGCTTCCATAAATAACACTTCCACCACCGGCTTTTACGCTAATAGAATTATAATCGGAACCGGAAATAGTGTTGAAATCAGTACTTCCATTCATTTGGGAATTGATGTTGATTCCATTCCAAATAACTGCTGTTTGTGACGAAGTCGTTCCTCTAAAAGCAACTGTCGAAAGCATTCCACGACCATATTCTTTAAAATAAATAGTGGAATTAAAATTTAATAAATCTGTCAATAAAGCTTCATTTTTATTGATAACAGAATCATTGAGTTTTAAAACAGATTGCGAAGCAGAGTATTTTTTAAGATTTGAATCGGAAACCAAAACCTCTTTCAGACTGGTAATAGAATCTTTCTGCGCCCAAATAAACTGGCACAACAACAATAAACTAAAAGCGAAATATTTTTTTAAAGTCATAATTTCTACACTCTTTTTCCCGAGAGTTCGATCTTTGTTTCAAAGGCAGGTCTCCTGGCTTGCGTCTTGTTGTTTGCCTTCCCATTCGCCGGGGCGAGCAGTGGCTTTGCAGTTACAACAAGCATTCTTTTCAGAACTAAGCTTACAGTTGCGGGTACAGCTCAAGATTTTACTTGATTCCCTTTTAATGTGTTTTTTTATTAAAACACAACCTTAATTTTGTGCAAAGATAAAGTTAAAATTATTGAATTTTCAAATTTGTTTTACTTTTTCAGATAAATTCTGAACAAAAGCATTATTAAAGCTCAATTTTAATGACTTGGCCAAAATCAACTTTATTTTGAAAAGCCTTTTTTAAAGGTAATGAAGTTTGATGACATAAGATACTTCTAATGATTCCGGCATGTGCAACAATAATAATTGGATGTTTTATGTTTTTCGAAATTTCGTTCAACAAAAAGTCGCCAACCCGATTGTGCAATTCCACAAAAGATTCTCCGTTTGAAACTTTAATATTTACAAAATCTTCCATCCAGGGATTGAGTTGTTCGGGCGGAATTTCGTTCCAGTTTTTCAGCTCCCAATCGCCAAAGTTCATTTCTTTTAATCGGTCATCTTCTTGATAGGATATTGTTTTGATGTTATTTTGAATGTGTTTTGCCAAAGTCACACAACGCTTCAACGGACTAGAATAAATAATTACTTCAGAAGGTAGTTGCGAAACAATTTCATTAAAAATAATATCAAAAGGAATTGCAATATCAACATCTGATTGTCCGTAGCAAATTCCTTTTTCGCAAACTGTTTCGGTGTGGCGAACTAGATAAATTTCCATATAAAAAGAAGACTTAAATAAAAAATAACTTCGCAGACTTGTTGCGTTGCGCCGAGACAATCTCCCGTATAGCCGTCAATCCATTTTTGAAAATATCTTGCTAAAAAATACCTTGTCAAAAAAACAGGAATCAAAATCAGAATCGTTTTTATTTCAAAAGAAAAATAGGAGAGTGCCAGCAACGGAATTAATCCGAAGAAAAAGGCTCCGAAAATTTCTTTCCAGGTATGATTTTTTGCAATTGGTTTGCTTTTGCTTGTAGCATCATCTCTTGAATATTCATGAGTAAAAATAATACTGATTGCAGCCAAACGGCTTAAAGAATGAGCTGAAATAAATAACAAGAATAGTAGAAAATAGTTGTTGTCATTTTTGAAAATTAGAAGAGATTCAGAAAACAATTTGAATTTGGCCAAAAACAACAAAACCAATCCAATTGCTCCATAAGCTCCAATTGCGCTATCTTTCATAATCATCAGAATTTTTTCTTTGGTCCAACCGCCGCCAAAACCATCACAAACATCTGCAAAACCATCTTCATGAAATGCACCGGTTGTTAAAACAGAAGCGATAATAGCAAAAATTACAGCCGTTTCTATTGAAAGAAAAAGAGAAGAAAGATAAAAAGCCAGAAATGAAATGCTTCCGACAATCCAACCGATAAAAGGAAAATATCGTGTTGCTTTGTTTAAATAATCAGGATGATGTGTAATGTTTTTTGGACATGGAATTCGGGTGTAAAACATTAAACAGGTGAAGAAGATGTGGAGTTCTTTTTTCATTTAAAAAATAATTTTTAATTCAGTTTTGTCATTTCGACGAAGGAGAAATCACACTAGAAATTCCACACAGAAATTGCCAATCTTTGTCGAGTTTCGATTGTGATTTCTCCCTTTGGTCGAAATGACAATTGGGGTTTATTTGCGACTAACTCCAGCACTTTCAAAACTAGCCATTTCATTCAAAAAAGCCTCGGCCGATTTTAAAATTGGAAAAGCAATTGCACAACCAGTTCCTTCTCCCAAACGTAAATCCAAATTCAAAATAGGTTTTGCATTCAAATATTGAAGTAGTTTTTGATGTGCATTCTCAGCAGAGCAATGACAAAAAACGGCATTTTTTATAATTTCAGGATTGATTTTGGTTGCAATTAAAAATGCAGTACTGCAAATAAACCCGTCAACCAGAATCAGCATTTTATTTTCGAAGGCAGTCAGCATTCCGCTTGCCATTTGCATAATTTCGAAACCTCCAAAGAAAGCCAATTGTTCTTTTAATTCGGCTTGACCGGAATAATTTTCAATTGCTTTTTTTAGAAGATTCTGTTTCTGAATTAATTTTTCATCGACAACTCCTGTGCCTTTTCCAACACATTCTTCAATAGGAAAACCGGTCAAAAGACTCATCAAAACCGAAGCTGTTGAAGTATTTCCAATTCCCATTTCACCAAAACCAATGCAGTTTGAACCAGTTTTGGCAATTTCTTCAACGATTAATTTTCCTTTTTCAAAACACAATTGAAGCTCGGTTTGGCTCATGGCGGGCACATGCAGGAAAGATTGTGTTCCTTTAGCAATTTTAGCATCAATCAGTTTTGCATTTGTAGGGAAATCATAATTGACACCAGCATCTACAATTGATAATTGAATATTGTTTTGTCTGCAAAAAACATTAATTGCTGCGCCTCCGTCTAGAAAATTATTCACCATTTGGCGTGTCACATCTTGCGGATAAGCGCTTACGCCATGATTTGCAATTCCGTGATCGGCGGCAAAAACAACCATATTTGGATTTATGATTTTTGGAGTTAAAGTTTCAAAAACTGTTGCTATTTGAAAAGCAAGCGTTTCTAAAGTTCCTAAAGCGCCTATTGGTTTTGTTTTTGAATCTATTTTTTCCTGAAGAAGTCTGTCAAAATTGGTTTCAGTTTTATTTTTTGATGCAAAATTAGTTGTGATTTCTGAAACAGGACTTTCGTTTACTTTTTGAATTTCTGCGCAAATTGGCGTTTCCGATTTTTGTTTCCAATGCAATTGCTGCAACATCGGTTGATTGTTATAATTTGTTGCTGGTTTTCCAATGCAGAAATAACCAAGCGGTTCAATATTTTCGGGTAAATCCAGAATTTTTTTAAACTGATAATAATTTAAAATCGAAACCCAACCCATTCCGTAGCCTTGTTCTGTAAGAGAAAGCCAAATATTCTGTGCTGCACAAACCGAACTAAATTTCACCGCTTCATTGCTGCCAACGGTTCCAATCGTAAATTGATTCAAAACCGAACGATCATAAGCAATTATCAGTCCGATTGGTGCTTCTTCAATTGCTTCTAATTTTAATGAACGATAAAGTTCTTTTTGTTCAGGATTATCGGTGAGCGCTTCGGCTTTTTTATTATACTCTAAAAATAGGTTTTTAATGGCTGTTTTGACTTCGGAAGATTTTATGAGATAATATCTGGTAGCATCCGTTAACCCAACAGAAGGCGCCCAATGCCCTGCCTGCAAAGCTTTTTGAATTACTTCATCAGGAACTTCATCGGCTGTGAAATGGCGTGTGTCGCGGCGTGATTTTAAGATATCATCTAAACTAGTCATAAATTCCAATTTTTTTAAATCCTCAATCCCAAATTCATTGTGAATGTGATTATCCTTTTTTTGTAAAGGTACTTTAGTATATTGGAATTTGGAATTTAAAATTTGGAATTTTCCCCTTTGATTTTAACCGGAATTCCAGAAATCATCAAGAAAACTTCATCAGCATTTGACGCTAAAAACTGATTCATCCAGCCTTGCAGTTCTGTAAATTTTCTGCCAATGTGAGTATCGGCATGAACGCCCATTCCAATTTCGTTGGTCACAATTATTAATGTGGCATTTTCCTGATTGGCAATCGAAAGAAATTCTTTTTTGGCTTCTTCCAAAGACAAAGAAACATCATTTTTAGTATCAACAAAAAAGTTAGTCAGCCAGAGCGTGACGCAATCAATAAGTGCAACTTTTCCTGAAAAATCAATTTCACTAAGATATTTTTCTTTCTCAATATTGGTCCAGCGCCCGTCACGTTCTTGCTGATGACGATCAATACGATTTTGAAAATCGGAATCCCATTTTCTCGCTGTTGCAACATAAAGAGGCGAATCAGAAAGTTGTAAAGCTAAATTTTGTGCAAAATGGCTTTTTCCAGAACGCTCTCCGCCTGTTATTAGGTAAATCATTTATAATGGTTAATTATTAATTGTTAATTGTTGATTTTTTGGGTTTGTTTTGCTACTAATTGGTTTTTTGAAGTCTTCAAGATACTTGTTATTAATTTTAAAATTGCAATCGCATCGCGATGAATGTTATCAAATTCTTTTTCGTTAAGATAATCTGTTGCTTTTAATAACTCCAACCAGTAAACAGTTTCATTAGCTTCTTTTTGTGCTATTGCAAATTTATGAATAAAATCGCTTTTACTTTCTGCATGTTCAGCTTCCCGAATCATTGCGCCAACACTTGTTCCAGATCTTAAAAGTTGTTTAGAAAGAGTAAATTCTTTTCTGTTGTTGTTTAGATATTGATTTAATTTGACAATACGAATTGCGAAATCAAAGCTTTTATTTTTAACGACATTGTTTTTCATAATTAACAACAAACAATTTATAATTAATAATTTAATAGGGGCAATGTCTGCAATCGTTTCCACAACATTTGCCTCGTTTTAGATGATACCATGTTTTAAAAACCATATTGCCATTTTCCATGTAATAGTCAATGTCTTCGATAAGTTTTTCTGTTTTGGGCAGCAATGCGGCTTTATTTTTTAAAGCTTTTTCAGGAGTTATTGTTTCTATATAAGCATCAATTTTATCTTCGCAGGCTTCTTTGAAACAGGCTGGACATAAACAGTCGCCTCCTTCTGAAAGATTAAAAATAGGTGGGTAATCATTACACCAGCATTTGTTTTCAACTGAAATATCTCCACAGCTGAAAGAAGTCTCACAGCTTGAGCAAATTTTTGTTTTTGTGGTATTCATAATGTAAAGATACAATTTGTTGAATTTTGTAAGAATAAAAGTAAACAAAAAAATCAGAAAATGATTTACCTTTGTCCCTATCCAAAACGTTAAATATGAAATTTTATTTACCTAAGTTAGTATTTTTTCTTTCTTTTTTTATTCTTACAAGTTGTAAAAAAAGTGAGAATATTGAAACCGTAAAATCAGAAACTGCAAAAAATAGCATCGAATTCGCTTCGGGACTTTCTATCGTAAAACAAGAAGGATATTCTGTAGTTACAATTTCAAATCCCTGGCCTAATGCAAATAAGGATTTTAAATATGTGCTAAAAGAGAAAGATGCTAAAGTTCCAGACAGCCTTCAAACCTATACAACAATAAAAGTGCCATTAGAGTCAGTAGTGGTTACTTCGACAACAAATATTCCGTTTTTGGAAATGCTTGAAGTTGAAGATAAATTGGTTGGTTTTCCACACACTGATTATATTTCGTCTGAAAAAACAAGAGTACTTATTGACAAAGGTTCAGTAAAAAATGTTGGACAAAATGAAAAATTAAATATTGAGCAACTGATTGAATTATCACCAGATTTGATTGTGACTTTTGGAGTTGACAATAACAATCCGATGTTGGATAATTTGAAAAAAAGCGGTTTGAATGTTTTGATTCAGGGCGATTGGATGGAACAATCTCCACTTGGAAAAGCCGAATGGATTAAGCTTTACGGAGCATTATTTGGCAAAGAAGACAAAGCCAAAGAATTGTTTGATAAAATTGTTGAAAGTTATAATCAAGCCAAAAAATTAGTAGCAGATAAACCGGCAACAACAAAAGTTTTATATGGCTCGATGTATGAAGATGTTTGGTATGTAGCCAAAGGTAATAGTTGGGTTGCACAATTCATGAAAGATGCAAAAGCCGATTATTTATGGAGCAATTTAAAAGGAACAGGAAGTGAAGGTTTGTCTTTTGAAAAAGTGCTGGATAAAGCAAAAGGCGCAAATATTTGGGTGGTTTCAGGTTCTTTTAAAACTTTAGAAGAATTGCAGAAAGCGAATCCGCATTATGGTGAATTTGACGCTTTTAAAAATAAAACAGTTTATTCTTTAGAAAGTAAATTTGGAGCAACCGGTGGAACGATTTTTTATGAATTATCGCCAAGCCGTCCGGATTTGGTTTTAAAAGATTATATCAAGATTTTCCATCCTGATTTATTGACGGGTTACGAATTTACTTTTGCATCAAAACTGAATTAAATTGGCAAACAAAAAACGAAATACCATTTTATTTGTCGTTTTGTCTTTAGGACTTTTACTTATGTTTTTTGCAAGCATTAGTTTAGGGTCTGTTACGATTCCGCTAAAAGATGTTTTTACGAGCTTGACAGGCGGACAAGCGACAAAATCAACTTGGGAATATATTATCATCAATTATCGTTTGCCAAAAGCAATTACGGCAGTTTTAGTTGGAACAGGACTTTCGATCAGCGGACTTTTGATGCAGACTTTATTTAGAAATCCGTTAGCAGGTCCGTATGTTTTAGGACTGAGTTCAGGTGCAAGTTTAGGTGTTGCTTTTGTAATTTTGGGAGCCGGATTTTTGCCTTCTTTTTTACAGATAATTGCACTATCATCTTACGGAATTGTAATTGCATCTACCTTTGGAAGCACGTTAGTTTTGCTTCTGGTTTTAGTAGTTTCACAAAGATTGCGTGATACAATGGCGATTTTGATTGTTGGATTAATGTTCGGAAGTTTTACTACTGCAATTGTCAGTGTTTTGACGTATTTCAGTACTGCAGAACAGCTTCAGAAATTCACGTTTTGGTCAATGGGAAGTCTTGGAAATCTTTCTTGGGGAACTATCGTAATTTTGACAGTTTGCGTCGGAATTGGTTTGATTTTAAGTGCAAGTAGTATAAAACCTTTAAATGCATTGCTTTTGGGCGAAAATTACGCAAAAAGCATGGGGCTGAACTTTAAAAAAGCAAGATTGATTATCATATTTGCTACGAGTATTTTATCAGGAAGTATTACGGCTTTTGCCGGGCCAATTGCTTTTATCGGACTTGCAGTGCCGCATATTGCAAAATTGGTTTTTCAAACAAGCAATCATACAATATTGTTTTGGAGTACATTATTTTTTGGATCTATAATAATGCTATTTTGTGATATCGTTTCGCAAATGCCTGGATTTGATGTAACGCTTCCAATCAATGCAATAACCTCTATAATTGGCGCGCCGGTTGTAATTTGGCTTTTAGTCCGAAAAAGAAATTTTCAGTAATTTGTTTAGCCACAGATTAATCGGATTAAGCAGATTTGCAGTGTTTTAAAAAACTTAGCATCTTAACAACTTAGAACCTTAGCATCTTAAAAAATGAAAAACATTCTATCAACTTCAAATTTAAATATTGGATACAAATCCAAGAAAGGAGTTACGACCATTGCTGAGCATCTAAATCTAAATTTAGCATCAGGAAAACTCATTACTTTGATTGGAGCAAACGGAATTGGAAAATCGACTTTACTCCGAACAATTACCGGAATCCAAAAACCTTTGTCCGGAAATGTTTATTTGAAGGAAAAAAATATCTCGGCATTCAAACTTTTAGAATTAGCGCAGAATTTAAGTTTGGTTTTAACCGAAAAATTGCCACCAAGTAATCTTTCTGTTTTTGAATTGGTTGCGTTGGGACGCCAGCCCTATACGAATTGGATTGGAACTTTGACTCCTGAAGATATTGTAAAAGTAAATGAAGCTTTAGCTTTAACTCAAATTACGCATTTAGCAAAAAAGAAACATTTTGAAATAAGCGACGGACAATTACAAAAAGTTTTAATTGCGCGAGCGCTTGCGCAGGATACGCCTTTGATTATTTTGGATGAACCAACAACCCACCTTGATTTGCTTCATAAGGTTTCATTATTCAAGCTATTGAAAAAACTAACACAGGAAACAGAAAAATGCATTTTATTTTCAACTCACGATATTGATCTTGCAATTCAGTTAAGTGATGAAATGATTGTCATGACGCCTGAAAACATAGTTCAAGATCAGCCGTGTAATTTAATTTCGAATGGAAGTTTTGCTTCTTTATTCAAAGACGAACATATTATTTTTGATGCTGAAAAAGGAAAGTTTATTGTGACTTAAAGAGTGTTTTCATAACGCACACGATACACATGAAGCATTTTTTCTAAGTCCTGAGTTTTTATATCTAACTCTCCAATATCAATCTTTTCATGATTAAATGCCAAATAGGTTGTGGAATTTTTCCCTCTTATTTCTGTAAAAACTCTGTCATTTCGTATGTTATTCCATTTAACAAGTTTTTCATCTTTAAGTTTTATTCCTTCGGCATTAATTATAATTTGAGGACTTTTGTCTCTTAATTTTTTAACATTATCATAAGTTAAATAAACACCTACTCCTAAGAGAAATAACCCTAAATATTCTTTCTCATAAAGAAAGTAAATGCCCGATATATTCATTACTAGAGAAAGTACTAATAAAAAAAGAATAGCAATTCTTGAGTAAAAAATTACTGTTTCTTTTGGTACTGAAATGTCATCTTTAAAAATGTCTTTTTCAAGAAATTTTTTCTCTAACTGTTTTAATTTCTGCTTCTGCTGATAATTTTTAAATTCTGTTTTTTCAAACCAGCTTCCGCTTTCCCAAATCAATTTTTCTTCAACTGCTTTTCGCTGTAATTCGTGGACATTTCTAACATTTTCGAAAGCCCAAATTTTCCATTGATTGACAAAATAACTCCACACGAGCCATCCAGATAAAAAGCCCAATACAAATCCGACGGGAATAATCCAGCCCTCAAATATTTTTGCATAGGAAAGGTAAATTCCTCCTCCAATAATGCCAAAAGTTACAATCATTGGCAAATGTTTTAATTGCCATCTGCCTTTTTTTAAAGCTTGTTCTACGGTTACAGTTTCGGTCATTTTAGTTTTTGGGGTTAAAAAAGGAAAATTAATGTTTAGAGAATATTGTTTTCTCTGAGATATCGGTTTCGATGAATTTTAAGAGTATGTTGCAGTTCTAATACGTCAGTATTTAAATTGCCTATATTATGTTTTACTCGCTTATCTTGATCAATGATGTAATATACAAAAAAATCGTTGGTGTATTTGCCCGATCGCTCTGTCTCGATTCCTTCATTTTGAATATTGCTCCAAGAAACAAGTTTTTCATTTCTATATTGAATTCCTTGCGAGTTGATTCGAAATTGGACATCATTACTTTTCTTAAGTAATTTCGATGCATTGTAAATTAAAAATGTAATAAATGGCAATAAAAACAGGGAAAATATATAGCCATCTTTACCATCTGTAAGTGAATAGATGGCATAAATCAAAAGTGCAATTGCAATTAGAAAATAAGTAAAAATTATAGTTTGAGAATAATAAATTAATTTTTCTTTCGAATAACTTAAATTGTTTAGATCAATGAAAGGTCTCATGTTATTTTTGCAACGAAATTTGTCTTTTCGCTTCTCCAACCACAAAAGCCACAGAATTAGCAATATTAAAACTACGAATCAATTTCGACATCGGAATTGTTAAATGATTTTCAAATAAAGCCAAAACTTCTTTGCTTAAACCAACACTTTCTTTTCCAAAAACCAGCCAGTCACCATCTTGAAAATCAGTTTCTAAATATGATTTTTCAGCATGCGAACTCATTAAAAAAACACGAGATTTGTCTGGAATTTGTTGCATCCATTCTTCGACATTTTGATATTCGGTTACATCAAGATGTACCCAATAATCTAAACCGGAACGTTTCAGGTTTTTGTCATTAATTACGAATCCGAAAGGATGAATTAAATGAAGTCGGCTTTCTGTACCAACGCATAATCTTCCAATATTTCCAGTATTATTAGGTATTTCAGGTTCTACAAGAACAACGTTTAGCATTTTTTTTGAATTTTGAATTATGAGTTTAGCAATTATCTAATTGCCATATTTTCTAATTATCTAATTGGAAATCGGAAACTTCAAGAACTTCGCCGGCTTTTAGGTTTTGCAAATATACATTTCCAATCCTAACGCGAACTAAGCGCAATGTTGGAAAACCAACTGCAGCAGTCATTTTTCGGACTTGGCGAAATTTACCTTCTCTTACTGTGATTGATGCCCAAGAAGTTGGACCATGGCGTTCGTCCCGAATTTTTTTTGCTCTCACTCCAAAATCCGGAATTTCGGTAACAATAAATGCTTTACAACGTTTTGTCTTGTATTTGCCACCATCAAGTCCAATTTCGACACCATTTTGCAATTGTTCTATCGCTTCTGGAGTAATTAATCCATCAACTTGAACATAATACTCTTTGTCAACTTTTTTGCTTCGAACAAGTTCGCTCATGTTACCATCGGTTGTCAGTAAAAGCAATCCTTCAGAATCTTCATCCAGTCTTCCAATTGCCATTGTTCCTTCGGGAAAATTATGCAATTCGCCCAAAAGTTTTTTCTTCCTTTTTAATTCATAAATAAATTGGCTCAAATAGCCGTACGGCTTAAAAAGAATAAAGTGTCTGTGCATTTTTAATTTTTTGCAAAGATAGTTTCTTTGGCAAAATTAATAGGCAAAGTTTTTATGCTTTCATTTTTTTTAGCCATTGATACACAAACCAAATTACGGTTATCCCGAAAACGACAAGCAAAACTTTATAATAGTTTTGGAAAAATTCATGAAAATAGCTTCCGACCAAAATATAAATTGAAGCCATACATAATTTTATAAGAATAAATTCGGCATTTGACCAACAGGTTTTGATTTTGAAGAAATTCATAATAATTCGAATGTTAAGTTGCTATCATTAAAGGTAATAAATTTCGAAAAGATGGCAATTATAAAACAAAAGCAAGATCAAGTCGTAAATTTTTCAAGTGAGGAATTCGTAATATTATCGAAAGAACTCTAAATGAATAAAGTTATGGAAACGAATAATTTAGGTGCAAAAAAAATAAATGGAGTACAGAAAAATGTGGATGACACAAAAGGCAAAAATGTTTCGCACGACGGAAAGTCTGAAGATTCCAATTTAAAAAAAGAAGTTGTTGCAGATAAAGAGGGAAAAAAAGAAGTTGTGGAAAGGGCAAGAGACGAAAATGAGAAAATTAAAAAAGTTGCCGATGAAATAAACCCAAATAATCCAAACGCAAATCGAGGTGTTCAAACAGATGAAGAGGCAAACAAAACAATCGAAAATAAAGACAGGAATTCAGACATTACGCCAAACCGTTATCCAAATTCAAATCCGGAAAGTCATAAAGATCGAGGGAACATGAAATTGGATGAAGATCAATAAAATATTACGGTTTTTTTCTTAAAAAGAGACCGTTTTAGCGTTAAATAACATTTGATTAGCATATCAAGTTAATGTTATTGTAAACTCCGTTTTTACTGCTCTCGTTGCGTGATATCTTCGTAAATTGTAAAGACAATTTTAAATTACAAGAATATGGCACTTTTAGAAAACAAAGTGGCTTTTGTATCTGGTGGTGGCTCAGGAATTGGGCGCGCAGTTGCAGAAGCTTATGCTCGTGAAGGAGCAAAAGTGGTCCTTTCGGATATTAATGTTGAACATGGCGAAGAAACCGTAAAAATTATAAAAGACAATGGAGGCGAGGCTTTTTTTGTAAAAGGTGATTCGTCGAGCGCAAGTGATAATAAGCGCATGGTTGAGGTAACAGTTTCAAAATACGGCCGACTTGATATTGCCTGCAATAATGCCGGAATGGGCGGACCAGCAAAACCAACCGGAGAATACGAACCAGATGCCTGGGATCGTGTAATTGCGCTTAATTTGAGCGGTGTTTTTTATGCATGTCGTTATCAGTTAGAGCAAATGGAAAAAAATGGAGGTGGAAACATCGTTAACATTGCCTCAATTCATGGTCAGGTTGCTGCGCCAAACAGTCCAGCTTATACTGCATCAAAACATGGAGTTGTTGGATTGACTAAAAATATTGCGGCAGAATATGCATTGAAAAATATTCGCTGTAATGCCGTTGGTCCCGGTTATATTGAAACGGCTTTGCTGAAAGATAATCTTACTCAAAATTTGATGGATGCCGTTGCGGCAAAAGCACCAATGAATAGACTTGGAACTGCTCAGGAAGTTGCAGACCTGGTAGTGTTTTTGAGCTCTGAAAAATCGTCTTTTACAACAGGAAGTTATATTATTGCTGATGGAGGTTATACTGCGATTTAACTTTGAAATATAAAAGTAAAAAAGGCTGTCTGTTTTTCCAGGCAGCCTTTTTTTGTATTAATAGGAAATCAATTTTTTAAAAGCGTCAAAATCAGGTTCAGGAACTATCGGATAAAAATAATCCAATTGCCATTGCTGTGTTTTTTTGGCTTGTTTGCTTTCAGTTTCATCCCAAGGCGGATAAACTCTGATGGCTCTTTTTCCTTCTTCGGTTTTTGAAGAAAAAATGGCTTTTTCCAGCATCACATTTTTTGGAAAGATGAATTGTCCCAAAAGATTATCTTTTCGGACACTTACGATGACAAAATCGATGGCATCAGAATGATCAAAAGGTTCGATTACTCCAAGTCTGCTTCGTTTCCACAAAGTGACAAATTGCCCGGTTTTGGCTGGAGTGATTTTAGCCTCACGATAACAAATGTTTTTTTCATTCATCTGGAAGCGATAGGCACTGTAATCAATGCTTTCACTTTCCTGCTGTGGCTGAGTGCAATCAAAATCAAAACAATCATAAACCAGTTCCTTGGCTAAAATCAAATCCTTGGGGAAAGATTTGTGGTTCGACCAATGGTTTTTTACGATCATTTTGAGAAGACTTGCTTTTAGGCTTGTTTTCAAAATTATGTAGGTTTAGGGGGTTACGTTGGTTTTGGGGTTTAAATAGTTAATAATTTTTTTAAAATGAAACATTCAATCCAAAGTTCAATCCCCATTGGAATTGATTGAAAGACTGACTGCTCAAAGGATTCATATAATAATTCATAGCTGGTTCTACAAAAATATTTGTTTTTTTATAAACTCGATATTGTACTGTACTGCTTAAAGTTGGTCCGTAAACAAAACTATTTGCGTTTGCGTTTTCACCAATTGAATTTCCATCAATAGCAATGCTATTTCCAATTAATTTTCCAACAAATCCGCCTGTATTTAAACTGATACTTGCTTTGTTTTTTGAAAAAACAGCATACGAAACCTCTAATGGCATTTCGATATATTTCAAACTCTGATCTAAGTTTCCACTCTGAATATTATTACTATTCAGTGCATTTCTTGTGGTATTAGAAACCAGTACATAACTTTCGTTTGTTGCAATCTGAGGAACGGTCGCATTTTGTATTAAATAATCACTGGTTCCTAAAAATGCATTATTTTTCGTGCTAATATATGAAACATTTGCAACACTTTGTCCTAATTCATTTATTTTAAATCCAGAACCTACAGCCCATTTTTTGTTGAGCTTGTATTTCGTTTTCACTCCATAACTGTTACTTTGTTTGGAATCGTTGACGTTGCCCAGCGTTTTGTCATTTTTATAGTTTTCAGAACTTGCTACTCCTGCAAAAACTTCAACTGCCCATTTCTCACCACTTGAAGCGGTTTTAGGTTTCTTTTCTTTTTTTCTGTCTACTAAAAAAGTTGCGAGTGCATCTTGCATAATTTGAAGTTCTGCAAATTGTACAGAATCCTGTTTGCTTAAAACCGCATTGTTTTTTAAATTGTTTTTTTGAATGTTTTCAGCAATTACATTTTCTGATTTCTGAGTCTTGTCTAAAGTTTCCTTTTTGTTTTCACTCAGCATATTTGGCTTTCTTTCCGTTGAATTTGTTTTCGAAGGATTTAAAGCAACATTATTTGCATTCGAATTTAAATTGCTTTCAAAAACAGAATTTGGAAGTTGGTTTTTTGAAGTCGTATTAAATGAATTCGTTGTTTTGCTTGTGAATGTTTTTTCAGCCAAAACTTTATCAAGATTTCTTTTTTCATTTTCAGAAAATTGATTTTTTCCCGCAGAAGTAAACCCGTTTTGTTTTCCTGAAGTATAATTCTTAAATGCGATAGCCTGATTCGAATTTCCTTTTTCGTTGTTTGATTTTTTGTTTTCAGAAGTGTTAAACTGATTTTTCTCGGCTGAATTAAACCTGTTTTGTTTTTCTGAATTATAATTTTTAACTGCTACAGCTTGATTTGAATTGCTTTTTTCAGTGTTTAATTTCTGATTTTCTAAAGTATTCAACTGATTTTTTCCAGCAGAATTAAATCCGTTTTGTTTTTCTGAATCGTAATTTTTAACTGCTACAGCTTGATTTGAATTACTTTTTTCAGCGT
Source organism: Flavobacterium resistens (assembly GCF_900182645.1). Classification (GTDB taxonomy): domain Bacteria; phylum Bacteroidota; class Bacteroidia; order Flavobacteriales; family Flavobacteriaceae; genus Flavobacterium; species Flavobacterium resistens. Next base: position 49,533 of record NZ_FXTA01000005.1, on the reverse strand, counting down.
TTAATTTCTGAGTTTCTGAAGTATTCAATTGATATTTCTCAGCTGAATTAAATCTATTTTCTTTCGCTGAATTATAATGTTTAACTGCAACTGCCTGATTCGAAATTTGTTTTTCTGAGTTTGTTTTTTGATTTCTACTAACAGAAAATTGATCGTTTTTCTCTTCCGCAGTTTTTCCTTCGGCGACAGCCTGATTTGTATTGCTGTTTATAATGTTTGATTTTGAAACATTTGATTTTGAAAGTGGAGTTTTAGAAGCGTTTTCGTTTTCCGAATTATTTTCAGCAACTGCCGTTTCTTTCGTTTGATTTACAATCGAATTATTTGTAGCCTTTGTAGCGTTTTCCGAATTTGGTTTTAAAATTCCTTCTTTATTGTTTTCCGAATTTTGATCTTCTGTTGAAGTTGGTTTTGCTTGGTTTTCACCATTTTGATTTTCATCAAGAACTACATTGTTTTTTTCTACAGAAGTACCATTGCCAATTTTATTGCCCGAATCAGACAGAACTGCAGGAAGTGATAAGCATAATAATAAGCATGCCGCAGCCGACCACCAAAGAATCACTCTTTTTTTCTTTTTAGGTTTGTCTAGTTTTTCCTCAATACCAGCCCAAAGTTCTGGTGGCGGAACACTCGAAAAGTCTTCCAATGATGAAAAAATATCTTCTATTTTTTGCTTCTTCATGCTATTTTAAAATTTTTTATGCTCAAAATCCTTTTCTGCAAAATTCCTTTTGCCCTGTTTAAATTTGATTTTGATGTTCCTTCTGAAATCTTCAATAATTCGGCTATTTCTTTATGTTTCATATGTTCAAAAACATATAAGTTGAAAACCGTCCTGTATTGATCGGGTAAATCCCGAATATATTCTAATAGTTTTTCTTTTTCTATCGGAATTGTATCTAATTCTTCTTCTTCAATAAAATCAGTATCCGGATCAAAAACATCTAAAAAGAAACTTTCTTTTTTCTTTTTATTTAAAGTTTCAATGAGTTTGTTGATGAAAATCCGTTTTAGCCAGCCTTCAAAACTTCCTTCAAATTTATATTGGCTTATTTTCTGAAAGACAATTACAAATGCTTCTTGAAAAACATCTTTGGCATCATCTTCATTTTTCATATACTTTAAGCATATACCATATAAAACCGGAGAAAACAGCTGATAGATTTTCAGCTGTCCTTCTCGGTTATTCTCCATGCAGAGCCTAATGTATTTTTCTAAATCGTCTTTCAAAAAAGTGGTATTGTTTGGTTTTGCAAAAATAGTTTATATAAACTTAAAAAACTATCTTTTAAAGATACTGCGCGCAGCATCCTGATTGTTGCTTACAATGGTTAGGTTTTGATTATCAAGGTTTTCTATTACGTATGTCTTGCCTTCAAAGGTAATTAGTTCGTGTTCTGTCTGATCAGCAAACCCAATTCCTTTTCCTATTTCATAAGAGCTGTTTCTAATTTCGACATCATTTTTATAAGTGATAACTCTTCCGTTTGAAGTAAAAATTACTTTTTTGTTAAAACCAGCAGTTTTTGGTGTTGCTATATAAGGATTGCTTACTCCACCGACTGATTTTTCCCAAATCCAAGTATTTACAATTGAACCCGAATTTAAATTGGAAGAATCAATTGAATAGGCTGTATTGAAAAGTCCAAAAACTATAAGAAATAAAAAATGTTTCTTCATAATCAGATTATTTTAGATTTGTGATTTTATCTTTAATCGCTCTTTTGAAAGTGATGACATCTGTACTTTGATCTGCTGTATCGTTATTGTCAAGAAAAATTTTAGTTGTTGTTGCTCCTTGTTTCCATTGGAAAAAGACACCGCCCTGGTTTGCTGAATCTGGTGTTCCAAACGTTTTATTTTGTCCTTTTAAGCTTAAAATTTCTGAAGGAATAATTTTTCCAAATGCAGTATATTCACCTCTTTTAGTTTTTGCAAAATAAGCAGACTGATCAAAATTGAAATTTCCAGAAGCTGTACTAGTTAATTTTAGAATATTAAAATCATTCAGTTGAAAGAAGTTTTGGCAATCAGAACCTGAACAATTTCCAAAATAGCTTCCGATAATAATATTATCTGGACTTTCCGTAGTTTTACTGAAAATGATTGTTTTAGAAGATCTTGGAAGTATAATAAAATCCGAAGGATATGTCGGAGCTGAATTAGTTGTTTCTCCAGATTGAGGACCACTTTCGAAGTAAGTAATTAAAATTTCGCAGTTGTTTTCGACTACTGAAGTCATTTTTATAGAATATCCGCTTGTAGATTTCATACCTGCAAAAATTCCAACTATCATATTTTTATTAAAATCTATATTTGGGTCAGTTGCAATCGGACATGTATTTTCATGTTTAGTGAAAAGGAAATCCAATTTTTCTTGAGATGTCACTATGACAGCAGCCGGATCATTTGGGTACGTTTTAACCGCATAATTGCACAAAAATGGATAACCTGCAAAAGCTAGTTCTTTATTAGCTCCACAATCTACATTTAAATCATCATTTCCTAAAGAGCATGCACTCAATCCAAAAGCTATAAATAAGCTCAACATTAATTTTTTCATTATATTATTTTAATAGGTTATACTTTGTAGATGGCTGAGTTTTAAAAAGGTTGCGTAGAAATTTATTTTTTCTTTTAATTTTTTTCAAAATGATGATTTAATTTAGAATAGTTGTGAATTCGTGAAATTTTAATTTTAAAGATTTACTACTACGTATTATTGCGTACTTTTACTTAAAAAAAACTTAGATATGTTGAACTTTCTTCCCGTTTTGTTGGCTTTTATTGTGGCGCTATTTTTAGGTATTTACTTGGGGAAACTTTTAATGTCGGCTAAATCTCAAACTGAAAAAGTGAGCTTGGAAGAAAAATTAAATGCCAATTTAAATCAGCAAGAACTGCAAAAAGAGCAACTTGAAACGGAAAGAAATAATTTTCAGAAACAGATTCAATTAATCAATGCTGAAAAAGAAAATATAAGAACAGAAAAAGACAGTCTCGCAATTCAGCTTTCAAAAAAAGAAGTCGATTTTGAAAATTTATGGGAACGCCATAAAGAACAGAAAGTTGAAATAACAGAGCTTCAGGAAAAATTCACCAAAGAATTTGAAAACCTGGCAAATAAAATCCTTGAAGAAAAGTCGGCTAAATTTACAGAACAGAACAGCGAAAATATGAAGAGCATTCTGTTGCCACTTCAGGATAAAATTCAGGGATTTGAGAAAAAAGTCGAACAAACGCATAAAGAAAGTATTGATTATCATGCCGCTTTGCGCCAGCAGATTATTGGCTTAAGCGAAATGAATGCGCAAATGAGCAAAGAAACCCTGAATTTGACGAAAGCTTTGAAAGGCGATACTAAAATGCAGGGAAATTGGGGTGAACTAGTTCTGGAACGTGTTTTAGAAAAATCTGGTTTAGAAAAAGGACGCGAATATGAAGTGCAGCAAAGTTTTACCAATACAGAAGGAAGCCGAGTACTGCCCGATGTTGTAATCAATTTGCCCGATGGAAAAAAAATGATCGTCGATTCTAAAGTTTCATTGGTTGCTTACGAAAAATGGGTTAACGAAGAATCAGAATTATTGAAAATCGATTTTCTGAAAGAACATGTTAGTTCTATAAAAAGACATGTTGAGCAACTAGGAAACAAAAACTATCACGATTTATATCAAATTGAAAGTCCGGATTTTGTTTTACTTTTTATTCCGATAGAACCTGCTTTTGCAATTGCTTTAAACGAAGATGCTACCTTATATAATAGAGCTTTTGATAAAAATATTGTAATTGTAACTCCGACTACTTTATTGGCGACTTTGCGCACAATTGACAGCATGTGGACGAATCAGAAACAACAGGAAAATGCTTTTGAGATTGCAAGACAAGCCGGCGCACTTTATGATAAATTTGAAGGTTTTGTGAGTGATTTGGTCCGAATTGGGAATAAAATAAAGGATACCAAAACGGAATATGAAAGTGCTATGAATAAATTAGTTGACGGAAAGGGAAACTTAATTTCAAGCGTTGAAAGACTTAAAAAAATGGGAGCAAAGGCAAAGAAGTCGCTACCTGAAAATATTATTGCAAGAGCCTCAAATGAAGACGAAAATCAATTTTTAAATTAGATTACGATTTAACTACATCCAGAATAATATAAAATACAAAAAAAAACAAAGACATGACTTCAGATTTCAAACTCGTTTCATCATCAAAAATTAGTATTTCAGAATTAATGCTGCCATCGCATACCAACTTTAGCGGTAAAATTCATGGAGGATATATTTTACAATTACTGGATCAGATTGCGTTTGCATCGGCATCAAAATTTAGTGGGAATTATTGCGTAACCGCGTCTGTCGATACAGTAAACTTTTTAAAACCAATTGAAGTTGGTGAATTGGTAACTATGAAAGCTTCTGTAAATTATGTAGGAAGAAGTTCAATGGTTGTTGGAATTCGTGTTGAAGCCGAAAACATTCAGACCGGCGTAATAAAACATTGTAATTCGTCGTATTTTACAATGGTTGCCAAAGATAAAGAAGGCAAAAGTGTTCAGGTTCCAGGACTTATTTTATCAAGTCTGGAAGAAGTACGCCGTTTTAGAAAAGCCATCAAGCATATTGAAATCAAAAAAGAAGTTGAAGAGCATGAAAAAGTTGCCAATGTGAGTTCTATCGAAGATTTAGCGAGCTTGGATAAATACAATGTTCTCTTGGAAATCAGTTAGCGTTTTGTTCTGTGTGAAATGTGAGATGTAAGATGTAAGATGTGAGATGTGAGATGTAAGATGTGAGATGTAAGATGTGAGACGTAAAATAGCTTTCATTTCACATTTCACAATAATCATTTCACACCCAAAATATTCACAAATTTTTAGCAGTAGTTCAAGAACTTTGTAAAGAGAAATTTCGTAACTTTAAGTATAATTATTAGGTTATAGAATATCTCACGGAGTACTGCCATTCAATTTTTTTAAGCCATTATCTTAAGTTCTGATTTTCTCTTCTTAAAATAAAAAAATCGAATGACATAATTGTTTAATGATGACGATTATGAAAAGAACTACTTTATTAATTTTACTTTTTACCGCATTTTCTTTGCTTGCTCAGGATAAATTTAGAACCAATTCAGCGGTTGTAAATTTTGAAGCTTCTGTTCCTTTTTTTGAAGAAGTGAAAGCGGTAAATAAGCTCGGAACTCTTGTTCTTGAACCTGAAACAAGTACGCTTATCTGTACTGTTATTATCAAAGATTTTCGTTTTAAAATGGATTTAATGCAGGAACATTTTAACGATAATTATATTGAAAGCCATCGTTATCCAAAAGCTGTTTTTAAAGGCAAAATCGAAAAATTTGATTTGAAAAATATCGATGAAACTGAAAAAGAATATGATATTAAAGGGAAATTATATCTGCATGGAAAATCGAAAATGATTGCGGTAAAAGCGCTGATGAAAAGAGTTCCTGAAGGAATTCAGATTGTATCGACTTTTCCTATTTCAGTAGAAGATTTTAATATCGAAATTCCGTACGTTGTAGCCAACAAAATTTCAAAAACTGTCCAGACCGATTTAACGGGAATCATGAAATAAAAATTGACGAAGATTTTTACAAATTCTTTTGGTTTTTAAAATAAATGGGTAGCAGCATATTGACCTCAAGAATTTGTAGAGTCTGAGTCGTATGTTATTGCAGACAATTTCGAAGCGTTCGCTCTAAATCCGTAAACTGGAATTCAAATCCTGTTTTCTGGATTTTTTGTGATGCAACACGTTGTCCTTTTAAAACCGCTTCGCTCATTTCTCCAAGCGCAATTTTTAAGAAGAAAGCAGGTATTTTAGGAAGCCAGATGGCATAACCTAAAACAGTCGCTAATGTTTTTGAAAACCCTGAATTTGTTGTGTTATCTGTAACACAGGCATTATATGCGCCATTTATATTTTCATCGGTAATTGATTTCAGGTAGATTTGAACTAAATCATCAATGTGAATCCAGGGTAAATACTGTTTTCCTGTGCCTAAAACCGCACCAAAACCTGATTTAAAACTCGGAACAACTTTTTTTAGGAAACCTTCATCTTTTCCAAAAACAATTCCAGTTCTGATCTTGACAGTTCTAATTCCGAGTGTATTTATTTTGTCGGCAGTATTTTCCCAAATCTGGCACGTTTTTCCGAGAAAGTCATTTGCGGGCCGCGTTTCTTCATTGCAAATTTTGTGGCTTGTAATTGCCCCATAAATTCCAACTGCAGATGCAGAAACAAATGCGTTTACTGTTTTGTTGTTTTCTTCTAAAATTGAAAAAATAAGTTCGATAGGTTTTGTTCGGCTTTCTAAAATTGCTTTTTTGCGTCTTTTAGTCCATCTTTTTTCAACAATTCCTTCGCCGGCAAGATGTATAATATAATCAGCATTCAGAACGGCTTCTTTCTCAATAAAATTTCTTTTGAGATCCCATTTGTAATACGTAATAGATGGCGTGTTTTTTTGTTCAGATCGGGTCAAAACAGACACGGAAAAGCCATTGTCGATAAGAACATCGGTCAGATGTTTACCAACAAATCCTGTTCCGCCGGTTAGTAAAACATTTTGAGCCATAATAGTTTATAATATATTTAACAGTGGTTCTTGTTTAAGGATAAGTAAAGGTACTTAAACAATGTTTACCTTTATGGCAAATTCTAAATTTTAATAAAATGGCGACTAAAAAAAAGGTAATTACTAAAGATGATATCGTTTCAATATACATGAATGAAGTTTTAGAAAAAGGTCAGAAACCAAAATCCGTTTTTCATTTTGCAAAAGAAAATGATTTTACCGAAGCGGAGTTTTATGCTTTTTTTGGAACATTAGAAGGTCTAGAAAAAGAAATATTCCGATTATTTTTTGAAAACACAGTCAACTTGCTTCACAAAAACGAAGAATATCAGCAATATGATATGAAAAATAAAATGCTGAGTTTCTATTTTACTTTCTTCGAGATTTTGACTGCCAACAGAAGTTATGTGCTTCAATCTCTTAAAATCGACAGAAATCCGCTTAAAAATTTAGTTCAGCTGACATCGCTTAGAAACAGTTTCAAAGAATACGTTTCAGAAATTCTAACAGATGATTACAGATTAGAACAGGAGAAATTCCAGAAGTTTCAGGAAAGCGCCATTCAGGAATCGGCTTGGCTGCAGTTGATGCTGACCATTAAATTCTGGATGGATGATGAATCTGCCGCTTTTGAAAAAACCGATATTTTCATTGAAAAATCAGTGAATGCTTCCTTCGAATTAATGAATGTAGCGCCAATGAATCATTTGATTGATCTTGGAAAATTTCTGTTTAAAGAAAAAATATACAGCAAACAATGAAAACAATCGATTATATACCAACTTCAAAAATAGAAAGAGCTGGAAAACTGGTTCAGACCGGCGCTAAAATTGGAGTAAATTACGTGAAACATTACGCAGAAAAAATAGTTAATCCCGATTTGACCCGAGATAAATTAAATGAAAATAATGCCGAGGATATTTATGACGGATTAAAAAGCTTAAAGGGAAGTGCACTGAAAGTCGCTCAAATGTTGAGCATGGACAAAAATTTTCTGCCTCAGGCTTATGTGGAGAAATTTTCGCTTTCGCAGTTTTCTGTTCCGCCGCTTTCTGCGCCTTTGGTTTTAAAAACCTTCAAAGGCAATTTCGGAAAAACGCCTTATGAGATTTTTGACGAATTCAATCCAAATTCTGTAAATGCAGCAAGTATTGGTCAGGTACATTTAGCAAAGAAAAATGATAAAAAGCTGGCTGTGAAAATTCAATATCCCGGAGTTGCAAACAGCATTTCTTCTGATTTGGCTTTGGTAAAACCAATTGCCATCAGAATGTTTAATCTTCAAGGAAAGGATTCGGATAAATATTTCAAAGAAGTTGAAGACAAATTAATTGAAGAAACCAATTATTTATTGGAATTAAAACAAAGTCAGGAAGTTGTTGATGCTTGTAATAAAATCGAGAATATTTCTTTCCCAAATTATTATCCTGAATTTTCGTCAGAGAAAATAATCACAATGGATTGGATGACTGGAATTCATCTTTCTGAATTTACGGCAAAAAATACAGATCAGGAAGTTGGCGATAAAATAGGGCAGGCGCTTTGGGATTTCTACATGTATCAAGTGCATGTTTTGCGAAAAGTACATGCTGATCCGCATCCGGGAAATTTTTTGGTTGATGATCAAAATCAATTAATTGCGTTGGATTTTGGCTGTATGAAACAAATTCCGGAAGAGTTTTATACGCCGTACTTTGAGTTAATAAATAAAAATGTAATTACGGATACTGCATTGTTCAATAAAAAATTATTTGAATTAGAAGTTCTTCGTGACGATGACTCGCCATCAAAAATTGAATATTTTACCAATATGTTTTTTGATTTGTTGTCTTTGTTTACAAAACCTTTTCAGAATGAGACTTTTGATTTCTCTGATGAGAATTTTTTTAATGATATTGCTGAGTTAGGAAAACGCTTTTCAACTGATACAAATTTGAGAAAAATGAACGGAAATCGTGGTTCTAAACACTTTATTTACATGAACCGTACTTTCTTCGGGCTTTACAATTTAATGTTTGATTTGAAGGCGAAAATCGTCGTTGAGAATTATTTGAAATATTAGGTTTTTGTTTCAGGTTTCAAGTTTCAGGTTTCAAGTTTCAAGTTGGCGGAACTTTGCGCATAAACTTGGATATAATAAATTAAGCATTCAGCAAAAACCTGAAACCTGAAACTTGAAACCTGAAACAAAAATAACTATTTCAAAATTCCCGCTTTATAAGTCGCAATTGCACGATCTCTCGCAAAAGCGTGGTCAATCATTGGTTCATTATAACCAAAATCAAATTCAGGAATCCATTTGCGGATGTATTCGCCTTTTTCGTCAAATTTCTTTTGCTGAATTTCGGGATTAAAAACTCTGAAATAGGGCGCGGCGTCGCATCCTGTTCCCGCAGCCCATTGCCAGTTTCCTATGTTGGACGCCAATTCAAAATCCAATAGTTTTTCTGCAAAATATGCTTCGCCCCATTGCCAGTTAATCAATAAATGTTTGCATAAAAAACTCGCCACAACCATTCGAACACGATTGTGCATATAACCAGTTTCGTTAAGTTGACGCATCCCGGCATCGACCATTGGATAACCTGTGGTTCCAGAACACCAACGTTTAAAATCTTCTTCGTTATTGCGCCATTGGATTCCGTCGTAATTCGATTTGAAATTATGATTGACGCAATTTGGGAAACTAAATAATATTTGAATAAAGAATTCTCTCCAGATTAATTCGCTCAAAAAAGTCTGGTTTTTTCGGTTGGCCCAATTTACCAATTTCCGAATACTTACGGTTCCAAAACGTAAATGTGGAGAAAGATAAGAGGTACTGTCTAAAGCCGGAAAATCCCGTGTTTCTTTATAATTGGCAATTTGAGATAAATTATGAGGTTGTACTTTTATAGCACTTCTTTCAAAACCAATTTCTGATAATTCTGGAAATGAAAATTGATTTTTTGCAAAATTAGATTGAAATGGAGTAGAATCATATTCTGGAGCTGATCCTGAAAAATGATATTTTTCGAGCCATTTGTTTTTATAAGGAGTGTAAACCGTATAGGGATTTCCATCAGCTTTCGTAATTTCTTTTTCTTCGAAAATTACGTGATCTTTAAAAGAGAAACACTCGATTTTATTTTCTTTTAAAAGTGAACAAATTGTATTGTCACGTTTGATTGCAAAAGGTTCGTAATCTTTATTGAAAAAAACGTTTTGTATGTCAAATTCTGCACTAAGTGATTTCCAAACTTCTGTTGTTTTTCCTTTTTTGGTTAAAATTGAAGAACCGAATTCGATTAGCTGTGAATTTATTTTCTGAAGTGAATCGTAAATAAAAGTTACTCTAGCGTCACTTTTTGGAAGATTATCCAAAATATCTTCGTCAAAAATAAATAGCGGAATTACAGGAAAATCCGATTGTAAGGCGTGAAATAATCCGGTATTGTCTTCCAAACGCAAATCGCGTCTGAACCAGAAAAAGCTAACTTTTTGTTTTGTCATTTGTATTGGTTATGTCTTGACGAATTTTGTATTGTGTGTTTAAAAAATTAAAAGCTTTTTTGTTTGCCATTAATTTGTAGAACTAGTGGCTCTTTTTGTGAATTGAATAATTCTTCGATTTTATTGTGACGGAAATCGAAGATTGTTTTGAGTTTGTTTTTTACAATTATGGTATTCATGAATCGGCCTAAAATTCCTAGTGGAAGAGCATAATGAACAATATCTGTCATTTTTGTTCGGCCGTCTTTTGTGCGTTCAAAAAAATGTTTGTGATGCCATAATTTATACGGGCCGAAACGCTGAACATCGATAAAATATTCATTTTCCTTGCAGGCCGTAATTTCAGTAACCCAAGAAATTTTAATTCCGAAAAGCGGTTTTAAGGTGTAAGTAATGAGTTGTCCGTGATACATTCTTTTATTATCAAAATCCTGAATTTCAAAACTCATATTGTCAAGCGTTATGGTTTTAAGATTTTTTGGACTGGAGAAAAAATCCCAGCAATCTTCAACACTTGAATTTACATACTGAACGGTTTCTATTTTGTATAATTTCATTTTCTCGTTGAATCAATTGTTCTTAAAAAACGTGAGCGGAAAACCCGATCCGCCGCGGCGGAGAACGCTCAAAATATTTTACATTTTATAATATTTAAACGGTACAAACAACATTCCGAAACATTCTCCTTTTTCTTTATTAAGGTGTTTATGGTGTATTTTATGTGCTTTTCGGAGTCCGATGAGGTATTTGTTTTTGGTATTTTTGAACCATTTAAAACGCTGATGAATCAAAACATCGTGAATTAAAAAATAACAAACGCCGTAAAGCGTGATTCCGCAGGCCACGAAAAACAAATAATTGAAGCCGCCCTGAACACCAAAATAAAATAGAATAATACTTGGAGTCGCAAAAATGACAAAGAAAATGTCGTTGCGCTCGAAAGTATGCTCATATTTTGGCTGATGATGATCTTCGTGAAAATACCACATAAAACCATGCATTACGTACTTGTGCGTAAGCCAGGTAATACATTCCATGAACAGAAAAACGCCTATAAAGATTAAAAAAGAAATCATTTTATAAATGTTGATGTTTTAAAATTATCATTTTATTTTTTCTGAGTTTAGCTTTAAATTATAAAAGATTAACTCTAAAGATTTTTTGTTTTTTGTCATCCTGAGCGAAGTCGAAGGACCGCAAGTAACTCCGCAACGAGAATCCAATCTTTGTCGAGCTTCTCGTGGTCCTTCGACTTCGCTCAGGATGACATGCTTTGATCTTAATTTTTAAACTAGTTTTAATTTATATGTCACAAAAGACTGCGCTAAAAGTCCGGCTTTTGTATAATTTGAAACCCGAATTCTGGAATTTCCAATTTCATGCGATGGTGTGTTTTTTAGTTTTTTGAGCAATTTTTTATAATAAACATAAGCCGTGTAAACACCAAATTTTGCTTCAATCGGCAATTTTACAATCCCTTGATAGGCGATACGGAAATCTTCTTCGATTTCTTTGATTATTTGTGCTTTTGAAGCTTCGTTGAAATTGTTGAGGTTGATTCCCGGAAAATAAGTTCGGTTTAAAACCAAGTTGTCATCTCTTAAATCTCTCAGAAAATTGACTTTCTGAAAAGCTGAACCCAAACGCATGGCTTCATCCTTTAATTGTTCGTATTTGTGCTCTTTTCCAGCAACAAAAACCTTCAGGCACATTAAACCGACAACATCGGCAGAACCGTAAATGTAATCTGTATATTCAGTTTGTGTGTTGTAAGTTGATTTTATAAGATCGAGTTTCATGCTTCGCAAAAAAGCCTGAACTAAATCATCTGTAATATTATATTCTTTTACGGTATGTTGAAATGAATTTAAAATAGGATTTAAGCTGATACCTAATTGCATTGCTTTGTAATATTCTTTTTCGAAATCCTCTATCAGATATTCTTTTTCATAATCGTGAAATGAATCTACAATTTCATCAGCAAAGCGAACAAAACCATAAATGCTGTAAATGGCATCGCGAATACTTGGCGAAAGCATTTTTACAGCCAATGAAAAAGAGGAACTGTAATTTTGCGTAATCAGCTTACTGCATTTGAAAGAAACGGCGTCGAATAATGATTTCATTTTTTAAGATCTAAAAGATTTTTGAATTAACTCAGCAACCAATTTTCCCGAAATTAAAGCAGGCGGAACCCCTGGGCCAGGAACAGTTAATTGTCCTGTGAAATATAAGTTACGTACTTTTTTGCTTTTTAGTTTTGGTCTTAAAAAGGCGGTTTGCAATAAAGTATTTGCCATTCCGTAAGCGTTTCCTTTGTAAGCGTTGTAATCTGTTACAAAATCATTTTTGCAGAATGACTTCTTAAATATAATGTTATTTTTTATTTTTTGATTCGTAAGCTGTTCGAAACGAGTGATTATCTTTTCGAAATATTCTTCTCGAAGTACTTCATTATCTTCGATTCCTGGTGCAAGCGGAATTAAGAAAAAACCTGATTCCATTCCGTTTGGCGCGGCTGTTAAATCGGTTTTAGAAGGGAAATTGGCATAAAATAATGGTGCTTCCGGCCATTTTGGATTATCATAAATGTCTTTTGCATGTTGATTGAAATCGACATCGAAGAATAAAGCATGATGCGAAACGTTTTCTATTTTTTTATTAAAGCCAATGAAAAATAGGAGAGAAGATGGTGCGAAAACACGACTTTCCCAATATTTATCGGAATAGGCACGATGCTCTTTTTCTAATAAAGTTTCAGTATGCTGATAATCGGCACCGCTTAAAATAATATCAGCTTTTATGATTTTTCCATTGATTTTAACTCCGGTTGCTTTTTTATTTTCAACAAGAATTTTTTCAATTGGTGAATTGGTTTTGATTGTTACGCCAAGTTCAAGAGCCAGTTTTTCGATGGCAGAAATTACATCAAACATTCCCGTTTTTGGATGCCATGTTCCTAAGCCAAAATCGGCGTAATTCATGAAATTGTAAAACGAAGGTGTTTTGTTTGGTTTTGCTCCAAGAAATAAAACCGGAAATTCTAAAATCTGAATTAATTTTTCATTTTTGAATTTCTTGCGGATATCCTGACTGACATTGCTTAAAAACTGATTTAGTTTTAATGCGGTTTTCGGAGTGATTAATTCTAAAGGAGAAACTCCGGGGCGATAAACTAAATCTTTGATGGCAATATCATAATTGCTTTTTGCCTGATCGATAAAGTTTTGAAGTTTAGATGCGCTTCCTTTTTCGATAGTTTCAAAAGTAGATTTGATTTCTTCCAAATTATCGCAAATGCTGATAAAATCATTTGTTCCAAAATAAACCCGATAAGCTGGATTTAGTTTTATTAATTCGTAATAATCAGAAGTTTGTTTGTTGAAATCCTGAAAAAAACGTTCAAATACATCGGGCATCCAATACCAACTTGGCCCCATATCAAAAGTAAAACCGTCTTTTTTGAATTGTCGGGCACGACCGCCGACTGTTGGATTTTTTTCATAAATAATGACCTTGTTTCCTTGTTGCGCCAAGTAACATGAAGCGGCTAATGAAGAAAAGCCAGATCCTATTATGATGATAGTTTTTGTCATTTGTTTAACAAATATACAAAAACTTTAAACAAAACTATTGAATTTCTTCTATAGTTTCTTCCATCGAATCAAAAATACGAATGCGTTCGTGTAGATTAGATTGATCAATATGTTCAACCATATTACCCATAAGCCAGATTTCGTTGTTTTTTAACAGCAGTTTCTGTCCCATTGATTTTACATATTGATTGATAACAGCGCGATCGGGCTGCACAGTCATAAAAGAAACGAAAGTGATATTTTCAAAATGACGCGTTAAATCCTGAAGATTTTCAATTGGCATACTTTCGCCCAAATAAATGGTTTTGTATCCTTTTGATAAAATCTCGTACTGTAAATACAAAAGACCAATTTGATGAATTTCATTTAAAGGCAATGAAAGAACAAAAATTCGATCTGTTTTGGTGGGTTTTAATATTTGAAGACTTTCGGTATAAATTAAAATCTTTTGCTTGATCAAATGACTCATGAAATGCTCATTTGCTGGCGTTATGGTTTCTGATTGCCATAATAATCCTAATTCTTTCAACAATGGAAGAAAATGCTCTTTAAAAACTTCTTTAAAGCTTTTTTCTGAAATAAGCCAGTCAAAAGTATTAAAGAACAATTCCTGATCAAAATTCATCATTGCCATTTTAAAAGAAGTGATGGCATAGTTTTGTGAATTTTTCTTTGAGATAATTTCGCGAACTAATTGTGGAATTTTCTCTTCAGGATAAGTCGCAATTTTAGATATTTTATAACCGTACTCGTGCAGTAAAGTAATATTTAAAAGCTTTTGTAAGTTTTGTAAATTATATAGTCTGATATTAGTATCAGTTCGCATTGGCTCAAGAATATTATATCTTTTTTCCCAAATACGAATTGTATGCGCTTTAATTCCAGATAAGTTTTCAAGGTCTTTTATACTGAAAACTGTTTTTATATTGTTTACCATTTTTAATTGTTGAATAAACAAAAATAAAATAAAATCTGAAAAAACCTCTAAAACTTTATCAAAATGCTAGATTATTGAAAGTTTGTAGTCTCATACTGATTTAATTTGTCCAGATGAAGAATTGTTTTGGATGCGTTTTTACTTCTGTTGTACATAGTTACAAATTTTGCGCCGTATATAATTTCGTCAAAAGTATACGAAGTTCGGGCAGCAACTGTGTTACTAAACATGTCATCAAAAGTGGTAATAAAGACTAAAATTTCACCATGTGTTTTTTTGAAATCTTCTTCGGTAAAATTATATAAAGGACTATTTTCTGTAATTGGATGCACCAATGTCCAGCTTAATGTAAGCGCATTGATTCGGTCTAATTCCAGTTCCAGATTGTAGAATTTATTTACTCGTTCGCCATTTTCTTCAAGGCTCAATCCTAAAGTAATTTTTGCAGTTGCATCAGTAAAGTTGGTATTTTTAAAAGGTACAAGCCGAATCATTAAACCTTTGTTTTCTCCGTAAGGCGAAATTAAGGCATTATGAGAAAATTTTAAAAACGCAGTAGGTTTGCTGAATCTTCCAAAAAACAATCCTGTTGCAATTGCAAAGCTCAATAATCCAATTAAAGCTTCGGCGGCAGACAAGGCGCTGGTTAAAAATCCAGTCGGACTAATATGTCCATAACCAACCGTGGTAAAAGTTTGCGCACTAAAAAAATAAGCTTGGCCAAATTGCGTCAAAATACTTTGAGATTGTTCGATTCCGTTAAGATGTTCAATTCCGATAGCATAATAAATGATAGCAAAAATAAAATTGATGACAATGTAAAAACTAAATAAAATGAGCATGAATTTCCAATTTGGCATATCAATCATGGTATGGTACCAGCTGATGCGTCGCAATAAATGCATGCCTCTTTTTTCAATATTTGCAGTTCCGTTTTTATTAACAAATCTTCCGCCGTAGCTTTCTGCATTGGTTCCAAATCCGGAATTTTTATCGGTTTGAGCGTAGTTGTTTATTTTTTTAAGAAGCGCCATAGAAATTTAATTGAAGAGCAAATTTATAAATATCTTTTGTGGAATGTTAAAGTGTTTGTAAAATAAAAAGCCATTTGTATTTTGGTGTTTACAAATGGCTTTTTATTATTTGCGTTTTATTTATTTACAAAACGTTACTTTGTTTTTGATGGCACTCTGACTACCTAATTCAACAGCTTTTGAAAAATCTTTGCAGGCATTCTTTTTGTCCCCAAGTTTATTATAAGCAAGACCTCTTAAATTGTAAGCAATATAATCTTTTGGGTTTAAACCAAGTGATGAACTACAATCATTAATAGCGTCCTGATAATTCAATAATTTATAATTTACGTTTGCTCTTCCTGTAAAGGCATCGGCATTCATGTCGTCTAATTCGATTGCTTTGCTAAAATCTGCCAATGCACCTTTTAAGTCATTAATTTTCACCTTAGCCACGCCACGATTTTGGTAGGCTTCGACAAATTTAGAATTCATGCTGATGGCTTTTGTGTAATCGGCAATTGCGCCTTTTGTGTTTCCGGCTTCGGCTTTTTTCATGGCTTTGTCAAAATAAGCCGTTGCAGATTGCGCCCATGTCGCGCAGGTAATCATAATAAAAGATACTAGTAGTAGGTTTTTCATAAACTAATTTGGGATTAGTGATTAATTATTTCCAAACGAATTTAAGAAAGATTTGTTTTGTACGAGAACTACTTTTGTAAAATAATTGTGATATAAATTATATTTTTAAACAACCTCGAAATCCTCGTGCTGCATAATAGGATTCGGCACCATTATGATAAAGAAATACTCTTCCGTAGCGGAAATCACAAAATACGGCACCACCTAATTTTCTAACATCTTCCGGTGTTGAAATCCAACTTGAAGTTTTGGTGTCAAAATTCCCAAGTTCTTGTAATTGGCGATATTGTTCTTCGGCCAAAAGTTCAATTCCCATTTCTGCCGCCATGTCCACAGCGCTGTTTTTTGGTTTGTGTTCTTTTCTGGAATCAAGCGCTTTTCTATCGTAGCAAAGACTTCTTCGTGCTTTTGGACTTTCGGCGACACAATCAAAAAAAATGTATTCGTCGGTATTTTTATCGTAAGCGACTACATCCGGTTCTCCTTCTGTTTTTTCCATTTGAAGAAGCGACCAAAGTTTTTCTGGGTTAGCAATAAGTTTCGCTTCTACTTTTGTCCAGTCAATATCGGTATGACGACTTAAGTTTTTTTCGAAACGAACTTTCAAAATACTGATAAGCTGTTCTTGTTCTTCTTGCGAAATTTTATTTTTCATTTCAATGTTTTTTGATTTTTATTCTTGTCGGCGCACCATTTCGTTGATCCAAATTGGGGCAAAAGGAGAAGTACAGCCTTTTGAAGTTGGATAATCTCTGTAAATGCCTAGTTTTTCTCCAATGGCTAAAGCACGAGTTCTGTATTCAGGAAATTTGATTCCAATTTGTGCCAATGTGCTGTTCATTGTCCATTGAACTTCCGGTGCTGCAGTTGGCATTTCATTTTCAATTCGGTCTAGCAAAGAGGGTAAATCCAAAACATCAGGATTACGGGCAACGCATCCGCTGGTAAGACTCCATGCAGCGCGGCCGTGCATGACATCAGTTGAATGCATCCAGGCTTGACGTAGCGTTTCTCTATCTGAATAATCTTTAATTATATAAGAATAAAACCAATCGGCAATATGAACGAATTTTTCCGAAGAAACCATTTTGGCAATTTGTTCATTCGAAAGCTTTTTTGGATCTAAAATTAAAATAGATAAAAATCGGGCATCAGCATTTTCAGTGTCCCAAAGTTCGAGCCCTAATTCATGATTGATTTTGATTTTTTTTGCCAATGTTCGAATATCGCCCATTTTAACGCCAAATTGATTTTCGCTTGCGCCGCGTTTTTTATTTTGGGCAAATACTTTTTCGTCTCCAAGAGCTTTGAGTTGTGTTAAAATATCGTTTGCTGTCATTTTGATTTGGTTTTTATTTCAATGGCAAATTAATCATTTAAACCTTTTCCGTCAAGAATGTTCTGAGTGTGTTTCTCGACTCTGGCTTCACGGGTTTTGGCTTGTTTTGGTTGAGAAAAATGAAGCAAATAAGCTCTTTGTCTCCCCGGAGTCAAAGCTTCAAAAGCTTTTTTAAATTCGGGATTTTCATCTTGTTTCTTTTGAAATTCTTCTGAAACAGGAAAATCCGAAGTTTTTTTCAGAGTTACTTTCAAACCTGCTTTTTCAATTTCAATTGCTTGATAAATATATGTTTTTAGAATAGGTTTCAAATCAACAATTTCTTTCAAGCTTGTAAATCGGATATGACGTGCTGCTTGAACGTTCTCACTCTGTTGAATCAAAATTCCGTCAGTATCTTTTAGCAAAGCGCCTTTGAAAAATAAAAAAGCGCAATAATCTTTAAACGCATGAATCAAAACAACATTGGTATCTTGGTACATATAACAAGGATTTCCCCATTTTAATTCTTCGGTTAACTGGCATTCAAGAGCAATGGTTCGCATTTGTTCCAATTCTTCCTGCCATTTTGTGGCTTTGTCAAAGAAAAAATCAACTTTCGGATTCATTTTTATAAGTTTAAACGTTAATGAGTTTTCGTTCCGTTGGTCTGAAATACCAAGACGTAACTGTTAGGACGATTAAAAGTGCCGGTCCAAAAAAATCTTTTGCACTGTCATTTGCTGCAAAATGCGAAAATAGTGCGCCTGACATTGCAAAGAAAAAACCAGCATAAGCCCATTCTTTCAATAATGGAAATCTAGGGATTAGAACTGTTATAACGCCTAATAATTTCCAAATGCCTAATAAAGTTAGTAAATAAATTGGATAACCCAAATGCGACATTCGATCTGTTTCGTCTTTTGATTGCATTAATTGCACGATTCCGGTTGCTGTCATTCCTAGTGCTAGCCAAAGCGTAGCAACCCAATAGATAATTTTGTTTCTTTTTGTCATGATAGGTTTATTTTAGTTTACTGCAAATTTCTTCTAATCGATTATGGGCCATGTTTAGCCCTTGTTTAAATGGTAATTGAAGCATTTGATTTCTCAAAGCTGTCGATTTATAAACGATCTGCATGGTGAGTTTACTCGTCGATTCACTTACTTTGTCAAATTCCAAAAATTCCAATTGAACAGTAAAAGGCGAATTTTCCATCTCAAATGTTCGGGTTATTTTTTCATTCGGAATAAATTCATGAATAACACCATTCATTTGAACAACCACGTTTCCTTTTGCATCACTGGTTTCGAATTGATAACTACCATGTTTTTTGCTTTCAAGTTTTAAAACTTTTGTTCCCATCCATTGTGCTACAATTTCAGGCTCGATGTAAGCTTTAAAAAGCAATTCGACGGGCAAATCAAAATCACGTGTAATAACAAGTTCTTGTTTGTCGTCTTGCGCATTTATTTTTGTTTTTAATTCCATATCAGTTAGTTTTTTTGTTTGTAGTTTTTCATAATTTCTTCAAGTTTATTGAATCTTTCGTCCCACATTTGGCGGAAAGGTTCTATGAAATCGGCTATTTCTTTCATTTTTTTAGCATTAATTGTATAATGAACTTCTCGTCCATTTTGCGTTTGTTGCAATAAATCGCATTCCGTCAGAATTTTTAAATGTTTGGAAACTGTTGGACGCGCCGTGTCAAAATTAGAAGCTATCGCACCGGCAGTCATCGAATGCGAAGTCACCAAAAGTAATATAGCTCTTCTTGTAGGATCGGCTATGGCCTGAAATACATCTCGTCTTAAATTCATGTTGTGAAGTTATTTGGCTACAAATATATACGAAGTCATTTGGCTACGCAAATTTTTTAACAAATATTTTTTGTAATTAATTGAAAATGTGCTGTTAGTAAAAAAAAGTGAAACACTTGAAGCCTTTGAAATTGTTGAAGGGATGAAAAATTTAACTTCTAAAAAATTGTTTTTAATTGGTTTGTGTTACTTTTAAAGAAATTATTGAAGTGAAGGTTTTTATAAATAATAACAACTAAGAAACTTAGATATGAAAAAGATTCTCGCATTATTTTTATTCCATATTTCGGTTGCTGTTTTTTCGCAAGTTGCAAAAGATTCCGAATTGTTTTTGACTTTGAAAAAACATGACAGTATTTTCTTTGAAAAGAGTTTTAATCAATGTGATATTGCTTTTTTAGAAAAAGCGATTCATCCCGATTTGGTTTTTTATCATGATCAGGGCGGTGTTCAGAATAAAAAGACTTTTTTAGAAAATGTAAAAAAGAATATTTGTGGAAAAGGTTTGCAAAAACCAATCAGAAAAGTAAAACCGGAAAGTTTAGAAGTGTATCCGCTTTATAGCGAAGGAAAACTTTACGGAGTCGTTCAAACTGGAATTCATGATTTTTATTTAAGAGAAGCAAATAAACCAGATGTTTTTACAAGCGAAGCAAAATTTACGCATGTCTATCTTTTAATTAATAAGGAGTGGGTTTTAAAAGAGGTTTTGAGCTTTGATCATAAGAGTTAAAAATGGTAGAAAATATTGCCATTCCGGATTCATTGCAAGGGGAGAGGGGTATTTGGAAATGAGAAATAGCTTTTTTGTAAAAGCAAAAAAAAAGACATAAAAAAAAGCCTATTTCGAAATGAAATAGGCTTTTTTGTTTTTGTGACCCGACTGGGGCTCGAACCCAGGACCCCATCATTAAAAGTGATGTGCTCTACCGACTGAGCTATCGAGTCATTGTTTTCTCTAATGAGGGTGCAAATATAAGTACTTTATTTAGGTTTTGAAGCCTTTTTTTAATGCTTTTTTCGGAATAAATTTTAAAAGCCTATTTTACAGTAAAATAGGCTTTAATTTTTTTGGTGAATTTCCTTGATGCAAAATTCAAACTTTTTTTGGAGGTTTTTCATCTTTCATGCGAGTTAACGAAGGTTTGGAATGAAAAACTCTGCGATGTTGATCACTTATTTCCAGTTTAAAGTGAGGCTGGACTCATTTTTATTTACTCATTAGATTTAATGGTTGTAATTTTATGTGACGAGTTTAGTATTTTGTTAATTGGCCACATATATTGATCGGGCCTAAAGTCACTTTACAAAAAAAGTCTATGAATATTAAGCCTGTGGAATTGTACTTTCGCTAAGAGCGGATTTCCATTTTCCTATTTTTCCGATTAATGGTGCAAATTCAACCTTCTTACCATTTTTTAATTTAAATCCAATTCCCGTAGGCATAATTAAAGCAACTTTGAAGAAATAATAAGATTCGATTTCTTCAAGACTGTAGTTGTCTTTGACAATTCCAATGTATTTGGATATAGTTAATGCTTTGTCGGTGAGTGTTGCATGTGCTGTAGTTCTTCTTACTGTTCTAAAATACATCAAATCTACTTTTGATTCTATTAACGTTTTTTCATTTATTGTATTCTCCATAATTATTGATTTTTAATAATGCAAAAAAACTATCAATCTTGCATTTAAATGACGCAATTGGGTCAAAAAAACATTGTGATAAGACATTTCGTTTGTTTAAATATCTGTTCTAGAGTAGAGAGTTGTTTAAATAAAAAAAAACGAAGAGATGAAAATTAAAAAATGATAATAAAAATGTTTTAATTAATTAAGTGTGTCTCTTTTCAATAATAAAGCTTATTAGGATGCAGTTTTTAAACTTTGCAAATTAGAGTGAGAAAATTGAATAAATAGAGATGTTTGCTAATTAATCAAAATTGTCGGGCAGAAGTCGGAAAAATAACAAATTAAAAAAGCGCAACCTTATGTTTATTGGTTTGCGCTTTTGTTTAAGTGACCATGGAGGGATTTGAACCCTCACGCCCTTGCGAGCACCACCCCCTCAAGATGGCGAGTCTACCGTTTCTCCACATGGCCTAAAAAGAAAAAAGGTCGAGTAAAATAATTTACCCGACCTTTGTGACCCGACTGGGGCTCGAACCCAGGACCCCATCATTAAAAGTGATGTGCTCTACCGACTGAGCTATCGAGTCATTGCTTTCAAGAAACTTATTTTGTTAATCACAAATTTTGTGACCCGACTGGGGCTCGAACCCAGGACCCCATCATTAAAAGTGATGTGCTCTACCGACTGAGCTATCGAGTCATATTCGTTTCTTGAATGCGGGTGCAAATATAAGGAGTTATTTTCGAAGTTTCCAAGCATTTTTATTATAAATTTGTCTTTTTTTACGAAAAGTTCCCAATGTCTTAGTTTATAAGGTTTTATTAATATGAAAAAAATAGTGTTATTAGGTTATATGGGTTGCGGAAAGTCAACAATTGCCCAAAACTTGTCAAAAATTACAAATATTCCGTTTCTGGATTTAGATACTTGCATCGAAAAAAGAGCAAATTTGTCGATAAATGAAATTTTTTCTAAACATGGGGAAGTTTATTTTCGAAAATTAGAACACGAAATGTTTGTAGAATTGCTTAATTCTTCAGAAAATAACATTATTGGTCTTGGTGGAGGAACTCCATGTTATGCGAATAATCATTTACTGCTTCAAAATGATGATATAGTATCTATATACTTAAAAGCATCAATTGAAACTTTATATAATAGATTAGCCCAAAACAAAAGCAAACGCCCGTTGATTGCAAATATGGAAGAGGATGAAATGAAAGAATTTATCGCAAAACATTTATTCGACAGAAGTTTTTATTATAACCATGCACAACATAAAGTGTCGGTTGATGGTAAATCAGTCGAAGAAACAGTTGAAGATATTTTGGAAATCCTAGCTTAAAAAAGCGTAATTATCTCCATTTTCGTCAAAAACTACCTGAACATGCTCTAATAAAGAAGTTGATAAAGAGATTCCTTTAAAATCGGCTTTTACAGGGTATTTTTTGTGATTTCTGTCAACAAGTACTGCTGTTTTGAATTTCTTAAGCGGAACGTCTAAGAAATGACGAACAGCATATATTAATGTTGTGCCCGAGTTTAATACATCATCAACTAATACTAATCCTTTATTTTGGTATTCTTCCTTGGTTAAAGAAGTATGAATTGGCAACTGCGGATTTTGCTTGTCGACTTTAACTTCGCAGGTTGAAATTTTCAGCGTTGAGATATTGCTTAGGGCAGTGGCTATTTTTTGGGCAAAAACAGATCCGTTAGAAGCGATTCCGGCAATAACGACTTCTTCTTCGTCAACAAATGTCTCGTAAATTTGATAGGCAATACGTTTAATTTTGTGTTCGATTTCCTGATTAGTTAAGATGATGTTTTTGCTCATGATTTTATTTTTTGCTAATGTACAAATTTATGAATTGCAGTTTTTAAATTCCAAATTCCAATTTTAGAAAATTAATTTTTTATGTTTTTTGGAAATTGAGATTTCAGAATTAAAATTTAAATTTCATTTTCTTCGTCTTCATCAAAAATTTCATTTCCGTACTCGTCAATATCTCGTCTGTCTTTTTTGGTTGGTCTTCCTGTTCCGCTTTTTCTATAATGCTCTTTTGAGAGTTTTAATAACTCTAAATGTGCATAAGCTTCGGGTGGAGTTTCGTTTTTGCGGTATATATCAACAAGTTTTGCTCCCACGCGGCTTTCCGGAATATCAAGGACCGTGATAATTTGTGTAATCTGATCTTTTCTAAAGGTGATTTTGTCTGTTGGGAAAACTTCTTTAGAAGGTTTGGCAACCTGCCCATTTACAGTAATATGGTTCTTTTTGCAGGCTTCTGTAACCATGTTTCTGGTCTTGTAATAACGCACGCACCATAAGTATTTATCTATTCTCATAATTTTTCTAAAATCCAAGTTAAATTCTTTACAAAAATAAATCAATATTGTATCTTGCGCACCTAAAAAATTAACAATAATGAATAAATTTAAATATTATTTTATTTTATTGCTCGCTGGTATTGCCATGGTTTCTTGTAATAAGAGTGATGATGATGAAACTGTAGTTGAGGTAAGAGATTATAAAGTGCAATATAAAGCAGATAATGACTCTATTATAAAATATTTAAAGACTAATTATATTGACAACGTTACTGCGAATTATGATATTGTAATAAAGAAAATTCCTGCTGGCGGTACGCAGACTTCAATTTGGGATCAAAAAACATACCCCCTAAAAGTTAGAAAAGTTTACAATCGTGATGTTTATTATGATGTTTATTATTTAGAATTAAGAAAAGGAACTGGTGAAGCTCCATGTAATACAGATAAAATTTACGCTTCCTATTCAGGTAATTTGCTTGATGGAACTCTTTTTGATACTTCATATGGATATGGAGTAAGTTTTGATTTGTTTGTTTATACTCAAGGTGCCGTAATTGATGGCTGGGGAGAAATTTTCCCTCAGTTTAGGACTGGAACATCAACTACTGCTTCAAATGGCGTAATTACTTATGATAATTTTGGAGCTGGTGTAATGTTTCTGCCTTCAGGATTAGCGTATTATGCATCGGCGCAAGATAAGATTCCTGCATATTCTCCTTTGGTATTTAGTTTTAAATTGTATGGTCTATTAAGAATGGATCATGATATTAGAATAAATGGAACAACAGTAACTGCTGAGCCAGATGGTATTCCTGATTATTTTGAAGATGTTAATAAAACTGTTACTGCTGATGGTTTTGATGGCAATGGATATGTTTATGACTTAAGAGATTTGGTAAGGTATCCAAATCCTCCAGAGTGGATGAAAGACGATACAGATGGGGATGGAATCGCAGATTTCTTAGATTTTGATGATGATGGAGATGGTTATACTACTCGTTTTGAAACTACAAAACCTGCTGATGCTCCAGTTACTGGAATAAGTAAATATTATCCTTTTGACCCAATTCCGGATAATCCTAGCACGCCAAATGTAGATGAGAGTGAAACATATGGAATTCCTGCATTTGGAGGTGATTATACTTCTCCAGGAAGATTAAGAATTCATGTTGATAAAAATCATCATAGCGTAAAATAATTAAGATAAAATAGAAATACAAAAAAGCCTCGAAATTTAATTTCGAGGCTTTTTTTATAAAGTAAGAAAGTAAAAATTATTTTCTTTTGATAACTCTTTCTACAGCTTCAACAATCGCTTGATTGTTTAATTTGTATTTTTCCATTAATTGCTCTGGTGTTCCAGATTCTCCAAAACTATCTTGTACTGCTACAAATTCTTGTGGAGTCGGATTTTTTAAAGCTAATACGCCTGAAATGCTTTCTCCAAGACCTCCAAGGTAGTTGTGCTCTTCTGCAGTAACTACACATCTCGTTTTAGCTACAGATTTTAAGATAGCTTCTTCATCAAGAGGTTTAATAGTGTGAATGTTGATTACTTCAGCAGAAATTCCTTTTGCTTCTAGAGCTTCAGCAGCAATAAGAGCTTCCCAAACTAAGTGACCTGTTGCAACGATTGTAACATCAGTTCCTTCGTTTAACATAATTGCTTTTCCAATTACGAATGGCTCATCAGCAGGAGTAAAGTTTGGTACAACTGGACGTCCAAAACGCAAATAAGCAGGGCCGTGGTGATCTGCTAAAGCTAAAGTTGCAGCTTTAGTCTGGTTGTAATCGCAAGTATTGATTACAGTCATTCCTGGCAACATTTTCATTAATCCGATATCTTCTAAGATTTGGTGTGTTGCTCCGTCTTCTCCTAAAGTCAAACCAGCGTGAGAAGCGCAGATTTTTACATTTTTATCTGAATAAGCAACAGATTGGCGAATTTGGTCGTAAACTCTACCTGTAGAGAAATTCGCGAAAGTTCCTGTAAAAGGAATTTTCCCTCCAATTGTTAAACCTGCAGCAATTCCAATCATGTTAGCTTCTGCAATTCCGATTTGGAAAAAACGCTCTGGGTGATTTTTTTTGAATTCATCAAATTTCAATGAACCAATTAAATCTGCGCATAACGCTACTACGTTTTCATTTTTTTGACCTAATTCAGTCATTCCCGCTCCAAAACCAGAACGAGTATCTTTACTTCCTGTATTTTCGTATTTTTTCATTTTTGTTTTTTGCTTTAGGCAGTAAGCTTTAGGCAATAAGCTTATGGCTTATGGCTTACAGCTTATAGCTTTTTTTAATAATCCGCTAAAGTTGAAATGTTTTGAGCCAAAGCGTTTGCTAATTGGTCATTGTTTGGTGCTTTACCATGCCATGCGTGAGTATGCATCATAAAATCAACTCCATTACCCATTTCTGTATGTAATAAAATACAAACTGGTTTTCCTTTTCCTGTTCTTGATTTAGCATCAGTTAAGCCAGCAAGAATTGCATCAATACTGTTTCCTTCTTTAATTTCTAAAACATCCCAGTCAAAAGCTTCGAATTTAGCGCGAATACTTCCCATTGGCAAAACTTCGTCAGTTGTTCCGTCGATTTGTTTTCCGTTTAAGTCGATAGTTGCAATAATGTTGTCTACTTTTTTAGCAGAAGCATACATGATAGCTTCCCAGTTTTGACCTTCTTGCAATTCTCCGTCTCCGTGTAAAGTATAAACAATATGATTATCACCGTTTAATTTTTTTGCTTGCGCCGCTCCAAGAGCTACAGATAAACCTTGTCCTAATGAACCAGATGCAATACGCACTCC
Organism: Flavobacterium resistens; assembly: GCF_900182645.1. Classification (GTDB taxonomy): domain Bacteria; phylum Bacteroidota; class Bacteroidia; order Flavobacteriales; family Flavobacteriaceae; genus Flavobacterium; species Flavobacterium resistens. Next base: position 23,332 of record NZ_FXTA01000005.1, on the reverse strand, counting down.
AGGCAAACCTTCGTGAGTTGTTGGGTGTCCTTGTAAACGAGAATCTAATAATCTAAAAGTAGCAAGTTCTGAAACTGGAAAATAACCGCTGCGCGCTAATACGCTATAAAATACAGGAGAGATATGTCCGTTTGAAAGGAAAAATAAATCTTCTCCAATTCCGTTCATATCAAAACCTTCTTTGCGGTCCATAATATTTTGATATAGTGTTACCAAAAATTCAGTACAACCTAATGAACCACCTGGGTGTCCAGAGTTTACAGCATGTACCATTCTAAGAATGTCTCTTCTTACTTGGATCGTTAAATCGCTTAATTGTTGTGTGTTAGGCTTCATTTTATATGTAAAATTTTAAACTGAAGCAAAAGTAAAGGTTATTTTGCGGGGAGACAAATGATTTTTTGCTTTAGTTTGCCTCAATTGTGATATTTTTTTGCGCTTTTTTTACCTGATTTGAGTAAAATTAGAGATATTGATAATTGTACATAAAAATTATGCTACGAATTAAATGTATAACAACGGTTTTAAATGTTGTAAATACACTTAATTTACGGCATAAAAATAGTTGCAGAAAATTTGATGTAAAAATTAATTTGAATCGCTTTCGCTGTAAAAATTATTTTCTTCATCTTCTGAACCAATTTCTTCCTGATCATCATCAAGTTCAGCGCCTGGAACATCAAGATCGTCGCCAAGTTTGTCGCTGTTTTGTTTCCATTCGTGATTGTTCTGATTAATGATTCTTTCGCTGGAAATATCTTCTGGATCAATATCCTCAAGTTTGTCTTCCTGATTATAAATATCTTCGTTTGCCGGATAATCTAAATTCTCCAGATTTCTTTCAATTTGATTTTCTTTTGCTGGATTTTTATCTTCTGAATTTATCATGATTTCTAAATTTTAAGTGTTTTATAAAGTTATGAAATCAATGAATTTGATTTGTTATATTTTAGAAATCAGAAAATTGCAATATTTACATTAAGTGCAAAAAAATATTTCATTTTCTAATTGACAAATTATCTAATTGCAGCAATCTCTTTCCATGTAATAAGCTGGATATTGTTTTCTTTGAGCTTTGTAGCGCATTCTTCACTTGTAAAAAAATCAAAGTCAATTTGGCGCCATTCTGAACCAAAATTTGGATGATTTAGAGTGATTCCCTGCATTTCAAAGTCATCAAAAGCAGGATGGAGTAAGAAAACATTGAATCCGGGAATTACGTTGTCTAAAGCTTTTTCATAAGATTTTCTAAGTTCACCTTTTTCGAAATCAGTGTAATATCCAATCAAAAGATTATCTGCTAAAAGTGTATTTTCAAAATCATATTTTTCATCACATAAACTAATGGATTCTACAAATGCTTTATTAATAAAAACGGGTAAATTATATGTTTTCCCGAGTTCTTTATAAATTTCCAAAATTTCAGGAGTTACTCCAACACTGCACATATGCGAATCGAGATGTGTAGGTTGAATGCCAAATTGCAAAGCTTTTTCTATTTGAGCAGTAAGTTCTTTTTTAATTTCAGAAAGCTTTGCATTGTTTTTGAAATCTTGTCTCGTTTTATAGAAATAACCGTTTTGATCAACTAAACTCGAAACTTCAGAAATAGGAAGCACTGGCCCGAATTTATAATTTTCCCATTCGCAAGTCAGCGTTAAATGAATGCCACAATCGTAATTTGGATTGTCTTTGGTAAATGTTGCCATTTCAAAAAACCACGGACACGGTACCATTATACTATAAGAGTTTACAGAGCCATTTTGAAGCGCTTTTATCGTGGCCTGATTTTCTGAGTGAGATAATCCGGCATCATCGGCGTGAATCATTAATAGTTTGGTGTTTTCTGGATATCCGAGTTTTTGAGCTAGATTCATTTTTAATTGATTTTATTCAAATTTAAAAATTTCTGGAGTTTAGGTTTTATATTGTTTTTGAATTAACTCAATTTTATAATTGACAAATTGCCTAATTAATTAAATTTCCATGAAATTAACTTATCTTTGCCGACTGAAAAAAGAAACAAATGAAGTTCGATTTATTACAAAAAGATCCGCAGTCAAAAGCAAGAGCGGGAAGTATAACTACTGATCACGGCGTAATTGAAACGCCTATTTTTATGCCTGTAGGAACGGTGGCTTCTGTAAAAGGGGTACATCAGCGTGAGTTAAAAGATGATATTAATCCGGATATTATTCTTGGAAATACCTATCATTTATATTTACGTCCGCAGACAGAAATTCTTGAAAAAGCAGGAGGATTGCATAAATTCATGAATTGGGATCGTAATATCTTAACGGATTCTGGCGGATATCAAGTATATTCTCTTTCTTCAAACAGAAAAATTAAGGAAGAAGGAGTGAAGTTTAAATCGCATATTGACGGTTCATATCACTTTTTTACACCGGAAAATGTAATGGAAATTCAACGTACAATTGGAGCTGATATTATTATGGCTTTTGATGAATGTACACCTTATCCTTGTGACTACAGATATGCACAACGTTCAATGCACATGACTCACCGTTGGTTGGATCGTTGTATTAATCATTTGGAAAAAGTTCCATATAAATACGGTTACGAACAAACATTTTTTCCAATTGTTCAAGGAAGTACTTATAAAGATTTACGTCGCCAGTCGGCTGAATATATTGCTAACTCTGGTCAGCAAGGAAATGCAATTGGTGGACTTTCGGTTGGTGAACCAGCTGAGGAAATGTACGCAATGACTGAAGTAGTTTGCGAAATTCTTCCAGAAGATAAACCTCGTTATTTAATGGGTGTTGGAACTCCTATAAATATTTTAGAAAATATTGCATTAGGAATTGATATGTTCGATTGCGTAATGCCAACGCGTAACGCAAGAAACGGAATGTTATTTACAGCAAACGGAACAATCAACATCAAAAACAAGAAATGGGAAGCTGATTTTTCTCCAATCGACGAAATGGGGCATACTTTTGTAGATACAGAATATACAAAAGCTTATTTGCGTCACTTATTCGCGGCTAACGAATATTTAGGAAAACAAATTGCAACGATCCACAATCTTGGTTTTTATATGTGGTTGGTTCGTGAAGCGAGAAAACATATCTTAGCCGGAGATTTCAGGCCTTGGAAAGAAATGATGGTTAAAAACATGAGTCAAAGACTTTAAATAAAAAGTTTCAAGTTTTAGGTTTCAGGTTTCATGTTCTCTGCAGAACTTGAAACCTGAAACTTGAAACAAAACAAACAAAAAATATATGCTGACAATAATAGATAAGTATATTTTAAAAAGATATTTAGCCACTTTCTCGGTGATGATCTTGTTATTTATTCCGATTGGAATTGTAATTGATGTTTCTGAAAAGGTGAATAAAATGCTGGAGAACAAGATTCCATTTATGGATATTGCGCTCTATTATTACAACTTTACTATTTATTTTGCGAATTCACTTTTTCCGATATTTTTGTTTTTATCGGTGATTTGGTTTACTTCAAAATTGGCAAATAATACAGAGATTATTGCGGTTTTAAGTTCTGGAATTTCATTTAGCCGTTTTTTAAGACCTTATATTATTGGCGCTTCAATCGTTTCGGTTTTTGTTCTTTTAATGGGATTTTTTATTGTTCCTGCGGCTAGTGAAGGATTCAATAATTTTAGATATACTTATTTAAAAGGAAACGGAAAAGCTGAGATGCTTGGTAATAATACCAATGTATACAGACAATTAAATGATCACGATTTTATTTATGTAAACAGTTTTAATGAAGAATCTAAAACGGCTTTTAATTTTACGCTAGAGCATTTTGAAAAGGAAAAAATGACGTATAAAATTTCAGCAAGCCGAATTAAATGGGATCCAAAAAAGAAAACATATATTTTATACGATTACACTAAAAGAACTGTAGGTGAACTAAATGATATAATCGAAAAAGTTCCTGAAAAAGAACAGAAATTCAAATTCGAATTGGCCGATTTGACTCCGGTGGTTTATATTGCCGAAACACTTTCTCTTGGTAAATTGATCGATTTTATTGATAAAGAAAGAAAAAGAGGTTCAGGAAATATCAATACTTATTTGGTTGTCCTTTATAAAAAGTATAGTGTACCGGTTTCTGCCTTTATTTTAACGATTATCGCCGTTGCGGTTTCTTCTATGAAACGCCGTGGCGGAATGGGAACCAATCTGGCTATCGGAATTGCAATTGCTTTCTCATTTGTGTTCTTTGATAAAATATTTGGAACCCTTGCCGAAAAATCTACATTCTCACCTTTATTAGCTGTTTGGTTTCCGAATATTGTTTTCGGAATTTTAGCAGTTTACCTACTACGTAATGCGAAACGATAATTTAAAAAGTTATTTAAATCTTCATTTAATTGTTTTTATCTGGGGTTTTACAGCCATTTTGGGCGCTTTAATCACCATTGATGCCGAAAATTTGGTTTGGTTCAGAATGCTTCTTGCCATGATTTTTTTAGGAGCATTTATTATTTATAAAAAGCAGTCTTTTCAGGTTCCGATAAAAGAGCTTTTTAAGTTGATATTTGTTGGTTTATTGATTGCATTGCACTGGATTTTCTTTTTTAAAGCCATTCATGTTTCCAATGTATCGATAACACTCTCGATATTTTCTTTGGGCGCTTTTTTTGCTTCATTACTCGAACCGCTTTTTTACGGAAGAAAAATATTGTTTTACGAAGTTTTCTTCGGATTGATTATTATTGCTGGTCTCGCTTTGATCTTACAGGTTGAAATTAAATATCTTACAGGTGTTTATTATGCCTTGGCAGCGATAATTCTTGGTGTGTTATTTACGTTGATGAACGGAAAATTAATTTCAGATCATGAACCTTCAGTAATTACATTTTATGAATTTGGTGCTGGAGTTTTCTTTATCACTATTTATTTTTTATTTCAAGGAAAATTTACCGCTGATTTCTTTACTCTGTCATTGAATAATTGGGTTTTATTACTTATTCTGGCTTCCATTTGTACTGCTTATGCTTTTACCGCATCTGTAAAAGTGATGCAGCGATTAACACCTTATACAGTAATGTTAACGACTAATTTAGAGCCAGTTTACGGAATTATGCTAGCTTATTTTATTCTTGGCGGAAAAGAAAAAATGAGTACTGAATTTTACATAGGAGCCGTAATAATCATCATTACAGTTATTTTAAATGGTGTTTTTAAACATTATAAAAACAAGAAAGAAGTGTAATAGTTTACTTATCTTTTAATTCAGAATTTGATACTTTACTAACAATTAACTATGCCAATGATATAATATTTTTATATTTGCGGTTCGATTTAAAAACAAAATTCAAAAATCCATGGAATATTTAGATTTTGAGCTTCCAATCAAAGAACTTGAAGAACAGTTGCAAAAGTGTGTTGTAATTGGAAAAGAATCTGAGGTTGATGTAACAGCAACTTGCAAGGAAATCAACAAAAAATTAGTAGAAACTAAGAAAGAAATATATAAAAACCTTACGGCTTGGCAGCGTGTACAATTGTCAAGACACCCAAATAGACCTTATACTTTAGATTATATCAGAGCAATTTGTGGTGATACTTTTTTAGAACTTCATGGAGACAGAGGTTTTAAAGATGATAAAGCAATGGTTGGTGGTCTTGGAAAAATAAACGGGCAGTCGTTTATGATCGTTGGACAGCAAAAAGGTTTTAATACAAAAACACGCCAATACCGTAATTTTGGTATGGCAAACCCTGAAGGATATCGTAAAGCTTTGCGTTTAATGAAAATGGCAGAGAAATTCGGAATTCCGGTTCTTACTTTAGTTGATACTCCGGGTGCATATCCAGGACTTGAAGCTGAAGAAAGAGGACAAGGTGAAGCAATTGCAAGAAACATTTTTGAAATGGTTCGTTTACAAGTGCCAATCATCACAATTATTGTTGGTGAAGGTGCTTCTGGAGGAGCTTTAGGAATTGGTGTTGGAGATAAAGTTTACATGTTAGAAAATACTTGGTATTCTGTAATCTCACCAGAATCTTGTTCGTCAATTTTATGGAAAAGCTGGGAGTACAAAGAACGTGCTGCTGATGCTTTGAAATTGACTTCATCTGACATGAAAAAACAAAAATTAGTTGATGATGTTATTCCGGAACCACTAGGTGGAGCACACTACGACCGCGAAACTACTTTCAAAACAGTAGCAGAATACATTACCAAAGGATATAACGAATTGAAAGACTTATCAACAGCCGAGCTAATTGCCCAAAGAATGGACAAATATAGTAATATGGGCGAGTATAAAGAGTAAATTCTTACAGATTAATTAAAAATCCGAAGCCTTACAGTTTCGGATTTTTTTTTGGTTATGAACAAAAAAAGCATATTTATAAACAATTAATAGTTATAACTCGATAACAATTTTTTTTTAAATTTTGTTACTTTCGCTATATGGAAAATTTCAAAAATGTAAACCCTGTAAAGGTAGATAAAACCACTATTATTAATCTTGAAAAAGGAAAACTTCCTCCGCAAGTAATTGATCTTGAAGAGGCTGTTCTTGGAGCGATGATGATTGATAAAAAGGGTGTAGATGATGTAATTGATATTTTGCAGCCTGATGCTTTTTACAAAGACGCACACAAACATATTTTTGAGGCGATTTTACAACTTTTTACCGAAACACAGCCAATCGATTTATTGACGGTTTCGACACAGTTAAAGAAAAATGGAAAGTTAGATGTAGCGGGTGGAGATTTTTATTTGATTCAGCTTACGCAGAAAATTGCTTCGTCTGCGCATATCGAGTTTCACTCACGTATTATTCTTCAGAAATTTATTCAAAGAAGTTTGATTCGAATTTCTTCTGAAATTATCGAAGAATCGTACGATGAAACTACAGACGTTTTCGATTTATTAGACAAAGCCGAATCTAAATTATACGAAGTAACTCAGGGAAATATCAAGCGTAGTTCTGAAACTGCGCAGAGTTTGGTTCTTCAGGCGAAAAAACGTATTGAAGAAATTGCAGGTAAAGAAGGTTTGAGTGGTATCGCAACTGGTTTTGAAAAATTAGATGAGGTAACATCTGGATGGCAGCCTTCGGATTTGATTATTATTGCGGCTCGTCCGGGTATGGGTAAAACGGCTTTCGTACTTTCGATGGCACGAAATGTTGCGATTCAGTTTGGGCATGCAGTGGCAGTTTTCTCTCTGGAGATGGCGTCTGTTCAGTTGATTACAAGGCTTATTTCTTCTGAAACAGGATTGTCTTCAGAAAAATTAAGAACTGGAAAATTAGAAAAACACGAATGGGAGCAATTAAGTACAAAAGTTAAGAATCTAGAAAAAGCCCCATTATTTATTGATGATACACCTTCGCTTTCGATATTCGATTTACGTGCAAAATGTCGTCGTTTGGCATCACAACACGGAATTAAATTAATCATTATCGACTACTTGCAGTTAATGACTGCTGGAGGTAACGGAAAAGGAGGAGGAAATCGTGAGCAGGAAATCTCGACAATTTCCCGAAACTTAAAAGCTTTAGCAAAAGAGTTAAACGTGCCGGTTATTGCACTTTCGCAGTTGTCACGTGCCGTTGAGACTCGTGGATCTAGTAAACGACCTTTGCTTTCGGATCTTCGTGAATCTGGAGCGATTGAGCAGGATGCCGATATTGTATCATTTATTTATCGTCCTGAATATTATAAAATTGAGGAATGGGATGATGATGAGGCATCACCTACAGCTGGTCAGGCGGAGTTTATTATAGCCAAACACCGTAATGGTGGACTTGAGAATATTCGTTTGAAATTCTTAGGACATTTAGGTAAGTTCGACAATCTTGAAGAATTTACCGGTGGATTTGATGATTTGCCTTCAAAAATGAATCACGACGATAATCCATTTATTACTAAAAATCTCCCGTCAGCGAATGAAGCTTTTGGAAGCAATCTCAATGACGATGACGATGACAGTGATGTGCCATTCTAAATACAATTTAAAAACCTTTTTATAAGGTTTTTTTTATGTCTTAATGTTAAATTTATTGATAAAATTCAGTAGATTAGCGAATCGATTGCTAAACAATCGCATAATTAACTGTAACCAATAAACAAATTATATATTATGGCAAATGAGAGATTACCTGAAAAGGATACTAACATTACTTTAGAAGTAGCTCAAACTTGGGTAGCAAGTTGGAAAAAGCAAACAGACGAAGAAACAGCAAAGAAACGTGTTAATTCGTTTTTAATTCCTAAAGTTAATTTAGAAAAAGTTTTAGCACAAGGAATTGATGCTGCAAGAGCTTATATAGGAGTAAACGATAAAGGCTTGCAAACTTTAATGATCGTTGGAACAACTTATAATGAAAAAACTGGAATTTATGAAGATCAAATTCCTGGTTACAAAGATGGAGTAACTGAAGACGGTGCAGGTATTTATGATTTTACAGAACCAAGCCCACCTGCTACCGCTGATCCAGATAGTCCTATGAACGAATAAAAGTATGTATTCATTTCTTGTAAACTGTGGATACGTTTTCTTGTTCCTTAATTTTATTTTGTATACCATAAAATTCCCTGGAAAAAACAAGGCATATAAAGTGTTTGTAATTTACTTGCTAATTATTGTTTGTGTACAGATTGCAGCAAGAATATGTATGATGAAAAAAGTTAGTAATTTATTTTTATCGCATATTTATTTTATTGGACAGTTTATTGCACTGAGTATTTTTTATTTAAAATTAGTAAAAGATCAATTCCAGAAGAAAGTTATTAAAATTGGATTTGTGCTAGTTTTGTTGACCTTAGGTATTCAATATGGTTTAAAGCCAGAAATGTTTTTGAAATTTAATTTATATGAAATTTTTATTACTTCGTTTTTGTTAATTATTTACGCAGTTTTTCATTTTTATAATATGCTTGATGAAAAAAAAGAGTTTTATTTTATCAATATGGGCATTTTATTGTATCTGTTCGCAAGTACAATTTTATTTCTAATTGGAAATTTGACTGCAAAATTCAGTAAGGATTTTAATCTGATAACTTGGACTTTAAATGCTGGTTTGGTTATAGTATATCATTTATTTTTCTTGTACGAATGGAAAGTAAGTTATTCCAGAACGAAGACAATTAATTCTAATTAATTAAAAAATAGATGTTCCTCTGGATGTTTACGATGTACGTCCTTCACTTCCATATTAAGATTTAATTTCTTAGGAAAATATTGAAACTCTCTCACGATAAAAATGGTGAGAGAGTTTTATTTGAAAATTCACTATGAATTTCAGTTCAAAAGTGTAAAAAACAAAATTTATTAAAATAATTATGAGAGCTCAAGCAATCCAAGAATCCGAAATTGTTGCAACCGCAATATTCAGTTGTGTCTCTTTTTTATTAATGGGGCTTGTTTTAATCTTGTTTTTTTATTTTTCGCGAAAAAAAATAACTCAGAAAGAACTAGAAAAAAGAGATCTTGAAATCTTCCATCAAAGAGAACAGTTGCATGCAATTATTGTTACTCAGGAAGAGGAAAGAAAACGAATTGCCCAAGATCTTCATGATGATATTAGTTCTAAACTAAATATTGTTTCGTTAAACACACATTTGTTATCTGCACCAAATTTAACTGAATCTGAAGTTAAAGAAATTACAGAAAATATTATTGACCTTACCGCTAAAGCATTAGAAAATTCCCGAAAAATTGCACACAACTTACTGCCTCCGGTTTTTGAAAAATTTGGACTTAACGCAGGCGTGGAAGAGTTATGTGCAGAATTTGAAACCAGTAAATCGGTAAAAGTGTTTTATAAAAATGAGATTGATTTTGATGAAAAAGATATTGATCGCCATTTGCACATTTTTAGAATTCTTCAGGAATTTATGAGTAATTCACTTCGACATGGAAAAGCAACTGAAATCAAAATTTCTTTCTCTGATGAAAATGGAATTTCAACTTGTAATTATCATGATAACGGAATTGGTTTTGATAGTAAAAATGCTGAAAATCAAAAAGGACTCGGAATGAAAAATATTGAGAGCCGAATTTCTTTCTTAAAAGGAACGATTCAAATTTCTTCAGAAAAAAATAAAGGTTTCACTGCAAATTTTACATTTTAAGTTAAAATGGTGTATTATTTGTAGTTTTAAATCGACATATTAGCTTTCTTGAGTTATTGTTTGCTACATATTTTGTAAATTCGGCAGACCAAATGACCAAAACAGAATAAAAAATGAAAGCTGCTGTTAAAATTGCTTTAGTAGATGATGAAGTTTTATTTCGAAAAGGAATTGCCTTTTTGTTGCAGAGAGAAGAAAATATAGAAATTATTTTTGAAGCATCTAATGGTGAAGAACTTCTTGCCAGCTTAGAAGAAAGCGAAACAAAACCTGATATTATTATAATGGATTTGAAGATGCCAGTTCTCAACGGTGTCGAAGCAACAAAAATCATTCGTAAATCTTATCCGGATATTAAAATAATTGCACTTACCAGCTACGATACAAAATCATTTATAGCCAATATGATTCAGGTTGGTGCTGTTGCCTATCTTATAAAAAATACAACTCCAAAGGATTTGATACATACTATAAATGAAGTTGCAAAAAAAGGATTTTATTATAACGAGAATGTATTAAAAATAATTCAGGAAACGATTGTTTCATCAAAAACATCAAAAGTTAATCTGGAAACTAGTTTTCTTTCTCCTCGTGAAATTGAAATTCTCCAACTTATATGCCAGCAAAAAACAACTACTGAAATTGCAGAACGTCTTTTTTTAAGTCCGAGAACAGTTGAGGGGCATCGCAATAATTTGCTTCTTAAAACAGAATCAAGAAATATTGCTGGATTAGTTGTGTATGCGATACAAAATGAAATTGCCGTTTTGACGCTATAATTTTTTAGGCTGTTAGAAATTGTATTGACAGAACGTAATACAAGATAATGGTAAGAACAAGTACGCAAATCCCAATTTTTTGAATGACATTTAATCCTTTTGGCTGGTTATTACTTTCGTTAAATTTCATAATTTCTATTTTCATTGATTTATCTCTCAATGATTTGGGATACCAAATGTAGTTAGAATTTGTTTTTGTGAAATAGGTGTTTATACCTGTTTTTACATTCTTAAATATAAAAAGTTAATTTTTTTTAACTTTTCTTTCAATCATAAAACAAGAGCAACTATAGTATTTTACATGCTTCCTTTATATCTTTACTAAAATAATTTTTTAATGAAGAAGAGTTTAGTTTTTATCTTTATAGTATTGCTTTCGTTTTCAGCAAAAGCGTCCTTTATTTTACTTCCAATGGACGAAACGACACAGCAAAATCACCTTAAAGCTTACGGAATTACCTATTGGTGTTTAAGTAAAGATTATAAGGCAAGCTGGCTTCTAAATTATAGAGGGGGTTCATTTTTATTGCCTGATGCCGAAGAAATTAGGAAAGAATGTAAAATTCGAGGTGTAAGCTTTGAAGTTTTATCTGATAGTGAAGAAGCGGCAATTTTAAATGAGATTTCCAGTCCGTCTCAAAATATGGAGTCGGTTATTTTGGAAAAAGCCCCAAAAATTGCGGTATATACTCCAAAGGGAAAACAACCTTGGGATGATGCGGTAACATTGGTTCTAACTTATGCTGAGATTCCTTTTACACCAATATATGATGAAGAAGTTTTGAGTGATCAACTCTTATTATATGATTGGCTCCACTTGCATCATGAGGATTTTACGGGGCAATATGGTAAGTTTTATGCGGCATATAAAAATACGCCCTGGTATATTGATCAGAAAAAGGATGCTGAGGCTTTGGCTGCAAAATTAGGTTATGCCAAAGTTTCGCAGGAAAAAGGAGCTGTTGCCAAAAAAATTCGTGATTTTGTAATTGGTGGCGGTTTTATGTTTGCCATGTGCTCTGCAACAGATAGTTTTGATATTGCACTTGCCGCTGATGGTGTTGATATTTGTGAAGCTATGTTTGATGGTGACCCAAGTGATTCTAATTATCAGTCAAAATTAGATTATGGAAATTCATTTGCTTTTAAAAATTTCACTTTGGAAAGAAGGCCAGAAGTTTATGAATTTTCGGATATTGATATGACACTAAAACGTAAAGTTCCAATGGAAAAAGATTATTTTACTTTAATGGAATTTTCAGCAAAATGGGATCCAATTCCGAGTATGTTATGTCAAAACCACACTCAGTTGGTTAAAGGATTTATGGGGCAAACGACTTCGTTTGATACCGCATTAATTAAATCTAATGTTTTAATAATGGGAACCTGTGAATTAAATGGTGAATCAAGATACATTCATGGAGAAAAAGGAAAAGGGATGTTTACTTTTTTTGGAGGACATGATCCTGAAGATTTCCAGCATCAAGTCGGAGATCCGCCAACTGTTTTAGATTTGCATCCTAATTCTCCCGGTTACCGATTAATTTTGAACAATGTTTTATTTCCTGCGGCAAAAAAGAAGAAACTTAAGACCTAAATTAATTTAAAGAAAATTCCAGCCAAATTGGTAAATGATCGGATATTTTTCGGGCTTCTGCCAATGAATTAAACTTTTTGTGAAATGGAATTATGCCTGAATTTAAATAGTTTACATTTACCGTTTTGTAAAATATATTATCAAATTCTGAAGCTAGGCATTCGGCATTTTTACATTTTTGCTTTAATGTCGTTTTTTGATTTTTTAAAGCAGAAGTATATCCCATTTTCTTTAATGGAAAAAATACCGTATGTGATTGCGGGCAATTAAAGTCCCCCATAAAAATCAGATTTAAATCAGGGTAGGAGTTAGGTATAAATTTAAAATATTTTATTTCGGTTTCTGGGTTTTTGCTTTTGGTGATGGCGTGAAAGTTACTTAAAGTGAAGGTTTTTTTGCCAATTTCAAATGTGGCATAATAAGGTTCGCGATCAATTTCTAAAGTATATCTTTTTTCAAGCCACGGTTTTCCTTTTAATTTTGCTTTACTTGTTTTCCAGATAAAGGCATAACGTTCGGCCTTATAGCTGCTGCTGGTTGTTGGGTCACTGATTGTATAAGCCCATTTTGAGCCTTTTTCGTTTAAAACTGAAGTAAGTTTTGCAATTGCCTGAGCTCCGCCATAACCGGCAACAACTTCTTGAATGGCAATGATATCGTAGTCGAGAACTACATTTGCGATAAAGTTTATTTCGGATTCAGATTTTGATTTCCCATAATTTTCTAAATTCCAGGACAGAATTTTTGTTTGTGAAAAAGAAAGAAACGTAAAAAAAGAAAGGACAATGCTTAAAATGGTTTTCATTCGAAATCTAAAATTCAAATATAAGCATTACAAGTTTTGACTCGAAGGAATTAATTCTTTTTGTATCTGTTTTTTAATGCAGTCGAAATAATAATGATTTGTAATACTAGCAGTGCCGGAATAAAAATCATTTTCCATTCAATTTCATAACCACCTGATTTTTCAGATACAAATGCAAAACTTACAGATAAAAAGATACAAAGAAGCATTGTTTTCATAATAATTCTGTTTTTGGTTGTATTAATTTTTGTTAAAAAATTAATGCGATATTTAGGTTTCATTGGTCAGTTAATAGAATTGTACACAAATTTATGAGTATAAAAAGACATTTCCTTACGGAAAACCGTAATGAAAATGTTAATTAAACTAATCCGAAATCTTTTGCAATAGCAATCAAATGAACATTATTATTTGCTTTAAAATATATTTTTAATTTGTTGATTCGTTTTTCGATACTGCTAGTTCCATTTGGAGTTATAGATAATGCTTTGAATTCATTTGAAATATGCTCTAAAATATAGCCTTTTGCTAAAAGCGATAAAATTGAAATATCATACGATTCAATTTCAATCAGAGATTTGTCACTAAAACTAAAAGATAAATCAGATGATAATATTTTTTCTTCATTCTGATAAACTTTTTCAATAGCTTTTCTTAATTCTTCGATACTATTTCTACCTTTAGATACATATGCATTAATACCCAAATCATTGAATAATGATTTTATGCGATACGATTTGTCTTCTATAGAAAAAATAATTTTTTTTAACTCCGGCTGTACTTTATTTGCGGCTTCAACAAGATCTTCACCACTAGTCAGCTGGTTTTTTCTATGATCAATCTTAAATGATAAATCACTAATTAATAAATCATAAGGGGCATTATCAGCAATTGCTTTTTTTATTTTTAATAAACCATCATCACAATATTTTACATGGTCGATTACAGGAACTTTTAAATCTTCAAGTACTTGAATTACAGCTATGCTTATGCTGTCTAGATCTTCGGCAACTAAAACCTTTTTGAACATATAATTTTCTTTTAAATTGGGAATGTAAAACTTACTTTAAAACCTTTGTCAGAATTTTTATCAAAAGTAATAGTTCCTTTTATAGTTTTTATACGGTTTTCCACATTTTGAAGACCATTTTGAAGAATTAGAGAACTTTTCGTCGTTCCAATGCCATTATCTGCATACGAAACGGTTAAAATATTATTAGATATTTTCAAAGTGACACTAGCCAAACTTGCCTCGCTATGATTTTTCATGTTGCGAAACATTTCCTGAAGTACTCTGTAGAGAATGATTTTTTTGTTTTTCTCAATTTGATTCCAGCGTACAGTATCAAAGCCTTGAAGAAGAATATTCACTTTATCGGTTTTGTAACCTGAAATCATTTCTTTTAATTCAGATGGATAATTTTCATCAGTGGTAATAAAACTGTTTTCTTTAGAAATGTTTCTGGTCTTCGAATATATTTTTTCAAGATTATTTAAAAGCTGATTTTTATTTTCATTTTGTTCCAGACTTCCTTTTTTGATGAGAATTAAGGTTTGATACAAATCGTTAGCAAGTTCAGTATCTAATTTTTTAGAAATTCTCGTTTCGCTTGTATAGATGGCTTCATTTTTTTCTTTTTTACTTTTTTTGAAAAGATGGAAAAATAGAAATAGAAACGCTGAAAGAACAAAAATTATAGAAATATATAGAATGATATTACGATTTTTTTGTCTTTCTAGTTGTAATTCTTTTTCCGCTTTTTGATTTTTTAGTTCTAGATTTTCGTCTTTATCTTTTTTTGAATTGTATATAACATCAGCAAATTGATTTTTTGCTTTTTTTCTGTTTACAATAAGACTGTCAATCTTTCTAATATAAATTTTCCAATATTTTTTTGAATTTTTGGCATCATCAGCCTCAATAAGTTGGGCCAACATATTAATTTCATTTGTCGAAGATTTTGCCCTTTTTGCACAATAGTAAGCTTTCTCCGCATTAATTTTTTTCAGCTCTGGATTGTTGTACTTTTCATAATATTTATAAAAAGCATGATAACTGCCAATTAGTTCATAATCATCGTTCAGTGTTAGTGTAATTTTTAAGCTTTCGTCGAAGCATTTGAATGCTTGTTCTTTATGATTTCCGAGATATAAATAGGAAAGGCCTAGATTATATAAAATAGCTGCACGTTGATAATTTGTCTTTGAAGGGGTTATTTTATCTTCAATTTTATATTTAACTATTGGTTCTAATAAATTTATAGCCTCTTGATATTTTTTTTGTTGCATATAGACAAATGCAATTTCAGACAATATTCGTGATTTTCTAAATGTAGATACTGCTTTTTTTAATGCCTTTTTATGGTAATATAATGCCTTTTCGTAATCATAGGTATACAAATAGTTGTAGCCCATAAATGTATAAGAATTAACAGCATATTTTATATTGGTTGTTTTTTCTAAGTAAGGAAATGCTTTTATAAGTGTAGTTTCTGCTTCGTAATAATTGCCATATCGCTGCAATATTTCTACCATATAGTTTAATGATTCAACATAATAATCTGCATAATCTGTTTTTGGCTCACATAATAACTGTGTTTTATTGAAATAAAAAAATGCGCTATCATGTTTTCCTGAATTGAAAAAAATAAATGCTTTATCCTGCATTTGTTTTATTTCGGCTGTACGGTCTTTTTGGATGTATTTTATCTGTAGACTTTTTGCCTGAGAAAATTGTATAGAAAAAATTGTTGCCAAAACTATAGAAAAGAATAGCAAGTAAAAGGCTATGTGTTTTTTTCGTAAAAAGCGAATTAAGTTCTTAATCATCATAGTGGGAATTTAATTTGAACTTTAAAACCTTTTCCAAACTCGGAATAAATATCAATTTCGCCTTGAATACTATGAATTCGGTTTTCCATATTATGTAAACCGTTTTTTAAAATCATTTTGGATGTATCTATTCCTTTTCCATTATCAGCATAATTGATTATAATAGTATTATTGTCTTTTTCTTTAAAAGTTATTGCAACTAAGCTGGCCTCACTATGTTTTTTCATATTTACAAGTAGTTCCTGTATGGCCCTGTAAACAGCTATTTTTTTTGTTTTATCGACTTTATTCCACGAAATTGTGTCCAATCCATTTAGCAAAAGATTTACATTAGAATTGTCGAATTTCGAAATCATTTCTTTAAGCTGGGAAGTATAGTTTTGATCATTCGAAACGGGATTGTTTTCTTTTGAAATATTTCTTGTTCGGGAATAAATTTCATCTATCTTTTTTAATAAATGAGTATTGTTTTCTTCAACAGAAAGATTTCTGTTTTCTACAAATGCCATAGCATGATAGACATCATTAGCTAATTCATCGTGTAATTTTTTTGAAATTCTGGTTTCACTCTGATAAGTTGCTTCAATTTTTTCACGATTTGCTCGTGCGGTTAAATAAAAATAAAGAAAGATAATAAGGCATAATGCTATTATGATTATGACGTATGAAATGATATTTCTTCTTTCCTGTTTTTCTATTTGAAGTTCATTTTTAATTTTTTGAGCCTTTAGTTTTAGATTTTCTATTTTTTCTTTTTTAGAATCATATTTAATTTTTGCAAATTTATTTTTTGCTTTTTGTCTTACTTCATAAATACTATCTACTAATTTTATGTAAGTAAGTGTATTTCTCTTAGTCTCTATATCTGAGCTATTATTTATAATCAATTTTAGAGAAAGTAAACAATCATCAATATTGCCGGCCGCAGTGAAATTTTCGTAACTTAATTTTGCATACTTCATCGATAAAGCAGCATCGTACTTTTTATAATAGTCAGCAAGATTATAATAAGTTCGACCTAAACCATCTTGATCTTTTGCTTCGGACTTTATTTCAATACTTTTTTGAAAATAAGGTAATGCTCTAGGATCCTTAAGTCTATAATAGCAATGCCCAATATAATCGAGTATTTTTGAATAATATGCAGGGTTTTGTTGTATAATTTTTTCTTTACTTATTGAAAGAAAAATTCGCAGTGCTTTATTGAATTTTTGCTGTTTTATATAAATAACTGCAATATTATTTTTTGCTTCAAGTTTATTAATTCGATCACTTTTTAAAATAAATGCTTTCGAATAATAATAAATAGCATTCGGGTAGTCATAAGTATAATAATAATTTCTGCCTAAAACGCTATAGATATTCCATACGTATTCAGAATCAGTAATTTTATTTAGAAAGGGAAATGTTTCTGTCGCTGTTATAGTGCTTCCAATAAAGTCTTCATGGTCTTGTTGAATTTCGGCCATGTAATACATGCAGTAGACATAGCTTTTAGCATCTTCATTTGGGTTACAGTTTGCTCTTGCTTTATTGTAAAGATAAAATGCGCTATCAAGCTGTTTATTCTTATAAAATAAATCAGCAGCATTAATTATCTTTTCTATTTCGACCTTATTGTTTGTGATTTTCTCTGTATTATTTTTTTTCTTCTGACAGGCAAAAAACAACAGAAGAAGAAACAAAATAGGCCAAGAAAATCGTATTCTTTTTGTAACCATGCGCCAAAAATAGAAAATTATATTTCTTACAACCACGTATAAATACGGTATTTTGTTTTAGTTTGAAAAAAATAAATTTCGGAATCTCATTTACAGGCATATACAAACACACCCTTCAATAGAAGGGTGTGTACGTGTGAATTTGTTGTAAAATTTATCTTTATAAAATTATTCTGCTCTCATTCCGGTAGCAATTCCAATTCTGTTCCAAGCATTAATTGTAATAATAGCTAAAATGATTTCGGCAAGATATTTTTCGTCGAATAATTTTGCAGCATTTTGATATACTTCTTCTGAAACGTGATTACTGATTAAAGTTATTTCTTCAGTAAGTGCCAATATTGCTTTTTCCTCTTCACTGTAAAAATCAGCTTCGCGCCAAGCACTTAACAAATAAATGCGTTGTTCTGTTACGCCTAATTTTCTTGCATCTGCTGTATGCATGTTTATACAGTAAGCACAGCCGTTGATTTGCGATGCTCTAATTTTAATTAACTCCTTGTGTACTGGAGACAGGGAAGTAGAAGCAATATATTTTTCTAGGCCTAACATGGCTTGGTAAGCTTCAGGGGCAACTTGTGGGATAACGATTCTTGATTTCATTTTTATGTGTTTTAAAAGTTCATTACAAAGGTCAGTAATGTATACTTGTAAAAACTTGAACTACTTCAAGAAATTCGAATTAGACTTTTCCTGCCCTAATTTTACTCATAAATTCTGCTGAAAAATCTAAATAAGATGCAATCATATATTGAGGGACGCGTTGAACAAATTCTGGGAAATGATCGTTAAAATGATGATATCTTTCTTCAGCCGACATAGTGAATAAGAATTTAATCCGCATTTGCATTGCGCCAAATGTTTTTTGAGATACAATTCTAAAGTATCGTTCCAGACTCGGAATTTCAATTAAAAGTGCTTCTAATACAGTTTTTTCGATTGCAATAACTTCTGTGTTTTCTACTGCTTGTAAATAAAAGCTGGATGGAATATGATTATGGTAGCTCAGATAATCTGTAATCCACCAATTTTCGATGCCAAACTGTAATGTTTGTTCTGCACCTTTCGAGTTGATAATATATTGCCTTATGCAGCCTTTAATTATAAAATATATAGTGCTGCAGATTTGACCTTCTTCTAATACATGCTCTTTCTTTTTAATTTTCGAAAGAGTAAGAGTTGATTCTAATTTATCAATTTCTGAAGGTTCTAAAACAATGAATTTTTCAATATGATCAAAAAGTGGTTTGTACATAATACTAGCTTGGTTTGTGCAAAGTTACTTTTTAATTTTATTTTGCATAAAGTCTATATTTGAAAGTTGTTCAAAAACAAAAAACCATTCGCGTTAACGAATGGTTTTTCTATAATAAGTAAGTAATCTTAAATTGAGTTTATAAAACGTTTTATTTTACTTTATTAAGAATAGCTTTGAAAGCTTCTGGGTGGTTCATAGCTAAATCTGCAAGAACTTTACGGTTCAATTCGATTCCGTTAGCTTTAACTTTCCCCATGAATTGAGAATAAGACATTCCTTCTAATCTAGCTCCAGCGTTGATACGTTGAATCCATAATGAACGGAAATTTCTTTTGTTTTGTTTTCTATCGCGGTAAGCGTAGCACATTGCTTTCTCTACTGCATTCTTAGCAACTGTCCAAACGTTTTTACGTCTTCCAAAGAAACCTTTGGCTTGCTTCATTATTTTTTTTCTTCTTGCTCTTTTAGCAACTGAATTTACCGATCTTGGCATAATTTTAATGTGTTTTTGTAGCAGGCGTCCTGAATTGAATCAAAGGAACTTCAAAGCCATACTCCAAGGTTATATAAATAATTTTTTAACCTAAAGAATTATTAGATAATTCTTAATTGTTGTTTGATGCTTTTCATATCTGTTGAGTGAACTAGCGCTGAGTGTGTCAAAGCTAATTTACGTTTTTTAGATTTTTTAGTCAAGATGTGACTTTTAAAAGCATGCTTTCTTTTAATCTTTCCAGAACCAGTAACTTTAAAACGTTTCTTAGCGCTAGATTTAGTTTTCATTTTAGGCATTTTTCCTAGTGTTTTAATTTATTCTTACTTACTTATTTCTTTATCTGAAAGTTTGCAAAGCAAAAGTCAAAAGTCAGTTTATGACTTTCGACTTTAAGACTTTGTACTTTAAGACTTATTTCTTTTTCTTAGGAGCAATGAACATAATCATTCTCTTTCCTTCCAAAACTGGCATCGCTTCAACTTTACCATGTTCTTCCAAATCCGTAGCCAAACGCAATAATAAAATTTGCCCTTGATCTTTATAGATGATAGAACGACCTTTAAAGAATACGAAAGCTTTTAATTTAGCACCTTCTTTAAGGAACTTTTCAGCATTCTTTCTTTTAAATTCATAATCATGCTCATCTGTTTGAGGACCAAAACGAATTTCTTTTACTACAACCTGAGTTGACTTAGCTTTTAGAGCTTTATCACGTTTCTTTTGTTCGTAAACAAATTTCTTGTAATCCATGATTTTACAAACCGGCGGCTCAGCATTTGGTGAAATTTCAACCAAATCTAATTCGAACTGATCTGCTAATCGCAAAGCATCTGCAAGTTTAAAAACACCTGGTTCGATGTTCTCACCCACTAGTCTTACTTCTTGTACACCACGAATATTGTTATTTATCCTGTGTGCGTCCTTTTTTTCTACTCGAGGTTGAAAACCTCTGTTGCTTCTTATTGCTATGACTTTATAATTTAAGTTAAACTGTAAAAACTTTTAATGTCTTTTTTATTTCTTCGTTTACAATCGAAGCGAATTCTTCAATAGAAACTGTAATGTTACCTTTTCCTTCTTGTCCGTGGCGGCGAATAGAAATAGTACCGTTTTTCTCTTCTTCTTCGCCTACAATCAGCATAAATGGGATTTTTTGCATTTCTGCATCTCTAATTTTCTTGCCAATTGTCTCGTTTCGATTGTCAATTAGGGCGCGAATTTCGTGATTTTCTAGCAAATCTAAAACTTTTTTAGCATAATTTTCGTATTTCTCGCTCAAAGACAAGATTATAGCCTGTTCAGGCATTAGCCAAAGTGGGAAATTTCCCGCAGTGTGTTCTAGTAAAATTGCTATAAATCGTTCCATAGATCCAAAAGGAGCTCTATGAATCATAACTGGTCGATGTAATTCATTATCAGCACCTTTGTAAGTCAAATCAAAACGCTCAGGCAAGTTGTAATCTACCTGAATTGTTCCTAATTGCCATTGTCTTCCTAAGGCATCTTTTACCATGAAATCCAGTTTCGGACCGTAAAATGCTGCTTCACCATATTCAACAACAGTATTAAGGCCTTTATCTCTTGCTGCGTTGATAATAGCATTTTCGGCTTTCTCCCAGTTTTCGTCCGTACCAATATACTTTTCTCTGTTTTCCTGATCTCTCAAAGAAATCTGAGCTGTAAAGTTTTCAAAGCCTAATGAACCAAATACATATAATACAAGGTCAATTACTTTTTTAAACTCTTCGTCTAATTGTTCTGGAGTACAGAAAATATGCGCATCATCCTGAGTAAATCCTCTAACACGAGTTAAACCATGTAATTCGCCAGATTGCTCATATCTATATACAGTACCAAATTCAGCATAACGTTTTGGTAAATCTTTATAAGACCAAGGACGAACATTATAAATCTCACAGTGGTGAGGACAGTTCATTGGTTTCAATAAAAACTCTTCGCCTTCTGCTGGAGTATGAATTGGCTGAAAACTATCAGCGCCATATTTAGCATAGTGACCTGAAGTAACATAAAGTTCCTTTTGACCAATATGTGGACTCACAACTTGTTCATAACCTGCTTTCTTTTGAGCTCTCTTTAAGAATTGCTCTAAACGTTCTCTAAGTGCAGCACCTTTTGGCAGCCATAAAGGTAAACCTTGACCAACTTTTTGTGAGAAAGCAAATAATTCTAATTCTTTTCCTAATTTACGGTGATCACGACGTTTCGCTTCTTCAAGAAGTTCAAGGTATTCAGTTAAATCTTTCTGTTTAGGGAAAGAAGTTCCATAAACACGAGTTAGCTGTTTGTTTTTCTCATCACCTCTCCAGTAAGCACCAGCAACACTCATTATTTTTACAGCTTTGATAATTCCTGTGTTTGGAATGTGTCCTCCACGGCATAAATCAGTAAAAGTTGCGTGATCGCAAAAAGTTATAGTTCCGTCTTCAAGGTTGGAAATCAATTCAGTCTTGTAAACGTTATCTTTATACATTTCCAAAGCCTCTGCTTTGCTTACAGGACGCATTTTGAAATCATATTTTCCTCTCGAAATTTCAAGAATACGGTCTTCAATCTTTTTAAAGTCTGCTTCAGAAATTTTCTGATCTTCAAAATCAACATCATAATAGAATCCATTAGCAATTGCGGGTCCAAGAGTTAATTTAATTCCTGGGTATAATTCCTCAAGAGCTTGCGCCATTACGTGCGAAGTCGAATGCCAGAAAGCTTTTTTACCTTCAGCATCATTCCAAGTATATAATATAAGATTACCATCGGTCGTTAATGGAGTCTCGGTTTCAATAGTTGTACCATTAAAAGATGCAGAAATAACATTTCGTGCAAAACCTTCGCTAATGTTTTTAGCGACCTCCATTGGAGTTACGCCTTGAGCGAACTCTCTAATTGACCCATCGGGTAAAGTAATCTTGATCATTGTTTATAATTTTGTGAATGCAAATATACATGATTACAAAAATACATACAATATATATATTGAGAAGATTACTCTATTATATATGTATAAAATGATTACCATTATATAATAGTAGATTTCAGTCACGCAACCCGACAGTTTTTGAAAACCTGTCGTTTTTTTTTTTTTTTTTTTTTTTTCGATACATATATATGTATATAGAAAGCTATGCTATATATAAGGGTAAAAAAACCGAATTTTGGATTTTGTATAAGGAGCTATTTCCCGCTATCCGCTCCAATCTTTTGCTTTTTAAAGAAAAAAGCAAAAGGATTTCCGCTACTATCGGGGCTATGGGAGCTGTTTTGAGGAGAAATCCAGAGTGAGAAGGGAAGATTGCGTATAAAAGGAGGGGCTGAAAGGAAGAAAACTCGGGACTTTTGCGTCTTTCGGGGATCAAAACGGCCAAATGTTCGACTTCAAAAGGTTGTTTTTTGTTCATAAAAGCGTGGGGAAGACTAAAAAATCAACAAAATGGAGAACGGAAAAATGCCGGAAACAATCAAAACCGCACCTTAATTCAGAAAAAGGCTACAGATGGGTAAAATTTTTTGGATTGTAAAGAATCCGTTATCAGTGAGTTAAGAAATAATCCAAAAAAAGATAAAAAAAACACATCGAAAAAGCTTGTATAACTGAATAAAGGTTCTACTTTTGCACCCGCAACAACGAGAGACGTTCACTGAAATACTGACAAGAATACGGAATCATGATGAAAAAATATTTTCAAAAAAAGATTTCGAAAAGCTTGTGAGATTTGAAAATGCTTTTTACATTTGCACCCC
>NZ_FXTA01000004.1 GCF_900182645.1 Flavobacterium resistens | reverse complement strand
GGGGTGCAAATGTAAAAAGCATTTTCAAATCTCACAAGCTTTTCGAAATCTTTTTTTGAAAATATTTTTTCATCATGATTCCGTATTCTTGTCAGCATTTCAGTGAACGTCTCTCGTTGTTGCGGGTGCAAAAGTAGAACCTTTATTCAGTTATACAAGCTTTTTCGATGTGTTTTTTTCATCTTTTTTTGGATTATTTCTTAACTCGCTGATAACGGATTCTTTACAATCCAAAAAATTTTACTCATCTGTAGCCTTTTTCTGAATCAAGGTGCGGTTTTGATTGTTTCCGGGGCTTTTCTGCTTTCCGTTTTATTGATTTTTTAGTCTTTCGTACACTTCTTTGACAAGAAAACAACCTTTTGAAGTCGAACATTTGGCCGTTTTGATTCCGGAAAGGCGCAAAAGTCCCGAGCTTTCTTCCTTTCAGCCCCTCCTTTTACACGCAATCTTCCCTTCTCACTCTGGATTTCTCCTCAAAACAGCTCCCATAGCCCCGATAGTAGCGGAAATCCTTTTGCTTTTTTCTTTAAAAAGCAAAAGATTGGAGCGGATAGCGGGAAATAGCTCCTTATATACAATCCAAAATTCAGTTTTTTTTTACTCTTATATATAGTATAGCTTTCTATATACATATATGTATAGAAAAAAAACAAACCCGACAGGTTTTCAAAAACTGTCGGGTTTGAAATGAAAATATTTAAATATCAATCAAAACGAATTGCTTTGACTGGAGATATTCTCGTTATTATATAAGACGGAATCAGCAAGACCATAAAACAAATTATCACTGTAAGTAAATTTAATGCTATTACATAACCCCAATTTAAATATACTGGAGCTTGGTTTACATAATAATTTTCTGGATTAAGATGAACAACTCCGAACTGCTGCTGAATTAACAAGATTGAAATACCTATAAGATTACCCCAAAACAGACCTCGTATTATTAGATAGAAAGCGTTATATAGAAATATTTTTCTGACTGTCCAATTATTTGCGCCAAGAGATTTTAAAATACCAATCATTTGTGTACGCTCTAAAATAAGAACCAGCAATGCTACTACCATATTTATAGTTGCAACCAAGATCATAACACCAAGAATTACTACTATATTAAAATCAAAAAGTTGCAACCAATCAAAAATATAACTGTACTTTTCAATTATAGTTTTAGTATCCAAGCCCGAGGGGGTTTGCTCGTAAATTTGATTGCCGGTTTGCTTTATTTTTGTAAAATCTTTTACAAAAACTTCGAAAGCACCTATTTGATCAGGATTCCATTTGTTGATTCTCTGGATATGACGAATGTCACCTATTATAAAAGTAGCGTCAAAATCCTGAAATCCCGAACTAAAAATACCTACAATTTTAAATCGGCGGCTATTTGGCACTTTCCCTTGTTCTTCTTTTATAAAAAAAGTATTAAAACTATCTCCTAATTTTAAATTGAGTCGGTCAGCAAGATATCTGGAAATAATAACTTCTTCATTGAGTGATTTTGTAAAATCTGGCAAATTTCCCTCTACAAGATATTCTTTTATATTGCTCCAATCGTAATCAGCACCTACTCCTTTAAAAACTATTCCTTCGAATGCGTTTGCAGTTCTAATGATTCCTGCTTTTGTAGCAATTGCCTGGACATGACTTACCTCTGGAACGGATTTGAAATTAGGATAAAAATCTTGTTTTTTTGAAATTGGAACTAAAGTAACTTCAGAATTATTGTTATCAAAATTCGATATAATAACCTGACCATTGAAAGCAGAGATTTTATCTCTGATTTTTTGCTGCAGTCCAATTCCGGTTGCTACGGAAACCAGCATCATAATAATACCAATTGCAATTGCCGAAATAGCAATTTTTATGATTGGCGCCGAAATACTGCTTTTATAATCCTTTGCAGTAATAAGTCTTTTGGCTATAAAATATTCTAAATTCAATTTAATGATGTTATATGATGATACTTACCGCTTAATTTATTTAAGTCAAAAATACGTTTAAAAAATCAGAATTGAATTGTCAGAAAAAACAATTACGATTTTTTCAGATTCCTTATAAAGGCATTTTCTTTTTCATTTCTTCAACAATATTATATGCAGCAGGGCATATTGCTACATTTTTTAATGTCAGATCTGAAATTTGATGAAACTTTTTACGATCAGTATGTGGGAATTCGCGACATGCCTTTGGACGCACGTCATATATCATACAATAATTTTCACTATCCAAGAAAGTACACGGAACACTTTTTAAAACATAATCTTTATCTTCATCAATTCGTAAATACTGATCAATAAATTGCTGTGGTTTTTGCCTAAACGATTTCGCGATTCTTTCAATATCAGCCAAGGTAAATAACGGCCCTGTAGTTTTACAACAATTGGCGCATTGCAGACAATCCGTTTTTTTGAATTCGGCGTCATGCAAATCCTGCATTATATAATCTAAATTTTTAGGCTGTTTCTTTTTAAGCTTATCAAAATACTTTTTGTTTTCGATATGCTTATCTTTGGCTAACTTATTTAAGTTATTTAAAATTTGCTTCAAGTTTAAAATTTAAAGTTGATTCTGCAAAATTAAACAACTTTGAACTTGAAACCTTAATCTTTGAACTAAATTACGATGAAAGATCTATTTGGGAAAGCGATGTACGATTTCCAAACCAATAATTCACCTGAAGATATTATTACCGAGACCTCAATTTCTGAAGAAGACGAAATGAGTGTTGCGTATTTATTTCGGTCTTATAATGAAATGCCGAAATTAGAACAAAAAGCACTTCAGTTATCTTTCGGCAAAATTTTAGATGTGGGGTGCGGAGCAGGAAGTCATAGTCTTTCATTACAAAATGATCGTAATTTAGATGTCACCTCGATTGATATTTCAGAAAAAGCAATCGAAACTTGTAAATTAAGAGGAGTAAAAAAACCAAAAGTTCAAAACATTCTTGATTTTCAAGAAGAAAAATTCGACACCATTCTTCTATTAATGAATGGTACCGGAATTTTTGGAAAATTAGAAAACTGCAATCAATATTTATCAAAACTTAAATCGTTATTAAATCCTGGAGGTCAAATTTTAATTGACAGTTCAGATATTATATATATGTTTGATGAGGATGAAGATGGCGGAAAATGGATTCCGTCAAGCAATGATTATTATGGAGAACTAACTTTTACAATTTCTTACAAAGGAGAAAAAGAAGAATCGTTTGACTGGCTTTATCTAGATTACAACACACTACAAAACGCAGCAATTGCTAATGGATTAAAATGTGAACTTATTTTAGAGGGCGAACATTATGATTATTTAGCCAAACTTTCTATTTAACATTTAAACATACACAATGAAAGAATTTGATCTTGAAAATTTAAAATATCCTATTGGAAAATTTATTGCTCCAGAACATTATTCGCCAGAATATCATTCTGAAAGAATTAAAGAAATTGAAGCTTTCCCTGAAAAATTAGCAAAAGAAACCATTCATTTGACCAATGAGCAATTGGATACGCCTTATCGTCCCGATGGATGGACCGTGAGACAAGTTATCCATCATTGCGCTGAAAGTCACATGCATTGTTATGTTAGAATCAAATGGGCATTAACTGAAAACAATCCCGTGATTAAAGCTTATGATGAAGTTTTATGGTCTGAACTAAATGATAATTTAACAATGCCGATTCAGCCAACCTTAGATTTATTAAAAGGGCTTCATTTCAGACTAGGCTATATCATGAAAAACTTATCAGAATCTGATTTAGAAAAGACGTTTATACATCCAGCAGATAACTCAGAAAACAAACTAAAGAAAATTATAGGAATGTATGCCTGGCATGGAAACCACCATTTGGCGCACATTACGACTTTAAAAAAATATAAAAACTGGCAATAAAAAAATCTCTTCAATTGAAGAGATTTTTTTTACGGTATATTCAAATATTTATGCGTCTGTAGAGAAACACGCCATTTTGGATTATTCATTACATAATCAACAATCAGCGGAGTCATTTCTTCTTTTTTACTCCATTCTGGCTGAAGAAACAGAATTGCATTGTCATTAACAAGTTCGGCTTGTTCTTCTGCAAAAATAAAATCGTGTTTGTTGTAGATAATCACTTTTAATTCATCAGCATTATCATAAACCGTTTGAGTTGGCAATTTGTTCTTCTTTGGTGAAAGGCAAATCCAATCCCAAGTTCCACTTAAAGGATATGCTCCAGATGTTTCAATATGAACTTTTAAATTTTCATTTTTTAATTGCTGCGTAAGCAAAGTCATATCCCATGTTAAAGGCTCCCCACCAGTTATTACTACAGTATCTGCATAAGTTGAAGCATTTTTCACAATTAAATCAATACTTGTTGGCGGATGAAGTTCTGCATTCCAGCTTTCTTTCACATCGCACCAATGACAACCAACATCACATCCTCCAATTCTAATAAAATACGCCGCTGTCCCTGTATGATAACCTTCTCCCTGAATGGTATAAAATTCTTCCATCAGAGGCAACATAGCTCCTTTATTAACTTCTAATTGTATTTCTTTTGATAACATTATTCAATTTTAAAGTGCAAAGATAGTCATTTCTTAACGGAACAAAAAAACCGACAGCTCATTGAACTGTCGGTTTTATAATAAGTTAGAAACTAATTTATTATTTTAAAGCTTTTACAGAATCAGCTGCATATTTATTAGCAGGATCTAAAACTAAAGATTTATTGAAATATTCAACTGCTTTAGCTTTGTCTGTATTAGCATAAGCTGCACCAATACTATTGTAAGACTCAACTATTTTTTTTACTGTCGCAGGTTTTGCTAATTCTTCAGCACCTTTAGCAGTTGTTTTTGCAACATACTCTTCGTAGTTTTTGATAATTAAATCATCTTTTTCCAATAAGTTATTGATTCTTCCTTTGTATAAGTAAGCCTCATCATAAGTAGGAGAAGCCACAAGAACTCTGTCAAAAGCAGCATCAGCTTTAGTCAAAGCAGCAGCATCAGCAGTCCCAGCAGGTTTGTTAGCATTAGCATAATAAAGTGAAATACCTAAATAAACATTATCGTTTAAGTAGTTTTTTTGCTCTGTATTAGTTGTGCTTAACTCATAAATAGCAGCAGCTTGATTGTATTGTTTTTTACCAAACAATTCTTTACCAAAATCACCAAGATCCTCAACAGCTAATGGTTCCATAGCAACGGCTTTTTTGATATCAGTCAAACCAGCTTCAAACGCAGAAGCTTCAATTGTACCATCAGCAGCAGTACCTTTTTTAATTTTCGCAAATCCTAAGTATAAATAATCTTTAGCAATTACTTTATTGTTAGGAACTTTTACATAATCCTCTAATGATTTAAGAGCAACATCGATGTTTCCATTCTCATAAGCAGAATATCCTAAATATCTGTAAATTCTAGGATTAACTTTGTCCTCAGCAATCATTTTGTTTGCAACAGTTTCTAGACTTTTGTAATCTTTTACCAAGATCAAGAAATCTGCATGACGCATTTTTGAATCTAAAGAGTAATCTGTTAAACTTAAATATTTCTCGTAATTTGTAATTGCATTCTGCAAATTAGTTTTAGCTGTAGAAGGCTTATTTCTAGCCCATTTGTAATACGTTTCAGCTAATTCTCTGTAAACAGGACCATAACCAGCATTAATAGTAATAACTTCATTGAATGCTTTAATAGCTTCATCATATGATTTAGCACCTTTCAACAAAACACCTAATTGCATTTTAGCTCTCAAAAGCGTTGGATCAGCAGTAAAAGCATCACGGTAAGCTTTGTAAGCATCATTTTGATTATTTGCTCCGTAATAAGCATCACCAATTGTAAGCAAAGCTGTTGGATTTTGTGGTTCAATTGCTAAAGCACGTTTCAAACTAGTGATTGCACTATTGTAATCAGGATTGTTTGAATTGATGTAAGCTTTACCGATGTAGATATATTCATCAACATCTTTACGCTTCATATCTTTAGTTGCCAAACCAAAATTAGCTTGAGCAGCAGCGGTATTTTTGTTATCAAGATCAATTTGACCTAATCCAATATAATTCAGATTTTTTTTATCAGCTGCTTCAATACCATTTAGGTAATAAATTTTAGCAGAATCGATAACGCTTTGGTTTAAATAGATATTACCTAAAACAAAATTAGCTTCACCATCTGAAGGCTTTGCTTTGATGATTGACTTTAGCAAAGATTTTGCCTTTTGAAACTGCTCAGCATCAATTGCTTTTTTAGCTTCTTTGATGTCTTGCGCGTTTGCAACAGAAGCTGTAGCAACTAAGGCAAGACTAAAAATTTTAAATTTATTCATCTTTGTAGTAATTAATTTATTCTTTATCTTTTAAAATTTGGGTTCTAATATTAAGTTTTCTTCCCGGTGTTTTCACTGGCATCAAACTAGATTTCAATATAATTCTTTGACCAATTTCTCCTGCCATAAATGACGAGAAGCCCATTCCTAATCCTGTATAACCCTGACAATTTATAATAAACAAATCACGTGCCAAAGGATACTTCTCTTCGGCAAGGTCATTTTGGCTTGGATAGTAATATTGATTGCCGTTTACACCTTTCACGCCCAAAATATTGACTTTTTCTATATATTGAGTCATATTTGCTGAAGGCTGAGACAACCAATTAACACCAACTACCCCAATCATTCCTTCGTTTTCAGAAACGAATTTAATCACTTCATCATTGGTTTTAAAAGAAAACACTCCAGTTGCTGGAATATCTTTCATCTTGGCCAAATCCTTCATATAACGAACTGTACTAGAGTTTGGATTATCAAAAACAAGCCCTTTAATTCCGGTATCTTTTTTTCCTTGCATAAAATCTATCACAGACTTCAACGCAATTAATGTGTCATTATTGCTTTTATTTGAAATTAAAGCTATTGCATCTATAGCAAACGGCGTAACTCTAGGATTAATTTTACTTTTTTCAAATCTTTTCAATTCTTCCGCTGTCAAATTACGAGCAGTTACTACAACTTTAGCTTTTTTATTAAGCAAATCATTGATAAGCTCAACCTCAGATTTAGGTTTCACATTGATTTTGGCATCATAGTAAGTTCCTTCGAAAACAGCAACCTGATCATCAACAATTGGTTTTATTGTTTCATCAACTGTAACATCAAGTGATCCTTTTAAAATTGTTTCTTCTGATTCATTCTTGCTTTTTTGGTTGCACATGGCAAACAAAAAAACAAAAGCAACCAAACCAAAGACTTTACTATACTTCAACATATTAGTCCGTATTAGAATTAATTAACCTAAGGAAGCGTATTCCTGAATACACAATCAATAGTCCTCCAAAAGCATATCTGTATTTAGGTTCCATGTTTAAAGGTAATTTTTCCCAAAACATAATCATTAAACCCAGCACAAGATATATTAAAAAAAACAGTATTCCTAAAACAAGAAGAAATCGCTCTTTGAGCGATTTCTTCTGAATATTATTAAGCATATCTTTTAACATTATTCTGCAGATTGAATAGTAATAGGAAGAGAGTACAATACCCTAACTTTTTTACCATTTTGTTCGCCAGGAGTCCATTTTGGACATTTTTTAAGAACACGAATTGCTTCTGCTCCTGTACCGTAACCGATATCCCTTAAAACTTTAATGTCGGTTAATGAACCGTCTTTTTCAACTACAAACGTAACGTAAACTTTACCTTTTAAACCTTCTTCTTCTGGAGTTTTATAATTGTTTCCTACGAATTTGTAGAATTTTTCAATACCTCCAGGGAAATCTGGTTTTACTTCGATACCAGCTGTGTTATATACTTGGTTATCTTCTTCAACTACTGCAGCAGTTCCAGTACCTACTGGTTCCTCAACAGTTAAAACTGCATCTGGATCTCCTTTAATAGTTTCAGCACCAACTTTCTTATCTTTAAGATCTTCAATTTTTGGTGGATCCTCAGTAACTTCTTCTGCTTTAGCAACAACCGGCTTCACAAACTTCACCTGATCCACTTTTGGTGGTGGTGGCGGTGGTGGCGGTTCATTTGGTTTTACCTCTTCTTTTTTCTTAGGAGGTAATTTAACTGTAGCGATCTTAATATCTTTATTCGCATCATCTTCGCTAGAATCTGGCAAATAGCTTGCAATAAGAGGAGCTGCTACAGCAAAGCTAAAAATAATCGAACCAATGATAAGTGCTCTTACCGTAGTTTTGTTGTTCGATTTTCTTAACTCATATGCACCATATATCTTATTACGTCCTTCGAATACGATATCAAGCCACTGATTTTTTATAATATCTAATTTCATTTTTCTTGATTATTAGGATGTTCAAACAAGATAATTCTTATTTTTTATCTATCAATTTTGTTTCCTCAGGACTAAACTCAGGAACAATTGCATAAGTTTCAACTCCAGTGATCGCCATTTCATCTAAGATATCAACCAAATTACGGTAATTTGATTTCTTAGTTGGTTTGATAATCACAATGATTCCATTCTTAGGTTTTCCTAAAGCTGTAGAATATGCTAAAACATTTTGTTTCTGTTTTAATAATTCTCTACGGATACCATCTTTTCCATAAGTTATATCCTTAGGACCTACTTTAGGACTAGCTAATAATCCCATGTAATAAATCACTTTATTATCTCCACCTAACATTACTGTCATAGTACGATTCTCATCTACTTTGGTATCCTTTTGTTCCGGATTTTTCTCATCCTTATCCGGCAACGATAAATCCATCGCTTTAGGTTTTGACAACGATGTGGTTAACATAAAGAACGTGATCAATAAGAATGCCAAATCCACCATTGCCGTTAAATCGACTTTTGAGTTTTGCTTTTTACTTCTTACTTTACCACCTTTTCCGCCACCACTGTCGCCAGTATTTAATTCAGCCATTTTAGTGTATCTTTTTTAATTAAAAGTCTTTTCCTCTTGTACCTGTAACTAAGTTAAAGGAATTGATTTTTTGCTCCTGTAAAATATCCATAATCTTTTTGATTTGAGGATATTGTTCTTTAGCATCTCCTTTGATTGCAATCTCTAACTCTTTGTCTTCAAGGTCAATTGTAGCTCTTCTTGAAACCAAAAGCCACTCTTTTAATTGATTATCCAAAGAATCGATTGGAATACCTGGCTGATTTGCTTTAGTTCTATCAGCTGCTTTCATATCAATGATTTGCTTTAAACTTGCTACTGGAACACCAAAGTCATCCATTAACGCAAATTTAGCTTTATCATCTTCTGAAAAAGTCACTCCAAATTTTGCTCCCATACCTTCAAGAGTTCTTTTACGAATCTCTCTTCCTTTGATATCGAAAAACACTTTGCTCTTTCCGTCTGATCCTTTTCCTATTGTAATAATTGCCAAATTAGAATCTGGTAATTTATGTTCTACAGTAGAAGCAGGCATATCTACAGGAAGCGCTTCAGGAACTTTAGCAGTAGCAGTCAAGATAAAGAACGTAAGCAAAAGGAACGCAACATCACACATGGCAGTCATATCTGTCGATGTTGACTTCTTTTTCATTTTAATTTTAGCCATTATCTTTTATTTTATTTTTTTGATATAATTAAATCTAATTATTTATATATCAAAAATTAATTATTGTTTTAAACTTCCTCTGAATTTTCTGTAAGTATTCACGATTGTAGTACCAGCCTCATCGATAGAGTAAGTTAAATCGTCAATTTTAGCAGTAAAGAAGTTGTAAGAAACAATTGCAAAGATAGAAGTAGAGATACCTGTTGCAGTGTTGATAAGTGCCTCAGAGATACCTGTTGCAAGAGCTGCCTGGTCTGGAGTTCCAGCAGAAGCTAACGCACCAAACGCTTTAATCATACCTGATACTGTTCCTAATAATCCTCCTAATGTACCTAAAGATACTAAAGTAGAGATAATAGTCATATTTTTTTCTAACATTGGCATTTCTAATGAAGTAGCCTCTTCGATTTCTTTGTGGATTACTTCTGAAGCCTCTTCACTATTGAAACCTTCTTTTTTAACGTCTTGATATTTAATCAAAGCAGATTTAATTGCATTTGCAACTGAACCTTGTTGTTTGTCACATGAAGCGATAGCAGCCTCGATGTTTCCTTCTTTAATGCTTCCTTGAACACTTTTCATGAATTTGTCTAAGTTAGCTTTACCTGCAGCTTTACCGATAACGATAAATCTTTCAATAGAAAAAACAACAACCATTAAAAGCATACCTAATAATACTGGTACAATGAAACCTCCTTTGTAAACCATACCTAAAGTATTGATTGGGTGACCTGTTTCTGGATTCCCTCCTTCAAAGTTAGCTGAATCCCCCATAACGAATTTCCAAATACACCAACCAACAAAAACACATGCTGCAATAATGATTCCTGAAATCATTCCTCCCCCATTTGAAGTGCTTTCTTTTTTAACTTTAACGTTTGCCATTTTTTTTAATTTTAATAGTTTTAAATAATTTTTATTTTTTAGTTATATTTAACTTGTAGAGGAGCAAATTTATACGTTTAGTTTAAATAAAAAAACTTTTTTTAATTTTATTGAAGGAAATTTAACGTCAATTTAAAAAATATCTCATTAATTTGTCGCTGTCATTTTTTTGATAAACCAAAAAAAAGGTCGATTAGTAAAAAAATTACAACGTTTTAGTAAATATTCAATTAATCCATTGAAATCTTCTTAAAAAGCTGAGAATTTATTTTTTATATCATTTTCAATCAAAAAAAGCATTTTCTTACTAAAAAAAATATAGTCTTATTGTTAAAAAATGAAGCAAAACTCTTATAATCATCTAAATTACAAATAAAAACATGAATAAAAAAGATAATTTCATTCAAGACATCAACAACGGTTATCTTTCTAAAGGCGATAGCATTACTTTAGGAAGTGCAATTCTGGATGGAGAGGCTGTTGCAGATGCTCATGTAAAAATTCCGTTAAAAACCCTGAACCGCCACGGACTTATAGCTGGCGCGACTGGAACTGGAAAAACAAAGACAATTCAGGTTTTCTCAGAACAATTATCAAATGTGGGAATTCCTGTTTTAATGATGGATATTAAAGGAGACTTCAGTGGTATTGCAAAAGAAGGCAAAGAACAAAGCTTTATTACGGAACGCCATGCAAAAATGAATATACCTTATAATGTAGCTTCATTTCCTGTAGAATTAATGTCACTCTCTAAACAAAACGGAGTTCGTCTTCGTGCAACGGTATCTGAATTTGGTCCTGTGCTGTTTTCCAGAATATTAGACCTTAATGATACTCAGGCTGGTGTTGTTGCAGTTATTTTTAAATATTGTGATGACAAACAAATGCCTTTATTAGATTTAAAAGACATTAAAAAAGTCATTAATTATATTACTGAAGAAGGTAAAGACGAAATTGCAGCAGATTATGGTAAAATTTCTACTGCAACAACAGGAACAATTCTTCGAAAAATAATTGAATTGGAGCAACAAGGCGGTGATTTATTTTTTGGTGAATTATCTTTTGACACTGAAGATTTGATGCGAATTGACGAAAATGGAAAAGGTTATGTAAATATCATCCGCTTGACGGATATTCAGGATAAACCAAAATTGTTTTCAACTTTCATGTTAAGTTTACTTGCCGAAATTTATCAAAAAATGCCTGAAAAAGGTGATGCCGAACAACCAGAATTAGTAATTTTTATTGACGAAGCGCATTTGATTTTTAATGAAGCCAGCAAAGCATTATTGGAACAAATTGAGACTATTGTAAAATTGATTCGTTCAAAGGGTGTTGGTGTTTATTTTGTAACTCAAAACCCGATGGATGTTCCAAGTGGTGTTTTGGCGCAATTGGGTTTAAAAATCCAGCATGCATTAAGAGCTTTTACAGCAAATGATCGCCAGGCAATTAAAAAGACGGCAGATAATTATCCAACTTCCGATTATTATAAAACGGATGAGTTGCTAACTAGTTTAGGAATTGGAGAAGCATTAGTTACTGCGTTAAGCGAAAAAGGGATTCCGACTCCGCTTGTTGCGACGATGATGCGCGCGCCAATGAGCAGAATGGATATTTTAACCGACGATGAAATTGAAGAAATAAACGGCAAATCAAAATTGGTTAAAAAATATGCCGAAGAAATTGATCGGGAAAGTGCCTACGAAATATTGAATAAAAAGATTGAAAGCGCTACTCAGGCTGCAGCTGAACAAGAAGAACAAGCTCCAACAAAATCTTCAAAAACAGGACCTAGTACTACAGAAGTCGTTACAAAATCTGTTTTGAAAGTTGTTACCAGTGCTACTTTTATTAGAGGCGTTTTTGGTGTTTTGACCAAAATCTTTAAGAAGTAGAAATTACATCATATAAATGATATAAGTTCATTTAATTTTATAAATACAAAACCCGAAAGATTTTAAAATCTTTCGGGTTTTATTATTAGACACAAATGAATTTATATCAACTTATATCACTTATATGGCTAAAAGTTATGCGTTTTGTAGCAACGCAAGAATTTTATTTTCAACTTCTGGCGTATTCCAGATATTTTCGATGTTGTCTAGTTTTAAAACTTCTTCCATAATTGCATTTTGAAAATCACCAATCGCTAAAGCTTCAGAATAAGGACGATCACTAAATGTAACACGGCTGTAAAGCGGAATCCATTTGTCTGGATGTTTATCGGAAAAAATCTTTTCTATTTTCTTTTGAAGCAAGAATTTTTCATCTGCAGTTTTAGTGCTCATTTCCATAAAATTACGATATGAAAGCTCTGCAATTGCATCTGCATTTGGTTTTCTGGAAATTTGGTATTCTGAAAATATTTTTTTCCAATCGTCTTGGTACTTTTCAATCATTTCATTCAAAACCGTAATATCTTCAAAACCTGCATTCATTCCTTGTCCATAAAACGGAACAATGGCGTGACAAGCATCTCCAATCAAAGCAATTTTATTCTCAAAAGTCCACGGAAAACATTTCATTGTAACCAAAGTACTCGTTGGATTTTTAAAGAAATCATTTGCCAACTCCGGAATCACCTCAATCGAATCCGGGAAATTTTTCTCAAAGAAATCTTCCACCATTTTACGATCCGTCAATGATTCGAAAGAGTTTTCACCTTCAAAAGGCATAAATAAAGTACAGGTAAAACTTCCGTCAAGATTTGGCAATGCAATTAACATGTACTCGCCTCTTGGCCAAATATGAAATGAGTTTTTATCTAATTTATGAGTTCCATCAGCATTTGCCGGAATATTCAATTCTTTATAACCCATATTCAAAAATTCCTGCGAATAATTGAACATGCTCTGTCGCTGCATTCTGTGGCGGATTCTTGAGAACGCTCCATCGGCACCAAAAACCATATCAAATTTTCGTTCTTCCCACTCGCCTCTTTCGCTTTCGCCAATATGCAAGGTTGCATCGCTTAAGGTAACGTCCCAAACTTTTTGCTCAAAATGAAATTCAGCTCCGGCTTCTTCAGCCAAATCGATCATTTTTCTGTTCAGTTTTCCTCTTGAAATCGAATAAATAGATTCTCCTTCCTGGCCATAATTCTGAAAATTCAATTTATCTACTAAATGAATCGCACGTTTATCCATCGGAATTGCAATTTCACGAACCGAATCGCCAACTCCTACAGCATCAAGTGCTTTCCATCCGCGATTCGACATCGCCAAATTTATAGAACGGCCAGAGAAATTTATTTTTCTAATATCGGGACTACGATCATAAACATGAACGGTGTGACCAGCTTTTTTAAGATAAATTGCCAAAAGCGATCCTACAAGTCCAGAACCAACTACAGCAATTTTTAATGAAGTTTGCATCGAGGGAAATTCTAATATATTGGGTCGTAAAAATAAGTAATAATTATAGATAACCTTTAAAATAAACGAATTATTTGTGAGCCAACTATTTCGAATAACGTTTTTAATTGTTATAGTTTTAAAAGTTAATCATACCTATAATATAATTGGGCAAAATCAGAATTTGATCTTTTGTTTTACAAATGCAACATTTTGTTATATTATTCAATTTATTTACAAAAATTAAACAACTACCTTCGCTTTAAGATTACATTAATATTTTAAAAAATCATGAACAGCGAAATTTTACAATCGGATATTATTCTAGAAAACGAAAAAGCAGTATTAATTCCATTTGATAGTGAAAGAAATACAGAACTCAAACAAATTATTTTTGATGATGAAATCTGGAAATATATGGGAATGTACGTTCGAAATGAACGAGATTTCGAAAACTATATTCAAAGCACCTTAAAACAAAAAGCAGACGGAATTTGTTATCCGTTTTTAATTATAGACAAAGCAACAAATAAAGTTGCAGGAAGCACACGTTATGGTTATGTGAATCATGCGAGTCAAAAATGCGAAATTGGCTGGACTTGGTACGGAAAAGAATTTCAAGGAACTGGTTTAAACAAAGCCTGCAAATTTGAGTTGCTGAATTTTGGTTTTGAAAAGATTCAATTTAGAAGAATACAATTCAGCGCAGATCTAGAAAATATAAGATCACAGAGAGCAATTGAAAAACTTGGAGCTTTAAAAGAAGGACTTTTTAGAAATAATTATGTTGATTCTGAAGGAAAAAGCAAAGACGACGTTTATTTTAGTATTATTTTGGAAGAATGGGAAAATACTAAACGAGATTATTTTGGGGAGTTTATATAATTACATTTTATTCTTTAACAAAAAAAGTGATACATTAGCTTGATACAATTTTCAAAAATCCATGAAAAATAAAACCTTTTTTATCCTATTTTTTATTCTGGTTTCTTTCAATTTTTATGCGCAATCAAAGTTGTTGACTGGCAATAAACATTTAATAATGCTAAATATTCCCAAAAATTGGATTCAGGTTGAGAATGAGCAAATTCCTTTTTTAATAAAACCTAATGAAAAAAATGTCAGCGATAATACATATATGTATGTTTACGGATTAGATTATCAATCGCCTCCTGATATGGATTTATGGATTGAAGGAAATAATTCAGGCTTAAAAAATGATATTCCTCAAATAAAGATTAGCGATTTAAATTTAAAATTTGAGAATTTAAAAACTGGGAATTTTTTGACTGGACGTTACAAACCTGTATCTTATATTTATCCAGATTCTAAAGAAGAAGTTTTACTGGTTATTGAATCAAAAACTACAATTATTACTGCTGTTCTTTCTGCAAAGGATAATGTCGAATTCAATAAATATCTTGATTCTTTTAAAGAACTGGTTAATTCATTAAAAATTAATGGAGCCAATGTTACCTATAAATAAATATCTGAAATTCCGTTTCGCCAGATTTATAAAAAAATAAAAAACAGCAAGACAACACTTAAAAAATGAACCTCTACTCTGAACATTATGTCTCTAATAAAACGGAAAGGTTCGTCAATAAAATTTGGTGTCTTGACAACAGCATCGGCGAAAGCCAAATTGAAAACAAACTCGTTTTACCAAATGGCTGTTTTAATCTAGCGATTGTAAACGGAAATGCAATAGAAGTTCATACAAGCAAACAGAAATATGAAATGAGTGAAGGCATTTATTTCTGTTCACAAATGACCAATAAAGTTCTGGTCAATATTCAGCCGAAAACTAAAGTCACTATTATTCAGCTTCACGCCTGGACGATTTCGATGTTTCCCAAATATGACTTGAGCAATTTTGTCGATTCAA
The DNA here is from genome assembly GCF_900182645.1 of Flavobacterium resistens. Taxonomy (GTDB): domain Bacteria; phylum Bacteroidota; class Bacteroidia; order Flavobacteriales; family Flavobacteriaceae; genus Flavobacterium; species Flavobacterium resistens. Next base: position 485,371 of record NZ_FXTA01000004.1, on the reverse strand, counting down.
TCATTAAAATTGATGCGGCAGAATTGCCTTTTCAAATTCAGATTGATTCTGATATTGAAACTTTATTAGGTAAATTAAACTCTTATTTTGAAGAACTGAATAATTCAAATCCGAATCAAAATACGATTGAAAAAATCTGTGAAATAATCCGAATGCAGGAAGAAGAAATTTCAGTTTCGGACATTTCTAAAAAGATAAAATCTTCGCAGCGTCTTCTTCAAATTAAATTTAAAACGGCAACTGGGCTTACGATCAAAAAGTACATTCAGATTTTAAAATTCAGAAAATCGGTCGACCAGATGATTTCTGCCGATTTAGAAAAAATGAGTCTGACCGATATTGCGCTCTACAATAAATATTTTGATCAATCTCATTTTATACGAAAGTTCAAAGACGTAACAAAAGCAAGTCCGAAAACATTCAATCCAAGTTCGTATTTTCTTTCTCAAAAAAGATAATATTTCGCTTTTGTACAATTTCCCTATTTTTGATTGTAGTATTCTTGCAAAATCATTAATCATCAATCAATTATCAAAATGAAAACCATCAATTTTATTACTTTCCAATTAAAAATCATTTTACTCGGAATTGCATTATTCTGTTCTCAAACCATATTTTCGCAAGAAGAAAAAAACTCAGAACTGTACAAAACTATTATGTCACGTGACAGCCTTCTTTTTAATGTTGGTTTTAACACTTGTGATATTAGCCAATTTGAAAATTTATACAGCGATCAATTCGAATTTTATCACGATAAAGACGGAACTTCAAACAAAACAGAATTTTTACAAAGCTTCAAAAATGGTTTATGTGGTTCACCGGCAACCTATAAATGCAGACGTGAATTAGTTGATGGAAGTACCAAAATTTTTCCGATGTATAAAAAAGGTGTTTTATACGCTGCTATTCAAACTGGAATTCATCAATTTTATGAAAATGTAGCAGCTAAAAATGAACCTTTAAAACCTGAAAACGAAAAATTAGTTGGTAAAGCAAGATTTACGCATGTTTGGGTTTTAGAAAATAATGTTTGGAGATTAAAAAGATCTTTGAGCTACGATCACAATGCTGTAAATGAAGCTGAAAAAACAACTCTTTTTGACAATGAACAGGAAACAGAGAAATGGCTGAAAGAGAATAATATCCCAACTTTAGGCCTCGGAATTATTTCGGAAGGAAAACTGAAGCAAATCAAAGTTTATGGCGAACTTAAAAAAGGTATTACTGCACCTTATAACACAATTTGGAATGTAGCTTCGCTAACAAAACCAGTTACAGCAATTGTAGCATTAAAATTAGTAAGCCAAGGAAAATGGGATTTAGACGAACCTTTATATAAATACTGGACGGATCCAGACATTGCAAACGATCCGAATCATAAATTACTAACTACGCGAATTGTTTTAAGTCATCAAACTGGTTTTCCAAACTGGCGTTATATGAATAAATCCGGAAAATTGGATTTTAAATTCAAACCTGGAACTCAATATCAATATTCTGGCGAGGGAATGGAATATTTGAGAAAAGCTTTAGAGAAAAAATTCCACAAAACCCTTAATCAGTTGGCTTCAGAATTAATTTTTGAACCACTGAAAATGAACGACACACAATATATCTGGAACGATAAAGTAGATATTTCAAGATATGCTATCAATTATGACAAAAACGGAAATGCATACGAACCTGTAAAAAACAAAACCGCAAATGCTGCCGACGATTTATTGACCACAATTCAGGATTATGGAACTTTTTTATGCAGTGTAATGAATGGCGATGGTTTGAGCAAAAAAGTTTATGAGGAAATGAATAGACATCAGGTAAAACAAACAAAGGCTGACAAATATTTTGGATTGGGTTTTGAAATTTACGATTTAGGAAATGAAAATTACGCGTTATCGCATGGTGGCGCTGATCAAGGCGTACAAACGCTGTTTTTTCTTTTTCCAAAAACAAAACAAGGCTTGATTATTTTTACCAACGTCGATGATGGATATAAAGTTTACACGAAGCTTATGGAACATTTTTTAGGAGAAAATGGAAAAAAATTGATTGAAATTGAAACCAAACGATAATTCAGTCGTCTAACAATTAGAACACGATAATTTATTTCGGTATTTTTACTACAAAATACTGAATATGTAATTGTTATGACGTTTCAATCATCAATCAAAAAACAAATTATTTCATTAATCCTAAAACCATAATCATCAATCATTATGAAAAAGTCAATCAAACCAATTGCCCTCTGTGCAATATTATTTCTTTTTACCATTACAACTTTCGCTCAGGAAAAAGCCAAACAAATTGAACAGCTTTTGAGCAAATACAACGAATATGGGCAATTTAACGGATCGGCTTTAGTGGCTGAAAACGGAAAAGTAATTTTCAAAAAAGGTTTTGGCTCGGCTAATTTTGAATGGAATATTCCCAATCAACCTGACACTAAATTTAGATTAGGATCTATTACAAAACAATTCACAGCGCTTTTAATTGTGAAATTGGCCGAAGAAGGAAAAATAAAATTAGATGTTCCAATTACGACTTATTTACCAGATTATCCAAAAGAAACTGGAGATAAAATAACGATTCATAATCTCTTGACGCATACATCTGGAATTCCTAATTACACAAGTGTACCAAACTTTATGCGAGAGAAAGCCCGAAATTCGTATACACCTGAAGCATTTGTAAAAACATTTTCAAGTCTTCCACTGGAATTTACGCCAGGTGAAAAATTCAATTATAGTAATTCGGGTTATTTTTTACTGGGATATATTATCGAAAAAATCACAGGAAAAACATACGAGCAATATTTACAAGAAGTTATACTGACGCCTCTAAAAATGACTAATACTGGTTTTGATCACAGCGAAATCATCATAAAAAACAGAGCGGCAGGTTATGAAAAAGAGGGAAAAAATATAACTAACGCTTCTTTTATCGATATGAGTATTCCCTATGCGGCGGGATCTTTGTATTCGACAGTTGAAGATTTATATCTTTGGGATCAGGCACTTTATACAAATAAATTGCTTTCAGAAAAATCAATGGAATTGCTATTCAAACCTTATATTAAAGCTTGGGATGGTTCATACGGATATGGTTGGGGCGTTGAAGAAGTTACAGTTGGTGATAAAAAACTAAAAATTATAGAACACGGCGGCGGAATTAATGGATTTAATACTATCATTTCAAGAATTCCTTCTGATAAGATTTTAGTTGTTTTATTAAATAATACAGGCGGAACTGTTTTGGGCGAAATGAATAATTCAATCAGAGCTATTTTATACAAACAGCCTTATAATCAGGCAAAAAAATCATTGGCACTTGATTTATTAGATGCCTATTCACAAAAAGGCGTTACAGCAGGAAATGAAACTTATAAAAAGTTAAAAAATGATCCGACATACGCCATTAAAGAAGGCGACATGAACCGAGTTGGATATCAATTATTACAAACAGGCAAAAAGAAAGAAGCGATTGAAGTTTTCAAAATTAATGTAGAAGCTTTTCCAAAATCAGGAAATACTTATGACAGTCTGGGTGAAGCTTATTTAGCCGATGGCGATAAACAGTTGGCAATTGAAAATTATACAAAATCGGTTCAACTTGATCCTGGTAATGAAGGTGGTAAAAAAGTTTTAGCTGAACTTTCGAAAAAATAAACGAAATCATAAATTCAAAAAACTCCGACAAGGCAGCTTCAAACTGCTTTATCGGAGTTTTTTTGTTATAACTTATAACATTCCTATTCGATGATTTATCATAAAAAATACTATTTTAGCTCTTCCCAAAAACAGCTAAATAACCTATGAAAAATCTAAAAAAGTATAGTCTTTTGACTGCCTTGTTTTGTTTGTTTATTTCCTCAAAATGCTTGTCGCAAAACAATCCGCCACCTCCGGCAATGCCAACACAGCAAAACAAAATCATCGTCGATAAAATTGTCGAAGCGGTACATTATAAAACTTATGTAATTGATTTTTGTCTGACTAAAATTAATGAGGCCTCCGCCAAAGAAGGCTGGAACGAACAAAAATCGATGGAAATTACGCAAAGCATCAATTATAAAAATTTCAGGGACGCCATTTATAATTCTTTTGCCTTTTATGATGAAGTAGAATTAGAAACTCTTCTAAAAGCGTACGAAAAAGATACTGCCTACCAAACCAAAAATGTAATGCTTGCTAACAAAGCGCTTGCAAATAATCTGAACATTTTTGCAAATGATATTGTTTTAGGGAAGTATATTTCTAAATAAGGTCCAAAAGCACAAAGTTGAAAAGGTTCAAAGGTTTTTCTTTTAAAACCTTTGAACCTTTTTATTTTAAGCTGAAAAGTTTAAATATTGGTTGTATGCAAATAACCTTCTATTGCTTTTACCAAAAATAAAAGAATGCCAAAAATTGGGATAATCAAGAAATAATAGGCTCCACTAATTTCACTTTTCTTTTCTTTAAATACTTCGGTATTTGACAAATTATCATGCCAGCTGGCATTAAACAAAAAAGATACTCCGTCAAAAGGAATATTTCTACATAAAGTTCTTAAAAGCACATTAGAATTAGCAGGAACTAAACCTTCACTGTTGACCAATCTGCTTTGTGTTAAAAATTTTCCGGGTGTTGCGCTAAAAAGCTTTTCAAATATATAATAGTAAACAAAGCTGAATACTGGAAAAACAATTAGTAAAAAAAATCGATCAGCATGATCTCCTCTCACTATTCCGAAATAAGAATTGACAAATTCAAAAGATAAAATTCCCATGAAAAGTTGGTATCCAATCAGCAAGAAAATTAAATTATCAATTATGAAATGAAGCAAGCGTTCCCAATTTCCTGTCTTAAAATAATAAACTTCTGTTGATTCCGTATAATCAACCGTTTCAAAATCTAATGATTGTTGCTCACTCATGAATTTTATGCTTTTATATAAAACATAAAGTACAAAAAAAGTTATTACATAAGAGATGGCAATGCCTGCATAACTCTTTACTTCAATTCCCTCGAATCTATTTAAAATAAAAATAAACTGAACAACAACACCAAAACAAAGCTGTACAAATAATGTAGCGAAACTAAAGCGCAAAAGACGTGTTTCTTTACCTTTTGAAAAATAATAAGCAATCACACCAACAAACAATAGAAAATTGAAAAATAATCGCAAGGTTCTAGCTTCAATCCAGCCTACATCAATCCATCCTGCAATACTATAATTGAAAAAACTTAAAACATAATACAAGTTCGAATTATAATCATTATAAAAAGCAGTGAAAAAACTAATAACGGAAAGGAACAAAGCAAAAGCAATAATTTTTTTATACATAGAGATGGGGTTTTATTTCAATTAATAATTTTTAAGTTGTCTATATCTTTGGTTTCAAAACCAATTTCGTTGAAGTTTTCACAATCTCATCTTTATTCAATTTCATTTTTCTGAATTTGCCTTCATTGTACATTTTTGCCTGATCGTGATAATGTTTACTGAATGGATTTCCGGATTGTCCGGTTGGTAAAATGCTCCAGCTGTTTTCAATATCAGAGAAATCGACAATTCTTCTGGTTGAAGGTCCGCCTTTTACGTAATATTTACCTTCTTCGTTAAAACCAAAGAACAAATTATTAATCACTTCATTTGATCCTGGCGATGCAAAAGGTCCAACATTAAATAATTTTCGCAATGCTGCTACTTTTCCTAACGGATGTTCATGCTCAACGGTGTGAACTTTGCCCCAATTCCAATCTGAAATCGTAGTTCCTAATTGTTTTTGAAGTGCTGTAACCGCCTCATGAAATGATTTTGAAACAATATCTTTTCTCGTTTCTTTTACATTTTTGGTTTTGATATTATCCCACCAAACTGAATTTTCATTTGCAACTTGTCTGGCAATAACTTGTTTACCAATATGCGTTCCTAAAAACAAATCGAAATTGTCTTTTCCCATTTCATCTTCAAAAGTATTTTTCATGTACAAATAAATCCATTTGTTGTAAATCGTTGGCGCAACATCTTGTAGATTTGTTGTTCCTTTCCATGATTTTAAAACATCTATAACTTGTTTTTCTTCTGATGAAAGCGCTTTATTATCTAAATTTGAAATCAAACTTTGAGCAGTTCCCGGAGCAATCGGAGAAGTATTATCATAAATCATTTTACTGATTGCTTCTTTATCCCAATCTGATTTGGCATCCATTAAACCTGAAATTCTTTTCGCACGATCTTCCGGCAAATAATAACCCGGATACAAATAACCATCTATAGCTTCAGGCTGATTATTCGCCGAATAAACATAACCCCATTTCGGGTTTTCAGAAGATGGATTTTTTGAGAAATCCAGATATTCTTTAATATCATCTTTTCCGCTTGCGCCATCAAGAATCAAAAAAGTATTCACGCCTTTGTCGTGTTTATACAATTTTCCTGTTGCCCACCAAGCCACATTTCCTTTAGCATCGCCATACATCACATTCAATCCCGGCGCTGCAACTAATTGAACGGCTTTTCTAAAATCATCTTTGCTTTTTGCATGCGAAAGTCCGTAAACCGCATCTAAAATCTGAATAGGTTCTCGCGTATAAGTCCATGACATTGCAATAGGATTTTTTTTATCCAAACGCTCTAAAACATCATTCATAATTGGTCCATGTCGGCTAGATTTTATAGTCATGACAACATCAGAAGTATCTTTGACTTTGATTGTTTTTTTTCTGATTTCATAAGTTGCAAAACCCGTCGGAGTTTGGTATTGATTATTGTCTCCCGATTTATTTTTCTCCTGATAAAAATCAATATCATCATTTTCAAACATTGTCAAACCGTAAGCATAATCGCGATTGTGCGCCAGCAACGGAAACGGAGTTCCTGCTAAATAACAACCGTACAATTCATGTTCAGACGTAATCAAATGTGCCTCGTACCAAGTGGCAGGCTGTGAGAATCCAATATGTGGATCATTGGCAAAAATCACTTTTCCGCTTTTGGTTTTATGAGGTCCGGCTACCCAACTGTTGCTTCCAATAAATGGTGGAATTGGTGATTTGTCCAACAAAGCCGCAACCGATTTTGAAATTTCTGTATACTCCTCAATATTCTCTTTTGAGCTTTTTAACTGAGTCGTATTGAATTCACCTTCAATTCCTAAATCTTTCAAATATTCGACACCATATTTATTGCGAATTTCAGTCAATAACGGATCTGTTTTTTGAGCCATTGCAAAACTGAAAGACATATATCCGAAGATATTATAAACATCTTTTATAGTAAATTTTTCTTTTTTCACACCAACCAAAGTAAATTCTACTGGCGTAACACCTTCATCTAAATATTGATTAATTCCATCCAAATAAGCCATCGTCAACTGATACGCCTGACTATTTTTATCTAATTTGGAAATGGCTTTCGCCGAAGCTTCTTCAATACCAATTCCGGAGAAAAACTTATCATTTTTCAGCGCTACAGATCCGAAAATTTCAGATAAACGTCCCGGAGCGATTCTTCGGAGCAATTCCATTTGCCATAATCTTTCCTGCGCGTGAACATATCCAAGCGCTGTCATCGCATCTTTTTCAGAATCGGCATAAATATGAGGAACTCCAAATTCATCAAAATAAACAGTCGTTTCTTTTTCAAGATTTTTCAATTCCAGCTCTCCTTCATACTTGGGTTTTAAATGAAAAATATAAGCGCATAAACCTATTCCTAAAACAACAATCAGGACAAATAAAACCAGCAGGAATTTCTTAAGTTTTTTCATATTCAAAAAAAGTGTTGCGATGTGATAATTAGTTAAAATGTAACGTAAAAACAAAATCATGTAAACGACTTTATTTTCTAAAGTCTAAATTTATATTTAAAATCAATACAATAAATGTCAATCTATAAAAAAATAGCAATCGGAGTAATTTCTCTGTTTATTATTGTGATTCTCGCCAATGTTGGTTTGAATTACTGGATCAAAAAACAGCTTCCGATTATCATTCATGAGAAAAACAAAACGGCATACAATATCAATTATGAAAAAATTGAAGTATCGCTTTTTTCTCGAAATATCTATGCTCAGACATTATTGGTAAGTCCGAAAAACGAGCCGAAAGACAGTAAAAACGGTCTTTTTTCTAAAATTGAATCGATTACTATAAAACATTTCAATATTTGGGATTTGGCTTTTCACGATATTATTCAGGCCGAAAGTATAATCATCAATAAACCTCGCGTGATTTTATACAAAAAAGGCGAAAAACTTTTGAATAACAGCAAAAGCATTGAAACTGAAATTGTGGCTCCTTTCCGAAAAATAGTTGCGGTTTCGAATATTTATCTGAATGAGGGAACAATTGATGTTGTTTCGCTCGATACTGAAAAACCAATTTTCAGCGTTAAAAAAATCATTTTAAAATTGGAAGGAATTTTAATCACCGATACGACTTTAAAAGAAAAAATTCCGCTTCAATATCAAAAATATGCTTTAATTATTGATAGTTTATTTTACAGACCTAATGCTTTTTATCATATAACTATTGGAAAAATAAGCACGGAGAAAAACTTTCTGAAAATCAATAATTTTACCAATCTTCCTCAGTTTGACCGACCTAATTTTGTGAAACGATTGGAAAAAGAAAAGGATATTTATACCTTAAAATTCGATTCGGCTCAAATTGCGAAAATGGATTGGGGATTTAAAAATGACCAATTTTATTTTAAAGCAAATTCCCTTGTAATACATCATTTTGACGCCAATATTTACAGAAGTAAAATACCAAAAGACGATTTAAGCAAAAAATATCTTTACAATCATTTATTGCGAAATATTAAATTCCCGCTTCAAATTGACACTCTTCAGGTTTTGAAATCGAAACTGGTTTATGAAGAAGAAATTGATTTTTCAAAAGGCCCCGGAATTTTGACATTTGACCAATTCAATTTACAGGCAACAAATTTGAAAAGCGGTTTTGGATTAAAAAAAACGGATGATGTAAAAATCAAAGTGAAATGTATTTTCATGAAAAAATCTCCATTAGATGTAGATTGGAATTTTAATGTTTTAGACAAAACCGATGGATTTCACATTCAGGGCATCATCTCAAATTTTGACGTTGTTGCAATGACAAGATTTACCAAACCTTATATGAACACCACTTTTACCGGAACTTTCAATAAATACCGATTTAATTTTTACGGAAATGATAATGTTTCAAAAGGAAATGCTTCTTTAGATTATGACGATCTTAAAGTGAAACTTTACAAAAAGAAAAATCCAGAAAAAGAAGCCAAACTCAAAACGGCCGTCGCAAATTTATTGGTAAAAAACGATTCAAAAGACAAAGCCAAAACCGCCGATGTCGAAGTGGAAAGAATTCAGGAAAAATCATTCTATAACTTTTTGTGGCGAAGTATTGCAGAATCATTGAAGAAGATTTTGATATAAAAATCACAAAGATTTTCCTCAATCTTGTCATTCCGAGGAACGAGAAATGACAAGATTGAGGAGAATTTCTGGCGGAAAAACTTCCTCAACATTTTCAAAACCTGACAATTATCAGGTTTTAGGAAAATCCTTTTTTCAATATTTGTCTTTATTTTAATCTGCAATCTAATGACAAAAACACCTTTACATACTTTCCATATTCCGGTAATGGGACTTGCTTATACAATCGACAGTCCCATTCGCGTTGCACAATATGGAATTTCATCTGTGATCGCGCTCGCCGACCATGATTTGATTGAAAAGATGCGTAATTTTTATAGCGTAAAATTCAATCTTCCGTATGAAGAAATCACGCAAAAATTTCATGATTACCGCGCTGAAAGAATTACTTCTTACTTAAATTTAGTCGATAAAATTGTAAAAGAGAAATTCGAAAATTTCAAAACTGAATTAACTGAAAGCAAAACAGCTTTGGAAAACTTCATGTCAATGTTACCCAATACTTCTGACATAAAAAAAGGTTTCCAAAATTTATTAGACGACGGAATAGCTTTTAAAGAAAACATTCAGCATTATATTGAATCACATCTTTTTCCCGGAGAAATCGATGTCAATATTATGACAAAACTGGATAAAGATAATTTTATCAAAAATGAACAGCTTCCAATTGAGTTTAATGACGCTCATGCCGCTTTGCGAGGTTTTGCGAACAGTAATTTAGAATCGTCTGTGGTACTTTCAGCCGGAATGAATCCGAGATTGTTTGGTTATTTTGAAAACTTCAAAGATTTTTTCCCGAATGAAAATAATGAACTGAGAAAGAAAATCATTTTAAAAGTGAGTGATTTTAGATCGGCTATGATCCAGGGAAATTTCCTTGCGAAAAAAGGACTTTGGGTTTCCGAATACCGAATTGAGTCAGGATTAAACTGCGGTGGTCATGCCTTTGCAACCGACGGACTCTTATTGGGCACTATTTTAGAAGAATTCAAGCAAAAAAAAGAACAACTGACACAATCTGCCCACGATTTAATGATTAAAGCTTTACAGCTAAAAAATCAGCTTTTTCCTGAAAATCCTTTACCATTAAAAATTACGGTACAAGGCGGTGTTGGAACTTCTGAAGAACATGAATTTTTATTAAACGAATATAATGTAGATGCTGTTGGATGGGGTTCTCCGTTTTTATTGGTTCCCGAAGCCACTTCTGTAGATAAGGAAACTCGTAATTTATTGATGAATGCAAAGGAAGATGATTTTTATCTAAGTAATATTTCACCTTTGGGAGTTCCGTTTAATACTTTGAAAGGAACAACAAATGAATTTTTAAAACAAAAACGTATTCAGGAAAATAAAGCCGGAAGCTCGTGTCCGAAGAAATTTTTAGCATTAAGCAAAGAATATGATCCACATGGAATTTGTACGGCATCAAAAAAATATCAAGATATAAAACTGGAAGAACTCGAAATCAAAAAAGATTCTTTATCAGCCGAAAATTTTGAAAAAAGCAAAATCAAAATCACCGAAAAATCATGTTTGTGTGTTGGTTTGGCAAATGCATCTTATCTTGAAAATGATATTAAAATAAAAGGGCAATCGCAAGGTGTTGTCATTTGTCCCGGACCAAATTTGGCTTATTTTGATCAGGAAGTTTCATTGAAAGAAATGCTTCAGCATATTTATCAGGGGAAATCAGTTTTGAGAACAGATCGTCCTCATTTATTTGTGAAAGAATTAAAAATGTATGTTGATTATTTTAGAAACGAAATCGAATCTGTTTCTGAAGTTACTTCAAATCAACTGAAAAAATGGAATTCTTTCAAAGCCAATATTTTGGAAGGAATTGAATATTATCAAAATCTATTTTCATCAACTTTTTACTTCAAAAACGATGAAGAAAAAATCAAGAATCAATTCAATTTTTATAAATCAGAATTAAATGCCATTCAGATTCCAGCATTGGAATTAGCATAAAACAAAACGCCGATTCATAAATTTGAATCGGCGTTTTTTTATTTATAATATTTTAGATCTATTCTTTTTTCTTTTTGTTGCTGTCAATAATTGCACCTGTACCGGCACCAACTCCAGCTCCAGCCAAACCTCCTATAATGGCACCTTCACCTTTTTTCTTACTGACAATTGCTCCTGTAGCTGCACCTACTCCGGCACCAATTACTGCTCCTTTAGCAGTTGAGCTCCAGCCTTTCTTTTTTGCTGGCGCGGCAGTTGCTGTTCCGTCATTTTCGTGAACCACAACAACTTTTTGTGCTTCTGCTTTTTGTTTCTCTTCTACCTTTGCCATTTCAGTCTTCATCGAATCGATAACACGCTGTTTGTTAATCTCAACTTTCATTGAATCAATACTGGCTTGTTTGGCTTTATTTAAATCTTCCTTGCTTTGATTTTGGCAAGAAGTTAAAAGTATCGCTGCTAATAAAATATATAAGCCTTTCATGATTGTAGTTTTTAAAATTATACACTACAAAATACGGAATATCTGCTATAATGTTTATTACAGAATTTTTCGGAAAGTTTATAAGATTAGAAGATTTTTAGTTTTTCTCTCATTTATGTCATTTCGAGGAACGAGAAATCGCACTCGATATTCTACAAAGATCGAGACATACTTTGCGGAGTTTCTAGTGCGATTTCTCGTTCCTCGAAATGACAAACAGTACGCTTACTATTTTTTTTTAAATGAAACCTTATTTCCCTAAAATTCCTTTTTTCAGAATTTGTCCAAAGTCATACATGTCTTCGTATGAAGAATACAAAGGAACTGGTGCAAGACGAATAACGTTTGGCTCACGCCAATCTGTAATCACACCATTTTTCATTAAATAATCGAATAAGCTTCGTCCTTGCCCGTGAAGGAAAACTGATAATTGCGAAGCTCTTTCTTCTGGGTTTGTTGGTGTAATAATTTCAAAAGTACTTTCTACTTCTTTATCAATTTCATGAAGAATAAATTCTAAATAAGAAGTAATATGATCGCGTTTTGCAATTAAAGCATCCATTCCAACCTCAGCAAACATTTCTACTGATGCCAAATAAGGCGCTAAAGACAAAACTGGTAAATTACTAATCTGCCATCCATCAGCTCCATGAACTGGGTCAAAGTTTGGTTCCATTTTGAAACGGCGTTCTTTGTTATGTCCCCACCATCCAGCAAATCTTGGTAAATCTGAATTATGATGTTTTTCATGAACAAAACAGCCAGAAGCATTTCCTGGTCCTGAATTCATATATTTATAACTGCACCAAGCCGCAAAATCTACGTTCCAATCGTGAAGTTCTAATTTGATATTTCCAGCAGCGTGTGCTAAATCCCAACCTACTTTTGCTCCAGCTTTTTGTCCGGCTGCTGTAATGGTTTTTATGTCGAAAACTTGTCCGGTATAATAATTTACTCCGCCAATTAAAACCAAAGCCAATTCATCACCAACTTCTTCGATTTTTGCTAAAACATCTTCAAGACGAATATTGTGTTCTCCTTCTCTGCGTTTAATTTCTACAATCGCATCTTCTGGTTTGTATCCATGAAAATTCACCTGACTCTGAAACATATATTGATCTGACGGAAAAGCTTTTTCTTCGCAGATAATTTTATAACGTTTGCCTTTTGGCTGATAAAAAGAAACCATCAATAAGTGAAGATTTACAGTCAAAGTATTCATAACCGTAACTTCTGATGGAAGCGCACCCACAATTTTACTCAACGGCTCTGCAAACCTTTCCTGATAATCCCACCAAGGTTTCTCCGCATAAAAATGACCTTCAACAGCCAATTCTGCCCAATCATTCATTATTTCATCAATGTAAGCTTTGGTACGTTTTGGTTGTAATCCTAAAGAGTTTCCAGTAAAATAGATAACTCGTTTATCATTTACTTTAGGAAAAATAAATTGTTCCTGATAGTGGTTTAATGCGTCTTTCGAATCTAGCCCTCGTGCAAATTCGCGTGTATTTTGAAAAGTCATTTTGTTTTGTTTTGGTTGCTAAAATAACAAATTTTGTTCATTTTGTTTCAGGTTTCAAGTTTCAAGTTGATATGCTTTGTGTGATTTAACCGCAAAGTTCGCAAGGATTTTTATCAGGATTAACGTTTACAAACGCTAAGTTCGCAAAGCTTTGCGTTCTTTTTCATTTAGCAAACACAAACTGAGCAAAAATTCTTGCGAACTTTGCGGTTAAATTTCATAACGAACGTCAAACTTGAAACCTGAAACTTGAAACCAATAAAAAACAGAAAACCCGACAGATTCTAAAAAAACTGTCGGGTTCTTATTTTAAAGATAAATTCTAATTAAAGAATTAACATCGCATCTCCGTAAGAATAGAATTTATATCCTTCTTTGATTGCTTCGTCGTATGCTTTTTTCATTAAATCATGTCCACAGAAAGCAGAAATCATCATTAACAATGTTGATTTTGGTGTGTGGAAGTTTGTGATCATACAGTTTGCAATACTAAAATCGTGAGGAGGGAAAATAAATTTATTTGTCCATCCTTCGTAAGGATTCAAAGTATTTGCAGAAGAAACAGAACTTTCAATTGCACGCATAGAAGTTGTTCCAACAGCACAAATACGTTTTTTCTTTGCTTTTCCTTCGTTCACAATATCACAAGCTTGTTGCGTGATAATTAATTCCTCAGAATCCATTTTGTGTTTAGACAAATCTTCAACCTCAACTGGATTGAAAGTTCCTAAACCAACGTGTAAAGTTACCTCAGCAAAATTTACTCCTTTGATTTCTAATTTTTTCAAAAGGTGTTTTGAAAAGTGCAAACCAGCAGTTGGCGCCGCAACAGCTCCTTCTTCTTTTGCGTAGATTGTTTGGTATCTTTCAGCATCTTCAGCAGTAACTTCTCTGTTGATGTATTTAGGAATTGGAGTTTCTCCAAGTTCTGTTAATTTATTTCTGAATTCTTCGTAAGAACCATCATATAAGAAACGTAAAGTTCTACCACGAGAAGTTGTATTGTCAATTACCTCAGCAACTAATGAATCATCGTCACCAAAATAAAGTTTATTACCAATACGGATTTTTCTAGCCGGATCAACTAAAACGTCCCAAAGACGTTGCTCAGAATTTAATTCTCTTAATAAGAAAACCTCAATTCTCGCTCCCGTTTTTTCTTTATTTCCATACAAACGCGCAGGGAAAACTTTTGTATTGTTAAGAATTAAAACGTCTCCGTCATCAAAATAGTTGATAACGTCTTTAAACATTTTATGCTCGATAGTGTTTTTTTTACGGTCAATTACCATTAAACGAGATTCATCTCTGTTTTCTGCTGGAAATTCAGCCAAAAGTTCTTTCGGTAAATTGAAATTGAAGTGTGATAATTTCATATTTGAAGTTAGATTTTAAAATATCAATCTTAGATTTTTTTATCTAAAATTTTAAATCGCTTGCAAATATACGATTGTGAAATAGGCGTTGTCAAGTGTTTTGGCTTTTATTTTCAAAAGTCCTTGATTTACTGATGTTTCAGATTGACTTAAAAAGATATTCTTTAAGTCAAATTTAACTTTTTTGAATCATAAAGCTTTTTTATTAAACCATATAAGTTATATAGATTCAAATTAATCGAAATCTTTTGTTTGAAAACCGCTAAAATCTACACATAAAAAAAACCTCTGGTTGAAACCAGAGGCTATATTTTTGTCAACGAATATTTTTTAATTATAATTCTGAGACTTGAAAATTTAATGCTTTTAAATCGTCCCAGAAATCTGGATATGATTTTGAAACTACTCCGGCATCTTCAATGATAATTGGTACTTTTATTGCCAATGGTGCAAAAGCCATTGCCATTCTGTGATCATTATAAGTCCCGATTTTTACATCGTGATTTATATTATCTGATTTTACCAAAGTCAAGCTTTCATTTGTAACCGAAATATTCGCTCCTAATTTTGTCAACTCGATTCTTAAAGCTTCAAGTCGGTCTGTTTCTTTAATTTTTAAAGTATGAAGTCCAGTTAAATGGCATCCAATACCTAAACCTAAACAAGTTACTACGATTGTCTGTGCAATATCTGGAGTATTGTTCAATTCAAAATTTACATCTTGATAATTAAAACCTGAAACTTTTTCCAAAGTCATTTTATTGTTTTGGAAAGTCGTTTTTACACCCATCTTTTCATACAGAGAAACTAATTCTGAATCTCCCTGAAGGCTGTTTTCTTTGTAACTGCTCAAAGTTATTTTAGCAGATTCAGATAAAGCAACCAAACTGAAGAAATAAGAAGCTGAACTCCAATCCGATTCTACGACCATTTCTTTTGATTCAACAGCTTCTTTAGGGAAAACTTTAATTACGTTTCCTTCAAAACTAGTTTTAATATCTAAATCCGTCAGCAAAGCCAAAGTCATTTTGATATACGGAATCGAAGTAATTTCTCCTTCTAAAGTCAACTCTAAACCATTTTCTAATTTTGAAGCTACCAATAAAAGTGCTGAGATATATTGACTACTTACATTTGCTGCCAAAGTAACTTTTGAAGCCGTAACTTTTTTTCCTTTGATTCTAATTGGCGGATAGCCTTCTTCTTTTTCATATGAGATTTCAACTCCCAATTGTCTTAAAGTATCAACCAAAATTTTGATTGGGCGTTCCTGCATTCTGCTAGAACCTGTCATTACCACTTCTCTGCCTTCGTTTACAGCAAAATAAGCTGTCAAAAAACGCATTGCAGTTCCGGCGTGATGAATATCAACGATTTCATCATTTCCAATTAACGCTTTTTGCATTACTTCGCTGTCGTCTGAGTTTGAAGTATTGGCTAAAATGATATTTGGAAATAAAGCTTTTAGTAACAATAAACGGTTCGTTTCGCTTTTAGAACCTGTGATATTTAGTTTCGAATCATCAATTGTGAATGGTGAATTCGTGCTTAATTTTAAATTCATGATATTAGTTATGAGTTGCGAATTATGAGAAACATAATTCGAGTGCGCAATTTACCACTCCTCGTTCGTAAATCAAAATTCACGCTGAAATTTCACAATTATTTCAATTTATCATTGTTTTTGTGACGATCTTTATCTCTAACCGATTTTAAATCCATTTTTTTGTCAAAAGCAGCCTGCAAATCGATTCCGGTTTGGTTTGCCAAACATAAAACCACAAAAACAACATCGGCTAATTCTTCACCTAAATCTTTGTTTTTATCACTTTCCTTTTCAGATTGTTCTCCATAACGACGCGCGATAATTCGGGCAACTTCACCTACTTCTTCTGTAAGTTGCGCCATATTTGTCAATTCGTTAAAATATCGAACTCCGTGTTCTTTTATCCAAGTATCAACATCAAGTTGAGCATTTTTCAAATCCATTGCTATATTTTTTTAAAGACAATTTTTTCATTTTGGCTGGCGATCACTTGCTGGAAAAGATTTTTTAATCCAATATAATCGCCAGCTACAAAAATACTATTGTTAATTTCTTTTATACAGCTAATCTGAATTTTATTTTCAAGATTTGAAAGATTTAAAGTCTAAATGATTTCTTTGTTTTGTGATTTTACTTTTGTTGCAAAAAAATATGCAAAATTGCAATCGCTAAACTTTTAACCTTCATTTTTTATATACGTTTTAAAACAATTTTTTCTGTCTCTTTCGCAATCATTGTTTTATAATATTCTTTCAGCATTTCGTATTTTTCTGCAGAAAAAATAGCTTCATTAATTTGATTTGAGATAATTACCTGCAAACTATTTCCGCTCGCTGCAACATTAAATTTAAAACTTCCTGCATTATCTTCCATATTTATAGTCGCAGGAGCTGGCAATGTTTCAACGGCAAAACCATCAGGAATCTGAATTGTGATATTGAATTTATCCATTTGCGGAAATCCAAAATCAACCGGATATTCTCTCACTTCCTGTTTAAACGGATTTTTATCATTTGTAAAAAACAGCATTGGACTAATATAAATTTTACCACCAATAATTTCGCATAAATCATTTCCGGTAAAGGCATATGTTTCTATGGCAGGCAACAAAATATCTTTTTCGTTAGTTCGGCTGTAATCACTAATCTCAATTTTTCCGCTTTTATTTTCTAATTTCTCAAGATAATCTTCTTCTTTAACACCATCAATTTTTTCTCTTGTAATCATTGCCATGTGATCTGTGTATTGTCTTTTGGTTTTCCCAGAAATTTTTCCATCAGCATCAATACTATAAATCATAAAAACAAAATCATTTGATGCTTTTTTAGGTGTCAGCTCAATTTCTTCAGAAGTACCGTCTTTACGGATCAATCTTCCTGTCCAGTTAATGGTTCTAAAAGGAAGAATATTTGGTGTTGAAAATTTATTGGAAGCATCTAACAATAAATTTCCTTGCGGCGTTTCGACAGCGGCAACTACATAATCGAAAGCAGTTCTGTTAGGAAATAAAGCAATTCCGTTTTCACGTGTACTTAGCAAAACCGGATTTGCAGTCAGACCTGCATAGCGAAGCATTGAAGTAAGCATTAAATTGATGTCACCAATATTTCCTGTTTTTTCTTTATATGCTTTTTTAACGCCATTGTCACAATCATAACCCGTGTAACCGTTCCATTTCACATTAGATTTTACGTGATTCAAAATCACCCAGATTTTTTCTTCAGGTGTATTTTTTCCGGCAAGAAGCGCTTTTAAATCATCTTCATAATAACCCGTTTTATTTAATTCAGGACCAAAAGTTTCATAATCATAAATTGTTTTCACTACCGATTCCCAATCTGTTGAATACATTTTCAGCTGTGAATTCGGATATTTTATCATCGCTAATTCATGTTGAACGCTGGAAACATAATTGTCCATATTGTTTACAAAAGATTCCTCTTTTATAGCTGGAAAATTTTGTGCTATGTATGTTGTTCTTGTTTCTATATATTCGTATTTGTCTGTTGAAAAATCGGTTCTGACTGGACCGCCAAATCCGCCAACATTTGATCGTTCTTTAGTTGTAATTATAATGGAACGTGGTCCTTTTTCAACCGACATTTTAGGAAAAACATAGCCTTTTTGTCTTGGATTAAACACATAATATTCTGGAATATTAGTACCAAATTCAGAATAATTTACCGGAATAGCTTCCTGGAAATTCCATTCTCTTATTATTCTGTCGCTCGGACTTTTGATCGTATATTTAAATTCAATTACAGAACCTTCTTTTACATTAGGCATTGTAATTTTTTTCTGCGCTTTGAACTTGTTTAGCACTTCATCAAAAATCCCTTCAGGTTTTAATTTTGTTTTTTCGACTTTACCGTTCACTAAATTATAAGTATAGGCATCTGAAAAAGTAACTTTTTCAACAAAGTTAGCTTGCTTATAATACCAAACTGCCTGATTCGCCCATTCATAACCTTCTTTTTTATAAACTTTTATTCGAACCTCAACATCGGCCATTGTAGCAAAACCTCCTTCACTTACATCGTACTCAATTCTGGTTCTTCCTCTTTTATATAAAATAGCGGCCGGCGCTGCTGAATCTTTGGGATGCACTTTTTGCTCTAATTCGGCAACAGATACTTTTCCTAATTTAAATTCTTGTGCTGTAGTTTTTGAAACGATTAACAGCACAATTGAAATACTGAAGATCTTGATTAATTTCATGTGGTATTTTTTGATTAGTTGGTTTTGGTTAGTTTATTAGCTTTTAATCAATATAATTTTTGCATTATCATTTTTTGAAATCTGTTCCATAAACAAACGAAATTCATCATATTCCTTATTTGAATATTTTCCTTTATTCAAAAACATGCTTCGTTTGTAAACAAGCTTATTATTCTCTTTTTTGATGATTTCGGTTTTGTATTCGCCGAATTTCCCTTTGAGTTCATAATTTCCAGGAAGAAATTCGATTGTAAAACCGGCAGGAAGATTCACTTCAATTTCATCAGAATCTAAAAAACCACGCTGAATTTGGAACGGATTTTTTCTGTTTCTAATTCGTTTTATATTTCCTGTATTTTGATTGAAAGCATCAATGGCAAAAATCATTTTGTTTGCTGAAATTGAAGCGTAATTTATAGCGCTGAATTGTACATCTTCAGTAAAACGAACATTTTCCTTATCGTTTGAAAATGTTATTTTTCCTAATTTCAGATTATTGATATTATCCCAATATTCCTTATAATGAGCTTCTTTTTCTGTTGGCTGATAGGTTTCGATTCTATATTTCTCATTATATTTCGAGCCTTCAGAAGTTATCGAAATAGAACCTGAAAAGTTTCCGTTTTCATCAATTGTATAAATTCCTTTGTCTTTTTGGATATTTCCTTTGTCTTCGTAAATCTTTGTGCGAACAATTTCACCTCCTTCTGGCTTAACAATCAAAACATCACGATCATCTGTAAAAGTTCCCTGATAACCGAAAGGATCGTCTTGACTTGTACATTCCAAAAAAGTATAATTGTCTCCATTTGGAATTGCCAATATCATATGATTTCCCTGCATTGAAACAAAATCAGACTGAATATTAGATTTATATGAATCTCCATATAAAATGGTATTGTAAGAAGGAACATCAACTGCTTGTAAAAGTGCTTTGGTATAATTTGACAATGCTTTACAGTCGCCATATCCCAGACGGTCAACATCGCTGGCCAGCATTGGTTTCCATCCGCCAATTCCAATAGCAATATTTACATATCTTGATTTTTTTTGGACATAATCGTAAATGATTTTTGCTTTCTTGATCGGGTCTTTTTCATTGCCTACAAGCGCCTTCATTTTTGACTTGGTTTCTTCCGACAAAGTCGTTGTTCCGGTTAAAATTTTATCTCCGTACCATTTCCCAAATGCTTCCCAGGTTGTTGCCGTTCCATCAACACCTTCTAAATGAAACTTTTCTAAACCCATTATAATTTTTGGAAACAAATCAGATGGAGACGGACTTAAATCTTCTCCTTTTTGAGCCAAAATATTCGATGCTACATAACTTAGTTTTGTAGCGGTTTCTTCTGTCTTTTTGATGTTAAATCCAGTAAACTGAAATTCCTTTTTCTTGAAACCTAAATCACTCGGAAAAGTAACATTCAAAATACATTTCTCAATGCTTGCATTATAGCCTCCTACAAAATACCAACGCGGAATAAAGGCAGTATTTGAAGTCTCTGTCTCACATGTATAAGCAATTGTAAAAGGATATGAAATTGGTGTATAATTTAAATAAACTACCCGACTATCTGAAAAAAGCGTACTACCGCTTACTGCACTTTGGTCTCTAAAATCTTTACGCTTGATTTTTTTGATTTCATTGCCCGCTACATCATAAACAATTGCCTCAATGCTGTTTATTGAAGTCGTTTTATCGTAGTGCTCATAAGCATCGATATCACCGAGTCCTTTTTCATTTAAAACGGTTACAATTCTTTGTTTTTTGATAATCATGCTTCGTTGCGAAGCAATAGTAATATCCATTTGATCTAACCGAACAACTGCATTTGCATTTTGTTTTAAACTATCTGGAATAGAAGTAACGTTATAATTAACCTTTTGAGAATAAGAATTAAGGGCAATTAGAAATAAAAATAACGCAAAAAAAGGGTTTTTCATTAGTAAGGAATTTCCCCAAATATATATTTTTTTTAGAAATCCTTAACATTTGTTTATATTTTTTTACTCTCGATTTTTGCTGTCCATAACGATTGTGACGGGGCCATCATTTAAGAGGCTGACTTTCATATCGGCACCAAAAATTCCGGTTTGGATTTTTTTACTGAATTCTTTTTCCAAAGTTTTTACGAAGGTTTCATACATCGGAATTGCAAAATCTGGTTTTGCTGCTTTTATATAAGAAGGGCGATTTCCTTTTTTTGTAGAAGCATGAAGTGTAAACTGACTAACTACAATTATCTCACCGTCGATATCCTGAACTGAACAATTCATAACATCGTTTTCGTCTCCAAAAATTCTCATTTTAATGATTTTGCCGGCAAGCCAGTCAATATCTTCCTGAGTATCGGCATCTTCTATTCCAACTAAGATTAGTAAACCTTTTTTTATATCTGCTGTTTTTACATTATCAACAGTTACAGATGCCTCAGAAACTCTTTGAAGTACAATTTTCATTATTATTTTGATCTAATGTAGCAAAAGTTTTTAGCCACAGATTACACGGATTTAACAGATTTTAAAATCCAATTTTAGATCCACTCTATTACGCTTTGCAAATAGAATGTTCTACTATTTAATTGGAATTTTATTTTTTATTTCCTCGTTTCATCGCTCGCAGCGCGATCTTCTCCATACGTGTCAGTGCGATAATGTTCTTCGTCGCCCTCTAAAATTTTAAGATAACTATTGTAACGCGACCAGGCGATTTCATCTTTTTCTAAAGCGGCTTTTATAGCACAATGCGGTTCTTCTTTGTGTAAACAATTGTTAAACTTGCATTGATCTTTTAATTTGAAGAATTCCGGAAAATAACCGCTGATTTCTGTGGGTTCCATATCTACGATTCCGAAACCTTTAATTCCTGGAGTATCAATAATTCGGGCATTAAAAGACAAATCGTACATTTCTGCAAAAGTTGTAGTGTGCTGACCTTGTTTGCTTTGCTCTGAAATTACAGTCGTTTTTAAATGAAGACTTGGTTCCATCGCATTTACCAAAGTTGATTTTCCAACTCCGGAATGTCCTGAAAACATACTTACTTTTCCGACCATCATTTCTTTCAGCTTGTCAACACCTTTATTTTCGGTAGATGAAATTCGCAGACATTTATATCCAATTTCCTGATAAATGTGCTGTAAATAAAGCTGATCATCTAAAGTCTGATCATTTAAAGTATCAATTTTATTAAAAATCAAAATGGCTTCAATTCCGTATGCTTCGGCAGTTACCAAAAAACGGTCAATAAAACTGGTTGTTGTAGGTGGATTATCGATTGTGACCAATAAAAAAACCTGATCAATATTAGAAGCAATAATATGAATCTGTTTCGACAAATTAACCGATTTACGAACGATATAGTTTTTCCTTTCATGAATATTATGAATCGTTCCGGTAACGGCATCTGAAGTTTCCTCCAATTCATAATCAACAATATCACCTACAGCAATAGGATTGGTACTTTTTATACCTTTAATTCTAAATTTCCCTTTCATACGGCATTCGATAAAATCTCCATTTTCAGATTTTACGGTATACCAGCTTCCTGTAGATTTATAAACGGTTCCTGTCATTCTTTAATTTTAGATATCCGATTTTAGATTTTAAAATATTTTAAAACCTAAAAAATAAAAGGCAAAATTACGTTTTTAGAATTGAACAACGCAACTTCGCCTTTTAAATTTGAAATCTAAGCTTTGGATTTCTGACTTTTACCAAACAATTTCGGCCAGAATTTCATTTTCTTTTATTTTTCCTATCTGAATTGTTTTCAAAGTTCTGGAAGTTTTTCCGGCCTTAGTTGTATAAATTTCAATCATTACAGTTGCCGGGCCATTTTCAGTTAATGTGGTTTCGCCAAAGAAATTAGTTTTTATTTTATATTTCCCTTTTACCGCATTTCGAATCAAATATTGCTCTGGGCCGTAACCTTGTGTAAAATCTTTAGAAAATCTGCCACCAATTTCTGTCGAAGTATGACTATAATAACATTCTTCGCCAGTTGGTTCAATTACATGTAAATCTAAATCAACATCCATTTGGTTCCAGTTCATGATGATTCTGACATCGACAGGCATTTTTGCAATATATTTTTTATCTAATTTTCCAGTTTTCAATCCTGGGTGCTCTTTCATTATTCGATTAATATCCATTAAAACAATATCTTCTACACCTTCATATTGACCGCTCATTTCTCCGTAATAATTTACTTCAAGTGATTTTACTAATTCATCAAATGCTTCTTGATATTTTCCGGCATCTTCTAGTGTTAAAGCGTAATCTCTTAGGCTTTGCGGTTCATGTTCTCTCCATTTTGCAACTTGTTTTGCAGTAAACACTGCATCACCATAATCTTTCCATTCGCGCAAAGTATAAGTTAATGTTTTATACAATTGATGATTTTCTAAACCTAAATCAGCAATGTTACTGATGATTAGTAATGCCTTTTTAACATCGCCTTGATTATAGAAAAAGTGAGCCACATCAAAATAAAAACTCGGATTTCTTTCCTGAGCTTTTCTTAACTCAAAATACAAATCGTATTGTTTTTCTTTTGGCGCCGATGCCAATGCTTTTAAATACAATCGATCTGGATTCCAGCTTTTTGTTTGAACAACACTATTAGAAGACTTCTTTTTTGTTGTTATAATAATAACTCCATTTGCCCCTCTGCTACCATAAGTAGCAATTCTCGATGCATCTTTCAAAACATCTACAGTATCGATATCATCTGATTTTAAATCGGTCAATTCGCCTTCATAAAACTGACCATCCACTATAATTAAAGGCTTTTTGGAATCTCCAGCTAGATAACCTCTATCTAGATTTGTTTCGTTTTGGATAGTTTTTACGACCTGACCTGCGACTTCGGGTTTTATATCTTGTACAGCATCTTTATTTTTTACAGCACTTTCAGCAGAAACACCAACAAGATCTCTTTTCCTTTGAATTCCGTCCGCAACGACCACAACTTCACTTCCAACTTTTTTATCTTTTAATTCAGTGATTACAGGTGCAGAATTATCTTGAGGAGTCATGTTATATACATTATTATCTTCCTCAACAGCTACGGCAGTTCCACTACCAACAGGTTCGTCTATTGTTAAAACAGCATCAGGATCTCCCTTAATTGTTTCATAACCAGCAATAGTTACGACTTCACTTAAAGTCTGAGAATTCTCTCTTAATCTTATAGAAACCAAATTGTTTCTGCCTACATTAACACGAGCAGGTTCGAAACCAATATACGTAATATTAAAAATAGTATTCTGAGGAGCTTTTATCGTAAATTTTCCATCAAAATCGGTTTGAACTCCCTCACTTCGTCCATTTATAATAATACTCGCTCCTGGCAATGGCTGACTATTCCCATCTAAAACAATTCCAGAAATAAATCCTGCTGGTACGGTTTGACTACTTCTTAAAATTGTATTTGCAACATTATTATTTGCTCTTTGGGAATTCTTGATTTTAGATTTTGACGCTAATTTAGATGCAGAATATTTCGTGTCTTTTTTCCACCAGGCGTTTATGCTGGCAAAATAACTTTCAATACTTTCCCAGTTATTTCTTTGCTGGGCCAATGTAGCATCACGTTCTTGTTTTTTAATTCGATCAAATTCTTCGCGTAATTCTGCCGGCGGTAAAATATCATATAAAATATAATCACTTAGATTTTCCAGAACAATCAACGAGGTATTTTTAGTTACAATTCCGAATTTCTTTCCAAGAAGTTCAATTTCATCTGCATTTTTAGCATATTCTAATTCAAGATTGGCGATTTTTTTCTGTGCCCAAAGTTTCTCAACATTAATATCATTAGTGTTTTGAACCGCACCATCAAGTATAATTTTTCTTTCTAAAACAGCTTCATTATTATAGCCAAATAATAAAATAATTTCATTTTTCGGATTTAAAGAAATTCCTGAAAAACTAAAATTCCCTGAAACCGAAGTTCCTTCCATCGGAAACAAATCAGTTACCGTTAAATTTTCTTTTATTCCGAGAAATTTCAAACTAGAATTCGTCAATTTATCCAAAGCTGTTTCTGAATTTATCTGATTTAAATTGATAAAATTACCGCCAGTTTTTGTTGAAGAAAAATTCAAAAAAGCAAAATCGGCAGAAACTGAAGAGGTAATCGTATAAACAGGTTTTTTAGTTTTTGGCAGAAGATTTTCACTCAAAGAAGATAATCCATCAGTAAAAAACAAATATTCATCTTGACCCGTAAAATTCAGTTGCGAAAAACGAGTCCCTCCATCGTATTTTGTTTTTTCTAAAACGGCTTTTAAAGCATCCCAATTTCCATTGGAAACAATATATTCTTGTTGTTTATCGAAAGTATAATTCAAAAAGTACAGCGTAACTTTTGTATTTTTTATTTTCTGAAAATAAGCATCCAGCAAATTCAATTCTTTCTTTAAATCCCTATTCTGACAGCTCAAAGAATTATCCCAAATCAAACCAATCGAAGCTGGTATCTTTTTAACCGTTTTATTTCCTTCAATAAAAGTATTTCCATAAAAATAATGTTGTCCGCCAACATCCTGCATCAAAACACTTGGAATATTTTGCTGAATTGGAATTTTAAGAACAATTTTTTCTGCAGGCTGGTAATTTTCTTTTTTAATAGAAGCCTGAAAAGCTTGATTCCATTTTGAAAAAGTAATTTCATTTCCTGAATTTTCAGTAACAGTTGGTGCTGTCGAAGTTCCTAAAACCGAAACATTAATTTCAAACTTATCCAGTTTTTTCGGAAAACGGCTTACCAATTGATACGCCATATTATCTTTATCAAAAGCCGAAAGTTCTTCTTCGTAACCAATAACAACAGTTCGCTCTCCGTTTGGCATCAGCGGATAAATTCTCGTTTTAAAATTATTGCCGTCTACTTTTTCCAGTAATCCCGGATCAACACGTCGATGTTCAATGGCTTCAAAAACTTGTTTTCCCTTATTTTTGTTTACCGGTACTGCTTCACGAAGTTTTCCATTAATATCAATTGCATATCTTGAAACCGAAACATTTTCTGGCAACGGAAAAATAAGTTCCGCTTCCATCTGGCGAGTTCCTGAATTAAAAAAATGCATTTCGGCAGTAGTGTATGCAATATTTCCCACCACTTTTACATTAACGAAAAGTTTATTCATTCTCACTTTTTCAGGTTCTTCTCCTTTAACAGTAAGTTCAGGACTTTGTGCGAAAGTTTTTGTTCCAATAAAAAACAGAAAAAAAAGCAATACATTCAAATTCATTTGAAAAATGCCCGGCGCAGACGAAAACAATTTTAACTTCATGACACGAAAATTAAGGTTTATATTGTTATAGAGAACAAAAAACATCAAAAGGTTGGGAAGATAAAAATATTTATGCAAAAAAAATCTCCACCACTTCTTACTTAAGTGATGGAGATTTTAAAAAAAACAATCTAATTTTACCATTATGATATAAGAAAACCTAAAAACAAAGTTCAAAAGATTTTAAATTAACTTATACCATAAATATTATTTAGAGAAAATTATGCATTGAAAATTTTCTCCTGGTGTCCAATACTTTCCTGGTGAATTGCTTTGAACATTCTTAAAACAAACTCTTCAGTAAGACCTTTTTTCTCGCCTTCAAGAATCATTTTGCCTAAGATTTCGTTCCAACGGTTGTTTTGAAGAATCGCAACGTTTGCATCTTTTTTCACCTGACCAATTTCGTCAGCTACTTTCATACGTTTTCCTAATAACTCTAATAAGTTAGCATCAAGAACATCGATGTTAGCTCTTAGTTTTTTCATTTTTTGACTGTACTCATCTGTAGTATCATCCGTTTTTCTGATTGTCAAATCTTTAATGATTTGTTTCAAAGCGTCTGGAGTAACTTGTTGCGCAGCATCAGACCAAGCATTGTCTGGATCGTAGTGCGTTTCGATAATCATACCATCATAGTTCAAATCTAAAGCCTCTTGCGTTACTTCAAAAATCATTTTACGATCTCCTGTAATGTGAGATGGATCGATGATTAATGGCAAATCAGGGAATTTATTTTGCAATTCGATAGCAATCTGCCACTCTGGAATGTTTCTGTATTTTGTTTTCTCGTAAGTAGAGAAACCTCTGTGGATAACACCTAATTTCTCGATTCCAGCCATGTGCAAACGCTCAACACCACCTAACCATAAAGCTAAATCCGGGTTTACTGGGTTTTTAACCAAAACGATTTTATCAGTTCCTTTTAAAGTATCAGCAATTTCCTGAACTGCGAAAGGGTTTGCAGTTGTACGAGCACCAACCCATAAAACGTCGATATCATGTTCTAAAGCCAGTTTACAGTGAGCCGCAGTCGCAACTTCAGTTCCCATTAATAAACCAGTTTCAGCTTTTGCTTTTTGCAACCATTTTAATCCAATTTCTCCAACACCTTCAAATCCTCCTGGACGTGTTCTTGGTTTCCAGATTCCTGCTCTGAAAACACTTACTTTTGAATCTTTCAATTCGTGAGCAATTTTCAATACTTGATCTTCAGTTTCTGCACTACATGGTCCAGCTATCACAAGTGGGTGATTTAAATTGAAATCTTCTAACCACTTTCTCATTTCTTTCTTATTTTCCATCTTAATTCTAATTTACTTTTTAGTTGTTGTTAATCCGTTTAGTATTTCTTTTATTTTATTTGTGCTTTCCATTTCTTCAAAAATGGCATTGTAATTTTCGTCTTTCAACAAATCCCTAAACCGACTGAGATTTGAAATATATTCTTCTAATGTTTCCAGAACGTGTTCTTTATTTTGCTTAAAAATTGGGGTCCACATAGCCGGCGAACTTTTTGCTAAACGAACGGTGCTTTCAAATCCACTTCCCGCCATATCAAAAATATCCTGTTCGTCTTTTTCTTTATTCATTACCGTTTTACCGAGCATAAACGAACTAATGTGTGACAAATGCGAAACGTAAGCGATGTGCTTGTCGTGCGAAGTCGGATCCATATATCGAATCCTCATTCCTATTTCGCTAAAAAGCTTTAACGCCTTTTCCTGCAATTTAAAAGTGGTTTTTTCCACTTCGCAAATAATATTTGTTTTTCCTTTAAACAAACCTCTTATCGCCGCCGAAGGTCCTGAAAACTCCGTTCCTGCTATCGGATGCGTGGCAATAAAATTTCTTCTTTTCGGATGATTGGCAACTGCATCACAAATTGGTTTCTTCGTCGAACCAACTTCAAAAACAATCGTTTTATCTCCAACTAAATCCAGAACTTTAGGCAAAACCGTCAGCGCCACATCCACGGGAACCGAAACAATTACAAAATCGGCTTCAGCCAAATCTTCAAAACTTCCTGCTTCGTCGATAACTCCTAAATCAATGGCTTCTTGCAAATGTTTCTCGTTGCTGTCGATTCCAAAAATCGTCGAATCAGGATGTTGGTCTTTGATATCCAGCACCATCGAACCGCCTATTAATCCTATTCCTATTACGTATACTTTCATACTTTTTCTTTAATTTTCAAATCTTGATTTTTTACTTGTCACCCTGAGCGAAGTCGAAGGGCTTTCCAATTGGAACGTGGGCTTCGACTTCGCTCAGCCTGACAATCTAAAATCTGATATCTAAAATTTTCAAAATCGATCAATTGCTTCTTGTACTTTTTCTTCTTTCACACACAATGAGAATCTGATATAACCTTCGCCGTTGCTTCCAAAAATGGTTCCCGGTGTAATGAAAATATGTTTCTCATATAATATTTCGTCAATGAACTTCTCTGCTGATTCAATTCCTTCTGGAAGTTTTGCCCAAACAAAAAGTCCAACTCCTTCTTTATATACTTTACAGTTTAACTTTTCAGCTAACTTCTCCGTTAATTCTCTGCGGCGTCTATAAATTTTGTTTTGATCTTCGAACCATGATTTATCACATTTTAACGCTGCGATAGCACCTTTCTGAATTCCGTAATACATCCCGCTGTCCATATTGCTTTTTACTTTTAGAACCGCATCGATAATTTCAGGATTTCCTAAAACCATTCCGACTCTCCAGCCTGCCATGTTGAAAGTTTTACTTAACGAATTCAATTCTAAAGCCACTTCCTTCGCGCCTTCAACCTGCAGTAAACTCATCGGATTATCATTCAAAACAAAACTATACGGATTGTCATTGATCAATAATATATTGTGTTTTTGAGCAAAAGCAACCAATTTTTCAAATAACGCTAAACTTCCTCTCGCTCCTGTTGGCATGTGCGGATAACCCAGCCACATAATTTTTACTTTCGAAAGATCTAATTTTTCTAAAGCTTCAAAATCCGGTTCCCATCCATTTTCTTCTTTCAAATCATAATAAACCGGAACTGCCTGAACCAAATTGGTTACCGAAGTATAAGTCGGATAACCCGGATTCGGAATTAAAACGTGATCACCTTCGTTTAAAAATGCTAACGAAATATGCATAATTCCTTCTTTCGAACCCATAAGAGGTAAAATCTCATTATTCGGATTCACTTCAACACCAAACTGATCTTTATAAAAATCTGCCATCGCCTGTCTCATTTCTGGTAATCCCTGATAGCTTTGATAACCATGCCCGTTTTCGTCTTGAATTGCGGCAGCTACTGCTTCAATTACTGCTTTTGACGGACTCAAATCAGGGCTTCCGATTCCCATATTGATGATCGATTTTCCTTCAGACATCAACTGACGAACTTCTCTTAATTTTGATGAGAAGTAGTATTCTTCAACTGTGTCTAATCGTTTTGCTGTTGTAATCATTTTTTTATTGCTTTAGGCCGTAAGCTTTAGGCTATAGGCTTTTTTTAAATTTTCTATTTTTGACTTTAAGACTTACGACTTTATAACTTACGACTCGCTTAAAGGTTTTGTATTTTTATATTCTCCTAATACTTTGAAATATTCTGCCATAATGTTTAATAATGCTTTGGCTTTTGCAAAATCTTCGTATTTCTCAAATGTCACGTCTACGAAGAATGAATATTTCCAAGGTGTTTCTATTTTTGGAAGCGACTGGATTTTTGTCAAATTCAGTTTGCAATCGCTCATTACATTTAAAACTGCCGCTAAGCTTCCTCTTTTATGATCCAATTCAAATTTCACAGATGCTCTGTTGATTTCGCTTTCCGGCAAAAATGAATTTTGCTTTTTGATGATTACGAAACGTGTCATATTATTTTTAATCGTTTGAATCGATGACACAATAATATCTAAATTATACATTTCAGCTGCCGTTTCACTTGCAATTGCCGCAATTCCGGTTAACTGTTTTTCCTGAATTCTTCTTGCCGTTTCTGCTGTATCTTTATCCTCAACCAATTTGATATTTGGATATTGTTTCAGAAAATCCATACACTGCAAAAGTGCCATCGGGTGCGAATGAACCTCTTTTATATCTTCAATTTTCTGACCTTTTAGAGCCATTAAATTCTGCTGAATGTTTAAATAATGCTCTCCAATTATGTGTAAATTATTCTTGTCTATCAAAGCATAATTCGGAATAATTGGCCCTGCAATTGAATTTTCGATCGCCATAACCGCCTGATCAGATTTTCCGGCAATAAGGCTGTCGATTAATTCTTCAAAAGACAAACACTCATCAATATCCACATTTTCAGAGAAATACTCTTTCACAACTTGATGATGAAATGATCCTTTAATACCTTGTATTGCAATTTTCGTTGTCATATAGTCAAAAAAAAATCCTGATTTGCATCAGGATTGTATATTAGTTTTATTTGTCTTAAAATTCGATCTCAAATAACCATAGCACAATCCTGACTTCTACTAAAGAAGAAATAAAAATTGTTGCTAAAATAAAAACGGTTACTTGCCATTTTGTTTGTGTTTTGTTTTAAATTCTCTGCGAATGTATAAATTATTTTTAGTGCACCAAAAAAAAGATTGCATTTTATGAAACAAAAAAGGATTTCTTAACAAATTTAGCAGGTTTTGTATGATAATATAAAAATATGGGCTTAAAATGAGATATATACAATTGCTTTTGAAAGGTTATGAGGTTATGAGATACTAAGGTGCTGAGTTTTTTTCGCCACGAATTCACGAATTAGCGTAAATCATTGTGGTTATTTAATTCGAATTACACAGATTTTAAGAAATAAAATTCGTGAATTTGTGGCTATCTTCAAATCAAAACAATCCTGAAACTGGTTTATTCGAAATCCCGATTTTAGTATAATCGAAATTCATTTTTTCTTTTAATAAAGAAGCGTAGACACTTCTAAAATCGATTTGATATTTTAAATCGCCGTTATCCAAGTCGGCTAAATTTGGATTATTTCCTAAAATTGCTCCTTTATTATTTCCTCCAATAATAAACATTGGCGCAGCAGTTCCGTGATCTGTTCCATTTCCGTTGTCTTTTACTCGTCTTCCAAATTCAGAAAAAACAACGATAGTCACATTCTGCAATAATTGCGCTTGTTTTAAATCCTGATAAAAACTGTACAAAGCATCATTCAAATCGGCCAATTTTTTCTCATGAATTGTAATTTGATTATCATGTGTATCAAAACCGCCGAGAGAGGTATAATACACTTTTGAATTTAAATTTCCTTTTATCAGTCGTGAAATCCATTCCAGATTTTTAGACAATTCTGTTTTAGGATAATTAATTTCATTTTTAGATTTTGATAATGCTTTTTGAATTTCGTCTGAACCTTCTGTAACCGAATTGGCAATCTTCCGAACAAAATCCAAATGCGGATTATTCGACAAGGTTACATTTTCTTCCAAATCTGATTTTACTTTAAATCGGTTTGGATCTTTAATTGTAATAAAATTGGGTTCAGTTCCTTTCAACGCCAGATTATCGATTGAATCTAAATTTATTCCGGCTGTCGCCTGATGGCCATTGCACTGTAAATCCAGATATCTTCCCAACCAACCTTGATTACTATATTTATTCGAATCGGTTGCAGTCTGCCAGATTTCCTGGCTTCTAAAATGAGAACGGATCGGTTCCGGATATCCAACGTTTTGAATTACCGTCAAATCTCCATTTTGTTGTATTTGTGCAAAATCTTTTAAAGAAGGATGAAAAGCCATTCCTTTGTTTTTTCCAATAACTGCATCTTTATTTAAAGCAATTTTACTCCTGAAATCATAATATAAAGGATCATCATACGGAATAAACGTATTTAAACCGTCATTACCCCCATTTAATTGCACAAAAACTACGCATTGCTCGCCAATAATTAAATTATTCTGCGAACCTAAAGCGTGCAAAAAATCAGGAAGAATTAGCATTCCGCCTGTGAAAGTTCCTGTCAAGGTTAGAAAATTTCTTCTGTTCATGATTTCTGCTTTTTAAATTAATTGATATTCGGGTAGTTTTGCGATGTAATTAAACAATCTGATTACAGCAAAATTGGCATGCGGTTCTTTTGGATCAAAATCATATTTCAAAATGCTTTCCATATCTTTTTGAGCTGCTTCACTTACATTGAAAAGCAATCTGCCAGACAATTCAGAAATAATGGTTTTGTTATTTCCAGTGGCATCAAAATCAATTTTTACATCAATTTTCTCAAATTCCACTTTCGGTTTCTCATCAACGTTGCTCATTGTGTTTAGGATTTTCTTCGAGATACTTCTTCCGCTACAGAGCAAATCAGCTGTATTGTTTCGCTGCAAATAGATTTGCGAAGTCAGCCAGGAATTTCCGCCGTCCCAGCCCTTAACGTTTACCTGATTGTACAAATCCATTCCTTGTTGCCTCAAAAAAAGCGCAATCATGGCATTGTCAAAGTCTTTTATTTCTAATTCTTCAATTAACTGAATGATATAAACCAAAGGATCTTTTATCTTATTTCCCGAATTTTCCTTCGCATATTCTTCTGTAAAAATTTTAGTCAATAAAGGTTCGCTTTCAAATTTTTTCTTTCGGAAGTAATCCCCATAATAAGTTACTAAATCCTCCGGCGGATTGTCATAAATAAACCATTTCAGAATTTTTCTGGTAATGAGATACGGAATGTTTTTTTGCTCGAAAATGATATCAACAAGGTCATCGGCTTTCCAATTTCCAGTTTTTCCAAAATAAGTTTTGTCGCTGTTATCTTCAGAAAAACGTCTGTAGACTGCGCCCTCGTCTCCATAATTTAATCCAGCTAAAGCTTTTGCGCCGTTTTTGATATCGCTTTCAGAATAATTTCCAATTCCGATAGTGAATAATTCTAATAATTCCCTGCTGAGATTTTCGTTGTATTTTTCTTTTTTATTATCGACATTGTCCAGATATTTTACCATCGCATTCGATTTGATGATTTGTTTGGTCAACTCTTTAAAATTACCAAAAGCATTTTCGCGTAAAATCATATTATGCTGATA
This sequence comes from Flavobacterium resistens, assembly GCF_900182645.1. Classification (GTDB taxonomy): domain Bacteria; phylum Bacteroidota; class Bacteroidia; order Flavobacteriales; family Flavobacteriaceae; genus Flavobacterium; species Flavobacterium resistens. The sequence continues at coordinate 451,980 of NZ_FXTA01000004.1, read as the reverse complement.
AATCCAGTAATTGACTTTTACTTTTTGAGAAGTTGAAACGAAATGATTATGCCAAAAACAAACCATATTTTCGCGCAACGGAAATTCATCAGTCCGCATTTTATCAATCCACCATCTTCGTAACTCGATAGCGGAATAAACTTCTTTTTTTAGGATTTTTTTCTTGGCTTCAGAATCAGCATTTTTTACTAATTCCTTAAATGCTTTAAGTTCAATAAGTGTTTTGGGATCGTCGTCTAAAAATGACGGAAGATTTTTATCGAATTTTGAATCATAGGAATGCTTTAGAAACTTTTCTAAGCCTAATTCCTCAATTTGAGTTGCTTGTTTTCCTGAAAAACCTAATCGTAAGGACCAAAGATTGCTTTTTTTCATCATTCAGAAATTATTACAATAAGACTTTGCTTTCTCATAAAGGTTTAATTTAGAGAAAGTTTCTGAGTTACTTAGTTATTGAGATGCTAAGTTTTAAAAATCTTTGGTAATAATTTAAACGGGGAATTATTGGGGATATTGTTATCAGAATAAAAATAATTACAATCAAACACAAGCCAAGTTTGAAATCGAAAGCTATATTTCTCAAATTGGCATAGAAACAAAAAAGCAGCTATCATTACAATAACTGCTTTCTATAAATTAAGAATAAATCTTTTCTCTTTCTTCTATTTTCTTTCTTCTAAAAAAGGAATTAAGACCCACACATCTCACAATCCTCAGGATCTGCAGCTTGTGCTTTAAGCAACATCGCTTTATAATCCTCAACACTGATTGCTTCAGTTTCTGCAACTAATGATGGAGCTGTTTCTTCTTTTTTATCGTTGTTCAATGTGAATTTAATCGCATCTACAGCTGCTTTTGTTCTCAAGTAATACATTCCTGTTTTTAAACCTGATTGCCAAGCGTAGAAGTGCATTGACGTCAATTTAGAATAGTTAGCATCTTGCATGAACAAGTTCAACGATTGAGACTGGTCAATGAAATATCCTCTTTGACGAGACATATCGATAATATCTTTCATCGACATTTCCCAAACTGTTTTGTAAAGATCTTTTAAGTCTTGCGGAATCTTATCAATATTTTGAACAGATCCGTTATGACGCATAATTTCTTGTTTCAAATCTTCGTTCCATAAACCTAGTTTCACTAAGTCTTCTAGTAAATGTTTGTTTACTACGATGAATTCCCCAGACAATACACGACGTGTGTAAATGTTTGATGTATATGGTTCGAAAGCTTCGTTGTTTCCAAGAATTTGAGAAGTAGAAGCTGTTGGCATTGGCGCAACTAACAATGAGTTACGAACTCCATGCTCTACCACTTCTTTTCTTAATGAAGCCCAGTCCCAACGACCTGATAATTCTTCATCTTTCATTCCCCACATATTGTGTTGGAATTCTCCTTGTGACATTGGAGAACCTTCGAAAGTTGAATATGGTCCTTCTTCTTTTGCCATTTCCATAGAAGCGGTTACAGCTGCAAAGTATAAAGTTTCGAAAATCTCTTGGTTTAACGCTTTTGCTTCGTCGCTTGTAAATGGCAAACGCAACATAATAAAAGCATCTGCTAAACCTTGCACTCCTAATCCAACAGGACGGTGACGCATGTTAGAGTTTTCAGCTTCTTTTACTGGGTAATAGTTTCTGTCGATTACTTTGTTCAAGTTACGAGTTACACGTTTTGTAACGTTGTAAAGCGCTTCGTGATCAAATTTTCCGTTTTCGATGAACATTGGCAACGAAATAGAAGCTAGGTTACAAACTGCAATTTCATCTTTAGATGTAAACTCCATAATCTCTGTACACAAGTTAGAAGAACGAATTGTTCCTAAATTCTTGTGGTTAGATTTACGGTTTGCTGCATCTTTGTACAACATATATGGCGTTCCAGTCTCAATTTGAGATTCTAGGATTTTCTCCCATAATTCACGAGCACGGATTGTTTTTCTACCTTTTCCTCTAAATTCATAATCGGTATATAATGCTTCGAATTCATCTCCGTAAACATCATATAATCCTGGACATTCGTTAGGGCACATTAAAGTCCAAGTTGAATCTTCCTGAACACGTTTCATGAATAAATCTGAAGTCCACATTGCGAAGAATAAATCTCTTGCACGCATTTCTTCTTTACCTGTATTTTTCTTTAAATCCAAGAAGTCAAAGATATCAGCATGCCAAGTTTCGATGTAAATTGCAAAACTTCCTTTACGCTTTCCACCACCTTGATCTACGTAACGAGCGGTATCATTGAAAACTCTCAACATCGGAACAATTCCGTTTGAAGTTCCGTTTGTACCACGAATATATGATCCCGTTGCACGAACGTTATGAATAGAAAGTCCAATTCCTCCCGCTGATTGCGAGATTTTTGCTGTTTGTTTTAATGTATCGTAAATTCCGTCAATACTATCATCCTGCATTGCCAAAAGGAAACAAGAAGACATTTGAGGTTTTGGCGTTCCTGCGTTGAACAACGTTGGCGTTGCATGCGTGAAGAACTTTTTAGACATTAAATCGTAAGTTTCAATTACCGATTTTAAATCGTCTAAGTGAATACCAACAGAAACACGCATTAACATGTGCTGCGGGCGCTCAACGATTTTTCCGTTTATTTTAAGAAGATAAGAACGCTCTAAAGTTTTGAAACCAAAGTAATCGTAATTAAAATCTCTTGTGTAAATAATGTGAGAATCTAAAAAAGCAGCGTTTTCCTGAATCACTTTAAATACGTCATCAGCAATTAATGGTGCGTCTTGACCATTTCTTGGATTTACGTAGTGATACATATCTTTCATCGTTTCAGAGAAAGATTTTTTAGTATTTGAATGTAGGTTTGAAATTGCTACACGAGCTGCCAATTGAGCATAATCAGGATGCGCAATAGTCATTGAAGCCGCCGTTTCTGCCGCAAGATTATCTAGTTCAGAAGTAGAAACCCCATCATACAATCCCTCGATAACTCTCATCGCTACCTTAACCGGATCTACGAGCTCATTCAAGCCGTAACACAATTTTTTGATTCTTTCTGTAATCTTATCAAACATTACGGGCTCTCTGTGGCCATCTCTTTTTACTACATACATAAGCTTACCTTTTATAGTTATTGAAAAAATGAAAGTAACTAGAAAACGAATTCCAGTCCCTAAACATTGCGTGTTTTTAAATTATTTTTCGAGAATTACAGGATTCTCAATAGTTGCCCTTTTCCAATTTGAATATCAAACCGAAAAGCCGTTAAAATTGCTATTAAATCTCCGATTTGGGTGATAGAGATTCAACCTAATAAATGTTCTGTAAATATTAATTATGGCTTTAGATAAAATCGGCCAAAATTAAAATGCTGTTGTTCTAAAAATCTGCGTCAAATGAAATTTTTTGAGCATCGCTGTCTGTGTTCATCACACCAGATTTTTGATACTCGGCAACACGTTTTTCAAAGAAATTAGTTTTTCCCTGAAGAGAGATCATGTCCATGAAATCAAACGGATTCGCTGATCCATACACACGCTCACAACCTAATTCTACTAGTAATCTGTCGGCAACAAATTCTAAGTATTGCGTCATTAAAGTCGCGTTCATACCAATTAAACTTACCGGAAGAGATTCTGTTACAAATTGTCTTTCGATATCAAGAGCATCAACGATGATTTCTTTGATTCTCTCTTTTGGTACTTTGTTTACTAAATGGTGATTATGCAAGTGAACTGCAAAATCACAATGTACACCTTCGTCACGAGAAATCAACTCATTAGAGAATGTCAAACCTGGCATTAAACCACGTTTTTTCAACCAATAAATTGAACAGAAAGCTCCTGAGAAGAAAATACCTTCAACAGCAGCAAAAGCAATAAGTCTTTCAGCAAATGAATCAGACTCGATCCATTTTAAAGCCCATTCTGCTTTTTTAGCAATCGCCGGAAAAACTTCTAAAGCGTTGAACAATTCTGTTTTCTCAGCTTCGTCTTTCACGTAAGTGTCAATCAATAAAGAATACGTTTCACTATGAATGTTTTCCATCATGATTTGGAAACCATAGAAAAACTTCGCTTCAGCATATTGAACTTCGTTTACAAAGTTCTCAGCAAGATTCTCATTTACGATTCCGTCAGAAGCTGCAAAAAATGCAAGGATGTGTTTGATGAAATATCTTTCATCATCATTTAATTTGTTATTCCAGTCTGTCAAATCCTGGTGCAAGTCGATTTCTTCCGCAGTCCAAAAACTAGCTTCCATCTTTTTGTACCATTCCCAAATATCATGATGTTTAATTGGAAAAATAACGAAACGATTTTTATTTTCTTGTAATATTGGTTCGACTTGTGACATGACAATTTTTGTTTAATTTTTATACTGAAACTTTACTAATTCAGTAGACTACAAAGATTGTCAATTATCGCTAAAAATGAAAGTCAAACTTATTCACAATTCGACGTAGTTTTTAACAACGGGTGAAATTTGAAATGATTTTCATACAATAATTAATTTATTGCAAATGAACACTTTAAAAGCATAAATAGCATCTTGAAGTCCCGTAGAATATAGACTTTTTGAAATAAAAAGCAAGAAATTTTAAATTGTTTTTAAAAGTTTTTTTTGAGTCAAAACTTTATTTTTTTGAGTTAAATCACGCCCTCGCAAAAGGGTATTTTTTACACTTGACTTTTACGAGTTTTTAAGTTCCTCAGCAACTTTTTCAAGTTCCAAATACCAATCTTCACCAAAACGGCGAATCAAAGCTTCTTTAACAAATTTGTAAACCGGAACTTCTAATTCTTTTCCTAAAGAGCAGGCATCATCGCAAATATCCCATTTATCATAATTCACCGCAGCAAATTCTGTAAAATCTTTCACACGGATTGGATATAAATGACATGAAACTGGTTTTTTCCAGTCTACGATTCCTTGATTATAAGCTTGCTCAATTCCGCAAAGTGCCGTTTTTCCGTCAAAAATTACGTAAGCGCAATCTTTATTATCAATAAGCGGCGTTTCAAGATCGCCGTCGGTTCCTTTTACCCAAGTTCCTTGGGCTTCAATTGCAGCAATTCCTTCTTTTCGTAAAAAAGGTTTTACTTTCGGATAAATCTCTTCCAGGATTTTAGTTTCAGCTTCACTCAAAGGCGCACCTGCATCACCGTCGACGCAACAAGCCCCTTTGCATGCTGATAAATTACAAACAAATTCTTTTTCGAGGATATCCTCTGACACTATGGTTTTTCCTAATTGAAACATTTTGCAAAGGTAACCAAAGATTCAGGAAATAAAAACCGCTCGCCAATATATGTTTGCAAACCCAACTTATTTAGAATGTTACCATTTTATCTACATAAATTTATAATCCGATTTATTAAATGTATAAGAACTTTTTTCCAAGCTAAGACATTTCATTGTGGTTACTTTTTTGCTTTTTAAATCTTTCATAGTCATATCCATTAATAAGGTACGATCTTCGGGTTTAAAATAATTCGACAATCCTTCGGGCATTTTCCAGCCTTTTTGGTTTTTGAACATATCGCCAAAGCTCACTTTTGCTTCGCTCGTGTAATAACAAATAATATCGTATTCATCACTTGTCATCTGAATTCCTTTGCAGTTGTAACCTAAAAAAGTTTTGTTTGGAAGTGTCTTAAAAGTGAATTTTGATTTCTCTCCTTCTTTTTTCGCCATTTCTGTATAATCAGGCATTTTTGAAGCTGATGCCATTTTTTCCTTGCCGTTTCCAAAAGCAGTTACCGTAATACTGTTTTTAGAATCCATAATCATAAACATATCCTGTCCTTGTCCCTGAGAAATATTCATTCCAAAATACGCCGCATTTGGTTCCAGTAAATAATTTGCATTCATAGCTTTTCCTTCATCGGTTTTAATTTCCATTATATATTTCCAGCTGAAATTATAGGAATTCGGCACAACCGAGGGATCAACTTTGTTTTTACCGTAACTTAAAACGGCATTTTCCATATTTACATTTTGATCAGCAGCTCCACTTCCATTTTGGCCTTTTTGTTGCGCTGCTTTTTTAATTTGTTGCCAGATTTGGGCTTGTGAACTATTGGACGAAAACAATAAACACAAGAAAACTATAACAAACATCATCTTTTTCATAACCATTCCTTTTTAAGTTACAACAAATTTAACAATTGATTTTCAGTAAGTTATATTTTTTAACGTTTGATTTTTTATACCCTGTTCAGAACAACAATAAAATAAATCAAGTTCAAAAACAAACCGTTCTTTTTTCTTGATATCAATAATTTTAGCATCATAATGTTACAAATATCACACTTTACATATCTAAACAATGTTTTTATAACAAAAATACAATCTGTGAAAAAATCACCTAACTTTATTACCTACTTTTGCACCAAATTATTAATCGCTTAAAATCAGAACTATATGTTAGAAATTGACTTTAAAGAAATTATTACAGTTGGAATGGTACTTTTTGCAGTAATTGATATTGTAGGATCAATTCCGATTATTGTCAATTTACGAGCAAAAGTAGGTCACATCGACTCAGAAAAAGCTTCATTAGTCGCAGGTATGATTATGATTATTTTTCTTTTTGTTGGAGAGGGATTATTAAATTTGATTGGCATCGACGTACATTCATTTGCCGTTGCCGGATCTTTTGTATTATTCTTTCTTGCTTTGGAAATGATTTTAGGAATCCGAATATATCGTGATGAAGAACCAGGATCTGCTTCAATTGTTCCGTTGGCATTTCCACTGATTGCTGGAGCCGGAACCATGACCACTTTATTATCACTTCGATCTCAATTTCATACCATCAATATTATTATCGCCATTTTATTGAATATCATACTGGTTTACATTGTTTTAAAATCATCTAAGAAAATTGAAACTTTATTAGGCGAGAACGGTCTAGGCGTGGTCCGCAAGACATTTGGGGTCATACTTTTAGCGATTGCTGTTAAATTATTCGCTGCTAATGTTAAAGGTTTGTTTGTCTAACATTTATTTTTATACTTTTACCCCGTAAAATTTCTAAAAACAAAACTTTAAGCTCTTTTTAAAAGGTTTTGCTTTAATTATTTTAAACAAAAAACAACCAGATGAAAATTTTTACTTCAATATTAGTGCTTTTGGCATTAGCTTTAATTGTGTTTAATATTACGCTATTAGACTTTAAAAACCCTTTTCAGGGTGACAGCATGGTAGCTTTTATTGGAATCGTCGCTTCTTTCTGCGCCGTATTGATTCTTTTGATTTTTAGAATTTCAAAAAGAATTGAAGAAAAAACAAACGGCAGATAATAATGTTTGACGTTTTAATTATTGGCGGAGGCGTATCAGGAATGTCTTGTGCACTCGTTCTAGGCTCTGCTAAAAATAAAGCTTTTGTTACCGATAAGAAAATCGGAATTTTTACACATCAAAAGAATTCTTCTCTACAAGAAGCAATTTTCTACAATGCTTATGGTATTACACCTGGAAAATTAGGCTCTGAATTACTTACAGAAAGTACGCAGGATTTGGCAACGACTTACCCTCACATTACTCAAATTCCAAATGAAAAAGTAATTAAAGTGGAAGGGCAATTTCCAGAATTTACTGTAACAACAAATAAAAACTCTTATAAAACAAAAAATATCGTTGTCGGAATCGGTTCTGCCAATACTTTTGACATTGAGGGTTTAATGCAATTTGTTGAACCTCATAAAAAAGCACTTCCAGAAAAACACCGCATTCAACTTAAAAACGAAGATCATAAAGTTGCTGAGGGTATTTATGCAATTGGAACTTTAGCAGGCTGGAGAAGCCAATTAGCAATCGCCGCAGGAAGCGGTGCTGCTGTTGCTACAGATATTCTTACTTTATGGAATAATGGCGTGCAAACTCATGCGCACGATAGCATTCGATAATTTTTTTCACCATTAAGAGATTAAGAAAATTAAGTTCTCTTTGTTACACAAATTTAATTTCGAAGTTCATTAAGAATAAAATACAAAACCATTAAGAAGTTAAGAAAACAAGCTATAAAGCTTAACAAACTTAATCTCTTAATGGTTTGAAAAATATTTAATATTGAATTTATTTTACAGAAATAATCTGCGTAACCTTAATATGGTTTTCATCTTCACTTTTCCAGAATTCCCCTTTTACTGAGACTTCATCACCGATTTTTACTTGTTTGTAATTTTGCGGTCCGCCCACGTTTACGATACTGATTGTAGCAAAATAAACTTCTTTTTGAGCTGTATTGATTTTTGCTGTGTAGCCGTCTTTACCGCCTTCAATTGATTCTACTTTTCCTGAAACTGTCTTACTGCTGTCTTTGGCAGTTGCGCAAGAGATTATAAAAGTCATTACAACCAGGAGAAAGCTTATTCTTTTTAAATTTTTCATGTTTTAAATATTATTTAACCGCAAAGTACGCTAAGAATTACGCAAGGATCGCTAAGTCTAATTTTATGTTACTATTAAATTTCTTTTCAAAATTTATGCCAATGGAGTGCAGCTTCCAGCAACAACTTTTAGATTTTCATCAAATTGTTTCCAAACTCTGATATATTTCAAAACACCATTTATTGGAGCATTATCATAAGTTCCTTTCAATGAAATCGCTACAGTTACGACAGCCACATCATCAATTATATTAATAATTTGATCTGAAGCTTCTAATGATTCGACTTGCATTTTTCCCGAACGATAAGAATCTAAATCGAAATCTTTTGTAATGGTATTTCCGTCAGGTAAATTAAAAAGCAGATCGTCGTGAAGGATTTTTTCTAGAGTTGAAACATCAGCATTTTTAATTGCAGTCAAAAGTTCGATTTCAGCATTTACAACGGCTTCTGTTTTCATATTTTTAAAAAATTTCAGGATTGTTTTTTTGGACTCAAAACCGACTTGATCATCGCATCTTCTTTCAAAACCACATTATAATAATATACTTCGCCGAATAACTGTCTTGCAAATTCAGCTGTGATATAACGATTTACCAAGGCTTTAGTTTTATCTAATTTCAAATCAAGACCCGTTATTGCTACGTAGTTTTTGAACTTTTTAAAATAAACATCTGAGTTTTTCATTTCGTCTAAAAACTCATTAAAATGAAGTCCGGCAAATGCTTTTCTGTTTTTATCCAATTCTTCAAAAACAAAATGACCTACAATTCCGGTTTGAAGCAAATACGCAACGTTTTCATTTCCGTGTTCTGCTTCCATCGGAACAAAAACATCTGGAACGATTCCGCCACCGCCGTAAACGATTTTACCTTTTGGAGTTTTGAATTTTAAAGAATCGGCCACTTTAATACTGTCTTTTGCATAAAGTTCACCCGATTTAATTCTGGATTCTGATTCTTTAAAATACTCTTCATTTCCTTTTTTATAAGGTTTTTGAATCGATCTTCCTGTTGGTGTATAATAACGCGCTACAGTCAATCTTACCGCTGATCCGTCATTAAAATCCATTTCGCGCTGTACCAAACCTTTCCCGAAAGAACGACGTCCGACAATAACACCACGATCATTATCCTGAATTGCTCCGGCTAAAATTTCACTAGCTGAAGCGCTGTTTTCATTTATTAAAACATATACTTTTCCGGTTTCAAAACTTCCAGCTTTTGTCGCATATGTTTTTTCAGTTGTACCGTTTTTATTCTTTGTAAAAACGATCAACTGTTTGTCTTTCAAAAATTCATCGGCAATAGCTATGGCTTCTTCCATATAACCGCCGCCGTTGTCTCGAAGATCAATTATCAGCGACTGAATTCCGCTTTGTTTTAATCTCGTTAAACCGGTTTTAAATTCATTATAAGTTGTTTCGGCAAATCGATTAATTTTGATATAACCTGTATTATTTCCAAGCAAAACAGAGGCATCAACGCTTTTTATCGGAATAACATCTCTTTTTATTTTAAATTTCAGTTTCTTTTGTTCTGATTTTCTAAAAACGGTAAGTTCAATTTCAGAACCCTGAAGTCCTTTTAATTTGGAAAACAAACTATCAGAAGGCAATTTTCTTCCAAATAATTTGGTTTTTCCGGCAAATAAAATTCGGTCACCCGATTTTATTCCGGCTTTTGCCGATGGCCCATTTTCTATTGGTTTTATAATCGCAACTGAATCTTTATACATATAAAAATTAATTCCGATTCCAACAAAATCGCCTTTCATGCTTTCAGCAACTTCGGCTTGTTCGCTTGGCGGAATATAAACAGAGTGTGGATCTAATTTGGAGAGAATATTATCAACTGTAAGATTTACAATTGAGTCTGTATTGATACTGTCGACATATTCATTATTGATAAAATCGATCAGTTTATTTAATTTGGTTTTAGAGTAATTTTTAGCCAAAAGCTGATCATCTGCGGGAGCATTCATTAAGCTTCCGAGCACCGTTCCGAGAGCAAAAGTTGCTCCAATGACAATTGGCAAATATTTTGGATTAAATTTCATTACTCTTCTAAAACAGGAATATGTTCGACTTCAATACCTGCTTTTATTAAAAATTGAATTCCAGAATCATCACGATATCCATCTTTGTACACCACTCTTTTTATTCCCGACTGATGTATTAATTTACTACATTCTTTACATGGCGAAAGCGTGATATATAAAGTTGCGCCTTCGCAAGATTGTGTCGACCTTGCTACTTTCAAAATTGCATTTGCCTCGGCATGCAACACATCCCAACGGGTTAAACCGTCTTCATCTTCGCAGCAATTTTCAAATCCTGACGGCGTACCATTGTATCCATCAGAGATAATCATTCGGTCTTTTACGATAATGGCTCCTACTTGTTTGCGTTTGCAATAAGAAAGCAAACTCCATTCTTTTGCAATTCTCAAATAAGCTTTATCGTATTTGTTTAACTTTTTTATTTCCATTTATTTTATCTGTTCCAAATAGGGCTTTCGATAATCATTGGAATCACAACTCCAACAATAAAAGCCGACATTACAAGTGCCCAATCGCGTTTTGAAAAACGAAATACGGTTTGCACTATATATGATAGTACCAAAACTACAAAAACTACAACTAACTGCGCTGCTTCGATTCCTAACGCAAATTCTCCTAAAGGTACTAATTTTGACGTTGCGGTACCACCTAAAATTGTTTTAAAATAATTTGAGAATCCAAGTCCGTGAATTATTCCAAAAAACAACGTGACCATAAAAATTAAATTTACACCTTCATTTTTAGTAGCTTTTCCTGCCGTAAACAAGTGATATAAAGCGGTAATCAAAATGGTAATCGGAATTAAAAATTCGACTAAATTTACTTTGACAGCAATTATTCCGAAAACTGAAAGTATTAAAGCTAAAGTATGACCAATTGTGAAAACGGAAACCAATAGCAAAATGCGTTTCCAGTCTTTAAATGAATACGGAACTGTTAGTGCGATTAAAAAAAGAACGTGATCGTAGGCGTGGATATCTAAAACGTGTTTTAATCCTATCTGAAAATAAATCCAAAATTCTGACATAGGGGTAATGATATTAAATGATTAGGGGATGTAAACTTACGATTTATTTTCAAAATTTCGTGAAGTCCATCTTTAAAACAACGCAGAAAAATAAGTTAAATTTTATGAGAAATTTAAAATTATGAATTAAAATAACTTTTATCTTTGTTTAACAAAAACCTTAATTAATTATGTCATTTTCAGAATTATTTGATAGCGAATTCAAGCAAAGAAACAAAGGGCACTTTTCAGCTATCGTTCGTGTAGCATTAGCAGACGGAGTTGTATACCCAGAAGAAAAAGCCTTTTTAGACAAACTTGCTTCTCGTTTAGAAATTACAGAATCGGAATACGAAGAAATTCTTAGCGATCCATTAAAATACCCAATCAATCCACCTTATTCATATGTTCAGCGTTTAGAGCGTTTATATGATTTAACAAGAATGGTACATGTTGACCATCATCTTGAAGATAAACAAGAAGTATTGTTAAAAAAGATAAGTGTAGCTTTAGGATTTACTCCAAGCAACGTGGATTATATCATTGCAAAAGCATTGTCATTAGTTGACCAAAAAGTTGACGGCGATACTTTTATCTACGAAATGCAGCACATGCACAAATAGTATTCAGTGATCAGTTTTTAGTGTTCAGTTTTGATACTGAAACTTGACTGTGAATGAAAATTAAAATAAAAAACCCGATAATCAAATTATCGGGTTTTTTCATAAAATTGAATTGTGTATTAATCCTTAATTAATTTCAAATTCAATTTTCCGTATTGATTTTGAGAATCATTTGCAGTAATTTCATAAGTATAGTTTCCTTTTTCCAGTGGTGTTTCTCCAACATAATCAATAGGTTGCAATGTATAAGTTTTCCCGTCAATTTGCAATTCAACAAATGCGTAGCTATATGCAAACGAGAAACCTTTATATTTTGTCTTCTGTCCAGAATCTACATTTTCAAAATTAACATTACCAGTTGTAGTATTTACTGTAATATTTTGAAAATTGAATTTACTGGCATTCGACAATCGAATTCTTAAGTCAGACGAATCTTCCTTCGAAAAACGAGATGACGAATCTTCACTAGAACAGCCAAATAAAACAAAAACCAAGACAACTAAAACAAATATATTTTTCATAAGTCTATTTTATTTAATAGATATTGAAAACACAAAAAGGTTGCGTAAAAAAGAATCTTATCGCTATTCAACCTCTGCCATAAATTCCTCGGCTTTTTCGACCATATTTTTGCTTCCACAGAAAAACGGAACTCTTTGATGCAGTTCTGTCGGCTGGATTTCCATAATTCTTCCAAAACCGTCTGTTGCTTTTCCTCCTGCCTGCTCAGCAATAAAAGCCATCGGATTACATTCATATAACAAACGTAGTTTTCCTTTTGGCGCTTTTGAACTTGTCGGATAAATATAAACACCGCCTTTAATCATATTTCTATGAAAATCGGCTACCAGACTTCCTATATATCTTGAAGTATAAGGTCTGTCCTCTTCTTCACGCTGACAATATTTAATGTAATTTTTTACTCCTTGCGGAAAATGAACATAGTTTCCTTCATTCACTGAATAGATATTTCCATTTTCAGGAAACTTCATATTTGGATGTGAAAGATAAAATGTACCAATTGCCGGATTCAGTGTAAAACCATTTACTCCATGTCCAGTTGTATAAACCAGCATTGTTGAAGTTCCATAAATTACATAACCTGCTGCCACTTGATTGATTCCCGGTTGTAAAAAATCCTCGCTTGTTACCGGAGTTCCTATTGGCGTAATTCTTCTGAAAACAGAAAAAATTGTTCCTACAGAAACATTTACATCAATGTTTGAAGATCCGTCAAGCGGATCCATCAAGATCACGTACTTATTATTATGACTGTTGTCGCTCCCCTGAACAGTTATAAAATCGTCGTTTTCTTCTGAAGCAATACCACAGACAATCTCACGGTTTATTAACGTCTGGATAAATACTTCGTTGGCATACACATCTAATTTTTGCTGGTCTTCTCCCTGAATATTTTGTTCGCCTGCGGCGCCAATAATATCCACTAATCCTGCCTGGTTAACTTTATAGTTCACGACTTTTGCCGCCAAACGTATAGAGTTGATAATCCGGGAAAGTTCTCCCGACGAATACTGAAATGCTTTTTGGTTCTCAATAATAAACTCTCCCAGTGTTTTATTGCGTTCTTCCATTGCTATATCGTTATAGTTTTAATTTAAAGTCACAAATATCGCTTATTTTGTGAGAATGATTTAAAAATTATTTTGTTAGTTTGCTACTATTGTATATTTGCTAATTAATAGCAAAAAGTACCATATAAATAAATGCTTTTTTAGCTAATAAACACTTAATAATACGAATAAATGAATATTAGAAAAGGAAATCCCGAAGACATGAAATCGGTTTTAGGGCTAATACAGGAGCTGGCAATATTCGAAAAAGAACCGGAAGCTGTCGTAATTACAGAAGAAGATTTAGTTCGTGACGGATTTGGAGAAAAACCTCTTTTTCAGGTTTTTGTTGCCGAAATTGAAAGTGATTCAGAAGAAAGTAAAAATGGAAAGGAAATAGTTGGAATTGCATTATACTATTACCGTTATTCAACTTGGAAAGGAAAAACAATACATCTTGAAGATTTGATTGTAAAAGAAAAAATGCGCGGTACAGGTTTGGGATCGGCACTTTATGCTGAAATCATGAAACAAGGAAAAAAAGACAACGTTCGAAGAGTGGAATGGAATGTTTTAGCATGGAATACACCTGCAGTCAATTTTTACAAGAATTCTGGCGCAAGAATTCTGGAAGACTGGCAAGTTGTTCAAATGGATGAAGCTGGAGTTAATTCGTTTCTAGAAAAATTATAAAAACAAAAAAACATAAGATTTCGCCTCAAATCTGAAATCTATCCCGATAGCTATCGGGACTAAATCTAATAAATTAATAATGAGAGTATTTAAATTTGGAGGAGCATCGGTAAAAGATGCAGATGGAATTAAAAACGTATACGACGTTTTACAAAAAGTAGGTTACGAAGATGTAATTCTTGTAGTTTCGGCTATGGGAAAAACAACAAATGCTCTAGAAGTTGTAATCAAGAATTACTTTGATAAATCGGCAGAATTAAATTCTTCTGTTCAGGAAATAAAAAAATACCACAATCAAATATTATTGGATTTGTTTGAGGATGAAAAACATCAGGTTTTCGCAGCTGTAAATGAGCAATTTACTGAACTTGAGTATTTTTTAGCGCACAATAAATCACCCAATTATAACTTTGTTTACGATCAGATTGTAAGTTTTGGAGAATTGATTTCTACAAATATTTTAAGTCACTACATGAATTTTAGAGGAATTCAGACGCAATGGCTTGATGTTCGTAATTTCATTAAAACCAATGCAAATTATAGAGATGCTGAAGTAGATTGGGAAGCAACTCAGCAAAACATCAGTAAAAATGTTCCAAGAAAACAGCTAAACATCACACAAGGATTTTTAGGTGCTGACGAAAACAATTTTACTACAACTCTTGGGCGTGAAGGTTCTGATTATACTGCTGGAATTTTTGCTTATTGCTTAAATGCTGAAAGTGTAACTATCTGGAAAGATGTTCCTGGAGTTATGAATGCTGATCCTCGTTATTTTGAAAATGCTAGTTTATTAAATCAAATTTCATATCGTGAAGCAATCGAATTAGCATTTTACGGAGCAACGGTTATTCACCCAAAAACATTACAGCCGTTACAGAAAAAAGAGATTCCATTATATGTAAAATCTTTCATTAATCCTTTATTAAAAGGAACTTGTGTTTCAAAAGGTGTTGACTTAGAACCACAATATCCATGTTTTATCGTAAAAAGAGAGCAACTTTTAATTTCGCTTTCTTCAATTGATTTCTCTTTCATTATGGAAGAAAACATTAGTGAGATTTTTGGTTTATTCCACGAATTTAAAATCAAAGTGAATTTGATTCAGAATTCTGCGATTAGTTTTTCTGTTTGTGTGGAAGATAAATTTGGAAACTTCAATGATTTGAATGCAATTCTTTCGAAAAAATTCAAAGTGGAGTATAGCGAAAATGTGACCTTATATACAATCCGTCACTTTACAGAAGAAGCTGCGCAAACCGTTGAAGCTAACAAAGAAGTTTTATTGAAACAAGTTAGCCGTGAAACAATGCAAATTGTGACTAAGGAACTTAATTAATATTGCTTTATAAAAGGTAATTATTTCAATTCAAATATATTTTCAAAAAAGGCTTCACAAATTGATGAAGCCTTTTTTCATTTTACCTCGCCCTATTATTTTCCGTCTGCTCAACTTCTGATTTTTTATAAGTCGTCTTTTTAGAATCTCCGAAATTGTATGTTGCAATTAATTTAAAATAATCCGTACTATAGGTTCGGTGATAATAAATCTGAGTCTGTCCGACATTATAATCACCAGAAACCATAAACTTATGAAAGATGTCGTTTGCGGTAAAATTGAGTTTTAGTGCGTCTTTAAAAAAGTTTCTCTCTATTCCTAAAGTTACAATCGAACGGCTGTTTTCACTTCCTAATCCATAACTTCTATCACTTAAATACCAAGCCAAAAGCTGTAACTTAAAAAATTTAGGAATCGTAAATGTATTATTAGTATATAAATAAATCTGAGGTTCTACGGGACTAAAAGCAAATGCATAATAATTGTCTACAGATTTCTGCCAAGTAATGCTTGCTGTATTAACAGAATTCCACCATTTGACATTGAAGGATCTGGATAGTGAAGTAAAAAATGTATGCCCTTTTTCAAGATTCAGCGCTCTTAAAATATAGCTATTTGGTGTGTCGCCACGCAAAGCCGCCGCAGAAATCGGATCATTTTTATAAGTGTAGCCAACTTTAAAATCGAACTTTTTGTACATCGTACCTATTTCAAAAGCGTGTGTTTTTTCTGGAAGAAGATTCGGATTTCCTTCAATCGTCGTAAACGGATCTTGGTAAATCACATACGGATTTAAAGCCTGATATCTCGGTCTTGTAATTCTGGAAACATACGAAAAATGTCCTTTCCAATCTTCTGAAAGATCAAAATTTAAAAGTGCATTTGGAAAAAAGTTACTGTACGATTTCTCAAATTTCTGAATTCCGTTGGCATTTGTGAATAAATCATAACTTGTTTTTTCGGCTCTTACGCCAAGAGAAAAATTGACTTTTTCGTTTAATGTTCCAATATAATTAAAGTAGGCAGCAGCAATTTTTTCATTGTATTCAAAATCACTCGAAAGCGCATCGTCCAGCTCAAAATTTACATTATCAGCTGCAATCAGGAAATCTGTTCCTGAGTTTATTGTGGCATGACTCAACTTGGCTCCTACTTCAAGTTTTGTTTTTTCATTAATTTTCTTCGAATAATCGGCTTGAACTGCGATTATATTGATTCGACTTCCAACATTATTCTTCAAATATCTTTCAGAATCGGTTTGTTCTACCAAACTGCTTTCTTCAATAAAATCTCTTATAGTTTGATTGTAATTTGAAAATTGTGATCCTATAAATAATGTCGAACCTTTATCAGTTGTCCAGTTATAATTCAAATTGATAAACTGGTTTAACAAAACATCGTTTCGGTCAACATCTGTGGCATAAAAACTAATTCCTGAATTGTTGGTTATGGAATTCCTGCTTTCTGTAATTCCGCCTAAATCATTCACGTTTCCGCTATAAGCCAATGAAATATAATTATTTGGAGAAAAACTATATTGAAGTCCGAATCCGAAATTAGAATAATTATTAAATCTTCTTTTCCAATCGGTCGTCAATTCAGATTTCATAAAATCATCAGGATTTGGACGAGTTCTGGTAGTGTACAGCAACTCGCGGTTTTTTCCTAACTGCAAACCATAATTGGTTATAAAAGAAAACTTTCCTTTAGAATAATTAAAATCAAAAAGCGTGTTATAAAGGGTTCCGCCAAATTTAGAAACTGTTACCTGCTGATTGACAGCACCCATTATACCGCTTTCAATATTTTGTTTTGTAATAATATTGATGACAGCTTTTCCTTCTGCATCGTATCTCGCAGAAGGATTGGAAATGACTTCGATCTTCTGAATTTGTGAAACGGGAATTGCAGCAAACCTTTCGTAATTAATCAAAACTCCGTTGAGATAAATAATGGCTTCTCCTTTTCCAACAACGCTGATTTCTCCGTCGGCAACCACAACATTTGGCACTCTTCCCAACAATTCGTTTACCGAACTGCTCGTTGCGAGAACAGTTCCATTTACATTCACATCGATATTTCCGTTGGCTCCATATTTTAATAATGACGGATTGCTTTTTACCACAATCTCATTTAACTGATTATTATTTTCTGAAACTATAATGGAGCCCAAATCAATGTTTGATGAATTTGAAAATTTTATGCCCAAAAAAAGATCTGCAAATTCTACCGAAGTCAATTTCAGAATAATTTCATTTTGATTGATATCTGATAATTGAAAAACGCCGTCCAAGAAATCCTGCTGTTTTATAATTACAGAATCGCGAACAGACAAAACCGATGCCGTTCCCATCATCAATTCATTGTTTCGATTGACAACTTTACCTGAAATTTTTTGGATTGATTGCGCTTTTGACGGCACAGAATTTAAAAGAAAAAAAGAAACATAAATGAAAACCAGAATTAGAAACCTCATAAAATTTAGGGATTAAGATTTGACTTTTTGTAGCAACAAAAGTCAGTTCTAAATCACGAAACGAGGTAATCGAAAGTGAAATCAGGAGTACGAATTTATAAATCGACACTCTGTTTTACGGCTGTAAAGCCTGAAGCTGATAATTTAGAGGCGTTGTTCCGGTATGTTTTTTAAAAGCTGCAAAAAAGGTTGATTTCGAATTAAAACCAACATCATAACCAACAGATTCTAAAGTCAGTTTATCATTTGAAGTAATGATTTTACAAGCCTCGTTTATTCTAAATTCATTCACAAAACTGGTAAAATTCTTTCCCATGTTATTATTTAAAAACTGTGATAATTGATGACTCGAAATATTAATTTCACGCGCCAAATCCTGTAAATTCAAGTTTGGATTTTTATACAAGTCTTTTTCATTCATTACATTTTCTAATTTTTCAGAAATAATAACGGCTTCGACTGCATCTATTTTTTTTCCGTAAACCTTCTGGCTATTCAGCAGAAACAAATCGTCGGTTTTTTTTCGGTATAAAAGAATAGAAATGATTAGATATAAAATAAAAGAAAAAACAACAGCGCCACTTATATAAGTTGCTGCCGGAGCTCCCAAAATAGCTAAAAAGTAAAAAAGGAATAATAAAAAAGTGCCTAGAAAAAGGGTTCCAAACCAAATTTCTGATGAGCTTGCTTTTTCTTTTATATTGAAAATTTTCTTTAAAACACCTCGAATTGTAAATCCAGAAAGAATAACATATACAAACCATTGAAAATAAATGATTCTAATAAAATAAAAACTCCAAAGTGTTGGATAAGTTTCGTACGGATATAGGATTCCGACAACAAAAATTAGGATTCCCCAAAACAGCAGAATCATTTTCCACGATTTTGGCATTATATTGATTTCTTCAACCGCCGATCTTAAAAAATAATACAAACACGGACCAATAAAGAAACAAGCACTAAGCCCTAACTGCAAATACATTTTTGGCAGTTCGGGATGAAAATAAACAAAAACAGATTTCCCAATTCGTATACTTAATGCAAATAAAAGTGCACCAAGGAAATAATTTGTGAGGTATTTTTTCTTAGTAAAAAAGAAAAAATAAACTCCTAAAATAATTCCGTTGAAAGATCCCAAAGCGCTAAAAAAAAATAAAAGTTCTTTGCCGGTATCCATAATTTAAGTTCGTTATATCTTGAGCAAAGCTAAAAAAAAGATTGATTTATGATGAGAATTATACTTCAAAATATAATTAAAAATAAGGCTTAAAATGAGAAAACGAACTTAAAATCAATCAATTGTCCAATAAATAAAAGCCTCACAATTTCTTGATTATAAATACTACTTTTGAATTTTTAGAGTTAAAGTATTTATGCTGAAAAAATTACTGTTTTTAACGGTTTTCATCTGGTTTTCTGGGCTTCATGCTCAGGAAACAGAATCATCGTATAAAACAAAAAAAGTAATTGCTTCCCGCGACACCATTCATCTGGAAAAATTCAGCATAAATCCAAGTTACTTTCAGCTTTTGAACACTAAAAATGAAGCTGTCGATTCTACTTTTTATAAAATTGATTTTCAAAAAGGAACACTTCTTTTAAATGAAAAATTCACTTCAATTTCAGATACTTTAATTGTCAATTATTTAAAATATCCCGATTTTATTACCAAAGAATATAGTCTTTACAAATCTGATCAAGTGGTCAGCAATGAAGCCGGTTCTGAAAAACTGTACAAAATTGACAACAAAAACACCAAAAAAGTTGTTCCTTTTGATGGTTTAAATACTTCCGGAAGTATTACGCGTGGCGTTACAGTTGGAAACAATCAAAATACGGTTTTAAATTCTAATCTAGATTTGCAGATTACCGGAAAAATTTCCGACAAAGTCAGTCTGCGGGCTTCGCTTCAGGACAATAATATTCCGTTACAAGATGGCGGTTATTCGCAAAAGCTAGATCAGTTTGACAATATTTTCATGGAACTTTTTAGCGACGATTGGAATATTCGCGCCGGCGATGTTTTTCTGGAAAACCGAAAAACACAATTTCTTAATTTCAATAAAAAGGTTCAAGGACTTTCTGCAAGTTTCGATTTTGATACTGAAAAAAGCAAAACCAACATTTTTGCATCGGTCGCTTTTGTCAAAGGACAATATGCAAAAAGTACTTTTACAGGACAGGAAGGAAATCAAGGGCCTTATAAATTGAAAGGCCAAAATGGCGAATTGTATGTTTTGGTCATTTCAGGTTCTGAGCGTGTTTATGTGAATGGTGTTTTGCTAAAACGTGGTGAAAACAACGATTATGTAATTGATTATAATGCGGGCGAAATTGTTTTTACATCACTTTTCACAATCACTTCTGAAATGCGTATTAATATTGAATATCAATATTCAGAACGAAATTACAACCGATTGGTAACCTACGCCGGCGGTACGCATGAAAACAAAAACTGGAGTTTTGGCGGTTATGTTTATTCTGAAAGTGATTTGAAAAATCAGCCTTTGCAGCAAAATCTTTCTGCAGATCAGGTTCAGATTTTGAAAAATGCGGGCGACAATCCGGATTTAATGAAAGCACCTTCGGCTTATGAAGATAAATATGCCGATAATAAAATTTTGTACAAGAAAACACTCATCAATTCAGTTGAAGTTTATGAATATTCGAATAATCCTGCTGACGTTTTATATAATGTAAAATTCAGTCTTGTGGGAAATAATGCTGGAAATTACATTATCCAAAACAATAATTCGGTTGAAAGAATTTACGAATATACGCCACCGGTAAACGGAATTTTGCAGGGAAATTACGAGCCAATTGTGCAATTAGTTCCGCCAATAAAACTTCAGGTTGCTACTTTTTTAGGAAAATATAATCCGAATGAAAAAACACTTGCCGATTTTGAACTTGCCGTTAGCAACAACGACA
This sequence comes from Flavobacterium resistens, assembly GCF_900182645.1. Lineage (GTDB taxonomy): Bacteria > Bacteroidota > Bacteroidia > Flavobacteriales > Flavobacteriaceae > Flavobacterium > Flavobacterium resistens. Next base: position 430,913 of record NZ_FXTA01000004.1, on the reverse strand, counting down.
AAAATTTATTTTCGGGTATTGATGATGGAAATAACGAAGGAATTGCTTTTAAAACCAATCTCAAAAAACGTCTTTTTACCAAAAGCTGGACACTTGACGCATTTGCAAATTATCAATATGTTGCAGAAAATTTCAAGTCGGTTGAGCGTTTGTATAATATTGAATTTAACCGCGACTGGAACTTAAATACCACACTTTTTGGCAATCAGAGTTTGTTATCTACTGGTTTTAATTTTGATTTATTTGCGAAGAAGAAAACTTCGAACATAGGATTATTGACGTATCAATTTGAGAAATTAGATTTTAGCGAAAGTTATACAGGAACGCGCCACACTACAACCGCGTTTTTTAAAATAAAAAAGTGGACTTTTGAAAATCAGGGAAGTTTCCTGAATTCAGATGCGACAACATCAACTTCAAAATTTATTCGGAATCAAACGCGAACGAAATATCATTTTGGTAAAAACTGGATTGGCGCCAGCATGCAACTTGAAGACAATCAGGAAAAAGACAAAACAACCAATCAGTTTTCGGCTTTAAGCCAAAGATTTTCAGAATTTGGCGGTTTTATAGGCCGTGGCGACAGTACTAAAGTTTTTGTAGAATTGGGTTTTCTGCAACGTAAAAATGACAGTTTACAAAATGGATTACTACAACATGTCAACAATTCGCAGACTTATTATTTAAAATCGAAATTGATTCAGAATAAAAAAACAAATTTGGCGGTTTATGCGAGTTATAGAAATTTAGATTTTACAGATCCAAATCGGAAAAATGAACCTTCTTTAAATTCGAGAGTTTTATACAATGATCGTTTCTTTAATCAATTAATCCAAGCCGGAACCGCTTATGAAACGAGTTCAGGAACTATTGCTCAACAGGAATTCACTTATATTGAAGTACCAACTGGGCAAGGTGTTTATACATGGAACGATTATAATGGTAATGGAATTCAGGAATTAGAAGAATTTGAAATTGCTCAATTTCCAGATCAGGCAAGATTTATCAGAATCTTTTTGCCGAATCAGGTTTATATAAAAACCAATCAAAACAAATTTTCACAGTCGGTTACGCTGAACCCGACGCAATGGCAAAATGAAAAAGGCCTGAAAAAATTTGCCTCGTATTTCTATAATCAAACTTCCTTTATTATGGATCGAAAAGTAAAAAGTCAAGGCCAGCGTTTAGAACTAAATCCGTTTGAATCTTCGGAAGAAAATATTTTGGGGTTGAATTCAAGTTTGAGAAACAGTTTGTACTTTAATCGAGGCAAACAAAAACATTCGGTTACCTATTCTTATTTAGTCAATAAAGGAAAAAATCTGCTTTCTGTAGGTTCGCAAAATGTCACGAACAATTCGCATCAATTGCAATACACCCATTTATATAAAAAAACCTGGCTTTTTAATTTTTTCACCAAAACCATAAAAACCGATTTAGTTTCAGAAGATTTTGTAGAGAAAAACTATGATTTGAAAGGCTATCAAATTGCGCCAAAAATCAGTTATTTATTTTCAAAAAATACAAGTCTGGATTTCTTTTATGAATTTCAGAATAAAGAAAACCAAATTGGAAATTTAGAAACTTTAGTCCAAAAAAGACTTGGAACTTCATTTTCATTTGCCGGAGAAAAGAAAGTAACACTAAATGGAGAATTTTCTTTTTATGACAACAAATTTAACGGAAATGAATTTTCATCAGTAGGATATCAAATGCTTGAAGGACTTCAGGCAGGACAAAATTTAGTTTGGAAACTCCTCTTACAGAAAAACATAACATCATTTTTAGATATTAATCTAAACTATCAGGGCCGAAAAAGCGAAACTGGAGCAACCATACACACAGGAAACGTAAACCTTCGTGCATATTTTTAACGGGTTACGAAAAAGGTGACAATAAATTGATTAATTTTAGTAGAAATTTAAATATGTAACCTTATGAAAAAATTATTATTACTTTGTTTTATAGTTGTTTTCTCATCTAATTTCTATGGTCAGGACGCCGCTGTAAAAGCAACAAAGAGCCAAACTGAAGCGGCTGCAAAAAAAGCAAAAGCTGACGCAAAAAAAGAAGCTGACAAATCTAAAAAAGCAGCAGACAAATCTAAAAAAGCGGCAGATGACGCAACAGCATCAGCAACAAAAGCTAAAAAAGAGTCGGCAAGTGATGCAAAAAAAGCGGCAGACAAATCTAAAAAAGCAGCAGATGACGCAACCGCAGCTGCAACAAAAGCTAAAAAAGAATCAGCTAGCACTGCTAAAAAAACTGCAGATAAAGAAGCTACAAAAGCAAAAAGCGAAGCTGACAAAGCCAAAAAATCAGCAACAAAAGCTGATGCTGCAAGCAAAAGCGCAAAAACTGAAGCCGACAAAGCTAAAAAATCAGCTTCTAAGACTTTAAAAGAAACTAATGAGAAAGCTCCAAAAACACCAGATAAAGTTACAGGAGAATACAACGGTAAAAAAGTATACACCGGACCAAAAGGCGGTAAATACTACATCAACAAAAATGGAAATAAAACTTATATTCAGGATTAGGGACTAAGGTTCTAAGTTATTGAAATACGACATTTAAAAAGCCGAACTTACGTTCGGCTTTTTTTTATTTAATACAAAAACCTCAGAACCTTAGCGCCTCAGTATCTTAGCACCTTAAAAAAAATATTCAGTTAATAATTTAGTAATATGTCCGAAATATCATCAAAAACATATTTCTTTATCTTCGTTTTTTAAAAAGCGTATAAACATATGAGCATTGACTATTCTGCGAACAAAACAATTTTAGTTGCTCCATTAAACTGGGGATTAGGCCATGCCACTAGATGTATCCCAATTATCAAAGCGCTTCAAGAGAATAATTTCATTCCGATTATTGCTTCTGATGGAGTTGCACTTGCTTTATTGCGAAAAGAATTTCCGTATATACAAACTTTAGAATTGCCTTCTTATCATATTGAATATGCTAAAAACGGTAAAAACTTCAAATGGAAACTGATTAAGAATCTTCCAAAAATGATTACAGCCATTTTGGATGAGAAAAAAGTCGTGAATTCTTGGATCAAAAAACATGGAATTGACGGCATCATTTCTGATAATCGATTGGGCGTTTTCAGTAAAAGAGTTCCGTCTGTTTTTATGACACATCAATTGAATGTAATGACAGGAAACACAACTTGGTTTACAAGCAAATGCCATCAGCACATTATAAAAAAATATACGGAGTGCTGGGTTCCTGATACAAATGAAGAGACAAATCTTACCGGAGATTTAGGACATCTTAAAAACGATCATCTTAATTTAAAATATATTGGTCCTTTAAGCAGAATGAAAAAGAAGGAAACACCAATAGTTTATGACTTAATGATTATTTTATCGGGTCCTGAACCTCAACGTACTTATTTGGACGAAAAATTACAAAAGGAAGTTTCTAATTTCAAAGGAAAAGTGGTCTTTGTTCAAGGTATTGTAGAGAAAGTACAAAGCAAATGGCAGGCAGGAAATGTTACTTATTACAATTTTATGAATTCAAAACAGCTGGAACAGACTTTCAATGAGAGTGAATTTGTTCTTTGCCGTTCTGGATATACAACTGTTATGGACTTGGCAAAATTGGGCAAAAAAGCTTTTTTTATTCCAACTCCAGGGCAATATGAACAGGAATATCTGGCGATTAAACTACAGGAAGAAAATTTGGTACCGTATGCAATGCAAGACGACTTTACCATTGAAGATCTTTCAAAAGTAAAGTCGTTTAAAGGATTGTCCCAATTTAAAAATGATATTGACTGGGATAAATTATTTTCGGTTTTTGAAGAATAACATTAGAAGTTAAACTGCGCCTGTAATCGTAGCAAATTCCCTTCTTGTCTATTAATCGGGCGGGCGCTGTCTTCAAAAGTTCTATCCGCGATAACATATTCGGCAGTTAATTCGAATGCTTTGATTGGTTGCCATTCGATACCAAATTGGTAATCTCTCACCACATAACTTCTCGCATCTTTTTCATATTTTTTGCCTCCGTCATAATATTGAAATTGGGCGTAAGGATAAATATGTTGTTTCTTGTAATCCCATTTGTAATTCAGTAAAACATAACCTCCATTCAAACTCTTTTCGTCAACAGTATTTGTTGCTGGATTATAGCGAGGTCCTTTACCTATATTATATTCTGTTTGGATTCCGAAAGGTTTTGGATACAAAACAAACGTTGCACCTACTCTTTCATCTTTCACATATTTAGGATCATTAACAATTACACCTGTAGAAATTTCGTCTGTAAAAGCCCATTTTCCGTCATACGCCTGAATTCCAGGTTCAATAATCTGGCTTCCAATTACAAAAGGATAAGAAACTCTGGCTACTACATTCAAATCTCTGTTTGCATCTATTTTATTGGCAATTTGTCCGTTATAAACTCCAAAAGCAAAAACTCCAAAATCGCCTGAACCTTTATAACCATCTTTTACTAACATAGCAAAACGCTCTCTGATTTCGGCTGGAGCCCAATAAAAAATCAGTCCCAAATCACGTTCATTTGCTATTGAACTGTTTATTCCATCAGGACGATCTAAAGTTAAACGTTGCGAACTAGACTGCATGTTTATAAATCCATATGGAATTTTACTTTGTCCGACACGAACACGATATTCTCTTTTCTTATCAAAAGAAAGGTCAAAATATAAGTCTCGAATTTGAACGAAATTTTGGATTCCGGTAACTGGTGAACTGGCAAAATCGGGTTGAAAATAGAAAAATACATTTGGATGAACCTGACCAGAAAATACCAAACGGGCACGACGAATAAAAAGTCCGTTGTTTGCTTTTGCGTCCGGAGCGGTTGAAGTCGTTCCCCAAGATCTGTCACATTGGTCGCAAGCAACTTTATCGTTTGTAGAAAACAAACCATTGTATCGAATTTGGGCATAACCTCTTAAAGAGATTTTATCGTACCAATGTTCTTCAATACCTCCTCCTGATTTTGTTTCTGGAAGTTTAGCTTTATTGATAGAATCTAAAATACGAAGTACTTCATTTTTTACTTCTTGTTTATTTACATTCTGCTGATTTACATCTTGTGCATTTACTGCTATTGCAAACAATATTGTCATCACAAGAACTAATTTTTTTATCATTTTTCTTTTACCCTTAGTTTCAGGATGCAAAGATGACGCACCTATGTTAAGAAATCATTAACAAGATGTTACTATAATAAAAATTTAATGTTAGGCACTGAAACCTAATGTTTCTTTAATGTTAAAAACCTTGTTCTACGGCTTCTAAGAAAAGCCAACTTACAATTATTTAACCTCAGTTTTTATCGTTTTATTGGCTTTTTCGAGTGTAAAAGAGAATTCTGAACCAATTCCGAATTCACTTTCTACATAAACTTTCTCTTTATGAGCCTCAATAATATGTTTTACAATTGCTAATCCTAAACCAGAACCTCCTTCAGATCTTGTTCCGCTTTTGTCCACTCGGTAAAAACGTTCAAAAAGTCTTGAAATATTCTGTTTTTCAACTCCTTCCCCGTTATCGCTGATTCGGATTAATACTTTTTTCTTTGTAAGATTTACAACGCCAACTTCAGTCAAACCGCCTTCTTTTCCGTATTTAATTGAGTTCACAATCAGGTTTTCCAGAACTTGCTGAATTCTGTCCTGATCTCCTCGAATAATTACGGACTGAACATTTTTGCTTTCAAAAGCCAATTTGATTTTCTTTTTATCAGCTTTCATTTCTAACAAATCAAAAACATTCTGAATCAATTCGACAATATCAAAATCAGTCATATTCAAATCCAAATCTCCCGATTCTAATTTGGTAATCATATCCAAATCTTCGACTATATATATAAGACGCTCTACACCTTTTTCGGCACGTTTTAAATATTTTTTACGAATATGTTTGTCATCCATTGCGCCATCTAACAAAGTCGAAACATAACCTTGCACTGTAAACAATGGCGTTTTAAGTTCGTGTGAAACGTTTCCTAAAAACTCTCTTCGATATTGTTCACGAATTTCAAGCATTTCGATTTCAAGTTTCTTATCCGTCGCAAATTTTTTCACTTCTCGCGAAAGCGTTTCCATATCGGTTGTTATAGGCTGATTGATAAGCGGCGTTGATTCCAGCAACGAAACCTCATCGTAAATTTTCTTTACTCTTCTATAAATGAAACGTTCAACGCGATATTGAAGCACTAAAAAAGAGAAAATATAAATTGAAATTATAAAAACGATTCCAAAAGCAATTTGATGTTTCAGTTGATTTTTATAGAATAAAGACATCAGCATCAATACAAATCCCGTTGAGAAAAGACTGATATACAATGCCGATTTTATTGCGAATTTGTATGTTTTTTTAAAATTGATTTTCATTAAAAATAGCTCCCATTAAGGGATTAAGTAAAATTAAGTTTAACTCAAAAACCATATAAAAAACTGAAGTTAAAGTAAACTTCAATTTCTTATATGGTTTAAATATAGTGAATGTTTTAAATAATTTGAGTGAGCTTAAAATTAACTTCAATACATTGTTACTAAAAACCTTAGCAACTTAGTATCTTAGAATCTTAGCTACTAAAAAAATTATACTTCGAATTTATAACCAACTCCTTTTATGGTTTTAAAAAGGTCTTCGCCAATTTTCTCGCGAAGCTTTCTAATGTGAACGTCGATTGTTCTTCCTCCTACAACCACTTCATTTCCCCAAACTTTATCAAGGATTTCATCTCTTTTGAAAACTTTCCCTGGTTTAGAAGCCAATAAATAGAACAATTCGAATTCTTTTCTTGGCAAAGCAATTTCAACATTGCCTTTTATGATCTTGTATTCTTCGCGGTTGATCTCGATTCCGCCTACATTTATAGTGTCTGTAACAATTTCTTGTTCTTTTAACCTTCTTAACAAAGCCTTTACTTTGCTGACCAATAATTTTGGTTTTATTGGCTTAGTAATATAGTCATCAGCACCTGCGTCAAAACCAGCTACTTGCGAATAATCCTCACTTCTTGCCGTTAAGAATGTTATGATAACATTATTTAATTCTGGAATTTTTCTGATGTGTTCACAAGCTTCCATCCCGTCCATTTCGGCCATCATTACATCCATGATGATTAATTCCGGCAATTCTTTCTGAGCTTTTGCTATCGCTTCTTTTCCATTTGAAGCTGTTACAATTTGATAGCCTTCTTGAGCAAGGTTATAGCCAACGATTTCTAAGATATCTGGTTCATCGTCAACTAATAAAATCTTAGTTTGTGTTTTTTTCATAAATAGCAAAAATTGAGATTTTGACATCAAATTTCATTTGTTATTATTTGATGTTTTTTATTTCACAGCGTAAAGATAGTAACAAAATAACCGTTAAAAATTACGGTTAACGGTAATTTAATTTGGTAACAATTTGATAATCTTGACAACACAAAAACATAACAAGTGCCTAACATGAACTTTACAATGCGTGTCTTTCTTTGCACCAAAATAAATTAAACACAACACTGAAATGAAATTCAATTTAAAATTTCTATTAATCACATTATTTATCTGTTCGATTTCGATCGCGCAAAACAAAGGTACGATTTCTGGTGTATTAACCGACAAAGAAACTAATAATGAAGTACTTCCTTTTGCAAATGTTTTATTAAAAGGAACAAACATTACTGCCAACACTGACATTGACGGAAAATATTCGTTGACTGTAAATCCTGGAACTTATACTATTATTTTTAGTTTCGTAGGATATGAATCTGTAGAAAAACCTGTTACTGTAAAAGCTGGTGAAACAATCACTGTTAACCAAGTACTTTCATCAGGAAGTTATACTCTTAAAGATGTTGTTGTAAAATCGACAGCAAATAAAGAAAAAGAAACTGCTCTTTTATTAGACCAAAAAAATGCTGTTGTAATCAAACAAAGTATTGGTGCACAGGAAATGTCTAGAAAAGGTGTAAGCGATGTTGAAGAAGGTTTGACAAAAGTAACCGGAATTACAAAAGTAGGTTCAAGAGGAATATTTGTTCGTGGTCTTGAAGATCGTTACAACAACTTATTGATCAATGACCTTGCTGCTCCTTCAAACAGTCCATACTCAAAAATTGTTCCGCTTGATTTGTTCCCAACAAATATTGTAGGTGTAATTGATGTTTACAAAACTTTCAACCCAAACATTTACGGAGATTTTGCTGGAGGAACTTTTAATATTCAAACTTCAAAACCAACAAAAAACATTACTAAAATAAATCTTGGAGCAGGATATACAACTGGAAACAGCTTTAAAGATTTCTTGCTTTCTGGAGATGCAGATTCTGCTGCAGGATTCTTTGGATTTAATGGAAAAGACAGAGAGTTACCAAGTTTCTTAGGCGAAACTGCCGGAAGAACAACTTTCACGACAGATCAGGCATTAAATTCTGTAAGTGGAGATAAAGGTTTTAACGTAAACAAAAGCAAAAGCCCGCTTAACTCAAGTTTCAATTTTCTACACGCAGAAAAATTTGACTTAAGCAATAACCGCAACGTTTCTTATTTATTATCTCTTAATTTTGATAATAGCTTTGCAGTTAGAGAAGGTGTTAACAGAACACTACAAACACTTGGTGATAAATACAACAATGATTTCATCAATACTGAATATCGTTTCAAAACCAGTACTTCTGCTTTAGTAGGTGTAAATTATTCAGCTGAACGATACAAATTATCTTTCAACACTTTATACTTAAAAACAACATTAAACTCGATTTTAGATCAATACGGAGTTTTAAGTAATAATGGTGTTAAAAACAACTTTATTCGTACGAATCAATTGGACAAAACAGATTACTTAAATGCTCAATTATTAGGTGAATACAATTTGACAGAAGATAAAAACCAAACTTTAAAAGGTGGTGTATCTTATGCAAATACTAAATATGGTCAACCGGACAGAAAATTCTACACTGGTACTCAAGAAGCTGACAACCAAATCAACACTTCATATGGAGGTAACAACTTCTTACGTCAGTATTTATCTGTAGATGGAAATGTATATGTTTCTGGGTTATTAGAATACAACTTGAAATTTGGAAAAGACAAACAAAACAAATTGACTGTTGGTTATAACGGAAATTTTTCTAAAATGGAATCTTCTTACCGTTTCGTAGCAAGTTATGGTGGTACTTTCTCATCAAATGACATCAACAATATCGATTCTAAAATCACTAGCGACATCAACAGCAATGCGGTTTTCTTTGCAGAAAGTTCAAACACAACATACAAAGTAAAACTTAATGAAAGCGCAAATGCAGGATATGCAAACTTATTCTGGAAATTCGCTGACAAGTTTGAACTTAATGGAGGTTTAAGAGTTGAAAACACTATTAAAGAAACATACTTCAGAACTTTAGGTTCTTTTGATGATCCATTCAAAAAGAAAACATACAACAATCTTTATGTTTTGCCTTCTGTAAACTTGAAATACTTAATGACAGAAACATCTAATATTCGTTTCGCGGCAAGTAAAACATACACAAAGCCAGTTGTAATGGAATCTTTCCCGATCTCATACATCAATGCTGATAATACTTCTACACAAGGTAACTCATTATTGAAAAATAGTGACAACTATAATGTTGATTTGAAATACGAATTATTCCCAACAGCTAAAGAAATGGTAACTTTTGGAGTATTTGGAAAATATATTGATAATCCAATCGAAAGAACATTTATTGCAAATGCAACTTCTGGAACTGTAACTACTTTCTTAAATTCAGACAATGCAACTTTATACGGAGCAGAAGTTGAATTCCTTTTAGGACTAAACAGAATTAGCGACAAGTTAGAGCATTTCTCTTTCGGATTAAACGCTTCTTTGATGTCAACAAAAGTAAATGTTGCTAAAACTTACGAATCTCAGGATGAGGACGGAGTTGTTACTATCAAAAATTCTATTGAAACACACCAAACAAGATCATTGCAAGGTGCATCAGATTGGTTAGTGAATTCTGATTTAAAATATGAATTTACTTTAGGTAAAGATTGGACAAACACTATGTCTCTTGTTTATGGTGTATTCGGAAAAAGAATTTATGCAGTAGGAACAAACGGTCAGGACAATACTTATGAATTACCAGTATCTCAATTAGACTTTGTTTGGGGAAGTAAAATCTCAGACCATTTTGATGTGAAATTTACAGCAGACAACTTAATAAACCCTGCAAGACAATTAGAATTTGGAAACAACGGAACAGTAAAAGTTGATGAACCATCTTTATTAGCAAACAGCTACAAAAAGGGTGTAGGATTCTCAGTTAAAGTTGGCTACACATTCTAATATTAAGAACATAACAAACTTAAAAGCTCCAGATATCTGGAGCTTTTTTTATGGCTACAATTTGCAAAGATTCACTTAACATTCTCTTCACATTTTAGTCAATTTTTGATAACTGTAATGTAATGTTGAGATAACACCTTAAAAAGATTAACCTCATAATTTTGACAAAAATAAAAACGAATAATACAACACAAAAACTATGAAAACTAAAATTCTTGCTTTAGCACTTGCTACAGGTTTATTTTTTAATTCTTGCTCAAGCAGTGACGATCCAACTCCTGCACCGACACCTGCTACAGGCGAAATTACAGGTCCAATTACTGCTAACAAATCTTATGCTTACGGTAACTACACTTTAAAAGGAATTGTAAAAATCAATTCTGGTGTAACTGTTACTTTTGATGCAGGATCTACAATCACTATAGACAAAGCTACCGGAGACAACGCTTTAGTTGTTTTGAACGGAGGAAAATTAATCATCAACGGAACTGCTGACAAACCAGTTGTTTTTACAGAAAAATCTAAAGTTCCAGGTTCTTGGGGAGGTATCATCATGTACGGTGATGCACCTGCAAAAGTTGCTGGAGGAGGAACTTCTTCTACTTCTGAAGACGGAAACAATATCTCTTACGGAGGATCAAATGCAACTCACAATGGTGGTTCATTAAACTATGTTAGAGTTGAGTACGCTGGTTCTAAATTAGCTGACGGACAAAAAGAAAACAACGCTTTCACATTCTACTCTGTAGGTTCTGGAACAACTTTAGATCACTTAGTAGCTTACAAAGGTGCTGACGACGGATTCGAATTCTTCGGAGGAACTGTAAGTATGACAAACGCTATCTCTTATGGTAACTATGATGATGCTTTTGACTGGCAAGATGGATGGCAAGGTACTACTAATACAAACTGGTATGCTTACCAAACTGGAAAAGGAAACTACGGAATGGAAATCGAAGCATCTGCAAATGACAATGCTTTCGGACCAAAAGTTTCTAACATTACTTTAAAAAGAGAAGCTGGAAACGTTCCTGAAGTTGGAGACAACCAAGTTGATGCTTTCCAATTCAAAAGAGAAGGTAACGGTGAATACAGCAACATCATTGTTGATGGATACGGAAACTTCACAACTGGAACTACAACTTACCAAGGTGCTGTAGTAAGTATCTTAGATGCTGCAACTAACACACACCAAGTAAACACATCTAAAATTAAAGTTTTAAATGTAAAAATTTCTAACACTACAAGTGTAATACCAGTTGCTGGTGCTGCAGGCTTTACTGTTGCTTTCCCAGCTGGAACTTTCACTACAAGTGCTACAGCTACTGGAGCTTCATTAACTGCTGGAGCTTGGGCAACTGTTGACGGTGCAAACTTGATCAAATAATTTACTTCGAACATAAATTGTTAAAAACATCCTAAATATTTAGGATGTTTTTTTTTGGCGTAATTTTTGTAATTTTTTTTGTATATTTACGTATCAAATAAATGCGATGGCAAAAAACTACTTTTATATTACATTCTTATTGGCTTTTTTCTTTACTGTAAGTGTCTCGGCGCAAGACAGTAAACAATTACCAAAACCTCAAGAGTCTACTTCTATTGAGGGTCTAAGCTTGTATCCTAACCCTGTTATTAACGGAAAAGTATATATTTCGACCAAAAATGATCTTGAAAAAGAAATAATCATTTTTGATCTTCTTGGCAAAAAAGTACTCCAGACACATTTAAGTTCGCGAGAATTGAACGTTTCAGATTTGGTTCCAGGCGTTTACATCATCAAAATAAGTGAAGAAAATGCATCCGCAACCCGAAAACTGATTATCAGATAAATATAAAAAAAGCTCCTTCTTGGGAGTTTTTTTAGTTTTCAGTCACTGTCTCACTTTTCAGTTAAACTAAACCCAAAAACCGTGGTCGAAAACTGAGACTAAAAACTAAAAACAATATCTTTGCAAAAAAAAGTTTTGATTACAGCCAGCGATATCTTTACCATTTCAAGTCAGAAACAATTTGAAAAAATAGCACTAAAAGTGTTTCGTTTTCAGCACGAGAACAACAAAGTATATCGTGATTTCTGTGACTTTTTAAATGTAAATCCGCAACAGGTAAAAACATTGAAGCAAATTCCGTTTTTGCCAATCCAGTTTTTCAAAACTCATAAAGTAGTTTCTAATTCAGATTTCCCACAAGTTACTTTTACAAGCAGTGGAACAACCGGAATGGTCACAAGCCGACATTTAGTTACCGATGTTTCACTTTACGAAGAAAGTTATCGCCAGGGATTTTCTCAGTTTTACGGCAATATTGAAGATTATGTCGTTTTAGCCCTTTTACCGTCTTATTTAGAGCGCGAAGGCTCTTCGTTGATTTACATGGTAGAAGATCTTATAAAACTCTCTAATCAGCCTGAAAGTGGGTTTTATTTACACAACCACGAAGAACTTACCCAGAAGCTAATCCAATTAGATAATGCCGGACAAAATGTAATTTTGATTGGCGTTACATACGCACTCTTAGATTTAATCGAAAAACATCAGTTTCAGCTTCAAAATACCATTATAATGGAAACTGGTGGAATGAAAGGAAAACGCAAAGAAATGATTCGCGAAGAATTACACGAAATTTTATGCAAAGGTTTTGGTGTTTCTTCAATTCATTCTGAATATGGAATGACCGAACTTCTTGCACAAGCTTATTCATTAGGAGACGGTATTTTTGAATGTCCATCTTGGATGAACATTTTAGTTCGTGATCCTGAAGATGCGCTTACCTATGTGAATGACGAAAAAACAGGCGGAATCAATGTTATCGATTTGGCGAACATCAATTCATGTTCCTTTATTGCAACCCAGGATTTAGGCAAAAAATATCCCAACAACTCTTTCGAGGTATTGGGACGTTTTGATAATTCTGATATTCGTGGTTGTAACCTTATGGTTCTTTAAAGGTTTAACCGTTAATTTGGTTAATCGTTTAATTGCAAAAAACCGATCGATAAAAAAAATATTTTCATTATTAGAAATCTCAAAAAAAATCCCAATAACTCTTCGAGGTATTGGGATTTCATATATCTAGATTTAACTTTGCAAAAATCGATTAAACAATTAACCGATTAAACAGTTAAACAAAATTTAAACAGTTCTTATCACAAAATAGTTTTTCTTTCCACTTTGTAATAACACGAATTGATTATTAATTAAATCATTTGCTGTCAAAACAAAATCTTCTTTGATTTTTTCTCTGTTTACCGAAATTGAATTTGCCGTTAAAGCTCTTCTCGCTTCTCCGTTTGATTTAAAAAAACCAGTTTTTTCGTTTAAAACCGTAATAATGTCTAATCCATTTTCTAAATCTGCTTTTGCGATTTCAGCTTGCGGAACACCGTCGAAAACTTCCAAGAAAGTCTTTTCATCCAATTTCTTTAAATCTTCAGCAGTTGAATTTCCGAACAAGATATTCGAAGCTTGAATTGCTTTTTCCAACTCTTCTTTGCTATGAACAAAAATCGTGATTTCTTCAGCTAATTTCTTCTGTAAAACTCTTAAATGTGGAGCAGCTTGATGTTCAGCGATTAAAGCATCAATAGTTTCTTTATCCAAGAAAGTAAAGATTTTAATATATTTTTCAGCATCTGCATCTGTAGCATTTACCCAAAATTGGTAAAATTTGTAAACAGAAGTCTTATCGGCGTCAAGCCAAACATTTCCACCCTCAGATTTACCAAATTTAGATCCGTCCGCTTTTGTAATTAATGGAGTTGTCAAGGCAAAAGCTTTTGCATTTTCCCCACCCATTCTGCGCACTAATTCCGTCCCTGTGGTAATATTTCCCCATTGGTCAGAACCTCCCATTTGCAAAAGGCAGTTGTTATTTTTATATAAATGATAAAAATCGTATCCCTGAATTAATTGATAAGTAAATTCTGTGAAAGACATTCCTTCTCCCTCTCCGTTAATTCTTTTTTTAACCGAGTCCTTCGCCATCATGTAATTTACAGTGATTCGTTTTCCAACTTCACGTGCAAAATCAATAAACGAGAATTCCTTCATCCAGTCATAGTTGTTTACCATAATTGGACCATTTGGTTCGTTTGAATTAAAGTCTAAGAAACGAGACAAAACACTTTTGATTCCGGCAACATTTTTAGCCAAAGTTTCTTCGTTCAACAGATTTCTTTCGTCAGATTTTCCAGATGGATCGCCAATCATTCCGGTCGCGCCACCCACAAGAGCAACTGGCTGATGACCAAAATTCTTTAAATGAACCAATAAAATAATCTGAACCATACTGCCAATGTGCAGCGAATCTGCCGTTGGATCAAAACCAATATAAGCCGATGTTACCTCTTTTAGCAATTGTTCTTCCGTTCCTGGCATGCTATCATGGTACAAACCGCGCCATTTTAATTCTTCAACTAGATTCTTCATTTTTTAAATATTTTGCGCAAATATAATCAATGACAATGGCAATATCAAAAAGCAATCACAATATCAATGCATAAAAACTTTGAACCTCTGCAACTTTGTCTCTTTGCTCCTTTGCTCCTTTCAACCAAAAACTTATCTTTACAAAATGGTATTAGTAACAGGAGGAACAGGTTTAGTAGGCTCACATTTATTACTTCATTTACTTGAAAATGGAGAAAATGTTCGGGCTATTTACCGCAATAAAAGTGGTATCCAAAAAACAAAATCGGTTTTTGAACTTTATCAAAAAGACGATTTATTTGAAAAAATAGAATGGCTTGAAGCCGATATTTTAGACGTTCCTTCTCTCGAAATTGCTTTTGAAAACATCAATTATGTTTACCACTGCGCCGCTTTAATTTCATTTGACCCAAAAGATGAAGATGCGCTTCGAAAAACCAATATTGAAGGAACTGCCAATATGGTCAATTTTTCGATTGCCCGTGGAATAAAAAAATTCTGTTTTGTAAGTTCTATTGCGGCTTTAGGAGATTTGGCTTCTCATGAAAAAGAAATCACTGAAGAAACCGACTGGAATCCTGAAAAACCACACAGTGATTATGCTATTTCTAAATATGGTGCCGAAATGGAAGTTTGGCGCGCTGTTCAGGAAGGTTTGGATATTGTAATTGTAAATCCGGGTGTGATTTTAGGTCCAATTCCGAAAACGAAAGACGCACAACAAGGAAGTGCCGAATTATATGTGAAAGTTAGAAACGGACTTCCATTTTATACACTAGGAAGCACAGGTTTCATCACCGTTGACGACGTTGTCAAAATCGCATATCAACTAATGAAAAGCGACATCAAAAACGAGCGTTTCACACTAATTGCCGAAAATGTAGTTTTTAAAGATATTCTTGATACGATTGCTGTAGCTCTAAAAGTCAAAAAACCACATATTCACGCAAAACCGTTTTTAATGAATTTCCTTTGGATGGCCGATGGTGTGTTTTCGACTATATTCTTCCAAAAAAGACGCCTTACCAGAGCAACAGCAAAATCTTCATACACTAAAGATTTGTATTCGAACCAAAAAATAAAAACCGCTCTAGGAACGGTTTTTCAAGATGTACACGAGTACATTATAAATATTTCAAAACTCTAACTTGTTATCGATCTAAAAGTTTTTGCCTACCGTTCGGATTAACATTTGCAGGGTTTGATGCACTTTTTAAAGAATCTTTAGGTTTTTCAATTGCTTTCTTTTTAGCTGCTTTAGCCGCTTTTTTCTCTTCTATCTTAAGAATTGAATCTGTAGCTCTTTCCTGAACAGCCAATCGCTTGCCCAATTCATCAAACATGTCCTTATACGTTTCATAATCTGCTGCGTAATAAATATTGCTTTGAGCAAACTGCAGACTATCCACTTTATATTTTTTAAGAATAAATTTTTTCGGATCAGATTCAACCGAATCTAATGAAAGCGGATTTTGATATTTGATTGCTTCCAAAAGAGACAAATCATACATAATATCAACCATTTTCCCTTTCTCAATAAGTCCTTTTGGCTCTTTTACAAGCTCTTTTTTGCAACTTACAGAAAGAAACAAAACCAATATTATAAATACAAAATTCTTCATTTCCTTTTTTTATCTGTCAAATAATAATCTTTTTCCAGCGCGTACATCTTTTACTTTGAAATTGTTATAAACCATTTCTCCGTTCACAAAAGTATGTGTGATTCTAGATTTGAAAGCCATATTCTCAAAAGGCGACCAACCGCATTTGTATAAAATATTATCCGAATTTACACTCCAAGGCAAACTTGGATTTACAATTACTAAATCGGCATAATATCCTTCTTTGATAAAACCTCTTTTTTCGATTTTGAAAATTTTAGCCGGATTGTGACACATTTTCTCCACAATTTTCTCCACACTGATTTTTCCCTGATGATGAGCTTCAAACATTGCAACTACTGCATGCTGCACAAGCGGACCTCCAGATGGTGCTTTCAAATAAGATTGCTGTTTTTCTTCTTTTGTATGAGGTGCGTGATCTGTTGCAATAACATCAATTCGGCCATCATTCAAAGCTTTCCAAAGTTCAGCACGATCTTCAGCAGTTTTAACAGCTGGATTCCATTTTATGTAATTCCCTTTTGTTTTGTAATCTTCATCAGTAAACCAAAGATGGTGCACACAAACCTCAGCAGTAATTTTTTTATCTTCTAACGGAATTTTATTCGTAAACAATTCCATTTCCTTAGCAGTCGAAAGATGAAAAATATGAAGTCTTGCTCCTGTCTTTTTTGCTAAAGCAACTGCTTTTGAAGAAGAAATATAACAAGCTTCAGCACTTCTAATCAAGTGATGCGCCGTTACCGGAATATCCTCTCCATATTGTTCTTTAAATTTCGCTAGATTATTTTGAATTGTAGTTTCATCTTCGCAATGAACCGCAATTAACATTGGAGTACTTGAGAAAATTTTCTCCAAAGTCTCTTCTCTGTCAACCAGCATATTTCCAGTTGAAGAACCTAGAAAAATCTTAATTCCGGCAACATTTTTTGGATTTGTTTTTAGAACTTCTTCCAAATTATCATTTGTTGCTCCCATCATAAACGAATAATTCGCAAATGATTTTTGAGCTGCAATCTGGTATTTTTCTTCTAATATTTCCTGAGTAACCGCATTCGGAACCGTATTTGGCTGTTCAATAAAAGAGGTAATTCCTCCTGCAACTGCCGCTCTCGATTCTGATTCAATATCACCTTTGTGCGTTAATCCCGGTTCTCTAAAATGAACCTGATCATCAATCGCCCCTGGAATTAAATAATTCCCTTCGGCATCAATTACTTTGCAATCTGAAGTTTTTAGGCTGATGCTGTCTGAAACCTCAACAATCAAATCATTTTCGATCAATACATCACCTTCAAAAATTGATCCTTCGTTTACAATTTTAGCGTTTTTTATTAAAATCCTGTTCATCGCCTTTTGTTTATAATGTATTGAATAATTTTTTTAATCGAAGAGAAATCACACCGAGAATAGCTTCCTTAATAATGGCGTTGCTCATTTTAGAAACTCCTTTTGTTCTGTCTGTAAAAATAATTGGAACTTCAGTTATCTCAAATTTACCACAATAAGTTCGATATTTCATCTCAATTTGAAAAGCATATCCAACAAATTTGATTTTGTTCAGATTAATTTTTTCCAAAACCTCTCTTTTATAACAAACAAAACCTGCCGTAGCATCGTGAATTTTCATTCCGGTTATAAACTTAACATAAACCGAAGCAAAATACGACATCAAAACACGACTTAATGGCCAGTTTACGACATTCACACCCGTAACATAACGAGATCCAATAGCTAAATCGGCGCCTCCAAAATGACAAGCGTCAAATAATTTTTCAAGATCATTTGGGTTGTGTGAAAAATCGGCATCCATTTCAAAAATAAAATCATATTTGCGCTCTAGTGCCCATTTAAAACCATGAACATAGGCTGTTCCCAAACCTGATTTTTTTGCTCTTTTTTCCAAAAATAATTTACCAGGATATTCTTCCTGCAATGCAATTACTTTATTTGCAGTATGATCTGGAGAATTATCATCAATAATTAAAAGATGAAAAGATTTATGTTGCGAAAGAACAGCTCTCACTATACTTTCGATGTTTTCAATTTCGTTATAAGTAGGAATTATGACAATGCTATCACTCATTTTTTTCTCGGTAATTTCACCGCAAAAGTAAACTTTTTATAGCATTTGCTTCATAATAAATCTATAATAAAACTATTGAAATAAAAAATTACTAATTTTGTGACACTATGATTGAACACCTTCATCCACGAATTATTGAAAACAAAGACTGGGCAACTGCTTTATTTGTCCTGACTTTTGCTGTTGTTGCGATAACAAAATCTGCTTACGAAACCCGATTCTCTGAATTCAGTAAGCTTATTTTTTCTGATAAATATGCCAAAATCTACCGTGACAACAGCCACATGAAAAGCAGTTTTACGGTTGGATTATTTTTTGTTCAAATTATCTCGTTTGCCTTTTTTATTCAATTGGCGATGCATATTTTTTCAGAGAATTCAAAAGCCGCAGAAATTGTCCTAAAAACCGACTGGATTTTATTTATTCAGATTGCAACATTCCTTCTTTATTTTATTTTGGCGAAATATTTAGTCGAGAAAATTGTTGCAACTTCCTTTAATATCGAAGAATTTGTTGATCTTTTTAACTTACAAAAAGTCACTTATCGAACTTATATTGGCGTTTTATTGCTTCCTATCAACGCGGTTTTATTTTATTATGACAATATTCCGAGCATTGTTCCGTTGGCAATCATAGGTATTTCGCTGTGTATAAGTATATACTCCTATTTTATTTCAATTAAAACGTATCAAAATGCAATAATCAGCAAGTTATTTTATTTTATTTTATATCTTTGCGCTCTTGAAATAGCCCCTTATTATTTTCTCTATTATTGGATAACAAAAGGGAGTGCTTAGAAAATGTTTATAATATGAAAGTGAAAACAATTTTGGTGTCACAGCCTGAACCTAAAGTGGAGAATTCTCCTTACTTTGAGCTCCAACAAAAACACAAAATAAAAATTGATTTCAGACCATTTATTCATGTGGAAGGGGTTAGCGCAAAAGAGATTCGATTACAAAAAATCGATCTTAATCATTACACTGCGATCATTTTAACAAGTCGAAATGCTGTAGATCATTTTTTTAGAGTGGCTGATGAAATGCGTTACAAAGTTCCAGAAGGATTGAAATATTTTTGTCAATCTGAGGCTGTTGCATTTTACCTTCAAAAGTATGTTGTGTACAGAAAACGTAAAATTTACGTTGGAGCAAAAGATTTTGCAGACTTATCTCCGCTAATCAAAAAGTACAAAGACGAGAAGTTTTTACTTCCTGCATCTGACCAGTTAAACGCAGATGCTCCTGTAACACTAAACAACTTAAAAGTTGATTGGGCACAGGCTATTTTTTACAGAACTGTAATGAGTGATTTGTCTGATTTGGCAGATGTTTATTATGATGTTTTGGCATTTTTTAGCCCAACAGGAATTAAATCTTTGTTTAAAAATTTCCCTGATTTTAAACAAAACAACACCAGAATTGCCGTATTTGGAAGCACAACTCAAAAAGAAGCTTTAGATCATGGTTTAAGAATTGACATTCTTGCTCCAACTCCTGAAACTCCTTCTATGACAATGGCTTTAGAAAAATACATCGCCGAAGCAAACAAAGGAAAATAACCTAAGAATAAAAATATACAATTTTTTAAAATCCAAATTCCAACTTAATCACTTGGGATTTGGATTTTTTGTTTTATAACAATCCTTCGATTTTAGAATTTCATTATTGGAATTTCATTATTCAGAGCCTTTTAACTACATTTGATTTCTATTTAAAACCCAAATCACAAAAAATAGTT
The DNA here is from genome assembly GCF_900182645.1 of Flavobacterium resistens. Taxonomy (GTDB): domain Bacteria; phylum Bacteroidota; class Bacteroidia; order Flavobacteriales; family Flavobacteriaceae; genus Flavobacterium; species Flavobacterium resistens. Next base: position 410,728 of record NZ_FXTA01000004.1, on the reverse strand, counting down.
TCAAATTTTAAGTTATGAAAATTAATTCCCTAATAATTGAAATTGACGGTATCGACAAAGAGATTCTTCGTTATTTAATGGACGATGCCCGAAAACCGATATTACAAATCGCCAACAAAATTGGCATTTCAGGCGCTGCAATTCATCAGCGATTAAAAAAACTCGAGCAATCTGGCGTTATTTCAGGATCAAAATTCACTGTAAATCCAAAAGTTTTAGGCTACAATACAATGGCATTTATTGGAGTTTATCTGGACAAAGCTTCCCGAAACTCAGAAGCCGTAAAAGAATTGAGAAAAATCCCCGAAGTTTTAGAATGTCATTACACAACAGGAAACTGGTCAGTTTTGATTAAAATTATTTGCCGCGATAATGAACATTTAATGTCGCTTTTAAATAATAAAATCCAAGCTATTGAAGGCGTTTCGAGAACAGAAACTTTTATATCGCTAGATCAGCAGATTGACAGACAAATTCAATTGTAAATTAGAAAATTTGTCAATTTAATAATTAGATAATTCCAACATGCTAACAAACCTTCGAACCGAATACAAAACTTTATTATTCTACAGCATTTATTTCATTACTACATTCATATTTGATAAAATAGATCGAGGCGGACCATGCACACCGGGAATGGGCGGCATATTATTTTTACTTTCAATCCCTATAAGTCTGATTTATGTTTTTGTATTAATTTATAAACTATATAAATTTGGTGAAAAACAGTATCAAAATAGCATTTTTATAATCACGGCAATCTGGATCTTAATATTTTTTATTTTAAAATATAAAATACTATAAAAAACAAAACCCGACAGATTTTTAAAACCTGTCGGGTTTGCCATAAATTATCTAATTGACTAATTATCAAATTAATTCCTCCTACTTCCCGAATAAATCGAGATATAATACAACAATGTCGCAATTGATCCAATAGCTGCAACCACATAAGTTCTTGCCGCCCATTTTAAAGCATCTTTTGCCCCTGCTTGTTCTTGTTGTGTCAACATGTGCTTATTTTCAAGCCATGCCAACGCTCTGTTGCTCGCATCATATTCAACTGGTAATGTAATGATCGAAAATAAAGTTGTTGCCGCAAAAAGCACAATTCCCACTAACAATAATTGCGGAAAAGCTTTAATCATCAAGATTCCTGCAAGTAAAATCCACTGCATGAAATTTGACGCGACATTTACAATCGGAACTAACTTTGAACGCATTGTAAGCCATTCATATCCGACAGAATGTTGCACCGCATGTCCACATTCGTGCGCTGCAACAGCCGCTGCTGCCGCGTTTCGATGATTGTAAACCGCTTCACTTAAATTTACTGTTTTGTCTGACGGATTATAATGATCGGTTAATTGTCCCGGAGTCGAAATAACACGAACATCTCTAATTCCGTTATCAGCAAGCATTTTTTCGGCGATTTCTTTTCCGCTCATTCCATTTTGCAATTGCAATTTAGAATACAATTCGAATTTGCTTTTAAGTTTTGAACTCACCATCCAGCTAAACAACATTATAGCTCCGGCAAGTAATAAATATCCACCTCCCATATTTGTATTTTTTTGATTGATTTTTAAAGTTACAAAATCAATCACAATTTATGAACCATTTTAACAAAATGACATTTTGACATTTTTCAGAACAAAAAAAGCTTTACAATACTGCAAAGCTTTCCGATTTAAGACTCTAATTGATTATTTACCTCTTCAAACTTTTCAATTAGACTGTTTATTTTTGATTGTTGTTTTTTAATTTGTTTTGGACGAATATAAAACCAATTAAACAAAATCCACAGCAAAGTGATTCCGTAAGTCAAACTCGCGCCTAAAACACTCATTCTGCTTGCGTATTCATACATATAAAGACAAATTCCCGCTGTTAAAAGCAAAAAGTACAAACTCATCATATTCGTCTGTAAAAATTGTTGCTTCTTTTGAATAAAAACTAATTTTTGAAGATATTCCTGATTCGTCTGTGTTGCATCAATGTCTTTATAATTGCTGAATAATTTATTCGAAACAAAGAGATAAATCACCATTGCAAGTATCGTTAAAACAATTCCGATTTTGGTCGAAATAAATTGCGGCTGATAATAAATCCATATAAAAATTATAAAAGCACTGGTTGCAAAAAGCATAATATTTGTCATCCATAAACTACGCAAAGATGCTTTTTTAAATTTGCTTAATCTAGAAAGCAAATCCTGCATATCAGGCTGACTTACGGTTTGTTTTTTCCATAAATCGTTGAAGTTTATATTATTGTTTTCCATTTTCTTTAAATTTTTGAGTCAATTTTTCTTTAATTCTGTGAATCTTCACCCTTACATTTGCTTCTGAAAGACCAACGATTTTGGCAATTTCAGCTTGCTTAACTTCTTCTAATTCCAAAGAAATAATGATACGATCGGTTTCTGGCAATTCGGCGATGCATTTATACAAAAACTGAATCTGTGGTTCGATCGATTGTTGTTTTTCCTCAGAAAGATGAACCGGCAATTCTGATTTCGGAAAACGTTTTTGTTTTTCAATCTGTCTCAAACAATTATTAGAAGCAATTCTAAAAATCCAGGTTCCAATAGCCGATTCGTTTCTAAAAGTGTCCAACTTTTGCCAAACAATTATAAATGTTTCCTGAGCCAAATCCTGCGCAATGTCATAATCATTGACAAAACCCATGCAAAGCCTGAATATTCGATCCCAATATGTTTTGTAGATTTGTTCAAATTCCATTCTTATTATTTTATAAAAGTGTTTAATTGTGCCAAATACCAATCTTTGTCATCATACATAATAAAATGAAGACCTTTGTTTGCATATTGAAAATTGGCTGTTTTTAAATTTTTATATTGCTCTTCAATTGCTGGTTTTAAATTTATAAAATAAGACTCTAATAATATTAACGACGGACATTTAATCTGTGCGATTTTCGCTCTTAAATCGGTATTTGAAAAATCACAATACATTTGTCCGAATGTTTTTCTGTCTGATTTTACACTCCAATCCACTACCATATCCATTTTTGAAGCATCTGCCAAAAGTCTTGGCATTGTTTTTTTCTGCATTTCAAGAAATTGAACATCAGTCATTCCGATCATTTGATTCACGGTTGCAGCGCAATCATTATTTTCTTTTGATTTGAAAGACGGGTCCATTAGTGCAGCCATACACGGAAGCGCATCAACAACTACAATTTTTCCAATTAATTCTGGATAATCAGCTGCAATGGCAAGCGCCAATCCGCCACCCATGCTATGACCAATAAGAATTGGTTTTACGATTTTGTTTTCTTTGATATAATTAGCGATTTCTGTTTTCCAATTTTCAAATGAAGGATTTTCTTGTGGTTTTGCTCCTGCAAATCCGGCCATTGTAAGTGTGTAACAAGTGAAATCTTTTTCGAAAGCAGTTTTGGTTTCGTTCCAAACTTCGCCAGAAGAAGCAAATCCGGGAATGAAAATTATGGATTGTTTTCCTTTTCCGGTTTTAAGAACTTCGAAAGAATATGATTTTGTTTGTGCAAAAACATTTAGACATAATGCTGAGAATAAGAATGCGATAATTAAGATGATATACTTTTTCATTTTTAATAGTTTTAAGTTGTTAATTTAATCGGATCCGTCCTTTTGATACGGCAACTATTAAAATGTTACAAAAGTTTTTAAAATTTTAATTATTAAATTTCAAATTCCAATGTTGGTACGGGTTTTTAACCGCAAAGTGCGCATCCCGATAGCTATCGGGATCCGCAAGGAACGCTAGGCTTTTTTTGCTCGCAAAGACGCTAAGTCGCAAAGTTTTTTTCACAATCTTGTCATCTCGAGGGACGAGAAATCTCCGCGAGTAGCTCCGCAATCAAAATCGCCAATCTTTGTTGAGTTACTTGTGGAGATTTCTCCTTCGTCGAAATGACAAACAGTACTTATTGTCAGTCTGAGCGAAGTCGAAGACCCACAAAGATTGTCAAAAATAATTCGTGAATTCGTAGCGGAAAAAAACTTCACAAAAAAAATCCCAAACTCCAATCGTAAAATTGGAATTTGGGATTTTTATATTGGAATTTTAAAATTATCCTACAAGGTTGATAATTTTTCCAGGAACGATAATCACTTTATTTGGTGTTCTACCGTCTAATTGTTTTTGTGTTCTTTCGTCTTTCATTACGATTTCTTCGATTTGTGCTGCGGTTAAATCCAAAGGCAATTCGATTGTGAAACGCATTTTTCCGTTGAAAGAAACTGGATATTCTTTATTTGTTTCAACCAAATGACTTGCCTCAAAAATTGGGAACGCTACTTCAGAAATTGAAGTTGTATGCCCTAATTGTGACCATAATTCTTCTGCGATATGCGGTGCGTATGGCGAAACCAAAATTGCTAATGGTTCTAAAATCGCTCTTGAATGACAGTTTTGAGAAGACAATTCATTTACACAAATCATAAATTGAGAAACAGAAGTATTGAAAGAGAAATTCTCGATATCTTCTGCTACTTTTTTGATGGTTTTGTGCAATGATTTTAAGTTGTCTTTTGTTGGTTCGTCGTTGTTTACGATTAAACCATTATCATCAAAATACAATCTCCATAATTTTTTCAAGAAACCAAAAACTCCTGAAATACCAGCAGTATTCCAAGGTTTTGCCTGCTCTAACGGACCTAAGAACATTTCGTACAAACGCAATGTATCAGCACCGTATTCTGCACAAATATCATCTGGAGTTACTACATTATAATATGATTTCGACATTTTTTCGACTTCACGACCTACAATGTATTTTCCGTTTTCATCTAAAATAAATTCTGCCGTATTGAAATCTTCTCTCCAGGCTTTGAACTTTTCGATATTCAATTCATCCGAAGAATTTACAAAATGAACATCAACGCGAATTGGCTGTACATTTTGACCTTCAATTTTATTTTTAGACACAAAAGTATTTGTTCCTTCCAATCTATAAACATAAGCCGTCGTACCTAAAATCATTCCCTGATTAATCAGTTTTTTGAACGGTTCTTCAGTTGGAGCAAAACCTTTGTCTTTTAAAAATTTATTCCAGAAACGAGAATACAATAAATGACCCGTTGCGTGTTCGCTTCCTCCGATGTATAAATCTACATTTTCCCAGTAAGCTAGAGCTTCTTTACTTGCAAATTCATTTTCGTTATGCGCATCCATGTAACGCATCCAATACCATGAACTTCCCGCCCAACCTGGCATAGTGTTCAATTCTAAAGGAAAAATCGAAACATTGTCAACTAAATCTGTATTGACAACTTTGTTTTGTTTTGTATCCCAAGCCCAAACTGCCGCATTTCCTAATGGAGGCAAACCGTCTTCGGTTGGTAGATATTTCTCTACTTCTGGTAAAATAATTGGCAAGTGTTGTGTATCGATCATTTTAGGCAATCCATTCACATAATAAACTGGAAACGGTTCACCCCAATAACGTTGACGAGAGAAAACAGCATCACGCAAACGGTAATTTGTTTTTCCGGTCCCTTGTCCAATTTTCTCCAAAGCCGTAATGGCAGCCTGAGTAGCATTTTTATAATTTAATCCGTTTAAGAAATCAGAATTTGCGATTTCAACGTTATCTTTTGATCCGTAAGCTGCTTCAGAAATATCAACATTAGCGAAGATATTTTTGATTTCAGACATTCCCTTCTGACCTTTAAAGAAATTAGCAAAAGCGTAATCTCTTTCATCTCCACAAGGAACCGCCATTACAGCGCCCGTTCCATAACCAGCCAGAACATAATCACCAATCCAAACTGGAATAGCTTCTTTTGTAAATGGATGTTCAGCATAAGCTCCGGTAAATACTCCAGAAATAGTTTTTACATCGGCCATGCGCTCACGCTCAGAACGTTTTGCTGTTTTTTCGATATACGCTTCAACAGCTTCTTTTTGTTCTGAAGTTGTAATTTTAGCTACCAAATCATGTTCTGGTGCCAAAGTCATAAAAGTAACTCCAAAAATAGTATCAGGACGAGTTGTGAAAACCTCGATAAAATTTGTTTCAGGTTTCATGTTTAAAGTTTCATCACTTTGCGCATCAACCTGAGACTTGAAACTTGAAACTTGAAACTTAACTAAAGCCCCAACCGATTTCCCTATCCAGTTTCTTTGAGATTCTTTTATAGACTCACTCCAGTCAATATCATTTAAACCTTGAAGCAAGCGTTCGGCATAAGCAGAAATTCGCATACTCCATTGTGTCATTTTTTTTCTTATAACAGGAAAGCCTCCACGTTCCGAAACTCCGTTTACAATTTCGTCATTTGCCAAAACAGTTCCTAAGCCAGGACACCAGTTTACTTCGGTTTCTGCCAAATAGGTCATTCTGTATTGCAGCAAGATTTTTTCTTTTTGATCTTCAGAATAAGCGTTCCATTCGTCAGCGGTAAAAATCGCTACGTTGTCATCGCAAACGGCTTCAACTAATTTATTTCCTTCTCCTTCAAAAACTTTTACAAGCTCAGAAATTTCAAAAGCTTTTCCTTGTTTTCTGCAATACCAAGAGTTGAACAATTGGATAAAAATCCATTGTGTATGTTTGTAATAATCTGGGTTTGACGTACGAACTTCACGAGCCCAGTCAAATGAGAATCCGATTTTATCTAATTGTTTTCTGTAACCGGCAATTTGTTTTCCTTCTTTATCTACACCACCGTCAATATTTACACGTGTTGTATCTTCCGGACGCTGTCCTGTCTGAATTGCATATTGTTCTGCCGGCAATCCGAAACTGTCGTAACCCATTGGATGCAAAACATTGAAACCTTGATGTCTTTTGAAACGAGAATAAACATCTGAAGCTATATAACCCAGCGGGTGCCCAACATGCAGTCCTGCTCCAGAAGGATACGGAAACATATCGAGAACATAATGTTTTGGTTTTTCAGAGTTATTTTTTGCTGCAAAAGTTTGATTTTCTGCCCAATATTTTTGCCATTTGGCTTCAATTTCGTTTGGATTGTACTTCATTTCTAAGTGACTAAGATTCTAAGTTACTAAGGTTCTAAGCTTTTCACTAAATTAATTAAGCCGCAAATTTACATTTATTGTATGAAACTTAAAACTTTAGGCATTATTAACTTTAATAAATAAAAATTGCTGTTTAAATTGAGTGATTTCCTATTTATTGAGTTTTTCAAACTCTTCTTTTGTTACTTTTTTACTTTGAAAATAATAAATCTCTTCTGTGGTGTTTGTTTTACTACTGTAAACAGTTGTCAACCCATGCCATTTTCCATTTTTCAGATGTTTTATTACATATCCTCCATCAGCATTATAATTAGAGTTGACTATTTGCTCTCCTTTGTCATTGTACTCTATTTCTGTGTCAAGATATATTTTATTTTCTTTACTTGTCCTGTAAGTTTTATGAGTCCCAATTGGTGTACCAGTCAATTCCCATTTGTTTTCACAAAGTAATTTTTTCTGGTTATCAAAATATCGAACTGCCATTCTTCTACCATCCTTGCTAAAATCAGTTTCTTTATATACTGTTCCTTCAGGGTAATACTCCTTTTCATTTTTTCTGATATCATTTTCATATAAGGATTCTATTTTTAAAACTCCTGTTTTTTGATCAAAAGACTTTGATATTCCATTTCTTTTACCGTCTTGGTATTGTGTCGATTCGATAAGAATTCCATTTCTAAACTCTTTACTAGTTCCTTCCAACTTATCATTTACATATATCTTTTCTGAAGCTACAACTCCTGATCTTTCATAATCTTTCCAAACTCCAGTTTTCAATCCGTCTTGATCATAATATTCTTCAGAAATAAGTGTTTTATCAAAAAAATAACGTTTATGTTCTCCTACGCTTTTTCCAAATTTATATTCATTTTTATAAAGAAATTCTCCATTCGGATTATAATATTCCTCAAAACCGTTTTTATCACCAAAATAGTATGGTGTTTTAATCTTTAATTTTCCCGTTTCAGGATAATAATCTTTAAGATCACCGTGTAATTGTTTACCGTCGAAAATAGAAAACTCTGAAAGCAACTTATTATCAGCATAATATCTTACATTACCTTTTTTAAGATCGTTTGGATAGTAATAAACTCCATTTTCATAAGAAATCTTTAATTCTCCTTTTAAGATGCCAGCAACATAATTCCCTTCAATAATAATATCATGTCGTTTGGGAATAGTTAATCTGCGTAGACCTTCTTTGAGATTATTTTTATAGTTAGTCTCTAAGACCAAATCATTTCTGTCATTAAAAACTTTAGCAATTCCGTTTGCTTTTCCATTTTTATATTCAATTTCCTGAAAAATCTTTCCTTTTTCCTGAAAAATCTTCTTTGTTCCGTCCAGCAGTCCATTTTTATACCCGGACTCTGAAAATGTTTTTCCGTTTATTAGGATCTTAACCGTTGTAACTTCTTTCTCTTTATTTATAATATATTCAATATTTTTTTCTTTATTTCTTTGTTTAAGATTTTCAATATCCGATAATTTATTCGGAAAATCGGCAGGATTTGCTTCCCATTCTGTATAAAAGAAATTATAAGCATCTTCTAAATTGGGCATACTGTTACTAAAACCAGAATAACCAGCATAACTTCTAGATTGTGAAAAGATTAAAGTGTTGAATAGTATAAAAAATATCGCTATTAGCTTTTTCATTTTATTAATTTTTAAAATACAATATTCCATTATCGCTCGCATAGCCAACAAGATTTTTATTCTCATCGACCAGTTCCAATAAATTAATGGTTTGTGTAATTCCTTCTGAACTTTCCCATTCTTTTTTTGGATAATTAAGCATAATATCTTTCAAAGGATAGTCAAAAAATACTGTTTTTTGATTCAATTCTTCACTATATTTCTGTATAATAAAACGATACTTATCGGCTTTTTTAACCTGAACAAGCGCTGCAGTTGAATTAGAACTTTGAAACTCTTTTATCTCATCATATTCGGGTTTTATAATTTCATGTCCACTATTCAGGACAATTCCATATTTATTTCCTGTTTTAACTACAAAAGTCTTGATACCATCATCATGCTTTAAAATTGATAATTTGAGTTCATCAAAATGAACGGGAAATAAAAGTTTTTGATCACTACTGTAAAAACTATATTTGAATTTATTCGTTTTTGCATCCTTATTTCCTACTGTAAAAACAAGTTTGTTGTTCTTTTGCTCATCATAAAACCAGGTTCCTTGTTTTGCAATTGTGTCAAATTCTACTAAATTTTTAGTTTTAGATGAAAACAAAACTCCTTTCTTATTATTCTTTTTATAAAAAACAATATTTTTAAAATAATTAACTGTATCGTTTTTTCTGTTAAGAGTTGTATAGTATTTTAATTCCATATCTCCAACTGGAACTTTTAACGGTACTGAAACTGTTTTCTTTGGGCCGTTATTTTTATCATTTTGAGCTAATAAAACAAGCTTATCATTTTCTATTTTAAACTCGTTTTGCATATATACCGGCTCTTTTACAACCGTAGATTTATTTTCTCCTGATCCTACAGGCTCATCAACCGTCAGCACATCACCAGTATCTCCTCTAACCACGTAATCTCCACTATAGCTTCCGCTACCGCTACCAGATTCTTGAGGACTCTTCTTCATAAAAAGTGCCATTAAATCTGCTTCATTTTTATAATACGTTTTAGATCTGGAACTCTTTTTTGGCAATTCTGAGAAATCCCATGTTTCAAGTGAAACTCCGTCGTTTTGTTTTCTTTTAACTTTGAAATTCACCTGTTTTATATCTTTTATTCTCAATAAATCCAAAGAGTAAACATCTTCATACAACCATTGCGAAATAGTTTTCGATGCCGGATCATAAATAAAAAGACTTTCTGTAAAATCTAAATTCAGAACATGAAAAAACTGAAATTTATTATCAAAATTCTCATTTACTATAATTTCAGTAATCGGGTGCGCCAGAATCGATTTACCATCTGATAAAATTACCTCTGTTTTCTTTTGTCCATTTTCTAATTTTACAGCAATATATAAATCGTTTTTTCGCGAAATAGATTCATAAACTGGAGGCAAAATTTCTTTTCCGTTAATGATCAAGCCTTTTCTACCTTTCACTTCAGAAATTAAAACTCTGTAATCTCCCCAAAAGGTATAAAACTGCACATTATCAAATTTTGGTTCTATCAGTAGTTTTGCTTCTGCATTACAAATGCCCCATTTTTTTCCGTCGCGATAAGGAATAGCAATTTCTTGAGCAAAACTTACATTGATAAGCAGTAAAAAAATAAATTGTAATTTTCTTTTCATATTAAAATTAAATAATCTCAAACAAAACTACATTTATTGTGCATTGTACCAAAGCTATTTTATTAGCAAAAAAATAAAACAACAAATTACTTATCTTAAATTAAGTAAAAATACGTATTATTGCAAAAACAAATACTTATTTACACTGAAATTAATGACAGAAAATAAGAAATATAACATAGAAGTTCGCGTTTGGATTGAAGAAGCTGAAGGTGCGTTTCTTGGAATTGGAAAAATCTGGCTTCTTGAAAACATCAGGAAAACCGGATCAATTACCAATGCAGCAAAAGAAATGAAAATGGCATATCGTCAGGCTTGGCAATTAGTTGAAGAAATGAATCAGCGTGCTGAAAGTCCTTTAGTAGAAAAACTTCTTGGCGGAAAAGGCGGTGGAGGTGCAAGATTGACCGAAGCCGGTGAAAGAGCCATTGCTGTTTTTTATGAAATTGAAAAACGCATTAAAGAATTTGCTCAAAAAGAAACTCAGAATTTAAAATTTTAATCCGCAATTATTATCATAAAAAAACAAATTAACCAAACCAATTTTTCAACTATCAGTGTTCATTTTAAAACATACTGATTTTAACCACCAAAACATGAAGCTAAAACTATATATACTCTTTATTCTTATTAGCCTGAAAAGTTTTTCTCAAATAGAAAATTCGAAAACAAAACAAGACAGTATTAAAAAAGAAGAACTTAATGAAGTTGTCATAACTGCTTCTCGTCGTTCTGAAAATATTATGCGTTCTCCTATTAGTATCGAACAATTAAAATCGGCGGAAGCCAAAAAAATGGGATCGCCAAGTATTTATGAAGCACTCGAAAATGTAAAAGGCGTTCAAATTATTACCCCAAGTTTAGGCTTTAAAGTAATAAATACTAGAGGTTTTGCTAATTCAACAAACGTTAGATTCGCACAATTAGTGGACGGAATCGACAATCAGGCTCCACATTTGGGCGCCCCAATTGCAAACGCTTTGGGCGCAAATGATCTCGATATTGATAAAATCGAAATTATTCCGGGAACGGCAGCCGCTTTGTACGGAATGAACGCTATTAATGGTTTGGCCAATATTCAGACTAAGAATCCTTTTGAATATCAAGGTGTGAGCGTTCAGCAATTAACAGGCGTGAATCATGTTGGAAATATTGATTGGTTTTCACCAAAAGTATATTCGCAGTTTAATTTAAGATTTGCAAAAGCTTTTAATGAAAAATTCGCTTTTAAAGTTAATGCTTCGACAACCGGAGGAACAGATTGGGTTGCTGATGACCGAACAGATCTGGCACCAAATGCAAATGCTTCGACTAATTTATTTGGTGCCGATAATCCGGCGTACGACGAAGTGAACGGTTACGGAAACGAATCGGCAAACCGAAAAACATTAAACTTAAACGGCAAAAATTATGTTGTGGCCAGAACGGGTTATCGTGAAACTGATATTTCTGATTATGAAATTAAAAACTATAAAGCTGATGTTGGACTTTATTTTCGTCCAAAAAAAGATCATGAACTTTCCGTCACTTACAAAACGGCTTTAATCAATACAATTTACCAGCGTTCAAACAGATTTCGCTTAGACGATTATACTTTAAATCAATTTGCCGCAGATTATCATACTCCAGTTTTTCAGGTAAAAGCATACGCGACTACTGAAAACACCGGAAACTCATACAACATGCGTTCTTTGGCCGAAAATATGGATCGCGCTTTTAAATCTGATGATAAATGGTTTGCTGATTATACTGTTGCATACAAAAATGCAATCACAAATGGTGCAAGTGTTGCCGATGCGCACAAAATTGCCAGAACGCAATCTGATCAGGGAAGATTTATTCCGGGAACTGAAGCTTATGAAAAGAAAAAAGAAGAATTAATCGATATTAATAATTGGGATATTGGTGCAGCTTTGCGCGTAAAATCGACTTTGGTTCATGCCGAAGGTTTATTTAATTGGGACAAAGCTTTTTCATCTTTCTTCGAAAAAATCGACGCAAAACTTTTAAGTGGTTTCGATTACAGAAATTACATTATTGTTCCTGACGGAAATTATTTCATCAATCCTGTACATGCTGACGAAAATTTGACGTATCAAAAATTTGGCGGATTTACGCAATTGACAAAAGATTTCTTTAACTCAAAATTGCGTTTGGGCGCTACAATCAGAGCGGATAAAGCCGATTATTTTGACACCAAATTTACACCACAGTTTACAGCAGTTTATTCTCCAAAAGAAACCATTAATTTTAGAGCTTCGTATCAAAACGGTTACCGTTTTCCGAGTATTTTTGAAGGATTTTCTAATGTAAATTCCGGCGGTGTAAAACGCGTTGGCGGATTGAGAATCATGTCTGATGGAATTTTCGAAAATTCGTATACCAAAGCTTCAATCGATAAATTTCAGGCGCAGGTAAATACTGATGTAAATACAAATGGTTTAACTCAAGCACAGGCAATCGAAAAGAATAAAAATACGATTCAGAAAAATCCTTATACTTATTTGGAACCTGAATTTGTAAAATCGTTTGAATTTGGTTTTAGGGGAATGGCTTTAAACAGAAACCTTTTTATTGATGCCGATTTCTATTATAACTCTTATAAAAATTTCATTGCTCAGGTCGAAGCCAGTATTCCGAATACGACAGATCCAAATTTAATTCCGACTGCATTATATTCAAAAAACACTCAAAATCGTTACAGACTCTGGACGAATTCTAAAAGTAAAATTTACAATTATGGCGGAAGTTTAGGTTTGAAATATCGTTTTGATAATACTTTCAGCGCATTAACAAATCTTACTTATACAAAACTCGACCGAACAGATGATAAAGATGGTTTGGAAGATGGATTCAACACACCGGAATTCAATGTAAACGGAACTTTAATTGCTCAAAATATCTGGAAAAATCTTGGTGCGAGTGTAAGCGCACGTTATCAAAACAATTTTGATTATGTTTCTTTTTTAGTCAGCGGAACTGTTCCGGCATATTGGACAATGGATGCTCAGATAAACTATAATTTCAAAAAAGAAATTTCGGCAAAATTAGGCGGCACAAATATTTTGAATAAAGCATATACATCAATTCTCGGTGGACCTTCAATTGGCGGATTATATTACTTGTCTCTCGTTTGGGAAACAAGTAAAATTTAACCGCAAAACACACAAGGCTTTTTGCCCACACAGTTTGCAGATAAACGCAAAGTTCGCAAAGCTCTATCAACATAAAGCTTTGCGAACTTTGTGCGATTATAAAAGTTGCAATAAAAAAACTTTGCGCACTTTGCGGTTAAATAAAACTTTTTATTCAATATGGAATTGTACTTTTATAGTATAAAAGTTCGTTAATAACTTTAAATAAAGAAATTGTTTATTATTTTTACCACATAATTTAAGCAGACTATGAGTTCTAACTTTGATAAATTTCAAAAGCGCAGGTTAATTTCCTCTTATTTTTCGGTAGTATTAAGTGTATTCTTGGTTTTATTCCTTTTGGGAGTACTAGGATTATTCATTATTAATTCTAAAAAACTGGCTAATGATTTTAAAGAAAAAATCGCGATGACGGTTTTCTTTAAAAATGAGGCTAATGATAGTGTTATCAAAGCATTCAATGCAGATTTAAAAAGAGCGCCTTTTGCAAAATCTTTTGTTTATGTTTCTAAAGAAAGAGCAGCAAAAGAGCATACTGATATCATTGGAGAAGATTTCTTGACTTTCCTGGGAGAAAATCCATTATTGAACTCATACGACATACATTTAAAAGCGGATTATGTTGAAAGAGACAGTATTTCTAAAATTGAAAGCAAACTGCGCCAAAATACAATGATTGAAGATATTGTTTACGACAAGCAATTGATAAATCTGGTAAACGACAACATCAAAAAAGTAAGTATGTGGATTTTGATTATCAGCGGTTTTCTTGCTGTAATTGCAGTTTTATTAATAAACAGTTCACTACGCCTTTCTATACATTCTAACCGTTTTATTATTAAAACTATGCAAATGGTTGGTGCTACAAAATCGTTTATCCGTAAGCCTTTTGTTATGCGTAGCGTAAAATTAGGAATGTTAGGAGCAGCATTAGCAATAGTAGCTTTAATTGCACTTTTAATTTATGTTGAGACTAATTTCCCTGGCTTAGGAATTTTAGAAGATAAAGCGCTAATCGGATTGGTTTTATTGGCCGTTTTCGGATTAGGTGTTTTAATTACATGGGTAAGCACGCATTTTGCAACACAACGTTTTCTAAATTTAAGAACTGACGATCTGTATTAATTTTAGACTTAAAACACATCTGAATTCCCTTAGGATAGGTCATAAATAACCTTAATTTTTGCAAGGTTTAACAAAAGATAAAAATGAAAAACAACAATATTAAAGAAGGAAAACAAGATAATCACGAATTTCTTTTTGACGGCATTAACTACAAAATCTTATTAATTGGAATTGGAGTTATTGCTTTAGGATTTATTTTAATGTCTGGCGGAGGAAGTAACGACCCGAATGTTTTCAACGAAGATATTTTCAGTTTTAGACGTATTCGTTTGGCCCCAACAACTGTTTTAATTGGTTTTGGAATTACTATTTATTCTATTTTCAAAAAATCAAAATAAATAGGTTTAAAGATTTAATTGGAATACCCTTAGGCTTCTCTCAGGGTCACAATCTAAAATCTGAAATCTAAAAATTTAAATTCTACATGGATACATTACAAGCTATCGTTCTTGCCATTATTGAAGGAATTACAGAATTTTTGCCTGTTTCTTCAACAGGACATATGATTATTGCCTCTTCTTTTTTCGGGATTGCGCATGATGATTTTACTAAACTTTTTACGATTGTAATTCAACTTGGTGCGATACTATCGGTTGTAATTTTATACTTCAAACGTTTCTTTCAGACATTTGATTTTTATTTCAAACTTTTAGTAGCATTTATCCCTGCAGTTGTACTCGGATTATTATTAAGCGATTTTATTGATGGCTTATTAGAAAACCCTGTTACAGTTGCAATTTCGCTTTTGATTGGAGGAATAATTCTATTGAAAGTTGACGAATGGTTCAACAGTCCAAACACAGCCGAAACTTCACAAGAAATCACTTATTTACAAGCCTTCAAAATTGGATTATTTCAATGTATTGCCATGATTCCGGGAGTTTCCCGAAGTGGGGCAAGTATTGTGGGTGGAATGTCACAAAAATTATCCAGAACTACAGCTGCAGAATTTTCATTTTTTCTGGCAGTTCCAACAATGTTGGGTGCAACGGCAAAAAAATGCTACGATTATTACAAAGCAGGATTCGATTTATCTCACGACCAAGTAAACATGTTGGTTATTGGAAATATTGTTGCTTTTGCAGTAGCGCTTTTAGCGATTAAAAGCTTTATTGGATTTTTGACTAAAAACGGTTTCAAAATTTTCGGTTATTATCGAATCATTGCCGGTATCGTTTTATTACTGATCCACTTTTTCATTCACCCGCTTACCATTATATAATGACACCTGAAGAATATTTAGAAGGACAAGTTTTATTGATTGACAAACCACTAAAATGGAGTTCGTTTCAAGCTGTCAGTAAATTAAAATACCTTTTAATTAATAAAGTCGGACTTCCAAAAAAGTTCAAAATTGGTCACGCTGGTACTTTAGATCCTTTAGCAACAGGCTTACTATTAATCTGCACCGGAAAATTCACCAAAAGGATTTCTGAATTGCAAGGTCAAGCCAAAGAATATACAGGAACATTTTTCATTGGAGCCACTACTCCATCTTATGATTTAGAAACAGAAATCAATCAAACTTTCCCAACAGATCATATTGACGAAACATTAATTCATGAAACCGTAAAAAAGTTTTTGGGTGAAATTGATCAAAAACCGCCTATTTTCTCTGCTATTAAAAAAGATGGCGTTCGTTTATATGAACATGCACGAGCAGGAGAAACGGTTGAAATTGCAAGCAGAAAAACAACAATTCATGAATTTGAAATTACTAGAATTGAATTACCTGAAATAGATTTTAGAGTTGTTTGTTCAAAAGGAACTTATATTCGTTCACTTGCTTATGATTTTGGAAAAGCAATGAATTCAGGTTCACATTTAACTGTTTTGCGCCGAACCAAAATTGGCGAATATGATGTTAAAAATGCGATCGATATTACTTTATTTGAAGAAAGCTTAAAGTAATAAAAAAGCACATTACAAATAAGCAGTAATGTGCCAAGCTCGTAAATCAAAGTATAGTTATTCCATACTTATTCCCTCTGAGTTAATAGTGAGGCACATTTTTCCCTCCAAATAAAAAGGTTGAAAAGAAATCATAGAATCTTTCGAATAACTTT
Organism: Flavobacterium resistens; assembly: GCF_900182645.1. Lineage (GTDB taxonomy): Bacteria > Bacteroidota > Bacteroidia > Flavobacteriales > Flavobacteriaceae > Flavobacterium > Flavobacterium resistens. The sequence continues at coordinate 394,104 of NZ_FXTA01000004.1, read as the reverse complement.
TTCATAATAGTGATTTTTTAATAGTTAAACATTAAATAAACACCAATAAAAAGAGTAAATCAGAAAATTAATAATAGAAGTGGGATAGTTTTACTAAGATACAAAATTTTCCTGCAAATAAAAATTTTAAAGCTTTTATTTAACATCTTATTTAGTTTATTATCAACAGGTTATCAACAATAATTCTTCCTATTATTTCTTCAAAATAAAAGCATTATAAACGATTATACTTGATTTTTTCCATAATCTCCAAAAGTTCTTCCTGAACTGAAATCCCTTTATCGGCCAAGTACCATAATTGCAGATCGGTTTTTATTTTTTCATCAATTGGCCCAACTTCTTTTTTGTGTTTTGCCATTAACTCTGTCGCGCCTTTTGGTCTTGGCCCCCAATCTGTTCGAACAATTCCCGCTTCTTTGCAAATGACAATTACTTTTGGAATTGCTCTTCCGCCATTTGTCAAATAATGATTCATCAAGTCATCGTTTTCATCACGAAACACAATTCGCAAATCGATTTTTTTATCTGAAGCAAGCGCCATTTTATTTAAAATTGGAAGAATCTGAGCCGCATCGCCGCACCAGCCTTCTGAAATTACAAGCCAGATATAATGATTATCCAAATGCTGCAATTTTGAAATTGTATCTTCAGAAATTACAATCGTTTTTTCCAGTCGGTTCATTCTGGCTTCATTCAGTCTTGAATAATTCGTCAAACTGTCAGATTGCTCATTTCCGGTTGATTTTCCTTCTGATAATAAATCGGTTACTAGTTTTCGGTATTCAATATAGGAGTGGCTATTGAATAATGCTTTGGCTACGATACTTTTCATAAATAGTTATTTTGCTTAGCATAAATTTACGGATTTCTGAAGATTGAAGAATGACTTTTGTCAGATTTGATATAAAAAAACTGTAAAACTCTTTATAATTTTAAAATCACGGCACAATTATTTTTTTGTAAACATTATTTTTAAAAATCAGAATATGTCTATATTTGCACAAATTAACGCAACACAAACATGAAATATAAAAGAATTCTTCTAAAACTTAGCGGCGAGGCCTTAATGGGTGATTTACAATACGGAATTGACCCGAAAAGACTAGGCGAATATGCAGATGAAATCAAGCAAATTCACGATAAAGGAGTAGAAATTGCTATTGTTATTGGAGGAGGAAATATTTTTAGAGGCGTTGCCGGAGCAAGCTCAGGAATGGACAGAGTGCAAGGTGATTACATGGGAATGCTTGCAACTGTTATTAACGGAATGGCTTTGCAGGGCGCACTTGAAGACAAAGGAATGAAGACTCGTTTGCAGACTGCTTTGAAAATGGAATCTATTGCAGAACCATACATCAAAAGAAGAGCCGATCGTCATCTTGAAAAAGGCAGAATCGTAATTTTTGGAGCCGGAACCGGAAATCCATATTTCACAACAGATACTGCAGCTGTTTTAAGAGGAATCGAAATCAATGCCGATGTTATCCTGAAAGGAACGCGTGTTGACGGAGTTTATGATTCTGATCCGGAAAAAAATGCTTCAGCGGTAAAATTTGATTTCATTTCATTTGACGACGTACTTAAAAAAGGATTAAATGTAATGGATACTACCGCTTTTACATTAAGCCAGGAAAACAAATTGCCAATCGTTGTTTTTGATATGAACAAAATTGGAAACCTTTTGAAAATCTGCGCAGGCGAAAACATTGGAACTGTAGTAAATATCTAGACTGCTTAGATTGTTAGATTGTTAGATTTTTAAAAAATTAAATTTTTCTACATTCGAACAATCTGTATAGCAATCTCAAAAAAATAAAAAACAATATCAGTTAGTAAATTAGAAGTTAAGTTTTTAGAGTCTAAGAATTTAATCTTCTAAAAATCTAAAAATCTAAAAAAATGAGTGAAGAAATAGATTTCATATTAGAAAGTACTGAAGAATCAATGAATGGTTCGATTGCACACTTAGAAAAAGAATTTCTAAATATTCGTGCAGGAAAAGCTTCTCCGGCAATGCTTGGAGGTGTTTTTGTTGATTACTACGGAGCTGCAACACCACTTTCTCAAGTATCAAAAATCAGTGTTCCTGACGCTAGAACAATTACTTTACAACCGTTTGAAAAAAACATGTTGTCAGCAATTGAAAAAGCAATTATGGTTGCTAATATTGGCTTTAACCCAATGAACAATGGTGATGTTATCATTATTAGCGTTCCGCCTTTGACAGAAGAGCGTCGTCGTGATTTGGCAAAACAAGCAAAATCTGAGGCTGAAGATGCTAAAATTGGTATTCGTAATTCTCGTAAAGATGCGAATACTGATATTAAAAAATTAGAAAAAGAAGGAACTTCTGAAGACATCTGCAAATCTGCTGAAGAAGAAGTTCAAAACTTAACAAATGCTTTTACTAAAAAAATTGATGAATTATTGGCTGCAAAAGAAGCTGAAATCATGAAAGTGTAATTACATTTGGCACAAAATAAAAAATCCGTTTGGCAAAATAGCGTCAGACGGATTTTTTTATTCTTATTTTTGCATACCAAAAGTAAAATCTTTTCGTTTTTGAAACTATAACACGCTGTATGAAGCTATTTTGTTTTTTGACTTTGTTTTTCACGCTTACCATTCAGGCGCAGTTTCAAATAAACGGAATTGTTACCGATCCACACAATAAACCGCTTCCTTTTGCAACCATAACTACTGCAGACAACAACAATACTATTACAGATGTTGATGGAAAATTTGAACTTAAAATCAATTCAAAAACAACCACTTTTGCAGTTTCCTATATTGGCTTTCAGACAAAATTAGTTCCTGTTGTAGAGAAGAAAAAATTTTACCCCGTTTCGCTTTCTCAAAAAACAGATGATTTAAAGGAAGTCGTTGTTTCCAATGAAAACCCAGCATTAGCAATCATAAAAAAAGTTATTGCGAATAAAAACAAAAACAATCCACAAAAAAAACTCAACAGTTTTGAATACAAAACATACAATAAACTGATTGTAACGGCAAATCCAGATTCGATCGACGGCCGAATCGATTCTTCTGCAACCTATAAAGATTTTAACAAAAAGCAAATCAACATTGATTCTTCTGACTATAAGTTTAAAGAAATCATAAGCAAACAGCATTTATTTCAAACTGAGAAAGTTTCGCAATATCAATTTGGAAACAATAAATTAAAAGAAACAATTTTAGGCACAAAAATGGCTGGTTTTAAACAGCCAGTTTATGAAATTATTGCTTTTAATCTGCAGTCCATTTCGATTTACGATTCGAAATATGAATTGTTTGAAACCAAACATCAAAGTCCAATTGCCGATAATGCATTTTCTGATTACAATTACAAACTTTTGGACACCGTTCCCATTAAAGGTCGAAATACCTTTATGATTTACTTTAAAAACAAGAAAAGAAAAACAAATGCGCTAGAAGGTGTTTTATATATTGATCAGGAAAATTTTGCTGTTGCAAAAGCTGTAATGCGTATAAAAGCCGTTTTAGATATAAGCGGAATTCACGAATTTGAATATGTTCCAGAAGAAAAAATCTGGTTTCAAAGCAATACTACTTTTAAAATTGTCAAGGGAAAAAATGACGATGATATTAAAATTTTGGGAGGAACGATTCAATTTGATGGCGACGTTGAAGACAATTACGAACGAAGAAAAAAAGTAGCTTCAGACTTTACTTATTTAATTTCTGAAAGCAACAATTTTGACATTCATTACAATACAAATCCATCCATAAAAAATCCGTCGCTTTATATTGAAATTAAAGATGATGCCAATAAAAAGCCCGAAGAATTCTGGAATACTTACCGAAAAGAAGCTTTAGATCTTAAAGGCCAAAGAACCTATCAATTAATAGACAGCTTGTCGTTGAGCAAAAGAATTGAAAAACGTCTTGGTTTGGGCCGAAAAATCATCAATGGTTATCTTCCTATCGGGCCAATTGATTTGGATTTAAAAAAAGTCATCAGTTATAATAACTATGAAGGATTTCGTTTAGGCCTGGGAGGTGTTACAAACGATCGATTTTCCAAAAACTTTAGAATTGAAGGTTATGGCGCGTACGGAACAAAAGATGGTGCTTTTAAATACAATATAGGTTCTGGCGTTTTATTGGATAAAAACACCAATACCTGGCTAAATGGATCTTATACAGATGATGTTCGGGAAATTGCGAGTACCGTTTTTGCCGTTGATAAACGAGTTTTCAAAATCTATGATCCGCGTCCAATCAACATTAGTACTTTCTACAAATATATCAGCTGGAAAGCCAATGTTCAGACCAAAATTATTCCGAAAACTGAAGCTGTTTTTGAATTCGCAAGAACGTATGTCGAGCCAAAATTCGATTATCTTTTCAATTTAAACGGACAATTATACTCGAATTACATCATGACTACTGCAATGGTTTCAATTGTTTGGGCGCCATTCAGTGAATTTATGCAGACTCCTACTGGCAGAACAGAATCAGACAAAAGATTTCCTCGATTTACATTTCAGTACACGCAATCATTACCAAATGTTCTCGAAAACGATTTTACATTCAGTAAAATAGATTTCAAAACAGAGTATGAAAAAAAATACCTGAATGGACAAAAAACGAGTTTGCTGTTGCAGGGAGGTTACGCAATGGGAGATGTTCCTATTACGCACTTGTACAACACGATGCCAAATAATTTAACTAAAGAAACGGTTATTCAGCGTATTACTTTTGCAGGAAGAAACAGTTTTGAAACCATGTATTTTAATGAGTTTTTCTCTAGTCAATATTTATTCTTTCAAATAAAACATGGTTTTGACCGAATCAAAATCATGAAAAAAGTTCGACCTTCTTTAGTCTTGGTTACCAGAATGGCTTGGGGGAATATGGAAAATCCACAACAACATGTTGGACCTGAATATAAAACTTTAGACAAAGGTTATTTCGAATCAGGAATTGAGTTAAACCGAATTTTCAAAGGTTTCGGTCTAGGAGGGTTTTATCGCTACGGACCAAATCAATTATTAAAGTTTGAAGATAATATTGCGGTTAAGATTTCTTATGTTATTGATTTGGGGCTTTAAGATTTTAATTCCAATATATTAAATCCCAAATTTTTCAGCCACAGATTCACGAATTTCACCTCTTAACTTTGTGAAAATTTTTCCGCTGAATTTCACAAATTGATTTTGTTACAATTTGTGAAATTTATGGTTAACAAACTGCGCAAAGAAATGTGGTAAATTCATGAATTCGTGCCTATAAAAAAAATCCCAAACTCCAATCATAATAATTGAAATTTGGGATTTAAAATATTAAAATTTAAAACTATTTAAGGTTTAAGAATCAAAACAGAAGGCGTATTATTCAACCAAGTGCTTTGAGATTCAATCAGTTTTTTCCAGCTGTCTAAACTTATGATCATTAAGTTTTGCGTTTCTAAAAACTCTTTCTTAATTGTTCTGTCATGCATAATCATAATATGATTTGGAGCAATCTGTTCAATCGAGCGAATTGTTTCCTGAATATCGCGAGTATTTTTTACTTCACCGCTAGCATCCAGAACTGTAATCTGAGAACCATTATTATTGATCAGTTTTTTAGCATATTCAATCAAATACGCATCTTCTTTGCTAAAAACCGGCATAAACACCTGATCAACTTCTTCTAAATCTTTATCAATAAAAATCCCGACTGGCATTTTGCTTTTAGCTATAATATGACGTGTTCTTTCATCAAACGGAGAGTTTTCAAACAAACCTTCTTTTCCTGTAAACTTGTCAATTAATCGATCTGGATTTACAATTCTGGTTGTGAAACCAAGAATTTTCCCTAACAAAGTTCCTTCAAAAATAGACTGGCCTAAACCTACCAGCAACAAATCATATTCACCTTGATTTGCGGTATCGATAATATCTGAATCAATATCATTTGTTACCTTAAAAATACTCAGCATATTTTGATTTAGCTGTTTTGATTCTTCAATAACCGGAAGTAACATTTTTCGTTCGTGATCTTTAACATCAAATGAATGTATTTCTGTACTTAACGACAAATGCATTGCTGTTACTATCGAATTATCACCTTGTTTTTTAACTAAACTATTTGCGATTTTTAGCAATTTTTTCCCTCTTTCAGGAGTTGCAAAAGAAAGCAGAATCTTGTATTTGCTTTTGGTCCCAATTTCTTCTGGAACTGCTGTAACTTTATCTTTAAAAACAAAATTGATAAAATCTAAAGCTGGTCCGGTCATAAAAGTTGTAATCAAAGCCATGATTACCATCATTGTAAAAATCTCAGTAGATAATACTCCTAAATCATAACCAATATTCAAAACAACCAATTCCATTAAACCGCGTGTGTTCATCAAAGCACCGATTGCCAAACTATCTTTCCAGTTTTGCCCGACAAATTTTGCTGCTAAAGCACTTCCAAAGAATTTACCAACTACAGCTACAACAATAATAAGACCTGTAATTTCCCATAAAGCAGGATCATTCAACAATCCTATTTGTGTGCGCAGACCCGTAAATACGAAGAATAAAGGCAAAAGAACAATTATCGAAACGTCTTCTACTTTTTCAATAAAAATATTTCTAAATTTATTGTTTTCCGGCATAATTGCTCCAGCCAAGAAAGCTCCAAATAATGCGTGAATTCCAATTAATTCAGCTGCATACGCAGAAAATAAAAGTGTCAAAAAGAAAATCGCAACGACAGGTTTATTCAAACTTTCGCGAGTTGAATTTAAATCACCTACACGTTTCAAGAAAGGACGAACAATTTTCAACATGATAATCACATACAAAATCGCCAAACCAATTACATAAAGTGAACTAGCTAATGAACCTGCTTTTACAATAGCAATTACTACTGCCAAAATACACCAAGCCGTAATATCATCAGCTGCCGCGCAAGTAATGGCTATAGTTCCTAATTTCGTTTTTTGAAGACCTCGCTCCTGCACTATTCGCGCCAGAACCGGAAATGCTGTAATACTCATCGCAATTCCCATAAACAATCCGAAAGATGAAAAAGCAACGCCCTGAGGCGCAAAAGTTCCGTAAATAAAATAAGCAAGTGTCAATCCTAAAGCAAACGGAATAACAATACTGGCGTGACTGATTACAACGGCATCGTGCGCTTTATTTTTCAAAACTTTCAAATCCAATTCCATCCCGATAACGAACATGAAAAGAATAAGACCGATCTGACTTAAAAACTGAAGATTTCCTAAAGACTCCTTTGGAAACAAAGCGGCCGAAAACTCCGGAAAATACATTCCAACTAAAGATGGCCCTAGAACAATTCCCGCAATCATTTCTCCAATTACAGATGGTTGTCCAATTTTTCTAAAAAACCACCCGAACAAACGTGCAACTAAAATAATGGTTACAATCTGTGCTAATAATATAGCAAGAGGATGCTGAAGGTTTTCAATCATGGAATGCAAAAAATCATTCCAATGATTACTTTCTATTTTTTTTTCTAATACATTTCGGCCCGCTTCAAGAGATGAACCTTGTGAAATTATCCAATATATCAAAGTAGTAAAACCGCCAATTACTGTAATGTAAAATAAGGAGTTTTTAAAGTTATTCATAATTCGTTTTTTTAAATTATGGAACAAATATCAGAAGTCCACTTTACGTGAAAAAGCAATTTTACCGCTAATTTTAAATCTATGTAATAAGTCTGTAAAACTTTGTAATAAGTTATATTTTCACCTTTTTCAAAAAGTCTGCGCGGTACGTTTCGCTGAGAATCAGCGTTACATTTTTGTTGTTTTCTTCCAGATGATGCAGCACAATTTCGTTATGATTAAAAAATTTAATTGCTTTTACTGCAATGATTTCTTTTTTATTCACACGACAAAAATCGGAGTCGGGCAATTCATTTAAAAGTGTATCAAATTTAACATTTTTCAGATTCAGAAAACTGCCATCTGTCAATAAAACAGTTTTGTCCCGACTGTCTCCCAAAGCCGTTTTTATATATTGAATTTGATTAAAATAAAGCAACGTTTTGCCTTTGTCGGTATTTAATTGAATGAATTTCTTTTTGGCATCTGGTTTATCAAAACGTTCAACAGCTTTGGCAATCGCTTTTTGCAGACGTTCTAATTTTACCGGTTTTGTAATATAATCAACGGCATCAATATTAAAAGCATCGGCGGCGTATTCTTTATAAGCTGTACAAAAAATAACCAATTTATTTTGGAACATTTCAGCCAAATGAAGTCCGTCGATTCCTGGCATTTCGATATCCGAAATCAGCAAATCAAAATCAAGATCGGCTAAATCAGATAGAAGTTTTTCGGGATTATTATATGTTTTTACAATTTCCAATTCCGGAATTTGTTCGCAAAGCATTTTCAGGTAAGTTAATCCCGGAAGCTCATCGTCCAGAAGCAAGCATTTCAGTTTTGTATCCAAGTAAATCTATTTTTAGATGAGCAATATAAACATCGTTTTCTACAAACTTATCGAGCTTGAAATTATTCTTGTAAATAATTCGCAAACGATGCTCTAAAGTGGCATGTCCAAAACCGCTTCGTTCCTTTTTTAAAACTTTTTTATCCGAAATTTTATTCGAAACGGTCATAAAAAAAGCATTATCCTTAAACTCAAAAACAACCGATATAAAAGCATCGGCACTTTGCAAATCAGCATGTTTAAAAGCATTTTCAATTAAATCAATCGAAATTAGCGGCGCCAATAAAGGCTGATCATACAATTTGTCTTCTTTATTAATATTGGTTTTGATTTTCAATTCAAAAAGCGGACTGATCTTGATTTTATTGATTTCGATCAAATTCAGTGCAAAATCAATTTCTTCTTTTGCGGTGACGAATTTCTTTTTGCTTTCGTATAAAATATAATCCAGGACATTTGCCAATTTATCTAAAGCAAAATAAGTTTGATAAGCGTGCGACTGAATCGAATTTAAAATATTCTTAAACAAATGCGGATTCAGTTTTGATTCTAAAGTTTCAAGCTGCAAATCGTTTACTTTTACTTCGAGTGCATAAAAACTTTTTTCGGCGTCATCTTTTGCTTTTTTTGCTTGTACCAATTGGTAAATCATAAAGCAAATTATAACGACGAGCAATAATAGAATCGCTAAAAAAATAAAAGTTGTTGTGTTGTTTTGTTGCATATTTAAGACTCCCAAATTTCTTTTAATGATTCTTTGTAATAAATAAAAATTCCGATTGTTAAAACTAAAATGCTGGATACCCAAAAATAATATCCTAATTCTAGAGAAACGATTTGTGCCATTGAACCGCTTTCTGCTCCTAAAATTTCTTTCCAAAAAGAAAAAGAAACTGATAAACATGAAGCAATAAAACTTAGTACGACTGCTTTTTTACTATTATCTTTAATAAAATAAATAATTGCAAAAAAGCTTAATGGATTTGCCATCCAAATAATCTGTTCTAACAAACCCCCACCGAGAAATGCTGTTGATCCCATCAAAAAATAATCAATAGACGATGAAACTTTTATTTCATTACTATAATTAATTGTTACAGCATTTTGAGTTAACGAAACACTGAACAACAAAATACTAAAAATAATAATAAGCAATTTACTCTTTTTAAATTCCATTCTTTTTAAAAAGTCTTTTCAACTTGATTTGTTTAAATTCATTTTCACTACAAATATGAGAAAAGCTAACGACTAAATAGTAAAAAACAAGAAAATTAGCACAATCTAAAAACTTGCAAAATTATGTTAACATTGCGTAAAATACAATCGATTGTTTATGATTTTGAGGCATTTTCACTACATTTGCAACCATTTTTAAAGATTTTATGAAAAACGCTATTCAAGTTGGATTTTGGGAAAAACTGGCCCGAATCATACTTAAAAACAGAATAACAATTCTGATTATCCTTTCTGCATTGACTATTTTCCTTGGTTATCAATGGAAAAACCTTTCTATGACTTATACCGAGGCAAACCTGCTTCCAAAAGATCATATTGCAAATAAAGAATATCAAAAATTCTTAGACAAGTTTGGTGAGGAAGGAAATCTTGTTGTAATTGGTTTTAAAGATCCTAAATTCTTCACACCAAAAAACTATGCAGCTTGGAATGAATTAATGACAGGTTTAAAAAAATCGAAAGAAGTTGATTTGGTTGTTTCTTTGAACGATTTGAAAAAACTGGAAAAAGATACAATTAATGAAAAATTCGTTTTAACGCCTTTTATCGATCAAAGCAAAGCCTTAGATCCTGCATATTTAAAAAGTGTTCAACACGATTTATTCAACAATTTGCCTTTTTACGAAGGATTATTATTCAACAAAGAAAGCGGAAGTGTTCGTTCGGCGATTTATATCAATAAAGCTTTAGTAAATACTCCCGAAAGAAAGACTTTTATACTTGAAAATTTAGTTCCGAAAATCGCTAAATTCGAAAAAACAACCGGAATTGATTTGAAAGTTTCTGGAATGCCATACATCAGAACAATTAATGCTGATGATATGAAAGGCGAAATCGGACTTTTCATTGGCGCTGCTTTATTGACGGTTTCTTTGATTTTCTTTTTCTTTTTCCGTTCGTTCAGAGCGACATTTATTTCAATTTGTATTTTAATTGTCGGCGTAATCTGGTCATTTGGAACGCTGGGATTATTTGGATATAAAATCACGATTTTAACCGCTATTATTCCGCCGCTAATTATCGTAATCGGAATTACAAACTGTATTTTCCTGATTAATAAATATCAGCAGGAAATTAAATTACACAACAATCAGGCAAAAGCTTTACAACGTGTTATTTCGAAAATTGGAGTGGCGACTTTAATGACAAATTTAACCACTGCGATTGGTTTTGCAACGTTTATGATTACTGGAAACGATTTGCTTTTTGAGTTTGGTTTAGTGACTTCAATAAACGTAATTTCTGTTTACTTACTGACACTTTTTATTGTGCCAATTATTTACAGTTTTATGCCGCTGCCAAAAGAAAAGCATTTGTATCATTTGACTAAAACGTACATTTCGACTTTACTAAATGTTGTTGAAAATCTGGTAAAAACAAAACGTAAATATGTCTATATAGTTTACGGACTACTTTTGGTTTTCAGTGTAATTGGAGTTGCTCAAATGAAAGTTTCAGGAAGTTTGATTGGCGAAATGCCAAAAAGCGCTTCTTTCTTTAAAGATATTTTATTTTACGAAAAAGAATTCAACGGCGTTATGCCATTGGAAATCATGATTGACACCAAAAAGAAAAAAGGTGTTATGAAAGCCTCGACAATTCGTAAAATGGATGAATTGCAAAATACAATTGCTGAAATTCCAGAATTGGCAAAACCAGTTTCTATCGTGAATTTGGTTAAATATTCTAAACAGGCTTTCTATAACGGAAATCCGGAATATTACCAATTACCAACTTCGCAGGAGCAGGCTTTCATTTTGAGTTATGCCAAAAATGCAACAAAAAACAGCAAAGAAAATCTAATGAAAGCGTACGTTGATTCGACTGGACAATATGCTCGAATCACCACTTTCATGAAAGATATCGGAACGGATGAAATGGCAAAAGTGGAGAAAAAATTACATTCAAAAATTGATGAAATTTTCCCGAAAGACCGTTTTGAAGTTACCGTTACCGGAAAAGCATTGGTTTTCCAAAAAGGAACTTCATACTTAGTTGACAACTTAATAGAATCGTTGATTTTCGCAATTTTGACGATTGCAATTCTTATTTTATATTTATTCCGTTCGTTCAAAATGGTAATGGCTTCGGTGATTACGAATATTTTACCGCTTTGTATTACGTCTGGATTAATGGGTTATTTCGGAATTCCGTTAAAGCCGTCTACGATTTTGGTATTCAGTATCGCCTTCGGAATTTCGGTTGATAATGCGATTCAGTTTATGGCGAAATATCGACATGACTTGCTTCAAAGTGGCGGAAAAGTTAAGAAATCGGTTTTCAGTGCTTTAAGAGAAACTGGAATTAGTACTTTCTATACTTCTGTAGTTTTGATTTTAGGTTTTGCGACTTTTACATTGTCAAGCTTCAGCGGAACGATTGCACTTGGAGGATTAATTTCTTGTACTTTGGCTTTTGCAATGTTTGCTAATTTGGTTGTATTGCCTTCTTTGGTTTTGACTTTTGAGAAGAAGAAGACTAAGAAAGAGGAATTGGAGAATTTGGATGATTAAGTTTTTTTGTTAGCCAAGACCCGAGCGATAGTGAACAGGCGAAGCAATTTCACGAATTGGCATGAATTTAAAATAAAAAAAACTTTGTGAAGGTTTTCAACTTTGACAAAGGTTGACATATAGTTTGTTATTCCGAGGAACGAGGAATGACAAAAAAGAAAAACAATTTGGTCTCTTGAAAACGAGGGCCCTAGCCCTGATAGGAGCGGTATCCTTTTTCTTGCTTCTTTAGCAAGAAAAAGATATAGCGGATAGCAGGAAACAGCTTCAAAAATTAATTATTATCGATTATATTTGCAATTCGATATAAAAAACACTGATTTTAATTTAATCTAAAATCAGCAATCTAAAATCTAAAATAAAAATGAAACACACAAAGGTTAAAGACTTATTAAACAGTACGACGACGCTACAGGAAGTGAATGCAAAAGGATGGGTGAGAACTTTTAGAAATAATCAGTTCATCGCGCTTAATGACGGTTCTACAATTAATAATATACAATGTGTTGTTGATTTTGAAAATACTCCGGAAGAAACTTTAAAAAGAATCACAACTGGAGCTGCGGTTTCTGTAATTGGAACTTTGGTTGAGAGTAAAGGTGCAGGTCAGAAATATGAAATTCAGGTGAACAAACTTGAAATCCTTGGAGATTCTGATGCTGAGAAATTCCCAATGCAGCCTAAAAAACACTCTTTAGAATTTTTACGTGAAAACGCTCACTTGCGTGTACGTACAAATGCTTTTGGTGCGATTATGCGTGTTCGTTCGGTATTGTCATTTGCGGTTCACAAATATTTTCAGGAAAAAGGTTTTGTGTATGTAAACACACCAATTATCACTGGAGCTGATGCTGAAGGTGCTGGAGAAATGTTTCAGGTAACTTCATTACCATTGGATAATCTTCCAAAAAATGAAGAAGGAAACATCGATTTCAAAAAAGATTTCTTTGGGAAACATACGAACTTAACGGTTTCTGGACAATTAGAAGGTGAAACTTTCGCGATGGCTTTGGGTCAGATTTATACTTTTGGACCAACTTTTAGAGCGGAAAACTCAAACACTTCTCGTCACTTGGCGGAATTTTGGATGATCGAGCCAGAAGTTGCTTTCAATGATTTGGATGACAACATGGATTTGGCTGAAGATTTTATTCAATATGTAATTAAATATGCTTTAGACAATTGTCAGGATGATTTGAAATTCTTAGAAGGAAGACTTTTAGAAGAAGAAAAATCAAAACCGCAAGCTGAAAGAAGCGAAATGAGTTTGTTAGAGAAATTGAACTTCGTATTAGAGAACAATTTCAAACGTGTTTCTTATACAGAAGCAATCGACATTTTAAGAGATTCAACTCCAAATAAAAAGAAGAAATTTCAATATATCATCAACGAATGGGGAGCTGATTTACAATCAGAACACGAGCGTTATTTAGTGGAAAAACACTTTAAATGTCCGGTAATTTTATTCGATTACCCAGCAAACATCAAAGCGTTTTACATGCGTTTGAACGACAACACAGAACCAGGAAGAGAAACCGTTCGTGCAATGGACATCCTTTTCCCTGGAATTGGAGAAATCGTTGGTGGATCTGAAAGAGAAGAGCGCTACGATGTTTTGGTTGAAAAAATGAAAGCATTAGAAATCGACGAAGAAGAATTATACTGGTATTTAGACACCAGAAGATTTGGTTCTGCAACGCACGCAGGTTTCGGTTTAGGATTTGAGCGTTTGGTATTGTTTGTTACTGGAATGACAAACATTAGAGACGTAATTCCTTTCCCAAGAACTCCTGGAAGTGCAGAGTTTTAATCTGAGGTTCTAAGGTACTGAGGTACTAAGATTCTAAGGTTTTAAAATTTAACAATAATAATTAAATACGAATTCATTCGTCAACATAAGATACTTAGTGCCTTAGCATCTTAGTACCTTAGCACCTTTTTTTATGCTAAAGCAATTTTTAAATTTAAAATTATCTCAAAAATTATCTCCACAGCAAATTCAGCTGATGAAGTTAATTCAATTGCCTACGCAAGCTTTTGAACAACGTTTATTAGAAGAAATGAACGAAAATCCGGCTTTGGAAGCAGGAAAGGAAGAAGAATACGAAACTGATGAATATGCTAATGACGACTACGACGATTATGATGACGCAGAATCAGACAGAATCGAAGCAGAAGACATTAATATTGACGAATACTTAAGCGACGACGATACGCCTGATTACAAAACTCAGGTAAATAACTACAGTGATGATGAAGAGCGAGAAACTCCTTTTGCGGCTCCAATAAGTTTTCATCAGGATTTGATCAATCAGCTTAATACTTTTATTTTAAATGATGAAGAACGCGAAATCGCTGAATTCTTAGTTGGAAGTATTGATGATATGGGTTATATCCGTAGAAGCATTTCGGATATTGTTGACGACATGGCCTTCACTCAGGGAATTTATACTGATGAAGCAATGGTCGAAAAAATGATGACCGTGATTCATGAACTCGAACCTTCGGGAGTTGGCGCGCGCGATTTGCAGGAATGTTTATTATTGCAATTAAAGCACAAAACACCAACCGAATATGTTGATTTAGCGATTGACATTATCGAGAATCAGTTTGATGCTTTTACGAAGAAACATTACGATAAATTATTACAGAAATACAGCGTTTCGAACGAACAGCTTAAAAAAGCAATTCACGAAATTGAAAGACTGAACCCAAAACCAGGCGGTTCTTTTACAGGAAACAATAAGGTTACAGAAAATATAGTTCCGGATTTTGCTATCAGAATTATAGACGGCGAATTAGAACTGACTTTAAATGGAAGAAATGCTCCTTCTTTGCACGTTTCTAAAGATTATCAGGAAATGATGCAGACATATAAAGATTCTCGTGATAAATCGTCGGCACAAAAAGATGCGGTTCAGTTTATCAAACAAAAACTGGATTCGGCTAAATGGTTTATTGACGCAATTAGACAACGTCAGGAAACGCTTTTTGTAACAATGAATGCGATTATGCATTATCAGGAAGAATATTTCTTAGACGGTGACGAAACCAAACTAAAACCAATGATCTTAAAAGACATTGCAGATATGGTTGGTTTGGATATTTCGACAATTTCCCGTGTGGCAAACAGCAAATATGTTGAAACGCCATACGGAACAAAACTAATCAAAGAGTTTTTCTCTGAAGCGATGAAAAATGATCAGGGTGAAGATGTTTCAACTTTGGAAATCAAAAAGATTCTTAAGAATACAATTGAAGAAGAAGACAAAAAGAAGCCTTTACCAGATGATCAATTGGCTGAAATCTTAAAAGAAAAAGGTTATCCAATTGCCAGAAGAACAATTGCAAAATACCGTGAACAACTTGATATTCCGGTAGCAAGAATGAGGAAGAAAATTTAAATTTTTTAAAAAACAAAACCCGACAGATTTCAAAAATTTGTCGGGTTTTGTTTTTTTCTTTAAGCTTATTTATATTGATCCGGCAAAATTTTCACCGTAAACAAAAACACTTTCTTTTTATCACTGTAACTATAAATCAAAGTATAATCATTATCTCTAAAAACCTGAAGTCCGGGATTTGCTTTCGCTGTGCTTAAAAGACTTTTTTCAATTTCTTCTTTTATAACATCAGTCTCTGCTGTTATCTTCTCAACATTTATCAAGGTCAAATTGTATTGAACAACTTGCTTTTCGTGCAAACTCACACTATCCAACCGAATTCCTTCCTGAATATTTAATGGGCAATTTTTATTGTATTTCGCAACTAATTCAACAATTTCAGAATTCACCTCATCTTTATTTTCAGATAAATAAAACTGAAAAAAGACAGCCAAAACAACCGCAATTCCAATAACAGCTAATAATAAAATATTTTGTTTTTTACGGTTTTGTTTATCCTGCATAATTTAAATTTTAAATAAAATTTGAAATCTATTTTTCCTGAATTTTCTTCATGGCATTAAAATACGCAGCACGGCTAAGCGGCTCATATTCCTCCGTTTCTCCTAGCATTACTAATTTATCATTATCCGTTTTTCTGAAACTATAATTAGCAAGATTTCCTGTTCTGGTACAAACAGCATGAACTTTCGTAACGTATTCGGCTGTTGCCATAAGCGCAGGCATTGGTCCGAAAGGATTTCCTTTAAAATCCATATCAAGACCGGCAACAATTACACGAATTCCCTGATTAGCTAAATCATTGCAAACTGTAACAATTTCATCATCAAAAAACTGCGCTTCGTCAATTCCGATAACGTCGCAACCTTGTGCTAAAATCAAAATATTAGCTGCGGCCGGAACCGGTGTAGAACGAATTTCATTAGCATCGTGAGACACTACCATTTCGTCATGATAACGGGTATCGATAGCGGGTTTGAAAATTTCGACTCTTTGTTTGGCAAATTGCGCGCGTTTTAATCTGCGGATTAATTCCTCGGTTTTACCCGAAAACATTGATCCACAAATAACTTCAATCCAACCAAATTGTTCTTTGTGATTTACTGTATTTTCGAGAAACATTTTGTATTTTTCTGCCTTTAAAAATGAATAGTTTTTATTACTTTGTACTGGTAATAAATCGACGTAAAAATGTGCTGTTTTACATTTTTTCAAAAGTAGAAAATTTTTATCAAATCGGAGATTTGGAATTGCTTATTAACAGAAATAAAAAATTATCTTTTGAATTTCTTCAAGATTAAAGACATTCAGACATCAAATACACTAAAATACCTTATTCACTATAATTTCAACAGTTATGAAAAAAAAATTGGAAGCCGATTTAATCAGCATTGCACATCGAATTTTAAAACTTAAAAACAAATCCGATATCAATCAATTGTACCTTGAAACGCAGAAATTATATGAGAAATTAGCTATTTTAAAATTTGTCGATGAAAATTTCGACGAAGTAAAACCTACAATCAGCCACAGCGAAATCAGTTCTGAAATCGAAACTATTTTCGAAAAAGAAGAAGAAGCACCGGCAGAAGTTATAATTGAAACTCCAATTGCAATTGAAAAAACTCCTGAACCAGCAATTGTTGAAGAAATAATTGCCGAAATTCCAGAAGAAACAACTCCAGAGCCAATTGAAGAAGATACTCAGGAATCTATTGAAGAACCTATTGTTGAGAAAGTAGAAGAAGCTGAAGCAGTTAAAGAAACTGAAACTGTCGAAAGTACTAAAGATCCAATTATTGAAAAAATTCAAGCGGCTGTTTCTGAAGCTAAAAAAACAATCGAAGCAAATGATCTTTCATTTAAAACAGTCAATGATTTAAATCCAATTCCGGATTTTAAACCCGCTTTTGAATTAGAGAAACCGTCAGAAATAGAAGAACCAAAAGTAGAAAGTTCATCAAAACCAACTTCAGCCCCGATTGCGTTCGAAGATTTCGGAATCAATTATGCTGATGCCCAGTTTGTAAAAGTAGACAGTTTTGAAGCCGTTTCTCCAACTCCGACATTTGATTTTGCAGAAAAGAAAGTTGTTGAAACTGCCGTTTTAGAAACTAAAGCAGAACCAAAAGCAACAACTTTAAATGAAAAACTGGCAAAAGGTTTTCATATCGATTTAAACGACCGAATTGCGTTCACCAAAAATCTTTTTGGAAACAGCACCGAAGATTATAGTCGCGTTTTAAATCAATTGCTGACTTTTGACACTTATAGCGAAGCACAGGAATTTATTGAAAACATGGTAAAACCAGATTATAATAACTGGGAAGGAAAAGACGATTACGCAGAACGTTTTCTGGGAATCATCGAGAAGAAATTCGCATAACACTTTTCACATCTCACATTTTACATCTCACATTTTACATTTCACATTTTACATTTCACGAATAAAAAAATATGTCAAAATTATATATCGTTCCAACGCCAATTGGCAATCTTGAAGACATGACTTTCAGAGCCATTCGGGTTTTGAAAGAAGTCGATTTGATTTTGGCCGAAGACACACGAACAAGTGGCAAATTGTTGAAGCATTTTGAAATTGGTACGCACATGCACAGCCATCACATGCACAACGAACACAAAACCACCGAAAATTTAATTGCACGTTTGAAAGCTGGCGAAACTATCGCTTTGATTTCTGACGCTGGAACTCCGGCGATTTCAGATCCGGGTTTTTTATTGACTCGTGCTTGTGTCGAAAATAAAATTGAAGTCGAATGTCTTCCTGGCGCTACGGCTTTTGTTCCCGCTTTAGTAAATAGTGGATTGCCAAATGACAAATTCGTTTTTGAAGGTTTTCTTCCTGACAAAAAAGGACGTCAAACTCGATTTTTGGCTTTAGCCGAAGAAACAAGAACAATGATTTTATACGTTTCTCCGCATAAACTCGTTAAAACTTTAGCTGAATTTGTGCAATATTTTGGCGAAGACCGACAAGTTTGTGTTTCGAGAGAATTATCAAAAATGCATGAAGAAAATGTACGCGGAACCGCAAAAGAAGTTTTGGCACATTTCGAAAAAACAGCGCCAAGAGGCGAAATCGTCGTGGTCGTTGCCGGAAAAACAATAGAAAAAGAAGCTAAGAAAAGTAAATATTCTAAGGATGAAGACGAATAAGTTTTATTTATAATCCAAACGATACTGTAATAAATGAAAAAGTTAATCTTTATAATTATCTGTATTACGTTATTTAGTTGTAATAATTCAGAAAATCGTTCAAACGAAGAAAAGGCTTTATTAGATAAAATTTCCCAACTTGAAAATGAGAATAAAAACTTAAAAGATTCATTATCAAAAAATGAACGTGATTTTTTAAACTCTCAAATGTTAATCGGAGTTCCTGATGTTGAAACTATTAAGATTGGAGAAAAGAACAATATTGTAATGTTATTTCATACATCCAATAAAAAATTACCTAAATATGAAATTTATAAGATTGACGGAAATAAAAAAATTAAAATTGGAGAAAATAATCAAACAAAATTCAATTACAACTTTACCCCAAAATCAACTGACGATAACAAAATGCATCTATTAGTAAAAATTCCATATGAAGGAAAAACTATTATGATACAAAATGAAATGTCATTTAACGTAAAAAAATAAGATCAAAAATCATGAGCATTCAAGCCTTTTTAGAAAAAGTAAAACAAACTCCAACACAAATCACATTTCCTGAAACGATTGCAGTAATCGAAGAAAACTACAACTTTACTCCAACCGCTTTTCAAAATGGAACACAACATAACGCAGCCGGAGAAAACTCAGGTTCTTGTAAATTATTTTCTTTCGCAAAATTGCAAAACTTAAGCAAAGAAGAAACTTTAGCATGTTTTGGCGCTTTTTATTTTGAAGAAGTTTTAGGAGATCCAAATGGAACAAATCATCAAAATATTAGAAATTTCATCAATTTAGGCTGGGACGGAATTCAGTTTGAGGGCAACGCTTTAGAAGCAAAGTAACATTTGAAAGGCTGAGCTAAATCGAAGGCCTTTCAATACAAAATATATTTCTGCCACAGATTAAAGGATTTAAAAGTTTTTTTTTAATCTGTGAAATCAGTGGCAAAAAAATTTCTATCCAGATTAAACGATTTTTGATTTCTCCAATCTAAAATCTAAGATCTAAAATCTACATTTAAAAATGCGTTGGACATTAAAACCAAAACCTTCTGAAGATAAAATCAAACATTTGGCGCAAGCTTTAAATGTAGAAGATTTTGTAGCAACACTTTTGATTCAGCGTGGCATTGAAACTTTTGAAGATGCTAAAAATTTCTTTCGCCCTTCATTAGAACATCTTCATGATCCGTATTTGATGAAAGATATGGACAAAGCGGTTTCCCGAATCGAATCGGCAATTGAAAACCACGAAAACATTCTGGTTTTTGGCGATTATGATGTCGACGGAACAACCGCAGTTTCTTTGGTTTCTTCGTATTTAAAATCACATTATCCTAATATTGCGACTTATATTCCCGATCGTTACGACGAAGGTTACGGAATCTCATATAAAGGAATTGATTACGCAGATGATAATGGAATTTCCTTGATAATAGCTCTCGACTGCGGAATCAAATCAATTGATCATATCGCTTATGCGAAAGCAAAAAACATTGATTTTATTGTTTGTGACCACCACCGTCCTGGAGAAACACTTCCAGATGCTGTGGCCGTTTTAGATCCGAAAAGAGAAGACTGCTCCTATCCTTATGATGAATTATGCGGTTGCGGAGTTGGTTTTAAATTGATTCAGGCTTTAGGTCAAAATCGAAATGAAACCGTAGAAGATCTTGTTCCCTATCTGGATTTGGTTGCAACGGCAATTGCTGCCGATATTGTTCCGATTACGGGAGAGAATCGTGTTCTAGCTTACTTCGGATTGAAAGTAATCAACAGCGAACCAAGACCGGGAATTAAAGCTCTGGTTCATCAGGTAAAAAAGAAAGTTTTAGACATTACAGATGTTGTATTTATTATTTCGCCACGAATAAATGCGGCCGGAAGAATCAAACACGGAAATCATGCTGTTGAGCTTTTAACCGAATTTGATTTGGAACAAGCACAACAATTTGCTTCAGAAATTGAACAATACAACGCCGACCGAAAAGATTTAGACAAAAAAATCACCAAAGAAGCTTTTCAACAGATTGTAGAAAACAACGAAGAAGAACGTTTTTCTACAGTTGTATTTCAGGAAGACTGGCACAAAGGCGTAATTGGAATTGTAGCTTCAAGATTAATCGAAACCTATTATCGTCCGACTTTGGTTTTTACTAAAAGTGGCGACAAATATGCTGCTTCAGCACGATCTGTAAAAGGTTTTGATGTTTATAATGCATTAGATGCCTGCGCAGAACATTTGGAACAATTTGGAGGACATATGTATGCGGCAGGAATGACTTTAAAAGCAGAAAATTATCAGACTTTTAAAAACGCTTTTGAAAAACAAGTTCAGGAAACTATTCTTCCCGAAATGTTAACACCAGAAATCGAAATAGATGCAGAAATTGATTTCTCTGATATCACGCCAAAATTAATTCGAATATTAAAACAATTCGAGCCTTTTGGCCCACAAAATATGACACCGGTTTTTATGACTTCTGATGTAAAAGATACTGGTTACGCAAAAACCTTAGGTTCGGAAGACGAACATTTAAGGCTTTTCGCAAAACAAATCAACTCCGACGGAATTGCCGCAATTGGCTTTGGACTCGGAAAAAAAATAGATATTACAAAAAATCAAAACCCGTTTCAACTAGCCTATACAATTGCTGAAAACGAATGGAACGGCACAATTTCAACACAGCTTATGCTGAAAGACATTAGAACAAATGGAAGAAATTAAATCAAGTAAACCAGATCCTTACCAGGCGCTTCGTTATAGAGAATTCAATGTGTATTTATTACTGCGCTTCTGCATGGTTTTTGCCTGGGCCATGCAATTTATTGTGATCGAATGGGAAGTCTACAGTTTAACTAAAAATCCACTTTCACTAGGAATTATTGGTTTGATGGAAGTAATTCCTGCTGTTGGAATGGCTTTATTTGCCGGACATATTGTCGATCAAAGTGAGAAGAAAGGATTATTGGTAAAATGTATTCTGGGATTTTCTGTAATTAGTTTTGGATTGTTTTTATTGACATGGCCAAAAATTGTTGGTGGTTTATCGCAGACTGTTATTTTATATTCCATTTATGCTTTAGTCTTTTTGGGCGGATTGGTTAGAGCATTTTTAGGTCCAACTACTTTCTCTCTTCAATCACTGATTATACCTAAAAAAGTATATCCAAATGCTTCTACCTGGAGCAGTTCAGTTTGGCAAATTGGAGCCGTTATGGGGCCGGCATTGGCAGGATTTTCAATTAACTGGATTGGCGTTCACTGGTCGATGTGCCTGGTTTTCGGATTCTCAATTCTCGCCTTAATTGCCTTGTCACAAATCAGTAAAAAACCAATCGTAAATCCGAAGATTGGAGAATCGATAAAAGACAGTCTTACCGAAGGATTAACTTTTGTCTTCAAAAACCAAGTTGTTTTAGGCGCATTATCACTTGACATGATTGCTGTACTCTTTGGAGGCGCAGTAGCATTATTACCGATTTTTGCACAGGACATTTTAAAAGTTGGTGCTGAAGGATTTGGAATATTAAGAGCAGCACCTGCTGTTGGATCTTTTATTACCATGCTCGTTTCTGCTTATGTACCTTTGTATAAAAATGCAGGAAAAAAACTTTTAATCGCCATTTTTGTTTTTGGATTATCAATCATTTTATTTGGACTTTCTACTTATTTCTGGCTTTCTGTTTTTGCTTTATTTTTAAGCGGATTAGCTGACGGAATTTCAGTAGTTATTCGTCAGACAATCTTACAGCTTAAAACGCCAGATCATATGCGTGGACGTGTGGGTGCCGTAAATTCAATTTTTGTTGGATCTTCAAATGAATTAGGCGCTTTTGAAAGTGGTGCAACCGCTAAATTAATGGGAACTGTTACTTCCGTTGTTTTTGGAGGAAGTATTACACTTTTGACTGTTTTAGGCTTCGGTTTTATATCTCCTACTTTTAGAAATTTAGATCTGAAAAGAGATATGGAAGAGCATCATAATCAGGAATAATAAAAATCATTTATAGACTTTACTCAGAACAACAAAATTGGTTGCCTACTCTTATTTATTTTTCATAAACAACTAAAAATCAATTATTAATAAGGTTTTTTATCATTTTTTTATGTTTTTCTTAATCAAGTGTTAATACAAACAGTATGTATCTTTGCAACCTAAAAAATTGCCATGAAGGACATCGAACAGATATACCGCAACGATTTTGGAATTTCATTTTATTGGAAAGAAGGCAACGAAATTGTATCAGATAAAATTCAGCTTCTTTTTAAACAAATGGGATTTTATTTTTCAGTTCAGGAGTTAAATGAATTTCACGATTTAATTGAAGACTGCGTAACAGACCATAATGATTATGACGCGCGTGGTGTAAAACGCACATTCGATAAATTTTTATTGAAAACACCCTATGTTGCGTTAGATTTAGAAATATCCCCAATTGAATTAAATTCCATTAAAGATTTGGTTGACGGTTCATTATTTCGACTTAATCTCAACGAATATATTTATGGTCCTGGAATAAACTAAAACATTTCTAACTTTCTCAGAAGACAAATCTTAACTTTCACTGTACTCTGATATGCTAACTGAGATAAGATTTTTTTCAAACTTTTATGATTTTTTTATTTAGAATTAATATAAATAATATTTATATTTGTTGAAATAAAAGGTTTTACGATGAGAGAAATAGAACAAATCTACCATAATAATTTTGGCATAGCTTTTTACTGGAAACAAAATAGTCAAACAATAATCGATAAAGTACAATTAGTTTTTAAAGAAACCGGTTTTTATTTTACTATATCAGAGCTCAATCAGTTTTGTGATTTAATTGAAGACAGCATAATCGAAAATGCTTGTTGTGAAGCTTGCGAAATGAAATATTCCTGCCATAAATTTTTATTAAAAACGCCTTGTAATTCTATTGATTTAGCGGTTTCTATGACCGAATTGAAATCGATAAAAGATTTAGTTGAAGGTTCTTTATTTAAAATTGAACTCGACGAATATGTTTATGGAGTAGGCATGAATTAAGAATTATTCTAAATATTTTAACAGCATTTTTTCATTATTGAAATATATTTTGATTTTCTTCAAAAAAAAGTATATTTACGGCAATGAAAAAAACATGCATTCTTTTTGCCTTAATACTTTTTACGCTAGTTTTTACAAGCTGCAAAAATTCTTCTGACGATTATATTGACCCGCGCGGTACTGATTATGCAGGTTCTGAAAGCTGTATTCAGTGTCATCAAACGCAATATGATCTGGCTTTGAAGAGTTCTCATTTCAAAGCGACTGCTCCGGCAACTTTAGAAAACGTACTTGGTGATTTTGACAAAGGCAATCATACTTTTATTTATGACAAAGACACAAAATTAGTCATGGAAAAACGTGGCGACAGTCTTTTTCAGATTTTATATAAAAATGGAAAAGAGGTCCAGGCGCATAAATTTGAAATTGTATTTGGAACAAAACATGCGCAGACTTCAGTTTATTGGCGTGAAAACAATACTTACGAGTTACCTGTTTCTTATTACAATTCTATAAATAACTGGGCGACAAGTCCGGGTTTCCCAGCAGATAAACCTTATTTTGACCGAATGGTAGTGAAAGACTGCTATTCTTGCCACGCCTCAAATGCCAGCAGCCGAGATGTGAATCAAAATTCTGCAGAAAAAAACATGATGTCTATGGATGTTGAAGATATCATCAAAAAGGAAACAATTGTTTATGGAATTGATTGCGAACGTTGTCATGGTCCGGCCAAAAAACATGTCGAATTTCATTTGAAAAATCCGAATGTAAAAATTGCAAACAGCATTACAAGTTTTAAAAATTTAAGTAAACAACAAAGACTAGATGCCTGCGCGCTTTGCCATGCTGGAAATGATGGAATGAAATTAAAGTCTCGTTTTGATTTTAAACCGGGAGATAATTTATCTGAGTTTTATAGAGCAACCAGAAGCATTACAGACACGGCGCAATTTGATGTCCATGGAAATCAATTTCGTTTAATGGCACAAAGCAAGTGTTTTATCAACAGTGAAAAAATGGATTGCATTACATGTCATAATCCCCATGAAAATGCTTCTAAAAATATGGCTTCGTATTCCAAAATTTGTATGAGCTGTCACCAAGATTTGAAACACAATGAACAGACACAAAAAATAATGCCAGAAAAACTAATGGCCTCTAATTGTGTGGAATGTCACATGCCGAAAAAAGCATCAGGAGCAATTAAATTTCAGCTTTCAAGCAGTAAGCAACTTTCTGAATATATTCTGCGAACACATAAGATTGGTATTTATCCGATGGATAAAAAGTAACTATTTTTCGAATTTTTTAAGTTCAAAATTCTCACCGTCAAAAACGCCGTAAGTAAAATAACCAATCCAATCGCCAAGATTTACATAATTTGAATCTTCTCCAACCGGAATTATCATTGGTAAATGACGATGCCCAAAAATAAAGTAATTATAATGTTTGGTTTCGAGTTTACGTTTGGCGTATAAAACCAACCATTCGTTTTCTTCACCTAGAAATTTCACATCTTCATCGCCAGAAATCAATTTATTTTTAACCGAAAGATATTGCGCTAAACTAACGCCAACATCTGGATGAAGCCAACGAAAAAGCCATTTTGAAAACGGATTTGTAAAAACCTTTTTCATTCGTTTATAACCTTTGTCACCAGGACCTTTTCCATCACCGTGCCCAATTAAAAAGGTTTTTCCGTTAAAAGTAAATTCTTTGTTATCGTGATAAACCGGAATATTCAATTCGGTTTCAAAATAATCATTCATCCATAAATCATGATTTCCGACGAAAAAATAAATCGGAATACCACTGTCGCGAATTTCAGCTAATTTGCCCAAAATACGCACAAAACCTTTCGGCACTACCGTTTTATATTCAAACCAAAAATCAAACAAATCACCAAGCAAAAAAATAGCTTCTGCATCTTCTTTAACCTCGTCAAGCCACGCTACGAATTTTTTTTCGCGTGGCAAACTCAACTCAGGAGTTGGCGCACCAAAATGCTGATCTGAGGCAAAATATATTTTTTTCATTTATCTTTTGTGAAATGTGATTTGTGAGATGTGAAACGTTTTACTTTTAACAATTTACTTTTTACTGATTATCACTTGCATACCATTCTGCAAATGAAGATTCTGTTTCCTGAAGCTTAAGAGAAAAAAGAGAAATTCCTTTTGGAAGGCGAGCCACAATTCTTTCAGCAAAATCAACCACCATATTTTCACTTGTTGGCTGATAATCAACTAAAATAACATGATGACCACGATTTTTCAATTCGTTTGCCAATTCGATATGCGGCGTAGTTTGATTGAAAACCGTTGCATGATCAAACTGATCGACGATTTCTTCTTTTACAATTTTCTTTAGGTCAGAAAAATCAATTACCATTCCGAATTTCACATTCGATCGATCTGTAATTGGCGAACCAATAACGGTTACCGACAATTTATAACTGTGTCCGTGAACGTTCTTGCATTTTCCGTCGTAACCGTACAAAGCGTGACCGGTTTCGAAACTAAATTGTTTTGTAATTCTAATATTACTCATCGATGTTTAATTTTAAGCTTGCAAATTTACAAATTAATAACCGTTTTCGTCTCTTTTTTTAGCACGGTTATACATCCACAAAGCAATTCCGCCTAAAATCAGGAACGGAATAAAAGATCCAATGACAACACCAATCTGATAACCGCTGTCTGGTGCATTCTTAATTTTCTCTGCAACGTCAACTTTTTGCAGTAATGAAATGATATACATATTCTAAAATTTGGTTTAAACACATAGCTATGTTTTTTAATGCAAGTGAAACGCTTTTTTTTTGCAGTTTTAAAAGCTATATCTCTATGTGTTTAAATTTATTAGTCTTCCTTATTTTTTAAATTGAAGCAAAGCATTTCTGCTAAAATCAGACAAAACCAATTTACCTGTGATTTTAGCTCGATCAATTAACAATGATTCCCATTGTTCAGTGCCCTCCCAAATTATTTTTTTCATTTCAAACAAAGCTTCAGGATTGTATGAACTTAGTTTTTGAGTGAAATTATGAACTTCGTTATCCAATTCTTCCAAAGAATAAAGTGCGGCATAAAGTCCGTTTTGAAGTCCCCATTCTGCCGATTTCCATTCGTGTGCTGCCAAAGTCATTTCGGTCATTGCTCTTTTTCCGATTTTACGCGAAACAGCCGGCTCGATTACAAAAGGCCCAATTCCAATCGCAAGTTCAGATAATTTCACAGCACTCTCCATCGTAGCAAAAACATAATCACAAGCCGAAATAATTCCGACACCGCCTCCAACAGCCTTTCCCTGAACGCGACCAATGATTAATTTATTGCAATTGCGCATTGCATTGATCAAATGAGCAAAACCAGAGAAAAATTCAGTTCCTTGTTCTTCGTTTTCTACCTGCAAAAGTTCATCAAACGAAGCTCCGGAACAAAAAACTCTGTTTCCTTCACTTTTTAAAATAATAACCGAAACCTCTTCATTTCGGCTTAAAGAATTAATTTCTGCCGTAAGGCGATCCAATAATTGACGCGGAAAAGAATTACTCGCAGGATGACCAAACTGAACCGTTGCAATAGTATTTTGAAAAGAAGTTTCTAAGCTTCCGTTTGCATTTTCTAAACTCATAAAAAAAAGATTTAAAAGTAAAGTTACGCTTTTGAAAAATAATACTTCAGAAACTCACCGAAATTTGTTTTTTGAAAATTATTTAACTTTATTTGTTAACGTATTGGGGGATTAGCTCATTTAATTTTTCAACGTCAAAATAAAAAAGGGGGATTAGCTCATTTGGCTAGAGCGCTACGCTGGCAGCGTAGAGGTGATCGGTTCGAATCCGATATTCTCCACAAACTAAAAACCCTTGTAAAA
Organism: Flavobacterium resistens; assembly: GCF_900182645.1. Taxonomy (GTDB): domain Bacteria; phylum Bacteroidota; class Bacteroidia; order Flavobacteriales; family Flavobacteriaceae; genus Flavobacterium; species Flavobacterium resistens. The sequence continues at coordinate 366,428 of NZ_FXTA01000004.1, read as the reverse complement.
TAGAATTTACAAGGGTTTTGTTTTTTTATGATTTCGCAATCTTGTCATTTCGAGGAACGAGAAATCACACTCGTTGCTCGCCAAAGAATGGCGACTTAGTTTGCGGAGTTTCTAGTGTGATTTCTCGTTCCTCGAAATGACAAAAAAACTATTTCTCATTCGCCGAATCATCGGCATCCACTCTATCTTTTTCCGCTTTTTTGAAATCGTTATTCAGCAAATTTTCCAATTTCTTTTTTTCTTTCTGATTTTTTCTGATTGTCAGCACAACCAAAACCACAACCAAGATTGCTACAATTCCTATTATATTCCAATTGATATCCATGACGCGAATTTTATACTAAATATAAAGTTTTTTTGATTTCTGTATATTATCAAAAAGTTAAGTCTGTTATTTAAAAAATTTGTAAGAACCCTTTTATTATTTACAAAAAACAATTTATGCATTAATTCGAGAGCTTTTTTTGCTCTAAAATTAACTATTAAGCAATTTTAGGACTTTTTTAAATTGCTATTTTAAATAAAAAACAAAAATTTAACCTTAAATTGAGAATTAATCAACATGTTGTTTGTACTTTTGCAAAAAATTTAAGTACAATATGAGTCTAAAGAAGACTAAAGCACACTTAAATTTAAAAAAACATTAAGTATCTGTTTTTGAATTAAGTATCATTTTTAAATATTTCTGAATTAGTACCCCGAAATTATTAAGATAGAAAATTCATATTATAGATAAATACCCAAAAAAGCCATGACAAAAGTTATGGCTTTTTTTATTAAAAAACCTATCTCTAACTATATTAGTAGTTGCAAATTTTAAAACTAGACTAAAGCTTTAATATAATTTTTAACCAGCATTAAATTTTGAAATTGATTTTGCAATGAATTTGACATACTAGCAATTACTGGTCTAGTATAAATACTTCTGGAAAGAGTTCTCTCATAAACTTCATCGGAAAGACACTCATTATAATTATCTTTTAAAAATTGCAAATACTTTGTAAAAGTCATTTTTTGAAAAAACAATTCATCCGGACATTTATTACCTTCTATGTGTTTTTTGAGCAAATCTTGAATTTCTAATGATATTTTTTGATTCATTTTAAAACTAATTTTTAGTTCCTCCATCTCTTCATTTGGCTCAATAAACTTTACTTCTTGAGGTTTCTGACTTTGGACAAATGTCGCTATGGCAATACAGAGACCAATCAAGCCAATAACAATTTCAATAGTCATATTTTAAAGTTTTATTCCAGCAATAAAAGAGTGCGATTTGTCAATTCATTCTTATACTTTAAAACATCATCAACACTATTTAATAAATACTCATTATTTTCGATTACAATCTTCAATTTTGCATCTGTAAAAATCAATTTACAAATCACCTTTTTTAAATTATCATCAACACTAATATTAAAAAAACTTTTAAAATCTTTAAAGAAAATTCTTTGACTTGGAATCTTTTTATTCTGAATCAGCAAAGTCCGTATAGTATGATAAGCTTGAATCTCTGCTTCGGTTGTAATAATTCCTCCTGTGTTTGAGTTTGATTCAGAAATTACTTTTTTGTCATATAAAGATTTTAACAACGCTGAATTAATCATATTAATCATTTTACCTTGCGTTTCTTCAGTAAACTTTGTTTTGAAGTTCATGTTTCGATGAATAATCTTCAATAAATCTTTTGAAGGCGCAATAAATTCTTTTAACAAGCTAGCTTCAAAATCTTCAGCGAAAACACATTCTTGCGCTGTTTTAATAATCTCATTTATGACTACATATCTTTTGTCGAATTTAATTAGCGTTTCTAAATCTTTATCGGAATAATTAATCAGATTAAATACAAAAAAGGGTTTTGTATCAATAACATTTGGCAATAAAATATCTGAATAAAATCTATATTCTATTCCATTAGTTAAAACTGCAATTCTTGAACTTTTAGTGTTATTAAAATATCCGTTGAGTTGTCCAGCCTCTTTATCACTAAGTTTGCTATTATATTTTTTTGCTTCAATTAAAATAGTTTCCTTTTTATTGAGTAAAATCGCATAATCAATTTTTTGACTTACTCTTTCTCCAAAATCAGCATTGAATTCAGGTATTAAATCATTAGAAATATAGTTCAGAAGGTGAAAAAATGGTTCAATCAAAAATTTACGAGTTTGAGCTTCGTTTGTGCACAATTCAATTGCATCATTAATTTTAAAATTCTCTAGTGCTTTTTTTAATTGGTTAATAGATTGTTTAGGAATGTTTGTGGTCATTTTAGAGGTTTGTTAGTTAGACGAAAATTAAAACTAAACTAATGAAAATTAACCAATTACTAAATCTTTAAAAATCATTACTTTAAATTAGGACAAATATCTTCATTTAATCAATAATAGTTTTACGGAAAACCATAGCGACATAGATTAATTAAGACATTATCCAAAAGTAGCATTTTAGAAATGTATATCATCAAGTGTTTATACCTGAAAACCAAAACAATAAAGAGTTTTTAATCTAATTTGCTCAAAAAAACTTTGCAGAGCTTCTTGTGGAGATTTCTCCTTCGTCGAAATGACAATACTTTGAAATGATTCCGAAAAACTTCGCGCCTTTATTACCTAATCAAAAACCCCAATCGAATACTTCCATAAAAATACCCAGAATTAGTATCAATTCCTGGATCTTTCAATTCTCGGCCCCGATACAGAAAAGAATACGAAATATTGAATTTATTATGTCGGTATTTCAAACCAAACTCCGCATTGAAACGAAGCGGTTCTAAGTTGAAAGTCACTGGGCTCGTGTCGCTAAACATGCTTCCTTGAATTGTAGCATCATAAAACTGATAATTGATACTTGGCATGGCATAAAAATAAAATTCGCGGATTTCATATTGCGGCTCCGAACTTACAGAAGCATCGTGTAAATTGGAATTGTAAATTGGTTGGAGTTTTTTAAACCCAATGCGGGTTAAAAATCCTGTTGAAACACCTGTAAAAATAGTTCCTAAATTTGCTTCTGATTGAAAATGAAGATCTATAAAATCATTGTGTTTGCTCGGAAATAATTTCTTCGAATACATTACGTGCGCCTGAACAGCAAACGCATTATGCAACTGATTTTCCCAGCCGTACACTTTTTTGTAGCCAATAAGATGATGAAAACTTTCCTGAGTTTCGCGTCCAAAAGCATTTGGTCCCATATAACCCAATTGAAAATCTGTTTTTAGAATTGATTCGCTTTGGTAGAAAAAACCGCGTCCGGCTTCGGCAAAAAGATAACCGGTAAAAGGCCGATCATTAATATCTACAGCCGTTTGATTGATATATCTTGGATTGTAAATGTATTGACCTAAACGAAATTCGGTTATTTTTTTATTGATTTTTTCGTTTTCGTTTTTGGATAAATAACGAAAGAAAAGTTCTAAACCATTGGTATAATACATATCATTTTTAGATGATGTATATAAATCATTATCCGAGATAAAACCGAATTCTTTTGTATTTCCCTGTCCGAAAACCAAAGTTGTTGCGAGCAGAAAAACCGCCAGAAAAACGTTTTTATTTACCATCGTAATTTATTTTTCCAACGTAGCGCATTTCACGAACAATTCTTTCTTTTCGTCTATTAATATAACTTGAGGAACCTGTAGCTTTAAATTTTCTTGGATTTGGAAGGATTGCGGCAATTCCTGCTGCCTGCATTGGTGTCAGGCTCGAAGCATCACGGCGGTACCAATGTTCAGTCGCGGCATAAGCGCCATAAACTCCGTCGCCCATTTCGATACTGTTCAAATAAACTTCCATGATTCTTTCTTTGCCCCAGATAATCTCAATCAAAACAGTAAAATAAGCTTCTAAACCTTTTCGCAGATAACTTTTTCCTTGCCATAAAAAAACGTTTTTGGCAGTTTGTTGCGAAATGGTACTTCCACCTCGAATTCGACGTCCGCGTTCATTACTTTTATATGCTTTTTGAAGGGCTTTAAAATCGAAACCGTTATGTGTTAAAAAAGTTCCGTCTTCGCTGGCGATTACCGCTTTTTGAAGATTATTCGAAATTTTTTCAATTGGCTCCCAGTCATGATCGAAATAAACTTCCTTACCCGCCATTTTATTTTCGATGGCCCGAATAATCATCAAAGGCGTGAAAGGCACCGGGACATATTTAAAGAAAACAACAGAACCTATTGACAATCCAAAAAACCACAGCATTGCTTTGATAAAAAACCATTTGACTTTTTCGCCAAAGGTTTTGTTTGTTTTCTTTTTTGTTGCTGGTTTTGGTTTACTTGTTGCCGGCTTTTTTGGTGCTGGTTTTTTGGTTGCTGCCATTATATTAAATCTGCTAATTCTGTTCCTATTAAACTTCCTATTGCCACGCCCATTCCGCCTAAACGTACTCCGCAGAATACATTTTCAGAAAGTGCTGACACAACAGGATTCTTACTGTTCCCGATTCCCATAATCCCGCTCCAACGATGCGCAATCTGAAAATCCTGATTTGGTAAAATTACATTTTTCAGCAAATCTTCCAATTTATTTTGAATAATTTTCGTGTTACCAAATTCAGTTGTGGTTTCTCCATCAAAATCAAGATTTCGGCCTCCGCCAAGTAGAATCCGATCGCCGATATTTCTGAAATAGTAATATCCTTTATCTAAATGAAACGTTCCTTTTATATCTAAATTGTGAATAGGTTCTGTAATTAAAACTTGCGCTCTGGCAGGTTTTACGGCACCATTTGTCAACGATCCGGCAAAACCATTCGTCGCAAAAAAGAGTTTTTGAGTTTTAAAACTAAAATCATTTAAAACAACTTCAACCTGATTACCTGAATCCTGATAAGAAGTTACAGTCTGCTGATTCAAAATCAAAATATCAGCCGAAATTGCTTGCTTCAACAATTCCTGCATCATATTTCCGGTATCAATCTGCGCTTCAAACGGATTAAAAATTAAATATTCCTGAATATTTTCAAATCCAAAACGATCTACTTCTTTAGAAAAAACATCGGCTTTGAAAAGTGGTTTTAAAACTTCATTTATAAACGGAATTTTCGAAATGCATTCACTAAATCCGAGCTCGTCGTCTTTCAAGAATAGTTCATATCCGCCATGAGGTTTAAAATCAATTGCTGAATCGCCCAGTCTTTTTCGGAGCATTTGCAAACCTTTCCAGCGTTTTTCGATCAGCGCCACAACATCATCCTCGGAATGCGTTTTTAAATCATCCAAAATTTCCGAAAGACTTCCAAAACAAGCAAAACCTGCATTTTTTGTACTTGCGCCTTGCGGCAACATTCCTCTTTCTAAGACTAAAATTTTAGCAGCAGGAAATCTTTCGCGCAAACGTAATGCGGCATGCAAACCAACAATTCCGCTGCCTACAATTGTATAATCAATATTTGTAAACCAATTTTTTAGTTCCCAATAGCTCAATTCCATATTCAGACTTTTTTATAAAAATAATGATTTTTCCTTTCGCCACGACTCGAGCGATAGCGAATAGGCGAAGCAATTCACGAATTTTTATTCTCAAAGATTATTAAAAAATAATTCGTGAATACGTGGCGGAAAAACATCGTGGAATTTTAACAGAAAATTGGAATTCTCATTTTCACAAAATGGAATTTAATTGTTGTATTTTTAGCGGACAAAAATTACAAGTTTTATTATGAAAAAAGTTTTATTCACAACCTTAATAATGATGAGTTTAAATGCTATCGGACAAAATGTAATGTCTCCGGAATTGTTATGGAAATTAGGACGAGTTACTGCACTTGGACTTTCAAAAGATGAAAAAAATGTTGTTTTTAAAGTTTCTACGCCTTCTGTAGCAGAAAACAAATCAACTTCAAAATTGTACATTATTCCAGTTAACGGAGGTAATGCTACTGAAATCAAAGACACAAAAGATGTTTTAAAAGACAAAAACGTTTCGCCTGACGGAAAATTTTTGGTTTACAATGAAGAAGTAAAAATCGACAAGGTTTTAGGAAAAGATTTTTATCCAAATCTTGACAAATCTGACGCTCAAATTTATGATGGTTTAGATTACCGTCACTGGGATACTTGGAACGAAGGTAAATTCAACCATGTCTTTTATAAAGAGAATAAAGATGGCGCTGCCGGAATAGATATTTTAAAAGGCGAAACTTTTGATTCTCCTCAAAAACCTTTTGGTGGCGACGAAGATTATATCTGGTCACCTGACGGGAAAAGCATTTTGTATGTATGCAAGAAAAAAGCAGGAACCGCTTATGCTGTTTCGACAAATACAAACATTTATGAGTACAATTTAGAAACTCAAAAAACAATCAACAGAACTGAGGATAATCTTGGTTATGATACTGCACCGCAATTTTCTCCGACAGGAAATTTGACTTGGTTGCAAATGAAACGTGACGGTTATGAAGCTGATAAAAACGACATTATTGTTGAATTTAAAGGAATCAAAACCAATTTAACGGCAAATTGGGACGGAACTGTAGATAATTTTATCTGGAGTAAAGACGGAAAAAATGTATTTTTCGTTGCTCCGGTTGATGGTACAAAACAGCTTTTTACCGTTAATTTTCCTGGTTTGACCAAAATGGCAATTAACGTTCGCCAAATTACAAATGGTGATTTTGATGTGGCTGATTTAGTAGGTTTTGCTGGCGATGACATCATTGTTACAAGAACAGACATGAATCACGCAGCTGAAATTTATTCTTATAATTTGAAGAAAAACACTTGGAAACAAATTTCAAATGTAAACACAGATACTTATAAGACATTAACGCTGAGCAAAACTGAAAGACGTTATGTTACAACAACGGACGGCAAAAAAATGTTGGTTTGGGTAATTTTGCCTCCGAATTTTGATGCTACAAAAAAATATCCAACTTTATTATTTTGCCAAGGCGGACCACAAAGTGCGTTGACACAATCGTATTCTTTCCGTTGGAATTTTTCTTTAATGGCTGCTAAAGGTTATGTTGTAGTTGCACCAAATCGTCGTGGAATGCCAGGACATGGTGTTGCTTGGAACGAACAAATCAGTAAAGATTGGGGCGGACAAGTTATGGACGATTATCTTTCTGCAATTGACGATGTTGCTAAAGAAAATTATGTTGACAAAAGCCGTTTAGGATGCGTTGGCGCAAGTTATGGAGGATATTCTGTATTTTATTTAGCGGGAATCCACAACAACCGTTTCAAAACTTTTATTGCTCATGATGGTGTTTTCAACACGGTTTCAATGTTAGGAACTACTGAAGAAGTTTTCTTTAACAACTGGGATTTTGGCGGAGCATATTGGGAAAAAGATAATGCTGTGGCTCAAAAATCATATACAACTTTCAATCCGGCAACTTTGGTACAAAACTGGAACAGACCAATCTTGATTTTTCAAGGAGGAAAAGATTTCCGTGTACCAATCGGGCAAGGACAAGAAGCTTTTCAGGCGGCTCAATTAAGAGGATTAAAAAGTCGTTTTGTTTATTTTCCTGATGAAAATCACTGGGTTTTACATCCGCAAAATGCTCAGGTTTGGCAAGGCGAATTTTTTAAATGGCTGAACGAAACGCTATAATTAAAAAACAAGAAATAATTTAATAGCCACAGATTTATATAATCTGTGGCTATTTTCTTTTTCAGGCCTTTGAATTATATAACACTTTCGGTCGTATTTCTCTTTTTAAAACAGATTTTTTTGAATAAATTGCAGTGAATTCGATTTTAAATCTACCACATCTCCACTTTAAAAATCTATGGAAAGCAAAAAAAGTTACACGGCCATCAAAGTGCTTTTCAGCTATGTTGCATTACTTGCATTGGTTGTTACCGTGGGATGGTTTTTATATTCTGAGAATGTAGTTTATAATAAATTAGAAGATAAAATTGCATTTGAAAAAACAAAAATCTTAAGAGTCAGTAAACTTTTCTCGAATGTTTACAAAACAGAAAGTTTAGCCCGAAAAACAATCCAAACCAACTCTGATAAAGACTTTAAAAGTTATGTAATTGAAACCGATTCTCTTCGTGCACGAATCGACACTTTAAAGCAAATTGTTACCACAGAATATCAAAAAGTGCTTTTAGACAGCGTGACTTATTTATTGGCAGAAAAAACCAAAAATATTCAGCAACTAAAAACCATAAAAAATAAGGCCGATGATGAAGTTTCAGTAAATTCAGCTATTGATGAAATCACTAAAATGGAGTTTAAGCTTCGCAAATTAGAACTTCAGGATTTTACCAAAAATCCAAATCAGCTTGGTGCGTATCAAAAAAATGTGCTTCAAAAATATGTTGATTATCTTAATCAGAATATTCCGGATGACAGCACAAATACACTGAGCAAAAAAGCTTCGGATTCGATTTTAGCCAATTCCAAAAAACTTTTGAGTTCCGTAAAATTGAGAGCCGAAAAGAAAAAAGAATCTTTGAACTTTGAAGAAAACAAATTGCTGAAAAATGAAATCGCAATTTCGGAACAACTTCGAAAAGTACTTCGAATTATTGAACGCGAAATCATCATCAACTCCATTAAAAACAATTCTTTAAAAGAGAAATCGCTTAAAAAAGTAAATGAAATTGTAACAGCTTCGGCTATTATTGGTTTGATTCTGACGATTTTCTTTTCAATTTTAATTGTAAGCGATTATTCAAAGTCGCAATTGTATAAAAAACAGCTTGAAATCGCGAATTTCAAAACAAAGAATCTTTTAAAAAGCCGTGAACAATTAATCTCGACTGTAAGTCATGACTTAAAAACGCCGTTGAGCACCATCGTGGGTTATTCTGAACTTTTAGGCAATTCTGATGTTAATACAAAACAATCTTATTTCATTAATAATATCAAAAATTCCTCTGAATATATCACACAGTTAGTACAGGATTTACTGGATTTTTCTCAAATAGAAGCAGGAAAAATTACGATTGAAAAAGTCCCATTTTCACTGCCTCAAATTATTGATGAAGTCGCCAAAAGCATTCAAACCGTTTACAAACAAAAGAACATAGATTTAATCATTAATATTGATGAAAAACTAAATTCAAAAATTGTTGGAGATCCATTCCGCCTGAAACAAATTTTAAGCAATATCATTGGAAATGCCTACAAATTTACAGAAGAAGGTTATATCAGAATTAATGCTTTTTTGACTGAAAACAATGACTTTTTCACAATCACAATTGAAGATACCGGAATTGGAATTGAAAAAGGAAATCAAAAATTGGTTTTTGAAGAATTTGCACAAGCGAATGAAAACATCGAAAAAAAATATGGCGGAACAGGATTAGGTTTATCTATTTGCCAAAAAATAATTTCGATTCTAGGCGGAACATTACAGCTTGAAAGCATTTTTGGGCAAGGCAGTACTTTTGAAATTCAGCTTCCTTTATTATTTGACACTAGCTCGAATACAATTGACGAAATTAAAAAACCAAATTTGTCGCCAATCACATCACAGATCTTTGTCGTTATTGATGACGACATTAATCTCTTAAATTTGACCTGCGGTGTTCTAAGACAAGAAAAACATCAGGTTTTATCTTTTAGCAACGCGACTAAAGCTTTGGAAGTCATTCAGAAAACAAATTTTGATTTTGTAATTACTGATATTCAAATGCCAGAAATTGACGGATTTATGTTTCTGAAACAACTTAAAAGCACTATTGCTTATAAAAATCAGCCGGTAATTGCATTAACTGGAAGAACTGATTTGGACGCTTCTGTTTACGCAGAGGCAGGTTTTACCACAGTCGTAAAAAAACCTTATTCGCCAAAAATATTATTGGATACAATCAGAATTATTTTAGAGAATGAAACACTTCCTCAAGTTGAAATAAAAGAAAATGAAGAAAAAAACGATATTAAATTATTTTCTTTAGAAACCCTTAAAGATTTTTTAGGCCATGATAAAAATGCTTTAAATGATGTTTTAAAATCGTTTATAGAAAGTACAAATGAAAATTTAGTTTATTTGGAAAATGCGATTACTGATGAAAATGCTGCAGAAATAAATGCAATTGCACATCGAATTGCGCCGATGTTCAAACAAATTGAAGCAAATGAGATTGCCGGAATTTTAGTAGTTTTAGAAAAAAATGATTTTGAAATTGCTGAAGCAAAAAACATTTATACCGATTTAAAAAATAAAATTACTTCACTTTTTAAAATCTTAGACGGCGAAATTGTTTAATCAATATTGTATTGCTTCAATTTATTATAAAGCGTCTTTCTAGTAATTTTAAGCAGTTTTGCCGCTTCTGATTTATTGTTTTGCGTTTTTGAAAGTGCATGAATAATTGTTTCTTTTTCATTTTCAGATAAAGAAAAACCAGCCGCTGATTCAAAAGAATTTTGTTTTTGAATCTGAAAAAATTCAGCAGGCAACACTTCACTTTCAATAAAATTTCCACGTGTCAAAAGTGTAGCGCGTTTTACGCAGTTTTGAAGTTCACGTAAATTTCCAGGCCAATTGTAACTTTGAAAAATAGTCACCACTTCTGGCGAAAATCCAATAATATCTTTATTGAGTTGTTGATTGGCTTTTTCCAGGAAATAATCCGCAAAAACCATTAAATCTTCTCCTCTTTCTTTTAAAGAAGGCGAAAGAATCGAGAATTCATTGATTCTATGGTATAAATCTTCTCTAAAATCGCCGTTTTTTACTGCTTCACGTAAATCTTCATTTGTAGCAGTTATGATTCGGATATCGACGTTTATTTCTTTATTGCTTCCAACGGGTTTTATTTTTCGTTCCTGAAGTGCTCTCAACAATTGAATTTGGTTCTCATAAGAAAGATTCCCAATTTCATCGAGGAATAAAGTTCCGCCGTTAGCTGCTTCAAAATAACCCATTTTATCGCTGATTGCTCCAGTAAAAGATCCTTTTAAATGTCCGAAAAATTCACTTGCCGCTAATTCTTTCGGAATCGCGCCACAATCGACTGCAATAAAATTATTGTTTTTTCGAGTACTTTGCTGGTGAATGCTTTTGGCAATAATTTCTTTTCCAGTTCCGCTTTCGCCGATAATCAAAACAGACATATCTGTCGGACTTACCAATTGAATATGATCTAATAATTTTCGTGAAGCAACAGAAATTCCTCTTACGAATTCATTTTCTGAAGAAACTTGCTTTTTAGCTGGTTTCTTCTCTTTAGAAACAACTTCCTCCGTTTCATTATTATTTTGCAACGCGTTTGTAATAACTAATAAAACCTCATCAGGATTAAATGGTTTCGAAATATAATCTGCCGCACCATTTTTTATCGCTTTTACAGCTGTATTCACATCAGAATAGCCAGTCATCATAATAACAGGAATGTGCGGATGAGAATTCTTGATTTCAGTCATTAGTCCGATACCATCAGAATCAGGCAGACGAAGATCAGTCAAAATCAAATCGAATGATTCATTTTTGATTGCTGATCTGGCTTCTGCAGCAGAGAAAGCTATTGTTACTTCGTATGCTTTTTTTATTAGAAACTTCTCTAATAGTTTACAAAACGAAATATCATCTTCTATCAATAATATCTTGGACATCTGTTTTTAAGGACTTTTTTGCTAAAATAATACTATTAAAGTTGTATTCTCACAAAATTATGCAAAAAAAAAGAGACTGCTATAAGCAATCTCTTTTTCACCAAAAACATAAATCTAATTCACCTAATTATATTTATAATATATTTATTATATTTTCAGCCAATTGCCATTGACATCTGAGTAAACAGTAGCCTTTTGGTCCTTAACTGATATTTCTAATTTGTATTCTTTTTTTTCGTTTACAAAAGCTTTTTCCAATTTTGCATTTGGATAAGCGGTCTGTAGAGCAGTTTTTACAGCTGCCGGAACAGCATCTGCAGTTACTTCTGTATATTCAGTTTGAACTAAAACAGACATTTCTGTTTTAGTTTGTACCGTTTCTGCGTTTGCAGGAAAAGACAAACTTGCTAGAACAACTACTGCCGTTGCGATGGCTAACTTTTTCATATTGCTCAAAAATTATTTTTTAATAATATTTCCAGAAGCATCTGTAAAAAAAGTATACTTTTTCTCTCCGCTTGCTATGACAAGTTTATATTCGTTCTTCGCGTTTTTGTATGCTTTTTCTAGTTTTGTACCAGCAAAAGATTTTTCAATAGTCGATTTTACTGCTGCCGGGACAGCATCTAAAGCTACTTCAGTATATTCATCTTGAATGTTAACTGATTGAACCAATTCGGTCTTTGCAACAACAGTTGCAGCATTGATTGACAAACTTCCAAAAACGACAGCTGCCGATAAGATTAACTTTTTCATAGTGGGGATAGTTTAAATAGTTACTTTTTAAGAATGTTTCCTTTTTCGTCAGTGTAAACTGTTGATTTTACGTCTCTCACGATAATGTCAATTTTGTATTCTTTTTTATCGTTTACATACGCTTTATCAAGTTTTACACCAGGATAAGCATTGTCTAAAGCAGTTTTGATGGCTGCCGGAACAGCATCAACTTCTTTATATTCATCCTGAACTTTTACAGTTGCTACATTGGCAACAATTGGTGTGGCTTGTATTGACAGCCCTCCTAAAAGGATTGCTGCCGATAAGATTAACTTTTTCATAATGCTATATTTTTAGTTATTGAACTTCTTATTTTTTGATCCAAGATCCATCTGCATTTGCATACAGAGAACCCACTTTATCGCCTACTGTAATTTCAAGCTTGTATTGTGAAGCTGTATTTTTGTAAGCTTTATTAAGTACTGCTGTTGGATAGGCTTTTTTAAGCGCATCTGTAACTGCAGAAGGAACTTCTTCATTTTTAATTTCTGTGTATTCATCCTGAACAGAAATTGATTTTACGATTGAATTTGTAATTGGAGAAGTTGAAGCAAATGATGTTAAACTTCCCAAAACGATAGCGGCTGATAAAAATAAATTTTTCATAGTGTGTATATTTAATAGAGTTAATTAATTTTATTGGAACAAAAAGGGACTATTTTTTAACCCAAGTTCCATCTGCGTTAGCATAAACAGAACCTACTTTGTCACCTACAGTAACGTCAAGTTTATATTGTGATGCAGCATTTTTGTATGCTTTTGAAAGCACTGCATCTGGGTAAGCTTTTTTAAGTGCATCTGTAACTGCAGAAGGAACTTCTTCTAATTTAATTTCAGTGTACTCGTCTTGAATTGAAACTGTTTTTACGATTGAATTTGATATTGGAGAAGTCGAAGCAAATGATGTTAAACCTCCCAAAACGATTGCGGCTGATAGAAATAATTTTTTCATGATAATAGTATTTTAAGATAGTTAATTTGATTTTAGTATTTTTTATTTGAAAATACATGGGACGCGTCTTTAGATTATTTTTGAATCCAAGTTCCGTCGGCGTTAGCAAAAAGATTTCCTTCTTTGCCACCAACTGTTACATCTAGTTTATACTGTGCTTTTTCATTTTTGTATGCTTTTGAAATTACTGCATTTGGAAATGATTTTTTTAAAGCATCAGTTACTGCTGTTGGTAATTCTTCTAATTTGATTTCAGTATACTCGTCCTGAATTGAAATTGTTTTTATAATAGAACCTTCAACTGAAGGAATCGCAGCGAATGAAGTTAAACTTCCCAAAACAATAGCGGCTGATAAGAATATCTTTTTCATAATGTAAATTTTAGTTTTGTTTATAGTTGTTTACGCTTTAGATAATGAAATTATTATGCCGTAAACAAAAATTTGCACTCCATATCGCACAAACCCTTATTAACAAAGGAATTATCCCTATTGTGCCAAAAATTATTCATTCAGAAAAGTGTGTAATTCTAAAAAGAAGTGTGTAAAAAGTATACACTTTTAGTGTTTCCTTTCGTATTTAAACAACAAAACCCGATAAGTCATTAAACTCATCGGGTTCTATTTGAAATAAAAAAGGCTGCCGAAATCGACAGCCTTTAAAATTATTCTGGACTATTCATTTTGAAAGTATCCATAAATGCAGTTGTATAATCTCCTGCAATATATTTTGGATCATCCATTAATTGTCTGTGGAAAGGTATTGTAGTTTTCACACCTTCGATTACGAATTCATCCAAAGCTCTTCTCATTTTACTGATAGCTTCTTCACGAGATTGTGCAGTTGTAATCAACTTAGCAATCATAGAGTCGTAATTTGGTGGAATGCTGTAACCAGAATAAACGTGAGTATCTAAACGTACTCCGTGGCCTCCTGGCATATGAAGCGTAGTAATTTTTCCTGGTGAAGGTCTGAAATCGTTATAAGGATCTTCAGCATTAATACGAACTTCAATAGCATGTAATTGTGGAAGGTAATTTTTTCCTGAAATTGGAATTCCAGCAGCAACCATAATTTGCTCGCGGATCAAATCGTAATCAATTACTTGTTCAGTAATTGGATGTTCAACCTGAATACGAGTATTCATTTCCATGAAATAGAAGTTTCTGTGTTTGTCAACTAAGAATTCTACAGTTCCAGCTCCTTCATATTTAATAAACTCAGCAGCTTTTACTGCAGCTTCTCCCATTCTTGCACGAAGATCATCTGTCATGAAAGGCGAAGGTGTTTCTTCAGTAAGTTTTTGGTGACGACGTTGTACTGAACAGTCTCTTTCAGAAAGGTGACATGCTTTTCCATAAGAATCTCCAACAACCTGAATTTCGATATGACGTGGTTCTTCAATAAGTTTCTCCATGTACATTCCGTCATTTCCAAATGCTGCAGCGGCTTCCTGACGCGCACTTTCCCAAGCTTTCAAAAGCTCATCTTCTTTCCAGATTGCACGCATTCCTTTTCCACCACCACCAGCGGTAGCTTTCATCATCACTGGGTAACCAATTTCTTTAGCTACTTTTTGTGCATGTTCGTAAGATTCTAATAATCCGTCTGAACCTGGCACACAAGGTACTCCTGCCGCTTTCATTGTAGCTTTTGCAGAAGCTTTATCTCCCATTCTGTCGATCATTTCAGGAGCTGCACCAATAAATTTGATTCCGTGCTCTTGACAAATTTTTGAGAATTTAGCATTCTCAGAAAGGAAACCGTATCCTGGGTGAATTGCATCTGCATTTGTAATTTCTGCAGCAGCAATAATATTTGACATTTTTAAGTACGATAAGTTACTTGGTGGGGGACCAATACAAACCGCTTCATCAGCAAACTTAACATGTAAGCTTTCTGCATCGGCTGTAGAGTAAACGGCAACTGTTTTAATTCCCATTTCCTTACATGTACGAATTACACGAAGTGCAATTTCTCCTCTATTCGCAATTAATATTTTTTTAAACATCTTACTTTAATTAGATAATTAGACAATTTGATAATTAGATAATTTTAGATGTCTGATATTAATTCTGCAGATCATCTAAAACCTAAAATCTAAAATCTAAATTTATTTATGATGGATCTACTAAGAATAAAGGTTGATCAAATTCAACTGGAGACATATCGTCAACAAGAATTTTAACAATTTTTCCTGAAACTTCTGATTCGATTTCGTTGAATAATTTCATTGCTTCAATTACACAAAGAACATCTCCTTTAGCGATTGTGCTTCCAACTTCAGTGAAAACTGGTTTGTCTGGAGATGGTTTTCTATAGAATGTTCCAATAATTGGAGATTTTATAGTTATGAATTTAGAATCGTTAGCAGCCGGTGCTTCTGGAGTTACATTTACAACAACTGGAGCAGCCACCTGTGGAGCTGCAGCTTGTGGCAATGCAGCCTGAGCTGGCAATTGCTGTACATAAGTAGCCTCAGTTACATTTGTTTCTAAAGTTGTTCTGATAGTGATTTTTACATCATCCATTTCTAACTTTACCTCAGCAACTCCCGAATTTGCTACAAATTTGATTAGGTTTTGAATTTCTTTTAAATCCATAATGATTCGTTTTTAGTTTTGATTTATTTTGTATCGTAAGCCCATTTTAAATAGATAGATCCCCAAGTGAATCCACCACCGAAAGCGGCTAAAATAATATTATCTCCTTTTTTGAATTGGTGTTCAAAATCACTTAATACTAATGGCAAAGTTGCTGAAGTTGTATTTCCATATTTTTCAATATTCATCAACACTTTTGAATCTTCAAGATTCATTCTGCTTGCAGTAGCGTCAATAATACGTTTGTTTGCCTGATGTGGCACTAACCAATCTACATCTTCATTAGTCAAATTGTTTCTTTTAACAATCAATTCACTAGCGTCTGCCATGTTAGTAACTGCATATTTAAAAACAGTTTTTCCGTCTTGAATAATGTTGTGTTGTCTGTTTTTAACGGTCTCTTCTGTAGTTGGAATTAGAGAACCTCCAGCAGAAATTTTAAGAAAATCGCGTCCTACACCATCACTTCTTAGGTATTCATCTTGTAAACCTAAACCTTCATAATTTGGTTCAAACAAAACAGCACCTGCTCCATCTCCAAAAATAATACAAGTAGATCTGTCTGTGTAATCTACAATTGATGACATTTTATCGGCACCAATTAATAAAACTTTTTTGTAACGTCCTGACTGTACGTAAGCCGCAGCAGTAGACATTCCGTATAAGAAACTTGAACATGCAGCCTGCAAATCATATGCAAATGCATTAGTAGCTCCAATTTCTGTTGCAACATAAACTCCTGTAGAGGCTACCGGCATATCTGCAGTAGCTGTTGCCATTATAACCATATCAATCTCTAACGGATCGATATTTGCTTTCGCTATTAAATCCTGCGCTGCTTTTATAGCAAGAAACGATGTTCCTTTGTCAGCATCTTTCAGAATTCTTCTTTCTTTAATTCCGGTACGAGTGGTAATCCATTCGTCATTGGTATCAACCATTGTTTCTAAAACTTTGTTTGAAAGTACAAAGTCAGGAACATAAGCTCCAACAGCGGTAATTGCGGCTGTGATTGTATTCATTATATTCTATTATTTCCTTTCAAATACAGTGTATTTGAAAAATTTTTAAAAGACTTGAAAATTACAAAAAAAAACGTAACGAATTTGTCTATATTTTCCTAAAAAACGAAAATTATAACCAACAAAAAAAACTCTCACTATGTGAGAGTTCTAGTATAATTTACAAAAACGTATTAAGCAACCGCTTCAGATTTATCGATAACAACTTGCCCTCTGTAGTACATTTTACCTTCATGCCAGTAAGCTCTGTGGTATAAGTGTGCTTCTCCAGTAATTGGACATGTAGCGATTTGAGCTACAGTAGCTTTATAATGTGTTCTTCTCTTATCTCTTCTTGTTTTCGAGGTTTTTCTCTTAGGATGTGCCATTTTACTATATTATTTATCCGTTAATAGTTTCTTTAATTTTTCCCAACGCGGGTCAATATCTTCTTCTTGTTTACTCTCTTCCTTTTGTTCTTTTACTCTTAATTCATTCAGTTTGTTTAAAGCTTCTGTTTGCAAACTTCCGTCTTTCACTCCTGGATGAACTCGTTTTAGAGGTACCGACAACGCAATCATTTCATAAATGTATTGTGCAACATCTATTTCAAACTCTCCGTGTGGTAATATCAGCAACTCTTCATTGTCATTATTAAACTCATCTCCAAAACGAACGATTAATTTCATTTTCCCTTTTATAGGTAAATCAAAATCTTCGCCTGTCAGATCACAAGGTACATTTACAGTTCCTTTGTGTTTAAAATCCAATTCAAGCATAGTGCTTTTCTTATCTAAAACCAAACTAACTTTGATATCCGAACTTTGAAATTCGTTATACTCAAAGTTCTCAAAGAACTTGTTATTTACCTGATACTCAAAATGGTGTTTTCCTAGTTTTAATCCTACGAAAGGAATTAAAAATTCTTTTGTTTTGCTCATTTCAACATCAATTTGAACAATTCGCATCTGTAAACAGATATCTGAATTGGGGTGCAAAGATATAAAATTATTATAAATCTAATAATCTTATTGACCTTTTTTTGTTTATAACTGTTTTTCTTTTATTTTTAGAGGTTTTTGGCTAATCTCCTCATACTGATTACGCGAGCGAAAAATATCGATCGCAAGATAAACTGCTTCTTTAAATGAATTAAAATCTGCCATATCTTTTCCTGCTATATCATAGGCTGTACCGTGATCTGGCGAAGTTCTAACTTTATTCAAGCCCGCAGTATAATTCACTCCTTTTCCGAAAGATAGTGTTTTAAAAGGAATTAACCCCTGATCATGATAAGTTGCAATAATTGCATCATATTTTTCATATTGACCACTTCCAAAAAAGCCATCTGCCGAAAAAGGCCCAAAAACCATTGTTCCCGATTCAAATATTTTTTTCAAAGTTGGTTTCAAAATCAAATCTTCTTCTTTTCCGATAACTCCGCCATCTCCACTATGAGGATTTAATCCCAGAACAGCAATTTTTGGCTTCACTATACTAAAATCCTGAATTAATGATTTTCGGATTGTTTCGATTTTTCTGGTGATTAATTCTTCAGTCAAATGTGATGAAACTTCATTTAAAGGAACATGATCTGTTAACAGACCAACTCTTAAATTATCCTGAACCATCATCATTAATGCATCACCTTCAAGCTCTTTGTCCAAATAATCTGTATGACCCGGAAATTTAAATTCCTCTGACTGAATATTGTATTTATTAATTGGAGCTGTAACTAAGACATCAATTGAACCTTCTTTCAAAGCTTTGGTTGCTGCTACAAAAGATTTGATCGCATATTCGCCAATTTTTTCATCATTTTTCCCAAGAGTAATATCAACACCTTCTTTCCAAAGGTTTAAAACATTCACTTTTCCTGGCAAAACCTGCTCTAATTTATCAACTCCATGAAATTGAACAGAAGATGTAAAACTTTTTTTAATGAAAGAAAGTATTTTAGCATTTGCAAAAATAACTGGCGTACACAATTCCAGCATACGAGAATCCTCGAATGTTTTCAATATAACTTCGCTTCCAATACCGTTTAAATCTCCAACTGAAATTCCAACAATTATATTTTCTGCTTTTTTATTCATGAGCTCAGCTTATTTATTACTAATTTTGATGTGCAAATTTAGTAAAATAAAACAACAATGTTCACAGGAATTATAGAAACCCTAGGAAGGGTTCACGAAATACAAAAAGACCAAGGCAATCTTCACATCACAGTTGACTCCTCTATTACGAATGAATTAAAAATCGACCAAAGCGTTTCTCATAACGGAATCTGTCTGACGGTTGTATCAATAAAAGATTCTTTTTATACGGTTACAGCAATTGGAGAAACCATTTTAAAAACCAATATTGGCGACTGGAAAACTGGTGACATTGTTAATTTAGAGCGTGGCATGAAACTTGACGCTCGTCTTGACGGACATATTGTTCAGGGACACGTAGACCAAACGGGAACTTGTATTAAAATCGAGGAAGCAAACGGAAGCTGGAATTACACTTTTGAATACGACAAAAACCTCAGCAACATTACAATTGAAAAAGGCTCAATTACTGTAAACGGAGTAAGTCTTACTGTGGTCAATTCGAAAACAAATGAATTTAGCGTTTCAATAATACCTTATACTTTTGAAAATACGAATTTCAAAAACTTTGTAGTAGGGACTAAAATAAACTTAGAATTTGATGTTATTGGAAAGTATATCTCACGATTATACTCAATAAACAAATAACAAAAACCTATTTTCAAAAAAAAAAAAGCTTCAATTTAAATTGAAGCTTTTTTTATTAAATTGTATTTATATATCACATATATACCAAACAAAACTGCGAATCCTGCCAAAATAACTAAATTTTGATCAATAGACACTCCTGGAGGAGCTGGCGGACCTGGTTCTGGCGGATCATCATAAGCGAATGCATTTGAAACGTTTAACAAAACAATACAACATGCAATAAAAATAGTTTTCGTTATCTTCATAAGTTTAAGCTTGCCAAAACAAGCGGTTTTAAATTAGACTTGGGGTCTTTTATGAAATTTCGTACAAAGCCTTACTATTAAAGACTTGTACGCGACAAATGTAGAAGATTTTTACAGAAATACAACCCTAAAAACAAAAAAAGCTTCATAAAAATTTATGAAGCTTTTATATTTTGTGGTCCCACCTGGGCTCGAACCAGGGACCACCTGATTATGAGTCAGGTGCTCTAACCAGCTGAGCTATAGGACCGGTTTGAGGATGCAATATTACTACTATTTTTCATTCACTCCAAATATTTTAAGACATCATTTGTATTTAATTCTATTTTGAAGTATCAGTATTAAAAAACGAGATTGATTTTCAATACCTTATTTAAAAACAAAAAAACTTTTTTTTTATTTAATTTCCTGACAAAGCTCTACTAAAACGCCATTAGTATTCTTTGGATGTAGAAAAACAACCAATTTATTGTCGGCACCTTTCTTCGGAACTTCATTTATCAGAACAAAACCTTCACTTTTTAAACGAGTAATTTCAGCTTCGATATCATCAACATCAAAAGCAATGTGATGAATTCCTTCTCCTTTTTTCTCTAAAAACTTTGCAATCGGACTTTCAGGATTGGTTGCAACCAAAAGTTCGATTTTATTATTTCCTGTCTGAAAAAAAGAAGTCAAAACGCCTTCGCTTTCTACAGCTTCCATTTTATAAGATGGAACACCCAGCATTTTTTCAAACAATACATTTGCATCGTCCATATTTTTTACCGCAATCCCTATATGTTCTATTTTATTTACCATTGTTTTAAATTTATTGGTTTACGTATGTATTAAAGTAACCACATTCTGCAATCACATCCTGATAATATTTCGTATCCGAGTAATCCTTCCTTAATATTTTGAATGAATTCCAGGCAATAAAATTAATTTTATCATCTTGAATTTCCCAGTAATTATTAACGTCATTGTATTTTTTATTGTAATAGTCATTTCGTTCGCATTTCGAAATCAGGTACAAACATTTTGCTTTTTGCTCTTTATTTGAAGCTGCTTCAAAAGCCTTTTGATAATACATTTTCGAAACTGAATTGTTTGTAATCATTTCTTTCATCGTATTTCTGAACGAATACGGACTTGAGCCATAACCAACAATGCTAATTTCATAGAAAGTTCTTCCGTTTCCAAAATGCGAAATATTATAAAATGCATTTCCTAATAAAAGACTATTGGTGTAAACATCTTCTTTCTGCGCCAATTTATCCTGCATATCTTTGATTGTAGTTAGAAAATCCATTTGAGAATATTTCTTTTTTTGATACGCCGCATGCTCACAATCGTGACAATCTTTTATATTTCCGTTAAACGGATTTCCTAAAAACTTGTAATACTGCACCGAATCTGCTTGTTTCATAAATTCAATTGCTTCCGGAATCTTATTCTTGAAAGTCGCCTGAACTGCCTGAAAATTATTAATATCTTTCAGTTTCAAACTGTAAATTCCTGCACCAGTTTTCTCAATTTCAGTTTTATTTTGTTTTGACAAAAATGATTTTATATCTAACAAATTCTTCTCATTATCATAAAAAGCATTTCCGTCATTCCAATAACTGTAACGGGATTCGCCAAAAATCTCAGCCATTACAAAATCTCCTTTTTCTCTGTAAAGCGTTGACAAATAACTTCGACTCCAAGATGAAGCATTTTGATAACGAAATTCCTGTCCTTTATATGTTTTTGGAAGTTCGTAATACAGCCAATTCAAGTCGGCAATAATTGTTTTTTCATTTTTATCTGTCAGCTTGTCGATTTTACTTAGATTATTTACAAAGCGAAGTAATCTGAGCTGAAATCCTGCCAATTCTGTTTTAGGAAGCGTTTTTGTCGCTTTGTCAAAACTCTTATCTGCATTTGTATATTCTCCTTTTAAAGTTTGAAGATACCCCAAAGACAAATCCCATAAATATGGTTTTTGAGTATTTCCTGCATTTGAAATTTTTGCAATTAAAGCAAATGCGTCAGTATTAAGTTTAGCCAGATTTTCTGTTTTATTTTCAGCAACTGTTTGTATTTTCTCTTTCGTATTTTCTCCAGCTTCTTGTTTAAACGAATTGTTTATTGCCTGTTCCTGTTTATTTACCAATCGGGTTGCGAGATAATTCAAATGTTCGCTTTTTGGATCTAATTCGTAAATTTTTTCAATTGCTTGCTTTTCATCTTTATAAAATCCGTGAATTGCCCAAAGCGCCGCTTTTTCATCGTTATTTTTTGCCATTGCAAGCGCTTTATTCCAGTCGGCATTGTTTTTCGGACTAAAACTGTAGGCAGTTACAACTCGTAGTTCAGGACATTTATCAAAAACTTTAGCATATAAATAATTCGAAACTGCATATTTTTTTTGCTTATAATTAATTCCTGCAACATAAGAAAGCGCTCTGTAATACAAGGTATTTTTTGGAACCGAGCTTTCTGTTTTATTGAAAAAATCAATTGCTTTTTGTTTGTCATTACTGTAAAAACGAGCTTTCATAGTAAGAAACCAATAACGATTTTTCAAAAACGGATCTGAAGTTGTATTGTATACATTCTCAATGGACTGAATCATTTTTGCATCCTTAAAAGTTTTTGCCACTACAGGATCATAACTCCAATAATCTTCGCCAATTGATACGGTCTCAATTTTTTGCGCCAAATATAAAAACTCAACAAAACTCTTTACTTTTTCATCTTTTAGATTGAGTTTTTTATTCCATTTCTGAGTTGTTTTATTCTCTTTTTTAGTCTTGTAATAAACATGAAGATCTGCAATTTCTTCTTTGTTTTTAATTACGTTTTTATCATCAGAATAATAACGTGGCTTTTCATCTCCAATTAAAAAATAATTGACAGAAGTAGTATCTGCTTTTCCTTTTAAGTGCGAAGCCCAATCTGATTTTATGTTTTTATTGAATCGAGAATTATGCTCTGTATCAAATTCGATTCCGTAAAAAATGGAGCCAGATAAAAACAGCGGTGAATAGGATTTATCAGCAAAAGTTTCCGGAGTAAAATTCGAATTATATCCAAAAAAATCCCAGTCGTCTCCGCCGGCGCACGCATAAATCACTCCGTAAACCGAAAGCAGACCAACACTAAAAACAAGAAACAGTTTGTTCGAAAATATTCTTTTCATAATTTTTTAAATTGAATTCATCTAAATCGTAAAATATAATTTCTCTAGGAGCCTGAGCTGAATTTTCACTCAAATCTTCGGCCATGTTTTTTAAATCTTCGGAAGAAATTGCTTCCATTTTAAGCAAATCATTTTCTTCATAATAAACCCCGTTTTTATAATTAGATTGTTTGACTCTAAAGAAAATCGGACTGATTTGTTCAAAGTTTTTATCTTTTTTAA
The DNA here is from genome assembly GCF_900182645.1 of Flavobacterium resistens. Lineage (GTDB taxonomy): Bacteria > Bacteroidota > Bacteroidia > Flavobacteriales > Flavobacteriaceae > Flavobacterium > Flavobacterium resistens. The sequence goes on along the minus strand of NZ_FXTA01000004.1, from coordinate 343,184 downwards.
GTTCGGTAAAATTCAGTTTTGACCGAAGCCCCAAAACCTTTTGATTTCTAATATGAATTACCCACGAATATATTGGCAATGCAAAATCTAAATGAAGCGGATAATGTTTTAAACTTTGAAGATATTTCTCTGAAATTTCCCGGTTGTATATCGAATTTAGAGAATCTGGCGCAATGCTTCCCATATTGTAAAACATTAAAACCCCTGAATCTACATTTGGGATTTTAGTTTTCTTAAAATATTTAACCTGATGAAGTCGTATTGTAGCGGAGAGTTTTTTATGCGAAAGCTTTTTAATCTGTTCAATAAATTTAAGATAATTGTCTTTACTATTTAACGACCAATCGCAGTCAATTTGAATTTCGGCACAATTAATTTTATTCTTTTTATTGATTTCTGAAATCAAATGAATCGTTTTTTCAGCCAAATCTTTAATATCAAGTTTCGCTTCGAGCATTACTTTATTCTGAATAAAAACGACCGGAACAATTTCAAAATTCTGAATATTTTCTTTGAAATGAATCGGGCTTATCGGAAATGGATTTTGCGTTTGCGGATGAAGTCCGATATCAAAATACCGAATATAAAGTTTACGGACATTATTGTCTTTCAAGACTTTTTTCTCGGTTTCAGAAAATTTCAAACTGGTTTTCCAATAATAAAAAGCGATTGTAGGTTTGTCACTTTTGCTGCAGGCTGTCAACAAAAGAAAGAATGAAATCCAAAAAAATCTTTTAAACAAAACTAAGTGATATTACATTTAAATTCAAAAGTAAGAAAATATTACTACAAAAAAGAGCGAAATCCGAAATTTGCAAATCCTAATAAATAGATAAAAAATTTCGATTAAAGCAAATATAATCGTTATTTTGTGCAATCAAATTCAAAAACGATTATGTTGAAAAACACTCTGAAATACATTTCACTTTTACTGGTATTTTTAATGATGAGCTGTGCCAAAAGAGGCAGTATTACAGGCGGATTAAAAGACACCCTTGCTCCTGTTATAAGATCAAGTTCACCTGAAAATTTCAGCACCAATTTCAAGGCCAATGAAATCATTTTGACATTTGATGAATATGTAAAGCTGAAAAACTTAAACAAACAGCTGATAGTCTCGCCGCCAATGAAGCATCAGCCGCTTGTATTGCCAACTAATGCGAGTAAATTTATCAGTATAAAAATCAAAGACACTTTACAGCCAAATACCACTTATAGCCTGAATTTTGGAGAAAGTATTGCAGATAATAATGAAGGAAACTCAATGCATCAGTTTAAATATGTTTTTTCGACTGGACCTTATATTGATTCACTTTCCATAAAAGGTATTATCAAAGATTCTTATGAAAAATATGTCGATAATTTTGTTTCTGTTATGCTTTATGAGGTAAATGACCAATATAAAGATTCTGTAGTTTACAAAGAATTTCCAAGATATATCACAAACACACTTGACAGTTTACGAACTTTTAAATTAGAAAATTTAAAGGCCGGAAAATATCTTTTAGTTGCCATGAAAGACAAATCAAGCAACAACAAATTCAATCCGAAAGACGATAAAATTGGTTTTATAAAGCATCCAATTACAATTCCAAATGATACTATTTTTGAATTGGAATTATTCAAGGAAAAGTTACCTATAAAAACTTTCAAACCTATTCAGGCGTCGGGAAACAGATTATTACTTCCTTATGAAGGAAATATGAATTTCAAAGTTACTAAACCTAAAATTACGCTTAAAAACCACAATGAAGTTCTACAAACAATTGTCACTCAATTCCCTAAAAAAGATTCGCTACAAATTTGGTACAAACCAATAAAAACCGATTCGCTGTCTCTGGAAATTAATTCCGACAAGTATAACAAGAAATTCGGTTTGAAAATTAAAGATTTGAAAAAAGACACTTTGAATATCACAGCAGTTCAAAGTGGTGTTCTTAATTTCAGGGAACGATTTACACTAGAAACAGAAACTCCGCTTATTAAAATTGACAGTTCTAAAATTTCATTAGTCAACAAAGATTCAGTTGCTGTGAAATACACTACTGAATACAATGAATTTGAGCAAAAATTATATTTCGATTTCAAAAAAGAACCATTAGAAAAATACCGTATTACTTTATTGCCTGGAGCTTTGACTGATTTTTATGATAAGTCGAATGATACTTTATCTTATAAATTAACCACGAAAGAATTGGAAGATTACGGAAACTTAGTCGTAAATCTTCAAAATGTAAAACGTTTCCCGATTATTGTTGAAATTACCAGCAAAAAAGGAGATAAAGTTCTTGCCAGTGCTTATTCTGAAGGTGAGACCAAAATTGAGTTTAATTTGGTTGAGCCCGAAGCTTTTGCTATTCGTGTAATTTATGATGACAATAAAAACAAAGTTTACGACACTGGAAATTTCTTAACTAAAACTTACGCTGAAGAAGTCTTTTATTTTCAAAAAGAAGTTGATGTCCGGGCGAATTGGGATGTTGATCAACCTATTGATTTAAGTATTCCTTTTAGTCCTGAAGTTGAGAAGAAAACAGATGAAAAGAAAAAGAAAGAAGCCGAAAAGAAACGAAAAGCTTTTTAGATTTTAATTTCGAATTCATCCTGATCACTTAAAAAATCAAGTTTTTTACGAGTTTCATACATGGTGTTTTTATCTAATTCTACGATAAAGACACCATTTTTTTCTTGTGGCTCTAAAACATAGTTACCTAAAAAATCAACCGCTTGCGAATGACCAATGTGTTCGTAATTGTTAGCATCAACACCAATTCGATTCACGCCGATTGTGTAACTCAAATTTTCAATAGCGCGCGCTTTCAGCAAAGCGTCCCATGCGTTGGTGCGTATTTTTGGCCAATTGGCAACATATAAAAGCAAGTCGTAATTCTCGGTATTTCGGGCAAAAACTGGAAATCTTAAATCGTAACAAACCTGCAGACAGATTTTCCAATCTAAATATTCTACAATAACTTTTTCTGTTCCTGCAGTATAAAATCGATCTTCTCCCGCCAATGTAAATAAATGGCGTTTGTTATAATATTGAATTTCTCCTGACGGAAAAACAAAAAACATTCGGTTGTAAAATTTTCCGTTTTCAGTAATTACTAAACTTCCGGTAACGGCAGCATTTTTCTGCTTTGCAACTTCTTTCATCCAAAGAACAGTTTCGCCTTGCATTGTTTCAGCAACTGCGGAAGCATTCATTGTAAATCCGGTCGAAAACATTTCGGGCAAAACAATCAAATTCACCTCAGAATCAATTGAATTTATTTCCGATTCGAAGTTTTTTCTGTTTTCCAAAGCATTTTCCCAATGCAGATCTGATTGTATAAGTGCGATTTTCATAATTCAAAAATACGAATTTTCAGCCAAATTATAAATTTTGCAAAAAAAGCATTTTCTGCAAAATTTTCTCAAAAAACGTCTAAAATCAATATTTCATAAGGAAATTAAAAACATATCAAACTTTTATTTTGCAAAAAAAATGCATTTTATGCAAAAAAAATGCAAAAGTGAAAAATTAATATATATATTTGACTTGCCAATAAAAACCAAAAAAAACATGAAAACCAAAGAATTATGAAAACAAGGCTAATTTCATTAGTATTTGCCGGAGGTATGATTTTCTCGGCAAATGCAAAAGAGACTGCAATAAAAACGCATCTTTTTGAACAGAAAAGCAATCAAACTGAAATTTCAGGTCAAGTTATAGGCCAGGACGACGGAATGCCAATTGCCGGAGCTACAATTATTGCAAAAAGCAATAATAAAATCGCCACCGTAACAGATGAAAATGGAAGATTTAAACTGAATGTTCCAGAAAACGAAAGTCACATCATCATTTCGTATATGGGTTATGGAACATTAGAATTCAAATTAGATAACACAAAAGACGTAACGATAAGTTTAAAACCTGCAGAAAATGTTTTGGATCAGGTTTTAGTAACTGCATTAGGAGTTAAAAAAAGCGGAAAAGCAGTTTCTTATGCCGTAACAGAACTTAAAGGAACGGAATTTACTAAAGCAAAAGAAACCAATATTACGAATGCGTTAGTTGGAAAAATTGCCGGAGTGAACGTAAGCAGCACAGCAACGGGACCAAATGGTTCAAGCCGAGTTGTAATTCGTGGAAACGGTTCGTTAAACGGAAACAACCAGCCAATGTATGTGGTTAACGATTTACCGATTGACAATACACAGTTAAATCTTCCAGGTATTGGAAATGGTCCTGGATCAACCAGAATCAATGTCGATCGAGGTGACGGAACTTCAGTAATTAATCCAGACGACATCAAATCGATTACCGTTTTAAAAGGAGGAACAGCTGCGGCACTGTATGGCGCCAACGCTGCAAACGGAGTTATTTTAATTCAAACCAAACGAGGAACTGCCCAAAAAGGCATTGGAATTGAATACAATAGCTCTTTTACTTTTGAAACTCCATCAATAATTCCAGATTGGCAGTACGAATACGGCTCTGGTCATAACGGAAAAAAACCAGCAAATCAGGCTGAGGCTATTGCTGACGGGCGCTGGTCATGGGGAGCAAAAATGGACGGAACAGATGTTGTTCAGTTCGACGGCGTTGCCCGACCTTATGTAGCACAAAAAGACAACATCAAAAACTTCTACCAAACCGGAACTACTTTTATTAACTCAGTCGCTTTATCTGGAGGAAGTGAAAAAGCAACTGGACGTTTATCATTTTCGAATTTAGAAAATGAAAGTATTTTGCCAAATTCTGGTTTCAACCGCAAAACATTCAACTTGGCTAGTAATGTAAATTTGACAGACTGGTTGAAATTTGATGTCGTAACGCAATATAATTTAGAAAAATCGGCAAATAGACCAACCGTTTCAGATGCTGAAGCTAATGCAAACTGGGGAACGTACATGATTGCCAATACTGTTGATATCAGAAATCTTGCCCCAGGTTATGACGAAAACGGCATTGAAGAAGCATGGAATCCTGTAGCTGTAGCAACAAATCCTTATTTCGTTGTCAATAAAATCAAAAACAACGATACCAAAAATCGTTTTATCGGAATGTTAAATGTAAAACTGAATTTTACACCTGAGCTTTTTCTGCAAGGTCGAATCGGACAAGATTACACCGATTATGAGTTCTTTGGATACATTCCAAAAACAACATTAAATAATCCTGTTGGTTATGCGCAAGGTTCCAGAATGAAACTTTCAAATTTAAATACCGAAGCAATTTTAAATTATACTAAAAAGAATTTCTACAAAGATTTCTCTTTGAATGCCTTAGTTGGTGTAAACTCCCGAACTACTTTGAGAGATGAAACTAAAGTTGAAGGATCTGGTTATGTATTAGATGATTTTTATGCTTTAAGCAATTTACAAACTCTTACCTACTCTTATCCTTACGGAAAAACAAAAACAAACTCTGTTTATGGCGCTGTCGATTTTGATTATAAAAATGTCATTTTCTTAAATTTCACTGGACGTCAGGATTGGTTCTCAACACTTTCTGCAGAAAACAATACAGTATTTTATCCTTCAGTTGGAACAAGTATTATTGTTTCCGATTTATTAAAAATGCCGGAATGGGTTTCGTTTGCAAAATTAAGAAGTTCTTGGGCTCAGGTTGGAGGTGCAACTCCAGATCCTTATGCTCTAAACCAATCTTATTCGATGGTTCAAGGCGGACATAACGGACAACAATTACAAGGACCTACAAGCAGCAGAGTTCCAAATTCAACTTTAAGTCCGCTGACTTCAACAACATTTGAAATTGGTACCGATTTAGGTTTTTTCAATAATCGTTTAAATCTTGATTTTGCTTGGTACGATCGTGCAACAACAAATGATATTGTCGAAACTACAGTCTCAACAAGTTCAGGAGCAAATACTGCGTTGCTGAATCTTGGAAAAATGAAAAATACCGGTGTTGAATTTTTACTTAGCGGAAAAATCATCAACAATCAAGATTTTTCATGGGACGCTACTTTCAACGGATCTTATAATAAAAATACTGTTCAGGCACTTACAGATGATTTGAATTCTATTACAATGGCAACTTCTGTTAACGGATACGTTACCATTACAAGTGATGTTGGCCGTCCATACAGTATTATAAAAGGTTACAAGCCTTTAAAAGATGCTAATGGAAATACAGTTTATAATGTGAGCGGAGGATCTGCTAGTATTGCCAGAGGACCGCTTGAAGAATTAGGACAAGGTGTACATCCTTGGGGCGCGGGAATCAACAATGAATTCAAATACAAAGCAGTATCCTTCAGCTTTTTAATTGACGGGAAATTTGGCGGAAGCTTATATTCTGGAACCGATTTGTACGGAACACGTATGGGATTAACTAAATTGACATTAGAAGGTCGTGAAACCGGATTACCAATTTCAGGAGTTGATACAAACGGAAACCCTGTAAACATGGTAATAGCGCCAGAAAACCTAAGAACTTATTATGATGGTTTAAGAAACATTTCATCAACTTTTATTTATGACGCGAGTTTTATCAAATTAAGACAAGTAATTGTTGGTTATGACTTACCGCTTGAAAGAATAAAAGCATTGGCTAAACTTCAGAGTCTTTCTGTTTCTTTTGTTGCCAGAAATTTATTCATCCTTTACAAGAAAACGCCAAACGTTGATCCGGAATCTGTATTTAGTGCAGGAAATGCTCAAGGTGTAGAGCAATTTGGATTGCCTAAAACAAGAAGCTTTGGTTTAAGCTTAAACGTTAAATTTTAAATTAAAGAGAAATGAAAAAATTAACTCTATTATACATAACAGGAATACTTTTAGGAGGTATGACTTCTTGTTCCAAAGATTTTGAAGAAATCAATACGAATCCGAATGTTGTTGAAAAACCGAATCCGAATTATATTTTCAGCAAAGCGCAATTGGATGGCTTAAACAACAATTATTTTGCAACCAATATTTTGGAATGTGGCGGTATGTTGCAGCATTATGCAACTTATAAAGAAGCTTCGGGAGCTGGAGATAAATATCTTAGTAATGAAGTTTATTACTCTGCTTATTTCAATCAGGCATATCCAACTGGAATAAATGAAACTGAAATTGTTATCGATGCTGTAAAAGGTAATCCAACTGACAGCAACAAACTTAATATCGCCAGAATCTGGAGAGCTTATTTGTATCACAGAATTACGGATTTGTATGGAGATATTCCTTATTCTCAGGCTGCAAAAGCAAACACTTCATCTATTTTTCTTCCTAAATATGATTCTCAGGAATCAATTTATAAAGATTTGCTGAAAGAACTTGATGAAGCTGCAACGGCTTTGGATGCATCAAAAACAAGTTTTGGAAAAGCAGATTTTTTATATGATGGAGATGTAGCAAAATGGAAAAAATTCTCTTATTCTTTAATGCTTCGTTTAGGAATGAGATTGACTAAAGTTGACCCTGCATTGGCAAAAACTTGGGTAACCAAAGCTATCGCTGGAGGTGTAATCATAAATGGAACTGATAACGCTGTAATGCGCTATACTGACGGACCAAATGATATTAACAGAAACCCTGTTGGATTTGATTCAAGAAGACAAGATTTTACAGCAGGATCATACGGACAGAAAAATGTCGAAGGCGGAAAATTAGGTAAAACATTTATCGATTTATTGAAATCAACTGCTGATCCTAGAATTAGTGTTTATTCAGGTGTTTGGCAAGGAACTACTCAAAATACTGCAATTGCAGTTCAAAAAGGTTTTCCTAACGGAACTAAAACTGCTCCAACACCAGCCGAACAAGGAACTTATTCTGAACCAAATCAAAGTACGGTTTTCAAATATGATGCGCCACTTATGGTTATAAGCAATGCCGAAACTAATTTGCTATTGGCCGAAGCTGCTGCAAGAGGTTGGTACACTAATGAAACCGATAAAGATTTATATGAAAAAGGTGTAAAAGCTTCTTTCTTAAACATGGCAATTTACGGGCCGACTTATGCAATAACCGATGCAACACCTTATTTAACATTAAATCCATTCAATACTGCAGGTTCTTTTGAAGCAAAAATGAATCAAATTCATACTCAAATTTACATCGCACTTTTTGTAGATGAACAAGAGGTTTATTCTAACTGGAGACGAACTGGATATCCGGTTTTAGTTCCGGTAAATTTCCCTGGAAATGTCACAAATGGCACAATTCCAAGACGATTCAAATATCCAACTAGTGAATATTCTGTGAATTCAACTAACTTAGCAGAAGCAGTTAAGCGCCAGGGCGAAGACAATTTCACAACAAAAATCTGGTGGGATAAATAATAAAAAAATAGATAATGAGCATTATAATTCTTACGGCATGTATTGCATTTTTAATCCTTCAAATCGCTTGGTTTAAAATCAATCCGTTTATTGCCTTTATCATTACAGCTTTGCTAGCAGGCCTATTTCTAGGTCTGCCAATAAACACTTTGTCACAAACGGTTCAAAAAGGTTTGGGCGAAATGTTGGGTTCGATCACATTAATTATCGTTTTTGGAACCTGTATTGGCAAACTTGCCGTTTCATCTGGCGCGGCAAATGTCATTGCAAAAACAGTTATGGGATGGACAGGTAAAAAACACGTTCGCCTAGGATTAATGATTACCGGATTTATTGTTGGGATACCTCTATTTTATAGTGTTGGTTTTGTTTTGTTAGTTCCCTTAATCTTTTCAGTAGCCCACCAATTTAAACTTTCAAAAGTATATCTCGGAATCCCAATGCTGGCGTCGCTTTCAGTAGCACATGGTTTTTTGCCTCCACATCCTTCCCCAATGGCGTTGAGCAGTATTTTAAAAGCTGATATTGGTCTTGTTTTAGTTTACGGAATCATCATTGCTGTTCCTACTATTTTTATTGCCGGTTTATTATTTTCCAATTTATTGAAAAACATCAAAACCGAATCAGATCATGAAATAATAAATATCGAAGAAGTCGCTAACGAAGGCAAATTACCAAGTTTTTCGATCAGTTTATTTTCGGCTTTATTTCCTGTTTTTGGTTTGACGATTACTTCTTTACTGCCATTAATTACAACAAATGAATCCGTAAACAATCTTTGCAAAACAATTGGAGACCCCAGTATAATTATGCTGATTTCCCTTCTTCTTTGCACCTATACATTAGGTATAAGAATGAACAGAAGTCTGGCTTCTGTAATGGATGATTATGCAATCGCGATAAAAGATGTTGCGCTGATTGTTTTAATCGTAGGCGGAGCAGGAAGCTTAAAAGAAGTTATGATTGTAAGCGGTGTAAACGAAACAATCGTTACAACTTTAACTCAAACCAATATTCATCCTTATTTACTCGCTTGGTTAATGGCAGCAATCATTCGCATTTGCGTTGGTTCAGCCACTGCAGCCGGATTAATGACTGCGAGTGTTTTATTACCTTTGTTACAAGTGAATGGACTGGACCCCAACTTATTAGTATTAGCAGTTGGAGCCGGAAGCCTAATGTGTTCACATGTAAATGATCCGGGTTTTTGGATGTTCAAAGAATATTTTAATATCAGCCTAAAAGATACTTTTAAATCCTGGACCGTAATGGAATCTTTAGTATCAATTTTAGGAATCATTTTCGTTTTTATTTTAAACTCTATAATACATTAATATCATGAATTTATTGCCTCAAGAAAAATTTGAAACCCTTGGTTTGTCTTTACCACCAGCGCCTCAACCTCTTGGCATCTACAAACCATATTTAGTTGATGGTAAATATTTATACCTGTCTGGTCACGGTCCGGTTCGTGATGACAAATCCTTAATCATTGGCAGAATTGGTGATGATATGGATATTGAAGAAGGAAAACTGGCAGCAAGACAAGTCGGATTAACGATGCTTTCTACGATAGTAACCAATTTTGGAAGCTTGAATAAAGTAAAAAGAGTTATCAAAGTACTTGGAATGGTGAATTGCAATGGCGAATTTTTAAGACATCCGTACGTAATAAACGGCTGCAGTGAATTATTTGCTGAAGTTTGGGGACAAGAAAACGGAATTGGAGTACGAAGTGCCGTTGGAATGGGTTCTTTACCAGACAATATTCCTGTCGAAGTTGAAGCCGTCTTCGAATTATTTTAAATAAAGAATTTGTGCCACAGACGATAAAGATTAAAGAGCAATCTGAATTGGTTAAGGAAAATAATTTAATCCAAAGTCTGTGGCAAAAAAAATAACAACAATGAATACAATTACCTCACAAACAAGAATAGCAACATTTGGAGAATTATTACTCCGAATGAGTGTTGCCGATGGAAACCGGTTTACGCAGGCCAATGAAATAAAAATACATGTTGGAGGCGCCGAAGCAAATGTTTGTGTTTTACTTTCCCAACTCGGAATCCAAACTGATTATATTACAAGATTGCCTCAAAATGATTTGGCTCAATTAGCAATAAACGAACTTCAAAAACACAAAGTCAACACTTCAAAATGTGTTTATGGCGGAGAACGTCTGGGCTTATATTTTGTTGAATCAGGAAATCAGATCCGACAATCACAGGTTATTTACGACAGAAGCAATTCATCTTTTGCTACAATTCAAAAAAATCAGATTGATTGGGAAGAAGTTTTAAAAGATGTAACGCATTTTCACTGGTCGGGAATCAGTCCAGGTGTTTCTTATGAAGCGGGAATTGTCTGCAAAGAAGCAATTTTGGCAGCGCACAAAAAAGGATCACCAATTTCATCTGATTTTAATTATCGTTCCAAATTATGGCAATACGGAAAAAAACCTTCTGAAATCATGCCCGATTTACTTCAGTACAGCACAATCACTGTAGCTGATTTGGACGCCATCGAAATTTACTTCGGAATAAAAACCGACAAAAAAGAATCAGATGCAAATCGTTTTCAAAAAACTTTTGAATTACTAAAAAAAGAAATGCCTTTTCTACAAACACTCGCAATGAGCTTTAGAAAATCAGATGGACCGGCACATTTATACAAAGGTTTACTGATGCATGAAGGCAATTTTTACGAAACCAAAGAACATAAAATACACATTGTAACAGACCAAATTGGTTCTGGCGATGCTTTTAATGCCGGTTTGCTTTATGGTTTATCCAATAAATTATCGGGTCAGGAATGCATTGAATGGGCAACGGCCTGTGGTGTAATCAAACAAAGCATACATGGCGATTTTGCCATAACCAGTCTTGCCGAAATAAATCATTTTATGGAAAACGGCTCAAGCAACAGAATTAACCGATAATAAATTACCCCAAATATGTACAGCATTTTAAAAGCTCAAGGCGTGCTTCCGCTAGTAACACAAATCAACATTGAAACAGCTAAAATTGTTTTGCAATCCGCAGCTGATTCAGGCATAAAAATTATTGAATTTGCCGCGCGGGCAGATGATGCAAAAGAAGTTTTCAGTCAAATGATCGAGTTTAAAAAGGCAAACAATTTAGATGTTAAACTGGCCGTTGGATCTATTTTAAGTGTTGAAGATGCCGAAACATTCATAAACCTAGGAGCAGACTGCATTGTTTGTCCGCATACTGATTCTGAAATTGGAAATTACTGTTTTAAAAACAATATTTACTGGATTCCCGGCGCTGCTACTTTAAACGAAGTGCTTCATGCCAATAAATTAGGAGCTGAAGTTGTAAAACTTTTTCCTGCTGATAAAATTGGCGGACCTGGATACGTAAAAGCAATCAGAGCTCCATTTCCGAATTTGAAAATAATGCCAACCGGAGGCGTAACTTTAGAAGAAAGCAATTTAAAATCTTGGTTCAAATCTGGTGTTGTTTGCGTGGGAATTGGTTCTAATTTGTTTTCGAAAGAAATGCTTTTAAATTTAAATTATGAGCAGTCGCTGAAAGCTTTTCAGGATTTAATTGAAGTTGTAGAAAAAACCAGAAACTAAGTTATGCAAGAAAATTGGTGGAAAATAAATTCCGAAATCCGTGTTGACACTCCGTTTATTGCTGTTTATGAAAATCGTATGCAGCAAAATATCGAGCGTCTGATTGAAGCTGTAAATGGTGAAGTTCAAAATTTGAGACCTCATATCAAAACGCATAAAATTGGCGAAATTCTGGATTTATTCAAGACATACGGAATCAATAAAATAAAATGCGCCACAATTGCGGAGGCTGAACTTGCGGCCATTCATGAGATTTCAGATATTCTTCTCGCCTATCAGCCTGTTGGAAATAAAAAAGAAAGATGGATTTCTCTTATTCAGAAATATCCAAAAAGCGCTTTTTCAACCATTGCCGATAATTTAGATTCGGCGAAAGCCTTAAATGAAATTGCTCAAAAAAATAATTTATCGCTAACCGTTTATTTGGATTTAAATACCGGAATGAACAGAACCGGAATTTCAATTTCTGAAAATTGGACTGCTTTAGTAGAAGAAATTCTGAAACTAAAAAACATTCATTTTTCCGGAATTCATATTTATGACGGCCATTTAAAAGGAACTTTGGAACACCGAATTTCAGTTGCTTCAAATTCTTTTTTCAGCATCAGCGAAAAATTAAAAACGATTCAGGAAAAACTAGATTATCAATTAAAGATTGTCGCTGGTGGATCGAATACGTTCCCATTTTACGCTTCAGAAAAAAATGTAGAATGCAGTCCGGGAACTTTTGTTTTCTGGGATTCCAATTATCAGATTCATCTTCCGGAACAAAAATTTGAACCAGCATTTGTCATAGTTGGAACGATTATTTCAAAACCAACAAAATCAACTTTTTGTATCGATATTGGCTACAAAGCCGTTTCTTCAGAAAATCCAATTGATAAACGTTTGGTCATTTTGAATGATGAAAATCTGATTCCGACTGCTCACTCAGAAGAGCATTTAATCATTGAAAATAAAGGACAAAATCAGTATGCTATCGGAGATATTATTTACGCAATTCCGTATCATGTTTGCCCAACTTGCGCACTTTATGATTCGGTTCAAGTCGTGAATTCGGCACATGAAATTTGTGATGAATGGAAAGTTGCCGCCCGAAGCAGAAAAATTAATATATAAAATTAAGTTCAAACGAATATGTTTATACTAGACGCCCATTTAGACCTGAGCATGAATGCGATGGAATGGAATAGAGATTTACGAAATGATGTTGCAACTTTACGTCATTTAGAAAAAGGAATGACAGACAAACCAGACCGTGAACGTGCGACGGTTTCTTTTCCTGATTTGCGACGCGGTAATATCGGGATTGTTGTGGCGACTCAAATTGCACGATTTGTAAAACCAGACAGCATTATTCCGGGGTGGAATTCTCCTGAGCAAGCCTGGGCACAAACTCAAGGGCAAATCACATGGTACAAAGCCATGGAAGAAGCTGGAGAAATGACACAGATTACAGATAAAAAATCGCTTCAGAAACAAATTGATTTGTGGAATGACGGAACTCCAAATGATAAAAAACCAATTGGCTATATCCTTAGTTTAGAAGGCGCCGATTCAATTATTGATATTTCCTATTTAGAGAAAGCTTACAATTACGGATTACGTGCCATCGGTCCCGCGCATTATGGTCCTGGACGATACGCAAACGGAACTGATGCGACGGGAAAAATGAATCAAAACGGTATTGATTTATTAAAAGAAATGGAGCGTTTGAATATCATTTTAGATGCAACACATTTATGCGATGATGCTTTTTGGCAGGCATTAGATCATTATAATGGGCCAGTTTGGGCAAGTCATAACAATTGCAGAAGTTTGGTTGACCACAATCGTCAATACAGCGACGAAATGATCAAAGCATTAATTTCAAGAGGAGCTGTTATTGGTGGTGCTTTAGACGCCTGGATGTTAGTTCCAAATTGGGAAAGAGGCATTTCTACTCCAAAAGGAACAAATTGCAATCTAGAAACCGTTTTTAAACATATGGATCACATTTGTCAATTGGCAGGAAATGCAGATCATATCGGAATTGGTTCTGATCTTGACGGCGCTTTTGGTACCGAACAGTCGCCTTATGATTTAAACACGATTGCCGATTTACAGAAACTCGTTCCGATATTTAAAAACAACGGCTATTCTGATGAAGATTTAGATAAAATCTTTCACCAGAACTGGATTAATTTTTTAATGAAAAATTGGGATTAGATAAAAACTAAACTTGGAACTGCCTTCTTATACGATTTTAATTTTTCGTCACTTGGATCAACTTCGGTAACCACATAATCAACTTCAGATAAGTTGGCAATTTTCATTTTTAAAACGGTGTCTAATTTTTCAGAAATAGTCAAAATTGCTGTTTTTTCAGAAGCCTGAATCATGGCTTTTTTAACCTGAACTGTTTCCCAGTCAGAATCTGAGAAACCGCCTTCAATATCTAAGGCATTAGTTCCTAATATTAATAAATCGACTTTAATATTAGCCAATTGATTATAGACATCCCCGCTCACGCACATTTGGCTGTAAGATGAAATACTTCCGCCAATCATGATAATTTTGACATTTGGTTTATCTAGAAGTTCAACAGCTGATAAAACAGTAACTGTAAAAATAGTAAGATTTAAATCATTCGGAATTAAGCGAATAAACTCTCTAATTGTAGTTCCACCTCCAATTAGGAGAACCATTCCGTCACGAAGAAGTCCTAATGTTTTTTGCGCAATAATCTGTTTTGATTCGCCGGCATAAGTCTGATTTGAGGAAGAATGATGGTACGCTTTTGTCATCGCGCCACCTTTCACTTTAATCAATAAAGAGTCTGATTCAAGTTCATTAATATCACGTCTGACAGTATCTTCTGAAACAAATAATTTGGCAGAAAGTGTTTCAAAACTTACACGAGTGTGCAGGTTAATCTCTTTTAAAATAAGATTTTTTCGTTCTTCCTTAGTGTAATTTATCAGTTCATTTTCATTATTCATGCCAATATATTTTTTAAACAAATGTAAACAAATAATGCAATATTATTGCGAAACAAATTATAACACAATGTAATAAAAAAGTTAACTAAGCTATTTTAAAGACATTTATACACTAAATTGCTTTGCATATTTTTTGCAAAAAGAAATTTCCAAATATTAAATTTGCCAGTAACCTCAATAACTGAACAGTAACCAGCCATGAAAAAAAACATCTTTCTCTTTTTACTATTTTGCTGTTTTATCGGAAAAGCTCAAAACATTTCAATAATTCCTGCTCCAAATTTATACAAAGCAACTGGCGACAGCATAAGCTTGAATGGAAAAATAAAAGTTGTTTTTGAAAACAACAAATACAGTGCAAAAGAACTTAAAACAGCTCAAATTTTTGAAGCTGCAGTAAACGGAAATTTGCCAGCAAAAAAAAGTCCAATTGAAGTTTTTTTTGTTGTCAAAAATCCATCATCGGCAAGTAAAGAATCGTATAAAATTTCTATTTCTTCCAAAAAAATAATGGTCACAGGTTCTGAAGAAGGATTATTTTATGCCGTTCAAAGTCTTTTACAACTTTTACCAAATAAACCATCAGAAAAAAAAGAAATAAAACTCCCTTGCATAACCGTTGAAGACGCGCCAAGATACGCTTACCGAGGATTACACCTAGATGTTTGCCGTCACTTTTTCCCTGTTGATGTTATAAAAGATTTTATTGCACAAATGTCTAGCTATAAGTTAAATAACTTTCATTGGCACTTAACTGACGATCAAGGTTGGAGAATTGAAATAAAAAAGTATCCAAAATTAACTGAAGTTGGTTCCAAAAGAGCACAGACTTTAGTCGGAAATAAATTTGAAAGATCACCACTTTTTTTTGATGGAAATCCATATGGCGGATTTTACACACAAGAAGAAATCAAAGACGTTGTAAAATTTGCCGAAGCCCATTATGTAAATATTATTCCTGAAATCGAAATGCCGGGTCATGCAACTGCGGCCGTAACCGCATATCCAAATTTATCTTGTTTTCCAGAACGAACATATAAAGTTGTAGAAACATGGGGCGTTTTTGAAGATATTTTTTGTGCGGGAAAAGAGGAAACTTTTACTTTTTTAGAAGATGTTTTAACTGAAGTTATGACTTTATTTCCGAGTAAATACATTCATATTGGCGGAGACGAATGCCCAAAAGCAAGATGGAAAGAATGTCCGAATTGCCAAAAAAGAATCAAAGAATTAGGTTTAAAAAACGAGCATGAATTACAAAGTTATCTCACAACAAGAATCGAAAAATTCTTAAACGCAAACGGAAGACAAATTCTGGGCTGGGATGAAATGCTTGAAGGCGGATTAGCACCAAATGCAGCCGTAATGTCTTGGCGAGGTGAATCAGGCGGAATTAGTGCGGCGAAACAAAAACATTTTGTAATTATGAATCCCGAACAAGTTCTTTATCTGGATTACAATCAGGGATATTCGCCTCAGGAACCGTTAACAATTGGACGATTGACGACAGTCGAAAAAATTTACAATTATAATCCAACCCCTGTTGACAGCTTAACAGTTGAAGAACAGAAATACATTTGGGGTGTTCAGTCCAATCTATGGTCAGAATATTTAACAAGTCCGGCCAAATTAAATTATATGCTTTATCCCCGATTATTTGCTTTGGCAGAAATTGCCTGGACGCAGACTCAAAACAAAAACTACAATCATTTTATTTTGAATCAAATGCCGTATCATTTAGAAAAATTAGAACAACAAAAAAGGCTTTACAAAGTTCCAACGCCTTTTGGATCTAATGAAACTGCTGTAATTACATCAAAATATATTTTAGATTTAAAACCAACAATCAAAAACGGCCAGATTTTTTACACGATTGACGGATACAATCCTGATGAAACGGCTGAATTATACACCAGACCGGTTACTATAAATGTCCCGAAAGGCGAATATAGAATTATAAAAATAGTTCAAATAAGCCCAAGCGGAAGAAGAAGTTCTATTAGCAAAATATTAGTCCGAAATCCTGATTTAAAATCGGCTTTAGCCATACAACCAACCAAAAAAGGACTGAAATATGATTATTATACTGGAACATTTCAGCAGGTTCAAGATTTAGAACTTATAAAACCTGTTAATTCAGGCATATTTGAAGGAGCAATCAGCAGTGAAAAATGGAAGACAAAAACCGAGCGTTATATCGGTTTAAAATTTGACGGATATATCTTTGTTCCAGAAACGGCAAATTATACGATTTCAACGCTTTCAGACGATGGATCGAAACTTTTTATAGACAATGAGCTTGTTGTAAATAATGACGGCATTCATTGGTTAAACGAAGCTTACGGAGTTGTCAAACTTGAAAAAGGATTTCACAAACTCAACATCAGTTATTTTGATCAGATTGGAGGAACTTCTTTAACCTGTTTCATTCAGCAGGAAGGAAAAGAAAAACAGGAAATTAGCGAATCAAATTTATATTACGAATAAGACATAAAAAAAGCATCCCGTCAGGACGGGATGCTTTTTTTATTTAAAACTAAAAATGTTTTTTAGATTATCCTTTCAAGCTTGCTGCTAAATACTCACGGTTCATACGTGCAATATTTTCAAGAGAAATTCCTTTAGGACATTCTACTTCGCAAGCTCCAGTATTTGTACAGTTTCCAAAGCCTTCCAAATCCATTTGGTGAACCATGTTTAAAACACGGTCAGTTGCTTCAACTTTACCTTGAGGCAATAATGCATATTGAGAAACTTTTGCAGAAACGAATAACATTGCTGAAGAGTTTTTACAAGTTGCAACACAAGCTCCACAACCAATACAAGCAGCAGCATCAAATGATTTATCTGCGTCGTCTTTATTAACTGGAATTGTATTTGCATCAATTGTATTTCCTGAAGTATTTACAGAGATAAATCCTCCTGCATGCTGAATTCTGTCAAAAGAAGTTCTATCAACAACTAAATCTTTAATAACCGGGAAAGCTTTTGCTCTAAATGGCTCAATAAAAATTGTATCACCATCTTTAAACATACGCATGTGTAACTGACATGTTGTAACACCTCTGTCTGGTCCGTGCGCTTCACCATTGATGAATAAAGAACACATTCCGCAGATTCCTTCACGACAATCGTGGTCAAATGCTACTGGCTCTTCTCCTTTATTGATTAAACCTTCGTTAAGAACGTCTAACATTTCAAGGAAAGACATATCTGGTTCGATTCCATCGATAGGATATTCTACAATCCCTCCTTTATCTTGAGCGTTTTTTTGACGCCATATTTTTAATGTAAGTTTCATACCTTTTTCGTTTGAAAGTCATAAAGTCGAAAGTCGAAAGTCGCTTGGCACATTTTGCCTTTTGACTTTAAGACTTTGGCTTTCGACCAAATTCTTATTTATAACTTCTTTGAACTAATTTAATATTTTCGTAATTAAGAGGTTCTTTATGTAATACTGCATCACTTGGTTTTCCTTTGTATTCCCAAGCTGCAACGTATGCAAAGTTATCATCATCACGAAGTGCTTCCCCTTCTTCTGTTTGGTATTCCTCACGGAAGTGACCTCCACAAGATTCATTACGGTGTAAAGCATCTTTCGCGAACAATTCTCCTAATTCCAAGAAATCGGCAACACGAGTTGCTTTTTCTAATTCCTGATTAAATTCGTTAGCCTTTCCTGGAACTTTTACATCTTTATAAAACTCTTCACGTAAAGCAGCAATTTCTTCGATAGCTTCAGCTAAACCTTTAGCGTTACGAGCCATACCTACTTTATTCCACATGATTTTTCCAAGTTTTTTGTGGAAATAATCTACAGAATGTGTTCCGTTATTATTGATAAATTTATTAATTTGATCTACAACCGCTTTCTCAGCTTCAACGAATTCTGGCAAGTCTGTAGAAATTTCTCCCATTTTAATATCCGGAGCTAAATAATCTCCGATAGTATATGGCAATACGAAATATCCATCAGCTAAACCTTGCATTAAAGCAGAAGCTCCAAGTCTGTTTGCACCGTGATCAGAGAAGTTAGACTCTCCAATTGAGAAACATCCAGGAATTGTAGTCATTAAGTTATAATCAACCCAAGTTCCTCCCATTGTGTAGTGAACCGCTGGATAAATCATCATTGGTGTTGTGTAAGGATCTTCATCAACGATTTTGTAATACATTTGGAATAAGTTTCCGTATTTACTTTTCACGATAGCAGCTCCTAGTTTAGTTACAAGAGCAGTATCTTTATCATCTAAACCTTTTACATAAGCATCTTCAGTTCCGTAACGTTTAATTGCCGCTGCGAAATCTAAGTAAACTGCTTCACCCGTTTTGTTAACTCCAAAACCAGCATCACATCTTTCTTTAGCAGCACGAGACGCAACGTCACGAGGAACTAAGTTACCAAAAGCAGGATATCTTCTTTCTAAGAAATAATCTCTTTCGTCTTCAGATAAATCAGTTGCTTTTTTCTTTCCTTCACGGATAGCTTTTGCATCTTCCAAGTTTTTTGGTACCCAAATACGACCATCATTACGTAAAGACTCAGACATCAACGTCAATTTAGACTGGTGATCTCCTGAAACCGGGATACATGTTGGGTGAATTTGTGTATAACAAGGATTTGCGAAAAACGCTCCTTTTTTATGAATTTTCCAAGCTGCTGTTGCGTTACTTCCCATAGCATTTGTTGAAAGAAAAAACACGTTTCCGTATCCTCCAGAACCAACAACTACAGCGTGAGCAGAATGTCTTTCTATTTCTCCAGTGATTAAGTTACGAGCGATAATACCTCTCGCTTTTCCGTTCACGATTACAATGTCAAGCATTTCGTGACGGTTGTACATTTTGATTTTTCCACGACCAATCTGACGGTTCATTGCAGAATAAGCCCCTAACAATAATTGCTGTCCTGTTTGTCCTTGTGCGTAGAATGTACGAGAAACCAAAGTTCCTCCAAAAGAACGGTTATCTAAAAGTCCGCCATATTCACGAGCCAATGGCACCCCTTGAGCCACACACTGGTCAATAATATTTCCCGAAACTTCAGCCAAACGGTAAACATTTGCCTCACGTGCACGGTAGTCACCCCCTTTTACAGTATCATAAAACAATCTGTAAATAGAGTCACCGTCACCTTTATAATTTTTTGCTGCGTTGATACCTCCTTGTGCTGCAATAGAGTGCGCACGACGTGGAGAATCTTGGAAACAGAATGCTTTTACGTTATATCCTAACTCAGCCAAAGTAGCCGCCGCAGAACCTCCAGCCAAACCTGTACCAACAACGATAATATCTAAATTACGTTTGTTAGCAGGGTTTACTAAATTAATATGATCTTTATAATTTGTCCATTTGTCCGCTATAGGACCACTTGGAATTTTTGAATCTAATGCCATTATAATTGATATTAATTATTGAAATGATGAAATAATGCGATAATTATGAAAAGAGCTGGAACTACAACTGCGAACCAGTAACCTACTTTACTTAAGAATCTAGAATATTTGTTGTGCATCCCTACAGATTGAAGAGAAGATGCAAACCCGTGCCATAAGTGGAAACCTAAAAGCACAAAAGCCACACAATATAATCCTGTGCGGATTGGATCGTGGAATTTATGAACTAACTCTCCATAATACCTTGTAGCATCTGGCGCTGTACCTGCAATATATTTATAGGTAACTTCAGGAAACCAGAAATCATAAAAGTGCAATCCTAAGAAAGCCAAAATAACCAATCCAGAAATAATCATATTTCTAGAACTCCAAGAAGCATTAGCAGCTCCGTTGTATTTTGCATAAGCAATTGGCCTTGCCGCGCTGTTTTGTGCCGTCAGTACAAATCCCATAACGAAATGGAAAATTACTCCGAATGCCAAAACTGGCTGCATTACATACTGGATCAGCGGATTGTATCCCATAAAGTGAGAAGCCTCATTGAAAACATCTTCACTAATAATAGAAATAAAATTTAAGGAAACATGCAGCGCTAAAAACGTGATTAAGAATATTCCCGAAAGAGCCATAGCCACTTTCTTTAAGATGGAAGCATTCAACTGTGCAGATTGTGCCATAAGTGTTAAGTAGTTTGTTTTAAAAAATTACACAAAAATAACTCAAATACAAAAGAACTACAACCATTTCGTTGTTATTTATAATCATTTTAAAATAGACTGCGCATACGTATTTTTACGTATAAATTTAGTATAGCAAATCTAAAAAATTGCTTTACAGTCACTTTCTGTTAATTTTAATACGTATTCAGATTACTAAAAATTTATCATATTGTTATTTTATTCAAAGTTTTGATTTGTTTTCTTCAAAAGTGCCAGCCACACTTAATTTTATACGAGCAAAAAATTGTCATTCCATAACATAGTTTTACCTTTAGCGGCTCAAAAAAATAAGAATGAAAACAGGAATTGATGCTATCTCTTTTGATGTAGCAAACATACATTTACCCATAAAAACTTTGGCTGTTGCCAGAAATATTGAACCAGAAAAATTAGAAAAAGGTCTTGGACTACTAAAAATGACCTTTCCAGATGTTCATCAGGATGCTGTTGTTTTTGGAGCAAACGCTTTAACAAAACTAATCCTTGACAATAAAATCAATCTTAACGAAATAAGCCGAATCTATGTTGGTACTGAAAGTGGTATCGACAGTTCTAAACCAATTGCTTCTTATTTAATTAATTTAATGGAGCAAAAATTTGGAGAAGATTCTTTAGCAGAATGCGATGTTGTAGATTTTACTTTTGCTTGTATTGGTGGTGTTGACGCTTTGCAAAACTGCCTTGATTTTGTGAAATTAAACCCAACTAAAAAAGCAATTGTTGTTGCAACTGATTTTGCAAAATACGATTTAAATTCAGGTGGAGAATATACACAAGGTGCCGGAGCTGTTGCGATGTTGGTAACTGCAAACCCTAAAATTATTGCTTTTGATGACAATTGGGCAACAAGCACAAAAGGTGTTTTTGATTTCTTTAAACCATACAGAACTATTTCTAAAGAAGAAATTACAAAAAACACCAACAACGATTCCTGGTTTGACAATTTAGAAGCTGAAATCGAGATCCATAAAGACCAGCCGGTTTTTGACGGTCAATATTCGAACCAATGTTATATGGGTCGTACGCGAAATGCTTACTTCTCATTCAAAAAATTAAAAAATACTACCGAAACTTTATACAACACTTGGAATAGTATCGTAATGCACTTGCCGTATTCTTTCCAAGGAAGAAGAATGTTGTCTGAAATTTATGCTTTAGACAGTGCCGAAAAAATTATTGCTGATGATATTGCGCCAGCAGATTATCAGACCAAAATTAAAGAAGTAGCAAAATCGGAGGATTACAGAAGTTTTGTAACTGAGAAATTACAGCCTGCTGAATTGGCTTCTTCTTTAATTGGAAATCTTTACACTGGTTCTATTTTCATGGGATTGTTGTCGACTTTGGCTCATTTTTACGATACAAATAAAGAAGTTTCCGGAACTAAATTTGGTTTCCTAGCTTACGGAAGCGGATCGAAATCAAAAGTTTTTGAAGGAACGATTCAACCAGAATGGAAATCGGTTTTAGAAAACGTAAAGCTTTTTGAAAATTTAGCCGAAAGCATAGAAATTGATTTCAATACTTACGAAAGTCTTCACAAAAAAGAACAAAAACAAAGCGTGAGAACTCCGAAAAACGAATGGATTTTAGATCGAATTGAAAAAGAAATTCCTGTTTTGATTGGAGCTCGTTATTATAAATGGATTGATTAAGAAATTCCTCCCGATAGCTATCGGGGCCAAATTCCAAAACCGAAGCTTGATGTTTCGGTTTTTTTTATGCGTTTTAAATTTAACCGCAAAGTTCGCAAAGGATTAAGCAAAGTTCGCAAAGCTTTTCATGAATACAAAGCTTTGCGAACTTCGCGTTTATTTAGATATCACAAAAAAACCTTGCGTGCTTTGCGGTTAAATAACAGGTGATCAATCCTTTTTATCCTGTTGTTCCGTCTGCACAAAACTCCCATTAATTGAGCGATCTTCGGCATTCATTCCGTTTGACATTCCGAGCATAAAAGCGGTTATTATTAAAAGTGTTTTTCTTTTTATCCAATGAAAAAGTGATCGCTTGGATTGCTCCAAACGTGTTTGTTTATTTTGTTTATACATTTTGAAAATGATAAATGATTAGACATTTTTATTTCATCTATGCTTAGAAATAAATTTTCTTAAGCGTTGTATAAACTTTTACCGAAGTGTTTTGAAGTGATTATTTCATTTATAAAAACTGATTGTTTTATAAATGAAGTTATTTTTAGATGACGCAGATTTTGCAGTTTCTGCAATTTTTTAATTTGAAAAGTAAAAATATTTTCGGTTTTAAGAAAAATCAAAACAATTGAAAATCTTGTTTCTTCCCAAGAAGTAACCTGCCCGAATTTGTATAAACGAGAGCTTTTAAGATTCAATTCTCTTCTTAAAACTACAAACGAAGATTGATAATAGTCAGCCGATTTAGATTGAGAACATAAAGTACCATCTCCTGCAATCACGACAAAAGTCAGAAAGAGTGTGATTAGGTATTTCAGATTTTTTTTCAATCTTTTAAGTTTAGATTATGGAACGAAAATACAACTTTCAAATAAAAAAACAGAGCAAATATTTCAATACGAAATTTATTGTTTTTAGATACAAAATTGCAATGCCAATAAAACATCTCGATAATTTTTCGAAACTGGAAGTTCGATTTGGGTCAAAATTATTGTATTTGTGTTTCTCCAGGATTTAAAATGTACCGGATTTATTAAATGCGAACGATGTATTTGAATTAAAAAACCAAAATCATCTTGAACTTTTTTAAGCGAAGATCGAATAAGTTTCGAATGAAGTTTATCATTTTCGATGTAAAAAATCTCAACATAATTTTGTGCATTAGATACGCAGACCAAATCGGCTTTCTGGATTTTTAAAATGTCTAATCTATTTTCCCCTTTAATAATTAAAACATCATCTTTTAATGGAATCAATTTTATCAAATATCTTCTTGCCAGAATAATTACCGGAGTTAAAATCAAAGCGACTTTTATAAATATGATAAAAAAGAATTCTGAAAAATTATATCCGCCATTTAAAATTGGGCTTTTGTAAAAGGTAAAATCCCCAATCAGATATAGTACATGAAATAAAAAAATCGCTGTTATTTCTAAACCGACATTCCATTTTCCTAGTCTTTTATAAAAGCTTTTTTGAATAATCGTTAAAAAACCATAACACAAAAACGCCATAACACTAAATCCAAAACTGATTAAAAACCAAGCTCTAAAATTTATGGTTCCGTCATCAAAAGGTTTTATGATGAAAGCAAAAACGAAAAGCCATAAAGTAATCAGTAAACCAATTACAAGATTATGCTTTATGGAAATATTTAGCTGTTTCACTTTTTTTTAATCCGATTTTAAAGTTTCATTTCCATAATAGGCATGAAGCGGTTTTTTATAGAAGTTTCGAATTCTCCAATTTTTACAAATCCCATTTTGGAGTAAAAACTTTCCGCATTTGGTTCTGAATCGAGAATGATTCTTTCTATTTTTTCTTCTTTCATTTTATTTAAAAAATCAAGAAGTAAATATTTTCCAAATCCTTTTCCTATATGTTCTGGCAAGATAAATAAATTATCAAGCTTTACAGTTTTTACATCTTTAAAAATATAAGAATAGTAACCTATAATCAAATCATTTTCTATCAATTTGAATGAATTATTCTCTCGAATATAATCTTGAGTAACGGTTAAATTTCTATCCCACTTTTGAATTTGTTCATCAGAATATCCCCAATAGGCTTTTGATTTTTTGGTTATTGTTGTGAGAATTTCGTTATCGTTTATGTTAGCTTTTTCTATTTTCATTACTTATAAATGATAAACTTATCTTTCATGACGAAAATACTGATCTGATATCGTATACATTAAATCATTAAAGTGTAAATCTTTATTTTTAATTAAAAAAAAATCTTTTTCTTTTTTATACTCAACCCCGTATTCTATAAATAGTTTCTGCAATCTTACCGTATCATAATTTCTATAATTAATTAACGGTTTAAATTCTCCATAGCGATTGGCCTTGTATAATACAAATTGAGAATATGAATTCTCATATTGATTATTAATAAAAAGCAGAAGAACTACAATTGTAAACACAAGAAATATTATTCTGATAGTCAGCAAATATCTTTTCTTATTACTTGCAATTTATATCATAATATTTTGTTTTACGTTTTTTTTCATTCTGATTCTATGAAATCAGATTTAACCAAAATGTTGTCATTTACATGCAAGGAGAAATGAAAAAGTTTTATGTTTATCAATTCACTTCATCAGTCTTCTTTTTATTTTTTATTTGAATAAAATCGAAATCTGCTTCCAGATCACCTCTTAAATTCACCACAGCTTTCCTCATTAAAACAAATAGAAATACAAGCATCAAAACATAAAGAATTGTAATATTTCTAAATAAAGTCCAAAAACTTTCTGGAAAATGAGAATACCAATAAAATGAAAATCCTATGTAAAGTATCAGAAATACAATTGGCGCAAAAGTATTATTATCGTTAAAAGCGGTTACCGAAGTACTTACCGAAACAGTATTATTCTTGATATTAATTTTTCCAATTGCAATCGAACTATTATTACTAAAAGATACATAACGTTTCCTTATTCTGAAATCATTCTTAGAAACAGATCCGACATAATCATTATCACCGTCAACAAATCGATCAAACTGTCTAGAAGCAAAATCACTAGAAGAGCCTTTGTCCACTATTTCACTAAGGTTTTCAAAAAAAACATCTTTATCTATTTCTAAAGCGTAATCAAATTGGTCTTTTAGTTTTAATTTTTCAAAAAGCTTTCCCATAAATTTTGCTGTGTGATTTATTATTAAAGAATTAATTAAAATATTTTTAGTGTTTATTCGCGGATAAATATTTAAATCTGTTAGACAATATAGAAATTCCTACATTTAAAAAAAGTCATTACTTATAAATCGTAAACTTATTATGACTCAAAGTAAAACCAAGATTCTCATAAATCGCTACGTTTTCTACTCGCTTTTTATTTGTTGTTACTTCAATGCTTTTTAAATTATTTTCCTCTGCAAAATTTAAAATCTCATTTATCAATAATCTTCCAACACCTTGTCCGCGATATTTTTGATGAACAAAAAACTCTTGAATTTCACCAACTAATCCGCAATGATGTAAAAGATTTTGTGTGTGAAAACTAATAAATCCTAAACCTTCATTTTCGTTTTCGGCAATTAGATAAAGATTTTTTGAATTGGAAATGTTTTCATTGAATATTGTTTCGAAAACTTCAAAATCTAAAATTTCGTTTTCGAGTTCGCAGATTGATTTGTAGATGAAGTCTAGGTCTTTAGCTTCTATTTTTCTTATATTTTGGTTTAATTTCATGATTTCTATATCAATTATAGCCATTCTAAAGTTATAAACTTATCACAATCATCTTTCATATCGGTAGTCCAATCTATAAGTATTGCAGAGCCTCCTTTTCTAATTTCATTTCTAACAATATCATACGTTTCTTTTGCATCAACAGGTCCTTGTCCTGCTAATTCAAAAACGATATATTTTGTTTTAGAAAATGTTGCGCATAAGGAAAGCAATCTTTTAGAATTCCAGTTTTCGAATTACAAAAAAACCGAAGCATAAAATACTCCGGTTTTTAAAATTATTCTTTTCCTTCTAATTGTATATTAAAATGCCAATCGTGGTTAAACCAAACACTAGAATCTTCCAGGCTATTTTTTTTGCTAATTCTTGATTCTCCTGAATAACTGCTATTAAAACAGAATCCATCTCCGGCATTATTGTTTGCTGAACTTCCAGCATAAATACCTAATTTCTCCCCATCAATTAGATACCAATAAAAACTATACGCTTTATTAGCTTCTAAATAAAGATTTAGTTTTTGCACATCAAACGGAATAAAACCTCCATTGAAATCTCCTGAAACCTCTGTCGTCGTAGCACCTATAATATTAAGATTTGAATCCTTAACAATTAATTTCAACGTTACTGGTTTATTATATCTTAGTTTCTCATCATAGTATGTAAATCCTTCACGAAGATGAATACTAAAAGTAGAAGGAACTAAATTTTTATCTACTATTACAACTTGTCCGGTTCCCACATTTCTATCGTAAGCTAATATATCTGGAGCATTATTTCTACTATCACCACCAAACCATTTCCACGCATTTGCTTCAGTACATGATCTTATTTTATACATATCCATATATTCCAGCTTCACTTGATACACCTTTTCTACTCCAGATTCTGACTTCACTGTAAAATTTACTGGCGAAGAATAATCTTTTATGGTTTTGGGATCAGGTGTTATTGTAGCATATTTTGAAAATTTGACTTCTACGTTTAAATTTTTAAGATCATTATTTTCAGGTATTCTCTTTGTTATGAAGCCTGTTTCTTTGTTAATAGCACCACTTAATGATAAATTTGGAGTTTTAATATTTAATTCTAAAATAAAATTATCTGTGCTTGGTTCTCTGCTAATATCTACAGTATAATTTTTGATTTCACCATTTTCAGCTGTAACTGCAAAAACCAATGGCCCGTTAATCGACTTAATCGTAGCTGGATCTGGGCTTATTTTTGCGCCTTTCGGAATTAAAATAGCTACGCTTACATCAGTTAATTCAAAAGTACTTTCAACTTTTCCACTAATTGAGTTTGCACTAATCGTAAATTCCTTCTTGATGTTTTCTTTGGTAATAGTAAAAGATTGTATCGTGTTGTCTGCACTTAAACTCACTTCGGAAACGCATGAGAACATTAAAAACGAAAAAAGTAATAGGGTAAATTGGTAAATCTTTGTTTTCATAATTTTAGATTAGCTTATAGGTCACAAATATTACTTTTTATAAAACGATTTCTTTACGGAAAACCACAATTTCCAGAAAAATCATCAATTAATTTTAATTTTAATTTAAACAAATCGCATCTCAATTGCCTCGAATATTCTTTGCCGCTCAAAATGATCCGATTATATTCAATATTTTTCTTGAACCACTTTTTAAATCTGTGGCTAAAAAATTAGAACCAAAACAAATAATAAAACTTTAAGAAATCAATTTCGTGCTGTTTACCGAAAAAACGTAATTTTGAAATTCGAAGTTCAAAAACTAAGTTATTATGAAATATCATCAAATAAACAGCGCTCTTTTTGTAAAAAACCGCAGAAAATTCATGGCAGAAATGAAACCTAATTCTGTTGCCGTGTTCAATTCAAATGACATTTACCCAATTAGTGCCGACAGTACTTTGCCGTTTGCACAACACAGAGACATTTTTTATCTGAGTGGTGTAGATCAGGAAGAAAGTGTTTTGCTTTTGTTTCCGGATGCACCTTATGAGCACCAAAGAGAAATTCTTTTTTTAAGAGAAACCAACGATCATATTGCAGTTTGGGAAGGTGAAAAACTGACTAAAGAACGTGCTTTTCAGGTTTCAGGAATTAGAACAGTTTATTGGCTACAGGATTTTCATAAAGTTTTGAACGAAATGATGACGTATGCTGATACAATGTACATCAATACTAACGAACATTACCGCGCAACTGTTGAAACAGAAACACGCGAAGCTCGTTTTGTAAAATGGTGGAAAGAACGTTATCCAGCGCACAACGTAGCGAAAAGTAATCCGATTTTGCAAAGGCTTCGTTCTGTAAAAGAAAGCGAAGAAATCGATTTGATTCAGCACGCCTGTGATATTACAGAAAAAGGTTTCCGCAGATTATTAGGATTTGTAAAACCAAATGTTACCGAATATGAAATCGAAGCTGAATTAGCTCACGAATTTATCCGTAACCGTTCTAAAGGCTTTGCTTACACGCCAATTATTGCTTCTGGAAACAATGCCAATGTTTTGCATTATATCGAAAACAATCAGCAATGTAAAGACGGAGATTTGATTTTGTTGGACGTTGCAGCTGAATATGCAAATTATTCAAGTGATATGACGAGAACAATTCCAGTTTCAGGACGTTTTTCTGAGCGTCAAAAAGCAGTTTATAATGCGGTGTTGAGAGTTAAAAACGAAGCTACAAAAATGCTTACGCCAGGAACACTTTGGAAACAATATCATGTTGAAGTGGGTAAAATCATGACTTCTGAATTATTAGGTTTAGGTTTAATAGACAAAGCTGATGTTCAGAACGAAAATCCAGAATGGCCAGCGTATAAAAAATACTTCATGCACGGAACTTCTCACCACATGGGATTAGACACGCACGATTACGGTTTACTTCATGAACCAATGAAAGCTAATATGGTTTTCACAGTTGAACCAGGAATTTATATTCCGAACGAGAAATTCGGAATTCGTTTAGAGGATAACGTTGTCGTTCAGGAAAAAGGAGAACCTTTTAACTTGATGCGCAATATTCCGGTTGAAGTGGATGAAATCGAAACTTTGATGAATGAATAATTTCATGATGAAAAAGATTTTTCTATTTGCTTTTTTATTAATTGCCGGAAACATTTTCGCGCAAACAGAAGGTTACGCAACCAACAATGATTCGAGCAAAACCTATTACAAAACGTTCGGAAAAGGTGAACCGCTTTTGATTATCAACGGCGGCCCGGGAATGAACAGTAATGGCTTTGAAGATATGGCGAAAACTTTGGGCGAAAATCAGCAAACAATTATTTACGATCAAAGAGGAACTGGAAAATCGAAACTTTCAAAAATAGATGCTAAGACGATTTCAATGAAAATAATGGCCGATGATATTGAGTCATTAAGAAAACATCTTAAAATCAAAAAATGGAATATTCTAGGACATTCTTTTGGAGGAATGCTTGGTTCCTATTACGCGACGATTTATCCAAATAGCATTAACAAATTAGTTTTATCGTCTTCCGGCGGTGTTGATTTGAGTTTATTGAAAGGCCCGAATTTGATTGAAAAAAACCTAAGTAAAGTCGAAAAAGATTCAATGGATTATTGGAACGACAAAATCGAAAAAGGTGATACTTCTCACACTGCACGCTTAGCACGCGGGAGAGCTATGGCACCGGCGTATGTGTACGATCGAAAGTTTCTACCAATAATTGCTGAAAGATTAACTCAGGGAAATTCGACAATAAACGGCTTGTTATGGGCAGATATGCAGAAGATGAATTTTGACTGTAAAGACAAATTGAAGAATTTCAAAAATCCCGTTTTAATTATTCAGGGAAAAGAAGATATTATCAGCAATGAAATTGGAGAATTGGCAAAACAAACATACCCAAACTCAAAACTGATTTTATTAGAACATTCTAAACATTACGGATGGCTTGATGCAAGAGAAAAATATTTCTCGGATATCAATTCATTTTTAAAATCATAAAAATTAAAAAGCCCTTAAAATATTAAGGGCTTTTTAATTTTATAAACGTTTTATTTATCCGATTTTTGAAATCTGAACATCCAATTGAAATTTACCGTCAGCTTCGTTTCCGTTGATTAATTCAAAAAGTTCTAAAGCTCTTCTTGCGTTTTTCTCTTCTTCTCTTTGTTCAGCCACATACCACATCATAAAATCTTCTGTAGCATAATCATTCTCAGCTCTACATTTTGCGATTACTTTATTGATTGCCTGAGTAACTGCAATTTCGTTTTGCAAAGCAATTTCAAATACTTCTCTAAAAGAAGCAAATTCTTGCTGCACTTCCGGAACAGATGGCGTAATTGCAATCCCTCCCATATCTGTAATATATTTGAAAACTTTTAGGAAATGCTCTCTTTCTTCTTCGGCTTGCTTGTACATGTAAGATGCTGTATTTGCATAACCGTTTCTATCCAACCATGCAGCCATAGCTAAATATTTATTAGAAGCATCGCTTTCTAATTTTGCCTGTAAGTTCAATATATTTTCGATTCCTTCAACTAATGAAGTACTTGTTCTTAGTAAATCTTTCATAACCTTAAATTTTTATACGTGTAAAATTACAAAAATTAAAGACGGCAACTCTAAGTGCCTGAAAATTTGGATTTAATCTAAGTAAGAATCTAAATAAGCTCTACGTTGACCGTATTGCAAAGCAAAGAGTGTAAAGTAAGGGTGAATTTAGTTCCGTTTAATAAATCTCTCAACTGCACTATTTCGCAGATTGTAAGATTTCGGGAAAAATTTCTTTTGGTAGTTTCAATCAACTGTGCGTCTGACTGATCAGACAAGTCGTAAAGCATATTGAGAATGTCAACGCTATTAACCTTTCTTTGAAAAATCAAAAAATCATGAATTTTATAACTTGACACTGTATCAACAAAATTAATAATTATGCTATTGGTCAAATCACATTGATAACTGTATCCTTTTTCGGTTTCAAATAATACTTTGGTGGTCAAATCACTAACTAATGCCATTCTGATAAAATATAATAACGGTGCAAAAATATAGAATTTAAAGCAATAAAAAACATAATTAAGACTAATTTAAAATAACAAAAACTGTTAATGTTCTTAAAAACAGCTGAAGTACACTAAAGATTGTAACATTCTGCAGCATTATTAGTCTAATTTAAAAAAACAAAAATTCAGAAATCATGCAAGCACACGAAATAGATTATCACATTTTTGGAGAAGAAATGCAATATGTCGAAATAGAGCTGGATCCGCAAGAAATAGTAATTGCAGAAGCTGGGAGTTTTATGATGATGGAAAACAACATTCAAATGGAAACCATTTTTGGCGACGGATCCAACCAACAAGCTGGTTCCGGACTATTTGGCAAACTGTTAAATGCCGGAAAAAGAGTTCTTACCGGTGAAAGCCTATTCATGACAGCATTTTTAAATCAAGGAAATACTAAAAGCAAAGTTTCCTTTGCATCACCTTATCCAGGAAAAATTCTTCCAATTGATTTAACCCAATTTCAAGGCAAATTTATTTGTCAAAAAAGTTCGTTCTTATGCGCTGCCAAAGGCGTTTCTGTCGGTATAGAATTCTCTCAGAAATTGGGCCGAGGTCTTTTCGGTGGTGAAGGATTCATCATGCAAAAAATAGAAGGAGACGGAATGGCATTTGTACATTCTGGCGGAACAATGGCTAAAAAAGAATTAGCCTCTGGAGAAGTTCTAAAAGTAGATACTGGTTGCATTATAGGTTTCACCAAAGATGTCGATTATGATATTGAATTTATTGGTGGCATCAAAAATTCTCTTTTCGGTGGTGAAGGTTTGTTTTATGCTACTCTTCGCGGTCCCGGAACAGTTTATATACAATCTTTACCTTTCAGCAGATTAGCTGACAGAATCATAGCATCGGCACCAAGATCAGGCGGCAACAGTCGTGACGAAGGAAGCCTCTTAGGCGGATTGGGAAATCTTTTAGATGGAGACAATCGTTTTTAATTTTTATAAATCTATAATTGACGGCTTTCAGAAATGAAGGCCGTTTTTTTTGACTGCAATAAACTTATATTTTCTATATGGTTCTTCAATTAGTACCTTTGCATTTTACATTTTAAACTATCATTTTGAAAAACATTCTATATAAAAACACCAAAATATCTTTTACAGATTCAGGAAAAGGAAACGCAATTGTTCTGTTGCACGGCTTTTTAGAAAATAAAAAAATGTGGAAAGAGTATATTGAACTTTTCTCAGAAAAAAATCGTGTCATTACCATTGATTTATTAGGTCACGGCGAATCTGATTCTTTGGGATATGTGCATGAAATGGAGGAAAATGCAAATGCTGTAAATGAAGTTTTGGAATATTTAAATATAGAAAAAGCAACAATTCTTGGCCATTCAATGGGTGGATATGTTGGTTTGGCTTTCGCCGAATTATTTCCAGATAAAATCAAAAAATTAGTTTTACTGAATTCCACTTCAAAAGAAGACAGCGTCGAAAAAAAACTGAACAGAACTCGTGCCATAAAAGCCGTAAAACAAAATTATGTAGGTTTTGTGAGTTTAGCGATTGCAAATTTATTTAGTGAAAACAACCGAATTCGTCTGGCAAATGAAATTGAAAAAGTAAAAGAAGAAGCTTTAAAAACACCTTTACAGGGAATTGTAGCATCACTCGAAGGAATGAAAATCAGAAAAGACAGAGAATGGCTTTTACACGAAAACCGTTTTCCGCTTTTATTGATTTTAGGCAAAAAAGACCCGGTTTTAAATTATGAGGACAGTTTATCGCAAATCGAAGACACTACTGCAGAATTAGTTTCGTTTGAAGATGGGCATATGAGCCATATTGAAAATAAAGACGAACTGAAAAGCATTTTAAACAACTTCTTTTAAAAGAAACGAAAGCTTTTTAAATCAGAAAAGGCCATCTCGAAAAATATCGAAAACAGCCTTTTCTTCCTTTTGTGGGGGCAAAAAATTATAATTTGGCAACAATGTCTTTCTTAAATTTAGACAAAGTCACTCTCGTTAATCTATGATTTACTTCTAATTATTCTTTGTTGAAGATCCCATTATTCACATTCTCAGACACATTACAAATTATGCCCTTCTCTTTTCTAAATCGATTTTCCTTCTAAGAAGTCTCAAAGATATTTTAATTAACATAATTGTGCGATAAACACTTGTTAAAAAAAATCGCTGTATAATCTTTTGAATCACTTTTATTTATAGCATAATTATTGGCTTTTTTTAGAAGAAAATGCGCAAAAAAAAACAACAGAAAAAAAAGATTCATTGAAAATAATAACATTTTGTTCCATAAAATTCATTTTTAATAGCTGTATAGGCCATTAAAGTTTACACGAGGAAGTATTTTTATAGAAATGCATAAATAATTGCAAAGATAAAAACTGTTTCAGAAATACTATTTAATCTATGTATCAAAGTGATTAAGGCTACGAAATCTAGTTTTGAAAACGGAAAAATAAACAGTCCAGATTCGCAAGGGCTTGAAAAGAAAGGCTTCTTTAAAAAAAACATCTGGTTACTAAACCAATTAAAAAGCCATACTTGTAAGATATCCTTTTTCGACAAGTTCGGTTTTTTCTTTTATTGGATGAGTCTTTCCGTCTTTTATCAAAACCAGCCGATTTGCGATTTTTACTACATTCTGATAGTTATGGTCCGTAACAATAATCCCTTTTTTGTTTAAGCTGCCTTTTATCATTTCGTTTATAGTTTCGATCATCAGCGGAGAAAGTCCATTATAAGGTTCGTCGAGCAATGCAAACAAGGATGAATTGGAAAGCACAATTTTTATTTCCAGATAACGTAATTCGCCCGTTGACAAATGTCTTATTTTTTTGTTTAGAAGCTTTTTGATAAACTGATCTTCACAAAAATTAATTCTATTTTCTTTATCAATTGAAAGTGCAATCACTTTTTGAACAGAAAGATGATTCGGAATAAACTGATCCTGATCCAAATAACTGACATTATTCATCAATGCATTTTTAATATTCAAAGAAACAGAATCGATTCGAACACAACGATCCGGAACTGATTCTAAACCGGCTACAATTTTCAACAAAGTAGATTTTCCAGAGCCGTTTCTCCCGAGCAATCCAATAATTTCTGAAGTTTCACATTTCAAATAAACATCAGAAAGTATCGTTTTATCTCCAAATCTTTTCTGAATCCCGCTAATTTCCAAAGTATGTTTTTTCAAAATAATTTATTTTTTAAAAAGACGATTAAACCAAATAAAATTGCGGTGCAAAAAGTCATCAGATAACTAAATAACATAAGTTGGATTTTTGAAACACCATTATTGAAATAAAACAAATAATTTTTTTTGCGATAAAATTCCTTGAAACCGATGCTGGCTAAAAAACCAAAACTTAGAAACCATATAAAGAAATAATCAAAACCACCCAAAAAAACAGCAATTGCAGAAACCAACAAGTTAACTATCAATGTTGTTTTAAAAAACTCGAATATGTTTAGTAGCTTTCTGATCATTAATTTATTTTTTCTTCAAAAGGAATTGTAGTGTCAAAAATTTCATTCAAAAGCAAAACTATTTCTTTCAGATACAAAGCGAGAGTTTGCTCAGACACAGTTGTATCCAAATCTTTTTCTTCTTTGAATATAAAAGGCAAAAAACCTGATTTTAGATTCTTAAATGAAATAATTCCAACTTCAATAGGCATGTTGCCAGCTTCTTTTTCAAACATGAATGCATAAGCTAAAACCTGAATGATTTTGTCGTTTTTAAGCTCATTGGTCAATCCGTTCCATGTTTTGAGTACAACATTCGCCTTTTCGACTTTTCCTGTCTTATAATCAATAATTCTTATTTTTCCATTTCGCTGTTCAATTCGGTCAACATTTCCTTTTATAAGAACCGGAAATGGCAAACTTGGATGTGTGAGTTCGCGCTGATATGTTTGCTCTAAAGCAATAATTTTAATTGCGTCTCCATTTCGAATTGCTTCTAATTCCACTTTCAGAAAATTAAAAACATTTCGTTTTGCAACTTCGAAAGCTAAAAGATTTCGGCCTTTTTTAATTTCACCTTCTTTATAAACTACTTTAAATTGTTTTAAAACCTCTTCATCAAGAAGTTTAAAGCATTTTGTTATATCTTCTTCAGAAATAAATCGACCAATAAAAGGTTCGTAAAGCGCTTTTAACGTTTCGTGTATTATCGTTCCGAGAGTATTCAACGCGATATTTTCCTCTACTTCTTCTACTTCACGGATTCGAAGTATTTTTTGGAAATAAAAATCAATCGGGTTTCGAATATAACTTGTCAGTGCAGAAGGAGAAAATCCCGCTAAAGCGATCTCTTTCAATCGGTTCATAACAGCCTCCGATTTTGGAATCACCATTGGCTGATATGCCGTTGAAGGTAAAACCGGATTATAAATATCAAAAGTCAGATTATGCCTAGGTTGTTTTTCCACCTCTAACTGTGTGATAAAACGACTTCTTTCACCTGCATCTAATCCATCATTTTCAGTATTGTAAATAAGATAGATATTTTTGGCACGCTGAAGTAAATGATAAAAATGATACGTATAAATTGCATCTTTTTCTTTAAAAGTCGGCAAACCCAATTCTCTTTTTACATCATAAGGAATAAAGGAATTTTGAGATTTCCCAGCCGGAAATTTTCCTTCATTCATTGAAGTTATAATAACCGTATCAAAATCGAGAACACGACTTTCAAGAACACCCATTATTTGAAGTCCACGCAAAGGTTCACCTTCAAATGAAACTTCAGCAACATCAATAATTTGTTTGTAAATGGCGTGAAGCGTATCAATGTTATCAATATGATTATGACTAGTGTAATAATTGATAAGTTTATTTATGACTTTAAAAACAGCATAAACAAAAGATTTTGCAATTTTCTCCTCTTCATTATCCTTATCAAAATTTGTTTTGATCAAAAGCAAAAGTGCTGAAATATTTTCAAGTACAGCTAATGAACCGCTTTCCCATTTTTTAAATAATAAATCGAACAGATTAGATGAATGACCATACAATTCAATTATTCTGTTATGAGAAATAAAAGTGTAATTATTCTCTTTGATAATCTTAACCAGATGATTTGCATTTGCATAAGGAGCCACAAGCGGATGTGTTAAAACATCTAAAACATCTTTATAATAAAATACATAACTGTCGCCCTTTCGCGAAAGCGCATTTGTATGCATTTTAAACAATTTAGCAATTAAAATCTGTGACGGATTGTTTTTACCAGAATATCCCATGGTAATATTCAAAGCACCAACTGAAGCAGGCAACGAATACAAAACCGGAATCAGCAAGCTTTCCTCACCTAAAACCACCGCAACTTTATCTAAAGATCCGGCAGGATTCTCGGTAATTAAATTTTCAATTATACTTCCTGCAATTTTTGCCTGGCCGATAGTTTTTGGCGAACCAATTACCTGAATATTTTTGGATTGCGAAAAATCATCTACAATCCATTCAAAAGGATGCGATTTATAATACTTCCAGCTTTCTTTAAAACGCCTTACAAAAAGCCCCGCGTCGTGATAAGGATCATTCAAAAAGGTCTGGTCTGTATCCCAGTATATTTTTGCCTGATCCATAGCCAATAAATGTTGCACTATTTTCTCTTCAGCAGCATTTAACGCATTAAAGCCTGCAAAGATAAAAGAACGGCTTGAAACCGTATTCGAGAAATGATTAAGATTATTGACAGCTTCTCGATAAATCAAACCTTGATAACCAATTGCTTTGTTTAACAAATGATTATATAATGCGTCATAATACAAAGGAAGAAGCTTCCAGAAATCAATATAATTCTCTAAAAGTTTTGTTTTGTTTTCTACTTCGACTCCCCACTTTTTTATATCCTCAATATCTTTCAAATAAGAAAGTACATGGTTCGGATCTAGAAGATATCGATCAATTTCATTAAAATCCTGTAAAAGTGTTTTGGCCCAATTAGCAAATAATTCAAATGACTGCTGATGCTGTTTTTCTGTAACAGACAAATACACTTCATAAAATTCAAACAAAAGCTCGATTGAATCTATTGAACGAATTGAAGCCACGTCCTGAACAAAATCCTCAATGCTAATGATATCCGGCGAAAGAATAGTTTTGTGAGTTTCTTTTTTTAAAGCTTCAATTAAAAAAACCTTCGCTCTTTTATTAGGCAGAATAATAGTTGTTTCAGCAAGCTTTGTTTCATAATTCTGAATAACTACAGCTGCAATTTTTTCAAGAAAAGAAGTGTTTATCATTTTATAAAAATAAAAAAAGCCATTCAATTAAGAATGGCTTTTAAGTATTATTTACAAAGTAAATTATAGTTTACCTTGGTATTTAGAACCAATGTGTCTGATTTCAGTTCTTCTGTTTTGAGCTTTACCTGCAGCAGTTTTATTACTTGCAACTGGTTGAGAAGATCCAAATCCTTTAGACTCTAAGTTTTCAGCATTAACACCTCTTTCAACTAAAGCATCCAATACAGCTTTCGCTCTATCTTCAGAAAGTTTTTGGTTGATTTTAGCTGAACCTGTACTATCTGTGTGTCCTTCGATAGAGAATTTCGCGTTTGGATAGTTTTTAAGGATTTCTTTAATAGCATCTAATCTAGCTGGAGTTTCTTTATCTCCTGTTTTGAAAGTAGCTTTACCTGAGTTGAAGTAAACTGCTCTTGCTTGAACTTTAAGATCTTCTAAAGCCTCAGAAGTTACTTCTGGACAACCTCTGTTACTAGCAGGACCGTATACTGTAGGACAATCGTCATCTTTATCAGCAACACCATCTTTGTCAGCGTCTAAGAAAGGACAACCACCGTTTTCTTTTGGACCAGCAACTGTAGGACATTTATCATCTTTATCAGCGATTCCGTCTCCGTCAGTATCAGGACAACCTTTTAAAGCAGCTAAACCAGCAACATCTGGACAAGCATCATCTTTATCAGCAATTCCGTCTCCGTCTGTATCAGGACATCCGTTTAATGCAGCTAAACCAAATACATCTGGACAAGCGTCAGAAGCATCAACGATTCCATCTCCGTCAGTATCAGGACATCCGTTGAATTGTTTTAAACCAGCAACATCTGGACAAGCGTCATCTTTATCATAGATTCCGTCTCCGTCAGTATCTTTACCTCCGAATTTGAAGATAAGACCTGCTGTGTGTTGGAAGTGAGAAACAGCATCTGGAGCTCCAGAAGCATCAACTCTATCTCCACTAACAGCCCATTTGTATCTTGTAGCTAACTCAAGACCAATAGCATCAGTAAACCAGAAAGTTAAACCAGCACCTGGGTTAACAGTTCCGTAGCTATTATCTCCTAAGAAAGTATAACCACCACCAACAGATAACGAAGGATCGATCACTTTAGATTTGATTAATTCTTGGAAGCTGTATTTGATAGTAGCATCAATTCCGTAGTACATTAAGTCACCAGGATTAGTTACAACATTCCCTCTTCCGTCATGCCCTGGAGCATATGGAGCAAAGCTAACGAATTTATCAATTTTGTTTACAGAACCTTGCAAACCAACAGAAAATCCACTACCAACATATCTAGACACACCAATGTAAGATAATGAAGGAAGAATATTCCAGTTGTCTTTTACAGCGAATGGCTGAGAAAAGTGCTGATCAAAGAAACCATGTCCTGCTCCAGAACTTGTTCTGGTATCCACTGCATTAACCCCAAATGAGATTGCCCATGGATTGTTACTGTCTTGTGCGTGAGAACTTAAACCCATCACCATCATCACAGCAACTAAAAGTTTGTTAAGATGTTTCATACTTAATTTTTTTAATTACAATTTAGTTAATTACAAGCAAAAGTAACACCAAATTTTTTAAATACAAAATGAAATGTTAAAAAAAACCTACAAAAATTTACAGAATATGGTAATTATATAACTTTTAACATTTTACCTGTTAATGTAAAAGCTTCTATTGCCTTGTCCAAGTGCTCTTTAGTATGCGCAGCTGAAAGTTGAACGCGTATCCTTGCTTTGTCTTTTGGAACTACTGGGAAAAAGAATCCGATTACGTAAATTCCTTCTTTTAATAATGCATTTGCCATAGTCTGCGACAATTTAGCATCATATAACATAACAGGAACAATTGCAGAATCTCCGTCAATGATATCGAAACCTGCTTTTTTCATTCCTTCTTTGAAATAATTTGTATTCCATTCTAACTTATCTCTCAATGAAGTATCTTTTTCCAATAATTCAAAAACCTTAATGGAAGCACCAACAATAGCAGGAGCCAAAGAATTTGAGAACAAATAAGGACGAGAACGCTGGCGTAATATCTCGATAATTTCTTTTTTAGCTGTTGTATATCCTCCCATTGCACCTCCTAAAGCCTTACCTAAGGTACCTGTTATAATATCAACACGTCCCATAACTCCTTTTGCCTCAAGAGTTCCTTTTCCGGTTGCACCGATAAATCCTGCTGCATGACACTCATCAACCATTACCATCGCATCATATTTATCTGCTAAGTCACAAATTTTATCAAGAGGCGCCACTAAACCGTCCATAGAGAAAACACCATCTGTAACAATTAATTTGAAACGAGCTCCGGCTTCATTTGCTTTAATCAACTGTTGCTCCAAATCTTCCATATTGCTATTTTCATAACGATAACGAGCCGCTTTACACAAACGAACCCCATCTATAATAGAAGCATGATTTAAACTATCTGAAATAATAGCATCATTTTCACCTAATAAAGGTTCAAAAACACCTCCATTAGCATCAAAAGCTGCAGCATATAATATGGTATCTTCTGTTCCATAAAAATCTGCAATCTTTTTTTCTAATGTTTTATGAATATCCTGTGTTCCGCAAATAAAACGAACAGACGACATTCCAAATCCATGCGTATCCATTGCATCTTTTGCGGCCTGCACTACTTCTGGATGAGAAGAAAGTCCCAAATAATTGTTTGCGCAAAAATTCAATACAGTTTCTCCTGTAGAAATTGTAATTTCAGCACCTTGAGCTGAAGTTATAATACGTTCTTTTTTAAAAATTCCGTTTTCTTCAATAGTCTGCAATTCATTTTGCAGATGTTCTTTAATTTTACCGTACATTTCCTTATATTTAAAACGTTAAAAATTAACAACTTAAACCTAAAATAAGTGTGTTTATCTTTAACATCTGATTAATTTTTTCACAAATTTACTACATCGATTTCGGTTCCTATATACACCAATGCTTTTTTTAACACTTTATATCCCAAATCCTCAATAGCGTCTTCATATTCCTGAAGTTGCTGCTTATATTTAGAATTTATTGCTCCGGTTTTATAATCCAACAAATAAGCATTTTTATCTTCTGTAAGCACAACTCTATCCGGTTTTAAAATTTTCCCTTCTTTCTGGATAATATTCTGCTCATTTAAAATCTTGTCTTTTCCTTCGAAACATACATTAATTTCCGGATGATTCACAATATCATGAAGCGTTTTCAAAACCTGCTCTACCTGATCAATCTTTATTAAGCCCGCTTCAATTGCTTTTGTAACTGCCAAATCAATATCTGATTTATCTTTTACAAAAGCCAAAATTTCATGAACAACATTACCGTAAGCAATTGCTTCCTGCTGATGTGTTCCCCACATTAAAGCTTCTCTCTGTGCAATTTTTATATTTTTTGGATTTAAAACTTCTTTGACAACCGGAATCTCTTTTATTGAATCAGTGAATTCAACCGAAGAAGATAATTTTGCGGGATCTCCAAATTCATATTCTAATTTTCCTGAATCATAAACCCCCTCATTAATCAAATATTTAATAAAAAAAGATGCCATATTACTAGGGAATTCTCCATCTTTTCTTTCGTTCAAAGATTGCGAAATAACATATAGTTGTTCTTCGGCACGTGTTAAAGCAACATACAAAACATTAATATTATCCAATAATTCTTCCTGCTTTTTCACATTAAAAACCGCCGAAGCACTTTCGCCAAAACCTTCTACCGCGCTGCTGTTATCAATCAAAGCCTTAGGAACACCTAAATCTTCATTTTCAGCATCAAGCCATAATTTATCTTTTGGCTTTCTATTATAATCTTCTTCGGCAAACGGCATAATCACAACCGGAAACTCCAAACCTTTCGATTTATGAATTGTCATGATACGAACAGCATTATTTCCCTCCGGAGACGGAATACTGAATTTTTCAGCATTTTTATCCCAGTAACTTAAGAAGTCGGCTATACCAGCCTGACTCCTCATATCTCTTTCTAAAACAATGTCCAGAAAAAACTGCACATAAGCATTTCCTTCTGAAGGAATGAATTTAGAAATGATAATTTCAACAGCTTCATACAATGATTTTTTTCTAACATCTTCAAAATTCAATGAAACATCAAAAGTCAGAAGCCATTTTTCAAAATCGGCTTCTACTCTATTTGACATTCCTTTTTCAATAAAATCATGAATAGGCATTTTATGATTTATATTGGAGGCTAAAAAATGAAGAAAATTAGCTTTGGATTCTAAATCGGCGCTATTATTCAAATATTTTAGAAGATGAATTATCAAACGAACTTCAGTAGCATTCTGAATCATTAAAGTTTCTGAAGACAAAAGCGGAATATTTTGCTCCGTTAAATAATTTGCAATTGCAATTCCCTGACCTCTTTTTCGAGTCAAAATCACAATGTCTCTGTACTGAAAACCTTGTTTAACAACTTTTAGAATCGTATTTAAAGTTGCTAAAACATACAAATCTGATTTTTCAACAACTTCTTCTTCCTCTACAGCATCAGTTTTTTCAATAATTGGAAGAAATGAAATATTTACATATCCTCCTTTTTTCGCATTTGAATTCTGAAAACTGTGATTTTCGTATAAATCTTTATAATCTTCATTTGAAAATTCGGAAGAAATTAATTTAAAAAAAGCATTATTAAAATCAATAACTTCACTATAACTTCTATAATTGGTATTTAAATGCTTTATTTCTTTATCCGGATTATTAAAGGGATTTACATCTTTACTAAGCTCAATAAATTGCTCTGCTTTTCCTCCGCGCCAGCGATAGATTGATTGTTTTGGATCACCAACAATCATGAGCGTTCCTTTATTCCCTAAATCATCCTGACCTGAAAGTGAATTGTCAATCAGCGGAATCAAATTTTGCCACTGCATTTCAGAAGTATCCTGAAATTCATCTATAAAAAAATGACGATACTTTTCTCCCAAACGCTCATATATAAAAGGCGCAGGCTGGTTCTGAATTTCCCGATGAATAATGGCATTAAATTCTGAAATGGAAAGAATATTTTGTTCCGACTGTATTTTTGCCAATTCATTACTTACTGTATTCAACAGCGAAAGTGGCGTTATATTTTTCAGGAAAGCTTTATAAAAATCTCTTTTTTCGAAATTCTTGTAAATCTTGCTCAAAATCTGAAGCAAATCTGGAATGATATTTTCAATTAAAGCTCGATCTTTAGCCGTTTTATTAATTGCAATATCATCAAACTCATGAAAAGTTTTATTTCTTGGATTGAATTTTCCGTCACGAATACTTTCTAGATGATTTGGAAAAGTACCACGTGAAAATGATTTTAAATCGATTCCGTTTTTATCAATTAACGAAAGTGCATCTATTGCCCAACCTTCGTTTTCAGATTCCAGATCTTTGCAAAGCGCAAGCATTTTCTTTTTAATCTCGATAAACTCTTCAATAGATTTATCGTGAAAATGCAAAATTTCATTTCGATTGTTTTCATTGAGCACTAATCTACCAGTTTCTAAAATTTCACGAGAAACATCCCAACTTTTATCATCGTCGGTTTTTTCCATTGTAAAATCGATAAGTAAATTGGTCAAAGTTTCATCCTGACCCGCTTGTGCAATTATTGCATCAACTGCTTCGATTAATAAATTTTCAGTATCCAAAGTAACTTCAAAAGTCATTGGAAGATTTAAATCGTGCGCAAAAGCCCGAATTACTTTGTGGGTAAATTTATCAATTGTCGAAATATCAAAAGCCGCATAATTATGAATCAAATGCTTGATGATGCTTTGCGATTTAATTTTGATTTTAATAATCGAAAGTCCGGTTTCCCGAGACAAATCTTCCATCAAAGCAATTGCTTTTTCAGAAGGCTCATCTTTAGCAAATTCAGAAAGACTACCAACAATACGGCTTTTCATTTCATGAACCGCTTTGTTCGTAAAAGTGATCGCGAGTATATTTCGATATGCATCGTTTTTTGGCGAAGAAAGAATAATTTTAAGATATTCTTTAACCAAAGTATAAGTCTTTCCTGAGCCTGCAGAAGCATCATAAATAGAGAAAGACGGACTTTGCATAATTCGATTTTTTGTATGGTAAAAATAGTATTTATAAAACACTATCCATTGAAAAATCTAAAGAATCTGAGAAATCGACAGAATTTAGTGCTTTGGAAAAGCTCTTTTATTGAAAACCAATAATATTCCAACTCCTGTAGAAATAGCTATATCGGCAACATTAAAAATAGCATTGAAAAAAGCAAAATGTTTGCCTCCAAAAATTGGCAGCCAAGTTGGTAAATTACCTTCCCAGATAGGAAAATAAAACATATCAACTACTAAACCATGGAACCAGCTTCCATAAGGATTCGGCGAAAAAAGTGTTGCCATAGTGTGCGTGCTGTCATCAAAAATAACTCCGTAAAAAACCGAATCTATGATATTACCCGCTGCTCCAGCAAAAATTAATGCAATCGCCACTACTAAATAAGTAGAATGACGTTTTTTAATCGCATCTGAAAGCCACCAACCGATACCGAAAACAGCAAAAATTCTAAAAACAGTCAGAATTAATTTTCCATATTCACCTGGAATTTTTGTTCCCCATGCCATTCCTTCATTTTCTATAAAATGAATCTTAAACCAATCAAATAAAACAACCTCTTCACCCAGAACAAAGTTTGTTTTTACGTAGATTTTTGATAGTTGATCAACAATTAAAACTAAAAATATAAGGAAATACGCTTTTCGTAATGACATTTTATAAAATTTTGATGCGCAAAAATAACTAATTAAATCAAAAAAGCACTTTTTAAGTAACGTTAATTGTTTCGTAATAAATCGAAATCAAACGGATTCGCTTTTTGCATCTGTAAGAAATGCTTTTTCGCAATATAATTTACCGAAATTAAAACTTGGAAAGTCGTATTAAAGAAAAAAGCGCCCCATTTTGGGACGCTTTTTTTAAGAATGATAATATTATTATCTCTGCAAGTTTTTAGCTTCGATACTCATTGTAGCATGAGGAACAATTTTAAGCCTTTCTTTGCTGATTAATTTACCTGTTACTTTGCAAATACCATATGTTTTGTTTTCAACACGGAATAAAGCGTTTTTCAAGTCGCGGATAAACTTCTCCTGACGAATTGCCAATTGAGAGTTTGCTTCTTTAGACATTGTTTCACTTCCTTCTTCAAAAGCTTTGAAAGTTGGAGATGTATCGTCTGTTCCGTTATTCAAATCATTCATATAGGCACTTTTGATCAAATCAAGATCTTCTTGTGCTTTTTTAATTTTTGCTTGGATTATTTCTTTGAACTCCGCCAAATCAGCGTCAGAGTATCTTGTAATTTCATCTATCATGGTA
Organism: Flavobacterium resistens; assembly: GCF_900182645.1. Lineage (GTDB taxonomy): Bacteria > Bacteroidota > Bacteroidia > Flavobacteriales > Flavobacteriaceae > Flavobacterium > Flavobacterium resistens. Next base: position 298,243 of record NZ_FXTA01000004.1, on the reverse strand, counting down.
TTATACTTTATTTTGAAATTAATATCATTGTTTTAATATCATCAAACTCAATTTCTGTGCCGTTTTCTAAAGCATCCACAAAAACCAAATCATCTGTTAATGTCTCAGACTTAATATAGTCTTCATTTTTCAAAACTGCATCTTCTAAAATGCTGTCTCTCTTTATCTGTACCTTAATCTTATCAGTAACTTCAAATCCTGAATCTTTACGGATATTCTGAATTCTGTTTACCAATTCTCTCGCGATACCTTCATTTTTCAACTCTTCAGAAATTGTAATGTCAAGCGCAACTGTAATTCCATTTGAATTTGCAACCAGCCATCCTTCAATATCCTGAGATGTTATTTCGACGTCTTCTAATGATAAAGTTACATTATTTCCAGAAATAACAATATCCAGTGTTCCCTGCTTGTCCAACTCATTAATTTGCTCAGCTGAAAAACCTTGTATTCCCTTAGAAATCAGACCCATATCCTTTCCAAAACGTGGCCCAAGAGCCTTAAAATTAGGCTTAATTTGTTTTACCAAAATACCTGAAGCATCGTCTAAAAGTTCGATTTCTTTCACGTTTACTTCGGCTTTTACCAGGTCAGAAATAGCTTCGATTTCAGCTCTCTGATTGTCGTCAAGTACCGGAATCATTACCTTTTGCAAAGGTTGACGCACTTTGATCATTTCCTTTTTTCTAAGTGATAGAACCAAAGAAGAGATCGTCTGCGCCTTCTGCATTTTGCTCTCTAACGTTTTATTAACAAAGTTTTCGACAAATTTCGGGAATTCAGCCAAGTGAACACTAGCAAAATCCTCGGTTCCCGTCGAAGCAGTTAAATCGCGATACAATTTATCCATAAAAAATGGAGCTACTGGAGCGCTCAATTTACTGATTGTTAACAAGCAAGTATAAAGCGTTTGGTAAGCTGCGATTTTATCTTTAGCATATTCCCCTTTCCAGAAACGACGACGGCATAAACGAACATACCAGTTACTTAAGTTTTCTTGAACGAATTCAGAAATAGCTCTTGTCGCTTTTGTTGGTTCGTAATCTTCATAACATTCGTCAACAAACTTCACTAAAGTATTCAACTCAGAAATAATCCATTGATCGATTTCTGGTCTTTCGTTTAACGGAATCTCTGCTTCAGCATATTTAAATCCGTCGATGTTAGCATATAACGAAAAGAAAGAATAAGTGTTGTATAAAGTTCCGAAGAATTTACGGCGAACCTCAGCAATTCCCTCAAGGTCAAACTTTAAGTTATCCCACGGATTTGCGTTCATAATCATGTACCAACGTGTGGCATCAGGACCGAATTCTTCAATGGTTTTAAACGGGTCTATAGTATTTCCTTTACTCTTAGACATTTTAATTCCGTTTTTATCTAAAACCAAACCGTTTGAAACTACGTTTTTATACGCTACTTTATCAAAAACCAAAGTTCCGATAGCGTGTAATGTATAAAACCATCCACGAGTTTGATCTACTCCTTCTGCAATAAAATTCGCAGGAAAATCTTTGTTCCCATCGATTTTATCTTGATTTTCAAAAGGATAATGCCATTGTGCATAAGGCATTGCTCCAGAATCAAACCAAACGTCGATCAAATCGCTTTCGCGTTTCATTGGCTGGCCTGAAGCCGAAACCAATGTAATTTGATCCACTACATTTTTGTGCAAATCAATTAAATCATAATTTGATTCAGACATATTTCCGATTTCAAAACCTTTAAACGGATTTTCCTTTTGAAAACCAGCTTCAATAGATTTCTCGATCGCATTGTATAATTCTTCAACAGAACCAATAAGAACTTCTTCTTTTTTGTCTTCAGTTCTCCAAATTGGCAACGGAATTCCCCAATATCTAGAACGAGATAAGTTCCAGTCGTTGGCATTTTTAAGCCAGTTTCCAAAACGTCCTTCACCAGTAGATTTAGGTTTCCAATTGATAGTTTCGTTCAGGTCGAACATTCTATCTTTTACATCGGTTACTTTGATGAACCATGAATCTAGGGGATAATATAATAACGGCTCGTCAGTTCTCCAACTGTGTGGGTAACTGTGCACGTATTTTTCAACTTTAAAAGCTTTATTTTCTTCTTTTAGACGAATTGCGATTTCAACATCCACCGATTTCTCCGGAGCTTGTCCTGCATCGTAATATTCGTTTTTCACATATTTACCAGCAAGTTCACCAACATGAGAAGTGAATTTCCCTTGTAAATCAACTAACGGAACTGCATTTCCTTCTTCATCCAAAACCAACATTGGCGGAACTTCCGGTTTTGCTTCTTTTGCCACTTTAGCATCATCTGCACCAAAAGTTGGCGCTGTATGCACGATTCCTGTTCCGTCTTCTGTAGTAACGAAATCACCAGAAATTACTCTAAATGCATTTTCTGCATTTTGATATGGCAATACATAAGGCAATAATTGCTCGTAACGGATTTCTACTAAATCTGCTCCTTTTGCTTCAGTTAAGATTTTATATGGAAGTTTTTTGTCGCCGTTTTTAACATTGTCAAAATCAGCATCATCTTCACTTAAGAAAAATCCTTTTCCGAATTGTTTTCCAACTAAGTTTTTGGCCAAAATCACATTGATTGGCTCAAAAGTATATTGATTGAAAGTTTTTACTAAAACATAATCGATTTTTGGCCCAACTGTTAGAGCTGTATTCGACGGCAATGTCCAAGGAGTTGTCGTCCAAGCTAAAATGTGAATATCTCCAAAACCTTGTAAAAAGCTTGGAAGCGTTTCCGGCAAAGTCTTGAATTGTGCTACAATTGTAGTATCTGTAACATCTCTATAAGCTCCAGGCTGATTTACTTCATGAGAAGATAATCCAGTTCCGGCTTTTGGAGAATATGGCTGAATCGTGTATCCTTTATACAACAAACCTTTATCGTAGATTTGTTTCAAAAGCCACCAAACAGATTCCATGTATTTTGGTTTGTAAGTCACATATGGATCTTCCATATCAACCCAATATCCCATTTTTTCGGTCAAGTCATTCCATACGTCAGTATAACGCATAACGGTTTTTTTACACGCTTCGTTATATTCTTCGATCGAAATCGTTTTGCCAATATCTTCTTTTGTAATTCCTAATTCTTTTTCAGTACCCAATTCAACAGGCAAACCGTGAGTATCCCATCCGGCTTTTCTTTTTACCTGAAAACCTTTTTGAGTTTTATATCTGCAAAAAATATCTTTAATCGCACGCGCCATTACGTGGTGAATTCCTGGTAATCCGTTTGCTGAAGGCGGACCTTCAAAAAATACGAAAGGCTCAGCACCTTCGCGAGTAGTTACACTCTTTTCAAATATATTTTCTTTCTTCCAAAAATCAAGAACTTCAGACGCTACCGTTGGCAAGTCAAGTCCTTTGTATTCAGTAAATTTTGTACTCATTTTATCCTTTTCTTAAACGAGGTGCGAAAGTAAGGAATTTTGAGGAAAATAGATAAAAGATGAAAGAAAAAAGACCGATTTCAGGAAATTTCAGGTATATTCCGCAACAAATAATAGCCTTTTAATCGATTTAAGAGAAAACTTCCTTTAAAATCTCTAAAGATTTAGGTTTTTTGAATCCTTCCAAATGCAGACTGTAATAATCAATCAGAATTTTTAGAAGAATTTGCCTTTCTAAAACATGAAAGACTTTTTGATCATTATCGAATTTTAATTCGACCAATTTTTTAAACAAATTGGTTTCGTGTTCCGTTAAAACACTTGCTCCTTGAAAAAGTGTAAAAACACCTTCATTCATTTCAAAATGAGGCAAATTTATTTCTGAAATATCTGGATAAAAACCCAAATATTTTGTGATTTCTAAAAGTAGAATCAAATGAAAATTGGAAATTTCTTCATGATGATCCAGCCAAGTCAAAGCCGTTTCTAAAAAGAGAAAAAGCTGTTCGTTTTTTTCTTCTTCCTGAATGGAATAGTGAAGCATTTCAGACAAAAACATCACCATTGTACTTTTTACAATATCAGTATGAATGCTCTGAAACGGAACTGCACTTTTTATTTCTTTAAAATTTTCCAGTGTTCCTTTATTTTTATGAACGGCTTCAATTTCTAAAATCGAAAACGGCTGAAAATAAGCAATCTTCTGGCTCGCTTTCCGACTCGAAAAAGCATCGCGTACAAAATACGATTTCAGTCCGCTTGAAAGTGTAAAACATTTTACGATCAAGCTTTTTTCCTGAAATTTTAGGGATGAGATTACTATGGCTTTGGTTTTGACTAGCAAAGTTTTTGTTTTTTTGTTTCAGGTTTCACGTTTCAGGTTTTACTGAAAACTGAGACCGCGACTGAATACTATCTAAAGTAAATTTTTAATATTTTAATTCAACTTTCTCTATTAAAAGAAAATCAAAAAAACCATTTTTCAATTTTATTTCAACAGCTTTTGCCATCGAAATTTCCAAATACTCATTTTTTGGAAGATTAATATCTCGTTCATCTCCTTCAATTTTAACAACAATATGATGAACAGAGCGTCTAGAGGCCTCGTGTTTTTCCAGAATCAAAACAGTTTGTTTGTAATCTTTATTGTCAGATAAATATTCATTTAAAACAAAAAAAGCTGAACAAGAAATTGATCCGTATACCCATAAGCTCCACACAAAATGATCATATGTTTTAAAATCAACTCCTTGAAATCCTTTTTCATATTGATACAAAATTGCCCCAAACAAAAGCCCTGAAACAACAAAAATACCTACTAAATAACTAAATTTAATAATCGTAAAATTATCGTATTGTCTTAATGAATGAAAGAAACAAAAGAAGGCTAAGAAAAAAAGCATTAACCGCAAAATTAAAATTTTGTTCCCTTTCTTCTTTCGCTTTGGCATTCCACTTTTATTTCTTCTGCTCATCCTTAAAACTAATTTTGACTAACGAATAATCATAACTTTTTTGACTTTCGTTTCACCTCCGTCTTGCGCAGAAATAAAAATCATATAAACTCCAGAAGAAACTTTATATTTTCCAAAAGCGGTTGTGTCCCATTCAATTGTTCCTCCTTCTGAAGTTGTTTCGTAAACCAAATTACCTTCAATGTCTGTGATTTTAATATTGGCTTTATCCAATAATCCCGCAACTTTTACAGTTCCCGAATAGGTTGGCCGTACCGGATTTGGATACACATAAACATTACTCAAATCTTCATTGGCTTCAGTTGCGATTCCGCCAAAAGAAATTAAACCTTTATTGGTCGCAATAAAAACTTCACCCGTTGTACTATTGATTTTAATATCATTTATGGCATTACTAGGCAAAGGCGAATTACTATTTGTAAAATGATATTTTGTTTCCTGTCCGTTTGGCGAAACCATAAAAACCCCAGAATCACTTGTTCCAATCCATTTATTATTTGCGCCATCAACCGCAATTGTGGTAATAAATTGCTCGTAAAGAAGCTCCTGAGCCAAATTATCTTCCATAATAATTATTGGATTCGCTTTTAGCTGGCTGTCATTCTGAAAATTTCCAACATTGGACAAAACGCGCAATCCTTTTGTCGTTCCAATCCAAAGCTGATTTTTAGTATCAATTGCAAGCGCTCTAACATCGGCAACTGGAAGATTTCCGGCATCGGCACCAAAAGTCATTTTTTTGAAGGTATTATTCGTTTCATTAAAACCAACAACACCGTCACGATTTGTTCCAATCCATTTTACGCTGTTTTTATCCACCAAAATACTGGAATAACTGCTAGCTTGAGCATCGTCTAAGATTGAGGTCATGGCATAACTTCCCCATTGACCATTGGTTTTTAAAACTTTCAAACCATTTTTTATACGACTGTTTGTAACCCACAAATTTCCTGCTTTATCGAAAGCAGTCGCATTGATACGGACATCAATATAATTTGGACCTTCAGTAGTAATTGATTCTAAACCGCTATTTTTTTCATTATACAAAAGATTCGGAACATCATTTTCTATTCGCAATAAACCTGAAAAAAATGAACTTGCATAAACTTGTTTTTCATTCTTTGGATTCACAATAACTCTTGTCATCGACTTTGCATTGTAAACGTCAGAATAAGAAATATTTAGCCAGCCAGAAGTATTGTATTTACTAACCCCATAACTATCTAAATCATACGGATTATAATAGGTGTCATAATCTCCATAAACTGTCCAAAGAACACTTGGCGTTACATCCATTGAAAAAATATTATTTCGGGCCGGCCCAGATGGAGTACTATTTACAAATGCAGAACTGCTTGAAAGCGATGATGAAAACAAACCTTTTTCTTTTGTTCCAATAAAAATCACATTGCCGACCGAAGTTGCGCAAGTAAAATTTATAGTATTATCCAATACCTGAGCATTAGAAATTTGCCGAATTAATACCATTTGATTGCTATAAACATATACAGCATTTTTTATGGTTATAAACAAATTATGATTTTTCGCCCGCATATCAACCGAAGCCTGTGGAAGTTGCGAAAATCCAACAAAATTGTTAGTGTTAAATCGATGAATATAACCCGAAGAATTAATAGCAATCAGTTCTGCATCTAAACTTTCAACACTTGACCAATCGCCGGTATTCACAACAGACCATTGCTTAAAATCATTTAAATTGGGATTTGCAATATCGGCGCTTCTTATTCCGCTTGAAGTTGCGGCGTAAATAAATCCGTTAAAAAATGTAGTTTGCTTAACACTGATTTCTGCGCCATTATCTCCTATAAAATAGGTGTCACCAAATTTCAGAGTTGTCAAATTAAACTGTACAATTCCAAAATCGCAGGAGACATAAACCAAACCATTATGCTCCATAAAATGATTGATTTTTTTTAGATTAGGAGCCAATTGCTTATTGATGATATCTACAACTTTAAGCATGCTTCCATCAGCTTCATTAATTACAATCATCAAACCATTTTCATAACCTACAATTGTTTTTTTAAAGGTTTCGCTATAATGCATAGCCGAAATAGTCTGACCTGAAAGTCCGTCAACAGTAGTAATGGTTTTAGTTGTATTTGTTGTTGCATCTTTTGTAAACAAAGCATTTTCTGAGGCTGCAAAAACCGCAGTAGAAGATTCTGAAATATCTTTTACTTCGTTGAACGAAAAATAACCTTGCCATGACAATTTGTTCTGTGAAAAACTAAATTGAGACAAGAGTAAAAACAAAATATACAGAAACTTTCTTTTCATTATTTTACGTATTCGAATAAACAAATATACTACAAACGGAATTATTTGTTTTTTGTTCTTTTTATAAATAAAAAAAACCTTCAAATGTCCAGAGACAAATGAAGGCATTTCAAAAAACTATAACTAAAAATTACACTACACCTTGAGCGAGCATAGCATCGGCAACTTTAACAAATCCTGCAATGTTTGCTCCTTTTACGTAGTTCACATAGCCGTCTTCTTCAGCGCCATATTTTTTACATTGGTTGTGAATTCCAACCATAATGTCTTTTAATCTTAAATCTACTTCCTCACTTGTCCAGTTTAGACGAATAGAGTTTTGTGTCATTTCTAATCCAGATGCAGCAACACCACCAGCATTAGCTGCTTTTCCTGGAGCAAAAAGTACTTTATTATCTAAGAAAAGTTTAATAGCATCTAATGTCGAAGGCATATTAGCCGCTTCAGTTACACATAAAACGCCATTATCAATCAATTTCTTAGCATCTTCTCCAGTTAACTCATTTTGAGTTGCGCATGGAATTGCGATATCTACTTTTACTTCCCACGGACTTTTTCCTTTATGGAAAATCGCATTTGGATACTTCTCTAAATATCTTTCTGCTCTGTTATCTCCGGTAGCTCTCATTTCAACCATATGGTCGATTTTTTCTCCGGAAATTCCGTCTTCATCATAAATATAACCATCAGGTCCAGAAATCGTAACTACTTTTCCTCCTAATTCATTTATTTTTAAAGCTACTCCCCAAGCTACGTTTCCAAATCCTGAAATCGCAACTCTTTTACCTTTTATATCATGACCAATTGTACGAAGCATTTGATCTGTAAAATATACAACTCCATATCCTGTAGCTTCAGGACGTATTAATGAACCTCCATAAGCCAAACCTTTTCCAGTTAAAACTCCTGTAAATTCATTTCTGATTCTTTTATATTGACCAAACAAATAACCAATTTCTCTTGCTCCAACGCCGATATCTCCAGCTGGAACGTCAAGATCTGGACCGATATGACGGCACAATTCTGTCATAAATGATTGACAGAAACGCATAATTTCACCATCCGATTTTCCTTCTGGATCAAAATCAGAACCACCTTTTCCTCCGCCCATTGGAAGTGTTGTCAAACTATTTTTAAAAACTTGTTCGAAAGCAAGAAATTTTAAAACTGATAGGTTTACAGTGTGATGAAATCTAATACCTCCCTTATAAGGTCCGATTGCTGAATTCATCTGAATTCTAAATCCGCGGTTTACAATAATTTCTCCTTTATCATCTACCCATGGAACTCTGAAAATTATAGATCTTTCCGGTTCAGCTATTCTAAGAAGTAAATTTTTTCCATCATATTTTTTTCTTTCAGCAATAAACGGAATAACTGTTTCTGCAAATTCTCTGACAGCCTGAAGAAATTCTGGTTCGTTTGGATTTTTTGACTCAACCAGAGCCATAAATTCATTTATTTTTTGTTCCATTTTTAAATAAATTATTCAAATAATAGTTTTTAGCTTAAAATCAATTATAATAAGAAAAACGCCTTAAAGAAAACGTTTTCGTAACAACATGCAAAGATAAGGCAAAACAATCATGAATTGTTATTTTTTTTCGTTTTTAGAGAAGAATTGTGTAATTTCTAAACAAAAATTAAAATACAATTTTACACCTCTGATTTTACATCAAATCATTGCACTTAAAGTCAGAAAATTAAGTGTTTTGTTACTAAATTTTTAATACAAGAATTTATTATTTTGATTAGACAACCTTTTTTATATATTTGCCAAGATTTGAAAGCCCAAATACTATGCTCAAACCCGTAATTATCACGCTATTTACCATTCTTGGTATCAGTACTGCAGTAAACGCCCAATCTGATTTAGCACAAGAAATAGGAATATTCGCAGGACCTGTAACACTGCAATCTGATTTTGGTCAGAGAAACAACTTTGACACTAACGTCGGAAACACCGGATTTGGGATTGGAGTTATGCATTTCATCAACTTTTCAGCCGCCAATAATCATGAAAGTTTTTTTACTGAACACTTTAAAGTAAGATCTGAACTTTCGTTTAGCCATACTGAACTTAAACATTTTGGAAGATGGGTTGACAAAACGCCAGAAACGGTATTTGTTAAGATGCTTAAAAACATGGAAGCAAGTTCAACTACATTAGGAATAGGATCTCAATTAGAATTTTCTTTTATCAAAATACATGACTTCGAAAACACAGTTGGTAGTTTCAGTCCGTATTTGAGTCTTGGATTTCAGGTAGACTATTATTCAGCAAAAGTTGGTTCTCGTTTAGGAGATTTGACATTTCCAAATGTTACTATAGGAAAATATTTAACACCATCAGACGGAAGACCACACGGTTTTTCTACTGAAACAGGAGTTGTTTTAGCCGCAACCGGAGGAGTTGGTGTTCATTATAAAATGACAACAATGAGCGATTTAATGTTTGAAACTCGTTTTAAAATGTTCAGCAATGACTGGGTCGATGGTCTAAATCCTAATAAAGATATTTATAAAGAAAACAAGTCAAACGACTGGCAAGTATGGTTTAACTTTGGATACATCTATTATTTAGAGTTCTAGAGAAATTCCAAAATAAAAAAAATCCCAAATTCCAAAATAATCAAAATTGGAATTTGGGATTTTTTATTGCTATTTTTTTTAAGATAAAGCCTGCTCTAAATCGGCGATTAAATCTTCAGCATCTTCGATACCAACGCTTAATCTCACTAAATCATCAGTTATACCAACCTCAGCTCTTTTATCTGCAGGAATCGATGCATGCGTCATTAAAGCCGGATGATTTGCCAAAGATTCCACTCCGCCTAAAGATTCTGCTAAAGTAAATACCTTTAGTTTCTCTAAAAATGCAATCGAATCTTCTTTTTTACCTGAAACAAAAGTAAACGAAACCATTCCGCCAAAAGCTTTCATTTGCTTTTTAGCAATTTCGTGAAAAGGATGATTTTTTAATCCTGGATAATAAACCGTTTTAATTTTAGGATGATTACTCAAAAATTCTACTACTTTTTCTCCATTTTCACAATGTCTTTGAACTCTTAACGAAAGTGTTTTAATTCCTCTTAAAACTAAAAAACTATCCATTGGTCCTAACGTTGCTCCAGTTGCAAATTGCTGAAAATGCAATTGATCTCCTAAAGCTTCATCTTTTACAATTAAAGCTCCGGCAATTACATCAGAATGTCCTCCTAAATATTTTGTCGCTGAGTGCATAACGATATCAGCTCCTAAATCTAGTGGTTTTTGTAAATAAGGTGTTGCAAAAGTATTATCTACTGCAAATAAAATTTTATGCGCTTTTGTGATTTTGGCAACTTCTTCGATATCAGCCAATTTCATCAATGGATTTGTTGGCGTTTCAACCCAAATCAGTTTTGTATTTTCATTGATTAACGATTTCAATTTCTCCAAATCAGTCATATCAACAAAATGGAATTTAATTCCAGAATCTTTATAAATTCTAGAAAACATTCTATATGTTCCTCCGTATAAATCATCCATTGCAATGATTTCATCACCGGCTTTAAATGATCTTAAAATACAATCTGTTGCTGCTAAACCAGACGAAAAAGCAAGTCCGCGAGTTCCATTCTCAATACTTGCTAAAGCGTTTTCTAAAGCTGTACGAGTTGGATTTGAAGCTCGGCTATATTCATAATCTGCCAAAGGTTTTCCTGGACTTGTTTGAATAAAAGTTGAAGTTTGATATACCGGAGGCATTACTGCACCTGTACTTGGATCATGATGTTGACCACCATGTATTACTTTAGTATTGAATTTCATATAGTTACAAATTTTAATTCTATAAATGCTGTACAAATTTACCGTTTAATTTATTCTAATCCTGAAACAAGTTCTTACCTTTGTATATAATTAACACTTTTTGACATAAAACCACTGTCTGTCAGACTTTTGTGAAATTAAAATTTCGTTTCCATAAAAAGTGTTACCTTTTATATCTGCTAACAAATAACTTTCACATATATGAAACATTCTACTTTTTTAGTCTTTTTGTTTTTGATATTTACAAGTTGTAACAAAGAGCTTTCATTTGAAAATGAGACGTTTGAAAAAAAATCTACTATTCCCTGCAAAAGCGATTGTCCTGTAATTACTATTGAAGTTCCAATTGCAAAAAATGTAAAAATTACTGCAGACAGTATCAATAAAAAAGTTTTCAAAGTCGTAAAAGAGATTGTTTATTTTGACGAAAATCCTTCAAAAGCAATCAATTACAATATCCTCACAGAATCATTTATTTCGTCTTATGAAGAAATGCATAAAAAATTTCCAACTGAGACTTTTGGCTGGGAAGGAAAAATTATAGGAAATGTCGAATTCCATTCTGAAGAAATTTTAAACATCAAAATTGATCACTATACTTTTACCGGCGGTGCACATGGCTATCAAGGTTTTAAATCCTTATTATTTGATCCAAAGACCGGAAAAACAATTTTTAACGATCAATTATTCAAAAACGAAAAAGAATTTAAGGCTTTCGCCGAAAAAAAATTCAGAGAGAAATATAAAATTCCTGCCAAAGCAAATATCAATGCAACAGGTTTAATGTTTGAAAACGACAAATTTCAATTGCCACAAAATATTTTTTATACTGAAGAAGGCCTTCTGTTATACTACAACTCTTATGAAGCCGCATCATACGCTGATGGTCCAAAAGAAATATTATTTCCGTATGATGAAGTAAATCAATATTTGAAATATCATTAAAAGGTTCTAAGTTTTCCCGAGCAAAAGTTATTGGACGTCATATTTCATTTTACGAAGAATTCTTAAAGCTTCTTTAAACGACAAATACACTTGAGGAAAGGGTTTTAATAACAATTTTGAATCGATCAGTTTTTGTTTGGCTTCATCAAAACCATTCAAATAACAAATCATAAAAGTAGAAGGAAGATTTTCCAGATCAATCAATTCTCGTTCAGACAAAACGATTCCTTTTTGCAATTTTTGAAGCAATGCCATATTTGAATTATAAATATGATAAAGCATTTTGCGATTGAATTCGGGAGGATGAAAAAGTATTTTTCGATCGATTTTATAATAACCATTATCAAAAAAACGAATGGTTTGTTCTTCTAGCGGATAGTAACTTGTTTTGTCATTTAATCCAAGCGGAACGTATTCTGTAATCGTAAAACTATCATCATCAAAAATTATCGTTACAACATCCTGAGCCGAGTAAAAAAGTTTAATTTGTTCGTTAATCAACTCAATATCTACTCTGGAAAGAAACGTTTTATCACGCGATTTTTTAGGAACTCCTGCCCAGCAAATCACAAATAATTCTTTAAAAACACGATATTTCGGTGACATATCTTTGTGCCTGAAATTCATAAAATCAATAACACCGTCAAGTGTATATTGAATACTGTTTCGGGAATTATTTTCGATACCAATAACGGTTTCAGTATTTTGATAATTCTTCTCTACTTCTTCATGATTTTCTAAAGGAATTGAATTACTTCCGCGCCTAATGAAAATACTATTTGCAACAATTGTATGAATACCTTTTTTAAAATAAGAGATTTTGTTTTTCGGCTTAATGGTAACCAATCCGATTACTTTATCTTTCGGAAGATTTGGAAATGGTACATTTTCATATTGAATCTTTGGCGGATTTTCCAAAAAAGCGTTTACGAGATTCTGAATTCGGCTGTCATCAAAAAAATCGTCGCCAACAATTTCATTATCCTGATCTTCAACACCAACAACAATATAAGAGTTGTTCGTTGGATTTGAATTTGACAATGCGCAAATGTGCTTCAGAAACTTTCCTTTTCCTTCACGCGTATGCAAATTCAGTTGCCTTTTTTTATCATAAAAACTGCTCTCGTCATTGTGAGCAAGTAAATTCTTTATCAAAAGGCGCTTATTAATCATTTACTTCAGATTATGGGACTTCTTAGAAATTTAGACTTCTTAGATTATGATTTTCAGATTCCTAAGATAATCTAAAGATCTAAATTTCTAAGAAGTCTAACGATCTAATTTTAAATATTTTTCTTGACAATGGTTGCAGAAGCCTGTGCCGTTGGAAACACAATCAAATCGGCAATATTAACATGATACTTTCTTGAAACTACAAAATGAATAATATCTGCAATATCTTCCGCCTGAAGCGCATCTAAACCTTTATATACATTTGAAGCTCTATCGGCATCACCTTTAAAACGAACTTCGCTGAATTCAGTTTCAACCATTCCCGGGTGAATTGCACCAACTCTAATTCCGTACGGATTCAAATCCATTCGCATTCCGTTGTTGATAGCATCTACAGCATGTTTTGAAGCGCAATAAACGTTCCCGTTTGGATAAACTTCTTTCCCTGCAATTGATCCGATATTGATAATATGTCCCGCTTTTCTCTCGATCATCTGCGGAATAATTGCCTTAGAAACATACAAAAGTCCTTTTACATTAATATCAATCATAGCATCCCAATCATCAATATCTCCATTTTGAATCGGATCTAAACCGTGTGCATTTCCAGCATTATTGATTAAAACATCAATTGTTGAAAAATCTTCTGGCAAAGAATTAATTTCTGAGAAAACGGCATCTTTATCCCGAACATCAAAAGATAAAGAATGTACTTCTGTAAAAGCAGAAAGCTCTTTTTCCAATTCTTCTAAACGATCTTTACGTCTGCCACAAAGAATAACTTTATAATTGTTTTTTGCCAGTATTTGTGCGGTTGCTTTTCCAATTCCGCTTGTTGCTCCAGTAATTAGGGCTGTTTTTTTCATTTTAAGTATTTGTTTTTGCCCACGGATTTTACAGATTAAACAGATTCACACTGTAATTTTTTAAACCTGTTTAATCCGTAAAATTCTGTGGGCCAATATTTTTATCTACGCAACATCGTCGCCCATACTTTCTGTCCAGATGGCAAACCAGTCTTCTTTGTCCATATCTAATTCAACTGCTTTTAATAAAGATTGAATTCTGGCAACGTTAACAGTTCCTGCAATTGGAATAACTCCTGCCGGATGTTTTAAAATCCAGGCCAACAAAAGTGTATCTGCACCTAAATGATATTTTTCCAAAAGCACTGAAAACAGTTTTTTCAAGCGGCGTGTTTTTTTGGTATCTTCTCTAAAAACAGTTCCAAGCGGATTCCATGACAACGGTCGAATTCCATGCGTTTGCATATAATCCAAACTTCCGTCAGTCATTGCTTCAAAATGTGTTGCAGAAAATTGTACCTGATTAAAACTTACTTCAGTTTTCTGGCGAATTAATTCGGTTTGAGAACTTGTAAAATTCGAAAGTCCAAAATCAATAATTTTTCCTTCCGATTTTAATTTTTCAACTGCTTCAGCAATTTCATCAGCCTGCATCAGCGGACTTGGTCTGTGCAATAAAAAAACGTCGATAAAATCTGTTTTGAGTTTCTTTAGTGATTCTTCAACAGACCAAATTATATAGTCTTTAGAATAATCATAATGTTTGATTTTTGTGTTGCGGTTTTCATTCACCAACTGAATACCGCATTTTGTAATTAATTGTACTTTTTCGCGGGAAATTTTACTTGCTTTAAATGCTTTTCCAAATTCAGCTTCGGTGGTATAGTCGCCGTAAATATCGGCATGATCAAAAGTGGTAATTTTGTTTTCGATACTAATTTGTATCAAGTTTTCCATTTCTTTAGCTGAAAGGTTTTTGTCCCAGATTCCCCAATTCATAGTGCCTGAAATAATAGGCGATAATGTTGTTTTGCTCATGGTTATATTGCGTTATTTTTGGTAATAAATATGCTTTTTAAAAACATATCCATCAAAGTTCTTAAAAATATAAAAATAGATTCACAATTCGTCCTTAAAATTAGGTGTTTGGTCGAAGTTTTAACCATTCTTTAACATCTTACTTCTCAAAAAATATTCAATTTGCACTCTCAAAAACCGGACGTAAAAATCAAGAGTTTAAAAAAGCTTTTAAAAACATTTATATGGAAGAAAATACAACGACTTTAGACATTAGAGCGATCAATGAAAAAATTGAAAGAGAAAGTGCTTTTATAGACCTTCTTACAATGGAAATGAACAAAGTTATTGTGGGCCAGAAACACATGGTCGAACGTTTATTAATTGGTCTTTTAGGACAGGGACATATTTTACTTGAAGGAGTTCCTGGTTTGGCCAAGACTTTAGCAATTAACACGCTATCTCAAGCGGTTCAAGGTTCTTTCAGCCGTATCCAGTTTACGCCCGATTTATTGCCTGCCGATGTTATCGGAACAATGATTTACAATATTAAAGCAAACGAATTCTCTATTAAAAAAGGACCAATCTTTGCTAATTTCGTACTTGCCGACGAGATCAACCGTGCTCCTGCAAAAGTACAATCTGCACTTCTTGAGGCAATGCAGGAAAAACAAGTAACTATTGGTGACACCACTTTCAAATTAGATCGTCCATTTTTGGTTCTTGCCACTCAAAACCCGGTTGAACAAGAAGGAACTTACCAACTTCCTGAAGCTCAGGTTGACCGTTTCATGTTGAAAACTGTTATCGATTATCCAAAAATTGACGAAGAGCGTTTTGTAATTCGCCAAAACTTAAAAGGATCTTACGAAAAAGTAAACCCGGTGGTTTCTGTAGATCAAATTTTACGTGCACAAGAAGCTGTTCGTGAAGTTTACATGGATGAAAAAATTGAGAAATATATCTTAGATATCATTTTTGCTACACGTTACCCAGAAAAATACAAATTAGCCGATTTAAAACCGCTTATCAGTTTTGGAGCTTCTCCTCGTGGAAGTATCAACTTGGCTAATGCTGCTAAATGTTATGCTTTCATTAAACGTCGTGGCTATGTAATTCCAGAAGATGTTCGTGCAGTTGTTCACGATGTTTTACGTCACAGAGTTGGAATCACTTACGAAGCAGAAGCAGAAAACATTACTTCTGTAGACATTATCAACAAAATCGTTAACGAGATTGAGGTACCATAAATAGTAATTAGTAAAGAGTGATTAGTAATTAGCTTTCTGCTTTTTTGCTATTCACTAACTACTATTCACTAATCACTACAGAAAATGGATACAAAAGAGCTTTTAAAAAAAGTACGGAAAATAGAAATCAAGACCAAAAGATTGAGTAATCATATCTTTTCGGGAGAATACCACTCTTCATTTAAAGGACGAGGAATGACGTTTAGCGAGGTGCGTCAATACCAATACGGAGATGATATTCGTAACATCGATTGGAACGTAACCGCACGCTACAACGAAGCTCACGTTAAAGTATTTGAAGAAGAACGCGAATTGACCATGGTTTTGATGGTTGATATTTCGGGTTCTGAAGGTTTTGGTTCAAAAACTCAGTTTAAAAAAGACATCGTAACCGAAATTGCGGCAACGATGGCTTTTTCGGCTACACAAAACAACGATAAAATTGGATTGATTTTATTTTCTGATAATGTTGAATTGTATATTCCACCAAAAAAAGGCCGTTCGCACGTTTTAAGAATCATTCGTGAATTAATCGAATTTGAACCAAAAAGCCACAAAACCGATATTTCTGAAGCTTTGAAATTTTTATCAGGAACTCAGAAAAAGAAAGCCATTGTTTTTATGATTTCAGATTTCATGTCTGAAAATTATGAGCAAACTTTAAAAATTGCTTCAAAAAAACATGACCTTACCGGAGTTCGCGTATATGATATCCGTGAGGAAAAAATTCCAAATTTAGGAATGGTAAACATGCTGGATGCAGAGACCGGAAAAACAATTTTGGTTGATACAGGTTCAAAAACAGTTCGAATGAACTATGAAAAACATTATCACGAAAGAGTAAATTATTTCAAGGAAACTTTCAGCAAATCTGGCGCTGGCGTGGTAAATACCAGAGTCGATGAAAATTATGTAACTAAATTATTAGGCTATTTCAAGTCTAGATAATTATCCCGAAACTTCGGGATTAGAAGGTTAGAATATTAGATTTTAAAATATCGTTTTTCAATTATAAAAAAATATAATCTGCTTAAATCTGTGTCATCCGTGTTCTATTTTTAAGCTTTCGTTTTAGACTAAAATCTGAAATCAAAAATCAAATGAAATTAAAATTTTACATATTTCTATTTTTGCTTACATCGGCGGTTTTTGCACAGCAAAAGCAAGTCGAAACTAGTATTGATACTACAAAAAACAAAATTGGAGCTGAATTCAAGCTTACGCTGAAAACAGTTGTAAGTTCAAAATCGAAAGTTGTTTTTCCTAAACAAAAAACTTTTGGACCTTTAGAAGTTATTCAGTCGTATCCAGTTGATACAGTAAAGAAAGACGGCAATTATGAACTGATCAAAAAATATGGACTAACACAATTTGATTCTGGAAAATATGTAATTCCGAGTGTTACGATTTTAATCGACAAAAAACCGTATTTCTCTGATTCAATCAAAGTTGAAGTTGCCAATGTAAAAGTCGATACTTTACAACAAAAAATGTACGATATCAAAGACATCAGCACTGCTGACGAAGGTCTTGGAAGTTGGTGGAAATATGTTTTAGCATTATTGATTATTCTTGGTATTGGAGCGTTTGTGTATTGGTATGTAAAAAAACGCCAACAAAAGAAAATCGAAGAAGAAGTTTATAAAACTCCTATCGAAAAAGCAACAAGCTTATTAAACAATCTAGAACAAAAAGAACTTGTTCAAAAAGGAGAAATCAAAGAATACTATAGCGAACTGACAGATATTGCCAGAAATTATATTGAAGAAGCCATTCACATTCCGGCAATGGAAAGCACGACTTCTGAATTAATTCAGGCAATAAGAACCGCTTCGACCAAAAAGAAAATGACTTTAACGCCAGAAACGGTTGAAAATTTAGAACGAGTTTTACGTCAGGCGGATTTGGTAAAATTTGCAAAATCAAAACCTTTGGATTTTGAAATTACTGAAGATAGAAATAAAATCCAAAAAGTAATTTTAACGTTGGATAATGCAATTCCGACAGAAATTCCATCAGAAGAAGATGAATTACTGAATGAAGCTCAAAGACAAAAACAGATTAAACTTCAATTAAAGAAACAAAGAAATAAACGAATTACGATTGCTGTCGCATCTGTTTTTGGTTTATTGATTGTAACGACAGCTGTTTTAATTGCTGTAAAAGGTTTCACTAATGTAAAAGACACCGTTTTAATGAACCCAACAAAACGCCTTTTGGAAAGCGAATGGGTAAAAAGTGAGTACGGAAATCCAGGAGTTTTACTTGAAACGCCTCAAGTTTTAAAACGAGTGGACCCATTAAAAGTTCTTCCGAAAGATGCTATGGCTTTAATTAAGGAAATGCAGCTTTTTGTTTATGGAGGCATGACGGACAATTTTTACATTGCGGTTTCAACGAGTAAATTCAAAACGCCAACAGAAATCGATTTGGCAAAAACATTAGAAGGTTCATTAAAAGTTATTGAAGCCCAAGGCGGACAAAATATAATTGTAAAACAAGAAGATTACCAAACAAACGAAGGTGTTCAGGGCTTAAAAGGATATGGAACGATGACAGTTATAAATCCCCTTACCAAAAGCAGTACAAAAGTGTATTACGAAATTCTTTTGTTTAAACAAGAACAAGGATTGCAGCAAATTATTATTTCGCACGAAGAAGGCGACAGCTACGGAAATACGATTACAGACCGAATTTTAAATTCTGTTGAACTTAGAAAAGCTAGTAACTAATGGGAAAGATCACTTTTTTAAATCCAGAATTCTTTTGGCTGTTTCTTTTGATTCCGATTGTGAGTGCTTGGTACTTCTGGAAACGAAACCAACAATCTGCAACTTTAAAAATGAGTTCAACTATCGGTTTTAAAAACAGCGAATCACTGTTGACAAAACTAAAACCATGCTTGTATGTTTTCAGGATTATTGCTTTATGTTCATTAATTATTGCTTTGGCAAGACCAAGAACAGTTGACATCAGCAATCAAACCAAAACAACTAAAGGAATTGATATTGTAATGGCAATCGACGTTTCCGGAAGTATGCTGGCAAAAGATTTGAAGCCAAACCGTATGGAAGCTTTAAAAAGAGTAGCCGCAGATTTTGTTGGCGAAAGACCTAATGACCGAATTGGTTTAGTTTTATATGCATCAGAAGCCTATACCAAAACACCTGTTACGAGCGATAAAGCCATTATTTTGGAAGCAATAAAGGAAATCAAATATGATACTGCTTTACAAGATGGAACTGGAATTGGAATGGGATTGGCAACTGCTGTAAACCGATTAAAAGACAGTAAAGCAAAAAGTCGCGTTATTATTTTATTGACAGACGGTGTAAATAATGCCGGATTTATTGAACCTGAAACTGCTGCAGACATTGCAAAACAATATGGCATCAAAGTTTACACTATTGGTCTGGGAACAAATGGAATGGCAGAATCTCCATATGCATATGGACCAAATGGCGGTTTCTTATTCAAAATGCAAAAAGTAGAAATTGATGAGCAATTAATGAAAAGCATTGCACGCAAAACTGATGGAACGTATTTTAGAGCAACCAGCAATGACAGATTAGCCCAAATTTATAATGCAATCAACAAATTAGAAACAACAGAAATACAGGAATTGAAGTTCTACGATTATGACGAAAAATACCGATTTTTTGTTTCATTGGCAGTCTTTTTATTATTGCTGGAAGTTGGTTTAAGAAATACGGTTTACAGAAGCTTCATTTAATTTTGGATTAAAAAAAATCTAAAATCTAAATTCAGAAATCTAAAATTTAAAATGGAATTAGACGAAAAAAAATATTTATACCTTTTATTTTTACTACCAATTTTGGTATGTATTTTTCTTTTCAATGTATATTGGAAACGAAAAAAACAACGCGAATTTGGTGATATAGAAATGGTCAAAAAACTGAGCCCTGAAAGTTCTGTTTTTAAACCAGTATTAAAATTATCGATTATCCTTTTGGCACTTGCCTGTTTGATTATTGGACTTGTAAATCCAAAAATAGGGACAAAAATGGAAACCGTTAAACGCGAAGGAATCGATATTGTTTTTGCTGTCGACGTTTCTAAAAGTATGCTGGCCGAAGATGTTGCGCCAAATCGTCTTGAAAAAAGTAAACAAATTGTTTCGCAAATTATCAATCAGTTAGGAAGTGACCGAATTGGAATTGTAGCTTACGCCGGAAGTGCTTTCCCAGTTTTACCGATTACTACTGATTATAGTGTTGCCAAAATGTTCCTGCAAAGTATGACTCCAGATATGGTTTCGTCTCAGGGAACTTCACTTGATGAGGCAATTCGTTTATCATCAACTTATTTTGATGAAAAAAGCAAAACAAGCAAGTTATTGATTTTGATTTCTGATGGAGAAGATCATTCTGAAGGCGCTTCTGCAGCTGCCGAAGAAGCCAATAAATTGGGAATGAAAATCATTACAATTGGAGTTGGAACTGAAAAAGGAGGAACAATTCCGTTAAAAGAAAATGGCATTGTTAGAAATCATCAGAAAGATCAAAACGGAGAAATTGTAATAACTAAATTAAATCAGGAAGGTTTAAAAACTATTGCAAAAGCAACAAAAGGCGGTTATGTTTATGGCGGCAATACCAAAGAAGTTTTGGATTACGTTAAAAATGCGCTGAACAATATTCAAAAAACAGAGTTTGAAGCAACGCAAATGGCCGAATTTCAATCGCAATTTCAATGGTTTCTTGGTTTCGCTTTTCTATTATTATTCTTAGATATTTTCCTTTTGGAAAGAAAAACAAACTGGATAAAAGAGCTGAATTTATTTAATGAAAAGAAATAATTGTTTCGCAAAATTCCCGAAACAAAAAAATAAAAAATTTAGAATGAAAAATTTACTTCTTTATATTTTACTAACGTTTTCCTTAGCAGTTTCTGCTCAGGAGAAAGACAAAACATTGCCAAACGGGAACGAAGAATATAAACAGAATAAATTTGTTGATGCCGAAGCGAATTATAGAATTTCACAGTCAAAATTTCCAAAAAAAGCAGCTGCTTCGTACAATTTAGGAAACACTATTTATAAGCAAAACCAAATTTCGGAAGCCAAATTCGCTTACGCGAAAGCGATAAAAAATGCTAAAACAAGACCTGAAAAACATACTGCTTATCATAATTTAGGAAATGTTTTCATGAAAGAGAAAGATTACACGCAGGCTGTTGAGGCATACAAACAAGCATTGCGAAATGATCCAACTGATGATGAAACTCGTTACAATTATGCTTTGGCCAAACAAAAACTAAAAGAAAATCCTCCTAAAAAAGATAAAGACAAAAATAAAGACAAAGACAAGGATAAGGATAAAAATAAAGACAAGGACAAAGACAAAGATAAAAACAAGGACAAGGATAAAGATAAAAAAGACGATAAAGGCGATAAAGACAAGGATAAAAAAGACGGCAAAAATGATCCGAAAAAAGATGATAAATCTGATAATAACGGACAGCCAAAACCACAACCTGGAGGAATATCAAAAGATCGTGTTCAAAATTTATTAGATGCGGTTAACAATGAAGAGAAGAAAGTTCAGGATAAAGTAAACGCCCAAAAAATAAAAGGAAGTCCTAAAAAAACAGAAAAAGACTGGTAGGATTTTTAGGCTAATCGTTTAACTGTTTATTTATTTAATCGAATAAACAGTTAAACGATTAAACAATATAAAAGCGATTAAACGGTTAAAACAAATAAACGATTAAACAATTTAATGAAAAGATTTTTAATATTATTTCTATTCACTTTTCAAGGGCTTTTAGCTCAAGTTCAGTTTGAAGCCAGAGTCAGCAAAAACACGCTTGGCCTCAACGAAAGACTTCGAATTGACTTCATCATGAATGTTGATGGAGACAACTTTGAACAGCCTAATTTTGATGGATTTAAAATCGTAGCCGGACCAAGTCAGCAAATAAGCCAGTCATGGGTTAATGGCCGAAGCTCTTTTCAAAAAATATATTCTTATATTTTACAACCTGATAGAAAAGGAAATGTAACAATTCGTCAGGCTGCAATTGAATTTAATGGACAGATTTACAAAACTTCGCCTATAAAAATTGTTGTTACAAATGCCGTTGCCCAAGAGAGAGATCCAAATGACAGACCGCAAGGACAAGGAAGTGAAACTCTTAATCTGGTTGCCGAAATTTCAAAAACAAATCCTTATCTGAACGAACCAATTACGGTTGTTTACAAATTGTATTTCAATAATATTGGGGTTACTGGTTTTAAAGAATTGGCAAAACCAAAATACAATGATTTTTGGAATCAAAACATTGATATTAAACAATTATCAATTGAAGAAGGAAGTTTTCAGGGTCAAAGATGCTATTTTGTGATTTTGAAAAAAACAATCCTGTATCCTCAAAAATCAGGCAAATTAACAATCGAACCGCTTTCATTGGATATTGGTGTACAATTGCCAACAAATCGTCGCGATATGTTTGGTCAAATGATTATTACCGATGACAATAAAGTAGTTTCGGCTGGAGCCAAAACAATAAACGTAAGACCGCTTCCTGAAACTGCAAAACCAGAAGGTTTCAGCGGTGCTGTTGGAAAATTCAACTTTATTGTTACACCATCTAAAACAAGTGTAAAAAGTGGCGAAGGTTTGGATTTAGTTGTAAGTGCTTCCGGAAGCGGAAACATGAAACTGTTTACTTTACCAAAACCAGTTGTTCCAAATGCGCTGGAAATGTATGATCCGGTTCATGATGAAAAAGTGACAACTTCTTTAACTGGTATGTCGGGAAGAATTTCAGATAAATATACTATTGTACCACAATACAAAGGAAAATATATTATTAAGCCAATGCAGTTTTCGTATTTTGATTTGAGTACAGGTTCATACAAAACAATCACTTCACAGGAAATTGCGATTGATGTTTTAGATGGCCCAATGCAGGCTGAAGCAAATAGTACAGCAAATGCGGCTAAAAATGTTATTTCAAAAACAGATCAGTTTAAATATATCAAATCAAGAACTTCTTTAGTTTCTATCGCTAAAAATGATTTTTATGGTTCTGATTTGTATTATGCCTTGTTGTTTGCACCTTTCATCATTTTGCCAATTATAATCATTGCTAAGAAGAAAAAAGAAGCAATTGATGGCGACGTTGCTGGAAACCGAATCAAAATGAATAATAAGCTGGCTAAGAAATATTTGTCTGAAGCTAAAAAACAGCTTAACAACAAAGAAGCATTTTATATCGCGCTGGAAAAAGCAATGCATAACTTCCTGAAAGCGAAACTGCATATTGAAACTTCAGAGATGAGTAAAGATAATATTCGTGAATTGTTGTTGTCAAGAAATGCAAACCCAGAATCTGTTCAAAGCTTTATTAATTTGACTGAAAACTGCGAATTTGCACGCTATGCTCCGGCATCTAGCGCTTCGATTCAACAAGATTTTGACAAAGCCGTTTTGATTATTTCAGAATTAGAAAAACAGATCGTTTAGTTTAAAGAAAATAAAATGAAAAATATAGTCTATCTCTTTTTATTCATCACACAGGTTTTCTTTGCTCAAAGCTTTGAAAAAGGAAATGCCATGTACCAAAGAGGCAATTATCAGGAAGCTATTCAGGCTTATGAAGGTGTTGTAAAAGAAAAAAAACAAGAATCGGCTGAGTTGTATTTCAATTTGGCTAATAGTTATTATAAGCTAAATAAAGTTGCTCCGGCGATATACAATTATGAAAAAGCTTTAGTTTTAAAACCTCATGATCCGGAAACACTAAACAATTTAAAATTTGCCAAAAAACTAACAATTGACGAAATTAAAGAAGTTCCGAAAGTTGGTTTCGCAAAACTAATACAGAATTTTACCGGTATTTTCGATTATAATACCTGGGCAAAAATTTCGGTTGGAATTGCATTTCTTTTCTTATTGAGTTTTATCGGCTATTACTTTTCACAACTGACGCTTACAAAAAGAATTTATTTTATTGGAATGTTTGTTCTTTTGGTTGCTTTAGGATTGAGTGTTTCAGCAGGAATGTCTGAAAAAAACCATTTTGATAATGATCGTCCAGCAATTGTTTTTGCTGAATTAAGCGAAGTACGAAGCGAACCTCAAAAAGGCGGCGCAGCAATTTTCCTATTACACGAAGGTGCAAAAGTTTATGTAACCGAAGTTTTAGGTCAATGGAAAAAAATCGAATTAACCGATGGAACTGAAGGCTGGATTGATGGTTCAACTATTAAAGAAGTAAAGTAAATTTTTAAAAATAATACAATAAAAAAATCCCAAATTCCAATTCTTAAACTGGAGTTTGGGATTTTTATTTTGTTCTTGAATTATTCAGCAAACATTAATGTGGCATAAAAAATTTAATAATAAAATAAGTTTTGCCATTAAAAATCTTATATGTATTCAAGTGTCAAATTTAAAAAGTATAGATTTTTAAAGGCGTAACACAATAATCCAATTTCACATCCGATTCAAAGACATCATCAATCTGATTTACGGCTTCAAAAAATGAAAGTCCAATTTTTATCGTTTCTGGTCGGCATTCTGCTAAGAATTTATCGTAAAAACCTTTTCCATAACCAATTCGGTTTCCATGAATATCAAAAGCTAAAAGCGGAACAAAAACAACATCAATATTTGAACTCTGAACCTGAAGACCGTTTACTGGTTCCGGAATATTGTATTCGTTTTTTTTAATTTTCGTATTATCGGTCAATAAAAAATGTGTCATTGCGCGCGTTTCAAAATCACTTTTTGAAATCACAATTTCTTTATCTTTTCCGGAAAGCAAATGCAAAACAAACTCTGTATCGACTTCTTTATGTTCGACAATTGGAAGAAAAACATGAAAGTATGTTTTATCCCAAATCGGTAGCGGGATTAAATTATTAGCAACAGCCAGACTTTTTTCTTCAATTTCTTCTTCAGAAAGTGCTGCACGCAGATTTTTGTAATGTAATCGAAGTTCTTTTTTATTCGTCGGCATTTTCAGGTTTTTTAGAGATATGGTAAATGGCATCACCTTCGTAAACAATTGGCGAATGATTGGCATTAATTATAAATCCGTCATGAGGTGCTTTTACCTTTTGCTCAAATTTCCCAAAAGGATCTGTAATAATCGCTAAAATAGTTCCTTTTGTCACAAACCTCCCGATTAAATTAAAATCATGAAGCAGACCAGAACATTTTGCACGAAGCCAAACTGAATTTTTAATATAAATTGAAGGCATCGGTGCAGCTTCAACAAGTTGTTTTGAATCAAGCATTCCAAGATAATTCAACAATCGTTTTGTTCCCAAAACACCTTCATTGGCAATATCATTATTAATGTCCAACGATTTTCCGCCTTCAAAAAGCAGCATTTTCACATTTGCTTTTTCAGAAGTATTTCTAAAAGAACCTCCAATATTTTTAGAGTACAAAGTAAATGGTGCATTAAAAACATCGGCCAAAACTTTCAATTCGGGATTATTCTCTGTAATTCTGATTTGCGGAGCATTAAATCGGCTTGCTCCTCCGGCATGAAAATCTACTGCATAATCTAAAATCGGCAAAATTTCTTCGACAATATGAAATGCGAATCGGCTAGCAAGAGAACCTTTTTTGCTTCCTGGAAAAACCCGATTTAAATCGCGTCCATCAGGAAACTCGCGCGACTTGTTTACAAAACCATACATATTGATAATTGGAATACAAATTATGGTTCCGCGCGCCGGTTTATTGATTTTTTTGCTGATAATCTGTCGTACAATTTCAACACCGTTTATTTCATCGCCGTGAATTCCTGCTGAAAACAAAACAACAGGGCCTTCAATTTTTGAACGGCGAACAATTACTGGAATATTAAGTTTTGTAGTCGTATGCAATCGTGCGATTTCAACATTAATCGTTCTGCTTTCTCCAGGCAAAATTGCTTCATCGAAGATAACTAAGGGCTTGCTATTTTTCATGTAGAATTATAAAAGCTAAATATAGAAATTATTCTTTTGATTTCGTAAATTTGAAACTAAATCGATAGTAAGCTTTTTTTGATAAATCGGAATGATTTTTGAAATTGCTTGTCATCTCTCTTCAGAAACAAAAAAGAATGCAAAAACCGTCCTTAGATCTTCAAATTCTAACCTTGCCAGACAATCCTGGCGTATATCAATATTATGATAAAGACGGAAAGATTTTATATGTTGGAAAAGCCAAAAACTTAAAAAAAAGAGTTTCCTCCTATTTCAATAAAATTCATGATACGGCTAAAACGAATGTTTTGGTCAAAAAAATTGTGACTATAAAACATATCGTCGTTCCAACAGAAACCGACGCGCTTTTACTGGAAAACAATTTAATCAAAACACTTCAGCCACGATATAATGTACTACTTCGCGATGACAAAAGTTATCCTTGGATTTGTATAAAAAAAGAACCTTTTTCGAGAATATTTTCTACAAGAAGAATGGTTAAAGACGGTTCTGAATATTTTGGACCATACACTAATTTCAAAACGGTCCATACGATTTTGGAATTAATCAAAGAATTATATCCGTTGCGAACCTGCAATTATGATTTAAGTAAATCCAATATTGATTCCGGAAAATTCAAAGTTTGTCTGGAATATCATATTGGCAATTGTAAAGGTCCATGCGAAGGTTTAGAACCTTTGGAAGAATATCAAAGACAAGTCGATGCGATTCGTGAAATTTTGAAAGGGAACTTCAAAGAAAGTTTAAAGGATTTCAAGAAATTGATGAATAGTTATGCCCAAAACTTACAATTTGAAGAAGCGCAAAAAATCAAAGAAAAAATCGAAGTTTTGGAGAACTATCAATCCAAATCTACTATCATAAATCCGAAGATTACAAATATTGACGTTTTCTCAATTGTTTCAGACGAAAGTGCTGCTTTTGTAAACTTTCTTCAGATTTCACATGGTTCTATTATTCGTTCGCATACTTTGGAAATGAAGAAAAAACTGGATGAAACCGACGAAGAATTATTAGAATTAGCAATCGTCGAACTTCGTGAACGTTTTCAATTGTTATCAAAAGAAATTATTGTTCCGTTTGAAATTGATTTGGGAGAAAACATCAAAACGACCGTTCCGCAACTTGGTGATAAAAAACAGATTTTGGATTTGTCGATTCGAAATGCTAAATTCTATCGAATCGAACAGTTGAAACAATTACAAATTGTAGATCCGGACAGACATACAAATCGAATTATGGCACAAATGCAAAAAGATTTGCGTCTTCCGGTTGAACCACGCCATATTGAATGTTTTGATAACTCGAATATTCAGGGAACAAATCCGGTTGCAGCTTGCGTTGTTTTTAAAGATGGGAAACCTAGCAAAAAAGATTACCGTCATTTTAATGTAAAAACCGTTGAAGGCCCTGATGATTTTGCTTCGATGACTGAAATTGTGGGCCGACGCTATAAAAGATTATTGGAAGAAAATGAACCTTTGCCTCAATTAATTATTATTGATGGTGGAAAAGGACAATTATCAGCTGCGTTAAAAAGTATTGATGAACTGGGCTTACGAGGAAAAATTGCCATTATTGGAATTGCAAAACGTCTTGAAGAACTTTTTTATCCCGGCGATTCGATTCCGTTATACCTGGACAAAAAATCGGAAACGTTGAAAGTGATCCAGCAATTGCGTAATGAGGCGCACCGATTTGGAATCACATTTCACCGCGACAAACGAAGCAAAGCAGCGCTGAATTCTTCGGTTGAAAGTATTCCGGGAATTGGCGAAAAAACCATGCTGACTTTGATTCAGCATTTTAAAAGTGTTAAAAGATTAAAATTAGCATCCGAAAAAGAAATTTCAGATGTAATTGGAGTTTCAAAAGCCAAAAAAATTGTCGACTTTTACAAAACCAACTAGCTGCTTTTTATGTACTTAAAAAAAGTGTTCATTTCACATACTCTGTCGAAAGGTTTTTTTTCCAATTCAATCTGGAACGTTGCAGTCGTACTTTTTATATTGTTACTTCTTCCAGAGAAATCATTTTCACAGGAGATAAAACAAGACAGCGTTAAAAGACCAAAAATTGGTTTAGTTTTAAGCGGCGGCGGCGCAAAAGGATTTGCACATATTGGTGTATTAAAGGTTTTGGAAGAAGCCGGCATCAAAATCGATTATATTGGTGGAACCAGCATGGGATCTGTAATTGGCGGACTTTATGCCACTGGTTATAATGCATCACAAATTGATTCGATTTTCAAGAAAACAAATTTTGACGAATTGATCAACGATTATATTCCGCGTTCTTCTAAAAATTTTTATGGCAAAAAAAATGACGAATTGTATGCCATTACTTTGCCTTTCAGTAATTTCAAAATTGGAATTCCAGAAGCACTTTCAAAAGGAATGTATAATTACAATCTTTTAAGCAGCTTGACCAGAAATGTTCGTCATGTTCGCGATTTCAATAAATTGCCAACTCCATTTTTGTGTATTGGAACAAATATTGAAACTGGCGAGGAAGTATTGCTTAACAAAGGTAATTTGGTGCAGGCTATGATGGCCAGTGCTGCTTTTCCTTCGTTATTTACACCGGTCGAAATTGACGGAAAACTTTTGGTCGATGGCGGCGTGGTCAACAATTATCCAATTCAGGAAGTGCGTAACCTTGGAGCCGACATCATTATTGGTGTCGATGTACAAGATGATTTACAGAATAGAAAAGGGCTAAAAAATGCAACCCGAATTTTAGTTCAGATCACCAATCTTCAGTCGATTGAGAAAATGAAAAGCAAAAGAAAAGAAACCGACGTTTACATAAAACCAGATATTCGTGATTTTGGCGTAATTTCATTTGACCGCGGCGAAGAAATAATCAGAAAAGGAGAAGAAGCTACTTTTGCTGTTTACGAAAAAATCAAAACATTAGTTACGGAAGAAACTTTTTATAAAAAACCAAAACTCAAAGTCAGCAGTGATACTTTAGAAATAGAAAAAATTAATGTCGATAAATTAGACAATTACACTAAAGAATATATTAACGGAAAACTGCGTTTTAAACCCGGAAGTACCATCACATATGATGATTTAAAAACCGGAATGAACAATTTAGATGCAACTCAAAACTTTAGTACAATTTCATATTGCCTGCAACCGGGAGATAAAAACGGTGACAATTTGGATCTTGTTTTGAAAGAAAACCCAACCCAAACGTATCTAAAACTTGGTTTACATTATGATGGACTTTACAAAAGTGCCATCTTATTAAATCTAACGCACAAAAAAACATTTCTAAAAAATGACGTTACTTCCTTAGATATTATTTTAGGAGATAATTTTAGATATGATTTTAATTATTATATCGAAAACGGATTTAATATCAGTTTTGGATTTCGCTCAAGATTAAATCAATTTAACCGAAATGTGACAACAAGCATAAGCCGACTTGAGCAATCAAATCCAAATGTAAACCTTATTAATGTTGATTTTTTTGATCTTACCAATCAGGCTTATTTTCAAACTATTTTTGTTCAGAAATTTTTGATGGGCGGTGGTTTAGAATATAAATATTTAAAAATCAATTCGCCAACACTGGCAAATGAAGGAAACATTATTGACAAAAGTAATTACATGAGTGTTTTTGGATACTTAAAATACGACTCTTTTGACAAAAAAACTTTTCCTCGTTCTGGTTTGTATTTCTCCAGCGACATACAAACTTATTTAGCTTCTTCTGATTACACCAATACTTTTAAACCGTTTTCTATGGCAAAAGCCGAAATCGCATTTGCCAAAACATTATTTAGAAGAGCAACTGTCAAAATTGGTGCCGATGCCGGATTTAATATCGGAAGCGATAGTGTTCCTTATTTCGATTATATTTTAGGAGGATATGGTTATAGCAAAATCAATAATTTTAACTACTTCTATGGTTATGATTTTCTGAGCATTGCTGGCAACAGCTACATAAAAACAGATATTACATTGGATTATGAACTTTTCAAGAAAAATCACGTAAACTTTTCTGCCAATTTTGCCAATCTGGGTGACGATATTTTCACGACAGTTGATTGGATTTCTATGCCAAAATATACTGGTTATGCTTTAGGTTATGGATTAGAAACTATTATTGGTCCAATTGAAATCAAACAATCGTGGTCGCCAGAAATGTCAAAAAGCTATACATGGTTTAGCATTGGATTTTTATTTTAAGAATTGAATCAGGAATTGTTCAATAAATTTGAGGTATTTTTTTGTTATCAAAAAATTATATCAAAAAAATCAAAATAATTAGTGTTATAAATAATATAATTTTTAATTTTACTCGTCAAAAATTACGACATTTGTTATAATGAAAACAAATTGGACAGGTTTATTAGAGTATCTTCAATTCCTTATCAAGAGAAATCCTGAATAATGGCTCTATCGAATTGAAATAATTGGTCAATTAAAAAATTGAACTAATTATTAACTCTGCAATTCACATTTTCTAATTATCTAATTCACAAATTATCTAATTGAAAAAGCCATGCCATTATATCATAAACTTGGAGATTTTCCTCAAAAGAGACACACCCAATTCGAAAAACCAAACGGGGGTTTTTATTACGAACAATTATTTGGAACAGAAGGTTTTCACGGACATTCGTCTTTGTCATACCATGTTCACAGACCAACTCAGGTAAAAGAAATTTTAAATTCTTATTCGGTTGAACCAAAAATTGCAATCGGAAAAAACATAAAATCACTTCTATTTAAAGGTTTTGAATTAAAACCTGAAAATGACTTTTTGGATAGCCGAAAAGCAATGTTAGTCAACAAAGACTGTATCATTGGTTTGGCAGCTCCAAAAAAATCGCTTCGAAATTATTTCTACAAAAATGCCGATGCCGATGAAATGCTTTTCATCCATAGAGGAAAAGGAAAATTAAGAACCATGTTAGGAAATATTCCTTTCGAATATGGTGACTATTTGATTATTCCGCGTGGTATTATTTATCAAATTGATTTTGAAACAGAAGACAATCGTCTATTTTATGTAGAATCATATTCTCCATTTTATACACCTAAACGATATAAAAACCAATCAGGTCAACATTTAGAGCATTCTCCATTTTGCGAGCGTGATTTTATTTTGCCAAATGAATTGGAAACACACGACGAAAAAGGTGATTTTTTAATTAAAATCAAAAAAGAAGGCATGCTACACGAAGTGGTTTATGCTACACACCCTTTTGACGTTGTGGGTTGGGACGGATATAATTTCCCATACGGATTTTCAATTCACAATTTCGAACCTATAACGGGACGTGTTCACCAACCGCCTCCGGTACATCAAACTTTTGAAACGGCAACTTTTGTCGTTTGTTCATTCTGCCCAAGACTTTACGATTATCATCCGAAAGCAATTCCGGCTCCATACAACCACAGCAATATTGATTCTGACGAAGTTCTATATTATGTTGATGGTGATTTTATGAGCCGTAATAATATTGAGCAAGGTCATATCACTTTACATCCAAAAGGAATTCCGCACGGTCCGGCACC
This sequence comes from Flavobacterium resistens, assembly GCF_900182645.1. Taxonomy (GTDB): domain Bacteria; phylum Bacteroidota; class Bacteroidia; order Flavobacteriales; family Flavobacteriaceae; genus Flavobacterium; species Flavobacterium resistens. Next base: position 266,544 of record NZ_FXTA01000004.1, on the reverse strand, counting down.
GGGTGCAATGGAACGCAGTATTGGTCACAAAGAAACTCAGGAATTAGCCGTTATGGTTGATACTTTCAGACCACTTATGGTTACGGAAGAAGCTATGGGATTAGATGATGGTCAGTACTATAAATCCTGGACGGAATAGTTAAACTACTTAACCGCAAAGGTCGCAAAGATTTTACGCAAAGAACGCTATGATTACTTTGCGAACCTTGCGTAAAATCTTTGCGCCCTTTGCGGTTAGAAAAAAAATCTTAAAGCAACATTTCGGAAAATCAATTAAACGATTAACCGATTAAACAAATAAACATCATGTCAAAAGAAGTTAAATCAGTCGAATACGGATTAGAAAAAATCTTTGAAGGAGCACAAGATTTCCTTCCATTATTAGGAACAGATTATGTAGAATTCTATGTTGGAAATGCAAAACAATCTGCACATTATTATAAAACTGCTTTCGGATACCAGTCATTGGCTTATGCCGGATTAGAAACTGGTGTAAAAGACAGAGCATCCTATGTTTTGAAACAAGACAAAATCAGAATTGTTTTGACTACGCCTTTAACAGCTGATTCTCCAATCAACGAACATTTGAAAAAACATGGTGACGGAGTAAAAGTTGCAGCGCTTTGGGTTGAAGATGCCACAAAATCTTACGAAGAAACAATGAAACGTGGCGCTCGTTCTTTTATGGAACCAACTGTTGAAGAAGATGAATTTGGCCAAGTAATCCGTTCAGGAATTTACACTTACGGAGAAACCGTTCATATTTTCGTAGAAAGAAAAAACTATAATGGGGTTTTCTTACCAGGTTATAAAGAATGGAAATCAGATTACAATCCAGAACCAACGGGATTAAAATATATTGACCACATGGTTGGAAATGTTGGTTGGAACGAAATGAATACTTGGGTAAAATTCTACGAAGACGTTATGGGATTCGTGAATTTCTTATCTTTTGATGACAAACAAATTACCACAGAATATTCTGCTTTGATGAGTAAAGTAATGTCTAATGGAAACGGAAGAATTAAATTCCCAATCAATGAACCAGCAGAAGGAAAGAAAAAATCTCAAATTGAAGAATATTTAGATTTTTATGGCGGGCCTGGAATTCAGCACATCGCCATTGCTACAGATGACATCATTAAAACAGTATCACAATTAAGAGCTCGTGGTGTTGAATTTTTATCAGCTCCACCACATACATATTACCAAGCAATCCCAGAAAGATTGGGCGTTCATATGGATATGATGAAAGAAGATATTAATGAAATTGAAAAGTTAGCTATCATGGTTGATGCCGATGAAGATGGCTACTTATTACAAATTTTTACGAAGCCTGTTCAGGACAGACCAACATTGTTTTTCGAAATTATCCAAAGAATGGGTGCAAAAGGATTCGGCGCAGGGAACTTTAAAGCCCTTTTCGAGTCGATTGAAAGAGAGCAAGAATTGAGAGGAACATTATAAAAACACTGATTTTTTACATTATGCAGAAAAATTCTCGGTAAAACGTTGGTTTTTATGCAAATGTTATGTTAAACTTACCTTTTGCTATTTCTTTTTTGAACTTTCTATCTATCTTTGCACTCGCAAAACAAAAGGGGTGGTTTCCTTTTGGATTGATATAAATTTCATAATTTATAGTTTTTTGGTTAGTTAATAGCATAAAAACTCAGTCATTACTTGACTGAGTTTTTTTGTTTTGGTACATTTGGAATAGAATTTGCAATTATCCTCATAAATATTTGTAAAACAGTACTATGAAAAAATTAATCCTCACTATATTCATCCTCACAGCCTTTAGTTTTGATACACAAAAAGAAGACGCTTTCGACACAGGAGAGTTCTTTAAGTTCAGAATTCACTACGGAATTATAAACGCCGGATATGCTACACTCGAAATTAAAGACGCAACAATAAATAATAAAAAAGTTTTTCATGCCGTGGGTAAAGGTTACACAACTGGCATGTCTAAATTTTTCTTTAAAGTTGAAGATTTATACGAAAGCTATTTTGATAGAGAAACCGGAAGCCCATATCGTTATGTGAGAAAAATTGATGAAGGCGGTTATACCAAAAATCAGGAAGGTTTTTTTAATCAGGCAGAAAACAGAGTTTTGGTAAAAGATTACAAGCGAAAATCTGAAAAAACCATTGTAACTACTGATAATGTACAAGATATTGTTTCTTCATTTTACTACTTAAGAAATCATCCAAATATTGATAAATTAAAATCAGGAGAAGCCATTATAATTGACATGTTTTTTGATGACGAAATCACAAAATTTAAGTTAAAATATATAGGTCGTCAAGATATTACAACTAAATTTGGCACCGTTTCTACGATGGTTTTTAGACCATCTGTACAGAAAGGAAGGGTTTTCAAAGAAGAAGAAAGTTTAACACTCTGGATTACAGACGACGACAACAAAGTTCCTATTAGAATTAAAGCAGATCTTGCTGTTGGATCACTCAAAGCAGATCTTGATGAATATAAAGGATTAAAAAATCCATTTAAAGCAAAAAAATAATGAACCTTACTGATCATTCAGAATCAATTTTAAAAGAAATTGATCAAAAATTCCAAGCTATAAATCAAAAAACTGATGTTCAGTTAGAAGGATTGCTTTGGTCAAAACCAATTACATATTGGGATTATATTCAAACCGACGCTCTTTTAAATTTACAAATACAACGTACCACACTTCCTGATGAAATGGTTTTCATTATGTACCATCAAGTCAACGAATTAATCTTTAAAATGATTTTGTGGGAAATTGACCAAATTGCTGAAACAGAAAATATTCAGGTTGATTTTTTCAGCGAAAGACTTTCAAGAATCACACGTTATTTTGACATGCTTACCAATTCGTTCAGTATTATGGAAAACGGAATGGACGTCGATCAATATATGAAATTCAGAAATACGCTTACTCCAGCAAGTGGTTTTCAGAGCGCACAATATAGAATGATCGAATTTGCATCGACTGATGTTATCAATTTAACTGACAGAAGATACAAAGCCAACTTTGACGAAAACACCGATTTAGAAACCAGTTTCGAACATTTGTATTGGCAAGCAGCTGGAAAAGATTATCAAACTGGAGAAAAATCATACTTGCTTAACGAGTTTGAGAAAAAATACAAAGAGCAGTTTTTAAGACAAATGTCATCGTTCAAAACGAAAAATATTTGGCAAAAATTCACACAGCTTCCTATTGAAGATCAACAAAATACGGAACTAATTGCCGCAATGCGCCATTATGACAAAACGGTAAATATTACCTGGGTAATGCAGCATCTTAATACTGCAAGAAAATATATTTTGGAAAGCGGAAAAGGCAACGGAGAAGCGACCGGAGGAAGTGACTGGCAAAAATATATGCATCCAAAATACCAAAGACGCATCTTTTTTCCTAAATTGTGGACCGAAGAAGAATTGTCCAATTGGGGAAATGAATAGAATATTTTAGTTTCCCAGAAAAATTTAAAAAGTTTGAAAAGAGCAGTCGTAATTTTAATAGTCTTGTTTTCTGTTTTCTCATGTAATAAAAAAGAGGAAATAGTTGAAAACAAAATTACCAAACCTAAAACCAAAAAAATAGAATTCGGGTTTAATTACGCAGACTATAATGTAGTTAATGATACCTTTTCAAAAGGAGATTCTTTTGGATCCATTTTTCAAAGTCAGAATATTGGTGATAAAAAAGTATTCGACATAGTGGAGCAAGTTAAAGACTCTTTTAACGTTAGAACAATTCGTTATGGCAAACCTTTTACATTGCTTCGTTCAAAAAACAAAACCAACAATCTTCAGGTATTTATTTATCAGCCAGATGCACTAACGTATTATGTTATTGACTTAAGAGACAGTATTGCAAAAGCTTATAAAAAAATAAAACCTGTAACCTTAAAAAGAAAAATTATTGGTGGTGTTTTAAAAAGTTCTCTTTCAGAAACTTTAGGAAATGAAAGTGTCGAAACAGCACTTGCCAGCAGAATTACAAAAGTCTTTTCATGGTCGATTGACTTCTTCAAACTTAAAAAAGGTGATCGCTACGGATTAATTTTCACCGAAAGATTTATCAACGGAAAAACATACGACGGAGTTGAAGAACTTGAAGCTGCCTTTTTTGAATATAAAGGAAAAATCGTTTATGCATTCCCTTTTGAAAAAGATACGCTTTCAGGAAAAATCGAATATTATGACGATCAAGGAAGAACACTTAAAAATTTCTTTCTAAAAACTCCAATCAAATTCAGCCGAATCACTTCAAGATTTACAATGAACAGATTTCATCCTGTGCAGCATACCTGGAAAGCGCACAAAGGAACAGATTATGCCGCTCCAACAGGAACTCCAATTTCTACGACTGCATCTGGAGTTGTTGAAGCAACAGGATATACTGCAGGAAACGGAAACTTTGTAAAAGTAAAACACAACGGAACCTACTCTACTCAATATTTACATATGTCTAAAATCTTGGTTCGTCGCGGACAACGCGTTACACAAGGACAAACTATTGGATTAGTAGGAAGCACCGGTTTAGCTTCAGGACCACACGTTTGTTACCGTTTCTGGAAAAATGGCGTACAGGTTGATGCGCTTCGTTTGAATTTACCAACTGGAGAGTCTCTCACAGGAAATGATAAAACACGTTTTGCAAAACAAATCGAACCTTTGAAAAGAGAATTGGATAGTATAGGGAATCTTTAATTTTTACTAAAAACTCAATTCAAAAAAATAGCAAAACATGAAAAACGCTCGGCTTAAAGCAATTTATAGTGAAACTTTTTCAGGTTTAAAGCTATTTTACAGAGACACCAATCTTTCTGAAAACTTAATTTCGAATTATAAAGTCGGACAAATAATTCAAGAAAAAGGTTTTACTGACATGACTTCTCTTGGTGGAGGCCTTTCTGGAAATTTCAGATATTTAATTGCTAGTGCACATCCCAAAGATTTATCAAAATTTAATCCTGATTCCGCAAAAATTGGTCACTTTCTTTTGGACACAATTGCTTATTTTAAAGTTTTGGATATTCAGAAAATCGGAGACAAAACTCAAGTTTTTCTTTTAAATATTCCAGACAATTCGCTAACTCTTTTTAAAAATTCATCTTCAAATCTGGAAGAAGAAATTATAGAAAAAGCAAGAAAAAAATTCAGTGACAAAATAAATATTGCTTTAATTCCAGAATTACAAACCGAAAATTGGAAGGAAAGAACCAAATCTCCAATAGGAATGAATGAAATTGGAGAACTGTTTTTTGATGATTCTAAAATTAAAATGGAATCGCCAAAAAGAATTGAAATTGATACCGAAAAGAAAACTATTGAAGTAAATAAAAAACCTTGGTGGAAGGTTTGGTAATCTGATTTATGAAAAAACTGCTAAAATATTCCCTCCTCATTGCTTTTATTTCATGTCAAAATAAACCGTTTGAAATTAGTTTTGACACCTATAATGATTATAAAACAGAAACTAATTTGAGATTAACTGGTTGGTTCCCGAATATCATCAAATCGGATTCTTACAATCTAAAAAGCGGTTCTCACCTTGGCTCTTGCAACTTTGTAAAATTCAACTACTCTAATAATAAGACTTACGATTCCTTATTCTTGAACAGTACAAAAGTTCCTCTATTTTCATTTCAACAAAAAATAAAAAAATACGACGAACTAAAACCAAATTGGTTCCCAGATTATAATGAAATAAATAACACCGATTTTGAAATCATAAAAACCGATAGGTATGATATTGCAAGAAAGAAATCTACACATGAAATCTTTTGCTTCTGTGAAAATTAAACTTTTAAGAATAAAATAAAAAACATTAAAAACCAACCCCAAATAATGACTGAACATTTTATCGCTTTTAAGAATTTCCCAACACGCATCCAAGCCAAAGAACTTGAAATATTATTGGACAGAAATAATATTAAATCTGTTTTAGCCGATAATATTGCTCCAGTTGATATCACTTTTTCAGGAAGTACTTTACAAAATCAATACGAAATAAAAATTGACCCAGCTGATTTTGCAAAAGCCGAAGCTATTTTGGAAAAAGACACTGAAAACATTCTAAATGAAGTTGACAAAGATCATTACCTTCTAAGTTTTTCAGATGAAGAATTGTACGATGTTCTTTTAAAATCAGACGAATGGAATGTTTTTGATTATAAATTGGCTCAAAAACTCTTAATTGAACGAGGTAAAAATATCGATTCAGAAGTACTTGCTTCCTTAAAAAAAGAGCGTTTGCAAATTTTAGCAAAACCAGAAGAACCTCAAAAATCCTGGATTACTGTTGGTTATATATTTTCTCTTTTAGGTGGTTTCCTTGGAATCATTATTGGATATCTTCTTTGGACTTCTAAAAAAACATTACCAAACGGCGAACGTATTTATTCATATAATGAGGACGATCGAAAACACGGAAAAACTATTTTTATTCTTGGAACGATAATTTTTCCTTTAGCACTTTTAATCAAAATCCTCACTACCAATTAATTTCTTTCAAAAAAACAACATCCGTTTATGCGAACATTTATTTTATTCGTAATTCTCTTTAGTCTTGTATCTTGCGAAAAAGGAAAAGAAACTTTGCCAAAAATAGATTCTCACGCTGTAAGCTCTAAATCAAAATCACCAAAAAAACTTTCTTTTGATGAACAATTAAAAGCTATAAAAAAAGGCACGTCAAAAGATTCTGTTTTATCAAATGACATTGAATTTATCAATAATTTCATTCTTAAAAGAAAATTCAAACTAGATATTTCAAAGTACGATGCTGAAGGGAAAAAGAAAGAATGTGATCCTATTAGGCTTCAAAAAAAACTCTTTAATGAATTTTACAATGAAGGCTTTAATAATCTAGGAGATTTAAATGGTGATAAAAAAGCAGACTCAGTATTTGTTTTACATGCATTGAATTATTGCGAAGAAGGTGATTCTTATTATTTCACAGATAACAGTATTCCTAGAATTAGTACTGATTCCAATTGTTGCCACCCAACAAGTATCATAAATATTGGAGATATTAACGAAGACGGAAAAAGCGAAATTGCTGAGTACTATTCTTCCTGTGCAAGCCGATATAAAGCAATTACCATATACAGCTTAAAAACCAACAAGTGGAAAAAAATAAAATCATTCTCTTTTGTTTTAAACGAAAAATACACAATTGACAAAGATTTTAAAAAACTCTTTAAAAAGACTTCAAAAAATCATCTTAAATATTTTGTGATTAGTGACATCACTATAGACGACAAGCTAGTTACAGAATGGAAAAACATTAGAATAGATTAGAATCTAAGCCTTGATATTCAATAAAACGTTTTCGTAACTAATTGTTATATAATCGTGAACCGTTACCCTTTTAAAAGTTATTTCAGTATTTTTGTGTTTCTAAAAAAACAAACCACATAATAAAATACAAATGGCTTTAAACACAACAAACCCAACTGGGACTGAGGCGTGGAAAAATCTGCAAAACCACTATAACGCAATTCACGAAACTACGATACAAGAATTATTTCAGCAAGATAATGCACGCGCTGAAAAATTCAACTTACAATGGAATGACTTTTTAGTAGATTATTCTAAAAACAATATCAGTCAGGAAACTATTGCTCTTTTATTAGAATTGGCAAATTCTATTGGATTAAAAAACGCAATTGCTGATTATTTTGGAGGAGAATTAATCAACAAAACTGAAAATCGCGCTGTTTTGCATACGGCTCTACGTGCTCCGGAATCGGCAGTAATTAATGTTGACGGAGAAAATGTAATTCCGGAAGTTTACGAAGTAAAAAATAAAATCAAAAATTTCACAAACGAAGTAATTTCTGGAGAAAGAAAAGGTTTTACAGGAAAAGCTTTTACAGACGTTGTGAATATTGGAATTGGAGGTTCAGATCTTGGCCCAGTTATGGCGGTTGAAGCTTTGCAATTCTACAAAAATCATTTGAATTTACATTTCGTTTCTAATGTTGACGGCGATCACGTAAACGAAATAATCAAAAAATTAAATCCTGAAACGACATTATTTTTAATTGTTTCTAAAACTTTTACCACTCAGGAAACACTTTCAAATTCTGAAACTATTAAAGAATGGTTTTTGAAATCGGCTTCTCAGGAAGATATAGCAAAACATTTCGTTGCAGTTTCTACAAATATCCAGAAAGTAACAGAATTCGGAATTAATCCAGACAACGTTTTCCCGATGTGGGACTGGGTTGGAGGAAGATTTTCTCTTTGGAGCGCTGTTGGATTGAGTATTGCATTGGCAATTGGCTTTGATAATTACAACCAATTATTAGTTGGAGCTCATGATATGGATAACCATTTCAAATCAGCAGAATTTGACGAAAACATTCCGGTAATTTTAGCTTTATTAAGCGTTTGGTACAATAATTTTTATGGTGCCGAAAGTGAAGCTTTGATTCCATACACACAATATTTATCCAAATTGGCTCCGTATTTACAACAGGCAACTATGGAAAGTAATGGAAAAAGTGTTGGTCGTGACGGAAAACCTGTGAACTACCAAACTGGAACAATTATCTGGGGAGAGCCAGGAACAAACTCGCAACATGCATTTTTCCAATTAATTCACCAAGGAACAAAAAGAATTCCAACTGATTTCATCGGATTTGTAAAACCACTTTACGGAAACGAAGATCATCACGATAAATTAATGTCAAACTTTTTCGCTCAGACAGAAGCTTTAATGAATGGAAAAACTCCGGCACAAGTTCAAGCAGAATTTGACAAACAAGGACTTTCTGCAGAAAAAGCATCTTACTTATTGCCATTTAAAGTTTTCACAGGAAACAAACCAACGAACACAATTTTGATTGAAAAGTTAACACCAAAAAGTTTAGGTTCGTTGATTGCATTATATGAACACAAAATTTTCGTTCAGGGAATTATCTGGAACATTTTCAGTTTTGATCAATGGGGCGTTGAATTAGGAAAACAATTGGCAAATTCAATTCTGGATGAAATAAATTCTAAAACTGTTAAGACTCACGACAGCTCGACAACATTTTTACTAAATCACTTTTTGAAGAATAAATAAATCACAAATTTACAACAAACTGAAACGCCTTAATTTACTTAAAATTAAGGCGTTTTTTCATACAAAAAATAACATTACACCCTCTAAAAAGGTGCTATTTGAAAGTTTACTGCTACAGCGCTGTTGAAATTATTATCATTTTAACAAAATATAATAGATAAAATCTACAAAAACGTTATTTAATTTAATGAAAAAAGAAAAAATCATTTTAATGCGCAACAGAAAACGTAAAACTAATTTTTCTTAACATTTTGATAACATTATCTGATTTTATTGTTATAATTTTGCCAAAAACAATAAACTAAATAACAAATGAAGAAAATGAAAAATTGGTTACTTACTGGACTATTTTTTATGATAGTTTCAACCGTATTTTCTCAAGGAAAAGTTACTGGTACAATTACCGACGCAACGGGCGGTTCATTACCAGGAGCAAACGTAGCGATCAAAGGATCATCTACAGCTACTTCAACAGATTTTGATGGTAAATTTACCATTAATTCAACAACGGGTTCAGGAGAGATTGTTGTCTCTTTTATCGGTTATGACAACAAAACTGTAAAATTTACAGTATCAAATGGCTCAACTACAAACTTAGGTGAGATTACTTTAGCATCTAACTCAAACGAATTAAGTGAGATAGTCGTAAAAAGTACAGTAATTGACGTTGCTAAAGACAGAAAAACTCCGGTTGCTGTGTCTACAATTAAAGCAGCTGAAATTCAACAAAAACTTGGAACTCAAGAGTTTCCAGAGATCTTAAAAAACACTCCTTCAGTTTATGCAACTAAATCAGGTGGTGGTTTTGGAGACGCTAGAGTTAACATTCGTGGTTTCAACCAAAACAACATTGCGGTTATGATCAACGGTATGCCAGTTAACGACATGGAAAATGGTTCTGTTTTCTGGAGTAACTGGGCTGGTTTATCAGATGTTGCTTCTGTAATCCAAGTTCAAAGAGGTTTAGGAGCTTCTAAACTTGCTACACCTTCTGTAGGAGGTACAATCAACGTTATCACAAGAACTTCTGACAAAAAAGAAGGAGGATCTTTCTCTTCTGGATTTGGAAACGCTAGAAACTTCAAAATTCAAGGTTCATACAGTACAGGGAAATTAAGCAACGGACTTTCTGCTTCTGTATTATTATCTCAAACAATGGGAGACGGATATATCCAAGGTACTCAATTTGAAGGGTCAAACTATTTTGTTGCTTTAGGATATACAACTAAAAACAACAAACATGATGTTCAGTTAACAGTAACTGGTGCTCCACAATGGCACAACCAAAGATCTACTGCATCTACTATTGCAACTTACCAACAGTATGGAACTAAAGAAGATCCAAACACAAGATACAATGCTGATACAGGATACTTGAATGGTGAAGAATACAACATCAGAAAAAACTACTACCATAAACCAATTGCATCTCTTAACTGGGATTATGCAATCAACGAGACTACAAAACTTTCTACTGTATTGTACGCTTCTTGGGGACGTGGTGCTGGAGCTAGTGCAACTGGAGGTATTAAAGGAAAAGCATACAATGACGTATTGGCTTTCAGAAGAGCTGACGGTTTAATCGATTATGATAAAATCTACGCTTACAACTCTGGACAAACTGTTACAATTGGAGGCCTTACAGGTCCTCAAACAAGAACAAAAATTGGTGGAGTTTACCAAAACAGTTCATTCTTCAGTGGATCAAACGCTGATTGGAACGCACAGACAAATACAAATACATCAGGTATTTCTCAAACTTCATCTATCAACTCTCATGACTGGTATGGTGCTGTAATCAACTTAAACAAAAAACTATCTAATACTTTAACTTTAGATTTTGGTTTTGACGGAAGAACTTACAGAGGATATCACTATACAGTTGTAAATGATTTATTAGGTGGTGGAGAATATTTCGATAATTTTATCGCTGATTTAAAACCAAACGGAAGACACCTTACAACTACTTACCCAACAACTGTTCAATGGAACGTTTTTGATAAGAAAAACTATGAGAAAATCTCTTTCAATAGTACTGGTAACGTAAAATGGTACGGTTTATTTACTCAATTAGAGTACTCTAAAGATAACTTAAGTGCATTTATTCAAGGAGCTGTTTCTCAACAAGGATACAAAAGAGAAGATGATTTCGTATACAAATCTGGAGATCCATTAAGATCTACTCCTTACGAAAATGTATTAGGTGGAAACGTAAAAGGAGGTGCTAACTACAACATCAACGAAAAACACAATGTATTCGTTAATGCTGGTTACTACTCAAAACAACCTTTCTTTAACTCAGTTTACCCTAACAACAGATCTACAGTTAACCCTAACTTAACTAACGAGAAAATCTTAGGATTTGAAGCAGGTTACGGATTCCGTTCTAAATATTTTACTGCAAACGTAAACCTTTATAACACAAACTGGGATGACAGATACTTAAGAGGTAATGCTCTTCCAGCTAACACAGTTCCTGGTCTTGCAGCTAACACTACTTATACAGAATACGTAGGTCTTAACGAGGTTCACTCAGGATTTGAATTCGAAGGTAGTTCAAACATCACAGACAAATTAAGAATTACTGGTATGTTCTCTTATGGAATCTGGGAATATAAAGGAAACGCTACTGTAAATGCTTACTATACAGCTGACAACAGCCCAGTTCCTGGATATTCTGCAACTCAAATCTACATGGATGGAGTAAAAGTTGGTGATGCAGCTCAAATGACAGCATCTTTAGGAGCTTCTTACGAAGTTTTAACAAGATTCTTTTTAGATGCTAACTACAACTACAATGACAATTTATATGCTGGAATTAGTCCAATTAACTTTGCTTCTCCAACAAACAAAGGTTCATTACAATTACCTGCTTACGGTTTAGTTGATGCTGGTTGGTCATACAAAATGTTAGTTGGTCAAAACAAAGATAAATCTGTAAACTTCAGATTAAACATCAACAACGTATTTGATAAAACGTATATCGCTGAATCAAGAACAAACATTTTCGCTGATGACAATGTAAGTTCAACAAATCCAGCTTTAGGAACTTACGCTTCTAATAACAGATTGTACAAAGGAGTAGCTGATGCTAACCAAGTATTCTTCGGATTCGGAAGAACTTGGAACTTCCAATTACGTTACGATTTCTAAAATTTAGAATCTTAATAAATAATAAAACGGCATTGACTTTTAGTTTAATGCCGTTTTTTTTATGGCCTTTTTTTCTATATTTGTTTAAAACAAAAAACATAATTTATGGATCATTTTTTAAAAGAACTTCACTCGGGCTGGGCTTACTTAGCATTATTGCTTCTTTTAGTTGCTGTCGTGAATGCGCTAATTGGCCTCAATTCTAAAAAAGAATTTACTGCCAAAGACCGCAAAATTTCGTTATTTGCCTTAATTGGAACTCACACACAATTATTGATTGGTCTTATTCTTTACTTTGTATCTCCTTTAGGGAAAGCAGCTTTCGGGCAAATGTCTAATGCTGAACTTAGACTTACATCACTTGAACACCCTCTTATCAATATTATAGCTATCATTCTGATTACTATCGGATGGTCTAAACATAAAAAACTAATCAATAGCGAAGCAAAGTTTAAGACGTTTGCTATTTTTTATGGTTTAGGTTTATTGCTTATTTTAAGCAGAATTCCATGGAACCTTTGGTTCTAATAAAAAAGTCCTAAATTTGTAGGACTTTTTTTATAATGGCATATTATTTGTACAAACTCCCCAAGTCTGAAAAAAATAACCCATGAGAAATAAGAAAAACTATATACTCACAATGCTTACGGCAGCTTTTATAAGTTGTTTTACCTACGTTATAAGCCAAACCAAGCCAGTAATTGAGCCAAAGGCCCAAGACACCCTGACAAAACCAAATTTAATTCCACTGCCAACAGACTCCGTTTTTACGGACAAAGGATTAAAATTGAAAACCTACAAAAAAAACGCTCATGCCTCCTACTATGCAGATCGTTTTAATGGTAAAAAAACCGCTGATGGAAGCCGTTTTAATAATAGCAAATATACAGCCGCACACAAAAAACTTCCTTTCGGGACACGTGTTAAAGTAACAAACGAAGCCAATGGAAAGTTTGTAATTGTAAAAATCACCGATCGTGGTCCTTTTGTAAAAACCCGTGAAATAGATCTTTCAAAAAGAGCTTTTATGGAGATTACAAAAAGTAAAGGTGCGGGTGCTATGAAAGTAACAATTGAAACTATTATAGAATAAATAAAAAATCCTGCTTAATGCAGGATTTTTTCGTTTAAACAAATTTTCTAATGCTCCACACAATTCCGGTGTGAATGCCTTCGTGATAATTATTAAAATTCAAAGCATCTTCAACATTGCGTAATGTAAATCCCATGCTGGTTAAATATTCATTGTAACTAACAAAAATATTTGCTTCAAAATCTTTTTCTGTTTGCGTTAAAGTAGCCGAAAGCAAATTCCTGATTTCATCAACTTCGGCTTGCGAAACGTCACCTTCGGGTTTTGTGCCTTTTTTGTACTTCGCAATAAATTCTTCAGAAACAAATGTTGGCAAACCTGACAATTTATAAACCAAAACTTGCTGTGATGACACACAATGTGCAATATTCCAAATCAGATTATTACTAAATCCCTCCGGAATTTTATTTAATTGCTCTAATGAATGATTGTCTAAAACCTTCAAAAGATTTTCTCTAATGGTTTTGTGTACTTCAAAAACTGAGTTCATAATTATATTTTTTTTCTAAAATTAATCAATTTTAAGCTTTAAATGGATTTTCTTTGCATTCTAACAAAATTCACAAAAAATGAACAAAATATATTACTTAGCTTCTTGCGATACTTGTCGCAAAATCATCAAAAGCTTGCCGGAAAACAATTTGGTTTTTCAAGACATCAGACAAAATCCGATTACGGAAACGGAACTTGAAGAAATGTACAAACTCTCTGGAAGCTATGAACTTTTATTTAGCAAGAAAGCACAATTGTACAAATCAATGGATTTAAAAAACAAAAATCTAACGGAAGCTGATTTTAAAAAATATATTCTGGAACATTACACTTTTTTAAGTCGTCCGGTTTTTATAATTGACGGCAAAATTTACATTGGCAACAGCCAAAAAAATGTTGCTGAAGTTATCAAAGCATTATCGTAAGAAAATAAAAACCTTCCTGTACGAAACTGATTAACAATTTAGAACACAAAGCAGCAAACTTTTAATTATCTTTGCGCCTTTATACTCAATTATATGATACAATCTATGACAGGGTTTGGCAAAGCTTCTTTGCAATTGCCTACAAAAAAAATTACGGTTGAAGTAAAATCTCTAAACAGCAAAGGTCTTGATCTAAACGTGCGAATGCCGTCGCTTTATCGCGAAATGGAATTAGGTTTAAGAACTTTGATTTCGACCAAACTTGAAAGAGGTAAAATAGATTTCGGTATTTATATTGAAAGTACCGCTGAACAAACTTCAACTAAAGTAAATGTTCCTGTCGTAAAAAATTATATCGCGCAATTGCAAGAAGTTTATCCTGATGCTGACGTGACAGAATTGATGAAAATGGCTGTTCGTATGCCAGATACATTAAAAACAGAACGTGAGGAAATTGACGAAAATGATTGGGAACAAATTCAGGTTACAATTGACGAAGCACTCCAGAACATTTTAAGTTTTAGAAAAGACGAAGGAGCATCTCTTGAAAAGGAATTCAACTTACGAATTGGAAATATTCGTCAATATATGGATGACGCCTTAGCACTTGATCCGGAACGTGTACAAGCTATCAAAGACCGTCTGCAAACTGCTATTTCAGAATTACAAGTAAATGTCGATGAAAATCGTTTTGAACAGGAATTAATCTACTATTTAGAAAAATTAGATATTACTGAAGAAAAAGTGCGTTTAACGAATCATTTGGACTATTTCCTTGAAACTTTAAACGGAACTGAAGCTAACGGGCGCAAACTTGGTTTCATCACTCAGGAAATGGGGCGTGAAATCAATACAATGGGTTCAAAATCGAATCATGCTCAAATGCAGAAATTGGTTGTGATGATGAAAGATGAATTGGAGAAGATTAAAGAGCAAGTATTGAACGTTTTATAAGCGCTTTAAGCTTTAAGCAATACGCTATAAGCTAAAACGACATTAAAATAAAGCCTAAGGCTTACCGCCTTAAAGCTTAAAGCATAAATAAAAGCTTAAAGCGTATTGCTTAAAGCCTAAAGCATACACAATGAACAAAGGAAAATTAATTGTTTTTTCAGCACCTTCAGGATCAGGAAAAACAACTATAGTAAAACATTTACTAGGGAAAGAAGATTTAAACTTAGAATTTTCAATCTCAGCGGCTTCACGCGACCCACGCGGAGAAGAAGAACACGGAAAAGATTATTATTTTATTTCGCTGGAACAATTCAAAAAACACATTAAAGCAGAAGAATTCCTGGAATGGGAAGAAGTTTACCGAGATAATTTCTATGGAACTTTGAAAGCCGAAATCGAAAGAATCTGGGCTTTAGGAAAAAATGTGATTTTTGATATTGATGTTGCCGGCGGTCTTCGTATCAAACATAAATTTCCAGAACAAACTTTAGCTGTTTTTGTAAAACCTCCAAGTGTTGACGAACTTAAACGCCGCTTAAAACAAAGATCAACAGAGAGTGATGACAAAATCAATATGCGAATTGCTAAAGCTTCTGTTGAATTAGCAACAGCGCCTCAATTTGATACTATTATTAAAAACTACGATTTAGATACTGCTAAGGAAGAAGCTTATCAGTTGGTGAAAGACTTCGTTTCTAAAAAGTAATTAGTAAATAGTCATTAGCTTAAAAAATGAGCAATATAAAATCATATAAAGATTTATTAGTTTGGCAAAAAGGAATTAAAATCGTTTCTCTAATTTATCAGTTAGTAAAATCATTTCCTCAAGAAGAATTATACGCTTTAACAAGTCAGTTAAAAAGAGCATCCGTTTCAATTCCATCAAACATAGCGGAGGGTTATGGCCGCAATACAGATAAATCTTTTAGTCATTTTCTAAACATATCAAGAGGTTCATTATTTGAAATTGAGACGCAATTACTAATTGCAAATGACCTTGGTTTCATAACCAATCAAACTCTTTATAAAGAAATACTAAATCAAATTGAAGAAGAATCAAAAATGATTAATGCTTTTTCAAAAACGCTAAAAGACTAATCACGCTTCACTAATTACTAGTTACTATAACTATGAAAATAGGTCTTTATTTCGGAACATATAATCCCATCCATGTTGGTCATTTGATAATTGCCAATCATATGGCTGAGTTTGCAGATTTAGATCAGATTTGGATGGTCGTTACACCACATAATCCGTTAAAAAAGAAAACGACTTTATTAGACGATCAACAACGCTTGCAAATGGTTTTTCTGGCAACAGAAGATTATCCAAAGATAAAACCATCGGATATTGAGTTTAAATTGCCTCAGCCGAGTTATACCGTAATCACGCTCGCTCATTTACAGGAAAAATATCCAAATCATGAGTTTTCATTAATTATGGGTGAAGACAATCTGAAAACGTTTCATAAATGGAGAAATTATGAAGTAATTCTTGAAAATCATGATATTTATGTGTATCCAAGAATTTCTGATGAACCTGAAAACACCGAATTAAAATCACATCCGAAAATTCATGTAATTGATGCGCCTATTGTAGAAATTTCCTCGACTTTTATTAGAAACAACATTAAAGAAGGAAAAAATATTCAGCCTTTACTTCCTCCAAAAGTTTGGGAATATATTGACCACAATAATTTTTATAAAAAATAAATATGGCCTGATTTAAAAAAAATCAGGCCATATTTATTTTTATGCTTTAGCATTAATTCACTGTAACAGTTCGCTTTTTAGTTGTACCACATTCTGAACCATCTTTTTTAACCGTAACAGTTGCTACCGCTTCATAGGTCCCAGCAGCAGCATAAGTATGAGTAACGACGGCACCAGTCCCTGTACTTCCATCCCCAAATGTCCATGTCACATTTTGTAAAGTTCCAGACCCGGTATATTCAATTGAATAATTCATTAATTTAGGATTAGTGGCATCTGTAGAATTATGTATTTTTGAATTAGCAGTTTCGAAAGCACAATCTACGATAGATTCTTCTGCTTTACTACAGGAATTAGAAATAAAAAACACTAAAGCAAACACTGAAATTGTCAAAATCTTTTTCATAATTGAAAATTTTTAGTGGTTCATCTCTCAAATTTATCTTTTTACAAAACAAAATCAAAACAAAACAGCAGAATTTTCATATGTTTTATGAATAACAAAAAAAAACATAAAACACACATTATCAAACTATAACCTATTCCCAAAAAACAATTTAAGTTCTTTCTCAATAACTTCAAAAATCGACTTTACACTATTGTTTTTTGGAGCTAATAAATACACAAATTCTTCTGGCACATGAAAACTGTTCCAAACCAATTGCAATTTATTTTCTTTAATATAATTTCTCGCATTACAATTCCACGTTGCGGCTATACCCTCATTTTTAGACAAAAGTCTAAGCATTTCTGATTCTGAAGGAATAATATAATTAGGAATCATCGATGGCCTTTTTTTATTAAAAGCATGAAGCCAAAATAATTTTATGTGAGGAATACGGGCATCATGACTGTACCATTTCTGAGCATTCAGCCATTGTTCAATTTCGGCAAAATTGTCTGTTTTTAATCTTTGACGAAATTCGGTTATATCTAAACTTGACGGTGCAACCAATATCAGTTTTATTTTACCAACAATTTCGTAAACCGTATCAAATGTGTCAAATCGTTTTGTTGTAATCGCAAAATCAAGTTTTTTAGAATTTACTAAATCAAATAGCTCATCATTTTCTGCAAAAGTAAAATCGATCAAATCAAATTTTGAAATTAAAAGAGCTCCAACACAGTCAAAAAGATGTTTTGAAATTCCAATCGAAATTAATCGGTTTGCATCTTCTGCCTTTGCCCTGAAACCGGTTTCGACACTTTCGAGCCTGTCCAACGCATCTATTATCAAATTATTCAGTAACTTAGCGTATTCCGTTGGTTCTACGCCTTTTGACTTTCGAACAAATAATTTATTCCCAACATGCGCTTCAAGCATAGAAATTTGCTGACTAACGGCAGGCTGGCTCATAAATAACTCTTTTGCGGCAACCGAAAAATTTCCGTTTTTATAGACTGCCTTAAATGTTCTGTACCATTCTAAATTGACCATGACATAAATTTATTTATAACAAACATAGTTTATTTTATTTTTACTGATATCACTTAAGACGTAAATTTGTCAAAAAATTTAATCTTATGAAAAAAATAGCACTACTCGCAATAATTGCAATTACAGCCACAAGCATTTCTGCATTGGCACAAAAATCAAATAAAAAAGGTATGAAAAAAGTATTATTTGTTGTGACCAGTAATGATAAACTGGGCAACACAGGAGAAAAAACAGGATTCTGGTCAGAGGAACTAGCCGCACCTTATTATGAATTATTAGATCAGGGAGTTGAAATCACAATTGCATCTCCGCTTGGAGGACAACCACCAATTGATCCAAAAAGCTCTGATCCAGCTTCAGCAACTGAGGACACAAAACGTTTTGATGCAGATAAAGTTTTACAAGAAAAATTAAAACATACGTTAAAACTTTCGACAGTAAATCAAAAAGATTACGATGCGGTTTTTTACCCAGGAGGTCACGGTCCGCTTTGGGATTTAGTTGAAGACAGAAATTCGATCACTTTAATTGAATCATTTTACAATCATAAAAAGCCAGTTGCTTTTGTTTGTCACGCGCCTGCCGTTTTGAAAAACGTAAAAGTTGATGGTCAATATTTAGTAAAAGGAAAGAAAATAACTGGTTTTACTAATGAAGAGGAAGAAGCAGTTGGATTGACAAAAGTAGTTCCGTTTTTATTAGAAGATGCTTTAGCATCAAATGGCGGAATTTTTTCAAAAGGCCCAAACTGGCAACCATACGCGGTTGAAGATGGACTTTTAATCACAGGACAAAATCCAGCTTCGTCTAAATTGGTTGCCGGAAAATTGTTGAAAAAATTAAAATAAAAGGTACTAAGGTTCTGAGCGACTAAGATTCTAAGTTTTTTTTAATCGTAGCCACTTAAGAATTTAGTATTTAATAATAATTACAAAGAATAATAACCCGATACTAAGATTCTGAGGACACTAAGTAAAAAACTTAGTCCCTTAGAACCTTAGCATCTTAGAACCTTAAAAAAAATGCTAAACTTTGAATTATATAATCCGACGAATTTAATTTTCGGAAAAGGACAAATAGAAAAACTTTCGACTTTAGTTCCAAAAAATGCTAAAATATTATTGGCTTATGGCGGCGGAAGTATCTTTAAAAACGGAATTTACGATCAGGTAATCCAAAATCTAAAAGGTTTTGAAATTGTAGAATTTGGCGGAATCGAACCAAATCCACGATTTGAAACTTTAATGAAAGCTGTTGATGTAATAAAAACAGAAAAAATCGATTTTATTCTTGCTGTTGGCGGTGGATCTGTGATCGATGGAGTGAAATTTATTTCTGGTGCTGTTAATTTCCAAGGAAATCCGATTGATATTCTTCAAAAAAGAATTTTAATTAAAGAAAACGCAGTGCCTTTTGGAACCATTTTGACACTTCCGGCAACAGGAAGCGAAATGAATTCGGGTTATGTGGTAACTATTGAAGCAACTCAGGAAAAATTAGCTTCTGGCGGAAGCGCTTTATTCCCTCAATTCTCCATTTGTGATCCAACTGTAATTTCTTCTTTACCAAAAAGACAAATCGAAAATGGTGTTGTAGATGCGTTTACACATGTTATGGAACAATACTTGACATATCCGCATGACGCTTTTCTTCAGGACAGAATTGCAGAAGGAATTTTGCAGACTTTAATTCAAGTTGGTCCCGGAGTAGTCAAAAATCCAACAGATTATACTTTGGCTTCTAACTTTATGTGGAGCTGTACAATGGCTTTAAACGGATTAATTCAAAAAGGTGTTCCAAGCGATTGGGCAACACATATGATTGGTCACGAATTGACTGCTTTATACGAAATTGACCACGCAAGAACTTTGGCAATTATTGGTCCAAGTTTGTACACAGTAATGTTTGAAACTAAAAAAGGAAAACTAGCTCAATACGGAAGACGCATTTTCAATTTAACGGGTTCTGATGACGAAGTGGCAAAAGAAGCCATCAACAAAACCGTTGAATTTTTCCATACAATGGGAATGGATACCAAACTTTCGCAATACACAACTGAATATTCAAATACAGCCGATTTTATTGTAAATCGTTTTGATGAAAGAGGCTGGAAAGGTTTAGGCGAAAATCAATTGGTAACTTTAGAAAAAGTAAAATCAATTGTAGAATTGAGTTATTAAACTTTCAAAATTAATTAAATCAGAAAAGGCGTTCTTAAAATAACTTTAGGAACGCCTTTTCACAATACTAAAACAAAACTAACTAACTCAATTTTTATTAAACTCATTAAAATTTTAATTTATAATCACTTACAACGTAAGGTTTATTATTTTATTGTGTACAATGCAAAATATTTTTTTATTTTTTTTCTAACCACTTGAAAAACCGTGGTATTTAAAGGGGTTTTTCAAATTTCTTAAATCAGATTTTGTATTATTACTACATTATTAAGTACTTTTGTTTTAAATTATTAAAATAATGAGCGAAAATTTAAAGTTTGCAGTAATTGGTGGAGGAAGCTGGGCAACTGCAATTGCAAAAATGTTATGCGTAAATCAATCTGAGATTGCATGGTACATGCGCAACGATGCTGCAATCGAGCACATTGAAAAATACAAACACAATCCAAACTATTTAAGTTCAGTAGAGTTTGACACTAAAAAACTTAAATTAACCAACAATATCAACGAAGCAATTGAATATGCCGATTATTTAATCTTCGCTATCCCATCTGCCTTTTTAGATGCCGAAATGAAAAACATGACGGTTTCTTTGTCAGACAAAATTATTTTCTCGGCAATTAAAGGAATCGTTCCTGAAACAAGCTTAATTGTAGGAGAACATTTCCATATTCAATATGATATTCCATATTACAATATTGGCGTTATTACAGGTCCTTGTCACGCAGAGGAAGTAGCACTAGAAAGACTTTCGTATTTGACAATTGCTTGTGGTGATCCTGAAAAAGCCTGTAATGTTGCCAAGTCACTTTCTGGAAATTATATAAAAGCTAAAATTTCAGACGACATTATCGGAACTGAATATGCAGCGATGCTGAAAAACATTTATTCTATTGCTGCCGGAATTGCGCATGGTTTAGGTTATGGCGACAACTTCCAGTCGGTTTTAATGAGTAATGCGATTCGTGAAATGAAGAAATTCATCAGAAAAGTACATAAAATGAAACGTAACATCAATGATTCGGCTTATTTGGGCGATTTATTGGTTACTGGATATTCTGTTTTCTCAAGAAATAGAATGTTCGGAAATATGATTGGAAAAGGATATACTGTAAAAAGCGCTATGATGGAAATGAGCATGGTTGCCGAAGGTTATTACGCAACAAAAAGTGCTTATAAACTAAATCAGGGTTACGGTGCAAAAACGCCTATTATAAACGCTGTTTATGCTGTTTTATACGAAGGAAAAGACGCAAAATCTGTATTTAGAAAATTAACCGAGTCTTTGGATTAATTTTTTTAGAGAAACAAGAAGAAAGAAACAAGAAGAAAAACTTCATCGAAATAGAATAAAGAGAAAGAGCCAAGACTGAAATTCAGTTTGGCTCTTTTTTATTTGTAATAGAACAAGTCTTTCTTCTTGCTTCTTGCTTCTTTACTTCACCATAACCCCTTCAACAAACAAAATCGGCACTTCTTCCGTATTATTTTCGTTGATTAGGTTCGATTTAAAGATGAATTTCTTGTCGTATAAAGTATTTCCAATGAAGAAAGTCACCATGAATTCATTATTCAAAACCAAAAGGCTTTTCTCAATCATTTCGATTTTAACAACAGAAACCGAAGGAACTTCAACAAATGCATGACGCAGAATCGAAGTTTTTTTCATTTCACCATCAATAGTTCCAAATGCTTTTGAAACTACCATTACGCTGTCTAAATTAAAGTCGCTATCGTTTACTAAATAAGCGTACCATACTTTTTCCATAAAATCGTCACTCCACTCCTGCACTGCTGCAAGAAATACGTTTTCGACTTCTGGAATTATTATATCTTTTTTCATTTTTAGTGAATAGTAAAAAGTAAATAGTGATTAGAAAGAAAGCTCTTCACTAATCACTATTCACTAGTAACTTATTTTTTAAATATTTGATTTAAACTGCTCTAAGAAACGAACATCGTTTTCATAAAACATTCTGATATCGCCAATTTGGTATAAAAGCATTGCAATACGCTCTACTCCCATTCCGAAAGCAAATCCGTTGTATTCATCTGGATTGATATCGCAGTTTTTAAGAACGTTTGGATCTACCATTCCGCAACCTCCAATTTCCAACCAACCAGTTCCTTTTGTGATTCTGTAATCTGTTTCGGTTTTTAATCCCCAATAAATATCTATTTCAGCGCTTGGTTCTGTAAATGGAAAATATGATGGACGAAGACGAATCTTTGATTTTCCGAACATTTCTTTTGTAAAATAAAGTAACGTTTGCTTCAAATCGGCGAAAGAAACATCTTTGTCAATATACAAACCTTCCACTTGATGGAAAATACAATGTGAACGAGATGAAATTGCTTCATTACGGAAAACACGTCCTGGCGAAATCGTACGGATTGGCGGTTTGTGGTTTTCCATATAACGAACCTGAACAGATGATGTATGCGTACGCAACAGCACATCAGGATTTGTCTGAATGAAAAATGTGTCCTGCATATCACGCGCAGGATGATATTCTGGCAAGTTCAAAGCAGTAAAGTTATGCCAGTCGTCTTCAATTTCCGGACCTTCAGAAACATTGAATCCAATATTAGCAAAAATATCTATAATCTGATTTTTAACAATCGAAATTGGGTGACGAGATCCTACAATTACTGGCTCAGCAGCACGAGTCAAATCACCAAAAGCACCTTTAATTTCTTCTTTGCTTTCAAGCTCTTCCTGAATAACTCTAACTTTTTCTTCAGCAACAGCTTTTAAAGTATTGATTACTTGTCCAAAATCTTTTTTCTGATCATTTGGAATATTTTTAAACTCAGTAAAAAGTTCTTTTAATAACCCTTTACTTCCTAAATATTTAATTCGGAATTGCTCTAAAGATTCTTTATTTTTCTCATTAAAGGCTTTTGCTTCCTCTATATGTACTTTTATCTTATCTATCATTTTCCTTCGGTTCTTGAGAATACAAATTTAGTGTTTTTAGTTTAAAGTGTCTAGTCACAGTCACAGTTTTCAGTTTTCAAATCAATAATTCTATAAACCTACGACTATCTCTGTAGCTAAAAACTACTCGATAAGGTTTCTTTCTAAAAAATAACTTACAATAGCTTCTTTCATCAAAACCGATTGTTCGCCGGCTTTCAATGGTGGTAATTGCTCTTTTACTTTGTAATGTGGCCATCCGTCTTCATCAAAGTATTCGAATTCGTAAAATCCGTAAGGTTCCAATAATCGGCATATGGCGATGTGCATTAAGTTCAGTTTTTCATCTTTTTTGAATTCGCGGTGTATTTTCCCGAATTCCTGAACTCCAATAAGGTAAATTATGGCATCCAAATCCAGATCTTCGCCTTGCGAAAATTGATTTGAAAGTATATCAACGAGCTTTTCCCATCGCTCTTTAAGTTGTGTATCTCTAGACATTTTGATTTATGATTTTAGATTGTAGATTTTAGATTGCTGATTAAAAATCTATTCTGAGGGGGCAGAATCGCAATCTGAACTCTAAATTTGAATTGCAAAGATACATAGTTCACTACATTGCACCTAAAAAAATAAACACATACCAAAAAAGCACTATAAAAAACCTCTGAACCTTTGTTTCATTGAACCTATGAACCTCAAAAAAAATATATCTTTGCGCCTCATTAAACACCAAACCAAAATATGAGTTTTTTTGATATTATAGTAGGAGCACTTTTATGTTATAGTTTATACAAAGGCATAAAAAATGGCCTTTTTGTAGAAGTTGCTTCTTTTATTTCTTTGTTATTAGGAATTTATCTGGCGATTAAATTTTCATCATTATTAACCGGAATGATTTCAAAGCACGTTTCCTGGAATCCAACAAATATTCAAATTACTGCTTTTATCCTAACTTTTATTTTGGTTGTAATTGGTGTTTACTTTTTAGCCAAAATATTAACCGGAATAGCTGATTTCGCTATGTTGGGCTGGATGAATAAACTGGGTGGCGGATTTTTCAGAGTTTTAAAAACCATTTTGATTCTGAGTATTTTCATTGCTTTATTCGAAAAAATAAACTTCAACAATACTTTTGCCAAACAAGAAACTTTAGACAAATCTTTTTTTTACAATCCGGTGAAAAAGGTTGCGGCTTTTGTATATCCTTCAATCGAAAAATGGTACGAAAGTTTCAAAAAAGAGCAAACGAAAAAATCGGAAGAAAGCTCGAAAACTGAAAAAGAATAGTTTTAAATTTTATTCTGAATCAGTAATTGGTTTTGGAAACAAGTTCTTCAAGATAATAAGCATCATCCCAATTACATTGACACTTGAAGTGGTGAGTAAAGTAATCAAAACGTTTTCTGAAAGATTAAGATGCAGCAAATTTCCATTAAAATATAAAATCGAAATTACCGAAGCCAGCCACAAAAAAATAATAAACGAGAAGATATAAGTCAAATGTCTTCTCAGTTTTGTATCTTCTAAAAAGCGGCCAATTCTTGCATTTCCTAAACGGTCTTCAAGAATCTGATTTTGAGCTCTGGCATTTGTTAAATCTTCAGGAGTAAGCGCTGAATAACTGTCAATTGAAATTCGGTTAAGATCTAGGGCCATCTTAAATCGGTTTAAGTTTGGTTTTATAATGGTCGTAAATATCGTCATCAGAAATCACGGCGTTCGTGTCTTTTTGATACACTTTAGTCCAAGGCGTTCCTTCTGTATGTGTTAAAGCGCTCAAATAAATTCCGTCAAAACGCCCGTACAAATCCCATATTTTATCTAAGAATTTCTCATCATCCGTTGAAATTTTTTCATTTTTAACCGGATTTGGAATTCGCTCCGTAATAATATTCTTTTTGTATTGTTTGATGCTGTAATATAAAGATGGAAAAACCGGGCCAAAATCCCACGCAATAGGTTTTTCATCAATCAATCGTTCTTCTTTATTGGTCAATGCAAGATACCAACCGTACGCAATGTAAGTCAGTTTAATTATTTTCATAGGCGTCAAATTTCCCGTTTTAGAATATTTTCCTATAAAATAATTGGCCACCGTAGTAGGATTATAAGCCATTTTCTTAGAATTATTGTTTTTTCAAAGTTACTTAAAATAAGTTCCTGTCAAAACTCCGAAAAAGTTATTATCGTGTAAATGAATGATTTTACTTTAAAAACTTTACCTTTTAGCAATAAACACGCTATAAAAATCTGGTCAAAATAAATTATATTGCCTCAAATTTCCAATAACCGATTTCACCAAAATCAAAACCAATATGTTGTACCTGACAGGCATTATAATTACCTTTTTTCTGGTTGTGATTCTGGCAAGCAAAAAAGATAAAAGCGAAGCTGATAAAATTTTGGCATTTTGGCTGTTTTTTACAGGCTTTCACTTGTTTTTGTATTATCTGCATTATAAAAATGATTTTGCTTCATTTCCATATTTATTAGGTTTTGAATTGCCAATGCCTTTGCTGCAAGGGCCATTTTTGTTTTTATATACTTCGGCATTGACAAATCAGAATCAGCATAAAAAATACAATCTTTTGCACTTTTTGCCTTTTATAATGGCATGTTTAATTCTCATTCCGTTTTTTGAACTTTCTTTTGAGGAGAAATTAAAGGTTTTTCAAAACGAAGGAAAAGGATATGAAAATCTGATTCTGATTTTATACAGTGCCATTTTAATTTCGGGAATCACGTATGCTTTACTTTCGCTTCGAAAACTTTCAAAACATCGAAAAAACATTTCTGAAGCTTTTTCTTCTACTGAAAAAATCAATTTGCGCTGGCTACAATATTTAATTCTCGGCTCAAGCATTATCTGGCTCGTCGTTATTTTATTTAATGATGAATATATTTTTTCATTTGTTGTTTTTTATCTGATTTTCATTGGCTATTTCGGGATAAAGCAAGTTGGGATTTTCACGAATCAGGCCTTATCTGAAAACAAAATTCCTAATATTTCTTCTATAGAAAATATCGAAACTGAAAATTCATCTGAAAAAATAAAATACGAAAAATCAAGTTTGACCAACTCTGAATTACAACTTTTACATCAAAAATTAACTCAGATTATGACGAATGAAAAATTATATAAAAATCCAGATTTGACTTTAGCCGATTTATCTCAAAAATTAAATATTCATTCAAATGTCCTTTCTCAAGTCATCAATTCTGCCGAGGAAAAAAACTTTTACGATTACATAAATTCACAACGCGTACAAGAATTCAAAAAACTGATTATTTTACCCGAAAATCAAAAATTCACTTTGCTTTCAGTCGCTTTTGAATGCGGATTTAATTCAAAAACAGCTTTTAACCGAAACTTCAAAAAAGCAACCGGACTTTCTCCTTCTGAGTATTTGAAATAGGTTTTTTTGTTTCTTGCAGATTCCGGAGATTTAAACAGATTTTTAAATCATTTTAATCCTAAAATCTGTTGCAATATAACTTCATACCTTTGCGAGCAAATTTCACCACAAAAAAACTTAGCATCTTTAAAAAAAGAACCACCTTACAAGTTGGGGCGATTACCATTAGTTTGAACAACATCTTTGCATAAAATTTTAAAAAATTATGCAATGAAAAATAAGATGTTATATTCAGCTGTAATAGCCATTTCAATTTTCTTTTTTCTTGGATGCGAAAATGAAAATGAAATTGACGGAGTTGGGAATCTAGTTCCAAAAACGGTCGATCAGGATTCTTCATTACCTTCTATTTTTATTAACGGAACACAGCTTCACGCAGAAACTTTTGGCAATCCAAACAACCCGATGTTGGTATTTCTTCACGGCGGTCCTGGCTCTGATTATCGAAACGGACTCAATGTACAACAACTCGCCAATGAAGGTTATTATGTGATTTTTTACGATCAGCGCGGTTCTGGATTATCAAAAAGACATGACAAAAACAGTTATTCCATTCAGCTGGTTTTAGATGATCTTACAGAAGTGATTCAATATTATCGTACTTTTCCAAATCAGAAAATTTTTCTTTTTGGACATTCCTGGGGCGCAATGCTGGGAGCGGCGTATGTCAATTCCTATCCTGATAAAATCGACGGATTAATTCTTGCTGAACCAGGAGGATTAAACAAACAACTTTTGGATGATTATGGCGAAATGAGCCGTAAAATCAATATTTTTTCTGAAGTTACCAGCAATCTTTTATACGCTGATCAATTTTTGACCGGAAAAGAAAATCAACATGAAATTCTGGATTATAAATACGGAATTTCTTCGAGTTTCTCTTATGCAAAAGGCAATAAAGAAGGCATTCCCGGACCGTCGCCTTTTTGGAGAATTGGCACAACAGTTTTAGAAAGTTTCACCGATATCGCCGAAAATGATGGTTTTGATTTTACCACAAACCTCAACCAATACACTACTAAAGTTTTGTTTTTATACGGAGAATTAAATCAATCTTATGGTTTAAGGTTTGCCCAAAAAGAAGCCGCTTATTTCCCTAATTCAGAAATTTCAGAAGTAAAAGGAACCGGTCATGAAATGATTTATTTCAAATGGGAAAATGTGCATCCGATTGTCCTGAAGTATTTAAACGAATTAAAATAACTGCCATGAAAGCAATACTAGTATTTATCACTTTTCTCATTTCACTTTTCACATCTAATTTCTCACAAGCCCAAAACATTAATTGGGAAAATCTCAAAAACAATGAAAAACACATTTTAAATGCAAATGCAGGTTGGGAATATAGTTTTGTTTACGGATTTAGTTACGGCTATCATTTAAAAACCAAAATGCCAATTATTTTGGAAAGCTCAATTTCTTTAGCATCTGGCGAAGTTATTTTTGATGATTTTAAAACGAAAATTGGCGGACAAATAAATGTTTTCCAAATTAAAAATTTCCGTTTTAATGCCGCAATTCATGGAATTTACAGACGATATGAAAATCCGTTATTGACTTTGCAGAATTTTGGTGCCGATGCTTCAACGACAATTGGTTATTATAAACCAAAATGGTTTGTCGCAGGCGAATTTGGTTTTGATAAAGCCATTGTAACACATTTTAAACATTCCGACATCTATAAAGAAGTTTATCCCGATGTGAAAAATGGCTGGTTTGAACCCACAACAGGAGGAAATTTCAACTTTGGAATTCAGGGTGGTTATTCTTTTGCCCGAAGCGATTTGACTTTAAGAGCTGGAAAAGTTATTACCGAAGATTTTAAATCAGAGCCGTTGATTCCTTTTTATTTACAGATTGGTTATAATTATAAATTGGATTGATTTTTTTAAAACACATAGAAACATAGATTTTTTAATCTTCGGAAAGAATAATTTAAAAAGCCAGCTTTCACACATAGCTATGTCTATGTTTGTTTGCACAAGTGAAACGCCTTTTACACACTAAGAATACTATGTTTCTATGTGTTTAAATTTTTATACACAGAAATAAACCCGACAAGTTTTAAAAACCTGTCGGGTTTACTATTCAGTTTGTCAGGCTGAGCGAAGTTGAAGCCTCTTTTTACAATGCGAGCCTTCGAATTCGCTCAGGATGACAATAGTTTTCATAATAATATTTAGAATTTCACTTCTAACTTCTCTCCTTTTTTCAAAACAATTTCCTGCTTTTTATCCCCGAAAATCAAAGTTGTTTTTCCTCCAATTTTAGAAGAAACGATCAATTTTTGAATCGTTTTGTTGCTCCAGTTCATTTCAATTTCAAATCCGCCTCTTGCGCAAATTCCTTTTACAGCACCTTCTTCCCAAGCGTCAGGCAAAGCAGGAAGCAAACGAATCTCATTTTCATCTGACTGAACCAACATTTCGGCAACGGCTGCTGCACCACCAAAATTTCCGTCAATTTGAAATGGCGGATGCGCATCAAATAAATTTGGATACGTTCCTCCTCCTCGTCTTGGCTTTTCGGTTTTCTTTTTATCAGGATCTACGTAACGTAATAATTCGCGATACATTTTATAAGCACGATTTCCATCCCAAAGTCGCGCCCAAAGATTAATTCTCCAACCTTTTGACCAACCTGTTGTTTCGTCGCCTTTTATTTCGAGCGTTTTTCTCGAAGCTTCCGCCAAATCTGGTGTTTTTAACGGCGTAATATGATTTCCTGGAAAAAGTCCGAATAAATGCGATTGATGACGGTGTTTTGGCTCATTATCATCCCAGTCAAAATACCATTCTTGCAAATTTCCTTTTTTCCCAATTTGATATGGATGAAATTTCTCAAGCGCTTTTTCTAATTTTTCTCTAAAAGCAGCATCTGTATTCAGCACTTTTGAAGCTTTTATGGTTTTATCAAAACATTCGCGAATCATTGCCAAATCTGCAGTTCCTCCATATAAAGTAGCTCCGACAAAACCATCTGCCAACTTATATTGATTTTCTGGCGAAGTAGATGGCGATGTTATTAAATTTCCGTTTTTATCCGTCACAAGCCAGTTTAAACAAAATTCGGCTGCACCTTTCATTAACGGATAACCTTCTTTTTTCAAATAAGCTACATCTTTCGTAAAAGTATAATGTTCCCAGATATGCGTACTCAGCCATGCGCCCGCAATTGGCCAACACGCCCACATAGGTTCTTCTTTTCCAAATTGTCCAACCGGATTAGTCATTGCCCAAATATCCGAATTATGCGCCGCTGCCCAGCCTTCATTTATGCCATAAAAAGTCTTTGCAGTAACTTTTCCTGTTACCGAAAGATTTTTTATAAAACTTAAAAGAGGCAAATGCATTTCGGAAAGATTTGTATTTTCTGCCAGCCAGTAATTTTCTTCCAGATTAATATTCATGGTATAATTGCTACTCCAAGGCGGATTCAGATACGGATTCCAAAGTCCTTGTAAATTTGCCGGAACGCCAATTGTTCGAGATGAACTGATCAACAAATAACGCCCGAAATTAAAATACAGAATTTCGAGATTTTTATCTTCTTTCCCGTCGGCGTAGCGTAATAAACGCTCATCTGTTGGTAAGTCTGGCGCGGTGGTTTTTCCAAGGTCTAAATCGACACGATTGAAGAATTTTTGATAATCAGCAATGTGGTTTTCTTTAATTTTATCGAATGGTTTTGCGTACGCTTTGTTCAAATTTTGCAATGCCAATGTTATATCGTCTAAACCTTCAGTTGCAGGATTTTTATCAAAACCATTAAAACTGGTTGCAACGGAAACATAAATAATGGCTTCAGTTGCATCTTTTAAAGTTAAAGATTCCCGAGAACTTGTAATTTTTCCGTCGGTTTTTTTGATTTGAACTAAAGTCGTAAATTTTGTTCCTCTTTCTTTAATGTTTAAGTATTTTGGCAAAACAGTATATCCAGCATTTTCGTGAATTGGCGCAGAACCTGTCATTACCAATATATTACCTTTCACTTCGACATTTGATTGTAACAGACTTTTTAAATTAACATCAAAATTCAAAGCGCCTTTTTGATCGGCTGTTAATTTGATTATCATGATTTGATCTGGCGCTGACACAAAATATTCACGTGTATATTTTATGCCTGCCATTTCGTAACTTACTTTTGAAATTGCATTTGAAAGATCGAGTTCGCGATGATAATTTACAGCACTTCCTTTTTCGGAATTATTGATTTCTAATGTTCCTAAAGGCGAATACGATTCCGAGTTTTTGCCTTGAACTTTTTTATTTAATTCTTCGGCCAGTTTATAATTTTCATTTTTTAAAGCTTCTCGAATTGCCGGAATGTTTTTGTAAGCTTCCGGATTCATATTAGCATTTACAGGTTCACCCGACCAAAGCGTAATGTCATTCAGATAAATTTTATCTGAATTTGCACCACCAAAAACAGTTGCTCCCATTTTTCCGTTTCCTAAAACAAGGCTTTCTTCAAAAAATTCGGCTGGCTGTTTATACCACAAAATATGATTCGACTGCGCCGAAATGTTTATGCCGTAAAATGTAAGAAGTAAAACAAAGAATATTTTTTTTATGAGTTTTGAATTCATGATTGCATTTTGGTTAGAAGTGTAGTTTCTACAATATTAATCATTCCTGAGGAATTTTCATTTGTATTTATAGACATTTTATGTGCGTGAGGGATAGGAGCTATCCGCCACCGCGGAGCGTATAGCTCGGTCCCGTTAAGATAGCGGGATCACGCCAGAAACTTTTACTAATGACTATTCACTAATGACTATTCACTAATGACTATTCACTAATGACTATTCACTAATTACTATTCACTAATTACTATTTACTCACCTTATATATTTCGTTTGCTGTAATCATTTCCCAATTATCAGTTCTGAAAGGCGAAGCTGGAAATTTTTCTTTATTGAAAAGATTAATTTGTGTGTCGTCGTCTGCCCAGCCGTAATGAACCGCAACAGGATTTTGAACTTTGTCACTTGAAACAATTATTTTATTGTCTTTTATTATCGCTTTCGCGGAATGAAAAACTTTATCTGCGCCTGCGATTTCAAAACCTTTTAATTCATCGTTATTTGGCGTTGATAATCCGCTGCCGATGTGATCGAAAGTCAAAATAATTTCATTCCCTTTTATTTCTTGAGATTTATATGTTGGTCCGCTGAAAACCTGTTTTTTGCTGTAAACATTATTTAATGCAATTGCTGCAAGACGCAATCCAACATCTTGTTTGTTTGTTGGGTGAATATCTTTTGCATTTCCGATATCTGTGGTAACAGCCATTCCGGTATTTTTCAATTTTAAAGTTTCAGACTGTGCTTCGCGAAGTTCTGCCCAACGGCTTCCTTTTTTGCTGTTTCCTCCGGTTTCATCAAAAGTTGATAATTGAACGAAATAAAAAGGAAAATCGCCTTGTTTGAATTTTGTTCTCCAATCGGTGATCATTAACGGAAATGCTTTTTTATACTGATTTGCTCTCCAAACATTCGCTTCGCCCTGATACCATAAAACGCCTTCAATTGCATAAGGAACCAACGGATTTACCATTGCGTTATATAATAATGACGGATAGCTATTTGGCGATAAAGCAGTTTTTACAACAATTACTCTGAATTTCCATTTCCCGGCAAGCGGAATTACTTTACTTCCCACCGTTAATTTTAAATCTTCCGATTCTCCATAAATTCCGCCACCGCCACTGTTATCAACAATTCGAACAGCGATTACATTTTTTCCTTCTTTTAGAACATTTTCCGGAATTTGATATACTCTTTTAAAATCCCATTGCGTGTTTTTACCGACTTCGATTCCGTTTACATAAGTAATATCTTCGTCGTCGACTTTTGCTAAACTTAAAGTTGCTTTATTTTTAATATCTTCTGCTGAAAGTGTTATGGTTTTTCGCATCCAAACCACACCATCTAAATCACCTAAAGGCTGATTCTCCCATAAACTTGGTGTAATTAATTCGCCCCAGGAATTATCATCAAAAGAAAGTTCTTTGAAAGTATTTTCATTTGCTGTACTTACTGAAGTTCCTTGAATTTTCTCAACCCTTTCTTTCATTCGCTTTGCGTATAAAACAGAAATAGAATCGACATTCATTACTGGAACATCGGCAATCATGTTTTTGAATTCTGCACTATTTTGAAATGCTTCACGGCTTGTCCAGGTTTCGACATTGGTTCCACCCCAAGATGTATTGATAATTCCGATTGGGATTTTTAATTCGGCATATAATTTTCTGGCGAAATAAAATCCAACTGCAGTAAAATTGCCGACTGTTTCTTTGCTTGAAACTTCCCATTTTCCGGCTTTTAAATCGTCTTTCGGTTTCCCGCTTAAATCCTGCGCAACTCCAAAATGACGAATCATTGGATAGTCAGCATTATTCATTTCTTTTTCGGCATTCATGGTTTTGAAAACCTGAAATTCCATATTCGATTGTCCGCTGCAAATCCAAACTTCGCCAACTAAAACATCTTTAATCGTAATTTTATTTTTTCCGATGATAACAAGTTCAAAAGGCCCGCCCGCTTTTTCAGCATCTAAATTGATGGTCCATTTTCCGTTTTTATCGGCTTGCGTTTTTTTGATTTGTTTGTTGAAATGAATTTCTACTTTTTCATTTACATCGGCAAAACCCCAAACTGGAATTGCTTTATTGCGCTGTAATACCATTCCGTCTGAAAATAGCAAAGGCATTTTGATATTAGCATTTGCCATTATACCACATACCAAAAAAAGAAAGCTTATCAATTTCTTCATTTTCTTTATTTTAAAAATTTAACTTTAAAAATTAACCGCAAAGTTCGCAATCCCGATAGCTATCGGGATTGCGAACTTTGCAGTTAAATATATAATCAAATATATGTTATTTATTGCAGTCCTTCAATCATCGCATTTAAAGCTTGAGTATCGAAAACTGTATTATTTGATCGATCAAAAATGGCTGATCCATTATTTCCTGTATTTCCGGCATCCCAATAAAATGGCAAAATTCCGTTTGCCTTAGACTGTTTTACCACATATTTTAAAAAGTAAGCTCTTGAAGCTAGATGTAAAATCAAATCGGCACCAGTTAAAGTCGTTCTTCTGATTGCTCCAAATTCTCCCAATAAAACCGGAATTCCTTTGTCTACAAACTGCGTTTTCATAGATTTGAAAAGTTTATCTAAATCAGCTTCTTCGCCCCAAGTTGCATTTCGCGAAACATCAGTTGTTGAATGGAAACCGCTTCCCCAATAATAGAACATTTTTCCCCAATCAGCATCTTTGTCCATTAGACAAAATTGATATGGAGTGTAAAAATGCACCTCAGCCATTAAACGATTTGCCACTTTATCTGTTGGCAAAGTCAACATTAATTTGTTCGTTTTTTCAATATCTGTCGAAGGTCCCTGAACTACTAAAATACGATACGCATTTTTTCCTCCAGTTGAACGAACAGCATCGATAAAAGTTTGATGATAGGAATTTAAAACGGCCATTTGTGTGGCGTCTTCTACATTTGGTTCATTCGCGCTTGCAAATAATAAATGTTCGTCAAATCCGCGTAAAGTTGTTGCTATTTGTTCCCAGAACGCTTTTTGCTTTGCGTTATTTTCTTCTTTTTTGGCTTCGGTAACATTATTTTCCAGCCAACCACCATCCCAGTGTACATTTACCAAAACATACATATCATTGTCTACGCAATACTGAACTACTTCTTTTACTCGGTTCAGCCATTCTGCTTTTAACTCAGCCGTTTTTGCATTTGCCAAATATTGATTCCAAGAACATGGAATTCTAATCGCGTTAAAACCATTTGCTTTAACTAAATCAATCAGCTGTTTTGTAATTTTTGGATTTCCCCAAGCTGTTTCACCGCCAGTAGCTTCCATAGTATTTCCAATATTCCAGCCCAATTTTATTTTTGCTGCCAATTGTACTGCGGTACTTGACATTCCAGATGCATCAGCTGCAAGCGGACTCGTATTATAACTTGGATATTCAATTTTTGCAGGAACTACCGCTTTTTGGGAAACAGTAATTTCAACAGGTTCTGCCTGACCAGAAGTTAGTTTAATTGTTCCTGTTCTTGCCGAATTTGCTGTGTTTTCTAAAACCGTAATTTTTACAGTAGTACTCCCTGATGTTCCTCCTGCCTGACTAAATTTAATCCAGCTTGAACTTGTGCTATTCATCAGCCAAGCTGTAACATCTGTCTGAATTGTTATATCCGTCGTAGTTTCTGTACTATTGGCTTCAATAGCATTTTTATTAACTGTTAATGCATTTATGGTTAAATTTTGCGGTGTTTCTTTATCAGCACTGCAAGCCAAAACGCCAAAAAATACAATTAATGATGCGATGCTAAATATGTACTTCTGTATTGTTTTTTTCATTTTAAATAATTTAAAAAATTAAGCAACAGCGAACTGGTTTTCAGTTCGCTTCATTCATTATTCAACTTATTATAAAAAATAACAACCTTCTTATTGAATTGTTATGGCAATCTCTTTTTTGATATCTCTTGATGAGTTTCCAATTTTCAACGTATATTTTCCTGGTTCAACCGTCCATTTTTTAGCCGAAACATCATAATAGGCTAATTCTTTAACTGGAATTTGGATAGTAACCGTTTCAGAACTTCCCGATTTTACCAATACTTTTTTGAAACCTTTTAATTCTTTAGAAGCACGAGTCACTTTAGAACCTGCTTTTGAAGAATACACTTGAACAACTTCTTTTCCGTCAACTTTTCCTGTGTTTTTTACATCAACAGAAACAGAAATAATTTCGTTTGAAGTATAAGAAGTTTTATCCGTTTTACTATTTTCGATAGCAAAAGTCGTGTATGAAAGTCCGTAACCAAAAGGAAATAAAGGCGCAATATTTTTAGTATCAAACCAACGGTAACCTATCAAAAGTCCCTCAGCATAATTCACCGACTTTCCTCCCGGAAAACTGTTTGTAGCATGTGCTGGCGAATCCATAATATTTTTAGGCATTGTCCAAGGCAATTTTCCTGACGGATTTACTTTTCCTAAAATGACATCGGCTAATGCATTTCCTCCTTCAGAACCATTAAACCAACTCCAAACCACAGCAGGCGATTTTTTAGTAATTTCATCAATATCAAATGGAGCTCCGGCAACAAAAACTACAATTGTTTTTGGGTTTACTGCCAATACTTTTTTGATTAATTCTTCCTGTCCAAAAGGCAATTTCAACGTTCTTCTATCAGAAGCTTCAGTTTCGTAATCACGATTTGAACCAGCAAAAATCACCGCAACATCAGATTTTTTAGCTGCTTCAACTGCTTCCTGAACTTTTGCCGGATCTAATTCGTCAATAGTTACAGGACCGTTTAAAGTAATATCTCCTAATTTCCCTTTATTTTTTTCGTCGTAACGTTCTAAATAACCTTCGGCATAATTGATTTTTATAGATGAAGGCAATCTATTTTTTAAACCTTCAAGCGGTGTAACTTCTCTTTTTGTTTTTACTCCGGCACCAAATCCACCAAGAGAATTTTTCTTTGTTGCATTATTTCCAATTACAGCAATAGATTTAACTCCATCCAGTTTTAGTGGTAACGCGTTGTTATTATTTTTCAATAAAACAATATCTTCAGCAGCGATTTTGTAAGCATCTTGATAATGTGCTTCAGTAGCAATGCTTCCTTTTTCACGCTCTTTTCCGCCCATTGCTTTTACTTGGAACAAAACTCTTAAAATGCGTTTTACATGCAAATCAATTTCAGCTTCTGAAATTTCTCCTGCTTTCACTGCCGCGATTAATTTATCTGCCAAGAAAAATTCATTGAAAGGTTTTGGCGTTCCCATTTCAATATCCAATCCACTTTTTAGGGATTTTGCCGTTGAATGAACCGCTGCCCAATCTGAAACTACAACGCCTTTAAATCCCCATTCGTCACGAAGAATTTTATTCAGCATATAATCGTTTTCACATAAATATTCTCCTCTGAATTTATTGTAAGCGCCCATTATCGCATACGATTTTGCTTCTTTTACTGAAGCTTCAAATGCCGGAAGATAAATTTCGCGAAGTGTTCTTTCATCAATTTGAACATCTACAAAATCACGATTGGTTTCCTGATTGTTTGCTGCATAATGTTTTACGCAAGCCATTACGTCTTTTTCCTGTAAACCAACGATCAAAGGCACAGCGATTTTTTTATTCAAAAATGGATCTTCAGACATATATTCATATGTTCTTCCTCCAAGCGGCGTTCTAACCATATTAATTGCTGGAGAAAGCAACATGTCTTTATCTCTTGCGCGCAACTCTTCTCCCAAACTATTCCCGAAAGTATGCGCCATTTCAGCATTCCAAGTTGCTGCCAAACCGCCTCCTGCAGGATAATAAGTTGCAAAATCATTTGTTAATCCGGCTGGTGCCCAGCTGTCTCTGGAAATTTCCTCACGAACTCCCAATGGTCCATCCGCCATTTTTAATTCGGGAATGCCTAAACGTTCTACTGCTCCGGTACTGAACATGCTGTTTCCGTGAAGCATTCCAATTTTTTCCTCAAGTGTTAATTGAGAAACCAGTTTATCAATTTCGCCGTCAAACTCTGAACTTATTTCTTTTCCTTTATATTCTTCCGTTTGAACTGTTTCTGAAACTTCAGATTTTGAATCATTTTTACAAGAAGAAAACAACACAAAAGCCAGAGCTGCCGACAAGTATATCATTTTGTTTTTCATAGATAGTTAGATGTTTTTTGGATTCAAAGATTTTGTTCCTCACACAACTTCTTTAAACTCGGTTAATATATGTTTGTGGTTTTTACTTTATTGTTTAATTAAATTTAGAAAAATAACATCGTTTTCATTGATTTTAAAATCTCTACTAAAATTCCCTTTTGCATCAATTGTAATTTTTTCTGTTGAAATTGGTGCGCCGTTATTTTTCTCTTTTATCGAATTAACCTGCTCACGAGTTAACTGACTTGGTTTTTTCAAAGTTAAATAATCTGTGTAAGCGTCATTAACTTTGTAACCTACTTTATAAATCTCTAAAATATATTTTCCTTTTTGAAGTCCGTCAACTTCAATTTTTACTTTTCCTTTTTCTTTGGATGGCAAATCTTGAACGTAGTATATTTGGTTCCAAACTTTATCACCCGGATGTGTATTAGTAAAATCCCAAAGCAAAATTTGAACATCGCCTTTTGCATTTTTTGTTGTCCAAGAAGTTTTATCTGAATTTTGAAGTTCTGTTTCTCCTAATTTATTCAGAAAAGCATAAGAGAAATAAGCCGGTTTTTTAATTCCCTGCGTATTCAATAATCCGAAACCTCCGTGGAAAGGCGTAAATCTTGGTCCGGCTTCTTCAAAAATATCTGTAAAAACCCAATACGACATAGAGTTTACCGCATTGCCAACTTGTTTTATTTTTTGTAGAATATATGCTGCCGAATGATAACTATCGTGAATTGGATCTGCAGGCGTGTATGATGAACTCCATTCTGTATAATGCAATTCTAGATTTGGTTTAGCCGAATTGGTAATCAGTTTTCTAGAATTGATAATTTCGCCACTTACACTCCATTCGTCTTGATTCAAAACCGTTCCCGATGTTCCAAATTCATCCAAATATCCTTGTTTTACTCCGTAAGTATGTGTCGAAACAAAATCTATCGGAACATTATTTTTAGCACAAAAATCAATAGTTTCCGAAACCCAGCCTGAACCTGCTGTCGCTGGTCCACCAACTTTGTACGCAGGATTCACCGCTTTTATGCCACGAGCCGCATAATCGTATAATTTAAAATATTCTGCTTGAGTTCCTGTCCAAAAACCTGGCGATAAATTCGGTTCATTCCAAACTTCAAAATACCATGATTTTACTTCTTCATCGCCGTAACGTTCCTTAAAATGCTGAGTCAAATTTCGAACTAAATCTTCCCATTTTTTATAATCTTTCGGAGGTGTTACATTTCCTTTCCACCAAAAAATAGTTTCTTTTCCACTTGCCAAAGCATTCGGCATAAAACCTAATTCTACAAATGGTTTCATTTTCAGACTCACAATATAATCGAACAAAACATCGACGTATTGATAATTATATTCCGGATTTCCTTTTGAATCTTCGCGGTAAACGGCCATATCATCAGACAATAAACCATGAAATCTAATATATTTAAAATCGCATTCTTTTTTAACCAATGCCAATTGCTGTTGCCAATCTGCTCGAAGACCCTCGTTTGCTCTACCAGCGCCGATGCATTCTTTAAACATGGTATTTAATTTTCCTGCTTCTTTTTTGTAATCAACTTTTATGGTTCGATTTTCAGCATTATTGTTTTGTCCAATGATATGGATTGAATGAATTAAAACTAGCACTATTAAAATTCTTTTCATCTGAAAATGTTTATTTCGTTACCAAATCCGACAAGATTTTTAAAACCTGTCGGGTTTAACTTTTTACTTCTAATATTTAACTTCTAACTCAAATTACAATTTTTTAAATCTCACTGCTCCACCGCCAGCTCCACCTAATTTCAATTGTAATTTATCTGAAGCTTTTACTGTTTTTTTCGAAATTGCCACTGCTTCTGGATTGTGCGTTTGATCTGTTCCTTCGGCATCTACATAAATCTGTGCTTCGTAAGTTGCGTTTGGATCTAAGAATGATAATGAAACTTCTACATTTCTTGGTTTTTCATTGGTCAAAGTTCCTAAATACCAATTGGCGCTGTTTCTGTCTTTTCTTGCTGTTGTAATGTATTCACCAATTTTTCCTTCTAAGATTTTAGTGTCTTCCCAATCTGTCGGAACATCTTTTAAGAATTGTAAAGCAGGTTTTCCTTCGTAGTTTTCCGGAAGATCGGCCAACATTTGAATTGGTGCATAAATCGTTACATATAATGCCAATTGCTGACCAACTGTTCCTTGAATTCTTTTTCCCGGATAACCTTGTTTTACCTCAACATCAAAAATTCCAGGTGTGAAATCCATTGGACCAGAAAGCAATCTTGTAAACGGAATAATCGTCAAATGATTTGGCGGATTTCCTTCGCTCCAAGCGTTATATTCTTGTCCGCGCGCGGCTTCTCTTGAAACCATGTTCGGAAAAGTTCTTCTTTCTCCTGTATCTTTTATCGATTCATGATATAAAACCGCCAAATCATATTGAGCCGCTTTTTCTAAAATATATCTGAAATAGTTTACCCCAAACTGCCCAAAGTGCATTTGTTTCATATTTAATTTAGAACCTACGTGACCAATTTTTACCGTATGAATTCCCATTTTTTTGTATAAAGCAAAACCTTCATCAACTTCTTTTAAATAGTTAATTAAGTTGGAGCCTGTTTCGTGGTAGCCAATAAGTTCTACATTATTTTTCTTTCCATATTCTACGACTTTTTCTAAGTCAAAATTGTCTGCGCTTTTTGTGAAGCTGAACATGTGCATACGGTTTTCATACCAACCCGGAGTCCAGCCTTTGTTCCAGCCTTCAATCAATAAATGATGGAAACCTTCTTTCGCAGTAAAATCAATGTATTCTTCAGCGTGTTTGGTTGTTGCGCCTTGTTTATCGCTTTCCCAAAATGTATATTTCCCGATATGCATTCCCCACCAAATTCCTAAATATTTATAAGGTCTGAAATAACTGTTTGTGTTTTTTAATTTGTTTGGTTCATTTAAGTTTAAAACCAAATAAGAAGTAATCAATTCGCCTGGATTTTCTCCAATTTGAATGGTTCTCCAAGAAGATGTGAAAGTATCTTTTACACGAACTTTTATACCATCAGCCCACGGCACTAAATCCGATTTTAATTCGGTTCCTTTATTGTTTACCAAAGTCATACTGGCAAAATCAACCAAATTTGCTTCATGAAAACTCAAAGCCAAACCGCTTTTGCTTTCGATTGTTAGCGGAGTCAAAACCGTATCCAAAGTACTTACCGGCGCATCTTTAAAAAGATATTCGTCGCGATTTTCTCTGTTTGCTGGAATCCACCATGCTTTTCCATCTTCTTTTAAATTAAAAGTTGTTTTTTCATCCATAATGAAAATACTATCTTTTACATTTTGTTTTGGATAAACATATCGGAAGGCAACTCCGTCATCGAAAGCACGAAACTGAATTTCAAGTTTTCGTTTATTACCGCTTTTTTGCTGTAATTGAACTGAAAGCTGATTGTAATGATTTCTGATATTTTTCTTTTCTCCCCAAACTTGTTCCCAAGTTTCATCAAAAGAAGAAGTTTTAGCTCCTTTTATTTCAAAGTTTGAACTTAAGTCTTCGTTTCCTTTCAATACAAATCCCATATCAGACGGAGAAATTACTTCTGTCTTTCCGTGAGAAACTGCATATTTAGGAGCATTTTTTACTAACTCAAATTTGATTTTATTTTGTCCGTTTGGCGAAGCCAGTTCGTATGCATTTTTATTTTTCTGGCTGTATCCAATCGAAATTGAAAGTAATAAGGCAGGAAGAATCAGATGTTTTTTCATGATATTTTTCTTAATTCATTTTTAATAAATCGGACGAATTTAGGCTTCCGCCCGAT
Organism: Flavobacterium resistens; assembly: GCF_900182645.1. Taxonomy (GTDB): domain Bacteria; phylum Bacteroidota; class Bacteroidia; order Flavobacteriales; family Flavobacteriaceae; genus Flavobacterium; species Flavobacterium resistens. The sequence continues at coordinate 225,131 of NZ_FXTA01000004.1, read as the reverse complement.
TTAAAAACTCAACAAAAACTTATTTTTAATATTGTCTGTGATTTTTTTTAACACATAGAAACATAGCTTTACTAAACTTATAAAAAGGCGTTTCACTTACACAAATACACATAGTAACTATATGTTAAGAAACGAGTTTCTTTTTTGTCTACTTTTCAAGAATAAAAAACCTATGTTTCTATGTGTTAAAAAAACTCACGTAATTTATTTTACCCACTCCGTTTTAAAAGTGGTTTTTCCATTTAATGGATTTGAAGCGACATCAAAATTGTTTCCGTTTTTGGTCACTTTTATTTCTTGTACTTTATCTCCTTCTGGTAAAAATACTTTGGCTGTCGCCGAAGTGGTTTTGTCGCTGGCGTAAACTTTCAACGTCAATTTACTCCAATCCATATCTTTTGTGGATTGCGCTAAAGCGATATGTGGAATTGCAGTTCCATCTTTTACTAAAACCACTATTGGCACTTCGCCAGCTTTAATTTTATGCCATCCAGATTGGTATACTTTTTTAGTTTGATAATCGATCCATGTTCCTTCCGGAAGATAAACGTCTCTTTCTGTAACTTCTTCAAAAAGTGGTGCAACCAAAATGCTTGAACCAAATAAATATTCATTGTCTACTAACCAAGCTCCCGGATCATTTGGATATTCTACGAATAAAGCACGCATCATTGGCAAACCTTTTTGAGAACTTTCTTTCGCCTGAGCGTAGATATACGGCATTAATTCATAACGCATATTATCTACTTTTCTGAAACCTTCCAAGAAATCTTTGCTGTACAACCAAGGTTCGCGCGGAGGCTCACCGTGGCTTCTTACGTGAGAAGTGAACATTCCGAAAGGCGCCCATCTTCTGTATAAATTCTCAGGTGATTTTGTAGCAAATCCTCCAACATCATGACTCCAGAAACTGAATCCACTTAGGCCTAATGAAAGTCCGCCTCGTAATTCTGCAGACATTGCACCGTTTGAAGTTTCAGCATCTCCACCCCAGTGTAATGGATAACGCTGCGATCCTGCCCAAGTACTTCTTGCCCAAATTAAAGTATAACCTTTTTCTTTTTGCGTAATTTCGGCTACAGCCTTATTGTATCTTAAAGGATATAAATTATGTTCGTAAAAACCAGTTCTTCCAGAATGGTAAATTCCGTCTGGCGGTGCGGCTTCTCCAAAATCAACTTTGAAAACAGAAACTCCTTCGTCAAATAATTTCTTTAGTTTTCCTTGGTACCAAGTAACCGTTTCAGGATTTGAAAAATCTAAAACTGCATCTTCGTAAGGAAGATTTCCTTTTCTGTCTCTAACCGCTAAATTTTTGTCCATGATTTCAGGGAACAAAGTATTCTTTGGAGTAAAATAAGGCAATTGCCAAAGACATACATGGAAGCCGTCTTCTTTCAAATCAAACATCATTTTTGTAGCGTCTGGAAAACGAGATTTTGCAAATTCATAATTGTTTCTCCAATCTACATCAAACCAGCCCGTGTCAAAATGAATAACATCGGTTGGGATTTTGTATTTGCGTAAATCTCTTGCTACATCTCTTCCTTCTTTTTCAGAGAAATAAGTGATTCGGCTCATCCAGAATCCGAAAGACCAAAGCGGTGGCATGGCAGCTTTTCCGGTTAAATCTGTGTATTGATCTAAAACGTCTTTTGGTTCACCGATGAAGAAAAATAAATCGGCTTCGTCATCACCAATGTACATTTCGTTAGCACTTCCAAAATATCTTCCAAAATCAACTGTAATTGGAGTTGAATGATGCATGAAAACCCCGTAACCACGGCTACTCATATAAAACGGAACCGGTTTGTACATGGTTTCATTCTGAATTCCGTTTGCATCATCGGTCCATAAAACTACTTTTTGACCGCGTTTGTTGAATTGTGTGAAAGATTCTCCACAACCAAATATTTTTTCATCTGGTTCTAAGCTGAAAGCAGCGCCCATACTTCTTGAATAATCGCTGTTTCTGCGAACATACGAGAACGGAAGTGTTGGCGTATAAGTATTTTTAAAATCAGAATCGTGAAGTGTGCTTGTCAACAATTTTCCGTTCTCATCGTAGATTTTTACGTGCCATGGTTTGGTCAAAATTTCAACTCTTCCATGTTTGCTGGTGTAACTGTGACCACCTTCAATTTTAGAATATTTCCATAATTCCGGATGATTTGGCGCAACGCCGTTAATCAGCATTAAAGATTCCTTTTCAGGATGAAATTGCGGTCCGGAAGTCGTTTTGATACGGATTGTTCTGTCTGAAACAAACTGAATCTGGAAAGGCAATTCAGGCGAAACTTCGTATTCTGTTGTTGGGAATTCATTTGGTTTTTCCGTATCCGGTTTCATCATCATGTTGTTGAAAGCCTGACGCGTTTTATAATTGTATCTCAAATACTTTATAGTTCCTTTTCCGGTTGCAGGATCAAAATTTGTCAATTCATCAGCAAAATAAAAAGTGTTCAGGTAATTCTGAAAATCTTTACTGATATCTATCGGAGCATTTAAAACATCTGCATTTTGGATTTGTGCCGATGCTTTTGGCGTCAGCAGCAAACTTGCAAAAAGAGACAAGGAAGCTATTTGTATTTTTTTCATTGTGTTTTTATTTTTTTATTCTGTTGTTATTACAATTGTTGCTGATTTTAATCCATTCGCTTTAGCGGTCAATTCTAATCTTCCTGATTTTGTATCCGATTGAACAATTACCAGACATTTTCCGTTAAGAGCTGTATGTTTTGAACCTTTGTACGATTCATGACTTACCGGATCTCCGCTGCAAACGCCTACTATTTTTCCGTTTCCTTTTAAAGAGAAATTGATTTCGTTGTTAGCATTTGGCGCTAAAATTCCGTTGGCATCCAAAATATCTACGGTAACAAATGATAAATCATTTCCGTCGGCTTTGATTGTGCTTCTGTCTGCTGTCAATTTTAAATTATCAGGATTTCCGGCTGTTTTGATTTCGGTTTCCAAAACTGTTTTTCCGTTTTTACGAGAAACCGCTTTTAACGTTCCCGCCTGAAAAGGAATTCTCCACATGACGTGCAAATCATCACCTTTTTTGCTTCTGATTCCGACAGATTTTCCGTTTAAGAAAAGTTCAACCTCATCCGCTTTATTGTAGTAAGCCCAAACATCCACAGTTTGTCCGGCTTTCCAGTTCCAATGCGGGAAAATGTGCAGAACCGTTTTGTCTGTCCATTCACTTTGGTACATATAATAAACATCTTTTGGGAAACCGGCTAAATCCACAATTCCGAAATACGAACTCACCGATGGCCATTCGTATGGAGTTGGTTCTCCGATATAGTCAAAACCTGTCCAGATGTACATTCCAGAAAGATAATCGTGTTTTTTAATCACTTTCCAAGTTGCTTCATGTGTAGAACCCCAAGGCGCCTGAACCTGATCGTAAGCAGAAACTGTATTTCCAGGATTTCCATCAGTAAATTTAAGATCCCAACGAACTGGCCATTTTTTTACAACATCAGAAACATTGTCATAATAACCGCGAGTTTCTAATCCTGAGGTTGTTTCTGTTGCTATGAAAGGTGTTTTTGGGAAATTTTCTTTGTGATGTTCGTAAGTCTGATGTGCATAATTATAACCAATCAAATCCAAAATCCCGGAGGCCGCAATTGGATTAACTTGAACATTTTTCTTTTCGAATTGAAGCGTTACGTCATCAATATTCATGTTTACAGGCGGATTCATCGCTTGTGTAAGTGGTCGGGTTTTATCATATTGACGTACAATCGCGGCCAATTCTTTTGCGATTTTCACTCCACTTTCATCCCATTGCTGTGGAATTTCATTTCCGATACTCCAAATAAAAATACTTGCATGATTACGATCGCGAAGCAATTGGTCTGTTAAATCTTGTTTGTGCCATCTATCCCAATCATTTCCGTAATCGTATTTGGTTTTACTTTGTTTCCACATATCAAAAGCTTCATCCATTACAATGAAACCCATTTTATCGCACAAATCTAAAAGTTCTGGAGCAGGAGGATTATGAGAAGTTCTGATTCCGTTTACGCCCATTTCTTTCAGAATTTCTAACTGACGTTCGATTGCGCGTGTATTGATTGCCGAACCTAACGGACCTAGATCGTGGTGCATGCAAACTCCTTTTATTTTAACCTGTTTTCCGTTTAAAAGAAAACCTTTATCCAAATCAAATTTAAAATCTCTGATTCCGAAATTGGTTTTGTATTGATCTACAATTTTATCGTCAAGCGAAATTTCCGTAACTGCCGTGTACAATTCCGGTTTTTCATCTGACCATAAAATTGGACTTTCAACTTCAGCCGATTGTTTCAAAGTTTGATTTGCATTAGCAGCAATTGTTATATTTTGAGTAACCGATGTTACTTTTGTATCTTCTTTATAAATTGTCGTTGTTACAATTGCTTTTTTTGAATCTGAATTCTGATTTTGAATTGTAGTTTCAAAATTTACTGAAGCTTTTTCAGCCGTAACTTTTGGCGTTGTCACATAAGTTCCCCATTGTGCAACGTGCAGTTTATCTGTAGTTTCTAACCAGACATTTCTAAAAATTCCTGAACCCGAATACCAGCGTGAGTTTGGCTGTTTTGAATTGTCAACTTTTACAATTATTTCATTTTCTTTTTCTCCATAATTTAAATATTGAGATATTTGATATTGAAATCCAATATATCCATTTGGACGTTTTCCTAAATAATGCCCGTTTACCCAAACTTCGCTGTTTTTGTAAACGCCATCAAAAGTGATTGAAGTTACTTTTGTACTGTCTTCTGCCGCAACTTTAAATGTTTTTTTGTACCAGCCTAAACCACCGTTTAAAGAACCGCCGCCATATCCGGCCGGGCTTTTCTCATCAAATTTTCCTTCGATACTCCAATCGTGAGGAACATTTAAAGTTCTCCATTTTGTTGAAGCGCCAATAGTATCTTTATCAACGATGCTGTCATTGAGGTGAAAACTCCAATCAGAATTAAAAGAAACTTTTCGGCTGCTGAAGGCCTCTTCGTTTTTCTTGCATGAACTGAATAATGTAATTACTGCCAGCATTAATAATGTCAGGCTACCGCTTAGATATTTTCTTTCATTCTTCATTTTGATATAATTTTATAGTTTTTGAAAAACAAATATAAACATACCGATAAGTGACTGTATCAATCACCTACCGGTTAGTTTTATATATCTAAGTAATTAAGGCTTTGGCTTATAGTGAAAAACAATTAAACAAACCCCTTCACCTGTGCGACTCTTATCTCTGATAACAGCCAGACGCAATGAAGTTGCAGTAAGTTCAACAACCTTAACCGTTATCCAGTTGCTGCAGTCTCCGTAGTAATCGCCACCGTAAAGCATTTCTGGTCCGCCATTAAAAGTTAATTTGCTATTGTCAAGATCTAAACCGTAAGTTCCTTTTTTTGTCGTTTGAACATCACTTGAAATTGCCGTTTGAGTTACACTGGTATTATATCCTCCATTTAAATTAAAAGACATTTCTCCCCAGTTTTTATTTGGCATTACCCAAGAGTTACCAGCATAATCCGGAAACCAGTTCCAGTTATCCCCTTTTGGCCCAGGATAATCTAAACCTGCCCAACCCACTGGGCTTTCCATATCTAAAATCCAGGTTTTTCCGGCTACACCATTTGTAAGCATATTCCATTTTGGATCTCTAAAATACGTTTCATCATTTTTGTCTACTGTTACTGTTACAGGAGCTCCTTCTACAGAACCTCCGCGTGTGTAAGCGGTGAAATAAACAGTATATTTTCCAGCAAAAGGAAATACTACATTGTCACTGCTTTTGTTTGAATGTCCTAATTCATTCCCGCTTGCATCAACATATTTCCAATACGGAACTACTGTTGGGTCATCACTTTTTAAAACGATTTGGTTCTTGTTTGCAGGATTCTGCGTTACCGAAAACTTAAGTGTTGACGGCGTTAAAGTTACTGCAGGCAAAGTCTCACGATCTTCAACAGCCTCACATGAAAATAATAATGAGCTTATGGTTACTGCAGCGAATATTATATATAGTATACGTTTCATAATCATTGTTTTTTAATTAATTACCAACCTGGATTTTGTTTGATTGTACCATTTGAAAGTACAATTTGAGATTGTGGCAATGGGAACCAGCCCAAAGTCTCTGTTCTAAAAGTCACTGCAAACGCTGAACCTCCAGCAGTATTGTCAATTGCTTTTTTAGTCTCCGTCATTCCTTGTCTCAATAAATCAAAATAACGTTGTCCTTCAAGTGCCAATTCCAATTGACGCTCTTCCATAATAACGGCTTTGCTCGCTGTTTTACGATTTGTTGTATTTTTGAAAGCACGGTCACGAACTCTGTCTAAATCTGTTTGAGCAATCGCCGGATTTGTTTCCAAATTCAATTCTGCAGCCATAAGCAACACATCGGCAAAACGAATAATTGCATAATCCTGGTAATTATCAATTTGGAAGTTTCCTCCATTTGCTTCAACAACACTTGTTCCTGCCGCATTTGTAATTGGACAGTATTTTTTCCAAGAATATCCTGTATACTGACGTTGTTCTCTGGCTTCGGCATTGAAATTTAAACCTTCACCAACGTAATCAATAAATGAAGCAGCTTTTCTCGTATCTCCACTTGTATAAGCGTTCACTAATTTTGAATTTACGGTTGCTCCTCCCCATCCAGAAGCATATTTTCCGATGGCTCCACCACGTGGTGCAATATTTACCTGAAAACGGTTTCCTTCATGTAAATCCCAATTTCCTTTTCCTGAACCATTGAAACGAACCGCCCAAACCATTTCGGTATTATCTTCTCCTGCAAAGTTTTCAAAAGAAGCAGCAAGCCAAAGATTAGCAAAATCAGCCACTAAATTATGTCCGCTGTTATTTACCGCATCATTAATATAAGCTACAGCCTGTGCTTTAGTCACAACTCCAGCTAAATCTGGTTTGCTGTAAACGCCGGTGTAGAATAAAAATGTTCTTGCCAAATAAGCTTCAGCAGCCCATTTTGTGATACGACCAAAATTTGCATTTCCTTTTTGAGAATAATTTTCTGGTCCAAGATTATCTGCAGCAAACTTTAAATCGTTGGCAATTAAAGCATAAGTAACTTCTGGAGCTTGTCTTGGCAATGTAAATTCGCTTGACGTAATTGTATGATCCAGCGGAATAATATCACCAAACATTTTAGCTGCTGTAAAATGGAAATGTGCTCTTAAAAAACGAGCTTCTGCTTCGTATCTTGTTTTCAAAGCGGTATCTGTTCCCCAATCGATTTTATTTAAGTTTTCTAATAAAATATTAGCTCTGTAAATTCCTAAATACGCATTTGACCAAACATCTTTGTTCATGTCTTTATCAGAAACGTATAAAAAACGATCCCATTCAATATCTGCCTGACCATCGGCAATACCGTATCCTCCGAAACAATCATCAGAAGCTTGTTCACTGATTAATAAAGGCCCGCCGTAAGCTTCGCGCTGCAAAATATCGTAAACCGCTACTAATCCCTGAAAAGCATCAGCTGGAGTTTTATAAAAATTATCGGTTACTTTTTGTGTATAAGGCTCCGTTTCTAAAAATTCCTCCGAACAAGCTCCTAAAGCCAATAAGCTTGAAAGGGCAAATAATTTTATATATGTTTTCATCGTTTTCATAAATTAAAAGTTAACATTAAGACCCATCATATATGTTCTTGGCTGCGGATAATATCCAACATCGATTCCTTTAGCCCAAGATTGATTTACGTTTCCAAAACCAATTTCCGGATCCATTCCTTTATATTTTGTAAAGGTGTAAATGTTGTTTCCTGCTACATATAATCTGAATTTGCTGAAGAAATGCAGTTTGCTTGTCAGTTTCGTCAAATCGCATCCAATAGTTGCATTTTTAATTCTGAAAAAATCCGCATTTTGAACATATAAATCTGAGAATCTAGTCCAGTTTCCGTTTGGATCAGTTCCGTATGTTACTCTCGGAATTCTGTCTGAAGTTCCTTCGGTTGTCCATCTGTTTAAAGTTTCAGTCGTGTTATTTGTGTAGGCACGAGTAGCATCATGAATTCCAAAAACATTCTGGCTTCCTGAAACTCCATATGTATTAATTGAGAAATCGAATGCTTTATAAGAAAGATCCATGTTTACGCCATAAGAAAAGTCTGGATTTGGATTTCCAATTTTCGTTTTATCATTAGCATCTATTTTTCCATCTCCGTTCAAATCCACAAAACGAACGTCTCCAGGAGAAGCATTTGGTTGAACACCCGCTGAAACCTCCGCTGCATTCTGAAAAATTCCATCTGTTTTTAATCCGTAGAAATAACCCATTGGCTGACCAACTTCAACACGGTTCATCTCGTCTAAACCTTGAAACAAAACGTTTGATTCTCCGTGGATAATTCCTTCGCTGTTTGCAATTCGAAGTACTTTATTTTCATTGTGAGAAAGGTTTGCATTAATGCCAAAATTCCAATCTTTAGCAAAAGTTTTACGCCAACCCAAAGTAACTTCGAAACCTTTATTGCTCACATCACCTCCATTTATATAAGGTGCAGTTGCTCCCGCATAAGCCGGAATAGAAGCTAATACCAACCAATCTTTTGTTTTCTTGTCGTAGTAATCAAAAGTCAAATTGAAATTTGAGAATAAAACAGCATCAAAACCTAAATCTAATTGCTCTGAAGTTTCCCATTTCAAATCACGATTCGCCAACTGATCTGGGCTTGAACCTACCAATAAAGTTTCATCTCCAGTTCCAAAATGATAACTCTTATCTGTAGAATTTACTGTTGACATATAAGCAAATTTTCTAGCAAATTGGTCGTTACCGTTTTGTCCCCAGCTTCCTCTGATTTTTAAAGTATTCAAGACTTTATTTTCGGCTGGGAAAAAGCTTTCTTTATCCACATTCCATCCTGCAGAAAATGATGGGAAAATGGCATATTTGTTATTTGGTCCAAATTCTGAAGATCCGTCACGACGAACTGTTGCCGAGAACAAATACTTGTTGTTGTAATCATATAATAAACGTCCGAAGTAAGACTGAATCGCATAATCTGTACGATTTCCTCCAACAGTATTTGAAGTCTGATCTTTTGCATTATCCAAATAAGCATGAGCAAAATCATCAAAAATCAAATTTTTGCCCGTTGCCGTCATATAATCTGAAGTATTTTTCTTGGCAGAAGTACCTACTAAAACATCAAAATTATGTGCTGTGTTTATAACGAATTTGTATTGTAAAGTGTTTTCGAAAATCCATCCTTGTGATTTTGTTCCACTTTGAGTTACGCTTGAAACCGTATTATTATCATTTGAAGAAAGAGAATAAACTGGTCTAAACGAACGGAAATTGCTGTCTGTCATATCCACACCAAAACTTGTTCTGAAAGTAAAGTTTTTCAAGAATTTCAACTCGGCAAAAATATTTCCGACATAACGATTTGATTTGCTTTCGTTGAAATTATTGTAATACAATGACCCAAGAGGATTACTTACGTCAGCCGAAATAATTGAATGAGCAAAATTCCCATTTGCATCATAAGCGGCGTCAACCGGAGCTGCGTTTAAAAAGCTTCTGATTCCGTTGCTGTAAATTCCGTCATCAGCAATTCCGCTGCTTTTAATATTTGACAAAGTGAAATTTTCTCCAATTTTCAAGTGATCTTCAATAATTTCTGAAGTCGAGTTCACATTAAAAGTAATACGATTATATTGCGACTGATTGGTACTTCCGCCAATCATACCGTCCTGTCCGTAATAAGACAATCCAGTTGCAATTGTTGATTTTTTATCACCTCCCGTAATCAAAAGTGAATGATTTTGTTTCATTGCACCATCGTTAAACAAATCGTCTTGCCAATCGTGATTAGGCAAAGTGGCAACCTGAGCCTGAGTGTACAAAGGAGTATAACCAGAATTAACGCGAGCCTCGTTAATAATTGTTGTATATTCCTGAGTGTTCATCAAGTCTAATTTTTTAGCAACTTGCTGAAAACCTGTATAAGAATTTAAGGAAACATTCATTTTTCCGTCTTTTCCTTTTTTGGTTGTCACCAAAATAACACCGTTTGCAGCTCTTGCACCGTAGATTGAAGACGCAGCAGCATCTTTCAATACGTCAACCCTTTCAATAACAGAAGGATCCAAATATCCGATACCATTATCAACCACAACACCATCAACCACATATAATGGATCGCTGTTTCCAGCTGTTCCCGCTCCACGAATGTTTACTACCATGTTAGCGCCCGGCTGTCCCGAAGATGAAGTAACATTAACTCCAGAAGCTTGTCCTTGTAAAGCATTCACAACATCTAAACTTGCAACTTGCTGAATATCTTTTCCAGATACTAATGAAGTGGCTGCTGTATTTACTTTTTTCTTCTGAGTTCCGTATCCAATAACAACAATTTCTTTAAGTTCAGCTGTTTCGGCCTGCATCGTAACATTTAAAGTTCTTTGTGTTCCTACTGTAATTTTTTGTGTTTTATATCCCATAAAACTTACTACAAGCACATCTCCGGCTTTTGCCTCGATTTTGTAGTTTCCGTCAAAATCAGACGCCGTGCTGATTTTTGTTCCTTGTACCAAAATAGTAGCACCCGGAACTCCCATTCCATCCTCTGACGAGGAAACAGTTCCACTTATTGATCTTGACTGGTCCTGAGCAAAACCAGACTGCATTGTAAATACGCTAAGGAGCAGCGCCATACAAAACGGAAGCATTGTCGTTTTAATACAATTTTTGCTTTTCATAATGATTAAGAATTGGTTAAATTAAGTTAGTTGTAATATGTAATTAAAGTGTAAGTTTCAAACTGGCGGTCATTCATAATCTGAATTGTATGAACTTTTTTGTCCATCATTTTCCATCAAAATAAAGTATTTTTGAAAACTTATAGTCAAAATGAACTTATCTTATGGTAAATTTGACTACAAGTGTAAAACTTTTTTCTATATTAGCAAAATATTAAGTCTATTTTTTTTCATTTCTAATTTATAGAGACTCATTTTTGTTAATCCGATAACTAATCTGTGTAAAACAAAATAGTATATGATAAAAAAACAGTGAAGTGCAGCTTTAGCGGTTAACGGTTTAAAAAGTTATAAGTGAGTTGTACATTTTTTCGACAAATCTGCATTTTTTTGACAATCAGAAATTTGCGGTTCAAAAAATATAGAGTAATCAACAAAGGCAGTTTTCATTTTATTTGTTTAATTTGTCTTAATTAATTTCGTAAATGAGTAAAAAATTAGATACCGGAACTGCCACAAACAGTGAACAAAATGCAATGAACGCAATCACAATTGACTGTGTAATTTTTGGTTTTGACAAAGGAAGTCTTGAAGTGCTTTTAGTACAGCACGGAGAAGGAATCAGTAAAGGAAAATGGGGACTGCCCGGTGGATGGATTTATAAAAAAGAAAGTACCGACAATGCTGCTCATCGTTTATTGAATGAACTTACCGGACTTGATAATATTTACCTAGAGCAATTAAAAGCCTTTGGCGATCCAGACCGTTTCCCGCTTCGACGTGTTATTACGATTGGTTATTATGCGTTAGTGAAACGTGAGGATTATAACATTAAAGCTGGTTTTACAGCTTCTGATGCAAAATGGTACCGAATCAACAGCATTCCGGATTTAATTTATGACCATAATGAAATTCTTTCTTACAGTTTAAAACATCTTCAAAACAGAGTGCGTCAGGCGCCAATTGGATTTAATTTATTGCCGGAAAAATTTACTTTGCTGCAACTGATGCATTTATATGAAGAAATTTTAGGCATCGAAATGGACAAATCTAATTTCAGAAGAAAAATTTTGCATATGAAATTATTAGTCGCTTTAGATGAAAAACAACAAGATGTTTCGCACCGAGCAGCAAAATTGTATAAATTTGACCCTGAGATTTATAATAAATTGACCCAAAAAGGATTTAATTTCGAATTTTAGACCCGATTAATGACATTTCCTTCTCCAAGAAAACACGAAAAACCGGACAGCAGTACAGCCGTTGATGGCATTACGATTGACTGCGCAATTTTCGGATTCAACAAAGCAAATCTGGAAGTGCTTTTAGTACAGCATGCTGAAGGTGAAAGTATTGGAAAATGGGGCTTGCTTGGAGGCTATCTTAAAAAAGACGAGAGCGCTGATGAGGCCGCCCAGCGAATTGTGTATGAACTTACAACACTTGACAATATTTATTTAGAGCAGCTGAAAGCTTTTACAAATCCAAATCGTGTCAGCGAACGACGTGTTGTAACTATTGGTTACTATACTTTGGTAAATCGTGAAGACTATAACATCAAAGCAAGTCAAACGGTTATTGAAGCAAAATGGTATAAAATCAATGAGATTCCAGATTTGATTTTTGACCACAACGAAATTCTGGATTTTAGTTTGATGCAACTTCGAAACCGCGTACGTCAGGCGCCTATTGGATTTAATCTTTTGCCTGAAAAATTCACTTTGTTGCAGTTAATGCATCTTTATGAAGAAATTCTCGGAATTGAATTGGACAAATCGAATTTCAGACGAAAAATTCTTCATATGAAACTCCTTGTTGAACTTGACGAAAAGCAACAAGACGTTTCGCACAGAGCTGCAAAACTCTATAGATTTGATCCTGATATTTACAAAAAACTCACTGAAAAAGGTTTTAATTTTGAATTTTAGCGCTTCTTTTGAATCTCAGTTGCCAACTATCGGGCAACTACATTTCAGAATCCAAAACTTTGCGCTATCTTTGCGCCTTAATAACATGCTCTAAAGCAATTGCTGCAGTGCAATTTATACCCAGAAAAAGACTTAAACTCGATTAGAGAACTGATATATTAAAATGAAGAAGATACGTAACTTTTGCATTATTGCACACATTGACCACGGTAAAAGTACACTGGCAGACCGATTATTGGGCGCTACACAAACCGTTACAGCTCGTGAAGAAAAAGCACAATTGCTTGACAACATGGATCTGGAGCGCGAGCGTGGAATTACCATAAAAAGTCACGCCATACAAATGGAATATACCTACAAAGGGGAAGAATATATTTTAAATCTAATTGACACTCCTGGTCACGTTGACTTTTCATACGAAGTTTCACGATCTATTGCTGCCTGCGAAGGTGCGCTTTTGATTGTTGATGCTGCACAAAGTATTCAGGCACAAACTATTTCGAACTTATATTTGGCCTTAGAAAATGACTTGGAAATTATTCCGGTTTTGAATAAAGTCGATTTGCCAAGTGCAAATCCAGAAGAAGTTAGTGATGATATTATTGATTTGCTTGGATGTAAATTAGAAGATATTATTCACGCCTCTGGAAAAACAGGTTTTGGTGTTGAAAATATTTTGGCAGCCATTATCGAAAAAATTCCAGCTCCAAAAGGAAATCCTGATGAACCATTGCAGGCTTTGATTTTTGACTCGGTTTACAATCCGTTTCGTGGAATCGAAGTAATTTTTAGAGTTGTAAATGGTGAAATCAAAAAAGGGCAAAAAATTAAATTCATGGCTACGGACAATGAATATTTTGCTGACGAAATTGGAACTTTAAAATTAAATCAGGTTCCTAAAAATGTGGTTTCTGCGGGAGATGTTGGATATTTAATTTCAGGAATTAAAGAAGCACGCGAAGTAAAAGTTGGTGATACAATTACAGATGCAAAAGTGCCGACTACGAATATGATTACTGGTTTTGAGGATGTAAAACCAATGGTTTTTGCCGGAATTTATCCAGTTGATACTGAAGATTACGAAGATTTGCGTTCATCAATGGAGAAATTACAATTGAATGATGCTTCGTTGGTTTTTGCTCCTGAAAGTTCTGCGGCATTAGGATTTGGTTTCCGTTGCGGATTCTTAGGAATGCTTCACATGGAAATTATCCAGGAACGTTTAGAGCGTGAGTTCGACATGACTGTAATTACTACAGTTCCTAACGTTTCGTATTTAGCTTACACCAAAAAACATCCAGAAACGCCATTAGTTGTAAATAACCCTTCTGATTTACCGGAACCTTCAAAACTAGACAGAGTTGAAGAGCCGTTTATCAAAGCAACTATCATTACTAAATCTGACTTCGTTGGAAACGTAATGAGTTTATGTATCGAAAAACGTGGTTTAATTACCAACCAAACATACTTAACGACAGAACGTGTTGAATTAAATTTCGATATGCCATTGGCGGAAATTGTATTCGATTTTTACGATCGTTTAAAAACAGTTTCAAAAGGTTATGCTTCTTTTGACTACTCTCCAATCGGAATGAGAACTTCGAAATTAGTTAAATTGGACGTTCTTTTGAATGCACAAACAGTTGATGCACTTTCTGCATTGATTCACGAAGATAACGCGTATAACATCGGTAAAAAAATGACCGAGAAATTACGCGAGTTAATCCCAAGACAGCAATTTGACATTCCGATTCAGGCTGCAATTGGTGCAAAAATTATTGCTCGTGAAACGATTAAAGCACTTCGTAAAGACGTTACCGCAAAATGTTATGGTGGAGATATTTCGCGTAAGCGTAAACTTCTTGAAAAACAGAAAAAAGGTAAAAAACGTATGCGTCAGGTAGGAAACGTTGAGATTCCGCAAGAGGCGTTTATGGCTGTTTTGAAACTTAACGACTAAGTTTTTTTAGAAGAAAGAATCAAGAAACAAGATTATAGAAAAAACCCGATAACTTTCGTTATCGGGTTTTTTGTTTTTATGCTGAAGGCTGCGTAAAAGACCAACCTGCTATAATTAAGTCCCGAACGACTTCGTTTCTTTCCGCTCCATCTTCCAGTGTATAAATATCATGTCCGACAACAAAAGACTCTGTCATTTTCTTTGATCCATAAATTCCTCCAAAAATCATTGCAAAAATTCCTCCCACTACAACAAACGGATTAAGCAGCATGAAGTTATAAACCAAAAGAGAAATTGCCGCCACAATAGCAATTCCTGTTATCAACTGTGACTTCGAAGTTGATTTTTCATGAATTGTTTTACAAGAAGAACATCTTGGAATTCCGATTAAAATTTTAGAATATTTAACTGATCGGTATACGATAATATTAGTTCTGTCTGCTTCTACAAAAAGCGGTACAAAATAGCACTCGGTCATGCTTTTCATATGATCTCGTTCGCAGTAGGTACATTTAGTTTCGTGCGGTTCGAATCTTTTATAATGTTCATTAAAAGAGTAATTTTCAATCATAAATTTAGTTTTTAAATTAGTCTGAAGGTAAAATTTGGGATAAAATATATTTAATCAATAAACCCGGGCCGAAAGAAAACAATAACGGAATAAGAATTTCTAAATTCAAAATAGTACTTCTTCCTTTAAAATAGAAACCGCAGGCAAAAGGCATAATCACAGCAGCTATAGCATAACCAACCATTCCAGGAATTGGATTATCCTGATTCCCATAGTACCCACAAAAACAAGCAACCATGACAGATATTACAATTACCAAACCATCATTTCCACCAAACATACCCAAGAAAGTTGTAATCATAACCACAGCACCAAAAGCAACATTGCTTCTTTCTTCAGTTGCTTTGGCTTCTTTAGTTTCTTCATAAAGATCATCTTTATGGCTTTTGATTACTTTTGTTAAAAGTTCTTTCGCTGTAACAGGATCATAACCTAACCGAATTAAATCAATCAGTTCCTGATTCGCATCAAAAGTTCCAGCACGAAGCTTTTTTTTAATTTCTTCTTGCTTCGCATACGAAAAATCAGTCTGCATTTGGTCTGTTTTTAGTTGCGTTAAAAATACATCTTTTTTTAAATCAGCTACTAAAGGGAATAAAAATAATTAACAAGATAGTTCCTGATATTTCAAAACTGTCTCAATTTGGAACAGCTTTTTTATTCCTCAAAACCTTTAACCTTTGTAACTTTGAACCTCTGAAACTTCAAAAGAAAAAAAATGCTCGACGAAACCCCAAAACGATTTGACCGAATTGTTGCCATCCTTATCCAATTACAATCTAAAAAAATTGTAAAAGCACAGGAATTAGCAGATCGTTTTGATTGTAGTCTGAGAACGATTTACAGAGACATTCGAACACTTGAAGCGTCTGGAGTTCCTATTTACAGTGAAGCTGGAGTTGGTTATGCTTTAATGGACGGTTACAGATTACCACCGGTAATGTTCACTCGCGAAGAAGTAAGCAGTTTTATTGCTGCCGAGAAATTAATGCAAAAATTTACCGATCCGTCTTTGGGAAGCCATTATGCTTCGGCGATGTATAAATTGAAATCGGTTTTAAGAAGCACTGACAAAGATTATCTTTCGAATATCGAATCGCGAGTTGTCATGCAGACAATTGAACAACCCATGTTTAATGATAATTCTCCCAATACTTTATCGCTACTTTTTGAAGGTATTGCAGAGAAAAAGCAAATTTTGCTTTCATATAAAACGTATGAAACTGATGAAACTACACAAAGAAACATAGAACCTGTCGGCGTTTTTCACGACAATAATAATTGGTATTTTCTAGGATATTGCCATTTGCGTCAGGATTATCGTCAATTTAGAACCGACCGGATTCAGGAAATTAAAAAAACGGAATTTGACTTTACGATTGAACATGATGCTTTGGAAACGTATTTAACCAAAACAGAAAACTGTCCAACAACAAAAGTGAGAATTTTAGTAGAGAAGAAAATTGCAAGACATTTGGCAACAGAACGCAAATATCATGGTTTTGTTTCTGAAAAGGAAATAGGCGATCAAATTGAAATGACTTTTATGTCCCGAAGTGTGGAAGAAGGTTTTCCGCGCTGGTTTTTGATGTTTGGCGATTATGCCACAATCCTTGAACCAGAAAGTCTAAAAACTAGAACTTTGGAATTGCTAGAAATCAACAAACAAAGGCTTTTATAGAAAAAAACTCCTAAAGAAACTAAGTTGCATTAGGAGTTTTTTAATTTTTATTTCTGATTTTTTACAACATTATAAAAATTATAATCTGTATTTGAAGCGTCGGTTATGCCAACATTTCTGCCAATAGTTACAATTTGTCCACGGTGATAAGTTCCATGATTGATAACCTGAAGCAAATAATCAGCAATTGGCAGTTCGCATTCAAACCACGGATTAATGATTTTAACTTCTCTCGCTAAATCTTCCTCAGACAATGAATTGATCAGATGTTTCAATTTTGTAGATGAATTTAATAAGCCTGCGAAGATTTCTTCTTTTGATAATTCATTTTCTGGTTTCTTGTGTGACATATCATTTTCAGAAATAACAGAAAACCAATATTCTTCGGTAGACCAAATATGATCTAGTGTTTTTACAATGGTTGAAAAACTCGAAGGTACTTCTGCATACAACAATTCATCTGATTTCGGCGAAAGCCAATTCACAAATTGCTGGTTTACCCATAAATTATAATCTGCATAATTGGTCATTATCTTTTTTAAGCTCATAGCCATTAATTTTAGATTTATTCAATAAAGTTACAATTTTGTCTAATTATCTTTCCCAAAAAAATGGAGGTTCGATATTTAAGGCTCTTAAATAAACATAAGCCTGCCCACGGTGATGCACTTCATTATCAATAAAATATAAAATATTCTGGATGATCGGGAATTCATATTGTCCGAAAAGATTAAAGGTTTCGCTAAAATCTTCTACAGATAATTGTTCCCAATATTTGTTGATTTCTGCTGTCGCTTCATCCCATTTTTCAAGATACTGCGCTTTAAAAATCAGTTTTTCTTCTGCTTCAGTATAAGGCCCGCTTTTACGGTTTACAATTCCTTTAAGAGCCGGAGCCGCAATTGCTAAAAGTTCGTCAACTAATTTTGCGAAAGGGCGCATTCCGCCAATCGAAAATTCGAAGAAATCTTTCTCTGGAAAAATCTCAATTAAACGACGCGTCAATGCACGATGTCCTTGCCAGTGTTTCAACAAATCTTCTGAAGTAATTACTTGTGCTTCTAATGTTTTCATGATTTTAAGGTTTTAAAGTTTTGATACTTCAAAAGTAAAATGGGCTGGTGACAACAGTTTGTCAGCAGGAAAAAAAACTTTTAATTTTCTTTTTAAACTGCCTTAATCATTTTTAAAAAATCACAAAATTAAATTTAGCTCAAAAATAAAATCTCAAATCGAAAACATCTTAAATTATTGATTTTCATTAAATTAAATAAAAATCATTTGTACCTTTACGTCCCCTCAGTCAATAAAATCAGAATTATGAGAACATCTCTATTTCTATTTTTATTATTTTATTCGACTATATCTTTTTCACAGGGGATCATAGTGGACACTATCTCCTTGAGCATACCTCAACTGGTTCGGGAAGAATTAATGCAAAATGCCTGCGCTAACGAAAACAACTTCAAATTTTCATCACATCAGGGAATTGGCAAATTCACAAATACAAATCCGAATTTTCCAATTTCAGAAGGTATTATTATTCGAAATGGAATTGCAAAATATACAGATGGAAGTTATACTGGCAACAATGAAAGCAGTCAATTGAATGATGCCGGTGATAACGATCTTCAGACAATAAGCGACAGTAATGGACAAACGGTTCCGATTACAGATGTGAATTATATTCAGTTTGATTTTACTCCTTTGTCCAGCAATTTTAGCTTTGATTTTCTTTTTGCGTCTAATGAATACGGTGAATTTCAGTGTGGTTTCAGCGATGTATTCGCTTTTATTTTAACCGATTTGACAACTGGAGTTTCTACAAATCTGGCAGTAGTTCCCGGAACAGCAACGCCAGTTTCGGTCAAAAATATCAGGGACGGACAGTACAATTCTTCCTGTTTATCGGCAAATCCCAATTTATTTGGCCGTTATAATGTAAACAATCCAACAGAATCGGCTATAAATATGAGAGGAGAAACCAAAGTTTTGACGGCTTCTTCGACGGTAATTCCAAATAGAACCTACAGCATAAAACTGGCGATTGGTGATTACAACGACAGCAGTTATGATTCTGCCGTTTTCATAAAAGGAGGAAGTTTCATGACTTCTATGGATTTAGGGCCCGACAGAAACATCTGCGAAGGCGAAACAATCACGCTACGATCTGGGCTTGTGGGAAACTACAATTATGTTTGGACTTTAGACGGTACCACAATTTCTGGTCAAACAACCAATTCATTGACTGTGAATAAATCGGGAACATATGGAGTTACGGCTACACTTTCGGGCTGTATTATAAAAGATGAAGTCGTGATTAGTGATTTGGTTATTAAACCTGCCAAAAATTTAATTGCCTGTTATACTACAAATGGCATTTATAATTATGATTTAACGCAGAACAATTTGAATACTTTAGGCATTAATCCCGCAGAATATTCTCTTTTATATTTTAGTAGTTTGGCTGCGGCCAATGCTAACGGACCTGTGATTCCTCAAAATCAATTGAATTCTTTTACAAGCGTCGGTAATCAAACTATTTATATAAAAGCCGTGTCTATCAATAACAACAATACGCTTTGCAATAATTTGATTTCCTTTGAATTGCTTGTAACAGCTCCCATCAACATTACAAAACCTCCTGATTTGAGTTTTTGTAACACAAATTCCGGAAGGGTCAGAGTTGATTTGACTGTTCAGGAAAGCCAGATTCTAAGCGGTTCAAATCCATCAGAATATAAGATTACCTATCATACAAGTCAGGCAGAAGCAAACAGCGCCACAAATCCGATTTTAAATCCGGATGCTTTTAATACTTCTTTATCACAGTCACAGCAAACAATTTGGGTTAGAGTCGAAAGTCTTCAAAATTCCTTTTGTTATCGTACAGTAAATTTCAATATAATAATTTATGCACTTCCGCCAGTAAATGATATTCCTGACGTTATCGCCTGCAAGAGTTATACGCTGCCTCCAATAAATTTTGGCTTTTATTATACTGGCCCAAATGGCACAGGAACAAGAATGAATGCAGGAGATGTCATTACAAAATCGGGAGCCTATTACATTTACAGCGGACCAACCGCAAACAATTGTACCAATGAAAACACTTTTAGTGTAACTCTTGTTTATGAACTAGAATTTCCAAAAGAAGCCTGCGGAAAATACATAGTTCCGACTGTAGTTGCCGGTGGTTTTTTTACTGAACCAGGAGGAAAGGGAAATGTTATTCCGAGTGGAACATCATTTACAACAAGTCAAACTATTTACTATTATGCCGTAATTGACGGAGCAGTCTGCACTGATATAGCCGTACCTTTTATTGTGTATCCTTTGCCATTAGTAGATCAGCCCAGCAATATAATTACTTGCGATTCTTATGTACTACCTCCTTTGACAAATGGAAACTACTTTTCGCAGTCTGGTGGTTTAGGAATTCCTTTAAATGCAGGAAACAGAATAACATCTAGCCAAACTGTTTATGTCTTTTCGAATGATGGAAGATGCACAAATGAGCACTCGTTCAAAATCGATATTATAGATTCGTCACGTTTTATCCCCATAACACAATGCGGGAGTTATGAGCTGCCATCAGTTAAAATAGGTGGTTATTACGACAGCCCCGGAGGTCAGGGCAAAAATATTCCGGCTGGAACAATTATTACTACATCTCAAACCATATATTATTTTGCCTCTACAAGTACTTCTCCCAATTGTACTTATGATTTAAAATATCAAATCACCATAAAACCTTTGCCTTTGGTTGATATGCCAAATAATAGATTGGAGTGTGATCGTTATACATTGCCTTCATTGATTAATGGTAATTATTTTACGGATACAAATGGCGGCGGAACTCCATTACACGCTGGAGATGTTATTACAGAAACACAGACAATTTATGTTTTTTCGGTTGGAACTGATTGCACCAATGAACATAGTTTTGTTGTCGAAATCAGACCATTGCCTCTCGTTGACAATTTTACAGATGTAGTTACTTGTACAAATTTCAAGCTTCCTAAATTAAAAAACGGACACTATTTTTCTGCTTCAGGAGGGCCTTATGGTTCAGGAAATCTGCTTGCCGAAGGAACAATAATAAATACAACCCAAACTATTTATATTTATAACGAATGGCCTGATTTTGCAAAGTGCAGCAATGAAACTTTTTTTAAAATTAATGTAAACGGAATAGACGTTGGGACTTTTGACAATATCACTACATGCGACAATTATACGTTGCCACCTTTAAAATTAGGCAATTACTATTCACAACCCAAGGGAAAAGGCTCCGTTATTCCTGCCGGAACAATTTTAACGGCTTCACAAACTATTTATGTTTATGCCACTGTTGGGACTCGCCTAAATTGTTCAAGCGAAAAGAGCTTTACAGTAACTATTTCTTCAACACCAACATTGACTCCATTTCCAGATATTGCAGTTTGCAAAAGCTACACCTTGCCCACTTTAACTGTTGGAAATTATTATAGTGGACCAAATGCAACCGGAATCCGTTATAACCCTGGCGAACAGATAAACTCAACTCAGCAAATGTACATTTATGCTGTTGCCGCGACAAATCAAAATTGTGTTTCGCAAGATGATTTTACTATTACCATTTATCCTTTAAAAGATTTTACAATAAAAAATGGCGTAATCTGCGTCGATTATTTAACAGGGACATTACTTGAGCCAACGCAACTGAATTCAGGACTTAATCCAAATGAATACACAATTGACTGGTTTTTTAACGGCGATAAAATAAATACAGGACCCTCTTATACTGCCATTAAAGAAGGAATTTATACAGTCGTCCCCACAAAAATCGGTTCAATTATTGGTGCTGATTGCGGTTATAATGCGACCACCGTAACGGTCGAAAAATCTAGTCCGGCAATTGCAACCCTAACCGTGACTGATGCTTTTGAAGATGATATAGACATTATAGTAACCGTAACAAATGGCTTTGGAGTCTATGAATATCAATTAGACGATGGTTATTTTCAAACGAGTAGTGTTTTTTCAGATGTTGATTCCGGAAAACACGCAATTACGATAAAAGACAAAAAAGGCAACTGCGACAATCTGATTTTGTTTGCCAATGTTCTAAAATACCCTAAATTTTTCACTCCAAACAATGATGGTTATAATGACACTTGGAACATCACAGATCTTACCATTCAGCCAGATGCAGTCATCAATATTTTTGATCGTTATGGCAAGCTTTTAAAACAACTTCGTCCTGCAGATCCGGGCTGGGATGGCAATTACAACGGAAATCCGCTTCCTTCTTCTGATTATTGGTTTCAGGTTTTTTACAAAGAAGACCAAATCGACCAGGTTTTCAAATCTCATTTTAGCTTAAAACGGTAATCCGGCAAATGTAGTTACACATCGAAGCGCATCTCTACAAAAAAACTTAGTCCCTTAGCACATTAGAATCTTAGAACCTAACAATCTTAGCATCTTTAAAAAAAACCTTTGTACCTTTGCGCCTTAATAACTTTGGAACTTAGAAGAAATGATAGAAGATAAAAATCCGCAACGCACCAGTATAGCACAATTAGGCGAATTTGGCCTTATTGACCATTTAACCCGAAACTTTGATGTTACACAGGAATCTACTTTAAAAAGTATTGGCGACGATGCAGCAGTATTAGATTTTAAGGATAAAAAAGTTGTTGTTTCTACCGATTTATTGATTGAAGGCGTGCATTTCGACCTGGCTTATATGCCTTTAAAACATTTGGGTTACAAAGCAGTTGTAGTAAATGTGTCTGACATTTGTGCGATGAATGCAAAACCAACTCAAATTACGGTTTCTGTTGCTGTTTCTAATCGTTTTCCGCTGGAAGCTTTAGAAGAATTATTCGAAGGAATTACACATGCTGCAAAAGAATATAAAATTGATGTAATTGGCGGCGACACGACCTCATCTCAAAAAGGATTAATTATTAGCATTACTGCAATTGGTGAAGCAGCTGAAGATGAAATCGCTTACCGAAATGGAGCAAAACAAACTGATTTATTAGTTGTTACCGGAGATATCGGTGCGGCGTACATGGGATTGCAGGTATTAGAACGCGAAAAACAGGTTTTTCAGGTAAATCCAAACAGTCAGCCGGATTTAGATCCTTATACATATTTAGTCGAAAGACAATTAAAACCAGAAGCTCGTACAGATGTTCGTACTCTTTTACACGCTCTTGAAATAAAACCAACTTCGATGATTGATATTTCTGACGGATTATCATCAGAGATTATTCATATCTGCAAACAATCAAAAGTGGGTTGTAATTTATATGAAGACAAATTGCCATTGGATCCACAATTTATTTCGACTTGTGAAGAATTCAATATTGACAGTACAACTGTTGCGATTAACGGTGGTGAAGATTATGAGCTTTTGTTTACAATCGACATCAATGATTTTGATAAAATAAAAGGAAATCCAAATTTTTCAATTATTGGCCATATGGCAGAAGAAAATGAAGGAATTCATCTTGTTACTCGTGCAAACACAAAAATTGCGTTAAAAGCCAGAGGATGGGACGCTTTGAGCGAATAATTCTGAAAAGACTCAAATAAAAAAATTCCAAATTCCAAATGTTAGTTAAATCATTGGAATTTGGAATTTTTATTTTAGAATTTATTTTAAAAAAGACCTTTGCCTTTCGCTTCTTTCAAAAGTTCTTCATCAGATCCGGTTCTTATTTTCAGCAATTCTTTCAGATTGCTTTTTCGTTTTTCAATCGCTGCTAAAGAAATCGGAATATATTGTGACATATCCTCCGTTTGGGTGCCTTTTGATAAATGAAACAAAATCTGTTTATCAAATTCATCGATTTCAATAGAATTATGTGGAGATTGATTCACCATTTTCACTACAGATTGACTGTAATATTTTTCGTTTTTCATCACTTTATCAAACGCAAAAAGAAGTTCATCAAAAGTCAGATCATTTTTAATAATTAAGCCATTTGGATTAATTGTTCGGATAATCGTTTTTATTTTAAGCAACTCTGTATACATCGTAAGCAGAATCACTTTGCAATCTGGCATTTTTTTCAAAATCAATTTTGCCAGATCTTCGCCTGAAAAAATTTCTTTTTCTTCATAAGCAGGCATACTGATGTCTAAAAATGCAACATCAAATTTTGGTGTCGATTCATTTTCTAACAAATCATAAGCAGATCTGCAATCATAAGCCTGAGCAATATGAAACTCATATTCTTTGGGATTATAACGCGTTATGGCGTTTTTGTATCCCTCAATAATAAAGGGATGATCGTCGACAATTAAAATGTTTCGCGTGATTAAGTGCGAAATTGGAGCAGATAAATCAAATGTCATTATTATGCAGGTTAATTTTTTGATCGATTGGGACTTTAACAACAAGAAGTGTACCTTCTCCTTTGGCAGATTTTATCGTAACTGTACCCTTACATTCCGTCGCCCGATATTGAATATTGTGCAACCCAATACCGTTTTTAGTTCGTTTTGCATTAAAACCTACTCCATCATCTGCGATTGACAAAACTAAATAATTTATTTCACTTTTAAACTCAACCGTAATGGTATCCGCATCTGCATATTTATTACAGTTTTGAAGCGCCTCTTGTATAATTCTATATAAATTGATTTTGACGATATTGCTTACCAGATCCCATTTTATATTAGAATCAAATGTCGTAATTAATTTTGAATCATAAGTATTTCTCTGATCTTCAAAGAGTTTCATCAAAATCGCAACAAAATTATTAATTAATTCTGATTTTTCTCTATTTAAGTCATGCGAAATTTCGCGAATATCTTCTTCAATATGCTTAAGTTCAGTTAAATACTTTTTCCTTTTCGCGCTAGCCTGAGCTTCATCAACCTTGTCGAGACTGTCTAAACTGATTCTAACCCCAAACATTCTGCCTAAAACGCCATCATGCAATTCCTGCGCTACTTTTTTCTTTTCTTTAATTCGGGTTAGCTCGATTTCATTTTGCTGCGAAATCATCAGATTGTAAATATCTTCATTTGCAATTTGGTGTTGCTGCTTAAAAAGTAATTCTCTGTTTTTTGCCTGTTGTGTTTTATAAACATAAAAAAACAAACCCACTAAAGTACAAATACTGAATACATAAACTAAAGTCCTGTTTTTTTCCTGAAGATTTGAATTCTGATCCTTTATTTCATTGGTTTCGTATTCAATTCTGGAGAATTTCTCACCCATTTTTCGTTCTGCCTTCAACATTTTGTCATTCAACTGAATATATTCGACAGAATAAATAGAGGCGTTTTTTGGGTCAATAGTAGCTGTCTGCTTCAGTGCCTCTAATGTATTGACCAGTTTACTTGATGTTCGTGACAACGCCAAAGCTTGTTTTGAAAACTGAAGCGCCTTAAAAGTGTCTTTTTTAAAAGCAAAATATTCCGACAAATGTATTTTACAAGATACAACTCCGGAAGAAAGACCAAGGCTATCTCTAATTCTTAAAGATCTATAAAACAAATCAGGTAGTTGAGCCGATTCTCTTCGCTTAAATTTAGAGTAACCTAAATTATCCAACAGAATAGCATACAAACCAGCCCTGTCTTCAAAAAGGTTTTTTTCTCTTAAACCACGTTCAAAAAAAACTTTCGCCTGACTGTAATTCTTCATATTCATATAGATAAAACCAATATTATTCAATGAAGCTGCCCTGTATTGCAACTCTAATGGTATTGATTTATCGTCTAAAATCTGCAAAGCTTTATTTTGAAATTCCAGAGCTTTCTCAAACTCTTCTCTTTCATTGTACAAAATCCCTAAAAGATTATAGCTTTCGTAATAAAGGTCGTTTACTTTTTTTTGTTTCTTTAAACTACTTAAAGCCTTAAAAACTGCTATTTCGCTTTCAAAGAAATCACCTTCATTATATTGCAGACTCGCTTTATTTAAAAATGTTTTTGCCAAATTATACTGATCATTCATTTTCAGATAAAACTTTTCAGCTTTAAAATAGTACAAAAAGGCACTATCAGAAATGGACTGAGAATCATAATAGTCCCCCAGATAAGTATAGGCTTTTGCCATATGGACAGAATCCTTAGACCTTTGTGCTCTTTCTAAAATTAAATTCGTCGTTTTCAGATAACCTTTCCAATCGCTCATATTGTAATAACGATTGGCAATCTTAAAAAGATTCACTTTATTTAGCGAGTCGTCTTCCTGATCTAAAATTACGCGGAGTGCTTTTTGATTATAATTTTGCTTGACACTTAAAGGAAGATTATTTTCGTTTGCCAACGAAAAGTAAATAGGAAGACTATCCTTGGGAGAAGTTAAATCTTGATCTGATTTTGCATTTTTATTGCATGCAAACAAAACAAAAAATAAAAGTAATAGTATTTTACATTTTTTTTTCAATTGTTTCTTTTGAGTTTTACCAAAAATAATAAAACTATAGACACAAAAAAAGGCCGTCAATAAATTGACAGCCTTTCTGCACATCTAAACTTACGTTTAGTCTATTTTTTTATCTGATCCAAAAGCTTGATTCACACTAGAAAAGTTTGATTGGCTATTGTTTAATGTTTGATCGTTTGTTCCGTGAAAATCAAGTTTTTTTGTTCTTCCTGTCGCACCGCCGTCAATTATTGTATCAGAATCTGCTAAATAAGTTGGATTTTCTGGAGCTGCAAAAGAAGTTGCAACCATTACTAAAGAAAATAATCCGAATGTTAAAGCTGTTTTTTTCATGATCTGAGGTATTAAGTTTTTTTTGATTTTTTTGTTTTTGGGGCTGACCGCTCTCTGCGAATCGTTGGTGTAAAATTATACCCGTCAACGAAAAAAATTTACATGAAAAATGGAGTTTATGGTAGATCATGCCCAAATGATAGTCACTGGGCGTCAAATTCATGTAAACACTTAATATTTAGACCTCTATGTAATTTCCAGCGGAGAAATTTGCAATGATTAAATCTACATTTGCTTTATAAGTTTTGGAAAAAGGGACCTTTTTAGGCGAGTTTTTTATGTAACAAACTGAGTTTCCGTTATGAATTCGGGAAATGTAATTTTGATTGATGATATAACTGTTGTGAATTCGTATAAACGGATGTACTAAAATACTTTCAAAATGCTTTAAAGTTTTAAAAGCAGTAACCATTTCACCAGAACTTAAATAAATATCTGTCGAATTATTATCTGCCTGAAAATAGCAAATATCGGCTGCATTCATATAGCGATAATCACCATACGATTTTATACAAAGTATAAGTGGTTGCTCAATTATTTGAGGCACTTGAACTTCTTTAACAATAATTGGAGTTTCTTCTTCAACGCTAATTGTATTCATTTCTTCTTTTAAAGGCATTATTTGAGCCTCTAAAGGATTTTCTTTAACAACATCGACCGAAGATTCAACTTCAGCATTTTTTTGCGTTTTTGACTCTATTGTAAGCTTTTCTAGTTTTAAAAGTGTTTTTACAAGATCAACATGTGTAAGAGGTTTCAAAATATAATCAAAAACGCCATATTGAATTGCGTCAAAAGCCAGATCCTTTTTTAAGGTTGTAACAATTATTTTTGGAACAACTGACAAATAACGATACAGTTCGCCCACAAAAGCAAGTGATAAATTACCTGAAGAATTTTCAGAATCAATTTCTAAAAAAACAAAAGAAGGTTTATACTCTAAAACCAGATTTAATCCCTGCTGATAATTCGTAGCCGATCCTATAAAAGTCAATTCTGAAAAACCTTCTGCAACAATTCTGGTTTTCAAAACACTCTCAGCGTCATTGTCAATTATAATGTAGGAATATTTTTTCAATTTGGTTTTTAAGCAGTTTTTAAAATGAACCAAAGCTTTTCGCCTTCAAATTCATTTTCTAATTTTAATGTATGATGCGCAATTAAATTTACGCATTTCATTTGTGCAAACATTTCATTGTTAACACATTACACTAAAATGTTAATACAAAAAGCTGAAATGCATAAAAGTTCGATGAAATGCATTTTTCAAAATTAAAAAAATCCCAAACTCCAGCGAGGAATTTGGGATTTATATAGTGTTAATTAAGAAAATTACATTTTCATCAACCAGTTTTTCATCGAAACTTCGTTTTCAATAATTCCTTTTAATTCAGAAATTTTAACACGATCTTGTTTCATTGTATCTCTATGACGAATTGTTACTGTTTCGTCTTCAAGAGTTTGGTGATCAACTGTGATACAGAAAGGAGTTCCAAGAGCATCTTGTCTTCTGTAACGACGACCAACTGCATCTTTTTCGTCGTACGCTACATTGAAATCCCATTTCAAATCTTCAATGATTTTTCTTGAAATTTCTGGAAGCCCGTCTTTTTTAACCAACGGAAGAACTGCTGCTTTAGTTGGCGCTAAAACTGCAGGCAATTTAAGCACTGTTCTTGTAGAACCGTCCTCTAAAGTTTCTTCTTGCAACGATGTTGCAAAAACAGCTAAAAACATACGATCCAAACCAACTGAAGTTTCTACTACGTATGGCACATAGTTTTCATTCAATTCAGGATCAAAGTATTGCAGTTTTCTTCCTGAATATTCTTCGTGCGCTTTTAAGTCGAAATCTGTACGAGAGTGAATTCCTTCTAATTCTTTAAAACCAAATGGGAAGTTGAATTCAATATCTGCAGCTGCATTTGCGTAATGCGCTAATTTTTCGTGATCGTGAAAACGATAGTTTTCTTTTCCTAATCCTAAAGATAAATGCCAGTTTAAACGTGTCGTTTTCCAATGCTCGTACCATTTCATTTCTTCACCTGGACGAACAAAAAATTGCATTTCCATTTGTTCAAATTCACGCATACGGAAAATGAATTGTCTTGCAACGATTTCATTTCTGAACGCTTTTCCAGTTTGAGCAATTCCAAAAGGAACTTTCATACGACCAGATTTCTGAACATTTAAAAAGTTTACGAAAATACCTTGTGCCGTTTCTGGACGCAAGTATAAATCCATTGCATTTTCTGCAGAAGCACCAAGTTTTGTTCCAAACATCAAGTTGAATTGCTTAACCTCTGTCCAGTTTTTAGAACCAGTTTCAGGATCAGCAATTTCAAGTTCTTCAATTAATGCTTTAACATCTGCTAAATCTCCAGCACCTAAAGAACGTCCTAAACGCTCTCTGATTTCTCTTTCTTTAGCCAAATATTCAATAACGCGAGCATTTGTGGTTACAAATTCTTCTTCATTGAATGCATCTCCAAAACGTGCTTTTGCTTTTTCGATTTCTTTTTTAGCTTTCAGATTAATTTTTTCAGCATGATCTTCAACTAAAACGTCAGCTCTATATCTTTTTTTAGAATCTTTATTGTCAATCAAAGGATCATTGAAGGCATCAACGTGACCTGAAGCTTTCCAGGTTGTTGGATGCATCAATATCGCCGCGTCTAAACCGACAATATTTTCATTCATCTGAACCATTGATTTCCACCAATATTCTCTAATATTCTTTTTTAATTCGACACCATTTTGTGCGTAATCATACACTGCACTCAATCCATCGTATACTTCGCTTGACGGAAAAATAAATCCGTACTCTTTTGCGTGCGAAACCACATTCTTAAATAAATCGTCTTGTTTTGCCATAGTGATGCAAAAATATAAAAAGTACTTTTAAAAAAAAGAAAAATAATAAAGATTGGAGTTTGAATTTCGTTAGTTTTGTAACTAAATTCTTTCTATTTGTGTTTAAATCTATAATAAATCTGTTTTTCCCAAAAGTTTGTGCCGGATGCCGCCAAATTTTACAGACCAATGAAGTTGTTTTTTGTTCGAAATGCCGTCATGAAATACCTCTGACGCATTATCATCTGGATTCTAAAAATGAAGCCGTTAAAAAATTTTATGGGAAAGTTGAAATTCAGCATGCATCGGCATTAATGTATTTTATAAAAAAAGGAATCGTTCAGGAATTGATCCACAATTTGAAATACAAAGGACATGAAGAAATTGGCACTGTTTTAGGCAGCTGGTATGCCGAAGATCTAAAAGAATTAAAACTGAACAATCCTTTTGAAGTTGTTATTCCAGTACCGCTTCATCCAAAAAAATTTAAAGAAAGAGGTTATAATCAAGTGACGACTTTTGCAAAAGCACTTTCGGAAGGATTAAATCTCACTTTTGATGATCGCATTTTATTCCGAAAGAAATACTCTAAAACACAATCAAAAAAGAATCTTTTAGGAAGAACCGAAAATATTGAAAACATTTTTGATGTCAAATTTTCTGAAGAAAATCACAACAAACATTTTTTAATTGTTGATGATGTCTTGACAACAGGATCAACATTAGAAGCTTGTTCAAAAGCGCTTTTGAAAATTCCGGGAGCAAAAATCAGTATTGTTTGTATGGCAATGGCGAACTCATAAAAATAAGAAATCCAAATTCCAATTGATTAACTTTTGGAATTTGGACTTCTTATTTGAAGTTTTTGAATTTTTAATTCACAATTATTTTTTTCACTGTTCTTCTATTTCCGTCAATAACCGTTACGAGGTAAACTCCTGCAGCGCTATTTGGAAGCTGAATTGTTTGATTAAAATTTGACGAAGCTTCAAAAGTTTTTGAATAAACTATTTTTCCTAAAATATCATGCACAAAAACTTTAACTCCTGTTTCAGACTGGCTTTCAAATTGAATAGTGAAATTTCCTTTATTCGGATTTGGATAAAGACTAAAATCGATACTTTCAAAATCTGGCGTCGCCAAAGTGTATGTTTGTCCGCAAATACTAATTGAAGCCGAATTTAATGTTCCGAAGTTTCCAACGACAGCATCTCTAACTCTGAAAATCCAATTACCTTGAGTTTTTTCACCATTAAAAGCACTTAGTGCATCAACAGGCAAAACAATTTGTTCAGTCGTTACATTACAATCTAGAGCAGCGCCTGAATCATTAAACTTCATGGCTAAAGTAGATTTTGTCGATCCGCAATTTTTATTGAACAATCGAACGATTGTTCCAGCAGGACTGACGATCTGAAGTTCTATATCAGAAAATTTATCGTGTGTAATATTCACAGAAACATCTACATCTGTAACTGTTGCTTCAGATGTCGGAACAGTTATTGTTCTTGTAACAAAAGTGGTTGTATTTGGAATCGAAAACGAATTTCCAAAACTATAAGTATCGCAAGAAGAATTTGAAGTATAACCAACTGCAAAGGGTTTGCTATTAATTGCATAAAAAATATTTCCTGTTGGCTCAATCAAAATTCTGCAATTTTTTGATGAAGGAACACTTGTTGGAAGCACAATTATTTCAGAACCATCATTTGGTGTATTAGAAGCCAAAATGACAGGAAATGTTAAACCTCCATCCGTAGATAATTTAATATTAACTGTTGATGAACCTGCAAGTGTGTTTGTATTATTTACACTCCACGTTACAGTTTCAGATAATCCCTGCCACCAGCTCACATTGTCATTTGTATGAGAAGTTACTTCAAAAGGTCCTGCAGTCGAAACAACATTTACAACCATCTCATCTGTAAACGTCTGTGCCGTTCCTTGCGCTGCATTATCACGTCCTGTCAAAGTAAAATGCAATGTTCTTGCAATTGAGGAAACAGATTCCCAAGTTGTTGTAAGTTTGTTTTGAAGAACAGAATTGTAACTTGGCATATAACGCACTGTACTCGTTGTTGGAATTACAGATCGAAACAAAGGTCCGTCCGGTTTTGTGGGATAAGCAATACTTGTACTTCCTGAAGTCGTTATCGCATTATCATTTTCTTCCCAAGTATACGTAACCGAATCTCCCTCTGGATCTGAACCAGTTCCAGTCAAAACAAAGGCAGTACTAATAGGAATTGTGAAATCGTCACCTGCACTCACATTCGGCGGATTATTTATAATCGCGGTATTTACCGGACAGCTTTTATTGGCCAACGTATTTTGAATCTGTCTAATACTTGCATATGCAAAATAATCGTCAGAAGTATTCTGAATATCGTAATCACCCGTCACTCCAGCATAAGCCATAATAGTTGAGCCACTTCCTGGTTCAACATTTACGCTTGTTCTTTCTTCAGAATCATAGGAAAAAGTGTGATTTGCTCCTAATTGATGTCCAAATTCATGCGCAACAAAATCAATATCAAAAGTATCTCCTTGTGGTTTTGCATCAGATGGTGATGTATAGGCGCTTCCTTTTCCTAAAGGAACTCCTGTTGTTGGATTTGTACAAACGCATCCAATACAACCAGCGTTACCGCCACCACCAGAAGCACCAAATAAATGTCCTATATCATAATTTGCATTTCCAATAACATTTGTCAAAGTAGTCTGAACTTCTTGATTCCATGCACCATCAGCTCCTTCTTTAGCTGCAGAATATGGATCTGTTGTAGCATCTGTATAAATTACAGCGTCATTATTATCAATCAAAACTAATTTTACGGCCAAATCTTTATTGAAAACACCGTTCACACGAGTCATTGTTGCATTCATTCCTGCAAGCGCCCCAGCTTTTGTTCCTCCAAAATAAGCTGTATATTCCGCTGTACATGACAAAGCGAGACGCATTGTTTTGAAAATTTTTGCACTTGATGCCTCTTTTGCTGTTTTCCCGCTAATATTTTGATTTGAAACTACCTCATCAGTCTTACAAACAAGTCTTTTTGAAGTCGAAGTATTTTTTGCAAACAAAACATATTCGGTTTTATCATCTGGATTTTCCTCGATAAATTCAGTTGATTTGTTGGCACGAAATACCATTGTCTGAAATCCAAGTGGTGAAACACTAAAATGCACTTTTGCGGTTTTATCGTCTAAACCACTTCCTTCATATGCTCTGATTTCTGGGTATTTAGCCTGAAGTTCAGGTTCAAAATTCGAGGATTCCCAAACGATGAAACGTTCTAAAGTTCCAGAAGCATTTGGAATCGTAATTTCAGCAGTATTGTTTCTCGAACCTTTTCCTGTAGCTGAGGCCAACGTGATTTGAAGTCGCTCGGAATTTAACTTATAGTATAATTTATCAGAATCTGAAGTACTGGCTCTTTTGCTCAACACCGAATTTGCACTAACTTTTTGCCATAAATCGTTATTTTGAGCAGTCAAAATAGTACAGTTAAAAATAAAAAATAAAATAAGTAATTGTTTTTTCATATCTAGTGGCATTGATAAATCAAAAATAAGTCAATTAAATCAAATTCTTACATATAAACGACATTTAACGTTTTTTAGTCGACGAGTTGGCCGATTTTCACAAAAAGAAGTAATGTTAGTTCAAAAAAATCAATTCGGCTTGGTGCCAAATTCAAAATAGATAGTATAAATTTGCAGCATCTTAAATTATTTGTTTTGAAGCTCTTTCATTCTATAAACGATTTCCATTCAACCAAGAAAACTATTTTAACGCTTGGTACCTTTGATGGCGTGCATATTGGTCATAAAAAAATTCTCGAACGAATTACGCAGAATACTGAAAATGGCAAATATGAAAGTTTAGTGCTTACTTTTTTTCCGCATCCAAGAATGGTTCTGCAAGAAAAATCAGAAATAAAACTTTTAAATACAATTGCTGAAAAAACAAAACTTTTAGAAGCAACAGGAATTGAAAATCTTATTATTCATCCGTTTAACGAAAGTTTTTCACGACTTACAGCCGAAGAGTTTGTACATTCCATTTTAGTTGATCAATTTCAGATTCAGAAAATAATTATTGGACATGATCATCGCTTTGGAAGAAACAGAACTGCCAATATTGATGATTTAATTGCTTTTGGTGCCGAATATGGTTTTGAGGTCGAGCAAATTTCAGCTCAGGAAATTCAGGATGTTTCTGTAAGTTCTACCAAAATCAGAAAAGCTTTAGACGAAGGAAATATGGCTTTGGCCAATGATTATCTCGGATATGACTATTTTTTATCTGGAGAAGTAGTAAAAGGAAAACAATTAGGAAGAACGATTGGTTATCCGACAGCAAATATTCAAATTGAAGAAGATTACAAATTAATTCCGAAAACCGGAGTTTATGCCGTAAAAGCAATCGTTGATCAAAAAGAAGTTTTCGGAATGATGAATATTGGATTTAATCCAACTGTAAATGGTCAAAAGCAAACTATTGAAGTCAATCTTTTTGATTTTGATGAAGACATTTACGGAAAAAAAATTGAAGTTTCTTTATTGAAATATTTGCGTGAAGAACAAAAATTTGGTTCAGTTGATTTGTTGAAAGAGCAATTAAATCAGGATAAATTAAATGCTTTGGCATTTGTAAATCAACGTTAGAAAACGTCCGATAAAATACTTTTCGGCCTTTTTAAATCATCGTAGTTATTTTTTTAGTAAATTTGATATAGAACATTGTTTTCCAAACATTTACTATTAACTTCTTTAAAAATAACCACTATGAAATTACCTAAAGAAATTACCAACGGGTTTCTGATATTTCTCGGAATAGGCATTTATTTTTTGTTGATGAATGTATTAGGACTAGCAAATTTGTTTTATTTACGTACCCTAAATGTCTTTTTTATCTTTTATGGCGTGAACAGAACCATGCAAATGAACTTGCGTGAAGGAGAAACCAATTTTGTGTCGAATGCCGTTTCTGCCATGGCAACTTCAGTAGTTGGCGTGTCAATGAGCGTTTTCGGATTATTAGTTTATAGCTATGCACGAGGCGGAGATGCCTATGTAAAAACCTTATCTGAGACTTTTATGTTTGGAGGAAACCCCTCAGTTCCAACTTATTGCATTTGCCTGCTTTTTGAAGGTGTTGCTTCTTCGGTCATTGTTACTTTGATGATGATGCTCTATTGGAACAATAAATATGCTGCCGATTAACATTTCAAAATAAATCAAACATTTTAGCACCCTAAAATCATAGAATTATATATTTTAATGATTTTAGGGTGTTTCTTTTTTGAAAATAGTTGTCATATATTCATTTGCAGAATACATCATTGGTTGATTAGAACAATTTAACTACTTTTGAAGCTTCAAAAACAATGTATCAATGAGCATTACAAAACACAATTGGACCAAAGACGAGATAATCGCCATATATAACAAGCCTATGATGGATCTTCTTTATGAAGCTGCAAGTATCCACAGGCAAAAACACGATCCGAACGTTGTTCAGGTATCTACATTATTATCAATCAAAACCGGAGGCTGTCCTGAAGACTGTGGTTACTGCCCCCAAGCGGCACGTTACAACACAGGAGTTGAAGGAAACGATTTAATGAGTGTGAGTCAGGTTAAAGCTCAGGCTTTGCGTGCAAAATCAAATGGATCTTCTCGTGTTTGTATGGGAGCTGCATGGAGAAACGTAAAAGACGGCGAAGAATTCGATCAGGTTTTAGAAATGGTCCGTACTATTAACAAACTTGATATGGAAGTTTGTTGTACACTTGGAATGATTACTGAAAACCAGGCACAACGTTTAGCAGAAGCTGGTTTATATGCTTACAATCATAACTTAGATACTTCTGAAGATTACTATAAAGATGTTATTTCGACACGTGCATTTGAAGATCGTTTAGAAACCATTGAAAATGTTCGTAAAACTAATGTAACGGTTTGTAGCGGAGGAATTATTGGAATGGGAGAAAGTATTGAAGACAGAGCTGGAATGCTTGTTGCGCTTTCAACTTTAAATCCGCAACCAGAATCAGTGCCAATTAATGCTTTAGTAGCTGTTGAAGGAACACCAATGGAAGATGAAAAACCAGTAGAAATCTGGGAAATGATTCGTATGGTTGCTACAACCAGAATCGTAATGCCAGAAACTCAGGTTCGTTTATCTGCAGGAAGAACAAATATGAGTCGAGAAGGACAAGCAATGTGCTTTTTTGCTGGGGCAAATTCAATTTTTGCCGGAGATAAACTGCTTACAACACCAAACCCTGATGTACACGAAGACATGAAAATGTTTGAACTTTTAGGTTTGAATCCTCAAAAACCATTTACAAAAGTTTCTCAACCAAAAACAGTTGAAGCAGAAGATTCTCAATTTGCTCCACTTGGCGAAAAACCGAAATGGTCTAGACCAGGACACACAATTGAAAGAAACGTTGAACATTCAATTAAATCAAAAATTTAATTTTTAGAGTTCATCCATCTTAATAATTATACATAAATTGCTTATGACTCTGAGTTATAAGCAATTTTTTTATTTAGAAAGATGAAGTTAAAACAAATGCCAATTTTGTTTTTTGGCGGAGAAAATTAAAAAGCAGAAATGGATTGATTATAACAATAAAAAAGCAATAGTAAATACGCATGAGAATCTTCGAGAGAGTGCATAAATAAAAAAGCAGTTATTAAATTATAACTGCTTTTTTATTTTTATGCTCATTAAAATACAACTTTCTTAGTTGTTATATTTCCGTTTTCTAAAGTCACTTTTACCAGTAAAACCTGATTGGAAGAGCGAAAATTTAATATTTGCAATTCTGTTGCATTAATGTTTTTTTTCTCAAAAAGAAGTCTTCCCGAAAGATCAAAAACTGCTAGTTGACTTATTGCTTCTTTAGTTGATATTACTTTCATGTCGTTTGATTTTATTAAAACCGATATCTTATATTCATCATTCGCAACCTCATCAATTCCTAAAGATTTATCGGTGTATCGCAGTACGAATCGATCTGAAAAAGTTCCGATTTCAGTTTTAAATGTGTAATTGCCTGCACGCAGGTCTTGAATTTTATTTAGCTTTTTATCTTCTAAATAAATAGGTTGTACAGTAAGTGAGCCATCTACATGATGTATAGAAATCGTAAAATCACCTGCAATTGTAGTACGATATCCTAACGGAACGGTATCAGTGTTTTTAAAAGGCAGTCCACGTCCTTGAATTGCAAGTTTATGCTCTTTATTTATGCTATAAAAATCTATAAATTTATTTCCATCAAAACTGTTTCCATCATATCTTCTGTCGTATTCATCCGTGGCTCCCTGAATATATCCAACCATCAATTGTTTATAAGCTCCTTCGGTATTGGTCATATTTAACCAAATTCTATTTTTTTCAAGTGCTGATTCTTTTGACTCTTTATCGGATTTGTAAAATTGAGAATTAGTATTTCCTCCTCTTCGCATGGAATTATTAAAAACAATTGTACCAGACGCAACTGTTCCTGCAAAAAAGGACTGTCCCGCAGCTATATCACCGGAAGGCGGGGCATTATTATTACCAGAATTATTCCCTGTAGGAGCCGATGAACTGGTACCAACTCCTCCTGATAAATTATAAGTTGCATAATCGTCTGTTGCATATTGATAGGCTCCTCCCAAAACTACTGGAGTATTATGTGTCCAGAAATACAGAGTTCCTTCAAGAAGTGAATTCCCATTTATAAAATCGTCGGCATGCAAGGCTGATGGATATGGATTTCCGATCAGATAATATTTCTCTGCATTTACCGTTTCACCTGTAATATCTCCGTTATTTGGTACTCCTATAAAAGTTGTTGCAAAAGGATATCGAACTGTATTCGAAAAATTTTCTGGTCCACGTATAATATATCCTTTTCCGGTTATCATAACGCTTGTTTTTGGAACTCCTATCCATTTTGTTCCATCAAAGCTAAAATATTTATCATCTGCCGTTAGATTAGAAACATCAACTAACCGCTGATTTTTAACTGGTGATGACCAATAAACAAAATCTGCCTGACGAATAGGCTGACTGTTTCTTTTGTATTGAATAACCCCTGTATTCAAATTATTATCAGCACTTGTCTGCAACAAATTTGCTCCATCAGCAAAAGTCAAAGTTCCATAATCAACATGAACTCCATTTACTACATTTAACGTTTTTCCATGCTGAATCATAACCGCGGCATCGTTGCTGATTGTACAAGAACAAGCATTTACATCAGCACTTAAATTATAGTCTTCCTGAAAATCTACAAGGTTGTCTATTGTTGGCGCAGTTCCGTATGACCAATTTGTTCCATTCCATGTATTTGCTTGTATTGTAATTTCAGATGAATAGGTTATCGAGCAGTTATTATCGATTGCAAATTTGTATTTACCAGGAATTAATCCTGAAATAGTTATTGAATTTCCAGAGTAAGGACGAGGAGAAATAACTGTCCCATCTGATTGCAAAATATTACCTGAACCTGTCAATCCTGTCAATACAATACTTCCGGTAGGAACAGTACAATTAGGCTGCACAAAACTTGAAATAGTTGGTGTTGGTGGAATAGGATCTACATCAATTCTTGTTTCTATTGCAAATTCTTCAGGACATGTTCCATTTTTAACAACAGCTCTATAACTAGTACTTGTGGTTAATACTCCGGGTTGATAGGTAACTCCGGTATGACTAATTGGTTGCCAAACATAAGGTATTGCTTCTGCATATTCCCATCTCACAATTGTACCTACATAATTGTTGAATGTCAATAAGGGGCTTGAGCTTCCCTGGCAAATATGAGTTCCTCCATTTACAGCGCCACGTTCTGTTTTTGTTACTGTTGTTGTATTACTGGCATTTATCACTGCAGGACAGCCATTTGAAGAATATTTGACTGCAACTGTTTTACTTCCGCTAGTCAGCCATTGCAATGTAACAGTATTGTCCGTCAGTGCAATTCCACCTGTAATAATGTTGTAATCAATTCCGACAGTTCCTGAAACGTTCCATATATAATTTGTTTGCCCGGATTGAGTGGTATAAGTAACATTTGTATTGATACAAACTGAAGAAGCCGGCTGAACAGAAAAAGTTGGTACCGGAATTGCATTAACAGTAACAGTAGTTGGAATAGAACTTGTTGAAGAACATCCTCCATTTTGTACAACAGCCCTGAATTGTGTTGTTTGAGTCAACGGTCCTGAAGTATATGTGGTCGACGTATTTGAAATTGGAGTCCAAACAGAAAATGGACTTACTGAAGATTCCCAATTCAAAACAGATCCTGTATTTCCTGTCAAAGTTAAGACACCACTTGGTGAACCGCTACAAATTGTTGTGCCACCTCCAACAGTTCCCCCATTAGATGGTGAAGAAATAACAATACTTGCCGTATTATTTGAATTTATATCAGCAAAGCAAGCTCCAGATGTCAATTTAGTAATTGTAATATCTCTAGTAATAGCAGTATTAAAACCCGATAATACAAAGCTTCCCGAACCGGCAGTTGTTACTGTCATTGTAGCTATTAGCCCATTACTTATTGGATTCGCAAGATTATAAGTTACAGTATAAACTCCAACAGGCAATGATGTTTCACTAGAAGTAAGTGTAATAGTTGAATTTCCAGATGTTGTACATCCAGGAGAAGCCGATACTCCTGTAATATTATATGTTGGGCACGTATAACTTATGATCATTTGACCAGCTCCACCAGTTCCTCCTGCCTGCGGACCTCCTAATATAATACCAATTAATGAATTCATTGCCCCGCCACCGCCACCGCCCGGTGGTGATCCGTTATTACCTGGGGCATTTCCTAAAGCCACACTTTGAATACCTGCTCCTCCATTTCCTCCAGCTGTACCGCCTCCTTTGCCTCCAGCACCAGATCCTTGCAATAATCCTATGACACCTGTATTTCCTGAACCTCCATCTGTGCCTGAAGTTTTTGTAATTGAACCA
Organism: Flavobacterium resistens; assembly: GCF_900182645.1. Taxonomy (GTDB): domain Bacteria; phylum Bacteroidota; class Bacteroidia; order Flavobacteriales; family Flavobacteriaceae; genus Flavobacterium; species Flavobacterium resistens. The sequence continues at coordinate 185,645 of NZ_FXTA01000004.1, read as the reverse complement.
AATGAGTCACTATCTAATCCTCCTCTACCTCCTGCGGGAGTTCCTCCAGAATTATTTTCAATACCTGCTTTTCCACCTGCGGCAAAAAGAATAGTTTCATATCCTGTAATAGTAGTATTTCCTCCTGCAGCTCCAATAGGTGTGAGACCAGCAACTTTTATAGCTAATGTTAATCCTGCCACCGTTGTAATTTTTCCCTTTACATAAGCACCTCCGCCTCCGCCTCCGCCACTTCTTCCATTTAAAATAGATTCTTTTGCTCCTCCTCCTGAACCTCCTGCACCCCATGCCTCAACAGTCATTGAAGTGACTCCAGCAGGAACATACAAGGAACCATCTGATAGATAAGTATGTGGTGGCTGTGCCCACAATGAGCTGCAAACGAACAACATGAGCCCAAAAAACTGCATTTTTTTTATCCAAACATGCATTTTTTGCTGTTTTAAATGAATCGAAAATTGAAAAAAAAGTAATGGTCTAAGTAGAATTTTTTTCATACACTGGCATTTTAAATTAAAAAAAGATTCAAGCGTATATAAGAATCATCTTCAGTTTTAAATACCTCAAGGATAACACAGAATACCAGTCGATAATCTGTAACCCATACCTAATTCAGGAGGGAAGGCAAAAGATTTTGCTTAGAAATTAAGGTATTTAATTAATGATACGATTTTGGCAAATAAAAAGAACTCGAAAGTCTCCTTAAGTATTCATTAGAATATGCAGTACGACGGGCTTTTATGTTGTTTATCGAATTAAAACAACAACAAGGTACGATTTTATTTACAACAATTTAAAATTTTAACTTAGAAATCAAGACTTTAACATTCCATTCTCACAATTTATTCAATTATGCAAAAAGAAATGTAAGATGTTAAATAGAGGTTTTTACATTTTATATTTCTTCAAAACGCAAAAAATCCACTCCGGATATGGAATGGATTCTTTACCAAAATAACTTTTATTCTTTTAAAAAATAACTTTCGAATTTGTTATGTTTCCGTTTTCTAAAGCAACTTTTACTAATAGAACTTGATTAGAAGACTGAAGGTTATCAATTTGTAATTCCTTTTCATTAATGTTTAATTTCTCATAGAGAAGTTTTCCCGAAACATCAAAAATATAAACTTTTTCAAGCATTTCAACTGTTGAAGTGACCTTGATTACTTTATCTTTTACTGTAATTAAAACTTTACTGTCTTTATTTTCAACATCAGTTGTACCTAAAGATTTATTAGTATAACGTAATACGAGACGGTCTGTAAAAGTTCCTGCTTCTGTTTTAAACGTATAATTACTTTCACGCAAATCATGAATTTTTCCAGTCATTTTATCTTCTAAATATATTGCCTGATCTTTCATATTACCATCTACCTGACTTATTGAGACTATAAATTCTCCTGCAATTGTGGTTCGATATCCTAAAGGAACTAAATCAATATCTGAAAACGGTAGTGCACGTCCTTGAATTACAAGATGTTTTTCATTATTTACACTATAAAAATCAAGATATTTATTTCCATCAAAAGTTACACCATCATATTTTTTTTCGAAATCATTGCTAGCTCCCTGAATATATCCAACCATTAATTGTTTGAAAGCTCCTCCTTCATTAGTCATATTTAACCAAATACGATGTTTTTCGGAAGCGTTTGCTTTTGAGTTGCTTTTAGGTTTAAAAAACTGACCATTATTATTGCCTCCATTTCGCATTAAATTATTAAAAGTAATTGTTCCGGAACCCGACATTTTTGCAAAGAAAGATTGTCCTGCTGCAATTTGGCCACTAGGAACATTTGCATTATTACCTGGAGCTTGGGTACCTGATGGAGCAGCAGCAGTTCCAACACCTCCACTCAAATTATAAGTAGCATAATCATCTGTCGCATATTGGTATGCACCGCCTAAAACTACAGGAGTATTATGTGTCCAAAAATACAGTGTTCCTTCTAAAATGCTATTGGCATTAATAAAATCGTCAGCATCCAGTGCCGAAGGATATGGATTTCCAACTAAATAATATTTACCTGCACTTACAGCTTCGCCATTTATATCACCATTATTTGGTACTCCTTGAAAAGAAGCTGTAAAAGGAGTTCGGACGGTATTTGAGTAAGTTTCAGGACCGCGAATAATATAACCTTTACCAATAGTCATTACAGTTGTTTTTGGCACTGCTACCCATTGTGAGCCATTGTAAATTAAATATTTATCGCTGGCAGTTTCTGATGAAACACCAGAAAGAGTTTGCCCTTGTACAGGTGTAGACCAATAAACATAATCGGCCTGACGAATTGGGATGCTATTACGTTTGTAAATTATACTCCCTGAATTGAGGACATTATTCACTTGGATAAGGCTTGCACTATCTTCAAATGTTAATAATGCGCCACTAGCAGATTCAACAACAACGTCATTTTCGATTGTTAAAGTATGACCCGAGTTAATGGTAACTTTTTTACCGGCATCTACTTTACAAGAACATCCGCTTAAATCAGCTGTTGATTGATAATCCGCGGCAAATTCAATTATATCTGTACTAACCGGGTTTCCGTTTGACCAACTACTACCGTTCCAAACATTCGTTACTGGCGCTTTAATTTCAACATTGACAGTTGCCATTGACGGACAATTAGCACCCTCATGAACAGTAAAATTATAAATTCCCGGAATTAAATTTGAAATTGTAAAATCTGTATCAGTCGTATTATAAGTCTGCGAAACTGTTCCTGTTTGAGTAATAGTCCAATTTACTCCCGAAAGCAAACCGTGTAATGTTATGCTTCCTTTTTGATTAGCACAGGTCGGCTGAACAATAGTTCCGACAGCAGGAGTTACAGGCAAAGGATTGACAGTTATAGTTCCGGTAGCATTAACTGTCCCACAACCACCAGTTAGTGGAATAGTATAATTATAAGTTCCAATATTTGTTGGCGTTCCACTGATGGTAATCGTATTTGAGGCCCAATTTGCTGTTATGCCAGGTGGCAAACCTGAAGGCGAACCAATACCTGTCGCACCAGTTGTTGTATGTGTGATATCTGGCATTACAGTATGACTGCAAACTGTTGGAGAAGAAGATGCAGTTCCAGCAGTGTTTAAATTTACGACTATAGTTCCAATGGCATTGTATGTTCCGCAACCTCCTGTTAAGGGTATACTATAATTGAACGTTCCTGTATTACTTGGAGTACCACTAATTGTAATAGTATTTGAAGCCCATGAGGCAGTAACCCCTGTCGGCAAACCTGACGGAGTTCCGATTCCTGTTGCTCCTGTAGTTGTATGAGTAATATTTGCCATCAAAGTATTCACACACAAGACGGGTGACGATGAAGCTGCAGTTACTGTATTTTCCGGACGAACAGCAATCGTATAAACATCAGACACGGTATAAGCTGTTGCACAAGCTGGAGAAGCAGTTACATTTAATGTTAAAGTAACCTGTTTTCCTGCGTCACCAGCCACTGCGGTGTAAGTTGGTGTCAAAGTTGTACTATTAGAAAGTGTTCCAAGTCCGTCATGTGTCCAGGAAACAGTACCATTTGCGGCATTCGCTTCTCCCGCTCCAACTGTAGCTGAATCATTAGAACAAATAATTTTAGAACCTGTAATTGATGCTGTTGGCGCTGCCTGAATATTTATTGTATAAGTAGCTGTTGCAATTTGTGGTGCACAAGTATTACTACTTGTTACAGTCATTGTCAAAATAACGGTTCTGGCTGCACCTCCTAATGTTGGAGTATAAGTTGGAGTAAGAGTCGTATCACCTGTTAAAGTTCCTGAACCTCCGCTAAAAGTCCATTTAATAGTTCCATTTGAAGCCGATGCGCCACTTACCGTTGCGGATCTATTTGAACAAATTGTTGTAGAACCACCTGCCGTTGCTGTTGGCAAACCCTCAACTACAATTACTTTGGCCGCTGATGTTGCACTGCTACAGCCGCCACTTATTACTTTTACGGTATAACTTCCAGCAGCAGTTACAAAAATGTCCGGTGTAGTTTCACCAGTTGACCACACGTTTCCTGTAGCAGAACTTGAGGTAAGTTTAACACCATCCGTTTGACAGATTGTTAATGCCCCATCTGCAGTAATTGTAGGCGTACTTGGAACTGCAGCAGTTGCATATGTTATTACCGAAGAATTCCCACTTGTTCCGCAATTATTTGTGGCACGAACTCTATAATAGTAAGTTGTTCCAGCTGTCAAACCAGTTATGTCTTTGGTTAAAACATTGCCAACATTTAAATTATTATAACTTGTTAATATACCTGTTGCGAAATTTGCACCTGTTTGGGTTGAAACATCAATAACATAGCTTGAAGCTCTTGCTGCAGTATTCCAATTTGCAGTTATCTGAGAGCAATTTGCTCCTGTTCCTGAGGCTGAAACAGGTGTAGCTGCAGCACCTGCTCCGGTATTTGTTGTTGCCCCTGTTCCAATTGAAGATGCTCCACTTGTTCCACAACTATTAATTGCTTTAATTCTATAGTAATAAGTTGTATTGGCTGATAATCCGGTAACATCTTTAGATAATACATTCCCAACATTTAAATTATTATACCCCGCCAATACGTTTGCAGTAAATCCTCCTCCATTTTGGGTTGATACCTCAATACTATAACTTGTTGCTCTTGCAGAAACATTCCAATTTACCGTAAACTGTGAACAAGTTGCCCCAGATATTGCATTAAGAGTAGGTGCCGTCGGTACCGCAACCGCCGTTGAAACTGTAGCGACGTTTATTATATTGGAATTTCCACTAGTTCCACAACTATTTGTTGCTCGGACTCTATAGTAATAATTTGTACTGGCAGACAATCCTGTAATATCTTTTGTCAAAACATTTCCAACATTTAAATTATTATAGCTACCTAAAATATTTGCTGCGAAATTTGCACCAGTTTGAGTTGAGACATCAATAATATAACTTGTAGCACCACTAACGGTTCCCCAATTTGCCGTAAATTGTGAACATGTTACTACGGTTCCTGCTGTTGCCACGGGAGCTACAGGAGCCACAGGAGTCGCATACGAAATTGTATTAGAATTAGAACTGATACAACTTCCGTTGTACGCTCTTACTCTATAATAATAAGTAGTGTTTGTACTTCCATTTACAACTTTCGATAACACATTCCCAACGTTAAGAGCACTATAGCCGCTTACTAAAGAAGAAAAATCACTAACAGTAGAAACATCTAATTCATAATAAGTTGCTCCAGACACAGCCTGCCAATTCGCTGTAATTTGTGTACAAGTCGCATTACTTCCTGCAGTCGCAACCGGTGCTGTACCAGATGAATTTACAGTAATAGTAGCTAAATTATTTTGATTAATAGGCGACACACAATTTTCTGACGCTACAGAACTTGAACCGGATGATAAAGATGTTATTGTAATTGTTCTACTCCCTACAGTTGTAAAACCCGTAGCAATAAAACTTCCCGTTCCAGTTGTAGTAACATTCATCGAGGCTGGTGTTTGTGCAGTCCCTTGAATATTATATGAAACAGAATAAAGGCCGACAGGAAGGTTTCCAGTTAATGTAATTTCTGAAGAAGTTCCAGAACAAACATTTACAGCTGTAGCCGTTGTGTTGGTCAAACTATAAGTAGGGCAGTTATAAGTTATAGTAACTTTTCCATCACCACCATCGCCACCACGGCGTGCTGCTGCTAAAAAAGAAGATCTTCCTCCGCTTCCTCCTCCTCCCGGGGCATTCCCTGCATTTCCAACACTCGAAGTAAAAGCCGTTGCAATACCTGCTCCACCTGTCCCTCCTCCGTTGGCTCCATTTCCTCCAGCACCGGAACTAATAATTGAGCCCGTATCATCTGTAAATCCGAATTCTCCATTCCCTCCGGCAGTTCCAGAAGTTCTGATTGTTCCTGTAGAATTTGCAGCAAGTCCTGCAGCTCCACCTAAAACTAAACTACCGTTATTTAGTAAACCACCTTTTCCGCCATCAGCAAGAATCGAATATCCTGTTATTCCAGATGATCCTCCTGCACCACCGTTTGCACTGGTTACACCTTTTCCGCCAATACCCACATTAACGGTCAATGTTTCTCCTGAAGTGATCGTAAGAGGAACAGTTCCGGTACTAGCAAAAGCGCCACCACCTCCACCTGAACCAGCATATGCACCGTTAAAACCAGGGTTTGATGAGCTTCCGCCGGCTCCACCGGCGCCCCATGCCTGAACGGTAATACTAGTAATACCCGCCGGACTAACAAATGTTTGTGTACCTCCAAGAGTAAATGTTGCTGTAGTTTGTGCCAAAAGGAAAACAGGAAGACAAACTAATACTGAAATAAGTAATGTTCTTTTCATACTGTAGCATTTTAAATGACAAAAATTAAATTCAGATTCAACTGAAAAATTATTCTGCAATTAATAAATACCACATTTGCAGGAACTTGATTGACAGGCCTGAATAGTGAGAAAAAAGAAGTTGTATAAAAGTAATTCTGTTCCTTAAATCTGGTATTTTAAAGTTGTAACACTCAGTATTTAAATCTGGCAGAGGGGCGTTAGAAAAACAAATTATTTTTTGTCTGCTTCCAATTGAAAAGGCATAAAATGAAGTATAAAATAATAGCGTAAATTATATGAAAACATCCTTAAACAATTTACAAATTTTTAATAAATATCTAAAAAACAGATCATTATAATTTAATTTTATTTCTAAAACACAAAAATTTAAGTGAATTCTCACGAATTATATTTTTTGATGTAATTGGTCTTTCAAATTTTGCAAATCGTCTGAATAACTAATTTTGAGTTTTTTGAGTTTTTCAACAACTTTAAAAAATTTTGAATCGGTTAAAGAAAATTGAGAAAAAAAAACGTCAGGCAAACAGTTATTTCAAGAAAAAAAAATCAAAAAAAAATCCGCTTAAAAGAATTAAACGGATTTTTTTATGGTGAAAAAACGCTTCTAAAAAATTACTTTTCTTGTTGATCGTGAACCATTTTCTAAAGTAACTTTTATAAATAAAATTTGATTTCCACAATTCAGATTCTGAATAGAAAAATGAGACGCATTAATTTTAGTTTTTTTGTACAGAACTTTTCCCGTCAAATCAAAAATTTCAATTTCTTTAATTGATTCCTGTGAAGCATTAATATTAATTTGTTTGTCTTTTACGGCAACTAAAATAATATTCGAATCACTTTTAAAATCATCAACTTTTAACTCATTGTTGACATACTTTAATTCAAATCTCTTATCAAAAGTTCCTTTCTCCGTTTTGAAAATATAAGGTGAATCTCTTAAATTATGTAATATCTTTAATTCCTTGTCTTCAAGATAAATGTTCGTCTCAGAAAAATCATCGTCAAAATGATCAATACTTAAATTGAAATTACCTTCAATTTTTGACATATATCCAAGTATAACGGAATCCGTTTTTTCAAAAGGGAAAATCCTGCCTTGAATAGCCAGGTTTTTATTTTCTGATATACTATAAAAATTCACATATCTATTTCCACTAAAAGATTCTGCATCATAACTTATATCATATGTGTTTGTTGCTCCTTCTATATATCCAATCAGGATTTGTTTGAAAAGATCTTCTTCATTTTTAAGATTCAGCCAAATTCTTCGTTTTTTAATGTCATTTTCTTCAAAATCCTTACCTTTCGCTGGTTTAAAAAAGGAGGTGTTACGTTCCTTCATTCTCATCTTGTCATTAAATTCAATTACGCCCGAATTTTGACTGGCTACAAAAAAGGCTTGTCCGGCACCAATTGTTTTATCAGGTATAATTTCATTTACACCGCTTGACAAAGCGCCACGAGTTCCTACTCCTCCAAGCAAATTATAAACAGCATAATCATCAGATGCATATTTATTATTTGTTATCGGAGTATTATGAGTCCAAAAGTATATTGTTCCTTTAATTTTTGACGAATTCTCTTTTAAAAAAACATCGGCATTCAATGTGGAAGGATAAGGATTTCCAATTAAATTAAAACTATTGGCCGGTCCTAAATTCACTTCTATTTTTCCATTATGAGGTATTCCTTTAAAAGTTGCAGGATAAGATTCGCGAGTTACTGAGGAAAAATCTCTTGGGCCTTGAATAATATAACCAATTGCAGGCTGCATAATAGTAGTTACACTTTCAACTTTCCAGTTTTTTATTGTGGGACTATAAGTTAAAAACCGATTAGATATTGTACTTGGTGAAAGATCAAACAACTTTTGATTTTCAACTGGGGACGACCAATAAACATAATCTGATTTTAAAATAGGTGATGAATTTCTTTTCAAATGAATAATTCCTGTATTGACAATATCATCATCAGACTGATATAAATTTGCTGAATCTTCTAAAACTAAAGTTCCTAAACCTGAATACGAAAATTCGATACTTAAAGTATTTCCGCTTTTCAAAGTAACTTTTTTGTCTTCATCAATAGTACAACTACAAACATTTGCTGTTGTCAAAGCAGCGTAATCGTCTTTAAAAAACAATTCTTTTCCGCCTGACGGAAAACCATTTGACCATGAAGCTCCGTTCCAGATTGTGGATTCTAAACAGAGCTTCAAGCGTGCAATTCTATGTTTGGAAATTCCGGAAACGGAATTAAAATCTCCGCCAATCAAAAGTTTATGCTCTGATGAAAAACTAATTGAAAACACTTTATTATTCAAAGTAGCACTAAAAGAATTATCTAAACCACCCGATTTTAATAATCTTACCAATCTTAAAGCAGAAACATTTTTGTATGTTCCGGAAAAAGTTCCCGCCACTAAAATACGATCATCAGGTTGCACTAAAATACTTCGCACATCTCCTTTACTAAAACCTGAACCTGAATCAAATGTATTATCTAAACTTCCATTTGGGTTGAGTCTTAGAATTCTTTTTTGTGGTACTTTATTAAAGTTCAAAAAACTACCGCCGATAATTATTTTTTGATCAGACTGCAATGCTATAGCATAGACATTTTTATCAAATCCGTCGCCGATTGTAAAGGTTGGATCAATACTTCCGTTACTATTTAGACGAACGAGATGAGGAAACAAAATGCCGTCAAAAGTTGTAAATCGCCCACCTAATAAAATCTTTCCGTCGGGCTGAATCAAAACCGATTCAATAATGGCGTCAGCACCCAATCCTGGATTAAAACTAGTGTCTCTTAAACCATCTGAAGTAAGTCTTATAATTCGACCAACATTTACATCATTATACTTCGTAAAACCTCCCGCCACAATTATTTTTCCATCTGGCTGTATAGCGAGCGCATAAACCTGACTGTTACATCCAGAGGTTATATTAAAAGAAGCATCTTCGGTTCCATCAGGCAAAATCCTTACAATGCGATTAATCAATGTTTCATTATATTTTGTAAAATTTCCTCCGAGTATAATTTTGCCATCAGGCTGCAAAACTGCAGTTTTTATTAAATTATTTGCACCTGCCTGTCCCAAATTAAATTCTGGATCAGATGAGCCATCTTCTAAAAGCTTAGCTATTCGGGAAGCGTTTGCTCCATTAAAGTTTTTGAAATTGCCAAATACCATTGTTTTCGCATTTTCTAAAGATAGTATGCTATAAACTGAATTATCAAACCCAATTCCGGATGTTAAATAACTTGTATCATATTCGCCTTCGGAATCGATTTTTGCTAATCTTCCTTGATTTAAACCATCAAAAACCGAAAATGAGCCTCCAATATACCACGCGCCTTCAGCATCATTTTCCAAGGCAAAAACCGATGCCGTTGCCGGGCCTGATCCAAAATCAATTTCATCTTTTAGGAAACCTGTGCTATCTAAAAAACAAACTCGGTTAACATTACTTCCGTTATAGTTTCCATAGAATGATCCTCCAAGCATAATATTTCCAACAGAATCTATTTTACAGGCTAAAACTGCTCCCGAATTAAATCCAGATCCCGTAAAAAAAGAGGAGTCGATAGTTCCGTCGAGCATTATTCTGATAATTCTGTTTGCACTGTTTCCGTTAAAAGTGACAAACTTTCCTCCTAAAATAATTTTCCCATCGGACTGAACTTCCATTGCATTTACATCATCATCAAAGCCTGTCCCAATATTAAAACTTGAATCAATACTTCCATTATTGTTTAAACGAACAAGTCTATTGTGCGGAGTATTGTTGAAAGAAGTAAAATTTCCAGAAAGCAATATTTTTCCGTCAGCCAAGACTTTTGTATTATTAATATTAGAAGTAGTGCCTGAACCTATTAAAAATGAAGTATCTAGAGCCCCCGTAGATAAAATTCGTGCAATACGATTTGTCGTCACATTATTATATTTTGTAAAGCTTCCGCAAATAATTATTTTACCATCAGATTGAAGCGCAATATCATATATAATACCTGTTGTGGCACCAATTGAAGTATTGAATGATGCATCATAACTTCCGTCTGTATTTAAGCGGATAAGTCGTCCTGCATTTATGCCGTTATAAGAGGTAAAACTTCCTCCAACAACTATTTTTCCATCTGGCTGAATATACGTTGCATATACTTTTCCGTTGAAACCACTTCCTGTATGAAAACTTTCGTCGATTGTACCGTCCGGTTTTAAGCGAGTGAAATACGGAGAAGATATTCCGTTAAGATTTAAATATTCCCCACCAACGATAAGATTTTGATCGGATTGTAAAGATAACGTTTGTACTGGACCGTCAAATCCATCTCCGATTGAACCGTCATCCAGAGTATTAAAAGTAACGTCAATTTTTCCTTGCTGTCCATAAAATTCAAAGTTTCCAAGAAAGACAGTCAAAGTGACTGTATAAAGTAATTTTCTAATCAAAATAAAGCCAATAAAATAATTATACGAATTTTCCTAAATTATAAATAGCTTTACATATTTACAATACCCACTTTTGGTGATATTTCAAATTAAAAAAGGTCATTTCCCGCAATGAGAAATGACCTTCTTTTTAATTGAAAATTATTTAATCTACTTATTGAAAAATTAATTTTCTAGTTGTCTTATATCCGTTTTCAAGTGTTATACCAATTAATAAAACCTGATTACTTGATTGCAGATTTGAGATCAATAATTCTGATGTTCCTGCTTTCTTTTTATCATAAAGCAATTTTCCTGCGACATCAAAAATCGAAACATCTTGAATATTTTCGTTTGATGAAACTACTTTAATCACTTTATCTTTTACAGAAACCGTAATACCTTTTTCAATATTTTCGAAATCACCCGTTCCTAAAGATTTATTAGTATATCGAAGTACCAAACGATCAGTAAAAGTTCCGATTCCTGTTGTAAAAGTATAATTGCTTGCTGTTAAATCATGAATTGTGCCTGTTTTTTTATCTTCAATATAGATTGCCTGAGTCTTCATGTTTCCATCCACATTATCTATAGCGATTGTAAAATCTCCGGCAATTGTTGTACGATAACCCAACGGCACTTCATCTACATCTGTAAATGGCAATCCACGACCTTGAATAACTAATTTGTTGCCTTCATTGATACTATAAAAATCAAGATATTTATTTCCATCAAAGGTTTTCCCATCATAAAGTCTTTCATAATCATTAGTAGCTCCTTCAATATAGCCAACTAATAATTGTTTAAAAGCACCTCCTTCATTTGTCATATTTAACCAAAGACGGTGTTTTTCAACTTCAGCAGTTTTTGCTGTTTTACCTGGCTTAAAGAACTGACCATTTGAGTTCCCGCCGACTCTCATTGAATTTTTATAAGTCACATTACCTGACATGACAGTACCTGTAAAAAAAGCTTGTCCTGCACCAATTTTACCGCTTGGTACAGTTCCACCCGGATCAGAAATAGCTGGACGTGTTCCTGTTCCTCCGCTTAAATTCCATGTCGCATAATCATCTGTTGCATATTGATATGCTCCACCTAAAACTACTGGAGTGTTATGTGTCCAGAAATAAAGGGTTCCGCTTAATAAATCCCTGTTAGCAACATCAGTAATAAATGTGGCAGCATCTAATGCCGAAGGATATGGATTTCCTAGTAAGTAATATTTTCCTCCAACCATAGCTTCACCTGTAAAAGTTCCATTTTGAGGTGTTCCAATAAAACGTGCAGTAAAGTCAGTTTTTACTGTATTTGAATAATTTTCAGGACCACGAATGATATAACCTTTTCCAGCGGTCATTATAGTCCAATTTGGTGTAAACACCCATTGAGTACCATCGTACATATATAATTTAGAAGGATCTGTTAATGATGAAACCTCTCTCAAAGTCTGATTTTTAACTGGTGTTGACCAATAGACATAATCCGCTTGACGAATTTTTGGCGCTATACGTTTATAAGTAATATCTCCGGTATTTAAAGTATTGCTCGTGTTGTTCTGTATTAAACTTGAGCTGTTTTCAAAAGTTAATGAACTTCCTGAGTTTACATGCACTCCATTTTCAACAGTCAGTGTTGTTCCTGAATTGACTGTTACACTAGAGTTATTACTTACTGTTACTGAACAATAAATTACATCTGATGAAACGATATAATTACTTGCAAAATTTACCAAGTCATTTGATGTTGGATTAGAACCATATGACCATGTAGCTCCATTCCAAGTATTTGCCTCAATTTTAACTGCAGATGAATAGGCAACTGCACAGCCATTATCTACCGCAAATGTATATGTACCTAAAGCTAATCCAGAAATTATTGGTGTACTAGATGAAAAAGGAACTGTAGTTATTGTGGTTCCATCATTTTGCAATAAATTCCCTGACGCAGGTAAACCACTTAATTGCACACTTCCTGTTGGTGTAGTACAGGTTGGATTTTGCAGTACTACTACAGTTGGAGCGGCAAAATTTGGTTTTACAGTTAATGTTATATTTATAGTCGCTGAACAAGTATTTCCGTTTGTAATTGTCATTACTCCCGTGTAAGTTCCTGATGCAGTCCCTGCTGGAACCTTAATTCCTGTTATTGTTCCTCCTCCATTGACAAAAGTAAAAGAAGTAGAAGTCTGATCTGTTAATAAAGCCCAATCAATACTGTAACTTGTAGCATTTCCTGTTGAAGCAGTATAAGCCAAATCTGTAGTTTGAGCAGCTGCACTTGCACAGATTGGAGTTACCACTGCTGGAGTTGCGGTTGTTGTTATTGTTGGTAATGAATTTACTGTAATATTTATTTGCTGCGATTTTGTTCCGCTGCAACCACCTGTTATTGTATACACGATGTTCGTTGTTCCCGCTGCTACCCCGGTTACATTTCCTGAAGCATCAACTGTTGCAACACCTGTATTCGTACTGCTCCATGCACCTGTTCCTCCTCCCAACACAACACCGTTAGCCGTGTATGCAGTAGCCGTTCCTCCAATACAAATCGCACTTGGACCTGTAACTGAAGTAATAGCCGCATTTGGATTAACAGTAATACTTATTTGCTGTGATTTTGTTCCGCTGCAGCCGCCTGTTATTGTATAGACGATGTTTGTTGTTCCTGCTGCTACCCCGGTTACATTTCCTGAAGCATCAACTGTTGCAACACCTGTACTGGTACTGCTCCATGCACCTGTTCCTCCTCCCAACACGATACCGTTAGCCGTGTATGCAGTAGCCGTTCCTCCAATACAAATCGTACTTGGACCTGTAACTGAAGTAATAGCCGCATTTGGATTAACAGTAATACTTATTTGTTGTGATTTTGTTCCGCTGCAGCCACCTGTTATTGTATAGACAATATTCGTCGTACCTGCTGCAACCCCGGTTACATTTCCTGAAGCATCAACTGTTGCTACACCTGTACTGGTGCTGCTCCATGCGCCTGTTCCTCCTCCCAACACAGCACCGTTAGCCGTGTATGCAGTAGCCGTTCCTCCAATACAGATCGTACTTGGACCTGTAACTGAAGTAATAGCCGCGTTTGGATTAACAGTAATACTTATTTGCTGTGATTTTGTTCCGCTACAGCCGCCTGTTATTGTATAGACGATGTTTGTTGTTCCTGCTGCTACCCCGGTTACATTTCCTGAAGCATCAACTGTTGCAACACCTGTACTGGTACTGCTCCATGCGCCTGTTCCTCCTCCCAACACAATACCGTTAGCCGTGTATGCAGTAGCCGTTCCCCCAATACAAATCGCACTTGGACCTGTAACTGAAGTAATAGCCGCGTTTGGATTAACAGTAATACTTATTTGTTGTGATTTTGTTCCGCTGCAGCCGCCTGTTATTGTATAGACAATATTTGTTGTTCCTGCTGCAACCCCGGTTACATTTCCTGAAGCATCAACTGTTGCTACACCTGTACTCGTGCTGCTCCATGCGCCTGTTCCTCCTCCCAACACAGCACCGTTAGCCGTGTATGCAGTAGCCGTTCCTCCAATACAGATCGTACTTGGACCTGTAACTGAAGTAATAGCCGCGTTTGGATTAACAGTAATACTTATTTGCTGTGATTTTGTTCCACTGCAACCACCTGTTATTGTATAGACAATGTTTGTTGTTCCTGCTGCTACTCCGGTTACATTTCCTGAAGCATCAACTGTTGCAACACCTGTACTGGTACTGCTCCATGCGCCTGTTCCTCCTCCCAACACAACACCGTTAGCTGTATATGCAGTAGCCGTTCCCCCAATACAAATCGCACTTGGACCTGTAACTGAGGTAATAGCCGCATTTACGTTAGTTGTATTAATTGTAGCTTGGGGACTTGATGAACAACCAGCTGCATCTGAATAATTAAAAGTATAGGTTCCGGCATCTAAACCAGTTCTATTTAAAGTAGTTGCTGCGTCGTTCCAAGAAACATCCAAAACATTAACATCAATATAATGTTGTGGTGTAGTTATATTTTCAAAAAGGTCTACTGTTTTAGAATAAATAACATTATTCGATGCATCAAGTAATTCCAACAACATATTTTGACCTCTTGTTTGGCAACAATCAGCGCGATTATAAATACGTATATAATCTAAATTCTTTGCTGATGCCAAATCAACCGTTATGTATTCATTAATATTTGTAGAATTGCTATGCCATATACTAGCTAAATTCCCGTCAATTGCTCTCAATGGTCCATATATGGCAAGATTATTACTATAATAAGAACTAGATGTAGCCGTAGCACCATTTGAAGACAAAGCAACATTAGTTCCAGTAAAAATTTCAAAAGCCTGTATTTCTGCTACTTGTTGCCATGCATCTACATTAACATATTTTTGCGTTAGTTTAATGTATCTAATATTTGTAAGTCCTCCTGAAAGAGTTGGGGTTATAGTTCCATTATTTGGTGATGGACAAGCTTTATCAGTTTTATTTAATGTAATGGTTGGAGATGAATTTACAATTACCGTTGCTGAACCCGAAATTGTCGTCGAACAAGTTGGAGCCGATTGGAATGCAACGCTAACCAAATTATAGACAAATACTCCAGAAGTTGTAGTTGGTGCTGCAATATTTGCAGTAGAACTAGCAGGAACATTTACAGTAGAATTTGATCCTCCATTTATATTATAAGTAACAGTAATTGGTAAAGTTTGCGGATTTGTAAAAACCACATTTGGTGAACTTGCATTTAAACAAACATTTCCCCCCCCACCAATTGTAGCGGATGGATTAGCAACAACAACAGTTTGAACTGTAGAAGAAGCCGCACTAGGATTGTTTCCACAACCATTATAGGATCTTACTCTATAATAATAAGTTCCAACACTCAATCCTGTAACATTATATGAAGTTACAAATCCAACATCTAAATTATTAACAACAAAACTTGAAAAAGTGCTACTTGTTGACACATCTATCCTATAACTGGTAGCATTTAATATTGAACCCCAATTCGCAGTAAAACTAGAACAAGTTATGTTAGTCCCAGCTGCTGAAGTTGGTGCTACAGGCGCTGAATTATTAGGGCTCGTAATAATAGCAACTGCATTTGTACTATAAACACATGCAGCAGAGTTTGTCGTTGAACCTTTAACATTTCTCCTATAGTAAATTCGCGTAGCAGAAGCAGGTGTAGTTCCTGGAACAGTATAATCTTTTGCTGTCGCACTAGATATATCACTCCAAGTTACATTATCAATAGAAGATTGCCATTGGTATAAAACGGGAGCAATTGAATTACTACCTTGTGTTGCTACAGTTGAGCCTGTTAATGCTGTTGTAGTAGATGAACACCTTACGATTGGTCCAACTGGAGTAATCGTATTCAAACTTGCTATTGTTGCTGATGCAGGAGTAATAGAAAAAGTTGATGTATTATTACTGTTTTTTTCATAAAAATCAAAAACAAGTTGGCTGTTTCCATTTAAATAAACCAATACATTATCATAAGTTGTTTCCGCTTGTTGAACCCATGCATCAAATACCAAGGTTCCATCAATATATAAGCGAACACCATCATCTCCTTTTATAGTTACAAAATAGCAACCTGCAGGATAAACTGCCGAAGTAGTTTGCATTTTATAGCGAACAGCAAAGGTTTCCGTATAAACAGATTGTGACGTTCCTGCTGCGGTAATAGGAAAACAAGTTGCAGTTGATGTACTAGTATTATAATCCTGAGTAAAAGAAATAGTTGAACCAGACACTGTATTTGCTTGATTAAAATATCCTAAATAACTCGCAAACGCATCAGTATCAATAAGAGGACTGACACCAGCTGCATCTGAAAAATTATAAACATGTCCAATCCATGAATTTGTACCGTATGTATTTTGATTATCTGCGGTATTATTACCTCCGATATAACTAACAGTAATATCATCTGTTTGTGCACTAGTTTGGCAATTTGCAGTATTAAAAGCTACATACAAAACTCCTGTAAAATTAGAAGTCCAATCAATGGTTGCTGCAGTGGTAGCAGAACTAGCATTAACAGTAGCTAAAGCAGTTGCCGTATTGCTGCCATTAAATAATGTCAATCGTTTTGTAAAAGTTCTATTTGTTGCTGTTGTAGCAATACGATATTGTACACCCTGAATAACATTCACAGCTACATAACGATCAACCGGAACAGCAGAAAAAGTCACTCCTCCAGTAGCTGGAGGTCCAGTTCTAACTGTTGAATCATAACAAATTGATTGTGTCGTTCCAAATATTGTATTACTTGCAAAAGGACAAAATGCAGGCACTATTTCACCTGTGTCCAAGATAGCCGCGTCTCTATTTTCAGCACCCACCTGAAACTTTATTTGCGCCAATTGTGATGTTGTCAAACCTGCCGCTGAACTACCAAGAAAAATTCTTCCCGAAGAACCAGATACCCCTGTCCAACCTGTAATTGTTAAGATTTTACCAGAAGTCCAAGCTATTCCATTACTTGCAGCAAGGTTTATTGTATGATTTGCTGCACCTAAAGCTATTGTAGAATTATCATTCAAAGTCAAAGTCCCCATAGTTTCGCTAAAACCACCTGTAGAATAGCTTCCACCATTTAAAACAACCTTAGTAGCATCCGAAATTCGGTTAGCGCCACCTGGAGCAAGCACTGCCGTACCAGAAACAGTCAAATTATTACTGACTGTTACACTTGGAGCGATAGTTTTGTTTCCTGAACCTGAAAGTGTAAGATTGCTATATGTAAAATTTGAAACTGTCTGTGCTGTACCATTATATTCTACTGTACTTCCTGTAAAAGTGGTCAAAGTACCATCAGCAGGAAGAAACATAGTTCCTCCAACTTTCAAAGTTCCAGTTCCTGTAAATGTAATTGAACCACTAGTATTTCCCCCAGATCCAATAATATTTCCAGTGACAGTAACAGTTCCTGTGGAAATAGTAATTTCATGTCGTACATTATTCCCCGTACTAGGAAACGAAATGCTAGCTGCATTCAAATTTCCTGAACCAACTGCAATCAAATTTTTAAAACTGTTGTTACCTGTCCTTGGAATTGTGATTGCTCCACCGACATTTAGAGTAATTCCTGAATTAATAGTTACTGTAGAGTTAGTATTATTTCCAGAAGTAAAATCAAGACTTGCACAATTAGCTGCTACGTTAACAGTAACAGAAATTCCACTATTAATAGTAACAGCATCACTAATAGTTGGTGTAGCAGCAGAACCTGCCACTCCTCCCGCAGTTGAAGCCCATATAGCTCCATCCCAATTTCCTGATGTTACTGCGAAACGAGGTGCTGCACTAGCAACTAAACCAACAAAAAATACCCCCAAACAAAGCATCCTCAAACTCGGTGTAAAAGATCTTTCTTTAGAAGAATTAGAAAAGTTTAAAAATAAAGAACGAACGAACAAAAGTAGTTTTCGAAGCATAGGCGTGGTATTAGATTTGTTTTGGCGTTAAAAGAAAACTAAATGATATGGCTTTTTTCGGGGCAATACTTTAATTTTGGCTTTTAAACTTTGATGTTTTTAAGTTAAAACACTGTTTTTCAAACTGGTTTCAACTTGTGATATTATCGTACAAAAATATTATAATTCCGCACACTCACAACATTTTAGGTAATTTCTTTTTTAGAAAAAGTGTAAGAATCGACGGAAATTTAACATCAAAATGACTATTTTTAGTATTTATAGTTAAAAAGCAGGAAAAAACTCATGAATTCAATTTATACTCCAAAAGAAGCTTTACAGAAATTAGAACACTTTTGCGCCTATCAGGAGCGTTGTCATGACGAAGTAATTGCGAAATTGCAGAGTTTAAAAATGACTTCTGATGAAATTGACTTTATTGTAGTAAAATTGATTGAAGATAACTTCCTAAATGAAACACGTTTTGCCTGCAGTTTTGCCCGAGGAAAACATAGAATTAAACATTGGGGTAAAATCAGAATTACAAACGAACTCAAAGCAAGGCATATTTCATCGACAAATATAACTTTGGCGCTTAAAGAAATTTCTGCCGAAGAATATGAAAACACTTTTAACGATCTTGCTGAAAGATGCTGGAATAGTATTCAAGAAAAAAACATTTTAAAGAAACGAAAAAAGTTCTGCGACTATCTTCTTCGTCGTGGTTATGAAAGCAATTTTGTTTATGAAAAGGTAAAAATGATGGAGCTAGAATAAGCTCCATTTTTTTTGAGAACTATAGACTTAAATCATTCTCAAACACCTCTAAAACATCAGAAAATACTTTCCTATACAAATATCAAATTGTTGCGAATATTTAGGCATATCTCGCGTTTTTGCATCAAAAAGTTTAATTAATTGTAAAATACACACCGCATTTTACGATTTTTCTTATATTTAAAAATCGATATTTATAAGAATTTCCACAAGAACACTATTTTCTTCATGCACTTCAACGAGTAATTTTTACACTTCATCGATTATTCGGCCATTCTAAAACCATCCTTTTTCGAAACTCGTAGATGTATATATCTTTGTTGGGTTAAATCCTATGCCAGCATAACATCCTGATTGAAACCACTTAACATGACTATTTGGCTTCCTTTAGATGTTGCTTTTTTTTAAGTAATTGATGGCAAACGAACGTTAAACAAAACAAAATAAAAAAACAGTTTTTAAAATTAAATGCCACGATTTAATTATGATTAGAAAATTACTTTTAAGTTTTTTATTTTTCCTGTTGTCTCTTTTTACCTTTGGAAAAAATACATCAGCACTCAACATCCCCACAATTAGAGCCAATTACTTTTCGGATAAAATTTCCATTGTCGCAGGTACTATAACTTCTACAAGTACTGGAGGAAATTGGAATAGTGCTAGTTCATGGGTTGGTGGCGTAGTTCCCACAGCAACTGACGATGTTGTAATAGCTAGTGGTGCAACAGTAACCAGTACCGGAACCATCAATGCTAAAACATTGACAATCAGCGGAAAGCTTATAGTATCTGGCACCGTAACGCTTAATTCTATAACTCAATTAACAATTAACGGTTTACTTACTTTTGCGGACAACACAAGTAGTATATACCTGCCATCTGGCACAGCCGTAAAAGTTAATTCTCCAGGAAAAGTTGATGATAGTGTAGGTTGTTCAAACAATGTCGCTATCTATATCGGAAGTACAAAAATTGCTGCTTGTAAAGGAAATGGTGGCGGTGCAGTATATGATTTTGATGCTTTTAATAGTAGTGGTGGAACATTGAATGCAATTGCAAATTCAAATTCCCCTGTTTGTCAAAATGGCACGATTAATCTAATCGGTTCTTACTCAGGATCATCAGGAACGAAAACTTCAGGAGGTTCAGCAGGCGTAAACTACTCTTGGAGCATGAAAGCACCCGATGGAACTACAACTACAAGTAATACACAAAATTATAATTTGACCGCAAGTCAGACAGGTAATTATACAGCCATCTTAACTTGCACAACATACTACGGAAACGATTTATATACAAGTACAAGCACGATTACTGTAGCAGTAAGTCAAGCTTTTAGTCTTACTTCAGTAACGGCTGTAAAATGTACTGCTTCAAGCACTCCCATTGTTACCTTAAATTCAACCGCAAGTAGTTTACCCACTGGAACCTACACTGTAACCTATAACACAACTAATCCATCCGCAACAGCTAAAACAGCAACAATGACCGTTAGTGCAGCTGGAAGCGGAACTTTTACAACTACAGATTTAACCACAGCAAGCTCTAGCACTATAACAATTACAAATTTGGCAAGTGGCTCATGTAGTAATACAATTTCAAGTGGAAATACAGCAACTTTACAAACACCTCCCTCACCACAATCTGGATATTTAGCTTATGTTGCTCCAGCTTGCTTTAATTCTCCAATTACAATCAACTTAACAGGAACTATTGTAGGAGCAGTTGTTAGATGGGAAAAAAGATTAAGCCCATCTACTACGTGGACAACTATTGCCAACACAACTAATTCATACACAGAAACACCAGCAACTGCGGGAACTTGGGAATATAGAGTAATGGTTGGAGATGTTAACTGTGGGATAGTTTATACAGGTGTCCTACAAGTCGAAATACGACCAGAATTAACTGTAACACTTAATTCGACCAACTCTCCAGTTTGTAAAGATGGTGTAAGTAGTACTTTAACGTATAGTGCCACAACCGGCTCTCCAAATGGATATGCATTAGTTTTTGACAGTGCCGCTAAGTCAGCTGGCTTTGGAGATCAGGGTGGTTCCTTTACCGCTGGTACAGGCACAATTACCATAAATGTACCTTATGGCGTAGCTGTTGGCACCTATAATGCAACTGTTAGAGTATTTATTTATTCCACATCTTGCACGAGCGTAACCTATCCTGTAACTGTCACTGTATCTGCTCAAATATCATCTGTATCAATAGCCTCAACAACAACTCAAAATTTTTGTACAACAGGTAACCTTTTAACTGTTACTGAATCAGGAGGTACCATAACTTCGAGACAATGGGGAAAAAGATCGGCTTCAGGAGGAACAATAACTCCGATTTCGGGAGCAACTTCTACAACATATACTCCAACAACAGCATCCCTAGGAGTCGGGACATGGTATGTAGTCTGCACATCAACAAATGGTGGCTGTACTGTAACTTCTAATGAAGTAATCGTCAATGCTGGTAACATCGTTAGCACTGCTTCTTCAACGCCAACAACATGTATTGGAGTTAATATGACATCTATTACTCACACAACAATAAATGCGAGCGGAATAAATAGCAGCGGTATTACTGGCTTACCTGCCGGAGTTACTGCAATTTGGAATAATAATACGATAACAATTAGTGGAACACCTACTGCAACTGGAACTTTCACATATAGCATTCCATTAACTGGCTGTTCAAATGCAGTAAATGCAACAGGAACAATCAAAGTAAACCCAACCAATACTATAACTTTAACTTCTGCCACAGGAACTGACGCTCAGAACATTTGTAAAGGTAGCGCTATAACAACCATAAGATATACTACCACAGGAGCGACTGGAACAAACGTTACAGGATTACCAGCAGGAGTTACAGGAACTTGGGCTTCTAATGTTTTAAATATAACAGGAACTCCAACAACTACAACAGGAGGTACATTTAATTATACCGTAACATTATTAAACGGATGTGGAAACGTAACAGCAACAGGAACAATTACTGTAGCAGTTCCTAACAGAGGACAAGTACATGGTGGAAAACACATTTGCCTTGGAGATGACAGTCCACAATTATACATGAGTACTTTTAGCGGTACTATTGTTAAATGGCAATATAGTGATGATCCGGCGGAATCTAGTGGAAGCTGGATTGACATCCCAAATACAGCAAATTTAACTACCTATCAACCTGCAAAATTAACAGCGCTAAGAACCTTCAGAACGGTTGTACAAAACGGAGCATGCCCTGCAGAAACAGCAATTCAAACAAGAATTGATGTTGATACAAGACCAACATTTACAGTATCGCCTTCAGCAACAAGTTGTCCAAATACGGATGTAACCTATACTACACAATCTGGCCAAGGTAATTATATATGGACTGTTCCTGGTACTTTAGGAACTGACTATAGCATAACTTCAGGAGGAATTGGAACGTCTAATAGTACTGTTACTTTAAAATGGCTGACAGCTGGTTCAAAAACGGTAACTGTAACCTATTCGAATGCTTGTTCTAATAATCCAGCAGCTAGTTCTACTACTATGATAAACGAATATAGTGTTTCTGGCCCTCAAAGTTCATCAGTTTGCATTAACAACCAAATGAATTCGATTACACATACTATAAAGGGGTTTAATGGTATAGGCACGGGTTCTTATAATCTTCCTTCAGGTTTGACGGTAAGTTATGACAATACTTCTAAATTATTAACTATAAGTGGAACACCTACTAGCCAAGGAACTTTCAATTACACAATTCCTTTAACTGCCAGCGGGTGCACTATCACTGGTGAAGCAAAAGGAACAATTACTGTAAATGGACTTCCTGCAGCTCCATCAGCAAGTGTAACCACTCAGCCTACTTGTTCAGGAACAAAAGGAACTATAACAATTACAGCAACCGCTGGATATACTTATAGTATCAATGGAACTGATTATTACAATCAATCTGTTTTCAGCTCTCTTGATCCGGCATTCTATACTGTAACAGCAAAAAACGCTTCTGGATGCATCTCAACTGGAACACTTCTACAAGTAAATTCTCCTGCGTCGAAAACATGGACTGGAGCAACTAGCACAGATTGGAACACAGCAACCAACTGGAGTCCTTCTGGAATTCCAACTTCATCTGACTGTGTAATTATACCTTCTGGAGTAACAAAAAGTCCTGTTATATCTGATACTAGTATAGATTCTAACGCTTATACGCTAACCGTAAACGACAAAGCTTCTTTAGTTGTTGAAGCGAGCAACACTTTAAAAGTCTATGGTGCCGTAAAAGTACTTTCATCGGCTACAACTTCGGGATCACTTTTGTTTAAAAACAATTCAAGCTTAATTCAAACAGACACTAGTCCAAGTATTAACAGCGGTAATATTTCATATCAGAGAACAAGTCTTCCTATTCGTCAGGCTGATTATGTGTATTGGTCAACACCAGTTCAAAATCAAACTTTACGAGAAGTATCTCCACTAACTGACCCTTCTAAATTATATGCTTATGATGGCAGTCAATGGGTATTTACTCCAAATTGGACTATCATGACTGTTGGTAAAGGGTACATTATTCGTGGTCCTGAAAATTACTCCAATACAAATAGACAGTCTTATGCAGCTACATTCATAGGGACACCAAATAATGGAACATTAACAGGTGAAGCTGTCTTAGCAAACAAATTTTATTTGGTAGGAAATCCATATCCATCAGCTTTAGATGCAAATAAGTTTATACTTGAAAATAAAAATATTTTAAAAGGAACCCTATATTTTTGGACACATAACACACCAGTAGTTCTTGGCGGTGCATATCAATATAATACCGACGATTATGCGAGCTATAATGTTACTGGAGGTGTAAAGACAGCGGCTCCTACAGGAACAGTTTCAGGAAATAACAATGACAAACCATCAGGTCAAATTGGTGCCGGACAAGCGTTTTTTGTTGGAACAAATGGTGCTGGGACAATTGCTTTTACCAATTTAATGCGATCTGGAGGCAACGACAATAGTCAATTCTTCAAACCTGGAAATACTTCTAAAACGGCTTCTACTGAAAAACACCGTGTTTGGCTGAATATGACAAATGAAGGAGGGGCTTTCAAACAATTATTAGTAGGGTATGTTGAAGGAGCAACCAATAATGTTGAAACAATTTATGATGGTGCAACTTTTGATGGAAATAAATATCTGGATTTCTATAGTGTAAATGGAAGCAGCAAGCTTGTAATTCAAGGTCGTGCACTGCCATTTTTAGATACAGATATTGTACCTTTAGGATACAAAACTACGATTGCGGGAGAATTTACCATTGCTATTGATGAAGCCGATGGAAATTTAGCTACGCAGAAAATCTATTTAGAAGATAAAACAACGGGGACAATTAATGATTTAACACAAAGCAATTATACTTTTACAACCACAGCAGGAACTTTTGCTGATCGCTTTGTACTTCGTTACACTAATAAATCTTTAGGAACTGGAGACTTCGAAAATATTGAAAACGGCGTTTTAATTTCTGTAAAAGATAAAACTATAAAAGTGCTATCGTCTAAAGAAAACTTAAAAGAAATTTCGGTTTATGACATTTCTGGCAGAGTACTTTACAACAAAACAAAAGTAAATTCTACTGAATTACAGATTTCAAACCTACAATCAAGTAATCAGGTTTTAATTGTAAAAGTAACTTTAGATAATGATTTTACTATTTCTAAAAAGGTTATTTTCAATTAATTTCTAAAAGCCTATCAAAAATCCGACAGCAAAAGCTGTCGGATTTTTCTATATAACAAGCAAACACTCTGAAGCTTTAAAACCTACTAAATCTTCAGTTTCATTTTAACCCCCAAATCAAAACCGCCCCAAAATCGTATGAGCCAAAAATTGCTTTTACCCTCTCGCTTTCTATTTTCAAAAAAAATAGTTTTCTTTTTTCTTTTCGCTACATTTCAAATGAGTGGCCAAAGCGACATCACCAGAATCTACACCGACTGGAAAACTTACTGGACCTCCAATAAAGCAACTCTTGAAGGAAATCGCCCAGATGATGCCAACAATTTATTAGCCTTTACTTGGAAAAATAAAACCTACTCTACTGGTGTCAACAATACAATACTTGACACTAAAGGTGTATCTTACATTCCTCAAAAATTCAGGGCTTTAAAAATTCAAAGTTTAGGATCAAGTACTCAGACCTACTTTTTGCAGGGCTCTATGATAGATGGATCACTAACAACTACAAAACTTGACCCTCCAATAGCAGGATCAACTGCAACAGGCGCTGAACTTGCCTCACGACTTACCGATGGAAGTTTCGGATTATCACTTGGAACTGGTATTGCAAATATTCCCGTAGGTAAAGCAGAATTTAAAATTGGAACAAACAATTTGAATCTGACTGGGCTTGACGATGGGATTCCCGACTTAATCGTGACTCAAGTAGCAGATACAGGAGGAAATCCTGATCTGTTTAAATTTGTAGATGCCGCAGGAAACACAGTAGGAACAGAAATCTCATTTCTGTTTCAACCAGTTCAGGTTGTCGGCACCTATAGTCTTGATCTTTTCAAAGTTGATGGAACGCTTAGCAATTTTGCTCCCGCTTCAACACGAGATATTAGAATATTAGGAATCGAAACAAGTTCATTTGGAATAACAGATGCTAATGCTGCTCAAGTAGACCGATTTGTTGTTACTTTCTCTGGAAGTTCTGATTGTGCTTTTATTGCTTTCAACCGAAATTCATTAAAAATAGCTGAATTAACACTAACAAAAAAAGCTACACTTTCTAACTGTGGTAAACTTGGAGATAAAGTAAACTACGAATTTGAAGTCACCAATACTGGAGAAGTAACAATCACAGATATAAATGTTACAGACCCAGACTCAGGAACAGTGATTACAGGAAATCCAATTGCTTCAATAGCACCTGGAGCAAAAGTAACTTTAACCGGAGTACATACGATTACTGCAACAGATGTAAATCTTGGAAAGGTAATCAACAATGTGAAAGTTACAGGAACTGACCCTTCTTTGAATACAGTAGAAGATCTATCTATACCCTTGACAACTATTTTATTGACACCACCATCCATTGGAACGATCACCAACATAACTTGTACCAATTCAGGAACAGTCGTTTTAAATGATTTACCAACTACAGGGACATGGACACTTGAAAGAAGTCCATCCGGAGCACCAATCTATGGCACTGGTTCCACTACAACCATTTCGAATTTACCAGCTGGAACTTATACTTTCAGAGTCACAAACAGTAATGGATGCAAATCACCAGCAAGTTCAGAAGTCAAAATTACAAATCAATCTTCAACAACTTGGAATGGCTCAACTTGGTCAAGCGGGAATCCAGACATAACAAAGAATATAATTTTCACAGGCGCTTACAACGTTACAGCAGATCTAGATGCTTGTTCTTGTACCATTAATTCAGGGGTCAATCTAACGATTCCATCAGGAAAAACCTTAACTATTGCTAATGGACTTACCGTAGCAACTGGTGGATCTTTAACATTCGAAAACAGTGCTAGTTTATTGCAAACAAATACAAGCACAAATATAAACAGCGGCTCTATTTCTTATATTCGCAATAGCCTTCCTATACGTCAAGCTGATTATGTGTATTGGTCAACACCTGTGCAAGGGCAAACTCTTTCAGGAGTTTCATCTGCAACTGCAAGCGATAAATATTTAGCTTACAATGGTTCACAATGGGTAGCTGTGCCAAATACAAGTGTAATGACTGTGGGTAAAGGTTATATTATTCGCGGACCTGAAAATTATTCAAATACACTACGACAAGCTTATTCTGCAACATTTAAAGGCATACCAAATAACGGAACTTTATCTGGTGAAACTGTTGCTGCAAGCAAATATTATTTAGTTGGAAATCCATATCCATCAGCTTTAGATGGCAATAAATTCATTCTTGATGTTAATAATAGAGATATATTAAAAGGAACACTATATTTTTGGACACATAACACTCCTGTCGTTTTGGGTGGTGCATATCAATATAATACAGATGATTATGCTAGCTACAATGTTAGTGGAGGAGTGAGAACGGCCGCACTAAGCGGAAACGCTTCAAATAACAATGAAAAACCTAGCGGTCAAATTGCAGCTGGACAATCATTTTTTGTTGGCACAAAAGCTGCAGGTACTATTACTTTCAACAACACAATGCGATCAGGAGGAAGCAACAATAGTCAGTTCTTCAAACCTGGAATTTCTAAATCAACTGCAATAGACAGGCATCGTTTATGGCTGAATATGACAAATGCGGGAGGTGCTTTCAAACAATTACTTGTAGGATATATCGAAGGCGCTACCAACGATGTTGATTTTGGTTATGATGGCGCAACTTTCGACGGAAATAAATATCTGGATTTTTATAGTATTAACCAAAGTAGTAAACTAGTAATTCAAGGAAGAGCTTTACCTTTTTCAGATACAGATACAGTTCCTTTAGGATATAAAACAACAATTGCAGGAGATTTCACAATTGCTATTGATGAGGCCGATGGAGAATTAGCTACTCAGAAAATCTATTTGGAAGACAAGTCAACAAATACAATTCATGACTTAACGCAGAGTAATTATACGTTTACGACAGCTATAGGAACTTTTACAGATCGTTTAGTTCTGCGCTACACGAATAAATCTTTAGGAACTGGCGATTTTGAAAACATCGAAAATGATGTTTTAGTTTCTGTAAAAAATAAAACTATAAAAGTGCTATCATCTAAAGAAAACTTAAAAGAAATTTCTGTTTATGATATTTCAGGCAGAATACTTTACAACAAAACAAAAGTAAATTCTACCGAATTACAAATTTCAAACCTACATTCAAATAATCAAGTTTTAATTGTAAAAGTAACTTTAGATAATGATTTTACTATTTCCAAAAAGATTATTTTTCAATAGATAAATTAAAAAAAATCCAGTCTAAAACAGACTGGATTTTTTTTTAGAAGTATATTTTAATTATCGTTTTTCAATCAAAACACTAACAGCATTTCCGCCAAACCCTACAGCATTGATTAAAACCTTTTTAATTGGTTTGCTTTGTTTTTGTTTTTCTCCAAACGGAACTCCAATAAAAGTATCATGTTGCATCATCAAAAGCGCCAATTCTAAACTCAAAATCCCTGAAGCCCCAAACGTATGTCCGATTTTCCATTTATTTGTTGTTAACAGTGGCAAATTAATTCCGAAGACTTTTTCAATCGCACGCAACTCAGTCAAATCTCCTTTTATCGTTCCTGGCGCATGCATTACGATTGCGTCAACACTTTCTAAATCTTCATTTTCTAAAGCCATTTTCATCGATTTCTGAAAACAGGTTGCTTCCGCAGAAATTGAAATGTTATGTTCCAAAACTTCAGTCGCATAACCAATACCTGTTACATATGCAATTGCATTATCTTTTTCTCCGGCCTCTAAACAACAAACTGCCGCGCCTTCGCCCAAAATCATTGTATTTTGCGTCTTTTCAAAATCAAAAGCCAGATTTGGCCAGGCTTCCTGATCCTGATCAATACGCGAATAGATTTTCAAAGCTCTCATTTGTGCAATGGTAAAATCTGTTAAAGGCGCTTCACTTCCACCCACTAAAAACTTATCTGACATTCCAGATTTTAACCACGCAACTCCATTTAATAAAGCATGAAGTGCCGTTGAACAAGTTATAGAATGCGAAATCTCGGGACCAGAACTTTGCAAATCATGAGCAATCCAAGAAGAGATATTCCCTAAAGTTGTTGTTGGAGACGCTAAAGTCTGTGCTCTTCCTGTGTCGATATATTCCTTATAATGTTTTTCGAATAAATCTGTTGCTCCTCTCGAAGAACCAATATTAATTCCGAAAACATCTTCTGAACTCCAATTTGCTTGTTTCACAGCTTCTCGAGAAGCCGCTAAAGCGAATAAAACAGAGTCATCCAAAAAATTATATTTAGGATCTGATTCCCTGATTTCGGCGATAATTTTTTTTGATTTCGCACCAAGTGCTGCCGTTGAAGTTTCCTGCTGATCCAAAAATTGTTTTGAAAAGCAATGATTTTCGTTCAGATAATTTGCCCAAACTTCTTCAGCATTATTTCCTAATGGCGAAATAGATGAAAAAGCGGTTATGGAGATTTTTTTATTCAATGTAAATTATTTAACCGCAAAGTTCGCAAAAGTTTACGCAAAGTTCGCCATATTTAAATGCAAAATTCAACCATATAAGTGATATAAGTATTTTTAAACAGGTTTTGTTAAATGAACTTATATCACTTATATGTTAAAAGTTATACCATTTCAATTGCTTCTTCGATTGTTTTATAAACTTTCTGAAGTTGTTCGTCTGTCATTATGTAAGGCGGTAAAATGTAAACAATATTTCCTACCGGCCTTAAAACAACACCATTTTCAATAAAGAAATTATACAATTTAGTACGCATCGAACCATAATAACTTTCCTCAGAATCTGATTTTATCTCGACCGCAAAAATAACTCCGAGTGTCCTCGCGGTAATTACTTTTGGATGATTTTCAATTTTCTTCTGAAACGCTAAATGACTTTTATTTATTCGAATAATATTATCCTGCATTTCTTCTGTCTGCAATAAATCTATACTTGCCAAAGCCGCCGCACAACCCGTTGGATTTGCAGTAAAAGTATGTCCGTGAAACAGCGCTTTGTTAATGTCATCATCATAAAAAGCGTCAAAAACTTCCTGAGTAAAAGTGGTAATCGCCATTGGTATAGTTCCTCCCGTTAAAGCTTTCGACAAACAAATCATATCCGGATTAACATTTACATAATCCATTGCAAAGGTTTTTCCTGTTTTACCAAAGCCAGTCATTACTTCATCGGCAATGGTTAGAACGTTGTTCTCTTTACAAATTTCAATCAGCTTTTGCAATGCTTCTGGTTCGTACATAACCATTCCAGCTGCGCCTTGCACCAAAGGCTCAAAAATAAATCCAGCGCAATTGTGTTTCTGAATTACCTCTTTTAAAGCATCAAAACTTGCTTCCTCCTTCCCTTTTATCGGAACCGGAATTCGGACAACATCAATAAACATTCCCTGAAAAGCTTGCGTATAAAATGAGATTCCGCTTGCCGCCATTGCTGCAAAAGTATCTCCGTGAAAAGCATTTTCAAAAGCAATTATTGTAGTGCGTTTTTCATTTTTATTGAAAAAATACTGCAGTGCAACTTTAATTGCTACTTCAACTGCAGTTGAACCATTATCTGAAAAAAAGATTTTTTGCTGATTTTTAGGTAAAATTTCCATTAGTTTTTCAGCCACTTTTATTGCAGGTTCGTGAGTGAAACCTCCAAATAAAACGTGTTCCAATGTCGTCAGTTGTTTGTAAATCGCATCAGCAATAAATTTATTACTATGCCCAAAAGGATTTACCCACCAAGATGCAATTGCATCTATATATTCTTTATTGTTTTCGTCCCAAAGCAACGCTCCTTCGCCTCTTGAAATTGCAATTGGAGTTTGTGAAGTTTTGTGCTGTGTATATGGATGCCAAAGGTATTGACTGTCTTTTTCTGTTAAAGTCATATTGTGAAATGATTTTTGTTAGATGTCAGTTGAAAGAATTTTACTTCTCACAAAACACATCTTACATTTTTAATAGATTTTCGCGAAACAAATCAGCATATTCCTTAATTACATTCTGATCAAAATAAGGTTCTTCATCAATCCTTCCAATACATTTTATTCCGGTTTTATTCAGAATCAGACTTTCGGTCGATTTGTTTTCGCTTCCGCTGAATATAATTCCGTCAACTTTAAAACCTCGATTCTGAATCGCTTCAATAGTTAACAAAGTATGATTGATGCTCCCGAGATAATGTCTTGAAACTACAATTATCTTATAATCTTCCTGAATCAAATCGGCAATGGTATCTTTTTCGTTTAACGGAACAAAAATTCCTCCCGCTCCTTCAATAACCAAATGATTTTCTGTTTTTGGCTCCTGAATATTCTTCAGGTCAATTGAAATTCCATCAATTTCAGCAGCAAAATGCGGACTTGCAGGTGTATTTAATTTATAACTGTTTTCGAAGATTTTTGTTTTTGAATTAGAAATTCGGGCTTGTATCTTATGACTATCTGAATTATCTAAATCCCCAGCCTGAATTGGTTTCCAATAATCTGCTTCCAGCGCTTCAACCACAATTGCAGAAGTTATTGTTTTTCCAACATCGGTTGAAATTCCGGTTATGAATATTTTCATGGTGCTGTTTTATTATACAGCAAAAATACCAATAAAAACAACAAACCCATCAATTACGATGGGTTCTGTTTTATTCTTCTTTTAATTCGTCTATCACTTTTCTAATTTCCTTCGCATATTTTCCGTAAAATAATTTTGTATGTCCTTCAGTCATAAACCACATCAAAATGACAAATACAAATACAATCAAAATAACTATTACTAAAACATATTCTTGATTTGTATTTGAAATAAGATTTAACAGTTTTCCTGATTTTTTACCTAAAGGCAATAAAAACATATAAAACAATCCAAAAGGAAAAAAGGTATAACTAGCAGATTTATAGGTCTCAATAAACAATCTTATATTATAATATATTTCATATAAATTATCTTTGGTTGTTGCCGCAACATTTGCAAAATTTTTATAATAGATATGTAATCTTATTGCAAATGCAATTGAGATTATTATTGAAACTGCATACAGCAAATAGTAAGCAAGAAAAAAACTATATTTCAAATTGATAAATAACGGAATTATCGGGACTAAAATCATCGAAATTACCTGAACGATGAATTCTTTTTTTAAATTTTTTCTAATTTTATCCAAAGGCATATTAACCGATTGAATTTTTTCTAAATTATTTGGAAGAACAACATTTTCTGTTGGTTCATTTTTCCATGCGTTTTGTATATCGTTAAAATCCATATCCCTGATTTTTAATTATTTCTTTTAATTTTTCTTTTGCTCTGTTTAATTTCACTCTCGCATTTCCTTCAGAAATTCCTAGATTTTCACCAATTTCCTTATGAGAAAAGCCTTCTAACTGATAGAAAATAATGGCCTTGTCAATTTTTTCCAATTTCTGAACTGCTTTATAAAAATGATCCAGCTGACTTTCTTTTATATGCGAGTCGCCTTCGTCATCTTTAATATTTTCCGAAGCAATTTCATATTTGTCAACTTTTCGCTTTTCTTTTCTAAGGAAAACAATTGCTGTATTAACGGCCACTCGATACATCCAGGTCGAAAATTGGCTCTCGTTTCGAAACGTATCATACGATTTCCAAAGCTGACATACAATTTCCTGAAACAAATCCTGCTGATCATCATAATTGTCCATGTACATTTTTGAAACTTTGTACAAAATCCCTTTGTGACTTTCTATCCGATTTAAAAACTCTTGTTCTTTCTCTTTCAAAATAGTTTTAATTCATTACTGGTTTTACACTATATCCTGCTTTTCTCAATAAATTAATCACTCCAAAATCACCACCCAAATGCGCCACACCAAATGCAAAAAAGACACTTTCTTTTTTCATCATTTCCGGCATTTCTTTTACCCAGTTACTATTTCTTTTGTCTAAGATAACTTTATTTGTTTTCTCTCCTGCCTTTTTCCCATCGGTTGTAGCATTATACAATTCCGTTATATTTTCGTTTTTATAAAATGCAACAGTTTTAGCTGTTTCGGAGGTATTCAATTCGGCTAGCATATTAATAAGTTCATCATCACTATAGGCATTTTCTAATATTGCTGATTGCCCTTTTACGGTTTCAAAACCACTAATTTCGATATTCCTCTTTTTAGCCTTTTCAATAAATTCCATCTCATAAAACTTAATATCATTACAGCCAAACGTTTTTCCAGAAATTAAACTCATTATTGTTGCCAAGCTATAAGCGTCTAATTGTTTTACCGACATTCCTGTAGTTTGTTGTAAAATTGCATCCAATTTAGCCAATTGTGCTGCATTTAATTTTTTACTCAAAGGTTCTTTTCCCATCATCATTTGCTGTGCATCTACCATTTCTTTAGGATCTGCAAAATTAATTTCAAGAACCAATTCACTCGAAGCATCAAATGCACTTTTTGTTTTTTCAGAAAGAAAATAATCTACGGAGCAAATCGTATGAATTGTTCCATAAACATAAGAAGGTTTTTCTAATCCGTTTCCTGAAACTTCCCACAGAAGGGAGTTTTCTAGTTTTGAAGAATTTGTTTGCGCTTGCGTAGTAGCGCTAAAAACGAATAAGATTATTACGATTGTTGATGTAAATAAATTTTTCATAATGTTGATTGATTTTGATTGTTTGATTTTTTGATTGATGACTGAAACCCGCTGTTATTACTTCATGTTTTTTTTTCGCTGCCAGGAAGCAATTGAAATCACAAATAAACAAATCATTACAATAAGTGTTTCTGTTCTTGGTTTATCTAAAATAAAATGGTTCACTAAAGTGTACCCTAATCCGAGAGAAGTACAAAATATAAATGCAAAGTTGGAAGTTCTCTCTTTTTTTGAAGTTGATTGTGTTTTCATAATTATTTTGGTTTATTTGATTACGGCTCGTAAGTAATCGAATAATCAAAACGTTACAAAAAAATTTAAACTTTTTTCAAAAAGTGAGGAAATATAAGGCTTGAGAAAGCAAATGTTTTTTTATTCTATCGAAGAACATAAGAAAGACACTCAAAAACAACGCTGTCAATCTTCTCGAAATAACCTAATCTTAAAATACAAAATCTCGAAGTAATCCTAAAATCTGGCTAATTTCTTCTTGAGAATTATAACTGTGAATACAAAAACGAAGACGTTCCTGACCTTCAGGAACAGTTGGAGATAAAATTGGTTTTACATCAAAACCTTTATCCTGTAGTTGCTGAGCAATGCGTTTGACATTTTCATTGCCTGGAACAATTGCCGATTGAATTGCCGATTTGCTTCTGACAAACATTGGCTTTAAACCCAATAAATTTTTCTGTTGATTAAAGAAAATTATATTTTGGCGAAGCTCATTAATTGTTTCTTTTTCAATTTCCAAATGTTGATAAGCAACCAAAATTGTAGCAACAGAATGCGGAGACAATCCTGTCGTGTAAATAAAACTTCGGGCGAAGTTTACTAAATATTCAGTCAATTCGGGACTTCCCAAAACAACAGCTCCATGACATCCGAGACCTTTTCCAAAAGTCATAATTCGGGCAAAAATTCTATTATGCAATTGAAGATGTTGCATGAGTCCTTCACCTTTTTCTCCAAAAACACCTAAAGTGTGCGCTTCATCAACAACTAAATAACAATTGTATTTTTCCGATAACTGTACTAATTCTTCCAAATTCGGGCTATCGCCATCCATTGAAAAAACAGTTTCAGTAACTATGTAGATATTGGTATCAGGAAATTTTAGAATCAAACGTTCTAAATCTTCAAAATCATTATGATTGAATTTGTATGATTTCGCATTCGACATTACAATTCCATCACGAATAGAAGCATGACTTAATTCATCATACAAAATAACATCATTTCGTTGCGGTACAGCACTAAAAAAGCCCGCATTGGCATCATAACCCGAATTAAAAATTAAAGCCGATTCAGCATCATGAAATTGCATTATAAACAATTCTGCAATTTGGTACAAAGAATGATTACCTGAAATCAATCTTGAACCTGTCGCTCCATTCTGAATTATTTCATTTTCAATTAAGTAATGATGAGCCTGTTTAAAAATAGATTCCGATTTTGAAAATCCAATATAATCGTTTGAAGAGAAATCGACAAGATTATTAAAACTTGGCAATTTTCTTAACGAATTATTTTGCTTCCTATTTTCAAGCTTTTGAATAAGATTTTCAGGTAATTTCATGAAAGCAAAGTTATGAAATTGAAATTTGATATAAACAAACAGCGGGATTTGATGTTCCCGCTGTTTTCTAATTTACTCTAAAAGGCACTTATAAAAGGCGACTTGCAACTATAATTTGATTCGGTGATTTCTTTAACCATAAATCGAGCAATATCAAATGCGCTGATTTTATCTCCCAGACAATCTTCAAGATTTACTGCAATCTCCGAACTATTATCATTAAATTCAATAAACGGAACCCGAACTAATGTCCAGTTACTATCGCTTTGAACTAAAAGATCATAAGCCTTTTGACGATCTTCCTGAATTATTGGAAAATTAGCTTTCATCCAATCAGTTGCCATAATCGTTTTTGGGCTTTTTTTATCAAATGGAGTATCGATGTTAAGACCAGCAAGAAGAACATAACGATTAATTCCATGTTCTTTCATGGCCTTCAAGACATGTTTTGTAACCGTACTTGCAACAAGAGGCTCGTCTTTTCTTTGACCAATTGTACTTACAACATCCTGACAGTCTTTTAGCAATAATTGTATGGATTCAAAATCGAGCGCATCACCCTGAATAATTTCAATTTTAGAATTTTGAATTTCGAAATTTTGAGGATTTCTTAGTAAAAGTTTTAAACTAAATCCTTCATTTAATAACTGGTCTACAAGAAACTTTCCAGTTCTTCCGCCACCGCCAAGAACGGCAACTTTTGATATATTTTTCATGATATTCTTTATAAAATTTGACATAAATAATTTACGCCTTATCAGATTGATAAAACGAAACTGCAAAAGCTTACTGAGCTTTTACATCCTAATCAATATTTTATAAAGAGATTTTAATAATTCAAAAGTAAAAAATATTTTTCAAAAAGATTTAAAATAAAAAAAGCCAAACAAAATTGTTTGGCTTTTAAAACTTGTTTTGAAATTGTTATTAGTCAACTAAAACAATTACTTTATTATCTTTCATTTCGATTGTACCTGACGTAATCTCTAATGTATAGGTTTGGTCATTAACTCTCACAAATTTACTTGCTACCTCTTTAGAAAAATTAAAGCTTGATGCTGCAATTTTTATAGTTCCTTTCTCAAGAATAGAAACAATAGGAGCGTGATTATTTAAAATCTGAAAGCTTCCATCAACTCCAGGAACCGTAACTGAAGTTACTTCTCCCGAAAATAATTTTGCTTCTGGTGATACTATATCTAAAATCATCTTTTTTTAGTTGAGATATAAGTTATGAGTTATAAGTGAGATGATACTCATAATTTATAACTCATAATTCATAATTAATATTAAGCTTCAGCTAACATTTTTTCTCCAGCTTCGATTGCATCTTGAATAGAACCTTTCAAGTTGAAAGCAGCTTCTGGAAGGTGATCTAACTCACCATCGATAATCATGTTGAAACCTTTGATAGTATCTTTAATATCAACTAATACACCTGGAATACCTGTAAATTGCTCTGCTACGTGGAATGGCTGAGACAAGAAACGTTGTACACGACGTGCTCTTGATACAGAAAGTTTATCTTCTTCAGATAACTCTTCCATACCTAAGATCGCGATGATATCTTGTAATTGTTTGTATTTTTGAAGAATTTCTTTTACTCTTTGTGCACAGTCGTAGTGCTCGTTTCCTAAAATTTGAGGAGTCAAAATTCTTGAAGTAGAATCTAACGGGTCAACCGCTGGATAAATACCTAGCTCAGCAATTTTACGAGACAATACAGTTGTTGCATCTAAGTGGGCGAAAGTTGTAGCCGGCGCCGGGTCAGTTAAGTCATCCGCAGGAACGTAAACCGCTTGTACAGATGTAATAGATCCTTTGTTTGTAGATGTAATACGCTCTTGCATAGCACCCATCTCTGTCGCCAAAGTTGGTTGGTAACCTACTGCAGATGGCATACGACCTAAAAGTGCTGATACCTCAGAACCTGCTTGTGTAAAACGGAAGATATTATCAACGAAGAATAATACATCTTTACCTTGGTCAGATCCAGCTCCATCACGGAAATACTCAGCGATAGATAATCCTGAAAGTGCCACACGTGCACGAGCTCCAGGTGGCTCATTCATTTGTCCGAAAACGAAAGTAGCTTTAGACTCTCTCATTCCTGGCATATCTACTTTAGATAAATCCCATCCTCCATTTTCCATAGAGTGCATGAAATCATCACCATATTTAATAATTCCTGACTCTAACATCTCACGAAGCAAGTCATTTCCTTCACGTGTTCTTTCACCTACTCCAGCGAATACTGAAAGTCCACCGTGACCTTTTGCGATATTGTTGATCAATTCCTGAATCAATACTGTTTTACCAACACCAGCACCACCAAACAATCCAATTTTACCTCCTTTTGCATAAGGTTCGATCAAATCGATTACTTTAATACCTGTGAATAAAACTTCAGATGAAGTTGATAAATCTTCAAATTTAGGAGCTTGTCTGTGAATTGGCAAACCATTTTCTCCAGTTTTTGGCAATTCGCCTAAACCATCAATTGCATCTCCAACAACATTAAATAAACGTCCATATACATCTGGACCGATTGGCATTTGGATTGGATTACCAGTTCCAACTACTTCATATCCTCTTGACAAACCGTCTGTAGAGTCCATAGAGATTGTACGAACAGTGTTTTCTCCAATGTGAGATTGTACTTCAAGAACTAATAATGTTCCATCTTTTTTTGTGATTTCTAATGAATCATAAATTTTTGGAAGTTCAACATCTTTACCGTTGAAAACTACGTCAACTACTGGTCCAATGATTTGAGCAACTTTTCCTATTACTTTTGACATTACTTATGTATTTATTAAATAGCTATTTAGGTTTATCGAAAATACCTCTTTTTTCAGAGCGCAAAGATAATTTTTTAAAATATAAAATCAATTTTTTTTTCATAAAAAATACCATGATTTTGTTTGATTCCTAAAACTTAGGCCTCAAATAACTAAAATTGCATTTTTTAGCTAAATAAAAAAAGCCACTTCATTTTAAAAACGAGTGGCTTTTTACTAAAAAAAATTGGCATTATTGTATTACTTGCGGGTATTGAATTGGATATGTAGCCAAATCAACATGACGCAATGTAGAACCATATTTTGCATTGATTGCATCGACGAAAATATTAGCGATCAAAGCATAACCTCTTGCACTTGGGTGTACTCCGTCTAAAGAGAAAGCTCCACCTGTAGCAAAAGAAGAAGACATAACGAAATTTCCAAATCGAATACCTCCACTTGACAATTGTGTCAACGTTGCTTTTGTATCAACGAAAGCAAGATCTTTTGCTTTAGCAACTGACTCAATAGTTACGTTATAAGCATCAGTAGCTTTTTTAACCTCTGCTATTTCTGTTGGAACCAACACATGTTTATCCTGCAATGGATATGTTATTCCAAATTTGTCCAAAGGTGCCGGCGGTGCAATTCCTAAACCAGAATTCGCAGCAGTTGGAGCAGTACCGATATCAGCTCTTGTTGTTAAAACTACCAAATCAGTAGCTTTAGCTTGTCTTGCTTGCCCAAACACAGTACCATAAAAAGCAGCTGTTTGCGCTCCTAATGTTGGAGTGAATGCCGCAGTTAGTTGTGCTGATAAGTTAGTCAAACTTTCATCTTTTATTAAAAGCGGAAGATTTGCAGCTGTTTCAGATAATAAATTAATCCTGTCTCCTGCACCAAAAGCAGTCAATGCTTGTTTTAGCGGACCATATAATTGAGCGTTCAACGCCTGTATTGTTGCTTTACCCACTGTTTCATTACCATTCCCAAGAATTTTCGCCGTAAGCGGATTGTAAGGAACTGTTGTAAAGTAAGGCAGAGCCGTAATGTATGGCAAATTTGCTACCACTCCTTTTGCCCCTTTAGCAGTCAAACTTGTAGCTAAAGCATTATATGCATTCGCAAACACAGTTGGATCTGTAATGTCATTTCCTCCATATGTTGCTGGGTTTGTATTTCCTGTTTGATCTTTTCCTACTCCTCCCGAAGTTGCATAGGCTAAAACATCATTTCCACCAATAAACAAAGAGAAAAAAGTTGGATTTTGCGCAACTGCATCAGCCAAAACCGATGTTGTAGACGAACTAGCAAATCTAGCAAAATAAGGATTTGCAGCACCAGTAGCAACTCCGGCAACATTTCCATAACCAGCAGCTAATAAGTGAAAACTTTTTGCACCCGGAACACCTAAGTTACCAAATGTACCTGTAAGATGCGTAGTAACTTCTGTTGTTGGTTTTCCTGGTACGTTTGTCGGAGTTTGAGTTTGTCCAACAAAATATAAACGTGTTCCAGCAATTACGTTTCCGCCCAACAACAATCCTCCTATATTATCATTTGCTAAAGGACTTTTAAATTCTCCTCCTCCAGCAGCAACAAATTGTTGTGCTAAAATATTAGGATACGCATTACTCTGTCCTTTTATAAACAAAGCATTATCACTATATCCTGCAGCAAAAGAATCACCAAGCGCCACATATTTAGTTAAAACTGCAGACCCAGGAACAACCGGCACTTCTGCTGGCGCATCACTTTCGTCATTATTACATGCTGCCATAAAGGTTAAAGAAACCAATAAAAGCATTTTTATATTTTTTTTCATGTCATTTAAAATTTAAAAAATTAATACTTCCCTCTACTTCATTTTCAATCGAAAGAATAGAAAGAAAACCTACTTCATCAAATTAACTTCTTTTAATTATGGATTAATTGTCCAAGAAGCAAACCACATCTGACCAATTGCTCCGGCACCAATTACCTGAAGATAATCTTTTCCGAAAAGGTTAGTTGCTCCCACTTTAATAACTGATTTCAGTTTTGGAAGACCGTAATTAACCTGCGCATCAAGAACTGTATTTTCCGGAATCATTCCATCTCCGAAAGAAGATTGCCATAAATATTCTGTGTTCCATCTCACATTTACATTAAATCCTAAATTTTTAGCCACTTTTGCGTTTCCTAAAGAAGCTTTGATTCTATGTTTTGGTGTATTAAATCCAGCCACGAAACTAGGATCTTGAGATTGATCGAAATCAAACTGTGCATAATTATAATTAACACCGAATTCAAAATCTTTATATACTTTTTTAGACAAACCAACTCCAAAACCAAATGATGTAATCTGTGCAGTTGTATTTGTGTAAACCTGATAAACTCTTCTGTCACCAAAAGCAAGTGCAGCATAAGTCATTTGTACATTTGGATCAGCAGCATTTGTTCCTACTGTTCCATAGTAAGGAGAAATTACTCTTGCAGTATTCATAAAATCATTATAAATGTTGTAGTAAGCATTCAAATCGATTGATAAATCATTTTGAACTACAGAACGATATCCTGCCTCAAAAGCCTGAACTTGTTCTGGTTTTACTAACCCAATATTTGCAACTACAAGATCTGCCGGATTAGCAGACGCAGCAAATGCCTGAACAGAAGCCACAGTATAAGCATTATGATATGCATTTTGGCCTGACAAATTCACTGTAGCAGGAGCTCCAGCAGCCTGACCCGCTAAACTAACTGGCATTGTCTCTTGAAATCTGTCTAAGTTTTCAGGTGCAGAACCAATTAAAGCGAATGGTCCTAAATCTAAACCAATATATTGATCCTGTGTTGTTGGGTTACGGAAACCTGTTTGATAAGACACTCTGAAGTTATGTCTTTTAGATTCACCTGCAGCATATGTAAACGAAACTCTTGGTGAAATCTTACCATCAAAATTCTGGCTTTTGTCATAACGCAAAGATCCTGTAAATTTCAATCTGTCTTCTAACCATTTTTTCTGCAATTGTGCATATGCCCCATATTCTTTATACTCAATTGGACCATCATAATCTGTAAAGATTGTTCCTTCTGAGTCCATAATATATTTTCTCCAAGAACCTCCTACTTGAATTTCTGCCCATTTAACCATATCTCTAAAATTATAATTCACATCTGAATGGTATAATTTTGAGTGATCGATAAATTTTGCTCCCTGAGTCAAATCAGGATTAGCGATAACTTTTGCAAGTGCACTATTGAACTGTGCTGAACCTGGCTCAAATCTAGGAGAACCGGTTGGCTTTGGAAGAAAAGAAAGCGCAGGAGGAAGAATATTGTAATCAGCAAAATTTCTTGCAATTGCAGCAGATTCATTTGCATTTGTTCCCATTACAGCTCCAGAATATTGATAAGCAGTCGCATAATTTGTAAACCATTCTGTATCTGATTTTGCAGATCTGTTTACGTTCCATGCCGCAAATCTCATATCATAAGAATCCCCGGCATCTTCACTAGTAAAATAAACTCTACCAAAGAAGTTTTTACCTTTTACCTCAAATTTACCTTGTTGCATTAAGAAATCTTTCAAAGCATATCTGTTTGCTCCTTGGTAAATTGTACTTCCTGTACCAATTTTATATTGCAGAATAAATTCAGTATCATCTTTCCAAGGTTTGAAGTGCGCACTGAAATCGGCTTTCATACTTTTAACTTTATTATCAGTTAAATCTTGTTCGCGATATCCAGTTCTACTTACTTGCCCAACATTTGGAATAAAAGTAGTAACCTCGTCACCATAGATATTTAATCCATCATAATTCTGATTCACTGCATGACTATCACCTCCGCTTGTCATACTTCTTTTGTCAGCAGCAATCCACTCCGTAGCTTCCATATAAGTGAAATTAGCTTTCAAGGCAAAAGTCTCTGTGAAAGCTTTTGCAGCTCTAATTCCAAAATCATTGTAATCATTAGTTCCGGCTGCATCCTGAGATGTTTGACCGTATTTATAGTAAACACTAATTCCTTCATTAGTAAAAGGGCTTTTACTATTCATAAACATAATACCGTTAAAAGCATTTGCACCATAAAGAGCTGAAGAAGCTCCAGGCAAAAGCTCAACACTAGCCACATCAATATCTGAAACACCAATTAAGTTACCCAAAACAAAATTTAGTGCTGGTGATGAATTATCCATTCCATCAACCAATTGCATAAAACGGGTATTTGCTACGGTTGCAAAACCACGTGTATTTATTGATTTGAATGAAATACTACTGGTATTAAAATGCACCTCTTTCAAATTCTCTAAACCATCATAAAATGTAGGTGCTGTCGTGTTTTTAATTTCCTGAATTCCCATTCTTTCAACAGTTACGGGAGATTCGATGATTCTTTCAGGAGTTCTTGAAGCAGAAACCACAATTTCATCCAATTTAGTCTCTTCATCTTTCAATACTACATCAATTTTTTGACTTAAAGACGTAACACTAATTGTTTTAGTTTCAAAACCTACTGCTGAAACCTTAAGAGTAAAAGGTGGTTTAGAAGCAGTATTCAATTTAAAAGTACCGTCAAAATCAGTTGAAGTTCCACCTGAACTTCCCACTATGTTGACATTGGCACCAGGGATAGATTGTTTGTTACTATCGGTAACAGAACCAGTAATTGAATTCTGCGCAAAGGAAACGCCGCAGAAAAACAACATAATCAGCAAATACACTCTCATTTGGGTTAGGTTTTTGGTTAGTTTATCTAGCCAAAATACAAATATTTTTGATATTAATAAAAAAACGTTAAAAAAAATTAATATTACGCATTAAAATTGTTAGTATTTTAACTTTTTCACATTGTGTTTTATTCAATTAACAGCAACAACGAGGCTTTTCAAATCTTAAATAGTATGCATACATATAAAATTTAATTAAAAAATTGAGGATTTAATAAAAATAACGGGGTCATAAAAAAAATTCGACAATAAAAAAAAGCGAGACCTAAATCTCGCTTTTTTAACATTTATATATTTTAAATAATTACTCTACAGTAACTGATTTTGCCAAATTTCTAGGCTGATCTACATTACAACCTCTCATAACAGCAATATAGTATGAAAGTAATTGTAATGGAATTGTAGTAATAAGTGGTGATAATGCATCTGAAGTTTCAGGAATTTCGATTACATAATCTGCTAATTCACGAACCTGAGTATCACCTTTAGTAACAACCGCGATGATTTTACCACTTCTAGATTTAATCTCCTGAATATTACTTACAATTTTATCATAATGACCTTGTTTAGGTGCAATTACAATAACAGGCATATGCTCATCGATCAAAGCAATAGGACCGTGTTTCATTTCAGCAGCAGGATATCCTTCTGCGTGAATATATG
This sequence comes from Flavobacterium resistens, assembly GCF_900182645.1. Classification (GTDB taxonomy): domain Bacteria; phylum Bacteroidota; class Bacteroidia; order Flavobacteriales; family Flavobacteriaceae; genus Flavobacterium; species Flavobacterium resistens. Next base: position 142,618 of record NZ_FXTA01000004.1, on the reverse strand, counting down.
AAATTTCTTTAAGCTTTAAAGCACCTTCAAGAGCAACTGGGAAGTTGTATCCACGACCCAAATAAAGACAGTTTGGTGCATCTTTGAAAGCTGCAGCAATTTCTTTTGCTCTATCATTTGTTTCCAATGCTTCAGCAACTTTTTCAGGAATGATTTCTAATTCTTGTAAATAAGTATGGAAATCAGTATTTGACAAAGTTCCTTTCGCTTTTCCTAGTCTTAAAGCAATCATCGTTAAAACTGTGATCTGCGTAGTAAATGCTTTAGTAGAAGCTACCCCAATTTCTGGTCCGGCATGTGTATAAGCACCGGCATGGCTTTCTCTTGAAATAGATGAACCTACAACATTACAAACTCCAAAAACAAAAGCACCATTCTCTTTTGCCAATTTGATTGCTGCCATTGTATCAGCCGTTTCTCCTGATTGAGAAATTGCAATTACAACATCATCTTTGTTTATAATTGGGTTTCTGTATCTAAATTCAGAAGCATATTCAACTTCAACTGGAATACGTGTAAACTCTTCAAAAATGTATTCTGCTACTAAACCTGCGTGCCAAGAAGTACCGCAAGCTACAATAAGAATACGTTTTGCGTTTAAGAATTTTTCAAGATTATCTTCAACACCAGCCATTTGAACAATTCCTTCATTTGCATGAAGTCTTCCTCTGTAAGTATCTTTAATTACACTTGGTTGTTCGTAGATTTCTTTCAACATGAAATGGTCGTAACCTCCTTTTTCAATCTGCTCCAAGTTCATTTGAAGCTCCTGAATATAAGGATCAACTAACGAGTCGTCTTTAATTTTTCTAACTTTAAGAGGTTTGTGCAATCTAATGTTTGCCATTTCACCATCTTCAAGATAAATTGCATTAGAGGTATATTCAATAAACGGAGAAGCATCTGAAGCAACAAAATATTCACCGTCACCCACACCAATTGCCAAAGGGCTACCTAGTCTTGCAGCAACAATTTCATCAGGATTTTTTTTATCAAAAACTGCAATTGCATAAGCTCCTACAACTTGATTTAAAGCAATCTGAACTGCTTTTCCTAACTTAATATTTTCATTTTTCTGAACTTCTTCAATCAGGTTTACTAAAACTTCTGTATCTGTATCCGATTTAAAAGTATAACCTCTCTTGATTAATTCTTCTTTAAGCGGTGCATAGTTCTCAATAATTCCGTTATGAATTATCACCAATTCACCAGAATTAGAAAGATGCGGATGTGAATTCACATCATTTGGCACTCCGTGTGTTGCCCAGCGCGTATGCCCTATACCAATCGTTCCGTTTGTTGCTAAGTTATCTTTCGCTTTAGCTTCAAGATCCGAAACCTTACCTTTTGTTTTACAAAGTTTTACTCCGGTTTCGTTGTCAAACAACATTACACCGGCACTGTCGTAACCTCTGTATTCGAGTCGTTTTAATCCCTTGATAACAATAGGATACGCCTCTCTATGGCCAATATATCCAACAATTCCACACATATATATTTATTAATTTGGTTTCGTGTAGTAAATTTCAAGTTTCAGTCTTTTATCATCTGGAACAGAAGATTTCCCTCCGTACAAAATAGTTCCTAATGGCCCCATAACTGATCCTCTTGGCGCTGCTGTAAAATATACATCAGGATTTGTTCCAATCTTAACCTTATTCTTCAGTCTATTTGAAGTAATCACACCAATATCTTCAGTAACAACTAAACCTAATTTTACATTAACAGTTGTTGTATCTTTAATAAGATTTCGAATATGATTGGTAATTCTTACCTTATAATAATTTCCTCTTTTAGTCGCTTCATCAATATTGATAATACCACCAAAAATATATTTTGTAGCTTTAGGATCACCTGTAAGTGCACCAGAAGTACCATCAGAATAATCAATCAAAGGTATGTTATTAGTCAAATCATACAAATAAACTCTTTTAGGTTCATCTGCCTGTACATTCCCACTACCTTTCACGCCCATTTTTTCAGTATCAATATTGAAAACTAAATTTGCCTCATTTACCAATCCTTTTTTAGTTCTGTAAGCAAGCCTCAATTCATCCAATACATCAGAAACTCCGTTTGGCTTATTCACCAATTCTCCTTTCTTATTATATCCAATTAAATCTTTTTTATCAAAAAGTTCTATTACTGCAGCAGATCCCTGCCCTCCTTTAATATAAAGACGATCATCGCCTTCTGTTCGATTTATATTTGCATCAGCTATTGCATTCGCATAATTGGCATTCTTCGCATCTTGCTGAAGACTAGCTGTAGCACCAGTCAAGTTAATCGTGATACTCTTATCCTCCGTTGTCGTGTCAGGATCTGTAGTAATTGCCGTTTTTGCCTTATATTTAATGACAATTTTACCTGCTGTTGCAAAATTAATCAAAGCTAAGTTTGCAGGATTTGCTCCCGATCTTGCTACTTTGAAATATAATCCTCTAAAATAATCCTGGAATACATTTGCTGATGATAATTTTTCTGCAGGAGCATTTAAAATTTTATCCATGAAGAAGGCTTTATCTAACATCAAGCGCATTTCCGGCGCTACTTTAGTCAAAACCACTTTTCCGTTAGCATCTATAGTCCTGTCCGTTATTTCAGCTTTATTAAAAAAGAATTCTGTATTTTGACTTTTACTACTTGAGTTATTAAGTTTTGCACCAATATTACCGTCAAAATCTGCATTATCATTAGCGCTTGTATAATACAATTGAGGCAATTGAGTACCATTATCAAAAAAACTATTGCGCATTGCAACTTTGGACTCATAGATACTTAAATCGATTTTTCCGTCAGCAGGCCCAAAAACAGAATCTAATTCAAAAGTACGCTTACCATCAGCATCAGTAGATACTACATGGCTAAAATAAGGAACACTCAAATATACACTATCAATAACAGCACCTTCGCCAATTGTTGGCGCATATTCTGACAAAGCAACCTGAGTAACATAACTTCCTGTTGTTGTACCTAAAACCGGATTATCATAAATACCCAAAGCATTTATTGCCAATCCGTTTGACTCAATAGGCGTTACTTCTTGGTTATAAGCCAAAACATCATATTTTTCAGGTGTCAAATCAAAATGATTATCTCCAATTAAATCATCACCAATCGCATTAAAATCTCTATCGCATGAATATAAAAAAACTACCGTTGCAGCTACTAGAATTTTCTTAATAAAAGAAGTATTGTACATTTTTAAAATTAAAGTTAATTAAAGACCCATTTTTCTATAGAAATTTGTATACGCTTCAGCGAATGCATCTTTCGGGGTGAAAGGTAAAAAAGGTTTTCCTGAAGATTCTATAAATTTTGTTAAACTTGGGGAAACATTTTCAGAGGCAATGATTACTGCATCTGAGTGTAATATACTTGCTTTTAAAACATTCTCATAATTTGGAACTTCCAAGTCAGAAACAGATTCATGCGGCACACCATCAAATTTAACTTTGTTGATCATCTCCATGTCTAAGTTTTCATCAAAAGATTGTCCGTAGACTGATGTAACGATTTTAGTTTCTGAAAACAAAGCTTCATTTTTATAATAATGCTTCATATAAATAGGAAGCATTGCTGCCAACCATCCGTGAACATGAATGATATCTGGAACCCAGTTCAATTTTTTAACGGTTTCAACAACTCCCTTAGCAAAAAAGATTGCACGTTCATCATTGTCAGGATACAACGCACCTTCTTCGTCAGCAAAAGTTGCCTTACGCTTAAAATACTCATCATTATCAATAAAATAAACCTGAATTCTTTCTTTTGGAATTGAAGCAACTTTAATAATCAATGGCATATCTAAGTCATTCACTACCAAATTCATTCCAGAAAGCCTGATCACTTCGTGTAATTGATGTCTTCTCTCGTTGATATTTCCATATCTTGGCATGAAAATTCTTATCTGACCTCCTTGATCGTTAATCATTTTAGGAACGTCATAAGACATTAAAGAAACCTCATTTTCAGCCAAATAAGGCACGACTTCAGATGATACATATAATATCCTCTTATCTTTCATAATAGTATTTTACTTAATTTTTGGTAATAAAAACGTCGCAAAATTACAAAATTTTATGCAGTTTATAACTAATATATTATGTTTGCACTAAATTTTAATAATACTGCCATGCATATTTTTTACGGTAAAGTAGCTTTGATAGCTTATTTAAAAACTATCAAAACCGCAAATTCAACCATCGGATTTGTACCAACCATGGGAGCTTTACACCAAGGGCATCTGGCTTTAATGCAACGATCACTTAAAGAAAACGACGATACCGTTGTAAGTATTTTCGTAAACCCTACTCAGTTTAATAATCCTGAAGATTTAGAAAAATATCCTCGAACTCTTGAAGAAGATGTAAAAAAAATGAGAGGATTAAGTGACAAAATAATTTTATATGCTCCTTCAGTAGAAGATATTTATGAAGGAAATACAATTTCGCAATCCTTTGACTATGATGGTTTAGAAAATCAGATGGAAGGAAAATTCAGACCCGGGCATTTTAACGGAGTCGGAACAATTGTAAAACGCCTTTTTGAAATCGTAACGCCTACAAATGCTTATTTTGGAGAAAAGGATTTTCAGCAACTACAAATTGTTAAAAAATTAGTCGAAAAAAACAATTTACCTGTAAATATTGTTGGCTGCCCAATTTTCAGAGAAGACAATCTTTTAGCGATGAGCTCTCGAAATGAGCGCTTAACAGCGGAAGAAAGAAAAGAAGCTGCCATAATTTATAAAACCTTGACAGAAGCAAAAGAAATATTTCAAACTAAATCACCTCAAGAAACCATTCAATTTGTTGAAGACGCTTTCAAAAACAATGAAAGATTTGAGCTGGAATATTTTGTCATTGCTGACGAATCAACATTATTATCAATTGATCATAAAATTAATGACAAAAAATACCGTGCGTTTATAGCGGTATTTGTTAATTCTATAAGGTTAATTGACACCATTTCATTAAATTAAATTACCTTTGCTCCATGCAAATTCAAGTTATAAAATCAAAAATTCATCGAGTAAAAGTTACTGGTGCCGATTTAAATTATATTGGCAGTATTACTATTGATGAAACTCTACTAGAAGCTTCAAATATTATTGAAGGCGAAAAAGTATCTATTGTTAACATTAATAATGGCGAGCGTTTTGAAACTTATGCTATAAAAGGCATAAAAAATTCGGGCGAAATCACACTTAATGGTCCTGCCGCAAGAAAGGTTCAAAAAGACGATATCATTATTATCATTTCATATGCGACCCTGGAATTTGAAGAAGCCAAAACCTTCAAGCCATGGATTATTTTTCCAAATGAAAACGATAATTCGTTAACATAAAACAATAAATTAATCCTTATTTTTACTCACAGTTTGTTCAAAATATTTTGTACAAACAGATTTTCTGTTGCCTAAAATCAAAAAAATAAGCGTAGGAAATCATTGCTTTTTTTTAAGTCCCAAAATACCAAAAAGCAAATAAAGTATTATATTGCCATACAATTTCCAATACTTTTTAATTCACTGAAATGCCACCAATCATGAAAAAAGTCTACCTACTGCTTGCATTCATATCTGTTTCTGTTTTTTCTCAGAAAAAATTCGATAATATAAAATCTGAAAAACTGGGAGAAGAACGAAGAATAACAATTGGGCTTCCGCCATCTTATGATGAGAAATCGGATAGAAAATATCCTGTTTTATATCTTTTTGATGGAGATTATTTATTTGACCCGTTTTCGGGAGCAGTAAGTTATGGCGCATATTGGGATGATATTCCGGAAATGATTATTATTGGAATACATCAAAATAAAGACGGCGAACGTGAAGACGATTCGACAATCGATCAAAATGAAGGTCTGCCTTTTGAAAAAGGAGCGAAATTCTTTGAATTTGTAGGTGCTGAATTAATCCCGTACATCGAAAAAAAGTACCATACTGCGCCTTTCAGAATTATTGCAGGCCATGACATAACAGCGAGTTTTGCGAATTTTTATTTATATAAAGAAGAGCCAATTTTTAACGCATATATCTGTTTAAGCCCAGAACTTGCACCAAAAATGGAAGTTAGAATTGCTGAGAAATTTGCAAAAATCCAAAAACCAATATTCTATTATCTTTCTGCAGGAGAAGGTGATAATAAAAGAATTAAAGAACCTATTGAAAAACTGAACAGCAATATTAAGGTTGCCAATAATCCGTTAGTGAATTTTAAATATGATGTATTTAAAGGCGCAACGCATTACACTGAGGTTTTACATTCAATTCCGAATGCGTTATATCAAATTTTTGAATCGTACAGACCAATTAATTCTGCTGAATACAATGAAAAAATTGCAGTTCTAGAATCTGGCTATTCAGATTATTTAGAAAAAAAATACGCTACAATGTCTGAAATTTTAGGATTTCAGGTTCCGGTAAGAATGAGTGATTTCAAAGTAATAGAAAATATTATTTTGAAAAAAAATGCTTATGATGAATTAGGAAAAATGGCGGAAATTGGAAATGTAAATTATCCAAAAGCCATGTTAGGAGAATATGAATTGGGCTTGATGTACGAAAAAATGGGCGACCCAAAACATGCTTCAAAAAAATACCAAAATGCTTCTCAAATGGAGCCAATCGGAGATTTGAACAAAGATTTGATGTATGAGAAAATCGACGAAATGAATACGCTTGCTAAAAAAACTAAATAATGTCAAAAGTTAAAACTTCCTTTTTTTGCCAAAACTGCGGCACCCAATATTCTAAATGGCAGGGGCAATGCAACGCGTGCAAAGAATGGAATACAATTGCTGAAGAAATTATTCAGAAACAAGAAAAAGTGGCTTGGAAAAGCGAACCAACTTCAACAAACAAAGCACCAAGACCTTTAAAAATTGACGAAATTGATTCGGCTCAGGAAATCCGAATGGATACAACCGATGGCGAATTGAATCGTGTTTTAGGAGGCGGAATTGTTCCGGGATCTTTAACGCTTTTAGGCGGAGAACCTGGAATTGGAAAAAGCACACTTTTACTTCAAATCTCATTAAAATTACCTTATAAAACTTTATATGTTTCCGGCGAAGAAAGTCAGAAGCAAATAAAAATGCGCGCCGAAAGAATTACACCAAATAGCGACAATTGCTATATTCTGACGGAAACAAAAACGCAGAATATCTTCAAACAAATTGAAGCCATTCAGCCGGAAATTGTAATTATCGATTCCATTCAGACTTTACACACTGATTATATCGAATCGACAGCAGGAAGCATTTCTCAAATTAGAGAAACCACGGCCGAACTGATCAAATTTGCCAAAGAAACCAATATTCCCGTTATTTTAATCGGACATATTACCAAAGACGGAAACATTGCCGGACCAAAAATTTTGGAACATATGGTCGATACCGTTCTTCAATTTGAAGGCGACAGAAATCACATTTACCGAATTTTGCGTTCACTGAAAAACCGTTTTGGTTCAACATCAGAACTCGGAATTTATGAAATGCTCGGAAGCGGTTTGCGTGAAGTAAGCAATCCCTCTGAAATATTGATTTCTCATAAAGACGAAGAATTATCCGGAACTGCCATTGCAACAACACTTGAAGGCATGCGTCCGCTGATGATCGAAATTCAATCATTAGTGAGTACAGCAGTTTACGGAACTCCACAAAGAAGCACAACGGGTTATAACGCCAAAAGATTAAATATGATTTTGGCCGTTTTGGAAAAAAGAGCCGGCTTCCGACTTGGAGCTAAAGATGTTTTCTTGAACGTAACAGGCGGAATTTCTGTAGATGATCCAGCAATTGATTTGGCTGTTGTCGCAGCAATTTTATCATCAAATGAAGATATTCCTGTTGGGAAAGGTTTTTGTTTTGCCGGCGAAGTTGGGCTTTCGGGCGAAATTCGTCCTGTAAATCGTGTAGATCAACGAATACAGGAAGCCGAAAAATTAGGCTTTGACACTATTTTTGTTTCTAAATACAATAAAATTGCTTTAAAAAATACGGGAATCAAAATTGAACTTGTGGCAAAAATTGAAGATGTTGCGAGTATTCTTTTTGGTTGATTTCTGATAAAAATACCACTATGAATTTTCCAAAACAAAAAATATACAAACTCCTAAAAATACTTGCCGTACTACTTGTTTTACTTTGCATCGGACTGTATTTTTTTCGTGATTCGCTTTTAAAACAAGCCATTGCAAAAGTAAAACACAAAATGGCAGTGAGTTACAATAGTGATTTTTCTGTAAAAGAAGCTTCTTTCGACGGCTTATCAAGCATTAAATTAACCGATGTTATTTTAGTTCCAAAAGGCGCTGACACACTTCTTAAAATTGAAAAAATTGAAACTAGTGTCAGTTTAAGCAATTTATTGATTGGTGATGTTCAGGTTGGAACTTTGAAAATCAACAATGGCTATATTCAATTGGTAAAAAAAGGAAAAATCAGAAATTTTGATGCTTTCTTAAAAAGAAACAGTGATGATTCTGAAAAAAGTGAAAAACGCAAATACGGCGCTTTTGCTTACCGAATTATTTCAAAACTCCTAAATCTGGTCCCGACCGACATGCATTTAGAGAAATTTCAATTCAAAATTGATGACAATGGAAAAACAGCGTCAATAGCAATTGATAAATTAGTTTTAAATGATAAACAACTCGAAACTAATCTTCATGTTCAAAGCAAAAATTTCGATCAGCGCTGGAACATAAAAGGTTTTGCCGATCCGAGAAATGAAAAAGCCGATATTCGATTCTTCAATTTAGATACAGGCGCTATTCGCGTTCCTTATTTGGACGAACGTTATAGCTTAAAAGCCAGTTTTGATTCCATTAGACTGAACGTCGAAAAAATTGACAAAAGCGGCAGTGAACTTCACATTGACGGCTTTACTTCTATCACCAATTTAAAAATCAATCATCCAAAAATCGCCAGCAAAGATGTTGTAATCAAAAATGCCCGTTTTGATTACCGATTTTTATTAGGAGATAATTTCATTTCGATAGACAGTACCTCAACAATGCAGTTGAACAAAATCAAAGTAAAACCTTATATTTCATATGATACAGAAGAAGATACGGTTTATACTTTGAAAGTAAATATTCCAAAGATGAAGGCGCAGGATTTTATCGTTTCGCTTCCTGACGGATTATTTACGCATTTTCAAGGAATGCAGGCAACTGGAAATTTTGATTATAAACTCGATTTCAAATTCAATAAAAACAAACCAAACACACTTGTTTTTGACAGTAAACTCAACAAAGAAGATTTACGAATTACAAAATACGGCGAAGCCGATTTAAACAAACTAAATGGTGAATTTGTTTATCGTGCGATAATTCAAAATGTATTGCAACGCCCAATTTTGGTTGGAAATGCAAATCCGAATTACACGCCTTTAGACCAAATTTCGCCTTATTTGAGAAAATGCGTTTTAACGACTGAAGATCCATCATTCTTCTCACATCGCGGTTTCATTAATGAAGCCTTCAAGCAATCGATTCTTAAAAACATCAGAACCAAAAAATTCTCACGCGGTGCAAGCACGATCAGCATGCAGTTGATTAAAAACGTCTTCCTGACGCGTGAAAAAACGCTTTCGCGAAAGCTAGAAGAAATCTTATTGGTTTATATTTTAGAAAACAACCGAATTGTAAGCAAAGAAAGAATGCTGGAAGTATATTTCAACATTATCGAATGGGGACCAAATGTTTATGGAATTGGCGAAGCGAGTCATTTTTATTTTCAAAAAAGCCCATCTGATCTAAATGTAGATGAATGTTTATACTTGGCAACTATAATTCCGAAACCGAGAAAATTCATGTATCAATTTAATGATCAAGGCAATTTGAAAGATTATGCAATTAAAAATCAGAAGTTTTTAAAGAATTTAATGTTCCGCCGAGGTTTGTTAGTTCCTGAAGATACGCTTGGTCAATTGCCGGTTTATATTTCAGGAAGTGCGCGTTCACTGATAAAAATCAAAGCTCCTGATTCAACTGCAGTTAAAAATGATTCGTTGGCTGTTGATGATGAATTTGATTTATAATTGTAGTAAAGTTTAACCGCAAAGTTCGCAATGCTTTGATTAAAAAAATAATGGTAAAGCACACAAAGATTTTCCTTTTATAAGTTGAAAAACTTTGTGTGCTTTGCGTAAATCTTAGCGAACCTTACGGTTAAATAATACTTTAAGGCGCCGGATCAGGAATTATAGCCTGAACAGCATCAATCTCAGCAAGAATTTCTTTCGAAAGGACTACATCAATTGTGTCAATATTTTCTTTTAATTGTTCCAATGTTGTTGCGCCAATAATTGCACTTGTCAGGAAAGGCTGCTGCAATACAAATCCCATCGCTAATTGCGTTAACGTTAAACCATGTTTTTTAGCGATTTCCTGATACAATTTAGTCGCTTGAGTACATTGATCACTATTGTAACGTTTATATTGCGGAAAAAGATTAATTCTCGCTTTCGGATGAGCTTCTCCTGTTAAGAATTTCCCTGTCAAAACTCCAAATGCCAAAGGCGAATATCCTAATAAACCAACATTTTCATATTTTGAAACTTCGGCTGAATTCACTTCAAACAAACGATTCAATAAAGAATATGGATTTTGAACAGTTTTGATTCTTGGCAAATTATTGTACTTGCTTTCTTCCAAAAGACGCATCATCCCCCATGAATTTTCGTTTGAAACTCCAATGTGTTTAATTTTTCCTTCTTTAATTAATCCATCGAAAGTTTCAAGGATTTCTCTAAAATTATCTTCCCAAACATCATTATGTCCATGAAAAGCGCGCTGTCCGAAATTATTGGTTTTTCTTTCCGGCCAATGCATTTGGTATAAATCGATATAATCTGTCTGAAGTCTTTTCAAACTGTTTTCAACTGCATATTTAATACTTGCCGATGAAAAATCCAGTTTCTCACGCATGTAACCAAAACTTGGATTTGGACCTGCAATTTTAGATGCTAAAACAATTTTATCGCGATTTCCGGATTTCTTAAACCAGGTTCCAATTATTTTTTCTGTACTTCCATAAGTCGCTTCACTCGCCGGAACCGAATACATTTCGGCTGTATCAAAAAAATTGACTCCGCGTTCTAAAGCATAATCCATTTGAGCATGCCCCTCGGCTTCTGTATTCTGCTGACCAAAAGTCATTGTTCCGAGATTAATTTTACTAACTTTTATATCGGTGTTTGGTAATGTAGTGTATATCATATTTTTTAAAAGGTTCTAAGATGCTAAGTTACTAAGATTCTAAGTTTTCTTATTTTTGAGTAATAAAGCTTCAAAGTTACGAAGCGATTGGACAAAGCAAAAGAAGACAAAAGTTAAAAAAAGAATAAGATTCTTTTTTAGATACTAAGTTGCTAAAATTTTCTTTTCTGAAATAAAAAAAGGCTCAAAGTAAAACTTTGAGCCTTTTTAAAAATCTTAGCTTCTTAGCAACTTAGAACCTTAGCATCATTAATTAATACTATTAAGCATCTCCGCAATCTCATCTAATCTTGGTGTTAAGATGATTTCGATTCTACGGTTTTTCGCTTTTCCTTCCGGAGTTGCGTTGCTTGCCAACGGAGAAAATTCGCTTCGTCCTGCTGCCGTAAGTTTTTGTTTGTTGATTTTTGTATTTTCACTTAAAATTGCCACAATTGCAGTAGCTCTTTTTGTAGATAAATCCCAGTTGTTTGCAATTGGTCCAGAACCAGCATATGGATCATCATCTGTATGACCTTCAATTAAAACCGAAAGATCTGGATTATCGCCTAAAACTTTTCCAAGTTCTACAACTGCTTTTCTTCCTTCAGTTCCAACAGCCCAACTTCCTGAATTGAAAAGCAATTTGTTTTCCATAGAAACATAAACTTTTCCGTTTTTCTGTTCAACTGTCAAACCTTTTCCTTCAAAACCGTTTAAGGCTTTAGATAAAGTCTCTTTTAGTTTACGCATTGATTCTTCTTTAGCAGCAATCATATCTTCAAGCTCTTTCAATCGGTTTGCTGTTTTGTCTAAACGCGCTTGTTCATCTGCCAGCTTTTTAGATTTTGCTTCTAATTGTGCTAACAACTCGCGGTTTTTAGCCATATTGCTTTCTAATGCATCGTTGCTGTTTTTTTCTAATGCATTATAAGAATCCTGCAATACTTTATATTTTTTTTGCTCCGCTGCAAGATCAGCTTTTTGTTTTGCAAGATCATCTTTTGTACTTGCCAAATCTTTAGTCAGTTTATCTTTGTCTAATTCTAACTGATTTTTTGCAGTTTTTAAATTCGCATTTTCATCTGCAATAGATCGGCTTTCCTTTTTTAAATCTGAATATTTTGTTTCAAGATCATTGTAAATCTTTTTGGATACACAAGAAGTTGCAGACAAAGCTAAAACTACTAATCCAATGGAGGCTTTTTTAATCATTTTACTTTAGGTTTTTATTTGGGGCTTTATTAATAATTCAAAAAAATCTTGTTCAAAGAACACATTTTCAAACTTGTTTTCTTTAAACCGATACATTCTTAACAAGAACAATACCAAACTTTAATCGATTTCGACTAAAACCGGGCAATGATCCGAGTGAACAGCATCTGGAAGAATAACAGCTCGTTTTAAACGGTGTCCCATCGAATCGCTCACTAAATTGTAGTCAATACGCCAGCCTTTGTTATTTCCTCTCGCTCCGGCACGGTAACTCCACCAAGAATAATGATGAGGATCTTTATTGAAATGACGGAAACTATCAATAAAACCTGATTTCATAAAAGCATCAAGCCACGCACGTTCTGCAGGCAAAAACCCAGAAACTGTTTTATTTCGAACAGGGTCATGAATATCAATTGCTTCGTGGCAAATATTATAATCTCCACAAATAATTAAATTCGGAATCGTTAATTTCAGTTCGTTGATATACGTTTGAAAATCGTCCATAAACATAAATTTATGATCCAGTCTTTCAATATTAGTTCCTGACGGAAGATACAAACTCATCACTGAAACATCTTCAAAATCAGCACGAAGATTACGCCCTTCAAAATCCATATGATGAATTCCTGTTCCGTAAACAACTGATTTCGGTTCTATTTTAGATAAGATTGCAACACCACTGTAACCCTTTTTGGTTGCCGGATAATAATATTGATAAGGATAGCCAGCGGCCGTTATAGCTTCAACCGGAATTTGATCCTGTGTTGCCTTAATTTCCTGAAGGCAGATAACATCTGGGCTAGCCGCTTGTAGCCATTCGATAAATCCTTTAGTAATTGCTGCGCGAATTCCGTTTACATTATAAGAAATAATTTTCATCTTGGTAATTTTTTTAGGATTCCAAATGTAATAAAAAAGTGGAAAGTTTATAATTGAATAAAGGAAAAGTAGAGTTTTTTGTTATCTTTGTTCGCTACTCTAATAATTTAAAAATAGTACATGGGTTTAGTTACCGCGAAAGAAGTTGCAAAGGCAATAAATGTTGATAAGTACGGAGTATTCGGTACTTTTTCAGGCTGGATTCTTATGAAGGTTCTTAAGATCTCTACCCTTAATAAAATTTATGATCATAATAAACATTTAGAGGATGTTGCGTTTCTAAACGGAATTTTGGATGAGATGGAAATCAAATTTGAAATCCCGGAAGAAGATTTAAAACGTTTGCCAAAAGATGGCGCTTATATTACCATTTCTAATCATCCGCTTGGAGGAATTGACGGTATTTTGCTTTTGAAATTAATGCTTGAAAGAGAGCCTAATTTCAAAATTATTGCAAATTTCTTATTACACAGAATTGTTCCACTTAAAAAATACATCATGCCGGTTAATCCTTTTGAAAATCATAAGGATGCAAAATCAAGCGTGGTTGGAATCAAAGAAACTTTACGTCATTTAAGTGACGGAAAACCGTTGGGAATTTTTCCTGCCGGAGAAGTTTCAACTTACAAAGATGGGAAATTAATGGTTGATAAACCTTGGGAAGAAGGCGCTCTGAAATTAATCAGAAAAGCCAAAGTTCCGGTTGTACCCATCTATTTTCATGCTAAAAACAGTAAATTATTCTATTGGCTTTCAAAAATAGACGACACTTTACGTACTGCAAAACTTCCATCTGAATTGCTTACGCAGAAAGACCGTGTTATTAAAGTCCGTATAGGAAAACCGATTTCTGTAAGCGAACAAAATGAAATTGAATCGTTTGAAGAATACTCAGAATTTTTAAGAAAGAAAACCTACATGCTGGCGAATCCTTTTGAAAAGGACACCAAACTTATCGATACAGCAAGCTTGAAAATTCCGAAAGCGCCTAAAAAAATTGTTACTCCGGTGAACGAATCGAAATTGATTGCCGAAGTTCAAGCTTTAAGAGATAATGATTCCCGATTTTTACAAAGCAAAAATTATGAAGTGTTTTTTGCAAAAGCAAAATCAATTCCGAATATCTTGCATGAAATTGGACGTCTACGCGAAATAACTTTCCGTGAAGTTGGCGAAGGAACAAACGAATCTATCGACCTTGACGAGTACGACCAGTATTACCACCATATGTTTTTGTGGGACGATGAAACAAAAAAAATCGCTGGAGCTTATCGAATGGGATTAGGTTCTGAAATTTACCGTAAATACGGCATCGAAGGTTTTTATCTTACTGATCTTTTCAGATTTGAACCTGAACTTCATGATATGATGAGCAAATCTATCGAGATGGGCCGTGCCTTTATCACTCGTGAATATCAGCAAAAACCAATGCCTTTATTTTTATTATGGAAAGGTATTATCCATACAACGCTTCGTCATCCTGAACACAAATATTTAGTTGGTGGTGTAAGTATTAGTAATCAATTTTCTGATTTCTCTAAATCATTGATGATTGAGTTCATGAAATCAAACTATTACGATCCGTATATTGCACAATATATCCATCCGAAAAAAGCATATAAAGTTAAATTGAAAGACGCAGACAAGGACTTTATTTTCGACGAAGCCGAATCTGATTTGAACAAATTTGACAAAATTATTGACGAATTAGAACCAGGAAATTTACGTTTGCCTGTTTTAATTAAGAAATATATCAAACAAAACGCACGAGTTGTCGCATTTAACGTAGATCCTTTATTCAACAATGCCATCGATGGTTTAATGTATATCAGAATTGCCGATATCCCGGAAAGCACTATGAAACCTGTTATTGAAGAATTTCAACTTGAGCTAGAAAGAAAACTATCTGAAAAAGAAGATTAATCAGAATCTATTAAACATAAAAAAATCCCATTCCAGAAAGAGTGGGATTTTTTTATGTTTAAAACCAGCCTTTATAACCAACTTGGTAAGTCTGATAAAATTCTTCGTCAGTTTTTGTCAAATATAAAATTCCTTCAATAATTCCGATTACACCACCAATTCCACACATAAGTCCTAAAAGAAGCTGAATAATACCTTCTTTTGTATAACCAAGATAAAATTTGTGAATACCTAGCGCTCCTATTAAAATTGCCAATATTCCTGCAACAACTTTTTTATTTTCTTGCTCGTATTGCGGCGGGTTGTTCCAATGTTCTGTTTTTGTATTTTCCATTTTGTAATCTTTTAAATTTCTAATATAATGAACAAAAAAAATCCCATTCGAATAATGAATGGGATTTAAATATATAATTTAGAACCAGCCTTTTTTGCCTACCTGGTAAGTTTGATAGAACTCTTCATCTGATTTTGTCAAGTAAATGATTCCTTCAATAAATCCGATTATTCCACCTAATCCACAAGTAACAATACTAATTACCACTTGAATGATTCCTTCTTGAGTGTATCCTAATATAAATTTATGAATTCCTAAGTAACCAAAAATTATTCCCATAATTCCGGCTAGAACTTTTTTATTCTCTTGTCTTGGCTGTGATGGGGTATTCCACGCCTCTTGTTTGCTTGTTTCCATATTTATCTATATATTAATCTAATTCAACTTTCCCAATTTCATTAATATCTTCAAAATCATCTTTTGGATCTGCACCATAGGCATTTGACCCTCTGTCTCCTTCAGTACATAGAAGCACTAATAACCAAATAACACCTGCTAGTGGCAAAAGGATAATAAGAAAAAACCAACCGCTTTTTCCAACATCATGCAATCTTCTAACCATTACAGCTAAACCTGGCAATAAAACCAATAAGCCATAGATAGCTCTTAAAATACCAGCTCCCGAATCTCCAATAGTCAAACCTAAAGAAAAATCAAGAATCGCTAAAATGATTGAAATAATTATCGTTGCTAGTGTGTAATACCAGTATTCACTTCTTCTAGCTCTTCCACTAAAATTTGCATAATTTTCAAAGACCACTTTTTTGTACCATTCAATCATATTTAATAAAATTAGTTAGTTAATGCCTACTCTTTATAGGATTTTCGGTTGCTCCTTATTAAAATTTTGTTAAAAAAACGAGGAACAATATTAAACAAAAATAATTTTAAAAACTAATTCTCATGATTACTTTTACAGAAAAAGCTTGTTATAAAGACAAAAGCAATTCAAACAACAAATCATAATTAACTAACAATCAGCATTACGCTATTTATCCGTATAAACTGCTTTGATTTTATCTACAATTACCTGAGCTAAACGTTCGTGACTTTCAAAAGTCCAGCCTGCGATGTGCGGTGTAAGTAAAACATTTTTTGCTTCTAATAAATATTGAAAGGCTTCTGGCGTATTTTTATCCTGAAAAAGTGTTTCAAAAGATAATTTTTCATATTCCAAAACATCCAAACCTGCTCCTAACACCTTTTTCGACTTCATAGCGTTAACCAAATCTGCTGTAACGATATTTTTACCACGAGACGTATTTATAATCCAAAATGGCTTCGAAAATGCGTTTATAAAATTGGCATCAACCATTTTGTCTGTTTCTGGTGTCCAAGGCAAATGAAGACTTAAAACATCAGCTCTTTTTTGTAATTCGGCTAAAGAAACTTGTTTGGCATTTTCATCTCCAATATTTTCTAAAATATCATAAAACAAAACTTCAGTATCAAAACCACGAAGTTTTTTGGCAAAAGCTTTTCCCATGTTTCCATAACCGATAATTCCAACCGTTTTTCCATCAAGTTCATGACCACGATTACTTTCTCGATTCCAATGTCCTGCTCTAACTTCGGCATCGGCCTGATTTAAATTATTGAAAAGTGATAATATAACACCAAGCGAATGTTCGGCAACTGCATTTCGATTTCCTTCTGGCGCTGCAATTAAATGAATTCCTTTTGCAGAAGCATATTCACAATCAATACTTTCAAGGCCTGCACCCACTCTGGCAATAAATTGCAAGTTAGTTGCATTATCTAAAAAAGTCTTGTCAATCTTGAAACGGCTGCGAATTACAATTCCGTTGTAGTCCTGAATTTTAGCTTCGATTTCTTCTTTAGAAGATTTAAAATCGGCGTGATTTTCGAAACCAGCTTCTTCCAATTGATTCCAAAGAATTGGATTATTGCTGTCGATATGAAGAATTTTTATGCTCATTTTTATTGTATTTTATTGAAAACAAAAATACGGTAATTCTATAGAATTTGCTTTTATTATCAATCCATAAAAAACGCAAAACCATAATTCGTTTTATTTTTTTTAACTTTGAAAATAGGAGATTGAAAAAATCAACTCTTTCACCTCTCTGGAAAATCTACCAAAATGAAACTGACCAAGACTTTTAATTCTTTTTTTAACAACGAAAAATCTGGAGGACTTCTCTTATTATTTGTTACGATTATCTCATTATATCTTGCAAATTCATCTTATTCAGCAGAATATGTTGCTTTTTGGGAAAAAGATTTAGGCGGGCATTCTATTACGCATTGGATCAACGATGGATTAATGACGATTTTCTTTTTATTGATTGGCTTAGAATTGGAACGCGAAATTTATCACGGAGAATTATCCAACATAAAAAACGCTTCTTTACCAATAATGGCAGCACTTGGCGGTATGTTGGTTCCAGCTGCGATTTTTCTGGCTTTAAATTTTGGAACAGCAACGCAAAACGGAGCAGGAATTCCTATGGCAACCGACATTGCTTTTGCTATTGGAATTTTATCGCTTTTAGGCAAAAAAGTTTCACCTTCTTTAAAAGTATTTTTAACTGCGCTTGCTGTTATTGATGATTTGGGTGCCATAATTGTTATCGCTATTTTTTACACTACGTCAATTGCTTTTGTAAATCTTGCAATTGCTTTAGGAATCTGGGGCTTTCTTTTTGTTTTAAATCGAATGAAAATCAACAACATAATTCCATATTTAATTGGAGGAATTGTGATGTGGTATTTTATGTTGAATTCCGGCGTACATGCAACTATTACGGGTGTGATATTAGCATTTGTAATTCCGTTTGGAGACGGTGGCGAAAATTCGTCTTCTTATAAATTGCAGCACTTTTTACATAAGCCTGTCGCTTTCCTAATTTTGCCTTTGTTTGCGATTGCAAATACCTGCATTGCAATAACTCAGGATTGGCACGAAGGTTTAAATCATACAAATACTTACGGAATCATTCTTGGTTTAGTAGTTGGAAAACCTTTAGGAATTGTATTGTTTTCTTCTATTGGTGTAACAGCAGGTTTGTGTGTTCTTCCTAAAAACTTAAAATGGGCGCATATTTTAGGTGCCGGAATGTTGGGCGGAATTGGTTTTACGATGTCAATCTTTATTACCATTTTGGCTTTTAAAGATCCTGAAACGATTGTTTTTTCGAAGATTGCAATTCTCATCGCTTCAATGTTATCAGGATTCTTTGGATTTATCTATTTAAAATACACTTTGAACAAACCAAAAGCCTGAAATTATGATCGCAAGAATCTGGCACGGAAAAACAAAAATTGAAGATTATGAGGCTTACACCGAATTTATAATCAAAACGGCAATTCCAGATTATGAGAAAACAGCTGGATTTGTAAAGCTTTCTTTTTTAAAAAATATTAAAAACAATGAAGGCCATTTCACGCTTATAACGTATTGGAAAAATTGGGAAGTAATTAAAAATTTTGCCGGAGAAAATATCGAAAAAGCGAAATATTATCCGGAAGATGAACATTTTCTTTTAGAATTCGAAGAGAATGTAGAACATTTTGAAATTTTTGCTTAAATCAAAAATTTGAGATATTATGAAAAAAATCAGAATCCTACTTTTTTCTTTGACAGCTATAATAGTAGTCTCAACTGGAATAATTATGTATCTGAAGATCTTCAAAAAATCTGAAATTCCAGAATGTGGAACGCACGATTTGCCTTCTTGTGGAAATATTGATTTAACAGAAAATCAAAAAAAAGGAAAAGAAGTATTTAATTCTAATTGTGCTGCTTGTCATAAATTGAACTCAAAAATAACTGGTCCAGCGCTTCATGAAGTTGATTCTATTGTTTTTGTAAATTGGCTTACTAATAAAAAACACAAAATTGACAGTTCAAAAGTAGAAATATTAGCTATCGATTACCATAAAACGGTATTTTCAAAAACGTTATCCAAAGAAGATATCGCTCATTTGATTGAATATTGTCATTCGAAATAAATTTCAAAAAAAAAATTCCAAACTCCATTTTTAAAATTGGAATTTGGAATTTGATATTTCAAAAATTAAAGTTTTATTTCAACAATCCTTTGATTTGCTTTAAAGAAGTTTTAATTCCTTTTATCAATGATGAACTGAATCCATTGTGTTCCATTTCATTCAAACCTACAATTGTACAACCTTGAGGCGTTGTTACACGGTCGATTAATTGTTCTGGATGTACTTTTTCCTCTAAAAGCATTTTTGCAGCTCCTTTTGCCGTTTGAGCAGCAATTGCTAAAGCTGTACTAGAATCAAATCCAATTTCGATTCCAGCTTGCATTGAAGCACGAATATATCGCAATGCATAAGCTGTTCCGCAAGCGCCTAAAACAGTTGCGGCATCCATTAGTTTTTCATCAATAACCGGAGCAGTTCCCAAATCCTGAAACAAATCTACAATTGGCATCGCTTCCTCACGATCTGTTTCAGGGAAAGAAATACAAGTTGCCGATTCTCCAAACTGTGCCGCAATATTTGGCATAATACGTACAACTGGATATTCATTTTTTGTTTTTTCCTGAAGCATATCCAAAGATAATCCACTTACTGCCGAAGCAATTGTTTTATTTTGAATAACGGGTAAAATTTCAGCCAAAACCGTATCAACCTGATAAGGTTTTATGGTTAAAATCACTACATCAGCTTCCTGGATATTGTGTTTATTATCATTAGACACTGTAATTCCATATTCAGATAAATATTGAATACTAGCAATATTTCTTCTTGTAACGGTAACTTGGTTGTTTTTCGAAAATTTAGCAATTCCCAAGGCAATAGAAACCCCAAGGTTTCCTCCTCCAATAATGTGTACTTTCATGTTGCTGGGTTTTAATTTATTTCAGGCATATGAAGGCCTTTTATTCCGTTTGCAAATTACACAGAATTTAAAGATCTTAAATCACTGCATCTTATTAATTTGTGCCAAAAATCTAAAATCCAAGAATCATTTTGGCTACACCGAAATAAAGCATAATTCCAAAAACATCATTTGTTGTAGTAATAAACGGTCCCGTCGCAATTGCAGGATCGATTTTATTTTTATGAAGAAAAAGAGGTACAAGTGTCCCTAAAGTTGCAGCAAACAGAATCACAACAATCATGGAAATGGAAATGGCCAATCCAACAGAATATTGTTGATACATAAGTGAATGATAACCCAAAAGAAGCAAAGAAATAATACTTCCCGAAATCATTGAAACGGTAAGCTCCTTGCTGAAATAACTGCGACTGAATTCTTTCAAAGTACCGTTAGCCAAACCCTGCACCACAATTGCCGATGCCTGAACACCAATATTTCCAGCAGTTGCAGAAAGCAAAGGCACAAAAATAATTAATGTTGAATATTTCTGAAAAGCAGCTTCATTGTCTTTCAATACAAAAGAAGCCACAATTTCAATCACCATTCCGATTAATAACCAAGGTAAACGCGCTTTTGTAAGTTCAAGAACACTGTCATTACTTTCAATGTCTTGTGTAATACCGGCCGCTAATTGGTAATCTTTATCAGCTTCTTCCTTGATTACATCCAGGATATCGTCGATTGTAATTCTTCCAACCAAACGTCCCAATTCGTCGACAACCGGAATTGCCTCCAAATCATATTTCTGCATGATACGTGCGACTTCAACATCTTCAGTATCTACATTTACAAAATTTAATTTTCGGATATAAACGTCTCCAATTTGAGTTTTTGTAGAAGAAGTCAATAAATCTTTAAGCGATAATCTTCCTTTTAATCGGTTTTCGTCATCAACAACGTAGATCGAATGTACTCTCGAAACATTTTCTGCCTGAATACGCATTTCTTTTACACAAGTCAGAACGTTCCAGTTTTCATTCACTTTTACAAGCTCTTTTCCCATCAAACCACCTGCCGTGTTTTCATCGTAACGCAATAATTCGACAATGTCTTTTGCGTGTTCAACATCAACAAGTTCTGAGATTACCTCTGCTTTAATTTCATGCGAAAGTTCAGCTATAATATCGGCAGCATCATTAGTCTCAAGTTCATCGAGCTCTTCAGCAATCTCTTTTGGTGATAATCGGCTTAAGATGTTTTCACGAAGATCATCTTCTAATTCAAGAAGAATTTCAGCTGTTTTATCACTATCTAAAACTTTGAAAATATAGGTTGCTTCGTCAAAATCTAATTCCTCAAGAATTTCGGCGATATCAGCATGGTGAAGGTCATTAAGTAAAACTTCAAGTTCTTTGTCGTTTTTCTTAACAATATGTTCTTCTAGTTGGTGGATTAATTCTTTGCTAACTTTGAACTCCATCGGCTTCTATTTTTTGAGTCAAAACAATAAACTCTTCAACGCTAAGTTGCTCGGGACGTTTATCAAAGATAGTGTCTTCTCGCAAATTATCTGATAAATTTAATGTTTTCAAACTGTTACGTAATGTTTTTCGTCTTTGCTGAAAAGCCGTTTTTACAACCGTAAAAAACAACTTTTCACCACACGGAAGGCTATAATCTTCCTTTCGGGTCATTTTCATCACACCCGACTTGACCTTGGGCGGAGGAATAAAAACATTTTCGTCTACAGTAAACAAATACTCAGTATCATAGAAAGCCTGTGCAAGTACTGACAGGATTCCGTAGGTTTTTGATCCTTTTTTCTCGCAGATTCGCTCTGCAACTTCCTTTTGAAACATTCCAGAAAACT
This sequence comes from Flavobacterium resistens, assembly GCF_900182645.1. Lineage (GTDB taxonomy): Bacteria > Bacteroidota > Bacteroidia > Flavobacteriales > Flavobacteriaceae > Flavobacterium > Flavobacterium resistens. Next base: position 120,369 of record NZ_FXTA01000004.1, on the reverse strand, counting down.
CCGGAATCTGATCTCTAAACTCTAATGTTCTAAAAACAATCTGAGAAGAAATATTATAAGGGAAATTACCAATAATGGCGAATTGTTTGTTCTCGTAAACCTGGTTTATATTATATTTCAGAAAGTCTTCTGAAATGATATTGTCTTTTAATTTTGGATAATTCGCATCCAGATACGCAACAGATTCCGTATCAATTTCGATTACTCGCGTATGGATTGGTTTGTCAAGTAAATATTTAGTAAGCACACCCATCCCTGGTCCTATTTCTAAAACCTCATCGTATCCCTTTAAACTCAAAGTATCTGCAATTGCTTTTGCGATGCTTTCGTCTTTAAGGAAGTGCTGTCCTAAATGTTTTTTGGCTTTTACTTTTTCCATTTTCTTTTCTTGTTTTGCCGCGAGGGCGCAAAAGTATTCTTTTTGCTTCGAAGGCTAAAGCTTATTTCATGTTTTTTTGTCACTAAGACACAAAGAAACGAAGCTTATTCTTCTTTAATGTTCTGAAATAACCTCCAATTCTGTTCTAAAAGAAAGCATTTTGTCTGCAAATAACTCTAAAGCTTCTCTGTCAAATTTTGGTTGATCTTCCAAATAATATTTTTCAAGAGTATCTTTACTATCTGTTGTATATTGAACCGAATATGTGATTCCGCCCATTTCTTCTTCAACTAAAACCTTAACAATTCTTGCCGATGAAAATTTTTCTGTCGCAAGAATTTCCGGAATATGTTTTTCCTGCATCCATTTCAACCATTGGTCGTGAACGCTTTCGTGTATATTTGTGGTGATGTTGTAAATAATCATTTTTTATTGTTTAATCGTTAATTCGGTTAACCGGTTAATCGATTCACCGGTTAAACCAAATTATAAATTCTTATCTCCTCTTAACTCGCGGTATTTTTTTCTTGCATCAACAAAGTAAATACTGTCCTGATGATTGAAAATTACCTTTTCATACAAAGGCTTTGCTTTTTCTGTATCTTTTAGTTCATCATTGTAAATTTCTGCCGAAAAAAACAATGCTTCATCAACATAAATGCCATCTCCATGATGATCAATGATCTGCTGATATTGGCTTAAAGCCGAATTATAATCTTTCAGACTTTCGTAAATTTTACCTAAACGCAACATTGTAACAGCTTCTATTTCCTGACCTTTATAGGTTTTCAGAATGTTTTGAAATTGCGTAATTGCTTCTGATTTTTTATTTTGATAAATTAAAAAATCACCTTTTGCAAACTGTTTTAATGCGGTTTGTGTCGAATCAGCGGCGGTGTTATCGTTTATCAACAAGAAATATTCAAGAGCATCATTGGCGATCAATTGCGTATTTGCCGATTTTAATTCTTTGAACTGTTTCAAAGCCCATTCAAAATCAGTTTTATAATAACTTGTTTTCGCCGCTTTCAAACTCGCTTCATGCGCCATAACATCATTCTTCAAATCCAATTGAATCTGCGAATAATAAATAAGCGCCTGATTGAATTTTTCCTGCAAAAGCAAAATATCTCCCAATTCCATTTTGGCATCTGCCTCCTGATAATCATTTAAATTGAGTTCTAAAGCACGTTTTACAATCGCAATACCTTCTTCTGGCTTTTTCAGATTAAAAGCAGTGAAATGCGCTTTAATCAATTGCAAAGATAAAGTAAAAGGCGTTATATCGTACGTTGTGAGCAATTGCTGTAGTTCGGCATCAATTGTCGGATAATCTTTTTCCTGTGCTTTGTCTATTTTGATTTCCATCAAATAATAATTGGACTGCACCAACAAATCTAAATCTTTGGTATTTAAAAGAATAAAATTCAGGATTTCAGCTGCAGTTTCAGTATCGTCTTCATTCAGTGCAAACTGACTCAAATTGACGATGCTCGAAAGTGATTCAGGTTCGCGTTTGTAAATCGCTTTTTCCTGAATAAAGGCTTTTTCAAATTCTTTCTGCTGAACATAAAACCAGCTTAAATAGTGATTCCAGAAAACATCCTGATCTTTCTGTGTTTTTAAAATCAGGGCTTTTCGCATAGCATCTTTAAACGCAGTATTATCCGTTTCGCCATTCATGAAACGTGATAATTGGGTCTGAATCAAATTAGCATTTTGCGGATTTTTATACGATTCTGTCAACAGAAGATCAATCATTTCGTCTGTCTTTCCTAATTGACCATACAACATTCCGATCTGGAAATTAAAATTGTAGTTCGGCTGAATTTGCATTGCAGTCTGATAGGCTTTTAAGGCATATTCGATCAATACTTTTTTCTCGAACGAATTTCCAATTCCATAAACATCATTCGGATTGGCTTTGATTTTTTCAATTGCCTGATCGTAATAATTTCTTGCTTTGGATTCGTTTTTTTGCAATTGGAAATTATAGCCCAATTCAACTAAAAAAACACCTTGTTTGTATTTGCTATAACGATCCTGAATTGCCTTTTCAGCCACAGCATATTGCTGTAATTGCTGATAGCAGTCGACAACTCTTAAAAAATATTGGGTATTTGATGGCACGCTGGCTAAAAGCTCTTCATAACTGACTTTTGCTTTTTCGAAATCGCCTTTGTCGAAATAATATTGAGCCAATTGCTCATTTTGGGAAAATGTAAGACTTGACCACAACAAAACGATATAGATAAAGATGTTTTTCATATTTCTATTTTTTAATGTGGTATTTTAAATAATTAAGAAATCTACGTAGTTTTAAAATCCCTTATTAATTTCAAGTTTTGACTTCCAAACAATCAAAGTTAATCCAATTAAAATAAAGGGAATACTTAAAATTTGTCCCATATTTATAATCATACTATTTTCAAAAGTTTCCTGATTTTCCTTGAAAAATTCAATTATAAATCTAGCCAAAAACAATAATGTTAGAAAACATCCGAATAGTAATCCGCTAGTTTTCTTTATTTTATCTGATTTGTACATCCAAAATAAAATTCCAAAAATCAACAGATACGAAAATGCTTCGTACAACTGCGTTGGATGTCTCGGAATTAAATCATCTCTTTGAAAAACAACACCCCAATTTCCATTAGTAGGTTTTCCGTAAATCTCCGAATTCATAAAATTTCCGAATCTAATAAAAGCACCTGTAACAGGAACGCCAATTGCCATTCGATCCAATAGCCATAAAAACTTTACTTTATATTTTCTACAATATAAAATCATCGCAATTAAAACCCCTATTGTTCCGCCATGACTTGCTAATCCCTGAAAACCAACAAACTTGTAAATTCCACCAATTTTCTGAATTGGCAAAAGTATTTCTATTGGATGCTTAAGAAAATATTCAGGTTCATAAAAAAAGCAATGTCCTAATCTTGCTCCTAAAATGGTTCCTACAATTACGTAAACCAATAAACTATCCAGATTTTCTATGGAAATATTTTCTTTTTTATAAATATTTCTAACAATATAATAGCCTAATAAAAGTCCAGAGGCAAAAAGAGCCCCATAATATTTCAGAGGAAAACTATCTGTAATCATTACTATTACAGGATCTACATCCCAATTTAAAATTGCGCTCATGTTGTTTTATTTATGCTCATTATTAAAACTAAGAAACCTAACAGGTTTAAAAACCTGTTAGGTTTAATTCCCTAAATTACGAAAAATTTAGTTTATAATATCAAATCCACAGTAAGGACGTAAAACTTCTGGAATTACGATTCCTTCTGGAGTTTGGTAATTTTCTAAAATTCCGGCCAAAACTCTTGGTAAAGCCAATGAACTTCCGTTTAATGTATGAGCCAATTGATTTTTTCCATCTTTATCTTTGAAACGTAATTTCAAACGATTTGCCTGAAAAGTTTCGAAGTTAGAAACAGAACTGATCTCTAACCAACGATCCTGCGCTGTAGAAAACACTTCAAAATCATAAGTCAAAGCCGATGTGAATCCCATATCGCCTCCGCAAAGACGTAAAATTCTGTATGGCAATTTTAATTCCTGAAGAATATTTTTTACGTGTTCAACCATTCCGTCAAGTGCTTCATACGACTTTTCAGGATGTTCGATACGTACAATTTCAACTTTGTCAAACTGGTGCAAACGGTTTAATCCACGAACGTGAGCTCCATAAGAACCTGCTTCACGACGGAAACATGGCGTGTAAGCAGTATGTAAAACTGGTAATTCGCTTTCGTTTAAAATAACGTCACGGAATAAATTTGTAACCGGAACCTCAGCAGTTGGAATTAAATATAAATCATCAACCGTTGCATGGTACATTTGTCCTTCTTTATCTGGCAATTGCCCTGTTCCGTAACCTGAAGCTTCATTTACCAAATGCGGCACCTGAACTTCATTATATCCTGCAGCAGTATTTTTATCTAAAAAATAATTGATCAAAGCACGTTGTAAACGAGCACCTTTTCCTTTGTAAACCGGAAAACCTGCACCAGTAATTTTTACACCCAATTCAAAATCGATGATATCATATTTTTTTACCAATTCCCAGTGCGGCTGTGCGCCTTCGTGTAAAACCGGAACTTCGCCTTCTTCAAAAACATTCAAATTGTCATCCGGAGTTTTTCCTTCAGGAACAATATCTGCTGGAAGATTTGGTAAAGTGTATAATTTATTTGTCAATTCAACAGCAAGAGCTTCGGCTTTTTCACCAAGTTCTTTGCTTTTTTCTTTTAATGAAACTGTTTTTTCTTTTAAAATCGCCGCTTTTGATTTCTCTCCAGCTTTCATTAATTCGCCGATGTCTTTGGACAATTTATTAGATTCAGATAAAACATTGTCTAATTCTACTTGCGCAGCACGACGGTTTTCATCTAATTGCACCACCTCTTCAACAACACTTTTAGCATCGATATTTCGTTTTGCCAAAGCCTTGATTACTTTCTCTTGATTCTCTCTAATAAATGCGATTTGTAACATAGCTTAATTTTTGTAACTATTTTATTTTATAACGGAAGCAAATTTAAGGAAATGTTTGTTAACAATCAGGACAAACTTTATGGTTTGATTTCTTTTTGTTACTTTCCGATTGAAATCTCTTCTAACTTTAAATATTAATTTCTTCCAAATCTAAAAATATACATTTTAAACTCTTAACGCTATTTCTATATATTTGTAATTGATCTTTTACAAAGCTTAAACCTATGAAAAAAACAATACTTTTCTTTTTAATTATTTTTTCGTTTGCAATCACAAGTTGTAATCAACAGACTCTTGAAACCTACAATAATACAATTGTTCGTGCCCATCAAAAATTGCTTTTCATCAATGATAATTTCTATGAAAAAGCAACAACTTATATAGGAAAACCGGAATCTAAAAAATTGTTAGCTGACTTAATCGAAGAAACAAAAAGAAAAGTAATAGAAGATAGAAAAGCGGTTGAAAATTTAGTTCCTTTTAAAGATCATGGTTTAAGAAGAACCATTTTAGAAATGTATTCTTCTACTGAAAATGCCATGTTCTTTTATGCCGCAAATACTGACCTGATTACAAAAACAGGCAATGCTGAAAAAGCATTCAAATTATTTGAAAAACCTCTCTCAGAATTCAGAGAACTCGATCAACTTATCCGTGAATTACAGGTTCAGTACGCTTATTACAACAAAGGTCAATTAAGATAAACCTAAACTATAAAAAAAACGGAAATAACTTTTAAAAAAGCCATTTCCGTTTCATTATAAATCCTGACAATTCAAGATTTAATTTTTATAAGATTATCTGGTATATACCGTAATCTTTCCACTTGCATCTCTAAGTTTAAGTTCTGAAAGCGTAAGATTTACAATATCTTGCGTTGTACTTGCACCACCTGTAATAGAAATGGTTAAATTATTATGTGATCTTGAATAGATTCCGGTTTGAGTTGTTAAAGCACAAGCGCTCACAGTTGAATCATAATCTCCGATTGTTGCAGTATTATCTAATTTCAACTGCAGATAATCTCTGTCGCATCCGCTTTGATTTTGTGGCGCATCGATTAAAGTTTCTGTACCTCCTACTACGGTTCCTGTTTTACTAAGATTCCATTTTCCTTCTAGGGGAATTAGCGTTTCTCCTTCATTATCATCACTACTGCACGAAACAGTTGATAATCCAATACATAGTAATAACCCGAATAATATACGTTTAGTTTTCATGTTTGATTTCTTTAAAAATTAATACTGCTAAATTAATTTTAAAGCTTCGCAGGTTTGTTACATAACTTGCTCAAACGTTTATATAATTATTACAAATTCGTAAGTAAATTCATAAAAATCATTAAAAATCTTAAATAATTAAAAATCAATCCTGTGAAAATTATATTATAAAGATAACTTACTAAAATAATTCTGATATATTTGTTTTAACAATAATTTACAACGTCAAAACTTATGAAAAAAATTACTTTATTGCTCTTATTTATTATTTCTACAACGTTTATAAGTTGTAATCAACAGACTACTACGAGTTATAACAATCAAATTGTTGATGCTCATAAAAAGCTTTTTGAAGCAAATGACGCATTCCTTACAAGTAGTTTAAACTATATTGGAAAGCCAGAATCAAAAAAAGATTTTCTGAAATTGATTGCTTCAACAAGAAATAAATTAGTTGCCGCACAAAAACCTGTTGATCTTTTAATGCCGTTAAGCACAGATAAAGGTCTTAGAAAAACAATGCTGGATATGTTTGACATTAGCATAGCCTCAATGGATGGTTTTGAAGCCAACATCGATATTTTAACAACTAAAGATAACGAAGTGAAAGCAGCCACAATGATGCAAGGTGCTTTTAGTGGATTATTAGAACTTGACGAAGAAATTAAAGCAATTCAGGTTGAATATGCAGATTCTAACAATGCTCAATTAAGGTAAAATCTTAATTGGGCATTTGTCCTTTTATTTTCCTTCGAAGATTTTTTAATCAGGATTATATTTACAATCCTTTATCTTCTGTCAGCAATTCTTTCAACTCATTTGTTTTTAAAAAAGCGGCAAAACGCCCGGCCAATAATAGCATTTCTTTTTCTTCTGGAGTTGTTTTCAGTTTTGTTTCAACGTGCGAAGTATATTCATAAAGCATCAAAAGTTCCTTTGCTCCAAAATCCTTAAACGTTTCTTTTTCTAAACTAGAAAGTAATATTTGACCATTTTTATCTTTCTTAAAATGGTCATACCCAAATTTTTCAATTAACTGATTTCTGAAATCCTCATAAAGCTTAAGCCAGCTTGCAGCTTCATCATCCGTATTTTTCAGTTGTAAAGCCAAATTTTCGTATCCCTGATCTTTTTTTAGTGTCAACAGATAATCACGCAAAGTTGTAAAACCAATAATCTGGTAATTTGAAGTGGGGATTTTATATCTGTCCAAAACATTTTCAACATCTCTTTCAAAAGTAATATATCGGGTTTGAACCGTATATAAAGATGCTGTTTCCAACAACGAAATCAATTTGATTTTCTCATCATTTATAAAAGGCGCTTTTTTTCCCGGTCCCAAACAATCAATAAAAAGAGCTTTTTTATTTTTGTCTTTTACTTTCGTATCGCTATGTAGCAATTCAATCAAAGTTTCATAACCCATATTGTCCGACGCGCCACCATCGATCACGCACAAAATTTTTTCCTGATTTTTGATTCCGAATTTAGTTTTTGGAAGAACTCCCGGAAAAGCAGAACTTGCCGTAATAGCATAAGTCAGCGGAAAATCATAACCATTATTGATCTGATTTCCGTCAAGCGGAAGCGATGCTTTATTTGGTGCTAAAGACGAATTGATTTTCAAGGCATGAATAATGTGCGGCATAAACGGAAAACGTTCTCCGTTGTTATACGCCGTTCCGTTGGCAACCATCATGGGCAATTGCGGATTTAGCTTGCTTTCTTTCGGAATAAAAAAATCAGACAAAAGCATTTGACTTTTAAATTTATTCTCGTTTTCCGGATTTGTACTATCATACTGCAAAACCTCCAAATCTAATCGTTGCGACATTGAAACTTTTTCGCCTTTTTCATTTCGGCTGTTATTGAGAAGAGAAAGAAGCGTAGCCGATTTATTTACATCAGATTTATAGGCATCATTCTTGGAAAAATAAAATTCATTGAACGTACAATTATCATATTGCAATTTGTTTTTCAGAATAGTCAAATAATATCCAGCCGAATAACAACCTCCCGAAACCGTTGAAAAATAATCGATTTCATTCAAAAAATTACGATTTGAATTATCTTCCTGAACTTCTTCCAAACCCAAAAGTACGCCCAGACTAAAAAACTGCGCGCGTGATCCACCACCAGAAATCCCAACTCCTAAAGCAATATTCGGATTTTGCAATTGGCTGCTGCGGTCTTGTACCGATTTATAATCGTTTAAAGAAACAGCTGGAATCGAATTATAATTGATCTCTGAAAAAAGATTGATTTTGTTTTGAGAAAATCCAATTTGCATCAAAAGAAAAAACAATATCTGACTGCATTTATATCTCATTTTGAAACTATTAAAAAGCTTAATCCATTCAAGCGAATTTACAAGAATATGGATAAAATTAAAAACCAAATCCTTAAATCTTTTTTACTCAATATTGAACAATCGTAAAATATAAGACAGCTCGTAAACGATAAACAAAACTGCCAAAACAGTATGAAAAACTTTATTATGAATTTTAATCGCCACCAGACAAAGCAAAATATGGATAATAATCCTAACGTAATATTCCGTTTGGTTATATAAAAAATAATCGCCGCCTTTAATCGCCGTATCAATCATATCAGCAATAAAACTGATCGCCAGGATGGCAAAAAACCAATTTTTCCTTGAGTAAAAATAATCTTCATATCCCGTATAATCAACCAAATCATCAGGATATAAAATCGCACAAAGCAAATAATAGATTAAGATATAACAGATTATAAAGAAATAATCGGCAAAATACCATTCGTGAATTAATTTGAGATTAAACTCCCACCACCAAAAATGAATAAGAAGCAAAAAAACATAAAACACCCAGAGCGAGTGCACAAAATAGATTTTTTTTCGTCCCGGATGCTGAATAAAAATAACCGAACCTTTAATTAAATGCGTTAAACCCAAACCCAAAATAATCCCAATAACCGATTTGATATGTGTAAGTTCTTCCATAAAATTCTCCAGATTTTAGAAACAACTAAAATTAAATCAATTAATTGAAATACAATAATTTACAAAACACTTTTCATCAAAAACCTTTGAGCCTTTGCAACTTTATAACTTTGTAAGTAAAAAGCTAAGCTCTTTTAATCTCATGCCCAACAAATTCCTCCAAAACCGAGAAAATTTCATCAACCGGAAGCACTTCAAAATCGGGATGATTTTTCAGGAAATTCGCATTCATTTCTGTTAGATTTTCATCCAATGCAAAAAAAGCATTGTTGTTCAATAAATCCCTGGTCGGATTTACACCTTCAAATTTGCCCTTTAAAAATTTAGCAATTTTAACCGTACTCAATAACTTCACTCTTTTTGATTGCGACTGAAACAATTGTAAATGTTTTTCGGCACCAATTAAAGCAAGACCTTCTTCAATAAGTTCATTCAATTCCTTATTCCAACCCGAATTATAAACAAACTGCGAAAAATTTCCCGCTGCATATTGTTGCGTATAAAAATCCAGATAATAACTCATTAAAGCATCTTCATGAATCAAATCATCATCGACTTTTTCCTCGCGCATTAAATTAATTACCGAAATATTTGAATTGATAATATCCTGCGCATTACCACTATTCATTGCCGTTTCTGAAACTATTATTCTACCGAATTCCTCCATTATATATTATTTTGTATTGTTTAAACTAAAACCGAAAAATCTGCAAGCTGATTTACTTGCTCTCCGATTCGCCGTTTTTCTTCTGTTCATTTATTTTTGCAACTAACGCCTTCAAGCGAAGTTTCTGCGCTTCTTTCTCCTCACGAAGTTTTGCTTTTTTCCTATTCAGCAATTTAGTATGCAAAGCCTTGTTTTTCGTGTTTTTTTCAGGTCCTTTTGCCATGATTTCTCTTCTTTAATTATAAAGCGCTTTTTGTTCCGGAATTGTTTTGCAAATTTCGGATAAATAGTAATAGCTTCGAAAATATTTTTTTGGGCGTTTCCCGCTGCGGCGGGCCGGGCTATCCGCTACAAGTCCTCGCACTTCCTTCGTCAGGCTGTGGGCTTTCCACTACTATCCCTAACGCAATCCCCGTTTCATCAGAGAAAAATCATTTTTTTATGTTTTTCAAAAAGATTAAAATTGATACGCAACCTTTTAACAAAAAAGCTATCTGTTTAATTAATAAACTATTACAATTAAATTTTCAACCTAAAAACCAAAACCATGAAACAGATTATTTTATTTTTAACCCTTGCATTAACATTAGCAAGTTGCAGCAATAACGATGATGAAAGATCAGATGTTGCGTTTACAACAATTTACCAAAGAGACACTTACGGAGCATACCCCGGAACGATTCCTAAATCAAATCTGGTAATCACAAGTCAAACCGACTGGAATGCTTTATTAGAAAAATTAAATATCATTACGCAAGCTTTATATATTTCACCTGACACAAATATCGATTTTAGCAAATATCAGGTTATTGCTGTTTTTGATGAAGTGCGCAAGAGTGGCGGTTATTCAATCGACATTACCAAAATTTCACAATCAAACAGCCAGATTATAGTCAAAGTCGAACAATTAAACAAAGGCAATCTGACTTCAATAATTACACAGCCTTTTCATATTGTTAAAATAGCAAAATCAAACAAAAAGGTGGTTTTTAAATAATTGCGTTTTTTCTGTTATTTATAATACTTTTACAAATAACAATAACGGAATAAAATGGAACCAACCTTCTTCTCCACTCAAGAAAAATTCAGAGCTTGGTTAGAAAAGCATCATAAAACAGAAACTCAACTCGTAGTAGGTTTCTACAAAGTAAAAAGCAAAAAACCTTGCATGACCTGGTCAGAATCTGTTGATCAGGCGCTTTGTTTTGGCTGGATTGACGGCATCCGAAAAACTATTGACGATGAAAGTTACACCATCCGTTTTACGCCAAGAAAAAAATCAAGTATTTGGAGCGCTATCAACATTAAAAAAGTCGAAGTACTCACAAAAGCCGGATTGATGATGGAAGAAGGCAAAAAAGCTTTCGAATTAAAATCTGACGAAAGATCCAAAATTTACTCGCATGAAAATGAAGCATATGTTCTCGATCCTGAACTCGAAAAGCTATTTAAAGCCAATAAAACAGCTTGGGAATATTTTAGCAATCAGGCACCATCGTACAGAAAAGTAATAATTCACGTGATTATGAGCGCCAAACAAGAAAAAACCAGAATTTCGAGATTGGAAAAAGCAATAAAATTTAGTGCCGAAGGAAAACGAATGTTGTAATACCTATTGCTTTAGTATAGTATAAACAGTAACTTTATTCCGTCTAAAAAAAAGAAAAAGGAATGGAAGGAAGAAAAGCATTAGAATATTACGTTTTAGATGTATTTTCAAACGAAAGCTATAAAGGAAATCCGCTTTCTGTGGTTTTTACAGATGGCAATCTAAAACTAGAAACTTATAAAGATATTTCTAAAGAATTTCGCTATTCCGAAACCTCTTTTGTCTATTATTCTACAAGAGATAAAGCACTTATAGTTCGTTCGTTTACCCCAACCGGAATCGAAATCGACGGTGCCGGACATAATTTACTCGGTGCAGTCTGTGGAGCTCTTCTAAAAGGAATGCCCATTTTTGACGAACAAAATGAAAGCGAACCTTTTGTAATTATGAAACATTCTGCAATTCCGTTGACTGTAAGTTTTGACACCAATACCTTTTATCCTGTCGTGCAAATGCATCAAAAATCGGCAGTCATCAAACAGGAAATTCCAACCTATAGAATTGCCGTAGCACTCGGCTTAAAAATTGAAGATTTAGATGTAAATGCTTTTGTTCCAACGATAGTTAAAACAGAAGTTGCACACATAATGGTTCCTATAAAAAACAGTTACTTGCTCAACAGCTTTGTTCCGGACAATCAGCTTTTGATTGAAATATCAAAAGAATATAATTTTGAAGGTTTTTATTGTTTTACCATCGCTGATGAAGGCCAAGAACATATAGTAGAAACAAGATTTTTCAACCCGATAATCGGAATTATTGAAGATCCGGCGACAGGAACTGCTGCAGGACCTTTAATTGGTTTTTTAACCCAAAAGAAATTCACCAAGTCTGACAAAGAATATAAAATTCTTCAGGGCGTAAAATTAAAACAGGCCTCAATGATTGAAGTCATGAATCGTGAAGAAGATATTTTAGTTGGCGGTTCTTCGATTATAACCATGAAAGGGGAACTTTATATTTAACTACAAAATATTCGCATAATTTGACACCAAATTAAAACAGTAATTGTTAAAAGATGGATAAAAACAATATATTTGGGTTAATTTAACATTTAACCCATAATCTACTTTTAACAACTATTAATATGGATCGAATTATAATTCTTACCCGACTTGCAGTAGCAATCTTTCTATTTTACATACTTAATTACTTATTATACAGTTCATTTAATCAAATTCCATTTTTTATAAGCGCTCCAATAAATGGAATTTTAATAATTGGTGCGTTGTATTACATTTTTAAAAGTAGAAAACAATTTGTTATTGATAATGAAGATGAAGAAGGAATGCCTGTTCATTTAGAAAAATCAAGTTATTTCTTTATACCGCTAGGAGCTGTAATCGCATTTTTTCTTGTTTCTTCTAGTTTTAGAACGACACTTTACATTGACAATGGAAAATCTACTCCTGTAGAAATCAAAATAGCTTCAGAAGCAGCACAAACCATCGCTCCAAATAGTTTTATTAAAACTGAAGTTCCTATTGGCAAAAATGAATTAATCATCGATGGGAAAACAAAAACCATAAACATACTTGACAAAGGAGAATGGGTTTATAATGTTGATAATTTGAATTCTTATATCGAAGGAACCGTAGATTATGCAGATCAGTCGATAAGAAATATAAACAATATAAAAGATACTACTACTACAAAACTCTCGGCAGATAAAATCATTCATAAAGAATTTTTCAAACTAGAATCCGATTTTATTTTTGAAGCTCCTGAAACCATATCTGTTTCAAAAAACGCCCAAACAGGAACAGTACATACACAAACTGTTCTATATAGATTACCAAAAGGGATATCTCAAGTAAAATAAATTCATAAAAAAAAGCTGCATCTAGAAAATGCAGCTTTTTTTATATCCAATATTTTAATTCTTAATCTCTTGCTTAATTGGTTTTAGTGGTTCTGGTTGAGGCGGAATTCTCTTTTTCAAAAATAAAATTTGTCCCAAATGACTAGATTGATGTTCCATAACATGAAACCAGCAATACTGATTGCTTATATCATATTTCATTTGAATTGTCGCAAACCATTCATCATCTCTTTTCTTTAATTCCGAAATGGTTTTTGCTCTTACTTCATTATAAATATCAAGATAATATTGAATATCGTGCCCTTTAAATTCATCTCGCGCGCCTTGGTCGAGATTCAAAGCGGTCTCCCATTTTTTCTTTTCTTCTTCGTTAAATTCTCTATTTTCAAAAGTAAAAACCTGATAGTATTTTTCGGCTGCAGCCAAATGCATTACAAGTGCTCCAATTCGGTTGGCTTTTTCATCGTGCAAGTAATCAATTTCGTATTGATCCATGTTTTTAACCGTGTATTCAACACGATCTTTAAGGTCTTCGAGCATCGAAATCATATCAGCAATTTTTGGTGAAGCGCCTGGAACATTTCCTATTTTTCCGGTTTCTTTTATTATGATACCTTTTCCTTCAAGTAGTAATGAACGTTTACCATCTACGCTTGATTTATCTGAAGAAATGGTATATTCCTTAACCTTAGCATTTTTTTGTTTGGGTGTACCTAAACTCCATTTTGGAATATCTGTATTGGTTGCAGGCGTTTCAAAACTTGAATTTAAAATGGTTACCGGTTCAAAAACACCTTTTGCATTTTCGATAAATAATTGAAATTTATCAAAATAAAATTTTCCGTTCAACGACGAAACCCCTCCAAAAACTAATGTCTGGCTGTTCTCATCAATTGTTCCTTCAACGGTGTACGATTGCCATTCTTTCGATTTTATTGGTCTATCGTTCATGTTATCAAAAAAACCATCTTCATCATTTTTATTGTAAACTCTTACATAAAGTCCTGACCAGGCTTTTGGTTCATCTGATTCTACTTTTGCCGAAGCAATAACCTTAAATTTTTTCTTTACTGGAGTTTGAATATCTATTGTTTGGCGAAAAACCATCCAATCGTTAGAAATTATTCTCTGTGTTTGAGCTTTTGCCGACATTAAACTTAAAAACAGGAACAGTATTACAAATCTTTTCATTTTTTTTATGTTTTAACATTTTTTTGTAAATATATACTGTTTTTAAGATTAGAAAACAATTATTTATTCGAAAATTCTTTCAAATTGAGGAAATAAAAAAAGCTGCAATAAATGCAGCTTTTACTATAACAGAAATAGAATTTCTTAATTTGTTTTCATCGGAGGTAAATCAAACGCAACAGAATCGTGTTCGAAATTGTTTCTGTGTCCGCCATCGCAAAATGGTTTGTTGTTTGATAATCCACAGCGGCAAAGACCTAGTGCTTGTCTTCCTTGTAAACCGTAAACTGTTCCTTCTGGATCCATGATTTCAAAATCACCTTCAATTTTGATTGATCCGTTTTTATTGATAATTAATTTTGTCTTGCTCATAAAACTTGTTTTTTGTTTTTTTTTCGAAGGGCAAAGATTGCGAAATAAATCCTGAAGATTTTACTGTGAATGCTAGTTTAAACTGGTTCTATTTTAAGGCGTTTTTCTTAAGAGATTCAAGAAGATTTACAGTGTTGTCAGGCTGAGCGAAGTCGAAGTCACATGTGCTGAATCACTTTGCGGGGTTTCGACTTCGCTCAGCCTGACAATCGCAATGTCTTTTCAAAATCAATTCATCTATTTTTATAAAAATCTTTGCGACTATGCGTCTTTGCGTGATTAAAAACTTCAGCGAATCTCCGCGTAATAACAAAATCTCAATTCTATTGCTTATTTTTGCACTCAATAAAATTGAGTTATGATACAGAATCCAAAAAGATATACAATCACAGCAGCATTGCCTTACACAAATGGACCAATCCACATTGGGCATTTGGCGGGGGTTTACGTGCCTGCAGATATCTATTCGAGATACTTGCGTTTGCAGGGAAAAGACGTTGCATTTATTTGCGGAAGCGATGAACACGGCGTTGCAATTTCGATGAAAGCCAAAAAAGAAGGAATTACACCACAGGAAGTTATCGATAAATATGACGGGATTATCCGCAAATCGTTTTCTGATTTCGGAATTTCATTCAACAATTATTCCAGAACTTCGGCAAAAATCCATCATGATACGGCTTCAGAATTTTTCAGAACTTTGTATGATAAAGGCGATTTTATTGAAGAAGTTACAGAACAATTGTACGATGCAAAAGCAAATCAGTTTTTAGCAGATCGTTTTGTTGTTGGAACTTGCCCGAAATGTGGCAATGATGGAGCTTATGGTGATCAGTGCGAAAATTGCGGATCTACTTTGAACGCAACGGATTTGATTAATCCAAAATCGACAATTACGGGTGAAACTCCAATTTTAAAAGAAACAAAACATTGGTTTTTACCTTTAGACAGATATTCTGATTTCTTAACCAAATGGATTTTAGAAGGTCATAAAAACGACTGGAAAACGAATGTTTACGGACAGGTTAAATCCTGGATCGACGCTGGATTAGAGCCTCGTGCCGTAACGCGTGATCTTGATTGGGGAATTGACGTTCCGGTTGAAGGTGCGGAAGGAAAAAAATTATACGTTTGGTTTGATGCACCTATCGGCTATATTTCTTCTACAAAAGAATGGGCAGCACGCGAAGGAAAAGACTGGGAGCCATATTGGAAAGATGAAGAAACGAAATTGGTTCACTTTATTGGAAAAGATAATATTGTTTTTCACTGTATCATTTTCCCGGCAATGCTAAAAGCGGAAGGAAGTTATATTTTACCAGACAACGTTCCGGCAAATGAGTTCTTGAATTTGGAAGGAAATAAGCTTTCGACTTCTAAAAACTGGGCAGTTTGGTTACACGAATATTTAGAAGAGTTTCCAGATAAACAGGATGTTTTGCGTTATGCTTTAACATCAAACGCGCCGGAAACAAAAGATAATGATTTTACGTGGAAAGATTTCCAGGCTAGAAATAACAATGAATTAGTTGCTGTTTTCGGAAACTTCGTGAATCGTGTTGTAGTTTTAACCAACAAATATTATGATGGTGTAATCCCAACGCCAAATGAATTTACTGAAGTTGATGAACAAACTTTAGCAGAATTAAAAGCGTATCCGGCTGTTATTTCAAGTTCGGTTGAGCGTTACAGATTCCGTGAAGCTTTAGGCGAATTAATGAATGTTGCCCGTTTAGGAAACAAATATCTTGCCGACGAAGAGCCTTGGAAAGTGATGAAAGACAATCCGGAGCGCGTAAAAACGCAAATGTATGTGGCGCTGCAAATTGCTGCTGCTTTAAGCATTTTAGCTGAACCATTTTTGCCTTTTACAGCTGCTAAACTTTCTAAAATATTGAATTTAAATGATCTTAAAGAGCATTTTGCAGGATTCAGCAAGTTCCTTAAAGAAAAAGATCGCGATGCAAAAGACATTGTTATTGACAAAACTTTAGGTTGGAATGACATTTCTGAAAATTCAGATTTAATTCCGGCTGGACATAAAATTGGTGAAGCAGAATTGCTTTTCGCTAAAATTGAAGACGAAGAAATACAAAAACAAATAGATAAATTGGAAGCAACAAAAACAGCAAATCTTGCTGAAAGCAAACAACCAGAACCACAAAAAGACTTAATTCAATTTGAGGATTTTGCGAAAATGGATATTCGTATCGGAACTATTTTAGAAGCTGAAAAAATGCCAAAAGCAAACAAACTTTTAGTTCTTAAAGTTGATACAGGAATTGACGTTCGTACAATTGTTTCGGGAATTGCTGAGAGTTTTTCTCCAGAAGAAATCATTGGAAAACGTGTTTCTGTTTTAGCAAACTTGGCTCCAAGAGCTTTACGTGGTGTTGAAAGTCAGGGAATGATCCTAATGACAACAAATGCTGAAGGAAAACTGGTATTTGTAAATCCAGATGCTGACGCTCCGAATGGATCGACTGTAAACTAAAGATTTATATCCTTATATAAATTGCGTGAGTCGATTATTCTTAATTGATTCACGCAATTTTATTTTTAAACTATACGCCAAAAAACTTGAAAAATAAACAAAAATGAAACTCACCAAACCAAGATTAGCCTTAATCTGCGGTATACTCTGCATTTCGATTTTCCCCATATTAGTAAAACTACGTTTAACGCCTGGCCTAATTTCGGCTTTTTACCGAATGTTCTTTGCTGTTATTTTGCTTTTGCCTTATACACTGTTGAGCAAAAACTTTAAACTTCCAAGTTTAAAATTTACACTTTTGGCGATACTTTGCGGTGTTTTATTCTCATCTGATGTTGCAGTTTGGAATATCGCAATTCAGGAATCGAGTGCAACACAAGCTTCTCTATTGACAAATTTATCTCCAGTTTGGGTTGGTGTCGGTTCTTTCTTTTTTTTGAAAGCAAAACTGGCAACGAATTTCTGGATCGGAACATTGGTCGCTTTATTCGGAATGATAACTTTAGTTGGTTTTGAGTTTTTCATCGACTTAAACTTCGATAAAGCATTCCTGTTTGCCGTTTTATCTGGCATTCTGTATTCCATTTATCTTTTGGTCAGCAAAAATGTGCTTTCAGAAGTTGATGTACTTTCATTTATGACGATCAGTTTATTGTCATCAAGCCTTTATTTAGGGATTCTTTGTTATTCATTAAACGAACCTTTTACCGGATTTTCAAATACCGGTTGGTTTGTATTGGTTTTGCAGGCAGTAATTTGTCAATTATGTGCATGGCTTTCGATAAGTTATGCAACGCAGCACATGCGCGCAACAAGAGTTTCGTTGAGTTTATTAAGCCAAGCAGTAATTACATCTATTTTGGCTTGGTTGTTTTTGGAAGAAAAAATAACTTTACAAATGGTTTTAGGTGGAATCATTTTGCTTTTCGGAATCCGAATTACTTTTTACGATAAAACAATTTCTTTAAAAAGGCTGTTTTCTAAGGATTGAGAAATGGCACACTGATGACGCAGATTTTAACTGATTTACGCAGATAATTTGTGTAATTCATAGTACATTTTACAGATTAAGCAGATAAAAATTAGTTTAATTCGTGAATTGCTTCGCCTGTTCGCTATCGCTCGGGTCGTGGCAAAAAATTGAAACCTGACCCGAGGCTTTAGCCGAACAGGCGAAGCAAACAAAGAAAACTTGAAACAAAAAAACATTATGTTACATAAAACTAAAATTCCAAACTTAAAAGTAATCGCATTTGATGCTGATGATACTTTATTTGTGAACGAACCCTATTTTCAGGAAACCGAACATAAATTCTGTGCTTTGATGGAAGATTATCTTTCGCATCAAGGTATTTCTCAGGAATTATTCAAAATTGAAATTGCCAATCTGCCTTTATACGGCTACGGAATCAAGGGTTATATTCTTTCGATGATTGAAGCAGCGATGAACATTTCAAATAATACAATTCCGATTGAAGTAATTGAAAAAATTATTCAATATGGAAAAGAATTGCTCGAAAAACCAATCGAACTTCTTGATGGAATCGAAGAAACTTTACAAGCTTTACATGGAAAATACAAACTGGTCGTTGCTACAAAAGGTGACTTAAAAGATCAGCACAGCAAATTACACCGCTCAGGTTTGGGACATTATTTTCACCATATTGAAGTAATGTCAGACAAACAGGAAATTGATTATCAAAAGCTACTTGGTCGTTTGGATATTCAGGCACATGAATTTTTGATGATCGGGAATTCATTAAAATCTGATGTTCTTCCTGTTTTAGGAATTGGCGGTTACGCCGTTCATATTCCGTTTCACACCACTTGGGAACATGAAAAAATTAATCACACTATAGAACACGAGCATTTTAGTTCATTTGAAACTATTGCAGAAGTAGTTCCGAATTTATTATAATGAAAACACTTTTAGATTTAGAAAACTGGAACAGAAAAGAGCATTTTGCCCATTTCAGTCGAATGGAAGAACCATTTTTTGGCGCAACTGTTGAAATTGATTGTACAAAAGCGTATCAAAGTGCAAAAGAACTGAATGTTTCCTTTTTTATTTATTACCTGCACAAAACATTGGTCGCTGTAAATTCGGTTGAAAATTTTAAATACCGAATTTCAGAAGATAAAATATACATCAATGATCGTATTGATGCTTCAGCAACAATTGGCCGTGAGGACGGAACTTTTGGATTTTCTTTAATTGAATATAATCCCGATTTTAAAATCTTCGAAAAAAATGCTTTGGCCGAAATCGAACGTATTCAAAACACAAGCGGACTTTTTACAAGAGAATTTAATGATGATAATCTAATCCATTTTTCAGCAATTCCGTGGTTAAATTTTACATCACTTACACATGCGAGAAGTTTTACTTTCCCTGACAGTTGCCCAAAAGTTTCTTTCGGAAAAATGATGGTGTCTGAAACTGGAAAAAGAACAATCGCAATGGCCGTTTACGCTCATCATGGATTAATGGATGGATTGCATTTGGGTCAATTTGTCGATTTCTTTCAAGAATTGATGAACAAATAATATCTATTTTTAGATTAACCTTATAATGTTATAATTGTGACTTTTATTAGACGATAATTCCTACTATACATTGTTTTTTTGGGGCAAATTTTAAATCTCAAATAACAATGAAAAAAATTGTAATTACTCTGGCATTTGCATTAAGCATTATGCGTGTAAGTGCACAAACAGAAACGAAAGCGGCAGATAATTTTAATAAATGGTCCGTAGAACTTGATGGCGGTTTTAACAAAGCACAGCGTCCGTTTACTTCAAATAATTATTACAATTCGCGAATTAGTCCTTTTACTGCTGATTTAGGAGTAAGATATATGCTTAACAATAAGTTTGGTTTAAAAGCTGATTTTGGATACAATCAATTAACAGAGCAAAAAAACAGCTCACTTCCTTTTGATTCAAAATATTACAGAATTGACTTGCAGGCAGTAGCAAACTTAGGTCGTATCATGAATTTTGAAACATGGACTAATACGTTTGGTTTATTAGCACATGCCGGTTTTGGAGTTGCTCAATTAGAAAATAAGGAATACCATTTTAGAGACAGAATTGGAAACGCAATTGCCGGTTTGACAGGGCAAGTAAGATTAACTGATAGAGTTGCTTTAACAGCAGATATGAGTACAATCTTAAATGCGTACCAAGATCGCACTTTTGATGGTGGTGCTGCAACAAATGCAAGAGGATTTTCAGGTTTATTATTTAACGGAACTGTTGGTGTACAAGTTTATTTAGGAAAAAACACAAAACATGCTGACTGGGTTGTGACATCTAATAATGCCGACATCGCTGCTTTAGAAAACAAAGTTGCAGGTCTTGAAGAGCAAATCAAAAGGACTCCAGAAAAACAAGTAATTGTTGAAAAACCAGTAAATAATACTGTTGTAAACGACAAAGATGTTGTTAAAGAAATGATCAACGATAAATACTACAGTGTTTATTTTGATTTCAATAAATCAACACCAATCGAAAATTCTACTTCTGTAATTGATGTAGTTTTGTCTTATTTAAGAAAAAACCCATCTGCATCACTTGATATTGTTGGCCACGCCGATCAAGTAGGAAGTTCAGAGTACAACAACAAACTTTCGAATTTAAGAGCTACAAATGTTAAAACCATTTTAGAGAAAGCTGGTATTTCATCTTCAAGACTGAATGTTATCTCTGAAGGAGCTGACACTTCAATCCAAAAAGATTCTGAAGAAGCAAGAAGATTAGCAAGAAGAGTTACTTTTAGAATAAAGTAATAGCTTTTCTATTCCAATGAATTAAGCCCTGTAGAAAGTTCTGCGGGGCTTTTTTTATCATTAAAAAACAAAGAATTATCTTTAAGAGCTTTAAATATTCCTTTGCAAAAAATCATTTTATTTCATTAATTTTGAAAATATATCCACCAAATCCTAATGAAAAAATTACTGCTTCTAGGTCTTTTGCTTTCACAATCTATATTGTTGAGCCAAACTATATTAAATTCTGCTGTTTTAAATTTAAATAAGCCTTATGAAAATGGTCAGCTTATAAATGCTGAAAACACCAAAACCCACGAAGTATATGTTTTTGCTTCTGATAATAAGACTATCAATATTTTAAAATATAGTAAATCACTATTTCTTTCTAATCAATTCAAGGATACTTTACGAAGTGAACAAAAACGAATCCTGATGGGTTACAGTTTTGGTGAAGACAAAAATCCAACATTATATTGGGGTTCTGAAAATCATAAAAATATCCGAATTGTGAAATACAATTTGGAAACCAAAACATCCAGCACTTTAAGTTTTGATTTTCCGGCAAATACAGGAACCATAATCACTTCTTTCCAAAAAAACAATGCTTTTTATGTTCTTTCTAAAGAAAAAGATCAAGAACATTTGCTGTTATTTGAATTCCGAAATGAAAAATGCGAAATAAAAATGTTCAATTTTACTCCTTTTTCTTTTAAGAACGAAAAAGGACAAGGTGTTTCATTCAGTGCGCTTGTTCAGTATCATTATCCAATTGAAGAAATCGAATCTGAAGATTTTTCTTCTTTGGATAAAAGCGAGAAAAAAAGTAAAATGTACGTACAGGATGATCGCATTATCCTGACTTTTGATTACAATTCGAAACATACGCAGGTTTTTAATCTTGATTTGCAGACAAATGAGGTAACAGAAAAAATCTTTGAGACGCCAGAAACTCAGCCATCATCCAAAAGCACAAACTCTTTTTACCTGGAAAACAAATTATATCAAATTAGTGCAAATGCAGAACAGCTTTTATTCAGTATAAAAGATTTTGATTCTGGCAAAAGCATCAAAAATATTTCGGTTTCAAAAAATGATTCGATCACTTTTAAAAACTCACCAATGTTTTTGCAGATTAACGGAGAAAAACCTCAGAAATTAAAAACAACAGCCAAATTTCTAAAACAATTATCGACTGTAAATACAGCACTTTCAGCTTTTAAAAACAAACAAAATATTTTTGTCACTTTTGGCGGATTTGCTTCCTATCAATCTCTGAGTGTAAATTATGGACCAAATGGTTTTCTTGACGGTTTTAATAACGTACAAAATGCAAGCAAAATGGTCTTTTTTGATTCTGCATTAAATCCCAATTTTGAATTTGTAAGCAATACTAATTTAGATCCTTTAGCGATTGACAATCTTAACTATTTCATGAATACTAGCAAAAACATTTCTTTGGTAAGTATTCTAAAATTAACCGATTTTTATATTTTAGGCTATTATGACACAGTCGAAAAAAGCTATATTATGCGCAAATTTACAGATGGTTTTATGGATCAAAACCCAGGAAATCCTATTATGAATAAGTCAATGTTTTCAAAATCTATTCCTTTAAACAGAAATTAATATTGAGAATCCATCCAAATGTCCATTGTTTTAGCCATTTCTAAAAAGTGGAATGAATTATTTTCGTTAATTTTACAAAAAAGACATCATTATGCTATCAAAAAATATTGAAACAGCTTTAAACAAGCAAATTCGCATAGAAGCAGAATCTTCGCAAACTTACCTTTCTATGGCTTGTTGGGCTGAAGTACACGGATTAGAGGGAATCGCTCAATTTATGTACACACAATCAGATGAAGAGCGTGCACACATGCTTAAATTAATTAAGTACGTAAACGAACGCGGAGGACACGCTCACATAACCGATTTAAAAGCGCCAAAAACAAGCTATTCTACTTTTAAAGAAATGTTTGAGGAACTTTATAGTCATGAACTTTTTGTTTCAAAATCTATCAACGAATTAGTGCATATCACTTTTGAAGAAAAAGATTATGCAACACATAATTTCTTACAATGGTATGTTTCTGAACAAATCGAAGAAGAAGCTACAGCTAAATCTATTTTGGATAAAATCAACTTGATTGGTGATGATAAAGGCGGACTTTATTTGTTTGACCGTGATATTCAGCAATTAACAGTTACAAGCTCGATTGCTATCAATCCAAAATAAAAAAGTTAAAGTTTATTTAGAACACTTAAAAATAACTTTTTTGCTATATATTTGCCACTGTTTTTATAATACAGAGGAAAATTGAGCAAGAAAGAAAAAGACAAGGACAAGAAAAAGGATAAAAAGAAAAAGAAGAATAAAGTTATCCTTGAAAACATTAAGAAGTTGGAAAACTGTAAATCTTCTTGCTGTGAGAAATATAAAAAAAGTGAAAAGAAGCGTTGCTCGCGCTGTCCTATGTTTGATTTATTCAAAAAAACTGCTTAACGATATAAAACAAAACCCATCAGATTTCTCTGGTGGGTTTTTTAGTTCTAAATTGCAGCTTGCTTCTGATTTTTAAATTTAATTATGGAAAACAATATTACGATCCCAAAATCTAGTCTTGACTTTTTGGTTCAACTCAAAGAAAACAACAACAAACCTTGGTTTGAAGCCAACAAACCACAATATTTAATCGAATTAAATCATATTGAGAATTTTGCTGGCGCTTTACTAAAAGAACTTTCCAAAACGGATGTTTTAGAAAACACTTCGGGCAAAAAAAGTGTTTACAGAATTTATCGTGATATCCGTTTTTCTAAAGATAAAACCCCTTTTAAACATTTTTGGGGAGGAAGTTATACGCGTGCAACTGCAGCCAGACGCGGCGGATATTATTTTCATTTGGAGAAAGGAAATAGTTTTTTTGCTGGAGGATTTTGGGGGCCAAATGCCGCAGATTTAAAACGAATCAGAACAGAATTTGCATTAGATCCTGAAGCTTTTCAGAAAATATTGAACGCAAAATCTTTCGTCAGCAACTTTGGAACTTTGCAAGGCGAGCAACTCAAAACAAAACCAAAAGGATTCGATGTTGATCATCCAGCAATTGATTTACTGCGTTTCAAACAATTTCTGGTTATAAAACGTTTTACTGACGAAGAAGTATTGAGTTCGCAATTTCTAGAAATGGCTTTAGATGCCTTTAAAAATATGAGACCGTTTTTTGATTATATGAGCGAAGTGCTTACTACTGATATAAACGGCGCTTCTATTTTATAAATATATTCGGCGCAAAATTAAACCCGACAGCTTTTTGAAACTTGTCGGGTTTGACTATTTTTAATTAATGATTATTTACTGAGCAATAAAACATCATTTACAATAACTTCTGTAACATATCTTTTCTCGCCGTTTTTATCATCATAACTTCTATGTGTTAATTTACCTTCAACAGCAATCTCTTTTCCTTTTACTACATATTTTTCAATAATTTCAGCAACTTTTCCCCAAGCGGTTACGCGATGCCATTCTGTTTGCTGCACTTTTTCACCTTTGTCATTTTTGTAATAATCATTTGTTGCGATGGTCAAATGTGCAACCTTTTTTCCTGTTTCTAAAGTCCTGATTTCTGGCTCACCTCCTACGTTCCCAATTAATTGTACTCTGTTTTTCATTTCATTCATGGCTTATACTTTTTAATGTTTTTATAAAAGCGAATCTGTTTTTCAAATTCAACGATGCAAAGATGTATTCACCTTCAAACATTAGTCGGTAGTAAACTATTTACTTTCGATTGTAACTATTTGTAAGCGTTTGTAAATGGAAAAAATTTTGTATATTTGAGATAAATCCTACGATATGCAGACAAAAATCAATAAAGTTGAGCTTCGTAATTTAGAGATCGAAGACTATAAGCAATTAAAAAATTCGATGATTCAATCCTATCCTGAAATGGCAAATTCATATTGGGAATCGAAAGAAATCGAAAAACTATTAGCCATTTTTCCAGAAGGTCAATTGGTCATTTTAGTAGACGGCATAGTGGTAGGATCGGCATTATCTCTTATTGTTGATGAAAAACTCGTTGACAAAAGACACAATTACAGTCAGATTCTAGGTAATTATACATTCTCTACGCACAATATTGATGGAGAAATCTTATACGGAATTGATGTTTTTATTCATCCAAATTACCGCGGTTTGCGCTTGGGTCGACGTTTATATGATGCACGCAAAGAACTCTGCGAACAGCTAAATTTAAAAGCTATTGTTTTTGCAGGAAGAATTCCGAACTACGCACAACATTCTAAAAAATTAACTCCAAAAAATTATATCGAAAAAGTAAAGCATAAAGAACTTTATGATCCAGTGCTTTCTTTTCAGCTAAGTAATGATTTTCATGTTTTGAGAATTATAAAAAATTATCTGGAAGGCGATGAAGAATCAAAAGAATTTGCCGTTTTACTGGAATGGAATAATATTTATTATGATGAAAGTCCGAAGCTAATCAATCTTGAAAAAAGCGTCATCAGATTGGGTTTGATTCAATGGCAGATGCGTCAATTGAATAATCTGGAAGAGTTTTTTGAACAAGCAGAGTTTTTTATTGATGTTGTTTCGGGTTATGGAAGCGATTTTGCCTTATTTCCAGAACTTTTCATTGCTCCATTGATGGCCGATTACAATCATTTATCTGAAGCTGAAGCTATTCGGGAACTTGCCCGATATTCAGACCCCATCAGAAAACGTTTCCAGGAATTTTCCATTTCATACAATATCAACATTATAACCGGAAGCATGCCTCTTATGGAAAATGGCAATTTGTATAATGTTGGTTTTTTATGCAAACGAGACGGAACTTCGGAAATGTATACCAAAATCCATATCACGCCAAATGAAGTGGTGCATTGGGGAATGAAAGGCGGTTCAGAATTCAAAACTTTTGATACCGATTGTGGTAAAATTGGAATTTTAATTTGTTATGATGTCGAGTTTCCAGAGCTTTCAAGACTATTAGCCGATGAAGGAATGAATATACTTTTTGTTCCTTTTCTCACCGATACACAAAATGGTTATACGCGCGTCAAACATTGCTCCCAGGCACGAGCAATCGAAAATGAATGCTATGTTGCCATTGCCGGCTGCGTTGGGAATCTTCCGAAAGTGAATAATATGGATATTCAATATGCGCAGGCATCTGTTTTTACACCTTCAGATTTTGCTTTTCCGAGTAATGGAATTAAGGCAGAAGCTACTCCAAATACAGAAATGACATTAATTGTCGACGTCGATTTAAATTTATTAAAAGAACTTCACGAGCACGGAAGTGTCCACACTTTAAAAGACAGAAGAACAGATTTATATGAAATTAAAAAACTAAATTCATGAAGACTTGCCTCGAATGTTCCGAAAAAATTGTTGGCAGAGAAGACAAAAAATTTTGCTCAGACAGCTGCCGAAATACCTACAACAACAAAATAAATAAAGACAGCACTAATTTTATGCGAAATGTAAACAATAAATTACGCAAAAATTACCGTATTTTGGCTGAGTTAAATACCGAAGGGAAATCGAAAGCAACGAGGGAAAAAATGATAAATAAAGGTTTTGATTTTGATTTCTTTACCAATATCTTGCAGACCAAAACAGGGAATACCTACTATTTCTTGTACGACCAAGGATATCGATCTTTGGATAACGATTATTTTATGCTAGTTAAAAAAGAAATATAGACTATTCATCATGAAAAAAAACCCCACCTCAATTCTTGGATTTCTTTGTGTATTAGGCATTTTGGGCATTATTTATGCCACAATGATGCCACAATATATTTCTCGGGAAGAAGAAGCACTCGCTGAATTCTCGACAGAAAGAGCCTTGAATCAGGTAGAAATAATTGCGCAAAAACCGCATTATGTAGGGTCGACCAATCATGAATTAGTTGCTAATTATTTAATACTTGAACTAAATAGAATTGGTTTAGAAACTTCAGTTCAGGAAGGATTTACACTTAATGACAGAGGTCTTTTGGTAAAATCTAAAAATATTCTGGCGCGTATCAAAGGAACTAATAACTCAAAAGCACTTTTACTTCTTTCACATTACGACAGTGCTCCACATTCTTTTTCAAAAGGTGCCAGCGACGATGCTTCTGGAGTTGCTACCATTCTTGAAGGAATTCGTGCTTTTTTATATGCTAAACAGCCTCATAAAAATGATATTATAATTCTTTTTTCTGATGCAGAAGAATTAGGTTTAAATGGCGCGGCACTTTTTGTAAACAAACATCCTTGGGCAAAAGATGTTGGGTTAGTACTAAACTTCGAAGCAAGAGGCTCATCTGGTCCGAGTTATATGTTGATGGAAACCAACAAAGGAAACAAAGCTCTTGTAAAGGAATTTGCAAATGCAAAAGCGGCTTATCCAGTTTCTAATTCATTGATGTACAGCATTTACAAAATGCTTCCAAATGATACCGATTTAACCGTTTTTAGAGAACAAGGCAAAATTCAGGGTTTCAATTTTGCTTTTATTGACGGGCATTACAATTATCACACACAGCAAGACGACGTACAGCATTTGAATAAAACTACTTTGGCACATCAAGGATCCTACTTGATGCCTTTATTAAAATATTTATCAAATGCCGATTTAAATGCTACTGATTCTACTGAAGACGATGTTTATTTCAGTGTTCCATTTTCTTTCATCAGTTATCCTTTTTCGTGGGTAACACCAATGACGCTGATTGCTTTAGGATTACTTATCCTTTTTATTTTTATCGGAAAAGCCAAACATATCATCAGCTTCAGAGAAATTTTCAAAGGCTTTGTACCACTTTTAGGAGCTGTAGTCATTGCAGGATTAGTGACTTTTTTAGGATGGAAAATTGTTTTGGAAATCTATCCACAATATTCTGATTTATTAAACGGATTCACTTATAATGGCCACGCGTATATTGGCGCATTCGTTACGCTAAGCATAGCTATTTGCTTTGCTTTCTATCATCATTTTTCTGAACCAAAATCATCGATGAATCATTTTGCCACTGCATTGCTGCTTTGGATTATCATAAATGGTTTTATTGCCAATAGTTTGGTTGGAGCTGGTTTCTTAATTGTTCCGGTTTATTTTGGTATAATTTTATTCGGAATTTATGTTCTTACCGGACACAATAGTTTAGCATTAAATCTATTGTTTTCTATCCCGGCTTTAATCATCATTACACCATTTATTGTAATGTTTCCAATTGGTTTGGGATTAAAAATTCTTTTTGGAAGCGCAATACTAACCGTTCTTGCATTTGGCTTACTTCTTCCTGTATTTGGCTCTTTTATTAAAAAAGGAGTTTGGACGATGTTCTTCTTTGCCATTTCAATTGGTTTTTTCATCTATGCGGGTTATCATTCTGGATACGAACACGGAAAAGCAAAATCAAACAGTTTATTATACGTTTATAATGCCAATACCAATTCGGCTGTATGGACAACTTATGATGTTAATTTAGACGATTGGACAAAATCATATTTGGGCGAAAAAAATCAAAAAGCAGTTGGGTTAAATAGTCTTCCGCTTGCCAGCAAATACAATTCTGGTTTTACTTACAGCGCGATTGCTCCTGTTGTTGATGTTCCGAAACCAACAATTTCTTTCCTTAGAGACAGCGTAATAGGCAACAAAAGATATATAAAAATCAGAATAACACCAAACCGAAAAGTAAACCGTTATGACATTTTTGCCAACCCAAAAATGACGTTTTATAACTTTAAGGCAAACGGTGTTGCTACTTCAGGCGAAAAAACCAATAAACTTGAACGAGAAGGTGCAAAAATATTATGTTATTATGTTGTAGGCAATGAACCTCTGGAAATGGAATTCTACATTAACAAATCATCGATTTTTGATATGGATTTAATTGAGAGCTCTTTCGATTTAATGACTAATCCGTTACTTAAAGTCAAACCAAGAAGCGATTGGATGATGCCAACTCCATTTGTATTGAATGATGCTATTTTAGTTCAGCAAAAAATAAAAAGATACACAGCGCCAGTGCCTCAATTACCTGTTGCTCCGGTAACAGACAGTTTAGCCGTTGTGAAAGACAGTTTGAAACCAGCAATTGTTAAACCAGAATAAAAACAAATTCAGCCTAATTTTAATTATTTAAGATGAAAAAAAACTTCTTGCTTTTTTTAACTTTTACAAGCCTTTCAACACTTCAAGCACAGACGGTTGAAGAAAAAATCGCAGCAAAATCCTGTGAATGTTTAGAAAAAAGTTCAAAAATCACAGAAGATGTTTACAGAGATTGTCTCACAAAACCAATGGCCGAACTGATTTTAACAGATAAAGACCCAAAAGTCCGAGAATCGATAAATACAGTTGATGGAATTAAAACCATGATTCTTAAAATTCAAGGTGTCGTTTCTAAAAAATGTCCCAACTTGGTTCCGAGTTTAACGGAAAACAAAGACGATGTTTTTTACGGCGAATCAAAAAATAAAAAAGCGCAGAATTTTTATGTAATTGCGAAAGATTTTATGCAAAAGAACAATTACAAACTGGCTATTGAAAGTTTTCTGCTGGCTCTAAATGAAGATTCAAATTTTGTTCTTGCACTTGATGATATCGCAGTTTCCTACCGACAATTAAATGATTACGATAACGCGATAAAATATTATAAGAAATCATTAGAAGTTTATCCCGAAGGGAATTTTGCTTTGATGAATATTGGCGTTGTTTATACGTTCAAATCCGATTATAAAACTGCAATCAGCTATTATGAAAAACTGATTCAATATCATCCAAATAATGCTGAAGGCTACTTTGGTGCCGGAAAGAACTATTTTCTAATGAAAGACGATGAAAAGGCTTTAGACAATATTTTTATGGCGCATATTATTTATACGAATGAAAATTCAGATTATCAGAAAGATTCTGAGCAAATGCTGGGTGCTATTTACCAGAAGATGAAATCGGAGAACAAAGAAGATTTATTCAAAAAAATTGCAGAGAAAAACAATGTTAAAATAGAATAAAATGGCAACAAATATTTCTACAATCGTTCTGAATGCCCCAATCGAAAAAGTATGGAATGCCTTGACAAAACCTGAATTGGTCAAACAATGGCAATATGGAAGCGACCTCGTCACAAACTGGGAGAAAGGCAGTGAAATACGATTTAGAAATGAATGGGAAGGCCAGGTTTTTGAACAATGGGGAGCAATTTTAGAAGTTGTCCCAAATCAGAAAATCAGTTACTCCTTATTTTTCCCAAGACCGGGATTAGAAGACAAACCGGAGAACTATTTCATCATGAATTATGTTTTATCTGAAGAAAATCAAAAAGTAAAACTCCAAATTATTCAAGAAGACAATCGTCCCGGAGCCGTTCAGGAAGAACCACAAGGCGAAGAAAATCCAATTTTGCAAGGTTTAAAAGCTTTAATTGAGGCTTAAAAATAGGTACTAAGACGCTAAGATTCTAAGGTACTAATTTTTTTTAGCAAACACGTAAAACAACAAAAAGCACTATGAAAATAATGCTTTTTGTTGTTTTAAATATTCTGAGAAACCTTAGTACCTTAGAATCTTAGCATCTTAGAACCTTTAAAGTCTTAACATGCACATTCAATTTTCAATCCTTCTTTCACTCCTTTTGTGCCTTCTGTTGCATAACCGTCAATTTTCCACCATTCTAGTCCTCCAATTAATTCTTTTACCTTAAATCCCAGTTTTGTCATATTTAACGCTCCTTTTGTCGATGCGTTGCAACCAATTCCTGTGCAATAGGTAACATACAAAACGTTTCTGTCTAAATGTTGTGTCGTTTCTAAATTCATTTCGCGATGCGGAATATTAATCGAATTTGGAATATGTTCTTCATCATAACCAAAAGCTCTTCGGGCATCGATCACAATAATATTTTCACCTTCGTTCAAGGCATCAAATAAATCAGAAGGATCCATTTCAAAGGCCAGTTTATTTTCGTAATGTTTGATTTGCGCTTCCATAGTTTGTTGTTTTAAAGGTTTTTGTTTTTCCAAAATTAAAACGGTTTTAGCTTTCATAAAAACGAAAAGAATTCATGCAGAACATTACTTTTTTTCATACAAAAGCCACTCTAAAATTTTGTTACTTTGTGTATTAATAGTCTAAAAATGGAAATACGTCACTTAAAATTGATAAAAGCAATTGTTGAAGAAGGAAGCATCACAAAAGCAATTGACAAACTTCATTTGACACAATCGGCATTGAGTCATCAGCTCAAAGAAGCAGAATATCAATTGGGTACGGCCATTTTTTTGCGAACCAATAAAAAATTGGTTTTGACAAAAGCAGGCGAAAAAATCTACGATTTAGCCAATGAAATCCTGAACAAACTCTCAGAAACACAAACACAAATCAAACAAATGGTTTTTGGTGAATATGGTGAAATCCGAATCAGTACCGAATGTTTTTCCAGCTATCACTGGCTTCCATCAGTTATGAAACAATTTCATTTGCTGTATCCTAATGTCGAATTGAAAATTGTAGCCGAAGCGACTCATATTCCGCTTCAAAAACTTTTGGATAATACTATCGATATTGCCGTTGTAAGCGATACCATCAAAGACAATAATATTAAATACACCGAGCTTTTTCAAGACGAAGTTGTAATGGCAGTTTCTGAAAATCATCCGTGGGCTGATAAAAAATATGTTGTTGCAGAGGATTTTATAAATGAACATTTGATTATTCATTCGCTTCCGATGGAAACCGTAACCATTCATCAATTTCTTTTGGCTCCAGCCAAAGTTTCACCAAAGAAAATAACACCGATGCCACTGACAGAAGCTTCTCTGGAAATGGTAAAAGCCGATATGGGCGTTATGTCAATGGCAAAATGGGCGCTTCAGCCACATCTAAAATCAAGCCCAATCAAAGCGATTAAAGTCGGGAAAAATGGTTTGAAACGAAAACATTTCATCGCAACCCGCGCCAATGAAAATTATCCGGATTATTTCCATCATTTTATCAATTTTCTTCAAACCGAAATTAATTTACAATGGAATATTTAATCCGAAATTGTGAAATCACAGATTTACCTAAACTCTTAGTTTTACTTCAGAAACATGCAGAATTCGAAAAAGCCGAATTTTCATCTGAAGGAAAAGAAGAAAATCTAAAGAATGCTTTATTCAGTGAAAATCCCAAATTATTCTGTTTGGTTGTTGCCACAAAAGAAACAATTGTTGGTTATGTTTCGTATACTTTTGATTTCTCAACCTGGGATGCCTCGACATTTTTATACATGGATTGTTTGTTTTTAGAAGAAGAAGCGCGAAGTTTTGGAATTGGTGAAGTTTTAATTGAAAAGCTCAAGGAAATCGGAACTCAAAACAATTGCGTAAATATTCAATGGCAAACTCCAGAATTTAATGAACGAGCAATTAAATTTTACAAGAGAATTGGTGCAAAAGGAAAAGATAAAGTCCGATTTACGCTAACTTTGTAATCGCAGATTTTTTTAATTGAAATAAAAATCTTTGCTTCTTTGAACCTTTGTAACTTTGCACCTTTAAAAGAAAAAATGACAAAAATAAGTATACTTGGTTGTGGTTGGCTAGGATTTCCTTTGGCAAAAAAACTGATTGAAAAAGGAAATTCGATAAACGGCTCAACAACTTCAGAAAATAAACTTGCAATTTTAAAAGACTCGGGAATAAACCCATTTTTGGTTGCGCTTGAAAGCGAAAGCATATCTGAATCCGTTAATTCTTTTTTATCCGAAAGTGAAATCTTAATTATAGATATTCCGCCAAAATTGAGAGCGGTCGATCCAAACGCTAAAAAGAAAGTTTTTGTCGAAAAAATCAAGAATCTAATTCCGTTTATAGAGAAATCATCTGTTGAGAAAGTACTTTTTGTAAGTTCAACTTCCGTTTACAGCGATGAAAATGATTTCATAAACGAAGAAACCATTCCTAATCCTGAAACAGAAAGCGGCAAACAATTATTTTTGGCTGAAAATATTCTTCTTGAAAACAAAAACTTCCAAACAACAATTTTACGTTTCGGCGGATTAATCGGCGAAGACCGTCATCCTGTAAAACATTTATCAGGAAAAGAAAACCTTGAAAATCCTGATGCTCCAGTAAATTTGATTCATCAAAATGACTGCATCGGTATTATTGAAGAAATCATAAACCAATCAAAATGGAACGAAGTTTTCAATGCCGTTGCACCTTTTCATCCAACAAGAGAGGAATATTATACCCAAAAAGCAAAAGAACAAAATCTGATTTTACCGAAATTCAGTTCTGAAAAATCGAATATTAAAAAGGTTATTTCAAGCGAAAAAATTGAGCAATTTTTAGATTATAAATTTGGATTGGCTGATTATTAAAACTTAGAATTCACAGTTTTTAAAATAAAAACACTATTTTTCCTTCATAAAAATAATTGTTTTTCAACATGAAAAAACTCCGCTTTCTATTTTCAATTTGCTTTTTATTACTTTCATTTTTCCAAAGTTACGCTCAGGACGAAGCTTATTCTTCAGATGAAAATCCCGAAAAGATAAAACAATTTCACGCAGACATTCTCTTAAAAGAAAATGGAAATATTATCGTTACAGAAACGATTAAAGTTTATGCGAAAGGTGAGCAAATCGATCATGGTATATTTAGAGAACTTCCGTTGACGACTGACTCGCCAAAAGTTTCTAAAAATAATTTTTACACTGTTTTAAATGTTACCCGCGACGGTCTCAAAGAATTATATCATATCGATGCAGATAATGAAACATTTAAAATCTATATTGGCGACAAAGATTATTCTCTTCCAGAGGGAACTTACACTTACAAAGTCACCTATGAGGTTGAGGCGCAAACACATTCTTATGATGAATTTGATGAAATTTACTGGAATGTTACCGGAAACTACTGGCAATTTGAAATTGAAAATGTAACCGCAAAAATAATTTTACCAAAATCTGCTAAAGCCTTTCAAACATCTTGTTACACCGGAATTTTAGGTTCGAAAGCACATGAATGCAACTCTAAAATAGTTGACAATTGCATTTATTTTACTTCCAAAAACCTAAAAAAAGAAGAAGGTTTTACTGTTGCAGCAGGCTTTCCAAAAGGAATTGTTCATCAGCCATTTTTCTCTCCTCATTATAAAATGGAAGAATTCTTAGCGCTAGATAAAATACTACTTGCAATCGGTGTGGTTTCGATTTGCTTTGCATTTTATTATTTTTCGTGGAAAAGATATGGTGAAGATCCGTTGTTAAAAAATGAAAACAGCAAAATCGATCTGAAAAACCTCTATTCTGCAACTTCATTACACTACATAAAAGAAAGATATGTCAGTTCGCAAACGCTTTTAATTGCAATAATTAATCTTTCAAAAAAAGGAGCCATTGAAATTTCCGATAACGGAAAAGAAAATTGGGCAGATGGGTTTCAATATTCCCTTAAAAAAGGAAGTATAACGACAAATTTATCCAAAGAAGAAAATGCAGTTTTAAAAGCTTTATTCGAAGAAAATGATTCTTTTGAAATTGATAAAAAAACCTATTTAATCTTTGATAAAGCCAAAGAGGCACTTGAGAAATCGCTTGAAAGCCAATACAATTTAAAAGACTATTTTTCGAGCAATTACAAACAAATTTTAGTAGGTTTTGCAATTACAATTCCGGCATTATTGGGATATTGTTACGTTGCAAAAGGAACCATCTTCTGGGCCGCTATTTCTGGATTTATGTTTCTAATATTGACAATTTTGCTTCTAAGAGGCGCTTTCCTGTCAATTTTGAAAGTTGAATTCGGTGGAATTTTACTTTGTCTCTTCTTTTCTGTTTTTACAGGCGTTTTTTGCTTTGCATCATTTTTTGCAGTCAATGTAGACAAAAGCTATTCTGTCTTGAATTTGCTGGTTCTCTTTCTAGTAATTTTCGGATTTAGTATCTATTTAAGTTTGATAAGCGTTTATACCCAACTCGGAATTGAAACAAAATTTCAAATCAAAAAACTAAAACAGTACTTATTAGATTACAAACCCGAAGAAAATGCAACTTCAATACACATTTATGAAGAAAATTTGCCTTATGCCTTTGCATTAGGAATTGAAGACAAATGGAATCTAAAATTCACTGATATTTTAAAAAAACTGAACTACACCAATAATTGGATAAAAACCTCTGAAGGTTCTTCGGGATTTTCGATTAAAATGATGACACATTTTAGTTCTACCTACAATACATTTTCAAGCAGTTCAAGTAGTGGAAGTTCTGGCGGAGGAAGCTCCGGTGGCGGAGGTGGCGGTGGCGGAGGCGGAGGCTGGTAAAATCTGCATTAAATTGTAAATGAATTTATAGAACATATGGTTCAAAAATATTCGCGAACTTTGTGATTAAATTAAAAAAATGGAAACAGCTTACATCAACTCGCCTTTAGGAATCACCAAAATTGTTGGAGATGAAAATGGTATTGCCGTGATTTCTGTTTCTGATGTTGGCACAAATGAAGTTTCTAAAAAAATCCCAAAAGTTTTAAAGGATGCTGTTTCTCAATTAAATGAATATTTTGAAGGCAAAAGAACTGATTTCGACTTAAAACTGAATCCGCAAGGAACCGAATTTCAACAAAAAGTCTGGAAAGCATTATTGGAAATTCCGTACGGAAAAACAGTAAGTTATATGGATCAGACCAAAAAATTGGGAGATGTAAAAGCAATTCGCGCTGTAGCATCAGCAAATGGAAAAAATCCGCTTTGGATTGTAGTTCCTTGTCATCGCGTTATCGGGACAAACGGATCTTTAACCGGATACGCCGGCGGATTGTCTCGTAAAAAATGGCTTTTGGAACATGAAAGTCCAAGTAAACAGCAAAGTTTATTTTAAAAAATAAGTTAATTCTTATGTAAAGATTGATTTTTTGTACTTTTATAAATCTAAGAAGTCTAAAAATCTAACATCTAAGATGTCTAAATAATGATTGAAAAAATAAACCTCAATAACATTTTATTTCTTGATATTGAAACCGTTCCGGAAGAAGAAAACTTCAATTCGCTTGACGCGGAAATGCAATCGCTTTGGGATTTAAAAACACAATATCAGCGAAAAGATGATTTTACACCGGAAGAATTTTATGATCGCGCCGGAATTTGGGCGGAGTTTGGTAAGATTATCTGTATTTCGGTTGGCTTTTTCACCATCAAAGGGGATATTCGAAACTTTAGAGTAACTTCTTTTTTTGGAGAAGAAAAAAAGATTCTGAAAGACTTTAATAATCTTCTGAATAATCATTTCAATCAGCCGCAGCATCTTTTGTGCGGACATAATGCAAAGGAATTTGATATTCCGTTTATTGCGCGCCGAATGATCATCAACCAAATTGCGATTCCGGACAAACTGAATTTATTTGGGAAAAAACCTTGGGAAATTCCGCATTTAGATACTTTAGAATTATGGAAATTTGGTGATTACAAACATTTTACATCTTTAAAATTATTGACAAAAATTCTTGGAGTTCCTTCTCCAAAAGGCGATATCGACGGAAGTCAGGTGGCGCATGTTTTTTACGTCGAAAAAGATATTGACCGAATTGTAACATATTGCGAAAAAGATACTATTGCTGTTGCCCAGATTTTTCTTCGTTTACGACGTGAAGATTTATTGATTGATGACGAAATTATTCATGTCTGATTTTTTTAAGATGCTAAGGTTCTAAGTTGCTAAGATACTGAGGTTTATTATCATGAACTTATATCACTTAATGGTTTAATAAAAAGTTTTAAAAATGGTTCATTCTGAAATTTCACATCATCGTTTGGTTGCTCAAAAGCTTTATAAATCAAGTCCTTGTTTACCACAGGAAATTGTGAAGCATTTTGGAGCAATGCAGGCTCAGGATTATGCGATGGCAAAATGGGCGATTGGTTCCCGTTGTGATGCGACCGAAAAAGAGATTGAAGAAGCGATAAATTCGGCTAAAATTATTCGGACACATATTTTGCGACCAACTTGGCATTTTGTTTCTGCTGAAGACATTTATTGGATGTTGGATCTTTCTGCGCCACAAGTGAAACGTTTTACAGCTTCTGCAGCCAAAAAATTTGATTATGACGACAAAAAACTAAATCAGGCAAATGTCGCAATTGAAAAACTTTTATCTGGAAATAATCATTTAACGCGTGACGAAATCATGCAGGAACTCAATATCAAAAAAACTTCTAGCGCTGATTTTTTAAGTGCTGCCATTATGATGAATGCCGAATTGGATGGTTTGGTTTGTAATGGAAAAATGAAAGGCAAACAAATCACTTATGCTTTACTTGAAGAAAGAGTTCCGAAGCCAAAAAACAAAATAACAAAAGAAGAAGCTTTAGCAAAACTTGCTCTACGATATTTTGAAAGCCATGGTCCGGCAACTTTGCTAGATTTTTCGTGGTGGTCAGGTTTTCCGCCTACTATTTGCAAAAAAACCATTGATGCAATTATGTTGCAATTAAATAGTATTGAAATCGAAAATAAAAATTATTATTTTGTTAATCAAGGAATTGAAAACGATAACTTCAAGGAAAGCATTCACTTTCTTCCTGCTTTTGATGAAATTTTAATTTCGTATAAAACTCGTGAAGCTTCCTTTTTGGCACAAAATCAATCAAAGGTTTTTACCAATAATGGCATTTTCAAACCGATAATTTTAGAAAACGGAAAAGTAATCGGAATCTGGAAAAGAACGATTAAAAAAGATCATGTCAGAATTGAAGCTGAATTTTTCGACGAAACTGAATCAAGCAAAAAACAGCTTCTTTTCGAAGAAATTAAATCTTTTGAAAAGTATCTGGAAACAAAAATTATTATCGAATAAATAGGATTTTAAGTGAAGAATTGTTCTTTTTAGCGATTACTTCCCGTTTCGATACTTAAATCTTTATGCTTATTATTGCTAAATAATTACATTTACAAAAAATTACAATTATGGTATTAAGCAGATTTTGGTTAGCGATTTTTATTTCTTCTATTCTCTTTATTGTAGTCAGTTTATTCACTGCCAATACTTACACTATTGATTCTGTATTGAATGGAAAAAAAGACGACCCAATTTTAGTTTCTGAAAAATACATCGAAGAACTTCCTGCTTTCATCAAAGACAGTATTTCAAAAGCGAAAGATCAAACCATGATTATCAATCGTGATACGCTAAATGCCGACACGACTTACGTTTACAAAAACAAAACCGTAAAAATTTACAGTGGTCTTCAAAAATCTGATGGTTTATTGCCGACTTGCAAAAGCACTTTGGTTGATTTAATTCTTCCTTTAATTGCTTATTTAGCCTTTTTCTGCGGATTAATGGAACTTTTAATTATTTCCGGAGCATCAGGAAAATTAGCTAAAACTTTAAGCCCTGTTTTTGTAAAAGTGTTTCCAAGTATTCCTAAAAATCACCCGTCGATTTCCTATATGACATTAAACTTTGCTGCCAATTTCTTGGGATTAGATTCGGCCGCAACACCATTTGGATTAAAAGCAATGGAAAGTTTACAGGAAATAAACCCAGAAAAAGATAAAGCCAGCGATGCGCAAATCATGTTCATGTGTCTACATGCATCTGGTTTGACTTTGATTGCTACTTCAATTATTGGATATCGCGCTGCTGCAAACGCAACAAATCCAGCCGATGTAATTCTTCCATGCGTTATTACTTCATTTATTGGTACAATTGCAGCTTTTCTTATTGTTGGAATCAAACAAAAAATCAATTTCAAAAGTGCTTCACTTGTAATTGGTTTGATTACTATGATTGCTGCAATTGTAGGTTTACTGATGTATGTGAATCATTTGGATTTAATTGGAAAAAACTACTTTACTTCTAACCTTTCAGGTTTAATTTTACTTACAATTGTTCTTTTTACTTTGATTTTCTCTTTCACGCACGAGAAAAAATTCAAAGAAGCTGACACTACTGTTTTCGACACTTTTGTAGTTGGAGCAAACAACGGAGTTAAAACAGGAGTTACGATTTTCCCTTATGTTTTGGGAATGTTGGTTGCAATTTCATTATTCAGAAACAGCGGATTATTCGAAATCATCAGTGACGGAATCGGATTTGTATTTTCAAATTTAGGCGTAAGCAAAGAAATCACAAATGCGTTACCAGTTGCGATGCTGCGTCCATTTAGTTCAGCAGGATCACGTGGATTCTTAATTGATTCGATGAATACTTTTGGTGCCGATTCTTTAACAGCGCGATTGAGCAGTATTTTCCAGTGTAGTGCAGAAAGTACGTTTTATGTGATTGCGGTTTATTTTGGCTCTGTGAATATTAAAAATACGCGTTACGCTTTGGGAACGATGCTTTTGGTCGATTTGATTTGTGTGATTACGGCAATTTTTGTGGCGACTTGGTTTTTTTAAAATACAGAAAAAACCATGTCGGAAGTTTTTATTTCAGCAAGCACGTTTTTCATTTTGAGTTTTGTTTTTCATTATTTCCAGAAAATTTGTGAACGTGATTATATCAAAGCCAAAGAAAACTTTGAGCTTTTGATCAAAAATAAACAACACTCTGAATGGGAATATAACATCAAAAAATACCAAATGGATACTAATAAAACACGAAAGTGGTGTGCTTTTATTTTTAAATATCTCTGTTTTGTCTTTTCAATTTTAATTTTCATAACTCTAATAATAAAATAATTTCTTCATCGAAAGCCTTATTTTAAAATGAGTTTTATTGACTTACATTACACTTCTTAAAGTTTCTAAAACAGCCTTATTCAAATTCTTTCTTAGGTAAATAATTTCTAACTTTGTAAAAAACAAAACAATGATTGATTTTATATACCAAGATCCTTATCCAATTTTAAAGGATGAGACACAATACCGCAAAATCACCTCTGATTTTGTAAAAGTTGAAAAATTTGGAGAACGTGAGGTTTTAACAGTAGATCCAAAAGGTTTAGAATTATTGGCTGAAGAAGCTTTAACAGATGTTTCGTTCATGCTTAGAACGACACATTTACAAAAATTAAGAAACATTCTTGACGATCCAGAAGCTACAGACAACGATCGTTTTGTGGCGTACAATTTACTGCAAAATGCTTCTGTTGCTGCCGAAGGTCAATTACCAAGCTGTCAGGATACCGGAACGGCAATTGTAATGGCGAAAAAAGGTGAAAGTATTTTCACTGGTGTTGATGATGCAGAATGGTTAAGCAAAGGAATTTTCAATACGTACCAAAAACGTAACTTACGTTATTCTCAAATCGTTCCGATTTCGATGTTTGAAGAAAAGAACTCCGGTTCAAATCTTCCGGCTCAAATTGATATTTATGCTAAAAAGGGAGCTTCATACGAGTTCTTGTTTATGGCAAAAGGTGGAGGATCTGCAAATAAGACTTATTTATACCAACAAACAAAATCATTATTGAATGATAAATCTTTGGATGCATTTATTCGTGCAAAAATCAAAGATTTAGGAACTTCGGCTTGTCCTCCTTATCACTTGGCTTTGGTTATTGGTGGAACTTCTGCGGAAGCGAACCTAAGCGCCGTTAAAAAAGCATCTGCAGGATATTATGATCATTTGCCAACTTCAGGAAACATGGCCGGTCAGGCATTTCGTGATTTAGAATGGGAAGAACGTGTTCAGAAAATCTGCCAGGAAAGTGAGATTGGCGCTCAGTTTGGTGGAAAATATTTTACACATGATGTTCGTGTAATCCGCTTGCCTCGTCATGCGGCTTCTTGTCCGGTTGGATTAGGTGTTTCTTGTTCTGCGGATAGAAACATTAAAGGAAAAATTACAAAAGACGGAATCTTCGTTGAGCAATTGGAGGTAAATCCGAAACAATTTTTACCGGAAACAGCGCCACATTTAGAAGCGCCGGTTGAAATTGATTTAGATCAGCCAATGGCCGATATTTTGGCGAAATTATCTCAATATCCTATCAAAACACGTTTGAAACTAAACGGAACTGTGATTGTTGCCCGAGATATTGCACACGCAAAAATCAAAGAATTATTAGACGCCGGAAAACCAATGCCGGAATACTTTAAAAATCACCCGGTTTATTACGCTGGTCCGGCAAAAACTCCGGAAGGAATGGCTTCAGGAAGTTTTGGTCCAACAACGGCTGGACGTATGGACGTTTATGTTGATGAATTCCAGAAAAATGGTGGAAGTATGGTGATGTTGGCAAAAGGAAATCGTACCAAACAAGTTACGGATGCCTGCAACAAATATGGCGGATTCTATTTGGGTTCAATTGGAGGTCCTGCTGCGATTTTGGCTCAAGACAATATTTTAAAAGTTGAAGTTGTTGATTTTGAAGAATTAGGAATGGAAGCTGTTCGTAAAATTACTGTGAAAGATTTCCCTGCTTTTATCATTACTGATGATAAAGGAAATGATTTCTTTGAAAATTTATAGTCTAAGATACTGAGATTCTAAGTTTCTAAGAACAAAAAACCGTCCTAGTGGACGGTTTTTCATTTTATAACTTGCGCTCTTTGTGTTTAAAAATTAAGCACTAAATGCATTTTTCTCAAATGCTATAAAATGAGAAACTTCTCCTTTCGAATTATAAACAGGAAAACCGTTGATGTGACAACTGTATACTTTTCCGTTTTTTTTGTAGTTTTCAATTGTCTTCTCAAACGAAGTTTTTAACTGAATTGCTTCTCTGATTTCTTGCAAAGCATGTGGACACGTATCCGGGCCTTGAAACATTTTGGGTGTGTTTCCTAAAATTTCCGCTTCGGTATAACCCGTCATTCTTTTAATTTTACTGGAGGCAAAAACGATTTTTAAATTCAAATCGGTTATTACAATTACTTCATTTTTAATTCGTTCTTCTATTTTAAGTTCTCTTTCGTTCCATGCATATTGAGATGAAATCGTATGCAACCTTTTCAGATCGGCAGTCATGGCTTTCAATTCATTTATATATTCATAGTGAAAATCCCAAGCCAAGATTGGAACCGAATAACGATAAGATGCTTCTTCAGGGTTAGCGTTTTTCATATTGGAGCGATTTAAAATAGATGACTTTTCTCTCAAAGATAAGACGAAAACTTGAATTTTCTTTACGGAAAACCGTAATTTCAAAGATTATAACAAATCAAAAAGAAAATTTCAATTGCACAACAACTGCTTTCTTTTCCTCTGTATTTAAGTTACTTAGCGAAATCCCGAGCAATCTTACAGAATCTTTCATTCGCTCTTGATACAACAATTCTTCCACAATTTCTAAAATCAGACTTTTATCTGAAATAAAATAAGGAAGTGTTTTGCTTCGGGTTTGTTGTGTAAAATCACTGTATTTTATTTTAAGAGTAACTGTTTTACCTGAAATTTTGTGCTTTTTCAACCGTTTTTCTAATGAAGCTGCAATTCTATCGAGCTGTTCGAGCATAAAAATTTCAGAAGATAAATTGACATCAAAAGTATGTTCGGCTGCGACCGATTTTGTTATGCGATGCGCTTTTACTTCGCTATTATGAATTCCGCGAACCACTTTATAATAAAAAGCGCCAGATTTCCCGAAATGTTTTTCCAGAAATTCTATTGTTTTGCTTTTTAAATCGGCTCCGGTAAAAATCCCAAGTTGATACATTTTTTCGGTGGTTACTTTTCCAACGCCATAAAATTTCCGAATTGGCAATTCTTCCAAAAAAGCTAAAATCTCATCTGGATTTACCGTTTTTTGTCCGTTAGGTTTATTCACATCACTGGCAATTTTAGCAACAAATTTGTTTACTGAAATTCCGGCAGATGCCGTAAGTCCAACTTCATTAAGAATTCGCAGTCTGATTTCCTGAGCAAGCAAACTCGCACTTGGATTTCCTTTTTTATTTTGCGTTACATCAAGGTAAGCCTCGTCAAGCGAAAGCGGCTCAACCAGATCAGTATATTCATGAAAAATTTTATGGATTTTGGAAGAAATCTCTTTGTAGCGGTCAAATCTCGGACGAACAAAAATTATTTCAGGACAATATTTCTTGGCCAAAACTCCGCTGATAGCACTCCGAACACCAAATTTCCTGGCTTCGTAACTTGCAGCCGAAACCACTCCTCGATTCTCAGAACCACCAACTGCCACAGGTTTTCCTCGCAAAGCAGGATTATCCATCTGCTCGACAGAAGCATAAAAAGCATCCATGTCAATATGAATAATTTTTCGATATGTTGGCACTTCTGACATATTGCAAATTTAAAAAGTAAAGCAATAAAAAGTCACGGCAAATAGTTATAAATAATACCAATCTTTAAAGAATAAAAAATCATTGAGTTGAAACCAATTATTCTTTCTATTTTTGTTCTTCTACTCGAAAATTTAAATAATGCGAACATTTGTTATAGGCGACATACACGGAGGATTACGCGCACTTGAGCAAGTGTTGAATAAAGCCAAAGTTACTACCGAAGATACTCTTATTTTTCTAGGTGATTATGTAGACGGCTGGAGTCAGTCTGCTGACGTCATCGATTTTTTAATTGACCTTAAAAGCAAACAAAAATGCATTTGCATCAGAGGAAATCATGATCAGCTGGCACTAGACTGGCTCGAAAACAGACATGAAGATTTTGATGAAGAAATGTGGTACAAACATGGCGGAAAAGCTACTGTTGAAGGATATTCTAAACTTTCTGAAGAAAAAAAGAAAACTCATATTGCTTTTTTAGAATCTCTGAAAGACTATTATCTCGATGATGAAAACCGTCTATTTGTTCACGCCGGATTCACCAATTTAAATGGTGTGGTCTGGGAATATTTTCCGAAATTATTTTATTGGGACAGAACACTTTGGGAATCGGCACTGGCTTTGAACCCAGCTTTAAAACCCGATGATTTATATTATCCAAAACGTTTTACGGTTTATAAAGAAATTTACATTGGACACACTCCTGTTACGCGAATTGGAGAAACGGTTCCTGTAAACAAAGCTTGTGTTTGGAATGTTGATACAGGCGCTGCTTTCAAAGGGCCTTTGACGATTATGAATGTGGATACAAAGGAGTTCTGGCAAAGTGAACCGTTAAATGAATTATATCCTGACGAAAAAGGTAGGAATTAAAATATTAAATATACATTTGCACCGCAAAATAATTAATATTTAATTTTATGAAAAAAGTTATTACACTCTTGTTTTTAGTATCATTCGGATTTGTTAATGCTCAGAAAGCTTTTACAGGCAAAGGAGATATCAGAGTAAATGTTGGTGCTAACCTACAAGATGGTGGTTCTGGAATT
The DNA here is from genome assembly GCF_900182645.1 of Flavobacterium resistens. GTDB lineage: Bacteria > Bacteroidota > Bacteroidia > Flavobacteriales > Flavobacteriaceae > Flavobacterium > Flavobacterium resistens. Next base: position 76,099 of record NZ_FXTA01000004.1, on the reverse strand, counting down.
CAAGGTTCTGTTGATTTTGGTTTAGGAGAAAATTTCTCTTTTGGTTTTGTGTCAAATTATTTACTTGGTGTAAACAATTTTAACGGAATTTATGGCGATCACCCAACCCCATACAATGATTACAAACCAGAATTCAAAGATCGTTTTGATGCAAAAGCAAGAATTAATGCTAACTTAAGCAGCGTTATTGGAGTAGAGCAATTAGATGTCTACCCAGGTTTAAGTTTAGGTTTGAAAAATTTTGGAGGTCACATCGGAGGTCGTTATTTCTTTACTGATGGATTTGGTGTTTTCACAGAAATTGGTTTTCCAATTGCAAAATACAGCAGTGATAATGATGTATTTGATCACTTAAATAATCAAGCTACTTTCAGTTTAGGAGCTTCATTTAATTTAAATTAAATTTTTAGTAGCTAAGATAACTAAGCCCCTAAGTTTAAAAATATAAAACCGCCCAAATAGGCGGTTTTTCTTTTTTACTTTTCTTCAAAATCACTTTGTTACTTTGAATCTTTGCAACTTTGTACCTTATTTAAAAAATCATTTCAGGAATTTCACCTTCAATAATCAAATTAGCTTCCGTTGAAGCGATGATATGCTCGACAGAAACGCCTGGTGCTCTTTCTAAGAGCTTAAATCCATTTTTAGTCACTTCGAGAACTGCAAGCTCAGTTACGACCTTTTTAACGCATCCTACGCCTGTTAATGGCAAAGTACATTTTTTTAAGATTTTAGATTCGCCTGCTTTGTTCACATGCATCATGGCAACGATGATATTTTCAGCAGAAGCTACTAAATCCATTGCGCCTCCCATTCCTTTTACCATTTTTCCCGGAATTTTCCAATTGGCAATATCGCCGTTTTCAGAAACTTCCATTGCGCCCAGAATCGTTAAATCGACTTTTTGGCTACGAATCATTCCGAAACTAAAAGCCGAATCAAAAAAACTTGCTCCCGGCAAAGTCGTAATGGTTTGTTTTCCTGCATTAATAATATCGGCATCTTCTTCACCTGCAAAAGGAAATGGCCCCATTCCGAGAACACCATTTTCACTTTGAAATTCTACCGCAATATCTTCTCTAACATAATTCGCAACCAATGTCGGAATTCCTATTCCAAGGTTTACAAAATATCTGTCTTTAACTTCTTTTGCAATTCGTTTTGCTATATCTTCTTTACTAAGTGCCATATTTATAATGTGTCAATTAGAGAATTTGATAATTAGATAATTCAAAAAACAATTATCTAATTGTCGCATTATCTCAATTATCTAATTCTTAACTCTAACAGTTCTTTGCTCGATTCTCTTCTCGAATTTTTCTCCTTGAAAAATACGTTGTACCATAATTCCTGGAATGTGAATTTGATTTGGATCCAAAGTCCCGACAGGAACCAGTTCTTCAACCTCAGCGATTGTTATTTTTCCTGCACCGGCCATACATGCATTGAAGTTTCTGGCAGTTCCTTTAAAAATAAGATTCCCGGCTTCATCGCCTTTCCATGCTTTTACAATTGCAAAATCGGCTTTGAAGGCTTCTTCCATAATATGCATTTTGCCATTGAATTCACGTGCTTCTTTTCCCTCGGCAACTTCTGTTCCGTAACCTGCCGGAGTAAAAAAAGCAGGAATTCCGGCCTGAGCTGCGCGACATCTTTCTGCTAAAGTTCCTTGAGGTGTAAGTTCGACTTCTAGTTCTCCTGAAAGCATCTGACGTTCAAACTCCGCATTTTCGCCAACATAAGAGGAAATCATTTTCTTGATTTGTTTCTTTTGCAAAAGCAATCCTAAACCAAAATCATCAACTCCTGCATTATTCGAAATACAAGTTAAATCTGAAATTGTGGTGTTAACTAATGCGGCAATAGTATTTTCAGGAATACCACATAAACCAAAACCGCCAAACATTATTGTCATATTGCTTTCAATTCCTTGAATTGCCTCATGAACATTATTTACTTTTTTTGTTATCATAACAAAGTGTCTTTATTACTATATATTTTTGATAAAAATAAGATTTTTAGATTAAATTATATCGATTTCGTAAAAAATAAAATATCCCATAAAAAAATATCCTTTTGTCTTCTTCTAAGTTTAGAAGATTTCAAAAGGATAAATTTATTTTAAAACTGAATTGAATTTACAACTCAAATTCATCTGTATTTTGATCTGTCTGTGTAGTGTCTTTTACTACTGCAGGTCTTTGATAACAATCCACTTTTATCGAAAGGTTAGCCGGACGCTCAAATTCAGATTTTGAGACCTGAAGTGCTTCATCGGCGTAGCATTTTTTCATAAAATAAGCCCAAACCGGCAATGCTGCTGTAGCACCTTGCCCGTAAGTCAAACTTTTGAAACGAGCTGAACGGTCTTCACAACCAACCCAAACACCAGTTACTAAATTCGGAACCATTCCCATAAACCAACCATCTGACTGATTTTGCGTTGTTCCGGTTTTACCCGCAATTGGATTTTTGAACATATAAGGATATCCTGTCCAACGGTTATCTCCGCTTCCACCACCCTGAGTACGTAAACGTGCTCCAGAACCAGTTTCAGTAACACCTTCTAATAATTTAATTACTGCAAAAGCAATATCTTTATTTAAAACATCATGAGATTCCGGAATTGGCTCATAAATAACCTCGCCGCTTTTATTCTCAATTCTGCTTAAAAATTGTGGTTTTACATAAACTCCCTGATTTGCAAATGTACTATATGCAGCAACCATATCTTCAACTGTAATATCAACCGCTCCAAGAGCAATTGAAGGCTGAACCGGGATTTCAGTTTTAACTCCTAATTTTTTTGTCAATTCAACAACAGCTTCAGGACCTGTTCTATCAATTAATTTAGCTGAAACCGTATTAATAGAATTCGCCAAACCTTGTTTCAACGTTACCATTCCACGATATCTGTTATCAGAGTTTCTTGGTTCCCAGTCTTCTGTTACGTGATGACGTCCTTTATGAATCATAAAAGGGCCATCAAGAATAGAATCACAAGGAGACATATTCAATTGTTCAATAGCAGTTGCATAAACGAATGGTTTAAAAGTAGAACCAACTTGTCTTGCGCCCTGACCAACGTGATCGTATTGAAAATATTTGTAATTGATACCACCAACCCAAGCTTTGATATTTCCTGTTTGAGGCTCCATTGCCATCAAACCAGACTGTAAAAAGTGTTTATAATAACGAATAGAATCTAATGGTGTCATGATGGTATCACGCTCTCCTTTCCAAGTAAAGATTCTCATTTGCGTTTTTACTTTGAATGATGCTATAATATCATCTTCGCTTTTATCCATATCTTTCATGATAGCCCAGCGCGAAGAATTTTTCATTGCCTGCATCATGATTCTATCTGTTTCAGCCTGAGTGATATTTACGAAAGGCGCATTTTTATTGGTTTTCATTTCAATAAAAAATTGCTGTTGAAGGTTTTTCATGTGTTCAGAAACTGCTTCTTCCGCATAAAGCTGCATTCTTGAATCGATAGTGGTATAAATTTTCAAACCATCTTTGTAGATATCATAATCAGAGCCATCTGGTTTTTTATTTTCTGCTACCCATTTTTTCATGTAATCACGAAGGTATTCTCTGAAATAAGTAGCCGTTCCTTCACGGTGACTTTCAAGCTTGAACTTCAATGTAATTGGCAAAGCCTGTAATCTCAATTTTTCTGCAGTAGAAATCATCTTTGCTTTTTCCATCTGCGAAAGCACGACATTACGACGATTTTTTACGCCTTGCGGATTACGAACTGGATTGTATAATCCAGAGTTTTTGAACATTCCGACTAAAATAGCCGATTCATCCATTGTTAAATCTTTTGGATCTTTAGAGAAATAAGTCTGCGCCGCCGAACTTACTCCAACAGAATAATTTCCGAAATCGTAGACATTGCAATACATGGCCAGAATTTCGTTTTTGGTATATTGTCTTTCCAGACGAATCGCAATAATCCATTCTTTTATTTTCTGAACAATTCTGAAAGGCAAAAATTTAGAACCTTCACCGTGAAATAATTGTTTTGCAAGCTGTTGTGTTAAAGTACTCGCACCACCATTTGTTCCTAAGGTAAAAATGGCTCTTAGAGTTCCACGTCCGTCAATTCCTGAGTGTTCGTAAAAACGTGCGTCTTCAGTTGCGACCAAGGCTTCGACCAAACTTTTTGGCAAATCTGAATATTTCAGCTGTGATCTATTGGTTTTGAAATATTTACCAATTACGACTCCGTCAGAAGAAATAATTTCAGTAGCTAAATTTGAATCCGGATTTTCCAAATCTTCAAAAGATGGCATTGAACCGAATAATCCCCAAGAGGCAAATAAAAAGAAGGCTAAAATACCTAGCAAAGTATAAGCAAAAACCCGCCAGAACTTCTTTTTATAGTAATTAATATCTTTAACGCTATTTGATTGATTGTTTTTCTTAGCTGCCATAATTATTTCTAATCTTTTTGTTCTATTCTAAAACCTACGTCTGTAATACCTTCTAAAGCTTCAACACCAGGAATTTTGCCTGATTCTCTAACAGCTTGTTTAATATGAACTTTATATTTTCCTTTAAACTTCACATCTTCTTTATAAAACAACTTGCTTTCTTTTATGTCTGTAAAACCGTTTCCTAACAAGGTTCCATCTGGATTTGCCATTTGATATTCTAACGTATCTACTTTTGTAAAACCACTTGGCGTTTCAATAGCAACAATCAAAAACAAATTATTGAAAGGATAATTGTTGTTATCTCTCAAATTTACAAATAAGTTGTATTTTTTGGTAGAATCTAAAACTGGCAAATCAAAAGTAACAACGCTGTCTTTGTGCCAAGCACTCCCAACGGATTTGTACTCATCAAACACTCTTTTCTTATCACAAGAGAAGAGTAGTATTGCAACCAAAAGAAGAATTCCGCTATTTTTTATTCTCATTTTTAGTAATAATTATTGGTTTTCTAGGCTCAGCAGGCTTATTTTCATTCTGTTTATTTTCGTTTTGCTTGTTTTTATTAGAATGATTTTGCTTGTTGTGAGGCTTGTTCGATTTATTCGGATTTCCTCCGCCTTGCTTATTATTGTTGTTATTATTTCCTTGCTGTGGTTTATTACTTGGCGCTGCTGCAACTACTGCATTTTCAGCATTTGGTTTGCGTTTGCGATTTGGTTTTTTCTTTCTTTTTGGTTGGTCAAAACGAGTTAAACTTTCCTGACCCATTGCATTATTAAAGTCTTTTTCAGGTTCTGAAGTTACTTCAATTGCAAAATCTTCTAACGAAGAAACTTTGTTTTTCTGTTTATTCTCAGCAATAATTTCTTTTACCTGATCAATTTTTAAAACATGCCAGTTTGCAAAATTGTTGGTATAAGCGAACCACATTAATCCTTTAAAAATATCTTGTTTTTGGCAAACAGCATCTCCTTTTTCGGTTACTAATTTAGTATCATAATCCGGAAAATCTTTTAAGGCATCCATGTAAGTATCTAACTCATAGTTAAGACAACATTTAAGTTTACCACATTGTCCAGCCAATTTCTGAGGATTTAGAGATAACTGCTGATAACGTGCAGCAGATGTATTTACACTTCTAAAATCAGTTAACCAAGTTGAGCAGCAAAGTTCACGTCCACAAGAACCTACTCCACCTAAACGCGCTGCTTCCTGACGGAAACCAACTTGTTTCATTTCTACTCTGGTACTGAATTCTTTCGCAAAATCCTTGATCAGCATTCTAAAGTCGACACGATCATTTGCTGTGTAATAAAACGTTGCTTTTGATCCATCTCCTTGAAATTCAATATCAGAAATTTTCATTTCTAATTTATGCTGAATTGCCAATTCACGTGCACGAACTTTCATTGGTTCTTCACGATCACGCGCTACTGACCAAATATCGATATCTTTTTGAGATGCTTTTCTGTAAATTTTTGGAACTTCATTACTTTCATGATTTACTCCTTTTTTCTTCATTTGAATTTTTACCAATTCACCTGTAAGAGTAACAATTCCAATATCATGTCCTGGTGAAGCAACAGTTGCTACAATGTCACCAATACTTAAAGTTAGTTTCTCAGAATTTCTAAAAAATTCTTTGCGTCCGTTTTTGAAACGAACCTCAACACAATCAAAAATTGCCTCTCCATTAGACGGACTCATGTTTGAAAGCCAGTCAAAAACAGTCAATTTATTGCAGCTATCGGTGCCGCAAGTCCCATTATTTTTACAACCCTTTGGTGCGCCACCATCTGAGGTTGAACAACTTGTACATGCCATAATTATATATGTAGTGTTGCAAAAGCAACTTAAGTTCATAAACGTTTAATCGGTAAAGATAGTATTTTTTTTATTCTGCTATATATCGATTAAAACTAATGGTTTGTTAAATAAAAAAAGAAATTTTCTGTCTTTAAATAATTCTGAAAGAGAACTAAAATTTGTTAAGTTTACTAGTACAAAAAAACATTTTAAACCAACCCAAAAACAAACCTTAACCACTAAATGAATACTGAAATTTTATTAGACAAACCAGAAGAAAGAACAAACTACTTTTATAATTTTAATTTTTCAAAGTTTAAAACGATTCTTTATCCTCTAGCGATCGTTGCCTTTCTTTTTATTATCAAGCAATTTATTATTAATAATTTTCACATTCCAGGAATGCCAGGAATGATGGGCTTACTTGGTGCGTTTGATTCCTTTAATTCAGCGAAAGAACTACCTATTTGGGCAGAAATCATAAACAGATTTATTGATATATTAATTCTCGTAATTATGCTTTGTTGGGAAGCTGTTTATGAAAAAAAGTACGACAAAATTAAATTTATTCTCTTAATCTGCTTGCCATCAATAGTTTTGAATACACTACACTTTTATACAAATCTTGGTAAATCAGAAACTTCAGAGTCCATTTTATCTATTTTTTTCATTATAAATTTTTTCCCTACCTATGCATTATACGGTGCATTGAGAGGAAAAATACTTTATGGAAAAAAATTAAGTTTAATAGGTTATTTCATTGGACTAATTTGTATAGTAAGTATCAGCACAATCTATCAAAAAATTGGATCATCGATACTCGTTAACGATTTCTATATTTCTATTTATTCTTACGGAAGCGCACTTGTAAAAGTTTTTTCCCCGCTTTCTTTTTTCTATTTCCTATTTCTGTCAGATGCGGGATTCTCTTTTAAGAATTTTATAAAAATGCCCTCTGTTTCTTTATTATCAAACAAAAGTTTTACGATACATTTTACAATCCTTTTTACTTCTTTACTCGCTCTTCATTTGAATTTCACAGAAAACTTTTCTGAACATTGGTTTGGAGACTTAAATTCTAGGCTTTCAATTATTGTATATAGTATATTTGAGTTTTTAAGCATTATTTTACAAATTGCATTTGTATATTTATTATTCTCTCAACTACTGCTATTACAATTGACCGCATTGAGAAGAAGACCTTTATGGATTTATTTGTTTAGTTTCATTCCTGTAATTAATTTAATTCCTCTTGTTTTCTTTTTCCGAAAAAGCATTCCCTTGACCAATACTGAATATTTTGAAATGGAAGATAATGAACAACGAAACAGATCTTTGCTTCAGTTCTTTATTTTATTTTTAGCAAGCGTATATGGAATATATAAATTTATTGGACTGGGATTGAGTCGCGAAAACTTAATTTACCTGATCTTAACCTTTATCTCCCTTTATATTTTAATATTATATATTAGAATTGGTGTTTGGATTGCTTTTACACTTTTAAGCATAGCAACGATATTCTTTTTATTCCAAGATATGCCAACTAGTTTGTATTATACTTGCGTATTGTTTTATGGCGGTATCGGCTTATACAATCTCCATATTGCTTTATTTTGGAAAGCCAAAGAATGGGATGAAATCGATGAAAATATTGTAACTCAAAACACTGAAGAAGTCTAAAAATAAAAAGAGCCGCAAATTGCGGCTCTTTTTTATATGTTCAATTATGTATGATAGAACTATTCCAAAATCTTATATACTTTATCTGACAATCTAATTCTGAATGGAACTTCAAAAGTAACCTTATCACCAATCTTAGCAGATTGAGTTTCTGCACCATCAACAATAATTTTATTCAAAATCAACTCTTGCTCTCCTGTTGTTGGGCCAGAAATAAGGATTTTATCACCGCTGTTTAATTCGTGATTTTCTATTGTGAATTGTCCAACTTGCGCTTTTACATAATAATGTTCTGCTTTTCCAAGAAGTACTTTCTTAACTTTTATTTTCTGACGGATGTCAGCTGGCTTTTGTGCTGTAGCCAAAGCAGTTTCTGGCAATTCACCTGAATGTTTGAATTTTAGATTTTCAGATTTCCCTTTTCTGAATACTTTATTTCCAACTTGTTTTCCAGTTCTCAAACGAACCTGGTCAACCAAAGGCATGTGGATTATCTCTAAACATTCTGTAGAACAGCAGTTTTCCATTGCGGCTTTACATTCATCACATTGAATAAACAATAAATGACATCCATCATTTTCACAGTTGGTGTGATTATCGCAAGGTTTTCCACATTGGTGGCATTGTGAAACAATATCATCTGTGATTCTTTCGCCTAGACGATTATCAAATACAAAGTTTTTACCAATGAATTTACTTTCTAAACCTTCTTCTTTTAATTGTTTAGCATAGTTGATGATTCCACCTTCTAATTGATAAACATTTTTGAAACCTTGGTGTTTAAAATAAGCACTTGCTTTCTCACAACGAATTCCTCCGGTACAATACATTACCAGATTTTTATCTTCTTTATGGTTTTGAAGCTGTTCGTTGATGATTGGTAAACTCTCTCTGAAAGTTTCAACATCTGGCGTAATCGCGTTTTTAAAATGTCCAACTTCACTTTCGTAATGATTTCTAAAATCAACTACAATTGTGTTTGGATCATCTAAAATTTCGTTGAATTCTTTGGCTTTCAAGTGAACGCCAATATTTGTTACATCAAAAGTTTCGTCGTTCAAACCGTCGGCAACGATTTTGTGACGTACTTTAATAGTTAGCTTTAAAAAGGAATGATCATCATGTTCTACAGCTTCATTTAAACGAATGCCTTTCATGAAATCATAAACTTCAAGAGTTGCTCTAAAAGCTTCCAAATTTTCTTCAGGAATACTCATTTGAGCATTTATTCCTTCGTTGGCAACATAAATTCGGCCTAATGCATCAAGGGCATTCCAGGCTACAAATAAATCATCGCGAAATTTTTTAGGATCTTCAATTTTGGCATACGCATAGAAAGACAACGTTAGTCGTTGTTGTCCTGCATCATCGATCATGATGGCTCTTTCTTCTGCGCTCAAAGTGTTATACAGTTGCATGCTATAAACAGTTTTAAGTTAAGAATATTTTTCTGAGCGGCAAAAGTACGGAAAAAGGTTCATAGTTCCAAAGACACAAAGCGACAAAGGTTTGACATAATAAGACATTTATTTTTCATCAAGTAATGCTTGCTTGACTGCATTTAATTCCGCTATTTTTTCGGCACTTACTTTAGGATATTCCAAATCCATCTCATCTAATGCATGAATTATAGCTGAAGCAATAGCAATTCGGGCATAATATTTATTGTCGGCTGGAATTACGTACCACGGTGATTTTTTGGTTGATGTATTTTTGATCAATTCTTCGTAAGCGAACATATAATCATTCCAATAGCCTCTTTCCTTAGCATCGGCGGCGCTGAATTTCCAGTTTTTATCTGGATTGTCTACGCGTTCAATGAATCTCTTTTTTTGTTCTTCTTTCGAAAGATTTAAAAAAAACTTGATTACAACTGTCCCGTTTCTGTTTAGGTATTTTTCAAAATTTCGAATGTCTTGAAAACGCTGATCCCAAATATCTTCGGTAATCAACTTTTCAGGGATTTTTTGCCCCTTTAAAATTTGTTCATGAACACGAACTACTAAAACTTCTTCATAATATGAGCGATTAAAAATTCCGATTCGTCCTCTTTCCGGCAAATGTTTTTGGCAACGCCAAAGATAATCATGATCTAATTCTTCCGAGCTCGGGCCTTTAAAAGAAGAAACCTGACAGCCCTGCGGATTTATACCCGACATTACGTGTTTAATAGCACCGTCTTTTCCGGCGGCATCCATTGCCTGAAAAATAATCAAAACCGACCATTTATCCTGAGCATAAAGAATGTCCTGCATAGCAGCCAGCGCTTTTACTCCCATTTGCAAAGTTTCTTTAATCGCTGATTTTGATTCATTACCAAAATAAGAAGTGGGTTTGTCTTTTAACGTAAAATCTTTATCATCTCCAACACAATATTCCTCTGAAAACTTCTTGGCTCTATGCAGCAATTCTTTTTTACTTAATGATTTTAGATTGTCTGAAACTAAGTTCAATTTATTCGATTTTATTTTATCTTTTTTTGACATAACGGTGGCTATTTTAAATTGAAACGAATAGTATCTAAATTTTATTCTTACAAAAAACGTGTTTTGACGATGTTTTTGGTTATTTAGTCGATTTTATTAACACTTGAATATCAATTCAATATAAATTTAATAAAAAATCAAAATGAAAATAATATTTCAAATCTTAATTAAAAAAATGTTAACTTAGCTAAGGAATTATTTGGTTTTTAGTTAGTTGAGTTTTAATAAAATTTAATAAAAAATTAAAAATGAACAAAATCTACCCTCCAGCAATTTTCTTACTTTTTTTATTGTTATCCTGCAAAAAAGAAGCCCCACCACAACCCAAGCCACTTGAAATTTCAGTTACAACCGTTTTACAGCAAGATGTTAAAATAGAATCTGAGTATACTGGACAAACTTTTGGTCAATCCGATATTCAAATTAACCCTCGCGTTGATGGCCTTATCGAAAGTATAAATTTTAAAGAAGGTAGTTTTGTTTCCAAAGGACAATTACTCTATACCATTGATCCTTTGCCATATAGAGCCAAACTTAATGAAGCAGAAGGAGGCGCGGCAGAATCTCAAGCACGCTTATCAAAAACAAAATCAGATTTGGACATGATTACGCCATTGGCAAAAATGAATGCGGTCAGCCAGAGAGAATTAGTTTCGGCCAAATCTGCCTATACTGCTTCGATTGCTCAGATCAAAGCATCGGACGCATCCGTACAAAATGCAAAAATTGAATTAGGCTATTGCCGAATCGTTGCTCCTATTTCCGGATTAATCGGAATCTCGAAAGTGAGAGTTGGCGATTATGTACGTCCGGGTCCGGCTTCAATTTTAAATACCATTTCTGACTTAGGCGATGTGAGGGTTCGTTTCACGATGAGTGAGCAGGAATTTTTGCGTCTTTACAGAGAATTCAACAAACCAAATTCGACTTTAAAAGGTTCAGGAGCATCTGTTACTTTAAAATTGTCGGATGGTTCAATTTATCCGCAAACAGGAAGAGTAAGTTTTACCGACAGACAAATAGATCCTGCAACTGGCGCCATCACATTTGAAGCCGCATTCCCTAATCCAGATAAATTACTTCGTCCGGGGCAATATGCAAAAATTGCATTGCTTACAGACATTCGTAAAGATGCCATTGTAATTCCGCAGCGCGCCGTTATTGAAGTGCAAGGAATTTATCAGGTTTATGTTTTAGGAAATGACAACAAAGTGCAAATGCAAATTGTTAAACCTGGTCCCGCAGTTCAAAATGGATATATCATCGAAGAAGGCTTAAAACCCGGCGACAAGATAGCTATGGGAGGTACTTCATTACTGAAAAATGGAAGCGTTATTACACCAAAAGTCACACAATGGCAATTAGGTGATACAGAAACTACAGTTACTAAATAATAATCTAGATACATAGTATTATGGGAGAATTTTTCGTTCGAAGACCAATCGTTGCTATTGTAATCAGTATTATTATTGTGATACTTGGATTACTGGCTTTACAAAAAACGCCTATTTCGCAATATCCGGATATTAATCCTCCTGTTGTAAAAATTACTACATCTTTTACAGGAGCAAATGCCCTGAATGTTGAGCAGGCAGTCGCAACGCCAATTGAGCAAAAAGTAAATGGTGTTGAAAACATGTTGTACATGAAATCCATCAACACTTCTGATGGCGCCTGTACCATTGAAGTAACTTTTGATGTGGGAACCAATTTGGATAATGCCAATATGCTTACGCAGAATAGACAAAACCAATCGGCTCCTTTTATGCCTTCTAGTGTTAAACAACAGGGAGTTGTGGTAAAGAAATCTTTGTCTTTCCCGATGATGTTGTTTACTGTTACCTCAACCAATCCAAAATATGATGCGAAGTTTTTAAACAACTACGCGAGCATTAATATTGTAGATCAATTGGCTCGTATCAAAGGAGTTGGAGAAGTTACACTTTTTGGAGGAAGTGATTATTCGATGAGAATTTGGCTTAAAGCCGATATGATGAGCAAACTCGGCATCACAGTCGAAGATGTAAAAAATGCACTGAATGCTCAAAACATGATTAGCCCGGGAGGAAAATTTGGCGCTGAGCCAGCTCCTGCCAATACCGAATTCACATACGGTGTTACACTTCAAGACCGATTAGTTACTGAAAAAGAATTTGGAAACATCGTAGTTCGAAGCAAAGAAGACGGAGCACAAGTTCTAATGGGTGACATTGCCCGAATTGAATTAGGAACAGAAAATTACAGCTCAACCGCCCGAAGAAACAGTTCACCAAGTGCTGTTGTTGCGGTGTATCAAATGCCTGGAAGTAACGCACTTGATGTAGCTGAAACTGCAAAAAGCACCATGAAACTTCTATCTGAAAAGTTTCCAAAAGATATTGAATATCAGGAATCTTTAGATACCACTTTAGCCATTACCGCCGGAGTTGATGACATTGTTCACACACTTTTTGAAGCTATTATATTGGTAATTTTAGTAGTATTCATTTTTCTTCAAAACTGGCGCGCTACTTTAATTCCGCTGATTACTGTTCCTGTTTCTCTTATTGGAACTATTGCTGTTTTCCCATTATTAGGATTTTCCATCAATACATTATCACTACTCGGATTAGTACTCGCAATTGGTATTGTGGTCGATGATGCAATTGTGGTTGTGGAAGCCGTAATTCATCATATCGAACATGGCAAAAGTCCGAAAGATGCTACCGTTCAGGCAATGCGAGAAGTTTCGGGTCCTGTAATTGCGATTGCCTTAATTTTATGTGCCGTGTTTATTCCGGTTGCGATGACACCGGGAATTACCGGACGATTTTATCAGCAATTTGCCATAACGATTGCCGTCTCGGTCGCGTTCTCGGCATTTAGTGCGTTATCATTAAGTCCCGCGCTCTGCGCGATGTTATTAAAACCAACCAAACCGATTGAAGAACAAACTGGCTGGCTAGCGAAGTTTTTTGCCGGATTCAACAGAATCTTCGAAAAAGTCACTGGAAAATATATCAGCGGAGCAACTTTTTTTGCTAAAAAAGCAATGCGAATTATCCTTTTACTTGTAGTCATTCTAGTTGCAACTGCTTTTTTAGGAAAGAAAATTCCATTAGGATTTATTCCTGAAGAAGATCAGGGCTATGTTTTAGTCAATATTGCATTACCGCCTGCATCATCATTACAACGTACAGATGAAATATCTAAAAAAGTCGATAGTTTCCTAAAAGAAGAAAAATCCATTTTATCTTATACAACAATCAATGGATTTAGTATGCTTACGAACTCCTATCAGCCGAACAATGCGTTTATTTTCATCTCATTAAAACCTTGGGAAGACAGAGAAGAAACAGCCAAACAATTTGTGGACAGATTTAACATGAAACTTGCCACCCAAATTACAACAGCAACCTGTTTTTCATTTGGTCCGCCGGCAATTCAGGGTTTAGGTGCATCAGCCGGTTTTAGTTTAATGCTTCAAGACAGAGGTGGAAATACGCCACAATACTTAGCCGAACAAACCCAGGCTTTTATCGCTGCCGCACAACAACGCCCAGAAATAAAACGAATTTATACTACTTTTAATGCAGGAACTCCACAGATTAAATTAGATATTGACAATGACAAAGCCATGAAATTAGGAATTCCTGTTTCTAAAGTTACCGAAGCTTTGGGAGCCTTTTTAGGAGGAAGTTATGTAAACGACTTCAACCGATTTGGCCGTCAATACAAAGTTTATCTTCAGGGTGAAGCCGCTGATCGTGTTCGACCAGAAGACCTAAATTTAATTTACGTCAAAAACAATGCTGGCGATATGTTGCCAATATCAACGCTTGTTACAGCAACGAAAGTTACAGGTCCCGATTTTACCAATCGCTTAAATTTATTCCGATCGGCAGAAATTGGAGGAAGTCCAAATGACGGTTATAGTAGTGCGCAAGCTTTGACAGCGCTCGAAGAAGTCGCCAAACAAACTTTGCCGGCAGATATGAGTTTCGATTACATCAACTTGTCTTATCAGGAAAAACATTCGCCGGGAGGAGGTTCGGTTTTTATAATGGCACTGGTCTTTGTATTCTTAATTCTTGCCGCTCAATATGAAAGCTGGAAACTGCCTTTCAGTGTATTGCTTGGAGCTCCTTTTGCCGTTTTTGGTGCCTTTTTAGGATTGATGCTCGCAAGATTTGGAAGCGATGCTTACGTGAATAACGTTTTTGCCCAGATTGGACTCGTATTATTAATTGGATTAGTGGCCAAAAATGCCATTCTGATTGTAGAGTTTGCCAAAGAAGAATACGAAAAAGGAAAACCACTTTACGAATCGGCGATGGTTGCGGCAAAACTGCGTTTCAGGCCAATTTTAATGACAGCATTTGCATTCATTCTCGGAGTAGTTCCTTTATTAACTGCTACTGGCGCGGGTTCGCAAGCCCGTATCGTAATGGGAATGGCAGTGTTTAGCGGTATGTTAATCGCCACAGTTTTGGGTGTATTAATTGTACCTGGTCTATTTGTTATGATTGAAAACATCGGAAAAAAGAAAGATGCGACAATCGTGACCGAAGGAAATAATGTGGAATCAAATACTTCTGACCATGATTAAGAGACACAAAATAATCGTTGTTATATTTATCCTGATACTATTTCCTTTTGGATGTATGGTTGGTCCAAAATATAGCAAACCAGAACAACAAAAAACAGATTCGTATAAAAACGAAAGAAACTTAGATAGTCTCGCGAATGTTACCAATTTAAAATGGTTTGATCTTTTTAATGATGACGTTTTAAAAGATCTAATTAAAAAAGGATTGGAAAACAATTACGATCTAAAAATCGCCGTTTCCAGAATTGATCAGCTTCGTGCCCAATTAGGCTATGCTAAAGCCGATTTATTTCCAAGTTTTCAATACGGAGCAACGATAAACAGCAACGATAAAAACTTTACGCCCTCAACGGCCGGAGCAAGTATGTCGTGGGAACTTGATTTTTGGGGGAAATATCGCCATGAAAATAATGCTGTACAAGCCGAACTCTTAGCTACTGAAGAAGCTCGTAAAGTTGTACTTTCAGACATTGTCAGCAATATTGCATATGCTTACTTTCAAATGCGAAATCTTGATGAACAACTGGAAATTACCAAATCAACGCTTGAAACAAGAGAGAAATACTATGAAATTATAAACCAAAGATTTAAAAACGGTTATATCTCTGAAGTTGACAAAGTACAAATCGAACAACAAGTTGCCATTGCAGAAGCTGCAATTCCAAACATCCAAAGACAAATAACGTATCAGGAAAATACAATTGCGTTGCTCACTGGCCAGCTTCCAACTGAAATCCCAAGAGGGAAAAGCAATACCGAACTTCGAATTGTTAGTGAAATTCCACTTTCACTTCCATCGGCATTATTAGAAAACAGGCCCGATGTAAAAGCTGCCGAATTACGATACAAAGCAGCAAATGAAAGAATTGGTGTAGCTCAGGCAATGCGTTTTCCATCTTTGAATTTGGCTGCCATCGCCGGATTTGCAAGTGCTGATTTAAGCAATTTATTTCTGGGAAGTTCGTATTTGCAAAATGCATCGGCAGGAATTGCAGGTCCGATATTCGCCTTTGGAAAAAACAAAAGAAGAGTCGAAATCAACAGACAACAAGCCGAACAATTTAAATTCATTTATCAAAAAACCTATATCGGCGCTGTTTCTGAAGTAGAACAATCCATACAAAACATCAAAACCTATAAAGAAGAATGGAAAGCACGCGACAGACAAGTTAAAGCTGCCTTAATAAACTTTAATCTTTCCCGAGAAAGATATGACAGTGGCTACGTTTCGTACTTAGAGGTTTTAGATGTGGAAACCAACTTATTCAATGCACAATTAAGTCTTTCACAATTATCTGAAAGACAATTAAGTTCAATGGTTGAGTTATACAAAGCACTTGGCGGAGGATGGAATCTCTAAAGTTTCTAAGTTGCTGAGATTCTAAGGCGCTAAGTTTTTCAAACACTTTATAAAAACAACAAAAAGCACTATTTTCATAGTGCTTTTTGTTTTAGTCTTTTTACCTTGAATCTTTGCTCCTTAAAAAAAAATCTTAGAATCTCAGCAACTTAGAATCTTAGAATCTTCAAAAAATTAGCAAAACTCGTTAAACGCATCTTGCAAATTCTCAGCGATCATTTCAGCTGGACGTCCTTCGATGTGGTGACGCTCTAACATGTGAACCAATTCTCCGTTTTTAAACAAAGCCATAGATGGCGATGATGGAGGAAAAGGAAACATATGTTGTCTTGCAGCATCAACAGCTTCTTTGTCAACACCAGCGAAAACTGTAATAAGGTGATCTGGTTTTTTAGCGCCTTCTAAACTCATTTTTGCTCCCGGACGTGCATTTCTAGCAGCACAACCGCAAACAGAGTTTACAACAACTAAAGTGGTACCTTCTGCCTTGATAGCATTCTCAACAGCTTCGGCACTATGTAAATCTTGAAAACCAGCAGAAGTTAATTCAGCTTCCATTGGTCTTACCATTTCTTGTGGATACATATTGTTTATTTTTAAATTTTACTTTTGAACTGCAAAGTTACAAAGTTTACCCGCAACTAGTTAATTTGAAGTATAAAGTTTTGTTATAGTTCGATATCAAATTTTAAATCACTGATTTTGTAAATCTCTAAACTATTATTGTTTCATCATTTTACGAGGAAATTGATAATTGTATTTTTTCAAATGACTATATCTACCTTTTCTCTTATGATTTGTAGTTAAAACAGTTGTCTTATCTTGCTCAGAAATTTCAATTGTTGAGAGATAGCTGGTTAAGTATTTTTTAAGAATTTGCATCTTATCAACTTCGATCGAGTAAATGATTTTCTTTCCTTCATTTTTTATATTTACAAGATTTGCTTTTTTCAATTCTAATAAATGTTTAGATATTGTTGATTGTGCCAGCGGAATTAATTCAACAATTTCGCCACAAGTTCTATTATCTCTTTTCCATAATAATGTCATAATTTGTACTCGCGTTGGATGTCCCAGTGCTTTGCAAATTTTTCCTATTACTTCTGTTTCTTCATCAAAATTTAAGCGTTTGCTCATTCCCATAAATCGCCTCTTAATTCATTATCGTAAATAATCGATAATCTTAGACCTACAAAGTCTTTTCGTAATTTTCTCTCTTTTTTGAGAATGCAAATCTAAATGTGAAAATATTTTTTAACTGTCGTTAAAAGTCATTAAAACATAAAAATAAGACCATTTGAACAATTGAAATTAAGCCGGAATTCCATTTTTTAGGAATAAAACATTTTATCACTTAAATAAAAAAGTGTGATTTCCAAAATACGATTATACCAAACAAGCTATCAGTTTTCGGGTTCTAAAAGATGTAAAAAATTATTTGAATAAAACTCGGAATAATGCCTTAATAAAAAGGAATTTTGGGCATTTCAAAATCACTTTAAAATCTTCAAACAGATTCGTTTCTTCATCTAAAAACTTAAAAATCAGCTTGGGATTTCCTTTTTTGAATAACGAAGAAAAAATTGAACTCCCCAATTCATTATGACGATATAAGATATCTAAAAGCAGTAAATCATAAAACCAAAATCTATTCCTCTTATAAAACATTGTCATCCTGAGCGAAGTCGAAGGAACACCAAGAAATTTCACCAATTCTGAAGATTTCTTATCCGAGTTTTTAAAAGTATAACCCGTACTCGCTTTTGTCCAACCGCCGGCAGTACCAATATTTAAAACTCTTTTTGTGCTCTTTTTCCAAAATGGATAAGAAGTCATCGGGATACTTCCCTGTTCTTTTTCTATAATTTCATATTGAGAAATTCCCAGTTTTTCCAAATAGATTTGAATCTCCTTTTCATATTCATCTTTCGTCAGAAGATTTTCTGAAAACAAAGTATATTCTATCAAAGCTTCAGATTTTGAAGTCGGTAAAACATACATAAACCTTGTATTTCCTTTTTGTTCAACCGAAAAATCCATGAAAGTGACTTGTTCCGGATTAAAAACTTCTGATTCTGATTTTACAAACCAACCAACAAAATGTTGTTGTAAAACGGGATATTTGGTTTGACTTTCGGCGAAAGCCTTCGTGTAAATACTATTGAATAAATAATTACAAGTGTATCTGTTTTCTTCTGTTCCAACAAAAACATGGTTTTCGAGTTCATTGATATCCGTTACTTTTTCATTCAAAAATGTAATATTCGTCTGATTCGAAATTTTCTCAAAAACGAAATTATAAAAATCTAAACCATTGATTTTATTGTATTGATAAGGCTTCAACGCTAAATTGCGTTTGAAATTTTCATTCACAAACAAAGCTGAATCCCATTTTTTGGAGATAATCGATTTCCAAATTGATTCTTCTTTTTCCCAGAAACTCCATGTTCTGTCGTTGATTTTCTTTGAGTCTTTATCAAGCAATAAAATTGATTTATCTGAGAATTTACCAGACAAAACCATTTTATAAATTGTCATTAAAGAAGCCAATCCGGCGCCGGTAAAAATGTAATCGAAATGTTTGATTTGTGAAGAATTCATTCTCAAAAATAAGGAATTTTATTTTTCCAGTTTTTCTAAAAGAATTTTAAAATCATTTGGACTCAAATAGATATTATATTGAAAAATGATTTCGTTTCTCTCATTCAAAACACATAAAGTCGGATATGCAATTTGATTATTAATTGTTCCGAGTTGTAAAGCCAGTTCATGAACGCCAACATTATTTCCTGAAGGCTGAAATTTAAAAACATGATTATTAAACGAAATATCTTGTTTTTCCTCGGCATTAAAATCAATGAAATAGAATTCTGAATTTAATTTTTGAATGATTTCAGGATTTTTAAATGTTGTCGCTTTCATTCTTTGGCAAAACTGACACCAATCGGTATGAATAAAAACAATGATTTTTCGTTTTTGAATTTGTTGTAAGCTATCAATTTCTTCAAAAGAATAGCTTTTCAGCTGACAAAAACCTGTAGCTGAAATTCCGAAGAAGAAGATTAATAGAAATAGCTTTTTCATTGTTTTTTGTTTTTTGCCCAGATTTGCTTCGCCTGTTCGCTATCGCTCGAGTCACAGATTAAAATGATTTTTTTTCTGGTTGCCACCCTGAGCGGAGTCGAAGGGCTCGCCAATTGGAGCGGGGCTTCGACTCCGTTCAGCCTGACAAATGCAAATTAAAATCTAAAAAAATCAGTTCAATCCGTATAATCTGTGACCCATAAAATTTTATCGCAAAGTATATCGCAATCCTAAAAATCCACGAATCGTCTGGTTTTGTCCATAAACATAAGTCGTATCAAACGTCAAACCATAAGGATTATCAGGCGTTACCAAAACTTTTCCGGCCGAATCGTATTGCACATTTTTATCAAAAGGATCATTTGTTCTCGAAATCAAAAACGGATTTTTTTGCATCGGCGTAAAATTCAGCAAATTTTTGATACCGCCATAAAGTTCAAAATTCTTCCAACCCGTAAAGGTAAACTGAATATTCTGAATGCTGTACCAAGGCGAATTTGGACTTCGCGGATCTGTTTCGCTCAGCAAAGGCAATTTCATCGGACTGTAAACATTTCCTGTATAATCAATTCCTAAATTCCACGGTTGTATTTTGTATGAAACGCTCCAGGTTGCAGTGAAATTCTCCGTTAAAAAAGGTCTTTCAGAAATTCCGTTTTGAACATTTTTATTATCCAAAACCGTCGCTCCGACAATAAATTTTAACCCAGAAGGAAAATTAAGATCAATATTCGTACTTATTCCCTGACTCAACGCATATCCGTCGATATTATCATAAATAATCTTATTTGGGTCACTTTCATAGTCAGAAATGATTTTATTGCTAAAACGCGTATAAAAAGCTGTTGTTTCGATACCCATAAAAGTTCCGTTGCCAAAATTAATTTTCTGGATATAATTTAAATTCACATTTACAGATTGTTCCGGTTTCAAATCATTCGCAATTACAACATCTCTGGAACCTGTTAACGCGGCGTGATCTTCGGTAAACAAATTCACAACTCTAAAACCCGTTCCCGCATTTAAACGGAAAATCGTGTTTTCATTGGCTTTGAATCTGTATGCAAATCTCGGCGTAAAAATAGAACCGTGAATTGAATTATAGTCATAACGCATTCCGAGCAAAACCTGGCTTTTTGAAGAAAATGTAATTTCGTCCTGAACAAAAATTCCCGGAAGCCAAGTGCTTTCCGCTTCTTTGGTTGCCGTTGTGTTGTCATCATAATAGGAATATCGGCTTGCGATTCCGGCCAATAAATCATTTCGTCGGATTTTTTTATCCCAAGTCAATTGCAGAAAACCAATTTTCTGATTCGCGATATACGATGTCGTTCCGTATCGGCTGTCCTGATAATGTACATTTCCAGAGAACGAAAGCATAAGTTTTTCTTCAAATGGCAATTGATAACTTCCTATTAACTCGGCTCTTTTGGTATAAATACTTTCGCCGTAAATTTCATCGCCTCCGCGGAATTTCTTTTCCCAACGCACATCTCCGCCCCAACGATCTTCGTACATTCCACGTACAGCAACCGTAAAAAGCCGATTATTATTTCGCAGAAAACTCCATTTATTAAAAACCGAAATTCGGTCAGAAAGCGTCACATCCGTAAAATTGTCTTTGTCTTTATCAATAACCTGATTGTAATTGAAATAATTCAGCCCCAAAAGTGAGTTGGCTTTTTTGCCGACATTAAACTTCATTCCCAAATCAAGATTGTTTTCGAAATAAGTCGTCGTAAAATAATCCGCAGAAAACATTGGAGCATTTGTTGGATTTTTGGTTATAATGTTGATCAAACCGCCAACCGCTTCACTTCCGTAAAGAGACGAAGCCGGACCTTTTACAATTTCGATTCGTTCAACCAAAGAATTCGGAATTCCAGATAAACCATAAACCGTAGAAAGACTGCTTACAATTGGCATTCCGTCAATTAAAATCAAAGTATAAGGACCTTCCAATCCGTTAATATGAATGTCACCCGTGTTGCAGACACCGCAATTAAGCTGTGGCCGAACGCCATTCACATTCTGCAGCGCATCGTAAATACTTGGTGTCGGATTTTTTTTGAAGAAAACTGGCGAATAAACCTCAACCGGAACGGCACTTTCCAAACGTTTTACTGGTTTTAAAGTTCCAGAAACGACAACTTCATTCAATTCGTTTTGATCTTCTGTCAATTCAAAATCAAGATTTAAATTTTGATTTTCTAAAACCGAAATTTTCTGATTTATCGTTTTGAATCCATCCGATTTCACAACTATTTTATAGACACCTTTCGGAACATTTTCTAATTTATAAAATCCAACTGAATCAGTTTGCGTTTTAAAGTTTGTATTTAATAAGCTGATATTAATTCCCTGTCCTGCAGGAATTAATCCGTCAATTTTTCCCGAGATATTTTGTGAATAAAGGCGTGTAGCAGAAATTATTAATATTGTCAAAAATAAATATTTCATTATTATAAAATTAAATTTAGACAAAACTAAAAATTAAATTTGACAAATATTGTTTCTATTTGCAATAATTTTAAACGGATTGGATTCAATGTGTTAGATTTTTATTTAAACACGTCAAGCAAAATCTTCATCAATAAGATCTTTATTGATAACCGCCCCGGCAAAAGAACCTGTAGAAACCGCAATAGCTACAGATCGCATTTGTGTTGTACAATCACCACTCGCATAAATTCCTGAAATACTTGTTTTTTGCATGGCATCTACTTTTACTAAACCTTGTTCGTTTATATCACAACCCAAATCTGCTGGTAATGAACAATGTTGCTCAAATGGCGGTTTCGAATAAATAGCTTTTACATCAATTTTTTCTTTATTTCTGAAAACAATATTTGAAACATATCCATAATTATGCTCAAACGAATATATTTCTTCTTCGAAAATTGAAATGCCTTTTTTCTGCAGAGTTTGAGTTTGTTCCAAAGTCAATTCAGATTTTCCATTCGTGCATAATCTCAAATCTTCAGTCCAGTTCGAGATTAATTTTGCGTATTCAAAGGCCATTTCGCCATTTGCAATAATAGCTGTTTTTTCATTTTTCACTTCATAACCATGACAATACGGACAATGCAAAACCGAGATTCCCCAGCAATCTGTAAAACCGTTTATTTTAGGAAACAAATCTTTAACACCGCTCGCAAACAGAATTTTTCTGGAAATGAAAACTTCGCCAGATTCGGTTGAAACTTCGAATCCATTTTCTTTTTTAATTGCTTTTACTGCAAGACCTTTATAAAAATGAACGGTTTTATAAAGATCAACTTGTAATTTGGCTTTCGCCGAAATAGCAGCTGGCTTTTCACCATCTTGTGTAATGAAATTATGTGAATGCGGTGTCTGTCTGTTGCAAGGCAAACCGCTGTCAATAACCAAAATCTGACGGAGCGAACGTCCTAAACTCATGGCTGCCGATAATCCGCTATAGCTTCCGCCAATGATAATCACATCAAAATTCTTCTGTTTCATATTGACCGTTTTTAATGATTTTGTTTTTTGTGCAAATTGTAATTCAATAAATGTCCAATGATCATTCCGATTCCGCCGAAGTAAATTAAATCGAGATGTATTTCAAACACTATTTCACTCAAAATACTGATCCAAATTAAACTCATCGAAACAACTAAAATTGACGACACTAAAAGCGACGATTTTTTTATAATTTTGATTATTGCAAATAAACCAAAAGAAGCAAAAATCAAATCGATTATTGGGTTATGAATTAGCCCTAAAGGAAGGATTGTCAGAACAGGAAAAATCAAACAATGAACGAGGCAAAATGTCGCGCTTGAAATTCCTAAAATATCGTAAAAAGATGTTGTTGTTTTCTTCATATTTTGTAGATTTGCTTAATGCAATTTAGTTGCAAATATATCACAATTTTATCATTTGCAACAATGTTGCGATAAAATTTTTAATTCAAAAAAATGAAAACTACACGTAACACTACAGCAAAGACGGCCGTTTTAGAGGTTTTTGAAAAATCAAGAACTGCGCTCTCACACACCGAAATTCAAAAACAATTAAACGACGTTTGCGATCGCGTCACCATTTATAGAATCCTCGACCGACTAGTTAACGACGATATTGTTCACAAAATTTCCAACCTCGATGGAACGGTAAAATATGCAAAATGCAATCATTCTAACCAGCGTGTCCACATACATAATCATGCTCATTTTAGCTGTGAAAACTGTCATGAAATAACGTGTCTCGAAAATGTAAAGCCAAGTTATATTATGCCTCATAATTACAAAGTCAAAGAAATCAATTTTACATTGTCAGGATTATGCCCGAATTGTTTAAATTCTAACATCTAAGTTTTAGACTTGCCTAAAAATATTGTTCAGCGAATATAATTTTTACATATATTTGTTAAAACAACATTTCTACAATGACCAAATCTTTAGAAGAAGTAAACCAATCGGTTGCTACAGAGCATAAAAAAACAGGATTCAGGAAAATATTAGCTTTTTTAGGCCCCGCATATTTAGTCAGTGTTGGCTATATGGATCCTGGAAACTGGGCAACAGATATCGCTGGCGGAAGTCAGTTTGGTTATACACTTGTTTGGGTTTTATTGATGAGCAATTTAATGGCTTTGCTTTTGCAGAGCTTAAGCGCAAGACTTGGAATTGTCACACAGCGCGATTTGGCGCAAGCTTCAAGAGAAACCTATTCTAAATACATCAACTACATTTTATATTTTCTTGCGGAAATTGCCATTGCTGCCTGTGATTTGGCCGAAGTTCTCGGAATGGCGATCGGAATTAATCTTTTATTTGGAATTCCATTGCTTGAAGGTGTTTTAATTACTGTTTTAGACACTTTTCTCCTATTATTCTTGATCAACAAAGGAATTCGTAAAATGGAAGCGTTTATAATTGTTTTGGTCGCAATTATTGGTTTTTCTTTCATTTTCGAAATGATTTTTGCACAACCTGAAGTTCCAAAAATCCTTGCTGGTCTTATTCCTTCTATCCCAAATTCGGCTGCTTTATATATTGCAATCGGGATTATTGGTGCAACAGTAATGCCTCACAATCTTTATCTACATTCTTCTTTGGTACAAACCAGAAAATTTGACCGAACTCCAGCTGGAATCAAACAAGCTTTAAAATACAACCTCATCGATTCAACAATTGCTTTGAATTTGGCTTTTTTTGTAAATGCTGCCATCTTGATTCTTGCTGCCGCAACATTCCACAAAAACGGAATGTTTGAAGTTGCTGAAATTCAAGACGCGCATCAATTTCTTGAACCGCTATTGGGAACTAAATGGGCTCCAATTCTATTTGCTGTTGCCCTAATTGCAGCCGGACAAAGCTCGACTGTTACCGGAACTTTAGCTGGCCAAATTGTAATGGAAGGATATTTACATTTAAGAATTCAGCCTTGGGTTCGCCGAATCATAACACGTTTAATTGCAATTGTTCCCGCTTTAATCGTGATTTACATTTATGGCGAAAGCGTAACGGGAAAACTGTTGATTTTAAGCCAGGTTATTCTGAGTCTTCAGTTGGGATTTGCGATTATTCCGCTTATTCATTTTGTGAGTGATAAATCCAAAATGAATGGTTTTCATATTTCAAAAACCACGCAGGTCGTTTCATGGATTATCGCCGCAATCATTGTTTCTTTGAACGCAAAATTAGTTTACGACGAAATCACTTCATGGCTTGAAAGTTCAAATCATCCAACGGTTCTTTGGTTGACTGTTGTTCCGCTTGCTTTTGCTTTTGCCGGATTATTGTTATACATTGTTTTTAAACCTTTTATTGCAAAAGCTAAAGCAAAAACCATTAATCATTCGCCTCACAATTTAAAATTAAAATTTACGCCAAAGGAAAGCCACGCTGTAAAGAATATCGCAATTTCAGTAGATTTTTCAAATGCCGATGAAGCCGCACTAAATCGTGCTTTTGAGCTCGGCGGAATGGACGCTAAATACACGCTTATTCACATTGTAGAAACTGTTGGCGCTTTGATGTATGGTGTGAATGTACATGACCACGAAACGACTATCGATGAAAAGCTTCTTTTAGAATACAAAAAAATGCTTTCAGAAAAAGGGTTCAATATTGAAACCAAACTTGGTTTTGGAAAACCCAACAAAGTAATTCCAAAAATAATAAACGAAGGCAACTTTGATATTTTAGTGATGGGAACCCACGGCCACACTGGATTAAAAGATATTCTTTTTGGCACAACAGTAGATAAATTGAGACATAAAATTTCAATACCTTTGTTGATTGTTAAATGAAGGTGCTGAGATGCTAAGATTCTAAGTTGCTAAGGTTTTTCAAAAAAGCCTAAAAAGAAAACTTAGAACCTTAACAACTTAGAATCTTAGAATCTTTAAAAAATGACTTTTTCAGAAGAAAACTATCTAAAATCGATATACCACCTTACAGCAGCTTTAGAAACTGAAGTTAGCACTAATGCTATTGCTGAAATCATGGAAACAAAAGCTTCCTCTGTAACCGATATGCTTAAAAAGCTGGCAGAGAAAGATTTGGTAAACTATAAAAAATACCAAGGCGTTTCTTTGACAGAAAACGGAAAACTAGCTGCCAAAATGATTGTTAGAAAACATCGCTTATGGGAAGTATTTTTAGTTGAAAAACTAAATTTCAGCTGGGATGAGGTTCATGATATCGCTGAACAATTGGAACACATCAAATCGGAGCAATTGATTAACCGTTTAGATGATTTTCTGGGAAATCCGACTGAAGATCCACACGGCGATCCAATTCCAGATGCAAATGGCCGAATTATTAAAATTGAAAAGCATCTTTTATCTGAATTAGAAGAAAACCAAACCGGTGTTTGTGTTGGCGTTAAAGATACTTCATCAGAGTTTTTGAAATATCTGGACAAACAAGGAATTGCTTTGGGTTCTAAAATTGAATTTCTTTCTAAAGAATCTTTCGATTTATCGGTGAAAATTAAAGTAGATGGCAGGGAATTATCAATTTCGAATAAAATTGCTTCAAATTTGTTTGTGAAGTTGGTTTAGGTAGATTCAATTTTTTAAAACCTCTTTATTTATCTTCCCGCTTCAACCCAAGAAATATTAAATAACCCTTTAAATACATAAATCGTTACATTCCTACCTACTTCCAATTCATTGTAGGTATTTTTATCTATTGTCAATTTTATTGCTTCAGATTGTTTTTCTTCAGATATAACCTCTATATCATATGATTTAATTCCTACACTTTGAATACGCATATGATTAACAGTTGATGTAAATATTTGAGGTTTTGATTTGTCGAAGACACAATTAAAACCTATAACTACACCAAAAACATATATAAATGAAAAAAGAACAATTCTAAGTATAGTTCTATACCAATTTTCAATCTGCAGATATTTTCTATTTACAATTAAAAAAATTGCTGAAAAAAGGATTGTCATAATTGCAACAGAAAACCACACATTAGAATAATTCACTATATTAAAATCGGAATGTATTCGAAATGCCAAAAAAATAGGAGGAAAAAAAGCAGCTAAAACATTCGTAGAACTATTTCTCTTCGCTTCTATTTTTATTATTCCTTTTGATAATCTAAAAAGCAGTATCCCAATAATTGGCATTAAAAAACAGACAATTACCATATAATTATAAAAAGTAGGAAATTTTAAAATCCAAACTATAATTCCGGCACTTGTATAATTGATAATTTTGGTAACTAGAACTGCTTTTCTTAAAAATTTCTCTTTTAATGTAATTGAATCCATTCTAAAAGAATATAAATTGATGATTATCTTTTATGATCTACTACAATCCAAGGAATGTTAAATCTTCCCTCAAACAAATAAACAGAAACTTCATCACCTTCATTTAGAGAGTCATATAAATCGGAATCTATGGAAACCTTTTCTGTTTCTGTTTTATTATTCCAAGGTAACAGATATAAATAGTAACTCGTGACCTTGTCTTCACGCATCTCTTTGTTCACTACTTCGCTTGAAAACATTTGCGGATCCGATTTGTCAAACACACAATTTGTCGCAATAACTGTCCCGAATCCATAAACAAATGAAAAAATAGCAAACCATAAAATTGAAAACAAATCTTTTCCTTTCTTAAATGAAAGGTGTTTACTAAATGACAATAGAATTCCAGTATAAGTAATCGCAATTGCTATTGCAGGAATCCAAACATTTGAATAATCATCAATCGAAAAATCGAGCGACATACGAAAAGAAAGTGCGATTCCAGGAGCTATTAATGGATAAGTTGCATTTGGATAAACGCTGTTTTTTGCTCCATCGACTCTAATTAATCCCTTCCAGAATTTTATTACTGCAAGTGTTATCAATGGCACAGCAATACAGGCAATAATTGCATATTCATACGGATTAGGGAAAAATATTGTCCAAAAAGTCACAAATATTCCGACACCAGTCAAAACGTAAGAAGTTAATCGAGCCTTTTTTAGTTGATCTTCTCTTTCTTTAGAAGAAATTCCAAACTCTTGATTTGATAATATTTCTTGTTTTTCATCTTCTATAATTTTGTCAGTCGCTTCTCTTTTTCCCTTATCAAAGTCAATAACTTTGGAAGCCAAAATAGCTTTAATTTCCGAAGAATTTTCAATCGTATTTTTAAATACAATAGTCTTCTTACTTCGATCTATTGGCTCAACAACAATATCCTCTAACTGACGTATTTTAGGATTTGTCCTAGTTTTAAAGCCTTTTATTTCCGTAAACTTTAACTCTCTCTTTTTTAGAAAACCAATTATACAAATAGATTCATCTGTAATGATCACTCTTCTTTTCTTTGTAGAAATTATTGCTACAATCATAAGAACAATCATTAACATAAATAAAGGCGGAAGCCATAATTTTTCTTCTCCTGATTGAGTAATTGTACCTGAAGGAGATAAAATATCAATTATAAATGCGCCATAGAATAGAATTCCTAATGACGCTGAAATGTAAATTAATATCCTTATTCCCTTTTTTACTCTGTATTCTTTCATTTTAAAAAGCTATATAATTTTTTGCAAAATTATCGTTACTTTTTAGGCGCATATGTTTATAAAAGACTTAATAATATAAAAAAAAGCCAAAAAAAATCCGTAAAAACTATTTTAGCTTTTACGGGTTTAATTTTCAATTTAATTGAAATATAATCTTTTACACAATACCTTTTTCAATCATTTCCAGCATAACCGGAGATGCATTTTTAAATGTCGGCGGCTGCTCAATAATACTTCCTGCGTTCTTTTTATTTACTTTGAAAGTAAGATCGTTTTCTGTTGTAAAAAGTAAAGCAGTCAAAAAAGGATTTTTTATATAAGTACCAAGAATCAATAAAGCTTCATCTAAACTATGAATGCTTTCAATTTCTTCTGTTTTATATCGAGTCGTCAGGGAAATTGAGAATGTGTTATCTTCATTCAAAACCAATCTGAAATAGATGTTTTTGATTTCGGTGTCGCCCATTGTTTTTGCCAAAGTCAGTTTTGCGAAAGTTCCGGCTTGGATACTTTCTTTAACTCGTTCACAAAAAAGGGCAAATATTGGTTCGTAGGACATATTGTGATGTTTATTTAACCGCAAAGGTCGCAAAGATTTACGCAAGGTTCGCAAAGTTTTTTAATTTTCCTTGTGTGCTTTGCGTAATGTCTTGCGACCTTTGCAGTTGAGAAAAAATTATTTACCTGTAAATTCGGCTTTACGTTTCTCCAAAAAGGCCGTTGTTCCTTCTTTAAAATCCTGTGTTCCGAAGCATTTTCCGAAAGATTTAATCTCCGTATCAAATCCATTTTTACCATCTTCGAAATTAGCGTTTATTGCTTTTATTGCTTTTGCAATAGCAAACGGTGCATTTTTTATGATTTTTTGTGCAATTACAGTTGTGAAAGATAAAAGTTCGCCTTGAGGCACAACATGATTTACTAAACCGTATTGTTTTGCTTCTTCGGCAGAAATCATAGCTGCAGTCATGATCATTTCCATTGCGCGACCTTTTCCAATCAATTGAGGCAAACGTTGTGTCCCTCCGTAACCCGGAATTAATCCTAAAGTAACTTCTGGCAATCCCATTTTTGCATTATCTGAAGCGACTCTAAAATGACAAGCCATTGCTAATTCTAATCCGCCGCCTAATGCAAAACCATTAACGGCTGCAATAACTGGCTTTTTAAGATTTTCGATAAAATCAAATAAAGTTTCCTGACCTTCCGCAGCTAATTGCGCACCTTCAACAACGGTATAGTTTGCAAATTCCGAAATATCGGCTCCAGCAACAAAAGCTTTTTCACCACTTCCGGTTAAAATTATAGCGCGAACTTCCTCATTTTTGCTTAACAATTTAATTGCTTTGCTCAAATCACTGATTGTTTCCTTGTTTAAAGCATTCAGTTTTGCTGGTCTGTTAATTGTAATGGTTGCAACTCTCTCCTCTATTGCAACTAAAATATTTTCGTAATTCATGACGCTAATTTTATGAGTTTGTAATAGGCAAAGAAACTCTAAAAGTGGTTCCTTTTCCGTATGTTGATTCAAAGGTAATTGTTCCTTTATAATTTTCTATGATGTTTTTGATAATTCCGAGTCCAAGTCCCATTCCACTGGTTTTGGTGGTGAATTTTGGTTCGAAAATTCTACCGATATCTTGTTTTTGAATCCCGATTCCGTTGTCTTTCACGGCGATTTCAACATTGTTATTTCTTCTTTTTACCGTAACAATAATTGATTTTTGAAACTGACTTTCAGAAATTGCCTGAGTTGCATTTTTAACCAAATTGGTAATCACACGAATTAATTGTGTACGATCCATAGTAGAAATGATTTCTTCTTCATCACTTTCAAAAGAAATATAATCTTCATTGAAAATATCCAAAGCTAATTCAACAACCTCAACAACATTTAATGTTTCATTTTGTTGCGCCGGCATTGAAGCAAAGTTCGAAAATGCCGAAGCCACTGCTGTCATCGTGTCAATCTGCTGAATTAAGGTTTCGGAATAATCATTCATCTTCTGTTTAACGTCAGGAGCGCTTGGATCAAATTTTCTTTGAAAACTCTGCACTGTTAAACGCATTGGCGTAAGCGGATTTTTAATTTCGTGCGCGACTTGTTTCGCCATTTCGCGCCAGGCTTCTTCACGTTCACTTTGCGCTAATTTAATCGCACTCGTTTCCAGTTTGTCAACCATTCCGTTATACGCTTTTATCAGGAAATTGACTTCTTTGCTATTGGCTTCCAGAACAATTTTTTCGTTTTTCTGATCCAGATTGGTTTCTTCCAAACGATCTGAAATGGTTTTCAGTGATTTTGTAATATAAGTAGAAAGGAAATATGCTAATCCAAAAGCGACAATCAGCATAAAAGAATATACCTGACTTAAACGAATTAAAAAGGTATTCAACTCATTATCATAATAACCATCGTCTTCTAAATAAGGAAGATTCAGAATTCCGAGTGGTTTGAATTTTTCGTCTTTAATTAAACTGTATGAAGATCGGTTTTTAACTCCGTCTATAGTTTTAATGTCTACAAATCGTTTTTCAATCGAAGAGCGAACCAATTTCAAAATATATTCCGGAATTGGCGGCGGCGCTTTATCAACAGCGAAAGACTCTTTTGAAGATTTTAATAGTTTTCCGTCAAGACTATAAATATTGATTTCGATTTTATGAATCTGAGCTAATTCGTGGATTTTATCTTTAAAAATCAAATCCAGATTTTGGGTTTTCAGCGGGTAAGTTGTAGTCGAAAGCACATAATTGATGTGTTCTTTTACCGCATTTTCTTTTCGTTCTAAACGTTCTTGATGATATTCTTTTGCTTCAGTCTTAAACTGAATAATCGAAATCGAAGCCAATAAAAAAGATGCCACAACAATCAATACAATCATCGACAGGAAAATCCTGGTACGAAGCGATAGCATTGACATTTTGAAGTTGTTAAACATGTTTTTTTAGTTATAAATTATGAGTTATGAATTATGTGTTATGTGTCATAAACTTACAACTCATAATTCATAACTCAAAACTCATAACTATTTTCTCTCTCTAATTCTCTTGTAAAATCGGAATCCCAGCATTATTAAAACCGAAAACAATATAATTCCGATTACGCCGAAAATCCAATTGATGGCGCTTTTTAAAACTACTAAAAAGACAACGGCAAATAAAATAATCGTTGCACCTTCATTCCACAAACGCATAAAATTATTGGAATATTTTACCTCATCATTTTGCAATTGTTTAAAAATCTGATGGCATTTTCCGTGATATAAATATAAAAGAAAAACGAAACACAATTTTACATGCATCCACGGCATTTTAATCCAAATATGACCAGCGTCTGTAAAAAACAGCATCCAAAAAGCAAAAATACTCGCCAAAACTGCCGACGGCCACGTAATAATGTACCACAAACGGTAGGCCATTATTTTGTATTGCGCCTGAAGAATTTCTTTTTCTGGTGAAGGTTTCTCATTCGCTTCAATTTGGTACACAAACAAACGCACAATATAAAACAAACCCGCAAACCAAGTGATTACAAAAATTAAGTGCAGTGATTTTAGATAGTTATAATATTCCATAAAGTCTTTTTTCTTTACTCTTGCCTCTTTCTTCTATTTAGCCCAATCGTTAATCCAGTTAGAAACCGTCTGGCACCATTCATCATCATCATTCAAACATGGAATTGCCAAGAACTCTTCGCCACCTTTTGCTTCAAAATCTTCTTTGGCGCGCATGGCGATTTCTTCTAAAGTTTCTAAACAATCTGAAACGAAAGCTGGTGTTACAACTGCTAATTTCTTGATTCCTTTTGCAGGCATGTTATCAATTTCAACATCTGTATAAGGTTCTAACCATTTGTCTCCCGCTAAACGCGATTGAAATGTCAGACTGTATTTATCTTCAGGAAGTCCCAATAATTTCACAACTTGTCTTGTTGTTTCGTAACATTGGTGACGATAACAAAAATCATGCGCTGGCGAAGGCGTGTTGCAGCAAGATCCGTCAATTTTACAATGCGATTTAGTCACATCGGTTTTGCGAATATGACGTTCTGGAATTCCGTGGTAAGAAAACAATAAATGATCGTAATCAAAACCAATTAAATGTTTCTGAATGGAATCGGCTAAGTTTTTGATGTAATCCGGTTTATTGTAAAATGCCGGAACATCTTTAAATTTCATGTGAGGGAATTTCTTCTTGCGAATTTCTTCGGCCTTTACTAAAATAGTTAAAGTTGAAGCCATTGCATATTGCGGATACAAAGGAAAAAGCATTACGTCTGTAACTCCTTTATCACTTAATTCCTGAAGTCCTTTTTCTATTGTCATGCTTCCGTAACGCATCGCTAAAGAAACTGGAACATTTACAAGAGGCTGAACCTTTTTCTGCATTCTTTCAGACAATACTACTAAAGGAGAACCTTCATCCCACCAAATTTTTGCGTAAGCGTGCGCCGATTCTTCTGGTCTTTTTCTTAAAATAATTCCACGAACTAATAATGCTCTCAATAAATACGGAACGTCGATCACGTATTTATCCATTAAAAATTCGTCTAAATAAGGTTTTACATCTTTTGGAGTTGGACTTTCTGGAGACCCAAGATTTACTAATAATACGCCTTTCATGTTTTTTGCTTTTGGCTTTAAGTGCTAGACTTTAAGCTTTTTATTTGTTTTTAAAAATTTCGTCAAAAGTAAACGCTGTACTTTATTCGAAATATGATAATTATTACTTTTTAATTATTGTAGAATATTTAAAATCGATTTGGATAATTCGTGAAATTTTTCACGCAGATTTACACAGATTTAAGCAGATTAAATTCGTGAATTGCTTCGCCTGTTCGCTGTCGCTCGGGTCGTGGCTAAAAAAAAATTACACATTCGCATTAATCGACATTAAATACTTCTTTGGAGTTGTCGCGAACTTTTTCTTGAATGCTGCTATAAAATGACTTCCCGTGCTATAACCTATTTTAAGTCCAACCTCATTTACATTATACGAACCGCTGTCTAATAGTTTTCGGGCGAAATCCATTTTGTAATCAAAAAGGAAACCGTAAACCGTATCTCCGTAAATTTGTTTGAAACCCATTTTAAGTTTCTTCAAATTCAAACCAATTTCATCAGCCAGTTCTTGTAATCCCGGTGGTTCGGCCATATTGGCGATAATGATTTCTTTTGCTCTTCGTATTTTTAGAACGTTGTCTTCATCAATCAAAAACGGACATTGTTCTGCATTTGGATCTTCGGTTCTATTAAAATACAAACTCAATAATTCGTATCCTTTTCCTTTATAATAAAGGTTTTTTATAGATGGATGAAGATTATAATGAAACAACTGACTCAAAACAATCGCCATTGACGGACTTATATTTCCTTCGTTATAATACTTTTTGTCCTTATTATCAGGACTTAAAAACGTAATATAATCGGCTTCAGCAGAAAACAACGCGTGAAATTTTTTGATGGAAACAATTACCGAAATCACCCACGAGTTTGGAGCCAATTCTAAATTAAGCGGTAATTCTTTCTGCGGATTGTATAAAAGCAGTGATTTTTCTTCCTTCAAATCCAAAGCATAAGAACCTTGATTGAACAAAAATTTAGCATTGCCTTTTATCCCGAAGTGGAACTGTATCAGACCAGTACCTATTTCATGCTGCGCATAAAATGGCTCTAAACTGTCATTTTGAAAACGGATCAGCGTAAAGTCGTCTTCAATTTTTATAACTTCTTGAGAACTCATAGCGATATTTTTTTTAAACTAAAATCAAAACTAACGCGAAATGTTATTTAGAATCACTCTAAACTAATCACTTGAAATGAGTTGATTTTGCTACAAAAATAGTCCTTTTTACTCAAAAACACCTATTTAGGTTCAAAAAAACATACAGCGACATAAAAAGTACTTTTAGCGTTATTTTTATCGATGGTATAGTAATAATTTTGTTGCACTTTTATGAAAGTGAATTTATGGAAAACAATAACGTACCGAAACACCTTTATTTTTACTCAGTTGGTCTGAGTTATAAAAAAGCTGATGCTGAGGTCAGAGGTCAATTTAGTTTGGATGCAGTTGCGAAGACTCGTTTACTGGAACAAGCTAAAAACGAAGGAATAGAAAGTTTATTAGTTACTTCAACCTGCAACAGAACCGAAATCTACGGTTTTGCAGAACATCCATTTCAATTAATAAAATTGATTTGCGATAATAGCAACGGCTCTGTTGATGCTTTTCAAAGAGTTGGTTTCGTTTACAAAAATCAGGAAGCAATCAATCACTTATTTCGTGTAGGAACTGGTTTAGACAGTCAGATTTTAGGTGATTTCGAAATTATATCCCAAATTAAAACGTCTTTTATCCATTCAAAATCTTTAGGTTTGGCGAATGCTTTTCTGGAAAGATTAGTGAATGCGGTAATTCAGGCGAGCAAAAGAATTAAAACGGAAACAGAAATTAGTTCTGGTGCTACTTCGGTTTCTTTTGCATCGGTACAATATATTTTGAAGAATGTTGAAGATATCAGCAATAAAAACATTTTACTTTTTGGAACTGGAAAAATCGGAAGAAATACGTGTGAGAATTTAGTAAAACACACTAAAAACGAACACATTACTTTAATCAACAGAACGAAAGACAAAGCGGAGAAATTGGCCGGAAAATTAAATCTGATTGTTAAAGATTATTCTGAATTACATTTAGAACTTCAAAAAGCCGATGTTGTTGTTGTGGCAACCGGCGCTCAAAATCCAACGGTTGACAAAGCAATATTGAATCTTAAAAAACCTTTGTTGATTCTGGATTTATCTATTCCGAAAAACGTTCATGAAAACGTTGAGGAATTAGAAGGTGTAACGTTGATTCACATGGATTATTTGTCTCAATTGACGGATGAAACGTTGGAAAACAGAAAATTACACATTCCTGCGGCTGAAGCAATTATTGAAGAAATCAAAGAAGAATTTGTTATTTGGATGAAAGGCAGAAAATTTGCCCCAACAATTAACGCCTTAAAAGAAAAACTAAACGCGATCAAAGCTTCGGAATTGGATTTCCAAAGCAAAAAAATCGCTGATTTCAATGAAGAACAAGCTGAAATCATCAGTAATAGAATCATTCAGAAAATCACTACTCATTTTGCAAACCATTTAAAAGACGACGATACCATGGTCGATGAAAGCATCGAATGGATCGAAAAAGTCTTCAAAATAAAAGCATCTTAAATAAAATTTTAAACCATATAAGTTATATAAGTTCATTTAACCACAACGCTTAATTGTTGTCTTTAAGTTCAAGCTGCTTAAATTTCCTTATATAACTTATATGGTTCAAAAAACAAATCATGGCAGAAAAGACAATCAGAATAGGAACGCGTGACAGCGAATTAGCACTTTGGCAAGCACACACTGTAGAGAAAAAACTAAACGACTTAGGTTATAAAACCTCAATTGTTGCGGTTAAATCTCAGGGCGACATTATTCTTGATAAGCCACTTTATGAATTAGGAATTACTGGAATTTTTACCAAAACACTTGACATCGCTATGATCAATGGCGATATTGATATTGCCGTGCATTCTATGAAAGATGTTCCAACGGCTTTGCCAAAAGGAATTGTTCAAGGAGCTGTTTTAGAAAGAGCCAATGTTTTAGATATTTTGGTTCATAAAGGAAATCCTGATTTCGAAAATCCAAGCACTATTGCGACCGGAAGTTTACGTCGCCAGGCACTTTGGTACAATAAATACCCAAATCATACTGTAGTTGATTTACGCGGAAATGTAAATACACGTATGCAAAAATTGCAAGACAATAATTGGGATGGAGCTGTTTTTGCAGCTGCAGGTTTGGAAAGAATCAATTTAAAACCAGAAAATTATATCAATTTAGATTGGATGATTCCGGCTCCGGCTCAAGGAGCGATGCTTGTTGTGGCAATGGAAAATGACAACTATACTTTAGATGCGCTTTCGCAATTAAATCATATTGAAACTGAAATTTGTACTTACATTGAGCGTCAGTTTTTGAGAACTTTAGAAGGTGGTTGTACAGCACCAATTGGAGCTTTGGTTACTTACAATGAAGATGAAGACACTTTGCATTTTCAAGGTGTTTTACTTTCTGTTGATGGAAAACAAAAATTGGAAATCAACAAAACGGTTGATATTTCAGAATGGAAAAAATTAGGTTTTAATTCAGCTCAGGAAATTTTGAATAATGGAGGAACGGAATTAATGCAGAAAATTAAAGAATCTCTGAAGAAATAATGGCAAATCCAGTTCAAATAGTATCTACAAAAATATTATCTCCTCTTCATAAGCAAGAACTAATGAAATATGGCGTCGAAGTAATCGAAGCCGATTTCATTAAAACCGAAAATAAACCTTTCGAATTAAAAGACCTCAACGAAAGTCTGATTTTTACAAGTCAGAATGCCGTTCACAGTGTTTTATCAGATCCAAAATCAGAAGATCTAAAAAAGAAAAACGTGTACTGCGTTGGACTTAAAACCAAAACTTTATTGACAGATAACGGATTTAATGTTGTGGCTTACACAGGTTACGCTTCTGATTTAGCTGAAATTATTACTTTAATTTATGGAAATGAAAGCTACACTTTTTTCAGCGGAAATTTAAGAAGAGACACTTTGCCAGAAGCTTTAAAAGAAAACGGAATTAAATTCAATGAAATTCAGGTTTATGAAACTACGCTACAGCCTCAGAAAATAAAAGCAAATCCTGAAGCGATTTTGTTTTTTAGTCCGTCTGGAGTTAAAAGTTATCTGAAAGACAATACTATAAACAAACAAATCTGTTTCTGCATTGGCGAAACCACCGCAGAAGCTTTATCAAAAATCACAAAAAATATCATCATCGCAGATCAACCCACAATTGAAGACGTAATCGAAGATGTAATTCACGAATACAAATAAATCAAAGCAATAAGCTTTAGGCAGTAAGCCGTAAGCAAAAAAATCATAATTAAACAAGCTTAAAGCCTAAAGCTTAAAGCCTAAAGCAAAGAAAAAAATGTTAAAAAACGACCTATTTTTAAAAGCATTAAAAGGAGAAACAGTTCAGCGTCCGCCAGTATGGATGATGCGTCAGGCAGGAAGATATTTACCTGAATTTAGAGAACTGCGTGATAAATATGATTTTTTTACGCGTTGCGAAACTCCAGAATTAGCTGCTGAAATTACAGTTCAACCAATCCGTAGAATTGCTCCGGATGCTGCGATTTTATTCTCAGATATTTTGGTAGTGCCTCGCGCAATGGGAATTCATGTAGAATTGAAAGATAATTTGGGTCCGATTATTCCAGATCCAATTCGTACAATGGAACAAGTGAATCAAGTTTTTGTTCCAGATGTGAATGAAACATTAGGTTATGTTTTTGATGCTGTGAAATTGACTAAAGAAATGCTGAATGATGAAGTTCCGTTAATTGGTTTCGCAGGTTCGCCTTGGACAATTTTCTGTTATGCTGTTGAAGGAAAAGGTTCTAAAAGTTTTGATACTGCGAAAGGATTTTGCTTTTCAAACCCAGTTGCAGCGCATACTTTATTACAAAAAATCACCGATACGACTATTTTATACTTAAAAGAAAAAGTAAAATCGGGAGTAAATGCGGTTCAGATTTTTGATTCTTGGGGAGGAATGCTTTCTCCTGTTGATTATCAGGAATTTTCATGGAAATACATCAACCAGATTGTTGATGTTTTAGCTGAAATTACTCCAGTTATTGTTTTCGGAAAAGGTTGTTGGTTTGCTCTTGGCGATATGGGTAAAAGTAAAGCTTCTGCATTAGGAGTTGACTGGACTTGTTCAGCTAGAAATGCTCGTTATTTGTCTGGTGGAAACATTACTTTGCAAGGAAACTTTGATCCGTCAAGATTGCTTTCTCCAATTCCGACTATCAAGAAAATGGTTCACGAAATGATCGACGAATTCGGAAAAGATAAATATATCGTAAATTTAGGTCACGGAATTTTACCAAATATCCCTGTAGATCACGCAAAAGCGTTTATTGATGCCGTGAAGGAATACGGGAATTAGTATTCAGTTTACAATTTTTAGTATTCAGTTTTTGAGTAAAACTGAATACTAAAACTTAAAATCAGGAATAAATTCATACTATCATTATGTTGCAAAAGAATACTATTTCTAAGATTGAAGAAGTAAGTCCTAATTTTATTGGATTTAATATACTCATTCTATTCGTTTTTGTAATCTGGTGGTATAACGTAATTAGCACTTTTATTTTTGGCCATTATAGTCTTTCCGGAGAAAAGCAAATGTTCGAAATATTCATTTATACCGTTGGTTCATTTGTTTTGCCTTTACTGTATACTTTTTATATTTTAGGCTACATCGACTATAATAAAATTAAAAAACAGTCATTATATTTTAAACTTATTGGCTTAGCCTGGCTTCCAGCGATCATTCTTTTAATAAACTTTATTTATATCCAGTCAACAATAGACAATCGGGTATATTTTGAATAAAAAAAACGAGTTAATTTAAATCAACATGCTCAACAAAGGTTTAAGAGATGAAGAAAAAATCAGAATTGATAACGTTCTTAAAACGTTACGAACTCTTGTTTTTGTTCCTTATCCTTTGAATGCTTTACAAAAAACAGAAATTGAAAATCAACTCAAAGAATTCGGATTAAATCTTGAAAATTTAATTGATTTTTCGAATGAAGATTTAATTACTTTCTTGATTCGTCTTTCCTTTGATTGGGAACAATTAGAACAATTTGCTGATATTTTAGTCGAATTTTCTAAAACTGAAAACTATAATTTAGACAATAAGCCTTTGGCCGTTTATCAATATATTCAGGCAGAAAGCAGGATTTTTTCTTTCGGAATCAATACTAAAATTGCTTCTCTAAAAAACAAATAAAGATGAGTTTTACAGATTGGAAAATAGACCGAATTGAAAATATTCTTCCTAAAGAGTTTTATAAACTGATTGATAAGAATAAAAATCACATTGGTAAAACATTCCCTGTAACGCTAGCTAATTCTGACTCACCAGAAAAAGCAGAAAATTTTATCTCAGTTAACAAAGACAAAGAAAGAAATAGCGAAGGATATTATTTCTTCGCCCGCGATATAAAAACAAATAATCTAATTGGTTATTTGTGTGTAAAAACTATTGATTACCGCATTTCAAAATGTGAATTAGGTTATTTTATCGACGAAGATTTTCAAGGCAAAGGCATTACATCCGAAATGGTTTCTAAGGCACTCGATTTTTGTTTTAACGAATTGAAGATGAATAAAGTTTTCATCTGTACTTCAGAAATAAATATAGCAAGCCAAAGAATTGCATTAAAACATAATTTTAAACAAGAAGGAATTTTAAGAGACGAATTTAGAAATGGTGATGGCACATTACAAAATACTGTTTACTTCGGATTACTTAAATCAGAATACAATTTACAATGAAAGACAAATTTTACGCATACATACAACAATTACAAGACCAAATCTGTGCTGGATTAGAAGCTGTTGACGGAACGACGAAATTCCGTGAAGATTTATGGAAACGTCCAGAAGGCGGCGGCGGAAGAACACGTGTTATTGAAAACGGTGCTGTTTTCGAAAAAGGAGGTGTAAACATTTCTGCAGTTCATGGAAAACTTCCAGAAACGATGCAAAAAATGTTTAATGTCGGAGAAGCTGATTTTTTTGCTTGTGGATTAAGTTTGGTTTTACATCCAAAAAACCCAATGACTCCAACGGTTCACGCGAATTGGCGCTATTTTGAAATGTATGACGAATCTGGAAAAGTTATCGAACAATGGTTTGGTGGCGGACAAGATTTAACGCCATATTATTTGTTTGAAGAAGATGCAAAACACTTTCATCAAACCTGTAAAACGGCTTGCGATAAACACAATCCAGAGTTTTATCCGAAATATAAAAAACAATGCGATTCGTATTTCTGGAACGCACATAGAAATGAAGCGCGCGGAATTGGCGGTTTATTTTTTGATTATTGCAAAGCAAATGAATCAATGTCAATGGAAAATTGGTATAACTTTGTAACTGAGGTTGGTAATAGTTTCCTGGAAGCTTATGTTCCAATTGTAGAAAGAAGAAAAAATTTAGCATATACGCCAGAAAACAGAAATTGGCAGGAAATTCGTCG
The DNA here is from genome assembly GCF_900182645.1 of Flavobacterium resistens. GTDB lineage: Bacteria > Bacteroidota > Bacteroidia > Flavobacteriales > Flavobacteriaceae > Flavobacterium > Flavobacterium resistens. The sequence continues at coordinate 35,479 of NZ_FXTA01000004.1, read as the reverse complement.
TGGCCGTTATGTGGAGTTTAATCTGGTTCATGACAAAGGAACTTTATTCGGATTAAAAACGAATGGAAGAATCGAAAGTATTTTAATGAGTTTGCCTCCGCATGTGCAATGGGTTTACGATCATCATGCAGAAGCAGGAAGCGAAGAAGAGAAATTAGTAAATGTGTTAGAAAACCCACGCGAATGGATGTAAAACTGATTTATATAGCGTTTTTTGCAAGTGTTTTTGGGTGTTTCGCTCAAAATGATACTTTGCAGAATCCCTATTTTAAATCATATAATGATAAAATTACGGCGAGCGTTTATTATTTAGACACTTCAAATAGTTTTCAGATTACATCAGACAATCAGGATCCGAAGATTTATCTTGATCTCATTCCGAATCGCAAAGAGCAAATCGGTTTTAGTTTAAATTACAAGATTATTGATATTACGATTGGTTTTGCTCCGAAATTTCTTGGCGGAAATACCGGAGATTCCCATTCTAAAAACTTTAATTTCAACACTCGCTTTTATTATAAAAAATGGATGCAGTCCTTAACTTTTATCAATCAAAAAGGGTTTTATGTAAGTGATGATAATTTTACTGCACAAATGCCCGATATGCGAAGTACAAAAATTGGCGGATCGACTTCCTATGTTTTTAATGACAAATTCTCATTTAAGGCATTGGTAAATCAAAACGAATGGCAGACCAAAAGTTCTGGAAGTTTTATTCCGAATTTTTCTTTCTATTACACCAATATTGACCTAAATACGCCTGATACAACACCCGGAGATATTTACGTATTTACTTTAACTCCTTCTTACTTTTATAATTTTGTAATAAGTGATCGCGTTTTAATTGGAGCAGGAATTGGTTTGGGCGCCGGAATTAATGATGTTGACGGAGATACCTCAGCGTTATATCAAGCCGATTTAAATTTAAAATTGGCTTATAATCAAGATCGTTTCTTTGCTTTTGCCAGTCTGAATGCGGTAACCTTTGATCAGGACGAAAAAGTAGATCCGAGATTGAATGATAATATTGTCACTTTAAAAATTTCTGCTGGTTATCGATTTGATCCTCCAAAAAAGGTAAAAGAAGTATATGACAAGGCAAATGAGAAAATAGGGCTTTAAAAAGCCTTCAAAATAGCAAAAACAAGCATAAGCAGGGATTTCTAATAATTAAAAATCATTATTATGGAAAAGACAGATGTAAAAACGGCACAATTAAATCGTATGCATTCCGGAAAAGGCTTTATCGCCGCACTTGATCAAAGTGGCGGAAGTACTCCAAAAGCTTTAGCACAATACGGCGTAGAGGAAAGCAGTTACACGAATGATGAAGAAATGTACACACTTGTTCATGAAATGCGAACAAGAATTATAAAGAGTCCTGCATTTGACAGTCAATATATTCTTGGCGCTATTTTATTCGAAAATACTATGGACCGCAAAATCGATGGACAATGGACGGCCGATTATTTGTGGGAGAAAAAAAATATAGTTCCGTTTTTAAAAGTAGACAAAGGTCTTGCTGATCTAAATAACGGAGTTCAAATCATGAAGCCGATTTCTAATTTGGATGAATTACTGACGCGAGCTGTAGAACGAAATGTTTTTGGAACAAAAATGCGTTCAGTAATTAAAGAGGCCAATCCAGCCGGAATTCGAGAAGTTGTTGAACAACAATTTGCAGTTGGTTTACAAATCTTTGCAAAAGGATTAATTCCAATTATCGAGCCAGAAGTTGATATTTATAGTTCAGATAAAGAAAAGTCAGAAGAAATTCTGAAAGAAGAAATCAAAAAACAGCTTAGTTTATTAGACAAAGATGTAAAAGTGATGTTGAAACTATCGATTCCAACCGTAAATAATTTCTATAGCGATTTAATGGCTGACTCGCATGTAGTTCGTGTCGTTGCGCTATCAGGAGGTTATTCTCGTGATGAAGCCAATGAAAAGCTGTCACAAAATCAAGGATTGATTGCCAGTTTCTCAAGAGCATTATCTGAAGGGCTTTCTGCTGGTCAATCTGATGACAATTTCAACTATGAGCTAAGCAGCACAATTAAAGACATTTACAACGCTTCTATTAAATAAAAAATTAAACACAAAACATTATACTTTCAGAGTTAAACCTGAAACATTAAACTTTAAACAAAAAAACATGTTCCCATTACAAAGAAACCGTCGCTTAAGAACTAATGAATCTATTCGTTCTTTAGTTCGTGAAACAAGTTTAAGTCCGCAGGATTTTATGCTTCCAATGTTTGTTGCCGAAGGAAAAGATATAAAATCAGCAATTCCTTCAATGCCTGGAATTTATCGCCATTCGTTGGATAACACAATCAAAGAAGTTAAAGAAGCTTGGGATTTAGGAATCAAAGCGGTAAATATTTACGTAAAAGTAAGCGATAATTTAAAAGACAATAAAGGTACCGAGGCTTGGAATAAAGATGGTTTGATGCAACAAACAATCCGTGCGATTAAAGATGCTGTTCCGGAAATGATTGTAATGCCCGATGTTGCTCTTGATCCATATTCAATTTACGGTCACGACGGAATTATCGAAAACGGTCAATTGATCAACGACGCAACGGTTGATGCTTTAACCAGAATGAGTTTAAGCCACGCCGAAGCCGGAGCCGATTTTGTAGCGCCAAGCGACATGATGGACGGACGAGTTTTGGCAATCAGAAAAGCTTTGGAAGAAAACGGACATCACAATGTTGGAATTATGAGCTACAGTGCAAAATATGCTTCTGCATTTTACGGACCGTTCCGAGATGCTTTAGATTCAGCTCCTGTAGATTCTCAAAATATCCCAAAAGACAAGAAGACATATCAAATGGATTATGCGAATAGAATTGAAGGAATTCGCGAAGCATTATTAGATGTTGAAGAAGGTGCAGATATCGTAATGGTAAAACCAGGAATGGCTTATTTAGACATCGTTCGTGAAGTAAAAAACGCCGTTCATGTGCCAGTTGCGGTTTACCAAGTATCTGGTGAGTACGCGATGGTAAAGGCCGCAGCAGAAAGAGGGTGGCTTGATCATGACAAAATTATGATAGAGCAACTTTATTGCATTAAGCGCGCAGGGGCTAGTATCATCTCAACTTATTTTGCAAAAGAAGCTGCTGTAATTTTAAATAAATAAGATGAAAAAAGCAGTATTCTTAGCAGCCGTTTTAGCATTTGCTTCATGCAAAAAAGAGAGTCAGGAACCTTTTGGAAAGTCATCTGAAAGTACAACAGAAACTTCTTCCGAAGGCGAATCGGCGAAAGCCACAACTCCAATAGATTTAGGAAAAGAAATTTTTGAAGGAAGAGGAAATTGTACTTCTTGCCATCAACCTGATCAAAAAGTTATTGGTCCAAGCATTCAGGAAATAGCAAAAATCTATAAAGACAAAAAAGGTGACATCACCACTTTCTTAAAAGGAAACGCAGATCCAATTGTTGATCCGAGTCAGTTTGCTGTAATGCAGACTAATTTTGCAATTACCAAAGAAATGTCTGATGAGGAATTAAAAGCTATAGAAGCTTATATTTACAGCAATTTGAAATAAAACTGTAATTGTAATAACAAAAAGAAAAACGACGCCAAATAAGCGTCGTTTTTTTATTTGGCTTAAAATGTGGTTTTTTAATGTTTCGCTGCTGACATACTGTTGTCACAACTCGGATTTACTTTTGGGTCATTAACCAATAAATTTAAACATAATGCACAATCAAGAATTTAATGTAATTGGAATTTCGATTAGAACAACAAATGAAAATGGACAATCGGCAAAAGACATTCCCGCACTTTGGAATACTTTTTTATCAAAAAATATCGTGGGAAAAATTCCAAACAAAATTTCGCAGGATATCATTTGCATTTATACCGATTACGAAAAGGATCACACAAAACCTTATACCACAATTTTAGGTTGTGTTGTCGAAAACCTGAATAGTATCCCAGAAGAAATGGTGGGAATAACAATTCCAAATTCTAATTATGAAAAATTCACACCAAAAGGGAATTTGGCCGATGGAATTGTCTATAACGAATGGCTAAAAATCTGGGAATTAAATCTGAAACGAACTTTTACAAGTGATTTTGAAGTTTATGGTGCAAAAGCTCAAAATCCTGAAAATGCTGAGGTTGACATTTATATTGCTATTAAATAATAAAAAAAAACGGCGCTTATTCAGCGCCGTTTTAAAATTTATAAGATTACCAGATTTTAACTCTTTTCTCTGGTTCAAGATACATAGCGTCTCCTGGTTTAATTCCGAAAGCTTGGTAAAAAGCATCTAAGTTTTTAATTGGCACAACCGCTCTGTACATTCCTGGAGAGTGCGGATCTGTTTTAACTTGGCTCTTAATTGCTTCGTCTCTAGATTTTGTTCTCCAAACTGTAGCCCAAGAAATAAAGAAACGTTGTTCTGGAGTAAATCCGTCGATTAATCCTGGATTTCCGTTTGCTTTCAAATACAATTGTAAACCATCGTAAGCAGCATTTGTTCCTCCTAAATCTCCAATGTTTTCACCTAAAGTAAATTTACCATCAACGTGAATTCCTGGCAATGGCTCTAAAGCACTGTATTGAGCAGCAAGATCTCCTCCAAGAGCAGTAAATTGCTTTAAATCATCAGCAGTCCACCAGTCAACCAAGTTTCCGTCAGCATTATAACGAGCACCTGAATCATCAAAACCGTGAGAGATTTCGTGACCAATAACCGCTCCAATTCCACCATAGTTTACAGCTTCATCAGCTTGGTAATTGTAGAACGGTGGCTGTAAAATCGCTGCTGGGAAAACAATCTCGTTGTAAGATGGATTGAAATAAGCATTTACAGTTTGCGGAGACATTCCCCATTCTGTTTTATCAACTGGTTTTCCAAGTTTAGCTAAATTGTCAGCATAAGCCCATTTTGATAGATTTTTCATATTATCAAAATAAGTTCCGCCTTCTTTAACATCTTTAAGCTCTAATTTTGAATAATCTTTCCATTTGTCTGGATATCCAATTTTAACCGTTAATTTTTTTAATTTTTCAATAGCCTTAACTTTAGTTTCAGCAGACATCCAAGGTAAAGCATTGATTCTGTTTTCATACGCCAACATAACATTTGCAATCATGTCTTTTGCTTTTGCTTTTGCTTCAGCAGGGAATAATTTCTCTACATAAAGTTTTCCTAAAGCTTCACCAGTTGCTCCGTTGATTACTTGCAAAGCAACTTCCTCACGTGGACGTTGTTTTAAAGCTCCTGTTAATGTTTTTCCATAGAAATCAAAGTTTGCATTTTCGATATCTGTAGTCAAAGTTGAAGCAGCTCTGTTTAATAGGGACCATTTTAAGTATTCTTTCCAAGCTTCTACTTTCTTTTCAGTAAAAGTTTTTTCTAAAGCGATCATGTAACGAGGCTGTGCAACATTTACAGTATCTAATTTTGCCATTCCAATTCCTGTGAAATATTTTTCCCATTGAATTGATGGTGTATTCTTTTTCAAATCAGCAACAGCAGTTGGATTGTATTGTTTTCTTCTATCTCTTCTTTCAACACGATCCAATCTTGGAGCAGACATTTCAACCTCCAAAGCCAAAATTTGTTTTGCACTTTCTTTTGCTTTTGCAGGAGATTCTCCAATGTACTGCATCATACGAGCAACATGAACTTCGTATTTTTCACGTTTTTCTTTAGAATCTTTATCATCAGAATTGTAGTAATCTTTATCCGACAATCCAAGAGTTCCAGGTCCTAAAGTCACCGAATTTTTATTACTGTTTTTAGCATCAGCACTAACATAAACTCCAAAGAAACCTGATCCGCCAGAAAGTTGCATTTCAGTAATATAGTTTTGAAGATCAGCAACATTTTTAATGGCGTCGATTTTCTTCAAATAAGGCTGAAGTTGTGTAACTCCTCTTTTATTTCTTCCAACAGTATCCATGATAGTGTTAAATAAAGCGATTGCTTTACCTTGGTCAGTATTTGATTTATACTTCGGATTTTTCGAAGCTTCTTTCAAAATAGCAAGTGAATTCTCGTCTGTCTTTTGACGCAATTCATTAAAACTTCCCCATGAATTTCTATCACTAGGAATTTCAGTTTTGTCTAACCAAGCTCCGTTTACATAACGAAAAAAGTCCTGGCTTGGACTTACTTTAGTATCCATATTGGCAATATTGATACCTGGTTCTTTTGGTTTTGCATCTTGAGCTTGAACTGCTGTTATCGTTAACATTGCAGAAACTACACAAAACATTGGTTTAGTAAGCTTTTTAATCATTATAATTTATTGTTTTAGTATATATACAAACATATTGTTATTATTTTGAATACTATGTTAAAATTTTCCAATAATTAAAACTGTTCTTTAATATTAAATTTCCGAATAGAATACAGCTAAAAATTTCATTAATAATTTGTGAGATTTATACCCAATTTTTGAAATTGTTTTTGGAATATTTGTCAAAAGAAAAATCATCAAAGTGAAAGCAAAAATTCAGAATGCAGTTTCAGGAAAAGTTGACGCAATTGGACTTCCAATTTTAGCTTTATGCTGGGTAAGTTTTGGTTGGGGAACAACATGGCTTGCATCAAAAGAAGGTGTAAAACATATGCCAGCACTTCAAATGGCCATGATTCGACAGTTTTTAGCCGGCTTGATCTATGTTGGTTATTTTATTCTAAAAAAAGAACCTTGGCCAAAAGGTAAACAATGGGGAACTATTTTAATTCTTGCTTTCTTAAATTTTGTTTGCAGCAATGGTTTAAGTACTTGGGGTGTGAAATACATTAGCAGCGGACTTGGCGCAATAATCAGTGCTATTTTTCCAATTTGGATTATCATTATTAATTTTTTCAATGGCGAGAAAGTTGCGAAACTTGCCATAACAGGAATTTTAATCAGTTTTGGTGGCATCTGTATTATTTTCATTGATCATTTGACTGACTTTTTCAAACCCGATTTTCAATTCGGAATCCTTTTGACCGTTATTTCAACCATCACATGGGCGTTTGGAATTTTGTTTATCAAGAAGAAAGCAGCGAGTTTCAATCCCTATTTTAGTTTAGGTCTTCAAATGCTAATTTCAAGTTTCATTCTTTACGGAATTACTGAGCCTTTAGAGATGAATATTTCGCTTGCCGAAATTCCAACCACTTCATGGTGGGCAATTGGCTATCTGGTAATAATTGGTTCTGTATTAACTTTCATTGCTTTCATCTATACACTGCAGCATCTTCCAACAGAAATCAGTAGTATTTATGTTTACATTAATCCGATTGTAGCTATGGTTTTAGGCTTTTTTATTTTTGGAGAAATGCTGACACAAGCTATAATTATTGGTAGTGTGGTTACTTTATCAGGAATATATCTGGTGAACAAATCCATCCGTAAAAACAAAGCTTAAATGAAATTCTAATAAGCTGTTAAAAAGCTTTAAGAGTAAGTATTTTAAAATGCTCTTTTTGTATTTTTGCGCCAAATTATTTTTATGAAATCGCTTCTATACAAATACCGCAAATTCTTTATTGTTTTAATTGTTTTTTCGGTTGTTACGATATCCTTATTTTATTCAGCTTTAAAACCACAAAAAACACTTCCAATTTACAATCCGTCAGATGTAAATCCGGAATTAGTTGACAGTACGATTCAATATAAAAGCAAATATCACACAATTGCTGATTTTTCGTTTGTAAACCAAAATGGCGATACGATCACTCAAAAAAATTACGAAGGAAAAATCTATGTTGCCGATTTCTTTTTCACAACTTGCGGTTCTATTTGCCCAAAAATGTCAACCAATCTTGTTGATGTTCAGAAAGCCGTTTTAAACAATCCAAAAGTAATGCTGCTTTCACATACTGTTTTCCCAGAAGTTGACAGTGTTTCGGTTTTAAAAGAATATGCCATAAAATATGGTGTTGTAGACAGCAAATGGAATTTGGTTACCGGCGACAAAAAAGAGATTTACACCATGGCCAGAAAATCTTATTTGGCAGTTAAACTTGGCCGGCCAGATCAACTTTATGATATGGTTCATACGGAGAATTTCGTTTTGGTTGATCAAAAAAGACGTGTTCGCGGTTTCTATGACGGAACTAACAAAGAAGAAATCAAACGTCTTTTAGAAGACATCGATTTCTTATGCAAAGAGTAAAATCCCTTATTTTTAGAAAGATTTAGCATATTCAAAAGTGTTAAATGCCTTGAAATAAAGAATTATTGCCTACTTTTGCAATCTAAACTCAATCTAAATAAGCTTGCAAAATACAATTCACACTCTGAAAAAAGGCGAGAAAGCCATTATCAAAGATTTTGATATCGATCTTATTCCTCTAAAATTATTAGAAATGGGTTGTTTGCCGGGAAGTGAAGTCGAATTATTACAAATTGCTCCTTTTGGAGACCCATTATATTTAGACATTAACGGTTCGCATGTTGCAATTCGTATCGAAACAGCTCGTGAAATTGAAGTTGAACTTATCAAAAGCAATTTATAATGAGTGTTCAAAATATTAATGTTGCCCTTATTGGAAATCCAAATACCGGAAAAACTTCTGTTTTTAATCAATTAACGGGTTTAAACCAGCAAGTTGGAAATTATCCCGGAATTACGGTTGAGAAAAAAATGGGGTTCTGTAAGCTTCCGCATAACATCAAAGCCAATATTTTAGACTTACCAGGAACGTATAGTTTGAATGCCAGTTCAATGGACGAAAGCGTAGTTATTGAACTTTTGCTAAATAAAAACGACAAATTATATCCGGATGTTGCCGTTGTTGTCACCGATGTAGAAAATCTCAAAAGAAATTTACTGATTTACACTCAAATTAAAGACCTTGAAATTCCGACGATTTTAGTCATAAACATGTCCGATCGTATGGAAAGAAAAGGAATTTCATTAGATATTCCGTTTTTAGAAGAAAAATTAAAAACTAAAATTGCTCTGGTAAGTTCCCGAAAAGGTTTAGGAATTGATGCTTTAAAGGAATTAATTGTTTCGTACAAAACCATTCCGCACGAACCTTGCTTAAACGCTTCAGTAATTGACGAAGAATATTTCAAAAAACTCCAACACGCATTTCCGAATCAATTGTTGTACAAACTGTGGCTTGTAATTACTCAGGATGTCAATTTTTCTAATTTGGACAGAAATGAAATCAGAAGCACTTTTACCAAATCACATTCTGAATTAAAACGTCTTCAGCAAAAAGAAACCATCAAACGTTATCAGTTTATCAATGACGTTTTGAAAGAAGGATTAAAAGTCGATGCATCGATGGCAAAAGACATTCGTGCAAAACTAGATCGCGTTTTAACGCACAAAGTTTGGGGTTACGTTATTTTCTTTGCCATTTTATTTTTGATTTTCCAATCGATATTCAGCTGGTCAACTATTCCTATGGATTTCATTGACAGCACTTTTGCTTCTTTAAGCGCTTGGGCTGCAGAAACATTACCAAGTGGTATTTTAACCGATTTACTTTCGCAGGGAATTATTCCGGGAATTGGAGGTGTTATTATTTTTATTCCGCAGATTGCTTTTTTATTCTTGTTCATTTCAATTTTGGAAGAAAGCGGTTATATGAGTCGTGTTGTTTTTTTAATGGATAAAATAATGCGCAAATTCGGGCTTTCGGGAAAAAGCGTTGTGCCTTTGATTTCAGGAACTGCCTGTGCAATTCCGGCAATTATGGCAACCCGAAATATTGAAAACTGGAAAGAGCGTCTTATTACAATTTTAGTAACGCCATTCACAACTTGTTCGGCAAGATTACCTGTTTATGCTATTATTATTTCACTGGTAATTCCGAGTACACGCGTTTTTGGAATATTAAATCTTCAGGGATTAACCTTAATGTTTCTTTATATTCTCGGATTTGCAACCGCAATTCTATCCGCTTATATTTTGAATAAAGTTTTAAAATTAGAATCAAAAACGTATTTCGTAGTTGAAATGCCAAGTTATAAATTGCCACTTTTTAAAAATGTTGGAATCAATGTTGTGGAAAAAACCAAAGCATTTATTGTGGGCGCCGGGAAAATCATTTTAGCTATTTCTGTTATTTTATGGTTCTTGGCTTCATATGGTCCTGGAAAAGATTTTAATGAAGCCGAAAGCATTGTAAAAGAAAAATTTGCAGAAACTAAACTAAATGAAGTTCAGTTTGAAAATGAAGTCGCTTCGCAAAAACTAGAGAACTCTTATATCGGATTAATGGGAAGAGCAATCGAGCCTGCAATTGCGCCTTTAGGCTACGATTGGAAAATCGGAATTGCATTAATCAGTTCATTTGCTGCGAGAGAAGTTTTCGTTGGAACACTTGCCACCATTTACAGCGTTGGCGATACGGATAACGAATCGACTATAAAAAGCAAAATGCAACAGGAAATTCATCCTGAAACAGGTCAAAAAGTATTTAATTTTGCAACCGGAATTTCATTATTGCTGTTTTATGCCTTTGCGATGCAATGCGCAAGTACATTAGCCATTACAAAAAAAGAAACCAACTCGTGGAAATGGCCGGCAATGCAACTAGTATTTATGAGTGGACTAGCCTATTTTAATGCTTTAATCGCTTATCAACTATTAAAATAAAGCATTATGATTCAAGAAATTATAGCTTTCGCCATATTAGGATTTGCCATTGCATTTCTGATTAAGAAATTCTTCTGGAAATCTAAAAAGAAAAAAGACTGCGGTGATGGAAATTGTGGATGTTCTTAAAAAGATAATGACATCCTAACATTCTAGAGAAATTTCAAAAAGCTTCACGAGATTAAAATTCTTTGTGAAGCTTTTTTGTTTTTAAAAAAGCTTTACCAAAAGAAAAATGTCTTATTTTAATGATTTTAAAGCTTTTAATGCAGATCTATGATAAATGAGAAATTTATTTTTACATAAAATAAAATTACATCAAAATGACAAACTTTGAAAAAGAGGAAATTGTAAGAGACAACAGGGTTGCTAGATTATTGTGGTTTTCTTTTGGGTTTTTATGCGCTTTCGGAATAATGTGCCTTTTAAAATTCAAATTATAAATTCAAACATTATAAATTCTTGTAACTATAATAAAATCTCATTTAAAACAAAAAGCAACTTCAGAATTTGAAGTTGCTTTTTTTATTTATTTGAAATGAATTGTCTGTCGAAAACTATTTCACTCCTTCCCACTCGGCATAAAATTGAGCAAGGAATGTTTCCATAAAATGATGCCTTTGAGCTGCAATTTCTTTGCCTTTTTCAGTATTCATTTTGTTTTTCAAAAGTAAAAGCTTTTCGTAGAAATGATTAATAGTTGGAGCATTGTTCTTTTTATATTCCTCTTTTGTCATGTTGGTTATTGGAGCAATTTCAGGATTGTATAAAGCTCTGTTTTTAAATCCGCCATAATTAAACGCTCTCGCAACGCCAATTGCACCTATTGCATCCAAACGATCAGCATCCTGAACAATATCCAATTCGACAGAAGAAAACTTCTTTTCAAAATTTCCGCCTTTATAAGAGATATTTTCAATAATATTCACAACATGCTGAATAATGTCTTCTGAAACATTTTCTGCTTCTAAAAACGCACGAGCTGTCTTTGGGCCAATTGTTTCGTCTCCGTTATGAAATTTACTATCGGCAATATCATGAAGTAAAGCACCAAGCGAAACAATCGTTAAATCACAATCTGTTTCTTTTGCAATCAAAAGTGCATTTTTATAAACGCGTTCTATATGAAACCAATCGTGACCGCCTTCAGCATCGTTTAATTTTTCTTTTACAAAATCTATGGTTTTATTTATCAATTCAGAAGTATTCATAGCGTATTTTATATGATTTTTGACATATCTACTTTATGCATTAAAAGTATAATTATCTACATTTTATAAAAAATGTTGATTGCTAAAAAGCTGTTAAGCCTTTAACAATCAACACTAAATTATTATTTTAATTAAAGCGCAACTTTGTTGCAAATTTAAACTATAAGCAATAAAACTTAAAATTTAAAGTCTAGCTGGTTCCACCCATTTAAAGATATGACCTTCGGCAGGAATTACTAATCTTTCAGAAATTTTAGCCATTCTTCCTGGTAATTTCATTAGATAATCACGTGCTTTTTCGGCTTCATCTGTCAAATTAGAAATTTTATCAATTTCCCATTTAGTGATCAATTTTTGCATAATATCAACGTAATCATTTGCAGTGTAAACACCAATACGTTGCGCTGAATCTGAAAACTGTTCAAATGCAGAGCTGATTTTTTGACCAGATTCTCTCAAAAAGTGAGCTGGCATAACGATTTTCTGCTTCATCATGTATTGAAAAGCAAGCATCATTTCGCTAGGATCTACCTGAAAAATTCTAGTTACAAATTCGCTGTATGCATGGTGATGACGCATTTCGTCTCCCGCAATCATTTTACACATTTTAGACAACTTGTTATCACCAAATTTCTTAGCCATTTGCGCTACTCTATTGTGCGATACGTACGTTGCTAATTCCTGAAAACTAGTGTACACAAAATTCTTGTATGGATCAGTTCCAGTTCCAATATCAAACCCGTCGTTGATTAAATGCTGTGTTGTCATTTCGATTTCACGCATGTTCACACGACCAGACAAATACAAATATTTATTTAAAAGATCTCCGTGGCGATTTTCTTCTCCAGTCCATTGTCTGATCCATTTTGACCAGCCATTTCCGCCGTTTTCAATCTGATCCACACCTTCTACATCCATTAACCATGATTCATATGTAGGCAAAGCTTCCTCAGTGATGGTATCACCAACAAGCGTAACCCAGAAATCGTATGGAAGTTCTTTAGCAATTTCGCGCAATTCTTTAACCTCTTCAAAGAAATTTTCTCCTTCAGAATTAGGCAAGAAATCTGACGGCTGCCAAATTTTTTCCACTGGAATTAAATACTGTTCAACGAAGCTATCCACGTTTTTTTCCAAAAACTGCATTACTTCTAATCTAATGTTTTTTATAGACATTACTTATTTTTGATTTGGGATTTAAGTTTCAGCACTCGGCTAAAACAAAAATCTATTTATACTCGTTTACTCCTTCTACAACAGCCTTTTCAGTCAAAGCCATTAATTCGGCAAAATCATAATCTTTTACTGCCATTGCTTTATGAGCTGTAAAAGTCAGATTGTTTCCTAAACCGACAGGAAACATTCCATAGCGAACCATTTTCCATGAATTATTAATACTCACCGGCACAACATAAGCTGATGGTGCGTATTTACATAAGATTTTTAAACCGCTTTGGGCAAATTCTTTAGGTTTTCCAGTCTTGCTGCGGGTTCCTTCCGGAAAAATAACTGCAGATCTGGTGTTTTTTTCGATATATTCAGACAAGCCTTTGATTACAGGAATCGCTTGTTTAGGGTCTTTACGGTCAATAAGCACTGATCCGCCGTGTTTCAAATTGAAAGAAACACTTGGAATACCGCTTCCTAACTCTTTCTTACTTACAAATTTACAATGAAAACGTCTAAAGTACCAAATCATTGTAACGATATCGTACATACTTTGATGATTGGCAACAAAAATGATCGGAACTCCTGTCGGAATACCCTCTACTCCTGTAACTTTATACGTTGTTCCAACAAGATTCGTACATCTTAAAAGCCAAAAGTTAAGATAATCAACACTTTTCTTGTGTGCCTGATATCCAAACACATTCAGGCAAATCCATTGTATTGGGTGAAAAATCACCAAACACAATCCAAAACATAAATAGTAAATAACAGATATTGGGTACGAAATTATCTTTTGCATGCCTGAAAAATTAATTGCCAAAAGTAGTAAATATATTTTTAGCGGTATAAAAATTGAAAACAATAACTGTTTTTCTCGTTTAATTGTACCTTTGCCGTAAAATTTGCAAATTTTTTCTGAACTAAATGAGCTTTACTTACCCTAAAAATGAACGCTTAAAAAGCAAAACGACAATTGGATTACTATTTTCTGAAGGAAAATCGGTATCGAAATATCCACTTCGTTTGGTTTATCGTGAAGCAGAAAAAAATTCAGAAGAAAAAATTAAGCTTGGCGTTTCGGTTTCTAAGAAATATTTCAAAAAAGCCGTTGACCGAAATTACTTCAAAAGAGTGTTGCGAGAAACTTATCGATTAAATAAGCATTTGCTTCTAGATCAACTCAATCAACCATACTCTATCATGTTTTTTTATCAGACAAAAGACAAATTATCTTACCAGGAAATCAATACCAAAACGATTCAGTTGTTTGAGAAATTCCTGCAACAAATAAACAAAACTCCGGATTCTGAAAATAAAACAGAATCGTAAGTCTTATAAGGCAACTTTATTTATCAATTTGGGCAAAAAATTATAAAAAAATTGTAGTTTTAGCTCTAAATTGGAACTTTATGAGATATATTTTCTATTTATTCTTTTTGGGTTTAATTTTTTCGAGCTGCTCAAAAAACAGCGAGGAAAACGTAAGTGCTGATATGGCAATCTCAGCAGTAAAATTGCCAGCAAAAAAATATGAATCTGGCAGTGCAGATAAAAATCTAAATGCTTCTTCGCCTGAAATTGAACAAAAAATTATAAAAGAAGCTTCTCTTCGATTTGAAACAAATGATTTAGAAGAAACATTCAATCAAATCAAAACCGCAGTAACAGCAAACAAAGCAACTGTTTTAGTAGATTCTGAAGGAAAAGATTATAATTCTGTTTTCAGGAATCTTACAATTAAAGTTCCAAGTCAAAATTTTGATACCTTTATCAATACGATTTCAAAAGGAGTTTCTTATTTCGAAAGAAAAGATATTTCTGCAGAAGATGTTACAGAACAATATATTGACCTTACTACAAGATTAAAAAACAAACGAAAACTTGAAGAACGTTATTTGCAAATTCTTCAAAAAGCCACAAAAATCAGTGAGATTTTAGAAATAGAAAAGCAAATCTCAATTATCCGCGAAGAAATCGAAGCCAAAGAAGGACAATTAAAATATTTAGAAAGCCGAGTTTCTGAAAGTACTGTTAGAATTGAATTTTATAAAAACCTTCCGGAACAGGAAGCAGTGCAATTATCATACGGATCAAAAATCTGGACCGCTATTAAATCAGGATTTTTTAGCCTGTCAAGCTTCTTTATATCAATTATCAGCATTTGGCCGTTTGTAATTATATTTTGTGTATTAGCCTATTTTATTAGAAAAAGATTTAAAAGAAAAAAAGCATAATCATGTATCCATATTTAAAAAAGAAGTTCGTTATACCAACCGTTGCGGCGGGATTATTATTTATTGGAACCAGTTTCAAAGAAGACTTTTTTGAAATTGCGAAACAAATAGAAATCTTCACTACTTTATTCAAGGCCGTTAATACAAATTATGTTGACGAAACCAATCCGGGCGATTTGATGGACAAAGCCATTAAAAGCATGTTGGGAAGTTTGGATCCTTACACCGTTTACTTTAATGAACAGGATGTTGTGAATTTCAAAATCAACAATACTGGAGAATACACCGGAATTGGTGCTTTGATTTCAAGAAAAAAAGACCGTTTGATTGTTCGCGAACCGTACAAAAATTATCCAGCAGACAAAGCGGGATTAAAAGCTGGCGACGAAATTATTCAGATTGGCGATGTTTTGATAGCAGATTATAAAGATGATGCTTCACAATTAATGAAGGGAACTAAAAACACCAAGATCCAGATCAAATATCTTCGCCAGGGAAAAACCAATACAACAGAATTGGTTTTGGATGAAGTTGATATTAAATCAGTTCCGTTTTACGGAAAAATTGATAATAAAACAGGTTATATTGTTCTTTCTCACTTTAGCCGAAAAGCTGCTGCTGAAGTAAAAGACGCTTTAGAAAAATTAAAAGCAGACGGAGCAACTCAAATTGTATTAGATTTAAGAGGAAATCCGGGAGGTTTATTGAATGAAGCGATTGATATCTGTAATTTATTTGTTCCAAAAAACGAAGTAATTGTTACAACAAAATCAAGAATTGAAAAACACAATAACACCTATAAAACAACCAAAGAACCAGTTGATACTGAAATTCCATTAGCAATTTTGGTTAATGGAAGAAGCGCATCGGCATCTGAAATTGTTTCCGGAGCATTACAGGATTTGGATCGTGCCGTGATTTTAGGAAGCCGCAGTTTTGGTAAAGGTTTGGTTCAGCGTTCGGTTGATTTGACTTACGGAACACAATTGAAAGTTACTATTTCCCGCTACTACACTCCTTCTGGACGTTGTATTCAGGCGTTAGATTACGCGCATAAAGACAAAAATGGTGTAGCTCAAAGAACGGAAGCAAAAAACTTTAACGCTTTTAAAACCAGAAAAGGCAGAACGGTTTATGATGGTGGTGGTGTTTTGCCAGACATTGAATTGGACGAAACTAAAATGAGTCCGATAACAAGTGCATTATTGAAAAATGACGGTATTTTTGATTATGCAACAACTTACTATTACAAAAACCCAAATCTTGGTGATAAAATTCCGGTTCTGACTGATGCTGACTACGCAGGTTTCAAACAATATTTAAAAACCAATAAAATCAGTTTTGACACCGAAACTGAAGTTGCTTTGAAAAATACGCTAGCAGCAGCAAAAAACGAAAAAATCGATGAAACAATTGCTCCGGAATACCAGCAATTACTAGCTGCATTGGAAAAAAGCGAAAACACTTTACTGGATAAAAATCAAAAAGAAATCAGAAATTTAATTCAGGAAGAACTCATCAAAAGATATCAATATCAAGAAGGCCTTTATCAATTTTACCTTAAAAACAATTCAGAAATTAAAAAAGCGGTCAGCGTTTTAAATAATCAAACTGAGTACAAAACGATTTTAAAAATGTAAAAATGAAATGAAACTTTGTTTAGCCCTATTTCTGTTTATTATTTACAATTTATCGGCACAGCAAAAACCTATTGAAACCATTTATTTTGAGTTTGACAAATATGATCTAACTCCTCTACAAACCGAAGTTGTAACTAATTTCATTAAAAGTATTGACACGGCAAAAGTCGAGTCAATACAAATCTACGGATACTGCGATGATCGCGGTACAGACGAATATAATTTTAGATTATCGAACAATCGTGCCAATACGATTCAGAATCTGTTGACATCTGCAGGATTCAATCAAAGCAAAATTGTGATTCTGGAAGGAAAAGGCCGTATTGTAGTCCGACCTGATACTGTCGAAAATCTTCATGAAACCCGCACCCGAAATCGGCGGGTTGATTTGATAGTAGTAAAACGAAACAGTTTTGGAAAAGGAATTTATACTTCTTTTAAAGACAATTTAAAAGTTGGCGACAAAATATACTTAGAAAGTATACTATTCGACATTGGAAGTTCAGTATTAACATCAACTTCAAAAAAAGAATTGGACAAAATTGCTGAAAAATTGCTTCGACAAAAAAGTATTCAATTTGAAATAAGAGGCCACGTTTGCTGTACACCCGATCTGTACGAGGACGGAATCGACAAAGCCACCAAAGAAAGAAGACTTTCCTGGAACCGCGCCAAAACGGTTTTTAATTATCTAAGCTCTAAAAAAGTATCTAAAAATCGGATGACCTATCAAGGTTGTGGCAATAAATATCCGCTAGGACGAGGAGATAAATATGACCGTAGAGTTGAATTTTTGATTACGAAGATTTAAATCGTTTAATTAAAAAAGAATTTCATTTTACTTAAAGTAATACTTTAAAAAAAACTGTTATTAAATTATTTTTTAGATAATTACAAAAACATTTTAGCGCAAAAACACTTAATGCAAAAAAGTTGCGTTAAGTGTTTTTGCGCTAAAATTCTTAACCGCGAATCATCTCAATATGTTCGATATCATCTTCTAAATACATTTCGCTGGTTTGCACAAATCCGTGGCTTTCGTAAAACTTTTTAAGATAAAGCTGAGCGCCAATCGTAATCTGATCTTTACCAAAATTTTGTTTTATGGCTGCAATTGATTCACGCATTAAATCATGTCCCCATTTTCTATCACGATAATTGGCATCGACAACTACTCGCCCAATCGATGCATTATCAAAACTAATTCCGGCATCAAATAAACGCGTATAAGCAACAATTTTGCCATCAAACTCACCAATTAAATGCAAACCTTTCTTGTCTTTGCCATCAAGGTCCAAATAAACGCAGTTTTGTTCCACTACAAAGATCTCGCTTCTCAATTTAAGCAAATCATATAGTTCGTCAACCGTTAATGCCTCAAAAGGCTTTATTTTCCATTTTAATTCCATTATTCATTATTGTTGTAGTCGAAAAGACGAAATTAGCTTAAAAAAAGAAATTCCAATCACAAACTGTAATTGGAATTTCTTTAAATGAGGAAATATCGTTTTATTTCTTCTTCGAAATAATTTCCATGCTTTTATATTCGGCACCGTTTTTCATATCATACATTTCGAATTTTCTAGTTGTCGGATCAACAATAGTATAAACTTCACGATAAGGAGTCTTTTTCCCCTTTACTGGATCTACAGTTTCTCCTTTTAATTCGATTGTTTTTGTGCTTTCGTCATATTTACCATAGGCCACCATCATTCCGGTTCCCATATTGTCAATAAAAGTATTCGTAAATTCTTTAGTGGCATTATTATATGCCAACGTTCCTTTTCCTTCAAAGGGAGCTCCCATAATAGTACCTTTATAATCAGTTTCTTGATAACGCCCACCGAAAAGCATTTTTACGGTTGCTATTGAAGTTGCTTTTTCCGGTTTTCCATTTGGTTCATACCAAAAAGTCATATCACAAGTCCAAGTCCCAACTTCCTCCATCATTAATTTATGAGGTTCTCCGGGCGTTGCATAGGCCTGCCATGCTTTTACCTGCGTTGCAGAATCAACAGGTGCTTCAACTTCAGCAATTGGTTCTTCGGTTTTAATACTGTCTGAATCCTTTGTTGTTACTGTTTCTGTTTTTACTTCTTTTTTGCAAGAAATAAAACTCAATATCAATATTACTAATATTCCGGCTACATTTTTCATAAGTATTTGTTTTTATGTTTGTTACAAACAAATTTAATGAAAAAACATTTAGTTTCAAGTTTCAGGTTCTACACATAATTTGAAACTTACGTATTTGTCACCCTGAGCGAAGTCGAAGAGCGCAACGCAAATGGCTTCGACTTCGCTCAGCCTGACAGTGCAAGCAGAACTTGAAACCCGAAACTTGAAACAAAACTTATTTTTTATCAATCTTAACGGATTTTATAATCGCTTCTAAGTCCAGCATTAAATCACGCTCCTGATTGGAAGGTGAATAACAAAAACCTTCAATTACTAAAATTCGATTATATTTTTCATCAATAATCGCGTAGTTTATGAAAGGTCCGGCCATAAAATCATTTCTCATTTCCCAACTGCCTTTCGTTTCGTATGCTTTTTTTCCGTCCAAAAGTGTTGATGTAAAATAAGGCGCATAAGCTTCACCGGTAATCATTCGGGTATTTGGTTCTCTACCCTTTATGTATGCACCGACAGAATCTCGCATTTTTATAATATCACCAACTATATTTGATTTTTTAAAGGATCGAAGCGGAACCTGATAAACAAGCAAACTTGTATTACCGCTTATAATATTATTCTTGAGCCAAATGAAATTCTTCTTATGAAGCATATATTCATAACCAACAGGAATTTCAAGCGTAGCATGGAATTTATTTTTGATAATCGCCTGATTTAGTAATGATTTGCTATTATCTTGTTGAATTTTTTCAATTTCAGCATCACGAATAATTTTTATCATTTGAGCTGAATTCAGTTCAATGCTGCAAATAATATCATCTACTGATTTTCCGTAAATGCGAAAAGTATTGTGTGGGAGTTTTTTGCTTCGAATGATTTCGAACTTGTCGGTTGTCGCTTTTTTAACAACAATTATGCTTCTGCTATCTGTAACAAAGCCTTCGAGTAAGCGTGCAGGATATTGATTGATTGTGAAAAGAGGTTCTTCCTGAGTCAGGCCCCAAACAGGTGAAGCAAATTTATTTCTGATGGTGTCGCCAACCTCTCCATACCACAACTGATCATCTATGATAACCGAAATTGTGTTCGTTTTACCTGATACAGGTTGGGATTGTTTATCGTTTTTAAGACATGAAATCAGTAAAAACGGCACTAATAGAAATAAAAAAAGGGTTTTATTCATTTTTTTAATTTATGAAATAAAACCCAAATTTAGATGTTTTTTTATTATCCGTTTATTTTAAGTTTCATTCCGGGTTTAATATCTCCATCTTTTATACCATTCCATTTTTTAATATCTGAAATCGTAACTCCAGGATATTTTTTTGAAATACTGTATAAAGAATCTCCTTTTTTAACGTAATAATCTTCACTGATTTTTTTCGATGCTGCACCTTTCTTGAACGATTCAATAGAAACATTCGACGCGATAGCAGTATTTACATTTGCAGTTTCTTCAATTGCAGGAACTTCTTTAGAAATCACTAAAGTTTTTCCTAAACCAATATTATTTGAAGTAAGACCATTAAGTTCTTTTAACTCCGCAATAGTCGTACCGAATTTTTTTGCAATGCTTCCTAAATTATCTCCAGCCGCTACAACATATTCCTGTGGTGTAGCTACTTTTTCCTTATCATCAGCAGTTGCAATTGCTTCTTCAGACTTTTTCTCTATCGCAGGAATTGCTTTTACATCTTTTGAAATTTTAGATGTATCAACATCCGATTTGATTTTCAACGTTCTTCCTAAAGCAACGTTATTTGATTTTAAGTTATTCCATTTCTTTAAATCGGCAAGATTTACGTCATATTTTTCAGCGATTGCTCCTAAATTATCTCCTTTTTGAACTTCATAAAATTGGAAATCCGAATTTGTTTTCTGAGGTTGCAATTTAACTTTCGGCGCCACTTTCAAGGCCAGTTTTGCAGGTATTGTGCGTACCGTTGACATATAATCAACATAGGCATAAATTTGCTTTTCGTTAGAAACAAAAGTCGCAATTTTATCTTTCGGAAGACGAAGGCAATGTTGCTCACCTTGATAAAAAGGCACAACGTTTAATTTATAAGAAGGATTTAAAAGCTGAATTTGAGATTGAGGCATATCAAGCAAATCGGCGATTTGTTTGAAAGTCATTTCTTTTTTGATGTTCAGCGTATCTGTTTCGAAGTTTTTAACTACAGCTCTTTCCGGATTAATTCCGTGTTCTTTATGATATTCAAAAAGATACATTGTTGCATAAAATGCCGGAACATAACCTTGCGTTTCTTTTGGAAGATTACTGCGAATATCCCAGTATTTTGTTTGTCCGCCAGAACGACGAATGGCTTTAGTTACATTTCCAGGTCCTGAATTATAAGATGCTAAAACAAGTTCCCAGTCATTAAAAACCTCAAACATTTTGGTAAAATAATCGCTTGCTGCAGCTGTAGATTTCATTGGGTCGCTACGCTCATCAACATAAGAATCGATTTTTAAAGCGTATTGTTTTCCTGTTCCGTACATGAACTGCCAAAGTCCTGTGGCGCCCATTTTAGAAACTGCTTTAGGATTTAAAGCAGATTCTACAACGGCTAAATATTTAATTTCTAAAGGAACATTGTTCTTTGCGAACGATTCCTCAAAAATTGGAAAGTAATATTCTGATAAAGCCATTAATCGAGAAAACGATTTTTTACGATTCTTAAGAAATGACTTTATTAAGTTTTCTAAACCTTGATTGTATTCTATATTAAACGGAGATTTTTCGTTCATTGCCTGCAAACGCTGTTTTAGCAGTTCCGTTGGCAATTCCTGATCAACCGTTACGTCTGAATTAATGGTTTGAATATCTTTTGATAGATCATCATATATATCAAGACTTGTTAATTCTTTCATCCAAAGACTGTCTGCTTTTGCAGCCACGTCATTTTTTTTGAATGTGCTTTTAACCGAATCGAGATACGATAATTTTACTTCTGGCTTTACTTCTACTTCTGATGATGCAGATTGCTGTGCAAACATTGACATTGAACATAGAACTCCGACTATTAAAGATATTTTCCGTACAATCATATAACATTTTTTTAAAATCTTATAAATCAATAAATTATAAGAGACGTATTTTTGCAAAACTAAAAAGTTTAGTGTTTAAAAATACGCAAAAAAATGTTAATTGTGATATTTTATTCTAAAATTGCTGCAATTCCAGGTAAAACTTTGCCCTCAAGCATCTCTAACATAGCTCCACCACCTGTTGAAACGTAACTCATTTTATCTTCAAAACCGAATTGTTTTACAGCAGCAACAGAATCTCCACCTCCTACTAATGAAAACGCTCCGTTTTCTGTAGCTTCAGCGATATAGTCACCTAAAGCGATTGTTCCTTTTGAGAAAGTTTCCATTTCAAAAACTCCTAAAGGACCATTCCACAAAATAGTTTTAGACTCTAAAATTACTTTTTTGAAGTTCTCTAAAGATTTTGGACCTGCATCAAGACCTTGCCATCCGTCAGGAATTGCTGTTACATCAACAACCTGAGTGTTTGCAGTGTTTGAGAAATCATCTGCAGCAACAACATCAACTGGAATATGAACCTGAACACCTTTTTCTTTAGCTAATCTTAAAATTTCAAGAGCTAAATCTTGTTTGTCATCTTCGCAGATTGACTCACCGATTTTTCCACCTTGAGCTTTAACGAAAGTAAAAGTCATACCTCCACCAATGATCATGTGATCCACTTTATCTAAAATATTTTCGATAACTGTAATTTTTGAAGATACTTTAGAACCTCCAAGAACAGCTGTTACAGGTTTTTCGCTGTTTTTCAATACTTTATTTAAACTGTCAATTTCTTTAGCCAATAATGTTCCGAAACATTTTTCAGTTGGGAAAAACTGAGCAATAATTGTAGTCGAAGCGTGTGCTCTGTGTGCAGTTCCGAAAGCGTCGTTTACATAAATATCTCCAAGTGAAGCCAATTCTTTTGCGAAAGCAACATCTCCAGCTTCTTCTTCAGCGTGGAAACGTAAATTTTCTAATAAAAGAACTTCTCCTGGTTTTAAATCTTTTGCAGCAGTTTGAGCTGGTTCTCCAACACAGTTTTCAGCAAATTTTACTTGAACTCCTAAAATTTCAGAAGCTGTTTTTAAAATATGTTTTAATGAATATTTTTCTTCAGCACCTTTTGGTCTTCCTAAATGCGACATTAAAATCACACTTCCGCCTTGCGCTAAAATAGCGTCAATTGTAGGTTTCGCAGCTTCAATACGTGTTGCATCAGTTACATTGAAATTTTCATCTAAAGGAACATTAAAATCAACACGGATAATTGCTTTTTTATTTTTAAAATCGAAATCGTTTAAAGTTTTCATTTGACTAGTTTTTTAATTTTTTTGAAAGAACAACAAATATAGAACTTTTGGAGTACTAATAAATTCGGATATACTAAAAAATCGATAATTAAAAGAACGAAAACGTTATAATTTCACAAATAAATTGGTTTATTAAATATTAAACACAATTTTAAATGCAAATTTTACATCTTCTTTTATATAAAAAAACCTTTCCTGTCTACAGACTGACAGAAAAGGCAAAAAATGAAACGAATAATTTCTGTTTTTTTATGCTTACTATTTATTTTGGAGCAAACAGATCGATAAATTCTTTTGAACACGAAACATGATGGTTTCGAATTCGTTAGCTTTTTCTATATTTTTAGAAACCAGATAATTTCCTTCGACAATTCCGAAATAAGTTAATAAAGGCGAATAAAAAGTAATTCCGATTTTATGTTTTGATGAATCTGCAATATCTGTATTGATAATATCCAACTGATAATTGATAAATGGAAAATATGTATTTCCGAGAACATCTGTAACACGATGAAAATTGCCTTTCAATTGTTCAACATAGCCACTTGCTGCAATTCCGGCTAAAAAATGCAATTTCTCTGCCTTTTCATTTTCGGCCAATAATTCACGAAAAGTGTTTTTTGGATTTGTTTCAGAATTAAACTGCTGACTCTGCATTTGATATTCTTTGAAAGTGTCTTCAAAAACATACTTGTCCCAAAGAAAAGTTGAAGAAGAATCAATAACAATTCGATAAGCGAGTTTAATTTTCTTGATTTCCATTTTCTAAATTTACTTATCTAAAGGAACTTCCATGACTAATAAAACAGCATTTTCAGATAATGCTTCCCATTCAATAGTTCCAACTTTTTTAATTCCTAGACCGTCTTTTGCTTCTAAAAGTCGATTTTCAATTTCGAAAGCGCCGTGAATAACGAAAACAAAAACACCATTTTCAGCATTTCTTAAAGCAAAAAAACCTTCTTTTCTTCCATCATAAACACCAATAAAACCAATTGCTCTTTCAATTTCGAATAAATTATTCAATTTATTATGAGCATTCAAATCTATCTTATATTGCTGAAAATAATTTTTAAAATATTGTCTTCCCATCTG
This sequence comes from Flavobacterium resistens, assembly GCF_900182645.1. GTDB lineage: Bacteria > Bacteroidota > Bacteroidia > Flavobacteriales > Flavobacteriaceae > Flavobacterium > Flavobacterium resistens. The sequence continues at coordinate 11,052 of NZ_FXTA01000004.1, read as the reverse complement.
AAAATCAATTTCGAGGTAACTAACATTCTCTTCTTTATAAGGATTAAATATTTCTATTTCCAAATCATCGTCTGCGGCTAAAACTCTAATTTGATCGACACGTAGAAACTCCTCATTACCGATATTATCCTTATATTCAATTCCGCCGAATAGTGGCAGAATAATAACATTCGTATTTGAACTAACAAATCGGGTGATACGTTGTTGGGGAGCTAATATCACTTCGTTAAGGATTTTTAAAGATCCGAATCCGTTTCTGGATAAATCCTGATAATTTTCGAAGTTAAAAGTTGAAAAACGGTTGTGTTTCGGAGAATTGAAAGCACCTCGAAAATCTGACTTATAAATTTGAGCTGGTATTTGAACTATCATTATAACTTAATTTTAAAACTAGGACGCTACATTAATTGTATGCGTTAAAACAAAACCATCGCTTACGCTTCCGGTTACAGTTGACATTTCGTTTGCCACTGAATCAAAGAAAACGTTATCAGAGGCATTATTAGTATAACCACTCAAACCTTTTGTGTAACCATTTTGTGTTGATACGTTGACTAGCGCGACTGCACTGTTTGATCCTTCGGGAAAAGCAATTTGTGTAACCAATAACGATGTTCCGCTTGAATTGTAAATATGAACATGAATATGAGTTGCGCGGCCAGAATACCAACCTGGAAAAATTGAAGTAAAAGTGACCAAGCCATTTTCGTCTGTAGTTTGCCTTCCTCTTAAAAAATGCACCGAAGTGTAATTTACCGATTGCATTGAGGTTCCGCCATATTCAGAATAATATCCGTCTTTGTCGCAATGCCAAATGTCTACAATAGCATCTTTTAAAGCGGCACAATTTGCTTTAGTGTTCTTGATTGTAATTTTAATAGTAAAACCAACACCGGTTCTATCCATTACAATATTTGATTTTACTAAAGATGATGGCGTAATTGTCGGAAAAGGTCCGGCTGTTTCTGAAGGACTAACAGAACAATCGCCAGAAGATGATCCTGAACCAGAAGAAGAACCTGAATCAGATGAAGAATCAGAGACATCATCTTTACTGCATGAGTTTATAATAGGAATTGCCAAAGATGAAATTCCGATTAAACCCAAACCTCTTAAAAACTCTTTTCTTTTCATTGCTTTTTGTTTTAAATGTTATACCAATAGAATGATTAACAGTTATTTTCGAGTAAAATTATTCGAAATTAAAGCGTTGGAAAATGTTTGAGGTAAACCACAAAATTTATGAGGTAAACAGATAAAATATATTTTTTTGTAGTAAAAATAAGTCAATTACAGCTTTCTTTATTTCTTGTCTAAAAGCGCAAAAAAAGCTTCTTCATAACTGGCACTAACTGGGATTTCTGCCCTTTCTATGAATATTACTTTGTTTCTGATTTTCTCAATTTTAGAAATTGGGACAATAAACGAACGATGCACTCGGATGAATTCGGTTTCAGGCAATTTTTGGAGTATTGCCTTTAATGTCATTCTTGCCACAACTGTTTTTTGATTCTGAATATGGATTTTCAGATAATCATCTAAACCTTCGATATATAAAATATCTGAAAACAGGATTTTTATCAAACTATAATCGGCACGAATAAAAAGATGTTGCTGTTCAATATTTTGATTTTGTAGTTTCCATTGCGAAAGAGCTTTTTCCGTTGCTTGCTTGAAACGAGAAAGTGAAATTGGTTTTAAAAGATAATCTGTTGCACTCAGCGTAAAACCTTCAACAGCAAATTCAGAGTAGGCAGTTGTAAAAATGACCATCGTTTTATGAGGCAGTTTTTTATAAAAATCCAAACCAGAAATTGACGGCATATTAATATCCAAAAACAATAAATCAACAGGATATTTCTTTAGATATTTAAACGCTTCATCTGATCTTGTAAAAACTTTATCCAGTTCAATATAATCAATAGTTTCGCATAAACTCTGAAGAATATCTAATGCCAAAGGCTCGTCATCTAATGCAATTGCTTTTATCATCCTACTTTTATAGATAGATTTACAACGTATTTTTCTGGAGTATCTTGTATTTTAAGCTGATGTTTATTTGGGTAAACCAACTTTAATCTTTCAATTGTATTCTGAAGTCCAATTCCAGATTCAGACTGTATTGAAAAAGTCTTTTTATTAGAAACCGATAAAGTCAGCTGTTCCTCTTTTATATCAATACTGATAGAAATTTCAGAAGTTTGATCCGGATTTACACCATATTTAAATGCATTCTCAATGAAAGATATTAAAATTAAGGGTGTGATTTGTTTTCCAATAGTATTTCCTGTGACTTTATAATCAACAATTACGGTATTGCCCAAACGTGTTTTTTGGAGTGAAATAAAATTATTGATGTAGTTGATTTCTTTGGTCAAATCAATAACTTCATCGTTAGAATTGGTCATGATATAACGCATTAACTCTGAAAGCTGCACGACTGCATCTGGAGTTTTATCGTCTTTTTTTAACGCCAATGCATAAATACTGTTCAAAGTATTAAATAAGAAATGCGGATTGATTTGTGCTTTTAGAAATGCCAGCTCCGATTTTACTTTCTCTTTTTCAACACTCTGCAATCTTCCTGTGATAGCAAAAAGAAGACTTGAAATTACTCCAATTAAATAGACCAAAGAAGTATGTCCATACTGTGTTGGCGGACCACCTACGAAATCAAAAGGCATTTCTTTAACCATTGAAGGGGGTGGAGGAAATTTTTCTGGAAACAAACCAGGATTGTGTTCAAAATGCTCCGGAGGGTTTCTGAAATCTAAAAAATTTCGGGCAGGATGATCTAAAGTGGTTGATATCCAAAGAAAAAAAAGAAGAAATCCGATGATGATGGAATAGTATATGAACTTCTTTTCGGAAAAATAGAATTTCGGAATTAAATAATAATAGTTAAAATAGAAAAAGCAAAGTAGTGTAAAATAGATAAAAAAGTAAATACGATCATGCGCATTGGTATATAAATGCGGCAATGAAAAAATCGTATTTGTCGATGTGAAGGCATACGGCAAAAATAAAAAAGCGAGGCACAAAACAATGTGTTTCGCGTAAAGTGAAAATTTAGCTTTCATAAATCAAATTTGATTTATCATTTTGACGATGCAAATTGATACTATTCAAATTTAATGTTATTGTAAGTTTATTTCAAATTATTGCGGTAAAAACACATAATGTTGCGACTCGCTTTGTAATAATGGCTTATTTAGCCTAAGAAATGGTTTTGTTCTTATTAATCGTGAACTGGACTCTGCGTACAAGGACAATTACTGATAGCCTGCAAGAAATCAAAACCTATGGTTACTACGTGAGTACCTGTATTATAATTCCCTAAATCGTTGAACATAACCTGATAAGAATATCCGAAGTAAAATCTAGACTTCATGAAACCGGCCATTGGTCCTACCGATAATGGTTTTGGGAACTGGTCGTTTAACATACGGTATGAAACTCCGATCCAATAATAATCTTCATAACGATTGTAACGTCTGTACTTGAAGTTGAAATCGGTTGTAGAACGTTTATCACTTGCAAAATATTGATAGAAGATAGATGGTTCATATTCAATTCGTCTGTTTTCTCCGTCGTTAAAAACATATCCAGTATAAACCTGATAGTTTGAAAGCAAATTAGGCTCTACTCCACGATATTTATCAACGTTTTTCTTCAATACGTTATTCGCATTAAAACTCAAATAGAAGTTTTTATTACGATACAAAGCACTAATGTCAAAGTTATTATTTCCAGTATAACGATTATCTGTTACCGAAGGATCCAGGATTGGATGTTCAATCGTATTATTAAATTCATCAATATCAATTCTGAAACTGTTAAAGTTATACGAAATACCAAAAGACAAATATTGTTTAGAATAATAATCCAAAATCAAGTGATGTGCAAAGGAAACCTTGGCACCAGTTTGTCTTGTGTATCCATTTTTATCATTGTAAATCGAGATTCCAACACCAGAACGGTCCAGGATTCTAAAATCAGCATATAAAGACTGGTTTTCAGGTGCATCTTTAATTCCGACCCACTGCGTCAAACCATTCGCTCTAATTCGAAGATTATCTCCAATACCAGCATAAGCAGGTGAAAGTACAAATGGGTTATCAGCTAAATACTGGGTAAACACTGGTAGGTTTAACTCTTGGCTGTAACTTGTTGTTACAGCCATGAGTACTAGGGATAAAATAAACTTTTTCATTGTAATAATTTTTTTAGATAACATCATAGGGGCAATTATTTTGTTATCTGTATAAAGTGAAATGTCCAACAAACTCTCTTGCATCTTTCTCGTCATTTAGTTTAAGAACATACCAGTAATCACCTGAAGGCAATTCTTCACCATTGTATCTTCCGTCCCATTTTTGACCATAGTGATATTTAGCAATTACACGACCGTATCTATCGAAGATTGAGAATTCAAGGTTGTTGTAAATATTAGTACAACCAGGTCCCCAAGTATCATAAACTCCGTCTCCGTTAGGAGTAAAATAATTGTCTAAGCAAACATCAACATAAATCGCTGGCACCGTAATAGTCGCCGTACAACCATTTTGATCTCTTACTACCACTACATAATCACCAGATTTGTAGATTTTGAAATTAGTAGAAGAGCTAAACGGTTCTCCATTGAAGCTATATTCGTAAGCTGGAGCTCCACCTGTAGCAGTTACTGAAATTACGTTCATTTCAGGTTTACCTGCTGCTAAAGCGATTGCTAATGGTTGAACAGCTTTAATTTCGAAACTTACAGTAGGAACTTCGCATCCGTTAGTATGTCTAGCAGTAACGTAGTGATTACCTGGAGCAACATTAGTGAAAATATTGCTTGGTTGGTAAGCACCAGTTCCATCAAGTTTATAATCTACATCCGCTGGATTTGTGATACTTGCATCAACAGTGATTGTTACTCTGTTAGCAGCATGATTATCCACACAGTCATAGTTTATTTCAGCTTTTGGATCTAGAACAACCGGCAATGGCATATTAATTTCAACATAGTTCATACATCCAGCCGCATCTGTAAAGTAAACTGTATGTTTACCACCAGTCAAGTTAGTAAAGTCAAATATTGTCTGACCTGCTGCACCTGCCGTAAATGGACCTTTTTCATTATCCAGACTTACTTTATATGGAGCAGTACCACCTAAAATTTCAACACTAAATGCACCGTCTTTGTCACCAACACATACTTCAGGAATCATAGAGTTTGGAACTTCTTTTCCTCTCAATAATTCTGGTTGCGTGATTGTGAAATCGTGTAAAATGAAACATCCATTTGCATCCTGAACAATTACTTGGTAATTACCTGGTGCTAATTTCTCAAATACATGAACATCATCAAATTGATTCAAGTCTGGAGAAAGTGCATATTTGATAACTCCTGTTCCGCCTGAAGCAAGAACCTCCAATTTACCATTGTTTTCACCGAAACAAGAAACATTTGTTACATTAAATTGCGCACTTACAGGTGTTGCTGGCTCCGTAATAACGATAGCTTTTGATGTAAATGTACAATCTTGACTATCAACTTTTACACTGTATGTTCCAATTGCAAGATTTTCAAATCTTCCTTCCGTCTGAGCTGGACGTATTGCAGTTCCAGCACTGTTTAACAATGTGTACATGTAGTTTCCAAGACCTCCAATTGCTTTAGCAACAATTACTCCTGTTGTTTCTCCCTGACATTTCACTACTGCATTTGTAACATCTAAGTCAAGAGTTAAAGGAACTAATGGATCGATCTTAATTTCATTAGAAATATATCCAACACATCCATTTGCATCTTTTACATAGTATTGGTATTTACCTACAGGAACATCAAATGATACTGATGATGCAAATGATCCAATAACCGTTGCAAAATTAGCAGAAGTACTATACGTGTAAGGTGCGCTTCCTCCTTCTGCACTTAATGTAATTTGAGACAATGTCTGACATGTCTGAGCTCTTGACAGTCTTAAATCTGGTTTCACCTCTGTAGGTTGACTTATAACAATAGTTGCAGAAGTAGCCTCACAAGAGTATCCATCAGTAACTGTTACTGTATAAGTTCCAGCGCTTAGGTTAGAGAATACTCTACCTGATTGTGGTCCTGAAACAATAACTGGATTTGCAGATACGATGTTCAATGTGTACATGTAGTTGCTTCCTTGTCCGCCTGTTGGCTGATTAACTGTGATTACACCATCTTTATTTCCGAAGCATGATAACATAGAAGCATTTGCGCTCGCTGTAACCACAATTGGAGCAGGAACCACTAACTGAACGTTAGTTGTTGAAATACATCCTTTTTCATCTTTAACATTTATCGTATAATTTCCAGCTGTTAAATCAGTAAATTCAAATTTATCAGAGTATGCAATATGAACTGTAGGACCTACTAATTCGTATTGATAATTTGGACCCCATCCTCCAGTTGCTGAAGCAGAAATCGCTCCATCATTGTTACCAGTAATACAAGTAATTTCAGACTTAGTTGTAGTTACTACTAACTGGCTTTGAGGCTGAACAATTGTAAATACATTTGTAACTGTACATTCTGGGCTATTAACCAATTTAGCTGTTACTGTATATTGACCTGCTCTTAAACCTGAAATTCTAACTGGCCCAGCTGTTGCAGAAGTTCCAGAACTTGGAACCGGACCTGCAATAGTGTATGTAAATGCGCCTGCTTCGTTTCCAGGATTCAATACATTATCAACAAACATCAAGTCTACGCTTCCATCTGCAGCTCCATAACATAACTCAACATTTACTGGCGTTACTTTGATTTCAAAAGTATTTGCATCATTTACATAATGGTAAGCTTTTATTGTACAACCCGTTGTTGGGTTAAATACAGTAATTTGATAGCTTCCAATTGCTAATCCAGAGAATAATCCTGTTGGATTTGTTTGGTTGAAAACAGTACCATCAATACCTGCAAGTGTATAAACTAATCCCGTTGGAGTTCCTCCGGTTGTAGATACAGAAACCTGTATTGTTTCATTGCTTACACAAGTAATTGGAGCAGTAACATTTACATTTACATCATTCATAGTAATGAAAGGTGCAATTACAATTGGAGCAGTAGAAGATCCTACGCAACCATTACTATCAAATACTTTAACTGAATAATTTCCACCTGCAAGATCTGTTTCGTTGTAAACATTAGAACTGCTGGTTTGAACTACAGTTCCGTTTTTACTGAACTCATAAAGAACGTAAGGACCTGTACCACCTGTCACAGAATTAACTGTAATGCTAGCAAAGTTTGTTGTGTTTGTACCTGTTGTACATACAAAAGATGTAACAGCTGGTGCATTAACCACAACTGGTGTTGGCTGAATGATTCTTGTATCTGCCTGAGCATTACATCCTCTTCCAGAAGTTACTCTTACTGTATAATCACCTGGTAAAAGATTGTCAAAAACATTACTTTCTTGAGGTATTCTGCTTACAGCTACATTACCAATAGTTGTTCCAGTTAATGTGTACATATAAACTGGGTTATCATTAACGCCTGGTCCATTTGGAGCCAAGTGAACAATAATACGTCCATTAGAATCACCATTACACTTAACATCGTATTTCTCTAAACTTAAACCTGTAATAAGTGTTGCCGCTTTCATTTCAACAGTAACAACATCTTTACAGCCAGTCGTCAAATCTTCAACTGTAATTGTATGAGAACCCGCAGCCATATTGTTGAATGTTGCTGTTGTTCCAGCTATTACTGGAATATAAGCTCCAGAAGTATATTTATAGTTTCCAGAACCTCCTGTAGCTGTCGCTACAATTCTTCCGTCAGGGAAATCACAACTTGGTAATTTCTGAACATCTAATTGTAAATCAAGAGCTCCGCTGATTACAACAGCACCTGTTACAGTTGTTGTACATCCGTTAGCATCTTTAACAATAATATCATAAGAACCTGAAGAATTCACACTAAATGTAGGGCTTGCCTGGAAGCCTCCACCTATGCTGTATTCAAATGGTCCAACTCCTGAAGTCACATTAACTGTGAAATCGTAAGTTCCAGTTGCACTAGGGCATTGACTTGCAACATTTGCTGTAATACCACTTGGAAGCGGAGCAGTAGAAATATTTTGTGTTTGTACTAAAGTTGCACATCCGTTAAAATCTTTCACATAAACATCCCAAGCTAAAACAGTTCCGTTATTAGTATCAACAACAATTTTGTTATCAGTACTGTAAACTGTTGGAGCAGCAGCTAAATGTGCAACAGCAGCATAACTATAAGCTGGAGTACCTCCAGTTGCAGTTACCGTAATAGTTGCATTTTTATTATTACAAGTAATGTTTGTAGCGGCCATTGTAAAGTTCAATGCAGCAGCTGGCTGGTTAACGATGAAATTAGAAACATTATCTGTACAGCCTGACGTATTATCAGTAACTGTGAAAGTGTAACTAGCTGCAGTTAATCCAGTGTAAGTCACTACATCACCTGTTTGAGTGAATGTTCCGTTATTTGGAGACAATGCAAATGTATAATTAGCCGGAGCAATATAGTTGCTGATTGTAAAGGCAATAGATCCTGTTGTACCAGCATTACATAATACATCGCTCAATAATTGAGCATCAACACTAATTTCGCTTGCTTTTTTAACTTCAATTGAATTTAAAGTACTACATCCATTAAAATCAGTCACTTTTATTACATAAGTTCCTGGTAATAAACCAGCGAAGCTTCCTGTTGCATTTGAAGTTGCTGAACCCGTTGGTTGAGTAATTGCATAGTTAAATGGCGCAACACCTCCAACAACATTACTAACTGTTACAGTCGCAACACCTCCAACTGTATTACAGTAAATTGGCGTAGCTGAAAGATCGAATTTTGTTGGTGGATTGTATCCAGGAACTGTTGCTGATCCTGTTACTCTACATCCATTAGCATCAACTACAACATAATTAATTGTAGATGCTGTGTTTACAATATGAGTAGGAGAAGCTCCAAAACTCACACCATTGTCAAAACTATAGCTATAAGGTCCTGTACCATCATGAGCTGTTAATGTAACTGATGCATCTTTTGCAGTGTTAGAAGGATCACATCCAAATGGAGAAACAACATTTGTAGCTGTTAAAACAATTGGATCAATAATGTCAACGTTAACTGCAGCTGACGGACATCCTTTAGCATCCATAACAGCGATTGCATAAGTTCCTCTGCCTAATCCAGCAAAAATGTTAGAGTTAACAAAAGTTCCTCCGTTAATGCTGTATTTATAAGGTGCAACACCATCTGAAGCTGTCACTGTAATACTTCCATTTAAATCACCTTGACATAATGCATCTACTACCGAAGTAGTAAATCTTGGAATAGTAAGCGGCGTTACTACTACCGGAACAGAAACTGCCTCACAAGTCACAGCATCTTTTACTCTGAAAGTATAAGTTCCTGCTGTACTAGTTACGAATGGCAATGCTGTAACTGGCTTATAAACACCACTGTTATTAAGATCATATTCGAAAGCATATGTTCCTGCACCTGTACCTTGCGTTGCTGTCAATGTAATTGTAGCATCGTTTGTAGTACAGTTTAAATCTTGAGTAAGAGTTGCCTGTATTAACAATTCTTGTCTCAATACATAAGTCGCTTTTGCCACACAGCCATTACCATCCTTGATAAAGAATTCGTAAGTACCTGGTGCATTTAACGTAAAGTTAGGACTAGCATAATAACCATTACCTATACTATACATTGGTGGTGTTGCAATTGCTGGATCAGTTGTTCCTGTAATTGTAATTGGAACTGGTCCACCAGTGTAGCAATACACATTAGCATTAGGATTAATAGTTGGTGCCTGATGCTTCGTAATTGTAACAAGTACTTTATCCGAGCAAATCAAGTTTGCATCCTGAACATACACATCCCAATCATTTGGTCCTAAGTCATCATAAGCTAACACTGCACTATTGCTAGTTGAAAAGTCTGCTGCAGTTGGCGTAGCTCCAGCTTTAACAAATGCATATTTGTATACCGGAGTTCCTCCTGTTGCCTGAACAGTAACGATAGAACCTAAGTAACAATTTGCTGCAGTTTTAGAAACTAAAGCAACATCTAAAACAGCTGGCTGAGCAACATCGATTATCGTTGTAGCTATACAACCTGTAATGGCATCTGTCACTGTAAGTGTATAAGTATCAGCTGGTAAATTAGTTACTGTGATAACATCACCTACCTGAGTTGCTGTACCTAAAGCTGGACTTAATGAATATGTAAATCCACCTGCTTTGTTTTCAACTGTAAATTTAACTGAACCGTCAGCACCACCATTACAAGACACATTTTTAATTAATGAACTTGCAACAGTAATATTTGTTACTGGCGCTAGAGTGTACGACTCATTATAAGTACAACCATTTGCATCTGTAATCTGGAATACATAAGTGTCCGGATCTAAGTTGGCAAATGTTGTTGATCCTTGTTTAGCTTTCACAATTGGAGATAAAATCTCGTATTGGAATGGTCCAACTCCACCTGTATGACCTGTAATGTCAACTGTTCCTTTCACTAAACATGTTACTGGAACTGTTGTTGCAAAAGTCAAGTCAGTTGGAGGGTTCAATGCCGGTACGTTAACACCATTTGTAATAGTGAATGTACAACCATTTGCATCCTTAACGATTACATCAAATGTAATTCCTGCAAACGTCTCATATGTATTCGTTCCTGAGAAGCTTGTGCCATTGTCATAGCTGTACTGATAAGGAGTTGTTCCTCCTGATGGGGTTACAGTAACAACCGCTTTTGATGGTGCATTACCTGCTGTACATACTAAAGCTGTCGTAATCGTTGAACTAGCCGTCAATGCTGTCGGCTGAATAATAGTTACAGGAACCGGTATTGCAATAATACATCCTTTGGCATCTTTAACTTCAACAGTATAATTAGTTGCTGCTGATAAGTTAGAGAAGATGTTTCCATCCTGATAAGCTGTAAGAACTGTTCCTCCTTGTGATAATTGATATTTGTATGGAGCAATTCCGTTTGAAGCAGTAACTGTTATGCTACCGTTGCTTCCACCATTACAG
>NZ_FXTA01000003.1 GCF_900182645.1 Flavobacterium resistens | reverse complement strand
CACCTCTTCCCATCCCGAACAGAGAAGTTAAGCCCGCCTGCGCAGATGGTACTGCAATTATGTGGGAGAGTATGTCGTCGCCTTTCTTTTGAGAATCCTCATCATTCATTTGATGGGGATTTTTTTGTTTATAAACCTTTTGGAGGAATCCTCTGGAAACTGAAACTTATCATTTGCCCCGAAGCGCGTTAGTGATGGGAGCGGCATCCTTTTGCGGAAAGCAAGCAGCTCGCTCGATTAGCCTAAAAATACTCCCGCAAAAGATATAGCGGATAGCACGGCCCGGAGGGAAACGCCCAAAATATTTTTTACGTAGTATTTTAAATTCAATTAATAATATAGTGTTTTATCTAGTGATGTAATTCTGTTAAATTAAAGTCAATTTTAGGTTTTAAATTAGCCTGAGCTAGCCTTTTTAAATGTGAATACTTATTTTTGTTATAAATATTATAATTTAAGTATGAAAAAAACTATTGTATTGTTGACATTGTTTGTTATTGCAAATTTAAATGCTCAACAGCGTCCTAAGTTGGTTGTTGGTATTGTTGTAGATCAGATGAAAATGGAATATTTATATCGTTTTTCGGATGATTTTACACAAAATGGTTTCAAGAGATTAATGAATGAAGGATTCACTTTTCAGAATATGCATTATAATTACATGCCAACTTATACTGCACCAGGCCACGCTTCAATTTACACAGGTACAACGCCAGCAACTCATGGCATAGTCGGTAATGAGTGGTTTAGTAGAACTTTAGGCAAAGAAACATATTGTACTGATGATGCAGGAGTAAAAACGGTTGGCGATGGAACTGTCGAAGAAGGTGCAATGTCTCCGAAAAATCTTCAGAGTACTACCATTACAGACGAAGTTAGAATGGCAACTAATTTCCAAGGAAAAGTTATTGGAATGAGCCTTAAAGATCGTGGTGCAATTTTACCTGCTGGTCATTTTGCTAATTGGGCTTTCTGGTACAGTAAAACAGGTTCTTTTATTTCGAGTACTTTTTATGGAGAAAAATTGCCAGAGTGGGTAACGGAATTCAATAACGAAAAAAATTATTTGAAATATATTAATAAAGGTTGGGATTTGTATAAACCAGCTTTGGTTTATAATGAAAGTCTTCCTGATAATAATCCGTATGAAGGTAAATTGTACGGAAGTGCTGCACCGGTTTTCCCTTATGATTTAAAAACAATGTATGAGAAGAATGATGCGGGAGTTATTAGATCAACTCCATTTGGAAATGATTTATTAGCTGAATTTGCAAAAAAAGCTATTGAAAAGGAGAATCTTGGTAAGGACGATATTACAGATTTCTTAACTGTAAGTTTTTCTTCTACGGATTATGTTGGGCATTTACTTGGACCACGCTCAATGGAACTTCAAGATACTTATTTGAGATTAGATCAAACTATTGCTGACTTCTTGGCTTATTTAGATAAAACTGTTGGTAAAGGAAATTATCTTTTATTTTTAACTGCAGATCATGCGGGAGCTGAGAATGTGATTTATTTGAAAGATCGTAAATACAATGTAGACAATTATCCGTCAAAAGATGTGCGTAAAAGCCTTCAGGATTTTTCAGTTAGAACTTTTGGAGTTGATTTATTACAGAATTATTCAAATTTTAATATTTTCTTCAATAAGCAAATAATTAAAGATAAAGGTTTAGAATTGACAAAAGTAAAACAAGCTTTTAAAGACTTTTTGATTTCACAGCCACAAGTTAAAAAAGTATATACAGAAGAAGAAATTTTAGCTAACGCAGGAAATGATTATTACTTAAATTTTGTTGCAAAAGGTTATGATGTAACACAAGATGGTGATATGGTTGTAATTGATAAACCGGGTAATATAGAATATTCACCAACAGGTACTTCACATGGAACGCCTTATAGTTATGATACTCATGTGCCTGCTATATTTTTCGGGTGGCACATTAAAAAAGGTGAATCATATGATAAAAAAGCGATTACGGAAATTGCTCCAACTGTTGCACAAAAAATCAAAGTTGCTTTCCCTAATGGAACTGAAGCAAAAGTAATGCAGGAAGTTTTAGATGAGAAAAAAGAAGTTTTGAATACTAAAAAATAATTCACAATAAATAAAAAAATAAAAGCCAGTCAATTGACTGGCTTTTTGTATAAAAAAAGGCTTTTCAATTAAGAAAAGCCTTTTAAATAGTGTTTAGTAAGCACTTATTTTAATGTTAGCACTATGCGTTTGCTAACACTAATTCTTCATTATAAGGAAGATTCCAAGCTTCAGCAACTCCTTTGTAAAGGATTTTTCCATTAGCTACGTTTAATCCTTTTCTTAATTCTTCGTTTTCTGCACATGCTTTTTCCCATCCTTTATTTGCTAATTGTACAGCATATGGTAAAGTTGCATTAGTTAAAGCTAAAGTAGAAGTGTAAGGAACAGCTCCTGGCATGTTAGCTACACAATAGTGAACAATATCATCAATAATGAAAGTTGGATTTTCGTGAGTTGTAGGTGTGCAAGTTTCGATACAACCACCTTGATCAACTGCAACGTCAACTACAACTGCTCCTGGACGCATTAATTTAAGCATGTCACGAGTAATTAAGTGAGGCGCTTTTGCTCCTGGAATTAAAACAGCACCAACAACTAAATCAGCATCTTTAATCGCTCTAGTGATGTTATAATGATTAGACATTTCTGTATTTACATTCGCTGGCATAATATCGTCTAATTGACGTAAACGTGGCAAACTTAAATCCATAATAGTAACTTGAGCTCCTAAACCTGCTGCCATTTTAGCTGCTTGAGTTCCAACAATACCTCCACCTAAAACTAATACTTTTGCTGGTGGAACACCTGGAACACCACCTAAAAGAATTCCTCTTCCTTTTAATGGTTTTTCAAGATATTTAGCTCCTTGCTGAATAGCCATACGACCTGCAACTTCAGACATTGGAACTAATAAAGGTAGACTGCGGTCTGTTTTTTCTACAGTTTCATAAGCTAAACAAACTGCACCTTTTTCAAGCATTGCATGAGTTAATTCCTCTGATGAAGCAAAGTGAAAATAAGTAAAAAGTAATTGATCTTTTTTGATTAATGGATATTCAGATGCAATTGGTTCTTTTACTTTGATGATCATTTCGGCAATCGCGTAAACTTCTTCAATAGTTCCTAAAACTACTGCACCAGCATTTGTATATTCTTCATCAGCAAATCCACTTCCTAAACCTGCAGTTGATTGTACATAAACAACATGTCCGTGTTTTTTCATTTCAGAAACACCAGCTGGAGTTAATGCTACACGATTCTCATTGTTTTTGATTTCTTTTGGAACACCTATTATCATATTGTTATATTTTTTTGTTTTTCTTGAATTTGTTTTACAAAGTTACTAGTAGAGAATATATTATTGATAATTGGCTTATAAATAAGAAAATATTATTTTATTTTATACTTTTACAGAAATATTTTCTGTTTGAAGGCTTTTAAACTTCCAAAAAGAGAAAAAATGACTAAATTATATTAATTAAAGAAAACGTTTTCGTTATGGTTTTAGATGATATTGACAAAAAAATCTTACGTCTTTTACAGGAAAATGCACATTATACATTAAAAGACATAGCAAATAAAATAAATTTGTCTCTGACGCCTGTTCATGATCGTGTAAAACGTCTTGAAAAAGAGGGTGTTATAGAGAAGTATGTCTCTATTTTAAACAAGAAAAAATTGGGTAATAATTTAACAGTTTATTGTCAAGTTACTTTAACCAAACAGACTTATGATACGTCGGAAGGATTTAATCAAGCTATTTTGGAAATGCCTGAAGTTGTCGAATGTAATTATGTTTCGGGAAATTTTGATTATATGCTTAAAATTATAATACCTGATATGGAAAGTTATCATCATTTTCATCAAAAAAAATTGTCTACTCTGCCTGAAGTTTCTTTAATAAATACTGTTTTTGTTATTTCAGAAGTTAAAAGCACCACAGTTCTTCCGATTTAATAAAAGAAAAATCCACCAAGAAAACTTGATGGATTTTAGAAATAGTTGGTTTTGGTTTTATATTAATAGTAAGTAAAACGTCTCACTTTTGCAATGTATTTTGCAAGACGAATTACCTGATGGCTGTAGCCATATTCGTTATCGTACCAAATATAAAGTACTATGTTTTTTCCATCTTTTGAAACAATTGTAGCATTACTGTCATAAATTGAAGGTGCAGAAGTTCCCACAATATCAGATGATACTAATTCATTATTCAAAGAATATTTTATTTGTTCGACAAGCTCGCCTTCAAGAGCGTATTTTTTCATGATTTTGTTAATGGCCAAAATCGACGTTGCTTTCTTAACTTCTAGATTTAAAACAACAAGAGATCCATTTGGAACCGGAACCCGAATAGCATTTGAAGTCAGTTTTCCTTCTAATGATGGCAAAGCTTTTGCAACAGCACTTCCGGCGCCAGTTTCGGTGATGACCATATTTAATGCAGCAGCTCTTCCACGACGGTATTTTCTGTGCATATTGTCAACCAAATTTTGGTCGTTTGTGTAAGCATGAATGGTTTCCAAATGCCCTTTTACGACTCCAAGAGTATCTTCAATTACCTTTAAAACTGGAGTTATGGCATTTGTAGTACAAGATGCAGCAGAAAAAATATTGATTTCATCAGGATTAAAATCATTGTGATTTACACCATGTACAATATTCGGAACGCCTTTTCCTGGAGCAGTAAGTAAAACTTTGCTTGCTCCGTTTGAGGTTAAATGTCTTTTTAGGGCTTCTTCTGTGCTAAATGCTCCGGTATTATCAATTACTAGGGCATCATTGATTCCATAAGTGGTATAATCAATTTCTTCTGGCGTATTTGCTGATATAATATGAACAGTTGTTCCGTTGATAATTAAAGCGTTATTTTTAGGATCTGCAGTTACAGAACCTTGGAAATCACCGTGAATCGAATCATAACGTAAAAGAGAAGCTCGTTTCTCTAAACTTGACGCATCATTTTTATCTCGAGTTACAATTGCTCTCAAACGTAATTGATTTCCTTTTCCGGTTTTAGACATTAATTCTCTGGCCAATAAACGTCCAATTCTTCCGAAACCATATAAAACAACATCTTTTGGCTGAACCTCTTTAGAAGATTTTGCGTTTTTTAATTTATCCATAACAAAGTATCTTGCATCAGGATATTTTTCATCTTCTAAGCGATATTCATAAGTTAATTTGCCTAAATCTATTTTTGCAGGTGGCAAGTCTAACGACAAAACTACTTTTGCGATTTCAACCGAATCAAAAATGGTAATGGGTTTGCCAACAAATTCACCTGCATATTGATGCAGATTGATTATATCGCTGACATTTTTATCCAATAATTGGTTTTTAAATAAAACCATTTCGATGGATTTGTCATACCATAAATCACTTATAACTTTGATTAATTCGACACCAGCTCTTCTTCGGTCGACTTGTAATGATACCTCTTTTTGGTACAAGGATTTTTTGCTCATAATTGACTAAATTGAAAAAATAAAATGCTCACTATTTTAAAATTTGGCGCAAAAGTATCTATTTCAATCGATTTCGTAAACTATTTTAGCATTTATTTTTGAAAATAAAAAAGCCACCTTAAATTTCTTAAGATGGCTTTTTTGAGTTTTCAGTAGCAGTTTCAGTTTACAGTTTTTTTTGAATGATGACTGAGACTGATAACTTCTACTTAAATAATAATTCTGAAAATTTCTCCGTTTCTGTTTATCATTTCAATTCGGGCACTTTGGCCTTCATCTTTTTTGCTTAACAGTTTAGACACGGTCTCTACATTTACAGCTTTAACATTATCAATGCTCAAAATGATATTGCCTTGTAATTCATTTTGATATCGCTTTAAATTTTCATCTGTAATATCCTTAATTTTCACGCCATAGTCAATTCTGAATTTCTTTTTATCAGCTGCATCTATATTTTCTAATTCCATTCCTTTAAATTCAGCGTTGAAAAATTCATTTTTGCTTAAAGTGACTGGAACCGTTTTCGTTTTTCCATCTTTGATATACGTTACTTTTACTACATCATTTGGTCTTTTGGTATTAATGTAGCCAGACAAATCAGCATAAGTTGAAATGTTTTGTTCGTCTAATTTTACGATGATATCACCTTTAGCAAGTCCAGCCTTTTCAGCGCCAGAGTTTTTAGAAACTTTATTAATATAAAAACCTTGCGTTTCTGTTATTCCTAATTCTTTAGAAACGCTGCTGTTAAGTTCGCCGCCTTCAACTCCAAGAATTCCTCTTTGAACATTTCCATATTCCATTATATCTTCAATAATTTTTCTGGCAATATTAGATGGAACAGCAAATGAATATCCAACATAAGATCCAGTCATTGAAGAAATCATAGTATTGATTCCAATTAATTCTCCGCGAGTATTTACTAAGGCTCCACCGCTATTTCCAGGATTTACTGCAGCATCAGTCTGGATGAAAGACTGAATTCCGCTTTGATCTAAATTTCTGGCTTTCGCCGAAACAATTCCAGCCGTTACAGTCGAAGTTAAATTATAAGGATTTCCAACTGCCAAAACCCATTCTCCGACTTTTACAGAATCAGAATTCGCAAAAGCAGTATAAGGTAGTTTTTCATCGGCATTGATTTTTAAAAGGGCAATATCCATTTTAGAATCGGTGCCAATTAGTTTTGCCTTGTATGATTTTTTATTGTTTAAAGTGATTTCAATTTCTGTTGCATCTTTAATTACGTGATTATTCGTCACGATATATCCGTCTTCAGAAATAATTACTCCAGATCCGGTACCAACTTGTTCTTGTTGTTGCTGACCACCGTAACCATAGAAAAATTCCATCATAGGATTGCTGACTGTTCGTCGCGAAACATTTTTTACGTGAACGACAGTATGGATCGTCTTATCGGCTGCAGCAGTAAAATCAACAGTTTCTGCTGATAATGCAACATTTCTGCCAAATGAATTTGGGGCTTGGGTAACAACAGAATTTTCTCTTCCAAAAAAAGAATTACTGCCATCAAATAATAACTTGTAAGCACCAAGGGTAGTAGCACCGCTTAGTAGTGAAACTAAAAATAAGGTTGAAAACTTTTTCATATTAATGTTTATGTTTTTAAGTTATTTTAGGTGTTTGTTTTTAACATTTATAACGTAAAATTATACCAAAAAATTATTTGATAAAACGGTTTAACGCTCTTTAACAATGATTAACATTTCATTAATTAATCTTCGCAGTTTCTTCGTACTTTTGCATTTCTTAACTACTAAAAAATGCAAATAGAATTTTATAAATATCAAGGTACTGGGAACGATTTTGTGATGATCGATAATCGTTCTAATTTTTTTCCGAAAGAAGATATTCAATTAATTGAACGTTTATGCGACAGACGATTTGGAATTGGAGCTGACGGACTTATTTTACTTGAAAATGATTCTGAAACTGATTTCAGAATGGTTTATTATAACTCTGACGGAAATGAAAGTTCAATGTGCGGCAACGGCGGACGTTGTCTTGTTGCTTTTGCTAATCAATTAGGCGTTATTAATGATAAAGCAACTTTTATTGCGACAGATGGTTTGCATCATGCTTCAGTAGGAAACGATGCGATTGTTTCATTGCAAATGATTGATGTTGATGAAGTTCAAAAACACGATTCGCATACTTTTTTAAATACAGGTTCTCCGCATCATGTTCAAATAGTTGAAAATTTAAAAGAATATAATGTGAAAGAAAATGGAGCCGCAATTCGTTATGGAGAATTATATGGAGAAAAAGGAAGTAACATCAATTTCGTTAAAAAGATTGATGATGATACTTTTTCACTTCGTACATATGAAAGAGGTGTTGAAGATGAAACGTTGGCATGCGGTACTGGTGCAACAGCAGTTGCCATAGCAATGAACGCAATTGGTCAAACGGATAAAACTTCAATTAATTTAAATGTTGAAGGAGGAAAACTAGTTGTTTCATTTGATAAATTAGGAGAACACTTTTCTAACGTTTTCTTGACTGGACCTGCAAAATTTGTTTTTAAAGGAACAATAGAGATTTAATTCAAAAACAATAATTTAAACTTATAAATGATCACTCTCAAAGGCGAAAATATTTATCTGCGTGCATTAGAACCTAATGATTTAGAGTTCGTGTACGAAATGGAAAATGATCAAAGCATTTGGGAAGTCAGTAATACAAATACGCCATATAGCCGATATTTGATTCGGCAATATCTCGAAAATGCGCAACAAGATATTTATGAAGCGAAACAATTGCGTTTGGCAATTTGCCAAGACCAACATTTCCCGGCTATTGGACTAATCGATTTATTTGAGTTTGATCCAAAAAATAATAGAGCGGGGATAGGAATTGTGATTAAGAGTATAGAGAATAGAAATCAAAATATTGGTTCTGAGGCATTAGAGTTGCTGATTAAATATTCTTTTCATAATTTAAATTTGCATCAGCTTTATGCAAATATTAATGTAGGAAATGTAGCTAGTATAGCACTTTTTACTAAATTTGGTTTTGAGAAAATAGGAATTAAAAAAGATTGGATTTTGCTGGATAACCACTATCAAGACGAGGCAATTTTTCAATTAATTAACAAACAAATCTAAAATTTAAACTTTGAGCTTAAAAAAAATTATCACGATAGTAGCTGTAGCCGTAATTTCAGTTTTAATGATTTACGGATTTATTTTAATTAATAAAATTTTCAGCTCGAACACCAAATTTGAAAAAGAGAAACTTTATGTTTATGTGCCAACTGGCGCAAATTATACAGATGTAAAAAAAATATTAGAGCCATATGTCAAAAACTTTGACAATTTTGAAATGGTTGCCAATAAAAGAAGTTATCCTGAAAATGTAAAATCAGGACGTTTTCTACTTAAAAAAGGAATGAATAATATTGATTTAGTTCGTGCAATGCGTTCTAATGTTCCGGTTAAATTGGCATTTAATAATCAAGAACGTCTTGAGAATTTTGCAGGAAGAGTAGGTTCTGAAATTGAAGCCGACAGTTTGTCTTTATTAAAAGCGATTAAAGATTCTACTTTCATGGCGCAGAATGGTTTCAATGAAGACAATGTTTTTGCGATGTTTATTCCAAACACCTATGAGATTTATTGGAATACTTCAGCTGAAAAATTCCGTGATAAAATGATCAAGGAATATCATAATTTTTGGACTGATGAAAGAATAGCTAAAGCAAAAAAACAAGGACTTACACCAGTTCAAGCGACCATTTTAGCTTCAATTGTACATAAAGAGTCGGTAAAGAAAGATGAGAGACCTCGTATTGCTGGTGTTTATTTAAACCGTTTACGTTTAGATATGCCACTTCAGGCTGATCCAACAGTTATCTATGCTTTGAAATTAAGAGATAATAATTTCGATCAGGTAATAAAAAGAGTTTTTTATAACGATTTGGTTATGAGATCTCCATATAATACTTATGTAAATACAGGGCTTCCTCCTGGACCAATCGCGATGCCCGATATTACAGCGCTTGATGCAGTTTTAAATCCTGAGAAAAACGATTATATTTATTTCTGTGCAAGTGTTGATCGTTTCGGTTATCATGAATTTGCTTCTACTTTAGCAGAACATAATGTAAATGCAAAAAAATATTCAGACTGGATTGCCAGCCAAGGTGTTACGAGATAAATACTATTTTTGAAACATATTAGATGTACCGAAGTAAATTTTACTTCGGTTTTTTTATTATTAAAATTTACTTAGTTTTTTGAAAAACACACTTTTTTTATTTTAAAAGGAGCTTTAAAAAAGTTAACTCAAATTTGATGTTATAGAGATTTTGGAAACTATTTTTTAAAGTAAAGACCCAAAAAAGTTCATGATTTAAGTTTTTTACTACAAATTTATTCTAAATATTTTTCGTTTGAAATTATAGTTAGTCAAAAAAAGCGATATTTTTTGTAAGCTTTATCTTTGTTTTTTAACATATTTGATAAAAAAATGATAAAAATGGCATTTTTTGAGATTTAATTTTTTCTATTTTTGAGCACAATTCAACTTCCGTGAAAATGCTCTTAAACTGCATGATCAAAGGGCTTAAACAGGATTTTTAATTTTTTAAAATCACGTAAATTGTTGATTTACAGTATTGTTTTGTATTTCTTATCTTTGCACTGTAGAAATTTCAAGAGGGTGACAGCGTCTTGAAGAAAAACAATTTATGATAAAGAAATGGTATTTTTATGCGAGTTTAGTCGTTATTATTACATTTTTAAGTTTGGGTTTTAAACCCTTCAATCTGGAAACCAAACGTTGGTTTCTCACCGAAAAATCAGATGGAGCAGAATACATTTTTCCATCACAAGAAAAGGATGATTATCCTAATTTAAACTTCCCATACACCGGAAATCATTTTATAGGTTTTAAAGAAGCAGTTGCTTTCAAAGAATCTCAAGGAAAATACCGCTTGGTTAATTCACTTGGTTACATGGGAAAATACCAGTTTGGTTCTGAAGCCCTAAGAGCTATTGGTATAAAAAACAACAAAGCCTTTTTAAAGGATCCTGCGTTACAAGAAAAAGCTTTCATTGCTTTATTATCCAAAAACAAATGGATTTTGCGTTATGAAATCGAAAAGTACGAAGGAAAAGTAATTAATGGTATTGAAATTACCGAATCTGGAATTTTAGCAGCAGCACACCTTGGTGGAGCTGGTTCAGTGAAAAACTTCTTTAAAAACAAAGGAGCGAGGCATTTTAGAGATGCTTACGGAACTTCATTAAAAAGCTATATGAAGGACTTTGGAGGTTATGATCTCTCTTATATTGAAGCGGACAGCAATGCAACAATAAGTAAGATCTAAAAAGCATAAAAAATCCCGAATCAATCAATTCGGGATTTTTTATATTTAAGTTAATCAATTAAGATTTCTAGAATTTGAATTGCTGCTTCACTTATTTTTGTTCCTGGGCCAAAAATGGCTGCAGCGCCTGCATCAAATAAATATTGATAGTCCTGCGCCGGAATCACACCGCCAACTATAACCATGATATCTTCACGACCATGTTTTTTTAATTCTTCAATAACTTGCGGAACTAATGTTTTATGTCCAGCGGCCAATGATGAAACTCCTAAAATATGAACGTCGTTTTCTACGGCTTGTTTAGCTGCTTCAGCTGGAGTCTGAAAAAGTGGACCTATATCTACATCAAAACCAACATCAGCATAACCGGTTGCTACCACTTTTGCGCCTCGATCGTGACCATCTTGTCCCATTTTGGCAATCATAATTCTTGGGCGTCTTCCTTCTTGTTTTGCAAAAGCATCCGCTAATTGTTTTGCTTTTTCAAAATTTTCGTCATTTTTTATTGCTGCACTATACACACCGCTAAAGGATTTAATTTGTGCTTTGAATCGTCCAAAAACACTTTCCAGAGCATCGCTTATTTCACCTAAAGTCGCTCTTTCACGAGCTGCTTCAACAGCAATTTCTAATAAGTTTCCTTGTCCAGTTTTAGCACAATGAATTAATTTTTCCAGTGATTGATTTACTTTTTCAGTATTTCTGCTTGCTTTTATTTCTGTAAGACGCTCAATTTGCTGTTTACGTACCATTTGGTTGTCAACATCCAAAATATGAAGCGGATCTTCTTTTTCTAATCTAAATTTATTTACACCAACAATAATATCCTGCCCGCTGTCAATTCTTGCTTGTTTTCTCGCTGCAGCTTCTTCAATTCGAAGTTTCGGAATTCCGGCTTCGATTGCTTTTGTCATTCCGCCTAATTCTTCAACTTCTTCAATTAATTTCCAGGTACTTTCTAAAATCTCATTTGTGAGTGATTCAACATAATAACTGCCTCCCCAAGGATCAACAGTTTTAGTGATTTTAGTTTCTTCTTGTAAATAAATTTGCGTGTTTCTCGCAATTCTCGCTGAAAAATCTGTTGGAAGCGCAATTGCTTCATCTAATGCATTGGTATGCAAAGATTGTGTTCCGCCAAAAGCAGCAGCAGTAGCTTCAATGCAAGTTCGTGCCACATTATTAAACGGATCTTGTTCTGTTAAACTCCATCCGCTAGTTTGGCAATGTGTTCTAAGTGCCAACGATTTGTCACTTTTAGGATTAAATTGCTGTAATAATTTTGCCCAAATCATTCGGCCGGCTCTCATTTTAGCAATTTCCATAAAATGATTCATTCCAATGGCCCAAAAGAAAGATAGACGAGGAGCAAACTCATCAATTGTCATTCCTGTGGATAATCCTGTTCGGATATATTCTAAACCATCGGCTAAAGTATAAGCCAATTCTATATCAGCCGTTGCTCCAGCTTCTTGCATATGATAGCCTGAAATAGAAATCGAATTGAATTTTGGCATTTTTTTGCTTGTAAATTCAAAAATATCAGCAATGATTTTCATCGAAGGCGTTGGTGGATAGATATAGGTATTACGAACCATGAATTCTTTCAAAATATCATTTTGGATAGTTCCCGAAAGTTTTTTGAGTTCAACTCCCTGTTCTTCAGCGGCCACAATATAAAAAGCCATGATAGGTAAAACGGCGCCGTTCATGGTCATTGAAACCGACATTTCGTCTAGCGGAATCTGATCGAATAATACTTTCATGTCTTCTACAGAATCGATGGCAACTCCTGCTTTTCCAACATCACCCACAACTCTTTCGTGATCAGAATCGTAACCACGATGTGTAGGCAAATCAAAAGCAATTGAAAGTCCTTTTTGACCTGCGGCAAGATTTCTTCTGTAAAAAGCATTACTTTCTTCTGCAGTCGAAAATCCGGCGTATTGCCGAATTGTCCACGGACGTCTTACATACATTGTTGCATACGGTCCGCGCAAATTAGGAGTAAAACCGGCTCCGAAATCAAGAAATTCTAAATCTTCTATATCTTTTTCAGTATAGTTTTTTTTGATTTCGATTCCTTCTGCAGTCGTGAAATTGTTTGTCAAATTTTCTAGTTTTTGACTTTCAATTTTCGGCTTTTGACTTTCAAGATTAATATGTTTAAGGTCTTTTCTTATCATGGAGACGCTTTCTTTGGTGTGAATATTAATTACGTTTAAAAAGAATTATTCTAGCTCTAATCTTTCTTGCTCTAGTTTCTCGGCTAATCTTTTTTCTATAATAGGTGTAATTAATGTTTTTCGAGGTTTGATTTTTACAAAAGGAAACAGTTCTAAATCATGTTTCATTTTGTCTTCTTTATTCGGATATTTATTTGTTCCAAGCAAAACTTCTTTTTTTGAATCAAATAATTCCTGCTCTTTATTTGCGCTTTCCTGAATTTTCTTTTTGATAGTTCCGTCATTCAAGAGTTTTAAGAAACCTCCGTTGGCTTCAATATCTTTAAACAAATTCAGAGATTTTTCTGCTAATTGAATAGTTAGACTTTCAATGTAATAACTTCCATCAGCTGGATTATCGACTTTATCAAAATAACTTTCGTGTTTTAAAACTAACAACTGATTGCGGGCAATTCGATCTCCAAATTCGTTGTCTTTATGATACAAAGCATCATAAGGTAAATTAGCTACAGCATCGGCTCCGCCTAAAATTGCCGACATGCATTCGGTTGTAGTTCGAAGCATATTGACATTATAATCGTAAATAGTTTTATTTCGTTTTGTTGGTGTAACTAGAAAATGACAATCTATATTAGGATTGTATTCAGTTACAATTAATTTGAAAAGCATTCGCAAAGCACGAAGTTTTGCAATTTCAAAAAAGTAATTTGTTCCAACTGATATTTGAAAAACAATTGTTTTTGTTGAAGTTGATAAACGGTTTAAATATTCATTTGCATGTGCTAAACTATAAGCAATTTGTTGTGTAATATTTGCTCCTGCATTTTGATACAAACCTAAATCTACACTTAAAAAGGAGAGATTGGTTTGATTTGAAATCTTTTCAAGTGTTTCAAAATTACTTTTATCTGATGTTGTAAACCAGTTTCCATCTCTTGCTAATTGTCCAATCGGATCTAAATTGCAGTAAAAAATTGCCTTTTTTTGAACAGAAATCTCGTCCAGTTTTTTTACGAAATCGATTGAGAGAAAAGTCAAATTAAAGTAAACGATTCTGTTCTCTAAAGGAAGATTTTCCAATAAAGAAACAATGTCAGTATTTTCGTTTTGAATAGTAAAACGTAAACTTTCTGCACCTCTTTCAAGCGTGTTGTTTGCTCTTTTGATTGATTTTTCTACATCGTGAACAAAAATATTCTGGCAGATTTTAAAATCAGAAGCATATGTCTCAACCGCAGCCGATTTAGTAAATTCATCGTTGTGATAAAAAGGTTTCACCTGAATATCTTCAGGAGAATTCCAAATTACAGTTTCGTTATAATCTGCTCCCTCTAATTCAAACTGGATTTTTTGTTTCCACTGTTTGGATGAAATCGGATTAAAATCGTCGAATAGGTTAGTAGCCATTAGTTTTTTTGTGATTATTCTTGTTCTTGAATTGTGTCTCCTTCAAAGTGAATGATATAAATATCTTCACTGTCTTTTTTCATAAAATACTTTTCGCGAGCATATTTTTCTATTTGTTCAGGATTTTTAAGTTGTTTGATCTGTTCCTGATCCTTTTTTATTTCGTCCTGATAGTATTTTTTATTGTCTTGAAGCTCATTGATTTGTCCATCCAGAAAACGATGGTCAAAATAGGAGTAATTGTCTAAAAATAACATCCAGACGATAAAAAACAGCAATACCCAAACATATTTGTTACCCAAATATTTGAACCATTTTTTGTCTTTGTATGGATTTTTGAATTTCATATAAGATTGTTTCTTTTGAATATGATTGGTTTTTTAGACATCATAAAAAGCAATCCCGAAAATTATCGGGAAACTTTCTTTTTTATGGTTTAAATTTACAATAAAAAATTATGAAATTCGCTGATTAATTACGGCACGAACTACATCAATTGCTACAGTATTGTATTTATCATTTGGAATAATAATGTCTGCAAAAGCCTTTGATGGTTCTATAAATTGCTCATGCATAGGTTTTAAAGTAGTTTGATAACGGTTTAAAACCTCGTCAATATCGCGTCCGCGTTCTGAAATATCTCTTTTTAAACGACGGATTAATCTTTCGTCAGAATCAGCATGAACAAAGATTTTAATGTCAAACATATCCCGAAGTTCAGGATTTGTTAAAATTAAAATTCCTTCAACAATCATTACTTTTCTTGGATGTGTCGAAACCGTATCGTCGGTTCTGTTATGCTGAATGAAAGAATATACAGGCTGATCGATTGTTTCGCCGGCTTTTAAAGCTTTTAAATGTTTAACCAATAATTCAAAATCAATCGCGCGCGGGTGATCAAAGTTGATTAATGCTCTTTCGTCAAAAGATAAATTATCGGTTTGTTTGTAATACGAATCCTGAGAAATTACGCCAACTTCAGTGTCTGGTAATTCATTCATGATTTGGTGTACTACCGTTGTTTTTCCACTTCCTGTTCCTCCTGCAAGTCCAATAATGAGCATAAAATTTTTGTTTGATATTTGTTTGGCAAAATTAATAATTTACCTGAATTGTTAAACATTTAAAATGATTTAACCATATAAGTAATATAAGTAAAATTAAGATGCAATATATTTAAGCAGAATGCTATTTAACTGAATTTATATTACTTATATGGTTAAATGATTATCACTTATATGGTGAAAAACATAAAAAAAATCCCGAAAGTAAACCTTCGGGATTTCGTGCAGTCAGTATAGTTTTTAAAAATATTCTGAATTTAGTAAGCACTTGTAATTATTTATTCTTTTTTGCTTTAATCATCATTTCAAGCTGATCCCAAAGTTCTTCCGGAATTGCTTCTAATAAGTTGAATTGTCCAGCACCTTTTAGCCATTCACCTCCGTCGATTGTAATTACATCTCCGTTCACGTAAGCAGAAAAATCAGAAACTAAATAAGCAGCCAAATTGGCTAATTCCTGATGATCTCCAACACGTTTCAAAGGTACTTTTTTAGCCATATCGAATTTCTCAGAAAGATCTCCTGGTAATAATCTGTCCCAAGCACCTTTTGTTGGAAATGGCCCCGGAGCAATCGCATTCGAACGAATTCCGTATTTCGCCCATTCTACAGCAAGACTTCTTGTCATGGCCAAAACTCCTGCTTTTGCAGTTGCACTTGGTACTACATATGCCGAACCAGTCCAAGCATAAGTCGTTACGATATTTAAAATTGTAGCCGATGTTTGTTTCGTATCAATCCAATGTTTTCCAAAAGCAAGCGTACAGTTTTTAGATCCTTTAAGTACAATATCTATAACAGTATCAAATGCATTTGCTGATAAACGTTCAGTTGGTGAAATGAAATTTCCTGCCGCATTGTTTAAAAGAACATCCACTTTTCCGAAAACTTTTAAAGTTTCCTGAAGCATATTTTCTACTTCTTCATAATGGCGTACGTCGCACTGAAGCGGTAAACATTTTCCGCCAGTTTCGCTTTCCAATTCTGAAGCTGTTGTTTTTAATTTTTCTAAATCTCTTGAAGTAATCGCTACCTGAGCGCCTAATTCTAAGAAATATTTCGTCATTGCTTTTCCTAAACCGCTTCCGCCCCCAGTAACTACAATGACTTTGCCTTTTAAGGCATCATCGCGCAACATTTTATCTGTATAGCTCATACTTTTCTTTTTTTACAATATTAATTAAAAAAATAGGATGCACGCATAATATTGTTATAAAATTTTGATAAACTTTATATTTGACAAAGTTTTTTTGCGGCAGATTCAAGCGTAAAATTATCTTTTGCGAAACAGAAACGAATCAATTTCTGGTCTTTATGATCGGAATAAAAAGTTGAAATCGGAATTGCTGCAACGCCATGATTAATGATAAGATTTTTACAGAAAGTAACATCGTCTTCATCTGAAATATTGGCATAAGACGCAACCTGAAAATAGGTTCCTTCACAAGGCTTTAATTCAAAACGGCTGTTTTGAAGCAGTTTTTGAAAATAATCTCGTTTTTCCTGATAGAATTTTCCAAGTAAATTTACATCGACAACATCTAAATATTCACTGATAGCAAATTGTGAAATACTGTTGACACTGAAAACCAAAAATTGATGTACTTTTTTGATTTCTTTCATTAAATATTCAGGTGCAATGGTGTAGCCAATTTTCCAGCCTGTAATATGAAATGATTTTCCGAAAGAGGAAACCATTACGCATCGATCGATAAGAAAGCTTTTTGTATGTGCCGAAATATGTTTTTCTTCAAAAGTAATGTATTCATAAACTTCGTCTGATAAAACAATAATGTCAGGATATTTCTCAAGAAGATTTTTTAGCTGAATAAAATCATTTTCAGTTAAAATTTTACCAGTCGGATTATGCGGATTGTTTATGATAATCATTCTGCTTTTTGAAGAGCAGGCTTTTTCAATCGTTTCCCAATTTGGAGTATAATCATCATTTAATGCCACACGAACTGGTTTTGCTTTACAGAGTAAAACAGGAGATTCATAAGAATCATAACTCGGATCGAGAATAATTACTTCATCATTTTCTTTTACCAAAGCCAAAATTGTGGTGAAAATTCCTTGAGTTGCTCCGGCTGTAACCAAAAGTTCTGTTTCAGGATTAATAATTCTATTATAAGAATCCTTAGTCAATTTTGCAATTTTGTTCATCAATGGCGGATAACCGGCCATTGGTGTATATTGATGTACATTTTCTTTTGATAATCTGGTGACAATATCTGTCAGTCTTTCGTCAACAGGAAAATTTGGAAATCCCTGCGAAAGATTTATAGCATTGTATTCAGTTGCCATTTTGGACATTACCGTAAAGATGCTTGTCGTTATGTTTGGAAGTTTACTCATGATAAAGTTTGATTTGGGGAAAACTTGTGAGTGTAATATGGATAATTTAATTGAGCTAAATTATTTTAGGACTAATGGGACTGAAAATAAAGCTCTTATTTTTTTGCCATTATGTTCACCGGGAATCCATTTTGGGCATATTTTTAGAACACGGATTGCTTCAGCTCCTGTTTCGTAACCTGCATCTCTAAGGACTTTTATGTCACTTAGTGAGCCATCTTTTTCAACGATAAACATTACGTAGATTTTTTTTCCTTTTATGTTAATAGCTCCTTCGGGAGATTTAAAATTTTCATCAACAAATGCAAAGAATTTGTCATATCCGCCAGGGAAGTCTGGTCTAACGTCTATGCCTGCAGTGTTGTAGATAGTATTATCCTCGCTGTTTGTTGTTGCCGAACTACCTACGGGTTCATCTATCGTTATGATTGTATCAGTATTGCTGTTTTTTGTTTTGATAGATGTCTCCGAACTTTTTGTTTTAGAGTTCGACGTATTGCTTTGTGAAAATATATTTTGTGCAAAG
The DNA here is from genome assembly GCF_900182645.1 of Flavobacterium resistens. GTDB lineage: Bacteria > Bacteroidota > Bacteroidia > Flavobacteriales > Flavobacteriaceae > Flavobacterium > Flavobacterium resistens. The sequence goes on along the minus strand of NZ_FXTA01000003.1, from coordinate 764,950 downwards.
CAAATTAAAACAAGGAGAATAAATTTTTTCATTAGGTTGGTTTTAGAGTTAGTTTACATTTTATGGATAATAAAAATCGTAGGGCGTTTATCAATATCAATTTTTAATTTTTTCCAATCCGACACTTTCAAGGTCTTGATGAATTCTGTTGGTAAAGTAATATCTGTTGCAATACATAAATGTGTCGACGGATTTAAAATCTGCAAAAGATCTTCAATTAATTTATTGTTTCTATACGGCGTTTCAATAAAAATCTGAGATTGATTTTTGTCTTGAGATAATCTTTCAAAATGTCTTAATGCCGATTTTTTTTCGTCTTTATCAATTGGCAAATAACCATTAAAAGTAAAACTTTGACCGTTCATTCCAGAAGCCATCATGGCCAATAGGATAGAAGAAGGGCCAACCAACGGAACAACCTGGATTCCTTTTTCATGCGCCAATTTTACAATCACAGCACCCGGATCAGCGACACCTGGACAGCCTGCTTCGCTCATTAATCCCATATTTTTTCCTTCTAATAAAGGCTTTATGAATTCCAAATGCTCGCTTGGTTCGGTGCGTTTGTTTAAAGTGAAAAGAACTAATTCTGATTGTTTTTTCTCGGGATAAACTGCTTTAATTGATTTTCTGGCAGTTTTATCATTTTCAACAATGTAATGATCTATAAGTTCGATACTTCTTTTTACTGTCTGAGGTAAAACATCCATTGGATCGCTTTCGCCCATTGTAGTTGGAATTAAATATAGTTTTCCTAGAAGTTTCATTTTGAGATATTTTAAATTAAAAAAGAAAATGTATTTCAATTATTTATAAATAACTGAAATACAAATTATGAATGCTTTTCGATAAGTTTTTTAGCGATTATGTCTGCGACTTCATCCAACATTTGGTAAACATTGTCAAAACCATTTACTGCTCCGTAATATGGGTCTGGAACATCGACATTTTCATCAGGAAATAATTCGTTCAGAATTAGATTGACTTTGTTTTTGTGTTCAGGAGTTTTGGCAAGATGAATCACATCGCGGTAATTCGAATTATCCATCACGTAGATATAATCAAATTCGTCAAAATCTGAAGATTTGAATTGTCTTCCTCTTTGATTGTCAATGGATAATCCGTTTTTTTGAGCAACAGCAATCGAACGTTTGTCGGGTGCGTGTCCTACATGCCAAGATCCAGTTCCGGCTGAATCAACTATAAATTTGTCTTTTGGTAATTTAGATGCCAGAATACCTTCAGCTAAAGGTGATCTGCAAATATTCCCCAAACAAACCATTAAGATTTTTACTGGCATGATTCGCGTTTATAGCGTTAATTTTTTGTTGATGTCTTCGACAAATTTCTTGAATTGTTTGTCTGTAGAAACTAAGTTGTCAACGGTTTTACAAGCGTGTAAAACGGTAGCGTGATCACGATCTCCAATTTGTGAACCAATGTTTGCCAAAGATGCTTTAGTGAATTTCTTTGCAAAAAACATGGCCAATTGTCTCGCTTGTACAACGTGCCTTTTTCTGGTTTTAGATTGAAGTGTTTCAATATCTAACTGGAAATAATCAGAAACAATTTTCTGAATATAATCGATAGAGATTTCTCTCTTTACGTTTTTAACAAATTTCTCTACAACGTTTTTTGCAAGTTCGATTGTAACTTCTTTTTTGTTGAAAGAAGACTGAGCGATTAATGAAATTATTGCGCCTTCAAGCTCACGAACATTGGTTTTGATATTTCGGGCAACATATTCTAAAATGTCTTCCGGCATATCAACACCATCGCGGTATAAAATGTTTTTTAAGATAGAAATACGAGTTTCGTAGTCTGGTTGATGTAATTCTGCGGATAATCCCCATTTAAAACGAGATAACAAGCGTTGTTCGATATCCTGCATATCAACAGGTGCTTTGTCCGAAGTTAAAATTACCTGTTTTCCGTTTTGGTGTAAGTAATTAAAAATGTGGAAGAAAACATCCTGAGTTCCAGATTTTCCAGATAAAAACTGAACGTCATCAATAATCAAAACGTCAATCAACTGATAAAAATGAATGAAATCATTACGATTATTCTTTTTAACAGAATCAATATATTGTTGTGTGAAAATCTCGGCAGAAATATATAAAACCGTTTTTTCAGGATATTTGTCTTTTACTTCAACACCAATAGCGTGTGCCAAGTGTGTTTTTCCTAAACCAACTCCACCAAAAATTAATAACGGATTAAATGAAGTTCCTCCAGGTTTATTGGCTACAGCCATCCCTGCAGAACGCGCCAAACGGTTTGAGTCTCCTTCAAGGAAATTATCAAAACTATAATTTGGGTTTAACTGAGATTCAATTTTCAGGTTTCTGATTCCCGGAATTACAAAAGGATTTTTAAGTTCTGGATTTAAGTTTTTAAACGGAGCATCAACCTCTTGCGGTTTCATAGGTACTCTGTTGGAACTTGGCAGCTGCTCGGTAAACGGCTGTTTGTTTCCATAAGTGTTTTCCATTTTAATTTTATAGAGTAACTTTGCGTTTTTTCCTAGTTCTTTGGTAAGCGCAACTTTCAATAATTTAACGTAGTGTTCTTCTAGCCATTCGTAGAAGAATTTACTTGGTACCTGAATATATAATGCGTTGTCGGTTAGCTCAACTGATTTGATTGGTTCGAACCAAGTTTTGTAAGCTTGATCTTGAATATTGTCTTTTATAAAGGACAAACAGTTTTCCCATACCGATTGAGCAGTTTTAGTCATAGATTCAGATAAGTTTTTTATTATTGATAAAGATTCTCCTAATAAAAATGGAGTAAAATTTTTCCGTATTTCGGGATAACAAATATGTGAACAAATTTCTGTAAAAAAAAATATTTTGGGTCTAATTTTATAAAAAAAAAGTTGTAAGTGAACTTTAGGAATTTAATTTTTTTTAATCTATAAATAATGAAAAATCATCAAACGCAAGTGCGTGTTCGTTACTCAGAAACTGACCAAATGGGAGTTGTTTATCACGGAAATTATGTGCCCTATTTTGAGATTGGACGCGTGGAATGGCTTAGAAATAAAGGGATTTCGTACGCTAGCATGGAAGAAAGCGGAATTGGACTCCCGATTGTTTCGATGCAAATCAATTATAAAAAATCGGCGCGTTACGATGAACTTCTTACAATTCATACAACCTTTAAAAGTCAGTCTTCTGTTAAGATTGAATTCGACTGTGAGATCTTTAACGAAGCGGGTGAGTTATTAACAACAGCAGTATTTATTTTAGTATTTATTTCGTTAAAAACAGGTCGTCCAACAGCACCTCCAGATTACATTTTAGAATTATTTAAAACATTGGAATAATTGTTAAAACAGGGTGTGTTTTAATATTAATTTATACAATTTTAATATCGATTTCAAACATTAAATCAAAAATGTCGAATACTGATTCGGCATTTTTTTTACGTGTTTTTGTGATTATTTTGCCAATTGGGAGGCCGGAATTTTCATCGATTTCCATTTCCTGAGAAGTGATTTCGAGTTTTTTTTCCTTGATAACTCGCATCACTTTATTCATATTTTTGTAATCAAAAGAGATTAAAAAATGAACATCAATTGTTTTTTCGACAATTTCACAAACTTCAAGCGTCATTTGTGCGGTAGTTCGATAAGCCGAAATCAAACCTCCAACACCTAATTTTACTCCGCCAAAAATACGAACTACAACAACAAGAATATTTGTCACGCCAAAAGACTGAATTTGTCCATAGATAGGAGCGCCCGCAGTATTGCTGGGTTCACCGTCGTCATTTGCGCGATACGATATTTTTGGAGCTGTTCCTAATTGATACGCATAACAATAATGTACAGCATGCGGATGCAGTTTTTTTAAGTCTTCAATAATAGGTTTTACTTCGTCTTCGCTTTCAATAGGGAATGCGTAGCCAAAGAATTTGCTTCCTTTTTCCTTAAAAAGCACTTCTTCAGATTCAAATGCAATGGTTTGATAAGTGTCGCTGTATTCCAAAAGTAATTTTTCTAAAGTAAATTTTTATCAAATAACTGAATAACATCTTCCTGTCCAACTTGCAAATTCCAAACTTTTAAACCTAAAGCTGCGGCAGCGTCTGTGTTTTCTTTTTTATCGTCAACAAATAACGTTTGCTCCGGAATTAAATTATGTTCGTCAATTAAATGTTGATAAGAATTTGCATTGGGTTTACGTTTTCTAATTTCAAATGAAAAATGAACTTTTTCAAAACAATTGTAGAAATCAGTATAAAAAGGTTTGCCTACAGTTTTTTCAAAAGTGGCAATGTGAATGGCGTCAGTATTGCTCAAAAGAAACAAACGGTATTTTTTTGAAAGCTCTTTTAAAAATTCTAATCGATAAACTGGGAAATCAGCTAAAACAGCATTCCAGGCTTCCAGAATTTCTTCAATAGAAGCATTTGGAAGTTCTTTCTGAAATCCATCTAAAAAATCTTCGTACGAAACATCACCAGTTTCGTATAATAAATTCAAACGATCCATTTCTGAACTCCATTCAGTCATTCCTAATTTTTTCAATCCTGAAATAGTTCCTTGTTTGTCTAAATTGATAAAAATATCGCCAAAGTCAAAAATTATCGTATCAATCATGGTTTCTAATGTATAGTAATTCGTCGTTTTGAATACTTGTTTTTAAAACATTGCTTTTCTGAATTATTGGTGCTTTTACACCTTTTTCAAAAATGGTTGTTCCAATAAAAATTCGGGCTTCGTTCCATAAATCCGAATCTATAAAAGATTGCAAAGTTTGTCTTCCACCTTCAATAATAACAGATTGAATTTGATGCTGATGTAAAACGTCCAAAATCTGAGAAATTGCATTTTCATTAAAATCAATTTTCTCAAAAATGATGTTTTCGGTAGAAATATTGTTTTCTGATTTAGAAAATACAATTGTTTTTACACTGTCATCAAAAACAAAGCTGTCTTTTGAAATTCGGTTATTCTGATCTAAAACCACGCGAACTGGATTGTTCCCTGACCAATCTCTGGCATTTAATTTCGGATTGTCGTCAATAACCGTTTGCGTTCCTACTAAAATCGCTTGTTCTTCACTTCGCCATTTATGAACTAATTGTCTCGAATATTGATTCGTAATCCAAATTGGTTTGCGTTTTTGGCCGATTTCTTTTTCAGGCGCTAAAAATCCATCTTGGCTTTCGGCCCATTTCAATATAATATAAGGTCTCTTTTTTTGATGAAAAGTAAAAAAGCGCTTATTGAGTTCGTTGCATTCCTCTTCTAAAACTCCAACAGTAACATTTATGCCGTTTTCAATTAGTTTTTTAATTCCTCTTCCTGCCACTTTTTCATTTGGGTCGACGGTTCCAACAACGACATTCGGAATTTTATTTGCAATAATTAAATCACAACAAGGAGGTGTTTTTCCAAAGTGGCTGCAAGGTTCCAGGCTTACATAAATGGTAGCTTTTTTTAGCAGCGATTTGTCTTTTACAGATTGCACGGCATTAACTTCGGCATGAGGTTCGCCGGCTTTTTTGTGCCAGCCTTCGCCAATTATTTTGCCTTCATGAACAATTACGCTTCCCACCATCGGATTTGGATAAGTGGTTCCAAAACCGTTTTGAGCAAGTTCAATGCAACGTTTTATGTATTTTTCATGTGTATTCACGGGGCAAAAATAATCATTTTTGACTTTAATCCCGATAGTTAACAGTATAGTTGAGAAACTATCGGAAAAGTATTTTTACTTTTGTAGATATATTACCGAATAACGAAACATGAAAGATTACATAATCCGAGCAATTAAAAAAGAAGATAACAAGGCAGTAGCACAATTAATACGTTCCGTTTTTGATGAAATGGAAATTCCAAAAGTAGGGACAGCGTATGCAGATCCATATCTTGATTTGATGTTTGAAGAATACAATAAACCAAGATCTGTTTATTTTGTGGTTGAAAATGAAGGAGAAATAGTAGGTTGTTGTGGTATTGCACCTTTAGAAAATGGTGCTTCAGAAATTTGCGAATTGCAAAAAATGTATTTTTCGCCTAAAACACGAGGTTTAGGAATTGGTAGTGAAATGATGGAGAAATGCCTACAGGAAGCGAGAAATTTTGGATTTGAAAAATGTTATATTGAAACGATGCCTTTTATGCATGCAGCTCAAAAATTATATAAAAAATCAGGTTTTGAATATTTAGATGCTCCGTTAGGATGTACTGGACACAGTTCTTGCCCGGTTTGGATGTTGAAAGTTTTGTAAAATCTTGTAACAAATTAGATTTTTCAATACTTATTTGAAAGAAAAATCAGCTTTTGCTGAATAAAAATTACTCAGAGATCAGAAATGAAAATTAAACAATACCGCACTCAGTTTATAAAAGAATTATCGCCTTTATATGATGCATACGAAGCGGAGAGTTTTTTCTATTTAATTCTAGAAGACAAACATAAATTGCGCCAGATTGATTTGGCTTTAAATCATGAACTGAATTTTTCTGAAAAGGATTTTGTGGTTTGGGACTCACTATTGGATGACTTAAAAAACGAAGTTCCGATTCAGTATTTGCTCGGTAAAACGAGTTTTTATGGTTTGGATTTCGAAGTGAATGAAAATGTCTTGATTCCGAGGCCTGAAACCGAAGAATTGGTAGAGTGGATTATTAATGAAAATAAAGGAAGTTCTAAAGAAATTAAAATTTTAGATATCGGGACAGGGAGTGGTTGTATTGCAATTTCGCTGGCTAAAAATATTCCAAATGCAAAAGTTTACGCAATTGATGTTTCTAAAAAAGCGTTAGAAACAGCAAAAAGAAATGCCATAAACAATAATGTCGAGGTAACTTTTATGCTCAAGAATATTTTAGAATTAGAGATATTGAAATCTGATTATGATATCATTGTCTCAAATCCGCCTTATGTTCGGAATTTGGAAAAGGTTGAAATCAAAAAGAATGTTTTGGATTTTGAACCACATCTGGCTCTGTTTGTTGATGATAACGATGCGTTGATTTTTTACAGAAAAATTGCTGAACTAGCCAAAAAAAATCTTTTGGAAAAAGGACAATTGTATTTTGAAATCAATCAGTATTTAGGAAAAGAAATGAACGATTTACTGGAAAAAATGAATTTCAAAAATATCGAACTCCGAAAAGATATTTACGATAATGATCGAATGATTAAAGGGAATATTTAAGTTTACAGTCTTATTTTTCAGTAAGTAAAGACTGTAAACTATGACTAATTATTCGTAACGCAGCGCTTCAATCGGATCTAACTTAGAAGCTTTGATTGCAGGATATAATCCAGAAACAATTGCAACAGTAAAACTAGTTGCAAACGCTGCAAAAATAGCGCCCCACGGAATAACGAATGCAAAATTCATTGCAGTTGCAATGGCAAAACCAAGCAAAATCCCAATTATAATTCCGACCAATCCGCCAATTTGCCCAATCAATAATGTTTCGATAAAAAACTGAGTAGAAATAGTTGTTTTTGTAGCACCTAAAGCTTTACGAACACCAATTTCGCGAGTACGTTCTGTAACTGAAACAATCATAATATTCATTAAAGCGATTGATGAACCTAGAATTGTTATAATAGAAATAATCCAAGATGCCCAGCCTAAATATTGTGTAATTCCAAGAATTCTATTTATCAAATCATCGCTTCGACCCATTCCAAAATTATTATCGCGAACAGGATTTAATTTGCGAACTCGTCGCATAACACTCGTTGCATTGTCAATTGCAGGATCTAAAAGTTCTTTTTTAGAAACCATGACACTAATGGTATAATTGATATTTGGTGCTGTAAATAAAGAACGTGCAACTTGAATTGGAATCAAAACACGCAAGTCCTGACTATTTCCAAAAGTTGATCCTTTTTCCTTTAATACCCCAATTACTTTAAAACGTGCGCCTCTTATTGAAATGATTTTGTCAATTGGATTTACATCTTTTAATAATCCTTTTTCAAAATCAGAACCTACAATGCAAGAATAAGTATTGTTATCAATATCAAATTGATTGAAAGAACGGCCTAATGTAGTTTCAAGACCTGAATTTGATATAAAATGTTCATCAACACCAAGGATTTTTATTTCCGGATCTGTTTTTTCGCCTAGAAATTTAACTTCAGCTTTTGATGTTGCAGTAAAAGAAAGAGAAGTTTCAGTAAACGGATATTTGTATTTATTTTTAAAAGCAACGGCTTCAGGATATGAAATAATCGGATTTATGATTTCGCGCTCTTTTCCGCCTCGGTTCTTAAGGTTGTTTTCGTATTGATTGATGTTGAATGTATTGGCGCCCATTGAAGCAAAATTGGTCGAAACTGTATGTTCGAGTGCTGTTACAACGGTCAAAATCCCAACCAAAGCGGTAATTCCGATAGCAATAATTAATACGGTAAGAATGGTTCGAAGAATTTGTGTTTTGATGGAACCAAAAGCAATTCGGATATTTTCTTTAAATAATTTTAGCATCATGACCAATTTGTCACGAAAATACGGTTTTTGTTACAAGTTTGTTTTCGAAGTGTTATTATTTATTTTAAAAAGTAAGATATTTGCAGTCGATTAGAAAGAAACAATGTCAAAGAATTTTAGGTTTTTAGAATTCAAAATAAATCTAAAATCTAAAATCAGAAATCTAAAATAAAAAAGATGGCTTCAAAACCAAGTATTCCACAAGGAACCAGAGATTTTTCACCTGCTGAGGTGTCAAAACGTCAATATATTATTCAGACGATAAAAGCTAATTTCGAGAAATTTGGTTTTCAGCCAATCGAAACGCCTTCGTTTGAAAATTCAGATACTTTGATGGGGAAATATGGAGAAGAAGGCGATCGTTTGATTTTTAAAATTCTGAATTCAGGAAACTTTTTCTTCAATAAAAATAAAATCGAATTACCAGAATCTTTAGAGGCGCTTCAAACTAATTCTGCTGAAACAATAAGTTTAGATCAGAGAATTGAATTGAATAAATTTACCGGAAGAATTTCAGAAAAAGCATTGCGATATGATTTGACAGTTCCCTTTGCCAGATACGTTGTACAGCACCAAAACGAAATTGAATTTCCATTTAAAAGATACCAGATTCAACCAGTTTGGAGAGCAGATCGCCCGCAAAAAGGACGTTACAGAGAATTTTTTCAATGTGATGCCGATGTTGTTGGTTCAAAATCATTATGGCAGGAAGTGGAATTGGTTCAATTATACGATACCGTTTTTACGTCTTTAGGTTTAGAAGACGTAACAATCAAAATTAATAACAGAAAAATATTATCTGGAATTGCTGAGGTAATTGGTGCTTCAGACAAATTAATTGATTTTACAGTTGCTCTTGATAAATTAGATAAAATCGGAGAAGACGGCGTTAAAAAAGAAATGATTGAAAAAGGAATTTCTGAAGAAGCGTTGGTAAAAGTTCAGCCACTTTTCAGTTTCAGTGGAACTTTCGCAGATAAAATTAATCAGCTTTCAGAATTATTATCTTCATCTGAAGAAGGTATGAAAGGTGTTGAAGAGCTTAAATTCATCTGCGACAATGTTGCCGATTTAGGTTTGTCGACTGCAATTTTGGATTTAGATGTGACTTTGGCTCGTGGTTTAAATTATTACACAGGAGCAATTTTTGAAGTTGCAGCTCCAAAAACAGTTTCGATAGGATCTATTGGTGGTGGCGGAAGATACGACGATTTGACTGGTATTTTTGGTTTGAAAAATATGAGCGGTGTCGGAATTTCATTTGGATTAGATAGAATTTATTTGGTTTTAGAAGAATTGCAATTGTTTCCTGAAACTGTTGCTGCGACATCAAAAGCAATTTTTATCAATTATGGAGACAAAGAAGCTTTGTATGCTTCAAAAGCAATTCAGAAATTAAGACAAGAAAATATAAAGGTGGAATTGTATCCTGATAATGTAAAAGTTGGAAAACAATTTCAGTATGCAGATAAACGTTTGATTCCGTTTGCAGTAATTGCGGGAGATCAGGAAATTGCGTCAAATACTTATGCTCTTAAAAATTTAGTGTCAGGCGAGCAGATTTCTGTAGATTTCGAAGGATTGAAAAATGCCCTGTTGGGTTAACTGTCTGTAAGAAAGGTTTTTGCTTTGAAATGCACAGATTTAAAGGGATTTCTTTTGAAATCTCTGCCTGAAATAGTTGCCAGAGAAGAAAAAAAACTTTTAATTTGCCGACCTTAAGTTACGGGCGTAGTTCAAGGGTAGAATAGCGGTCTCCAAAACCGTTGATGGGGGTTCGAATCCCTCCGCCCGTGCAAATAGAATCAAATAACAGCATAAAAAAAAGCTTCGTCTCTATAAGGCGAAGCTTTTTTTAATATAAGGTAAATTTGAATTAATAATTATTTTTGAGGCCTAAGCCAACCCTTAAATTCAATTTTGGTGTAATAATTTACGTTTTAACGACCTCAAAGATAAAACAAACTATAACGTAATAGTCTTAAAATTATAATAAAATTTTTATGTACTGCTTTCCTATTTTAAGCAGCTCATTTTTAATAAAGTGACAATTTGACATTTTAAAATATTTGGCAGTACTTTTGCAATCACAAAAAAGAATAAAAATGAAGTTTAAGAATATTTTTAAAAATAAAAGTAATATGACTACGGAAAATACAGAATTCGATCAGGAATTAGATGATGTAACGTTAGAGAACAATGCCAACGGAGAGCAGTTAATTGTTGAAGAATTAAGTGTTGAGGAGCAATTAGCTAAAGACTTGGCTCACGAAAAAGATAAGTTTTTGAGATTATTTGCTGAATTTGAAAATTACAAAAAAAGAACTTCAAAAGAGCGTCTTGAATTGTTTAAAACAGCAAACCAAGAAGTTTTATTGGCTATGCTTCCAGTTTTAGACGATTTTGACAGAGCTGCAGTAGAAATCAACAAATCTGAAGACGAAAACCTTAAAAAAGGTGTTGAGTTGATTCACGAAAAATTTAAAAACACTTTAGTTTCTAAAGGTTTAGAGCAAGTTGAAATTCAGGCAGGAGATGCATTTAATGCTGATGTTGCAGAGGCAATTACTCAAATTCCGGCTCCATCTGACAAATTGAAAGGGAAAATTGTTGATGTTATTGAAAAAGGATACAAATTAGGAGACAAAATTATTCGTTTTCCTAAAGTTGTAGTTGGAAACTAAAAAAATGCTATAAGAATTTCAAGTACATTTTTTGGATTTTGGAATTTTTAAGATTTGGAACCTAATCTAATTATGAAAAAAGATTTTTACGAAATATTAGGCATTTCAAAAAATGCTGATGCTGCCGAAATTAAAAAAGCGTACAGAAAAAGCGCTTTAAAATATCACCCTGATAAAAATCCAGGCGACAAAGAGGCAGAAGAAAACTTCAAATTGGCAGCTGAAGCTTATGAAGTTTTGAGTGATCCACAGAAAAAAGCGAAATACGATCAATATGGTCATCAGGCATTTGATGGTTCTGGCGGATTTGGCGGCGGCCATGGTGGTATGAATATGGATGACATTTTCAGCCAGTTTGGTGATATTTTTGGTGGCGGATTTGGCGGTTTCGGAGGCGGAGGTGGAGGCCCTCGCCGTGCTAAAGGAAGTAATCTTCGAATTAAAGTTAAATTGACTTTAGAAGAGATTGCAAATGGAGTTGAGAAAAAAGTAAAAGTAAAACGTAAAGTTCAGGCTAAAGGTGTAACGTATAAAACTTGTACGACTTGTAACGGTCAAGGACAAGTAATGCGTGTAACCAATACTATTTTAGGAAGAATGCAATCTGCGTCAACTTGTCCTACTTGTGGTGGTTCTGGTCAGATTTTAGATAAAAAACCTGCTGAGGCTGATGCTCAAGGTATGGTTCAGGAAGATGAAACAGTATCAATCAAAATTCCTGCGGGAGTTGTTGATGGAATGCAGTTGAAAGTTTCTAACAAAGGTAACGACGCGCCAGGAAATAGTATTCCGGGTGATTTAATTGTTGCTATTGAAGAAGTAGAACACGAATTCCTGAAACGTGAAGGTGAAAATGTTCACTTTGATTTATATATCAGTTTCCCTGAAGCAGTTTTGGGGGCTTCAAAAGATATTGAAGCAATCAACGGAAAAGTGCGTATTAAGTTAGAAGAAGGAATCCAGTCTGGAAAAATCTTAAGATTAAAAGGAAAAGGAATTCCGAGTTTAAACGGTTACGGAAGCGGAGATTTATTAGTTCACGTAAATGTTTGGACTCCAAAAACTTTAAATAAAGAGCAAAAACAATTCTTTGAAAATGCTTTAAACGACGAGCACTTTGTTCCAAGCCCAGAAAAATCAGAGAAATCATTCTTTGAAAAAGTAAAAGATATGTTCTCATAATCAGGACTTTTTCAAAATGTTTAAATAAATAGAAAAACCCATTCTAACATAATTTTAGGATGGGTTTTTTATGTAATAGTAGTAAGATTCGCTTCTAATTATTTACTTTTACAGTCGCTTAGTCATAATGGCATAAGCAACGCAGAAAATCTCAAAAACAGCATGAGCAACTTACTCGAAGTACATAAGGTCGTAAAACAATATGGCGATTATGTAGCGCTTAACGAAGTTTCATTAAATGTGCCAAAAGGCAGTATCTATGGACTTTTAGGTCCGAATGGAGCTGGAAAAACTTCACTTATTAGAATCATAAATCAAATCACATTGCCTGATAGCGGTGAGGTAATTTTGGATGGAGAAAAACTCCAGCCGAAACACGTTCAGACAATTGGATATCTTCCGGAAGAAAGAGGATTGTACAGTTCTATGAAAGTAGGCGAGCAATGTTTGTATTTGGCACAAATGAAAGGACTTTCTAAAGCCGAAGCTAAAAAACAATTGGATTATTGGTTTGATCGTTTGGGAATTCAAGGTTGGTGGAACAAGAAAATCCAGGAACTTTCTAAAGGAATGGCACAGAAAATCCAGTTTGTTGTTTGTGTTTTGCATAAGCCGAAATTGTTGATTCTTGATGAGCCGTTTTCAGGATTTGATCCTGTAAATGCCAATGTTATTAAAGATGAAATTTTGGCATTAAAAGAACAAGGTTCAACTATTATTTTCTCGACACACAGAATGGAAAGTGTAGAAGAACTTTGTGAAAATATTGCTTTAATTCATAAATCAAATAAATTGATAGAAGGAAAAGTGGTCGATGTTAAACGCCAGTTTAGAACGAACAGTTTTGAAGTTGGAATCCTGACGAGCAATGTTGAAGGCTTGATGTATGATATTACGCAAAAATTTACCGTTTCGCCGGCTAATTTCAAATCGTTAAATGATGATTTAAAATTAAATATTCAAATAGGAAATGCTTCACCAAATGAGCTTTTGAATATTCTTACGCAACGCGGACAAGTGACACATTTTGTAGAAAAAATTCCAAGTATAAACGATATTTTTATTCAGACTGTAACGGAGAACAAAGTTTAGATTTCAGATTTTAGATTTTAGAGTGAAGACCTAAAATCTAAAAATCTAAAGTCAACAATCTAAAATCTAAAATAAAGAAATGAGTATTATTTCATTAATTATAAAAAGAGAATTTATTGCCAAAGTCCGCAATAAATCTTTTGTTGTCATGACTTTTTTGAGTCCGCTTTTATTTGTTGCGATAGCCATTTTTATTGGTTATCTGAGTTCAATGAAAGCCGAAACAAAAAGAATTGCTATTCATGACGAAACCGGACTTTTTGCCAATGATTTTGTGAAACAAAACAAAAAAAAAGGAGAATATAAATATCTGAATTTGTCTGAAATTGATGTAAGGGCTTTAAAAGACAGCATTACAAAAGAAGATTTCAGCGGATTAATTGTTATTCCAAAAACAAATAATCTTAAAGATTTAGAAAGTAAAATAGAATTTATTTCAAATAATAGTCCGAGTATTTCCTTTATTGAAAATACGCAGGATGTTATAGCGTCAAAGATTACAAAGTTAAATCTTGAAGAAGCAAAACTCGATACTTTGGCAATTCAAAAAGCACAATCAGATGTAAATATTCATTTGGTAAAAGCTTCAGGAGAAGAGAGTTTAAAAGGTTTAAATGAAATAAAGATCGCAATAGGCGGTGCATTTGGTTATTTGATTATGATGTTTATTATCATCTACGGAAATATGGTAATGCGAAGCGTAATCGAAGAAAAAACAAACCGAATTATCGAAATCATTATTTCATCAGTAAAACCATTTCAATTGATGATTGGTAAAATTGTCGGAACTTCATTGGCAGGAATTCTGCAATTTATGATTTGGGCGATAATTGGTTTAGGATTAATGTTTGCAGCCTCAGCTTTTTTTGGAGTAAATGTAGGCCCAACAGCCAGAATTTCTCCAGAAATGATGCAATCTGCACAACATCAATTATCAGGTTCAGCACAAATGTATATTGCTGAATTATGGAATCTGCCAATTGCGAGTATCATTATTGGATTCGTAATTTATTTTATTGGTGGATATTTTCTATATAGCTCATTTTACGCTGCAATTGGAGCGGCAGTTGATAATCAAACCGATTCTCAGCAATTTCTGCTACCAATTTTAATGCCTTTGATTTTGAGTGTTTATATTGGATTTTTTACAGTTGTAAACGATCCGCACGGAACCGTGGCAGTTGTATTTTCGATGATTCCACTGACTTCACCAATTGTTATGTTAATGCGTATTCCGTTTGGCGTGCCGTGGTGGCAAATCGCAATTTCGGTATCATTATTGTTTGCTACATTTTTCCTTGTTGTTTGGTTCGCTGCAAAAATTTACCGTGTAGGTATTTTAATGTATGGCAAAAAACCAACGTGGAAAGAATTGTATAAGTGGCTTAAATATTAATTTTTTAAAGTTGCTAAGGTTCTAAGATGCTAAGATTTTAGCTTCTTGCAGAAAAACCTTAGTACCTTAGCAACTCAGAACCTTAGAACCTCAAAAAAATGAGTAAAATAGTAATTGTAGAAGACGAAGCAGCGATCAGAAGAGTTTTGGTAAAAATATTATCAGAAGAAAATGATTCCTATCAGGTTGATGAAGCTGAAGATGGCGTTGCGGGACTTGAAAAAATAAAAAACAACGATTACGATTTGGTTTTGTGCGATATCAAAATGCCAAAAATGGACGGTGTTGAGGTTTTAGAAGAAGTAAAAAAGATAAAACCGGAAATTCCGATGGTCATGATTTCAGGTCATGGCGATATGGAAACGGCGATTCATACGATGCGTTTGGGGGCTTTTGATTATATTTCAAAACCGCCAGATTTGAATCGTTTATTGAATACGGTTCGTAATGCTTTAGACAAAAAACAATTAGTTGTTGAGAATAAAATTCTGAAGAAAAAAGTCAGTAAAAATTACGAAATGATTGGTGACAGCGAATCTATTAATCATATTAAAGTGATGATAGATAAAGTGGCACCAACTGAAGCCAGAGTTCTAATTACGGGACCAAACGGAACTGGAAAAGAATTAGTAGCGCATCAATTACATGAAAAAAGCGAACGTGCTAATTTTCCTTTAATTGAGGTAAACTGTGCGGCGATTCCGAGTGAATTAATTGAAAGTGAGTTGTTTGGTCACGTAAAAGGTGCTTTTACATCGGCGGTGAAAGATCGTGCAGGAAAGTTTGAAGCGGCAGATAAAGGAACTATTTTCTTAGATGAAATTGGTGATATGAGCCTTTCGGCGCAAGCCAAAGTTCTAAGGGCGCTTCAGGAAAGTATGATTACCAGAGTTGGTGCTGATAAAGATATTAAAGTAGATGTTCGCGTAGTTGCGGCAACAAATAAAGATTTAAAAACAGAAATTGCCGAAGGTCGTTTCCGTGAGGATTTATACCATCGTCTTGCGGTTATTTTAATTAAAGTTCCGCCATTGAATGAAAGACGTGATGATATTCCGGCTTTGATTTCGCATTTTGCTGAAAAAATTGCTTCGGAACAAGGAAATGCTGTTAAAGGATTTTCGGCGCAAGCCATAAAATTATTGCAGGAATATGATTGGACAGGAAATATCCGTGAACTTCGAAATGTAATTGAAAGATTAATCATTTTGGGAGGAAACGAAATCTCTGAAGGTGATGTAAAAATGTTCGCAAGCAAATAGATGCTTCGCGCAATAGGCTATAAGCAATAGGCTTTAGGCTTTAAAAATTAGATATTTAGCTTATAGCCTAGTGCTTAAAGCTTAAAGCATAAAAAAATGAAACTAAAAAAAATAAACGAAAAATTACAGGACGGACTTATTGAAAACGGTTTAACAGAAGCAAATGTTTTGCAGATGGAAACTTTTTCGATTATCAAAAGTGGGGCTGATGCCATTATTGTTTCTCCAAACGGAAGTGGAAAAACAACGACAATTGTCTTAAATGTAATTCAGCAATTGGCTGGAAAAACAGAAGAATCTCCACGTGCTTTGATTATTGTTGAAGACAAAGCAAAGGTTTTGGAAATGGTTGAGCTTTTTGAGAAATATGGAAAATACACCAATTTAGAAGTTTACGGTGTAAATGAAAAAGGCGATATGGATTATGATAAAAACTATATTTCTACCGGAATCGATGTTTTGATCGGAACTCCAACCAAATTAAATGATATGTTTAGTACGGCAGGTTATAATGTGAATCGTCTAAAAATGTTTATTTTGGATGATGCAGACCCAATTTTGAAATTACGCCATGAACCTAAAATTATGCGTATTTCGAATAGTATTACTAAAACACAGCGTTTAATTTTTACTGAAAACCTAACAGAACGTGTTGAAATTCTAGCTGATAAAATGCTGCTTGAACCTTATTTGTTCGATATGGATGAAGAAGGCGAAGAAGAATTGGATGAAGAGGAAGATGACGTAGAGGAAGAGGAGTAAAAATCTTAGAATATTTCTGGAAATGATACATACACTTAAATTTTTGACAATTGCGCTATTGGCGTTTTTTGTTGTTATTTATGTAATTGTCGTTTCATACGTATATTTTAATCAAGTTGGAATGGTGTTTCAAAATGTTGCTCTTCCAAAAGATTATCAATTTGATTATCAAAGCAATTTTGAAGAACTGAATATTAAATCATTTGATGGTGTACACTTAAATGGTTTGTTGTTTAAGGCTGAAAATTCAAAAGGACTTGTGTTTTATCTTCATGGAAATGCAGGAACATTAGAAACCTGGGGGAAAATTGCGAAAACGTATACTAATTTAGGATATGATATTTTTATTCTGGATTACCGCAGTTTTGGAAAAAGCGAAGGCGAAATTGAGAATGAGGAACAATTAAATAAAGATGTTGCTGTTGCGTATAAAAAATTACGTCAAAAATATTCTGAAAATAAAATTATCATTGCGGGTTATTCAATTGGTTCCGGATTAGCAGCAATTTTAGCTTCAGAAAATAATCCAAAAGCGTTAATACTGCAATCGCCTTATTTTAGTTTCACAGAATTATCAGGAACTAAAGTTCGTTTTTTTCCTGATTTCATGAAGAAATTTCACTTAGAAACGTATCAATTTTTACCAAAAGTTAAAGCGCCGATTTATATTTTTCATGGTTTGGATGATCAGCTAATTCCAGTTGAAAATTCAATTCGCTTAAATAAAATTTTAGGTAATAAAGGGCATTTTTATCCCTTAAAAGAACAAGGACATATCGGAATGAATGAAAATGAAAGTTTTCAGGAAGAATTAAAAATAATTTTACAATAAAAAATAGAATGTTATGGGATTAATGAAGGTGTTTTCAGGAAGTGAAGTATTAGCAATTGCTTTACAGGAAAGATTAGAAGAAGCGGGAGTAGAAACAGTAAAAAAAGATAATATCCAGTCAGCTCGTTTAGGAGGTTTTGGCGGAACAGATTTGGCAGTTGAGGTTTTTATTCAGGAAACCGATTTTGCAAAAGCAAATCCTGTTATTGAAAATTTCAGAATGAGTATTTAATCTTAGTTTAAATTAAGAAAATTAGAATGCAATACAAAATGTTAGTGCTCGACATGGATGATACCTTGTTGACAGACGATCATAGAATTTCAGATTTAAATAAAAAAGTATTATTAGAAGCTCAGGCAAAAGGCGTGTATGTGGTTTTGGCCTCTGGTCGACCTACTTCGGCAATGACGGCTTATGCTAAGGAATTGGAACTGGATCTGAATGATTCTTATATAATTTCGTTTAACGGCGCTATTATAAGCCAGGCAAAAGACGATCTTGTTTTATTTGAACAGAAATTAACTGTTGAACAAATTCACGATTTGTATGATTACAGCGTGAAAATGAATACACATATCATTACCTATTTAGACGACGAAATTATAAGCGAAACTGATTCTGAATTTATAGAAATCGAAAAAGAAATTACAGGAATGCCTCATCTTTTGGTTTCTAGTTTTAAAGATTATGTAGATAGACCTGCTGTAAAATGTATTCTGTTAAAAGAACCGTCTGAATTGAAGGAATTAGAAGAAGATTTGAAAGCTAAAATGCCACATTTAAGTGTTTCAATGTCAAAACCTTTTTTCCTTGAAGCTGCACAACAGGGAATTGACAAAGCGGCAAGCTTGCATTTTTTAGCTCAAAAACTAAACATTCGTCAAGAAGAAATTATTGCAGTTGGAAATGCAGGAAATGATTTGACGATGATAGAATATGCTGGTCTTGGCGTTTGGGTTGATAACGTAACACCTGAATTACGCGACAGAGCCGATTTGATTGTCGCTTCAAATAATGATGATGGAGTTGCTGAGGTGGTTCAAAAGTATATTTTAAACTAAATTAAAATGAAAAATCCAATCGAAACAGAACGTTTGATCTTAAGGGAATTTCTTCTTTCAGATGCTGATGGAATGTTCGAATTGGATTCAAACCCAAATGTCCATCTTTTTTTGGATAATAATCCTGTAAAACATCTTGAACAAAGTATTGAATATATTCATTTTGCTCAAAAACAATACAAAGATTTTGGAACGGGCCGATATGCTGTCATTCTTAAAGAAACAAATGAATTTATTGGCTGGTCAGGGATAAAATTTATTACTGATGAAATTAATGGCTATAAAAATTTCTACGAAATAGGATATCGCTTTATTGAAAAGCATTGGGGAAAAGGTTATGCAACCGAAGCCGGAAAAGCATTTGTTGATTATGCCTTCAATGAAATGAAAGTAAAAGCGCTTTATGCGTACGCTGATGCTGGAAATGAAAATTCAAGAAGAATTCTGGAGAAACTAGGTCTACAATTTGTAAACTCTTTTGAACATGAAGGAGAAATTGAAGTCTGGTATGAAATGAAAAATCCAAACTTATAATTTTCTAAGAAATGCGTTCCAAATCTTTGTAAGCTTTTAGAAAGTTTTGCAAAGATTTGGAAAACGTCGTTTCTTAATTTTTTATTTTTTAGCTACAGAAACAAAATATTTATTTCCGTCACCCATTGTTAATTTTACACGCTCGTCGCAAAGATCGATTGCATAAGCAGCACTTTCGTAACAGCTGCAAGTAGTGTTTTTGTCTTTAGACATTTCAGTTTTGCAATTGTTGTTTTTGAAAGTTGCTAATTGTGGTGTGTACAAACTTACTAAGTCTGTAGAAGCTGTAACAAGGGAAATAATGCTTGCAGAATTATTATTTGTGATTCTGTAAACAATTCTGTCTGTGTAATTTACTTCATTTACGGTTACTTTACGAATATAAGTATAGGCAGTAGATTCTGCACCAGGTTCTTTTACTTCAAATTTAAAACCAACGGCACGAATAGCAACGTCAAATTGTTGCTGAGAGTTTAAACTTGCCCAAGTCGTTAAAGTACTGATAGATGGAAATGGATTTGTTGCTGGGGCAGCATTAGTTTGCGCTTGGGAACTAAAAATGGCTAAGAACATCAAGCAGATTGTGGGTAAAAATGCTTTCATAAAGTGTGGTATTTGTAAATTTATTTTGCCTACTCTCTTTGGTTTTCGGCTTTCCCATTTCATTTTGTAACACAAAACAACAACATAACGATTGAAATTCAAAATTGTTATGTCCGATTTATTATTAAATTAATCAATACGTTCTATGATTTACAAATCGCGCTAAATTTCAATTAAGGATTTAGCTCTAGTAAATGTAAGATTTTTTCAATTTAAATCGAAAAAAAATGTATTTAATCGATGAAATTTGCACTTAATCGATATTTTTGTCATTTAATTCTTATTGAATTATATAACGTAAAGTTCGAAAAAAATATTGTTTTTCAAAATTTTTGCAACCATTAAGTGTATTTTATTTTTAATAAAACTCTAATTTATGCAAATTGTTGAAACGAAGTCGATTATTGAATTTTCTTTTACAAATATTGTTTGTAAATTTGCACCCTTAAATTTTTTGACAACGATTTCATTAATTTAAGAAAATTATGAAAAATAGAAAGAAAGTTGCCTTTTATACGCTGGGTTGTAAACTGAATTTTTCAGAGACTTCTACAATCGCCAGAAATTTTAATGACGAAGGTTTTGACCGCGTCGATTTTGAAGAAGTTGCCGATATTTATGTAATAAATACCTGTTCTGTAACTGAAAATGCTGACAAACAGTTTAAGCAGGTTGTCAAGAAAGCAATGAAACTTAATGAAAAAGCATTTGTTGCTGCTGTTGGTTGTTATGCACAATTAAAACCTGAAGAATTGGCCGCTGTTGATGGTGTTGATTTGGTTTTAGGTGCGACCGAGAAATTTAAAATCACCGATTATATTCATGATTTAAGCAAAAACGATATGGGTGAAGTTCACTCGTGCGAAATTGCTGAGGCCGATTTTTATGTTGGAAGTTATTCCATTGGAGATCGTACACGTGCTTTCTTGAAAGTTCAGGATGGTTGCGATTATAAATGTACGTATTGTACAATTCCATTAGCACGAGGAATTTCTAGAAGTGATGCTTTAGAAAATGTCTTGAAAAATGCCAAAGAAATCTCGGCTCAAAATATTCGCGAAATTGTTCTAACTGGAGTGAATATTGGAGATTATGGAAAAGGAGAATTCGGGAATAAAAAACACGAACATACTTTTCTTGATTTAGTTCAGGCTTTAGATAAAGTGGAAGGAATCGAGCGTTTAAGAATTTCGTCAATTGAACCGAATTTATTAAAAAACGAAACAATTGAATTCGTTTCTAAAAGCCGCACTTTTGTACCGCATTTTCATATTCCGCTGCAATCAGGAAGCAATGATATTTTGAAATTGATGAAACGCCGTTATTTGCGCGAAGTTTACATTGATCGCGTAAGCAAAATTCGCGAGGTAATGCCTCATGCCTGCATTGGTGTTGACGTTATTGTAGGTTTTCCTGGAGAAACTGATGAGCACTTTTTAGAAACTTATCATTTCTTAAATGAATTAGATATTTCATATTTACACGTATTTACGTATTCAGAAAGAGATAATACAGAAGCTGCGGAAATGGATGGCGTTGTACCTGCAAATGTTCGTGCAAAACGTAGTAAAATGCTTCGTGGATTATCGGTTAAAAAACGCCGTGCTTTTTACGAAAGTCAATTAGGAACGCAAAGAACTGTTCTTTTTGAAGGAGAGAATAAAGAAGGATATATTCACGGTTTCACAGAAAATTACGTAAAAGTAAAAACACCTTGGAATCCAGAATTGGTAAATACTTTGCAAGAAATCAATTTAACTAAAATTGACGAAGACGGAAGTGTTCGTATGGAGTTTGTGAATAAATTGGCGGAAGCTTAAAATCTTAAGATAATCCAATTTTGCGAATAGTTCCTCGGAATGACAAAAAGCGTATAATTTTTTAAAAATTATACGCTTTTTGTTTTTATAAAAATTTATTTCCGATCCTCAGGAATCACTAATTTCAAAGAATTAATATAATCTGTATCAAATTCAATAACTCTAATTTTTTCAGGATTAAAACCTAATTCACCACCAAATTTACCTTTTGTTTCAAGGAAATCAATTAATAGTTCATCTGGTGTAAGAGAAATCAGTTTGCCCAAATAGACAGCTTTTGAAGATTTTTTAGCAATCTGAAAAATGGTGTACTTTCTATCAAGAAAATTTACAATAGCATTCAAATCCTGAATAGGGATAATATCTTCTGTATTAATATTTATTCCTTTTAGGCGAATAACTTTTTCGGTAAAAACGAGATCTTCATCTCGGTGAATCGCTTCGATATTTTTATTCTTTAAAATAACAAAGCCATCCAAAATATAATCAACCGGATTATTTCGAAGTAAAATCCAATCGTCAGAATAATCAATAAGAAATCCGGTAAAAATTTCTTTTTTATCCTGAAATTCTATCGCAATTAATTGTCTTAAATATTGTTCCATTTGATTTTATGTTAAGGCAGTTAGGAACTTTGTCAAAGTTTAAAACTTTGACAAAGTTGTCAGAGAAATGCTTTTTAAGGATTAGTTGACCAGATAGCGCTATTTTTGATAAATACTCTTCGGTTTAATTTAAGCTGAGCGATTAATAATTCGGCAATATCTTCAGATTGCATTACTTTTTCAGGATTTCCATCGGTTAAATTTAAGTCTATTGCCAAATCTGTTGCAACGGTACTTGGTGTAAGAGCTGAAACTCTAATGTTATGTTTTCTCATTTCCTGCATCAAAGAATCTGTTAATCCTAAAACAGCAAATTTAGAGGCACTGTAAGCACTTGTCAATGGGTTTCCGTTCAAACCTGCAGTTGATGAAATATTGATGATATCTCCAGTTTGTCTTTCAATCATGTTTGGAATAACGGCACGAGTAGTATAGTACGTTCCCATTAAATTCACCTGAATGATTTTTTCCCAATCGCTTGGTTCCAATTCTAAGAATTTTCCAAAAGAAGCAATTCCGGCATTATTAATTAAAATGTCAATGTTTTTGAATTCTGCCAAAGCTTTTTGAACAGCAGAATTTATTGAATTCATATCTGAAACATCGGCTGCCAAAGCCAAAGATTTTACGCCCAGATTATTTGTTTGATCTGCAAGTTGGTCAACATCGGCCTGAGTTCTGGCAATTAAAATTACATTTACACCTTCTTTGGCTAATGCAATTGCAATTGCTTTTCCAATTCCTTTTCCTGCCCCGGTAATTAAGGCAGTTTTATTTTTTAAGTCTGTCATGATAGTATTTTTAGAAATGCAGAAAGCATCATTTGAGTTACACAAAAATACAGTTTTTGCTTCCTAAAATGATGCTTTCAGTGCTTTCTTAATCTAAGTTTAACACCTTTTTTATTCTTTCAGAACCATGTCAATGCACATCACGGCTCCTAAGATTAATTGTCTCAGCGAACTATCGGCTGCAACAGTATTTTCAATTTGTAAAACATAATTATCGGCGCTGGTAAAAAACTCTTTTCCTAATCCAGCCCATTTTTTACTTACTTGAGCTAGTTGCTTATTTTCATGAGAGAATTTAAAATCCCAGCCTGTCCATTTTCCCTGAAGTGTTGCGACAGGTTTTTCATTTTTGTCTAAAATTTCAAATCTTCCACCAAACGAGAAGAATTTTTGTTTGAAAGTTCCAATCAGTCTGTCTTTTTCGTCTAAGACTTCAACAGTCGATCTGAAAATAGCAATTCCTCTTTTTACAGTAATTAATTTTTCACCAGAAGCCGTTGTGATTTCAACATTAAATGGCGTTGCTCTTTTATAATCGGTGAAACGTAATATTTTGGTAAAAAAGCCCAAATTATTTTCACGGCAATTCATGATAATCTGATTCGTTTCGGGATTATAAATATCGTAATTATTTGAGGCTTTGAACATTCCGATATGTTCTTTTACTAAAAATAGATTTTGGCTTAAAATTGGGTTCATATGCGTGTAAAATTGATTTTTTTAATGAAAGCCAAATGTAGTAAAACGTTTGTTAATCGCTGAGGTTTTTATATTTGTTTAAGGATGATAAAATTCATTTTTTACTAATGATTATAATTGCGCCATTTTTGCCTTGTTCTCCGTAAATTAATTTAGCTTCTTCTGGTCTCAAAACTTTTAGTGACTCAATGGCATTCGGATTAATTTTACTAAATTGAACTTGATCTATAATCTTGCCGTTCAATACATACAATAACTCAATGAGTGTAGATCTCGAGGGACCGCATATTATGACAGCAGTTTGAATTTGCGTTTCCTTAGTAATAGGAGAATTTTTTGTTTTTCCTATTGTATCTTTTGTTTCCAATGCTGTTTTATCTTGTGCGTTTGCGGCATAACTAACCAGAAAAATGAATAAAATAAATTTTATTGTTTTCATGTTTAGCTATTAATTATATTGTTTCGCACCTTCGACAAGACGAATAAATTCAGCTTTATAACCTTCGCTGTCATTTGAATTTCCTTGCTTCGCCAATTTCACAATTTCTTCAGAAGATTTGTCAGCAATCAATTTTGAATCTCTCAATTTCAATCCGAACCAAGCTACGGCAGAACTGAATTTCATATCATCACTGGATTTTTCCAAAGCAACCGATTTATTCTCAATTGTCTGAACCATTTCGATACTTTTATCACCGTCAGGTTTTTTGTAACGGAATTTTATGGTTGCCAATTCGTTGCTGTAATTGTTTGAACTTGGTTCTGTTTTTGTGTATTTTAAATCATCTGGCTGTTCAGCTAAATAATTGCTTTTTACACCTGCCGGAATAATTTCATACAAAGCTGTTACAGTATGATTGCTACCTAATTCGCCCGCATCAATTGCATCATTTTTAAAATCTTCCGGACGCAATTTTCTATTTTCATAACCAATCAAACGATACGCCTGAACTTGTTTTGGGTTGAATTCTATCTGGATTTTTACATCTTTCGCGATAGCAAACATCGAACCTTTAAATTCTTTTCCTAAAAAACGATTCGCTTCCTGAATGTTATCGATATAGGCATAATTTCCGTTTCCTTTATCAGCTAAAATTTCCATTTTACTGTCTTTGTAATTTCCCATTCCGTAGCCTAAACAAGTTAGGAAAACGCCTGTTTTTCTTTTGTCTTCGATTAATTTTTCCATATCCGAATTAGAAGCGCTTCCAACATTAAAATCGCCATCAGTTGCCAGAATCACACGATTATTTCCACCTTTAATGAAATTTTCTGTTGCTGTTTTATAAGCTAATTCGATTCCCGCGCCACCAGCAGTACTTCCGCCAGACTGTAAGTTATCTAATGCATTGATAATTGTTGTTTTCTCGTCTCCAGAAGTAGGAGGTAAAACCATTCCGGCAGCTCCCGCATAAACGACAATTGATACTTTATCTTTTGCTCGCAATTCGTTTACCAAAATTTTCATCGATTGTTTTAATAAAGGCAATTTGTTCATATCGCCCATTGAGCCTGAAACATCAATCAGGAAAACAAGATTTGAAGCTGGTAAATCATTGGTTGGAATATTTTTCCCTTGCAAACCAATTTTTAAAATTTTATTATTTGAATTCCAAGGAGAATCGCTTACTTCTGTATTGATAGAAAACGGATGTTCATTTTTTGGCTGTGGATAAGTATATTTAAAGAAATTAACCATTTCTTCTACGCGAACAGCATCTTTCGGAACTTGTTGTCCGTTGTTTAAAAAGCGTCTGATATTAGTATACGAAGCATTATCAACATCTATTGAAAAAGTAGAAAGCGGAGCAGTCTTTGGGCTTTCGAAAGCATTTTCTACAAAAGAATCATAATCTTCCTGAGTTGGTTCAGTTGGAATTGGGATAATATTTAATTTTTTATCCAATTCTTTTTCTGAAAGGTTTTTATACATTTCATTTTTTGTCGAAATCACGACAACGCCATTTGAAGCCTTGCTGCCATAAATAGAAGTTGCTGCTTCGTCTTTCAGCACTTTTAAATCTTTAATGTCGTTCGGATTAATTTTTGCCATTTGATTGGCTTTTGCAGGAACTCCGTCGATAATATACATTGGTTCATTTTTTGGAGAAATGGATGGAGATTCTCGTGGCATTTGAAAATTTGAATTTGCAACATATCCAACATTGCTTTGAACTTGAAGTCCCGCAGCTCTTCCTTGTAAAGCAACAGAGGCGGCAGCCTGTTTAGCCTCCTTTTTTTCTCTTCTTCTTTCCGCTCTCTCATAGCTTCTTGCACTGTAATCAGAAGCGCTCTCACTTGTGCCATAGCCAACAACTACAACTTCTTGAAGACTTGAAGATTCTGGAAAAAGTTTTATGTTGATGATATTTGAATTTTGAACTTTTTGACTTTGTTTTTTGTATCCAATGAAGGTAAAAACCAGCATATCTCCTGTTTTAGCTTGAATACTATATTTTCCATCGAAATCAGTTGTGGCAATTGCTTTAGAAGCCTGATTAAAAATGTTTACTCCCGGAACAGCCAGTTTGGTTTCATCTGTAATGATTCCAGTAATAGTTCTTTCTTGTGCCATGGTTACGAAACATATAAGCATAGCAATGGCTGATGAAATAAGTTTTAGACTTTTCATGATAATAAGTTTTAAGAATTAATGTTTTGATTTTGCTTTGTCAAAGCTGCAGACTTTGACAAAGCTTGAGATTATTTTTTCAGAGTTGGTTTTCCTGTTTTTGTTGTAATTATTACAACTCCTTTTTTTCCTTTTTCGCCATATTTTTCAGTAGCTTCAAGGTCTTGTAAAATGGTTATTGTTTTGATATCCTGCTGATTTAACGGCGCATAAGGGCTCGTTGGATTTTTTCCGAATAAATCATTTTCCGAATAATATATCCCGTCAATAATGTAAAGTGGTTCATCCAGAATTACTAATGATTCTACATTTTCAGGTTGCACATTAGGAAGTTCTGCCTGCATCATTTTATCTCTTTTTGCATCATCGCTATGCGCCATTGCGTTTCCGTTCATAATAATTAAAGGAGCACTTTTTTTAGCTTTTGCCGCTTGTTTGTCGGCAAAAGCAACTTTTGCCGCTTCTCTTTCAGGATAACTTGAATAACCCATTTGTGGCGTCACTTCTTTTTTAGAAACGATGTTGTCACTTTCTTCGTCAGCGTTTTCTTCATTTGCTGCTACAATCACTTCTTGGGTTCCGGTGCTTATTGGTAATGCTAATTCTTCTGTAGTGCCTGAACCCGTCGTTTCCTGAATTGCAACGCTTTGTTTATGTTTTATCTGATTTTCTAAAATTGCCGCACCTTCTTCTTTTGGAACTAATTGTGAATCTGATGAAACTGGCGAACTACTTTTTTCTGCCGAATTGTTTTTAGTTGTTTGATTTTGTGTATCATTGGTTACAACTTGATCTGTGTTTTCTAAAGTTGCTTTTTTATCTGTTTTCAGAAATTGATAACTTAATGAGATAACTAATAAAAGTGATGCCGCAACTGCAATTTTTTTCCAAAGAGAAATTGTTTTTTTATCTTCTTTTTTATCGAGTTTTTGTTCAACGCGCGACCAGACTTTTTCCATTCCCGGAAAATCTTTTGCGGGAGCATTTTCTGCGGCTTCTTTAAATCTATCGAATATTTTATCTTGATTGTCCATGACTATTTTGCTTTTTGATAATACAATTTATTAACCAGATCTTTTAATTTGGTTTTGGCCGCATTCAATTGTGATTTTGAAGTGCCTTCAGAAATATTCAGCATTGCTGCTATTTCTTTGTGACCGAAACCTTCAATAACGAAAAGGTTGAAAACCGTTTTGCATCCATCCGGAATATGGTTTAATAAATTGAGTAAATCTTCCTCTTCTAACTCGTTCATTTCTTCTGTAAAAGGTTGTGCAAGCACTTTTACATCATCAAGATACATATTGAAATTAGTGTTCTTCCTGATGGTTGCCAAACAGTGATTAACGGTAATTTTTCTGGCCCAAGCTTCAAAAGCTTTGTCTTCTTTGAGCTGGTCTAATTTGGTAAATAAGGTATAGAAAGCGTCGGCCAGAGCTTCTTCAATTTCTTCTTCTTTCTTCAGGTATCGTTTGCAAACGCGATACAATTTTGGAGCCATGTGCTCATAAACCTGACGCTGGGCATCTCGGTTCATTTTTTTGCAGTTAGAAATTAGCGTTTCGTTTATCACAATGTTGGTCTTTATTTATAAAGAGAGCGAAAAAGATAAAAAGGTTGGGATGAAGATGAAATAAATATAAAAATAGTTGAAATTATTTTCTAAAGTGTTGTTTTTGTGGGTTTTATTTCGAATCTGATTTTTTATGTTTTTGCCATCAAAAGAAAAAGATCCCATAAAAAATGACAGATTATCAGAATTTTAATGTTTCTGTATTTTTCATACTGAATTGCAAATACGAGTCCAATAACAATTGGTCCAATGACATTCAGCAATGTTCCGTAACCAATATGCAGTAATCCAAACAAAACGCTGGAAATAATAATAGCCAGAATTTTGTTTTTAAAAAGCAGTTCTAATCTTGGCATTAAATAACCTCTGAAAATTAATTCCTCTGTAATACCTGCGGTGACGCAAGTAAAAAAAAGTAAAATGTAGCTCTTTTTAAAAAGTGCCAAAGCTTTTTGCAATACTGCACTTTCGCCAGTAATTTTAAATAACATTATTAAAAGCCCGGTAAAATATACCGCAATAAACAATTTTACAAAAGTTTTGAAAAATGCCATTGTGAAATCAGGAAAAGAATATTCAGTTTCCGGCCAAAGCAAAAAAGGCTGTTTTTCTATTTTTAGCGAATATAAAAATAGTAGCAACAAGGAAATCCAAATTGCAAATCTCGAGATGTAAAATTGAATTTCATGACTGATTCCGATATTTTTAAATAATAAAGAAAAATAAATAGCCAGAACCGGAAGAAGTACAGAAAGTAAAATGCTGATAATTAAAGCTGGTTTCTTGGCAGAATTTGAAATGTTGAGCATTTATTTTGGTTGTAGGTTTTGGGGATTTATTATTTAGCTTGGATTTCAACTTTTTATGATCTTGTCATTTTTTCTTCGTCGAAATGACATAAAATGAGGTTAAAAAAATTACTTAATCGGCAAAGTCAATTTAAAAATCTTAGTTTCTAAAACATCAGTATCATTATCTTCACAAAGTAAAAACTCAATTTTGTTGTTTTCTTTTTTATAGAAAGTCAAACCTTCAAATTTATTAGTTGAAGTTATTTTTTGTGTGAAATCAATTTTCATGGTTTTGACATCGATTCTTCCGATGAAACTTCCCAGAATTTCGCCGTCGTCGTAAGTTGATTTGGTATCTTCAGCAGTTGAAAGAAAATAGATTTTGTCTTCGACTAAAATCGCATCGGTAAAACTGGAACGAACACCTTTGATTTTTGGAAGTTTATAATTGACAGCAATCAAAGCGAATTCTTCTCCAAGGCTTTTGGCGTGAATGGTGAAAATCGTGTTTTTGTTTGAAACGCCATTTCCTCGGTTGAATAAATACCAGTTTTCGCCATCGAAAATCGCACCTTCCAAATTGAAATCTTCTGGTTTTATTTCGCCAAAACTTTGCATTAAACCGTATATATCGACTAAATTATTCTTCTGTAAAACCTTTTTGGATTTGATGTCAAACTCAATCATTTTGTTTCGGTTTTCGGTGGAGCCGGAACCAAAAACGTACAATGTATCATTATGATGCGTAATGGATTCAAAATCGGGTTTTAAGTTTTTCGGAATATTTTGCGTCGGATTGTCAATTAAAGGATGTTGGTTTAATTGCTGATTCTGAATATTGTATTCGTAAAGAAATCCGCTGTTGTCGCCAATAATGTAAAGTGCGTCATTGTTATAAAATAATCCTGATGCCGAACCGATTCCGATGATTTGAAATAATATTTCTAAGGTGAATTTTTCCATGAATGTTGTTTTGAAAATAACTGCCTAGCCCTGATAGCAATGGAAATACTTTGAAAAGAAATTGCATTTTTTCCTGACAGAACAAAGCGACCAGCGGAAGCTCTTGTTATGGCTTTGGAAAAAAGCAATTTATTGAAAAGTATTGCAATGAATAGCAGGAATGTGCTACGTAAAAATAGTATATTTATGATATAAAAAAATCAAAATATATGAAATCAATAGATCCGAAAGATTTTAAAGTTACAGATAAAATAAAACTAAGCAAGATTCCGACTTTATTAAATATTGATGCCGATGATGATGAAAAAGAAGAAAAACTAGATAAGGTTCAGGCAAAGTTGAGCAATTTGCAGGATGTCATGTATGCGCACAATAAATACGGGGTTTTAATTTGTTTGCAGGGAATGGATACTTCGGGAAAAGATAGTTTGATCAGGGAAGTTTTTAAAGAATTTAATCCGCGTGGAGTTGTGGTGCATAGTTTTAAAACGCCAAATTCAACCGAATTGGAACACGATTATTTATGGCGCCATTATATTGCTTTGCCGGAAAAAGGAAAGTTTGCGATTTTTAATAGAACGCATTACGAAAATGTGTTGGTAACGCGCGTGCATCCAGAATATATTTTGGGTGAAAATTTGCCGGGAATTAATTCGGTTGAAGATATTACGCCTGCTTTTTGGGAAAACAGAATTGAACAGATTAATAATTTTGAAAAGCATATTTCGCAAAACGGAACTATAGTAATGAAGTTTTATATGCATTTGAGCAAAGAGGAGCAAAGAGAACGTTTGTTGCGCCGCTTGGAGGAAGAAAAACACCATTGGAAATTTTCGCCAGGCGATTTAAAGGAACGCGAACATTGGGATGAATATCAAAAGTATTATGAGGAAGCAATCAATAAAACTTCGACAGACTATGCGCCGTGGTATATTGTTCCCGCTGATGATAAAGAAATGGCGCGATACATTGTAGCCAAAATAATTTGGGAAGAAATGCAAAAACATACTGATATTAAGGAACCAGAACTGGATGAAAAAATAAAAGCCAATTTTGAAGCTTATAAAGCACAATTAAAAAAAGAGTCTTAAAATAAGGCTCTTTTTTTCGTTTGAATGTTACTGAAAGTTTATGAGAATTTTGTATTACTAATTTATTGTTAAATTTTCTTTCAGTAAATGCGTTTTGTGGTAAAAGTCTTGTTTTTTTGATAATATGGAAATCATTTTTAGTTAAAATGATGGGATTTACTTTGTAAAAAAATAAAACCAACTTTTAGCTTATGAAACGAATTATTCTACCTCTAATGATTTTAGGGTCGGTACTTACATCTTGTAATAACGATTCTAAAGACGACAGTGAAACAACAAATGTTGTTTTGAAAGATCAGTCTGTAACGCCAAGTTTATTGAAAGCGCAGGCAGGTTTTGAAAATTTAAAAATTTATTCTCTTTTTAGTTCAGATGATGTTTTCCCAGATAGTCCAAACTTTGTTTTTGGTGGTTCTGCGGATGGTTCTGGTTTATTGAAAAACACAGACGGAACATTTACTTTTTTAGTAAACAACGAAGATAACTTTGCCGTTTCAAGAATTACGCTTGATAAAACATTCAAACCTACAAAAGGAGAATATTTATTAAATTCTAGCGGAGGAACTTGGAGATTATGTGGTGCTACAATGGCAACTCAGGCAGAACATGGTTTTGGACCAGTTTATTTGACTTGTGGAGAATCTGGAGAAGAATCTCGTACACATGCATTAAATCCTTATGGAGATGTAGGTTCTGCATCTGTATCTAAAGAATTAGCTGGTTTTGGACGTTTAAGTGCTGAGAATGCTTTGCCATTACGTACTTCTGCCTACAGCGGTAAAACAGTTGTAGTAATTGGCGATGACGATTCTGGAACTTATGGAGGTCAGGTTTTTATGTATGTATCAAATACTGTTGGTGATTTAACAAATGGTTCTTTATACATGCTTAAAAGAAATGATGATAATCAAAGAGAGAAAGACATGGAAGTTAGCAAAACTTATCCAGTTTCTTTTGTGAAAATCGATAACCATACAACACTTACTGGTGCGCAAATTAATGCTGCAGTAAATACTTTAAAAGGAATCAAATTTGGACGTGTTGAGGATTTGGATTACCGTAAAGGTGGAAGCAATGCAGATCGTGAATTGTATTTTAACGTAACCGGACAAGCAACAACAGGAACAAATGCTGATGGTTCAAGAACGAAATACGGAAGAGTTTACAGACTAAATCTTGATGCTGCTGACCCGTTAAAAGGAACTTTGGAAGTAATCCTTGATGGTGACAATAGAAGCGGAATTGCTGGTAAATTTCAAAATCCAGATAATATCTGTGTAACTAAAAACTACGTTTACGTGCAGGAAGATGCAAACGGATATGGTGACGAAACTCACGATGCCTACATTTATCAATACAACATTGCTACAAAAGATTTAAAAGTTGTAGTTGAATTAGATCACCGTCGTACTGCAACAGATGCTGCAAAATACAACGTAGGTGGAACTTCAAAATTTGGAGATTGGGAATATGGTGCTTTGATTGATGTTTCGGAGCAAGTTGGTATTGCTGATACTTTTATGTTAAGCGTTCAGCCACATACTTGGACTGGTGCAAAATATAAAGGAGTTGATGGAGGAACTAACCGTCCTAACGAACAACAAGCAAGTCAAATTGTAGTTATTAAAGGTTTGGCGAGATAAATTTTTAAGTCATTATAAAACAGTAATCCACTATCTCGATTTTGAGGTAGTGGTTTCTGTTTTTCTAAATATTCTTCTTTTTAATTCTCATAAAATCATGAAAAAAATATATTGTTTGTTGTTTTTGATGGCTTTTGTTTCCTGTCAAAAAAAGAGCAAACATCAAGAAGTAAATGAATTATTTCAGAAAGATATTACTTCATTAATTGAAAAAGTTGCAAAGCTGAAATATTCTGTGCAAGAAGATTCGACTGAAACACAAATTCAGCGACAGTTTCTGGAAGCGCACGAAAGTTATAAAAAGGTCGAAATGATAAGTGAGTATTATTCGCCTGCAGTTTCAAAATCGATTAATGGTCCAGCGATAAGTGAGTTTGAAGAAAATGATAAAGTAACGGTTCCGCCCGAAGGATTTCAGGTTATTGAAGAATTGGTTTTTCCGAAATACAGCAAAGCGAATAAAAAAGAATTAATTCAGGAATTGGGTGTTTTATCTGCCAATTTAATTCGGTTAGAAAAAGTTTCAAGTTCCAATGAATTGACTGATGCTCATGTTTTTGACGCCATGCGATTAGAAGTATACCGAATTGTTACTTTAGGAATTACCGGATTTGATTCACCAGTTGTGCTAAATTCACTTCCTGAGGCTCAGGTTTCGTTAGAAACTATCGAAAGATATTATCGTGTTTATACAGAAAATCAAAATGCAGAAAATTCAAAACAAGTACTTCAGATTTTTGAAAAAGGGAAAAAATATCTAAAAGCAAATACCAATTTTAATGCTTTTGATCGTGCTTATTTTATCAATGAAATTTTAAATCCGTTAAGCAGAGGACTTTTTAAAACACAGTCTGAATTAGGAATTTCATTAATGAAGGAACAGCGCGGATTAAAAGTTACGGCTCAGACGTTATTTGATAAAGATGCCTTTGATCCAGAAGCTTTCTCGGGTTTTCCCGATTACAAAACAACACCAGAAAAAATTGCATTAGGCAAAAAGTTATTTAATGATCCTGTTTTATCCGGAAACAACACACGTTCCTGCGCTTCATGCCATCATGCAGATAAAGCATTTACTGACGGATTGGAAAGAGCGGTTTCATTAGACGGAAAATCGATGATTCAGCGTAATACGCCAACGCTTTCAAACATCGCTTTTCAGCGTGTATTTTTTGCAGATTCAAGAGTGAGTTATCTCGAAGATCAGGCAGTTGCAGTGATTAAAAATGAAAACGAAATGCATGGCTCTTTAGAAAAATCCGCTTTGGCGATTCAAAAAAATGCTCAATATGTGCAGTCTTTCAAAAAAGCTTTTCCAAAAGGAGAAATAAATGAATTTGCGATCAAAAATGCTCTGGGATCTTATATACGATCATTAAGCAAATACGATTCTAAATTTGATCGTTTTATGCAAAACAAAACAAATTTTACTGCTGATGAAAAAGCAGGTTTTAATTTATTTGCAGGAAAAGCCAAATGTGCTACATGTCATTTTATTCCGCTAACAAATGGCACCGTACCGCCAAACTTTGATAGGTCTGAAAGCGAAATTTTAGGTGTTCCAGATAGAAATAAAAAACTCGATGGCGATTTAGGCAAATTTGTTATAACGCAAGCGGCGATTCATAAAAATTCGTTTAAAACGCCAACTATCCGAAATATTGAACTTACAGCGCCATATATGCATAATGGTGTTTATAAAACTTTAGAAGAAGTAATCGATTTTTATAATGAAGGCGGAGGTTTAGGGAAAGGTTTTGATATTCCAAATCAGACATTGCCAGAAGATAAATTGAACTTATCTGATCAAGAGAAAAAACAATTGATTACTTTTATGAAAACGCTGACAGATAAAAAATATTCTAAAGAGTTATGAATTAGAAATTATGAGTTATGAGTTTAAACCCGACAGATTTTCAAAATCTGTCGGGTTTACTATTCTATATAAAACACCAAACCCGGCAGACTGTGCTATCTGCCGGGTTCATACCAAAAACAAAAAATAAATTAAACCTTAACTTTTATAAGTCAAAACCATAAGCAACACGCAATGCTACCTGGTTGGTTCTGAAATCGTGATAATCTTCGTAACGTACGCTCAAATCAATGTATTTGTTTGCGTATCCAATTCCGGGTGCCCATAAAAAAGTGGTTTGATCATAACCGTTTGTTACTGCAAAACCGGCACCGATTTCACCTAAAACATAAAATTGGTCTTCCCAAACAAAGGCTTTAAAACCTGCTTTTGCAGGAATGAATCCAAGATCTTTTACGTTATTTCCAAGTTCATCTTTTCCCATAAATAAATTTGTAAATCCCGTTGTTAGTGTCAGCGATGTTCTTTTTGACAAATCATATTGTAAACGAACATCTCCGCCTAGTGACCAGTCGTAATCGTTATCTGTTGGAATTCCTCCATTGATCCCAAATCCTAATCTAAATCCCTGATCGTAATTTGTTGCTGCGCTGTCCTGAGCGACAGCAGTGTTGGCGAATAAAAATGCAAAAGCAGCTAGGCATAACATTTGTACTTTTCTCATGGCATATATTTTTGAATTATTAATAATGTAAAAGTATAATCAAGGCCTTTGGAGCTTGTTATATAATTTTTAAAAATCGTTACATAATATTAGGGTGTAATTAATTTTGCCTTAAAAATTGGATATCTTTTTATTGATAGGAAAGAATTCCAAGCTTCTGACTATCTTTGCCGACAAAATAAAATAGAAGTGAATTTAAAGCAGTACACAAAAGAGTTTTCGTATAATTTCAGACTGGCATATCCTGTGATTTTAGGTATGGTCGGGCATACTTTAATAGGTATTGTCGACAATATTATGGTAGGTAAAATTGGAGCAACTGAATTAGCAGCGGTTTCATTGGGAAATACGATGATTTTTGTGGCAATGTCAATTGGAATTGGTTTTTCGACAGCAATTACGCCAATTGTTGCTGAAGGTAATGTCGAAAATAATGACACCAAAATTCGTTCTGCTTTTCATCATGGTTTGTTTTTGTGCACTATTTTAGGATTGGTACTTTTTGGGGTAATAGTTTTGGCAAAGCCAATGATGGAAGTAATGAATCAGCCTGCTGATGTTATAACACTTGCAAAACCTTATTTAGATTGGGTTGCATTTTCTTTAATTCCTTTGATTGTGTACCAAGGTTATAAACAATTTGCAGACGGAATGTCTTTGACCAAATATTCTATGTATGCTATGATTATGGCCAACGTCCTGCATGTCGGAATTAATTATGTCTTAATTTACGGAATCTGGATTTTTCCTAAAATGGGCATCATTGGTGCCGCACTTGGAACTGTAATTTCAAGAATATTTTTAGTGATGTTTATGCATATTATGCTTTCCGGACGAAATGATTTAAAACGATTTTTCAAAAAATTCAGTTTTAGTGAAATAAAAAAAACAACTATAAAAAAAATAGCCCGAATCGGGTTTCCATCTGCTATGCAAATGCTTTTTGAGGTAGTACTGTTTTCTGCTTCGGTTTGGCTTTGCGGTAATATTGGCAAGACAAGTCAGGCAGCCAATCAGGTTGCATTGAGTCTTGCATCATTGACTTTTATGTTTGCGATGGGATTAAGTGTAACTTCAATGATTAGAATTAGTAGCCAAAGAGGTTTACAGGATTTTAAAAAATTAGTGATTGTGGCACGCTCTATTTTTTTACTGGCGATTATTATTGAAACGGTTTTTGCAGTTTTATTTGTGGCTTTCCACGAGTATCTGCCTCCAATATTTTTGAAAATGGAAAACAGCGGACAAGTTTTGGATAATGCTGAAGTAGTAAGCATTGCATCAAAATTGCTTTTAATAACTGCAGTTTTTCAAATTTCTGACGGAATTCAGGTTGTGGTTTTAGGTGCTTTGCGCGGTCTGCAAGATGTAAAAATTCCTATGTACATCACTTTTGTAGCCTATTGGGTGATTGGT
Organism: Flavobacterium resistens; assembly: GCF_900182645.1. Lineage (GTDB taxonomy): Bacteria > Bacteroidota > Bacteroidia > Flavobacteriales > Flavobacteriaceae > Flavobacterium > Flavobacterium resistens. The sequence continues at coordinate 728,508 of NZ_FXTA01000003.1, read as the reverse complement.
TTTCCAATTTCGTATTATCTTGGAGAACATACAGAACTGAAAGCGCAGGGAGTTTGGATTGGACTTTTGGCGGGTTTAACAACAGCAGCAATTTTTCTGTACATTCGCTTCCACTACTTAACAAAGAGATTAATCATTAATTCAGATTCAAATAATTAAATTTGATAAAAGATAAATCACAGATTGTATTTCTTTTATAAATCTGTGAAAAATAATAACAAATACTAAAAAATAAATATAATGGAATTACCTAAATTTTTACTTGGAGACAATACTGATTTTCCAGATGATATTTTCATCATTCATCTAGATTATCCTCGATTTATTATCAATTTAAAAGATGATGAGGTTGAGTTTTTAGAAGAAGCTGAGGATCTTGATGAAGCTGAATTAAATGCCGAAATGGAAGGCTTGATCGAAAAAGCAAATGATTTTTATGACAGAGAAATTAATCGTTACGAAGAGTAGAGATAAACTCTCGTTTTGCCTTATAATGTTCCTTAGTCTTAAAATAATGTAAATCGTTCAATGAAAAAATTAAGTTACTTAAAACCCATTTTTAATTTTATAGTAATCGGATTGCTGATTACTACTTTAAGCCGCCTTGTTTTATTTTTTATTTTTAAAGATAGAGTAGTCGAAACGCCAAATTTCTGGTATATTTTCCCAATCGGTCTGCGAATGGATATGATTTTACTTTGTTATTTATCATTTCTTCCGGCTGCCCTGATTACTTTTATTCCAAATAAAGGAATAAAGTTCACCAACAAATTTTTGGTGATTTACAGTTTCTTGTTTCTCTTTCTGATTCTTTTTGTTGAATTGGCTTCGCCTGATTTTGTAAAACAATATGATACTCGCCCGAATAAAATTTTCTTAGATTATCTAATTTACCCAAAAGAGGTTGTTGGAATGCTTTTAAAAAGTTATCTAACTTCAATTATCGTTTCCTTTTTGATTTTGGGAATTGTGCTGTATTTTGCTATCAAAAAAGGAAAAAAATATTTTCATACTTCAGCTACAGATTATAAATTCAAATTAATGGTTTTTCCATTATTGGCTTTTTTATTGTTTTTTGGTGCGCGTTCAAGTCTAACTTCAAAACGACCAATTAATGCCAGTAATGCAGTTTTTTCTACTGATCAGTTAACAAATACTTTAGGCTTAAATTCTTTTTATACTGTTGCTTTTGCCGCTTATTCGATTAAAAATGAAGCAAACACAAAAATGTACGGTAAAATGGATGAAGCCGAAGCAATTGCTCGTGTGAAAAAATACATGATTGCAGGTCCAAACGATTTTACCGATGCTGAAATTCCGTTTCTTCACGTACAACAACCGGATTCAGTGAGACAAAAACCGTATAATTTGGTTATTTTCCTTCAGGAAAGTTTAGGCGCTGAATATGTTGGAATTTTGGGAGGAAAACCTTTAACTCCGGAATTTGATAAGTTATCAAAGGAAGGAACATTATTCACCAATTTGTACTGCACAGGAACCAGAAGTGTTCGTGGAATCGAGGCAGTTGTAACAGGATTTTTGCCTTCGCCTTCTGAAAGCGTTGTCAGACTTGGGAATTCTCAACAAGGATTTTTTACACTTGCTGATGCTTTAAAACAAAAAGGATATGACACGAGTTTCATTTATGGTGGAATGGCTAATTTTGACAATATGGCTTCGTTTTTCAACGGAAATGGTTTCAGTGACATTGTAGATCAAACGGATTTTGAATCAGACGGAAATAAATATGCTTTCAAAGGAACTTGGGGTTATTCCGATGAAGATTTGGTTACGAAAGCCAATCAGTATTTCAAGTCAAAAGGAAATAAGCCATTTTTCTCTTTGATGTTCTCGACTTCAAATCACGAACCTTTTGAATATCCAGCAGGAAGAATAAAACCTTACGATAAAAAACCGGCAACGGTTAATAATGCTATGAAATATGCTGATTTTTCAATTGGAAAATTCTTCGAAATGGCTAAAAAAGAAGCGTATTTTAAAAACACAATTTTCATCGTAATCGCGGATCATAATACAAGAACTTACGGGAAAAATTTAGTGCCAATTAATAAATTCCATATTCCGGCATTTATTATGGGACCTGGAGTTGCAAAAGGTGCAGTCTATGACAGATTAGCAAGTCAGATCGATATTCCGCCAACATTATTAGGGTATTTAGGAATTCCGTTCGAAACTCCAATGGTTGGAAGAAATCTTACGAAACTAGATCAAAAAGTACAAGGAAGATCAATTATGCAGTTTAATGATATCAATGCATTTAGAGTAGAAAATCAGGTTGTAATCATGCAGCCAAATTTGAAACCGCTTCAATTTGAAATCAAAAATGATACAACTTTAATTCCTGTAAAATTAAATGAAGATTTAGCAAAAGATGCTTTAGCTCACGTGATAACAGCAGGAAATTTATATAAAGAAAGTAAATATAAACTTAGGAAAAAATAGGTTCAAAGTGACAAAGTAACAAAGGTTCAAAGCAGAGAAAAAACTTTGCCACTTTGAAACTTTGCCACTTTGAAACTTTGCCACTTTGAAACTTTGTCACTTTGTATCTTTACTAAAATAAAATTTCAATAACTCAGAAGCAGCTGCAAAAGGTGAAATTTCATCATTTTGCACTGCTTTTTTGTTTTGTTCTAATAAAGAAATAATTTCCGGTTGATTATAGAAATTTGATTTTAATTGTTCATTGATGGTTTCCATCATCCAAAACTGATTTTGTTCATGTCGTTTTTCCTGAAAGAATCCAGATTCTTTTGTCATTTCGAAATAGTCAGAAATAGTATTCCATATTTCCGAAATACCCTCTTTTGCAATTGCACTGCAAGTGGTAACTTTTGGTTGCCAATTTGATTTTTTTGGTGGAAATAAATGCAAAGCTCGATTGAATTCTAATTTTGCCTGATTGGCTTTTTTGATATTATCTCCGTCAGCTTTATTGATTACGATTGCGTCAGCCATTTCCATAATACCGCGTTTGATACCCTGAAGTTCGTCACCAGCACCGGAAATTTTTAACAAAAGAAAAAAGTCAACCATACTGTGAACTGCAGTTTCGCTTTGTCCAACGCCAACAGTTTCGATAATTATCGTGTCAAAACCCCCAGCTTCGCATAAAATGATTGCTTCACGGGTTTTGCGCGCCACACCGCCCAGATTTTCTCCAGATGCACTCGGTCTGATGAAAGCATTTTCATCTTTTACCAATTCTTCCATTCTGGTTTTATCTCCCAAAATACTTCCGTGCGAAATTGAACTGCTTGGATCAACTGCCAAAACAGCCACTTTTTTTCCTAATTGCGTAAGATAGGTTCCGAAAGCTTCAATAAAAGTGCTTTTTCCAACTCCGGGAACACCAGTAATTCCAACACGAACCGATTTATTGGCATGAGCCAAACAACCCTTTATAATTTGGTTTGCTTTTTCTGCATGTTCAGGATTGGTACTTTCTATGAGTGTGATTGCACGACTTAGAGAAGTCCTGTTTCCTGAAAGTATTCCTGAAATTAATTCTTCAGCTGTAGGTTGTTGTCTGCGTTTGTTTTTAATTTGATTTATAGCTGAAACATTGGTGATTTCAGGAGATGAAATTCCAGCTTTTTCAGTTAAACTGCTCGACTGTTTCTTTAAACTTGACAAAATACTTTTTTAGTATTGTAAAAGTACTGAAAACAAAAACAGTTTCAAAAGACAAATGTTCCTTTGAAACTGTTTACATTTATTTGCCACAAATTACGCTAATTTTCACAATTTTTTGTCACGCTGAGCGAAGTCGAAGGGCACACAAGTAGCTCGACAAAGTTTGTCTATTTTGATTGTAGAATTTCGGACGTGTCCTTCGACTTCGCTCAGGATGACATGCGTAATTCAAAAAAATAATTCATGAATTCGTAGCGAAAAAAAAATTAATACCCCGCAGTAAATCTCACTTGGTGATGTTTTGCATTTTCAGTTTCATCAGCAATAGCGACTGCTAGATCTTCAACAGATAAAATACTTCTTTGTTCGTCGTTAAAAACTGGGTTTTCTAAGCCTAAACGGTATTGTCCAGTTCTTCCTGTTGTAATTCCCTGATGCATTTCAAGAGCAGGACTAAAAAATGCCCAATCTAATTCTTTTTCCTCTTTAATGACATTCAAATAATCTCTTGCTGCAGAAGCGGCTGTATAATATTCTTTTGGAAACTCTGGAGTATCAACTGCCTGTACGCCTGGCGCTACATATAAACTTCCAGCACCTCCAATTGTGATAAAACGTTTTACACCTGATTTTTTTGCAGCTTCCTGAATCGATTTTGATCCGTTTTCGAAATCAGAGCTATAGTTTGGATTTGTCCAACCCGGGTTATAAGCGTTAATTATAACATCATGTCCTTTTAAAATTTCTGCTAAAGCATCAGCATTAAAAATATCTGCGGCAACCCAAGTTGCGTTGGCAGTATCTTTTGGAGTTCTTGCAATTGCTGTAATTTCATGTTTTCTGTCTGCCAATTCGTTTAAAATTGCTGAGCCAACAAATCCTGTTGCTCCAATAAGTGCGATTTTCATAATATATAAATTTATTTAGTAATAAAAAATGTTACAGTTTAAGGCAAAAAAATAGCTTTAAAACTGGTTCGAAAAATCTTCCAAAGAAATTTTTTCCAGTTGTGCATTAACTTTTTGATTCATTTCTTTATATAAAGCATCCAAATTCTGATTGATTTTTTTTCCGACAGGACAATCAGGGTTTGGCTGATTTTTAGCATAACCTAAACCAATGGTTTCAAAAGTCATTTCGAAAATTTCTTTTAAAGTCAGTTTAGCAGCGTCTACAGACAGTTTTGTACCGCCATTTTTACCTTCTTTGCTTTCTACAATATGGTGCGCTTTTAGGTTTGCGATTTCTTTTCTAACCAAAACAGGGTTGAGGTTCATGCTTCCTGCAATATATTCCGATGATAAATAATCATTTGGAAATTTATTGAGCAAAGTAAGAATGTGAATCGTTATGGCAAATTTACCTGAAAGCATACTGTAATAAAATATGTTACAAATGTATGGGTTTTTCTAACACAAAATACTAATTTAACTATTTTTTTAGAAATGAGTGATTACTGAAAAGTGAAAAGTGAAAAGTGAAAAGTGATTAGTGAGAATTGAAAAGTGTATAGTAATAAGTTGTAATAGGTTTCAACGAAATGTTATATGTTTAACAAAAGAAAATCAGTAGTTAGTATTCACTTAATATAGCTAATTACTATACACTTTTCACTAATCACTAAATTATAAATAGTTATTTTTGCATTCAAGCCTCGATATGAACAACTTTATTATAATATTCTTTTTTCTGTTTTTAGGATTGCTTCTGAAGAATATCAAGCAGTTTCCAACGCACATTTATAAAACAATCAATAAAATTGTCATTTATGTATGCCTTCCTGCAATTACCTTATATCATATTCCGAAAATAAAATGGAGCAATGAATTATTGTTTCCAATAGGAGCGGGCTGGATTAGTTTTTTTCTAGCGTTTGTTATTTTTCATTTTTTAGGACGAAAATTAGGTTGGTCAAATAAACTGATTGGCTGTCTGATTCTGACTGCAGGATTGAGCAATTCTTCTTTTCTTGGATATCCAATTATTGAAGCTTTATTTGGAAAAAAAGGTTTAGAAACTGCCGTACTTGTAGATCAGCCGGGAACTTTTGTTGTGGTTTCGACTTTAGGTGTTTTTGTGGCGGCATTTTATTCTAACGGAAGTCCCGATTTTAAAAGTATTTCTAAAAAGATACTTCTTTTTCCGCCTTTTCTTACGTTTGTTGTTGCCTGTTTGATGAATGTTACAGATTATAATTTGGATTCAAATATTCAATATGTTTTATTGAAATTAGGAAGTTTAGTTACACCGCTGGCTTTGTTCTCAGTAGGATTACAATTAAGTTTTGATCGAAATAGTAAACATTGGAAATTTTTAAGATTAGGTCTTTTTGTCCGACTTATTTTGACGCCGCTGATTATTTTCATCTTATATGTTTTCATCTTCAATCAGCGCTCTGAAGCGATAAGAATAACAATTGTTGAAATTGCCATGGCGCCAATGATTACGGGCGCAATTTTGGCTTCTACTTATGGTTTAAAACCAAAATTAAGTAGTATGATGATTGGTTTCGGAATCCCAATTTCGTTTTTAACGCTTGCGTTTTGGTATTTTATAGTTGGTTTTATCTAAAATAAAATACTAACTAGATAGAGAATGTAGAATTTTAACTTTTTTTTAATTCTTACGTGTTTTCTAAATGTATTTTTTAGTTAATTTTAGAGGAACTAAAAACTATAAATTATGTCAACATTAAGATTAGGCGATATAGCTCCAGATTTTCATGCAGAAACCACACAAGGACCAATCAATTTTTACGAATACTTGGGAGATTCATGGGGTGTCTTATTTTCACATCCTGCCGATTTTACTCCGGTTTGTACAACTGAATTGGGAACAGTAGCAAACTATCTTCCGGAATTTTCTAAAAGAAATACGAAAGTTATAGCTTTGAGTGTAGACGGCTTGGAATCACATAAAGAGTGGATTAAGGACATTAACGAAACTCAAAATACAGAAGTCAATTTTCCAATTATTGCGGATGAAGATAAAAAAATAGCAACTTTATATGATATGCTTCATCCAAATGCCAGCGATAAATTCACAGTGCGTTCTGTTTTTGTAATTGGTGCCGATAAAAAAATCAAACTAACATTGACGTATCCAGCTTCAACAGGAAGAAATTTTGACGAATTGCTTCGCGTTATTGATAGTTTGCAATTAACTGCAAATTATAGCGTTGCTACTCCTGCAAATTGGAAAGATGGTGAAGATGTTGTAATTGCTCCGGCAATTCCAGACAGCGATATTCCGGCAAAATTCCCAAAAGGACACACGCCAATCAAACCTTATTTAAGATTGACGCCACAGCCGAATAAGTAATTTTTGAGATGCTAAGATACTAAGGCGCTAAGATGCTAAGATTTCTATTTGAAAACTCAACATCTTAGCGCCTTAATTATTAAAAAAAAACCTTAGAGCCTTAGCTCCTCAGAACCTTAGTTCCTTTTCGAAGAAACCAACTCATTCATTTTTTTCTTGTCGCCTACAACCCAAATGATATCATTCTGACTCAAAATAATATTCGATTCAGGATTTAGGATTCGGTTTCCATTTCGCTCAATTCCTACGACTAGGCCGCCAGTTTTTCCTCTAAATTGTCCAATGCTTTTCTGAATAAATTCTTCTTGAGAAACTTCTAACTGACGCAACACAATTTCAGATTCTTGGACCACAGGAGGAGCTTCAATTTCATTTTGATCTAAATATTTGGCAAATTCAGTAACTTGAGCATCCGTACCAATTACGCAAATTTCGTCACCCGGAAACAAACGTTCATTTTTAGTTGGAATTGGAATTGTAATATCGCCTCGTTTTATTTCTGCAATATTAATTCCAAGCTGTTCTCGAATTTTTAATTCTTCTAAAGTTTTTCCAGCCAGGTTTGATTCTTTTCCAATATCAAAAAACGACATGTGACCGTCCCACGGCATCAAATTAGCATAACGTCTGTCAATTTTTTTGTTTTCACGATCATTCAGATTTTTCAGAAAGTGATTTTCAATTTTATGATATTGTTCGTTTAATTTTTTCGGGAATATTTGATATGCTCCAATTGCAATTATCAGCGCAACAAAAGCAACCAAAGGCGAGAAGAAAATATTCAACAAAAAGCCCACGAAAAACAAGCCAAGACTCATTCTGATTAAAATCAGCATTAAAAGTGCACCACGATATTTTCGTTCTTCCCATAAAATTTCAACTTCATCCACTTTTACTCTTCGCAACGAAAGTGCCCATAAAAATGGAGCAATAATCACTAATGTAATCAATGCGGCAAGCGTATTTCCAAATCGGGTATCAGCTACTAAAGGCGCAACAAATTTGGCAGATAATAAAATAATAGCCGTAATAATTATAGTATGAAGTATAATTTGTGTCACAGAAGCTCTTAAAACAATTTGCCAAGTACTTACCGATTTAATCGCCTGTGCATTTACGCTATAACGATTAATATTTTTAACCCATTTTTTTGGCATTTTTGATTCTAAAAACAAAGCAAAAGTTTCAGAATATTTAATTAAAAACGGAGTTGTAAACGTGGTAACTGCTGAAACTGCCACAATTATTGGATATAAAAAATCGCTTGTCACTTTCAATGTCATTCCGAGCGTGGCGATGATAAATGAGAATTCTCCAATTTGTGCTAAACTCATTCCAGTTTGTACAGATTGTTTTAAAGGTTGACCAGATAATAAAGCTCCAAATGCAGAACTGAATGCTTTTCCAAAAACAGTGACCAATGTGATGATCAAAACAGGAAGCGCATAATCAATCAAAGTTACCGGATTGATCAACATTCCAACTGACACAAAGAAAACAGCCCCAAATAAGTCTTTTACTGGCTGAATTAAATGCTCAATTTTTTCCGCTTGAGTGGTTTCAGCAATAATAGAACCCATTATAAAAGCTCCTAATGCAGGAGAGAAACCAACATTGGCAGCAAACATTACCATCATCAAACATAATGCAAGCGAAATAATAAGCAACATCTCGTCACTCAATAAATGCTTTGCCTTTTTTAAAATCGTTGGAATAATGAAAATTCCGCCTAAAAACCAAATTATCAAAAAGAAAATTAATTTTAAAACAGATTGCAATAAAGCAGTTCCGGAGACCTGATCGCTCACCGCAATTGTTGATAATAAAACAAGCATTAAAATTGCGACAATATCTTCGACAATCAAGGCACCAAATACAATTCCTACGAATTTTTTTCCTTTAACTCCCAATTCATCAAATGCCCGAATAATTATGGTTGTAGAGGAAATTGAAAGCGTTGCACCAAGAAAAATACTATCCATTTTTCCCCAACCCATCCACTGTCCAACCAGATAACCAATCATGGTCATAAACATAATCTGAGTTATGGCGGTGATGGACGAAGTGCCACCAACTTTCATCAGTTTTTTAAAACTAAATTCGAGTCCTAAACTAAAAAGTAAAAAGATAACACCAATTTCTGCCCACACTTCAACACTTTTCATGTCTGTAATCGATGGGAAAAAATCGAAATGATTTCCAGCCAAAAAACCCGCAATTAAATATCCTAAAACCAGCGGCTGTTTCATTTTTTTGAAAATCAGCACGGCAATCCCGGCGGTCATTAGGATTAATCCCAAGTCGCTGATTAAGGGTTGTAAATGGTGTGTAGTTTCAGCAGCGGCGTTTAAGGCAATCATATAGAAGTGGTGTTTTAGTTTCAGGAGCTATTTCCAGCCTTACATTTCAAGCTTTTGCTCAAAAAACATATTTTTAACGCCGTTACAGGAGCTTCCTCCGGTCGCTCTGTAACAGCAAAAAAATATAGTTTTTCGAGCAAAAGGCTTTTCATTTCAGTCTGGGCTAGTTTCCAATCAGATTTAATAAAAAAAGCTATCTCGATAAAGATAGCTTTTTTTGGGAAAATATTTTAGGTTTTCTTTAAATACCTGTGTAATTGCTAGGCGTTATCTGCATTAATTCTGCTCTAACAGCATCTGAAACTTCTAAAGTCGCAATAAAATTATGAATCGCATTTTTGTCAATTGCTTCATTTGTTCTTGTCAAACCTTTCAATGCTTCGTAAGGATTTGGATATGCCTCGCGACGCAAAATTGTCTGAATAGCCTCAGCAACAACTGCCCAGTTTTTCTCTAAATCTTCAGCAAATTTGCTTTCGTTTAACAGTAATTTGTTCAAACCTTTTAAAGTTGCTTCAAAAGCAATAATTGTGTGTCCAACCGGAACGCCTACATTTCTTAAAACGGTACTGTCAGTTAAATCACGTTGTAATCTTGAAATAGGTAATTTAGCAGCCAAATGTTCGAAAATAGCATTTGCAATTCCTAAGTTTCCTTCAGAATTTTCAAAATCAATTGGGTTTACTTTATGTGGCATTGCCGAAGATCCAATTTCTCCTGCTTTGATTTTTTGTTTAAAATAATCCATTGAAACATATGTCCAAATATCACGATCTAAATCGATAATGATATTGTTGATTCTTTTTAAACCATCAAAAAACGCTGCAAAATGATCGTAATGCTCAATTTGAGTTGTCGGGAATGAATGTTGTAAGCCTAAGCCCGTTTCAACAAATTTAGTTCCGAATTGTTTCCAGTCAATTTGTGGATATGCAACATGGTGCGCATTGAAATTTCCAGTTGCTCCACCAAATTTAGCTGCAAACGGAACATTGAACAACAAACGCATTTGCTCTTCTAAACGCTCAACAAAAACTAAAATTTCTTTTCCTAAGCGAGTAGGAGATGCTGGTTGTCCGTGCGTACGCGCCAACATTGGAATATCTTTCCATTCTACACTTAATTCTTTTAATTTAGAAATTAAAGAAATTAGTGAAGGCATATAAACCTGCTCAAAAGCTTCTTTTGTAGAAAGCGGAATCGCAGTATTGTTAATATCTTGAGAAGTTAACCCGAAGTGAATGAACTCTTTGTATTGAGATAAACCTAATTTTTCAAAAGCATCTTTGATAAAGTATTCAACCGCTTTTACGTCGTGGTTGGTTACTTTCTCCGTTTCTTTAATCCAAAGCGCATCTTCAGTTGAGAAATTTTTGTAGATGTTTCTTAAACTGTCAAATAAACCTGAATCAATACCTTTTAGTTGAGGCAATGGAATTTCGCATAAAGCAATAAAATATTCCACTTCAACCAAAACGCGGTATTTAATTAAGGCTTCTTCAGAGAAAAAAGGTGCTAAATTTTGAGTTTTATTTCTATATCTTCCATCAATTGGTGATATAGCATTCAATTCGTTTAGAGTAGTCATTGTTATGTTGTTTTTTCGAAAGGTGCAAATATAAGCAGAATTTAGCGATTAGAGATAATTAAAACGTGCATTTATGCATTCAAAATGAATTTAATCGCGCTCTTAAATCGGCAACTCCTTCTGATGCAAATTTGGCAATCGTTTCCACTTTATTTCTAATATTTGGAATTGCAATTGGTTTTGGATCAATATAAAAAACCGGAGTTGTACTTGGCGCATAGGCAATCAGACCTGCTGCGGGATAAACTTGAAGCGAAGTTCCAATTACAGCAAAATAATCAGCTGTTTCTGTAATGTCGATTGCTTCTTCTAATGCTGGAACTTCTTCGCCAAACCAAACAATATGCGGTCTCAATTGATGTCCGTTTATATCAAAATCGCCAGTGTTTAAATCTTCTGTCCAATCTAAAATTAAGTTTTTATTTTGTACACTTCGAACTTTAAGTAATTCGCCATGTAAATGCAAAACATTTGTGCTTCCGGCACGTTCGTGCAAATCATCAACATTCTGGGTGATAATATAAACGTCGAAATCTTTCTCTAATTCGGCTAAAATAGTGTGACCTAAATTAGGTTTTACTTCTTTTAGTTGCTGACGTCTTTTATTATAAAAATCCAAAACCAATTCCTGATTTTTATGCCAGCCTTCAGGAGTTGCGACTTCCATGACGTCATGACCTTCCCATAAGCCGTCGCTGTCGCGAAACGTTTTGATCCCGCTTTCTGCACTAATTCCGGCGCCGGTTAAGACTACAAGTTTCTTTTTCATTTTCTTAAATTCTATTATTTAGGCAACTGATTCACTTCCAAAACCCTGACCATTGTTGGTTCTGATTTGGCTAAACCTTCGCCATCAACCTGATTTACATTTTGAAGAAAGATATGAAGTTTTTTTTGTTTTTCCCAAAGCGAAATATCATAATTGGGCTCCCATTCACCGATAGAAGCTGAGGTTAAGTCGGTTACCTTCCATGGGGCGTTTTGGCTTAAATTGGTATACGCCATCGATACTTTGTTTTCTCTTTCAGCATCTCTGAAAAGCAAATACAAATTGCGTTTTTTCCCTTCTTCTTTAATCAATAAATCAGGTCTCGAAATTGGAATTTTCTTCGTACCTCCGCCTCCTAAATAAAAAGAAGTTTTTCTGAAACCCGTATTTGATTTTTTCCAAATACCGTTTTCTAGGTAAACAATTTGAAACTGCGGAATAGTATTTTCACTCCAATAATTGGCGATATAAGGATTTTCATTTTTATCCACAATCATTGAAGTCTGATTAATTAAACTTGATTTTTCAGGAATTTTCCAGGCAATTTCTGCCGATGCAACTGTTATAGGCAAATTGTATTTTTCTCCATTTGATTTTTCCCAGGTCAAACCGCCGTCAAAAGAACGAGCATAGCAAATGTCGTGATTCGTCGAAACATCCCAACTTTCTCTCCAAACCCATGAAAGATGAATTGTACCTTTTTTATCAACTTTTGCCTGCCAATATGCGCTTCTTTGCTCTTCGCCGTTTAATAAATTGCTTTGCAGTTGCGACCATTTTTTTTCTTTTACCGAATATAAATTAAGAATCATATTTCCTCGTCCCGAAGCACCTGAGCGATAAAAGAATACTAAATTCCCGTTTGGCAGATTGTGAAATTCGGGATACGTTACTTTTTGTTCAGCAATTCCTGTCATTGATTCTTCTTTGCCTAAATCTAAGCTTAAAGGATATTTGCTTTTTGCATATCGAAGTTTTGTATCGTGATGATCCCAGCTGATATGCAAATATCCATCGCCATCAATTGCAATGCTGATCGTATTATGCGCATCTTTTACATTTCCGCTGTAAGATGTTTTTACAATTTCCCAATTAGTTGAATTTAGTTTTCTTTTGCCTAAAATTACCGCGCCATCATTATCATAATAGGCTATAAATTGAAAATCTTTAAAAGTCGTTAAAGCGTTTTTTCTAAATTTTACGGTATTGACAGAATTGCTGCTCCAGCCGTTTCCCACAGGAATTTCTACGTTTTTTTGTGCGACGCAGGAAAGTAAACTAAAAAAAAGAAAAAAAAGGATTTTGTAAAAATGCGGTTTCATTAAAAAGTTGTTGTTTGGTTGTAGTTAGTGAGAAATGAAGATTGGTTAAATTCTTCGAATCAGTAAAAATAACCGATTTAAGTATAATGAGGACTTAAACCATACCAGTTTAGATCTATAAATGAATTTGAGTCCATAAGAAGTCATTTTGCCCGATATAACAATTATTGTTATTTTTGCCGCAAACAGAAATAAAATGATTGATTTAGATTACCTCGAATTTCTTGAAAATATATTAACTGATAACCGTAAAGAAAGATTTTTGCATGTTTTGGAAAATCGTACCAAACATTTTACAGTTGCTGTAGAAGATGTTTTTCAAATGCATAATACAAGTGCGGTAATGAGAAGTTGTGAGGTTTTTGGAATTCAGGAATTGAATGTAATCGAACAGCGTTTCGGAAAAAGAATCGATAAAGAAATTGCTCTTGGTGCACAGAAATGGGTTGACATCAACCGATTTGATTCGGTTTCCGGATGTCTTTCCGATTTAAAAAATAAAGGCTACCAAATCATTGCAACAACGCCGCACGAAAAAGATTCGATGTTGGAAGATTTCGATATTTCAAAACCAAGCGCGTTATTTTTTGGAACAGAAAAAGAAGGTTTGTCACAAGAAATTATGGACAACGCCGATGGGTTTTTAAAAATACCAATGGTCGGTTTTACAGAAAGTCTGAATATTTCGGTTTCAGCCTCAATTATTATCCAAAGTTTGACAAACCGACTTAGAAGATCAAATGTAAAATGGCAATTGTCTGAAGAAGAAATTCTGGAAAAACGTCTTTTATGGGCGAAAAATTCTATTAAAGATATTAAACGAATTGAAGAACGTTATTATCAGGAAAATCCGAGATAAAGTTTTTTGAATCTTCTAAGATGTTAAGGTTCTGAGGTGATAAGTTTTTTTAGTTAAGTATCTTTAAAAAAAAAACTCAGCTAGATAGACTGCAGTATATCTAGCTGAGTTTTTTTATGAAATAATGAGAGAGAAAACTTAGTAACTCAGAACCTTAGTACCTTAGCCCCTTTTTTAAAATTATCTTCCAAAAGTATCATAATTATCTTCGGCGTATTTTTCAAAGCGTTTTAGTAAAGCGATGTTTTCTTTTTCGACCATTGTTAATTCACTATTGACATTTTCTGAAATCGGGATATACCAATCTACACGATCAAAAAATTGACGAATAGTTTTTGTTTTAAAAGTAAGTCCGTGTCTTGCAAAAATCGTGTTTCTAAGAATTTCCAAGTCCAGTTTTTTGAGGTTTTTAACATCAGATTCCTTTAGTTTTTGTTTTGATGAATTTATAGTGTAGACAGAAGGCGAGGCCATTCTATAAGTGTTCTCAATGTATTCTTCGTTATTTTCTTCGTCTTCAAATTTAATTTTTTGCTTTTTCGGATTTACAAAGTCAACATACATATCTCCTTCAGAGAGCATTGCAGCAGGATTATAGATAAATTTCTTTTTAGTAAGTTCAAAACTTCTTTCTGTAACGTTTTTATTTTTGTTATTGGCAATCCAAGTTCCTTTTAAAACGTTATTTTTTATTTCGAAATCAAAAACACCATCATTTTTATCGTCTCCGGGTTCATTAAGTACAAAGTGAATTATATTTCCGTTCTGAATCATTTTTCCTTTAAGAGGTCTTTCGTTTCCAGCAACAATATTTTGTCCAATAACTTCACTCTCCGTTATTTTTTTTATAACAATGTTTATTTTGTTACTATACATTTCAGTTAATTCCTTGGTTGTATCACGCTCTTTTACAATAAATCCACCAACCCACGAACCGTATAATTCAGTCAAAATTTCTTTTTCTTGTGGTTTGTCATTTTTATTTTTTTCGTTTTTGTTTTCTTTACAGGAAAACAGCATTGTAAGCAGTAATAAACCAAAAAGTTTTTTCATTTTTTAGATTGATTAAAAAGATAATATTCAATGATCAATAAATTAGGAACCCAGCCGAGCCAGGCTATTATCTGATAAACATCCATTGGCGAAGGCTGAAACAAATATACAAGAAAAACCTTCCAAAAACGTAAGGTTATTGCTGAAAATGTTAAAGCAAAACTTCGCATCATAAAAGCCTTATGAAGCTTAATATTTTTGTTTTTAATGGCCGAAAAACCTTTCAGTGTAAAGTAAAACCATAAAATTGATAAAGTGACAAAAGAGATTTTTGAATAAAAACCTCCATTCGCAAAAATGCCAATAAATAAACCCGAAGGTGCACTTAAAAACAGTACAATAAATACATATAATTTCCCGATATTTCTATGAATGATAGGCTTTTTCTTTAATAAATCAGAATTAAATTGAGTAAATCCGGCAAGTAAAACAAAGATGGCCGAATATACATGTATATAAAAGAAAGTGGTGTAAAAAGGGATTTCGGTAACTTCCGTCTGTTTTATTTGAAGAAAAGCGACATCATTCCTGAATGGAATATATTGACAGGTAATTCGAATCATCAATATGAAAAAAAAGCTAAAACAAAGCGTTAATAAAAGTGGCAAGGAAAGCTTTAGATATTTTTTCAATTTTGTTTACAAGAGGTTATGTGATAATCAAATTTAGAAAAAGATTCTAAGAAAATAAAACTTAGCGTCTTAGAATCTTAGAACCTTAGCATCTTTCAACTATTTTTTCAGAAAAAGAATAAAACCTAAAACACTCACAATTAAAATTGAAAGCGCGGCCAAAACAGTTGCTAAATCCCGAATGTTTTTTCCAGCCCAATCCATAAATAAAAATTTGTGTAAAATAGCAAAAGAATAACCTTCGACTTTATCCGAATTATTGATCACTGCAGCCAATCTTGAGGTTGAAGTTTCAATAAAATAAGTTGTTTTTTCAGGTGTGTCATAAGCTAATTTTACGACCGGAAGCCTTTTGTTTACAAAGCCATATTCTCTGCTTTCAAAATCGGTTAGTACTTTTGACTCCAATAATTTTATGTTTTCGAATGAAGGCTGAGAGTCATCTTCTGATGTGTCGATCATTTCGCAACATGAAGCTTTTGGCGCTCCATCTGTAAAGTAATATGCTAAAAATTCGGCATATTCTAAATCCAGATTTGGCGCGATTTTATTTGTTGTCGCGTTTATGTAAACGACTTCAGATTTTGAGTCTTCTTTTTTATTCCACTTCGAATCTGATTTTGGTCTTTTGAATCTTTTATTTTCGTTTTCAAGTAATTGGCAACGATAATAGGTGGTGTCATTTAATGTAATTATGCTAATGTTTTGGAAACGACTCCAGTCTAAATCAAGATTATTATTTGCTCCAGGAATTTCTTTGGTTACAAAGGTTGGTTCATAAATCATTTGTGACAACGTATATGGCGCCCATTTTGTCGTAGCGTGATAAGCACCGCTGAAGGCAAAAGTGAGAGTGAAAAGTGAAATCCAGATTCCAATTTGGCGATGATATTTTCTTAAACCTTTTTTTGGCGCTACACTATCTGTTTTTTTGAATTGTTTCCAAAGCAAACCATAAATTAAAATACCGCTCAAGGCTGAAAATCCAATAATTGACAATAAGAAAATCATCGTAATAATTCGGACACTGTTATTACTAATGGCATCGATAAACGACCAATTATGAAAAGTGTCGAAAAACCAAATGAAAACTTGTCTGGAAGTTGGGTTGTAAGTTGCCAGCTTGCTTGATGAGGTTTCTACATAAATCTGCATGGCATCAGGGCGATCAAAACTTAATTTATAAACAGGTAAATAGCGGTTTACATATTTGTATTGCGAAGTAAATTCGGTTACAATTTCACTGTTTTTTACCTGACTTTTTTGATCGTCTAAGAAATAACGTGAAAGCCATTCGGCATATTTTTGATCTCCATTTTCCAGTTTTTTGGCAGTTGAAGCATCATAATACCAAAGTTCACCAAGAATTGTTTTTACCTGATAATAAGTCGCATTATTGAAAGTAACAATTCTAAAATTTTTGAATTGCGATATTTCGTTTTTCAGCAAAACTTCCTGAATTGAATAATGCAGTTGGCTTTTATCAATAATTGATTGTTCAATTTTGTCATGAGCAATTTCTGGTTTGAAAAAATGCGCCATAAACGGATGCATCAAACCTGAAAATGTCCAGAAAATTACTGGAACAATTGTGATTAATCCAATAACACGATGCCATTTGTACATGTGTTGTTTGATTTTTTTGATGAATTTAGAATCTTTCTTTTTATAAGTTTTTTTACTCATAATTATTTTTTTAATGAAAAATTATATTGAATTCCGAAAACAAAAGTTCGTGGTGCTGCAGCTGTATAAGTAGGTTGGGCATTTGCAACATTTGTTCTTGAAACATTGTATGCATATAGTTTGTCAGTAAGATTTAGCACATTTCCGTAAACCTCAATTTTTTTCCATTGATAGCCAATTCGGGCATTGAAAATATTGTACCCATCATATTTTACGGTATTGATCTGATCTTGGTAATAACTGCCAACAAGTTGCCATTCTAAAGATGTTCTTAGATTAGGAAGCCAGTTTGGATAATAACTTACTTCTGAATTTCCTGACCATTTTGGAGCTGACGGCATTTCTTTTCCGTTTAAATCCTGAATCGGATCTGATGGTTTATCTGAAAGTTTAAAATCTATATAAGTATGTTGCGCATAAGTTCCGCCAAGACGAATATTAAATTGTTTTGATGGTTTATATGAAGCACCAAACTCAATTCCTTTATGACGCGTTTCTCCCGCAGATCGATAATCGGTTGAATTATCAGGAAGTTTTATATTCAATAATTCATTTTTGCCTTCCATATAATAGAAAGCGTAATCAAAATTCAGTTTGTTTTCTAAAAATGACAGCCATCCGCCAATTTCATAATTATCAAAATCTGCTGGTTTTAGATTGTAATAAAATTCAGCTGGGACGCCTGTTGTTCCTCCGGTTCCCGGTTTAGCTCTAAAAATTGAAGTAATTCCCGGAGGCGCAAAACCTTGTGAATAATTGCCATAAAATCCTGCAAATTCAAACGGATTGTAATTTGCTCCTGCTTTAAAAGTGGCTTTATCATAAACTTTGCTTCCTGTAGAAAGATCAATTGCATTATCATAATTCACTTTCATATTATCATAACGTCCTCCAACAGTAATAACTAATTTTTCAATTGGATTAAAGCTGATTTGTGCGTAACCGGCTGTGTTGAAAATATCTGCGGTATAATCCGAAAGTTTAGAATCTGGATGCTCAGCAATAATTTGATAAGAATCTACCGTTTGTTTTCCTGGTTCTCCCGGATTTAAGTTTGCTTTTAAATCAATTACATACGACCAATAGGTTACTGGAGAATAATCGTATAAAGCGCCGGCAACAATTTTGGTGTTTAAGAAATCAAATTTTTGAGTATGTTGCCCAATTGCACCATAACTTTTGAAATTGTTTGAATTTACTTCACCCGTCGCTTTGGTCGGATTTACTGTTGGGCTCCATTTGATTCCGTATGATGGATTTTGGCCTAATTTATTGTCGCGTAAATAAGCCGTAATGTAACTGCTCGAATTTTCGTTCCAATCATGTTCTAACGTTAAACGAGTTCGCAAAGCGTCCGATTTTCGATAGGTGAAATCAGAAGTGCTTTTATAAGTTCTATTGTTGAAAGCCTCTTCATTGACCGTGCCGCTCATATCCGAATAATATTTTCCATACATCGTATTGCTAATCAATCGGGTAGATGGAGAAATGTTGTAATCAATTCTCGCATTTAGATTGTCTTTGTTATAATCAGAATAGGTCATCCAACCATTTTCTTGTAAACTTGAAATTCCGGCAATATGAAAACCAACTTTTCCAATTGTTGCACCTCCGGCTGCTTGAAATCTTCGATAGCCATAATTATCTGCTTGGATTCCAAATTTAAATTCTGGATCAACAGGAGGTTTTATCGAAATTAAATTAATAGTTCCACCCACAGCTTCTGGCCCGTATAAAGAAGAAACCGGACCTTTAACGACCTCAATACTTTGTAAGTTATATTGATTTATTTCTAATAAAGCATTATGATTGAAAATTCCCATCGGGCGAATTGGTAATCCGTCTTCTAAATATAAATAGTAAGCATTTGTAGTCATGGGTTGACGAATAGACATCATATGTTGTTCGTTCCCTAGATTTATCATCAAGACACCAGGAGTTTTATTTATGATTTCGTAAACCGCTGTAGCTTTGGCTTCATTGATTGTTTTTGCTGTCAATTTACTGATTGCAACAGGAGTTTCTTTTCTTAAAGTTGCTGTGCGATTAGCAGTTACAAAAACATTTTCAAGTTCATGCGATTTTGTTGTGTCTTGCTCCGTTTTGTTTTGAGCAAAAACACATTGCCCTATGATTAATAGGGTAAAGTATATCTTTTTCATTTTAGATTATATAAATTTTAAAGAGTAACCATCTTTCTTTGACATACATCAAAAAAAAAGGTTTTCAGTTTTGGCGAAAAGCCAGATAAAAATTTATATAAAATAGGATGGAGGACGAAAAGTCGTATTGGAAACGGCAATAGGTTTTTTATCGAAAGAAGCGAAAATTTTTGTTCTTGATTCGATAGGTGCCGTCAATTTGAAATTATTTAAAATGGAAGTCTGAATGTAAACAACATCTGTTTTTTCTTTCAGATTGTTTTGCATTCTTTTTTCGTTATCAGCGTATTTTTTTAAGCTTTTTTGAAGTTCACAACGACCGTTACAGGTATTGAAAACCATTTTACGCTGTACACATATTGTTTTTGAGATTTCTTCCTGATTTAATTTGAATGAGGCATAAACAAAAAAACTGCCAAAAGAAGGAACTAATAGCATGCAAGAAAGAAATATGACGAAAAGTCGTTTCAAAGTGTGTTTCGTTGTTTTCGAGAGCAAAAATACATTATAAATATTATTTACAAGAATGATTTTTGTCATTTTGCATAAAAAAAACAGCTGTAATAAAAATTACAGCTGTTTTTAAATTTAATTGAAAGGAATCTTTATACAAAGAAGGTTTTCAATATTTATTATTTAACCAAAACCCAAGCTCCTGAAGCTAAAAGCGTTTCAGCTTTTTTGAATTTCATTTCTTCAGTTTTGCCCGTTGCAACTTCCTGAACAGTAACGGTATCATTACGGTTGATTTTTGGCATATCTCTAACGATAGTTTCAGTAACCTGACGTTGTTGTGTTTCTCCAGCTTCACGGTTCATACTTTCGCTGTTTGGAATTTCGTCTTTACTTAATTGTAAATTTTCTTTTTGACGAACTTCTCTTGCTTCGTGAATTTCAGGAACGTTTTGAGCCGGTAAATCACCTTTGAATAAGAATGAAATAACTTCTTTATTAACGTTGTCCAACATTCCTCTAAACAAGTTGAAAGCTTCTAATTTGTAAATTAGTAATGGATCTTTTTGTTCGTGAACAGCCAATTGAACAGATTGTTTCAATTCGTCCATTTTACGCAAGTGTTTTTTCCAAGCTTCATCAACAATAGAAAGTGTGATGTTTTTCTCGAAATCAGCAATTAATTGAGCACCTTGGCTGTCATAAGCTTTTTTCAAATCAGTAACAACATTTAAAGTTTTGATTCCGTCTGTAAATGGAACTACAATTCTTTCAAAATGATTATTTGGCTCTTCGTAAACTCCTTTAATAATAGGGAAAGCTTCTCTTGCACTTCTTTCAGTTTTTTCAGTGTAGAAAGCTAAAGCTTCTTTGTAAACTTTTCCAGTAACTTCAATATCCGATAATTTTGTAAAATCAGCTTCAGAAATTGGAGATGTAATTCCGAAATAACGAATTAAATCGAATTCAAAACCTTTGAAGTCATTCGCTACTTTGCTGTTGCTTACGATTAATTCGCAAGTGTCATAAAGCATATTAGCGATATCCAGTTTCAAACGTTCTCCGAACAATGCATGACGACGACGTTTGTAAACTACTTCACGCTGAGAGTTCATTACGTCATCATATTCTAATAAACGTTTACGAACACCAAAGTTGTTTTCTTCTACTTTTTTCTGAGCACGTTCGATAGATTTAGTCATCATAGAATGCTGAATAACTTCGCCTTCTTTAAGTCCCATTCTGTCCATAACTTTCGCTACTCTTTCAGAACCGAATAAACGCATTAAGTTATCTTCAAGAGAAACATAGAATTGAGAACTTCCCGGATCTCCTTGACGACCAGAACGACCACGTAACTGTCTGTCAACACGACGAGAATCATGACGCTCTGTACCAACGATTGCTAAACCTCCCGCAGCTTTTACTTCTGGAGATAATTTAATATCGGTACCACGACCAGCCATGTTTGTTGCAATTGTTACAACTCCTGCTTTACCAGCTTCTTCAACGATTTGTGCTTCCTGCTTGTGCATTTTAGCATTCAATACGTTGTGCGTGATTCCTCTCATTTTAAGCATACGGCTTAATAATTCTGAAATCTCTACCGAAGTTGTTCCAATCAATACAGGTCTTCCCGCATTTGATAGTTCAGTAACGTCTTCGATTACAGCGTTGAATTTTTCACGTGTAGTTTTGTAGATATAATCTTCTTTGTCAATTCTTGAAATACCACGGTTAGTTGGAATTTCAACAACATCTAATTTGTAAATTTGCCATAACTCGCCAGCTTCTGTAACAGCTGTACCAGTCATACCTCCTAATTTGCTGTACATTCTGAAATAATTCTGTAATGTAACAGTTGCAAATGTTTGAGTTGCAGCTTCGATTTTTACGTTTTCTTTTGCTTCAATCGCTTGGTGTAAACCGTCAGAATAACGACGGCCATCCATGATACGACCTGTTTGTTCATCGACAATCATAATTTTGTTGTCCATGATAACGTACTCTACATCTTTTTCAAATAAAGCGTATGCTTTTAAAAGTTGAGTCAAAGTGTGAATACGCTCGCTTTTTACACCAAAATCCTGAAATAATCTTTCTCTTGCTTCAGCTTCAGCGTCTTTGTCTAATTTTTGTTTTTCAATCGCAGCGATTTCAGTTCCGATGTCTGGTAAAACGAAGAAATCGGCATCAGTATCTCCAGAAAGGTATTGGATACCGTTATCTGTTAATTCTACCTGATTGTTTTTTTCTTCAATCACAAAATACAAAGCTTCGTCTACTTTGTGCATTTCACGATTGTTATCCTGCATGTATTGATTTTCAGTTTTTTGAAGTAATTGCTTAATTCCTTCTTCACTCAAAAATTTAATTAATGCTTTATTTTTAGGTAAACTTCTGTAAGCTCTTAATAATTGGAAGCCTCCATCTTTAGTGTTTCCTTCTTTGATTAATTTTTTAGCTTCCGCCAAGAAACCATTCGCTAACTGACGTTGTTGTGCAACTAAGTTTTCGATTTTTGGTTTCAATTCATTAAATTCATGACGATCTCCTTGTGGAACTGGTCCTGAAATAATAAGCGGTGTTCTTGCATCATCAATTAATACAGAATCGACCTCGTCGACAATAGCATAATTGTGTTTTCTTTGAACTAAATCACTAGGCGAGTGCGCCATGTTATCTCTTAAGTAGTCAAAACCAAACTCGTTGTTAGTTCCGTAAGTGATATCAGCATCGTAAGCTTTTTTTCTTTGTTCTGTACTTGGTTGGTGATTATCAATACAATCAACAGATAAGCCGTGGAATTCGAATAAAGGAGCTTTCCATGTACTATCACGTTTTGCTAAGTAGTCATTCACCGTTACTAAGTGAACTCCATTTCCAGTTAAAGCGTTTAAGTATAATGGAAGCGTTGCAACTAAAGTTTTACCTTCACCCGTTTGCATTTCGGCAACTTTACCTTCGTGCAAAACCATTCCACCAATTAACTGCACATCATAGTGAATCATATCCCAAGTGATGTCTTTGCCGGCAGCGTTCCATTTGTTTGCCCAAATCGATTTTTCGCCTTCAATAACAATATATGGTTTTGTTGCAGAAAATTCACGGTCTTTTGCAGTTGCAGTAACTTCAATATGAGAGTTTTCTTTGAAACGACGAGCCGTTTCTTTTACTACAGAAAAAGCTTCTGGAAGAATTTCCAATAACGTTTTTTCAGAGATTTCATAAGCTTCTTTTTCAAGAGCATCAATAGCATCATAAAGATCTTCTCTTTTATCAATGTCTTCGATGTTTTCTACTTCTGCTTTTAGCGAAGCGATTTTAGCATCTTTGTCGGCTCTGGCTTCTTTTATTTTATCTTTAAAATAAACGGTTCTTCCTCTTAAATCGTCGTTTGAAAGACTCATTAAAGGAGTTTCGAATGTTTTAATTTTGTTTAAGTAAGGTTGTAAAGCTTTGACATCTTTCTGTGATTTATCACCTACAAAGACTTTAATAATACTGTTTATGAAACTCATGATTTATTGTATTTCTTTATTATTTTATATGTATTTGAACCAAAAAAAAAGCCTCTGTGATGAGACTTTTTCCTTTGGTTTATTTTTTAATATTCATCCTCATTCCAAAGATAATCTTCGTCTGTTGGATAATCAGGCCAAATTTCTTCCATTGATTCATATATCTCGCCTTCGTCTTCTATTGACTGAAGGTTTTCTACTACTTCTAATGGAGCACCAGCTCTAATAGCGTAGTCAATAAGTTCGTCTTTGTTAGCAGGCCATGGCGCATCACTTAAATAAGATGCTAATTCTAATGTCCAATACATCTGTTATCTGTTTAGTTTGTGCAAAAATAAATTTTTTACTGAAAAAGACAAGTAAATTTTGATTTATTTTAATAAAATTTAAGAACGTCCCATTAATTGCAGATTTTAGATTGTTGATTTTAGATTTATTGAATCTTAAAAATCTAAAATCGGAAGTCTAAAATCTAAAATTTTACTTCCTCGGAATCCATTTTACTTCCTCCGCTTTTAAGTCAAACGACAACTTCCGTGCCAAGACAAAAAGGTAGTCAGAAAGTCGGTTTAAGTACTTGATTGCTATTTCAGGAACGTGTTCATTATGGCTTAAATGCACTGCCAAACGCTCTGCGCGACGGCAAATACAACGTGCAATATGACAATGTGACACAGTTGGATGTCCGCCCGGCAAAACAAAATGCGTCATTGGTGGAAGGCTTTCTTCCATTTTATCTATTTCGTTTTCGAGCAATTCAATATCTGAATCAATTATTCCAAGATTTTCTAATCGAAGTTTGCCATTTTTTAAAACTTCTTTTTCCTGAGGAGTTGCCAAAATGGCACCAACAGTAAAAAGACGATCCTGAATTTCGATTAAAATAGTTTTATAATGAGAATTCATTTCCTGATCGCGAATCAATCCGATATAGGAATTCAATTCATCAACAGTTCCGTAACTGTCAATTCGGATATTGTCTTTAGGAACTCTTGTGCCTCCAAAAAGCGCTGTTGTTCCTTTGTCGCCTGTTTTGGTATATACTTTCATTTTTTAAGATGCTAAGTTTTTATGTTCTTTAGATTAGTCTTTTGAAAAACCAAGTTCACTATTCAGTTTTTTAAATTCTATTCTGGCTTTTTCATTAAAACCAAAATTTAAGCTAGCAATTTCTGCAGACGATTCAAGTTTTGAACAGCCTATACAGACTATTGTCTGACAGATTACTTCATTGTTTTTAAAGTAAATAAATCCTAGTCTTGGCTCGTAACATCCTACAATATTAGGATTTTCGAACATTTTTTTATTGCTCAGAATCGAACTCAATCTTGAAATTTGCTCTTTATTAAGTTTTTGTTTTTTGCAAATGGTACTTATATACTGTCCTTTTTCATTAATTGGGAAATAGAAATCTTCTCCAGAAAATCCGATATAATCAATTCCGATAACAGAATCACATTCAAAACCTTTAAGATAGGATAAATTGATTTTAGTTTTTATTTTAACTGGATTTTCGGTCAGCCATTTTATTTCTGTTTTCGGCGGTTTTGGTGGCAAATTGGTATAACGAATTTCTGTTGCAGTTTTCTCTTTACAGGCTGTGAATAATAAAGAGAGCAATAAGAAAAGTTTTATCAGTCGCATTTATTATTTAAATCTTATTTGTTTGAAATTCTTTGGAAGTATCACTTTCAATTAATCCATCTCTTAAACGGATAACTCTATGTGCATAAGCCGCAATATCTTCTTCGTGCGTTACAAGAATAACAGTATTTCCTTGTGCGTGAATATCACCAAAAAGCTTCATGATTTCTACAGAAGTTTTACTGTCTAAGTTTCCTGTTGGCTCATCGGCTAGAATAATTGAAGGTTTGTTTACTAAAGCACGTGCAACCGCAACACGTTGACGCTGTCCTCCGGAAAGCTGATTCGGCTGGTGATCCATTCGGTCTGCAAGATTAACTTGTTTTAATACTTCTGTAGCGCGTGCAATTCTTTCTGATTTTCCATGACCGGCATAAATCATAGGAAGTGCAACATTATCAAGAGCAGTTGTTCTTGGCAAAAGATTAAAGGTTTGAAAAACGAAGCCAATTTCTTTATTTCTGATTTCAGCTAATTCATCATCCCGCATTTGGCTTACATCTTTTTCATTCAAAATATATCGTCCGGAAGTTGGGGTATCTAAACAACCTAATAAATTCATTAATGTTGATTTTCCAGATCCCGAAGGCCCCATTAAAGCAACATATTCTCCTTTATTTATTTCCAGATCAATTCCTTTTAAGACATAAACGATTTCATTACCAAGTACAAAATTTCGTTTTATATCAGTTATTTTAATTAATGGATTTGCCATTTTGGTTTACAATTTTGGTTTTAAAAGTACAAAACACTTTTCAATAAAATTCATAAGTAGTAGATTATTGGTTTTTGTTACAAAAATCTCTTTCGCTTTCAAAATGTATTTAGATGATAAAATATATGCAATGTTTTAGTAGATAAGTTGTTATATTATTTGTGATAAAATTTATATTATTATCATTATTTGAGATGTTTTATAGTTTTGTTATATTTTTTATATTTTAAATGTGAGAATAATGTAATTTTTTAGAATAAGGTTTAGGTAAATTTGTTTATCTATTAATTAAAAATAATCAGGATTATGAAAAGCATACAATTATTATCAGGAATAGCATTGTTAGTTTTGGGTTTTACATCGTGTAAAGATGAAAAACAAGAAAAAGCTCAAAAAACGGTAGACTCCTATGTAGCCTACGTTGATTCAGTGAAAAATGTCGCAGCAGAAGATTTGAAAGCCGATTGGAAAAGTGTTGATGCTGAATATGACAAAAGAGCACAGGAAGCTGAATTAGCTTTAGCAGATTTAAAAGATAAAACAGCAGCAACTGAAAAAGTAAATGCGAGTAAAATTAAATACGAAGAATTTAAAAATGAAATGACCGCCGTTTTTGCCCCGCCACCAGCTCCAAGTCCAAAACAGCAATTGCGTAACGCTTTGTTTGGTGAAGGAAAAATTGGAGATGATATGAGTTTTGCTTGGGTAAATGCCCAAAATATTCATAGTGTGTACCAACAATTTGTTCATACAGTTGAAAATAATAAAGATAATTACTCTAGAGAAGACTGGGATGAAGTTAAATTATTGTACGAAGCGTTGGATAGCCGAAAAAACACTGTAGAAAAAGAAGGTTTAACTGCTGAGGACAATAGAAAAATTGCCGGCTTAAAAATAAAATTCGCTCCAATGTATACTGTTAACAGAATGGGAGCAAAGTCTGAAGAAAATAAAGAAGCTAAAAAATAAGTTTTTTTTAAATTTTGGATTAGTAAAAAAATGACGATTGTTTTTGATCGTCATTTTTTTTTTTTGAATCTTAATTCTCAAATTTTCTTAAATCCTGGAGAAAAATTTGCCAAATGTTTTCTTTAAACTGACTTCTGAAAAAACCAAAATGCCCTATATCTTTTACACCAAATTCTTCTGCTTTCAAATGAACTCTGGTTACTTCAGATTTTTTAAATTGTGAAGCAATCCAGTCAATTGCTGATACTGTCGCATAAAAATCATTATCGATACTATAAGATTTGATTTTGCATTTTATTTGATCGTAGTTTTCTTTTACGTTTTTGATGCAGTCAAAATGGTAATTTGGTTTTTTACACCATTTTGCCCATTCGAGTGCCATTCCTTTTGGTAAATCTTCCATTCGGGTTAAATGACTGGAAGGTAAATAATTAAAAATTCTGGAAAAAGAAGGTATAAGAGCATACCACAAAAATTGCATTTTTAATCTGTCGAATCCTTTCCAATGAATCCAGCTTCCTGATTGTGAAGCCACCATTATGACGCCATCAAATAAATTATTGGAAGGAACTAAACCAATAAGCTGTCCTCCAATACTATGAGTTATAATAAATAATTTTCTATTTGGGTTTTTACTTTTGACATGTTTTACAACAGATTCAAAATCATTTTCTGCCCAAGCGCTAGCTGTCGTAGAAAATTTGGAAAGCGGTCCGGATTTTGAATCGCCAATTCCGCCATAATCAAAAGTATAAACGGAGTAATGATTGTCAGAAAGAAACGTTGCGAAATTGTAATAATAATTTTGTTTAACGCCTGTTGCAGAGGCTATAATCACGCAATTATCATTTGACGTATCAGAGATAAATTCTGTTACAGCTATTGGATATTCTAATGGTGTATTAATTTTTATTGCATTCATAATTTTATAATATCGAATGTAATAAAAGTATTATTTTAAAGTCATTTATCAAACGCGAATTACAAAATGTTCTTTTTCCTGTTCGTATCTGAAAAATACAAATCCCCATTGAAAAGTATCGATTGTAACTTTTACTTTTGGATGATTTTTGATAATTGCCCAAGCTTCTTCCATTTCTTCAGACCAATGAATATCATCAAAAATCCAGACAGAATCATTATTAATCGTTGGTAATAAAAGTTCGAAATATTCTAAAGTGGCTTTTTTAGAATGATTCCCGTCAAAATATATTAAGTCCCAATCACAGATATTTGCAGATCCTTGGGTCAGGAATTTGTTGAATTCTGAATTTACAAAATCAAAGTTGAAATTTGGAAATTGCTCGTTAAATAAATTTTCTGCAATTGAAAGTGTACTTTGACAGCCCTCAAGACTAAGTAAAAAAGAATCTTTATTTCCTAATGCAATAGCAGAAGATGCTAATCCTAAAGAAGTTCCAATTTCTAAAACATTTTTTGGTTTGAAATAACTGGTAACGCGAAATAATAATTCAGCACGTTTAGAAGAAATCCCAGCTGTTTTTGCAATTTTAGAAATTTGTCTTCTATTCGATTTGAAAACTTTGGAGCCTGCGCCAAAATCGGTTACTTCAATAAAATTTTGATTTTCTAAAAGTGTTTTTCTGTAATTCTTAAGTATCGAATATTCAGGTTTTCTTTTTTTATCATAAAAACACTTTGTCAAAAGATTAAAAACAAATGGCGAATGCACCGCATGTTCATTTTTGGATTTCCAAAGGAATTTAAAATAAGATTGTATTTGAAAAAGCATACTAGAATTTGAAAGAAAGTGCGAAGATACGAATCAGAAATTGAAATAAATTAATGAAAAAGCCCAATCTAAAAATAGATTAGGCTTTTGTATGATAAAAAAACACAACATTTTATGCTGTAGTCTTCTTGTTATAGAATTATGAATGATTTTTAAAGATGCTAATTCACAGAAATTAATTTTACATCAAAAATTAAAACTGATCCAGCTGGTATCGTGCTAACGTTGTTATCGCCGTATGCTAAATGTGCCGGAATCAAAAGTACGCCACTTCCGCCTTCTTTGAATAACGGAATTCCTTCTGTCCATCCGGCAATAACTCTGTTTAAAGGAAAAGTAGCCCCGTTAACACTTTCGTCAAATGTCTTTTTGTTAGTTAAATATCCTTTATACGCAACTGTTACCGAAGATGTTGCAGTTGGCTGTTTTCCAGTTCCAGGCTCAGTAATGATGTAATACAAACCTGATGCTGTTTTTTGAGCTGTTAAATTATTTTTGGCTAAATAATCAATAATTTCTTTATCATTTTCTGCTGAATAATCCTTTGGAGGTGTATTCAAATTTTTATCAGAACTTGTGCAAGAAATAAAAAGTGTAAGAGCAAATAATGCAGATAAAAAATGTTTCATTGTGGTATTTAAATTTTGTCGTAAATATAAGGGAAATAGTTTCAAGTATAAGGTTTCGGTTTTCTGAAATCTTATACTTGAGACAAAAAACTATCCTTCTATCTTAGCAGAAAGCTCAAACCAGCGTTCTTCTTTTGCGTCGATTTTATTTATGATGTTTTGTAATTCATTTGCTTTTTTCTCAATATCGGCATCAGCAACTTTTCCGTCAGAGAATAATTGTTCGATTTTAGTTTTTTCGATTTCTAAATCTTTAATCTCTCTTTCGATTTTTTGATATTCTTTTTGTTCGTTAAAGCTTAAATTTCCAGTTGGATTGTTTTGTTTCCAGTCTTTCTTTTCGGCTTTGTTTTCTTCTTTTTGAGCGACATCAGCACTGTCTTCATAAGCTCTGAAATCAGAATAGTTTCCTGGGAAATTCTCGATTTCGCCTTGTCCTCTAAAAACAAATAAGTGATCGACAATTTTATCCATAAAGTATCGGTCGTGCGAAACAACCAATAAACATCCTGGATAATCTAAAAGAAAACTTTCTAAAACGTTAAGCGTTACAATATCTAAATCGTTTGTTGGCTCATCGAGAATCAAAAAGTTAGGATTCTGAATTAAAACCGTACATAAATACAAACGTTTTAATTCTCCACCACTTAATTTCTCAACATAATCGTATTGTTTTTTTGCATCAAAAAGAAAACGTTCCAATAATTGTGAAGCCGAAATAATTTTTCCTTTCGCCAGCGGAATATATTCACCATATTCCTTAATTATATCAATAACACGCTGTCCAGGTTTTGGATTGATTCCAGACTGTGTATAATAACCAATTTTGATTGTATCTCCTTTTACAACTCGGCCGCTGTCTGGTGGAATTGTTCCTGTAAGCAGATTCAAGAAAGTAGATTTTCCAGTTCCGTTTTTACCAATAATTCCGATTCTTTCGCCACGCTGAAAATCAAAACTAAAATGATCGAGAATAACTTTATCCTTGAATTTTTTAGAAAGTTTATGAAGCTCAATAATTTTACTTCCCATTCTTTCCATATTGATTTCAAGCTCAACTTTGTTTTCTTTACGTCGGCTTTGTGCTTTTTCTTTAATTACATAAAAGTCGTCCTGACGCGATTTAGATTTGGTTGTTCTCGCTTTAGGTTGGCGGCGCATCCATTCTAATTCTTTTACAAACAGGTTTTTAGCTTTGTCAATGCTTGAGTTTTCAGAAGTGATTCGTTCTTCTTTTTTCTCTAAGTAATAAGAATAATTTCCTTTGTATTGATATAGTTTTCCGTTGTCTAATTCGATAATTTCATTACAAACACGCTCTAAAAAGAAACGGTCGTGAGTTACCATAAACAAGGTGATATTTTCTTTGGCAAAATAACTTTCAAGCCATTCGATCATCTCTAAATCTAAATGGTTAGTTGGCTCATCCAAAATCAATAAATCTGGACGATTAATTAAGATTATGGCCAATGAAAGACGCTTTTTTTGTCCTCCAGAAAGATTTTTTACTTTAAGTTTAAAATCTTCCAGTTTTAATTTGAATAGAATTTGTTTGTACTGCGTTTCAAAATCCCAGGCATTATGCTGATCCATTCCGTCAAAAGCCTTTTGATAAGCTTCTTCGTCGGCTGGATTTTCTAATGCTTTTTCATAAGCTTCAATTATTTTCAGCGTTTCATTGTCAGATGCAAAAATGCTTTCTTCAATCGTAAGTTCATCCTGCAGATTGTTGTCCTGCGAAAGAAATGCCATTCTGATTCCTTTCCTTAAAACAACTTGTCCTGTGTCAGGTTCGTCTAAGCCATTAATTATGCTCATAATGGTAGTTTTACCAGAACCATTTTTGGCAATAAAAGCGATTTTTTGATCTTTGTTGATTCCAAATGAAATGTTGTCAAAAAGGACTCTTTCGCCAAATGACTTCGATATATTTTCTACAGATAAGTAATTCACTTTGTATATTGTAAGTTATAAATTATGAGTTATGAGTGTTTTGAAAAACATAACTTTTTGCAAAAGTAAACTTTTATCTTACGATTTGCGAATTGTTAATCTTATTTAAGTTTTAGAGAAATGAAAATTAGAAAAAAGCTTTTAAGTTTTATCTTTTAGAATAAAAACAGCTTGTAACATTTTAAGATTATATCCGACATATTTAAAATTTAATTCCTTAAATATGAGTGAGAAAGAAGTAAATACCAATCGTTTTGAAGATTTTAAAATAAATACAAAAATCAAACTTGCAGCATTGTGGACTTCCGTAATGTTTTGTTATGTCTACGGAGATTATTTCTCGCTATATGTTCCAAAGAAAGTTGAAGATTTTATAAGCGGAGATACATTGCTTGATTCTCCAGTAAAATTATTTCTTGGTGCAATTTTAATGACAATTCCGGCATTAATGATTTTTGCATCGGTTGTTTTAAAGCCAAAAATAAACCGTTTGCTAAATATTATTTTCGGAATTATTTATACCGCCATAATGCTGTTAATAGCCTTTACGACAACTGGAGCTTGGTGGAGTTTCTACGTTTTTTTCGCAATAATAGAAAGTATCCTTACAGTTATAATATTTTGGACTGCACTTAAATGGCCTAAGCTAGTTTAAATTTTAAAAGATAATAGTATGAATCAAGAATCAAAACTGTCCTTTAGAAATACAGGAAGAATCGCCGGTTTGTTATATTTAGTTGTCGTAATAACCGGAATTTTTAGTTTAGGATATGTTCCTTCAAAATTAATAGTCTGGAACGATGCTGCTAAAACTTTTGCTAATATTGTTAATGCTGAATTTCTTTTCAGACTTGGTATTGTAAGTGGTTTAATTTGTTATACATTCTTTTTATTTCTGCCTTTGGTTTTGTACAAATTATTCAAATCAGTCCATAAAATATATGCAATATACATGGTCGTCTTGGCTGTTGTAAGCGTACCAATTTCTTTTATAAACATGCAGAATAAATTTGCAGTACTTTCTATAATTAGTTCAGAGAGACCCGAAAAAGATCTTGTAATGTTTTATCTGAATCAATATGATTACGGAAATTTAATCGTTCAGATATTTTGGGGACTTTGGTTATTTCCGTTGGGATATTTAATTTTTAAATCAGGAATAATTCCGAAATTTTTGGGGATATTATTAATGCTTGGTTGCTTGAGTTATTTAATAAACTTCTTTGGAAATGCATTGTTTTCGAATTATTCCGAACTAGGAATCTCTTCTTATGTAAGACTTCCGGCAACTCTTGGCGAAATCGGAACGTGTTTATGGCTTTTAATAATGGGAACGAAAAACAATATTATTTCTACGGATTAATATATTGATTTAAAATCGGACTCAAATCTAAATAATGAATTTGTGCGGGAACATTTATGATTGGTTTCCGAATCAGCGTTTCATTTGTTAGATAATAATGAAGTCCGTCTATGGTTGTAATTCCTTCGATTTGATGAAAAGAAAGCTGAAGGTCAATTCGACGTTTGTTTCCTGAAAGAAAATCATTGTTTTTAAAACCGTATAATAAATATAGAAATGGTTTTCCGAGCTTCGAATAGCCGCAAAGCGTAATCAATTTTTTGGACTCTAAATAGGTTGCTCCGGTGACCAAACCTTTGGTGTCAAGTGTTTGTTTTAATTGAGCAATGTAATTTCCAGGTTGATTGGGTAAAACATAAATACTGGTTTTAGACGATTTCCATTGTTTGGTAAACAAATAAATACTGTCTTTTGAAACTATAAAAGCTTCGCAGTCAAAATCGGTCGCGTTTTGTTTCTTTGGAGAAAAATCGGTTTGATCAGCATATTTGAAAGAGATTGTTTCTATAGTTGGATTTTCTTCGAAAAAATCTTTTTTGTTGATTTTTAGAATACGCAAATCGTTTCTGTTTCCTGAATAATTATTTCCAAAATCGCCAATATAGACAGAAGAACTGTCTTGTGAAATTTCTTCCCAGTCGTTGTTAATGGCTTTATTCAGAATAACTTTTTTTTTGATTTTTCCTAAAGTATCTAATCCATAAATAATTTTATCGTGATCATCATTGTGCGTCCATAATAGATTTTCAAAAGATATTAGTCCAGATGTTTCCTTTATTGAGTCATTTAGCCGGATTGAATATTTTGGTCTTATTTTAAAATTTTCATATTGACAACTTCCATTATTTTCGATAGCAGTTTTGTCATAATTTTTTGCGTATAAATCGTTACAGCCGACAACCTGAGAATTTACCGAGCAATAAATTAAAAAAAAATAGAAACTTAGTTTTTTCATGTAAATATTTTTCAATCAAATAAATAGACAAAAGTAAATTTTAATCGGTTAAAAAATGAGGAAAAATTTATGCAATAATTTCATATCCGATGCAATTTTTTAAAAACTAAACGGTTATCTGTTACCATACTATAAAGATTGAAAGATATTAAATTAAGACAATTCTTTCTTTCCTGCTTTCAGTATTCATTTTAGAAGTGTACTTTTGCAAAAATATTAGAGGGGTATTCTTACGTATGTGTTATTTATATTGTTGATTTTTAGCATTTTGTGTTTAAAAACAGCAGTTTTAGTATGTTTGTTAAAGTATTATTTGATAAAAAAAACTTAAAATTTGTCAATATATTTGCCGTCAATGTGAATTTTCTGCTTTCAAAATTTGGGAGTTGGAAGGGCGAAGCCGTGTGTTGAAAGCAAATATTAATTAATTGTAAAAAATAAGTAAAGAAACGGTTATGAAAATAGGAATTACATTCAGTGCATTTGATTTATTGCATGCAGGTCATATTACAATGTTAGAAGAGGCAAAGAGACAATGTGATTATTTAATTTGTGCTCTACAAACCGATCCTACTTTGGACCGCCCAGAAAAAAATAAACCAACACAAACAGTGGTTGAGCGTTATATACAGTTAAAAGGATGTAAATTTGTAGATGAAATTGTTCCTTATGCTACAGAACAAGATTTAGAAGATATTTTACGCTCATTTAAAATTGATGTACGTATTTTAGGTGATGAATATAAAGATAAAAACTTTACAGGAAGGGCTTATTGCGAAGAGAAAGGAATTGAATTGTATTTTAACAAAAGAGACCATCGTTTTTCGAGTAGCGGATTAAGAAAGGTTGTTGCAGAAAAAGAAGCTCTTAAGGTAATTTAACATTTATAGTAAGAATAATATATCAATAAAGAGTGATGGTTTTGTAATGTTGTATTTTTTTTGAAAATACTTTGAAAAAAGAGCTCTTTTTTTTGGGCAATTTGGATTTTAAAATTATCATTGCAGTTAGTTATAGATTTGATTCTAAAATTTAATTACAATATGGAGAGAAAATTACTTTTTATTGCATTGTTTTTCGCTGTTTTTTTCGCTGGCTGTTCTACAGAAGATGTAAATAATTTTACTTCGAAACCTGTGAATGTTGAGAAACCAGATACTACGATACCTAATGATGAAAATGATGATCCTATTGTCATTGTTGATCCTATAATAGAAAATATCGTAGTGGCACATCGTGGCGCATGGAAAAAAAATAAATTGCCACACAACTCAATTGCTTCTTTGAAAGAGGCAATTAGGTTAAAATGTAAAGGTTCTGAATTTGATATATGTATTTCAGCAGATGATTCTTTAATTGTTAGTCATGATCCTTATTATAATAATTTGTTAATCTCTACATCTAAGTATTCAGAATTAGCCACTTTAAAGTTGTCTAATGGAGAAATACTTCCTACTTTGAGAGATTATGTAAAGACTACAAAATCAAATACAAGTACAACTTTGCTGTATTGTGAATTAAAAACTGATAAATTACCGGCTGCGAGGAAAAAAGTATTTGTAGAAAAAACAAATAAATTGATTAAAGAGCTGGAAGCAGAAAACATAATTACAATTTCGTCTTTTGATTATTATATATTGAAGTTAATGCGAGAAGCAAATCCTTTGATTGATCTTCAATATTTAAATGGGGATGTTTCTCCTGAACAATTAAAGTCGGATAAAATTACAGGTGCTTGTTATAATATTTCGGTATTCAAAAATCATAACGATTGGATAGAAAGTGCCAGATTGAATAATATAAGTCTTAGTGTTTGGACACTTAATGATAGCGAAAGTATAAAATGGGCAATGAATAATAAATTTAATGCTTTAGTAACGGATGAACCTGAATTAGCAATAGATTTAGCAAAACAATAAAATAATTTTTTGATAAATTTAATGATAGTACCATATGTTTTTTGATTAATGGAAAACTATTATTAGATACTTTTATTACAGTTTTTTGTCAAAATAAATTTAGAATTTATTATTAAACTGTGTAGCAATTTAAACACTTTGGAACAAAAACAACGAAACGCATTCTTTGATAATTTTAAGGCTTTTCTTATTATTGTTGTAGTTTTGGGGCATATCTTAGAAATTTTTTTGAATAAAAAAGTTATTCTGGATGTTTATAAAGTCATTTATGCTTTTCATATGCCTGCGTTTGTTTTTATTGCGGGTTATTTTTCAAAAAATATTGAAAAGCAAGAAGGGGGACTTTTTTTTGATTTTTTGATTCCATACTTTGTTTTTAATAGTTTTTTCCAAATTCTTTTATGGAGAACAATGGAAATAAACATATTTGAACCGATTTATGCATATTGGTTTTTGTTAAGTATGTTTTTCTGGAAAAGTAGTTTAAAAAAAATTGTCAATATTCGCTTCATAATTTTAATTTCAGTTTTAATAAGCTTATATGCTGGTTTTTTTAGCGATGTATCACGATATTTATCTGTTTCTAGAACTTTAATTTTTTTTCCTTATTTTTTAGCTGGTTACTTTTGCTCGCAAGAAATTATAACTAAGATTAAATCATTACCAAGATTTATTGGTTTTGTGTCTTTTTTTTGCGCTACATTAATTCTAATGTATTTTTTTGATCGATTTAATGTACCGGCTGAAATATTAAAAGGGGCAGATAGCTACGGTAAACTTGAGTTAGCGCCAGTAATGGGGCTTTTGACAAGATTAATTTTGATTTTTATCGCTAGCGCTTTTATTTTTTCTTTGATAAATCTAATTCCTGAAAAAAAACTTAAAATTACATATATAGGTAAAAATACATTGGTAATTTACTTATTTCATCCTTTTTTTATTTTAATAATTCAGAAGTTTTCTGAATTATTAATTTATCAAAATGTCTATGTAGAAATAATATTATATATCGCATTAGCTATATTAATTTCACTTGTACTAAGCATCCCTATAATAAGCAAAATGTATAATGTCTTTTTTTCAAAGATATTGAAGATACTAAAGAAAAATAATCCAATTAAATTCGGGACGTAGGTTTTTGTGATTTAAATTAATTAAGAAATGCTTATTTCAGTAGAAATCTTTTAAAGTAAAAAACAATATAATGTCAGAAGAAAAAATTATTTACACATCTGGAACATTTGACATGTTTCATTCTAATCATTTGAAGATGATTAAATATGCTAGAGGATTAGGAAAGACTTTAATTGTTGGTGTAAGTACAGATGAATTAGTTTGTTCTTATAAAAAAGCTCCCATTATCCCGTTTGAAGAGCGATTGGCTATTTTGGAATCCCTGAAATATCCTGACGTTGTTATACCCCAACGTTCACTTGATCATACTGAATTAGTTAAGAATTTAAATATAGATGCTTTTGTAGTTGGTGATGATTGGGTGGGTAAGTATGATTATTTAAGAGATTTAGGAATTAAGGTCTTTTATTTTCCTTATGGAGACGGCGTATCTTCATCTAAACTTAAAGAAGATATTTTTCATAAATATAAAGAATTAAAAGATGTTAGCGATAAACACGCTAATCCAGAAATCAAGAAAAAATGAAAACTGCTCTAATTACTGGGGGGACAAAGGGAATAGGAAAAGCAATTGCAGAAAGATTATTGCAAGAAGGATGGAATGTCATTCTAACTTATTTTAATGATGAAGATTCAGCAAATCAAGTAAGAGAAAATCTTGCTGTTTTGTATCCCGTTGCTGATATAGTTGTTTTGAAAGTTGATTGTGGTAACCTGGATAATGTGGATGAAATTGAAAATTTTTTAGTTAAAAATGATATTTATTTAGATGCAATTCTTTTTAATGCTGGAGCAACAGACAGAAATAGTTTTGGAAATATTACTCAAGAAAATTGGCAACGCGTATTTGATGTCAACGTAAATTTTCCAACATTTTTGTTGCAAAAAATTATATCAAGAGTTACAAATGAAGGAGCTATTATATTTACAGGTTCTTTAATGGGAATTCATCCTCATGCAGTTTCTTTATCGTATGGAGTAACAAAAGCAGCTGTTCATGCCTTAGTGAAAAATTTAGTAAAGTTACTTTCTCCTCAAAAGATTAGAGTAAATGCTGTTGCTCCTGGATTTGTAAATACCGAATGGCAAAAAAGCAAAAGTGAAGAACAAAAGGAGAATATAAATAAAAAAATTGCGCTGAGACGTTTTTGTGAGCCATATGAATTAACAGATGCATATTGGTTTTTAATTTCAAACAATTACATGAACGGTGAAATATTGGTTGTCGATGGTGGGTATTCTCTGGAATAGTAACAAATAAAATTAAATGAATTTCAAAAAAATTAAATTAAATTCTTCTTTAATATCTAATTTCTTTTCTTTATTGATATTGCAAGGGGCTAATTATATCTTCCCATTATTAACAGTTCCTTATTTATTTAGAACCCTAGGTGTAGATACTTTTGGATTAGTTAGTTTTGCTACTGCTTTTGCTCAATATTTTATTCTATTGACTGATTTTGGCTTTAATTTATATGGAGTACAATATATTTCAGCCAAAAGAGACGATAAGGAATTGCGTGACACTTTCTTTGTTAATGTTGTAGTGACACAACTCTTATTATTTTTAGCAAGCTTGATTATATTATTTCTCATAATCTTTAGTTTCGATAAATTTTATACAGATAGATGGTTGTATCTACTTTCCTTCGGAACAGTTTTTGGCTCAGTACTAATGCCAATTTGGTTCTTTCAAGGAATAGAACAAATGAAATATATTACCAAAATAAATATTGTAACAAGGACATTAGCTATCGTACCTATTTTCTTTTGTGTAAAATCTGAGAAGGATTTTCTAATGGTGCCTTTTTTCTACGGTTTAGGATCTATTGCTTCTGGAGTTATTGCTCTATATGTTGCCAAAAATCGTTTTAATGTAAATCTAGATTTTGCAAAAGCTTCTGTTGTCGGAATAAAAGAATGTTTAAAAGAGAGTTCGCAATTTTTTGTTTCTAGAATTTCGGTTTCTTTATATACTGTAAGTAACAGTTTTGTGTTAGGTTTAGTTCTCGGAAATGCGGCTGTTGGATATTATGCTGCAGCAGAAAAATTATATTTAGCGATACAAAATGTTTATAGTCCTCTTGTAAATGCGTTATATCCTTATATGGTAAAAACAAAAAACAAGATTGTTTTTAAAAAGATTTATGTTGTAGTAGTAGTAATCAATTGTATAGTATTGCCAATT
The DNA here is from genome assembly GCF_900182645.1 of Flavobacterium resistens. Taxonomy (GTDB): domain Bacteria; phylum Bacteroidota; class Bacteroidia; order Flavobacteriales; family Flavobacteriaceae; genus Flavobacterium; species Flavobacterium resistens. The sequence goes on along the minus strand of NZ_FXTA01000003.1, from coordinate 689,903 downwards.
TGTATTTTTAATGCCGATTTCATTTTGTCTATAATTTACAAAAATGTTGCTATAGAAAGTGTGACGGTTTTTAAAATACTTTTAGGGGTGTGCATGGTAACTATACCTTCAATATTGTTAGGATATCCTTTTTTGGGAGCATTTGGACACGCAAAATTCACGAATTTCACCGTTATAGTAGCCTCGATATTTCATATTTCGATATTGGCTTTATTGTTGATTTTTAATTCTATTACTATTTATACTGTTGCGACTTTGGTGATTGCAACAGAATCAGTAGTATTGGGACTTAGGCTTTGGGGGATCAAAAAATATAGTTTTGTATCATGAAGCAAATAAAGCATCGCGCCCAACAGTTTTTATTCTTATTGTATTTTCCTTTACATTGTTTAATTTATTTATTCTCTTTTGTTATTCCTCGTAATAAAAAGATATTTCTTTATGGAAGCTTTTTTGGGGAAAGTTTTTCTGATAATAGCAAGTACTTGTTTTTGATTTCAAATGAGAAGCGTTCTGATATTATTCATGTTTGGATTTCAACAAACAGAGAAGATATCAAGCAAATAAGATCAAAAGGTTTTAAGGCATTTCATAAATTTAGTCTAAAAGGGGTTTACTATGAGTTTATGGCAGGGTCCCATTTTTATACTCAATCGGTATGGGATACTTCATTTTTTATAACGCATAATGCTAATAGAGTAAATTTATGGCATGGTATTCCTCTAAAGAAGATAGGGGCAGATTGTTATCCGCCTACTAAACCATCTATTTTACGAGAAGCTATTAACAATCGTCCGTATATTTTTGAAGCAAAAGAGATGGTGCTTGTGCCATCTAAATTTGTTTATCCATTTTTTTCTTCTGCTTTTAGAGTTTCTTCAAGTTCGTTGCTCATTGCTCCTTATCCTAGGTTAATGTTGTTTTTAATGGACAAAACAGAATTATTTACTTGGATACGGGATTTTGAAACGGATTATGTAAAAACAATCCTAGATAAAGCCAATAAATATGAAAATATATGGACCTATATGCCAACATGGCGTGATGCTAATCCTTCCTTTATAACAGAAGCGATTAAAGATTGGAATGAATTTGACGAGATTGCTAGAAATAATAATGCATTACTAATTGTTAAGGTTCATTTTATGACCAAAATGCCAGAAGGTTTAGAGTCATTAACTAATATTATTTTTTATGATAGTAAGGCAGATTTCTATCCCATATTAGCGCTTAGTGATTTGTTGATTACGGATTATTCATCTGTGTTTTTTGATTATCTATTAATGAAAAAGCCAATCATATTTTATGCTTTTGATTTAGAGGATTATAAGTTGAACTCAAGAAATATGTATTTTGATTATGAAGAAATTGTCTTTGGGAATATTATTTATTCTTATAAGGAATTGGTAAAGCTCTTGGCAACATCAAATTTCAAAAACATGACATTGGAGGTTAATAATGAGAGGGAAAATCTATTGTCTAAAATGTGGGGGGCAGAATATCTTGATTCAAATCAAGAATTGTTTTACTTCAATGTTCAAAAGATTTTAGGTGCTTCTACCGACAATAAGTTTGATTAAAAAGTTTTTTTTAATATATAATTATAGATAGCAAATTTTTAAATGGGTAAAATATTATTTATATTAATTACACTTTTTTTATCTACACAAATTGTAATTCAAAAGAGATATAAAAAACTGATTTGGTTTTTTATTGGAATTCTATTTATTCCTTTGTCAGTAGTTGTTATTGAGTATCCATATACAAATTTCCCTAGATTTATAATAGTTCTTTTTTGTTTATGCTTTTTTATCCAAAATAGTAGAACAAAAACAAAGTTTAATCAATTTCCACTCTCGTTACCATTATTAATAACCTTTGTTTGCTTTTTTTTGATAGGACTATTTGATGAAAGAATTGATTTTGCTTCAAAGATTATGAGGCCCATATATTATTTTTTGGAAAATTTTATTGTCGTTTTTCTTGCTTATTTTTATATCAAATCATTGAATGAGGTAAAAAAAATATATAATTTTATTTTAGTTTGTTTCTGTTTATTTACAATTTATGGGATAGTGAATTATATAACAAAATATGATTCCTATAGTGGTTTTATAGCTGAAATTTATAAATCTGTGGATTATGGAAACAGATATACTATCAATGGAGATTCTCGATTCAGAATAGCTTCCTTTGCATGGCATCCTATTTACTATGGTTTTTTATTGTCTAATGCAATTCTAATCGTAGCTTTAGTTTTTATGGAAAAAAGGATGCAGATTTATAGCCGTTTTTTTTACATTATAGTGCTTTTTTTATTGAGTTTGAACTTGTTTTGGACAAATTCGAGAACACCACTTTTGGCATTGATAATGGGGTTAAGTTTTTTTTATCTTTTTGCTGTAAAAGCGAAAAGCAAAATTAGAATTGCTTTAGTAGGTGTAATTGCTATCGTCAGTATAGTTTCAATTTCACCAGAGTCATTAAAACTAATCGATGAAAGTATCAATACATTTACCTCTAAAGGCTCAAAATTAGAGGGTAGTTCGCTTGAAATGAGACAGGTTCAAATGGCGGCGTCTGTAATAATCTTTAATAAAAGCCCTTATTTTGGAAATGGATTTAACTATATTTCTGAGGATTTAGGATATTCAACAGAGGACGATAAAAGATCTAGTGATATTGATTTTGCAGGTTTTGAAAGCTATATTTACAAATTGTTGATTGAGCAAGGTTCGATAGGTATTTTTGCAAATTTATTCTTCTTTATCTATCTGTTTAATTATCTTTTTAAGATGAGGAAGAAAGTCGATTTAATGGGTAAAAGACTAATATATCTAACCATAAGTATGACAATTAGTTTTTTATCTTTTATAATTGGTACTAGCGATATGGGATCTTTTATGGTTTTTATGACATTATTAGGCGTAAATCTAAAAGGAATTCAATTGTCGTCAAAAAAAGTGAATTCCTCTTTTCTTAAAAAAGAACTAAATCTTGTAAATTCATAATGACTAATAATGCTGTGAAAAATAATATTAATAAAGATAATGATGCTGAACTTGCCATAGTTATACCAGCATATAAAGAAACTTATCTTCATGAAGCATTATCTTCAATTGTTAATCAAACTCATAAAGGGTTTACGGTTTATATAGGTGATGATAATAGTCCATTTAACATCTACGAGATAGTTAAAGAATTTGAGGATGAAATTAATATTGTTTATAAAAGGTTTGATCAAAATATTGGAGGAAAAGATTTGGTCGCTCAATGGCACAGATGCATTGATATGATTCAAGATGAAAAATGGATTTGGCTCTTTTCTGATGATGATGTAATGGAAGCAAATTGTGTTGAACAATTTTATAAGAACAAATTAAAGTATGATGATCAACTATTCCATTTTAATGTAAAAGTAATTGATTCTAAAAGTAACGATTTATACAATGTTAATGAATTTCCTGCAGTGTTGCACTCTCCAGATCTAATAGATCTGAAGATGAGGGGGAAATTATGTAGTTACGTTGTTGAGTATATATTTAGTAGGGATTTGTATGAGACTAAAGGTAAATTCGAGTATTTTGATTTAGCTTGGGGTTCTGACGATGCCACATGGATAAAATTTTTGGGTACTAAGCAATTAAGAACAATAGAGAATACATTTGTTAAATGGCGTTACAGCGAATCTAATATTTCATCAAGCAATGGTGATATAAATTTTGTTTACAGAAAGATTAATGCAAGCTTAAGCTATTTATCTTGGTTGCAATTTTTCTTTAAAGAGAATGGATTGATTGATAAGACTTCAATATATATAAAAATCAAATGGTTGTTAGAAGTAGTGAAGATCTCAAAGCTAACTGTTCTTCAAAGAATTAATCTAACTTTTTATGTTTGCAAAGAGCTTAGGTCCGGTATTTTATTGAAATATTTTTTCCTGTTTTTTATGATATATTCGATAGTTAAAATTAATTGTAAGATACAGATTTTTAAAATAAGAAGATATTTTCAATAAAAACATATGCTAAAATACAGTATAATTATTTGCTCTTACAATAGATTTGAATTACTAGTTGAAACAATTGATTCTGTTTTAAGTGTTTTGCAAAATAGACAAGATTCAGAGATTCTAATTATCGACAATAAATCAACGGATCTTACTTCCAGCCTAAAAACAAAATACAGCTTCGATAAAACAGTAAAGTATTTCCTTGAAACTAAACAAGGATTATCCCATGCTCGAAATAGGGGAATGGAAGAAGCATCTGGAGAAATATTGGTTTATTTAGATGATGATGTTGAACTAAAAAGCGATTATTTTGAAGTTTTAGACTCGATTTTAATAGATGATTCAATTTCGGCAGTTGGAGGGAAAGTATTGCCTTTTAATGTTTCTATTCCGTCTTGGTTACCAGAGAAATATTTTTATTTAGTAAGTGTTTTTAGTCCAAGTGAACAACCACAAATTGTTAAATATTTGATGGGAGCAAATTTTATTGTACGTAAAAGCATTGCAGAAAAAATTGGGGGCTTTGATGTTCGATTGGGACGAAATGGCAATAAGCTTGCAGGAGGCGAGGAGATCGATTTTCTTAATAGAATTCATTCTATAAATAGTATTGTATTCTATTCTCCAAAATTAATTGTCTATCATAAAATTAATGATAAGTTAAATATAAATTATGTATTGACTTATTCAAAGGAACTTGGGAAATCTGAAAGGATCATCGATACAACAATTTCTACAGGAAAAGTGAGGACTAAAAAAATGAAATCTGTACTGGCGGTTGTTTTACATTTTTTTCTGATTAAGGTTTTGAAAAATGAGAAAAAAAAGGTTCATCTAAAAATTATGAATGAATACGGAAAAGGATATCTCGAATAAGACCAATTTTGGTATCAAAAACTGACTTTTCTTAAAATGCGATAATAAAGGAGATTAATAATTAAAAATAAAAATGCTTGTGTATAGATCATATTTGATTATTTCGATTTTTATTATTTGTGGGCAAAATTTGTTTTCTCAAACTTCTCAAAAAAATAACCAAAAAATTAAATGGGGAGCGTATTATTTTGATGGCTGGACAGGGACATACCCATATCATATTACACCAGAATTAACAAAATCTTTCTCTAATCGTGAATCAAAATGGGGTTGGATTACTAGCTCGCAAGAAATAATGAACGAGCAAATTGATCTAGCTTCAAATTCAGGACTTTCTTTTTTTAGCTTTTGTTGGTATTACAATGGTAAAGAAAAATATAAAAACGAACCATTAAATAGAAGTTTGTCCTTTTATATTAATTCACCAAATATTGGCAAGCTTGGTTATAATTTGCTTGTAGCAAATCATGCGGGCTTCATAATTGGTCCTGACGATTGGTCAACTGTTTGTGCAGAATGGATAAACCAATTTAAATCTAAAGCATATTTAAAAATTGATGGGAAACCACTTATTACGTTTTTCACATTAAATACTTTGGTAGATAAGTTTCAGACAGAAGATAAAGTCAAAGATGCATTTAATCAATTAAGAAGACAAGCAATTGAAGCAGGTTTAAAAGGAGTTTTGATTGCAGTTGCTTTAGGTCCAAATAAAAAAGATATTTCTAGTGCCGAAGCTTGTGGAGTTGATATTTTAACTGGATACAACTATCATAATGCTGGTTTTGTTTCAGGAAAGGGAATTGTTCCTATAGAGAATCTGCAAAAAAAAGAAGTAGATGTTTGGAATCAATTTTCTAAGATAAGTTCATTGCCTTATATTCCCGTGGTTACTTTAAACTGGGATCCTAGACCTTGGGCCTCAACAAGTAAAGGTTATTCGGATAGTCCTTATTTTACCGGATTTTCTGAAAATAGTATATATAATTCAGTATTCGCTTGTAAAAATTGGTTGCAAGTAAATTCAAATAGTACAATGAAAGAGAAAATAGGATTTATTTATGCTTGGAATGAATATGGAGAAGGTGCATATCTAACGCCAACAAAAAGTAGTTTTAATCCATTAAAAGGACTTAAAAAAGCTTTGAAGAATTAAAAAAAATATTACCTGTTTAAATTATAATGAAAAAGAGAGTATTTGTTGATGCGCATGTTTTCGATGGTGAATTTCAAGGGACTTGGACGTATATAAAAGAGATTTATAGTATTTTAATAATAAAGCGCCCAGATATAATTTTTTATCTTGCAGCAAATGATATTGAGAATTTACAGAAAATTTTTGGAAAGGCACCGAATGTAAAATATATTAAATATAAATTTAAAAGCAGTACGTTGCGTCTTGGGTTTGAATTGCCGTTTATTTTATTGTATAATAAAATAGATTTGGCTCATTTTCAGTATATAACTCCCTTTATTAAGGTTTGTAAATTCATGATAACAACTCACGATGTATTGTTTTATGATTTTAGATCTGAATTTAGTAAATTTTACATACTTCAAAAAAGTTTTTTTTATAAGATATCTGCAAAATTATCTAACTATATTCTAACTGTTTCCAATTATTCAAAAAATAGAATAGAACATTATTTTCCTTTTACTAGTGGTAAAATTATTATTACTCCAAATGCAGTAAACCAAGATGTGTTTTATCTGAGCGATAAAGAAATCAGTAGAGATTTTATCAAATCGAAATACGGAATTAGTAAATATATATTATATGTAAGCAGAATTGAGCCAAGGAAAAAACACGATCTTTTACTTAAGTCATTTATTGATTTAAAACTTTTTAAAGAAAATTATTCACTTGTTTTTATAGGTAAAGAATCGATAAAAAATGAAATATTGGATAACATACTTGTAGATAATCCAAATTTGAAAAATTATTTTTATTTTGAATCAATTGAACAAAAAGATTTAAGAGAATTCATAAATGGAGCTGAGTTATTTGTTTATCCTTCTTTGGCTGAAGGATTTGGAATCCCTCCTCTTGAAGCAGCAATTATGAAAACTCCAGTTTTATGTTCTTCAAAAACCGCAATGAGCGATTTTTATTTTTTTAATGAGAATCTTTTTGATCCTGATAAAATAAATGAATTTCAAGATAAATTAATTAATAGATTGAAAAATAACAATATTGATGATCTAAACGATATATATAAACAGATTAAAACTTTTTATAGCTGGGACGAATCAGCAGAAAATATAAATAAAATTTTAAACACTATTTGATATGATAAATTTTGATAAACTTGAAGAAAATAAGCATTTACTGAGAGAACAATACTTAACAGCAATTCCTTTTCCTCATTTAATAATTGATGATTTCTGTGATATAGAAAAAACAAATCAAATGTTAGATTTGATCCCTGAACTCGAAAATAAAAGTAGAGATTATATGTTTGCTAATAATAAGTTTGAAAAATCAAATTATAAAGAACTGGGTTCTGTATTTAATGAATTTTATGAAGATCTTAAATCTGAAAGGTTTAATAACTTTTTGAGTTATATAGCATGTGAGGAAGTTTTTGTGGATCCAAAAAACCATGGAGGAGGTTTGCACCAAGGGAAAAAGAACAGTTTTCTGGATATGCACTTAGATTTTAATTATCATCCAATCAATAAGAATTGGTATCGTAATATGAATCTTTTATTTTACTTAAATAAAGATTGGAAAAAAGAATATAAAGGAGAATTGAAAATTGAAGATTTAAGATCAGGTGTAAAAAGAGAATTGGATATTCCTTTTAATAGGATGATTATTCAGCAATGTCGCCCTTATTCATTACATGGCTATGACATGACAACCTTTCCAGAAGGTAAAAATAGAACTTCAATTGCAACATATGCCTATACGAATCATAAGAATATTTTAGAGACTCCACGTACTACAGATTGGTTTCCAAATAAAGACTCTTCAGCGTTTAAAAAATTTGCAGCAAAGCATTATAATTCGGCTGTTCAAATTAAAAACAAATTTTTCGGAATAGGAACAGCTAAAAATCAATAAATAATTTTGAAAATTGCTATAATAGGCACAAGAGGAATTCCAAATCACTATGGTGGCTTTGAACAATGTGCTGAATATCTTGCATTAGGATTGGTAAACAGAGGATGCGAAGTTATTGTTTATAACTCGCATAATCATCCTTACCAAGAAGATGTATGGAAAGGAGTTAAGATTGTACATTGTTATGATCCGGAAAATAAAATAGGAACAGCGGGCCAATTTATTTATGATTTAAATTGCATTTTTGATTTACGAAAACATAATTGCGACATTGTTTTACAATTGGGTTACACAAGTAGCTCTATTTGGGGTTGGTTAATGCCTAAAAAAACCATCGTAACAACAAATATGGATGGTTTAGAGTGGAAGAGAACCAAATACTCAGAAAAGGTGAAAAAATTTCTAAGATATGCCGAATCACTAGGAGTTAAATATAGTGATTATCTTATTTCTGATTCAATTGGTATTCAGAATTATTTGAAAGAAACTTATAAAGTTGATTCAACTTATATAGCTTATGGTGCAACCCTTTTTGAAAATAATAAGGAGGATGTTCTGAAAAATTACGATTTAAGATCTTACGAGTACGATATGCTTATTGCTCGTTTAGAACCAGAAAACAGTATTGAAATTATTCTAGATGGTGTTGCTAAAGCTAAATTGAATCGTCCCTTCTTAATAGTGGGTAATCATGATACGCCATATGGAAAATACTTAAAACAAAAATTTTCATCTTTTTTACAAATTCAATTTGTTGGCGGAATATATGATATCAACGTTCTGAACAATTTACGTTATTACTCAAATATCTATTTCCATGGACATACCGTTGGAGGGACGAATCCATCATTATTAGAAGCTATGGCATCCAATTCTTTGATTTGTGCAAACGACAATGATTTCAACCGATATATTTTAGGCAATGATGCTATTTATTTCAAAAATGCCGATGATATAGTAAATCATTTAGTAAACGTTAAATATGAAGAAAATCAATTTCAGTCAATGTTAAGTGAGAATAAAAGAAAAATTGTTGATCAATTTGATTGGGAAATTATTGTTGATCAATATACTAATCATTTTAAAGATATTTTAAAAGTGAAAAAAAGTATTATCTAACTATGAAAATTCTGCAAGAACTCTCAGAATATCGTTTTTCGCGTTATTTCAAAGCTATATTTTTGGTATGGGATGTAGCATTGTTGAATGCAGCGATTCTTTTGTCTGCATTATTGAGATTTGGAAACATTGATAAGTTATTTTTAAAAGAGGTAGAAACTATTTCCTTATTAGGTAATCTAATATGGATTGGGCTTTTGCTATACAAAGACTCCTTCAGAATTGTGAGGGTTGAACCTATTGAATCCATATTGAGAAGAACAATTAAAAAAGTAGTTATACATATTGCTATAACAACTTTTTTTGTCGTGGTATTAAAATATAGTGATATTTCAAGACTTCGACTGGTATATTTCTATTTTATTTTCTTTGTGTTGCTTATGTTTTCAAGATATTTATCAATGAAACTTCTTAGATATATCAGAGCAAAAGGTTATAATTTTAGAAGTTTTATTATAATTGGCGCTAATGATACCGGCGAGAGAATGCGAAGAATTCTGGCTAAAGATTTAACTTATGGTTATCGTTTTCTTGGTTTTTTTGATGAAAAAGTAGATCCTTTTGCGTTTATTTCCCATCCTATATTGGGAGGATTTAATCAAATAGAAGAGTTTATAATTAATGAAGAAGTGGATGAAATGTATGTGGCCTTACACATCGATAATATTGAAGTTATAAATAAATTAGTGAAAATTTGTGAACACCATATGGTGCGAATTAAGTTTATTCCAGATTTTCAATTGTATACAAAATCCAATAAAGTCGAAATGACTTTTTATGAAAATACGCCGGTATTAATGTTTAGACGGGAACCTTTAGAGGCTGCTGTAAATAGAATTTTGAAAAAAGTATTTGATATTTGTTTTTCTTTATTTGTTCTGGTTTTAATATTCCCTTGGCTGTTTCCTATAATAATGCTCATTATTAAAATGGAATCTCCAGGTCCAATTTTTTTCAAACAAGAACGATCTGGCAGAGACAATAGATCTTTTACTTGTTTAAAATTTAGGAGTATGCGCCTTAATGGAGCTGCCGATAACAAGCAAGCTGTGAAAGGCGATAGTCGTGTAACGAAATTCGGAGCTTTTATGCGGAAAACAAGTATAGATGAGCTGCCTCAGTTTTTTAATGTTTTTTTTGGAGATATGTCAGTTGTAGGGCCAAGACCCCATATGGTTAATCATACTAAGCAATACAGTGAATTAATAAACAACTATTTAGTACGCCAATATGCAAAACCAGGTATAACAGGTTGGGCCCAGGTTAATGGTTTTCGTGGAGAAACGAAAGAGCTTATTGACATGCAAAATAGAGTAGAATATGATATATGGTATATCGAGAATTGGAGTTTGTTGCTCGATATTAAAATAATAATAAAAACAGTAATTAATGTATTTAAAGGTGAAGAAAATGCCTTTTAAGTTTTCATTCTGATTTTGTATAAACTTTTTCAATGATAGTACTTTAGAGCTTACTAAGCTTTTATCTAAATAAAATATTTTAATCCTTATCTTTGCCCCCGTAAATTGTAGACCTGATGAAATTGAACCCTTCTTTTTTTATGAAAGCTAGTAGCTTTTTATTGCTTTTATTTTTATGTTTTTCCTGTGGATCCAAAAAAGATGTAGTATACTATCAGAACATTGATAATATGACTGCACAGCAAAATGCAAATTCTTTTGAAATTAAACTTCAGCCTGATGATTTGTTGATGATTTTAGTTTCAGCCGATGATCCTGAAGTTGCACTTCCTTTTAATTTAAAGACTTATAGTACAACAACTAACAATAGACTGGATATTGCTCGAGGCCAGGAAACTGTTCAACTGTATTTGATTGATCAAAGTGGCAATATAGAATTTCCTGTTATCGGGAAATTACATGTAGGAGGACTAACACGTACCGAAGTGTTAAAATTATTGCAAGATAAAATTAGTACTTATATTAAAAATCCTATTATAAACCTTCGTATAATGAATTTTAAAATTTCATTACAAGGCGAAGTTAATTTACCAGGTACTTATCCAATTGCTTCAGAAAGAGTTACACTAGTTGAAGCTTTGAGTATGGCAAAAGATCTTACAATTTATGGAAGAAGAGACAATATTTTAGTTATTCGAGAAACCAATGGGGTGAAATCATATAATAGAGTTGATATAACAAAATCTGATTTTATTAATTCTCCTTTTTATTATTTAGCTCAAAATGACGTAGTGTATGTTGAGCCAAATCAGACGAGAATAAATTCATCTGCAGTTGGTCCTAATACCTCAGTAATTATTTCGGCGATTTCTATTTTAGTATCGCTTTCTGTCCTAATCTTTAAATAAAATTGAAATAAAAATGCAAAAGCAAGATTTTTATAATGATATACTTGATGATGAAATCGAAGATGTTAATTTAAGAGAACAATTAGATAAATATTTAATCCATTGGCGCTGGTTTTTAGTAAGTGTAGTTATTGGCTTGGTTTTAGCGTTTCTTTATTTACGTTATACTACACCAAGTTATGAAGCAACTACTTCTATTTTAGTTAAAGATGAGAAAAAAGGCGGCATGCTTTCAGAATTATCCGCTTTTGCAGATTTAGGTTTAGGTGGAAGTATGAAAAATAATGTGGACAATGAAGTTGAAATTTTAAAGTCTCGAACATTAGTTGAAAATACTATTAAAAATTTGAATCTAAATGTTGGTCTCTTTGTTGAAGGAAAAGTTATTGATCGTGATATATATGTAGATACACCTATTAATGTTTATTTTTTGAGCAAAACAACTTCATTTGATAAAGCAAAAATTGTCTTAAATTGTAAATTATTAAATTCAAATTCTTTTACGTTAGATGATGAAGAATCAGAAGAAAAGGAGAATTTTATTTTATCTACAAAGAATGAATTTAAATTTGGAGAAAAAATAGCTACAAAAATTGGCGTGTTAGTTATTCAAAAAACGGCTTTTTACGCTAAAAACCATACTGGAAGATTTGAAGAAATTCGTATTGTCATTAATCCTTTGGATGAATTAACAGAAAGTTTTAGGAAAATATTGAAGGTTGAGCCTATAAGTAAAACCAGCAGTGTTGTTAATGTCTCAATCTCTGATCCTGTTGCTAAGAAAGCTGAAAATTTCCTTGACAATATGATTCAGATTTATAATGAAAATGCAGCTGAGGATAAAAATTACATTTCAGAAAATACGTCTAAATTTATTGCAAGCAGATTAGCATTAATTGCACAAGAACTAGATGGTGTAGAACAAGATGTAGAAAGCTTTAAGAAGACAAACAAACTAACAGATATTGAATCTGAGGCAAAACTTTTTATTGAAGGTTCTACTGAATATGATAAAAAAGGAGTAGAAACTGAAATTCAATTGAATGTAGTTTCTTCACTTTTAGATTTCATTAAAAAAAGCAATAATTCAGATTTGTTACCAACTAACATGATATCTGATAATGCTGATGCAAGTGGATTGATTTCATCTTACAATCAGTTAGTTTTGGATCGCAACAGAATTCTAAAATCAGCTACTGAAGAAAACCCATCTGTTGTAAAATTAGATCAGCAAATAACTTCTTTAAAATCAAATGTTGCAACTAGTCTTAGACGTATGCAGGCTAGTTTGCAAATACAGAATCGTGATATAAAAGGTCAGGAAAGTCTTTTAAATAGTAAAATTGGTAAAATTCCTGTTCAGGAACGTCAGTTTAGAGTAATTGCAAGACAACAAAAAGTTAAAGAAGAACTATATCTATATTTACTTCAAAAACGTGAAGAGACTGCAATTTCATTATCAGCAACTGAACCTAATGCTCGTGTAATTGATGTTGCAAAAGCAGAAAAAGATCCAATCAGTCCAAAGAAAAAAATTATTTATTTGGCTGGAATGTTGCTTGGATTATTGATCCCATTTGGAATTATTTATAGTAATGCTCTTTTAGATACAAAAATTAAAAGCAAATTGGATCTGGAAGGAAAAACACAAATTCCATTTATTGGAGATGTACCAACTTCAGATGATATTGCGGAATTAATAAAATCGGAAAGTAGAACGAGTTCAGCGGAGGCAATTCGTATTGTAAGAACCAATTTGGAGTTCATGCTTACAAAAGTTCCTGAAGGAATTGCAAAAACAGTCTTCGTTACGTCAACTTTCCCGTCAGAAGGTAAGACTTTTATATCTGTAAATCTTGCAGCAACTTTTGCTTTGTCTGGAAGAAGAGTTTTATTGGTTGGTTCTGACATTAGAAACCCTAAATTTGGTGAATATATTAATGTTCCAAGTGTTGGTTTGACAAATTATTTGTCATCAACTGATAAAGACGTTAGAGATTATATCATCAAACATGAAGGATATAAGAATTTCTTTATTCTTCCATCAGGTGTGATTCCGCCAAATCCGGCTGAATTGTTGATGAGTAATAAAGTGGATCAGCTTTTTGAAGAACTTAAAAAAGAATACGATTACATAATTGTGGATACTGCACCAGTTAGTTTGGTTACCGATACATTATTAATCGCCAAAAATGCTGATACGTTTGTATATGTAATGCGTGCAAATGTTCTTGAAAAACGTATGCTGAATATTGCAAATACTTTCTACAAAGAGAAAAAATTACCAAATATGTGTATCGTACTTAATGATACAGATTCTACGAAAGGCTATGGTTATGGTTACGGCTATGGTGTTAGGGTAGAGAAGAAACCTTGGTACAAAAGAATAATCTCAAAATAATAAAAGGGATTTTATAAAAAAACGGCTCAAGTAATTGAGCCGTTTTTTTTTATCAAATATTTTTAATTGAGGAGATAATATTAAAATTTAAAGAATTGATTATTCGCAATAATTTCTTTTAAGGTTTTAATATTATTGTTGTCAATCTTTACTTTCTGATTGAATGATGCGATGTGATTATTGTGATGTACATCTGTTCCAACAAAATCATACATTCCTTTTTTAAGAAGTTCATCTGCAACTTTCATGATTTCTCCACCATAGTAACCTACTGTTGCAAGCAAGTTAAGTTGAAATAAACACCCCGCTTTTTTTAATTTATCATATTCACTAAAATTTTTATGATAAAATAAATAGCGCTCTGGGTGTGCTAAAACCGGAATATATCCTGCAACCTGAAGATCAAAAAGAATCTTGTATAATTGTATCGGTGCATTCATATATGACATTTCAACCAATACATAATTGTCTTTTAGTGTTAATAATTTTTCATTTTGAAAATGGGTTTCAAACCAGTCATCCATGAAATATTCTGCAGCAGCCTGAAAGGGGATTTTAATATTTTCGGCTTCCAACAAAATTTGGGTTTCCTGATGTTTTGTAATGATAGTTTCAGGTGAATTATTCCAAATATAATGGCTAATATGCGGTGTTGTAATAAATTGAACGACACCCATTTCCTGAAAGGACTTGGCAAGTTTGCTTGTATCTGCTATGGTTTTGGCACCATCATCGATTCCTGGTAATAAATGTGAATGAATATCAACATAATTTCCAGCTAATAGGTCCTTTAAATACGGTTTTGACTTTAAGAATGATAACATGCTGCAAAAGTAAGTAAAGTACCTTGTATTTTATATCAAAAAGAGTAAACTTTTTATTACAGATACGTTTATAATGGTCATCTAATTTTTCTATCTCAAGTATTATTTTATATTTGTTTCTAATAATAATTTAATGATTTATGAAAATAAAAGAAAATTTATCTAGTAAAAGGGTTTTTTCTATAGACGCTTTGCGCGGAATTACCATTTTTGTAATGATTTTTGTAAATGAACTTGCAAGTATAAAGAACGTGCCGCAATGGATGAGACACATGCCGGCCGATGCCGATGCAATGACTTTTGTTGATGTAGTTTTTCCTGCTTTTTTGTTTATTGTAGGAATGTCGATTCCATTTGCATTTAATGCAAGATTAATAAAAGGAGATAGTCCTAAGACAATTTGGATTCACACACTCAAAAGAGCTTTGGCTTTAATTATTATTGGTGTCTTTATGGTTAATGCAGAATATGGTTATGACGCCTCAAAAATGTTGATTACTCCAGTTATTTGGGCGCTTTTAGCATATGCGATGCCAATTCCAATCTGGAATAAATACACAAAAGATTTCCCGATTGGGTTAAAATACACACTTCAATATGGTGGTATGCTTGTTTTGGTAATTCTGTATTTTCTGTATATTCAGGACAATGGCGAAAGAGGAATGACGCCAAAATGGTGGGGAATTCTGGGGCTTATAGGCTGGGCTTATTTGTTTACCGTGGTTTATTATTGGTTGGTTTGTGGACGATTATGGGCCATGACAGCATTTTTAGTTTTATGTGTCGTTTGTAATTCAATCAATCTTACTGAAGATACGGCTTTACATCAGTTGCCTTGGTTTGGTTTTATTGCCGGGCATCTTACACATGCTACTTTGGTAACTAGCGGAGTTATAATTTCGTTATTATTTTTTGATCGCAAAACCGAAGTAAAAATTAATTGGCCAGTAATTGGCCTTACGCTCTTGTTTTTAATAACAGGATATTTGCTTCGTCCTTATTTTGGAATTTCAAAAATTAAAGGAACACCTTCCTGGACCATGTTTTCAGCAGCAATTTGTACAGCATTGTTTTATCTTCTGTATTGGATTATGGAAATTAAAAAGCAAACAAAATGGAGCGAATTTTTTATGCCAGCCGCAGCAAATCCGTTGTTGATTTATATTTTGCCTGGCGTTATTTATTACTTTTGTAAAGCACTTAATTTTCATATTATTCCAGGATATTTTAGGGTGGGAGTTCCAGGAATTATCTGGTCGCTGCTATTTTCAACAATTATGCTTTTTGTAATGAAAATTTGTAACAGATATAAAATTCAATTGCATTTATAGAAAAAATAGTTTCAAGTTTCAGGTTTCAAGTTTCACAAGCAAAACCTGAAACCTGAAACTTGAAACTTGAAACTTGAAACAAAATCATCTAACTCGCCTAAATGCGATTGGACCATTTCGATCTTTGTTGTCTTTAAAAGTTCCTTCAAGTGTGTTTCCATCTTCAGATAAAACCAAAGTATGAGTTCCGGCAGTTGCCCAGCCTTCAATTGGTAAAGTCACATTTACTGTATAGGTAATTGTATTTCCTGTTCTTTTTCCTGTGCCGCTTTCTACAAATTTTTGACCTTTCCATTCTAAATAATGCGAAAATATAATTTTTCCATTTTGATCTGAAATAATCGCAACAGCATTTTGAACGCCAGAATTGATATCTTCCCAAACACCATTAATGTCTATTTTTGGAGTTGCAGCTTTTTTTTGGCTGTAGGCGAAGTTTAAAAATGTAATAAAAAGTAAAAGAAAAAGTCTTGGTTTCATGTTTTTTTAATTTTGAATTATAACAGATTTTATTTCTAATAGTGCTCCCGAAATTGGTTTGTAATTCACAAAATTGAATTTACACAGGTTATGAATATTCAAAAGTCGCCCATCAACTAATCCATCTTGCCTGAAGTTTTTCCAGGGAATTTTTAAGGTAGTAAAACTGTTAGGAGATGCCGGTAAATCAGTCATGGGATGCGAACCTCCATGTATACAACCTGTTCCCTCCGGATTTCCTTCTCGCGCCTGTAATTTTATCAGCTGAGTCGATTTGTATATAATAGTAACAAAACCAGAATCGGCAGATAAATTTTTCGGAATTCCGTCATTTGTTTCTGATGGAATAATAGTAACATTTAATTCAATTTCACCTCTCGGAAAATCTTTGGCAGTAACTCTTATAATGCCTTCTTTTTGGCGAACAGCATTTATCGTTTCCTGATTTTCATTGGCCGGACCAGCAATAAACCAAGTGTTTGATTTTACAAGATTTATTGATTCCAAATTGGATTTGTTGTTAAAACTGGAAATTAAAAAGATAAATACGATATGCAGATAAAACAATCGAAGCATAATTAAATTTGTTTTTGAAATCAATATTCGTTCTTTCAAAGATACTTTTTCTACTGACTTAATTTTCTTTCTGTAATTCTTTTTGAAAAGATGCTATTGTCTTAATAAAGTTTTAAATTTGTTAGGATGTATTCTTAACTTCTTTTTAATGAGTGGTTTAAAAATAAAATTTATCTTGTTTTTAATTTTTGTTTCGCCATTTTGTTATTCGCAAAATGATAGTATTTCTGTGCAAAGTCAAGATATTTTAGACGTCATTCAAAAAATCTTTAAAAAAAATGATACAATCAACGAACGCAGAGATAGAAAATTGGCTTTTTCTCTATTGCCAGTTCCGGTTGGTGCAAATAATTCAAACGGACTCGTAATCTCTTTTTTGACTACTTTTTATTTGGGTGAGGATCATGAAACAACAAATATGTCACAGGTTTCGTTTTCGCCTTATTTTAGTTTTAGCAATCAATATGTGTTTCCAATTCAATCTTATATTTATACAAAAGACAATAAGTGGAATTTCATTGGCGATTATCGTTATCTAATTTATCCGCAGCTTACTTACGGCTTGGGCGATAATAATTCAAAAGAAGAAATGTCAACTTTAGATTATAAGCAATGGCGTTTTTATCAATTTATTACACGAAAAGTTGTTGGTAATTATCGGTTAGGAATGGGGTTTCTTTATGATAATTACACTAATATTTCTGAGGAATCTTATATAGATGAAGAAACAGACTATGTAAAATACATGAATGGAGATTTTTCAGATGAAACTTCTTTTGGATTCGCGATTCAAGGTTTGTATGATTCCCGAAAAAACATCGTTAATCCCGAAGGAGGAATGTATATAGAAGCTGATTTGAGAATAAATACAAGCGGTGTAAACGGCGACAAATGGCAATCATTGTATTTTGATGCAAGAAAATACCATTCTTTCAGTAAAACCAAACATCGCGTTTGGGCGTCGCGAGCATTTTATTGGTCAACTTTTGGAGGAAAACCTCATTATCTTGATTTACCAAGTATTGGCTGGGATCGTGATGGGAAAACGGGACGTGGTTTTACAAAAAACAGATACCGAAGCAACGCATTGATTTATTTTGAAACCGAATATCGAACTGATATAACCAGAAATGGTTTTTTTGGAGCCGTTTTTTTTGCCAATATTTCATCGGTTTCAAAATTGGATACCTATCAATTTGACAAATGGCATCCAGCGGTTGGAACCGGAGTCCGAATTAAATGGAATAAAAAAAACAATAGCAATTTAGCTTTGGATTACGGAATAAGTAAAAACGATTGGTCTTTACGATTGGGATTAACAGAAAATTTTTAACTTCCCCAAAAATCATCAGCCCAAAATTTTCATGCAATTATCGGTAATAATTCTTAATTATAATGTAAGATACTTTCTGGAACAATGCGTTTTAAGTGTTCAGGAAGCAATTGCAACGCTTGATGCTGAAATTATTGTTGTCGATAATAATTCGGCAGATAATTCCTGTTTGATGATTCAGGAAAAGTTTCCTTCAGTAAAACTCATTCAAAACAAAGAAAATTTTGGTTTTCCAAAAGGAAACAATATTGGAGTTGCGGAAGCAAAAGGCAAATACATTTGTATTTTGAATCCCGATACCATAGTTGCTGAAGATACTTTTGCTAAAATTTTGGCTTTCGCCGAAGAAAAAAACGATCTAGGAATAATTGGCTGTAAACTAATCGACGGAACGGGAAATTTTCTGCCTGAAAGTAAACGTGGTATTCCAACGCCTTGGGTTGCTTTTACAAAAGTTTTAGGTTTGTATAAAATCTTTCCAAAATTGAAAAATTTCAATCAATATTATGCACAGCATATTGACGAAAATGAGAACGGAAAAGTTGAAATTCTTGTTGGTGCGTTTATGTTTATGAAACGAGAACTTTATCTGGATTTAAAAGGTTTCGACGAAAATTGTTTTATGTATGCCGATGATATCGATTTGTCATATCGTGCGTTGCTCAAACAAAAGTCAAATTACTATTTTCATGAAACAACAGTTTTGCATTATAAAGGTGAGAGCACAATAAAAGATGAAAAATATATGAAACGTTTTCAGGAAGCAATGAATTTCTTTTATAAAAAGCATTTCAAGAAATCATTGTTTTTTAGCGCATTCATTCAAATCGGAATTTGGTTTTTTGCTTTTGCTAAAATGTTTCAAGGAAAACCAAAACGAAAACTTTCACCAGAAAAGTATATTTTTTATTCTTCAAATAGTATTTTGTCTGAAAAATTGCCTGCAATTCTAAAAAATAAAGTAGAGTTTTTAGATTTCAAAAAAGAAAAAATGGTAAATTCGTGCCACGTTTTTAAGGGTAAAAAGGTTGAGATTATTTTAGATAATCAGTACGTTTCATTCAAAAAATGTATCAAAATCATAGAAACTCTTAAAGATAAGAACGTTACTTTTAAGATTTTCCCCAAAAAAACAAATTTTATTATTGGAAGCAATTCTCGAAATGACAGAGGGCAAATTGTAAAAATTGAGTAAAAAATTATATTAAATGTAATTTATATTTAAAAAATTCGGTAATTTCGCAATCTGAAAATCAAAATCACCCTTGAGGTTAACAATATGGCAAGATTTGAATTAAAACTTCCTAAAATGGGAGAAAGTGTCGCTGAAGCAACTATTACAAACTGGTTGAAAGAAGTTGGAGACAGAATTGAAGCTGATGAAGCTGTACTGGAAATTGCGACTGATAAAGTTGACAGCGAAGTGCCAAGCGAGGTATCAGGAGTTTTAGTTGAACAGTTATTTGGTAAAGATGATCTAGTTCAGGTAGGGCAAACTATTGCAATTATTGAAACAGAAGGTGATGCTCCAGCTGAAACAAAAGTTGAAGAAGCAGTAGTTCCGGTAGCGGCGGCAGAAATTGAAAAGACAATTGAAGCGGTAAAAGAAACTGTAAGCGCTCCTCAGGATTTTGCTTCATCGGATAAATTCTTTTCTCCATTAGTGAAAAATATTGCTAAAGAAGAAGGAGTTTCTGTTGCTGAACTTAACGGAATTCAGGGTTCAGGAAAAGATGGACGAGTTACTAAAGAAGATATTTTAAAATATGTTGAAGATCGCAAATCAGGAGTTGTTCAGACACCAAAAGCGATTGAAGAAGCACCAAAAGTTGTTGCTGAAACTCCAAAAGTAGTTCCAGCAGCAGAGCCAGTGGTTCAAAAAAGCCAGCAGGCTGCTCCGGTTTCAGTGAATGGAGGTGACGAAATTATTGAAATGGACAGAATGCGTAAACTGATTTCAGGTTACATGGTAGCTTCGGTTCAGACTTCAGCACACGTACAATCGTTTATTGAGGTTGACGTTACAAACATTGTAAAATGGAGAGATAAAGTTAAAACAGCTTTCGAAAAAAGAGAAGGAGAGAAATTGACTTTTACGCCAATTATGATGGAAGCGGTTGCAAAAGCGCTTAAAGATTTTCCTGGAATGAACATTTCTGTTGATGGTGATTATATTATCAAAAAGAAAAATATAAACTTAGGAATGGCGGCAGCTTTGCCTAACGGAAATTTAATTGTTCCTGTAATTAAAAATGCAGATCAGTTGAATCTTGTTGGAATGGCAAAAGCGGTTAATGATTTAGGAAACCGTGCAAAAGCAGGAAAACTAAAACCAGACGATACTCAGGGAGGAACATACACAGTTACGAATGTAGGAACTTTTGGAAGTGTTTTTGGAACGCCAATTATCAATCAACCGCAAGTTGGAATTTTAGCACTTGGAGCAATTCGTAAAGTTCCTGCTGTTATTGAAACTCCAGAAGGTGATTTTATCGGAATTCGTCAAAAAATGTTCTTATCGCACTCTTATGACCACAGAGTTGTTGATGGTGCATTAGGAGGAAGTTTTGTAAAAAGAGTAGCAGAATATTTAGAAGCTTTTGATGTAGATAGAGATTTCTAATCTATTATAAATAAATTTTAGACCCGGAAAATGATTTCGTTTTCCGGGTTTTTTATTAGTGAAAAAATAGAAAAATAAATTTTAGACAACGCTATTTTAGATTCTTTTTTGAAGTTAAAATTTAAAAAATAGTCTAATTGTGGGCAAAAAAATAAAAATAGGGTCGGAAAAGTCGGCTTTAAAATTTACATTTGTAATCTTATAAAAATTAAAATGGAATTAAAACTTAACAAACCAATTTGCTTTTTTGATCTTGAAACAACTGGAATTGATATCGGTAAGGATCGTATCGTAGAAATTTCAATATTTAAAGTTTTTCCAAACGGAAATAAGGAAAGCAAAACATGGTTAGTGAATCCTACTATTCCAATTCCTCCACAAACTACGGCTGTTCATGGTATCACCGATGAAAAAGTGGCAAATGAGCCGACTTTTTTAGAATTGGCTCCACATATTCATAATATGATAAAAGACAGTGATTTGGGAGGTTTTAATTCAGATCGTTTTGATATTCCGCTTTTGGCCGAAGAATTACTTCGTGCGGGGGTTGATTTTGATATGAAAAATAAAGTTTCAGTTGATGTCCAGACTATTTTTCATAAAATGGAAGAGCGTACTTTGAGCGCGGCTTTGAAATTTTACTGTGGAAAAACGCTTGACAATGCGCATTCGGCAGAAGCTGATACAATGGCGACTTACGAAATTTTAAAAGCGCAGTTGGATCGTTATCCTGAATTGGAAAATGATATGAAAGTGTTGTCTGAATTTACAACGCGTAAAAAAATTGCTGATTTTGCCGGAATGATTGCTTTTGATCAAGATGATGAGGAGATTTTTACCTTCGGAAAACACAAAGGTGTCAAAGTTGAAAAAGTTTTGGAAACAGAACCTGGATATTTTAGCTGGATCCAAAATGCCGATTTTCCTTTGTATACGAAAAAAGTTTTGACAGGAATTAAACTAAGAAAATTAAATACGAAATAAGGTTCTGAGGTGCTAAGATTCTAAGGCGCTAAGTTCTTAGTATCTTAGTGTCTTAGAATCTTAGCAACTTAAAAAGAAATGAAGATTATTTGCATCGGTAGAAATTATACCAATCATATTGCGGAATTAAAAAACGAACGTCCAGAGGAACCTGTGGTTTTTATGAAACCGGATTCGGCAGTTTTGTTAAAACAACATCCGTTTGTAATTCCAGAATTTTCTGAGGAGATTCATCACGAAATAGAGATAATTGTTAAAATTAACAAAGTAGGAAAGTATATCGAACCTAAGTTTGCTCATAAGTACTATGACGAAATTAGTGTAGGTATCGATTTTACTGCCAGAGATTTACAAGACAAATTAAAAGCGAAAGGATTGCCTTGGGAAAAAGCAAAAGCATTTGACGGCTCTGCGGTCATTGGAGATTTTTTACCAAAAAGTGATTTCGTTTCTATGGAAAATCTTACTTTTGAGTTAACAAACAATTCTAAAACCGTTCAAAAAGGAAATACAAGTTTGATGTTGTGGAAAATTGATGAACTTGTGTCGTATGTTTCGCAGTTTTTTACATTAAAAATTGGGGATATTATTTTTACAGGAACTCCTGAAGGTGTTGCTGCGGTAAAACCAAATGATGTTTTAGAAGGATTTTTAGAAGATAAAAAATTATTCAGAATACAAGTAAAATAATGGCTTTAAAGTATAACCTTTCGAAAGTATATGCGCTTTCAGATAATGATCCGGAATTTGTAAATGAAATTCTAAAATTATTTGTTACTGAAGTTCCTGAAGATTTAAAGCAAATCAAAGAAGGAATTAAGAAAAAGGATCATAAATATGCCTATTCATACGCGCACAAAATAAAACCTACGCTAGATTTGATGGGCTTGAATGTGGCTTTTGAAGAAATTCTTCAAGTAGAAGCATGGACAAAAGCAGAAGGCAAGAAAAAAGATATTGTTGAAACTTTTAAGAGTATTAAGATACAAGTAAAAGAAGCAATAAAAGAAATCAAAAAAGACTTTGATCTTTAAAAATTAAAATCTGATTTATTCCTGTTGAAAAAAAACAGGAATAAGTTAAGATTGTTATTCGTGAATTTTGTGAAAGCGGCTTTTAACTTGTAAAGGCGCTTTAATACCTCTCTCCAAAGACAAAATTTAAAAATATTCCATTGTAAATTTTTGGCTTACTTATGTAAGAAATAATAAAGCATTTTAATGTTATGAAAGCAACTATTATAACTATAGGGGACGAAATATTAATAGGTCAGATTATTGATACGAATTCAGGTTTTATTGCGAAATCATTAGACCGAATTGGAGTTGAGGTAACGGAAATGATCTCGATAAGTGATGATAAAAAACAAATTTTAGATACTTTTTCCCAGCTTCAAAACAAAGTTGATATTGTTATTGTGACTGGTGGTTTGGGGCCGACAAAAGACGATGTCACCAAAAAAACTTTCTGCGAATATTTTGATGATGAGTTAGTTGTAAATCCAGAAGTTTTGGCGCACGTAACACAACTGATTGAAGGTTTTTATAAAAGACCAATTTCACAATTGAATAAAGATCAGGCTTTGGTACCTTCAACTTGTACGGTTCTTCATAATCAGGTTGGGACTGCACCAGGAATGTGGATGAAAAAGGAAAATACTGTATTTGTTTCGCTTCCAGGAGTTCCATATGAAATGAAATATTTGGTTGAAGAAGAAATAATTCCGAAAATAGTTAGAGAATACAAGCGTCCTTATATTATTCATAAAACCATTTTAACTTATGGTCAAGGCGAAAGTTTAGTCGCTGAACGCATTGAAGAATGGGAGAATAACTTGCCAGATTTTATCAAATTGGCTTATTTGCCAAATCCTGGAAGGGTGCGTTTGCGTTTAACTGCAAGAGGAACAGATAAAGAAGAATTGGAGAAAGCAATTGAAGACAATGTTCAGTCGTTGGATGCGATAATTCATGATATAATAGTTGGTTACGAAGAAAATGAAACAATTGAAACCGTAATTGGCAAACTGCTTTCGAAACAAAATAAAACAATTTCAACTGCGGAAAGCTGTACTGGAGGAAGGATTGCTTCGCTTTTGTCTTCTGTGCAAGGTTCGTCAAAATATTTTAAAGGGAGCGTTGTTTCGTACGCGACAGAAGCGAAGGTCAATGTTTTGGGTATTTCGCGAGATTTAATTGATGAATATTCGGTTGTAAGTGCAGAGGTTGCAAAGGCTATGGCTTTGAGTGTTAAAGAGATGCTTAAAACCGACTATGCAATTGCGACAACTGGGAACGCCGGACCGTCAAAAGGTGACTCAGATGCTGAAATTGGTACTGTTTTTATAGCTTTGGCAACACCAGATGATATAATTGTAGAAGAATTTAACTTTGGTCAACCACGTGAAAAAGTGATAGATAGAGCGACTATTAAGAGTTTAGAAATATTACAGAAAGAAATTTTAAAAATTGTGCAATAATTTTTTGCTACAATGGTTTATTTTTCTTTTCTTTGCACCCTGATTTTGAATAACGATAAAAGATAAGTATAATGTCAAGAGTTTGTGACCTTACAGGTAAAAGAGCGATGGTAGGAAATAACGTTTCTCACGCTATGAACAAAACTAAGAGAAAGTTTTCTGTAAACTTAGTTAAAAAGCGTTTTTATCTTCCAGAAGAAGATAGATGGATTACTCTTAGAGTAGCAGCATCTACGATAAAAACAATTAATAAAAATGGAATCACTGCTGTTTTGAAAAAAGCGCAGTCAGAAGGATTTATCAAATAATCTTTTCCTAAATAAATATATAGCAAGATGGCAAAGAAAGGTAATAGAATCCAAGTAATTTTAGAATGTACTGAGCACAAGACTTCTGGTGTTCCAGGAACTTCTAGATATATTACAACTAAGAACAAAAAAAATACTCCAGACAGATTAGAGATTAAAAAATTTAATCCAATCTTGAAAAGAGTAACTGTTCATAAAGAAATTAAGTAATAATTAGAGATTTTTGTAAATCTCGAATGGTTTAGCCATGAGAGTTTTATAAAAGCTTCAAATAACATTTGAATCATGGCAAAGAAAACCGTAGCATCGTTACAAACATCTTCTAAGAGATTATCAAAAGCCATCAAAATGGTAAAATCTCCTAAAACTGGTGCATATACATTCGTAGAATCTATTATGGCTCCTGAAGAAGTTGATGAATTCTTGAAAAAGAAATAATTACAATTACATTATATAGAAAAGCTACTTTCATTCGGAAGTAGCTTTTTTATTACCTATATTTGTCTAAAAATTTAGAGAATCGTAACAATTGGTCCTTTTTTGAGGAACAATTGCACTTTCTTTAAAGATTTAGATTTCTGATTTGAAAATCAAGAAATCTAATAATCAAAAAATCTACAAAAAAATGAGTTTTTTTAAAAAATTATTCTCTACCGAAAAAAAAGAGACTTTAGACAAAGGTCTTGAAAAAACAAAAACTACTTTTTTCTCAAAGTTAAGTAAAGCCGTTGCTGGAAAATCTAAAGTTGATGATGATGTTTTAGATAATCTGGAAGAAGTTCTTGTAGCTTCGGATGTTGGTGTAAATACAACTTTGAAAATTATCGAGAGAATCGAAAAACGTGTTGCCGAAGATAAATATTTAGGAACTGACGAATTGAATCAGATTCTTAGAGATGAAATTGGAGCGTTATTGTCTGAAACCAATACTGGCGAAGCAACTGAATTTGAAGTTCCAAAAGATAAAAAACCTTACGTTTTAATGGTTGTTGGAGTAAACGGAGTAGGGAAAACAACAACAATTGGAAAATTAGCTTATCAGTTTAAGAAAGCAGGTCACAAAGTTGTTTTAGGTGCTGCTGATACTTTCCGCGCTGCAGCAATTGATCAATTGCAGGTTTGGGCTGACAGAGTTGATGTGCCAATTGTAAGACAAAATATGGGAAGTGATCCTGCTTCTGTAGCGTTTGATACTTTGCAATCTGCTGTAGCTCAAAATGCAGATGTTGTAATTATTGATACCGCTGGCCGTTTGCACAATAAAATCAATTTGATGAACGAGTTGACAAAAGTAAAACGTGTAATGCAGAAAGTTGTTGCTGATGCTCCGCACGACGTACTTTTGGTTTTAGATGGTTCAACAGGTCAAAATGCTTTTGAACAAGCAAAACAATTTACTGCAGCAACTGAAGTAACTTCACTTGCAGTAACAAAATTAGATGGAACAGCAAAAGGCGGGGTTGTAATTGGAATTTCGGACCAATTTAAAATTCCGGTAAAATATATTGGCGTGGGCGAAGGAATTGAAGATTTGCAAGTCTTTAATAAATATGAATTCGTTGACAGTTTCTTTAAATAATTAAAAATGAGTTTCGAATCTATAAAAAATGCATCGCCTGTAGTATTTTATTTCGCGAGTGTTATCTGTTTTGTTTTGGCGAATGTGTTAAGAGATAACAGTCTTTCTTTTTACTATATTTTATTAGTTCTTGGAATAGGATTCTTTTTTATGGGAGTTCTAAAAAGAATGAAAACCAAACGATAATTATTTTCAGTTTTATTTTCTGAAAATAATATGAGTTTTTAAATGGGAAAAGTTTTAAACCGCTTTTCCCATTTAAAAACTTTTTTATTGATACAAAGCATTAATTTTTTCCCAAAGTGTTTTGTCAAAATCGGATAGTGCAAGATTTTGGTTATCTGCTGCATCGCCCATTCTGATTACAACCATTTTTTTGCTCGGAATAACATATATTTTTTGATCGTTTTTTCCCAATGCCATAAACATATCACTTGGTCCAGTCGGAATTACGCTTCCTTGAAAAGTAAGTTGCGATTGTGGTAAATGGTAGGAAGCTTTTCCGTTTAGCCACCATAAATAGCCATAGCCTAAATTGATGTTTTGTGAGGTTGTTGTGGCTTCATTGAAATAAGCTTCGTTCAAAATGGTGTTGTTTTCCCATTTTCCTTTGTTTAGCATTAAAAGCCCAAAACGCGCCATGCTTCTTGTGTTGCTGGTATAGACACTGTTGACATCGATTTGAACCCAATTACCGTTCATTCCGATTTTGTCTCTTAATTTACTGTTGAAATAGCTTTCCCATTTTTGTCCGCTTGCTTTTTCGACAACATCTTGTAACTTTACGTATACATTGTGATATGCCCATCGAGAACCGGCATCGGCTTTGTATTTTAAATTGGCAGGTTCGACATCGTCTGTGCTGTCGTCTAATCCTGATGTCATCGTTAATAAATGTTTGCAGGTAATTAGGTTTTCCTGTGCTAATGTTTCGCTTGTCCAGCCAGTGCCTAGATATTTTGAAACTTTATCATTTATATTTAATAAATTTTCTTGTTGTGCAATTCCAGTAACGGTTGAAGTCAATGTTTTTCCAGCACTGGCCCAATACCATGGTGTTGTTGCTGAATGTCCGTTGAAGTAATTTTCTAACACGATTCGGCCGTTAACTAGGATTATGAATGATTTGGAGTTTTTGAGCTGCAAATAATCTAAAAGAGGCTGAACGGCACTTTGATTCCATTTTAAATCAGCTATTGATTTCGTTTCCCAAGTATTTCCTGTTATTGGCGGGAAATACATACTTTCTGAAGGAGTTGTTTCTGGTTCAGTAGAATCTTTGCTGCAACTTGCAAACAATAAGATTGTCAGGATGGTACAAAAGGTTTTAGTCATGTTTTTTGGTTTTAGTTTGGGGTTTGACCAAAAATATATAAAATAGTTTAATGGGTTTTGCAATTTTTTATTTCTTTTGAAATTTATAAGTTTAACTTTGTAGTTCGCTAAATTTTCTTTTGAAAACGGGAGCCCTAGCCCTGATGGGAGCGACATCCTTTTGTGCCGGGGTTCGGCGCAAAAGATACAGCGGACAGCAGGTATCAGCTTCTTATTAATATTATATTTATTATGAAAAACACTTTTATGATTTTGGTTTTATCACTTTTGTTTGTGAGCTGCAAACAAGAAATAAAACCCGCAGATATTGCAAAACTGAATGGATATTGGGAAATTGAAAAAGTGGTTTTTGATAAAGGAGAAGAGAAGGCGTACGGAATGAATGAGAATTTTGATTTTTTTGAAATTAAAGGGACCAAAGGAAAAAGGACAAAAGTGATGGCGCAACTTGATGGGACTTTTTTGACAACAAATACTTTTGAAAATGTATCGGTTAGGTTTACGGATAAAGGCACATTTTTGGATTATAAAACGAGTTATGCCAAATGGAGCGAGGAATTAATTTCAATTTCTGATAAAGAATTTGTAGTTAAAAATGATCAGAACAAAGAATATCATTATAAAAAAGCGGAACCAATTAATATTTTGAATGATGGCGAAAAGACTAAATAACGAAAGTACGATTGGAGCTGTTTTGCAGCAGATTATTCAGGTGAATAAATTGCAACCTGGAATGGATCAAATTGATGTAAAAGAGGCTTGGACAAATTTAATGGGAAATGGAGTTAAAACATACACGAGAAATGTTGTTTTGAAAGGAAGTACGCTTTATGTTGAATTGGGTTCGGCTGTTTTAAGAGAAGAATTAAGCCATGGAAAATCAAAAATCGTAAAAATGATTAATGAAGAATTGGGGCGTGAAGTAGTGAAAGATGTCGTACTTCGTTAATTTTAGATTTTAGATTTTAGATTTTAGATTTTAGATTTTAGATTTTAGATTTTAGATTTTACAGTATAAAAAAAATCCATTCGCCATGGCGAATGGATTTTTTTATTTGTGATCGTTAAGTTCAGTAATCTGAAATTTTAACTCTACAATCTAAAATTATTAGAATTGCTCTCTTCCAGCAAAGTGGAATGCACCTTCGATTGCAGCGTTTTCATCGCTGTCAGAACCGTGAACTGCATTTTCTCCGATAGAAGTAGCGTATGCTTTACGAATAGTTCCTTCAGCAGCTTCAGCTGGGTTTGTAGCTCCAATTAAAGTTCTGAAATCTTCTACTGCGTTGTCTTTTTCTAAAATTGCGGCAACAATTGGTCCGCGTGACATAAATTCAACTAATTCTCCGTAGAAAGGTCTTTCTGCGTGAACTGCGTAAAATGCTTGAGCATCAGCTACAGTTAATTGAGTTAATTTTAATGAAACGATTTTGAAACCTCCATTAGTAATCATTGCTAAGATATTCCCGATGTGTCCGTTTGCAACAGCATCTGGTTTAATCATTGTAAAAGTTCTATTTGTTGCCATTTTATTGCTTATTTTTAATTTTGTGCAAAAGTAGACTTTTTTTGCGAATTGATTTTAATAAATTCATAATTTAAATAGGTTAGAATGATGTTTTGATTAAGAAAAGTCTCAATTATGAATATTGCCATAAAAAAAGAGGCAGACAACTGTCCACCTCTTGATAATTTGATAAGGAAAATTATACTTTAAATATTAATTTATTTCTGTAGAATATCCATAAGATAAATGTCCAAATGCCTACATAAACTAATGCTCCAGCTAATGAAGCTGTCATTGGATTATTAAAAAATGGTGCAATCCAGAAGCTATACAGATAATTTAATAAGTTGATTTTTTCTGAAGGAGCATGCGGATTTTGGAATTCAATCATTACTAAAGCTTGCGGAATAATCTGTGATGTAAAAAATACAATCATTGGATTTACTCCCCAGATTAAAAACAGTTTAAATCCTTTTTTATAATCTTTAATGTCGATTATTAAATATAAAATGGTTAAAAATACTGTCGCCAGTCCTGTTGTATATAAAACATAACTGCTGGTCCAGATTGATTTATTTATTGGGAAAATAACATCCCAAAGCAAACCGAAAAATATAAGCGTGGTTCCTACAATACCCATTTTTTGGGCTTTTTGAATTTTGGTTGTATCTAATTGCAGAATTTTCCCGATCAACAATCCTATAATTCCGTTTACAATTGACGGAAGGGTACTTAAAATTCCTTCAGGATCCCAAGTTACGGTGCCTCGGTACATGTGTCCTTTTAATAAAACGCCATCTAGCCACGCAGAGAGATTTGTTCCCTTATCGAGATTTGCTTCTCCAATTCCGGGAACTGGAATTAGTGTCATTAATGCCCAATATCCGAGTAACAAAACTATTCCGGTAATAATTTGCGTTTTTTGAGAAGTTTTTAAATATAGAAGAGAAACTACAAAATAGACAATTGCGATTCGTTGTAAAACTCCAGGAAGTCTGACATCTTGATAAGCTTCAATACCACTATAAGCCAGAAAGAAGTAAATAATCAGAATTGAAAATGCTAAAATGTTTTTAACTTTTGAACTAAAACTTCCCATTAAAGCATATCCAACAGCAATAGTGATGGCTAAACGGCCAATCAAAAGGGGAATTCCTTCAAGTCCAAATAGCTGAATTTTTCCAAAAAAATTAAAGAAGATTCCAAGGCAGAACATTCTTAAGGAACGAATGAGAATTTTATTGAATGTGGTGTTGTCGTAGATTTTATCAGGCATTGCAAGTGGTATGGCAACTCCCATAATAAATACAAAAAATGGAAAAACTAAGTCGGTTGGCGTGCAACCGTTCCATTCGGCGTGTAGTAACGGCGGATAAACATTGCCCCAGTCTCCGGGATTGTTGACAATTGTCATTAATAAAATAGTGAGTCCGCGAAAGACATCTAGCGAAATTAAGCGTTCTTTTACCATTGGTTTAGGGTAAATAGGTTAGTTAATAATTTTAAAAATCGCTATTTGGTTTATTGGATAATAATTTTGAGAAGATAGGTGGTTATTTGGCTCTCAAGAATTATTATTTTATTGTTTTTTAAATTGTTATAATATTAAAATTCATTTCTAATGGTTTTAGTTTTTGGATTAAAAGCGGAATTAACTGTTCGCCTTTTTCCAGATAAAATTCAGAAAAATTGCTTTGACGTTCCTGTAAACTGTTGTTTGGGAACAATTCACATTGCAAGTCGATTACTCGTTCTAATTGATCGCTTAATTTTCTTTTTTGTGCTTTTAATAAACGTTTTTCTAAATTCTCTAAACCTTTTGTCTGTTTTACTTCCTGAGCTTTCACGGCACCGGAAAATGATTTATCAGTTTGATTGGCTAGATTGTAAAGATATTCAAATTGTGTTTTCAGCAATTCTTTTTGAGGTGCTAAATCAATTGGGAAAGCTGAAATTTTGTGTGTAATCGCATTTACTAGATTTTCCTGTTTTGTAAATAAATCTTTCCAGGTTAAACCTAAATTATCGGCTTTTTTAGCTTGTTTTTCTGTAGAAAGAAGAACTGAATTACGTATTAAAATTATTGGAAAAGTAATATTTACAGCATCAAAAAAAGATTTCAATTCCAGCCAATACGCAATTTCTCCGCCTCCGCCAATGTAACATAAATTAGGAAGAATAATTTCTTGATATAGCGGACGCATAATTACATTTGGGCTGAATTTCTCTGGATTGCTTTCTAATAATGTGAAGATTTCATCTTTAGAAAATGATATTTTGGTATTGTTAACGTGATATTTATCGTTTTCAAAAATGATTCTTTCACGCAAATTATCTTCGATATAAAATAAATTAATTTCACGGGGATTTACCTGAACCGTATAATCTTTTAAAGTTTCAATTGTTTTTTGAACAGCTTTATAAGAAGTGTTTTTCTCTAACTCTTCTTTTGCAAATGGAATAAAAGCATGTTTTAAATTGGCATTGTCAGCATCTAAAATCACTAATCCGTAATTTGCGAACAGACTGTTGGCTAAAAAACGCGTTGCATCCGCTAGATTATCATGTTTTAAATAAGCATCTTCAAAAAGCTTTTTTAAAATATTTGCGTTTGTATTTGATCCTAATTCTAAGGAATAAATTTCGAAAAATTCGGCTAAACCTTCAGTCGAAAGTCGGCCAACCGGACCAGTGCTTTCTTTGTTCCATCTGAATTTTTTTCCTTTAAAATTAAAGTAATTGATTTCTTCAAAATCATGGTCTTCGGTCGCCATCCAATAAATTGGAACAAAATTATTCGATGGATACTTTGACTTTAATTCTTTGGTCAAATTAATTGTCGAAATGATTTTATATAAAAAATACAAAGGACCGCTAAACAAATTTAATTGGTGGCCAGTTGTAATTGTAAAAGTATTTTCTAATGTTAAAAGCTCAATATTTTGTTTAGTTAAATCTGAAATCTCACTATTTTGATATTGTTTTTTTAGCGTTTCAACCAAAGGAATTCGGTTGTTGTTATCAAAATTGGATTGTTTTTCCTGGATTTGTTTTTCGAAATTCTCCAATGTTGGAAAATTATTATATAAAGATTGCAGTGCTGGTTTTTGATCTAAATAATCTTGTATCAAGGTAGAGAAATATCCTGAATTTTGATAGCTGATACAGTCGGTAGGCATAATTTTAGATTTATTTTTGATAGCTGTAAATTTAATGAAAATATACAGTTAAAAACGTTTTTAACGATTGCTTATGATTTGATTTTTTGTTAACGATTATTAAAGATCATAAAATCAAGTTTTTAATTTTGGCTTAAATGAAAATCTATAAAACATAAAACACATTAAATTTGTTAAAAAGTAATTGTTGTTTTAAAACTATTTTGGCTAAACATGAATTATTAATAATGAAACTATATTTTTGTAATCAAAAAAAAGTTATATCTATTTTACATGAAAACTAGCCCTGATCAGAAAAACTCTCTAAAACATGTTCTTTTTGGAAGCCTTATAGGCACCACAATTGAATTTTTTGATTTTTATATTTATGCCAATGCTGCAGTATTGGTTTTTCCGCAATTATTTTTCCCTAGTGCCGATTCAACAATGGCGACTCTGCAGTCCTTAGCAACTTTTTCAATCGCCTTTTTATCGCGCCCTTTAGGTTCTGCTTTTTTTGGACATTATGGAGATAAAATTGGACGTAAATTTACTTTAGTTGCAGCGTTATTAACTATGGGAATTTCTACGGTTGCAATTGGATTTTTGCCAAGTCATGCCAGTATTGGTATTGCAGCTCCTTTATTATTGATGTTATGTCGTTTCGGACAAGGTGTTGGTTTAGGCGGAGAGTGGGGAGGAGCAGTTTTGTTGGCAATTGAAAATGCGCCACCAAATAAACGAGCGTGGTATGGAATGTTTCCGCAATTAGGCGCTCCAATTGGATTGCTGCTTTCAGGCGGTACTTTTTTATTGTTGACTGATTCAATGAGCAATGAAGATTTTATGGATTATGGATGGAGAATTCCGTTTATTGCTAGTTCACTTTTAGTTGTTGTTGGGTTTTATATCAGAACAAAAATTAGTGAAACTCCTTCATTTGAAAATTCAAAAAAAGAGCATGAGGAAGTAAAAGTTCCATTTTTGACTTTGGTTAAATCGTATAAAAATCAATTGATTTTTGGAACATTTTGCGCTATTACAACTTTTTTGGTTTTTTATCTGATGACTGTTTTTACTTTGAGCTGGGCAACTTCAGATTTAGGAATTGTTAAAAGAGACGGATTGTTAATTCAATTATTTTCGGTATTGTTTTTTGCCATTTTTATTCCAGTTTCGGCTGTGGTTGCTGATAAAATTGGTCGTCGCAAAATGCTTATTTTGGCCACAATAGCGATTGCAATTTTCGGATTTTTCTTTTCTTACTTTTTGAGTTCAGGAAATATTACTCTGGTTACTATTTTTGCTTGTATCGGAATGGCTTTAATGGGCTTTACTTATGGTCCGTTGGGAACTTTTCTATCAGAGTTGTTTCCTACGAATGTTCGTTATTCTGGCGCATCTTTAACTTTTAATTTGGCGGGAATTTTAGGAGCTGCTTTTGCGCCTATGATAGCAATTTGGTTGGCATCAACTTATAGTGTGAATTACGTAGGCTTGTATTTGACAGCGGCTGCTTGTATTTCTTTATTTTCATTTTTGGTAATAAGTAAAGACGAACATAAGTTTTAAAAGAATATTTATAAATATTAAAAAGCAGTAATGTAAAAAAATACTGCTTTTTTTTTGCCAATTAAAAAAGTATTTAGATATTTGTCTAAATATATAAATGATGAATGAGATTTTTAAAGCATTAAATGATGCAACCCGCAGAGAGATTCTTGAACTGTTGAAGCAGAAAGATTTGACAGCGGGAGAAATTGCTGATGCTTTTAATATTTCGAAACCTAGTATTTCTCATCATTTAGATATTTTAAAACGAGCCGATTTAATTACATCCGAAAAAAAAGGGCAATTCATTATTTACTCTATTAATACCACAATAATGGAAGATGTTTTGCAATGGATACTAACTTTTAAGAAATAAAATAATGAATTTAGAATTTAAAAAAGAGCTTCCAATTATTGGAATTGTTCTGATTCCGTTTGCGTATTTGGCTTTTATTTGGAACAGTCTTCCAGAAAGAGTTCCAGTTCATTGGAATATGAAAGGAGAAATTGATAGTTGGGGAAATAAGTCTTTTCTGGTTGTAATAGTTTTTATCCTTCCTGTATTAATGTATGCTGTAATGTTCGCTGCAGCAAAATTAGATCCTAAAAAAAGGATTTCTTTAATGGGAAAAAAGTTTTATAAATTGAAGTTTTTTATGGTTTCGTTTATGTCTTTATTAGCTGTATTTCTTCTATATGTTTCAAAAAATCAGTCGGCTTCAAATCCAAATTTAATGTATATTCTAGTAGGGATTCTGTTGATGGTAATGGGAAATTATTTTAAAGTGATTCAACCCAATTATTTTATCGGAATCAGAACACCTTGGACACTGGAGAGCCAGGAAGTTTGGAAAGCTACACATACATTTGCCGGGAAGCTTTGGTTTTTTGGCGGTTTGATTATCGTCCTTGGTGGTATCATTTTTTCAGGCTTTATTTTTGCAAAAGCTTTTGTTGGCATTGGATTTACTTTAGCTTTTGTACCAATTGCATACTCTTTCATCAAATTTAAACAATTGGAGAAAAAACAAAAAAATCACAATTCTTAATTACTAATAATACCTTATTTATTTCAATAAAAATGATAAAAACAATACTTATTATAATTACGGCTTTACTTTCTTTTATAATGAACGGGCAAGAAATTGCAGGACAATGGAACGGACTTTTAAAGGTGCCGGGAACTCAATTAAGAGTTGTGTTTCATGTCAATAAAACCGAAACAGGATATGGTGCGACAATGGATAGTCCTGATCAGAAAGTTATAGGAATTCCTATGGAAAAAGCTTCTTTTGATAATTCTATTTTAAAATTAGAAATGCCAAAGGCTCAAATTTCTTACGAAGGAATTTTGAATAAAGACAATATTATTGTTGGAAAATTTACGCAACGAGGACAATCTACCGAACTTAATTTATCTAAGGAAATTATTCAGAAACAAGTTTATGCAAGACCTCAGGAACCTCAAAAACCGTATCCTTATTATACTGAAGATGTGAAATTCGAAAATAAAACGGACAAAGTAGTTTTAGCAGGGACATTATCTCTTCCTAAAAAAGATGGCAATTTTCCTGCAGTGATTTTGATTTCTGGAAGTGGAGGACAAAATAGAGATTCAGAAATTTTAGGGCATAAACCTTTTCTGGTTTTAGCCGATTTTTTGACCAAAAAAGGATTTGCTGTATTGCGTTTTGACGATCGCGGTGTTGAGCAATCTACAGGGGATATTTCAAAATCCACAAGTGCCGATTTTGCAAGAGATGTTCAGGCTGGAGTTGATTATTTACAAACCAGAAAGGAAATTAATAAAGATAAAATTGGATTGATTGGCCATAGCGAAGGTGGAGTAATTGCTCCAATTGTTGCTGGAAATTCAAAGGCAATTGATTTTATTGTTTTGTTGGCAGGACCAGGACTTCGTGGAGATAAATTACTGCTTCTGCAAAAAGAAGCGGTTGAAAGAGTAAGTGGAGTTCCCGAAAATGATATTCAAAAAGCACAGGAAATTTTTAGAGGTGCTTATGATATCATTCTTGTATCTAAAACAAATGATGAAAATTTGAAAAAAGATGTTACGACTTATTTTGCATCAAAATATAATGAAGAAATTGCAAAATCATTAACGCCACAATTTACAAATAACTGGATGTATTATTTTTTAAAAATGGATCCGGCAGTAAATTTAGCAAAAGTAAAATGCCCAGTTTTGGCCCTTAACGGCAGCAAAGATATACAAGTTCCTGCAACTGTTGATTTAGAAGCTATTGAAAAAACGTTGCTGAAAGCAGGAAATAAAAATGTAAAAACAAAAGAACTTCCTAATTTAAATCATCTTTTTCAAGAGTCAAAAACAGGTTCTCCCGAAGAATATGAAAAAATTGAACAGACTTTTTCGCCTTTAGCTTTAGAAGAAATATCAAACTGGATGATGGTACAAACGAAATAGATAAATTGTTACTTAAGAAAAAAGTCCGCATTGATTAGCTTTTTTTAAATCAATGTGGACTTTATAATTCAATTTATCTCTTCAAACTAAAATGATCTTTAAATTCTTGTCCGTTAACTCGGGTAACAATAAACCAATAATCCGATGCCGGTTGTTGTTGTCCAAGATAATTTCCGTCCCAAACGCTATTATTGTTTAATTCTTTAATGAATTTTCCGTATCGATTATATATTCTGACTCCTGTGTTTGGAGCCAAATACGCAAAATCTATTGTCCAATAATCATTATATCCGTCACCATTTGGGGTAAAGAATTTTGGGAAAGGAAGCTCATCAACTAAATTAATACAATTGCCAGCAGTTGCATCAAGAATAGTGGCAACAATAGGAATCCTATCACTTTCACAATTATTTGCAATCTCTGAAGCATAGTAAGTAATTCCGTTTTCAAGCAAAGTTGATTCGGATAAACTTATTGTCGAAGTTGGGCTTTCAAACCATTTTATATTTTCTCCGGAAATATTAATGTCGCTGATTTTTGCTTTTTGCTGAATACAGAATGTTTGTGGCGAGTCGGCAATTGGATTTTGAGTATCGTGAATTTTTACGTTCACAGCAAATCGTTCACTTTCGCAATTGTTTGATGTTTGCGTAGCGTAATAAGTTCCATTTTGAAGCAAAGTAGTATTCGCTAAAAGCGTTCCCGCAGTTTGGGCAGTATACCATTTTATATTCGTTCCCTGAATATTGATCGCTGAAATAGTTGCATTTTCATCAATACAAAATTGTTGGGCGTTACTTCCAGTTGGTAAAGGAGTGTCATAAATCTGAACTAAAATTGGAGTTCTGTCACTTTCGCATCCAATAGTTTGCGACGCATAATATGTTCTGTTGTTTTCTAATGGAGTAGTATTGGGTAAAGGGGCAGCCGACATATTAGTATCAAACCATTTTATATTTTGCCCTGAAATTTGAATAGTATTCAGCGTTGCATTTTCATTTTTGCAGAATGATTGAGTAGCATTTGCTGTTGGTGCAGAAGGTGTATTTATAACCGAAACAGTTATTCCAAATCTCGGCCCTTCACAATTATTTACAGTTTGTGAAGCATAATACGTTTTGCCGTTTACAAGATTTGTAGTTTCGGCTAATAGAGAACCATTTGTTAAAGCGTCATACCATTTTACTAAAGTCCCAGTGATTTGGATACTCGATATTTTTGGATTTTGACTTGTGCAAAAAGACTGATTTGCGTTTGCTGTTGGCACAGAAGTGACTTGGATATTAATGGTAACTGGAATTCTACTGCTTTCGCAACCGTTTATAGTTTGTGATGCATAATAGGTTGTCTTGTCTTGAGCTACAGTTGAGGATGAAACAATTGTTCCGTTTGTTAAGTTACTGTACCATTTTATGTTTTGACCTGTTATTTGAATGTCATTTAAAGTTGCATTTTGCTGAACACAAAAAGATTGTGGAGAATTTGCTGTTGGTAATGGCTGACTTACGATAATTACGGTTTGATTTTGTGTTGCTGAATTCCCGTTGCCGTCATTGTAATTCCAAACAATTGTATATGTTCCTGGCAAAGCATAAGACAACGGACTTGTGGTTGTTGCATTTATTACTCCTGCACAAACGTCATTAGCTGTTGGAATTGTTGTTACAGTTGTATTGCAATCACCCGTTATGGTTGGAAGAGTTGTTAAATCAGGAATTGGTTTTTCAATATCACCAATAACGACATTTATTTTTTTTGTATCGTCGCAACCGCCAGTTCCTGTAATTAAGCAGCTGTATTCGCCACTATTGCTGGCTGTTGCATTTGGAATAGTAGGATTTTGATCTATCGAAGTAAATCCATTTGGGCCAGTCCATGAATAATTTGTTCCACCAGATGCTTTTAGCTCTAATGTTTTTCCAATGCAGACTGGAGAGTTACTTGACGCTATTGGATTTGATAAGCAATCTTGAAACTTAGCTAAATATACATTATAAAGCCCTCCAACGGAATTTAATGAATAATTTTCCTGATGTGCGCCAGGGGTCGAAATGCCAGACGAACTTTGAGTGTTTCCTATCAAATAAATATTATCTAAGAGATCTAAAGAAATTTTATTGTTTACATCTGCAGCTCCATTAATACCTTCGCTGGCATTTCCTCCATAGTATGTACCCCATTCTCTTTGCCCATTTTCGTTTAGCTTGATCATGTAAGCATCACCATATTGAGGTGCTGTAGAATAAGCGTCGGCAGTAGCAATTCCAGATTTTAAACTAGTACAGCCTTCAATTATGATCTTATCTTTAGAGTTTATAGCTATATCTTGAATAATTTCTCCAAAATAGGTTCCCCATACTAGGTTTTGCGTATTGACATCAAATTTGGCGATATAACTGCTAGTGCCAAAATTCATTGGTAAGTCCATAAAACTTTCATTGAAAGTATTGGTACTCTTTAAATTATTATGATCGTTTGTTGTACCGATAAAATATAAAAATTGGCCTTTTAAGGTAGATTTGTCTATTAAACTGAATGTAGATCCATTAAAGTATCTTCCCCAAATTTGTTGCCCATCTAAATTAAATTTTGAAATCATCCCTGAAACAAAACCAACTAAACTGTTTGTTGTTGATATGCCGCCAGTACTACTTGTTCTTCCTGTTACATATAAAAAACCATCGTCAGAAATATTGGCAGAGAGGATTCGTTCATCTCTTTCTCCTCCAAAATATGTTCCCCAGACTCTAACTCCTTGTGGTGTAAATTTTGCAATAAAGCCATCATCTCCATAATAATCATCGGCATGTTTAGGCTGGTGGGCATTTGTAGAAGCAATATTAGTAGAACTCATGGCTTGTCCAACTAAGTATGTATTATTTTGTGCGTCAATAGCAATGTCATATGCTATATCCATATAATCACCTCCGTAAAAAGTTGACCATTCTCTGTTTCCAGAAGAATTAAGTTTTACTAAAAAAGCATTAAAATAATATCCTTTAGATTCTGGTTGGTGCGAACCTGGTGTAGCTATTAAAGAGTTGTTTATATCACTGCCTACATTCACACTTCCAGTAAAATATAAATTTTCATTTGTATCGACTTTTATAGCTGTCGGAACTGCTGCATAGTAAATTCCCCAAACTCTGACACCATCCGTGTTAAATTTAGCAACAAACCCGTTTCCATAAAAATGAGCATAATAATATTGTATATAACTGCCGGTAGTAGCAATATTTGTAGTGCTCCATGTATAGCCAGAAAAGTATACATTATTCTTTAAGTCGTTGCAAATATCAGTAGAATACTCACTATTATTTCCGGCATAGTAAGTTCCCCACAATCTAATAGGCACAGGATCAATTACAATAGTTTTGCCATCTATAGAATTTGAAGAACTAAATCCATAAATATTTTTCTTAATTTTTCTGTATCCAACTTCAATTTCCTTTTTGCTTCCTCTATCTTCAATCCAGCTTGCAGGAAGTGTTTCTTCCATTTTTCCAAAACGAACATTCATTTGGATTTTGTTGTCAACCAAATCTGTTTCGACACCATTAAATTTTAATTGAATATCAGATATTTTTCCTTTGGGATGAATTACAAAATTGTATTCAACGGTTTTTTGTGGATCAGCTGGAATTGTAAAAACAGCATCAATATTTGGATAAATGTTTTTATAAGTAACTTTTTTGAATTGATAAACAGCAGTAACTCCTTCGGGTTTACTCGGAACATTGTAATAATTGTCGAAATCAGAAGATTTCTGCTCTGCAATTAATTCAACTTTAGAATTTGAATTAACAAAGTCAATATCAATTCTGTGAAAAATATATTCTAGTTTAAAATTAGTTTCTTGCTCGTTTTTCTTGTTTTGAAAATGTGAAGCATTTTCTCGTTCATTTCTTGGATCATTTGGCTGTGTTACGGGAGTTTTTTTTACTTCATAAACATCATATGAAAATCCATTTTTCTTCAATTGAACATTTAAACCATTAGAATTTAATAAATATAAAACGGAAGAATTTGATTTTCCTTTTTGATCAATAATCTGACCTTTATTCTCTTTGAAACCAATAGATTGGTTTTTATTTTGAGAAAATACAGGAATGAAAAATAAAAAGAATAGAAAAAATAAAATGCGTTTCATAAAATAATGTTACCTCTTTAGGCTAAAATGTCCTTTGAATTCTTTGCCATTTAATCTCGTTACAATAAACCAATAATCTGATGCCGGTTGTTGCTGTCCGAGATAATTCCCATCCCAAAAGCCGTTGTTGTTTAGCTCTTTAATGAATTTTCCGTATCGGTTAAATATTTTGATTCCTGTGTTTGGCGCTAAGTATTCGAAATCTATTGTCCAATAATCATTATATCCGTCACCATTTGGGGTAAAGAATTTAGGAAAGGGAAGTTCCTCAACTAAATTAATACAATTGCCAGCAGTTGCTTCAAGAATATTAATTGCAACTGAAATTCTTTCACTTTCACAATTGTTTATAGTTTCTGAAGCATAATATGTAATTCCATTTTCAAGTAAAGTTGATTCAGACAAACTTATTGTCGAAGTTGGGCTTTCAAACCATTTTATGTTTTCTCCGGAAATATTGATGTCGCTGATTTTTGCTTTTTGCTGAATACAGAATGTTTGTGGCGAATCGGCAATTGGATTTTGAGTATCCTGAATTTTTACGATAACAGCAAATCTTTCACTTTCGCAATTGTTTAATGTTTGGGTCGCGTAGTAAATTTTATTTTGTAATAAAGTCGTATTTGGTAAAATAGTTCCATTTGTTGCCAAATCGTACCATTTTATGTTTGTTCCAGTAACAGCGAGATTTGCAATTGTTGCGTTTTCATCAATGCAAAAAAGTTGGCTGTTATTTCCAGTAGGCAATGTCGTATCATAAACATGAACTAAAACAGGAGTTCTGTCACTTTCACATCCAACAGTCTGCGATGCATAATAAGTTCTATTGTTTTCTAGCAAAGTTGTGCTTGGCAAAGTTGAGGCAGACATTGCTGTATCAAACCATTTTATATTTTGTCCTGAAATTTGAATAGTATTTAGCGTTGCATTTTCATTTTTGCAGAATGATTGAGTAGCATTTGCTGTTGGTGCAGAAGGTGTATTTACAACCGAAACAGTTATTCCAAATCTCGGTCCTTCGCAATTATTTATAGTTTGTGAAGCATAATACGTTTTTCCGTTTACAAGATTTGTAGTTCCGGTTAATAGAGAGCCGTTTGTTAAAGCGTCATACCATTTTACTGAAGTTCCGGTGATTTGGATACTGGAGATTGTTGGATTTTGATTTGTACAAAAAGACTGATTTGCGTTTGCTGCTGGCGCTAAAGTGTTTTGAATTGTAATAGCAAAAGGAATTCGTTCGCTTTCGCAACCGTTTAAGGTTTGTGAAGCGTAATAAGTTATACCATTTTGAAGAGCCGTTGTCGTTGGTAAAAGCGTTCCGGCCGTCAAAGCGTCATACCATTTTATATTTTGGCCTGTAACATTGATATTGCTTAGAGTTGCATTTTGCTGAATACAAAATTGCTGATCCTTAATTCCGGTTGGCGAAGGATTGTCATAGATTCTAACCAAAACAGGAGTTCTGTCGCTTTCACATCCGACAGTTTGTGAAGCATAGTACGTTTTGTTATCTTCTAATAGAGTTGTATTAGGTAAAATATTTCCGTTTGTTGCCAAATCATACCATTTTATATTTTGTCCAGACATTTGAATATTGTCTAATGTTGGATTCTCTTTTTTGCAAAAGGATGAATTAATTATCGTTGGCATTAATGGTTTTGAAACAACATGAACTAAAACAGCAAGACGTTCTGTACTTTCGGGACAATTTTCACTTTGCTGAGTTGCGTAATAGGTTTGACCATCAACAAGCGGATCGGTTTTTAAAAGTGGAGTTGTCGAGTTTAAAGAACTGTACCATTTTATATTAGCTGAATTTGGGAGAAGATTCGCAATTGTATTGCTCGCGGCACAAAAATATTGATTTTCATCACCATTTGGTTTTGAGCTTTGGCAAGACCCAAGTTTTAAAACAAAACCATCTCGGTTTATTGTTCCAGCATTTACAGTTCCTAAAGTGTGTTGTTGTGTTAATGACGGGTCAAAATCACAAGTCCACATAAAATCACCAACGATGTAATTATCATCGCCCAAAAGCTTTATTCTTTTCATTTGAAACAAATAACAGTTGTTGTAAGGGCTTAACTGTGGCTGTTCATGACCTAATTTAAAAGCATCTACAAAGTTTTTGTTTGCATCGAGTTTTAAATAAAATCCTTCGCCATAGTCGCTAATTGAAGTTAAGGTTAAATTACTATTCAGCGGATCAAAATTAACTTTGTCTTTAAAACTTCCAACAAAAATAAAATTTCCTTTATTGTCTTCGGCAAGTGAATAAAATTGAATATTGCCATTAGTAGGTTTTGTGTATTTTTTTACTGTCTGAAAATTTCCTTCTAAATCTAAAAATATGATAAAATGGTTATTGAAAACATTTACAGTCGAAGTTGGAGACGGGTCAACATCAACAATCGCACTAATGTCATTTTTATGGTTTACTAGTACTATATTATTTTTAGTAACGCTGAAGGTATCAGTTCCCTGATCAATAAAATCCTTTTTCCACATAATTGAATTATCTGCAGAATTGATTTTATATAAACTCTCTCCATTTAATAAATTTAAATTTCCATCTTCTCTTACAATAACTTTAGAGTAACCAATACTTCCGCTAGGATTATCAAAAGCCTTAATCCATTCAAATTTTCCTGAATTTGAAATTTTAAGAATAAAATTGTCAATGCCGGTTGCGGTTAGATTTACTGAAGGATTTGAGGGGTCAAGAATTATGCTGCCAATAAAATATCCCGTAACGAAAATATTATTTTGATTATCAATATCAAAAGAATAAGGATTTATACTAGCGCCGCCGCTAAAATTTCTTGGTATTTTTTGTGTTGAAATTAAATCTCCATTTGGTTTTAATTTCATTATTGTTATAAAACTATCAATGATATTTTGAGAAGTGTTAAGTTCTGAAATAGTAGCAAAAAGATTCAAATTACCGTCCTTGTCTATTTTCATTCCGTATGTATACTCACCACCTCTTTTGTAATTGCCTAACATTTTTCCCCATAAATAATTTCCATCTTTATCAAGTTTTATTAAGTATAAGCTTCTAAAGTTTTGTATATGAGAATTATTTATAATTTCAACACCAGAAACAGTAGGGTCAAGATCGAATAAAAAAGATTCAGTTTCACCAAAGACATAAGTATTGCCATCCTGATCTAATTCCATTTCGTTTGCAAAATCACTATAATCATATGTGATTCCTTTTATTTGTCTTACCCATTTGAAATTTTGTGCTTGGACTGTAGCTGAAAAAAGAAGAATAAAAAGGATAAAAAAACGAAATAAAGTGCTT
Source organism: Flavobacterium resistens (assembly GCF_900182645.1). GTDB lineage: Bacteria > Bacteroidota > Bacteroidia > Flavobacteriales > Flavobacteriaceae > Flavobacterium > Flavobacterium resistens. Next base: position 646,125 of record NZ_FXTA01000003.1, on the reverse strand, counting down.
TTGTTTTGCATGTAGACAAATTAGTTTGGTAGACAAATGTAATTAATTATCTACAAAACCAAGTCAAAAAATCAAAACGACATTCAACAAAATCTTTTCCTGAAAAAGTCCTTAATAACCCGTATTTTTGCAGAAAAATAATTCCCTTTTGAAAACGAAACTTTTTGTAATTACACCTCCATTTACGCAACTGAATACTCCGTATCCGGCGACGGCGTATATAAAAGGTTTTTTAAACACCAAAAATATTGAATCCGCTCAGGCAGATTTAGGTATTGATGTGATTTTGGAATTATTTTCAAAAAAAGGGCTTTTGGATTTGTTTCAAGTTTCAAGTTTCAGGTTTCAAGTTAACTCTGAAATCTCAGATAATTCAAAAAGAATTTTTGCTCTTCAAGATGAATATGTAAAAACAATTGATCCTGTAATTCAATTTCTGCAAGGGAAAAATCCAACATTGGCTCTTCAAATTTGCCAGGAAGATTTTCTTCCGGAAGCTTCTCGTTTTGCACAGTTAGAAGAACTCGATTGGGCTTTTGGAACAATGGGAACGCAGGATAAAGCAAAACATTTGGCGACTTTATATCTTGAAGATATTTCTGATTTTATTGTTGAATGTGTCGACGATAATTTTGGCTTCAGCCGATATGCCGAACGTTTAGGCCGAAGCGCCAATTCGTTTGATGAATTATACGAAGCACTTCAGCAGCAACCAACTTATATTGATTCGATTTTAATTTCACTTTTGAAAACTAAAATCGAAACCATAAAACCAACATTTTTTTTAATTTCAGTTCCTTTTCCGGGAAATTTATATAGTGCTTTTCGATGTGCACAATGGGTCAAACAAAATCATCCGGAAATTAAGATTTCAATGGGTGGCGGTTTCCCAAATACAGAATTACGTTCGCTTTCAGATAAACGTGTTTTTGAGTTTTTTGATTTCATTACTTTAGATGACGGTGAAGTTCCAATTGAAGAGTTAATTTTCAATTTAGAAAACCCAAATTCCAATTCTTTTAAAAGAACATTTTTGTTAGAAAATGGAGAAGTAGTTTACAAAAACAATTCTTTAAAACACGATTATAAACAGTCACAAGTTGGAACGCCAGATTATTCAGATTTGCCTTTGGATAAATACATTTCGGTTATCGAAATCGTAAATCCAATGCATAGAATGTGGAGCGACGGACGCTGGAATAAACTCACAATGGCGCATGGTTGTTATTGGGGGAAATGTACTTTCTGTGATATTTCTTTAGATTACATAAAAGTGTATGAACCAGTTGCCGCAAGCTTGCTTTGCGATCGAATGGAGGAATTAATAGAACAAACAGGGCAAAACGGATTCCATTTTGTTGATGAAGCTGCTCCGCCCGCATTAATGCGTGCTGTGGCGCTTGAAATCTTGAAACGAAAATTAGCTGTAACCTGGTGGACAAATATTCGGTTTGAAAAAAGTTTTTCAAAAGATTTATGTTTATTATTGAAAGCTTCCGGTTGTATTGCCGTTTCTGGTGGCTTAGAAGTTGCATCAGATCGATTACTGAAATTAATCGATAAAGGCGTTACCGTTGAACAAGTTGCAAAAGTTACGCGAAATTTTACCGAAGCCGGAATTATGGTGCATGCCTATTTGATGTACGGATATCCGACACAAACAATTCAGGAAACGGTTGACAGCTTAGAAATGGTTCGTCAATTATTTGAAGCAGGAGTTTTGCAATCTGGATTTTGGCATCAGTTTGCACTTACGGCGCATAGTCCAGTTGGGTTATATCCGGAGAAATTTGGCGTGACTAAAAAAACAGAAACAATTGGAACTTTTGCTAATAATGATATTGATTACACAGATTCAACAGGAATCAATCACGATAAATTTAGTTTCGGATTAAAGAAATCACTTTTTAATTTTATGCACGGAATCTGTTTTGATTACGAACTACAGGATTGGTTCGATTTTAAAATTCCAAAAACAAAAATCCATCCCGATTTTATTTTTAATGCTTTAGAAGAGCAAAATGATTTCAATACAAAACCAAATGCAAAAGTAGTTTGGCTTGGAGGAAAACCATCAGCAGAAATTTTCACAAAGTCCAAAAAAGGCAAAAGTTGGGAAATGATGTCGCTGACTTTTCATGATAAAAAAGAAAGCTTTGCCATTCAAACCAGCAAAGATGAAGGCGAATGGCTACTTTCTATTTTGAGAAATATTTCAGTTTCAGCTACTAAAAATTATACTTTTCAAGAAGTGAAAAATGATTTCGAAACGCAATTGGAAGATTTTGAATTGTTTTGGTATTCAAAACCAATAAATACGTTGAGGGAATTTGGGTTGTTAGTTTTGTGATTTTAGGAATTTTCTTATTTTTATTGAAATTTGAAATTCTCTTTATGCATTATCAAGATGGCTATCATACTTATTATATTTATATTTTAACGAATAAAGCAAAAACTGTTTTCTACACAGGAGTTACCAATAATTTAAGGAAAAGATTAAGTTAGCATCAAGACAACATTTTATCAAAAAATAAAACATTTGCTTCACAGTATAATGTTCAATTTTTGTTGTTTTATGAAAAATTTACTTGGATTCAAGAAGCAATTGCTAGAGAGAAGGAAATTAAAGGTTGGGATAGAAGCAAAAAACTTGAATTAATAAAAACAATTAATCCGGAACTTTATTTTTTGAATTCTTTATTTGAATAGAATTGCGGAGTTTCTTGTGGAGATTCCTCGTTCCTCGGAATGACAAACTAGACGGAAAATCCTTCATTGAAGTTGTTATTTAAAAAGTATACACTCAAAGTATGTCATTCCGAGGAACGAGGAATCTCCGTAAGTAGCTCGACAAAGATTTGAAGAGGTGTAGAAAAAAAATCAATATTCCACAAAAGTCCCGTCACTAGGAATAGCCGTTTTAGATAAAAGATCATTTTCTAAAAGCGCTTTTTTTAATTCTTCGCGTCTTGTGGGACAATGATTTAAAGCTTCAAGATGATTAGCAAAAACTTTTGCTGGCGCAAGTGCTGTAAATTTTAAAATGTCGTTCATTTGCATTAATAAAGGTTGTCCGATATCTAATCGTGCAGTTCCGCAGGCAACGGTTGCAATATCGGGTTTAAGTTCGATTAATGCTTTTTGAACATCATCAGTAAAAATGGTGTCAGAACTTATATAGATAGATTTTTCATCGGCAAGTTCAATATAAAATCCCATTACATTGCCCATAAGTTTAGCAATGAATCCGTAACCGTGAAGCGCCGGAATCCCAATGATTTTTCCATCAAGAAAAGGCTGAGGTTCCCAGTAATTAAGCGTCTGAACAATATTCAAACCTCTTTTTGAGAGTTCTTTTTCATCTTTTGCACTGCAAATAACAGCAATGCTTTTTCGTCTTAAAAAAACTTCTCCGGCTTTGTCAATATGATCAGGATGTAAATGCGTAATTAAGCAATGCGTCACTTTACTCAAAATTTCCCGACTGTTTTTTGGCAAAGCAACAAGCGGATTTCTTTTTGGTTTGTAACGAAAAATAGTAAATGGAGCAATTGTTTTTCTTTTCCCCAACATTGGGTCAACCAGAATTACATGCTTTTCGGTTTCAATTACTAAGGTCGCATTTCGCAAATGATGTATTTTCATATCTGACAAAATTAGAACTTAAAAATACAAAGATTTTTTAAAATCCATTTACAGATTTTTCTTTATTTTTAGCAGAATTGTTACGATTTATTCGAAGAAAAAGAATTATTCAACTGAAAAACGAAAACCAATTCCGTGTAGGTTTTCAATCGAGATTCCTTTTTCACCAGTTAAAATCTTACGAAGTCTGGAAATAAAAACGTCAAGGCTTCTTCCCATAAAATAATCGTCGGTTCCCCAGAGTGCGGTCAAAATTTGTTCTCTTTTTAAAACTAGATTTTTGTTGTCCAGAAAGAGTTTTAGCAATTCGGCTTCGCGCTGCGTCAGGCTGATTTTTTCACTTTCATTAAAAAGAATAAAATTATTGATGTCAAAATGATATTTTCCGATTTCATAAACCGATTTTTCTAACGGAATATTTTTCTGCGAACGCTTTAAAAAAATCTCAATTTTCAAAATCAATTCCTCAATACTGAAAGGCTTTACCAAATAATCATCGGCACCTAAACGAAGTCCTTTGATTCGATCTTCTTTTAAAGTTTTGGCCGAAAGAAAAATAATTGGAATGTCAGTATTTAATTTTCTGATTTCTGTAGCCAAATCAAAACCATCCATTTTTGGCATCATAATATCAAAAATGCAAATATCAAACTTTTCCTTTTTAAAAGTCTGAAGCCCCGATTCTCCATCGCAGCAATGCACAACTTCATAATTGCTTTGTTCCAAATTATCTTTGGTTAAAAAAGCTAGAGTTTCATCATCTTCTGTATAAAGTATTTTGAACTGTTTCATTTTTTATAAGGAATGGACAAAGTTATTGTAACGCCTTTTTCTGAATTGTTTTCGGCTTTTATTTTCCAGTTTTGAAGGTTGCATATTTCTTTTACATAATACAAGCCGAGACCAAAACCGTTTACTTCATTGCTTTTTTCGTTTTTTACGCGATAAAATTTATCAAATATAAAAGAAATGTTTTTAACCGGAATTCCGATTCCATTATCAATAAAAGCCAATTTTAAAGTTTGATTATGCGAAGTTATCTGAACCAGAATATCTGGTTTGTCAGTACAGTATTTTATAGCATTGTCTAATAAATTGTAAATCAAATTATGGAAATGAAAAACATCAGTTTCAATTTTATATTCTGCCGATGCCGATTCAATTCTAACATTGGCTTCCGGATATTTTAATCGAATGTTTTCAATCGTTTCTTCAATAATAGGAACAATTAAAACGGTTTCTTTTTTTATTTCCAAAGGCACATAATCTGATTTGGCAATGTTGAGAATCTTCTCAATATGATTGTTCAGTTTATGACTCTGTTTGATGATAATATCAGTATAAGTATGCAGCTTTTTGTCTTCCTTAATCGGATTTTGTTCGATTAGATATTTCGAAGCAATCAAAATAGAAGATAAAGGCGTTTTAAATTCGTGCGTCATATTGTTGATAAAATCCCTTTGCAGTTCTGAGTATTTTTTTTGCTGTAAAAGCTTAAAAATAGAATACACATAAATGAGCAAAATCAGAATAAGCGCAGTCGAAAGCACAAACCAAAAACGCATAGAACTAAACAAATAAGTAGTTTCATTTGGGAAACGAACGGCAAAATAATAAACCAGATTTTTATGTTTAGGAAAATATACGGTTTTGTTTTGTTTTCCTTTTTTAGACAAAGAAACATAATCGCCGTAAACCATTTCATCGCTTTGGCAATTGTACATAGCGTACTCAAAATCGGTCGTAATATTCATTTTTTTGAATTCCGATTTCAAATAGAATTCCAAAATATCGGGTTCAAAATCATTCTCTATGTTGACAATATAATAATCGTTCGAAATTTTTTGAACAGGATTTTGGCAAGAATGTTCGTGATCAGTTCCTTCATATAATTTTCGGGAAACTTCAAGCAAGGCAATATGAGCTTTTTGGCTCAGTTTTTTTTGTTCTAATGTAAATGCCTCTTTTGTCCAAAGCAATTGCGCTACCAATATGCTAATAATGGCAATTAATCCGAGGAGGATAATACTATTAAGTCTGTTTATTTTCAAGAAAAATGGCTTTTTAAAAGTGTAATATTAATCAAATTTATGCTTAAAAACACCCCTTAACAAGTCGTTAACAAAGATTTGAGACCGGTTAACAGCGATTTGAATTTATCTGAAATACTTTTGAAATAGAAATTTAGAACAATAAACCATTAAAAATATTTAACTATGAAAATGATTAAAATCTCCATGTTAGTTTTGGCATTAGGCTTAATGTCTTTCTCTGCAGTTGCGCCTGTAAAATCGTTAACTTCTAAAACAGAAAAATTTGAAACAGCTTCAACAATTGTTTGGAAAGCTGAAACAATAGATGTTGGACAAATTCCTCAGGGTACTCCAAAAGCTATCGTTTATGAATTCAAAAATACCGGAAAAACAGCTGTAGTAATTACAAATGTTCAAGGTTCTTGCGGTTGTACAGCAACAGATTATACAAAAGAGCCAATTCAGCCAGGAAAAACAGCTAAAGTTACTGCAACTTATAATGCAGCGAACAAAGGCGGTTTTACAAAAACGGTAACTGTTACAACTAGTGCCGAGACGACTCCTAAAGTTCTTACTTTAAAAGGAACTGTTATCTAATAGAATTTTAATAGGTTGGTTATATCGAAAGCCCCAAATATGTTGCGTATTTGGGGCTTTTTTTTTATTTGTTTGGATGCTAGTGATTTATCGAAAATTTCATTTTAGAAAAGTTTGTATTTATTAAAACTTTCCTATTTTTATTAAAAATTGTATTATGAAAATTTGGTATCAGTTTATTGCCGTTATAAGCCTTTTTATTGTTGTTTCATGTAATTCGAAAGGGGATAAAAAAGAAGAAAATCAAGTAAAAGTCAAAGCAGAGCTACCGGAACTCAGACTGTCAATAGATAGTACAAAAATTGCTGCATTTTATACTGCATATCCCAAACTTGACAAATTTCAGGATGAGGTTCAGGCTTTATATAAAAAAAATAAATCGACTCAATTGTGGCAAGACAATAAAGGAATTGATGAGTTTGCACATACTTTATTCAATAAATATAAAGGTCTTGATGAAGAAGGACTAAAAGCCAATTTTCCATATAAAGAAATCAATGCTGTTTTTGAAAGCAACAACGATAATAAACTTTCAAAAGAAAGTACAGACTTAATGATTTCTAATCTGTATTTCTATTATGCCGAAAAAGTATATTCTGGTGTTGACGAAAAAACTAGTATTTCGCTTGAATGGCTTTTGCCAAGAAAAAAACTGAATTACCGTGCCCTGACGGATTCTATTTTTCAAAAATCAACGATCAATGATGATCATAAGAGCAAAATGTTCAGCCAGTATTATAAACTGCGCGATGTTTTAAAACAATATCGTGATATTGAAAAAAAAGGAGGCTGGAAAACAATTGAAACTGAAGAAGAGTTTAAAAACTTGAAATTAGGTGATTCATCTGCAATTGTAACTCAAATTAGAGAAAGGCTTTTTGTTACAAAAGATATTAAAGAAGATAGTAAAAGTGCGGTTTGCGATACGGTTTTGATTAATGCAATGAAAACGTATGAATTGCGTCATGGCTATACACCAAAAAACACTATTCTGAAAGAACATATTGAGGATTTGAATATTCCGGTTTCTGACCGAATTAAAACAATTATTGTAAATATGGAACGTTGCAGATGGATTGATCCTGAGTTGGAAAAAGGGAAAAAATACATTGAAGTCAATATTCCTGAATTTAGATTGTATATAATTGAGGATGGAAAAATCGCTTTTATTTCGCCAGTTGTGGTTGGAAAAGCGATGACAAAAACGGTTATTTTCAGCGGAATGATGAATAATATTGTTTTTAGTCCGTATTGGAATGTTCCAACAAGTATTATCAATTCGGAGATTAAACCCGGAATGGCAAAGGATAAAAATTATTTGCAAAAGAAAAATCTGGAATGGAATAACGGCGCTGTTCGTCAACTTCCAGGGAAAAATAATTCACTTGGTTTAGTGAAGTTTTTATTTCCAAATTCAAGTAATATCTACTTGCATGATACACCTGCAAAAAGTTTGTTTGAAAGAGAAAGCAGAGCTTTTAGTCATGGTTGTGTTCGTGTCGCAAAACCTCGCGAACTGGCTATAGAATTGTTGAAAAATGATCCGCAATGGACACCAGCAAGAATTGACAAAGCGATGCATGCCGGAAAAGAAAGCTGGTGCACATTGAAAAAGAAAGTTCCTGTTTATATTGGCTATTTTACTGCTTGGGTGGACCGAAAAGGAAATCTAAATTTTTATAAAGACATTTATCAAAGAGATGAAAGCCTGATTAAATTATTGACTGAAGAATAAAAAATTTTGCTACCAATTCGTGTAATTTGCAGCAAAAACTATTTTGTCAAAACGTCAATGCATTTGTAAAAACGATTGGTATAATGTTCGGTATCTAATGAGGTGATGGTAACGCATTGTGCCTTTCCTGACGATGCGTGAATAAATTTTGACTTCATTCCATTCGCCTCGCAAATAATGCCCAGATGCCCTATAATTGTTTTGTCTTTGTACCCGTAAAAAACTAAAATATCGCCCACTTTAAATTCTTCAGGATTTAATTTTGTTCCAATGTTTTTGTATTCGCCAGAACTTCTTGGTAAAGTCACTCCATAGTTTTTGAAAACATAATTAACAAAACCAGAGCAATCAAAACCTTTTTTTGGATCATTGCCTGCATATACATAAGGAGTTCCTAAATATTTTTTAGCATAAGCAACAATTGAATCTCGATCAGCTTGATTCTTATTTGTTTCAAAATGAACATGGATTTGCTTTTCTTTTTCTTTATTTTTAAAAGAAGAAAATAGAATAACAAACAATAAAAATATATATAAGGATGATTTCATTTTCAGAAAATAATTAATTTATAAAAGTAGACTGTTCTTTTCTGAATTCAAAGGGAACAATAGAATTTGTAAGATTTTATAATTAGAATTTGAAATCTGATGTGTTTATGTGGTGTTTTTTTATTACGTTTTGACATTTTAGTATCTTTTTGAATCACGGGATTCAAATATATTTGTGAATCCTATTTATATTTTAACAAATAACTTATGTTTCTCAAAAAAATATCTTTTTTATTTGTGTTTTTGCAGATTGCAACCGTTTGTGTTTCGCAAATCCAAAATCAAAATAAAACTTTTCTATACGAAGGTCGAATCGAAAAACTTCAAAACGATAATGTTGTTTTAATTGGAACTGCTTCTTCGGTTTCTTTTAATTTTGAAGGAAACGAATGTTCGATTAAACTTCAAAGCGTTGATTCTTATGAACATCATAATTATGTTGCATTAGTTTTAGATGGAAAGTATCTTGGGAAAATTAAAATTGAAAAAGGAGATGCACAGTCTTTTCCAGTCAAAATTACTTCGAATAAAAAAGAACACAGATTAGAGATTTATAAAAATACCGAAGCACACACCGGAGGTGTTTTATTTGCAGGAACAACCGCAAAACTGACTACAATTTCCTTTAAAAAGAAAAAGAAAATAGAATTTATTGGTGATTCTATTACATGCGCCGCCGCTAGCGATTCTGTTGATTGTGATAAAGGAGAATATATGGATCATCATAACGGTTATTATGCTTATGGCCCAACGCTTTCGAGAACTATTGGTGTTGATTATTTGAATAGTTCTGTATCAGGAATTGGGATGTACAGAAACTGGAATGATGAAAACAAAGACGAAGCAATAATGCCGGATGTGTATCAAAATTTATATTTGACAAAAGACAATTCAAAACCTAAATATGATTTTGCTTTTCAACCCAATATTATCAGTATTGCTTTGGGAACAAATGATTTTTCTGGCGGAGATGGCAAAAAAGAAAGACTTCCTTTTAATGCTGAAAAGTATGTTTCGAATTACATTAATTTTATAAAAATGCTTTATGAGCATAATCCAAAAGCGCAGATTGTAATTACAAACAGTCCAATGGTTAATGGTGAAAAAGCAGTTGTTTTTGAAGATTGTCTAAATAAAGTCAAAAATGCTTTTGCAAATGATAAAGCGCACAAATCAATTTTGATTTTCAAATTCAAACCAATGAAACCGAATGGCTGTCTAGGTCATCCTGACGTTGCAGATCAAAAAGTGATGGCAGATCAATATGCCCCGTTTTTAAAAAAGCTATTAAATGAAAAATAATATATTTAAGTTTGTTTTCTTTTTGTTGATTTCCAGTACAATGATGGCAAACGTTTCCCTTCCGAATATTTTTGGCGACAATATGGTTTTACAGCGTAACTCTGAAGTTAAGGTTTGGGGTTGGGCAAATCCAAAAGAAGAAATCAAATTGGTTTCAAGTTGGAACAATCAGGAATACAAAACCGTTGCTAATAATCAGGCGAAATGGGAGCTTCATATAAAAACTCCAGAAGCGGGCGGACCTTTTACAGTTTCAATAAAAGGATATAATGAAGTTGTTTTAAAAAATATTTTAATTGGTGAAGTCTGGGTTTGTTCCGGGCAATCGAATATGGAAATGTCAGTAAGTTGGGGAATTGACAATGGAGAAGAAGAAATGAAAAACGCAACGAATGCAAATATTCGGTTTTTTACTGTTCCAAAGTTAACTGCAACTTCACCACAAAATAATTTACTTGGAAACTGGGTCGAATCGACACCGGAAACTATGAAATACTTCAGCGCAATTGGTTACTTTTTTGCCAAACGCTTGCGCGAAGATTTGAAAAATGTTCCAATAGGATTAATTTCATCCAATTGGGGAGGAACTCCTGCAGAAATATGGATGCCGGAAGAAGTCGTTAATAACGATGCTGTTTTATTAGAAAATGCTAAAAAACTAAACGAACAGGAATACGGTCCAAGACAACCAGGACGGGCGTATAATGCAATGATTTATCCTTTTGTCGGATTTAAAATTGCCGGAACGCTTTGGTATCAGGGTGAATCGAATGTTGGTTCATTGGTTTATGATAAAACTTTGTCGGCTTTAATTACTTCTTGGAGAAAAGCTTGGAACGACGATTTCCCTTTTTATTTCGTTCAGATTGCGCCATTTAAAACAGGAAGCAATAATTTTTCGAATGTAACCGTTCGAAATTCACAACGAAAACTTTTAAATGAAGTCTCAAAAACCGGAATGGTTTTGACTTCTGATATTTCAGATACGATTGATATTCATCCAAAGAATAAAAAGGAGGTCGGAATTCGTTTGGCTAATTTGGCGCTTGCCGAAGTTTACAAAACCAATTCTAATTTGGTTAATGGGCCGCTTTTTAAAGACTTTAAAATTGAGAAAAATAAAGTTACGGTTTCATTTGATTATGCTGACGGATTATATTTCAAAAATAAAGTTTCGAGTCAATTTGAGTTGGCTGGATCCGATGGCGCTTTCTTTTCTGCTGAAGTTTTAATAAAAAACAACCAAGTGATTTTGACGAGCAAAAAAGTTCCTAAACCTGAGAAGGTAAGGTTTGCGTGGGGAAATACAATACAATCTGATTTGTTTAATAAAGCAAATTTACCAGCTTCTTGTTTTACGACAGAATTTTAGATTTTAGTCTTTGTCATTTCGACTGAAAGGAGAAATCATACTCGGGATTTGACAAAGATGAGACATTCGGTGAGGAGTTTCTTGTGGAGATTTGCTTCGCCTGTTCGCTATCGCTCGGGTCTCCTTCGTCGAAATGACAAAACTGTGTGTTGGAAAATAAGAGACTAAAAAAATATTTTGAAACCGTTCGCGTGAGGGATAGAAGTGGAAAGCCCACAGCCTGACGAAGGAAGTGCGAGGACTTGAAACGGATAGCCCGACCCGCCTTTTTCGGCGGGACACGCCCAAAATAAACTTAGCATCTTAGTGCCTTAGAACCTTAGCATCTTAAAAAAAAACTAACCATGAAAAATAAAAAAATAATAATTATTGGGGTTTTGTCCCTGTTTACCGTTGGAAATATGAATGCACAAAAAAAGCCGTATCTGGATAAAAATAAAACTATTGAACAACGTATAGATTTGCTTTTGCCTTTAATGACTTTGGAGGAGAAAGTCGGGCAGATGAACCAATACAACGGTTTTTGGGATGTGACGGGACCAGCACCAAAAGGAGGAACGGCCGAATTAAAATACGAACATTTAAGAAAAGGATTAGTTGGTTCGATGCTGACGGTTCGTGGTGTGAAGGAAGTTCGTGCGGTGCAGAAAATTGCGGTTGAAGAAACTCGTTTGGGAATTCCGTTGATTATTGGTTTTGACGTAATACATGGTTATAAAACGTTAAGTCCGATTCCGCTGGCAGAAGCGGCGAGTTGGGATTTGGAAGCGATTAAAAAATCGGCGGCGATTGCGGCTGATGAAGCGTCAGCTTCTGGAATTAACTGGACTTTTGGACCAAATGTCGATGTTGCGAATGACGCGCGCTGGGGACGTGTGATGGAAGGTGCGGGAGAAGATCCGTATTTGGGAAGCAAAGTTGGTTATGCGAGAGTAAAAGGTTTTCAGGGAGAAACGGTTGCTGATTTAGCTAAAGTAAATACGATTGCTGCCTGTGCGAAACATTTTGCGGCGTATGGTTATGTTGAAGCTGGATTGGAATATAATATTGTGGATATTAGTAATTCTAAATTGTACAATTCGGTTTTGCCACCGTTTGAATCTACTGTAGAAGCTGGAGTTCGTACGTTTATGAATTCGTTTAATACTTTGAATGGTGTTCCTGCAACAGGAAATGCCTTTTTACAAAGAGATATTTTAAAAGGGAAATGGAAGTTTGACGGATTTGTGATTTCGGATTATGCTTCTATTCGCGAAATGATTGCGCATGGTTATGCAAAAGATGAAGCTGATGCAACGGCAAAAGCTGTAATTGCGGGTTCTGATATGGATATGGAATCGTATTTGTACGTAGCAAAATTGGTTGATTTGGTTAAGTCTGGAAAAGTAAAAGAAGCTTTGGTTGATGATGCTGTTAGACGAATATTACGCGTGAAATTTGAGTTAGGATTGTTTGACGATCCGTACAGATATTGTGATGAAAAACGCGAAAAAGAAGTTGTTGGAAGTAAAGCCAATAATGACGGCGTTTTGGACATGGCGAAGAAATCTATTGTTTTATTGAAGAACGAGAAGAATTTGCTTCCGCTGAAAAAATCGGGGCAAAAAATTGCTTTGATTGGCGCTTTGGCAAATGATAAAAATAGTCCGCTGGGAAGCTGGAGAATCGCGGCTGATGATAATACGGCGGTTTCGGTTTTAGAAGGAATGCAGCAATATAAAGACAATCAATTGGTTTTTGAAAAAGGAGCTGACCTATTGAAACAAAAAGCAACTTTCTTAACGGAAACGGTTTTCAACACAACAGATAAAAGCGGTTTTGAAGCAGCAAAAACAGCAGCAAAAAATGCTGATGTTGTCGTTATGGTTTTAGGAGAATATGGTTTTCAAAGTGGCGAGGGAAGAAGTAGAACTGATTTGAATCTACCTGGTTTGCAACAAGAATTATTAGAAGAAATTTATAAAGTAAACCCAAATGTGGTTTTGGTTTTAAATAACGGTCGTCCGTTGAGTATTCCGTGGGCAGCAGAAAATGTTCCGGCAATTGTTGAGGCTTGGCATTTAGGAACTCAGACAGGAAATGCAGTGGCGCAGGTTCTTTACGGAGATTATAATCCGAGTGGAAAACTGCCAATGTCGTTTCCAAGAAATGTTGGTCAGGTTCCGATTTATTATAATAAATACAGCACAGGAAGACCAACAGACAGTGATAAAAATGTTTTCTGGTCACATTATATGGATGTGGAGAAAACGCCTCAATTTCCGTTTGGTTTTGGTTTGAGTTATACCAAATTTGATTATAAAAACCTGAAATTGAATAAAACCGCTTTTGCAAAAGGAGAAAAAGTTCAAGTAAGTGTTGAGGTTACAAATTCGGGAAATTATGACGGAAAAGAAGTTGTTCAGTTATATATCCATGATGAATTTGCAAGTATAGTTCGTCCGATAAAAGAATTAAAAGGTTTTGAATTGGTAAACCTGAAAAAAGGTGAAACGAAAACAGTTTCTTTTACTTTATCGGATAAAGAATTAGGCTTTTATGATAATGAAGGAAAGTATTTAGTTGAACCGGGAACTTTTAAAATAATGGTTGGAGGAAGTTCTGATAAAGGTTTGCAAGACGGTTTTGAATTGAAATAAAATTAAATTGTAAAAATATTTCTCCCGCAGATTTTGCAAATTCGGCTGATTTTTTTATCTCCTGAATCTGCAAAATCTGCGGGAGTTTTTTTGTATTTTTAAAACCTATTAAACTTCCAACTTAAATTAAAATAATGAAATATAACAGATGCGGAAAAAGCGGGTTATTATTACCTGAAATTTCCTTAGGATTATGGCACAACTTCGGATCAGTAGATAATTTTGATAATGCCGAAAGTATCGCTGTAGAAGCTTTTGATAAAGGAATTACTCACTATGATTTAGCTAATAATTACGGACCTGTTCCGGGTTCTGCGGAAACTAATTTTGGTAAAATTCTTTGGCATAATTTTCAGGGAAATTTGCGTGATGAAATTATTATTTCGACTAAAGCGGGTTACACAATGTGGGATGGACCATACGGCGACTGGGGTTCTCGTAAATATTTATTATCAAGTTTAGACCAGAGTTTAAAGCGAATGAAAGTCGATTATGTCGATATTTTTTATTCGCATCGCCCGGATCCTGAAACTCCGATTGAAGAAACAATGATGGCTTTAGATTACGCTGTAAGAAGTGGAAAAGCTTTGTATGTTGGAATAAGCAATTATTCTGCAGAACAAACTCGTGTTGCGGTTGATGTTTTAAAACAATTAGGAACTCCCTGTTTGATTCACCAGGCGAAATATTCAATGTTACAACGCTGGGTTGAAGATGGTTTGCTTGATGTTTTAGAAGAAAAAGGAGTAGGCTGTATTGCTTTTTCGCCTTTGGCACAAGGACTTTTGACAGATAAATATCTAAACGGAATTCCGGAAAACTCAAGAGCGCATAATCCAAACGGGCATTTGAAAGAAGATGAGGTGACGCAGGAACGCATTCAGAAATTAATTCAGCTGAATGAAATTGCCCAAAATAGAAATCAATCTTTGGCACAAATGGCTTTGGCTTGGCTGCAAAAAGACAAACGAATTACATCGGTTTTAATTGGTGCAAGTTCGGTTAAACAATTGTGTAATAATATTGATTGTCTGCAAAATACGGAGTTTTCACATGATGAATTGAATGCGATTGAGAAGATATTGTCGTAATACTTGTGAAATGTAATTTGTCAGAAGTAAAATGATATAAAAATGGGACAATTTATCCCATTTTTTTATTTTATAATCATTGCCAATCCTCCACCATTTGCCAAATGATATTTTAATTTCGTAGTAGAATCAACAGTTATAATTTCTTTTTTATAATCAACTGCTGCTTTATCAGCATTTAAGCCATCGGAGAAAATCTCAGCTTGGAATTTTTTGCCTTTTTCAAGAAAAGAAAAATCAATTGTAATCTCTCTTGAATCCCAGTTTGTAATGGCACCTAAATACCAAATATTGTCTTTTTTTCGGGCAATTGAAACATATTTTCCAACTTCGCCGTCTAAAGCGATTGTCTCATCAAAAACTGTCGGAACTTTAGCAATAAAATCAGTGCTTTCTTGTTCCTTCATATAAGCTGTTGGACTATCTGCCATCATTTGCAAAGGTGCTTCAAAAATCGTGTAAAGTGCGAGTTGATGACATCTTGTTCCCTGACTCATCGGGTTAGAATGACTTGGTTTGAATTCACTTTTTGTCGCATTACGCATTGCGCCGGGTGTGTAATCCATCGGGCCTGCCATCATTCTGATAAACGGAATGGTACAATCATATAAAGGAACATCATCATTTGGAGTCCATTTATTGTTTTCTAAACCTTTAACGCCTTCAAAATTTAGGATATTGGGGAAAGTTCTCTGAATTCCGGTTGGTTTGTACATGCCGTGAAAATCCAAAAGCAATTTATGATTTGCTGCTTTTTGAGCAATATCATAAACCGAATTTACCGTTTTTGCGTCGTCACGATCGATAAAATCAACTTTGAAACCTTTTATGCCAAGTTTTGCATAATTGTTAAAAACGCCATCAATATTGTCATGCAAAGCCATCCATGAAGCCCACAAAATAATGCCGACGTTTCGTTCTTTCGCGTAAGCAATTAAAGCTTCTAAATCTACATTTGGGTTGTGTTTCATGATATCGGTCTCAACACTCCAGCCTTCGTCTAAAACTATATATTCAACTTTGTTTTTTGATGCAAAATCGATGTAATATTTATAAGTCTGTGTATTGATTCCCGCCTTGAAATCGACGTTGTAAATGTTCCAGTCATTCCACCAATCCCACGCTACTTTTCCCGGTTTTATCCACGAAATATCTTTGATTTTTGAAGGTTCCGATAATTTTTGAACCATATCGTTATTGGCTAAAGCAGCGTCATTTTCAGAAATAACAATCGCTCTCCAAGGAAAAGTTCTTGTTCCTTTGGTTTTAACCAAAAAATCGGTTCTTTCGGTAATTAATTTGTTGAGGTAATTAAATCCGCCATTGCTTTCTTGGTTTGGATATTTAGAAAAACGAGATTCAAAACCTGTTTTATTTTTATTATTGGTTACAAATAATCCTGGATAATCTTCAAGGTTTGCTTCTAGAAAAACGGCTTTTTTATGGTTTTTATAATCAATTAAAAAGGGTAAAAACGCCAAAGTATCTTTAGCGAATTTGCTTATTTTTTTGTTTTCGTAATGCGATTCAAACGAAGAAATAAATTGATCTTTCGGATTTCTTAAATCTCTTACATACGGCATTAAGGTGTTATAATCTTTATCAAAATTTAAAACAACTTCTTCTGATTTTACGGTAATGTTTTTTTTCTTTTTTGTGATGAATCGATATGAAGCGCCATCATCAAAAACTCGAAATTCAATACTGAAATCATTTTTGAAGTTTAAAATCAGCTCATTGTATTTGTTTTCAACGGATTTCTTTTTGTAAAACGGAGTTTCAAATGAAGTATTAATAGTTTCCTTTTTCGAATTTAAAACAACAGCATTTTTTCCTAAAATCTCATTTTCATCCAAAGTCATTGACATTGGAGAAGAATTCAAAATCAAATCTTTTTCATGCGAAATTGTCCACGTGATTTTATCATTCACAGAAACCGTAACCTGGATTTTTCCGTTTGGAGAATTAACGTTGAAATCCTGTTTCTTTTGTGCAAAAGAAAAATTTATACAAAGTATTACGCAAAAAAGATAAAGTGATTTTTTCATTTTTTATTGTTTGGGTTGAAATTTGCTCGCAAAGTCGCAAAGTCAAATTTCTCAAAAGTCTTTCTTAGAAAAAAACTTTGCGACTCCGCGACTTTACGAGATTAATTTTTAACGTTAACCAATTTAGTAACTAATTTTTTATCAACGTTTAAAGTTGCTTTTGTACCATTTTCCAATAAAACAGGAACTGCATTTTTATTAATTGGCGATCCAGTTCCTGTAAAATTTATAATTCGTAAATTATTAAAATTATTGATTTCGATTCCGTTTGTAAAATACGGCATTCTGGTTTTTGTCCATGTCAATTTAAAATCTTCAATCGTTAATCCGTCAACGTATTGACCATAAATTCCGGGAATATCACGCTGGAAAAGCTGTTGTTTTTCATCCAGACAACCGCGAAGATCAATATTTCCACCAGCAACGTCGTTTAATTTGCTGTCGATAAAATCGAAAGTTACATTTTTGAAATTGATGTTCTGCAAAACGCTTTCTTCAGAACCATAAACTAAAATTCCGTTTTCAGCTTTGCAGTTTATATTGCTGAAAGTTACGTTTTTGATAATCCCTAATTTTTCGGTTTCTGTTCCGGCAACTTTCACTTTTCCACGAACAGCCGAAATATGAATTGGTTCTCCATTTCCCCACCAATCCCCGGTTCTGAGTTTCGTTTCGATGTTTACGTTCGATACATTTATATTTTCAAGAGAACCTTGATCTCTCAAAAAGATTCCAATTCCGCGTGTCGAATTCGTAATATTACAATTCGATATATTGATATTTCGAACCGAATTATGATCAAAATATCCAATTCGGATCGCGCTCGAAGCCGATTGAAGATTGCAGTTTACAATATTGATATTTTCTGAAGAATGTCGTAAATTTTTGAATCCAGGAACTTCAAAATGCGAGGCATAACCCACAACAATAATGGCATCGTCACCCGTGCGAATATCACAATTACTGATTGTTATATTATTTCCAGAGGTAATATCAATTCCGTCTGCATTTGGTGTCAACATATTTGTCCAAAGTCGAATTCCGTCAATTAAAACACTATCGCAATCTGCCATTAAAATAGTCCAAAAAGTAGAATTCGAAATAAAAACATCTTTTATTGTAATTCTTTTGCATTTGCTAAAAATCAATGTTTGATACGGTCTTTCTTTTGGAACAATTGGTCCGTCGCCAATTCCGCCATCAATTACTTTTCTGAAATTTTCTTTTTGACGAGTTCCTGAAGTTCCGCCCCATTCAATTTTTTTAGCTTTAGTAGCATCAAAAAAAACTGCTCCATTTGCATCAATATTTCCGCTTCCGGAGATCGTAATGTTTTCTGAGTTTTCAGTAAAAAACATTCCATAATGGACACCATTTACAGGTGTGTAGTCATTTAAATCAGCGCTTCCTTTCAAAATTGCACCATTTTCAAGATGCAGATTTACATTGCTTTTTAAATTCAAAGTTCCTGTCATAAAGACTCCGGTAGGAACCAAAACTATTCCGCCGCCGTTTTTAAAACAAGTATCGATTGTGTTTTGAATTGCTTTCGTATTTATGGTTTTACCATCTCCGATAGCTCCATATTTTGTAATGTCAAATGTTTCAGCATTCGCAGAAAAACAAAAAAATAAAATAATCAATGCAAAGATGGTTTTCATTATTTTTTGAATTTCGAATTATACTTTTTCACAATTTCCAAAGTCGATTTATCTGAAGAAAAAACCGAATTCAAACCTTGTGGTTCCTGCGGCGGATCAGTTGTTAAAGGATCTCCGGGACTCCATTTTCCAGATTCGTTAACCGCTTTTCCTTCGCCACCAAATCCCCAGAAATTTGCTCCTTGCAAAGCGCCGCTGTTTTTAACGCTTTCAGCAACTCGGCCAAAAATATAATTGTAAAAAATATCTCTGTTTGTAATCGATGCTGTTGGTAACAAACTTTCGTTTTCTCTTCCTAAACCAAATTCTTCAATAATAATTGGGCGCTTTAAATTATTTGCGACAGTAACATGTTTGTCAATATATTTTCCAGCATTTTCAAGTGTTGTTGGTAGAGTTTTCTCAGCATTATCAGCTTTAAACCAACCCCAGTTTTTCGGCCAAATGTGCATAGTCAAATAATCAATATTCGGATTTTGATGAGTTCGCTCAAAAATTCCTATATCATCATTAGAACTGTTCAATCCTTCAGAACCTGTTGAAATTAAATGATTTTTGTCTAAACTGTCCATTAAATTGACAATGTTGTTTAACCAAACCGTAAATTTCGTCTCGTTTTCTGGTGTAAAAGTCCTCGGTTCATTCCCAACCTGCCACGCCATAATTGTATTATCTTCAGTATATTTTTTATGAGAGTACGAATTTGTTCTTCCCATAATAAACTTCACATGATTTTCTAAAGCTTGCATACAAGGTTCACAACTGTGAAATTGCTCAGTATAAGCCATAAACTGAGGCCACGTATTTGGTACAATTCCCGGAACCGGAACTGGACCTTTGCCGTTCCACTCCAAATATTGCGACATTCCGCCAGACCATTCCCAGTTGTTTGTTAGGTACAAAACGGCATACATTTTACGTTTACGCATTTCATTTATAAGAAAATCTAGTCCGTCAAGTAAATCTTCGTCATATTTTCCTTGTTCGTATTGCAAAGCCGGGCGAACGGTAAAATCATATTTTCCGCCATCGCCACCAACTAAAATTCTAAGATTATCAATGCCGTTTTTCTGCATTAAATCCAATTCGCGAAGTAATCTTTTTCTATCTCCAACTTTTTTAGAAGCCAATAAACTTCCGTACCAATAATTGGTTCCAATGTAAGAATAGGGTTTGTCACCTTTATAAAATTGCGTTCCTTTTACTGTAATTCTTTCCTGCGCCTGACAAACGATTGCAGAGAATATTATTGCAAAAGAAAGTGTTTTTAAAAATCTGTTTTTCATATGATATTTTTTAGGAGCTAATCCTGCTATCTGTTTCAATCTTTTATTTTTTAAAGAAAAAAATAAAAGGATTTCCACTTCTATCAGGGCTAAAACAATCCGTTATTCTAGACATTTTGTTGTTACAACTTGAAACTTGAAACTTGAAACCTGAAACAAAAAACTATTTCGGCAATTCATACATCTTCGGCAAAGAATTCACTAATGCCGATTTTGATTTTGTTGCAAATGTTTTAAAATCATTCGTATTCGAAACTGAGCCATTCGGAACATAATATCCATCTTTATTGTTGTTCCAAAACATTACATAACTTATTTGGATGTCATTTTTAGTTAGAGAACTATAAAGTAAAGTCGAAAACCAATCGGTAATTGCAGGCGTTGAGCTTGTTACGCGAAAACCAGTTTCTGTTAAAGCGGCAATTTTTACTTTGGTTTTAGCATAATCAGAAAGGATTTTTAGTTTACTGTTTGCTCTGTCAGCTCCAGTTTGTCCTTGATTATTGAAATCACCATAATTATCCATTCCAAGAATATCCACATAATTATCACCCGGATATCTGCTGAAATAATCGGCTTGTGTTGTGTATGAATTATCAGGAGAAAAAGCATATAAAATATTATGAACGCCTTTAGTATTCTTCAAATAGTCAACTGTAAATTGATACGCTTTTTTGTATTCGTCAGAAGTAGAAAAACTCGCGCCCCACCAAAACCAGCTTCCATCAAATTCATGAAAAGGCCTGAAAATTATCGGAATCAATTCGCCATTTGTTCCTTTTAAATTCAAAACAACGCTGGCAACTTTATCTAGTTTTTTCTTGTACCATTCATTATTCACTCCGCCCGGTAAAATGCTTCTGAAAGCTGTAGTTTTTTGTTCCGATGTCATATCGGCAGCATAAAAAGATTCCTCTTTATTTGGTTCCCTCAAATGCCAGCAAAAAGTATTTATTGCACCTTTCGCGTAAGCGGCTTTTGCATCAGAAGCAATTTTTTGTTCTTGCTGATAAAACCAATTACTTGCTGTGCCGTCATTATTTTTGTCGGTAATAAACATAAAATCTGAACCTAAAATAGCTGGGTCAAAACCTGTGTTTTTTTTAATATCAGAATCGCCTCCCGCATCTAGATAAAAACTATTAAAAGCATCTTGCTGACCAATTGCTGTTTTCGTTTTGGCTAATTTTTTCAAATTATAAAACAAAGCAACAGTTTCTTTTGTCGCATTGGCATCAACTAAATAAGTCGCTGCATTTGTAGTCGTCAACGGATCAGTATCAACCACAACTGGCGGATCAATTACAACCGGCGAATCTGAATCATCATTGCTGGAACAGCTTGTAAATGATAGAATCAGCGCAGTTATAAAAGTTATTTTTAAAATATTATTTTTCATTTTTATTTTTCAGGATTAGCAATCGGATTTAATTTAAGATATTCTTCTTCTGAAAGTGAAATGGCTTTTACATCATCAAAAAAGACTGTACCATTTGTTTGAGCTAATGCCAGCATGATTCTTATTTTCTTGGCTTCTGCGGGAATTTTTACTGTTTTTTTAAAATATGTCCAATTTGTTGAACCTATAGCTTGACCAATTCTTTCAGTGCTAATTTGTTTGTCTCCTGAGTTTGTAAATTCGACAATTATTGCACCACATTTATAATCTTCTTTTTGAGTTTCAATAGCATCAGATTTTATCCAGGCGCTGACTTCTAAAGCATAACTGTTTTTAGGCAACGTAATAATTTGATCCAAAGCTTTCCACTCGGCACCAACAAATTGATTAATTGCAACACTGTTTTTTCCTGATTTTTTTTCAAGTGGAGAAAGTGCAGCATTTTCTTCACCTCTCCAATTAAGAAGATCGGTTTCAAATCCGCCGTTTTTTACTAAGTTGGTTTGCGCATTTGTTATTGTAATTAGAAATAACGAACAAAAAAAGAAGAATGTTTTCATAATCAAGATTTTAATTCAATTAAATGCTTTAGATATGTTTTCTAATCCGGTATTCTCTGAATAAGTTCTAAACAAGCTCTGCTGTTGTGATACGGACATTTCCAGAAACCGGCTTTGTCTTTTTCTATTAAAGTATAATCGCGGTAAACGCCCCAGAACCATTCTCCGTTTTGCGTATCGAGAATGTATTTTTTAATGAAATCCCAGTTCTTTAAAGCAATTTCTAAATAGGTTTCGTCATTTGTTAATTCGTATGCATTATAAAAACCAATTAAAGCTTCAGCTTGAACCCACCAATGTTTTTCGGCAATCAATTCGTTGTTTTTTGGATCGAGTTCGTACCATAAGCCACCATCAGTATCAAGACCTTCTTTGGTAACTTCGGCCATTAAAACAGCGTGTTTTTGATAACGCGAAATCAAACTTCTATCTTCAGAAATTTCAGCACATTGTAATAAAAGCCAAGCTGCTTCGATATCATGACCGTATGAAATCACATCTGGTTTTTCGATCCAGTTTTCGTCAAAAAATAAACGTAAATGGCCAGTTTCAGTATTAATAAAATACCTGTGAATGGTTTCAAGCAATCCAATAATATCATTTTGAAGTGCTTTGTCTTTCCAGACTTTAAATAAATTTGCATAAGCTTCGACAATATGCAAATGTGTGTTCATGGTCTTTTTTTCGTTGGCATCTTTGTCGCTCAAACGCAAATCGTCAATAGGTTGCCAATCGCGGGTTAACGCTTCAAAATAACCTTTGTTTTCAGGATCAAAACTGTGTTCCTGAATTTTTAAATATAAATTGATGGCTATTTCTAAAGCTTTTTCCTCTTTAGAAATAGCATAATATTCAGATAATCCATAAATCGCAAAAGCCAGAGCGTAAATCTGATTTTTAGTGTCTTTTGGAGTTTTGTCCACATTTATACTCCAAAATAATCCGCCAAATTCTGAATCATAAAAATATTTTGAAAGAAACTCAAATGCTCTTTTGGCCAATTGTTTATGCTCTTCTTTTTGAGTAACTTGATAACTTGCCGAAAACGACCATAATATTCGGGCGTTTAATACAGCACCTTTTTCGGTATTGGCGATAATGTGTTCTTCAAAATCAATCTGACCAATAAAACCACCGTTTTGATTGTCAATAGTATGTTTTGACCAATATTTTAAAATGGAATCCAGTTCTGCAGTTAATTCAGATTTAAACTGTTTTAGTTTTGCTGACACGATGAATTATATTGCGTTATTTTTTTCAATTTGGCTGATTATTGTTTCTACAGAACCTGCAGAAATGAAAGTATCAGCTGGTGTATTAGTTACATAATCAACAAGTTTTGCTACAGATGAAACTGCAACGTGCATTCTCGTATCTGATGATGCGTAATAAACATAAACCGTTCCGTCAGCATCTTCAATCCATCCGTTTGAAAATAATACATTTGATACATCGCCGACTCTTTCAATCCCTTCTGGTCCCATGAAATGTCCAGCAGGAACGTGAGTGACTTTTGAAATATCATTCAGATCAGTCATGAACATATACAATGTGTAACGTAAACCGGCGGCGGTATTACGAACGCCATGTGCCAAATGCAACCAGCCTTTTTCTGTTTTAATTGGAGCAGGGCCAAGACCATTTTTTAGCTCATAAATTGTATGATATTGTTTTCCGAAGATGATTTTTTCCTCTTTTACAATCGGGTTTTTCATGTCTTCTACATATCCTAAACCAATTCCGCCTCCTGCACCAACGTCAATAAAACCATCTTGCGGACGTGTATATAAAGCATATTTTCCGTTAACAAATTCTGGATGCAAAACGACATTTCGCTGTTGTCCTGTGTTCGAAATTAAATCCGGAAGTCTTTCCCAATTTACTAAATCTTTAGAGCGCACAATTCCTGCATTGGCTACAGCCGAACTTGTATCGCCTTTTGGTGCTTTTGGATCTTTTCTTTCGGTACAAAAAATACCGTAAACCCAGCCGTCTTCGTGGTTGATCAAACGCATGTCATAAACGTTTGTGTCCGGTTCTTCGGTTTGCGGAATTACGCATGGTTTTTCCCAAAATTTGAAATTATCTATCCCATTTGGACTTTCAGCAATTGCAAAGAATGATTTTCTGTCAATTCCTTCCACACGAACGGCAAGTAAATATTTTCCATTCCATTTCATTGCGCCAGCATTGAACGCAGCATTCATTCCGATTCTTTCCTGTAAAAACGGATTTGTTTTTTCGTTTAAGTCAAAACGCCAATTCAAAGGCACATGAGCTGCGGTAACAACAGGATTTTTATAACGCTGATAAATTCCGTTTCCAGCATTTTCTTCGGGAGCATTTTTTTGCTCCACAAGTGCTTTATGTTCTTTTTCTAATGCTGTTTTTCGGTCCTGAAAAACAGCTGAAGATTTTATTGTTGTCATATATTTTTATTTCGGTATCTGATTTATTTTTATAGTTTTTGGTCTCTTTTTTCGTTTAAATCTTGTTCGATCGTTTGCAGTTTTTCTTCAGATAAAGGATAGAATAAAATAAAAGCGACTGATATTGCTGCTGCGATTGCAGGAAGTATGCTTAACATTAATTGAATTCCGTGTTGTGCGGTGGCTGTTTGTTCAACATTGGCTTTAAAACCATAATAACCCAAAAGCCATCCCGCGCCCGCGCCACCAATTGTCCAACCAAATTTTTGTGACATTGATGAAGCTGAGAAAACCAAACCGGTTGCACGGCGTCCTTGTTTCCATTCTGAATAATCAGCGCTGTCAGCATACATTGACCAGATTAATGGGAAAATACAGCCCGCACAAATGCTGATTAAAATTTGGAAAGTCATGATCAGGAAAACATCTTCTTTTCCTAAGAAATAGAAAATGATGCTTAAAATTGAAGCTATGGCCATTGCGCCAAAAAAGGTGTTTTTCTTCCCAATTTTATTTGCAATTGGAGTTGCCAAAATAACGCCAATGATATTTGCCGCTTGTCCTAAAACGAAATAAATAGAAGTTGGTGTCATATGAAAATCATGTCCGAAGATGGAAAAATCGAAGTTCACATTCTTGCTGACATAATATTTAAAGTAAAAAACAGCAGCACCGTCCCTAATTGAATTGAATATCAAAGTTCCGATCCCGGCACCAAGTAAAATCCACCAAGGTTTATTTTTTAATAAATCTTTTAAATCTTCTTTTAAGTTGGATTCTTCATTTTCAATAGGTTTTACTCTTTCTTTAGTGAAGAAAAAACAGGCCCAGAAAAATAGTGTTGTAATAATGCCAAAAACGATCATGGTTTTCAGCCAGCCAGTTTTAGAATCAAGGCTTCCGCCGAAATAATTCACTAAAGGTTCGATTAGCCAAAGTGCCAAAAAACTTCCAGCAAATGCGAAAACCATTCGGTATGAAGACAAGGTATTCCTTTCTTTTCGATCCGATGACATTACACCCAGAAGTGAAGCATACGGAACGTTGATCAACGAATAAATCATCATCATTAATGAATAGGTCACGTAGGCATATATTATTTTTCCTTTCTCGTCAAAATCGGGGGTGTAAAAAGTTAGAACTCCAATTACAGCAAAAGGCACGGCAACCCATAATAAATAAGGTCTGAATTTTCCCCATTTTGTTTTTGTTCTGTCGGCAATGATTCCCACAATTGGATCAAAACAAGAATCCCAGATTCTGGTGATTAGAAACATGGTTCCTACGACAGCAGGGGCTATTCCGAAAACATCAGTATAGAAAAAGAGAAGATACATACTGAAGATTTTCCAGAACATGGATGATGCAGCGTCTCCGAGACCGTAACCGATTTTTTCTTTTAAATTAATTTTGTCGTGCATTGAATTCTTTTTAAAGGTTGTAAGTTAGATTTGGTTTTTATTTTAAAACTTTCTGAATATCTTTTTCAAAAAGTGTTTTGTCGAGGTTGTAAAAATCTATAAAATCTTTTTCGCTGACTTGTCCAGGAAATGGCGCGTAATAATGCATTTTTTGCTCTTTTTCCTGCCAGCCGTGGTTTCTCCACAATAAGACATAGGTTATTTTATAATCGCCAATCGCTTTGTTTAGAGTTCCTGTCCACCATTTTGGATCCGGAATTGCTTCATAACCAGCTTCAGCAACGGCAATTAATTTGTGTTTTTCGAGTCCGATTTCGTTCACAATTTTAAGTTGTTTCTGAACTTCGTCAATGAATTTTTTGCCGTCTTTATCATCATTATTCTGATAACTATCAAAACTTAAAATATCAGCGTAATTATCGCCCGGATAATTGGCTAAAAAATCTTCTTTAGTACCAAAACTGCTTGTGTTGTAGATATAAATTAAATTGTGAACACCTTTTTTTTGAAGATATTCCAAAGTGAATTTCCATAAAGATTTGAATTCTTCTGGTGTACAATTTCCTTTTCCCCACCAAAACCAGCCTCCGGTAAGTTCATGATATGGTCTGAAAAGAATCGGAATGTTTTTTCCTGTTTTATCTTTTAAAGACAAAAAGAAACCAGCAGCTTTATCAAGCCAAGAAGTAAATTTTTTATGATTTTCGCCACCTGGTAAAATTGTTTTTATAGCGCCTGGAGTATTGTCCCAAGCATTTTTTCCAGTTGATGGATTATCAAAGTGCCAGCTGATAGTTGAAATTCCGCCTCTTTCATTGGCTTCTTTGATATATTGTTTCATTTTATCAAAAGGAACTCCGTCAATATTTTTGGAATCGTCTTTTTCTAAACCAGCAATATCCCAGCCGTAAACTGCAGGATAATCTCCTGCGGTTTCTTTTACATCGCTTCTGCCGTTTTCATACTTCCATTTTACGCCATATGCAAGGTCATCCTGATGCCCAAAAAGATATCCTTTTTGAGTTAATTGATTTAGTTTTTTATACAACGAAACGGTTTCAGGTGTTGCTTTTTTATCTGAAAGTGACAAATTAGTATTACCGACAATCGATTTTGAAGAACATGAAGTTCCAATAAATACTGCAATAATTAAGGTAAGTATATTTTTTTTCATTCCGGTTTTATAATGTTTTTGGATGTAATATCCACAAATTCAGAGATTGAGAATGTGATTTTTGTGCTTCAATTTTCAATCGACGATTCAGTATTGTTTTTTAGATAAAATTATTAAAACTTTAAAAAGATATTCTATTAAAAACGATTAATGTTTATTATTAATGACCTTTTTAGAAAATCGATAATTCTATTTTTCAAAGATAATTGGATGTTTATCGTGTAATTAATATTATTTTATCAATTATATATCATATTATTGCAATCGAAAAAGATCTAATTACTTCATAAAATAGCTTTATATAGATATGAGCAGTACTAAAAATTTTTACAGAGAAATAGCGCCGCTGTCTGCTGGAGACAGTTTTTTGGTTTTTGACCGAGTTAAAGATAGTTTTGATTTTCCAGTTCATTATCATCCGGAATTTGAGATTAATTTTATTTTAAACGGAAAAGGAGTAAAGCGCGTTGTTGGTGATAATATTGAAGAAATCGACAATGTTGAATTGGT
Source organism: Flavobacterium resistens (assembly GCF_900182645.1). Classification (GTDB taxonomy): domain Bacteria; phylum Bacteroidota; class Bacteroidia; order Flavobacteriales; family Flavobacteriaceae; genus Flavobacterium; species Flavobacterium resistens. Next base: position 618,675 of record NZ_FXTA01000003.1, on the reverse strand, counting down.
TTTGATTGGTCCGAATTTATATCATGGATGGGAATTGAATAAATGTACGAGTAAAAAAATACATGAAATCACAATTCAGTTTCATAATGATTTATTTCATGAATCTTTGTTGTCAAGACGAATTATGAATCCGATTCGGGATATGTTTAATCGTTCGATTCATGGAATTTTGTTTTCTAAAAAAGTGGCCGAAGAATTAACGCCAAGGCTTGTAAGGCTTTCTAAATTAGATGGTATGGACTATTTTTTAGAAATCACTTCCTTGTTATACGATCTTGCCAATTCCAGAAATCAGCGTTTGCTTTCTACTTATACTGTAGATTATGATACGTTTGATGATTACGATAAAATGAAGTTGGTTTATGAATATGTTCAGAAAAATTTTGCTGATAAAATTACTTTAGAAGATGCTGCAAATGTGGCAAGCATGTCTATAATTTCATTCAACCGATTTATTAAAAAACGCACCGGAAAAACTTTTGTCAATTATATTAATGATATCCGAATTGGATATGCAGCGCGCTGGCTTGTTGAAAAAGATATGAGTGTTTCAGAAGTGGCTTTTAAATCAGGTTTTAATAATATTGCCAATTTCAATCGTAGTTTTAAAGCTACTAAAAACTGCACGCCTAGTCAATATAGAGAAGATTTTTCTGGATTAAAGCGTATTTTGTAGTGATACTTTTTTTTCACAAACAAATATTATTTTTAACGAAATCGTTTGCTTTTTGCAGATTCGTTCATTTTTATTTATAAGAAGTAGTGATTTAGGAGGTGCTATTGCGAAAAACGCAATTAATGTGTAGTTTTATTTTCATATGTGTTTTTTTAAACTGATATAGTAAAAATATTATCATTAAATGATATAATACTATCGATTTAATGTTTTGTTCTGTTATAGATTTGTTAAATAATTTAGAAAATAAATCACACCCTTTTTATTACTTAATTATGAGTAAAACAAATTTAAACTAACCAAACACTTATTATGAAAAAACTAATGACTAACTTTATTCATTGGAATGCTAACCACAGAGCAGTTCCTTTGATTTTATTCTTGTTGCTGAGTAATTTTATTACTGCTCAGGTTAAAATATCAGGAGTAGTTTCTGATGATAAAGGAATGACAATTCCTGGAGCCAACATTTCTGTTGTTGGTACAAAAACTACAGCTTCGACTGATTTTGACGGTAAATACACGATTGATGCTCCTTCAAACGGGACTTTATTAGTTTCATTTATTGGATTTGATTCTCAGAAAATAGCCATTGGAGGCAGAACAAAGATTAATGTTTCACTGCAATCAAGTTCTGAAGACTTAAAAGAGGTAGTTGTAATTGGTTACGGAACTCAGAAAAAGAAAGACGTAAACGGTGCGATATCTTCCGTAAAATCAACAGATATTGAAAATTTAAAGCAAGTTTCTATTGATCAGATGCTTCAGGGTAAAGCAGCGGGGGTTTCGGTAACAAATAACTCGGGACAACCTGGAGGAGCAGCTTCTGTTAGAGTTCGTGGTACGACTTCGATCACCGGAACTAACGAGCCTTTATATGTAATTGATGGTGTGCCAATCTCTGGAGATGCTACTGGTAAATCGACAAGTGGTCAGACTTTGGCTGGAAAAGATGGTTTTTCTTCTTCAGGAGGAAGTGGGAATAACGCTATGAGTCCGCTTTCAATGATCAATCCAAATGATATTGAATCTATGGATATCTTAAAAGATGCTTCTGCAACAGCAATTTACGGTTCTAGAGGTGCAAATGGTGTAATCATTATCACAACTAAACAAGGTAAAAAAGGAACTGGAAAAGTATCTTACGAAAATTATACTTCGTTTGCTTCTGTAACTAATAAATTAGATGTTTTGACTTTGCCTGAATATGCAACTTTAAAAACAAATTTGGCTAAATTATGGGGTTTTCAAACGCGTCAGGAATTTGCGCATCCAGAATTATTAGGACCTGGAACTAATTGGCAAGATGAGGTTTACAGAACAGCAATTTCTAATAGTCATCAATTGTCATTTTCTGGAGCAAAAGAAGGAACCAGCTATTATTTATCTGGAAGTTATTTAGATAATGAAGGAACAATCATAAATTCTGGATTAAAAAGATATACAGTTAGATTGAACTTAGATTCTAAAATTAAATCTTGGTTGAGAGTGGGAGGTAATCTTACTGGAGGTATTACAAATGAAAGAATTACAGTGAATCAAAGTTTCTCTGGTTTGATTTCAAATACTTTATTGCAGTCGCCAGATATTCCTGTTAGAAATTTAGACGGAACTTTTGCTGGACCACCATCATCAGAACAAAGTGTAACCTATTATAATCCAGTTGCTGAGGCTTTAACCAGAGATAATAAATTGGTTAGAAAGAATTTCTTAGGAAATGTTTATGCTGAAGCTGAAATTATTAAAGGGTTAAAATACCGTATCGAAATTGCAGCAAACACTGAATTTTCTGAAAATGATGATTTCAGACCATCTTATAAGTGGGGAAGCCAGACGAACTTACTTGCCGATCTTGATGTAAGAAGACAAAACTGGTATTCTACAAACATCAAAAATTTATTGACTTACGATAAAACTATCGGAAAACATAAATTTACGGTTTTAGCAGGTCAGGAAGCTAATGATTCTCACTGGGAAGGTTTAATTGCTTCTGCACAAGGTTTTAAAACAAATTCAATTCACACTATTAATTTAGCTGATGTTGATAATAATACAGTAACACAATATAAAGGAAGCGCTTCATTATCGTCTCTTTTTGCTCGTATTATTTATGATTTCAATGACAAATACAGTATTACAGCGTCAATCAGACAGGACGTTTCTTCTAAATTTGATCCAACTACAAACAATCAAAAAGGTGTTTTCAATGCGATTTCTGGTTCTTGGAGATTGTCTAATGAATCTTTCATGGAAGGAACACGTAAATATGTAGATAATATTAAAATTAGAGTGGGTTACGGAGAAACTGGAAATCAGCAAATTCCAAACAACAGCTATTCTGCAATGTTAGGAACGCAAAATTCTGGTTTAGGAAGCGGATTCCTTCCGTCAAATTATCCAAATCCAGATTTAGTTTGGGAATCATTAAATCAGACTAATATTGGTATTGATTTTACAATGTTTGACAGTAAGCTTTCTGCAAGTTTTGATGTTTACGACAAAAAATCAGAAGGTTTCTTATTTCAGGTTCCATTGCCTCTTTATTTGACAGGTGGCGGAGGTCAGTATGGCGGAGTTTCTGCACCTTATTCTAATTTAGGTACAATGAGTAATAAAGGTTTTGATTTGACTCTTGGCTATGATATGAGATCTACAGGAAATTTCAATTGGAATGCTTCAGCAGTTGTTTCTCATTACAAAAATAATTTGGATGAAATCGCAAACGGAATCGTTTTGACTCAGGAAGTTAATACTAATGGATATCAACCGGTTGTAGTTACGAATACTACTATTGGAAATCCAATTGGTTTGTTCTACGGATATAAAACAGATGGACTTTTTAAAGATCAGGCAGTTTTGAATAGCGCGCCGATTCAATTTGGTCAGCCTGTTGGAACTGGAGCTGGAGAAACAGCACTTGGTGATGTTAAATATGTTGACGTAAATGGTGATGGAAAAATTGATGCTGCTGATAAAACATTCATCGGAAATCCGCATCCAAAATTCACTTACGGTTTTACAAATAATTTCAGATACAAAAACGTAGATCTTTCTATTTTCCTTCAGGGATCATATGGAAATGATGTTATGAACTTGACGAAAAGAGCAGGTACAACGAATGCTTCGTTATATGACAATCAATTAGTAGATGCGATGGATTATTATTCATCTACAAATACAGCAAGTAATAATCCAAGACCAATTGCGGATTCAGCAAATAACAACTTGCTTATTTCTGATCGTTATGTTGAGGATGGTTCTTATTTGAGAATTCAAAACGTTACGTTAGGATATTCATTGCCACAGGATGTTCTTTCAAAATATAAAATTTCAAGATTAAGATTGTACGGATCTGCTCAAAATTTATACACGTTTACTAATTATTCAGGTTACGATCCAGAGATTGGCTCATTTAATCAAAATGTGCTTTTATCAGGAATTGACAACGGAAGATATCCGGTAGCAAGAACATTTTTAGTTGGTCTTAACTTAGAATTTTAAAAATTAAAAAAAAATGAAAAAGAAATCTTTTTTAAATAGATATAGTTTGCTTTTTATAGCAGCAGCGTTTCTGACTTTTGCATCATGTTCAGATGATTTTACGGACAGGCCTTCGGAAGATGGAATAAGTTTGGATTCTTATTACAGCACAAACGACCAGGTTTCATCGGCTACAAATGGTATGTATAGCAGAACTTGGTTTCAGATGTATAATAAATTTTGGTGGGCGCTTGAAGTAGGTTCAGGAAATATGTATTCAGGTTCTCCAGACGTAAGCGGATTACGAACATTTGCATTAAATGGAAGTGATCCTGAATTAGTAAACGGTTGGTCATCTTTATGGGCAAATGTGCAGCAGTCTAATATGATTATTAACTTTTTAGCTGCGAGAGTTGGACCAGATGTTGATAAAGCTGTCTTAGATAATGCAATTGGTGAGGCTTATTTTATGAGAGCAACTGCTTATTTTGATTTGGTAAGACTTTGGGGGCCGGTGCCAATTATCGAAAACCCGCTTGATTACACAAGTAATCCTTATGTAAATACGAATAATGTTGCAGATGTTTACAAATTAATTACAATGGATTATTTGAAAGCAATTGATTTATTGGCTGCTAAAACAAGAGGAACAAATTATGCAAGCAACGGACACGTTTCTAAAGGTTCGGCAAGAGCATTGCTGGCAAAAGTGTATTTGTACCAAAAAGATTATGCAAATGCAAAAGCAATGGCAGAAGCTGTTATCAGCAGTGGTGAATTTAAACTTTTAGGAGGTGATCAATTGCCAGGAAAAACTTTTGCAGATTTGTTTACTTATCCAAACAACAATAATGAAGAATCTATTTTTGCTATTCAATGGAAAGGTGACGGAGCTTATGGTTCTGCAAATAACTGTAACACACAATTTGGATTCCAAGATGGTACATTGTCAACTTCAAATGCATCTTACGCAGGAGTTTTTGGACCAAGTCAAGAGGTGATTCTTTCTTTATATGGAGCGGGTGATTTAAGAAAACATGAAACTGTAATGGTTGCAGGAGATAGTTATCCAACTATTAAAACAACACAAGGAATTGGTTTTACTGTACCAACTGGTAAAGATTTGGCTCAGGCTTCTGGAGGTGCAATTAAAAAATATTGTATTGGTGTTGTAAACGGAAGTGCTACAGGTCAAGCCGATGCATGGGCAATGATGGATAATAATACTTATGTTATGCGTTATGCAGAGTTGCTTCTTATTCATGCTGAAGCAGTTTTAGGAGCAAACGCAAGTACTACTGATGCGAGTGCTTTAAACTCAATTAACCAGGTTAGAAGAAGAGCTGGTTTGGCTAATTTAACTTCAATTACTTTTGATGATATCTTTTTGGAAAGAAGAAAAGAATTGTGTTTTGAAGGAGATTATTGGTTTGATTTAGGACGTATTGACAAGAATAAAGCAATCGCAATTATGTCGGCTCAAAATAGAGGAGATAGATATGCTGAACGTCATTACACGCCTGTGTACAGTCAAGATCACGCAACAAATGATTTCTATATGGATTATCCGGATAATGAGGTGGCTAAAAACCCTAAGTTGTTGCAAGCGCCAGTTCCGTATACTTTTAAATAATTACTAAAATTTGACCATTATGAAAAATATAAAAATAAAATACCTTTTGCCGTTTTTTACGATGGCATTTATGGTGCTAGGATTGTTGTCTTCATGTGATAATAATGAAGCGTCAAGCGGTTCTGGAGGAACACCTGTAATCACAAGTGTTGCAAAATCTGTTGAAGGAGATTTGGTGCCGGTTAAGGTTGGAGATCCTAAAAATTATTATATCATTCAGGGATCAGGCCTCGCTAATGTAACAAAAATCTATTTTAATGATTTTGATACTTATTTCAACCCGACATTAGTTACGGATTCTGCAATTTTTGTTTTAATTGACGAAAAAACACCATATGCAAATTCAAGTAATAAATTAAAATTGGTTACAAAAACGGGAACTGTTTTGTATGACTTTGTGATTGCGCCGCCAACACCAAAATTAGAGAGCTATAATTCTATTAATGCTGCTGAAGGTGAAATTGTAACAGTTTATGGTGATTATTTCTTGAATCCAACGGTAAAAGTAGGAACGGCAGATGTGCCTGTAATTTCTTCAACACTGACTGAGATCAAATTTAAAATGCCAGCTAATGCAACAGATAAGTATGTCACTGTGACAAACATTTCTGGTTCAACCGTTTCGGAAGAAGCGATTGGTTCGGCATTATATGATGATGCTTTGCAAGGTGACGCAGGACATTGGATGTGGAGCGGTGGAGATACTTTTGATACAGACTTTAAAGATGATAAAGTTCAAGGTAAATCTTCAATTAAATTTGTATTTGGAGGATGGAATGGCGCTGATATGAAATTTAATTCTAGAAATATTTCAAAGTATAAAGCATTTAGAGTAAAAGTCAAATCGACATCGACAAATACTGGTGCAAGTGTAATATTTGTTTTTGGCGGATGGGCTTATCAAATTAAAAAGACAATAACTCCAAATTGGACTACAATTGAAATTCCGTTTTCAGATATTGGAAATCCAACTACTTTCGATCAGCTGACACTTCAGGAATCGGGTAATTTTGGAGGAAATACAATCCTTATGGATGACATGGGATTTGTATTAAAGTAAAAAGCAGTTATTTGTTTTGAGTTTTGTTTAAGTATTCCCTAATCTACTCAATTAGGGAATACTTTTTTTAATTATAATTAATTTGAAATTTTAATAATGAAAAAGATTATTTCAGCATTTGCTCTTTTTGTTTCCTGTCTGAGTTTTGGGCAGGGAAATACACATAATCAGGCAGGAGGAAAATTTGAAGGTTTAGCCATGACACCGCCAATGGGGTGGAATTCCTGGAATACTTTTGGAACCGATATTAATGAAAAATTAGTAAAAGAAACCGCCGATATTATGGTTTCGTCTGGTTTGGCAGCAGCAGGTTATAATTATATTGTTTTAGACGATGGCTGGATGACCAGAGAACGTGATGCAAATGGAGATCTTGTTCCTGATCCGGTTAAATTTCCTAATGGAATGAAAGCGCTGATTGATTATGTACATAGTAAAGGTTTGAAATTTGGTTTATACAATTGCGCCGGAACACAAACTTGCGCCGGATATCCAGGAACGCGTGGTTACGAATATCAAGATGCGCGTTTTTATGCTAAATTAGGAATTGATTTTCTTAAATACGATTGGTGCAATACAAAAGGAATTACAGCTCCTGAAGCTTATACAACAATGAGTAACGCCTTAAAAGTTGCTGGAAGACCAATTGTTTTTAGTCTTTGTGAATGGGGTGATAATCAGCCATGGGAATGGGGGAAACCAATTGGAAATCTTTGGAGAATTTCAGGAGATATTTATCCTTGTTTTGACTGCGAATTCAAACATCCGGAAAATTGGTCGTCATGGGGATTTATGAAAATTGCTGAAATGCGAAAAGACATCCGTAAATATTCTGGCCCGGATCATTGGAATGATTTTGATATGATGGAAGTTGGAAATGAAATGAACGATACTGAGGACAAATCGCATTTTGCAATGTGGTGCATGCTTTCGTCACCTTTATTTACAGGAAATGATTACCGAAAAATGTCTAAAGAAACATTAGCAATTTTAACTAACAAAGATTTGATTGCAGTAAATCAGGATAAATTAGGAATTCAGGGATTTAAATATGCAGCAGAAGATGGTTTGGAAGTTTGGGTTAAGCCTTTGTCAGACGGAAATTGGGTAATTACTTTTTTAAACAGAAGCGATGTTGCTAGAAAAGTCAATTTCGATTTTAAAAAGAATACCATCAAAGATGCTGATTTTGGTTATGAAGCCGATTTTAATAAAGTAACCTATAAAATAAAGGATCTTTGGCAAAACAAAGAAATCGGAACAACTAAAAAGAATTTTGTTTCTGACCTTGCGTCACACGATGTTATTACGCTTAGATTAATGCCTTAAATCTTAAATTATGAAATCAAAAAGCCATTTTTGCACTATTGTCTTGTTGCTGTTTTCTTTTGCTTTACAAGCTCAGTTTGTTAAGAAGCATGGACAGTTGAGTGTTAACGGAACTCAATTAGTAGATAAAAATAACAATCCCATTGTTTTACGTGGATTGAGTTTTGGCTGGCATAGCATGTGGCCGAGATTTTATAATGAAAAAGCGGTAAGCTGGTTAAAGAAAGATTTTAATTGCAATGTTGTCAGAGCTGCAAATGGAATTGAGTTAGGGGAGATGTCTTATATAAAAGATCCTCAGTTTGCAAAAGAAAAAATTGAAGCGGTTGTAAATGGTGCTATCAAATCGGATATTTATGTCATAATTGATTGGCACAGTCATAATATTAATTTGAAAGAAGCGTCGGCTTTTTTTGCCGAGATGTCAAAAAAATATGCCAAATATCCTAATATAATATATGAGGTTTTTAATGAGCCCGATTATGAAAGTTGGTGGGAAGTTAAAACGTATGCCGAGGAGATTATTCGTGTAATTAGAGAAAATGATCCTAATAATGTTATTTTGGTTGGATGCCCACATTGGGATCAGGATATTAATCTTCCCGCAGAAGATCCAATTGTAGGTTACAATAATATAATGTATACGATGCATTTTTATGCCGCAACTCACGGCAAAGAATTAAGAGATCGAACTGATGCAGCTATAAAAAGAGGACTCCCAGTTTTTATCTCGGAATCTGCAGGAATGGAAGCTTCAGGTGACGGACCTTTAAATGTAAAAGCCTGGCAGGAATATATTGATTGGATGGAATCCCGAAAATTGAGTTGGATTACCTGGTCGGTTTCGGATAAAGATGAATCTTGTTCTATTCTTATGAAATCGGCTAAGTCGGAAGGAAAGTGGAAGGATGAAGATTTAAAGGAATCTGGAATTAAGGTTAGAGAGTTTTTAAGAAAATATAATACGCAGGAATAGAAAAATTCTTGTTGTTTTTTATGAAGCCTGTTCAGTTTTGAACAGGCTTTTTTTTGTTGTCAAAATAAGAAATTGAATCTTTCGTTGAAGATTGTTCTTTGCTATTTTGTAGGTTTGTTTTTGTAGGAATTTTGTTTTTGTGAAATTGCTTTTTTGGGTTAGCTGATTTTGTTCTGTGTTTTTATTTTATTTTTAATATTTTGTTTATACCCCCTAATTTTTTAGGGTAGTGTTTTATTTTTATTTCTTTTTGTATTGATTTCGCTTGATTTTTTCTTTGTTTTTTGTTTAAAACCCTTTTAAAAATTGAAAAATAGCTTAAATCGTGTTGTTGAATTTTCAAAAATGAATCCGTATAAATATCAAATAACGATTATTGCTTCTTTAATTTTTGTAATCCGTAATTCTGCTTGTAAAACATCAAAAAAGTACTTTTCGATTGTTCTACTCATACAAAAGTTAATAAATTCGCTAATGAAAATGAAGGGGTTTTTTGAGGATGATGAGGGATTTTTAGAATTGACATATACTATTAATTACAGCTATATAAACGATTAACTAACCAGAATCAATTAATAACCAAAAACCAATTAAAACATGAAAAAAGTATTACACATTTTAGCCGCGATGTTAACGAGTTCTTTTGCTTTTGCTCAAGATGATACTGAGACTTCAACTCCACCAGCAACGACATGGGGCGGATCAGCAGATGCGTACTATAAATACGATTTTTCTAAACAAATGAACGGATTAACGAGCTTTACCAACTCTCAGGATTCATTTGAATTAGGAATGGCCTCTATCGAAGCAGGACACACTTTCGGAAAAGCTTCTGTATTTGTAGACTTAGGATTCGGAAAAAGAGCGGGCGAATTTTCATATAATGAAACAACAGATAAAGATATAAACGCAAAATTTTTAATTAAACAATTATTTTTCACTTACCAGGTTACTGATAAATTTAAATTTGTAGCGGGTAGCTTTGGTACTCATATTGGGTATGAGGTATTAGATGCAGTCGATAATAAAAACTACAGTATGTCATATGCATTCTCTTACGGACCGTTCTTTAATACGGGGGTAAAGGCGCAATATACATCAGGAAAGTTTACGGCTATGTTTGGTATCACCAATCCAACGGATTTTAAATCAGCTATGGATGCTGGTTCAACACAAAAAACATATATTGGGCAAGTTGGATATATTGGTGAAACAGGAAGTGCTTATTTGAACTTTACGTCTGGAAGCAGTAACCCGGCATCTGACGAAAATAAAACGCAAATCGATTTTGTGGCGTCAAAAACAATAAGCGATAGTTTTGGTCTTGGATTCAATGCGACTTATGCTAAAACTAAAAATGATTTTGACAGCGATCTAGATGGAGAATGGTTCTCATTAGTAGGATACGCAAATTACTCATTCTCTCCATCATTATTATTGGCTTACAGAATGGAATATTTCGATGCTAAAGATGCTGCACCAAGTTTAGGAACCTTAACAGGTTCAAGTGTTTTTGCAAATACAGTTTCTTTAAATTACAAAGTTGGAAAACTGACTATAATTCCTGAGTTAAGATACGATGCGGCATCTGAAGACATCTTTTTAGATAGTGATGCATTGCCAACAGGTGGATCTTTCTATGGTCTTATAGCTACAACATACTCTTTCTAGAGATAAAGATTGATATTTTTTTTTTTTTTTTGGAGCTGTCGAAACATATTAATGTTTTGGCAGCTTTTTTATTTGTCATGAAATGTGAATCGTGAAATGTGAGCAGTGAAAAGTAAGCTGTTAAATATAAATGCGGGAAGTATACTAACTAGATGATTTCTGTATAAGAACTTTTAGTCGATGCAATAATATTGGAAATACTTTGTCTAGTTTTAATTTCACAAATGGTAATGTTAAAAGAAGAATTATTGCTCTAGTCAACCTATACATTTTTAGCTTTAATCCACTTATAAGGTTATAAAAAAAGCGCATTTCTAAATGTTTAAGAAATGCGCTTTTGTATTTTTTTTGAAACTTATTACTGAACTTGCTTTTTGTAAATAGAGTAAATAGTGTCTATTGTTTTTCGGTCTAAAGTAGGCGTTACATCAGTTTGAATATAATGTAGTTTGAATGCCATAATTGCTGCCGAAAGATTTTTTGTGTTGTATCCAATTATTCGCAATGCAGGCTCAATTTTAAAATCAAAAGGAGCTTCTTCTAGAATTTCATCTGGCCAAATTCCAAAGCCTTTTTCTGCTAATGTTTTCCAAGGAAATAGAGCACTCGGATCTTGTTTTCTTCCTGGGGCAATATCAGAATGACCTAAAATGTTTTGCGTCGGAATATTATAATCTTTTTTCAATTTTGTCAAAAGAGCAACAAGACTACTGATTTGGCTTTCTGTAAAAGGCTTGAAGCCGTTGTTGTCTAATTCAATTCCAATTGAGCTTGAGTTGATATCGGTGTTTTTCCCCCAAGTAGACGCACCTGCATGCCAGGCTCTTAAATAGTCATTCAGCATTTGCACTACTTTTCCATTTTCAGAAATAATATAATGAGCGCTAACCTGTGTTTTTGTTTTTGTAAACGTATTTATGGTCTGTTTAAGAGAGTCCTGAGCTGTATGATGGATTATGATAAAACTTGGTTTTCTTAAATTGAAATTTACCGTTCCAATCCATTCTGTGGTAATTCCGTTTACTAAATGAGTAGATCCTGTTTTTGACAAAGTGTCCTTTACAATACCTAATTGTGCTGCGTAAGTAGTATCAATTACAACTGGACTAACTGCTGGAATTGGTTGTGGATCTTTACTCGTAATTTGGTTTTCCAAATTTTTAAGCTGCTGATCGTATACTTTTTCAGTATTTTTATATGGATTTGTCGAGCAAGAAGTTATGATAATTGCTAAAATCAAATAACAAAAATATTTTTTTACCATGATCATTCACATTTGAAGTTGAAGTTTAAAAAAATTATTCTTCAGCTTTTATTGTTTTTTCTTCTGTTGCCTCTTCTTTATGCTCTTTAGAATCTTTTTTCTTTTTGGATTTTGTTTTTTGGATTCCTTTGTAATTAGCCATAAAATCCTTGTACTTTTCTACTTGGTCAGGGTTCAAAAAAGCATTTATTTTTTTATTAGTGCTTTCTCTCAATGCATTAATTTGTTCTAATTTTTGATCCTGGCTGCTGCTTTCATTTTTCAAAAGAACTCCTTGTTCTTTCATACTATCGGCTAAAACATTTGTAATTGCAATAGCCTGAAGATCGTCAAGTTTTAGTTCAGGTTTCATTTGCTCTACAATTTTAGCAGCAGTTTCTTCAGCAGGAATTTCTTTTGGTTTGCTTGGAGAACTTTGTGGGCCAGCCATCATACTTCTGTCCATACCCATTCCTCCGCCGCGACCATATCCTCCGCCGTAGCCATTATTATAACCATTATAACTGTTACCATATTGAGCTGATGCTACATTAAAACAGCACAAAGTAAAAATCAAAAGAAAAAATAGGTTAGTTGGTTTCATAATAAGTTATCTAAATTGATAATAGTTTAGCGTAAATTTAAGCAGGTTCTCCGTATAAATCAAATTCTGTTGCTTCAATTATCTTGATATTAACAAATTCGCCTGTTTTTACATAATATTTCGAGGCGTCAATCAAAACTTCGTTGTCTACATCAGGGCTGTCGAACTCTGTTCTTCCCACGAAATGGGCGCCTTCTTTTCTGTCAATAATACATCTGAAAACTTGTCCAACTTTCTCTTGGTTCAAATCCCATGAAATTTGCGACTGAAGTTCCATAATTTCATTTGCTCTAGCTTGTTTAACATCATCCGGAACATCATCTTCCAATAAATAAGCATGTGTGTTTTCTTCATGTGAATAAGCAAAACATCCCATTCTGTCAAACTTCATTTCCTGAACAAAGTCTTTCAAAATTTCAAAGTCTTCCTGAGTTTCACCTGGATATCCAACAATTAAAGTAGTTCTGATTGCCATTCCTGGAACCGCAGCACGGAAATCTTTCAATAACTGTGTTGTTTTAGCTTGCGTTGTCCCGCGACGCATTGATTTCAAAATTGAATCTGAAATGTGTTGCAACGGAATATCAATATAATTACAAATTTTAGGTTCGCGTTTCATTAACTCTAAAACATCCATAGGGAAACCCGTTGGATAGGCATAATGAAGACGAATCCATTCAATTCCTTCTACTTTTGCTAATTCTTCCAGAAGTTCTGCAAGATTTCGTTTTTTATAAAGATCAAGTCCGTAATATGTAAGGTCCTGAGCAATTAAGATTAATTCTTTAACGCCATTTTTAGCTAAACCTTGAGCTTCTTTAACTAGTTTTTCAATTGGCTGAGAAACGTGTGAACCTCTCATTAAAGGAATCGCGCAAAAACTGCAAGGTCTGTCGCATCCTTCTGCAATTTTTAAATAAGCGTAATTTTTTGGAGTTGTAGTCAAGCGTTCTCCAAGTAATTCGTGTTTATAATCAGCGCCTAATGCTTTTAATAATTGTGGTAATTCAGTTGTGCCAAAATATTGATCCACATTCGGAATTTCTTTTTCTAAATCTGGTCTGTAACGTTCAGACAAGCATCCAGTTACAAAAACTTTGTCTACTAATCCTTTGTCTTTTTTGTCTGCATATTCCAAAATCATATTTACTGATTCCGCTTTAGCGTTATCAATAAAACCACAAGTGTTTATTACAATAATGTTTCCTTCTTTTTCTGCGGGAGCCTCATGTTCAACTTCTTTTCCATTAGCACGCAGTTGTCCCATAAGGACTTCACTGTCATAAACATTTTTTGAACACCCAAGAGTGATTACGTTAATTTTGTTCTTTTTTAAAGACTTGGTTCTCATACTTTTATAAATTGGAGTGCAAAATTACACTTTTTTATTCAAACACCGCTTGTTTCCGTTTCTTTTAGGTGTTTTTTATGAAGCTGATCCCGTTGTTCGCTATATCTTTTGTGGTGAACACCACCACAAAAGGATGTCACTTCCATCGGGGCTAAAAAAAATCCGCCAAGAAGAACTTGGCGGAAATCCTGATTAATCTATTTTAATTTCTAATTACAATTCAAATAATAAGCTCAAAGTAACATTGTTAAGTTTTGATGTAATGTTAGCTCCGTCAGTGAATCCAGTAGCAAAAAATCCTTGATTTGATTTTCTTTCCGAATAAGAATAAGCCAAGTCTAATTTAGTTGCTCCAAAACTATAGCCTAAACCTCCTGAATAACTATTTAAGTCACCAATTGTTGTTCCGTCTTTATAAGGGCTTCCTTCAAAACGATATCCTCCACGAAGACTTAATCTTTGGATTTTGAATTCTCCACCAATTCTTAATTCACCGTTAGATGTCAATTGATTACTCATGTCGTTATTTAATCCTCTAAATCCTGGATCGCTTGTTGGTTTGTATTTTGTATTGGTGTAATCCTTAATAGAGTAATCTACACTTATTAACCCTGATTTTCCAAATACATAAGCACCGCTAAAAGTAAATTTACCTGGTGTCTGCAAAGTATATCGGTCATAAACATTGATGAGGTTTGGGTTGATATTTTCATATATTTCCTGACCACCTGCTGCTTGTCTTGTTGTTGATAAACTTTGTGCAACTTCATCATATAGGTCGTACCATGTGTTTGATTCGTATGCAGCACCAAATCTTAAGCCATCAGTAACTTTAACAATTGCTCCTAACTGAAAAGAAAAACCGTTTCCGTAAGTGTATAAGTCGTTGTTAAAACGCAAACTCGATATTGTTTCACCTGCTTCAAGTGGGTTAATGTTGTCTTCGTAAAAACTGCTCGATCTTCTGAAATCTGTAATGTGTACATTTAAATTGGCTCCCAAATAAAGTATATCTTGGAATGAAGTGGCAATATTAAAACTTAATTTACTGTTATATCCGCTTGTGTAAATTTCGTTTTCCTGATAATAATTACCGCCGCCAGGAACTGCAGAAACATATTGTGTGTTATTACCATCATTTGGGTTGACAGGATTGATGACGTATCCTTTATATCCAAAATAGGCTTGTTGTTCATCATAATACATATCGCGATATGGTACTCCTGTTATCACATTTAAAGGTATTCCATTAGCATAAGTCAAAAAGTACTGATCAATTGAATTTCTTGGATTTGTACCGGCAGAGAATACATTGTTATTGAAATTGTTAGTGTTTTCATAGGTTGCTCCAATCACAATTTTTTTCCAATTATTTTTTGGATTATGATCATGGAAAACAAAAACGCCACCTGCTTGGTTTAAGATAAAAGAATTGTCTTTGTCGCTGGTTTCAGTTCCGAAATAGTTGGAGTTGTTTTTCTTGGTTTGATTGCTGAAAGTAACTCCAATTTGATTATTGTTGAATACAGCAGAACCTGCAGGATTCACAGCTAAAGCTGATAAATCCCCGCCAACAGCTCCAAAAGCACCGCTCATGGCTCTGTATCGTGCAGTTCCGGTTAAATTGTCTTGAGCATATCGCACAGCGTCAGATACTTCTTGTGAATGTAAAGCGCTAAAAGATAGTCCTATAGTAAAAAGGAAGAATATTTTTTTCATCTGGTTTGGTATTTAAAGTGATAGAATGATTTGGTGAAAGAGTTGTTATCTTCTTCCGCCGCCACCGCCACCGCCGTAGGATCTTCCTCCTCCGCCACCGCCACCACTGTAGCTGCCACCGCCGCTTCTCATGCTGCTTCCACTATTGTTCATTGAACGAGATGGGCTAGGAGAGTAAGTTCTAGATGGACTACTGTTTGAAGGGCTGTAACTTCTGTTTGTTGTACCTGCGCTTGATCTTCTGTTTGAATAATCGTAACCACTACTTTGGCTTTGAGCTGTACCTCTTCTGTCTGTAAAAGTTGGACTTGAATATGTTCTGCCATTTACAGAAGAACTTCTTCTGAAGTCTGAGTAACTTCTGCCATTCGTGCTATAATTGTTGCTTCTTCCTGCGTAGTTTCTTGATGAGAAATTATTTCCAGCATAACTTCTGCCAGCATAATTTCTTCCTGCATATGATCCTCTTCCTGCATATGAATCTCTTGATGCATATCCTCTAGATCCATAATAAGCGGCAGAGCCTCTTCTTCCATAGCTATAAGAGTAATTATTGTAGTATCCGTAACCTGGGTAGCCCCATCCTGGATATCCCCATCCCGGGTAACCCCATCCTGGATAATATCCCCATCCGTAGTAAGGATATCCCCATCCATATCCGTATCCGTAATAAGGGTATCCCCATCCGAATCCAATTCCCCAAGACCATGAAGGATCAGAATAATAGGTTACTGAAGTTTCTGTAGTTCCGCTTCCCCAAGCAGGATAAGCAACAGATGCTGTTTGAGTACTGTCGTTTACTGCGTAATTACTGTAATTGTCTACATCAGTAAAAATTTCGGTAGGCTGGTTGTCGTCTTGGAGTGATTTAAAGTAATCTTTATATTGATTGTTGACGTTTGCAGAGCTTGTCTGCGTGTATGTATTTGTAGATTTGCCATAAACTCCATCATTATCATAGTATGAGGAATTTTGGTAAGAGCCACACGATGCAAGTAGAAAACTCAGTAATCCAATTAAGCAAAAGTAACTTGAGTTTTGGCGGAGAGAAGTAGAAGTTTTCATATCTGTGGTGTTTTTTATTGTTGCACATTACAAAAATAGTTAGTTTTGTCAAACTATTTAGTTAAAATTATTAAAACAAAATTTGTGCCAAACTATATAATATGAGTAAGAACCTTACTACGAGATCAGAAGATTATTCAAAGTGGTATAATGAACTGGTTGTAAAAGCAGATCTAGCCGAAAATTCAGGAGTTAGAGGATGTATGGTTATTAAGCCATACGGATACGCTATTTGGGAAAAAATGCAGGCGGAGTTGGATAGAATGTTTAAAGAAACTGGACATCAGAATGCTTACTTTCCTTTATTCGTGCCTAAGAGCATGTTTGAGGCAGAGGAAAAAAATGCAGAAGGATTTGCAAAAGAATGTGCTGTTGTAACGCATTATAGATTAAAAAATGATGAGGAAAGACCAGGGAAATTAATGGTTGATCCAAATGCAAAGTTAGAAGAGGAGCTTATTGTTCGTCCAACGAGTGAGGCGATTATTTGGTCTACATATAAAGGATGGGTGCAGTCATATAGAGATTTGCCTTTATTGATTAATCAATGGGCAAATGTTGTAAGATGGGAAATGCGTACGCGTTTGTTTTTAAGAACTGCTGAGTTTTTATGGCAAGAGGGGCATACAGCACATGCTACAAAAGAGGAAGCAATTGAAGAATCTGAAAAAATGATGAATGTATATGCTGAATTTGCAGAGAACTTTATGGCAATTCCTGTTGTAAAAGGTTTCAAAACTGAAACAGAACGTTTCGCAGGTGCAGATGAAACTTATTGTATTGAAGCGTTGATGCAGGATGGAAAAGCGTTACAAGCTGGAACGTCACACTTTTTAGGTCAGAACTTTGCAAAAGCTTTTGATGTTAAGTTTGCTAATGCTGAAGGAAAGCAAGAGCATGTTTGGGGAACTTCATGGGGAGTTTCTACTCGTTTAATGGGAGCTTTAATTATGACGCACTCTGATGATCAGGGATTGGTGTTGCCTCCAAATTTAGCGCCAATTCAGGTTGTGATTGTTCCAATTCATAAAACTGATGAGCAATTAGCGCAAATTACTGCAGCGGTTAATGAATTGACAGTGAAATTAAGAAAGCTGAAGATATCAGTGAAATATGATGACAGAACAACTCAAAAACCAGGATTCAAATT
Source organism: Flavobacterium resistens (assembly GCF_900182645.1). Classification (GTDB taxonomy): domain Bacteria; phylum Bacteroidota; class Bacteroidia; order Flavobacteriales; family Flavobacteriaceae; genus Flavobacterium; species Flavobacterium resistens. The sequence continues at coordinate 600,718 of NZ_FXTA01000003.1, read as the reverse complement.
TGCTGAATGGGAATTGAAAGGAGTTCCTGTTCGAATTGCCGTTGGTCCAAAAGATTTAGAAAATGGAACTTTCGAGGTTGCAAGACGTGATAATTTGTCAAAAGAAGTTGTTGCTAGCGAAAAAATCGTTGAATATGTAAACGATTTACTAGAGCAAATTCAAAATGATTTATTTACAAGAGCTTTAGATTATCGCAATACTCATATTACAGAAGTAAATAGTTTTGAGGAATTTAAAGAAGTTTTAGAAGGTAAAGGTGGTTTTATATCTGCTCACTGGGACGGAACTGCAGCAACAGAAGAGAAGATAAAAGACTTGACAAAAGCGACAATTCGTTGTATCCCTTTGGATGCTGTTGAAGAGGCGGGAACCTGTGTGTTTACTGGGAATCCTTCTTCTAAAAGAGTGCTTTTTGCGAAGGCATATTAAAAAAAAAATATTTTTTTTGCTTCAACTATTGTGCAACTAAAAAATAGATGTATCTTTGCATCCGCAATACAGAAGCACGGTCCGTTCGTCTATCGGTTAGGACGCCAGGTTTTCATCCTGGTAAGGGGGGTTCGATTCCCCCACGGACTACAAGTTATATTACATATTGAAAAGTTTCCAAACTTAGGAGAATTTAGGTCCGTTCGTCTAGGGGTTAGGACGCCAGGTTTTCATCCTGGTAACAGGGGTTCGATTCCCCTACGGACTACAAATTAGTTGTAAATAAGTTTTGTAAAATAAAAATTGGTGTCTCGGTTTTTGTTTTATTAGTTAAAACCAAAGTGATTGCCTAGCAATTGTGGGAGGTTTTTCTTTTTTAACTAGTATTTATAATTATTATTACATCTAAAATTAAAGAAAATGGCAAATCATAAGTCAGCATTAAAAAGAATCAGAAGTAACGAAAAAAGAAGAGTTCTTAACAGATACCAACACAAAACTACTCGTAATGCGATCAAAGCGTTAAGATTAGCTACAGATAAATCTGATGCTGCTGCAAAATTATCAACTGTAATCTCTATGATTGATAAATTAGCTAAAAAGAACATTATTCACGATAATAAAGCTTCTAACTTGAAGTCTAAATTAACGAAACACGTTGCTAAATTGTAATTAATACAATTTGTAAGATATATAAAAAGTCCTCTTGTGAGGACTTTTTTTGTTTATAGCAATTCGAAAATTTAGTATTGAAAATTGAAACGTCACTTATAGATCTATTTTCTTTTTAAGATATTCCAGCATGGGTAGTGTAATTGGTTTTGAAAGGAAATCTATTATTATGGGATATTTTTTTGCTTTGGCTAAATCCTCCGGGTCAATTGTTGAAGAGAGTACAATGACACTTGCGGTATTGAATTCGGCATAATCAGAAGAGGTGAAATGGTCCAAAAATTCCCAGCCTCCCATAACAGGCATGTTTAAATCTAAAAAGATTAGTTCGGGTTTTTTGCTGTCTTTGTTTTTGTTGCTGGTGTATTTTAAGGTGTTGAAGTGATGAAGGGCTTCTTCGCCATTTTGAGCTGTAATAATTTCATGGCAAATTTGTGACTTCGAAATTACTTTTTTGCATAGCATCAACGTGATTGGGTCATCGTCAATGCATAAAATTTGCTCGAGCATGATGTTAATTTTTAAATGTTATTGTAAAGGTCGTCCCTTTATTGACCTCGCTTTCTATGCTAATTGTTCCTCCCATGGTTTCAACCTGGGATTTTACAAGATATAGGCCAAGTCCTTTGCTGTCAGGATAATTATGAAATCTTTGATAAAGGCCAAAAACCTTGTCGCGGTTTCTTTCTAAATCAATTCCAATTCCATTGTCTTTAAATGTTAATATCGCTTTATTGTCTATTTGTTCTGCAATAATGGATATTTTTAATTTCCTGTTTTCCGATTTGTATTTAATAGAATTGGTGAGCAAATTAAGCAAAATACTTTCAATGTATGCTTTGTTAGTGTTAAGTAATGGTACGCGTTCGAATTTTAGTTTGATAATAGGTTTGTGTAATTCTATTTGAAAAGATAATTGACTAAAAACGTTTTCAAAAACTTCTTTCAAAGATACTTCTTCTTTTTGCATTGAAGGATTGTCTTTGATGATTATAACTTTTACTAAGTCGTTTATTGTTTCATTTAATAAATGAGTCGATTTGGTAAACCCGCCTAAAATTTCTTCGAGCTCGGGATTTTCGATTGGGATATCTTCGATGAGATTCAGAAGTCCGATTAAATTAGATAAAGGAGCTCTTAAGTTGTGAGAAGTGATGTATGAAAATTGTTTTAAGTCCTTGTTGTTTTGAGTTAGTTCTCGAATAAGGTGCTCTTTCTCTGTTTCGAGCTTTTTTTCTTCTGTAATGTCTCTTTGAATTGAAATCCAGTGAGAGATTGACCCTTCATTGTTGAAAATTGGAATCATAGAGAATCGGACCCAATATTCTTCTTTTTGTTTGGTATAACTAATAGTTTCTATCAGGCATTCTTCTTCATTTTTAATAGCCCTTAACAACTTTTTTAATTCCTCTGAATCTGATTTAGGTCCTTTAAAAATATTCGGAGATTTGCCTACAATTTCGTTTGATAGGTATCCCGACATTTGAGAAAAAGCTGGATTTACGTAAACTATTTTTGGGATTTTTCGTGCCTGTGAATTGGCTTCGGTAATTAAAATTGAATCTTTGGATTGAGTGATTACTGTTTCTAATAATTTTAATCGCTGTTCTTCTTCTTTTTGCTTGGTAATATCCTGAATAGCACCAATCATTCTAATGGCTCTTCCGTTTTCATCTTTTAATAAAAAACCACGATCTAAGACATATTTATAGCTTCCATCTGCGCATCTAAAGCGGTATTGATCTTGCCATTTCTCAGTTTTTTGCTCAATAAAAGAGTATAGTTTTATAGACATTCTGATACTGTCTTCGGGGTGAATTTTGTCAAACCACCATTTTGATGTTTTTCCAACTTCGTTAGGATTGTATCCAAAAACTCCTTCGATTCCTTTGTTCCAATTTATGCTGTCTTCTTGGATTTTCCAGTCCCAAATGGTATCGCTCGTTGCTTTTGCTACGATGTCATACTTTTCATTTGATTCTTTTATTTCTTCGTTTGTTTCTTTTAATTTTTTAAAAACAGTTACATTTCTTTTTTCATTTTTTGAAACTATGTATTTGAAAAATAATGCGGTAGTTAGGATGAAAAAAATATCTTTAAGAAAAAAAAGGTTAAAATATTTTATGTCCGAAAAATAAGTGGTAAGTATTTTATGACAGACTACTGCCATAAATAATGATACTAGAATATAAACTAGAGTAATTTGGAGAGTTTTACTTTTCATTACCTCAAATATAGTTAAATTAACTATAACTAAACAATAAGTAAAGTTCATTTTGAGATCTCTATTTTGCTGTTTTGTATTAACTAATTGATTGTATATACGCAAACTATGTTAGAAACGTTTTTTATTAAAAAATAAAGTGTACCTTTGCGCCCATTAAAAATCACAGATGGAATCTATTAGAAACATTGCAATTATTGCCCACGTCGATCACGGTAAAACCACTTTGGTTGATAAAATTATGTATCACTGTCAATTATTTCGTGAAAACGAAAACACAGGTGATTTAATTCTTGATAATAACGATTTAGAGCGTGAGAGAGGTATTACAATTACTTCTAAAAACGTATCAGTTCAATATAAAGGAACAAAAATCAATATTATTGATACTCCAGGCCACGCGGATTTTGGAGGTGAAGTTGAACGTGTACTGAACATGGCCGATGGTGTATGTTTGCTAGTGGATGCTTTTGAAGGTCCAATGCCACAAACGCGTTTCGTATTACAAAAAGCGATTGACTTAGGTCTTAAACCTTGCGTAGTTATTAACAAAGTTGATAAAGAAAACTGTACTCCTGAAGAGGTTCACGAGAAAGTTTTTGACTTAATGTTTGAATTAGGTGCTGAAGAATGGCAGTTGGATTTTCCAACAGTTTATGGTTCTGCTAAAAACAACTGGATGTCTGATCATTGGGAAAACGTAACTGATAATGTTGAAGCATTATTGGATATGGTTGTTGACAATGTACCAGCTCCTAAAGTTTCTGAAGGAAATCCACAAATGTTGATTACTTCTTTAGATTTCTCTGCATTTACAGGTCGTATCGCTATCGGACGTCTTGAAAGAGGTATTTTAAAAGAAGGTATGCCAATATCTTTGGTAAAAAGAGACGGTACTGTAACAAAATCAAGAATTAAAGAATTACATACTTTCGAAGGTCTAGGACGTAAAAAAGTTACAGAAGTAATTGCTGGAGATATTTGTGCTGTTGTAGGTGTTGAAGGGTTTGAAATTGGAGATACTATCTCTGATCACGAAAATCCTGAAGGATTAGCGTCTATTGCTATCGATGAGCCTACAATGAGTATGTTATTTACAATTAATGACTCTCCTTTCTTTGGTAAAGAGGGTAAATTTGTAACTTCTCGTCATATTAGAGAGCGTTTGACAAAAGAATTAGAGAAAAACTTAGCGATGAAGTTAGGTGAAACTGATTCTGCAGATAAATTCATGGTTTTTGGCCGTGGTGTACTTCACTTATCTGTTCTTATTGAAACAATGAGAAGAGAAGGTTATGAACTTCAAATTGGTCAGCCACAAGTTATCATCAAAGAAATTGATGGTAAAAAATGTGAGCCAATCGAAGAATTAACAATCGACTTACCAGAAAATCTTTCAGGTAGAGCAGTTGAATTCGTTACACTTCGTAAAGGTGAAATGTTGAGTATGGAGACTAAAGGTGAGCGTATGATTATTAAATTTAATATTCCATCTCGTGGAATTATTGGATTACGTAATCAATTACTTACTGCTACTGCTGGTGAAGCTATCATGTCACACCGTTTTATTGGATATGAGCCTTACAAAGGAGAAATCGCTGGACGTAACAAAGGTTCTTTAATTTCTATGGAAAAAGGAAAAGCAATTCCTTATTCTATCGATAAATTACAAGATCGTGGTAAGTTTTTCGTTGAACCAAATGCTGAAATCTACGAAGGTCAGGTAATTGGAGAAAACTCTCGTGGAGATGATATGTGTGTAAACGTAACGAAAGAGAAAAAACAATCTAACGTACGTTCTTCTGGAGCTGATGAAAAAGCTAGAATCATTCCACCAATTATTTTCTCATTAGAGGAAGCTTTAGAGTACATTCAAAAAGATGAATATGTAGAGGTTACTCCAAAATCTATTCGTTTGAGAAAAATCTATTTGACAGAAACTGATAGAAAAAGATTTAAAATCTAATTAGATTTAAATTCAATATAAAAATCCCAAATTCCAATTATGGAGTTTGGGATTCTTTTTTGCCTTGTTTTTCGGAATTTTAAATTTTTATAATTGGAGAGGTTATCTTATCTTTTTAAACTAAAATGACCTTTTGCTTCTCGTCCATCTTCTAGTTTTAACGTGTACCAATAATCATCTGCCGGCATCGGATTACCTGTGAAAGTGCCATCCCAACCATCACCAGAAGTGGTAAGTTGCTTGATTAGTTTACCATATCGATCAAAAATAAGGATTTTGGCACCCGAATTAAAAGTGTCATCTGCTCCCTGAAGGTTCCAGTAATCATTATATCCATCATTATTTGGCGTGAAAAATTTTGGAATTCCAAGTACTGCTACGGTTTTTGAAATTTTCCCGCATCCATTCTTATCATTTATGTAAAGGTCATGTATGCCTGGTCGGACATTTTCAAATAAACTGGATTCTTGATAAGAACCGTTAGGATCATCTAAACTGTATTCATAATTTCCAGCTCCCGAAACATTTGCTTCAACAGTATTATAATCTGATAAATCGGAAATAGAAACAGAATCAAGATGAGCAATATCTGAAGCTGTTACGTTGATAGTTCGGATTCTGCTACAGCTACTTGCATCTTTAGTGAAAACTTCTACGGTATAGTTTCCTTCCTCGTTGACATCTAAGGTTTCATTAGTTTCTCCGGGTATTATACTTCCGTCTTTTGACCAAATATATGTGTATGTACTGGCTGGTATATTTCCAATAATTCCCGCATCAAGTTTGACAAAAAACGTTGGCAAATTAGAACATACTAATTGATCAGCATTTTTGTTACTATTGATGTCAATATTCGGTTTCGGGTTTACTTTTAATGTAATGTAGGCGCCTAATCCAAAACAGGCATTGTCCAGATTACTGTCAACGCGAACCCAGATTTCTTGTTGTTTTGGTGTTGTATTTCGGTAATTTGAAGGATTTCCAATTGCATTAGTTTCTGCCAAAGCATCAGCTTCATTTGCGAAATATTTTATGGAATAATTTGCGCTAGCCGAAGGAAGCATTGCCTGAATGTCAGCTGTCACACTGCTGAAATCAAAGGCAGAAATTCCGTCTTTGTCATCATTAACACCATCGACAAAATCATCACAAATGGTAAAAGATCTTTTAAAGTTACGATCTATTTGTGTGGTTGAAACTACTAAATTTAATTGAGCAACTGAAAAACATCCGTTTGAATTTTCAACTCTTGCCCAGATATTCTTGTTACTGCTCGTAAACGCAAGCGGATTAGAAATTGAAACATTTGGATCTTTGGTATTTGCCCCAGCCAAAGTAGTATAATAAGAGAATGTTTCATTGGCAGAATTGCCTGAAATAAAACTGTTTTTCTCAGTTATATTAAAATTTGAAATTCCATCAGTATCATCATCACATTGAATTAATGTAATTGGGGAATTTAAAACTGGCAAAGTGTATAGCGTGAGTTTTACAGAATTAGCAGACGTCAACCCACAGGCATTGTTGTTTCTGTTTAAAAGTACACGGTATTGATAACCATTCATTGTTTTATTTGTTTTTTGAATGGTTAAAGAAGTAGTTTTAGTTCCTGTATAAATCGCATTTTCGGATAAAGCATTCCAAATATTTCCGCCATCACTAGAAAATTGCCATTGAAAAGTATCAGCATTCGATTCGATATTGAAAATAGCTTTTTCTAATTCACAAACGGTTTGATTTTCTGGCTGTTTAGTAATTATAATTGGAGTTGCAATAATATAATTGCCATTTGGAGTTGTATAGCCATCAGTTCTGCTGGTTACAATTCCGAAAGAATTTACGTTAACTGGCACATTTCCTAATTGTCCATCAAAATTTGGATCAGAAAATCCAGCTTCAATAACATCATTACAGCCGTCATTGTCACTATCAATTTCGGTGTGGTTTTTTATTCCATCATTATCCGAATCTAAAACGGTATATTTTAAAATTCCACTGTCTGGATTGGTTTCTAAAGCATTAGATAATCCATTAATTCCAAAATCCATTGTATCAATAATTCCATCTTTGTTAGTATCTGGAGCATTACTTCCTGATTCGTTTAAATCATAAATACCATCATTATCGCTGTCTAAATCAAGATAATTTGGAATTCCGTCATTATCGGTGTCTAGTGCTGTTGCAGAAGAATCGAAAATATCATCCAATCCATCTAAATTAGCATCTTTATTAGATAAAGCAATTGGTTTTATTTGCGATTCGATTACATCAGGAATACCGTCATTGTCTGAATCTAAATCTAATTGGTCTGGAATTCCGTCACTATCAGAGTCTTTTGGAACACAAGTAGCAGTAAATTTAAATGTTGCTTTATTTCCGGCAGTGTCTAATAGATTTTTATGTGTGATTTTAAATGATTGTGTTTGATATGACTGAAATTTGAATGTTCCTGTTCCTGCTGGCAATGGAACGCTTCCATTTAAACGAAAGCGAATTTCAAAAGAAGAAAATTGTGTAACGCCACTTTCATAAATTCCATCATAATTTGTATCAATTAATAATTGATTATCAGGATTTAAAACGGTGACAGTTTTATCAATATCTGAATTGATAATGTATTCAGAATCTGAGTTTAATAAATCAGTTGCATTGGCATTGTTGCTATATTCTAAACGAATATTTATTGGTTTTGAGAAATTCAGTTTATAGTCTACAGAAAAACCTTTTCCAGGCATGACCTCGGTAACAAAACTTCCATCTGCATTTCCTGTAAAAGGAACAAGAGCGGCCGTTGAGCTATTTGTAATCGTGCCCGTAAAAGAATTAGAATAAGTTCCAGTTTTTACCAAACCAGAACTTGGATTTGAAATATTAATCGGTAAATCTCCGTATGATTCAGTGCAATTTGTTATTCCGTCGTTATCATAATCAACATCAATATTGTCGTTGGCTAAGTCATTATCGATATTTATTGGACATTCGCTTACTGGAATTTTATCTGAGAAAACATCACTTACACAGCCAGAGATACTTCCTCGTACCTGATAAAAACCAGGTTCTGATGGAGTGAAATTATTCTTAGTTTCGCCGGGAATTAAAACGTCGTTTTTGTACCACTGAAAAGTATCATATGAAGAAAGTGTATTTATCTTTAAAGATACATTTGGAATGCAAGAGGAATTGTTTAATGTTATTTTACCGCTGACAATTTCAGGTTTTAAATCAAAACCTGAATAATAGCCTCCATAAGTTGCGGCTCCATTGGTTCCAAAATAAGAAACATATACTTGTTTTGTTGATTTTACGGCTATATTTCCAGATAAATCAGATACACTGTAACGAACAAAATCTGCTGTTCCCTGAATTGGTATAGGTGCAGATGTGATTGGACTATTATTTAATGACACGATAGCTCCGGTTTCGGTTACAATATTTAGGAATCCGTTGAAAGTATTGTTGCCAATAGATTGAATCTGTGGGATATTGTCGACTGTATTTGGCGTGGCACAATTTATTGGCGGAACAAAAAATAAATTTTGATTGGCAGGATTTATTGTTCCACCAATACTTTGATAAGCAAAAACGTTTGCAGAAGTTTTTATGTATAAACTTCCATTGATAAACTGACTTCCATCAATTGCAATATATTCTCCGCTATTAAGTGTTTTATAAGAAACAGAAGAGCCATTCAAAAATATTTCGGTATTGTTGGAATGTGCTACTATTAAAACACGTTCCAATTCATCAGTACCAAGGCCTTTTATGAAGATGTATTCTTTCCCTGTCTTTTCTAGAGAAACAATTTGATCAAAACCAACATCTCTTCCTACTGGAGCTAATCCTCCGTTTTGTGTTGCTCCTAGAAGTGTACTGTTACTTCCACCAAATGAACCAGAATTGACTACGACAGGCTTATCAGAATTAACTAAAGCGCCAATTATTTTAGAACTATTTGATGTAAGTTGGCCATCGTTATAATTTTTTAAAGCCAAAACATAACTTTCGTTTTTATTTAAAGTAACAGTTATTGGCCCGGAAATAGTAGATCCGTCTATAAGTTGAGTTCCGTTTTGAATGTTTGAAATAGTGATCTTGGTTCCGTTTTCTGTAGCCATTATAGAGGCAAAATTCAATAAAGTTTCATCAAAAAGTGGATTTAACATTGCTCCCAATCTAAAAGTGGTACCCAAGGCACTATTTCCTTTAGAAACTAAACCGCCTGCATGATTATATCCTCCATTTTGAGTGAGTCCGGCGTTGACTCTGGCACTTACATAAACGAGATCTTCAGCCTCAATTACATATCCTCGGTTGGAAACAATTCCTGTTTTGGATAGAGGAGTAAATAATTGTGTGTCTAGCCCGCTTCCAATGTAATATCGGTACGGATTGTTACTATTAACGGTTCCGCTGACTACACTTCCTCCATTGGCAATAATTTTAAAATTTACATTAACAAGGCTTGGAGTTGAGATGTATAAATATTGATCATTGGCAAATCCAGCAACAGAAATCAATGGCGGTATATAATGTGTTTTGCTAAATTGTGAGAAACAATTTACAGTACAAAAAAGAAACAATAGGAAATGTAAAGTTTTTTTCATTGGCTCGGTTAATGGCTGTATACAGAATTGAATCGCCCAAATCAAAAATAAGTTTTATTTTAATTTCTTCGAGAAATCGAGTGGTTTTTCTCCCTAATTATTTGAATTTTAGGATTTATTGGGGATTGTTTGTTTCTGAATTCTATTTTTTGAAAAAAAACAGGAACTGATAAAGCGTTTTTATCTTTTTAAGCTAAAATGTCCTTTAACGCTTTTTCCATCCACAAAAAGAAGTGTAAACCAATAATCATCGGCAGGTAATTGCTCGCCATTAAATAATCCGTTCCAGCCAGTGCTGCTTTGGTTCATTTGTTTTAGAAATTTTCCGTAACGATCAAAAATTCGAATTGTATAAGCTGGCATCTGATTAATGTCTTTGATGGCCCATAAGTCGTTATAGCCATCATTATTTGGAGTAAAGAATCTTGGATAATCCAAAACATAAACTAAAAAACGGTTAGAAAGGCCACAACCATTTTTATCTCGGGCGACAGCATAATAAATGCCAGGTTCTATTCCATTAAATTGTGGTTCATCCTGAAAAACATTTCCGTCTAATGAAAATTCATAATCCCCAGAGCCTGTATATTTTATCAAAACCGAATTGTCAACACCAGAAAAATCTTTTACTACTGCTTCTGTAATAATAGCAGGTTCAGACAAAATCACTTTGAATTTTTTTGTTTTTTGACAGCCGTTTGCATCCGTCACTGTAACACTATAATCGCCTGGTGCAGTTATTGTTTTTAAATTTGAAGTTTCAGCTCCAGGGCTCCATAAATAACTATTGAAACCTGCAGCTACACTTAATGTAATGTCACTGTTTTTGCAAATGTATTTTGATTCCTCTTCAAAATTTGGCGGATCAAAGGTGTTTACAACAAGCGTAACCGGTGAAATGCTATAACAATCAGCCCCATTTATAATTCGTGCATAAATGGTTTGCGTAAAAGCAATGGTGTTTTTAAAAATATTAGGTAAAATATTTGTTTCTGTCAAAGCATCGTTTGAACTTAAAAAATAGTGCACTTCTAAACCTGCTGGAAGACCGGTCGTTAGTTGAGGCGTTACTTGTGCTTGAAGATCAAATTGGTAAAGACCATCTTGTTTGTCGTCACCGTCACAAGTTTTTACTGGATTTTGAGCTGAAATTGCATTATTTGAAGTTTGAAGTTTTACTTCGACAGTTTTGAAACAGCCAAATTTATTTTCAATTCTTCCATAAACAATTTGATTTGCGCTCTTATTCGTGTACTTTTCTGGATTAACAATAGGGTTTGATTTGGACTGCGCATTGGCCAGAGTTTCATAATAACCACTGTTTGTAATATCTGACGCATTATTTTTAATCAGATTATCTACTTTCTTTAAATCAAATACACTTATGCCATCATTATTGTCATCGCATTGAACCAATGTTGTATTTGTTGAAAGAATTTCAGGGGCAACTTCAATTTTAACTTCTCCCGTCAAAGTACAAGTAGAAGGAGTTAATGTAACATCTGCTTTATATACTCCTGATGTTGTTGCATGTAAAACAGGACTTTTTTCACTTGGTAAAAGCACGCCGTCTTTATACCATTTAAAATCGTATGAAGCGGATAATTTTGTATCTAATATTGCTTCTTCTCCAAAGCATAAAGGATTACCAGATAATGCTGTTTGATCAGCGCCAAAATCAATTTTTGATGAAAAACTGCCAGCCTGTAAAAAAACTGCCGAATCATAATATTGGTTTTTATCATCGGCAATAACAAGTTTTATATGATACTTTTTTCCGGCAACTACATTAGTTCGGGCATTCATTACAATAGTTTGTCCTGCATAATTTATAGGACTTGTTGTATTGTTGTTTAAACCGTTAAAATAATTTTGATTAACAGCAGGACATCCCGGATAAGGATCTCCGTTTGATGCAACTCCGGGTTCAATTTTTGGTCGAACGTTTGTTGAAGAAACCGGAATTGTACTATTCGGCAATACAGCTAAATTTTTATACGGATCAGAAGTTCCTACTTCTTTAATTAAAAATGCAAATCCATCAGAATATTCACAAGGGAAAAAAGACTGATATTCATTGGATGCAAAAATGTAGTTAAAACTTAGAACATCGGTTAAAGGAACAAAATCAAACTCTAAAACAGTTGCGTTTATTGAGTTGATTCCGAGAATATTGTTCAAATCACTATCACCTGTCCAATTAACATTTCCTCCACCATTATTACTAACGTAAGGGCCTACCGCTTGTCTACTTGGTGAAGTTGTTAAAATAATACCTTCAGCAAAAGGGAAACTGCTTGATCCAGCATTGAAATAAGCATAACTCTGCTGTCCTACTGTAAAAGTGTCTCCTTTTCCTGAAGAATTTGATGTCGTAGCACAAGAGCTGTTGACTAATACATTTTCAATAAGTTGTTGAGGCGTTCGTTGGTCATCTATGCTAATATATTGAGCGTTCATCTTAAGAGATAAACAACACAAAATTAAAACAGATAAAAAAACTTTTAGACGAGTCATAGCCCAGCAAATATACTACAAATCTCGTTTTTTTAATAGTTTGTAAGAAAAATATATAAATAAAAATGTCCAGACTAAAACGATCAGAATTGCGGAATAACTTACGCTATAATCAATATCGGTTTCAATTCCCATTTGGTTACCAATAGTTTTAACTACAGATAATCGTGGGGCAGGATTTACAATTAAATTAGACATTGATTCTAAAGGTAGAAATTGCGTAATTTTCTCATCGGTATCGCTGTCTGGGAAAATTTTAAATGCTAATGTACCTCGTATTATTCCTTCGATTATATTCCAAACTAAAAGAAATCCTAAAGCAAAAGCCGAGCGTTTTACTAAAATTCCCAAAAACAAACAGAATGAAAAGAACCCTGTAAGTTTTACAAAAAAAGCTAAAAGATAATCTAAATCAGAAAAAATGATTCCAAATTCATTGTAAGAGGAAAAACTTAATCCGAGAATTAAACTCATTACAAAAACAAAAATTGTAGAAACAAAAGCAAAAAGAACAACGGTCAGGAATTTCGACAGTATAAATTCTTTTTTACTTAAACCATCAATTAGATTTTGCTTTAAAGTTCCGTAACTATATTCGTTCGCCATCATTGAGACGATTACAATGGCAAGGAAAAACTTTAACCAAGCGGCAACATAAGTGTTAAAATGCCAGATGAAAGGAAAATTGAAAATTCCCATTTCGGCTAAATGAAATTTAAACGGACCAATGTCAAATTTTATTGAAGCAATCAAGGCTATAAAAGAAAGTAAAATAAAATATGCCAAAGTCAGGATTTTACTGGCTTTGTTTTTCCAGATTTTTTGAAGTTCTATAGAGATAAGTCTGTTCATGGTTTAGTTTTTTTGGATGGTGGCGTTTTTGGTTAATTCTAAAAATTGTGCTTCCAGACTGTTTTTGCGTTTTACCAAATGATTTAAAACGATATTTCTTGAGAATAAAAACTGATTTAAATCGGAAGCTGATAAATCTGATTTTAGGTAAACCAAAACTTTTCCGTCTTCGTCCTTAATTTGTCCAACAGCCGGATGATCATTCAAAATTGATTTTAGAACCAGATTGTCATTCGAAGAAATTTCAAAAAAGCCTTCATTTGCCGACATCGCATCAACTGAACCCGAATATAAAATTTCGCCTTTTCTTAAAACAACCACATGCGAGCAAACTTTTTCGACTTCGTCTAATAAATGCGAAGCCAATAAAATTGTTGTTCCCTGCGATGCAATTTCTTTAATAATATCACGAATCTGATGAATTCCCTGCGGATCCAAACCATTCGTTGGTTCATCTAAAATCAGGATTTCAGGATCATTCAATAATGCCGAAGCAATTGCTAAACGTTGTTTCATTCCCAATGAAAATGTACTGAATTTGCTGTCTTTTCTTTCGGTTAAACCTACCAGATTCAGTTTTTCTTCAATTTTAGAGTAATTGATGCTTTTAATTTTGCAGACTAATTTCAGATTTTCCTCAGCTGTCATATAAGGGTAGAAGTTCGGACGCTCAATAATAGCTCCTACTTTTTTTAAGGCTTCATGCGTTTGCATTTTTCCATCAAACCATTTATAACTGCCTGCTGTTTCGTTTACAACATTGAGTACAATTCCTAAAGTGGTTGATTTTCCGCTTCCGTTAGGGCCAAGAATTCCGTAAACATGACCTTTTTGAATGCTGAAAGAAACATTTTTGAGTGCCTGAATGCGCCCGTATTGTTTGCTGAGATTTTCGATGGTAAGGATGGTTTCCAAATTTTTTCGGTTTTAGTTTTTAGTATGACGAATCAACTTTAATATTGTTACGCTAAATTTTATTTAATGTAAATTTGTACTAAAGATATTCAAAATGAGCGAGCCTTTAATGGTTTTAAAAAAACCGTCATACCCTTTAACGCAACCGCTTTTAAGCTATTTGGACAGATACGAGCGTATTTCGAAAGTTTCTGTTTTTTACGATGACTTGCTGCGATTTTCTGGCTCAATCAATGTTTATGATAAAAATGAAACGGATACTTTGTGGATTCGCGTGTATTACAGCGAATTTGAAAGAAACGAAATTGATCTGAATCTCAAGAAAATTTACTCGCTTTTGCATTCTGACGGAAATAGTGAAATTATTCAGTTTTTAAATATTGACGCAATTGATTATTGTACTTTCGGAAATTCCAAACCTTTCAGAATTAAGGTTCGAAATATTCTGAATGATAATTACGTTCATTTTTATATCAAAAAAGCCGATGCTTCCAGAATTTATGGTTTGGAGCTGGAAGATATTCTTTCGCCAGATAAAATCAATTTTCTGGTTTACAATGACACTTTGATTGAAGAGCATATTATCGGAATTCCCGGTGATGTTTTTATGGATACTTTGCTGGATAAATGCACCGAAATGGAAAAAGCGCAAATAGCAAAGGAGTTTGTAAAGTTTAATGAGCGTTGCATGATTCGTTTGTTGGGCGATATGCGAGCTTATAATTATGTAATTGTACCAATTCACGATTTTGATCAGGTGGTTTACAAAATTCGCCCGATTGATTTTGATCAGCAATGTTATGAAGGCAATTTTAAAGTCTATCGTCCGCAGTTTTTCAAGGAAAATTATCCAATGATTCAGCTGATTAAAGAAAAATTAGAAGAACGTTCGATAATTCAATACAAAGATGAAGAACGAGCAATTTTAGCAAAACGTATCCATTCTGCTGAAACTAGAATTAAAAAATTATTGAATATAATGTGCCACGATACGATTTCAACACAAGAACATTTAGATCAACTCAAAATGGAATTGTACCGATACACGAATGATATGAAATTTAAAAATGCCAAATCAATGGGACATATCATGCACGCAGCGTTTGAG
This sequence comes from Flavobacterium resistens, assembly GCF_900182645.1. Classification (GTDB taxonomy): domain Bacteria; phylum Bacteroidota; class Bacteroidia; order Flavobacteriales; family Flavobacteriaceae; genus Flavobacterium; species Flavobacterium resistens. The sequence continues at coordinate 585,430 of NZ_FXTA01000003.1, read as the reverse complement.
TTTATTACGCGTAATTTTAAAAACACTAATTTAGTTTAGAATAATAATAATGATATGAAAAAATCTTTCTTAATAGCCGTTTCAATTGTTTTATTGGCTTGTCAGCAACAGCCAAGCAGTGATTTTAAAAAGCTTTATTCACTTCCAAAGAAATTAAAAGAAGTTTCAGGAATAACCTATTTTCCAGAAACAAATATGATTTATACTTTAGAAGATAGTGGAAATAAAAATGCCATTTATGCGATCGATTCTAAAGGGAAATTAGCTAAAACCACTACGATTTCAAATGCTACAAATGTGGATTGGGAAGATATTACAAAAGATAAATCTGGAAATATCTATATTGGAGATTTTGGAAATAATGACAACAAACGAAGAGATTTGTGTATCTATAAAATCGCAAAAAATCAGCTGAATAAAGATTTGGCTTCCGCCGAATATAAAGTTTCTTTCTCTTATCCAGAACAAACCGAATTTCCTCCAAAGAAAAAAGAAATGTTTTATGATGTTGAAGGTTTTTTTGAATTAAACGGATATTTCTATCTTTTCACAAAAAACCGAAGCAAAGGTTTTGATGGAACTGCTTTTATCTACAAAATCAAAAATGCAAAAGGAACTCAAAAAGCAGTTAAAATAGGCGAATTCAAAACATGCAGCAATTATAATCATTGCGTGCTCACAAGCGCAACAATTAGCCCCGACGGTAAAAAAGTAGCGTTGTTAAGCCATGACAAAATTGTTTTATTTAAAGATTTCAAAGGAGATTTATTTCATAAAGGCAAACAGATAGAAATAAGCCTAAATCACTTTTCACAAAAAGAAGCTGCAGTTTTTAAAGATAACAACACGCTTCTAATCGCCGACGAAAAAGCTGATAAAATAGGAGGGAATGTTTATGAGTTTAAGCTCTAAGGTACTAAGTTGCTAAGATTCTAAGATGCTAAGGCTAAAAAAAACAGCCAGGAATTCATAAATTCCAGGCTGTTTTTTAATGCGCTCTCTAAAGAAAAAACTTAGAACCTTAGTATCTTAGAACCTTAGCACCTTTTCTTAAAAGCTGTAAGCTGCTCCAAAAATAATTCTCCCCGGTTCATCAGGGGATTGAAAATAGGATATTCTAGCTGTTACCAGATTTATTGCATTTAGCCATAATCCGCCACCATAATCCTGATGCCATTTTCTTGAATTTTCACCGTCAAGCCAAATTCTTCCATAGTCGAATCCACCCAGAATTCCGTATGTCAATGGGGCAACAGTTTTGTGGATTTTTCCAAGAGTGAAACGTAGATCACTGCTTTGAGAGAAGTAAGAACTTCCTAAAAAGCGTTCGTTTCTATAACCACGCAAATCAGTATCGCCTCCTAAAGCTGCACCATGGTAAAAGTCAAAATTGTTGTTTAAGATTGCTTTTCCTTTAAGGAATGTTGCTAAAACTAATTTTCCGTTATGATCAATTTTATGCGTAAAACCTAAAATGCTTTCAAGAGTTGGGAAATTCTGTTTGGTGTCGCTTAAGTTTGTAGTCCACATTCCTGAAAACATAAAATACATTCCCAAAGTTGGTTTTGCTACAAAATCAGAATTTTTGAAAACATATTTTACCCTCAAAGCACCATACGTTTGACTATCAAATACATTCGGATTTACAATTCCCGGAATATCAATAAAACGGTTATCAGTTTCTTCAACAGTCAATTTTTGAAGAATTGGCTGAATGCTGAATTCACTTCCAAAACGCCCAACATGTCGCGCAGCACCCGCAACAGTAAATTTTCGGATTCTGACTCTGTTATAATCCATTCCAAATTCCTCGTCATTATTTACAGTTTCGTTTCCGTAACCAAAATAATTCATCGCAAAGTTTGGTGTAGTCAATTGTGAATCAACGTCAATTACCCATTTTCCTAATAATCCCGGAAAATGCGCTGCGTATGTTAACTCGAAACCTCCCGTTGCAAAATAATAGAAACCGTTTAAGATATGTTTTTGTGTATAAGGATTCTGTTTGAAATTATTTACCGTGTAATTCAAATTAAAACCAACTTTTACACCGTCATCAGGATTATAACCAATGTTTGGCAGACCCGCAATCACATTGTATTTAGGTTTTTCATAATTGTACAAATTCACATCATAATCGTCTGTAAGCTGTGTTTGCGCTTTAGAATCCAGATTGTATGTGTTTTCTTTTGATTTGAAATCATAAACAATAACTTTTCGGCCATTTTCTACGTTGTACGTATCGTTGTTTTGACCACCAATCAAACGAATTTTGATATTTGATTTATGATTTCCTTTTACTTCAAAAATATCATTATCGTCCAAACCATAAACCCATAAGTTAACTGTTTTATCATCAGTTACTGTTTTGGTGTAAACCAAATCGTCACCTTCTTTTTTAACTCTGAACACCTGGATTTCAATGCTTTTTTTAGCATTGTGATTGATAACAAATTTGTCTTTTTTGTCTGTTCCTGCAATCATTACCGTACGACTCAAAACATCAAAATATTCCGAAGCATATTTTTGAAGATCTTTCTTTCTGCTTTTTAATTTCTGCTTAATTTCATCAACAGTTTCATCCTGAACTTCCTTTGGCATATTTTTAAATGCAGTGTCAATATCAGCATCTGATAAATTTTCCTGAATAAATTTTGCTTGTTCGATCCAGTCTTTTTCTTCTGCTGTTCTTAAAAACGCCAAATCCATTGGATAAGGCTCTCTTCCAAGCCATTTTACGTTGATTCTGTCGCCTTTAAAAGTTCGCATATGACGAAGTGGCGGCATATTCATAATAAGCGAAAGTAAAGCTCCATCGTATTTTACAAACGCTTGATCTCGGTCACGCGGAATTGGTTTATAAATCACTTTGTCGCCCTCTTTATATTCGCCCCAACGCCATTGATCGCTGTGTCTGTCCCAGTCGCCAATCAATATATCAAACAAACGGGCTTTTATATATTCTTTTTGATCAACCGAATATTTTTCATCTTTATGAAGATTCTTCATCATATCATCTGTACTGATAATATTGGATGGATTTCCAAAATTCTTCGCATCCAAATGATTATCTGCCGGACGTTCTTCGACCATATAAAGCTGATCGCCATAACCGGCATTGAATTCTTTTAATCCTTTTTGTTTCGGAATATAATATAATATCGGATTCGTGTGAGCAAGTCCAATTTGATCCGACATGCTTCCTGTTACAAACGAAGCATAAGGATGTGAAGTAGTGTAAAAATCGAATAAAAAGTTTTCTGTATATGTTTTTTCAAAATCATTTACAATGTACTGATCTTTAAATGCAACAGATTGTAAAAATACTGTCGCACTTTTTTTCATTGCACGCATTACATATTCACGTCCTTTTGGATCTGACATTCTCAACGAAATAGATTGATGTCCTCCGCCTTCGCGAATAGGTTTCAAACCGCCCATTAAAGTATCTACAGTCGCAACTCTGGCTTCTATAGGTGTACTGTAATATTTTCTATAATGTTGCCCGAATAAAAATCTGTGAAACATACTTTTATCCGTCATATCTTTTGTATAAATCGAAGTCGTAATTTTTGGAGGGAAAGTATTTGGAATATCGGCTGCCCAGTTAATTTCTTTCGCTTTTATGATTTCGTGTTCAAAAAGAAGTTTTTCTTTATTGTTTTCATTTCCGAAATAAGAAACCTTAGCGTCACCACTTTTAAATAAAGTTAATGTTGCATAACCATTTCCGCCATATGAAAAATCATTTTCACTAATAGCTCTCGCTGCCTCTGATTTTGATCCGGCACCACTGATAATCTGCTGAATGTTTTCTTTGCTGATATATTGCAAATTATGATCGTGTCCAGAAACAACAATGACATTTTTCTGTTTTTGCAAAAGTGTTTTTATTCTTTTAGCGTAAATCGTATACTGCTTATTTTGAAGATCCTGCGGACTTGCGCCAGAGGTTTTTCGCAATAAATTAATAAAAGAACCAATTACCGGAAGCGGAATTTTTTTCTCTAGCGGAAATAATTGTTTTTCCATTGAAAACTGTCCACCATGTGTTCCATTGCTCAATAACGGATGGTGGATTGCCAGAATTACGGTTTTCTCCTGATTTTTATTTAAGATGCTTTCCAGTTCATCAAAAAAATCTTCTCTGGTTTTAATGTCGCAATTGTCATTTATAGTTGGATGATTGTTCCAATCTTCTAAAAACCATTCGCTGTCAATTGTAACTAACGTTGCAGTACTGTCAATTTTCACATCTTCAATCGGACAGGTTTTTCTTGGTAGAAATGCTTTTTTATCATTTAAATATTTAGTTACAAAATCAGCTTGACGTTCCAGGCCTTTGATGCCGCTGTACCAGTCATGATTTCCGGGAATAAAAATGGTTTTTCCTTTAAAACCTTCAGTTAATTTTAATTGATTGGTCAGTTTTGTTTCGGCTAAAGCTCTGTCATCAGCATTTTTATCTGCAGGAAAACCTTTCGGATAAATATTATCTCCCAAAAATAAGAGTGTCGATTTTTTACTCGATTTTTTTAGCTTTTGATGCAAAAGTTCTAGCGTTTGCTGGGCTTGTTCTTCATCGGCGTTTCCTGCATCTCCAACTAAATAAAAGGTATGAGCAATTTTTATAGTATCTGTTGCGTTTTCTGTTTCGTTGGCGCTTACATTTTTTCCGTATTGTGCCTTGCGTGTTGCACAAGAATATAGGAGGGCTATGGCGATTATTGCCAAAGAAAAGTTTTTAATCTTGGCAATAAAATGATTATCCAAAAACAATTTCATAATTTAGTGGTATTAAAAATATTCTTTATGAATCTAATAGAACAATGCGAAGACTTCGTCAGTAATTTACTCAAAGATAAACTTTCTAATTTATATTCTTACCATAATTTTAACCATACTTTAACTGTAGTTACTGCAGTAAAAGAGTTGTGTAAAAAAGAAGATGTTAATGATGATGATAAAAAAGCACTTTTAGCAGCTGCATGGTTTCATGATACGGGATATATTGAAGGTTATGAGCATCACGAAAAAGAAAGCGTAAAAATTGCGGAAGTTTTTTTAAAAGAAAAAGGACAATCTGAGGAATTTATAGCAAAAGTTTCCAGTTTAATTTTGGCAACAACCAAAGAATATGTGCCTGTAACGCATTTGGAAAAAATCATTAAAGATGCTGATTATGCCCATTTAATGGGAACAGAATATGTTACTACTTGCGAATTGCTTCGTTTGGAACTAAAAAACACAGGTATTGCAAGTTTTTCAAATTCAGAATGGACAAAAGAAAATTTGAATTTCCTTTTGAATAAACATCGTTTCTATACAGATTATGCCTTAAGAAAATGGCAGCCTTTAAAAGAAAAAAACCTGATTTTGATTCAGAAAAAAATTAATAAACAGGAATTGAAAGCTGCATCGGCAATTGACGATGAAAACAAAAAAAGAGAAAAGGCTGAAAAAGCTGAAAAGCCAGAACGTGGAATTGATACTTTATTTCGCGTTACGCTCGGAAATCATACCCGTTTAAGTGGTATTGCTGACAGTAAAGCAAATATTTTGTTATCTGTAAATGCCATTATTATTTCAATTGCACTTTCGTCAATAATTCCAAAATTAGATAGTCCGAAAAACGCGCATTTGGTAATTCCGACATTTATTATGCTGATGTCAAGCGTAATCACAATTATTTTTGCCATTCTTTCTACAAGACCAAAAGTAACTTCAGGATTTTTTACGCGTGACGATGTTGCAGCTAAAAAAGTGAATTTGATGTTTTTTGGAAATTTCTACAAAATGCCTTTAGAAGAATACGATTGGGCAATGAACGAAATGATGAAAGATAGAGATTATTTATACTCAACAATGATCAAAGATTTGTATTATTTAGGATTGGTTTTGCAGCGAAAATATAATTTACTGCGAATTGCCTACAATCTTTTTATGATAGGAATAATTGTTACTGTAATCGCTTTTGTAATTGCTTTTAAAGAGGTTACCGTATAAAAAAAAGCTCAACTAATTTTAGTTGAGCTCATCTAATAAATCTTGATAAGTGATTTTTTTTGCTGTTGGATTTGCAGTATTATTGATCACTTTTACACGAATGGCTCTCAGGCCTGAAACACCTTGCAAATCTTCTACTTCAAACTGCTCGATCGCAGGTTCAAGTATTTTTTTGTGTTGTAAATACTTGATATATTTCAAATATTCGGTTTCTTCGTTGTTTTGAGAATACACAATCGTAATTTTTTCTTTCTCTGTAATTCGTTCTTTAGTTCCTTTAATGTTTGATTTGTCGATTCGTTTTTTCACGACTTCATATCTTGCATTATAAGTTCCGTCAACATCAAAGCGTTTTTCATCCATTCTGAAACGAATAGAAAGCGGCGCACTGAAAACTAAAATTAAAGACGTAACATCTAATTCATACGGAAGCGACTCTTTAAGCTGATGATGCTCCAATTCCATTTCGCATAACGTTTGTAATTGCCATAATCTCAGATTGTGCAAATACATGACATCGAAAGGTTTTGTTGGCGAAATTGAGGCTCCGATGTATAAATTATGTTCAACACCATCCGTTTTAAAACGTTCGTAGTAATGCGGATAAATTTGTTGTGCATCTAATTGTTTTTTATCCAAAACCGAAGCTAATTTTTTGTTGATGATCGACATTGCGTTATCAAACTTTTTTCTTTCCTGATAAAACAAACCTGTTTTTTCGTCAAGACTTTCAAAATATAAAGCTTCTAATTTTTCGTTTTTGGCACTGCCTTTTGTATTTTTTAATATCGGATGAATCTCTTCTTCAATATAGCGTTGAATATGTTGTTCGGTATCTGCTTTTAAAGGGAATTCCAATTCACTTCGGAGCGATTCTAATTCGAATTTTCTTTGTTCCAAAAGTACCAGATTTGTATTTGGCTTTTGATTGTCAAAAATTTCCAAAAGAGCCGTAAGTTGATTTTTTAAGTCAATTTTTACGGTTTCATTTCGATGTTCAGATGAGCCTTTAATATCGATTTGTCCGTATAACGGATATACATTTTTAAAAACAATTTCCTTAAAAATATAATCTTTTGTATGATTGATATTTTGAAAATAATTCTGTGATTCTTTTCGGAATTTCCAATAAACGCTTGGGTGAATCGTAGTATATTCACGCTGGATAATTGCCTCAATCTGATGTTGCATATCTGTATTATAGCGATCAATTGTATCGGTTAAATACGGAAGAATCAATTCCAGTTTTGTAGCATTGACACTATTTAAGTCTCTTGGATGCTCAGAAACTAATTCTACAACTCCCAATAATTGTTCGTCTTTCATGACTGGCGCAAAAACACAGCTTTTAATGCCTTGTTTTAGTAAATGCTCGCCGAGTTTTTTATTTGGAGATTCTTCAATGAATTTTTCGACATTCGAAATTACAAAAGGCTCTTTATTATGCAAAAGATTTTCAAATGAACAGCCAAAAAAAGCATTTTTGCAATCGACTTCTTCATCTGTATTCAAAAGAAAACTTTGCATCTGATTATCAAATTTAATTGGCCTGATGAATTTTTCTTCTTCAGGATTGTAAATAATGAAACCAACTTTTAAACTCGGAATTTTAAATATTGATCTAAAAATATCTTCAATAATGTCAGTTGAAGTAACGCGGGTTGAATCAGGTTTTAATAAATTGCTTTTTAGATTTGAAATGGCACTTTCTGTAGTAGCGTCAAACAAAGAAACAATTCCGAAACCTTTTAGGATCCAGCTTCGTTTTGGAAATTTAGATTTCCATAATTCAATATCATTATAATTGTCAATTAATTGATCAATATCGTCCTGCGTTAGTTCTACAGCTCTTTCTGTTGGAGTAATTTCCATGAAATCGGCATTGTAGAGAATTCTATAATGTTTTTCAATTCCTTGTTCATCTGGAATATCATAAAAGAAAGGCTTATTGAAATCAATGTTCTGATTGTAATAATAGGCCAATATTAAGCAACAGTTATTGATATAGAATTGATGATCATCAAAATCACGAATTTCCATGTCAAATTCGTCTCCGGCATTGCGCAGAATTTTCTTGAAACGCTCTGTATAATTAAATGATAAATTTTGAAACGGAATTGTAATTGCTTTTATTTCGTTATTTGTCAATGCAGTAGGAAATAAATCGGCAACTATATTTTTGATTAAACCTTCGTTGTTTTTAATGATATTATAATCATGAATTCCAGTTCTGAATTCCGGAAAAGGTTCAACTTCTTTTAAAATCGCTTTGGCGTAGTTTGATCGATAATCAACATCTGATAAAGCAATCTCCTCAAAGGATTCAATTAATTTATGAAATGAGATTATGGTTTCGAAAGGACTTTCATGTGGTAAAAGACGTTCCATGTGTTTTTGTTTTTAGGAAATACAAAATTAAGCAAATATTAAGAATCGCCGACATTTTCTAATTTCTTTCGCTTATGGCTTGATAGTTATTTCCTTTATAGATAAAGGGTTAAAAAGGAGAGATTAAAACTTTAACTAAATATTAACAAAAATAATAACGGAACGATCGTTCCGTTATTATATCTTTGTATCATAATAATTGAATAATCAATAACTTAAAAACAAATAAAATGAAAAATTTAGAAAACAAAGTAGCAATCGTGACAGGTGGAAACAGTGGAATTGGATATGCAGCAGCAGCTGATTTAGTAGCAAAAGGTGCAAAAGTAATTGTAACAGGAAGAAACAAAGAAGCTTTAACAAAAGCTGAAACAGAATTGAACGTTACCGGAATCGTTGCAGATCAATCTGATTTAAAATCAATTGATAATTTAGTTGAAGAAGTAAAAGCAAAATTCGGAAAAGTAGATATTCTGTTTTTAAATGCCGGAATTGCAGCTTTTGCTCCAGTTGATTCTGCTTCAGAAGATCATTATGATAGTATCATGAATGTGAATGTAAAAGGAGTTTATTTTACAGTACAGAAAGTATTACCAATTTTAAATGATGGTGGATCTATTATTTTCAATACTTCAGTAAATGCTCAATTAGGAATGCCAGGTTCAAGTGTTTATGGAGCAAGTAAAGCAGCAGTTTTATCACTAAACAAAATTTTTGCAGCAGAATTAGCACCAAGAAAAATCAGAGTAAATGCCGTTTCTCCTGGTCCAATCGAAACTCCTTTATACGGTAAAGTTGGTTTAGAAAAAGAAGAAGTTGAAGGTTTAGGAGCAGCTTTAGGACAAAAGATTTTATTGAAACGTTTTGGACAAGCTACTGAAGTTGCAAAAACAATTAGTTTCTTAGCTTCTGATGATGCTTCATTCATAACAGGAACTGAAATTGTTGTTGATGGCGGACTTACTGTAAACACAGTATTATAATTTTTTTGACTAATTCAGGAACGATTGTTCCGTATTTTTAGTATCTTTGGAAAAGAATTTAATTTTGAAGCGATGGCTAGAACGAAAGAATTTAACGAAGATCAGGCTTTAGATAAAGCAATTGAGATTTTTTGGCACAAAGGTTACAACGGAACTTCTGCTCAGGATTTGGTAACGCATTTAGGTTTAAGTCGTTCTAGTTTGTATGATACTTTTGGTGATAAGCAAAAGCTTTTTGTAAAGTCATTGCAACGATATCAGCAGCAAAATGAAGAGAGTCTCAAATTGCTTTTTGAAAATGCTGAAAACATTAAAACCGCTTTAACTGAAATTTTTAAACAAGCTGTTGTAGAAAGTCTTCAGGATCGAATAACAAAAGGTTGTTTTATGGTAAACTCAGCGGTTGAATTGGCGATGCACGATCCCGAAATTGGAAAAATCGTTCATGATAATCAAAAAGCGGTTGAAGAAGTTTTTTATCAGGCCATAAAAAAAGGGCAGGAGTATGGACAGATTTCTGATAAGCAAGAAGCTCGATCTTTAGCTCGTTTTATTTTTAACAATTATTCCGGAATTCGGGTTTTGGCAAGGGCAGGCGAGAGAGACAAACAAGTTTATGATGATATTTTAAAATCGATTTTCGCTTTATTTTAGAAAATCAATTGCAATAAAAAACGGCAGTTATATTTATAACTGCCGTTTTCTGTTTTAGTAAGTAAGTAATAGAAAATGAAAACTTCTTAGCTTTTTTCTTCTTTGTTGAAGTAAACTAAGTAGTAATACATTTGTTTTTCTTCATCCCAGCCTTTTTCAACAAATTTTTCTGCACTTTCAGGATTGATGAAATCCATTTTAATCTGAATGTGAGTATCTAAATTAATCACATTTTTAATCGATTTTCTAGCGTCAGAAACAGCTGCGTTGGCAATAGGGAATGAGGTTACATCTTCGATGCTGTATTTTTCTCCTTTATCAACTTTATAGTTTTTAAATTCTGGAATCAAATCAGGATTGTCTAATACTTCATTCAAGAAATTCTGCTCTTCAAACTGATCGTTTTTAGCGAAATAATTCACAGATCGGTTCATAAACATTACTTCCTCTTTCTTGTCTTCTGCTGGCAAAACAACGTCTTTTGCGAAGTTTTGACAGAATTTTAAATATTTTTTAGTGATGAAATTTTCATCTTCAAAAGCGTCAACAGATAAAAAGTGCTCTAACCAGTAACGTGCGTCATAACGGTTGCTGTCAACAGTTAAGATTTTGTAACCTTCTTCTTTTTTGTAGTTGAAAATCAAACATCCTTTATCTAATTTACTCAAGTTAATTCCTTGCTGTAAAATCATTTCAAGGTTACTTCCATTTTCTTCAAACTGTAAAAAGTCGGCTTGTAATTCACTTTTGAAAATTCCGATTGCATCAACAACATTATTATCGATACTTAGGTTTGTCAAATAGGTTACATAAACCTCTCCGTTTTTAATATGCGGATGATTTGACTGTTCAAATAAATGTTTTGTGATGTTTTTAGAAACCTCATGAACATTCGCCGGATTATCAAAAATCTCAGTTGCATATTTAAACATGTCGTTGTAGTCCAAGTCCACTTCGTGTGCAAACTGATAGTAGTTTTCTTCTTTCTCTCTAAAAGGCTTAAAAAAGAATTCTTTTATCAAAGGAACAATCTCATCATTTAAATTAAATGGCTGCTCTGATAAAAAAATAGCTTCATTACGGCTTTTGTTTCCTACGCGGTGTATCGAAAGTGTGTCGATGTGGGTATTGAATAAATTGATCATTTTTTTGAGTTGCTGAGATTCTAAGTTTCTAAGATACTAAGTTTTTTAATTATTGTCTTTTAATTTTCTGATTAATGACGCTAACATTCTTTCGATCTCTCGACTATCCTCATATAAAAGGTTAAATTCTTCTTCGTTTATGTAAATTATATTTTTTGCAATTTCGAGTTGAGTCTGCATCTCAAATATAGAACCAAGAGAAATATATAAAAATCGTAAAAAATCTTTACTGCTTTCTCTACTTGATCCTTCCGCAATATTGCTCGGAATGGAAACTGAACTTCGACGTATTTGTGAAGTTAATCCAAACATTTCTTCCTTTGGAAATGTACGTGTTGCTTTGTAAATTTTGGTAACTAAGGACATTGACTTTTGCCAAACTAAGATTTTTCTAAAATGACTCATTTCTTATTTTAAAATTTAATTTAAATATAAGAAAAAACTTTCAAAAATAAGAAAAACTTAGAATCTTAGCATCTCAGTATCTTAGCAACTTACGTCAGTTCCAATTCTCCTCAAATCCATAATCTTCGAAGCTGTCATCACCTTCGAACATATCAAGATCGTCTTCGTCTAAATCGTCTTCAAATTCTCCGTAGATATCGTCGTGCATATCATCAGCTTCAAAGTTTTTTTCAAGAGCTTCGTCAGGCATTTCTCCGTGAGAAAATAAAGTTTCAGGATAAGTTGCGCCAACCGTTTCATCTTCAACTGCAGCCAATTCTACTAAGAAAGTCCACATACTGATGAAATCGTAAACGTAGATGATTTTTGTGTTTTCTGTATCTAAAATACTAGACAATGGATAATCGTTCATGGTTCTCATTTCTCCAGGAACATCTCCTGTATCAAAAAGAGGAATTTCATCTTCTTGATTCCAAGTATCATCACAAGTATAAAATGAAGCCACTTCTGATCCGTCAAAACCAAAAGCGTTGAAGATTGCATTATGTAAATCCTCAAGTGTATCTTCCTCAAGGATAGCAATGTCTCTGAAAATATCTTCTTCGGCGTCTAGAATAACTCTAAATTTATAAACCATAATCTTTGTTTTTATTGAGAGGTCAAAGGTAAAATATAAAAAACGAAATACGAATTATGAATTACGATTTGTTGAAAATATTTTTAGAAAATTGATTTTCAATTAGTTTGTTAGGCTGAGCAAAGTCGAAGCCCAAATCCAATAGAAAAGCCCTTCTCCCGAAGTTTCGAAATCGCTTAGGGAGACAAACTATAAAATAAAATTATTTTCTAGCCAGTCTTTTTCGGATCTTATGATAATGTTTGTGGTAAGTACTGTGACTCGGATAACTTCTGCTGGAAGTCATATTATTAAAAACCAAAGCTGTTAAAAACAAAATCAAAACACCGACTAAAACCGGAGAAATGACATACATATAACCTAAGGATTTTACTTTTTCAGTTCCAATAACAGCAATCAAGGCTGTTGCTCCTCCTGGCGGATGAAGTGTTTTGGTAATTTGCATTAAAATAATGGCAATCGAAACGGCAAGTGGAGCGGCGATATACATAATATCGGGAACCAATTTATGAACCGTGACACCTACTATTGCAGAGATTACATGTCCGCCAATCAAATTTCGAGGTTGAGAAAACGGACTCTGAATAATTCCGTAAACAAGAACGCTTGAAGCTCCAAAAGAACCTATCAAATAAACGGCATCACTTCCTGAAAAATGCATCGATTGAACGTATGCTAAAATTCCAATTCCAACAAATGATCCTAAAAAGGACCAGAAATGTTCTTTATAATCGATTAATGTTTCTTTGTATAGAATGTAACGCGTTTTGCGGTAACTTCTTTTTATTTTTTCAGTTGGCATAATGTGGTATTATTTTGCTCGTTATGCTTTTAAATATATTTTGCTAGATGTTTTTAATCTCTAGATTTAGTTTGGAAATTATTTAACTAAACTTGGCGAATAACTATATACAGTATAAGGATAAATCATTTTTGCAGTGTATTTTGAAATCAGACAAACTACAAGAATTGGGAAAAATAAAGTATAATCGTTTGTTAAACCGCAAACTAAGAAAATTGCAGTAAAAGGTGCATGAATGCTCGCACTCAAAACCGCCGCCATTCCAATAATCATAAAGTTTACCGGAATTACATTTACATGGAAAAAGCTGTTTAAGATAGAAGCCAGTAATAATCCTAAAAATGCGCCTATAAATAAACTTGGTGCAAAAACGCCGCCATCTCCACCAGAAGCTAAAGTAATTGAAGTAACAATTGGTTTTAGAATTAGTATTCCGATAAATGTCAAGGCTAAAGTTATAGTCAACGGAAGCTGGCTCGAATTACCAAAAATTCCTTTTATTGCATGATAACCTTCACCATATAATTGAGGAAAAATAAATAAGGAAACGCTCAAAACAACTGAACCAATTAAAATTTTATAGTAATGTGTATCAATTTTTCCAAATTGTGATTTGAAGAATAATACGCAACGTGTTAAATAAACAGAATTAATTCCGGCTAAAATTCCTAAAAGAATAAAGTATGGAATCGCTTTTAAATTCCATGTTTCGATTGAAACGGCAAATAATGGCTCTTCTTTTAAAATAGTTAGTAAACCAAAAGCAATTGAAACTGCAATTACATTTGAAATTATAAAAGCTCGTGTAACTTTTCTGGAAATTACTTCCAATGCAAATAAAACTCCCGCAATTGGACTGCTGAAAAGTGCTGTAACACCCGCTGCAACTCCGGCGCAGATTAATTCGGTTTTGTATTGACGGAAAACATTTTCTTTTTCGTGAGCAACTGAGCCAATTGTCGCTGTAGCAACAACAGTCGAAACTTCGATTCCTGTTGAACCTCCAAAAATAACCGTTAATAATCCGTTGATAAAGTGCGATGGAATTTTATACGAAGGAAGGTTTTTAGATTTTGAATTTGTACTTTCAAAAACCTCTTTGATTCCTTTATTTTCTTTTTTCTTGAAAAGATATTGTCTTAAAAAATAAATTACTGATAAACCAAAAACAGGAAATACGATGTAAAATATAGGATGAACAGATACTTCGTGGAAGAAAATTTCTTCGTAATACTCTGTTATTTTTTTTAATGAAATTCCGAGAAAAGCAGAAAGGAAGCCAATTAAGATAGAAACAATAACTAATTTTCGGAGTTTGATTAATTGATGATTTTTTTTGATTTGCGCCGTTTTGTTCATCAGAAGTGATTTTGTAGTCGCCAGATTTTATTTGCGATTTCACAAAATTAGACAATCAAATCTGTTTTTTAATAATAATTGGTCTTTAATATATGTTAAAATTAGTAAAATAAGAAAATTCTTTCTTTGTTTTTTTATTGAATATCGCTTGTTTTTGGGGACAAAGTTGCAAAGACACAAAGTTGCAAAGTGACAAAATTTTTTTTTCTTAAAACTTGGAATTAAACCCAAACTTGTCATTTCGACGAAGGAGAAATGACAAACTGTACTTAATTATTCGTTAAACTAAATGAGAAAACCTTAGTATCTTAGAGTCTTAGAACCTCAGAACCTTTAAAACTTATCTCTCATAAAACTCAATCGGTAACAAATCAGGATCTGCAATAAAAGTAAAGCGTTTTTCAGTTGTTTCGTCTATTCTGATCGGTTCAGATTCAATCTTTTTTGAGTTTAAAAAAGCAATGGTTTCTTCTAGATTAATAACCTCGAAAGCCAGATGGCGCAAACCAACAGCTTCAGGTCTTGAAGGTCTTTGTGGCGGATTTGGAAAGGAGAATAATTCAACAACATAAGAACCATTCAAAGCCAAATCTAATTTATAAGACTGGCGTTCTTCACGATAGATTTCCCGAATAATAGTTAAACCCAGAATCTGAGTGTAGAAATATTTCGATTTTTCGTAATCGGAACATAAAATGGCAATATGATGAACTTTATTAAGAGTAAGCATTATTTAGTAGATTCAGGTTCTTGGTTTAATTTTCGAATAACTTTTGCCGGATTTCCAACGGCGAGTGAATTGTCTGGAATATCTTTTGTAACAACAGATCCAGCGCCAATAACACAACCTTTTCCGATTGTTACGCCAGGACAAATAACCGAATTTCCGCCAATCCAGCAATCGTCGCCAATGGTAACCGGATAAGCATTTTCCAAAGTTTTTCGTAATTCGGCATCAAGCGGATGCGAGGCAGTATAAATTTGAACATTTGGCGCAATAAATACATTTGAGCCAATATTTACTGGCGCACAGTCCAGAACAACACAATTCACATTGAAATAAACGTTCTCGCCACAGAAAATATTATAACCGTAATCGCAATGAAAAGGTGGTTCTATATATAGACCAGCTCCCGCATTCGGAATCAATGCTGCCAAAATTTCTTTCGCTTTTTTGGTAACTCGGTATTCTTTTACGTTTAGGCTGTGCAAAAGGTTTTTTGCTGCTCTTCGGCCTTTAAGTAATTCTGGATCAAAGGCGTTGTAATATTCGCCAGAGATCATTTTTTCTTTTTCTGTTTTCATATTTACATTTTCGTCTTGGCGATTTTCTCATGTATTTTCACAGTTTCCTGCAAAGCTGCGGTGCAGTACCAAGGCGTTAATTCGGCTTCGAGTAAGTTTGCTTTTATTGCCGGATCGGTGGCAACAAGTGCTTTTGCTTCCTCAATAGTTTCTACGTTAAAAACATAAATTCCGCGATAATTTCGGTCGTTTTTCATGAAAGGTCCGGCAACAACTAGTTTTCCTTCTTTGGCAAGTTTGCCAATGTTTGCCATATGACCTTCAAATAATTTTTTTGTTTCCTCTTTTGAAGCTGTTGTATTGGTTCCAGATTTTAATAAACAGAAAACATATTTCTTCATTCCGTATTCGTCGGCATGAAGAGATTTGGCTAAAGCTTCATCATATTTTACTTCAGTTTCTTGAGAAAATCCAATGAAGCTGGAAAGAAATAATGCTAGAATAAAAAGTGAATTTTTCATAAAAATGATTTTTAAAGCAGTTTCTTCAAAATAACAATTTGTCCTAAATGATAGACATCGTGCTGAATAATTCCGTGAATATCTTCATAAAAATTATGATTATTATTTTGATCTATTTTATCAAAATCTGCATCATTAAAATTACTCAAACATTCATTCCATAATTCCTGAGATTTTGCAAGACTTTGTAGTGATTGTTCCCAAGCTGGTTCAGATGAATCTAAAATAGGTACAAAATAATTATGATCGGGAGTTGTAATTATTTCTCCTTGAACACGTTTTAATATGTTTCTTCTCCATTGTATTAGGTGATTCACAATTTCCCAAATTGTGTTTAAATTAGGATTGATTTTTTTATAAGCCTGAGCTGCAGTTACATCTTTTAAAGTATCTGCTAAGGTAACTTCAAGCCACGGATTTCCATTATAAATGGATTGATATAAATTCGAAACTCTTTTACTTTCTGACATAGTTAATAGTTTTAGAAACACTACAGCTAAGATACAAATAAGTATTTTACAACTCATCCCCGAAATTCTACAATTGGGTTATTTAATATTTTTTAACAAGAAATGTTAAAATACATTTGCTTCATCAAAAACCAAGATCATGAAAACTAGAATTACTTTTATTTTATTATTAACAAGCATTTTTACTTTTGCCCAAAGTACCATCTCAGGAAAAGTAGTAGACCAAAAAGGAAAACCGGTTGCTGGCGCAAATATTTATATTGACGGAACTTATGACGGAGCAACAAGTTCTGAAACGGGAGACTTTTCTTTTCAAACTACTGAAACAGGAAATAAGTTTATCGTGGTAAGTTTTTTACTTTTTGAAACTTTCAAGCAAGAAATTGATGTTGCGAATTACAAAGACCAAACAATCAAATTAAGAGAAAATGTTAACACGCTCGATGCGGTTGTTATTACTGCTGGAACATTAGAATCTGGTGACAAAGCTAGAGTTTCGGTTTTGAAACCTTTAGATATTGTAACCACAGCAGGTTCTGCAGGAAATATTATCGCGGCTTTGCAGACTTTGCCTGGAACGCAGAATGTAGGTGAGGACGGACGTTTGTTTGTGCGTGGTGGAGAAGCCAGCGAAACTCAGACTTTTGTTGACGGAATTCGCGTTGCGCAACCCTATGGAGCAACAACAAATAATTTGCCTACAAGAAGTAGATTTTCTCCTTTCTTATTCAGTGGAATTGCTTTTTCTACCGGAGGTTACTCTGCAGAATATGGCGAAGCTTTATCAAGTGTTTTGCTTTTGAATACTAATGATGAAGAAGACCATGAAAAAACAGATATTTCATTTATGACTGTTGGTTTGGGCCTAGGAAATACTCAAAAATTCAAAAAAAGTTCGCTGAGCGTAAATATGATGTATGTGAATTTAGCGCCTTATCAGGCTGTAATTCCTCAGAATGTTGACTGGAATAATCCATATCAGTCGCTTGGTGGTGAAACCGTTTACAGATACAATTTCACAAACGGAATTTTTAAATTATATGCTTCTTTCGATTCAGAAAAATTCGACTTAAATCAGAAGAATATCAATTTTGAAAATCCAATCAGAACAGATATGAACAATAATAATTTTTATTTGAATTCTTCTTATAAAGGAACTTTTGGAACTGGCTGGCAGTTGACTTCTGGAATTAGTTATGGATACAGCAAAAATAAAATCACATACAATATCACTGATGTTGACAACAACGAAAATGCTGCTCAGCTGAAATTAAAATTGCAGAAAAAAGTTTCAAACTATTTTAAATTGTCTTTTGGTACAGATTATTTCATAACAAAATTCAATGAAAATGTAAATGATAACGTTTCTATTGATGTGGCAAACGGTTACGATTCGAACATTTTTGCAGCTTACACTGAAGCAGATATTCTATTTTCTAAAAAACTGGCAATGAAAGTTGGATTGAGATATTCAAATAATAGTTTGCTAAACGAAAATAATATTGCGCCGAGAGCTTCATTGGCATACAAAGTTTCAAAAAGCAGCCAGTTTTCTTTTGCTTACGGAGATTTTTCACAAACGCCTGTTGTTGATTATATTAAATATTCAAAATACCATCAATTTGAAAGTGAAAAAGCAAGACATTATATTTTGAATTATCAGTTCACAAAACCAGGACAGACTTTTAGAGCAGAGGCTTATTATAAAGAGTACGACAATCTAGTGCAATATGACACAAAAAATATCGAGTACAATTCGGTATTCAATAACAACGGTTCAGGATATGCAAAAGGTATCGATTTGTTTTGGAGAGATAGTAATTTGTATAAAAACTTAGAATACTGGATTTCTTATTCTTATATCGATTCAGAAAGACAATATAAAAACTTTCCAAATATGGCGACGCCAAGTTTTGTTGCCAATCACAGTTTGTCTGTCGTAACTAAATATTTTATTACCGACTGGAAATCGCAAATTGGTTTTACGAACAGTTTCAGTTCAGGACGTCCGTATAATGATCCAAACCAAACGCAATTTATGAACGGAAAAACAAAATCATACAATAGTTTGAGTTTTAACTGGGCGTATTTGCTGACAACACAAAAAATCCTTTATTTCTCTGTTTCAAACATTTTAGGAACACAAAATATTTTTGGATATGATTATGCAAAACTCCCAGATCCAAACGGAGTATATCAAAGACAAGCTGTTGTGCCTACAGCTGATAGATTTTTCTTCGTAGGTTTCTTCTGGACTATCAGCCAGAATAAAAATGAGAATCAGTTGAAGAATCTTTAAAAAAGGTTCTAAGATGCTAAGCTACTAAGGTGCTAAGAAAAAAAACTTAGTCCCGATAACTATCGGGATAGTCGCTCAGAACCTCAGAACCTAATAAAAAAACAATTCAGTAACCAAATTCAACAACTCGGTATCATTTAATTTTAAAAGAGTAAAAACCAACATACTTTTGAAGTATAAATTAACAACAGAGTTTTAGTCATCAACAAAAACTTAGAATCTCAGAACCTTAGTAACTTAGAAACTTAAAAAAAAAAAGAAATCATGACCAAAATTATTACCATAACTATTTTATTTATCTGCAGCTTAATGTCTGCACAAAATGTAAAATTAACTGTTGCTGTTTCAGGCTTAAAAAATGACACAGGAGTTGTTAAAGTAGGATTATATAATTCAGACGGAACTTTTCTTAAAACAACTTACAAAAGCCTTGCTTCCGAAATTAAAAACAATGAAGCGGTTGTAACTTTTGAAAATCTTCCTGCGGGAGAATATGCAATTTCAACCTATCATGATGAAAACATTAACGGAAAGCTTGACAGAAATGCAATGGGAATTCCATCAGAAGAATATGCAGCTTCAAACAATGCAAAAGGATTTATGGGACCTCCGGCGTATGCCGACGCTAAATTTAATGTCAGTAAAGATTCAAAAGTCGAAATTAAATTCTAATAAACAAATAACTAATCCATATAACAAACCATTAAATAATTTATAAAATGAAAAAAATCACCACTTTAATCGCATTATTTGTAGTAGTAATAAGTTCAGCACAAACACAGTTTGAACAAGGAATGGGAAAAGCTTTCGGGCTTTGGAAAGAAGGGAAAAATGCAGAAGCTTCTGCAATGTTTGAAAGAATCGCAGCAGCTGAAAAAACAAGTTATTTGCCTAATTATTATGTAGCCTTGATTAATGCAACAGCCGTTTTTTCTGAAAAAGACAAAACAAAAATTGATTTGTTGTTGACAAAAGCACAAGATGCTTTAGATCAGGAAATGATAAAAGATCAAAACAATGCTGAGCTTTATGTTATGCAAGCGTTGATTTACACAGGATATGTTGTAGCTGATCCAATGACAAACGGAATGAAATATTCTGGAAAAGTAATGGAAGCTTACGCAAAAGCAAAAGCAATCGATCCAAATAATCCAAGAGCCGTTTTTGGAGAAGCTGACTACCAATTAGGAGGCGCAAAATGGACAGGAGTTGATACAAAACCGCTTTGTGCGCAAGTTGATAAAGCTATTGAACTTTTTGCTACATTTAAACCTGCAACACCTTTTTCACCAAAATGGGGATTAGAAAGAGCAGTAGAAGCACAAAAAAATTGTAAAAAATAAAAACTAATTTAAGCTGATTTAGAATGAAAGACTATAGAAGTAGCTTTGCAGATGTAAGAAATGGAACAATCACATGTTTCAAGATTTCTATGGTCTTTGCCATATTATTTTCAGCATTTTTGGGAGACGATTTAAGCGTTAAGAATGTTCTAGTAACTTTTTTTGTAAGCTGTCTTTATTCTTTCGGACTCGGTTTTGGAAACGGATTTATAAGCGTTTATCTGGATAAAAAATGGGATTGGCTGGAACAAACAAATTTGAGAGTTTATTACGGAATCCTGACTACTGTGTTGTATACAGTTCCGGTAGTTTTAGGAATAAATTATTTCATTTTTGTTATCCTGCAACATGTTACTTTAGATGTGTTTTTTAGTGCACGAATGCTTTGGGTACATCTTTTTTATATCGTTGTTTCTTTAGGAGTTTCGACTTTCTTGCAGGCCAGAAGTTTTATGGTGAAATGGAAACAGGCATCAAAATTTGAAATCACGCAACAAAAGATTATCGCCGGAACAGCAAATGCCAAATTCGAGAGTTTAAAGAACCAAATTGATCCGCATTTCCTTTTTAACAGCCTCAATGTATTAAGTTCTTTGATTGAAGAAAATCCAGATAATGCACAACGATTTACCACCTCTTTGTCTAAAATCTATCGTTATGTTTTGGAGCAAAAAGATAAAGAATTGGTTTCAGTTGAAGACGAATTATCATTTGCGAAAACGTACATGAATTTGCTGAAAATGCGTTTCGAAAATAGTTTGTTCTACGAATTGCCTTCAACAGCTATTAATCCAGATGCAAAAGTGGTTCCGTTATCGTTGCAGCTTTTATTAGAAAATACGGTAAAACACAATGTTGTAAGTGAACAAAAACCTTTGCATATCAGAATTTTTATTGACGGAGATTATCTCGCGATTCAAAATGATTTTCAAAAGAAGGAAGTTTTGCAGGACAGACAAGGAGTTGGATTACAAAATATCGTAAACCGATACGGAATTGTAACCAACAGAAAAGTTTTAGTAGAACAAAATGAAAAAACATTCACAGTTAAGATTCCGATTTTAACTAAACAAATAACAGTTATGGAAACAAGTGCAGACTATAGCGATGAAAACAAAGCTTATTTCAGAGCTAAAAAAAGAGTAGAGGAATTAAAAGGTTTTTACGGAAATGTTATTTCGTACTGTTGCGTGATTCCGTTTTTAATTTTTATAAATTTGAGGTATTCTCCTGGATTTCAATGGTTTTGGTTTTCAGCTTTGGGCTGGGGATTTGGAGTTGTAATGCATGCTTTTAAAGTTTTTGGTTACAGCTCAGATTGGGAAGAACGTAAAATTAGAGAGATTTTAGAAAAAGAAAACAACAAACAAACCTGGAAATAATGGAAACACATTTCAATAATAATCAGGAGGAATACGATTTACAGCAGTTTGCTAAAAGAAAAATAGAGAAACTGAAATCATTTTATTCACATGCATTTGTCTTTTTTATTGGATGGGTAATTTATGTATTGAAAGAATATTTTGGAGTACCATTTAATTTTTTACCCTTAAGATATATTAACGGATTTGTAATGGTCATCTGGACAACAGCATTTTTAATTAACGCAATAGATTTATTTGCTTCGTTTAAAATTTTTGGAACCGAATGGGAAGAGCGTAAAGTTAAAAGGATCTTAGAAAAAGAAAACGAAAAACAAAAATGGGAATAGTTATGAAACCAGATTATACTGAAGCAGAACGTTACTATGAAGCTCAAAAAAGAGTAAAAGAGATTAAAGAATTTTACCAGCATTTGACCGTGTTTCTTCTTTGCAATCCAATTGTAATAGTAGTAAATCTTATGACTTCTCCAGGTTATTTATGGTTTATTTGGTCTTTGTTAGGCTGGGGATTTGCCATCGTAATGCATGCCATGAAGGTTTTTAGAATTTCGCCGGCCTTTAGTAAAGAATGGGAAGAGCGAAAAATTAGAGAGCTTCTAGAGAAAGAAAATAACAAAAAAATCTGGGAATAATCATGGAATCTGATCATACTCAAGCAAAACGTTATCAGAAAGCTCAAAAAAGAGTAAAAGAGATTAGAGGATTTTACGAGCATTTAACGGTTTTTATTCTGGTAACGGTAATCCTGATTGTTATAAACCTGATGACTTCGCCAGAATATTTATGGTTTATATGGTGTGTGTTCGGCTGGGGAATAGGAGTAGTAATACATGGTCTAAAAACTTTTGAAATTTCACCTGCTTTTAGTAAAGATTGGGAGGAGCGAAAAATAAAAGAAATTTTAGAAAAAGAAAAAAATAAACAAACTTGGAAATAATTATGGAAACAAATTGTAATAATGACCGAGGAAAATTTGAGTTTCAAAAAATTTTCAGCAAAAAATCTGTTCAATTCAGATCTTTATATGTACATGCATTTATTTACACGATTGGATTGACGATCTATATTTTAAAAGAATTTTACGGAGTTTCACTGAATTTCTTTCCTGTACAATATTTAAACAGTGTTGTAATGGTAATTTGGACAAGTGTATTTTTAGTATCTGTAATCGATTTGTTTGCTTCATATAAGATTTTTGATGAAGAATGGGAAGAGCGAAAAATGAAAAGCCTTTTAGATAATAAAAAAGTTAAAAAACAAAAATGGGAATAATCATGGAAGTAAATTTTAATGACGAGGATAAATATTACCTGGCAAAAAAGAAAGTTGAAAATATAAAAGGTTTTTATGGAAACTTAACGGCCTTTATTTTAGTAAACATAGTTTTGATTGTTATAAATTTAATGACTTCACCAAATCATCTTTGGTTTTATTGGCCATTAATGTGGTGGGGCGTTGGAGTTCTTTTTCACGGATTAAAGGTTTTTGAAGTATTTCCGGTTCTTGGAAAAGACTGGGAAGAAAAAAAGATAAAAGAACTGATGGAAAAGGAAAAAGAGAACAAAAAGAAATGGCAATAATCATTAAAAGATAAAAAAATGGGACGTTTAAGAAGACGCATGTACGAAGAATACAGAAATGAATTTTCGAGTGATGAACGCTTTAATATTGCATACAGAAAAGTGAGAAGAATAAAAGGTTTTTACTCGCACTTAAAAGTATATCTAATCGTGAATGCAATTATTATCATTTCGAGTTTGAACAGAGAGTTTATTGGAAGTCATTTTAATGATAGTGGCTTATTTGAATGGCATACTTATTCTACAGCTTTTTACTGGGGAATTGCATTAGTAATGCATGCTGTATCAGTTTTTGGACGAGACATATTCTTTAGTGATGACTGGGAGGAAAGAAAGATTCAGGAATATATGAATCAGGAGTCTACGAAAGCAAATAAATGGCAATAATTTAAAAGGCATATAAAATGAGACGTTTTGGAAGAAACATTTTTGAAGAATATGGCGAAGAATATAGTAAAGATGAAAACTTTAATATCGCTTACAGAAAAGTCAAAAGAATAAAAGGCTTTTACTCGCATTTACGAGTTTATATTATTGTAAATGCCATAATTATAATAACAAATTTAAACCGTGATGTATTTGGAAAAGATATAATTTACAACGGCTTATCAGACTGGCATACTTATTCTACTGCTTTTTATTGGGGAATCGCATTAGTAATTCATGCTTTTTCTGTTTTTGGACCAGATGTCTTTTTTGGTAGCGAATGGGAAAAGAAAAAAATTCAGAAGTATATGGATAAAGAAGCTCAAAATACCAATAAATGGGAGTAATTTTACAAAAACTATAACCAAAACCAAATTTTTAATTTTTTCAATTTAATAAATGACCACATTAATTATAGAAGACGAAAAACCGGCTGCAAGATTATTACAGCGAAAATTAGAAAAATTAAATATTGCTGTAGAAACCATGCTGCATTCTGTTGAAGAATCTGTTGATTGGTTTGCCAATAATCAGCATCCTGATTTAATATTTTTGGATATTCAGCTTTCTGATGGTTTGTCGTTTGAAATTTTTGAAAAAATAGATATCAAAAGCGCTATAATTTTTACAACGGCTTATGATGAATATGCATTAAAAGCCTTTAAATTGAATAGCATCGATTATCTTTTAAAACCAATTGATGAAGATGATCTGGAAGTTGCAGTGACGAAATTCAAAACCCGACTTCCTAAACCGGAATCAGAAAGCAGTAATTTACAGCTTGATTTTGAACAAATACGAAAAATGCTGTCAAATCCTTTTGAGAAAACATTCAAAAAACGTTTTACAGTTAAAATCGGACAGCATTTAAAAGTAATTACTACAGATGAAATCGAATGTTTTTTCAGTGAAAATAAAGGAACTTACATTCACACTTTCGACAATCGAAATTATCTGATCGATTCAACTCTGGAAATTCTGGAACAGGAATTAGATATGAAGGATTTCTTTCGCGTAAGCAGAAAATTTATTGTTCCGCTTCAGGCAATAAAAGAAATTCAGGTTTACACCAATTCCCGACTTAAAGTTATTTTGCCATCTTATAAAGAAGATGAGGTAATTGTAAGCCGAGAAAAAGTACAGGATTTTAAGGCTTGGTTGGGATAAAATTACTTCCCTCATTTTAAGATCTAATTTTTTTTCAAAACTATCTAAATAAAGAGCCAGCGGCTCGATTCATTTTGTAGGGCTCTCCCGATAGCTATCGGGATCAATCCGGTTGGAAAAGATTGGAAACATTATAGGCTTATATACATAAAAAAAAATCCTTCATTTTGAAGGATTTTTTTTATGTCTTAAATTTTAAATTATTTACTCAATCTATGCAAAGTATACGTCATCGCACTCAAAAGAAAAAATGCCATAATTTGGTGAATTAATCCTAAAGCCAACGGAACGCTATACAATAAAGTGAAAACACCAAGTAAAAATTGAATGAAAACAAATGCTACAAGAGTTTTGATTCCGTTTGCCTGAGTAGACGTAAGTGTGTATTTTTTGCTTTTGAAGAAAAGAAAAAGAATAATTGCCACAACTACATAAGCGAAAGTTCGGTGTACAAACTGAACGCCGCTTTTCCCTTCAATTAAATTCTTAATCAAAGATGATTGCTCAATAAAAACCGATTCATGAATAAATTCGCCATCACTCATTAAAGGCCAATGATTGTGAATTAATCCAGCATTTAGTCCCGCTACAAATCCGCCATAAATAATTTGGATTAATAAAGCAGCTAAAGCATAACGTGCAATATTTCGAAGCGGTAAAATTTTATTGATATTTCTTTCAGGATAAATTAAATCCAGCGCTACCCAAAGTGTGTAAGCGAAAGTGATAAAGGCAAAAGTCAGGTGTAAAGAAAGTCTAAAGTGACTTACATCCGGGTTGTCAATTAATCCGCTTCGAACCATGAACCATCCTAAGAATCCTTGAAAAGCGCCCATTCCTAAAAGCACAACACATTTTTTGATTGTATCTGTATCTAATTTCTTTTTAGCTAAAAAGTAAACAAAAGGCACAAAGAAAACCAAACCAATAATACGTCCGATGAAACGGTGAAACCATTCCCAGAAATAAATAAATTTATAATCGGCTAATTGAAAATCGTTGTGAATATTGATTTTTTGGTATTCTGGAAACTTCTTGTATTCATCAAAAGCAGCTTGCCATTTTGCCTCTGTTAAAGGCGGGAAAGTGTCGGTTACTAAATGCCAGTCGGTCATTGATAAACCTGAATTGGTTAAACGCGTAATTCCGCCCACGACAACCATTAAAAATAATAAAGCACAACCTGATAGTAACCAAATGATTACTGATTTATTCTCTTTTTTCATTTTATTAAAATACTTATTTCTCTATTTTTTTTAAGCCTAACTTTTCAGCTCTCTTAATTACAAAATCATAAGCCGCTTGATATTCATTCGGAATATCACCTTCTAAAATGGCTTCTTTTACAGCTTCTTTTAAAATTCCGATTTCGCGGGAAGGCTTTAAATCAAACATTTCCATAATTTCTTCGCCGGAAATTGGTGGTTGGAAATTACGAACATGATCGCGTTCTTCAACTTCAACAATTTTCTTGCGGACAAGCTCAAAGTTTTTATGGTATTTTTTGAATTTCGCAGGATTTTTGGTCGTGATATCGGCTTCACATAAAATCATTAAATTTTCTACATCTTCGCCAGCGTCAAAAACCAAACGACGAACCGCACTGTCAGTCACAATATCTTGTGCCAAAACAATTGGACGCGAACTCATGATGACCATTTTTTGCACAAATTTCATTTTGTGGTTCAAAGGCATATGCAAACGTTCGAAGATTTTCTTTGCCATTTTTCCACCGAGAAATTCATGTCCGTGAAAAGTCCATCCTTGTTTTTTATTGAAACGTTTTGTCGGCGCTTTTCCAATATCATGAAGTAATGCAGACCAACGTAACCAGACATCATCAGTATTTGGACAAATATTATCGACAACTTCTAAAGTGTGATAAAAATTGTTTTTATGCGTATGACCTTCAATTTCTTCGACCTGATTCAACGCAGTTAATTCAGGTAAAATTAAATCTAAAAGTCCTGTTTTATATAAAAGTAAAAATCCTATTGACGGTTTATCTGTAGAAAGAATTTTATTCAATTCATCTACAATTCTTTCGCCGGTTATAATTTTGATGCGTTCTGCATTTTTTGTAATTGCATTTAAGGAATTCTCCTCAATTTCAAAATTCAACTGATTTGCAAAACGAATCGCACGAAGCATTCGCAAAGGATCATCAGAATAGGTAATATCCGGATCCAAAGGCGTTTTGATTGTTTTGGTTTCTAAATCGGCTAAACCATCAAAAGGATCTAAAAGATCTCCGAAATTATTTTCATTTAAAGATAAAGCCAACGCATTTATAGTGAAATCACGACGGTTTTGATCGTCCTGAAGTGTTCCGTTTTCTACAATCGGGTTTCGGCTGTCGCGGTTATAGGATTCTTTTCGGGCGCCTACGAATTCAATATCAGTATCTTCAAAACGAAGCATTGCGGTTCCGTAAGTTTTAAAAACCTGAACTTTTGGTTTGTTTGGAAGTAAATCAGAAACTTTTAAAGCTAATTCGATTCCACTTCCAACTGCAACAACGTCAATGTCTTTTTTAGAACCTCGATTTAAAAGCAAATCACGAACAAATCCTCCTATTACATAAGAGTCTACGTTTAATTCCTGAGAAGCTTTCGAAATGATATCGAAGATTTTGTTTTGTAAAGCAGATTTATAATTCATTTTTATTTTTGCCACTCCCGATAGCTATCGGGATCACTAATTTTTGAGTAAAAATGCAATTTGAATTTCAGATGAAATAAAATGCATGCAAATTTACAACATAGAAAATGCCTATTATAATCTGCAGCCAACTTTTTTGAAGAAATTAATAGTTTTTGATATTGATTTTTGTGAAAAGACAAAAGGTTTACCACGAATTATACTAATTACCCGAATTTATTTTTTTCTGCCACAGATTACAAGATTAAAAGGATTAAAAAATCTGCGTTAATCTTGTAATCTGTGGCAAAAAAATCTTCAATCTGAGTCAAACATTAATTATTGAAAATTCGTGATCCCGATAGCTATCGGGAGTGGCGGAAAAAAAATACAACAATAGAACAAATCAATTGAGATAATCTGTTTTTAAAAATTCAATTTGTATTTTTGAAACATAGAAAAACATACAAATGAAAATTGTTATATCGCCAGCGAAATCACTGAATTTCGAAAAAGAATTACCAACATCTCAATATACTGAGCCTTCTTTTTTAAAAGAAGCGAGAATAGTTCACAAAGTGGTTAAACAAAAAAAGCCAGCTGAATTATCAGAATTAATGTCAATTTCAGACAAACTAGCCGATTTAAACTGGAAAAGAAATCAGGAGTGGAAAACGCCTTTCACGCCCGAAAATGCGCGCCCGGCGGTTTATACTTTTGACGGTGATGTTTATACAGGATTAGATGCTTATACAATTCCGTTAGAAAAATTAAATGTTTTGCAGGATAAATTAAGAATCTTGTCAGGACTTTACGGACTTTTAAAACCACTTGATTTAATGCAGGCATACCGTTTAGAAATGGGAACTAAAATGCCAGTTGCCGAATCTAAAAACTTGCACGATTTCTGGAAGCCAACAGTTACTAAAGCGTTGAATAAAGAATTGAAAAAAGGCGAATTATTCGTGAATTTAGCAAGTAATGAATATTTTTCTGCTGTTGATGTAAAAGCGTTGAAAGTTCCTGTAATTACTCCAGATTTTAAAGATTATAAAGACGGAAAATTAAAAATGATCAGTTTTTTTGCAAAAAAGGCGAGAGGTATGATGGTTCGTTATATCATCGACACAAATGCCGAAACAATTGATGACTTAAAAGGTTTTAATTACGAAGGATATCAGTTTGATGCAAATCTTTCAAAAGGAAATCATTTGGTTTTTACAAGATGATTTTTTAAGATGCTAAGGTTCTAAGTTGCTATCCCGATAGCTATCAGGACTAAGTTTTTTAACCGCAAAGGCACAATGATTTACGCAAGGTTCGCAAAGTTTTTACATAAAGATTTGCGAACCTTGCGTTTTTTTAGACTCTTTTGGAATAAATTCTTTGCGTACTTTGCGGTTAAACAAAAAAATAAACGCCGAATTCTAAATGATGAATTCGGCGTTTCTGCGTATTATAAAATTATTATTATTAATGCATTGCGTCGGCTGCACTAATTTTGTTCTTTCCTTTTTTGATAAAAAGGATGATTGGGATACAGCATAAGAACATAATTCCTAAATACATGAAAATATCCATGTAAGACATTACGGTACTTTGCTTCATGATCGAATAATCTATTGCCTGATAGGCTTTTTTGAGTGCCACATCGGCGCTATAGCCTTTCGCCATAAAAGCATGCTGCATTCCTGAAATACGTTGTTGAACATCGAATTTTGCAGGATCCAAATTATTAATCAGATTTACTCTGTGTTCCTGACTAAAACGTGTTATAAAAGTGGTAATAATTGCAATACCAAAAGAACCTCCTAATTGTCTCATCATTCCGGTGAAAGCTGCTCCTTCACCAATATGTTTTCCTTTTAAAGTTGAAAGTGAAAGTGTTGTAATAGGTACAAAAAGTAATCCTAAACCAATTCCTCTTAAAATCAACGGCCAGTACATATGTTCTACACCTGTGTCTGGCGTCATTCGTGTCTGCATCATAAAGGTGAAGAAGAAGAAAATTAAAAATCCTACTCCAACCATATAACCTTGTGGAACACCTTTCTGAATCATATTACCCACAAATGGCATCATAATCGCAGTCGTAATCGATCCTGGGATTAATAATAAACCTGCATCAGTTGCGGTCCATCCTAAAATGGATTGCGTGTAAATTGGGATAATCAAAGTTGATCCATATAAACCGAAACCTAGAATGAAACACAAAACGGTCCCAATTCTTAAATTTCCATCTTTTAAAACACTTAAATTTACAATTGGATGTTTGTAGGTAAGCTCTCTCCAAATGAACAATACCAATCCTAGAACGGTTACAACACTTAATGTTACAATTAGTGGATCATTAAACCAGTCGTCTTGTTGTCCATGTTCTAATACGAATTGCAATGAACCAATAAAAGCACTCAACAATATAATTCCCCACCAGTCAACCTGGTTTGCTTTTAGTTTTTCACCATATTTTGGACTTCTTACAAAAGTAAGTGCTAAAATTGTGGCAATAATTCCTAGTGGAATATTGATGTAAAAAATATAAGGCCAAGAATAATTATCTACTAAATATCCTCCTAATGGCGGACCTAAAGTTGGACCTACAATTACACCCATTCCATAAATTGCCTGCGCCATACCACGTTTTGCAACCGGATAACTTTCGGTAATAATTGTTTGTGCGGTTACAAGTAACGCACCTCCACCCATTCCCTGAAAGAATCTAAAGGCTACAAGTTCCCATATATTACTGGCGTTTCCGCATAAAAAGGAACAAACCGTAAATAATATGATAGAAGCCACAAAATAATTACGTCTTCCAAATTGCTGTGATAGCCAGCTCGTCATCGGAATTACAATAACATTTGCAATTGCGTATGCTGTAATTACCCACGCGACATCAGTCAGGGTAGCACCAAGGCTTCCTCGCATGTCTGTCAGCGCTACGTTTACAATCGTTGTATCTACAATTTCCAACAGTGCACAAAGTACTGCCGTAATCGTAATGATTACACGTCTGTAGCCGTATTCTACTAAATCGTCTTCTGCTTGTACTGCTGTTGCCATTTATTTTATTTCAAATGTACGTCTACATCAACATTCATTCCTGGGCGTAATAATTTTACTTTTTCAGGATCGTTTGAAGGATCTAAACTAATTTTTACTGGTAATCTCTGAATTGTTTTTACGAAGTTTCCTGTTGCATTGTCAGGAGGCAATAAAGAGAAACGAGATCCTGTAGCAGGAGAAAAAGAAGTTACAATTCCTTTAAACTCATAATTAGGATAAGCATCTACTTTTAAACTTACTTTTTGTCCCACAACCATTTTGTTTAATTGCGTTTCTTTAAAGTTAGCTACAACCCAAGCTTCGTTATTATTGATGATATAAAATAAAGATTGTCCTGGCTGAACCAATTGTCCTGGCTGAATGTCAACTTTAGAAACCTGACCATCAATTGCTGCAGTTACAACAGTGTAAGTAAGATTCAATTTAGCAACATCAAGCATTGTTTGTGCTTTTTTGATATTTGCAGCTGCAACTTCTGTTTGTTTGTCAGAAACTTTAGATTTTGACTGAATAACAGATTTTTGGTAAGAAGTTGCTTTTTGTTGTTGTTCTAAAACGCGTACTTGATTTTCAGCTTCTTCTTTTGCTGTTAAAGCCTGCTCATATTGCTGTTTTGTAATGGTATGCGTTTTGTATAAATTGTTATAACGGTTATAATCGTTTGTAAGCTGTCTCAATCTGATTTTAGCACTTTCGATAGAACCACTTGCAGATTTCATTTGAGCATCAGAGACATTAATGCTTGCGTAAGCACTTCCAATATCAGCTTTAGCAGCTTCAAATTGACCTTCAGCGCCTAATAATGCAGCATTTGCCTCATCAATCTTTAATTGATAATCTCTCTTGTCGATAGTAAATAAGGTATCTCCTTTTTTTACAAAATCATTATCTTTAACATAAACTTTGCTGATATATCCTGATACTCTAGGAATAATCGGATTCATTTTTTTCTCGATTTGAGCATCATCCGTTTCTTCGTGTGCCTGAGAGTGTAAGTATTTTGATATTCCGTAACTACCGCCTCCTAAAATCAGAACTGCAAGTATGATGATGAATTTTTTATTTGTCTTTTTCTTTTCCATGAGAGCTATCGATTATATTTTAGAAAGATTGAATGATTGTGATAATTGTCCTGAGACTGAAAGTAATTCGTAATATTTTTGAATAATAGTTGCTTTAGATAAAGCAGTTTGAATTTTGGCATTTAAATGTTCTACATCGGCTTCAACCAAGTCGTTTGTGTCTGAAAGTCCGTTGTCAAACTTGTCTTTTACCAATCTGTAGTTTTCCGCTGCCTGCTGAAGCGCTTCTTCATAAACCACACTTTGGTTGATTGCCAAATCATAATCTTCAATAGATTTTTGAACTTCAACTTTAATGCGGTCCGTCATGATAGCTTCAGTATTTTTTACTTCCAAAGCCCTGCTTTCTGCCTCTTTTACATGAACATTATTTTTCAAAATTCCAGACAAGTCATACGATAAACCAATCCCGAAGTTCATGGCATATTTTACCGTAATAATGTCTTTAAGGTCAAATGCTGTATAACCTCCAAGTAATGAAAGTGAAGGATAATATCCAGCTTTTGCTATTTTAACATTAGCTTCTGAAGCTTTTCCTTGTAATCTAATTGCTTCCAAATCTTTTCTGCTTTCTAGCGCAACAGCGTCAGATGTTATTGAGTTGGTTGTTTTCAGATTAAAGAAATCCTGTTCATTCACCTCAATTTTTACAGAAGGATCTAATTTTAATAAAGTAGTAAGGTAAAAGTTGATATTATTGATGTTGTTATTTGCTTCATCAATAGATAATTGAGTTTTCGAAACCAATAATTGAGCTTTCAATAAATCGTTTCTAGGAATAATTCCGTTTTTCTCCAATTCTATAAAGTCAGTAACACGTTGTTTAGCACTTTTTTGATTCTCGTTTAAAACATCTAAAGTTTTTTGAGCTTTGTATAATGCAGTATAATAAGTGATTACTTTTAAAGCAACATCTTCTTTTGTTTTTGCAGCATTTGCACTTTCAGCTTCATATAAGTTGTCGTATGCATCAATGCTGTTTTGAATTTTAAAACCTGCAAAAATTGGAAGACTTAAATTTGCCATTCCCAACATAGCTCTGTCAGGAGATGCTAAAGTTGCCGGATCGCTCCCGTCATTATGCATATCAATCGAAGCTTTTGTAAGTCGCTGATATTGACCAGAAACCTTAATGTCTGGGTATTGATTATTTTTTACGGTTTTTAGCTCGTATTTTTTTGTGTTTACCTTAGTGTTGGCAAGCGTAACTTCGTTACTTTTTTCCCAAGCCATTTTAACGGCTTCGTCTAAGGTTAAACTTGTTTTTTCTTGTGCTTCAATTGAAGATATTCCGATGAAGAAAACTCCAAAGAGCATTAATTGACTAATTTTCATAAACAAGTAGCGCTTTTATAGTTTGTTGAATGTGCTTTGTAAGATTGTTTTTAATGTAATTGTTAAACATTTCCTCGGTTTTTAAATCCAATAATTCTTCGAAGAAAGAACGATTCATATGAAAGTGGAAAAAGGTTCCAATAATCGTTGGCGTAATAAGCGGAATATTTAAATCTTTTCTAAAAACGCCCTGATCTTGTCCCTGTTTAATAATACTTTCAACAGATTTTAAATTTCCTTTTTTAAGTTCTGTAAAAGCATTCAGGCTTTTTTCTCTTTTTTTATTGTTTAATTCAAAATGTAAAACCCTGTAAATGCCTTTGTTAAGGCAAATTCTGTTAATGTAAATTTCGATTAATTTATTGACTTTGTCAAGCGGTTCAATGTTTTCCTGCAATAAATTTTCGAGTTGTAATTTTAAATCGGTGGTTTTATGAAGAATTAAAGCTTCCAGAAGCCGTTCTTTTGACCCAAAATAATAGGACACCATGGCAATGTTGATTTTTGCCTCTTTTGAGATATCCCGTATGGATGTCCCCTCAAATCCTTTCTCAGAAAAAAGACTTTCTGCTACTTCAAGAATCTGAATTTTTTTATCGTTTAATTCGATGTTTGACATGGTATTGTTTCTAATTGAGTACAAAATTAAACAGTTGTTTAATTTAAACGCTTGTTTAATTTTATTTTAACATAATATTAACATAAAACGGTTTCGTTTTTTTGAATAAAAAAAGCTGAAACACCAAGTATTTCAGCTTTTTTCGCAATCTTGTCATTTCGACAAAGGAGAAATCACACTCGTAATTCAACAAAGATTGGCGACTTTGTTTGCAGAATTTCTAGTGTGATTTCTCCTTCGTCGAAATGACAAATAAAACTTTTTATTGGAGATATTTATCGAATCTCACCAACAAACTCAGCAATTTTTCCACTTCCACTTTCACTCAAATGCTTGATAAAAGCACTTCCAATAATAGCGCCTTTTGCATATTTTGTTGCCTGATTGAAAGTTTCTTTATTCGAAATTCCGAAACCTACGATTTGAGGATTTTTTAAATTCATATTTCCAATTCTTTCGAAATAATCTTCCTGAACATTTCCGAAACCACTTTGAGAACCCGTAACACTTGCAGAACTTACCATGTAAATAAATCCGTTTGAAACGCTGTCAATAAAACGAATTCTTTCATCAGAAGTTTGAGGCGTAATCAAAAACACATTTATTAAACCATATTTTTCGAAAATAGCTTTGTATTCATCAGCGTAAACATCAACCGGAAGATCTGGAATAATCAATCCGTCAATCCCAATTTCAGCACATTTCTGGCAAAAAGCTTCAACTCCGTATTGTAGCATCGGATTAAAATATCCCATAATAATCAACGGAATTTTTACGCTTTCGCGGATGTTTTTCAGCTGGTCAAAAAGAATTTGAGTCGTCATTCCGTTATGAAGTGCCTGCGTCGAACTCGCCTGAATTGTTGGTCCGTCTGCCAAAGGATCACTAAAAGGAAGTCCGATTTCAATTAAATCCACTCCGTTTTTTTCTAGATCTTGTATAATTTGAACGGTATCATTTAAACTTGGATATCCTGCAGAAAAATAAATTGATAATATCTTTTTATCTTCTTGTAATTTTTGAGTTATTCTGTTCATCGTTTTATTTTTTATCCTAACAAGTTTTCAAAACTTGCTGGGTATTTGTTTTTTATTTTAACTAATGATAATCTTGTTTGTCCAAGTATCATTTTTGTTTTCAACCAATAATAATCCGGAATCTGAATCATTCATCTGACCAATTAATTCTCCTTTATTGTTCCAAAATGCGCTTTGTCCTGCCGATGGCGATCCCCAGGATTCTCCGCTGAAATTGGACATCAAAACATTCATTTTATGTTTCTCAGCATAATTTTGCAAGTCTCTATACGCATTCGGAATTCCGTTTGGCGAAAAGAAAATGCTGGCAATATAAATATCTGATTCTCTGTTTTTGGCATTTTCCGGATGTTTCGGATTGTCAATATCCGCGCAAATCGCGAATGATATTTTCTGATTTTCAATCGTAATTATTGGATTATAATTGAAAGACGATTGGAAAAATTCATCTTCACCTTCATGTAAAAACTGCTTCGTATAAATTGAAACCGAATTATCCGGAGAAATTACAAATTCCCCAATAAACATTTCATTTTCAACTTGAATAGGCGCTCCGGCAATAATTATAATATTATTTTTGACAGCCAATTCTTTTAAATGGTCAATTCTGTAATCGTCTTTTGTAAAAGCTAGCGGTGCCGCATTTTCTCTTTCGTAACCCGTAATTGACAATTCCGGAAAAGCAATCAAATTGGCGCCATTTTGAGCAGCCAATTCGATAAGCTGATAATGATTCAATAAATTGGCAGATATATCTCCGCGTTTTGGTTTGGTTTGTGCCGCAGCTAAAATCATTTTTCTGATATTAATTTTCCATGT
This sequence comes from Flavobacterium resistens, assembly GCF_900182645.1. Classification (GTDB taxonomy): domain Bacteria; phylum Bacteroidota; class Bacteroidia; order Flavobacteriales; family Flavobacteriaceae; genus Flavobacterium; species Flavobacterium resistens. The sequence goes on along the minus strand of NZ_FXTA01000003.1, from coordinate 550,018 downwards.
AAATCCAAGCCACAGTTCCAGATTTTAGCGTTACCTGAACTCTTTTGTAGGCGTTAGATTCAAATAAATCAACTTTGGCTAAATCTGCTAAAGTAACATTGAAAACCATACCGTGTATAATTTCAGAAGGATTTTCGCTTGCTACTGCCACAACATAATCAGCCATTCCAAATTCTTCTTCAATTTGAAGGCTTTTTAATTTGTAACCCAGTAATTGATCTGCAGTGCCTGTTAATACTTTATTGAAAACCTGCATTTGAATCTGTTTTGATCGTAAAGTTCCGTATGAGAATAACTGTTCCATAATTATTATTTTTCTCGTTATTTGTATGCGTTAGGGATGGGAGCGGCATCCTTTTTATTTTTTCTTTAAAAATGAAAAGATATAGCGGACAGCCCGACCGTAGGGAACGCCCAAATTACGATTTTTATTACAATTTAAAATAGTCAATATAATTATCTAAATCTTTATCACCGCGGCCTGAAAGGCTGATTACCACAACATCTGTTGGTTTGAATTTCTTTTGATCCAAAACTGCAAAAGCGTGTGCACTTTCAATAGCGGGAATGATTCCTTCTAATTTTGTCAGTTGTAAACCGGCATTCATTGCATCATCATCGGTAACAGAGAAAAATTCGCCTCTTCCTGTTTGTGCCAAATGCGCGTGCAAAGGTCCAACTCCCGGATAATCTAATCCAGCAGAAATAGAATACGGTTCTGTAATTTGTCCGTCTGGAGTTTGCATTAATAAGGTTTTACAACCGTGAATAACACCTACTTTTCCTAGTTTGCTTGTTGCTGCACTATGTCCGCTGTCAACGCCTTTTCCGGCTGCTTCAACAGCAATAATTCCAACTTCCGGCTCATGCAAAAAGTGATAATATGTTCCAGCAGCATTACTTCCTCCGCCAATGCAGGCTACAACATAATCCGGATTTTCACGTCCTTCTTTTTCTTTTAACTGCCATTTGATTTCTTCAGAAATAATACTTTGAAAACGTGTTACCATATCTGGATAAGGATGTGGTCCAATTGCCGATCCGATAATATAATGTGTATCAACCGGATTATTGATCCAGTCTCGAATAGCTTCGTTTGTAGCATCTTTTAAGGTTCTTGAACCCGAAAGCGCCGGACGAACTTCTGCGCCCAACATTTTCATACGAGCCACGTTTGGTGCCTGACGCGCAATGTCAATTTCGCCCATATAAACGATACATTCAATTCCCATTAAAGCGCAAACTGTTGCCGTTGCAACACCATGCTGACCTGCTCCGGTTTCGGCAATGATTCTTTTTTTGCCTAAACGTTTCGCCAGCAAAATCTGTCCGATTGTATTGTTTACTTTGTGTGCTCCGGTATGGTTTAAGTCTTCTCTTTTCAGATAAACTTTGGTATTGTATTTTTCAGACAAACGTTTTGCAAAATACAGCGGACTAGGGCGTCCTACATAATCTTTTAATAACTGGTTGAACTCTGCCTTAAAATCAGGTTCATCCATTATGCTTAAATATTTCTGGCGTAATTCTTCTACATTTGGATATAGCATTTCAGGAATGTAAGCTCCTCCAAATTCTCCGTAATATCCTTTTTCGTTGACGTTAAAACTCATTTTGTTTAAATTTTAAAAGTTGGCAACATCAAATTTTCGTTTGAAATTGCTTAATAGATTTTTATTTTTTAGCCCAGGTTCGATTTCAAATTTGCTATTTACATCGACAGCATAAATAGGTAGTTTGGTTTTTGAAATTTCTTCAATGGCTTTTAATTCGTTCATTCCGATTCCACCGCTTAAAAAAAACGGTTTTTTCGAATTGTATTTTTTTAATATGCTCCAGTCGAAAGTTGTTCCGTTTCCGCCTGGGAGTTTTCCTTTTGTGTCAAATAAAAAATAATCGCAGACATTTTCAAAAGGTTTAATGATTTCAAAATCAAAATTTTCGTCAGCCGAAAATACTTTAATAATTTCGATTTTCTTTGGAAGTTTTTCTTTTAATTCTGAACAAAATTCAACTGATTCTTCTCCGTGTAACTGAACGGCTTGTAAATTGAATTTTTCTACTTTTTCCAGAATTTCTTCCTGATTTTGGTTGACAAAAACACCCACTTTTTTGATTGTTTTTATCAATTCAGGAACATTCCCGTTGCAATATCTAGCGGATTTTTCCCAGAAAATAAATCCCATATAATCGGGTAGGAGCGTGCCTACCTCGAGGATATTTTCTGGATATTTCATGCCGCATATTTTGAGTTTCATTTTTTGATGCTTTTTTCTGCTTTAAGCTTTAAGCTTTTTAGCATAATGTTGATTTTTTACTTTTTTCAGCTTATAGCCTAAAGCTTATTGCTTATAGCTGACTAATAAAGTCAACAGCGGCTTGGCCAGCATTATCGGTTTTCATGAAGTTTTCTCCAATTAAGAAACCTTTGTATCCGTAAGGTTTCAATTCCTGAATGGCTTCGATGGATGAAATCCCGCTTTCCGAAACTTTTACAAAATCATTTGGAATTTGCGATGCTAGTTCTTTGCTGAAATCCAGACTTACTTCAAAAGTCTTTAAATTTCTGTTGTTAACGCCAATCATGTCTAAAGTCGGCATAATTGATTTTTCTAATTCTTCCTGATTGTGTACTTCCAAAAGAACTTCTAAACCTAAACTTTTTGCAAATTCAGATAATGATTTGATTTCGTCGCGTGTTAAAACTGCTGCGATCAATAAAATCAAATCGGCTCCGTGCGCTTTTGCTTCTAAAATCTGATATTCATCTACAATAAATTCTTTTCGCAAAAGCGGAATATTTACAGAAGCTCTTGCTAAAAGTAAATCGTCCAAAGATCCGCCAAAATATTTTCCGTCGGTTAAAACAGAAATTCCGCAAGCACCAGCATTTTCGTATCCTTTTACAACTTCTTCAACTGTAAAATTATTGTTGATAATTGATTTTGAAGGAGATCGGCGTTTGTGTTCTGCAATAATTCCGGAATTGCTTTCTTTCAATTTCTGACTAAGAGAAATCGTCTGTTTTCCAAAAAATACCGAAGTTTCCAATTGAGAAACCGGAATGATTGATTTCTTCAGAATTACTTCTCGTTTTTTGTCTAATATTATTTTATCTAAAATATTCATTGTCTTGATTTGTTTCAAGTTTCAAGTTTTTTTAGTTTCACGTTCCAACAACTTGAAACATGAAACCTTAAACCTGAAACTAAATTTTACTTAATTCCTGTAATTTTTTTAAAGCTTGAAGCCCTTTTCCAGAGAATAGACTTTCTTTTGCCAGTTCAAATCCTTCTTGCGGAGAGCATTTGTTAACCGTTGCGATTGCCATTGCGGCATTCGCACAAACTACATTATTCTGCGCTTCGTTTCCTTTTCCGGAAATGATATTCATGAAAATTTCAGCCGATTCTTCGATCGTTGTGCCGCCTTCGATTTCAGTTTGGGATAAAAGACGAACGCCAAAATCTTCTGGTTTGATCATACCTTCCATATGGCTGGTGATGATTTTTGTTGGTCCGGTTAAAGAAATTTCGTCATAACCGTCAAGCGAATGTAGGATTGTGAAATTCACATCCGTATTTTGATATAAATAAGCGTACATTCTCGCTAATTCTAAATTGAAAACTCCAACTAATTGATTTTGTGGAAATGATGGGTTTACCATTGGTCCTAACATATTGAAGAAGGTTTTTACAGCCAATTCTTTTCTGATTGGTCCAACATTTTTCATTGCTGGGTGAAATAGGGGAGCGTGCAAAACGCAAATTCCAGCCTGATCGATACATTTTTCTAAGAAATCGGGTTCGTTGCTGAATTTAATTCCCATTTTCTCCATCACGTTGCTTGATCCTGAAATCGATGAAACACCGTAATTTCCATGTTTTGCCACTTTTATTCCCGCACCGGCAGAAACGAATGATGCTAAAGTCGAAATGTTGAAAGTGTCTTTTCCGTCACCGCCCGTTCCACATAAATCGATAGTGTTATAGGCTGATAAATCAACGCGAATGCATAATTCTAGCAAAGCTTCGCGAAAGCCAGATAGTTCTTCAATTGTAATGCTTCGCATCATAAATACAGTCAAAAATGCCGAAATTTGGCTTGGATTATATTGACCGCTCGAAATATTAATCAAAACGTTTTTTGCTTCTTCTTTTGAAAGCACTTCGTGATTGATTAATTTATTTAATATAGTTTTCATTTTGTTTAAGATTCTAAGTTGCTAAGGTTCTAAGATGCTAAGGTTTTGTTTCAGGTTTCAAGTTTCACGTTCCAACAACTTGAAACTTGAAACAAATAAAACTTGAAACTAAATTTTAATGTTCATTTCCTTGATAAATCCACATGGGTTCTGTTTTTCCTGCTCGTTCAAAACCATTTTTTTTATAAAAATCAACTGATCTTCCGTCGGCAGTTAACATTTGCATGTGAAAGTGTTTGTATTTCTCCTGCATTTTATCCAAAATCATTTTTCCAATTCCTTTTCCCTGATAATCCGGAAGTACCAATAAATGCGGATAATAAACGGTTAAAAATCCATCAGAAATCGCATTCCCAAGTCCGACTAACTTTTTTCCTTCCCAAGCCGTTACCAAAGTCTCCGAATTTAATAATCCGTTGTAAAGTTCATTCGGTTTACTGGCTGAACTCCATTCATTTGCTTTATATAAAACTAAAATGTCGTCAATGTTGATTTCTCTGGTTTCTGAAATTGTAATCATTTTTTTAGGTTCTAAGTTGCTATCCCGATAGCTATCGGGACTGAGATGCTATGGTTTTGTTTCAGGTTTTAGGTTTCAGGTTTCACGTTCCAACAACTTGAAACATGAAACCTGAAACAAAAAAACTAACTCTTAATCCAATTTTCTAAAATCCTTTTTCCGTTTGGTGTCAAAACACTTTCTGGGTGAAACTGAACGCCTCTTACATCAAAAGTTTTGTGTCTTAACGACATAATCTGCCCGTTTTCATCAACAGAAGTTGCTTCTAAAGTATCAGGTAGATTGGCATCTACAACCCATGAATGGTATCTTCCAACTTCAAATTCGTTTCCTAAGCCTTCAAATAAAATTTCGTCTGAAACAACCGTTTTTACATTCGTTGCAACTCCGTGATACACTTTGTCAAGGTTAGAAAGTGTTCCACCAAAAACTTCCCCAATGGCTTGTTGTCCTAAACAAACGCCCAAAATACTTTTCGTTGGACTGTATTTTTCGATTACTGCTTTTAATAAACCAGCTTCATCTGGAATTCCAGGTCCTGGCGAAAGCAATATTTTTTCAAAAGATGCGATTTCATCAATTTCGAATTCGTCGTTTCTGTAAACGGTTACTTCGCAATTCAAATCTTCTAAATAGTGCACTAAATTGTAAGTGAAACTATCGTAATTGTCTATAACTAATATTTTTTTCATTGTGTTGTTTTTGTTTTTGTTTTTGTTTCAAGTTTCATGTTCCAACCAACTTGAAACCTGAAACTTGAAACTAAATTTTCTATTTTTCTCGAACGTACTTTTCAGTAATGATACGGTCAATCCCTAATTTTTCTACTTTTTCTACTCCTTTTTGAGTTAAGGTGTCGTTTTTAACTTTTACCACAAACTCAAATTTTCCATTTTCCCATTGACGGTTATTGAAATATTCCAGATTTTCAGTGTAAACACTGTCTTTCAATGTATATTTTCCGCCTCCGCCAAAAAATACCGCATTTGTTGAATCTTTTCCGTTTACTAAATCATGATTGAAAAAAGCGAAATGCGTCTCATTTATAATTTTAATCATTTTTGTCTTTGGATTGAAAGTCGAAAAAGTTGAATCTTTCTCTGTCGTTTCAGCTGATATTAAACGCCAGGTTCCTTCAATTGGATTGTGTTTTTTTTCAGAATTACAAGATGTCATGCAAATGATTAAAATTAAAATTGATGCTGCTTTTTTCATAGTTTGTGGGTTTTAGTTTTTTGTTTCAGGTTTCAAGTTTCAGGTTTCAGGTTTCATGTTCCAACAACTTGAAACTTTAAACCTGAAACAAAGAAACCTATATTTGTTCTGCCATTTCTAAGGCTGTATTCAACGCTCTTAATTTGTTATAAACTTCCTGCATTTCGCTTTCTTCATCAGAACTTGCTACGATTCCGGCGCCGGCCTGACAATGCAATTGATGATTTTTAGAAAGGAAAGTTCGGATCATAATCGCGTGATTAAAATTTCCGTCAAAATCCATTACACCGATTGCTCCTCCATAGAAATTACGATTTGTTTTTTCGTAATCTTCTATCAACTGCATTGCTCTGTGTTTTGGCGCACCGCTCAAAGTTCCAGCTGGAAAGGTATCGGCAACTACCTGCATTGTTGTTGCTTTATCGTGTAAATAACCCGTCACTTTTGAAACTAAATGAATTACGTGAGAGAAAAACTGAACTTCTCTATATTTTTCTACATTCACATCGTGTCCGTTTCGGCTTAAATCATTTCTTGCCAAATCAACCAGCATTACGTGTTCGCTATTTTCTTTTTTATCTTCAGAAAGTTCTTTAGCCAAAAGCGCATCACGTTCGTCGTTTCCAGTTCTTTTGAAAGTTCCTGCAATTGGGTGAATTTCGGCTTTTCTGTTTTTTACAATAATTTGTGCTTCAGGTGAAGAACCAAATATTTTGAAATCTCCATAATCAAAAAAGAATAGGTAAGGAGATGGATTAATACTTCTTAAAGCTCTGTAAACATTGAACTCGTCACCTTTGAATCCTTGCGTAAAACGACGGGAAAGAACTAATTGAAAAACGTCTCCTCTAAAACAATGTTTTTTGGCTAAAGCCACATTGTGCTTGAATTCTTCATCGGTTAGGTTAGAGAAACCTTCGCCTTCTTTGGTGAATTTGTATAAAGCAATATTTCTGGATTGTAAAAGTTGTTCAATTTCAGAAATGTTATTTCTTCCATCAACGCTATGGCAGAAAATATAAGCTTCGTTTTTGAAGTGATTAATTGCAATGATATTTTGATAAACTGCATAAAATACATCTGGAATTGAAGTTGCGTCATCTTTTTTTGCAATTGAAACTTTTTCAAAATAACGAACAGCATCGTACGAAATGTATCCGAATAATCCGTTGTTGATGAATTTAAAATCGTTTTTCTCCGATTTAAACTGATTTGAAAAATCCTGAATTACTTCTGGAATATTTGTCTTAGAATCAATTTTAATTTGTTCCGAAGTTCCATCTGGGAAAGTTTTTGAAATAACTTCATTTTCGATCTTAATTGTTGCAATCGGGTTGCAGCAGATGTACGAGAAACTGTTGTCATTTCCATGATAATCACTACTTTCCAATAATAAACTATTCGGAAATTTATCTCTTATTTTAAAATAGATGCTTACCGGCGTAATCGTGTCTGCCAGAATTTGCTTGTAATGTGTATTAAGTATAAAAGGTTTCAAAGTATGTTGTTTTTTAGTTTTTAATATTTTTTATGCTAAAGTTGTGACCAAAAAAAAAGGCTTGTCGTGATGACAAGCCTTTTAGATTTATAGTTTTGAAAATACCATAGGAAGCTTCGTTCACGACGTTTGACGTAAATTCTTCCACCACCAAGTATTGTTCATTAATGTTTTCATTTCCTTATTTTGATATCACAAAGATATAAAGGTAATTTGAATTAAAAGACATAAAATTTCAAAAAAATCTTTTCTAATTTTGAAATTTTGTTAAATTTTAAAATTTATTATTGCTTTAAAGCCTTAGTTTCCAATAGCCAGCGTGTTATTTACGTTTGCTCTAAAATCTGGACTTCCTTTAATGTTTGGCATTGTAAATAACTCTGTATTTTTAACATTTGTATATTCTAATCCGCTACCTGGCTTATTATAAAAGTTTTGAATAACAGGATCACTTGCTGAAGATTCGCTTGTAATACCACCATTACAATTGTTCGCAATTATGTTTTTGAAGGTAATTTTTGATAAATTTTCGTCTCCATTTCCAATATTTCCTTCCAACAAAACAAATGGAGAAAAGCCTGAAACAATACTATTTGACAGATTAAAAAAAGTATTTTCTCTAACATAAACAGATTCACGAACTAATCCTTGATTGTTTTCTTCAAGATTGACCAAAGTGATGTTTGAAGCATTTATTTTAGTCATTTTTTTGCTCATATCAGTATTTCCAATTTTGTCGTATGAATCTACTTCGAAGCATCTTGATCCTGAAATATCTGATGAAAATGGATGACGAATAGCAATACTATTGCTGATATTGATTTGTGCGCCTTGAGTAAAATCAAAATCATCATCTGTAGTTCGGTATGAGATTAAATTGTTCATATTTAAATCTCCGCCATAACATTCAAAAGAATCATCATTTGAGAAACTGATCTGGATATTATTTAAAACCGTTTTTCTTCCAACGCCAGCTAATGAAAGTCCGTTTAGCTCTTTCAATGAACTTAATTTTCTTCCGGCATATTCAATTCGTACATATTTTAAAATTCCCGAATTATCTTCTGCATCTTGTCCTCCGTAATGATTTAGTAATGGTTCAAGATCAAAAGGTAAGGTATGAAGTCCTCCTAAAGTATTAATTGGCGCTTTTCCTAAAATTATAATACCGCCCCAGTCTCCTGGTTTTCTTTCGGTCTTTTCTTTGTTTGATGTAAAAACAATTGGATCAGTTTCTAAACCATCGGCAATAATTTTTGCTCCATTTGTAATAACTAATGTTCCGCAAGTTTTATCATCTCCACGAATTACAGTTCCGGGTTCGATGCTTAGCGTTGCATTGTTCGTAACATAAACAACACCAACTAATTGATAAGTGTTTCGTTTCAGTAACTTTAAATCTTTCTCTATTGTTCCGGCAATTATATTTGTAGCTTCGTTATATTCGTTGGCAGCAGGTTTAAAATTGGTCCAGTTGTTCATCCAGTTTGTTGTTCCAATAATTCCTTTTGTTTGTTGTTGTGCTTGAAGAAAAAAAGTGCTCAAAAGGGCAAGAGCAGCAATTTGTAGTTTTGTTTTCATAACTATAATTTTAATTTCTAGTTTTTGATTTTTTAATTTCTTCAAAATTAGAGCCCGAATGTTAATCAATTCGGCTATAGTTATTATGAAAGCGTTATTTTAATATTAAGAACGTTATCTTTTTGAAAACTGATTATAAAAGAAAACCCCAATAGAATAAACTATTGGGGTTACTTTTTATGTATGAATTAGTAAGTCTTAAAATTAGAATTTTAAAGCTACAGTTAATTCAAATTCGTCATTGATAGTTTTGTCTCCTAAACCTTCGAAGAAACTTCCTGATCCGTATTTAATGTCATATTTAGTTCTGTCAACTTTGAAAGCAGTTGTAGCAGTGTTTCCTTTTACTGTGATATCAAAAGTTACTGGTTTAGTGATTCCTTTGATAGTTAAATCAGCAGTTACAGTATAAACGTCAGTTGCTTTAGCACCAATAGTTTTGAAAACTAATTTTGAAGTTGGGAATTTATCAGTTCCGAAGAAATCGTCAGCTTTTAAGTGACCGTTTAATTTTCCTTGGTATTCTCCAGTTAAATCAGTAGAAGTTAAAGAAGTCATATCAACAGTGAAGCTTCCACCAACTAATTTTTTTCCTTTGAAAACTACAGCTCCTTCTTTGAAGTTTACAGTTCCAGAGTGCTCTCCAGTTACTTTTTTACCTACCCATTTGATAGAAGACGCTTTTACGTCGATTTTTTTAGTTTGAGCATTTACTGAAATACTAGCCGCTGCTACGAATAATGCTATTGCAATTGTTTTTAAATTTTTCATGTTGTTAAAATTGAATTTGATTAATAATAATTATAGAGTGATAAATAATTCTTCGTAAGATTTTCTAACTTTTTTGTAATGCTGAGCGTCGTCCTCATCATGTCTGTAACCTACAGCAGCGATAACAGAAGCATTTAAGCCTAATTTATCGAAACCTAAGATTTCATTGAATTGTGCTGCATTGAAACCTTCCATTGGAGTTGCATCGATTTTTAGTTCGGCTGCAGCAGCAAGTAAAGTTCCTAAAGCGATATAAGTTTGTTTTGCTGTCCAGATATTTTTAGCATCTTGTGAAAGGTTTGAAATTACACCATTCATCATATCTGCAAATCCGCCTAAAGCTTCAGTAGGAACGCCTCTTGTTTCGCTAATGTTTTTAATGTAAGCTGCCACAGATTCTGGACCAGCGTTTAAGTCATTTGCAAATACAAATATTTGAGAAGCATCTGTAAGTTGAGTTTGTCCCCAAGCTGCCGCTTTTAATTTTTCTCTAATTTCTGGATTTTCAACAATAACAACTTTATAAGGTTGTAATCCGTATGAAGAAGCTGCTAATCTAACCGCTTCTTTTAATGTATTCAAATCTTCTGCAGATACTTTTTTAGTCGCATCATATTTCTTAGTTGCGTATCTCCAGTTTAAATTGTTTACTAATGTGCTCATAATATTAATTTTGTTGGGTTCGGTATTTTTCTAATAAGTTGTTTAATAATTCTAATTCTTCTGGGCTTATATTCTGGGCAAATACGCGCTCGTGCTCATCTACCTTTGGGTCTAATTCTTTTAAAACATCTAATCCTTTCTGAGTAATCAAAACCTCAATTTTGCGTCGATTGTCCGGACAAACATTTCTTGTTACGAATTCTTTCAGCAATAATTTATCAACTAATCGGGTTGTATTACTCGTTTTAGCTAACATGCGTTCCTGTATCACGCACATATTAGCAGGATTTCCTTTTTGTCCTCTTAATATACGCAGCACATTATATTGTTCTCCAGACAAGTCATACGGTTTTATCAACTCGTTGAAATGATCCTGAATCACATTCTGTGTGTACATGATATTCAGAATAACTTTTTTCGCATTATCCATCTTAACTGTACTCTTAATAACCTCTTCAATTGTCATAGTCGTAAGTGTATAATTTGTATATACAAATGTATAACTTTTAATATTTGTATATACAAATGTGGTGTTAAATTTTTGTTAATTGAAATAATGCTAAAAATCAGAACTTGATAAAGCCTATATAATTAGTATAAAATTAATATTATTTTTTAAAAATCGACCAATTATCTCTGTTAAAGATCTTAAAGCTTTGATAAAGATACGTTTAAGTTTGTATTAGTTCGAATAATTGGCTTTAACAGAATGTAAATTTTGATCATCAGGGCGTGCCAGTATTTAAAAAAAGGCCTACTATACTTTGCGTTCATGAGGCCTTTTCTTAAATACTGTCGGGCTATACGCTCCGCCGCGGCGGATAGCTTCTATCCCTCACGCGAGGGTACGAAAGAGAAAACCCGCCATTTTTTTTTAAAACTGTCGGGTTTGATATACTCTATATATAATAAGGTAGGAATATTAATGAGGAAGTTTGTCTTTAATCAAACCATAAACCCAAGTTCCTGCAATTGCACTTACTAAAGTAACAACTATTACAGTCGCTCCAGTTCCAATTTGAGCAAAAAGCGGACCCGGACAAGCTCCGGTAATCGCCCATCCAAAACCAAATATTAATCCGCCATAGATTTGACCTTTGTTGAAAGTCTTTGGTTGGATTTCGATTTTTTCGCCCTGAAGGGTTTTGATGTTGAACTTTTTAATCAGAAATACTGAGATTACTCCAACAGCAACCGCACTTCCGATTACACCATACATAAAGAAAGATTGCAAATGAAACATCTCCTGAATACGGAACCAGCTAATGATTTCAGCTTTTACGAAAACAATTCCGAAAAAGATCCCGACGATTAAATATTTAATATTGCCAAATGCGTTTTCTTTTTTTTGGCTTGCGTTAATTCCTTCGCCGTCTGTATTTTTGTTTTCTAAATTATTCATTTTTGAAATTTTAAAGTGAAAGAATATAAGGTAAAATCAAAAGTGCCATTACAAAACCACCAATCATAAAACAGATTGTAGCTACTAATGAAGGCCATTGTAAATTTGATAATCCCATAATCGCATGTCCGCTTGTACAACCTCCTGCATAACGCGTTCCGAAGCCAACTAAAAATCCGCCTACTACAATCATGATAAATCCGCGAAGTGTTAATAAGCTTTCCCACGAAAATAATTGTGCAGGAACTAGACCTGTATGATCTGTGATTCCGTAACCTGATAATTGTTCAGAAAGTTCCGGAGTAATTACAACCGCATTTGGATTAGATAGAAAATAGGCTGCAATAGCACCGCCAAGAAATATTCCGAGAACAAAAAATAAATTCCAGCTTTCTTTTTTCCAGTCGTATTTAAAAAACGGAATATTAGAAGGAATACACATCGCACAAATATGACGCAATGACGAACTAATCCCGAAAGATTTATTCCCGATAATTAATAAAATAGGAACAGTTAATCCAATTAGCGGACCTGCAACGTACCAAGGCCAAGGTTCTTTTATGATTTCTAGCATATTTTTTAAGGTTCTAAGTTGCTAAGAAGCTAAGCTACTAAGTTCAAAGGCAAAAAAACTTAGCCCCTTAGCATCTTAGTAGCTTAGCTTCTTTAATTATTTTAATACTTTACTTTGACAAACAAAATCTGATTTTGGAACATTCGTTTTTGAAATCGCTCCAAAACCGCCTTCCACTTCAGAGAAATTTCTGAAACCTCTCGCTTGTAAAATCGAAGCGGCAATCATACTTCTGTAGCCACCTGCACAATGCAAATAAAAATGCTCATTCGGGTTAATATCTTTCACCCAGTCATTAATATAAGCTAATGGTTTGCTGTATGCATCTTCAATATGTTCAGCTTCGTATTCTGTTTCTTTACGAATGTCAATTATTTTGTCTTTTTGAATGTCTACTTCATTTGCAAATTGCTCAGCTGTAATTCGGTTTACAGAATCTGTTTCGAAACCTGCTTTTTGCCACGCTTCAAAACCACCTTCTAAATGTCCGATTATGGTATCAAAACCTACACGACTTAAACGTGTCACGGTTTCTTCTTCCATTCCAACTGTAGTAACCAAAACGATAGGTTGTTTAACATTGGCAATTAAAGTACCAACCCATGGAGCAAAATCACCATTAATTCCGATATTAATAGACTGAGGAATAAAACCTTTGCTAAAATCGGCAGCGCTTCTTGTATCCAAAATCAGTGCTCCGGTTTCTTCTGCTATCACTTCAAAATCTGCTGCTTTTATCGCTTTCATTCCGTTGTGTAAAACCGTTTCAAAGCTTTCGTAACCTTGTTTGTTCATGGCTACATTCATACTGAAATAGGCTGGAGGAGGTAATAATCCGTCCGTAACTTCTTTGATGAATTCTTCTTCGGTCATATTAGCTCGCAAAGCATAATTTGTAGCTTTCTGATTCCCGATTGTAGAAACCGTTTCTTTACTCATGTTTTTTCCGCAAGCGCTTCCTGCACCGTGCGCAGGATAAACGATTACATCATCAGCCAAAGTCATAATTTTATCTCTCAACGAATGAAATAAAATTCCAGCCAACTGATCTTGCGTCATTCCCGCAGCTTTTTGAGCTAAATCCGGACGACCAACATCGCCGATAAATAAAGTATCGCCAGAGAAAATCGCATGATCTTTTCCGTTTTCGTCAATTAGCAAAAAAGTAGTGCTTTCCATAGTGTGTCCAGGAGTATGCAAAACTTTGATGGTAACTTTTCCAAGTTTGAATTCTTGTCCGTCTTTTGCAGAAATGCAGTCAAATTCGCAGGCAGCATTTGGTCCGTAAACAATCGGCGCTCCAGTTTCTTTGCTTAAATCAACATGTCCGGAAACAAAATCGGCGTGGAAATGTGTTTCAAAAATATATTTCAGCGTTACTTCGTCACGTTCTAAACGATCTAAGTAAGGCTGTGTTTCTCTAAGCGGATCAATAATGGCCGCTTCGCCATTTGAAGTAATATAGTACGCACCTTGCGCAAGGCATCCGGTGTAAATTTGTTCAATTTTCATGATTTGCAAATCTAAAATTTGGTTCACAAAGGTAAGTTTGTTTTTCGTTAAAATAAGTGACTAATGTTACAGAAATTTGATTTCTGCGCAAAAAGAAGTGAATTTTCATCATATGAGTTATTTAAGTAATTTAAACTTGAGCAATTACGCTTTAAGCTTTAATTTTGCATATGATGAATATCATTTCAAAACAAAATAAAATGAATACAAAAGACTTATTAGATCAAATCGCTTTTATAAAAGAAATTGATAAAGTAAAATACATTCAACGAAAAACTAAGCTTTTTAACAGCGACAGATGTGAAAATGATGCTGAACACAGCTGGCATTTAGCTTTAATGGCAATTGTTTTGTCTGAACATTCAAATGAGCAGATTGATGTTTTGAAAGTCGTAAAAATGGTTTTGATTCATGATATTGTTGAAATTGATGCCGGAGATGTTTTTATTTATGATACGGTAAAAAGTCACGATAATACAGATGAAGAACGGTTGGCAGCAAATCGAATTTTTGGTTTACTTCCGAAAAAACAAGCGGAAGATTTTATTGCTATTTGGGAAGAATTTGAAGCCGGAGAAACCAACGAAGCTAAATTTGCAAGATCGATGGACAGATTAGAACCTTTATTACAAAATACTTCTAACAATGGCGGAACATGGAAAGAGTTTGGTGTGAAGTATGATAAAGTTTATGAAAAGAAAAGTATCATTAAAGAAGGTTCAGAATCGATTTGGAATTACGCAGAAGGTTTGATTAATGAAAGCGTTGAAAAAGGGATTTTGAAGAAATAATCAAACATAGCCCGCAAATATCTATACACAATCTTGTCATTCCTCGGAATGACAAATTTTGTGGGCATCCGAATTAAACATAAGTGTTATTTCTACCTTTCAAATTGTTGAAAAGTTTAACAAATCTCAGGCGATAAACTTTTTTTTAAGAGTGACATTTCGGGTTCTAATGGTTAAATTTGTTGAACTTCATAAAACAAATACTACTTATGGAAGAAATGCTCTTTTACGACCGAATGCAATTCGCTTTCACGATTACTTTTCATTATCTTTTTCCACAACTTACAATGGGGCTTTCGCTCATCATCGTTTACTTCAAGTGGAAATATCTCAAAACTAAAGACGAACAATACAATCACGCCACCCATTTTTGGATGAAGATTTTTGCCCTCAATTTTGCAATGGGCGTGGTAACCGGAATCCCGATGGAATTTCAATTTGGAACGAATTGGGCTAAATTCTCAGAGTTAACCGGCGGAATTATCGGGCAAACCCTCGCAATGGAAGGAATGTTTTCTTTCTTTCTCGAATCTTCTTTCTTAGGAATATTTTTATTTGGGGAAAAACTCCTCGGACATAAATGGCATTTTGTAACCGGATTATTAATCATGATTGGCTCTTGGGCCAGCGGATTTTTAATCATCGCAACACATTCGTGGATGCAGAATCCAGTTGGTTATGAAATTCTCGAAAATGGAAAATTTGTTCTCAATAATTTTCAGGCCTTATTTTTAAATCCTTGGCTTTGGCCTTCTTATCTGCACAATCAGGCTGCTTCGTTGGTAACGAGTTCTTTTGTTGTTGCCGGAATTGGCGCTTTTTATATTTTAAGTAAAAAGAATGTTTCTTTTGGAAAATTGTTCCTAAAAACTGGAGTTATCTTCGGATTGATTTCTAGTATCGTAGTTGCAGTTCCAACAGGAGATTTATTGGCAAAAAATGTAGTGAAATACCAACCCGTAACTTTTGCCGGAATGGAAGGGATTTTTCATACTGAGAAAAAAGGTTCTGAAATTGTTTTAATCGGTCAGCCCGATGTAAAAGACAAAAAGTTGGACAATAAAATTGCAGTTCCAAATATTTTAAGTTTCCTGACTTACGGGAATTGGAATCAGGAAATAAAAGGTTTAGATCAGTTTGAAGAAAACCTGCATCCAACTAATATTTCAGGATTATATTACGCTTATCATATTATGGTTGGGTTAGGAACGGTTTTTATCGGTTTGATGATATTGTCTCTTTTCCAATTAATAAGAGGAAAATTATTTGAAACCAAATGGATTTTATGGTCTTTGATGTTCATGATGCCGTTTCCGTACATCGCCAACACAACAGGTTGGTACACGGCCGAATTAGGAAGGCAGCCGTGGCTGGTTTATAATTTATTGCGAACAGCATCGGGCGCTTCGCCAACGGTTTCTTCCGGGAATACCTTATTTACATTGCTTGGATTTATTGGTTTATATCTTTTGCTCGGAATGTTGTTTTTGCTTTTAATTGGAAAAATTATCAATAAAGGACCTCATCATGTGGAACTTTCAACAGAAAAAATATAAGTATGGAATTTTTTTGGTACGTAGTTTTAATGGGAATTTTGGCTGTTTATCTGGTTTTAGACGGCTATGATTTTGGAGCAGGAATTATTCATTTATTTTTTGCCGATACTGAAAGAGATAAAAAAGTAATTACAAATTCAATTGGTCCATTTTGGGATGCTAATGAAGTTTGGTTGATTGCAGCCGGAGGAGTTTTATTCTTTGCTTTTCCGACATTATATGCATCTTCTTTCAGCGGATTTTATCTGCCTTTGATTATGATTTTGTGGCTTCTGATTTTCCGCGCGATCGGATTGGAAATGCGCGGACAAGTGCATAATCATATGTGGGAAGCGATTTGGGATAAAGCATTCGGAATTGCGAGTTTGCTTTTGGCGCTTTTCTTCGGAATTGCTTTAGGAAATATTGTTCGCGGAGTAAACCTCGGAATGGTTCAAAATGGCGTTTCGACACAAGAACCTCATTTTTTCTTTCTGCCTTTGTGGAATCCAACTTTTAGTCCGCAAGCTAATGAATTGGGAATTATTGATTGGTTTACGCTTTTCCTGGGAATTGTAAGTGTTGTCGCTTTAACGATTCATGGTGCGAACTGGATTATTTATAAAACGAATTCTTCGTTGAATCCAAAACTTAAAAATGTAGTTTTTAAACTGAACTTTGTTTTGCTTGTTTTGGTTTTTATTTCTCTGGGAATTTGGCATTTTATTGAGCCAAAACCATTTCATAATTTTATTGAAAATCCGATTCTTTGGTTTTTTCCTCTAATGACATTCGTTGGAATTGCTGGATTATTTAAAGTCCGTTCTTTCAAAAAAGACGGTCACGGATTTATTTTCTCAACCTTATTTCTACTTGGTGGATTTGCTTCAACAGCGGTTTCAATTTTTCCGAATGTCTTGCCTTCGACTAATAATGTAAATCCGTCGTTAACGATTTACAACACTGCCGCTCATGAATATGGATTGAATGCTGGATTGAGCTGGTTTTTTGTGGCTTTGTTTCTCGTGATTGTTTATTTTATTATTCAATATCGTGTTTTTAGTGGAAAAATGGATGATGTTGGGTATGGGGAACATTGATTTTTTTAGCCACGAATTCACGAATTATACTAATTGCCTCCAGTTTTAACTGGAGGTTTTTGTTTTATTTTGAATTGTACTTTAGCCAAAAACGTAAAGTTTGGCTAAAGTCTTTTATTTATATAGATTTGTTTATCTCCAGTTTTAGCTGGAGGCAATTGACAAAAAATCAAAATATATGTTTTTTAGAAAAAGACTTCTTTCGGAAGGAGATTTTGCGGCGAAATTTGCTAAGCAATTAATTAAAAATAATAAAGGTTTAAAAATTATTTCAATAAATGAGCTTGAGGTTAAAAGTGAATTTAATGAAGGTGAACATCAGCATTTTTTAAATAATGCTTATTCAGAATATGTAAATGATCCAAAATTTATTAAAAGGATTATCGAAAAATATGTGAATGGTTTGTCTTCAATGTTTTTACCAAAAGAACTTCTAGATGCGGAAAAAATTTTACCAGTTATTAAGGATAGAAGATTTATAAAAAGTTTAGAAGATATAAATGCTGATTTTGAAAAGAATCATATTTATGAATTTTATAATGAGGAATTAATTGTTTTTTATGTTGAAGACAGAGAGAATTCAATTCATTATCTTTCGAAAGATGATTTAGAAGAAATTAATTTCTCAATTGATAATTTAAGAAGAAAAGCAATTGAAAATCTTTCAAATAATTTCGAAATGAAGCGCCATGGAGAAAATGGATATTTTATGTTGACAGTTGGAGGAAATTATGAGTCAAGTTTAATTTTACTTGATATATGGAATCATGAAAATTTTTTGGTAGATGGTAGTTTTGTTATCGGAATTCCGTCGAGAGATTTGTTGTTAATTACAGGAAGTAAAGATTCTGAAAATTTACATCGCCTTTATGATTCGGTGCAAAATATAAATGAAACAGGAGATCATATTGTTTCAGATAAAATTTTCGAGTTTAAAAATGGAAAATTTGAAGTTTTGCAATTATAGTTGAATGAAAAACTTCAATTTACTCAAGTCTGCGTTAGGGATAGAAGCGGTATCCTTTTTCTTGCTTCTTTAACAAGGAAAAGATATAGCGGATAGCCTGTTCGTCGCGGCGAAAACGCCCATAAAACAAATTAGATTATTTCGGAAAATTATAAATTCATGAAAACCAAAATACTTTCTTTCTTCTTTTTCTTATTTGGCTGTATTAAAGTTTCTGCCTGTGATTGTGATACGCCAAAAACAATTTTAGAATTTTATTCTTCAAAATATGTATTTAAAGGAATAATTACTTCTAAAATCTTTAGCAAGGATTCTGCAACTTATACGATCAAGTTTAAAGTAATTGAGAGTTATAAAAAAGGTAAAATTCCGAAAGAATTGTCTTTTACATCTTATTATAAGAAAGAAAATGCGAGATGGAGTTCTTGTTATACAGAGGAATATCAATATCAGGAATGGTTGGTTTTTGCTCAAGAAAATAATGGAAAGCTAGGTTTTAGTAGTATGTGTTCTAACTCGGAATTTATTGGAGGAAGAGGGATTGATGCATATACGCAAAAAATTCTAGACAGCGGAAATCGTTTTAATTTGCAGGATTACATATATAATGATAACGTTGATGTGCGAAGTGAATTTAATTACACTAAGCCCATAACTGATATAGATTCGGTTTTTAGAAATGGAAAGGTTAAAGATTATGAAAAAACATATGCAGTACTGGCATTGTATATAGATGAAAAAGGAAAATTGATTTCGATTTTTACAGGATTGGATATGGATTATTCGGAACCGGATTTTGTAAATGATCCTGTTTTTGGATTAATGAAGAGTTTTAGTGTGAAAAGTAAGCGACCACTAAATGAGTTTGAAATAGAGGCTATCCATTTATTTAGTCAGGTTAAAGACTGGGAACAAAAAAAACATGTAACAACTAAAGTTCCTGTAAAATACATTCGCTATGTGCGTGTGGAGTTTGATAAGGAAAATAAAAAATGGAAATATGATCTTTAAATAGTGAAAGAAACCTTTTTTAGTTTCACCTTTGTCAAAGTATAAAACTTTGACAAAGATTACTTTTACAAGTGAACTAAATTGAAAATATTTAAAAATCTACACAAATTTGTTGAGTCTGTGTGATGCTGTAAATTCTAGAATAAAACCTCTTTTGTAATAATATAAAATCCCATTACGAGAACAAACCAGCCAAAAAGCGGTTTTAATTTTGCTCCGTCAATTTTTTTAGAAAGCTGGCTTCCAATTAACATTCCGATTAATGCCATTGCAGAAACGCTTAATAAGAAAGTATAATTAATTGGTGTTCCAATGTATAAATCACCTGCAAAACCTATTGAGGAATTTATTGTGATAATTAAGAGAGAAGTTCCAACGGCTTGTTTCATTGGTAATTTGGCAAAAAACAATAATGCCGGAATAATTAAGAATCCACCGCCAGCGCCAAGAAATCCCGTTACAATTCCGACAATAAAACCAATTAAACTTAATTGTGGATAATTTGTTTCGGTACTTTTAAGTTCAGGTTGAGGTTTTTGAATCATCGAAATGGCTGCCGTTATCATCAAAATTGAAAAGACAATCATAATCAGAAAATCTTTCGAAACCGAATAAGAAGCGATTGAAAACAGGGTAGAAGCAATCTGCGGAAAAATAACTTCGCGAATAATTAAAATGGAAATCACAGAAGGAATTGCAAAATACAGCGCCGATTTTAGTTTCAAATTCCCCATTTTATAATGGCTATAACTTCCGGAAAGTGCTGTCATTCCAACAATAAATAAAGAATAAGAAGTAGCCTGTTCTGGATTTACTTTAAACAAATACACTAAAATTGGAATAGTCAAAATGGAACCGCCACCACCAATTAGTCCCAGCGAAATCCCGATTATGATTGAAGCAAAATAGCCTAAATATTCCATTGCATTTATTTTGATGCAAAGTTGCTTCGGAAATTAGAAACCTACAGTAACATTTATCACAGAAGAATCTTTTTTTTGGCCTACGGATTTTACAGATTAAAGAGGTTTGTACCGATTTTAAATTAATTTAAGCTTGTCACATTGAGCGGAGTCGAAATGCTTGCGGGCTTCGACTTCGCTCAGCCTGACACACTTTTAATAATTAATCTGTGGCAATCTATTTAATCAGTATAATCTGTGGTCAATATCATTTCAGTAATTCAATCTGATTTCGGTTGAGTTTGACCAAACCTCTTTGTTCCATTTTTTTTAATAATCGGGAAACGACTTCTCGGGAAGTATTCAATTCGGTTGCGATTTCCTGATGTGAAAGTTTAACCTCAGCACAGCCGCAAGCATCAGAATGTCTTTTTAAATAAAATTCCAAACGTTCATCCATCGATCGAAAAGCAATATTGTCGACTACTTCTAAGACTTCTTCAAAACGGCTTCTGTAGGTTTCAATTACAAATTCATACCAAGAGCGGTGTTCCATCATCCATTTATCCATCAATTGTAGCGGAATCATCATGACAGTCACATCTTCAACAACTTTGGCCATAATTTGGCTTTTTTCGCTTTTGGCAGTACAAATCATCGAAATGGCACAGGCTTGTCCAGGCTGTAAATAATACATCAAAAATTCGCCTCCATCTTCACCTTCGCGGTAAATTTTGATTTTTCCTTTTAGAATCAAAACGGTATTTTTAATGTATTGGCCGGTGCGCATTAAAATGGTTCCGGCTTCAAAACTTTGCTCAGTTCCGTTTTCTTCAATAGTAGCGACAAGTTCGCTGGAAAAATTTGGAAAGTTGTTTTTTATGGAGTGCTGCATTGTAACGTTTTTTTGCCACTAATTTTACAGATTTATATCAATTACTTCGTGAGAATTTGTCAAATGTGTAGCGAGTAATTTTATCAAAATCGGATTAAAAATTGTAATTCTTTACAAAGATAATAGATTCGGCTGGCATTGTTTGTCGGAAAATTATAAATAAGATGCATTTTGTGTAAATGAATAAATCCTATTTTCTATCGATTTTGTAGAGTGAATTTTTAAAAATAGTAAGTAAATTTGTAAATCACTGATTATAATCCTTTCTCTAAAACGTTTTCTGAGAATAATAATCGAAATCGCATTTGGTACGTTTTTAATTAATAGAAACGTCGTAATTTTACAAAAACACATATTACTATGAATTTATCACAAGAAGATTGGGTTGCTCAGTTAAACGCTGACGAAAATGCAGTTATACTTGATGTAAGAACTGAGGACGAATTTAATGATGGCTATATTGAAAATGCTTTAAACATTGATATCAATAAAGGTCAGGCTTTTATTTATGAAATTGAAGAATTAGATAAAAACAAAAATTATTATGTGTATTGCCGCTCTGGCGCCAGAAGTGCAAAAGCATGCCAAATCATGAATGAATTAGGTATCAATAATGCCTATAATTTACTTGGTGGTATACTAGACTGGGAAGGCGACACCATACAACCATAAAAGGAAGAAGAGGCGCATAAAAGCCTCTTTTTTTGTTTTAAAATGCTATTAATAACCAAACTATAAATTACCAGATTATGAGTTTTATACCCGAAGAATATCAGATTAAAAACCTGATAAATCAAGATACCTATCTTGTAAATGGAGAATTGAAAAAATGGACAGGGCAAACAACACCAGTATTTTCGACGATTTCATCAACTGAAAAATACACTCCAACATTATTAGGATCGATTCCTTTCATGGCTGAAAAAGAAGCTGCCGAAGTAGTAGAAGCTGCAAATGCTGCTTATGACAAAGGACAAGGTTTATGGCCAACTATGAAAGTAGCTGACCGTATTAAATGTATGGAGAATTTTGTCAAGCAAATGAAAGAAACCCGTGAAGAAGTGGTGAAACTTTTAATGTGGGAAATTGGAAAAAACCTTGGCGATTCGCAAAAAGAATTTGACAGAACGGTTGAGTATATTTATGATACGATTGCCAGTTATAAAGAATTAAACGGACGTAGTTCGCATTTTGAAAAAGTACAAGGTGTAAACGCAATGATTCGCCGCGGACCTCTTGGAGTTGTTTTGTGTCTTGGACCATACAACTATCCGTTAAACGAAACTTTTTCATTATTGATTCCGGCGTTGATTATGGGTAATGCTGTAATCTTCAAACCTGCAAAACATGGGGTTTTATGTATTTCGCCTTTATTAGAAGCTTTTAAAAGCAGTTTTCCAAAAGGTGTTATCAATATCGTTTACGGACGCGGAAGAGAAGTAGCTTCGCCAATTATGAAATCGGGAAAAATTGATGTTTTGGCATTAATTGGAAACAGTAAATCGGCGATTGCTTTACAGGATCAACATCCAAATAAAAACAGACTTCGTTTGATTTTAGGTTTGGAAGCCAAAAATCCAGCAATTATTCTTCCAGATGCCGATTTAGATTTGGCTATTCAGGAATGTATCGCGGGAACTTTATCTTTTAACGGTCAACGTTGTACAGCTTTAAAAGTCCTATATGTTCACGAATCAATCAGAGAAGAATTCAACAAACGTTTCGCTGAAAAAGTAGACAGTTTAGGATTTGGAAATCCTTGGGATAAAGGAGCTTCATTAACGCCACTTCCCGAAACAGACAAACCAGCTTACATTCAAGGATTAATTGATGATGCAAAACATAAAGGTGCAAGCATTATCAATGAAAAAGGAGGAAAACATACAGAAAATTTCATTTTTCCAGCCGTTTTATATCCGGTAAATAAAGAAATGAGAGTATATCATGAAGAACAATTTGGTCCAGTGGTTCCAATTATTTCTTTTAAAGATATCAATGAACCTCTTGAAGATATGGCCGAATCAAATTATGGTCAGCAAGTGAGTTTGTTTGGAAAAGATATTAAAACTTTGGCACCACTTATTGATGCTTTGGTGAATTTAGTTTGCAGAGTTAATTTAAACAGTTCATGTCAAAGAGGACCAGATGCGTTCCCATTTACAGGACGTAAAGATTCTGCTGTAGGAACATTAAGTATTCCAGATGCTTTGCGTTCTTTTTCAATACGTACGTTTGTAGCTTCAAAAGATATCGATTACAACAATGAAATTTTGCAGGAATTGCTGAACAGCAAAGAATCAAACTTCATTAATACCGATTATATTTTGTAGTCATCAGAGTTATATATTAATTGTAGGTTCCGTCTTTTTCTTTTTTGAAAAAGACGGTTTTTTTTTGAAAGGTACTGAGGGACTAAGGTTCTGAGGTGCTAAGGTTTAATTCTTTTCGATCAATCTGATAAACCTGAAACCTATAACTTGTAACTTTAAAATTTTATAACGCTATTGTAACAATAAGTTAAAAATATCCACTAATATTATAGCGAATTAAAATCATCAAAATCTTAAAACATTTATGAGAAAAAAATCATTGCAATTATTATTGATTGCTTTGGCATTTTTTGCGCAAAACAGCTTTGCGCAGGAACTTTACATGCCTAGAAATATAAAAGAAGCTTACGCAAAAGGTACGCGTTCAATGGACGGAAAACCTGGTAAAAACTATTGGCAAAATCACGGAAAATATACAATGGAAATTACCGTTGACGCCAAAACAAAAATAGTAAGCGGAACAGAAACGATTGAATATACAAATAACAGCAACGATACATTGAAAAACTTGCCAATTCGATTTGTGAATAACCTTCATAAACCATCTTCGCCAAGAAGCGGTGTCGTTAGCCAAGATTTTTTAAGTGACGGATTAACAATTACTTCATTAAAAATTGCTGGCGAAGTTTACAAAGAAGACGGCAGAAAATGGGGAACAGTTGGAGTGGTAAGAATGAAAAAACCTATTCCGCCTCATTCCACAACAACTATTAATATTGACTGGAATTATCCTTTGTCAAAAGAAAGCGGGAGAGAAGGACAAATTGATGAAACTACATTTTTTGTAGCTTACAGTTATCCGCGTGTTTCTGTTTTTGATGATTACAACAAATGGGACAGATTGCCGCATACAGACCGTCAGGAGTTTTATAATGATTTTAATGATTATACTTATTCTGTAAAAGCACCAAAAAATTATGTGGTGTATGCGACTGGAGATTTACTGAATCCAGATGAGGTTTTACAACCAGAATTTGCTGCTCGTTTGAAAAAATCATATGTTTCAGATGAAATTTTGCACATTGCAAATGAGCAAGAAATGAAATCTGGATTAGTTACAAAACAAAACGACTGGAATGTCTGGAAATTTGAGGCTAAGCACATTTCAGATGTTTGTTTTGGTTTAAGCGATCATTATTTATGGGATGCTAGCAGTGTTGTAGTTGACAAAAAAACAAACAGACGTGCAAGTGTTCAGGCTGCGTATGATGTAAAAGGAACTGATTTTGTGGCTTCGGTAAAAAATAATCAATATGCTTTAGATTTCTTTTCGAACAATTGGCCGGGAGTTCCATACCCATTTTCTAAGATGACAGCTTTTCAGGGATTTGCTGATATGGAATATCCAATGATGTGTAACGATTCACAAATGGGTGATCCTAAATTTGCACAATTAGTTCAGGATCATGAAGTAGCACATACTTATTTTCCTTTTTACATGGGAATCAACGAAACGCGTTATGCTTTTATGGATGAAGGTTGGGCAACAACTTTTGAATATTTGATTGGAATTGCGGAACACGGAAAAGAAGCAGCTGATAAATTCTATAAAGAATTTAGAGTAAAAAACTATATTAATGATGCGTCAACAGAAGAAGATCAGCCAATTATTTCAATGTCATCTCAGGTATCTGATGCAGGTTACGGAAATAATTCTTATGGAAAAGCTTCTCTTTCTTATATTGCTTTGAAAGATTTGCTTGGTGATGATTTATTCAAAAAAGCATTGCATGCGTATATGGATAATTGGAACGGAAAACATCCAATTCCATGGGATTATTTCAATTCAATTAATTCGGCAACAGGAAAAAATCTGAATTGGTTCTTTAACAATTGGTTTTTCACTAATAATTATATTGACCTTTCGGTTAAGAATGTGGACAAAAATAAAGTTTCAATTGAAAACGTAGGAGGTTTTGCCGTTCCGTTTGATTTAGTAGTGGTTTATACTGATAATTCAGCTGAAACTGTACATCAAACACCAGCTGTTTGGGAGAAAAATCAAAAATCAGCAGTAATTTCTCTTAAAAGCAAGAAAGAAATTAAACAGATTACTATTGATGGTGGTATTTTTATGGATGCATCGCCAACAAATAATTTTTGGTTGAATAAACAATAATAAAAGAAGAAATGTCTGGAGAAAAAGACCTTCAAAAGTTACTTAAAACAATGAAACCCAAACATAAATTGGGTGACTATGTTTTTTGCAAAGTAGAAAAACTAGAAGGATTGGATTTAAATGAAATTGATATGATTTTTAGAGAGGAAGAAGCCATAACGCTGATTTTGAAAGAAGAAATTGCATCAAAATTAAATCTGGATTATTCGATTGTAATGTCTTGGATTACACTTACTGTACATTCTTCACTAGAAGCTGTTGGTTTGACTGCCGCTTTTTCTAAAGCGCTTACAGAACATAATATAAGCTGTAATGTAGTTGCCGCATTTTATCACGATCATATTTTTGTTGATAAAAAGGATACGGAAAAAGCAATGAAAATTCTAAAATCATTTTCAAATCAGGAATAAATTTTTATTTCATTTTTAAAATATTCATATAAAACTGCTTCATTTTTGAAGCAGTTTTTTTATGCTAATTATTGTGGAAAACCGTAATTGTTTGAATAATTAATTAACTAAGTTTGCGGAAACTTTAAAAAACAAACCCCAAACCAATGAAAAATTATTCTATTCTTGTTTTTATGCTCTTTTCAATAAAAAATATGGCGCAAACGGATGCTAAAATCAAGTTTCAGAAAAATAAATACGATCTGGCTGTTTCCTATTATAAAAAAGCAGATTTCAAAAATGCACTAGATTTATTTTCTATTGCATCTAAACTTAAACCAGAAAATGAATTGGGCAAAGAGTCTATAAAAAAGGTAGATGCTTTAAAGACTATTTTGCGGGATGAAGCTTTAAGTCATATTGTTGGTACTTGGAAAATGACAGGAGACAAACCTACTTGGGTACAGACAGACAATATTGAAAAAAATGAAATCGAGGAAATAGTTGAAATAAGCGAAGAAAAGATTTTGTTTTATGAAATGGATAAAAAAACGCAAATCAAAAAAATGATTAAAGCGGAAGATTTAAAATATTACAACAAAGACGCATCTGATGCTGCATTTTCAGATATTATTCTTTCTGACGGAACAATCTGGAGTTGTTTGTTAAATAAAGAAACAAATGTGTTGCGTGTCATTAATGTTGCTAAAAAAACAGAAACTGGAGTTGAAAAAATTACGAGCGATAATGAAGAAGCGTTTTTTGTCAAAATAAAATAATAAAAAGGGAATCTAATTTGATTCCCTTTTTTATGCTCGCTAATTTAAGTTTTTATAAGAATTTAAATCCGACCGAAAAATTCGAAATTCCTGTTTTAATACTTCTTCCAGAAGGATCAAGATCGGTTAATCCGGCAAGATATCTGTAATCTACGGTGAATCGCCATAAATCAACTCCAACTCCGCCTAAGAAACTACTGTTATTTCGTTCAAAAGCAATATAATTCAGATTGTTGTTGGCCTTAATATCAGAGAAGTTTTTCCAGTTGTAGCCAATAAAAAGCCTAACATTTCCTAGTTTTCCTAATGGTACAAGTTTTAAACCAGCAATTAGGGTAGCGTCCGTTCCGCCCAACTCATACTCGGTTTCCCCAATTCCTGTTTGTGAAACAGTAAACTTAGATTGGGAATAGCCAAATTCGCCCTGAGCATAAAAAAGAGCCAGATTTACTCGGGCAAAACCGGCGAAACCATAATCAGTTCCTGCACTTTTTGAGCTGAAATTATCAGTAATGACAGAGGTAATATTGGTTGAAAACTGGGGGCCAAATTGTATAAACTGTGCAAATCCATTCGCACAAATACATAAGAATGTCGCAAGAAAGAATTTTTTCATAACCGGTTTTATTTATTTTGATCCCATAAATTTACTTATATTTAATTTAAATGGAATGATTTTTCTGATTTATTTTGAGTTATCTTTTTGATAATGAGGCTTATGTTGTTTTGTGCTGTTTGGAAGAATAAAAAATAATAAATGCTGTAAATTTGACAAAAGACTAAATATTTTTTAAAATGAAAATTGCAGCAATTGAGCCTTCGCAAACTTGGCAAATTCGCCATAAAGTAATGTGGCCAGATCAGCCTTTTGAATTTGTTCAATTAAAGGAAGATGAAGGTGGATTTCATTTTGGTGCTTTTGAAGATGAGAAATTGGTTTCTATTGTTTCTTGTTTTTTTTCTGAAGATGAAATGCAGTTCAGAAAACTTGCAACTCTGGAAGAATTTCAAGGAAAAGGAATCGCTTCAGAATTACTAAAGCATATATTTAAGCTGGCCAAAGAGAGAAATATAGCTAAAATCTGGTGTAATGCACGTACAAATAAAAAGTCATTTTACGAAAAATTCGGAATGATCGATACACAAAAAACTTTCTCTAAAGAAGGCCAGGAATTTACTATTATGGAAATTTTGCTGTAGAAAATTGGATCCAAATTGAGGAATAAAATATAGATTGTCAAATATTTGTGTTTTTATTAATTTACGGGAGCTTCTTTTTGATTTTTCAAACAAACAAGACCTTCAAATTTCAATTGACTGCAATTTTGATATAAAACCATCAGTTTAATTATGGAATAAATAGCGAAAAAAAATGAAAACGTTTTCGTTTATTACCGACATGTTAAGACTTTCTTATTTTATTTTTTTTATTGTAATCTTTTATTACTTTCGCACCGAAATGAGAAAGTTAATAGTATTTTTAGTATTCATGAATTTGCTTCTGCTAGGCGGAGGCCAAAATCTTAATGCAAGTACTTTTGGATTTTCTCACCATCATACCTTTGAAAAAAAGCACCGTGTAAAATTCACTAATCAGGAAAGAGGCACTTCAGTTATTGAAGATGCAGCAGATGTTGATTTGGAAGAAGATTTACTTGGAAGTGATGATGTCAATGATGGACTTACAACGAAACTTTTTGCAGTTAATTACAGTTTACTTGATAACTGGTATTTATCTTTTTCAGATCAATCTGCAACAAATGAATCAAATCGTTTTAAAATTTATGCGCCCTTTCTTGCGCATTCAAATCCTATTTACATTACTCAGAGAGTATTAAGAATTTGATTTACCAATATACATCGGTTACCTCAGCTGTAATCCTACAATCTTGTTGATGTATATTTTTTTTCTACCTCTTCTTGTTGAAAGTGAGATTATGAGTTACTGGTGCCTGATGCATTTTTTCATCTAAAGGAATCATTGTATTCCAAGCATTCAATCGCTTAATTTCCAAACTAAATCATGAAAAGAATTATTTTGTTCACAGGCTTAATTGCCTTTGTGTGCCTAACTAGTTGTACAACTAAAAAAGAAGAAAAAGAAGAAGTGGAAACTTTTACGGTAACAAATCCGGTAAAAATTGATACTTCATTTACTAAAGAATATGTTTCGCAGATTAAATCTGTACGAAATATCGAAATCCGCGCTCAGGAAAAAGGGTTTTTGCAAAACATTTATGTTGACGAAGGACAGTTTGTAAAAGCGGGTCAATTGCTATTCAGAATTATGCCGAATATGTATCAGGCAGAATTGCTAAAAGCGCAAGCAGAACAAAAATCAACTGAAATTGAATTGCAGAATGCTAAACTTTTAGCAGATAAAAACATCGTTTCTAAAAACGAATTGAGTGTTGCCCAGGCTAAACTGCAATCAGCAAAAGCTGAGGTTTCATTAGCAAAACTTCATTTATCATTCACAGAAATCAGAGCTCCGTTTGACGGAACAATTGACCGTATTCCATTAAAACTAGGAAGTCTTATTGACGAAGGCGAATTATTAACAAGCCTTTCAGACAATAGTCAAATGTTTGCTTACTTCAATGTTACTGAGCCAGAATATCTTCAGTATCAAACTGATGTTCAGGACCGTGCAGAAACTAAAGTAAACTTGGTTTTAGCTAACGGCGAAACCTTCAAACATAAAGGAAATGTTGAAGTAATTGAAAGTGAATTTAACAATGAAACAGGAAATATCGCTTTTAGAGCAAGATTCCCAAACACTGAAAAATTACTTAGAAATGGCGAAACTGGACAAGTTCAAATGTATTTGCCTCTTAAAAATGCTATTGTAA
Organism: Flavobacterium resistens; assembly: GCF_900182645.1. Lineage (GTDB taxonomy): Bacteria > Bacteroidota > Bacteroidia > Flavobacteriales > Flavobacteriaceae > Flavobacterium > Flavobacterium resistens. The sequence goes on along the minus strand of NZ_FXTA01000003.1, from coordinate 520,408 downwards.
TTCCACAAAAAGCGACTTACGAAATTCAGGACAAAAAGTATGTTTTTATTGTTGATAAGAACAATAAAGTTACTTCAAGAGAAATTACAATTACAGGTGAAGTTCCTGATTTGTATGTTGTAAAAAGCGGACTTTCTGAAAATGATAAAATTTTGCTTGAAGGCGTTCAGAAAGTAAAAGAAAACGACAAAATTAAATATGAATACCAAGCTCCTCAAGAGGTAATGAAACATTTGCGCGTAAAAGCAGAATAAGGATTTTGTTTGAAAGTTTCAAGTTTCATGAAACTTGAAACCTGAAACCTGAAACAATTTTAAACTTTCAGTTAGTTTAATCATTAAAAAAATATAAAATGTTTAATAAATTTATACAAAGACCTGTTCTGTCGATAGTAATATCGCTGATTATTGTCTTTTTGGGAGTACTGTCGGTATTGAATTTGCCAATTACACAGTTCCCAACAATTTCACCACCGATGGTAAATATTACCGCTGATTATCCAGGATCTAACGGTGAATTGATGATTAAGGCAGTTGTTATTCCGTTGGAAAGAGCCTTGAATGGAGTTCCTGGAATGAAATACATGGCTTCTGATGCTGGTAACGATGGTGAAGCGACAATTAAAGTTGTTTTTAACTTAGGTACTGATCCAAATCAGGCTGCAATTAACGTGCAGAACCGTGTGGCTTCGGTAACAAATAAACTTCCGCCTTTAGTAATTAGAGAAGGTATCAAAATTACAAGAGAGGTACCGAGTATGTTGATGTACGTGAACCTTTACAGTACAGACAAAAATACCGATATGAAATTCTTGTACAATTACGCTGATATCAACGTACTTTCAGAATTAAAAAGGGTAAACGGTATTGGTTCTGGAGATATCTTAGGAACACGTGAATATGCAATGCGTATTTGGTTGAAACCAGATCGTATGCTAGCTTATAAAATCTCGGCTGATGAGGTAATGGAAGCATTATCAAGTCAGAGTTTAGAGGCTTCTCCAGGTAAAACAGGAGAAAGTTCTGGTAAACGTTCTCAGGCATTTGAGTACGTATTGAAATATTCTGGGCGTTTTACTACAAAAGAGCAATATGAGAATATTGTAGTAAAATCGAATGGGAATGGAGAGCTTTTGCGTTTGAAAGATATTGCAAAAGTTGAATTTGGAAGTTCGATGTATGATATCTATTCAAATTTGAATGGAAGACCTTCAGCGGCAATTGTATTGAAACAATCTTTCGGAAGTAACGCGAATCAGGTTATTGAGGAGGTAAAAGCGAAATTGGAAAAAATCAAACAAAAATTTCCTAAAGGAATGGATTATGAGATTTCGTATGACGTTTCTAAGTTCCTTGATGCTTCTATCGAAAAAGTAATTCATACGCTTGTTGAAGCTTTTATTTTGGTAGGTTTAGTAGTATTCCTTTTCTTGGGTGACTGGCGATCTACAGTTATTCCGGCAATTGCGGTTCCGGTATCGTTGGTTGGAACTTTTGTGTTCATGACATTCTTCGATATTTCGTTGAACTTAATTACATTATTTGCTTTAGTATTGGCAATTGGGGTCGTGGTCGATGATGCGATTGTGGTTATCGAGGCCGTTCACGCCAAGATGGAAGAAGAGCATCTGTCGCCATTTAAGGCAACGAAAAAAGCAATGCATGAAATTGCTGGAGCGATTGTAGCGATTACATTCCTTATGGCAGCGGTATTTATTCCGGTTGCTTTTATGTCTGGTCCCGTTGGAGTATTTTACCGACAGTTCTCAGTAACAATGGCAACTGCTATTATACTTTCAGGTGTTGTGGCATTAACATTGACGCCAGCACTTTGTGCAATGATGTTGAAAAACAATCACGGACAACCTAAAAAGAAAACTCCTGCAAACAGATTTATTGATGCTTTCAACGAAAAATTCAATTTAGCACAAGGCAGATACCAAAATGTATTAGCAAAAATTGTTGACAGAAGAGTAGTGACATTTGTTGCTTTAATTGGTTTCTGTATCGGAACATGGGGAATTAGTAGCACTGTTCCTTCTGGATTTATTCCGAATGAGGATCAGGGAATGTTTTATGCTGTTATTCAGACGCCTCCGGGTTCATCATTAGAAAGAACTAATAATATTGCAGAAAGAGTTCAAAAAATTGCTGAGGAAATTGACGGAGTAAAATCTGTTTCTTCATTAGCGGGATATGAAATTTTATCTGAAGGTACTGGTGCAAACTCAGGAACTTGTTTGGTCAATCTTAAGGATTGGAGCGATAGAAAAGAGTCTGTTGTTGAGATTATGAAGCAAATGGAAGAAAAATGTAAAGATATTGCAGGTGCGAATATCGAATTCTTCCAACCGCCAGCTGTACCTGGATATGGTGCTGCAGGAGGGTTTGAGCTTCGTTTATTAGATAAAACAGGTTCTGGTGATTACAAAAGAATGGAGAAGGTAAACAATGATTTTGTTGCCGAATTAAACAAGCAACCAGAATTATCAAATGTATTCAGTTTTTATAGCTCGAGTTTCCCTCAATATATGATGAGAGTCGACAATGATTTGGCACAGCAAAAAGGTGTTTCTATCGAAAATGCGATGAATACTTTGTCAACTCTTGTGGGTAGTAACTACGAAATCAGTTTTATTAAATTCGGAATCAACTATAAAGTAATCGTTCAGGCTTCACCAGAATATCGTGCACAGCCAGATGATATCTTGAAATTGTATGTGAAAAACGACCGTGATGAAATGGTGCCTTATTCTGCTTTTATGAGATTAGAAAAAGTGTACGGACTTTCAGAAATCACACGTCATAATATGTACACCTCAACACAAATTAGTGGTTCTCCGGCTGCAGGTTATAGTTCAGGTACAGCAATTAAAGTAATTCAGCAAATAGCAGAGAAAAAATTACCAAGAGGATATGACATTGACTGGGCAGGTATTTCTGCTGATGAGGTGGCTCAAGGTAATCAGGCAATTTGGGTATTCTTAATCTGTTTAGGATTTGTTTACTTGGTATTAGCAGCGCAATATGAAAGTTTCATTCTTCCATTATCAGTAATTCTTTCGTTGCCAGCGGGTATTTTTGGGGCTTTCCTTTTATTGAAATTCACAGGATTAGAAAACAATATCTATGCTCAGGTTGCCATGGTAATGCTTATTGGTTTATTAGGTAAAAATGCCGTATTGATTGTAGAGTTTGCTATTCAGCGACACGCTGCAGGAAAATCAGTTCTCGATGCAGCTATGGAAGGAGCAAAAGCGAGGTTCCGTCCTATCTTGATGACTTCGTTTGCATTTATTGCTGGTTTGCTTCCACTTGCATTTGCAACTGGTCCAGGTAAAATTGGTAACAGAACTATTGGTACTGCTGCTGCAGGAGGTATGCTTATTGGAACTATTTGTGGGGTATTCCTAATTCCGGGATTGTATTACATTTTCGGACGAATTGCCGAGAAATACAAATTGGTTAAACATGAAGAAGAAAACCCATTAACTGAAGAAATTGACAACAATCATGTATAATAAAGTGAAAATATATAAATATAGCGTTGCATTAGGCTTGTGTCTTGCTGTAGTAGGGTGTAAAGCTCCTGCGCCAGACACTGCAACTGCCAGTGCGCCGGTTCCGGAATCATTTAGTGCTGCTGCCACTCAGGATACAATCAATACTGCAGCTGTAAAATGGAATGAGTTCTTTAAGGATCAAAACCTTATTGATTTGATTGATGTGGCCCTGAAAAACAATCAGGAGTTAAACATGACGCTGCAGGAAATCGAAATTGCTAAGAATGACATTAGAGTTCGCAAAGGACTTTTATTGCCGCAAGTTGGTGTTCGTGCCGGAGCTGGAGTAGAAAAAGTAGGAAGGTATACCAGCCAAGGTGCTGGTGATGCCACTACTGAAATCAAACCTGGCGTTGAAACTCCAGATCCGCTTGGAGATTTTACGATTGCAGCTTATGCAAACTGGGAAGTTGATATTTGGAAAAAACTACGCAATTCTAAAAAAGCGGCAGTAAACAGATATTTGGCTACAGTTGAAGGTAAAAACTTTGTAGTGACAAATCTTATTGCTGAAATCGCTGATTCTTATTATGAGTTATTGGCTTTAGATAGTCAGCTTGATATTGTAAAACAAACAATTACTTTGCAAAGTAATGCTTTGGAAATTGTAAAAATTCAAAAGCAAGCTGCAAGAGCAACAGAACTTGGAGTTAAAAAATTCGAGGCTGAAGTATTGACTTCAAAAAGCATGGAGTTTGATATTTTACAGCAAATCAAAGAAACGGAGAATAAAATTAATTTCCTGTTAGGACGTTATCCGCAAGAGATTAAAAGAACTGATACAAAATTCCTGACTTTATTACCAGCGTCTGTAAGTGCTGGAATTCCGTCTCAATTGTTGATGAATCGTCCTGATGTTAAACAGGCAGAATTAGAATTGGTAGCGGCGAAGTTAGATGTAAAAGTAGCGCGCGCAGAATTTTATCCTTCACTTGATATTTCAGCAGCTTTTGGAGTTCAAGCATTTAAGCCATCTTATTTGTTTACGTTTCCAGAATCACTTTTATATTCATTAGCAGGAGATCTTGCTGCTCCATTGATTAACAGAAATGCAATTAAAGCAGAATTTTCAAGCGCAAATGCAAGACAACTTCAGGCATTATACAATTATGATAAAACGATTTTAAACGCTTATTTAGAAGTATCTAATCAGCTTTCTAAAATTGATAATCTGCAAAAGGGTTATGATTTGAAATCACAACAGGTTGACGCATTGAACAAATCAATTGATGTTTCGAATGATTTATTTAAATCGGCAAGAGTAGATTATTTTGAAGTTTTAATGACGCAACGTGACGCATTAGAAGCAAATTTAGAATTGATTGATACTAAAAAAGAACAACTTAACGCTGCGGTTCATGTTTACAGAGACCTAGGCGGAGGTTGGAAGTAGAATGCCCATTTTAATTAGTTATTAGTAGAGGCCTCTCAGAAATTAATGTCTGAGAGGTTTTTTATTTTCACTTATTTGGGAATAGTTATTTTCGCTCTAAAACCTTTGTCAGGTTCTGTTTCAAAATCTACAGTTCCTTTAACAGCCTGAATACGGCTTTCCATGTTTTGGAGACCATTTTTTGCAATCTTATTTTTTTCGCAACCAATACCATTATCGGTGTAGTTTATTAGTATTGAGTTTTGATCACTTTCAAATTTTATGACAACAAGATTTGCCTGGCTGTGTTTTTTCATATTTACCAATAGTTCTTGTAAAATTCGGCTTATGGTGACCTTTTTTATATCGTCAACAATTTCCCAATTTATATTTTCTAAATTAGTAAATATGATATTTCTTTCAGTGGTGTTATAAGTCGAAAGCAATTCTTTAATGGTGCTGGTAAAATTTGCACCCGTATCAATTTTATTATTTTCTTTAGAAATTCCTCTTACACGGCTATAAATATCATCTAATTTTTGAAGAAGATTCTCTTTTGTATTTTCTTTAGACAAAGACTGAGATTCGGTAAAAGCAATCACATTATAAACATCGTTTGCCAGCTCATCATGGATTTTTTTAGCAATCCTAGTTTCGGTTTCATATGAAGCTCTAAATTCGGTTGCCTTGTTTTTATTTTTATAATAACGGATTAAAATTGCTATTAAAATGACAAGAAAAACAAATATGATTACTAATACAATTCGAAAATATTTTTCTTTTTGAAGCGCTAACTGGTTTTCTGCTTTTTCTAAACGAAGTTTTTCATTTTCGTCTTTTTCTTTTTTAGCATCGTATTTGATTTTGGCGAATTTATTTTTAAAGTTATTTCTAACTTTAATGATACTGTCGTTTAGTGTAAAATATTTTTGAACATATTTTTGCTTTTGGGCACTGTTATCATTTGAAATTAAAATTTGCAAAGCTTCTAATCTTTCATCAACACTGTTCAGTTTTGTGGAGATATTATATGCTTTCAGCGCGCTTTCATCTGATTTTTGAATTTCTTTTTTGGAATAATAATCTGCTAGATGAAGATAACTTTCAATAGTTCTATAAGTGTCATTAATTTCATTTCTTTTCTGGAGTGCTTTATTCATTAAATAAAATCCTTTTCCATCCAATCCTTTTTTAAAATAGGCATAACCTAAATTATCTTGAATTCTCGCTTTACTGGATGCGTTAGATTTCTCATTAAAAAGTTTAGTACTTAATATATATTCCATAAGAGTAATCGCTTTGTCATATTTTTGTTGGAAGATATAGACAGTAGCAATATTGCCCATAAGGTCATGTTTAAGTACAGGGTCTGTTTCTTCTTTTATGGATTCCTTGTAGTAAAAAATCGCGTCGTCGTAAAGAGATAATTCTTTATCAGCAATACCTAGGATAAGATTTATTGAAGAGGTATATGTATTCTGTTCTGTATAATACGCTAAGGCTTCCGTGGCAGTCTCCTTACTTCCATAGTAATCACCATTGACTTGCTGGATTGTTGCTAATTGAATAAGTGCATACCCAATATTGGCACTGTCATTTAAAGTTTCAAAAAGTATTTTGGATTTATTAAACTCGTGAAAAGCAGTGTTGAAATTCTGTTTTTGGATATTTTCGTATCCTTTATTTCGTAAGCTAAGCGCTTCTTTTCGAATAGATTCTGTATTAGGATTTGCCGTCTTTTTTTCTTTGCATGAAAAAAGAAAAAGAAGAATTATAAAATAAAAAAACGGGGACCGTAACATATAAATTTACTTTCCCCGAAAATAGTAATTAATTAGATACCAAAGTATATTTATTCATCAGTTGGTGGTGGTTTAATTGGACCACCATCACCAGGGCCATCACCGCCAGGAGTTCCGGTTCCAGGGCCGGTACCCGGTCCATCCTCAGCATAAGTATCTTTTACTGGATTAACAGTTTTTTTTGTTTCTTGTTTTGGCTGAGTTTCAAATTCATCCGGAGTACAAGAAAATATAGTGAACAATAACACAAAAGTGCTAAAAAATAATAGTTTTTTCATTTTGATTTAATTTAGAAATTAGACATAGGTATTGCTGTCCGGAGTTATCCAGAGTTCTTTTTTGGCAATACCAAATTGATTTTGGGAAGTTGATCGTGTAGAACTGTAAGACGTAATTTAAACTTCCCGAATAAACTCGGTCTTACGGTTTTCCACAATGTTAATTAGAACTAGTTTTATATTTTTGTTTTAGTCTGCAGACAAAACTTGAACTAATTTCTGATGCAAAGGAAAGGCACTTCTAGGCTACTGTAGATAAGGAATTCCCGGAATTCCTATGTTTTCCTGAGATTCCCATGATTTCCCAATAAAATAAAAATGCAATGCCTGTTTTTTATTAAATGTTATTTAATTTTAGACCAATCTCTATTATAAGAGATGCAATATGCTTAACAAAAGTTGGTTTGAATTGTGAAAAAAAATGTACAAATAAGATGGAATTGGAACAAAAATTAGAAGTGCTGATACGGACTTGAATTTTAGAAGTCAAAAATAAAGGCATATAAAAATGTTTTGATTAATATTGAAAGTAAAAACTCCAAAAAGATTCCTAAAAAAGACAAAATGAATAATACATTAGAAGAATATAAGAAGGCGATTAAAATTAAATACGAACTCGAAAAAGAGGGAGAACACTTTGACTATTTGTACAATCCTTCACGAGGGAAACTCCGCGATTTGTGTTGGCTTATTTTCGAAAACAAGCCTACTCAAGATGATTTGAATGTTTTTAAGAATTTATTGTGTTTGGATTTTGATCATACAAAAAAGAATAAGTTTAAAGAACAAAAAGATAAGTTTAGACCCATTGAAACCTTTTTTAAAGGAGAAACAGATCCGTCAAATATTGACGCAATAAATCTCGCGGCAATTTTGGTCGATTTTCAACCGCGTCCTTTTAAAAAGTTTAATGAAAAGTGCAGAAATGCAGAAACTAAAGTGACTGAAAATGCGGAAAAAATTAAAGCAACTGCTGAAATCGAGAATGAAGTCATAGAATCAAAGAGTTTTGTGGAAAATGAAAATGAAGAGTCTAAAGAAGCTCCTAAAAAAGGAAATCTTTTTTCGAATTTAAAAGACATATATTCCAATTCTAAAAAAATAGCTCAGAACATACAGCCAAAAAGAGTAATTAAGATTGCAATAGGAACAGTCTTATTGGTGTCTTCTGCGTGTTTAAATTATGTGCAGAAAAAAGATCAGGTAGAATAGTTTCCAAATGAAGATTGAAAGCATTTTTTTGAAAAATAAAATGCAAAAAGTTGGAAAAAGAATAATTTTTTGAAACGTAATTTAGGCATTTAAAAAGTTTGTTTTTCGGCATATATTTACTGTTATTTACACTATAAAGATAAGAAAAAAATACCGTTAAACCTAATAAAATCAATGAAATAATGATTTTTTTTCGTCTTTTTTAGAACTTTTTTTTATGTTTTTTTTGCTTAATAAATGAGACAGCAAATCTTGTTTTTTAGCTGGATTTCAATAAAATTATTTATATTTATAAAACAGTAAAAACAATTTAATTCTGCCAAAAATCAATTTAAAAAATCATACATGAAAAAGGTACTACTATTATTAATTGTTTTATGCATTTTCGGTTGTAAAAAGTATGTTGTGTCGTTTGAACAGCCAACCGAAATGAAACTAGATAATTTAAAACTAGAAGTGTTTCTTGATAAAAAGAAAGTTCAGGATATTAACTTGAAAGCAACAAATGAAATGCCGACTTACCAAACAGCAGAACTTTCAATATCTGATGAAGGAAAACATCTGCTTCAAGTTAAAACAAAAGATACAACTTTTAGTTATGATGTAAATTATCCCGAAGAAAAATATATTGTGGTGACCGCCCATTTAATAAATAACGGGAAACTATATATTGGAATTCGAAAGCAGAATTATAAATTTAGATTTTAATTGATTAAACGGGATTTATTTTAAATATAAAAGCCTTTCACATTTAATGAGAAAGGCTTTTGCTATTTTTAGGAATAAAGACTTAAGACAAAAAATCTTTGAGCCAGAATCCGGAATTTTTAATTGTTCTTTTTTGAGTCTCAAAATCAACATGAATTAGTCCAAATCTGGCGTTGTAACCTTCGGCCCATTCAAAGTTATCGGTAAGAGTCCATACAAAATAGCCATCGACATTTAGTCCTTCTTCTTTGGCTTTCAAAATTTGTTCTAAATGATCCTGAATATAATGTGTACGCTTAATATCGTGCACTTTTCCGTTAGTAACAGTGTCTGGGAAAGCAGCGCCATTTTCGGTAATTATAATTTTTTTGATGCCTTTGTATTCGTTAAATCTTTTTAAAACATGGTAGAGAGCAGGAGGGTAAACTTCCCAGCCCATATCAGTTGCAATGACATTTCTTTTTTCGGCACTTATTAATTCGGCACCGATATACGGAATTATCAACGACGATTTTACAACTTCTCTGGTATAGCATTGTAGACCAATAAAATCGAAATCGAAAGCTATATTCTCCAAATCATCGGCCGCAATGTAATTGTTTAGTTTTTTTAGAACAGGTAAGTCGCCTTGTGGATATCCAAGTCCTAAAAGTGGCTCGATAAAAGTTCTGTTAAGTAAAGTGTCGACACGTTTTGCAGCTTCAGTATCTTTTTGGCTTAGTGTAGCGGGTTCAATATGAGTCGAAGAAAAAGTAGTTCCAATATTGGCATCGGGAATTCTGTTTCTGAGTATTTTTCCTCCGGCTGCAGTCGCCATTGTGACGTGATGCATGGCTTTTAGGTAATTTGTAATTCCTTTTTTTCCAGGGGCGTGAATGCCTAAAAAATAGCCAGCTCCGGTAAAAACAGAAGGTTCATTAATAACCATCCAGTTTTTAACACGATCGCCAAAATGCTTTGCACAGATTTCGACATATTCTGAAAACCAGGAAATAGATTCGCGATTCGTCCATCCGCCTTTTTCTTCAAGCGCATGCGGCAAATCCCAGTGGTAAAGTGTAACCCAAGGTTCAATTCCCTGAGCAAGCAATGAATCGATGATTTTATTATAGTAATCAATTCCGGCCTGATTTACAGGATGAGTCCCTGTAGGCATAATTCGTGGCCAGCTAATCGAAAATCTAAAATTCGGGATATTTAATTCTTTGATTAAACTAATATCATTTTCATATGAATTATAGAAATCACAAGCGGTTACAGCATGATGTCCGTTTTTAATTTTCCCTTTTTGAGAGGTAAAAACATCCCAGATAGAAGAGCCTTTTCCGTCTGCATCATGAGCACCTTCAATTTGAAATGCGGCGGTAGAAACACCCCACAAGAAACCTTCTCCAAATTGATTTTTGTTTAGAAATGAGTTTTCAACTTTATTCATTCAACTATGTATTCCTTGATTTTTAATTGATTTTTTAATGAAGGAAAGAAGATTGCATAGCTCTTAAAAAAAGCCATTCTTTGAATGATACCAGAAAATTTAGATTAAAGAATTTCATAACTTTTACTTTTATTCAAATTAAGAAAACTAATGTGAATAAATTGTAAAGGCATTATTATCAAATAATTAAATAAGATGAAAGTGATCAAAAAAACGATAAAAAGCTCCCAGAGGAGCTTTAGTAAATAAAGTGTTTGCCGAGAGTTAAATAATCCCCATATCTTTTGCAATAAAAACTAACTGAACAGCATTATTGGCTTTAAAAAAATCTTTTAGTTTTGATAATCTTTTTTCGATGGCGCTTTTACTGTTTGGTTTGATATCAGCATTTTTGAAAATTTCGATAATATCATCCTGCGATTGTCCTTCAGATAAATATTTTAGGATTTTAATATCAATATCATCAATTTCGAAATTATTTTTTTCCTGCAATAATGAAGCAATTTCAGGAGAAATAAATTTTTCATCAGAATCAGATATGATGCCTATTGCCTTTTTAAGTTCTTCAATGCTGTTTCTGCCTTTTAAAACGAAGGCGTTGATTGCTGCATTTTCAAAAAGTGATTTTATGCGATAACTTTTATCTTCTACAGAATAGGTAATGATTTTAATGTCCGGCTGTATTTCACGTGTTTTCTGAACTAATTCGTCGCCGCTTGTCAATTTTATTTCCCGATGATCTGCCTTGAAAGAGAGATCACTTATCAATAAATCATACGGTTCATTGTCCTGAATAGCTTTGCGTATTTTTAAAAAGGCATCGTCACAATATTTGGAATAATGAAAATTTTCAATTCCCAAATCTTTCAGGACTTGTTCGATTCCAAAATTGATGCTATCAAGATCTTCAGCTATTATTACTTTTTTAAACATATAAAAATTATTTAGGCATGGATATTTTCATTTTAAAACCTTTATTGGGCTCAGTGTCAAAAGTAATAGTTCCTTTTGTAGACAAAATACGGTTTTCCATATTTTGAAGCCCATTTTTAATAATTTTATTTTTTTCGGTTCCTTTTCCGTTGTCAGTATAGTCAATAAAGATCTTATTTGCGTCGTGGTCAAATTTTACCACAACCAGCGAAGCCTCGCTGTGCTTAGTCATATTGACCATTAATTCTTGTAAGGTACGTTGAATTGTAATTTTTTTAATATCATCAATAACATCCCAATTTATTTTTTCAATATTGTTTATAATAATGTTTCTTGTTTCATTATTATAGGTCGAAAGCATTTCTTTCAGGTTGTGAACATAATTTATTCCGGTATCAATAGTGTTGTTTTCTTTTGAAATACTACGAACTCTCGCATAAATATTGTCTAATCTTTGAATCAGTATTTCTTTGGAGTTTTCATTTTCCAGTGGTTGTGTCTGTGAAAATGTTATGGTATGAAAAACATCATTAGCAAGTTCGTCATGAATATCTTTAGAAATTCGGATTTCGGTTTCGTAGGCAGCTTCTAGTTTTTCAATTCGGTTTTTGTTTTGGTAATATTTTCTCAAATAAAATATTAGAAGCGAAAGAAGAAGGAAAATAGAAAGAAATATAAATTGACGATAATGTGCGCGCTGTAATTCCAATTGATTTTCAGCTTTTTCTAAACGTAGTTTTTCATTTTCATCTTTTTCCTTTTGAGAATCGTATTTGATTTTAGCAAATTTGTTTTTAAAATTATTTCGAACTTTGATAATACTGTCATTTAAAAAAGTGAATTTTTTAGCATATTGAGTATTTTCTGCAACCGACTCATTTGTTATTAATAAAGCTAAAGCCTCCAAACGCTCATCAATACTATGTGTTTTTGTAGCTGTACTATAAGCTTTTAATGCAAATTCTTTTGATTTTTGAGGATTAGTTTTACTATAAAATTCTGACAAATGGAGGCTGTTTTCAATACTTCCGTAATCATCTGGATAAGTTTTTCTCAATTCTAAGCTTTTTTGCATGTATAAAAGCCCTTTTTCTGACAATCCATTTTTAAAATAAGCATAGCCTAAGTTATCTATAATTCTGGGGATATTGTCTTGTAATTTCTTGTTAGCTATTTTTAATTTTGTAGCAGATTCCAGTAGATTTATCGCTTTATCATATTTTTTTTGGTTTATATATACAACCGCAATATTGTTTAAATTATATTTTTTAGATTCAGGATCATCATAATCTTTAATGGATGCATTATAATAGTAAATGGCATCTTTATAATTAGACAATTCTTTTTCAGCTATTCCAAAAAGGGTATTTATATAAGCGGAGTACACATCTTTTTTCCTGATATAAGGTAATGTTTCTGTGAGTGTTTCTTTGCTTCCGTAATAATCGCCATTTATTTGCTGTATATTCGCTATTTGAGAAAGGACATATACTATATTAGCGCTGTCGGCATTTTTTTTATATAAACTTATAGATTTATTGAAATAGTAAAATGCACTATCGTAGTTTTCTTTCTCAAGAGTTTTAATTCCTTTATTTCTAATCTTTAAAGCTTTTTTCTCTAATGCCAAATTTTTCGCATGAACAACCTTCTTGTCTTTGCATGAAATAAGAAAAACAAAAAGAACAAAACAAAAAAATGGGGATCGTAACATAAAGCTTACTTTCCCCGAAAGTACTAATTATTTTTTAGTATCTGTTTTTTTATTCACCATCTGCCGGTGGAGGTGGTGGAGGTGGAGGCGGAGTATCTCCAGGTCCATCAGCAAAAGTTGGTTTTGCAGGTTTGATTTCTTTTTTTACATCATCATATTCATCAGCAGTACAAGAAAATAATGTTGTGCTCAATAAAGCGAAAGCTCCCAATAAAAATATTTTTTTCATTTTTTTAAGATTTTAAAATTTGGCATAAGCATTGCTGTTCAGAAGTGTTCTGAATCGTTTTTTTGGCAATGACAATTTTTGTTTGGGAAGAAAAGCGCGTAAAACAGTAAGAGTTAATTTAGACTTCCCTTCTAAACTTTGTCTTACGGTTTTCCGCACTTTATGAGCGAACTAGTTTTGTACAATTGTTCTAATCGCGACTCAGAACAGAACTAATTCTGAAGCAAAGTAAACATGTATTTTTCTTCGAATTGAGAAGGAAATCCGGAGATTCCTAATGTTCCTGATTTTCCTGAAAAATCCGAGTATTAATCCTGAAAATCCTAAAAATCCTGAATGTATATGGACAACATTACGCGATGCAATTATGAAAAAGCTTATAAAGAAGCTATACGAACAAAATATAATAGCGAAAAAGAATTAGGAGAAAATTCTAATTATCTGGAAACACCTTCTCAAGCAAATTTGAGAGATTTATGCTGGAAAATTTTAAGTGTAAATCCTACTCCAGACGACTTAAAAGTATATTGGGATTTTAAAGGTATTCCTTTCGATAAAAATGCAGAAGACACTTGTACAACTTACACCGATAAGTATAAAAAAGTTGGCGCATTTTTGAAAGGTGAGAAAGAACCTCAAAAGATTGATACAGTTGACATGGCTGCAATTTTGATCGATTTTCAGCCAAGACCTTTTCGGAAATTTAAGGCAAAAGCAATGTCTCAGGAAGAGAAAATAACGGTACACGGCGCTGAGGTTTTATCTAAAAAAGAAGTTGAGAAAATAACCGAAATTTTTGAACAGCCTGAAACACCAGTATTTGTAAAAACGCCAAGTAAGAAAAGAAAAATCACCATTTCTAAATCAAAATTTAATATGTTTCGAACTGCAGCAATAACGGCTGTCGTTTGCTTGATTGGCGTTATCATTTATTTGGCGCTTCCGCAGAAAGAATGCATGCAGTGGTCTGGTGATCATTATGAACTTGTTAGTTGTGATTTGAAAACAGAAGGTTCGCTTGCAGGAAATCCAGTTGAATTGTTAGATGAAAGTTTGGTTCATCTAAAAAAAATAGATATTTATGACACAACAGTTTGTTTTGATAAATATGGACGCGCTATGATCTGGTATGCAAGAACTTCAGATGGAATTGATTTTTTTAACGGACACGGCAGACATCCTGAAAATAATATTGCACTTAAACCGGTGACAAAAGATATTTTTAAAAAATATGCACATAAGTCTAGTACAGATAAATAAAAAACCTCCCAAAATAAAAATTACTTTGGGAGGTTCATTGATGAGGTTTATTACGTCTACTCCTGATCAGATTTATAAGCAGTATCATTTGGAAACAACATTCCATTTAAGCGAGTATCTCTTTGATAAACATCAGGATAAAAATTCATATTTCCATCTCTTGTTACCCAAGCGGTAAAATAACCTATATAAATCGGGATTTTTTTCTTTAGGAAAAAAGGAGTTTCTTTTTCACCGCTCATGGCTTCATTTATTTTATCCATTGTCCATTCTGGATAATCTTTCATCATTGAAACGGCAAGTTCTTTTGCTTTTTCTACGTTGATGCAACCGTGGCTGAAAATACGTTTTTCAAATCCGAATAAACTTTTAGACGGCGAATCATGCATATAAATATCATTCGGATTCGGAAACATGAATTTTACAAGTCCTAAAGCATTTTCCGGACCCGGTTTTTGTCGCACTTTCCCGCCATTCCATTCCATACCATGATCGGTTAGATAATTTTTGTCTTCGGCCATTTTTAGTTTTAATTCATTTTGGATAATACTTGTTGGGACATACCAATACGGGCTAAAAACAATTCGGTCAATCTGTCCACTAAAAATCACCGTTTTGGTTAATGGAGTACCGATAAAAACCTTCGATACAATATCGAAATTTTTATTTCTAACAAAATACAGCATAAACGACGGAATATTAACCATCACATATTCGCTTTGATCTTCCAATGATGGCGGAATCCATCTGCAACGCTCCATATTTAGCATTATGGTTTTAATACGATCACTGATAGGCTCATTCATTTGGTCAATATGTTCTTTTGAAAGTATATAATTTGGTGCCAATGCATGTCGTAGTTTATATTTCATTACACCATCCATCAATTCCTGATCATAAAAATTGCTTTTAGAATCGGTGGCTAAATCGCCAATTATGAATAAACGATGTCTAACATCGGCAATGGTTTGAGAAGTAGCATCAGGACGCAAATCTTGATAAGGCTTGTCCATATAGATAGGAGTCCATTGATTGCTTTTTTCGATTTCGCGGTATTTTTTTAAAACTTCCTGAAGTTTGTAATATTGGCTGAAAAGAACATGTTTATTTTCCTTTAATAAATCGGGATTGCTTACAATTGAATCCAATAGCGTATCATAAGATAATTTTTTCTTTGGCAAGTACCATTGAATTTTATTTTGTTCATCGGCATCAATTCCCTGATAAACATGTTTGGCATATAAAATGTACATGGAACTTAGTAAAAGTTCTGTATCAGATTCTGAAATTTTTGATTTTGATGCTGATTCTTCGTTAAAAACTTCGTCAAGTTTCTTTTTATACGGAATATCAATTTGAACGCCTTCTTCGTAAGTTGAATTTAATTTGTGATATAAAAGATATCCAAATTCGTTTATATCATTTCCTTCGTACCAAATCGGTTTATATGCTTTATCCTTATACAAAGCCGCGACATCGGTTTGATAGGATTTTAAATCAGAATATTTTTTGAAAAATGCAGCGATTGAGGCGGTAGTAATTTCTGGAGCGCTGGTAGAAAAAGCAATTATTTTATGTGCTTCAGAAATATGCAGATCATTTTTTGAAAAAACAGTTGAGGAATTGAAAAAAATCCCCAGTAAAAGAATTACGGCAAAAGTAAAGTTTTTCATTTTTTTCGATTTTACGTTATAGATCCTTTTTGAAAACAGTGGAAACAAGCAGTAAGTTGTAAAAAAATGATTTGGGGAAATCGCTATTCTTACTCAAATTTATAAAAAATATCTTAATATTTTGAGGTTTATATTTTAAGAAATTGCGTTAAAAAAAATAGTACCTACTAAAGGTGAAAATGATATCTAAATAAGTAAAGAAAGTGCAGGATAGTTTTTCAAATTATCCTGCTTTTATTTGTTAAAGAAATTATTTTTTGAAAAAAAATGAAGCAAAAGTTTTTTTCTTCAGTAGCAATCTTATATTTTTACGCAACCGATTGCAATTGTTGTTTTATTTCGAATAATGTATTTTTTGAATTAAAATTTTATCAAATATTTTTATACAGACGAAAAACACTGATTCATTCAAAATTGAAATTTTAAAGAATAAATTAAAAACCAAAATGATTTCATTAAGATTTGTTTTCCTTTTTCTTCTGATTTCCTTTTCCACTTCGGCACAAAAGGATTATAAATTGTGGCTTCAATATAATGCTGTGAACAATTCTGCAATGGCTTCAGAATATAAAAGCAATCTTAAAGGAATTGTTGTTTTAGGAAACTCCGAAACGATTAAAGTTGCCAAGAAAGAACTTAAAACAGCATTTTTGGGCATGTTGGGAAATGTTCCCGAAATAAAATCAGAATTAAAAGAAGAAAATAATCTCATTGTAGGCGCTGAATCTTCATTAAATCCTGAAATAAAAAAGACAGTCAGTGCTGATTTTGATAAAATAAATAATGAAGGTTTTATCATCAAATCGGTTTCCATTCAAAATAAAAAACAAATCATTATTACCGGAAAAAACGATGTTGCTGTTTTATACGGAGTTTTTAATTTCCTGAGAATATTGCAAACTAATAAATCGGTTAAAAATTTAAACATTGCCGATTCTCCAAAAACAAATATCAGAATTCTGAATCATTGGGATAATTTAGATAGAACGGTCGAAAGAGGTTACGCCGGATTTTCACTTTGGAACTGGCAAAAACTGCCTGATTTTATTGATCAGCGTTATATTGATTACGCGAGAGCAAATGCTTCAGTTGGAATCAACGGAACGGTTTTGACCAATGTTAATGCAAACGCTTTAATCTTGACTCCGCAATATTTAGAGAAAGTTGAGGCTTTAGCGAATGTTTTCAGACCTTACGGAATAAAAGTGTATTTAACGGCAAGATTTTCGGCACCAATCGAAATTGGAAACCTAAAAACTGCCGATCCAAAAGATCCTGAAGTGATTAATTGGTGGAAAAACAAGTCGGCCGAAATCTATAAACGAATTCCGGATTTTGGTGGTTTTTTAGTAAAAGCCAATTCAGAAGGTCAGCCGGGCCCGCAAAATTATGGTAGAGATCATGTCGACGGAGCCAATATGCTTGCCGATGCAGTTGCGCCTTTTGGAGGTGTAATTATGTGGCGAGCGTTTGTGTATTCTGAACATGATGCAAACGATCGCGCCAAACAAGCTTACGCCGAATTTCAACCGTATGATGGAAAATTCAAAGAAAATGTAATTGTTCAGGTCAAAAACGGAGCTATTGATTTTCAGCCTAGAGAACCTTTTCACCCATTATTTGGAGCGATGCCGAAAACGCCGTTAATGATGGAATTTCAAATTACGCAGGAATATTTGGGTTTTAGTACGCATTTGGTTTTTCTGCCTAAATTATTTCAGGAAGTTTTACAATCTGATACATTTCAAAAAGGAAAAGGTTCAACTGTTGCTAAAGTCGTTGACGGCACTTTATATCAAAACAAACTAACCGGAATTGCTGGTGTTGCTAATATCGGGAACGATTTAAACTGGACAGGACATCCTTTTGCACAAGCCAATTGGTATGGCTTCGGAAGATTGGCATGGAATCCGTATTTAGATTCAGAAATTATTGCTGATGAATGGTTGAGGTGTACTTTTTCAAATGATGAAAACTTTATCAAACCGATTAAAAATATGATGATGGAATCACGTGAAGCGGTTGTCAATTATATGACACCTCTTGGATTGCATCACATTATGGACACAGGACATCATTATGGGCCGGGACCTTGGGTTTCGAATTTGTCAAGACCAGAATGGAATCCGACGTATTATCATAAAGCAGACAAAAACGGAATTGGTTTTGACCGATCAAAATCGGGTACAAATGCTACTTCGCAATACGCGTCTGAAGTTGAAAAACTTTTTGATAATTTAGAAACCTGTCCAGAAAAAGATCTTTTATGGTTTCATCACGTTTCATGGGATTATAAATTGAAAAACGGTCAGACACTTTGGAATGGTTTGGCGCTTAAATATCAAGAAGGCGTAAATCAGGTTGCAGCTATGCAGGATGTCTGGAAGAAAACCGAAAAATATATCGACAGCGAACGCTTTAATGAAGTCGGAATGTTGTTAGAAATTCAGAACAAAGAAGCAAAATGGTGGCGCGATGCGTGTTTGTTGTATTTTCAGCAGTTTTCAGGAAAAGAACTTCCGGCGGGAGTAGAAAAACCAACACAAACATTAGACTATTTTAAATCATTAAAATTCCCTTTTGCACCGGGAAATGGATAAATATATTTTAAAAATTATGAATAAAAAATCGGCAATTGTAACCGGAGGAAATTCGGGTTTAGGATTTGCGACAGCAAAAAAACTTTGTGATAACGGAATCACAACTTACATAATAGGAAGATCAAAAGAAAAAACAGAAGAAGCCTGCAAGGAAATTGGCGAAAATGCTATTCCGGTAATCTTCGATTTGAATGATTTGGCCGGAATTCCTGCTATGATTGAAGGTATATCGAAAGATAATCCGATTGATATTTTGGTGAACAATGCTGGAATCAATCTAAAAAAGGAATTTTTAGACGTAACTGATGAAGATTTTTTATCCATAATTCACACCAATCTTTTAAGTGTTTTTGCAGTAAGTAAAGCGGTCGTAAAAAATATGAAAGAAAACGGCGCAGGAAGTATTGTAAACATCAGCTCGATGGCATCGCAATACGGAATTCCAAAAGTAATTGCTTATTCGGCCAGCAAAGGTGCGATTGAATCGATGACGCGTGCTATGGCGGTAGAATTGGCTCCATTCGGGATTCGTGTTAATTGCGTTGCTCCTGGTTTTATCAAAACGAAGATGTCTGCTAAAGCTTTGGACAGCGATCCAGAAAGAAAAAATAAAGTATTAGGAAGAACACCAATGGGCTTTTTAGGAGAACCTTCGGACATTGCTGATGCGGTTTATTATTTCGCTTTAAGCGAATCAAAATATACAACCGGAACTATTTTGCCAGTTGATGGCGGGAATAGTATTGGGTTTTAATAAGTGTTGAAAATTTCTCGCAAAGGCGCAAAGTTTATTTAAAAAAGCTTAAAAAAAAGGAGCTTTGCGACTCTGCGACTTTGCGAGATTAAATAAAAAATAGTCAGTATGACAAAAATGCAACAAACAATGCGTTGGTTTGGACCTCAGGACAACGTTACTTTATTAGATATCAAACAAGCTGGAGCAACCGGAATTGTTACAGCTTTACATCATATTCCAGTTGGAGAAATTTGGACAATCAGTGAGATTAAAGAAAGACAGCAAATCATAAAAAATGCAGGTCTGGAATGGGCAGTTGTGGAAAGTCTTCCGGTTCATGAAGAAATAAAACGTGCTTCGGGAAATTATCTTCAATACATTGAAAATTATAAAATCAGTTTAAAGAATCTGGCAGAATGCGGAATCAAAATCATTACTTATAATTTCATGCCAATTCTGGATTGGGTAAGAACCAATCATAATTTTATAAACGCTGATGAAAGTAAAGCTTTACTCTACAATCAGGATGCATTTACTTATTTTGATGTATTTCTTTTGAAAAGACCGAATTCAGAAAATGATTATTCAGATGCTGAAAAAGAAAAAGCGTTGCAATTTGGAAATCAATTGTCTGAAGATGAAAAAGCGTTATTGTTTAAAAATGTTTTATTAGGATTACCAGGAAGTAAAATCAATTTTACGGCCGAACAGATTTTGGCACTTTTAGAAAATTATGCCGATATCGATAATCAAAAACTAAGAGAAAACCTTATTTATTTTTTATCAGAAGTTACTCCGATTGCTGAGAAAAATGGGCAAAAATTAGCGATTCATCCAGATGATCCGCCATTTTCGGTTTTAGGTCTTCCAAGAATTGTTTCTACAGAAGCTGATTTGAAAGCCATTTTTGATGAGGTTCCTTCAACAGTAAACGGATTGTGTTATTGTACGGGTTCATTAAGTGCTGATCCAAAAAATAATCTGGAAAAAATAATTGATGATTATGGTGACCGAATTCACTTTTTGCATCTTCGAAATACCATCCGCGAAAGCGAAACTATTTTCAGAGAATCAGAACATTTAAATGGCGATGTTAAAATGGAAGCGATTGTAGAGAAATTATTACTTCTAATGAACAAAACTAAAACAAGTCTCCCAGTTCGCCCTGATCACGGATTTCTGCATGCAGTTGATGAAAAAACAGAGACATATCCTGGTTATTCCTTAACAGGAAGATTGAAAGGCCTTGCTGAGTTGAGAGGTTTGGAAATGGGAATTGCTTATAAATTGAATTTGTAATTAAAATTATGCATCCTAACTGGTTTCTAAAACCTGTTAGATATTGAATGACAAAACTGAACGAAAAAAGTTGAAAGAGCTAAAAAACTATGATTCTATGTGTTTAAAAATTAAAACTTGTTATATCATTTTATCGCTTTTCCTTATCGGATTAAGCACAAAATCATATGCCATAAATCCAGAGAAATATATAGTAAATCAGGCTTCTGCTAAAAATTTTCCTTTGGTTTCGAAAGGAAAAACGGCTTCAATTTTAGTAAGTTCAACTGATTTTTCAGGCGTTTTGAAAGTTGCGGAACATTTAGAAAATGATATTTTTAAAGTTTCAGATTTGCATTCGAAAAGAATTAAAAATATTTCTGATGCCGAAGATTTTGTAGTCATAATTGGGACTTTAGGAAAAAGCGAAATTATCAATCAATTAGCCAAAGACGGAAAAATTGATGCGAATCAGCTTCAGGGAAAATGGGAAAAATTTACTACGCAAATTGTTGAAAATCCGTTTAAAGGAATCAAAAAAGCCTTGGTAATTGCTGGTTCAGACAAAAGAGGAACGATTTACGGAATTTACGATTTGTCTAGCCAAATTGGCGTTTCACCTTGGTATTTTTGGGCAGATGTTCCGGTTAAAAAACAATCAGAATTGCATGTTTTGCCTGGAATTCATTCGCAGGGAGAACCAAAAGTAAAGTATCGCGGTATTTTTATTAATGATGAAGCGCCGGCATTAACGGGCTGGGCTTTTGAAAAATTCGGTGGATTCAATTCGAAATTTTATGACAATGTTTTTGAATTGATTCTGCGAATGAAAGGCAATTATTTATGGCCAGCAATGTGGGGGAGAATGTTTTATGTGGATGATCCTCAGAATGCAGTTTTGGCTGATGAATACGGAATTGTGATGGGAACTTCGCATCACGAACCGTTAACGCGAGCGCATGCTGAATGGGGAAAAGAAAAAGGGAAATGGGATTTTAATACCAATTCAGAAACCTTGATTAATTTCTGGAAAGACGGAATTAAAAGAATGGGAAATAAAGAAACCATTGTGACAATCGGAATGCGAGGCGATGGCGACGAACCTATGACTCAAGGAACTGCAATTGGACTTTTGGAAAATATCGTAAAAACGCAAAGAAATATTATTGCAGAAATAACCCAAAAACCGATTGAGCAAACGCCTCAAATGTGGGCGCTCTATAAAGAAGTTCAGGATTATTACGACAAAGGAATGACGGTGCCCGATGACGTAACACTTTTATTGTGTGATGATAATTGGGGAAATATCCGCAAACTTCCGGAACTGAATGCAAAACCAAGAAAAGGCGGTTACGGAATTTATTATCATTATGATTACGTTGGCGGTCCGCGAAATTATAAATGGATCAACACCAACCAAATCGAGCGCACTTGGGAACAAATGGATTTAGCGTATCAACACGGCGTTGATAAAATCTGGATTGTAAATGTTGGCGACATAAAACCGATGGAATTTCCGATTGAGTTTTTCCTTGATATGGCATGGAATCCTGAAAAGTTCAATGCCGGAAATTTACAAGATTATTATGTGAATTGGGCAAAAGAGAATTTTGGAAATCAGTTTGCAGGAGAAATTGCTGAGGTTTTAAAATTGTACACCAAATACAATGCACGCAGAAAACCTGAATTGTTGGATGAGAAAACATATAGCATCACTAATTATAATGAAGCAGAAAGAGTTTTAGTAGATTATCAGAAATTGGTAAAAAAAGCCAATTTGATAAACGAGAAATTGAAGTCTGATTATAAAGATGCTTATTATCAGCTGATTTTGTTTCCAGTTTTGGCTAGTGCAAATTTGAATGAATTGTATGTCGCGACGGCTAAAAATCATTTATACGTAGAACAGGGAAGAGTTTCGGCAAATGATTATGCTGAAAAAGTAAAATCATTATTTGAAAAAGATAGTCTGTTGACGAATTATTTTCATACCAAAGTAGCGAATGGGAAATGGAATCATATGATGTCGCAGACGCATATTGGTTATACAAATTGGCAACAGCCAGATAAAAATGTGATTCCGAAAACAAAAACAATTGAGGTTTCAAATAAAGGCGAAGCGAAAATTTCTGTAAAGGATTCCCCAAAGGAGGAAACATCAATTAAAAAAAATAGAGATTTAAGTCATGCTCGTGGTTTCGTTGAGGACAACGGTTATATTTCTATTGAAGCTAAAAATTATTCAAAAGCAATAAATTCGGATGCAGTAAAATGGACTGTTATCCCAAATCTTGGAAAAACAGATTCTGGGATAACAATAAAACCTTCCAATGTTCAGCCGATTGAAATTTCAGAACAATCACCAAGATTAGAATACAATGTTCATTTTTTCAGCAAGGGAAAGATAAAAGTAAGTGCTTATTTTTCGCCAACAATTAATTTTAAAATGGGTGATGGATTAAAATACGGAATTGCTTTTGATTCGGAAAAACCACAAATTATGAACCTCAATGCAGATTCTTCAGAGAAAAATTGGGCACAGTCGGTTGCAAATAATATTAAAATAATAACATCGGACCATCAAATTGAAAATTCCGGGAATCATGTTTTGAAAATTTACGCGATAGATCCGGCTTTGGTGCTTCAGAAAATCGTAATTGAAACAGAAGAAGGAAAAGTTTTGGAGTCGTATTTAGGACCGCCGGAGAGTTTTAGAAAAAATTAATTATCCGTATTATTTGTCATTCCGAGGAACGAGGAATCACACTCGAAACTCTGCACAGAATGTCGCCAATCTTTGTCGAATCTCGAGTGTGATTTCTCCTCCGTCGAAATGACAAAACAAAGCGAAGTAAGTCTAAAAAAGAAAAAACTATTAACTATTAAAACCACAAAATATGAAATTTATTAACCCTTACGTGTTTGCCGTCGCAACGTTGCTGATGGTAAGCTGTTCTTCAAAAAAAGAAACACTGTCGTTAAAAGACGCTTATAAAAACGATTTTTATATCGGTACGGCTTTAAGCGCAGACCAAATTCAGGGAAAAAATACAAAAGAAGATTCATTGATCAAAAAAGAGTTTAATGCAATTACAGCAGAAAATATTATGAAATCAATGTTTGTGCATCCGCAAAAGGATAAGTACAATTTTACTTTGGCGGACAAATATGTGGCATACGGCGAAAAAAACAAAATGTTTATTCATGGCCATACTTTGATTTGGCATAGCCAATTAGCTCCTTGGATGGAAAAAATAAAAGACAGTACAGAAATGAAAGCTTTTATGAAAGACCATATCACAACAATAGTTTCTAAATACAAAGGAAGAATTGGTTCATGGGATGTTGTAAATGAAGCTTTAAACGAAGATGGAACTTTAAGAAAGTCAGTATTTTTGAATACGCTTGGAGAGCAATATTTAGTTGATGCTTTCAAACTTGCAGCAAAAGCAGATCCCAAAGTAGATTTATATTACAACGATTATAATATTGAAGACCCAGCAAAAAGAGCCGGAGCTATTGCTTTAATCAAAAAAATAAAAGCTGCAGGTGGAAAAGTTGATGGAGTTGGAATTCAGGGGCATTGGCGATTAGCAAGTCCGTCAATAGAAGAAATTGAAAAAAGTATTTTGGAATATTCGGCTTTAGGAATTAAGGTAGCATTTACAGAATTGGATATTACGGTTTTGCCAAATCCATGGGATTTAAAAGGTGCTGATGTAAATCAGAACTTTGAAGGAAGTGAAAAAATGAATCCATATCCAAAAGCATTGCCAGATTCGATTCAGAATAAATTGGCAGAGCGATATGCTTCTATTTTTAAACTGTTTTTAAAGCATAAAGACAAAATAAGCAGAGTTACTTTTTGGGGTGTTCACGACGGACAATCTTGGTTAAACGACTGGCCTATAAAAGGTAGAACAAATTATCCATTGCCGTTTGACGCTCAATTGAAACATAAAAAAGCTTACGATAGTATTCTTCAGCTTAAAGCAAAAAAAGAATAAAAAAGAATGCGAATTCTATTTATAGAGAATGCTAACAGACTGTTTTTCTGAAAATAATGCAATTAAACAAAGTAAATTTGGATGGTATATTTTTTTTACTAAATTTACACAACCGATTGCTTAAGTGAAAAGCTTTTGAAATCAGTATAAGAGCTAACTGAAATGATCGATTTTTTATAAGAATTGATTGTAAAAATTAACCAAAATAACCACAAACCAATAATGAATTTTAACTCACAAAAACTATCCATAAAAGAAAAAATTGGATATAGCTTAGGTGATCTTGCTGCAAATTTAGTTTTTCAGACCTTGATGACTTATCTGGCGTATTTTTATACCGATATTTACGGATTGTCGCCTGCACATTCTTCTATAATTATGTTGGTTGTCGGTTTGATTGCCGCTTTTATTTTTAACCCAATTATTGGTGTACTCGCAGATAGAACAAGTACGAAATGGGGGAAATTCAGACCTTGGATTCTGTGGACAGCAGTACCATTGGGGGTAATTGCATTGTTGGCATTTACAACTCCAAATTTCTCTTATCAGGGAAAAGTGATTTATGCAGTCGTAACTTATAGTTTATTATTGCTTTTCTATGCAGGAAATAATTTGCCTTATTCAGCCTTAAGTGGTGTAATTACAGGCGATATGGGCGAGCGAAACAGTATGTCATCTTACCGTTTTGTGGCAGTTATGTTTGCGCAGTTTTTTGTTCAGGTATTTATGCTCGGAATTATCAAAAGCGCCGGAAACGGGGATAAGGCAATTGGTATTGAAAAAGTAATGACGGTTTTAGCGATTATTGGAACGATTATGCTTTTAATCACTTTTTTGACAACAAAAGAAAGAATTATTCCAAAGCCGGAACAAAAATCAAGTGTAAAAGAAGATTTAAGCGATTTGGTAAAAAACAGACCATGGATCATCATGCTTTCACTTACTACTTTGGTTTTTATTACATTGGCAATGAAAGGCGGATCATATGTATATTATTTTGAAAACTACGTTGATAAAGAACAATTAGCGGTTTTTATTCAGCCTATTTTAGATACGTTGTCGAATATTGGGTTGAATTATTTTGGGAGTGATCCTGTTTCAGCTGGATTTGGATTGTTTAATGCTGGCGGAATTATCTTTATGATAGTTGGGATTACTTTGTCTAAAAGCCTTGCAGATAAACACGGAAAGCGTAATATATTCGGGTTGTTTTTATTTATTTCAACGCTTTTTATCCTCGCTTTTTATTTCTTTCCATCCACATCAATCAGCTTCATGTTTTTCTCTCAAATTTTGCATGGATTTTTCTACGGAATCACAATTCCGATTCTTTGGGCAATGATCGCCGATGTTGCCGATTATTCAGAATGGCTGAACAACCGCCGTGCAACAGCAATCATTTTTTCAGCCATGATGGTTGGATTAAAAGCAGGTTTGAGTATTGGTGGCGCTTTGACTACTTCATTATTAGGATATTTTAATTACGTGCCAAATGCTGCACAACAGACTGATATAGCTATAAACGGAATAAAACTGTTGGTTAGTATTTTTCCAGCTATTCCTTTCCTTATTGGCGTTGGATTATTGTTTTTCTACAAAATCGACAAGAAAATGGAAGTGCAAATTGAATCAGATTTAAAAGAAAGAAGAGTTTAATGTATTAAAGAAAATTTAAAAAAAGAGAATATGCCTGAAGATAGCATTGAAAACATTGACTTTGCTGCGTTAGATAAGCGTGCAATTTCAAATCCCTTAGTTAATCATATTTATACCGCTGATCCATCGGCACACGTTTTTAACGGCAAAATATATATTTATCCATCGCATGATATTGATGCGGGAATTCCATTTAATGATAATGGAGATCATTTCGGAATGGAAGATTACCATGTTATTTCAATGGAAAATGTTGATGCAGAAGCAGTAGATCATGGTGTAGCTTTACATGTTGATGATGTTCCCTGGGCTGTTCGACAAATGTGGGCGCCAGATGCTGCTTGTAAAAATGGCAAGTATTATTTGTATTTTCCGGCAAAGCGAGCAGACGGAATTTTTCAGATTGGTGTTGCAATAAGTGATTCTCCAACTGGGCCATTTAAGTCAGAACCAAATGCTATAAAAGGAAGTTACACTATTGATCCGGCAGTTTTTGAGGATAATGATGGGAAGTTTTATATTTATTTTGGTGGAATTTGGGGAGGTCAACTTCAAAAATACCGAAACAATATATATGATAAATCGAATGAAGAGCCATTAGCAAATGAAGAAGCATTAGGTCCAATTGTGGCTCAGCTTTCTGATGATATGAAAGAGTTTGCTGAAGATCCAAAAGAGATAAAAATCCTGGATGAAAACGGAAAACCTTTATTGGCCGGAGATAATGATCGTCGTTTTTTTGAAGCCTCATGGGTTCATAAATACAATGGAAAATATTATTTCTCGTATTCAACAGGCGATACGCATTTTATTTGTTATGCAATTGGTGACAATCCGTACGGGCCGTTTGTTTACAAAGGACGTATTTTGAATCCAGTTGTGGGTTGGACTTCGCATCATTCTATTTGCGAAATTGAAAATGAATGGTATTTGTTTTATCACGATTCGAGTTTGTCGAAAGGAGTTACACATTTGAGATCCATAAAAGTGACTAGAATTGAATATAATGAAGATGGTTCGATTGTAACAATTGATCCTTATAATAAAGAAGATTAAACAAGACAATTTTCAAAATTAATTCTGAAGATGATTGACTTAAGAACAGCTGGTTTAAAAATTATAGTATTAACCTTTTCTATGGTTAGTATAATGGCATGTAAAAAAAATTTCCTGAAACCACAACCGGTTGTTCAAAAAAATGTAGTTGATTTCAATAGGATAAATTGTCAAAGAAAAGATGATGCGTCTGCCAATATTTTTAGATCAGAAAAGAATCATTTGTAGACAACGTTTTCCGTTCAGTTTGTCATTTTGGTTCTCTCAATCGAAATGACAAATGATGCGGTGAATAGTTCAGTAAATTTCTTTTGAAAACGTTTTGAGTGAGGGATAGAAGTGAAAAGTCCATCTCGTCTTTTGACGAGACGAGGACTTGCAACAGATAGCCCGGTTCGCCGCGGCGAAACACGCCCAAATTAGTAAGCATAACATATTAAAAATTAACAATTTTAATATAAAAAATAATTTTTTATAAAAGATTTTTAGCTACTTTAGCATAACAGAACGGAACAGAACGGTATGCTAAAAGAAGAAGAAAAATTTGAGTTTATAATTAATCACGAAAGTGATATTCCGAAATACCAACAGTTGGTTGACGGAATTACAAATGCTATTGCGGAGAATATTTTACAAAAGGGAGATTTGCTTCCATCAGTGAATGTGATTTGCAAAACATATCAGCTTTCGAGAGATACGGTTTTCAAGGCGTATTCGATTTTGAAAGATCAGAATACGATTGAATCTGTGCCCAATAAAGGCTATTATGTGGCGGGTGAAACCAGAAAAGTGCTTTTGGTTTTAGATACGTTTAAGGCTTATAAAGAGGTTTTGTATCATTCATTTGTGAACAATCTTCCGGATAATGTGATTACGGATGTGCAGTTTCATCATTATAATATTGATGTTTTTAAAACGATCATTAATAACGGAATTGGGAGGTATTACAAATATGTGGTGATGAATTTTGATCACCAAGAAATTGCTCCGGCTTTGTCGGCAATTTCGAAAGATAAATTGCTTTTGATTGATTGGAATATTCATGCTGAGAAAACGAATAATTATGTTTTTCAGGATTTCGGGAAAGCATTTTATGAGTCTTTGACAGAAGCGGTTGAATTGTTTAAAAAGTATAAAAAGATACAATTTGTGTATCCGGACTTTACAAATCACCCAAAAGAAACGGTTGAGTTTTTTAAGAAATTCTGTGCTGATTTCAATTTTGAATATGAAGTGATTACAGATCCAAAAAAGTTCAATATTGAGAAAGGAATGGCTTATATCAGTGTAAGCGACAGGATTTTGGGACACTTTTTAGAGCAGTGCAAAGACAAAGATTTTGAACCGGGAAAAGATGTCGGATTTTTATCCTACAATGAAACCCCGATGAAGAAATTTATATACAAAGGAATTTCGGTTGTATCAACTGATTTTAAAGATATTGGAACCAAAGCAGCGGCATTTATTACGCATGAAGAAGATACTCAGTGTTATGTGCCGACAAAATTAATAATAAGAGAATCATTGTAAGTATGTATTATATCGGATATGATATTGGAAGTTCTTCTGTCAAGGCAGCCTTGGTAGAAGTTGAAACGGGAAAAAAAGTAATCGTTTTGAATGAACCGCAAAACGAAATGGAAATTCTTTCGATTCACCCGGATTGGGCGGAGCAGGATCCTGAAATTTGGTGGCAACACATTTGTACAGCGACTAAAAGAGTAATTCGTGAAGCTAATATAGACGCATCGAAAATTCAGGGAATTGGTATTTCGTACCAAATGCATGGATTGGTGATTGTGGATGCAGCTGGAAATGCACTTCGAAATTCTATTATTTGGTGTGACAGCCGTGCGGTTGAAATTGGAAATAAGGCTTTCGCCGAAATCGGAGAAGAAAAATGCATGTCACATTTATTGAATTCACCGGGGAATTTCACAGCTTCGAAATTAAAATGGGTTAAAGAAAATGAACCTGAAGTTTACAATAAAATTGCTAAATACATGCTTCCGGGAGATTACATCGCTTTGAAATTAACAGGCGAAGTAACGACTACCAAAAACGGTTTGTCTGAAGGAATGCTTTGGGATTACAAAGAAAATAAAGTAGCCGATTGGCTTTTGGATTATTACGGAATCGATCAATCGTTGACTCCAAAAATTGTAGAGAATTTTACGAATCAGGGAGTTGTTACTGAAAAAGCTTCAAAAGAATCTGGGCTTCCAGCAGGAATTCCGATTGTGTACAGAGCCGGAGATCAGGCCAATAATGCTTTGTCATTAAATGTTTTGAATCCGGGCGAAGTGGCGGCAACGGGCGGAACTTCGGGAGTATTTTATGCAGTAAGCGAAATGTCATCTGGAAAAAGCACGAGAGTAAACAATTTTGTTCACGTAAACTACGAATTAGAAACGCCGAGAGTTGGTAAACTTTTGAATATTAACGGAGCCGGAA
Organism: Flavobacterium resistens; assembly: GCF_900182645.1. GTDB lineage: Bacteria > Bacteroidota > Bacteroidia > Flavobacteriales > Flavobacteriaceae > Flavobacterium > Flavobacterium resistens. Next base: position 490,443 of record NZ_FXTA01000003.1, on the reverse strand, counting down.
TTCAGTACAGATGGCTTCGTAATAATATGGGCAACGAAAGTTACGAGGCAATGAACGAAAAAGCTTCAAACGTTGAGGTTGGATCGGAAGGCGTTGTTGTAATTCCGTTTGGAAATGGTGCAGAACGCATGTTCAATAATAAAAACATCGGAACGCATTTCTTAAATCTGAATTTGAATATTCATAACAGTGCACATTTGTTTAGAGCTTCTCTTGAAGGAATTGCTTTTTCGTTTGTGTACGGAATGGAATGTTTAAAAGAGGATAATGCGACAATTAATGTGATTAGAGCCGGAAATGATAATCTTTTCCGTTCGGAGATTTTCTCGAATACTGTTGCGACTTTAATTGGTCACGAAATTGAAATTTACAATACAACAGGAGCAGTTGGAGCGGCGAGAGCGGTTGGTTTAAAAGATGGAGATTACAGCAAGTTTGGTGCGAATGTAAGCGACAACGATCACGTAATGACGTTTTTACCACTTCACAACAAAGAGCCTTATGAAACGGCTTATAAAAAATGGAAACAAGAATTAGAATTAATATTAACAACTAAATAAGAGATAAAATGATAGTTTTAGGAGATAAAGAATACTACAAAGGTATTGGCCAAATTAAATTTGAAGGAAAGGAATCTGATAATCCGTTGGCATTTAAATATTACAATCCAGATCAAATTGTAGCTGGAAAAACAATGCGTGAACACTTTAAATTTGCAATCGCTTACTGGCATACTTTCTGCGGACAAGGTAGCGATCCATTCGGACCAGGAACGCAGCAATTTGCTTGGGATGTTTCATCGGATCCATATCAAGCTGCAAAAGATAAGGCAGATGCTGCTTTTGAATTTATCAGCAAAATGGGATTCGATTATTTCTGTTTCCACGATTACGATTTGATTGCGGAAGGACCAACTTTTGCAGAATCAGAAAAACGTTTGGCTTTTATTACGGATTACTTAAAACAGAAAAAAGCAGAATCTGGAATTAAATTGCTTTGGGGAACTTCAAACTGTTTCTCAAACCCAAGATTCATGAACGGAGCAGCTACAAATCCAGATTTTAATGTAGTAGCAAGAGCTGGTGGACAAGTAAAATTAGCGCTTGACGCAACAATCGCTTTAGGTGGAGAAAACTATGTATTTTGGGGCGGTAGAGAAGGCTATATGTCTTTACTAAACACAGATATGGGAAGAGAATTAGACCATATGGCCCAATTCCTTACAATGTCTAGAGATTATGCAAGAGCACAAGGTTTTAAAGGAACTTTCTTCATCGAGCCAAAACCAATGGAGCCATCTAAACACCAATACGATTTTGACTCGGCAACTGCGATTGGATTCTTAAAAAATTATGGTTTAGATAAAGATTTCAAAATCAATATCGAAGTAAACCACGCTACATTGGCACAACATACTTTCCAACATGAATTAGAAGTTGCGGCAAAAGCTGGAATGTTAGGAAGCATAGATGCAAACAGAGGAGATTACCAAAACGGATGGGATACAGATCAGTTTCCAAATAACATTCAAGAGACAACAGAGGCAATGTTGGTTTTCTTAAAAGCTGGCGGATTGCAAGGTGGTGGAGTTAACTTTGATGCTAAAATCAGAAGAAATTCTACAGACTTAGAAGATGTTTTCTTAGCGCACATTGGCGGAGCTGATACTTTTGCAAGAGCTTTACTGACTGCAGATAAAATCATCACTTCTTCTCCTTACGAGAAATTAAGAACGGAAAGATACAGCTCTTTTGATTCTGGAAAAGGGAAAGATTTTGCTGAAGGAAAATTAAATCTGAAAGATCTTTATACTATCGCTCATGAAAATGGAGAATTAAATCTTCAAAGTGGTAAACAAGAATTGTTTGAAAATATTATTAATCAATATATTTAATTGATTGACAAACTGTAAATACAGTTTTTGCATAAAATAATTTTCGGTTTTGTGTGAGGTTACAAAATCGAAATGAAGATTGTTTTTTGTAGTTTTTCTTCTCTGGTGCATATTTGAAGGTTAGTTGATGCGCCAGAGAAAAATTTATTAATTAGTAAGTATGGCCGTTGGATGTTGAAGCGTTGACGGCCGTATATTAATTCTGTACTCAAAAAGATAGTTTTCTGCCGTCTTTTTAAAGCAATTTCTTTTGCTTTTTATTTCAAATTAAAACATAAAAACCATTTCATCTTTATTTGAGATTCATTTTGTAATGAATTGAAAATATGAAATCTCTATTAACATAAAAACCAAAAATCAATGAAATTTTTTATTGACACAGCAAATTTAAATGATATAAAAGAAGCGCAGGCATTAGGCGTTTTAGATGGCGTAACAACAAATCCGTCGTTAATGGCAAAAGAAGGAATTACTGGAAAAGCCAATATTTTAAAGCATTATCTGGATATCTGTAATATCGTTGACGGCGATGTTTCGGCAGAAGTAATTTCGACAGATTTTGACGGAATGATTAAAGAAGGTGAGGAACTTGCGGCTTTGCATCCGCAGATTGTGGTGAAATTGCCAATGATTGCTGACGGAATTAAAGCCTGCAAATATTTTTCGGATAAAGGAATTAGAACGAATGTGACTTTGGTATTCTCTGCTGGACAAGCGCTTTTAGCAGCAAAAGCGGGTGCGACTTATGTGTCTCCATTTTTAGGAAGATTGGATGATATCTCTACTGACGGAATGCATCTTATTGCCGAAATCAGAGAAATTTATGATAATTATGCTTTCAATACACAAATTCTTTCGGCTTCTGTACGCCACACAATGCACGTAATCAATTGTGCCAAAGTAGGTTCTGATGTTATGACTGGGCCATTGTCGGCCATTAAAGGTTTGTTGAAACATCCTCTTACTGATATTGGTTTGAACCAATTTATAGAAGATGCTAAAAAAATGAATTTATAAGATTTTAAAATCTGTTGAGCATCAAAATGGAAAAATTAGAAGTAATTACGATCAAAAACAAATCGGCATTAGAAATGACAATTTCTAATTTCGGTGCAACAGTTATTGGGTTAAAAGTTAAAAATTCAAAAGGTGAAATCTATGACGTTGCAGCAGGTTTGAAAAATGCTTCTGATTATCTTGAAGCGCCTTATTCAAATGTAAAGCTTTTTTTAGGTTCAAGTATTGGACGATACGCGGGCAGAATTTCTGGCGGTGAATTTGAGATTGATGATATTGTTTATAAGATAGAAAATCAAGATGGTGTTCATCTGCATGGAGGTGAAAACGGTTTTTTTAAAAAATTCTGGTCAGTAAAAGAAGTGGCTGACGATTTTGTTGTCTTATCTTATCTGAGCAAAAATAATGAAGAAGGTTATCCAGGAAATTTAAATGTCGAAGCACGATTTGAGTTGACTCCAGAAAACGAAGTCAAAATAACTTATACTGCAAATACTGATTTGTCAACTCCTGTAAATTTGACAAGCCATGTTTATTTTAATTTAAACGGAAAAGGATCTGTTTTAGATCACGAACTTCAAATCAACAGTGATTTTCATTTAGATGTTGACTCGCAATTACTTCCCACAGGAAAATTGAATAAATCGGAAGGAACTGATTTTGATAGAAATGAAAAAGCTAAAATCAGAAGAGAAGATTTTAAAGGTTATGATGATACTTTTGTATTTAACGAAAATCAGTTGAAAGCATCTTTATCTTCTGCAGAAAGTGGCATCAATATGGATATTTTTTCCAATCAGCCTGCAATGGTTGTTTATACGCCAAAGGAATTTCCGGTTTTGCCTTTTTCAAATAATGATCAATATGAAAAGTTTCCTGCAATTTGTTTTGAACCGCAAAATTTTCCAGATGCTCCAAATAAAAAACACTTTCCGGATTCAATTTTGAGAGCAGGCGAAAACTATCTAAATGAAATGATTTTTGCATTTACTTTTAAATAAATTACATCCAAATAAAATTCTAAAGCTTCTTTTTTCAAAAGAGGCTTTTTTTATTGTTTTATGCAAGCGATTGTGTTAGAATCGATTCTTTTTTTAGACAAAATAAAAACTTGATTCGGAATCATTTCCGGGTAATGAATAATCGTTTGAGATTACGTTTTTTAATTGTTTAAACTACACTTATTTTTATCTGATTTTACTGATGTTAAAATGCTGTAAATCTTAATTTTATTGAGTTTTGTAGAATTATTAGTTATTTTTTAAAATCAATAAATATAGACTTGAATGTTTTGTTAAAAAAGAAGTTTTGTTGTTAATCGTTTAATTATTTGGCATCAAAATTATTCAGTATTTAATTTAAGTGATAATTATTTTTGGAATAAATAAAAAAATAATACACAACCGGTTGTGTGATTTGAATTTTTATTTATATTTGTTAAAGAAATGCAAAATGATATGTTTTTTGATCTTGTAAAAAACATAAAATTCTGCTTAAAACTTTCAACTAACTCAAACCATATATTAATTATCTAAATCAATTTTTATGACTGACTTTTTTACAATGAAAAGCAAAAAAAAGCTCCTGAAATGTCTGGGGTTTTTATCCCTTATGTTTCTGTTTTCTGTGGGCGCCACCGCTCAGACTACAGTATCGGGAGTTGTTTCTGATGCAAATGGACCAATTCCAGGAGCTAATGTAACTGTTAAAGGCACTAAAAACAGTGTTGCTACAGGTTTTGACGGAAATTATTCTATAGCTAATGTTCCTTCAAATGGAGTTTTAGTATTCAGTTTTTTAGGTTTAAAGGATAAAGAAATTCCTGTTGCAGGAAAAAATAAAATAAATGCAGTTTTAGAAGAAAATCAAAATAATCTGCAGGAAGTTGTTGTGATAGGATATGGTACGCAACGAAAAGAAGCCGTAACAGGATCTGTGTCTTCTATAAAAGGAGACGTAATTCGTGAAGTACCAGCGGCAAACGTTACACAGGCTTTACAGGGCCGTTTAGCGGGTGTACAAATGAATCAAACTTCTTCGAAACCAGGTGCTGAGATGCAAATTCGTATTAGAGGTACACGTTCGTTAACGGCAGATAATAATCCACTTGTTGTATTAGATGGAGTGCCATTTGCAGGATCAATTGGTGATATCAGTCCAGATAATATTAAAAGTATTGATATCTTAAAAGATGCTTCGGCAACTGCTATCTATGGATCAAGAGGAGCAAATGGTGTTATTTTAATATCAACGAATAAAGGATTAAAAGGGCAAAGAGCTAAATTTTCATACAATACATATAGTGGTTTGAAAACCATTTTTGCTAAATTCCCAATGATGAACGGACCTGAATTTGTTGCTTTGCGTAAAGCGGCTACACTTCCAGGAACAACTACTCCGCTTTATACAAATGGTGTAGACGAAGCTGATAATATAAATACAGATTGGCAGGATTTGATGTATGGCGCAGGTTTGGTAACCAATCATGATGTTGGTGTTTCGGGCGGTACTGAAAACGGAAACTATAATTTTGGAACAAGTTATTACAAAGAAGAAGCAGTAGTGCCAGGGCAGGATTACAGCCGTATAACATTGAGAGCAGCTGTAGATCAGGCGATAGGACAGTACTTTAAAGTTGGTTTTACGACTAATAATAATTATTCTATTTCAAACGGTGCAAATTTGAGTTTGTACAATACTTTAAGTACGACTTCAATTGCTAATCCGTACAATGCAGATGGTTCTTTGAAAAGAACCGTTAAGATGCCAATAGATGAAAACTGGGTATATACAAGAGATGTTATAGAAAATTTGGGAGATAAATGGATCGATCAGACAAAAGCTTACAGTTCGTACAATACTTTATATGCTGAAGTAAAAATACCAGGCGTAGAAGGTTTAAAATATCATCTCGATTTAGGCGGTAATTTCCGTACTACTAATGGAGGTCAATATACAGGAGAAGGAGTATTTAACATTAACCCAACAACAGTTTCTACGGCTTCTGTTACAAACACTCTTAATACCAACTGGACGATTCAAAACTTGCTTACATACGATCGTACTTTTGGAAAACATCAAGTGAATGCAGTTGCTATGTATTCAGCAGAACAAACCACATATAACAAATCACAGATTTCTGCCAGAGATATTCCTTCAGATGCTTTTCAGTTTTACAATTTAGGAAGAGCGGCAGGTGAAATTTCAGTTAATCCAGACAATCAGGATTATCAACAAAGCGGATTGGTTTCTTACATGGCGCGTGCTATGTATTCTTATGACAATCGCTATATGCTTACAGCGACAGTTCGTTCTGATGCTTCTTCAAGACTTGCTAAAGGACATCAATGGCATACTTATCCTGCGGTTTCTGCTGGATGGAATGTAAAAAATGAAGCATTTATGCAGAATGTTAATTGGCTTGAACAATTAAAATTGCGTGTAGGTTATGGAGAAACTTCTAATCAGGCAGTTGCACCTTATTCTACATTAGGAAGTTTGGCTTCAAGACCATATAATTTTGGAGAGACAAATGCAACAGGTTATTATGTTTCAACATTGCCAAATCCTGATTTAGGCTGGGAATATTCGACTACAATGAACTACGGTGTTGATTTTGGTTTTTTCAAAAATAGATTAACAGGTACATTTGAATATTATGTTACAGATACAAAAGATATTCTTTTAAGTGTTGGTTTGCCTCCAACAGCAGGTGTGGGAAGTTACACTGCAAATATTGGACAAACTCAAAATAAAGGTTATGAATTTACGCTTAACGGAGCAATATTCGACAATCCAAATGGTTGGTCTTGGGATGTTGGCGTTAACTTCTATTCTAATAAAAACAAACTAGTAGCATTATCTTCAGGACAAACAAGAGATGAAAACAACTGGTGGTTTGTAGGGCATCCAATTGATGTAATCTTTGATTATGAGAAAGTAGGGCTTTGGCAACAAGGAGATGCAAATCTTACTAAATACGAGCCAGGAGGAAACGTAGGTATGATTAAAGTAAAATATACGGGAGATTTTAATGCAGATGGTTCGCCAACAAGACAAATTGGACCTGCAGACAGACAAATCATAGATGTAAATCCTGATTTTCTTGGAGGTTTCAATTCTCGTGTAGCCTATAAAAATTTAGATCTTAGTGTAGTAGGAGCTTTCCAAAGCGGAGGTGTTTTGATCAGTACACTGTATTCTTCAACAGGTTATTTGAATATGTTGAGCGGTCGTAGAGGAAATGTGGATGTAGATTATTGGACACCAGAAAACACTGATGCAAAATATCCAAGACCTGGAGGAATTTCAAGTAATGACAATCCAAAATATGGATCTACTTTAGGATACTTTGATGCTTCTTATGTTAAAATCCGTACAATCACTCTTGGTTATAATATTACTGAAAAATTCATTAAGGATTTAGGAGTTGATAGATTTCGTTTGTACTGCACAGTGCAGAACCCATTCGTAATTTCATCACCTTACCACAGAGAAACTGGTATGGATCCTGAAACCAACTCATACGGTAACGAAAATGCAGCAGTAACTGATTTCTACAAAAGACGTTTACTGACATTAGGAACAAATACTCCTTCAACTCGTACCTTTTTGCTTGGCCTTAATTTAACATTTTAAAAAAGATAACAATGAAACCTATACAAATAAAAACTTTTATGGCAACAGCAATGTTAACGCTGTTCCTAGGAGCATGTTCTAATGTTTTAGAAGAAGAACCTCGCAGTATTTATACTCCCGAATATTTTAAAACCGAAAAAGGGGTAGTTGGAGGATTGACATCAATGTATGCACATTTACGCTATATCTACGGACAAGGTTATTACTACAATACGACAGAAACCGGAACGGATGAAGCGACTTATGCACAAAGTGCCGATGCTAATTTTAAAGATATGGATCTTTCTGGCGTAGGATCAATTACGCCTTCGTCAAGCCGTGCTGATGCTTTGTGGCAACCGGCATTCATCAACATTAATACAGCGAGTGGAATTATCGAAAATGCTACAGCAATTGGAACTGTTTCAAATGCAATGATTGCTGAGGCTAGATTCTTTCGTGCATTTGATTATTTCTTGTTAGTTCAGACTTTTGGTGGAGTGCCATTAGATTTGGGTGCAGGAGAATTGAAATTTAATACAAGCCCGTCAAGATTTTCTGTTAGAAATACAGTACCGCAAGTTTACACTAAAGCTATTTTTCCTGATTTAGTAACAGCCGTAAATGATTTACCAGATGCAGGTAGAGTAAAAGGTGGAGTAACTAAAACAGCTGCAAGACTTTATTTGGCTAAAGCGTATTTGACATATGCATGGTGGTTGAAAAATCCAAATAATATTCCAACTTATCCTGAAACAACTCGTGTTGATCCAGATGGACATGATGCGGCGTGGTATTTCCAGAAAGCTTATGATGTAGCAGCAGCAGGTATTGACAGCCATGGCGCATTTGCATTGCAACCAACTTATTATGACGTAAATTTAGGAAGCAACGACCGTAACAGCGAAATTTTATTGTATGCTGATCATACGGAGAAAAGCGAATTTTATAATGCCAGCAGTCTTACGTTTTCAAACGGTAATGCTCCAGAAAACTTTGCTGTTTGGATGATGACGCCAAATTATACCGTTATCAGAAGTTCAGGTGTGAGTTCAGTACAACGTGAAGCAGAACAGCATTTAGGACGTCCATTTATTCGTATGTGTCCAACTATTGGCGCAATTGCAAATACATTTGCTGATAAAACAAACGATTCTCGTTACGATGGAACATTTACTACAGTATATCGTGGAAACTGGAATAAAGCGGGTATCACAACACCAACTTTAAATAATGCAAACGGATTGCCAGTTGCTCCGGGAGGAGCAATTCTTTCCTTCTTAAATGCTGAAAATCCAGCTATTGTTTATGCAGCAGGAAATGGTCCTGAAGGAGGAGCTGTTGGTGCAGGAGTTTTAGCAGGAAGATCTGATTTTGTTATTGCTCCAAGCGGAATAAGCAGAATTATATATCCAGGTTTATGGAAATTAGGAACGTACAGAACAGACAACGGAACTGGACTTGGTTCTCCAAATGGAGCTAGCACACGTCCTTATAATATTGCAAAATTGTCAGAATTATATTTAATTGCTGCTGAAGCAAATGTTATGGGAGCAGCTCCTCAAGGTGGAAAAAGTGCGAGAGAACTAGTAAATGTTTTACGTGCTCGTGCTGGAAAATGGAGATTTGATAACAATGGAAATGTAGCAAAATCTGCTGATAACAGTGCGGCAATGACCGCAGCAACGCCAGCAGTTATTGATATCAATTATATCCTGGCAGAACGTTCTCGTGAATACTTTGGTGAAGGATACCGTTGGTATGATTTGCTTCGTACTCAAAAATGGACAGAACTTTCAAGTTCATACCAGATTTGCGGTCCAGCTTATGGAAATCACACGCCACTTACAGTTGCTAGAGATATTAAGCCGTACCATTATTTACGTCCAATTCCTCAGGTTCAATTTGATGCAATGATTATGACTAATGAAGAAAAAGCAGCATATCAAAATCCTGGTTATTAGGAATGAATCCTGATTTTTCCGAAATCAAATGATAAGACAAGTAAAGCAGCAATTAAGTTAGATAAGGTTGTAAGTAAGTGTTATTTTACAGAATTGGTTAGAACTGCAAATACATTTGTTTTATAAAAGAAAGCCGAGAGTTGAGCCCTCTCGGCTTTTTGGCGTCAGATGTAAGGGAGAATAATTATATTTAAAAAAGATTTCAGAATTTAAGCAGATAAATAAATTGTAAAAATGAGAAAAGTATTAATTCTTATCAGTGTGCTTATTTGTGGCACTATTTATTCTCAAATAAAACTTCCAAGGCTTATTAGCGACGGAATGATTTTACAGCGCGATATTCCTGTGAAAATTTGGGGATGGGCGGCGCCAAATGAGAAAATAGAAATAACCTTCAATAAAAAAAAGTTTCAGACTACAACTTCTCAAGATGGAAATTGGATTCTGACTTTGCCTTCTCAAAAAGCGGGAGGGCCATATGAAATGACTTTAACGGCAAGCAATACAATTGTTGTAAAGAATATTTTATTTGGAGATGTTTGGCTTTGCTCCGGACAATCGAATATGGAGCTTCCTATGGAACGTGTAAAAGATAAATACAGCGGTGTTATTTCAAAGATTAATAATTCGGAAATAAGACAATTTTTAGTGCCGGATCAATATGATTTCTCAAAAGAAAATACCGATTTGTCAAGTGGAGAATGGAAAGAAGCAAACGCATCAAATATTTTGAGTTTTTCGGCTGTGGCTTATTTTTTTGCAAGCGAAATTTATGCAAAATATAAAGTTCCAATTGGATTAATCAATAGTGCTTTAGGAGGTTCTCCAGCTGAATCCTGGCTTAGTGCAGATGCAATTAAAAAATTTCCTGATTATGATGCCGAATATCAGAAATTTAAAGATGGAACTTTAGGCGCACAAATTGAAGCAAATGACAAAAAAGTCAGCGCCGATTGGTATTCTGAAGTAAATCGTCAGGATGAAGGTTTAAAAAAACAATGGTCAAAAGCGGATTTTGATGATATCGACTGGCCGGTTATGAATATTCCCGGATATTGGACCGATTATGCTTTAGAGAAAACTAACGGGGCAGTTTGGTTTAGAAAAGAAGTTAATTTATCGAATCTAAAAGCTTCATCAGCAAAATTGATTTTAGGAAGAATTGTAGATGCCGATTCGGTTTATGTAAACGGAAATTTCGTTGGAACAACTTCGTATTTATATCCGCCAAGAAAATATTCTTTTGATCCAAAATTATTAAAAGAAGGAAAAAATGAAATAGCCATCAGAGTTATCAATAATTCCGGAAAAGGCGGTTTTGTTGAAGATAAACCTTATCAGTTAGTTCTTGATAAAGATTCGATTGATTTGAAAGGAGAATGGAAATACAAATTAGGAGTAAAAATGGCTCCTTTGCCACCGCCAACTTTTATTAGATGGAAACCTGTCGGACTTTATAATTCGATGATTGCACCTTTGAAAAATTACGCAATAAAAGGCGTGCTTTGGTATCAAGGTGAATCAAGTACTAAAAAACCTCAGGAATATGGTGCTTTGATGGAAACCTTGATTACTAGTTGGCGAAAAGAGTGGAAGCAAGGTGATTTTCCGTTTTTATATGTGCAGCTGACGAATTTTATGGAACCAAAAACAGAGCCATCCGAAAGCAATTGGGCGGCGCTGCGACAACAGCAAAAAAATACTTTAGCAGTTCCAAATACAGGAATGGCGGTAACTATTGATTTAGGAGAATGGAATGATATTCATCCTCTAAATAAATACGATGTCGGAAAAAGATTGTCTTTACAAGCCAGAAAAGTAGCTTATGGAGAAAAAAACATAGTTTCTTCGGGACCACTTTTTAAATCAATGGAACAAAAAGGAAATCAACTTATTTTGTCTTTTTCAGATACAGGAAGCGGATTAATAGCTAAGAATAACTCCAGTTTAAAAGGTTTTGAAATCGCAGGAAGCGACGGAAAATTTGTTTGGGCAAATGCCAAGATCGAAGGAAATAAAATCAAAATTTGGAATGAGAATATTTCAAAACCAGTAAAAGTTCGATACGCTTGGGCGGATAACCCAATTGAGGCAAATTTATATAATAAAGAAAATTTACCAGCTTCACCTTTTGAGGGAAGTTTAGATAAATAAAGATTAAATAAAAGCAGGATTTCAAACAAAGAAATCCTGCTTTTATTTAATCTTTATCCGATTAAGAAAAATGAATTAAGGAAAACTTCTTTCATCTTTGTTTTTCAACTACTGTGCAATCTTCAAATTTACATCGTTTACAAAAATGAGCGGTTGCATATTGCTCATATTGGTAAGTGATAAAACGCCATTTTTGTTTTCATTAACAGCGTTGATTTTAAAGCAATACTCATCGCCGTCTCTATCTCTTAACGTTATAAATTCAGAAGTATCACTTGAATTGTTCTGACAGCTGTTTGAAATAGAATACTTATACATCACTTTCATTATGTCTTTGTCATAATTGTAAAGTTTTCCATCCTGTGTAAATACCCATTTTGTCGTTCGGATGGTGTTCGAATACCAATTTCCTAAAATGCGTTTTGATGAAGGATCTTGAGTTTGTGAAAAAAGTGCTGAAACAAAAAACAGCAATGCCAGGGTAAAAAATAGCTTTCTCATAGATTTTAAATTATAAATAAGATTTGCTTTTGATAAATTTTAACTAGTTCGCCGGAATATAAATATCAAAGATAGCTCCTTTATTCAATTCGCCTTTAGCGGTGATAATTCCGTTATGATTGTCTACGATTTTCTTTACGATAGCAAGTCCAATCCCGGTTCCGGTATATTCAAGTTTTCCGTGTAAACGTTGAAAAACTTCGAAAATTTTGGAGCTGTATTGTTGTTCAAAACCAATTCCGTTATCTTCAATTCTGATGTGGCAGTACTTCATTTCTGCTTCTAAAATTTCATTATTTAAAGCTGAACCTTTAGCGATTTCACTATTAATTTTAATGACAATCGGATTTTCAGGATTTGAAAATTTAAGAGAATTGCTCACTAAATTGTACAAAAGTTGTCTAAATTGAAACGGAATAATCTTCGCTTCGCAATTTTTCAAACTTTCAATTTTGGCATTTTTTTGTTCAATTTCTTCTTTTAAATCCTCTTTTACTTCGTTTATAATTTTGCTAATATTCGTTTTTTCGAAAATTCTTTCCTGAACATTTGTTCTCGAATAGGAAAGTAAATCGTTGATCAACGTTTGCATGCGTTGTGCTGCATTTTGCATTCGCTTAAATTTATCTTTTCCATAATCAGATAAATTTTCCGATTCTTTTTCCATAATCTGAGTCGCAAAAGTCTGGATTTTTCGTAACGGTTCCTGCAAATCATGACTTGAAATATAGGCAAAAGACTGAAGTTCCTGATTCATTTTTTCAAGTTCTTTATTTTTCTGTTCAAGTTCTAAGGCATTTAATTTCAGCTTGTCATCCGCAGTTTTTTTCTCTGTCAAGTCATGTGTCATTTTTGAAAAACCAATAACCTGATTTTTTTTATTGTGAACAGCTGTAATAGTCACATTTGCCCAAAATAAGGTTCTGTCTTTGCGAACGCGCCATCCTTCATGACTTGCTTTTCCTTTTTCAATGGCTAGATTCAATAAAGTTTGAGGAAGATTGTTTTTTCTGTCAGATTCGGTATAAAATTCAGAGAAGCTTTTTCCGATAATTTCTTCTGCTTTGTAGCCTTTTATTTTTTGCGCACCCTGATTCCAATTTTCTACAATTCCTTCGTGATTGAGGTATAAAATGGCATAATCCTGAACTTCTTCAACCATTAAATGATAACGTTCTTCACTTTTTTGAAGTGATTCGTTCATGAGGCTCAATTCTTTTGTTCTTGCCGTTACTTGTTGTTCAAGTTCATTTGTAAATGCTTTTTCAGTATGAATATCAGTAAAAGCGCCAACCCATTTTATAATTTTATTTTCTTCGTTTAAAATCGGCTCACCAATTACAGCATGCCATCTGTAAACACCATCATTTCTTTTGATTCGAACATCGCATCGGTAAATTTCTCCTGTTGCAAGACTATTGCTCCAAATTCGGGCATTTTCTTCGTAATCATCAGGATGAATCATGCTTCTCCATTCTTCTTCTCCTTTTGGATAAATTCCGGTGTATTCAAACCATTTTCCGGAGGCAAATAAGGAATTTCCTTTTTCGTCTGTTTCCCAAATTAATTGAGGAATACTCTCTGCCAAAGAACGAAAACGTTTCTCGCTTTTTTCTAGTTCCTGCTGATGATTTTTCTCGTCTGTAATATCTCTGACAGTGCCAAGAAGTTTTTCTGGATTTTTATTGGCATCAAAAAAGACTTTTCCTTTGGCTTCAACCCAATGAATCGAATTGTCCTTCCAGATTACTCTTAATTCATAATTTATAACTCCAGTATGAAGTGCTTCATTATACGCCAGATTTCGTATTTCTAAATCATCCGGATGAACATAAGTTAGAATTTGTTCGTGAGTTAAATTGATATTTTCTTTATTTCCGGTTACAATTTCCAAATAGCGTTGCGAATAATGAACTTGTTTTTCTTTTACATTTAATTCCCAAGTACCAAGTTCGCTGGCTTCTACAATAATCTTCAGCCTTTCTTCATTGAGTTCGATTTTTTTTCTAGCCTCAACTTTTTCGCTTACTTCAGTTACTGTAACAATAATTCCTGATATTTCGCCATTTTCCTCTTTCAGCGGATTATAAAGAAAGTCAAAATAAGAAATATCCAGTTTCCCGTAGCGGTTTAAAGGAATTGGAACTTCATTTCCATGAAATGGAATTCCGGTTGTTAATACATCGTTTAAAAGTTTGTTTACACTTTCCTTAACCTCTGGCAAGGAATCAAAAAGCGGTTTTCCAACAAAAGTATTTTCCTCCCGATCAATAATTTTTAAATAAGCATCATTGGCCATTTCGACCATAAAATCGGATCCCCGCAAAATAGTAATTCCTACCGGAGCCTGTTTTACAGTGTTGCGAAAACGCTTGTCAGCTTCTTCTATTTTTTTTGTTGCAAGATGCAGATCTGTAATATCTGCAGCCGTATTCATTACGCCATAAATTTTGCCATTTATATCGTAAAGAGGTGTAAAACTGTAGTTAAAATAAAAGCTTTCCAGAATGCCGTTCATTTTAATATCAATGCGTGCATTTTTATTGTGAAAAGCCTCTCCAGTTTCAAAAACGTGGTTTACTTGCTCAAAAACAGATTGATTATCGAGCTCAGGAAGAATTTCGGTATATAATTTCCCAACAACATCATTGCCCTTTCCCCAAACATCCATTATGGCTTGATTGGCAAGTTCAATGCGTTTTTCTTTACCGGTGTAAACACCAATTGGGAATGGTGCATTTTCGACTAATTGTCTTATTTTCTGCTCGCTTTCCCTTACTTTCGACTGTGCTAAAAGTTTTTCATTTTTTTCAGTAGTTTCAATTACAGTGACCAGAATACCGCCAACTTCGCCATCTTCTTTTTTTATGGGGCTGTATGAAAAGTCAAAATAACATTCTTCGTCGTAGCCATTTCGGTTTAAAACAACCATAAAATCGGGAGAACTGACAGCGTTTCCTTTCATTACATCGTTAAACATGGGGCCAATTGTGTCCCAAATTTCCGAAAATGTTTCTTTTGAACTGATTCCTAAAGCATCAGGATGTTTTGTTGCGCCTAAAATAGGGCGAAAGGCGTCATTATAAATTTGAGTAAAATCATTTCCCCAGGCAATGTACATTCCGAATGGATTGCTGAGTATTACCGAAGCCATCGTTCGCAGACTTTGTGGCCATAATTCAGGATTGCCTAATGAAGTTTTGCTCCAGTCTTTGGATCGCATTAATTCGCCCATTTCACCACCATCGGCTATAAAATAATGTTCCCTGTTTTTATGGCTCATTCCTGAAAAAATTACGGCTGAAGAACAAATTGTTCCCGCGCAGGCTGTTTTAAATTGTTTTCGACAGTTGTAGTCAAAGCATTGTTAATCACCGTTTTTAGTTTAGCAAATTCACCAGGTTTTCGGATATAATGTGTTGCTCCTTTTTGGTACATCAAATCAACAATTTCAATATCTAAAGAAGTTGAAAAAATAATAACTGGAAGTGTGTCAAACTCGCTAAGTTCTTTGATTTCTTTAAGACATTCATGACCATTTTTACGCGGCATATTAAGATCTAAAAAAAGAATATCCGGCAAAGCACCGGGAGAATTGGCTTTTAAATAATCCATTAATTGTACACCATCATGTACTGTTACAAGAGTTACAGGAAGCTTCAATTCATCGATTGCTTCTCTAAAAAAAGAGCAGTCATCATCATCATCATCTGCTAGTAAAATATTGTAATGTTTTTTATTCATTTTTATAGATGGAAGTAAAATTAAATTGAAAGCATATTTGCCGCGAAAAAGAATCTACGTTTAAATATAAGCCAATGTGCTTCAGTTGTTTTTGATAATGTATTGCCAATTTCTTATCATTTAAACAAGGCTTTGGTTAATTTATTGTCAATAATACGCTTTTTATACTGCTAATATAGGGCTATTTTTTCGACAACGAATAAATATTATGCTAATTACTTATTTGTGTCATGCAAAAATATTGACAAAAAGACATTGTTTTTTGTAAGTTGTTGTAATTCATTTGAATATAATAAAATGTTTTTAAAATTTCAGATTTCCTTAAATGATATTTTTATGCGAAATAACTTGATATTTTAATTTTTATAAGTACTTTTAAGGTATAGTTTTAAATCCTTAAATATATGAAAAACAATCTCTTAAAAGAAATTTTATTGTTAGGTATTTTAACTTCTGTCTTTGCCTGCAATACAAAAAAAGAAGAACCTGTCGTGGTTGATAAAGAAGCGATAAAAAAGGAAATTCAGGCCAAAGAAGATGAATTTGCAGCGGTTTATAATTCTGGCGAAATAAAAAGCATCGGTTACTATGATAACAATGCTATAACTTTTTTTCAGAATCGCGCGCCATTAGTTGGAAAAGCAGCAATTGTAGAATTTTTAAAAGCCGATGCAGTTGCAAATTCAAATAAAATTTCATTTAAAACAAATGAAGTTTTTGTATCGACTGACGGAAATCAGGTTGTTGAAACTGGTGCTTATACGGTAGTTGATTCGACAAATGCAACTATTGCAACTGGAAATTATATGAGTTTGTTTGAAAAGAAAGATGGCAAATATTTGTGTGTTAGAGACATGAGCGCTTCTGACACAGCTCCTAACTAAAATAAGATACTATATAAATAAAAAGGTGATTAAATAATTTTTATTCAATCACCTTTTTTATTTTAAAACGTTTTTTTATCGTCTGCGACCACCGCCTCCAAAGCCGCCTCCACCGCCGTGAAAGCCACCGCCTCCACCGCTAAATCCGCTTCCACCTGATCTTGTACGACCACCACCAGAATTAAAGTTTGAAGAACTACGATTTGATGTTGATGGACGATCAAAAGATCTATCTGATGTTCCTGCTGAAGGACGATTTACAGAAGATCTGTCTGATACTCCTGATCCGCGATTTCCGGCTCCGTTTGAAGCTCTGTCAGATACTCCGGCTCGGTTTCCAGATCCATTTGACATTCGATTAGAAACGCCTGTATTGCCGGCACGATTGCCATAGTTTCCATTTCTATTATTGTTTGCGACCGTATTGGATCTATTTCTGTTGTTATTATAATGATTAATGCTATTTCTATTGTTATTGTTTATAATTACTGTATTACGACTATAATGTCCTCCATAATAACCTCCATGATACCAGTTATTATGACGATAAATACCCACCGCAAGAACTGTAAATGCTGCAAAATAAGGAGGATAGTAACCGTAATAATAGGGAGGATAATAAGGTACGTAAGCTGGCGAATAAACATATTGAACTATCGGAGCCGATTCGACCACGACAGTTGTTGCAGGGGCACTTACAGTAACAGGATTGGAACCCTGGTAAGCTGGATTTGCAGTAACTGCAGGTGTGCTTTTCGGCTCAATAACATAATTTTTACCATAAAGATCTTCATCTCCAACGCATTGAATAGAAACTTTTCCGTTTTTATCTTTATTTACTAAAATGACAGCGACATCCTGAGTTTCAGTTTTACTGACTGCATCCTGAAGTACAAATGTGAAAGAATTATCTTTTTTCGTCGTAGTGACTTTTATAAAATCTACTTTTTTATCCAGATTAAGATCCAGATTATTAATTCCGGTTTCTTT
The DNA here is from genome assembly GCF_900182645.1 of Flavobacterium resistens. Lineage (GTDB taxonomy): Bacteria > Bacteroidota > Bacteroidia > Flavobacteriales > Flavobacteriaceae > Flavobacterium > Flavobacterium resistens. The sequence goes on along the minus strand of NZ_FXTA01000003.1, from coordinate 472,678 downwards.
TTTATTTAATGCTGTTTCAAAGTCTTCAATAGTTTTTGATTTTTGAAATAACGTCAATACGGCATAAAGATCAAGATTATCTCCCGGAAGATTTAAAGCTGGTGCATCGTCACCAGATTGAGAAAAAATAGATTGGCTTGTTAAACTAATCACAACTGCTAAAAAAAAGAATAGAAATTTTTTCATAATGTGTTGGTTTTTAATTTACTACATGCAAGTTAGATAATATTACGCATATAAAAAAGTATTAGTCTTAAAATTCTTATTGTAAAATTCTTTTAATCAGTGTGTTAGTTTTATGTTGGAAGGAAAATAGGAATGTAAATAAGCTGAAATTGAAAAATGACTTCAACCTCTTGTTTTAAAGGAATTTTTTCGAAAAATTCAAAATAATTAATTGAAAATAATGTCTTATTATATTGTTTTTGAGTCTTTTAAGGTGTATTTTTTAATTTGAAGACAAGATAAATTTGCACCAAAATAAAACAGTTTTTTAAGAAGCTGCTTATCGTAAATTTTAAATACCACTTTTATGAAAATTTTCAATTTAATTGTATTACTTTCTCTATCTATTTTTGGAAATCCAAAAGCAATTTCAGGCGAAGAAAATTGGAATGAAACGGAAGTCGAAAGATTCAATAATCAGTTGGCAGAAGTAAAAGAGAAAATAAAAACCTGCAATCTATATAATACAAAAATTGCTTTTTTTGTTGATATGAAAATCAAATCAGGCAAAAATCGATTCTTTGTATATGATTTAGAAAACAATAAAATTATAGATGAAGGACTTGTTGCGCACGGCAGCGGTTCTGAAACTGGGATTGCAGGAAATCTGAAATTCAGCAATGAACCAAATTCAAATGCCACATCTTTGGGCCGATATGCAATTGGAAAATCTTATAAAGGAATGTTCGGAAAATCATATAAATTAAATGGTTTAGACCAAAGCAACAGCAATGCCTTAAAAAGAGCCGTTGTTTTGCACTCATATTCGGCGGTTCCTGATGTTGAGCAGGAATATTATATTTCTCGCAGCCGAGGATGCCCTATGGTGAGCGAAGTTTTTTTTAAAAGACTTGAAAAAATAATTGACCATTCAAAATCTACAATAATCTTAAATATCTATTATTAAACAGGATAGTACATGACGCAAACTTTATAGCTATTCGATAATTTTATTACGAACTAACTAACCGTAATAAATATGAAAATTCAAAAATGGTATTCCTTAAGCGTTGTTTTTACAATGTTTTTCTTCGGAATATCAAATAAAACAATAGCTCAAAATAAGACGATTAAAAATGATGTTTTTTGGAATACTAAAGACGGAAAACCGTTAAACAGTCAAGGCGGTGGTATCTTCAAATTTCCGGATCCTAAAACTGGTAAACAAAAATATTATTGGTACGGCGTGCATTATGCCGAAGCTGATCAATATCGTGCAGATCCTTCAGTGACGCATGAAAAAAATAATTTTGAAGCTGTAACCTGCTATAGTTCTACTGATTTAGTGAATTGGACTTTTGAAAAAAATGTTTTATCAAAAGAAGAAGCGAACAAAACCGGAAAAACCTGGGTTGGACGTTTGGGAGTCGCATTTATCAAAGAAATTAATAAATACGCCATGTTTGTACAGCATGGAAGCGAAGTTTTGATTACACTTTCAGATTCTCCGACAGGTGAGTTTATTTGGCATCAGAAAATAAATATGGAGAAAATGATCGGAACCAGCAATACTGGCGACCAAACCGTTTTTACAGATGAAGACACCGGAAAATCCTATTTGATTTATTCCTACGGAAAAGGACGAAACAGAATCTATGTTTCTGAAATTGGAATGAAAGATGGGAAAGTAAACCTTTTAGATTGCACAGAAATTTTTAAAGGAGAAAGCAGAGAAGGAAATTGTATGTTCAAATACAAAAACCGCTATTATATGTACGCTTCAAATATTTACGGCTGGGACGGTTCGTTTGCCTATTATTTAGTTGCCGATGATATTCGCGGACCTTATCTTCCAACGAATGAAATGCTGATAACAAAAGGCGCCGAAGATGATTTTGCGCATGTTTCGCAAACAGGTTTTTTCTTTTCTGTAAAAGGAAGTAAACAGGAAACGATTGTGTATTGTGGAGACCGTTGGGCCGATTTTGCCGGAAATGGTTTAGGATATAATCAATGGTGTCCAATGTCATTTGATGGAAGTGTACCGTATTTCAATTCGCTGAGCGCTTGGGATTTGGATGCAAAAACAGGAAGTTGGAAAGTAAACAAGGAAAATAATTACGTAAAAAATGGCAGTTTTGAAGCTGACCGCCGACATATTCCGAGTCCTGTAAAACCGGTGCAAATTCAGTTGACAGGCTGGGCAAGCGAAGTTATTGAAGGCAATAAAATAAGTTTAGATACTCTTACTTCGCCAGTTTTAAATCATTTTAATACACAAGCCGAAAGAAAAATAGTAATTGGAGAAAAGAGTTTGAATATCAGTGATAAAATTGATTTTAAGAGAAAAGTATTTCAGGTTATAACATCTTCCCCATACGTAAAACTGGAAGATGGATTATACACTTTAACTGCCAAAATTAGAAACAGTAACGGATTTGATAACCTTGAAGTATATGCTGTAAGTAATGATAAAAAGTTTCAGTTTATAGTAAAAGAGGAAAATGCAGAATGGAAAACAATTGTCATCAATAATATAGCTATAAAAGGAGAGAAGGCCGAAGTGGGATTTCTTGCGAATGGAAAAGCAAAATCTTTTTGTTTAGTAGATGATGTTTCTTTAGTGAGAAGTGAAAAGTAATCTGTAAAATGTAAAAAGTGATCTAATTTTATTTGTTTAGTTTTTTAAAGTCTGTAAGCGTTTTGTTTACAGACTTTTTTTATGAAAAGAAGTTATGTAAAGTACATTTCACATTTTACTTCTAACAAATCACATTAAAAAAATAATTAATAAAAAAGCGTTCATTCATTTATTATTATATCTTTGTAAAAAAAATACAGCTATGAGAGTTAGAGATATTGACAAAGAAAAACTGGTTATTGAAATGGCGATTGACCAGATTGTGCAGGAAGGATTTCAAGGTTTCAGTATGAATAAATTGGCGAAAGCCTGTTCAATTTCTGTTGGTACGCTCTATATTTATTATGCTGATAAAGATGATTTAATTCAAAAAATAGGAGCCAGCATGGCACTGAAGTTTTTTAAAAGCACCATAAAAGACTTTTCGCCCGACATGCCATTTGAAGAAGGTTTGTGGAGACAATGGGAAAACCGCGCCAACTTTGCAATGAAATATCCTAAAGAAGTTGCATTTTTTGAAATCATCAAACATTCGCCTCACGGAGAAATCATTTTGGATTCTATTAAAGAATTTGCTGATTTCAGAGCCATTATGACTCAATTTACAGACAACGCACTTCGGAACAAAGAACTTCTCCCAATGAGTTTTGAAGCGTTTTGGTGTGTGGCGTACGGACCTCTTTATACCTTATTGAACATGCATGCTGAACGCAAAAGTATGGGAGGAAAACCATTTGTGCTTACAAAAGAAATTATGAAAGAAGCCTTTCAAGCAGCTGTTAAAGGCTTAAAACCTTGAAAAATTATGGAAACAGATTTAAATATCATACATATTTTTAAAACCAATATCAGTGCAATTAACGCAGAATGCCCAGCGCATTATGTACTGAATAATAATCAAAACATTGAACAATGGAGTATTGACTGTGAAGATGTTGACTGCGTTTTACGCGTGGTTTCAGAGACTTTGAAACCTCACGAAATTATTACAATAATCACCAATTTAGGCTTTGAATGCCAGGAATTGTCTTAAAAAATATTTATAAATTAATGGAAAAAACTACCATTGAAAGCCCTGCTTTCACTTCACATCAAAAAATTATTATTGCCATATTGGCGCTTTTGCAATTTACTGTCATTCTTGATTTTATGGTTATTTCTCCACTTGGAGATATCTTAATGAAAACATTAGATATGACAACATCAAACTTTGGTTTTGCAGTATCGGCTTATGCTTTTAGTGCCGGAATTTCAGGATTATTGGCAGCAGGTTTTGCTGATAAATTTGACCGCAAAAAATTATTGATTTTCTTTTATATCGGATTTATTATTGGAACGGTTTTCTGTGCACTTTCAACAGGTTATATAATGCTGCTTATGGCACGCATTGTAACCGGACTTTTTGGAGGTGTAATTGGTTCGATATCACTAGCCATTGTAACCGATTTATTTGTGATTCAGCAACGCGGACGTGTGATGGGTGTTATACAAATGGCATTTGCAACAAGCCAGATTTTAGGAATTCCGGTAGGGTTGTATTTTGCCAATAATTGGGGATGGCATTCTGCATTTATTATGATTGCGGTTTTGGCCGTACTGATTCTTATTGCTGTTTTTACTCAAATGCCCGCAATAACAAAGCACTTGGAATTACAATCAGATAAAAGTCCGTTTTTGCATCTTTGGCATACGATTAGCAATAAGCAATATCAGGTAGGATTCGCTGCAATTGCATTTCTTTCAGTTGGAGGATTTATGCTGCAACCTTTTGGAAGCGCATTTTTAGTAAATAATATTCACATCAGTCAGCTTGAATTGCCAATGGTGTTTTTCTTTACGGGACTTTCAGTACTTTTTATAATGCCAATCATTGGAAAGCTAAGTGACAAAGTGAGTAAGTTTAAATTGTTTGCAGCCGGATCTGCGATTTCTGTTGTTATTATTATAATTTACACTAATCTGGGACCCGTACCTTTATGGCAAATTGTCGGATTGACTATGATTATGTTTATGGGAATCATGAGTAGAATGATTCCAGCTACAACTTTAAATACAGCCATTCCGGAGATGAAAGATCGTGGCGCTTATATGTCAATTACATCTTCATTACAGCAGATTGCAGGTGGGATTGCGGCAGTTTGTGCAGGCTTTATCGTGCATCAAAAAACAAAAACTTCACCGCTAGAACATTATGATATTCTGGGATACGTAATTGCAGTCGTTACTTTATTTACAGTGTTTTTAATATGGCGCGTGGATCAATTGGCAAAAAAGAAAGCTAAAGATTTAATTGCTTAATCTGAGTTTTGATATAAAAACAAAAGCTTGTTCTGTGGGACAAGCTTTTTGTTTTTTATAACTTCAAATAATTGTTTTTTTCTTCCAATAAAAATAAACTGAAAGCGCATTTATAGCAGCCAAAAGCCATAAAACCGGACTGCTGAAAAAGCTGTAATAACTTCGTCCATTTGGTATTTCTACAAAAGGAACGGTTATCAAAACATCTAAAATCAAAGCCGTTGCCGACATTGCAATTCCAAGGAATAATCCGTGAGTTTCGAGAACTTTTTTATAATATAATTTTGCGCCAAGAATTCCAAAAAAGACAATTCCAAACATTACGATTATGCATTGAATCCAAAAGAAATTCTGTACAAACGGAATTTGATCCAAAATATAAAATGAAATACTGACTAAAATCCAAACTAGGAAACCAGAAAAGATTGCTCTGAAATAATTCATCTTTTTAGTTTTAAGAATTCCAAATTCCGGTTTTGGCAGTTTCTTTCGCGTAAGCGGTAAAATCCTTAGCTTTTCGACCCAAAACTTTTTCAATATCCGAAGTTATGTGCGAATTTCTTCCATCCAAAACCTGTTCAAAAAGATAATTTGCAAGCCAAATATGATCTTCAGGAACCTGATATTCTTTCAGCATTTGCGAATATTCATCTAATGATAAACTCTGAAAAGTAATATTTTTGTCGCTTGCTTCAGCAATAGTATTTACGGCTTCTTTAAAAGTCAGTAATCTTGGTCCGGTCAATTCGTAAGTTTGTTCATTATGGGCATCGCTCAAAAGAGATTCGACAACAACATCGGCAATATCGTCGGCATCAGTGAAAGGTTCAAGCGCTTCGGCTCTTGGCAAGGCGACAATTCCGGCTAAAATCGGTTCTAAAAAAATACTTTCGCTAAAATTTTGATTGAACCAACTTGCCCTTACAATCGTCCAGTTTTTGGCATTTTCTTTTACGATTTCCTCACAAAGTTGTGCTTCTTTTTCGCCTCTTCCAGATAATAAAACCATTTTTTGAACGCCTAATTCTGTTGCCAAAACGGTAAATTTCTGAATTGTCTCAACTGCCGAAGGAATGGCTAAATCAGGCTGAAATGTGATGTAAACAACTTCAATATCTTTCAGCACATTTTCCCAGGTTTCTGGATTTTCCCAATCAAAAGGGATTTTTTCAGATCGGGAACCCAAACGAACTTCAACGTCCGAATTATTTTTCAATCTTTCAATTACTCTGCGTCCTGTTTTCCCATTGGAACCCAAAACTAAAATTTTCTTTTTGCTCATATCAATATTCTTTAAATGATTACTGATACAAAGTTGATTAGATTAAAAACGAAACATTTGTCGCAAAAGAATTATAATTTGTCTGAAAGGAATTGAAGCCGAACTTCATTCGGGCGCATTCCGAATTTTTTATGGAAAGCATTCGAGAAAGAGCTCAAACTTTCATAACCAACTTCCCATGCTGCTTCCTGAACCGTTTTTTCGCTTTCGCGGAGCAACTCATACGCTTTATGAAGTCGTTCTTCCTGAACATATTTGAAAACCGGAATGCCAAAAAGTTCTTTAAAATTCTTTTTTAGTTTATTGCTGTTCAACCCAACCATTTGCGATAATTGAGTGAGTGAAGGCGGTTTAGAATAATGCGTGGCAACAATTTCTTTCGCTTTGTATAATTTGTTTTTGTCGATTTCCGAAAAGTCAATTTTGGCGTCAGTACTCAAAAGCGCAAAAAAATGTGCCAAAAGTTCGTTGACCTGACTTCTTAAAAACAGCAATCGCGTATTACCAACGTAAGTCGTGTTGAAGATTTTTTGAACCGCCAATTGCATATCGAGCGTCATATAATACGACGGACCTTTTACAAAATGTTCCTTCGGATTTAATAATTCAGGAAGGTGTTTTTCAAAAATCTCTTTTTCGGCCTCAGGAAGCGAATTTAGATGTTTCGGTTTTGTAAAAATACTGATTGACTGTAAAGGTTTGTCGGGTTCGATTTTATGTGAGAATTCCACTTTTTGATTTCCGAAAAAACAAATTGCCAAACCCGTTGTATTCGTCAAATATTTTGTCTGATTATTGTGTTTGATTTCCAGTTCGACATTGCCAGATCCGTAAAACGCAAAACCAACCGCGTCGCCGTCGATTTCGCATTTCTGAACTATGGTTTTTGTCGTATTCGATTGTTCGATTAAAACAATAAAGTCATTCAATTCTATAATATCTGTCGTCATTTTGTTTGTCGTGTATTTTAAAACTGTTTAAGAAAAAAAGCTCATTTTTATTTCTTTCCTTAGATTTAGAAATTAGAGTTTAAACAATTCTTAAATTATGTAAAATGTTTAAAATTAAACAATTAGTTTAATTTAGGCAATTCGATTTTTTTCAACTTCAAACTTTTTTAGTGTACAAATGAGACTTTAAAATCCTTTTTTTGTAACAGTTTTTTGAGCAAAATTTTGCGCTTTTTTGTGTTCGCTGTTGATAACTGTTTTTTTTGATCGAAGAATAAAAGCATTTTTTCCTGTTGACAACTTTATTTAGATTCTTTTTAAATAACTGGTTTTTCGAGCTTTATGACTTTAAAAAGTAATGTTGATAAAAACTTTTTTAACGAATAAAAAACCACAATTTTCGCTGTTGATAATTGCTTCTATTTTTAACATCAAAACGAAAGTAAAACAAAAAATCGTGGCTTAAATTTGTAAGTAGCGAGATGTAAAAATACCTCCCAAATCTGCATTTCGTTTACTTACATATTCACCATTAAATACAATTTTATTATGTCTATTTTCGATAAAAGAATCAATTATAAGCCTTTTGAATACCCGGAGGTACTACAATTTACTGAAGCGATAAACAAAGCGTACTGGGTTCATACAGAGGTTGATTTTACTGCTGATACACAAGATTTTCATTCGCATTTGTCGCCAGCTGAACAAACGGCAATCAAAAACAGTCTATTGGCAATTGCTCAGATTGAAGTTGCTGTAAAAAGTTTTTGGGGAAATATTTACGAGCATTTCCCAAAGCCTGAATTTAATGGTTTAGGAACCACTTTTGCTGAGTGTGAATTCAGACATTCTGAAGCATATTCACGTTTGCTGGAAGTTTTAGGATATAATGATGAATTCGAAAAATTACTTGACGTTCCTATAATCCGCAAACGTGTCGATTATCTTTCAAATGTTTTAAAAGATACACGTTCGCAGGACAATAAAAAATATATGGTTTCGCTGATTTTGTTCAGCATTTTGATCGAAAATGTTTCGCTTTTCAGCCAGTTTGCGATTTTGCTTTCGTTTACCAGATTCAAAGGTTACATGAAAAATGTGAGCAACATTATTGCGTGGACTTCAATCGATGAGCAAATTCATGCAAATGGAGGAATTTTCATCATCAATAAAATACGTGAAGAATTTCCGGATTATTTTGATGATGCAACTTTGCTGGCAATCAGAGATACTGTTAAACATTCTATTGATGTTGAATCGGATATTTTGGATTGGATTTTTGAGGATGGAGAAATCGAATCAATCAATAAAATAGATCTCGTTAATTTTATGAAATTCAGATTAGACGAAAGTCTGAAACAAATTGGAATTCCAACTGTATTTGATGTTTCAGCAGAAGATTATAAAGCGATGTTGTGGTTTGAAGAAGAAGTTTTTGCCAATAGTCTTGATGATTTCTTTGCAAAAAGACCTGTAGAATATACAAAACATGATAAGAGTATAACGGCAAACGACCTTTTTTAAAAGTATAAAATAATGAATACGATAGATATAAATCCAGAAAGTCTTCCGATGAGCGAAGCTGGAAATAAAATGTGGTGGAAAAACTCCGAAAGTGAACAAATCTTGAATCGCGGTTATCTTTTAAAAGGTGAAACTGTTGAAGGTGCAATTGACCGAATTTGCACAGCCGCAGCCCGCCGACTTTATAAACCAGAATTAAAAGAGTCTTTTGTTGAAATGATTGAACGCGGCTGGATGAGCATCAGTTCGCCGATTTGGGCAAATATGGGTACAGAACGTGGTTTGCCAATTTCGTGTTTCAATGTTCACGTTCCAGACGAAATAGAAGGAATTACGCATAAACTGGGCGAAGTAATCATGCAGACCAAAATTGGTGGAGGTACATCTGGATATTTTGGAGAATTACGCGAAAGAGGAAGCGCCGTAACCGATAACGGAAAAAGCAGCGGTGCAGTAAGTTTTATGAAACTTTTTGATACCGCAATGGATACGATTTCACAAGGTGGTGTGCGACGTGGTGCATTTGCAGCGTATTTAGACGTTGATCATCCGGATATTGAAGAGTTTTTGAAGATTAAAAGTATTGGTAATCCAATTCAGAATTTGTTTACCGGAATTTCGGTACCCGATTATTGGATGCAGGAAATGATTGACGGCGATATCGAAAAACGTCAAATTTGGGCTAAAGTTCTGGAAAGTCGTCAGCAAAAAGGATTGCCTTATATTTTTTTCAGTGACAACGTAAACAAAAATAAACCTCAAGTTTATAAAGATAAAAACTTGCGTATCAATGCGAGTAATTTGTGCAGTGAAATTATGCTTCCATCTGATTTTGATGAATCGTTTATTTGCTGTCTTTCGTCAATGAATCTGGAACTTTATGAAGAATGGAAAGATACTGAAGCAGTAAAATTGGCGATATTTTTCTTGGACGCTGTATTACAGGAGTTTATCGAAAAAACAGAAGGCAACTATTATCTTTCAGCAGCTAATAAATTTGCAAAAAGACATCGCGCTTTAGGTTTAGGCATTTTAGGATGGCATTCGTATTTGCAAAAAAATATGATTCCCTTTGAAGGTTTAGAAGCCAAAATGAAAACGACGGAAATCTTCAAACATATTAGTGACAAAGCCGATAAAGCGACTCAGGATTTAGCTAGAATTTACGGCGAACCAGAATTGCTGAAAGGTTATGGAAGAAGAAATACAACGACAATGGCAATTGCTCCAACTACTTCTTCATCGGCGATTTTAGGGCAGACTTCTCCTGGAATTGAACCTTTTAGTAGTAATTATTACAAAGCGGGTTTAAGCAAAGGAAATTTTATGCGTAAGAATAAATACCTGAAAAAATTATTAGAGGAAAAAGACCTTGATAATGAGGAAATTTGGAGAGGAATTATGCTGAACGGCGGAAGTGTTCAACACATGGAGCAACTTAGTCAAAAAGAGAAAGATGTGTTTAAAACCTTCAAAGAAATCAGTCAATTGGAAATTGTACAGCAAGCGGCAATTCGCCAGAAATTTGTAGATCAGGGACAAAGTTTAAATCTAAATATTCCTGCTGAACTGCCTATTAAAGAGGTAAATCGATTAATGATCGAATCCTGGCAACTCGGAATCAAAAGTTTGTATTATCAGCGAAGCCAAAGCGTTTCAAAGGAATTGGTTACAAGTTTGGTTACCTGCAGCAGTTGCGAATCATAAATTTAAGATCGGAGGTTTTCTTCCGATTTTTTTTGCCTTGAAGTTTTATAAAACGCACCTAAAATTATAGTAAAGTTTTTTTTACTAATTCCTATAAGCTGTTTTCCGTTGCATTTATGAATTAAGAAATTGGCTACGGTATTTTTATAATAATTAATAAAAACATGATTTTATCTTAACATAAGACGCTTTGTAAAATCCGTTTTTAAACGGTTAAAAATTATGCAAATTATAATTTTTTAGATTATTCAAGGTTTTTGATTGCTGAATTTATAACGATTTTGGTTTTTTGTAAAATAAAATCAACAACAAAGAATGGATGATCGACGGAAGAACAAATTAGGATTATTGGATAATATTATTAAGTTTGTTGCGAATTATTCAATTTACCAAAAGCCAAAAAAACTTGCCGTCACTGTTATCAAATCAAGATAAAACTTTAATCGATCGTCTTCGTTCCGGAGATGAATCGGCTTTGACGGAATTGTATAATGCCTTTTGGCAGGCGCTCTTTGTGTCGGCTTACAATGTCATTAAAGACAAAGAATTGTGCGAGGATATTATTCAGGATATCTTCCTGAATATTTGGACAAATCGCGAAAAACTAGAAATCCATATTTCATTAAAAGGCTATATGTATGCCTGCGCGCGTTATCAGGTTTTTAATCATTTGAGAAAAAACAAAGACAAAATTCATGTCGAACTTTTTGATGATTTAGAAAAACGATTTCAATATACTACACCTGAAACACAATTGATGCACGAAGAATTAGTGCAGCAGCTTCATTTAATTGTTGAAACGCTTCCTGAAAAATGTCAGGCAGTTTATAAATTAAGCAGAGAAGAACAATTGAGTCACAAAGAAATCGCTGAACGTCTTAATATTTCAACCAAAACTGTTGAAAATCATATTACCAAAGCGCTTCAGACAATTCGTCTGTCTATGGGCAGTACACTGGGCGTGGCAATGGTTTTATGGCTGTCTAAAAATCTTTAAAGGAAAATAAAAATGATTGCCGATTCTAAGCCTAAAACGTTGATTTCTCTAGTTTCCGGCGAGGCTTTTCTTAAAAGATTAAAAAAAAATCAAAAAAATACAATTTGGACTAGGGGGTAAATATCTTTTTAGATACTTACCTAATATACTTCTGCATTAATAATAAAAAAAAATGAAAAAAGAAGAATTCTTAACGTTATTAAACAGATATCTTTCTGGCGATACGAATCGGGAGGAGAATAAGCAAATGTTGCATTTTTATGAAAGTTTCCAAACTTCAGATGAATGGGACGAAAGTTTAGGATCAAAAGAAGAAATTCAAAATAAAATGCTGCATCGGATTCAGACAGCTATAAAATCGGAAGAAACAAAAGTTATTCCGTTAAGGCCATTCTATTCCAGAACAAGCTTTAAAGTTGCAGTTGCGGCCTCAGTTGCAATGTTGATTTCAATTTCGTTATTATTCAATACAGCGAAAAATTCAAAACAAAATATTCCAGTTGTTGCTAATAAAAATATTCTGATTGGAAGCGACAAAGCAACATTGACTCTAGAAGACGGATCTGTAATTGAACTGAAAAAAGGAGAATCCTACAATCAAGGAAATGCAACTAGCAACGGCGAAAAATTGATTTATAATTCTAAAAATAATACTAGAACGATTGCAAATAACTTTTTAACGATTCCGAGAGGAGGACAGTTTTTTGTTCAATTAGCAGATAGTACAAAAGTTTGGCTGAACTCAGAATCGCAACTAAAATACCCTGTTGCTTTTGTTGATGGCGAAATCAGACAAGTAGAGTTGGTTTATGGCGAGGCTTATTTTGAAGTTTCTCCAAGCACAAAACACAAAGGCTCTAAGTTTAAGGTAAAAACAGCAATGCAAAATGTAGAGGTTATTGGTACCGAATTCAATATCAAAGCCTACAGAGACGAAACGGCAATTTATACCACATTGGTAGAAGGAAAAGTTGCGGTTAGCAATGCAAGTAATAAAGAAATTTTAGCGCCAAACGAACAATCGAGAATCAGCAAAAGTGATGATCGCATTGCAATTTCAGAAGTTGATGTTTACAACGAAATTTCATGGCGAAAAGGATTGTTTGTTTTTAAAGGAATGCCTTTGAAAGATATTGCAAGAGTATTGTCAAGATGGTATGATGTTGATATTGAGTTTGCAGATCCGGCACTCGGCAATGTTAGATTCAATGGTGTTTTGAACAAAAATCAAAAATTAGAAGATATATTAACCACGATCAAGAATATTAATTTTATTAATGCCTATGAGAAAAAAGACAATAAGATTATAATCAAATAAAAAAGAAAAGGGATTAAAGTTCAGACCTCTCACCGTACCGCACTTCATCCCTTTCTGTGTATTAATCAATTAATCATTTAACAACCGACCAACCAATTAACATGTAAATTTATGAAATTTAAATTAACCGACGTCTTTTTCTATTTTAGAAAAAGACTAATTATTAACATTATGAGAACTTTTATATTCTTGTTTTGTACTGCAATTTTTGGTTTTTCACCCGCAAATTTATTTTCACAAAACACAAAAATTGTAATTGCAACCGATAAAACGGTAACTGTTGACGAAGTTTTTGATCTTATAAAACAGCAAACAGACTACACTTTTATTTATCAGGAAGATTTATTTAAGAAACTACCGAAAGTACATTTGAAAAAAGGTAAAATCAGAGTAAATGATTTATTAGAAGCCAGTTTTCCTAATAAAGATTTCGATTTTAGTTTATCAAACGGAAATACAATTTTAGTTAGAAAATTACCAAAGGAAAATGTTGTCGTTTTTCAATCAAAATTGATTGAAATTAAAGGTATTGTTACCAATGATAAAGGAGATCCTATTCCGGGTGTAAACATCAAAGTAAAAGGTACAGGCGCTGCCTCTCAAACTGATTTTGACGGAAAATATACCATCATAGCTCCAGAAGATGGACAAATTTTGTTTACTTATATTGGACATCGTGCGCAAATTGTGGAGGTTAATAATAGAAAACTTATCAATGTAAAACTTCTGGAAGAGCGAAAAGAACTTGAAGGAGTTATAGTAAATACCGGAGTTACAGTTCGTAAAAAAGAATTGATAACGGGTGCAGTAACTACTTTTAGAGGAGAAGAATTAAGACAAATTTCTACTCAAAATGCAGTTCAGGCCTTAAAATCATTAGACCCTTCTTTTATTGTTGTGAATAACAATATTGCAGGTTCAAATCCAAATGTTCTGCCAACGATTGAGGTGAGAGGGCAGACAAGTTTAACTGCAAATCAGGTGGACAGCCAATTTAGAGACGACCCAAATCAACCGTTGTTTATTTTGGACGGATTTCCAACTACTTTGCAGCAAGTTGTCGATTTAGATATTAACAGAATTGCAACTATTACATTATTAAAAGACGCTGCTTCGACAGCATTATACGGTTCTCGATCTGCAAACGGAGTCGTGGTTATTGAAACGAATAAGCCAATTCCTGGAAAATTACAATTCAATTATGTATATAATTCATCTTATGAAGTAGCCGATTTGAGTGTCTACAATTTAATGAGTGCCGAACAAAAATTAGAGTTTGAAAGGTTATCTAATGCTTATTATGCTGGAGATGGCGCTGCCGCAGCAACACAGTACAAATGGGATCAGGAGTACAACAAACGTTTGGCTGCAGTACGACGTGGAGTAAACACGTATTGGTTGAATGAACCAATCCAGATGGGGATTACTTCTGGTCATAGTTTGAATTTTGGCGGAGGCTCAGATGAATTCAGATTTAACATTGCCGGAAATTATAAAACACTAACAGGAACAATGAAAGGTTCTGAGCACGATACTTGGGGCTATAATGCAACTTTGACTTACAGAAAAAATAAATTAAGTTTTAATAATCAATTTTTTGTTTCTGGAGGAAATAACCAAGAATCGCCATATGGAACATTTGACATTTGGGCAAAAGCAAGTCCGTATTATCCAAAATATAATGAAAACGGAGTAGTAACACGTTATCTAGACGGAACTTCATTGCCAATTCCAGCAAACCAATCTGTTATAGTAAATCACGCGACAAATCCGCTTTACAATGTGTTTTTGCCAAGTTATGACAAGGGAAGCGACTTTAATTTTACGAATAACTTTGCGATTAATTATGATATTAACCCGCATATTAAGGCAACGGGAGCTTTATCGGTTTCAAGATTGAATAATTACAATACCGTTTTTGTCTCTCCAGACGATACTCGTTTTATAAGTAATATTGCAACAGAAAAAGGAACTTATAGCAGATATGAAGCCATTACAGATAAATGGAATACTAATCTTGGGGCTACTTATTCAAATGTATTTAAAAGTGTTCATTCTTTTAATTACACGATTAGGGCTTCGGCTTCAGAGACAAAAAACAATTCTTATAAATCATTTTTAAGAGGTTTCCCTCTTGGTGTTCCCGGAAATCCTTCATTTGCTTTCGGATATGAACCAAATGGTAAACCAGAAATTTTTACTGAATTAATTCGAAATGTCGACTTGACAAACCAAATTAACTACGCTTACGACCGCCGATTTTTATTTGATTTTACGCACACAATTTCGGGAGCAACTAATTTCGGAACAAATAAAAAATATTCGCCTTATTGGGGAATTGGATTTGGATGGAATTTGAATAATGAGTTTAAAATGAACGAAGATATTGTCAATATTTTTAAAATACGTGCCAATATTGGTCAGACAGGAAACCAGAATTTAGCCGGTTATGCTTCTTATGATGTGTATTCTTATAGTGCAAATACGAACATTTTTGGACCAGCATTATCAATTTCTCAAGTTGCAAATGCAGATTTAGAACCACAAAGAACCAAAGATTTGTCTTTAGGATTAGATCTGGCAATGTTTAGAAATAGATTAACAATGACTTTGGGTGCTTACAAACGTAAAACGTCTCCACAAATTGTAGCAATTGATCTTGCTGCTTCGTCAGGTATTAACGGTTATCCTTTAAATGTTGGTTACTTAACGACACAAGGATTAGAGCTAAAAATGAACTATAATTTTATCTACGATTTGAGCCGAAATTTTGTATGGGGAATCGGTTTAATGGGAACTACTGGAGATAATAAACTAGGTGGTTTTGGCAATACATTAGCTTCTTTAAATGATGCAGCTCAAAAAACAACCAGTTTGATCAGATATTATGATGGTGCCAGCAGCAATGATCTTTGGGCTGTACCTTCATTAGGAATTGATCCTGCAACTGGAAAAGAAGTTTTCTTAAAGAAAAATGGCCAGACTACTTTTATTCTTGATAAAAAAGATGAAGTAGTAATGGGGAATTCTAGAGAAACGGCTACAGGAGTGGTGTCGACAAATTTAAATTACAAAGGTTTTAGTTTTGGCTTATTTGTGAGATACAGTTTTGGTGCAGAGCGATTTAATAGTGCATTGTATGACAAAGTTGAAAACATTTCAAAAGATAATATTTTTGATAACCAAGATGCCAGAGCTTTTACAGATCGTTGGACTACACCAGGGCAGATTGCTCAGTTTAAAGGAATTAGCATGACAAATTCAACACCAATTTCTTCAAGATTTATTCAGAAGGATGATTATATCTCTGGAGAATCTATTCGATTAGGTTACCGTATAACTGACAGAGCCTGGTTAAAAAGAAATGGACTTACAGCTTTAGGATTTAATGCTTTGGCAAATGAATTCTTCCGTGTTTCAACTATTAAAGCAGAAAGAGGTATTGATTATCCTTTTTCAAGAATATATTCTTTGAGTCTTAATTTATCATTTTAATAAAGAAATTATGAATAAGTATTTATATAAAATTACATTCCTTTTGCTTGCATCGCTAACTCTAGCAAGTTGTAGTGATTTTTTGGATGTAGTTCCACAAGACAAAATTTTAGAAGAGCAGACCTATAGCTCTGAAGCCGGAATTCAAAATGCGCATAATGGAATCTATTTGCAGTTGACTGGAACTAATTTGTATGGCAGACATCTTACTATGGATGCTGTAGAGATTTTAGGACAGCAGTACAATATTTCAGGATCTCATATTAGAATTAGAACTGCGGCTTATGCTTATGCTGAAGCTGCTCCAAAATCGATATTTAATGGTATTTGGAAAAGTGCTTTTACGACAATTTTAACTGCTAATAAATTTTTGGAAAGCATTAATGAGCATCCAGAAGTAATATCAGCTGAAAAAGCCAATATGTTAAAAGGAGAAGCTATTGCAATTCGCGCAATGATTCATTTTGATATGCTTCGATTATACGGGCCAATTTATAAAGTTGCTCCAGCAGATCCGTCTATTCCTTATTATGATGCATATACGCCAAGCACTAAACCAATTTTGCCTGCTAAAGATGTTATTGCTAAAATTATTACAGATCTTGATGCCGCTTTGGTTTTATTGGCAAATGATCCAATACTTACTACTGGCAAATATAGCCCTTCGACAGCATTTGATGCTAATCCGTATTATTCTCAAAATCGCGGACAACGAATGAATTATTTGGCTGTAAAATGTTTAAAAGCGCGTGTTCTCTTATATTCAGGAGACAAAACGAATGCTTCTATTGTTGCAAATGAAGTAATCACATTTACTAAAAACACAACCTTCTTTCCATGGACTTCATTTTTAGATGCTACAAATGCATCTAATCCTGATCGTACTTTTTCTTCAGAAAATTTCTTTTCGTTAAGCGATTATACTTTATATAACAAACAGCGAGATTTATACGATTCTAATTTAGAAGACACTAAAATCTATGCTCCTTTGTTGAATAGAATAAATGCGGTTTTTGAATCTAATGATAATGATTATAGAAGTTTGCCAAGTTGGAAGGTTCCAATCATTGGAGGAAAAACCCAAAAAACATTTTTCAAATATGAAGATGTAACAGATAAAACAAAAATATTTCGTTTGCAGATTCCGATGCTTAAACTTTCAGAAATGTATTTGATCGCGGCAGAAACGGCTGCAGTTCCTGCTGATGGAATAGCTTATTTGAATACACTGCGATTTAATCGAGGTTTAACTAATCTGGCGGCAACGGCTGTATTAGCTACAGAAATTACAAAAGAATATCGAAAAGAATTTATTGGCGAAGGACAGCTTTTTTTCTATTACAAAAGAAATAATACAACAGCAATTCCTAATGGTGCAGCGACATCAGGAAATGTTTCAATGGGTGCTTTGCAATACGTTGTTCCATTGCCAGAGTCGGAAACTAATTTTCAAAACTAAAAAAGCTATAGCATGAAAAAAATATTGATTTTAAGTATTACGCTTCTTTTTATTGCAGGATTTTCATCTTGTACTAAAGAAGAAATCGAAACCTACAGTGGTAAAGATAATATCTATTTTTCGCCTGCAGTAGTTTCTTATATTTCTCTTAATGGTGCCAAAGTACTGACGGATAGTATTGGTCTAAGTTTTAGTTTAGATAATCCTACTATTACAGGACGTTTGTTTAAAATTCCTATTGCGGTACAAGGAAAAGCAAGCAATGTTGACAGAGAAGTAAAAGTTAGTATCGATCCTTCGAGTACAGCAATAAAAGGAACCCATTTTACAATACCTGACAAAATAATTATCCCTGCCGGGAAAGTAGTTGATACAATTAGGGTACAAGTTATTAGAACTCCTGATATGAAAAAAAGTACATTTTCTCTAGTTTTTAATTTAGAAGAAAATGAATTTTTCAAAACCGAAATGAAAACTAGAGTGACCAATGCTTTGACAAAGAAAACAATGAGTTTTATAAGTTTTGAATTAACGATTGATGATTTTTTATCACAGCCAAAAGGATGGATAGTAGGTTTTTTTGGAACTTTTTCTGCCAAGAAATTCTTTATGATGTGCGATTTAATGCATTTGGATCCTGTGATTTTTAATTCATCACCTGGAGCCGTTGGTTTATCAATTCCGGAGGTTCAGTATTACCAAAGTTTTATGAAACGTTATTTGGTTGAACAAAAAGCAGCCGGAAATACGATTTATGAAGAAAATGGTACAGAAATGCTTTTTCCTTAATTAGAGACATTTATTTAATTTAAAATATACGACAATGTTTAAAAATATAAAGATACAATTGGTCTTGCTCGTGCTTGTGCTTTTGAACTGGAGCTGTGCAAACGACGAAGGAAATTACGATTATAATGCCATAAACGAATTAAATGTTACGGGAATACAAGAAGAGTATACTGTTTATAATGGCGATCCGTTTGTGATTAAACCAAATTTAAATCCAACATTGGATGATGGTAGTACTAAAGATCGCTATGAGTATGAATGGGTAGCTGTTAATCCTTCTAAATTAGCATCAGAATCCAGAACAACGATTGCTACTACAAAAGATTATAATGATGTTTTAAAATTGCCGCCTGCAAAATACACGGTTTATTATTTTATAAAAGATAAAATAACGGGCGTAAGATGGCAGCAAAAACCTTTTACATTAAATGTTGTTTCTTCTATTTACGAAGGCTGGATGATTATTGGTAATGTCGATGGGAAAGCACGTCTGGATATGGTTTCTATAATTCCAGGAAGTACAAATATTCGTATTATCAATGATGTTTTAGATTTTTCTGGATCAGCATTGAAACTAGAAGGAAAGGCGGTAGATGTAGATTGTTTTACATCGGCATTGCCAACAACTTCTCCTACTTATGGTGTTTATGTTACAGCATCAGAATCTGGAACGGCAAGACTTGATCCTGATTCTTTCGGCTGGGTTCCAACGCAAAATATCGCTTATGAAACAATTGGTGGTGCGCTTCCAAATAATTTTGGTGTCGATTTTATGAAAGCCGTTGGTTTGGGAGGTGAAAACTTTCTTTACAGCGATGGAAACATTTACTATTATAATAAAGCACAGCAAATTAGATATGGCTTACCACAAAATAAGGTAGAAACAGAAGCCAAGAACTTTTACGCGGCGCCTTTTATTGCAGAAAGCGTGGTATCGTCACCGTATAATCCAGTATTTTTTGATAGGGATTTACGTCGTTTTCTACGTTTTAATACTTTAAAAGGTTCTTGTTCCGCAATGCCGCCGCTTGTAGGTTCTTCAACTGTTTTAGATTGGAATAAAACTAATTCTGATTTGGTTTACATGACGAGTTCTGATTATAATCAAGGGGAAAGTTTTGCAGTGCTAAAAAATCTTACAACAGGAAAATATCAGTTGCTTCGTTTTTCGCCAGCATTATTACAAACCTATTTTAAAGAAATTCTAAATGCACCAGATTTTGATAAAGCAACAAAATTTGCCGTAAGTCCAGATACAGGCTATTTATTTTATACTGTTGGAAACAAAGTGTATGAATATGATAGCGGAACGCAATCTGCAAAATTAATGTTAGACAAAGGAAATGAAGAAATTACTTATTTAGGTTTCAGCAAGAGAGGTAAAAAAGAGATTGTCAACAAATTACTTGTAGGTTCTTACAGCACAACTGGAAAATTAGAATTGTATACAGTGCCACCTGTAAATGGAAATTTAATTTTGGAAAACAGCTATTCGAACTTATGCAAAATTGTCGATGTTACTTACCGTGTACGATAATTACAGATAATTTAAAACTTAAAAACTAAAATACCGAATGAAGAATAAATCTCATTCTTCATTCGGTTTCTAAAACCACATTTTATGAAACGTTTTTTTAAAATCGCAAGTGCAGTTTTGCTGCTTGCCAGCTCTTCTATTGCCTTAAATGCACAGACAAATCCAGCTGATGAAAGTTGGGAATTGGCTAAAAAACAAGCTCAAAAGGAGAAAAAACTAATTTTTGTCGATTTGTATTTCACAGGTTGCATGCCGTGCGCACAAATGGACAAGGAGGTATTTCCTGATCCTAAAGTAGCAGCTGTTTTAAGCAAAGATTTTGTCACTTTCAAATCGGATATTTTGAAAGAAGAAATTGGTAAAAAGTTATGCATGAAATATGGTGTTACGGGTTTTCCAACATTTTTATTTATGAATGCTGATGGAAAAGTGATTGATATTGCGGGCGGTTTTCAAAACGTTGAGCAATTTACAGCCTTGCTTCAAAATGCAAAAGACGCAGCTAAAAAAGGAATCTTCAAAAAATACAGTCCGCAGATTAATGAAAAAGAGTATCCAGATTTTTATGTACAGGCGTATATGGCAAACAAGAGAAATGTTCCTTTTGACGTTATCGACACTTATTTAAAATCTAAAGATGCCACTGATGAGGTTTCTTTTGTAATCGTGACGGGTTTAAGAGTAGGAAAACAATATGATGATTCTTTTCTTTTTTCAAGTAAAAAGTTTGCTCAAGATTACGGAAGATGGAACGTCACAACTCACGTATTCGGCATTTTGCAACGCAAGAAAAAAGAATTTGAAAAAAAGAATGATTTGAAAGGTTTTCAGGAATTGGTAAATGACTCTAAAGAATTATATACGCCAGAAGAATTCACTAAATATTCGGGCATTTTATTAAAAGATTTTGGAGTAGAAAAAGTGGTGACTAATCCATATACTTTACAAAAGTAAACCGAAATGAAAAAGTTATTCTTGTTTTCAATATTGATTTTTGGATGCTCTATTTATGCTCAAAACAGCATTCAAAAATCTATTGAATCTTTCGAAAAAGCATTTCAAAATAAAAGTTATAGTGAGATTAAAAGTCTTTTAGCTCCAGAGTTTACTGTTGGTGTTGGAGATGCTTCTTCAAATGAATTTTATTTAAACGGAATTTTCAATGCATTTCCTGTTCTGGATTCTATTCAGATGGTAAAATCGGTAGCAATTAAAAATGAAACTTTTGTTTTGGCCGATTTTTGTTTCAAAGGAAAAGAAAAAAAGCCATCTCAAATTGTTTTCAATTCAGATAATAAAATTTTGTATGTGACCTTTTTTGATGGTTTGTATAAAGTTGACCGTCATGCTGTTGTAAAAGAAGTAGCAAGCATTCCGTTTCAAATTGTCGAAAACGGAATCGCCATCAAAATAAAACTAAACAAAGCCGATCGCGAATTTTTAATGCTTTTTGATACCGGCGCAGACGGAATGGCTTTGAATCCTGACAGCGCTTACAAAGCTGGAGTTGTGGTTACCAAAAATAAATCGGCTTCTGTGGTTGGCGGAAGTCAGCAAGTACAATATTCAGCAGACAATACCATTTATATTGGCGATCAGGTTTTGAAGAATCAAGGCTTGGTTATTTTTCCAAAACATGGCGTTTATGATGGATTATTTGGTGCAAACCTGCTTCGCAATTTTATTACTTCTGTCAATTTTGATACGATGACAATTGATTTGTACAATTTCGGAAATTTCAATTACTGGGGAAAAGCAAAACCATTTGTTTTTGACTATAAATCGGGGCTTCCGGTAGTAAAAATGAGTCTGACTTTTGAAGATAAAAAAACAGTCGAAGGCAGTTTCACTTTTGATACCGGAGCAGGTTACGATTTAATTGCTTACGGTCCTTTCAATCATAAAAATAATCTGGAAACAAGTCTAAAAACAGAATACACTTCGGTGAATTACAGTTTAGGAAAACAAACTAAAATTGTCGGGGGGGCGATTCCAAATGTAGCGATTAACGGAAATAATTTTCCAAACGTAACCATCGCGTTGCAGGAATATGATGAAGCCAATAAAAGCTGGGCTTTCGCCGATGGATCACTCGGAATTGATTTAATAAAACGTTTCAATTTCACAATCGATCTTTTGCATAAAACGGTTTATTTAGAACCGAATAAAAATTTCAAAAAAATGTCTTCTTTCTATCTAGGCGGAATGAATTTAGATTTTGATGAAAACCAAAACTTGGTAGTAAAAAGAATCATAGATCAGCAAAATGAAGATTTAAAGAAAGTAAAGGAAGGTGCCAAAGTCACTCAAATAAATGATTTTGAAGCCAAAGATTTACTGAATCCGGAAAATCTCAAAAAGCTGAAAGAAAATAAAGAAAGCAAAGATTTCATCATTGAACAAGGCGATCAATCGATGCGAATTTCAATTTAAAATTATCAACAAAAAACAATAGAATATCATGAAAAAACACATTTTCAATTTCATTTTGATCTGCTTTGCGGTTCAGGTGAGTTTTGCTGCAAATTTTTCGGAATATGCAGTTATTAAAGGAACAGTTTCAATTCCAGATTTTAAAGCAAAAGAAGTTACACTTTATAATGTCGAAGAAGGAAAACCAGCGGTAGCTGCAACTGCAAAAGTCAACACACTTGGGGAATTTGGCTTTATGATACCGGTTTCAGCAGCTGGTTTTTATTACGTTGATTACGGTCAGATGAAAAGTAGAAATCAATTGATTCGTTTGTACTTGGAACCAAAATTAGACATTAGCCTTTTGATCAATAAAGAGAATTATGTTTTAAGCGGCAAAAATGTTGGACAGAATGCTTTGGTTCAAAAAGCAAATGAAATCTACAACGAATTTGCACCATTTTCGAGACTCGGAACTAATATTACGTATGTTGATTTTTATCCGTGGATTGATAAAGGAATTGCAAAAGCAAATGAATTTTCAAAAAACATTAAAACCAAAGATGCAGTTTTTGATAAATTATTAAAATTAGCCGTAGCGACTGATGTTGAAGAATTGACGTACACTTTTTTCAGAATGCCAAGAAGCGCTTTTCCTGATAAAGACGATCGCCCAGCAGTTATCAAAACTTGGCAAACAGACAAAAAATTTACGGATGCTGATTTGTTAAAATTGCAAAACGGTCTCTCATTAATGTCAAATTATTTCTTTTATGTAACAATGAATAGTGGTGATGCGCCAAAACGTTTGGATTTGGCTGAAGCAATTACACATATTACAGAACCGGCTTTAAAAGATGTTTATCTTCGTGATGGGGTAGCAACTTCAAGAATGAAAATTGAAGAATATGAAAAAATCGCTCCAAGCATCAAACCGTATATGATTTCTGATGCAAGTAAAACGTTTTTAATCGAATACGAAAAAGTACTTCATAAAAATGTGGGTCAAAAAGGACTTGAATTCACCTATAACGACATAAACGATAAACCAGTTTCGTTTTCAGATTTTAAAGGTAAATTTGTTTACATCGATTTATGGGCAACTTGGTGCGGACCTTGCAAAGCGGAGATTCCACACATGAAAAAAATCGAAGAAGATTATCACGGAAAAAATATCGTTTTTGTAAGTCTTTCGTTAGACAAACCAAAAGATGCTCAAAAATGGAAAGATTTTGTGACTAAAGAACAATTAAAAGGAATTCAGTTAATGGCAGATAAAGATTTTGGCTCTGATGTGGCTAAAAATTACGATGTAAATGCTATTCCTAGATTTTTATTGTTTGACACAAAAGGAAATATCATCAATGCCGATGCACTTCGTCCGTCAAATCCGGAATTGAGAGTGCAGTTGGATAAATTATTGAAAGGTTAATAATTAGCTTTATGAAGTACAGCAAAAAAATATCAATTTTATTATTCATCGTTGGATGTTTTTCATCCGCGAAAGCGCAGAATTTTAAAGCAACAGACCCAATTGCGGTCAACCAAAAAATCAAAAAAGGTGTTCTTCCAAACGGAATGACGTATTACATTTATCCAACTGATGTAAATAAAAATACGGCGAGTTATTACATTATTCAAAATGTAGGTTCGATTTTAGAAAACGACCAACAGAAAGGTTTGGCGCATTTTCTAGAACATATGGCTTTCAATGGAACCAAACATTTTGAAGGAAAAGGAATTCTGAATACGCTTCAAAAACAAGGAGCCGTTTTTGGGAAAAATATCAATGCGTATACTAGCACAGACGAAACAGTTTACAATTTAGATAATATTCCGTCAAAAGATGGAAGCGTTGTCGATACATGTTTGCTGGTTTTGCACGATTGGTCAAATTTTTTGTCTCTGACAAATGAAGAAATCGATGCTGAACGTGGCGTAATTACCGAAGAATGGCGTACAAGACAAAATGCCCGAGCAAGAATTTACAATCAATTGGCGCCTTATTATTACAATAATTCGCTTTATGCAGACCGCATGCCGATTGGCGATATGGAAATCGTTAAAAACTTCAAATATCAAGTTTTAAAAGATTTTTATAAAGATTGGTATCGCCCGGATTTGCAGGCGATTGCTATTGTTGGAGATATTAATTCAGATGAAATTGAGGCGAAAATCAAAAAACTTTTTGCTGATATTCCGACGCCTCAAAATCCTAAACAACGTTTTGAAATTGCAATTCCTGAGAAAGAAGAACCAACTTTCAAATTGGCTTTGGATAAAGAAATTTCGGCTTCTAATATCAGTTTTATGATTCGTCATACAGCTGAAAAACCAACCGGAACTTTCGTCGATTTAGAAAAATCTACAGAAAAAAGTATTGCTTTTTCAATTTTAAATAATCGTTTGGCTGAATTGGCTCAGAAACAAGAATGTCCGTTTAAAAGTGCACAAATTGGCTATCAAAACTATTCACGTTTGAACGATATATGGATTCTAAATGTTTCGCCAAAACCTGAAAAACAAGCCGAAGCTTTCGCAGCTGTTATGAACGAATGGGTTCGAGCGTATAAATTTGGTTTTTCAAAAGGAGAAATTGAAAGAGCCGTTACGGAAACTATTTCGGGTTACGAAAATTATTTAGAAAAATTAAATGAGATTTCGCATAAACAAGTAATCGAAATGGTGAAAGACGATTATTTGGATCATGAAATAATTGCAGACCCGAAAGTAGAATTTGAAATGACGAAAAGCATTTTGAAAAGTCTGGATAGCAAAATTCTGCAAGATCAAATTGCCAAATTATACACAAAACAAAATCGTGTTATCACCGTAACAGGAGTAGAAGGTGAAGAAAATCTAAGCCAGGAAAAAGCTTTTGATATTATTCAGAAAGCTGAAAATGATGCGTCATTGCAGCCATATGTTGATACTTTTGAAGGGAAAACACTTTTAGGAAATCTGAAAATCAATTCGGGAAAAATTGTTTCAGAAAAAAAAGAAACTGCAATTGATGCGACAACTTTTGTATTGAGCAATGGCGTAAAAGTGCACTATAAATTTGCTGATAAAAACAAAAAAGAGGTAGAACTTAAAGCAGAAAGTTTTGGCGGGACTTCATTGTATGAGCCACAAGATCTTCCATCAATTGGTCGTGCTACGGTATTGGCAATGATGTCTGGAGTTGGAGAACTTTCAAATGTTGATTTGGAAAAAGTTTTAAAAGGAAAAATTGCTAATTCTTCAGTAAGCATCAGTTCGCTTAAAGAAACAGTTTCGGGTTCTGCAAATGTAAAAGATATAGAAACGATGATGCAATTGGTTCATTTGCGTTTTGTTCAGCCAAGATTTGATAATCAGATGTATGCGCTTTTAAAACAACGATTGGAAAATTCGTTGAAAAACAGAGCAAATGACATTAATGCAAAAATGGAAGACAGTTTATCAGCTGTGGTTTATGGAAAAAATAATCCAAGAGTGCTGCCATTCAACCAAAAATATATTGATGATTTGTCTTTTGATAAAATGAAATCATTCTACCAAGATCGTTTTGCAGATGTTTCAAATTTTGAATTTTATATTGTTGGAGATATTTCGCCAGAAGTTCTGAAACCTTTATTGGAAAAATATATTGCGAGTATAAACGGAATTAAACGCAAGGAAAAGTTTAAAACAAACGTTCCAAAATGGGTTTCGAATAAAATTGATCGCGATATTTTCATTAAAATGGAAACACCAAAAAGCTCGGTTCGTATCGCATTTTTAAAAGATTGTGCTTTTACTCAAAAAAACAGAATCTTAGCGTCATATTTAGGTGATATTCTGACGTTGCGTTATACGGAAAGTCTTCGTGAAAAAGAGGGCGGAACTTATGGTGCGGGCGTAAAAGCAGGCATTGATAAACTTCCGATTTCAAAAGTAAACATTCAAATTAATTTTGATTGTGATGCTGATAAAGTAGAGCATTTATTGCCAATTGTTTATCAGGAAATTGATAAAATTAAAAAAGGAGAAATCGCTGCTGAAGATATCGAGAAAACAAGAACAAATTATTTGAAATCAAGAGAAGACAGCAAAAACTTCAATAGTTACAGCATGAACTTGATTTATAATTATTTTGAGAACGATTACAATATGAACGATCCTAAAAATTATGTGGATATTGTAAAAAGCATTACTGCAAAAGATATTCAGGAATTTGCAGTTTCAGTTTTAGATAAAGCAGATGCTATGGAAGTTGTTTTCAAGCCATTAAAATAATCTGACACCTATTTTAGCCAGAATTTAATTTGTACTTCCGTAATCAATTGATATTTTGAATTAGTAAGCATTATTAGTTGTAATATCGGATTTTACGAGAGGGTTGTTTTTTGCTATTCAGCCCTCTTTTCTAAAATTTTACCCATGAACAAGAACATATTTTTAGTGAGTTTGCTGTTGTTGTTTACAATAATGGTAAAGGCTCAAATTTATACTCCCATTAAGTGGAAAACCAGTGTCGAAAAGATTTCAGATACTGAATATGAATTGCAGGCAAAAGCAACTTTAGACACAGGCTGGCATTTATACAGCCAGGAAGTTTCTGATGGAGGCCCAATTCCAACGCATTTTGTTTTTACTAAAACTCCAGATTTTCAATTGATTGGAAATGTAAGAGAAGAGAAAGGAAAAACCATAAATGATCCTGTTTTCAAAATGTCAATTAAGTTTTTTGAAAAAGAAACGACATTTAGACAACGTATAAAAAACATTGGAAAAAAGTCTTTTAAAATCAAAACGGAGGTTGAATATATGGTTTGCAATGATGAAAATTGCCTTCCGCCGAGTTATGATGAACTTGAGTTTGATGTAAACGCAACGATCAGTGCCAATGCCGCAATTGTAAAAGAAATTGCTCCTGTTGAAGTTGTTGAAGAAATAAAAACAGATTCATTATTGGCAGAAGTTAAAGCCGAAATTCCGGTTCAGGAAAAGACAGTTTTACCAACAAAACCAGTTGTTCACAAAAAGCTGAATAAAGCCGAATTAGATAGTTTATGGACAATTTTTATATTGTCATTTTTCTCTGGTTTTGCTGCTTTGCTTACGCCATGTGTTTTCCCGATGATTCCTATGACGGTAAGTTTTTTTACCAAACAAAGCAAAAGCAAATCGCAGGGAATTAGAAAAGCTATTTTTTACGGTATTTTTATCATTACGATTTATATTTTTCTAGGAGCTGTTGTAACTTGGGCTTTTGGTGCCGATTCGCTGAATGCGCTTTCGACAAATGTTTGGTTTAACCTGATTTTCTTCGTCCTTTTAATTGTTTTTGCAATGTCATTTTTGGGTGCATTTGAAATTATGCTTCCCAATTCATTAGCCAATAAAGTAGACAGTCAGGCAGACAGAGGCGGGATTATCGGAATATTATTTATGGCTTTGGCTTTAGCAATTGTTTCGTTTTCATGCACAGGTCCAATTGTTGGGACACTATTGGTGGAAGCTGCTTCAAGAGGAGGAATTGCACCTTTTATGGGGATGTTTGGTTTTTCTCTGGCTTTGGCTTTGCCGTTTACCTTATTTGCGGCTTTTCCGGGCTGGCTGAATTCGTTGCCAAAATCAGGTGGATGGCTAAATTCGGTAAA
Organism: Flavobacterium resistens; assembly: GCF_900182645.1. Classification (GTDB taxonomy): domain Bacteria; phylum Bacteroidota; class Bacteroidia; order Flavobacteriales; family Flavobacteriaceae; genus Flavobacterium; species Flavobacterium resistens. The sequence goes on along the minus strand of NZ_FXTA01000003.1, from coordinate 444,477 downwards.
AGTATTTTTAGGATTTTTAGAATTGGCTTTGGCTTTTAAATTTTTGTCCAATGCCGATTTGGTGCTGCAATTGCATTGGCTGGAAAGGGAAACTTTTTTAGCGATTTGGATTGCGATTTTTGCAGTGCTGAGTCTTTATTTATTAGGAAAAATACAATTGCCGCATGATAGTCCTTTATCGCATATCAGCGTTGGGAGATTAAGTCTTGGAATCGTCGTTTTATCTTTTACAATTTATTTGATTCCAGGTATTTGGGGTGCGCCTTTGAAATTAATCAGCGGTTTTCCGCCACCGTTGAATTACAGTGAAATTCCGAATGGCTTAGGAACTAATTCCGATGAATTGCCATCAAAATTGCCAGCCGGAGCAGAATTTGGTCCACACAATATTATTGCTTTTACCGATTATGATTTAGGAATGGCATACGCCAAAAAAATGCGAAAACCAGTCATGATTGATTTTACCGGACATGCCTGTGTGAATTGCCGAAAAATGGAAGATAATGTCTGGTCTGACAAAAAAGTCCTTAAGGTTTTGAAAGATGATCTTGTCTTAATTTCTTTATATGTTGATGATAAAAGAGAATTGCCTAAAAACGAACAGGTTGTGTCGAAATTGACAGGCAGAAAAATTAAATATATTGGACAAAAATGGAGTGAATTCCAAACCATTAAATACAAAACAAATGCTCAGCCTTTTTACGTATTGGTAAATAACGAAGGCGAAGCACTAAATGAAACTTCGGCATATAATCCAGATATCGATGATTATCTGAATTGGCTCCAAAGTGGCATTTGTAATTTTAAAAATAGTTTTAATTAATTTTTATTTATTGTTACCCAAGGTTAAATTGTAAAAACGGAATAGCTAAACTGCTATTCCGTTTTTTTTGTGCAAATTCGAGATTTTATATTCTCTTTTTGACGGCCAATTTATTGTTTCATATTTTTTAAAAATCCACTAAAATATAACGTGAATGTGGATAATTTATCCGATCTTACTCTTTAATTTTGAAAGAAAAAGAGCGAACAAAAATCATGAAACAGGCGATTGTAAATGCTGTAGTGCATACAGGTGAAGAAATAATTGAAAATGGTGTAATTGTTATTGAAAACGGAAAAATCATTTCAATACAAAAGGAAATTCCAAACGATATAAAACAAATTGATCTTAAAGGAAATCATATTGCAGCAGGTTTTATTGACATTCAGATTAACGGCGGAGAGCAATATTATTTTAGCCAAACGCCTAATGAAGAAACCATTCAGGATATTTATGATTCCAGTTTGAAATTTGGAACAACGCATGTTTTACCGTGTTTAATTTCGTCTTCAAAAGAAACAATCTTAAAAGGAATTGATGCGATACGTGATTATAAAGCAAAATACAATAATGGAGTTTTGGGAATGCATTTGGAAGGCCCATTTTTAAACCCGTTAAAACGTGGCGCGCACAGTATTGATCAGGTTCGAAAACCAACGAATGAAGAACTTGAAGAAATTATCAAACACGGAAAAGATATTATAAAAGTTATTACAATTGCTCCCGAGTGTTTTACAGAAGAACAACTGAAAATGTTATTAGATAGTGGTATTATCATTTCAGTTGGACATTCTACAATAACTCATAAAGAAGCGCAATTTTATTTTTCGAAAGGTATAAATCTGGTAACGCATTTATTTAATGCGATGACACAATTTGGGCATCGTGAACCGGGTTTGGTTGGGGCAGTTTTTGAAAACGAAAAAGTGTATGCGCCTATTATTTTAGACGGAGCACATTGTGATTATGCAGCAGCAAAAGTGGCTTATAAATTAAAGCAAGAAAAATTCTTTTTAATAAGCGATGCGACATTTTTAGGACGAAAAGTAGCTAATTTTAAATGGGATAATTTTGATGCGCATTTAGAAAATGGTTTTTACAGAAATGAAGATGGAAATTTGGCAGGCGCTACAATTTCGATGAAAGAAGCGGTACAAAATGCTTATAATCATTTGAATGTTTCAGCAGATGAAGCAATAAAAATGGCGAATACCAGAGTGGCTTCAGCAATTGGAATGGAAAATAAAATCGGAAAAATTAAGGCTGGATTTCCTGCGAGTTTCGTGCAGTTTTCTGCAGATTTAAGTGAAATTGAAGTTCTTAATTTCTAAAGCGACAAAAAAAATATTCGCATCATTGACTTAAAAATAGCAGTGATGCGAATAAAATTTTGTTCTAATTAAAATAGAATTACACTTTAAAAATCAATTTCTTTTTATAGAAAATCCACAAAATAAAACACCAGAAAGCCGCGTATAATAAAGCATAAGCTAAGGAAGCGTTTAATGGATTTTCAAACCAAGTAGCAATTCCGTGTTTGTATATTGAAGTTTGAAAGCTGATTTCTTCTCCAGCGATTTCAGGATCAGCAACTTTTATGGCGCTTAAAACCCTCGGGATTATTCCAGAAAAGAAAAATACAATCATTGGATTTACACCCCAAATTAAAAATAGTTTGGTCCATTTATTATAACCTTTTACATCAATTATAAAATATAAAAGCGTCAATAAAATGGTAGCTATTCCTGCAGTATACAAAACATAGGAACTTGTCCAAAGTGATTTGTTAATCGGGAAAATAATATTCCAAAGTAAACCTCCAATTAATAAAACAATTCCTGTGATGGCTGTTTTTTTGACAATTTCAATTTTATCGATTGATAAGTTTAAAAGCTGACCAATGTACATTCCTAAAATTCCAGTTCCAATTGCTGGTAATGTGCTTAAGATTCCTTCAGGATCCCACGTTTTAGAAGATGCCCATAAATGTCCGTTTAAAAGTGTATCGTCAATCCAAGCTGCTAGATTTGTTCCTTTTTCAAAATTAGCAGGACCAAATCCTGGAACAGGTACAAAAGCCATCAATAGCCAATATCCAATTAAGAGCGTCGCTAAAACTAGAAGTTGTGTTTTTAAATTGGTCTTTAAATACAAAATCGAAGTAAAGAAATACACAATTGCAATTCGCTGTAAAACGCCTGGAATTCGGGTATCTTCAAAATGTTCAAGACCGCTAAATGATAATGTAATCAAGATCAAAAAGATTCCTACAGCAAGATACGTTTTGACTTTCATGGAAAAATTTCCTAAAAGGGCATAAGCAACTGCAAAAGCTATAATCAATCGTACTCCCAATAACGGAATTCCTTCTAAACCAAATAAATGTATTCTGCTGAAGACACTTAAAAATAATCCCAAACAAAAAATTCGAAGCGAACGGACTAAGATTTTATTAAAAACACTTCCATCAAAATGTTTTACTGGCATTGCAAACGGAATTGCAGTTCCCATTATGAAAACGAAAAACGGAAAAACTAAATCGGTAGGCGTACAGCCATTCCATTCGGCATGTTCTAAAGGTGGATAGATAGAAGACCAGCTTCCGGGATTATTTACAATTGTCATTAAGAAGATGGTAAATCCTCTAAATACATCTAGTGAGGTTAAACGTTCTTTGGTCATTGGGTTTTGTTTTTTGTGGTTAGTTTTTTTTTTAGAAAAAAGAGGCAAGATGCAAGAAGAAAGATTTTTGAGTTATTTTATCATCGCTTCTTGGATTATTTTTTGAATGTCTTCTCTGATATTTCCTTTGGCTAATTTATTTTCGTCGTTAACTACTTCTGGATAAGTTCTGTTGGAAAGAAATACATAGACAATTTCGGTTTCAGGATCTGCCCAGGCCATGTTTCCTGTAAAACCTGTATGTCCAAAACTTGCTTCAGAAACGCAGTTGCAAGTTGGTCCGCCTTTGTGTACTCTTTTGTCAAATCCTAAACCTCTCAGAACGCCTTGATTTTTATAATAACAAGTATTGAAAGTATCAAAAGTTTGTGGAGAAAAATATTGAATACCTCCGTAATTTCCTTTTTGCAAAAACAGCTGCATCATTTTGGCAACGTCCATACTGTTTGAAAAAATTCCGGCGTGACCCGCTATTCCGCCTTCCATCGCGGCTGCCATATCGTGCACATAACCTTGAATTGCCTGATGTCTGAAATAATTATCAATTTCGGTTGGAGCAATATTGCTTTTATCAAATTTATCCAGCGGATTGTAAAGCGTATTCGTCATTCCTAATGTGCTGTAGAAATTTTCTTTGCTTAAATCTTCCAGTTTTTTATGCGTTTTTCGTTCTAAATATTCTTTTAAAATGATAAAAGTAAAGTCGCTGTATTTGTATTCCTTTTTTTGTGATACCGGACTTTGAGCAATGATTTTCATAATCGTATCGTGATAATCATTTCGAATATAAAGATTGTCGGCAACTTTTGTTGTAAAACCGTTTTCGGCTATTTTTCGATAGTATTTGTCAGAAGGCTGATTGTTATTGTCTAAAGTTGCTTTGTAAAACGGAATCCATGCCTGAAGTCCTGCGTAATGATTTAGCAAATCTTTGAAAATGATATTTTCTTTGTTGGTTTTGGCAAAAAAAGGCAACATATCTTTTAGTTTCGTGTCTAGCGTTACTTTGCTTTTATCATACAATTGCATCACATTTGGCAATGTTGAAATCATTTTTGAAATCGAAGCGACATCATATAAATCAGAATTGGTTACTTTTTTTCCGTTATCGTAAGTCTGCGCTCCATACGATTTCTGAAAAATCACATTTCCTTTTCTTGCAACCAAAACCTGCATTCCCGGCGCCATTTTTCCATCAATTGCTTTTTGTGCAACAGCATCTATTTTGGATAAAATCGCAGGATTCATATCGACATTTTCCGGAGCTGTAAAAGCAAGACGATTTAGTTTTTCGGTAGTTAAACCATCATTGACATGGAAAGCATTATTAATAGAAACGGGAAGTTTACCTTTCGCATCAATCGCTCCAAAAAGCAATTCTGCAGAAACTACCTGACTGATATCTGAGTTTTGATAGGAAACCACCAATCCTTCAATATCCTCAAAATTATCAATTGACAGAAGTGAATATGGTTTTGCGAAAATGTCTAAAATTACTTTATTGTGTTTTGCAACTTCTTTCAGCCAAAGCAGTTCTGTTAAAGTAAATTCTTGTTTTTCCCAGGGTTTGTTCACTTTGTGGTAACTGATAATAACCTTGTCAAATTTTTTCAATTCCTTGTTCAGACTGTCAAGATTGGTGTCTTTAACTTCTGTGATTTCGGTATATTTTTTTAAGGTAGAAACAAAAGTGCTGTTCGTGTCTTCACCAAGTTTTATGTAAGCAATTTTTTCGCTTAAATCTTTTATCGGAAGTATTTCTTTATCATTCTTTAAAACCGTAATTGCATTTTCATACAATTTATAATGTAAAGCATCATTAGCAGAAGGATTTAGATCGTTGTAAATATTCGCCATATCAATTGGCTTGTATTTATTTAATCCTGCTTTGTATTTGTAATGCAAAATCTTTTTTACAGAATGCGCCAAACGTTCTTCTGTAATTACTTTTTCATTGTAAGCGGTTTCCAGTTTTTGAAAAGCAACTGGAACATTATCAGGACAAAGCAAAATATCATTTCCGGCTAAAATCACGGCTATTTCCAAGTCTCCCGGACCTTTAAAATTGGCAGCACCTTTCATTCCTAAACCATCAGTAAAAATCAATCCATCGAAACCTAATTCTTTTTGAAGCAGATTTGTAACGACGTTATATGAAGCCGAAGAAGGACAATTTGGCTGTGATTCTAAACTCGGAATATTAAGATGCGCAACCATGACAGAAACCAAACCTTCATTGAACATTTTTTTGTATGGATATAACTCCACTAAATCAAGACGTTCTTTAGAAAAATTAACGGTAGGCAATGCGTGATGCGAATCGGTAGAAGTGTCGCCGTGTCCAGGGAAATGTTTTCCAGTACAGAAAACACCATTTCCTTGAATTCCCTTCATTAAAGCAATCGCTTTTTCACTTACATTCACTTTATCTTCTCCAAAAGAACGATTTCCAATAATAGGGTTTTTAGGATTTGTATTAATATCCAAAACTGGGGCAAAATTAAAATGAACGCCAATTCGTTTATTTTCGGCTGCCATATTTTTCCCCACTTTTTCAATTAAGCTCAAATCCTGAATCGCGCCCAAAGTCATGTTCCAAGGATAACGATATGTAGAATCTAAACGCATGGCTAATCCCCATTCGGCATCAATTCCAACAAACAAAGGAACTTTTGCTTTTGACTGATATAAATTGGTCAATTTTGCCTGACGAACTGGCCCGCCCTGAAAAAAGATAACACCTCCAACTTTATAATCGGTAACTAATTTATTGATCTGATTAACATGAACGGAATCTTTATTGGAATAAGCCGAAACCATAAACAATTGCCCGATTTTTTCCTGAACCGACATTTTATTGTAAATGCTGTCAACCCAAGCCGTTTCTTTATCGGAATCTTTGAAAAAAGTCTTTTTCTCGCTTTCTTTTTTTTGATCATACACAACGGTATCTTTTAAGGAAATATTTTTTTTTGCATCAATTGTATTCGTGTTTTTTTTGGAAGCACAATTGGTAATTAAAAAAATAAAAGCGGCGTATAGACTTATTTTTAAGATTGAATTTTTCATGTAATTTTTTTTGAAACAATTGAATTTAAACTTAGTTTTCAATTGATTATTCTGGTAATTCGTATGCTGTTTAGAAACTTATTCTGGTAGTACTTCTTGAACTTGTAAAATACAATCCTAAATAGGTAATTAGTCCGTTTAGAACGATTAATTCATTGTCAAAAACATATCCTCCAAATAATGTTTTCGAATTCTCATTAATTAAATACGTGAAAAATGGAGACAATAAACAAATTATCGGAACCAGTTTGTCGTTGACATTTCTTGTTTTTTGGAATAAACCAAAAGCGTATAATCCTAACAATGGACCATAAGTATAAGACGCTACTTTAAAAATCATTCCAACAACAGAACTGTCATTTATCGAATTAAAAATCAAAATGATAAAAAAGATTAAAATCGAAAAACTAATATGAACTAAATGTCTAATTTTTACTGTGTTTTTCTTATGATTGTTTTCTGCTTTGTTCATTCCTAAAAAGTCCACGCAAAAAGAAGTCGTCAAGGCTGTTAAAGCCGAATCTGTAGTGGCAAAAGTGGCAGCAATAATTCCCAATAAAAAGACAATTGCAGGAATTAGTGCTAAATGATTTAAGGCAATTTCAGGAAATAATAAATCGGTTCTTGGTTTTCCTGTCACCAAATCAGTTGGAATTGCGATTCCATTTTTATTCGCATAAATGTATAACAATGCGCCAACACTCAAAAAGAAAATATTGATAACAACAAATATTCCTGTAAAAGTGAACATATTTTTTTGTGCTTCGCCGATGTTTTTACAGCTCAGGTTTTTTTGCATTAAATCCTGATCCAGACCTGTCATTGCAATTGTAACAAACATTCCACCTAAAATTTGTTTTATGAAATGGAATTTACTTCCCATAAAATCATCAAAGAAAAAGATCTTCGAATAATTACTGTTTTTTACTTCTTCAAAAGCGCTGATGGCACTCAAATCCATTCGGTCACAGATAAAATAAATAGTAAGGAAAACTGAAGTTACTAAAAAGAAAGTCTGCAAAGTATCTGTAATAATAATGGTTTTTAAACCACCTCTGTAAGTATAAGAGAAAATAAGTAACAGCGAAATCAAAACCGTGAAAGCAAACGGAATGTGATAGAAATCAAAAACAAAACGCTGCAAAACAATCACTACCAAATAAAGTCGGAACGCTGAGCTAATAGTTCTACTGATTAAGAAAATAGAAGCTGCTGTTTTATAACTGAAAACGCCCATTCGGTGCTCAATATAGCCATAAATAGAAGTCAGATTCATTCTGTAATACAAAGGCAATAATAATTTTGTAATAACAATGAAACCTAGTGCATTACCTAAAACAAACTGAAAATATTTGAATTGTTCACCACTTGCAGCACCAACTTCGCCAGGAACCGATATAAAAGTCACTCCGGAAAGTGCAGTTCCAATCATTCCGAAGGCTACTAAATACCATTTCGAATTTTTATTGGCTGTAAAAAAAGCATCGTTTCCACTGTCTTTCTTACTAACTCTGTGTGAGATATAAAATAATGTTCCGAAATAAACGATAATAAGGATAAGAATGGTACTTGGTGTCATTTTATTTTTGGTTTTTGATTCTTTTATAAAACTATAAAAGATTTTAAATAGTTTTGGTTTTGCTGATTTTATTTTTGAGCCTGTAAAACCGCTCTTACGCTTTTATGCTTATGAAGTAATTCTTCGGCTAAATCATATTCAATTCCAAGTTCTTCTATAATCATTTTGATAGCGCGTTTTACCAGTTTTTCGTTAGAAAGCTGCATATCAACCATTTTGTTGCCTTTTACTTTTCCTAATTTAATCATCACCGAAGTTGAGATCATATTTAGTGTCAGTTTTTGTGCTGTTCCTGATTTCATTCTAGTGCTTCCAGTTAAAAATTCTGGTCCGACAATCAATTCAATTGGATAATCTGCTTCCTGAGCAATAAGTCCGTTGCTAATGCAGGAAATACTTCCTGTTTTGACATTGTGTTCTTTTGCTTTTTTCAAAGCTCCTAAAACATAAGGCGTATTTCCAGAAGCCGCAATTCCAATAATAAAATCTAAACTTGAGATTTCATATTTGGCCAAATCTTTCCAGGCTTGTTCGGTATCATCTTCAGCATTTTCAACCGCTTTTCTGATAGCTGTATCTCCTCCGGCAATAATCCCGATAATCATGTCATGCGGAACGCCAAATGTAGGCGGGCATTCTGATGCATCTAAAATCCCAATTCGTCCTGAAGTTCCTGCTCCGATATAAAATAATCGCCCACCTAATTGCATTTTTTTGACAATCGCCTTAACCAGTTTTTCAATTTTAGGGATTTGCTCCTCAATAATATGTGGTACTTTTTTATCTTCTGTATTAATGTTAGTAAGAAGTTCTTTCACGCTCATTTGATCCAAATCTTTGTACAGAGATTCTTGTTCAGTTTCAGGATTTTTATTTTTCATTTTTCTTTTTTTTTGATTTTTGAAGCCAAAATTCTTCGAATAATTAGCTTCGATATTTTACATTAATGATCTCTATTTATAGAGAAATAGTTTTATTTTTTTGAGGAGATTATGGGATAAAAACTTATTTGTAAATAAGGTATTTTACTCGCATTTTTTTGAAAGTTTCCAAGTCTTTTTTCCAACTTTTTCTGATTTCAGTTTCAGAAATGCCAGTTTCAATTTGCTGTTGTAATTTTTTTGTTCCAGCCAATTTGGTAAAAAAAGCATTAAAGAATTTTGTTTTATCACTCGTATTTTGATACGCTTTAATGAGCCATTTTAGCTCAAGCTGTTTTAATTTTGGATAAGAAGTCAGGTCTTCGCCAAAACATTCTTTTCCATTGTATAAAGGATCTTTCGCACCAAAATTAGGTTTAGGTGTAAAAGTGAAATTCGTTTTGCTTAAATAAGGAGAACCGTAAATTTGAAATTGCGTTTCAGTACCTCGGCCAACACTTACATTTGTTCCTTCAAAAAGACATAAACTTGCATAAAGATTGATTGATTGGTCGTTTGGCAAATTTGGAGATGGCTTTACCAATAAGCTGTAAGGCATTGTACGTTTATAATCCAAACATGGAATAATGGTCAATTTGCATTGAGCACCATCTTTCAGCCATTTTTCGCCGTTTACCATTTGTGCATATTCACCAATTGTCATTCCGTGTAATAATGGAATAGGGTGCATCCCCACAAAACTTGTAAATTCTTTTTCTAAAAGCGGACCGTCAACAATAGAACCATTTGGATTTGGTCGGTCAAAAACAATAAGCGGAACGTTGTTTTCAGCGCAAGCTTCCATTACATAATGCAACGAAGAAATATAAGTATAGAAACGCGCACCTACATCCTGTAAATCAAAAATCATGACATCGATTCCTGATAATTGCGCTGGTTTTGGCTTTTTGTTATCACCGTAAAGTGAAATGATTGACAAGCCGGTTTTAGGATCTTTTCCGTCAACAATGTGTTCACCAGCATCAGCAGTTCCTCTAAATCCGTGTTCAGGAGCAAAAATAGTTTGTATAGCAATTTTTTTCTCTAAAAGAAAATCAACAACATGTGTTTTGTTGGATAAAATTCCGGTTTGATTGGTCACAATTCCAACTTTTTTATCTTTTAAAAGAGGGAGATATTTTTCGTAATTATCAGCCCCGGTCTTGATAACAGCAGCATTGATTTCTTTTGAATTATTAGTTTGAATTGCTGAGGAATAAGTCGGAATAGAAAATAGAAATGCTGCAACAAAAGCGCTTTTTGCTATAAATTTTATCATTTTAAATACAGTTAATAGTTAAGACAAAAATATTGACTAAATAAAATTAAGATATTATTTGGTTGTATGTGGATGTTTTAGGTAGATTGGGGGAAATCTAAAAACTAATTTTGTATAGCCTGAATATTCAGGTTAAAAATTTTATTTGGTCTCTTTTTATCTATCACCATGTGTTTAAAAAAGAGTATTTTTAAAATACTGCCTCTGAAATAACTCAATTCAGAGGCAGTTTTATTATAAGGGGCAAATAGTTTATTTATGAATTCCGAATTACCAGCCTGGGTTTTGTTTCAATGTAACTCCCTGGGCTTTGTATAAGTCAATGTCATTCGTTGGAATGTTCATTAAGTAATGTTTAGCCTCAAAATTTCTAGTACTTGCCGGGTATATTTTCACATAACCATTACCATCGACAACAGTTTGTGAACCAACTGGAGTTCCAATTCTCGCACCAAGATTTACATCAGGATTTTTTGAAGTATCTAAATAATCACCTTTTTTCCAACGATAAATATCAGCTTGTCTTAATGTTGTCCAGCTCATAAATTCGATTTGACGCTCACGACGTACTTCCCAAATCAACGGATTAACAACACCTGAAATTTGCTCTAAAGCAGAAGTTCTTCTTGGATCATTGATTGCTACACCTCCAGCTGAAGCATTAGTTCCATTAGTAGTTAAAGTTGCAATTCCGGCACGAGCACGAACTTTGTTTATCGAGATATCAAGATCATTATTTGTTGCAGTTCCTAATTCAGCACAAGCTTCAGCATAATTTAAATATACTTCACTTAGTGTAAATAATGGAGCATCAGTATAATTACGTCCTCCAGTTGTAACATCTGGACCAGTAGTAGCTGGGTTGTTGTATAATTCAAATACATATCCAGACATTGAAACTAAAGCTGTTGTTCCAAAAGGTTTTCCTTTGTAGCCATAATTAGCAGGATTAACAGTTTTACCAAAACGAGGATCTCTGTTAGTAAAAGTATTTGTAACTGTATTATCGCCAAGATATTGGCTGTTTCCAGCTTGCTGAATTGGTAGTCCGTTTGTAGTTACATAACTGTCTGCTGCCCATTTTGTTAAACCGTACTGAATTGTTGAAGTATTCGTATAGTTTTGTAATGAGTGCATTAATACGTTTGTTAAATAACGTTTTGCAAGAATAACTTCTGTATTTCCAAGCAATTCAACTGAGTTATAAAGACCTTTCCAGTCAGCATTTAATTTATAAGCTGGATTATTCATAATAACTAAAGAAGCCGCTTTAGCTTTGTTTAGGTAAGAGCTTCCGTCCTGACCTAAATGGTATTTTCTATAAGTCCCTTCATAAAGACAAGCGTTGCTTAAAGCAGCATAAGCTGTGTATTTATTAGCTGTAACATTTTTATCATCAGCAGGAAGCATTAAATCAGCAGCTTCTTGTAATTCTGCAATTACTTTGTCCATGATTTCTGCTCTTGGTTTTGCCGGAGCATAAACCTCTGCATCACCTTGTGCTAAATATTTATCTGTATAAGGAACATCACCAAATTTTTGCACTAAACGATAGTAAGTATAAGCTCTGAAAAATTTAGCCACACCAGTGTAATGGTTCTTTTTATCTGGAGACATATTTACAGTAGGTAGTTTTTCAAGCATCAAATTGCAACGACGAATAAGAGTATAATATTCATTCCAAGAATAAGTATTAGTTGTCGCCGCTGTAATTGGCATTTGATAAAAAGTAAAAGCCGATAAGTTGTCATCTACTCTGTAATCACTTCCGTGGTAGTAGAAAAAAGAAAGCCCAATTGTGGTTCCATTTCCGTAGCCATAAAAAGTATCATAGTTAAGCCATGAAAATGTTCTTACATTATCTTCTGATTGCCAGAAGTTGTCGTTTGTAAATTTATCTGCAGGATCATCTTGAAGATAATCTGTACAGCTCACTGCAGTCATTGATGTTGCGGCAACAGCAAATAAAAGCAGAAATCTTGATTTTATATTTGATTTTTTCATTTTAAAAGTTTTGTAAGATTAGGATTAGAAAGAAAGCTCAACACCAAAAGACCATGTTTTAGTATAAGGATAAGCTCTTCCCCAGAAAACTTCAGTTTCATCAATTTCAGGGTCAACAGGAAGACGTTTATCTTTCCATGTTACGATGTTTTCACCTGAAGTATAAAGTCTTACTTTGTCTAACCCAGCTTTTTTCACAATATTTGCTGGTAAAGAATATCCAAGGCTAAAGTTTTTAAGACGGAAGTATGACATATCTAATAAATATCTTGTTTGTGTTACAAAGTTATTCATACCATTTGTGCTTCCTCCAAATGCTGTTGATTCACTACCGTAATAAGGATTAGGAAAATAGGCATCTGTGTTTTCTGGTGTCCAGTAATCAGCTTGGTTTGCATACATCTGTTGTGGTGCACGATAAAAAGGTAAAACAGCATCAGAAGCAGCCCAGTAATCACGTTTACCAACTCCCTGGAAGAAAGCCGAAACATCAAATCCACGATATGTACCACCTAATGTAATTCCGTATTTGTAACGAGGAGTTGAATTACCAATTTTGCTTAAATCTCCATGATCATCTGCAGTTCCTGCTCCACGTGATATAGAACCATCTCCATTTGTATCGATATAATGAACATCACCAGCTCCATATTTAAAATTACCAAGCATTGTTTTAGAATAATCAATACCATTAACCGTTTTACCGTTATTAGTAATTACGTCATCAGCCTGAAGAAGTCTGTCACTTGTAAGACCCCAAATTTGTCCAATTTCATAACCATCATAATAAGTAGATAATAATTTAGAACTGTTGTTCCATTTCGTTACAACTGATTGATAATCTGATAAAGCAACATCAACAAATACCGAAGCATTTTCGCCTAATTGTTTGTTAAAGTTCAAAGAAAGTTCCCATCCTCTTGTTCTCATGTTTCCTGAGTTTGTCTGTGCAGCACTCTGTCCAAATGAACCTGGAAGTGTTATACCTGGAGCTAACATTCCTTTTGTGTCACGTTGGTACCAGTCAAACGAAGCGCCAAGCATGTCAAATATTTTAATATCAATACCTACATCTTTTGTATACACTTTTTCCCATGTTAAAGCTGGATCAACGTTAGTTGGTAAACTCATAGATGGAGGAAGAGTAGAGCCGCTATTTATCCACGAAGGATTTGTAGAGTTTAATAAAGATAAGAAAGCATTGTTTCCTACGTTTTGATTTCCGATTGATCCAATAGAAGCACGTAATTTAAGGTCATTTAACCAAGAACGAGTGCTTTCCATAAATTTCTCATTCACAATTTTGTATCCTACAGAAGCAGAAGGGAAGAAGCCCCATTGTTGGTCTGTCGGGAATTTTGAAGAACCATCATAACGAGCATTTAATTCTACTAAATAAATTCCGTTATAATCGTAATTGATACGTCCAAAGAAACCTGCAATTGAATACGTTGTTTCTGCTGGATTTAAAGAGCTATTTGCAGATCCTGAAACAAATTGTTCACCTACTGCAAGGTTAAATTCTGGTTTTGATTTATCTAAAAGAGTATTTCTTCTTGCATAATTACGAGAGTATTCTTGCCACTCAGAGTTGAAACCTCCTAAGAATTTGAAGTTATGTTTATCCAATTGCTTTTTGTAATTCGCATAAACATTTATAACGTTTGTCGCAGATTCTGATTTTGACTGCCCTACGAAATCATTTCCTGTTTCAAGTGTTGCAGGTACTGCTGTTTGAATTGTTGTCGCATCATATGGCATCGCAGACCAGCTATCCCAAGCCTGGAATTTTCCACCATTTTGTTTTCTGTTCGAATAGTTCGTTACGTTGCTTACTTCAGCAATTACATTGAATGCTTTAGTAATGTCAGCCGTAAATTTTGCACTTAATCTAGTATTGCGGTTAGTGTTTTCATTTCTTGATGCATTAGATAAATATCCTCCTGCAGTACGGAAATTATATCCTCTGTATGTTCCAAAATTTGGAAAATACTGACCCCAACGAAGAGCATATCCAAAATAACCTCCATAACCAGTATCATCAGTACCAGAACCACCATAGTAGTTAAAAGGTTGCTCATAAGAACTGTTGATTGACATTACTTTGAAATCACCAGTAAGCCATTCAGCTAATTTTGTGGTAAATCCTAAGTTAATATTGATACGCTGTTTTTGTTCCTGATTTACTCTTAACATACCTTCTTGGTTGGCAATTGCAAATGAAGCAAAGAAAGAACTCTTATCACCTAAATTTCCTTGTGCAGATAAATTGTGTGTTGTTTGAAGTGCATCTTTTGCATATAATTCTTTGTTTGCGTCCCAAACTCTGTAGAAGTATGGCGTACCATTTTTAATTTCCCAGTCTTCTCCATAAACCATCTCATGACTAGTACGATTATTTGCGTATTTTTCTTTCCAGTTTTTAATTCCTGCAAGTAAAGTGCTATAGTTTTGACCAAAAATCTCCGGAGTAGAGCCATCTGTGCGTGTTCCCGCTGCAATTAACCCCGGAATCTCATCAGTTGGATCTAAAAATTTTAATGTAGAAATAGTATTAACAAAAGCGGTGTTTCCACTGTATGAGAATCTTACTTTTCCTTCGCCAGTTTTTCCACCTTTAGTTGTAATAAGTACCACACCAAAAGCAGCACGAGCTCCGTAGATTGATGCAGAAGCGGCATCTTTAAGTACAGACATCGTTGCAATATCATTTGGATTGATAAGAGACAAATCTGTCGGAACTCCATCAACTAATATTAAAGGAGCATCTGAACCATTAATAGTACCAGCACCACGAATATTGATATTGGCAGCGCGATTAATATTTCCTGAGTTAAAACTAACATTTACACCAGGTGTAGTTCCCTGTAATGCTTTGCTGACATCAGTTAACGGTCTGCTTCCGATTGTTTTTGCAACATCGATATTTGCTACAGCACCCGTTAGGTTTGTTTTTTTCTGAGAAGCAAAACCAACGACAACTACTTCATCTAATTTTGAAGTCGTTTCCGAAAGAGTGACATTTAATTTTTGCTGATTCTCAATTTTAATTAATTGGGTTTCAAACCCCATGTAGCTAAAGCTCAAAGTTCTTCCTGGCGCGATTGAGATGGTGTAGTTTCCATCAAAATCGGTGGTGGTGCCATTAGAAGTTCCTTGAATAACGACAGTGACTCCAGGAATTGGAATTCCGTCCGTTTTGCTTTTTACAGTTCCAGTGATTGTTTTTGCTTGTCCAAATGCTGTTTGAATAAACAAAACCAATAATGAAATAAGAAGTAATTTTTTCATGATTATCTGGTTTTTTTTTAATGGTTGTTGAGCAAATATATTTATTTATTGCATACAAATGCATTATTTAATCATTTTTTTCAAAAATTAACTAAAATAACGCAAAAACACGCAAAAAATCGTATTTAAATTATTCGTAATTAAGACTTGAAATTTAAAATTTGCGTACTGTTGCAGATTGTAAGGAGTTTTCGGATATAAATTGAAATATTTGATATATTTGTCCTGAATTTTAACTTTTCAAAAATATGCTGAAAGCCGAAAGACATAAATACATAATGACAAAGCTAATTGAGGACCAAAAAGTTGTCACAACAGATTTGGCTTTGGCTTTAGATTTGTCTGAAGATACTATTCGTCGAGATTTGAACGAACTTGACAGTAAAAAGCTTTTAGTGAAAGTATATGGCGGAGCGGTTCAGGTGTCGGAAAAATCTGCCAATGTGTTTGATATATATATCGGTGCTGAGGAGGAAAAAACTAAAATTGTTTCAAAAGCATTGTCTTTACTTCGTGATGACCAGGTAATTATAATGAGTGGAGGAAGTACAAATTTGGTTTTTGCAAAGTTAATTCCAGCCGATTTAAAGGCTACTATTTATACTTATAGTCTTCCAATTGCCATGCAATTATCACAGCATCCAAATATAGATTTAATATTTATTGGTGGAAAAATGCAAAAAAACGCAATGGTAACTATTGGTATGGATGTAATTCAGGTTGTGTCCAAAATTAAAGCCGATATTTGCTTTATTGGTGCAAGTAGTATTAATATAAAACAAGGCTTGACGGAAATTGGTTATGAGATTTCAATTGTCAAAAAAGCAATGATAGAAGCTTCTGATAAGGTAGTTTCAATGTTTTCTTCGGATAAATTAAATACTAAAATGGCCCACGGTGTTTGTGATCTTACACAATTGGATACTATAGTTACTGATCTTGATCCTAACGACAGCAGATTGGAAGAATATAGGAAATCTGGAGTACTTATATTGTAATTTTCGTTTTTATATTTCAGTTTTTGCGTTTTTTTGCATGTTTTTAATTTTATTTTGTTAAATAACGCAAAATAATGTAATTGTTCTGTTTTTGTTCTATATATTTGTTAAAACTAAATTTTAACTATATAGATATATTATGAAAACCACTACTTCTTTGGCTTACGACATACCAGGAAAATTTGAAGAAACCCGATTTGAGAAAAATCATAATGTAATCTTTGAAAGTTCTGCTACAGCTTCAAAAAATGTCGCTCAAGAAATAGCTGAATTAATACGTTTAAAACAAAATGCAAATGAATTCTGTGTATTAGGTCTTGCAACAGGTTCTTCTCCTATAAAGGTATATGAGGAATTAGTCAGAATGCACAGAGAAGAAGGATTAAGCTTTAGCAACGTAATCACTTTTAATTTGGATGAATATTATCCAATGAATAAGGAAAACCGCCAAAGTTACCATTACTTCATGCATCAGCATCTTTTTAACCATATTGATATTAAGCCTGAAAATGTCAATATTCCAGACGGTACAGTTGCAATTGATGAATTGAATCAATATTGCATCGACTACGAATTGAAAATTAAAAATGCCGGCGGGCTTGATTTTCAATTATTAGGAATTGGTCGTACAGGTCACGTTGGTTTCAACGAGCCGGGTTCACACATCAATTCAGGAACACGCATCATTACACTGGATCATATTACAAGAGTTGATGCCTCTTCTGATTTCAACGGAATTGACAACGTTCCAAAACGTGCGATCACAATGGGAGTTTCAACCATTATGAAATCAAAGCGAATCGTATTAATGGCTTGGGGACAAAACAAAGCTTCTATTATTAAGAGAACAATTCAAGGCGAAATAAGTTCTGATGTTCCTGCAACATTTCTACAAAATCATCCAAATGCAACTTTTGTATTGGATCAATCTGCAGCTTCTGAGTTGACACGTTTTAAAACGCCTTGGCTTGTTGGAGAATGCATCTGGACAGAAGAATTAAAAAGTAAAGCTATCGTTTGGCTTTGTAAAAAAACGAAACAATCCATCTTAAAACTTACTGATAGAGATTACAATAATAACGGAATGTCTGATCTTTTGGCGCAGGAAGGTTCTGCTTATGATTTGAATATCAATATGTTCAACGTTCTGCAGCACACCATTACAGGATGGCCAGGAGGAAAACCAAATACAGATGATTCGCATCGTCCGGAAAGAGCCAATCCAGCCAAGAAAAGAGTGATTCTTTTCAGTCCGCACCCAGATGATGACGTGATTTCTATGGGAGGAACTTTTTCAAAATTGATCAAACAAGGACATGATGTACACGTCGTATATCAGACTTCTGGAAATATAGCAGTTACTGACGACGAGGCATTGAAGTTCGCTGAAGTTTGCAACGATTTTGCTGGAGAAAATCTTCCAAAAGATATCAACTTCAAATCGGTTATTGAATTTTTGAACAACAAATCAGAAAATCAAATAGATTCTCTTGAAGTTAGAAAACTAAAAGGATTAATCAGAAGGAGAGAATCTTACGCAGCAACAAGATACATCGGCCTAAAAGATGAAAATACACACTTTTTGGATCTTCCGTTTTATGAAACAGGACAGGTAAAAAAGAATCCGTTAGGACCAGAAGATATTGCTATTGTAAAAGAAATCATCGCAAGAATAAAACCGCATCAGGTTTTTGCAGCAGGAGATTTGGCAGATCCGCACGGAACGCATGAAGTATGTCTGAACGCAATTTTTGCAGCCATGAAAGAATTGAAACCAGAAAAATACATGGACGATTGTTGGCTTTGGTTGTACAGAGGAGCTTGGCACGAATGGGATATCCACGAAATTGACATGGCAGTTCCACTTTCTCCATCAGAAGTATTGTTGAAACGTCATGCAATCTTGTATCACCAGTCTCAAAAAGACCGAGTTATGTTCCAAGGAAATGATTCAAGAGAATTCTGGGTTAGAGCCGAAGACCGAAATAAAAACACAGCGATTCTTTACGATAAATTAGGATTAGCAGAATACGAAGCTATCGAGGCTTTCAAACGTTTTGATTATTAATTAGTATGCTTGTATGAAAGAACCTGGCGGGATTTTAAATTCCGTCAGGTTTAAAATTATACAACCAATATCAACTTTTCAAATTAACTTCCAAAAGCAATACAACCCAATAATGCCTGATTTAATTCAATTACAACAATTATCAGATTCCTTAGAAGGAACTCTTTTTTATGATGATCTTCATAAAAAACTGTACGCCACAGATGCTTCTGCTTATAGAATTATGCCAGAAGCTGTTGCTGTTCCTAAAACTGAAGAAGATATTGTAAAAATTATTCGCTTTGCCTCAGAAAATAATATTTCAATAACACCCAGAACGGCAGGAACTTCTCTGGCGGGACAAACTGTTGGTAACGGAATTATTGTAGATGTTTCTAAACATTTTACCAAAATTGTTTCTTTTGATGCCGAAAAGAAAACCATTACAGTTCAACCCGGAGTAATTCGCGATGAATTGAATTTATATTTAAAACCGCACGGATTATTTTTCGCACCAACTACTTCAACAACCAATAGATGTATGATTGGCGGAATGGTCGGGAATAATTCATCTGGAACAACTTCAATTCGTTACGGCGTTACCAGAGATAAAATAGTCGAAATAAAAGCAGTTTTAAGTGACGGAAGTATTGCGGTTTTTAAAGATTTAACTTCTGAAGAATTTATTGAGAAAACAAAAGGAGATTCTTTAGAAAGTAAAATCTACAAAACAATTTACGAAGAACTTTCAAACGAGGAAAATCAGAAAGAAATTTTAAAAGAATTTCCAAAACCAGAAATTCACAGAAGAAATACAGGTTATGCGATTGATGTTTTGCTGAAATCAAAACTTTTTTCGGGACCAGAAGATACAATCAATTTGGGAAAACTCCTTTGTGGAAGTGAAGGAACTTTGGCATTTACGACAGAGATAACTTTGAAAGTGGATGATTTGCCGCCTGTAAACAATATTATGGTTGTGGCGCATTTTCATACAATTCAGGAGAGTTTGGAAGCAGTCGTTACTGCAATGAAACATCATTTGTACACTTGCGAAATGATGGATGATACGATTTTAGACTGTACCAAAACCAATAGAGAACAAGCTAAAAACCGGTTTTTTATTGTGGGCGAACCAAAGGCAGTTATTATGCTTGAAGTTGGATCGCACATTAGTATGGAAGATGCCGAACTACAGGCCGATGCATTAATTAAAGAACTTCAGGATAATAACTTTGGATATGCATTGCCAAAAATTTACGGAGAAGATATTGATAAAGTAAATGAGGTAAGAAAAGCAGGACTCGGACTTTTAGGAAGTATTGTTGGAGATGACAAAGCAGCGGATTCTATTGAAGATACAGCAGTTGAATTGAGCGATCTTCCTAATTATATCGCTGATTTTGCTGCAATGATGGAAAGACACGGACAAAGCGCGATTTATTATGCGCATGCCGGAGCAGGAGAGCTTCATTTGCGTCCGAAGATAAATTTAAAAACAAAAGAAGGATTACACCAGTTTAGAAACTTATCTACTGAAGTAGCGCATTTAGTAAAAAAATACAGAGGTTCATTAAGTGGTGAACATGGCGACGGAATTTTAAGAGGAGAGTTTTTGCCTTTTATGATTGGAGATAAAAACTACGAACTGCTAAAACGAATAAAAAAAGCATTTGATCCCAATACAATTTTGAATGTTGGGAAAATCGTAAATGCTTCTAAAATGGATGAAAATCTTCGTTTCGAAGCAGGAAGAATTGAACCTGAAATAAAAACGATTCAGGATTTCTCTGATAGTTTAGGGGTTTTGCGTGCTGCTGAAAAATGCAATGGTTCTGGCGATTGCCGTAAATTGCCTTCGGCAGGCGGAACTTTATGCCCGAGTTACCGTGCCACAAGAAATGAAAAAGATACTACACGCGCACGAGCAAACGCTTTAAGAGAATATCTGACGCATTCGGAAAAAGAAAATAAATTCGATCACGAAGAATTATATAAGGTTTTTGAATTATGTGTAAGCTGTAAAGCCTGCGCAAGCGAATGTCCGAGCAATGTGGATGTAGCGACTTTAAAAGCAGAATTTTTATACCAATATCAAAAAGCAAACGGATTCTCTTTCCGAAATAAAATATTTGCTTTCAATTCTAAACTAAATGAATTTGGAAGTATTGCACCATCTCTTACCAATTGGGTTTCCAATCTTTCATTCGTTAAAAAACGTATGGGAATTGCGCCTGAAAGACAAGTGCCATTACTGGCTCCAAAGACATTCAGAAAATGGTATGAAAAGAACAAAAAACTTTACACGACGAACTCTTTTGAAAACGGTAGCATTTATCTTTTTTGTGATGAGTTTACCAATTATTATGATGTTTCAGTCGGAATCGACGCTTACGAATTGTTAACGAAATTAGGTTACAACGTAATTATAATCGATCATGAAGAAAGTGGAAGAGCTTTTATTTCAAAAGGCTTTTTGGAAGAAGCGCAGGAAATCGCGAATAAAAATGTCAATATTTTTAAAAATATAATTTCTGAAAACACACCTTTAATAGGAATTGAACCTTCTGCAATATTAACTTTCAGAGATGAATATTTACGATTAGCTGGTGATAAAGAAAGTGCTGAAAAATTAGCCCAAAACACCTTCACGGTTGAAGAATTTTTCAAAAGAGAAATTACAAACGGAAAAATTCATTCGGGACAATTTTCTGAAAAAGAGAAAAATATCAAAATTCATGGGCATTGTCATCAAAAGTCGTTAAGCTCAGTTGAAGCTTCTTTTGCTATGCTGAATGTTCCAAAAAATAATACGGTTACGATTTACAATTCTGGCTGTTGCGGAATGGCGGGTTCATTTGGATACGAAAAAGAACATTACGAAATAAGCATGCAGATGGGAGAAGATACGTTGTTCCCGAAAATTAGGACAACAGAGCCATCAACAGAAATTGTCGCTGCAGGAACCAGCTGCCGCCATCAGATTTTTGACGGAACTAGCAGAAAAGCGATGCATCCCGTGACTATTTTAAAGGATTGTCTGAAATAATTTTTTTGTACTTTACTAGTGCTTTTCAAAAATAGTATTTTATAAAAACAGCAGTTATGAAAAAAACAATTTACACCTTTTTGTTCGCATTTTTAATTTTCACAGCAAGAGCAGCAAAGGTTGATACTTTACAAGTTTTTAGTGCTTCGATGCAAAAGAATATTAAAACTTGTGTTGTAGTTCCGGATAATTATAAAAAAAGCATGAAAGCATTTCCGGTTGTTTATCTGCTTCACGGCTACAGCGGAAATTATCGTTCTTGGGCAAAAGATTTTAAAGAACTCGGAAAGCAAGTCGATCAATATGGTTTTATAGTAGTTTGCGCCGACGGAAATTACGGAAGTTGGTATTTTGACAGTCCGATAGATCCGACTTTTAAATATGAGACTTATGTTGTAAAAGAATTGGTTCCTTTTATTGACAAAGAATACAAAACCATTGCAGACCGTAAAGCAAGAGCCATTTCAGGTTTGAGCATGGGCGGACATGGCGCATTGTATTTATCATTCAGACATCAGGATGTATTTGGAGCTGCCGGAAGCATGAGTGGAGGAGTGGATTTTCGTCCGTTTCCTGAAAATTGGGATATCAAAAAACGATTAGGATCAATTTCTGATTTTCCTGAAAACTGGAATCAAAATACGGTGACAAATATGCTGGATTTGGTAAAAGACAATAAATTAAAACTGATTATTGATTGTGGAGTTGATGATTTTTTCATGACTGTAAACAGAGAACTTCATGCAAAAATGTTGGCCCTAAAAATAAATCACGATTATATTGAGCGCCCGGGCGAACATAATTTAAAATATTGGGAGAATTCCCTAAAATTTCAACTATTGTTTTTTTACAATTATTTTAATGATTCTGAAATAACAAAGTAAGCGATAAGTGTATTCCGGTTTTTTGTCAATTTACCGTGATGCATAAACTTTGGTTGGTTATCCTAACAGGTTTTAAAACCTGTTAGGTTTTTTCAGTCAAAAAAGCAGATATTAACTATACTAACTACCTAAAATAATAATTATGAAAAGCATAAAAATTATGATTTTGGTGTTGCTGATTCAAACCAAAATTTTCAGTCAGCAATCTCCAAAAAGAGAAATGCGAGCAGCTTGGATTTCTACTGTAGAAAATATCGACTGGCCGTCTAAACCAGGTTTGTCAGATAAAGAAATGAAGAACGAAATGATTGCTATTTTGGATAATCTTCGTTCGTATAATCTTAATACCGTAATTTTTCAGATTCGCCCTACTGCCGATGCATATTACAAATCGACAAAAGAACCAGCATCGCATTGGATAACGGGAACTCAAGGTGTTGCGCCAGGTTTTGATCCGTTGCAGATGATGATTGATGAAGCAGGAAAACGTGGAATGAACGTACACGTTTGGCTTAATCCGTATCGTGTTCAGAAAGATACCGTGAGAGATGTGCTTTCAAAAGATCATTTATATTTTAAAAGACCAGACCTTTTTCTGACGTACGGAAAAACCAGATATTTTAATCCGGGTTTAAAAGAAACAAGAGATTTTGTGGCTTCTGTCGTGGGTGAAATTGTTCGTAAATACGATATTCAGGCAGTTCATATGGATGATTATTTTTATCCATATAAAATTGCAGGACAAGAATTTCCAGATGAGAAAGCATTCGCTAAAGAACCGCGTCAATTTAAAGATAAAGACGATTGGAGAAGAGACAATGTCGATTTAATTATCAAACAAATTAGAGATACTATTATTGCCAATAAACCAGAAGTCGAATTCGGAATTTCGCCTTTTGGAGTTTGGAGAAATATTGCTAAAGATTCTGAAGGCTCTAAAACTGTTGCCGGAGCTACAAATTATGATGATTTGTATGCGAATATCTTAAAATGGCAAAAAGAAAACTGGATAGACTACGTAACACCTCAAATATACTGGCACATTGGTTTTGACCGCGCCAATTTTGAAGTTCTGGCAAAATGGTGGGCAGAACATAAGTATGGAGCAAATGTTTATGTTGGTCATGGCGATTACAAGATTTCAACTTCAGCAAAAGAACCTGAGTGGAGAAGTCCCGATCAAATTGTAAAACAAATTGAAATGATTCGTAAAATGCCTCAAATTGATGGTTCAATGCATTTTACAGCATCTACTTTTCTTAAAAAAGGAGATACACTTAGACAGCCTCTTCTTCAAAAAGAATACAAATACATTGCTTTAACTCCCGAAGCGAATAGAATTACTAGATTAAAACCAGAACCACCAACAAATGCAGTAATTGCCAAAAAAGGCGATAAAGCAGTTTTGACTTGGAAAGCGGCATTTAACGACAAAAAATATGTGATTTACAGATTTCCAAAAGGAAAAATAACTGATTTTTCAAATCCTCAGAATATTTATTATGTGACAACAGCGCTAAAACTAGAAGTGCCAAATCCAGATTTGGAAAACTACGTTTATGCGCTCACCGCTTTGAGTCAGACCCAGACAGAAAGCAGTCCGATTGAATTTTCAGCAAAATAAAATATTAAAAGAGATGAGAAAAAGTATTCTTCTATTAGCCATATTTCTAAGTTCGCTTAGTTTTGTACAAGCCCAAAAATTAGACATAATTCCGAAACCTGTTTCCGTTCAACAAAGCGCGGGACAATTTGTTTTTCCTTCGCCATTAAAAATAGTGGTCGACAAAAAACTAAAAAACAGTGTCGCTTATATCACTGCAGATTTTTCAAAAAATACAGGAATTAACCCAATTGTTTCGATAGGAAAAAAACACGGAAAAAATAATATTTCATTTTTAATCGATAAGAAATTGGATCTTCCAAATGAAGGTTATCAATTAGAAATAAATCAAAAAGGAATTTTCATAAAAGGAAAAACGGATAAAGGCGTTTTAAACGGATTCCAGACTTTACTGCTAATTTGTTCTGCAAAAGAAGTTAAAAAAGGAGCTCTTCCGTTTGTAAAAATAGAAGATTATCCTCGTTTCGATTGGCGCGGAATGATGCTCGATTGTTCTCGACAATTCTTCGATAAACAAACCGTAAAAAATTATATCGATTGGCTGGCTGCTCATAAAATGAATGTTTTTCATTGGCATTTAACTGATGATAACGGCTGGAGAATCGAAATAAAATCGATGCCCGATTTAACTTTAAAAGGCGCTTGGAGAGGTCCAGGCGAAGTTTTGCTACCATCTTATGGTTCTGGAGATAAACGTTATGGAGGTTTTTATACACAAGAAGATATTAAAGAAGTC
Organism: Flavobacterium resistens; assembly: GCF_900182645.1. Classification (GTDB taxonomy): domain Bacteria; phylum Bacteroidota; class Bacteroidia; order Flavobacteriales; family Flavobacteriaceae; genus Flavobacterium; species Flavobacterium resistens. The sequence continues at coordinate 419,492 of NZ_FXTA01000003.1, read as the reverse complement.
GTGACTTATGCGGCAGATCGCGGTATTTCAGTAATGCCAGAAATCGAAATTCCGGGACATTCGCGTGCCGTAACAGCTTCGTATCCAGAAGTGGGTTGCGCTATAACACAGGAACTTAAAAGTGTTCAGGGCGAAGTAAAAAATGTCTGGTGTGTTGGACGTGAAGAAAATTATGATCTTTTAGATTCAATTATTAGAGAAGTATCTGGATTGTTTCCTTTCGAATATATTCATGTGGCAGGAGACGAAGTTAATCGTGCCAATTGGGAGCATTGTCCAAAATGTCAAGCTTTGATGGCGAAAGAAGGTTTTACAGACAGTTTTCAGCTTCAGAATTATTTCTTTAGAAGAGTTCAAAAAATTGTAGATAAATACCATAAAAAAACGGATGGATGGAATGAAATCCTGAAAGGCGGAGAAATCAATTCAAATACACTTATTTCTGCTTGGCAAGGAATTAGTTACGGAATTGAATCGGCAAAAAAAGGATATAAAACCATTATGATTCCAGGACAATTTCTGTATTTTGATATGGCACAATCAGAAACAGAACGCGGTCACCGCTGGGCAGCAATTACTGATACAAAAAGAGCCTATTCGTTTGAACCAATTCCTGATGCTGATTTAACTCCAGAAGAACAAAAAAATATAATTGGAGTTCAAGGTGCTTTGTGGAGCGAATATTTGGATCGTCCTGCAAGAATTATGGAATACCAAAGTTATCCGAGAATCAGTGCGTTGTCTGAAATTGGCTGGTCTAAAAAAGAAGATAAAAACTGGGATGATTTTTATGGAAGATTAACCAACAGCCATTTAAAAAGATTGGCTGATATGGGAATTGCTTTCAGGGATTTTCCTCCAACAGCTATTTATAAAAACGGAATAATTACTGTTACTCCGCCTTATGAAGGAGCAATCGTGCGATTTGATAAAGACGGAAATGAACCAACGAGACAATCGCCCTTGTACACAGGACCAATTCAGACGAAAGATTATGAGCATTATATGTTTAGAGTTTTCTTCAATGAAACTTCGGCAAGTCCAGCGGTAAAAGTGGAGAAACTGCCTGTTGCAACTTGGAATACTTCAAAAGTAGAAGTTTTGACTATTTCTGAAAATATCTCAGAACATGTGGATAAAAAAGGGATTTGGTATCTGACTTTTAATCCAACAGATGATGGAGCAAACGGAACAATCAAAAATGTTTCGCTTTTTGAAAATGATAAATTAGTTCAGACTTATGCAGATGAAAAGGCGTTAAAATCAAAACCTCGTTTGAGATTTTTAATTGAAAATTACAACGAAAAAAACACATACAGATTAGATTTTACAGTCGAAAATAAAGAAGAAAAAAAATCTGCTGCAAATGTGAAATTCAACTGTTCGCCTTATCAGGAACCAGAAGTGAAAGTGACTTCTTCGATGGCAGAAAATCCGAAGTTTCCAATTTCGAATCTGCAAGATTATAATGAAGAATCGTATTTGCGTACCGATGTTGCTTGTAAAGACGGCGATTGGATTTTGTACACATTTACCAATCCTGTAACGTCTTCTAAAATTGATGTTTTAACTGGAATTCCGCATCATCCGAGATTTATAATAAATAACGGTTTTGTAGAGTTTTCATACAATGGAACGGATTTTATAAAAGGCGATAATTTCGATTACGGAAATGCATCGATTTACCCAAAACAACCTGTAAAAGCAGTTAGAATACAAATTACAGGAACCAATAATGAGCCTTTGATGGCGGGACAGGACTTAAAAATTAATCCATAGTACTATGAAAAATATTGGTGTCAAAATTATAATTGTTTCCTTGATTTTTTTAGGAGTAAATGGTTATTCTCAGGAAAACTCAAAACAATCATTTGGTTTAGAACGAAATGAAGTTTACATCGATTCAATGATGATAAATGCGCTTGAAAAAGGCTTTTTTCCGGGAGCACAAATTATCGTAGGAACAGGAGATTTTAATCTGATTTCTAAAAATTACGGTTATCATGATTATACCAAAAAGCAGTTAGTAAAATCAGATGACGTTTTTGATCTGGCTTCGATGTCTAAAGTTTTAGGAGCAACGCTTGTAACAATGCGTTTGGTTGGAGATGGAAAAATTAAACTTACAGATCAAGTTGGCCAAATTGTTCCGATGTACAAAAATACAGCTATTTCGGATTTAACGCTTTTTGAATTGTTAACGCATACTTCTGGATTAACACCAAGTATCACTTTTTATCAGGCATTGCTTTCTACACCAGATCATTCTCCTTTGTTGAGTAATCAAAAATCTGAGCAATATATTGAGCCCTTTGATAATATGTATGTGAACAAAAACATTGTTTACGATTCTAGATATTTGGTTTTTGAGCCAAAAGAAAATTGGGTTCAGATTTATAAAAACATGTGGCTGAATCCAGAATTTTATCCATCGGTTTATGAAAGGATTGCGAAGGCGAATACAAATCCGAGAGGCAAATATTTATACAGCGATTTAAACTTGCTTTTGGTGAAACAAATGATTGAAACCAAAACAGGAAAAAAACTCGATCAGTTCACAAATGAAATTTATAAAGAATTGGGAATTTCAAAAATTGGATATAATCCATTAAAATGGACTTCGATCGAAAATGTAATGCCGACTGAAGTAGATAATTTTTTCAGAAAAGATACCATTAAAGGTTATGTACACGATGAAGCAGCTGCGATTTTTGGTGGTGTTTCTGGAAATGCAGGTTTATTTGCCAATGCAGAATCGATTGCCGTTATCTGCAAAATGCTAATGAACAACGGAAATTATAAAGGAAAGCAAATTCTAAAAGCCAAAGTCGTAAAAGAGTTTACAGATTCTCCGCTTGCTAAAGAAGGAGTTTACAGAGGTTTAGGTTTTGATAAAAGAAAACCAGATGAGTTTTTTACAAAAGATGATTTTGGACATACAGGTTTTACAGGAACATTTTTCTTTATGAATAGAAATACAAATCGATTTTTAATCATTTTGACAAATCGAGTTAACCCAACCAGAACAAACAGATTAATGTACAAAGACGATTTTAGTGCCAAAATCTGGAGACAGATTAATAAATATTAAAAAGGTTTTTAGCCACAGATTAAAAGGATTAAAATGATTTTTTTGTTTTGACACAAAATCTAAATTTTTTTCTCGCAGATTCCGCAGATTTAGGAGATTTTATTATTAAAAATTATCTGCTAAATCTGCTAAATCTGCGAGAGGCAAAAATCATTTTTATCCTTTTAATCTGTGGCAAAATAAAAAAATAATTCTCATGAAAAATATAATAATCTGCATACTAATTTCAGCAGTTTCTTTTGCGCAGCAAATAAAAACAGGAGCTGAAAATTCTGAAAAATATTTGCCATTATTAAAAGACAAAACCGTAGGAATTGTAACCAATCAAACGGGAATTATTTCAAAAGAAAAACATTTAGTCGATTTTTTAGTGGAACAAAAAGTAAAAATCAAAACCATTTTTGCACCAGAACACGGTTTTAGAGGAACTGCAGACGCAGGCGAACATGTATCTGACGAAATTGATTCTAAAACAGGTTTGTCAATTGCTTCGCTTTACGGAAAAAATAATAAACCAACTCCAGAGCAATTAAAAGGAATCGATATCATGATTTTTGATTTGCAAGATGTCGGAACACGATTGTATACTTACGTTTCTACGATGCACAGAATTATGGAAGCTTGTGCAGAAAATAATGTTCCGCTAATTGTGTTGGATCGTCCAAACCCAAATATTGCGATTGTTGACGGGCCTGTTTTGGATATTGCTTTTAAAAGCGGAATAGGAATGCATCCAACGCCATTATTGCACGGAATGACTTTGGGTGAAGAAGCAAAAATGATTAACGGACAAAAATGGCTAAAGGATGGTATTCAATGTGATTTGACTGTTGTTCCTTGTTTGAATTATACCAGAAAAAGTTCTTACAGTTTACCAGTTAGACCTTCGCCAAATTTACCAAACGATCAGGCGATTAATTTATACGTGAGTTTATGCCTTTTTGAAGGAACAAATGTGAGCATGGGGCGTGGAACTGAAAAGCAGTTTCAGATTTACGGTTCGCCCGATCTTCCAAAAAGTGATTTTGCTTTTACTCCAAAACCAAATTTTGGCGATAAAGATCCTTTGTATAATGGGATAGAATGTAACGGAGAAGATTTATCTGCAATTCCGAGAATAAATAAATTAGAAATAAAATGGCTGATAAAAGCATATCAGACTACAGCAGATAAATCGAAGTTTTTTGATAAAAGAAAATTCTCAATTCGTGCAGGAAATGAAAAACTGCAACAGCAAATTGAAGCTGGAATCTCAGAAGAAGAAATTAGAAACAGTTGGAAAGAAGGTTTGGCGGAGTTTAAAAAAATGAGGTCTAAATATTTGATTTATAAAGAATAATAGATTTGTTTGCTTTGTTTTCATTTTGAGATTTAAATCGGGATTAAAAAAAAACGTTCACGACTTGAATAATTATAAAAATGATTTGCTTGGTTGGTGCAATAAGGTGTTACTTTTGCAAAAAAAAAGTAAGCCAAAATGAAAAAACTCTATATTGCTGTTTTAACAGTAATTTGTAGCAATTTTTACGCACAAACCAAGAAAGATTCCATTAATGAAATGGATGAAGTCCTCATAAATGAAAACCGTTTTAGTACGCCGATTTCTAAGCAAAACAGAAATGTGTACATTATTTCCAGTGAAACTATTAAAAAACTTCCAGGGAGAACACTTCAAGAAGTATTGCAATATGCCAACGGAGTCGATATCAGACAAAGAGGTCCGTTTGGAACACAGGCTGATATCAGCGTTGATGGTGGAAGTTTTGAGCAGACTGTTGTTTTATTAAATGGAGCAAAAGTAATCGATTCGCAGACTGCTCATAATATGCTGAATTTGCCTCTTCCGGTAGAGGTAATTGAAAGAATTGAAGTCGTTCGCGGGCCAGCTGCAAGAATTTACGGAATTAACAGTTTAACCGGAGCGATCAATATTATTACCAAAAAGCCTAAAGATTCTGGATTTTTAGTAAGCACTTATGCAGGTTCTAATTTTGAAAAAGATACGCAGGATAGCGGAGATACGTTTTATGGAACCGGGATTCAGGCAGGCGCTGTTTTAGGGAAAGAAAAACAACAACATTTAATTTTCGCTTCGCACGATAAAAGCAACGGATATCGTTATAATACAGCATTTGAGAACAATAAAATTTTCTATCAGGGAAATGTTCAAATCAATGATAATAACGAAATTTTAGGTTCTGCGGGTTACATCAACAACGGATTTGGTGCAAACGGATTTTACGCGGCACCCGGCGATATAAATTCGACAGAAATTGTTCAAACAACTTTTGCTAATATTCAGTCAAAACATTCGATTACAGACAGCTGGAAAATTATGCCAAGAGTTACTTACAGATACAATTATGATGATTATCGTTATTTAGGAAACTCAAATTTGACGGTTGGAAGAAGCCAACATTATACCAATTCAATTGCTGCAGAATTGAATTCTACTGTAAAGTTGTCTAAAGGCGAAATTGGTTTTGGAGCTGAGTTCAGAAATGAAGATATTCATTCGTCAAACATTGGAGATCATGACCGCGAAAATGTCGGATTGTATGCAGAATATAGAACCAGTTTCTTCGAAAAATTAGACATTAATTTAGGAACTTATTTAAATTATAATTCAGATTATAAATGGCAGATTTATCCAGGAATCGACGCAAGTTATGCCATAACAAATGAATTTAAAATTATTGGAAATGTTGGCACAAGTCAAAGAATTCCGTCGTTTACAGATTTATATTTGAAACAAACTGGAAATATTGGAAATTCGGATTTAGATTCAGAAAATGCTTTTCAGAGTGAAATCGGATTCAAATACAATAAAAAAGCGTTGAGTTTTAATGCGAATTATTTCTACAGAAAAATCGATAATTACATCGATTGGATGCGTAATGCTACAACAGTGCCTTGGCAAAGCCAGAATACTGGAGATTTAAATACAAACGGAATCAATTTACGTGGAAATTATAGATTTGATTTCTCTAAAGATTCCAGATTAAATATTCTTTTAGCCTACACGTATTTGGATTCAGAATTCAAAAGTTCACGTACAGAAATCTATTCAAAATATCTTATATCTTCTTTAAAACATCAGATTACGAATACAATAGATTATCAATACAAAGATTTTTCTATTTTATTTGCAACACGTTTTAACGAAAGAATTACAGGCCCTTCTTACTGGATAAACGATTTTAGAGTAAGTCAGTCGATTCATAAATTTACGATCTTTTTAGATGCTCAAAATATTTTTAATGCCACTTATTATGAAGTTGGTGCGGTGCCGTTGCCTTCAAGATGGTTTACTTTAGGAGTGAAACTCGTGACTTTTTAAAGTTGATTTTTTAAAAATAGAAAAAAGGAATAGTGAATTTGCTATTCCTTTTTTTGTGCTTTGATTCTGCTAAAAAGTTTTTCGTTAAAAATTTAATTGTTTAAAAAATTGTGTGTTAATTTGACACTAATTCTTTTTCTTTTTATGAAGCAAATTTTAATAGTTGATGATCATTTGGTGGTACGAAATGGAGTTTCGATGGTTTTGGAAAAACAAATCGAAAATGTAGAAATTTCGCATGCTGAAAATTTCTTTGAAGCTCTTGCAATTTTAAGAGAAAAACCAATTTGTTTAGTGATTTTGGACATCAATATTCCGGGTGGAAAAAATACCGGAATGATTAGTGATATTAAAGCAATTCAGTCGGGTGTAAAAATTCTGGTTTTTTCAGCTCATGAAGAAGATCAGTACGCATTACAATATATTTCTGCAGGCGCAAATGGATATCTGAATAAACTTTGCAGCGAAGAAAAAATGATATTTGCCATAAACTCAATTTTTGAGACTTCGACTTATGTGTCTTCAGAACTTGTGAGTAAATTATTAGAAACAAGAGTTACCAAAAAAGCTAAAAATCCACTGGAAAGCCTTTCTAAAAGAGAACTTCAAATTGCCGAAATGCTAATCAACGGCAATGGAAATCTTGAGATTTCAAATATGCTTAATATACATATGTCAACCGTAAGTACTTATAAAGCCAGACTTTTTGAAAAACTTAAAATTACAAATTTGGTCGAACTGATCAATCTTTTCAAAACGTACGAATATTAATCGTATTCAACAATTATTTCAATCGCGGTTCCTTCATTAAGAGTACTTGTGATATTGATATTTCCTTCAATAATTAAAAGAAGTTCAATAATCATATGCAGACCTAAATGATAATTTTTGACAATCGGGTTTTTGTAAAAATCCATGTAATAATCAATTAGTTCTTTACTCATTCCTCTTCCGTTATCAATAATTGTGAGCATTAATTTATTTTCTTTAGTTCCCGAAAATAATTCTACGTGGCCGTTTTGTGTATTCTTTAATGCATTATCTACCAAATTATGGACAATTATAGATAATGCTTTTTTATTTGTTCTGATGCGGAGTTTTTTATCAACGCTATTTATGATTTCTATATTTTCAGCTTCGGCAATTTTTTCAAAAATGTCGATTTTTTCTTCAATCAGCTCATATAACGAATAGCATTCATCTTCCAATTTTTTTCCTTCAATAAAAATGGATGAATATTTGATTAAATTTTCAACATATTCATAAAGTTGTGTAGTCGACATTTTTATTGTACCGACATGTTTTTTTAGTTTCACATCGTCTTGAATGGTTTCATTTTCAAATAAATGACTAATCGAATTTGTCAGAAATTTTAAAGGGCTTTTAATATCATGACTGATGCTTTTTACTAAAGTTTCCTGTTGTTTGATTTCTTGTTTTAGATTGTTTTTTGTCTTTTGCAGTTTTTTTACTGTAGCTGCCAGTTTCTTCGTTTTTTCATCAATAACCTGTTCTAATTTTATGTTTTTTAGTTTGATATAGTACAATCGTACATACCAGATGAAAATTACAAAAACAATAAATAAAAGATAAGTCAAGAATGTAAACCATGCTGTTTGATAAAATTTGGCAGGAACTTTAAGCAATATTTTTTTGTAAACATATTGAGAATTAAATCCCGACAAGCTTCTTATCATTAATTTATATTCCCCAGGAGGCAAAGTAGTAAACGATATTGATCTCTCGTTTTTGATTCGTTCCCAACGACTATTTGGGGTTTTGTCCAGTTTTGCTTCAATATGCAAATTTTCAGGATTTCCATAGTAAGGATAAGCAATCAAGATGCTGACTCTCTGAAAATTGTTAGGAAGTATAATTTTTTCTTCAAGCGGAAGTACTTTTTGATCTACAATTACCCTGTCTATAAAAAGTTCGTTGCCAGGAAGCAAGGGCAAAACTTTATATGGATTAAAAAAAACAAAACCATTTATTGATGGCAAAGCAATAGTATTATTTTTAAGAAAATTGCTATTTGGTTCGCATCCGCCATTGAATTCATTAGTCAAAAAACCATCTGATTTGTCGTATTGGTGATAGTAAATCGAATTGATTTTATTTTTACTGTATTGAAGCAACGTTTTTCTAGAAACTTGAAAAAGCCCTTTATTAGTTGGAATCCAAAAAAAGCCTTTTTTATCTTCGACAATGCAATGAGATGAATTTAAATAATTGTCCTCATCAACAGGAAAAGAATAAAAAGTATTGTCTGAATACAGAAAAAAGCTTTTTTCATAAGTGGTAAGCCAGATTTTTTTCCCACTATCAATAAAAATACTTCTGATATTTATATTTTCAGAGTTTTTTACAAAAGAGAGTCTTCTTGAGCTTTTATTAAATTTAAAAAGACCTTTTTCTGTTCCCAGAAGCAGTGTTTCACTATCATATTGGGCAATGTAATTGATATTGCTTTTAAAAATGGCAACAAGTGAAATTTTTCCGTTTTTGATGGTATGTAATTTCGCTTTCTTAAATTCAGTGTTGCCTAAACTAACCCAGATCGTATTTTGATCGTCTTTGAAAATGACTTTAGGGTTTTGATTAAAACGATAAGCGAGATGTTCTTTATAATTAGCGGTTTTTAAATAACACAAAACATTATAAAGTCTTGAAATCCATATGTTTTTAGCATCATCTAGTGCAATGTTTACCTTTTCATCTAAAAAAACGGGTTGCGGAAAAGGAATACTGTCGATGAATTTTTTATTGCTAAATATTCGCCCTCGGGGAGTTATAATTGTACTGTCGCTAAACGCCTGAGCTGCATAATAAACTTCTGATTTGTAATGATCTTTTTTTACTGATTTAAAAGCAGGAAAGCTTACAATACACAAGCCGTTTGTATTACTTCCCAAATATAATTTTTGATTGATGCGATCATAATAAATAGAGACGATATTACTATTCTCAAATTCTTTAAACTCCACAATAAACTCTGTAGAAAGCTTATTATTGTGATCTTTTAAAAGAAAAATTTTATTCTTGAAAGAAAGAAAGACTTGTCCCGTTGTAATGTTCCAATAAATCTTGTGAGGCGTTTTAAAAACTTCTGAATCCAATTTACCTGAGCTCTTTCCGTTTTTAGAAAAACAATCATAAGTTCCATCATTTTTTAGATTAAACAAATCATTTCCGATGGCAAAAAAATTAAAGACATTATTATTTGAATATGCAATCTTATAAATACTTTTCATTTTTGCATCGCAAAGTTCTATTTCCTTTGGATCAATGAAAAATATACTTCCATTTGGGAGTTTGGTGCAAAATTGTTGAGAAGGATCAATTGAAAGATAAGAAGGAAGTCCGTCGTGAAAGTAAGAGTGCTGACCTTTTCGGATAATGTTGGAAACGGGTGGTTTCTTTTTGAAGATCTTTATTTTTCGGCCATTAATTAAGGCCAGTTCTTTTTTTCCTTGATTGTAACAAAGCAAGCTGTCTTTTTCAATGCTGCCAAAAATATCAGTAAAACGACTTCCCTCTAAGTTGGTATTTGAGGAATTGAAAGCAGCAAAAGTATTCCCATCATATCTGACCAAACCATTTTCAGTCGTCATCCAAATAAAATGATATTTATCTGGAACTATAGCTTTTATACTGCTTTGTGGTAGTTCATTATTATCGGCGGTATACCATCTGAAGGCGTAGTTTTCCTGACAAAAACCTTTCACTGCAGTTAGGAGCAGTAAAAACCAGCAATAACGAAAAGTTGGGGATAACGTCATTTGTGCAATCAGATTTGTATGCACAAACATAGCAAACATAATTCAGAATTTTCAGTTTGTAGTTTTAAATCTACAAAATGTAGATTTATTGGTACGGTATTACTAATCAATCGATTACATTATAGGTTTATATTTGTTATGTAACCTTTTTACTTTAACGATTTAATAATTTTTATCAAAAATCAAAGTAGATTAAAAAATAAAAAAATATGAAAATTGGATTTATAGGAGTTTGCAGCACAACAATGGAATTAGCAGCAAGAGCAGCTAAATCAGGTCATCAGGTTTTAATAAGCCACACGAAAAATAATTGCCACGCAAGAGATCTGGTAGGGATGATGGAAGGAAAGGTAAAATTAGTGAGCAAAAAAGAAGCGGCAAAAGCAAAAATGCTTGTATTATTTATTCCTCGCGAAGATATTCAGGTATTTTTATCCGATTTGCCCGATATGACCGAGAAAATTTTAGTGCACGCAAACAATCCAATTTATAGTTTAGAATGTTTGTCGCCAAGTTTGAATTTGAAATCTTCGGGTGAAATAATTGCATCATTACTACCTGAAGCCCATATAGTTAAAATACATAATATTGTGGATTCTGAAATTGCTCCGCCAGCAATTAAAAAGCAAACTACAAACGAATTATTTTACACAGGGGCTAATTCTCAAGCAAAAAATAAGGTCAAAAACTTTTTAAAAACTTTAAATTTTTCAGGAATTGATTTTGAAGAAATGTATCTCGAGACTAAGTTTGCTTATTCGCCAAATTAAGTAGATAATTTAATGAAAAAAGGGGGAATTTTTTTTATTATCCTGGTCAACAGTTACTTTTTCAAATTACTTTATTAAAATTTAGGTTTTAAAGCTGCTTTTTAAGCAGTTTTTTTTTGCTTATTTTTAAACTATATTTTTTCATTTAAATGAGACTTAAAATATAGAATTCTAATTTCTTAAAATTATTATAGGATGAAAGCATTGGTAATTGGAGCGACAGGCGCAACCGGAAAAGAACTAGTTGAACAGCTTCTGGATAATAATGATTACACTTCGGTTTCTATTTTTGTACGTCGGTCGATAGGGAAACCCCATTCTAAACTCACAGAACATGTTGTGAATTTTTCAGAAGTAAATCAGTTTGAAGATTTGATCAAAGGAGATGTTTTCTTTTCCTGTCTTGGAACTACATTAAAAGTAGCAGGTTCAAAAGAAAATCAATGGAAAATAGATTTTGACATTCCAGCTGCATTTGCAACAGCGGCCAGAAAAAATGACGTAAAATCTTTTGTACTGGTTTCTTCCTATGGAGCTTCGGCCAAAAGCAATGTTTTTTATTCTAAAATGAAAGGAAAACTAGAGGATTTTATAGCCGATTTAAATTTTGAGCAGTATTTGGTTTTTCGACCTGGACCATTAATAAGACAAAATACTGATCGCTGGGGAGAAAAAATTTCAGTTAAATTATTTAAAGTGCTAAATGCAATCGGTCTGTTTAAAAATTTAAAACCGATTTCAACACCATTTTTAGCAGAGAAATTGCTAATTGCGCCCAAAAAACTTCCAATAGGAACTACTATTCTTGAACTTAATGCGATTTTAAATTTGGATAAATAAAATTGCTTGATAATATAAATTTAAAAAGCCTTGAAGAGCTATTTCTTTAAGGCTTTTTAATATAATCAAACGGCGATTTTGGAGGTTTATTTAAGGCGCGGGAACATCAAAACCATTTAAGACTGTTGCGAGTAACGTGTAAGCGCCGATTAGAAATATGAGCTCAGCCACACTGTCTTTTCCTATCATTTCTGTTGCAAAATTGTATAATGAATCTGGGACAATTTTTCCTTTCATTAAAACGGAAGCAATTTCATATGCGATTCTTTCTTCCTGATTTAATTCAGAAGGACGAATTCCTGAAGTTAATGACGCAACGGCTTCTGAAGAAAAACCAAAATGTTTTGCCATAATTTCGTGTGCATAAAGTTCAAAACGTGCTCCAAACGCTGCACCAACAGTAAGAATAGCAACTTCCCGAACTTTTTTAGGAAGCGTTGCATGATTGTCTAATGAACGTACAAAACTGAGAGCCGGAATTCCAAATTGCGGAAAAGCAAGCATTGGTGGAAACGGACCGGTTAAAGCTCCATCATTATTTGTCATTACAACGGGACCTTGACTATGTGTAATGAGTTTAAAAACTTCATCATGAACATAACGAACTTCATCGTTCATGTTTTCTGGTTTTATAGGATGTACTCGCATAACAATTGGTTTTTAGATTTAGCGAAGATTTTCTTCAAATTGCCCGTCAATCAGAATAAATACCACGCGGCATATTTTTCCTGATTTATTGCTCCACGCATGATTCGTGCCTCTTTGTATAATAATGTCGCCTGCTTTTGCGATGGTTTCGCCACGATCTACAATTAATGTCAGTTCGCCTTCCAATACAATTCCGTAATCAATAGTTTCAGTTTTGTGCATTAACGGATGAGGTGCGTTTTCATCAGCCTTTGAAGCGTGTTCGCCTTTCATGGTTTTAAAATGTTCAAAGGCTTGTTCTTTGGTCAGATTTCTGATTTCATCACTTTCTGGTGGAAAATCTATAACCCGAATTCTTGTTCCTTGTTTTGGAGGTCCGAGAATAAGTGAAGTTTCGGAATCTGCTGAAACGCTGTCAATTAAAGCAGGAGTTTGTTTCGTATTCCAAATCTCATGAAACTTGGCTCCATTTGGCCCGCCTACCATATAAGTGCGTGAAGGAGTTTCTTCAGAAATAATTACTGCTTTTCCGTCACGATCATGACCGGTTACAATTCGCTTAAATGCTGTAAGATTTGTTTCCATGAGAATATGATTTTGTGTTGTTTTTATTGAATACAAATACGCCTAAATAATGAAAAACAATTCCCAAAGCCCATGCTGGTGTAGACCAAAGTGGCCAAGGATATGTTGTGTCAGTCAAATACCAAATGATAAATACAATTGGTGTAACTAATAAAAATACAAGAAGGTGGATTCTAAATCCTAATTTTGGATTCTTGTTTGCTTTTGCTTCGATGTTGAATTTAGTTTTCATGATACAGTTTTTTAAAATTATTAGTAATAGAATATTTTTTAATTAATTTTTTATAAACAATTGATTTTCAACTTATTTACATGACAAAGATAGAGCGGTAATTTTGTTCATGCCATTGACTTTGGTTAAGAACGTTTCTTTACTATTTAATGAATGTAATTTTGTTTTTAGGAGAATTAAATTTACTTTTAAGCAACTTATTTCTCTTAAAATCAATAGTATGGATGCCCTTAAGAACGTTATAACATCAGTTGTTCCAATGTCTGATGAAGAGTATAATTTGATGTTGCCAATTATTAGCAGAGTAGAAGTAAAGAAAGAGACTGATCTTTTGCAGCAAGGAGAAATCTGCCGTCACATTTATTTTATTGAAAGTGGTTTTTTTAGAATGTTTTATGTGGATTATCGAGGAAACGAAATCAACAGCAGATTTGCAAAACCAAATGATTTTCTGGTCGATTTTGCTAGTTTTATTACCCAAGGAACGGCCCATTATAGCTGTAGAGCAATGGAAGATTCGACCGTAATTGCATTAGAATATGAAAAAGTCGAAAAGTTATACAACAGTTGTCCGAACTGGTCAAAATTTGGAAGACTGATTGCTGAATCTGCGTATCTCATTATTATTGAAAGACAAGAAATGCTTCATTTTCAAACTCCCGAAGAGCGATATAAAACAATCTTAAAAAAGGAACCTTATCTTTTTCAAATGGTATCACAGAATCAGCTTTCGTCTTACATTGGTATTAAGCCAGAATCTTTAAGCAGGCTTCGCAAAAGAATGATTGGTAAATAAATTTAAGCGATTTCAAGTTCTTTATATGTTTTCCAATCAGTATAACCATGGTTTCCTAAACCGTAATGAAGATTTCTGTTTGGAGGAGTCAATTCCCAATTATTCTCTAAGCGTTCGACTAAATCAGGATTTGAAATAAAGGGTTCACCAAAACCTGCAATATCAATAGTTCCTGCGTGAATCAGTTGTTCCGATTTTTCTCTGTCCATACTTCCGGCCAAAATGATAACGCCGTCATACCAAGTTCTAAAGCGTTCCAAAAATCCATGAGGCAATGCATGGCTTCCTTTAGACTGTTGATCCATCAAATGCAAATAAGCCAAATTTCTTTTGTTTAATTCTTTTGCCAAATATTGGTAAGTCGCTTCAATTTCATCATAATGAGGCAAATCGCCCAAACCTCCATAAGGCGTCAATCTGATAGCCGTTTTTTCATGGCCAACTGTTTCAATAAGAGCATCAATGGTTTCTAATAAAAATCGTGATCTGTTTTCAATAGAACCGCCATATTCATCTTTGCGATTATTGACAAAAGGATTTAAAAATTGTTCAATCAAATAACCGTTAGCTCCGTGAAGTTCAACACCATCAAAACCTGCATCAATTGCATTTTTTGCTGCAGTTGCAAAGTCTTTTGTAATTTGTTTCACTTCAGTATTTGAAAGCGCTCTTGGTTTAGAAGAAATTACAGGACCTTCTTTTCCGTTTTCGTCATAACCCCAGGCAAAAGAAGTTGTAGCCTGAATATCTGATGGACCAACAGGCGCAATTCCGTTAGGTTGATTTGAAGTGTGAGAAACGCGTCCAACATGCCACAATTGTGTAAATATAGTACTCTCTTTTTTGTGTACTGCTTTTGTTACTTTTTTCCAGCCTTCAACTTGTTTTTTTGTATATAATCCTGGAATATAAAGAACACCTTTTGCTGTTTCTGAAATGGCAGTTCCTTCAGTAATGATTAATCCCGCTCCGGCGCGTTGTGCATAATATAAGGCGTTATCGTCATTCGGAATTCCGTCAGCATTTCTTGCTCTTGTCATTGGAGCCATCGAAATGCGGTTTTTTAATTGTAAAGAACCAATTTTAACAGGTTCGAAAATATTTGTTTTCATTATTTTATAATTTATCTTTTTTTGGAATAACGGAAGATGAACTTCATCTTCCGTTATTATTTTGAATTATTTTTTAGCCAACCAACTTTCTACAGCTTTAGAAAAATCGGCTACGTCAATTGGATGTCTGCTTGTAATAATGTTGGAATCAACTACAACTGGTTGATCAGAAACGATTCCGCCTGCGTTTTTAAGGTCAATTTGAATGTTCCAATATCCAGTAAGTTTTCTTCCTTTAAGAATATCAGCAGATGCCAAAACAACTGGCGCGTGACATATAGCCGCAATCAGTTTTCCTGATTTATTAAAATCCTGAATGAATTTGATCACATCTTTGTCATAACGAAGGTTGTCTGGATTCCACGCTCCGCCAGGAATAAACACCGCATCATAATCGCTTACTTTGATCTGATCTGCAGTTCTGTCAAATTTGATCCAACCAACAGGTTGTAAATATTGAATCGCCATAATATGCGTTTTTGCCATTTCAGGAGTGCTCAATCCGTATCTTGCCGGAGCTGGATTGAATTTTGGAGCGATGATGTCAACCTGAGCGCCAAGTTCTCTGAAATACCAAACAGGTCCAGTAAGTTCGATTTCTTCAAAGCCATCAGCAGCCAATACAGCGATTTTTTTGCCTTTTAATACGGTTTTGTCTTTTACAGGCGTAAAAAAGAACGCTCTTAAAGCCTCATTTCCTGGTGCATTCAATAATTGAGAAACGGGCATCACAGACACGTGTGAAGGAGTTGCTAATTGATTCATTACATTCAGTTCATGGTTAATCTGAGCTTCTGCACTTAATGCTGTGCCTACTAAACCTGCTGCGATAACTTGTTTTAAATTTTTCATGATTTCTAATTTTTAAAATATTGATAATTGTTTTTTATGAATTTATTTTTTGAATTATTCTCTTGTAAGTGGCGCAAATTCGATTAGATTATGCAGTCCGTTTTGAAAAGGTTGGGTTTTTATGCTGGTTTCCAAATATTCGATTACGGGTTTGATAGGAGGAAAGTTGAGATGATATTGAAAAGCATCATTGCTTCTGAATTTTTCGTAAGTGACAAATTGTGTGTCATCTCCTTCAATCTCTGAAAGCTGATAATTCACAACGCCCGGCTCACTTCTAAATTGAGGCATTGCGATATGGTACGTATCTTTAAAGTTTTGCTGTGTTCCTTTTTTAGCATCAACAAATAACATTATAACTAGTTGGTTGTCTTCTTTTTTTGCTGTTTTACGCCATTGTTCTTTTGTCAACGGTTCTAGATCTTTTATGTAATAAGTTCTGACAGGTTTTAGAAGCGATTTTTCAGTCAATTTTGCTAAGGATTTTGCTTCTGATTTTTTGCTGAATTTTTCTAATTCATTTTTGTTATTCCATCTTTCAATTAGCCATAATATGTTTGGTTTCTTTTCTTCGAAGAAAGCTTCAGCCATAATATTTTCTTTTGAAGCAATTGCACTATTGACATAATCTGAAAGTATTTTACGAAGCTGAGCTTGTTCTTCTTCTTTCACTTCATATTGAGTCATTTTTGAAATCGTCTCGTTCAAAATCTTTGTCTTTACAGTTGTTGAATTTTGAGCTTTAGCTGCAGTTGTCATAAGTACGAGCACATTTATCGAAGCGATAATTTTTTTGTTAATGGATTTAAAAGCAGTTGTTTTCATGATTCTTATTTTTTAAATTATTGAATGTTTTCAGTTAATAATTTTTTAAGCGAAATAATTAGCTTTTCATCTGAGACAAAGTTCCGTCAAGTTTAAAACCTGGCGGTTGACCGAACTCACTTTAAAAGTGTGATTCAAATCACACTTAAAAAAGTTGGAATAAATAACTATTGATTACGGGACAAAAGTAGATTTGCAGCGTCTTTAAAATCATTGACTTTGGTTAAGAATGATTTTTGCTGTTGAAGTGGGGATATAAAAAAAGCGCGATAAAAATCACGCTTGAGTTTTGTTAATCTCGGCTAGTAGTAGAATATAGACGGCTTAAAGTTTCTCGGCTAACGCCTAAATATTCGGCTATATATTTTTTTGGGATTTTTTGCATTATGTTTGGATAAAGACTTGCAAATTCTTCATAGCGTTTTTTCGGATTGTTTGAAAGAAGCGAAATAATTCTTCTTTGTTGTGCCGAATAACCGCTGGTCAATTTCATTCTAAAAAAATGTTCCATTTTATGAAATTCCGATGCCAATTGTTCCCGGCCAGAAAGTGTCAGACATAAAACTTCGGCATCATCCATGCAAACAATATTAATGTTTGATTCTTTTTGGCTAAAAAAAGCATTGTAATCAGAGAACCACCAATTTTCAAGAGCAAATTGCAAAATGTGTTCTTTTCCGTCTTTATCAATATGAAACGCGCGAAAAATACCTTTGACAATCCAATATTCAGAAGTCACTTTATCACCATCCTGAAGCAGATATTGGTGTTTTTTTACTTTTTTCTCTTTGAAGAATGTTTTGATATAGTCAAATTCTTCATTGGTTATTGGAGTAATTTCCTCTATATGTTTTTTTAGTCCATCCATCGGAGTAAATTTAATTAAACTTTTTGTTAGGATAAAAAGTTTATCGACTGAAAATGAATAAAATAAAAAAATCGCAATCACCCATTTTCAGATGATTACGATTTTATAAGTTATTTTGAATAAAATTAATTTGTTCCTGCAGCAGCTTTATCTACCAAAAATAATAATTCACCAGAAACTGGTTTAATCAATTGCATTGGATATAAAGTCGGATTATAAGCTCCAGTCGTAACTTCTTTTAAAGCGTGTGTTTTTTTCTCGCCAAAAGCCACTACAACAATTTTTTCTGCTTTGTTGATTAACGGCGCAGTCAGCGTAATTCGGTGCATTTTTTGAGGTGCTAAATAATAAGCGTCAACCCATTTAGTTTGCTCTTCTAAAACAGCTTCACCAGGGAAAAGAGAAGCAGTGTGTCCGTCATCTCCCATTCCTAATAAAATCAGGTCAAATTTCCCTTCTTCACCTAATATCTTTCTAAGGATTTGTTCGTAGGTAACGGTATATTCTTCAGGAGTAACGCCATCTTTGTACATTTCGAAAATATTTTCCTGTGGAATAGTAACGTGGCTTAATAATGTTGCATACGACATTTTAGCATTGCTCAAATCATCGTTTAACGGCACCCAACGTTCATCTCCCCAAAAAATATAAACTTTGCTCCAGTCTATTTTATTTTTGTAAGCATCAGAAGCTAATAATTTGTAAATCCCTGCAGGAGAAGAACCTCCTGTAAGCACAGCTGTAAATTTACCCTTTTCAGCAATCGCTTTTTGAGCCGATGCTACAAAAAGATCTGCAGCTGTAATATTGATTTCTTCTGTGTTATTATAAATCTGTATCATTTAAAACTTCTTCTTTTGTTTGTGTATTCGGAATCCATTTGTGGCCTTGGCGCGCTAACAATTCGTCGGCTTCTTCAGGTCCCCAGCTTCCTGCTTTGTAATTTGGGAAATTTGTTGGAGCTACTGTTTTCCAAACTTGTTGAATTGTATCAATTGCGTCCCAAGCTTCTTCCACCTGATCCCAACGCATAAATAGAGTAGGGTCTCCTAATAGTGCATCTGCAATTAAGGTTTCATAAGCTTCTGGCGACATTGTTGAGCAGGCAAAATAATCAAAAACCATTTCTGCTGGTCTTAATGCAAGCGAAAGTCCTGGTTTTTTGGTCATAAATTGCAGTTTAATGTCCATTGCAGGCTGAATGTTGATAATCAATCGGTTTGGTGTCATTCCTTCTTTCCCATAAGAAAATGAAGAATGCGGAACTGGTTTAAACTGAATAATGATTGAAGATTGTTTTTCTTCCATTCTTTTTCCTGAACGCAAATAGAACGGAATTCCCTGCCATCTCCAGTTGTCCAGATAAATTTTCATTGCAACGTAAGTTTCTGTATTAGAATCTGGTGCAATTCCTTTATCCTGACGATAACCCGGAACAGGAACTCCTTTTATTTCACCAGCATCGTATTGACCTCTGACAATATAATGATCTACTTCTTCTGGCTTGATTCGACGAATCGATTTCAAAACATCTGCTTTTCGGTTACGAATGTCATCTGCATTTAATGATGCAGGCGCTTCCATAGCCGTCATACATAAAATCTGAAGCAAGTGATTCTGAATCATATCTTTTAATGCTCCAACACCTTCATAGAATCCGCCTCGTTCTTCAACGCCGACTTCCTCTGCTACGGTAATTTGGACAAAATCAATAAAATTACGGCTCCATAATGGTTCAAACATCGAATTTCCAAAACGGAAAGCCAAGATATTCTGAACCGTTTCTTTTCCTAAATAGTGATCGATTCTGTAAATCTGCTCTTCTTTGAAAGTCTGCGAAAGCATTTCATTAAGTGCAATTGCAGACGTTTTATCATAACCAAAAGGTTTTTCGATAATAATACGATCTTGTTTTGGATTCGCCGCAAGTCCGATTTTTTTGATATTGCTCGAAATAGTTGAAATGAAAGAAGGCGTAATTGAAAGATAAAAAAGACGATTTGCGCGTTCTCCAAAAGATTGGTCAAAGCCTTCAATTTTCTCGTTCAATCCAATATAGGATTCTTCTTTGTCAATATCTAAACTATGATAGGTTATATGAGAAAGGAATTTTTCTGTTTCTGGATCATCAATTCCTTTTCTTCTTGAAAAAAGAGCCAGATTTTCTGCTACATAAGCGCGAAAATCTTCATTTGTTTTTTCTGCTCTTCCAAGAGCAATAATCTGAAACTTTTCAGACATACGTCCGTCAAGGTACAGATTTTGAAATGCGGGAAAGAGCTTTCTCTTTGCCAAATCTCCGGTTCCTCCAAAAATGACAATGATTGTTGGATTCTTTAGTTTATTTTTAGTCATTGTGTGTAGTTGTGTTGCTTTAAGTTGCTTATTCAGCCCATTGTGTGTGGAAAACTCCTTCTTTGTCTATACGTTCGTAAGTGTGTGCTCCAAAATAATCACGTTGTGCCTGAATTAAATTTGTTGGAAGATTTGCTGAACGGTAAGCATCAAAATAAGATAACGAGTTCATTAATCCTGAAACTGGCAATCCTTTTTGAATTGCAAATTGAATTACAGCTCTCATTCCTGCTTGGTTTTCTGTTAATTTAGAAGCAATTCCGCCATCTAAAAGTAAGTTTGGTAAATCTGCTTTTGTAACATAAGCTTTTCTGAAATCTTCTAAAATTGTCGCACGAATAATACATCCTCCACGCCAGATTTTAGCAACTGTTTCTAGATTTAACCCGTAGTTGTATTCTTTAGAAGCGGTATGAAGTTGTGCTAAACCTTGAGCATACGTCACAACAATAGAAAAATATAAAGCCGATTTTAAAGCGGAAATTGCTTCGCTTTGATCAACATTTGTTTCGCTTGCGTTCCAAACTAATTTTTTAGCAGCTTCAATTCTTTCTGGTTTAGTTTTTGACATATCGCGCATGTTTACCGCTGCGTCGATTGTTGGAACTGGAACTTGTAAATCCATTGCATTTTGCGAAGTCCATTTTCCTGTACCTTTAGATCTTGCCCAATCTGAGATTTTATTAATTAATTGAGTTCCGTCTTCATCTTTTTGTTTTAAGATGTTTCCGGTAATTTCAATTAGATATGATCTTAAATCATCGGTTTGATTCCACTCTGCAAAAGTTTTCTGAATGGTTTCGTCATCCAAATTATAACCTCTTTTCATAAGGTCATAAATTTCAGAAATCAACTGCATGATTCCGTATTCAATTCCGTTGTGAACCATTTTTACATAGTTTCCGGCAGAACCATTTCCTAAATATTCAACACAAGGTTCTCCGTCAACTTTTGCTGCAATTGCTTCAAAAATAGGACGAAGTCTTTCATAAGCTTTCTGATCACCGCCTGGCATCATAGCAGGACCGAAACGAGCACCTTTTTCACCACCAGAAATTCCCATTCCGAAGAAATGAATTCCTTTTTCAGATAATTCTAAAAATCGTCTGTCTGTGTCAGTGAAATAAGTATTTCCTCCGTCAATAATAATGTCACCTTTATCTAAATGAGGAAGTAAGCTTGCGATTGCACTGTCAACTGGTTTTCCCGCGGGAACCAATAACATAATTGCTCTAGGTTGCTGGATAAGCTCTACAAAATGCTTGACATCTGTAGTTGCTTCAATAGTATGGTTTGCATCGGCTTCTTGCTGAAGAGAATTGACTTTTTCTGTGTCTAAATCTAAACCTGCAGCCGCAAAATTATGACTGGCAATATTTAAAAGTAAGTTTCGGCCCATTACACCTAATCCTACAATTCCAAAATCAAATTTGTTCATAGTTTTCAATTAACTAAATTATTAGAAGAATGTTTACTGCAAAAAAGTAAGAGAAAAAACGGTATTGCTTTTTTATTCAGTGTTTTGCAGAAAAACAAAGTTTATTTTAAATCGCATATTTCAAATATACAGACCGCTAAGTTAGAGAAAAATGATGAAAAAGTAGGGGTAAAATAGTTCACTTTTGGTCTTTATTGTGATACTTTTTTGTGTTCGAAACACATTTATTTTTAACGAAAACGATACAGTAAATATGGCCTTTGTAGGTTGTTCTCAGAAATTTCTCATATCGTGCCAAAATCTATTTTGATTTTAACTGTTTAGTTTTTAATGATTTAAAATTACTAAAATTTTTTAGTTAACATTTTTTTTGCAAAAAAAGCGCATAAAGTTTTTGAGTTAATATTTTTAATTTACCTTTGTTCTATCAAATTAGTAGAATTTAAAATAAAGATTAAAAATTGTCAAATGATTTCTGAGCGAGTAAGAACTTTTTGATGGTTTATGTTTTAGGAGATGTCTCTCCTAAAATTCTTCAATCCCTGATTTATTAAATTTTATAACAAAGACCTTCAATTGCAGGGGGAATAATATTGTATAGACCAAATAAAATAATAATAACCCAAAATAAAAAAAAGAAAAATGAAAAAACGAATGTGTTGCAGATAAAAAGAAAAAACCATTTCTGTTGCAGCAGAAATGGTGAAGCTTAAAGAAATTGTCATCTCTAGAAGGAAAGCGAAAATGGACTAAATCTGTTTTCGGCTCACCTTTTTATTAAACTAAAACAAAGTAATGAAAAAAAAATTAAATAGATATATACTGTTGTGTATTTTCTTGATTTCCATAGGGGTTAACGCGCAAGAAACGAAACCGTTAATCCAGTCAAAACTTGAAGGAACAGTTGTAGATGCTGTTACAAAAGAGCCTGTAATTGGGGCTTCAATCAACATTAAAGGGACAACGCATGGAGTTGTAACCGATTTTGATGGTAAATTTTACTTCCAAACCGGACAAAAATTTCCTTATACTTTAATTGTAAGTTATTTAGGTTATAAAAAAACTGAAGTTGTAGTTAATAAAAATGCGGTTGTCATTGATCTTACTCAAGAGCAGAATGCGCTATCAGAAGTTGTAGTTACGGCTCTTGGAATTACAAAAGAAAAGAAATCATTAGGATATACGACTCAGGCGCTTAAAGGTAAAGAACTTGCTAGTACAAAAGAAACGAACTTCTTGAACAGTCTTACTGGTAAATTAGCAGGTGTTCGTATTACCAATTCACAAGGAGATATGGGATCTTCACGTATTATTATTCGTGGTGAAACTTCTATCGCAGGAAATAATCAGCCATTATTTGTTGTTGATGGAGTTCCTGTAGATAATTCGCAATTGAATGCAGGTGGAGCAACTCGTGATTTCAGAAATGCAATCGCCGATTTGAATCCGCAGGATATCGAGACATTAACAGTATTAAAAGGACCAAATGCAGCAGCACTTTATGGTTCACGTGCGGCGCATGGTGTTGTTTTAATTACTACAAAATCTGGAAAAGGTCAAAACGGACTTGGTATTACTTTTAATTCTGGTATTACGGTTTCTCAGGTTACTACTTTGCCAGATTTTCAAAATTCATACGGACAAGGATCAAATGGAAAATTTAGTTTTGTAGATGGAAAAGGAGGAGGAGTTAACGATGGTGTTGATGAAAGCTGGGGACCGCGTTTAGACGGACGTTTGATTCCTCAATTTTATTCAAATGGGCAAGCAGTTCCGTTTGTAGCACATCCAAACAATGTGAAAGACTTTTTTAATACTGGACTTACTTATGATAATAGTATTTCGGTGGCAAAATCAGATGAAAAATCAGATTTCCGTGTTGGAGTAAATAATCAGAAGCAATTAGGGACAGTGCCCAACAGTGAAATAAACAAAACAAATTTCACAATTAATACGAATTACCAAATATCAAAAAGTATTAAAGTTGGAGTAACAGGTAATTATATTGTAACAGATGCTCCACAACTTCCAGGTGGTCCATCAGGCGGGCGTGCGGCAGGTGTAATGTTGCAATTTCTTTGGTTTGGACGTCAGGTCGATATCAATGAACTTGATAAGGATTGGACTAGAAACTGGAACAACAGCTATTATAGCAATCCGTATTGGAATGCTTATTATAATACTACTAGCCAACAACGCAACCGTTTAATTGGTGATATTCATTTGGAAGCGAAACTTTTCGACGGACTTGATTTTAAATTCCGTACAGGAGTTGATTATTACAATGACCGCAGAAAATACACCATTAAATATGGCACAAACGGAACGCCATTCGGTTCTTATGCTGAAGATGCTTATACCGTAAACGAACAAAATACTGAAGGGCTTTTTCATTATAACAAAAACCTTAGTGAAGATTTTACTTTAGATGCTCTTGCAGGTTTTAATATTCGTAACCACAGCGATGCAAACAATTACCAAAAAGCACCGCGTTTGGCTGTACCAGATTTATATACATTGACAAATTCACGTGACCCGTTGACTTCTTCAAACACCTTATCAAGATTGAGAGTTTATAGTGCGTATGCTTCTGCTCAATTGGGTTTCAGAAATTATGCGTTTTTGAATCTTACAGCTCGTAATGACTGGTCATCTACATTACCAAGCAGTAATCGTTCGTATTTTTATCCTTCGATCAATGGAAGTTTAGTTTTAACTGATGCGTTGAATATAAAAAGCAATACGCTTGATTTCTTAAAACTGCGTGGTGGTTGGTCTGAAGTTGGTAATGATGCAGATCCATATCAATTATCGACAGTTTATAATTTCCAAACAGCATTTGATGGAAATCCAATTCAGACCTCTTCACAAAAGAAACTGAATCAGGACTTGAAACCTGAAACAACTCGTTCTACAGAAGTTGGTATCGAATCTTCTTTCTGGAAAAACAGATTACATTTTGATGTTGCTTATTATAATACGAACAGTTTCGATCAAATTTTGGAGATTAAAACAACAGCTTCAAGTGGTTATAATTCGCAATTAATCAATGCAGGGAAAATTAACAACCAAGGTATCGAAGTTCAGTTGGATGGAAATCCTATTCAGCTTGAAAATTTCAAATGGAATGTTGGTGTAAATTACTCTAAGAATACAAGTAAAGTTGAGATTTTGGATTATGATAAAAAGATTCAAAACTATACTATTGGTTCTTCGGGAGGTGTTGATGTGCTAGCTTCAGTAGGACAAGCTTACGGAGCACTTTATGGTACAGCTTACGAGCGTGATGCAAACGGAAATATTGTAGTAGGTGCCAATGGATTACCAAAAGCAGATCCGACAAAGAAAGTTTTAGGACATTATACGCCAGATTATTTAGCAGGTGTTACCAATACATTTACCTATAAAAATCTTGAGCTTTCGGTTCTTGTTGATGCAAGTGTAGGTGGAGAGCTTTTTTCAGGAACAAACAGAACGGGTAATTATACGGGAGTTTTAGCGCAGACGCTTCCAGGCCGAGGTGCTGAGAATGGCGGATTAAGCTATTATTATCCAGGAAATAATACTTCTAACCCAAAAACATTGGTAACTGGAGGAGCTGCTCCTGGTGGTGTAGCAGTTTATGATGACGGAATGATTTTCGGTGGTGTATTTGCTGACGGAACTCCAAACAATAAAGTGATTAGTGCACAGGAATATTACAAAGCATCGTACAATATCAGCGAAGCTTACATTTACAGTTCAACTTATGTAAAACTAAGAGAAGTTAGACTTACTTATAACGTAGATAAAAAACTAGCTAAGAAATTAGGACTTCAGGGCGCAAGTATTACTGCTGCTGGTCGTAACCTATTATTTATTTACAAAGATGTGCCAAATATAGATCCTGAAACTGCTTTCAATACTGGAAACGCACAAGGTTTGGAGAGTTTAGCTTTACCAACTACCAGAAATTTCAGTCTGAATGTTAATCTTAAATTTTAAAAACTCGGAATCATGCTTAAAAAACTATTATATACAACCTTGATTGCATTGACACTGAGTTCTTGCAACGATACTTTGGATGATATTAATGCAAATCCAAATGCAACTGAAACACCATTAGCGCCTTACTTGTTGACAGGAACACTAAAACAAGGAGCGGATTTATATTGGGGTGATGGAAATAACTTTAACTCGTCTTTGTTGTTTGTTCAACATTGGGCTAAAATCCAGTATACAGAACCAGATCGATATGATGTTTCAAATACTTCGTTTACTTCTTTATGGAATACAGGTTATGCAACATTAATTACAGATTTGAACACCATCATTAAATTTCCTGATGCGCAGGCAAATTCAAATTATAAAGGAATTGCATTAACGCTTCGTTCTTGGACATTTTTATTATTGACTGACGCTTATGGAAGCATTCCATACAAAGAAGCCGGTTTAAAAGTAACGCCAGCTTACAATACTCAAAAAGAAGTTTATACT
Source organism: Flavobacterium resistens (assembly GCF_900182645.1). Taxonomy (GTDB): domain Bacteria; phylum Bacteroidota; class Bacteroidia; order Flavobacteriales; family Flavobacteriaceae; genus Flavobacterium; species Flavobacterium resistens. Next base: position 393,485 of record NZ_FXTA01000003.1, on the reverse strand, counting down.
GGATTGCTTGATGATTTAAAACAAGCGCAATCTTTATTGAATACAGCAAATGGCGCTGTAACTGGAGATTTGGTTTATAAAGGCGAAATTTCAAAGTGGAAAAAATTGGTGAATTCGCTTCGTTTAAGAATCGCATTGAGAATTTCTGACAGAGAACCAGCTTTGGCAAAACAAGCAGCAATTGATGCAACAAGCGATGCCGGCGGATTAATCAGTAGTAATGCAGATACTTTCAAATTTACTTACATCAGTTCACCGCAACAAAATCCGGCTTCGGCTTGGTTTGAAACTCGTGATGATTTCCGTATTTCGAAAACATTGGTTGACAAGTTGTATGAATTATCAGATCCGCGTTTGCCAGTTTATGCGCAATTGCCATCAGATGCAAGTGTTGGAAAATACGTTGGTGGAGCTAACGGATTATCTAACAGTGATGCCAATAGCCAGGGTTTTGCCAAAACATCAAAACCGGGAACTTACTTTTTGACTTCGGCATCGCCGGCAGTAATTGCTTCTTATTCAGAAACATTGTTCAATCTTGCTGAAGCTGTGGCTCGTGGCTATATTTCCGGAGATGCTGAACAGTATTATAAAAATGCAATTACGGCATCATTCAATCAATTTGGAATTACCGATGCAACTGCGATTTCGAATTATCTGAATCAGGCAACAGTAAAATACGATGCTACAAATTATGCTAAATCGATTGGTACGCAAAAATGGATTGCTTTCTACGGACAAGGATTAGACGCTTTTACAGAATGGAGAAGATTAGATTATCCGGTTTTGAAAGCAGGTCCAGCAACAGTTCTAGATGGAAAAATTCCTTCACGTTTCTTTTATCCAGGAACAGAGCAATCATTAAACGGAGACAGTTACCAAGCTGCAGTTGCAGGTCAAGGAAAAGATTTGCTGACTACGAAACTTTGGTTTGATGTAAAATAAATTTTATACGCCGATATTTAAATATTTTGGAAAGTAAAAAAGCCTGAAAAACTAAATTTTCAGGCTTTTTTTTTTAAATCGTAATTTATTTAAGTTTTGTTTTTGATGATGCATAAGATTGCAACACAACTGAACTTATAATAAAAAGTATTCCAGCATAAAAGGAAGTATTTACAGATTTGCTTTCATTGAAAAAAAGAAAAGCAATCACAATGGCATAAATGGGTTCTAGATTAAAAGTCAGATTTACGGTAAAAGCTGGAATCTTTTTTAATACTTCGGCAAACAAAACATAAAGGCCAACTGTACAGAATAATGCCAATAAAATAAGATAAATCGTGTCGCTTAAATCAGGGGCAATAGTTTTTACTGGAAAAAAGTATAAATAAGCAGGCAACAAAACGATTAGAAAAATCGAACCCGAAACCATTTGGTAATAATTGATAAGCCTGCTGTCATAAAACTGAACCAAACGTTCATTATAAATGGTGTAAAGCGCAGCAAAAGCTGAAGAAATCACTCCAAGAATAATTCCCAATTGATATGATGCATCAAAATGAAATATTAGGCTAATTCCTGCTAAAGTCAAAGTACTCAGCACTAATTCGGTAAATTTGAAATTCGTTTTATCAATCAAAGGTTTGAAGATTGCAGTAAAAAAGCTAGTCAAACAATAACAAATCACACCAATGGAAATGTTTGAATATTTAATGCTGGCATAGAAAAACACCCAGTGAACGGTAATCAATATCCCAACTTTACCAATTGATTTTTTTTCGGAGTTTGTGGTATCGCTTCCAATTTTCAAAAATCGGGTTAGGATAAATAATATTATTGCTGAAAAGAGAACTCGGTAGAATGTCAGTAAACCTTCATTAAGTGTAATCAGTTTACCAAATACGCCAGTGAATCCAGCCAAAAATACGGCTAGATGTAATAGGAAATAAGAATTTTTCATGAATTTTTTGCACCAAAAATGGCAGATTTTAATATTATCAAATAAGCATACAAAATCATTCGGCAAGCGCGCCGAAAGTATGCTCTGTTAGATCAGAGATGCTATTAAAATCGTGGTGGTGAAAGAAGTCCTTGTGTATACATATCCGTAAAGATAATTTTAAAATTGCAAACCGCCTAAGCTTATTTGTGTCTTTTGTGTTTTGAAACAAAGATTTTGAAAAGAAAGATATTTGTAACTGTTTTATATTTTAAAATAAGTGTATATTTAACACTTTAATTTATGTAACAAATCCGTAAATAAGAGATGAAGATTATTAAAAGAAAGATATTCAAAAAGTTGGTGCTAACTTTTTTAGTGACAATGGCTTGTATGGTGACAAATGCTCAAAAATTTGAAAAGTATTTTCCAAAAAAAGATCTGACTACCGTAGGAGTTTATTATTATCCCGAACATTGGGATGAAAGCCAATGGGATAGAGATCTGAAAAAAATTGCAGAAATGGGTTTTGAGTTTACTCATTTTGGAGAATTTGCTTGGGCACAATTAGAACCACAAGAAGGAGTTTATGATTTTAAATGGCTTGATAAAGCAGTAGCAATTGCAACAAAATATAAACTAAAAATTGTCATGTGCACTTCTACAGCAACGCCTCCCGTATGGCTGGTGCGCAAGCATCCAGATGTACTCGTTACGTATGAGGATGGGACCAAAAGTGATCATGGTTCTAGACAACACGCCTCATTTTCGAGCAATTACTATAGAAGTTATTCTTTAAAAATGGTCGAGCAATTGGCAAAAAAATATGGAAATAACAAAAATATCATTGGTTGGCAAATAGATAATGAACCAGCACGTTTTCTGGATTATGGAGCAGATGCACAACAACGTTACCGCAATTGGCTAAAGGAAAAATATCAGAATATCGACACTCTTAATAAAGCTTGGGGCAATAGTTTTTGGAGTGGTATTTATTCTGATTTCAGTGAAATAAATATTCCTTTGCATAAAGAATGGGGAATGAATTTGCATTCGCAATTGGATCATTACAGATTTTCCGATAAGGAAACTGCTACTTTTCTGGATTCTCAAGCGGCAGTCATTCGCAAATATGTAAGCAAGGATCAATGGATTACTTCTAATTATAGACCCGCTTATGATGAGAGTTTTATTGGTATGAGCACAGAATTTGATTTTGATTGCTATACTCGTTATATGGTTTATGGTGGAAGTTTTGGGATAGGAAAAAATGGATATCGTTTGGGAGATTATGCTGCTATCGGAATGGCTAATGATTTTTTCAGACCGCTTAAAGGAATGTATGGTTGTATGGAATTACAGCCGGGACAAGTGAACTGGGGAAGCATTAATCCGCAACCTTTGCCGGGCAGTGTTCGAATGTGGCTGTGGCATGTTTTTGCAGGAGGCAGTAAATTCGAATGTACGTATCGTTTTCGTGCTCCTTTGTATGGTTATGAGCAGTATCACTATGGTATCGTTGGTACAGATGGCGTGACGCCAACACCGGGCGGACTGGAATTCAGCCAATTTATAAAAGAAATAGAAACACTTCGAAAAAACTATAACGCAAAGGCAGAATTACCAGACTATTATCTAAAACGTAAAACCGGAATTTTGTTCAATCCGGATAATGTGATAGGGATTGACTTAAATAAGCAAACCAAAGAATGGAATACGATTAATCACTTTTTAAAATATTATAAAGCTTCAAAGTCAATTGGTGCGCCGGTTGATTTCGTCAGAGACACAACAGATTTTTCAAGATATCCTTTCTTGATCGTGCCGGCTTATCAAATGATCGATCAAAAATTGATTGATAAATTAACCTTGTACGCAAAAAATGGTGGAAATTTAATCATGAGTTGCCGATCTGGAATCCAAAACCGTCAAGGACATCTTTGGGAGGCAAAATTTTATGAGCCCATTTGGAGTTTGATAGGATCTCAAATAGAATCGTATGATTTATTAATGCCTCATTCTCCTGGTGCTATTAAATTTGAAAATCAAGAATTTGCCTGGACAAGTTGGGGAGATTTACTAAAACCGAATAAAGGAACAGAAATCTGGGCAACTTATCAAGGTGATTTTTATGCAGGTACAGCATCTGTCGTTTCGCATAAATTAGGAAAAGGAACCGTGACATACGTTGGTACAGATTCGAAAAATGGCGACTTAGAAAAACAAGTAATCAGAAAATTATACAAACAGCAAAACGCACCTATAGAAGATTATCCAGAAGGAGTAATGATCGATTATCGCGACGGTTTCGGAATAGCAGTTAACTATTCTGATAAGCCTTATAACTTCAATTTGCCAAAAGATGCAAAAATTATCTTTGGAACTCAGTCTATAAAAACGGCCGATGTTTTGGTGTGGAAATATTGATGAGAAAATTTTTAAAAATAAGTAAAAAGCCTGATGAAAATTTTGATTTTTTGTCAGGCTTTTTTTGTTTTATGATATTTCAGGACGAGACAGTTTATTAGGCTTTTTGGTAGTGTCTTAGATTTTAATGCAATGCTTAAATATGAAAAAAACATGTTTAATAGTTTTATTTCCTATAAAAAGATTATTGCTAAAGTCTGATTTTTAATTCATTGCTCAAAGAGTTAATGCTTGTCCCAAGATTTGTTACAGATTTATCAAAACCAAATTGTGCTCCTTTGTTGAAGACATCGATTATACTATCCAAATCTTTTTCATTTACATTTTCATCAGAAATAATTTTATCATCTCTTAATGCGATAAATCCACCTCCGATGGCAGTATGTAAAATAAAATCTAAGTTTACCCAAGGTTGATAATATTTGTCGTCTTTTTTTCTAATTTCTTCCAGATTATCAGGTTTCCAAATGTTTAATTTATAAGCCAGATTTGGATTTATGGGTTCAAGAGCTTCAATTAAAAAATCTCTGGCAAATGACGGACTATATTTTTCAGATAGAATTTCTTCTGCCAACGCTCCAATACTGTTTAAATCTGCAATTGAAATATTTTCTCTTTTTTCAAGTGGGTAATTCAAACTTGCTTCTATAAGTTGTGAATCTTTTAAAAGGTAGTACCACACATATCTTCTCAAACATAAAAATGCTTTGTTTTTGGTAATCCAAAGCGAAATATTCATATAATATTGTCTAATAGCTTTAAAATCAGCTGTGGTTAAACCAGATTGTAAACCCGGTCTGTCATCTCCGTTAAAAAAAGATTCGGACCCATTTAGATTAACATTTACAAAATGATGCCATGTTGAATCGACTACGATACGGCCCACTTTTGCCAAACGGCCATCCCATACAGCAATAGAAGAAAAAGAATGTGGAATAGTTAGCGATTTTCCGCCACCTCCAGTAGTGCTGCCTCCTAAAACATGAGAAGTTGCAATATTTTGAGTAGCCACAGTGATCCCATTAACAGTAAATGATGTTTCAGGTTTGCATTCACCTTCATGCGGATGATCTGGCATAATGTCAATTAATCCAGATGGTCTGATACTTTTTTTAATGGATAACAAAGGATGCGGCAGGCCTGTACCAAATATTCTCACAGAAATATTTTGCGGAATGTTGTCTGATTGGTTATCAAAATACAAAGAAGTTGCATCACCTGCTTTTGGTCGGTTTGTATCGTTTCTTCGTGGCTGGGTCATGCCCACTTCATTTGCGCCGAAATCAGCCCAATGTCTCATGTCTTTTACTCTTGGTATATTACTGCACATAGCTGAACCTAAAGTCCCATGATCACCTGTAGCAAATAATCCGCCACCATTATTCATATAAGTTTCAACCGCGGCTAATTCATTAGTTGGTAAACCTGATCCAGAATTGATACCAAACAACCACACCTGGTCAAAATTAGCAAGCGTTACACTTGAAGCAAAATTAAAACTTGGAATAGTGGCTACAACCAATGGATTAGGATTTGAAAAAGCGGTAGGACTTCTGTGACCAAGTGTTATTTGGTAATTATACCAGGTAGATCTTTGCAGTTCATTAAAAGTGGTTAAAAATTCAGATAAGCCAAATGCTCCCGTACCAAAATCCAAACCACCATCTGTTACAATCAAAACTTTTAGATTACAGCGTTTCCAAAGCCATCGTCCAGGAAAAAAAGGCTTCAGGATTTCCGGGCGAATTATATCTATTTTACTGAGTAATCTCAAGCGCTCATCTCGGTCAAGAAGATGCATGTTTTTGAATTGTTCTTCTAAAGTTTCCATTTTATTATTAATAAAATTACGTCTACTCTTTCTTGGATTTTCGACTTACTCCGAATTAAATTCTGGCCATGAATTCTGAAACTAAATTATAAGTTTAGAAACGTTGCAACAAGGGCAAATTTCCCCTAATTACTGGGGGTTTTTACGTGATTTACTTAGTACATCTGAACCTAAAAATGTAGACGATTTTTATACTAATATGTGATGTATGTCACATATGTATCTGAGTTTTTAGCTGGAACTTTATCTTTTAATTCTAAGGCTTAATAACCTTCAGAGAATTGTAACAATTTGTTGATGAAAAGGAAAAAATATTAACTTAAAAATATTCAAAAATGAGCATATCATATAAAAACTTAAGCATCCCTTCACTCGGATTTGGAACCCTTATTCCTGATCCATTATTAACAATAAGTGCCACTAAAGATGCATTAAAAGCGGGTTTTCGTCATTTTGATGCCGCAGAACGATACCGCAACGAAAAAGAGGTAGGAGAGGCCTTAAAAGAAGGAATGGCAATTGAAGGAATTACACGTGAAGAGATTTTTGTTACTACGAAGTTATGGAACACTAATCATAGACCGGAGCGTGTTAAACCAGCGTTTGAGGCAAGTTTGAAGAGACTTGGACTTGACTATCTGGATCTTTATCTTATTCATACTCCATTTGCTTTTCAACCTGGAGAGGAACAGGATCCTAGAGATCAAAACGGGAATGTAATTTACGATCACGAAGTAACTTTGATGGATACATGGAGAGCGATGGAAAGTCTTGTTGATAGCGGGAAGGTCAGATCAATTGGCTTATCTGATATTAGTTTAACAGAGCTTATACCTATCTATGAAGCTGCCAGAATAAAACCAGCAGTAGTTCAAGTGGAATCACATCCATATTTACCAGAAAATGAGCTTCTTGATTATTGTAAAGAGAAAGGAATTGTTTTTTTGGCTTTTGCCCCACTTGGACACGGAATAAAGCCCGGACCAATTGAAGATGAAATTGTTTTAAAGATTGCAGAAAAAACAGGAAAAACGCCTGCACAAGTATTGCTTTCTTGGGCAGTACAGCGTGGTACAACCTTGTTGACTACTCCTAAAACTCTGGAACGTGCTTATGAAAATTTTAATATTGGTATTTTACCACAAGAAGCTTTTGACCAAATTAATTCTATACCGATCAGACAGCGATTTAATGGCGTAGTTAAAACTGGAGTTCCGGGTTTTATTGCAAAAGGGAATTAATTGCAAAAGACGTTGTGACGATTTATCTTTAAGTAACTTTGTTAGGATCAAAATGATGTATAAAGTAATTGCTATTTTTAAACTTATAACTAACCGATTTGAATTTCATAAATGTTAACTGATATTATTAAAGAAAATTTGAATGTGCTTTTTTGCGGAATTAATCCGGGCTTAAAATCGGCATTAGATGGACATCACTTTTCAGGAAGAAGCAATCGATTTTGGAAAGTATTACATCAGGCTGGTTTTACTCCATATCAAATAGAAGCCATAAACGATATTGACATCTTAAATTTTGAATTTGGTTTGACTACAGCTGTAGCAAGGGCAACTTCTCGTGCAGATCAGCTATCAAAAGAGGAATTTGATGATGCAATTGAGATTTTTAGGGACAAGATCAAGCAATTTAAACCTAAGTATATTGCTTTTCTTGGTAAAGCCGCCTACAAAGCTTTTTCAGGTAAAAAACAAATTACATGGGGATTACAGTCTGAAGATTTTTGCGGGGCCAAGGTTTGGATACTCCCTAATCCGAGTGGTCTAAATCGTGGATTTACACTTAGTGATCTCGTTACTTCTTATTCAGAATTACGCGAAATAATTATTTAAATGAATTAAAAAACAAAAAGCCTGTAAACATAGAGTTTACAGGCTTTTTTCTGTGGAGTCGCCGGGAATCGAACCCGGGTCCAAACAAGCAACTAAAGAGCTTTCTACACGTTTATTTCCTGATTAGATTTTCGATGTTAAGCTAGGCCAGAAACAGCCACCGAACACTTATCTTCTTAATTTTCGAAATCTACCCGAAGCTCATAGAAATCTAGGTTTATTTTTACGGTTCCCCTGAACGGAACGCCACAAACCAAGGCTTTCCAGGAGAATCCAGCTTCTCTACCTTGTAGAGACGTGGCGCAATCTTACTATGATTCGGATTAAGCAGCTAAAGCGTAATTATTTTCGCCGTGTAAAAGTTCGAGATCTTATATTTACGAGCAAGGTCTCAATGCTCGACGTGCTTACTGTTCAATTCGACTTGCTGTCAAAACCAGTCGACCCCAAAAAATAAGTCTGCAAATTTATACTATTTGAAATTACTTTCTGCTAAAATTTTAAAAAAAAGTCATAAAGTCGAAAGTCAAAAGTCCAAAGTCAATATTAGCAACTATTTTAGGACTTTACGACTTTTGACTTTCGACTTTATGACTATTAGTTTTACTCTTCGTCCTTGAAATTAAAAGGATAATCGCCAAAAATTGGAGCCAGTTTACGAACCGCATAAGTGTTTCTGGTCATTTTATTTGATAGCGCAATAATGGTTACATGCTCCTTCATTAAAGTAATATAAGATGAGGTGTTGCCATGCCACCAACCGTTGTGGAAATAAAAATTCTGTCCCGTTTCCCAATTAATCATTCTGATTCCAAGACCGTAGTTTTTAGTTCCTTTGCGCTCGTTGCTGTAACCCGTATAAACTTGTTTTAATAAAGCCGGTTTTAAAAAGTCAGGTGATTGTCTTGCGCGGTCAAATTTCAAAAGATCGCGAACAGTTGAAAAAACATTTTTGTCTCCGTAAACATTATCTAAATAATCAAAACCAATTTCAGCTCCGTTTCCTTTATATGACGGAACAATTGTTTTTCTGTCTTTATCATCATCAAAAATATAAGTATGCGTCATGCCCAATGGCTTGAAAATCATTTCAGCCATTGCTTCTTTATATTTTAAACCTGTGATTTTTTCGATAATCAACGCCAACATTGCATAATTGGTATTACAATATCCGAAACGAGTTCCGGTTTTTGCTTCAAGACCAATGTCTTTTGTGGCTAAAATATCTAGAATATCTTTATTTGTTAATTGATTATGTCTGTCCCAAACCGATTTGTCATGATCTGTAAAATAAGCATAATTGCGCATTCCGGTGCGATGACTTAAAAGCATTCGAACTGTACAATCTTCGTATGGAAAGGTTTTTAGAATCGTATTGACTTTTTGATCCAAATCAAGTTTTCCTGCATTTACCAATTTTAAAACAGCAGTTGCCGTCAAAACTTTACTTACTGATGCAATTTGTACAGGAGTTTCGGCAGTGATTTTTGTTCCTTCATTTTTGTTGGCGTAACCATTGTATCTTTCAAAAATAATTTGTCCGTTTCTTGCCACTAAAAAACTTCCATTCATGCTATTGTTTGGCCAGTTTTTATTATAAAAGTGATTAATTCTGCCTTTTACGGAATTTATGTAGGCTTGTGATATTCTTTTTTCCGGCCCTAATGGCTTCATCTTTGGCATTGTATCTTCAACTACTGAAGCTGGATCAACGCTAGTCTTTTTATCATTGCCACATGAACTTAAAACTAAAATTAGGAAAAGTATTTGTGGTATCTTTGTCATTTTAAGGAAACTCATTTTCATCATTCTTTAAAAACAAATATATAGAATTCAATATTTATGTTTTTGAAATTTTAGCGACTTCAAAAGGCTATGTTAACATAATTTTAACTAAATTTTTAGTTAGTCGATTGTTATTCAGCGTTCAACGGTTTTTAAATATTCTAAATTGTAATTTTTGAACAAAACTTTAACGAAATTTGTTATATTTGAAACAAATACGATGTAAAAAGTTATATTATTAAAAGCTTTAAACTTATTTAAATGAAATTTGGAATTATAAAAGAAAGAAAAAACCCACCAGATAGACGTGTAGTATTTGCTCCAGATGCATTAGCAAAATTGAAACAGCAATATCATGATGCTGTAATAGAAGTAGAGAGTTCTGATATTAGGATTTTTTCAGATCTTCAATATAAAAGTATGGGCTTAACGGTGACAGATGATGTTTCTGACTGTGATGTCTTATTTGGAGTAAAAGAGGTTCCTGTAGAAAATTTAATTCCAAATAAAGCGTATTTCTTTTTTTCGCATACCATAAAAAAACAGCCTCATAACCGAAAATTACTTCAGGCTATTTTAGAAAAGAAAATTGACTTATATGATCATGAAACGATAGTTAATGAGTTAGATCACCGTTTAATAGGTTTCGGGAAATACGCCGGAATGGTAGGTGTTTACAACGGAATCAGGGCTTTCGGAATTAAATTTGAATTATTTAAACTTCCAAAAGCGGAAACACTTTCAGGAAAAGAGGATTTGATAAAGCATTTAAAACGCATAACAATGCCTGCCTTAAAATTTGTTGTTACCGGAACCGGAAAGGTCGGGAGTGGAGCAAAAGAAATTTTGGACGCTATTAAAGTTAAAGAAATTACAATTGATAATTATTTGACTAAAAAGTACGCACAGGCAGTTTATGTTCAATTAGATGTTTTAGAATATAATAAAAGAAAAGACGGACAAGTTTTGGACTTTAAAGATTTTGTAAATCATCCTGAAGAATATACTTCTGATTTTGAGAAATTTACAAAAGTTTCGGATATTTATTTTGCAGGACATTTTCACGCCAGTGCGGCGCCAATGATTTTGACAAGAGAAATGTTGAATGCCAGCGATTGCAAACTTAAAGTTGTGGCAGACATTTCATGTGACGTTGGCGGGCCGATTGCCTGTACCGTTCGTTCATCAACTATTGCAGAGCCTTTATATGGTTATTTTCCTTTAGAAGATAAGGAAGTTGATTTTTTTCATCCGGCTGCGGTTGCAGTAATGGCTGTTGATAATTTGCCTTGTGAAATTCCGAAAGATGCCAGCGAAGGTTTTGGAGAACAATTTATGGAACATGTAATTCCAGCTTTCTTCAATGGAGATAAAGACGGAATTCTAAAACGCGCCAAAATCACCGAAAACGGAAAATTGACGGAAAGATTCAGTTATTTGCAAGACTACGTTGATAATGGTGAATTGTAAATTGTTAATTATAAATTTAAAAAGAGCTTTCTAAATTTTAGAAAGCTCTTTTTATATAACGTTGCAGATTAATTAACCATTAACCATTTATAATTCACAATTAATTTACACCATATCCTCCGGTTTCACCCAAGCATCAAAATCTTCTGCAGAAACATAGCCTAAACGAACAGCTTCATCTTTCAGAGTTGTTCCATTCTTGTGGGCCGTTTGAGCAATTTCAGCTGCTTTGTAATAACCAATTTTAGTATTTAAAGCGGTTACAAGCATAAGGGAGTTGTCTACCAATTCTTTGATGCGTTTGTAATTTGGCTCGATTCCTTGAGCGCAATGTTCATCAAATGAAACACACGCATCTCCTAATAATCTAGCCGATTGTAAAAAGTTTGCAGCCATAACGGGTTTAAAAACATTAAGTTCGTAATGTCCTTGCATGCCACCAACAGCAATTGCCATGTCATTACCAATAACCTGCGCGCAAACCATCGTTAAAGCTTCGCATTGCGTCGGATTTACTTTTCCTGGCATAATAGAAGATCCTGGTTCGTTTTCAGGAATATGAATTTCGCCAATTCCAGATCGAGGTCCAGATGCCAGCATTCTAACATCATTTGCAATTTTGTTTAATGAAACGGCTAATTGTTTCAAGGCTCCATGAGTTTCTACAATGGCATCATGCGCGGCTAAAGCTTCAAATTTGTTTTCTGCTGTTATAAACGGATGGTTGGTAAATTTTGCAATGTATTCGGCAACTTTTACATCGTAACCTTTTGGTGTGTTTAATCCGGTTCCAACTGCAGTTCCGCCTAGAGCAATTTCAGATAAATGTGCTAAAGTATTTTTTAAAGCTTTTAATCCGAAGGCTAATTGAGCTGCGTAACCAGAAATTTCCTGTCCGAGTGTCAAAGGTGTTGCATCCATTAAGTGCGTACGGCCAATTTTAACGACGTCTTTAAATTCGGTTGCTTTTTTGACTAATGTTGTGTGTAGTTTTTCAACTCCCGGAATTGTGGTTTCAACTACCATTTTATAAGCCGCAATATGCATTCCTGTTGGGAAAGTATCATTTGATGACTGCGATTTGTTTACATCGTCATTTGCTTTTATGAATTGTTCGCCTTCGCCAATTTCAAAACCTTTCAAAACTTGAGCGCGATTGGCAATTACTTCATTTACGTTCATGTTGCTTTGCGTTCCTGAACCGGTCTGCCAAATTACCAGCGGAAACTGATCGTCTAATTGTCCGGCTAATATTTCGTCGCAAACTGTTGCAATGGCGTCTCTTTTTTCGATTGGCAAAACTCCTAAATCATAATTAGCGTAAGCGGCTGCTTTTTTTAAATAGGCAAAACCTTCAATGATTTCTTTTGGCATTGAACCGGAGTTTCCTATTTTAAAATTGTTTCGGGAACGTTCTGTTTGAGCACCCCAATATTTATCGGCTGGGACCTGAACTTCACCCATGGTGTCTTTTTCTATTCTGTATTTCATTACGTTGTTTGTAAAATGTTATTTGTAAAATGTGAAATGTTGTCTGTAAAATGTGAAATGTTGTCTGTAAAAATGAACTTCTCTTGAAAACGGGTTTCCTAGCCCTGATGGGAGCGGCATCCTTTTGTGCTGGGGTTCAGCACAAAAGATATAGCGGACAGCAGGAATCAGCTCCTGAAAATTATTATGAATTTCGATGAAGTCTTTATTTAAAAGGTTTCGCATTCAAAAAAAGCTTATTTAAAATGAGTATAAATATACGGATAAATGTTATTTCCCGAAAATTGATTTAGATTTTATTGCCAAGGACGAATTTATAACCTACATTTGTCGTAACATTCAAAAATTCCGGAAAACATGTTTGAATTTTCACAGTACTTAGGCTTTTTACTTTTCTTAACCATACTAACTATAGGGTTTTGGTTAATGTTTTTCTTGGTTGGTTTCGTATCTTATTGGGTTACGGGAGCTAGCTGGGAAATGTTCAAAGAAAAGAGAGCTAAAAAAAGACAAGAAGAACAATCAGTTAAATATTAATTGATTTCATAAAAAAGGACCACAATTGTGAGTCCTTTTTTTTATTTAAATCTGATATAAAAAAAAAATCCAAATTCCAGTTTTTAAACTTGGAATTTGGATTTTTAAATATTGGGCTTTTATATTATTATCCTGGGAAGTCTCCTCCGCCATCACCTTCTTTTGGCGCAGCATTTTTATCTCTTTCTCCTTTAGGTTTGTTGAAACGGTAGGTAAACGATAAATTGAATTGACGTTTACGGAATTGCATTTCGCTATATGCTGTTTGGCTTTCAAGTGTTGTAGAATTTTGCAGATACGTATATGATCTCATAATTCTAGAATTGAAAATATCGCTGATATTGAATGCAATAGTTGCTTTGTCTTTCATGACATCTTTGCTCAATGCTGTGTTCATACCAAACATGTCTAAGTTTTTTCCTTGAGCTGTTTTTTGTGAACCGTTGTAGTTTGCACTTAACTGCCAGTCAATTTTATATGGCAAAGTTAACTTTGAGTTGATTCTTGCAAACCAAGTGTTCGCTTGATTGTCAAGATTTTGTACTACTGTATTTCCGTTGAAATCAACATAAGTGTTTTCTCCAGTTGTTTTTACGTTGTAGAAGTTGAAATTACTGTTGATTCTCCAGATTTTGAATGGCGTGTAATTCAATGTAAATTCAAATCCGAATTTTTGTTCTTTTCCAAGGTTGATTGGTCTATTTAAAATAACCGGAATACCATTTACTAAATTACCATTTGGAGTACGTACAAAACTGAAAACATCTTTTGTGTCTTCAAAATATGCCGATGTATTGAAAGTTAATTTGCTCCAACGTTTAATGTATCCAATGTCGTATTTATCAGTCAATGAAGGATCTAGATCCGGATTTCCTTGAAAAATATTGATGTTACTTGAATAGTTTACAGCTGGGTTCATGAAACGCCCTCTTGGTCTAGTTAAACGCTTGCTGTAGCTAGCAGAAAAACTACTCTGATCTGAGATTTCATAACTAATAAAAGCACTTGGAAACAAGTTGTTGTATTTTTTAGTATTGAAATCACTTGTCTCCAATAAATTCACATGAATATTTGTATCCTCCCAACGAAGTCCAAATAAGTAAGAGAATTTATTTACTTTGAAACCATATTGTGTGTAAAGCGCATTGATGTTTTCTTTGTATTCTAATGTGTTTGAAAGATTTGGGTCTTTTAATCCATTTTCATCAGTTACAAAATATTCATTGTTCAAATCACCAAAACTTCCTTTGTATCCAGCTTCAAACTGACTTCCTTTTCCTAATGGCAAAACATAATCAGCTTGGAATAATACTTGCTTTTGAACCTGATTATTTAATGTAGTATTGTAATTTGGAGAAGCAGTAATAGTACTGTTGCTATCGTCATCGTTTTTAGAAATCGATAAGTCGGCGGTCAGTTTATGCCCTTTGTCGTTGAAGTTTTTGATTAAATTAGAAGTATACTCAACGTTTTGACTTCCGGTTTCACCATCATTTAAACGGAAAGAAGTTCCTGTAAAAGCATGCGATGCATCAAAATTGTTGTAATTGATTAAATCACGTGTATCGCCTGAATTTTTTTGATAGTTAATGGCGTTTGTCCAATAGGTATTTGGCGCCACAGTCCATTCGATTCCTGCTCTTCCGTTAAAACCATCTGAAGTTCTTTTAGTATCACGATCTTCATCCAAGAAACCTTTAGGAGTTCCGTCAGCGTTCAAATATTCAGTGTTGGTTAAACCAGCTCCTTCGTTTGTTCTGTGATTGTATCCTAAAGTTGTAAAATAATTTAATTTTTCAGTTTTGTAGTTCAAATTACCACTTAAACCGTAAGTTTCAGGAATCCCTGTTGAAGCTATAAAAGTTCCGTTGAATCCTTGGTTTTTACCTTTTTTAAGAATAATATTGATTAATCCAGATCCACCTTCCGCATCGTAACGAGCAGACGGATTGGTAATAACTTCTACTTTGTCAATTGCATCAGCTGGAAGCTGACGTAAAGCTTCGGCAATATTAATAGCATTTGAAGGTCGTCCGTCAATCAGAATTCTAATATTGTCGCTTCCTCTTAAACTTACATTTCCTTCAGTATCAACAGAAACAGACGGAACATTGTCAAGAACATCACTTACTGTTCCTCCTTTTACCATCATATCCTGACCAACGCTGTATACTTTTTTGTCCAATTTTATTTCTACAGTCGATTTTTCAGCACGAACGACAACTTCGTTCAATTGTGCTGCATCTTCTGATAAACTGACAACGCCCAAACTTGTATCGCCAGAAATAGTTTTTCCTTTGATTTCAGTTGATTTAAACGAAATGAATTCTACTTTAATATCATAAGTTCCAGGTGCTACCGCTATTTCAAATTCTCCTTTTGGATTTGTGACTCCGTCAGCAACAACTTTTGTGTTGTTAGGTGCCTTAAACGAAATAATGGCGTATTCAAGTGGCTGTTTGCTAACCTTTTCTAAAACTTTTCCAGTAACTTTTACCTTGTTTCTACCAGGAGGCGCCTGTTGTGCATAGTTGTAAAAACTTGTAAAAAAAAGAACAAGCAGTACAGCAAATTTGATTTTCTTCATTTTATTTTTGGTTTCATTTCCTGTTTAGACCAAAAATTTGACGTTTGGTTTAAAGAGTAAATCACAAAAAAATGTTAATTCGACTTTTGAAATTAATCCAGAAAATTGGCTACCAGATTTAGATCTCTTCCAATAATAGCTTTTCCATCTTTAACAACAATTGGTCTTTCAATTAAAATTGGATTTTCAACCATTGCCTGAACAATTTCGTCGCTAGTAAGGTTTTTTCCTTTGTAATTTTCTATCCAGATATTTTCTTTAATTCGAACTAACTGAATTGGTTCCAGGTTTAATTTTGCTAGAAGATCTTTTAATTCTGAAAAACTTGGAGTATCTGTTAAATAAGGAATAATTTCATATTCTTCTTTTGACTGATCAATAAAAGCCAAACAGCTTCTTGATTTTCCGCAGCGCGGATTATGATAAATTTGTATCATTTTGTTATATTTAGGAATTGTAAGATAGTTAACGCAAAAATTAGGTATTTTCGCAGGACCAAAAATACTATTTACTTATTAAATCGAATTCTCATTTTAAAATTATATATAAATGTTTTTAGAACAAGGAATTAAGCCTCACAATAAATTTTTTCTGTATCTGATTGGTTCAATAATTATTATAGTAGCGTCGTTTATTGGCCAGATTCCGCTTTCTGTAGCGGTTCTTTATTCTAGTTTTAAAAATAAAACAGAAATCCCGACTGGTAATGACGCAGTTTTAAAAGTATTTGAACCTAATATGACTTTATTTTTGGTTATGATTTCTTTTGTTTTTGCGTTTGCGGGTATTTATTTGGTTGTAAAATATCTTCATCGCCAAACACTTCTATCAGTAACTACATCACGAAAGAAAGTCGATTGGAACCGAATTTTATTTTCATTTATACTTTGGGCAATTTTCTCCGTTTTGAGTTTTGGAGTTCTTTATTTAAATGATCCTCAGAATTTTATTTGGAATTTTAAATTAGTTCCTTTTTTGATTTTAGTTGTCATAGGAACTTTGCTTATTCCGATACAAACCAGTACCGAAGAATATGTTTTTAGAGGATATTTAATGCAAGGTTTTGCAAATTTGGCTAAAAACAGATGGTTTCCATTAATGATGACTTCACTTATTTTTGGTTCCATGCATGTTTTTAATCCCGAAGTAGCAAAAATGGGCTATATTATTATGGTTTATTACATAGGAACCGGCTTGTTTTTAGGAATCATTACACTTATGGATGAAGGAATAGAGCTGGCACTTGGCTTTCATGCTGCAAATAATTTGACCGGCGCTTTGTTGGTAACGTCAGATTGGACCGTTTTTCAAACACATTCTATTTTCAAAGATATGTCTGAACCTTCGGCGGGTCTTGACGTAATATTGCCTGTTGTAATTGTGTATCCTATTTTGCTGTTTATTTTCAGCAAAAAATATAAATGGACAAATTGGAAAGAAAAATTGACTGGTGAGATAACTACTTAAAAATCTTTAATTTAATAATCATGACACAGTTAACACATAAAAATGTACATAATTATTTTAAAATCAACGGATATCATTTAAATGCAAAAGATTTATGCCGCGTTGGCTACAGTTTCATAAAAGAAGGTGATGTTTATGAGCGTGCAATAGGTGAGTTTCTTCTGGATTGGTTTGATAATAAGGATTATATCGAAATGACGACTTCGGGTACAACCGGACTTCCAAAAGTAGTCAGATTAGAAAAACAAGCTATGATCCAGTCGGCTTTGGCAACTGGAGATTTTTTTGGTTTGGAGCCAGGAGACAGAGCGTTGTTGTGTTTGCCAACTCAATTTATTGCCGGAAAAATGATGTTGGTGAGAAGTTTGATTTTAGGACTTGATATTGATGTTAAAGCACCAAGTACTGAACCTTTAGCTTTTAATTCGGAGAAATATGATTTCGTAGCAATGGTTCCTTTACAAGTTCAGAATTCAATTGAAAAGCTTAAAAATGTAAAGAAATTAATCATTGGCGGAGCAAAAATGGATTCTACGCTTGAAGCGGAATTACTAAAATTGAATGGTGAAATATACGAAACGTATGGAATGACCGAAACCATAACGCATATTGCTGCCAAAAAAGTTGGAGAAAGTGCTTTCTCAATCTTGCCAAATGTAAAAATCGAAAAAGATAATCGCGGTTGTCTCGTAATTTATGTTTCGTCTATTTCTGATGAACCAATTATTACGAATGATTTGGTCGAATTGATAAATGATAAACAATTTGTTTTTTTAGGAAGAATCGACAATGTGATTAATAGTGGAGGAGTGAAGCTAATTCCTGAACAGATTGAAGCAAAATTGGTTGGCAAAATCTCAAATCGTTTTTTTGTTACCGGAGTTCCGGATTCAGTTTTAGGTGAAAAATTAATTTTGGTTATAGAAGGTGAAAAACAAGATTTTGCCCCTGATTTTTTTGATATTTTAGGAAAATTTGAAAAACCAAAAGAAATTGTTTTTGTACCAAAATTTAAAGAAAACGAAAACGGAAAGTTATTGCGAAAGCCAACTTTAGAATCATAAAAATGCTAAAATAAAAAATCCCAAATTTCAATAACTGCGATTGAAATTTGGGATTTTAAATATGCGAATTAAAGTCTTATGCTTTACGCTCTAAAAGTGCCATATAGAATCCATCGAAACCAGATTCAGAAGCGAGCATTTTGCGATCTTCAATAAATTTAAATTGTTTTCCTATTTCTGTTTTTAGAAATTTCTCTACTTGCTCCTGATTCTCAGAAGGCAAAACAGAACAAGTTGCATAAACTAATTTTCCGCCTGGTTTTACAATTTTAGAATAGCTTTCTAAAACCTCACTCTGAACTTTACGAATGTTGTCAATAAATTCAGGCTGTAATTTCCATTTCGAATCTGGATTTCTTTTTAAAACTCCCAATCCGCTACATGGTGCGTCAATTAAAACACGATCTGCTTTTTCGTGTAATTTTTTGATCACTTTTGTGCTGTCAATAATGCGGTATTCAATATTAAAAGCGCCATTTCTTTTAGCTCTTAATTTTAATTGCTTCAATTTGCTTTCGTACAAATCCATTGCAATCAATTGACCTTTATTGTTCATTAAAGAAGCCATATGCAATGTTTTTCCGCCTGCTCCGGCACACGTGTCGACAACGCGCATTCCAGGCTGAACATCAAGAAAACCTGCTACTAATTGTGAGTTCGCATCCTGAACTTCAAACAAACCTTGCTTAAAAGCATCTGTAAGGAAAACGTTTGCTCTTTCTTTTAAAACCAAAGCCTCAGGCTGATCTTTCAAATATTCTGTTTCAATATTCAAATCCATCAACGTGTTTCTTAAGTTTTCTTTAGTTCCTTTAAGTGTATTTGTTCTTAAAATAACTTTTGCAGGCTGATTTTGAGCTGCAATTTCTTTAGACCAAACTTTTTCGCCTAATTCTTTTACACCTAATTCATCCATCCAATCTGGAATAGATTCTTTTAAAGCTCTCACTTTTGAAAGCTCATCAAAACGACCTTTTATTTTTCTTTCAGGAGTTCCTTCTAATTGTCTCCAGTCTGGAATTGGGTATCCTCTTAAAACAGCCCAAACCGCAAACATTCTCCATAAATTATCCCTGTCGTATGGTTCTTTTACTTCCGCAATTTCTGCGTAAAGACGCTTCCAACGAACAATTTCGTATATTGTTTCAGCAACAAACTTCCTGTCAGAACTTCCCCAACGTTTGTCTTTTTTTAATGCTCTTGCTACCACTTTATCTGCATATTCTCCTTCATTAAAAATTGCATTTAAAGAATCGATGGTAGTATAAACTAAATTTCTGTGTAATCTCATTTCTATAATTTGAGTTGCAAAGGTACTATTAATTGATTGAAAGTTAAATTTTTAATGCTGATTGTTCATTTGACTTTCATTTGAAAAGAAAAAAACACTCTGATAAAGTTTTAAAAGAGTGTTTTTTAGAATATTTTAAAAAGGTTAATTTTTTATAATTCGGGTTAATCCGATATTTTCCGGAGCGTGAAGCACCATTGGAAATTTCTCTATTTTAACCGAACTACTATCTAAACCAAATGCTCTTTCTTCAGACAAACTCAGTTTTTTAATAAAGAAATAAGAGTTCATGATGATGTTCTCGTGCCATCTTAAATCATTATCGTTTGATAAGAATTTCTCAGACAATACAAATTTAAAGTCTCCAATAATATTGTTTTTGTTCAATGATTCGTAACGGCTGGTAATATCAACTTCACCACGTTTTACCATATCACGGATTACTTCTCTGAACATTAAATTGATTTTTGTAGGTTCTCTAAATCCTAAGTTAAAATCGATTCTGTAAATGTCATCTCTGGCAATCTCAGTAACTTTATATTCGGTTTTATAAGGCTCAGTAAGAATGTTTACGTGTACAAACCAGTAAATATCAGCTCTTTTTGGGCGCTTTTGCAAGATCGAGTAAATTACTTTTTCCTCTAATTCATCAACACGATTGGCATTCGTCATATATACCAAATGCGTTGCGTATTTTGGAATTGATAAATCTTTGCTCAGTTCTACTAGTACTTTTTTATAGTCGTCAATTTTGATGATTTTAGTATAGCTTTTGTTAATTTTCTTAGCCAGATACCAAATTGTCATAATTGAAATCAATAAAATTGCAATGATCAAAGTTACATAACCTCCTTCGGCAAATTTTGTAATATTGGCAAAAAGGAAACTGAATTCGATCAATAAATAAATCGTGATCAACGGTACCATAAAATATAGTTTTACACGCTTCATGATCAAATAATAATTCAATAGAATAGTAGTCATGATCATACATAAAATAATGGCAAGACCATAAGCATGCTCCATATTTCCTGATTTTTCGAAGTGAAGTACGATTCCAACACATCCAAAAAACAATAACCAGTTAATTGACGGAATGTATAATTGTCCTTTAACTTCTGTTGGATATTTGATTTTTACTTTTGGCCAGAAATTCAGACGCATTGCTTCATTAATCAAAGTAAACGAACCACTAATTAAGGCTTGTGATGCAATTACAGCTGCTAAAGTTGCGACTACAATTCCGAATGGAAGAAACCAGTGTGGCATGATTAGGTAAAATGGGTTTCCATTTTCACCACCTAATTGCTGTAAAGTACTTCCTTCATGGTGTATTAAATAAGCTGCCTGACCAAAGTAGTTTAATACTAAAGTTGCTTTTACGAAAATCCAGCTTATACGAATGTTTTTTCTTCCGCAGTGTCCCATGTCAGAGTACAAGGCTTCAGCTCCTGTAGTACAAAGAAATACAAAGCCAAGAACAAAAAATCCATCAGGATGAATAGATAATAAATGGTAAGCATAATATGGATTTACCGCTTTGATAACTTCAGGATAATGAAAAATCTGAATAGCTCCTAGAGTTCCAAGCATTGCAAACCATATCAGCATCATTGGTGCGAAAAATTTTCCAACCAATTTTGTTCCAAATTGCTGTATCGTAAATAAAATAAATAGAATGGCAATTACAATAGAAATAATGGTTTCCGTTTCCATTGTAGGATAGAACGCCCTGATTCCTTCAACTGCAGATGAGATCGAAATTGGCGGCGTAATGATTCCGTCGGCCAAAAGCGCACTTCCCCCAATAATGGCGGGCACAATGAGCCATTGAATTTTTGTTTTTTTAACTAAAGCATAAAGAGCAAAAATTCCACCTTCACCATGATTATCAGCACTTAAAGTAATAAGTACATATTTTATTGTAGTTTGAAGAGTAAGAGTCCAAAAAACACAGGAAATCCCCCCTAAAACAATATCCGAATTTATCGCGTATTCACCAAGAATGGCTTTCATTACATACAATGGAGAAGTACCAATATCTCCATAAATAATTCCTAATGTGATCAATAGACCCCCTATAGACAACTTACTATGTAAGTTTTTATGCGCTGCGCTCATGTGTGTTTTTATAAAAGACGGTTGCAAATTTACTCTTTTAAAATAAATTAGCATCAATTATAAATAAAAAGATAAAAAAAAGCACAATCCGTAAATTGTGCTGATTTTTTTATTTTAGAAATATGATTTTGATATTAACCTCTTCTACCGCCACCTCTAGAGCCGTTTTCTCTTTGCGGTTCACTGCTTCTAGATTCTTGTCTCATTTGTGGAGCTTCAGAACGTGGTGCACTTTGAGGTCTTGAACTATAAGATCTGTTCTCTGAGTTTCCTCTGTTTTCAGAGTAACTTCTTGATGGTTGTGCTTGTTGTGCAGGAGCAGTTCTTTCAACGCTAGGTCTGTTCATTGAGTTTCCTCTGTTTTCAGAATAACCTCTTGAAGGATTATTGTTTTGAGATGCTGGTCTGTCTGCATAATTTCTGTTTTCTGAATTCCCTCTTGGAACAGAAACAGCTGGATTATTTCTACTGTAATCTGGTCTTGAAGGAGTAGTAACAGGTGTATTGTTTTCTCTGTTGTTTACAGCTGGACGGCTTGTATTGTTATAATTTCTGTCTGAATTTCTAGTTGAATTATAGTTTCTGTCTGAAACTCTGTTTTCTCCATATTGAGGTCTTCCAGAATTTGATCTGATTGGATTGTCATTGTTTTGATAAGCATTATAGTTTCTGCTTGTTGCTCTTCTTTGGTCCAAATCATATCTGTTGCTTGTATTCACGTGTCTGTCTGCAAAACTATAATTAGGTCTCATTCTTTCGTAGCCATAAGTGCGTCTTGATTCGTAAAGAATCGGAGCTCTATAACTTCTTCTGTAGTTAACATAATTGTAGCTGTAGTTTGCGTTAATGCAAATATTTACGTTGTTTCTATATCTGTAAACAGGGTAAGGTCTCCACGCTGTGTAATAAGTTGGATAATACCCCCAATTCCAAGTAGAACAGTATGGTCTGTAGTTGGTTACCCAAAACGAACCGTAAATTACTGGAACAACATTGTAAACAGGCTCATAAATATAGTTTGCGCCATACAAATAAGTGTTACCAACTACTTGAACAGTTACTTTGTTATAGTTGTCTCTTTCTACATCAATTGTTGCAATGTCTTGGTAAACATCACGATCTAAAACTGCCTGGATAATTACTACGTGAGTTCTGTTTTCTACAGATTCGATTACACGTAAATAATCAACTTGATCATCTCCATTTAAATCAAGATTTGATATTTGATATTTTGGATCATTCAATCTTCTTTCAAAATCCTGAAGATTTGATGATTCTCCAAACATTGAAGCAACAGCTCTTAAGTCTAAATTATCGCTGATGTCTGAGTTTTTTGCATAAACAGTGGCTTGGTTTTGCGCTGAACAAGAACTAAGTCCGATGGTTAAAAATGCTAGTATAAGTAGGTTCGCTTTCATGGCAAATAATATTAAAAAATTAATTATTGTAGAATATCCAATTACTGTGCCAAAAAAATAATTTACATGCCTGATTCTTTTAAAAAGCTAACTGTTAAATAGTTGTGTTTTGTTGGATTGTTTTTATTTTTGCTTAGACAAAAAATAGTGTTCAAAAATTTTATTATCAAAAAAAACAAAAGCTATTTTATATGTTATAAATAATTGTATTTTAGCAAATACTAAATCTAACCTACATGAGAAAAATTATATTATTTTTTAGTTTATTTGTTTTGTTGGTGTCTTTTAAAGCATTGAAAAATAGTGATAAAGCACCAGTAACAGGTGGTTTTGTTTCGATGCAGACAGAAATTTTGTTTCAGGATAAAATCAGCATCAGAGCTATTTCAATTGATAATAATAAAGTTTGGTACGGAGCCGATAATTCCCGTTTTGGCTGTTTTGATTTAGATAAAAGAGAAAAATTTGAAGATCATATTTACCGCGACACTCTTAATTTAGAGTTTAGGAGCATTGCTCAAAATACAAAAAGTGTATTTTTATTAAGTGTTGGAAATCCTGCTTTATTGTATCAGGTTGATAAAAAAACCAGAAAAGTAAAATTAGTTTATAAAGAAGTTAATTCGAAAGTGTTTTACGACAGTATGCAGTTTTGGAATGACAAAGAAGGAATTGCAATTGGTGATCCTACGGAAGATACTTTTTCTATTATTGTTACTCGTGACGGAGGCGAAACCTGGACAAAGCTATTATCTGATAAATTGCCTACAAATACTCAAGGTGAAGCGGCTTTTGCGGCAAGTAATACCAATATTGTAATTAAAGGAAATGATACATGGCTAGTTTCTGGCGGAAAAAAAGCTCGTGTTTTTTACTCTCCTGATAAAGCAAAAACATGGAAAGTTGTTGATACTCCAATTATGCAGGGCAAAGAAATGACCGGTATTTTTACAGCTGATTTTTATGATGCCAAGCACGGTTTTGCAGCAGGCGGAGATTATGAATTTCCAGAGAAAAATGCTGAAAACAAAATTTGCACTAAAGACGGAGGGAAAACATGGGAATTAGTAGGGCAGAACCAAGGTTTTGGATATGCGTCATGTATTCAATATGTTCCGGGAAGTAATGCAAGAGAATTGGTTTGTGTGGGTTCTTCAGGAATTCAGTATTCTCAGGATGGAGGCGCAACATGGAAACAATTATCAGATGATTCTAAGCTTTTTACTATCAGATTCATTAATAAAAATACTGCAATTGCTGCGGGTTATAATAAGTTAATCCGAATCACTTTTATATAATCAGACAATATCTTAAAAATAACAAACCCCCTAAATAATAAAGTAAGTATTATTATATAGGGGGTTTGTCGCTGTTGTACTTTTCTTAATCTTTTGCAGCTTTATCGCGATATTGTTTTAATAATTTTCGGTTAAAGTCGTCTTCAGATTTTTTAAGCTTTAATATTTTTTTGGCTGAAAGTATTTTCTTTAAGTTCGAATTGTATTTTTCGCGTAAAAGATATAATTCCTTATCAGTGCTTTCCATTTGTGCGAGCAGGACTGCAGCTTCTTTTTCTGAAATTGAATTAATATTATCATCATCCAGACGCTCTAGATAGGCTTTCATTTTTTGATGCCTCAATTCAAATTGTCTATCATCATAGGCATTGTAAATAGGCCAGAATTTTTCAGCTTCTGTGGGAGTCAGTTCTAATTCGGTTGTTAAAAAAGAAACTTTATAAGCTTTAATCTTTTCACGTTTTTCATCTGTTTTTCCACTTTGGGCATAAAACGAAAAACTTACCAGGAATAAAATTATCGGCAATATGTTTTTGATTTTCATCTTTTAAGTTTTGTTTTTTATTCAGAAATTAAGTGTTCAATGTTTGGATTTGATGCTAGAATGTCTTCAAGAGTTTCATCTTCAATAGCAACATTTTTATTTAGTTTTTGAATATCTTTAGTATCCAAATTCTGAATCAGATCATATTGATTCAAATTTGACTGATAAGATAAATAAGTTTCTAAAGTGGCTTCGTCAAGTTCTTTAGAAGTGGCATTGTAATTATTGACTATAGGAATCATCAGTGCAAAAACAACTACTGCGGCCGCAGCAATTGAAATTACATTCTTGCGTTTGTAAAACGGTATTACTTTTACTTCTTTTTCGTTAATCTGTTGTAAAACTTTTGCCGATAAATCATCAAAATAATGCTCTGGAGTTTTAAATCCAGATTTGATTTTCGGTTCGTTTTCTAATTTAAATGCTTTCATAATGTCTATAAGATAGTTTTTTTTACAAAAGGTTTAATTTGATGTAACATATAATTCAATTTTTTTTACCGCATGATGATAAGATGCTTTTAAAGCACCTACTGAAGTTCCTAAAATTTCAGCAATTTCTTCATACTTTAATTCTTCAAAATATTTCATTTTAAAGACTAATTGTTGTTTTTCGGGCAAAGTGATTATGGCTTTTTGGAGTTTTATTTGAATTTCATCTCCATCAAAATATATATCAGATTTTAAATTCTCTATAGTTTTTGTCTGTAAAGCTTCTGATGTCAATCCGCTTAGTTTTGCTTTTTGATTTAAAAAAGTCAAAGCTTCGTTTGTTGCAATGCGGTACATCCAGGAAAAAAGCTTGCTTTCGCCTTTAAAGTTTTTTAAATATTGAAAAACCTTTACAAAAGTATTTTGCAAAACATCATCTGCATCATCATGATTCAAAACAATGTTCCGAATATGAGAATACAGTGGTTTTTGATAATCAGACAAGAGTTTTTGAAACGCAGCGTTTTGCGTTTTAGGATTTAATAATTCTTGTATAAATTCCTTCTCGTCTGTCAAATTTTTTCATTTATCGTATTAGAATGAATTTTAAGCTAAAGGTTTAAAAGTCTTTATTTTAGAATTCGTCTTCTTCAGGTTTTGCTGGTGGAGTAGTGACAGGTTTTGGTGCTGCCGGTTTTGGTTTTACTGGTTTTTTTACAACAGGTGTCGTTGCTGCCGGATTTGTTGCAGCAGGATCTGCGGTTGTTGTATTTGTTTCCGTTGGATCAGGCTGAGAACCGTAAACTTCAGTAGTTGGAGCTGTTGTTACCGGAACAACTTTAGGTTTTGTTGGGAAATAAATTTCAGTAAGTAATTTAGACGAACTTTTTGTGTCTAATTTGCTTACTGTTAAAATTTCTAGATGCGACCAGCTTAAATCAGGCATAATTTTTTGATTGTTTATATAAGCTGTAGTTTTAGCAATTGCTTCGCTTGTATGCGAATAATCACCTGTTAAAGTTGTTTTTACAGCTTCAAAACCATTTAATTTTCCTGATAAGATATCACTTCCTGAACTAGTCGAAATTTCTTTGTTTATTGGTAAACAGATTGAAATCTTAGCCAATCCTGTTGTTGTATCGTAAGTGTGGTAAATAATAAAAGGTTTGCCTGTTGTTTGTAGCGCATTGGTTTCGCTAAAATGAATAAGTTTCGGAATGACAATTCTTGCGTTTTTATTTATTTTAGAAATTTCACTTGTAAAAGTTTGTTTAATATAAGGTGTTTCTGTTTTTTGTACAACACCGTCTACTTTTATATTGTAGGTTTTAGTTTCGTAATCCAGATTTTTGTCAATGTTGGCAAGGCTTTTTTCATAAATTGTTCCAATAACTTTGTTTGAACCTCCATTAAGCGCTGTGTAAATTTTGAACAAAAAGCTCATTGTTCCTTTTGCTTTCCAGGTAACTTTTGTTTTTCCCGCTAAAGTATCTTTGAAAGTCCAGTTTACGTCGGCCTCTGTGCCATCATATTTCATTTTTTGTTGAATGCTTTCTCCATCTTTTGTTTTAAGAGTGATTGCATTTCCAGAACCTTCAGTTCCTGTCCAGTAAAATGATGCGCCGTTTCCAGCTGTTTTATTTGGGAAAGTAAAATTTAATGACGGATCTTCAAGAGCCCAAGATTCAAAATCTTCATAATTTCTAAAGTCATTTATATAATTATAGACAGTAGCTTTTGGTGAATTGATTACTTTGCTTCTTTCTACATCAAAAATTCCTTTTTGAGTAGCAACAAAAACGGTAAGAGCAACTAAGCTTAATAATGCTAAAAGAAATAAATATTTTAGAATCTTCATTTGGGTAGATTGTTTGGTGTCGTAAAGTTATAAATTTTTATTACTAGTAGTACTAAAAATAGCACCACGATAAAAATACACTTTATAAATTATTTTGATCAAAAAATATTCAAATTAAACGATTTTGAAAGTGTTTAATTATAAATTTTGAAATTTATTTTATGAAAGTAAAAATCGGGATTCGTTATCTATCTTTTGAAAAAGATTTTGATCACAAATAAAAGAGCAATGAAGAGTAAAAATACAAGCAAAACTTTGTAATTTCCTTTGTAGAATATTTTATGAAGCGCGAGATCTTTTCGATATGCAAATATCATAACGATTACAAAAGCAATAAAAAAACAGACTCCGAATATTAATTGTCCCTGACTAAACATAGTTAAAATTATTTTTGGCAAATTTAGAGAATTGTATACGAATTGTTGCTAATTTGCCAATTCATTTAATCAATTAAAAACATGAAGAAACAACTGGATGCCGTAACGGAATTTCATACGGCTTTTAAAATAGGTCATAGTCAGACTCCAATTGCTGATTTGGGAGCAACTAAAAAACTACTTCGTTATAATTTGATGAAAGAAGAAAACGAGGAATATCTTGAAGCTGTCCAAAATAATGATTTGGTCGAAATTGCTGATGCTCTTGGAGATATGATGTATATTTTATGTGGAACTATTATTGAACATGGTTTACAAGATAAAATCGAAGCTGTTTTTGATGAAATTCAGCGTAGTAATATGAGTAAACTTGGAGAAGACGGACAACCAATTTATCGCGAAGACGGAAAAGTAATGAAAGGACCAAATTATTTTAAACCCGATTTTTCGAAACTTTTATAAAACAGAATTCTATGCCGAAGATATTTAAACATATAGAAACATAGTTTTTGATCGTGTTTAAAAAAGGCGTTTCACTTGCATTAATGCACATAGTTACGTGTGAGAAACAAGTTTCTTTTAGTATCCTTTATAAATACATTAAATCAATATTTTCTATGTGTTTAAATTTAAGGAACTACTATAAAAGCAAAAACCCGATAGGAAAATAAAATCTTATCGGGTTTTCTTTTATTGATTTTGGTTTATTGAACTTTAACTGTCCATCCATAAGTGTCTTCAGAAAGTTTGTTTTGAAGACTTGTTAATTTTTCTTTTAAGAATGAAGCGTATGAATTCTCGATAGGAGTCATTTCATAATATTCACCTTTATAAGAGAAACCTTTGATTACACTGATAACTGCAGCAGTTCCAGCTCCAAAAATTTCTTTTAAAGATCCGTTTTTAGCAGCTTCAACTAATTCAGAAACAATAACCGGACGAACTTCAACATTTAATCCTTCTTTTTCTGCCATTGCAATCAAACTTTTTCTGGTAATACCATCTAAAATTCTTTCGCTTGTTGGAGCAGTTAACAAAGTATCATTGATTCTGAAGAAAACATTCATTGTTCCTGCTTCTTCAAGTTTAGTGTGCGTTGCATCATCAGTCCAGATAACTTGCTGGAAACCGTCTTTGTTTGCTAAGTTAGTTGGATAAAATTGTGCGGCATAGTTTCCTGCAGCTTTTGCAGCTCCAATTCCGCCATTTGCAGCTCTACTATAATGTTCTGCAATAATTACTTTTACTTCACCGCCATAGTATGATTTTGCAGGAGAAAGTAAAATCATAAATTTATATTCATCAGATGGATTTGCGATAACTCCAGGTCCAGTAGCAATCATAAAAGGACGAATGTACATACTTGCACCGTTTCCTCTCTGAATCCATTCTTGATCGATTTTTAATAATTCATTTAAACCTTCCATAAAAATATCTTCCGGAACTTCTGGCATTGCCATACGAACAGCAGAACTGTTGAAACGTTTGTAGTTTTCATCAGGTCTAAACAACCAAACATCATTGCTTTCATCTTTATAAGCTTTCATTCCCTCGAAAATCGCTTGTCCATAATGAAAGACTTTAGAAGAAGGATCCATCAAAATAGGAGCATAAGGCTTAATGACCGGAGTCTGCCATTGTCCATTTTTGTAATCACATTCAAATAAATGGTCTGTAAATACAGCACCAAAGCTTAAGTTTTCAAAGTCTACAGAACTTATCTTAGAAGAAGTAGCTTTTCTGATTTCAATTTTGCTTGTTTGAGTTGTACTCATAATTATGTAAAGTTTTATCGAATTGAATTCTTAACAGATGAAAATATAACGTAATGATCTGATGAAGAATAGGTTTTTGTTGAATGCAAAATTACGGAAAAATATGTAATTTGCTTAGTAAAACTGCATTAATTCCTGCATTTGACTGAGATTTATTTATCTTATAATAAACCTAAAATTTTGGCTAAGTTTTATAAATTATTTATGAAAAAAGTACAGTTTTTTAAGGCTTTACGCATTTGTTTTGATTAATTTTGATCAATAAAAGGGGCTGTAAATCAGTTAAAGTCCATTATAAAATTCGAAAATTGTGAAAAGAGAAATAATTAAAACGCTAGATGGCTCAACAACAATTCATTTGGAAGAATGGAATGAAAGTTATCACTCAAAACATGGCGCTATACAGGAAGCAAAACATGTTTTTATAAAAAACGGACTTTCATTATTTGAAGATAAACCGGTAACAATTTTGGAAATTGGTTTTGGAACTGGTCTTAATGCTTTTATTACTTTTTTAGAATCAGAAAATAAACAGCAAACTATTGATTATGTCGGAGTAGAAGCATATCCGGTAAATGCGGAAGAAGTTCTGGCGATGAATTATGTTGCTGAATTGGAAGCATTGGAATTTGACAACATTTTTGAGAAAATGCATAAAAGCGAATGGAATCAGAAAACCGAACTTAGCGACAAATTCTGGTTAACCAAAAGGAAACAATTTTTTGATGAAATTGACGATTTTGAAATTTTTGATTTGATTTACTTTGATGCCTTCGGATATCGTGTTCAGCCGGAACTTTGGAGTACCGAAATTTTTCAGAAAATGTACAATAGTTTAAAACCGAATGGCGTTTTAGTAACATATGCTGCCCGTGGAGTTGTTAAAAGAAGTATGATTTCTGTTGGATTTAGAGTCGAAAAATTAGCTGGTCCTCCAGGAAAACGAGAGATGTTTCGCGCCTTTAAAGACGCTTAGAACGAGTTGTTTAGAATGATTCTATATTGAAGTATATGTTTTAAGAAAACGTATTCGTTGCTAAAGTTTTTAAAAAAAATAGTTAAAAAGAGTTGTTATAAAGGTTATTTGTTTAAATTTGGTGCGAGTTTAAAAAATTAGATAACCCCAAAAATCTTATTTTATTATGTCAAAAATGATGTTTGATTACACGAAATCAATACTTGAAAGAGTAAGTTTCGATCCGGTACTTTTCTGCAAAGAGTTAGAAAAAGCTATCAAAACACTGTTACCTTATGAAATGGAACAATTGCAAGAATGGTTGTTAAGTTTTGTAATAGAAAAACCAGAATTAAAACAAAGTCTACTACTGATCAAAGTATAAAAAAAGGAGCCAAATTGGCTCCTTTTTTATTACGCTTTCTTTTGTAGCGGACTTATGATTTGAACATTCTGAAAAACAATTGCTCCTTTTACAACGCCGGCAATTGTAGATCTGATTGCGTCAATGATTTGCATTTTTAATTCGCTCTTTGGGTAAATCAAACTTACCTCACGAGCAGGTTTTGGTTCCTTAAAGTTACGGAGTTTCAGTTTATCGGATTCTTTTAAGTCTAAGGTGTGCAAGTACGGAAGTAACGTTGTGCCCAAACCTTCGTCGGCCAATTTAATTAGCGTTTCAAAACTACCGCTTTGAATCTGGAAATTATTTTGATCGGCATCAGAAACGCTTTTGCAAAGATTTAAAATTCCGTCTCTAAAGCAATGTCCGTCTTGTAAAAGCAGAATTTCATTTAGATTTAAGTCTGCAACTTCAATTTCTTGTTTTTCAAAACTAGCATGATGTTCCGGAATATAAGCCACAAACGGTTCAAAATACAAAACGATTTCTTTGATTTTTTCATCTTCAAGTGGAGTTGCCGCAATTGCCGCATCCAAATGTCCGTTTTTTAATTTTAGAATAATTTCTTCCGTATTTAACTCCTCGATCAAGAGTTTAACTTTTGGATATTTTTTGATGAAATTATTCAAAAACATTGGCAAAAGCGTTGGCATTATCGTCGGAATAATTCCTAAACGAAATTCACCGCCAATAAAACCTTTCTGCTGTTCAACAATATCTTTGATTCGGTCTGCTTCGTTTACAATATTTTTAGCCTGGTTTACAATTTTTTGTCCAATATCAGTCAATTGTATTGGTTTTTTGCTTCTGTCAAAAATTAAAATATTGAGTTCTTCTTCAATTTTCTGAATCTGCATGCTTAAAGTGGGCTGTGTTACAAAACACTTTTCAGCAGCCAGAGTGAAATTTTTATGTTCTGCAACAGCTAATACATATTGCAATTGAGTTATAGTCATATTGATAGTAATTTTTGATACAAAAATAAGAAAATATAATTTTTATTTATATAATTTTCGTGAAACTTACTTTAAATTTGTAGTAAATTAGTGTAAAAAATTAGATTATGAAAACAAATATTTTAGGATTACCAGTTAAAGAATCAGAATTGTTAGTAAAAGAATTGAATATTTTGCTATCCAATTTTCAAGTATATTATCAAAATCTAAGAGGAATTCACTGGAATATTCGCGGAAAGCGTTTTTTTGATCTTCATGTAAAATTTGAAGAGTTATATACAGATTCTCAGCTTAAAATAGATATGATAGCCGAAAGAGTTTTGACTATTGGAGGAACTCCTCTGCATACTTTCGAAGATTATATCAAAAACAATAAATTGACTGTTGGAAAAAATATTTCAAATGATGAGAAAGCAGTTCAATTGATTGTTCATTCATTGTCTGATTTGTTAAAAATAGAAAGAGAAATCTTGAATAAATCTGGTGAGATTAATGACGAAGGAACAAATTCTATGATGAGTGACTTCATTGCAGAGCAAGAAAAGACAATCTGGATGATGAATGCATGGCTTGAAGAAACGATTTAAGTAATTGTTTATTAATAAAATAAAAGCAGAACGACATGAGAAATGGGTTCTGCTTTTTTGTTAATGTTAAATTTCTATAAAAAAAACTTTGATTTTATTTCTTTAACGCTATTTTTGCCTCAATGAAATTAGTCGCTCGCATATTATTATTCATATTTATTGCTTTCCTGGCAACACCAACTGTGGTTACGCTATTGAAGAAAAGCAATGATACGTCTATGTTTTTCAGTTTTTCTGAAGAGGAGCACTCACACAAAGAACTTAAGGCTGCTGTTTACCCGGCAATACTTCAGCATGAGGTAATAGTGCCAGTTTATATTGAAAAAAAGACCATAGCGTCTGAAAATATTGTAAAACTAGAGAATATTTCTCCGAGCATATTTGCTCCACCCCCTAACTTGGCATAATACTTCCGATTATTTTGAACTGGACTGCATTTGCATAAATGCGGTTAATCTTTAATGAATAATTTTTTTAGTATTGTGTTATGACAAAAAAAATCAATCTTTTTGCTAACCTAAAATCTGACTTTGCCTCAGGTTTGGTGGTTTTTTTGGTGGCTCTTCCGTTGTGTCTAGGTATTGCAATGGCTTCTGGAGCACCTTTGTTTTCTGGAATTATAGCAGGTGTTATTGGCGGAATAGTAGTAGGTTACTTAAGCCAGTCACACATTAGCGTTTCAGGTCCAGCTGCTGGATTAACAGCAATTATTTTAACCGCTATTACTGATTTTGGTGCTTTTGATGTGTTTTTGCTGTCTGTTTTTATCGCAGGAATAATTCAATTAGCATTAGGGTTTTTAAAAGCCGGAAGTATATCAAATTATTTTCCTACCAACGTAATTGAAGGAATGCTAGCCGGTATTGGTATCATTATTATTTTAAAACAATTACCGCATGCTTTTGGTTATGATGCTGATTTTGAAGGTGATCAGGCTTTTATTCAAAATGATGGAAGCAATTCGTTTTCGTTTTTGTTTAATGTCATTAATCACATTCAATTAGGAGCAGTAGTAATATCAGCTATTTCATTGGTTATACTTCTTGCTTGGGACAAAGTGCCGTTTTTAAAGCGCTTAAAATTAGTTCCGGGCGCTTTGGTTGCCGTTGTTGCTGGAGTAGTACTTAATGAAGTTTTTGTTTCTTCAGGAAGTTCATTGGCAATTGCAAAAGAGCATTTGGTTTCTTTGCCTGTTCCAAAATCTTTTGATGATTTCAAATCTATTTTGATTCTTCCAAATTTCAGCGCCGTTACAAATCCACAGGTTTGGGTTGTTGGTATTACAATTGCTATTGTAGCTTCTATCGAAACATTATTATGTATCGAAGCTTCTGACAGAATGGATGTTCAAAAGCGTTATACTAATACCAATGTTGAGCTTAGAGCACAAGGAATTGGGAATATGATTAGTTCGCTTTTAGGCGGTTTGCCAATGACATCTGTAGTGGTAAGATCATCTGCAAATAATAATGCAGGTGCAAAATCAAAAATGTCAACCATTATTCATGGTGTACTATTATTAATTAGTGTGTTGTCGATTCCGGCAATTTTAAATAAGATTCCATTAGCAACTTTGGCTACAGTTTTAATTTTAGTAGGTTATAAATTAGCTAAACCAGCAACTTTCATGCATTTCTGGGAAAAGGGCAAATATCAATTTGTGCCTTTTATAGCAACTTTAGTCTTTGTTGTTGCTACAGATTTGCTGAAAGGGGTTGCGTTGGGAATTATCATCAGTATAATTTTTGTACTGAGAGGTAACTTAAAAAGAGCTTATATTTTCAAAAAAGAAGAATATGAAGATGGTGACATCATTCATATTGACTTAGCTCAGGAAGTTTCATTTTTGAATAAAGCTGCGATTAAGCAAACTTTAAGTGAGATTCCAGAAAATTCAAAAGTGGTTATCAATGCGCACGATACGGAATATATTGCGCATGACGTTTTGGACTTGATTCGTGAGTTTAAAGAAACCCGAGCTATCGACGAAAATATTAAGGTAAAACTTAAAGGTTTTAAAGAAGCTTACGAACTGGAAAATACTCCAGAGAACAATAATCATGTTACTATTGAGCATTATTATGATGTCGCCAAAAGAGCTTTGGTGAAAAAAGAAACAGTCAAAGAAAAGTTTTAAAACAAATAACAAAAATTAAAATATTTCTATGACATAAGAAATGTCAAAATTTAGGTAACTTTACATAAGTTCTTTTTGATGCCTTAAGGCAATAGAAATATCATTCAAAAAATAAAAAAAATGAGAAAATTTTATGAGCAGTTATTAGAGAATAATAAAAAATGGGTTGAAACTTCATTAGCAAAAGACCCTAATTATTTCGCTGATCTTGCAAAAGGGCAACAACCACCATTATTATGGATTGGATGTTCTGACAGCCGTGTTCCTGCAAACGAAATTGTTGGTGCAAAACCGGGAGAAGTTTTTGTGCACAGAAACATTGCAAATATGGTTGTTCACTCTGATATGAATATGCTAAGTGTTCTGGATTATGCAGTAAATGTTTTGAAAATAAAACATATTATTGTTTGCGGACATTATGGATGTGGTGGTGTAAAAGCTGCAATGGGGAATCAGTCAGTAGGAATTATAGATAACTGGATTCGTCATATTAAAGATGAATACCGTTTACATGATAAATACTTGAATTCAATCGAAGACGAAACGGAACGTTTTAATGCTTTTGTTGAAATCAATGCTAAAGAACAAGTTTATAATTTAGCTAAAACATCAATTGTTCAGGGTGCTTGGAAAAACGGTCAGGATTTGATGCTTCACGGATGGGTTTACGGATTAAATTCTGGTTTTGTAACGGATTTGAATGTTACAATCAGTTCAAATGATGAGCTTGATACTGTTTATCAGCTGGATTTATAATAGAAAATAAAAAATCGCCTCAAAAGGGCGATTTTTTTTTATTCATTTTCGTCAAGATTTTCATTAAAAGCTGACGGAAGCATTGTTGGAATAAACTTTATCAAAATTGGCAATAATAAACTTCCTCCCGGAAGCAAGAAAATCGTCAATGACGGAATCGTTTTACAGATATCCAAAAGCTGTTTTTTTACTTTCTTCTTTTCTTTCGCATCCAAATCTCGGGTTGTTGAATAAGCCAAAAGCACCATTAATTCTTTACTTTGGACAATTTCTTTTACCAATCGGTTTTTGTTTCTTATAATCAATTTTACAACGGTGTGTGTCATTTGATCGTAAAAATGCTTTACCGGATTTGAATAATTGAAATACGGAATTTTCTTTTTATGAGTAGTAATAAATGTATTTGTTGTTGCAATACTATTTGTCACAAAATCATCTGAAGTATTCATCATCGAACCTAATGAATACAAGAAATAAGCCTCTTCATTTTCAACAACGCCATCGCTCCATAATGCCATTCCGGCCATATCGATTAAATAGTAATGTTCTAATGTATTGCTAAAATAATCCAGAGACAATGTTTCTAACGTTTCAACAGTAACTTTCGAAAATTTAGAATAACGAATTGATGCTTCAAAAAGTTTTATCAATAAATCATCGTGTTGTGATTTGACCGTTTTTGTTTTTAACGCAAGTCCCACGATTCCTAATACTGTTTCTTCAATACGTTTTAAATATTTGTCAGGAATAGCGCCATGTTCCAAATATTGTCTGAAGGCCAATACATCAATAAATAATAAAGCATTTGTAACTAAATGCGAAAAGTTTTTACTGATAATACTGTCATTCGTTTGAACTCTCTGGTCTATTATATTTTCTAATGAAAGGGAAGGAGTATCTTTTGGAAGTAAAATTTTAAACAAGTTGAAACCTTCCGGATTCATCTGATTGTAGAATTTTAAAGCTTCTGAAATAAAGTTATTGGGTTCCGAGTTTCTTTTTTCCAAACAAAAAACATGATACAAGGTGTTTAATAACGCAACTT
This sequence comes from Flavobacterium resistens, assembly GCF_900182645.1. Lineage (GTDB taxonomy): Bacteria > Bacteroidota > Bacteroidia > Flavobacteriales > Flavobacteriaceae > Flavobacterium > Flavobacterium resistens. The sequence goes on along the minus strand of NZ_FXTA01000003.1, from coordinate 357,142 downwards.
TAGAAATTTCGGTCTTAAACCAGCCTTTTATCGGAATTGGAATTTGCGAATCTATTGAAATGATATGTCCATAGATAAAGCCGGTTTCTCTAACTTTATAGTAAAACGAATCTGTAGTTTCAAAAGGAATTGCTTCTGAAAACTTTTGTTCACTAAAAAACTTATCTATCCAGCCTGGTGCCGATGCGTTAATCATTAACTTTAATTTGAGGCTACAAAGCTAATTGTTTTTTCTTGTTTTAGAATTCATTTTAAATGAAATAACCACTAGATTTTGTGAAAAAATAGTGGTTATTGTGATTTTTTATTATTTGATGATTCCTGCACAGGCAACTCTACCACCTGCATTTCCAGTAGGTTGTGTTGTAAAGTCATCTGTTCCCTGATGCACGATCAAACCTTTTCCTAAAACATCTTTGTTTGCATCGCCACAGCCAACGCACCATTCGTCAGTAGTTAATGTAATAGTTCCGTTTCCTTTTGCATCGGCAGTAAAGTTTCCGATATCACCTTTATGATATTCGCCAACTCCCCATTTTCCATGTTTTTTGAAAGTTGGATTCCAGTGTCCACCTGCAGAACTTCCGTCTGCTGCAGAACAATCTGATTTTTCATGAATGTGGATGGCATGAACTCCAGGTTGTAATCCGGCAACTTTTGCAACAAAGGTTACTTTTCCGTTTTTCTCCGTAAAAGTTGCAGTTCCGCTAACAGTACTGTTGCTTTTTGGTTCCAAATTTACAGTCAAAGTTTTGGCATCATTTGATTTTGTATTAGTCTTACAGCCAATAATTAAGGCTGTAATTATAGCGATAGAAACAAGTGCTTTTTTCATATGAGAGGCATTTAAATTAAAGATTAAGTAAATTTAACATAAAAAAGCCGATATAATTAACTCTAAAAGTTAAATATATCTAAAACTATTAAACGTAAATTAATGACGCTTTGAGCTCAGAACAAAAAAATATTGCTTAAATTCGTATAGCTTTTTAACGAAAAATTTCCCAAATCTCGTTTTATAATTCATTAATTTTTAATGCTTAACGTTATGATGAAGAATTTTTTTTCCCTTGTTTTCTTTTCTGCAGTGCTAATTTCATGCAAATGCCAAAAAACGGATTCAGTTTCTAAATTAGATGGAAATTGGGAGCTAAATTATATTACCGGCCCAAGAATAGCTTTTGATGGTTTGTATCCCAATAAAAAACCAACAATCAATTTCAATACAAAAGAAAATCAGGTTTCAGGAAATAACAGTTGTAATTCATTTACCGGAAAATTAGTTGTTGATGTTAATAAAATTGATTTTACCCAGCCAATGGCAGTTACAAAAATGATGTGCATGGATGGGAAGGGCGAGCAGGTTTTCATGAGTACACTTCAGAAAATAACTTCTTACGACATTACCGATGACGGAAAAACTTTAAATTTTATTTCAGGCGATATTGCTATGATGCGATTTACCAAAAAATAAAAGCATTCTATTTTAACTCTTAAATTTTATTTTATGGCAGTTAAATTATCCACTTTATTATTGTTCGTCAGTTTTTTGAGTTTTCCGGCTTTTGCCCAGGAAAAAACTAAAAAAGAACTTAAAGCAGAGCAAGAACTGAAAAAACAAAAAGAAATTGAAGCTTTAATCGATTCGAAAAATTTTGTTTTTGAAGCCCAGAAAGCTACTCCACAAGGAGGAAGGCTTTTAAATCTTGATTACAATACCTATTTTTTAAAATTTAATGAAACAAATACTACTTGCGATCTTCCTTTTTTTGGACGCGCTTATAATGTAGCGTATGGAGGCGATGGCGGAATCAAATTTGAAGGTGTTCCTGAAAATATTAGAATTGAAAAAGCAAAGAAAAAATATACCGTAAGAGCCACAGTAAAAGGAAAAAATGATGTGTATGACCTTTTGTTGAATGTTTTCTTTAATGGAGATGCTTCTTTATCGGTAACCAGCAATAACAGAGCGCCAATTTCTTATGATGGTGAAGTCGAAGCGCCTAAAACAAATGAAGTTAAAAATTAAGATTGTTTAATTGTTTTGTTCCCAATTCTTTAATTTATGCCAAAAAAATACTTCTGCGCGACTTTACTTTTGTTTTCGATTATAAGTTATGGTCAGGATTTAGAGCCAAGAGCTTATGCTAATGTTCCCAAAAAACTTAATGTAGCTGCATTAGGATATGTATTTATGGACGGAAATGTGGTCACCGAGCCGTCTTTGCCGATTTCTGATTTTAAAATTCAGAGTCATAATATTGCTGCGAGTTATATCAGGACTTTTGGTCTGGCAAATAAACTGGCGCGTATTCAAGTTTCGCTTCCTTTTACTTTTATGGATGGTTCTGCATTAGTTGCAGGTGATTTAGTGACAGGTTCAAGGACTGGTTTTGCCGACACAAAAGTGCGTTTTGGTATCAATTTGCTAGGTTCTCCTGCTCTTGATAAAAGTGAGTTTAGGGCTTTTCAGCAAAAAACAATTTTAGGGGTTAGTTTGGTAACTTCAATTCCGACAGGAAGATATTATGACGATAAGCGGGTTAATATCGGTACAAACCGATGGGGAATAAAACCTGAAATTGGTATTTCAAAACGATTCGCTCATGTTTATGCAGAAGCGTATGGAGGGGTTTGGTTTTATACCGACAATAATGATTTTCTAGGAAAAAGATTGGAGCAAAAGCCTACTTATAGTTTACAGGCACATGCGAGTTATTATTTTAAAAATCAAATGTGGGTTGGTTTTAATACTACTTGGTTCTTTGGCGGAAAAACAATAATTGATGGTGTTCCTGAAGCTAGCCAAATTGATAACTGGAGGGTAGGAGGCACATTTTCAACACCTATAGCAAAAGGACAATCCATTAGATTTCAATATCATGTTGGGGCTTTTACCAATAATGGTTTGGATTATTATGCTTTATCCGCTGTATATCAATATTCTTTTTTCTAAAATAGTGATTAAATGCAAAACATTTAAAATCAATATATTTAAGAGTGCATAATTTTTAGGAACAAATTAAAAATCAAAACTATGAAAAAGTTAAGTCTTATTTTAATTATGGCAATTGCCACGTTTTCAGTTAATGCGCAATCTTCATTCAAAGAAGATGTAGAAGTTTTGCAAAGTATTTACGGAAAATCGAAAAGTGATTTAGTGAAACAATACATGAATTTATCTGATGAACAGTCAGTTGCTTTTACGAAAGTTTACGACAATTATGAAACACAACGTAAAGCTTTAGGACAGACTAAATTTCAGCTTATTAATGATTATGCAGCTAATTATGCCACTTTAACTGATGCAAAAGCAGATGAATTAGCAAAAGGCACATTAAAAAATCATATTGCATACGAAAAACTATACGAGAAAACCTATGGTCAGGCTAAAAAAGCAATTGGCGCTATAAATGCAGCGAAATTTATTCAGCTTGAGGTTTATCTTCAAACGATTATAAGAAGTGAGATTTTAGAAGCAATTCCGTTTATTGGAGAATTAGATAAGACAAAAGTGCAGTAAACTTTTTATAAAAGAGAAAAACGGCAACAGTTAAATAAACGGTTGCCGTTTTTTTATTCTTTTTCAGATTCTTTATTCTCTTTTTTTATAATGTGAATATCTTGTTGTGGAAAAGGAATTTCAATATTATTTTCTCTAAAAGTTTTATCAATCAAAATAATCAAATCGCTCTTTACATCATTTGCGAAGTTGATATGACTTACCCAAAACTTGATCACAATGTCAATTGCGCTTGTATTAAAATCTTTAAACCAAATAATTGGCACAGGATTTTCTAACACTAAAGAATGATTTTTTAATATTTCTTCTAATATTGTTTTTGCTTCTTCCAGGTTCGTTCCGTATGCTACGCCAATCGTAATATCAGTTCGTTTTTTATTATTCGATAAGGTCCAATTTGTTAAATGTTGGCTTAATAAATCTCCATTAGGGATAATTACATCGGCACCATCAAAAGTGGCCACAACGCTGCTTCGAATTCCTATCGATTTCATTGTTACGGTTTGTCCTCCAATTTCAATTGTATCATTTATATTTACAGGTTTTTCAAAAGCAATAATAAGTCCGCTTACCAAATTGTTGACTAAAGTCTGGAGTCCAAATCCAATTCCAACTCCCAATGCACTAATAATGATAGTCAAACGATCAACTGGAATTCCCGAAGAAATAAATGCCAGGCTGATTCCGATACTAAAAATCGCAATTTGGATAAGAAGAATCCAGCTTCCAAATCGATTTTTTCGGTTAGCATTAAAGGAATTTGAAGAACTGCTGGTTAAAAAGGAAACAATTTTAGCGATAAGCACAGAAGTTGTAATAATGAAAAAGAAAACGATTATACTCTGATACGAGTAATTAATGTCTCCAATAGTTCTTGGTTCATTAAAAAAACTTATAATTGGATCTAGGATTGCATGAAAAAAGTATGAGTTTTTTACAATCGAAATTAACCATCCAGCAACAAATAAAACATTGATTATTGGGCCGTAATATATGGTTTCAAATTCGTTAAGTTCTTGTGGTTTTCCCTCATTTGATTCTTTAAGAAAGTTGGAATATTTTAGAATATCTACAATCAAACGATACGTATTTGTAAACAAATAATACATCAGAATTGTAATGATTCCGTTGATCATCAATAGTTTTCCTAAATTATAATTTTCATCAAACAGGATAAATAAAATTGATCCTATTTCGCAAATAATCATTACAATAAGACTGTATTTAAAAAAAGGATTTAGAATTTCTTTACTCTTTTTTAAATTATAAATACTAAATATAGTCGAAGCCGATGCAATAAACAGAATTAAAAAAACTTCAGCTACAGAATGAATTAAAATATTGTTATCGTACAAACCCGACAGAATCAAAACAACATAAATCCTCCAGACAAAATTTTCTTTTTTGCAAAAATGCTCTTTGTTTACAATCGTTAATGCGACCATTGAAATAAACCAAATAATTGATGTAAAAGCAAACGGTGGAAAAATAAATAAAAAATTGAATATTGTAAATGAAATCAATATGCCGCAGCTGACTGGATGGATGAAAATTTGTTTTGAAAAATTTACATTCTTATGAATACCCTCTTTTATAAATTTGCTTCTTAGAAAAAATAAATAAATGATTAAGCATAAAGCTGCTAAAAGCATTAGAATAATTGCATTAAAGTGATTTGTTATAAAAAACAGTAAGATGATCACTACTTTGGTCACCGAATAAAAGAAAGCTTCTTTAAAAGTAGTGTTGCCTGTATTTGTTTTAAAAATTTCTCCATCAGAATGAAGTAGATTCTGAAATTCATTTTTTCTAATATTATCAGTTTCAATAATGTCGCTTTGAAGGTCATATTTAAATTGGCTTCCAATAATCTGAAGTTTGCTGATACTGTCTAAAGCATCTTTAAATCGCTTGTTTAGAAGATCTACATCAGTATTCATTTGCGAATATCGTTCGTAATAAAGTGATTTTCTTAAAGAATCTTTTGGAAGCGTAAAAAGGGATTTTTTTATGGATAAAGAATCGATTACGCTTTGTATTTCGCTTAATTCGGTTCTGTTTTTTTTAATTTTTGTAAGCTGAATTTCTACTCTTGTCTGCAGCTCTTTCAACATTATTGACGTAACGGTAATGTTTCTAAGGGTCTGAAAATCATTTTTGTTTTTGATGATACCATCAATTGCCGTTTTTTTGAGCTTAATAACATAATCTAATTCTGAAGTAAAGCCTTTATAGTCAATTCCGGTTTTTAAGGTAAGATCTGCTTTCTGAATGTTTTTAGAAATGGCATCGAATAATTCTGCGCGCTCTCTGCTTATTTTATTTTCTTTAAATAGCGTATTGCTTTTTTCCTCATCTAGTTTTAATAAGTTTTCGATTTTATTGTATGAAGAATTTTTATCATCTGATTTTGTAGAATCGGTTAAAGGATGATTTTGGGAATACAATGCATAAAGTTGAAAAAGGAAGAAAAATAGAATAGAAAATGTTTTTGAAATGAAGAACTGTCGTTTTGCAATTTTATAAATAAGATTATTTGCTATAATATTATAAAATTTCATAACAGTTTGTTTTTGAGAGTTATATCAAAAATACTACAAAAAAAAATAACCTGAAAAAATCTTTTCAGGTTACTCTTTATGTTTTAATTATTTGGTTTTAACTTCATAAATGGCATTTACCATTCCGTCACGGGTTTTGTCCAGAGGAAGTTCCCAAAACATGATTCCGCCTAATTTTTTAGCTTTTACATATTCCGTTTTAGCTTTTATTGAAGCTAAATCATCTCCGGTTGCAAAAACTTTTTCTTTTTCGTTATACCAATATGGCGCTTTTGCTTTATCATCCCAAAAATATTTCCAACCATTTGCTTCGGTATATACTGTTGAGGAATTTTTAAATTGAACTCCTTCAGTATGTTCTCCAGATTGATACAAACCATTATTAACATTTTCTACATTTTTCCAAGTTCTGGTATAAAAAGCGCCTCCAATGATTAATTTTTCAGCAGGAATCCCTTGTTTCAATAAAAAAGTAACCGCTCTGTCTGTTGATTCTTCTTTAGGATTTGTACTGTATAATGGCGTATGATGTCCAGTAACTTTAGAGTATCCGTTTACTAAATCGTAACTCATGATATTGATACGATTTACTAGTGGAGTTACGGCTTTCCAATCAATAGATTCGTCGAGATATTTTTGAAATCCTCCAGCAGCAAAACTCAATTCATACTTTTTTCCTAAAGTTGATCGAAGAATTTTAAGTAATTCAGTAAAATTAGGTTTGTCAACAGTTTGATACAAATGTCCAGGAAGTCCTTCAATTGCAGGATATTCCCAATCTAAATCTAATCCGTCAACTTTAAAATAATCGCTAACTTCTTTTACTGATTTTGCGAAAATCAATCTACCTTCAGCGGTAGAAAAAGCTGATGAACAAGGTTCGCATCCGCCCCAACCACCTAGTGATAAAATAATTTTTAGTTGTGGATTTTTTGCTTTAAGCGAAACCAAATGTTTGATTGTAATAGAATCTTTAGGAGAATCGACGCTCAGTTTTCCATCTTTTAAATGACAGAAACTAAAAATAATCTGATTTAGTTTATTGACTTCGTATTCGTTAATTAATTTGGAATCGCCTGTATAATAAGCGATAATGTCCAATTTTTTATTTTTCTGGGCAAAAGTTGAGGTAGAAAAAACGCAGATAAATAAAAATGCAATTAGGTTAATTTGTTTCATTTTTTATTTTTTGAAGTTTTAGAATGTTAAATATAAAGCAATACATTCAATATTTAAGCATTTTATATAACTGAGAAAGCTGATTTTAACGAATATTTTGCAAATCGTTGCAAAAATATTGCGTCATAGAAACTTTAACAAAGTTGACTGACTAAAAAAATAAGCCCGCGCAGTTTCGGACTTGCGCGGGCTTAAACAAATTAAAAGCTAAAAACTATTGTGATATTAGAAGCAGTAAGTATCTTCTGCCACTAATTTTGCTGCGATTTTTTCTCTTAACGCTACAACATTTGGTAAGTTAGTGTATTTTGTAAAACGTTTTAATCCCATTAACATCATACGTTGTTCGTCACCTTCAGCAAAAGAAGCAATTCCTTCTTTTCCTCTTAAGTTTACGATATCTACCGCTTTGTATAAGTATAATTTTGCCATAGCAATTTGCTCCTGAACTTTATCTTCGCCTTGTGCTTTTGCTAATTTTTCAGTTCTCAAAATAGTACTTTCAGCCATGTAGATTTCGATTAAGATATCAGAAGCTGCCATTAATAATTGTTGGTGAGCATCTAATTCAGGACCATATTTTTGAACAGCGCTACCAGCAACCATTAAGAAAACTTTTTTCAAGTTAGCTACGATTACTTTTTCTTCTGCAAATAATTCAGAGAAATCTGGAGTATCAAAAGATGGAATTCCCATTAATTCTTCTTGAACTTTCATTGCTGGTCCAAGTAAATCAACATGACCTTTCATTGCTTTTTTGATCAACATACCTACAGAAAGCATTCTGTTGATTTCATTTGTTCCTTCGTAGATTCTAGCGATACGAGCATCTCTCCAAGCACTTTCCATTGGAGTATCTTCAGAGAATCCCATTCCACCAAAAATCTGAATTCCTTCGTCAGAGCAAGACTGAACGTCTTCAGAAACTGCTACTTTCAAGATAGAACACTCAATAGCATATTCTTCAACACCTTTCAATTCTGCTTCTTGGTGACTCGTTCCTTCAGCCTCGCGAGCAGCGATTCTGTCTTCGATGTCTTTTGCAGCACGGTAAGAAGCACTTTCTCCAGCGTAAGCATTTGTTGCCATTTCAGCTAATTTAGAACGGATAGCTCCAAAAGATGAAATAGAAGTATTGAACTGAATTCTTTCGTTAGCATATTTTACAGCTCCAGAAGTAACTCTTCTTTGTGCATCTAAACATGCAGCAGCCAATTTAATACGACCAACGTTCAAAGCATTCATAGCGATTTTGAAACCGTTTCCTCTTTCAGATAACATGTTTTCAACTGGAACTTTTGTTTCGTTGAAGAAAACCTGACGCGTAGAAGAAGCACGAATTCCTAATTTATGCTCTTCTTCATTCATAGAAATTCCGTTTGCTGGATCATTTTCTACGATGAAACCTGTAATATTTTTATCATCTCCAATACGAGCAAAAACGATGAAAACGCTGCAGAAACCTGCATTCGAAATCCACATTTTTTGACCTGTAATTAAATAATGAGTTCCGTCTTCAGATAAAACAGCTTTTGTTTTTCCTGAGTTAGCATCAGATCCTGCACCTGGTTCAGTTAAGCAATAAGCTCCAAACCATTCTCCAGAAGCTAATAATGGAACGTATTTTTTCTTTTGTTCTTCAGATCCATAAAGGGTGATTGGCATAGTTCCAATTCCTGTATGCGCACCAAAAGCAGTTGAGAACGAACCTGTTGCTCCAGAAATGTAGTCACAAACCAACATTGTAGAAACAAATCCCATTCCTAATCCGCCGTACTCTTCAGGAACTGCAACTCCAAGAAGTCCAAGTTCACCAGCTTTACGCATAGATGATTCTGTATAAGCGTAATCTTTTTTCTCAAAACGATCTTTATGCGCCCATAATTCTTTGTCTACGAACTCTTTTACAGAGTCACGCATCATTAACTGCTCTTCAGAGAAATCTTCTGGTGTGAAGATATCCTCGCATTTTGTTTCTTTAACTAAAAACTGACCACCACGAGTCACGTTTTTTTCGATTGTATCTGCCATTTTGTTTTTGTTTTTTATAAAAGATGAAAGAAGCAAGAAGCAAGATTTTTAATCTAACTTGTTTATGAAACCTGTTGTCATCTTTTGAAATTCAATTATTTTGTTTTCTATTTCTTCTGTTTTTGTCTTAGATAGATAATCATTTTGAAAAGCTATCAGTAATTGCGTTTGTAATTCAAATGACGAACCTAAACTAATATTCAAATAATGCTGAAAGTGTTTGTTTCCTCTGTTAGAGCCCTCAGCAATATTAGAAGGCATTGAAACAGAACATCTATTCATTTGACTTGTTAAACTATACGTTTCTGATTTTGGAAAAGAGGCTGTTAGTTTATAGGTGTCATTAGTGATTTCCATAGCTAAAATCCAAATTTTCAAATTCTTAAAATTGTGTTTCATGTTTTTTGAGGCAAGATAAGAAGAAAAAATAAAAGTAAGTTTTTTACTACTTTAAAAGTCTTGTTTTCAGAATATCCTCATTCCAAAATTAAGTCTTGCTTCTTGCTTCTTTCCTCTTAAAAACTATAATACCTCGTAAATCCCTGCAGAACCTTGTCCAGTCCCCACACACATTGAAACGATTCCGTATTTGTTACCTCTGCGTTTCATCTCATCAAATAACTGAACAGAAAGTTTAGCACCAGTACATCCTAGAGGGTGTCCTAAAGAGATTGCTCCACCGTTTACGTTTACGATTTCTGGATTTATGTTTAACTCGCGAGTTACTGCTAAAGCTTGTGAAGCAAAGGCCTCGTTTAATTCAATTAACTCAATATCGTTCAATGTTAATCCTGCTTGTTTCAACGCTTTCGGAATTGCTTTTACCGGACCAATACCCATAATTCTTGGTTCAACACCAGAAGAAGCAAAATTTACTAATCTGGCGATTGGCTCAAGATTCAATTCTTTAACCATGTCCTCACTCATGATTAAAACGAATGCTGCACCGTCGCTCATTTGAGAAGAGTTACCAGCTGTCACACTTCCATTAGCAGCAAAAACTGGTCTTAAACCTGCTAAAGCTTCTTTAGTAGTTCCTGCTCTTGGCCCTTCGTCTTTATTTACAACGTATGATTTTGTTTCTTTTTTACCATTTTCATTGATGAAAGTCTGCTCAACAGTAATTGGAACGATTTGTTTGTCGAATTTCCCTTCTGCTTGTGCTTTCAAGGCTTTCATATGTGAGTTATAGGCAAACTCATCCTGATCTTCTCTAGAGATTTTATATTGGTTAGCAACCGCTTCCGCAGTTAAACCCATTCCCCAATAGTAATCTTCATGACCTGCAGCAGCAACTTTATAATCCGGAGTTGGTTTGTAACCTCCCATCGGAATAAAACTCATACTTTCAGCACCACCGGCAATGATACAATCTGCCATTCCTGATTGGATTTTAGCAGTCGCCATTCCGATAGTTTCTAATCCAGATGCACAATAACGGTTTACTGTAACTCCAGGTACGTCTTCTACTTTTAATCCCATTAAAGAGATCAAACGTCCAACGTTCAAACCTTGTTCCGCTTCCGGCATGGCATTTCCTACCATAACGTCGTCGATACGTTTTTTGTCAAAATCAGGCAGCTCATCCATCATAAACTGAATGGTTTCTGCAGCTAATTCATCAGGTCTTTTAAATCTAAAAACACCTTTTGGAGCTTTTCCAACTGCTGTTCTATATGCTTTTACTATATATGCTGTTTTCATTTTCTTAGTTTCTAAGAGGTTTCCCTTTGGTTAACATGTATTGAATTCTTTCTAATGTTTTTCTCTCTGTACAAAGAGATAAGAAAGCTTCACGTTCGATATCTAATAAGTATTGTTCAGATACTAAAGTAGCTTCCGATAAATCACCTCCAGCCATTACATAAGCCAGTTTGTTTGCGATTTTCTTATCGTGCTCAGAAATGTATTTTCCAGCTTCCATTTGATCTGTTCCAACTAAGAACATACCTAAAGCTTGTTTTCCTAATACTTTAACATCAGTTCTTCTGATTGGTTGCGTATAACCAGCTTCAGCCATTAACAATGCATGTTTTTTAGCTTCAGCAATCTGACGATCTTTGTTTACTACAATAACATCTTTTCCGTGCTGTAAAAGTCCTGTATCAAAAGCTTCATAACCAGAAGTCGAAACTTTAGCCATAGCGATTGTTAAGAAATACTCTTGAAGAACGTTCAATTCCACATCGTTTTTACGGAATAAATCTGAAGCTCTTAAAGCCATTTCTTTAGATCCACCTCCGCCAGGAAGTACACCAACACCAAATTCAACTAATCCCATATAAGTTTCAGCAGCAGCAACAACTTTATCAGCGTGTAAACTCATTTCGCATCCACCGCCAAAAGTCATTCCGTGAGGCGCTACTACAACTGGAATAGAAGAGTAACGAACACGCATCATTGTATCTTGGAACAATTTAATTGCCATGTTCAATTCGTCGTATTCCTGCTCAACTGCCATCATGAAAATCATTCCGATATTAGCTCCAACAGAGAAATTCGCTGCTTGGTTACCAATAACTAAACCTTGATATTCTTTTTCAGATAAGTCGATTGCTTTATTGATGGCCTGAAGTACATCGCCACCAATGGTATTCATTTTAGATTGGAATTCTAAGTTCAAAATTCCGTCTCCTAAATCCTGAATGATTGCACCACTATTGCTCCAAACTTTTTTGCTTTCGCGGATGTTGTTCAGAATAATGAATGAATCTTGTCCAGGAACTTTTACTTGTGATTTTGTTGGAATGTTATAGAAATAAGTTGCTCCTTCTTTTACAGTATAGAAATTTTCGCTTCCAGAAGCCAACATTTCAGTAACCCATGCAGCAGGCTCTAAACCTTCTGCTTTCATGATTTCGATTCCTTTTGCAACGCCGATAGCATCCCAGATTTCGAATGGACCATTTTCCCATCCAAAACCAGCTTTCATGGCATCATCAATTTTGTATAATTCGTCTGAGATTTCAGGAACTCTGTTTGACACGTAAGCAAACATTCCGGCGAAACTCTTACGGTAGAATTCTCCCGCTTTGTCTGTTCCTTTTACTAAAACTTTAAAACGATTGATTGGTTTGTCGATAGTTTTTGTTAGTTCAAGCGTAGCAAAATTTGCTTTTTTTGCAGCACGGTATTCTAATGTATTTAAGTCTAAAGAAAGAATATCTTTATCTACTTTTTTGTAGAAACCTTGTCCGGTTTTACTTCCTAACCAATTATTTTCCATCATTTTGTTGATGAAATCAGGAAGTTTGAATAATTCGTGTTGTTCGTCGTTCGGGCAGTTTTCATAAATACCATTGGCAACGTGTACCAAAGTATCCAAACCAACAACGTCAACCGTACGGAAAGTAGCCGATTTTGGACGACCAATTACTGGTCCAGTCAATTTATCAACTTCTTCAATTGTTAATCCCATTTCTTTTACCAAGTGGAATAAACTTTGGATTCCGTAAATACCAATTCTGTTTCCAATAAACGCTGGAGTATCTTTAGCAACAACCGAAGTTTTTCCTAAGAATTTAGATCCGTATTCGTTTAAGAAATCCAATACTTCAGTTGAAGTTTTTGGACCAGGAATAATTTCAAATAATTTTAAGTAACGCGCAGGGTTAAAAAAGTGAGTTCCGCAGAAGTGTTGTTGGAAATCTTCGCTTCTTCCTTCACTCATAAAATGAATTGGAATACCAGAAGTATTAGAAGTAACCAAAGTTCCTGGTTTGCGGAATTTCTCGATTTGTTCAAAAACCAATTTCTTAATGTCTAAACGCTCTACAACAACCTCGATAATCCAATCAACATTGGCAATTTTTGCCATATCATCAGTCGTATTTCCAGTCGTAATTCTATTTGCGAATTTCTGACTGTAAATAGGAGATGGTTTCGATTTTAATGAATTCGCCAAGTGCTCGTTTACCACTCGGTTGCGAACAGCTTTACTTTCAAGAGTTAATCCTTTTTTAGCTTCAGCCTCGGTCAATTCGCGTGGTACGATGTCAAGAAGTAAAACTTCAACACCAATATTGGCAAAATGGCAAGCTATTCCTGAACCCATAATTCCGGATCCAATTACAGCAACTTTTTTAATTGTGCGTTTCATAGGTACTTAATATTTGTTTTTTGCCAGAATCTGAATTATCTCTTAAAAGAAATACTATTCATTTTCTGTATTTTCTGTTTGATTAAATATATTTTTATCGTGAATCAGTTCATTGATGATTTCAGAAACTTCGATAAAATGTTTCAGCTTTTCTTCCGAAACATGTTTCTTTACCGTTTCATTAAACTTCAGAACTGTATTTTTAGATAAATCTCTTTTTTCTTTTCCAAATTCGGTCAGGTAAATCAAAACACCACGGCCGTCGCTTGGGTTTTTCTTGCGAACAATTAATCCTTTTTCTTCCATAGATTTGAGCGTTCTGGTTAAGCTTGTAGCTTCCATTCCCATTCTAGGGCCCAAAGCGGTCGATGGTGTTCCTTCTTCCTTGTCCATGCTTAAAAGTGCAAATCCGGTTGCCATTGTTGCATCGTACTTTGCAGCTTCTTCGTTATACATTCTTGAAACAGCTTGCCATGTCGCTCTCAAAATATAATCTATCGTTTTATCTTTCATAGGTAACTATATCGATTTCAAATATAATTAAAAAATACTATGCGTGCATATTATTTTTAAATAAATTTTTGGTTAATTAAAAAATGCCTTTGGTTTCTAGGGTTTTATGGTTAAATTTTAACTGAAATATACTATTCTTTTTTGAAATTTTAACAAAATTCATATGGTAAAAAAACTTTTTTGATTTTAAAACGAGGTTTAATTCGGTATTATTCAAAAAATTATAGGTTTAATTCAGTATTATTTTCAGGTTCGTATCTGGAAATTGCTTTTTCAAGAATTTTTTTCATTCTGTTTCGAAGATATTCGGGGCGGAGAACTTCAATTCCGTCGCCAAAACCTAATAATATACGTTCCATTTCATAATTAGGAGAAAGAAATATATGTACTATAATACTGTGATCTTCGTTTTCTTTAATTAATCGCTGGGACGGATGCAAAGGTTTTGTTAGAACATATGGTGCATTTACAGCATCGATCCAAAGTTCGATTCGTCTGGGTTGTAATCCCGAATTAACGGTAACGCCAATTACATTCTTATAATAAGCATCGGCATCAAAATCTTCTTCTATATATGGGAGGTTAAAATCGTAGTCAATTGCTATAATTCTGTCTAAAGCCAAATTTGTAATAGGTTGTGAAGATTTCTTTTTCCCAATCAAAAACCATCGATTATTGAATTCCTTCAATATAAAAGGATGAAAATGAAATTTCGTTTCTTCTCTGGATTTAAAAGATTTATAAGTAATTACCAACGTAACTTTTTTAATTATCGCCTGATAAATTTCATCTAAATAATGTAAGCCTTTTAAATTTTCATTTTTATCCAAATAGATTACAGGCTTTGTGTGCGACTTTTCGGCGTAGATTTTGTCCTCCAATCGCTGTAGAATATCTGATACATCATTAAAAAGAGAAAAATCTTTAAATTGCTTCAACATCGAAACGGTTTCGGTCAAAACATTCATGTCGGTCTCCGTCAGCGGAATATCGGTTATGGTGAAATCTTCATCTTCATATTTATAGTACTTCTTATCGTAAACAACGATTGGCGCATTATAACCGAGTTTTTCACTTCGCATCAATTGAATATCCATTTGAATCGTTCGTTTGCTAATTGGATTTTGTCGTCCTTCATATTCAAATAAAGATTCAGAACAACATTCGATCAAATCTTCTAAAGTCCATTGCCGGTATTTATTCTGCAGACATTTATCGATTGTCTTGTACCGGATTAAAGCATTTTTGTTTTGTGACATTGTTATGTTGTTTTTGGGCGTGCCCCTCCGGGTCGGGCTTTACGTTCCCGCTTTTTTTAAGGCGAAGAAAAATCGCCTTAAAAAAGAGCTCCACTTCAATCCCTCACGCATTTACGTTAATAATGAAATCTCGTTTTCAATATTTTGTCTCGCTTTTTCTTCGTATAAATCTCTAAACTCCTCAGTTTGAAAAATAAAATCATTCTCAAGAAAATGTTTCAAAGCTTTTGCACGCCCGGGTTTGTATAGAAAATCAGGATAAATGCGATATTCTTTTCGAATTTGTTCGAAATAAATTTTGTAATCTCCCCAATCTTTAGCGAGGATTTTCAAATCAAAATCGATTAGCCAATTAATATCTTCAATTTCATTTTGATGATGTTGCTGTGTCGCGCAGATTGCATCAAAAATCAATTGTTTATTTAGAATGACATTTTCAGGTAAAACAGCCAAAGCATATTCAGCACTTTTAAGTTCGTTATCTTTTTTAGAAGCTGAATAAACAAAATCATGATAAAAAATAGAAAATAATATTTCATCCGGGTTTTCAAGTTTGTCCCGATAGATTTCAAAGCTCTCAATCATTTCTTTTAAATGGTTAAGATTATGATAATGCCTTGATTTTCCTGAATATGTCTTTTGTAAATCTTTCCATTTTTGCTGAATTTCATTTGCTGAAAAGCCAATTTTTGAGAGTAATTCAGAATAGATTTTCTCTAAATTCATGTTGTTTTTTACTCAAATTTAAAATTCTTTTTTTACTGCGCAAAATAATTGCGTAGTAGTTTTGAAATCTTTGCTCAAGAAATAAAACAATAACCATTGTCTAATTTTTATAAAATTGATATGTATGAAAAATTCAGAATTTGAAATCCATCTTTTTAATGAAGCTTTTTATAGCCAAGCTTTATTAACAAAAACACGTTCAATTTTGAATGATGCTGAAGCATTAGACGTTTTCTGGAAAAAAGATTATTATGATTGTCAAAACGATGAAGTGATTTTAGATTTGCTTCAAAATATCATTCTTAATGCAGGAGGAATTTCTCGTTTTTTTTGGCCTTCAGGGAATGATGTATATCATAAAAATAGAGGGAACAAGTTACGTGAAGTTTATCTTGTTAATGATTCAAGTGTTTTGAAAAATCGAGATATGAGAAATCATATCGAACATTTTGACGAGAAATTAGATGATTTTTTAAGAAAAAATACCACATATCAAGTAATGCAGAAATACGTGGGACCAAGAATTTACGTCGATGATGATAGAACATTTTTTAGAGCATATTTTTATGATAAGGATATTTTTAAGATGTTCAACGTCGAATATGAAATGGGACCAATTATAAATGAGATTAAGAGAATTAATGAAATTTTATTGCAACAAAAAGAGAATCGTGGGCGATTTTAAAATAATTACGTAGTAGTTTAAAACCTTTGCACCTATGAGTCTCTGACACTTTTCCCCTTAAAAAAGAAAAAATGAAAACACAAATAAACGGTACAGATATATTAGAATTAGGATTCCCAGAAGGAAAAATAATCGGAATCGCCTTAAAAATAAACAGCAAAAGAAACGGATTCACAAGAGACAAAATGATAACAAATTTCAAAAACGTCTTAGAAACTCCGGAGAATTATATAGACGATAAAATTTTCAGCAAACTGGCTGTAGCTTTAATCGAAAAATCGAATGAAAAACCAGAAGATTTCATCGCTTTAAATGAAAATCCAAATGCGTATTCGGCTTACGGATTAGATCATATCGAAGACGGAGCCAGAAAACAAATGGAAGTTGCTATGAAATTGCCTGTTACGGTTGCCGGAGCTTTAATGCCAGACGCGCACCAAGGTTATGGATTACCGATTGGCGGAGTTTTAGCCACAAAAAATGCCATTATTCCGTATGGCGTTGGAGTTGATATTGGGTGTAGAATGGCATTGTCAGTTTATGATATTCCGGAAGATTTTTACTTTGAAAACGAAGCTAAATTCAAAAAAGAATTAATTGCGAATTCCATTTTTGGAGCGGGACACGGATTTCATGGTCAGTACAAATCAGATCATGCGGTTTTGGAGAACGAAACTTTCAATATGAATCCGTTTGTGAAGAACTTGAAGGATAAAGCCTGGTCGCAATTAGGATCTTCAGGTGGTGGAAATCACTTTGTGGAATTCGGAATCATGGAATTTGCGCAAGACGATGCAGTTTTGAATATTCCAAAAGGAAAATACGTCGCTTTGTTAACGCATTCCGGTTCACGCGGAATGGGAGCTACAATTGCCGGACATTATACGAAAATCGCGAAAGAGGAATGTAAACTTCCAGAAGTGGCAAAAAACTTAGCGTATTTAGATATGAATTCGCAATTAGGTCAGGAATATTGGCTGGCAATGAATTTGGCGGGAGATTACGCTTCGGCTTGTCACGAGATTATTCATAACAAAATGGAACGCGCTTTGGGTGCGACGATTTTAGCCAAAGTTGAAAACCATCATAATTTCGCCTGGAAAGAAATTTGGAACGGTGAAGAAGTGATCGTACATAGAAAAGGAGCGACTCCAGCCGGAAAAGGCGTTATGGGAATCATTCCGGGAAGTATGACCGCACCAGGATTTTTGGTGAGAGGAAAAGGCGAGGAGAACGCCATCAATTCGGCTTCGCATGGAGCAGGAAGACAAATGAGCAGAACCCAAGCCATTAAAAACATCACACCAACCGAAATGAAATCGATCCTGAAAGATCATGGTGTTACGCTTATCGGAGCAGGTCTGGACGAAGCTCCAATGGCGTATAAAGATATCAATCAGGTGATGGAAGCACAACAGGATTTGGTTGATGTTGTAGCGAAGTTTACACCGAAATTAGTGAGAATGGCTGATGATGGAAGCCGTGAAGACTAAAGAGAAGCAAGAGGCAAGAAGCAAGATATTGTGGTCTTGTCTCTTGCTTCTTTCTTCTAAAATCTTAAAAGAAAAAATAATCGGTTCTAGAGAGAAAAAAACCTTAGCACCTTAGCCTCTTAGTCCCGATAGCTATCGGGATAGCAACTTAAAAAGAAAAAAATGACATATATAGATATAGGAATTAATTTAACGAACAAACAATTCCAAAACGACATAGACGATGTCGTACAAGACGCGCTCGACGCCGACGTATTGCAAATGATACTCACGGGCACAAGCGTACGAAATAGTGAAGCTTCATTAGAAATCGCGAAACAATATCCGGGAATATTATATTCGACAGCCGGAATACATCCGCATGATGCGAAGAGTTTTGATGCACAAAGTATTTCAAAACTGCGAAATTTATTAAAACAGAAACAAGTCGTTTCCGTTGGCGAATGCGGACTCGATTTTGATCGCGACTTTTCGCCCCGAAACAAACAGGAAGAATGTTATAAAGCCCAATTAGAATTGGCGATCGAAGTGCAGAAACCTTTGTTTTTGCACGAACGAAGCGCTTTTAATTCTTTTATGAATATTACCAAAGACTATTTACCGCAATTGCCAAAAGCCGTTGTGCATTGTTTTACGGGAACGTTGCAAGAAGCCAAAACCTATCTCGATAACGGATTTTATCTGGGTTTTACGGGAGCGATTTCAGATACCAAACGTTTCGGTCATTTAAAAGAAGTCATTCAGTACGTACCGCTGGACCGAATGATGATCGAAACCGATGCGCCGTTTATGCTTCCTAAAAATGTCCCGAACAGTCTCTTGAAGAAATATCACGAACGTCGTTGCGAACCTGCTTTTCTGCCGTATGTTGCCGGAACAATTGCACAGTTTAAAGGTATTACTTTAGCTAAAGTAGGGGAGGAAACGGCTAGGAATTCTAAAAGCTTTTTTGGGATTTAGACTTTAAGGTTCAGAGAGACAAAGGTACAGAGGCGCAAAGGGTAACGCTAAAAAAAACTTTGCAGCTTAGTGGTTTTGTGGCAATAATAAAATCCTGATTCATGAAGATTTTTATTTAATTTGCCAAAAAAGAATATAATGAAATTTGTACTGCACAGAACCATAATCATAAAGTCATTTATTGCGGCATTAGCCATATTACTAATTAAAAATTTTATATTTAAAAAGCTTTCTCTTTACGGACAGGATTTTCACGATTTGATAGAGCTATCCGATATTACGATTATTTTTACGGGTGCATTTTTTGTGTTCGGATTGTTACTGGCCGCAACCATGACCGATTTTAAAGAAAGTGAAAAAATCCCAGGCGAAGTTGCTTCAAATCTCGAAGCGATCAAAGATTGGATTTATCTGGCTTACAGAGCACCAAGAATAGGAGCTTCAGATTTGTGCAGGGAAGAATTAAACAGCACTTTTTTGCGTGAGCAAATGATCGCCATAACCGATGGTATTATTGCATGGATATATTCTCACGGAAAAGACTCTACTATTATCTTTCCTTTAATTCGAAAATCAAATGAGATTGCCTATTATTTTGCAGAAAGAGGTGTCGACAAAGAAGCCATAAAAGGTATACAGGAAAATACCAATGCGATGCGAAAACAACTTACCCGTGCCTATTCGATTTCGAGAAACAATTTTATCAAACCGGCTTATACTTTGCTGCAAAGTATCTTGTTTATCGTAATGTCACTTTTACTTATTACTAAATTCAAAAGCCCCTCGGCAGATTATTTAGTAACTTCTGCCATTACATTTTTGTTTTGCTATTTGTATTTATTAATTAGCGGTTTAGACGATCCTTTTGATATTCTCAACGGAGATACCAATGTCGATCTGAAGCCTATCGATCGATTCAAACAACGACTGATTTCAGATTTTTTGGTTTAAAGAATTTATAATTTAGTACAAGACCTAACAGGTTTTATAATCTGTCAGGATGAAAAAAATCAAAGTCATGACAGATCTAAAAAACAGAGGAAAAGAAGCAAGTGACGATATTTTATTCGGAACAGAGAAAATACAGTTGAAGTTAAAAGAAGCTGTAACAGATTTGTCTTATTTCCTGAGTAGAGGTTATGGCGAAAAAGCGACATTAGCTTTGGTAGGAAACCGATATCGTTTAAATTCTCGTCAGCAACAGGCAGTTCGCGGAATGAGCGCTTCTCAAAACCAGATCGAAAACCGAAAAGCAAAAGAAATTCAAAGTCAAGAATTAGAAGGAAAAGAAATTGCTATAGATGGTTTTAATGCTTTGATTTTATTAGAAAGCATTTTATCAAACGCTTATGTCTTTAAAGGACAAGATGGTTTTATTCGTGATTTGTCGAGTGTGCACGGAACTTATAAGAGAGTAAAACAAACATCTCAAGCAATAGAAATAATTGCTGATTTCTATCAAAAAGAAAAAGTCAAAACTATTCATTGGTTTTTCGATAAACCTGTTTCAAATAGTGGAAGATTGAAAAAAATGATCGAAGAAGTAGCTTTAGAAAAACAATATGATTGGAAAGTAGAATTGGTCTATAATCCAGATAAAGTAATAGCTGATAGCTATTGGATTGCTGTCACTTCTGATGCTTGGATTTTGGATAATGCTTTAACTAATTTCAATTTGATGAATTATGTACTGTCTAAAATGACGATGAAAGAAACCGTAATTTCGTGTGAATAAACAAAGAAGTCAAATGATACTTTTAAAATGGAGGAAGAAATTATATATAAATCAGGTAGAAATGAAAAAGTTATTTCAAAGGAAGAACTTCATACTGTAAAAAACTTTTTCAAGAATTTTTATATTGATGATGAACTTATAAGAACCGAATATATCTCATCTGACAGTAATAGTAATTTTACGATTTACTATTTGAATAACAATCAGTCAATAGAAGAAATATTGCTTGAAAATAATCAATTTTTAGATAGAAGTTTTCATTATAAATTATTCGATAAGTTTGGTTTTACAGTCTATTTGTTTCAAAGTTATGATTTTAGAAATCTTGAACAACAATCGATTATAATAAAAGATAAAGAGGAAAACTTAGTTGTAAAAACAGGTAATAGTTTGAAAACTTATGAGGATTCCAGCTTTTTTAATTTTTCCAAAACAATAAAAAGTGATGCTAAATATTCAATTTTGAGCAGAAAGGTTGAAGAAGATTCGACTATAAGCGTTAACTATTTTGAAAACGGAGATTTTAAATCGGCATATTTTTCAAATGAAAATTTAGAAATGAATCTTCAGGAATTTTTATTTACAAATGATTTTTCAGAAAGGTATCATCTAAATATTGATAAAGATTTTTTAAAATCATTTTTTCCCATAATTCCCAATTCAGATTTTAACATTCCTGAAATTTGTATTGAATATTCAGATTATTACAAAAACAAAATAGCATTTAAAGAAATTTTTACAGAACGATTTTTTCATAAAACTTTGTATTTAGATAAGAAGAAACGTTTTATAGAAAAATTTGCGTATGGAAAAATTGTATCGAAAACTTACTTTCTAAATATTGACGAAACCATTGAAGACTTTTTGGAAGAAATGCAAAATGGGATTGAGTATTGTTTTTATCATAAACCTATAATCAAAAATAATTGCACATATTGGGAAGTTATACAGTATGACGAAAATGGAATGGTAATCGAAAAAAGAAATGAGGTTTACAATTATCAAGATCAATTGATTAGTGTTAATTATCTTCTTAGTAATAAATTTAGAACCCATTCTTTAATTAAGTATTGTTACAAAAACAATTATGAATCTCAGATACTAAGTATTTACATGTATGATGATTCTGGTGCAATCTCTTATATAGATGATTGTGGTTTTGGTTCTGATTCTATGTGGGAGGATACTGTTTGGGAAATGCCAAATCTAAAATTTGAAACTTATATTAATAGGATAGAAGATCCTTTTTTTAAATCTTTTTTTTCGGAGGTTCCGGAAAGTTCAAAAGAAGAAATAGAAATTATTTATAAAAATCATCTTGGTCAAGTTATTTCAGAAAATGAAATTAAAAAAGTATATGAATATAAGAAAGAAGTAAAAATAAACCAGCTCACAAAAGAAATCAAAACTTATAAAGATAATTCCTGTTCTTTTGTAGAATACTATTGTTCTGATCAGGAAAAACCAGAAGATTTCGAATTTTATTCTACAAGAAATTTTATTGTTTATCATAATAAAAAGCATCAAAATGGATATTTTGTATATGATATTTTTGAAAGTGTAGTTGAGACATTAGAAATTGGACATTACAAGGGAATTTTGGTTCAGGACTTTTTTGGTAGAGAAATTACACGAGTTGTTTTTAAGAATGATGAAATGGATTTAAAATATGCCCGAAAGATTTCTTATGATAATTTTAAAAGTGAATTAGGCTATGATTTCGATACTGTAATTGTAAATTTTGAAGATTCGAATAAAGTTTTAAATTATTATTCTAATGAAACAACCTATACAGTAGATGAGTTTGAAAAAGAACAGTTTAGCAGCCTGAATAAAACTAATAATTCTTTTTTTAAATCAATTTTTCCGTTTGTTCCTGAAATAGAAGCAAAAGTTTATGAACCTTTTATTTTTAAATTAAAACTCAAAAAACAAGAAAATTCTTTTGAGCCTGAAGAAATAAAATGCTTATATAATTCTAATAATAAACTCAAATATGTATTTGATGGATATAAAAAATGGAGCTTTTTAAAAGATAGATCTGAAGTTAATTTAAAATTACCTGAATTATTATATTATGGTTACAACATCTCATTTTACAATATAAAACATGCAGATGAAATTATATCATGCGACGTTGTGTATAACCTGCAATTTGAAAAAGAAAGGTATAAAGAGTTTAATGTAAAATTAAAAATAAGCACAACGTCTTTCGATTTTAGTTACGAATCTGATGATCCGATTTTCTCTTTTAGAAAGATTTTTTTTGAACATTATGAAGAAGAGTTATTTTGTTTTTATTTGAATGAAGAGAGAATTTGGAACACAGAAATTAGTAAAGAAAGATTAATTATGTTTTTAATGGAAACTTAAAAATAATGTTCTTAAAGCTGAATAGTTTTAAGAATAAAAAATGCAAACTGCACAAATATCAATTTATAGGATTTTGTTATAAAAATTTTATTTTAACCAATATTTGTTAAATTATCACAAAATATACTACATTTGTATCTGTAATTAAAAACATAAAAAAACACAATGATACTATCAATAAGCCAAAATTTTGAAACTTTAGCCGGAAATTCTCCAGCTGTAAGCTCAGGATGCGTATGTATTTTTGTGAAATTGAAATGTAAGATTTAGAATCAAACTCATCATAAAATAGAAAAGCGTCCACATTGTAGGACGCTTTTTTTGTTTTAAAGCACTTCGACTTCGCTCAGTGTGACAATGAAATTCGCTCAACATGACAAGAAAGACGTTTAAAATGATAGAAAAACAAACCAGAACTAAAAAAAATTAAAAAAATAATTGACCAAAATGTTTAATGATTAATAAAAATAGGAAGATATAGTCTTGGAAAGTAATCTGATGAGTAACAGTCATTTGATACAAAATAGAGATCTGCACCAGTTTGCGGACAGGAATTTCTTTGTCTAAATTTTTAGCATAACTAATTGGTAATCAGAAAATTAATATTAAAAAAGATTTGGAAATATGATTTTTTCTATCCTATCTTTGCCAAACAAAATTAAAACATAGCGTTTCATAAAACAACAACAACAATTATAAAAAACAAATAAAATGAGTTTTAAATTATACATACACAACCCAGGATTAGCAGCCTCGATTTCGGATCGTGAAAGCTTTTACATGTCGGTGCATCAATATAAGCAATAGGATAGTTATATCGTATTTGTCATGAAGCACCTTTAATCGGGTGCTTTTTTTTTGCCTTAACGGCAAGTGAAAAAGGAACAAAAAAACAAAGTGACAAAGGTTCAGAGTGCTAAAAGAAAAAACTTAGTATCTCAGCATCTTAGTCCCTTAGAAACTAAAAAAAAAATTAGGATGAATCAAAAAATAGGACTTAGGTCAGACTATAGTGGTCAAACAGATAAAGTGGAATTTAGTGAGTCGCCATTTGCCTCGAGTAGAGAGATGGATTTAGAACTTATTAACCTATGGAAGGAAAAGGTGAATTTTAGGAAAATTATATATATCATTTAGAGATATTTCTCTGGTAAAGCAATGGTGCTTTTGAACTTGTGTGATATTGGATTTCTTAGAAAAGCCTTCGATTTCCTGAGATTCCCAAGAATTACAAAATCAAAATACCATGCAAAACAATACATTACAACAATATAAAAACGCAATTAGAAAAAAATACGAAATCGAAAAAGAAGGGAAATACTTTGATTATTTGTACAAGCCTTCTCGTGGAAAACTTCGTGATTTGTGCTGGTTGATTTTCGAAAATAACCCAACAAAAGAGGATTTAAATGTTTTCAGTAATCTTTTGGGTTTAGATTTCGATCACACCAAAAAGAATAAGTTTAAGGAGAAGAAAGATAAGTTCAGACCTATCGAAACGTTCTTCAAAGGCGAAACAGATCCGTCAAACATTGATGCTATTAATATGGCTGCAATTTTGGTTGATTTTGAATTGCGTCCTTTCAAAAAGTTTTACGAAAATTCTAAAACTGAGAAAGCAAAACCAATCGAAAGAATGGAGAAAGTGAAAGCTGTTTTTGAAAAGAAGAGCGCTGAAAAAAAGTCTAAGAAAAGAAGTTTCTTTCTAGATTTTAAAAGCTTATTTTTCTAAAAGATAGAATTAAAACAATTATTAAAAATTAAAAAAAATGAAAGCTACAGATAAAATTATTATTATCGATTTAGAAGCCACATGTTGGCAAGGCGCAGTCCCGAGCGGACAGCAAAATGAAATTATTGAAATCGGATTAGCGGTCTTAGATACTGCGACTGGCGAAATTTCCAAGAATAAAGGGATTTTGATAAAACCGCAACGTTCTAGCGTTAGTCCGTTTTGTACAGAATTGACAACAATAACTCAGGATTTACTGGATCAAAATGGAGTAAGTTTTGAAGAAGCTATTGATTTGTTAATCGACCAATACAATCCCGATTTGTACACTTGGGCAAGTTACGGTCAATACGATTTGAATATGCTTAAAAAGCAGTGTAAATCGTTCGGTATTTCATATCCAATGGCAGATGAGCATATTAATGTTAAAGAGCATTTTGCCGAAAAGTTTGGTTTGGTAAAACCAACCGGAATGAATGGTGCTTTGGCGCTGCTTAATATTCCGTTGGAAGGAACGCATCACCGCGGAATTGATGATGCTAAAAACATCGCTAAGATTTTGCATTGGTGTCTGCAAAATTAAAAAAGGCTGTCTCAATAAAGACAGCCTTTTCCTTTGGTTAACTATTTTGGAATTTTAATTATGACCATAGATTTTAGCGTAAAGATCTTTGTAAATTTCTTTAATGATTTTACGTTTTAATTTTAGAGTAGGAGTAAGTTGTCCGCCATCGATAGACCAAACATCCGGAGTTAACTCAAAACGTTTGATTTTTTCCCAGTTTCCAAATTTCTCATTAATGCTTTCAACTTCTTCGTCGATGCGTTTGATTACATCTGGATTCTCGCTGATTTCTTTATCTGTTTTTCCTAAAGTAATTTTATGGATTTTTGCCCATTCTTTTACGAATTCAAAATTTGGCTGAATAAAAGCGCCTGGCATTTTTTCGCCATCACCAATCACCATAATCTGCTCAATAAAACGAGATTGCTTCATGGCATTTTCAATGATTTGTGGTGCAATATATTTTCCTCCCGAAGTTTTGAACATTTCTTTCTTACGATCGGTGATTTTCAAGAAACCTTCGCTGTCGATTTCTCCAATATCTCCCGTGTGGAAATAACCATCTTGCAAAGCTTCAGCAGTTTTTTCAGGATCTTTAAAATAACCTAACATTACGTTTGGTCCTTTGCAAAGAATTTCTCCGTCTTCGGCAATTTTTACTTCTACATTGCGAATCACTTTTCCAACAGTTCCAATCTTGAAACCTCTGTTTCTTTGATCGTTAACCGCAATTACCGGAGAAGTTTCAGATAATCCGTAACCTTCCATAACCGGAATTTCTGCAGCAGCAAAAACTCTCGTCAAACGTGGCTGTAAAGCGGCACTTCCAGAAACCATTAAATCTAAATTTCCACCCAAACCTTCTTTCCATTTGCTGAAAATCAATTTGCGGGCAATTTTTAATTGGAACTCATACCAAGCACCATTTGCTCCGTATGGTTCGTATCTTAAACCTAAATCAATAGCCCAGAAAAACAGTTTTTTCTTGATGCCAGTTAATTCGGCTCCCTTTGCATAAATTTTATCATAAACTTTCTCTAAAAGTCTTGGTACAGCTGTAATTACAGTCGGACGAACTTCTTTTAAGTTATCACTGATTTTGTCAATTGATTCTCCAAAATAAACCGAAACTCCATAATATTGATAAATGTACAAGATCATTCTTTCAAAAATATGACAGATAGGCAAGAAGCTCAATGCAGTGCTTTTTCCCGGATCAAACGGAATTCTAGGAGCGCTGTCTAAAACATTCGAAACAATGTTTTTGTGCGAAAGCATAACGCCTTTTGGTCTTCCTGTTGTTCCTGAAGTATAAATAATAGTCGCTAAATCATCTGTTTGAATGCTGTCTTTTCTAGCTTCAACTTCATTTTGATTGCTTTCATCTTCGCCTGACAACAATAAATCGCTCCAGTGTTTGCAACCTGGAATTTCGTTAAAAGAATAAACCTCTTTTAAAGTCGGTACATTTGCCTTGATAAGGTTTACTTTGTGAAGTACTTCTTCATCAGACACAAAGCAGTACATACTGCCACTGTGGTTTAATATATATTCGTAATCTTCTTCAGATATTGTTGGATAAATTGGAACCGTCTGTGCGCCTGTTTGCAGAATACCAATATCCATGATATTCCATTCGGTACGGTTATTTGATGTAATCAGGGCAATTTTGTCATCTTTTTGAATGCCCATTCGTAATAATGCTCTCGAAATTGCATTTGCTTTTGCAATATATTCCTGGCTAGATGTTTTTTCCCAGACTCCGTTTTTTTTTGTTGCTAAAGCAACCGGAAGGTTGTAAGTTTCTTGTTGATAATAGGGAAAATCAAAAAGGCGTGTGATTGAAACCATGTTTAATATATTGAATTTTATCGCAAATTAAATAAAAAATAGGTATAATTTTTAATTTTGTGGAATTTTATGGGAAAATTTATAGGGACTCTTAAAAATCAACGAAAACGTTTTCTTTTTTGTAGTAAATTTTCGAAAAAACTAGAGATTATCAAATTAAAAAAAATATTATTTTTTTAGAGATTATTGCACATTAAAATCTTCATATTCTTTAACTCTTTCTCCCATCAAAAACATTTTTTTCTTCGCAAAATGAATAGAAAATTGAGAATAAGACCATTCGTCGCTATCATTTGGTCTGTACCAAAAAGTGTACGATTTACTATTGAATCCTTCCTTGAAAACAGGAATTCCCTCTTCTGTGCATTCGATTCCCCAGTTGATTTTCTTTTTGCTTAAATCAGCTGCTTGAATAAATCCTGTTCCATCTGGATTTAATTGGCTAATTGGCTCTTTTTGGCCAATTGGCGCATAAGTCCCGGAAACTGGAAAACCAATCGTGGTTGTGATATAGCGTTCTTTAGAATTATGAGTGATTGTGTTTACTTCAACTTGCGAATAAGATTTCGCAACAACAAAAAATAGTGCAATAAGCAATACGTGTACAGATTTCATTCTATAGTAGGTTTAAGTGTTTTTAGTCTTTTAGGAAAATCAGTGGCTGATTTTCAAGGCGAATATACTTTAAATTTCCATAGAAAAAATAAATCCCAATTACAAGAATGAAAAAATTATCAGATTTTTATTTTGCGAATTATTATTCTGTCGAAAACTGATTTTCTAATAGTTTTTCTTTAAAATCAGATTTAAAGGTATACGCAAATGTAATCATCAAAGCGCGGGTGTCTGATTTGTTGGTTCTGTTATTACTGAACAATGCGGTATTGTTTTTATAGCCACTTTCGAGTGTATTAAACATATCGGTGACAACCAAACCTAAACGAGCATTTCCTTTTCCGAGTTTTTGTTGAAATCCCATATCGACATTATAAATCGGAATTCTTTTTCCCTGTGCAGTCGCTAAAGCCGAATTATAATTTCCAATAATCTGCAGTTTTCCGCCTTTCCATGGAACAAAATTATTAATAATTTTTCCGTACCAGCTAAAAGCATTGTTTATTACATCTTCGCCTAGATTTGATGCATTAATATTTTGCTGAAAAGCAGTCAAGCTGATGTTCGCATCATAAAAACCAATAGGTTTTAGACTAAAAATTGTTTCTAAACCATAAGTAACAGTACTTCCAATGTTTCTTGGCTGGAGAAAAATTACACCATTATCGAGTAATTCAGCATATTGTCTGATTGCGTCAGTTGTATTTCTATAAAATGCGTTTGTCGATAACGAATAATTTTGCCAGTCTTTATTATAGCTCATTTCTGCAATATGAATAATTTCAGGTTTCAAATAAGGATTTCCACCATGCGGATTTAGGGCATCTGTAATATCAATAAACGGATTCAAATCGTCTAAATCTGGTCGATTGATACGTTTGCTGTAACCAATTTTCACAAATTCATCAGTTTTTAAATTTAATTGCAGCGAAGCCGATGGAAAGAATTTCAAATAATTATTGCTAAAGCGATCGCTATTATTTTGCGTTGCTCCAGTGTTTGAAACATTTTCTGCACGCAAACCTAAATTGTATTTCCATTTTGGATTTTCGCTTTCGCCGATGAACGAATTCAGCATTCCGTAAACAGCGTTTATTTGCTCATTAAATTCAAAAGTATTGCTAGCAATAGGATTTACAACATAATCGCCATTAACTAAATCGGCACTTTCAAAATCAGAATTGAAAAAGCGAAATGTTCCTTTATATCCAGTTTCTACAATTGTTTTTTCTGAAACAGGAAAAGCATAATTTACAATTGCATTAGAAATGTTTTGGTTTTCATAATTGTGCGTACGTTGTAATTTAGCTTCACCAATCTGTTGTTGATATTCATCGTAATTATAAGTATCGATATCAGTGTTTTCTCTGTGTTTCCCAAATGAGGAAGTGATTGAAGTATTTAAACTTTTTCGTTCATCAGAAAATTTTCGGTCGTAATTAAAAGACAATTCTCCAACTTTTGAACGTTCCAGTTCTAAAGAATGTCTTTTGTTATTTGAGAAAAATGCATTTGTACTTGTGTTTACCTGCGTGTACAAAGTTTCGTCGTTATCCTGAGTTTCAATATTTCCTAATGCTTCAAAAGAAAAAGTATTTCTGTCGTTTGGAGTGAAATCAACATTGAATTTTAGATTTTGTAAACCTTCTGTGCGGGCGTCATCTCTATGTTGATGAATGTAATGTTCATCATCAATAAAATAGTTTGTTCGGTCAGCGTTAATCTTTTTAGTTCTTCCGGCAAAACGATTGTCGTATCCTAAACCAATGTTCCATTTTTCAGTTTTGTTATTTAAAAGAACCGAGCTATTCACTCTTCCTTTTGCGCCAAAACCGCCTCCTAAAACAACAGCGCCATTTAAACCATTTTGATTGTTTTTCTTGAGTTTAATATTAATGATGCCGCTTTCTGCATTTGCATCATATTTCGCGGTCGGATTGCTGATTACCTCAATACTTTCAATACTGCTTGCCGCAATCTGATCCATATTCGTAATCGCTGAATTTTTTCCGTTAATCAAAATCATAGGCGATTTTCCTCTTAAGGTAATTCCGCCTTCCGCATCTACAGCAACTGTCGGAATACTTTTTAGCATATCTGTTGCAGTTCCACCAGATTGTGAAATATTCGAAACAGCATTAAAAATAAAACCTTCATTCGTTTTCTGAATTTGTTTTTTCTGCGATTTTACAACAACGTCATTCAGTAAATTAGCATCGTTTTGCAGTTTAATTGTTCCAATAGAAATTGGATTCTCAGAAACTTTTATCTTTTGAGAAATCGTTTTAAAACCAATTAATTTAAATTGAAGCTGATAATCTCCAGACGCTACATTCTCTAAAGCAAAATTCCCCATAACATCGGTTACAGCGTAGTTGGCTATTTTAGTAGAATCACTAGCGTGTTTTAAAACCACATCAACAAATTCTACAGGAAGTTTTCCGTCAGTGATATTTCCTTTTATAGATGAAGTTTTTTGACCAAAAGAAAATTGGCTTATAATGACTAAGAGAAATGGAAGGTATATTTTGTGTATCATATTTTTCATGAGACAAAGATATTTACCAGAATGTTTACGCTTGCTTAAGCTGTCTTAAGATACCATTAAATTAATCTTAGAATAGTTTTAAATAGTAGTTTTTTTACACAAAGTTTGTCGTTTCTCGGAATGACAGATTGCGAAAAAGTTAATATAGAAAAGGATAAGTGTAATAAGAAAATCATTTGCTATTATTGTTTTCAATAAAATCAATTCGTGAATTCGTGGCTTAAAAAAAACGCCCGATAAAATTCGGGCGTTTTAATAAAATATATTTTTTAGTTTTTCTCAATCCATTTTCTAGCATTAACAAAAGCTTCGTGCCAAGGCGAAACCTCGTCATTTCTGTCTTTTGGATAATGTGCCCAGTTCCATTGGAAAGTCGAACGCTCAATATGAGGCATCATAACCAAATGTCTTCCTGTTTTGTCACACATCATAGCAGTGTTGTAATCAGAACCGTTAGGGTTTGCAGGATAACCTTCGTAAGCATATTTAGAAACAATGTTGTATTGATCCTCTGAATAAGGCAATTTGAATTTACCTTCTCCGTGAGAAACCCAAACTCCTAAAGTGCTTCCAGCCAAAGTAGATAACATAACAGAGTTGTTTTCCTGAACTTTCACAGAAGTAAATATGCTTTCGTGTTTGTGGCTTTCATTATGGTGCATTTTTCCGTGAACTTCATGTTCTGGATTAATCACTTCTAATTCCATAAACAACTGGCATCCGTTACAGATTCCAACAGATAAAGTATCTTCTCTTTTGAAGAAATTATCCAAAGCTGTTTTTGCTTTTTCGTTGTATAAGAAAGCTCCAGCCCAACCTTTAGCAGAACCTAAAACATCTGAGTTAGAGAATCCTCCAACAGCACCAATAAACTGAATGTCTTCAAGCGTTTCACGACCAGAAATTAAATCGGTCATGTGAACGTCTTTTACGTCAAATCCAGCCAAGTACATTGCATTTGCCATTTCACGCTCAGAATTACTTCCTTTTTCACGGATAATAGCTGCTTTTGGTCTTGGTTTAGAATTATCAATTTCTGGTTTCTTTCCTGTAAAATGTGTTGGGAAAGTATAATTTAAAACTTGATTTTTATAGTTTTCGAAACGAGCTTGAGCTCTTCCGTTTTTAGATTGTTTTTGATCTAATAAATAAGAAGTTTCAAACCAAACATCTCTGTAAGTTGGAATATCTAAATTCCAATTTCCAATTTCCAAAGTAGCTGTAGAAGTTACAGAACCAATTTTGAAGAATTCGATATTGTTAGCATTTAATTTAGCTTCAACAACTGCATCAGATTTAGCTTGGAAAACAATTCCGATGTTTTCAGCGAAAAGGATTTTCAATAAGTCTTTTTCCGCGAAAGCGCTGAAATCAATTTTTGCTCCTAAATTCACATCTGCAAAACACAATTCTAATAAAGTAGTAATTAAACCACCGCTTCCGATATCGTGACCCGCTAAAATTTGGCTTTCGCCGATTAATTCCTGAATTGTATTAAATGCATTTTTGAAGAAAGAAGCGTCTTTTATAGTAGAAGTTTCGTTTCCGATTGTATTTCTGATTTGTGCAAAAGATGAACCTCCTAATTTGAAATCATCCTGAGACAAATTGATATAATAAATAGAATCTCCGTTTTTCTGTAAAACTGGTTCAACTACTTTTCGAATATCGGTACAGTTTCCTCCAGCCGAAATAATAACCGTTCCCGGCGCAATTACTTCGTCGTTTGGATATTTTTGTTTCATCGAAAGTGAATCTTTTCCTGTCGGAATATTGATTCCCAATTCGATTGCAAATTCTGAACAACCTTCAACAGCAGCGTATAAACGAGCGTCTTCACCTTCGTTTTTACAAGCCCACATCCAGTTTGCAGATAATGAAATACCTTTCAACTGATCTTTAATTGGCGCCCAGATAATGTTTGATAACGATTCTGCGATAGCATTTCTACTTCCTGCAACAGGATCAATCAAAGCTGCGATAGGAGCGTGGCCAATAGAAGTTGCAATTCCTTCTTTTCCTAAATAATCCAAAGCCATAACTCCAACATTATTCAAAGGCAATTGTAATGGACCTGCATTTTGCTGTTTAGCAACTTTTCCACCAACGCAACGGTCCACTTTATTAGTCAACCAGTCTTTTGAGGCAACAGCTTCTAAACGTAAAACGTCTTTTAAATATGATTCGAAATCTGCAGCGTCATAAGAAACATCAGCATATTTTCTATCAATAGTTTTGTCTGTCATAACCGTTTTTGGAGAGCTTCCGAAGAAATCTTCTAAAGCATAATCCATCGGTTTTGAACCATGTGATTTTGATTCGAATGTAAAACGGTGATCTCCCGTTACATCTCCAACCTGATACATTGGTGAACGCTCTCTGTCGGCAATTCTTTGCAACGTATCAATATCTTTTTGGCCAATAACCAATCCCATTCTTTCCTGAGATTCGTTACCGATAATTTCTTTTGCAGAAAGAGTAGGGTCTCCAACTGGTAATTTGTCTAAATCGATTAAACCTCCAGTTTCTTCCACCAATTCAGAAAGACAGTTTAAGTGTCCACCTGCACCGTGATCATGAATAGAAACAATTGGATTATTGTCGCTTTCTACTAAACCACGAATCGCGTTTGCAGCACGTTTTTGCATTTCAGGATTTGAACGCTGAATCGCATTTAACTCAATTCCTGAACCGAAAGCTCCTGTATCTGCAGAAGAAACCGCAGCACCACCCATTCCGATTCTATAATTTTCACCTCCAAGAATTACAATTTTATCGCCTTCTTGTGGTTTCTTTTTAATTGATTGATCTAGTTTTCCGTATCCAATTCCACCCGCTTGCATGATTACTTTATCATAACCAATTTTACGGTCGTTTTCTGAATGTTCAAAAGTTAAAACAGAACCAGTAATTAACGGCTGACCAAATTTATTTCCAAAATCAGAAGCTCCGTTTGAAGCTTTGATCAAAATATCCATTGGTGTTTGGTACAACCATTTTCTTTCTTCAACAGCATTTTCCCATTTTCTGTCATCCTGAGCGGAGTCGAAGGATTTCAAACGAGAGTAAGATGTCATGTAAACCGCAGTTCCTGCTAATGGCAATGAACCTTGTCCACCCGCTAAACGGTCACGGATTTCTCCTCCTGAACCTGTTGCAGCTCCGTTGAAAGGCTCAACTGTTGTTGGGAAATTGTGTGTTTCGGCTTTTAATGAGATAACCGAATCAAATTCTTT
Organism: Flavobacterium resistens; assembly: GCF_900182645.1. Taxonomy (GTDB): domain Bacteria; phylum Bacteroidota; class Bacteroidia; order Flavobacteriales; family Flavobacteriaceae; genus Flavobacterium; species Flavobacterium resistens. The sequence continues at coordinate 323,458 of NZ_FXTA01000003.1, read as the reverse complement.
TATTTCGTAAAAATCAGGTTTATCTGCCGATTTTGGTGCAAATTGCTGCACTTTTGGCCCTTTTACAAAAGCTACGTTGTCTTTGTAAGCAGAAACAATATCGTTAGGATTTTCCTGAGATGTTTTTTTAATTAATTTGAAAAGAGAAGTTTCTTTTTCTTCACCGTCAATAACAAAAGTTCCGTTGAAGATTTTGTGACGACAGTGTTCTGAGTTCGCCTGAGAGAAAGCGAAAATCTCAGAATCAGTAAGTTTTCTTCCTAGTTTTGTTGAAAGATTATTTAAGTATTCTACTTCTTCTTCGCTTAAAGCTAAACCTTCAACTTTATTGTAAGTTGCAATATCATCAATTTCCAGAATTGGTTCTGGCTGAATGTTGATCGTGAAAATTTCCTGATCTAATTCATTGAATTTTTGGAAAAGCATCGGATCAAAATCAGCGAAATCTTCCGTTGCCGGATGAAATTCTTCAATTCTGATAATGCCCGGAACACCCATGTTTTGAGTGATTTCTACAGCATTTGTACTCCAAGGTGTGATCATAGTGGCACGGGGACCAACAAAAAAACCCGTCAGTGCGGATTTTTCGATCTTATTCGAGTCGGCAAAAAGCCAGTTTAATTTTGAAATGTCTTGAGCTGAAATTTCGTTTTGCGTCTGTACGGCAAAAACAGTTTTGCTTTGGTTTTCAAAGAAATGGATCATTGTGATGTGTAGTTTGTTGTATTGAGCTGCAAATTTAGTTTAAATAAATAGTAAGCGCAAATTTGATAACAAACTCTTTACAAAAAAATGATCTTGATCTGAAAAGCGATTGAATTTTAAGGATTGTGTATTTAATCTTGCAATCCCGATAGCTATCGAGAGCTAAGACGCACAGTTTTTTTGTTCACGCAGATTGAGCAGGTTTTTTTGGTTTATGAATAAATCGGAGCCAATCTGCGTGAAAAAAAATATCTAATTGATTACTATCTTTTTGATAATAGTTCTCGAATCTTTTACAATCTTAACCACATAAATTCCTTTTGAAAGATGGCTTATTGATACAGACGATGCTGTTGTGTCTAATTTTTCGAAAACTTTTTGCCCTGAGAAAGAAAGGATTTCTATAGAATAAGGAGTTGAAAAATCATTTAAACCAACGTTGAAATTTCCATCTGAAGGGTTTGGATAAATTAAAATTTCATCTGAACTTTCCACAATTTCTTCATCTTCTACAGGTAACGCTTTTTTACTGGCCAGATTATTACAAGTATCTTGTGTAAATGAGTCCCATTGCGAACTTAAATTAAAAGTAGTGCTAGGAGAAGTTACAGTTGATTTTCGTCTTAAAGTAACATCGACAGCAAAATTTGCAGTTCCGCCATTAAAAGTTCCGATAATGTCTATTAAAACTCCGTTTTTAAATAAACCTACAGCGTCATTTCCGTTGAAAGTTAATTCAGTTGCTGTTGTTGAAATATTGGCTGAACTTGGAGAAAAACAGGTTGAAGAAATAGAACTGTTTACAATTACAAATTTACTTCCAGTTGTTAATGTGCCCGTTAAAGCTAAACCTGTGCTCCATGCGCCAGCACCATTAGTTTGTTTTTTAATTGTATAAGCAGACAAGCTAACAGAACTTCCTGTATTGTTCGCAATTTCCAAAGCTTTATTATTTCCAGAACCTTCAATATATTCAGAGAAAAGCAAATCTGTTGCAGTTCCCGTTCCGCTGCTGTTGGTTGTAACCGAAATGGTATTGCTTGAAGCAGAAGCATTTCCAGCTGCATCTTTCGCTTTTACATAAATAGAATAAGCAGTAGAAGCAGTTAAACCTGTAATTGTTGCTGTAACTCCAGAAACGGTAGTTTTTAAAACACTATTAGCATAAATATCGTAACCCGTTACGGCTACATTATCTGTAGATGCAGTCCATGAAAGTGAAATTGAAGTCGCTGTTTTTGAAGTAGAAGCTAAACTTGTTGGAGTAGTTGGCGCCTGAGTATCTCCAGAAGGAGTTCCGCCCCAAATTTGATTTACATATTCCGGATGATCAATAAATGGATTACGATTATTTTGACGCGCATAAATGGCATTATTTCTTGCAATTTCTCTTGCGCTTACAGGATCTTGCGAATGCCAAGCTAAAAGCATATTCAAGAAAGCTGTTGTGAAAACCTGATTACTAGAACCATTAAACATGGCATAAGAATATCCGGCAACCGTATTTTCATATCGTGTAGCGAAGTAAAAATACATTCTGGCAATATCTCCTTTAAAGTCGTTAATTGGTTCGAAAACAGTTCCTGAATATCCAGAAACAGAACTTGATCCTAATTTGCCTCCATTTTGAGAAGTATAAGTTGCAGAAGCTACAGTGCCATGTGGATAATTAGAACGCATTCCGTTTACTTTTCCGTCCGTTGGCGTTATGAAATGTGCATCGGCAACCATTGGTGACTGTTCATTAAAAACAGATTGCGGGATAATATGTTCTCTGTTGTAGCAATCGCCTTCTACTGAATAATTTCCGCATCGTTGTGTGCTTCCTGTGCTATAATTGTATGGATCTGTTCCTGATGGATTTTCAGAATACATGTCTAAAACTGTTCCATCATTTTCATAAAAATTATCAACGTCCGAGGTTTGATAAGTGGTGTATAAGCCGGCATATCCATTATCAGTATGACCTTTAATAATATTATACAACTGAGTTTTTAAAGTGTAACCTGTTCCGGTTGCAGTGTTGTAATATCCAGATGGAATTTGGGCAAAACCAATTGAAGTTAGTACCAATAACAGTAAAAAGTAGTTTTTTTTCATAAGTAATAGTGTTTAAGATTTGGTTTGAAATACTAAAAATTTACTGATTTAAAATATTGATTTTAAATGCTTTAAATTTTAATATTGTAACAAAACTACTACTTTTTAAGATGCAAAACGTTACGGTAAGTTTAAATTTAGATAGATTTTCTTACGAGTGATTTTTTAACTGCCGCGAAGGCACTAAGGCGTGAAGTTTATTTTATTGAAGTTATTTTTTTAATGGCTTTTCTATATTCTTTTTCAGATTTAGAACTACCGTCATCAGTTATGACTATATTAAAATCAATTACTTTATTGTTTTTTATTTTATAAAAGGAAGCCCAATTGGTTCCGGAAACTACGTGACTTTCAATAATATTATATTTAGTATTTAATGTTGGGTTTTTGATTTCTTCAAAACCGACTACTTTTTTGAAATTATTTGCTTTGGAATTATATAGATATAAGCTATAAGTCCAATTACTTCGAGCATCTGAATAATTTTGAACTAAAAGATCTTTTATTTTATCGTTATTAAAATCTCTAAATTCAATTTCCTGATTACTGCTATGAAGATTTTCTTTTACTAAAATTGTTTTTTTGCCGTTTAATTGCTGAGTGATTGTCAGAGTCGCATTTTTTTCGTCATCTTCGATATCTTCTCTATCGTTGAAAGTTGCAAGTTTTATCGTAATTCCTTTATTTTTATAAATAGAATCACACTTAATTATGGTTGTATTTTGAGAAAATGCTTTGCTAAAGAATAAAAGACAAGTGACAAGCGAAAAAATTAATTTCATAAATCTTAAATTTATTTAGGAAAATCTTGACTCTGATAAGCGCCTAAATCCGGAGGTGAAGTTCTTGTAATTCCTAAAATATCTTTCGGAATTATAAACGCCTGATTTCCTTTCGCGAAAGCGGATGAACTTTTATCAATATTGAATTTGTTCTGATTAACATTATAAAACTTTGGATTTTCATTCAAGATGATGTTGTTATAATGTTGCGTATCTGTTTTAAATTGATAATCTGGATTTGTAGATGAACTACTGAATTTTAGAAGACAGTTATTTAATTGATAAACAAATGCTGTATTGGTGTTTTTACTTAAATTAAACTCGTTTGTACCTGAACCATAAATAATACAGTTGTTGAAAGTCGCTTGTGTAAGCGGATTTGTTTCAGGAGTTGCGCCAGTCAAACTATTGCTGAGGTTTACTGCAAAATGAGAACTGTTTTGCCAATTGTTATTGAATGTACAATGTGTAAAATTGTAATTACCACCATAAAGACAAGATAAACTCGCAATTCCGGCATAATTTATAACTAAATTTTCTGCATTTATTCGGGCATTTTTAGTTAGAATTCCATGTTCCACAAAATTATAAAACTGGCTATTTTTAATGGGAATCGTATTGGTTGTATTTCTTATTTCTAAACCAGTTACGGCATTTTTTAAGGTAAGATGATTGATGGAATGATTGGAGTTTCCGTTTTCAAGAATAACCGAATTCCATTGTCCTGGAATATCAGAATAAAGTGACTCTAAACGATCGCCTTCAAAAATAACTTCGTTTTCTAGTTTTTCAGATGTTGAAACAGTTCCGTTAATTTGAAGGGAAGCATTTTTTGCAACATACAATCCAGAATTGGCGTGGAAATGAACTCTTGCACCGGCTTCAAAAGTTACGGTTTTATTTTCGGGAACACCCGCGTATCCATAAATAACATAAGGTTTTTGTTTGGTAAAAAGAAGTTCGTTTCCGTTTACGGCATCATTTTCATTCAGATAAAATCCATCAACTTCTTTGCCATCAATTTTAATTTTCTCTTTTGTTCCGTCTGGATTTTGATTCGGATATAAAAAAACCGCATCCTGTATTAAGGTAACTAGCGCCACTTTTTGAAGATTGGCCCCGCTGTCAAATTGAATTTCATCAGTATATAAAAAATCAGTCGGATTAGCGTCTGTAATGTCTGCAGTAGTTTCTATAAAAATGTAAAGACTATCTTTTGCTAAAAGCGTAACATCTTTAAAAATCTTTCCATTTGTTCCGCTCATTCCGTCAACGGTCATTCTGTATTTTGAATTCAATCCGTTTTTCAACTGAATAATCGGAATTGAAATATCATTTTTACTGCGGTTATATACTTTCAATTGATAAGTGCTTGAACCGATGTTTTTAAAAACAGTATCCAAATAAACAGTATCTTTTGAGAACTTTAAATCTCCAGTACTGGCAACAGTGTCAAAATCAGTTCGGCAGGAACTGAAAGCTAAAATTAAACCAATGATGAAAAGTGTAAAGTATTGACGCATTTGAATTCTTTTTGTAAAAATAGCAAAAAACCTACAGGTTTGAAGTTGAATTTTAAATTTTAGAATCGGTTTTTAGATTTATGTCTTATCTTTCTTTAATTTTACGTTTTTAAAGTTTATTTTAATGAATTATACAAAAGAACAGATTTTGGCGCGCTGTAATGAGTTTTCTAAAAACACATTAATGGAAACGCTGAAAATTGAATATATCGACGCCGGAGAAGATTTTTTAACTGCAAAAATGCCAGTAAATCCAAGCGTTCATCAGCCAATGGGATTGTTGCACGGCGGCGCTTCAGTGGCTTTAGCGGAAAGTGTTGGAAGTGCAGCTTCTTTCTTTTTTATTAATCCGAAAGAGCAGGAGGTAAGAGGTATTGAAATTTCGGCAAATCATTTAAGAAGTATCCGTGAAGGTTATGTTTTTGGTACTGCAAGAATTATTCACAAAGGAAGAACTGTTCATTTGTGGGAAATCAAAATTACAGATGAAGCTGGAAATTTAGTTTCGCTCTGTAAATTGACGAATATGGTTTTGGATAGAAAGAAAAGTGAATAAACTATGAATCCATTTTTCTTAAAAATTAAAAATCATAAAGAACAGAATTTACCTTTTGTACTTTATTCAAAACCCAACACAACAAACCTAGTTGGGATTTTACAACAAAATAACACATTATTCACCGTTTCAGATTACAGCGAAAAAGGATTTGTTTTTGCTTCTTTTGATGAGAAACAATTGATTTTGATTCCTGAAAATGAATCGGAAATTATTATTGCAGAAAAAGAAACAACTTCATTTGAACCAATAGAAATTGACGATTTGAGTTTTGATTCTGAAGCTAAATTTCAATATGAATATTTGGTAGCGCAGGGAATTCAGGCGATTAAAAACGAAGAATTCAAAAAAGTAGTTTTGTCAAGAAGCGAAGAAGTGTCTTTGTCTGAATTTGATTTTATCGAAACTTTTCAGCATTTGGTTCAATTATATCCTGCGACTTTTTGTTATTGTTTTTTTCATCCAAAAATTGGACTTTGGATGGGAGCAACACCTGAAAAACTGTTGAAAGCAAACGGAAATGCTTTTGAAACTATGGCTTTGGCAGGAACACAAAAAGATAATCTACAAACAGAAATCGTCTGGCAGCAAAAAGAAAAAGATGAACAGCAATTTGTAACTGATTTTATTGTAAAAAGATTGAGAGAATTTACGGCTTCGGTTGTGGTTTCTGAACCTTACAGCTTAAAAGCGGGTTCAATCTGGCATATTAAAACGGATATTTCGGGAGTTTTAAAGAAAAATTCAACTTTAGAAGAAGTTATCGATACATTACATCCAACACCTGCTGTCTGTGGACTTCCAAAAAAGAAATCAAAAACATTTATTTTAGAAAAAGAAAATTACGATAGAACTTTCTACACTGGTTTTTTAGGTGAATTGAACAGTACTTTTGAAGGAATTAAAGCAAGTTCTGATTTATTTGTAAATTTACGATGCATGCAGATTCAGGAAGATAAAGCTATTTTGTACATGGGCTGCGGTATTACAAAAGAAAGTATTCCCGAAAAAGAATGGGAAGAAAGCGTCAACAAATCGATGACGATGAAAAGAGTTTTAAGAAAATAGTTTCAAGTTTGAAGTTTCAGGTTTCACGTTTTGTGCACAACTTGAAACCTGAAACCTGAAACAAAACATACAAAAACAAAAAAATGAAACTAGACATATTAGCCTTCGGTGCGCATCCGGACGATGTAGAATTGGGTTGTGCCGGAACAATTTTAAAAGAAGTTTCCCTTGGGAAAAAAGTTGGTATTGTTGATTTAACACGTGGTGAATTAGGAACGCGTGGTACGGCAGAAATTAGAGATCAGGAAGCAAAAGATGCTGCGGCTATTTTAGGTGTTCTTGTTCGTGAAAATTTAGCAATGCGTGACGGGTTTTTCGTTAATGACGAAAAGCATCAATTAGAAGTGATAAAAATGATTCGTAAATATAAACCTGAAATTGTATTGTGTAATGCAATTGACGACCGTCATATTGATCACGGAAAAGGAAGTAAATTGGTTTCTGATTCTTGTTTCTTATCAGGTTTGATGAAAATTGAAACTTCGATTGATGGAGTGTCACAAGAAGCCTGGAGACCTAAAGTTGTATATCATTATATTCAATGGAAAAATATTACTCCGGATTTTGTAGTTGACATTACAGGATTTGAAAAAAAGAAAGTAGAAGCAATTTCTGCTTATAAAACGCAATTTTACGATCCAAATTCAAGCGAACCTGCAACGCCAATTACGAGTAAAAACTTCTTTGAAAGTTTAAATTATCGTGCGCAGGACTTAGGAAGATTGGTTGGGAAAGATTTTGCTGAAGGTTTTACCGTTGAAAGGTGTTTGGCAGTCAATAGCTTAGAAAATTTGATGTAATTTTTATGAAAATTTTTCATTTTTTTCTTTGTAGAACTGAACCTTTGTTCTATATTTGCACTCGCTAAGCAAAAATGGTGGTTGTAGCTCAGCTGGTTAGAGTAGCGGTTTGTGGTGCCGCGGGTCGCCGGTTCGAACCCGGTCAGCCACCCAGATTTAAAGCCTTGAAGAAATTCAAGGCTTTTTTTGTTTTCGTCCAAAAACAAATTTCAATTTAGAAATTCCAAATTTCAACTAACGAGATTTGGAATTTTTATTTTGGAAATTAAAAAAAGCACAACTGCTAAGTTGTGCTTTTTTTGTGGTTATTATATTTGGTTTGTGTATTATTCAATTTCTTCAAACGTTGTGCCTTGTTTGATGTCTCCGGTTTTAAAACCTTTTTTAAACCAGTACATCCTTTGTTCTGATGATCCATGGGTAAATGAATCTGGAACAACATGTCCTTGCATTTTGCTTTGAATAGCGTCATCACCAACTGCATTCGCAGCACTTAACGCTTCGTCAATATCGCCAGTATCTAAGTTTTGCTGATTGTAATGTGCCCAAACTCCTGCATAAAAATCGGCTTGAAGTTCTAAAGCAACAGAAAGTTTATTGGCTTCGGCCTCACTTTTTCCTTCCTGCGCCTGACGCATTTTTGCCGAAGTGCCCAGCAAAGTCTGAATGTGATGACCAATTTCGTGCGCTATAACGTATGCAATTGCAAAATCTCCTCCTTTCGCTCCAAATTTACTTTGAAGCTCCTCAAAGAAACCTAAATCCATATAGACTTTTTGATCTCCAGGACAATAAAAAGGTCCAGATGCTGAAGAGGCTCCACCACAAGCTGTTTGTACAGATCCTCTAAAAAGAACTAATTTTGGCTTTTTATAAGTCATTCCATTTTCTTCGAATATTTTGCTCCAAATATCTTCGGTATCTGCCAAAGTAACTCTCACAAAATTCCCCATTTCTTCATCTTCCTTGCTTAATGGAGCTGCTGCTTCAGTTTGTTGCTGTCCGCCTTGCATTTGTTCTAAAACTGGTGCTATTTGTTTGCCAGTTTCTCCGCCAAAAACATTCAACAGCAAAACAATGATTCCAATAACACCTCCACCAATAGCGACTTTCCCGCCTGAGATGCCTCTTCGGTCTTCAACATTATCGCTTTGTCTTCTGCCTTGCCATTTCATAGTGTACTAGATTTAAACTTATTATGTTTTTATTAATACGAATTTATATATTTTTCAGCAATATTTTTACAATCTGAATCAATTAGTTTTGAACTATTTTAACCATTTTCGCAATGCTTCTTCTACAGTACCTCTAATAATAGGTTTTGAGATATAATCGTTCATTCCAGCCGCAATACATTTGTTCTTTTCTTCTTTTTCTGCTCCAGCCGTTACCGCGATAATAGGGATGTTTTTGCCAATTTCTGTAACCCTTATGGCTTTTGTAGCTTCGTAACCGTTCATGATTGGCATTTGTATGTCCATAAACACAAGATCGGGGTTTATATTTTCGATTTGTTTTACGGCTTCATAGCCATTTTCACATTCAAAAATAATCGAATTCATGTTGAGGTTTTTGACAATGGTTTTCAAAAGAAGCATATTTACTTTATTGTCTTCTACAATCAGAATATTTATTTTTTCCATATTCGAATTATAGCTCAATGCATATTCAGGTTCAACTCCGTTTGAAAGCGCTTTTAGTTTTTCGCTTACCGTGTTTTGGCTGGTTTTAAGACTCAGATCAAAATAAAAAGTGCTTCCTACGTCAATTTTGCTTTTAAGCTGAAGACGACTTTCCATTAAAGCCAATAACTGATTTGAGATCGTCAAACCTAAACCGGTTCCTCCAAATTTTCGGGTTGTTGAACTGTCTTCTTGTGAAAAAGCTTTGAAAATTTTCTTCTGATTTTTTTCTAATATTCCAATTCCGGTATCAATAACTGAAAAACGAATAACATGAAAGTCGTCACATTTTTTATCCAGTACAGAAACATTCAATTTTATAGAACCTTCATTAGTAAATTTGATGGCATTTGATAAAAGATTGATCAAAATTTGTTTTAAACGTACAATGTCCGTCCAGATGTATTTAGGCACATTTGGGTCGACATTTAGTTCAAGCAAAAGATTTTTTTGATTTGATTCATATATAATCAAGTCAAATATTTGTCCGAGTATTTTTTGAAGATCATATAAATCAATATAAAGTTCGAGTTTTCCTGCTTCAATTTTTGAGAAATCAAGAATGTCATTAATAATTTCGAGCAACGAATGCGCCGACTGATTAATGGTTGTCATGTATTTTTCCTGAATTTCTTCAAGATTTGTTTTCATCAATAAGTGTGTAAATCCGATGATTCCATTCAATGGAGTTCTGATTTCATGTGACATATTGGCTAAGAAATCAGATTTTGATTTATTTGCAGCTTCGGCAAGTTCTTTTGCTTTAATGGCATCTTCACTTTCTTTAATCTTTGCCTGATTTCTATGTCGGTCTAAAGCAGATGATATATTATTAGCTAATGTCTGATAGATGTAAATTTCATCATCTGTCCATTTTCTTTCTTTTGTGCAATCGTCAAAACCGATAAAACCAGAGAAAACATTATTTGAAAATAAAGGAAGAATCAAAATTGATTTGATATCATTTGTAACAAGCAAGTTTTTAAAAAACGTATCGTCAAGATTTTTTGTCAGTGTGCTTAAAACTCTTTTGCTTTGCGAATGAAAAATAATTTCCTTCAAATTTTCGTCAGTAAATTTTTGAAGCTCTGTTATTTGATGAGCAACTCCTTCTCTTGACCATTTGTATTTCTGACTAATTGTATTGGTTTCAAAATCTTTTTCATAGTAAAAAATATGATCTGCTTTTGAAGCTTTTCCGATAATATCATAGGTTTCCTGAAACATTTTCTGAGGTCCTTTGCTTGACAGAAACTTTTCTGTACAAAGCGCCATTGCCGAAAGCAAATCGGTTTTTAGTTCCAGTTTTTTCTCGGCTTTAAGTCTCATTTGCGAAGAAATAGCAAGTGAAATAACATCGGCTATCGTTCTTGCGTAGTTAATATCTTCATTGTCCCATTCTCTTTTTTCTCCTGTACTTTCAAAACAGGCAACTCCGGCCAATTGTCCGTTTAAGAAAATAGGAACATCAAGCATTGACTTGATTTTGTTTTTTGTAAAATAAATTTTTTGAAATTCAGATGTTTCTAATTTATCAAAAACGTCAGGCGCGTTGATTATGGCTTTGTTTTTTAGCGTTTCAAAATAAATTGGATACGATTCTTTATCGAGAACATTTTTATCGCTCAAGGATTGATTGTCCCGGCTAAATAAATTCTTGCATGTAATGACATCATTTGAAAATTTCCAGAAACTTACGCGATTCGCTTTTGATACAATTGCTCCTTCTTTGATGATATAATCAATCACAGTTTGCATATTATCGTAATCGCTAAAATTTGTTGTCGAAAGCTTTTTGGTTGAGTTGTTATAAGATTCGATTTTTTCTAAACGTCTCTTTTTCTCGTTTTCAACATTTTTTAATTCGGTTATATCTCTTGCGATTCCTGCAAAACCGGTAGTAATTCCCAAGTCGTTTTTGCGAACGATTACTTTTTGGGAAATCCATAATTCCTCACCGTTTTTCTTTAAAATCGGAATTTCGATTGTTGGATAATTCAGTTCATTTTTTTCCAGATTTTCATAAAAATCAACTGCATTCCCAATATAATCTTCATGAATAAAATTTGAATAATGCTGTAAAAGCACTTCATTTTCAGTATATCCTAAAATGGAATAACCAAACTCATTTATAAAGGTAAAATGACCTTCAATGCTTATTTCAAAAATAATATCGGTGGCAGTTTGTATTAGGTTTTTATATTGATCCTGAACTATAATTTGCTCTGTAACATCCTGACCAATACTAATAATCAAGTCTTCTGAAAACTTTTTATCTTTCCATTGAATGTATTTGTATTCCCCGTTTTTACTTTTTAATTTTCGGATATACAGTTTGTTGTCAATATAATTTTTATAATAATTGTCTCTGCTGAATTCGGAATCTTCGGTAAGTTTCCAAAATTCAAGCGCCATCACTTCGTCTGGATGATAACCTAAAATCGAAGTAATTGTTTCACTACAGAATAATAATTCGCCATTATCATTTGTTGCAATGGTAAGCGAATTTCCTTTGTGTACAATTTCATTCGTAAACCTGTAATTGTCTTTGTTGTTTTGCAAAACGGCAAATTTTACCTGATTTATGATAAAAATGACGATCGTAAAATCGATTAAAAGGACTGAAGATTTTATGGGGATTAATTGAAAAGCAACAGTGGTAAGCAGGAAAATAAAGGTAATTGCAACAAAAAGCCAATATATTTTTATGGGTCTTAGAACGCTATAAGAAAAGAAAAAAGAAATCAGAAAAGTAATTATTGGCAAAACATCACCTTCAAGATAAATAATATTGCGCGCTACATATGAAATGTAGAAAAAGAAAGAAACAATAAATATAGTCTGAATTCTATCGCGGAGATATTTTATTTTGTCCGTAAGAAAATAGATTACTAAAACGCTGGAACCTATAATAAGGTTTATAATCAGAAGACTTACGGGTCTTATTTTAAAAATTTCATTAATAATCTCGATTACAATAACAGCGATACCAAAAAACAGAATATAAAGCTGGTATTCTTTGGTAATTGTTTCGTTTTCTTTTTTCTTCTGAATAAAATAACCAATTTTCTTTTTAATTCTGAAAAACTGGTACACCAAAATACCCAAAAAGCCAAAGAGGGAAAGTCCTAGAATAATGAGTTTAGGATTGTTGTAGAAAATGACATCGGAGCTAAAAACAAACCAATTTGTTATAGTTGATTTCAAAGAATTGCCAATGCAGGCAATTCCTGAAAACAATGTACTATAAAAACTGTAGTTTTCTACCATATGATTTGGGAATGTACGGTTTAATCAATAGCATTTTATGAATTTCTAAAAGAGTTGGCCAGACTCTGTTTTAATTAGAAAGACGTTTTGTTATAAATCCGATTGACCAATTGTGTCAATTGAATCCTCTTCTTGTTCCATGGTGAAAATCCCACAATAAGTAGCGTAAATTAGAGATGTATTAAAAACAACTGTAAAAAACAATCCTACTCCGCAGGCAACTACCCCAACTATAGAGCCAATCATCCCTAGAATGAATAAGCCGAAAATTAATAACGGATTTTTTGTAACTAAGGTAATACTTCCTTTAATAGCATCAATAGCTTTTAGGTTTCCAAATACAATTAATGGAACTGTAAAATACATGAAATAGTTAATGAAAATAGAGATTCCCGCGCCTAAAAATATGTAGCCTGTACTTTCAAGACTATTTGCAATGATGTTATTAACAACACTTATAATTAAAGTCGCAACAAATAACTGTATAAAATAGGGAGCTTTGTAATAATGAAACATTCCTGAAACTTTAAACTCGCTGTCTTTGTCTGCAGCATCGGCCATTTTAAAAAATCCTGCAGCAAAAGGCGCAAATAAAGCTGTTATAAGTGATACTCCAACTGTTGAGATTAAAGCGCTTTCTAAAGTCAATTTTGAAGGTTTCATGCTTTCCTCTATGATCTTAGGTGCATGTTCAAGGCCATAAATAGCACCTATTGTCACCATCGCACCAACTCCGAAGATAACGAAAACCAAAAATATGATCAGAGCAGAGTAAAGTGCAATTTTTTTATAATTTTCGAAAGCATGGTCAAAAACGTTAGAAAAATCCAATGAATAGCCATTATTTTTTATGTTTTCGATTTGGGCAAGAGTAGATTTCATTTTTATTATGGAATTGTTTGTACTTTTAGAATTTACGTTGATTATTGAAACGTAAATATAGTATTTTTAATCAATTACATATTATAATCTATAAAATTAACGAAGACATTTTTTATTTGCTTAAAGCCAGTCTAATAGTCGTTTAAGGGAAGTTAATTTATCTTTATAAGGAGCATATCGCATTGGTAGATCGAGCCAGTTGGCCTTTTTTACGATAGCTTTATGATGTGAGAAAATATCAAAGCTGAGCTGTCCGTGATAAGCACCGATACCACTATGTCCAACTCCTCCAAAAGGAAGTCTTTTATTCGAAAAATGAACAACTGTATCGTTGATACATCCTCCCCCGAATGAATATGTTGTAATTAGTTTTTTAGCAAAACTTTTGTTTTCACTAAAAACATAAAATGCTAAAGGTTTTTCATATTGATTTACCACATTTTCAATATCAGCTTCGTTTTCATAAACAAGAATAGGCAGGATAGGACCAAAGATTTCTTCTCCCATTACAGGACTATCTAATGCTGGTTCTTCTATTAAAGTAGGTGAGATGTATAATCTTTCAGCATCAGTTTCTCCTCCAAAAATTACTTTTTCGCGTTCAATCATACTGTCGAGGCGTAACCAGTTTTTTGTATTAATGATGCGTGCGAAATCGGGAGATTTGTCTATTTTTTTGCCATATGCTTTTAATATTTCATCAATTAAAAAAGTGATGAAATTAACTTTCATATTTTTCTGAATCAAAATATAATCAGGTGCAATGCAAGTTTGTCCGGCATTCATAAATTTTCCCCAGACGATTCGTTTTGCAGCTAGTTTTAAATTAGCAGTTTCGTCAATAATACACGGATTTTTGCCTCCTAATTCTAAAGTAACCGGTGTTAGATTCTCGGCCGCTGCTTTAGCAACAATTTTTCCGACCGAAACACTTCCTGTGAAAAATATATAATCCCAGCGTTTTGCTAGTAATTTATTTGAAACTTCGATACCGCCTTCAACAACTTCTACATGTTTGACATGAAATGTTTTAGAAATGATTTTAGCGATTATAGCTGAAGTGTGCGGTGTAAGTTCTGATGGTTTTAAAACGACTCTGTTTCCGGCTGCAACGGCAGCAATTAAGGGACAAAGCGCTAATTGAAACGGATAATTCCAGGGTGCAATTACTAAAACTTTTCCGTAAGGTTCTTTGTAAATATAATCAGTGGAAGGGAAATTAAGAAGTGACGGAAAAATGTTTTTGGGTTTAGCCCAGGAATTAATGTTTTTGATGGTGTCTTTTAATTCCGAAATAACATAATTTGTTTCCGTTAAAACAGCTTCAAATTCTGGCTTTTTAAAATCATCGTACAAAGCTTTTACAATTAAATCTTCGCTTTTTTGAATGTTATACAACAATTTTTTCAGCGTTTCTTTTCTGTATCCGATGTCGTTTTTGTAGTCCATTTTATGATTAGCTTGTTTTCTTTGACTATGCAAGTTAATCGATAATAATTAAAAAATTAACAATTATATCATAAAAAATCAAACGGCATTCCAAATTGTATCGTCTGGAACTGGCGCTATAATTGTGATGTTTTCTTTAGAAACGGGATGAACAAAAACCAGCTTTCTCGCGTGAAGATGAATTCCGCCATCAGGATTGCTGCGATCAGCGCCGTATTTTAAATCTCCTTTTATTGGAGAACCAATTGCGGACAACTGCGCTCTAATTTGATGATGACGTCCAGTATGAAGATTAATTTCTAAAGCTGTATAATTTTGAAGCTCTTTGATGATTTTGTAGTCCAGACTTGCGAGTTTGCTGTCGGGAACTTCTTTTAAATGCGCTTTTGAAGTGTTGTTTTTTTCGTTTCGTTTTAAATAGTGAACTAATTTGGCAGTAGCTTCCAATGGTTTGTTTTTTACAACCGCCCAATATGTTTTTTTAGTTTCACGATTACTAAAAAGTTCGTTCATTCTAGATAAAGCTTTACTAGTTCTCGCAAAAACTACAATTCCGGTTGTAGGTCGATCCAAACGGTGAATTACGCCCAAAAAAACATCACCTGGTTTATTATATTTGGCTTTAATGTATTCTTTCACAACATCAGATAAAGGTTTGTCTCCTGTTTTATCTCCCTGCACAATATCGCCCACACGCTTGTTGACCACAATAATGTGATTGTCTTCGTGCAAGATTTGGAGATTGTTTTTATCTGAAATAATTTTCATTTTAAGTTGAAATTTAGATTGAGAAAGTTAGGTTAAAGCCTTCAAGTAGCCTTAAAAATGAACCTCCAGCTAAAGCTGGAGGCAATTGAATTTGAATTTTATATTTTTTAATGTTCTTTGAATCTTTGTGCCTAAAAACTTAGTTCCTTAGAATCTTAGCAACTTAGAACCTTAAAATTAATATTGTTCACTAGCGTTAGGAAAATCTTTCGACTTCACATCAGTAGCATATTGACCGATTGCTTTTGTCATTAATTCGTATAAATTTAAGTAACGGCGCAAGAAACGCGGACTAAATTCATTGTTCATTCCTAACATATCATGAATCACCAAAACTTGTCCATCAACACCTCCTCCGGCACCAATTCCGATAACAGGAATCGAAATGCTTTCAGCTACTTTTTTAGCAAGATCAGCAGGTATTTTTTCTAAAACTACAGCAAAACAACCAATTTTTTCAAGAAGTTTAGCGTCTTCAATTAATTTTTCAGCTTCTTGATCTTCTTTTGCACGAACACTATAAGTCCCAAATTTATAGATAGACTGAGGTGTTAAACCCAAATGTCCCATAACAGGAATTCCGGCGTTTAATATTTTTTTGATTGATTCCTTGATTTCTTTTCCGCCTTCTAATTTTACTGCATGTCCGCCACTTTCTTTCATGATTCTGATAGAAGAACGCAAAGCTTCTTTTGGATCAGACTGATAGCTTCCAAAAGGTAAATCAACTACAACTAAAGCTCTTTCGACAGCGCGAACTACAGATGAAGCATGATAAATCATCTGATCTAAAGTAATTGGCAAAGTTGTTTCGTGACCCGCCATTACGTTTGAAGCAGAATCACCCACTAAAATCACATCAACACCAGCAGTATCGACAATTTTGGCCATTGTATAATCGTACGCGGTAAGCATAGAGATTTTTTCTCCATTGCTTTTCATTTCAATTAATGATTTGGTAGTGATTCTTTTATAATCTTTTTTAGCAACTGACATTATGAGTAAGTTTTAGTTTTTTTAATGATTTTAAAAGCAATTTATACTTTTAAAAAGTGATTTTTAGTTTGCAAAATTAAGTAATATATTCTAACAATCAGCCATATTTACGGCAATTGCCAATCCACCTTCCGAGGTTTCTTTGTACTTGGAATTCATGTCTTTAGCAGTCTGCCACATGGTATCGATTACTTTGTCTAATGGCACTTTTGCATTTTTTGAATCGGTTTCAAGAGCTAATTCGGCAGCATTTATAGCTTTTATCGCACCCATTGTATTTCTTTCGATACAGGGAATCTGAACCAAACCACCAATTGGATCGCAGGTTAAACCTAAATGATGTTCCATTGCAATTTCAGCTGCCATTAAAACCTGAGCAGGAGTACCGCCCATTAATTCGCAAAGCGCCGCCGCTGCCATTGATGATGAAACGCCAATTTCAGCCTGGCAGCCTCCCATTGCAGCAGAAATAGTAGAACCTTTTTTGAAGATACTTCCAATTTCTCCGGCAACCATCAAGAATTGTTTGATTTCTTTTTCGCCCGCATTATGATTTTCGATTACCATATAATACATTAAAACAGCAGGAATTACGCCCGCACTTCCGTTTGTTGGTGCAGTAACAACGCGTCCTAAAGAAGCATTTACTTCGTTAACTGCCAATGCAAAACAGCTTACCCATTTTAAAATCTGGCGAAATTTAACCTCAGTTTTTCTGATTTCTTCCAACCAAGATTGTGGATTTGTATAATTGGATAAACCAATTAAATTTTGATGCATATCAAAAGCTCTTCTTCGTACATGAAGTCCGCCAGGAAGAATTCCTTCAGAATGACAACCAATGTACATGCATTCTAGCATTGTATTCCAAATACGCATTAATTCGGAATGAATTTCATCTTCAGAACGCATTGATTTTTCATTTTCATAAACAATTTCAGAAATTGATTTGTTTTCTGAAACGGTGTAATTCAAAAGCTCGACGGCATTTTGAATCGGAAAAGGAAAAGCACATTTTATTACTTCTTTTATTTTGGCATTTTCTCGTTCTTCTTTGACAACAAAACCACCACCAATTGAATAAAAAGTCGATTCATATTCTGAATCATCATTTTTATAAGCAGTAAATTTCAAACCATTAGCATGGAAAGGAAGAAAGTCTTTATTGAAAACAATATCCTGAAGAAAGTAAAATGGGATTGTATATTGATTTGCCAAAACGATTTCATTTTTGTTTTCGATCGTTTTAATAATTCCGGCAATATTATCAACCGGAATGTATTCAGGATCTTGCCCGCTCAAGCCCAACATTACGGCCAAATCTGTAGCGTGCCCTTTTCCAGTTAAGGAAAGTGAGCCATATAAATCGACTTTCACGCGCTTGATCTGATCTAAAATAGATTCGTTTTTTAGCTCTTCTAAAAAACGTTCTGCAGCCCTCCAAGGACCCAAAGTATGTGAGGATGAAGGTCCAACACCAATTTTAAGCATATCAAAAACAGAGATACATTCTTCCATTGTTTCAATTTTGTTATTACAAAGATAATTGAATAATGCAATGATGATTCGCTTTTGATTGTTAATGTTGCATTTTTGTTAAAAAAGGTATTAAATATTAATAATTTGACAACAAAATAAATTTAATTGTTTAATATGCAGTTTGCGTAGAAAGTTAGCGTTTTTTCGGTATTTTTGTAAAGAGCCTTACACTAAAACAGCTTAAATTGTTTGGTATAATTAAAAATTACTTCAAAGAATTTTTTTGAATTCTGAAAATGTCTTTTTGCGATTACAATACCACAAAGCATAAAATTACAATATGATAGAATTTTTCAGGCATTTCATACACGAATTCGAATTACCGCTCACTAATCCAGTATTGATTTTTTCTTTAATACTTTTCATAATCCTGCTTTCGCCGATTTTATTAAAAAAAATCAATATCCCGGGAATTATCGGACTTATTATTTCGGGAGTTATTATTGGGCCTCATGGTCTTCATCTTTTGGAAAAGAACTCGGCTGTAAATTTATTTTCAACGATCGGACTTTTATATATCATGTTTATTGCAGGTTTAGAGCTGGACATGAATGAATTCAAAGCCAATAGAAACAAAAGCTTATTATTCGGATTTTTCACCTTTATAATTCCGCTTTCCATCGGTTTTCCTGTATGTTATTATTTGCTTCAATATGGGTTCAATGCTAGTTTTTTAACAGCGAGTATGTTTGCAACGCATACTTTGGTGGCATATCCAATTGTGAGTAAATTAGGAATTGCTAAAAATCAAGCAGTTGCAATTACCGTCGGAGGAACTATTTTAACAGATACTGCAGTTTTGATTATTCTGGCTGTTATTATGGGAAGCAGTCAGGGGAGTTTGAATCAGGCTTTTTGGATAAAATTGACTGTTTCATTAGCGATTTTCTCAGCGATTATGTTTTTAGTGATTCCGAGAATAGCCAAATGGTTTTTTAAGAAATTGGAAAGTGAAAAACATGCACATTATATTTTTGTACTTTCAGTTGTTTTCTTTGCGGCTTTCTTAGCCGAAGTAGCAGGAGTAGAGCCTATTATTGGCGCTTTCGTTGCCGGTTTGGCATTAAACCCTTTGATTCCGCATTCGTCTGCTTTGATGAACCGAATAGAATTTATTGGAAATTCATTATTTATTCCGTTTTTCCTGATTTCTGTTGGAATGCTTGTTGATGTAAGTGTAATTTTAAGTGGACCAACAGCATTAATTGTTGCAGCAACATTGAGTGTTGTAGCAATTTTTGGAAAATGGACGGCAGCCTTTTTTACACAGATTGTTTTTAGATATACCAAAACCGAAAGACAATTAATTTTCGGATTGAGCAGTGCACATGCCGCAGCAACTTTGGCCGTAATTTTAGTTGGTTTTAAAGCTAAAATTCTGGATGAAAATATTTTAAACGGAACTATTATTCTGATTTTGATTACTTGTATTGTGGCTTCTTTTGCTACGGAAAAAGCGGCAAAAAAAATCGCTATTTGTGAAGAAGAAATTTCGCATGAAGATGCCAGCCATGATCAAATTTTAGATGAACATATTTTAATTCCGCTTGCAAAAACTTCGGCGACGGCAAGTTTATTGGATTTTGCACTTTTGATTAAAGATAAAAAATCACCAAATCCGGTTACATTATTAACGATTGTTCCGAATAATGATCAGGCCGAAAAAAATATTTTAAAGTACCGAAAAGCGGTTGATAAATTTGTTATTCAAGGTTCAGCTTCGGAAGTAAAAATAAATACAATTGCCAGAATTGATCATAATCCGGCGAGTGGAATTGCAAGAACTTCTAAAGAAATCATGTCGGATATCGTGATCATTGGCTGGCCTAAAAAGACAGGATTTTTAGATAAAATTTTTGGAGAGAATGTTGATTCGATTATCAATAATGTAGACAAAAGTTTATTCATCTGCCGATTTCCAACTAACTTTATAGAAGAAAAAAGACTTGTTTTTGTTTGTCCTCCATTTTCTGAAAGAGGAATTGGTTTTCATCTTTTACTTCAAAAAATCTGTAGATTATCTCAGGAATTAAGCATTCCGATCGTGATTTACGCCGATTACAAAACGCATCAAGCCATTCAAGGAATTGCAAATAACTTAAGATTAAACGCAAAATTCGGATTTAAAAGCGTTATTGAATGGGATAATTTTGAATCGATTTCAGATGAAATGAAGTCAACTGATTTAATTGTTTTTAATTTATCGAGAAAAGGTTCCGTTTCCTATCAATCTATTTTTGAAAGACTTCCGCAGAAATTTGAGAAGTCCTTTGGAGACAATAATATCATTTTGGTTTATCCGCAGGATGACCGAAAAGAAAGTGCTATGGATGCCTATGAAGATTTTACCGCAACGCCTTTAACAAAAGGTCTTGAAGCGATTGAACAGATTGGTAGAGGTTTAGGAAGCATTTTGAAAAAAGGATAAAAAAACATCAATAAAATGAATCACAATATCAAATCAATCAGACCTTTTATCGGAGCTAAAGACTTCGAAATATCGAGAAGTTTTTATCGAGATTTAGGATTTGAAGAAGGTGTTTTAGAATCTAATTTTTCTGTTTTTAAAAGCGGAGAATTTGCTTTTTATCTTCAAGATTACTACGATAAAAGTTGGATTGAAAACACTATGATTTTTCTCGAAGTTGACGACGCAGAAAGATATTATAATGAACTTTTAGCACTTAATTTAACCGAAAAATATGACGTCAAGTTAACTCCAACACGTCATTTAGATTGGGGAAGTGAATGTTTTCTTCATGATCCATCTGGAGTTTTATGGCATTTTGGGACATTTAAAAATATTTAGACCATAATTGTATGATGAAATTCTCCTGTATTTTATTGTTTTGTATAATATTAATTTCTTGCAATAACCAGCCTGAAAATAATTACGAAAAATTAATTCTTGGTGAATGGAAAATTTTGGTTAAAAAACCTGTATTAGATACTACTCGATCAATACCGCCTCCACCTCCACCTTTAAGAAATAATTTATTAGTTGGTTATGAATTTAAGGAAAACGGAGTTTATGAATACAAATTAGGATTCTTTAAGAAAGAAAAAAATACACAAAAAAGTGTTTATTTGGGTACAACTTCGAAATTTAAAATTTAGAACGATAGTTTAAAATTATATGATGAATCTGATGAAAAATGGTATTCATATAAAATTGCAAAGTTAAAGAATGATACTTTAGATATACTTAGTGACGATAATAGTCATAACAAATTTATCAGAATTCACCAGAAAGTTAATGAAATAGAGAAATTTGATAAAGTTATTGTTTCTTCATCCGGATGTTATGGAAATTGTCCAGTAAGCGATTTAGAAATAGATAGTAATGGGAATGTTTTCTACAATGGAAGTTTTTATAGTAACGAAGTTGGTTTCTTTGTCGCAAAAACCTCCAATGAAAATTATTATAAAATTGAGAAAGATTTTCAAAATGCCGACTGGTTTAATTTGAAAAATGAATATATAGCTTCTCACACTGATGATGAAACTATTTCGGTTACATTTATTAAGAATAACAAAATTATAAAAACAATTGAGGATTACGGACAGGAAGCGCCAACAGAGTTTCAATGGGCGTATATTCCTTTTGAGATTTTTACATGATAGAGTTAAATTGCATAAAATTAAAGACAAAAATTATTTATTAGACTTTCAGAGAATTAGTTTTTATAAAGAAAATCAAGTCTTGAGTTTAACTAAATCGGAAAGTTTTTATCTTAAAAAATTGCTTTTAAATAGTAAACAGGTTCAAAAAGAGAATGTTAAAAAGTATAAAATAGAATACTGGTCAAATGATGGTTATAAAACGATTTTTACTGACGGTAGATTTTATAATCTTAAAGCAAAAAATGGAATCGAAATTACATTAGATTTGGGTTTCGATTTTTTAAAACAAAATGGTTTTTTAGATAAATTTGTCGAAAGAAGTAAAGATGATTAAATACTTAAATAAAACTATTATCTCAAACCAAAATTCCCCAAAACACGCGTAGTACTTTTACGTTGATACCAGTCATTATAAACCAATTCTAAGTTGTTTACATCAAATTCTCCAAAATCATAATCACGAAATTTATCGGCGATTTCGATTAATTTCTTAGGATCATGAAGCGGTTCCTGAAAACGCATAACCGTTGCATGTGCTGTCGAAATCGTATATCGGCTGTCGATACTTTGCTGTAAATTGGAGTTTTTGAAATTTTCTCGAAGTTTATTTCTGAAATTATCTAAAGTCTCATCTGTTGGAAAACCTTGAATCATTAGTGCAGAAGGTGAGGCTGTAATACCTTTAAAATGAATTTTAATTTTATCAGCATCAACCATGCTTTTGCAGATTAATTGAATATAATCATTTGGCGCAATCTGATTTAATTGAAATTCCTCTGAACAGGAAATAATCGACATAACCGTAATATGAATATCAGAATCAGGATAATAATATTGCTCAGGTTCGGCTTTTTTTAATTCATCTATGAAAAACTGTATACTCGTTTTTATTTCTTCACTTGGTCGAATTAATAGCGTTATTCCAAAACGGGAATCAGCTTCGTTTTTAATTTCTGTATCAATCGAATATTTTCCTGCTGAAATCGCTTCAGAAGAGGTTTTATAGAGTTGGTTGTAATGTTCGGTTAAATTCATTTTAAAAATTATTCCGCTTCAAAAATTGATTTTAAAAGCTGTTGTAAATTTTGTTTGTTGTTTTCTCCGCTGCCTTTCCATTTGCCAATAATCATTCCATTTCTATCAATCAAAACTTTATGCGGAATGCCATTGACGAAATAATCTTTGTCGATTGTACTTTGGTTTTCTAAAATAGAAATATGTTTCCAGGATTCAATTTTTTCTTTTGCAATGGCATTTTTCCAAAGATCTGATTTTTCATCTTTGGTAATACTAATAATTTCTAAACCTTGCTGTTTGTACTTCTTATATAATTCTTTCACGTATGGCAATTCTTCTCTGCAAGGAGCACACCAACTAGCCCAAAAATCAATTAATATGTATTTTTTTCCTTTGTAATCACTGAGAGAAATAGTTTTGTTGTCGATATCTTTTAAGCTAAAACTTGGAGCATTGCTTCCCACTTTACTTTGTTTAAAATACTTCAATTTCTCGGTCATTTCTTTTCCTTCATCTGAATTTTTAATTTCAGGAGTAAAATTTTGGAAAATATCTACGAAAGTGTCATAAAAATTCATTCCGACAAAACGACCTACCGAAATTCTAATTAAATGTAGCGCTTTTGGTGAATTAGGATGTTTTCGGGCAAAATCGAAATCAAGTTTTAATTCATTAATACCATTTTGATCCAATGCATTCCATAATGTATCTAGACGCAATGTAAGCTGGTTTCGTTTGAGTGAATCTTTTTCAGTTTCGATTTTTAAATCTACTTCTTTCATTAATTTTGAAATAGAATCGTGAACTACTTTTGTTGGTTTATGCAATTCCAGAATTTCTTTTTCTATTGTAGTTTCATTTTGAGCGATAATAAAATGGCTTGAAAATAATGAAAAGGCAAAAAAGAAAAAGTGTAGTTTTTTCATAGATAAAAATTTGATTCGGTTTTTAATATTTAACCGAATATTAGAAACATAGCTGAGGATAAAATTATTTCTTTTTCGTTTTCTCAAGATTTTCTTTCACTCGAAATTTTACAATTTTAGTGATTAAATCATATGGCATTTTATCTTTTAAGGGAAATTGAACAGAACCTTTTCCCGATTTGTATTTTGAAAGTTCGGCTGCAAATTCTTCATGTCCACTTGGCAAAGCATAAAGTCCGATATGATTTTTAAAAGCAGCAAAATAAACTACAATTCCGTTTTGTTCAAAAGCTGGCATTGAATAACTAATTTTTTCCTTCGCATCAGGCGCCGCTTTCTGAATCGTTATTCTTACTTTTTCCAAAATCTCCTGAACATCATTTGGAAATCCTCCGATGTATTCGTCAATGTTTTCAGGCTTTTTAACTTCCATAACTTTATTGTTTTTTTGTTTCAAGTTTCAGGTTTCAAGTTTCGAGCGGAACATTAAACCTGAAACTAAAAAAAACTTGAAACTCTTTTTAAGCCAATCCTTTCGGGAATCGGTCTAAAACTAAATTCAGTTGTAATTTATGTTCCAAATACGCTTTTGCACCGGCTAAAACTAAAGTAAAACCTTCAGTTGAGTTACGAACCTGATCAATTATTTTATCTGAATCTCCTTTTAAGCCTGAATTTGTTATACTCACAAAAGTCTCATTTTCATTCAGCGGACTAAAAATCCATTCGACTAAAGTGACTTCATCAGGATTTCCCCATTCAATGACAATCTTTTTATTTTCCTGTAAAACCAATGTCGTAACTGAAAGCGAAAAACCATACATCTCCCAAGTCCATTCCGTTTTTTGGTTTTCTTCTAATTTCCCGGATCCTTTTGTAAACCAAAATTTACGCGTGATTTCTGGATCTACAAAAGCCTGAAAAACTTCAGAAACTGGTTTTCTTATTAGCATTTCGGCTTTTGCAAATTTGTTGTTTTCTGTTTTCATCTCATTAATATCTAATTCTGAAACATTTTTTTGGGATCACTAATTTAAGAAATATAGTTGATCAAAATAAAAAAGCTTCACAAGAAATTCGTGAAGCTTTTTAAACAGGAATATTTTTTAAAGGTATTTATACTTTGTCTTTGTCAATCCATTTTCCAACAGTTGGCGGAACATAATTTTTCATTTTTTCCAATAAATCCGGAATATTATCGCTTACTAAAAGCATTTTCTGATTGACATCTTTCAGCAAACCTTTATCAACCATAGTTTCAGTCAATTGAATCAGTGAATCGTAGAATCCGTTTATGTTTAAAATTGCGATTGGTTTTTTATGAAGCCCGAGTTGCGACCAAGTCAGCATTTCAAAAAGCTCTTCTAAAGTGCCAAAACCACCCGGAAGGGCAATTACACCATCGCATAAATCATTCATTTTGGTTTTGCGTTCGTGCATGCTTTCGACTACAAAAAGTTCGGTTAAACCTAAATGAGCAATTTCTTTTGATCTTAAAAAATTTGGAAGAACACCAATTACAGTTCCGTTTTCGCTCAGTGCACCATCTGCGACAGCGCCCATTAGGCCGACATTAGCACCGCCATAGACCAATCCAATATTTTCCTTTGCTAAAGTTTTTCCTAGCAATTCTGCTTGTTCTCTAAATATTTCATCGGTTCCAAAACTGGATCCGCAGAAAACGGTTATATTTTTCATTTTTATTTTTTTATTTTTTTATTCTGTAAACAAAATTATGACGCGAAGGTTCGTTATAATAAGCAACATTGATTTCATCTATTTTTTCGGCACCTAATTTTTCTATTGCTTTTTGCGAACGGTAATTTTCTGCTCCAATATGGAACTGAACGTTATCAACAAACTGAAATGCATAATCGAGCATAATTTTTTTTACTTGTGCGTTAAAACCAGTTCCCCAGAAGTTTCTGCCGTAAAAAGTATAGCCTATAAAAACACTTTTATTTTCGGGTTCGTAATCATAAAATCGTGTACTGCCGGCAATTTCATTTGTTGCTTTGTCCAAAATGACAAAAGCGCCTTTGCTTTCCATTGCACCTTCAAAAAAGTTTTGGAACACTTCTCTTTCATAGCGATTTTTATTCGGATGTTGTTCCCAAACTAAAGGATCTGAAGCGACTTTATAAAGGGCTTCAAAATGATTTTCTTGCAACGGAATCAATTTTAGGACCTCGTTTTCGAGAAAATCAGGCTGTAAATTAAAGTTTTTCGGAGCCATTTTTTTTTACAGATAAAAATTCTATTTTTAAATTTTTCTAATTTGAACGCAGGAAACGCTTTCCATTTTAATCTCTTTTCCGACCTTTTTTAGAAGACCCGATTTTGGATTTCTTTTAAAAACAACCACATTTCCGGTATTAACATTCGAAGCAATTAAAAACTTTCCGCTTTCATCAATAGCAAAAACGCGAGGATGTTTTCCTAAAGTAGATTGATAACCAATATTTTTCAGATGCCCATTTTCATCAATAGAAAAAATGGCAATATTGTTTTCTTTTCCTCGATTTGTGGCGTATAGAAATTTTCCGTCAGGCGAGATGTGAATGTCTGAACTTTCAAATCCTTCTTTTATTTTGTCCGGATGCGTAGCGATGCGCTGAATTTTATTTAAAACGCCATTTTCATAATGATAAACGCTTATTTGACCTGCCATTTCTTCAATGCAATAACCAAATTTTTGATTTGGATGAAAGGTGAAATGTCTTGGTCCGGCTTCTAAATCTGTTTTTGTGAAAGGATTTTTGGTTTCAATCAAAGGCTTTTTCTGATTTTCATCGAATGCGTAACAACGGATTTTATCGGCACCTAAATCGGGTAAAAACAAATAATCAAACTGAGGTGAAAATACAGCCGAATGTACATGTGAACGAGTCTGTCTTTCTTTACGTGTGCTTCCGTCCATATATTGAAAATTTTGTGCAATCGAGTCGATTTTTCCGTTTTCTAAAATCGGAAAAACAGAAACGCTTCCTTCAGTATAATTCGCATTGGCAATCCATTTTCCGCTTTTATGAACCGTAACATAAACCGGATTTTCGCCGCCACTTCTTTGGCTGTTCAAGAAAGTCAGACTTTTATTTTCAGGATTAAATTCAAAACTGCTGATGCTTCCTGCATTTGGCGTTTTAGTATCTGTGCAGGCGTAAACATATTTTCCATTTGGCGAAACAGTCAAATAAGAAGGATTTACAATGTTTTTTGCTGATGCTACTTTTGATAATTTTCCGTTTATGGTATCCAGTTGATAAATCTGTATCGCTTCAGCTGATTTATCACGATTATAAGAACCCAGAAAAACATAAGTGTTTTGTGCAAATAGGTTAAAAGTTGCCAAAAAAGCAATGGCAAAAAGGCTAATTTTTAGTTTCAAGGTTTTTGTTTTGTTTCAAGTTTAATATTTCAAGTTTTGTTTTGTCAGGCTGAGCGAAGTCGAAGCCCAAGTTCCAATTGGAGCACCCTTCGACTTCGCTCAGGGCAACATAGGAAATGTTTTAATTTTTAATTTTTTATGAAATAAATTGGTATCTGAATCCAAATACAGGAAGTTCTCCTTGCATAAAATCCAAAATTTCATCTCTTTTAAATCCGATATTTTCATACATTCCCCAAGCTGTTTTCATTGCCAAAGTAGAATGAATAATGATTTGTTTTCGTTTGTTTTCAGTTGCTTTTTTAATACATTCTAAAGTTAAAAGTTTTCCAATTCCTTTTCCTCTCGCTTGAGAATCAACTCCAAGAAGACGAAATCCAGCCGAATCTTTTTCCTGAGTGGCAATCCCGCCCGAACCATAATATTGCATATCATTAAAATAGACAACTGCTCCGGCAATGACATTATTTTCATCAAGAGCAACTAAGAGTTCTGTTTCAGGATATTCAGTAAAAGTGCCAATATTGGCCAGCATTTTATAATAATTGGGCTGTTCATTTTCTTTCGGAAAACCTTCCAAAGCCGAATAAACATGGATTAAAAGTTTTCCAATTTCCTCAAATTCTGAAGGATTTGCGTTTCGGATGATATAATTTATTTTGGTCATTTTTTTTGTTTCAGGTTTTGTGAGTTTTGTCAGGCTGAGCGGAGTCGAAGCCTACATTCCAATTGAGACGCCCTTCGACTTCGCTCAGGGTGACATCGGTTTTTTGTTTCAGGTTTACAATTCATAATTTATAACTCACAATTCATAATTATCTAACCCCTTTCCACCATTGCTGAAATTCCTGATTTTCATTTTTTAATTGTACTAATTCGCCAATTTTAGGTGTAATTAATGGAATAGGATTTTCTGAATTTGCATTCAATTCGGTTATTTTAATTAAAGGCTCGTCCCACGGATGAAGTGCCAATGCAAATTTAGATGAATGAACAGGAAAGACTCTTTTTGCTTTTAAATCTTTAATTGCTTTTATCACATCTTCCGGCAAATTATGAATGTATTTCCAGGCTGGGTTATATTGACCATTGTCAATAAGCACAATATCAAAAGGGCCAAATTTTTCGCCAATTGCCGCATAATGTGAATCGTAACCACTGTCGCCTCCCAAATACATTTTAAAATCTTTGGTCTCTAAAACAAAAGAAGTCCAGAGTGTGTTGCAGCGTTTAATACTTCTGCCCGAAAAATGTCTTGACGGAGCGGTATAAAGCGTTAAATTTTGATCTAATTCTATCTTTTCATGCCAATCTTTTTCGATAATAATTTCAGCAGGGAATTTCCAAAACTCGAAATGCGAACCAACGCCAAGTGCTGTAATTACTTTTTTGATTTTAGGTTTCAATGCCATAATTGTGGCATAATCCAAATGATCATAATGATCGTGCGTCATCAATAAATAATCAATTTCCGGAATATCATCGGCAGTATAAACTTCGGTTCCTTTAAAAGCTTTTGTAGTTCCGTAAATAGGAGAGGCGTTACCACTGAAAACGGGATCAATTAAAAAACGCTTTCCTTCAAGCTGAATGTAATAAGACGAATGCCCAAACCAAACTAGAATGTCCTGATCTAACGGAATTTCATGCAAATTAGTTTTTACTGACGGAATCACATCAGTTGGAATTTTGCGATCTACTTTCTTGAAGAAAAATTCTTTTAAAACATCAAAATAGCCGTAACCTTCTGCAAGTTCAGGCGTGAAACTTTGGTTTTCGAATTTTCCATTTTTGTATTGAGGCGATTTTTGTATTAAAGCAAGTCTTTCGCCCACGGGTCTTTTTCCGAATCTTGGATGAAAGGCAAAATAGATTGCAACGGCTATTAAAAGAAGAAATAAAGTAAGGATCATATTTTTTTTAGTTAGAAGGATATTGTTTTTGTAGTTCTTTTACTGAAATTGAAACCATTTTTTTAAGAATTTCAACATCAATATCAGCCAGTTTTTTGACATAAATACAGCCTTTTGCGGCTTTATGTTTTCCAAGTTTTGCAAGTAAGTTTTCTCTTTCTTCAGCAGGCAAATGAAAATAGAGTGAAATTGCTGCTTTTCTTGGTGAGAATGCTGCTAAAGGCGCGTCACCTTCATGTCCGCTTGCGTATTTGTAATGATAACTTCCAAAACCAATTATACTCGGACCCCACATTTTCGGTTCAAAACCCGAGACCTTTTGCATGATATTTACCAGTTCAAAAGCATCTTTTATTTTAGTCTCGTCATCAGAATTATTTATAAAATCAATGACACTGCTTTCGGTTTCGTTTGTTTTATTTTTAGCCATTGGAGAATTATTTTGTAATGAATAAATCGCTTTTCAAAAGAATATTTTTGATTTTAAATTCAGATATATAGAATAAATCAGAATTTTTATTCATCTGATTTTCCATGATAATCAGACTGATGTCGCTTTCGGGGAAATACAAATTTATAGAAGAAAATCCATCACCTAAGCCTGTGTGACCAATATAGTTGAAAGCTTCTTTTTCGATAATTCTGATTCCGTAGCCATAACCTTCATTTGCTTTTCCGAATAAATTATGTTGTGAAGTGATATTATAATTAAGCATCGACTTGTAAGTTTCTGGTTTTAGAATTTTCCCTTTATGAAGATTATTGTTCCAGATTGCCAGATCATTTACTGTAGAAACAACACCATCAGCGCCTAAATTTTCTGGCGTAATTAGCGTTTGCGTTACTTTTTCAAAATTTCCGTCAGAATTAATATATCCAGTCACTAAGTTTTGATTTTTATCTTTTGAATAACAATATGTACTACTCATTTTTAGTTTTTTAAAAAGAGCGTTAGCCATTTCTGAATAGCTTTTTTGAGAAGTAACTTCAATAATTTTCGTAAGAAGTGTATAGCTCAGATTTCCGTATCCAAAACGTGTTCCGGGCTTAAAAGCTAAAGGTTTCTGTAAATCAACAATTCCATGTGTATGATTTAAAAGCTGATGAACCGTAACAGAATCGGCCCAAGTTTGAGTCAACTCTGGTAAATATTTTTTTATTGAAGCATTCAGTTCCACTTTTCCTTTTTCAACTTCTAATAAAATCAAAACAGCAGTTATCAGTTTACTGTTTGACATGATTTCGAATTGATTGTCTAATTTCAAAGGTTTTTTGGTTTCAAAATCAGAAACGCCTTTTGCTTTAGAATATAATGTTTTTCCGTTTTTTGAAATTAAGATTACACCATTAAAAACAGGCGAAGTATTTTGGATTAGACTGTCGATTTTAGTCGAATAATTGTTTTCTTTTTGAGCAAATGAATTACAGCTCGAAAAGATTAAAATGATAGATAATAAAGAAGAAATTTTAAAAATGGAATTCATTGTTTTTGTTTCAGGTTTCGGGTTGAAATGAGAAAAAAATTAACCGCAAAGAGCGCTAAGATTTTTCTTCTGTTTAAAAGTTTGAACGTATTAAGTTCGCAAAGCTGATTCAATACAAAGCTTTGCGAACTTTGCGGTTTTATAAAAGAACGTAAATAAAAAAAATGCGGACTTTGTGGTTAAAATAATCAAAACATTCCATTTTCATTAATAGTTTCTTTTGGAACGGGCTGGCCTAAATCCCAAAGTTCTACAATTTTATCTCCTTTAAATTTTAGAATATGAACAACTGCAAAACCTATATCTGTTGAGTTTTGCTTTAAATGAGAATGCACAGCGACCAAATTGTCATCTTCTAAAATATGATGAATTTTAAAAATCTTATTCGGATTTGTTCGCGCTGATTCTTCCATTGCGAGCATCAAAGTTTCGGCATCGCCTTTAAAATAAGCGTTATGATGTTTGAATTTTTTGCTGACATGAAGTCGAAATGCCTCATGCGAATGTCCGTTTGCAGCAAGTTTCAGGAAGTCTCTGGCAATTTCTTTCTTAGTCATGATGTTCAAATATAAAAGACAACTAAGTTAAGAAATTTGAAGCTACACTTGGGGTAAATAAAGTCCGGATTTTATTTATTTTTTTATAAATCTTCCGGTTTGATTTGAGAAATATCAACGCCTAATTTTTCTAATTCGGTTTGGCCAATTTCTGTTATATAGAAATGTTTATCAGTTGGATTTTTTTTGGCAATCCATCCTTTTTCGGCAAAAGTTTCAACTAGTAATTGGCCGAGTTTTCCACCAATATGCGAGTAACACATTTTTGCAGGTTTTACTTTCACAGATTCTTTGTTCATTTTAGTGAAGTTGAGGTTTTCTTCTGCAGGTTAATTTCAAAGCCAAATAGGCCATCGGAATGTAAGCAAAAACTAAATCTACAACTGTAAACCACATTGGCGAAGGCAATGAACACACACTTACGATACCGCCAAACAAAAAGAAAGCACCTATAAGTAAAGCCAGTTTCTTTTTATGGTTAAAAGCAATCAGAGCCGTTGTAATTGCTCCGGCAAAAGTTCCTATTGCGTGTGCTAAAAACGGAAAAAGAAAATGTTTGGCTTCGAATAGATGCATTGTTGCTTTTAAGCCTTCCATAGTGGTGTTATCAGCACCTTTTGGAGGAGGAATAATTGAACCGCTTATTAAAATTATACTCATATTGACAATACTTCCAATAATAATTCCGGCAATAACCGCCAGAGTATTTCTTAAAATAGGGTTCATAAATTAAAGTTTTAGTTTTACGAATTTATGAAAATTATGAATTATATGTATCGAAATAAATTTTAATTAAATGATTGTCTGAACTCTAAAGGCGAAACATTTGTTTTGGTTTTGAATAATTTGCTGAAGGATTGTTGATGCTCAAAACCTAATTCGAATGCAATTTCACTTATTGATAAACTAGTTGTTGAAAGTTTTTCTTTTGCC
Source organism: Flavobacterium resistens (assembly GCF_900182645.1). GTDB lineage: Bacteria > Bacteroidota > Bacteroidia > Flavobacteriales > Flavobacteriaceae > Flavobacterium > Flavobacterium resistens. The sequence continues at coordinate 291,496 of NZ_FXTA01000003.1, read as the reverse complement.
TTTTCGATTAATTTATCGTGGATGTGTTGCTGCGTGCTCTGGCCCGTAAGCAATTTTAATAAACCACTCAAATAATTAGGCGAAACATTGAGGTTTTCTGCAATAAACTGAACAGTTGGCAAACCTTTTTTTGACAAAGAATGATCGTTGAAATAATCTTCAAGCAATTTTTCTAAACGAGCTAATATTTGATGGTTGCTTATTTTTCTGGTAATAAATTGTCGGTTGTAGAAACGCTCAGAATACGTTAGAAATAATTCAATTTGAGCAATAATGACATCCTGACTAAATTTATCAATGTTCGATTGGTATTCCTGCTGAATATTTTTGATAATTCCCATAAGCATATTTTCTTCTTTATCAGAAAGATGTAATGCTTCATGAACCGCATAACCAAAATACTCATATTGCTTGATTTTTTGTGCCAATGGCGTATTCCACAAAAAATCAGGATGGATCAATAATGACCATCCTGTATGTTGTAGTTCTGAATTTCCTTCGATTGAAAAAACTTGCCCTGGCGAAATAAACATTAAAACACCTTCTTTAAAATCGTACTCCTGCTGACCGTATCTCATTTTAGCATTCGAATTCCTTTTAAGTGCAATCGAATAAAAATCCAACATTAAGCTTTTTGGTTCGGTTTCATTGAGATATTTAAGATCTTCAAAATTGTAAACACTGATTAACGGATGTTGGGGTTTTGGCAAATCTCTAAATTCATGAAATTCGCTTATAGTTTTTATTCGATGTGGTTGAAGATTTGCCATAGTCTAAGGTACTTATTTCTGATTGTAAATCGAAGCAAATTCTTTTGCGTACGTAGCAAGTTTCGTTTTTCCCAATTCTGCAGGTCGGTTTTGGTAATAATCTTCGCCTAATGTGCCATTATGAAGTGCGGCGTACATTTCGACCAAACCTTCTGCAATTTTAGGTTGCATTCCTACAGTAATCAATCCATTCAAAGTTTCCTGATCTGTGGTTAAAATCCATTTTAAATCTGGTTTTCCAATCGCTTCTCCTAAAATACTTGCGGTTTCATGACCAGTAAGTTCTTCACTTGCAACATAACGAACTTTTTTTCCGTCAAGCGGAGTTGTAAGTTCGGCTAAAATTGCGTCTGCAATATCATTTGGAGAAACCCACGGAATAATGGAATCAGCTCCATAATTGGCAGCGATAAAACCTTGATTTTTAATTACAGGAATATAAGCCAACAAATTATAATAGAAAGAAGTTGGGCGCATAAATGTTATCGAAACGTCTGAAAGTTTATTCAATACACTTTCAATCTCATTATAACGCTGAATAATTCCTGAATTTCTTTCTAAATGTGCTCCAATACTGCTTAAGAAAACCACACGTTTTACGCCTGATTTTGCAATTGCTTCGGCATAATTATTTCCGATTTTTCGCGTAAAAGCATCTAAATCAAGATTTTGATCAAAATAATTTGCACGCGGAATCATACAATAAACGGCATCTGAACCTGTAAAACTTTGTGTCAAAAAGTCTAAATCTTCAACCGATCCTATTAATGCTTTTGCGCCCAATTTTTCAATTTCAGACTGATTTTCAGCTTTACTACTGATAATTGAAATGTCATGCCCTTTCTGTACTAATTTAATAGCTAAAGGTTTGCTAATGTTCCCTAAAGAACCTGTAAGTATAATTTTCATTTGTTCTAATTTTAGATATTGCAAAGTTGCGCAACATCTAAAAATGTGCTGTAGCCAAATCTACTATTGTTGTAGCCGAAAAAGATGCTAAGATTCTAAGGTTTTGGCTTTTAGTTTTCAGACAATCTCTTCTCGTTTTCAGTTTGAGGTTTTCCGGTTGCATTTGGTTCTCCTTTTCCTGTTTCAATTAGTTTTTTAAGGCTGTTTTGAATGTAATTTGTCCAGGCGCCTCTGCAGATTTCAAAGCATTCGTATTCTGAAGTTAAACCAAAATGTGTAAAACGAAGTTCGGTTTTTTCGTCTTTTTCTGAAATTTCGAAAGTGGGTTTTGTTCCTGTCCACTCTGTTTTGTCTTCGGTGAATTTAAAATAGTTTTCTTCAACCAGCCAGACAATTTTTTTATTCGGAACAACTTCAATCAATTTTATTTTGCAGCGATGAACATCTTCATAATGATAATCGAATTCGTCGTCTTGTTTAGCAGTATTTCCTTCTATTTCTTCTGACCACCAGCCTCGTACATTAGTAATGGCATTAAAAACTTCCTGAGGAGATTGATCTACTTTTATTGTTGTTGTAAAATCTGAATTACTCATTTTTAAATAATTTAAAGGTTTATATTACAAATTTACTTTCTTATAACCAATATGTTAGGGTGTTTAAGAGACAAAAGAAAGGGGAGTTTCGGACAAGTTGCGTTGTTTGATATGTTTTTATTTAAATTGGACTGAAGTCCAGTTCTACAATATAGTTTGTTCCTTCGGAGCGATAGAAGAGTATTTGGTTCGAATCATATTGTAGAGCCGGATTTTAGTCCGGTTTGTTTGTATGATTATTTTATTTAATTGAGATTGTTTTAATTTTTTCAGCAAGTTCCTTAATCAATAAAAAATGATTTTCCATCACTTTTTCTAATTGCAAAGTTCCTCCTAAAATCAGCATTTCTTTATTTTCAAAACGTTTTCCAAGTCGGTCTTCCAGCATGATTTTTTCCATGCTTTGCGCCATTCCGATTTCATTCAAAAAATCATTTGGATGACCAGCAGTACAAATTACAAGCCCAAACGGAATTGTTTTCATTTTTGGAAAAGAATCAGTTTGTCCATAAGCATATCCAACAGAGTAAACACGATCAAACCAGCCTTTCAGTTTTGCAGGACAATCGCTCCACCAAACCGGATAAAGAAAAATGATACAGTCTGCATTTTCGATCTTTTTTTGTTCTTCCAAAACATCTTTAGGAATCGGTAAATCAAGTTTTGCAAAACCTTCTCTTTCATATTCTTCTTCAGACATATCGCTTTTAAAATCGGAAGCATACAAATCTGATATTTCGAGATTCCAGTTTTGTTTCGTGACAATAGATTTAAGCCTTTCTAACACCTGAAAAGTATACGATTTTTTGCTAGGATGCGCGTAAACAATTAAAATATTCATGGAATTTGATTTATTTGAAAGTGAATAATTCAATTAAAATTGGAACTGCTTTTAATTATATAAAGTTAATTCTTATTTTTAACCATCTGCAAACCATTTCTAATTATGACAAAAAACCTTTACGCAGCATTACTTTTTGTAACGGCTTCCATTTCTGCTTTGGCTCAGCTAAAGTCGCCTTCAGAATTTATTCCGAATTATGGAAAACAAATCAGCTATTACCATCAGGTCGAAGATTATTTTAAATATCTGACTGAAAATTCAGCTTTAATTAAAAAACAGCAGTATGGTTTGACAAACGAACAGCGCGATTTGAATCTATATTTTATTTCGGATGCTGAAAATCTGAAAAATCTGGAGCAAATCCGTTTAAATAATTTGGCTTCGATTGGGCTTTCTGATTCAAAATCGGCCAGCACGCAAGATAAAATAATTGTGTGGCTGAGTTTCAATGTTCATGGAAATGAATTTGCAGGAACCGAAAGCGCTTTGACTGTTGCCTACGAACTTTTGAATCCGTCAAATGAAGAAACAAAAAAATGGCTGAAAAATACCATTGTAATTTTGGATCCATGTATTAATCCTGATGGTTATTCTCGTTACGGAAACTGGCTGAGAGAGATTTCAGGTAAAAAAAATCATCCCGGTTTGTACGATAGAGAACATATGGAAGAATGGCCAGGCGGCAGATACAATCATTATTTGTTTGATTTGAATCGCGATTGGGCATGGCAAACTCAAGTTGAATCAAAGCAACGCATAAAAGTGTACAATCAATGGATGCCTCAGGTTCATACAGATGTACATGAAATGAGTTACAATTCACCTTACTTTTTTCCTCCTGCAGCCGAACCTTTACATGAGTTTATTGAACAATACCAAAAAGATTTTCATAATGTTTTAGGAAAAAATATTTCGCAAAAATTCGATAAACAAAACTGGATGTACAATACAAGGGAACGGTTTGATTTGTTTTATCCGAGTTATGGTGATACATACCCAACATACAACGGTGCAGTTGGTTTGACATTAGAACAAGGTGGAATTGGGGCAGGACGAGAAATAACAATGGAAAATGGTACAAACGTAACCATAAAAGACCGATTGACACATCATGCAACGGCTGTATTGACAGTTGTTGAAAGTGCAGCTTCACAAAAAGAGGTACTTTTAAAAGGTTTTAGAGATTTTCATACCAACGCCCGTAAAAAAGCAAAAGGTGTTTACAATACCTATGTTTTAAAAGGCAATGCAAAATTGGAACAACTGACTGAAGTGCTGAAAAAGAATGATATTGAGTTCAGTTACGCTGATGCATCTGCAAACGCATCTGGGTTTCATTATCAAAACAAGAAAACTGAAAGTTTCAAGATTGAACCAAATGATTTGATTATAAAAGCAGATCAGCCGAGATCTGTTTTAACGCAGGTTTTGTTTGAACCAAATCAAAAATTGAATGACAGTTTATCGTATGATATTACGGCTTGGGCATTGCCTCTGGCTTATGGAGTTGAAGGTTATGCAGTAAAAAATGCACTTTCTGTAAAAACGAAAACTGCAATTGAAATTGCTCCAAAAAATATTCCAGCAAGTGTTTACGCCTTTTATGTGCCTTGGAATAGCAGAACTTCGGCACAAATTCTTTCCATATTACATCAAGGCGGAATCAAAGTGCGTTCGGCAATGAAAAAGGCAGTTTTCGGAACGATTACAATTGAGCCAGGCGGGTTAATCATTAGTCGTGCAGATAATCCAAAAATTGCCGATTTTGAGAAGACAGTCAGCGAAATCATTAAAATAAAATCGGATTACAGTTTTATTACGACTGGATTTTCGGCGAATTCAAAAGATATTGGCGGAGAAAATTTTGTTCTTTTAAAAGCGCCAAAAATATTGATGCTTTCAGGAAAAGGAATTGTTTCGACAGAGTTTGGTGCCAATTGGCATTATCTGGATGAAGTCATAAAATATCCGGTAAGTATTGTTGAAACTTCAAATTTCAATCGAGTTAAATTGTACAATTACAATACATTGATTCTTTCTGACGGCTCTTATGATTTTTCAGACGATCAGAAAAAACATATTGACGAATGGATTAAAAACGGCGGAAAAGTAATTGCTATGAGCAGTGCAATTTCGCTATTTCAGGATCGCGAAGGTTATGCGTTAAGCATGTTCGCAAGCAAAGAAGACAAAGAGAAATCAGAGAAAGAAGAGAAAGAAATTGAGCTTAAAAAACGCTTTCTAGACTTTGAAGGTTCAGAAAGAAGAGAAATTTCAGGTACAATTCCGGGTGCGATTATCGAAAATAAATTAGATAAAACGTATCCAATGGCATTTGGATTAGGAAATACTTATTATAGTTTAAAAACAAACGAAAGATCGTTCTCACTTTTAAAAAACGCAATTAACGTGGCATATATTCCAAAGAACTTTTTAAGTTATGGTTTCGTTGGAAACGATATCAAGAAAAAACTCCCTGAAACGGTGACTTTTGCAGTTGATAAAAGAGGCGACGGAAGCGTAATTTATATGATGGATAATCCGCTTTTTAGAGGTTTTTGGGAAAACGGAATCCTCTTATTTAGCAATTCACTGTTTTTAGTCAATTAATAAAAAATGCTCTTCTGGAAATTATTCAGGAGAGCATTTTTTTTTATTTTTATTGTCGTACAAAATATAAATCAGAACCATCAACATATGATTTTCCTAAAATCATTTCCCCTTTATCGGAAATTCCATAAGTCCATTTTGAATTATCAATAAGAACTAATTGGGTTTTTGGTTCTCCGGAAGAAGGACCTCCAGATAAATAGTCGAGTTTATATTCATATTCGTGTTCTTCTTTTTCTCCATCGATACTAATTGTTAAATTAGATTTTCCATCAAAGGTGTAGACAATATTTTTGTCTGAGTAATCAGTGAAAGTTTCCTTATTTGGATAATCAGCAGCGCCATAAACAAAATTTCGGGTTTTTACTAATTTCCAACTTCCAATCAACGGATTAGTATTGTCGTCATCATCCGAACAGCTTGTAAAAGCCAAAAGAATAAAAATAATCGGAATAATTTTTTTCATCATAATTTATTTTACTTTTTCATATTTTGATATAAAACAGTCATTGCATTCTTCGCTTAAAGTCAAATCATTGCCATTAATAATAAAAGATCGATCAGCATAATATACTTGAGTTAAGTCTTCTTTATCAATTACAATCATTTTTTTATTTCCTCCAAAAATTGATTTTTTTGTAGCAATATGAAACTTTAGTTTTTTCATTAGTTGGCCATCTGTGTACGTGCTTACATAATTGTCAGAGAATTCAAGCTCTGACTTTTGTTTTAAAGCTGCTGGCGTAACGCCTTGAAAACCTCCTGTTGACGAAACCCAAAGCCATCGGCCTTGCAACGAAGCTGCGCTATTAGAATTTTTATCATCATTACTGCACGAACTCAAAATGATTAATACAAAAAGTAAAAGATATTTTTTCATAAGGATTGATTTAGCTTTTAATATTCTTTTACACGGTCATATTCTGATATTATACCATTCGTGAATTCTTCCCTGATATACAGTTTATTTTCAATGATTTCAAAGGAAAGATTACCGGTAGGTCGAGTTTGTGAAGATTTTCCGGCAAGAGAATAAGCATTGACAAATACAAACATATTTTTTTCACCACCATAAATTGATGGCTTTTTTACAACAAAAAAGGTTCTGTTAGAATCCAAAGCTCCATTTTGATATTGTTTGAAAGAAGTGCCAGAAAATTCTAAAACAATTGTAGTATTTTGTGAGGCAGGCGTAATAGGTGTATTATTAGATTGCGTGGTAGATTGCACCCAGTTCCAGCGTCCTCCTAAAGATTCTTGAGCTGTAGTGTCGTTTGGTTCACTATCGTTGCTGCTACAGGAGCCGAGAACTATTATAAGTAATAATAAGTAATGTTTTTTCATCGGTTTAAATTAATTGGTTTTATTTAAAGATGAAGATTTTGCTAAATGGTTGCTTTACAATTGATTATTTTTTCAAGCATTTTTATTTTGTTTCTGAAAAAAGCAATCTTCGGCCTTCCAGAATCATTCTGAAACCATAAGAAATGGTTGCAAACGCACAGCCTAAACTAACAATTACATTAGCAATATTTACGGGTGTAATTTTTTGTGTTATTAAAAACATACCAAGAATTGCAAATAAAGAAGTCCACGTTCCTATATATAAATCAAAAGTACGTTTGAATATTTTAGCCAGCGGAAAAAAATGCAAGCCAACAATTAGAACAAAAAAGCAAATAAAAAGTTCGTCGTGATTAATATTCATCAAAATATTTTTGGCGAGCAATATTCCAATACCTTCCAGACCAAAAATGATCAAAAACCATTTTTCGTTTTTCTTTTCTTCTTCTGTTTTTTCAATTGTACTTTCCGGAAGATTTTTTTGAGCTTTTGTAAATTTCAGATAAAAGAACAAGAAACTCATAATGATAAGTCCTAAAAAAATACCTGCAAGACGGGAGTCTTTATTTTCAAGATAATATTCGGCTATAAAAGCCCAAATCGAAGTGTTAATAATCATGAAGAATAAGCCTCCAATTGGTTTTTCAATGTCTTTTTTGGTTAATGTTTTCATTTGTAGTTTTAGTGTTTTTTTTTTAAGTAAAATTATTTCAGGCGAATCAAAACACCTTTTCGTTTAACAATATTTTTATAATCCCACTGAATGTTTCTTGCCTTTTCAAGCCATCTTTTTAAATCGTCAATATTGATTTGTTCAGCATTTGTATAACGCTTTTCAGCGGCTTTAAAACTTCCTTCATTCTGAAGTTCGGATTCCTCAAAAGTCTGACCGCTCCAAAAAAGTAGTCTCACAGAATCTTTCAATTTGCTATAGCCAGCAACAGGATTTCCGTCTAAAAACCAAACCGGATGTCTGTGCCAAATTTTGCTTTCCGCTTCGTGTAGAAATGCATTTATCTCAGAACTCAACAAATCACATATTTTTTTGTCTTCGGAAGTTTGAGCATTGTTATAATCTTTAATTTCCTGATTCATAATGTTTTTAATTTAAAACAGCGGCTGGAGTTGGATCATTTTCCTTGATTCTCGCTCTGCATTTTTTTTCAATTTCATATACATTTTCAATTCCTGAAACATAAATAATATCCGGAACGAATTTATCTGTGTTGTTTTTTCTGCTTTCCATTTTTCCGGTTCTTAGTTCAAACTCAAGATTACCAAAATTATTCCTAGCCTTTATTTTTACATTTCCTGTAAATTGCTCCCAATCGGTACTGACTGTTTTTCCATTTTGAAATTGAATAAGTCTGGTTTCTGTTCCAACAAAATATCCTCCTTTTTGAAATAAGGAATAAATTGAATTTATAATCACGTAAATTCCCGCCAGCGTTAATAAACAGATAATTCCACCCGGAACTATTAATTCACCTAAATCATCTAAACTAGCAGTTACTGGAACTCCATTAGACTTAAAGTGAGTTTCTTCATTTTTAAATAAAGGGCCAAGAAAACCATATATAAAAAGACTCATAAAAGCACACATTAAAATCCCAATAAGCAACCCGCCTAATGATTTGTTGAGTGGCTGTTTTCGTTGTGCTTTTATGGAGAAATCTGTTTTTTCATTTTCAATTTGTTTTTTAAGATCAGCAGGTAATACTGTTAAATTCATTTTGAGGTATATAGTTTTGGTTAGTTTATGTTTTCTAATAATTCGAATAAAATATAAGTGCCATGTTCAGAATTTCCTTTTTCCTTTTCTACAAATCCCTTGCTTTTATAAAAATCGACGGCTTTAATGTTTTTTTCTAAACATTTCAATGTAATAGGAAATGCAGCTTTTTTTGTGGCAGCTTTCAGTAATTCAGTTCCAATGTTTTGCCCCTGATATTTTCTGCTGATATATAAGTGATGAATGAAATTATTAGGCAGCCAAATCGATATAAATCCAACCGGAAAATCATCAATAAGAGCCGTTAGAATAAACTCGCCTTGAGTCAGTTTCTCGAAATCATCTAACTGAAATTCCGATTGGTCGAGCCACGAAAAAGTATTTTTTCTTTCCTCTAAAAATAATTTTTTCAAAGGCTCATAATCCTTTTCTCTTATTATTGATATAGTCATTCAATTTATAAGTTTATTTAATTCCCTTGGCTTCATTTTCAAGCATTTTTTCGATGTTGAAATACACACCATCAACATTATATTTTCCTTTTTCAAAGCTAAGATAATCACAATTTCCAACTAATGATTGTCCTTTTGATTCGAGCTCAAAAAGATTCAGCATAACATATTCATGTTCGACTAGTAAGACATGAAACCCTGTTTCGCATTTTTTGCCGTCGCCAGAAGACAAAATCGCGTTCATAATGTTGTGAAATTTATATGAAGTTATTTTGGCTGCTTCATCATCACCTTTCAAATGATAAATGTAAGCCAGATAATTGAGCTGTTTTAAATCAAAAGGAAAATCAGTCAGTGTATGATTCGCAAGTTTGATGATTTCATTATAATCCGCAGTTTCCAGTTTTTCTTTGTTGTAATATTCGCGAAGTTTTATTTCATCAGGAGATCTCCAGAAAGCGTTGTATTTGGGCTGAAAAACATATCCAAAATATAAATATCTAAAATCATCCTGCGTCATGAGCGTATCATTTTTGGCTAACCGATCTATCAGCTTCGGATAATAAAATGCCGATTTTTTATCCTGAATTTCTTTTTCAATTTGTTTATAATCCGGTGCTTTGAAATCAAGTTCCTGAGCAAAAGCATTTATTCCGAAACTGAAAAGCAAGATGAAAAGAAAATGTTTTAGCATAATATAGATTGTTTAGGTTATAACTGTGATTTTGAGTGATATTTATTTTTCTGAAGTATCAATAATCCATTTTCCCTGCGCTTTGGCAATATCAATTAATCTTTGACCCTGTTCTGTCATTAAATTCTGGGCAATAAGTCTTTCAGCTCTTTCAATATTGGATTTGCTCCATTTGCTGGTTTTCGGATTTCGCTGTGAAAAAGTCAAATAATAGCTTTCGCCATCACGTTTTTTGCAAAGACTGTCAATCCATCCAAAACAAAGCGCTTCTTCAGTAGCTTCAATTAAATTGACACTTTTTGTCTGGCTTTTTTTGTGGTATAAAATCAACCAAACTGATTTTTCATTTTGACCATTTTCTGAAAGCCATTTTCTCCAGTCTGCCCGAGTTTCGGCATATACAGCTAGTTTTCCGTCTTTTGTTTCCATAAAACTTATTTTTAATTGTTTCAGTAAAAGTAAAATGGCATTGTGACAACGGATTGTCAGTAGTAAAAATAGTGTAAAATATTGAATTTGAGTATTGTAATTTTTTAAAAGAGCAACTTGTTTTATGGTTTACTTTATTAAAAGTTATTTCTGGATTTGTCAAAAGTACTTGTAATATTGACAACAAAATCCTTTGTGTATTGCCCAGTCAAATCAAGATCTGGGTCAAGAATTGTTATTTCAAGTCCGGTTAATTTTTCACTTTGAAATAAATAGGAGGCAAGTTCATTAAACTCAGCATATGAAAGTCCGTCTGGCGTTCTACTGTCAACACACGGCATAATTTCGTCGTTTAGAACATCGACATCAATATGAAGAAAAAAACCATCAAGATTTTTGTTTTTTATTTCAGAAAGGAAGACTTCAGCACAATTCGAAATCCCTTGCTTCCGAAGTTCCTTTAAACTAAGATATTTTGCTTCCGAATTTTGAATTTCATTTTCATATTGTTCATCATATTCGCGATTCCCCACGCACCAAAGATTTTCTTCTTTGATATAAGGAGAAAGATTAAGAATGTCGGTCAGTTTTGGATGCCCGTTTCCTGTTACAATTGAAGCAGCCATTCCGCCGACGCCACCAGTTTCAGATAAAGAAATATCCATGAAATCGGTATGTCCGTCGAGGTAAAATAAACCATAATTTCCCTTTTGCTTTAAAGCAATTGCAGTTCCTAGAAGAATACTGCAGTCACCACCAATTATAAATGGGAATTTATTTTGCGAAAGTAAATTATTGATTAAATAAGCTTGTTCTCGAGCATATTCTACAAGCGAATTTGCATTGAGAATTTGCGTTTCAGGATCTTTAATATTGGTGTATTTTGGAGCATCAAGCGTCAAGACATCTTTCGGATTAATTTCTTTATGCAGATTATGTCGCCATAGCCATTCGGGCAATTTTTTTACTCCGGGTTCTTTTCCTGGCTGAGGTTCTTTCAAACCTAAATTCGATGGAAATTCAACAATACAAATCTCTTTCATAATTTACTCTGTTTAGGGTAAAGTTATGAAAATAAAAAAATCCGACTTGCTTTCACAAATCGGATTTTTAAATTGAAAATTATAAGTAACCGTAAAACGGTTTATTTTTACAAGTGAATTACTTCGCCGTAAGCATCAGCAACAGCTTCCATAACAGCCTCGCTCATTGTCGGGTGAGGGTGGATCGATTTAAGGATTTCATGACCTGTAGTTTCTAGTTTACGAGCTACAACTGCCTCGGCAATCATATCTGTAACACCAGCACCAATCATGTGGCATCCTAACCATTCTCCGTATTTAGCATCGAAGATTACTTTTACGAATCCGTCTGGAGTTCCGGCAGCTTTAGCTTTTCCTGAAGCTGAGAATGGGAATTTACCAATTTTTAATTCGTATCCTTTTTCTTTAGCTTGTTTTTCAGTTAAACCTACAGAAGCGATTTCCGGAGTTGCATACGTACAACCAGGAACGTTTCCGTAATCGATTGGATCTACATGTAAACCAGCGATTTTCTCTACACAGTTAATTCCTTCAGCAGAAGCTACGTGAGCCAAAGCCTGACCTGGAGTAACGTCTCCAATTGCATAATATCCAGGAATGTTAGTTGCGTTGTAAGCGTTAACTAAGATTTTATCTCTGTCAACAGCGATTCCAACTTCTTCTAAACCAATATTTTCAATGTTAGTTTTGATTCCAACTGCAGAAAGCACGATATCAGCTTCAAGAACTTCTTCTCCTTTTGCTGTTTTAACGAATGCTTTAACTCCTGCACCTGAAGTATCAATACGTTCAACAGAAGAGTTAGTCATTACTTTAATTCCAGCTTTTTTCAAAGAACGCTCAAATTGTTTTGAGATATCTTCGTCTTCTACAGGAACTACGTTTGGCATAAATTCTACGATAGTAACATCAGTTCCCATTGAGTTGTAGAAATGAGCGAACTCAACTCCAATTGCTCCAGAACCAACAATAATCATAGATTTTGGCTGCGTTGGCAAAGTCATTGCCTGACGGTAACCAATTACTTTTACACCATCTTGAGGTAAGTTTGGTAACTCACGAGAACGAGCTCCAGTTGCGATGATAATGTGATCAGCGCTGTATTCAGTAACTTTATTATCTTTATCAGTAACGTCAAGTTTTTTTCCTGGTTTTAGTTTTCCAAAACCTTCAATAACGTCAATTTTGTTTTTTTTCATCAAGAACTGAACTCCTTTGCTCATTCCTTCTGCTACACCACGGCTACGTTGTACAACTGCAGGGAAATCTTTATCGAATTCAGAAACTTTCAATCCATAATCAGAAGCATGTTTCAAATAGTCAAAAACCTGAGCTGATTTTAATAATGCTTTAGTTGGGATACAACCCCAGTTTAAACATACACCACCAAGGTTTTCTTTTTCAACTACAGCTACTTTAAAGCCTAATTGTGAAGCTCTAATCGCTGTTACATAGCCTCCAGGACCACTTCCTAAAACAATAACGTCGTATTTCATTTTTTTGGTTTTTAGTATTTATTACCGAAATAATGAGGTTTAATTCCGAAACTCATTTTCCGATTTATTCTTTTGTTATTTGTGATTGCGAATTTAAGGATTTATTTTAAAAAAAGGTAAGATGTAAAAAAGTAAAATGTGAAATGTTGATTTCAATATCAAACATCTCACATTTTACTTTTAACATTTTATAATGCAATTAAATTTTAACATGCCCCCAGTTCTCACCGCTGGCAATTCGTCTGATTTGCATTTCACTCACGCCGAATTGTTTAGCAATCATTTTTAAACGTGTTTTTTGTTCTGGTCGGGCTAAAATTTTCTTGATCAACATCACTTTTGTAGTGGTCAATTTTCTTCCATCAGCTTTTAAGTTGTGCTCGATGAGATTCTTTTTTGCCTGAATAACACGTGGACTTTTACGGCTATGCGCCATCATTTCCTGCTTTGTCGCCCAACGTAAATTACTTGCGTCATCGTTGCTTCGGTTGTAATCCAAGTGAAGCACATAGGTTTGGTCTTCAGATTGTTTCGGAATAAAATATTGGGCAACTAATTTGTAAAGAAAAAGATATTTATTGACAATTTTGTCGTCCTTTTTAACTTTGAATCTAAAAGTTGGATAACCATCGCTCAATCCGCCTTTAAGGATTCGGCCGTTTTCAATTTCGTCAGTAAAACTTATTAATCGGCCTCTGTTTGAAATGGCATATTTAAGTTGTAATGAAGCATTTATTTCTATTTCTTTGAATTGTTCTTCTGGGTAAAATCTATTTTGTGGCATTTTCATTTACATTTGATTTCTATAATCTCAAAGATAAATAATAAACCAAAAATGAAGTGTTAAAGCACTAGCGCTCAAGAGCAGTTTTATGATTTCTATAACGCTGATTTAACGTTTAGAAATGGTTTTTTAGCATTTTAAACCTAATTTTAGTACATAAAATTATGAATTCTCTTTTATTTTTCATTTTTGATAAGAAAGAGGTTGGTTCTTTGTTTGGTTTTAATGAAATAAGTTAAGATGTTGGTCAAATCGTTTGTGAAAGCTTAAATTATTTGTGCTATTCTAAGTTTAATTAGCTACAGAAAACTGTGAATCGTATAAGTTTTTGTAATAGCCATCTGTTTTATTTAGTAACTCCTGATGTGTTCCTTGCTCCACAATAAGTCCTTTATCCATTACGACAATTTTATCTGCATTTACGATTGTTGCTAATCGGTGGGCAATAATTATAGAAGTTCTTCCTTTCGTAATAGTTTCAGTAGCACGTTGAATTAATTCTTCAGAATAGGTATCAATTGATGAGGTTGCTTCATCCAAAATCAAAATACTAGGATTACTTACATACGAACGTAAAAATGCGATCAATTGTCTTTGTCCAGACGACAGCATCACACCACGTTCTTTTACATCAAAATCATAATTATCAGGAAGACTCATAATGAAGTCATGTACGCCAATTTTTTTAGCAGCTTCCAATACTTTTTCGCGTGTAATCTCTGGATTGTGTAAAGTTATGTTATTGTAGATTGTATCAGCAAACAGGAACACATCCTGCAAAACCACAGCAATTTGTTTTCTTAAAGATGCCAATGTATAATTTTCGATATTATGTCCGTCAATATAAATACTTCCGCTGTTGATTTCGTAAAAGCGATTCAGCAAATTAATAATAGTCGATTTTCCTGCACCTGTAGAACCTACAATTGCAATAGTTTGTCCAGAATTGACAGATAAATCAATTCCTTTTATTACTTCTTCTTCGGGAATATAACTAAAACGAACATCCTTAAATTCAATACTTCCTTCAAATACAGGAGCTTCAATAGTTCCAGTGTCCTGAATATGATCTTGTGTATCAATAATATCAAAAACTCGATTCGCCGCAATCATTCCTAATTGCATCTCGTTGAATTTATCAGCAATTTGTCGTAACGGGTTAAAAAGCATTCCAATAAACATCGTATAAGAGAATAAATCTCCGAAAGTCGTAAAATGATCTCCGTTTAAAATTTTGAATCCACCAAAAACAACCACTAATCCTAAAGTAATTGACGAAATAATATCAGCAATCGGGAAGAAAATCGAGTTATATAAAATGGTTTTTATCCATGCAACTCGATGTTTGTCATTTATAACTTTAAAGTTTTCAGCCTCGATTTTTTCTCTGTTAAAAAGCTGTACGATTTTCATTCCTGTAACACGTTCCTGAACGAATGAATTCATATTGGCAATCTGAGTTCTCACTTCTTCAAAAGCAACCTGCATTTTGCGCTGAAAAATTCTGGTAATGTAAACCAAAATCGGCATGGCTACTACCACAATCCAAGTCAGTTTCCAGTTCATATAAAACATAAAAAGCAAAACCACCAGCATTTTCATCAAGTCACTGATGATCATAAATAAACCTTGACTGAAAATACGGGCAATCGATTCAATATCCGAAACTGATCGGGTGACCAGTTGTCCAACCGGAACCAAATCAAAATACTTCATTCTAAAACTTAAAATATGTTTGAAAAGTTTGGTACGAATATCTTTTACGATGTCTTGCCCAAGCCAATTCGCCCAATAAACAAAATAGAATTGTGAAAAAACTTCCATTAAAAGTACGCCGCCCATCAAGACAATATATAGGAGTAAACCATATTTATCATGTGTCTTGATATAGCCGTCAACCGTTTGTTTTAGTAAATAAGGACGAAGCGCAGCAAAAATCGATAACGAAATTGCAAAAACAATAACGCCATAGTAGCGCCATTTATAAGGTTTTGTATATTTTAAAATTCGTTTGAATAATCCGGTATCGAATGCTTTTGCTTTCATTTATTTTTTTATGAGCTTTAAGCTTTAGGCTTTAGGCAATAGGCTCAACACTTAATGCTTAAAGCCTGTTGCTTATAGCTTAAAGCTATAAATAATCGTATTTTTTTTAGTGCTTTGATCAATAGGTTTTAGGCTCAAAGTTTAAAGCTTAATGCCTAAAGCTTATAGTTTACAGCTACAAATAATCGTATTTTATTTCGGTTAAATATAAACCATGCGCAGGAACCGAAAATCCTGCTTTTTCTCTGCTTTTACTGGCAATAATATTTTCAAAATCAGACAAAGAGATTTTATGCAGTCCTATATTTACTAAAGTTCCCACAATAGAACGAACCATATTTCGTAAAAAACGGTTTGCTGAAATCGTAAAAATCAATTTGTTGTTTTCTTGTTTCCAATATGCCTCAAAAACCGTGCAATCAAATGTATTAACATCTGTATTTACTTTAGAAAAACATTGAAAGTCGGTATGATTCAATAAAATTTTCGCAGCTTCATTCATCAAAGCTACATCTAATTTTTGATTAAAATACCAGCTGAGTTCCTGTGAAAACGGATTTTTAACAGTGTTGATATGATATTCGTATGTTCGTTTTGTAGCATCAAATCGGCAATGCGCTTCATCATGAACCAAAATAATGTCATAAATGGCAATATCTTTCGGCAAATACGAATTCAGTTTATGCACTAAATTTGGGATGTCTAATTGAGTTTCAAAATCAAAATGCCCATACAGTTCTTCGGCATGAACTCCAGTATCAGTGCGTCCGGCGCCCATAACATTTATAGGTGAATTTAGTAAAACTGAAAGTGCTTTGTTTAGGGTTTCCTGAACAGAAGACGCATTGGGCTGAAATTGCCAGCCATGATAATGGGTTCCGTTATAAGCAAATTGAATAAAATATCTCACAGTAGAGGTTCAAAGGTTCAGAATGGCAAAGGTACGAAGGTTTTTTTGAAGATACTAAGATTCTGAGATGCTAAGATTCTAAGGTTTTTTGCATGACGTTATCGTAGAGACGCACTGCGGTGCGTCTAACGCCAGATTGGAAAATTTTTACTTATATATTAGGTGTAATAGTTCGATATAAATGAAAAATCGATTAACATCAATATTATAAAATTCAGAAATGAAAACTTACCATAACAGTTTCTTACAATCTCAGAACCTTTGTTAAAATCGCTTAAAACCCAAAATGCGAATCATAGTTTGTTCAGTTAAAAATCGTGTCAAAAATTGACAATTCCAACGATATAATTTAAGCCAAATTTTAACATTTTTAAGCAGAAATTTCCAAATGTTAATTTTTAAAAAATTTCATTTTAACATTTCATATTTCTCCTATGTTTGTACAACTAAATATCAAAAACTATGAATGAAATTACTTCTTATTGGTGGATACTTTTAATTTTATTTGCCTTTCTTTTTTACAAATTTATTTTACGTGTTTTCTTCGGAATGGTAATCGTTCCTGAGGATAAAATTGGTTTAGTGACCAAAAAATTCGTTTTGTTTGGAGCCGACAAATCTTTGCCAGATGGCCGTATTATTGCGACTAAAGGCGAAGCGGGTTATCAGGCGCAAACACTTGCTCCGGGTTTATACTGGGGAATGTGGATCTGGCAATATTCAATCGATATGACTGGATTTACGATTATTCCGGAAGGAAAAATTGGATTGGTTTTAAGTAAAGACGGAAAGGAAATTCCAACCGGACGCATCTTGGCCAGAAGAGTAGACAGTGATAATTTTCAGGATGCTACTGCATTCTTGAATAATGGAGGTCAAAAAGGCCGTCAGACTGCTTTTATCACTACAGGATCTTATCGTATTAATACGTTTTTATTTGAAATTGTAGTGGCAGAGCAAATTAAGATTTATGAAAATATGATTGGTATCGTGACGGCCCTTGATGGTGAACCAATTCCGCAAGGTCAGATCGCTGGTAAGTTTGTTGAAGCGCATAATAACTTTCAAGATTTTGACAAGTTTTTGGAAAGTGGCGGAAATCGTGGTTTACAGCCTCAGGTGATGTTGGCAGGTTCGTATTATATCAATACATGGGGAATTCAAATTGAACAAAATCCTATGACAGATGTGCCAATTGGTTATGTTGGTGTTGTAATTTCCTATATTGGAGAAGATGGTCAGGATGTTACCGGAGATACTTTCAAACATGGAAATATTGTTTCAAAAGGACAACGTGGTGTCTGGATGGAACCTCTTGGACCTGGAAAATATGCGCTAAATAAGTACACTACTAAGTTAGAAGCGGTTCCAACAACCAATTTGGTTTTAAACTGGGCAAATGCTAGAAGTGAATCACATGATTTAGATAAAAATCTGTCTACGATTACAGTTCGTTCAAAAGATGGTTTCCCCTTTAATCTAGACGTTGCGCAAATCATACACGTACCGGCTGCTGAAGCGCCAAAAGTAATTGCACGTTTTGGAAGTATGAATAACTTGGTTTCTCAGGTTTTAGAACCAACGATTGGTAACTATTTCAGAAACTCGGCTCAGGACAGTGATGTGATTTCGTTCTTGACAACAAGAAAAGAGCGTCAGGAATCGGCTAAAAATCACATTAAATTGGTGCTTGACGAATATAACGTAAATGCTGTTGATACTTTAATTGGAGATATTGTTCCACCTGATTCGTTGATGAAAACTTTGACTGATAGGAAATTAGCTGAAGAAGAGCAAAAAACATATCAAACACAAAGAATGGCTCAGGAACAGCGTCAGGGTATGGAAAAAGAAACTGCCATCGCTGATATGCAGAAAGAAATTGTTCGCGCTTCGCAAAGTGTTGAAATCGCACAAAGAACTGCCGATGCAACTGTAAAAAAAGCAGAAGGAGATGCAACAAGTTTGAAACTGAATGTAAATGCCGAAGCTGAAGCAACAAAAATGCGTGCAAGTGCTGAAGCCGAAGCGACTAAAGCAAGAGCAGGAGCACAGGCAGAAGCAACAAGATTAAATGCCAGCGCCGAAGCTGAAAAAATCTCAAAAACAGGTTTGGCTGAAGCGGAGAAAATTATGGCGATTGGTAAATCAACTGCCGAAGCTTATCAACTTCAGGTGAGTGCAATGGGAGGTGATAACTTTACCCGTTATAAAGTAACTGAAGAAATTGGTAAAGGAAATATCAAAGTAATTCCAGATGTATTGATTTCCGGAAATGGTGGTTCTGATGGTTCAATTAGTGGATTATTAGGATTGAAATTAATGGAAATGATGGATACCAAAGAATTAAAAGAAGGAAAAAATCCTAAAAAACAATAATTGTTTTTAATCGAAAAGATTTTTAAAATAAAACAGATTCAAGCAAAACCGATTTACGAAAGTAAATCGGTTTTTTTAATTTTCCCTAATCCAGACATTATATGCATTGCGGTTAGTTAGTCTTTACAATTAAAAACCTTTGTGACTTTGTAGCTTTGAATCTTTGTAGCTTTGAAAAAAAACCTTAGTATCTTAGCAACTTAGAATCTTAGCCTCTTAAAAATGACAAAAATCCTTCTTCTTTCTGATACTCACAGTCACATTGACGATACTATTTTAAAATATGTAGTACAAGCTGACGAAGTTTGGCATGCCGGAGATATTGGAGATTTGAATGTTACCGATACAATTAAAAAATTAAAACCTTTGAGAGCAGTTTACGGAAATATCGACGATGCTAAAGCACGGTTGGAATTTCCATTAAATAATCGTTTTATGTGTGAAAATGTTTCCGTTTGGATTACACATATTGGAGGTTATCCGGGAAAATACAATCCGAATATCAGAGAAGAAATGACTGCAAATCCTCCTAAATTATTTATTTGTGGACATTCTCACATTTTGAAAGTGATGTTTGATAAAAAGAATAATTTATTACATATGAATCCAGGTGCGGCAGGAAAAAGCGGTTTTCATCAAATGCGAACTATGCTTCGATTTGTAATTGATGATGATAAAATCAAAGATTTGGAAATTATTGAAATCGGGAAAAAATAATGGTTTTTAATGCGGAATCGGGATTTTTATTTTTATAGTAGTACCTTGATTCATTTTTGAAACAATGTCAAAACTTCCTTTGAATTTCTTGATTCGGGCTCGTATTCTGTTTAAACCAAAACCTTCATATTCATCCGTTTTTCTAGCATTAAAACCTAGTCCGTTGTCTTGTACTTTAATGATGAAATTGTTTCCTGTTTCGCTTAGAATTAATTGTGCATTTGTTGCTTTACTATGTTTTATAATGTTGTTAAAGAGTTCAGATATAATAAAATAGATTTTCATTTCAAATTTTTCGGTATATCGTTTATTGGATGAAATTGAACAGGTAAAATCAAAATTTAGAGTACGATTTGAGGTTTTTTCGCATAAATCTTCCAATGCATAAATTAACCCAAAACGAACCAAAAGACTAGGAACAAGGTCATGTGATATATCGCGCAGAAGATCATGTGCTTCGGCTAAAATGGCTTTTGCTTTTTGGATTTCTTCTGATTGTATACTGTTTTGTGTGGTAAAAGTATTGAGATGAAGCCCTACAGACGATAGTAGCGAATTGATATTGTCGTGTAAAAAAGAAGCTATTTTTTTACGTTCTATTTCTTGAGTATCAATTCCGGAATTAATGACATTTAGAAGAATCTTTTGCTTGAGATCTTTTCGTTTTATTTTTTGTTTTAGTTTATTGTTTTGATAAAAGAAATAAAATAAAAAAAAGAGGATAATAACAAGAACAATCCCTAAACTGACTACTTTTTTATTTCGAAGTTTTTCAAGCTTATTTAATTCGGCAATGCTTATTTTTTTTGATATAGATGTGTTTTGAACGTTTTCTTTTGGAATTTCTTTTTGCTGACTAAAAACAGTATTTTCATTAAAAAAAAGCAGGAAAAAGAATATGATTGAAATTCTAAAAATATGCATAATTACAACTGTTTTTATATCATTTTTCAGATTATGGATTTATTAGATTGTGTTTTAAAGCATATTTGACTAAGCCAATTGTGTTTTTTGTCTGTAGTTTTTTCATGATATTTTTTCGATGCGTTTCAACAGTATTAAGACTGATAAAGAGCTGCTCGCTTATTTCTTTTCCACTGTATTCGAGAGATATTAAAGTGACAATTTCAATTTCGCGCGGACTTAAAATGGGGTTTTCAATATAGACGTTGTTGTTTAATTGTGGATTATTTTGCGTAAAACTGTTGAATATTTTTTCTCTTATCGAATCTGAAAAATATTCTTGTCCTTCATAAACAGTTTTAATTGCTTCAATAATATTTTCACCTGCACTTTTTTTTGTGAGATAACCTTTTGCTCCTAATTTCACAACTTCTTTAATGATCTTTAAATCATCATAACTAGAAAGAATAATAACCTTCAATGTATTTTTTTGAGCATAGAATTCCTGTAAAACTTTAATCCCATCTTTTTCAGGCATGCTGATATCCAAAATCAAAATATCAGCATTATTTTGAATAACATCATTATATACTGTAGTTCCATCTAAGGAACTGCCTACAACCTCAAAGTTTACAACTGTTTGTAATAAATTGGTAAGGCCATCAATAAGTACTTGATGATCATCTGCAAGATGAATCCTTATTTTTGATGTCATGATAATTTGATTTTGAAAAGGCAAATTTACCAAGTGAATCATCTTTAGAAGTGCTCTTTAAGTCTGATTTATAATAATATAAGACACAAAAAAAACCCGAATAAATATTCGGGTTCTTCTTCGCACAAAAAATTAAGTTTATAGGTTTATCTCAAACGATCTACAGATTTTACAAGATCTTCGTCCTTTTTGATGGCCTTATTAGCTAAAACTAATAATACGATAGCAACAATTGGAAGAAACATCCCAATACCTTTCTCAGAAACAGCCGTAGCTGCTTCTCCAGATAAATTTAGTGATCGATATACAAATAATCCTAATAAAATTAAATTTAATATTATGTTCAGCCTGTTCATAACAAACTGATTTTGTCTTTTTTTGTATGAAATAATACTGATAATAGTCAGCATTGTACTTA
Source organism: Flavobacterium resistens (assembly GCF_900182645.1). Lineage (GTDB taxonomy): Bacteria > Bacteroidota > Bacteroidia > Flavobacteriales > Flavobacteriaceae > Flavobacterium > Flavobacterium resistens. The sequence goes on along the minus strand of NZ_FXTA01000003.1, from coordinate 269,705 downwards.
ATCCTAATAATACAGTGTAAACCTGATCCTGCATAAAGTAAAAAGGTTTACCGCCGTTTACTGACCAAAGTGGTATAAAAAATAATAAAACCCCTGTAATTACAAAGGTAAGAATTAAATATACGGTTTGAATTCTTTGTAACATAACTTGAAATTGTTTTACAAAAATATATTTTCTTTTTTATAAATACTATTGTATGATTAAAATTTATTCGTATTATTGCATCATAATACCGTAAGCACTTCATACTGCGGTCAATTGAAATAATTTATCTACCTACTTTTTACAGTATTTCCTTTAAAATAATTAAATTCATAGAACATTCATGTTTGATATTTCTGCATTAAAAGAAATGAAGCTTTCTGAGCTTCAAGAAATAGCTAAGTTGGCTAAAACTATAAAGTTTAATGGTGTTAAAAAAGAGACTCTGATTACTCAGATTTTAGCGCATCAAGAAGCGACTATTGCGCCGCCGGCACCTGCTGTGGCTGATAAGGAAATAGCAGACGAAAAACCAAAAAGAGCAAGAATAGCTCCTGCAAAAAAAACAGCAGCACCAAAAAATGCTCCAGTTTTAGAATTTGATAAAGCAGAAGAAGCTGCGCCTGAAAAAAAGGAAGCTGCACCAACAGCTAAGCCGAAAATTCAGTCGACACCAAAAATTCAGTCTGAACCAAAAGTTCAGGAAAGTACGGAAAGCCCTGTAGAAGTGAAAAAAGAGCCAAAAATTGTTAAGTTCAACAAATCGGCTTATGAAAAAAAGGTAGCGCTGCAAAAAGAAAAAGAGGCAACAAAAGACACTGTAAAAGAAGTGATTGCCGAAGAAAGTACTGAAAATGCTGCTCCAATCGCAGAAAAAACGGAAAATGCCCCTCAGGTAAAAAAGATAAATCCGAATCAAAATAAAAATCAAAACCCTAATCAAAACCAAAACCCGAATCAGAATCCAAACCAAAATGGAAACGGTAATGGAAATGGGAATAACGGAAATCAAAACCCAAATCATAAAAATAAAAAGAATAATAATTTCAGAGATTCAGATTTCGAATTTGACGGAATTATCGAAAGTGAAGGTGTTCTTGAAATGATGCCAGACGGTTACGGATTTTTACGTTCATCAGATTATAATTATTTAGCTTCTCCAGATGATATTTATTTATCAACTTCACAAATCAGATTGTTTGGTTTAAAAACTGGAGATACAGTAAAAGGAGTGGTTCGTCCTCCTAAAGAAGGTGAGAAGTTTTTCCCTTTAGTTCGTGTACTTAAAATCAATGGTCACGACCCACAAGTAGTTCGCGATAGAGTTTCTTTTGAACACTTGACACCAGTTTTTCCTTCTGAAAAATTCAAATTAGCCGAAAAAGGCAGTTCTATATCAACTCGTATTATCGATTTATTTTCTCCAATAGGAAAAGGACAACGTGGTATGATCGTTGCACAACCTAAAACGGGTAAAACAATGCTTTTAAAGGATATTGCAAATGCAATTGCCGCCAATCATCCTGAGGTTTATCTAATCGTTCTTTTGATTGATGAACGCCCTGAAGAGGTTACCGATATGCAAAGAAGTGTTCGTGGTGAAGTTATCGCGTCAACTTTTGACAGAGAGCCACAGGAACACGTGAAAATTGCTAATATCGTTCTTGAAAAAGCAAAACGTTTAGTTGAATGCGGACATGATGTTGTAATTTTATTAGATTCGATTACACGTTTAGCTAGAGCATACAACACGGTTCAGCCAGCTTCTGGAAAAGTATTGAGTGGAGGTGTTGATGCGAATGCATTACAGAAGCCAAAACGTTTCTTTGGAGCTGCAAGAAATGTAGAAAACGGTGGTTCATTAAGTATCATCGCAACTGCACTGACTGAAACAGGTTCTAAAATGGATGAGGTTATCTTTGAAGAATTTAAAGGAACTGGAAACATGGAACTTCAATTGGATCGCAAAATTGCAAACAAACGTATTTTCCCTGCAATTGATCTTACTTCGTCAAGTACACGTCGTGATGATTTATTATTAGACGAAAAAACATTACAGAGAATGTGGATTATGCGTAAATATCTATCAGATATGAACCCAGTAGAATCTATGGATTTTGTAAACGATCGTTTCAAGAAAACTAGAAATAACGAAGAGTTTTTGATTTCGATGAATGACTAAGGAAAGGTTCTCAAGGTACTGAGGGGCTAAGGTTCTGAGGTTTTTTGCTTTGAGATTATTTAAAATATAAAAAAGGGATGAGTTTTTAAAACTCATCCCTTTTTGCTTTTTTAACCTTAGAGCCTTAGCCCCTCAGAACCTTAGTACCTATTTCTTATCAACTACAGGTCTGTTTTCTCTGTTTGCTAAATCCCATGCAAGTACAAAGGCAAGTTGTGCTCTTTTTGCTAAGGCGTCGTATTCTATTTTTTCAGGTGTATCATCTTTTCCGTGGTAGTCTTCGTGAACTCCATTGAAGAAAAAGATTGACGGAATACCATGTTTTGCAAAGTTGTAATGATCAGAACGCTCGTAAAAATGATTTGGATCTTTTGGATCATTAAATTTAAAATCCAAGTTCATTTTAATGTATTTATCATTTTGAGCTACAACTGCATTGTGTAATTCACTAGATAATCTGTCTGCTCCAATTACATATACGTAATTATTTGTATTTGCGTGCTCAACATCGCGACGTCCAATCATGTCAATGTTGATATCTGTAATTGTATTGGCAATTGGGAATAAAGGATTTTCAGAATAAAAACGAGAACCGTGTAAACCGTGTTCTTCACCAGTTACGTGAAGAAACAAAATAGAACGTTTTGGTCCATGTCCTTCTTTCTTAGCTTTTGCAAATGCTTTTGCAATTTCCATTACAGCTACAGTTCCAGAACCATCATCATCGGCTCCGTTGTAAACTTCACCATCTTTAATTCCAACGTGATCATAATGCGCAGAAATTACCAAAACTTCATTTGGTTTTTCAGAACCTTCGATATACGCCCAGATATTTTCTGAATCAGGTAAATTTTCATTACGTCTTGCATTTAAAAATGATGCTGGAATATGCTGATAGTAATCTGCAGCTCCTTTAGGGAATGAGATTTTATTTTTTTTGTATTGTTCGATCATATAAAGTCCGGCTTTTTTCTGTCCTTTCGAACCAGTTTCACGGCCTTCCATTTCATCAGAAGCAACAACATAAAGCATTTTTTTCAAGTCTTTTGCTGTGATCGAATTCATGTATTTCGTTGGGTCTGAATTGTCTTTTGAAGCAACAGACTGCGCATTTTTACATGAAAACGCCGAAGCAATTAATAAAAGAAGTACAATTTTTTTCATTTTGGGTTAGTGTAAATTAATGAATATGTATAAAACATAGAATATCAGTAAAAATAGAATAAAAAGAGAATTTATAACAAATAGAAGTGCACTTTTAACAAATGAAACAAATCGGCTTTCACCATAAAAACGATGATGTGCCGGATAAAAATAGTAGCACATCCATATGATTCCTACAAAATTTGTAATACCTGCTATTGCTTCTGCAATTCCATTTCCGCCAAATAACGCGGCTACTTTATTGACAATAAATAATATCAGAAAGATTAATAGCAAAAACGAAAAATAATGCAGTGTAAAAATTCCGTGGTCAAAATAATACCATCGCTTCTTACTGTGAAAAATCCATAGAAAAAAGGCAAAAAATGGCATTATGATGAAGAGGATTTTAGGGATATTATGAATGAAAGATTCTATGAATTTTTCTATAATTTCTTTTTTTGAATTGTTTTCAGTAACATGTATAGATTTTTCATAAACCCAATATTCAAACTCAGATAATTTTTGATCTTCCTTTCCGTATTTCTGAATGGAATCAATTTCTTTCATCGTTTTTAATTCGAAATGGCTTTTATCATTAAAAGTTGTAACTACTTTTTTATCTTTTTTGTCTTTTTTATCCTTTGTTGATGTTTGAGAAAAAAATTGATTTTCGCTCTTATTTATTTCTTCACTTACCTTATTTGGAAACAAGGCAATCAATAAAAAAGTAATAAAACTTATGAAAATATAAAGACGAACCGGAGCCAGATAAGACAGCCTTTTTCCAGAAAGATACTCTTTGGTTAATGTTGAAGGCTTTAAAAGTAAGTTTCTAATTGTTTTCCAAAATGCATTTTCATAATGCGTTAAATCTTCGAAAAAATGAACAAATAAATGATGGAAAGTTTTGCGGGTATCGCTATTTTCTTGTCCGCAGTTTGGACAAAACTTTTGCTCGACTACATGCCTGCAGTTCAGGCAGGTTTTGTCTTCTCTGATTTTATTGTGTGACATTGGTTTATTTAGTTGATTTGGTGTTTTGGGTTAGTTTTTGTTTTTACTTTTTAAGTACTTCGTTTAAGAAAAGCAATAAATGATCAAAAGATCTTTTGGCGGCAACAGGATTATAGGCTGCGCCTTTAGAATTATCGCTTCCAGCTTCCGGATTTGTGAAAGAATGAACTGAATCTGCATAATAAATCATTTGCCAATCGGCTTTTGAGTCGCGCATTTCTTGCTGAAAAGCGGCAACTTCATCTTTTGAAACAAAAGGATCATCTGCACCATGACAAATCAAAACTTTAGCTGTAATTGGTTCTGTTTTTCTGGATGCATCTTTTCCTAAACCGCCATGAAATGAAGCCACTCCTTTTACGTTCAAATGTCCGCGTGCAGCTTCAAGAACGCCTGTTCCTCCAAAACAATATCCAATTACCACAATATTATCAGCATTTGCACCTGATTTAATTAATTCCTGTAATGCTGCATTGATTCTTTTTTGATAAGCTTCATAATTAGTTTTATAAAAACCTGCTTGCTTTCCTGCTTCTGAAGTGTTTTTTGGATAATTTCCTTCGCCATAAATATCGGCTATAAAAACATGGTAGCCCAATTTTGATAAATCTTCGGCATATTTTTTAGAAGCATTATCAATTCCAAGCCAAGCCGGCAAAAGTAAAATGCCAGGATTCTGACTGCTTTTTTTAGCAGATTTTATAGATAAACCATTTAATGCCTGATTTCCATCGGCATATTTTACGGGTTTTAATTGTGCGCTTATAGTGTTAGAAAACAGTATGGTAGCAAAAATAAGAAGGGCTGAATTTTTCATGATTTTACAATTTTAAACAAATATCAGAAATATTCTCTTATAAAAAAACCTCGAAAGAAAGTTCTTCCAAGGTTTGTTTGTAATGTTTTTTCTGATCAAAATTATTCGCCGGGATGATACGTTTTTTCGGCATTTTTAGTAACATCTTCTTTATAAAAAAGAACATCTTTAAATTGTCCTTTTCGATACATTTCGGCCTGATCAGTGAAATGTTTTGAGTTTTCGTCTCCACTGTTTCCGCCAGCCAACAATGATTTTGCTTTTATTTTTGGTCCAAATTCCACCGCACAGATAAAACTGTTTCCATTGTAACCATAGCGTTTTTTAGAATTATTCTGATAACTGCTTTTAAAAGAAGGCAAACTTCCCCAAGAACCGGGTCCGTAACCAATTGGAATACTTGGTTTTGAATCGTCATATTTTAAATCAATCGCACCGCTTGAACGCTGAAAGCGGTTGATTTCACCCCAAGCCACTTGCCATCTTCCAAATTTTGACTCTAAATCTTTCAATACTGCCTGCAATTGTGGGATCATTTGTGCTGCCGTAGCATTTTTTGCAAATTTCTTGGTGTTTTCAACTTGATCCAATTCTCCTTCGTCAATATAAGCTTTCAAAATAATTGGGTCTAATTTATAAGCCCATTCAACAGCCAGAGTAGTTGCAACTGAATTTTCTTTTGCATAATAATCCCAGTATTTCAGTATCGAAATAGGCTCTTTTAATGCAGTATATTCTGGAGATTGTACGTTTATGTTTTTTTCGAAAACATTAACTAAACTTGGAATTAATATTTCGAAAATTGATAATTTAGAATCATAACCATCAGCTATTACTTTGTCCAAAGTATAATTATTTCCTTTGCTGAAAATTCGGACTGCATTAATTCCTCTAAAATTTTCTCCATCTGGCGCCATATAAGGAATATAATCAGCTTTTTTGGGACTGTTAATCCCAGCAACAGAAAAAGGAGTAGAGTTGCAGTTTTGTAACCAGCCATTTACAGGATTATAAATATGAACGGTTTCATTTACATCATGCAAACCTTTCCATTGTGTTGCAGAAATTGAACCATCAATTACTTTTGACCAATTTAAATTTTTGTCCCGAATTGGAATAAAATTGCCGTGCCAATACGCTATATTTCCTTTATTATCGGCATAAACAGTATTGTTTGATGTATTGGCTTTCAAATCCATAGCTTTTTTGTAATCATCAAAATTGGTCGATTTTGTTCGTACCCAACTTTGAATCAAACTTGTCATTGATCTGTTATTTGATTTTAAACTGATCCATTTTCCGTCGCGTTTAGCCATAATTGGACCGTTGTTGGTAAAATAGGTTTTGAATTTTTTTGGAATCAATTTTCCATTTTCGGTATAATTGATCGTGATTTCTTTCTCAATTACAGGCAACAGTTTGTTGTCAAATTCGTAGAATAATTTACCTTTTTGATTGACGATTTTTTCAGCATACATATCTGCCACATCAACGTTTGATGATGTATGCATCCAACCGCAATTTTCGTTGAAACCTTGATAAATAAAGAATTGTCCCCAAGTTACCGCGCCGTAAACATTCAAACCTTCTTCGCTGGTAATTTGAACTTCGGGTCTAAAATAAAAAGTTGTATGCGGATTTATGTATAAAATCGCATTTCCGTCAGCGGTTTTAGATGGTGCAAATGCAAATCCATTTGATCCGGTTTGGACGTATTTTTCTCTTTCTACGTAAGCCACTTTATCATTATTTCCAGAATAAAAAGCTTTTAATTCGGCTGTTGAAAGATCGGCGGTACTAATCGCGCCAATACTTCCATCCGTCCAAAGTAGCGGAAACCATGGTTCAAAATGTGTTAAAAGCGCTGGTTTTACTTCAGGATGTTTGTATAAATAAAAATTGATGGCATCGGCATAACTATTCAATAGCTTTTTTAGCCATACAGGTGCTTTAGTATAATCAGCTTTAGCTTCGTCGACGTCAATCAAAAGTTTGATTTCTAAATCATTGTACAAGACCGATTGTCCTTTTATTTCAGAAAGTCGTCCCAGTTTTTCAATATAATTCATTTCAATTCTTTTGAAATCGTCTTCGCATTGCGCGTACAATAATCCAAAAACCGCATCGGCATCTGTTTTTCCATAAACATGAGGAATTCCCCAATTGTCTCTAATGATGGTAACTTGTTTGGCAAGATTTTCTAATCGGGCGACTTCTTTTGTGTTGATTTTTTGTGCCGAAATTTGAAAACTCACACAAATGAAAAAGAAGGATTTTATTATTTTAGAATAGAAATGCATGATTATTTGATATTAAATTTTTGACCGGGAGTGTAAATGCTCATTTGTAAATTCTCGATCGATATAAGATTGTTTTTGTTTGATTTTTTGATGCCTTGTGGTTTGCGAACTACAATAACTTCGCTTTCTCCAGCAACTTCAACCTGATTATTTCGAACAATAATTGCAGTTGCTTCATCGATACCAATTCCTGTTAGTTCTGGAAATTCAACCAAAGCAGAAAGCAATCTGTTGTAACGGTTTCTTTTTAAGAAATGTTGATCAATAACGGCCGTTTTCAATAATCCCAAACCTTCAGAAGTTTCTAAATTATCGTATCGAATATTGTCAAAAGTGCCCGAATATTCTTTTTCTAATTTCTGATTCCCAGTAATCATTTTTTCAGACATTACGGCGGCTCCGGCGCTCGTTCCAGAAATTGTGCTTCCACTTTCATATGCTTTTTGAATTGCTGTTTTTATAGGCGTATTATGAACAACTGCCATGAAACGGCTTTGGTCGCCTCCGCTTATAAAAATCAATTTTGCTTTTTGAACAGAATCTGTAAGTTTTTTATTTTGTGCGGTTGCTGCAGTGAAATTCAGCATCACAATAGGATTCTGAGTTAGTTTCACCATTTGCGTTTTAAAGAAAATAAACGAACTATCCGGCTCTTCGCTTGACATTGGCAAAACCACTATATAATCTTTTTTTCCTAATTCGGCGACAGCCAAAGCCTGTTTCATCAACGCATCTGAACGATCGCCTCCGCCAATGATGAATAATTTTCCTTTTGGATTTTGAGCCTGCATTAAAAAGCTTGTCAATAACAATAAAGCCGAAATTGATTTTTGGAAAGAAAATTTAAAAAGAAACTGATTTTTCATAGTTATTCGGTTTAGTTATTCTGATTTTCTAAAAATTTTGAAAGAGAAGAATTGACAATAAAAAGCACATCTTCTATTTTGTCAAAATCTACTTTCGAAGCTTTGTCGTTCGGTGTATGATAATCATCGTGAAAACCGCTGAAAAAAGTCATAATAGGAATTCCTTTTGTGGTAAACGACGCATAATCACTTCCTGAATGCCCGTTTGTTTCCCATAAATCTAAAGTAAACGGCTTTTGAAGTTTCGCATTGATTTCGGTGGACATCTTTTTTAAATTTCCATCTTCTTTTTGAGTTCCGATACTCAAAATTCGGTGTAATTTGTCTTCAGGCGCGCTTCTGGAAATCATATCCATATTGATCGCCAACAGTATTTTTTGTTTGTTGAAATCAAAATTCTGAACAAAATATTCACTTCCTAAAAGTCCCATTTCCTCGGCAGTCCATGAAGCAAAAAGAATATTGCAAGGAGGTTTTATTTTAGATTCTGACCATTTTTTTGCTAGAGCCAGCATTCCTGAAGTTCCCGATGCATTATCATCGGCACCGTTGTAAATTGAATCTTTTATAATTCCTAAATGATCATAATGTGCACCAACGATAATAGTTTTTGTAGTGTCTTTTCCAGGGATCATTCCCAATACATTTGTAACGGGAAAAGTTTTTGACTCTAATGCTATCGAAAAATTGATTTTTACTTTTTGCAATGAAGTAGAAGTGAGGCTACTTTTTGATGGAATATTAATTTTTGAAAAAAGGTTTTCAGCCGTTGTTCTATGAATTTTGAATACAGGTATTGAAGTTGTAACTGAGTTTTCTAAAGAATGAAAAACCTCATTTTTTGTGGTGTTTGGAGACTTAAAATATTCGTGTGTTTCAATAACGATTAAGGCAATTGCGCCTTTACTAATGGCCGTTTTTAATTTAGTTTCTTCTAAATCATTTTTTTCAGGAAATATCTTTTTGAATTTTTTATAAGTTGCAGAAGTACTGTCCTGATCGCTTGGGAATCCACTTAAAACTACAACAATTTTATTTTTTGCATTGAGTTTTTTATAATCGTTATAATTTTCTTTTGGTAGACTTAAACCATAGCCTGCAAAAACTACATCTGCTTCTTTTTTGTTGATAGAGGCTGAAATTGGAATAGCTTGAAAATCTTTTTCTGAAGAGAGAGAAATGGTTTCCTGATTTCCTTTTTTGAATTCTAGAGAAGTGTTTTTAATAGTATGTTCTTGAATTTTAAATATTTGATAGTAATTTTTGATTTTAGTGAAAGGTTTTAGATTGTAAGCATACATTTTAGAGGCAATGTAATCAGCAGCCATAAAAGCGCCTTTTTGATTGGCTTTTCGACCTTGCATCGAATCTGAAGCTAAAATAATTATTGCTTCAGAAAAATCACTTTTAGAAGGATTTGGAACTGAAATCTGCGAAAACAGCATTGATTTACAACAAAAAAGAGTAAATAAAAGCAGGATTCGTAAACGCATTTTTTTAGTTTAAAAGTTGATTATAATGAAATGTTTCTTTTAAAAGCACAACCTAATTCTATAATCGAATCAGTTTTAGCAATTCCGGGAATGTTATCGATTTTCTCGTAAAGAATTTTTCGCATGTGTTCGTGATTCTTCGCTACAATTTTTATGTAAAGTGTAAAAGAACCTGTGACATAATAGCATTCTGTAATTTCGGGAATTTTTTTCATTTCTTCAATAATTCGATCAGAATCAGAATCTTTATTTAATGTGATTCCGGTGAAAGAAGCCCAATCGTAACCAATATTTTTTTCTTGTATGATAGGTTTTATTCCGCCAATGACACCTTGCTCAATCATTCTATTGATTCGCTGATGCACCATGGTGTTGGAGATTTTTAAATTAGTTGCAATGGCAGAAAAAGCCATTCTTCCGTCTTTTTCTAATTCCTTCAGTATATTAATATCGAATTCGTCTAAAATATCCATTCGTTGAAATTGAGTTTATTTTCTTTTTTTGATTTATAAAAGTAACTATTTTTTTCAATAATGAGGAATAAAATCAAAATACTGAATAGGTGAATTTGATTTTAATTTCGATTTAAAAATAAAATTTGACTTATTTTAATGAGATACAAGTTTAATTTTTACTTTTTTATGTCTTATTTGAGATTTTTTGATACTTTTGTGTTTGAAAAATAATATATTATGACACATACAGAAAACATACTTTCATCAAAATCTGAAGTTTTGATTGAAAAAGAGAATAAATACGGAGCTCATAATTATCATCCGCTTCCTGTGGTTTTAGAAAAAGGAGAAGGTGTATATGTATGGGATGTTGATGGGAAAAAATATTATGATTTTCTGTCAGCTTATTCTGCTGTAAATCAAGGTCATTGTCATCCGAAAATTGTGCAAGCAATGGTGGATCAGGCTCAAAAATTAACGCTGACGTCTCGTGCTTTTTACAATGACAAATTGGGAAATTACGAAGAGTATATTACCAATTATTTTGGTTTTGATAAAGTTTTGCCAATGAATACAGGTGCTGAAGCTGTAGAAACAGCACTTAAAATATGTAGAAAATGGGCTTATGAGGTAAAAGGAATTCCTGAAAATCAAGCGCAGGTAATTGTGTGCGAAAATAATTTTCACGGAAGAACCACTACGATTATTTCATTTTCTAATGATGAATCGGCTCGTAAAAACTTCGGACCATTCACAGATGGATTTATAAAAATTGAATATGATAATCTTGAAGCTCTTGAAAAAGCTTTAGAATCATCAAAAAATATTGCAGGATTTTTAGTTGAGCCAATTCAGGGTGAAGCAGGAGTTTATGTTCCGTCAGAAGGATATTTGGCGAAAGCAAAAGCGTTATGCGAAAAACATAATGTATTATTTATTGCCGACGAAGTTCAGACAGGAATTGCACGTACAGGAAAATTATTAGCCGTTCACCACGAAAATGTTCAGCCTGATATTTTGATTTTAGGAAAAGCAATTTCGGGAGGTGTTTATCCGGTTTCGGCTGTTTTAGCAAATAACGAGATCATGAATGTGATTAAACCAGGTCAGCACGGATCTACTTTTGGTGGAAACCCTGTTGCAGCGGCGGTTGCGATTGCAGCATTGGAAGTTATAAAAGATGAAAAACTAGCTGAAAATGCTGAACGTCTTGGTGCTATTTTAAGAAAAGGATTAAATGAAATCGCTGAAAGAAATCATTTGATTAAACTGGTTCGTGGAAAAGGACTTTTGAATGCGATTGTGATTAATAGTGATGAAGAGTCTGATTTGGCTTGGGAAATCTGCTTAAAATTTAGAGATAACGGATTGTTAGCAAAACCAACTCACGGAAATAAAATTAGATTTGCTCCGCCATTGGTAATGACTGAAGCTCAAATTCAGGAATGTCTTGAAATTATTGAGAAATCTTTGAATGAGTTTAGATAAACTTTAGGGACTAAGGTTCAGAGTTACAAAGGCTCAAAGGTTTTTATTATATAATTTAAAAGGTCCAAAGTTTTATAGTTATTTATAAAACTTTGGACCTTTTTACTTTGTTACTTTGAACCTAAATTAACTTCCATAACCTGGATTTTGAGTGATTTTTTTATTGGCATCCATTTCTTTTAATGGAATAGGGAAGACCAATCTGTTTGCATCATACGGAATCAAATCAGAACCGTCGCCATCAGAACTAATATCAATAGATTGTTTTGTTCTGCGAATATCATGAATTAAAAACCCTTCCATTCCTAATTCCAATTGACGTTCTAACAAAATATCATCAACGGTTACACTTGCCAATTCATCGGCATTTGCTCTTGAACGAATAATGTTGATGTCATCCAATGGCGTGTTGCCAACGGCAGTTCCGGCACGTAAATTACTTTCAGCTCTAATTAAATACATTTCGGCTAAACGAATAAGAGGTACATCACCAAACTGATCCGTAAATTTAGAAGTTAAAAGTCGCCCGTTATCGTCGTTTACATAATTAAAAGCAGCTCTGTCATCAGGATCGCTAAATTTCTCTAAATAAGTGTCTCTGATAGAGAAATCTCCTCCACGGCCTCCATTCCCTTCAGAAGCATAAAAAGTTACCATATCATTCAAGCCAGTTTGTTTTGTAATTTGAATTGCAAAAACATCTTCAGTCTTATCTGTGTCGTGATTAAATGCATCTGCATATTTAAGAGATAGGCCGTGTCCGCTGTTTTCAATAACATCATTTGCTGCATCTCTTGCTGCGGCATAATTTTGCTGTTGCAGATAAACTCTTGCTAATAAAGCTTTAGCAGCATATTTGTCTGCATAAAAACCATTTTCTTCAGGAAGATTAGTATAAGCTAAATTTAATCCATCAATGATTACTTTATAAACTTCATCGACAGTGCTTCTTTCTTTTGAAAGATCTACACTGAAATCATAAATGGCATTAGGCCTGATAACAACTCCCAATTGGGAGTTAGCTTGTCCGGCTACATAAGGTTTTGCGAAAAAACGAACCAAATCAAAATACGCTAACGATCTTAAAAAATTAGCTTCTCCAATCATAACAGCTTGTTTGCCCGGATCTTTTACTTTGTCAATGTTTTCGATAACTGTATTTGCAGCATTGATCATCGAATAAAGTCTAGAATATGTTCCTTCAATAATTACGTTGTTAGATACCATTGTCTTAAGGTACATTTGTCTAAGCTCGCCATAAGTTCCTCTCCATCTTAAATCGGTAGTGCTCAATGAGCCAGTCACACCAAGTAAATCAGCATAAAGTAAAACTCTTCCGCCATAAGCATTTCCGTTTGCGGCAATCGCATAAGTCCCTGTTAGTACATTTGTAATACCTTCCTCGGTACTTAATGTAACCGATGCGTCTTCAGCCTGCTTAGGGTCTAAATTTAGTTGATCTTCACAGCTTGCAAAAAAGACTGAGAAAATTATAAGTAAGATTAATTTATTTGCTTTCATTTTGTTCTTTTTAAAAATTAATATTTACTCCAATTGCCATAGTTCTTGCAGGTGGGGCAGAGTAAAAATCTTCTCCAATTCCTGTGTCATCTCTTCTTGCTTCTGGATCTGTTCCTTCATAATTTGTAAAAGTAAGCAAGTTTACAGCTGTAAAATAAATTCTTAAATTACTCATTCCTGCTTTTTGTACAGTTTCTTTAGGTAAAGAATAACCTAATGTAACGTTACGTAAACGAATAAAATCGGCTTTGTCTAGATAACGAGTAGATTCTTGTGTTCCGTTTGAGCCTCCAAATCTTGCCTGAGGCACATTTGTGATATCACCTGGATTTTGCCAACGATTTAGCTGATCTGCGGTTTGGTTATCAAAATAATCTGCTGCTGTCGACATATATATACCAGCTGAGTTATAAATACTAGCTCCCCATTCGCCTTGAAATGTAAAGTTAAAGTCAAAATTTTTATAATTAATCGTATTGGTCAATCCAGACATTAAAGTTGGGAAAGGATTTCCAGCTACGATTCTTTTGGCTTCACTGTAATCGTTAGTAGTACTTTTGTCAAGACTTCCATCAGCATTTACAGTGTTTTTTACAAAAAGTGCATCTCCGTTTGCAGGATCAACGCCCGCGTATTCAACTAAATAAAATGATGAAATGTTTTCTCCAACACGATTGATGTTATAACTTGTAATAACATCAGTATTGTTGTTAGGCAGTGACTTTACTTTTGAGTTGTTTGTCGTAAGGTTAAAACTTGTAGTCCATTTGAATTTTTCTGTTTCAACATTTTTTGTGTTCAAAGTGAATTCAAACCCGCTGCTTTTTATTTCTCCAATGTTTGTGTTGATTGATGTAGCGCCTGAACTTAAAGCCAAAGGTTTTGCAAAAAGAAGACCATCAGTACGTTTGTCATAGTAATCGACTTCTAAATTAATTTTGTTGAGGAATCCAGCCTCAATACCAACATCTGTTTGAGAAGATTTTTCCCAAGTAAGGTTGTCATTTCCAGCTTGGCTAAAAGTCAATCCAGATTTTAAGTTGTAAGAACTAGGTCTGTATAATTGTCGTGACGCGAAGTTACCAACTTCAGCATTTCCTACCTTACCCCAGCTTGCTTTTAATTTTAAATAACTTAAAACAGTATTGTCTTTTAAGAATTCTTCCTGCGACATAACCCAACCGGCAGAAAATGCAGGGAAAACCGCAAATCTTTCATTTTTTCCAAAGCGAGATGATCCATCGCGACGAATACTTGCTTTGAAAAGATATTTATTTTTGAAGCTATAATTGAAACGCCCAAATTGAGAAACAAAGGCATAATCCGTTTCGCTACCATGTCCTTCATTAACTTCTGCACCACCATCAACAGTATGAAAACTGTCATTTGGAAAATAAATACTATTTACATCTTGGTATCTTCTGTTGTATTTATTGAATTCCATGCCGGCAACAGCATTTATAGTGTGGTTTTCAGCAAAAGTAAGATCATACGTAAAGTAATTACTGAAAATATAACTTTCAGTGTTTACAGAAGTTGCAAATACAGCTCCGTCAGTTGCCATAAAAGGAGCATTTTTGCCTTGCCAGTAATCCTCAGTCTGAGTTAATAAGTCATAAGCAAAATCAGAATTGAATTTCAAGTCTTTTACCAGTTTTAATTCTCCGAATATTTTTCCTGTAACTCTTCTCATAATAGTTTTCCAAGAAGTATTGTCTTTTGCTAATAAATAATTGACATACTCAGTATTTGGATTTGGAGTTCCATCTTCTAATCTCGCTTGCGAAATTGGAGCCTGAGCTAGAGATTGCATAGGAGTAGAGAATGAATTGTCATCTTGAACCCTATTGATAACTGATCTGGAAAAACCAATATTCATTCCGGCCGTAAAATGGTCTGTAATTTTATGAGATACGTTTGATCTCGCTGTTATTCTTTCTAAATCATTGCTGTCAACTATTCCCGTAGTATTATTGTAAGCTCCTGCAAAGAAATATTTTGTTTTGTCGTCACCTCCAGATACAGAAAAATCGGCATCAGTAGTATAACCTGTGCGTAAAGCGATATCTTGCCAATTCGTATCGATTTCTCCGTTTCTCCAATCTGTTCCTTGAGATAAATATTCCAATTCATCTTCGACAGATTCTAAATCATCAACATTTCGTCCAGCTTCCTGTAGTAATTCTACATATTGTTTAGCATTCAGAAATTTTTTCGTGTGAGTGGCTTCACTGATACCCTGAGAGAAGTTTAAAGAGAAATTTCCTTTCCCTTCTTTACCTTTTTTAGTTGTAATGATGACAACTCCATTAGCTCCACGAGCTCCGTAAATTGCTGCAGAAGAAGCATCTTTTAAAACATCAATTGATTCAATTTCATTTGGGCTTAAGGTCAACAATGGATTTGTTGGTGCTCCATTGCTAGACTCATCATCTGTGATAAGCGGAATACCATCTAAAACATACAAAGGCTGTGTGCTGGCGCTTATACTCGCAGCTCCACGAACCCTAATATTCATTCCTCCTTCAACTTTACCATTTGTTTGTGTAATCTGTACACCGGCTAATTTACCAACTAAGGCATTTTGTACGTTAGCAACAGGTACTTGCTGAATATCTTTTGCTGTTACACGAGCTATATTATCGGTTAAATTCTTTTTTGATTGTGTACCGTAACCCACAACAAGAACGGCTTCCAGCTCATTTTGAGTTTCAACCATTTTAATTGTCATTGAATTAGAAGCTTTGACTTCAATAGTAGCAAAACTAACATAACTAGCTACTAAAATATCGCCAGTTTTGGCCTGAATTTTAAAATTTCCATCAAAATCAGTTTGTGTACTGACATTTGTTCCTTTGAGAACAATATTTACTCCTGGAATGGGAACACCCTTATTGTCAGTAACTGTACCAGAAATTGCCCCTCCTTGAGCCACAGCTATTTGCACACTCAAAACGAGCAATAGCCAAAAAAAATGTTTTAAATTAATTTTCATTTTTTATTGTGTTTAAATTAGTTCTTTCAAATATCTTAAATTTATGTTAAGTTGAAACCTCTTTTTAACATTAAAAATAACACATAACTTCATTTTTGTAATATTTGTAACAATTGGTGCTCAAATACTTTTATTTTGTAAAAATTTAAGGGGTAATGTGATTAATGTTTAATTGATTGGTTCTGTTTTAGTTGTATGTATTAAGAATTAACATAAAAAAGGAGAAAGTACTAGTTGCGGTAGATATTTATAAAAGAATTTGATTAATTTGTTAATAAAAAAAAAAGCGACTGTTCAGGAAAACAATCGCTTTTGGGTATAATTACTTAAAATATCAAAAAAAGTAATTATTCAAGTAGAGAATTTAATCTCAGTATTTTTAAAATTTGACTTTTTTCAGTTCCCACAAAGTTTTGATAAAAGTATCAACATCTTGAGTGGTATTGTAAAATGCCAATGACGGACGCACCGTTGTTTCAACTCCCATTCGTCGCAAAATTGGCTGAGCACAATGATGTCCGGTTCTTACCGCAACACCTTCTTTGTTTAATGCCTGACCAACTTGGTCATTTGTATAGCCTTGCAAATTAAAAGATAATACACTTGCTTTGTCTTTTGCAGTTCCGATTAAACGTACACCTGGAATTTCTTTAAGAAGCCTTGTTGCATATTCTAATAAATAATGCTCATACTGTCCAATTTGTTCAATTCCGAGTTTCGTTACGTAGTCAATTGCGGCACCAAGACCAATTGCATCGGCGATATTTCCGGTTCCGGCTTCAAAACGATTAGGAGCTTTGTGGTATTTGATTTCCTCAAAAGTTACATCCTGAATCATATTTCCGCCCGATTGATACGGCTGCATTTCGTTCAATAAATCTTCTTTTCCGTACAAAGCGCCAATTCCGGTTGGACCAAATAATTTATGTCCAGAAAAAACTAACCAGTCCGGATTTAAATCCTGAACATCAACTTTCATGTGTGAAACAGATTGTGCGCCGTCAATTAAGACTTTTGCACCTGCTGCATGAGCCATTTCAGTTATTTTTTTTGCTGGAGTTACAGTTCCTAATGCATTTGAAACTTGCGTAAAAGCCACTAAACGTGTTTTTGAATTCAGCAATTTTGCATATTCATCAAGCAAAATCTGACCGTCATCATCGACTGGAATTACTCGTAATTTCAAACCTTTTTTATCGGCTAATCTTTTCCACGGAACTATATTTGCATGATGCTCCAGATTACTTACAATAATCTCATCACCAGAATTTAAATTTTGATCGCCCCAAGTTGAAGCTACTAAATTTATTCCTTCAGTTGCACCGCGAACAAAAACAATTTCATTTACTGAACCGGCATTTAAAAACGTTTTCACTTTTTCGCGAGCAGCTTCATAAGCGTCAGATGCGCGCGCTGCTAATTCATGCGCTGCACGATGAATATTCGAATTTTCATGCTCATAGAAATACGCAATGCGATCGATAACCGATTTTGGTTTTTGAGTTGTTGCTGCATTATCAAACCATATTAAAGGTTTTCCGTTTACAGTTTCACTCAAAATAGGAAAATCTTTTTTGATTAATTCGGCATTAAAAGCTGAATTTGTACTACCACTTAATGGATTTGTTCCAAAGGAACTTCCCACAATTGCATTGGTGTTTTTAGAATCAAAAGCAAACGGATTCTGATCTAAAAAATAATACGAGTTTTGGAGTTCACTTCCGCTTGACGGAAAATCATTTCGCTTTCTAAAAAAAGTATCAACCGTTTCTAAAGCTATTTTCAACTCGTTTTCAAAAGAAGAATTTTCGCTTTGAAAAGGCAAATATTGATCATTTAAAAACAGCGATGAAAACAACGATTCTTCATTAAGCTGTGGTGATCTGCTGTTTTTTAAATTGATATCATAAAATCCAGTCTGCGGATTATTAATATTTAGTCCGTTATCTTCAGGAATTCCAGAAGAAGGGATGCCATATTTAGGATCAAAACCTGCACCAGCGTTTGGATACAAAGCCGAGGCACTGGAACTTTGAGAAGCACTTGCTGGAGAACCTCCAAAACCGCTAAACGAAGGTGGAGCCAGATTTACATTTAACGGACTTTGCGCAGAAAACGGCGTTAAAATATTGGCACCGCCAGCATGCAAAAGTGTTTCTGCAATTTTTGTCGCACGAGGATGTTCAGCTTTATCTGGACTCAATGAAATTTCTTTTGGAAATTCATTTGGCAGTGCACTGAACAGTTCGTTTGCTAAAAACTGCAAATCGTCAATGTTTGGTAATCCGTCTGGGTTAGTATTTGTACTCATGATACTTTCCTATTTCGACATCTTCTAAAACAGCGATGGCATCATCAACCAAAATAGCTAAAGAACAATAAAGTGAAACCAAGTATGAAGCAATCGCTTTTTCATTAATTCCCATAAAACGGACTGATAATCCTGGAGACTGCTCACCTTGTAATCCCGGCTGAATTAACCCGATTACACCTTGACGGCTTTCGCCGGTACGTAATAAAATGATTTTTGATTTTCCTTTGACAATCGGCAATTTATCAGATGGGATAAGCGGAATTCCTCTCCAAGTTAAAAACTGAGATCCAAATAAAGAGATTGTTGGTGGTGGAACACCTCTGCGCGTACATTCGCGTCCAAAAGCGGCAATTGCCAGCGGATGCAATAAAAAGAAACCTGGTTCTTTCCAAACTTTAGTCAGCAATTCGTCTAAATCATCTGGAGTTGGCGCACCAGTACGTGTTTTTATAATTTGCGAAGGCGCCACATTGCTTAATAATCCGTAATCTTTATTATTGATTAATTCGCTTTCTTGACGTTCTTTAATGGTTTCTATAGCCAAACGAAGCTGTTCTGAAATCTGGTTGTACGGTTTGCTGTATAAGTCAGAAACACGTGTATGAACTTCTACAATGGTTTGTACGGCAGCAAGATTATACTCTCTCGGATTTTCAACATAATCAACAAAAGTGTTTGGTAAAACTCTTTCGTCGCGTGCAGAACAATCGACTTCGATATGATTTGCATTTTTAACTTTGTTCAAACGAAACACACCCGATTCGACCGGTGTCCAATGTAAAAGATGTGTCAGCCAGCGTGGAGAAGTTGTTCCAATTTGAGGTACTGTACGTGTTGCAATTGCGAGTTGTCTTGCTGCAACATCGCCTAATGCGGTCTGTTGTTGTTTTGATTCTGCCATTTTTCGGGTATTTTAATAGGTTTGTAAATTATTTTTTGCTTGCTTAAAGTTATTCATAATTTTAATCAAATAACTCATCTACAGATAAATATCTTTCTCCAGTGTCATAATTAAAAGTTAGAATTACGGCATCTTCAGGAATATCTTTGAGCTTTCTTGATAGTGCTGCAAGTGCAGCTCCGGTCGATATTCCGGCAAAAATTCCTTCTTCTTTGGCTATTTTTTTAGTGAAATTGTACGATTCGTTTTTATCAACTGTTAAAATATGATCGACATATTCGCGATTAAAAACTTCTGGAATAAATCCAGCTCCAATTCCCTGAAATGGATGTGGAGAAGGCAAACCGCCACTCAAAACTGGTGATAAGGCTGGTTCAACTGCGTAAGTTTGAAGATTTGGGAAATGTTGTTTTAATATTTTTGAAACTCCTGTAATATGACCTCCAGTTCCAACTCCGGTTATTAGATAATCGATTCCGTCTGGAAAATCAGCTAAAATTTCTAGAGCGGTTGTTTTTTCGTGTATTTCAACATTTGCTTTGTTGGTAAATTGTGAAGGAAGAAACGAGTTTTTAATGGTTGAAGCAAGTTCCTTTGCTCTTTCAACTGCGCCCGAAGTTCCTTTTTCTCTCGGTGTCAAAACATATTCGGCACCATAGGCATTCAAAATTCTCCTGCGCTCAATACTCATCGATTCTGGCATTACCACAATCACTTTATAACCTTTTACGGCTGCAACTAATGAAAGTCCAATTCCGGTATTTCCTGAAGTTGGTTCAATAATTACAGTATCTTGATTTATAAGTCCTTTTTGTTCTGCATCTTCAATCATTGCAAGAGCGATTCGGTCTTTAATACTTGAACCTGGATTTGATTTTTCCAATTTAATCCACACTTCATGTGATTTAAAAAGTTTATTTAATCGAATGTGAGGAGTGTTTCCTATGGTTTCTAAAATGTTTTGATATTTCATTGGTTTTGATATTTTTAAATAGAATAAAAAATGGGTGCAGGGAAAGGATTATTATCTCTGATTTTAATTTCGTTTTTATGATATACAACAGAATTGGAAGGAATTGTATACGTCAGCCAGACATTTCCGCCAATTATAGAATCTTTTCCAACTGTAGTTTGACCACCAAGAATGGTGCTGTTGGCATATATAATGACATTGTCTTCAATAGTTGGATGTCTTTTTATAAAGGCTTCATCTTTTTTTACACTCAAAGCTCCAAGTGTAACGCCTTGATAAATTTGTACATTATCGCCAATAATTGTTGTTTCTCCAATCACGATTCCTGTTCCGTGATCGATTGCAAAATCTTTTCCAATTTGTGCACCGGGATGAATTTCGATGCTCGTTTTAATATGAGCATATTCTGAAATTGTTCGTGCTAATAATTTTAAATCCTGCTCCCAAAGCTGATGAGAAAATCGGTAAACGGCAATAGCGAAAAAACCAGGATACGAGTATAGCACTTCTTCCAGAGATTTGGCCGCAGGATCTTTTGTAAATATGGTTACAGCATCGTTTAATGCTTTTTTGTGCAATTTTGGTATCGCTTCAAAAAAGTTTTTGGTCTGCTGTTTTTGGTCACTTTTTGGTGAAAAATCCAAAACTAATTCGTCAAACTGTTTTTCCAGCTGATTGAATTTGTATTTGATCGTTGCTTCAGATTCTAATGATTTTGAGGTATTCGAAAATAAGATGACAAACAAATCATCTATAAACTGATGAATTAATTTTTTCTCAGGCAGAATTACTAAGTCATGATGCTGTTTTGCTATTTCTTGATAAAATGAACTCATAATGATTATTTTATGGTTAGAAAAAGGTTTTTATTTCTTGAGAGAGGCACCTCCGGGCATTACCTCCGGTTTTAGCCTGAATTTGCTGTATTCTACAACGCCAGTGCGGTCTGCCCATTCAAAATAAGATGCCGAAAGTTTGTTTACAATTCCCGGATTTTGTTGTGCAACATTGGTAGTTTCACCACGATCTGTTTCTAAATTATACAGTTCCCATTCGTAAGAAGGATAAATCGAAACCAATTTCCATTTTCCGTCACGAACCGCTCTGTTTCCTGCTCTTTCCCAGAATAGTGGTTCGCCTCGGTTAACTTCTGAAACATTGTCAAATAAAACAGGAAGCAGACTTTTCCCCGGAAGCGGATTCGTATTTACGTTATTATAATTTTTAGGATATTCAATTCCGGCCAATTCGTAGAAAGTAGGAGCGAGGTCAATAATGTGTCCAGTTCCTTTGTCAATTCTTCCGGCTTTTATTTTTGAAGGAAACCAAGCAATAAACGGCGAACTGAAACCGCCTTCGTGCATATTATTTTTATATTGCTGAAGTGGCGTATTCGATAAATATGCCCAGTTTTGTTCCTGATAATCAAATGATCCCGAAGTTCCAACTGGTCCGTCATTTCGAACTAAACCTCTTCCTAACGGATTGTAAGTATTAAATCCGCCTTGAGCGCCATTGTCCGAAATGAAAATTATAAGTGTGTTTTTATCTTTTTTAAGGGCTTTTAATTTATCCAAAACTTTCCCCACATTCTGGTCCATATTGTCGACCATTGCGGCATAAACTTCCATTTTTGCTTTCCAGAATTGTTTTTCGTCATAAGTCAGTTTGCTCCATTCAGGAACTTCAGGGTCTCTTGGCGAAATAGTTTGATTGGCTGGTAAAATTCCGTTTGCTTTTAATTTCTCAATTCTTTTTTCTCTTAAAATATCCCAACCTTCATCAAATTTTCCTCTGTATTTGGCAATATCAACCGGTTTTGCCTGCAAAGGCCAATGTGGTGCTGTAAAAGCTAAATACAAAAAGAAAGGTTTATTTTCTTTGTTTTGCTCATCTAAGAAAGTGATCGCATTATTTCCAATTTCATCTGTAAAATAATACGAATCGTCTTTTGGATGCAGTTCTTCATTATTACGAATCAGTTTTACTGGATAGGGCGTTTTCCCGAAAGGCAAAGGCTTTGTATCAAAATAATTAGATGCGCCTTTTAAGATGCCGTAAAATTTATCAAAACCTCTTTGGTTGGGCCATTGTGCCTGATCTTCAGAACCAACGTGCCATTTTCCTGATAAAATTGTACTGTAGCCGCCAAAATGGAACACTTCTCCTAAAGTCAAAGATTCTTTATTTAAATAGCCTTGATAAGCTGGCAATCCTAAATTCACATCAAAAAAACCAACGCCCGCTTTGTGCTGATATTGACCGGTTAGGAGAGAAGCTCTCGTTGGCGCACAAATCGAGTTATTGTAGAATTCGCGCAAACGCAAACCTTCACTCGCTAATTTATCAAGATTGGGAGTTTTAATTTCTGAACCATAATTTCCTAAATCAGAATATCCCATATCATCTACCATAATCAGAATGATATTTGGTTTTGCTGTATTCTGAGCGCTTATTGTAGTAAAACTGACAGTTCCGGTTATTAAGGCAGAAAATAATATTGAGGTAATTTTATTATTCATTTTAAAATGCTTTTTTTGTTTTTTTTGTTTTGTAAGTGATAAATGTTCTTTAATAGAGGTTTTCCGTTGCCGCAGAAATTCCTTTATTTTTAATTATATACCATTAAGGCGCAGCTTCGTTTGAGGCGAATTGCATACTATATTGTAAATGAAATTGGAATAAAAGTGGGGTTTGTTCCGATTTTAAATGAAGCAAAATCATGACAAACCAATGTAAGAATTAACAACAGCTACACATATAACAAAAAGTGTTATAGGCGTAATTTTTAGGAAGAATGAAAGACGTTCTGTGTGCTATTGTTTTCAAAATGTAAGTTTTAAATATTAAACTCTACTAATTATATAGACAAAGTTATATTTAATATTGTAAAAACCAAATTAATCTTGATTTTTTTTTGAAAAAAGAAGTGAAGTAGAAGGTATTAAGAAATGTTTTAAAATGTAGTTTACTGATTTTTAAGTAATTGTGATAATGTTTGGAAATATATTAAAGATTTAGTTTGTCATTTCGAGGAGCGAGAAATGACAAACAGAATGGATAATTGATGATTATAAAAAACTTTGCGTTTTTGCGACTTTGCTAGAGAATTTTGCAGTGCTATAAAATTATCAAAACTTACTTCCCAAAAAGCAAATAAGCAATAATCAACGTAACAATAACATTGAATAATTGCGCAATTAAAAAAGCGTATAGAGGTTTACGACTGTTATTAGAAAGCAGATCTTTAAAATTAGTTTCTAAACCAATACTTGTAAAAGCTAAGGCAAACCAAATTCCCTGCAAATTTTTTAAACTGTCTTTTACCGAATCTCGGACTTCTGAAGTAATAAAAAAAGAAAATAGGAGAGAAGCCAGAATAAAACCAATTACGAATTTTGGAAAACGTTCCCAAATAACTTTCAAAGTAGGCTTTGATTCCACAACTTCAGCCGATTTATTATGCGTGTAAGTCCAATAAACCGAAATTGCAAAAGCGGCTAATCCTAATAATACATTCTGAGAAAATTTTACAATGGTGCTAATTTTTAAAGCAGTTTCGCCAACCAAAGTTCCAGAAGCTACAACAGCTCCAGAAGTATCAATACTTCCGCCAAGCCATGCGCCGGTAACTTCTTCAGGAAAGTTGAAATATTTGGCAATTATGGGCATGAAAATCATCATTGGAATGGCAGTTACCAAAACGATAGAAATGACATAAGACAGTTTTTTTGAATCGCCTTTAATAGCGCCCGAAGTTGCGATTGCAGCTGAAACTCCGCAGATAGATACGGCACTCGAAATCATCATGGTCAATTCATCATCGACTTTTAATTTTCGGCAAAGCCAAAAGGCAAAGTACCAAACCGATAAAACAACGACTAAAGCCTGAATTAAGCCTAATGAACCTGCCTTTAAAATATCAGAGAAAATAACACTAGTTCCTAATAAAACCAATCCGATTTTGACGAAAACTTCTGTAGAAAGTGCCGAACGAAGCCATTCTGGAAGTTTAAAGAAATTTCCAATTATTAAACCTATTAACAAACTAAAAATTACAGCTTCAAGATTAATAGATTTAATAGCCGAATTTCCTGCTAGAATTAAGGCAATTAATGTTAAAATATACACTATCGGAAACGTAAATAGAAAATATTTAACTGATTTTCCAATTAAAAAAGCACCAAGTGTACCAATGGAAATCAGATATACAAATTGAATAAAAAGGATTATAAGATTTTTAGAATCAAATACATTCGTAAATAAATCGGAAGTGCTTGACCAGCTAAAAACAGGAACTTGAGGAAGAAATATGAAAAGAGAAATTCCGATAATTAGAAATCCTAGAATTACTACGGTCCAGTCTTCGTGAATGTTGAATTGTTTAGTTTGAGATGACATTAATTGAGTTTTAGATTAAACCCGACAGGTTTTAAAACCTGTCGGGTTTGCATATTGTTTAATTATAAATCGACAAAGTATTTTTGTTTTCCAAAATCGAATTCGTAGTATGTCAAATTTGGCCAAAGTGGTTTAACTAATCCTTTTTCCCATGTTTGTAAGGCAGTTTGCAATTCTTTTACTTTTTCTGGATTTTTTGAAGCTAAATCAGTTGTTTCAGATTTGTCTTTTGATAAATCATAAAGCCAGGTTTCATGTGTTTTTCCGCTAATGATTAATTTCCAATTACCGCTTCGAATTGCTTTTGCATCGCCGGAACGCCAGTACAAATCTTTATGTGCTTCTTTATTGTTATTTACCACATCAATTAAATCAACGCCATCATAAACACGGTCTTTTGGCAAGCCAGAACCCGTAACAGAAGCAATCGTACTGAAAATATCAAGAGAACTTACAGGCGTTTTATAAACGGTATGCGGTTTGATTTTCCCTTTCCACGAAAGTGCAAACGGAACATTTATCCCGCCTTCAAAATGAGAAAATTTACCACCTTTTAAAGGTGCATTTGTGGTTGCAAAAGTATAATCGGCACCACCGTTGTCGCTTGCAAAAATGATTAGCGTATTTTCTTCTAAACCTTCCTTTTTCACTTTGGCTCTGATTCTTCCAATTGCATCGTCAAGTGCGCTGATCATCGCATAATACACGCGTTTGTTTTCGTCTTTTACATTCGGAAAACGATCGTAATATTTTTTACGAACCTGAAACGGCGTGTGTGGCGCATTAAACGGAACATAAAGTAAAAAGGGTTTGTTTTTATTTTTGTCGATAAAAGCTTCTGCTTCATCAGCAAATGTTTCAGTTAAATAGGCTTTATCATGAATAATAGTGGTATC
The DNA here is from genome assembly GCF_900182645.1 of Flavobacterium resistens. GTDB lineage: Bacteria > Bacteroidota > Bacteroidia > Flavobacteriales > Flavobacteriaceae > Flavobacterium > Flavobacterium resistens. The sequence goes on along the minus strand of NZ_FXTA01000003.1, from coordinate 243,960 downwards.
GAGGCGAATTTGTCCAATTCCGACACGTCCATTTCCCCAAATCATTTTATCGGTAAAATCTTTATGATGATGATTGATAATATCCGGATTATCATCTTCGGGAGTGTAAAGCGAAAATGCCTGATAAAAACCATAATGATAATCAAAACCTCGGTCTAAAGGAAAAAATCCTTTGTTGTGTCCTAAATGCCATTTTCCAATAATCGCCGTGTTGTAGCCTTCTTTTTTTGCTAAATCAGCAAAAGTAATTTCAGATTGTGGCAAACCTTGCGTGGCTATAGACGCTTCATTTGGATAATTTATTTTATTATTTAATCTCCAATTATTGGTGTTGATCAAGTATTTGAAAGCGTAATATTCTAAATTGTTTTTTGGATATCGGTCGCCCGGTTGATATTCGTGGCCAAAACGTTCTTGATAACGTCCTGTAAGCAATCCAGCGCGCGATGGCGAACAAATAGAAGCCGATACATAACCATCTGTAAAAGTAACTCCTGACGCTGCCAAAGAATCAATCTGAGGGGTTGGCGCTGCTTTTCCTCCGTATAATGAAATATCATATTTGCCTAAATCATCGGCAAGTAGAATAATAATATTGGGCTTTTTTACTGAAGCGGAAGTGTCTTTTTGTGCTAAGAATGCAGCTTTTCCTTCGGCTAATTTATCATCTGGTTTTATTAGAGTTCCATCTGTGTTTATTGGCCAGAAAAGAAATGCGGCTAAAAGAAAGAGTACGATTAAAATCGGTATAACAATCTTGGTTATTTTTTTATAGTTTGCCATGTTTTGGTTTTTGGTTAGTTTTTTTGAATGGAATAAAAGTGTCTATAAGAGCTTTGTGTTTTATGTGCATTTTTGTCATTTCGACGAAGGAGAAATCTTCGCAAGAAGCTCTACAAAGATTGGATATTCGTTACGGAGTTACTCGTGAAGATTTCTCCTTCGTCGAAATGACAATATTGTGGTTATCCAAGTCTAAATAAAGGTCAAAAAGCTATTTCGATACCAAAGCCACATCAATCTCATTTTTCAAATTCTCAAAACCTTCTTTTTTAAGAATGATTTTTCCATTTTGATAAAGAATTAATGTCGGGAAAACTTTTATGGTTTTCAAATCGGCGATGACTTGCGTGTTGTCTTCCAAATCAATTTCAACAACTTTCAGATTACTTCCGTATTGTGTTTTTATAGTTTCTAAAACTGGTTTTACTTTTTTACACGCACCACAATAAACAGATCCAATATCAACTAAAACCGTTTTATTATCAGAAATAATTTTATTGTATTCTGCTAATGTCAATTTGCTTTTCGAATTAGCAAAAAATGGTTTTCCGCTTCCAATCCAGTTTGCGATTCCGCCTTCTAAACTGTAGGCTTCTTTAAAGCCTTTTTTTAGTAAATCGTCTGCCAGCCAAACGCTTCTTCCGGCTCCAATTGAATACGTAAAAACGGGTTTTGTTTTATCTAATTTTGCTATTTTTTGAGCGTAATCTTTTGAATCTAAATTGAAATTTACAGCGCCTAAAATATGATTCAAAGCAAATTCTTCAGGACCTCGAGCATCAATAATCTGCGGATTTTTCTCTGCCTGGATTTTGAAATAAAATGCATCTATTGACAAAGTATTTTCGCTTTTGTTTTGCGAAAAAACAGCAATTGCAATGAAAAATGCAATTGCTGTCAAACTATTTTTGAAAGTTGAGTTTTTCATCTTTGTTTTAAGATTAAACTTGCTCTAATACTGGAGCAGGAGCCTGTTCAACAACTTTTGCTTTTAACGGAAGTGACAATACGCCATCAGCAAGTGGGCTTCCTTCTTTTTTAGATTTGAAAATCGGCCATAAAAATTGTGCGTACCATTCTTCTTGTTTGTATGATTTTGTTCCGTAAGATTCCGGGAATTTACGAGTGATTAATCCTGTTCCGAAGATTACGTCCCAAATGAAAAACATGTTCCCGAAGTTTCCTTTAAAGTGTCCAACGCCGTCTCCGCTTGTATCTGCGTGGTGCGCGTGGTGCGTTGCAGGTGTAGAAATTAAGCGTTCTAAAACCCATGCAATTGGATGCAAAACTCTGTATTTGTAAAATGGTTTGTCCCATGCAATACTTGAATGCGCGCCCAAAGTGATGAAACTTTTAATAACCAAAACAAATAAAGCTGGTAATCCTAAACCTAAATACGTTAGCGTTGCAGTCAAATAAATTTGAGAAAAGAAAACGGTATAAATAAAGTTTTGTCTAGACGCCATCGCCATTCCCATGTATGGAGCAGAGTGGTGTGTTCTGTGGAAACGCCATAAAAACGGAACTTGGTGATGTAATCTATGGTACCAATATTGCGTCAAATCATCAGCAATTGCGATTAGGAAAAAGCCTCCCCAGAAAGGAACCCAAGAAAGGGTGTTAGCCAAATTTGGGATCAAATAAGGTAAAGCGGTCAAGCTGAAAAAAGCAATTATTGGAGGTAAAATCAATTTTGGCGCTAAGAAACAAATAATATCAACTTTACGTTCCTGCCCTGTCCATTCGTCATCGTATAAACCTGCAGTGAATTCGATTACGCCTAAAATCAGCATAAAAACAGTTAATCCCCAAGTTCTAATATGCTCAAAAGCAGGTTTTGAAAATTCTAAAAAAGCAGGTAATGAAATGTGAGATTCGCTTACCAAATTATTGCTTAATTTGAAGTAAAGGAAAATTGCCACTACAGGCAAAGAATATATAAAAAGGCTTATTAGTAAGTCTCTTGTCAGTTTTTCTTTTTGAATTATTGCCATGATTTCTTATTTTAAAAATTGATTAATTAATGCTAAACCTCCCGCCAATATGACTAGCGGAACTAAAAAAACAATCGCGCCCACGATGATTTTTTTTCCTATGATTTCATAGTCTACTCGTTTCATGATTTCTTATTTTTTATTGTGTGTTGTTGAAAATCAAAAAGTTATAAAGTGTAAATTTAAATTAAAAACTTTTAATTCTATAGAACTAGTAGTGTTTAAATTATTCTTTTTTTATTATTTATTGTGATTTATTCTGTAAATAGTATTGAGAGACCTGCAAGGTTTTTTAAAATACCTTGCAGGTTTTGAAATCAATATATTAATTAGTGCTTCCTGCAGTAGGTGTTGTACCTTCTCCTGGTTTGGTCACTTGTTTAATTAAATCCTGAAGACTTTTACCTTTATCAGGACCCGTATTATGTATTTTTCTTGTAATTACATCCTGCCAGTCAATTAACGGATAAACGTTGTTTTCTTTAGCTTGCTCATCAAACAGTTTTTTAAGCTCGGCTAATTTTTCAGGATATTTCGCTGCCAAATTGTAGCGCTCGTTAAAATCTTCGTTCAAGTTGTATAATTCCCAAACATCAGTATCAAAATTGCTTGGTGTAGGTGCCGAGTTAGGTTTTAGAGAGGTAAATGGGTTTGCATGTGCAGCTCCAGCTTTCCAACCATCTTTATAAATAGCTCTGTTTCCAAAAATATAATAGTATTGTACTTTGTGTAAAGACTCCGCTTTAGCGTTATCTAAAGATGCATATAAAGAGGAACCCTGAATAATATCTTGTTTAATACCTTTGATAGATTCTGGTGCTTTAACTCCAACAATGTCTAAAGTAGTTGGAAGCAAATCGGTTACGTGGCTGTACTGATTTCTGATTCCGCCTTTGTCTTTAATTCCGTTTGGATAAAAAACAATCAGTGGATTATGAGTTCCTCCTTCAGACTGCGCATCTTGTTTCCAGTTTTTGAACGGAACGTTTGTTGCCTGAGCCCATCCTAAAGGATAGTTGGTATTAAGACCTTTTGGAGTTCCAATTTCGTCAATATTAGCTAAGTTTGCCTTTAAATTTTCTTGCTCAGATACTCCTTGAGAAAACAAACTTTGATTGATTGTTCCTTCAGTTGTTCCTTCTTTACTTGCTCCGTTATCGCCAATTGCTACGAAAATTACAGTGTTGTCAAGTTGACCGCTTTCTTTCAAATAGTTTACAACTCTTCCCACTTCATAATCTGTATAGGTTAAGAATCCAGCATAAACTTCCATGAATCTTGCATAGACTTTTTTCTGATCTGGAGATAATTTTTTCCAATCTGTGATCAAAGGATTGCGTTCTGGTAAAACTGCATTAGCCGGAATTACACCCAATTTCTTTTGGTTCGCAATAACTTCTTCGCGATAAGCATCCCAGCCTTTATCAAATTTTCCTCTGTAAGGATCGCTCCATTTTGTAGCAACTTGATGAGGTGCGTGCGCTGCGCCTGGTGCATAGTACAAGAAAAATGGTTTTCCCGGAGCCGCTTTTTGTTGTTTTTGGATATAGCTTATTGCTTTATCCGTAATTAATTCATTTAAGTGGCGTCCGTCTGGTGTAACATGAACTTGATCTTCAACTAAATCAGGATTGTATTGATCGGTTTGAGAACCTAAGAATCCGAAGAAATGATCAAAACCTTTTCCGGTTGGCCATCTGTCGAAAGGTCCTGCATCTGTAGCATCTTCATCCGGAGTTACTCCGTATTTTCCAACAGCAAAAGTGTTGTAACCATTTTCACGTAAAATCTCTGCAATTGTTCCTTTATCAGAAGGAATTCTTCCGTCCCAACCTGGGAAACCAGCAGATAAAATAGTATGTGAAAATCCGCTAACATGCACTCTTCCAGAATTTCTTCCTGTTAATAAAGCCGCACGAGTTGGTGCACAAATTGCCGTTGTATGAAAGTTAGTATAACGTAAACCATTATTTGCTAACTGATCAAAAGTTGGCGTGCTGATCAAACCTCCAAAAGCACTTGAAGCTCCAAATCCTACGTCATCTAATAAAATCCAGATTACGTTTGGAGCACCTTTTGGCGCTTTTACCGGTTCTGGCCAGTATTCTTTAGAATCGGCTAAAGTTTTACCGATTACTCCTTTAAATTCTTCTGTTTTATTTTGTGCAGTTCCTAATTGTGCAACCAGGAGCGCTGTAATCAAAAGCCCTTTTTTAGGACTTTTGATTAAACTGTTGTATTTAAAATTTTTCATAGTTTTTATTTTTTACTTGTTTGCTTTGGTCAATAGTTCTTGGGCAGATTTTCCTTCTGTACCTGGCGTTTGATGTATTTTTCTCTGATAAACATCCGACCAATCTATTAAAGGATATAAGTTGTTTTTCTTGGCTTGTTGGTCAAATAGTTTTTTCAATTCGGCCAGTTTCTCTGGATATTTTTTAGCCAAATCTTTTTGTTCGTTAAAATCTTCGTTGATGTTGTACAGTTCCCAAACATCTTTGTCGAAATCAGCTTTTAGTAAACCTGCTTTTTTTGGATCACTCAAAGCTTCTTTAGCTTCAATTGAATTTGGATGATGTGCCGCAGCGGCTTTCCAACCATCACTGTAAATAGCTCTGGCTCCAAAAATGTAATAATGCTGTACTTTATGATTTGAAACTGCCTTTGCATCATTTAAAGAATTGTAAAAAGAATATCCCTGAATGGTATCTTGCTTAATTTCTCTGATCGTTTCAGGCGCTTTAATGCCTAAAATATCCAGCGTTGTTGGTAAAATATCAATTACGTGGCTGTATTGTGTTCTGATTCCGGGAGTTTTAATTCCCTTTGGATAATAAACAATCAACGGATTATGAGTACCGCCTTCAGAGTTGGCATCTTGTTTCCAATCTTTAAATGGAACATTTGTTGCCTGCGCCCAGCCTAAAGGATAATTAGTATAGGTTTCAGGTGTTCCAATTTCACCAATTCGCTTTAAGTTATTTTGAAAAACGGTTTCGTCTGTTTCACCAACAACATAAGTTTGTCTGTTGACAGCGCCTTGCAATGTTCCTTCTTTGCTTGCTCCATTGTCACCAATTAAAACAAAAACGACTGTATTTTCCAATTGATTAATTTCTTTCAGATAATTGACCAATCTTCCAATTTCATAATCGGTATAAGTAAGATATCCAGCATATACTTCCATAAATTTGGAATATACTTTCTTTTGATCCGGAGTTAATTTTTTCCAATCTGCAATAAGCGGATTACGTTCCGGCAATACAGCATTCGAAGGAATAACTCCTAATTTCTTCTGATTAGCTATGGTTTTTTCGCGGTAAGCATCCCAACCATCGTCAAATTTTCCTTTATACGGATCGCTCCATTTTTGGGCAACTTGATGAGGTGCATGAACAGCTGCCGGTGAATAATATAAAAAGAACGGTTTTCCCGGAGCGGCTTTTTGCTGTCTCGAAATATAGCTGATTGCTTTATCAGTAATTTGCTCGCTCAGGTGGCGTCCATCAGGAGTAACATGTGCTTGATCTTCAATTAAATCGGGTTTATATTGATCGGTTGCGGAACCTAAGAATCCGAAGAAATGTTCAAATCCTTTTCCGGTTGGCCAGCGATCAAAAGGTCCGGCATCAGTAGCGTCTTCGTCTGGAGTAATTCCGTATTTTCCAACACCAAAAGTATTGTATCCTTTATCACGTAAAATCTCAGCAACGGTTCCATTTTTTGAAGGCAATCTTCCATCCCAGCCAGGGAATCCTGCAGACATAATAGTATGCGAGAATCCGCCAACATGAACTTTATGAGAATTGCTTCCCGTTAATAAAGCGGAACGAGTAGGAGCACAAATCGCTGTCGTATGAAAATTAGTATATCGCAATCCGTTGTTAGCAAGACTCTCTAAAACCGGAGTTTGGATTAAGCCTCCAAAAGCACTTGAAGCTCCGTAACCTACGTCATCTAAAATAATCCAAACGACATTTGGAGCGCCTTTTGGAGCCGTAACAAGTTCTGGCCAATATTCTTTAGAATCGGCTAATGTTTTTCCGATTACACCTTTAAATTCTTCTGGTTTAGTTTGTGCAAAACCAAATTGCGCAAGTAAAACTGCAGTAATCAAAAGCCCTTTTTTAGGACTTTTGATTGATATGCTATTTTTATAATCTTTCATAATTTATGGTTTAATAGTGGTTGATTGGTTAATATCCAGGATTCTGAGGCAGACCTACAGGATCGATATTTCTTTCACTTTGTGGAATCGGATACAGATTATTTCTTTCAGAAACAGAGTTTTTAGCCGTTACTTTTTTCACTTCAGTAACTAGAGTTCCCCAACGAACTAAGTCAAACCATCTTTGTCCTTCCTGAACAAATTCTTTTTTACGCTCTTCCTGAATGGCAGCTCTAAAAGTGGTTTGCGTTAAGCCAACTAAATCTACCGTTGCATCTGGCGTTGTAATTGGTTTTGCAAAAGCTCTTCTTCTTACTTGATTGATCAATTCATAAGCTTCAGCAGTTGGTCCGCCTTGCTCATTTATGGCTTCCGCCAAAGACAATAAAATGTCGGCATAGCGAATAACCGGAAAGTTGATTGCTACGTTTGCAGGAGTTGCCAAATTCGTTAGATCTAAATATTTTTTGAAAATTGGTTTAGGAAAAGTATAAACGTTTGCTGTACCAGGAATTGGTAATGTTTTAGCATAACTTACATCTCTTCTTACATCTCCTGGCGCATAAATATCATAAAACAAAGCTACATCTGAAATGATATCTGCAGGTTCAGTTGCTGTAAATCCTGTAAATGATGTCGCTTGAAAAGTACTTCCGCTTGAACCATTTCCAGCTTGATTTGGTTCAAACTGAACAGAGAAAATATGCTCTTTTCCGTTCTTTTTTGTTTTAGTAAAAATGTCCTGAAAAGTTTCGAACAAAGCATAACCGTAACCACCGTTAATAACTTCTTTTGCTTTCGTAATTGCGTTTGGCCAGTCTTTTCTTGTCAGATATACTTTTGCCAAAATCGCTTTTGCAGCGCCAGATGTTGCGCGTCCGGCATCAGTTGCTGGATAAGTTGACGGTAGACCTTCAGCATCTTTTAAATCTGAAATTATCTGTGCGTAAACTTCGTCAACCGTTGCTCTTTTTGACTTTAAGCTTTCTAACTGAATAGAAGTTGGTTCGTGCAAAACAATTGGAACGCCTCCCCAAAGACGAACTGCCTGAAAGTACAGCAATCCGCGGATAAATTTTGCTTCCAAAATCAATCTGTTTTTTACAGCTTCTGTTCCGGCAACTTTCGGAATATTATCAATAGAAACATTCGCTCTGTTGATTCCAGCATAAATTTGTCTCCACGCCACCTGAACACGGTCTGAAGTCGCATCGTGCGTTAAACTGCTTAATGCTCTAACTTGTGGATTTGTTGCTGAAACCCCAGCTGCAGCATAATCTGAAGCCATATCAGTTAAGAAATAAAGGTTTCTTCCAAATAAACTCTGTTCTCCAGGATCTAAGCTTAATGAGGCATAAACAGCCGTTACACTTGCTACAGCATCATCCTGGGTTTTAAAGTAATTATCTTCGGTTACAAAAGAGGTTGGCGTTACCTCTAATTCTGTGCACGATACAAATAAACCGGCACTTAATAGGAATGTTATAATAATCTTTTTCATTTTATATTTTTTTTACTTAGAAAGTTACGTTCAAGCCCGAGATAAATGTTTTAGAGTTTGGATAAGAACCAAAATCAATTCCCGGATATAAGTTGTTTTGTTCGTATGAACTTACCTCCGGATCATAACCAGTGTATTTTGTCCATGTAATTAAGTTTTCTGCCGAAACATAGAATTTCACGCTTTTTGTTCCCAGTTTTTTAGAAACACTTTTTGGTAAAGTATAACCTAGCGTAATTAATTTCAATCTCAAGAAAGAAGCATCTTCCACATAGCGTTCAGATACGATTCCTAAAGGTGAACTTGTTGCTCTCGGAATTTCATTGCTCGGGTTTGTTGGCGTCCAACGATCGTCTAACGTCACATTAGCATTTGTTCCAAGTGTAGAAATTTCTAATTGCTGATTCAAAGCATTGAATATTTTTCCGCCATAAGCACCTTGGAAAGAGAAATTCAAGTCAAAATCATGATACGAAATGGTGTTACCGAAACTTCCAACAAATTTTGGTTGAGAAGTGCCTAAGTCTCCTTTGTCAAGAGCAGTAATTACACCATCTCCGTTTGTATCAACATATCTTCTGTCTCCCACCTTTGTGTTGGCTAAACTGTTGATTTTTGGTTGTGTATTAACTTCTTCCTGAGTTTGGAAAATTCCGTTTGTTCTGTATCCCCAGAAAGTTCCTAAAGGCAATCCAACTTTTACAGTTACAGGCTGTTGCTGTAATAATGATCCGTTTGGAACAACAGGAAAGAATTGATCTACACCGTTTCCTATCGCTGTTACTTTATTTTTGTTAGTTGAGAAAACAATGTTAGAATTCCATGAGAAATTTTCTGTTTTAATATTTTCAGTAGTCAAACCAATTTCAAGACCTTTGTTTTCAACACCTCCAATATTTTGAAGTACAGTTGCATATCCTGAAGTTAACGGCACTGGAACATTGATTAACAAATCTTTTGTTTTTTTGTAATAAACATCAAAAACAAAATTGATTTTTCTGTCCAATAATGATAAGTCTAAACCAACGTTATATTGATTTGTTTTTTCCCATTTCAAATCCGGATTTGCCAATCGAGTAGGAGCAAGTCCGGTATAAGTTGTACCTCCAAAAGAATAATTTACAGAACCCATTGAAGCAAGTGAAAGGTAATTCCCGATTTCCTGATTTCCTGTTGTTCCCGCTGTTAATCTAAGTTTAGCTTCGGTTACACCTTTAATGTTGTTGGCAAATTCTTCATCAGTAATATTCCATGAAAAACCTGCAGATGGGAAATATCCCCAAAGCGATTCTGATCCAAATCTTGAAGAACCATCCGCACGGCCAGAAAGCGTAAAGTTGTATTTTCCTTTATAAGAATAATTTACTCTCGCCAACCAAGATTTTAAAACACTTTCGAAAGCATCGCTATAAGGTTTTACCGGAACACCATCTTGCAGTGCATTATAAGTATTCGCGTCATTTACAAATGTCTGCGCTCCTGCATTAACAACCTCACCTTTAGTGTATTGAAGTGTGTAACCTCCTAAAGCTGAGAATTTATGGCTTTCGCCAAAAGTAGTATTGTAATTTATTGTGTTTTCATTTAAAACTGAACTTACTCGACGGGTACCTACAGAAGCTAAACCTTTAACTCCTGCTCCGGTTGTAGTAGTTGCAGGTGCATAATAATTTTGTTTCGTATCAATTACATCACCGCTTACTGCAACTTTTGCAACAACTTCTTTTGTAATTTTATATTCACCAAACAAGCTGGTTAAGATTCTGTTGATTTTAGTTTCATTTGTAGTGTTTTCCAAATCATTAATAGGGTTTGGAATGATACCGTTAGTTGCCGTAGCGTAAGGATTGTTTGTTAAATTAAAACTTCCGTCTGGATTTCTGATAGGTACTACAGGCGGCTGATACAAAGCAACCACTAATGGATTTGGCTGCCTTCCTGCACTTGAACCACCATTTGTTCCAACTCCATTTGAATCTGAATTTGTGTAATTTGCATTTACGCCAAATTTGAAATTCTGAGAATAATTTCTTTCGTAATTAGCACGAAGCGAAATACGTTTGAAATCAGTTGCAATTACGATTCCATCCTGGTCAAAGTAACCTGCTGAAATTGTATATCTCGAACGATCATCTCCTCCAGAAAAAGTCAATTGATGATTTTGTATTGGAGCCGCAGTTCTAAAAACAGCATCTTGCCAATCATAACTTCCAGAAGTTTTAAAAGCTTCAATTTGGGCAGGAGTAAAAGACGGAGACTGACCAATACTTGCCTGAACATCGTTACGTAAACTTGCCCATTGGCTGGCATCCATCAAATGCAGTTTTTTAGATACATTCTGAAACCCGAAATACCCTTGGTAAGAAATATTATCCTGTCCTTTTGTTCCTTTTTTGGTTGTAATAATAACAACACCATTTGCTCCTCTAGATCCATAAATGGCAGTTGCTGATGCATCTTTCAAAACTTCAATAGACTCGATATCCGCTGGATTAATTGTCGAAAGCACGTTTACCGAAGCTCCTGCGTATGCTACGCCAGCTGTACCATTATTATTGTCATTGTAAATTAAAACGCCATCTAATACATAAAGAGGTTCATTACCTGCTGTAATAGAATTTCCACCTCTAATACGCACACTTGATGAAGCCCCCGGACGTCCTGAACTTTGTGTAACTACCACACCAGGAACTGCACCACGAAGCAAGTTATCTGCAGAAGAAGTTACTTGAGACAAATTTGCTTTTGGAACCGAAGCAACTGAACCTGTAATGTCTTTTCTCTTCTGAGATCCGTATCCAACAACCACCAATTCGTCTAATTCCTGACGTTCTTCTTTTAAATGGATGGTTACTGGATTTTTATCAACTACGATTTCAAGCTTTTTGTATCCTATATAACTTACGATTAATGTATAAGGCAATTTTTGACCAGTTTGAAAATAAAATTTTCCTTCAACATCTGTTACAACGCCGTGTGTGGTTCCTTTAATGGTTACTGAAGCGCCTATAATGGGCTGATTTGTAATATCATCCACAACAGTTCCATCAAGTTTTGACTGAATAAGCGGGGTTGTATTCTGGGCATTTAGTCCTGCCGTCAGAAGCAAGAGAAATAATATTGAGTATATCTTTAAAATTTTTTTCATTTCTTTGTAATGGTTTAAGTAATTAACAAGGCGCCCTGAGCGTTGAATTTTCAACCCTCTAATTGTTTCCTTGATTTAGTGATAAATGTTCTTTAAGCCTCGCCATTTCTGTTGCCGCAGAAATGGCTTTTTTTATTTACAGCAACACGTTTGCATATTTTTCATTTTAGTTTTTTTAGTTGTTAATTAGTTTCTTTTTAAAATAGGGGTATATTCAAAAAATCATCACAATGCAAAATATGCATCAGCCAGATATTTGTATTTTCAATAAAGGTAATTTGTGGGTGAATTTGAATTTCGTTTTTGACTTACAGAAATGGATCAAATGACGAATGTATTGCATGATGAATTAGCAACAGAAGCACATATAACAACAATTGTTATAAGTATATTTTTTTTGAAGATTTAAATACGATATGCTCTCGGTTGTTTTCAAAATATAGTTTTTTTGGTTTTCAATAAAAATCTAAACTCTACTAATCCTATAGACAAAGTTAATTTTAATATAATAAAATCCAAAAAAATATTAAGTTTTTTTTTAAAGCGAGTAGTCTTTAAGATGCTTTTGAGTTGGGTTTTGTGTATTAATTAATTGATATTCAGTATTTTAAATTGTTGTTTTTGTTTGCTTAAAATGTTAAATATTTTTTTAAGGCATCTTTAAATTGTAGTATTTTATACTTAATTTTTAATTTTTTAAATGTATGATTTTAAGAAGAATGAAATAAAAAACAGCTCCTCCGATGTTCTTTTAGAGTATTTTTATAAAAAGTACTTCAATTTTTAAAGTTGATTTTGAATAAATTAGAGTAATTTTATAGACATTAAAATAAATTTTAATTTTTTATTCATCGTACGAATAAATACTTATATTTGTATTAAGTATTTGTACTTAGTTTTTATATTCAAAAATGATAGAAGTCAGTAAAGCCATTGAAATAATTGAAGTAAATAGTACTAAAATGCCAACGAAACATATTTCGGTAAGCAAAGCTTTAGGATATGTTCTGGCAGAAAAAGTGATTTCGCCAATCAATATGCCTCCATTTCGCCAATCAGCCATGGACGGATATGCTTTTACACACAGTATTCGACATCAATATGACGTTGTTGGGATTTCACAAGCCGGAGATCATTCAAATATAAAATTAAAATCGACTGAAGCTGTTCGGATATTTACAGGCGCTCACGTTCCTGATGATGCCGATACAGTTGTAATGCAGGAACATGTAATGGCAAACAGTAATTCAATTTTGATTGCTGAAATGCCTCAAAAATTATCAAATGTGCGTCCAAAAGGAGAACAGATTGCTAAAGATGAGGTTGTTTTTGAAGCCAATACTTTGATTACACCTGCAGCAATTGGTTTTCTAGCATGCTTAGGGATTACAGAAGTTGAGGTTTATAAGAAACCGAAAGTCGCCATTTTAGTGACAGGAAATGAATTAGTTCAGCCAGGAAAGAAATTAAAAAAAGGGAAAATTTACGAAAGCAATTCGGTTATGCTTGAAGCGGGACTTCAAACAATCGGAATTGAAAAAACGAAAGTTTACAGAGTAAAAGACAATCTGAAAGCAACAAAAAAAGCTTTAAAAAGTATTTTAAAAAAATACGATATTGTTCTTATTTCAGGTGGGATTTCAGTTGGAGATTATGATTTTGTAAAAGAAGCATTATTACAAAACGATGTAAAAGAGCTTTTCTATAAAATCAATCAGAAACCAGGAAAACCAATGTTTTTTGGTTCTAAAAATGAAACTTTAGTTTTTGCACTTCCGGGAAATCCGGCTTCGTCACTGACTAATTTTTACATTTATGTAGCACCGGCAGTAAAAAACAGAATTGGGTTTTCGGAAATTCATAAGTCGAAAGTAGTTCGAAAATTAAATTCGGAAATTAAGAACAACACAGGAAAAACGCTTTTTTTAAAAGCAAAATACGATGAAACAAGCGTAACGGTTTTAGATGGTCAAAGCTCTGCAATGCTAAATACATTTGCAGTTGCAAACAGTTTACTAATCGTTCCGGAAGATATTGAAAATTACAAAAAAGGTCAGTTAGTAACATTATTGCCAATTGATTAGATTTTAAGAAAATAGAATAAAGAGCCAAGAAAAAAGATTTTAGTTGTTAAAGATAAAAAGCAGTATGTAAATAAAAACATATAGCTGAGTCAACTTGAAACTTTAAACCTGAAACAAACAAATACCAAATGAGCATTTTAAGTTCCGAAAATATCTTATTATTCAGTTTTGCCTTAATTATAATTGCATTTTTATATTCTAGTGTTGGGCACGGCGGAGCATCGGGATATTTGGCATTGATGAGCATTTTTGCTTTTCCGATTTCGGTGATGAAACCATCGGCTTTGCTGTTGAATTTATTTGTTTCGAGTATTTCGTTCTTATTTTATTATCGAAATAATTATTTCAAGCCAAAGCTCTTTTATCCGTTTGCGATTGCCTCGATTCCAGCGGCTTTTATTGGTGGATTTATAACTTTAGACAATGCGATTTATAAAATTGTTTTAGGAATTGTATTAGTTTTCGCAGCATTAAGATTGTTCGGAATCTTTAATTTTAAAGAGAAAGAAGAAGTGAAAATCAATCTTCCTTTTGCATTATTAATAGGTTTCGCAATCGGATTATTATCAGGAATGTTAGGAATTGGCGGCGGAATAATTTTGAGTCCAATTTTATTGTTTTTAGGATGGGCTTCGGTAAAAGAATCAGCGGCTGTTTCGAGTTTATTCATTTTTGTGAATTCATTTGCAGGAATGCTTGGGTTCTTTTTAGCAGGAAAAACAATTCCGATAGAAAGTTTTTATTTAGTTCCAATTGCAGTTGTTGGAGGAATGTTAGGAGGTTTTTATGGAAGTGGGAAATTTTCGAATAGAACATTAAAAATGGTTTTAGGAACGGTTATTTTAATGGCAAGCGTTAAATTGATTTTTCCTTAAAAAAGAGAAAATTGAGATAATTAGACATTTATATAATTAGATAATGAATCTAAAACCTGAAACCTGAAGCAAAGATAACCTGAAACAAAAAAACAATGGAAACACTAACAGTATTTATTCTTTGCGGAGGAAAAAGCTCCAGAATGCAGTCTGAAAAAGGATTAGTACTGTTTCAGGAAAAACCATTTATTGAACACATTATTCAGGCGATTTTGCCGATTACAAATAATATAAAACTGATTACGGCTTCTAAAGAATATGATTATCTGGAGTATGAAAAAATTCCAGATTTAATTGCAGATAAAGGCCCGATAGGTGGAATTTACACTGCATTATCTCATTCTGAAACCGAATTTAATTTGATTTTGAGTTGTGATATTCCGTTGATTTCAACCGAATTATTACAGGAATTAATTTCAAAACATAATACTGAAGCCGAAATTACGGTTTTTGCTTCTGAAAGTAGATTACATCCGTTGATCGGAATTTATTCTAAAAAAATATTGCCTGTTATCAAAGGCGCAATTGATAACGACGATTTGAAAATGATGAACTTGTTTGCTACTATTCCGCATCAAATCATCAATATTGAAGAAAGTGAAAACTTTCCTCTCACTAATATTAATTCAGCAGACGAATTAAATGATCTGAATATCAATTTAAGCTAAAAGATTATGCAAAGTTTTAAAACCCCAAAATTGACGATCGTAGGCGCAGGTCCGGGTGACGTTGAATTGATTACATTAAAAGCAATTAAAGCTTTAGAAAGCGCTGATGTCGTTTTGTATGATGCCTTAGTAAACGAAGAATTACTAGAATATGCATCAAATGCAGAAATTATTTTTGTTGGAAAACGTTTAGGCTGTCATGCTTACACACAAGATCAGATCAACGATTTGATAGTTTCTATGGCAAATATTCACGGACATGTCGTTCGTTTAAAAGGTGGTGATTCTTTCGTTTTTGGAAGAGGAAGCGAAGAGATTGATTATGCAGTAAAATTCGGTTTGGAAACGGCTGTTGTTCCAGGAATTTCGTCTGCTTTGGGCGTTCCGGCTTCGGCAGGAATTAGTTTGACACAGCGTAAAATTGCCGAAAGCTTTTGGGTAATTACCGGAACAACTTCGAATCATGAATTATCGAAAGATATCCATTTAGCTTCAAAATCGGCGGCGACGGTGGTTATTTTGATGGGAATGCATAAGTTAGACGAAATCATTTCGATTTATCAGGAAAACAGAAATGATGATCTTCCAATTGCCATTATTCAAAACGGAACTAAAAATTCAGAGCAAAAAGTGATTGGAACTATAAACACAATTACTAAATTGGTATCCGAAAAAAATATTTCATCGCCAGCCATTATTGTGATTGGCGAAGTAGTGAAAAATACATCAAAACTGACTGAATATTTTCAGGAACATTTTGATGATGAATTCATTTTTCAAAATTTAAATTTATAAAAATGATCGAGGTTAAATATTTTGGAGCTGTTGCTGAAAAAACAAAATGTGAATTCGAAAAATTATCTTTTTCCGAAGAATTGTCATTGCAAAAATTGTTGCAGGATTTAAACGGGAAATATGATTTTGAATCACTGACTTTCAGCGTTGCAGTAAATCAAAAAATAGTTTCAAAAGCTTCAGATTACACTTTGCAAACAAGTGATGTTGTAGCTTTGTTACCTCCATTTGCAGGAGGATAATTAAAAATCATGAAAGAATCATCGAGATACAACCGACAAACAATTCTTCCTGAAATAGGAGAGGAAGGCCAGCAGAAATTATTAAAATCGAAAGTTTTGGTAATTGGTGCGGGTGGTTTGGGCACCGCAATTTTACCTTATTTGGCCGGCGCGGGAGTTGGTGAAATCGGAATTGTTGATGATGATGTAATTGACGTTTCGAATCTCCATCGACAGGTTATTTACAAAACTTCGGCTGTTGGAAAATCCAAAGTTGAAGAAGCTAAATTGATGATTTCAGAATTAAATCCGGAAATAAAAGTCAATACTTTTTCTGAAAAATTATCGGGTAAAAATGCGATTTCGTTATTTGAAAAATATGATATTATTGTTGATGCAACAGATAATATTTCGATAAAATATTTAATAAACGATGCTTGTTTGGCAACCGATAAACCAATGGTTTACGGATCTATTTTTAGATTTCAAGGACAAGTTTCGGTATTTAATTATCAAAACGGTCCAACGTACAGATGTTTATATCCAGATGAAAATTCGAATGCTTTAAATTGTGAAGATGCAGGCGTAATTGGAATTTCGGTTGGAATTATTGGAATGTTTCAGGCCAATGAAGTTCTAAAAATGATTCTCGGAATTGGAGAAGTTTTAAGCGGAAAAATATTGGTTTACAATACGTTGAAAAACGAACAGCAAAAATATGATTTCGATAAAAGTGATGCTCAAAACATAAGTAGAGAATCATTCGAAGAAAAATACAATAAAGCTGAAGTTGAAGAAATAAGTTTTGAATCGATTTTTGAAGAAATAGACGATGATAACGTTTTATTTTTGGATGTTAGAAATGAAGACGAATTACCAAAAATCAGTTTAAAAAATAAAGTTCAAATTCCGTTAATAAATTTGGAAAGCGAAATTGAAAAACTGAATAAAGATCAAATATTTTATGTTTTCTGTCAATCTGGAATCAGAAGTAAAATCGCTGTTGAATTGCTTCAGAAATATCAATTTAAAAGTGCAAAAAGCATTGCAGGCGGAGCTTTGACAATGAAGAATATATTGAAAGAAGAAAAGATATAACCGCGAATTCACGAATTATCACGTAATAATTTGTGTAATCTAAATTTCACGAATTTATTTTTTAAAATCTATTCGTAAAGTATTGGATTAATTTGTGAATTCGTGGCGAAAAAAAATAAATATAAATGAGTAAAAATGTATTTGTAGAAGGACCAATCGCTCCTGAATTTATCGCCGAGTCGATTGCGAAACACCAATCGAAACACACAATTGGGGCGCACAATATTTTTTTAGGACAAGTTCGCGCCGATGTCATTCACGACAATACAGTCGTGGCGATTGATTATTCGGCTTACACCGATATGGCAAATGAAGCATTGTATGCGATTCGTGAAAAAGCATTTGCCAAATTCGATTTAACCTGCATGCACATTTACCACAGTTTAGGTGTTGTAAAAGCAGGCGAAATCTGTTTGTTTGTTTTTGTTTCGGCAACGCGACGCAAACAAGTCTATGAAGCTACAGAAGCCATCGTAAACTGGATTAAAACCGATGTGCCGATTTTTGGCAAAGAAATGTTTGAAAACGATACATTCACCTGGAAACAAAATACCTAAGAAATTATAATGGTAGATATTACGCATAAAATAAGCACTTTAAGAGTCGCAACCGCAACCGCAATTGTAAAAGTTAGTAAACAAGAAACAATTGATGCCGTTGTCAATAATTTAGTGCCAAAGGGAAACGTGCTTGAAATGGCAAAAACGGCGGGATTATTTGCGGTAAAAAACACACATTTGTCTATTCCGGATTGTCATCCGCTTCCAATTGAATTTACTGCTGTTGAGTATATTATAGAAGGTTTAGAAATTCATATTATTTTCAAAGTAAAAACCGTTTACAAAACTGGAGTTGAGGTCGAAGCTATGCACGGCGCGTCAATTGTTGCATTGACTATGTACGATATGCTGAAACCAATTGATAAGGAAATTGAAATTTCATCAATCAAATTAATCAATAAAGAAGGCGGAAAATCGTCTTTCAAAAATAAATTTCCGAATGTAATCAAAGCAGCAGTTTTTGTTTGTTCTGATTCAATTTTTGCTGGTGACAAAGAAGATCGTTCCGGTAAAACAATAGTAGAAAAACTGAATTCTTACGGAGTTGAAACTTCTCATTACGAAATCATTCCAGATGAATTGGATATTATTCAGGAAAAAACAAAAGCTTTCGCTAAAGAAAATCAGCTGGTAATTTTTACTGGTGGAACTGGTTTGTCGCCAAGAGATGTAACACCAGAAGCTTTGGAACCAATTTTAGAAAGCAGAATTCCAGGAATTGAAGAAGCAATCCGTAGTTACGGGCAACAGAGAATGCCGTATGCGATGCTTTCTCGAAGTATTGCAGGAACTTTGGGCAAAACTTTGGTTTTGGCTTTGCCGGGTTCAACAAACGGAGTAAGAGAATCTATGGACGCTGTTTTCCCGCACGTAATGCACGTTTTTCATATTTTAAAAGGAAAAAATCATGACAGCCTCTAATACTATTTTAACGGATGGTTTTGGGCGCAAACACAATTATTTGCGCATTTCGCTGCTGGAAAAATGCAATCTGCGTTGTACGTATTGCATGCCGGCGGATGGAATCGCATTATCTCCAAAAGCCAGTTTAATGACGGCTGAGGAGATTTTTGCCATTGCCCAGACTTTCGTGAAAAATGGTGTTGACAAAATTAGATTAACAGGTGGAGAACCTTTACTTAGAAAAGATTTTCCTGAAATTGTTTCGAAATTATCGAATTTAAATGTTTCACTTTCCATAACAACAAACGGAATTTTAATTGATCGTCATATCGACGTTTTAAAACAGTTTAAAGTTAAAAAGATCAATTTGAGTTTAGATACTTTGGTTTCGTCTAAATTTGCTTCTATAACGCTCAGAAACCAGTTTGAGAAAGTTGTTGATAATTTGCATTTGCTTTTGAATAATGATTTTCAGGTAAAAGTGAATGTGGTTTTGATGAAAGGTTTCAATGATAACGAAATTGTTGATTTTGTAAAACTGACGCAGTTTCTGCCAATTTCAGTACGTTTTATTGAGTTTATGCCGTTTGCCGGAAACGAGTGGGATAGAAGTAAAATGGTTTCACAGAAGGAGATTTTATCTTTAGTTGAAACACAATTTTCATCAGAAGAAATTGAAAAGTTAGAAGATGAAAAAAACTTTACATCGAGGAATTATAAAATTAAAGGTTTTCAAGGCGATTTCGGAATTATAAGTTCAATTACAAATCCGTTTTGTGATAGCTGCAACCGCATCCGCTTGACGGCCAACGGAAAAATAAAAAACTGTCTTTTCTCGAATTCTGAGACTGATTTACTAACTGCTTTTAGAAATGGAGAATCAATCACTGAATTGATTTCAGAATCCATTCAAAATAAAAAGAAAGTCCGTGCCGGAATGGTTACGATGGATGAAATGGATGACCCTGCTAAACATTTTGATAATCGTAGTATGATTGCGATTGGAGGGTAGGAAATTTTGAGTTATGAGTTATGAGTGAATTGTTAATAGGCCTTCGACTTCGCTCAGGGTGACATAACGATTGTCAGGCTGAGCGAAGTCGAAGTCTTTTTATACAATATTGTCATTTCGACGAAGGAGAAATCACACTCGTAAATCGACAAAGATTGGCGATCTTCTTTGCGGAGTTTCTAGTGTGATTTCTCCTTCGTCGAAATGACAAAAAATGAGCAAAAAAAAGGTTCAACTTTTTTAAAGTCAAACCTTCTTCAAATTATTATTTTTTCTTTTTAGCTTTTGCCTTTTTTTGAGCTTTAGCTTTCTTTTTAGCAATTTTTTTAGCTTTCGCTTTGTCTTTCGCTTTTTTAGCTTTTTCTTTTTTCTTAGCGGCAGCTTTTTGTTTTGCTTTCTTCGCTTTTTCTTTCTTTTTATCTTTTTTTGCTTTTTCTTTTAGCTTTGCTGCTTTCTTTTTCGCTTTTTCCTTTTCTTTATCTTTCACTTTTTGGGCTTTTTTAGCAGCTTTGTCTTTTTCAGTTTTAACTGCTGGGTTAGTATTTTCTTCTGTTGATTCAGTAACTGCTGCTTTTTCCTCTGGCTTTGCAGCTGGAGTTAATACTTTTTTAGCTGGAGCTCTTCTTGTCGCAGGTTTTGGTGAAGTTGCTGCAGCGGTTTTTATAACGGCTTTTGCAGGTGTTTTTGCAGTCGAAGTTGTTGCGGTTTTTGTTACAGTTGCTGCCGGAGCTTTAGCTGTAGCTGGTTTCGCAGCTGTTGTTTTTGGAGCTGCAGGTTTTGTAGCAGCGGTTCTAGCTGGTGCAGTTTTACGTACTGGTGCTTTTGCTGATGGCGTGCTTGCAGTATTTTCTGTAGCTGGTTTTGTGGTTTCTACTGCTGGAGAATCGATTTTCTCAGGAGTCGTTTCTTCGGTTTTGTTTTCCATATAAATGTACTTTTAGATGAGTATGTTAATAACAATGTAACTAAATTGTTAAGTTTCAGTTAAGTAAAGATAATTATAAAACAAGCATCTCAATGTTAAGCTTTTCTATAAATTTTGTATTTAAATAACTGAATCTTAAATAATTAGTTTTTTGACCGAAATTTTAAAACGAAATCTCTTAACAATTCTACATGAAAAATTAGAAGAAAATGCCTTATAAATAAAGCTTTTTTGGCAATTACTTCTTTTGAAAACGAGTGCCCTAGCCCCGATGGGAGCGGCATCCTTTTGTCGTGCCGCGGCGGACAAAAGATATAGCGGACAGCGGGATTAGCTCCTAATAAATATTCTGAATTTCTTGATTAGTTTTTTACCAATTCCAAAATTCTGAAATTACTTTTTGGGGCTTCGCATAAGGAACAGCAATAGGTATCTGATAAATCGGTAAATAAAATGCCTTTCGGAATTCCCTGACTTTCATCTCCGTATTCTGGATTATAAAGCGTTAAACATTCCTGGCATTGGTAGATATCCAACTGTGGTTTTTCTTTCTTCTGAGGATTTTCGGTTGTTTCAGATGTTGAATTTCCGAGTTCATCGAAATATTTTCGGCTTAACTCAATTAAAATTGTTGGCAATTCGAGTTTGTCAATATCTTGAGAATGCACAATGTATTCTCGTGTATTTGGATCAAAATTCTTCGCGAATAAAACATTATAAGTATCTCTGATTTTAATGGATTCTAAAGCTTGTGGAAGTTCATTTTTTTCGATAACAATCGAAGTGAAATAATGTCCGTCGCGGTTGTATTCGGAAATTCCGAAATTTAATCCGTACGTACTGATGTCAAATTGATCCAATGTTCGAACCAGAAAAGTTTTGAGATTCAAAGCCCATTCCATCGCAACTGGCAAATGCCAATTTAATTCTAATAAAGAATGGCGAACGTTGATACCGCGTTTTCCTAAGAATTTTTCCCATTCCAGTTTTCTGTCTTTTGGAATTCCTTTGACAATAAATGATTTCCAAGGCGTGATACAGATTTTCCCGATTTTGCATTCAAAACACAAATCGCACATTTCCTTCAGAAAATCTAAATCGTATAAATTATTTCGCCAATACAAGCCCAACCAATATTGATCAATTCCCATTCTGTTCATTCCTTCGTAATATGGAAATGGATAAAAAGGAATATTCAGCGGTTTGTCGATTGTTCTGTTATTGGTGTCCAAAGCTTCGCTCACTAACGTGAAAAGCATTTCGATATCAATAGAATCTTCTTCGGATATTTTTTCGATTTCGTAATAAATTTTAGCTAAATCCCAACTGTAAATCAGAACGGGATACACTTCCATTTTTTCCCATTTTGGAAGACGAATGTATAAATACCAATAATCTTCATGCTCTGAAGCGATAAAATTCAAATGTCCTGTAAACAAAGGAACCAATTGCTGTTTTGGATCAGTTAAGTTGACTTTGAGTTTTGGCTGTTCTTTAAATTCTTCCAAAACATATAAAAAGCGGTTTCCGGTAAGCCAATTTGTATTTCTAAATATATCAGTCGAAACGTATGAAGAAACGATATTGTTGCCACTTTTTTGATCAGGATAAACAAAATGATGTTTTCCTAAAGTGGTTTTGTCCAAAGATTTAAAACCTTGCGGAAAAATAATATCCTGTCTTGAACCAAATGAAATGGAATCCAGACCTTCTTCCAAAGCAATATTAACTACTTCTCGCAATTCTCCCGGCGAAATAACGCCTCCTTTTACTATTAATCTTGTTAGTTCCATTTTTCTTTTTGTTTCAGGTTTCAAGTTTGTCAGGCTGAGCGGAGTCGAAGCCCGATTCCAATTGGAGCGCCCTTCGACTCCGCTCAGGGTGACATTGCGTTGTTTCAAGTTTCAAGTTTCAAGTTTCATGTTTTTTTAGTTTCAAGTTTTGTTCGTTCCAATAACTTGAAACGTGAAACCTGAAACAAAAAGAAACTAAACTTTACATTTTGCCAAAATCTCTTTAACTTCTGTTTTACAACTTCCGCAGCCTAAACCTGCGCCTGTGTTTTTGCATAAATCGGTGAAATCGTTGATGCCACTTTTAATTGTTTCTTCGATATTTCCGGCTCCGACTTGACTGCACGAACAAACCAATTTTCCTAAAACAGGTTTTGCGGTTGAGCTGCCTCGGAGTAATAAATTTCGTTTATCTGATAATTCGATTTTGGTTTCGATCATGGTTTTGAATTCGGCAAATTCGTTTTTATCGCCCATCAAAATTGCGCCAACCAAAAGATCGTCTTTTACGATGCATTTTTTGTAATAACGTTTTTTCAAATCTGAGAAAACAATTTCTTCGTACGAATCGTCATTTTCCGGAATTTCGATATCACCAATGCTACAAAGGTTAATGTCTTCTAATTTTAGAATGTTCATTAAAATAGAACCCTTATAATAACTGCTGATATCTCCTGCTAAAAAGTTGGCCAGAATATCGGCTTGCTCTTCGGCTGCAGAAGTGATTCCGAATAATTTATTGTTGAATTCCGCTATTTCCCCAATCGCAAAAATATTTGGATTTGAAGTTTGCAAATACTGATTTACTCTTACGCCACGGCCGCATGAAAGTCCGCTTTCGCGAGCAATTTCAATATTTGGGATTGTTCCAATTGTATAGACAATCGCGTTTGCTGTAATGATTTTACCACTCTTTAAAGCAATTTCAATTTCGTTAGGATTGTCAGTTTCGAAAACCGTGCTGACTTCATTATCAAAATAAATCTGAATATCACGAAGCTGTACTTCTTCGGCCAATAATTTACTTGAAATTCGGTCTAACTGACGCTCCATCAAACGAGAAGCTCTTTGAACGATCGTGGTTTTTACTTTTTTATGTTTTAAGGCTGCCGCCAATTCCAATCCTAATAATCCACCGCCAATTATGACAACATGTTGTTCTTCTGGAGGAAGATTGGTGCTGTCCAGATGTTTTTTCAAACGGTCAGCATCTTCTTTTTTTCTGACTGTAAATCGGCCCGGAAGATGAAGTTGCGCATTTTCCGGAACAAAAGGACGGCTTCCTGTTGCTATAATCAAGGAATCAAAAGTGTGAATTTCGCCCTGACTGTCCAGAATCGTTTTTTTGTTTGGATCTAGTTTTTCGATTGCAACTCCGGCTTTCATTGTAATTTTTAATTTACTGAAAGCCTCGCCATCTTTAACCTTTAAAAGTTGTTCCCAACTAAATTCTCCGGTCATATATTCTGGAAGTAAAACGCGATTGTAAAACGGATTTACTTCATTCGAAAAAACAATAATTTCATCAGTAGTATTGAATTCGCGATAGTTTTGAATGAATCGGAAAGAAGCTGCGCCAGCGCCTACAATGGCAATTTTTTGAAATGGTTTTACATATTTCGTAATCGAAACGGTAGTGTATTTAAAATCTGGCTCTTTCGAAATTGGATCAACAACGTTGTTTGTTAAATTGTTCGTTCTGTTTAAATCATTTTCAAGCTGTTTTCCCCAATGCATTGGCAGGAAAACCACTTTTTCTTTAATAGAATCGGTAACTTTTGCTTTTACGCGAACTTCTCCGTTTTTGCTCGTAACGGTAACAATATCTCCGTTTTTAATATCATTTTTAAAAGCATCAATCGGATTTATTTCCAGAACCGGACTCGGAATATGCGTTAATAATCTTGAAACTTTTCCGGTTTTGGTCATCGTATGCCATTGATCGCGAATTCTTCCTGTTGTTAAAATAAAAGGAAATTCGGCATTTGGCTGAATAGATGTATTTTCGATGGAAACGGGCAAATTAAAAATTGCTTTTCCTGAAGGCGTATAGAACTTTTTGTCTGTAAATAATCGCGGTGTTCCCGGATGATTATAATCAGGAACCGGCCACTGAAAAGTGCCTTCATTTTTTAAACGATTATAATTTAAGAATGAAATATCAATATTGGTATTTTTGGTAAGTGCGCAATGTTCTTTATAGATTTCTTCGGCACTGTTGAAATTGAATCCGTTGAAATTCATTTTTTTAGCAAAACGAATTAAGATTTCAATGTCTGGAAGTGCTTCGCCTGGCGCATTGATTCCTTTTGGTAAGTAAGAAATACGACGCTCCGAATTGGTCATCGTTCCTTCTTTTTCTAACCAACCTGCCGCCGGTAATAATAAATCAGCAAATTTGGCTGTATCGGCATTATGTGAAATATCCTGAACGACAACAAATTTAGCGTTTTGAAGTGCTTTTTCTGCTCTTCTGGAATCTGGTAAACTAACTAAAGGATTAGTACAGATTATCCAAACGGCTTTCATTTTTCCAGATTCTAGAGCTTCAAACATTTCTGTTGCCGTTAGACCTGGTTTATCTGAAATTTCGTCAACGCCCCAAAAGTCAGCAACTTCTTTTCGATGTGTTGGATTGGCAATGTCTTTATGTGCGGCTAAAAGTGTCGCCATTCCGCCCACTTCGCGTCCGCCCATAGCATTTGGCTGGCCTGTTAATGAAAATGGCCCAGAACCCGGTTTTCCAACTTGTCCTGTTAATAAAGATAAATTCAGCAAAGCCGTATTTTTATCAACGCCAACAGCACTTTGGTTCAATCCCATTGCCCAAAGCGAAATAAATCCTTTTGCTTTTCCTATAATATCGGCAGCAAGTTTAATATCGTTTACGGAAATGCCACAAAGTTTAGAAGCTTTTTCAAGAGAAGTTCCTAAAACCAAGTCTTTATATTGTTTGAAATTCTCGGCGTGGTTTTTTACAAAATCATGATCTACGTAACCTTTCTCGATAATTCGTCTCGCAATCGCGTGATATAAAATAATATCCGAACCAGGAATAATCTGCAAATGTAAATCAGCGAAAGCGGCTGTATCAGTTCGTCTTGGATCGATACATATTATTTTTGTTTTCGGATTTTTCTCTTTATGTTTTTCTAATCGTCTGAAGAGAATAGGGTGGCACCAAGCCGGATTTGCGCCTGTAATTAAAAAAGTATCGGCCAATTCAATATCATCATAAGCAATTGGTACAGAATCTTCGCCAAATGTCTTTTTATAACCCACAACTGCCGAACTCATACAAAGTCTGGAGTTGGTATCGATGTTATTGGTTTTCAAAAAGCCTTTTACCAATTTATTGACTAAGTAATATTCTTCGGTTAAACATTGTCCTGAAATATAAAATCCAACGCTGTCTGGTCCGTGTTTTTTTATGATAGAAGAAAAAACAGCTGCGGCGCGATCAAGAGCAGTATCCCAGTTAACGCGTTCTAACGGATAATTTTTGCTTCCGCGCATTTCCGGATATAAAATTCGGTCTGAAGTATCATTAACTACGTAGTGCAGGTTCATTCCTTTAGAACATAACATTCCTTTATTTACAGGATGATCTTTGTCACCTTCGACCATTACACCATTTTTAGCATCGTTGGTCACGATTATTCCGCAGCCAACGCCACAGTAGGAACAGGTAGTTTTGATCTTAGTACTTTGCATTACAGTTCGGTTTTAAATAAATCACTTACTTAACTTGAAACAAAAATAAGTATTTTTTAAGTATTAATACGTATTTTTTAATTTTATTTTTATTATTTTTGATGAAAAGAAATGAGGAACAACAAATACGTTTAATGCTGAAAAAATGGAACTCATGAAAGAAGAACAATCTATTTGTTATAATTGTGCCAATGAAAATTGTTTCATTAAAAAACATTTGCATTTAGAGCAAATGAACCAATATGTCTCGAAGAAACATAGTTTTGTCTGCAAAAAATCGCAACAGTTTATTACAGAAGGCGCGCCGTTGCAAGGACTTTATTTTGTTTGTTCAGGAAAAGTAAAAACGGTAAAAACGGGAATTAACGGACGTGAGCAAATTGTACGTTTGACTACAAATGGCGACACTATTGGTTTCCGCGGATTCGGAACGAGCAAACGTTATTTGATTGGTGCGTATGCTTTGGAAGATACTGTTTTGTGCAATTTCAGCAACGAAACCATGATGGAAATTTTACAGCATGTTCCTGAATTTACTTATGCTTTAATGCTGTTTTATGCAGAAGAATTAAACAAAAGCGAAAACAATATCCGAAAGATTGCGCACATGAATGTTCGAGAACGTGTAATTGATTTACTGCTTTATATTCATCGTAAATTTGGACAGGTAAATGGTTTGATTGATATTGAGCTTTCGCGAAAGGAAATAGCAGATTTTGCCGGAACTACAGAAGAACAGGCGATTCGTATTTTGTCAAGCCTTAAAAAAGAAGCTCTGATTAAAACGGAAGGAAAACGTGTTGGGATTTTGGAAGTTTCAACCTTGCGAGCTGAAATTATGGAGCACAAGTATTTTTAATCTAAGGTTCTAAGTTCCTAAGATTCTAAGATACTAAGGTTTCTTATTGTAGAGACGCACTGCAGTGCGTCTTTACCGCATGCGTCTCTACATCGTGTTTTTATTTTTTTCTTCCTATAAATCGAATTACTGAACCCGTTCCGTTATGGAATAAACCTTCGTTGAGTTCGATTTCTTTTTCTTCTAATTCGATGATTTCATAATTTGGAAAATCAGCTTTGATTTCCTCGATTGAAAAAAGAGATTCAATGTCTTTTGGTCCGCCAACTTTTTCATTTTTTGTTACATATTCCAAATGTTTTTTGCTGAAAGCTTCAAAAATAATAATGCCGCCTTTTTTTAAAAGTTCGTCAAGTTGTCTATGAATTTCGGATTTGATTGTTGCTGGAAAATGTGCGTAAATTAAAGCAATTGCATCAAATTGTTCGGTATGAAAGTCTAAAGTTTCTAATTCTCCAACTTGATAATCGATTGCAACATCATTGTTTTTTGCTAAACGAAGCGCTTTGTTTCTTCCTTCTTCACTAATGTCAAAAGCTGAAACTTCCCAGCCTAATTGTGCAGCGAAAACAGCATTTCGACCTTCGCCTTCGGCAGGAAAAAGAATAGCGCCGGGATTTAATTTTTCGATTTCTTCTTGTAAATAATTGTTTGGTGCTGTGCCGTATGCAAAATCTTCGGTTTTGTAACGGTCATCCCATCTTTGAGTCCAGTTGTTCATTTGGTTTATATATTGAAATTAATTATTAAAGGTTTGTGATCGCTGTACATTGTCCAATCTTTATAATTTCCGACTTCAACGCTTTCTAAAACTTCCATAAAATCATTTGAAACAAAACAATAATCCATATGATAAGGTTTGTTTTCGTGTCTATAAAGATATAAAGTTGGATGTTCTTCTTTGCCTTGAATTTGATTGAAGTAGTTGTGATAAGTGCTGAAAATGTTCTTTTCGGCTAATTTATTTACTACGGTTGTGTGATTGCCTTCACGACGTGGTTTGTCCCAAATTGTATTGCTGTTGAAATCGCCAATTAAAATGGTTTTGGTTTCTTTGATCAAATCTTCATAAAAATGAATCGCTTTCCAGATCTGAGTAACGTAAGCGTCATCTTTATCGCTGGGATTGTTTGCCCAAATTGCAAACAAAATAAAATCAACTTTTCCGCCAGTAACGGAAATTGGCAAAATATTTTTGAAATCGGGATTATGACAATCAAGCAATTGAAATCGATAATCGCTATAAGAGAAAACGCCAAGCCCTTTATGCGGATTTGTTCCGTACCAAAGAATGTCGTTTGGTGCTTTTATTTCATCTGGGAATTTTAGTTTTTCAGGATTTTCACATTCTGAAATTACAGCAATATCAGGATGGTAAGCGAGAATGAATGCTGCTTTTTTTCTGAATGCCATGTTGCAATTCCAGGCGATTAGTTTCATTTGAGTTTTTTTGATTGGATTCTTTTTACAATATAGATTAATTAAAAACCTTTCGTTCTTTCAAGACTCCATTTTGTTTTTCTTTGAATAATTTTTTTAAGTTCTGTCCTTTAGTTCCAGTCCATTTTTCATTTGAATTCTTAATTACAATATCAAATAAGTATTTTTGATGATAGAAGGATTTTTCATTTGCATTTTTTGAAATGTATAAAAGAACATTCTGATATTTTTCAAATTTAGGACGACCATAATGATCATAAACCACAAAAGTAATTGTGTCTGTTTTAAGTTTGTTGAACACATTTTTTATTACTTTATATTTTGCTTTAAAGGCGTTATCCATAACTATTTTTTTATGAATTATCTTTTCGCCTGTTAAGGAATCAATTTCAATTCGATCTGCATTATTTTCATTGGGATCAAATTCCTCTAATGAAATTTTTTCACCAATAAATGCATAAAGATTTATAGAATCATTTTCAATATAAAAATCGTTATTTGAAGCTATTTCTTTGGATTTACAGCAAGTTAAGAGAACAACTATTGCTAAAATAAAATAATTTCGATTCATGAAAAATGATTAGTATTTATAGATTGTAAGTTTTAATTGAAATTAAAAATACGAATAAGATTTTATAATTACAGATAAAAAAAACTGCCCTTTTTCAAATAAGAAAAAAGGACAGTTTATATCTTTTTTAAGATCTATTTTAAATCTTAACCAACAAGTCTTGTTTCACCACTATTTACATCAATTTCAGCAAAATTATGTTTTCCCATAACGATAAGCAGTTTATCTGAATTGTAACCAACATATCTAATTTCAGGTTGTCCTTTTTTTGGTTTTCCGCACACCGAAATCACATTGGTTTGCCATTTCAATTTGCTTCTTTTGTAAGCAGAGATTGTTTGTAAGTCATTCTCGACATAATAAACAATACTGTTTTTTTTGATTCCTCTTTTTTGCGTTTTGGCAAAATTTATTTCGGAATTATTAGAAATTAAGGCATCATTGTACTTTTGAGCGATGCCTGTTTGCGTGACAATAAATGTCAGCATTGACAGTTTTAGGAAAGGTTTCATTTTGATAGAATTTGGGGTTCGTAATCACTTCAAATATAAATAATTAAATCATATAACAAAATTTTAGTAAGACAAAAAAAAATCCCTTTTTCCGAAATAGGAAAAGGGGATTTTTTAGGAGTTAATTTTGAAGAAAAACTATTTTTTCCAGCTAAAAATTCTCGGATCTACAGAAATCATCAACCAAGCCCAATTGTTGGTATGATTTGCATCTCCGTTTTTGATGAATTCTAGAGTACTAGATCCAAACATTTGAGAATAACCTCCGGTAACGGTAATATTTTTTTTGAAATTATAGCCAAAAGTTGCATCAACCTCTGTTCCTAAATACGATTCTAATTTTTCATTTGCTGGCGTAACTACATCAGCGGCAGATAAAAATACATGTGGAATCAAAGCAAATTGCCATTTATTGACATTATAATTCAATTTGATAAAAGCATCTTGTAAACCAACATTATTCAGGTGATTTCCAACATAAAAATAATCCATGTAACCATTAAAACCGTGGTTGGTCCCAAAAATAGGATTGAACGATTTGATTACCGTACTTCCATCGTTTGAAGCTTTTCCGGACAAAAATTCGTAACCTAAACCAGCTTTGAAAGCATCTGTAATATTGTATCCAAAATTAGCTGCAGCATTCCATGCGCTTACTTGCAAATTGGTACTTTTTCCAGTTTGTCCGTAAAACCAAAAGTTAGTATCGATTTTACCTTTTTTATAAGTTAGGTAAGGTCCAAAAGTTTGTTTGTAATCAACTAATAATTTATTCGCAGGATTAGGATTAGGCGCATATTCATAACCTGTGTTTAGCAATAAAAAGCTTAAACCAAAAGCTTCGTTAACTTGATTATGATACCATGCATATTGTAACGCTTTATAACTAGCAACGGTATAAGGCGTTTGAAATGTATTTTCGGCAGTTGAATTGTACGCACCTCCAAAGTCTAACTTTTGAGTTTCGTTATGAAAGGAGACTGTCAACGCATCGTGACTTTGTGCTTGTTGTCCCCAATCTTGTTCTCCTAAAATACGTTGATTATCATATGAAAGTACTTGACGTCCCATTCTGGCGCTCCATTTATCAGTAAAATTATATTGTGCCCAAGCCTCAAAAACTGCAATGCCATTTTTGTCAGCAACAGCTGATGGAGTAACATCACCCCAAGTTCTTGTATTTTGTAAAGTCAGTTTTACAATTAAATCTTCTTGTTTATAGTTGAAATTTAATCGGGAACGCTGTGAAATTTGAGATGTGCCTTCCTGTCCGTAAGGTAACAAAGTTTTGTAACCGTTTCTGTATTCAAAGCGAGGCCTGATTTGCAGATTCACATCTAATTCCTGTGACTGCATTTCAAAGCTGATTCCCACAAGCAATAAAATGGCCAATTTTAGTTTATTCATGATTCATGGTTTTAATTGTGAGGCAAATTTATAAGATTATTTCCTTAGAAAATATGATTGAAATTATATTGTTGTGATTTATTGTGCATCTAATGCTAAAACTAATTCAGGTTGTTTCTTAGGTGCCATTTTAAGAATGGTGTAATGCATCCAAACAAGACAAACGGTGGAGAATATCAGAATAAAAATCCATGAGCTAGACCAGATTCCAGTTGCGGTCAATAAATATCCGAAGATAATTGGACCAAAGAATCCGCCTAAACCGCCAATCATTCCGACCATTCCGCCGACAACGCCAACTTCTGTTGGAAAATATTCCGGAATATGTTTGTAAACAGCCGCTTTTCCAATTCCCCAAGAAATCCCGATCAGAATAACTAAAACCAGAAATACCCACATATTAGCATCAAACTTAATAACGGTCACACCTTTTGCGATTAGTTCTTTTTTGGCCACGCTTTGATTGTGAGCTACAACCACATCCTGCCAGCTTGAAGTAGTTGGGAAAATGGCATTTTCAGCTGTACTGGCTGTTTTTTGTGCAATAGGATATTCTTTATCTCCAACTTTTACGGTTTTATCACTGATTTCATTTACAACACCTTTTTTAGCAGCTAGTATTCCCGGACCTGAAGTCATAATTTCCATTTTAGGAATCGATAAAAGTGCACTTAAAATTACTGAAGAACTCAAGACCCAATACATCACTTTTCGGGCACCAAATTTATCAGATAAATAACCTCCAAAAGCTCTAATAACACCAGAAGGCAGACTAAACATTGTAGCAAACAAACCACCCATAACCAAACTTGTTTGATACACGTTCATGAAATTTGGCAAAAGCCATTGTGAATAGGCTACAAAACATCCAAAAACTAAGAAGTAATACGCTCCAAAACGCCAAACTCTTTCTGATTTTAAAGGTGTCAACATTTGTGAAATAGTTTTACCATTGCTTTCTAATTTTTTATTTTGAGCGAAAATTAAAAAGGCAACGCCAATTACAACCAATGAAATAGCGTAAATAACAGGAAGTATTTTCCAGCCATTTTGCGGATCATCAATTGAAAAATGATTTAATAAAGAAGGCGCTAAAAAAGTGGTAATAGCAGCTCCGGCATTTCCCATTCCGAAGATTCCGAGTGCGCGTCCTTGCCATTCTTTTGGGTACCAGATTGAAGTGTAACCGATTCCTACTGCAAAACTGGTTCCGACCATTCCGAAGAAGAAACTAAGTACAGCAAACATGAAAAAACTGTCAGCATAAGGAAGGAGAAACAATGGAATTGAACTTAGTAATAATAATAGTGAGAAAACATATTTTCCGCCAAATTTATCAGTTAAGATCCCGATTGGCAGACGCATGATTGATCCGGTTAAAATTGGAATTCCAAGAAGCCATCCAACTTGAATAACATCCCAATGGAAAATTCCGTTATCGACCAAAAAGGTTACCAGAACCCCGTTTAATGTCCAGCAGGCAAAACACACTGTAAAAGCCAATGTGTTCAAAAATAAAATTTTGTGTGATTGCGATAGTGAGTTTGTATTTTTCATAGTACTTATATTTTTATGTAAAAGTAAGTACTAAAACTTAGTTAAAACCTGCTAAAACGCAGTTTTTGAAAAATAATTACGTATTTATACGTAATTATTAAAAGGTATTATTCTTTTATAATTGCCCACGTTGTCTCTAAAATAGTTTTTTCATATCCGAATTCTAAAATATGACCTTCATTGCTCTCAATTATTATCGAAGGAAGCATTACATTAAACTGAGGTTTATCACTTGGCATGATTTCAATTTTCTGATTTTTTTTATAACTTTTTGAGTTACATAAATCTAGAACACGAAATGTTTCTCCGCTTTCTGTTTTTACTATTGTAATAGAAGAGAATGCGAATGTACCACAAAGTGCTGGGGCAGGAGTATGGTCAATTACAAAAGCTTTTGTATTTGTTTTTAAGTGGAAATATTTCCAGTTTTTTCTAATTGAATCAGAATCATTTTGGGAATATATTTTTAAGCTAAAAATGAAAATTACTAGAATATATTTTAATTGATTTCGCATTGCAAGATTACAATAAGGAATACTCTGCCGCTTTATTAGAAAGTTCCATTAAGTTTTTTACTTTCAATTTTTTCATCAAATTAAAACGGTGTACTTCGGCGGTACGCTTGCTGATATCCAAAGCTTCAGCGATTTCTTTGTTTCCTTTTCCTGATAATAAAAGTGTAAGGATTTCTTTTTCTCTTTTGGTAATCATCATTTCTTCACCCAAAGTTTGTTTAGGTTCTAATGATGCAGAAGAATTTGTCAATTGACCAATTAAAATAGAAGAAATATCACCGCTGAAATATTTTCCGCCAGCAGAAACACTATGCAATGCTTTTAAGAATTCTTCTTTTGATGAACCTTTTAATAAATAACCGTCGGCTCCGGCTTTTATGGATTTTAAAACATATTCTTCTGATTCGTGCATCGAAAGCATGATGATTTTTACGTTGTTATTCTCGCTTCTAAGTTTTTCTACTACCTCGATACCAGTTAAGTTTGGCATACGGATATCTACTATAAGTAAATCGGGTTTTGTTTCTGTAACTACTTCCAGAGCATCTGCACCATCAATTGCTTCGCCCACAACCTCAATGTTTGCTTCGTTTTCCAGTAAAGATTTAATCCCATCTCTAACAAAAACATGGTCATCTGCCAGTACTACACGAATGATATTACTCATAGTTTACTTAATTTTGATTCTGAATTTTTACGTATATTCATCTATAAAGAAGACGCTAATATACGTACTTTTTTTATTTAAAATTCCAATTTTTTGAAATTTCAAATTCCAATATTAAAAAATCATTAGAAAAAAGTGCAATATCAATGACAATTGTAAAAATCAATTTCAATATTTAAATGTTAAATTTAACATGCAGTATTGTCAGGCTGAGCGAAGTCGAAACCCGCGCAAAGTAAATCGACAATCTTTGTAGAACTACTTACGTGGGTTTCGACTTCGCTCAGCCTGACAAACTTTACATTTCACAAACATTGTCAAAGTTTGAAATTTAACATGTTTCTAACTGTAAAGTGTTTGGAATTTGGAATTTAAATATTGGAATTTCTATTTAAGAATCGGAATATTAAAAGTAATTCTGGTTCCTTCGCCTGGAATGGAATTCATGAAAACACGCCCGTTGATGTATTGGATTCTTTCTTTCATAAATAAAAGTCCCATTCCGGATTCGCTGTTGCGTTTTTTGTCGACTGAATTGACGTCGAAACCTTTTCCGTTATCGTCGACAATAATACTTAATAAAGTTTCACTGTGCGAAAGCTGTACAATAATATGCGACGATTCGGCATATTTTATGGCGTTGTTGATGGCTTCTTGAGTTAGTCGATAAATGTTTATTTCGATTAGGGAATCTAAACGCTGATCGAAATCGGTTTTATTGTAAAATAGAATTTCTTTTCCGGTAAGTTTTGAAAGTTCCTGTGTAAGTTTTGCTAAAGAAGAAACGATTCCGTGATCGCTTAATTCTGGTGGCATTAGGTTGAAAGTTGCTGTGCGGACGCCTTTGATTATATCTAATGAAAGTTTCTTTAAATACTCAATTTTTTGCTCTGATTTTTCTCTGTCATCGAGATTGATGCTTTCTAAACTGAACTTTAAACCAGTAAGCATTTGACCAATTCCATCGTGAATTTCTTTGGCGATTCGGTTTTGTTCGTTTTCTTGATTTTCAACAATTTTGCTCGAAATAATCTTTTGCTGATTGATTTTTTCGGTTGTGTTTTCAAGATTTAAACGTTCGACTTCGCGTTGTGCTTTTTTGCGTTCCGTGATGTTGAAACAAACAATTAAAAGTTCCAGTTCGTCTTTTTTGATCATTACCGGAACCATCGACAAATCGAGCCAGATTTCTTTTTCTTCTTTATTTAGAATTTTGATTTCGCCTTGCCAGCCGCTGCGTTGTTTTTCGAAAATCAGACGATCAAAATTAACTTGTTCTTTTTCGTCTTCGGTAAGTACTTCGGAGAATTTTTTGTTAGATGAAAATTTAGTGTAATTGAGAAGTTTAGCAAATTTTTCTCCAATGTGAATGATGGAACCGTCTGGTGAAATTCGGCAATAAAGCAACGTATTTTCCATTGCATAATTGAGCGATTTCAATTCTTTTACTGAGTTTTCTTTGATTTCGCTGATAATTTCTGTGTCGTATGCCAGTTTTAGTGCTTTCTTTTCAGAAGATAAAAGCTGGGCAATTAACTTTTCGATTTTCTTGTTGGTTGGTTTGAAAATAAAGAAGAATTCCAGAAGAAGAACCAAAAGTGTAAAACCAAAAATCCAATATTCGATTTTGCGTTGTTCGGTTACTTTTTCGTGTGCTTCAAGATCGTATTGCGTAACAATCTGATTCATTTTCGAAAGGAAAGTTCCTTCGTTTTCCAAAATAATCTGAACCTTTTTTTGATTTTCAGATGTCGATTTTTTCTGTTGTAAATTCAGTAAAAATGAATCTGTAGTTTGTGCAATTTTATTGAAAATCGGATTGATTTCAAGATATAATTTAGAAAGTGTTTCTGATTTTTCTTTTGGAAAAGCTAAACTGTCATTTCCGTTTTCCAATGCATTTTGATTCTTTTTCCAAAGTTCTAAAACCTCTTTTAAATGCGAAGTTTTTTTGGCTGTAGCCGAATCAGAAACGTAATGTAAAATCAGAACTTCTTTGACAATTTTCTGACTCAGCATTCTTTGCTTGCCCGAAAAATTAATGATTTTAGAATCGCTTAATTGCTGATTCAGATTGTATTGTACTAAAAACTGACTGACAATTATTGTTAAGGCAATAGTAAGAAGCGCAAAAAAATACAGACGGCGTAAATTTTTGAAAGTGATTTTTTCTGCAGCTTCCTGATTGCTTTTCTTCATATCTTTTTTACAATCCTAAAGAAGCTTTTATTAGGTTTAAGTTTTCTTCAGAATAATTGATTTTTAAAGCTTCCTGATGTCCTTTGTCTGACATTTTATCCCAAGTTTTTTTGATGATGTTTTTTAGTTTTTCTTCGTCGTGTTTGTGAACGAATGGTTCTAAGTAATATTCTAAAAATACTAAACAAATAACATCTTCCAATAATTGGGTTTCAGCATCTTTTTTAAGTAATTTCTTTTCAATTAAAAAAGAAACGCGATCAATAAAAGTTTGATCATAACCTGCTTTTACCAGAATTTCTGCTGTGGTTTTAGCGTGGAATTTTTTCAATTCTTCTCTCCATTTCAAATAACCAACACGATCCATTGGGTAAGATTCACGAGCGACTTTCCAACGACATATATGTTGCGCTTTTGAAGCGATCTGAATTTCTTCTGATGCATTCGGCTCAAATTCCATCAGTCTTTTGTACATCCTGTCGGAATACAATAATTCTTTTGGATATTCTTTGTTTTGATCTAATTCGATGTTTGGGTCTTGAGCATTTTCAGCATCAATCCATTCGCTTGCTTTTTGAAAAGGTGTAGTCATTTTTTGGTTTGATAATAGAATTTCAAAGATACGGAATTAGTAAATATGTGAAATGTGAAATGTGAGTTGTAAAAAGTGAAAAATGAGAATATATGTTTCCGTACTAAAATCTATCTAACATTTTACTTTTAACATCTCACAATTTTTCTAATCTACAAATCCAACAAAAACTTCATCTTCAACAATCTTTACGGGATAAGTTGCAATGCTGTATTCTTCACCGTTTAGATTTGAACCGTCAACTAAAGAAAAAGTCTTTTTATGCATCGGACAGGCGATTTTTGGGATGTCATCTGCTGAACCTGTCATTCCTCTTGAAAGGACCATTTCCATTTTATGCGGACAAGCATTCTGGCAAGCATACCATTCGTTACGGCGAGTGAAATTGAAAATGGCGATTTGTTTGTTTTTGTATTTGATGCATCCGCCTCGATTGGTCGGGAAATCTTCAACTTTACCCGCTTTGAACCAAATTGTAGCATCGCTTGCGTGAACCGTTTCGTATTGATTTAAGATTTCTTCCATTTTGATTAAGTTTTGATTTCCTGTTTCTTAGCCCTCTTTTTACAATCAAGAGAGTTATGATGGCGCAGTAAAAAAGAGGGTAAGAAGGACAGCAAACGTTTAATGATTTTTTTTCTTTTTTTTGGAGCTTATTATTTTTTTAAACGCATAGAAACATAGATTTTTTTGTTTTTTGTTTGAGAAAAAGAAAATTAAAAGAAACTAGTTTCTAACACATAGCTATGTTTATTTATGCAAGTGAAACGCCTTTATTAAGTTTTTAAAATCTATGTCTCTACGTGTTTAAAAGTTTATGTTTTAAGTTACGACCAAGCTTTAGGCATTTTTTGATCTCTTAATGGTACAAAAGCAATATTGTCATCTTTCTCGTCTGAGTTCACAAAATGATTGAAACGTTTCAATAATCTTGGTTTTTCAAGAACTTGTTTCCATTCGCATTCGAAAGTATTTACCAAGGTTTGCATTTCAGCTTCTAATGTTTCGCAGATACCTAAACTATCTTCGATAATTACTTGTTTGAGATACTCTAAACCGCCGTCTAGTTTTTCTAACCAAGTTGAAGTTCTAATTAGCGGACCGGCAGTGCGGATATAATACATTAAAAATCTGTCCATGTATTTTATAACCGTTTCTTTATCTATTTTTTCAGCTAATAAAACCGCGTGTTTTGGATTTGCACCACCATTTCCTGCGATGTATAAATTCCACCCACCTTCAACGGCAATTAATCCGAAATCTTTTCCGCGTGCTTCGGCGCATTCGCGAATGCAGGCTGAAACGCCGCCTTTTAGTTTATGGGGAGAACGAATTCCTTTATATCTGTTTTCTAATTCTATTGCAAATCCAGCGCTGTCGTCCATTCCGTAACGACACCAAGCATTTCCAACACAGCTTTTTACGGCACGAAGTGATTTTCCGTAGGCGTGACCGCTTTCAAAACCATTTTCGATTAATATTTTCCAGATTTTTGGCAGGTCACTTAAATGCGCTCCGAACAAATCGACTCTTTGTGCTCCAGTAATTTTAGTGTATAAATCAAATTGTTTTGCCACTTCGCCAATTACAATTAGTTTTTCGGCAGTAATTTCACCTCCTGCGACTCTTGGAACAACAGAATAAGTTCCGTTTCGCTGAATATTGGCTAAAAACCTATCGTTTGTATCTTGTGTAGTTACGTGTTTGTTCGCCGTATCGTTGTAAATACTAGAGAAAATAGAAGCAACAACTGGTTTGCAAACTTCGCATCCGTCACCTTTTCCGTGATGATCCAGAACGTCATAGAAATTCTCGTATTTATTGATTTTTACCAAATCGAATAATTCCTGACGTGTGTAGCTGAAATGCTCGCAAATAACTTCTTTTACTTCTTTTCCTAAAGATTTCTGAGTTGCTTTTACCAAATCAGATACCATTGGTTTGCAACCTCCACAACCCGAAGTTGCTTTTGTTGCTTTGACAACATCTGAAAGTGAAGAACAGCTTTCGTCTAAAATTTTACAGCAAATAGCACCTTTAGTGACATTTTCGCAAGAACAGATTACAGCCGTATCTGGCAAATCCATTACGCTTCCTAAAGAAGAACCTTCAGAACCGTCGCGAGAACCCAAAATCAAATCTTCTGGATTTTTAGGCAACGCCATTTCATTGATATAAATCTGGAAAAGAGAATTGTAATCACTGGAATCTCCGACTAAAATTCCGCCTAATAATTTTTTAGAATCTTTTGTAACGTTGATTCTTTTATAAACACCGCTTAATTTATTCTCATAAATAATAGCAGTAACGTCATTGTTCTCAATAAAAGGATCACCAAAACTCGCAACTTCAACACCAATTAATTTCAATTGTGTTGACATATCGATGGTTTCTCTCATGGTTTTATCGCCATTTAAGATTTGCTCAGCGGCTACATCGGCCATTTCGTAACCTGGCGCAACAAGTCCGTAAATGTTGTGGTTGTAAAGCGCTGCTTCTCCAATCGCAAAAATAGAAGGATCTGATGTTCGCATCTGATTGTTTACCACAATTCCGCCTCGTACACCAACTTCAAGCCCTGAAACTCTTGCCAGTTCGTCGCGAGGTTTAATTCCGGCAGATATAACCAACATGTCTACTTTTAACAATTCGTCGTTTGCAAACATCATTCCCGTTATACTTTCCTTTCCATCAATATATTGCGTTGCTTTGTTAAGGTGAATTCCGATGTTTAATTCTTCAATTTTTGATTGAAGCATATCGCTCGCGCCTTGATCTAATTGTCTTGGCATCAAGCGTGGCGCAAATTCTACCACATGCGGATTCAATCCTAAATCTCTAACGGCTTTTGCAGCTTCAAGTCCTAATAAACCACCTCCTAAAACGGCTGCTTCAGTAGCTCCTTTTTGCTTTATTTTTTTGGCGTAAGCCATAATAGCATCCAGATCTTCGATAGTTCTGTACACAAAAACACCTTCTTTTTCGACACCTTCAATTGGCGGAACAAAAGCCGAAGAACCGGTTGCCAAAACTAAGTAGTCATACGTATGTGTTTTCCCTAAATGTGTATGTATTGTTTTTACATCACGATTAATATCTGTAATTAGCTCAGATGTATTTAGAATAATATTGTTTTCGGTATACCATTGGCTTGTGGAAAGTGATAAGTCATCAGCCGTTTTTCCTCCAAAGTATTCGCTTAAGTGGACACGATCATAAGCGCGTCTCGGTTCTTCTCCAAATACTGTGATTTGATACTTTTCTTGTCCTGATTTTGCAACAAACTTTTCGCAAAATTTATAACCAACCATGCCGTTTCCAACTACTATTACTTTAATCATGATTTCTTTAATTAAGTATTACTACGCAAATATAAGTATTTATACTTATAAAAATACGTAATATATTTATTTTTTTAAGTAGATGGAAGTTTTTTTTACTACGTATTTTGTCGTAATCTTTTACGTAGTGCGGGTTTTGAATGATTTTTGAGTGATTTAGTTTTTTTAAATTTGAAAGGATTCTAAATAAGCGTTTCAAAAAAATGTCGTAAATTCATAAGAATTTTACCAATGTTTTATAAAAGAATATTTTTTAAACTAAAATCTCATGAAAAAAATACTTTCAATATTGTTGTTATCAGTCTTTATGATAGGCTGTAAAACAACTGCAAACAAAGAATCTGGCACGACATCTTCTGTAAGTTCTACCGAAGAAGATTTAAAATATTACTTCAAAGGAACTGGAAACGAACCGTTTTGGGGAATTAAAATAGGAAATGAGGAAATTGTTTTTACGTCATTAATACCTGGAAAAGAAAAACTAGTTTTTCCAGCCGTTGAAGCGATTAAAGCTATGGATGCTAATGTAAAGATGTATAAAGTTAGTAATGAGTCTGTTTCGGCGACAATTACGATTCAGCAATTGGACTGTCAGGATTCAATGTCTGGAGCGATTTCGCCTTATAGTGTAAAAATTGAAATCAAAAATAATTCGGAATTAGAAACAAAAAAACTAAGTGGATGCGGAAAATACTTAACCGATTATCGACTTCATGATATTTGGGTTTTGGAAGAATTAAATGGATACAAAGTTTTTGCAACTGATTTTCAAAAGGAATTTCCAAGACTTGAGATTAATTCAACAGAAAACAGATTTTCTGGTTTTGGAGGCTGTAATTCGATAACGGGACAAATCTTTTATGAGAAAGATGTTTTGCGTTTCACTAAAGTGATTTCAACTTTAATGGCTTGTCCACAAGGAAATAAAGAAGGCGAATTTTTGAAAGCTTTACAGAGTACTACAACTTATTCCATTGGAAATAATCAATTGACTCTGTCTAATCCTTCTGGGAAATTAGCTGTTTTTAAGAAGGTGGATTGATTTTGTCATTTCGACCGAAGGGAGAAATCACACACGCTAATCGACAAAGATTGTAGATATTCTTTGTGGAGTTTCTTGTGTGATTTCTCCCTTCGGTCGAAATGACAATACTATGGTTAATTATTCGAACAATTCTTTAGTTCCTTCCTCTTCATCATTGCCTTCAATAAAATCCAATTCCAAAGCTTTTACACTTTGAACTGCATTTCCGGCAATGCCACGAATGGAGCCATACATTCCTAAAGTATTGTGAACCACTTTTTCAATTTGTTTTTCACGTTGTTTCCATATTCTTTGCATCGCTCTTTTTTCAGAATCTAAATCGCTTTGCATTTGAGTGAAGCCTTCTACGATTCCTTCTACTTGTAAACGGAATTCATTACTTGTTAGGAAATCATATAACATCGACATTTTATCGCCTTTGTTTTCTTGCGCCTGAACTGCCTGACTAACCTGAATCAATGATTGACGCAGAACAGCACTTAAGCCTTTAAATTCTTCATACGTACAAATCCAGATTCCGTCTCGCATTCCCATTCGTTCCATTCCGTTTGGCATAACTTCGGTAACCAGAACTCCAATATTTGCTCTTTTGGTTCTGATATCGTTTTTGAATTTTTCAATCCATGAAGGCTGAAACGCTTTTGTTCTCTTGCTTTCGTAATAAATAGAACCGCAGTTTTGATGTTCTCTTGTGTTTACAACTTGCAGACAGTCGGCGCCGTTTGCTCCTTTTTTAATTTCGTCAATACTATCAAGCGGAAAGTTGTTAGCCAGCCATTCTTCAATCGCTAATTCCATTACTTCACCTTGCAATTGCATTGAGCCTTGTTCTTGCTTGCGTTTCATTTCTTCAGTCAGCTTTTTTTGTTCTTCCAACTGTTTCTGAAGTTCTTTGAATTTTAGTTCGTTTTTATCATCTTCCTGTTTTCTGATTTTTTCACGTTCCAAACCTAATTGTACATTCAATTGTTTTTCAGCTTCAGCCTGAATCGCATCTTTCATTTCCAGTTTTTCGCGTTGCAATTTTGCGATTTCACCTTCCATTTTATTTAATTCTCTGATTTTTTCAGATTTCTCAGAGAGTTCTTTTTCCATCAATAACAAACGATCTTTGTTTTCTTCTTCTAATTTAGCTTTTAGTTTTTCGGATATTTCTTTTTCGGCTGTTTTTTTCTCGCGCTCTAAACGTTCAGCGAAAAGTTCATTTTCCTGTTTTTTCTTCGCTTCAAATTCCGTTTTGGCTTTTTCCAATTGTTCGTTTTTAAGCTCTAATTCACGGTTTTGAATATTTGCTTTTTGTTGAAATTCTTTACGGATACTATCTTCCAACTGATGTTTTAAAACATCATTTACATCGATAGGAGTTCCGCAGTTTGGACACTGAATTGAAGATTGTTCAGCCATTTTTATTGATTTTTATTGAGTGGGATTATAATTTGCTAAGGTATTTAAAACTTCTGTTTTTCTTATGTGGATTTCTGTACTAAATTGTAACGATTTTTTGTTATAGCCACGAATTCACGAATTATTATAAAAACTCTATGCATAGATTTTAAAAAATTAAATTCGTGAATTCGTGGCTATTCTTTTTTTAATAAAAAATCAACAGCAGATTGCGTGATTTCAGAATCATCATCCTTTGAAGTTATAATTGAAACATTTGTAAAAAGATTCACTTTCTTCAATTCAATAAAATCAATTTCAGGATCTTGATTATTCTTTGCAATATTCGAAGGAACAATCGAAATTCCTAATCCATTTTTGACTAATTGTACGATAGAATTGATATTATTCGCTTCGTGAATTATCTTCGGCGTAAAGCCATAAAAGGCGCAAAGTTCCAATAAAACTTCATGATAATGTGGCGCATAATCTTTATTAAAGAAAACAAATGTTTCGTCTTTCAATTTTAAAATCTCATTTTCCGATTTTATTTGAACAGATTTTTTATTGTAAACCAATGAAAATCCATCTTTAAACCATAAATGCGATTTTATTTTAGGAGACTGAATTGGTGATCTGATAATTCCCATTTCAATTTTTCCTTGTTCTAAGGCATCGATTTGCTTTGTTGTTGAAACCTCGAAAAGTTTAAAATTTACGTATGGAAATTGCGCTTTCAGATGTTTTATTAATTCTGAAATGACAGAAGAATAAATCGAACTGATATAAGCAATCCTGAATTCTCCTGAAACGTTTTCTGCTATCTTTTTTGTCTTTACAGAAATGCGTTCAAGATTTTGGAAAAGGTTTTTTACTTCTTTTTCAAAATATTTTCCGGCTTCGGTCAATTCTACTTTTTTATTGTTTCTGATGAAAAGCTTCGCCTGAAGTTCTTCTTCTAATTCTGCAATTTGTCGACTCAACGGAGGCTGGGAAATAAAGAGTTTTTCTGAAGCTTTAGTAAAGTTCAGTTCTTCGGCTACAGCCAGAAAATATTTTAGGTGACGCAATTCCATGATACCTTTTAAGTATTATTAATTGATAAAAATAGTATTTTTAAAGTATTTATGAAAAGAATAGTTTTGAAAAACAAAAAATAAGTCTCTCGCAGATAAAGCAGATTATTAATTTAGATAAAATCATCTAACCATAATATTTCCAATCCATAATAGCAAAAGATTAGCGAAATCTGCGAGAGATTAAAAAAAAACAAAGACTATGAAAAAATCAACTATTGCAGAAATAAAAGAACGATTTGACAATGATGTCGAGCGATTTTCAAATCTAGAAACAGGACAAGTGGCCACAATCGACGCAACTATTTCTTTGGAATTAATAACTGAAGCTTCAAGACGAATTGTTCCGAATGCTGCAACTATTTTAGATGTGGGCTGCGGAGCCGGAAATTATACTTTAAAAATGTTGTCTAAAGTGCCAGATTTAAATTGCACTTTGGTCGATTTGAGTTTACCAATGTTAAATCGTGCTTTTGAAAGAGTTTCGGCGGAAACAAATGGAAAAGTTGAAATAAGACAGGGCGATATTCGAGAAGTGGAATTAAAAGAAAATAGTTTTGATATTATTTTGGCAGGTGCAGTTTTGCATCATTTGAGAGATGATAACGATTGGGAAACAACTTTTATCAAATTGTTTAAATTATTGAAACCCGGAGGTTGTTTAATGATTTCGGATTTGATCACTCAAGACACAGAATTATTAAATGAATATACCTGGCAACGTTATGGCGAATATTTGGAAGGAATAGGAGGGGCTGATTATCGCCAGAAAGTTTTAGATTATATTGAAAAAGAAGATTCCCCAAGATCTATGAATTATCAATTGGATTTGATGAAAAAAGTAGGTTTTTCAAAAGTCGAAATTTTACACAAAAATATGTGTTTCGGGGCTTTTGGCGGAATAAAGTAATTTTTGTTCGCCACGAATTGCTTCGCCTGTTCGCTATCGCTCGGGTCACGAATTAATTTAAAATCGTTGTGCATAGATTTTCAAAAATAAATTCGTGAATTCGTGGCTATAAAAACTATGCGTGAACTGGCATCGGATATTTGTTTCGAAGATCGAAAACTAATTCTGATGGACCGTTTTGCTGAAGATAATCTAATTTTTCAACAGCTTCTTCCATCGTTGGAAT
Organism: Flavobacterium resistens; assembly: GCF_900182645.1. GTDB lineage: Bacteria > Bacteroidota > Bacteroidia > Flavobacteriales > Flavobacteriaceae > Flavobacterium > Flavobacterium resistens. The sequence goes on along the minus strand of NZ_FXTA01000003.1, from coordinate 199,418 downwards.
ATGTCCTTTTGGAATCCACCACATGGCTGTATGCGCTTTTCCGAATTTCTGAAACCATTCTTTTCTTCGCTTTAAAAATTCGCTGTGAAAAGTTTTGTACATATAATATTCCAAAGTTTCAATGCTTTCCCAAACTGATACATTGATGATAACTTGCTCATCATTATATGGATTCAGGCTTGTGGCATTATAACTATCGTCTTTTAATCTCCAGATAAAACCTTCGCTGTTTTCGGCTAAAGTATTTACTAAATCTAAATTGTCTACAAATTCTTTCATGATTGGGTCGTTGATATCGACTCCTTTCATTTTCGCAATATTAATTTCGGCAAGATGGTAACTGCTCATTTTTATATTTTTCTGAATATGAAGCAATTTAGCTTTTTTCTGAATAATTATTTCGGACAATTACGTTATATCTATAACAATTTTTCCAATAGCAGAATTGTCACTAACAGCTTTGTGCGCTTCCATTGCATTATCTAAAGTGAATGTTCTAGGATCAATTAGTGGTTTTAGTTTTCCTTCTTCAATAAATTTCGTTGTTTCTTTTAAAATATCACCATGATGTTTTCTTCCTTCGTTGCCAATCATTGGACGTAAAACAAAAACACCGTGAATACTTGCATTGCGAAGTGAACTTGTTGCTAAAGTATGAGTTCCAAAAGCATAACAACTACTGATTTGTCCGTAATGACGAATGGCTTTTAACGAATCATCGAATGCTTGACCGCCAATAGTATCGTAAATAATATCAAATCCTTTTCCGTTTGTGTATTGATTTACATAATCATCAACTGTTGTGTTTTTATCAATTGGAATTGCTCCGTATGATTTTACTATTTCTGCTTTTTGAGAAGAAACGGTTGCGTATACATCGGCACCAAAAATTTTTGCAAGTTGCACTACCATGTGTCCAACGCCGCCTGCGCCCGCGTGAACCAAAACTTTGTCACCTTTTTGAACTTTTGCTCTATCAATTAAACCTTCCCAGGCTGTAAGTAACACTAACGGAATTCCCGCGGCTTCTTTCATGCTTAGGTTTTTTGGTTTTATGGCCAATAAGTCGGCATCAACAGCGGTATATTCGGCTAAAGTTCCCTGAAGACCTAAAACACCTCCTGCAAGTCCGTAAACTTCGTCACCGACTTTAAAAACGGTTACGTCTTCGCCAATTTCTTCAATTACTCCAGCAAGGTCGGTGCCTAATATAGCTGGTAAAACAGGTGAAGCATAAGGAGAAAGTCCTAATCTTATTTTATTGTCAATTGGATTTACGCCGCTTGCATGTATTTTAACTAAAACTTCTCCTTTTTTAGGAGTAGGTTTTGCTATTTCGGTTTTTACGAACTCAGATTCGTATGTATTTGTAAATAATGCTTTCATATATTTAATTATAAAATTTGTGCTGTCTTGTAAACCTGAATAGGAGCAGAAACAAAATTTTCGCTTTTGCTGATAAAATCCTGTAAATGCGATTGATTGTTGTGAAGATCTAAGCCAGTTTGATCTTTCCATTCTTCCCAGATTATAAAAACGTTTTCAGATTGATGAAGATCATAACGCACACAAGCTGCTTCTTTTCTAGTTTCGACAACCAAGTCGTTCAATAAACTTTGAAGTTGTTGAATATTCTCTTTTTTACTTTTAATGATTGCGGTAATTGATATCATAATTATAAAGTTTTAAAGGTTTCTTCTAAGTGTTTGGTATACTGTTCTTTAAAGGTAATAATATTTTCTGGTGTTGCGCCTTTTTCAACATCATGAAAATGAAATCCGTTTACTTTTTCCATTCCAGTGAATTTATTCATTTTATGGAAACCGAACATTACGCCATCATCAACCGAAGTTTCTTCGAAGAATTCTCCCGGAAGTGTAAAAGCGGTTGCAGGTGCGTTCCAGCTTGTTGTAAGCATATATTTTCGTCCATGTAAAAGTCCGCCAGTTCCGTAGTTGATATCTGGATTTACTCGGCTTCTTCCATCGCTTTTGTAGATTCCGTTGTTGTGTCCTTGCGTAAAAACATCATCAATGTATTTTTTGAAAAGATTCGGGATTTGAAACCACCAAACCGGTGTATGGTAAATGATTAAATCTGCCCAAACGAATTTTTCAACTTCTTCCTGAAGATCGATTTTGCTTTCAATATGTGTTGTTTTGATTTCGTAATTTGTGTTTTTTGAAAGAAATTCAACTGTCCAGTCCTGAACTGTTTGATTGAATTTTCCACCTGAATGAGCAAATTTTTGTCCGCCGTTAATTATAAATATCTTTTTCATTTTACTTTTTTGTTCTGATGAATTCAGGATGTGTGAGGGATAGTAGAGGAAATCCTTTTGTGTCTCGTTTTTTAACGAGATACAAAAGATTGCAAAGGATAGCCCGATTCGCCGCGGCGAACACACCCAAATTCTAATTATTTAATTTTTTGAGATTTTTTTGAAACACATAGAAACATAGTTCTCGGAATGACAAGATTGCGCTGAATATGTTAGGTAATGGAGGTGAAACACCTTTTGTGCGCAATAAGAACTATGTCTCTATGTATTTAAAAAGAGAATTATTTTATTTTTGAAATCGCCTGATTGATAAATTCCAATTCTGAAGCTGATAAATCGAAATCCATTGTTTTAGCGTTTGAAATAGCTTGTTCTGCGTTTCTTGCGCCGGCTAAAACTATTGCAATTCCTTTTTGTAATGTTGTCCAGCGAAGCACTAATTGCGAAATCGAAATGTGTTTTGCGTTTGCCAAAGAACTTAATTCTTCGATTAAAGTTTTTACTTTTTGAAGATCGAATTGTCCGAAATACCCATTTCTGTGATCGTTTTCTTTTAGTTTGCTGTCTGTGAAGTATTTCCCGGTTAACAAACCTCTTTCCATTGGGCTGTAAGCAATAATTCCGATGTTTTCTGCTACGGTAAACGGAATTAAATCGGTTTCAATTTTACGATTTAACATGCTGTATGCAACCTGATTTGATGAAATTTGAACTGTTTTTTGTGCTTCCTGAATTTGCGGAATGCTATAATTACTTACACCAAAAGCTCTGATTTTTCCTTGTTGAATTAAAGTTTCAACAGCTTCCATAGTTTCAGAAATTGGAGTAGTGGAGTCTGGCCAGTGAATTTGCAGTAAATCGATATAATCTGTTTGAAGGCGTTTTAAGCTTTCTTCAACTTCTTTAATTACGTTTGCTTTTGAAGAATATTTGTAAATCGGAAGTTTTTTTCCGTTATCATCGGCGTCGAAAAAGAAATCGCCTTTTCCGTTATTGCTTCCGTCCCAAACTAAACCAAATTTAGTAAGTAATTGAATTTTTGAACGATCCTGACCCTTAATTGCTTCACCAATCATTTCTTCGCTTAAACCAAAACCATAAAAAGGAGCGGTATCGATTGTAGTAACACCGTGGTCGATTGATGCGTGAACTGAAGCGATTGAATCTGCTTTTTCATTTCCGCCCCACATATTTCCTCCAATGGCAAAAGCACCGTAAGTTATGGTTGATAATTGAAGTTCTGAATTGCCTAATTTTCTATATTCCATAATGTTGTATTTTTAAATCTTAAATTTCACTTGGCAAAATTATACCATTTTTAAGAGTATAAACTTGTATATATTTGTCTTTTTTATGTAAATTTGCAACTTCAAATAATTTAGACTTATGAAAAAAGAAAATTTATACGAACCGTTTACCGTTTCCTTTGAAACTTTAGATGAATATCCGGATGTTGGAGATCGTCATAATTTTTTTGAATTGGTTTATATTTTAAATGGGACGGGAACGCAGTGCATCAACAAAAATATTTTTGAATATGATGCCGGACATATGTTTTTATTAACTCCGGAGGATTGTCACAATTTTACGATTGAGACCAAAACGAAGTTTTTCTTTTTAAGGTTTAATGATATTTATTTGAAGAATTCCAGTTTACAGAATGAAAATATTCAGCGATTGGAATATATTCTGCAAAATGCAAATCATCAGCCAGGTTGTATTTTAAAAAATGACGCCGATAAATGTTTGGTGAAAGTGATGGTGGAAGCGATTTGCCGTGAACATCAGGATAAAGATGTTTACAATCAGGAGTTGATTCAGCAATTAGTAAATACACTTATCATTATTGTTGCCAGAAATATTGCAAAGTATTTGCCAGAACAGGTAAATGTGGGAACTGAAGCTAAAGCGATGGATATTTTGCAATATATTCAAACGAATATTTATTATCCGGAGAAGATTAAAGCGGAATCTATAAGTGATTATTTTGGAATTTCGAATACGTATTTAGGACGCTATTTTAAAAAACATGCTGATGAAACAATGCAACAATATATCAGTAATTATAAAACGAAACTGATTGAGCATCGTTTGCAGTTCAGCGATAAGCGCATTAATGAAATTGCGTATGAATTTGGTTTTACAGATGAAAGCCACTTTAATAAGTTTTTCAAGAAGCAAAAAGGAAATAGCCCTTCTGAGTTTAGAAAGACGATTCGAATTAGCGCCTAAAATTTATTGTTTTATTCTCGAATCAAAAGTCATTTTTTTGGTATTTATGATTTTGATTTTTGAAGCATCTTCGTGATTTGGATTAATTAAATAATTAAATTCTTCTGGTACTACAGCGCTCGGAACTTTTAAAACTGCGGCGTCATTGTAATACACAAAATCATCGCCAATTGTCTGGGTAATTAGAGTTGGTGGCTTAGAATTCCATTCAGTTGGCAGATCATTTAAGTGTACTTCTTGTATTGTGATTTCATCAGGAATTTCAATTTCTACATAAAATCGATCCGTCGGTAAGTCTTCGCTTAAATCTAAATGTACTGACACTTCAAGTGTTGCAAGTGCTCTGCTATCGGCGGTATAGACGATGCGTGTATTAAGGCTGTTCCATCTGTAGCCTTCAGTCATTGATGCTCCAATTCCTGTTAATGTAGTATTTAAATGCTTTTCTCTTTCAATTCTAAATACAATCATTATGCTAAATTTCCGAATTCTAATCTGTTTAGGCTAAATTTTACTTCGTTGATTCCAGTAATAGTATCCAGCATATTTTCTGGAATATTGCCACCAATAGAAAGGTTTGGTTTTTTTAACCATCGCTGAAATTTTTCTTCTTCATCGTTGAAAACTTCTAAGCCATAATCGATTAATTCATTGATTAGAATGACTAATTCGCTGTCTCTGCTATCAAGCAAAAGATGTTCGCTTTTTTTCTTGTTGTAAGTAGTTTGCGGAATGCCTACAATAGCTAAAACTGATTTTACGGGATTGTTTAGTCTTCGGCTGATTTCTTCAATAGAATCATACGGGATGCCAGATCTGATAACTCCCACGCGTTCCATTTTAGTGCTCCAGCTATATTCTTTTCCACCAGAATACAAAGTCGATTTTCTAATAGATATCACTTTCCCAGAGGCATTCTGAATGCTTCTTTTTGTGTCGAACGGTTTTGTTTTTGATGCAACTTTTTTCATAACGCAACTAATTTGCTGTAAATATACAACAATTTTGTTGCTTTTATGGAAAGCTTGCTGAAAATATGTTTTTGATTTTAGAAGAAATACTAAATAATCTTTTTAATCACACGAAGCTTATGCGTATGTTTGTTTATTTCAGGATTATAAATTCCAGTGTGGTCTAAACGGTCAATGCGAACTTTTCCACTTGCGTGAATAATGTAATTATTTTCCATTATGATGCCGACATGTGTAATATTTCCTTCGTCATTATCAAAAAAGGCTAAATCTCCCGCTTCACTTTCTTCAATAAAGCTTAATGGGTCGCCTTCAAGTGCTTGTTGGGAAGCATCACGGTGAATTTTATATCCGTTTAATTTGTAGACCATTTGCGTAAAGCCAGAACAGTCAATACCAAAAGGTGTTTTTCCTCCCCATAAATAAGGCGCATTCAGATACATAAAAGCGGTGTTTATAATAGCGCTTTTTGGTTTGATGCCACTGGTTTTTGTGCCTTCAAAATCAAAATTTGAAGTATTGATTTCGCTATTATTTAAAAATGATAAAGAAGCTCCAAGCGGAATTGGAAGCAACAAATTATCTGGCGCAGTTATGTAATCAATTAAGTCAGCATTTAAAATTATAGCTTCTTTGCTCAACTGATTAAAATTGGCTTCAGAAATTACCTGATATTGTTTAGAATCGACCCAACCAATATAGTCGTCAAATTGAATTTTAATTTTAGCCCATTGATTCTGGCGTTCTAAAATTTCGATATGTTCGCCAAACAAAAGTTGTGTAACGATTTCACTTCTGTCACTTGGTTCAGATCGAACGGGTACTATAGCTAAATTGCAAATTCCGAACATTTAGGGTAATTTATAAGTTTAAAATTAGGAGCCATAAAGCTATAGCTCCTAATTTTTGTGATATTATTTAAGCTCTTTCGATAACAATTGCAGATGCACCTCCACCGCCGTTGCAAATTGCTGCAGCTCCGGTTTTTGCATTGTTTTGTTCTAAAACATTGATTAAAGTTACGATAATTCTGGCGCCTGAAGCTCCAAGAGGATGTCCTAATGAAACAGCTCCACCATTTACGTTTACTTTATCATTGTCAAGATTTAAGATTTTAGAATTGGCTAAACCAACTACAGAGAAAGCTTCGTTAAATTCGAAATAATCAACATCTGAAATTGAAATTCCTGCTTTGTCTAACGCTTTTGGTAATGCTTTCGCCGGACTTGTTGTAAACCATTTTGGTTCTTGTGCGGCGTCAGCGTAGCCTTTTATGTAGGCCAAAGGTTTTAATCCTAATGCATTTGCTTTTTCTTCAGACATTAAAATCAAAGCAGCAGCTCCGTCATTAATTGTTGAAGCATTTGCAGCAGTTACAGTTCCGTCTTTTGTAAAAACTGGAGCTAAAGATGGAATTTTATCTAATTTAACGTTAGTATATTCTTCGTCTTTTGAAAATATAATGGGTTCTCCACGTCTTTGTGGAACTTCAACAGGAACAACTTCATTGTCGAATTTTCCAGCATCCCAGGCTTTTGCACTTCTTTCGTAAGATTGAATTGCGAAAGCGTCTTGTTCTTCACGGCTGATGTTGTATTCAGTTGCACATAAATCAGCGCAAACTCCCATTGCGTTGTTATCGTAAGCATCTGTCAAACCATCTTTTTGCATTCCGTCAAGCATAGTTGCCGGGCCAAATTTATTTCCGGCACGCATTTGTACGTAATGAGGAATCAAACTCATGCTTTCCATTCCGCCGGCTACTACAATTTCAGCGTCTCCACAAGCAATTGATTGTGCAGCGAACATTACAGCTTTCATTCCAGAAGCACAAACTTTGTTTACTGTTGTTGCAGCAACTTCTTCAGACAAACCGGCAAAAAGTGCTGCCTGGCGTGCCGGAGCTTGTCCAACACCTGCCTGAATTACATTACCCATAAAAACTTCATCAACTAATTTTGGGTCTAGGTTAATTTTTTGAAGGGCTCCCTTTATAGCGGCAGCGCCCAATTTTGGTGCGGGTACGGTAGATAACCCTCCCATGAAACTTCCGATAGGTGTTCTAACGGCAGAAACGATAACAACTCTTTTGTTCATTTTCTGTTAATATTAGTTATCTAGCAAATTTACTCTTTATTTGAATAAATTCAAATTTTGTATGAAATAGGGTGATTTTAAATTTAAGATGAAATTTTTGTTAATTCTATTCGTTTGATTGTGAAGTGTTTTAGAAAAAAGATGAAAAAAACTTTAAAAAAAGCGCAAAAATAGTTGTGAGATATGGAATGTTGTCTTACATTTGCAACCGCAAAACAGAACACGTTTCTTGAGCTTGGAGAGGTGCCAGAGCGGTAATGGAGCAGATTGCTAATCTGTCGACGGGTAACCGTCGCCAGGGTTCGAGTCCCTGTCTCTCCGCTTAAATTTTGCCTTCGGGGTGTAGCGTAGCCCGGTTATCGCGCCTGCTTTGGGAGCAGGAGGCCGCAGGTTCGAATCCTGCCACCCCGACTAAAACTTTAAGCGATAAAGTTTTAAAATAAATGGTTCCATAGCTCAGCTGGATAGAGCAACGCACTTCTAATGCGTAGGTCGAAGGTTCGAATCCTTCTGGAATCACATCAAAAGCCACTCAATCGAGTGGCTTTTTTGTTTTTAATATTATTTATTTGATTCTTGCTTATAAGGCAGGTGGTTTTAAGTTAAAATTTTTCTCTGTTTGAAAAAAACTTCAGTTTTTATTAGCTGCCCAAAAAATAGAATTCCTAAGAAGAGTAGTGTAAGCTTCATTTTTAAATAATTCGGGTGAATGTCCCGTGAAAATATAAATATTTCGGGAAGCAAAATGATCGTTTGTCCAAATTACCGGATGATCGCCCATTTTTATTTTTGAATCAGGTTCGTAAGTTGATTCGTCAACCGAGGCTAAAACATGAACATTTTCGCGCGGACTTTTATCATAAATGTACCATTCTTCTTTATTTACAAAAAAATCAGATGGAATTCCTTTCATTACAGGATGAGATTTATCTTCAATATTCACTTTCGCATTAGCAAAATCCGGAATATAATTGACAAATTTTATACCTCCCATAAAATCAGAAAACCATTTCCACATTGGATATCCATCAAATTCTCCAAGCAAAGTTGCGTGATGCAAACCTATCCATCCACCTTTGCCGCTCGCCATATAATTTTGAAATGCTTTCATTGATTCTTCGCTCCAGGTATAAGGCGGATAATCAAGTTGAATAAAAACCTGATATTTGCTTAAAAGTGCCTCATTTATTGTTTTGGTATTTTCGATATAATCAATTGTAAAACTGCTATCAATTGCGAGTTTATTTAGCCATGGTTTTGCTGCTTTGGTAAATTCCAGATGATGCCCGCCGTTTTCATATAAAACCAAAGCTCTGAATTTTGATTTTTTTGATTTTTGCGCGAAACAATCCGCTTGAAAAAAACATATTGTTAGCAAAGCAATTATGATAAGTGACTTTTTCATTTGATTTTTAAAGTTGTTTTCAACATTATTTTATTTATTAACGGTGGCGGTTATTGCTTGTAGAAACCATGCTGAGTGTGGAATCCATTGTTCGGTCCAGCGCCATTCATCATTTCCGTCAACATCCATTTTAAAATCTATTCCTGATCCATCGCCATTTCCTTCTTTTCCGGTAATGCCATTTGAGATTCCGCCTTTTTCTGAGCCGTGCCCATAATTGGAGTGCATATAGGGAACATTCTTTTCTCCAAATTGATATAAAAAGCATACAGAATAAGGATTACAACCTAAAATCCACGATAATTGCTGAGATGCATACAAATCAAGTGATTTTTTTGTGGCATCATTTTTTTGAAGAGATATAGCTTTTCCACCTTCAGTAGCAGCTGTCGCAAGCGATGCTAATCGGGCATTTTCGCCTTGCCACCACCAGCCAGTTTCATTTTCATGCGGAATGAAAAAACCGTCTTTTATTTTGTCATTAAATAGAAAACTCTGTCTGGCATAACCAAATGGATTGCTTACATTATTAGTCACGGCCAAATTATAATTTAAAGCTTTTTTTATCACTTCTTTTGCTTTAATTTTTTCATTCTCATCGCTTTCCTTTTTTAAATAGCGAGTTAAAGCTACAATTGGCAAACCTGCATCTGCAGCATGCCAAAATGGACGATTGCCATCATTGCTTCTAAACCAGCCTTGATCTGTCATTCGGTTTTCTAATTTATGAGCCCATTTTCTGGCTTCTTCTTTATAGAAATTCTCATTCGTGGCAATCCATAACTCTGTTGCGCCCATTAATGCACAATAATCATCGATGATGTTTTCTTTTCCGTCATCGTCATATTTTGTGTTATTGATTAAAAGATGAGCATAAGCGCGTTTTGCTCCGTCGAGATATTGTTTTGAAGTGAAATCTCCATTTTTTTTCCACTGCGAAATTCGGGCGAGTGATGCGATAGCCATTCCAGCGCCTTCACGAAAAGCGGACTGATATTCATCTGTAGTTACGCTATTGGCTTTAAGCCCGACAATTCTTCTGGCTGCAGGATTTTTGTCAAAATAGCTGAAAACAATCATGTAGAAATAATCTTCGTCAGATAAGCAACGCATCATGTAATCAGCGCCCCAAATGGCTTCATTGTCTAATGAATCTTTTATTTTCCATTGAATGAGTTCTTTTGAAATTTCTTCTGATGTATTGATGAGCGACCACGTTACCAATGGTGTTTGTTGTGGCGAAACAAAATTAGCATAAGCCAAATGCGAAAAATATTTGCTTACATCACCAGATGCATCACACCATCCGCCATGAACATCGACTTTTTTTGTGCTTCCAAATAGCAGCATATTTTTGTCGGCTTCAAGTTCTTCGGGAGTATTGGCTCTTTGTTTGTTGTAATAATGTACGATTGATGAAATGGTTCTTTTTGCCAAGATATTTTCTTCAATTGAAAAGCTGGCCGAGTTGTAGATTTGATCCGCAATTTTTATGGTGATTTTATAATTTCCGGGCTTTTTGAAAGACGAAAAATCAGCTTTGTAGTAGGATTTATCAAGCATCCAGTCTTCAATATTTTCTGCTTTTCCAATTGTCGATGTGAAAACTGTTTTTTGACTTTTTGTATCAATAATATCAAAAGTTGTATTTGAAAAGTTTCCATTGAAACCGATAATGGCCACTTTTGGGCTTTCTGGGTCAAATCCAACCTGATTTACATAGATAATAGGGCCGCTATACGCCATAACAGAAAAAAGCAAAGTGATAACGATGTATTTTAATTTCAGCATAATTGAAAGGTTTAAAAAGGTATTGAAGAAGCAAAATACGAAAAAGTGAAATTTAATAGCGTCTTTATAAATTCAGTAATTAATAGATGAATAACAAGCTGTGGTAAGTATTTGCTGTATTTGCAAGGAAATGGAAATAAAAAATGATGTGTTTTTGTTGTGCTATTTATGAGTACTTCTGTATTTTTCTATACTTTTTCCAATGTTAAGTTTTTCTTACTTTTTTCAATCTGTAAAGCTTTGTTTTACCGTGTTTTAACTTTTTTTTATTAAATTTGGTATGACAATTTCAGCAAAATCAAATCTTATGGAAAAATTAAAACGCCCAGTTTATGTCAAAGCGGGTAATGATGATTTTTTTAAAAAGCTGCGCTCGGAAGTGAACGAAACTGTTTTACAAAATTCATCATTGTATCGTTTAAACATTATTAAGTCTGTCGGACTTGTATTTCTTTTCTTTTTATTTTACGCTTGTATTTTGTTGTTCGGGAATAGAACACCGTTATTATTTCTCTTTTATATTTTGTGCGGTTTCACTATGATCGTACTTTTTATAAATGCCTTTCATGATGCTGCGCACGGAGCACTTTTCAAGAAACAAATGCATAATGAGCGTTTCATGTATATTTTGGAACTTTTTGGAAGTAATCACTGGCTGTGGACACGTCGCCATATTAATCTTCATCATGCTTATCCAAATGTCCCAGATTGGGATATTGATATCAAACAAAGCGATATCATTAGGATTTTTCCAAACAGTCCATTGTTTAATTATCACAAATACCAGCATATTTATATGTGGTTTATTTATCCACTTTATAGTCTGAATTGGATTTATATTCGTGATTTTAAAGATTTCTTTGGAACAAAAAATAATTATGTAAAGAAAGTAGTTGAGAAGATTCCAACACGTGAAATCTATCGATTATTTGCCGCAAAAATCATAAATCTGATTTACATGCTTTTCATTCCGATGTTTCTCTTAAATCAGCCTTGGTATATAGTTTTAGGAGGTTGGTTTGCCATGCATTTATGCGGAAGTGCTCTAGGGGTTGTGGCACTTGTATCAACGCATGTTGACGAAGATGCACATTTTCCGGGAACTGACGAAGAAGGAAATCTTTCGGCGACTTGGGCCATGCACCAAATGATTGTAACCAAAGATTTTAGTACAAATAGTAAATTGGCTAATTTTTTATACGGAGGTTTTACGCACCATGTAGCGCATCATCTTTTTCCTGCTGTTGCACATACGTATTATCCTTATATCACGCCAATAATAATGCGTTATGCAGCCGAATATGATTTGCCTTATACTTCATATCCATTTTATCATGCCGTTCGGTCACATTTCAGAATGCTTAGAGATAAAGGCATTCAGGAAAATATTCTGATGACTGGGGAGATCTAGTAATCGAAAGTCAAAAGTCGAAAGTTCAAATAAAAATAGCGGTTTTAAGCCGCTATTTTTATTTGAAAAAATTGTAATTACTTTTTTACTGAATTTTAGAATTGCTTTTTTTGATATTTAAATCATGCAATAAAGAATCTTTTAAAACAATTCTGAAATTATCTTCGGCAAAAATGTTCAGTTTTGACTCGCTGAATTTGTACACATTTAATTTGTTGTTTTTTATATCTATGTATAAATCATATGAGTAAGTATTGCAATCATGTTGTTTGCATCCGCTGGCATGTAAAATTTCGCCTTCTTTTGTAAATGGAGTTTCCGTATTCCAGTATTTCACCATTTGATCATAATCAGTGCCTAAAAGCGTTTTTAATCTTGGAGTTAAACTGCTTTGCGCTAATAAATGAGTGCCAATAACGCTTTTTCCAACCAAATTATTCAGTGTATCAATCGGATTAATTACCACCGAATCTGCTTTCAAAGCTTCAGTTCTTATTGAGGTCGAGTCGGTTGTTGGAACATTTTTGATGCTTTCTTTTTTACATGATACTATTGTAAAACAAGTCAATGCAGTTATAAATAAATATTTTGTTCTTTTTTTCATAGTATAACTTTTTAAAATAACTAATTGATTTATAATGGCTTGTTTCGCTAATTTAATAAAAAAATCTCAAATTATTATTTTAAAAGAAGCACCAAATGGATTTTTAAAATTGTAAAATATTAAACCATAGATTGCGTTTTTTTGTTTAATTTCAATTTTTAAATCCTATAAATTATGTCACAGTTTCTAAAATCTTTCTTTTTTACCGGTTTTCTTTTTTGGAATATTTCGTCAAATGCTCAAAATGAAATGTATTCAAGTCCTGTAAAACATGAAATTTCAGATACTACTTTTGTTAATTTAAAAGATTTTAGCAAAGATTTTGTCTACGACATGAAGTATGCAACAGAGGATAATTTTTTGAAAGCAAAAGTGTATGATTGTGCTGAATGTGTTTTGCGAATGAAAACGGTTCAGGCATTAATTGCGGCTAATAATGATTTTAAGAAGAAAGGTTTCAAAATCAAACTTTACGACTGTTACAGACCTTTATCAATTCAAAAAAGAATGTGGGAAATTGTTTCGAATCCAAAGTATGTGGCTGATCCAAAAAAAGGCTCCATCCATAATAGAGGAGGAGCCGTTGATATTTCAATAGTTGATTCTAATGGGAAAGAAGTCGATATGGGAACTCCTTTTGATTTTTTTGGAATCGAAGCCAGTCATAATTATGAGAATCTTTCAAAAGAAATAAAATCAAACCGAAAGTTTCTGAAAAAGATAATGACCAAAAATGGATTCAATTCTTTTGATTCAGAATGGTGGCATTATAATTTAAAAGCGGGTTTAAAAGATAAGGTTTCGGATCAAAATTGGAAATGCGAATAATTATTCAACGCATCGAATGTTCTGAATGAAATAAGTATCAGGATTATATACTTTTTTATTCATTTCAGATGTTATTTCGCTTTTTACAATATAATCTTCCGTATCGGTTAAATATTTAATTCGCATCATGGTTACTGGCGATTTTTTTAGTTCTTCGTAATTATCTTTCATGAACATAAAAATCCCTGTATTTACTCGGTTATCAAATCCGTTGTCGTGAATAAGTGTCCCGCAATTTTCCTGATTGATGTGCATTAAGCTAACAACTTTGCCGTTTTGAAGTTGCAAAAATACACGTGAGTTTTTGTCAAAACAGTTTGCCTTAATGAAATCCTTGCTTTTTTGAATAAGCTGTAAGTTAAGTGTTGGTAATCCATCGGTTTGCGCCAGTGAAAAGAAAACATAACTAGAGCTTCCTCCAAAGTTTTTCTCACTTATAAGATATTCATTTGTTACTTTATACGACCCGATAGAGTCGTTTACATTTACACTGTATTCACATGGTTTTTGTGCAAATGCAGTAAAGGTTAATAAAAAAAGAGTTAGTGTAATTAGTTGTTTCATTGCTTAGATTATTTTGGTGCAAATTAAAACTATTTTGTTATCTTTTACATCAGTTGTAAAAAAACAATACAAATTGCCGCCATTTTTTATTTTCCATTTTTTTCGGATGTTTTCGACTGTTTCAGGAAAATTACGAGTTGTAATGTTTGCTTGCTGATTTGCCAGCTCGGTTTTCATTTCATTTTTGCTATACGGAATCACTTTTTGGATTTCAAAAGTTCTTCCTGGAAAATCAATTAATTCTTCCGAAGTATACAAATGGGAATGCTTATGAAGTTTGTTTATTTTAAAAAACGAACTAACTTCATCAAATCCACCCGATTTCATTATAGATGAATTTGGTTCGAACAAATATTTTTGAGGCAAATGATAAGACGGAAATTCAGTTTCATTGCCTAAAATGAATTCAAATGTTTCCGTTTTATCTTTTAGAATGTTGGCGGTTTTGATTGTAATATCTCCTGTGAAATTTTTATGAATTTCAAAAAGCAATTCTTTTACTTCGTTTTCAAGCGCGATTATATGAATGTTTTTGACAAATTTTAATTCAGATAAGCCTGCTGAAATGTCCAGTAAAGGCGCTGTTTTTATTAAAATAGAATCTGTTTTTTCGAAATAAAAATCCAATGATTCAGGAACATTCGGTAAGCAATCTTTCAACATAAAAACTTTGCCTTTTGCATCATTTCTTCGGGAAGGATCAATATAAATCCAATCCCATTTTTGGTCGGATTCTTTTAAAATATTGGTAGAATCACCTGCATGACAAGTCAGGTTTTTTACTTGTAACTGTTCTACATTATGTTTTACAATTGCAGATAAATCTGAATTGATTTCACAATGTGTTACAGATTTAAATTTTTGTGAGAAATAATAATCATCTACGCCAAAACCTCCCGTAAGATCAATTAAAGTTTTTCCTGAAATTAAAGATGCTTTATACTCGGCTGTTTTTTCAGAAGAAGTTTGTTCAACTGAAATTTTGCTCGGAAAAATTATATTTTCTGTTTTAAACCAGGTTGGCAGTTTTTCTTTAGCTTTTGTTTTAGCTTCAATTTGATTTAAAATCAAAATCCAGTCGGCTTCAGGAAAAGGATTTTTTTGAAGCGCCAGTTTCGAAATTGAAGCACCAATATTTTGAGATATAAAATCTTGAATGTCTTGGTGCAAAATAATTGTGTTCAAAGCTAAATTCTTTCAGTTAATACGGAGACGATTTTATTGTTCGGGAAAAATTCTTTTAAAATAACTTTCAGCATGGTATAAACCGGAATTGCGATAATCATTCCGACAATTCCAAACGTAATACCACTTATTAGAGTAATCAAGAATATTTCAAGCGGGTGCGAATTTACACTTTTTGATGAAATTATTGGTTGGCTGATATTATTATCAATCGCCTGAACCAATAAGAACCCAATTACGACATAAATTGTTGTAGGAAGTATTTCTGACTGAAAATCTTTTCCAATCAAACTAATCATCGTTAATATTGCCGCTAATACAGTTCCTATAATTGGTCCGATGTACGGAATCACATTCAGAATGGCACATAAAAAGGCAATTACAAAAGCATTTTTGTTTCCAAAAATAACGAGAACAATAATGTACAAAATAAAAACTACAGTCAATTGCAATAACAAGCCAATGAAATAGCGTGTCAGTAAATGATTTATTTTGGTTATTGAATTCAAGATTTTGTCTTCATTTGTATCTGGAAGAATTTTTCTGGCCTGACTTTTAAAAGTTTCCTGATCTTTGATGAAGAAAAAAGTGATGAAGAAAACAGAAACTAATCCCATTCCCATATCAGCCATAAAGCTCATAATTGAGTTTATAAAGCTCGTAAAATAGTTAAAATCTAATGCCGAAGTTATCTTCGAATCATTAAGCATTTTGTTTAAATCAACATGTTGAATGTTGAAGTAAGTCTCTAAACTTTGTTCTGTTTCTACAAATTGTGACTGAAGATGGTTCGTATCTAAAAGTGACAAATTATTTGCCTGTGAAATAATTAAAGGAACAAATAAAAGAATAAAACCAACCATCAATAATATAAAAAGAATAATGGTTGTAGTTGCCGCTAATGAATTGCTGAACTTTAGCTTATTTTTTAAAAACTGTACTAACGGATTTGCTATCAAACATAAAATTAGAGAAATACAGAGATAAACGATTACAGTTTGTATCTCGTATAAAAAGTATAAAACAGCACTAATTACAAGAATAGTTGCTAATGCTCTTAAAATTCCGTTAGAAATGATTTTTGATGTTATCATATTTAGGTTTTAGACCATAAATATAGGAAAAAGCTTTTAAAATTTTAAGGCAAAAAAAAGCGAGATCGTTAAATCTCGCTTTTAAAACATTGACTTGGTTTTATAATGTTTTTATTGTGCAAAAGCTGCTCTTGGTCCGCCAGTAGCAAATATTGCCATCATTCTGCTTTTTTGACCTGTAGAGAACATATACATTGCATTATCATCAACATAATCCATGTAATTCATAGTCATTTCAACTGGAGTTCCAGAGCAAGTACTATAATGAGGATAAGCTGGTACACCATAATTTGCATCGTTGTGAGTTGGAGTATCAGATACTAAATCGCTTCCGCAAGTTGCATCTCCCCAAATATGACGTAAATTCATCCAGTGACCTACTTCGTGAGTAGCAGTTCTTCCCAAATTAAAAGGAGCGTTTGCTGAACCTGATAATCCAAAGTAACGAGAATCAATTACAACTCCGTCTGTTGAAGATGCTCCACCAGGAAATTGCGCATAACCTAGAATTCCGCCGCCAATAGCGCAAGACCATAAGTTAAGTTTTGTAGTAGGAGATGTTGGTGCAATACCACCCTGAGCCGTTTTTTTCATGGCATCATTTGTTCCCCAAGATGTTTTGGTAGTCGATTTGCGGATAACCTGATCCAATACAAATGTGATTCCAATGTTAGCTTTAACTCCAGCAAACAAAGCAGGAACGCTATTGTAATCTGAGTTTAAAGCATTGAAATCTTTGTTTAAAACATCAATTTGCGTTTGGATTTGTGCATTAGAAATGTTTTGTGCAGTTGTTTTGTATAAAACGTTAACTACTACTGGAATTTCAATTTTGCCATTAACTAAACGGCCAGAAAAACCTTTAAGTAATTGTTCGTTTGTAAAAGCTTCAATTTGGTTCATTCTGATGGCCTGCATCGGATCTGCTTTCAATTGTGCTTCTAATACATCTTGCGATGCACAAGAACGACGTGCTGCAGCACTTGTTTCTGAATTAGCTGAATCAGTTTGGTCATTTTGACAAGCAAACAGCACTAACGCTGCAACTGCGGTAATAAAAACTTTTTTCATAATAGTTTGGATTTTTGTTATAAAAAATTACTTTTGGTTAATTATAACGCAATTTTATAACAAAAATGTATTGTAGAAAAATATTACAAAGATTATTTTGTGAGAAATTTTACAATCCCTTACAAATACTGATTCCTACAAAAATTTAACAAAAAATATTAATAAGTTTTTTCTTTCTTTTTAATTTTTTAAATGTATTTCGTCGTGATTATCTGTTGTTTATCGAGAAAAATAAACAATCAAATCATAGAAAAAAGATAGGATGTTTCAAAAAAGAATTTTTTATAAAGAAGTAATCTCATAGAGTGCAATACTTGCAGCTTGGACAACATTCATACTAGAGTTTTTTCCAAACATATTTATATGCACAATTTGATGCGAAATTTTTAAAAGCTCATCTGAAATTCCGTTTATTTCACTTCCAATTATAAGCGCAATTTTTTGATTTTCAGGAATAATGACTTCTTTAAGAGGTTTGCTGTTAGATGCGATTTCTAATGAAATAATTTCAAAATTATTTTCCGAAAGGAAGGAATGAAGTTCAGAAAACTCTTCAATAACCATATGTGGCACATGAAGATGTGTACTTCGTGAAGTTTTATTGATTTTACGAGGTGTCAGCGGAATATCTTTTCCAAAAAAGACAATATTTTCAACTCCAAAAGCTTCGCTTATTCTGAAAATAGAACCAATATTCTGCTGAAAATAAATATGATCGCAAATTAATGTTATTGGAAATGTCTTTCTTTCAAATTGATTTTCTTCGTGAGTAAGCTGCATTTTTTTTGTGAAAAGTGAAAAGTCTGGTTATTGTTGTTTTTTTATTTGATGAATTGCTAAGTACCAATCACTAATTGGTAAAAATATAATTGATAATGTTGGCGCCCATTTTCAAAGCTTTATCGCGAACATTTGCTGGATCATTGTGAACTTCCGGATCTTCCCAACCGTCACCTAAATCACATTCGTAGGTGTATAAAAGGACTAATTTGTTGTCGACAAAAATTCCAAATGCTTGTGCACGTGTGCCATCGTGTTCATGGATTTTCGGTAATCCATTCGGGAAAGGAAATGGTTTTTGAAAAATAGGATGATTGGCCGGAATTTCTAACAAATCATTATTTGGAAATATTTTTTTGATTTCTTTTCGAATATATTGATCCATTCCATAATTGTCATCAATATGCAGAAAACCACCTGAAGTCAGATAATTTCTCAGATTGGTTACATCAGAATCACTGAAAACAACATTTCCGTGTCCCGTCATATGCACAAAAGGATAGGACAGAAGATCAGGATTACTTGGTTCTACAGTTGAAGGTTTTGTCTTAATACGTGTGTTGATATTCGAATTGCAAAAACGAATTAAGTTAGGCAATGAAGTTGGATTTGCATACCAATCGCCGCCGCCACTGTATTTTAGCAAAGCGATTTCTTGCGAAAATGAGGAAACAGAAACCAATAAAAACAAAAAGAATATTTTTTTCATACAATTTTATATGTTTTTGTCATTTCGACGAAGGAGAAATCACACTAGAAATTCCTCATGCTATATCGCCAATCTTTGTAGAGTTACGAGTGTGATCTCTCCTTCGTCGAGATGACAAACTTAACGCTATTAGAACAATAATTTTAATTTGAAATTTCATTAAAAAAAACAACACTGTGGCAAGCTACAACTGCTGCTGTTTCAGTTCTTAAGCGTGTATTTCCTAGAGTAACCGGCTGAAAATTGTTTTCTAAAGCTAATGCGATTTCCTTTTCAGAGAAATCACCTTCCGGGCCAATTAATAATGTTATATTCTCATTTGGTTTAAGCGCTTCTTTCAGTGATCTTTTGTCGGTTTCTTCGCAATGCGCTATGAATTGCAAACCTGTATTTTTTTGTTTGATAAATTCTTTAAACGAAATTGCCGGATTTAATTTAGGTAAAAATGTTTCATTTGACTGTTTCATTGCTGATAGAATGATTTTTTCAAAACGTTCTGCATTTATTGCTTTTCTTTCGGAACGATCACAAAATATTGGCGTAATTTCTTGGATTCCAATTTCTGTGGCTTTTTCTAAAAACCATTCAAAACGATCATTCATTTTGGTTGGTGCAACAGCTAAATGCAAGTGAAATTTTGGTTCTGGAAATTTCTGAATTGATCGTACATCAACAATGCATTTATTATCTGAAGCCAAAGTGATTTCGGTTTCAAATAATATTCCCTGACCATTTGTAACATGTAGGATATCGGAATCTTTTTTACGTAAAACCTTTATTATATGGCGGCTTTCTTCTTTATCAAATGAAAAAGATTCGGTAGTTTCGTCTATATCAGGATTATAAAATAACTGCATAATTTAAAATTGAATTCGGGCTTTCGAAACTACAGATGCATCTTCAAAACGTTGTGATAAATATTTTTGATAACCCACAATTCCAATCATTGCGGCATTATCTGTGGTATATTCAAATTTCGGAATAAAAGTTTTCCAGCCATATTTGCCTTCTGCTTCTTTCAATGTCGTTCTGATTCCTGAATTTGCCGAAACTCCTCCGCCAATTGCAATTTGCTTAATTCCGGTTTCTTTTACAGCCAATTTCAATTTGTCCATTAAAATTTCGATAATCGTATGCTGAATCGAAGCACAAATATCATTCAGATTTTCTTCAATGAAATTTGGATTTTCCTGTTTATTTTTCTGGATAAAATATAAAATCGCCGTTTTTAGCCCAGAGAAACTAAAGTCTAATCCAGGAACTTTTGGTTTTGTAAAAGGAAAAGCTTTTGGGTTTCCTTCTTTAGCATATTTGTCGATCAAAGGTCCGCCAGGATAAGGGAGTCCAAGAATTTTGGCACTTTTATCAAAAGCTTCTCCAACTGCGTCATCAGTAGTTTCACCAATGATTTCCATATCAAAAAAGCTGTTTACTTTTACGATTTGTGTGTGTCCGCCGCTAATTGTTAGTGCTAAAAATGGAAATTCTGGCTTATCAAAGCCATCTTCATCAATAAAATGCGCTAAAATATGGGCATGCATATGATTCACGGCAATAAGCGGAACTTTTAATGCCAATGATAATGATTTACTGAAAGAACCTCCAACTAATAGCGATCCCATTAAGCCAGGTCCTTGCGTAAAAGCAATGGCGCTTAGCTGTTCTTTTTGTATATTTGCTTTGCGAAGCGCTGCATCAATTACCGGAACTATGTTCTGTTGATGAGCTCTTGAAGCCAATTCAGGAACAACACCACCATATTGGTTGTGAATTAGCTGGTTGGCAACAACATTTGAGAGTACTTTATCGTTATGTAAAACTGCAGCGGCAGTATCATCGCAGGAACTTTCAATGGCAAGAATAAAAACCTCTGAATTTTGCATATAAAGGCACAAATTTTGAATTATATTTGACAAATCAAATTTTTAATTTTCTTTGATTGTAAGGAGAAGCCAAAATTAAAGAATTTTTATCAAAAACAGCCGTTCTTTGTCTGTTCAAAATAAATTTAAAGTAAACTAAAATTAATACAGCTATCAAAAAAGTAAAGAAAATAGTATCCAGAACCCTAATTGGGTTGATTCTACTTTTGTTGGCAGTTGCTATCACATTGTCTTTGCCTGTCGTGCAAACAAAAATTGCAAGATACGCAACAGATTCTCTCCGGGAAGATTTTAAGGCTAATATCACTGTAGGAAGGGTGGCTATCAATATTTTTGGTGGTGTGAAATTAAAAGATGTTTTGATTTTAGACCATCATAAAAAAGTAATGATCGCTTCGGATATTATTACGACCGATATTTTGAGTTTCAAAAGATTGATGGATGGAGATTTGATTTTTGGTGATCTTCGTTTAACTGGTTTGATTTTTAATTTGAAAACATACAAAAACGAAGACGAAAATAATATCAACAAGTTTGTAAAATTGTTTGAAACCGGAAAGCCTTCAAAATCAAAAAAACATTTTTTGCTTACTGCGCGAAATGCATACATTTCAAATGGATTCTTTTCTGTTGTTGATGAAAATAAAAGAACGCCAAAATTTCTTGAGTTTACAAAGCTGAACGCTTATATCAGCGAATTCAAATTATATGGCCCAGATGTAAATACAAACATTCACAGGTTTTCATTTCAGGATCATCGCGGATTGTATGTTTCTAATTTTGCCGGGAAATTTAGTTATACCAAAAAACAGATTAGAGTTGAGAATCTGGCCATAAAAACTAAAAGATCTTCTATTTATGGCTACGCTATTTTAAATTATAAAGTTGAGGATTTTCTTCATTTTACGGATAAAGTTCGATTTGATGTTGCAATTGATTCTGCTTCTATTGCGTCAAATGATATTCGTTATTTCTATGATGGATTGGGAAGAAACCAACATTTTAAAGTCCGCACAAAATTAAACGGGCCTTTGAATAATTTAAATCTGCGCCGCTTGAGATTGAGCGATACCAATGGTTCGAGAATTGTCGGAAATATTAATTTCAAGAATCTTTTAGGTGATAAAATGCAAAAGTTCTCAATGGAAGGGAAGTTTGATAAACTGATTTCCAGTTATGATAATCTTGTTGTGTTGTTGCCAAATGTGCTTGGAAAAAAACTTCCAATAGAACTTAAGCGAATAGGAAAAGTCAATATTGTTGGTAAAGCAAAAGTTTCAACGACTGATTTGGAAGCCAAATTTAAAATGGTAACAGATTTAGGAAATGGTGAAGCTGATATTCATATGAATAATATGGACTTTATTGATAAAGCATCTTATTCGGGAAATATTATATTGGATAATTTTAATATTGGCGCATTTTTAGACAGAAAAGATATTGGTAAAACAACTTTAAATGTAGATGTTGATGGTGTTGGCTTTACCGAGAAATATTTGAATACGATTATAAAAGGTGATATTGCAAAATTAGATTACAATAAATACACCTATAATAATATAACGATTAATGGGAATTTTAAGTTGCCTTATTATAAAGGTGAAGTTACTGTAAATGATCCAAATCTGAATTTGACTTTTGACGGTTTAGTGGATTTGAGTAAACGAGAAAATAGATATGATTTTCATATTAATGTAGAAAATGCCGATTTGCGAAAATTGAGATTTGTGTCGGATTCTATTTCACATTTCAATGGAGATGCTGTTGTTCAGGTTTCTGGAAATTCGATAGAAAATCTACAAGGAAATATTTTCATCAAAGATGCAGTCTATAAAAATCCTAAAAACACATATGCTTTTGATGATGTAACAATCAATTCTAGTTTTGACACTGATAAATTGCGCACCATAACAGTTAATTCAACAGATGTTGTAAACGGAAAAATTGTTGGAAAATTCCGTTTTGATCAATTGGATAAATTGGTAATGAATTCAGTGGGAAGTTTGTATACCAATTATAAACCTTATAAAGTTCGAAAAGGACAATTCCTTCGTTTCAACTTCCATGTTTATGATAAAGTTGTCGAAATGCTTTATCCGGATGTGAATATTGATTCGTCTACAGTTGTTCGCGGTAAAATTGATGCAGATTTACAGGAATTTAAATTTAGATTTAAATCTCAGAAAATAACAGCAGCTAAAAACACATTTGATAATATCAGAATCAACATTGATAATAAAAACACACTTTATAATGCGTATGTTGAGTTAGATAGTATCAAAACGCCATATTATAAAATACGTGATTTCAATTTGATCAATGTAACAGCAAAAGATACATTATTTGTTCGTTCAGAGTTTAAGGGAGGTGATAAAGGTCAGGATTATTTCAATCTGGATTTGTTTCATACTATCGATAAAAACAAAAATAATATAGTAGGAATTAAAAAATCTGAAATGAAGTTCAAAGACTATATATGGTATTTGAATGAAGATGCAGAGAAGGATAATCAGATTATTATAGATCAATATTTTAAAAATTTCAATTTCAATAATATTGTCTTATCGCACGAAAATCAAAAGATTGATTTAAACGGAGTTATTAAAGGAACAGATTATAAAGATCTCGTCCTCAATTTTGAAGATGTTGATATAAATAAAATTACGCCATTTAATTCCAAGTTTGTCTTTAATGGAAATTTGAATGGAAGTGTAAATTATAAGCAGAACAAGAATGTTTATCAGCCGACAGCTTCGATCAAAATTGATCATCTTAATTTGAATAAAACTGAATTAGGAACGTTGAATTTTGATATTTCGGGAGATGAAAGCTTTAAAAAATTTACGATAAACTCTTCAATTCAGAATGGTTTTACCGAGTCGTTTAAAGCAAACGGAACTTTTGCGATTGAAAATAAAGAAACATTTTTAGATTTGAATCTAAAGCTCGAAGGATTTAATCTGGCGACTTTAGGAACGGTTGGTGTTGATGTTATTTCGAATGTGCGTGGTTCAGTTTCAGGAAATGCGGCTGTTGTTGGGAATCTTAAAAAACCGGAAATTAACGGAAGGTTGTATGTTGAAAAAGCAGGAATGACAATTCCGTATTTGAATACAGATTATGAATTGAGTGATCGTACTGTAATTGATTTGACAGACGAGAAATTCTTATTTAGAAATAATCAGCTTACCGATACGAAATACAAAACAAAAGGATTGCTGAATGGAACGATTGAACATCATAATTTTGGAGACTGGAAACTGGATTTAACCGTTACTTCAAAAAGATTATTAGCACTTGATACTAAAGATAGTGAAGATGCGGCGTACTTTGGAACTGCATTCATTAACGGAACTGCAAGTATAAAAGGACCAACAGAAGGTTTATTTATTAAAGTAGATGCCAAATCTGAAAAAGGAACAGAAATTAAAATTCCGATTAGCAATGCGCAAAGCGTTGCTGAAAGCAGCTGGATACATTTTGTAACGCCAAAAGAAAAGTACAATTTAGCGAATGGAATTGTCGAAAAAACAAGAAATTACAACGGACTGGAATTAGAATTTGATTTTGATATTACACCAGATGCCGAAGTTGAAGTAATCTTGGACAGAAATTCCGGCCACGGTATGAAAGGTAAAGGTTATGGATCTTTACTATTTAAAATTAATACACTCGGTAAGTTTAATATGTGGGGGGATTTCCAGGCATATGAAGGAACTTATAATTTTAAATACGGCGGTTTGATTGATAAAAAATTCGCTGTAAAAAAAGGAGGATCTATCATTTGGGAAGGAAACCCAATGAAAGCACAATTGAATCTGGAAGCCGTTTATAAAACATCTGCAAATCCAGCCGTATTATTAGAGAATTCGTCTTTCAATAAAAAAGTACCGGTTGAAGTTGTTATTGGATTAAGAGGAGATTTAACGAGTCCTGATCCTAATTTCGATATTCAGTTTCCATCTGTGAGCAGTGTTTTAAAATCGGAAATACAATATAAACTGGACGATAAAGACGTTCGTCAGACACAGGCTTTATATTTACTTTCGACAGGTTCGTTTATGAGTCCGGATGGATTTAATCAAAGTGATTTGTCTGGAACATTTGCAGAAACTGCAGCAAGTTTATTAGGTGGTATTATCAAATCTGATAATGATAAAGTAAATATTGACTTGAATTTTATTTCTGCTGATAAACGAATTGGTCAGGAAGCCGATGGCCAGTTTGTGGCTAATATATCATCGCAGATTAATGAAAAAATTTCCATCAATGGAAAAGTCGGAGTTCCGGTAGGAGGAGTCAATGAATCGGCTATTGTTGGAGATATTGAAATACTTTATCGAGTTAATGAAGATGGTTCAATGAATCTTAGGTTGTTTAACAAAGAAAACGACATTAATTATATAGGACAGGGAATTGGTTATACACAAGGTGTCGGTATTTCGTATGAAGTCGATTTTGATACTTTCAGTGAGTTGGTAAACAAGCTTTTTAAAAGCCATAAATTAGAGCGTACAATAAAAGGTTCTTCAGATGATGTTCAAGATTCGTATTTAAATCCAGATTACATCAATTTTACCAATAAAAAGGATGCGGATAAGAATAAAAAGAAACCTGAGAAAAAAGAAGAGGAGAAGAAACCTCCTCCCTTAAACAATAATCAAGGATTAATTCCTGATAACGATGATTTTTAAGATATTGTTAAAAAAAGCCATTATTCTCGTAATGGTTTTTTTTATGCTTAAATTTAAAGATTTAAACATTTTTTTTCAAATGAAGTCACTTCGCAATTTTATAACACTTCATTTATGTATTGTTAATTTTAAGGATTTAATTAAAATAAGCGCCTTTTATTATTTTAAATGAATTTTTTGCCATCAAAAAACTTATTAACGAAAACGTTTGAATTTAACATATTTTATTAATTTATGATAAACATAGCCTGAAAAGTGCCGAATGTTTGCTAATTTTACAACTTAATACTTAAATAATGCCAAAAACAATAAAAAAAGTTGGTGTTCTTACTTCGGGAGGAGACTCACCAGGAATGAATGCTGCAATACGATCAGTTGTTCGAACATGCGCTTATCATAATATAGAATGCATAGGAATTTATAGAGGGTATCAAGGAATGATCGAAGGTGATTTTAAAGAAATGGGCCCTCGAAGCGTAAATAATATTGTAAACAAAGGCGGAACGATCTTGAAATCAGCTCGTTCAGTTGAGTTTAGAACCCCAGAAGGTAGAAAAAAAGCTCACGAGAACCTTTTAAAAGCTGGAGTTGATGCTCTAGTGGTTATTGGAGGAGACGGAAGTTTTACCGGAGGTTTAATTTTTAATTCAGAGTACGATTTTCCAGTAATAGGAATTCCGGGTACCATTGACAATGACATTTATGGTACAAGTTATACATTAGGATATGACACAGCTTTAAATACTGTTGTTGATTCTATTGATAAAATCAGAGATACAGCAAGTTCACATAACCGTTTGTTTTTTGTAGAGGTTATGGGTAGAGATGCTGGGCATATTGCGCTTAATGCCGGAATTGGTGCAGGTGCTGAAGAAATCCTTATTCCTGAAGAAGACTTAGGTTTAGACAGATTGTTAGACTCACTTCAAAAAAGTAAAGCTTCAGGAAAATCATCAAGTATAGTAGTTATTGCAGAAGGCGATAAAATTGGTAAAAATGTATTCGAATTAAAAGATTACGTTGAAGCTAATTTGCCTGAATATGACGTACGAGTTTCTGTTTTAGGACACATGCAGCGTGGTGGTTCGCCATCTTGTTTTGACCGTGTTTTAGCAAGCCGTTTAGGTGTAAAAGCTGTAGAATCTTTATTAGAAGGAAAATCAAATTATATGGTTGGACTAAAAGAGGATAAAGTTGTTTTGACTCCGCTTGAACAGGCAATTAAAGGAAAATCAGAAATTGATAGAGAATTGTTAAGAGTGTCAGACATCATGTCGACCTAATAAATAAAAGTTTAAAAGGAAAGAAAGTTTATTGTGAGGAAATTAGACTTTTAAATTAGTGTAATAAAAACAAAAGCAAAAAATTTAGTAAAATGTCAAAAGTAAAATTAGGAATAAACGGATTTGGACGTATCGGAAGAATCGTTTTTAGAGAGTCTTTCAATAGAGATAATGTAGAGGTTGTAGCAATCAATGATTTATTAGATGTAGATCACTTGGCTTACTTATTAAAATATGATTCAGTTCACGGTCGTTTTAACGGAACTGTTGAAGTTAAAGAAGGAAAATTATATGTAAACGGAAGAAACATCCGTATCACTGCTGAAAGAAATCCAGCTGACTTAAAATGGAACGAAGTTGATGTTGATGTAGTAGCTGAATGTACTGGTATCTTCACAACTATCGAAACTGCAAGCGAGCACTTAAAAGGAGGAGCTAAAAAAGTTATCATTTCTGCTCCATCTGCTGATGCTCCAATGTTTGTAATGGGAGTAAACCACGAAACTGCAAAAGCTTCTGACTTAGTTGTTTCTAACGCTTCTTGTACTACAAACTGTTTAGCTCCATTAGCTAAAGTGATCAACGATAATTTTGGAATTGTTGAAGGTTTAATGACAACTGTTCACGCAACAACTTCAACTCAAATGACAGCTGACGGACCTTCTAGAAAAGACTGGAGAGGTGGACGTGCTGCTGCAATCAATATTATTCCTTCTTCAACAGGTGCTGCTAAAGCGGTTGGAAAAGTTATTCCAGAATTAAACGGAAAATTAACAGGTATGGCTTTCCGTGTTCCTACTGCTGACGTTTCTACAGTAGATTTAACTGTAAAAGTTGCTAAAGAAACTTCATACGAAGAAATTATGGCAGTTTTGAAAAAAGCTTCTGAAAATGAACTAAAAGGTATCTTAGGATATACTGAAGATGCTGTTGTTTCTCAAGACTTTATTTCTGATAAAAGAACATCTATCATTGATGCTGGTGCAGGAATTGGTTTAAATTCAACTTTCTTTAAATTAGTATCTTGGTACGATAATGAGTACGGATACTCAAGCAAATTGATCGATTTATCTGTGCATATCGCAGGTTTAAAATAATATTATATATTTTTGCAAAATCCCGTTATCTCCAAGTAACGGGATTTTCTTATTTTGTTACGTCTTTAATTAATGTAAAAAATACACTTTTTATTTAAATGAAGAAAAACTAACTCAAAAAACAAAAAAATAAAATGAAATTAATAGTTGATAGTGGATCTACTAAGGCAGATTGGATTGCAATTGATGATAATGGAAAAGTATTATTCACGACACAAACTTTAGGTTTGAACCCTGAAATTCTTGATGGTCCGGAAATCATCGAAAGATTAAACGACCGTTTTGATATTTTGCAAAATAAAAAAAATGCTTCACATTTGTTCTTCTATGGAGCAGGGTGCGGAACAGACAGAATGAAAGAATGGTTAAAACAAATCTTTCAGGAGTATTTCTCTAACGCTATCGTGGATGTTCAGGAAGATACTTATGCGGCTGTTTACGCAACAACTCCTAAAGGTGAAGAAGCTATTGTTTCAATCCTTGGAACAGGATCTAATTGCAGTTATTTTGATGGAAAAGTATTGCATCAAAAAGTACAGTCATTAGGATATATCGTAATGGATGACTGCAGTGGAAATGTTTTTGGAAAAGAATTAATCAGAAAGTACTATTTTAATAAAATGCCTAAAGAATTAGCTGTTGAACTTGAAAAAGAGTACGACGTTGATCCTGATTTTATTAAAAATAAATTATACAAAGAGCCAAATCCAAATGCTTATTTAGCAACGTATGCTAAGTTTTTAATTAAACATAAAGACACTGAATTCTGCAGAAAAATTATTTTCAAAGGAATGAAATCTTTCGTTAAAAACTACATTAAGCAGTTTGATAACTGTAAAGAAGTTCCTGTGCATTTCGTAGGTTCTATTGCATTTTATTTAAAAGATGAATTACAAGAAACTTTCGATAAATATGAGCTTAAATTAGGAAATGTTTTAAGAAGACCTATTGACGGTTTAATTGCTTACCATGTTGCTAATCAATAGTTCTGGATTTATGGAAATTGCAATTATTGCTCATGACGGAAAAAAAGCTGATTTAATTGATTTTTTAATCAAAAATGAAGCTGTTTTACACAATGAAAAAATAAGATTGATTGGTACCGGAACAACCGGAGGAAAAGCTGAAGCTGCTGGATTTAAGACACAGAGAATGCTTTCTGGTCCGTTAGGTGGTGATGCGCAAATTGCCGGAAGAGTTGCGGAAGGAATAACTAAGATGGTTTTCTTTTTTAAAGATCCATTATCAAGTCATCCGCATGAAGCAGATATCAACATGCTTATTCGCGTTTGTGATGTGCATAATGTGCCGCTGGCAACAAATGAAGCAACGGCACAATTATTATTAGATGCTATTGCACAGCAATTATAGAAATTTCTACATTAACATTTTTTGGCAGACAAGCCACTTGAACCGTTTCACGAGCTGGAGCGGTTTTTTCGTTAAAATAAGAACCGTAAACGGTGTTTATTGCTCCAAAGTTGTTCATGTCCATGATGAAAATAGTTGCTTTGACAACATTTTCAAAAGTCATATCTGCAGCTTCTAAAATAGCTGCAATATTCTCCATAACTTGTTTTGTTTCGTCGTTGATATTATCGGTTACAAGTTCTCCTGAAGCTGGATTGATAGCAATTTGGCCAGAAGCATAAAGTGTGTTTCCAGATAATACGGCTTGATTATACGGACCGATTGGAGCCGGAGCTTTTTCGGTAAAGATGATTTTTTTCATAATGAAAGTATTTTGATTCGAAAATTGTTTATCTATTTGAAACGCTTCGTTTGTTCCATTTGATATCGCTAAGCATACCAGATTTAATTCCGATAAAGAAATTCCAGTTAGAATTTGTTCCTAGAGGTTGCCAGTTAAAAGCCATTCTCCAGCTTAATAAATCTCTTTCAAAACGGAATTGAGTAAAAGTAATCCCTTTTTGTACAAAGTCATATCCTGTCGAAACTCCGCCTTTCCATTTTGGTGTAATATCAGTATTGATGGAAATCATAATAGAGTTTCCGCTTATTTTGTTTTCCCTGTTTACATTTGAGTATGTTAATGAATAAGCCATTGTCATGTCCCACGGAATTTTTGCATTGAAAAATTCTGTTATGACATCTTTGTCATCGTCTTTTTCATTGGCAAACTGACTGTTTCTGCTGTCAGTTAAGTCGGTATTGGTTCCAAACAAATCATCATTACGACCTCCGTTCCGCTGGCTTTGTGTATTCGTTTTTTCTTTGTCTCCTCCTTTATTAGAAAACGAATAGTTTAAAGTAACATTGGCACTTGTCATTCTAAATAAACTTCCTCCGTTATCAATATTATATTTATCAATTCTTGTTCCTGAATTGTCAATTGCATAAGGATCTAAAGTAGCACCAAAATTCATGTTCAATTTATTATCAAAAAACTGTGTTCCGCCTGATACAAGTACAGGCTGCCAGGCAAGAACTTGTTTTCCGTCGGCATTAAAATTGTAGCTCGTACTGAAGTTTAAGTTGTTTAACAACATTATTTTTTTAGGTTCCGTTTTTGTGCTGTCACGGTCTCTTACTTTTGCTTCAAACGTATTGCTTAATGCAAAGCCTACAACATTTGAATTTTCTTTTCCTGGAGCTCCGTAAACACCGTTTTCAAAACGTGTGTATTCTGTTGTGATTCGACCAGAAGCATCTACGGCATAAGTATCGTAGTATTTTTCAAAACTTGGCGTATATGCGTATGTAATAGAAGGACGCATGACGTGACGAATTGATTGAATTTTTTTGTCTGCACCAAAATTGAATGTTCCGTAAATTGTTGTTCCTAAATTTGAACTGAAATTATAAGTTCTAAAAGCGTCAAAACCATTTACAGGTGTGTCCACAACTTTGCTTTGGCTTGCGTCGTAGCTTCGGCTGATTGTTTTAGTTACCCATGTTTCCTGATAATTGGTTGACATTCCAGCACTAAAATATTTGAAAAGCTTAAAGTTAGTGCTTAACGGAATTGTATGCTGCATTCCGATTTGAGCATCTCTAAACATTTGTGGTTTAAAGAATAAAGAATCAGTAGTTACAAAACTATTTTTTCCGCTTAAGTTATATTGTAAATTGATGTTTTTTATGAAACCTTTTTTTACTCCATCTTTTCCAACAAAAGGATAAATACGATCAATACTTGCCTGAAGTGATGGCAAAGTCATGTTAATGACTTCGGTTTGTGTATTTTGCGAATGTGTAGCTGTTAAGGCTATTCTGGCTTGTGGAATAGTATTAAAAGTCTTATTCCATGAGATAGATGAACTTAATGTGTTGTTCAAATTAGAACCAATATTTGCCTGATTGATAGATTGCTTAAAATACTTACTACTACCCATGTTTACCGATGCAGAAAAGGTTGAATTTGGATTGGATTTAGTATCTTTTGAGTGCGACCATTGAATGTTGTAGATTTTTTGTTTCGAATAATCAGGGTAGCCTCGTTCGCTGCTGATTAAATTCTCAAAACGCACATTGATATTTCCTCTGTATTTATATCTTGTGGCATACGCCGATTCAAAACGTAAGGCGTAACTTCCATTGGTATAATAATCTCCTAAAACAGTCAAGTCATAATTATCGCTTAAAGCAAAATAATATCCTCCGTTTTGAAGGGAGAAACCTCTTGTGTTTGAGTCGTTATAACTTGGTAAGATAATCCCTGAAACACTTTTTTCTTGGCTCATTGGAAAATAAGCAAACGGCAAAGCCAGTGGAGTAGGAACATCTGCAATAACCATATTGGTTAAACCGGTTACTACTTTTTTTCCGGGAACAAATTTTACTTTGTTGGTTTTGAAGTAATATTCTGGATTGTCTACGTCTGTTGATGTGGTGAAACGTGCGCCTCTTAAAAAGTAAACCGAATCGTTTTCTTTTTTAGTAACCGCAGCTTTAATTTTAAATTCACCTTGCTCTGTTCTGGAATTAAAAATTAAGGCTTTTTTAGTTTTGAAATTAAAACGGATCGAATCTGGTTGTACTTCATTTGATCCTTGTTTGAAATTTGGATACTGAATTAAAACTCCGGCTGAATCTTTTATTCTTCCGGCATAAACTTCATCTTTTCCGTAATCCAAAACAATGATTCCAGATTTTAATTCTACATCTTTATAGTAGAGTTCAGCTTCATTATATAAGGTAAGCTGTTTCTTTTTTTTGTCAATTGTGGCATAATCTTTTGCCTTATACTTTACTTTACCATCAAGAAAAGTCTTTACAGGCTTGATACTGTCAATTTTTACAGTATCAACTTTTGTTGCTACAGATTGATCTTTTTGTTTTGCTGTATCGGTTTTTGCAGTTGAACCTTTATCTGTTTGTTTTACAGTTGGTAACGGTTTTTTTGAGCTTTTTATATCTTGTGAATATACTTTACCACATCCTAGTGTTAGGAAAAATGATATTAAAACGATATTAAATAAGTTTGTGTGCAAAGGTTTAAATGCTATTTTTGTAAAAGTATGGCTTGTTTTTTGACATGTCAAAACTACATATAATTTTTTGGCAAAAATAATCAATTGCGAAAATTATAACAGTTGCAAATTATTAAAATTAACTTTTAGATTTATGAATATATTTAACAAAACTAGGCTATTATTTAGTTTTTTTCTAACTATAATTTCGTTTTGTGCTTACAGTCAGGCAAATGTTTTTAAAGTAACACTAGATGCCGGACATGGTGATCATGACTTTGGAGCGGTTTACAGTGGCCGAATTGAAAAAAATATTGCCTTGGCGATTGTACTAAAAGTTGGTAAAATATTAGAATCAAGTCCAAATGTTGATGTGATTTATACGCGTAAAACGGATGTTTTCATCGATTTGGTCGAAAGAGCTAACATTGCAAACAGAGCTAATTCTAATATTTTTGTTTCGATTCACTGTAATGCAAACAAAAATACAGCGGCTGATGGTACAGAAACATATGTAATGGGTTTGAGTAAAGTTGCATCGAATCTTGAGGCGGCGAAAAAAGAGAACTCGGTAATTACATTAGAAAAAGATTATAAGCGTAAATATGAAGGCTACGATCCGAATTCGCCAGAATCAATGATCGGAATGACTTTAATGCAGGAAGAATATTTAGATAACAGTATTTCTTTGGCAACTAAAATTGAAGATAATTTTGATAGACTTGGAAAGAAATTAAGACAAGGTGGTGTGAAACAAGCGCCGTTTATGGTACTTCATAAAGCATATATGCCGAGAGTTTTGGTGGAAACAGGTTTTGTTTCAAACCCTACAGAAGGAAATATTCTGAATTCAGAAGAAGGGCAAAATGATATTGCAAAAGCAATTGCAGATGCTATTTTGAGTTATAAAAGCGAGTATTTTGGTTCTGGAATTCCTGAAATGTCAGACGTTAGACCTGCAAAAGATACTTCAACTCCAAAAAAGGCTAAACCTGCTGAGCCATCTGCAGCAGCAAAAAATGCAGTAAAAGGAACATTTTATAAAGTACAGCTTATTGCTAGTATCAAAAAGACTACATTAGAACCTAAAAATTTTAAAGGTTTAAAAAATGTAACGATGCTTTACGAAAATAATGTTTATAAATATTTCTATCAGGAAACTTCGGATTATGAAGCAGCGAAGAAATTTTTGCAAGAAGCTAAGAGTAAAGGATATGGCGCTGCATTTTTGACTGCAACTAAAGATGGAGAAAAAATCAGTATTCAAGACGCTACTAAATAATAGTCACAAGTTCGAATATTTATATTAATTTTGTACAAACACTTAGAATTTTGAAACTAACAAGAGAAATTAAAACGGCTATTTTAGTCATCGCGTCAATTTTATTATTTATTTGGGGCTACAGTTTTTTAAAAGGCAGAGATCTTTTTACAAATTACAAAACATTATTTGTTGAGTATGATAATGTTGAGGATTTGGCACCATCGGCTCCAGTTACCATTAACGGACTTGCAATTGGTAAAGTAAATAAAATTACACTTAATGAAACAACAGGAAAATTATTAGTAGAGCTTCAGCTTAAAACTGATTTCCCAATTTCTAAAACAAGTACAGCAGCTTTGTATTCTCCAAGTTTGATTGGTGGAAAACAAATTAAAATTGTGCCAAATTTAACGGATAAAGATCCAGCAGCAGAAGGTCAGACATTGAATGGAACTGTTGAGCTTGGTTTGACAGAATCTTTAGGGGGAAAACTTGAACCAATTCAGGCGAAATTAGACAAAATGCTTGTGAATATTGATAATCTAGTTACTGGATTAAACAATACTTTAGATAAAAATACACAAGAAAATTTAAAGAAAACAATTGCAGAATTAAGCCAGACAATGGAGCAGTTTCATAAAGCTTCAGGAACTCTTAATTCTATCTTGGATACTAATAAAGGTCAGATCAATGGAGTTGTGACAAATTTCAATAAAATGTCAAGCAACTTTAATAAAATATCTGACTCATTAAACAAAGCCGATTTAGGAAAAACAGTACGAAGCTTAAATCAGACCTTAGCTAAAGTAGACGGTTTAATGACAAATTTAAATTCAGGAAAAGGTACAGCAGGTAAATTATTAAATGACGATGCATTATATAATAACTTAGCAAAAACTTCAAAAGAACTAGAATTACTGTTGCAAGACGTTCGTCTTTACCCAACACGTTATGTGAATGTTTCGCTTTTTGGAAAGAAAAACAAACCTTACGTAGCACCAACAGAACAAACAAACTCAACCGATAAAAAATAATTATAAATGAGTTATTTAGATAATATTTTATTTGCCATACTTCTTATAGTTGGTTTTGGTTTTTTTACAGCGAGCGTAAAAAAAATCATCCGCAACATTAATTTGGGAGTTGATGTAGATCGAAAAGATAATCCTAAAGCTCGTTGGAAAAACATGGCATTGATTGCCCTTGGACAATCAAAAATGGTGAGACGCCCTGTTGCCGGAATACTTCATGTTTTTGTATATGTTGGTTTCGTAATTATTAACATTGAATTGCTTGAAATTATTATTGATGGGCTTTTTGGTACGCATAGAATTTTTGCTCCTTATTTAGGAGTTGTTTATGACGTTCTTATTGCTTCATTTGAAATTTTGGCAATACTTGTAATTATTGCAGTTGTCACTTTTTGGATCAGAAGAAATGTAATTCGTTTAAAACGTTTTATAAGTAATGATTTGAACGGATTTCCTAAAAGTGATGCGAATTATATTTTGTATTTCGAAACCGTTTTAATGATTCTGTTTTTATTAATGAATGCTTCTGATTTACATTTACAGAATGTTCCAGGTGGATATTCTCATTTTCATAAAGCAGGAAGTTATCCAATAAGTCAATTTATAGCGCCAATTTTTAATGGTACATCTAATGAATTAGTTGGACTTTTATTTGAGGTATTTTGGTGGCTTCACATCATTGGTATTTTAGTTTTCATGAACTACTTGTACTTCTCAAAACATTTGCATATTCTTTTGGCATTCCCAAATACCTATTTTGCAAACTTGAAACCAGAAGGTCAGTTTGATAATTTAGAATCGGTTACAAAAGAAGTGAAATTGATGATGGATCCAAATGCAGATCCGTTTGCGGCGGCTCCAGTTGATGAAAATGCTGCTCCGGCTAAATTTGGAGCAAGTGATGTTCAGGATTTGAACTGGGTTCAACTTTTAAATGCCTATACGTGTACAGAATGTGGACGTTGTACGTCTTCATGTCCGGCAAATCAAACAGGGAAAAAATTGTCTCCACGTAAAATTATGATGGACACAAGGGATCGTTTGACAGAAGTTGGAAAAAATATTGATGCAAATAAAGGTGTTTTTGTTCCAGATAATAAAACATTATTAAACGATTATATTACGCCAGAAGAATTGTGGGCTTGTACATCATGTAATGCATGTGTAGAAGAATGTCCTGTAAATATTAGTCCGCTTTCTATTATTATGGATATGCGTCGTTATTTGGTGATGGAGCAAAGTGCTGCACCAATGTCGCTAAATGCTATGATGACTAATATTGAAAATAATGGAGCGCCATGGCAGTACAGCCAGCAAGACCGTTTGAATTGGAAAAATGAGAATTAAAAAAGTTTAATCGGTTATTTGTGTAACCGTTTAATCGATTTGAAAATATTTAAGGTTTTTGGTAAGGTTATGGCAAAGAGTGCGATTAACCAAATAAACGATTAACCGATTTAACTAAAGTGAGAGAAATGTCAGAAAGTTTAGTAGTGCCAACAATGGCTGAAATGCTAGCCCAAGGAACGCAGCCGGAAGTTTTATTTTGGGTTGGTTGCGCGGGAAGTTTTGATGATAGAGCAAAAAAAATTACCAAAGCATTTGTACGTATTTTGAATCGTACTAATGTTTCATTTGCAGTTTTAGGTACTGAAGAGAGTTGTACTGGAGATCCTGCAAAACGTGCCGGAAATGAATTTTTGTTTCAGATGCAAGCCATGATGAATATCGAGGTTTTAAATGCATACGAAGCAAAAAAGATTGTTACGGCTTGTCCGCATTGTTTTAATACTTTAAAAAATGAATATCCGGAATTAGGCGGAAACTATGAAGTTATTCATCATACAGAATTTTTAAAATCATTAATTGATGACGGAAGATTGACTGTTGAAGGCGGTCAGTTTAAAGGAAAGAAAATCACTTTTCACGATCCTTGTTATTTAGGAAGAGCAAATAAAGTTTACGAAGCGCCAAGAGATTTAATTCAGAAACTAGATGTTGAATTAGTTGAAATGAAGCGTTCTAAAGCAAACGGATTATGTTGCGGAGCTGGTGGAGCACAAATGTTTAAAGATGCTGAGCCTGGTAATAAAGAAGTGAACGTTTTGCGTACTGAAGATGCATTGGAAACTAAACCAGATATTATTGCGGCAGGTTGTCCTTTCTGTAATACAATGTTGACGGATGGTATTAAACATCAGGAAAAAGAAGGTCAAGTTAAAGTGCTTGATATTGCAGAATTAATTGCAAATGCGCAAGATTTATAATATGAAGAAAATATTCTTATTAGTTGTTTTATTGTGCAATGTTGCAGGATATTCACAAGAAGTTTTAACTGTGATAGCAAAAGAAACTTGTGATTGTTTGCAGGCTAAAAAAGATAAACTACCTAATTTATCTGGTGAGGATTTAAAAAAAGAAGTTGGCGTTTGTATGATCAAAAGTTACTCAAATCATTTATCTGAATTTAAAAATGGCGATAAAGTAGATTTTGGTGATAGCGAAGGAATGAGAAAGTTAGGAGAAAATGTTGCAATTAAAATGATGCAATATTGTCCTAATGTAATTATGGAATTAGGACAAGCTGCTCAAAAAGATGAGGAAGAGGTTCAAAAAGAAGACGCATTTGTTGAAGGCGTAGTTGTTGATATTTTATCAGAACAATTTGTGACTTTGCAATTGAAAGATCAAAATGGAAGGAGCTACAATCTTCTTTTACTGGATTATTTTGATACCGCATCTTTGTTAACAAATAATGAAATAAAGAAAAAAGATAAGGTTAAAGTAAGCTACTCTGAGATTGAGTTATTTGATTCTAAAGCAAAAGAATTCAGATATTATAAAATTATAACCAAAATTGAAAAAAAGTAGTTTTTAAAACCTGATTTTTGAAGTTTTGAGCTTGTAATTTTTTATGACTTGAGACAAAATAAATTTAAAGAAAAAATAAAATGTATATACCTTTTGAAAATTTACCTGGTGAATCTAGAGTTTGGATTTACCAATCGAACAGAAAATTTTCTGAGGAAGAGTTTTCTGAAATTGAAACGGATTTAAAAGCTTTTGTCGAACAATGGGCTGCACACGGAACAAGTCTTGAGGCTTCGTTTTTGTTGAAGTATAATCGTTTCATTATTTTAGCTGTGAATCAGGACGTGCAGGCGGCGACAGGTTGCTCAATTGATAGTTCTGTTGAATTTATTCAGGGTTTGGAGAAAAAGTATAATGTTGATTTATTGGATAAAATGAACGTTACTTTTAAATTAGGCGAACATATCGCTCACAAACCATTAATTGATTTTAAAAAGATGGTTAAAGATAAATCGGTTTCTGAGAATACGATTGTTTTTAATAATCTTGTAAACAATATAGAAGAATTTAATGAATCTTGGGAAGTTCCTGCTGCGGATAGCTGGCATAGCAGATTTTTCTAAGAGGAAGTTATAAAATATTTGAAAGGCATGAAATTTAGATTTTATGCCTTTTTTGGTTTTAATTGTTTTCAAGTTTCAGGTTTCAGGTTTCGCCAAAGTTTTAAACTTTGACAAAGTTGCTTAAGTTTGTTGCTCTTCTAAGAGCAGATTATCTATTTTTATCAATGATTTGATGTTTATGAGGAGAGTTTTTAATACTTCAAGTGTTTTATATTTTATTTGGAGCTTAACAATACTGAGCTTTATTTTTGGGGGAAAGATCGTTTTTGGACAAGGAATAGGGGATATGTTCTATCTCATATTATTGCTTGTGTTACAAATTATATTCGGGTATGTTTTTTTTCTAAACATTAAAAACAAAGTGGCCTTGCCTAAAATTAAACTAGTGACTATTTTATTAATTGTCTTTGTTTTGCTTTTTACTTTAAAAATGACAATTTACCAGGGAATGGAATATCCTTGGAACGGTAATTTCTTTTTCGAATAAATCTTTTAAATGGATTTCTTATAAAAACAAAAACTTTTCATCTAGCCCCGATGGAAGTGGTATCCTTTTGTGCCGGGGTTCGGCACAAAAGATATAGCGGACAGCGGGACTGGACTTTCTTATGAAAATAGATTTTTCTGCTCCTGATAAAAAACAAGAGATTTTATGTTGTGAATTCTAACAGCTTAATACTCTGAGGAATCTAAGATTTACGAAAATCTAACAAACGAAACGGTCAATTAAACGCTATTTTTGAGTATTTTCGTAGAATTAAATTTAATACATGAAAATAGCAATAGTTTGTTATCCAACGTTTGGCGGTAGTGGGGTAGTAGCCACTGAGTTAGGTCTCGAATTAGCCAGACGTGGACACGAAATACATTTTATAACTTACAGTCAGCCGGTGAGACTGGCACTTTTGAACGCCAATGTTCATTATCACGAAGTTAACGTTCCTGAATATCCTCTTTTTCATTATCAGCCTTATGAATTGGCTTTATCGAGCAAATTGGTTGATATGGTGAAACTCTATAAAATTGAGGTTTTACATGTGCATTATGCAATTCCACACGCATATGCGGGTTATATGGCAAAGCAAATGTTGAAAAACGAAGGAATTAATCTTCCAATGATTACTACGCTTCACGGAACTGATATTACTTTGGTTGGAAATCATCCTTTTTATAAACCTGCGGTGACTTTTAGTATTAATAAATCAGATTATGTGACTTCGGTTTCTCAGAGTTTGAAAGATGATACTTTGAAATTGTTTAAGATTAAGAACAAAATTAAGGTGATTCCGAATTTTATCGAATTGGATAAAGTGGTAAAAGATCCAGATGCACCTTGTCATCGTTATGTTATGGCGAAGGAAAATGAGCGCATTGTGACACACATTAGTAATTTTAGAAAGGTAAAACGTATTCCGGATATTATTAAGATTTTTTATAATATCCAGAAAGAAATGCCTGCTAAACTGATGATGGTGGGTGACGGTCCTGAAAAGGAAAAAGCGGAAGTTCTATGTATGGAATTGGGCATTTACGACAAAGTGATTTTCTTTGGAAACAGTAATGAAATTGATAAGATTTTATGTATGACCGATTTATTTTTGCTTCCTTCGGAAACAGAAAGTTTTGGTTTAGCTGCTTTGGAAGCAATGGCACTTGGTGTTCCGGTAATTTCAAGTAACTCTGGCGGTTTGCCTGAAGTGAATTTTGATGGTGTTTCGGGTTATTTGAGCAATGTTGGAAATGTTGATGAAATGGCTGCAAATGCGATCAAGATTTTAAAAGATGATGCAACGCTAAAAGAATTTAAAAAGAATGCGCTGGAAGTTGCTAAGAAATTTGATATTAAAAATATACTTCCAAAGTATGAAGCGTTATATCAAAAAGCAATTGACGATTATAAAGAATAAACATCAATTTAATAATTTAATGCATGAAAAAGATAATTTCAGTTTTAGTGATTTTTGTTTTGA
Organism: Flavobacterium resistens; assembly: GCF_900182645.1. Lineage (GTDB taxonomy): Bacteria > Bacteroidota > Bacteroidia > Flavobacteriales > Flavobacteriaceae > Flavobacterium > Flavobacterium resistens. The sequence goes on along the minus strand of NZ_FXTA01000003.1, from coordinate 159,306 downwards.
TTTCGTGTGGAGCGAAAAAATCTTCGAATTCAACCGCGCTATATGAGGTTTTGACGGAGCAGTCAGATGGCGGTGGCAATATCAAGTTTTTTGAAATTTTGACTGAACCTAACGAAATTAAAATGCTTGAAAACGATCCGCTTTTAGCTAGTAAGATGAAACAGACCGATATTAGCAATTCGAACTATATTATTTTAAATATGGGAGAAAAAAGCACAAGTGGTTATTCTATTGGCGTTGAGAAAGTAGAAGAAACTGATAAAAATATTATCATTACGGTGAAGGAAAACAGTCCAGCGCCAGATGCAATGGTAATGCAGGTTATTTCATATCCTTATACTGTCGTAAAAGTACACTCTAAAAAAGAAATTATTATTAAGTAATTAGTCCTTAGTAATTAGCTCTTAGTAATTAGTCCTTAGTAATTAGTTCTTAGTAATTAGCTCTTAGTAATTAGCTCTTAGTAATTAGTGAAAAGTTATTGAGTAAATGTCAGGCTGAGCGAAGTCGAAGTCCTTTGGTTACCATTAAGACCTTTGACTTTGTTCAGGATGACCTAATAAAACAAAAAAAAACCTGTCGCAATTAAAACGACAGGTTTTCTTTTACAATTATTTTTTATTTTTATTTAGAATTTGAATTTGATTCCTAAACCAACATCAAATCCGAAATTATCATCGTCATAATATCCAGAACCAATCTCTGGTCTTGCATCTAATGATAAAAGAATTGGCACTTCTTTAAAACCATATTCGATTCCGATATCTCCTGCGGCAAAAACATACGTTCCGCTGTCATTATATTTTACATTTCCGTTGTAATAATCGTGATCCCAAGCAGCAAGTCCTCCACCAACACCAGCGTACCAATTAAAACCTCCGTCTATATTCCAAACCCATTGATAAAGTGCAACACCTTTAATAGCGTCTACGTCACTGCTATTTCTCCAGCCTAAATCAAATTCTAGTCTGTTTTTTTGATTTAATCCTCTTTGATAAGATACTTCTCCTCCAAAACCGTTATTGTCGCCTAGACGCAAACCTAACGCATTTTTAGCAATGTCTTGTGAATGAGCCGTAAATGCTAAACCTAATAGCATAATGGCTGATAAAATGATTTTTTTCATAAAAATGATTCAATTAATTTTTTCAAATGTATAATTACAACTACCTATAGAACGTATAAGATTTTTGAAAATTGTTATATAATTTACATTTTTATGAAAACCGAATTTTGTAAATCAGTTGTAAAGTCTGTTAAATATTGCCTTTTTTTAATTTAGCGGCTTCTTTTTCAACTATTGAAGTCAGTAATTGAGAAGTAAGATTATCTTCCATTTCAAATAAATTTTCTTCTTCGGTAAAATTGTTTTTTTCGTAAGTGTATAATTTCCAGCGTTTTTTATGATATTCTAAAGCTGTCAGATTTTCAACCCAATCACCAGAATTTAAATATAAAGTAGATCCGTGCTTATTTTCTATGGCTGCTATTTTTGGCTCATGAATGTGACCGCAGATAACGTAGTCGTATTTTTTTTCAATAGCCAAATCGGTTGCCGTGGTTTCAAAGTCCGAAATGAATTTTACTGCTTTTTTTACGCTGGCTTTTATTTTTTTTGAGAATGAGTAAGGTTCTCTTCCTAGTTTTGTCAGACACCAGTTTGCAAAACGATTTGTAAGGATCAAATAATCGTAACCTAATCCGCCTAATTTTGCAATCCATTTGGAGTGTTGTACCGAGGCATCAAAAACGTCGCCGTGAAAAATCCACGCTTTTTTATCATCTAACTCCAAAACTAATTTATCGACTAGAGAAAAATTTCCCATGTTCATATCGCTGAATTTTCGAAGAATTTCATCATGGTTTCCAGTGATATAATAGACTTTTGTACCTTTTGAAGCCATCCCGATTATTCGTTGAATTACTCTTAAATGTGCTTTTGGGAAGTATGATTTTCGAAATTGCCAGGCATCAATAATATCTCCATTTAAAACTAATGTTTTAGGTTTAATGCTTGATAAATAGTTGTTTAATTCCTTGGCGTGGCTTCCGTAAGTTCCCAAATGGACATCAGAAATAATGACCAGTTCGACATTTCTTTTTTTCAATTTTTCGTGATTTGAAGTTTAGCAAATAAAAGAAACAAACGCTGGATTTATTTTATCAAAAGGTTATCAATTTGAGGTCAATTTTAATAAATTATGATTTTTAAACGGCTTAACCTTTATTTAATAATCACAATTTTATATTTTTTAATTTAATTCATAAAACTTACATTTGCTAAAACAAATAACATGGCAGGAAATAGCTACGGCACATTATATAGAGTTACAACATTTGGCGAATCACACGGCGAGGCTTTAGGCGGTATTATTGATGGATGTCCATCAGGAATTGAGCTTGATTTTGAAGCAATCGAAGTTGAAATGTCTCGAAGAAAACCGGGACAATCGGCAATTGTAACACAAAGAAAAGAACCAGATGCAGTTCAGTTTTTATCTGGAATTTTTGAAGGAAAAACTACAGGAACCCCAATAGGTTTTATTATTCCGAATACCAATCAAAAATCTGACGATTACTCGCATATAAAAGATAATTACAGACCAAGTCATGCTGATTATGTATATGATCAAAAATATGGCTTTCGAGATTACCGTGGAGGCGGAAGAAGCTCAGCACGTGAAACGGCAAGCCGAGTGGTTGCAGGAGCAATTGCAAAACAAATGTTGCCCGAGATTAAGATTAATGCTTATGTTTCTTCAGTAGGTCCAATTCATTTGGATACTCCTTATCAAGATTTAGATTTTTCGAAAATAGAAAGCAATCCAGTTCGTTGTCCAGATGAAAAATCAGCTGCGATTATGGAAGAATATATTCGTGATATCCGCAAGCAAGGCGATACTGTCGGTGGTGTTGTTTCATGCGTGATTCAGAATGTGCCAGTTGGTCTTGGTGAACCGGTTTTTGACAAACTGCATGCCGAATTAGGAAAAGCAATGCTTTCGATAAATGCTGTAAAAGGCTTTGAATACGGCAGTGGATTTTCAGGTTCTGAAATGAAAGGAAGCGAACACAACGATTTGTACAATTCGGACGGAAGTACAAAAACGAATCTTTCAGGAGGAATTCAAGGAGGAATCAGCAATGGAATGGATATTTACTTTAGAGTAGCTTTCAAACCTGTTGCCACTATTATGCAGACACAAGATTCATTAGATAATAAAGGAAATATTACACCAATGACAGGAAAAGGCCGTCATGATCCATGTGTAGTACCTCGTGCAGTGCCAATTGTTGAAGCAATGGCCGCAATTGTTTTGGCTGATTTTTATTTAATCAACAAAACATATTAATAAAAGTTAAGGCAGTGAGGGTCTTAATATTTTAATTTAAAACAAACAATTAATGCAAGTTACAGAAACTAAAAAAAAATCATTTCTTTCAGGATTAACAGGTCAGATTATTATTGCAATGGTCTTAGGGGCAACTTTAGGAATTATATTGCACGCTACAATTTCTCCTGAAGCAGCACAATCTTTTAGCAGCAAAATAAAAATGTTGGCGACCATTTTTATTCGATTGGTCCAAATGATTATTTCGCCTTTAGTATTTACAACTCTAGTAGTTGGAATTGCAAAACTTGGCGATATTAAAACAGTTGGAAGAATTGGCGGAAAGGCACTTGGATGGTTTTTTACTGCTTCATTTATATCACTGTTAATAGGATTATTTTATGTAAATATCCTGGAGCCAGGCGTAGGTTTGAAATTAGGCCACGTTGATATGGCCGCAGCGACAGAAGTAACTGGAAAAACAAAAACACTTTCTGTAGAGAATTTCGTTGAACATATTGTTCCAAAAAGTATTTTTGAAGCAATGGCTACCAATGAAATTTTACAAATCGTAATATTCTCAATCTTTTTCGGATTAGCTGCAGCTTCTATTGGAAGTCCTGTAAAACCTGTAATTAATGCACTTGATAAAGCTTCGCACATCGTTTTGAAAATGGTAAATTATGTGATGAATTTTGCTCCAATTGGAGTTTTTGGTGCGATTGCGGGAGTATTTGCAATTAGAGATGCAGAAGAATTAGTGATTACTTATTTTAAATTCTTCGGATCATTTTTAGTGGGAATAACTACACTTTGGGTAGTTTTAATTGCAGTTGGTTATATTTTCTTAAAAGGAAGAATGACAGAGTTGTTAAAACGTATCATAGGACCATTAGCGATCGCTTTTGGAACAACAAGTAGTGAGGCTGTTTTTCCAAAATTGACAGAGGAATTAGAAGATTTTGGTGTAAAAGATAAAATTGTTTCTTTTATGTTGCCGCTTGGTTATTCGTTCAATCTGGATGGAAGTATGATGTATATGACATTTGCCAGTATCTTTATTGCTCAGTTTTATGGCGTTCATTTAGATTTAGGAACACAAATGGTTATGCTTTTGGTTTTAATGCTAACTAGTAAAGGAATTGCAGGTGTACCAAGGGCAAGTTTAGTTGTGGTAGCTGCTACTTGTGGAATGTTTGATATTCCTGTAGAAGGAATTGCGTTAATTTTGCCTATCGATCATTTTTGTGATATGTTCAGAAGTGCAACAAATGTTTTAGGAAATGCCTTGGCTACTTCTGTTGTAGGACAATGGGAAAATAATAAAGAAGAGAGTTTGAATATTGAGTAAATATTTAATTTGTTTCTTGTAAAATAAAAGCCGTGAAAAATATTTTTTCACGGCTTTCTTATTTTATTCACTTCTTTGAGCGAAAGAAAATAGCAACTAATAATTTATTTTGCTGCTACTTTTCCTTTTCTGCTTTCTTCACTTTCAGGTTCTGGAGCGTCACCACCTGTTATTGATTTTTGTTGTGCTTTAGTCAATTTTTCTGTTTCTGCGAATTTTTTAAAATTTTCTAACATAATTTTGATTTTAATGCTCCAATCTCTTAAACACTTGGGGCTTGTGTCTTTTATTTTGTTAAAAATAGTATTATTTTTTATTTATTATAATATTTTACTGAAAAAATCGAATGAAAATTTTTGACAATACGATGCAATAAGAGCTCAAATTTTATAATAAAGAAATTATTATGATCTTCTTTTAAGGACTTTCGGAATATTATTAACATAAAATATAAAAAACTGATTATAGAATCATTAGCAATTAATTAATTGCTTTTATTTCGTATTATTGTAATGATAAATATTTGAATAAAGATTTCCCCAATTATGCTTTATTATAGATTTTGTTCTCTTTTTTTAATTTTCCTAAGTATATTTTGCCATGAGTCGCCGGCTCAGAGCAATACTGCATCAATGGCGAAAATTAATGATTTAACTCAGCAGGCCTGTGACTACTTGGATAATGCCAATTATGAAAAATCTTTAGAGAAATCTGGAATTGCTTTAAAATATGCATTTGATCTCAAAAATGATACTTTAATTTCAAGAAATTACAACATAATTGCTATAAATTTTCACGAATTAGGCGAAGTTGATAAAGCGGCTTTCTTTTATAAAAAAGCCTTGTTCTACGCGAAACACTCCAATATTATTAGCATGAGAATGATGATTACCAGTAATTTGGGTAATCTTTATTTTTTTGAAAAAAAAATGTATACTGACGGAATTAGGTACTACAAAGAATCTTTGAAATTTGGCAAGGATCAAAAATATGCGAAAGAAGTTGCTATTACAAATCTGAATATAGTTTGGTCTTATTTCAAAATTGGAAATTATAGCGAAGGTTTGCCTTATCTGCGCTATATTAATGATCATCAAAATGATTTAAAAGGGAAATCGGATGATATTGCATTAAATTTTCTCAACGGAATGTACTGGGGCCATGAGAAAGATAATGAAAAGGCAAAAAAATACTTTTTGAAAGCAATTTCATCTTATGATAAATCTAGTGATGAAATTACAGATTTGCTATATGCCCATTTAGAATATTCGAAATTTTTAAATAATATTGGCGAATTTGAGAATGCCTACAAAAACTTGGTTATTTACAACAGCATTAAAGATGAAATAACAAATAAAGAAAAAGTAAAGAAGGCTTCTACTGCAGGTTTTAATCGTGAGTTGGATGAGTATAAAAGACAAATTGACAAAATTGAAAGCGAAAAAATAGAACAATATCATAGTTTAAGGAAATCGAGAATAATTGTGATATTGTTTATCGTAATTTCATTGATTCTATTACTGTTAATTATCACTTTAATTAAAAATATTCGTTTAAAGAAAAAGGCCAATATAGAGCTTTTGCAGGCTAAAGAAATTGCAGAAGAAGCTTCATTGCTCAAAACTCAATTTATCTCGACTATAAGTCACGAATTGCGCACACCACTGTATGGTGTAGTCGGAATTACAAATATGCTTCTAGAAGAGCACAAGGAATTATCAAGAAGCCAACATTTGAGTTCTCTCAAGTTCTCTGCAAGATATTTATTATCGCTTGTAAATGATATTTTGCAGATTAATAAAATTGAAGAAAACAAAGTAGTGCTTGAAAATCTAACTTTTAATATTTCGGATGAAATAACAGTAATCAAGAACTCACTTTCCTTTTTGTCTCAAAAGAACAACAATAAAATCAACGTTTATGTCGACCCGGATATACCAGAGTATTTGATTGGAGATAAATTAAGACTTGCACAAATTTTAATGAACTTAGTGAGCAACGCTTTGAAATTTACTAAAGACGGAGAAGTCGAAGTAAAAGTTGATCTTTCTAAAATTGAAGGAAAAAATTATTTCCTTGATTTTTTGATTAAAGATAATGGAGTAGGAATTGCAACTGTAGATCAAGGAAAAGTTTTTGAAAAATTTGTTCAGGTTGGCAGAAAAGAGGAAGATTATCAAGGAACAGGACTTGGATTGAGTATTGTAAAACGATTATTAGGGCTTTTTGGCAGCAATATTACTCTTGAAAGCGATATAGGGCAGGGAACTTCTTTTTCATTTGTAATTCCGTTTGAACATGACCCGCAAAAGACGAAGAAAATCATAGAGGATATTGAAGTTGATTTAACTTCGAATGATGTCTTTAAAATTTTGGTTGTTGAAGATAATTTAATCAATCAAATGGTTACTAAAAAGATCATTGAAAAAAATAATTACACTTGTAAAGTTGTAGATGATGGTTTTGCTGCTTTGGAAATTTTAGAAAAAGAAGATTTTGATCTTATTTTGATGGATATAAATATGCCTTTGATGAATGGTTTTGAAACAACAAAAAGAATTCGTTTAAAAGGAATAAAAACACCAATAGTGGCTTTAACTGCTTTTGATAAGGATGAAATTACAGACGAAGCACTTTCATCAGGAATGAATGATATTATTATTAAGCCTTTTGAGCCGGTTAAGCTCTTTAAGATTGTAAATTACTTAATACATGAAACAATAAACGCTGGTTAGTACCAGCGTTTTTTATTTTTCTTAGAAGTGTTTGATTTGCGCGATTTATGAGCGCCTCCGCTTCTGTTTGAATTTTTAGGTTTTTCTCCCGCTTCCGGGCTTCCTGAATGCCATTGATAAGGATGTTCAGTAATTATTTTGACATCGACTTTTATCAGTTTCTTAATATCTTTCCAGTAAGGTTCTTCATCTTTTCCACAGAAAGAAATTGCAATTCCACCATTTCCAGCACGTCCAGTACGCCCAATTCGGTGTACGTAAGTTTCAGGAATATTCGGTAAATCAAAATTGATTACGTAGGGAAGTTGTTCAATATCAATTCCTCTTGCCGCAATATCAGTAGCAACAAGAACGCCAACTTCTTTATTTTTAAAAGCGTCTAAAACGCGCTGTCTGGCATTTTGTGATTTATCTCCGTGAATTGCTTCGGCCGGAATATCTTTTTTACGAAGGGCTTTTACAACATTGTCCGCACCATGTTTTGTTCTTGAAAAAACCAGTACGTTTGATAGGTTTTCTTCTTTAATTAAATGATAAAGTAAGTTTCTTTTCTCTGTTTTGTCAACAAAATAAATACGTTGTTCGACATTTTCTGCAGTAGATGAAACTGGTGAAACTTCAACTTTTTCAGGATCTTTCAAAAACATTTCTGCTAATTCGCGAATAGCAATCGGCATTGTTGCAGAAAAAAGTAGAGTTTGACGATTTTTAGGAGTCAATTTTACGATCTTTTTTACATCGTTTATAAAACCCATATCCAACATTTGATCGGCTTCGTCTAAAACTAATGTATGCAAATGGTCAAAATCAAGAAATCCTTGTTTGTGTAAATCCAATAATCTTCCTGGAGTTGCCACAAGAATATCTACTCCTTTTTTTAAGGTTTCAACCTGTGGATTTTGAGAAACACCGCCAAAGATTGTTAATTGTGTTAAATTGGTATATTTGCCATAAGTGTCAAAACTTTCTCCAATTTGAACAGCAAGTTCACGTGTTGGCGTCACAATAAGAGCGCGAATTTGTTTCGCTTTTTTTGATGAACCTACAATTCGGTGTAATTGATGTATAATTGGGATTGCAAATGCTGCTGTTTTTCCTGTTCCTGTCTGTGCGCACCCAATTAGATCTCTTCCTGATAAAATAATTGGAATAGATTGTTCCTGAATTGGAGTGGGGTTTAGGTAGCCTTCTTCAAATACGGCTTTTTGTATACTTTTTGAAAGTGATAAATCTTCGAATAACATATCTTAGGTATTAAGAATTTAGTTTGTATAACTAAAATTCTGTGCAAAGATAGGTTTATTCGCTTAATCCTTTATTTGAATCTTGTATTATTTGGAAAATGTGTGGTTTTAAGCTACTTGAAGTTCAGTTGGATTTTTCTTTTTCATTATTTGCTTTAATAAAATCGGTAACCAAATAACCAATTAATTTTCCAATTAAATTATTATTTGGAGAATCTGCCAAATCTGGTGCTCCTTCGCAAATATGCAAATAAGTAGCATTTTTATGCTGACCAAAAAAGGAAACAAACTGACGTAGTTCTTCTACCGAAAATCCGCTGATTGTCATTGCGCTGCTGGCAATGTTTGGAATAGCATCCAAATCAATTTCAATTCCAAAAGAGTCGTTTCTGATAAATTCTAAAGCAAGCGCCATTTCTCTGTCAAAATCTTTTTCCTTGCGAATATTGACACTGTCGTAAGTATTATAACGAACACGATCTTCGAGTTTCTTAATAATATCCAAAACGCTTTTTGAAGTATAATTTTCGTGTAATCCAAAGATGAAATACTTCTTTAAAAAACCTTCTTCATAAGCATAAGAAAATCCGTTTCCGCTATGTCGACCTTCTAAAATTCTAAAATCTGAATGCGCATCAAAGTTGATTGCATTTATAGGTTTTCCTTTGGCAAGAGCCGAACCTTTAATATTTCCGTAAGCATTATTATGGCCTCCGCCAATGATAATTGGAGTTTTTCCGGCTTTTATAATAGTGAATATAATATGAGAAACTTCTTTGTCGATTTTTTCAACCAATTGACTCAGTTTCGAACGATCGTCGATATCATTAAAATCCAGATTTTCGACATCGCGCATTTCTTGAGAAACGTTAATCTGACCCAAAACGATGATCTGACTTCCTTTCGAGAAACGATTGTGCTGAATATTAGCAATACTTTTTATAGCGCATTCCCACGCCGATGCTGCGCCCGGACGACCATAGTTTGCACGCACGCCAATATCTTCCGGAATTCCTAGAAGTACATATTTAGCCTCACTTTCAGTCAAGAATTTTATTTTGTCAGCTTCTTTAGGAATGACAATCATCTTTTCGCCGAATTTAATTTCGCCGCTTCGGTGATTTGTGATTTTTGCTAAATCATTAACAGTAAAAGGAATTAATTTCTCCATATAAAAAAAATATTGTCCAAAAATAATATAATTGCGTCAACTTACGTTATTACGATATATTAATTCTTAAATTTGTTAATAAAGAAAATTATTAAATATGGAAAACCCAAAGAACAACAACTCAAGTCTAAAAGCGGTAATCGCAGTTTTAGCAGTCCTACTGATTGGTAGTTTAGTGTATATTTTTAAATTATCTTCTGATACAGAAGTGGTTAAAACTGAACTTACCACAACAATGACAGAAAAAGAATCTGTTATGAAGGATTTACAAGAATTAAAAGCAACTTATGATGCTGCAATTGCTGAAAATACTTCAATGTCTGATGAATTAATTCAGGAAAGAGATAAAGTAGTAGCGCTTATGGATGATTTGAATAAATCAAAAGGAGACGTTTCTAAATATAGATCTCAAGTTCAGGCAATGCAGACCAAAATGAAAACTTTAGTTGCTGAAAATGATGAGCTGAAAAAACAAAATGGTGTTTTAACAACTCAAAGAGATAGTACTATTGTAGTTTTAGGAGAGTCTAAAAAATACAATGAAGTATTAGTTGGGCAAAACGAAGAACTGGCTAAAACTGTTGAAAAAGGTTCTAAATTATCTATTTTAAACACAAAAACAGCAGCTTACAAATTGAAAAGCTCTGGAAAACAAATTGAAACAGATAAAGCAAGTCGTGCTGATGTTTTGAAAGTAAGTTTTACAATTGCTGAAAACCAAATCGCTAAATCTGGAGATAAAACATATTATGTTCAGGTTATTGACGCTAAAAATAATGTTTTAGGAGAAAAGAAAACAGAAAGTTTTGGTGATAACTCTTTAACTTATAGCTTTAAAACTACTGTTCAGTATGAAAATAAGAGTGTAAATGTAAGTGAAGATCTTCCTGGAAAAGATTTTGTTAAAGGAACTTATTTTATCAATGTTTTTGATAATGGTGAATTAGTTTCAAAAACAAGTTTTAGTTTAAGATAATTGTCGTTTTAGGATAATAATACCACTTTGATATTAAAGGTCTGTGAGTTTTTACAGACCTTTTTTATTTTTTTATTCTAAAATTTTTCCTTCGAGAAAAACACTTTCGATTAAATTGCTTCCAAAAGCATAAGGAATTTGATAATAAGAAGAAATTGGTTTTGTCAGGATTAAATTTGCTTTTTTTCCTTTTGTGATACTTCCGTGAGTTTCTGAAAGTCCCATTGCGTAAGCACCATTAATAGTTGCAGCGTTTATAGCTTCTTCAGGCGTCATTTTCATTTTGATGCAGGCTGTTGCTACAACGAAATTCATATTTCCGGATGGAGTAGACCCAGGGTTAAAATCTGTGGCTAATGCTATTGGTAGGCCTGCTTTTATCATTTCTCGTGCTGGAGTGTACGGAATACTTAAAAAATAAGAACATGAAGGTAAAGCAACCGGCATCGTTTCGGTGTTTTTTAAAGCTTCGATATCTTCTGGATTCATTATTTCAAGATGGTCTACAGAAAGCGCGTTAAATTTAATTCCGGCTTGAATTCCGCCAATGGAATTAAACTGATTTACGTGAATTTTTGGCTTTAAGCCGAAATCAATTCCCGCCTGCATTATTTTTTCAGTTTCTGCAACAGAAAAATAGCCAGTTTCGCAGAAAACATCAATATAATCGGCTAGTTTGTTTTGGGCAATTTCAGGAAGCATTTTGGTTATGATTTCGTCAATATAACCTGCTTTGTTTTCTTTATAATGAGTTGGGAAAGCATGTGCACCTAAAAATGTAGCTTTTATTGAAATAGGATAATTTTCGGCCAATTTTTTAATAACTCGAAGCATTTTTAATTCGCCTTCAATTGTTAGACCGTAGCCTGATTTTATTTCAACGGCGCCGGTTCCTAAATGCATTACTTCTTCTAATCGATGTTTTGATTGTTCGTAGATTTCATCTTCTGAAGTTTCATTTAGTTTTTTAGCCGAATTTAAAATTCCGCCACCGCGATTGGCAATTTCTTCATAAGTGAATCCGTTGATACGGTCTACAAATTCCTGTTCACGGTTTCCTGCATATACAATATGTGTATGACTGTCACACCAAGTTGGAAGAACTACTTTTCCTGTAGCATCGATAATTTTATCGGCATTAATTTCAGGCAGATTTTCCATTGAACCAAAATTTTCAATAAGATCATCTTTTAGAATTAAAAAAGCGTTTTTTAGTGAAGGAAGTATCGCCATCTCTGAACCTGAAACTTTTGCTATTGAAATTTCACGAACCTGAAGCAGCTCTTGTATGTTTTTGATTAATGTGATCATGTTTGTAAGGTTGTTAAAAAACAAATTTCACAAATTTCAACGTATTAAACGTTGAAAACTTGTGAAATTCGTAAAATTATTTGTTTTGGTTTATTCCGAAACTGTTATTTCAAACATTTTGCTCCAGTTTTTACCAGTTACAAAAATAGTTTTAGTTTTAGGATTGTAAGCAATTCCATTTAAAACATCATCTTTAGTAATGTCGCTCATAAACTTACGTAAGCCAGACATATCTAAAATTCCTTCAACCGCTCCAGAAGTTGGGTTTACAACTGCAATAGCATCTTTTAGCCAAACATTGGTATAGATTTTTCCGTTAATCCATTCCAATTCATTGATAGCTTTTATTTTGGATTCACCAGAATAAACATTGATGTAATCAATCATTTTTTGCGTTGCCGGATCCATTTTCCAGATTTTTTCTGTTTTATCTGTTTGGTAAATGTATTTTCCATCATTTGTCATTCCCCAACCTTCAATATCTTTATCGTAAGCAAAAGTTTTTTCAAGTTTTAAAGTATTGGCGTTATAAATAAAACCTGTTTTTTCTTGCCAGGTTAATTGATATAATTTACCATTAATAAAAGTAATTCCTTCTCCAAAATATTTTGAATCAAGATCGATTTGCTTAAAAATCTTTCCTGTTTTATAATCGTATTTTCTTACGTACGAAGTTCCGTTTTGTCCTGTACTTTCATATAGAGTATCTTTATAAAACTCTAAACCTTCCGTGAAAGACTTTTTATCATGTGGGTAAGTATTTACGACTTTATACTTTAATAATTTAGGTTCAACATCAGAAACTAATTCAATTCGTTTAGTCGCATCAGAAGAATCTGAACCAAAATAAACGGTAGCTTTTAAATATTGGTAACCTAATTTTTGATCTAGTAATTCAATTCTAAAATCCGTAGCACCTTTTGTGCTTCCAACTCTTTGGTCGTTTATGAAGTAAGCAACGCTGTCGATTTCTTTCGATTTTGGGTTTAAAATTCCGATTGTAAGCGGTTCTTTTTGCGTAAAATGAGCCGGAAATGCAGAATCGTCGATAGTAAATAAAGAATTTTCGCCTTTATTTTTTTCTCCACATCCAATTAATGTGATTCCTAATAAAATGACAGCTAGGAAGTTATATTTTTTCATAGTTTAAAATTTGAATAAGCCAATATACAACGATATTTTTATAGCAACAAAGCTCTTGCAAAAATATAAAAAGATTGTATATTTGCACCGGCAAGTCCTACACGACCAGCTCCTGCAGACTCCCCCAGGATGGGAACATAGCAAGGGTACGTGGTTGAGCGGTGCGATGTAGGTCGCTTGCCATTTTTTTTTTTTTTTTCGTTATTAAGATTCTTTTTTAGAATTCATATAAATCTAATCTTCCTTCGGGGAGATTTTTTTATTTTTGGGCTTTTGGAAATAAAAATTATTATCAAAAGTCAAAAGCGCTTTGCAATGTCAGTAATTTTTGATTCCAAAAATATTTTTAACTTATAACATTTAACATCTAACTAGAAAAATGAATAAAGTTGTTTTAATTACAGGAGGATCCTCAGGGATTGGAAAATCAATTGGTGAGTTTTTACATAAAAAAGGTTACATAGTTTATGGTACAAGCCGAAATCCAGAAAAAGTAGTTAATTCTATTTTTCCGCTTTTAGCATTAGACGTTAGAAATGCAGCTTCAATTCATTCTGCGGTTGCAAAAGTTATTGAGATTTCAGGACGTTTAGATGTAGTGATTAACAATGCAGGAGTTGGAATCACCGGACCTTTGGAGGAAATTCCGATGGAGGAAATCAAAAACAATTTTGAAACTAATTTCTTTGGCCCAATTGAGGTGATGAAAGCAGTTTTGCCGCAAATGCGCGAGCAAAAATCAGGTTTGATTATCAATATTACTTCAATTGCTGCTTATATGGGATTACCGTATAGAAGTGTTTATTCGGCTTCAAAAGGTGCTTTGGAATTGATTACAGAAGGATTGAGAATGGAAGTAAAGCAGTTTGGAATTGAGATTACAAATGTAGCTCCAGGTGATTTTGCGACAAATATTGCTGCAGGACGTTTTCATGCGCCAGTTATAAAAGGCTCTGCTTATGAAAAAGTGTATGGTGAAACACTGGCAACAATGAATGAGCATGTTGATGCAGGAAGCAATCCGAATGAAATGGCTGAGGCAATCTATAAAATCATGCAGACTAAGAAACCAAACGTGCATTATAAAGTTGGTGTTTTTATGCAGAAATTTTCAATTGTTTTAAAACGTGCTTTGCCAGATAAAATGTACGAGAAAATGTTAATGAATCATTATAAACTATAAAAATTAGGTAAATAGCAAGATTTCAAACATAATTGTTAAATTGATTTAAATTTTAAAACTGTTATTGGTATTGATTTTGTAATTTTGCACCGAATTTTTCAACACACAATTATAAATAGATAGATTATGAAATTTTTTATTGATACAGCTAATTTAGCTCAAATTAAAGAAGCGCAGGCTTTAGGTGTTTTAGATGGTGTAACCACTAATCCATCATTGATGGCAAAAGAAGGAATTACCGGAAAAAACAACATTTTGAAGCATTATGTTGATATCTGTAATCTTGTTGAAGGTGATGTAAGTGCTGAAGTAAATGCGCTTGACTTTGAAGGAATGGTTAAAGAAGGTGAAGAATTGGCTGAATTGCACGATCAAATCGTTGTAAAATTGCCAATGACTAAAGAAGGTGTTATGGCGGCAAAATATTTCTCTGATAAAGGAATCAAAACAAACGTAACGCTTGTTTTTTCTGCAGGTCAGGCTTTATTGGCTGCAAAAGCTGGTGCAACTTATGTTTCTCCGTTTGTTGGTCGTTTAGATGATATTTCAACTGATGGTTTAAACTTGATTCAGGAAATTAGAGAGATTTATGATAACTACGGTTATGAGACTCAAATTTTAGCAGCTTCTGTGCGTCACACAATGCATATTGTAAACTGTGCAAAAATTGGTGCTGATGTTATGACTGGACCATTATCTGCAATCACTGGTTTATTGAAACATCCTTTAACTGATATTGGTTTAGCGCAGTTTGTTGCTGACTTTGAAAAAGGAAACAAGTAAGAATCAGGTTTTTGTAAAATATTTAAATCGTCTTTTTCATTGAAAAAGGCGATTTTTTTTTACTTTTATGTAAATGTAAAAAAAATAGCTTATGAAAATTATCCTAGTTTTAGTTTCGTTTTTCGCTGCTACAATTTCTATCAATGCGCAAGCAGCAAAAGTTTTGACAAGTGTTAATGACGCAGGCGATGTAGCTACTTATGAGCTAGATTGTACTACTAAATTTCAGACTCTGGCAAAAGGTCTTCGGTATAATATTACCAGGCATGAGTTTAAAGGTCCTGAGGTGAAAAATTCGTATCGACTATTGTTGGTTATGGATGGTTTTTATTCGAAAACGCTGAATAAAGAAATGACTATTTCGGCAGTATTAACAGATGGCACTGTGATTGAAGCTCGAAAAATAATTGAAGATGATGGTTTTTTTGATGGTGCTTGTACATTAAAAATAAAAGATCCAAATGCTCTTTTAGCGGCTAATATTGATAAAGTTGTTGTTCATGCTGATAAAGAAGTTGTTTATAAAGTATCAGAGCAAAGCAGGGTTATTTTTAAAAAGAATTTGAGTAATATTATTAATGCTAAGTAAGGTTCTGAGGGACTAAGATTCTAAGATACTAAGATTCTAAGGTTTTTTCTTTTGTAAATAAAAAAATCCAAATTCCGTTTTAATTGGAATTTGGATTTTTTTTATTGGTATTTCAAAATTTTAGTGTCCGCCACCGCCACCTTCAACATGGCTGATTCCTTGTCTTTTTAGAACTTTAGGGCAATAGAACCCGTAAAAAGCTAAATAAGCAAAACCGATAAGTGGTACAATGTATGAGAAATGTGTGTATGAAATTCCTAAAATCCCACCTGGATTTGTAGCATCTAAATCGCAAATACTTCCTTGGATTAACGGAATTACTCCTCCTCCAAGAATCATCATGATTAGGAAAGATGAAGCTTTTCCTGTGTTTTTTCCTAAACCTGCAATAGCTAAATCGAAGATAGAAGGCCACATGATAGATAAGAATAAACCTCCAGAGATAAAGAAGAATTTAGCAACTTCTGGATTTGGCCAAACAAGACCTAAAACCATCATCAATAAACCTGAAATTCCGAAAAGCATTAAAGTTTTTCCAGCATTTTTACCTCCTACAAAACTTACTGCAATGAATAATAAAATCCAGATTGGGTAAATATAAAATGAAGAAACGTCATGAGCAGCAAAAATATTAGCTCCAATAATTACTCCGAATGCTAAAGCAGGAACGATGAATTTTAAAGCTGTATTTACAAGGTTAGAAGTATTGAAAACGTTTACACCACCATTCCAGCGTCCGATCATTAAACTTCCCCAGTATAAGGCAATAAATGGCGCAATAGCATCCTCTAGTACGCTTCCGAACTCACTTGTTTTTAATAATGCCGGAAGATTACTAATGATGGTAACCTCAGTTCCAACATAAATAAAGATTCCTAACATTCCAAGGTATAATTGAGGATAATCAAAAATGCTGAATTTAGCATGCTTGTGTTCGATTACGGCTTCTTCTTCGTCAATTTTTGCAGGATCTTCAATTTTAGAGAAATACATGAAAATTGCTACAACAATAAATGCAAATCCTAAGATTGTAAAAGGGAATTTAACCAAATGTAATTTAGATTTTACAACTTCAAGTGGCAATTTGATTTTTGCAACCTCTTTTTCAATTACTTCATATTGCGCAACAAAAGGTTTTACAGAAACTGAAGGATTGTTTAAGTTTTTTGAAATTTCGGCTAATTGAGTATCAATTTGGCTTACTTTTTCAGTCAACGCAACCGTAGCGGCTTGAGTTTCTTCTTTTGAATCTATGTTGTCAACTGAAATTGCTTTTATGTTTTCAGATAATTCATTTCTTAATTTAGTGAAATCATTTTGTACAATTTCAATTGATTGAAGGTCTTTTTTCTTACCATCGTCATTTCCCATTCCAAATAAAGCGATTCCAAGCAAAATAGCACCAATTGTTGTTCCAAATGAGTTGATACCTCCAGCTAAAGTCAAACGGTGTGCTCCAGTTGCTGGATCTCCCATTTTAATAGCTAATGGGTTGGCAACAATTTGTTGAATTGAAAAACCAAGTCCCACGATAAATAAAGCTGTTAAAAAGAAAGGGAAACTACCTAAAGAAGCCGCTGGGATAAACAAAAATGAACCAACTGCAGAAAGAATTAATCCTGCCGCTAAAGTTTTTTTGTATCCAAATTGCTGTAAAACATCTCTTTTTAGAGATACAAGGAAAAAGATTACTGCACCAACAAAATAAGCAGCATAAAAAGCCCATGCTACTAACTGTGATTGTACTTGTGATAAAGTAAATACTTTTTTGAAGACTGGTATCAGGATGTCATTGGCAGAACCAACAAAACCCCAAAAGAAGAAGACGATTATCAATGAGATAAATTGTCCCCACTTGGTTTGTACATTTTCTGAACTCATAATTGTAATAAGGTTAATTTTTTATTATAGTGTTTTTTGAAGACCGTAAATATATTTGTTACGAATAGCAAAAAAAAATAAAAAGGCACAAATAATGTTAAATTTAAACAAACAACATCATTTTTTCAACAATGTGTTAGTTTTAACTTAGTTAGAAAATGGAATATGAAGTGGATTTTATTCCAATATTTTGTTTTTTACATCCTTACTGTAGTTTCTACCAATAGGAATTGTATAAGATTGTATCTGAATACGGTTTCCTTCAATAGATTTTACCTTATTCAGTGCAATTACGTATGATTTATGTATGCGCAAAAATCTATCAATTGGCAATTCTTCAGATAGAGATGTTAAAGATTTGTGTGTAATATAAGTTTTGTCGGGAGTAACTACTTTTATGTATTCTTTCATTCCTTCGACAAATAGGATTTCTTCAATATTAATTTTCATCATCTTTTTGTCGACTTTGATAAAAATATGAGAATCGCCTTTTGTTGTTTCAACCTTGATGTTGTTTTTTAGATTGTATTCGGTAGTTATTTTGTTAATACATTTTATAAATCTTGGTAATGGAATTGGTTTTACCAAATAATCTAAAACATCAAGATCATAACTTTCGGCAGCAAATTCCCTAAAGGCAGTGGTTATAATTACTTTGGTTTTATTCTCAATCAGGCTGATTAATTCAAATCCGGTCATCATTGGCATATTGATATCTAGAAATACGGCATCAACAGGAGTGCTGTTTATAAAATCAAGTGCTTCCAAAGAATTATTGAATGTCGCAACCACTTCAAAATCTGTAAAATTAGTAAAGTAATTTTGCAGGACTTTGATAGCCAAAGGTTCATCATCGATCAAAACACATTTAATCTTCATTTTGAATAGGTATTTGCAAACGGATTATATAGTAGTTAAGTTTTATTGCCTGTTTTAAAGTAAAATTATTCTTGTAAATTAACTTTAATCTCTTTTTAGTATTGACTAATCCAATTCCTCCTTTTTGATTAAGATTTTGTGAAATTACAAAATTATTTAGGATTTCAAAATCTAACAATTTATTGTCGATAACTTTACAATTGATTTTTATTTTCAGGTTTCGATTGTTTAAACCTCCGTGCTTAAAGGCATTCTCAACCAATGAAATGAAAATTAGAGGCGGTACAACAATGTCCTCAATATTAGACTCCAAATTAATGGTAACTTCCACGTTTTCAAAACGAAGCTTTTCGATTTCAATATAATTTTGAATGTAATCAATTTCTTTAATCAAAGGAACAAATTTTGTTCCTTTTACATCATACAACACATATTCCATCAAATTGGATAATTTAATGATAACGTCAGGAACCTTATTTGAAGATTCAAGCGACAAGGCATATAAATTATTTAAGGTATTGAAGAAAAAATGTGGCTGTATTTGATTTTCAAGATACTTTAATTTGATTTTGAATTGATTTTCTCTCAATGATCTGTTTCGTTCGCGTTCGCGAAGCCAGGTTAAAGTCAAATAAACCGAAGAAGCCATTGCAAGAACATAAAGTTCACCAATACAAACGGCTACAATATGATTAATTTCAAACGGATGATATTCCCGATTGGCTTCGGGCCATATATTTTCAGATATAATATAATAGGTAAGAGCGGTTTTGCATAAATACATTACAAATAAGCTTATTAAAAGCGAAAATGTATATAGAATATATCTTTGTTTAAGGACAAATCGTGGTACTAAAACAAATAAATTGAAATATACTAAAGGTATAACTAATGCAAATTCAATCGAATTTGATTTGAAAGCATAAGGATAGTCATTAAAATAAGCTCCCCATCTTAAAAAATTTAAAGTAAAATAAATGCTCCAAAACCAAATGTGGTTTTGAAGTTTGATGTCGAATTTTAACTTTTGAATTTCGTTCAACTTAATTTTTTGGGATTTAGCTTTTCTTAAGTAAATGTTTAAATATTGTGCAACTTTAAACAATTAGAAGCTAAAACGCAATTCTTTTGAAGAAAAAAATGTAAAAAAAGTGAAATAGTATTTTATTTTTTGAGAATAACGTTTTCGTAAAACATAATGTTGAATGATTTATGTCGTTTGTTTAAAGTTTTCTGCTGTTTGTATAAAATGTTTTATTTATGTTAAAATTAACAATAAATTTATCGCATAACTAAAAAAAACCATGAAAAAATGAAACAATTTGTATTAATCTTTGTGATTTTTCTCACCACGCAATTTATGAGCGGACAGGTGAAAACTATCAAAGGTTTGGTAAGCGATGAGAGCGGATTACCGTTGCCTGGAGTAACTGTATTAGTTCAAGGTACAAAAACCGTAACTCAATCGGATTTTGACGGAATCTATACGATTCAGGCATCTGCAGGAGATGTGCTTGTATTTTCGTATATCGGAATTAAAACTAAAACTGTTACCGTTGCAGGTGCAACAACAGTTAACGTTGTATTGAGTCCAGATGCACAAAACTTAAATGAAGTAGTTGTTACTGCATTAGGTATCAAAAGACAAAAGAAAGAATTGGGTTATGCCGTTCAGGATGTTAAAGGAGATCAATTAAATAAAGTAATTACAACTAACGTTGCAACAGCTCTTTCTGGAAAAGTTGCCGGTGTTGATGTATCGATTCCTGCAACAGGTGTGGGAGGAAGTACAAGAGTTATTATTAGAGGTATATCAAGTATAGGTGAGAGTAACCAACCACTTTATGTTGTAGATGGTGTTCCTATTGATAACTCAGGTTTGAATAATGATCAGGCTGCAACAAGTAAATGGTTTGATGGAAGAGATAGTGGAGACGGTATTTCGAGCATCAACCCAAATGATATTGAGAGCTTGACAGTTCTTAAAGGTGCGGCAGCAGCGGCACTTTATGGTTCTAGAGCGTTAAATGGAGTAATTTTAATTACAACTAAAAAAGGAAGCAAAGGAAAACTACAGGTTGAATTAACTAGCGGTGTAAGTTTCGATAGAGTAAATGCTAAATACAATGACTATCAAACGGAATATGGTACTGGTTCAAACGGAATTTTGCCAGATCCAAATAAAGCCCCTACCGAAATTTATGGATATACTACGAATGCGTGGGGACCTAAATTCTCTGAAACAGTAGGACAACAGGTAAAAATATTTGACGGTTCTATGAGACCTTATGCTAAAGTAGATAATAATATTCAGGATTTCTTTAAAACGGGAGTTACAATATCAAATGGAGTTGCGCTTTCGGCAGGAAGTGATAATGCTTTTGTTCGTTTTGGATTCAATAGTCTTAAAAACGACGACGTGATTCCAGAGTCAGGTTTAGAAAGAAACAATGCTACTTTGAATGGAACTATTAAATCAGATAAATTTACTTTAGATGCTAATGTAAATTATATTGCTGAAAACACGAACAACAGACCAGGTTTGGGAGATTCACCAAATAACGTTGGATATTCATTAAGCGGATTAGCGCCAAATATTGATCAGGCTTGGCTTAAAAATTCTGTAAATCCAGCAGATGGCTCAATGTATCAGTGGAATAACAATGTGTATTTATTAAATCCGTATTGGGTTGTAAATGAAAATCATAATGCTACTGTAAAAAACCGTTTTATAGGGAATGTTACTGGAACTTATCAAGTTAAAAATTGGTTAGGATTAACATTCAGAACAGGTTTAGATACTTATACTTTTAATTCTAAAGATTTTATGGCTAAAGGAAGTACCTGGCCAGGAAGAGACCTTGGTTACTTAGGATTAGAAACTATTACAGTTTCTGAACAGAATACCGATTTTATTGCCACTTTCAGTAACATAAAATTAGCTACAGATTTAACACTTTCTGGAATTTTAGGAACAGGAAGAAGAGATTTTAGAAGACAGCAAAATTCTAGATTCGGGACAAATATTATTGAGCCGGGTACAGAATATATCAGCAACTTCTCTAATCAGACAGAAAATGCACCACAGGATACAAAAACAAGAACAAATTCAGTTTACGGTTCTGCTAAATTCGATTATAAAGGATATTTGTATGCTGAGTTTACAGGAAGAAATGACTGGTTCAGTGTAATCAATAAAGATGCTTTTTATCCAGCAGCTTCGTTAGGTTTTGTATTCTCTGACGCATTCGATATTCAAAGTGATGCTTTCTCTTATGGAAAATTCAGAGCATCTTGGGCACAGGTTTCAAATGCACCTGGAGCTTACAAAAATGCTTTAAACTATACTACATATTCTTCTTATAATGGTGGAAGTGTTGTAAACATTAAAAATACTTCAGCACCAAATCCTAATTTGACTTATCAGTCTAAAACTGGAGTTGAGTTTGGACTTGAAACGGCTTTCTTCAAAAACAGATTAAAAGCTGATATTACAGTTTACCGTGAAGATACTTCAGATCAAACAATTGATTTACCATCTTCAGCAACTTCTGGATATGAGTATATTTCGGTAAATGCTGGTAAACTTCGTAATGAAGGTATTGAGATTTTCTTGTCAGGAACACCTATTAAAACTCAAGATTTTGAATGGGGAATTGATTTGAACTTTTCAAAAAACAAAAACTCAATTATCTCTTTGCATCCAGATATTGATACTTATACTATTTCTGAAGCTCGTTGGGCTGGTGCTGCAATTGTTGCACAAGTTGGCGGACAATACGGAACTATCATTGGTAAAGATTTCCAAAAGACACCAAATGGAGAAATGATCGTTGGAGCAAATGGTTTACCTTTATATACAGATACTAAAGTTGCTTTAGGAAAAGGTCTTCCTGATTGGGCAGCAGGTTTAACAAACCGTTTTTCTTATAAAGGATTTACATTACAATTCTTAATTGATATGAAATTCGGAATGGATGTTTATTCTATGACAAATTCACTTGCAGCACAAAAAGGACTTCTTGATGTTACAACAGAAGGTAGAGATGCTTACAATGCAGCAAGAGCTCAGGCAGTTGCAAATGATCCTAACTTTAGCCAGGCAACTTGGATTCCTACAGCAGGTTATGTAGCAAATGGTGTTCAAAATACAGGAACTGAGGCTAATCCGGTTTATGTAAAAAATACAACTCCTGTTAATCCGCAAGATTACTGGACTTCAGTTTTCAATAATACACCAGCACCATTTATTTATGATGCTTCTTACGTGAAATTGAGAGAGGTAAGTTTAGGATATCAGATACCGAAAAGTGTTTTCGGCGGAGCAAAAATTAACTCGATCTATGTTTCGGCATTTGCAAGAAACTTATTCACTTTCAATAAAGATTTGCCAAACATTGATCCAGAGTCTATGTACACTTCAGGAAATGGACAAGGTTTTGAATATGGTTCATTGCCATTTAGAAGATCATATGGTTTTAATCTTAAAGTTACATTCTAAAAAAAGAAATTATGAAATTTAAACAAATAATAGCTTTATTGGCAATATTTACGCTGGTTGGCTGTACAGAAAATTTTGACGAACTGGAAAAAGATCCGGTGGCGTTATCTGCAAATCCTGCAGGACAACTTACGTTTGCACAATTGTGTATGTCTGGTGACGGTTATTACCAATGGAGAGCCAACTTGATTTACTCAGGAGGATTTGTACAGCACTATGCAGGTGCATGGAACGTAACAGAGTTTGGAAGTAAATTCAAGAAAAATGATGATTATGCGACAGCATTATGGAGAAATGGTTATGCGAATGAATTAAAAGGTGTTGTAGATATTATTGAGAAAACTTCTGGCGATCCAACTTTAGTAAATATGAACGCAGTAGCAAAAATTATGCGAGTAATGATTGTGCAGCGTATTACAGATCTTTATGGCGATTGTCCTTATTCAGAAGCTGGTTTGGGATTCTCTAAAGGAATTGTAACACCTAAATATGATAAGCAAGAGGATATTTATAATGCCTTTTTTAAACAATTAGAAGAAGCATTTGCTCAATTAAATGCTGGTGGAGGTGCTGTAAAAGGAGATCAATTTTATGATGGAGATATTACAAAATGGAAAAAATTAGCAAACACTATGCGTTTGCGTTTAGCAATGAGAATTTCTGAAGTTAGTCCGGCAGAAGCAGAAAAACAAGCTAAAGCAGCATTTCAAAATGGAGTTTTTCAAAGCAATGCAGACAACTGTTTTATGAAATGTTTGGATTATCCATTTAATGATACGCCAGGAGCGCTTGATTTTAGAGGAAATGGATTGTCATATGCTTTTATTGGAAACGAAAATGGGGATCACTTCAGTTCTTTAATGATTGATTTTTTAAGAAACAATGGCGATCCTAGATTAACAATGTTGGCTACTCCAAAAACTGGAAGTTCAAATTGGGGACCTCCAGGACCTGGTGAAGAATTGTATGTTGGAAATACTCCTGGAGTTTTTCAATGGGAAATGCCAGGCGGATCAAATGCTATATCAGGTATTCAGCCTTATTTAAAATTAAAAACAACTCCATTTTTGCACGTAAGTTATTCAGAATCACAATTGTTATTGGCTGAAGCTGCGTTTAGAGGATGGGTTACAGGTTCTGCAGCTGATTATTATAAAAAAGGTGTTGAAGCAGGTATCAGACATCTTGCAATGTATGGTGCAGCGTTGCCAACTCAAGGTGCGATAGATACTTATTTGAATAATAAACCTTTGGTTGCAGGAAAAGAAAAAGAACAAATTGCAACACAGCTTTGGGTTACTTATTTATTAAATAGTATTGAAGCTTATTCAAACTGGAGAAGAACTGGATTCCCTAAGTTATTGCCAATTACAAATCCAGATTCTGAAACTGGCGGAGTTGTACCAACACGCTTGTATTATCCAAATGATGAAGCACAGAAAAATGGACCAAATTTCCAGGAAGCTTTGTCAAGAATGGGAGGTAAGAATGAATGGACAAATAAAGTTTGGTGGGATAAAAACTAAAAATAAAATCCTAAAAATATAGAGTTATGCCTAATAAGGTATTATTTCAATCTAATTAAAATTAAAAACAATTTGTTTAAAATTCAAAATTATGATCAATAATAAAGCCTTATTAGGCATTCTTTTCTTTATAACTTCGCTTGCATCGGTTTACAGCTGCACTTCAAATAAAGATTCAAATATTGATGATCGCCAGCCGAAAACGGCCAGAGTTGTAGGTTATCTAGCATCGGATAATTTTAATAAAATGACTTCGATTCAGTTTTGCAAATTAACCCATCTGAATATTGCTTTTGCAAATCCCGATAAAAATGGAAATATCATTTTTACCGGAGATATAGATGCACTTATTAAATATGCCAAATCAGTCAATCCTAATATTGTAATAAGTATTTCTCTCGCAGGAGGCGTAATTTCAGATGAACAGGCCTCAAATTGGTCTTCGTTAATTGACAAACCAGAAAAGAGACCTGTTTTAATTCAGAATATAATCAATTTTGTAGAGCTTCATCATTTAGATGGTGTTGATGTTGATCTCGAATGGAATGCTGTAACAGTTGGTTATAGCGGATTTGTAATCGAATTAAAAAAAAGTCTTTTTGAACATAAAAAAATTATGACGGCAGCATTGCCTAATAATACTCGTTTTGAAAATATCAATGCCGAAGCTTTAAATGCATTTGATTTTTTAAACATTATGGCCTATGACAGCACAGGCCCATGGACTCCAAATAATCCAGGTCAGCACAGCTCTTCTGAATTTGCGAAAAACGGAATTGAGTTTTGGCATAAACTTCAAAATGTTCCAAGTGAAAAACTAACACTCGGAGTGCCTTTTTATGGATATAATTTTACTTATCCGAATGTCACCAGTTCAACTTATGGACAAATTGTTGAAGCAGGAAAACAATTTGCAGAACTTGATGAATTAGGGAAGATATATTATAACGGAAGACCGACCATTTCACAAAAGGTAGAATATGCAGCTCAAAACACGGGAGGAATCATGATTTGGGAACTTGCCCAGGATTCTTTTGATGAGTATTCATTATTGGAAGTTATTCATCAAAAATTTAAATCATTAAAAATCAAGACCACTAATCTTTGTGGAAATTAAAAAAAATACGAACGACATTATTTTTCATATAATCTGTTAAATGAAAAGAAAGGATAATTCTTAATATTTTGTTAATATTTAGTTTATTTAGAAGCTTTTGAAGTGATTATTGAATTTAATGGGCTGTATTTTAAATAGTTGAAATATTTTGTATTATTTACTAAACATGCAAATTTTTTGCATATAATGTGAAAAATTATTGAAAACACCTAAGTATTTTTATTTGAAAACGTTTTCGCAAAACGCATTATTGAATGTTTTATGTCGTTTGTTTAAAGTTTGAGGTTGTTTGTATAATTTATTTTTTTTAACAATGCCTTAAGAATAATTTTACGTCATAACTAACAAAATAAATAAACATGAAAAAAATTTTCTTAATCTTTATGATTGTTTTTACGGCGCAAGTTTCACTTGCTCAGGTAAAAAATGTCAAAGGTGTGATTACAGATTCTAATGGAATGCCGTTGCCAGGGGCTTCTGTTTTAGTACAGGGAAGTCAAAAAGGAGCAAGCTCTGATTTTGATGGATTGTACACAATCGAAGCACAAAAGGGACAGACATTAGTTTTTAGCTATGTAGGCCTTGAAACACAAACGATAGTTGTAGGAGATGCTACTACAATTAACGTAAAAATGGCTAATGCATCTTCAAATGCTTTGAGTGAAGTTGTTGTAACTTCTTTAGGTATTAAGAAAACTAGAAAATCATTGACTTATGCTGCACAAGAGCTTAAAGGAGATGAATTAGTTCGTGTAAAAGATGCTAACGTTATTAATACAATTGCTGGTAAAATCGCCGGTGTTGCTGTTACAAAAAGTGCTGGTGGTACTGGAGGTTCTACAAAAGTAGTAATTCGTGGTAACTCTTCTGTTTCTAATAGCCAACCTTTATATGTTATTGATGGTATTCCAATGTTAAATTCTGGTTCTGGGCAACCTAATGATACATTTGGTAGTTTAGCTGGAGGTAACCGTGATGGAGGAGATGTTATTTCATTAGTGAATCCTGATGATTACGAAGGAATGACAGTTCTTAAAGGTGCTGCAGCTTCTGTGTTATATGGTTCTCAGGGAGCAAACGGTGTAATTTTACTTTCTTCTAAAAAATCTAAGGAAGGAAAAGCAAATATTGCTGCTTCTTCTGTAACTACTTTTGAAACTGCTGCTTATCTTCCTAAATTCCAAACAGATTATATTGCTGCTGCAGGAGCAGACGAATCTTGGGGAGCTAAACAAAGTTCTCCTGATCACGTAAAAGATTTCTTCAATACGGGAGTAACACAAATTACTTCAGTAGGATATTCACTTGGTTCTGAAAAATCTTCTACAGCTTTTTCATATGCTAATACATCAGCTAGCGGTATTACTCCAGGAAATAGCTTAAAGAAAAATAACTTTGGAATTCGTCAAACTGCTAAATTTTTTGATGACAAACTAACTTTTGCAGCTAATGCAAACTATACAAGTCAAACAATTGCTAATAAGCCAGTTAACGGATTTTACTTTAACCCATTAACAGGTGTTTATTTAATGCCAAGAGGTAACGACTTTAATGAGTACAAAGAAAACTACGAAGTTTTTGATCCAACAAGAAATTTAATGGCGCAAAACTGGATGACTAATAGAGATATTATGCAAAATCCATATTGGGCTATCAACAGAAATAAATCTGAAGACAAAAATGATTACTTTAATGGAGCATTGTCTTTATCATACAAAGCTAATAATTGGTTAACTATTGCTTCAAGATATAGCTATAATAGAATAACAAGTCTTTTTGATAAAAGAATATTTGCTACAACTCAAGGAACTCTTTCTCATGCAAATGGTAGATATTACTCTGAGAACTCATTGAGTACACAACGTTATGGTGATTTAATTGCTACAATTAATACAAAAATTGGAGATGATTTTACTTTCAACGCTAACGTTGGTACAAGTATCACAAATACATTAACAAATCAAAAAACAATTTTAGATTCAGGAATTAGTGCAGGTCTAGTTTATGCTAACTGGTTTACATTAGCTAATTTTGTAAATAATGCAAATAACTATCAGACAATTGATTCTAGAAGAGAAGTACAGTCAGTTTTTGCTGCTACAACTTTTGGTTACAAAGATATGTTGTTCTTAGATCTTTCTGGAAGAAACGATTGGTCTTCAACATTGGCTAATACTGGAACATCAAGTTATTTTTATCCATCTGTAGGGGTTACAGCTCTTATTAGTGAAATGACAACATTGCCAGAGTGGATTAATTATGGAAAAGTACGTGGTACTTATGCGCAAGTTGGTAACGATATTTTCCCTTTCATTTCAACTCCAACATATTACTTCAGACCAGGTTTTACAGATCCAAAACCAAGTGCTGGACCAAAAAATGGAACTACTTTGAAACCTGAGTTAAAATCAGAGTTCGAGTTTGGTACAGAGTGGAGAATGTTTAATAACAGATTCAGTTTTGAGGTTTCATATTATAATTCTGAAACTAAAAACCAATATTTACAAGTTGTTGCTCCAGTTGGAAACCAAGAAGGTGTTGACTTTTACGGATTTAATGCAGGAAGTATTGAGAATAAAGGTATTGAGGTTGTGTTAAATGCGGGTATTATCAGAGGGGATAAATTCTCTTGGGATTCATCTATCAACTTCTCACAAAATAAAAACAAAGTTAAAGAGCTTCCTGACAACATTGGAAACAGAGTTAATTTAACTGAGGCTGGAGTAAACAGCTACAGATATGCATTAATCGAAGGAAGACCTTATGGAGTTATTGAAGGTATCAACTTCAAAAAAGATGCACAAGGAAGAATTTTATTAAATGACGACGGAACTTTCCAAAAAACTGATTTTGAAGAAGTAGGTAATTCTAATCCTGATTTCATGTTAGGTTTCTCTAACTCATTCAAATTTGGTCCATTCTTTGCAAATGTATTGCTTGATGGTCGTTTTGGAGGTGATGTAATGAGTTTGACTCAAGCTCAAAATGACTCTTTTGGAGTTTCAAAAGCAACTGGAGATGCTAGAAATGCAGGTGGTGTTGCTATCAATGCAGTTAAACCTGACGGAACAGTAGTTACTTCAATGGATGCTAAATCTTACTATACACAAGTTGGTGGTAGAGCTGGTATTACTGGTGAATATGTTTATTCAGCAACTAACGTAAGTGTTAGAGAGGTGTCTATAGGATATAACTTTAACCGCAAAACATTACCTTTCTTAAATACAGCTAGTATTTCATTAATTGCTAGAAACTTATTCTTTATCTACAAAGATGCTCCTTTTGATCCAAATATTGCATTAAGTACTGGCCAAGGTCTTCAAGGAGTTGATATTTATGGATTGCCATCTACTAGAAGTATCGGTCTTAATTTAAATGTAACTTTCTAAATTTAAAAAAAATGAAACTAAATAAAATAGCAAAAGCAGCTATCTGTATCTCATTACTTACGGCAGTAGGTTGTACAGGTGATTTTGAAGATATAAATACTAATCCAAATGGTTTTACACCAAAGGAGTTAGAACAGGATTTTAATAACATTAAAGGAGGTTTCGCTCCAATGTTTAACAATATACAAGTATTGACTCCAGAATGGGTTTATCAATTACAGCAAGGTTTAAGTTGTGATATCTGGTCTGGATACATGGCTACACCAACTGGATTTGCAGGAGGTATTAACAATACTACTTATTCATTAGTTGATGGTTGGAATGTTTTCAACTGGGATTATGCTTATAAATATGTAATGTTTAATGCATATGATATTGCTAATAAATCAAAAGGTAAATACGATCAGTTTTATGCACTATCATTGATTTTGAAAGTAGAAGGAATGCATAGAGTTACTGATACTTGGGGACCAATTATCTATTCTAAATTTGGTTCGCCAGAAACAACAATTCCTTACGATTCTCAAGAAGAGGTTTACAATCAAATGTTTGCTGAATTAGATACAGCTGTTGCTGAATTAACTAAAAGAGTAGATGCTGGAGAGCCTTCAACATTTGTTAGTACAGACTTGTCAGCTTATGGTGGAGATTATAAAGCTTGGGTAAAATTTGCAAATACTTTACGTTTGAGACTTGCAATGCGTATAGTAAAAGTTAATCCAACTTTAGCTAAAACTCAAGCTGAAAAAGCAGTAGCACATAAATTTGGAGTATTTACAACAAATGCAGATTTATTTAAAATTGTATCTCCAGTTTATACAAACCCAATCGCTACAATTAGTGGTTCTTGGTTAGATATCCGCATGTCAGCTGATATGGAGTCTATCCTAAAAGGATATAATGACCCTAGAACTGCAACTTATTTTGATACTTCAACTCAATTTCCAGGTCAATACAAAGGTGTGCGTACAGGTATTGCAATTAACGGTAAAGGAGATCACCAGGATTTTTCTGGTATCGGTTCTGTTGTTAGATCTAAAGAAATTGTTTTAATGACTACAGCTGAGGCTTATTTCTTAAGAGCTGAAGGTGCATTGAGAGGTTGGAATATGAATGGAACAGCTCAAGCATTATATGAAGAAGGTATTAAAGCTTCATTTGATCAAAGAGGAGCTTCTGGTGCAGCAGCTTATATTGCAGATAACGTAAAAACTGCTGTTGCTTATGTAGATCCAAACTTCCCAGAGAATAATTCACCTGCGTTAAATAACGTTACAGTTGCTTGGGATGCTGCAGCAACAAATGAAGTTAAATTGCAAAAAATCATTACTCAAAAATGGATTGCTGGTTTCCCAGAAGGACAAGAAGCTTGGTCTGACTACAGAAGAACAGGTTATCCAAAACTTTTCCCAGTACTTAAAAATTATAGTGGAGGAACAATTACCACTCAATTTGGTGTTCGAAGAATCAATTATGTAACATCTGAGAAAGCTGCCAATGCAGGCGGAGTTGCTAGTGGAATTGCAAAGTTAAATGGGCCAGATACTGGAGGAACAAGACTTTGGTGGGATACTACAGGTCCTAATTTCTAAGAAAGAATTTAAGGTTAAAAGAATTTAAGTTTGGTTAGTAATTGAAAATGGTATAAGTAATGTGAATTACTTATACCATTTAAAAAACCAAAATTGTACATACCAAAAAAAGAAAAAAAATGAAAAGTGCTTTAGAAATTAAACCTGATATCAGCTATAAAAGCGCCGGTAAATTTGAAGAGACAAGATTCGAGAAAATTCACAACGAAATTTTCAAAAATTCTGCCGAAGCATCTATAATTGTAGCGCAGGAAATTGCTCAGTTAATCAGATTGAAGCAAGAAAAAAACAAATCTTGCGTATTAGGTTTGGCAACAGGTTCTTCTCCTATAAAGGTATATGAGGAACTAGTGAGAATGCACAGAGAAGAAGGATTAAGCTTTAGCAATGTAATCACTTTTAATTTGGATGAATATTATCCAATGTCAAAAGAGAATAATCAGAGCTATCATTATTTTATGCATCAGCATCTTTTTAATCACATTGATATTAAGCCTGAAAATGTTAATATTCCTGACGGTACAGTTGCAATTGATGAATTGAATCAATATTGCATCGATTACGAAATGAATATTAAACAAGCTGGAGGTTTAGATTTTCAGTTGTTAGGAATTGGACGTACAGGTCACGTTGGTTTCAACGAACCAGGTTCACACATCAATTCAGGAACAAGAATTATTACACTGGATCATATTACAAGAGTTGATGCCTCTTCTGATTTCAACGGAATTGATAACGTTCCAAAACGTGCGATCACGATGGGAGTTTCAACCATTATGAGATCAAAACGAATTGTATTAATGGCTTGGGGGCAAAATAAGGCTGATATCATCAAAAGAACAATTCAGGGAGATATTAGTTCTGAGGTTCCTGCTACATTTCTACAAAATCATCCAAATGCAACTTTTGTTTTGGATCAATCTGCAGCTTCTGAGTTGACACGTTTTAAAACGCCTTGGCTTGTTGGAGAATGCATCTGGAATCAGGAATTAAAAAGTAAAGCAATTGTTTGGTTGTGCCAAAAAACGAAACAATCCATCTTAAAACTTACTGATAGAGATTACAATAATAACGGAATGTCTGATCTTTTGGCGCAGGAAGGTTCTGCTTATGATTTGAATATCAATATGTTCAACGTTCTGCAGCACACCATTACAGGATGGCCAGGAGGAAAACCAAATACAGATGATTCGCATCGTCCGGAAAGAGCCAATCCAGCCAAGAAAAGAGTGATTCTTTTCAGTCCGCACCCAGATGATGACGTGATTTCTATGGGAGGAACTTTTTCAAAATTGATCAAACAAGGACATGATGTACACGTCGTATATCAGACTTCTGGAAATATAGCAGTTACTGACGACGAGGCATTGAAGTTCGCTGAAGTTTGCAACGATTTTGCTGGAGAAAATCTTCCAAAAGATATCAACTTCAAATCGGTTATTGAATTTTTGAACAACAAATCAGAAAATCAAATAGATTCTCTTGAAGTTAGAAAACTAAAAGGATTAATCAGAAGGAGAGAATCTTACGCAGCAACAAGATACATTGGCTTAAAAGATGAAAATACACACTTTCTAGATCTTCCGTTTTATGAAACTGGACAGGTAAAAAAGAATCCGTTAGGACCAGAAGATATTGCTATTGTAAAAGAAATCATCGCAAGAATAAAACCGCATCAGGTTTTTGCAGCAGGAGATTTGGCAGATCCACACGGAACGCATGAAGTGTGTCTGAACGCAATTTTTGCAGCCATGAAAGAATTGAAACCAGAAAAATACATGGATGATTGTTGGCTTTGGTTGTACAGAGGAGCTTGGCACGAATGGGATATCCACGAAATTGATATGGCAGTTCCACTTTCTCCATCAGAAGTATTGTTGAAACGTCATGCAATCTTGTATCACCAGTCTCAAAAAGACCGAGTTATGTTCCAAGGAAATGATTCAAGAGAATTCTGGGTTAGAGCCGAAGACCGAAACAAAAATACTGCGATTCTTTACGATGAATTAGGTTTAGCAGAATATGAAGCAATTGAAGCCTTTAAACGCTTTGATTACTAGAATAAAATTTAAGATTCGTATTTAGAGCGAGTCGAATTACAAAATTCAGATTGGTTTCATAGCGATTAGTGAGGTTCAATAGAGATCATTCTGAGTTTTGTTTCTTTTATCTATTTATTAATGTTTCTTCACAGAAACATCATTTCAAAAAAATTAAAATGAAGTATTTATTAGTCCTACTATTTGCAGGTTTAACATCTAGTGCTCAGATTCAAAAAGAGCAGCTAAATCTTATGCCTTGGCCTCAGAGTGTTGTTATAAACGACGGAAATTTTACTTTAACTAAAAACTTTAAAGTAAATATTACCGGAAACCCAAATCCAAGAATTTTTGGAGGGGTAACGCGTTTTTTGCGCCGTTTAGATGGACGGACTGGTATGTTTTTTTCTCAAGGTTTTATTACAAAATTAAATGAAGTTCCAGCAGCTGAGCTTCAGATAAACTGTACCAAAAGCGGGAAAATTGCTTTGTATGAAGATGAAAGTTATCATTTAGATGTCAAACAAAATAAAATCACAATAAATGCAACAAGTGATTTAGGTGCCTTGCATGGTCTTGAAACCTTATTGCAATTATTGCAGAATAACAATACCTCATTCTACTTTCCGAATTCACAAATATCAGATTTACCTAGATTTACATGGAGAGGTTTAATGATTGATGCTTCAAGACATTTTCAGCCTGTTGATGTTATCAAAAGAAATATTGACGGATTGGCGGCAATGAAAATGAATGTTTTTCACTGGCATTTGGTTGACGATCAAGGATGGAGAATTGAAATGAAAAAACATCCAAAGCTAATTGAGGTTGCTTCGGATGGATTATATTACACACAAGAGGAAATTAAAAATATCGTAAAATATGCTGATGAGCGCGGTATTTTAATAGTTCCGGAAATAGATGTTCCAGGTCACGGATCTTCGATACTAACAGCTTATCCAGAAATTGGAAGCAAAGTGATTACGTTGACAGGAGGAACTTCTGAAAAAAATATTCAAGGAACAGCAATTGCTACCTATGGAATTGAAAGAAATGCGGGTATTTTTTCGCCAACATTAGATCCTTCAAATCCTAAAACATATCAAATTTTAAGTGAACTTTTTGATGAGGTTTGTCCCTTATTTCCAGGCGCTTATTTTCATATTGGGGGAGATGAAAATGAAGGGAAAGACTGGGACGCCAACCCAAAAATTCAAGAGTTTAAAAAGAAACATAATTTAAAAACAAACCACGAATTACAAACCTATTTCACTATGCAGTTGGCTCCAATGCTTAAAAAACATGGAAAACAATTAATGGGATGGGAAGAAATTTTAACTAAAGATCTTTCAAAAGAAGCAATTGTTCATTCTTGGAGAGGCGCAAATGAAGGAATGGCAGCTGGACAGTCTTTAGTTGATGCTGTAAAAAAAGGATATAAAACCGTACTATCAAACGGTTATTATATCGACTTGATGTATCCGGTTGAAAGCCATTATTTAAATGATCCGATGCCTAAAGGTGCTGTATTGACTGCAGAAGAAAAAGCAAGAATTCTAGGTGGAGAAGCTACAATGTGGACAGAGCTTGCATCTGAAACGACAATTGATTCAAGAGTTTGGCCAAGAACAGCTGCAATTGCAGAAAGACTTTGGTCAGCAGAAGATATTACAGATGTTTCAAATATGCGTAAGCGTTTAGATGTAGTTTCATTTAGACTTGAAGAATTAGGATTGACGCATATTCGCAACAAAGCAGTAATCTTAAGAAATATAGCAAACAATCAGGATATCAGTTTGTTAAATGAGTTTTCGAATGTTTGTGAACCATTAAAAGGATACACGCGAAACAAAGGCGGAACTGAATATCAAATGTATTCGCCATTAACGCTTTTCGCAGATGCATGCACACCAGACGCAAAAGATGCTTTGACTTTTAATGAAGCAGTAACGCAATATGTAGCGAATAAAACGCCTGAGAATAAAGCTAAAGTGACATCATTTTTAACGAAATGGATTTCTGTGAATAAAGGATTAAATGAATTAAGTGCAAATGCGCCACTAGTACAGTCATTCCTTCCTTTATCAAAAAAATTAAGTGATGCGTCAGAACAGGTTTTATTGGTTTTGGATAATAAATCGACTTTAAAATCAGAAGATTTGAAGAAATTAATCGAAGACTGCAATACAAAAGAATATGCTGATGTTGAGCTTGCAGTTTATGCAGGTTTAAAGAAATTAATATAAAGATTTGGTTTGAATTAGTATTTAGTAAGTTTAAGTATTGTTTTAAGAATGCTGATTATCTCTGCCAAAAAAACATTTGGCAGAGGTAATTATAATTAAACTTTTAGATTCTTTTTAATTCCACATCTCAAACAGAATAATTACAAAATAACCACTAACGGAGTATTAACATTTAAAAACCAAATAGAGAGAGTACAATTTAAAACATGACAAAACAGAGTTAATTGATGAGTAGTCCCAAATTTATCAGTTGTATTTAATAGTAATTTTTTAAAAATTATAAATAAATATCAATCACTACTATTTGCTAATGATTATAAAGAATCAGTAATAGTAATATTTATCTATAGAATTTAATTTGAGTTTATTTCCAATCGACGCAGCCTTCCAACCTGTGTTGAGCGAAACCCAGCAGTGAAAACTGCTTCGGCCCAATTATTTATTTTCTATTAACCAATATTAATAACTATGAAACATTATTACAGATTGCTCTTTTTGTTATTGTTTCCCTTGCTTTCGTTAGCCCAACCAGCTCACGGTAAAAAAGTAGTAGGGTATTATGCGCAATGGTCTATTTATGCCCGGGATTTTAACGTTCCGAAAATTGATGGAAGTAAATTGACGCATTTAAATTATTCTTTTTATGGTACAACGTATGATCCGGCGCATCCGGAGAATACAAAATTGAAATGTTTGGATACCTATGCTGATTATGAGCATATGGAAGGTGGAATCCCTTGGGATGCTCCCGTAAAAGGAAACTTTTATGACTTAATGAAACTTAAGCAAAAGTATCCTCATTTAAAAGTTTTAATTTCTGTCGGAGGATGGACAAAAGGTCAGGATCTTTCGCCAATTGCTGCCAGTCCGGTAGCTAGAGCTGCATTAGCAGCAGATATGGCAAACTTCATTGTGACTTATCCGTTTATTGATGGTTTCGACATCGATTGGGAATATCCTCTTTCAGGCGGAACTGATGGTACAGAAGTAGTGAATGGAGCGCCTGTTCCTGCACAAAAATACAGTCCTGATGACAATAAAAATTTAGTGCTTTTATTAAAAGCAATGCGTCAGGCAATGCCAAATAAGCTGATTACAATCGCTGCAGGAAACAATGTTCGAAATGTAGCAAAGCAATATTTAGGCCCAAACAACAGATCACAATACGGAATGACTGAAGATATTTCTACATATTGCGATTATATCACTTATTTTGGATATGATTTCGGAGGAAACTGGTATGATAAAACATGCTACAATGCTCCTTTATATGCAAGTGGAAACCCTAATGATCCTTTGTATGGTGCAACACAATCTGAATCATTAGATGAATTAACAAATCAATATCTAAACGTAATTGGTTTTCCAGCCAATAAATTAATTATGGGATTGCCTTTTTACGGAAAAAAATTCGATCACGTTGCCACTAACTCAACAAACGGATTATTCGTTTCGGCTCCAAGGGATATAGTTGGAGGATGTACAAATCCGCAAAACCCAATCGGAACTTGGGATGGTTCTGGAGCGTGCGAGCGTTCAGGGAGTATTGAAATTTGTGATTTAGTTGGAAATCCGGTTACGAATTCACATGCTTATTTAGATCCAAATACAATGCAGGTAACGGCATCTGCTGCAGCAGCAGGATGGGTAAGATATTTTGATAATACTACAAAAGTTCCTTATTTATATAATGCTACGACAAAAGAGTTTATTTCTTATGAAGATAAACAATCAATGGATTTAAAAGTTCAGTATATAAAATCTAAAAACTTAGCTGGAGGAATGATTTGGGAATTATCTCAGGATACAAGAGGTTCAATTCCAAACTCATTGCTAACTCAGGTTGATACTTCTTTCGGAAGCGTTGTTCCGGGAACGGTAAGTATTTCGGGTTCTGTAAAAAACGGATCAGCTTTAGTTACAGATGTTACGGTTGAATTACGAAATGCAAGTAATGCTGTTATTCAAACAGTGGTTTCTACTAATGGAAATTTTGCATTCAACAATTTAACTTCAGGACAAAATTATACATTGACAGCTTTAAAAGCGACTTATACATTTACTCCTGTAACTTTAACAAATGTTACGGTAAATCAAACAGCAGTTGTTATTAACGGAACACAACCAACTTATACAGTAAGCGGAACAGTTCTTAACGGAAGCACAGGAGTTTCTGGTGTAACTATTTCTGCGGTTTCAGGAAGTTCGACGTTAACAGCAGTTTCAAATGCAAGCGGAGTTTACAGTGTTGCAGGTTTAACAGCAGGATTAAGTTATACTGTTACGGCGGCAAAATCTGGATTCTCTTATACACCAGCTTCAACAGTTTATAACGCAATTGATTCAAATAAAACTTTGAACTTTGCACAGGGTGCGGCAGTAGTTAATTATACTGTTAGCGGAACTGTTTTAAACAATACAGCTCCAGTTTCTGGCGTAACAGTTACGGCTAGTTTTTCAGGTGGAAGTTATGCAGCGGTTACAAATGCAAGCGGTAGTTATTCTCTTAGTTTGCCTTCTGGCGGAAACTATACAGTAACTGCAGCTTTAACAGGACAAACATTTACACCAGCTTCAACAGTTTATTCGAATTTGAATGCCAATAAAACATTGAACTTTGCACAAGATGTTGTTGTAAGTACAAACAAAATAAGCGGAACAGTTAAAAACGGAGCAAATCCGGTTGCTGGTGCCAAAGTAGAAATAGTTTTACCATGGACAGACAGCACGCATAACTGGAAAAGCGTTATTGCTGTGACTGATGCGCAAGGGAAATACAGTTTTGATAATTCGGTTGTAGCAGGTTACACAACAGTAACAAGTTTGAAATTGAATACGTGGGAAAACGGAGAAGTAAATTACTATCCAAATAACCTGGCAAACTTTGCTGTTCCTGCAAACCCAACGGTTTATAATTTTAATACAAGTTCTACAGCAAAATCAGCATTGGCAGCAGCCACAAATTTAATTAGCGGTAGTGTTAAAGACGGAACAACGCCAGTAGCCAATGCTAAAGTAGAAATCGTGTTACCTTGGACAGACAGTACACACAACTGGAAGAGTGTTTTAGCAACAACAGATGCATCAGGAAATTATACTTTCGATAATTCAGTTGTAGCAGGTTATACTCAAATTTTAAGCTTGAAATTAAACACATGGGAAAATGGTGAAGTGACTTATTATCCAAACAACTTAGCCAATTTTGCAGTTCCAACAACACCAACAGTTTATAATTTTAATAGACAAGCGGTGGTTGCAACTAAGCCAGTGGTTGCCATTACGGCGCCAACAGCTTCGACGATTGCTATAAATTTAGGATCATCAATTAATTTTGTTGCAAGTGTTGGATTAAGTGCTGCTGATGCTACTACAATCTCATCTGTGGCATTTAGTTTAGATGGACAAAGTTTGAGCGCTACTAATTCTTCAGGAACTTATACAGCGGTTTGGACACCAGTCGCAAATCAGTTTTCGCTTAGTCATACTTTAACCGTTACGGCTACTGCATCAAACGGAACAACAGATTCAAAAACATATAGTTTTACATTAACTTGTTCAGGTGCAAACTGCCCAAATTCATTGCCAGTAATTACTTGGAATTCGCCATCGAATACTACTGTAAATCAAAGTACTTTTCAAGTTGTACCAATTTCAGTTACAGCTGTAGATAGTGACGGATCAGTTTCAGGTGTTACTATTACTATAAACGGAGGTACATTCAATATGACAGCAGGTACAAATAATACTTACACGTATAATTTCACACCATCTGCTTATCAGGATTATCCAGTTGTAATTAAAGCAACCGATAATAAAGCTGCCGTAACTACATTAAACAATACCATTAAAATTGCTCCAGTGAGCACTAATCGATTCATTCCGCTTCCGTCTAAAATTATTTTAGGGTATGCACATTCTTGGGAAAATACTTCAGCGCCATTTTTATATTTTTCTCAAATGGTGGGGAAAAAGTTTAACGTAGTTGATTATTCTTTCGTAGAAACAGTTAATCGTGATGGTTATACACCAGTATTAACTACAAATGACAACAGATATTTGACCAATGGTGTTTTCAATAAGCAATTGTTGAAAAATGATATCAAATCTTTAAGAGATAGCGGCGTTCCTGTTATTGTTTCTATCGGAGGTCAAAATGGTCATGTTGTTTTAGACAATGTAACTCAAAAAAATATTTTTGTTAATGGTCTAAAAGCCATTATTGATGAGTATCAATTTGATGGAGTTGATTTGGATTTTGAAGGCGGATCGATGAATTTTAACGCAGGAGGTTTAAGAGATATTTCTTATGCGGGTATTTCTGCTTATCCAAGATTAAAAAACATAGTAGATGCTTGCAAAGAATTAAAAGCGTACTATGGACCTGGATTTTTATTAACTGCAGCTCCGGAAACACAATATGTACAAGGAGGGTATTCTACTTATACAGATACTTTTGGTTCTTTCCTGCCAATTATTCAAAACTTGCGTAATGAATTGGATTTGTTAGCGGTACAATTGTATAATACAGGAGGAGAAAACGGATTAGATGGTCAATATTATGGTACAGCTAAGAAAGCAAACATGGTAACAGCTCTAACTGATATGGTAATAAAAGGATATAACATTGCTACAACAGGAATGCATTTTGATGGTTTACCGGCTTCAAAAGTTCTTATTGCATTACCAGCTTGTCCAAGTGCAGCAGGTAGCGGTTATTTAACGCCGACAGAAGGAATTAGTGCTATGAATTATTTAAGAACGGGAACCACTTTTTCAGGAAGAACATACACTATGCAGCCAGGCGGACCATATCCTTCTTTAAGAGGTTTAATGACTTGGTCTGTAAACTGGGATGCATCTTCTTGTGGTAATTCATCTGAATTGTCTAATGCTTATGCCGCTTATTTTGCATCGCAATCAGCAGCAAAAACATTAGCTCTTGATGATATTTCTCCAAAAAACGATGCAACGATAGCCTATTTTAGAAATGATGCCTTACTAGTTTCAAATGACAATGAAGATATTGCTCAAGTTGATGTTTTTAATGTTTTTGGACAAAATTTAGTAAGCAAGAGAAACGCTTTGAATAATAAGGAAGTACTGCTTCAGAATCATAATTTTTCATCTAAACAAGTATTTTTAGTGATAGTGACAGACAAAGCAGGAAACAAAAAAACACTCAAAGTAATGAATTTTTTAAACTAGAGTAAAGAATTGAAAATTTCGAAATAAAAAATTGGGACGGTTAAAATTGAGTTTGGTTATTTATTTTTTAATCTAATTTTTATTTCAAACAAATGCTGTGAATTAGGGAGATTTGTTAT
Source organism: Flavobacterium resistens (assembly GCF_900182645.1). Taxonomy (GTDB): domain Bacteria; phylum Bacteroidota; class Bacteroidia; order Flavobacteriales; family Flavobacteriaceae; genus Flavobacterium; species Flavobacterium resistens. The sequence continues at coordinate 118,994 of NZ_FXTA01000003.1, read as the reverse complement.
TTGGTTTTCTCCTTGAAAAGCGCATTATGAACCTGGCAAATCTCTATTGCCAGGTTTTTTTTATGTCTAAATTTAAACACAATATTGTCATCTCGACGAAGGAGAGATGGCAAATGCCAGACAAGACCTTTGTGTCCCCAGTGAAAACCTTTTGCTTTCATTGCAGTTAAAAAGAAATCAGTATTTTTGACCTTAGAATTATCGCATAAAACTTCATGAAAAAATCATTCACTATTATAATTATATTTTTATTTTTCACTTCAAGCTTCAGCCAAAACAAACTTGGAAATCCAGAAGTTGATCCCATTCAAATTCAGAAAACTTTTAGCGATTGGTCAATTTATCAGAGTAAAAAAATAATGCTTTCCAGAGATTTTACGGCATTTGATTTTAATTCGAAAGAAATCTCAAAAGAAGTTTTTTTGGATCAATTAGCAAACGGAAATTTTATCCCAATTCGTTTAAAATCAGAATCTAGTGAATATGTCTATAAACTATTCAAAATTCAGCCGAAAACCGATACAAGTATAAAAGCAACAATAAACCAAATTGGTTTTGATGCTTATAAAAACTTCAAAATGGAAGGAACCGCATTTCCAAAATTTTCATTTAAAGATTTAAACGGAAATTTGGTAACGAATGAATCCATGAAAGGAAAAATCATCGTAATAAAATGTTGGTACATTCACTGCACGCCTTGTATCAGAGAGTTTCCACAAGTCAATAAATTAGTAGAAGATTACAAAGACCAAAAAGATATTCTTTTTATAAGTTTAGCCGAAGATTCTCCAGAGCAATTAAAAACATTTTTAGCAAGAAAACCACTTTCGTATTCCGTAATTCCTGATATGAAAGAATATATGAATGAAGCTTTGCAGCTAAATTCATTTCCAACGCATTTTATTATAAACAAAGAAGGAATGATTTCGAAAGTTCTGCCGAATTTCGAAAGTCTGGAAGTTGCGTTAGCTAAAGAAAGTAAGCTTTAGATGAATTAATCTCGCAATCCCGATAGCTATTGGGACTGCGAGAAATATTCGTTCGCATAAAAAACCTTAGCACCTTAGTATCTTTGCAACTTAGAACCTTTTTCACTACTTTTGCACCAAATTAATTAAAAAGACATTCATGTTAACAGTCAATAATTTATCAGTTCAATTTGGCAAACGAATTTTGTTTGACGAAGTAAATACCACATTCACTCACGGAAATATTTACGGCGTTATTGGAGCCAACGGTGCTGGAAAATCTACATTTCTTAAAATTATCTCAGGCGATATGGACCCAACTTCGGGGCATATTCATTTAGAGCCAGGAAAACGTATGTCGGTTTTAAACCAAAATCACAACATGTTCGATGAGCATACAGTTTTGGAAACCGTTTTAATGGGAAATAAAGTTTTGTACGCTGTTAAAAAAGAAATGGATGAACTTTATTTAGATTATAATGATAAAAATGCAGACAGAATAGGGGAGCTTCAGGTTCAATTCGAAGAAATGAACGGATGGAACGCCGATTCTGATGCTGCTGCGATGTTGTCTAACTTAGGAATTTCAGAAGCAGATCATTATACTTTAATGGCTGATATGGAAGGAAAAATGAAAGTTCGTGTGCTTTTGGCGCAGGCACTTTTCGGAAATCCTGATGTATTGATTATGGATGAGCCTACCAACGATTTGGATTTCGAGACAATCGCTTGGTTGGAAAATTTCTTGGCAAACTACGAAAATACTGTAATCGTTGTATCTCACGACCGTCACTTTTTAGATGCGGTTTGTACACATATTTCTGATATTGATTTCGGAAAAATCAATCACTATTCAGGAAACTATACTTTCTGGTACGAGTCTAGCCAATTAGCGGCAAAACAACGTGCACAACAAAACAAAAAAGCAGAAGAGAAGAAACAAGAGTTGGAAGAATTTATTCGTCGTTTTAGTGCAAACGTGGCGAAATCGAAACAAGCAACTTCTCGTAAAAAAATGATTTCGAAATTGAATATTTCTGAAATCAAACCTTCAAGCCGTCGTTATCCTGCAATTATTTTTGATCAGGATCGTGAAGCTGGAGATCAGATTTTGAATGTTGAAAACTTATCTGCATCTGTAGATGGAGAAGTTCTTTTTAAAGATGTTGATTTGAATATGGCAAAAGGCGATAAAATCGTTCTTTTCTCTAAAGATTCACGTGCAACAACAGCTTTCTACGAAATCTTAAATGGTGAACAAAAAGCAGATTCAGGATCTTTTGATTGGGGAATTACTACAAACCAAGCATATTTACCAGCTGAAAACCACAAATACTTCGAAAACGACTTGACTTTAGTAGATTGGTTACGTCAATACGCTAAAACAGAAGAAGAGCGTGATGAGGTATTTATTAGAGGTTTCTTAGGGAAAATGATTTTTTCTGGAGAAGAAGCTTTAAAAACGTCAAGAGTTTTATCTGGAGGAGAAAAAGTACGTTGTATGTTGTCTAGAATGATGATGGAGCGTGCTAACGTTTTAATGCTTGATGAACCAACAAATCACTTAGATTTGGAATCTATTACGGCTTTCAATAACTCATTGAAAAACTTTAAAGGTTCTGTAATTTTCACAACGCATGACCATGAGTTCGCGCAAACTGTTGGTAACAGAATCGTAGAATTGACGCCAAACGGAGTAATCGACCGTTACATGACATTTGATGAATATCTTGATGATGAAAAGATTCAGGAACAAAGAAAAAAGATGTACAATCTTTAATAAAAACAAAAATCCCGTTATGAGAATAACGGGATTTTTTTATGTCTTATTTACTGCCGAACATTTTTGCGAAAATCCAGATAATAATCGCAACCACAAAAATTACGATAAATATCCCGAATCCCATTCCGGCTTTAAAAATGTCTCCAATAACTTCGCAGCTTGTAAATGAAAACAGTATTACAAATACCATTAACAATCTTAGTATTTTATTTTGCATGACTTCTGATGTTTTAAATTGATATTTAAAATTACTTCAGGAATCAGAAAAATGTGTTATAGAATTTTTGGGAAATGTTTTAGGATTTGGAGATAATTTTTGAATTGACTATCCTTTTTTCTTAGCAATTATTATGGTATGAATTTCTATACTTTCAGCTTTTGGATAATTTACATTGAATAGTTTAATTACCTCAAAATGATGTCTTAAAAGTTGATTGCTTATATCTTCTAAAGAATGATAATAAAAATAAGTACGATCACCAGTGCTTCCAGAAATAAAACCAGATTCAGAAGGTTTTCCCTGAACAAAACTTAAATATAAAATCCCATCGTTTAAAAGTATTTTTTCCGAGTCATTTATTAGTTTAGAACAATCTTCTTCGGATAAATAAGGCAAGCAAAAGCCACACATAATGGCATCAAATTTTTGATTTAATGTGCTAAGTTCTCTTGTATCCATTACTTCAAAGTTGGCAGAAGGATTATTTGCTTTTGCCAATTCAATCATTTTTGGAGCAATGTCAATACCTGTAATTTTTAGGTTGGGATTTTTGGATAATAAATATTTTGTAATGTTTCCTGGCCCGCAACCAATTTCAAATATGTTTATTTGCTCCTGTTTTAGAATGTTACAAAAGAAATCGTAAGTCTCATCGTACAAGCTTAAATTCATAAACTTATCTTCATAGAGATTGGCAATTTTATTCCACGTTTCAAAAGTTTCTTGGTATTTATCCATTAGATTTTAGTTGTGTTCTATTGTTGTTGCTACGAAGTCAGGAGATTTCGGAGAGCTGTTCTGCTAAATCATTCTAAATGCAAAACCAATTTTCAATTACGCTAATTGTTCAAATCCTTTGTATCAGTTGTTGTATACAGTTTTTTTATTCTTCTAGCTTAAGTTTTTCTATTAATCTTTTTTGTATTTCCATATCAAGATTCAATCTATTTTGAATTTCATTAATTTCCTCTGTATATTCTTCCTCTGTATAAGCTAAATTATGAGCAAGTTCTCTTATGTCATCTAAGGGATTGCTTTTTTCGTATAAATTATCCCGATATAAATTAAGTTTTGAAAGTTGCGAATTTACATCTTGAAGTTTAAGATGATTTGTCGAAATTGATTGATTAAGTGAATAAAGTTGTTTTAAATATTCTTTTTTATTAGGAGAAATATCTCCAATTTTTATAGCACGCTCATTGTAATAATTGCTTATCAATTTAAATGTTTCATCTATAGAAGAATCTTTAATGTTATTATCAATTTCTTTCTTTGCGAACTGTAAAAAAGAAGATGTATTGTATAAATAAAAAACTTCTAAGTCAGGGCATTCTGTATAAATCTCATTTAAAAGTTCTTTTCTTGCACTAATTTTTCTACCTCTTTTTTCTTCCCACCAATCTTCTTTTACATCTCCAGTTACAAGTACTAAGTATTTTAATTTTTGTTTTTTAGCGTGCTTAATGATTTCCTTCCAAAATGTAAGATCACCATATTTTCTTATGTATTCATTTTCTTTGAAATAATAAGATCCATCTTTTTTATTGTCCATGTAACCTGGTGGAATTTTATTAGCGTATCTTTTTACTCCTTCTTTGTAAATATCTTCCAATTCCTCCTTTGTAAGTGTAGAACCAATTTTATTTTCAAATATAGTAGTAATTAAATCTCTTAATTTATCGCTGTCATTTACATCGGCTTGTTGTTTTTCTAATTTTTCTAAATGCTTTACAAACTTTCTGAAAATTTTAGTGCTTTTTTTAAAACTACTGTCATTCAAAAAATGTTCAGGATTTATTAAAGCATGTCTTTGAGATAATTTATGATTGTCGATTTCGCTTTTATATTCAGCATTAATAGTATTGATTTTTTCGATCGTACTTAAGGTTGCTGTTTTAACTTTAGCAAACATATTTTTTTGATCCCCGATCACAGATAATCGATTACTCAAATACTCTAGAAATACTTGAAATCCAATCCAAATTCGATCTTTAAAATTGTCATTTTGAAGTACTCCTAATAAGTCATTTTTGGCTGATTCTGGTAACCTATAAAGATCAAGTAGTACATTTGCGTCAAAGACAAAAGTTCCTTCTTTCCATATTTTTTCAAAGTCTAGTTGATTTGAATCACGATATATTTTTAATAAATCATTCATTTTTTTACGATTGAAAATGTTTAGTGTAAAAGTGTGCATGATTTAGTTTATATGTTTGATAACATCATGCAAAATCATGTTTTTAGGTTGATATATATTATAAAGATGAAAATAAGTTAATTCTGCTAAAATATATTTTTAAAATTAAAGTCATTTATAAAAGCTAAAGTTTTATTTACAAAATGGTTTTCTAAATATCAATAAAAATATTTCCAACCTCAACACCCCAACAAATAAATTCTGATTTCGTATATTTGCCCAACCAAACATTACAATTACTTATGAGTCAAAAAGTATTACTTAATTCTAAAGAAGTTACTATCATACTCCATCGTTTGGCTTGTCAGTTAATCGAAAAACATCTTGATTTCTCTGAAACTATTCTAGTTGGAATTCAGCCAAGAGGCGTTTTTTTAGCTGAACGTTTAAAACAAATATTAGAAAACGAATACAAGGTTCCTGAAATTTCTTTAGGATATCTGGACATCACTTTTTTTAGAGATGATTTCCGTCGTACTGATAAACCGCTTGAAGCCAATAAAACCCAAATCAATTTTATAGTCGAAGACAAAAAAGTCATTTTTATTGATGACGTTTTGTTTACAGGAAGAAGCATTCGTTCTGCCTTAACTGCCATTCAATCTTTCGGAAGACCTTCAGAAATTGAGTTATTGGTTTTAATAGATAGACGTTTCAGCCGTCATTTGCCAATTCAACCCGATTACAGAGGCCGTCAGGTAGATGCTATTAATGGTGAAAAAGTAATTGTAAGCTGGAAAGAAAATGATGGTGAAGATGTTGTTCACCTAGTGACAAATTAGTTTAATCGGTTAACCGGTTAATTGTTTAATCGGAAAAGCCAACGATTAAATGATTTAACAAATAAGAGATTAAACAAATAAAACATATAAACACACACAATGAAAGAATTAAGCGTAAATCATTTATTAGGAATTAAATATATCAACGAGAATGATATTAACCTGATTTTTGAGACGGCAGATCATTTTAAAGAAGTCATTAACCGACCGATTAAAAAAGTTCCTTCATTACGAGATATTACTATTGCCAATATTTTCTTCGAAAACAGTACCAGAACCAAACTCTCTTTTGAATTAGCGCAGAAACGTTTATCTGCTGATGTGATCAGTTTTTCTGCAGCTCAGTCGTCGGTTAAAAAAGGAGAAACCTTGATTGATACTGTAAATAATATCCTTTCGATGAAAGTAGATATGGTTGTAATGCGCCACTCCAATCCCGGAGCGGCTTATTTTTTATCTAAAAATGTCAAAGCCAGTATCGTAAACGCCGGAGACGGAGCACACGAACATCCAACTCAGGCTTTATTGGATAGTTATTCCATCAGAGAAAAATTGGGAGGCGTTGCCGGAAAAAAAGTAGTTATTGTAGGTGATATTCTGCATTCAAGAGTTGCCTTATCAAATATATATGCTTTGAAAATGCAAGGCGCTGAAGTTAAAGTTTGCGGACCAAAAACATTGATTCCGAGATATATTGAATCGCTTGGTGTTACGGTTGAACCAAATTTGAGAAAAGCATTAGAATGGTGCGACGTTGCGAATATGCTTCGTGTACAAAACGAACGTATGGATGTGAATTTCTTCCCATCAACTCGTGAGTATGCGCAACAATATGGAGTCGATAAACCGCTTTTGGATTCTCTTGGAAAAGAAATCGTAATCATGCACCCGGGACCAATCAACAGAGGAGTAGAGATTACTTCTGAAGTTGCCGATTCGGATCATTCAGTGATTTTGAATCAAGTGGAGAATGGTGTTGCGATTAGAATGGCCGTTATTTATTTATTAGCTTCTAAGATTCAGCAATAATTTTAATTTTGTTTCGGGTTTCAGGTTTCAAGTTTTGGAACGTTAATATTTGGTTGTCACACTGAGCGAAGTCGAAGTGTTTTTTATGTAAAAACGTGTTTTACAAACGTGGACTTCTCCCGATGCCTCGGGATCGCTCAGCCTGACAAATATGGAACTTGAAACCTGAAACGTGAAACAAAAAAATAAAAAAACTTCGTATCTTAGCTCTCTGAAAAATCAATTTTTATATAAGCCCCACTAATTATAAAATGAAAGTAGATCAAAAAGGACATACCGTTACGATTAAAGATACTCAAGGAGATGTAAATTCTTTCTTGGAAAAAGTAACGCAACAAATTAAGACTTTTGAAAAACATAATATTATAATCGACCTATCATCTGATGCTGCTCTGACTGAAAATGATTTAAAGCTTTTTTTACCACTTTCAAAACAACAGAAAAAAGCCAAAAAATCATTTGTAATTGTGGCTACTGATCTTGATTTTAACGCTATTTCAGATAAGCTGCTTGTGGTTCCGTCACTTTTGGAAGCACACGATATTATCGAAATGGAAGAAATCGAAAGAGACTTGGGATTTTAAAAATAAGGTTTAATTGTTTATTCGTTTAACTGTTTAATCGTTTTGATTTGATTTTAGCCGATTAAACGATTTACCAATTAAACAAATAAACAAATTGAAACTAACGATACTTGGCTGTTATGCAGCTACTCCGAGAACAATAACCAACCCGACTGCGCAGGTTTTAGAAATAAAAAATCGTTTGTTTTTGATTGACTGTGGAGAAGGAACTCAGGTACAACTCAGGAAAAACAAGATTAAATTCTCAAAAATTAATCACATTTTTATTTCCCATCTTCATGGCGATCATTTATTTGGATTGATCGGAACCATTTCGACTTTTTCTCTTTTAGGAAGAACAACGGATTTACATATTTACGGACCAAAAGGAATTAAAGAGCTTATTCTACTTCAATTGAAACTGACGGAATCCTGGACAACTTACAATTTGTTTTTCCACGAATTAGAATCGAAAGAAAGCGAAATTATTTTTGAAGATAAAAAAGTTATAGTAAAAACAATTCCGTTGAAACATCGTGTTTATACGAATGGTTATCTTTTTCAGGAAAAACCGGATGAAAGAAAACTGAATGTTGAAGCTGTTCAGAACTATGATATTCACGTTGCTTATTATCAGAAGATAAAAAACGGAGGAGATATTACATTGGATAACGGAACTGTAATTGAAAATGAAAAACTGACTTTTGACCCAGCACCACCGAAAAGTTATGCTTTTTGTTCGGATACTGTTTATCACGAAGCCATCATCCCGATTATTGAAAATGTAGATGTTTTGTATCATGAATCTACCTTTTTGGAATCAGAAGCGGCTTTGGCACAAAAAACATTGCATTCAACTGCAAAAGAGGCAGCAAGAATTGCTTTAAAAGCAAATGTAAAGCAATTGGTTTTAGGTCATTATTCGACTAGATATGATGGTTTGGAACGTTTTAAAGTAGAAGCGGAGGAAGTTTTCCCAAATGTGCTTTTGGCAGATGACGGCCTGAGTTTTGAATTTTAGTGATGTAAAATGTAAAATGTGAAATGTAAAATGTGAAATCTAGTCATTTTACGTTTTACAGTTAACTTTTAACAAAGAAAAATATGAATGATTTAAGCAACTATAGAAGATCATACGAAAAGAGCGAATTATTGGAAACCAATATTCCGGAAGATCCAATTAATCTTTTTAATCGCTGGTTTTATGAAGTGGAAGATTTTGGTGGAAGTGGAGAAGTGAATGCGATGACGGTTTCGACAATTGGACTGGATGGTTTCCCGAAATCGCGTGTTGTTTTATTGAAGAAATTTTCTGAAGAAGGATTTATATTTTATACCAATTATAATTCGGAAAAAGGAAAAGCGATTGCCAATAATCCAAATGTTTGCCTGTCTTTCTTTTGGCAGGAAATGGAGCGCCAGGTTATTATTAAAGGAATTGCCCAAAAGACTTCTGAAAATATTTCAGATGGTTATTTTGATTCGCGTCCGAATGGAAGCAAACTTGGTGCTATTGTTTCAAATCAAAGTGAAGTTATTCCGTCGAGAACTTTTTTGGAAGAAAATCTGAAAAAACTGGAAGCAGAATTTGAAGGAAAAGAAATTCCGAGACCTGAAAATTGGGGTGGTTATTTAGTAACTCCCTTACAAGTAGAATTTTGGCAAGGAAGACCTAATAGACTTCACGACAGAATTCGTTATACAAGCCAATCTGATTTTTCATGGAAGATTGAGCGATTATCGTCTTAATTGTAAGAAAATTATATGTTAAATTAAAATTTTAATGTATTTCATCGATTATTTTTGTAGTTTACCGACAATTTGAATACGTTTGACGTAAGAAAAGTGAAACAATTTATTCAAATATAAAAATTTAAAGGATTTGCCCCAACATTTACTTTAAGCATTAAACTACTGTATGATTATGAAGAAGATAATGCGCATCATGACGTTCATTGCAATACTTTTTGCAATGAACGCATGTTCTGCCGACACTGCCGAGGGAACCGAAAACAGTACTTCAACTGAAATTCTGATTACGAACTACACGTATAATGATTCAGAATTAGAAACCTTGAAATTGATTAACGATTACCGTGTGAGTATTGGTCTAAATGCTTTAGAACCAATCAATCATATTTCTGCTAAATGCGAAGAACACAATAAATATATGATCGAAAAAAATGTTGTTGATCATAATGATTTTGTGGCTCGTTCTGAAAATCTTGAAAAAGTTCTTGGTGCAAAAAAAGTGGGTGAGAATGTAGCTTACAATTACAAGACTTCTGAAGCTGTTGTAAAAGCTTGGTTAGAAAGTCCAGGACATAAGGAAAATATTGAAGGTAATTTTACTCATTTTGGTATAGCAATAACTGTCGATGCTAAAACTGGTAAAAAATATTATACTAACATTTTTGTTAGATTATAAGCTTGATTGAAAACTGGTTGGTTTTTAGTGATCGTTGCAGGTTTTTTTTAAGCTGTAACGATTTTTTTTTTTTTTTTTTTTTTTAAAAAAATTTTTTTTTTTTTTTTTTTTAAGTTTTAATTTTTTTTTTTTTTTTTTTTTTTGAAAAAAAGCTGCCCATTTTCGGCAGCTTTTTTCTTTCCAAGTATGATAATCTAATAACTAAAGTGCTGTAATTATAAATTCGCTTCGTCTGTTCATTTGATGTTCTTCTTCTGTACAAGGAACGCCATCAGAGCATTTGTTTACAAGCTGAGTTTCACCATATCCTTTTCCGGTTAAACGATCGGCTTTTATGCCGTTTTTGATCAACCATTGAATAGTGGATTTTGCTCTTCGGTCAGATAAACCTTCATTGTATTGATGTGATGCACGACTATCGGTATGTGAACGAATATCCAATTTCATTGCAGGATAGTCGTTTAACACGGCCAGAATTTTTTCTAAATCCAATGCAGCTTCAGGTCGAATGTTTGATTTGTCCAAATCGAAATAAATCATTTTGATACCAAAACATTTTCCTAAATCGTCACCAACAGTTACACGGCACATGCGTTTGGTTAAAGCAATTGGCAAATCGGTTTTTCCACTTACTTTATCAATTGTTACACTAACTTCTTTAGTTTCATAATCTTGTTTTTCAGCACGTACATTGTATGTTTTTTTACAATCGACTGGAAGTTTATACAATCCTGTATCGTCTGCAGTTGTAGTAGCTTTGATTACTTGATTTTCATATAAAGTAACTTTTGCGCCTGGCAAAATTTCATTTGTGGCAATATCAGTTATAATACCGCTCAATTCCTGAATACATTTCAGCCTTCGGGTTTCCAAAAATTTGTAAATATCATCAGAACCTAATCCGCCGTCTTTATTAGAACTGAAATAACCCAATCTGCTAACAGGATCAATAAAATAGGCAAAATCATCTTTTGGAGAATTGATATCGGCACCTAAATTCTGAATATTGCTGATTGTTCCATCGCTGTCAATATCGCCCACAAAAACATCTAATCCGCCCAGTCCGGGATGGCCATCTGAAGCAAAGTAAATTTCGTTGTCATCTGTTACATACGGAAATGTTTCTTTTCCTTCTGTATTTATAGTTTTTCCCAGATTTTCCGGAGTTCCATAACTTCCATCTGCGTTGATACTCACTTTATATATATCCGATTGTCCGACAGTGCCTGGCATATCAGAAGCAAAATAAAGTGTTTTTCCGTCCGGACTAAGTGCCGGATGCGCGGTGCTGTAATTGTCACTTGTAAAAGAAAGTGGCGCTATATTGGTCCATTGTCCTTTGCTGTCAAGTGTGGCTTTGTATAATTTTACTAAAGTAATTTTATTAGCATCTTTACCTTTTTTTCCGTCAACAAAATTGTTTCTTGTGAAGTATGCTGTTTTTCCATCTTTTGAAAATACTGGAGTCGCTTCGTTGAATTTACTATTTAAAGCATTTTTGAATTTGTTTACTTTACTTGCAGTATAAGTAGCTGGATCAACATCAGCATCATAAATATTGGTGAAATATTCGCCGGTCCATTTGTGTTTTCGTTGTGAAAAATTTCCTGTATCTCTAGCAGAAGCAAAGTATAATTTGTTGTTGTAAACAAAGGAACCATAATCTGAATATTTGCTATTTATTCCGGCGTTTTCAATATTATATCGTCCCGAATTTGCTTTAATCTGTTCTAGATAATTTACATCTTCTTTATACAATTTTGCTCTGTTGTCGTTTGAGTTTTTGGTATCAAATTCATCCAAAATTTTATTTGCTTTTGCTGTATCTCCTATTGATTTTAACGACTGAGCATATCTGTAATAATATTCAGGTTCTATGTTCGAACTCATTGCAAACAACTCACTATACCATTTAGCGGCACCTTCAAAATCTGAATTGAAGTAATAAGAATTTCCAAGTTTCTTGAACATTTCTTCAGATTTATATCCTTTATTTGCTACTTTTTCATACGTCTTTATTGCATCAACGTAAGCGTAATTATTGTATTTTTTATCGCCAGAATTTACTTTTGACTGCTGTGAATAACTGTCCAATGAAAAAACGCTTACAAATGTTAGGCAAAGGAAAATATAATTTTTCATAGTACTTATTTTTAGAAGAAACGAGGAGTTGTTATTTTACCATTTTTAGTAAAGAATTCATAACGCAGGAATATCTCGTGTGATCCTGAATTATAATTATTCAGGTTTGTGGTTTCATGGTCGTAACCGTAACCTAAATAAAGACCGTCAGTGATTTGGAACCCAACCATAGCACTTAATGAAGCACTCCATCTATAAGCGACACCGGCAACAAACTTGTCAAAGAACATAAAGTTCGCTGAAAGATCTACTTGAAGTGGCGCACCTTCAACCATTTTAGTAAGTACAGCTGGTTTGAATCTGATATACTGATATTTATCAAGATCAAATACATAACCTGCCATTAAATAATAATTGATTTTGTCTTTGAAAATGGCAATATCATTATCATCGTAGCGATTTGTTTCGATGAAATTTGGGATAGAAAAACCAACATAAGCTTTATCTGAATGCCAGTAAACTCCGGCTCCTACGTTAGGCGTAAATTTATTATCCAAATCCTGAAACTGTGGATCTCCTGAAATATCAGGATTCAGTTTGCTTACATCCAAATTGAATATATTGGCAGTTCCTTTGATACCAAATGAAAGTTTGAAATTTGCTGAGGTTTGTATTGTATATGAAACGTCAACAGAAATATTGTTTTCATTTGTTGGACCAATTTTATCGTTAACGAGCGAACCTCCAATTCCCAGATTACTATTATTTATAGGAGTATTTACGGAGAAACTGCTTGTTTCAGGAGCACCATCCAAACCAACCCATTGTGTACGGTACAAACCGAAAATGCTTAAGGCTCCACGAGAACCTGCATAGGCAGGATTTATGTTTATTGTGTTGTACATGTATTGCGTATATTGAGCATCTTGCTGCGCGTGACCTGCAATAGTTACAAACAGAATGACGAAGTAAAATAATTTTGTTCTCATAGTAGATATTTATTATTTCAATTTTACTATTGAATTATTAATGAAATCCTCTAAAAAATCCACGATATTATACTTTCAATTCCCGGATTTTTTGTTCTCTGCTGTATCAGGCTGATATAGTTATTTATATCAGCCTTTGCAGCCTGGGTTTATTTTGAAAGATAGAGGTATCCGTCTTTTTTGTTATACTGAATTACATTATTACCGTCTAAAGATTTGTAAGTCACAATGTAGAAGTAAGTTCCTGTTGGCAATCCTTCGGATTGTTTAACAGTTGTTCTTCCTCGTGATGTTCCATCAAACGCATTCGTTGTATTATTATAGTCAGTTGTTTCAAAGACTAATATTCCCCAACGATTATAGATCTCGACTGTATTTCCTGGGTAGCAGGTTAAGTCGCCAATTCCATCAATTACAAATACATCATTTATACCATCTCCATTTGGAGAGAAAGCATTGTGTACAACTATGTTTTCACATGGTAATACTTTACAGTCATCATTGATTTCCATATTAAGTACAATGCTTCGAGGGCAGTTTTGATCAGCAATTTTGTACTCAAATGCGTAGTTGCCAATTGCTAATCCAAGTGCATTTAAGATACCATCTCTCAATGCATTAGTGTTATTTGTGTCAACCCAAGTTCCATTTCTAGGGGTGTCTGCCGGAAGAAGAGCAAGCAAGTCGATTAAAGTTGAGTCATCATTACAAGCTGAACTGCTTACCGTTGTTACACCATTTGGAATAACTGTTATAGTAATGGTACCAGTATCACAATTATTTGGGTTTAGTTTTTCACAAATCTGATAAGTATAAGTGTAAGTACCAGAAGCTGTTGCACTTCCTACAGTCAAATTACCTGCAGTATCTACAGTTATATTTGGATCAGATTTTACATCTGTGTTCTGTGGTACTAAACTGAAGTTTACCAATTGCAAGGTCACCGGAAGACCATTTAGTAAATCATTACTTAGTAAATTTCCAACTACTCCAAATCGGTTACAGCCAATATTAGTATAACTATCATCATTAGCAACTATTGGAGAAGAAGAAACTGTCACGGTTACAATTGCGGTATCGCAGTTTCCAAAATCAGCATTTTCACAAATCTGATAAGTCAGAGTGTATGTTCCCGCAGGCGTGTTTGGCGCTACAGTAATTGATCCGTCAGGATTTAATGTCAGTACTCCTTTAGGGTCTGGCGTTACTGTTGTCAAAGTAACATCACTTGGATTTACTGGTGAACCATTTAATGTATCATTTGTATAAACGTTGATTACATTTGTTCCTCCTGTTGTTCCGTTTATTGGTCCTGCAGTATCATCATTGGCAACAATTGCAAATGTTGGTCTTGCGATACAGTAAGGATCAGCTGGCGGATAATTTACAACGATCGTTTCACTCGGGTTAACTGAGATAGTAACTGTAGCTGTTGGACGAAGATTTTCAAATCCGTCTGGAGCCTGAATCCATTTATTATCCTGGAATACCCATCCTGGCCAGTCAATACCATTACCATTCTGATCTACTACGGCACCTGGCCATAATACTCTTCCGCTAAGCGGTAAGTTGGTCATCGTAGTGACTACATTATTATTACTGTCAGCCCATGTAATAGTTACGCCGTTTACAGGTGTAAAGTTTACTGGCGTTGCTGAATAGTCAAGATACGGAACATCGTTTACACAAATAGATGTCGCAGTAACTGTCATAACCGGAGCTTCAATTGTAATGGTTACAGTTGCTGTATCACAATTTGAAGTTTGGTCTGCTTCACAAATTTGATATACCATTGTTAATGTTCCAACTGGCGCATTTGGCAGAATATCTACAGAACCATCAGGATTCAATTGTAAAAATTCGTTTGGAGTTACCGTTGTGATAATCACATCTGAAGCAGTTATCGGTTGACCTTCAAGTGTATCATTTGTTAGTACATTCAACACATTTGGTGTTGTATGATTAACTCCTGGGAAAGGTCCGCCATTGTCGTCATTTGCAACAATATCTTGGTACTCTTTACAGTTAACTCCAAAGTCAATATCTAAATGAACTAAATCTTCCGGAGTTACATTTACAACGTAGCCATCAGCACTGGTTGTTGTACAAACGGTGTGCATTTGAGTTTTGCCAGTTTTGGCGACAGCTTTTTTATCTGTATTTGTTGATGGCAATACTTTTACTAATCCAGTTGCTCCTAAAGCAGCTGCAACAGCATCTAAGTTGGCATCTCTTACAAGTTTAACTTTGTATTCTCCATAAGGATTTTCACCTTCTGGTCTGTTTCTCCAGAAACCTTGAATTCCGACAATTACCTCATCATGATATCCGTTTGGACCATCGACAATAACATTAGCACTCTTAGCGTTTCCGAATCCACCGGCATTTAACTCACCAGCATTCTGTGGGCCAGTATAGCTTCCGTCTCCATTCAAGTCAAGCCATTCCCAAAGGCTATAGTCAATAGCACCATCGGCATCTGGAATATTTTTAGTTACCACGCCATCATTGTTGGCATCATACCATTCATCCTGAATTCCGTTGCTGTTGGTGTCGTACCAAACATAATCTCCTAAAACTGGAAGTTTTGATTTTCCATATAAGAAGTCATGTACTTGGAATTTACATTCTTCAAGAGTTGTAAAGAACAAGCTTGAATTTACAGGATATAATTGATAAGCACTATTCAAATTAGCATCTTGAACCTGAACTAAATAACTTCCTGCAACCATGCCAGAGAATGAATATTCTCCATTGGCATTAGTAATGCGAATTAAAATCGGACCAGGTGTAGTACCTTGAGGGATCAATGTTACAGGCACATTCGCAATAGGAGTGTTAGTGTCAACATTAATTACCTGTCCAGATACTTTCACTTTATAATTTGGTTGGGTAATGGTAACAGTTGCTGTTGCGGTACAAACTTGGCCTTCACCATTAACAGGTGCAGTTGCAGTAAGTGTATAAGTTCCAGCAGGCAAGTTAGTATTACCAACCACTTCGTTATTTGCATTTGTAATTACAACCGTTGCACCAGGGCTGCTGGTTACAGCGATAGAACCATCAGTTCCGTCAAGACAGCTAACATTTGTTGGAACTCCAGAAACTGATACTTTATTGTCAACAGTAAATGTCTGAACTAATTCTGTTTTGTTTCCTGCACAATCTGTTAAAGTATAAGTTCTAGTCAGTACATAAGCATTTCCATCGCAACCATTAGCTCCATTGTTAGAATCGCTTACAGTAACGGTTACTTTTCCTCCACAATTATCAGCTTCATCTGTAATATCATCTGGGCTACCAGTTGGAATTTCAGCTGTGCTTTGTAAGCCCGCAACATTTGCTGGAGCAGTTCCTGTTGGAGGTGTTGTGTCTCTAACTGTTATGATTTGAGTAAATGAAGCTGTGTTTCCAGAACAATCACTTGTTGTCCATTTGCGTGTCAGCGTATATTCTGTTCCACATTCATTTTTAATATCGCTTTTAGTCTCAGACAATACAATTGGTAAATCACCACCGCAATTATCAGAAGCCTGAACATTAGCTGGTTCCGGAACTGCATCACATGAAACTGTAATATCAGTTGGAAGTTCACCATTAAAGACTGGATTTGTAGTGTCTTGGATGGTAATTATTTGAGTGAAAGTTCCAGAAGTATTTCCACAATCATCTTTTACAGTCCAAGTATTGGTATAAGTTCCAGCATTTGAACATCCTTCAGAAGCTACAAATTGGCCACTTACTTTTACAACGTTAGATACGTCAGTATCACATGCGTCAGTTGCTGTTGGGAATAAGGCTTGCGCCGATGCCAAAGCTTCCTGATCACTGCATTCGATAGTTTTGTTTAAAGAAGCAGTTTGTGTTGTCCAAGTTGGTGCTGTAGTATCTTGAATTGTAATTACTTGAGTGAAAGTAGCTGATGTATTTCCACAATCGTCTTTCACAGTCCAAGTATTAGTATAAGTTCCAGAATTAGCACATCCTTCAGAAGCTATAAATTGGCCACTTACTTTTACAACGTTAGAAACATCAGTATCACATGTATCAGTTGCTGTTGGGAATAAAGCTTGCGCCGATGCCAAAGCTTCCTGATTACTGCATTCGATAGTTTTGTTTAAAGAAGCAGTTTGTGTTGTCCAAGTTGGTGCTGTAGTATCTTGAATTGTAATTACTTGAGTGAATGTTTCAGAAGTGTTTCCGCAAGCATCTTTTACAGTCCAGGTATTAGTGTAAGTCCCAGCATTTGAGCATCCTTCAGAAGCCATAAACTGACCGCTTACTTTTACAATATTTGAAACATCAGTATCGCATGCATCAGTTGCTGTTGGGAATAAGGCTTGCGCCGATGCCAAAGCTTGCTGATCACTGCATTCCACAGTTCTGTTTAAAGAAGCAATTTCAGTTTTCCAAGTTGGAGCTGTAATATCCTGAACAATTATTGTCTGACTAACCGGAAGTGAAACATTTCCACAAGCATCTTTAGCTGTCCAAGTTCTTGTTTTAGTGTATGATCCAGCGCAATCGCCTGGAGTAACAGTATCTTCATAAGTTAAAGAAGAAATTGTACCATTTAAATCTGTTGCAGTTGCCTGAGCAAATACAGGTTCTGCCGGACAGTTAATTGTTGAAGTTGCTGGAAGCGGATCAATTACTGGCAAGATAGAATCTCCGTCGATAATTTCGAATGATTCGCTATGTGTACATCCTTTAGCATCAGTGATTATTACTGTATAACTTCCTGAAGCAAGATTACTTGCTGTAGCTGTAGTCTGTACAGGATTTGTATTCCAAGAGTAAATATATGGAGCAGTTCCGCCAGAAGCAACAACAGTAGCAGATCCAGTAGCAGCACCGCCACAACCAGGATTTATTTGTGATTTAGTCGCTGTCAATGGCGCTTGAGGCTCAGATATAATTACCTGTTCGGTATCTGTACAACCTTTTTCGTCTGTTACAGTCACAATGTAAGTTCCTGCAATAAGACCAGTTGCTGTAGCTGAAGTCTGTACTGGAACAGTATTCCAAGAATAAGAGTAAGTTCCAGTTCCGCCAGTTGCAGAAGCTGTTGCAGAACCAGTTGCATCTCCTTTACAGTTCACATCAGTTTTAGAAGTGATTGAAGCAGTCAATGGATTGGCTGGTTCAGAAATGATTACTTGTTCAGTATCTGTACAACCTTTTTCATCTGTTACAGTCACAATGTAAGTTCCTGCAATAAGACCA
The DNA here is from genome assembly GCF_900182645.1 of Flavobacterium resistens. Lineage (GTDB taxonomy): Bacteria > Bacteroidota > Bacteroidia > Flavobacteriales > Flavobacteriaceae > Flavobacterium > Flavobacterium resistens. The sequence continues at coordinate 100,727 of NZ_FXTA01000003.1, read as the reverse complement.
GTTGCTGTAGCTGAAGTCTGTACCGGAACAGTATTCCAAGAATAAGAGTAAGTTCCAGTTCCACCAGTTGCAGAAGCTGTTGCAGACCCAGTTGCGTCTCCTTTACAGTTTACATCAGTTTTAGAAGAGATAGAAGCAGTCAATGGATTGGCTGGTTCAGATATGATTACTTGTTCGGTATCCGTACATCCTTTTGCATCTGTCACCGTTACTATGTAAGTTCCTGCGATAAGGCCAGTTGCTGTTGCAGTATTTTGTACTGGAACAGTATTCCAGGAATAAGAGTAAGTTCCATTTCCACCAGTTGCAGAAGCTGTTGCAGAACCAGTTGCATCTCCTTTACAGTTCACATCAGTTTTAGAAGTGATTGAAGCTGTCAAAGCCGATTGTGGCTGGCCGATAGTCACAGTACAAGTAGTAGTATAACCTAATTTATCAGTAACTGTTACGTTATGTAAACCTGCCGTTAAGCCAGTTGCCTGAGCTGTTGTTTCGCCGTTGTCCCATAAGTAAGTGTACTCGCCATTTCCACCTATTGCCACTACAGTCGCTTTACCGTTGTTGTCTCCGTAGCATTTGGCAGGATCGTCCTGAGTAATGCTGCAAGAAAGAACATTTGGTTCAGTGATGGTTACAGTACAAGTTGTTTTGCAACCTTTAGAATCCGTTACGGTTACTGAATGAAGACCTGCACTAAGTGCAATTGCTTTTTGAGTAGTTTCGTTGTTGTCCCACAAGTAAGTGTAGCCTCCGTTTCCTCCAAGTGGAGTAACAGTCGCTTCTCCGTCACTTAATCCGTTAGAACTAACAGCTTTGTTTTGTACAACTGAGCAGCTTAAAACTGCACTTGGCTCTCCGATTGTCACTGTTTCAGTATCGGTACATCCTTTTGAATCAGTCACAGTCACGATATAAGTTCCCGCAACAAGATTTGATGCAGTAGCTCCAGTCTGAACCGGAACAGTATTCCAAGAATAAGAGTATCCTGCTGTTCCGCCAGTAGCCGAAGCTGTTGCAGAACCAGTTGCATCGCCTTTGCAGCTTACATCAGTTTTAGAATCTATTGCAGCAAGTAAAGCATTTGTAGGCTCTCCGATTGTCACTGTTTCAGTATCAGTACATCCTTTTGAATCGGTCACTGTCACAATATAAGTTCCGGCAACAAGATTTGTTGCAGTTGCTCCAGTCTGTACAGGAACGGTATTCCAAGAATAAGAGTATCCTGCTGTTCCGCCAGTAGCCGAAGCTGTTGCAGAACCAGTTGCGTCGCCTTTACAGCTTACATCAGTTTTAGAGTCGATTGCAGCAACTAAAGTGTTAGAAGGCTCACCGATTGTCACTGTTTCAGTATCGATACATCCTTTTGAATCAGTCACTGTCACGATATAAGTTCCTGCAACAAGATTTGTTGCAGTAGCTGTATTTTGGACTGGAACAGTGTTCCAAGTATAAGAGTAAGTTCCGTTTCCTCCTGTAGCAGAAGCTGTTGCAGAACCAGTAGCATCACCTTTGCAGTTTACATCAGTTTTAGAATCTATTGCAGCGGCTAAAGGTGCTTGTGGTTGGCTGATTACAACTGAACATTTTGTTTTGTAGCCTAATTTGTCAGTAACGGTTACTTCGTGAGTGCCGGCTGTCAATCCGATAGCCTGAGCAGTTGTTTCGCCGTTGTCCCATAAATAAGTGTACTCGCCATTTCCACCTATTGCCACTACAGTCGCTTTACCGTTGTTGTCTCCGTAGCATTTGGCAGGATCGTCCTGAGTAATGCTGCAAGAAAGAACATTTGGTTCAGTGATGGTCACAGTACAAGTTGTTTTGCAACCTTTAGAATCCGTTACGGTTACTGAATGAAGACCTGCACTAAGTGCAAGTGCTTTTTGAGTAGTTTCGTTGTTGTCCCACAAGTAAGTGTAGCCTCCGTTTCCTCCAAGCGGAGTAACTGTTGCCTCTCCGTCACTTAATCCGTTAGAACTAACAGCTTTGTTTTGTACAATTGAGCAGCTTAAAACTGCACTTGGCTCTCCGATTGTCACTGTCTCGGTATCGGTACATCCTTTAGAATCAGTCACTGTCACGATATAAGTTCCAGCAACAAGATTTGTTACAGTAGCTCCAGTCTGTACCGGAACAGTATTCCAAGAATAAGAGTAGCCCGCTGTTCCGCCAGTAGCCGAAGCTGTTGCAGAACCAGTTGCATCGCCTTTGCAGCTTACATCAGTTTTAGAATCTATTGCAGCAAGTAAAGCATTTGTTGGCTCTCCGATTGTCACTGTTTCAGTATCGGTACATCCTTTAGAGTCTGTCACTGTCACGATGTAAGTTCCTGCAACAAGATTTGATGCAGTAGCTCCAGTTTGAACAGGAACAGTATTCCAAGAATAAGAGTATCCTGCTGTTCCGCCAGTAGCCGAAGCTGTTGCAGAACCAGTTGCGTCGCCTTTACAGCTTACATCAGTTTTAGAATCTATTGCGGCAAGTAAAGCATTTGTAGGCTCTCCGATTGTCACTGTTTCAGTATCGGTACATCCTTTTGAATCGGTCACTGTCACAATATAAGTTCCAGCAACAAGATTTGATGCAGTAGCTCCAGTCTGAACAGGAACAGTATTCCAAGAATAGGAGTAGCCTGCTGTTCCTCCAGTAGCCGAAGCTGTTGCAGAACCAGTCGCGTCGCCTTTACAGCTTACATCAGTTTTAGAGTCGATTGTAGCAACTAAAGTGTTAGAAGGCTCTCCGATTGTCACTGTCTCAGTATCGGTACATCCTTTAGAGTCGGTCACTGTCACGATGTAAGTTCCGGCAACAAGATTTGATGCAGTAGCTCCAGTCTGAACCGGAACAGTATTCCAAGAATATGAGTAGCCCGCTGTTCCTCCAGTAGCCGAAGCTGTTGCAGAACCAGTTGCGTCGCCTTTACAGCTTACATCAGTTTTAGAATCTATTGCGGCAAGTAAAGCATTTGAAGGCTCTCCGATTGTCACTGTTTCAGTATCGGTACATCCTTTAGAATCAGTCACTGTAACGATATAAGTTCCTGCAACAAGATTTGATGCAGTAGCTCCAGTCTGAACTGGAACAGTATTCCAAGAGTAAGAGTAGCCTGCTGTTCCGCCAGTAGCCGAAGCTGTTGCAGAACCAGTAGCATCACCTTTACAGCTTACATCAGTTTTAGTATCTATTGCAGCAATCAAAGCATTAGAAGGTTCTCCGATTGTCACTGTCTCAGTATCAGTACATCCTTTAGAATCGGTCACAGTCACGATATAAGTTCCTGCAACAAGATTTGATGCAGTAGCTCCAGTCTGAACAGGAACGGTATTCCAAGAATAGGAGTAGCCCGCTGTTCCGCCAGTAGCTGAAGCCATTGCAGAACCAGTCGCATCTCCTTTACAGTTCACATCTGTTTTAGAGTCTATTGCGGCAACCAAAGCATTTGAAGGCTCTCCGATTGTCACTGTCTCAGTATCGGTGCAACCTTTAGAATCAGTCACAGTCAAGATATAAGTTCCGGCAACAAGATTTGTTGCAGTTGCTCCAGTCTGTACAGGAACCGTATTCCAAGAGTAAGAGTAGCCCGCTGTTCCTCCAGTAGCTGAAGCTGTTGCAGAACCAGTAGCATCGCCTTTGCAGTTTACATCAGTTTTAGAATCTATTGCAGCAGTCAAAGCATCAGAAGGTTCTCCGATTGTCACTGTTTCAGTATCGGTACATCCTTTAGAATCAGTCACAGTCACGATATAAGTTCCGGCAACAAGATTTGTTGCAGTTGCTCCAGTCTGTACAGGAACCGTATTCCAAGAGTAAGAGTAGCCCGCTGTTCCTCCAGTAGCGGAAGCTGTTGCAGAACCAGTAGCATCGCCTTTGCAGTTTACATTAGTTTTAGAATCTATTGCGGCAAGTAAAGCATTAGAAGGTTCGCTGATTGTCACTGTTTCAGTATCGGTACATCCTTTTGAATCGGTCACTGTCACGATATAAGTTCCTGCAGCAAGATTTGTTGCAGTAGCTCCAGTTTGCACAGGAACGGTATTCCAAGAGTAAGAGTAGCTTGCTGTTCCACCTGTAGCCGAAGCGGTTGCAGAACCAGTAGAGTCACCTTTACAGTTTACATCTGTTTTAGAGTCTATTGCGGCAACCAAAGTATTTGATGGCTCGCCGATTGTAACTGTTTCGGTATCGGTACATCCATTTTGGTCTGTTACTGTTACAATGTATGTTCCAACTTTAAGTCCGTTTGCAGTAGCTCCAGTTTGCACAGGAACCGTATTCCAAGAATAAGAATACCCCGCTGTTCCACCAGTAGCAGAAGCGGTTGCAGAACCAGTAGAATCACCTTTGCAGCTTACATCTGTTTTAGAATTTATTGCGGCAACCAAAGTATTTGATGGCTCGCCGATTGTAACTGTTTCAGTATCGGTACATCCATTTTGGTCTGTTACTGTTACAATGTATGTTCCAGCTTTAAGTCCGCTTGCAGTTGCTCCAGTTTGAACAGGGACAGTATTCCAAGAATAGGAATAAGTTCCTGTTCCTCCGGTTGCAGATGCAGTAGCCGAACCGGTAGAATCTCCTTTACATTTTACATCTACTTTGGTATTTACAGCAGCAACTAAAGCAGCGTTTGGCTGTCCAATTGTTACAGTATCAGTTTTGCTCGAACAGGAATCTGTTACAGTCACGGTATAAGTTCCGGCTGGTAAATTAGATACTGATGGAGTTGTTCCAACTACATTGTTAGAGGCATTTTTCCAAGAATAAGTAACAGTTCCCACGGAGTTTGTTACAGTTCCAGCTGTAACGCTTCCTGTACTTGCTCCATAACAAAGAACATCTGTTTTAGACGATGCGGCAATTGCTAAAGCTCCAGCAGGTTGCGTTATTTCAATAGTTAAAATACCTGTTGCACAATTATTACTATCTGTTGCACTAACTTTGTATATTCCAGCACTTAAACCAGAAATATCTTTTGTTGTAGCAAAATCAACATCGTTTTTTGTCCATTTGTAAGTGTATGGACCTTGTCCTCCTGTTGGAGTATTAAGAGTGATAGCTCCATTGTTTCCTCCATAACATGTTACATTTGTTTGTGAAGCAATTGTTATAATTGGACACGGAACATTCGTCATAGGTGAAACTATGTCTTGCGTTGCATTAGTACAAAGGGCGTTTTGAAAGAAAAGTTTCGATGAACTCACTTGTTGACTTCCACATGTATTTGGTTTTGGAGTCAATCGATATTTTAAAGTTATTGTCTCAACATTTAAGAAATCAATATTCCAGGCAATTTCTTGTCCGGTAATTGTGGTAGTTCCTTTAGTTACCGTAACTGACCCAATTGTAAAATTAGCACCTACAGTTTCTTTTTCAAAAGGCGTCCCTGTAATCTGTTTGGCAACCCATGATAATTGAGTGAAAATTTGGTTGTAGATACCTGTTAAGTCTGCAGCAGTTTCTGTGAAAAATGAACCTCCAGACTGAATTTGATTTAAAGTATATTCAGCATCTGTTTGAGTTCCGCCTGAAATGGCGCCAAATAATCCAACGGAAAAAATCTGATTGTTGTAAACAGTACCCGATACAGTTCTACTTTTTGCATTATTGGCTGCAGTGATGGCACTTTGTATACAAGAACCTTGTTGTCCTGATGAACAGCTGTCGCCGTTTGTTCCAGTTACATTCGCAACACCATCTGTTAATAATACAATACTTCTAGCTGTTGCGCAGTCGTAGGTTGCACTATTTAAAACCGTATTTGCTTTTACAAGTCCGTCCTGAATATTAGTATTTCCATTTGCAGTAAGTCCATTTATGACCGATATTAAATCGGACTGGCCAGTGCTATCAGTTAGATTTCTTCTAATTGTTGCAGTTGTACTATAGGTCACAATTGCCACTTTGTTTTTTCCTGTTGGATTATTAGCAGGAAGAAACATTTTATTGATAAAATCTGTAGCAGCATCTTGTGCACGGGATAACGGTTTAGGATTGTTTCCATCACCCATACTTCCTGATACGTCAATAACTAATACAACTTCTAAAGGTCTTGCGACCGGATTAGAACCCTGAATTTTTAATTCTACATCCAGCGCTCCACAAACCCCAGGCGCAACAGTAACAGTTTTCGTTGGTGTTATTGTTTGGGCAAAACCTTTGGTTGATGAAAATAAGAAAAGCAACATACAAAACGTTATGCCAGCTCTTAATATTAAATGGATAAAGTGTAATGTTTTTTTCATTTTATAGGAATTTAAATTGAAAAACAACTAAATATTTTGCTGTGAATATTTAATTTTCAGAAGGATTATTTACGATCGTATGTACAACAGTGTTCACTGTGTAATTAGCGCAGTTTGTTGATGTAGCATTAATTTGCATGCAGTTCCATTTGTTGTAGGCCGTACCCTGCGGTACTGTTAAATGAACTGAAAAAGTAGCTGTTTGATTGGCCGAAAGCGAGATAGAAGTGATTGGAACATTGCTATTATCCAAAAAACTGCCGGTTAAATTCACGTTTTGAGACGAACTACTACCATCATTGTTCGAGCAGCTGGAGTTTATGTTTAAAACGCTTAAGTTATAAACATCATCTGAATTTCCTGTATTGGATAAAACCAGTGTAAAATAAGCACCGTCCTTGCCTGCATTGCTGTAGATTCTGTCTTTTTCAACTCCCAGAGTTGCTCTACACGAACCAGATTGCGCAAATGAAACGGTTGTAATCAAACAAAGCAGTAATGAAAAAATACTTTTATCGAAGATGTTTTTTCTGAACGAAAAAATAGACTTACAATTTGCTACAAATTTCACTGCTTTTTCAAGAGTAGATTTACTTTTCATAACTTAAGATTTAGTTTTGTGGTATTTATGAAATTTTAACAGAATCAAAATTATATTAGAGTTTTTGTATTTAAATTTTTTTCTCTGTAACTAACCTAAAAACTCGTTTAACTACCTTTTTTTAACTAAAAATCGATCAAAAAAAATCATTTTTTGACCGATTTTAACAAATTTGAATTTCCGTTTTTCTTCCTTTTTTGATCAAAAAAGCAACTTTTAAATCTTTGTAAATACTTAATAATCAATTATTTAGTTAAAATTTTACAAATTTGCAAAATATCGATGAAGTGATTGTTTTAATAGATGAAGTACACTTTTTTGTTAAAACAGATCCATCGGTTTTTTGGATTGTTAAAGTTTTGAAGATTTCGCATTCTTGTTAAAATTTTCTTAGAATGTTAACAGAAATAAAAAATAGAGGAGGATTAAAAATTCTTTTGTAAATTAGAACTTAGAAAGTAGTTTTCTGAATTAATGCATTTATTATTAAATACTCTTTTTATGAAAAACTTAATTTTAATACGACATGCAAAATCAAGTTGGGAAGCACCCTTAAAAGATTTTGACAGACCTTTAATGAAAAGAGGGATTTTAGATGCTCACGAAGTATCTTCAAATATTTCAAAATATCTCCCGAAAACTTATATAATATGGAGTAGTACGGCTGCACGTGCTTCAGAAACAGCTCTTATTTTTGCTCAAAATATTTCTTACCCTATAGAAAGTATTGTTTTTAAAGACGATCTTTATACTTTTGATGATAAGCAGCTCGAAAAAGTTATCAAATCATGTGATAATAGTTTAGAAAGCGTTATTCTTTTTGGACATAACGAGGCTATTACAAATTTTGTTAATAAATTTGGGGATGTTTTTATAGAAAACGTTCCGACTTCAGGTTTTGTATCCCTGCAATTCGATTCTGATAGCTGGGATGCTCTCAATAAAGGCAAGACACATAAAACAATTTTCCCCAAAGATTTAAAATAAATAAAGTGTACGAACAGAAATATATCGATCGAGAAAAAAGTTGGTTAGCGTTTAATGCAAGAGTGCTTCAGGAAGCTGCAGATAATACAGTTCCACTTTTAGACAGACTGCGTTTTGTTGGAATTTTTTCAAACAATTTAGATGAATTTTTCAGAGTTCGATATGCTGCAATTCGGAGATTGAGCCTTTCAGGTATTTCTGGCGAAAAATATTTAGGCGGAATTTCTGCCCATCAATTAATTAAGGATATTACCGAAATCGTAATTCAGCAACAGTCTGAAAGTTTGCGTATTCTTGGAAATATTGAAGCAGAGCTGGAAGCAGAAAATATCTTTATTATCAACGAAACTCAGATTACCCAAAAACAGGAATGTTTCTTAAAAGACTTTTTTACACAAAAATTAAGTCCGGAGTTGGTAACTATTATTTTGAATGATCTGGCAGTTTTTCCAGTTTTAAAAGATACTTTGGGATACTTGGCAGTTCGATTAGAATTGGCAAATGATGAAGTTCGATACGCTCTAATTGAAATTCCAAAAAACATAAACCGATTCGTTGTACTTCCTTCAGAAGACGATAAACAATATGTAATTTTAATTGATGATGTAATTCGTTATAAACTGAAAAGCATCTTCAATATTTTTGATTATAAAAGTGTTTCGGCACATATGATCAAAATTACGCGCGATGCACAGTTAGATATAGACAGCGACTTAAGTAAAAGTATGTTGGAAAAAATATCAACTTCTGTAAAAGACCGCCGAATTGGTGAGCCTGTTCGTTTTATTTATGATAATTTAATTGAAGAAGATACGCTTCAGTTCTTTTTAGAAAAAATGAAAATTGTAGAAACAGATAGTATAATTCCCGGTGGAAGATATCATAACCGTCGTGATTATATGGGATTTCCAAATCTAGGACGTTACGATTTGTTGTATAAACCAAATGAACCTTTGCCGGTTCCAGGTTTAAGTCTCGATGGAAGTATTCTGGAAAAAATCACCAAAAAAGATTATTTGGTACATGCTCCTTATCAGTCTTTTTCATATTTGACTAAATTTTTACGTGAAGCAGCTTTAGATCCAAAGGTTGCAAGTATTAAAATTACGTTATATCGTTTAGCAAAGAATTCGCAAATCATCAGTTCTTTAATTAATGCAGCGAAAAATGGTAAAAAAGTAACGGTACAAATTGAGCTTCAGGCTCGTTTTGACGAAGCAAGTAATATTTCGTACGCAGAGCAAATGCAAACGGAAGGAATTGATCTTATTTTTGGAATCAAAGGATTAAAAGTACACAGTAAAATATGTGTAATTGAAAGACTTGAAGAAGGAAAAACACGTCGTTACGGATTTATTTCAACTGGAAACTTTAATGAATCGACAGCAAAAATTTATACTGATGTTACGCTTTTTACCTGTCATCAGGGAATTTTAAAAGACACATCAAAAATATTTGAATTCTTCGATATCAATTATAGAGTACACAGATACAAACATTTAATTGTATCACCTCATTATACAAGAAGTAAGTTCATTAAATTAATCGATCGTGAAATTTTGCACGCTCTTGCCGGTAGAAAAACACATATAAAATTAAAAATGAACAGTTTGTCTGATTTTAAAATGATTGACAAACTTTACGAAGCAAGTAATGCCGGCGTAAAAATTCAGCTTCAGGTAAGAGGAATTTGTTCTCTTATTCCGGGAATTCCAGGAATGAGCGAAAATATAGAAGCCATAAGTATCGTAGATAATTATTTGGAACATTCACGAGTTTATATTTTTGGAAATGCAGGTTTAACCGAAGTTTATATTTCATCTGCCGATTTTATGACTAGAAATCTTGATGGAAGAGTAGAAGTGACCTGTCCAATTTATGATCTTGAAATTAAAAAAGAATTGATTGATAATTTTAATATTGCTTGGAAAGGAAATGTTAAAGTGAGATATCATTCTTATAAATTAGATAACAAATACAAGCCTCGAAATCATCATGCCCCATTTAGAGCGCAATTTGAAACCTATAAATATTACCAAAACAAAATTGAGATAGCTGAAGCAATTCCTCAAAAAATAGATTAATTAAAACCAATTTTTCAAATCATAAGTGAGCATGATTAATATTAGAAAATTTGCAGCAATAGATATCGGTTCAAATGCCATGAGGCTTCTGATATCGAATGTTGTAGAACAAGAAGGCAAAGAACCACAATTTAATAAAAGTTCGCTTGTTCGTGTGCCAATTCGTTTGGGACAAGATGCCTTTACTGTTGGAGAAATATCACAAGAAAATACAGATCGAATGGTGGATGCCATGAAAGCATTCAATCTTTTGATGAAAGTTCATAAAGTAGAGCGCTATATGGCGTTTGCTACTTCGGCAATGCGTGAAGCCTACAATGCCAAAGAAGTTGTGGCCTTGATTAAAAAGAAAGCCGATATTAAAATAGAAATTATTGACGGTAAAAAAGAAGCGGCCATAATTGCTTCAACAGATTTACATCATTTATTAAAAACAGATGAAACCTATTTATTTGTAGATGTTGGTGGTGGAAGTACGGAATTTACATTATTTTCTGACGGAAAAATGATCAATTCAAGATCATTTAAAGCCGGAACAGTACGTTTATTAAATAATATGGTTTGCGATGTAGTTTGGGATGAAATTGAAAAATGGATTAGAACCAATACTGCCGATTATGAAGAAGTTACTCTAATCGGATCTGGAGGAAACATCAATAAATTGTTTAAAATGTCTGGAAAACAGCAGGAAAAACCGCTTTCATACATTTATATTAATTCGCAATATGCTTTCTTGAATTCATTAACTTATGAACAAAGAATTGCTGAATTAGGTTTGAATTCCGACCGTGCCGACGTTATCATACATGCAACGCGTATTTATTTGAACGCAATGAAATGGAGCGGAGCACGTCAGATTTATGTTCCAAAAATTGGACTTTCTGATGGTATCGTAAAAGCAATGTATTACGGAAAAATTTAATTTTATATTTTCAATAAATGAACAAAACCAGACTTGAAGCCTTTAGTGACGGCGTTTTAGCTATTATCATAACTATTATGATTTTAGAAATAAAAGTTCCTGCGGGGCATGAATTTGCTGATTTAAAACCGCTTATTCCTAAGTTTTTAAGCTATGTTTTGAGTTTTATTTATGTTGGAATTTATTGGAACAATCATCATTATTTGCTTCATGGCTTATCTAAAGTAAATGGAAAAGTACTTTGGAGTAATCTGCATTTATTGTTTTGGCTTTCATTGATTCCGGTTTCAACGGGCTGGATGGGTGAGCATAATTTTGCAAAAGCGTCAATGGCTTTGTACGGTATTATTTTATTGCTATGTGCAATTGCTTATGTCATTTTGCAATATGTAATTATGTGTAATGAAGGCGAAGATTCTCCTTTGCGAAAAGCACTTGGTAAAGATTTAAAAGGGAAAGTTTCAGCAGTTTTATATATCATCGGAATTATTTCTTCGTTTTACAACGTATGGATTTCTGGCGCTGCTTACTTTATAGTAGCTATGTCATGGCTTATTCCGGACAAAAGAATCGAAAGAGTTTTTGATTCTAACGATTAATCCATGAAATCCGTTTTTCAGTCCATTCAAAACTTTTCTCCGGAAGAATTAAATCTTCTAGATGATTTAATTACTTTTCGTACTTTGAAGAAAGGTGAACTTTTGCTGACTGAAAATCAGGTTTGCAATGAGATTGTTTTTATCAAAAAAGGCATTCTGAGATCTTTTTTTGTAAATCATAAAGGTGACGAAATCACAAATTGTTTTGCTTTTGAAAATGAATTTATGGCTTCTTTTGCCAGTTTCATCACAGAAGAAAAAGCCGAAGAAAACATTCAGGCTCTTGCCGAAACCGAATTACAGATTTTAGATAGGAAAGCTTTAGAAAAACTGTATATATCAGGTTTTAACTGGCAGGAAACGGGAAGAAAGTTAACCGAAATTGAATTTGTCAATCTTCATAAAAGAATGGTCTCTTTTCAAAAATTATCTGGAGCACAGCGTTATGAAGAACTATATCAGAATCATCAAAAATATTTGCAGCTAATTCCATTGCAATATTTAGCTTCTTATTTAGGAATTACTCCAAGACATTTAAGCCGAATCAGAAAAAGATTTTTAGAGACATTTGTCCAGTAAAATAATGTGTCGTAATGGTATTTTTGAAAAAACTTTGATATGAAAAAAATACTAATTATAAACGGACATCCTAATTCAGCAAGTTTCAACTTCGGAATTGCTGAATCTTATAAAAACGGTGCAATTGCTTCTGGAACTCAAGTTGAAACAATTACAATTGCCGATTTAAAATTTAATCCGAATTTGCAGTTTGGTTATCAAAAACGAACTGAATTAGAACCGGATTTAATTGAATCTTGGGAGAAAATCAAAAGAGCAGATCATTTAGTTTGGATTCATCCTGTTTGGTGGGGCGGACTTCCAGCAATTACAAAAGGTTTTATTGATCGTTTATTTCTACCAGGAATGGCTTTTCAATATAGAGAAAATTCGGTTTGGTGGGATAAATTGCTTAAAGGAAAAACAGCACATATTATTACCACTTTAGATCAGCCAGGCTGGTATTATCGATTATTTTTTGGAAGACCAAGTGTGAACCAATTAAAAAAATCAACTTTGGAATTTTGCGGAATAAAACCAGTAAAAGTGAGTTACATCGGAATTATAAAAACTGCCGATGAAATTCAAAGAAAAAAATGGCTTGAAAAAGTATATAATTTCGGATTTCAGAATAAATAAATTTCTGAAATCAAAAAAAATTAATCTTTTAAATCCAGTCCAAATGTTGAGCGCAAAAGTTCAAGATTTGGATTGATTTCTAAAAGACGATTATAACGATCCTGATTATTATAAGTTCTTTTGGTTTCAGCTTGTTCATTTACAATTACCTCGATCGTAATGTCGTGATTGTGTAAATGTCCTTTTAAATGTCCAAGTAACCCATTCATCTGACTTTCAAATTCCAGTTTAGAACCTTCATTTGGTAACTCATAAGTGATTCTTGTTCCGTTTAAAACAGGATCGCTGATCAATAATATAGATTCCATGATTTTTAGACCTTTCTGGCCTAAACGCTCCGCATATTTATTCCAATGCAAAAGCATATCCGTTTCATTAAATTCCTCAGTAGGTAATACAGAAGAAGGTTTAACGTAAGATTTGCTGCTTTGTTCCAATTCTTTTTTCTTGCGGATACTGGCAAGAGAAAATGCAGAAACTTTTGGAGTATTGCTAGATTCTGTTTCTGGAGTTTGTGAAGTCTGAACTTTCGGAGTTTCAGAAATAGTTGTGTCTTTTGGACTTTCAACTTCAGTCGGAGCAGTTACATTTTCTGATTTTATATTTTCGGAAACAGTCTGACTTTCAACTTTCGATTTTGAGGTTTGAACTTCAACAATCGAAAAGCTTCCATTTTTATAATAAGTAGGCGGAATTATGAATTGCTCAGCTTTTTTTTTTCTCCATCAAAATTGATAGAGGCTAATTGCATTAAGCATAATTCAACTAAAAGTCGCTGATTCTGACTCAATTTATATTTTAAATCGCAGTCATTTGCAATGTCGATTCCTTTTAATAAAAAGTCCTGAGAGCATTTCTGCGCTTGAACGCCATACATTTGTTGTGCCTGTTCTCCAACTTCTAATAAAGCAATAGTTGCAGGAGTTTTGCTCACTAACAAATCTCTAAAATGAGAGGCTAAACCAGCAATAAAATGATGTCCATCAAAACCTTTTGAAAGTATGTCGTTGTAGGCAATCAATAAGTCTGGAATTTTGTTTTCCAGAATCAAGTCTGTGATTGAAATATAGGTTTCGTAATCTAAAACGTTTAGGTTTTCAGTTACAGCCTGACGCGTTAAGTTAGTTCCGCAATACGAAACTACACGATCAAAAATAGACAAAGCATCACGCATTGCACCATCAGCTTTTTGAGCAATAATGTGCAGTGCATCATCTTCAAAATTGATTCCCTGACTCGCAGCAACATCAGCCAAATGTTCTTTAGCATCTTTTACTGTAATTCTTTTGAAATCAAATATCTGGCAACGAGATAAAATCGTCGGAATGATTTTGTGTTTTTCTGTTGTTGCTAAAATAAAAATAGCATGTTTTGGCGGTTCTTCCAATGTTTTCAGGAAAGCATTAAAAGCAGCCGAAGACAACATATGAACCTCATCAATAATATATACTTTGTATTGTCCGGTTTGTGGCGGGATTCGAACCTGATCAATCAAATTACGAATGTCATCAACCGAGTTGTTTGAAGCGGCATCTAACTCAAAAACGTTAAATGCAAAATCTTCATTTGGATCATCATATCCAGGCTGATTTATTTTTCTGGCCAAGATACGCGCACAAGTAGTTTTTCCAACTCCACGTGGTCCGGTGAACAAAAGAGCAGAAGCAAGGTGATTGCTGTCAATAGCGTTCAACAACGTGTTTGTAATGGCTTTTTGCCCCACAACATCCTTAAAGGTTTGCGGGCGATATTTACGTGCCGATACTACAAATTGTTCCATATTCTTTTTTATTCGATAGCAAATATAGTCTGAAAATTACCAAATCACAAATCTGAAATTAATAAATCTTTGAGTCGTTTGTGAGTGGTTTGAATTTGAGAAAGTAAGATGTTTTAATTTAATTTTATAAATAGGATTTTCATATTTTTACTACAAGTTTAACCTTAATAAGACCTAAAATGAAACTATTTTTATTGACTTTATTATTCGTTACAACATTTATTTCAAAAGCACAGAATGTAGCACAAGTAAACCCTGTTTATCAGTTGCGTATTTATGAAATTTTTGAAAACAACAAGAATCATTTTCATGAGCGTTTTCGCGATCATGCGATGCGAATCATGAAAAAATACAATTTTAAAATTACTTCTATTTACGAATCAAAATCAGACAAGAAGACCGAGTTTGTTTATTTTCTGGAATGGCCAGACGAAAAAACAATGAAACAAGCTTGGGAAGGTTTTAAAGCTGATAAAGAATGGATTGAAATTAAAAAAGAATTTATTAAAAAATACGGTGACGTTGTGGGAAATATTGAAGATCGGGTTTTGACTAAACTTGATTATTCTCCGAATTAATCCGAAACAAAAATAACGAACTAACAAAACAATTAATTTGATAATTTATGAACGCAAAACAAATAGTTAGATTAAGCAATATTATTGGAATCACATCCATACTCTTATTAGTGTATTGGGTATTTACTTTTATAACAATACAGGTTTTTGGTTTAAAAGTATTTAAAGAGAATATGACCGAAACGTTTTATCTGAGTATTTTAGGAATTCTTGCTTTGATGGCTGGTTCTTTAATTATCAATTTAATGTTTAATTTAACCAGAATCGCTGAAAGACATAATCTTGATACAGTAAATAATAAATCAAATAGATTGAGATTTTTAGCTTTGATTTTAATTTTTCCTTTGATCGCTATAATTTTATTTGGCGGTGATTATTTAACAACGGCAAGGAAAGAAGAGCGATTGATTAAATCGGCGGAATCAATTATTGCGATTAATAAAAGGAATAGTGATAAATTAGTAAATTATAGTTTTTCTGAAAGTTATATAAAAGAGACAGCTGAGATTCTGGATATTTTGTCTAAAACAGATAAAAATTTCCCAAATGTTACAGTAATTGTAAAAGATTCGCTTAAAGGTTCTCAAGTTTATTTAGGCTTTACTGATTATTATGAAGGGAATTTGAAAGATACAATTCACCCACAAAAACAACGATATATTTATCAAACTACTAAAGAAGAAAGAGAGTATCTGAAATCTGTTTTCGAGAAAGGAAGTAATGAATTACGTTATAGTTCTCATAATGGTTCTTATGAATTATTCTATCCTTATGAAAAAAATGGAAAGAAAATAATCCTGTATTTTTCTGAGCAACAGCGTTATGGAAAACTTGGAAGCTAGAGGTTTTGTAAATAAATTCTAAACGCATTTTTATATGAAGAGACTTTTAATACTAATTGCAATTATATTTTATTCTTTTAAAATCCAGGCTCAAACTGCGCAGGATTCATTAGATATTAAGCGTGTAGCTTTGGCATATATCGAAGCGCAACATAATCCGAATCCTAAATTGATGGAAAGTGCTTTACATCCTAGAATGGTGAAAAGATCCGTTTTTAGAAATAAAGTCGCTCAAAAGGATTATATCTCAGAGTTTTTTGCTGAAAACATGGTTATTCTGGCAGAAACTTATAATGTGAAAGGCGATAAGTTTCCAAAGAATCCAAGAAAAGAAATTAAGTTATTAGATGTTTCTGCTAAAACAGCATCGGTTAAATTATTTGCTGATGCATGGATTGATTATATGCACATTGTGAAGGAAAATGGCGAATGGAAAATTATAAACGTGCTTTGGCAATATAATGACGTGACACAGCACGAATAGATAATTTTTATCTTTTATAGAAATAAAGTAAAAAGAGAAAATTAATAAAAAACGAAATGAAAAATCCAATAATAACCGTAGACGAAACACAAGGACATAAACTAAAAATTGCCGGAGGAAGTTACCGTATTGTCATTTCAGGAAAAGAAACGAATGGTGAATATGCTGTAATCGAAATGTCGGTTCCTCCTGGTGCTGGACCAAATCCGCACGCACATGCTGATTTTACAGAAACTTTTTTTGTGTTGGAAGGCGAGGTTACTTTTAAATCGGAATTAGGGATTTATGTTGCGAAGAAAAATGCTTTTGTCAATATTCCAAAAAGTGGAATTGTACATGGTTTTAAAAACCTGAGCAACGAATCTGCAAAATTATTATGTACAGTTACTCCCGCTGGTTTAGATGATTTGTTTGAAGAAATTGCAAGTTATATGGAAACTAATTCTTCAGATTCTGAAATTGAAAAGAAAGAAAAAATAAACTCCATTTTTGTAAAATACGGACAAGAAATGTTTCCGCCGGATTATTTGGATTAATGTTTTTTAGTTTTCAGTCTCAGATTAAAAAACTGAGACTGAAAACTAAATTAAAAACTACCTTCCCCTAATACTTAAATTGAATAAAAACTGTGCTGTTTCCTGATCTGAATCGGCTGAAAAGCCAGCAACATACACTCCTTTTTTGCCTGTAGTCGATTTAATTCCGTATACAACTGCCTCATCGCCCGGGTCTGATTCACCCTCGTATCGATACACATGAACAATTTCAAATTTCTCAGGATTCTTTTTAATCATGTCAGCATTTCGATTAAAATCGCACGTAAATCCTTTCTCATTCAATTGATCTAAAGCCTTTGAAACAGTTGCGTAATGATACATTCTTTTCATGATAACTGAATTTAAAAATTATGGAATTTTAAAGATAACTATTTTAAAATTAAAAAGTTATGATATAATTCATAAAATGGAAAATTTAAAAACATTATTCTTCACTCATAAAGTGTTACTTTTGCACCGCAGACCGCCTTATCGTCGCTCCGATTTTATCGGAGGGGAGGAAAGTCCGGACACCACAGAGAAGCATAGCGGGTAACACCCGTCGGTCTTAGAAATGAGGCAAGGACAAGTGCAACAGAAAGTATGTACAGGTAATGCTGTAGTGAAACCAGGTAAACTCTATGCGGTGAAATACCAAGTATATCAGCATTTAAGGGCTTCTCGTCCGTTGTTGAAGGGTAGGTAGCTTGAGTCCCGAAGCAATTCGGGATCTAGATAAATGATAAGGTATTGTCTTGTTGCAAAACGAGACAAAAACAGAATCCGGCTTATAGGTCTGCTTTTTTTATATATTTGTGAAACTTTCTAACTAATTTTCATGAATATTTCTACCCCAAATACTTCTTCAAAAAATAAAAAAAGTCTTTTTAAGACTATAATTACCAACCTTACTTTCTGGGTTTTGATTGCGATTATTGCCGGAATTTTGCTCGGACATTTTTCGCCTGAAAATGGAATTAAAATGGAAAAAGTTGGAAAAGGATTTATTGATCTTATCAAACTTTTTATTGGACCAATTATTTTCCTGACGATTGTTTTAGGAATTTCCGGAATGGGAAATTTAAAGAAAGTCGGCCGAATTGGCGTAAAAGCTTTAGGTTATTTTGAAGTCGTTTCGACTGTTGCTTTAGCAATTGGCGTTACAGTGGCGTATTTGTTTAAGCCGGGGAAAATCGACAAATCGGGATTGCAAATTGGCGATGCAAGCCAATATACAAATAGTTCAGCAGAGCATTTTTCGTGGTTACAGTTCTTCTTTTCTAATTTCACTTTGCAGGTTTTAGTCGCTGCAATTGTCTGCGGAATCGCTTTAAATTTTTATCAAAAAAGAGAACAAACGATTTTAGTTTTAGAACGAATTTCGAATGTTGTTTTTACAGGTTTAAAATATGTTATGTATCTGGCTCCAATTGGCGCTTTTGGCGGAATGGCATATACGATTGGCAAGTTTGGTTTAGCAACTTTGATTCCGCTTGGAAAATTGATGCTTTGCGTTTATCTGACAATGGCGCTGTTTGTTTTTTTGGTTTTAGGAAGTATTCTGAGATATTATAAAATTAGTATTCTTTCCATTTTAAAATATATAAAAGAAGAACTTCTACTAGTTCTTGGAACTTCATCTTCTGAAGCAGCTTTGCCAAGTATTATGGTAAAACTGGAAAAAATGGGCTGTAGTAAATCGGTCGTGGGATTGGTGATTCCGACAGGTTATTCTTTTAATCTTGATGGAACTTCAATTTATCTTTCGATGTCGGTGATATTTTTGGCGCAGCTGTATGATGTGCATTTGAGTTTTTTCGAAATCCTGACCGTAATAGGAATTTTGATGATTACGTCAAAAGGAGCTGCGGGCGTAACCGGAAGCGGTTTTATAGTTTTAGCGTCGACATTAACAGCACTTCATAAAATTCCGGTTGAAGGTTTGGCTTTTTTATTAGGCGTAGATAAATTTATGAGCGAAGCCAGAGCTATTACAAACTTAATTGGAAATACAGTTGCAACAATCATCATTTCAAAAACCGAAAGAGATTTTACAGAATTGAATTTGAATCCTGTTTCTGAACAATAATTTTTTTGATAAAGTTACAAAGTCGCAAAGAATTTAAAACTTTGCCCCTTTGTAACTTTGTCCCTTTGCCCTTAAAATTTAAGCTTCATCTTTAGTAGTTCGCACCAAACTTATGCCGGACGTGAAAAACACTATTCCCAATATGCCATAAATAATTAGAGATTTTATATCTCTGGTTCCTCCAGTTGTATCTGCAAAAATCATTGCTGTATAGATAAGTCCTATAATTCCGAGGATTGTCAATAATCCGCCGAATAATCTTTTTAGGTTCATGATTATTAGTTTTAAAGTTATATAACAAATTTATTCTTGTATTTGTTAAATGTTGTTATACAATTACTTATGGAAATTATATGATTTCAAGGGTTGTTTTTGTAAGAAATACTTTTTGTTTTTGATGGCTTCGTATTGATTAAATACTATTTTTACGCCCACTAATCGATAAACCATAATATGAAAAAAATTTACTTTTTTATGTTGCTTTTTGCCGCATCTAATGTTCATGCACAAGATGATGTACCAGTTTCAGTTGCAAAAAATCAATTTAAAATCAATGTAATACTATTGCCAGGTTTTGTATATGAGCATGGTTTTTCTGCAAAAAACACTTTATATTCTGAGGCAAGTTTAGTAACGGGTTATCGTCATAATGGCTGGTACGATGAATCTACTTGGTATTTTACGCCAAGAATTACGGAACAATTACGTCATTATTATAATTTAGAAAAAAGAGTAACCAAAGGAAAAAGAACCGCATATAATTCGGGAAATTTTATTGCTTTGAATGCTCATTATGATTTTCAATCAATTTCGACAAATAAATGGTTTGATGAAGAAGTTCCTTCTTTTACAATTGGCCCAGTTTGGGGAATCCAGCGTACTTATAAAGGAAAATTAAATATTGATTTACATATTGGAGCTGGAGTAAATATCGACCAATATGATACTGAATTTACACCAATTGCAAACTTTAGTTTAGGCTGGGTAATCGGAAAATAATTTTAATCATAAAATAGAAAAACCTTGATTCGTCAAGGTTTTTCTATTTTAAATTCCAATCCAATATTTCGAACACTTTCAATTTTGATTTTTGGATCAGAATTAAAATATTTTCTTAATCGGCTGATGAAAACATCCATGCTTCGCCCCGAGAAATAATCATCTTTTTTCCAGACTGACATTAAAATTTGGTCTCTTTTTAATAACTGATTATGATTTAGATACAGGTATTCTATAAGAGAAGCTTCTTTCTCTGTGAGTTGTTGAACGTGATTTTTATTATTGAGTGTTAAACGTTCGTTATCAAAAATATAAGAACCGATTTCAATAATATTATTTCCTTCCAGACTTCTTTTTTGCTCAATTCTCTTTAATATATTTTGCAGACGGAGAACTAGTTCGTCGACTTCAAAAGGTTTTGCGATATAATCATCTGCTCCAAGTTTTAATCCAATGATTTTGTCTTCTTTTAATTTTCTCGCAGTTAGAAAAATAAATGGAATTTCGGGATTGATGGCGACTATTTTTTCTGCCAATGAAAATCCGTCCAGTTTGGGCATCATCACATCAAGAACGCAAATATCAAAAGTTTGGTTTTTAAAATAATCTAAAGCTATTTCGCCATTTTCTGCCCAGATTACTTCAAACTGATGCAATTCTAAATATTGTTTTAAAATCGCAGCAAAATCAAAATCGTCTTCGGCCAAAAGTAATTTTTTCAAAATAAGGTAATTAAACTTTTAATAAAATAGTAAACTGAGCTCCTTTCCCTAAATCACTAATCACACTAACAGTTCCCTGATGCGCTTTTACGATTTGATCAACATAATAAAGTCCTAAACCTAAACCTTTTGTATTGTGAAGGTTTCCTTGTTCTACGCGATAAAATTTCTCAAAAAGCAGTGATTGTTTGTTTTTGGCAATGCCAATTCCATCATCTTCAAAAATA
Organism: Flavobacterium resistens; assembly: GCF_900182645.1. Classification (GTDB taxonomy): domain Bacteria; phylum Bacteroidota; class Bacteroidia; order Flavobacteriales; family Flavobacteriaceae; genus Flavobacterium; species Flavobacterium resistens. Next base: position 79,841 of record NZ_FXTA01000003.1, on the reverse strand, counting down.
ATTGATAATTGTTTTTCGACTATTCTCGTTTTAACGGTAATGGTTTTGGAACCATATTTTACAGCATTTTCCAAGACATTTAGAAACGCAGTTGTTAAATGAAATTTATCTAAAATTAAAACAGTTTTCTGTGTTTGAAAATCTGTTTTAAGATTGATTTTCGGAAATGTAATTTTAAAATCGTTTACAATCGAAAGCAGAAAGTCTTCGGTTTCAATTTTTTCTTTTTTCAGTTCAATTTCATTTTCTGCCAATGAATTTGCCATAACCTGATCAATCAAATTTTGAAGTCGATTGTTTTGACGCGAAATTGTATTTACAATTGAATTGAAATTTTCGTCGTTGTCACGAATGCTTTTTTGTTCTAAAATCTTTGTAGAGATTCCTAAAGTTGCCAATGGCGTTTTAAGTTCGTGTGTAATATTATTGATAAAATCCGTTTTGACATCGCTGACTTTTTTCTGCTTAATCAAAGCTTTAATCGCAATCACAAAAAGACTGATAATCGTAGCAATCGAAAACAAAGACAAAATCAAAATAAAGGTCATTCGTCTTAAAATAATCATTTCCCAATCAATTACCGAAACGTACATTGAATCTTCTGTCAATAATTGATAATTCTGATTTTCAAAGCTTCCGTTTGTAGTTCCAACATAACTTCGAACCAAAAAAGCATGATTCAGAGAAGCCAGATTTCCGTATAATTTATTTTCAATAAAAGGTTTTTCAGAGAAAATTGTATCGGCTTTTTTGGCGTTTTTGTAGAGAATAAATTTGTTGAGAACAATCGCAAAATCAATTTTGAAATTAGGCAAATCCCGTTCAAATTTTCGTTGAATTTTTTGCGTTAAAGCATCTTTATATTCATTTTCTAAAATTCCGGTTTTAACAACTGATTTGCTGTTTTTTCCAACAATATAATTTTCAGATAAACTTTTGTAAAGTGCTTCTTTTTTAGAAACCAATACCGAATCAATATCACTGTAATTATTAGTGATTTGAGCAATTTCATTCTTAATCTGAGTATGAAACTGCGCCACTTTATAATCGTAAGTAGTTTTTACCAAATAACATTGGACAGTCGTCAAAACAATAAATGCGACGACAGAAAAAGCTATTAATAAATTGATTCTTTGTTTCATACCAATCTTAAATCTGTTCCAAAAATAATGCTTTTGAGCAACAAAAAAGAGATTAACCGCGCATTAACCTTCAATTAACTTTCGGAATTATTTTTTCAAATCATTTTTGCAGGATTACAAACCAATATTTTTTAAGATGAATTTTATTTATGTGCCTGTAAAAATCTTTTTGATTATTTTTCTTTTTCTTCTTACATTATTTGCGAATGCTCAAAATGAAAATTCAAAAGACTCAATTTCAAATCATTTGAAAGAAGTCGTCATCAGTAGAAATAAAAAAACGTTTACCAACTCAAACGGAAATATAAAAGTTGATGTTGCGAATTCAATTTACAATGCAATTCCGAATCCGGTTGATTTGCTCGCAAAATTGCCAGCGGTGCAAGTGAGTTCAGATCGGGAAAAAATAACGGTTGTTGGTAAAGGAAGTCCGCTGATTTACATCGACAATCAAAAAGTAACTATGAATGATCTGAATGTTTTGGCTGTCGCCGATATTAAAACCATAGAAATCATTCAAAATCCATCTTCAAAATATGAAGCTGAAGGCCGCGCCGTGATTTTAATTACCAGAAAATTTAGCAAAAAAGACAGTTTTAGAACTGAAATTTCTGAAACGGCTTCTTTTAAAAAGAACTTCAATAACTACTTAGGATTTAACTCCAGTTTCAAAAAAAATAAGATTGAGTGGAAAGCTAATTTTAATTACAACCGCTTGAATCCGTGGGAGAATCATAGTATTGATTATCAAATTCCAAATGCAAATATTGCTTCTGTATATGATGTTTCGGCCAATACAAAAAGAAAGCAATTTGTTTTTGGAGGCGGTTTCTTTTTTAAAATAAACGATGAAGATTATTTTTCGTTTAATGTAAGCAGCAAACTGCAAAGTGATTCTTTTCCGATTAATACAATCACGAATAATAAAAATAAAGATGAAGTAAATAATGTTGTAACGTATAGTGATAATGATGGGCAAAAGAATTTTGTAAACTCATTTTTGAATTATTCTGAGAAAATAAAAGCTATTGATACACAGTTTTTTAGCGGATTTCAATATTCTGATTTTAATCAGACATCATGGAGTCAGGTGCAAAATAACTTTAATGAAACAGAATTTGAATTGGCGCAAAACAGAAATCAGAAATTTAAAGTAAATGTCTTTTCAGGAAGAATTGATTTGGAGAAAAAGTTCAAAAACGAAATGAAATTGGAAGTTGGCGGACTCTACTCATCGGCAAAGTCAAAATCAGATATTGATATTTATGACTACAAAACAAACGAAAACGAAATAAGTCATTACGATTTTAAAGAACAGAATTTGGCAGCTTATAGCCAGTTTACTGGAAAGGTTAAAAAAGTCAATTTCTCAGTTGGATTCAGAGTTGAAAACACAAACGTAAATGGAAAATTTAAAACCGATTTATTGCCTTTAATTGATAAAAATTACACCAACTTTTTCCCAAAAGCACAGCTTACTTATGCAATTGATAGTACAAAAAGTCTTAGTATTAATTACGCAAAAAGCATTTCGAGACCTAATTATTCTTCATTAAGTCAAGGTGCAACATACATTAATCCGTATTTTTTGTATTCGAGAAATGTTTTTCTTGACCCAACTATTATTAATGAAATTTCGACTTCTTTTCAATATCATGATAAATCGGTAAAACTGAGTTATTATCAAAATAAAAATCCGGTTTACAATAGTTTCTTTTTCGACAATGAACAAAATATCATGACTTTTAAAGATGTGAACTTTGATAAAGAATGGGGATTAAACCTTGATTTTGAAGTGCCTTTTACTTATAAATTTTGGACAATGAATAACTCCGTGATTTTTATTCTGGAAAAAATTGAAGATGCATCGGCGGTATTTTTATCTTCAAAACCTTATTTGTATTTCTATTCTAATAATGAATTCAAGCTTCCAAAAGATTATAATATAATGATTGGTTGGTGGGGTGCTACAACGCAATATAAAGGTGTTTTTGAACGAAATCCTAGATTTGTTTTTGATATGGCGCTGTCAAAGAAGTTTTTTAAAAAATGGAATTGTACTTTGAGCTGGAATAATGTCTTTAAAAATGTAATTGAAAAAGAAGAATTTACGATCAACAATATTAGTTCAAAAGCAAGATATGTGGTTGATGCTCATGAAGTTTCGATTGCAATTAAATATTCTTTCGGAAAAATAAAAGAAAGCCAGTTCAAAGAAAAAAATATTGATGAAAACGAAAATAGAGTCCGATAAAAACTAAAAATATTTTTAAGCTTATTCTTACCTATTTTAAAAAAAAGTAACGTTCTTTAGATCGTAATTAAAAGAATAGAAATCTAATAAAGAATATGAAAAAAAGAATATTGACTGTTTTGTTTTTATTGAGTTTTGTTTTTGCTAACGCTCAGATTGTTAAGCCTTTTGTTGGTGCTGGAATTTATCTGCATTCTGATTTTGAAAATTCAGGCTTTTTAAGTTTGAGATCTGGAGCTGAATTTAATGTGAGTAAATACATAAAACCTGAAATCGAAATTAGCGGTTTGTTAGGAAGTCTGGAATCTAGCAGTAAGCTTGATGCAAATAATGTCATGATTGCTGAAATTAGAAGGTCGGTATCTGCGGTTAATTTTAGTTTTTGTCCAAAAATTATTTTGGGAAATGAATTGGTTTCTTATTTTGAAATTCTTCCTAAATATTCCATTTCGACTATTGAAGCACATAAAAATTCATATAATTATACGAACGGCAATTTTACTTCCAGCAAAATGGAAATTGCAAAAGAATGGAGTCAGTCTTTTGGTATTGGAATTGGCTATACTTTTAGTTTTTCTGATGAATATTCAGATTCAATGAGTCTTATTTTAGATCTTCAGAATGTCGATCTCGGAAAACCATTAAATAAATTAAGTCCGAATGCCAATCGGGTAGATACAAAATGGACGATCGGTTTAGGTATTAACTATTATATTAATTTGAAAAAGAAGAAAGTTTAAAAGCTGAAATAAAACAAAAATCCCTTGAAATTTCAAGGGATTTTTTTATGCTAAAAACGAAAATTATCCTTCGTCTTCTTCAGTAATTTTTATTGGAGAATCACCCGGAAGTTCTTCATCATCGTCGGTTGAGTTTAATTCGAAGAAACTGAAAAAAGAACCGCCATAACTTTTCTGAAAAGAAAAATTACTCAAATGATCAAGCTTCGTATATTTTGAATGCTCAATGATCATCATTCCGTCTTCATGAAGCAAATCTCTTTCAAAAACAGTTAGTACAATTTTTTCAAAAGTTGCCTGATCGAGTCCGTAAGGAGGATCGGCAAAAACAATATCATAAGAAGTTTTGCAGCTTTCCAAAAATTTAAAAACATCACTTTTTGTTGCAGCAATATCAAAGTCATATTCTGACGAAACCTGTTTGATGAATTTTACACATCCAAAATCACCATCGACAGAGGTAATTGGTGCACTTCCGCGTGACGCGAATTCATAACTGATATTTCCAGTTCCTGAAAATAGATCTAAAACCTTTAAGCTGTCAAAACTAAAATGATTGTTCAAAACATTGAATAATGCTTCTTTGCTCATATCAGTTGTTGGTCTTACAGGAAGGTTTTTTGGTGGAGAAATTCGACGCCCTTTGTGTTTTCCTGAAATAATTCTCATGATTGGAATAAAATATAATGTTTTTGATTTTCTTTTAAAGAGAAGCTGTTTTTTTGCTGTAACGTGCTTACATCCAGAAAGGATATATTACGAATGTATTTATACGCGATGGCATAAAACGGATCGTTTTGGTCTATCGTGCCTAATAATTCGAGAGGAAAAATTTCCGGATTTAAATTCGATTGTTCGGCAGTAAATAGTAGGTAATATAGAAAATCTTCAGGGGTTTGATATTCAAATGAATTGAAAAAAAGAAGTTTCTGGTTTTGAACCACAATAACTTCAAAATGACCAGGATTAAAATTGACCACCATTTTCTTTTCGTCATTGTTTCTTGAATTGTCCAGAATTTTTTCGACCAAAATACTATTGGCATGTTTGTAATCAAATGATCCAACATTATCAATCAAAAAATTATTGATATTCACATACGGAATATAAACTGAATTCATTTGATAATTTGAAATTTGATCAAACGTAAAAAAGTCTGTTTCAAAAACTTTTGTATTGTATTGTAGATAACTTCCAAGATATTCCTCATCAAACAAAGCTTCAGGAACAAAAGTCGAAAGGTTATTGGTATGAATCACCATTACTTCGTCGTAAATGTCCTTTAATTCAGAATTATTTTTGAAAGCCTCGCTAAACAGATCTTCAATTTTACTGGTTTTGCCTGACGTATCAAACTTTATTTCTTTATAGGTTGTAATGATATTATTTAAAGTGTCAAAACAACAAAATGAAAATCCAGTCAGAGAAACCTGAATAGAAAGTTTTTTGTAATTTTTGGAAGTAATGTTAATATTTTGTAATGACATATCTGATTTACAAATCGTTACCTGTTTTTGAATCAAGAAAGAATTTAAGCGACCACAAACTTACAAATAAAATAAATAACAATGTCAATTTCAATTTTAATGAAAATGACAAAATAAAAATGCAATTTCAAAAATTAATGTTACAATAAAGTTAGCAAAGTATTATTATTGTGTTTATTATGAGGTGTTTAAGTGATGTCGGTGGATTTTAAATTTCAGACCTTGTTTTTAAATTTTGATATTGATATTGAATTTTTCGATTCGCTATTTAGATTGTAATTGCCATTAAAAAAGACGAACTTTGTATTCCAATTTTACCCTATGAATTCAACATTGTTTTACAGCGTTTTACAAAAAAGATTTCCTTTTGCACCCACATACAAACAAGATATTTTTTTTCAGAAAATCGCAATTTTTTTAACTGAACCTAAAAACGATACGATTTTTGTACTGAAAGGATATGCCGGAACCGGAAAAACAACGGTGATTTCAACGATTGTAAATAATCTTGGAGAGATTAATAAAAAATTTGTTTTGCTTGCGCCAACAGGACGTGCAGCAAAAGTGATTTCGAATTACTCCAATACAGCAGCATTTACGATTCATAAAAAAATATATTTTCCTAAAAAATCATCGGGCGGAGGAGTGGCTTTTACAAAACAAGTCAATAAACATAAAAATACCATTTTTATAGTCGATGAAGCTTCGATGATTTCAGACAGCACGCTTGACAGCGGATCACTTCTGGATGATTTAATCAATTATGTATATTCGGGAAGCAATTGCAAAATGATTCTTTTAGGAGATACGGCTCAGCTTCCTCCCGTGAATTTAGATATTTCTCCGGCACTTGATATTCAGACATTAGGTGTTCATTACGATAAAGAAATTGAGCATATCGAGTTAGATGAAGTTATGCGTCAGGAAGAAAATTCTGGAATTTTATTTAATGCGACAGAACTGCGTGAGTTGCTGAAAGAAAGTTTTATTACAGAATTTAAATTCAATGTAAAAAAGTTCAAAGATATTGTTCGATTGACAGATGGATACGACATTCAGGATGCTATAAATTCGGCTTACAGCAATTATAGTATTGAAGACACGGCTTTTATTGTTCGTTCGAATAAAAGAGCAAACCAGTATAACGAGCAAATCAGAAGCCGAATTTTATTTAAGGAAAGTGAACTTTCGGTTGGCGATTTTTTGATGGTTGTCAAAAACAATTATTTCTGGCTGAAAGAAACAGATGAAGCCGGATTTATTGCCAATGGCGATATTATTGAAGTTCTGGAGATGTTCGGAATCAAAGAATTATACGGATTTACTTTTGCGAAAGTAAAAATCAGAATGGTCGATTATCCGGATCAGAAACCTTTTGAAACGGTTTTGATTTTAGATACCATAAAAAGCGAATCTCCGTCGTTAACGTATGAAGAATCAAATCGTTTGTACGAAGAAGTAATGAAAGATTACGAAGACGAACCAACAAAATACAAGAGATTTCAAAAAGTAAAAGAAAACGAATATTTCAATGGTCTTCAGGTGAAATTCTCCTACGCAATCACGTGTCACAAATCGCAGGGAGGACAATGGAATACGGTTTTTATTGAACAGCCATACTTACCGGACGGAATTGATCGTGATTATATCAGATGGCTTTATACCGCTATGACACGTGCCAAAAATAAGTTATATTTGATAGGATTTAAAGACGAGAGTTTTGAGGAATAGTTTTATTAGCCACGAATTCACGAATTAAATTAATCGGAATGCTTAAAATAAAATTCGTGAATTGCTTCGCCTGTTTGCTTTTGCTCGGGTCGTGGCGGAAAAAATCTAAACAATGACAACACTAAACGATTTACATTCGATTTCATCAATGTTTTCGAATACAGATAAAATGCCGGTTCTTTTTTTAGGACATGGAAGTCCAATGAATGCCATTGAAGAAAATCAATTTGTAGCTGGTTTTCGAAATTTGGCCAAAACTTTACCGCAGCCAAATGCAATTTTATGTGTTTCGGCGCATTGGTTTACCAAAGGAACAAAAGTTACTTCTATGGAAATGCCAAGAACCATTCATGATTTTGGGGGTTTTCCGCAAGCGCTTTTTGACGTGCAATATCCGGCAAAAGGAAGCCCGGAATTAGCAGTTGAAACTAAAAAAATATTAGATCCAGTTCAGGTCGAATTAGACGAACATTGGGGCTTGGATCATGGCGCGTGGAGTGTTATTAAACATTTATATCCAAATGCCGATGTTCCGGTGATTCAGTTGAGTATTGATTATACAAAATCAGGGCAATACCATTTTGAATTGGCGCAGAAATTACAAGCCTTGCGTTACAAAGGCGTTTTGATAATCGGAAGCGGGAATATTGTCCATAATCTTCGTTTGGTCGATTTCAGGAATTTTGACAAAGACAATTACGGTTACGACTGGGCAATTGAAGCCAGAGAAACTGTAAATAATTATTTATTAGATGGGAATTTTCAGCCGCTGATTGATTTTGAAAAAATGAATAAAGCAGTTCAAGTTGCAATTCCAACTCCGGATCATTATTTACCGCTTTTGTATACTTTAGGTCTAAAAGATAAAACTGATGAATTGGAACTTTTTAACGATAAATTATTAGCAGGTTCTTTGAGTATGACCTCAGTAAAAATAATGTAAAGTTTTATTCTTTTTTTAAATTATAGGCATATAAATAACCATCAGTGCTTCCAAAATAAATCGTATTGTTGCTTATAAATGGCGACGAAACAATTGGTCCTAATTTGTAAAATTCATCCATTACTTTTTGGTTTTCGGCATAAACAGATAAATCGGCTTGTTTGGAAACGTATGTAAAATCAAGATGATTATTATTTAGAATTTCAGGAGCATATTTTTTTCTATTTTCAGTACTTACAAAAGCTGATTCTTTTCCGTTTGAAAGCAAGTTTAAAGCGAAAAAATTACCGCTAAAATCTCCAAAATAAGCCGTGTTTCCTGATATTGCTGGTGAAGAATAAATATAGCCGTTTCCTTTAAATCTGTATTTTTCCTGACCTGTTTTTGAATCAAGGGCTAATAAAGCATAAGTGTCAGAAGTTCCAACGTAAAGTGTATTATCCTGAACAATAGCCGAGCTCAAAATCCAGGAATTCTCTGCATTGTATTTCCATACTAATTTTCCGGTTTCTGTATCAAGCGCAAACAAAAAAGGGTCTCTGGCGCCAAAATAAACTAATCCATCTGCAACAACAGCAGAAGCTTGGATACCTTTAAATCCAGTTTTAACTTCAGTTGAAAAATGCCATTTCTCTTTTCCGGTTTTGCAGTCTAAAGCGTAGAAAATTCCGTCCCAACCTCCAAAATATAATTTGTCTTTTGCAATAACTGGTGTACTGTGAATTGGTTCATTGGTTTTGAAATTCCATTTTAAAGTACCGTTTTTTGAGTCGACAGCGTACATATTTCCATCACTACTTCCAAAAATGACTAAAGCAGTATTTTTGTCTTTATAAATAACGGGCGATGACAAATAAAAATCCCATAAATCGTCCATTAGCATCTCGCTTGGCTTCATTCCCCACATTCCAATTTCTTGGTACCAATGTTCGCCTTTGGTTTTAAACTTCCAGATTGCTTTGCCGGTTGTTGCATTTACGGCATAATAATACCCGTCGAAACTTCCAAAATAAACAATATTATTATCGATGCTAGCCGAACTATGAACTGCGCCATTGGTTTTAAATTTCCAGTTTATTTTTCCTGATTTTTCATTGATGCAGTATAAAAAACCGTCTTCACTTCCTATATAAATTGCTCCGTTTTTAACAATTGGCGAGGAAAAGATTTTGCCATCTGTTTTAAATTTCCATTTTAAATCACCCAATGGGCGATAACCTTTTTCATCAAAAATTCGATTTGTAAATGCATTGATGGATTTATTCTGGGAAAAAGTATTGGTAGTAAAAATTAAAAAGAAATAGAGCAGGATAGAAGTAAAGGTTCTTTTCATGTTTTTTACATAAAAATAAAAAGATTCTAAGAAATTAAATAGCAATGCTTTAATGAAAATGTTATAAAAATATTTTAGAAAGCTCTTTGTGTATAGTATAGTTGTTTTTACATGGAAATAGCAGAAGAACACCTCAAAGTTTTCTAATCGTTTTACATTTATGCAATAATGGTCTAAAGTTATAATCTACACAATTTGTTTAAAAAATAAATTTGATGAGATAGTAAAATGTTTTGTCTAAATTTGTTTATTTTTACATAAGTAATTGTTTATCAGTTGGTTGTTTGATTTGTGTCTTCTTTTTGAGTAGTTTTTTAAATGCCTTTTGTGATTAACTGGTGATAATTAAAAAAAGGATAGAAGATGTTTACAAATTAAGTAAAAGTGCGGAATCAGCACTATAATCACTGATGAAATTAAGATGAATCCAAACAAAGCATTATGGGAAAAAGGCGATTTTACGCGCGTTGCAGAATCTATGAGAGAAAGTGGTGCGGAATTGGTTGCTAAAATTGGAATTAAAGAAAATACTAACGTTTTAGATCTCGGCTGTGGAGATGGTACTACCGCAATACCTTCGGCAAAATTAGGAGCCAATGTTTTAGGTGTTGACATAGCAAGAAATTTAGTTGAAGCTGGCAATCTTCGAGCAAAAAAGGAAGGATTGGTTAATATTGAATTTAAAGAAGGTGACGCAACCGATTTGAATGAATTGAAAAATCAATCTTACGATGTTACGATGAGTATTTTTGGGGCAATGTTTGCTCCAAAACCTTTTGATGTTGCTAAAGAAATGGTTCGTGTTACACGACCTGGAGGTAAAATTATTATGGGTAATTGGATACCGGGAGATCCAACGTTGGTTGCACAAATCTTGAAGATTAGCTCTGAATTTACACCACCGCCTCCTGAAGGTTTTGTAAGCCCGATGCTTTGGGGTATTGAGGATAACGTAATCGAAAGATTTACAAATGCGGGTGTTCCTAAAGAAAATATTTCTTTTGAGAGAGAGACCTTTACATTTAAAGCAGCATTCCCACCTTCGGAGTGGCTAGATCGATTGAAGAATTATTATGGTCCAACTATGAATGCTTTTGAAGCTGCTGAACAAAATGGGAAAACTTCGGATTTGTATGCTAAACTTGAAGGATTAGTTAATAGCCAAAACCAAAGTAATGACGAAAATTCTACATTAATTCCCGCAACTTATCTTCATGTTACAGTTTTGGTTTAATATTCTTGAACATGATTTTCATCCTTTTAAGAAATAGAAAAACAGAAAATTTAAAAGTAATTTTTGCATATTTGCAAACACTTAAAACCAGTGAAAATTAAATTACTAAATTTTGAGTTTTTTAAACTCAGTAAAATATAAGAATGAAAATAATAGCGGTAATTCCAGCCAGATATGCTTCAACACGTTTTCCTGCAAAACTAATGCAGGATTTAGGTGGAAAAACAGTAATTCTAAGAACCTACGAAGCAGCAGTTTCTACAAAATTATTTGCTGATGTTTTTGTTGTAACCGATTCGGATTTGATTTTTGACGAAATAGTTTCCAACGGTGGAAAAGCAATTATGAGCATCAAAGAACACGAATCAGGAAGTGATAGAATCGCCGAAGCAATTGCTAATCTTGATGTTGATATTGTGGTAAATGTTCAGGGAGACGAGCCTTTTACAGAAGCAGAGCCTTTAGCGCAGGTTTTATCTGTTTTTAAAAATGATCCAGATAAAAAAGTTGATCTTGCTTCATTAATGCGTGAAATCACAAACGAAGACGAAATCAATAACCCTAATAATGTAAAAGTAGTCGTTGATCAATCACAGTTTGCTTTGTACTTTTCTCGTTCTGTAATTCCGTATCCGAGAGAGAAAAATGTTGGGGTGAGATATTTTCAACACATCGGAATTTATGCTTTTAGAAAACAGGCTTTATTGGATTTTTACAGCCTTCCAATGAAATCTTTAGAAGCTTCTGAAAAGTTAGAGCAACTTCGTTATTTAGAATTTGGAAAACGTATTAAAATGGTCGAAACTACTCATGTTGGAATTGGAATTGATACGGCTGAGGATTTAGAGAAGGCGAGAATGATGCTTAAAGATATTTAATTAATTTGAATAACATTACCCAGAATCTTGTCATTCCTCGGAATGACAAACGTTAGGGTTACTTGGTCTATAAAATAAAAAAGCTCCAAAATTATTGGAGCTTTTCTTTTATCTAAAATATTCTAAATCCTTAGTATAAACTAGGAAATTTAGAAGGATTAACTTCATTCATCATGTTGTACACTTTCTCGAAAATATCTTCGGCAGAAGGTTTTGAGAAATAATCGCCATCAGTTCCGTATGCTGGTCTGTGGGCTTTTGCAGCAAGAGTTTGTGGTTTGCTGTCAAGATATTTGTAAGCGTCTTGTTCTTCTAAAATTTGCTGTAAAATGAATGCTGAAGCTCCTCCAGGAACATCTTCATCAATTACTAAAAGACGATTCGTTTTTGCTATACTTTTTACAATATCCTTATTGATATCAAATGGAAGTAAAGATTGAATATCGATAACTTCACAGTCAATTCCTAAATCTAATAATTCTGCTGCTGCTTGCTGAACTAATCTTAAAGTTGATCCGTAAGAAACTAAAGTAATATCTGAACCTTCTTTCATAGTTTCAATTACTCCAATTGGCGTTTTAAATTCACCAAAATTCAATGGCGCTTTTTCTTTTAAACGGTAACCGTTTAGACATTCAATTACTAAAGCCGGTTCATCACATTCTAAGAGTGTGTTGTAAAAACCTGCAGCTTGTGTCATGTCTCTTGGAACCAAAACGTGAATACCGCGAATCGCATTGATAATCATTCCCATTGGAGAACCAGAGTGCCAGATACCTTCTAAACGGTGTCCGCGCGTTCTGATGATTAATGGTGCTTTTTGTTTTCCGACAGTTCTGTATTGTAATGTAGCCAAATCATCACTCATGATTTGGATGGCATATAATAAATAATCTAGATATTGAATTTCAGCAATTGGGCGCAAACCTCTCAAAGCCATTCCGATTCCCTGACCGATAATCGTTGCTTCACGAATTCCAACATCGGCAACACGAAGTTCTCCGTATTTTTCCTGCATTCCTTCTAAACCTTGGTTTACGTCTCCGATGTTTCCAACATCTTCACCAAAAATTAAAGTTTCTGGATATTTAGCAAACAAAGCGTCAAAGTTGTCGCGTAAAAGCATTCTTCCGTCAATATCAGCTTTCGCATTTTCTCCATATTCAGGAAGTACTTTTTGAACTGAGAAAACATTTTTATCTGATTCAGAATGTAAGTTACTGCTGAATTTTTCCTGAGTTTCATTCAAGAATCTAGTAATCCATTCTCTTAAGATCACTTTACTATTTGGAATTTCAATAAAACGAAGAATCTTTCTCGCATAAACCAGTAATTCTTTTTTAAGTGGCGCTTTAATCGCACTTAATTCCGAAATATATTTTCTGATTCTGTCTTTGTGGTTGATACTTGCTTCTGCAATTTGTTCCAACAAAGCCAAAAGATTCTTTTGTTCTTCAATAATTGGATTAATGAAGGAATTCCAAGCTTCTTTTTTAGCTTCAAGAACTTCTTTTTTCAATTGAAAATCAATCACTTCAAGTTCTTCTGGCGATGCAATATTAATCGCAATCATCCATAAACGCATTTGACGAATACAGTCAAAATCTCTTTCCCAAGCCAATCTTTCTCCGTTTTTATAACGTTCGTGCGAACCAGATGTAGAGTGACCTTGAGGTTGTGTCAATTCATTTACGTGAATTAAAACCGGAATATGTTCTTCACGTGCAATTTGTCCGGCTCTTTCATATGTTGAAACTAATTCAGCATAATCCCAGCCTTTAACTCTAAAAATATCGTAACCCTTAGAATCTTCATCACGTTGATATCCTTTAAGGATTTCTGAGATATTTTCTTTTGTAGTTTGATGTCTGGCATGAACCGAAATTCCGTATTCATCATCCCAAACACTCATTACCATCGGAACTTGTAAAACTCCGGCAGCATTTATGGTTTCAAAAAACAATCCTTCAGATGTACTTGCGTTACCAATAGTTCCCCATGCAACTTCATTTCCGTTTACAGTAAATTTATCCTTGATGGTAATTCCGTCAACATTTCTGTAAATTTTTGAAGCCTGTGCTAATCCCAATAATCTTGGCATTTGTCCTGCTGTAGGCGATATATCTGAACTTGAATTTTTTTGTTTAGTTAAGTCTTTCCACGAACCGTCTTCGTTTAAACTGTGCGTTACAAAGTGTCCGCCCATTTGTCTTCCGGCAGACATTGGATCAAAATCCAAATCGGTGTGACCGTATAAACCAGCGAAAAATTGTTTTGGAGTCAATTCGCCAATCGCCATCATAAAAGTCTGATCGCGGTAATATCCTGAACGAAAATCACCGTTTTTGAAAGCTTTTGCCATTGCAAGCTGCGGTACTTCTTTTCCGTCTCCAAATATTCCAAATTTGGCTTTTCCTGTTAATACTTCTTTACGACCTAAAAGACTACATTCACGGCTAGTTACGGCAATTCTGTAGTCGTTCAATACCTCAGTTTTGAAATCTTCAAATGTCAAAGTAGTATTGCTTTTTTCTTTTATCATAATCTTTAATGGTCATGTTTAGACTGCGAAATTACTTAAAAACAATCAATAATCATAATTCTTTAAAATAAATATAATTTAATTATTTGTATTTAAAATCAAAAAACTACGTATTTTATTTATGTAATTTTCAGTGAAAAATCAATTTATATAATAATAATACAACTTTTTGTTTAAAATTTATTCGATTAGAACCATTTTCTAGTGAAAAGATTGAGTAATGTTTTTGGAGAAAAAGTGATTACAAATCGTATTTTTTCGTTGTAATTACTTTGTGCAATTTCCCATCCATTATTTGAATAAACCGGAAAATAGAGTTCAAAATAATCTGGAACCAAATTTAAACGAATACCACTGTCGTATGCAAAGAACTCTTTTTGATGTTTATTTTTCAGGAAACCAACATCTCCATAAACTTCAACCCAGTTCCAGATGGCATAACTGGCATTCATAGTTGTCATCCATTGATTTGCATATGATGGCTCTAATTGTGACTTAAATCCACCTTCGGCAATTACATATTGCTGACTGAAAAATCCCGTAGATTCTGATCGTCCAAAAAGATTATAATCAAATAAATAATCAGTCGGTCTGTCTAAACCAAAACTGAAATAATCTGAATTTGTTGTATTATAAAGGAACATTCCTGCGTATAATCGTAAATTTAATTTATGATTGTTTTCAAATAATCTTCGGTATTCAACTTCGCCTGAAAGTTTGCCGAAATCTCCAGAAAACTGAATATCATTCATATAACTGAAATGATTGACCAATTCTGTTTTTATGTTCGAATATCTCGCATTAAAAATAGAATAGTTTGGTTTTGAATTATCAGTAATATATTGACTTGCTTCACGATTTACAATTACCTGACGAAACATAATCAGCTGTTTTCGATTGTCTCTAAAGTTTTCTTCACGAATGCGCAATTGCACCATTGGGTTTAGTCTAAAATAAGCTGCATCGGGCGCATAATGAAAGTAATTCTGACTGATAGAATATCTAACATTATAAAGTGTGCTGTTTCTATAATATTGATTCCATGAAAATGCAGAAGAGCCTGATATTGTCCCTGCTTTAATAGAATAAGCGGGATTTATGTCAAAATTAAAGGGTTTGTCTAATATTGTTTTATTATGAAAACGAATTCCCGGCGTAAATCCATCATAATAGTTATAGGTCAAGGTCGGGATATATAAAATTTGATTGTAATAAGGATCTTCTAAATCTTTAGCAAAATTAAATTTGATTGGACGATTGGTAATCGCAATGCTTTTTAAGGATTTCCAGTTATTACGCTGATTGTATTCCGGAACTTCGTTGTCGTAATTCAGTACTAATTTGTCGGCATTTTTTCGCTCAAAATGATAAACAGAATCATTGTTTTTGGGTTCAATCCATTCCTTAAAAGCTATTTCGTTTTTCTTCATTCCATAAACTGGAATTGGTGCATAAACGCCTGTAACATTTTTTATTGAAAATTGAACGCTGTCTTTTGTTCTTGAAACATCAGTGAATTTATAATCAATAATATCACGTGATTCAATAATAGTTCTAAAAAACCACTCAATATTTTTATTGCTTTTTTTGTTCAGTATTGTTTCTAAATCATATCGATTCGTTTGTTGTGATTTATTCAGCGTATAAAATTCCTGAACACTTTCTGGAACAATATTATGGTTTAAATAATCATCTAAATAACTCAAACTTAAACCAGCGCGATATTTACTTGCTATTTGCTCGTTGAATTTAATAAGCGTATTTTTTGGATCACCAAGTGGCTGATCTAAATTTTTTCGCGCCATCAGCATATAATAATAGCTGTATTGCTCGTTGAAAGTCAGATTGGTAATGTTATAACTTTTAAAGAGTTTCATGTCCGAAAGCCTTCCCAGCATTTTTTGATCTAAATGGTTTTCTTCCATGTACTTCATCATCGCATAAATCTGAATTCCGTCATAAACCCAATTATCTTGTCTTGGATCTAATCGGAGACTGTTTTTTAGATAATTGTTCAGATAGGTTTTCAGAAACGTAATTTCAAATATAAATTCATCTGAAAACGGACTAATAAAGGAAGGAAGCTGATTCAATCCATAAAACGGATTTCGATCATAATCTGCCTGTGAAACAGTGATTTTTGAATGTGGGTATTTTCCAATAAATTGATTTGCAAAAGAAGCCACTCTGTTAATGACTATCGCTCTTTGAATTTCGTTCAGTTTTTTTGTTTTTAAATCCGAAACTACTTCTAAATTACCAGTTGTATAACTTCTGAAATTATTTTGTTTTTCAATAATAACATTAAAATCGGTTCTGTTAGTTCCTGAAAAAAGATAACTTGTAAACGAAGGATTTGATTCGTCTTTTGAAACCGAATCTAAATCTGTACTAATAGAATATTTTGCAGGAAGTTTTATTTCAAGCTGATAATCAACAACTGAATTGGCAATATCATCAAGATTGAAATTGTTGTTTTTTACAAAACGATGATTTTCAAATCGGGCAGGAGTTAAAAACCAGTTTTTTAAATTCATTCCGCCATTTTGATCAAAACCATAATGCGTGAATTTTGCACTCGGAATTTTTGCAATATACGTCAAATGCAAATCCATTTTTTCACCCGGACGCAGTTTTCGGTTTAGTTTTATAACAATAAAATCAGGGTTTTTATCTGTTCTTTCCCATTCGAGCGCCATATTATCAGAATCAGTAAGATTCAAAATAGTTGTATTTCCTCTTTCTTCAGGTTTTGCTAGATGAAAACCTCTATAAAATTCATCTGAAAATCGTCTCGCAAGCGGTGTATTTTTATCCGAAAAGGCATTGTTCCAATCATTCAAAACAATCGAAATCAATGAATCGTTAGAAGTATTGTAATACGTAATATCCTGTCTGACATTAAGCGTTTTAAGGTCGAGGTTAACCGCCACTTCCATCTTAGATTGATGTTGTGCATATTGTTTTATCGAACTCAATAAAACAAAAAACAGGATGATAATTTTAAAAAATGATTTCAAATAGTGGCGCAAAAAAATTATTGATATATATTAAGTAACGAGCATAAAGATGTTTCGGTTTTTTGTAAAAATAGCATAAAAAAAGCTGTTTTAAAAAACAGCTCTTAAAATTTAATCATATTATAAGTAAATGAAGTTGATACTGCTAAGTATCAGACAAATAGCTTATATGACTTATGTCGTGAAAAATTAGAAATTCGGACTCAAATCGTATTTCTTGTAGAATTTATCTAAAACATCAACAACTTCATCTTCAGTATCAACAATTTTAAATAAGTTCAAATCTTCTGGGCTTACGGTATGCATTTTTTCTACTAAAACCGTTTTTACCCAATCAATTAATCCTGACCAGAATTCAACTCCAACAAGTATAATTGGGAATTTTCCAATTTTCTTTGTCTGAATCAAAGTAATCGCTTCAAACATTTCATCCAAAGTTCCAAAACCTCCAGGCATAACCACAAAACCTTGCGAATATTTAACGAACATAACTTTTCTCACAAAGAAATAATCGAAATTCAGGTTTTTATCGTGATCGATATAAGGATTGAAATGTTGTTCAAAAGGCAGTTCGATGTTTAAACCAACTGAAGTTCCGCCTCCTAAATGCGCACCTTTATTTCCGGCTTCCATAATTCCTGGGCCTCCTCCCGTAATTACGCCATAACCAGCTTTACTAATTTTAAAAGCAATTTTTTCAGCCAATTGATAGTATTTTTCGTCCGGTTTTGTTCTCGCCGATCCAAAAATCGAAACGCAAGGTCCAATTCGTCCCATGCTTTCATAACCATTCACAAATTCGGACATGATTTTAAAAATCGCCCAGCTGTCATTGGTTCTTATTTCATTCCAAGTTTTTTGTTTTAAACTGTCTTGGATTACTTTATCTTCATCATTATCAAAATCTTCTAATCTCATTTTAGGTATTTTATAATTTATATTTTTATTTATGCCGATTCTTTTAGCTGTAATCCCAAGCGCAGTTAAAGGAGAAGGAGCTGATCCTGCTGTCCGCTATATCTTTTCCTGGCTAAAGAAGCCAGAAAAAGGATGCCGCTTCCATCAGGGCTAGGGCAATCGGTTTCAATTGAACAATTGGTTTAATCGAAACATTTTTATTTAAAGCTCAAATTTTTGAAAAAAGGCGGATGCTAAATTAACACTTTTTATTAGAATTGTTACAAAAAGAGAAGTTTAAAATCTGAATGCCGTCTTGTAAAATAAGGATTTTTTATTTTTTGATTCATTATCAGATAATTAAAAATACATTAATTTAAAAAGTGACAGCACTTAAAAGTAAAAGTTAAGAGGATTTGCTAATTGTTGTTTTCAATTCAAATTCTCAATTGTTATTGTTCTATAAGCGTCGCAATACGTTTTTTTTGGAATATTATTTCTGGTTCCCGGAACAAGAACTTGGTCAAATGATGTAATCAAGCGATCAATTTCGTTTTTAATAACGCTGTTTGGAGCGATCGAATTTACATGAACAATTTTTCCTTTTGAATCGATTGTGAAACGTGGCCTAAAAAGAATCTCGCCGCGAAGTTCTTGCTTGTTGATTGTCTTTAGAGAAATATTCTGCAAAATATAATCATATAATCTTTCATAAAGACAGTTGTTTATTTGCCAGTTTGTTTGAAGATTTTCACAACCTTTTACTGTTGGAAGCTGATCGACTACGGCATATGTGCTGGCTTTTATTATGGTGTTTTTGTTTTCCTTTGCCTTTGCAAATAGTTGAATGCTTATTCTTCCATGTTTATCAGCTTCTGTGAGAGCAAGTTTTTCCAGCGGATATTTCTTGAAAATCTCAACAACTTTTCTGTCTAAATCTTTATCTCCAGTATAAATTTTAAAGCCTGAGGCTTTGCCAGTTTTGCTTATTTCAAAAGTCAGCCGAATAGTGTAATTGTATTCGCTACGCGAAATATTTTTATACAAATAAGACCATTTAACTTCAGAGAAATCAATTTTTTTGAGAAGCTTCTTTTCAAGATATATTTTAAAAAAGTTTGCTAGATCACTATTTTCACTTGGTTTCGCTAAAGTCTGAAAAGTGTCGTTTTCGTTTTGATATTCCGCATCACTTTCTTCTCTAGTAAAATAAGGATTGTCAGATTGTGATTCTAAAACATTTTTAACCCGTTCACGAACAGCTTTACTTAGGCTATCTTTCTTTGTCTGTGCGTAATTGCTGAATGAGAATGTTACTATTGCAACGAATAATAAAACTGACTTCATTGTTTGATTTTTAATACTAAAATATAAAATTATTAGTATTAAAATTTAACAATGGAAAGAATCTTTGTCAAAGTTTTAAACTTTGACAAAGATGTATTTATTCTAACTCTTTCTTTAAAAACTTAGCCGTATAACTCTTTTTGTTATTCGCCACTTCTTCCGGAGTTCCTTTTGCAATCAATTGCCCGCCGCCTTTTCCACCTTCAGGGCCAATGTCAATTATGTAATCGGCAAGTTTGATAACATCCATATTATGTTCGATAACAAGAATTGTATTTCCTTTATCAACCAATTTATTGATAACATCCATTAAAACGCGAATGTCCTCAAAATGCAATCCCGTTGTTGGTTCGTCAAGAATGTAAAATGTGTTTCCAGTATCTTTTTTGGATAATTCTCCTGCCAATTTAATACGTTGTGCTTCACCACCAGAAAGTGTTGTGCTTTGTTGACCAAGCGTAATATAACCTAATCCAACATCCTGAATTGTTTTTACTTTTCTGTAAATCTTAGGAATGTTTTCAAAGAAAGGAACTGCTTCATCCACTGTCATATCCAAAACATCCGAAATAGATTTTCCTTTATATCTGATTTCCAAAGTTTCTCTATTGAAACGTTTTCCCTGACAAGTTTCACATTCTACATAAACATCTGGCAAAAAGTTCATTTCGATCGTTCGTACACCAGAACCTTCGCAGGTTTCACAGCGTCCTCCTTTTACGTTGAAACTAAAACGCCCGGCTTTATAGCCACGAATCATACTTTCAGAAGTCATTGTAAACAGGTTTCTGATTTCAGTGAAAACTTCAGTATAAGTTGCCGGATTCGAACGTGGTGTTCTTCCAATCGGACTTTGGTCGATATCAATTACTTTGTCAATATGTTCTAAGCCTTCAATTTTTTTATAAGGTTGCGGTTTTTTTACGCCATTAAAATAATAAGCATTCAGAATCGGATACAGCGTTTCATTAATCAAAGTTGATTTTCCGCTTCCCGAAACTCCTGTAACACAAGTTAATTGTCCCAAAGGTATTTCGATCGAAACATTTTTTAGATTATTTCCTGTTGCTCCAGTTAATTTTAAAAACTTTCCGTTTCCTTCGCGACGTTTTTTCGGAATTTCGAGTTTCATTTTACCATTCAAATATTGAGCAGTAATAGTATCTGATTTTAAAGTTTCTGCTGGAGTTCCAATACTGATAATTTCTCCGCCATATTTTCCTGCTTTAGGACCAATATCAATTACATAATCGGCCGTTTCGATCATGTCTTTATCGTGTTCAACAACAATTACAGAGTTTCCTATATCGCGTAATTGTTCTAAAGACTTGATCAATTTTTCGTTATCTCTTTGGTGCAAACCAATACTTGGCTCATCCAAAATATATAAAACACCAACCAATTGAGAACCAATTTGTGTTGCCAGACGAATACGCTGCGCCTCTCCACCAGAAAGCGATTTTGAACTTCGGCTTAAAGCCAAATAATTCAAACCGACATTCATCAGGAAGTTCAAACGGTCTTTGATTTCTTTTACAACTTCAGAAGCAATTAAAAGCTGTTTGTCAGTTAAATGACTATTTAGATCCAAAAACCAGGCTGTTAAATCTGAAATATCCATATCACACAATTCGGTGATATTTTTTTCATTTACTCTAAAAAATAAAGCTTCTTTTTTCAAACGAGAACCTTCGCAAACCGGACAGTCAATTTCGTCCATGAAATCTTTTGCCCAACGTTTTATGCTGGTTGTGGCGCTTTCGTCGTATTGATTTTTGATGAAATTAGAAATTCCTTCAAAATCGATTTTATATTCTCTAGTTACTCCAAGATCTTTTGAATTGATAGCAAATTTGTCTTTTCCACCATACAAAATCATGGTCATGGCTTCTTCCGGAATTTTCTCAATCGGATCCGTAATTTTAAACCCGAATTTTTCTCCAATGGTTTCTAATTGTTTGAAAATCCAAGAAGATTTGTATTCGCCAAGCGGAGCAAAACCTCCACTTTTTATGGATAATTTCGGATTCGGAATAATCTTTTTAACGTTGATTTCATGCACAGTTCCCAATCCGTTACAATGGGGACACGCACCTTTTGGTGAGTTGAAAGAAAATAAATTCGGTTCCGGATTTTGATATGAAATACCCGTTGTAGGACACATCAAGTTTCTACTGAAATAACGTACTTCATTTGAATCCTGATCTAAAATCATTAAAACATTTTCACCATGATGCATGGCTGTATTGATGCTTTCCGATAATCTTTTTTGAGTATCTGGATTGTCTTCAATAACCATTCTGTCTACAACAATCTCGATATCATGCGTTTTGTAACGGTCTAATTTCATTCCTGAAATCAAATCCTGAACTTCTCCGTTTACACGAACTTTTAGAAATCCTTGTTTGGTGATTTGTTGGAATAATTCAGCATAATGTCCTTTTCGGGCTTTAATAACTGGCGCCAGAATGTTAATTCGTTTTCCGTTATAATCCTGAATAATCAAATCTTTAATTTGTTCATCAGAATACGAAACCATTTTTTCGCCGGTATTGTAGCTATAAGCATCAGCACCACGCGCAAATAAAAGTCTAAGGAAATCGTAAATTTCAGTAATTGTTCCAACGGTAGAACGCGGACTTTTACTTGTCGTTTTTTGTTCAATTGCAATTACAGGAGAAAGTCCGTCGATTTTATCTACATCCGGACGTTCTAAACCTCCAAGGAATTGCCTGGCGTATGCCGAAAAAGTTTCAACATAACGGCGTTGCCCTTCAGCATAAATCGTATCAAATGCCAAAGAAGATTTTCCCGAACCAGATAAACCAGTAATTACAACCAGTTTTTCACGCGGAATAGATATATCGATATTTTTAAGATTATGAACTCTTGCACCAAGAACTTCAATAGTATTGTCTTTATCTAGCATAATTTTGAGCAAAACGCAAAGTTACCACTTTGATTTGTTCTTTTTGTGCTCGATAGCAAAAGTTTATGTTACAAATAGTAACAAAATAAGTAGCTCGATTAAAGTATTTTGATCATTTATTCAATCGTCATCGATCGCAGTTTCATTCTGTAAGCTTCAAGTGCAATTGATTTTGAAATGATACCATAATACTTTTCATTTCGAAGCACAGGTAGAAAAGCCGATTTTGAATTTTCGAACTTTGTCATTACGATTTCCATGCTGTCATAAGATGAGATGGTTGCAGCAGGAGTTTTCATAACATCTTTTATTTGTGTGTATTTTACCCGGTAAGCATTAAAAATGATTTCTCGGATGTCATTAAAATGTACAATTCCGACCAAATCTTTTTCGTTGTTGACAACCGGAAATACGACTTGATTAGAATGCGAAATAAGATCAACGAGCTTGCTTAAATTTTCATCAGGATGAACGGTAAGATAGTCACATTGAATAATAGTATCAATATCTAAAGTCGATAGAATATTAGAATCTTTGTTGCTGGTAAAGGCATGACCTTTTTTTGCCAGATTTTTTACGTCAAGCGAATATTTCTCAAAACGTTTAGAAATCGCAAAACTAATTGATGAAACGATCATAAGCGGAATCATAAGTCCGTAACCTCCGGTGATTTCGGCAATAAGGAAAATTGCGGTCAATGGCGCATGAAATAATCCGCTCAAAATTCCAGCCATTCCAACCATAGTAAAATTACTGATTGGCAAATGCGATAAACCGGTTAAACTTATCAATTTTGAGAAAAAATAACCCAAATAAGAACCAAGAAATAGAGAAGGAGCAAAATTTCCTCCGTTACCACCGCTACCAATTGTAAGCCCGGAAGCAAAGACTTTTACCATCATGGTACAGCCTATAAACAAAAGCAATACCCATTGATTGTTTCTAAAATTAGCAAATAAAGTATTGTCTAATAATTGCCCAGGATCACTTTCAGATAAGGTTTTAATGCTTTCGTATCCTTCACCAAATAATGTTGGAAAAACGAAAATCAGCAAAGCCAAAAGCGATGAACCTATCAAAGCTTTTTTATAAGGATCAATCTGCATTTTGCCAAAATAATGCTCAACACGCTGAAAATTTCTTGAATAATATATGGCAGCTAAACCGGTCAAAATTCCTAATATCACATAAAAAGGAATATTATGATAATTAAAAGTTTCTTGTTTTTTGAACGACAGTAAAATAGTTTCATCTAAAACAATTGCAGAAACCAAAGCACCCGTTGCCGCAGAAATCATAATTGGCGTAAAGGCAGAAATACTCACATCGACTAATAAAACTTCAATTGCGAAAAGAACTCCCGCAATTGGAGCATTAAAAGCAGCAGCAATTCCGGCAGCAACACCGCATCCAATTAATAAAGTTCGGTCTTTATAAGCTAATTTATAATTTTGGGCATAATTTGATCCAAAAGCGGCTCCTGTAATTACAATTGGGCTTTCTAATCCGGCAGAACCTCCTAAACCAACAGTCAAAGAGCTTGTAACAATCTGCGCATACATTTGTTTTTTCGGGATTATACTTGCTTTTTTTGCAACTGCATATAATATCTGCGAAGTTCCTTTTTGGATTGTTCCGTTTAAAACTTTTTTAATAACAAGAACAGTCAATAAAATTCCAATTATTGGAAGTATACTGTTGATGAAACTTAATTTTAAAGTCCCGTTGATATAAGTTGCAAATGAAAAAACGCTATGCGCAAAAGTTTTCAAAACAATTACAGCAAAAGCGCATGAAATACCGACTAACACACTCGATAAAAAAATAAATTGCTTTGGCGTCAACAAGGATTGAGCTAATGCAATAATGCTTTCTAGTTTTCGAAAAAGTCGTTTTATCATAATTTTATTACAAAGTTACCAGGGGATACAAATTTAGCTCTAAACATTCAATTTTGTATAATTTTTTGATGTAAATCTTTTTGATTTAAAATCCTGCAGCTTTGTCATCACCGCGAAAATCGGCACCTCCTTCAAGAGTATTGTCTGGCAAAACTAAAATTGCATCCACTTTACCAATTACGGGCGTCGTTTTTTCGTTGATCAAATATCCTTTTGCTTTTAAACTTTCTAATGTTTTGTCACTGAAAGTTTTAGGTTCGAAAGTAATTAAATCCGGCAACCATTGATGATGAAAACGTGGTGCATTTACAGCTTCCTGCATGCTCAAATTATATTCGTAAACATTTAAAATAGTTTGCAATACAGAGGTAATAATGGTTGATCCGCCTGGAGAACCTACCACCATATAAAGTTTTCCATTTTTTTCTACAATAGTTGGTGTCATGGAGCTCAGCATTCTTTTTTGTGGCGCAATGCTGTTGGCTTCGTTTCCAACTAATCCAAACATATTTGGAGATCCTGGTTTTGCACTAAAATCGTCCATTTCATTGTTTAGGAAAAAGCCCAGTTCATCGCAATAATATTTTGAACCAAATCCGTCGTTGATTGTGGTTGTGGCTGCAACAGCATTTCCAAATTGATCTACAATCGAGTAATGCGTTGTTTCTGTGCTTTCGCTATACGTGATTTTTCCTTCTTTAATATCCGATGATAAAGTGGCTTTTTCGGAATTGAAATTTGACATTCGTTCTTTTAGGTAACTGTCTGATAAAAGTCCGTTTATTGGAATTTTTACAAAATCAGGATCGCCTAAAAACTGGCTTCTGTCAGCATATGCTCTTCTTTCAGCTTCTACAATAACTTGTATAGACTTCTCAGAATTATGACCCATTTTTGAAAGATAAAACGGTGAAACCATTTTCAGGATTTGTGCAAGACAGATTCCGCCGCTGCTTGGCGGTGCCATCGAAGTTATTTTTAAATCTTTATAGTCAAATTGAAGCGGTTTTCTCCATTTTGCTTCATAAAGTGCCAAATCTTTAAGCGTAATAATTCCGCCTTTTTTCTTTAAATAATCAACTAAAATTTGTGCTGTTTTGCCTTTATAAAATTCATCTTTTCCATTTTTCAGAATTCGTTTTAAGGTATTGGCAAGTGCAGGATACTTTATGGTGTCTTTTTCTTTGAAATTTCCAGCCATAAGTGTATTTGGACCATTAGCTTTTACAATGGCGTCATGGTAGGATTCAAGTTGTTTTTGTTGTTTTAATGTTACTACAACTCCTTTTTCGGCAAGGGCAATTACAGGTTTTAAAATTTCCGACATTGGCAGCGAACCTAATTTTTTGTGAACTGCAAAAACTCCTGCGATTGTTCCAGGAACTCCAATTGCCAAAGCTGTTTCGGTACTTTTTCCTTTTATGACATTTCCGTCTTTATCCAAAAACATATTTTTTGAGGCAGCGAGCGGTGCTTTTTCTCGATAATCAAGACTTCCAACTTCACCGTTTGCTTTTCTGTAAACCATAAATCCGCCTCCGCCAAGATTTCCTGCATATGGGTACGCAACAGCCAATGCTAATTCTGTAGCAGCCATTGCATCAAACGCATTGCCGCCTTTTTTCATTATTTCAACACCAATTTTTGAAGCTTCTTCGCGAGCCGAAACAACCATTGCTTTTGAAGCGGTTAAACCTGTTGGATGGACAGCTTGCTGTGCAAAACTGTACAACGATATAAAAAAGAATAAAAACGAAATTTTTTTCATAACTGAAACTATAATCTATCGGTTTGAATTTATAAGGAGATTAATTTTTGATTGGCATGCAAACGAAGATCTTCAAAAAACAGCGTGAATTCCTCTTCAAATTCGGTATAAAACTCTTTTAGTTCTTCGCTGGCATATTGCATTTTTGACATGTTTTTCGATCTTCGATCCATTTGTGTGAGGATTTGGTGAATTCCTTCTACTGTTCTATAACTTAAAAGCCAGTTTCTTTCGATCATATAAGGCATCAAACCTTGTGTTTTTTCGGTTAAAATCGAATAATTTTCATCTAAGGATTTATAAAATCGGTTTATAAAACTTTCCAGATTTTCATCCGAATATTTTGTCCAGTTTTTGGCTAAAAAATGATCATAGACAATATCCACAATTACGCCTGCGTAATGATGGTATTTTTCATGTAAACGCTTGGTGCTTTGTCTAAAAATATCATGAGAATCAGTATAAGTATCTATAAATCTATGCAAAAGAATTCCTTTTTGAACATCTTTTGGGAAATGCTCAAATTGTTTTCCGCGAATGCCATCGGCCATAAAATTACCAATTTTGATCAAATCATTATCGCCTGAAAGATATATGTGGGCTAGGAAATTCATTTTTTTAAGATACTAAGGTTCTAAGATACTAAGTAATTAAGTTTTTTAGCAAATGTGTTTTTAAGATGCTAAGGCTCTAAGATACTAAGGAACTATGTTATTTTAGTAAATGTATGAAAAGTTTTTAATATCGATTTATTGAAGTCTTTTGCAATTTTTAAATTTGATAATTATTTAAAATCACGGCAACTTAGCAACTTAGTATCTTAGAACCGTAGCATCTTTTTTTAAAATCTTAGCAGCTTAGTATCTTAGAACATTAGTAACTTTTTTATATTTGTAATAAAATAACCTTAACTCAAAAAAATGACTTTAATAAAATCGATATCCGGAATTCGTGGAACGATAGGAGGAAAAGTTGGTGATAACCTGACTCCTGTTGATGCGGTGAAATTTGCATCGGCATACGGAACATTTCTGAAAAATAATACTTCAAAAGAAAAATTAACAGTTGTAATTGGTCGTGATGCCAGAATTTCAGGGCCAATGATTCACAATCTTGTAGTGAATACTTTAATAGGTTTAGGAATTGATGTTATTGATCTCGGACTTTCGACAACACCAACTGTAGAGGTTGCTGTTCCTTTGGAAAAAGCAGATGGCGGAATTATTTTGACAGCATCTCATAATCCAAAACAATGGAATGCCTTAAAATTATTGAATGAAAAAGGGGAGTTTTTAAGCGGTGCTGATGGAGCAAAAATTCTTGAAATTGCCGAAGCTGAAGCTTTTGATTTTTCTGACGTTGACAGTTTGGGAGAAATTACAGTTAATGACGCTTATATGGATATTCATATTGATGAAGTTCTAAATCTTCCATTAGTTGATGCTGAAGCCGTAAAAGCGGCTAAATTTAAAGTGGTAGTTGATGGTGTAAATTCATCAGGCGGAATCGTTATTCCAAAACTTTTGGAACAAATGGGTGTTGAAGTTGTAAAATTATATTGCGAACCAAACGGGCATTTTCCACACAATCCTGAGCCATTAAAAGAACATTTGACTGATATTTCAGAATTGGTAGTTAAAGAAAAAGCGCATCTTGGAATTGTAGTTGATCCAGATGTTGATCGTTTGGCTTTCATCAGCGAAGACGGTGAAATGTTTGGTGAAGAATATACGCTTGTTGCTTGCGCAGATTATGTTTTGAGCAAAACTCCAGGAAATACAGTTTCGAATATGTCATCTTCACGTGCTTTAAGAGATGTTACTAAATCTTATAATGGAGGTTATGAAGCGAGTGCAGTAGGAGAGGTGAATGTTGTGGAATTGATGAAAAAAAATAATGCAATTATTGGCGGAGAAGGAAACGGTGGTATCATTTATCCTGAATTGCATTACGGAAGAGACAGTTTGGTTGGAGTTGCTTTGTTTTTAACGCATTTAGCAAACAAAAAAATATCAGTTTCTGCATTGAGAGCTTCTTATCCTGAATATTATATGAGCAAAAATAAAATTGAATTGACACCACAAATTGATGTTGACGCAATTTTAGCTGCAATGACAGACAAATACAAAAACGAAGATATTTCGACAATTGATGGTGTAAAAATAGATTTTGCCGAAGAATGGGTTCACCTAAGAAAATCAAATACAGAACCAATTATTCGTATTTATACTGAATCAGGAACGCAAGAATCAGCAGATAAATTAGCACTTAGAATTATTGATGAAATTAAAGTAATCGCAGGATTATAATTTTATCATTTTAAATACAAAAAGCCTCTTTTGAAATTTCAAAAGAGGCTTTTCTTTTTGGTTAGATATATTTAGTTTTTGATAATTTTTACTGATTTCTGGATTTTTCCATAAGAAGCATTTACGATATAAACTCCAGTAGCAAGTTTTTCGCCAATTTTAATATCTTCATTGGTAAAATAATCTTTAGATTCGAAACAAACTTTCCCACTCATATCAACTATTTTCAAAGTCAAAGGTTCAGTTGAAGATGATTTTATATGAAGCGTAGATTGATTTCTAACCGGATTTGGATAAATTGTAAAAGAATCTTTTTCAGCAATTGGATCATTCACTCCTAGATTTCCGGCAGTAACATCAATATAATTAAAATTCATATCGTTTGATTTGAATTTAATTTTCAGATAAACTTCTCCTTTAGGAAGTGTAACACCACTTACGATTTTATCTGTATAAGTTTGATATCCTCCCGTTGCAGGAAATGTTTCATCGGTTTTTACTGTGACATTGTTTACCAAAATATCAAATTTTCCGTTTATAGCAGGCGCGGCTACTCTAAAATTTAGATTGTAAGTTCCAGCATCAGCCACATTTAATAAAAATTCATTCCAGTCTCCTTCATTTATAAAACATACATTTTGTCCTGTATCAGAATCTGTTGTGGCTTGTAAACCAGTTCCTTTTCTGCGATAATGTTTGTTTGCAGTAATTTTTCCAGGAACATTCATTTTTTTAGAAGTATAACTTTCGTTGACGTAAGCTGTTCCAATTGGCTTTAAAACGCCACTTGTTGGGCTTAACAATTGTCCTTCTAGCATATCAGTCCAATCGGCAGGAACTCGACCTGTAAACCAAGAATATCTGTAAATATCTGGATCATTTTCAAAACTGCTTACAATAGTTTTCATGAAACTGATTTTATCGGCTTCACTTTGAATAACTCTGTTTGCAAATTCAGTTACCCAAACTGGGCGATTGTATTTTTTAAGATTTCCTGTAACTCCAATAACCGAACCTGCTGTATTATCATAAGTATGAAAAGCAATATAATCGACTTTGCAAGTTGGACATAAAAGAAAAAATTGGTCGTGCCATGCAACCGGATCGCTGAATCCTCCATAATTGTTTGGTCCATTATAAGCAGGAGATGCGCTGACGATTTCTAAGTTTTTGGCAGCAGCAATTTTTTCGACATTCGCCCATGCATTTACCGCTTCCTGAGGTGTTAAACGTGCACCATCAGTAAAATTAGGTTCATTAAAAGCCAACAAATATTTTGCTCCGGGTTTAATATTGTCAATAAAAGTCTGTACTTCGTTATCATTTAATTTTCCCCAAGCCATAGGAACATACTCAACGCCAATAGAAGCGTAATTGGTATTGGTATCATTTTCAGGGATTCTTCCCCAGTTGTACCACCATGAGACTCCGGGTTTTAGAGCCATTAAATCAGCAGCAGTGTTTTGTCCGTAAGCTATACCTCGTTTTGGACTTTGAGCAAAAACGGGTTTCGAAAAACAAATTATTAAAAACGTAAAAAGTAATTTTTTGATCATGGGTATTAATTTTGCAATGGTTTTTGGATAGTTTTAGTCAGCCTCAAATGTATATCGTTTGTCTAAATTTGCCTCTGTTTTAATTCAACAAAAATCATTACAAAAACACATCAAAAATCTGTTTGAGTGCTTTAAAACATAGTTTTTATTGCCGCCTGACTTTCATAAACAAAAAAGTCCAAAAAGTATTTCTTCTTTTTGGACTCTGTTTTTTATAAAATTAGGAATCAACCCGATGTTTCCATCGTTTGTGTGTCCATAAATAATATTCTGGTTTTGCAAGAATTTGTTTTTCGACTTCTTTCAAATACATTTCTGTAATTTCAAAATCGGGAAAATCTTTTGGGTTATCAGCAATAGGAATAAATGTAGCTTCATAATAACCTCTTCCTGTTTTTTTAACATTGGCAAAAATGACGCTCAGATTATATTTTTTAGCTAGCATTTCGGCTCCTGTATGTACAGGAACTTCAACTCCCATAAATTCCATCGAGTGGAAAATTCGATCTAATTTAGGAGATTGATCACTTGCTAAACCGTACATGCTCAAAGTTCCGTCGCGCTGGTTTTGTGCCATTGTCGGAATTGCTTTTCGGGTTTCGATCATTTCGGTTTTGTATTTAGAGCGAATTTTTCGAACTAATTTATCAAAATAGGGATTAGCTAGTTTTTTATAAACAGCAACACCCTGAAAACCAATTTTTGGATTGATTGTCATAAGCCATTCATAACTTGCATAATGAGAAGCAACCAGAATCACGCTTTTTCCTTTTTTAGCATAATCCAATACCAAGTCAAGATTTGTTACTTTAAATCTTCTTTCCATTTCTTCCGGAGAAATACTCATGGTTTTGATCATTTCTAAAAACATATCACACATATGACTGTAGAATTTTTTCTCAATAACTTTTCTTTCAGCGTCATTTAAATGTGGTAAAGCCAAAGCCAAATTTTCACGAACTACTTTTCGGCGATAGCCAATAACATGATAAACCAGAAAATAAACGAAATCTGAAAACCAGTAAAATAACCGAAATGGGAGTATAGAGATAAGCCAAAGTAAAGGATAGGCTAAAATATAAACAAGAAATTGCATGTAATTTTTTTTTACAAATATAAAGTAAAAATGAATAGATGCCTATATTTTGGTTAGTGACGGACTTGTGTTCAAGAATGACTATATTTACCATTCACAATAAATATGTTTTATGAATGCTATTTTGATTGGAATTATAGTTGCCAATGTTCTTTTTAGTTATAAAGGTTTTAACGATTATGCTTTTTTCAGAAAATATGAATTTCATGTTGGAAGTATTCGTTCTGGAGAACAGATAAGAATGCTTTCTTCGGGA
This sequence comes from Flavobacterium resistens, assembly GCF_900182645.1. Lineage (GTDB taxonomy): Bacteria > Bacteroidota > Bacteroidia > Flavobacteriales > Flavobacteriaceae > Flavobacterium > Flavobacterium resistens. The sequence continues at coordinate 48,478 of NZ_FXTA01000003.1, read as the reverse complement.
TTTTTGCATGTTGATTTTATGCACTTGGCTTTTAATATGTTTACACTTTGGTGTTTTGCGCCTGTTGTTTCAAGCTTGTTAAGTGATTTTTCTTTTGTTTTGATTTATTTTGGAAGTTTGATTTTTGGAAATCTGCTTACCATGCTTTTTCATAAAAACGATTATAGTTATCGTGCAGTTGGTGCTTCCGGCGCTGTGACAGGAGTTTTGTATTCGGCTATTTTATTGCAGCCCGATATGACATTAGGAATTTATGGCATAATTCCGATACCGGCATATTTATTCGGAATTTTATATTTATTGTATTCTATTTATGGAATGAAAGCCAAAAATGACAATATTGGACATACAGCACACTTTGGAGGTGCTATAGGCGGGTATTTGATTACTTTGATTAAAGATCCTTCTTTAATTGTTGATCATACTTTAATGACAATTCTATTGGCAATTCCAATTATTATACTTTTTGGGATGGCTAAATTAGGAAAATTGTAAGGCTGGCATAACTTTTGAAATGTCCTTATCAATAATTTAAAATATAACAAAAATGAAAAAACTAGTATTATTTTTAACAATCATGTTTATGACTATGTCTTACGGCCAGGAAACCAAACAAATACCTCTTATTAATGTTAACGGGGAAGGAAAAGTAAAAGTAGCACCTGATCAGGTTTGTATTTCGGCTACGGTTGAAACAAAAGGGAATAATGCTAAAGACGTCAAAAAACAAAATGACGAAAAAATGGACGCTGTTTTAAAATTCATTAAAAAGATGAATATCCCAACAGCTGATTTCAAAACAAAACAAGTCGCTTTGAACCCGCAGTATGATTACGAAAAGAAAAAAACGAGTTATAATGCGACACAAACTGTAGAAATCATCGTAAAAGATTTGTCTAAATATGATGAATTGATGGAAGGTTTGGTTCAGCAAGGAATTAACCGAATTGACAGAGTAACTTTTGAATCTTCTAAAGAAGCTCAATTACAAGCTGAAGCTAGAAAACTTGCAATGAAAGATGCAAAAGCAAAAGCAGACGATTATGTTTCTGTTTTAGGTCAAAAAGTTGGAAAAGCTTTTGTTATTTCTGATAATTCTCAAGTTTATCATCCACAGCCAATGTACGCTGCTATGCGAATGAAAGAATCAGCAGATGCTATGGGAGCTTCTAACGAAACTTTAGCAATCGGTGAAATTGAAATTACAGCGAATGTAAGTGTTAGTTTTATTTTGGACTAAAAAAATAGAATTCCAAATATTTAAAAATCCAAATTCCAATTTAAATTGGGATTTGGATTTTTTTTGTTTAAAACTAAAATAGAAACTTTAAACAAATAAGGATTGAATAAAAACGTAATATTTATTGTTTAAAATGTTTAAACACTTTTGATGAAATTAGGAATCCGGCGGATAAATAATTTGAATCGATTAAAAAAAGAAAGCAGCAATATCATATTGCTGCTTTTTATTTAAATGCTTTCTGGATTTGGATTTCATAATGGATTCTTAATTATTTATGTGTTCTGTAATTTTTCCAGACATTTTTTATAGTAACGTCATTTTTTAGCTACAAAACATGGGTAAAATGTATACGTGAGACATTATTATACCCAAAAACGGATTTTATTGCTCCCTCTGAAAACCATTAATTAATCAAATTTGTCCCAGTAAAATCATTAATCGGTTTTGACCGAAGCTCAGAAGATTTTAGAAAACTAACTAATTAATTAACCAACAAATTACAAACCAAAAATGACAAATTTTACTAGGATTAAAAAAAGTCCTAATGGTGGATCAGGATTTAATTTGAAAAAGAAGATGATGATGTTTTGCGTCTTATTTTCTTTGTCACAAGTTCATGGCTACGCTATTAGTTCTAAAAGTACAATGGAGTCTCACGATGTTGTTCCACAAAAAAACATTAAGGGACTAGTAGTAGATGAAAGCGGTATGCCGATGCCGGGAGTTTCAGTTTTAGAAAAAGGAAGTAAAAATGGTACTTCAACAGATTTTGATGGAAAATTTACTTTAAAAGTAGATAACGACAATGCAGTAATCCTTGTGTCTTATTTAGGCTATGTAACTGCAGAAGTTAGTGTAAAAGGCGAAGCTTTAATTACTGTAAAAATGAAAAAAGCAACTACTTCATTAGATGAGGTTGTTGTAGTCGGTTACGGTAAAATGAAGAAAAAGGATTTAACGGGAGCAATTGTTCAGGTAACGCCTGATAAATTGGCAAACCAAAATCCTCAAACAGTTCAGGATATCTTAAGAGGTACTCCGGGTGTAAGAGTTGGTTACGACCCTTCTGCAAAAGGAGGAGGAAGTATCCAGATTCGTGGGCAGACTTCTGTATATACAGGTAGTAATAATAATGACAAAGTTGGAGGTCCTCATAATTCGCCACTTATTATTTTAGATGGAATGCAGTTTTATGGTGAACTTTCAGAAATCAATCCTGATGATATTCAGCAGCTTGATATTTTAAAAGATGCTTCGGCGGCATCTGTATATGGATCAAGAGCGGCAGCAGGGGTTATTCTTATTTCAACTAAAAAAGGGAAAACGGGTAAGCCTATTGTTAGTTTTACTACAAACACAACAATTAGCAACAAGAGTGCCTATCGTGGTGTGTATTCTCCAGAAGGATACTTAAAATATCGTGAAGATTGGGAAACTGCCCAAACTTATGGTGTAAACACAATAACTAAGCAATATGAAGCATTTATAGCTGGAACAGTTGCTAATGGTAAACCTGGTTATTTTTCAAACCCTAATGATTTAGCGAAATGGGGTATTACTGAAGCGCAATGGTTAGCGTATCAGCCAGCTACTCAAACAGCAGGAAAAAGCAGCAAAGAGGTATGGGGTACACGTTTAGGATTGAATTTTGATCCTTCATTGATGGCAAATTTCTTAGCTGATAAAACACACGATTGGAGTGATAGTTCTTTTAGAACAGGGATAAATCATGATAACAACTTAAGTGTTTCTGGAGCAAGTGATAAGGTTAACTATTACATGTCTTTTGGTTATTTAACTTCTGAAGGAGCGATTGTAGGAAATGATTATAAATCAGCTCGTTCTAATATGAAAGTTGATGCTAAAATTACAGATTGGCTTGATTTTAGTGCAAACGTTAATTTTCAAGATCGTACAGATGGAGATATAACACCTAATTTAGGAACAGCTTCTGGTGATAATAATATGATGAGAACAAGTCCTTATGGAACTTTTATTGATGCAAATGGCAATTATGAAAGACAGCCAATGGGGAAAAACGTTTCAGGTCAGAATTATAACTTTTATTACGAACGTCAATTTATTGATCAGGAGAGAGGATATGTAACATTGAATTCTGTTTTCAATACAAAAGTTACATTGCCTTTAGGGATTACATATTCATTTAATATTGCTCCTCGTTATCAGTTTTTTCACAGACGTGATTTCAGATCAGCACAAAATCCAAATTTTCCTGCAGCTACCAATGGGGCAGTTAGAAATAATGAAATGAGGTTTGATTATAACCTGAACAATACATTAGCATGGGATTATACGATTGCTGAAAAGCACCACATTATTGCAACTTTCGTTCAGGAAGCTGAGGAACGTCGTTTTTGGTCAGAAGGAATGGATGCTTATAATATTCAGCCTTCAGATGCTTTAGGTTTTCACAATGTTAGTACAGCAACAATGGCAAATAGCGCGCTTAGATCAAATGACACGCATGAAACGGCAGATGCGTTGATGGCAAGACTTTTCTATTCGTTTGATAATCGTTATATGTTTACGGCGACTGTTCGTCGTGATGGATATTCAGCATTTGGAGCTTCAGATCCGTATGCAGTTTTCCCTTCTTTTGGTGTTGCATGGACCTTCAAGAATGAAAATTGGTTTAAATGGGATGCAATGAGCACTGGTAAATTACGTTTGTCTTGGGGTAAAAATGGTAACAGATCGCTTGCAGATCCGTACATTTCTTTGGCAAACTTAGTAAACAATGGAACAATGGGGTATTTAGATGCTTCAGGAAAAGCGCTTGAGTTGAAGTATTTATCACTTGATCGTATGGCAAATCCAAACTTGCAATGGGAAAAAACTACATCAACAAATATTGGACTTGATTTAGGTTTCTTACATGATCGCATTACGGCTACATTAGACCTTTACAAAACGGCTACTCATGACATGATTATGAGTCAATCGTTGCCTGGTTTCACTGGATTCTCCTCAATTGCAACTAACCTTGGAGAGGTTCAAAATAAAGGTTTTGAATTAAGTGTCAACACACTTAATATGAAAACACCAAACTTTGAATGGCGTACTACATTTGGAATCTCTTATAACGAAAATAAAATTATCTCATTATATGGGAATATGGTAGACATTAAAGATGCCAGTGGAAATGTTATTGGGAAAAAAGAAGGTGATGATTCAAATAATGGATGGTTCATAGGCAGACCAATTTCTCAAATTTGGGATTATAAAGTAACTGGTATTTGGCAAAAAGATGAGTGGAAAGAAGCTCAAAGATATGGACAACGTCCTGGAGATCCAAAAGTGGAAAACAGCAATACATCAGATGACATAGATGCAGTAGATGCAGATGGTGTTGCTTACAAAAAAGCGGTTTATAATGAAAAAGACAAACAGTTTTTAGGGAATACAAATCCTCCAGTACAATGGACATTGCGTAATGATTTTAAAATTTACAAAAACTGGGATTTAGGAATCAGCATGTATTCATATAACGGAGGGAAATCACTTAGTTCAATTTATATGAACACTTTCAATGATAGTAGTTTGTATAAATTCAACTTCAATCCATATGTAAATCCTTATTGGACACTTGACAATCCAACAAATGAGTGGGCTCGTCTTGATGCTAAAGGTCCTGCAGGAACTCCGGTTGCCCCAGGAAGATTGTATGATAGAAGCTTTATTCGTTTGGATAACATTTCATTAGCTTATTCACTTCCTAGAGATCTTTTGGATCGCGTGCATATTAAAAATATTAAAATTTATGCTTCAGTTCAAAACGTAGCAACATGGTCTGCTTCTAAAGAATGGAAATATTTTGGAGATCCAGAAACAGGAGGATTGGCTACAAGACAGTTTAATTTAGGTTTTAATTTCCAACTTTAAAAATTATTCAACAATGAAAAAATATATTAAAAATAAAATAACAAGACTAGTGCCTTTTGCTCTATTAGCAGTAATGGCTAGTTCTTGTTCGAAAGATTTTCTCGATTCTGATCCGCTTTCGTTTTATGACCCAGAAACTACGTTTACTACAGAAGCTGGTTTGCAGGCTACATTAGCACAGTGTGATAAACAGTTGCGTAACAATTATATCCACTATGGCTTTTCTGGTGTAAGTGTGCCTATTGGCTCGGAGTATCTTTTCTCTGATATGGCACAATATGGAAAAACAGATACAGGAAGTAATATTGCTGATTATGCTGCGACTATAGTTCCTACTGGAGATTTCAGAAGAGATCCAAGTGGTGAATCACTTTATCTTGGATTTCTTTGGACTGAAGCTTATACAGGTATCAAGAATGCTAATACTGTTTTGTCCTATATTGGAGGTGTGAAAAGTTTATCTGAAGAGGTTAAAAATAAATATATCGGGCAGGCTTATTTTCACAGAGCTTACCGTTATCTTAATTTAGTGTATGAATTTGGAGATATTCCATTGATTACTAAAATCTTGTCAGTTCCAAAGCAGAGTTATTACTCTACTAAAAAAGAAGCCATCATTGAAATGATTACGGCTGATATGGAAAAAGCTGTACAATGGGTACCAGAGCAATCAAAAATAGGATATGTAGGTATGGTTAGTAAAGGTGCTTGCCGTCAATTGCTAATTAAGTGTTATTTGGCATCTGGAAGATTTGCTGATGCTGAAGCACAAGCTAATATTTTAATTAATCAATCAGGTTACTCTTTGGTACAAAACAATTTAGGAATTTTTGATCCAGGAGGAAATCCTACTGCATGGCCAATTACAAGAAATGTAATTTGGGATTTACACAGACCAGAGAACAAAGTAATTTCGGCTAACACTGAAGCGATATTAGTTGCACCAAACGGAGGAGCACAATCATTTTTAGCATTTGCTTCAATGAGAATTTTTGGACCAAACTGGAATGATGCTAACTTAATCACACCTGATGGTAAAACAGCAGCGCCTCGTTTTCCTTTAACTGATAAAACGAATTATAATGCAAAATACGATTATCAAAGAGCAATAGGACGTGGTATTGGTACTATCAGTGGTTCTTACTATTCACAACATCCTATGTGGGTTGTAAATGGTGTTGAGGATAAAGTGGATCTTAGACATAACAGTACAGTTGGTAACTGGGTGAATATGGAAGACCTTAAATATGCTCCTGGAGCAGGAGGAAGTGCAGTATGGGCTGGACAAAATTTCAGAATGAAAGATGCAGCTGGTAAATTGTTAGCAACAGATTCTATTCGTGATTGGTATGATTTCCCTCATTATAAAATCTTTTATCATGATGTTGTAGCGGAAGCTAATCCAGCAGCAAATGATTTTCAGGGAGCTACTGCAGGAGCAAGTGCGCATTTGTACATCTATCGTTTAGCTGAAACTTATTTATTGCGTGCTGAAGCTCGTTTTTACCAAGGTAATGCAACTGGAGCTGCTCAGGACGTGAATGTTGTAAGAGCAAGAGCAAAAGCAACACAAATGTATACGACTGTAACTATTGGTGATATTTGTGCAGAAAGAGGAAGAGAGCTTTATATGGAAGAATGGAGAAATGTGGAGTTAAAACGTATTTCGCACTGTTTAGCTCTTAGTGGAAAACCTGACGAATGGGGTAATACCTATAATAAAGCAACTTGGGATAAACAATCAGGAACAGATAAAACGGGAGGTAGTTATTGGTACCAACGTATCGTTCATTACACGCTTTATAACAAATACCCAAATGGTATTTCGCTTAAACCAGGTGTAAAGTTTTATACTATGGACAAACGTAATAATTACTGGCCAATTCCATATAAAATTGCTATTGAGCCTAATATCAAAGGACAGTTAAGTCAAAACTATGGTTATGATGGCTACAATGAAGCTGTCAAAGTATGGGATAAATGGCAGGATGCAGTTGATGATGAAAGTAAAATTTAATTTTTTTCTCAAAGTAAAATTTGAGATATAAAATGAAAAAATAGCTTGAAGCCCCCAAATAAAGCTAAAATGAGAAACGAGTTAATTTATATAGTTAACTCGTTTTTTTTGTCTAATCAATTATCCAAGTAGCCAATTTATTATATGATAAAACAAAAACTCATAAATAAACGAATCGAAAAAAATAAAACCCAGGAAGAAGTAGCTTATCTTTTAGGAATTACACAATCGCAGTACAGCCGAAGAGAATCAGGAATCACGAAAATCACGAAAAATGAGTGGAATGAACTTGCAAAAATTTTAGATACCAATCTTGAAGCCATATACGAACCCCATGACGGAATATATATAGTAAAAAATGAATCAAAACAAAATTTAGAGCATTTGAATCATGAATATTTAGAGCATTTTGAATTTACACTTCTTATTATGAAAAAATATATTGAAAAGCTCGAACAAGAGAATAAATCTCTAAAAATGCAGATCAATAATTTAATGTCAGAATAATAATTAAAAATTCATTTTTCAAATAATTTTTTAGGTATAGATTAAATAACATCTTTTTTTGACTTTGATCATTTAGTTTATACATACTAATTTGGTATGTTTAAAAATGAAATTGTGGCTAATATTCTAGTATTAAAAGGAATTTCCTTAAACTCCTATCTTAAAAACACTACAAAAACCCATCAAATGAAGTTTGCTTTTGCTTTTGATGTTAGTAAATATTAGGGATTTTTCATGTTAATGTGATTTTTAGCATAAATTATGCTGTGTTCAACATAGGAAATTTTCTACATATCCATCAGATTTGTTAAGACTTTTTTGTCTCTGAATTAAGTGCACGTAATTCAAAAGGCAAAGAATGAACCTATTTTCAAACATTAATTAACATTAAAATTTAATTTATGAAGACACAAAAAATTAGCCTAACAGCTTTGCAAGGCAAACTTTCGAGAAATGAAATGCGCTCTATTATGGCAGGTAGTGGTACTTATGGTAGTTCTACAACTTGTTGGGGACCTTCTACAGTATGTTATACAGAAGGTAGTAACACTTATACATGTTCTATAGATCTAACTAGAGAGGGAGAAGATGCATGTTGTTGTGGACATGATGCAGGTCATGACGCTTGTATAAAGGGCTAAATTTTAACTCCAAGGAGCCTTCCTGCTCCTTGGTTATTAATTTTATAAGTATGAAAGTAAAAACAATTATTTTAATGATGTTTTTTTATCTGCCATTAGTTGCGCAGCATAAATTTTCGATTTCAGGAACCATTCCTCTTCAATATAAAGAGGCAGAAATTATGCTTTCGTCTGATAATTCTTCTTTTACTCCTGTAAGCACAAAAGAAAAAAAAGGCAGGTTTTATTTATCTGGAGAAATTAAGCATGGTTACGAACCAGTTAATTTAAGTGTGAAGAAAGATAATAAATATCTAGGAACTTTTTTTTTATTTATTGGTGCGCAGGACATGAAAATTGACATCGTGAAATTAAATAAAAACGATGGCTTAAATAATTTTCATTTTGTCAATGTTCCTTTTGTTAAAGAGCAAAAAGAGTATGAACGTTTAACAAAGCCAAGCAAAGATAGTGCGAAAGCTGCCTTTAATGTTTATTACGATGCAAAACAAAAACATCTGAAAACAACCATGCAAGATTCCTTATGGACAATTGTTTCAGATTTGCGGAAAAAATTATTAGCTCAAAAAATAAAATTTATTGAAGCGTTTCCTAATTCTTATGTTTCATTATATATGTTTAATAAGGAAATCATACATGGTTTTCATTCAATTAAGGTTGAAAATCTCAAAACTATTTATGATAAATTGGATAACGATGTGAAACAAACTGATTTAGGGAAATCAGTTAATGAATACATTAATAAAAAATTGTCACTTACAGTAGATCATATTTTACCCAATTTCTCTTTTTCAACAGACAAAGAACAACATTTTGAATTATCATCATTTTCCAAGAATAAAAAATATGTACTTCTTTGTTTTTGGGGAAGCGGTTGTGTTCCGTGTATAAAAAAAATCCCTACGTTCAAATTGCTGAACGAAAAATATGAATCCAAAGGGCTGCAGCTAATTTCGATTTCATTAGATCAAAATATTGATGGTTGGTTAAATTCTGTGAAAAAATATGAAATGCCCTGGTTACAAACTTTAGATTCTCCCAATTACATTAAAGGAAATCGAATTCAAGATCTTTTAGATATAAATTATGTCCCACAGTATTTTTTAATTGATGATACTGGAAAGTTGGTTTATCATAATGAACAATCAAACGATGATGATGAGTTCAGTATTTTAAAGAAACTATTGGAAACGCAGTTGCAGTAAAGTCATCTAAAAAAAAACTGAAAAAAGAGAACAGAGAAGTTTTAGAAAACAGAAAACTACAGAGAGAAAATATTCTTTAAAAAGAATGTTTAAGTGAAATTATAAAATACCGGGTGATAAACTTCAACTCTCAAACTTTTTAAATAGAAGGATATGAGGTAAGTATGAAAAATGATAAACCAATTAAACAAGTAGAAGATTACCTAAAATAAAAACCTAAAAAAATGCAAGAAAATTTCAATAATCTCTTCCAGTATTTAGAAAGAGAGCAGATTAATATTGATAAAGATGAATTTCAATTTCAAATCCAGTCGCATCCTGATTACCCAACTTTAGTGTCAATCATAGACACTTTGGATTTTTTTAATATTGATAATGGTGCCTTTAATGTAGATAAATCTGAAATTGGATTATTACCGGATTGTTTTTGGGCAATGTTAGATATAAAGAATAGCCGGCCACAGTTTCACTTTGTTGAAAAAAAAGGAGATGGATATTTACTAAATAAAGGGAAGATTGCGATTTCTAACCAAGAGTTAGAGGCAAGATGGAAGAACACAGTGTTATTAGTAGAAAAATCTAAAACAGATAATCTGATTGAATCTAATAAAAGCAAAATAAATTGGATACTACCCTTTTTAAGTATAGGATTGTTTTTTCTTATAGTTGCGCAATTTCAATTTACTTTACAAACTAAATTCTTCTTTATATTTCCTACTCTTGGTGTTTTGTTTTCGATCGCTGTACTAAAAGATTTATTTGGTGCTAAAAGTGAATTAGTCAATAGTTTTTGCAACATAACATCTTCTGCAAGTTGTGAATCAGTTGTAGGATCTACTAAATGGAAGATTTTTGAAAGTATTAATTTTAGTGATTTGAGTATTGTATTTTTTGCCTCGCAATTTTTAGGAATGTTGACGTTTCTTTTTATGGCAAAAATAGATGCTTATTTCAGTATTCAAAAAGGCCTACTGCTTTGCGCTGTACCTTTATTATTTACGTCAATTTATTATCAAAAATTTGTCGAGAAAAAATGGTGTCCTATTTGTTTAGTCATTATTAGTATCATTCTTTTGGAATTGACCTGTATATTATTTTTATATCAAACTTCATTTGATTTACAGATATATCCTTTAATTGTTTATGGTTTTGTATTTGTAATTGTCGCTTTAGGATGGTCTACGCTTAAAAATCTATTAAACCAGCGAAAAGAACTAAAAGAATTTCAGATAACAGGTAATCGATTTATACGTAATTATGAGATTTTTAAAAATTCATTGTTGTCAAAAAATAGAGTGAATCTGCCAAACAGTCCAGTAATTTTAGGAAACCATGCTAGCAATACGGAAATAACCATTATTACAAGTCCTTTTTGTGGGCATTGTAAAAATGCTCATAAAATTTTGGATAAAATTTTAATTAAAAACGAAGAGAATCTAAAAATAAAAATAATTTTCAATGTGGATTTTCATCTTTTAGAAGAAAAAAGTAAAGATTTTTTTAGATATCTAATGTCTATTTATTTAGAAAATGGAAATGATGCTTTTCTTCAAGCATTAAATCATTGGTTTGAAACTAAAAATTTGAATGATTGGTTAAAGAAATATGAACAGTCTTTTAAAGATGATAAGATTGACCTGATATACGAACAACAAAATCAATGGTGCAATAATAATAAGAGTTTAAACTTTACACCTGTCATTTTTATAAATGGATACCAATATCCAAAAGCATATAAAAAAGAAGACCTTGAATTTTTCATAAATGAAATTCTAGAAGACGATTTTTTTGTAGAAAATCAAATAGAAGAGAAGGCTATCATTGAAACTGTATAACTTCTGAAAAATAAAAAACGCAATACCTGAAGTAAGGAAAAAGTACCGCATATTGTTACGTAAACATTAATTTACAAATTCAAAAGTTGAAAAAATTTCCCAATTATAAACAATCTGATTCTAAGGATTGTGGTCCCACTTGTATAAAAATCATATCCAAATTTTACGGTAAGAATTTTAATATCCAACAATTGCGCGATTTTAGCGAAACTACTCGTCAGGGAAGTAATATGATGCTGTTGAGTGATGCTGCAGAGAAAATCGGTTTTAGGACTTTGGGAATAAAACTTAATTTAGGAAGGATAGATGAACTTTCTTTGCCTTGTATTTTGTTCTGGAATAAAGCGCATTATGTAGTATTATACAAAATAAAAAAAGGCAGGTATTATATCTCTGACCCTGCTTTTGGCTTGATTGATTACGGTGAGAAAGAATTTATTAGATTTTGGATTGGAAATAATGCAGATGTAAATACGAATGAAGGTATTGCTTTGTTAATGGAGCCAACTCCAAATTTTTTCAACTCAGAATTTGAAATTGAAGAAAAGAAAGGCTTAGGATTTGGCTTATTATTACAATATGTACTGCGATATAAATCATTTTTGTTTCAATTAAGTATCGGATTACTAGCTGGGAGTTTATTGCAACTCATTTTTCCTTTTCTTACACAAAGTATTGTGGATATTGGGATTCAGAATCAAAATATTCAATTTGTTTATCTCGTTCTGTTTGCTCAATTGTTTCTTTTTATTGGGAAAACAGGTTTAGAATTAATTAGGAGCTGGATAATGTTGCATCTTTCCACTCGAATTAATATTTCTTTAATTTCTGATTTCTTCATTAAATTGATGAATCTTCCGATTGCATTTTTTGATGTTCGAATGACAGGAGATATTATGCAGCGAATTAATGATCATCGCCGTATAGAACGAATCTTAACCACTTCATCTCTGAATGTGCTTTTTTCGTTTATCAATATGTTTATCATGGGCGGGGTTTTGGCGTATTATAATCTTCAAATTTTCTTTGTGTTTTTTGCCGGAAGTCTATTGTATTTTGGCTGGATTGCTATGTTTTTAAAGCAGCGTGAAGTTTTAGATTACACACGTTTTTCTGAAGTAAGCAAAGAACAAAGCAAAGTAATGGAGTTGATTAATGGAATGCAGGAAATTAAATTGCATAATGCCGAAAAGCAAAAAAGATGGGGGTGGGAATATATACAAGCTCGGTTGTTTAAAGTCTCCATAAAAGGATTGATTCTGGAACAAACTCAATCAATTGGTTCTTCGGTTATAGATCAATTAAAAAATATATTTATTTCTTTTATATCTGCAAAATTAGTCATAGATGGCCAAATTACTCTTGGTATGATGATGGCAATAAATTCTATCGCAGGAAGCTTAAATGGACCCATTTCTCAACTTATTAATTTTGTCCGCGAGTTGCAGGATGCTAAAATATCATTGACACGATTATCGGAAATTTATAATAAAGAAGATGAAACGCAACAAGAACCCTTTCAAACACATGAAATTCCAAAAGATTGTGCAATTGAGATTAAGGGTCTTTCGTATCGCTATCCAGGCTCGGATGATTCAGTGATTGATAATTTGAATTTAACAATACCGGCACACAAAGTGACAGCAATTGTAGGTGTAAGCGGAAGCGGCAAAACTACTTTAATGAAACTCTTGCTTAAATTTTACGAACCTTCTGCAGGTGAAATAAAAGTAGGCAATACACAACTGAAAGATATTTATCAAAAATCCTGGCGAGATAATGTTGGTGCTGTCATGCAGGAAGGATTTATTTTTAATGATACCATTGCAAATAATGTTGCAATAGGAGTAGATAAAATTGATAAAGAGCGCTTAGTATATGCGACAGATGTTGCAAATATTCAAGAATATATTTCAGGACTGCCTTTAGGATTTAATACTAAAATAGGCTCAGAAGGTGTTGGAATGAGTACCGGTCAAAAACAACGACTATTAATTGCCAGAGCGGTTTATAAAAATCCTGAAATGTTGTTGTTTGACGAAGCTACTTCTGCTTTGGATGCCAATAATGAGAAAGAAATCATGAGAAAACTGGATGTTTTTTTTAAAGATAAAACGGTTGTTGTCATCGCTCATCGTTTAAGTACAGTAATGAATGCAGATCAAATTGTTGTTTTGGGCAAAGGAAAAATTGTTGAGATTGGAAACCATACTGAATTGGTAAAGCGAAAAGGAAGTTATTTTGAATTAGTACACAATCAATTGCAATTAGGGAATTAAGCCTTCTTTTAAGAAAATAAAAAATGACAAAAAATGTAAAAATAAAGTCAACCGATTTTGAACTTCGAAGTGAAGAAGTCCAGGAAATTCTGCGACGAGTGCCACATTGGATGATACGATGGGGAACGGTCTTCATTTTTGTGATCATAATGATGTTGTTTCTAGTTTCCTGGGTTGTAAAATATCCAGACATAGTAAATACTAAAATCGTAATTACGACTAATTTTCCACCAGAAAAAATTGTCTCGAGATCGACGGGAAGAATTGAGGCTATTCTTGTAAAAGACAAAGCTATTATTTCAAAAAATACCACGCTTGCCGTTATTGAAAATACAGCTAACTACAAAGATGTTTTTTTACTAAAAAGTATAGTTGACAATTACAACATCAACGATTCAGGTAAGGCATTTCCATTTGCTTTATTAAAGAATTTACAGCTTGGAGAAATTGAAAGCGCTTTTGGACTTTTTCAAAAAGATTATGAAGAGGAAAAATTAAATAAAAATTTGAAACCTTTTGAAGTCGAGAGCCAAGCACAGATTTCTGAAAAAATGCAAATTAAGGAAAGACTCGAAATTTTGCAGGACCAAAAAGAAATTAATGAGAGCGAACTTCAACTCCAAAAAAATGAAATAAGTCGTTTTGAAACCTTATTCAATAAGGGTATTATTTCTGCGCAAGAAATGGAGTCTAAAAAACTGGGTTATTTACAAGCTCAAAAAAGTTATAAAGGACTTCTATCAACCATTTCGCAATTAAAATCAGCCAATATTAATAACACAAAATTAGGTTTGGTTACAGAAATCACTAGTACTAAAGAAGAGGTGAATTTAGGACGAAGTATGGCACAGTCTTTTTATCAGCTCAAAAAAGTGATAAAAGATTGGGAACTAGCATATACCTTAAAATCTTCAATAAGTGGTGTAATTACTTTTTTACAAGTTTGGAATGAAAATCAAACAATTAATGTTGGCGACAATGTGTTTTCAATTATTCCAGATGCAAAAAATGATATTATAGGAAAAGCAAAATCTCCGGCTTTGAATTCGGGTAAAATAAAAGTTGGACAAAAAATCAATATACGATTGGTTAATTATCCTAATAATGAATTTGGCATAATTAAGGCAGAAGTAAAAAATATTTCTCTAATTCCTGATAAAGATGGAAATATTTTAATAGACGTAGCATTACCAAATGGTTTAGAAACCTCTTATCATAAAAAACTTCCTTTCACACAAGAAATGGAAGGAAGCGCTGAAATTATAACAGAAGATTTACGATTGACTGAAAGATTGTTGTATCAATTCCGGAATATTTTTAACAGATCAGCTTTTATGGAGAAAAAGATGCCTTCGGAACAGACACAATGATATATAATAACACATTGAAATATGAATAAACTCAAATCTATTGCAGTGCTTACATGTTGGTATGGTGAATATCCATGGTATTTTCCATATTATGTGCATTCTTGTTCATTTAATCCAACAATTGATTTTTATATCATTACGGATAATCTTGATGAAATTCCATATAAACCCAAAAACCTAATTATTATAAACAGAAAACTTGAAGATATAAAAGATGCAGCCTCTGAAAAATTAGGTTTCACTGTAAATATTGATTACCCATATAAACTTTGTGATTTTAAACCGGCATATGGATTTCTATTTCCAGAAATTATAAAAGATTATGACTTTTGGGGACAAAGTGATTTGGATATCATTTATGGAAACGTGCGTGATTTTATTACAAAAGAAATGCTTGAGGAATTTGATTTTATAAGTCTTCGACATGATTATGTAACTGGATGTTTTGCTTTATACAGAAATAACAATGTGATGAATACTTTTTTTATGCGAAGCAAAGATTATAAAAAGGTATTTTCTGATTCAAAGCACTATTGTTTTGATGAATGCAGTTTTGCCTGGCATGAATTAACGGAAGGCGCATCAATATTTGACCTTGACCTAGAAGTTGAAAGTTTTACACATCTAATTCAAAAAGCTGATCAGATGAAAGAGATTAAGGCTCATTTTGATTTTCTTCTGATTGAAGGATTAACAGGACGAATAACTTTTGATAATGGAAGAATTTATTTTAAAAATCAATTTGAAGGTATATTGTACCATTTGATTTTGTTTAAAAAAGAAAATAACCCAATGAAAATTGCAAAAAGAATACCAGATAAATATTATATAAGTAAAACAAAAATTTACCATTCAAGGTAAAGGTTTCATATAGCTTTTCTATGTGAAATAAATAATTGTGTAATTAAAATTTAAAGTATGTTCAATTCACTTAAAAAAAAATCCGTTTTTAAAAATAAGTACAAAATGCATCCTGAGGCAATTATTATTTCATGTTTTTTCAATCCTCAGAATTCTCCTTATCGAAATAAAGCTTTCCGTATATTCTATGAAAGTATAAAACATTTGGATCATTCGATTATCGAATGTGTAATTGGTAATTCGAAACCCCAGCTTGAAGAAAATGACAATATAAAAAGAGTATATACGGAGAATTTGCTTTGGCATAAAGAGTCATTATTAAATAAAATTATTGCCGATTTACCTCCTAAATATAAATATATTTTTTGGCTTGATGCCGATGTAGTTTTTACCAATGAAAATTGGATAGTAGATGGAGTAAAACAATTGGAAACCAATACAGTAATACAGCCATTTGAATACGCCGTTTTTCTGGAAAAAGACGAAATAAAACCTTCTTTTTCTATGGATAAAATAAGGGAATCTTACTCGCCAAATGCTATGAATAAAAATGTTTGGAGAAGTTTTAGTGCAAATTTTGCAACAACGGAACTTTGGAAAAATACAAATTTTAATAAGCATGGTCATGTAGGGTTCGCCTGGGGAGCAAGAAGGGAGATTCTAGATGCTGTGCCATTATTTGATAAGGCTTTAATTGGCGGAGCAGACTACATAATTGCTCATGCCGCGGCTGGATTAATACCCAATTCGAATGAAAGCAGTAGTGATGATGTTTCCCAACAAGCTTTATGGAGTGTTGATTTTCATGAAGTAACAGAGGGGAAAATTGGATTTGTTGAAGGTGATTTATATCATATTTGGCATGGAGATATTGAAAAAAGGCAATATGCAAAACGACTTGAATATACTACCAAAATAAAAGAAATAATACATCGGGATGAAAATGGCTTATATATAACAAATAAACCTGATGACACATTTATAAAAAATTATTTTACAGAGAAAGAAGTGCAAAAAAAAGAAAAATGGGCCATTTTTAAGAATTTATTTCTAAGAACAAACAATTAACACTCTAAGTATAATATGAATAAAGAATTCTATAATATATATGAATATTTAGAAAAAGAAGGATTTTATATTGATCTAAACGAATTTGATCTGCAAATTCAAGTACATCCAGCATATCCATCTTTATTATCAATTACAGATACTTTAAGTTTTTTTAATGTCAACAATGGAGCCTTTCATATTGATTCGTCAAGAATAGATTCATTGCCAAATCGATTCATGGCTATACTGCGAGATGAAAACTATGAAAGACGATATTGTATTATTGAAGTGAAAAATGAAAATTATATTTGTTATAATGGCAAGAGTAAAGTTAAAATTTCAAAGAAAGAATTAGAATCTCAATGGAGTGGTGTTGTAATTTTAATTGAAAATCCAGAATTAGAAACAGGAAATGTTTTAAAAAAAATACTGATCAAAATAAGGGACAAACAATCAAAGGAAAATAAAAATACCCATAATTATCAGGCTTTTAAAGAAACTTTATTAAGCTTTAATATTCTGGAAAATAATCTACCTCAATCATCAACTATACAGTTGGGAAATATAGATGCGTCATTAAAAATAATAATGGTCATTAATCCGTTTAGTAATTTTTGTAAAGAAAGCTATTTTATTTTAGAGGAAATACTGCAAAAAAATTTCGATAAAGTAGGTTTAGATATTCGTTTTAATTTTAACAATAATGATTATAGTTATAAAAAATCAAAAATAATACATCAGCAATTAGTGGCTTTTTATCTTGAAAACGGGCAAGAATTTTTTATGAAAGAATTGCACAATTGGTTTGAAAATAAAGATGAAAAGAAATTATGTGCAACTCCAATATCACCATTAAACGAGATAAAAATAAACGAAATCTTAAACGCTCAATTCAATTCGAATTCGGAAAACAATATAATATTTACTCCCACAATTGTTATCAATAAGTATATCTTTCCAAAGCAAATTGATTTGAAAGAATTAAGTTATTTTTTAAGTGAAATTTCCGAGGATAAGGATTTTCAAGAGTATGAGATGAAATAGTATCTTTTGTGTAAAAAGAAGAAATAAAAAGACTCTTAAAAATACCAAAGCCTTACTAATTCAACAGTAAGGCTCTGGTAATTAACAAAAATTAAGAAAGGAGAAGTTAGTAGCCACCGCCACCACCTCCGCCACCGGCAGGGCTTCCAGCTGGATTAGCAGTAACGAGCTGTCCTCTTATTTCGCCTCCTGAAAAAGCTTCAGAATGTAGATTGACATAATAATTATTAGCCATAAGATCCGTTTCTTGAGCTGCAGTCAAAGCAGTACTAGTATAACTAATAGGTGATGCCAAACTAGAGAACGGAAATATTACAGGGCCATTAGTACCTGCGGCGCCCATATGTATATGTCCCATAGTTGGCGTTAAGCCAGAATACGTCACAGTAACTGTAAAGATTTTTGTGGTTTTATTATAACTCAAAGTTGCTGTTCCTGTTGCTGTTGAAGCATTTGCAGGAACTTCACTTGCTCCACTCAAAGTTGCATTGAATGTTACAATAATAGGCGACGGACTAGAATTATCGTCATTACTAGAGCAAGAAACTCCAATAAATAGCAACAATAAGAGCGCCGAAAAATTAAATAGAGATTTCATAATTGTATAATTTTAGAGTTTAAAAAAGATTATTTTCCATCGAGAATAAAATTCAGGGCAATATTTACATCTTCCGAAACTTTGCTTTTTACAACACTTGGTATTTTGATATTATAATCTTGGGCTTTTACTGTAAAATTGTTGGAGAGATATAATTTTCCATCTTTCAAGGCTAAACTGACTTTAGTTTTAATCTTCTTTGTAACGCCATGTATAGTCAGATCACCTTCTGCATCATATTTTTTTGAAGCGCTTAATTTAGAAGCATCAAAATCTATGATTTTTCCTTTAAATGTGGCTTTTGGATAAACGGAAGATTCCATATAATTTTCATTAAAATGTTCTTCCATAAGCGGAATTTCAAATTTGAAAGCTTTTACCAAAGCCAGTACAGCAAATTCACCAGTAGATTTATCAAAAATTGCTGAAACCGAATTATTTACAGCTGCAACAGGCTCGAAAGAAGGTGCAGAAGCTTCAAATTTTATTTGTCCGGTTCGGGTTATCATTTTTTGGGAGAAAATGATGTTTCCCACAAAAAATAATAGAATTAAAAATGCTGTTTTTTTCATCGTTTTAATTTATTCTTTTACAAATCCGTTTGCTGCCCAAAGTTTTATCATGTCAATATCTGTTTGAGGTAAACTTCCTCCTAATGGCATTCGTGCTCCACAAGATTCAGATTCAATTCTGCAGATTAAATTCGCATTGGTACAGGCATTTTTGACTCCATCATACGTTTCCAGATTTGGATATTGCGATGTTCCGGAATGACAGCTGATACAGTTATGTTCCATAATATGCTCTATGTTTGCTACATAAGTTGGATTGCCGGTAGGCGGAGCTAATTCGCTATAGGTGTTAGACTCACAAGAGACAATGAAAATACTGGATAATAGGGTCAGGCAAATTTTTATTTTTTTCATAGAATTTCGTATTAATTTTTAAAAAACCCTGTATAGATTAAATCCGAAGTAAATACCTCCGCCATTCCATTTTCCTGTAGCATTAGAAAATGCATAAACGTCGTTCATAGTCTGGCAATTTGAGAATACCATTTGAAAAATGTGCCCACCTGTATCAATATCTAATCCTACTGAAAGCAAGTTGTGATATACCTCACTTTCGGGAGCATTAATTCGGGGAGCATATTCAAGATTCATGCTTAATCTTTTTGTGAATTTATATCTTCCGCCAAGTCCAACCGCAAATTGATCCTTTCTTTCCGTAGTTTCATCGTATAGATTTTTATGAATATAAATTGGATTTATTTCAAGTGAAATCTTATCTGAAAATTGTCTTGAAACCAACAATTGTGTAGTATAAGCCAATCGATTATTAAATTGTAAATTCGGATATTGATCTGTACTTAAATTGGTATTGATATCCATCGTATTATAGCCCACAATAGTCACCGGAAAGCCATCAACTTCCTGCGTTTTCAATCTGTATTTTAATGTCAATTCATAAATTTTATTATTAGTTTGTCTTGAAGCTCCAACAGAAAGCCAGTTGGTTACACCGTAAATTGCTCCCAATTTGGTATATGCATCATCTAATCCAAAGAAATTCTCAAACCCTTCAGTCAAATCACCAAATCGATGGGAAATCAATACATACCATTCACCTTTGGCGGTTAATTTTGTTGATTGCATATTACAAATCTGCAATCCTTTGAAACCTAAAGTTTCTGTCTGTTTTTCTTTTGATTTTATAGTATCCAGTTCCTTTAACAAATCATCCTGTGCCGATACATGACAAATGATTGAAAGAAAAAATGCTACGGATAAAAATAATTTTACCTTCATTTAATTAGTTTTTGATTATAAAACATTGATCTAGTTTTACTTCGCCCATCAAATCATCATATCCGACAATTCTCCCTTTTACAGTCACTATTTGATCTTTTTTAATAGATAAATCCTGATCTTTAAAACTGCAGATAATAGTACCGTCCAGAATTACTTCTTTTCCATTCAGAGCTGTTATTTTTCCTTTTATAGCAACGGCATTTTCAAGATATTTTTTGTTTGCAGCTTCTAAATCTGAAATAAATTCGGCTGTGATGGCAGTAGAACTAACTGTGAAATCTGTTTTTTCAGTTGCTAAATTTCGAGCTCCGCTGTGCATTAAATAGTTATAAGAGAGAAAAATGATTAGGACAATTGCGAATAGTATGGAAATAATTATTTTGGTTTTTTTATTCATTTCTCTTTTCAATTTGATGATATTTAGAAAACATTATTAGGACTTATTTTGATTTCAGCCTTAATAATGTTTTCTTCTATTTTATCAGTTTATATAGTAAGCGGAATATCTTTTACCGGAACTGGCCAAATTCCAGGACTTGGAAAACTAATTCCTTTGTTAGCGCCTCTTACGCCGGCATCTTGCCCGAAGTAATACAAAGGCCAGCCATTATAAGTCAATTGCACTTTTCCAAAAACGGTTATCGAACTGAATTTAGATTTATCAAGTGTAGACGGAATAACAATTTTATCTGTTTCATAAATTGGCCAAACCGCATTGTTTGAAAAATCTTCTTTTGTGAAATTGTTTTTCTTGAAATTGTCATTTTTGAATGTATACAATGTCAATCCTTTAGCATCAGTAAAATAGGTAGTTGTACCAACTCCAACGGTATAATCTGATTTGTAATTTTTCCCATCATGTCCGACAAGTTGACTTCTCACAATCATGATAGAATAATCTGGTTTTGCAATAAACCAAGTACCATCAACTCCGTCTCCTGAAGTTTTTCCTGCAGCTTCTGGCGTGTTGACACCTGCGCCACCATATCCATCTCCGGCAGACATTGGTGCATAGTAGTACAAAGGCCAACCTTTATAAGTCAATTGTTTTTTGCCAGAAGTAGTAGTAATCGAAGCGAAATCTGCTAATGTTAATCCGGTTCCTAATTTGTCTGTGGTTAAATTATCAACAAAAAAAACTGGCCAAAAAGCTTCACATCCGCCTGTACATGAAGATTGCCCGTTTGCATCTGTTGCGAAAAAATATAAAGATCTTCCGTTTTTGTCTGAAAGATAAGAGCCTAAAGTAGCACTTGTAGAAAGGTTTATTTCTGTTTTTGTAACAGGAACTTCAGGAGGAGTGGGAGTAGTGTCACCACCATTGTCGCTGCTGCAGCTTATAAAAATTGATGTGATTGCAAGAGTGATTGCGGCGAATTTAATCTGTCTTAATTTCATATTGATTTTGATTTAAGTTATGTTAAATTGAAAAAGGACTTTACAGATTAGTAAAGTATTTTGGTTTAATGATTTTGTATCAAGGTTTTTTGCTTGATTTTAAAGGACATTTTATTCCGTAATTTTAGGATTACGAACTGTCAAGAGGATATAATTTCAGGTTTTTGAAGGGTTTCATTTTTTACTATTTTGATAAATTCAATAGTAAAACAGTCTTGCGATAGAATACCCTACCTTAAGAATTGATATTTTGCAAAAAAAAAGTAAAAAAAGTCTAAGATTTTTTTTTAACCTTGTAGGATTAAGATTAAAATGAAACTCTAAAACTCACATTAGGAGTTCGTTGCAGTGAAAATGTTTCCACTTCTTCAATAGAATTTGTTAGCGAACTTATTCTATAATATTCGCTGATTTCATTTTTTCGGTTAAGGATATTCAAGATGGAAACGCCCAATTTATACTGAATTCCATTAGCATCTTCCCACTTATAAGTCGAAGAAAAATTCACTTGCGCAAAAGTGTGCAAATTGGTGTTATTAGGTTTATTGTATACCAATGTAGGATTAGAAAGATCAATTTGAGAATTGTCTGGAGAAGTTTTTGGCCGGCCCGAAGTCCATTTTGTTCCTAAAGCAATTTTGAAATTGTTTTTCTCATAAATCCCCGCCCATGTTGCTGTATGCATTACCTCAAAGTTGTTAGGAAAAACGGGATATTCATAATTAACAAAATGATAATTATTATGATTGTAAGTATAACTCAACCAGGTCAAAAAATGATTCATTTTTTTCTGAACAAGCATTTCTGTTCCCCAGATTTCATAATCTCCGGTTGTTTTTACAAATTCCAATTGATTCTGAAAACCTTGGCTCGAGGTTGTAATTCCGGTTACTTTTTTATAAAAATTTTCAATATCAAGCAGCCAGCCTTTTTTTTCATAAGATAAGTTTAATGATAGTTGTCTGCTTTTCTGAATAGGAATTGTGGAGTCGTTTGAGATAATCCATCGTCTTTTTTCAATTCCGAAATAATCTTTTTGCAAGTCAATAATTTGTTGGGAATTTTGACTTTTCATTTCGCCCAGCAATTCTAAATTCAGACTTTTATTGATTCCATAACCAAACTGAATTCTAGGCTCGGGAATGAATTTTTTAAATTTTTCGATATAATTAACTCGCGTTCCGGCTTTAAAATAAACTCTCGAAATGGTGTCATTGTATTTTCCTTCCAAAATTAAAGCATGTGTTCTCAAAACATCTTTAACTTTACGATAGAAATCAGGATTGGTTACATCCTCCAAATTAGTGATGCCTATTTCGTTAAACTGATAACCATCATTTAAACTAAATTTAGAGTTCAGAATATGATTGTTTTCTAAGTTAACTCCGTTATTATTAACCGTATTCTCCTGAATCACAATTTGATTTTCAAAAGTTGTAGTCTGATTGGCTAAAAGTTCATAAGCCGAATTATAAACATTGATTTTAGTGGTATTAAAGCTGTTCCAATTTCTTTTCCAGGCCAAATTCCCGCCATAATTCTGTTGACGCAATATGTTGTTTTCTGATCTGAAAATATCATATACCGTCGCACTTTGAAAAACTTCCAGATTATCTTTAATCGTAATTAAATCAAGTACGATTTGATCTTTGTTTCCTATTTTTTGAACATATTTTAGCGTCGCATCATAAAAGCCAAATTTCTTGTCGCTTTGATAATCAACGTTTTGATTGTTTGAGAAATCAGTGATTGTGGTATTCTGAAATACTTTATTAAAATACTCTTTGTAAGTGGGCGTTTCAACAAAATCAGTAATGGATTTTCGGGCTGAAATTTCAATATAACTTTTTTTCGAAAGATTATATTTCGCATAAATATCGGCATTAATCATATTGATTCCTGCGCTGAAAGAATTTTTTTCAGCGGTTTCCGGCGTCGAAGACATTGCTACAACACTGGATACACTTTCTCCGTAAAAAGCAGAACTTCCGTTTTTATAAATTGAAATCGTATGCGCTAAATTGGGATTGAAAACCGATATTAAACCAAAAAAATGTCCCGTTTGGTACATCCGAATTCCGTTCCATAAAAACAAATTCTGATCATGCGTACCGCCGCGAACGTTGATGCTCGATACGCTTTCGTCGATACTATTAACACCCGGAATTTGCTGCATGGTTTGCAAAGCATCGGGTTCAATAAGTCCGGGTAAAATTCCAAATTTTTTGGGTTTAATCTCAAACGATCCATCGACATTTTTAGAAATTCCCGAAGCCAAAATAGCATTGGTTTTAATTTCGTGAAGTTCCGTGATTTCAGGTTCCAAAAATAGTTGAAGACAATTTTCAGAATCGGTATTTCCGATTGTATTTTTTTTGGATACAAATCCAATATGCGTGATGAGAAACGTATTTTGATTTTCTTTTTTAAATTCAAAATAACCTTTTGAATCCGTTCTGGTTTGCGTTTTATCGTCTAAATTAATATTGGCGTTTTCTATTGGTTTTTTATCGGCATTAGAAAAAACATATCCACAAATGATTTGAGGTTCATCACTTTTTTTATAAATATTAATGAATTGGTTTCCAATATTTTCAAAAGATAAATTCGTTTTTTTAGAAAGATATTCTAGTTTTTGTGCAAGCGAAAGTGTTTTTTTGGGCGGAATTAATTCAAGTCCAGAAATATTATCTTCGGTGTAATTGAAACTAACCTGATGCTGCTTTTCAATTTCAGATATGATCTTTTTAAAAGGCATGACTTGCCCTTGGCCCTGAGCAAAAAGATTGAGGGCCAGAAAAAAAAGGAAAAACAAAAAATGAAATTGTTTGGGGAGCAACATTTATTTTTCGTCAAAAATTATTTTATTTTCTGAGACTTTTTTGGCCTCTAAATGATATGTTGTACTAATAATATGCAAAGCTACATTTAAATCTTTGGAAGGTAATTTCCCTGTAAATAAAGAGGTTGTATCTTTAGAATTTAATTCCACTGTAATGTTATATTGTCTTTCAACTTCATCTAGAAGGCTTCGAATGTCTTCTTTATAAAAACTTATTTGATTATCCATCCATTCAGGTTTCGATACATTTACAATTGTGTTCGTTTGGTTTTTATTTTCAAAACTAACACTTTGACCATGAGTTAAAATAATTTGAGTGTTTGCATAATTTACTTTTACGCGACCTTCATAACACACGACATCAAATCTGTTTTTTCTGGCTTTAACGTTAAATTGAGTTCCGAGAACAGTTACTTTCCCTAAATTGGTATGTACTTCAAATCGGCGTCCTTTTGCGACTCTAAAATAAGCTTCTCCTTTTAGATCAAGAGTTCTGTGACTGCTCCAATTTAATTTTTTATAATTTATTTCAGAACCTGAATTTAGTACTACTGTAGAATTATCAGGCAATGAAAAAGTAGTTTTCTCGCCAAAACCTGCTGTTTGTGTCTGAGGTGTCAAAAAATTAAACGCCAACGTTACACCAAGCGCCAAAACAAATATAGCCGCCGCTCGGAAAGCCCACTTTTTGTACAACGGAACCACTTTTGGAGTCGCTTTTTTCTGTTTCAGAATATTGGACAACATAGCGTTTTCATCCAAATCATCCATTGCTAGATGATCTGTATACTGTTTAATTTTCTGGTATTTTTCAAAATCGGGACTTGCTTCAAATGCAGCTAATTCGTCCTGAGACAAATCATTGTTGAGCCATTTTGCTAATAAGCGATTTTTTTTCATTTTCTTGTATTGTATAATTAAAACAATTGGAACTAAATTTACCCTACTTTTATAAATCAATTTCTTTACGCAAACTTAATAACGCCAGATGAATTCGTTTTTCGACAGCCTTTACGCTAATGTTTAATTCTAGCGCAATTTCACTGTATTTTTTTCCATCAATTCGATGCATCAAAAAAGCGACACGTTGTTTTTCGTTTAAGTTTTCAATTGCTTTCAGAAGTTTTGACTGAAATTGCTTTTCTTCTAAAATATATTCTGGGTTTTCATTGGTTTTATCTAAACCAGTAAAGTTTTTTTCATATTTCAAAACCACTTTCTGATGTGCAATTTCATTGAGACTGCTATTATTTGCAATCGTATAAATGTAAGATTTTGCTTTTTCGAGCGGTACAGATGCACAGTTTTGCCAAAGTTTTACAAACGCTTCCTGTGCGACATCTTCTGCCTGATTTAGATTGCCAAATTTGTAAAAAAGAAAATTTCTAAGCGCTTTAATGTGGCTTTTAAAAAAAGACGAAAAAATAATTTCGTCGCAAGTATTTGATTCGTTTTTAGTTGGCATTTAAATTTTCGATTTGATACCGTACAAAAGTATTTGTTTTTAGTTTAAGTAGGGTAAAAGTAAAGCTGATTGTTTTATAGAGACATAAAATGTTATTTTCGTGTAATGATTACACTTTTTAAAAGAAAAATTAAAAGCTTTAATGGCGAATTTATTGAAAAACAGTTTTTTAAATTTTATTACCTTTGTAAAAATATAAGTATGTTTCCGCTAAAAAAATATTTATCTCTAGTTGTTTTTTTGTTCTTATTGTCTTGCCAAAGTGAAATGGATGAACAGGGTAATAATACACAGGGAACAATAACAAATTCTTCGCCTCTGACTTCCTATCTGCAAAGAGTTGCAATGGTGCAAACCGTTAAGGATAATGTAATTGACGGATCGACTTACTGTACTATAAAACCTCCTTACACGGTTACAGTGAATAACGCACAAATTGCTATAAACAGTGCTGCAGATTATCAAAAAGTTATCGATAATATTAATGCAAGCAATTCTGATTCAGACATTGTAAAAATAAATTTTCCGGTAACGATGGTGTATTATAATTACATCGAAAAAAATATTCCAAACGAAGCCGATTTTAATTCCTTAATCGATTATTGGAATCAATATCCGGACCTTTTATCAAAAATAAATGGATTAAATATTAATTATCCTATCACAATCAATATTTATAACAGTGCGAATCAAGCTGCAAGTTCGACAACGATTATAAGCGATCAGGCCTTTTTTAATTTCATCAAAAATTTGAACGCCAGCCAGTATATTTCGTTAAAATATCCAATTTCTATAGTGGATTACAACAATCAGACTAAAACAATTTCAAATAATGCAGATTTTGAAAATGCCATAAAATATGCAATTGATTACTGCCCTGAAAATAATATTATAACGCTTGATTTTGTTGGCGCTATAACAAAAGGTTCATGGGGAATTCCTTATTTTTTCAGTGATTCGGAGAAAACGTCTTCTTATAGCGGTTATTCGTTTGTTTTCAAAAGTGATAAATCGGTAGTTGCAACAAAAGGTTCAACTTCAGAAACGGGTCAGTGGGATAGTAGTGTTCAAAATAATGTTAGAGAATTAAAACTAACTTTTAGCTCGGATTTGTTAAGTAAACTAAACAATAACTGGAAATTGTTTGAGTTTAATAATTCTCAGGTAAGATTGCGCGACGTCAGCAATACTACTAATTATCTGTATTTTGAAAAAAAATAAACTTCATCTGAGTTTAATACTTTCCAATAATTTTTTTGAATTCGTGAAATAAAAAAGACAGTATTAATTTACATATTGATTGATTTCTTAAATTTGTAAGAACCAACTTAAAAACTTTTTTAATCATGCCAATAATTGAACAATCAGAATATGATTCTCCTGCTATTATTCATCGCAACAGGCATGTTTCTACTATTTATGCCGCTTTGTTCAAAAAATTTGAAGTTCCTGGCTATACCAGAGAAAAACTTGAATTAAATGACGGCGATTTTATAAATATTGATTTTATTATAAATGATTCAAAAAAGGCTGTTATTTTATGTCATGGACTAGAAGGGGATTCTAGAAGAACTTATAATAATAGCTGTGCATCTTATTTTGAAGAAAAAGGTTTTTCAGTTTTTGCGTGGAATAATCGCACTTGCGGAGGCGAAATGAATCGTTTGCCGAGGCTTTATCATCACGGCGCTGTTGACGATCTTGATGAGGTAGTGCAGTTTGTTTTGAAAAAAGGATTTGAAGAGGTTTATCTGATTGGTTATTCGATGGGAGGTGTTCAGTTGCTGAATTATTTTGGCTGGACAAAAATTGATCAACGTATAAAGGCCGCAGTTTCGATTTCTGTACCAACGCACATTGCAACAAGCGCTGAGGTACTTAAACAAGGTTTTAACAGAGTCTACTTAAAGAATTTCACAATTGATATCAAAAAAAAGTTGAAATACAAAGCAGCGCAGTTTCCAGATTTTATAAACAGCGATCAGATTGATAAAATTTCTTCTTTTGATGAAGTTGACCAGTATTTTACAGCACCTTTGCATGGTTTTAAGAGCAAGGATGATTATTATCAGCGTGTATCTCCTGAATTTTCCCTTGAAAATATTACAACTCCGGTTTTGATAATTAATTCGCTTGATGACCCGTTTTTAGGAGAAAGATGTTACCCGAGAGCTATTGCAAAAAACAGCCGATATGTTTATCTGGAAACTCCAAAATATGGAGGACATTGCGCTTTTCCGCTTCGTGATTCAATGTATTCTTATGCCGAGAAAAGAGCTTTTGATTTTTTTGAATCGTTGTAAAATTTTGGATTGATTAAAGCTTAAAAATCGTTTTTAACTTGTTTCTAATTTAATGTTTAGCAGAAAGTTATATAAAAATATTTTTCGGTTTGACCGATCATAAAAAAAATCCCAATCAAACGATTAGGATTTTTTTTTGCGAAAGTGTTTTTATTTTTAAGTAATTATTTCACAATTTCAGGTAAAGGCATTTTCCAAACATTGTTTATAACGTCAGGTTGAGGACCGTAAATTCTCGTAACAAACATAAATTTTTCATTTTTAGGAGTTGGAAGCCAGTTGCTTTCTTTATCCTTTCCAGGAGATGTGCTTTGAAGGTAAATAATCAGATCTCCGTTAGATTCATATTTCAAACCTTTAGTTTTATTTCCAATCGAATATCTTTTAATCGGATTTGGAACCAGAAAACGTTTCGGAAGATTATACATGGTTATACTCCAAAAGTATTTTGCTTCCGGAAGCTCTTTTTTGCTAAATTTTAAAATATAATTTTTGTCCCCTGAAAGTGGCTGATTGGTTTTATCATTACTTGCTCCGGTATAAACAGCTTCTTCTTTCGTATTTCCGTAAATTCCGGCTGCGGCTGCAACGGCACGATTTAAGTAGTTGTTTTTTAGTTCTGCTCTTGTACCAAAAAGGTTTCCAAATTCTTTAAGATTATTTAAAGTAATTTCTAGTTCCTGTTTTCCTTCCGCAATTCCTTTTTCTATTGCTTTAATAGTTTCCGGCGAATATTTAGAACTATCAAAAGAAGTTCCCGGTACAATTCCGATTTTCGTAAAACGAGCCCTAAGTTCTTTTTCGCTACTGTCTTCGCTTGCGTATTGTAATAATGAATTTAATACATTGATAAATTCCAAGGAGCCGTAATCGCTTTCTTTCCATGAGGGAAGTGGCAGGTTGTATTTTTTAAGCTGCGGAGCGGGCTGTTTCGTGTATTCGTGTAATGGAATTAGTTGGTATTGTCCTTGAATTCTTTTCAGATTAGAAACATCGGACGGATCATGAAGCTGAGTTCTACCGACTATAAATATTAAATTGGTTTCTGAATGTAATACTTTGTCAATTCCTTTTGGCGTTTCGCCCTTCCAATCTGGTCCTGCAAGTAGATATTTTCCCGGATTATTTCCAGTTACGCGTGTTCCGATATATTCGTAATTGAATGTATACAAATCTACGAGCTGCATTACGTAATATCGGTCGTTTTCAATTTTTGGAACCTCGAGAACTACAGGCTCATTAGAAACATCAAGAGCAGCCATAGAATACGGAGTATCATTATTTATTGTTATTACCAAAGTATCTGCAGGAGTAGCACTCGTTGCAAAGCTTTTAAATTTATTAAAACCAACATATGCTCTGTCTTCTTTGTTTAATGCACTGGCGTAAATGGCTTTGTAATTATAAAATATTGGATATCCGTAGATCCACGCCTCTTTTGCTATGGCGGTTATAGAATCAGAAGATGCCGATGAGTCAGCAATGTTTTGATTGTCTTTTGGCTGATCTTTTTTGCAGGCTGTAACTGCTAAAAGCATGACGATTAAAAAAGCGGTTAGATTTTTCATAATACTGGGAGTTTATTTCACATGAGATTCTTTATTCCGATTTTAAAATTATGAGGATAAAAGAAAATTTTACTTTTTTTAACCTTAAAAAATGGTTGCAGATTATAAAATGAAACAACTTTTAGCTATTTGAATTATAACAGATTTTATTTATGTATTTAAACGTATAATTTTGTAGCTTTTCTGGCAAAATTGGAGACAACTTCACTGTGCAAGTGAATGAACAATTAGCTGATATGAAGAAAGTGTTTTATGAAAATAGTTCACGATCTTTAGAGTGTCTTTTATCTGAGTAAAATTTATCCCACCATGGTTTGAGTCTATTGTCTTTTGGAGGAAATTTTAGTTCTAACTTTTCGTTTTTGGCATCGGCTTTTGATCTTGCAAGCCTGAATTCATAGTGATCAAAAATCCTAAGTGCTTCAATCATATATGATGTTGCTACTTTTCTGTCTTTAATCAATAATAAATTTTCTCCATTTTTTGAATCTGCAACGCCAGAAAAATTATAAGACCCCATATAAACTCTTGCATCATCGGTATTAAAATCCAGTACCAAAAATTTATGATGCATGCGTATACCGCTTCCGCCTACGGGTTCTTTTTTGAAAGGTTCAGGAATATTTTCACTTATTACTGCCGGGGAGACGGGTTGTGGATTTCCGTCTGTGCTTTTCAAAGTGATTCCGCCAACTGGCTTATCTGCAATTCCATAAACAAATATTTCCTTGTCTTCGGTAATTTTTGTTAGCGCCTCTTTGATAGCCCCTCCTGTTTGTGCTAGAAAAGCCATTGAATATAAAAGACTTGATTTAGTAGTTGCAACATCCTCACCGATCGATTGAAGAACTGCATTTTGAGTACTATGAGGCGAAAAGGTTACTTGAGCATCAATATTAGGCAGGTCCAGTGACTGCCAAGTAGGAGATTTTGTTTGGTTGAACATTGAAACGTCATTGCTTTTACCAACAGACCAGAAATTTTCAAATGCTTCATTAAATAGTTCTACAGGTTTATCTCCTGAAAGGATAATGGCATTATTGTTTTGAACAAAAATACCACGCCATGATAAATTTGTTGATCCGCAAACTACTTTTTTAAATTCAGTACCATCAACAACTATCGTTTTGTTATGTTGCAAACTTCCCATTTTCTGTCGGATTACCTGATCATCTCCGGCAGTAATTTTTAGCATTTCTTCGGCTTCATTTTCAGCTGAACCTTCTTCTCCATGATCTTTTGAATTATCAATAATTATTCTCAGACGCTTTTTTAATTTTTTTAAGCGTGTCACAATTTCTGGTTGGTTCAGGTCATAAGCAATTACCGAAACTTTTGCAGTTTTATCTTTTATAGCATCATCCAAAACTTTTAAAATGGCATCGTATGCTTCAAATCCCATCCATTTCAAAGCCTCTTTAGTTAGGGGATGCGTAGGTTTAAAATCAAGTCCCTCTGTGGATTTGGCAGGAAGTAAAGTTTTAATATCTCCTTTTTCCTCATAGCGATCTACAAAAGCTTGAGAAGAAATAAATCCTCGAGTAAATGTCACATTTAGTGCATCGGGATAAGTTTCTCGTGCAAGTGCAATAGAACACTGTTGTGATTCACCATAACTTAATTCTTTGTTTTTATTCATAAATACGGGCTTAACTATATAAGTAAATAAACCTTTAATTTCGGGATTACGTGGAAAATGTACCCAACGAAAGACTTGCAACGGACTGTGCAATGTATATCTTACATTAGGATCTGATTTATCTGCATCTGGAAAACTGATTCTATTTCTTAATGGATAAAACTTAGTACCGCCTGGTTCCATATATTCAATTGAGAAGCCAACAAAATCAAGAGTTGGCTTTCCATTTTTCCAATTCATTCCTAATAGTGCCATACCGTCTCCACGGTGAACTTTTAACGTAAAAAGAGCCATGTCATTTGTACCGGTTACCTGATAGCCCGAAATTGGTTGATTTGCCATAATACTTCATTTTAATATTAATAATACTTCAGAACTTGAATAATTTTTGAGATGTGTAATATCAAACCAATTCTAAAAAGTTACAATTTTTGATAAGTACTGATTTGACCATGAAATTAAACTACCGATTTTAAATCTTTTTAATTTGATTTAATGTTTTCCTATTTTGAATAGGATTTTATTGATGTAAAAATAAAACAAAAGTTAAATATTGAAGCAAGTATTTATACTTGTTTTAAAATGTATTTATTTGATTTACAGTTGTTTGTTTTCTTTTTGTAGTGGTTGTTGGTGCTGCGGATTATCTATTAAATACCTTCAGTTAAAGAAGTAAACCAAAGACTTACTTACAGCTAACCTTTGACTTCAAATGTTAATAATATGTTTCATTTTGCGATAGTTTTATTAATGTAAACGTAACCTAATCGACCTACCCCAAGTTTTAATTTTGGAGACATATAAGAAGAACTCAATACTTTGTATATGTCATTTTTTAAAGAACACGAACATTATCAGAACCAAATCAGAAAAAGTGTTTCTGCCAGCGCTTTTCTTTTGATTATTCATACCAAAATAATGTATCATGTATAAGAAGCTTACAGACGAAGAACTTGTCGAATTATTAAAATCGGGCAAGGATAAAGCTTTTGATGAACTTTATTTTAGATACCGCGATGTACTTGTTCGATTTGTTTATTTGAGAATGAAATCAATCGCAATCTCAGAAGAAATTGTGCAGGAAGTTTTTACCTCTATTTGGGAACGACGCAAGATCATTGTAATCCAGAAAAGTTTTGCTGCTTATATCTATACTTCAGTTCGTTACATGACTTTGGATTATATAAAATCTCACGAAGTTACGGGTCAGTATATTCAGGAAGTTTTAGATAAAAACGTAGTGGCTTATACAAGTCAAAACGCAACAGAAGATGCTATTTATTATGATGAATTGCGAAAAGCTGTTGATGAAGCGGCAATGTTGCTTCCTAAAAAATCAAAAGAAGTTTTTATTCTAAGTCGTGTGAAACATTACACCAATAAAGAAATTGCTGAGGAACTGAATGTTTCCATCGAAACGGTAAAATACCATATTACGTATGCGCTAAAATTCATGCGTACCTATTTAGGCGAATTCAACTAAAAGTAAAATTCAGATTAAGAATCCACTTTTTTCTTAACAGAAGCGTAACCTTCTGCGCCTACCTCAAAATTCAATTTCCAAGACATACTATTAAAGACATAAAGAAATTATAATGCCTCAAAATTCAAATAACGAAAACAACGAAATAAAAAATTTCTTAGACGGAAAGTATTCTCCGAAAGGACAAGAAATGTGGAATAAATGGTATGATCGTACAGATGATTTTTTTGATAATATGGAAGTGATTCAGTCCGATCGTTCGCAGTTAAAAAAAGAATTAAGACAAATCAAAAATACGGGTAAAGTTATTTCTTTTCAATATAAAAACTGGGCTGTTGCCGCATCTTTAATTTTCTTAATCGGATTATCGGTGTTTTTTTATCAAACATCAAATCCTGTTGAAAGCAAACAATTTGCAGTAAAATTAGGTGAACACGCTCAAATAAAATTAAGCGACGGAACACAAATCTGGCTAAATGCAGGAAGTGTGCTAAAATATCCTACAGCATTTAAAGGAGGCACTAGAGAAGTGTACTTAAGCGGAGAAGCTTTTTTTGATGTAGCCAAAGACAAAAAGCATCCTTTTATAATTCATACCAATAAAATGGATACAAAAGTACTCGGAACCAGTTTTAATGTTCAGGCTTATCCAGACCAAAGAACGCAAGAAGTTTCGGTAATGACGGGAAGAGTAAACGTGAAATCGACTGTTACTGAGGAAAATGTATATGTAACGCCAGGACAAAAAGTGGTTTTTAAATCACACGATAATAAACTTCAGGCTTTTAAGGATATTCCGGTAAACACAATCTCGTTGTGGCGAAAAAATATTATGGTTTTTGAAGAAACACCGCTGACAGAAGTTGTTGCCACAATAAATCGCAATTATAATGTTGCAATTGAAATCAAAAACAAAAATTTAAATGCTTTAAAAATAAGTGGATATTTTAAAGAAATGCCTGCCGATCAGGTAATTGGACTGGTTTGTAATATCATCAATGCCAATTATAAAATGGATTCAGGAATTTATAAAATAGAATAATTCAAAAATAAACTACGTAGAAACTCAATAAACAAAACAATTAAACTAAATCTAAAAATTATGAATGAAAAACAAATGCGGTCTGCCGTAAAGTGCCAGAGCATAAGGACAATAGGAATGAAATTATTCCTGTTTATGGCTTTGTTTTTTGCGGCGGTGACAGTAAATGCCGAGAATGTTGACATTAATCAAAGAGTAACTTTGAAAGTTGAAAATGAAAGTATAAAAAATATATTTCAAAAAATTGAAAATCAGGTTGATGTACATTTTATGTACGAAAGCAGCCAAGTCAATGCAAATCAGAAATTAAGTTTAAAACTCAATAATGTAACGCTAGAACAGGCGTTAGATAAAATCTGTGGCGCTACACTTCGATATGAAATTTTGAGCAATAATATCGTAATTAAGAAAAATCAAAAAGTAGCAGACCAAAACAAACTTATTATTTCAGGAACTGTTTATGGCGGAGACGATAATATGCCGTTGCCAGGTGTTGGAATTAAAGATAAGGGTTCTAATGCGACAGCTGCAACAGATTTTGACGGAACATTCAAAATGGAAATCAATGCTTCGGAAGCGACGCTTGTTTTTTCTTATGTTGGATATTTAAATCAAGAAATAAAAGTAACTAGCTCACAAAATATTACTGTAAAATTAGCAGCCGATGTAAAACAACTTCAAGAAGTAGTCGTAATGGGTTACGGAAGTGTGAAAAAAAATGAAGTTTTAGGAGCTGTAGGTTCGGTTTCGATGAAAGAAACAGCGAGCAGAACGTACAACAATGCTGCCGAATTATTACAAGGAACTGTTGCGGGAGTTACAGTTATTAATGATGGTGGTGATCCAACTTCTTC
This sequence comes from Flavobacterium resistens, assembly GCF_900182645.1. Taxonomy (GTDB): domain Bacteria; phylum Bacteroidota; class Bacteroidia; order Flavobacteriales; family Flavobacteriaceae; genus Flavobacterium; species Flavobacterium resistens. The sequence continues at coordinate 13,520 of NZ_FXTA01000003.1, read as the reverse complement.
ACCAACAATCAATATTCGTGGTATTGGATCTTTAAATGCTGAAACACCTTTAATTGTTTTAGATGGAATTATTTATAGCGGATCTTTAAATACTTTAAATCCAAATGATATTGCTTCGATCAGCGTTTTGAAAGATGCGGCTTCTGCAGCAATTTATGGCGCGAGGGCTTCTGGAGGTGTAATTTTAATTACATCTAAAAAGGGAATTTCTGATAAAATTAATGTAAATGTAAATTATCAAGGTGGTTTTCAAAATGTAGCAAAAAAACTAGAGGTTCTAAATGCTGCAGAATATGCTGATGCTATGAATCTAGCAAGAGATAATGCAGGTTTACCAAGAATTCCGGCATTTGACCCTGCTTTTGAACCAACAGCAAGAACGACAAAAACAAACTGGATGGACGAAATTTTCCATACAGGAGAAATTCAGGATTTATCTCTTTCTGTAAACGGAAAAACAGAAAAAACAAATTTCTTCCTTTCTGGAAGTTATAGAAAAAATGAAGGTATTTTATTGAATACTTACGGAGAACGTTACACTGTTAGGGCAAATTCATCTTTTAAACTGGCTGATAATTTTACTATTGGAGAAAATTTATCATACTCTTTAACAAATGGTCAAACGGCTAATACTTCAAGTTCGTACACAGGAGCAATTCAAGCAGCAATTTTGTATCCACCAAATGCAACGATTTATAGAGAAGATGGTTCTGGACAATTTGGTGGTGTTCCTGAGAAATATATTGGTTCTTACGGAGACGTAATCAATCCGGTGGCATATTTGAAAAGATTAGATAATAAAAATCCAATTTCTACCATTTTGATCAATCCGTATGCAGAGTGGGAAATTGTTGAAGGATTAAAAGTAAAATCTAACTGGGGTTACACCAGAATTCAGGATAACGCAACAGATTTTACTGTAAAAGTTACGGAACCTGGAAAAATATTCGATTTCAATAGATTGACATTGAAAAATATGACAGTTACCGATTTATTGAGCGAGCAGACTATTTCTTACGAAAAATCATTTGGAAAACACAATTTGAAAGCTTTAGCTGGATATACTTTCCAAGAAACTAAAAGAGATTTTTATACAGTTGAAGGAACTGGTTTTGATAACGAAGATCCGTCACAACGTTATTTGCTGAATGCAAAATTAATTCAGCAAACAGGAGCAGGAAAATCAGATGAGATTATTTCTTCTTATGTAGGAAGAATTAATTACGATTTCAATCAAAAATATTTATTATCAGGAATCATTCGTCGAGATGGAACTTCAAAATTATTAGAAGAAAATCGTTGGAAAGTATATCCTTCTGTTTCTGCAGGTTGGTTAATTTCTGAAGAAAGTTTTATGAAAGGTTTGGAGCCAATTGTAAACAGTCTAAAATTACGTGCAAGCTGGGGGCAAATTGGAAACTTAGGAAACCTTGGACCATATCAATTTAGTGTGCCTTTGTCACAAACTCAAGCTTTAATTGGAGCTACACCATCAATCAATTACGGCTATGCAGAAAGCGAATTATCAAACCCTAACTTAAAATGGGAAAGCTCTGAGCAGACCAATATTGGTTTAGATTTTACAATGCTGAACAATAGTTTAGTAGGATCTGTTGATGCTTATGTTAAAAAGAACAAAGATATGTTGGTTCGTGACCAATTGCCAGGTGTTTCTGGAACCCCACAAGGAAGAATTGTGAATTCTGGCGATGTTGAAAATAAAGGTATCGAGGTGAGTTTAACGTACCAAAAAACACGTGGAGATTTTAAATTTGATATTACAGGAAACGCAGGATTCTTAAGTAATAGAATTGTTTCTATTAAAGACGATTTAAGTTCATTGGAACCGCTAGGTTTAAGCCGAGTTCGTAGTTTACCTTTAGCAAATATTTATCAAGTTGGAAGCCCAGTTGGTGCTTTCTACGGATATGCAACTGACGGATTATTTCAGAGTAATGCTGAAGCAAAAGCGTATGTAAACTCAAATGGTGTTATGTATCAGCCAAATGCAGTTGCTGGAGATATTAAATTTAAAGATGAAAATGGAGACGGCGTTATTAACAACAGCGATAGAGTAGTATTAGGAAGTCCGTTTCCAAAAACAACTTACAGCTTAAATGGTAATTTCAGATACAAAGGATTTGATATGAATATCTTCTTTACGGGAGCGGCAGGAAATAGTGTTTTCAATGCAGTGAAATATACAGGTTTAAATGCTTCTTTTCCAGGTTATAATTTACTTGCTGAATCTAAAGATGCATGGTCACCAACTAATACGAATACAAACGTGCCAGTTCTTTCGTCAACAGACAATAATAATAATTTCGGACGTATTTCTGATTTGTATATTGAAGATGCTTCTTTCTTAAGATTGAAAAATGTTTCGATTGGTTATACAGTAAATGAAAGCTGGTTGAACGGAAAAGCGAAATTGAGATTCTTTATTTCGGGACAAAACTTATTTACAATCACAAAATATTCTGGAATGGATCCTGAAGTTGGTCTTAGAAGTTTCGGAATGGATTTAGGAAAATATCCGCTTTCACGTATTTACATGACAGGTGTTAATGCAACTTTTTAAAAAATAAAAAACAATTGAAATGAAAAAAATAAGTCTTTTATTATTGAGTTTTGTACTTTTAATTGGCACTTCGGCTTGTGAAAGTGAACTTGATGTTGTACCGCAGGGAGCTCCTTCAAGCGGAAATTTTTGGAAAACTCCAGCAGATGCAAAGGCAGGAGTGAATGCAATATACGCTTTGTATTCTGATGATAATATGTATGGTCGTGGTTTCTTTTGGTTAAATAATGCCAGCGACGATATTGGAACAAAACCAAGACAAAATGCAGAGCGTATTAAGAATTTTATTGTAGATGGAGCTGAATCGGATACAAAAGATATTTGGAGAATTCACTACGAAATCATGAAACGTTGTAATGATGTAATTCGTAACATTCCGAATATTTCTTTGGATGAAAAAACAAAAAGCGGAATGCTAGGAGAAGCTTATTTTAATCATGCGGTAATGCATTTAGAATTGGCTTATCGTTATGGGGATGATCGTGCTGGAATTCCAATTCAGGACAGAGCAAACCCAACAAACGTTTATGTTCCTCGTGCTAAAAATGTGGCAGAAAATTATGCTTACATCGCAGCTGATTTAATCAAAGCAGCCGATTTACTGCCTTATTTCAATGAGTTGTCTCCAGACAATTATGGGCGCGCTCATAAAACTGCAGCTTGGGGATATTTGGTTCGTACGTATTTGTATGCAAAAGATTGGGATAATGCTATAAAATATGCTAATATGATTGTTGCAAGCGGTAAACACAAACTGTTGGACAATTTTGAAGATGTGTTTAAAATCAGCAATAACTGGTCTACAGAATATATTTGGTCAGTAACTTCAAGTGCACAAAATACTTCTTTAGGATCTATTTTCCCTGGAGTTTGTTTGGAAGATAAAGGCTGGGGAGTTTACAACGGCTGGGGAAATTTCTATCCTACAAAAGAATTGTTTGATACTTACGCTGCGAATGATAAGAGAAGAAGCGCTACAATTTTACAAAAAGGAGACAAGTTTGTTTATTTTGGAGAAACAGTAACTTTTAATGAAGGAAAATATGTTGTAAGTTCAAGTAACAGAACAGGTTATCAGTTTAAGAAATATATGGAGCCATTCAGTTATCCTAAAACTACATCTGGCGGAGTTGATATTCGTTATGTAAATGCAAATGGAGATAAACCTTCAACAGCTTTAAACGTTCCGCTTTTGCGTTATGCAGATGTGATTTTGATGTTAGCGGAAGCGAAATTAATGAAAGGTCAAAATGCAGATACAGAAATCAATATGATCCGTCGTCGCGCAGGTCTTACGGATCTTTCTGGAGCAACATTAACTGATTTAAAAAGAGAAAGAAGATGCGAATTAGCAGGAGAATGGACAGATCGTCATTTCGATTTGGTGCGTTGGGGAGATGCAAAAGATACTTATGCAAAACCATTACATCATTATGATGGAAGTGTAATTTATCCTGCTCGTAATTTTAATCCTGCAATACACCATGTTTGGCCAATACCACCAGACGAAATTGCAGTGAGTAAAGGTGCCTTGACTCAAAACCAAGGTTGGTAATCAATAATTTCATTGTGTTTTTTTAGTTTTTTGCGCTGCAGTCTTTGTCAGGAGACTGCAGTTGTAAAAAAATATTAAAACCTTTTTTTGTTTCAAAACATATCAAGAAGTTACCTACAGCTTTTTGCTATTTAATTTATTTTCGATGAAAAAAATAATCACCCTTTTTTGCCTTCAGTTTTTCCTTTTCGCGCAAGCACAGGAATACACTTCTTCCAACATTCATTCGCACAACGATTACGAAAGTAAATTGCCTTTTTATGGCGCTTATTCAAATGAAACAGGCGTTATCGAAGCCGATGTTTTTTTAGTAAATAACGAATTGTTTGTCGCGCATACTTCTAAAGAAATCAGTTCTCAGAATACATTAAAAAGTATGTATTTGGAACCGCTTTCTTCTAAATTAAAAAGTCTTGGTGGAAAAGCATATCCGAGTAATAAACCTTTGATATTAATGATCGATATCAAGTCGGATGCTGATTCAACTTTAAAAACAATCACACAGCAGTTAAAAACTTATCCAGATATTATTTCGAACAAAAACATAAAAGTGGTGATTTCTGGAAACAGACCTTTGCCGTCTCTTTGGAAAGAATATCCAGATTTCATTTATTTTGATGGAAGGCTGAATGAAAATTATACAGCAGATCAATTGGCAAAAGTTGAAATGATCAGTGAAGATTTAAAAGAAATCACGGTTTGGAATGGAAAAGGCGTTCTGACGCAGCCAGATGCTGAAAAAATTCAAGCGATTATTAAGAAAGTTCACGATCAAAATAAAAAAGTAAGATTTTGGGCAACGCAAGATAATGTGAATACGTATATGACTTTGATGAACTTGAAAGTCGATTTTATCGGAACAGATAAAGTAACAGAGTTGACACAATTTATCAACAATATCAAAACCACATTTTTCCAGAATACAGAATTTCATCAGGCTTACGTTCCAAAAAATGCCTTCAAAAATAAACGTCCAAAAAATGTAATTCTCTTAATTGGAGACGGAATGGGATTAACGCAGATTTATTCTGGATATACAGCTAATAAAGGTCAGTTGAGTCTTTTTAATATTCCAACTCAAGGATTTTCTATTACAAAAGCTTCGGACAGTTACATTACGGATTCGGCAGCGGGAGCAACGGCAATGGCAACGGGACACAAAACCAAAAATCGTTTTATCAGCGTAGATGAAAATGGAAAACCTTTGGAATTGATCACAAAACAGTTGGCTGCTAAAAATTATAAAACCGCTATTATTTCTGCGGGAAATATTACAGATGCAACTCCAGCAGCATTTTATGCACATCAGCCAGAAAGAAGTTTAAGCGAACCTATTGCAAATGATTTCCTGGCAAACCCCTCGGATATTTTGATTGGAGGCGGACAAAAAGAATTTATCTCTAGAAAAGATGGTAAAGATTTGTCTAAAGTATTGATCGAAAAAGGATATACATTTTCAGATAAATTCTCCAGTTTAGATACCATCAAAAATAACAGATTTGTTGTTTTGGAAGATGCAGCAGTGGTTTCTATAAAAAATGGAAGAGGAGACTTTTTGACCAAGTCTTTAGCGAAAGCAACCAACACTTTTTCGAAAACAAAAAATCCGTTTTTCATCATGGCGGAAGGAGCGCAGATTGATTACGGTGGACATCAGAATAACGTAGAATATGTGGTTCGCGAAATGCTGGATTTTGATAAGTTGGTTGGACAGGCAATGGAATTTGTAGACAAAAATCCAGAAACACTTTTAATTGTAACTGCCGATCACGAAACTGGCGGATTATCTCTTATTGATGGAAGTATCGAAAAAGGATATGTACATGGAAGCTTCAGTACAAATGATCATACGTCTATTCCTGTTCTTGTTTTTGCTTATGGACCTGGAGCTAATAAGTTCATGGGAGTGTATCAAAATACGGCGATTTATGATAAGATAATGGAATTGGTTGCAACAAAATAGTACACCCTTTTTTAAAAAATATTTTGAGTTAGATAATTAATTCCAATCTTCATTGGAATTAATTATCTAACTCAAATCTTGCATAAATATTTTTGAAAAATCGTCTTAGCTTTTTGTGGCAAAATTCAAGGCAACTCCAGTAGTGATTTAGATGATGTGTTCTGTAATTTTTATTTATGCCCTAATTTGTCAATTTTAAAACTTTTATTGGCGAAAAAAAATCTGTTTTCAGAAGAAATTTGCATGTTTAAATCTACGTATTTAGTTTCCAGACTTTGCAAGTAAAGTAATAACAAGAAATTTTCTCTTTTAATGCAAAGTTTTTTTTTATTTAGTTTATATCAATTATGATAAAACTGATTGGCTAATAAATAGTAGGATATAAATAATTATGAATATAGCTAGTTTTTCTGTTGAATTTAAATTGAATATTGTTGAGATCCGGAAGTTGAATAAAATGTATCTCAAAAGTTTGTTTCAAGAAAGGGTACGGTTTTCTTTTACTGTGCTTTTTATTTTTTTTATTTTTTTAAATCTTTTTTACTTAGACAATAATACAGATCTGATAATATTGATCACAAGGAATTTGATTTTAATTATATTATTCCTTGTGTTTCAGTATTCATTTGTAGATACAATTGGAAAAGTCTTTTTTGATCTTACTAAAAGACTTTTAAAATTCGACAATTTTATAAGTAAATACAAATTTAATTTTACTAATTCTTTGATATATGTTTATTCTCCTCTAGGGGAATTTACTCATAAATGGAGTCACATTGATAAGGCGATTTTGACAAAGGATTTTTTCTTTTTGTATGTTAAAGAAAAAAATAATTATATTATTTCAATCTCCAATAAGTATAATCAAAATCGAGATATGAGGGAATTAATTGCTTTTGTAGAAAGTAATGTAACAAAAGTTATTAAAGTGTGATGAATTTTAAATTTTGACTTTTTGTATTAGCAACCAAGATTTATTTTGAAGATTTTATTTGTTGAAATAGTACCAAATTATTTTTTGTCGATGTTATTTTGCAGTTTCGGTGAACTTATATCTCAGAATGAAATTAAACGCTTCATCAAATCAAAAATTTCCAAATATATCTTTGAAAAAAATATTAGCTTTTTTATTGCAACAGATATACTAAGTCAGTTACAAAAAAATAGATATGAATTCAGATTTTTTTGAAGCAAGCAATTATTTTATTCAAGAAAAAAAAAGTTATCATAACCGCTACCAAATATTTAACAGCAAAAAAGAAGGTGTCGGTTCGATTAAATTGAAACAAACGTTTAGAAAAAAAATATTAAAATTTGTATTGGGAAGAGCAATGTTGCCTTTTATGCTCGAAATTAGGAGTACAAATGGACAGCTAGAAGCTTCAATATCTCGTAAGGGAATATCTTTAATATCAAAAACTATAATCAGCGATTCTTCTGGAAAAAAAATAGGAAGAATTAAAAAGAAGATTAGTTTTTTTAAGTACTCTTTTAAAATTTTAAATGCAACTGACGAAGTGATTGCTGAGATAATTGGCGACAGGAAAAAAAGGAGTTTTATTGTCATTGATTCTTCAAAGAGTCAAATTGGTACAATTGATAAAAAATGGGCAACAGCAATAAAAAGACTCTTTAAAACATCAGATAAATATAATGTTAATATCAAGACGAATTGTTCACATGAAAATGAAAAAATAGCTATTTTGTCTAGTGCTATAACAATTGATCTGATTATAAAGAAGAGTTGTCTGTAAATAGTTAATTGTTAGTTATTTATGTGGTTAAAGATGTGTCTTATTTTGCTTTTTTTATGACTTATCGCGGTATTTTTCACTTTTAATGTTCAATATCTTTGTACTGTATTTTATTAAATTTATTTTTAGTTAAATAAAATATTTTAATGATAGAGAAAAAGGTGAGGAAACGATTTTAGAGTTTGAAAAAATGAAAAAGGAAAGTGTTTTAGTTCGTGATAATAAAGGATCTTTTTTAAAGATGTTTAAGAGAAGTTTTAAGGATGAATTTGATTTTTTTGAAAGTCCTTTTTTGCTTCAAGACGAAAACAAATCAAGAGATTTTGATCGTTCTATATTTGTTGTTTACGATAAATTTGAAATGATAGAGTATTTAAAATTAGATATAAAAGTCAGTAGTATTTTAGTTTGTTTGTTTAATAGACAGCTGTATGGGAGTTTGTCTTTTTTGGAAGAAATAAATAGCTTAATCTTGATGGATGACACAAAAACAAGAATTGAGATTGTTAAAGAATTAAAAACACATCTTAAAAGCAAACCAGGAAATAAAACACAAATTATAAAAAAAAGCCTTCCCAATGCGCCTTTTCTTCATACAGAGTTTCATAATTTTTATAAGGCATTATTCTTTCTAATGTAAAATATTTGGATAGTATTAACTGATCAGTATTCTGTTTGGTTACTGTTGCTTTAATGAATTAATTTCATACTTTATATTTCATTATCTTATTTGAATAAAAAAAGGACAATAGAATCTATCGCGTAATAAGATGTTTATTTTGAAATTCTTTGATTATTAAATACTCAACAGCAGAATGTCTTCTAAAGGTATATTAGAAATTTTTAGTATAACCGATGACTGACATTTTTGCTTTTTTTGTATTATTAAAGCAGTTTTGTAAAGTAAGTAAGATCTATTGTTGGGGTAATTTCCATAAAAATAATTTAATTGCCATTTCTGTGTGTTTTGCACTTGTTTATTTTCTGTTTGCCCCAAGAAGGATAAACTATTATGATCCGTTTGGCGTTTTTTTTTTGAAACAAAAATTCCTTTCTCTAATAAAACCGTTTTAATAATCGAATTTTATAATTGTGCTTTTGAAGCAACAGTGGCATATTGGACATAAAAAATATCTAATTGAGTAAAAAGAAATAAAATATTTAAGAAATAAGGTTTTAATGATTTTGTTTTATTTATGCCTTCATGTGTGTTGACTACATATCCGGCATCTTTGTACATTTTCTGAATACTTTTTCCAGTAAAAAACCTCATGTGAGTAAAGTCTAAAACCCCTTTCTGTTCGTATTTCCAATCTTTCTTAAATAAAAATGATCTAAATTCATTATGATATCGAATATTTGGAATTGAGCTAATTACTACACCTTTATCAGTAAGTTTCCTTTTAATTTCTTTTAATAAAGAATATGGATCAAATAAATGCTCAAGTACGTCGTTGAAATAAATTGCGTCAAAATAATTATCAGGAAGGTCATTGAGGAGGTCTTCACATTTACCAATTAATACGCGATCTAATACTTTTTTAGCTTCTTTACCTTCTTCAGGCATTAATTCTAATCCCCAAACTTCTCTATTATTCTCCTTTTTAAGTGATGCTCCAAAGCAACCTCTACCACATCCAACTTCTAATATTCTAGAAGAATCTTTAGGTAAATATTTTAGCATTTCAACTCTAACATTGCTAAAATATTGACTGGATTTATTGTTGTAATTCATGTTTAATTTTTATTTTATTTAATAAGCAAATTTTATGTATTGCTATCTAGTAGCAATAAAATCATCTTAACATCGAAAGATTATTTATAGATTATTAATTATATTTTTTCTTTTTAAATCAATCAAAGGATCTCTTCCAAAGTAATTTTTATACTTACTTATAAAATAACTGTGCTTTGAAAAGTTCAATATTTTAGAAATTTCATTTGTAGAAGAAAAATTTCCACCACTAAGTAATTGCTTACTAAGGATCATTTTTTGCTTGTTAAAAAAATTATACGGACTATCTTTATAGGTTTTATTGAAACAAGTTTTATATCTTGTTTTAGACATTTTGGCAAGCCTGGATAAAAATAAAATTCCAGGGAAATTTTCGTATAAATTATTTAGCATGTAATCATTTGCATGCTGTATAGCTTCTTGCTCGATTTTGCGAATTTCATCCTTAACGGGATGAGAATAAGTGTCTATGAAATTTGCTAATATTTTTAATGATATTCCTTTAAAATATAAATCAAAACCAACATCGAACATAGATTTTTCTTTAAGAGAATTAATCAATACTTTATTATTAGCATTAAGAGTATTGTAAAATAAAATTTTCTTCTCAATATTTTTCAAAGAATTATTCTTTTCAGATATATAATTTATCAGTTTTTTTTGTTCGATTAGTATGCGAAGAACATATACACGTTGGTTTTTTTTTGGCCTAAAAGTGCTTCCTAATGAAGTGTGTAGGACAGAAAATCCAGATTTAAATTTTGAATTTATGGATTCTTTTTTTGAATTTATTAAATTCAAAGGATTGATTGTGTTGCTCAGATCAAAGTGCAAGATGTACAAATCATCATCTGATTCATGTCTATTGATAACTACATCTTTTTTAAATTTTGCGTCAAACAATACAGCTGATATTCCATCTATAATTGGCAAGTAATACGATGATCCCTGTGCTATATTTTGAGGAAATACAGATATTTTACTGTTTAATAAAGTAGCTCCAATTTGTTTTGATGCGTCTGAAAACCATTCCGTTTTATGGGAATAATGATGTTTTATTTCTAGCATAATATTATAATTGTTGTGAATACGTTTTTGGTAGAATTCCAAATTTCAATTTAAATTTTGCGGCGAAGTACGTTGCGCTTCCAAAATTCAGTTGTTTGCAGATTTCTCCTATGGTTAGCTGTTTTTCGTCAATTAGTTCTTTTGCTTTAAATAGTTTATTATTTAAATAAAAAACATTTGGAGGCGAACCCGTAATCTTTTTGAATAATAGTTTGTATTTAGAATCAGACATGTGTGCTTTGTAGGCAAGAAATTTTATACCTGGAAAGCTTTTTTCAAGATTTTCGATTAAATAACGTTGAGATTCAATAATATTTAATAGGTCAACTTCATTGACTTGACTGATAATAATATTTTTTGCTATTTTTTTTAAATATTTCGACATCAATAGATTAGTGGTTCCAATCATATGAAGATTAAAAAGAGGATCATCTACTTTTTGTTTTTGAAGATTCATAAGAATATGAAAACTTTCATCACTCATTCTATCCATATGAATGAAAGTATTTTGCGTAGGATCCATCAACAAATCCAATTTTTTTCTAAATAAAATATTCTTCTTTAAGAATGATTTTATTATTTCTTTTTTTATGAATATGCAAAAAATAAAAACCTTGCTTCCTTTCTGTATATTATATTGAAATTCTAATGAGCTGTCAATCAGAGATAAATTATAGAACCAAGATCCCATCATATTTGAATTTGCTCCAAATGATAGTTTTGTTTCAGATTGTGATAGGTTAAAATAAAGTCCTACAAAGTCATTTTTAAGATTTTTTTGGGTTATGCAAAAATCTTTATTGTAGGTTACATCTGAATATAATGACACGATTCCTTCTCCACAATTCAGAAAATAGTTATTTCCTGTGCGAATTTCTTCGGGAACAACTATATAATTCCCTTCAACTTTTCCACCAAGTTGCGAAGCTAGAGAATAAATCCATTCTAGGTCGGCGCTATTTTGTTGAATGACTTTTTTCATAATCTTTTCTAAGCAATGTTTTTTTAAGTGCTTAATTTTTAGAGATGTATTATTTGTTTTGACTTTAATTCGATCGCAAAGATAAATGCTATTAAAAACACAAATTGTTCAAAATGAGACGAAAAAACATAGTGATAAGTCAAATTGTATTTATAGACTCTTGTTATAATTAGTGTAGTTGGTTTGTCTGCATTAGTTAATCTATGCAGTTGAAGTTCTTTCTCCCTTTACTTATTATATGAATCACATATATAGGTGTAATTATTATAGGTAATAGTAATAGTTAAGTATCTCCTATTGAATTAATATTCAATTTGTTGGTTTAAGATAATGTAATCGATTTTGAGGAAAAAATGACGAATGAGAGAAAAGGCTTTTTTGTATGTTTTTTGGTCTTAGTTGGAAATAGCCGACAGGTACGATTGACCTAATTTTGCCTCGTTAAATCAAAAGTAGTTCTTGAAGTGAAATTGAAAATTTAATTCATAATCCATTAATTGTAAATCGATTAGATATAGTTGAAGAATGGTGTATGTTGAGTTTTTATGCTTCAGATATATAGTATAATCAAAATTTAAAACATGAAAAACAGGAATCAAAAATTACTTTATTTTCTTTTTTCTGCGGGCTTAGGTCTTACCGCAAATGCGCAAGTAGGAATAGGGAATAAAACACCTAATCCTTCAACTCAATTGGAGATTACAGCAACTGATAGAGGGGTCTTATTTCCCAGAGTTGCATTAAAAAGTATCGTTGATAAAACAACGATAACTGCTGGAAACGTAAACAGCTTATTTGTTTTTAATACTGCTACTACTGAAGGTACAGATGGAGTGCATCCTGGTTACTACTACTGGTATGTGGATAGATGGGTTCGTCTCGCAACAGGAGAAGATTTGGGAAGGAAAAATGAAGATCCGTTTGAAGAGACTTTGACATCCATCTCACAGGATAAAGTGGCTGGTACTATTACTTATATTGATGAAAGAGGCGCTTTGACGGTTTTGGATATTAAAGGTTTAAAAGGTGACCAGGGAGATCAAGGTATTCAAGGTTTAACTGGAGCAGATGGAAAAGACGGAAAAGTAGGGATAGGTTCTGGAGCAGGAGCTCCTGGGCAAGCAGGTACGCCTGGCGCTCCTGGAAAAGACATCAACATTTATACGGATACGGAAACAGGAATTGTATATGTTCAGAATCCTGACGGAAGTTGGACTCCAATTAATGGAAGAAACGGAAGAGATGGAGTAGATGGAAAAGACGGAAAAGTAGGGATAGGTTCTGGAGCAGGAGCTCCTGGGCAAGCAGGTACGCCTGGCGCTCCTGGAAAAGACATCAACATTTATACGGATACTGAAACGAAAATTGTATATGTTCAGAATCCTGACGGAAGTTGGACTCCAATTAACGGAAGAGACGGAAGAGACGGAAGAGACGGAGTAGATGGAAGAGACGGAGAAGTAGGAGTTGGTTCTGGAGTAGGAGCTCCTGGGCCAGCAGGTACGCCTGGCGCTCCTGGAAAAGACATTAAGATTTATACGGATACGGAAACAGGAATTGTATATGTTCAGAACCCTGATGGAAGTTGGACTCCAATTAACGGAAGAGACGGAAGAGATGGAGTAGATGGAAAAGACGGAGAAGTAGGAGTAGGTTCTGGAGTAGGAGCTCCTGGGCCAGCAGGTACGCCTGGCGCTCCCGGAAAAGACATCAAGATTTATACGGATACTGAAACAAAAATTGTATATGTTCAGAACCCTGATGGAAGTTGGACTCCAATTAACGGAAGAGACGGAAGAGATGGAGTAGATGGAAAAGACGGAGAAGTAGGAGTAGGTTCTGGAGTAGGAGCTCCTGGGCCAGCAGGTACGCCTGGCGCTCC
>NZ_FXTA01000002.1 GCF_900182645.1 Flavobacterium resistens | reverse complement strand
AACGTCTCTCGTTGTTGCGGGTGCAAAAGTAGAACCTTTATTCAGTTATACAAGCTTTTTCGATGTGTTTTTTTTATCTTTTTTTGGATTATTTCCTAACTCACTGATAACACTTTATTTACAATTCAAACTTTTTTGATTCCTTGTGGCGTTTTTCTGAATTACACCGTGGTTTTCATCGTTTTCGGGGCTTTTCTGCTTTCCGTTTTGTTGATTTTTTAATCTTTCGTACACTTCTTTGACAAGAAAACAACCTTTTGAAGTAGAACATTTGGCCGTCTTGATCCCGGAAAGACAGCAAAGCATTAGATTTTCTCTATTCAAGGTCCTCTTTGGTCTTTTATTTCGGAGGATTTCTTCTGAAAACAACTGCCCTAGCCCCGATAGCAGCGGAAATCCTTTTGCTTTTTTCTTTAAAAAGCAAAAGATTGGAGCGGATAGCGGGGAATAGCTCCTTATACAAAATCAAAAATTCGGTTTTTTTACTCTTAATATAGTATAGCTTTCTATATACATATATATGTATATGTATAGAAAAAAACAAACCCGACAGGTTTTCAAAAACTGTCGGGTTGCGTGACTGAAATCTATTCTTATATAGTATGTATACTTATATATGTATACTTTCGTTTAGGCTATCTATTACTTCTTTTGTAATTTGAATGCTTTTTAATTTTGCCTGATGATCAAAAATAGGACTTGTTACCATCAATTCATCAATACTAGCGTAGTTGATAAACTTTTTTAGATCTGTGCTCAATTGTTCTTTGTTTCCTGTGAAGGTTCCCGCGGTCATTTGATTGACATGTAAACGTTCTTCTTCACTCATGATATCATCTAGCGACAGAACTGGTGGCTGTAATCCTTTGCGATCGTTCCTGATTAAGTTGAGAAACATTTGATATAAACTTGTCGATAATAATTCGGCTTCTTCATTTGTATCTGCAGCGATGATATTAACGCATGCCATTGTTTTGGGTTTATCTAAAAATTCTGATGCCTGAAAATTTGCACGATAAAACTCAAATGCCTGTATCATTAAACGCGGCGCAAAATGTCCGGCAAAGGCATAAGGCAAACCATAAGCGGCTGCTAAAGCTGCACTTTCCATACTTGAACCTAAAATCCAAATTGGGACATTAAGACCTTCTGCTGGAAAAGCACGAACTTTTCCTGTTGCATTTTCGCTAGAAAAATATTCTTGGAGTTTGCTTACATTTTGAGGAAATCGCTGCGCTTGTTCAAAAAAGTCTTTTCGAATAGCTTCGGCAGTTGGCTGATCTGTTCCTGGTGCTCTTCCTAAACCTAAATCAATTCTATTTGGATAAAGTGTTTCTAATGTTCCGAATTGTTCTGCCACTACTAAAGGAGAATGATTGGGCAACATAATTCCGCCTGAGCCTACACGAATATTCTCGGTTTGACTTGCTACATATCCAATTAAAACAACTGTTGCCGTACTTGCAACGTGTGCCATGTTGTGATGTTCTGCAAGCCAGATTCTTTTGTATCCTAATTTATCTGCTAATTGCGCAATGTCTTTTGTTTTTTGAAATGTTTTGGTCGCGTTGCTATCTTGATTGATAATTGCAAGCTCTAATATTGAAACTGAAATTGGTTTTTTCATATAAAATAATGCTAAGGTGCAAAATTAACTCATTTATATTGATGCACTTTGCTTTCTAATGTTAATTGAATTATAATATTTGTAGCTACAAATGTTTATTGTTTCAATTTCAGATGAATCAGCTTATGGTTTGTCTTACCATCATCTTTTATAATTAGATCTTTGCCAGATTCTATTTCGAATTTAGAAGAAGTTTCAAGCGCTAATGTAATTTCACGATATCTAAATGCTTCAGGAATTTCAGGAATTACAATTTTCACTTCTACATCTTTTCCTTTTTGCTTGTAATCAATTTTTATTCGGTCTCTTAACCAGATGTATTCATAAACTTCCTGCCAAGGCGCCATCCAGACTGAATCGTTTCCTTTTACACCATATTTATCAGCAAGCGCTGTCATATAATATTTGAAATCAGGAAAACGCATGCTTAAGTTCCACAAATTTGTATTTCCCGTTCCGTGTGTGAATTCGTTAAACCAAATTGGATTTGGCTGTTTTACAATCGAATCTAAAGTTTTTAAATAACGATCCATTATTTTAAAACTTGTCGTGTCTTTTGAACTCTGCACAAAAGTTCTGGCCGTAATCATTTTATCTAAATCCATTTTTGAATCGACTTTAAAAACTGGACCAACACCATAATAAGACGCTACCGAAAAATGCCCATTATTAAGTGCATCTTTTTCATATTCCAAATAATATTTCTCATCACCTTCTCCGCCCGGAACTACAAAATGTGACATTGTAAAACCTAGATTTTGTTTTATTGAAGTTGTATTTTCTGTGGCTTCTGTTAAATAATTTGTGCCGTGTTTTGTTGCATGATGAAAACCATGATTCAAAATATCCCAACCGGCATTATACATTTCTTTGATTTCCGGCCACGAAAGATGTCCGCGGTTTGCTGGTAAATCGCGAATTGAACCGCCGTTTATAGCCAATGCTAATTTAAACGGAATTTTATTTCCAAATCCGTCTGAATAAAAAAGCCCTTTTGAAATTGTTCCATCTCCACCTTGATCAATTTTCCATTCATTTTTATCAGAATTACTTATTTTTCCTCCATTCAATAATGGAAATGCTGTTAAATAAGCCGATCGATATCCATCATCAAGAGTAAAACTGTAAGCAAAATGCTTGTTATATTTTAAAGGAGCAGCTTTAATTTTGATCTTTTCTTCCGACTTCAATTTAATTTTAAATGAAATGGTCTTTGATTTTAAAGAATCTTTTTCAGCTACTTCATTTGAAAAACAAGTAAAACATCCGAAGAAGAATATACCGATAAGAAGAATACGTTTTAACATAAATTATATGGATTCAATTTTTGCTTAAAAGTACATTTCTTTTTGAAAAAAATATTTCAAAACCAATTACTCTTTTGAAAATAATTTCTGCTGAATCAAAAAAGAGAATTGATTTAAAACCTAAATTTGTACATCAAAATACCCATTCGGTTTTAGCTTATCTGCAAATGACACACAAAATTTTAATTATAGACGACGAAGAAAAACTGAGAAGTCTGCTGGCGCGTATTATAAAATCGGAAGGATTTGAAGTTTTTGAAGCCAAAGATTTAAAATCTGGTTTTAAGAAACTGGAACAAACGGATATTGATGTTGTTTTATGTGACGTAAAATTACCCGACGGAAATGGTGTTGATTTTCTTCAAAACATAAAAGGAAGTTTTCCTTTAACAGAAGTTATTCTACTAACCGCTTTTGGAAATATTCCAGACGGCGTTCAGGCGATGAAAAATGGTGCTTTCGATTATATTGTAAAAGGAGACGATAATGATAAAATTATTCCGCTTCTTTATAAAGCAGTTGAAAAAGTGCATTTGCAAAAGAAAGTACAACAACTTGAAAAACGCATCAACGACAAATATTCTTTCAGCACTATTATAGGAAAATCGAAAGGAATCGAACAGGTTATTGATCTCGCACAAAAAGTAGCCAAAACCGATTCGACTGTTTTATTAACTGGTGAAACCGGAACCGGAAAAGAAGTTTTTGCGCAGGCGATTCATGAAAACAGCAATCGTGTTGGAAAATCTTTTGTGGCCTTGAACTGTAGTACTTTCACAAAAGAAATTTTAGAAAGCGAACTTTTCGGTCATAAACAAGGCGCTTTTACCGGAGCTGTAAAAGATAAAAAAGGTTTTATTGAAGAAGCGAATGGCGGAACTTTATTTCTGGATGAAATTGGTGAAATGCCAATTGATCTTCAGGCAAAATTATTACGTGTTTTAGAAACTTCCGAATATATTCCCGTTGGAGACACAACTCCAAAAAAATCAAATTTCAGATTAATTGCGGCTACAAACCGAGATTTAAAAACAGAAAGTGACGAACATCGTTTTCGTTCTGATTTGTATTTTCGATTGAATATTTTCGAAATTAAATTGCCTTCTTTAAGAGAACGAATAAAAGATATTGCCGTTTTGACGCATCATTTCGTGAAGCAATTTTCTGAAAAAACGAACAAAAAAACATTACATATCTCTGATGATTTTCTGCAGAAATTAGAAAATTATTCCTGGCCAGGAAATATCCGCGAACTTAAAAACATCATCGAAAGATCCGTTATTTTGAGCAGTGGCGATATTTTGACTTCTGATGTTCTTCCTTACGAACTACAAAATCAAGCTGAAAAAAGCACCAAATCGATGTCGGCTTTCTCAATGCAGAGTGTTGAAAAACTGCATATACAAAAGGTTTTAAATTATACTAAAGGAAATAAAGCGGAAACCGCACGATTATTAGAAATTGGAATTGCAACTTTGTATAGAAAGTTGGAAGAATATGGGATAGAAAATTCGAAAATTTAAAAATTCCAATATCAAAGTAGGCTACATTTTACAATTCATAATTCATAATTAAAAGAACCTTATCATTTCAATAAAAGCTTATCATTTTGATAGGCTTTTTTTATGCCTAATTTTTGGCACAAAACTACATTCCTTTTATTGACAGCACTTTAGCTATAACTTTATTTTTTCGGAACATATTTTGGCATAAGGAGGGAGAACATTAAAAATTCATTCCAAATGAAAAACCAAGTCACCTCAATCTACAAACAAGCAGAACGCTTTGCCGAGATAACAAAAAAATCAATTATTTCTGGAAATATCGTTCGTGCAAAAAAATGTCTGGCTCTTGCAGAACGCCTATTTATTAGCGGAAGCATCGAAACTAAAAATGCCATTTCTAATGTGTATGTTTTTTCGGTTTCTTCTTTTATGGAAGTGCGCCACTGCAATATTTCACATCTATTTCCTCAAACACTTAAAGCAGAATATATCAAGCAGGTTAATGCTTCGGGAGTATAAATCTGTTGAATCGGTTAACTGTTTAATCGAAAATCTAAAGTCTACAATCTTAAATCTAAAATAATATTATGATCACTTTTCTTTTACTCGGGCTGGCCGTTGTGCTGTTTGCCATTTGCTTTCTCTCTGTTGAATTTTTTGAAAAAATCTAAATCATGACTGCACTCTTTATTATTTCAATCGCCGTTTTCGTGTATTTGGTATATGTATTAATCAAACCCGAAAAATTTTAAATCATGTAAAAAGTGAAATGCATTAAGTGAAATGTAAACACAAATTTTATTCATCAACTCATTTTACAAATCACCTCTCACCTTTCACTAAAAAATATAAAAATTATGAACACAGAATTATTAGGCGTCATTGGTATTTTTATCCTAACTATTGTTTTAGCGATTCCTTTAGGAAAATATATTGCTAAAGTTTTCTTGGGAGATAAAACACTTCTTGATCCGATTTTCAATCCAATTGAAAAATTTATTTTTAAAATCAGCGGTATTAATCCTGCTGAAGAAATGAACTGGAAACAACACTTAAAAGCACTTTTAAGTATCAATTTGGTTTGGTTCTTTCTTTGCTTTTTTGTCTTATTGTTTCAGGGTTCTTTGCCTTTAAATCCGGATAACAACCCCTCAATGACGCCAGATCTGGCATTTAACACTGCTATTTCATTTTTAGTCAATTGTAATTTACAGCATTATTCAGGAGAAAGCGGGGTTTCTTACCTTTCACAAATCGTCTTGATGTTCCTTCAATTTGTTTCTGCCGGTATCGGAATGGCTGCTGCCGCTATGATTTTTACAGCAATGAAAGAAAGAACAACAGAAAAATTAGGTAATTTTTACGATTATTTCATCAAAAGCTGTACTCGTATTTTATTACCGCTTTCAGCAATCGTGGCTGTTGCATTAGTATTTAGTGGAACTCCAATGACTTTTGAAGGTAAAGATGCTATTACAACGCTGCAAGGCGATCATGTCGAAGTTTCTCGCGGGCCAGCTGCAGCATTTATTGCGATTAAACATATTGGTACAAATGGTGGTGGATTTTTTGGAGCCAACTCAGCGCATCCATTAGAAAATCCGACTTATTTTACTAACCAAGTTGAACTTTGGGCGCAAATGATTATTCCGTTTGCGATGATTTTTGCTCTTGGATTTTACCTCAACAAAAGAAAATTATCGAATATTATTTTTGGTGTAATGACAGTTGGTTTCTTACTCTTGGTTGTTCCAACAGTTATGAGTGAAATCAACGGAAATCCTGCTATCGAAAAAATGGGCATCGCACAAGCAACCGGAGCGATGGAAGGAAAAGAAGTTCGGTTTGGCCCAGCAATTTCAGGTTTCTGGAGTATTGCAACAACGGTAATTTCTACAGGTTCTGTAAACAGTATGCACGATAGTTCTATGCCAATGTCTGGCACTATGCAACTATTATCTATGATGGTAAATGCCTTTTACGGCGGATGCGGTGTTGGTATTCTAAACTACTATATTTTTATAATTCTAGCCGTATTTATCTCCGGATTAATGGTTGGCCGAACTCCTGAATTTTTAGGTAAGAAAATCGAAGCGCGGGAAGTGAAAATTGCTGCTTTTATCGCCATTCTTCACCCATTATTGATTTTAGCCGGAACTGCTTTAGCTTCTTATTTTGCTGCGCACGATACTGCAATGGGCTATTGGTTTAACGGAAACGCGACAGGATGGTTAAATAATCCTGGTAATCACGGATTCTCAGAAATGTTATATGAATATACTTCAAGTGCTGCCAATAATGGTTCTGGTTTTGAAGGTTTAGGAGATAACAATCCGTTCTGGAATATCACAACAGGAATTGTATTACTATTAAGCCGTTTTATTCCAATTATTGGACCACTGGCAATTGCAGGTTTATTAGCAGGTAAAAAATACATTCCAGAGAGTGCAGGAACTTTAAAAACCGACACCTCGATTTTCGGAATCATGACTTTTGCCGTAATCGCAATTATCGCTGCTTTATCATTCTTCCCAGCGTTGGCTTTAGGTCCATTGGCAGAATATTTCGGAATGTAAAATGTGAAAAAGTAAAATGTGAGATGTAAAAATCGATACCTAAACAACATTTTACAACTTACAAATCACATTTTACTTTTTCACAAATAACAAATCATAAACGTGCTTCAAGATTCTTGATTAATCCATAAATAAGTTTTCCTATGATGTCTAATTTTTCAATCAATTGTTCGCATTCTTTTTCATTGAAAAAATCTAACTCCTTGCTCAATAAAATTAAAGTATCGAGTTCCGATAAAGAACCTAGAGAAATATGTAAAAAATGGATAAACTCTTTTATTCCTTTTCTTGCTGCTCCTTCTGCAATATTAACAGGTATAGAAACAGAAGCTCTGCGAATTTGCGAAGTAATGCCAAACCTTTCCTCAGAAGGAAATTGCCTTGTAGCTAAATAAATTTCTTTAACGAATTCAAAACTTTTAATCCATGAATTCAATTTCTTGTGTGGTTTCATATTTAAAATAATTATTTACAAAAGTAGGAAATTTCACATTTTACATTTAACATATTACACAAAGAAAAATGACAACTAATAAATCCACATCATTGTTTGAAAGTAAACAGGTAAAAGAAGCCTTAGCGCAGTCTTTTGTAAAGCTGAATCCAAAAATGATGATCAAAAATCCGGTAATGTTTACCGTAGAAATTGGAACCGCAATTATGTTTGCTGTCTGCATTTCGATATTAATGGGTGCAAACGATCAGGGAAGTTTTACTTATAACCTAATTGTGTTCTTGATTTTATTGGCAACGCTTTTATTTGCCAATTTCGCCGAAGCCATTGCTGAAGCAAGAGGAAAAGCACAAGCCGACAGTTTAAGAAAAACCCGCGAAGAAACTCCTGCAAGACAAATTCTACCTAATGGAGAAATAAAAAATATCAGTTCTTCTGCATTAAAAAAAGACGATATTTTCGTTTGTGAAGCGGGCGATTTAATTGCTGCCGACGGTGAAATTATTGAAGGTCTGGCTACTATCGATGAAAGTGCCATTACCGGAGAAAGTGCTCCTGTAATTAGAGAAGCTGGCGGAGACAAATCTTCGGTTACCGGAGGGACAAAAGTATTATCTGACAAAATTAAAGTAAAAGTAACTTCTGAACCTGGTGAAAGCTTTTTAGATAAAATGATTGCTTTAGTTGAAGGTGCAAGCCGTCAGAAAACACCAAACGAAATTGCCTTAACCATTTTATTAGCCGCATTTACTTTAATTTTCGTGATTGTGTGCGTTACGCTAAAACCGTTTGCCGACTATGCAAACGCACCCATCACGATCGCGGCTTTCATCGCTTTGTTTGTATGTTTAATTCCAACTACAATTGGAGGTTTACTTTCTGCAATTGGTATTGCGGGAATGGACAGAGCGTTGCGCGCCAACGTAATTACAAAATCGGGTAAAGCGGTGGAAACTGCCGGAGATATTGATGTTTTGCTTTTGGATAAAACCGGAACCATTACAATTGGAAACAGAAAAGCAACCAATTTTTATCCTGCAAAAGGAATCTCTTTTGATGATTTCGTTAAATCGGCTGTTTTGAGTTCGCTTGCTGATGATACTCCTGAGGGTAAAAGCATCTTGGAGTTGAGTGAAATGATAGATGTAAAAAATGAAACGAAAGCAAGTTTCTTAAAGACTACTTCTGATATTTCGCATACTATCAAATTTACTGCGGAAACCAGAACTTCTGGAGTCGTATTAAAAGACGGAACAAACATTCGTAAAGGAGCACAAGATGCTGCAAAGAATATTGCACAGCAAGCCGGAAAATCTTTTCCCGAAGATACTGCACAACAAGTTATTACAATTTCATCTAACGGTGGAACTCCATTAGTAGTAATTAAAAACAACGAAATTCAAGGTGTTATTGAACTTCAGGATATTATCAAAACTGGAATGAAAGAACGTTTTGAGCGCTTACGCAGAATGGGAATCAAAACGGTAATGGTTACAGGTGATAATCCGCTGACAGCTAAATTTATTGCCGAAGCTGCCGGTGTTGATGATTTTATTGCCGAGGCTAAGCCTGAAGACAAAATGAATTACATCAGAAAAGAACAGGCTGAAGGACGTCTAGTTGCCATGATGGGTGACGGAACAAATGATGCTCCTGCCCTTGCCCAAGCCAATGTTGGTGTTGCGATGAACAGCGGAACTCAAGCAGCAAAAGAAGCCGGAAACATGGTGGATCTTGACAATGATCCAACGAAACTAATTGAGATTGTTGAAATTGGAAAACAGCTTTTAATGACTCGAGGCACTTTAACTACTTTTTCTATTGCAAATGACGTTGCGAAATATTTTGCTATTGTTCCTGCTCTTTTTATTACTGCGATTCCTGCGCTTCAAGGTTTGAATATTATGCATTTGCATAGTCCTGAAAGTGCAATTTTATCGGCTGTGATTTTCAACGCGATTATCATTCCGATATTAATTCCACTTGCGCTGAAAGGTGTTGATTATCGCCCAATTGGAGCTAGTGCCATCTTAAAAAGAAACCTTTTGATTTATGGTCTTGGTGGTCTGATTGTCCCTTTTATCGGAATCAAAGTTATTGATTTATTGGTAGCACTTTTTATGTAAGGTTCTAAGATGCTAAGATTCTAAGGGGCTAAGGTTTTTCTCTTAGAATCGTAAAATTCAGGAATCTTTAAAAACTCAAATTAAAAACATGACTTTGGGTTACTAAGCTTCTAAGAAAAAACTTAGAATCTTAGAACCTTAGTCCCTTAGAATCTCAAAAAAATGAAAAATCTATTTTCTATAATAAAACTTACTGCGGTTACTCTAATCTTGTTCGCAGTTATTTATCCTTTAGCGATTTATGGAATTGCACAATTGGCTCCAAATCAAGGAAAAGGAGAAACTATTTCGGTTAACGGAAAAGTTGTTGGTTATCAAAAAATTGGTCAGAAATTCGATAAGTCGAATTATTTCTGGGGAAGACCTTCAGCTGTTGATTACAACGCGGCGGGAAGTGCAGGAAGCAACAAAGGCCCAAGCAATCCTGATTATTTGGCTTTGGTTCAAAAAAGAATTGATACCCTTTTATTGGTTCATCCGTACTTGAAAAAATCTGATATTCCTTCAGATATGGTTACGGCTTCTGGAAGTGGTTTAGATCCGAATATTTCTCCGCAAGGCGCTTTGATTCAGGTGAAACGAATTGCTAAAGAAAGAAAACTAGACGAAGCAAAAGTAAAATCTTTGGTGGAATCTAAAATTAATACTGCTGTTGTAGGACCTGAAACGGTTAATGTTTTGGAATTGAATGTGGCACTGGATCAGCTTCGCTAATTCCAGAGATGCTAAGTTGCCAAGGTTCTAAGATTCTAAGTTTTCTCTTTGCGCATTTTTGTCATTCCGAGGAACGAGGACACGAGCGATAGTGAACTGGCGAAGCAATCTCCATGAGTAGCTCGACAAAGATTGGCGAATTTCTAGACGGAGTTACTTACGAAGATTTCTCCTTCGTCGAAATGACAAACTTTGGCGAACTGGAATCGAAAACTGAATTCTTCAATAAATACCTAACAGGTTTTGGAAACCTGTTAGGATATGAAAACATTATAATACAAAAACGCCTTTTTACCCCAAATGCCCTAGCCCCGATAGTAGTGGAAATCCTTTTGTGTCTCGTTTCTTTAACGAGACACAAAAGATTGAAACGGATAGCGGGATTAGCTCCTAAAAAATCTACTAATAAATAATTGAATACCACAAAAATGAAAAAAATAATACTTACTGCTTTAATCGCTTTTGGTTATAGCAATTTACAAGCGCAAGAAGAATCTAAAAGTCCGTTTACGTTTTCAGGATATGTAGACGCTTATTATAGTTATGATTTCGGGAAACCTGAGAATCATACACGGCCAAACTTTTTTTACAGTTACAATAAAAGCAACGAGGTAAACCTGAATTTAGGAATGGCAAAAGTGAATTATTCGAAAGAAAATATTCGGGGGAATTTTGCCTTGATGGCGGGAACTTATGCCGAGTATAATATGTCTGCCGAGCAGGGTTTGTTGAAAAATGTTTATGAAGCAAATGTTGGCGTAAAAATTTCGAAAAACCATAATTTATGGGTTGATGCTGGAATCATGCCTTCGCATATTGGTTTTGAAAGTGCAATTGGAAAAGATTGCCAGACTTTAACGAGAAGTATTCTGGCTGAGAATTCTCCTTATTATGAAACGGGAGTTAAAATTGGTTATACATCTGAATCTGGAGAATGGTATTTGGCGGGAATGTACTTGAATGGCTGGCAGCGAATTGAAAAAGTAGAAGGCAATCAAACGCCTGCTTTTGGAACTCAGGTTACTTACAAACCGTCTGACCGGGTTGCGCTGAACTGGAGTACTTATGTTGGAAATGAACAGCCGGATATTGATAAAAAATGGCGTTATTTCAACAACTTTTATGGCCAATTTAAGGTAACGGAAAAGACAAATATTACGGCTGGTTTTGATATTGGATCTCAACAGTCGGCAAAAGGAAGTGATAAATATGATACTTGGTTCTCTCCTGTTTTGATTCTGCAATATAAACCAACAGATAAAATTCAGTTGGCAGCAAGAGGAGAATATTACAGCGACGAGAAAGGCGTGATCATTTTAACAGAAACGCCAAACGGTTTTAAAACTTACGGATTTTCGGCTAACTTTGATTACTTAGTTACTGATAATGTTATGTTTAGAATTGAAGCGAGAAATCTTTCAAGTAAAGACGAAATCTTCACAAATAAAGACAATCTTCCAACGGATACGAATACGTTTGTAACGACTTCGCTGGCGATTTCATTTTAGCTTTAGACTATAGGCTTTAAGCAGTAAGCTTTTAAAAGTTATACTGCCTAAAGCCTAAAGCTTATCGCTTAAAGCAAAAAATATGGAAAACGAAAATAATAACGCACAGCACTTTCTCGATTTAATTCAGAAATCACGAAAAGGAAAGTTTAAAATCTACATTGGGATGAGCGCCGGTGTGGGCAAAACTTTTCGTATGCTTCAGGAAGCGCATTCGTTATTGAAAAACGGAATCGATGTAAAAATTGGCTACATCGAAACGCACATGCGAAAGGAAACGCATGAATTATTAACCGGTTTGCCGATAATTCCGAGACGGACCATTTTTTATAAAGGAAAAGAACTCGAAGAATTGGATGTTCAGGCGATTATCAACCTTCGTCCAGAAGTGGTTATTGTTGATGAATTAGCACACACAAACGTTGAGGGAAGCAAAAACGAAAAACGCTGGCAAGATGTTTTAGAGATTCTGGAAGCTGGAATTAATGTGATTTCGGCGGTTAATATTCAGCATATTGAGAGTTTAAATGAAGATGTAAAACGTATTACAAACATTGATGTTCAGGAACGCATTCCGGATAATGTTTTGCGATTGGCGGATGAAGTCGTCAATATCGATTTAACATCTGAGGATTTGATTGCCCGTTTGAAAGAAGGAAAAATTTATACCCCGGATAAAATTCAGACGGCTTTAACGAACTTTTTTAAATCGGAACAGATTTTACAACTTCGGGAATTGGCTTTGAAAGAAGTAGCGAGTCAGGTCGTTCGAAAAGTTGAAAATGAAGTTCCGAATCTTCATGCTTTACGACATGAGAAACTTTTGGCCTGCATTAGTAGTAATGATAAAACGGCTAAAATTGTGATTAGAAAAACAGCAAGACTATCCAGTTATTATAACGGATTGTGGTATGTTTTGTATGTAGAAACTCCGCAGGAAAGCAGTAATAAAATTGCTTTAGACAAACAAAGGCATTTAATTAATAACTTTAAACTCGCCGTGCAATTAGGCGCAGAAGTAATTAAAGTGGAAAACAGTAATATTGCCGATGCGATTTTAGCAACCGTAGAAGAAAAACAAATTACAACTGTCTGCATTGGAAAACCGCATTTGAATTTATTTAAAGTAATTTTGTCTACAACAATTTTCAGGCGTTTGCTAAACAAACTGTCTTTATCAAATGTTGATCTTGTGATATTATCGTAAAATGTTTTATGTGAGATGTAAGATGTTGTTTTCATTTCACATTTTACAAACAACATTTCACACAAAAAATGAAATATGAGAATTAAAACCAAATTGAATCTGGGAGTTGGATTGTTATTTTTAATGATCATCATACTTTCGTTAGTGAGTGGTTATTCTGTTTTTTTGATAAAAGCAGATACTGAGAATATTCTGAAAGCGAATTATAATACGCTGGAATATTCGCGAAATATGATTTTGTCTTTGGATGAAATTAAAGCGAGTCCTGATAGCAAGATTCATGTTTTTAAGGAATATCTTGAAAAACAAACGCAAAATGTTACCGAACCCGGAGAAAAAGAAGCGACCGAAAACCTTGAAAAAAGTTTTACACTTTTAGAACAAAACGGAGCAAACGAAGTCATAAAAGCAAAAATCAGACAGGATATTTTTGCTATTATGAAACTGAATCTGGATGCTATAAAACAGAAAAGCGATATTGCCAAACATACCGCCGAAAATGCTAATCTATGGATTGCCATTGTTGGAAGTTTATGCTTCCTGATTGCTTTTAATTTACTGGTCAATCTTCCAAATAATATTGCAAATCCAATTAAGGAATTAACGCTGAGTATTAAGGAAATTGCGAATAAAAACTATTCTGAACGTGTTCATTTTACGAGTCATAGCGAATTTGGAGATTTGGCCAAATCGTTTAATACGATGGCGCAGAAACTTCAGGAATATAACGACAGTAATTTGTACAAACTCTTTTTCGAAAAGAAGCGACTGGAAACTTTAATCAATAACATGAACGATCCTATTATTGGTCTAGATCATGAAGGAATTGTTTTGTTTGCCAATGATGAAGCGCTGAAAATTATTGGTCTTAAACTGGAAGATGTTATTGGTAAATCGGCTTCTACTCTAGCCTTGTCGAATGATTTGATTCGTTCTTTGATTTTAAAAGAGGAATCAGATTCTCCTAAAAAACAACCTCTTAAAATTTATGCGCACGGAAAAGAAAGTTATTTCGAAAAAGAAATTCTGAATATTACCATAATTCCAACAGGCGAAGAAAAAGAAATCAATATTGGCGATGTAATTATTCTACGAAATATTACACTTTTTAAAGAATTGGATTTTGCGAAAACCAATTTTATTGCCACCGTTTCGCACGAATTAAAAACACCAATTGCTTCGATAAAATTAAGTCTGAAATTGCTTGAAAATGAAAAAACAGGCGGCATGAACGACGATCAGAAACAATTGGTAGAAAGTATAAAAGAGGATAGTCAGCGATTGTTGAAAATTACAGGTGAATTACTAAATCTATCTCAATTAGAAACGGGAAATATTCAGCTAAATATTGAAAAAAGCAATCCGCATGAAATTGTAAATTATGCTGTTGAAGCGGTAAAAGTTCAGGCAGAACAAAAACAGATTCAATTAATTGTTGATGCCGATGAAAACTTAAGCGAAGTAAAAGCCGACAGTGAAAAAACAGGCTGGGTTTTGATTAATTATTTGTCAAATGCGATTCGATATTCTTCTGAAAAAAGCACGATTCATATCAAATTAAAAAAAGAATTAAATCAAATCGTTTTTCAGGTTATCGATACTGGAAAAGGAATTGATACAAGATATAAAGACAAAGTTTTTGATAAATATTTTCAGGTTCCTGGAAGTCAAAAATCTGGAACTGGATTGGGATTAGCTATTAGTAAAGAATTTATTGAAGCTCAAAATGGAAATGTTGGTGTTGAGAGTAATTTGGGGTTGGGGAGCACGTTTTGGTTTTCATTGAAAGTTTAGCTAAATTCATTTTATTAGGTCTGTCAGTCTGAACGAAGTCGAAGATCTTTCGTACTTTAAAACCCTTCGACTTCGCTCAGACTGACACTTAAAATAATTTCAAAATTTAGCCAATCTTAATTCAACTACCTCATTTAAAACCAACAAATTAATATTCCCTTAAGGTTCAATTAAGAGAAAAATAGTTGGCAAAAACCTTCGTTAATATTGCAAAATATAACGACAACGAAAGATGTTTTACAAAGCCATTTCTCTGGTATTTCTATTTGGATTATTTTCTGCGAATGCACAGCAAAATGATTCGATTACTAAAATTGACAGCACTTCAAACCATTTAAAATTCAATTACAAACAACTAATTATTCCGAGTGTATTAATTGGTTATGGCGTAATTGGTTTAGAAAGTGATCAGCTACTAAGTTTCAATCATCAAATTAAGGATGAAGTTACCGAGGATATTGACGAGAAAATTACGATTGATGATTTCTCGCAATATGCGCCTGCGGCATCTGTTTATGCTCTGAATGCTTTTGGTGTAAAAGGCAAGAATAATATGCGCGATCGTTCGGTAATATTTGTGACTTCTTATGTTATAATGGCAACAACAGTTTTGAGCTTAAAGTCGATTGTACATGAAGAAAGACCTGATGGAAGTTCGAATAATTCTTTTCCTTCTGGACACACAGCAACTGCTTTTGCCGGAGCTGAATTTTTATGGCAAGAATACAAAGACAAATCGATTTGGTACGGAATTGCCGGTTATGCCGTTGCAACGGGAACGGGATTATTTAGAATTTACAACAATCGCCATTGGCTGACTGATGTCGCTGCAGGTGCCGGAATCGGGATTTTGAGTACCAAAATCGCCTATTGGATGAATCCGTATATTACAAAAAAGTTATTCAAATCTTCATCTGAAAGTAAATCAACTTCTATGATTGCTCCTTTTTATAACGGACAGCAATATGGTTTGAGTTTTGTGAAGGTTTTTTAGATTTTTTCGCCACGAATTCACGAATTTTGATTAAAATAATTCGTGAATTCGTGGCGAAAAAAATTATGCATTCGAAGTATTATTCTTAATCTCTCGAACTTCACGTTTCAATTCTAAAAGCAAATCCTTCATTGCTCCGGTTTCCGATATTTCTTGTTTCTTATCCGAACGGCCGATGTTGCATTCGTATTCCCAAATCTCCAAAATATCAGAAGCTTTTACTTCATAATTTGGGTAAAAACTATTATCCGATTCTAAAACCAAAGCGTTCTTTTTGTTTTTATTGAGACGCTTGTACACCATTCCTTCATTTTTGGTAATCAAAATATAGGTTTTTCCATCCATTACCTCTCCCAACTTTTCCACATAACGGCCAATAATAATAGAACCATCTTCGTGTGGAGGCATTGAATCACCTTCAACGGGAAATCCGCGGTGTTTTCCTGGTCCCAAAAAAGGAAGTGTAATCTGCTGTAAACTTTCAATATATTCTGGATCAGCATATCCATTTAGATAACCGGCTTTTGCTTTTTGAGATACAATTTCAATAAAATTTTCTCCAAAACTATCCACTTGGATTGGTAAAATAAGTCGATTGCCTTCTAGTTTTATCAAATTTTGCACATCAATTTTACGTATATCGACAGATAATATCAAGTCGATACTCATATGAAAATATAATGCAATCTTCTTTAAAATGTCATACGGTGCTTCCGAAGTTCCGTCTTCGTATTTCACGTATCTTCCTCTTGTAATACTTAGGTTTTCAGCTAATTTTTCTTGTGATATTTTATGCTTAACCCTTAGTGCTCTGATGTTGTCTGAAAATAAGGACATAATTAATTTGTTATAATTTGGAACAGCAAATATACAAAAAATTGTTATCACCTGTGCTAATTTTGTTCCATACAAAAACAAAGGAAAATGGCACGGGCAATTGTACATATGGATTTGGATACCTTTTTTGTATCCTGTGAAAGACGCACTAACTCAGAACTTAACGGAATTCCGCTTATTATAGGTGGAGGAGACCGCGGTGTTGTTGCTTCTTGTTCGTATGAAGCCCGTAAATTTGGCGTTCGTTCTGCCATGCCGATTCGTATGGCATTAAAGCTTTGCCCTGACGCAAAAGTGATGAAAGGCGACATGGAATTATATTCGCAACTTTCTCATGATGTTACCGAAATTCTTCAGGAAAAAGCGCCTGTTTTAGAAAAAGCAAGTGTCGATGAATTTTATCTGGATATTACTGGAATGGACAAATTTCACGGCAGTTATAAATGGACAAATGAACTGGCTCAAAAAGTCATTAAAGAAACCGGACTTCCGATTAGTTTTTCATTATCCATTAACAAAACGGTTTCTAAAATTGCGACTGGCGAAGGCAAACCTGTTGGGAATCTTCAAATTCCAGAACAAGAAGTACAAGACTTTTTAAATCCGCTTTCAATTCAGAAAATTCCAATGGTTGGAGCTGTTACTTTTCAGCTTTTATCTCGAATCGGCGTTCGAAAAATTCAGACTTTAGCTGAGATGCCTGCCGAAGTTTTACAACAGATGATAGGTAAAAATGGCTTGGAACTTTGGAAAAAAGCACACGGAATCGACCATACACCTGTTGAACCTTATACCGAACGAAAATCAATTTCTACTGAAACTACTTTTTCGCAGGATACTATTGATCTTGCAAAACTGAGAAGAATATTATTAGGAATGGTCGAAAAACTGGCCTTTCAGCTTCGTGCGGAACAATGGCTAACCTCAACTGTTACCGTTAAAATACGTTACGCCAATTTTGATACCGAAACCAAACAATCCCGAGTGGCTTATACCTCTGCCGATCATATTTTGACTAAAAATGTAATAGAACTTTTTGAGAAAGTGTATCAACGTCGTATGCGTCTGCGTTTGATTGGTATTCGCTTTAGCGGACTCGTGCGCGGAACCTATCAAATTGATCTTTTTGAGGATACTCAGGAAATGCTTTCACTTTACGAAGCGATGGACAAAATGAAAAGTCGTTATGGTTTTGATGCCGTAATGCGCTGTGCCGGAGCTCATTTTAAACCAAACACTAAAGACGAAATTTTAAAACGCAAGAAATAATGTATCTTAATTGTCATTCCTATCATTCATTACGTTACGGCACAATTCCGCTTAAGGAATTGATTGCTGAAGCGGTTTTGCATGATATTAAAGTAATGGCATTAACAGATATTAATACCGTTACCGGAATTTACGATTTTATAAAAGCGTGTCAGGAAAAAGAAATCAAACCTTTGGTTGGAATGGAATTTCGATGCAATCATCAATTCCTATATATTGGTCTAGCTAAAAATGCAGAAGGTTTAGCAGAAATGAACAGATTCTTAACGAAATATAATTTCAGCGGAGAAACTTTGCCTTTGCGTGCTCCAAAATTCGAGTCGGTTTTTGTGATTTATACTTTAGAAAATGCTCCTGAAACGCTTTTCGAAAATGAATTTATCGGAGTTCGTCCTGAAGAAGTTTCAGGTCTTCTGACTTCAAAACATAAAAATAAAATCTCCAAAATGGTGATTTTACAGCCTGTAACTTTTCGAAGTAAAAAAGAATACAATCTGCATAAAGTGCTTAGAGCTATTGACACCAATATTATTTTATCGAAACTTACAGAAGCAGATTATTGCAAAGTTTCTGATATGATGAAACCACTAGAATCGATTCTGCCATTCTATGAAAAATATCCTGAAATCATTTTAAACACACAGCGCATCATCGACGATTGTAATTTTCAATATGATTTTTCAGCTAAAAGAAATAAAAAATTCTATACTGAAAACCGTCAAAAAGATTTAGAAAAATTGACCGAATTGGCTTGGGAAGGATTTGAAAAACGTTACGGAAACGAAAATATTGAAGCAAAAGCTCGTGTGAAGAAAGAATTAAAAGTAATTGACGAATTAGAATTCAGCGGTTATTTTTTAATTACCTGGGATATTATTCAGTATAGCAACAGTCAAGGATTCATGCACATCGGACGCGGAAGCGGTGCCAACAGTATTATTGCCTATTGCCTCGGAATTACCGATATCTGTCCCATCGAATTAGATTTATATTTTGAACGTTTTTTAAACCTCAATCGTAAAACTCCTCCTGATTTTGATATCGACTGGAGCTGGCAGGAACGCAACACAATTTTAGAATATATCTTCAAAAAATACGGCAGAGATCATGTAGCTTTTTGCGGTACAAATGTTGAGTTTAAATACCGTTCTATTTTTAGGGAAGTTGGAAAAGTTTTCGGGCTTCCTAAAGAAGAATTAGATCTTTTGGCAAAAAATCCAGAAGAACTTCATCCAACCAATAAAATTGTAAAATTGGTTCAGGAATACGGACAAATGATGGGAAAATATCCCAATCAACGAAGCATGCACGCGTGTGGAATTCTAATTTCTGAAGAACCAATTACGAATTATACGCCATTGGAAATGCCACCAAAAGGTTTTCCAATCGTACTTTTTGATATGCATATTGCCGAAGAAATTGGTTTTGACAAATTTGATATTCTAAGTCAACGTGGTATCGGACATATTGACGACAGCGTAAAACTGATTGCCAAAAACCGAGGTATAAAAGTTAATATTCGTGATACTTCAATTTCTAAAGACGAGGCCGTTTGCAATTCTTATTTAGCAAAAGGACATACAATTGGCTGTTTTTATATCGAAAGTCCTGCTATGCGTGGTTTACTGCGTCGTTTAAATTGTGATAATTATAAAATTCTTGTCGCTGCGTCGTCTATTATTCGTCCCGGCGTTGCACAATCGGGAATGATGAAAGAGTATATTTTTCGTCATAATAACCCAACTCAGTTTGAGTATTTTCATGAGGTTTTCAGAGAACATCTTGGCGAAACTTACGGCATTATGGTCTATCAGGAAGATGTGATTAAAATCGCCCAGCATTACGGCGGACTTCCCGCTCCTGACGGTGATATTCTTCGTCGTGCCATGTCAGGAAAAGGAAGATCTTTGGAAGCGTTGCAGAAAGTAAAAGATAATTTCTTCGCGAGTTGTGCTCAAAAAGGACATCCATTACAATTAAGTCAGGAAATTTATCGCCAGATTGAATCTTTTGCGGGATATTCTTTCTGCAAAGCGCATTCGGCTTCTTATGCAGTTGAAAGTTATCAGAGTTTGTATCTGAAAGTCAATTATCCGGTCGAATTTATGACAGCGGTAATCAACAATCAGGGTGGATTTTACAGAACCGAAGTGTATGTACACGAAGCAAGAATGTCTGGCGGAACAATTCATAATCCGTGTGTGAATAAAAGCGAATATCAGACTACTTTATATGGTACCGATATTTATCTCGGTTTTATGCACATTCAGAGTTTGGAATCCAAAATCGCACATTTAATTGAAGAAGATCGAAATAAAAAAGGTGATTTTAATTCTCTGGAAGATTTTATCAATCGAATTCCAATTGGGATTGAAGGCATTAAAACTCTAATTTTTATTGATGCATTTCGTTTTACAGGGAAAACTAAAAATCAGCTTTTGGTAACTGCCAGTCTGCTGTTAAATAATTTTAAGCCCGAAAATAGAGATTTGAAATTACTACAGGAACCCGTTAAAGAATACAAACTCCCAAAATTAGAACGTTCCGTTTTTGAAGATGCTTTTGATGAAATTGAGCTTTTAAGTTTTCCTGTTTCATGCACTGTTTTTGACCTTCTCCAAACCAAACATCGAGGCGATATTATGGCTAAAGATTTAGTTCAGTATCATAAAAAACAAGTTAGAATGCTGGCGTATTTAATTTCGAGAAAACACGTTCCGACCAAAAAAGGCACTATGTATTTTGGAACCTGGATCGATCATGAAGGTACTTATTTTGATACGGCACATTTTCCGGATAGCTTAGAGAAATATCCTTTTCAGGGCGGAGGCTGTTATCTTTTGTTAGGAAATGTCGAAGTTGATTATCATTTTCCAACAATCACCATTACTAAAATGGCGAAAATGCCTTTCATTCCAGATCCGCGATATATGGATTCGAAAGATCAGTTTAGAACACAAAACCAAATTAAAGAAGATATAAGCCTAACACATCGAAAACCTTATCCGCAGGGGCATGAAATTAATCTGCCAAGACACCGAATGAAATTTTAAATGAGGATAATTTAACACATAGAAAAATAGTTTTTTAGCTTGTAGAGACGCCATTTTCAACTTTAATTCTATGTGTTAAATATTTAAATAACTAAAGAAAAACTTACGTTATATAAAAATGAAAAATCAGGAATATGCCATAGTCGATATCGAAACCACAGGCGGAAATGCCAGTGGTAGCCGTATTACAGAAATTGCCATTATTATTCATGATGGTACAAAAGTGTTGGATCGTTATGAAACTCTTGTAAATCCAGAACAGGATATTCCTCCTTCTATTTTTGGATTAACGGGAATTAATAATGAAATGGTTGCTAATGCTCCTATTTTCGATGATATTTCAGAGAAGGTTTTAGAAATGTTGACTGATCGTGTTTTCGTAGCGCATAATGTCAACTTCGATTATTCGTTTGTACATCATCAGTTGGAACAGTCGGGTTTTAAATGGTCGGCAAGAAAACTTTGTACCGTCCGTGCGGCTAGAAAAATCAAACCTGGTTTAGGCTCTTACAGTTTAGGAAATCTTTGTAATTCTTTAAATATATCTTTAGAAAACAGACACCGAGCTGGTGGAGATGCAGACGCCACTGCCCTATTATTTTCGCTTTTACTGGAATGGGACAATGAAGGAGAAATAGAAAAAATGATCAAAAAAACGGCGCAGGATCAGCGTTTACCTCCAAACCTTCCGCCAGATGACTTTAATAATTTACCAGAAAAACCAGGTGTCTATTATTTTTATAATCAGGCAAAGAAAGTGATTTATGTAGGTAAAGCCATCAATGTAAAGAAACGTGTGGCATCGCATTTTAGTGGCAATAATATCAATCCTCAGAGACAGCATTTCCTGAGAGACATTCATGCAATTTCCTTTGAAATCTGTGCCACCGAATTAATGGCGCTTTTATTAGAATGTACCGAAATAAAACAGCTTTGGCCAGCCTACAATAGAGCATTAAAACGTTTTGAAGCAAGATTTGGCATTTATCAATATGAGGCAAGAAACGGATATAAATATTTGGCTGTTGGAAAGCTAAGCAAATTTCAGACTTGTATTCATGAATTTAATAGTTTGTATAACGCTATAAATTTATTGAGAAGTCTGGCTGAACAATTTGAAATTGATCAAAGATTTTGCAAATATTCAAGACCTGAAGAAGCAGAGCTTCCGCAAAATAATGATGTAAAAAGCCTGCCTGATATTCTGCTTCACAACGAACAAGTTGACAATGCTATTGATTTTTTCTTAAATAACAGACCCACTTTTGCCATTATAGACAAAGGAAGATCTAAAGAGGAACGCAGCTGCATCTGGATTGAAAATGGCCATTTTCATGGAATGGGATATATTCCGAGAGATGTTGCCATTCATGATCCAGAAGATGTAAAAAGTTATGTTACGCTTTATAAAAGCAATCAATATATTGAGCAGTTAATTTTTACTTATGCCGAAAAACATCCTGGCAAAGTATTCTTCAACAAACATTTTTTAAGTAAAGCTTCCTAAACCAAATAAAACATAAAATAGAGCTGTAAAACTAAAATATGAATTATGACACTATTTAGCGACACCGAATTATTTACTACAGGCAGCAGTGGTAAAATTGTATACGATTTGCCGGATTGCGAATTAATTTTGATCGATAATTTTTTTAGTAAAGAAGAATCTGATCGTTTTTATGAAAGAATACTTCGCAAAACCAAATGGCGAGAATACGAAATGGAAATGTTTGATAAAATCGTTACAGCCCCAAGAATGATTTCCTGGTATGAAGACAAAGACAATCCGGGTGCCGATCAAAAAGGCCCCGACTGGACCTACGATTTACTGACTATCAGAGGCCGTGTTGAAAAAGAAACAGAACTAGATTTCAACAGTCTTCTTTTAAATTTATATCGAGATGGCAACGACAGCGTGGCGTGGCACAGCGACAAGGAACATAATACGGGACCAAATCCTGTTATAGCATCGGTAACTTTTGGCGAAACCAGAATGTTTAGATTGCGTCATAAATTTCGAAAAGATATTGATCAAGTTGAGATTCCTTTACATCATGGTTCTTTTTTATTAATGGCAGGAACGACCAATAGTTTTTGGCAACATCAGGTTCCGAAAACCGCACGAGATGTTTTACCGAGGATCAATCTTACCTTTAGAAGAACCAATCGAAATCTTTGATTTTTATAGAATTGAATGCTCTTAAAAAGTTTTTTCAGTCAAAAAAACAGTAAGATATTCCTTCTTTAAAAAGTTAAAACACACACTGTATGAACCTTTTATTAGGCAGACCCTTTCTTTTTTACTATTTTTGCAACCTTTTTCAAAATACAATACCATAATGGCTTATTCTAACAATGATTTATCGCGTTTCTTAGATGCGCAAAACAAACTTTATCTTACTGCTCTTTCTGAAATCAGCAAAGGGAAAAAAGAAACACACTGGATGTGGTTCATTTTTCCGCAAATAAAAGGTTTGGGCAAAAGCGATACAGCAAATCTTTATGCCATTAACGATTTAAAAGAAGCTTCTGATTATTTGGAACATCCTATTTTAGGAAAACATTTGATCGAAATTTCAGAACTTTTATTAAGTTTTAAAATGAAATCAGCTGATGGAATTTTTGGAGATTTAGATGCACGCAAATTGCGTTCGTCTATGACGCTTTTTTCTTTAGTTGAAAACACAAATCCGATATTTCAGGAAATTCTGGAAGCTTTCTTCTCAGGAGAATCTGATCCGCTTACTTTGTCTATTATTAATTCAACAATAAAATCTTCTGCTGAACCTGTTGCGTTATAAAACGGTTTTCAGATTATTTGCATCAAAGAGACACTGCCTAACCGCAGTGTTTTTTTTTATTTTTACTCATCCGTTTTGCAGGCAAATTTCATTTGTGGCAATAATTTTTTTTGCTTTTTCAAAAAACGATGAGTTTCCAAAGAAAACTCAAAAAACAACACTCTAATTACCTAAAACATTATTTTTCAAGTAATTAATCTTAACTTGCATATACAAACCACTTTATAATTTAAACCAAATCATGTCTGACAGAATTAAAACACTCCAAATTCTTCATCTTGCTATTTGCGCAGGAACAATTGTGGCTTATTATATTTTAGGTGATCTTTCAATTGAGAAATTACAAATTCCTGTTATTGATTCATCTTCTGTAATATATATTGTGATTCCTGTTTTAGCATTTGTTTTAAGCAGTTTTTTGTTCAAATCTCAATTAAAACAAATTAATCCAAAATTAAAATTGGAAGAAAAATTTCCAATCTACCAAACTGCATCTATCTTGCGTTGGGCAGTTCTTGAAGGAGCAGCATTTCTTATCTTAATTTTAAATCCCGATTTTATTTTATTTGGAATCCTTATTTTAATTTATCTGATTTTTTTAAGACCAACCGCAGAAAGAATTGATAATGATTTATCGGATACTAACAATTAAAAATAAAAAAAGCGTCCTGTAATAAACAAGACGCTTTTTTTATAATCAAAGTTTGAAACTTCAAACCTGACGCGAGGCTTTAGCCGAATCGGCGAAGCAAACAAATTTATTCCTCTTTTGGTTTTGTTAAATAGTAAACAGGAATTCCTGCCAGCATTATTAAAACTCCCCACCCACAAGTTGAAAATTTTGTAAATAATAATGAAATACAAATTGCGGTTGCAACGATGATATATAACATTGGTAAAAACGGATATCCAAAAGCTTTATAAGGTCTTTCAGCATCTGGCATTTTTTTTCTTAAAATAAAAATTCCGTAGATCGTCAGAATGTAAAAAATCAAAACGATGATGATTACGAAGTCCAATAAATCACCATATTTTCCCGTCAAACATAAAGCCGAAGCCCAAATACATTGCGCCCACAAAGCCCATGCAGGAACACTTGATTCATTTAAAACTGCAGCTTTTTTAAAGAATAACCCATCATTTGCCATTGTATAATAAACTCTGGCTCCTGCCATAATTAATCCGTTATTGCAGGCAAAAGTCGAAATCATAATCATGATTGCAATAATTAGCGTACCAATATCTCCAAAAATATATTGCGAGGCCACAACTGCTACTCTATCTGATTTTGCTGTCGCAATTTCCTGAAGTGGTACAACAGCCAAATACATCAAATTTGTCAAAACGTAAATTATTGTTACAATAAAGGTTCCTAAAAACAAACTTAAACCAACATTTCGTTTTGGGTTTTTAATTTCGCCGGCAATAAAAGTTACGCCATTCCATGCATCGCTTGAAAATAAAGAACCAACCATTGCAGCTGAAATTCCAGTAATTAAAGCTGTTCCGCTAATTGGAAGCCATGATTCACTTTTTGTATTATAACTACGTGTTGTCCAGGCGTCAGCCCAGTTGGCATCCCAAATTGAAGCTTTTGCAGCCAATGTTAATCCAAAAACGATTAACCCCAGCAAAGATAAAATTTTGATTATTGTTAAAACAGTTTGCAGAATTTTACCGTTTTTAACTCCACGACTATTAATGAAAGTCAGCACCACAATGGTAAAAATCGATACAAGCTGTGCTGCATTAAGTTTAAATGAACCTAATTCATATAAAATATTTTCATCACTAAACGGCTCATAAAGATAGGCCGCAAACTTTGAAAAAGCCACACCAACTGCAGCAATTGTCCCGGTTTGAATTACAGCAAAAAAGCTCCAGCCGTACAAAAAGGCAATTAATTTATTATAAGCTTCTTTTAGATATACGTATTGTCCTCCCGCTTTTGGGAACATCGCACTAAGTTCTCCATAACTTACAGCGGCAATAATGGTAATTAATCCTGAGATTAGCCAAATAAGCGTTAGCCAGCCGGCTGATCCAACTTGTCTGGCAATATCGGCACTTACGATAAATATCCCAGATCCAATCATAGAACCCACTACAAGCATGGTTCCGTCTAATAATCCGAGTTCTCTTTTAAAATGTTCCTGGTCTTGTTCGTTTTCTTGCATTTTTTTTTGGTTTTGGGTTGGTTAAAGATATACTTTTTTCTGAAATCCTAATATTCAAATTCCAAATTCGAGTTATTCTTTAAAAATAAAATCAGGATTTGCTCATGAAATTTCAATTATGCAAAAAGAGCCTCTTTACGTATTCCCGTAAGTTTATATTATTTCAACTATTTATATTTGAAAAACTATTCCAAAAAAAGAAGCAAAAACTCAATTGAAGAAAACAGAAAAAATAATCAACAAAATTGCGCAAGACAAACTCGAATTTAATGTTGGTTTAGCCCTTTTATTGGAAAATGACTATAATTTTAAAGAGTTATTTACAACTCTGCATAATTACATTATCAACTCTATTCCTGACAAAATTGATTATAACTCTGAGTCTTATCAAACTGCTTTAAATACTATTCCATTAAAGCCAACTTACACATCAGTAGTGCTTTTAAAAACCTTCCCAACAAAAATTGCTTTTCAAAAATTAGTTTCACTCCCGGAGAATGAAAATGAAAAAACAATAACCTCTTTGTTGTGGATTTTTAAAATAACCGATACAGAAAGACGAAACACCGAATGCAAAGACGGTTGTAGTCATTTTTGGCATCATCTTTTTTAAAATAAAATCTAAACTTTTTTTACTTAAAAATTCTCTTTTACGTCTTTACGTAACATAATCCTGTTACAACTATTTATATTTGAAAATCAATAAAATCAACCAACCAAAAACTAATTTATGGAAACTACTGTAATTGATAATCAAGAATTAATTAATCAGCATTACAATATAGCTGCTAATCTCATTTTAAATCAACGAAAATCAGGTTATGAAACTAAAAATATTCTAATTGAACAAGGATTAGATCCTGATGTTGCCGCTATGATTGTCGAAAAAATAGAAATGAAGATCAATGAAGCGCAACAAGAAGCAATTCATGCTCAGGCTAAAAAAGATATGCTGTATGGCGCTTTATGGTGCATTGGCGGAACCATATTAACATTGGCTCATATTGGTTTTATTTTCTGGGGCGCTATTGTATTTGGCGGTATTCAGTTTTTCAGAGGATTAATTAATTTAAGTTCTTAAAATGATCTTTTTCAAAGTGTAAGAACATTTATTAACA
This sequence comes from Flavobacterium resistens, assembly GCF_900182645.1. GTDB lineage: Bacteria > Bacteroidota > Bacteroidia > Flavobacteriales > Flavobacteriaceae > Flavobacterium > Flavobacterium resistens. The sequence goes on along the minus strand of NZ_FXTA01000002.1, from coordinate 1,212,346 downwards.
AATACCAAAAAGACAATGGGAATATTTGACAGATTTTTTGGTAAAACGGAAAAGGAAAAAAATTCCAGACCTATCAAAACAGATTTTATAATTTCAGAAAAACTGATGGAAGAGGAATTATTCTGGAAGATAATTCAAAAAACAAAAGACAGTTCTGGAGGCAATTTTGAAGAACAACAGGAAGAATTAGCAAATGAACTCAGAAAACTGACGGCAGATGAATTAATTTTATTTGGTAACAGTTTTAGAAATTTTAGAGGCGAAGCAAATACCTGGGAACTCTGGGGCGCGATATATATTATCCATGGAGGCTGTAGCGATGATAGTTTCAACGATTTCCGTGAATGGGTTATCGCACAGGGCAAAGATTTTTATTATAAAATTACTGCTAATCCTGAATTGCTCGTAGAAACTGAAACACATCTTATTGAAGAATTTGACTGGGAAGGTTTTGGATATTTACCCGGAATCGTTTTTGAAGAACTTACAGGTCAGGAAATGCCATATCCGTTTCAGGAAAAACATAATACAACCGGAAATGAATGGAATGAAAAGAGCGATGATCTACAAAAAATGTTCCCTAAACTTTATGCTAAGTATTCGGCTAATTTTCAATAAATTCTTTTGCGAATTTCATTAAAACTAAAATTACATTAAGTAGAACTTTATAGCTTAAAATAAAATGAAATAACTTTACTTAAAAAAAAGCTGCAGGTAAAACTTGCAGCTTTTTCTTTTCAAAAAAAAACCTAAAACACAGAAAATCAACACCATTAAATTCTTACATTTTGTTAAATTTTATTTTTTTCATTTTACTCAAAATAAAATAGTAAAACAAAGCGAAAAATTAAATTGAAAAAAAATTTCGGTCGTTAAACAAAAACACAACAGTAAATTATAAATTATTCCTAAAATGATTACTAAAAACATAAATTGAGTTTCACATTATAATATTATTTTATATTTTAATTACAACTCAAAACTCTATTAGTCAGTGTGTTATAATTTAAAAAATCAAAATAAGTAGAAAATAAAAATATGTTTGTCAAAGCAAAATATATTTTTATTAAATTTGGTAGAAAGGATTAAATTTATAAAATTTCTTCTTTTTTATTAACATTTGTTTATTTTTTAAACCCAAACTCTTTCTAATCCCCCAATAGAGAGTTGAGATAAAAAAACATCTATCACAAGCAAAATGAACTGATTAAAAGCAAATTATCAACCTACAAAATAAGAAATATGCTAAAAATTCAGCTTTTAAGGAAAATGCGTTTTCCAAATGTTTTTATTCTCCTCTTAATTGTATTTATCACATGCGCCTTATTAATTTGTGTAAACTTCTTTACAATCAAAATTTTATCTGCAAACCGGGCTTATGTGAATGGTGAATCTCATTACTCAAAAGGCCAAAAAGATGCAGCACGGCATCTTATAACTTATCTTTACACTAAAGACAGAAATCAGTGGAAATTATATAAGGAAGAATTAAGTGTTCCGCAAGGTGATGGGATTGCAAGAAAAACGCTTTTAAAAGCTGGAGACAATCAAGTTGCACGTGATGGCTTTATTAAAGGACGTAATCATAAAGACGACCTGGATGATCTCGTTTGGCTGTTTGTTTATTTTAAAAAAGTATCATTTTTAGCAAAAGCGATTCATGAATGGGAACAAGGCGATAATTTAATCTATGAATTGTTTACTATTGGAACAGAAATCGATGCAAAAATTAAACACAATGCATTAAATCCTGATGAACAAAGAAAGTTTCTTGAGCAAATTAGCGTTATAAGCGATCGCCTGACAATCAATGAACGTAATTTTTCAAACACTTTAGGAGAAGGAACACGCAAAATAAAAGATTTACTTATTATCACTAATATTGTTTTCATCCTCATCATCGTCTGCAGTATTTGTCTTTACTATTCTATAATGGTAAAACGTCTGCTAACTTCAAAAAAAGAAATTGAAGTAAAAAATGAAAATTTAATGCTGGTCAATCACGAACTGGATTGTTTTGTTTACAGCGCATCACACGATTTGAGATCTCCTATTACTTCATTGAAAGGCCTCATAAAAATCACTCAACTGGAAGATAGCGTTCTTCAGATAAAAGATTATTTGAACTTAATGGAACAAAGTCTCGCTAAGCAAGATCAATTTATAAGCGACATTATTGATTATTCTAAAAACAAACGAACTCAAATAATAATGGAACCTGTAAGCTTAAAAGAATTATTTGAAGAAGCAATTTCTCAATTAATGCACATAGAAAATGCGAATCAAATAATCTTTACAAAAGAGCTTTTAGTAGACCAAATTCACAGCGACAGTTTAAGACTAAAAATCATTATTTCAAATTTACTGTCAAATGCTATAAAATATGCTGACGCAAATAAACAAGAAATGTTTATTTCTATTAAAACTTCTTTTAATGATGGCTACAACAGAATTGAAGTTATAGACAACGGAATTGGAATTAAAGAAGAATATAAAGATAATATTTTTGAAATGTACTTTGGAACAAACAAAAACAAAGGCAGCGGATTAGGGCTTTATATTGTAAAAGAAGCCGTTGAAAACATAAAAGGAAATATTTCTGTAAGCTCAGAAAGTTCAGTAGGAAGCAAATTTACCGTAACAATACCAACTCTGTATGCTGTCTAAACCTGCGTTTTTATTAATAGAAGACAATTTGATCGATCAGCTTGTTATCAAACAATTATTAAAAAAAATATTGTCTGTAGATGAAATTTACATTGCCAACAATGGGCAGGAAGGACTTTATTGGCTAGAAAACAACAAAGGAATCAGCAAACCTTTATTTATTATTCTTGATATCCAAATGCCTTTTATGAATGGTTTTGATTTTTTGGATGCTTACGACAAACTTGATGAAGATATAAAAAAAGAAAATCAAATTTACGTACTTTCCTCAACACTTGATTCTGATGAAATCAGCCTAATCAATGAAAACAAATATGTAACCAAGATGCTAAACAAGCCTTTTCCTATTGAAGAATTTAAAAAGACTCTGTATCCGGAAGACGAAAACTAGTTTACATTTTTTTAGTTTCCTCTTCTAAAATACGATTCACCTGAGAAAAAGCTCTTTCGTAGTAAGGTTCTTTTGTTGAAGAAATCATAACTCCTCCATGAGTCGAAGAATGTACAAATTTAATTTCTCCCTCAGTAACCTCAACAACCATTCCTACGTGATTTATATGACGTCTACCATTAGTTTTAAAGAAAATCAAATCTCCTTTTTGCGCAGCATCCGAACTGACTTTGTTTCCTATTCGGGATTGCTCGATTGAGCTTCTTGGCAATTTAATATCAAAGTTTCCAAAAGTACAAAACATTAAACCTGAACAATCAAAACCAGCTTTTGTTGTTCCGCCAGATCGATAGCGGGTCCCAATATTTTGAGTAGCGTTTAGAATAAGTAAATCAATTAACTCTGAATGATTACTGATACGAACCATAGCTGAATCTGTTTTTACACTAGTTTTATCAGCTATTTGGATATTTTCTTCCAAGAGCGGTTTTTCTTCTGCAGAAGGCTGAACTGAATTTAATAATGCCACAGCATCTGCTTTTTCTTTAGAAGTTTTGATTTTCAAAACATAACCCACAGGAAGTTTTCCTTTTATAAATGGATTTTGTTTTTCTAATTCAGCAACTGTTATTCCATATTTCTTAGCAATGGCATACTTTGTTTCTTTTGGCTGTACTTCGACTACAACCTCAACATCTGATGAATTTTCATTAACTACAGCAGGTTTTTCAGCAATTGCAACATTCTTAGAAGGAATATTGATTCGTTGCCCAATTTTCAATCCATCAGTTTCAATCGACGGATTTGCGTTTTTTAATTCATCTACTGAAACATTATATTTCTTAGAAATTCCCCAAAGCGTTTCTTTTTGTTGAACTTCATGAAAATCAGCATTTGCAATTTCAATTTTATCAGCAGATTTTAAATCAGAAGCTTTATTATCATCAGGTTTTATAGTAACTGATTTGTTATTGTTTGGAATTAATAAAACCGAATTTAGTTTAAGGATTTTTGGTGCATTAGGATTTGCATCGATGATATCTTTTGGTTTTACACCGTATTTTTTAGCAATAACGGTAATATTTTCTCCTTTTGAAATTTTATGTTTAATGTATTTTTCCTGAGAAAAAACACCAACACTAAAAAAAAACATCAATATTATTAATCTGTAAACCATCATTTTCATTTTATCAAATCGCATTTTTTGAACTTATTCATATTATAGAACTCAAAAAAGACAATTTTGTTATTTGGGGCAAGGCGAATTTAACTTATTAAAGTAAAAAAAGCACATTTTTTAACACTTAATTTCATCCAAATTAACAACTTCGGCATAAATATTGAGCCAACTTTTTGAAATGCAGTTTTTTATATAATTCCATGATTTTAAATTTAATATTAACTTAACATTCAAAAACTTGAAAAAAAAACTACTCCTTATTCTTCTTTTGTTTCCGCTAATTTCGATTGGGCAAAATTTAGAAGGCATTGTTGTTTCGGCAAACGATGAGCCCATTGACGATGTAAATATTTTTGCTCCAAGCAGCAAAATTGGAACAATCACAAATAAAAATGGTAAATTTTCAATAAAATCTTTTTCAAATCTTGGTCCTGATGAAATACTAGAATTCTCCCACATTGGCTATACGACAACAAGATTCTCATTACGTTATTTAGCAAAACATCAATTTAAAGTCTACCTTGAAGAAAGTATTCAAAATTTATCGGGAGTAACAATTGCAAACGGTTTAAAATTAAAAACAAGTCTTTCTTTTAACCAATTATCTCCTTTAAAAAATCCTATATTCTCTTTTGGCTCACTTTTAAAAGAAGGCAAAATTTATGTCACTGGAGGGGATGCATATGCTGAAATTGATTATCTGGAAAAAAATCGCGCCGAAAGAGCCGCTTACAGCATAATGGATTATCTGGCAGATCCTTATAAAGTTCCTGCAAAAAGACATTATAAAAAATACTTTTCTATTTACGATATCAAAACGAATTCCTGGAAAGATTCAGATTTAAAACTGAAAGCCAGAGGATATCACAACTTACACTATTACAATGGATTATTATATATTTTAGGTGGCAAAAGAATTTCAGTAAATTCAATAAGTAGTTGGGAATATTTAGAGGATCAAATCGAAGTTATAGATCTTGACAAGCAAAGTATCAAATTAGATAATACCAATCCTCATCAGGCTGTCGATTTTGCTTCATTTACTTATAAAGACAATATTATTGTAATGGGCGGTTCTTTAAAAAGATCTGAAAAAGACATAAAAGTATTCACTAATAAAGTGCATCTCTACAATATTACCTCGGGAAATTGGTATGAACTTGCAGAAATGCCAACAGCAAAAGAAACGACCGGAGTTTTGATTGGTGATAAAATCTATCTCATTGGCGGTAATGATGGTAAACCTATAGGACAAATTGAAACTTTTGATTTAACAACTGAAAAATGGCAAATAGAAACTGAATTGTTTTCGGAATTTGAAAGACCTGCAATTACCTATCATGATACTATTATTTATTTTTTTGAAAATCAAAAAATGTGTACCTATAATATAAAGAACAAAGAATTAAAACAATATGATATTGATATCGAATCGAAATATGCTGCTATGTACTATTACGACAATAAATTATATCTTTTAGGTGGACGTATTGACAATTCCTATTCAAAAATTCCTTCTTCAAAAGTATTCAGTATTGATTTGGAAGAATTTAAAAAAACAAAACCTTTAAAAATCAAAACTTTACCAAAACAATCCGACATTGCCAAAACTATCGAATAAATCATATAAAATTTCCTGAAACAGAAATCTTCTTATGAAAACGAGTGCCCTAGCCCGGATGGGAGCGGCATCCTTTTTCTTGCTTCTTTAGCAAGGAAAAGATATAGCGGACAGCCGGAAACAGCTTCTAATAAAAAATGCCCTGTTTTCACAGAGCATTTTTCATATAATTGAATCTTAAAAAATTATGCTTTTCCAGCCGCTATTAAATTCAGAGCAGAACCTGCAACAAACCAACCAATCTGGCCTTCATTATAAGTATGATTTGCCAAAATAATATCTTTTGTTCCATCTGCATGAACAAACTCTAAAGTTAATGGTTTTCCTGGAACAAATTCAGTCAAATCTAAGAAGTTGATTGTATCATCTTCCTGTATTTTATCGTAATCTGCTTCGTTTGCAAAAGTCAATCCTAAAAGACCTTGTTTTTTAAGATTTGTTTCGTGGATACGAGCGAAAGATTTCACTAAAACCGCTTTAACTCCTAAGAAACGAGGTTCCATTGCAGCGTGTTCACGAGAAGAACCTTCTCCATAGTTGTGATCTCCAACCACAATAGAAGGAACGCCTGCTGCTTTGTATGCACGAGCAACAGCCGGCACAGCATCATATTCGCCAGTTAATTGATTTTTAACCGAATTTGTTTTTTGGTTGTATGCATTTACAGCACCAATCAACATATTGTTAGAAATATTATCCAAATGTCCACGGAAACGCAACCAAGGTCCAGCCATTGAAATATGGTCAGTAGTACATTTTCCGAATGCTTTAATTAATAATTTAGCACCTGTAATGTTTTTACCATCCCAAGCCACAAACGGAGCTAATAATTGCAAACGCTCTGAAGTTGGATTTACCACGACCTCAACTCCTGAACCATCTGCTGCCGGAGCTTGAAAACCTGGATCTTCAGCATAGAAACCTTTAGAAGGAAGTTCATCTCCCGTTGGCGCATCTAGTTTTACTTCTTCTCCATCTTCATTGATTAAAGTATCTGTTAAAGGATTAAAACTTAAATCACCCGCAATCGCCAAAGCTGTTACCAATTCTGGAGAACCTACGAAAGCTAATGTGTTTGGATTACCATCTGCACGTTTTGAAAAGTTACGATTGAAAGAGTGAACGATAGTATTTCTTTCTTCTTTTTCAGCTCCTTCTCTATCCCACATACCAATACATGGTCCGCAAGCGTTAGCGAAAACAGTTGCTCCAATTTTATGGAAAGTATCAATAAAACCGTCTCTTTCAATTGTTGAACGAACAACTTCAGAACCTGGAGTAATTGTAAATTGTGATTTTGTTTTTAAGTTTTTATCTGCAACTTGTCTTGCCAATGAAGCTGCGCGTGAGATATCTTCATAAGAAGAGTTTGTACAAGAACCAATTAAACCAACCTGAATTTGTAATGGCCAGTTATTTTTGATTGCTTCCTCTTTCATTTTAGAAATTGGAGTAGCTAAATCTGGAGTAAAAGGTCCGTTTAAGTGTGGCTCTAATGTAGATAAGTTAATTTCGATAACCTGATCAAAATATTGTTCTGGATTTGCGTAAACCTCTGGATCTCCAGTTAAGTAAGAAGCTACTTTATCAGCAGCATCGGCAACATCGGCTCTATTTGTCGAACGTAAGTAACGGCTCATAGAATCATCGTAACCAAAAGTTGAAGTTGTTGCTCCAATTTCGGCACCCATATTACAAATAGTTCCTTTACCTGTACAAGACATGGCTGTTGCACCTTCACCAAAATATTCAACAATAGCACCTGTTCCTCCTTTTACGGTAAGAATTCCTGCTACTTTAAGGATAACATCTTTAGGAGCTGTCCAGCCTGATAATTTACCAGTTAATTTAACTCCAATTAATTTCGGGAATTTTAATTCCCATGCCATACCAGACATTACGTCTACAGCATCTGCTCCACCAACACCAATTGCTACCATTCCTAAACCACCTGCGTTTACAGTGTGAGAATCGGTACCAATCATCATTCCACCTGGGAAAGCATAATTTTCGAGTACAACTTGGTGAATAATTCCGGCTCCCGGTTTCCAGAAACCGATTCCGTATTTATTAGAAACAGAAGACAAGAAATCAAAAACCTCATTACTTTGTGTTTTTGCTCTGGCCAAATCAGTTGCAGCGTCTATTTTTGCCTGAATCAAGTGGTCACAGTGTACTGTAGTAGGAACCGCTACTTTAGATTTACCGGCATGCATAAATTGTAATAATGCCATTTGCGCAGTTGCATCTTGACATGCTACACGATCCGGTGCAAAGTCAACATAGTCAATTCCTCTTCCAAATGCCTTTGTTGGATTTCCATCCCAAAGGTGATTGTATAAAATTTTCTCCGTCAAAGTAAGTGGACGACCAACAATTTCACGTGCTTTATCAACACGACCTGGCATGTTTTCATACACTTTTTTAATCATTTCAATATCAAAAGCCATAAGATTTACTTGTTTTTATTATTGTTTTTTGAACATGACAAGTTACAAAAAATAGAACAATTATTACAAAAAAAGCCCGAGTTTTATGACTCGGGCTTTTGAATTATAATTAAATAATCTTTTGATTACATTACTAATGATTTGTTTGAAGGTGCAAACTTTGTTAAGTTAATACCATCTACTGCAGCAGTATATTCTTCAATAGTTGGAGTTCTACCTAAAATTGTAGAAAGAACCACAACTGGTGTAGATGAAAGTAAAGATTCTCCTTTTTTACCTTCTTTGTCTTCAACAACTCTTCCTTGGAACAAACGAGTTGAAGTTGCCATTACTGTATCTCCTTTTGCCGCTTTTTCCTGGTTACCCATACAAAGGTTACATCCTGGACGCTCTAAGTACAACATGTTTTCGTATTCTGTACGTGCTGCACCTTTTGGAGCATTATCGTCGAATTCGAAACCAGAATATCTTTGTAAAACTTCCCAATCACCTTCTGCTTTCAATTCATCTACAATGTTGTAAGTTGGAGGAGCAACAACAAGAGGAGCGTTGAATTCAACTTTTCCTGTTTGTGCTTCTACGTTTTTCAACATTTGAGCAAGGATTTTCATATCGCCTTTGTGAACCATACAAGATCCAATAAATCCTAAATCAACTTTTTTCACTCCTCCGTAAAATGAAAGAGGTCTAATTGTATCGTGAGTATATCTTTTAGAAACATCAGCATTATTTACGTCTGGATCGGCAATCATTGGCTCAGCAATTTGATCCAAATCAACTACAACTTCAGCATAATATTTAGCATTTGCATCTGGCGTTAAAGCTGGTTTTTCAGCCGATTTAATTTCTGTAATTCTCTTATCTGCTTTGTTGATCAATCCTTGAAGAACGTGTTTGTCGTTATCCATTCCTTTATCGATCATGATTTGGATTCTGCCTTTTGCAATTTCCAATGATTCGATTAAAGTATCATCTTCAGAAATACAGATAGAAGCTTTTGCTTTCATTTCAGCAGTCCAGTCAGTAAATGTAAATGCCTGGTCAGCAGTTAATGTTCCAATGTGAACTTCGATAATTCTTCCTTGAAAAACATTTTCTCCTCCAAATTGATGAAGCATTTGAGCTTGAGTAGCATGAACCACATCACGGAAGTCCATGTATCCTTTCATATCTCCTTTGAAAGTAACTTTTACAGATTCTGGAATTGGCATAGAAGCTTCTCCGGTAGCCAATGCAAGAGCAACAGTTCCTGAGTCAGCACCAAAAGCAACACCTTTTGACATTCTTGTATGAGAGTCACCACCAATAATGATAGCCCACTCATCAATAGTAATATCATTAAGTACTTTGTGGATTACGTCTGTCATTGAATGATAAACACCTTTCGGGTCACGAGCTGTGATCAAACCGAAATCGTTCATGAATTTCATCAATTTAGGAATATTAGCCTGTGCTTTTTTATCCCAAACCGAAGCAGTATGACAACCTGATTGGTAAGCACCATCAACGATTGGTGAAATTACAGTAGCAGCCATAGACTCTAATTCCTGAGCAGTCATTAAACCTGTAGTATCTTGAGAACCTACAATATTAACTTCAACACGAACGTCAGAACCAGCGTGTAATACTTTACCTGGAGCGATACCAACAGCATTTTTGTTGAAGATTTTCTCTACAGCAGTAAGACCTTGTCCTTCATGAGAAATTTCTTTTGATGGAGCATATACAAGAGGTGCTTCAACATTTAAAACTTTTGCTGCTAATGTCTGTAGCTTTTTACCAAAAACAATAGCGTATGAACCACCAGCTTTAATAAATTCCATTTTCTGAGGCGTAAATGCCTTAGAAATATCGATTAATTCTTTATCGCCGTTATAAAGTTTTTTCTCTTTAATATTAATAGTCAAAACTGTACCAGTTTCAACAGAATAAGTTTGTTCTAAAATTGGCTCGTCATTTTCGTTACGAATAACATTTCCTTCAGCATCAACTTTTTTAACCCAGTTTTTAAGATCTAAACCAATACCACCAGTAACATCAACAGTTGTTAGGAAAATTGGAGAAATACCATTTGTTCCACCAACAATTGGAGCAATGTTCACGAATGGAATATATGGACTTGCTTGTTTTCCTGTCCAAAGTGCCACGTTATTTACACCTGACATTCTAGAAGAACCAACTCCCATAGTTCCTTTTTCAGCAATCAGCATTACACTTGCATCTGGATGCTGTGCTTGTAAAGCTTTAATTTCTTGCTGCGCTTGAGGTGTAATCATACATTGTCCGTGAAGTTCACGGTCTGAGCGCGAGTGCGCCTGGTTTCCTGGAGAAAGTAAATCTGTTGAAATATCTCCTTCACCTGCAATAAAAGTAACAACTTTAATTTCGTCAGCTACTTCTGGAAGTTTTGTAAAAAACTCAGCTTGAGCATAACTCTCAAGAATTTCTTTCGCAACTTCATTATTATTTTTGAATGCCTCTACTAAACGATCTGTATCTGCTTCGTAAAGGAAAACTTGTGTTTTAAGAACTTTTGCCGCTTCTTTTGCAATAGCAACGTCATTACCTAAAGCTAAATCAAGCAGAACTTTAATAGAAGGTCCACCTTTCATGTGTGATAATAATTCAAAAGCAAAGGCTGGAGTAATTTCTTTCACTACAGATTCACCTAGAATAATCTCTTTTAAAAATTTAGCTTTTTCGCCAGCAGCACTTGTAGTTCCTGGCAAAGTATTGTAGATAAAAAATTTAAGAGAATCTTCTCTATATTCATTATCAACATCTTTAATTTGCGAAATAATTTCGCTTAATAATTCTGCACCATCAATTGGCTTTGGGTGAAGTCCCTGACCTTTTCTTTCTTCGATTTCGTTAATGTAATCTTTGTAAGTATTCATAATATATTAGAAGTATTTTTTTTTGTACGCAAATTTAGAGATTAAAGGTGAGAATTAAAAAGAATATAATGAAAGTCGCCTTTTCAAAAATTATTATTGCTAAAAAACGATTTTCACTGCTTGTTTTTGCCAAAATATCAATTTTGTATTAAAAAAATGAATTTTTAATATTTTAAAATCTTTTCTTTAACAAAGTCGGAATTTGATGTTATAAAGTAAGTGAGATTTTACCTCTATTTTCGCAAAGAATAGTTCTAAATAAGAAATTATAACGTTATAGTTAACTTTTTTTCGTCTTAAAAAGGAGTTTTCAGAACTAAAATATTCATCCCTAATTTTCTTCAAAAAAATAAATTAAAAAAATCTGGTTTTTCAAATATTCTATTAACTTTGTAATTCAAAGTGCTTTTTAAAAAATATAACTATGAAATACAAAATTGAAATTTTAGATTATTATTCTCAAAAAGCAGGTACACAAACTAGCATCGTAGTGACATTATTTAGTACAATATTTATGATTTGTGCGCTCACTTCTAAAGAATTCTCATTCCACGAATTCGAATCTATTGGATCGATAAGTTTGATTATCGAATTTATTTATGGAACGGTGGTATCATTTCTTATTCTTAAAAACAGAGAAGACTATCTTCATCTTACTCCTTTTTTGATGCTCAATTGGCTTATTGGCTGTTTTAGTTTAAATGTTTTTATTCCTGTTTTTCAACATTTACCTGTTTGGGTTTATGTGACAACTTTTGTGTTTTGCATCACTAATTTTTTTCTTTACCAAAATGACATAAAAAGCCCACGCACATATCTGTTTTATTTTGTAAATGGTGCTACATTTTGGATTATATTTTACTTTGCCTTATTTCTCATTCCCGTTCTGCCCTATTCATTTATTGGAATATTGGCTTTGGGAATGGGTTTCTACGGAATGGTCCCAGCAATAATCTTAGTCATTCATTTGCTAACCATTATTTTTCATTTACCTAAAAACAGACCTTATTATCTTTCCTTTAGTGCTGGATTTTCAATCGTGCTTATCGGATTTCTAATTTTTACTGCCGGTTTAGTTATTGAAAGCAAAAAAATAGCTCAAATTGCAAAAATCAATTCTTTCAATAGTAATACCGATTTACCTGCATACATCTCAGTTTCTCAGAATATAAAACCTAATTTTTTTAATGAAATTCTGCTCAAGAAAGGTCTTGTTTATATCAATATTGATAACTTCTTTTCGTTCGACCGTTTTAATTCCTTCAGCAAACAGCAATTCAACGGAACTAAAATTCATAATCCTTTTATCAGTATTGCCTATTTAGTTTGTGACGATCTTGGATTGGACAATGATGACAAAATCAATATTCTGAAATCGAATTTTGATAAAAGGTTAGAAACAGAAGAACAGCTTTGGAACGGTGATGATTTGTTTACCAAAAAAATTAAAGAAGACGTAAAAGTATATCCAGAAGCACGTTTAGCATACACTGAAATTACAATGGATATTGCATCTGCCGAAGATGCACGGGGAAACGAAGAAGCCATTTATTCTTTTCAATTACCCGAAGGCTCTGTCGCAACTTCACTTTCTTTATGGGTTAACGGAATGGAACGCAAAGGTGTTCTGACCACTAAAGAAAAAGCTAAAAAAGCGTACACTCAAATTGTTGGTGTAGAATATCGTGATCCTTCATTAATGCAATGGAAAGAAGGAAATAAAGTCGTCGTGAGAGTTTTTCCAGTTAACAAACAAACTCCAAGAAAATTTAAATGCGGCTTTACAACTCCGCTAAAAGTTGAAGATAGTCAAATGAAATATCAAAGTCTTTCTATAAAAGGGCCGAACATTTCAAATGCTGAAACAATTTCGAGAATACAAATAACTGGAAATTCGGCAGTAGAAACCAGCAAAAATTTTGAGTTTGAAAAAGGATTTTACATGAACCAGTCTAAAGGACTTGACGATTGGGAAGCAACAATGCCATTAAGCAAAATCAACCACAATTCATTTGCCTGGAAAGGAAAAACTTATACAGTTAATGAAATTCCGAAAACAGTAATCCCTTTTACTCCTTCTGAAATTATTTTGGATTTAAACAGCAATTGGACAACCAAACAAATAGAATTATTTGTCAATCTTGACCAGCAAAATATTTATGTTTTTGCAAATGGACAAAAAAAACAAATAAACAAAGAGAATTTTAAAGCCATTCAGCTTGACTTTGAAGATTCTCAGTATACATTACTGCCCCTTTATAAATTGGCAAAAAACAGTTTAGTGATAACAAAATCAGGAACTTTCTCTGCTAATTTTGAAGAACTTGAAGAATCAGATTATCTGAAGAAAATTAAATCTGGAACTAAACAGAAGAATATAAAAGTCTTCAATATCAGTGAGGATATTAATTCGTTTTGGCAGACTGCGAAAGAACAAAAATACGTTGACTATTTTCAAAGCAGTTTGGCTACTTGTTTAAAGATGATCAACAATCATCAATTTCCAGTTTACAAAACAGATCAAAACAGTATCAACATTGAACCGTCACAAGTTTCAATTCATGAAAACACCCAAGACACTAATTCAAAAAACAATGGACCAAATCATATTTACAGAATGTACGCTTTTGGGAAAGTTCTAGAAGAACAGGTTAAAATTCAAAATGATACTTTGGCAAATAATCAATATGTTGAACTAGCAAAAGATGCCAATATTGTAACGCCAATTTCGTCTTTAATTGTTCTTGAAACCGATGAAGATTACAAAAACAACGGAATCGAGAAAAACGTAAACACTTTAGGAAATGCTTCAATAAACAATGACGGCGCAGTCCCTGAACCTCATGAATGGCTGTTGATTATTATTGGAACAGCAACACTTTATTTCTATTACCGAAAAACAAAAAAACAAACAGTATAAATGAATCTATTACTGGAATACAAAAAAACTGTCCTGCTGATTTTCGGCTGTCTTTTACTTTTAAACTACAGTATAATTTCAGCAGGATTGAATAATAATTTGTTTGGAATTTTAGCTTCAATCGGGTTGTTTTTTATTGGGAGCCGAAAAACGACTTTCAACATAAGTTATCCGCTTTTTGCAATGATTTTTATACTAGAATTTATAAGCTTTCGCTTGCATACTAAATCATTGCATCTTTTAGCTTTGGCATTATTTGTCTGTTTATTGTATTATAGTTTTACACAAAAATTTTCATTTATTGCTTTGATTTGTATTTTGCTTTTCTCTTCTGTGTTCAGTACTTTTTTCGACTACATGACAACCGAAATAAAACAAATTCTCTGTTACCATGTTTATATCGTTTTAAAGAATTTCATAGTCATTGACAAAATAGAAGGCGTCAATTTTTATATTAATAATGCAAAAATTACAGTCGACACCGCTTGTATGGGGTTATCAATGTTTAAAACCGGATTACTTTCAGGCGCTTTTATATTAACTTTAGAAGAAAAGAAACAGTCAAAATATTTCAATATCCTTCAGATTTTTCTTTTTTGTGTAGTTGTGATTATTCTCAATATAATTTCAAATTACTTTAGAATCATTACGCTTATTTTGTTCCAATGTACTCAGGAAAATGTACTGCATCATACTATTGGAATCTTGTGTTTTGTATTTTATCAAATTGTTCCAATGCTTTTTCTGATCCATTTTTTTAAACCGAAGACAGAAGAAATTCAGACAGAAAAGCAACAACATAAATTCGTCATTATAATTGTAGCAACTTCAATCCTGTTTGCAACCAGTTTTGAAATAAAGAAAATACAGCCAAACAATTTACTTGAAAATTTAAGTTCAGAGTATTCCATTCAAAATGGAACTTGGGTAAACAATGAAGTTTTTAAAATTTCAACTCCAAGTAAGTTGATTTATATAAAAACTCCAGCTCATAATCCGTTAGTTTGCTGGACTGGAAATGGCTATAAAATTATAGAGAAAAAAGAAACTGCCAGAGGAAATCAAAAAATATGGCAGGTAAAAATGGAGAAAAACAACATTCAATACAATTCGTATTGGTGGTACGAATGTGATTCAAAAAAATATACTTCTCTTCCTGAAGTTCTTTTAATCAAACTATTCACCAATAAATCTGTGCGCTTGATTAATGAAACAACTAAAATTCAGCAATAAAAAAAAGCCTGACAAAATCTTAATCTTGTCAGGCTTTCCTATATAATATAAATAGTTACAACAGCTTCTGAATAATAACTTCTTCTGTTATTCCCTCAGCATCTGCTTTGTAATTTTTAATAATTCTGTGTCTTAAAATTCCAACTGCAACTGCTTTTACATCTTCAATATCTGGAGAAAATTTACCATTAAATGCTGCGTGAGCTTTTGCTGCCAAAATTAAATTCTGTGAAGCTCTCGGCCCCGCTCCCCAATCTAAATAATTTTTTACAAAATCATTCGACAATTTGTTATCTGGACGTGTTTTACTTACCAATGTTACTGCGTATTCAATTACATTATCAGCTACAGGAATTCTGCGGATCAAATGTTGAAAATCAATAATTTCCTGTGCGGTAAACAAAGCATTAATTGCTGTTTTTACGTCAGATGTAGTGCGTTTTACAACCTGAACTTCCTCCTCAAAAGTTGGATATTCTAATTTGATTGCAAACATAAAACGATCTAATTGCGCTTCTGGCAATGGATATGTTCCCTCCTGCTCAATTGGATTTTGCGTTGCTAATACAAAATACGGCAAATCTAATTTGTAATTCTGACCAGCAATAGTAACCGAGCGCTCTTGCATGGCTTCAAGTAAAGCTGCCTGCGTTTTTGGCGGTGTTCTGTTGATCTCATCTGCCAAAATAATATTAGAGAAAATTGGCCCTTTGATAAATTTAAACTGTCTGTTTTCATCTAAAATCTCACTTCCTAAAATATCAGATGGCATTAAATCCGGTGTAAACTGAATTCTTTTAAAATCTAAACCTAAAGCTTGAGATAAAGTATTTATCATTAATGTTTTTGCCAAACCAGGAACTCCAATCAACAAAGCATGTCCTCCTGAAAATATACACAGTAAAATTTGATCAACTACTGCATCTTGGCCTACAATTATTTTTGCTATTTCTGATTTTAACTCGTTTCGTTTTTGAACTAAATTATGAATTGCTGTTACGTCAGACATTTAAGTATGTTTTTAAATTAAAAAAGAGTCAGCTCTATGGATTCATAAAACTAACTCTTTTATTTATTTAATAAAAATTATTTTTTCAGCCAATTATTAGCAAAATTACATTGTCTGTATTCTCCAATAATTTTAATGTATGTATCTTTTATCTTTTTATCAAACCATTTAGCAATCGCATCAATTTGTTTTTCTTTCAATGCTAAATCTTTAATTTTTGTATAATCCAGTGCATAATCTGCGGTATGCTCGTTAATTCTGTTTGTTACAGTAATTATTTTATAGGTCTTTTTACCGCTTTTTTCATCTACATTTAAAAGTGGCTGAGAAACTTCAGTATCTTTCAAATTTGAAACCTGACTATATAATTGAGGATCCATTTTAGTCAATTCAAAACGCGTATCTTGCGTATTAGGATTTATTAAAATTCCTCCATTTGCCCTTGTTTCTTTCTCATCAGACTCCGTTCTTGCAGCATCAGCAAAAGAAACCTCTTTGTTTACGATTTTGTTTCGAATATTTGTGATTCTGTCTTTAGCTTCTTTTAAAGCGTTTTCAGAAACAGTTGGCGAAATTAAAATATGGCGTAATTCTACTTCTTGCCCTTTAATCTTGTCGACCATGATAATATGGAATCCAAAAGTTGTTTCAAAAGGCTGAGAAATTTCACCTTCCTGCAAACTAAAAGCAACATCTTTAAACTCTTTTACAAAAGGAGTTTTTCGAGTCATTTTATAATATCCACCGTTAGAAGATGATCCTGGATCCATAGAATACAAAACGGCTTTTGTTGCAAAACTTGAACCTGCTATAACATCCTGTCTGATTGCATTCAATCTATCGATTACTTTCTGTTTGTCTTCTTTTGAAACTTTTGGTTCTACTACAATCTGTGCTACTTCCATTTCAGCTCCAAAAGTCGGCAATTCATCTTTTGGTATTTTTTTGAAGAAATTACGAACTTCTTCCGGCGTAATTTCAACTTCTTTAATGATTTTATCTCTCATTTCAGAAGCTAACTTTTGCTCTTTTAAGATGTCAGCAAAATACGTTTTGAATTCTTCAACTGAGCTTTTCTTGTAGTACTCCACTACTTTATTAATGTCACCAACCTGTTTAACCATATAGTTTAAACGGTCTTCCATCATGCCTCTAATTTCAGCATCACTAACAATGATACTATCCTGAATCGCTTGGTGCGCGTATAATTTATCTTCAAGAAGTTTACCCAACATTTGGCATCTTGTAATATCTTTTACAGAACCACCTTGAGCTGTAATCTCTAAAAATCCTTTATCAATATCTGAGTCTAAAACAATATAATCTCCAACGGTAGCAATAATACCATCAATTTTTTGTCTTCCAACAGGAACTTCAGCTGGTTTTTGAGCTACAACATCTGGAATAATTTCCTGAGCCGAAACCATTGAGCTGAAAAAAAGTAAAAAACACATTGTCAATACAAGCTTGTAATCAATTGTTTTTAGCTGTAATTTTTTTAATAACATTATTTTAGATTTAATTTAAATGTAAAGATCTTGTTTTTAGAATATCCATTTTTAAAAACTAAACTCTCAATTGCTTTATTTTAAAAGATAAACTTCAAAAACAGTAAGCAATTAAACTCTAGTTCTTTTACTTATAACGAACAAAAATAACAATTCAATTACATAATACAACTATCGCTTATACTATTAACAAAAAATTATACAGATTGCATTTTAAATACAAGATTTAAAAATGCTATTTGCTGAATATCCGAATATCATTTTAAAGCTGTAATTTCTTTATAAACTTTCTTTCAAAAAACTCAATATCCTAATTTATAAGGATATAAAAAAAAGTTTTTAACACTACAACGTTTTCGCTGTATAACTATTTTCTTGCAAATACGAATCGAATCAAAAAAAACCTACTTTCGTGCGTAATTGACAATTTAACAGGTTTAAAATTGACAATATCTCTATTTTAAAACCCTAAAATTACGCAATTACTAACTTCATTAACCTTTTTAACCAAATCTATTATGAAAAAACCACAAGCAAAATTTTTATTTGTGAGCATGATTACAGCCTTATTATGCTCGTGCTCGCAAAATGACTCAGTTGAAACTGATTCAAAGGCTGAAAGCCAGAAATTTGAAATCATCAACGTTACACATCACGACGGAAAACCTTTTAGTACGGGTTCAAAATCATCACTTACAGGAAAATATGTTGATAATCCTGGCGGAGGCGTTATGATGCAGGCTTTTTATTGGGATGTTCCTTCTGGCGGAACTTGGTGGAATACCGTTAGCAGTAAAGTTACTGCATGGGGCAATGCAGGAATTGGCTCAATATGGCTTCCTCCTGCTTCAAAAGCACAAAATGGAGCATTTTCAATGGGTTATGATCCAACTGATTATTTTGATTTTGGAGATTACAATCAAAACGGAAGTACTGAAACTCGATTTGGTTCAAAAACCGAATTGGTAAATTTAATTACTGCCGCTCATGCTGAAAATATAAAAGTGTATGCAGATATCGTAATCAATCATAACAGCGGCGGGCAATCTGAAGCAAATCCTTTTACTGGAACAAATACGTGGACTAATTTTAATGGAATTTCTTCGGGAAAATTTAAGCGTACTTATGCAAATTTTTATAAAAACAGTTTTGGTAATAATGATGAAGGTTCCTTTGGAGGATTTCCGGATTTATGTCATGCAGATCCTTATGTAAAAGACTGGCTTTGGATACGTGCCGACGGAGTTGGTAAATATTATAAAAACACCATGAAATTTGATGGTTGGAGATTCGACTATGTAAAAGGTTTTGGTGCTTGGGTTGTCAATGCATGGAATGCCAATGTTGGCGGGTTTTCTGTTGGAGAATTATGGGATTCGAATGTAAATATATTAAATGACTGGGCAAACAATGCTAATAGTTCTGTTTTTGACTTTGCTTGTTATTACAAAATGAATGACGCCTTCGACGGAAATAATCTTGCTCTTTTGAATGATGATATGATGTGGAAACGAAATCCATACAAAGCAGTAACATTTGTTACTAATCACGATACTGACGAAATTTGGAGCAAAATGTTAGCTTACTCTTATATATTAACTCACGAAGGTTATCCAACAATTTTCTACAGAGATTATGAAGAATGGCTGGATAAAAACAAATTAAATAATCTAATCTGGATCCACAACAATAAAGCAACAGGAACAACTTCTATTTTATATTCTGATAATGACGAATATGTAGCGAGAAGAAATGGATATAATGGAAATCCGGGATTGGTGGTTTACATCAATAATTCTGATGTTTGGCAGGAAAGATGGATTCAAACTAACTGGGCAAATACTCAAATTAAAGATTTTACAGGAAACTCGACTTGGTACCCAACAACTCAGGCAGATAAATGGGTAAAAATACAATGTCCACCAAAAGGATATTCAATTTGGTCCATTAATCAATAACATATTTTCAAATAATTAATTTAAGGCTGTTTTAAAAACAGCCTTATTTTTTTCTCTAAAAAACAATTTGAAAAGAAGACAGCCAA
The DNA here is from genome assembly GCF_900182645.1 of Flavobacterium resistens. GTDB lineage: Bacteria > Bacteroidota > Bacteroidia > Flavobacteriales > Flavobacteriaceae > Flavobacterium > Flavobacterium resistens. Next base: position 1,192,426 of record NZ_FXTA01000002.1, on the reverse strand, counting down.
ATTATGAAGTGAATATTTTTATAAAGCCGTATTTAATAGTACTTTTGCAACCTATTTATACGAAATATGAGCTTTTTAAAAGAAATACAACGCAGAAGAACATTCGGAATTATATCGCATCCCGATGCCGGTAAAACTACATTAACAGAGAAATTACTGTTATTTGGAGGTGCTATTCAGGAAGCTGGTGCAGTAAAAAACAACAAAATTAAAAAAGGAGCAACGAGTGACTTTATGGAAATCGAACGCCAAAGAGGTATTTCGGTTTCAACTTCTGTGCTTGCTTTTAATTATAAAGATAAAAAAATCAACATTCTTGATACACCTGGGCACAAGGATTTTGCTGAAGATACTTTTAGAACTTTAACTGCTGTTGATAGCGTAATTGTTGTAATTGACGTTGCAAAAGGGGTTGAGGAACAAACTGAAAAATTAGTTGCAGTTTGTAGAATGAGAAACATTCCTATGATTGTTTTCATCAACAAATTAGACCGTGAAGGTAAAGATGCTTTTGATTTGATGGATGAAGTGGAACAAAAATTAGGATTGAAAGTTACGCCTCTAAGTTTTCCTATTGGAATGGGTTATGATTTCCAAGGAATTTATAATCTTTGGGAAGAAAACATCAATCTTTTCAGTGGAGACAGCCGTAAAAACATTGAAGAAACAATTGCTTTTTCTGATGTTCAGAATAATCCGGAATTAGATAAAATTGTGGGTCAAAAAGCAGCTGAAAAACTTCGTGAAGAATTAGAATTAATTGATGAAGTTTATCCTAAGTTTGAGCGTCAGGATTATTTAGATGGAAAAATCCAGCCTGTATTCTTTGGTTCTGCTTTAAATAATTTTGGAGTTCGCGAATTGTTAGATTGTTTCGTTACAATCGCTCCTTCTCCAAGACCAAAAGATTCTGAAACTCGTTTAGTTGATCCAGCTGAAGAAAAAATGTCTGGCTTTGTTTTCAAAATCCACGCTAATATGGATCCAAAACACCGTGATCGTTTAGCATTTATCAAAATTGTTTCTGGAACTTTTGAGAGAAACAAACCATATTATCACGTTCGCCAAAAGAAAAATTTAAAATTCTCTAGTCCAAATGCCTTTTTCGCTGAGAAAAAAGAAATTGTAGATATTTCATATCCTGGAGATATTGTTGGTCTTCATGATACAGGAAATTTTAAAATTGGAGATACTTTGACAGAAGGCGAAGTAATGAGTTTCAAAGGAATCCCGAGTTTCTCTCCAGAGCACTTTAGATACATCAATAATGCTGATCCAATGAAAGCTAAGCAATTAGAAAAAGGTGTTGATCAGTTAATGGATGAAGGTGTTGCTCAGTTATTTACTTTAGAAATGAACAACCGTAAGGTAATTGGAACGGTTGGAGCACTTCAGTATGAGGTAATTCAATATCGTTTAGAACATGAGTACGGTGCAAAATGTACTTACGAAAACTTCCCTGTTCACAAAGCTTGTTGGGTAAAACCAGATGATGCTAAAAACGAAGAATTCAAAGAATTTAAAAGAATCAAACAAAAATTTTTGGCACACGATAAATACGGACAACTTGTATTCTTAGCCGATTCAGATTTTACAATTCAAATGACACAAAGTAAATATCCAAGTGTGAAATTATACTTTACATCTGAGTTTGATTAATTTGCATTTAAAAAATAAACTATAAAAAAAGCGCTATACATAAAATATAGCGCTTTTTTTTATTTGAATTAATTACAACCTTACTGAGTTATTATTCTAATATAAATTTTTCTAATTCGGAATTGCTAAAATACTGCAAACTTAAGTAAGGCAGAAATTTAGTCGATGAAATACCAATTAAATCGGATAAACTGCAAAATAGAAAATTGATACTAAAAAAAAGCCCCATTACTGGGGCTTTAAAATTTATGCTTGTCCCGCAGGACCGAAATTAAGTGGTATTGGCGCTTGTTCCGTTTCTTTGATTTCGCCATGGGCTGCTTCAAATCTGTGGATATTTTCACCAATTGCTCGTAATAATCTTTTAGCATGTTGTGGTGTCAAAACAATTCTTGACTTTACCTTGGCTTTAGGAATACCTGGCATAATGCTCACAAAATCTAAAACAAACTCTGATGATGAGTGATTAATAATCGCAAGATTAGAATAAATTCCTTCTGCGACAGTTTCGTCTAGCTCAATATTAATTTGCTCTTGTTGTTGTTTCGGATTACTCATAGTTTCCTAATTAATAAATGTATTCTTCTTTATTAGCCATCATTTCATTGTAATCGTCTTTAGATCCTACGATAGTGTTATCGTATTCTCTCATACCAGTTCCCGCAGGAATTCTGTGACCAACAATTACATTTTCTTTTAATCCTTCTAGATCATCTACTTTACCAGCTACTGCAGCTTCGTTAAGTACTTTCGTTGTCTCCTGGAATGAAGCCGCAGAAATGAATGATTTAGTTTGTAACGAAGCTCTTGTAATACCTTGAAGAACTGGCGTTGCAGTCGCAGTAATTACATCTCTTGCTACAACAAGATTTTTATCTGTACGTTTCAATAACGAATTTTCGTCACGTAATTCACGAGGTGTAATGATTTGACCTGGTTTCAATACTGAAGAATCTCCAGCATCTTCAACTACTTTCATACCATATAATTTATCGTTTTGAACGATGAAATCTTTAGTGTGAATTAATTGATCTTCTAAGAATAAAGTATCACCTGGATCCTGAACTCTTACTTTACGCATCATTTGACGAATAACTACCTCAAAGTGCTTGTCATTAATTTTTACCCCTTGTAAACGGTAAACCTCTTGAATTTCATTTACCAAGTACTGTTGAACAGCAGCTGGACCTTGAATTCTTAAGATATCATCTGGTGTAATTGCACCGTCAGACAATGGAACTCCCGCTCTTACGAAGTCATTTTCTTGTACTAAGATTTGGCTAGAAAGTTTAACTAAATACTTTTTAATCTCACCAAATTTAGACTCGATAACGATCTCACGGTTACCTCTTTTGATTTTTCCGAAAGATACAACACCATCAATTTCAGATACAACAGCTGGGTTTGAAGGGTTACGAGCCTCTAAAAGCTCAGTAATTCTTGGTAAACCTCCCGTGATATCGCCTGCTTTAGAAGAACGACGTGGGATTTTTACTAATACTTTACCTGCTTTAATTTTCTCACCATTTTCAACCATTAAGTGTGCACCTACTGGTAAGTTGTAAGAACGAATCAATTCACCTTCTTTACCGTAAACCAATAAAGTTGGAATTAACTTTTTGTTTCTAGCCTCAGAAATTACTTTTTCCTGGAAACCAGTCTGCTCATCGATCTCAACCATGAACGATTGTCCTTGCTCTAAATCCTCGTAAGCAATCTTACCAGTAAACTCAGAAACAATTACACCGTTATAAGGATCCCATTTACAGATTACAGTTCCTTTAGCAACAGTATCTCCATCATTAACAAAAATACTAGATCCATAAGGAATGTTATGCGTATTTAAAACAATTCCAGTTTTTTCGTCAACTAATTTCAACTCAGTTGAACGTGAAACTACGATATCAACAGAATTTCCTTCTCCGTCTTCTCCTTTAACTGTTTTTAAATCTTCAATTTCAAGTCTACCTGCGAATCTTGTAACAATACTAGACTCTTCAGAGATACCTCCAGCAACCCCTCCAACGTGGAACGTACGAAGTGTCAACTGTGTACCTGGCTCTCCAATAGACTGAGCTGCAATAACTCCGACAGCTTCACCTCTTTGTGTCATTTTACCAGTAGCTAAGTTTCTACCGTAACATTTAGCACAAATACCTTTTAAAGCCTCACAAGTTAATGGAGATCTAACCTCTACTTTTTCAATTGGAGAAGCTTCGATAGTTCTCATAATTGCTTCAGTAATTTGTTGACCAGATTGAACCATTACTTCATTAGTAAGAGGATTAATAACATCTTGCAATGCAACACGTCCTAAAATTCTCTCTCCTAAAGATTCAACGATTTCTTCATTTTTCTTCAATGCAGCAACTTCAACACCTCTTAAAGTTCCACAATCTTCGATGTTAACAATAACATCTTGAGAAACGTCATGAAGCCTTCTTGTTAAGTAACCAGCATCGGCCGTTTTAAGAGCCGTATCCGCAAGACCTTTACGAGCACCGTGAGTAGAAATGAAGTACTCAAGGATCGAAAGACCTTCCTTAAAGTTAGAAAGAATCGGGTTTTCAATAATCTCACCACCACCAGCAGTAGATTTTTTAGGCTTAGCCATCAAACCACGCATACCAGTTAACTGACGAATCTGTTCCTTAGAACCCCTCGCCCCAGAGTCAAGCATCATATATACAGAGTTGAAACCTTGTTGGTCTTCTCTAATATTTTTCATTGCTAATTCTGTTAACTGAGCATTTGCTGAAGTCCATACGTCAATAACTTGGTTGTAACGTTCGTTATTTGTGATAAGACCCATGTTATAGTTAGTTGAGATACCTTCAACTTGCTCTCTAGCATCTGCAATTAACTTCGTTTTTTGTTCTGGGATTCTAATATCACCTAAAGAGAATGATAAACCTCCTCTAAATGCGAATTTATAACCCATATCTTTCATATTATCCAAGAAAGCTGCCGTTGTAGGTACATCAGTCACACTTAAAATGTGTCCGATAATATCTCTAAGGTTTTTCTTAGTCAATACGTCATTGATATATCCAGCTGCTTCAGGTACTACTTCGTTAAATAATACACGTCCTGCAGTTGTTTGAATGATTTTGTACACTAATTCTCCAGTGTCATTAAAATCTTTTGCTCTAATTTTCACACGAGCATTCAATTCTAATCTTCCTTCGTTTAATGCAATGTTTACTTCTTCAGCAGAATAGAAAGTCAAATCTTGACCTAAAATAATGTGATCTTCTGTAGAAATACGCTCTTTGGTCATATAGTATAGACCCAAGACCATGTCCTGAGAAGGTACAGTAATTGGAGCACCATTTGCTGGGTTCAAGATATTGTGAGAAGCCAACATTAATAATTGTGCCTCTAAAATAGCCTCTGGTCCTAATGGTAAGTGAACCGCCATCTGGTCACCATCGAAATCGGCGTTGAAAGCCGTACATACTAATGGGTGTAACTGGATCGCTTTTCCTTCAATTAATTTTGGCTGGAAAGCCTGAATACCAAGTCTGTGCAAAGTAGGAGCACGGTTCAGTAATACTGGGTGTCCTTTAATTACGTTTTCTAAGATATCCCAAACTACCGGCTCTTTTTTGTCTATGATTTTCTTAGCAGATTTTACTGTTTTAACAATACCTCTTTCAATCAATTTACGGATAACGAAAGGTTTGTATAACTCAGAAGCCATATCTTTTGGCAATCCGCACTCATATAATTTTAACTCTGGACCAACAACAATTACCGAACGAGCAGAATAATCTACACGTTTACCAAGTAAGTTTTGACGAAAACGTCCTTGCTTACCTTTTAATGAGTCAGATAATGATTTTAATGGTCTGTTAGATTCTGTTTTAACAGCAGAAGCTTTACGTGTGTTATCAAATAATGAATCTACTGATTCTTGTAACATACGTTTTTCGTTTCTTAAGATAACTTCTGGAGCTTTAATCTCCATTAATCTTTTCAAACGGTTATTACGGATAATTACACGACGATATAAATCGTTCAAATCTGAAGTTGCAAAACGACCTCCATCAAGTGGCACAAGCGGACGTAATTCTGGTGGGATAACTGGAACCACTTTCATGATCATCCATTCTGGACGGTTTTCGCGGTTTTCGTTAGACTCACGGAAAGATTCAACAACTTGTAATCTTTTTAGAGCTTCAGTTTTTCTTTGCTTAGAAGTCTCGTTGTTAGCACTATGTCTTAGTTCATAAGATAAAGCATCTAGGTCAATACGAGCCAATAAATCCATAATACACTCTGCTCCCATTTTGGCAACAAATTTATTTGGATCTAAATCATCTAAGTATTGGTTTTCTTGTGGAAGAGTATCTAAAATATTTAAGTATTCTTCTTCTGTTAAGAAATCAAGTCTTTGTAAAGATTCTCCATCTGCATTTTTAGCGATACCAGCTTGGATTACCACGTATCTTTCGTAGTAAATGATCATATCTAATTTCTTAGATGGAAGACCAAGGATATAACCAATTTTGTTTGGAAGAGAACGGAAGTACCAGATATGAGCAATTGGCACAACAAGGTTGATGTGTCCTACTCTATCACGACGTACTTTTTTCTCCGTAACTTCAACACCACAACGGTCACAGATGATACCTTTGTAACGAATTCTTTTATACTTACCGCAAGCACATTCGAAATCTTTTACTGGTCCGAAGATTCTTTCGCAGAAAAGTCCGTCACGCTCTGGTTTGTGCGTTCTATAGTTAATTGTTTCTGGCTTTAAAACCTCTCCTCTTGATTCTTTCAAGATAGATTCTGGTGAAGCCAATCCAATAGAGATTTTGTTAAATCTTTTTACAGGATTCTTATCTTTATTATTGTTTCTGTTATTCATCATAGTTTTTACTATTGATTTATTTGCAATTAAAAAATTGAATTTAGATTTATAATCTACTCTTAAAAAAATAAGAGTTAATCATTCAGCTACTACCTCGGGTTACTTCTCTAAACCTCAAATTCTTATTTGAAGCGCTAGTTATAAAATGCCTGACATTGTTATAAAAAATCGGAACGGGTTACGGGTATAAATCTTTAAAAACTTATTATAAATGAGTAATCAGTCCCGATAAAAATCGGGACTGATTCCAAAACTTTTATTATTCTTCCAAACGAAGATCTAAACCTAGACCTTTCAATTCGTGCATTAATACATTGAATGATTCTGGTAAACCTGGTTCTGGCATAGTTTCACCCTTAACGATAGCCTCGTAAGTTTTAGCTCTACCAATAACGTCATCAGACTTAACAGTTAAGATTTCACGTAGAGTACTAGAAGCTCCATAAGCCTCAAGTGCCCAAACCTCCATCTCTCCAAAACGCTGACCTCCAAATTGAGCCTTACCTCCAAGTGGCTGTTGCGTAATCAATGAGTATGGTCCGATAGAACGTGCGTGCATCTTATCATCAACCATGTGTCCTAATTTAAGCATGTAAATTACACCCACAGTTGCTTTTTGTGCAAAACGCTCTCCAGTTCCACCATCATAAAGATATGTATGTCCGAAACGTGGTACATTAGCTTCATCAGTCAAAGCATTGATTTCGTCTAGAGAAGCACCGTCGAAAATTGGAGTAGCAAATTTTCTACCCAAGTTCATACCAGCCCATCCAAGAACAGTCTCATAAATCTGACCAATGTTCATACGTGAAGGTACCCCTAGTGGATTCAATACGATATCTACCGGTGTTCCATCTTCTAAGAAAGGCATATCTTCATGACGAACGATTCTAGCAACAATACCTTTGTTACCGTGACGTCCTGCCATTTTATCACCAACTTTTAACTTACGTTTTTTAGCGATATAGATTTTAGCCAATTTCAAGATTCCAGATGGTAATTCATCTCCAACTGTAATAGTAAATTTCTCTCTTCTTAAAGCTCCTTGTAAGTCGTTCAGCTTAATTTTATAGTTATGAATCAAATCATTAACCATTTTATTAGTAGCATCATCAGCAACCCATTGACCTTTGCTTAAGTGAGCGAAATCTTCTACTGCGTAAAGCATTTTTTGAGTATATTTTTTACCTTTTGGTAAAACTTCTTCACCCAAATCATTCATTACACCTTGAGATGTTTTTCCGTTAACGATCAAGAATAATTTCTCAACCAATCTGTCTTTTAATTCAACAAATTTAGTTTCGAACTCCATTTCTAAAGCCCCTAAAGCATCTTTATCCTGAGTACGTTTACGTTTATCTTTTACGGCTCTTGCAAATAATTTTTTGTCAAGAACTACACCATGTAAAGATGGAGAAGCTTTTAATGAAGCATCTTTTACATCTCCTGCTTTATCCCCGAAGATTGCTCGAAGCAATTTCTCCTCTGGAGTAGGATCTGATTCTCCTTTTGGTGTAATTTTTCCGATCAAAATGTCGCCAGGCTTAACCTCTGCTCCAATTCTAATCATACCGTTTTCATCTAAATCTTTAGTAGCTTCTTCAGAAACGTTAGGAATATCGTTTGTTAGCTCTTCGTTTCCTAACTTAGTATCTCTAACCTCTAATGAATAATCATCAACGTGGATAGAAGTAAAAATATCATCACGAACTACTTTCTCAGAAATTACAATCGCATCCTCGAAGTTGTACCCTTTCCATGGCATGAACGCAACTTTTAAGTTTCTACCTAATGCTAATTCTCCATTTTGAGTAGCATATCCTTCTGATAATACTTGTCCAGGAATAACTCTATCACCTTTCCTTACGATTGGTTTCAAGTTAATACTTGTACCTTGATTGGTTTTTCTAAATTTAATAAGGTTGTATGTTTTCTCATCAGCATCAAAACTAACCATTCTCTCGTCTTCTGTACGATCGTATTTAATAGTAATGATATTTGCATCAACATATTCAACAGTACCATGCCCTTCAGCATTGATTAATACTCTTGAATCTGAGGCTACCTGACGCTCTAAACCTGTACCTACGATTGGTGCTTCAGGACGGATCAAAGGAACTGCCTGACGCATCATGTTTGATCCCATCAACGCACGGTTCGCATCATCATGCTCCAAGAAAGGAATCAATGACGCAGAAATCGATGCAATCTGATTAGGAGCAACGTCTGTATAATGAACTACTGATGGCTCAACAACCGGGAAGTCACCTTCCTCACGAGCAATAACATTGCTAGCTGTAATTTTACCTGTAGCATCCATTTCAATGTTTGCCTGAGCAATCATTTTACCTTCTTCTTCTTCAGCACTTAAGTAAACTGGAGTACTTTCTAAATCAACTACACCATTAGTTACTTTACGGTATGGAGTTTCGATGAATCCCATTCCGTTTACTTTTGCATAAACACCAAGAGATGAAATCAAACCAATGTTTGGTCCCTCAGGAGTTTCAATCGGACATAAACGACCATAGTGAGTATAGTGAACGTCACGAACCTCGAAACCAGCTCTCTCTCTCGAAAGTCCACCAGGTCCAAGTGCAGAAAGTCTTCTTTTGTGTGTAATCTCAGCTAATGGATTCGTTTGGTCCATAAATTGAGATAACTGGTTAGTACCAAAGAAAGAGTTGATAACTGATGATAATGTTTTAGCATTGATCAAATCAATTGGTGTAAACACCTCGTTATCTCTAACGTTCATTCTCTCACGAATAGTTCTAGCCATACGTGCTAAACCAACACCGAATTGTTGAGACAATTGTTCACCAACTGTTCTAACACGACGGTTTGATAAGTGATCAATATCATCAATCTCTGCTTTAGAGTTGATCAATTCGATCAAATATTTAACGATTGTAATGATATCCTCTTTAGTAAGCACTTGCTTATCCATAGGGATATCTAAATCTAATTTTTTGTTCATTCTATAACGACCAACTTCACCTAAGTTATAACGTTGATCAGAGAAGAACAATTTATCTATAATACCACGAGCAGTTTCCTCATCAGGCGGTTCAGCATTACGCAACTGACGGTAAATGTGCTCTACAGCTTCTTTTTCAGAGTTTGTTGGATCTTTTTGTAATGTGTTGTGGATAATAGCATAATCTGCCTGATTGTTATCCTCTTTGTGTAACAAAATAGATTTAACGTTAGAATCGATGATCTCTTCAACATTATCTTTGTCGATAATTGTATCACGATCAAGGATGATTTCATTACGTTCAATAGAAACTACCTCTCCGGTATCTTCATCAACGAAATCCTCATGCCATGTGTTCAATACACGTGCAGCAAGTCTTCTTCCAATATATTTCTTAATACCAGTTTTAGAAACTTTAATTTCCTCAGCTAAGTCGAAAATTTCAAGGATATCCTTATCTCTTTCGAAACCGATAGCACGGAATAAAGTTGTTACAGGTAATTTTTTCTTTCTATCGATATACGCGTACATTACGCTGTTGATATCTGTAGAGAATTCTATCCAAGATCCTTTAAAAGGAATTACTCTTGCAGAATAAAGTTTAGTTCCATTTGCGTGGAATGACTGTCCAAAGAAAACCCCAGGAGAACGGTGTAATTGTGATACTACAACACGCTCGGCACCATTAATTACAAAAGTACCACTTGGAGTCATGTAAGGTATTGTTCCAAGATAAACATCTTGCACAATTGTTTCAAAATCTTCGTGTTCTGGATCTGTACAGTATAGTTTTAACCTAGCTTTTAAAGGCACACTATAAGTAAGACCTCTCTCTATACATTCTTGAATTGTATAACGTGGCGGATCAACAAAATAATCTAGGAATTCCAATACAAAGTTGTTTCTTGTATCTGTAATTGGGAAGTTTTCCATGAAGGTATTGTATAACCCTTCGTTGCCTCTTTCGTCAGATTTCGTTTCTAATTGGAAGAAATCTTTAAAAGATTTAACCTGAACATCCAAGAAATCCGGATAGTCAGGAATGTTTTTTGTAGAGGCAAAATTCAATCTTTCAGTCTGATTTGTTATCATCAATGGACAAAATTTTGATTAAAAAAAAGTAATTTTTTTGTGTAAAAACACACTGCGTAGTTTATACTTTCTTTTTAAAATCAATACATCTTTAAAAATAAAACGATAAAATCAGGTTCCATTTTTTTTCTTCGTATTGATCAAAAACTCTTTCGTATATTAAACTATTTGATAATAAAATTTAATGTATTTTATTATACGAAAAATGGTTTAGGCCTTTGAGTGTTAACTCAGGACCTAAACCTAGTTCTTAAAACCGAGTTGAATTATTTTAATTCAACTACAGCTCCAGCTTCTTCTAATGCTTTCTTAAGACCTTCAGCCTCTTCTTTAGAAACACCTTCTTTAACGTTACTTGGAGCACCGTCAACTACATCTTTAGCTTCTTTCAAACCTAAACCTGTAAGTTCTTTTACTAATTTCACAACTGCTAATTTAGAAGCACCAGCTTCTTTTAATACAACTGTAAATTCAGTTTGTGCTTCTTCAGCAGCACCTTCTCCACCACCAGCAGCAACTACTACAGCTGCAGCAGCAGGCTCGATACCATACTCGTCTTTTAATATTGTTGCTAATTCGTTAACTTCTTTAACTGTTAAGTTAACTAATTGTTCTGCGAATTGTTTCAAATCTGCCATTTTTTCTATCGTTTAAAATGATTTGTAAAAATATAATTTAATTATTGTGCGCTAATTTAAGCAACAAGGAAGCAAGCTTCCCTGCTTTGATTATTATGCTTCAGTTTCTTCTTCGCTACCTGCGAATTTGTTTTGTAAAGCAGAAATAATTCTTTGAGCTGGAGATTGTAATAATCCAATGATTTCTCCAATAAGCTCTTCTTTAGATTTAATTGTAGCTAATGCATCTAATTGGTTATCCCCAATATATACTTCAGAGTTGATGTAAGCTCCTTTTAAAACTGGTTTATCAGATTTCTTACGGAAATCTTTGATAATTTTTCCAGGTGCGTTAGCAACATCAGAAATAAAGATAGCACTGTTACCAGCTAAAACTGTAGGTAAATCACCATAATCATTAGCAGAAGCTTCCATTGCTTTTGCAAGCAAAGTGTTCTTAACAACCTCCAATTTGATACCAGCTTTAAAACAAGCTCTACGTAAGTTTGAAGTTGTCTCTGCGTTTAAACCAGAAATATCAGATATGTAAACGATATTTGTACCAGCTAACTGCGCAGTTAAATTTTCAATCGCGATTGATTTTTCTTCTCTAGTCATACTAAAAATTTTTAACTACCAATTATACTGCTTTTGGGTCTAATGCAATTGCAGGACTCATAGTGCTTGTAAGGTGAATACCTTTAATGTATGTACCTTTAGCAGCAGTTGGTTTAAGTTTTATTAATGTTTGAATAATTTCGTGTGCGTTGTCAACAATTTGCTCAGCTCCAAAAGAAACTTTACCAATTCCTGCGTGAACGATACCAGTTTTATCAACTTTAAAGTCAATTTTACCAGCTTTAACCTCTTGAACAGCTTTTGCAACATCCATAGTTACAGTACCTGTTTTAGGGTTTGGCATTAAACCTCTAGGTCCTAAAATACGACCTAATGGACCTAATTTACCCATAACAGCTGGCATAGTGATGATAACATCAACATCTGTCCAACCATCTTTAATTTTTTGAAGGTAATCATCAAGACCAACGTGATCTGCTCCAGCTTCTCTTGCTTCAGCCTCTTTATCTGGAGTAACCAATGCTAATACTTTAACATCTTTTCCTGTTCCGTGAGGTAAAGTTACCACACCTCTTACCATTTGATTCGCTTTTCTAGGATCTACTCCTAAACGAACTGCGATATCAACAGACTCATCAAATTTTGCAGAAGCAACAACTTTCAATAATGCAGCAGCATCTTTTAGAGAGTATAATTTGTTCTTTTCAATTTTTGAAGCAGCCTCTTTTTGCTTTTTTGTTAATTTTGCCATGTCTTTTTCTTAATTAAAAAGGAGCATCTCCTGATACAGTTATACCCATAGATCTAGCTGTTCCAGCAACCATACTCATAGCTTTCTCGATTGTGAAAGCGTTTAAGTCCGGCATTTTGTCTTCAGCAATAGTTCTAATTTGTTCCCAAGTAACGCTAGCTACTTTTTTACGATTAGGCTCACCAGAACCAGATTTTAGCTTTGCAGCTTCCATTAACTGAACTGCTGCTGGAGGAGTCTTAACAACAAAATCAAATGATTTGTCTTTGTACACAGTGATTTGCACTGGACAAATTTTGCCAGGTTTATCCTGAGTTCTAGCATTAAATTGCTTACAGAACTCCATGATGTTAACCCCAGCAGCTCCTAAAGCAGGTCCAACCGGTGGCGACGGGTTCGCAGCACCTCCCTTAACTTGTAGTTTAACTACCTTACTAATTTCTTTAGCCATTTTTAAAAAATTTAACACTGTAATCAATGGAAGCGATTACAATGGTTTATTATAGTGTAACAAAAAATTATACTTTTTCTACTTGCATAAAACTTAATTCCAATGGTGTTTTTCTTCCGAAAATTTTAACCATAACTTCAAGTTTACGCTTTTCTTCATTGATTTTTTCAACCGTACCGTTAAATCCGTTAAAAGGACCATCGATCACTTTTACAGTTTCACCTAAACTGAAAGGAATTGCACGAGTATCAGTATTAACTGCTAACTCATCAACTTTTCCTAACATACGATTTACTTCAGACAACCTCAAAGGAACAGGTTCCCCACCTTTGATCTCTCCTAAAAAACCAATTACACTTGTAATAGACTTAATAATATGAGGTATCTCACCAACTAAGTTAGCTTCAATCATAACATATCCAGGGAAATAAACTTTATCCTTAGACATTTTTTTCCCTTCTTTTACAGTAACCACTTTTTCAGTAGGAACTAAAACTTGGGAAACATAATCCTCCATCCCTAGTCTGGCAATCTCAGTTTCAATGTAAGCTTTCACCTTATTCTCTTGACCGCTTACAGCTCTAACTACATACCATTTTTTCACATTATTATCTGCCATCACAAAAAAATTATCCTTTTAACCAGTTAAAAAATCCAGCCAAAGCTTTTGCAAAAAATTCGTCTACTCCCCATGTTGCCAAAGCGAACAGAATCGAAAATACAGCCACAACAATTGTCAATTTTTGAACCTCAGCCCATGCTGGCCAAGTAACATTTGACTTTAACTCCTCGAAAGCCTCTGATAAATAATTAGTAACTTTTGTCATTTGATATATTTTTTATTGCACGGGCGGAGGGATTCGAACCCCCATCAACGGTTTTGGAGACCGCTATTCTACCCTTGAACTACGCCCGTAATTAAAGCCAGTTGATTTTAGTAAAGAAAATCAACTGGCTTTTTATTTATTTATAGAATTACTCTACGATTTCAGTAACCTGACCAGCACCAACTGTTCTACCACCTTCACGGATAGCGAAACGTAAACCTACGTTCATAGCGATTGGGCTTAATAAAGCAACTTCAATAGTTAAGTTATCACCTGGCATTACCATCTCTACACCTGCTGGTAAAGAAATAACTCCTGTTACGTCAGTTGTACGTACGTAGAACTGTGGACGGTAGTTATTGTGGAATGGAGTGTGACGTCCACCTTCTTCTTTTTTCAAGATATAAACCTCAGCTTTGAATTTAGCGTGTGGTTTTACTGAACCTGGCTTAATAATAACCATACCTCTTTTGATATCAGCTTTATCAATACCTCTTAACAATAAACCTACGTTATCTCCAGCTTCACCTCTGTCAAGGATTTTACGGAACATCTCAACTCCTGTAATAGTAGAAGTTAATTTTTCAGCTCCCATACCAATGATTTCAACAGGATCTCCAGTGTTAGCAACTCCAGTTTCGATACGACCTGTAGCAACAGTTCCACGACCTGTAATTGTAAATACGTCCTCAACTGGCATCAAGAATGGTTTAGCTACGTCACGTACTGGCTCTTCGATCCAAGCATCAACAGCTTCCATTAATTCGATAATTTTAGGTACCCAGTTTGGATCATTGTTTAATCCTCCTAAAGCAGAACCTTGAACGACAGGACCATTATCTCCATCATATTCGTAGAAAGATAATAAATCTCTAATTTCCATTTCAACAAGCTCTAATAACTCAGCATCATCAACCATATCCACTTTGTTCATGAAAACAACGATTCTTGGAATACCAACCTGACGTCCTAAAAGGATGTGCTCACGAGTTTGTGGCATTGGACCATCTGTAGCAGCAACTACTAAGATAGCTCCGTCCATTTGAGCAGCACCAGTAACCATGTTCTTTACGTAATCCGCGTGACCTGGACAGTCAACGTGAGCGTAGTGACGGTTAGCTGTTTCATACTCTACGTGTGATGTATTAATAGTAATACCTCTTTCTTTCTCCTCTGGAGCGTTATCGATTTGATCAAAAGATTTTGCTTGACAGTAACCAGCATCAGACAATACTTTTGTAATTGCTGCAGTTAATGTAGTTTTTCCGTGATCCACGTGTCCAATTGTACCTATGTTTAAGTGCGGTTTGGAACGATTAAAATTCTCCTTTGCCATTTTACTTAATTTTTAATCTTAGTTATATATTAATTTTCAATTTCCTACTTACTTGAGCCAATGTCGGGATTTGAACCCGAGACCTCTTCCTTACCAAGGAAGCACTCTACCCCTGAGCTACACCGGCAGAGCCTTAATTTAGATTTAAGATTTTTCTTATTTTAATTTTTACAGTTTAAAAAAGAACTCAAAATCTATTTTTTTTTGTGGGGAGAGCAGGATTCGAACCTGCGAAGTTCACACAGCAGATTTACAGTCTGCCCTCGTTGGCCGCTTGAGTATCTCCCCTAATTTTTAAAATTCCATTATTCTAAAGAACAAATTTCAAATCGCATTTGAAATATTTTTGAGCCGATAGAGGGACTCGAACCCACGACCTGCTGATTACAAATCAGCTGCTCTAGCCAGCTGAGCTACATCGGCGAATGCATTAAAAAAGTCCGCTATTTCTAACGGACTGCAAATGTAACTATTTTATCTTTGAATCAAAACATTTTTTAAAAAAAAATTTCAATTATATATGTGCTCTTATTTTTTCTTTCCTTTTTACCAATAAACGTTCTAACGATTCTGCCGAAAGCTCTACAGCCTCCTCAAATGTCTTACACTGTTTTTTTACCAAAAAATCATCTCCCGGAACATTAATCTTTATCTCTACTGCCTTGTTTTCCTTATCACTTGTTCTCTCCACTTTTAAAAAAACGTCTGACGACACTACTCGATCGTAATATTTTTCTAATTTATCCATTCTTTCCTGAATAAAATCCACCAATTTTCGGTCAACAGTAAAGTTAACTGCATGAACATCTACCTTCATAATACTAATTTTAGGGTTAAACATTTCAGAAATCATTATTTATTTCGAGGATGCGCATCATTATATGTCTTTTTGAGTTCCGCCAAACTATTATGAGTATACACTTGTGTAGACGCCAAACTCGAATGCCCTAATAATTCCTTAACTGAATTTAAATCTGCTCCATTATTCAATAAGTGAGTTGCAAAAGTATGCCGTAGCACATGCGGACTTTTTTTCACCTTTTCAGAGACCCTACTAAAGTAAGAATTTATTAATCGATACACAAAAGATTCACTCAATTTTAATCCTTTTTTTGAAATAAAAAAATAATCTTCATCTTGAATATTTTCAACCAAAGAACGCTCACTTAAATACACCTTTAATTCATCAGCAACAATAGGCAAAACCGGAATGATTCGTTCTTTATTCCTTTTCCCCAAAACCTTAATCACATTTGAAGACAGATCAACATTATACAGCATCAAATTTATCAACTCCGCCCTTCGCATTCCTGTTGTATAAAACAAATCAACAATCAACTTATCCCTTACCTCTTCAAAACCAACTGGAACATCTATACTTTGAATCAAATCTCCTAGTTCTTTTTCAGAAAACGGTATCTGAACATTTTTCGGCGTTTTCAAAGCCTTGTGTTTCAACATTGGATTCACTTCAATTTGCTTCGATTTCAAAAGAAATTTATAAAACGACTTCAACGAAGCCATTTTTCTATTAACCGAAACATTTGCAACACCATCATCAACCAAAGAAACAATCCAACTCCTAATTTGACTATAATTCGAATTTTCAATTCCATCTTGCTCAAAATGAAGTCTATTAAATTCCTCAAAAAACGAAATATCATTTAGATAAGCATTAACAGTATGTAAAGAATATTTCTTTTCCAACTGAAGATAATCCCGAAAAGCATCTTTATTTGACTTCATCACAACCAATTTAACCATTCATACTTAATCTCAAAATTAAGCATAAAAAAACCGTTAGTGTCAAAATCTCGACAACTAACGGTAATTATTTTTAAAAAGCGTAATACTAACTTTCTAAGCTATCTTTCAAGCCTTGGATGTAAGCAGCTTTTTGAATTTGTGCTCTTTTGATAACAGAAGGCTTAATAAAAGCAGTACGCGCTCTTAATTGACGAACAGTTCCTGTTTTATCAAATTTTCTTTTATAGCGCTTTAATGCTCTATCGATATTTTCTCCGTCTTTAATTGGTATAATTAACATAATATAGACACCTCCTCTCGTTAAGGCTGCAAAGTTAAAAATTAATTATGAATTATCAATCATAAATTTTGAATTATTTTTTCTTTATTCTTTAAGCAAATTTCTGGAGATTACTAATTTTTGAATTTCAGTAGTTCCCTCTCCTATTGTACATAATTTCGAATCTCTATAAAACTTCTCTACAGGAAAATCTTTAGTATATCCATATCCACCATGAATTTGAACAGCTTCATTGGCAATTTTTACACAAGCCTCAGAAGCATACATTTTTGCCATCGCACCTAATGTTGTTACTGGCTTATGCTGCTGTTTTAAGTAAGCAGCCTTATGCAGCAACAATTCCGAAGCCTCAATTTCAGTAGCCATATCTGCTAATTTAAATGAGATCCCTTGAAAACTACTAATAGGCTGACCAAACTGATATCTTTCTTTGGAATATTTCAGAGCTGCATTATATGCTCCTTTTGCGATTCCTAAAGATAGGGCACCAATTGAAATTCGGCCTCCGTCAAGTATTTTCATTGCCTGGACAAATCCCTGCCCAACTTCTCCAAGTCTGTTTGCATCGGGAACACGACAATTATCAAAAACCAGTTCTGCGGTTTCACTAGCACGCATTCCTAATTTATTTTCTTTTTTTCCTGATGAAAATCCCGGCATTCCTTTTTCAAAAACAAATGCTGTCATCCCTTTTGAATCTCCTTTTTCCCCGGTTCTAACCACAACTACTGCAATATCACCAGAGATAGCATGTGTTATAAAATTTTTGGCTCCGTTCACCACCCAAAAATCACCATCTTTTACTGCTGTCGTATTCATACCTCCGGCATCAGAACCTGTATTGTGTTCTGTTAATCCCCAAGCACCTATATGTTCAGCCGTAGCTAATTTAGGAAGCCATTTTTTCTTTTGCTCCTCATTTCCAAAAGTCAAAATATGATTTGTACATAACGAGTTATGCGCTGCAACAGACAATCCTATTGAAGGATCAACCTTTGAAATTTCTTCAATAACTGTAATATATTCATGATACCCTAATCCTGAACCTCCGTATTCTTCTGGCACTAAAACTCCCATAAAACCCATTTCTCCTAATTGTTTAAAGAGTGCTATAGGAAAAATTTGAGCTTCGTCCCACTCCATAATATTAGGTCTAATGTTTTTCTCTGCAAATTCTTTAATAGACTGAGCAATCATTGACTGCGTTTCATTATAATCAAAATTCATTTGTTGGCTTTTTTTAGAACTCCAAATATAAACTAATTATTTTTGCTTTTTCAACAGGAAAACCTTTAATTTTTATCAAATCCTCAATATTATTGAAATTTCCATTCATACTTCGATAAGTTACAATCTGCTTTGCCAAAACATATTTAAAATATGGAAACTGAGATAATTCTTTTAAAGATGCGTCATTAATCGCTATTCTTTTCAAATTGCCCGGAATTACAACTTTAAAATGCGAGCTCAGCTCAACAATTACTTCAGGAGATAATCCCCAGACATCATTCATTTGTTCCATTGAAACAAAACATCCTAAAATTTCTTTTTGTTTAAGAATCCTAGCCGATAAAGCTTCTCCAATACCATAAATTTTCATCAAATCTTCTTGAGATGCCTGATTTATGTCCAAAACAATAATTTTTTCCTTTTTGAATTCTGTTTTTTGAGCATACTCCCTCTTTTCATTTTTAAAATTTGGTTTACTGCGCGTCCAATCTGGAAACTTGAAGAAAGGAGAAATTGCTCTTAGCAAAGAATCTGAAATTTTTGTTACATTTTGAAATTCTTCAGCAGAGTTCACATATTTATTTTCCTTTCGGAATGCCAACAATCTATCAATTTCCGCAACTGACATTCCAAGTTTATAACCTTTATAATCTGAAATAAAATTTGGATTAAAAGAATATTGCATTGGTTTTCTCTCATTTTTAACAATCTTTAGAGAATCTATTTCAGATTGCAGTGACATCCATTGGTCTTTTTCAGGAAAAGATTTTTCGGTTATATTAAAATCTAAAGTAAAATATAAGACTTCTAGTATAATTATGATAACAAAAAGTCCCACTATGCCTGTACGTTGCTGATTTGTAAATTTGAAATAGGATATAAACGGCTTATAATTTTTCATAGTTCTAGTTGCTGATATTAAAAAGAATCCAAAAATATCAATTTATTAAGAATTTTACTAAATTTTTATTTTTACACTAAAATGTATTTTCTAAAATTTTAACCTAAAAAGATTGACAAATCCAAGGCTTTGTAGCCTGTTTTACATGACATTTATGAATATTTTAAACATTTTATAACTTAAAACTCTATAATTGTTTTTATTTTTTACAAAAAACAATACATTTGGCACTTAATAACAATAAACCAATATAATCATATGTCAATTTGGAGAGTTAAACCTATATCTGCTTTTGAAGCCGATATGAAAAAAAGTGATTTAAAAAGAGTTCTTACGAGATGGGGATTGACCTCATTAGGAATTGGGGCAATCATTGGTGGAGGAATTTTCACCTTAACGGGCATCGCTGCTCATGATTATGCTGGCCCAGCTTTGGCTCTATCTTTTGTTATTGCTGGTATAGGCTGTTTATTTGCTTCACTTTGTTATGCTGAATTTGCTTCGGTATTACCTGTTGAAGGATCAGCATATGCATATGCATACGGAACGATAGGTGAAATTTTTGCGTGGTTCATCGGCTGGAATTTAATTCTTGAATATATGATGGGAGCCACAACCGTCGCCGTCGCCTGGAGCGGTTATTTTGTAAAACTGATACATTTATTTGGAATAGAATTTCCTATATGGCTTTGTAATGACCTTGCTACTGCAACAGAAAAAATCATCGAACACAATAAAGCTTTCCCTCAGGATTTAATTGACATTCCTACGTTTGCATTTAATTTGCCTGCATTTGTAATTACATGGATCGTTACAGCGATTCTTATAAAAGGAATTAAAGAAGCTGCAAGTACAAACAACATCATCGTAATAGTTAAAATTGCAGTAGTCCTTTTTGTAATTATCTGTGGTGCTTTTTATATCAATGTAGAAAACTGGCATCCATTTATCCCTACAGAAGTTCCTGCTTTGGATTCTCTTGGAAATGCTACCGGAAAAATGAATTTTGGATTTGGAGGTGTTTTAACTGCAGCAACAATCGTGTTTTTTGCTTATATCGGTTTTGATGCGGTTTCAACTCAGGCTGGTGAAGCAATTAATCCTAAAAAAGACGTTCCTTTTGCTATTATCGCTTCATTAGTAATCTGTACAATTCTTTACATTCTTGTATCATTAGTGTTAACTGGAATGGTGCATTATGATCAATTAGATAAGGCTGCACCAGTAGCTTCTGCTTTTAGCGAAAACGGATTAACATGGGCCGTATTTATTATCACAATTGCAGCAACTGCAGGTTTGACATCTGTAATGCTTGTGATGATGTTAGGACAAACACGTATCTTCTTAGGAATGTCTAGAGATGGTTTATTACCTCCATTCTTCAGTAAATTACATACAACTTTCAAAACACCATATAAAAGTACTTTCTTAGTTGGAACAATTATTTCAATCGTTGCAGCGCTTACACCAATTGAAAAAGTAAGTGAAATGTGTAGTATGGGAACATTATTAGCTTTCGGAATGGTTTGTGTGGCTGTAATGATCTTAAGATATAAAAAACCTGAATTAGAAAGACATTATAAAACTCCGGCTGTATATTTGGTAGGAACATTGGGAGTATCTTTCAACTTGTTTTTAATGACTCAAGTAAGACATGAGACATGGATTGCCTTTTTATGCTGGGGAACTTTAGGTATTATAGTTTACTTTGTTTACAGTAAAAAAAGAGCAAAACTTAATAATCTTGAAAGTGAAGTTGAAGAGATTTAATCTAAATTTTTGAAAAAAATAAAAAACCTGTTCATAATTGAACAGGTTTTTTTTATATTGAAAATTGAATAGTAAACTTTACAAATCAAATACTGATGTTCTTTTTGAACGAATTAAATCTTTCAATCTGATCCAGAAAGCAAGAGTCAAATAAACACCAAATCCCAAACCAGCAGTAACAAAAGAAATATAGATAAAGAACAATCTAACATTGGTTACTCGCATTCCAAGTTTATCTGCCAATCTTGATGAAACATGAAAACCGTACTTTTCAAAAAAGAATTTAAGTCTTAAAATTGCGGACATCTTTTAGTTTTACATTTTAATTTTTACAAAAGTACAAATTATCTAATCATTTTTAAGCAATTCCAATCCTATTGCGCATTTTAAACAAGCCTTTTGGTTGCAATATTCATTTTTGAGTTCCAATAAAGTCTGACTTTCAAATGCATTTTTTGATTTCACACCAAAAGATGCAAACTTCTCAATGATTGCATTTTTTTCAGACGCAACGTCATTCATAAAATCTATTAAATTCTCGGCAATTGCTAATCCCATTATATTTGAATAGGTAAATTGGATTGGGATTATTGTATTTATAATTAATAAATCCAAAAATGACTTTGACAATGCTTTGGACTTCTTTGTGCTTTCTTTATCAAACTGATAATGATTCTGCCAATATGGGCTTGTAACAACACTAAACAGTTTATAGACATCTTTTACCGACTTTAAATCAATTACTTTTGAAAATAAGTTTTGATAACTACAATAAAGACTTGCCAACTGAGAAAGTCTGATCGTAGGAAAATTATCTGGTCGATGTTTAAAGAACTGAACAGGATCTACATAAGTTCGATCTAAATTGTATTTATGAAGCAGAAAAAAATATCGAAACTTTAAATCTTTAAAATAAACATCTTCTTTTTCAGCATCTAACAACCCACAAAATCCAAAAAGCAAGGCTTCTATATTTTCTATTTCAAAACTTTCTTTTCTTAAAATAGAAAAAGGAATTGACTTCGACATTTGGAAAAAAGAATTACCATTTGTGTTAAGTCCAAAATTCCTGGCTAACATACAAAACAAAACAGTTTCCCAATCTTGATTTGTCTCTTCTAATAACTGAAAAATAAATTCTGATTTACGCTCTAATCGTTCAAAAAAAAGTCTTTCCTGCCAATTTTTAAAAACAAAATCATCTATCTCATTTAATTGTCTTTCACAAAAAATCCAACTTTTCACAGAAACAAGGGCATTATAATTTGCAATTATTTCCTTCGAAACATAATCTTTCAAAATCAAAACAGGAATTTCAGAATTATTTTCTCTGAAAATTTCAGTATCATGTTCCCAGACAACGTGTAAAATTACATTTTCATAAGCAATATCTTTTTCATGATGATGTAAATACCAATCTGATGATTTTAAATGAATTTCGACATTTCCAGCCCATTTTTGCTCATCAATTTTAATTTGAGCATTAAAAAAGTCCGGACCAGAAAGTCCTAAATAATCACCCGTTCTAAAAATAGTAAGTTGCTCCTTTTGAGCAGTTTTTAAACTCAGCGTACTGAACTTCTTGAATTTCCAGAGATAATGAAGAAAATCTTCTTTCATTTTTAGATATTATAATAAGTTTCAAAATCTAAAAATAAAAAATAAATTAATATTATTCTTACAAAAAAATATGTTTTTATCGCAGCATATATAATTTTGCACATGCTCTTGCATCTGATAATGCTTCGTGATGATTTAATTTGATATTCATTTCGCGGCAACAATCGCTTAGCTTAGTAGGTCTTATGCCTTTCGCTTTATAAATTTTTACTGTGCACTCCCATTTTGATGCAATATTCAAATCTTCATAACTTAAACCATTTGCTAACATCGACTTAATTAATACATTTCGATCAAAACTTTCATTGTGTGCTACAACCACTCTATTCTTTAATCTTTTTTCGATTTCAGTATAAACTTGTTTAAACGATTTTGCATTAACGGTATCACGCGGATAAATTCCATGAACCTGAATTGTAAATGGATTATAAATATTGTTTGGCGGTTTTATTAAGGTAACAAACTCGTCTACTATTACACCATTTTGCACCGTCACGATTCCGACAGAGCAGGGATGAAAACTTGTTGCAGTTTCAAAATCTATTGCAGTAAAATTCATTTTCTAATAATTTAAAAAAGGAAAATCCATAAATCCGATTGGTTAATATCAATCAGATTTATGGATAAATTCTATTTTATATGTTCTATTTTATTGAACCAATAATATCATATTTTGTAATAATATGGTGCGAACCGTTTCCTAAATCAACTAAAACTGCATCATTTTCTTTTGTAAAAAGTTTTGATACTTCTTCAATAGGAGTACCTAATTTCACAATTGGAAAAGGTTTTCCCATAACTTCCTTAATTGGTTTTTCGGCAACGTTTTTATCAGCTACATAACTTCTAAACAGGTCAGTTTCATCAACAGATCCAACAAAACCATTAATATCTACAACTGGAATTTGAGAGATTTTATACTTACGCATACGGTCAATCGCATGCGAAACTAATTCCTCAGTTCTAACAACAATTAATTCTTTATCAATATGGTCTTTGATAACGTCTTCTGCTTTAGTAATATTTTCTTCTAAGAATCCACGTTCACGCATCCAATCGTCGTTGAACATTTTTCCAACATAACGACTCCCTGAATCATGAAATAAAACCACAACAACATCATCTGGTTTAAAATGCTCTTTTAATTGCAGCAAACCTTTTATACATGCTCCAGCAGAGTTTCCAACAAAAATACCTTCTTCTAAAGCAATTTTTCTAGTATAAACTGCTGCATCTTTATCAGTAACTTTTGTAAAACCATCAATTAAAGAGAAATCGACATTTTTTGGTAAAATATCCTCCCCAATTCCTTCTGTAATATATGAATAGATTTCATTTTCATCAAAAATGCCCGTTTCATGATATTTCTTAAAAACAGAACCATAAGTATCTATTCCCCAAATTTTAATGTTCGGGTTTTTCTCTTTTAAGTATTTTCCAACTCCAGAAATTGTTCCGCCTGTTCCAACTCCTACTACAAAATGCGTGATTTTCCCATCAGTCTGTTTCCAGATTTCTGGTCCAGTTTGTTCGTAATGAGCCAATGAATTAGACATATTATCATACTGATTTACATACCAGGAATTTGGAGTTTCTTCAGCCAAACGCTTTGAAACTGAGTAATAAGAACGTGGGTCAGTTGGCTCAACATCAGTTGGACAAACCACAACTTTTGCACCAACAGCACGCAATATATCCATTTTTTCTTTAGACTGTTTGTCTG
The DNA here is from genome assembly GCF_900182645.1 of Flavobacterium resistens. Classification (GTDB taxonomy): domain Bacteria; phylum Bacteroidota; class Bacteroidia; order Flavobacteriales; family Flavobacteriaceae; genus Flavobacterium; species Flavobacterium resistens. The sequence continues at coordinate 1,167,964 of NZ_FXTA01000002.1, read as the reverse complement.
AGATTACACAGATTAATTTATAACCTTTTACAATCGCAACAAGTGCCAGTCCCATTCCAGTATTTCCAGAAGTTCCTTCAATAATTGTCCCTCCAGGTTTCAATCTGCCGTCTGCTTCAGCGTCTTCAATCATTTTAACGGCCATTCTATCTTTTACAGAATTTCCTGGATTAAAAGTTTCGACTTTTGCCAACACTAATGCATCAATTTCAGCAACAATTTTGTTGAGCTTTACAAGCGGCGTATTGCCTATTGTTTCTAAAATATTATTTGAAAAGTCCATTTTACTATAATTTAATATTTGGTTTAAAAAAAATAAATAAAGGTTTAATTTTATTCGAACCAGTTCCAAACCAAACCAAAACGAATTACAAAATCGCGATATGGATTATTAGGCGCCGAATAATAATCGTTGTTAGAAAAAGAAGAATTAAAATGTTCTGCTTTTAAATAAAAACGAGTTTGACGAATTCTTGCATTCACAAAAAAGTCGAAAGTTGCATAATTACCAATCTGCTTTGTATTTTGAACAAAAAATTCTCCAACAACCGGATTGTAATCATTTCCGTAGTATTTCGTAAAATAATTAAAGACAATTCCTGTTTGCATAAATAATGCCTTTTTGAAAAAATAACTAGAATAGTATAGTGTATTTCTAGTTACAAAATCGGGCACATTGACAATTAACTCTGACTGATCGACTTTTTGATACAAAAGTGTATTATCAAAACCGAATCGTCCAAATTTAAATTCTTTGTTAGCCTTTATAGAAAAATAATTAATTACATTTCCGTATTGTGCTGGATTTATAATTTGCGTATGAACCAAAGCCTGAGCATCTGTAGAAACATCAGTAAAATACAAATGGTCTTTTAACACCGAATATTGAACTTCTGCGTTCAACCAAGGCGTGAAAACATTTGCTCCAAGCTGATTGATTTTTTCGTTCTTAAAATCATTAGACCAATTATACGCTATATAACTACTTTGGTATAAATTATAATTATTATTTGGCAGTTTATTTATGTTACGATATCTAAAATCAAATTGAAAATCTTTGTTTAAATTGTATCTAAGTTTTGCGTCTAAGTCCGAAAGCGATTGGTTTGTAATTGACCTAGTGTACAAGAAACGTCCGTTCCATTTATTTTTTTGGTATTCATATTGCCCACCCACATTATTAATCTGAAGAAATAAATTATCAGGAATAATATGTCCGTTCTCCTTTACAATGATCCTGTTATATTCATAATTTGATCTATAGTCATCAATGAAGAAATAGAATTTTCCTAAAAGGGAATTTTCATAGGCAAGCCCAGCTTTATTATATAACTTTTCAAAACGCGTGCGGTCATTAATATTACTTGTCACGTATGAATCTCCAAAACGCTGAACTGGCGTCGTACCTACTGTAGAAAGCACAGTTGGCTGCTTGTATTCAAAGAACTTATATTCATAATTAAATTGATGAGTAACAAATAAGTTATTATCACCTCCTTTAGGATTGATTCTGAATGCATGATCAAAAAAGAAACGATGTCCTTTTAATAAAGATTCCGCATCTGTTAAATATACCTGCAAACGCTGACGGTTTTTAAAATCGGGATCATTACTTTCGAAATCCTGCGGTGTTGTTATTCCTCCATTTTCTTCATTTGTAACATCTTGATATGTTACGTGAGCATTCAAAATATATCGTTTATCTGTAGTGGCATAACTGGTTGTAAATCTAAAATTTCCAACACTTACTAATTGGTTAATATAATTTCCTTCTGAACGAAGTCCTCTGTAGGCAACTGAAAAATTCAGGTTTTTAGAGGTGTTCAATGTAATAAATGAGTCTACATTTTGTCCCTTATTAATAGTAGTATTAAAGAACAGCTCTGTAAAAGGCGTTGCAGCAGAATAATATTTAATATCCGAAGCCTGCATATAATCAAAATGTTTTCCTGAAAAACCAATTTCCGGATAAGGCGAAAAACTATTCAGACTATATTGTAAGGTGTTATATGTCTGTCCGATATTTGAGAATTCCAAAAGACCGAAATTATCCTTGCGGAGATAATTCTGTCTGTATGCACTTTTCAATGTTAAAGATGTGTCAGCATAAGTAGTATCATGCTCTAAAGTGATAATCTGGTATTGCTCAATTTTAGCTACTAAAGATTTTTTCTTTTTTACAGTATCTGTAATACTTGAATATTTCGTGTTCATATCCAAATTATTTTTAGAAGTGTTTTTTTCTTGAGAAAACAATAAGGCGGGCATTATCATTAGATATAGAAAAAAGAGTATTCTCATTTGATAGCTTTATATTGAAATTATATTCGACAAAATTAGTCAAGCAAAGGTAAAAGATAAAAACGTATAAAAAAACAAATCAGTATGAATGAGGAGTTTTTATCACAATAAAAAAACCCCCAATCAAAATGATTGAGGGTTTTATAAAAATCAAAATATTTATTTCTTACCAGTTAGGGTTTTGTCCTAAACCTGGGTTTGTATTCATTTCAATTTGTGGTATTGGCCAAATGAATTTGTAATCAGTATAAGGCAAAGCTGGCACACCGAATGGACCTGGGTAAGCAGTTCCTAAAGTGTATAATGCAGCAGCTGGAGCAGCATTAGCAAGTTTTGCAGGAATACCGTTGATTGGAGCAATATCATCATTTTGTAATCTGTGGATATCAGACCATCTACGACCTTCCATTAAAAACTCGATTCTTCTTTCAATAAGAATCGCTGGAACTAAAGTTTGCGGCGTATTTAAAGTAGCTGCAGTATAAGCTTGAGTTAAAGGATTAGCTAATGATCTGTTTCTTACTTGGTTCAATAAAGCCAAAGATGAAGTTAAACTTGAAGCAGTATTTAAACGAGCTTGAGCTTCTGCCATGTTCAATAAAACCTCTGCATATCTAATAACTGGAGCAGCATCTGTCAAGTTAACAATATCAGAATATTTGTTAGTATATTTTCTACCAGCAACAGTTTTGATCATAACACCTTCTTCTCTTCTTTTATCATCAACTAACCATTTTGGTTCTCTCCAAATGATTGGACTAATGTTAACTAAAGCTCTACTGTTCAAGATACTAGCTAACGCAGCATTAACCTGAGGGTTAGAAGTAGCTGAGTGAGCAATAGAGAAAATAGACTCTGAGTTTGTTAAGTTACTAGCTGGCACGAATGGGTCACCTGGCTTAGCAGTCAAAGTATATTTACCATTTAATTTAGTTCCTTCAGCAACTACATTTGCCCAGTCTCTTTTTTGAAGATAAACTCTCGTTTTGAAAGCAATCGCAGCATTTTTAGATGCTCTTGAAGTAGTTGCAGTTGTAATTAATTTTTCAGCATCATCTAAATCAGCAAGTACTTTAGCATAACATTCCGCTACAGTATTTCTAGGTTTTGCATTTTCAGAATCAATTTCTGCTTGAGTATTTACACCAACTTCTCTGTAAGGAATACCTAAATGTGTAGCTCCTGCAGTGTGGTTGTAAGGTCTAGCAAAATAATTCAACAACTCAAAATGTGTAATCGCTCTTAAAAATTTAGATTGACCAATATAGTCATCACCTACAGCTTTAGTAATAACACCTTTAGCAACTGCATCAGTAACTCCTTCGATCATTAAGTTACATCTGTTGATTAATCTGTAACCGTCAACCCAGTAGTAAACGTTATTTGCAGATGTTGGATCGTAAGTTTGAGTATATGTTAATTGGTAGAAAGTAGCATTGTTTACTGCATCTTCTCCCATACATTCACCTTGCTCAACAAAAGCAGCTCCCCATACGTATCCTCTACCACCATTTGAAGTACCACTGTTATAAGTACCAATAGCTGCAGCATTGTAAACACCAGCCATATAAGTTTCTATATAAGTTGGAGTTGTAAAAGCAAGGTCAGTCGGAACGTTATTTATAGGTACAAGGTCTAAGATCTTTTCTTCAGTACATGAGCTCATCCCAAGTACTACTGCAGAAAGTAAAATTGATTTTATTATATTTTTCATATTTTTCATATTATAAACTAACATTTATTCCCATTGATATAACTTTAGAACGTGGAGTTCCATTGATATCTACTCCAGATGTTTCCATTTCAGGGTTAATACCTTTGTAATCAGAAATTAACCAGATATTTTGAGCCTGAACATAGATTCTGAAGTTTTCTACTTGGATTTTATCTAACAAGATTCTAGGTAAAGTATAACCTAAGCTAATGTTATCTAAAGAAATGAAATCTCCTTTTTCTACGAAACGAGAACTCGCGTTTCCAGAAAGGTTAGTAAATGTATTTGAACTTGCCCATAATCTTGGAGTCCATCCGTCTCCAGGATTGTCAACACTTTGCCATCTTCCTAAAATCTCTGTTCCGTTGTTGTTGAAGTTTTGGTTCATCAACTCTCTTCTTGTAGAGTTGAAAATTTTGTTTCCTCCACTGAATCTGAACATAAATCCGAAATCAAGATTTTTGTATTTCATGCTAGAAGATAAAGATCCATAGTAAGTTGGTAATGTATTACCTAAAATTACTTTATCAGTAGCAGCACTTAAAGTAGCTGGAGTTGTTAATGCAGCTGGATTGTTTGGATCGAAAACATAGTAAGTAGATGTTGGAATGTTTCCTTGAACTAAACTACCATCAGCTTTATAGTAAACTGGGTTACCATTTGCTTTGTTAACTCCCCAATATTTGAAACCATATAAAGAGTTCATTGATTCACCTTCTCTAATAATGATGTTTGGTGCAATGTTAGTATCTGTAGATGATCCTCCAATGATATCTTGACCATTAAATACGTCAGTAACTACGTTTTTAGACAAAGTCAAGTTTGATGATAAATCCCATTTGAAGTTTTGGTTGTTGATAGCTTTGAAACCAACAGCGAACTCTAAACCTTGGTTATATAATTTACCAATATTTTTGTTTGTTGTATTAAACGGAACACCTAATGATGGAGAAACCGGTACAGCCAAAATTAATTTATCGATATTGTTTCTGTAGTAATCGAAACCAATAGTCAAACGATTATTGAAAAATCCGAAATCAGCACCAAAGTCAATTTTCTCACTAGATTCCCATTGTAATTGAGGATTTCCAAATTGGAAATATCCAATACCATTTGCAGTTGCATAAGGAGAACCAGTTGTTAAATCCATGTAAGGATAGTTTCCAATTTCAGTATTTCCAACTTTAGAGTATGATGCTCTTAGTTTGAAATCAGAAACTGTACTGCTGATTGATTGCATGAAATCTTCTTTAGAAACTGTCCAACCTGCAGAAACTCCAGGGAAGTTAGTCCATCTTGTATCTGCACTTAACTTAGAAATACCGTCTCTTCTGATAGAACCTTGGATAAAGTATTTTTCTTTGTAGTTATATGTAAAACGTCCTAAGTAAGAAATAATACCATTTTCAGTAACAGATCCACCTGAATCTTTAGTAACATATGAGTTAGTAACTAAGTTTTGGTTGAAGAAATCACTGATAATATCACTTCCAGATCCCCAGAAATTTTGATATCTCTGTTTTTGGTACTCAGCAACAGCTGTAGCTCCTACGTTATGATTTTCACCAAAAGTATGCTTGTAGTTCAAGATATTTTGCCAGTTCCATCTTAAGTATTCTGTATTATCATTGTACAGGTAACCATTTCTAGAACGTCCGTCACCGTGAATAGGATTCCAGTATTGTAATCCACCAGTAATAGAGTTATCAGCACTTACTTGTAATTTATAAGTTAAATCAGAAGTAATTTTTGCGTTAGCAAAAAGACTTAACAATGTTCTGTTAACTTTTGAGTAATATTTATTATGATCTAATACATAAAGAATATTTGTAATGTTATCTCCTACTGGATCTGTATTATCCCATCTACCAACTGTATTTGTACTTAATGGCAATGTTAAGTTATATCCTGTTGGGTTTGCTGCATCATAAATTGGCACGTTAGGCAATTGTCTGATTGTGTTGAAGATGTTACCAGAAAGTCCACTAGCACTAGTATTTAAACCATTGTACTCAGTTCTAGTAACACTTAAGTTTGTACCAATGCTTAACCATTTATTGATATCTTGATCAATATTAGCTCTTACTGAATATCTTTGCATGCTATTTGCCAAGTTGATACCATCTTGATCTGTATAACCTAAAGATAAGTAATATTTAGTTTTATCAGAACCACCACTAAATGCTAAGTTGTTAGTGATTTGAGGTGCGTTTCTTAAAACAGCACTTTGCCAGTCTGTATTATAAGTACTTCCAACAGCCCATGGAGCTTGTCCTCTGTTAGTTCTTTTTTCATTTGCAATCGTTAAGAAATCAGGAGTCTGTAAAAGATCGTATTTTTTAGCTGCACTTGCAACACCAAAATTTGAAGAGAAATTAACTTTTAAAGTTCCTTTTTTACCGCTTTTTGTAGTAATCAAAATTACTCCATTCGCAGCTCTTGATCCATAGATAGCCGTTGCAGCACCATCTTTCAAGATATCAAATGATTCGATATCGTCTGGGTTAATATCTGCTAAACCGTTTGTGTTTGCAACACCTCCGATATCACCAGAAAGAATTGGCACACCATCTACTACGATTAATGGATCACTTCCACTAGAAATAGAAGCAATACCTCTAATTCTAATTTTTGGAGCAACTCCAACAATACCACTGTTAGTTACAACTTGTACTCCAGTTGCTCTACCAGCTAATACTCCTTCAAAAGATGGAGTTACTAAGTTAGCGATGTCGTTACCAGCAATTTTAGAAATAGAACCTGTAACTTCTTTTCTTTTCTGAACACCGTAACCTACTACCACAACCTCATTCATTAATTGTGCTTCAGATTCTAGCTCAACGTTTACTGTATTTGAAGTCCCTACAGTAACTTGTTTGTTGTTCATACCAACATATGAAAAAACCAAAACATCACCAGTCTTTGCTTTAATAGAATAACTTCCATCAAAATCAGTCTGAGTATTTGCTTTAGATCCTTTCACAAGAACATTTACTCCTGGAATAACACCTGTTTTATCAGATACCTTTCCAGTAACAGTTCTCTCCTGAGCAAAAGAAAACTGCATAGATAACGCTACAAGGAGCGTAAAAATCCATTTAAATTTTAATTTCATTTTAATTTATTTTGAATTAGTATGCGACAAACATCTTAATTATTTCTTAAAATAACAAACTATTTGTACTTAAATTTCCTTAAGATTATTAACAAAAGCTTAATCCAATCCCAGAAAATATAACTATTCCAAACTTTAAATACTATTTTTCCTTCAAAAATATCGGAAAACATAATTATTTTGAGTTAAAAACGTTAACAGATTTTAACATTTAAGAAAATCAAATAGTTAAACTCATAAAAAAGAGCAATATCTTTTATTAAGTTCTCTAAATCGGTAGACTTTTTTAAACTTTTGATAAAAACAAGAGCAAAACAAGGCAAAACATCCATTTTTTATAAGTTTTTTTAATAATTGCCTTAAAAAAATTCAAAAAAAAAGTGCTTATCAACAAAATTATTAGGAGAAAGTGTAAAAAACATGAAATATTATCTCTAAAAAGAACCCAAAAAATGACATAATTTATTCGATTTTTTATATCTCTTCTTCAATTTTTAATCGTCGCTAAGCCTTTTTAGTTAATTTTTTATAATCTTTGCCATCCAAAAAGGTTAAAAATGCTCGAAAAGAATTTCTCAGGATTTATTTTAGAATCGGGAACCGATGAAGCCGGACGCGGATGTCTAGCCGGACCCGTCACAGCAGCAGCTATAATTTTGCCTGAAACTTTTGAAAATCAAATTTTAAATGACAGTAAACAACTGTCTGAAAAAACAAGAGCCCTTTTAAAACCTATTATTGAACAGCAAGCACTCTGTTTTGCGGTCACACATTTATTTCCGGAAGAGATTGATGAAATAAATATCTTGAACGCCTCTATGAAAGGAATGCAGGAATGCATTTTAAAATTAAAACATGTTCCCGAATATATTATTGTTGATGGAAACCGAGCCTTAAATGCAAAACTTGGACTTAAAAACACTTTTGGCAAACAATTTTCTTCAACCGAAATTGAACTTCTGAAATCAATTCCAAATAAAAGTATTATTAAAGGTGATGCTAAATATTTAAGCATTGCAGCAGCGTCCGTTTTGGCAAAAACGTATCGCGACGAATACATGGATCAAATTCATGAAGAATTCCCAATGTACAATTGGAAAAAAAATAAAGGTTATCCAACCAAAGAACATAGAGAAGCTATTAAAAAATATGGAACCACAAAATATCATCGAATGAGTTTCAGACTTTTGCCTGATCAACTGTCTCTGGATTTTTTTGAATAAAAAAAGCGACCTATATATTAAGGTCGCTTTTTTTTATTTCTTGCTTTTCAGGAATTCCGCAAATTGTTTGGTATCATAGTAAAATGGTCTGATCGCCGTAATTTTTCCGTTTTTCAAATCAAAATGTTCCGAAATCGGCATCGAAAGGTTTTTACCCGATTTTTTGGATTTGCAATTTATAGTGAAATAAATGATTACTTCATTTTTTGAAGCATCGCTAAAATATGTTGGTTCTTTCTCTATTTGCAAATCAAAAAACTCTGCAGATTTTGCAAACATTTTTGTCCATTCAGCAAAACCTACAAAAGTACCGCCGTAAGGAAGTCCCGTCGCCTGAGTGTAAATTGCTCCATCCTCAATTAAAGTTGCCATGGCATCAAAATCTCTTGTTTTAAAAAGACATTCATAGTATTTTGCAACAACTTTAAGATTATCTGCTTCAAGATTTTTTAAAATATCCGTTTCAGACAAAGTTGCTGAATTGTCCCAAAAGCCGATTATTTTACTTATTTGCCCTTTTCCATTCAAGCGGGCAAAATCTCTGCCTGCCATTATAAGATTATTTTTAGAATCCAGAATTTTCCATTCCCAGGTTACATAATTATCTTTCACTATTTTTACTCCAGATGTCAATACAGCATCTGGGAATTTTTTATAAAATTCATTGATGACATTATTAAACGCCGTAGTTCCTTTTATTGAAGCGGAAGGATCTTCAAAAGTACTGTCTTCTAGCCAAATCGATTTAATCATTTTTAATCTGACGTCACTATTTTTCTCTTGCCATACCTTTTCATATGCTGCAATTGGGTATAATTTATCTTTCTTTTGAGCAAAAAGGCCATTAAGCATAAATAGGAAACATACAAAGTAGATTTTTCTCATAAGTTATTAGATTATATTTAGTTAACGCTTAATTTTAAGTATAAAACCAAATTTACCATAAAAACATTAGAAAATCACCATATTGCTGTAATTTGCTATCAATTTAAAATCCTGGCTATTAGTCGGACATTTTTAGATTTTTTTCAATTATTCTTTTGAAAAATAAATTTCTATTGAAAAACAGAAACTTCATTTATCAGTTTAAAAGCATTTTTAAGTTCCTTTTTCCATTCTAAAACACTGTCTGCCGAAGCTCTGTCAGCTTTATCAAAATAGAAGTGCTGTTTGATTTCTAATCCACAATATTTAAAAATTCCGGTATCCGAAGTTAATTCCAAAGCTTTGTCCATTCCTATTGCTTCATATTCAGCATTTGATTTTCCGTGAGAATTTACAATAATGACTTGTTTTCCTTTGAGCATCCCCATTTGAACGCCTTGATCGTATCGATACGCAAATCCGTAACTAAAAACGCGGTCAATATAACCTTTCATAATTGCCGGCATTCCCGTCCACCAAATCGGGTAAACAAAAATAATTTGGTCTGCCCACGAAATAAAATCTTGTTCTGTTTTTACATCATCTGCAACTTGTCCCATTCTTTGTCCCTGCATATCCTGCAAAGAAAGAACCGGATTAAAATTGATTTCATTTAAATCGCGAACCACAATTTCTTGCCCTGATTTTTCTAAAGATTCTACAATTGTGTTTTTAAAGAAATGATTTAAACTTGCTTCGTTTGGATGTGCGTAAATAATTAAATTTTTCATGTTTTCTAGTTTTAAAGATTGAACATGACAAATGTATAACGCAGATTTGAGGAGTAATTGTAAGAAAACGAAATCAGTCTTATTGCCGTTTTGAACTGCAGATATCGCTTTGAAATTTAAGGAACTTTGTTGGCGAAATATTCATATAATATTTAAAGTCGTGAATAAGCTGGCTTTGATCGTAATATCCGCATTCATTAACAATCGTTAACCAATCTATTTTTAGCTCGTTTAGAATATTTTTCTGAATCTGATCAATAGCCTTTAAAAACCTTTCATAACGATTGGCTTCTTTAACAGAATAACCAAAAACCTTTTTTTGATTCAACTGAATATTTCTTTCGGTTTGATTGATCTGTGAAGCAATCGCTTTTATTGGATTTAAATTCTGATCATGAAAATCGCTTAAAAGATTCGTAATTGCTGTTTGTTCGCGCAAATAAGGTTTGCAGAAATCTAAAATATAAGCGACACGTTCTTTTGGATCAGGAATATTTTGAAGTTCTTCCCATAAAATAGTAAAACAGTTTTCATTAATTAAATCATCGGGATGAATAGGCATAGAATCAAAAAGCGCATTGCCAAAGAATCTGTAAAAAGCATCTTCTTTAAAATTGGCAACTAAAATCTGTGAACCTGGTTCTAAAGTATAATCAAAAGCTTGTTTAATTGGTCCCAAAACAATGCATTTTTCAATTTCCAGAAAAGTATTCTGCTGCGATTTTAAAGATGATTTTGTTCCAAAGTTAAAAGCCAGAATACTTTGAAAACTTGGCAATAAGGTTTTGGTTATGGGAAATTCCGTTTTGTTTTCGGCAAAGTAGAAATGCGAAAAAACAGTTTCAAATGCTGAAGGAACGGCAATTCTGTAATTGTTATTTTCTTCAGCATTTTTCATACTATATATATTCTTAGAAGCTTATTTAATAAATTCTGCTTCAAACAATTGAGTCAAATGTTTTAGAATTTTGGCTTTTACTTCTTCTTCATCGACTTTTTCAACACCAAGCTCTACGTGTAAAGAAGTTACGCCTTTTCCGCGAATTCCACACGGAATGATATTATCAAAATATCCCAAATCAACATTTACGTTTAAAGCAAATCCGTGCATGGTTACCCAACGTGAAGCACGAACGCCCATTGCACAAATTTTACGTGCAAACGGAGTTCCAACACCGAGCCAAACACCCGTTTCGCCTTCACTCCTGCCCGATTCTAAACCGTATTCTGCTAAAGTAAGAATCATTGCTTCTTCGAGGAAACGTAAATATTTATGAATGTCCGTAAAGAAATTTTCTAAATCCAAAATAGGATAACCTACGATTTGTCCCGGTCCATGATACGTTATATCGCCACCACGATTGATTTTATAAAAAGTCGCCCCTTTGGCTTCGAGCTGTTTTTCGTTTAATAATAAATTTTCCAGATCACCACTTTTCCCCAATGTATAAACGTGTGGATGCTCAACAAATAGCAAATAATTTGGTGTTGGCAAATCGAGTTCTTCTCTTCTGTTTTTGATTTTTAAATCAACTATATCTTTGAAAAGTTCTTCCTGATATTCCCAAGTCGATTTATAGTCTCTGTTTCCCAGATCCTGAAGTTGAATATTTTTGTTCATTTTGATTATTTTTCAAACTCAACATCAAAGTTAAGTTTGTCCGGATTCTCCATATAATCCGTGAAAGAGTATTGAATTGTAATTGATTTCCTGTCGTCGCTGAATAAAGCGCTCGGATTAGAAACTTTTTTGATCTTTTTTGGAAAGTGATATTTCACAATATAATTTGACGATGCAAAAATCATTTTAGACATATCTGCCGACGAATCATTAAGCTTTTCTGTTAATTTTTGCTGATCAATTGTAGCTTTTCTGGTAAATTTCTTTCCGTCATACGTATAACTTAATTTACTTTTATTGTCTCCGAAACCATTCCCAAGAGGATTTGCTGTTGCTCCTCCTTCTAATTTTTGTAGTGTACTTGCTGTCTGTAAAATATCCTGAAGTTCATTTACGCTCTTAAAATCAGTTGATAAAGTCATTAAAAACTGTTTTTTTTCTGCGCTCATTTTTGTAGTAACTACAAAGTTTTCCAGTTTTTTCAGTTCTTTTTGCACTTCTGGAGATAATTTTGCGATGCTGTCTTTTTTCTCAGCAAGCAATTGTTTAAAAGTAAACGTTGAATCAATGTCTTTTTTGGCATCAGCTCCTACTTGACTTCCAAGTTGATCGCCAGCCATTTGCATTAAAGAAGAACCGTCCATATCTACAGAAAATTTCCCGGATCCGTTATCGTTGATATAAATATTTTCAGTGAAAGTACAGCTTGTTAGAGTTGCTAGTAAAAAAGAAAAAAACAGAAGTTTATATAATTTCATAATGGTTTTATTTTTATCAAAGATACGAAGTCTATTTTTATTTTTAAGACTCTAAGTAACTAAGCTTCTAAGATGCTAAGTCTAGCTTATTGAAAGTCTTTTGGTTCTAAAACCACTTCTAAATTTGTTATTTGAGGATTTTGAAGACAATCTGAAAGCTGAAACTCTACAGTTAATGATTTTTTATCTGAGCTGAGAATCGCTTTTTCATTTGAAACCGATTTTATTTTTCTCGGAAAATGATAATTTAAAATATACGACTCCATTAATTTATATTTCGAATATATTTTTTTTCTCTCCTCCCATTCTTTTTTATCTTTCTCAAATCCTTCCTGATCTGTTATCATTAAATTCCTCTTAAAAATAATGCCATCAAAACTGTATTTTATTTTATAACTTTTTTTATATATCGGATAATTTTCCTTCAACGAATTTGCTAATCCTAGAGTTTCATAAACATTTGGTACTTCATCTATTTTTTTAAAATTGACCGATACTCTATTGAAATTTTCCATTTGAATTGGATCTACTTTGATATGCATTTTTACATTCGTATGTTCCGTAAACAAAGCTTGATCAGCCTTAGTAAATCTCACAAAAGTTTCTTGATACTTTGTAATATAATCTTGAAAAGTAAAAATTGTGTCTCTGAATTTTTCCGAACCAAAATTTTGTCTTCCTAATTGATTAACACTATTTTCATCGCGAAGAGTGTAAATATCTATATTTCCGCTTCCGTCTGAATTGAGATTGATGGTTTCTGTAATTTGACAACTTGCAAAAGAAATTAAGATTAAAAAAACGCATATGTATTTCATTTCTTTGAAAAGATTTTAAGATTCTGAGTGACTAAGATACTAAGTTTTCTTTTAGTTTATTTCTTACAGATTTTTTATTTGTAATTGCGTTAAGAGTAAACATTCTAACTAAAACATCTTTTGAAAACAAAAATTTCTCATCTAGCCCCGATAGCAGCGGTATCCTTTTTCTTCCGCCGTGGCGGAAGGAAAAGATACAAGCGAATAGCGGGACAAGAGCCAATAAAAAACTGTTTTTTCTGCTTCTAATAAAAAACATTACTCTTTTCTAAAACTTTAGACTTTATGACTTTGCAACTTTGCGACTTAAAAACTATCTTTGCACACTTAAAAAACAGAGCACAAAATGGCATTATCAGAACAAGAAATCATTAGAAGAGAAAAACTTCAGAACTTACGCAACTTAGGAATCAATCCTTATCCGGCTAATCTTTTTCCTGTAAATCATACTTCGAAGCAGATAAAGGACACATTTGAGGAGGGTAAGAAGGTTATCGTTGCGGGACGTTTGATGAGTGTTCGTGATCAGGGTAAGGCTTGTTTTGCTGAATTACAAGACAGCGAAGGACGTATTCAATTGTACGTGAATCGTGATGTTTTATGCGAAGGTGATGATAAAACTTTATACAATCAGGTATTCAAAAAATTAACCGATTTAGGTGATTTTATTGGTATTGAAGGTGAATTGTTTACAACACAAGTTGGTGCAAAATGTATTCGCGTGAGCGGTTTTACTTTCTTGAGTAAAACGTTACGTCCGCTTCCTTTACCAAAAGTTGATGAAGAAGGAAACGTTCACGATGCTTTCAATGATGCTGAATTGCGTTACAGAATGCGTTATGTGGATTTAACTGTAAATCCACAGGTTAAAGAAACTTTCATCAAACGTACAAAGTTATTCAGCGCGATGCGTGGTTATTTTAATGATGCTGGATATCTTGAAGTTGACACTCCGGTTTTGCAGTCAATTCCTGGTGGTGCTTCGGCGAGACCATTTATTACGCATCATAATTCGCTTGATATTCCGCTTTACATGCGTATTGCGAATGAGTTATACTTAAAAAGATTAATTGTTGGTGGATTTGAAGGTGTTTATGAGTTCTCTAGAAACTTCCGTAACGAAGGAATGGACAGAACGCATAATCCTGAGTTTACTGCAATGGAAATATATGTAGCGTATAAAGACTACAACTGGATGATGGAGTTTGCCGAAGGTTTATTAGAGCATTGTGCAATTGCTGTAAATGGTACAAGCGAAGTAACTTTTGGTGAGCACAAAATCAACTTTAAAGCGCCTTATGCACGCGTTACGATGACTGATTCTATCAAACATTTTACTGGTTTTGATATTTCTGGAAAAACTGAACAGGAATTGTTTGAAGCTGCAAGAGGAATGGGAATCGAGGTTGACGAAACAATGGGTAAAGGAAAATTAATTGATGAGATTTTTGGAGCAAAATGCGAAGGAAATTATATTCAGCCAACTTTTATTACTGATTATCCAAAAGAAATGTCGCCGCTTTGTAAAGAGCACCGTGATAATCCAGATTTGACTGAGCGTTTTGAATTAATGGTTTGCGGTAAAGAAATTGCAAATGCATATTCTGAATTAAATGACCCAATTGACCAAAGAGAACGTTTTGAAGATCAAATGCGTTTGGCTGCAAAAGGTGATGATGAAGCAAACGGAATTATCGATGAAGATTTCTTAAGAGCGCTTGAATACGGTATGCCCCCAACTTCTGGAATGGGAATTGGAATGGATCGTTTGATTATGTATTTGACAAACAACGCTTCTATTCAGGAAGTTTTATTGTTCCCGCAAATGCGTCCGGAGAAAAAATTAGCTCAGATTGAATTGTCTGACGAAGAAAAAATTATCATTACTTTATTGAAAGGAAATGAAAATAAAATGGAATTAGGACAACTTAAAGTTACGGCTAACTTAAGCGGTAAAAAATGGGATGCATCTATGAAAAACCTATCAAAACATGGTTTGACTAAAGTTATCGTTGACGGCGAGTTTAAATTTGTGGAATTGGTCGGATAATTTAAAAAAAATCCAAATTAACTAATATTCAAACCCGACAGCTTTTAAAAACCTGTCGGGTTTTGTATTTTAAAAAGAATATTTCTCCATTTTTTTATCTGTAATATCCAGAACCTTTGCACTTTCTTTTGGAGTTACTCCTTTCCAAATTTCCTGAACTGATGGATTTGATGGGTATTTCCCGTCTTTCATTCTTACAATATGAAACTCACGGTTGCTTTCTATTATTAAATCAAAAAAATTTTCAGTGGATGTATTCGCTATAAGAATTGGATAATCCGTTACTGAAAAGCGATTTATTAGACTTCCATCATTATTTAAAATATAACCAGAACAGCCGCCGCTTCCGCAGAAATACGAATTTGAAAAGCCAACAAAATATTCATTTTTATCATCATTGTTTAAATCAAAAGCTTGATAATAAAAAAATCGGTCTGCTTTTGTCATCGCAGGCAAATCTTTCTCCAGCAAAATATTCAACTGCTTTCTGATCAATTCAACTGCTTTATCATCTCTTGAAGGCGCATCGCTTAAATTAGCTGTTCCGCCAACAGTTTTTGACAAAGTATCCTGAACAATAGTTTTAATTATATTTTTTGATTCGTTTTTATTTTGGCAGGAATAAAATGCCAGAATTCCGATTAAAATTAGAATTTTACTTTTCATAATCTGAAATTTTTAAAATCTACATTTTCCTTAACAACTAATTAAATTACGAAAAATATTTGACAATTTAAACCAACAATGCAGCTTTGTTTTCAATGTCATTTTTCTCCAATAGCGATTTTATATTATTAAAAGTCACTAAAGCAATTTGTGTCAAAGCCTCGTTGGTAAAAAATGCCTGATGCGCTGTTACCAAAACATTCGGGAAGCTCATTAATCGCTGAATCGCATCATCCTGTATAATGTCTGCTGATAAATCTCTGAAAAACAGTTTTTCTTCCTGTTCGTAAACATCAATTCCTAAATAACCAATTTTTCCTTCTTTTAAACCTTCAATAACAGATGACGTTTCAATTAATCCGCCACGGCTGGTATTGATTATCATCACGCTTTCTTTCATAAAAGAAATTGAAGTTTTATTGATTACATGCTTCGTCTGATCGTTTAACGGACAATGAAGCGAGATAATATCACTTGATCTAAAAATCTCTTCTAAACTAACAAACGAAACTCCATCTTTAATCATTTCATCATTTTCGACAATATCATATGCCAAAACTTTACAGCCAAAACCTAATGCAATTTTAGCAAATGCCTTACCGATATTTCCCGTTCCAATAATTCCGATTGTTTTTCCGAACAAATCAAAACCTAACAAACCGTTTAATGAAAAGTTTTGCTCCCGAACTCTGTTATAAGCTTTATGAGTTTTTCGGTTTAAAGTTAAAATCATTGCCATTGCGTGTTCGGCTACAGCCTGCGGTGAATAAGCCGGAACACGGCAGACTTTTATGTTGTATTTTTTTGCCGCTTCTAAATCGACATTGTTAAAACCAGCGCATCTCAGAGCAATAATTTTTACGTTTTTTTCTGCCAATTGTTTGATTACGGCTTCGTTTACAATATCATTAACAAAGACACAAACTATTGTAGCATTTTCAATTAAAATCACAGTTTGCGGATTCAATTGTGTTTCGAAGAAATCTAATTCAAAACCAAAATCGGCATTGTATTTATTGAAAAACGCTTTATCGTAAGGCTGTGTGGAAAAAAAGGCGATTTTATTGTTGGATGAAGTCATGAAATCTGATTTTGAATAGTTTCTTAAAATTAAGGAATTATTTCAAAAAAGGTTTCATAAAAATTACTTTTATCCGTGTACCTGTTTTAATCGATTTACAAAACAATATCTTGAAGACCAGTTTCCACAACTTTTTCATTTTCAATTTTAATTCCTAATCCATGTTCTGTTTCCCAAGTACAATCGCATAAAATACCTATTCTTCTAATATCATCCCCAAAATCATATTGAATTAATATAGATAGTGGAATCACCAATTTTTTCAATTCTTCAATTGTCGAAATTTTAGGAGCGACTTTATCGGCATCATCAATACTTGTTCTCATCGCCCGATAATCTTCAATGTTTTGTAAATAATATTTAAAAATATGACTTTCAACTTGCCTCATAATTTCTGGCATTTTTTCGGTAAACTTTACAAATGCTTCCTTTTGTATAAAATCTATTTCCGCATCTTCTTCTCCGTAAATATCCAAACTCACCTTGTAAACTTCATCAAACATGCTTATTTGAGTGAATCCTTTCCAAAGTTCATCATACATAATTTCACCAAATATTTCATCTTTTTTCATTTTCATCTAATTTTTTTTTTGCAATTTTAAATTAATGAACTTAATCTAATAACATCAATAAGTCATAAATATGGCATTTTAAGTTTTAATTATTTGATTATATTTCTAAACTGCCATTTGAAAACAATAAAATTATCCATAAAAACAACAAAAAATCAAAGCGTTTAAAATCAGACTTTTTCATAATTATTTTTTTATTTGATTTCATTATTTGCTCTTTCTCAATTTGTTAAATAAACTATAATTCTCACAATCCAATTAAACCTATTTAATTTCAAAAAGTCTTATTCCTATAAACAATTAAAAAAACTTAATCATGAAAAAACTATTTATCGCCGCTATGTTATTTGTTGGAGTAGCATCTTTTGCACAAGACATGGATCAAAAGCCAGCACGTGACCAAAGAGAAAGAATGACGCCTGAACAGCGTAATGAAAAACAACTGAAAAAATTAACTTCTGAATTAAACTTAGATGCTAATCAGCAAACTCAGGTGAAACAGCTTTTAGCTGACAGAAGCGCTAAAGCAGAAAAACTAAGAGAAGCTCGTCAGGCAAATAAAGAAAATGGAACTAAACTAACCGCTGCTGAAAGAGAAACCTTTAAAAAAGATATGTTAGCTGAAAGAGACGCAAACGACGCTAAAATGAAATCGATCCTAAATGCTGACCAATACACTAAATGGAAAAAAATTCAGGAGGAAAACAAAGACAAGGCAAGAGAAAAAATGAGAGAATACAAAGAGGAAAGCAACTAATTTACTTTCATAAAAAAAGAGGCTTTAAAAGCCTCTTTTTTGTTTTTATATTATAATTATTTAATTGGATTTAAAATCAAATCAATTCGCTTGATGCAATCCTCATAATGGTATTTTGTTTCTGTATTTACTGCTGTCGCTTTTGCCGTTACAAGTGATTTTTTCAAAGCATTTAATTCTCCTCTAACCAAAGCTCTAAGATCAGATTGTGCAGCATTATAATAGGTTGCAGATCGATCATTTGGCTTAATTTCTTCTGTCATTAAGCCGCCCATTCGATCAATATAAGCTCTTTGCAGATTTCTGCGATAAATAGTGACATTGGTTGATGAAGCAGCTTCTTTCCAAATTCCTTTTCGAAGATCTTTGAAGAAATCCAAAGCTTTATAAGTATCCGCGCCAAGAATTTCATTATCCATTAATCTTCCAATACGAGGCAGACTCAGCAAATTGTTCAAATGTCGAACCTGAATATTTCTAAAAGTCTCCGTATAACCTGCATATCCTGTATTTTTTAATGTATTGATATTGACAATCCAAGTTGGTGATGCAAAAGCATTTGCCTGAAGCCAGTTCATTGCTTCAATTTGTTTTGCTTTTGGAACAACTTCATATACATTTCCTGTCTGATTTGGGTTTTTCGTATTTTCATAAACACCTCCAACATTGGTTACAACATGCCCGACATATCTTCCCCAAACATCTAACATTTCTTTGTATAACTCGCTTAAATCTTCATAATCATTTGTCACTTTACTAGTCCATTCACTCAAATGATTTGCCACATATTCCAGATTTTTCATTCCGTATGTGCTGGCTTTCATTGAATTATTTCCGATATCTTCTGTTTGAGAAGAAGGATCAAACGTACTGCTCTGCTTTCCAAATTTATAAATTGGATTTCCGGCTTTGTCTAAAATCCATTTATCTAAAGTTGCTTTTTCATCTTGAGGAGATTTCGCATTCGGAATTACTCTGTACCCCCAATTAAGCGCATAATGATCATAAGCCCCCATTTTACGAATAAAACGAATATTTTGATCTCCAGGCTGTGCAATATAATTATAGCGTGCATAATCCATTATACTTGGAGAAATACCATTTTCCTGTGTGAAAGCTCCGTTTCTGTAACTTTCACAATCATATGATGAACTTGCTCCCATATTGTGTGGAAAACCTAGTGCGTGACCTACTTCGTGCGCAATTACCATTCGCATCATTTCGCCCATTTCTTCATCGCTTGTCTGCAAAGTTCTTGCCGATGGATTTGCCGCTCCAGTTTCAAGCAAATAACGGTTTCTGTATGAACGTAAATGGTTGTGATACCAAATTACATCACTTTCGATAATTTCGCCTGTTCTAGGGTCGGAAACGCTTGGTCCGACTGCATTTCTTGTCGTGCTTGCCACATAACGAATCACAGAATAACGAATATCTTCTGGACTAAAATCTGGATCTTCTTCTTTTGTCGGTGCGTCTTTTGCAATAATCGCATTTTTAAATCCAGCAGTTTCAAAAGGTTTTTGCCATTCTTCAATTCCTTGTTTGATATATTTTTTCAATTTTTCAGGAGTTGCAGGATCTAAATAATAAACAATTGGTTTTATTGGTTCAACCAATTCTCCTCTTGCGTAAGCTTCTGGATCTTTTGGTTCTAATCTCCAGCGTCTAATATAGGTTTTAAGATCCGATTTCAATTCATTGCTTCCATAATCGTATTGGCTAACTGTAAAGAAGCCCACACGAGGATCGGCTAATCTTGGTTGCATTGGAACTTCTGGCAATAAAATCATCGATTGATTCATCTGAATGCTGATTGATTCTGTATCCTCCAACATTGATGGTTTTGAAGCATTATAAGTCATATCCTGAATGACTTCAATATTCATCGGAAAGCTTTTAATTTTATTGATAAAACTTCTCGAATCATCCAATCCTTTTACCTTGTACGTTTCGCGCATTTCCGCTGAAATTCCGCTGATTGCTTTCACATCTGTACTGTAAAATTTGGTTACATCAATTACAGTATTAGCCGAATCTTTGCTGAAAGCTACAATATCAAAAGCAAATAATGTTGGTTCATAATTGTTTGACTTTACTGAAATACTTATAGGCAAAGCATCATTTGCAACCGAATTATATGATTTTGATTTGATTAGAATCTTATCTTGAAAACGTTGCCAAACAATTAATTGCTCATTCGTTTCAGATCCAGCATTTACATAACCTCCTCCTAAATTCGAAGGTAGTTTCGCTAATCTGCTTACCAAGAGCATATCTTTATCTAAATATTTATTCGGAATTTCGAAGTAGTATTTTTTATCCACTTTGTGAACCGTAAAAAGTCCTTCATCAGAAACAGCATCTTTTGTAATTACTTTGCTGTATTCTTTAATTGTTGATTCCGGTTTCTTTTCTGGCGGAGCAGTTTGAGTTTCGTCTTTTTTCTTTTTCGATTGGGCAAATTGGTTTGTTGGAAATAGCGCAAATGCCGCTATTGTAGATAAAATGAAAAATTTCTTCATTTATTGCAGGTTTTATGGTTATTTGATAAACAAAAATAATTTTTGATTACAATAACACAAGACAATACAGCTTCATTAACTTTTTATTAACTACAAAATAAGTATTATAATAATAAAAAAAGGTTCAGCTGATAAAACTGAACCTTTGATAAATATTTTTTAATTGATTTAAAATGTTTTCGAAACTTTGTCGATTGCATTAATTGTAAAATCTAAATCTTCATACGTCAAAGCATCTGTAATAAACCAAGTTTCGTATGCTGATGGCGCAATATATACTCCTTCCTGCAACAATCCGTGAAAGAATTTCTTAAACGTTTCGTTATCTCCTTTTGCAGCAGTTTGAAAATCTGTAACTGGATTTGCATCAAAGTGAACAGAAATCATAGAACCTACTCTATTGATCGTAAAAACAACATTATTGGCTTTCAAAACTCTGTCGATTCCTGCTTCTAAATACGCTGTTTTTTCTTCTAAACGGGTAAAAATTTCACGATCATTATTTAAAGCCTGCAACATCGCTAATCCCGCAGCCATTGCAAGCGGATTTCCAGATAATGTTCCTGCCTGATAAACAGGTCCAAGAGGCGCTAAATAATTCATGATTTCTTCACGTGCAGCAAAAGCTCCAACCGGAAGTCCTCCTCCAATTACTTTTCCGAAAGTTACAATATCTGCATTGATATTATACAATTCCTGAACTCCTCCGCGCGCTAAACGGAAACCGGTCATAACCTCATCAAAAATCAATAAGATTCCGTTTGCTGTACACAATTCTCTCAAACCTTCTAAGAAACCTTTTGCAGGCGGAATACATCCCATATTTCCTGCAACTGCTTCGATAATAATTGCAGCAATTTCGCCTTTATTAGCTTCGATTAACGTTTTTACGTTTTCTAAATCATTGTATTTTGCCAATAAAGTATCTTTTGCAGTTCCTTCGGTAACACCTGGACTATTTGGCGAACCAAAAGTTACGGCTCCACTTCCTGCCTGAATCAAAAATGAATCAGAATGTCCATGATAACATCCTGCAAATTTGATAATTTTATCTCTTTTTGTAAAGCCACGAGCCAAACGAATCGCACTCATACAAGCTTCTGTACCTGAATTTACAAATCTGATTTTATCAATATTCGGAACCATAGAAACTGCTAAAGCTGCGATTTCTGTTTCCAATTCTGTTGGCATTCCAAATGAAGTTCCTAGTTTTGCTTTTTCGATTACGGCATCAACAACTGGCTGATAAGCGTGACCTAAAACCATTGGTCCCCAAGAGTTGATATAATCTATTAATTTATTTCCGTCTTCATCATACAAATAAGCACCTTTCGCACTTTTTACAAAAATTGGAGTTCCGCCAACTGCTTTAAATGCTCTTACTGGTGAATTTACTCCTCCCGGAATTACTTTTTCTGCTTCAGCAAAAAGCTGACTACTTCTTTTATATAACATTCTTAATTTTTGATTTTAGAGTTTAGATTTTAGATTTAATTTATCGACTTAAACCTTGTTCTAAAACAAACTCATTAAAATATTTTTGTTCTCTTTTTTCTTCTTCTGAAAGCTCTTCAATCTTTTTATCCGACATTCCAATTGGCGAATAAAAAGTCCATTTCCAAGTTGGCCTATGTTTTATAAAAAAATGTTTTTCAGGAAATTCATCATGCTGATAGATTCCACAAAAACATCTAATTGTTGCAACTATTACCAAAATAAAAATTCCAATTGAGATTTTGCTTTTCATTAATAATTAACAATGAATAATTATTTCACCTTAAGCCTCTGTCCAATTGAAATCGCATTATCAGTGAGATTGTTTTTTTGTTTTAAATCATCGACCAATAAATTGAATTTTTTTGAAATTGAATATAGTGTATCTCCTTTTTGAACTTCGTATAAATTCGGGTCGTTTGAGTCTAAATTTATCTTTGGATCAGAATTCACATCATAAGATGATTTTCTTGGTGGAGCCGTTTTATTGATTGCAACATAATTTTTTCCCGTAATCTGGCAGTCATATTGATGCAGATTATAACGCTCAATATAACTTATCAATTTGTCAGGATAATTTGGATCTGTTGCATAACCACAAGCTCGAAGTCCTTTTGCCCAAGCTTTGTAATCGTCTTTTTCATAAGTAAACAAAGATTCATATCTCTTTTTTCCAACTAAAAACAAAGCGTGATCGCGATACGATTCTGAGGCTTCTTTATATTTTCTGAAACATTCTTGTTCTGCATCGTCATCATGGCGAACACTTTCTCCAAGCCAATCTTTATGACATTTAATTCCGAAATGATTATTGGCATCGACAGCCAAATCTCCTTTTCCTGCACCCGATTCTAATATTCCCTGAGCCAAAATTATACTCGCAGGAATACCATATTTTTGCATATTTCCCATTGCAATATCTTTATATTGCAAGATGTAAGAATTCACTAAATCGCTGGTTACGACTGTTTTTGAAGTCGATTGAATAACTTCAGTTGTATTATTTGTAGAAGGATAATTTTTTCCGATTGGCTTGGCAGGAGTATTTCTTTTAACTGAAGCTGTTCTGGCTTGAACTGCTGCCGCTTTTTTAGTCGTCGCTATGGCAGGCTTGCTAGATGAGCAGCTTGCTAAGGCTAATATTACGAGAAGTAATACAGTTTTTTTAATCATTGGTTATGAGTATTGGTAATTTCTTCTGCTTCAACTTCATATTCATTCCATCAATTCCCTGTAATCCGCCGGTGTGAATGAGTAAAATTTTTGAATGTGCAGGAAAATAATTTTTGCTTATTAAATCTATAACGCCAAAAACCATCTTTCCTGTATAAATTGGATCTAATGGCACTTTTGTTTCTTCAAAAAAAGCATTTATAAATTCGATTAATTCCAAATTTATTTTGCCATAACCTCCAAAATGATAGTCAGAAATTAAATCCCAGTTATCTTTTTTTGCAAAAATACGAATTTCATCGTTTAAAAAGTCACCTTTTAGCGCCGGAAACCCTAAAATTTTCTGATTTGGCAACGCACTATTTATTAATCCGGAGATTGTGCCGCCCGTTCCAACAGCGCAGCAAACATAATCAAAAACCGAATCTTCATTGGTTAAAATCTCTTCACAGCCTTTCACAGCGAGTTCATTTGTGCCGCCTTCGGGAACTAAATAAAAGTCTCCAAACTTGTCTTTTAGTTTTTCAATAAAGAAATCTTCGTTTTTTAAACGATACTCTTCTCTTGAAACAAATTCAAATTGCATTCCGTTTTCCTGAGCGAATTTCAGCGTTGGATTTTCTTCGATTTTATCAAAAAGTTCATCCCCACGAATGATTCCGATAGTTTTAAAACCTTGTTCTTTTCCCGCAAATGCTACTGCTGCAATATGATTCGAAAATGCCCCTCCAAAAGTCAGTAAAATGTCTTTTTTTTGGGCTTTCGCCTGAAGCAAATTGTATTTTAATTTTCGGAATTTATTTCCCGAAACAAAAGGATGAATAAGATCTTCCCGTTTTATTGTCAGTGAAATATCATTCGGAAAATCAATCGAAATATGTTGATTGAAAACTGGATTCATTTTTTAAAGTTGAAAGTCGAAAGTCAAAAGTCGAAAGTGATAATTCATGTCTTGATATCTTAAAGCTTATTGTGTTTGATATATTTCAGAAACTGAAAAAATGATCGGTTTTTCAAATAATTTAAATCATTTTCTTTGGCGTAAGCTTCTCTTTCAAAACTGATATTCCGATACGCCAAAGCGCCATTTTTATATTGAATTAGACGAATTAGATATTCTAAAAAATACCAGATAAAAAACGGAATTACCAAAAGTTCTAATTGCTGCTTTAAATGGATTTTTTCATGATTGACAAAAACTCCATTTGTTTTATCAAAATCATATTTTACCAAAACAAACGGAAAAACAGCCATCCCGCGATATCCTTTCGGAATTAAATATTTGGCAACAATCAGAAACATTGG
Organism: Flavobacterium resistens; assembly: GCF_900182645.1. Taxonomy (GTDB): domain Bacteria; phylum Bacteroidota; class Bacteroidia; order Flavobacteriales; family Flavobacteriaceae; genus Flavobacterium; species Flavobacterium resistens. The sequence continues at coordinate 1,143,136 of NZ_FXTA01000002.1, read as the reverse complement.
CTGTAAAATTTATAAATTTGTAGCTATAAAATTATTTGATTTCATTAAAATCTCAATCAAATACTTATTTTTGATTTTTGAATAATGAAACAAAAACCCGAAGCAGATTTATGAAAGAGCAAAGTAATGAAAATAAATTAATCGAAGGAGAAGATTTTTACTATACGTCTGAAGGTTACAAGTGCTTTACTGAAAAACACCACTTAAAACGTGGTTACTGCTGCAAAAGCGGCTGCCGTCATTGTCCTTACGGATTTGATAAAAGAACAGGAGAAATAAGAAAAAAAGCAAATTAGATAATTTGGCAATTTGAAAATGTGTCAATCAGATAATTCTAAAATCTAAAATATCATATGGATATCCATTCACGAAAATTCAGGATTAAAATCCACAAGTCTTATCATAGGTCGGATATCCGTTATCCCTAGTTTTTTAATTAGAAAATGTGCCAATTTGAAAATTAGATAATTTAAAAAAAAATCCCATTTCCAATTGCACTCAATAAAATGTTGGTCACATTTGAGCACCAGTGGAACGACAAAATCTAAAAAAAACAAAAAATTAATCTGTTGTTAATCTAAGCACAATACCTTAGTAGCTTAGAATCTCAGCATCTTAGAATCTTTAAAAAAAATGACTTTCAAAGAACAAATACAACAAGGAATTCCAAATATATTACCTCAAAAGGCAGCGTATGATCCTGCTATTAATCACGCTCCAAAGAGAAAAGAAATTCTTTCGACAGAAGAGAAAAAACTTGCTTTAAAAAATGCGTTACGCTATTTTGATCCAAAACATCATGCTGAATTAATTCCCGAATTTTCAGAAGAATTAGAAAAATACGGACGAATTTATATGTATCGTCTTCGTCCTGATTACAGAATGTACGCGCGTCCTATCGACGAATATCCAGGAAAATCTTTGCAAGCGAAAGCAATCATGCACATGATTCAGAACAATTTGGATTATGCTGTGGCACAACATCCACATGAATTGATTACTTATGGAGGAAACGGAGCCGTTTTCCAAAACTGGGCTCAATATTTATTGACGATGCAATATTTGTCTGAAATGACAGATGAGCAAACTTTAACGATGTATTCAGGACATCCGATGGGACTATTTCCTTCGCATTCAGAAGCTCCAAGAGTTGTCGTAACAAATGGAATGGTTATTCCGAATTATTCTAAACCGGACGATTGGGAAAAAATGAACGCTTTAGGAGTTTCACAATACGGACAAATGACAGCCGGAAGTTATATGTACATTGGCCCGCAAGGAATTGTACACGGAACTACGATTACAGTTTTGAACGGTTTCAGAAAAATAAAACAAAATCCTGAAGGAAGCTTATTTGTGACTTCTGGATTGGGCGGAATGTCAGGCGCGCAGCCAAAAGCAGGAAATATTGCAGGTTGTATTACGGTCTGCGCCGAAGTAAATCCGAAAATCACTAAAATCCGTCACGAACAGGGATGGATAAATGAAATTGTTACTTCGACTGAAGAATTGGTTGCCAGAGTAGCTTTGGCGAAAGCCAATAAAGAAACGGTTTCCATTGCTTATTTAGGAAATGTAGTTGACGTTTGGGAATGTTTCGATAAAGAAAACATCAAAATTGATTTAGGTTCAGATCAGACTTCACTACACAATCCTTGGGCTGGTGGCTATTATCCAGTTGGGATTTCATTTGAAGAAGCCAATGAAATGATGGCAAATAATCCTGATTTATTTAAAGAAAAAGTTCAGGAATCATTGCGCAGACAAGCTTTGGCAATCAACAAACACACCGCAAAAGGAACTTACTTTTTTGATTACGGAAATGCCTTTTTGTTAGAAGCTTCCCGTGCAGGCGCTGATGTTATGGCCGAAAATAAAATTGATTTCAGATATCCAAGTTATGTTCAGGATATTATGGGACCAATGTGTTTTGATTATGGTTTTGGACCTTTTAGATGGGTTTGTGTTTCTGGAAAGCCTGAAGATCTGCAAAAAACCGATGCTATTGCTTCTCAAATTTTAGAAGAAATGGCAAAAACAGCACCAAATGAAATTCAGCAACAAATGCAGGATAATATCAAATGGATTAAAGGTGCGCAGGAAAACAAACTTGTCGTAGGCTCTCAAGCTAGAATTCTTTACGCTGATGCAGAAGGAAGAATTAAAATCGCTGAAGCATTCAACCAAGCAATTGCAAAAGGGGAAATTGGTGCAGTTGTTTTAGGACGTGATCATCACGACGTTTCAGGAACTGATTCACCTTACAGAGAAACTTCAAACATTTACGATGGATCACGTTTTACAGCCGATATGGCAATCCATAACGTAATTGGAGACAGCTTTAGAGGTGCTACTTGGGTATCGATTCACAACGGCGGTGGAGTTGGCTGGGGAGAGGTTATAAATGGCGGATTTGGTATGGTTCTTGATGGTTCTAAAGAAGCTTCAAAACGTTTAGCATCAATGCTTTTTTGGGATGTCAACAACGGAATTTCAAGAAGAAGCTGGGCTCGAAATGATGAAGCTATTTTTGCCATAAAAAGAGCCATGCAAGTTGAGCCTTTACTAAAAGTAACTTTACCTAATATTGTTGACGAAAGTCTGCTGTAAACAAAAGTTACTCATAAAACAGAGAACATTAAATTTCTAATAACATGAAAACATTCAAATTAATTCCGATTTTTTTGCTTTTGATACTTGCTGCGTCGTGTGACACGGTTAGTGCTTACTCTGACTACGATAAAACCGTAGATTTTACGCCTTATAAGACTTATGCTTATTTTAAGCCCGGAATTGATAAGGTTGAAATATCTGATTTGGACAAAAAAAGAATTCTTCATGCAATTGACGATCAAATGCAAGCTAAAGGTTTTACCAAAAGCGAAAATCCTGATATCCTAATAAACATTTTTACCAAAGCCAAAGAACAAGTTGATGTAAATCAATTTTACGCTGGATACGGTTATGGATGGGGTTACGGATGGGGATGGGGATACAGTCCTTATATGTACGGAGGAACATCAGTATCAAGATACACCGAAGGAACTTTGTTCATTGATTTCATTGATGCTAAAAAGAAAGAAATGATCTGGCAAGGCCAAGGCATTGGTACTTTATACAAAAACATAGATAAAAAAGATGCCAGAATTACTGAATTTGTGACCAAAATTTTAGCACAGTATCCACCAGTAAAAAAATAATTAATTACATTTGCTTTTCAATCAGCTAAAGAATGACAAATTTTAATAACATTATTATCGCTATTATCAGCATTATTGCAATTCAGCAATAATGGCGAGGTGTTATATAAATAAGTAAAATATATTTTATGAAAACCTCCCAAAACGGGAGGTTTTTTATTTTAAGAAAAAAAACAGCTATTATGGATTTATTTAATGAAGTACTTAATGCGAAAAAGCAACTTGGAGATGTAGTTGCCGCAACTCCGCTTACGCAAAATTTGAATCTTTCAGACGAATTCAAATCTACGATTTTATTAAAACGAGAAGATTTACAAATTGTTCGTTCGTATAAAATCAGAGGCGCTTACAATAAGATTTCTTCATTAAACGAAAAAGAAAAATCAAACGGAATTGTTTGTGCCAGCGCAGGAAATCATGCTCAGGGTGTTGCTTATTCTTGTAATCTTCTTAAAATAAACGGCAAAATTTATATGCCGAAAACCACTCCGAAACAAAAAGTAAAACAAGTTCAATTATTCGGAAAATCATTTGTTGAAATTGTTTTGACCGGAGATACTTTTGATGATGCTTACGCTTCGGCAACTGCAGATGCTATCAAAAATCACAAAACATTTATTCATCCTTTTGACGATGAAAAAGTAATTGCCGGACAAGGAACTGTTGGCTTGGAAATTCTCGAAAGTTTTAAAGAACCAATCGATTATGTTTTTGTTCCAATTGGCGGTGGCGGACTGGCTTCTGGCCTATCCGAAGTTTTTAAACATTTAAGTCCGCTTACAAAAATCATCGGCGTTGAGCCAAAAGGAGCTCCTTCAATGAAAACTTCAATAGAAGAAAATAAAAATACAGCTTTAAAAACAATCGACAAATTTGTTGACGGTGCCGCTGTAAAACAAGTTGGTGATAAAACTTTTGAAATCTGTCGTTATAATTTAGAAGATATTATTCTGGTTCCTGAAGGAAAAGTTTGTACCACAATTTTGCGATTATACAATGAAGAAGCCATGGTTGTAGAACCTGCCGGCGCTTTGACAATTGCCGCTTTGGATTTTTATAAAGACAAAATAAAAGGTAAAAATGTAGTTTGCATTGTCAGCGGAAGCAATAACGACATTGAAAGAACTGCCGAAATAAAAGAACGCTCATTGCTTTACGAAGGCTTGATGCATTATTTCATGATCCAATTTCCACAACGTCCTGGAGCATTGAAAGAATTTGTAAACAATATTTTAGGTCCAGACGACGATATCACCTATTTTCAATTTGCAAAGAAAAACAGTCGTGAAGTTGGTTCGGTAGTTGTTGGTTTGGAATTAAAAAACAAAAACGACATTATGCCAATTAAATTAAAAATGACTCAAAACGGCTTTGAATTTCAATATTTGAATGATAATCAGGATTTATTCACACAATTGATTGGATAAAAATAAAAGGCTGTCTATTAACCGTAGACAGCCTTTAAAATCAAATATAAAATTACTAATTGAATTCTAGATTTGTAATTTATTGTTTCAACACTTTCTTAGAATACGATCCAGTGTTGTCATTTACCCGCACTACATAAATGCCTTTTGGTAATCTCGAAATTTCAATTTCAGATTGACGACCTTCAAAATTTACGCTTTTCTTCAGCACATTTTGACCTTCAAGCGAGTACACTTCAACCTCAGCACTTCCTTTATGATTAGTATCAATTTTTAAATAATCATTCGACGAATTAATAAAAATCACCATATCATTTGGATTTTCTTCTTCTGCCGAAACTGTTGGTGCCAACGCTTTTTTTGCAGTTGATTCTACCTGAACAAATTGCCATTGCTGATTTAATCCGCCAGTATAATCCCAAACCTGGATATTAGCACCATTTGCTGTCGAAACATTTTCGACATCAAGAGACTTTCCGGTATTTACATTGGTAATTTTATAATATCCGCCACTAAGACTTGCAACCGTCCATTTAAATTCATTAGAATTAACAAAAGTTCTTTGCTGTACTTTTAGTCCATTTGCAGTTCCATTATTTTCAACTGCCAGATACATTCCCGTTGATTTTACAATAATGTAATAATTTCCACTTCCGTCTGAAACAAATTTCCATCTTTGGTTGCTTCCTCCTCCGCTGGTAACATCGTATTGCTGAATTCTTCCTCCGCTAGTTGTGGAATTATCAGCCACATCTAGACCTTTATTACTGTTTCTTGAAATGATATTATAATATCCCGGAAATCCAGTACTTGATGCATTTACTGTAATTGTACTTGTCGCCGTTTTTGCTCCGTCTACAGTTGTAACAGTAATTGTTGCATTTCCTGCAGCTACTCCTGTAACCAAACCGTTTGAGTTTACAGTTGCAACCGAAGTGTTGCTTGAACTCCAATTTACAGCTGTATTTGTCGCATTACTTGGAGAAACTGTCGCTGTCAACTGCTGTGTTTGTCCTGCTGTAATTGTTGCCGAAGTCGGGCTTACACTCACTCCCGTTACAGCAACCGTACCTCCTGTTCCCCAAGTAAAAGTAACCGCAGATGATCCTGGAACTGCATAATTAAATGCCGATGATCCTGAAACCACTTTTATCGTATTTGATGATCCAGAAGTATTATAAAGCACCAAAGCAATTGATCCATCAGGGTTTTTAAATCCAACTGATACAATACTTCCGCTTGTGCTAGAAGAACTAATTCTTACTGCACCCGGCTTCACATATTTAGAAATTTGGCCAATAATATAATACGCTACATTTTTAGTATAGCTTGTACTATTATTTACTGTAATCGCTCCTAAACAGCTGTTACAACCGCCAGGCGTATGCGGTCCCATGCTTGAATTATTGGCAGCATTCCATTCCAAAACTGTTTTTGACCAGTTATTTGTACTACCAATAACAACGTTTTGCATGTGCCAACCAAAATCTCCAGCGAAACTTCCTCCAGAACCTGTATATTGCTCTGTAAAATAAACGTTTTTATTGGTCTGTGTTTTTACAGTTGACATTGCAGAGATATTTCCTAAATACAAATGAAACGCTGCGCCATCTACATAACTACTGTTGTTTAAAACATCAATTGGATATGCTGTATTGTCGCAATTGTGGTCAAAAGCAATAATTTTAACACCACCGTATCCAGCAGCAGCCAATTGAGGTCCAAGTTGTTGATTGATAAAATTCTTTTGCTCTGTAGAATTCATCAGCATACTTGGCTCGTTGTTTGGATTTTCAGGTTCGTTTTGTGGCGTGATAGCCCAAATCGAAATTCCCTGCGCCTGCATAGCTTGAATGTATTTTACAAAATATTTGGCGTAAGCTGCATAATATTGTGTTTGTAAACTTCCGCCAACCCAAGAACCATTGGTTTTCATCCATCGTGGTGCTGTCCAAGGAGTTGCCAATATTTTAATATTCGGATTGATCAACTGAATCTTTTTGATAATCGGAATCAAATAAGTCAAATCCGGACCGTTTAAACTGAAGTTATTCATATTAGTATCTCCCGAAGTTTCATTATAACTATAAGAAGAGCTGCTCAAATCTGAAGCCGCTATACTAATACGAATCACACTTGCATTTAATCCTGTAGTTGGATTATACAAATCATTCAATAACTGGTTTTGCTGTGTTGCTGCCATTCCGCTTATCACTTCGGCACTACCTTCTGTAAGCGTATAACCGAAACCGTCCATTGTTTGATAGGTTGTTCCTGCATTAACTGTAACTGTAGATGGATTTGTTCCTGAGTTTGTTCCGAAACTTACAGTTGCCTGCTGTTGAAGTAATTTTGTCTGATCGCCTGATGTTATAAAAGGCGTAACCGTCTGAGCATTTGTTTTTGTAATACATAAAAGCATTATTATAATGACTTGTGTCATAAAAGCTTTTACCTGATTTGTAGGTTTTTGAGTAGTTTTGTGCATTTTTTTTGTGGTTTTTGAGGTTTGTTGATAGTTAAATTTTTCTCATTTTATTATGATTATTTTTATTAAAACGCATCAAAAATATATCAATTTTAACGAAATCGATATAATTGAAACTTTACAAATACACATCATTTGTAAAATTTACCTTAACAAAAACTTATCTAATCAAAATTCAAAATATTGATTATCAAATAATTAATTAAAAATAAAGCACAAAAAATCTTACTTTTTATTTTACTGCATCTACAAAATTTCAAAAACACGTATTTTACAACCTAAATTTGATTGTTTTTAGGGTTGAAAAACCACTTGTTAAATGACAAATATCATGGATTAGTCAAGAAGTTATATCGTATTTTTGCAATTCATTTTAGAAAGAAAAACAATGAATCCCCTTAAAGATATTTCGACTTTAGAAGATATTAAACAAATGGTGAACAGCTTTTATGACAATGTTAGAAAAGATGATCTCATAGGTCCAATATTTAATGATAAATTACAAGATCGATGGGAACCTCATTTGCAAAAAATGTACGGTTTTTGGCAAACCATTTTATTTGATGTCCGTGCCTATTCTGGAACTCCGTTTCCTCCTCACAAACAATTACCAGTCGATAAAACTCATTTTGATCGTTGGATCGAAATTTTCAACACAACAATTGATTCCCAATTTGCAGGTCCATTGACAGAAGAAGCAAAAATGCGTGCTACAAATATGGCTTTTATGTTCAATCATAAAATTGAATATTTCAGAAATGCTGAAAATGAATTGAGAAATTCGATCAAGAAATCTTAAAAGTAAATTTCAAAATTTAGATGATGTTGTTATTTTTTAAATAAATTTGGTTCAGCACAAACCCTATCTTAACCAAATTAAAAACCTACTAAAAGTTTTTCGAATGAAAAAAATAATGCTCTTCTTTATAATTTGTTTCTCTTTTTTGAATACAATTCAAGCTCAAACGGCTCCAACATCAAATCTATACAAAGGAACTGTGGATGGAAAAACGCCAATAACGGTTTACATCAAAACAGAAGAAAATCCATGCACAGCCGATTTAATGTACACTTCAATGTATCGTTACAACAAATCAAAGAACTGGATTCAGTTGAATATCACTCAGAATAGAAAGGCTGAAAATGAATTTGTTCTTGTAGAACATGGTTTTAGCGGCTTATTAATTTTGAAGAAAATCGAAAATACTTTTTCCGGATTATGGATAAGTCCTGACACTAAAAAACAATTAAAAGTTGAATTGAAAGAAGCTCCAATGACAAAAAAAGAGTTGGCTGACTTTGAAAAAACAATGGAAAAAGTCAATTACGAGAATAACGACTGTTAAAATCCATTTTCTTGCTAAGCTCTAAAAAACTATAAAAACGCAATAAAACACACTTTCGAATAAAAATTTTGTGATGAATAGCAAAAATTAGCAGTCTAAATTCGTAATTTTACATTCTAATCTACAACGTTTTCGAAATGAATGCATCTATAGAAACAAACCCATTATTAGAGCGATTGCCTAAACATTTAAAGCAATTTATTAAACCTCAGGATTATAGCGATTACACACCTATTAATCAAGCGGTTTGGCGCTATGTAATGCGTAAAAATGTAGATTATCTTTCTAAAGTTGCTCATCACTCCTATTTAGAGGGATTGAAGAAAACCGGAATCGAAATTGATTCTATTCCGAGTATGTACGGAATGAACCGTATTCTTACCGAAATTGGCTGGGCTGCCGTAGCCGTTGACGGATTTATTCCGCCAAATGCCTTTATGGAATTTCAGGCTTATAATGTTTTGGTTATTGCTTCGGATATCAGACAATTAGAACATATTGAATACACGCCCGCTCCGGATATTATTCACGAAGGTGCCGGCCACGCTCCTATTATTGCTAATCCTGAATATGCAGAATATTTAAGACGTTTTGGCGAAATTGGATGCAAAGCGATTTCTTCGCATAAAGATTACCAAATGTATGAAGCGATTCGTTTGCTTTCGATTTTGAAAGAAGCCGAAGATACGCCTCAAGAAAAAATTGACAAAGCTGAAAAAGCCGTTGCCGATTTACAAAACAACATGGGCGAATTATCTGAAATGGCTCAAATTAGAAATTTACATTGGTGGACAGTTGAATACGGATTAATTGGAACTGTTGAAAATCCAAAAATATACGGCGCCGGATTACTTTCTTCTATTGGTGAAAGCGCTCACTGTATGACTGATAATGTAAAAAAAATCCCTTATGATATTTCGGCAGCAAATCAGAATTTTGATATTACACAATTACAACCTCAATTATATGTAACGCCAACTTTCTCTTATTTGAGTTTAATTTTGGAAGAATTTGCCAATAAAATGGCTTTACGTACTGGAGGGCTTTCTGGAATTCAGAAATTAATCCAGTCGAATGCTTTGGGAACAATTGAATTAAGTACTGGCTTGCAGATTTCGGGCGTTTTCACGAATGTAATTGAAGAAGAAGGAAAACCGGTTTACATTCAGACAACTGGAAAAACAGCTTTGGCATACCGCGAAAAAGAATTAGTTGGCCATGGAACTTTAACACATCCACACGGATTTGGAAGTCCGATTGGGAAACTGAAAGGCTTTAATTTAGCGATTGAAGACATGAGTCCGAAGGATTTACAGGCTTATAGTATCGTTGAAAATGAAACAGTAAAACTGGAATTTGAGGGAAATATTATTGTTGAAGGTGAAATCATTACAGGTTCAAGAAACTTACACGGAGAAATTATCTTGATTAGTTTTAGAAATTGTACCGTAACGCATGGCGAAACAATTTTGTTTCAGCCTGATTGGGGAAATTACGATATGGCAATTGGTAAAAAAGTGGTTTCCGCTTTTTCGGGTCCAGCCGATGTGAATAGTTTTGATTTGATCAATATTGTTCCGTCAACTAAAACTATTAAAGCAAAACATACTGACGAACGCGATGAATTAGAAATTCTATACGCTACTGTTCGAAACATCCGAAATAATAAAGATTCTAAAACGGAATTAAAATCTGTTTTTGGAAAATTAAAAAACAATCACCCAAATGATTGGCTTTTAACCGTTGAAATTGCTGAACTTTTGAAAGATTCTGACGATAAACAATTACTGCAAGAAGTATTGGTTCATTTGGATCAATTGAAAATAAAACGTCCTGAAGTGGCGCATTTAATTTCTGGCGGTTTGGATTTGATTTTTGATAAAGAAATAGTTTAGTTTTTAAGTTTCAAAGTAACAAAATGACAAAGGTTACTCCTCATTTTATGTCATTTCGAGGAACGAGAAATCTCCGCGAGAAGCTCTACAAAGATTGGATTCTCGTTGCGGAGTTACTTGCGGAGATTTCTCGTTCCTCGAAATGACAAGATTGTAAAAAAAACTTTGTTCCTTTGAACCTCAATCTACAATTTCAGATCTTGGTTCAACTCAGTCTCTGACTCAATAGTTTTCCCGTTATACTGCAGTTTCCAGCCCATTGAATTTGTCATAATTAAAATCTTAGACAATTCGCTGATTAAACGGTTTTCGGCGTTTGTTTTTAATGAAGATGTTTCGATTTTCTTAGCCAAATTCGCTTTTACTGATTTGTTGATTTTATTGTAATCATCGCCAGTAAACGGATTCAGTTTACTTTGCTCAACATCATAAAACTGAATATCGGGATTGATAGTAATTTCTTCTTTTGGAATATTTAAAATCGTAATGGTTTTATTTTTTTCGTCGATGTCGTATTTCATTTTATGCAAATCATAAGCTACAGTCACATTCGCATTTACAACAACAAGTGCTTTCTTTTCAAAAGAAATCATGTCCATGAAATATTTCTGCTGATTTTTATAGGTGATGACTTCTGAAAAATGTCCTTCGGTGACAACCAATTTCCCAACATTTAGAATTTGTTGCTGAATTAAATTGGTATTATATTGAATATCAGAATCGTCGTCTTTTTTGAATTGGCAATATTTAAAAGCCAAAATAATGACTAAAACAATAACACTGATACCGATAATTCTTTTGACTAAGTTTTGCATTCTTCTAAAATATTTTAGACCAATTTACTGCTTTTTTCCTTTTTTTTCGCCACGAATTCACGAATTATATTAATTTTCTGAAATGCTTAAAGTTGAATTATTCGAATTTTAATTTGTGAAATTGATTAAAAAAATCAACGCCAAGATTAGATAAAATTTGCGAATTGCTTTGCCTGTTCGCTATCGCTCGAGTCGTGGCAGAAAAAAACCTTAAAACGGATATCCAATTGCAATATTCAAAATCAGGTTTTCTTTTCTCCAAGGTCCACTTCCAAAATCGATGTCTTTAATTACCCATCTTTGACCGTCTGGCAAATACGGTTTTCTAAGCGGAAAAGCCAAATCAGTTCTTAGAATAAAAAAAGACACATCAAATCGCAAACCTACACCTGCGCCTACTGCGATTTCTTTCATAAAATCTTTAGAAAATTCTGCTCCCGGTTTATTGGGATCGGCATTTACTAGCCAAATATTTCCTGCATCAATAAAGGCTGCGCCTTTTACAATACTAAAAAGCTTCGTCCTGTATTCGGTGCTGAATTCTAATTTCAAATCTCCTGATTGATCTGGCAGATAATCATTTGTTGTTGCTGTGTTTACATAACTTCCGGGTCCAATTGATCGTGCTCTAAAAGCTCTGATACTATTTGTTCCTCCAACCACAAACTGTTTGGATGTTGGCAAAACACTAGAATTCCCATAAGGAATACCAGCTCCAACAATGATTCGACTGGCCAATTCACTTTCTTTCCCCAATTTTAAATAATGCCTGAAATCGCCTCTTATTTTTGCATATTGACTAAAAGGGACATCAAAGATTTTAATTGTATCGTTCTTTTTGATATTCGCGCCAGTAATCAAACCCGTTACGTTTCCAGCCAAATCCAATTCTCCGCTAAAATAAAACGTATTCTTTTTACGCTTCTGCATAGTATTCGTGTACGTGTAGGTGTAAGTGGGTCCAAAAATCAATTGTTTCTCAATTACTTTTGCTAAAGATGAATCTGCTTTAATATCATCGCGATATTCCTGTGTTACATGATTCGGACTTACATACGTAATATCCATGACATTCAATTGGTGTTCTTTTCGGGCATTTTCTTTCCACAAGTAACCAAAAGAAGTTTTAAACGAATTCAAAGCATACAATTGTGTTCTGTTTTGATATTCATACCGAAGCGTTGCTTTGGTTCTTGGAACATATTCACTCGATCCATCAATATGAAATGGCGTTATAAATCTTGGCCAGGTCAAACTCGTTTCGGTTCCTAATTTATAAATATTCTTGCCTTTATTCACTCCCGCAAGCTGAAAATCAGCACCGCCAAAAACAGAAACAGTCAGCAATTCTGCTCCACGAAATAAATTTCGATTGTTCCAATTTACATTGAGTTCTGTACCTGTGTAACTTGCTGAATTTGTTTTCCCCAAAACCTCAACGCGAATGAATTTCTTTGGTAAAAGCGTCAAATAATAATAGGAATCCAGTGCGTTTTTTATGCTGTCTGATGTTCTAAATTCATTTTTAACAAAACTGAAAGTACCAAGATTTACAAATCGGTTTAAAGTCAAATTGTGATCTTTTCTATTGTATAAATCTCCTTTTTTGAAATAAATTGTTCGGTCAAAAACTCTTGGTTTAAAAGTATTTGCCGTGTCAATAATGGTGAAATCTTTGTACTGAACAATATCTTCTGGTTTGTATTTTACACTGTCTTTTGAAATGGAGAAATTCGGATAAACAATAATTTTATCAATTTTATAAGCTGTCAATGCTTTTGGCGGAGTATCATCTTTTATTACCAATCTGATTTTTACTTCGTGATCGCCTTTACTGCTGTCTACTTTTGCCAAAATATAATCTGGATTAAAATAATAATAGCCTTTTTCTTTTAGTCTTGCGTCTATTCGTTCTCTTTCGGCTTTTATAACATCCAAATCATACGGATTTCCAACTTTCAGCAAACTTCTTCGACTTGATCTTCCAATGATTCTTGACATTGCCAGTGAATCATCTGGGAAAGTCACGCTTTTGATGATGTATTGCTTTTTTGGTATAACGATATATTCTGCAGTAACTCTTTTATTGCTAACCGTAGAATCGGCACTGACACGGGTTTTAAAATAGCCTTTGTTCTCCGTAAAATTTCTTAAAACAGAGGTATTATAATCTAAATCTACTTTGCTAAAAAGCACAGGTTCTTCACCTACTTTTGTTCGAAGCCAATACCGAAACCCTTTTTGTTTTTTAGGTTCGCCAGCAATATTATAAATCCATAATTTCGGGCGAAGACCCAAAAATTGCTTATTCGGTTTTGGGCGAAGCAAATCTTCAAGCTGATTTTCTAAAGCTTTTCGGTCTTTCTTTTTAATAACCGAATCTTTCACTTTTACTGAAGCGCCAGTATAAAGCAAATCACCTTCGGGTAAATATTTAGTATTACTGCATCCAAAAACAAAAAATAAGGACAGCGTAATAAAATATTTTATATATCTGTTTTTCATGTCCTTATGTTTTTATATCAGTGCCTTTAATTTGATTTTCCTCTTCTTTTTTCTCTTTTTCTTTCGTTTCTTTTTCCTTTTGTTTTTGTCGTTCCTTACGCAGTTTTTCTTCTCTAATCATTTCTTTTTCTGCTTCACTGCGATGAAAAAGTTCACGGAATTTATTGTAACTCATGGTAATAATAAAAGCAATTCCGGTTTCGATTACCTGACCTTCAACTGCCACTTGATATTCGTTTTTTCGATACGCACGAAGCATATAACGACCGTCTTTCGTTAGCTGATAGTCTAAAGCAACATCGCCTGCAATATTGGTGCTTTGCTCGTTGGCGCGCTCCTGTCCTTCAACTGCAAAACTGCTTCCAACAGTAACTTTCAATCGGTCATCTAAAAGTTTTTTAGAAACACCAACATTCAAATCGGTTCTGTTTTCCATCGTTCCTGTGGTGTAATCTTCTGTTGATTCCAAATCAAACTCCAATTGTACACCGCTGATCAATTCTCCAGCAAAATCATTTAATTGTTGAGAGAGAATTTTGCTCACACTTTGTCTCGCCAAAGATTCTGCACTTGTACCGCCACTTTCACTCGCAAACGGATTTTCGCCAATAAATCTATTCAATAATAACAGTGCAAAAACCTGTTTGTTTAATTCGGCTGGTTCTTGACGCAATTGTTCTAATTTTGTACGAGACAACTCTACAATATTAGAAGAAACCCCATAATTACCCTCTGGAAGTACAATATCAAAAGTGATTTCCGGCTTTAATAATTCACCATTCATTTTTAGATGTGTCTCAAAAGGTATTTTTTGTTTATAAGTGTTTTTTTCAGCCTGAGTTTTATCTCCTAACTGATTTCCAAGCAAATCAATAGGTGCGGTTTCTACTTTATAAATTGCCGTAATATTCAAACTTGCCATTGTCGGCTCTCCATTCCAGGTAATTGAACTTCCTTTCTGAATATTGAATTTTCTTCGGATCATGTTGAAATTCATTTCATATGCTCCATCTGTAAATTCATATTTACCCGTTAAAGTTGTTTTTCCCGAAGGGTCAATTCCGCCTGTTAACTGCGCTTCGCCTTTTAAGTTCAAATAATCTCCGTTTCCTTTATCGATAATCAATGTCAATTCCGCTTCTTTATCAATCGAAATATCAACGCTGACATCCATTCCAATTAATTCTGACTGATTTAGTTTTTTCTCCATCTCAGCCGTTTGTCTCAAGTATTGATTGTCTTCATCTACAAATTCCACAATTCCTTCTCTGTCAGCAATCGAAGGATCTGATTGTGGCAAAACAACCGTAAACTTAGTTTCTTTATTTACTTTAATATTTCCGCCAATAACAGGATTTTCAAGCGTTCCTTTTACATTTAATTTGGTGTCCAAAAACAAATCTCCATAAAACAAATCATTGTCGGGTGCTTTAGAATGAATCGCTCTAAAATCATCAGCCACAATTGTTAAACCGAAATTATATTTCTTGAAATCTGGTGACTGAATGGTGCCATCAACCGTTAATTCGTTGTCATTTTCATCGTGAAGCGTAAACTTGTCAAAAGCGATTATGCCGTCATTAAACGTGATTTTTTCCTGATCCATTTTAAAGTACGAATTCAGCTGTGTAACTCTGAAAGCCGTATCATTAAAATTAAGTTCTCCGTTAATTTTTGGCGCATCGGTTGTTCCCTGAATTTTAAAATTACCTGATAAATAGCCTGTTCCTTCAGAAATATTATCCATACTGAAACCCTGAATGCTTTTGATATTCAGTTTGTTTATCGCCACATCAAAATCAAAAGTTCCGCCCTCAATTACATAACCTCCTGACAGTTTTACATCGTTTCCTTCATCGCTCAATTGTACATTCGCAGTAAGAATATTGGCTGTTTTATTATCTACTTTTATTTCTAAATCGCCAACTTTATCACCTTTAAAAATAAAGTCGTCAATTTTTAAATCTGACGTAAATGTTGGTTTTGTCATTGCGTTTTCGACAACTGCATTTCCATTAATTAAACCTTGCATGAGCAATTTGTCTTTTTTGACAATGTTCATGATAGTTTCGATTTTGAAGTTGACAAAATCAACCTGAATTGGCGCATTATTTTGTGTTCCTCGCGATTGAATTTTCAATTCATTTCCGTCATTTTCAAGAAAGAATTTGTTGATATAAAGCTGGTTTTTTCCAAATTCAATGGCGTTTTCCGGATCGATTTTCCATTTGTCATAATTTAAAACGAAATTTTCAGCATCGATTTTGAATATGTTTTTAGAATCTTCGGCTTTGAATATTCCACCAACAAAATATTGTTGTTTATCTTTTGCATCTTTTATTTCGAGTGCATAATCCAGAATATTGTTTTCTACTTTTCCTGACAAACTCGTAAACGGAATTTTTAAAGAACCGCTTTCAATTGTAGCAAAAGAAATAGCATATTCTAAAGCATTTTCTTTGGCTTCAATATTTATTTTTCCGTCAGAAATGGTATTATCTGCATAAACAATTCTTGGAATTGAACCTTTTATTTCTAAAGAATCAGCAACATTATTATATTTTCCAGTAATTTTAATAGGCTCTAAACCTGTCAGTTTTGGAATTAATTGAAACAAAATCGGATCGTTATCAACCGTTAAAGTAAAAGCCAATCTTTGTTCGTCAGATTCTCCATTTACTTTCGGATTTTTTAAATCAATATATTTCGATAATGATTTTTTTACTGATGCAATTAGCGTTGTCAATTTGTATTTTCCGTCAACTTCGGCTTTTAAAAACTGTGATGAAATTTTGATATTATTTCGGGTATTATCTGAAAATGCAATTACACGAACCGAGTCTAAAACAATTGGTTCTTTGTCTTGCAAAATCTGAATGTTTGAAAGAAACACTTTTCCGTTTAGAAAATCAGGATTACTGTTGGCAATATCGGCATCAACGTTTCCACGAAGTTTCATTGGTCCGGCGTGAAGATTCAATTTTTCTAAATCGGCTATATCTAAATTTAATTTTAGTTTTACAGCCGGATATTTCTCTTTTGTATTTCCGCTGGCTACCAAATCGAAATTCAAATTTGGATCTTTCATTCCTGATCTTACAGCAAAAGATCCATTTTCAATATTTCCTTTTAATGCTAAATCTCTGTAAGTATATTTATTAAAAACCGCTTTTTGAACCAATCCGTCCACTACTGCATTTGCGGTTTTTGAGTCTAAACCAGTTCCTTTGACTTTCGCTTTAAGCGTAATTTTTCCAATCGAATCATTTTTGATTAATCGTCCAACATTAAAATCCAATAAATAAACCGTGGCATCGTATTTCTCTCTTTTTTTGATGCGCTGATCAAACAAAGCATCGATTTTTGCATTTCCGAAACTGCTGTTCAATGCCAAATTTGTTTTGAAATTCTGCACCGAACCTTTAAATTTCCCAACTAAACTCAACTGTGAAGGAATTTGAATATTCGTCGGAATTGTTCCTTTTGGCACAAAACCATAAATATCTTTTGAAGTGCTTGATAGTTTTTTGATATTCAAATCGTAATACGCTTTTTGAGCATCAGGCAAGCCTTTTATCTTCCCCGAAAGGGAAACTTTTGTAGTTCCGATTCCGCTCATTTCGAATAACGGAATATTCAAATCTTTTACTTTACCGCTCAAACGTGTATTAATCGCCAAAACAGCATTTGGATTACTTTTAAATGGATTTGTTTTTTGTAAATCTGGCGCAAACAATAAAATGTCTTTGAAACCAATTTTTGAATTCTTTACATTAGCTTCGATCGAAAGGTTCGCAAGATCTTTTTGAAGCGCTTTGAGCGATTTATACTCTACTTTAATTTTATCCTGAAGAAGCGTTTGTGGTGTTTTTAAATATAGATTATTCAGATACGCATTTTTTGGACCATAGAAAAAGTCGGTTTTTAAAGCCTGAATATTTAAACCGCTTTTTTCATTTGCTGTAAGCGCTTTAATGTTTCCTGAAATAGTATCATTGGCATAGTACAATTTCTCGGCCTGAAAATTAAACTTGTTCAAATCCAAATGACCATAATCTAAACCTTTTGCAACAGCTTTTGACTGCATATCATCAAACTTGAATGCAACATTTTCAATATCAACTTTATTTAGTTTTGCTTTCCAGCCCGCTTGTTTTATGGCTGTTGTATCTAAATCTGGCGCGTCAATTTGTTTGTCTTTTACTCCTAATCTTAAATTTCCGCTAAGATTTTTTAGTTCGAAAGTATCGAAATCTAAAAACTGTTTGTTTAGATCAATTTCATTGAAAGACAAATTCAGATTTCCGAGTTTTATTCCCGAATCTAATTTTGAATCTTTATTATCATAAGCAATATCAATTTTTGACAAACTGATTTTTCCGAGTTTCAATTTGAAGTCTGGTCGCTTGGAAATTGTATCGACTGCTTTTACTGAAACTTCGGCAATTTTCTCTACAACATCTTGATTCAAAACTAATTTCAATCCGTCAAGATCGATATTCGGAATATCAAAATTCATTTTATCCAAATCAAATTCTTTGAATTTTGTGTCAAAATGAGTCAATTTTACGCGAATATCATTTTTAGAGAAATCATCTTTAAAATTGAATTTGATATTATCTAAATTGACTTTTACAACCGAAATTTTAAAAGGTTTTGCATTTGGATCTTCGACTTTTGGTTCTTTTGATTCGAATGCTTTTATAATGTAATCGAAGTTGAAAACGCCGTCTTTATTTCGGGAAATGTTAGCTGTCGTATTTTCTAAAGAAACTGAATTGATTTCGAGTTCACTGCTAACCAATTTAAAAAGATCAACATCGAGTTCTAATCGTTTACCAGACAGTAAAGTATCTTTTTTTTGATCTTCAAAATAAAAACCTTCCAGCACTACATCTTTTGGAAATTTAATCGAAATATGATCTAACGAAACTTTGGTTTTTATCTTTTTATGAAGGTAAGAAACCGCTTTGTCCTTAACAAAATTCTGAACTGACGGAACCTGAATTAAAACAATTAAAAGCAATAAAAGCGCAACCACAGAACCCACGCACCAAAGGAGTACACGAAGTGTTTTTTTTAGAAAATGAATTGATTTCTTATTCATACGTCAGCAAAACACGATTAGATTAAAGTTGCAGTTTTATAAGGCTGTAATTATACAGTCTACAAAATTGTGGATTTTAAACCTTAACAATTTACACAATTATCTGCAATTATTCTAAAATTTTACTGTAAAATAGTTAATTTCTTACTTTATACGAAAAGAAGATTTGGCAAATTAAAAGTTGATTTGTGGCAATTTTTCTCCTAAAAGATTTATTTTTTGCTGAAGTTTTGCTAAAAATTTTTGATGCTGTTCTGATTCTGGATTGAAACTTCTGTGACGCAGACTTTTTTGGATTTCATCAACTTCCTGCATTACCGAAATGCTTTCCTGAGCAATATAATTTTCACTGAAAAGTTTCCAGATATAATCAATCGCAATTTGGTTGGGATGAAGCATATCTTCGGTATAAAAACGATAATCGCGAAGTTCATCCATCATGATTTCGTACGAAGGGAAATAATTATGAGTTATGAGTTTTGAATTATGAGTTTTTAAAACTTGATGAAGCGCCGTGAATAAATGTGATTTACTTAGTTGATTTTCTACGAAACCATCTTTTATGTGACGAACTGGGGAAACGGTGAAAATGAAATTTATGTTTGGATTTAATGTCTGAATTAAATCAATTGTGTTTTGAATGCTTTTCTGAATTACTTCGACAGATAATAACTCTTTTGAGAATTGTTTTTGTGGCACTTTATGGCAATTGGCTACAATTTCTTCGCTTTCGAGATTTCTGTAAATCCAGGAAGTACCGTATGTAATGATGATATGTGATGCTTCTTTTAATTGTTTATTGGTTTCTGTAATTGCTTTGTTTAAAGTTTCAAGCAATTCTTGTCGGTCGGAATTACTTAAATCGGAATGCACTTCATAACTGTGCCAACGTTCGTTGTGAAAGAAAACATCTTTCTCCTCGAACATTTCTTGTTTAGAAATTCTCTCAAATAATTTTTCAATTGAAACCGAATTAAAAATAATCCCAAACGGATTGGTTTCATTCTGAAATTTAAAATAATCAAATTTCTCCGCCATATTTTCTGCAAAACAAGAACCAAAAGAAAGTACTTTCGAATTATAATCGATTGGAGCTTTACTTTTTGAAATTGGTATTTGGGTTCTAAATTGCATGGTTTTTTTATTCAAAAATACAGTTAAATCCTCATTTATGCTCAAAAAAATCCCCAATTAACTGATTTGCTAATTGGGAATTTTTTTTATTTAAAAACTAAATTATTAGTAAGCAATTTCTAATTTGAAAGAATTTTTTGTGTCTCCAGAAAAATATTCCGTAACGTAATTGCTGCTATTGTATTTATTAGTAGTTTCTACAGTTGCTGTTTTAGTAACCTTACCGTCAGAACCATAAGTAGTTGTAACATTTTTTACTGTGTTATTTGCAGAATAGAAGTCAAAATCACTATCTAAATCTAATAATGCCTTTAAACCTGTAATGTTGATAAAAGGGCTTTTCTTATTATCGTAAGTACTTGTTATTTTCTCCATCAATACTCCATCGATTAATTCAGAAGACACCATATTTCCGTTCACCAAAGTATAAAGTGTAGTGGTATCATACTTAATCTCTTGTTTATTGATGATTTGAGATTGGTTAACATTAACTGTTCCGTTTGCATTATACACAAAAGTTAATTTCTCTTGAGTACTTTTATTAGCTTCCCATGTTGAAATTTTAGAAACTAATTTTGTTCCTTCATAAGCATAAACATCTGTAGATTGTAAAACACTAGAAGCATACTTTTCTACTTTAGTGATAAGATCTCCTGTGTACGTATATACAGATCTAGACGCATCTGAACCAGCAAGTTCTTTCAATTTGTTTCCATCATACGTTAAAGTATAAGTATAACTTCCTGATTGTCCTTCAATGACTTCTGTTTCAGTAATTTTTTTAGGCAATAAAACTGCATCTGTAGATTCTGATGAATCATCACTTGAACATGAAGTTAATAATAGAGACAAAGCTCCGAAAAGACATAGAATTTTTTTCATTTTGTTTTTGTTTAATATGTTATTTATAGCAAACATACTGCAACCACAAATCAAAGCATTACGGAAATCCACATCTGAAATAAAATAAAACCTAAACAATTGTTAATGCACTATTATTAAGTAAAATAGGATTAATTATTTTAGAGAAAAAAAATGTCCAAAAGTCAAAAGACAGAGAAGAACAGATTTTTCGGTGTCTTTTTTATTGTCTCGATATTAAAAAATCTGTTGTACAAAAAATTAAAACATACTGACTTTAAAAAAACATTTCGCTTATTTCATTTGTAAAAAAATTACATTTTAAATAACACAAACTAAGTCCACAAACTAAAACAATTGCTTACTTTTGCATCTTCCACTTTTCTAAAAATCATATGAAATTATTATATTCTTATATAATCAGACACAAAATGCTTTTGCTTTTTGCGCTGATTATGGCTTCGATAAACATTTGTTTCAGTTTATCAGATTCTATTATTACAGGTAAATTAATGCAGGACTGCGGTGTCGGGCTCCATAAATATGACGGCAACGCAACTGGTTTTATCAAATCATTGTCATTTTGGCTTGGGCTTTCGCTTGGAGCAGCAATGATTTCCCGAATTACAAAAAACTTTCAGGATTATTTTACCAATGTTGTCATTCAGCGAACTGGCGCTCAAATGTATACTGACGGAATTAAAAAATCTTTGGATTTGCCATACGCCGAATTTGAGGATCAACGAAGCGGTGAAACTTTAAGCAAACTAACCAAAGTTCGTTCTGATTCTGAAAAACTGATTACACTTTCGATTTCGTTAATCTTTCAAACCATTATCGGATTCATATTCGTTATTGTTTATGTTGCCCGAATCGATTATCGTATTTCAATTATCTTTTTAATTACGGCGCCAATTATTGCTTTGGTAAGTTCTTATTTAGGAAAAAAAATAAAAGTAGTTTCTAAAAAAATTGTAAACCAAACAAATGCTTTGGCCGGCTCAACAACCGAAAGTTTGCGAAACATTGAGCTTGTAAAAAGTCTTGGTTTGACTTATCAAGAGGAAAAACGTCTTAACTTAAATACTTTTAAGATTTTACATCTCGAATTAGAGAAAGTTCGTTATATCAGAAGTTTGAGTTTTATTCAAGGAACAACGGTTCACTTTTTAAGAACTTGTGTGGTGTTTACTTTGTATTATTTCTTGTTTGGAGGTAAAATTATTGTGGGCGATTTATTGACGATGGTATTTTTTACTTTCTTCATTTTTGGTCCGTTGCAAGAACTTGGAAACTTTATTATTGCGGTTAATGAAACGAAGGTTTCTATGGAGAATTTCAGAACATTATTAAATGCTCCAAAGGAATTTCGTCCTAAAAATCCAAAACATGTAGGTGCGATTCAATCACTTTTATTTTCAAATGTTAGTTTCAAACATAAAACGGCAAAATTTAAAGCCGTAGAAGATATCAATTTTGAAATCAAGCAAGGCCAAACTGTTGCATTCGTAGGTCCGTCTGGATCTGGAAAAACCACTTTAGTAAAATTATTAGTTGGATTATACACGCCTGCAGAAGGCCAGGTTTTTTATAATGATATCGATTCGGCCGAAATTGATTTACTAGATCTAAGAAAGCAGTTAGGTTTTGTAACACAAGACGCTCAATTATTCTCCGGAACTATCCGTGAAAACTTACTCTTTGTTAAACCAAATGCAAGCGATGAAGATTTATACGACGCCCTAAAAAGGGCAAGCTGTGAAAAATTGTTAAAACGCGCTGAAGATGGTTTGAACACCACAATTGGTGAAGGCGGAATTAAAGTTTCGGGTGGAGAAAAACAGCGTTTATCTATTGCCAGAGCGATTTTAAGAAATCCGAATTTATTGATTTTTGACGAAGCAACTTCAGCTTTGGATTCTATTACCGAAGAAGAAATTAATGCAACAATTAGAAATATTTCGGACAAAAACAGAATCACAGTTTTAATTGCACACCGTTTATCGACTGTAATGCATGCTGATAGAATATTTGTCTTGGAGCAAGGTAAAATTATCGAGCAAGGTAAACACGATGATTTGATTGCTGAAAAAGGATTGTATTACGCAATGTGGCGCCAGCAGATTGGTGAGCGTAAGTAATTTTTGAGCTACTAAGATGCTAAGGGACTAAGGTACTAAGTTTTTTTTAATCGCGTCCAGCTTTAGCTGGATGATGTGTAACGATTTAAAGTTGAAGGGCTTTAGCCAAACGGAATAGTTTGGCTAAAGCCCTTTCTAGTTCTTAACTTTTTCATCCAGCTAAAGCTGGACGCTATTAAATTAAACACAAAACCCGACAGATTTTAAAAACCTGTCGGATTTACGTTATGTTTAATAAAATCAGCTATGATCTTTTATGCTTATTAATAAATATATTCAGTGGTTTTAAATCTTTCTGATACTTTTACAGGATAACCTTTTTCATTATAAATATAATCTATTTTAGAAGAATTTGAATTTAAATAATTTCCATTCCATAAAACAGATGAAGTAGTCGTGTTAACTACATTATTTACAAATACATCCTTCATTAATAAATCAAACCCTAAAACATTTTTAAAAGGCGTGCTATTTGCATCATATTCATATAAATATTCTGTCGTGTCTGTATCAGAATAAACCAAATATGAACCCTCACTAATCTTCGAAACTCGTTTTGTCAAATTCCCATTAACAAAAGTAAGCTTATCAACATTACTCTCTAACTCAATGTCTCCTAATTTCTCTACTTCAAAGAATTCTGAATCTTTATAATATGTTTTCATTATAGCACTGCCATCAGCATTATATGTGTAAACACTTCTTTCTTTATAGCTTCCATTTGGATATTTAGTCGTGAAATTTTTTGAATAAGCTGTAGAAACCAATTTGTTTTTTTCATAAGCATATGTATATTCTTCTTTCTTTACATCACTACCACTTTGAGTATTATACGTAACTTCTTTTACAATAAAATCACCTTCATAAGTAAAATCTGTTCTTTCGTTTTGACCAGTAATGCTCTTAATTTTATTTCCATTATAAGTAAAATTAACTGAGCTCACTATAGAAGATCCTGTACTACTGTATTTTGCTGTTTTCGGCAAAATAATTTCTGATTTACTCGTGCTCACGACTGCATCGTTAGAACACGAAGTTAGCAATGGCAAAGCAACTGCTAAAAAATAAACTAAATTCTTTTTCATAACATTCTTGTTTTAAAATTAATCTGCAAAATAATATGGTTTTTATTTTACTCATTTCCCCTAAAAGTTATAAAAATGACATTTTAAGTTATTTCATGTAAATGTAAAAACCCGACAGGTTTTAAAAACCTGTCGGGTTTAATTTTATAAAAAACTTAGAACCTTAGTAACTTAGAATCTTTATTTAACGAAATCCACAGCCTTAGCCAAAGCTTCTGCAATTCCATCAACATTTTTACCTCCTGCAGTTGCGAAGAAAGGTTGCCCTCCACCTCCACCTTGGATGTATTTTCCTAATTCGCGAACTACTTGTCCAGCGTTTAAGTTTTTCTCTGCTACAATTTCTTTAGAAATATAACAAGTTAACATTGGTTTTCCTTCGTGAGCTGTAGCAAAAACTACAAATAGATTATTATATGAGCCTCCCAATTCGTAAGCCAAATCTTTTGCCCCCTCTGGGTTCAAATCTAATTGTTTTGCTAAGAATTGAACTCCGTTGATCTCTTGTAATTCTTTAGCTAAATCAGCTTTCATATTTTTAGCTTTATCTTTTAATAAAGCTTCCACTTGTTTTTTCAATTGAGTATTTTCATCTTGTAATGCCTGAATCGCTTTTACAGGATCCTGAGCATTTTTAAGCACTTCTTTAATTTCATTAAAAGAAATTGCCTGAGATTCAAAATATTCTTTTGCTGCTTCGCTTGTAATTGCTTCAATTCTTCTAATTCCAGCTGCAACTGCACCTTCTGAAACAATTTTAAAGTGCCAAATATCTGATGTATTTGCAACGTGTGTTCCTCCACATAATTCGACAGAATCACCAAATTTAATTGTACGAACTAAATCACCATATTTTTCTCCAAATAAAGCAATTGCTCCATCTTCAAGCGCTTGTTCTTTCGGAATTGCTCTTTTTTCAATTAATGGCAAACTCTCACGAATTCTTGCATTTACAAAATTCTCTACTTCTAGTAATTCTTCATCAGAAACTTTAGAGAAATGAGAAAAGTCAAAACGAAGTGAAGCATTACGAACCATCGAACCTTTTTGCTCAATATGAGTTCCTAAAATCTTACGCAAACCTTGGTGCAATAAATGCGTAGCGGAGTGATTTGAAGAAGTTTTAGCTCTTTGAATTGCATCAACTACAGCATTAAAAGTTCCCGTAATATTTTCCGGTAATGATTGTGTTAAATGTATCGTTTGGTTATTTTCTTTTTTCGTATCAATGATATAAATAATATCTCCGTTTTGAGCTTCCAGATATCCTTTATCTCCAGTTTGTCCTCCGCTTTCTCCGTAAAATGGTGTAGCATTGAAAACTAATTGGAAAATTTCTCCATCTTTTACACTTTCTACTCTTCTGTATTTAGTGATTTTAACTTGCTGAGATAATCTGTCATAACCAACAAATTCCTGAATATCATCTTCAACAATTACATTCCAGTCACCAGCAGTTACTTTAGATGCTGCACGTGATCTTTCTTTTTGCAATTGCAATTGTTCCTGGAATCCTTTTTCGTCTAATTTCAATCCTTTTTCTGAAAGAATCAAAGCTGTTAAATCGATTGGAAAACCGTAAGTATCATACAATTCGAAAGCTTTTTTACCATCGATTGTGTCACCTGCATTATTTAAAATTACAGCATCCAAAAGAATTAATCCCTGATCTAATGTTCTTAAGAAAGAGTTTTCTTCTTCACGAATAACATTCGAACAAAGTGCTTTCTGCGTTCTGATTTCCGGGAAAGAATCTCCCATTTGCTCGCTTAAAGTTTCAACTAATTTGAAAATAAATGGCTCTTTTGTTCCTAAGAAAGTAAATCCGTAACGAATAGCACGACGTAAAATTCTACGAATTACATATCCTGCACCCGTGTTAGAAGGCAATTGTCCATCAGCAATAGCAAATGCTACTGCACGAACGTGATCTGCAACTACACGAATAGCAATATTCATTTTATTTTGTTCTTCACTAATGCCTGTTACGTCATTAGTGGTATATTTTGCACCTGTAATGGTTTCGATTTCTCTGATCAATGGCATGAAAACATCTGTGTCATAGTTTGATGTTTTTCCTTGTAAAGCCATACACAAACGCTCAAATCCCATTCCGGTATCTACGTGTTGTGCTGGAAGTTTTTCAAGAGAACCATCCGCTTTACGGTTGAATTCCATGAATACGTTATTCCAGATTTCAACTACTTGCGGGTGATCATTGTTTACCAAGCTCTTTCCAGAAACTAATGCTTTTTCTTCTGCAGAACGTAAATCAACGTGAATTTCAGAACAAGGTCCGCATGGTCCTTGATCTCCCATTTCCCAAAAATTATCTTTTTTATTTCCAAGAATAATTCGATCCTCGTCAATTAATGTTTTCCAGATATCCCAAGCTTCTTGGTCAAACGGAACATTATCTTCTTTGCTTCCTTCAAAAACAGAAACATAAAGATTTTCTTTTGGGATTTTATACACTTCTGTCAATAATTCCCAAGCCCAGTTGATAGCCTCTTTTTTGAAATAATCACCAAAAGACCAGTTTCCAAGCATTTCAAACATAGTGTGGTGGTAGGTATCAATACCAACTTCTTCAAGATCGTTATGTTTTCCTGAAACACGAAGACATTTTTGTGTATCGGCTATTCTTGGACTTTTTGGAGTTCCGTTACCTAAGAAAAATTCTTTAAACTGGGCCATTCCCGAGTTATTGAACATAAGGGTTGGATCGTCTTTAAGAACAATAGGAGCTGAAGGAACGATAGTATGTCCTTTACTCTCAAAAAAATCTAAAAATTGTTTACGTACGTCTTGTGATTTCATATTTTAATTAGAAAAATGTGTCAATTTAATGTGTCAATTTGATAACTAGATAATTAGATAATTAGATAATTAATTCATTTGATGATGCATCAAGTTTTTTATAATGAAATTAAAAAACTTATAATTTAAACAATAAATTGTCTATTTTGCGCATTATCTAATGATAAAATAGTCCCCAATATCTAATCATTAATCCTCTTAAAAAAAGTGTCGGATAACTGAAACATTTAGCAGTTTTATTCGACTAACCTATTTTACAAGGTGCAAAAATAGCGTATTTTAAAATATGGCGAAAGTAAAATATTATTACGACTCAGAAAATCTGGCTTATACAAAAATAAAAACCAGAAAAAGAATAAAAATAGGTTACGCATTATTGTTTTTAGTGGCTTCAGCATTGTTTGGTTTTTTAGTTTTTGTTCTTTTAATTAATACGCCTTATTTCGAAACTCCAAAAGATCGTTTACAGGCACGTGAAATTGAAAATTTAAAACTTCAATATTCAATTTTAAATAAAAAACTAGACGAAATTGATGATGCTGCAGACGCATTAGAAGAACGTGACAATAATATTTATCGTGTATATTTTAACAAAGCTGAAATTCCAGATTCGATTCGGAAAGCTGGCTTTAGAAGTTCTAACAAATACAAAGCGCTAGAAGGGTACAATAATTCTCAACTAGTTTTAAATACGACAAAAAGAATAGATAAACTTTCGAAGCAACTGGCCATTCAGTCGAAATCTTTAGATGAAATTTTAAAATTAGCTGGAGCCAAAGAAAATTTATTATTAGCCATTCCTGCCATTCAACCCGTTCGAAATGAGAATTTAAAACGTGTTGCTTCGGGTTTTGGATATCGTCTTGATCCTTTCACGAAAGTGAGAAAAATGCACAACGGAATGGATTTTACAGCAAACACAGGAGCTCCCGTGTATGCAACCGGAGACGGCATAGTGAGCAGAGCTGACAATACAGCTTCTGGATATGGAAATCATGTTGTAATACGGCACGGATTTGGATATGAAAGCCTTTATGCTCATTTAAGCAAATACAATTGCAGACCAGGCCAACACGTTAAAAGAGGTGACATTATTGGTTATGTAGGAAGTACCGGAAGATCTGAAGGACCGCATTGTCATTATGAAGTGCACAAAGATGGAAAAGTCGTGAATCCGTTGAATTTTTATTACGGAAATATTTCAGCTGCCGAATATGTTGCAATTTCGCAAATGGCGAACCAGGAAAACCAATCATTAGATTAATACTTTAAAAAGTGTTATTTTTGAAATAAATTAGAAATACAAAAACATGCATATTGAACTTTCAAAAGATAAAAGATATTACAGTATTGGCGAAGTTGCCAAGGCTTTTAATGTCAATGCATCATTGATACGATTCTGGGACAGCGAATTTGATATTCTGAAACCAAAAAAGAATGCTAAAGGAAACCGAATGTTTACTCCGGAAGATATTACAAACCTGCAACTGATTTATCATTTGGTCAAAGAAAGAGGTTTCACGCTTGACGGTGCTAAAACGCATTTAAAAGAGGGACAGAAGAAAACATTAGATAAATTCGAAATAATACGTAAATTAGAGACCATAAAAACACAATTGAACGACATCAAAAACGAATTGTAATTAAAAATAGAAATAAACTTAAATCAAAACAAATATGAAAAAGTGGTTAATCCCTGTAGGAATTCTTATCGCATTTATTGCTATTATCGCATTTTGGTCAATTGGAATTAAAAATACTGCCTTACAGCACAGTCAAGCTGTAAATAAAGAATGGGGTAACGTACAAACAGCTTACCAAAGAAGAAATGACCTTATTGGAAATTTAGTAAACACGGTTAAAGGTGCTGCTGATTTTGAAAAATCAACTTTAACAGCAGTAATCGAAGCTCGTGCAAAAGCAACTTCTGTAACTATTGATCCAAGTAATGTGACTCCAGAGCAATTGGCACAATTCAACCAAGCTCAAAGCGGTGTAACTTCTTCATTATCAAAATTATTGGTTTCTGTAGAACAATATCCAACTTTGAAAGCAAACGAGAATTTCTTGAAATTGCAAGACGAATTAGCAAGTACAGAAAATCAGATTTTAACGGCTAGAACTCGTTTTAACGAATCTGTACAAACTTATAACGGATATGTTTTAAAAATTCCAAACAACTGGTTCTTGAGCGAATACAAAGAAAAACCATACTTCGAGGCTTCTACCGGAGCAGACAAACCAGTTGAAGTAAAATTCTAAAATCTAAAATCTATCCCGATAGCTATCGGGACTAAAATCATTTCCATGTCACAAGTAGAAGATTTTTTATCCAAAGAAGATGAACAAGAAATTGTTGAAGCTATTCGCGTAGCCGAGAAAAATACTTCTGGCGAAATTAGAGTTCATATAGAAAAAACAACTTCTAAAGCTCATTTTGATCGAGCTTTAGAAGTTTTTCATGAATTACGAATGGATGAAACCAAACTAAAAAATGGCGTATTGCTCTATTTCGCAGTTGAAGATAAAAACTTTGTAATTTGTGGAGACAAAGGAATTAATGATTTGGTTTCTGATGATTTTTGGGATTGTACCAAAGACATCATGAGCAATCATTTTAAATCTGGAAATTTTAAACAAGGAATTGTAGATGGAATTACAAATGCCGGAGAACAATTAAAAAAATACTTTCCGTGGTCGGAAGGCGACACAAACGAATTATCTAACGAAATCTCAAAAGGATAAATAATGAAAAATTCCAAAAATACAATCTCAAATTCCAATAGAATTTTTCAGTTTACTTTTTTGTTTATCGCGTTTTTTGTTTGCAATACTATTTTTGCTCAGTTTGACATTCCTAAAAAACCTGATTTCCAAACTTCTGTTTACGATTATGCCAATGTTTTAAGTGCTTCTGAAAAAACACAATTAGAAGAAAAACTAATTCGTTATTCTGATTCAACTTCCACTCAAATTGTTGTCATTACTATTGAAAGCTTAAAAGGCGAAGATATTGGAATTCTTACTCCAAAATGGGCTCATGCATGGGGAATTGGACAAGCAAAAGAAGATAACGGGGTTTTGATTTTATTGGCTAAAGCCGAAAGAAGAATCTGGATTTCTCCTGGTTATGGATTAGAAGATCGTTTAACAGCAGGAATTGGAGGAGAAATTACCCGAAATATTATTATCCCGGAATTTAAAGCAGGAAGTTATTATCGCGGACTTGATAAAGGTGCCGATGCTCTTTTTGATGTGTTTAAAGGCAAATATAAAAGCGAACGCAAGCAATCTAAAGGAAAAGACTTTCCTATATTTCCATTTATCGTCATTGTGGTAATAGTATTAATTTTACTTTCCCGCAATAAAAGAGGTGGCGGAGGAAATTCTGGAAATAGCGGCGGAGGTCCTAGCCTACTTGATGTTATCATTCTGAGTAATCTTGGAAGAAGTAGCGGAGGCGGTTTTGGAGGGTTCGGCGGTGGATCATCTGGCGGCGGCGGTTTCGGCGGTGGATTTGGCGGAGGCGGATTCTCTGGTGGAGGTTCAGGCGGAAGCTGGTAATTTATTTTGTTTCTAATTTCAAGTTTCAGGTTTACTAAATTATTTTAGTTAAATTTACAATTCATAATTCAATCATAGATGTTATCACATAAAGCAAAATACGCCCTTAAGGCCTTACTTTATTTAGCTGAACAAGACGAAAATCACATTTCTAGAACTATAGAAATTGCTGATGGCGCTAACATTCCTAAAAAGTTTTTAGAGCAAATTTTATTGGATCTAAAACGAGGACGTTTTGTGAGCAGCAAGCAAGGAAAATTCGGCGGATATTATCTGATAAAATCTAAAAACGACATTACTTTGGCAGAAATTCACCGATTATTTGACGGTGCAATTGCACTTTTGCCATGCGCTTCTTTAAATTTTTACGAGCCTTGTTCTGATTGCAAAACCGAGTCTGAATGCAGTCTGCGTCACGGTTTAATGCTTATCAGAGACAAAACTTTGAAGGCAATGGAAGGCATCACAATTGCCTCATTAGTAAATAAATAAAAAAATATTCCCTAAACCCTATCGATTTAATAGAATTTGTATATATTTGCCAAAAATAATTAACAAACCAATTACAAATTTTTAACTCATGAAAGAACATTTCAGTTTATTAGGCGTAACCAAAAGTCTTTTGCAAACAAATTCCAATAGTCAGTTCAAAACTGCAAAAAGCATTTCCTGTATGATGTGTATGTGTTGATAAAAAAAATTTTATTATAAACTCTACTAATCATATATACTTAATATAAAAATGAAAAATTCGATTAAAAATATACTTACAATATTATCTGTTTTAACTTTTTCAATCTCATTTGCACAAAAAATAGAAGGTGTCGTTAAAACAACTGAAAATACTCCATTAGAAGCTGCAAATGTTGTAATTAAAGGAACTACTATAAATACAATTACTGACGCTTCAGGAAAATTTACTATCGATACTAAAGGAAAACTTCCAGTAACACTTTTAATTCAATATGTTGGTTATAAAACTACTGAGTTAGAAATCGATGATTTGCCTGCAACTCCATTACAAATTGTTTTAAATGAAGAAAATGCTCTTGTTGAAGTTGTTGTTTCTTCACGACGCAGAATCGAAAAAGTTCAGGATGTGCCAATTGCAATTTCTGTAATTACAGGAAAACAAGCAGAACAAACAGGAGCTTTTAATGTTAACCGTATTAAAGAACTTGTTCCTTCAGTACAACTTTATTCTTCAAATCCAAGAAATACAGGAATCAACATTCGTAGTTTAGGTTCTCCATTCGGATTAACAAATGACGGAATCGATCCAGGAGTTGGTTTTTATGTTGACGGTGTTTATTATGCTCGTCCGGCAGCAACAACTTTAGACTTTATTGATGTGGAGCAAATTGAGGTTTTACGTGGGCCACAAGGATCATTATTTGGAAAAAACACTACTTCTGGTGCTTTCAATATTACTACAAGAAAACCAAGTTTTTCAACAGGAGCAGATTTTGAAGTTAGTTACGGAAACTATAACTTTTTACAAGCTAAAGCATCTGTAACAGGTGCCTTAGGTAAAAAAGTTGCTGGAAGAATCTCTTTTTCAGGAACACAAAGAGATGGATTGATTGACAACGTAGCAACTGGAAGACCAACAAATACATTAAACAACCAAGGTATTAGAGGTCAATTGCTTTGGACTCCATCTGTAAATACTAATATTATTTTAGCAGCAGATATTACAACACAGCGTCCTGATGGATATGCGCAGGTTGTAGCAGGCGTTGCTCCTACTCAAAGAGCCGCTTACCGTCAATTTGATGCTATTATCAAAGATTTAAATTATCAATTACCAAGTTTAAATGCTTTTGACCGTAAAATTGATCAAGATACTCCTTGGAGATCTAATCAGGATATGGGAGGTATTTCGCTTAATATTGACACAAAAGTTGGACCAGGAACATTAACTTCAACTACAGCTTGGAGATTCTGGAACTGGGATCCATCAAATGACAGGGATTTTACAGGATTGCAAGTATTGGCAAAATCTCAAAATCCAACAAGACAAACTCAGGTAACTCAAGAGGTTCGTTATGCAGGTCAATTAACTTCTAAAGTTAGTGGTGTTGCGGGAGTATTCTTCATCGATCAAACTTCTCAAACAGATGGAACAGAAGAATCTGGAAATGCACAATGGAGATTCGCACAAAGTTCTACTAGTCCATTATGGAAAACTCCAGGTCTTTTTGAAGGTTACGGAATCAAAACTGATGCTAGAATCAGAGCTTCAAGCGCTGCAGTATTTGGACAAATTGACTGGGCAATTACAGAACGCTTGCATGTTTTACCAGGTTTAAGATATAACTTTGATAAAAAAGATGCTCATTACAGCCGTTTAACTTACGGAGGTTTACAAACTAATGATCCTGCATTGATTGCTTTGAAAAAATCAGTTTACTCTGACCAGGCTTTTGATTCAAGTACAGACAATACAGATTTCTCAGGAAACTTGACTTTAACTTATAAGGTTACAGATAAAATCAATGCTTATGCAACTTATGCAAAAAGCTACAAACCAGTTGGTGTAAACGTTGCCGGACTTCCAACAGATTCAAAAGGAAATCCGCTACTTGATCTTGCTGTAATCAAACCTGAAAAAGTAAATCATTATGAAGTTGGAGTAAAAACTTCTCCTTTTAAAAATTCGATTTTCAACTTGACGTTCTTCAATACAGATATTAAAGATTTCCAAACAAACGTTCAGGCTGCTGAATTAGGTGTAAACCGTGGATACCTTGCAAATGCTGATAAAGTACGTGTAAGAGGTGCAGAATTAGATGCAAGTTTCGTATTTAGCTCACACTTAACAGTAAATGCTGCTGCAACTTATACTGACGGAAAATATGTGAAATTTACAAATGCGCCGCTTCCACTAGAAGAAACTGGTGCATCGGTATCTTTCAAAGATGTTTCTGGAACTGATTTGCCAGGAGCTTCAAGATGGGCAGGATCATTGGGTGGAGAACTTTCAGACAATGCAACATTCTTTGGAAATAGAGGAAAAATATTTGTAGCTGTTGATTCTTATGCACGTTCTGAATTCTCTTCAAGCCCTTCGGCTTCAAAATATTTAGTTGTACCAGGATATGCTATTTTTAATGCACGTTTGGGTTTCCGTGCTTCTCAAGGTTTATCTGTTCACTTCTGGGGACGCAACTTATTCAATAAAGATTACTACGAGCAATTATTGCCTGCAGGTGGTAACGCAGGACAATATGCAGGAGTTATTGGTGATCAAAGAACTTACGGAGTTACTTTAAAATATTCGCTGTAAGCGGTTAAGTTAGTTTGTTTAAAATTATTATAACGAGGCCGGTTTAAAAAACTTGCCTCGTTTTTTTATGCTTTGAAATCACAAAATAGTATTGAAACCAAATTTTAATCTGCACTGAATCAACCCTGATTTCTATATATTCGCAACCTGAATTTATGGAGATTAGATGAAGTTTTTCAAATTACTGTTCCTACTTGGCTTAATTAGCACAAATTTATCGGCGCAAAATGAAAAGAAAACCGACCAGCAGACTTTAGCCTGGATTCGTTATTATAACATTTTGCCTTTATCCGAAAAATGGGCACTCCATTCGGAATTTGATAATCGGGCTTTTTTAAATCCGGTTCATGAAAATCTTTTTGTTGTCAGAGTTCAGGGTCGATATCGAGCAAGCAAACTTGTAGATTTAGGAGGCGGACTTGCTTTTTTTAATGTAAATACACAAAATCCCAATATTGATCCTGATTTCTCGATTCCAGAATATCGAATTCAGCAAGATATTACTTTGATTAACGATATTGGGAAAATCACTTTCCACAATCGTTTTCAGCTTGAAGAACGTTTTATCGAAAAGGCTTCAAGAACAGAATTCCTAGTTGATTTCTCTTTTGCCTTAAGGTTTCGTTATAGATTGCAGTCGACTTTTGATCTTTGGAAAAAAGAAAACAGAAGTTTAAAAGGCACAATTTCTGACGAAGTTATGTTCAATTTTGGAAAAGACAACAAACTGAATACTTTTGATCAAAACAGATTTTACGTAGCACTTCGCTATCATTTTAATCCAAATATCGGACTAGAATTGGGTTATCTAAAAAACTTTCAAAGACGTGCCAGTGGTGTAGATTTTTATGACAGGGATATTATTCGTTTTACTGTTTATCATCGAATAGACAGAAGGTTCTAAGGTGCTAAGCTTCTAAGATGCTAAGGCTTTATATGTAGTGATAAAAAAAAAGCGTATAAATCAAATAAAGTTTGATTTATACACTTTTTCAAAACCTCAGCACCTTAGTACCTTAGCATCTTAAAAAAAAAAGCCTTAAAAGAGACGCGCCAACACACGTCTCTTCAGAAAGACAAAACCTACTCCTCTCTTTCTCGGCCTCTTCTCTTACTCTTTTCATTTCCTGCAAAATTTCCAATTTTATAGGCCAATGAAAACATGATATATCTTTTTAAAACGGTGTTTTCTTCATCTCGGATCGATGTTGCCGAAATCGTTCTGGTAGCACTTAGATTTTGATTCAAAACGTCATAGACTTTAACTTTTGCATAAAGTTTTTTATCCAAAAATCCGTAAGACAAACTCGTGTTCCATAAGTAGAAGTCCTTTTTGAAATCACTCGAAATATTAGAATTATAAGTGTATCCAAAGTCATTACCAAAAATAAATTTAGCCGGCCAATAACTCGTCGTCTGCAAATTGATTCGGTGTACGACATTTGAAGTTGCATCGCGAGTGTAGTTTTCATATTTTGTTTCATTGTATGACAAACTGTACGAAGGCGCAATAACAAGCAATTCTCCATATTCATATGACAAATATACTTTTGGCGTTACTGCAGTACCTTTTGCATTGTACATAACTCCATTTGTAAAACCTTTATCAAAACTGTAAGTTCCGTTCAACTGCAAACCATATCGAAAAGTATTTGCATCTTTCTTAATCGATTGATTCCAGTTTCCGCCAACAGTAAAGGTGTAGGTATCTGATATATTCACGTATGTTGTCGTTCTTTTCCCACTGTCATCATAAAATGAAGTAGAAGAAATATCATTAGAATAATAATCTCCTCTTGCATACACGCTGTAACCAGAACGTGTTCGGAAATCAAAATTTCTGAAACTAAAATTTGCACTGCTTTTTTCTATTGGCGTCAGATTCGGGTTTCCTATAATCGTATTCAATGGATTGCTCAAATTTGCAACTGGCAATAAAAAGCTCGAGGCCGGAAGCGCATTCGAATAATCGTATTTAAAAGTCATATTCTTTGAACGGCTGAACTTATATCGAAATTGAGCTGTCGCATATGGCAAAGCATATTTCTGATTCAAATCTGTTGGTTTACCCAAATAAAAAGCATGATTATCATAATCAATAATCGAGGTTTTTGTATCCAGATTTATGGTGTATTTGTTCTTTTGAAGCGTAATTCCAACTTTCGGGCTCACCGAATTTTGTTTCGACGTTGTATAAGTCGTCAAAGACTCATTTACTTGAGAATACGATTGCGTATCAGCATCATAATCAAATGTTTTTTGATCTTTTATTTCGTTTTGCCAATCAAAATCAGAACCAAATCTGATTCTTAAAGAATCTGTAATCGGCTCCGTATATTCAATATCTAAAGAATAAGCATCATTGACATTATCATTTCTTGTCGTCTGATTTCGTTTATCATTTGGTTTATTATCCTGATAAAAAATTGTTTCTGAAACATTCAATGCATCCGTAAT
Source organism: Flavobacterium resistens (assembly GCF_900182645.1). GTDB lineage: Bacteria > Bacteroidota > Bacteroidia > Flavobacteriales > Flavobacteriaceae > Flavobacterium > Flavobacterium resistens. The sequence goes on along the minus strand of NZ_FXTA01000002.1, from coordinate 1,107,002 downwards.
AGCATCTGTATTGTTATTATCAAAAACGAAACTCAGGTTACGATTTTTTTTCTCAAATGCTTTATTGAAATTTAAAGTATTGGCAAAATTAGTCGTTGTGTTTTCTCGGCGAGAAACGGCCGTACTTTCATTTAATGCCTGGCCATTTTCATCTTGAGAAGAGCTTGATGAATCTGAATCACTATCAACTCGTGTCTGATTAAATTTTGGCGTAAAAACAATTCGCGTACTCGGATCAAGTTTGTACTCGAACTCAAAATTGGCTTTATTTCCGGTATTTTCAGTTCTCGTTTTGGCATCTGATTCCGTCACAATATTTCCTGTCGGCAAAAAGCTCAATTGATTTGCTTTGCTGTCATTGTTCGTTATATTATTTGAAAAATTATAACTCCCAGAAGCTGAGAAATCCTTAAACCATTCATCAGAATAATTAATTCCAGCCAGATTTGACTGAATAATTCCTTTTCCACTTGTAGTACTTCCTTGATTGGCGTTATTATTTCGTCCACCTCCCATATTATCAAAAACATCATCCATCGAAAAACCAGTCGAATTGATATTATTAGAAGAAGCCAAAACGCTAATTTTCTGATTATTATTGAAGAAATTCATAATCAGACTGCTTTCATAACGATCATCAGAACCGTAACCCGCAAGCGCTTTTCCAAAGAAACCTTTATTTTTCTTTTCGTCAATCGTGAAGTTAATAGAGGAATTATCTGAACTTGATTCCTGTTTTGCCAGTTCTTCTTTTTTGGTTTTAAAATCTGAAACCTGAACTTTTTTAATGATTTCGGCCGGCATATTTTTCAATAACATCTGTCCGTCTTTATCAAAAAATGCTTTTCCGTTGACTAAAAACTGAGTGACTTCCCGCCCATTTACCGTGACTTTTCCGTCATTATCAACATCAACGCCGGGCAATTGTTTTAATAAATTTTCGACATTGGCATCTGGCCTTACTTTAAAAGCCGAAGCATTAAATTCTAAAGTATCTTTTTTAACGGCAACTGGTGGCGCTTCGGTTTTAATGACAACATTTTCCAAAGCATTAATATTTTCGGCCAAATATAATTTCCCGAAATCCTTGCTTTCAACAAGTTCTTTCTGTTCTTCAACAAAAGTCTGATATCCCATATAATTGACTTTCAGGAAAACAGGTTTGTTGATTTTTTTTGTATTTATTCTGAAAACTCCGTTTTTATCAGTAGTAGCATATTCGATTACAGCAGAATCTTTAACGGTTGTAAAATATACGGTCGCCATTTCAAGCGGAACTTGTGTGTTAAGATCAACAACAGTTCCTTTAATGATAATATCATTTTGTGCATTAGCGACGACGCAAAAAAGAAAAAACAATAAATAAGAAAAATACCTGGTCATAATTGGTTGGTTAGAACTATTAAGACCTGAAAGCAACTTAAAGGTTTAATTATAAATATAACATTTACTGCTCATTTTGTTTAGAAGCAAAAAAAAATCCCCTTTTTACAGGGGATTTCAGTTTTATTTTTCTCTAATATAAATATCAATCGGCACTCCGGCAAAGTCCCAATTTTCTCTAATTTTATTTTCAAGATATCTTTTATAAGGCTCTTTTACGTATTGTGGCATATTGGCAAAAAATACAAACTGAGGTGTTGCAGTTGGCAATTGCATACAATATTTAATTTTCACATATTTACCTTTTGTCGCTGGCGGCGGATAAGCCTCAATAACTTTCAACATATATTCGTTGAATTTTGAAGTAGCAATTCTTTGTTTTCTGTTTTCAAAAACCTGAACTGTAGCTTCTAATGCTTTCAACAAACGCTGTTTTGTTAATGCCGAAACGAATAAAATTGGCACATCTGTAAAAGGCATTAATTCTTTTTTGATTTTCTCTTCATAATCGCGGGTTGACATAGTATCTTTCTCCACCAAATCCCATTTGTTTACTAAGATTACAACACCTTTTCGGTTTTTCTCGGCCAACCAGAAAATACTTTGATCCTGACCTTCAAATCCGCGGGTTGCATCGATAACCAATATACAAATATCTGCATGCTCAATTGCTCTAACAGAACGCATTACAGAATAAAATTCTAAATCTTCCTTAACTTTTGCTTTACGACGAATTCCCGCAGTATCAACTAAATTAAATTCAAAACCAAAACGATCAAATTTAGTATCAATTGCATCACGAGTTGTTCCTGCAATGTCAGTTACAATATATCGATCCTGTCCAATCAAAGCATTGATAAAACTAGATTTTCCAGCATTCGGGCGTCCTACAACAGCAAAACGAGGCAAATCTTCTTTAACCTCAACAACTGGCTTCTCTGGGAATGCATCAATTAAAGCATCTAATAAATCTCCTGTTCCGCTTCCTGAAATACTTGCGAAAGTGTAATAATCTCCTAAACCAAGATTATAAAACTCAATCGCATCTTTTTCACGCATTGCGTTATCTACTTTATTTACAGCCAATAAAACCGGTTTTGTTACTTTACGCAACAATTTAGCCACCGTTTCATCCATTGGTGTAATTCCTTCTTCAACATCAACAACAAAAATAATAACATCGGCTTCGTCGATAGCAAGCTCAACTTGTTTACGGATTTCACCTTCAAATACGTCATCAGATCCGCGAACGTATCCACCCGTATCAATAACAGAAAACTCTTTTCCGTTCCACTCGCTTTTACCATAGTTTCTATCACGGGTAACCCCAGATACTGAATCTACAATAGCTTCTCTTCTTTGTATCAGCCTATTAAAAAGGGTTGATTTCCCTACATTAGGTCTTCCTACTATCGCAACAATGTTATTCATTTTTTTGAATTTTAGATCTCAGATTTACAATTTAAGATTTCGTTTTTGACTAAATCACAATAAATTATAAACCAAAAATGCTTTATTTAAATTTTTTGCAAAGGTAGTTAAAAAAAGTTGCTGAGATGCTAAGTTTCTAAGTACCTAAGTTTTTATTCTAATTTGTATAATTTTCAGGAGCTTAATCCAGCTGTCCACTATATCTTTTGTGGTGAACCCCACCACAAAAGGATGCCGTTCCCATCTGGGCTAGGGCACCTCGGTTTCAACAACTTTTCGTTTAACGATTAAACAAATCAACGATTAACCGATTCAACAAAAACTACTGATTATACCCGAATCGCTTCAACATATTGGCATTGCTTCTCCAATTTTTATTCACTTTTACGTAAAGTTCAATGTGAATTTGTTTTCCGAAGAATTTCTCTAAATCAGCACGGGCATCGGTCCCTACTTTTTTAAGTGCAGCACCTTTATGTCCGATGATAATTCCTTTTTGCGTGTCACGCTCCACCATAATTACCGAACGAATTCTGATAATTTTTTCGTCTTCGTGAAATTCTTCTGTCACGATTTCAACCGCATACGGAATTTCTTTACTGTAATTCAATAAGATTTTCTCGCGGATTGTTTCGTTAACAAAGAAACGTTCTGGTTTGTCTGTTAATTGATCTTTTGGATAATAAGCTGGAGATTCTGGAAGTAGTTCGATAATTCTTCCGAAAACTTCTGGAACATTGAAATTCTGCAAAGCCGAGATTGGGAAAATTTCAGCATTTGGTACTTTTTCTTTCCAAAAAGAAACCTGTTGTTCTAATTGTTCCTGGTGCGAATTATCAATTTTATTTAAAAGAAGTAAAACCGGAATTTTAGCATGAATGATTTTCTTGAAGAAATCCTCATCTTTTAGATCCTGCTCGCCTATTTCGACCATGTAAACTAAAATATCAGCATCTTCAAAAGCCGATTTTACGAAATTCATCATCGATTCTTGCATTTCGTATGCTGGTTTTATAATTCCAGGAGTATCTGATAATACAAGTTGAAAATCTTCTCCGTTTACGATTCCTAAGATTCTATGACGTGTAGTTTGTGCTTTTGATGTAATGATTGACAATCGTTCTCCAACGAAAGCGTTCATTAGTGTCGATTTCCCAACATTTGGATTCCCGATGATGTTTACAAAACCTGCTTTATGTGACATTTGCATAATATTTAATTTTACTGCGTACAGTTCGACCTGTCGGTCTCGGGTGCAAAGGTAGTCATATCAACTCAATAGAGAAAATAAAACATTTTTTAATATTTTCGTTGGAATTCTCAAAAATCGCCGTATCTTTGCACCCGAAACATCGCGGGATAGAGCAGTAGGCAGCTCGTCGGGCTCATAACCCGAAGGTCACAGGTTCGAGTCCTGTTCCCGCTACTACTTGGGACAAAGAAGAAATATTCTTCTTTGTCCCTTTTTTATTGGATTGTATTTGCTTGTTTATATAGTAGATCAGCCACACAACTTCATTAATTCTAGTGGTTCGAAACTCGTTTTCTGAGATCGTGAAATTTTCAGGATAAATCGAACCTATTAAATCTCGGGAGTCTGTCCAATCTCCATTATCATAGTATTCATTGAGCTTTAGTAGGTTTTCAATGCCTGTTTTTAAAAGCTCTTCAATATCATAAGCATCTTCATTAATTGCTGATAATTTAAGTTCCAATCTGTTTATTATATCACAATAATCCGATTTCATATCTCGATAGTCCGAAGCATCAATCTGTTTGGTAGACAGCAAATCTCTTGCGTGGGTGATTCTCATTTCATAATCCTTAAGCTGGGCAATTATTTTGTCTTTCTCTTCAAAGACTTCTTTTGTCTGCTCTTTATAACATTCAGATAAAACCTTCGCGTAAACGTTTTTTATCTCAGGGATTGGAATGTACTCCTTTAAATTATTTGTAAATATCTCATTAGCTTTTTCTGAGTTTATTCTGTATCTACAGCCCGCACTGCAATGATAGTATGGATAATATTTGTGGCGACCTTTCGAGATGCTTCCAGTTAATATTTTCCCACAGTCAGGACAGATAAAAAACCCTCTAAGCGGAAAAGGTTTTAACGCAACTGCTTTTGGCAAATAGGTGCGAGACCTGCCGTCTAATACATCCTGCACTTTATAAAACAATGTCTGCGAAATTAATGCCTCATGCTGTCCTGTTACGTATCTCAGATCTTCATCTTTATATTTAGGAACTGCTATTTTTCCACAATAAAGAGGATTACGGATTGCTCTCCAAAAATGGTTTTTGCCAGCTTTAAGCCCTTTTTCTTTTGCCATATAAAGAACTTGTTCCGTATTGAAGATTCCTTTAGAAAGTTCTTCAAAAGCCCATTTTAATATAGAAGCTTCAGGTTGATCAAATGTAATATACTTTGTTCCGTCTTCCTTGACTCTGTTAACATAGCCTACGGGAGCATAGCCCATGTATCTGCCCTCTTTTCTAGCCCTACGCATACCATGAAAAGTATTCAGGGCTCTCCTGTCATTTTCAACCTCAGGAGCCGCAAGATAGAATGCCAGCATCATCTTGTTCTCTGGTATAGACAAATCAAGAGGCTGTTCGATTGCCTGAGGTTCAACACCTAATTTCCTTAAAATACTTATCATCTGATAAGCATCCCCTGCGTTTCTGCTGAACCTGTCCCATTTGGTAAATAAAACCAGTTCTGATTTGTTTTTTAATTTCTTTAGGTTCAGCAACAGCTTTTTCCATTGTGGTCTGTTAAATGTCTTGGCTGAATGATCCTCATAAATAATATTCCTTATTTCAATAGAATTAATATCACAATACTTAGTAAGCATTTCCTCTTGATTTCTTTGTGAATAGCCACGGTCTGCCTGTTCATCTGTACTCACTCTCACGTATAAGTCTGCTATTTTTTTCATCTTTTTTGTTTAAATAATTAGAAACTGTCATATTGCCCATTTTCCTTAAAAATTCTAAAATCATTCCCGCTTGTTCAAGCGTTACATCTACTCCTTCGTCCTTTAACATTTTTAATGTTTCTTCTGCCGTAATCCTTCCCTTCTCGTTTCTTTCATCGTTTTCCATTTGACATCTCTCTTCATTAAAAAAAGACCATCACTGGTCTTTTTTGTTCTACAATCATTTATCGCTATAAAGATAGACCGTATTATTGATTTGATCATAAGTAAAATATAGCTGTGATGGCTGTAGAATGTTATTTCTCGAGAACAGTTTCGTTCTCTTTTTCAGAATCTACAGCAAATAATATGTTGATTTCATTTAAGAGCTCAAATTCATCAATTGGAAATAATTGCAGAGCGATCCCTAGAATTAGCCCCACATCAATGGACTGGTTTTCTATTGTAATGGGAATTTCAGCACCGTCATGATCCAAAGCAACAATACATAACTTCATTAAGTTTCTAATAACCGACGCAAGTTCATAATAATCATATACTTTTATTTCAGCAGTGTGAATTTTGTGTTTGCCCTCTGTAGATCTCAAAGCAGTGAAACAATTAGAAGTTAATCTTTTAATAGTCTTTAGGATTTCAATTTCATCAGTTTCCATAATCTTCAAATATTAGTTTGGTTTTCTTCATACATTCCTGAAACAGTTGTCCAGCTTCAGTTCTAAACACGTCTATCTTTTCAGAAGCAATTACAATTGTGTCTGATGTTATGGGCTCAATTTTATGACCGTATTGAATGGCTTCACGCGCATTATCCAACTGTTTCAAAACTGACCATTCTTCTTCTTTGAGTGAATCAAATATCTTATTCGGGAATTGGCAAAATTTGACCAAATGCCTGTACTGATCCTGAAGACTGTGAGCAATTACATATTCTCCTGTCAAGAACCACGAAACACTTATAAACATGTATCTGAACTGCTGATGCAGATTATAAGCTGACATAAGGTAATTATCAGAGTTGATGTAATAACGCAGATCACGGCTGATGGTTCGGCTCTCCGCAATATCATCTGTATATCTTTGATCAAATTTCTGAATAAGCTCATTGCCGTTCATTTTTCTGATGTCAAAGACACCTTTTTTACTGGCTTTGTTATAGATCAATTTATTCTCATTACAATGAAGTATAAAAAAAACATTCCCTTCTTCAAGTTCTTCTTTTACCCAACTTTTATCAGCGAGACAAAATGAGAATTGCGGGTAGCTTTTGAAAAATTTCCACAAAAATTCGTAAACCTCATCGTAATAGTTTGGGCTTTTTTTACTGATAATAACCGTAATGATGCTGATATCAGAACCTTCGATTTGCTTTGAAAAATAGACAGTGTCGATTTCCACAAAAAGCCGAAGACTCTTTACCACTTTTTTAATTTGGACGTATTCAGGATAATCTTCCTGAGTTAAAATATTGTAATACATAATTCAGTTGTTCAGGATTCATCTTTATTTTCATTTTCGACACGCACCAATTCAGCTTCAACAAGTGCACAGGCTTTATCATAAAAAAGACTGCATCTTCTCTCTAAATGCTCTGTATCTAATAAAAGGGAATCTTTAACTTTAGTCCATCGCAGTGAACTTGGATTCGTTTTTAAAAGATCAAACAGCCTTTTATCTTCGCTGGTTGCTCGTGGGAATAAATCGGAAGTCAGCGGTGTAAAAATTTCGCAGATATCAAACAGATAAGCCAATGAAAAATGATCTGGATAAAATCCCAAGAAGACATTGATAAGACCTAAGCAAATCTGCTCCACTGCAGTGTGCGCCATTGATTCCTGTACAAATCCATATCTTGTATAATCAACTTGATTCATACTACTTAAAAAATTCTCAGCTATTATGGCTCTGTTGTTCCAATAGGAACGTACATAAGCGACTTTGCGTTTTGGTATTTCATTAAAGATTATATTCAGTGGCATATCTGCCCGTTCATAGATTTTATAACCTTTGGTAATAGCCTGATGGTAAATGTATAATTGAGTATGTGTAAGATGGTGACCATATTTTGCTTTACAGAACACCAGCGTTGCGGTATAACGACCTTCCGTTTTGGTTTTTATAATATCACTAATATCAGCAACGGCATTAATAATATATTCATCTGTCAAAACCATTAGATATAGATGAGTATGCTTGCTCTTTTTTGAGCTGTTTTCTGAAAAAGGATTTACAACGGATTGCATATTCTTTTTTTCTCCAAAGCAGTAAATACTGCTTGTACTGATACATTCAACAATAATGTCACTAATTGTCTGTAATCCTGTGTTCTCAATTGCTTTCATAATTTTAATTTTTTTAATTAATACTTGTCCGAAAAATTGTATTTTTGTTTAATACACAGCAAGTAAGCAATAGATTGTACCGTACCGAACTAATGGAAATTGTATCTTACCAAAGCAGTATTGTTTTTTACCAAACCTTATTTTTTTAAAACATTTTTAAATACCTTTGAGTTATGAACACAGCCACAAAACCAAAACATATCGGGAGAAATATAAGCCGAATCAGAGAGCTTAGAGGTATGAAACAGGAAGCTCTTGCTATCGCAATTGGCGTTAGTCAGCAGTCCGTTTCTAATATTGAAGGAAGCGAAATAGTTGATGAAGAAAAATTAAATGCTATTGCGGAAGTATTGGGAGTATCTCCTGAAGCAATCAAAAATTATAGTGATGAAGCAGTATTTAATATTATAGGGAACACGTACCACAATACAAGTAGTGATAACTCTACTTTGATAGCAAGTTCAATGAATTTTCAACCAACTTTTAACACGGTTGAAAAAATAGTTGAATTATATGAACGACTAGTTCAAGCTGAAAAGGATAAGGTCGAATATTTAGAGAAATTACTAAAAGGAAAATAGCCTTTTATAAAAGATATATTAATTCAAAAAAAGAGACTTTCGAGTCTCTTTTTTATTTAGAATATGATTGGTTTTTATTTCAAATGATACTTTAATCTCATCCAACTTTCACCTACAATTAAACGATTATTTAAAGCATTTCTCTCTAATTGAAAGCCTAAAAATTCAGAATTAAAATCAAACTCAAAATTCTTATAAAAATCATCATTTTCAGAAATTATTATTTTTGTTTCTGCAATTATTTTTGGCATAATTTCATTCGTATATTCGATACAAATATCTTCTGTCATTATTAAATTTGGAATAAAAGTGAGCCTTATTGGTTCAGTGTATTCCCCACTTTCATAAACCGAAATATCTTGCGAATTATCACAATAACCAATTACTAAAGTACCTTTCTCAAAACTTAATTTCTTTTGCATTTTCTTTGACCTTTTAAAATTATATTACAAAGATAAGTATAAACTTAATGCACTTATTTTTAGCATAATTGTTCAAGTTTACATTCGTTACTTTAAAGAAAAAAAGAATAAAATCTATATCAAAAAAAATAAAAAGTAAGCTAAGATATTGGACATCGACAAAAAGTGTGCATAATGACAAAGTCTCGTTCCTCGATTTGTCACCCTTCGGGACTTATAACACTTTCATTGTCTAACTGTCCATTTTTTAATTGCTTTCTTTTTCTCTTTTTTCTTTTGAAATATATAAACTGACAACGATCTATACACATAAACCATATATGATTAAACATTAACATGTTGCGAAATTTAAAATCGAAAAAATGCTATATATTTAACTGAGTTTAAAAAAATATACTGCCTCTAATATAATCGCTATGACACCAGCATATAAAATAGATTTTCAACTTATTTTATATATCCTTTTTTCGATCAGTTTTTTAATTTTAATACCAACTTTTTTTGTAGATCATCATAAAAAGACCGTGGCATTAGAAAAAAAACTTATTGAAATAGAGGAAGAAATCAATTCAAAAGAAATCACTTATAAAAAAAATAAAATGGAATTTGAACAGCGAGAATTAAAACACAAGAAAGAAATTGAGAGATATAAATCTGACTTGTAATTAATAGTTTTTCCTTTTAAAAAATGTCAAAGATTGCCACGTTCCTGCAATCTGCAAGATGTCCGGTTGTATCACAACCGATATCTTGCCACCCTATTGCCTCGGAACTCGGCGGTGGAGAAACTGCAAGGATTTAAGAGTCTGAAAATATTGAAAGATTTCGTTCATAATTTAAAAAATCATCATTAGGTTTAACATATCAAACCTAATTTATGATTAAAACAATCATAATATTTGTGCTACATTTATTAGAGGTTAGAAAATGAACTTCAACATTTAAAGCAAATAATTTAGAAAATCTAATTATTATCAAATATTATTATTTTTTGTTTTTATATGCTTAATACTATCGATAATTTTCTACATAGTTAATTATAAAAAAACAATTGCTTTAAAAAATGAACTTAATCAATTAAATGTAGAAGTTTATAGAAAACAGCTTATTTATGGTAAGAAAAAAAACAATTTATTGAACAAGAAAAGATTATGTGTTACAATCCAAAAAAAATAGAAAAAATATTTTACTTGTATTTTAGAATTTGCTTAAATAAACAAATTAATTATCTTTGCATTATGGATAACACTTCTTGCATAAGACAACAGGCAGACATTAAACAAATTAATCGTTGCAAAGAACGAGTTTCAGAACTCAATAATTCCTTTGACTATTTATCAAATGGACTCGAGTTGGCAGGGAATAATGTAAGGCTGAGAATTTTGTTTCTACTTTATGAAGAAAAACGACTTTGTGTTTGTGATTTAAGCGATATACTTGGTATGACAATTTCAGCAGTTTCTCAACACTTGCGAAAACTCAAAGATCGAAAGCTTATTGTAACTGAAAGAGAGGCACAGACCATTTTTTACTCATTGACAAAAGAGTATGAAAATATGTTGAACCCATTTTTTAAAATACTTAACGATAACAAAATTGTAGAAGCAATATGAAAACGGAGAACAAACTAATCGGGACAGGACTTTTGACAGCAATTGCATCTTCATTGTGCTGTATTACACCTGTTTTGGCTATCATCGCAGGAACAAACGGACTCGCTTCAACTTTTTCTTGGCTCGAACCTTTTCGACCATTTTTTATCGGTTTAACAGTTTTAGTGCTTGGTTTTGCCTGGTATCAAAAGTTGAAACCACAAAAGAAAATAGACTGTAGTTGTGAAATAATTGAAAAATCAAATTTTATGAAGACAAAATCATTTTTAGGAATTATCACCGTTATGACGGTTTTACTTTTATCATTTCCAATTTATGGCCATATCTTTTTTCCAAAGACTGAAAGCATAGTAATTATTACCCAAACTTCTAAACTTCAGAAAGTTGAGTTTACAATTAAAGGAATGACCTGCTCAAGTTGCGAACATCACATTAAAACAGAAATTAGTAAACTAAAAGGAATTGTAGAAGTTGTGGTTTCTTATGAGAAAGGCATCGCTATTGTTAAGTTTGACAACAAACAAACAAGTATCGAAGAAATCGAAAAAGCTATCAATTCGACAGGCTATAAATCACTAAAAAGTAAAACTATATCATAATGGAAATAAAGTTGCAATCAATAATAACTTGTCCAAACTGTGGTCACAATAAAGAAGAGACCATGCCAACAAATGCTTGTCAATATTTTTACGAATGTGAAAAGTGCAAGACAATCTTAAAACCTTTACAAGGTGACTGTTGTGTCTATTGTAGTTTCGGCTCTGTAAAGTGTCCACCAATTCAAGAAAATAAAAAATGCTGTTAAGTGCCAAATAAGCATTTTTTATGTCAATTTAAATGCTCTTTTCATACTTTAAAAAAAATTACTAATTAATTAAATAATACAAAAAAAGTCGGGGGTTATAACCAAAAGCTAAACCTCTTAAAAAGATTGTAAATTGTTGTCATAATAGTTGGTATGACATGGGTAGATATTGATGGTAAGTCTTTATTTACTTCCATTTAGCGGTGGAACTTCTCCGTATAATTGTCTATAATTTTCAATTATTGATTTCTCATAAATTTTCGCCATACTGTTTTCTTCAAACTCAATTGCTAAAGTACCTAATGGAAAAGCATCCTGAATAACTTGTAATGACTTATAGTTCATTCCAAAAGTATGTGCGGTTGCTCTATAATTTGGTTGCAAAACTCTCCAAAGCATTCTAACTCTTTCATTAAGATTTTCGGATTTCCCAATATACAAAACACCTTTTACGTCAATTCCGAGTAATCTTTGCAAATGTCGTGGATTATCATTTTCGTCTAACGAATAGATTTTGTAAATCCCTGCGCGAGATGGAATGTTGATGTGAAAATCTCTATTTGTAATTCTAATTAAAGGCATAATTGTTTAAGTTTTTTTCAGTGGTGTTTTTGAAAAAATTATATTTTTAATGTATTTTCTTGCCATATTTTTCAATTTTGATGGTCGCTTACCACTAACGTTCTGGCACTACAGCGGGTTTGGGACTAAATTAAGCCCTATTTTCGGATTTGCCAAATCATCCAAATACAAACCATCTTTCCATTAAGCCTGTAACCCAAATCCGTTGTAGTGACTGTTACAAGAAGTTTTATTTTATACTTCTAATGTCAGAAATATAAATAGGCTTATATTTTGTACAATAGACTTCAATTCCAAATTTCATTACCAATGCAACTATTGACGATGCTATCATTGATATACCAAACCCAATATTCACTAAACACGATACGACTGCGCTTTTGATATAACCTTTACTTAAAACCATTTGCATTCCATTGTCAAACCAAGTTTTGTAAATTTCACTTTCTGGATTACATAATGAATTGTAAATAACTCTTTTTACAGATTCAAATACAGTAATACCCACTTCCTTATCCATTATCATTTGATTGGGACTTGGTAGTGCTAATCTTTCGGCTGATGGTAATTGTTTAGTAGAAAAATCGTGAATTTGAAAAATTAAATCTTTAGTTGCTTTCGGAGAACGTTGACCAATTTGACTAAAAATTTCATCGTCTGTTAAAGTTTGAATAATTCTTATCGCTTCTCTTTCAATTTCATCTTCGTCTAAATGCACTTTCTGATTTGAGGTTAAAGTTGCCATTGCAACTTCTTCATTAAATCTACTAATAATTTCTGAATGAAAAATAGATCTTGTTCTTTCAGTCTTAATGACAGAATGATTTTGTAAAACTTTTCGAATATATTCTTGAGCTGATGGAATGTTTTTGGTTCTTAAGTAGCAAATTGCTATTAGCGAAATTGTCTCTAAATATATACGAGTATTTTCGTTTAAAACTTTTTCATTAGAAAGTAATCCGTTAATTGCAAAATCAGCTTTATTTAATTCAATTGCTAATTCATAAAGTTTATTTTTAGATTGGATCAATCTAACTAAATGATTTGTTGGTCTTAACAATGTTTGTAAATCCAATACAATATCTTTTGCAATCTCAAAATTTTGTTCTGTGATTGCATTTTTAAGTTTAGGTTCTAAAATTCGTAAGCGTTCTTTTTGCTTTTCTGAAAGAGGTTCGTTCATTTCTCTCGGGCTTTTAAAATTTCTTGTAACTTGTATATATGTCTGACGATGTTCGACTTATCTACCCTAAATTGGCGACCTATGTCTGACAATTGTCAGTGTTTATTTATTTTCAAAAATAGGATTTTTATTTCATAAATCATTAAACTGGCTTTTTATTGTTGAGTACATTTAGTAAATATGTGATTGTAAATTAGAATAATTTCACACCTAGTAATCCTTCTTTTATAACCCAAATTAGTTGCGCTTTCTTATCATAAAAAAATTAAATACGCATACTATTTCAATATTGTAAGCAGGTAGGATGTAATTTAAACAGAAATCAATATAAAAAGATATTTATTTTTTTTAAGTCATCGACAAAACGGTTCGAGAATTGTCCCGTTAGGGCTACTAATAATTTTAAAAGCCAGAGAAATCTAGATTTCTCTGGCTTTTTTTGGTTCGATAAATTAAACTTTCATTTATCGGAAACACTGCACCCCAGTAATTTCAACAGAACTTGGTTCGAGTCCTGTTTAGTTATCATAAACATAATACTTTACAAAAATTAAATTATTGATATTCTATAAATTTTATATTTCAAATAATTTGTAGAAAATATTACTGGATATTTTTTTCTTGCTTAGATACACATAGGTTTTAAAAAAAGTAAAAAATACTTACAAAAAAATATGTTAATATTTTAACAATTTGTGATTTACATAATCATGAAAAATAGTTTCATCGATAAAATCATACATTTTATCGATGTAATTGAAGATTTAATAAAAATTACATAGGCATAATATTACATTTAAATTTTTTATTTATTTGTAATGAATTAACAATTATTTAACAAAAGATAATCAATATGAAGAATGTCCTAATTTTTCTCTTTTTATGCTTCATTACTTTTTCGACAGCACAGAATAAATTAAAATTCACTTATGACAATTTAACCGGTAATCAAATTAACCGAACTCTATGTATTAACTGTGCATCTGCAAAACCATCGAAAGACAATAATGCAATACAGGCTGTCAGTGACGAAGATTTGTTAAAGTTTTCTCCAACTGATGTCATTTCATACTATCCCAACCCAGTAAAAGAAGAACTGTTTATTAAATGGGATCTTATTGATGAAAACTATGTAACGTCAATACAGGTAATTGGCATCAACGGACAGGTACTCACATCATACAATTGTAAAAAAGAAATCAACTCTCAAAACATTCCTTTCCAAAATTTGCCGACAGGCGTTTATATAGTATCGCTGGAATATAATAATCGAGAACAGAAAACCATAAAAATCATCAAACAATAACATATGAAACAGTTTTACTTTTCAATTTTATTCTTTATAAGCTTAAGCACTTTTATTTGTGCCCAGACCAATCCAACAGGATCATCTTCTGAAGTTGGGACTACTGAAGGGGATCTTTCTGTAACTCTTTCCGGTGGCGCATCATATTCTTTGCCTATTGCCCTCCCTCCAGGAATCAATGGTGTTGAACCACAGATAAGCTTGTCCTATAACAGCCAGGGCAGTGTCGGCATAGCTGGATACGGATGGAACATTTCTGGCATATCTTCCATATCCCGAATCCCTGCAACAAAATTCCATGACGGAGCCATTGACGCTGTAGATTTCAATGTACTAGACCGCTTTGCAATAGACGGCCAGCGTCTTGTCTTAAAAAACCCCTTGCAGGCTTATGGAGGTGATAATATTGAGTATGAAACAGAAATATACTCCAATCTAAAAATAAAATCCTACGGAATTCATCCAAACGGAGTCAATTACGGCCCCGCCTTTTTTACTGTAGAATATCCTGACGGATCAAAGGCCTACTATGGCAATTCAGCTGATTCACGATCTATAACCGAATGGTCAATCACATCATGGGAAAACGCACAGGGAGTAAAGATCTTGTACAGCTACAATTCTTCTAACAATCTCCTTGAAATTGCTTCAATCAAATACGGGTCGCTTGGATCGGCATCCCCCATAAATGAAATAAAATTTACCTATGAAGCCAGCTCTCGAGACGAAAATTATTACGTTGGCGGACAAAATATAATCAGAAGCAAAAGGCTGGCAAAAATCAGTTCCTTGAGCAATAATATAGGATTTAGAAACTATGTCTTGGAATACACCTTAACAACGCAGAGATATGATCGAGTTTGGAAAATAACGGAAAAAAATGGCGATGAAAGCAAAAACCTGAACCCGACGGTTTTCTCATACGATAGCACAGACAGCAGCATTAATTACATCTCAAATCCCACGATTTTAAGCGTTGACAATGTATCTTCACTAAATGCATCAACAATTGCTGGAGATTTTGACGGTGACGGATTCATGGATTTCATTTTATATCCGCTGACGGGCACAAAAGCCAAAAAAAAGATATGGATGTTCAGCGGCATTAGCCCCAATGTCAGCGCCCAAACCATTCCAAGTTTAGCCAGTGCTACAGAATTTGCGAACGTATTTGACGAAATTTTCCCTGTAAACTATATCAATTACCAAAATTATTTGATGCCTCTGCAAGGCTGGACTGTAGTACAGGGAAGCACTTTTACAACTTATGCCTACACGCCATCAGGAGCAGTTGTACAGCAGGATCAGAAATCTTATACATTTCCAAGATTTGTTCTGGATTACGACAATGAATGCGGAGGGGAAACCCCGGATGTAATCTCCAACCCAACAGCACGTATAGCAAACGTAAATACAAACGCAACAACTGCCGGATCAGGCTCTATACATTATCATTATGAAAGCGATATCCAGCATGCCTTTATCAGCGGGGATTTCAATGGAGACGGCTTGACCGATATGATTGCGGTTGAAAAATCGTTCACCTACCCTTTCACCTCTGGCTGTTCCACTTCTGAACGCACTTATTATGGGGGGCAGACTTTCTTTATCAACTTGGACAAAAGACTTACCAGCAATTATGTAAACGATGCGGGAAACATTTACTTGAGTTCCAGCGGCAAAATCTTCGTTGCCGATTTTAATGGAGATGGAAAATCAGATGTGTACGTTTTCGATAATGGATCCTTGAGCGTATTTACACTAAATGCCAACAATCAGTTTGTTTTAATGACGCAGTCCCTATATGATTCGAGCATTAACGTCAGCAGGCCAATACTTATCGGAGACTATAATGGAGATGGAAAATCTGATTTCTTGCTCCCTGTCGTTTCGAACAATGGATGGCTTCTATACAAATCTACTGGTTCTGCATTTAGCATGGAATTCAAAAGCATGGGCAACTTTTATCTTAACGACCCATATAATACATACAATTATTTTGCATCGGATTACGACAATGACGGTAAATCCGACTTGATAGTAGTGCAAAACAGCAGAAGTGGCAGCACAGGCACAATAAAAATAACTGCCACTTCTAATACCAGAACTTATGACTATACAGTGCAAAGCGCAATAACTTCAGCACAATCAAATATAGATATCTATGCATTGCCTATATATCTTCCTTCAACTGACAGACAGCGCCCTCATTTTGAAATTGCATTCATCAATAACAACAGGCTTCACTTTTTTAATTCCCCAAAGAATACAAATAAAGACCGCTTGCTGAAAAGCATAACCTACGGAAACGGGGTTCAGCAGTTTATCAATTACCAGCCATTGGACCCGATTTACGAATACAGCTATTATAGCATTTACAACTCGAGCTTGACAACAGAAAAATATCCTTTTTTTGATATTGTTTCTTCTCCTGATTTCCAGATTGTGACATCATTGGAAAAGAAAAGCGCTTCTGTGTCAAAGATAAAACGCTACGGTTATTACGGAGCGGTAACAAACTTAGAAGGCCTCGGTTTTCAAGGATTCAGGTCGATAATGGAAACGAACTGGCATGACAGCAACAATCCGATAACATGTACAATCAGCAACAGAAATATCAATTTGAGAGGAGCAGAAACTGACTCTTACTTTCTGGCATACTTGGCTTATCCATACCGCAATTTTGTACCTTCAAGCTACACTGTAAAATCTAATTCAACGTACACTCCGACGACTGCAGATTTGGCTCTTCAACCAAACAAAGTTTTTAAGTTGCAGAATACTGGCTCGAGCATACTAAACACTTTGGAAAATTCAAGCGTTGAGACTATTAATACATTTGACTCATTCAACAATATAACATACTCTCAAACCGATACCAAGGAAGGAAACAGTGTTATCCAAACAAATACATCAAATCTGACATATGAAACTCCTGTAACAAATCCAAGATATATATTGGGCAGGCTTTCTTCTAAAAACGTAAGCAGTACGGTTCCTGGAAGCCCTGCAATGACCAGCAACGAAGCGTACAGGTACGATTCATATCAGCTTTTGTCGGAAATTGACAGAAGTGCTGCAGGGACATCGACGGTTACTGAGCATCATGATAATAATGCTTCTGGAAATATAACGAAAATATCAATAATCACTCCCTTGTCTACAAGAAACACTTGGTTTGAATATGATCCTTCAGGCCGTTTCCTAGCCAAAAAGACAGACAATGACGCTTTGGTCACTAGTTATGAATACTACGATACAGGGATGCTGAAAAAGGAAACGAGTCCGTACGCCCAGACTTCCTACACCTATGATTCATGGCTTAAATTATTGACAGCTACTGATGACAAAACAAACAAAACAGTTACAACTTCATATGCTGGAGCTTACAGTGTCCAAAACGGTTTTGAAACAACTGTTACGACTACTACGGATGTATTGGACGGCAGTGCTACTGAAGAAAAATATGATGACTTGGGAAGATTAACGCGATCAGGCAAAAAAAACATCAACGGAACATTTTCTTATACCTCTTTTTTATATGATATTTATGATCGAAACTATAAGATAAGCGAGCCATATTTCGGCGCCAGTCCATCGCAATGGAATGAAACCAAATATGATATTTACGGCAGGCCTACAGACAATATATCATTCAACAATAGGACATCTACTGCATCATATGTCGGGCTTGCTACAACATACACAAACGGGGGAAAATCGAAAAAATTGACAAAAAACGCCATCGGAAACATAATTTCTTCCGAGGAGCCATCAGGCGGGACTATAAGCTATTCATATTTCGCTAACGGAAATCTGCGCCTGACAAATTATAATGGCGTTGATATAATAATGGATCAAGATGGCTGGGGACGAAAATCAAAAATTACAGATCCTTCGGCTGGTATTTTTGATTATAAAAACAATGATTTTGGTGAAATTACCGAAGAAAAATCACAAAATGGTAATGTGATCACGACTATTACCCGTGATGCAAACGGAAGGCCCACTAACAAAAAAATTGTGGGAGGCGGATCCAATAGCGAGACTGTCTATACTTATAATTCATCAAAATTGCCTCTAACCATAAGCTATGAAGACAAGAATGAACCGACAGGCTACAATAAAACGATAACAACTATAACTTATGATGCTACATTCAATCGACCGATCGAAATTTCTGAAGAAAAGATTGGGGTCTCAAAATTTACACGTTCATTTGAATATGATGCGTTGGGAAGAATATCATCTGTAACTAAAACCGCCCAAGTTGGAGGAAAAACAAGCGCAGTAAAAACTAAAAATGAATATAAAAATGGTGGCCTCTATAAAATCTTGGACGCAAACGACAATGTATTATGGCAGGTGAATACATTGAATCCGAAAGGGCAGATATTGGAAAGTGTTTTCGGGAATGGAATAAAAATGACAAATACATATGATTCGGATGGTTATCTGTCAAAAATACAGCATGACAAGACCACCACTCCCACATCAAACATCATAACCCTTACAACCCAATTCGATAAGAATACGGATTATTTGGACGGCAGGACCAACAGCGCTTTTGGTAACTATACTGAAGCATTTAGTTATGATGCATTAGGTCGCTTGAAGACATTCACGAACAAGTTGGGAGCAGTAGAAACACAGAATTATGATGCATCAGGCAAAATAACCAGCAATAATCTGGGAACTTATGAATATGACCCATCAAAACCGTATCGAAATACGGCTATAGCATTGACAAATGAAGCGACTGGCTATTACTCTAACAGGGAAGGGATTTTTAATGATAGCATGGAAAGCCAATCAGGATGGCAGACCTATGGCTCAGGAATTTTTTCATACGACAAAACTGTACCGGCACATTCCGGCAATACTTCATTAAAGATCACCAATACAGAGGTCCACGAAAAAGTTATTAATTCTTCTTATTGGACAAGAATTGATAATGCGGAACCAACACAGTATACCTATTCTGCATGGGTAAAAAGTGATGGACCACAAGCGGAATTATTCCTTTTCATGAAAACTGAAACCGAACAGTCTGGTTGGACTATTGTCAATAGTAAAGTCAGTAATGTCGTCAATGAGTGGACAGAGATAATAGGAACATTTACGGTTCCCGCTAACATTAAAAAACTGAATATCAGACTGGATAATAATGGAACGGGTAATATTTGGTTTGATGATGTGAAAATCCGCAAAACAAGCAATGCGCCTACAGGTGAACGACAACTGATAACCGCATACAATGGTTTCAAAAGTCCGATACAGATAGAAGAAACTGGTGTTGATAAAATAAGCTTTCTTTATAATGACGATAACCAGCGAACCATGATGTACTATGGTGGCCTACAGACCGAAAAAAATGACAGGCAGTTTCGAAAGTACTATTCGGCTGACGGGAGCATGGAAGTAAAACAGAATACTTACACAGGAAATATTGAATTTGTAACTTATATTGGTGGCGATGGATACACTGCTCCGATAGCAGTAAAAAGCGATGGGGTTAGTAACATAACTTCGGCAAATTTCCTATATTTACACAGGGACTACCAGGGCAGTATTTTAGCGATAACAGATTCTAATGGATTTGTAGTAGAAAAACGTCTTTTTGATGCTTGGGGAAGTGTTATAAAAGTTCAGGATGGCGCTGGAAATATTCTAAATGGTCTGACTGTTCTTGATCGTGGCTATACAGGGCATGAGCATTTGCAGAGCGTAGGGCTTATAAATATGAATGCGAGATTGTATGACCCAGTCATACATAGGTTCCTTCAAGTTGACAATTATATACAGGATCCTACCAGCACACAAAATTATAATCAATATGGTTATGCTATGAATAACCCACTATTGTTTATTGACCCAAGTGGCAATACTAATATTATATATGAGGTACAAACAGGCAATAGAACTCCTATTGGTACTGAAAACGGAGAATTTACTGATGGTCAACAGACATTGCTTGGAAGTCTGATCGGAACAATAGTAAATAATTGGGACACATGGGGAATCAAAGATTGGGCAAATAAAAATATTAACGGTGACAAGTTTAGCAAATGGTGGAAAGCTAAGATTAATACCCATAATCTTTTTGGCAGAGATAGTAAGAATTCAACTCCTCCTCCTCCTCCTAACATGAGCAGTTATGTAAATTTGAATAATAATTCAACAACATTAGAAGGAAGATCGCTTCTGTCTAGATTTAAATCGTATAATAATAAATATATAATTGACCCCAACGGAAAACCCGACTTTACTGCAGAAGGAGCAAGTAGACTTACCCAAGCAGTCGAGGGACTACCGACGGCTTTTGGTATTGGCGGAAGACCAGCAATTACTTTTGGTGAAATTTATAAGGATGTTGCCCATACTGTATTTGGTAATGTCAAAATTGATTCACGAAAAATTAAAACTAACTTGCAATATGCAGCTATACTTTTTCATGAATACAGACATTCTTGGCAATATGAAAGTGGTAATTACTACTACTGGGCCAACAATTTTGGCTATGGTTCAGTTGAAGATTATCAAGAAAGAGATGCCTATTGGTTTCAAATTAAAATGGGTGCAGGTTCTTTCTACGAAGGATATCAACGATATTCACATTACAAATTTTTAACAAAAAACATAACTTATAAAAAATACTAATATGAAAATATCTTTGTTCAATCTTATTATTTTGATTATACTATATTCCTGTAGCCAAAAAAATGAAACAAAAAATAATTTAGAATTAGAAATTTTAAACGATACCTTATTCGCTTATCCTTACAATAGCAATAAAGATAAAATAAATATTTTAAATTATTCCATTGAGAACAATTCAAATCAAACATATTATTTCAAACAAGGTTTAGGTGACGATTCTCAATTGAGAAAAATTTATAAAAATGGAATTTACATCTCTGTATATGAAACAACATCAAATAAAGAAGTTAAGTATTCAGAAAAATTTCCTTTCGAGCATTTTAAACGAAGTGATTGCGATTCTTGTTCTAATTCTCGTAATTCAATTAGAATAATTAAAGAATTGGAAAGATTAAAGGATGACAACAAAACCAGTTATTATAGTACAAAAGACAAAAGACACTATTTTTTTATACACCCAAAAGAAAAGTTATTTTTTAAACAATACATTAATTTAACCGACTCTATGAGGTATGAAGATACTAGAATGAACTATGCGCATCTAAATAAAAATATTAAATATTATTCTAGTTTTATTATACCTAGCGACTCAAGTACTTACAAAGAAGATCTACCTGATAATATTTTAAATACAATTAAAGAAAATAATGTAAAAGTATATCATGGTAATCTAAAAAGTAAAAACAAAGTGCCTATAAAAGTTTTAAATTAATTCTACTTAAATCATCAAGAAAACGGTTCGAGAATTGTCCCGTTAGGGCTACTAAGTAAAAACACCACTTCAACAAGTGGTGTTTTTTTTGTTTATAACATTTTGTATTATGGAAGAATTTGTAGTTTACATTCTTTATTCTGAAAAATTCAATAAAAATTACACAGGTTATACTTCTAATCTAATTGAGAGATTCAAATCTCACAATCTTCTTGGAACAAAAGAGTACACTTTAAAATTTAGACCTTGGAAAGTGATTCATGTCGAATTTTTCAATTCAAAATCTGAGGCAATAAAAAGAGAAAAATATTTAAAAACAGGAATTGGAAGAGAATTTATTAAAAATCTAATTCTTAACATTTAGCTCTTCGGGCTTATATCCGCCGCGGCGGACACAGGTTCGAGTCCTGTTCCCGCTACTAAGACAAAAAGCTTCAGAGAAATCTGGAGCTTTTTTTGTTTCGCATTACATCTTAAAAAGTTACAAAACTTTTATCACATTTACATTTTCTAAGACAAAAAAAATCGCAAAATCAGAGACATTTGCGATCTTTTTCAAAAACGAACACTTCCCATATTGGAATCTCTGCTTTATTAGACGATTTTAGAAGAATATTTTACAAGCATTTAATGGTCCCGCCATCTACCCTAATGGTAGCTCCACTAATATAATTAGCATAAGTACTACAAAGATATGCAACTGCCCCAGCAATTTCCTCAGGTTCTCCAAACCTTCCCGTGTCATTTGGAATGAGCTGCTGAACTGCCTTAGATTTTATCTCCTCTAAATCGGTTCCCCAGTTAAATTTAGGTGCAGCATTCACTAGCCAATCTTCAACCATAGGATTTATGATTGCCCCAGGAGAAACTACATTTGAAGTTATTCCGGTTTCTTGCAGTGTTCTAGCAAGTGAGATTGAAAGATTATGTCTTGCAGCAAGTGTCGCATTATAATGTGGCTGCTCTTTAATAGGCTGTATAGCAAGACCTCCACCTATATGAATAACACGTCCCCAACCTAATGTTTTCATTTGTGGCACTATACGCTGAATCATTCTCACATACGAAACGACATTGTTATTATAAATTTCAGCCCAATCAATTGCAGTTGCTTCACCCCAGGATTTATGTGATGTCACACCCGCATTATTAATTAAAATATCGATCTGACCATTTTTAAGCGCAGCTGAAGCAACCTCATCAGCTCCATTATCTGTACTGAGATCACCTAAAGCTATTTCTGCCATTCCTCCATTGTTAATAATTTCCTGACACACTACTTTGGCACGATCTTCATTTCTGCCATGAACTATAACAGTCGCACCTTCATTTGCCAGCATTTTAACTATTGACTCTCCCAATCCCGAACTCGAACCGGTTACAAGTGCTCTTTTTCCTTTTAATTTTAAATCCATTTTATCTATAATTAACTATTCTTATTTTTTTTGTAGAGGCGAAATGCCAAATTCTTTTTTATATGCATAAGAGAAATGGGACATATTAACAAAACCTATTTCTAAATAAATATCACTTGGGCGCTGCTTGCAATTTTCTATCAAATATTTTGCTTCATAAAGCCGTTTTTTAGTAAGCCATCTGCTTGGAGTAATCCTAAACAGTCTCGCAAAATCTCTTTTGAAACCTGACAAACTGCGTCCTGTGAGAAAAGCAAATTTTTCCAATGGAACATTATACCTATAATGACCATTCATAAATCCCTCCAAATCCAGTTTTCCAGGATCGCTAAATTCAAATAGCATTTCCTTAATTTCCGGATCAATATCTGCCAATATTAAAACCAGCTCCTTAATTTTAATTCGTAAAATTTCAACATCAGTATCTCCTCTTTTAGCATATTCATTAAATGCAACTACAGATTTTGTCAACATACTATTGGTCTTGATAGCCTTAACACCCTCTCCGTGAAACCTCTCTGACTTGAAACCGAATTCTTTCGAAATCTCCATAAGCGTATTTTGGTCAAAATGAACAGCTATAGACTTGAAGCCTTCAGATTCAGTATGTTTAATTGATTTTGTTAATTGATTTCTTCTAAAGAAGCGGTAATCACCAGCGATAAAAGTATATTTCTTGCATCCTATCCATACATCATGCCTGCCACTTATGATATAACTAAAGATGTGATCGGATACGAATGCTTCACCTTCAACATTATCTCCAAAATAGAGATTTTGTATTAGCTTTGGCTCTGAAAGAGTTTGAACTTTTTTTGATTCCATTTTCTTTGCATTTTTATCTGATACAAATTTCTTAAATATATCAATCCACAAGTTTGTTCAAACGTCCAAACTTTTTTATCACTAAAAAGTAAATCTTAATTGGTTGGATGATTCTAATATTTAGATTGGTTATTTCAAAGCAACAATCGTCAGTTTAAAAAATGTTCTATTTTAGTTTAGAAAAAGTTATTTTTATAATCACAATGTTTCTGAAATCTATACAGTTAATTCGTATGAGAGGCATTTTTTAAGGAAATCAATTATGAAACCAAGAGTACCTAATTTTTATGAGATCTTAATTCTGCTTTTATTTCCTTTATATGGATTTACTCAGCCTTCTCGTATGGCAGAAGTTCACTTCATATTTTATGATAAATCGCAAGAGGTTTCAAAAGAAGTTTTGACTGACCAATATAAATTACTTACATCTAGTTCTGGCAATTACAATCCAGCAAACTATCGCTATGATAACCCGAGCAAAACAAGTATAATATCAGAAACTATTGTTTATAATGATGTTCATCTGTTGATTGTCCATCAAAAAGACACCATGCAGCTTATCTTTAAAACAAAAGGAGCCAAAAGATTAAAATTTAAAGTGGATCGTTTAGACTTTAAACAAGGAACTTTTGTTATCGATAATGAAGCAACAACGATGTTAGATTTTAAAAACAACAAGTCAACTTACTACAATTACATCCTTTCAATATTACCTAAAAATATTTATAACATCGAGGAAAACCATATTTATGCTGAATTAAAAAAATTAAAATTAAGATATGGTATCAAAGAAGATGATCTTAGTACGAAAAAGGAAAACCAGCTGGTCGAAATTTCAACTCTAAGTGAGCCTTTAATTTTAAAAAAATATAAGGCCTATTTGTCTGAAGCGGACGCTGGCGAAAATGATATTATTGACGATGGAAAAGTTTATCACTCGCCTGATCATAAAATCAGAATATTTGTTTTCGAACGCGAATCGTGCGGAGCACATTGTAACATTTATTACAACTCTTTCATTCATTTCAATCTTGACAAGAAAATTCCAAATTCTTTAGCGACAGCTTTTTTTCCAATTGATGCTATTTTGAAACTCAATAATGATAACTATTTAGTTTTACAAACTGGTGTTGATGGTGGCGGAATAGACATAAATGAGAATAAGATAGCAACACTCATACAATTTAAAAACGAAAAGATCAGCATTGGAAAAACGTATGTTCTTCCTGATTTACCTACTTCAGAAAAATTAAAAAGCATAAGTGTTATCAGAGATACAATGTCTGAAGCCGAAAAAAACAAGGATTATTTTTTAAAATTTGATCCAAAAACAAATATTCTACAATATAGATATTGGAGATATTTAAATGATGAGCAAACAAAGAAAAAGGTTTACTCAGGAAAATTTATTTTTGATGGAGATTGCTTTCGTGTTCTTTAAAATTAAGTACCACTTTAAGAATACATTCATTCAAATGGATAAAGTATTCTGTATTTGGAAACATTAAATTAAGAAATAATCATTTATAAAAATATCAATAAAAAAAGCTTCAGATTTCTCTGAAGCTTTTTTTATTGGATTTCTTATTCAGGCCTTATTAAATTATCTTTTAATTTAGCATAAATATCAAGACTTATAAACTTGCCATTTTTAATTTCACAATCTCTCATAGTCCCTTCATGCTGAAAGTCAAGTTTAGCCATTACGCTTTTGCAATTCTTATTTTCCGACTCAACAAATCCTTCAATCCTGTTAAGTTCTAAATCGTCAAATCCATAATTACAAATTAACGGTATTGCTTCTTTTATAATTCCATGTCCCCAAAAATTTGAAATTAACCAAAAACCGATTTCTGCTTTTTTGTGTTCTTTACTTAAATTGTTTAATCCACCCGCTCCGTAGAATGTTCTGTTATCAGCCGAGCAAATAGCAAACCAAATTCCTGTACCGTTTTTTTCAAGATCAGCAAAAAACAACATTTGTTCTTTAGTTGCTTCCAATGTTTGAAAACTCACTCCATAATATTTAATAACTTCTGGATGTGAAAGTCCTTTAAAAACATTTTCAAGATCACTATCTGCAAATTGTCGCAGTAAAAGTCTTTCTGTTTTTATAGATGGAAATTCTTTTTTCATGATTTTTTGTTCGTTTCGGATCATCAGTTCTCTTCCCTCTTTTCATGAAAAAATTTCGGCAAGATTATTACCAAATTGTTATCCTATCCTTCTTCGGTAAAAACATTTTATCGCCTTGTTTTACATTAAATGCATCATAAAAAGGTGTAGTGTTCATTAGCGGACCATTAACACGCCAGTTTGGTGGAGAATGCGGATTATTGTTAATCCACAAACGCAGGAACTCATCTTTCATTTTTACTCGCCATATTTTGGCTATAGAAATAAAGAAGCGTTGATCTGGAGTAAAACCGTCTATTTTTGTGTTTCCTTTTCCTTGCTCGGTCATTTTAAAAGCATCGTAGGCAACTGCTATTCCAGCAATATCAGCTGTATTTTCACCAACTGTCATAGCACCATTAATGTGTAAATCTCCTAAAACAGTATAGGTACTATATAAATTAATAACCTGTTGTATTCTTGACTTAAACTGTGCATAATCCTCTTTTGTCCACCAGTTTTTTAGGTTTCCATCCTTGTCATATTGAGCACCTTGATCATCAAACGTATGTGTGATTTCGTGACCTATAACCATTCCGATACCGCCATAGTTAAGTGCATCATCTGCATTATTATCAAAATATGGAGCTTGTAAAATACCTGCCGGAAAAACAATTTCATTTGCAGTAGGATTATTATATGCCGTAACTGTTGGAACTGTAGTATACCATTCTGATTTATCGACTGGTTTGCCCAATTTTCCCAATTGAAATTGATATGCTGCAGTAGCCGCCGAAATCATATTCTCAAAATAGGCATTTCTAGCTATATGTACATTGCTATAATCTTTCCATTTATCCGGATATCCAATTTTCTTCGTAATGGCGAACAATTTTTCTTTGGCCTTTTGCTTTGTAACAGGGCTCATCCATTCCAATTTATCAATTCTTTTGCCATACGCTTTTTGCAAATTATTCACGAGGATTAACATACGTTTTTTGGCGTCTTCTGGAAAATATTTCTTTACATACAATTCGCCCAGTGCGTCACCTAAGTAATTATCAACCACATTAGCCATTTTTTCTCCACGTGATTTTTGAACTGCCTGACCAGAAAGCACTTTAGTATACTCAAATGAAGCATCTACAAAAGGTTTGCTTAAATCATCTGCATATCTTTCTAAAGAATTTGCTTTCAGGTAAATTTTCCAATTATTAATTGGGATGGTTTTTAAAAGCTTATTAAGAGCATTGTAATAGGCAGGTTGGCCTACATTAATAGAATCCGTTTTAGCACCTAAATTTTTTAAAAAAGTAGTCCAGTCTATGTTAGGATGTCTTTTTACAAGATCTGTCACAGCCGTTTTGTTATAATTTGCCTGCACATCTCGAAGTTCAACTTTTGTTTTATGTGAAGTGGCTAGTTGTTTGTCAATATCGTAAACCAAATCGGCATTCTTTTTAGCCTCTTCGGCATTACTGCCTGTTTGCTGAAATAATGTAGCAAGATATTTTTTGTATGATTTTTGTATGCCAACAGTTGATGAATCTGATTTGAAATAATAATCTCTATCTGGTAAACCGATACCCGTTTGATAAAGTTGTCCAATGTTCATACTGCTGTTTTTATCGTCAGGTGATACTCCAAAAGCAATAATAGAATAATTGCCAGCTTTTGATTCATTAACTACCAAGTTCATTAAAGAAGGTACATCGCTGATTGCTTCAATTTTGGCAAGCAGGGGCTTGATAGGCGTATAACCGCGTTTGTCAATAGTTACCGTATCCATACCTGATGCATAAAAATCTCCAACCTTTTGTGCTATACTTCCTGCTGGATTCTCGCTTTTCGAAATACTGTCCAATATTCTTTGCAGACGCATTCGTTGTGGGAAATTCATAAACATATAAGCCCCTACTCCGGCTTGAGATGCAGGTATTGATACAGAATCGTACCATTTGCCATTTACGTATTTAAAAAAGTCATTACCAGGTGTCAATGTGGAATCTATTCCAGTGATGGCAACATTTTTTTTCTCTTGATGTTTTGAACACGCTGTAAAAGCTAAGAATGCAATAAAGAGCACTAAGGATTTTTTCATAATCTAAATGATTTCTATTAAAATGAACTGAAAGTAGTTTGGAAGCAAAGTCAATTTTAGCAGAACAATATACGAATTCAGTTTTTAATTCTGAAGTTTTTGTGAGAATTACTACTTATAAAAAACAGAATTATAAGCAGTTATTTACCATTAATGTAGTAATTCAGTATACGTTTTGAAGCTACATCGCTTTTTACAAATTCGTTGCTTATACTTTTTGTTCCCCTGATTTAATTGCTATAAAGTCCTCATATTTCGTAAAATACTCCAGTCCTAAAACTAATAGTATCGAGCTGGCATTATATACTTTCTGCATTATGATGGCTGAACTCAAATAACCAAACCCAAACAGGAAAAAAAAGCAGTAAAAAGTCAACAAGCAAATAATACAGCAAATTTTAAGTAAATGAAGTTTTGACTTTAGGATCAATACAGTAATAATAAATAAACCGATTAATGTTAAAACGATCGATATGGTTCCCAGATCATGTAAGGGTGTTGCAATTAAGAAAATAAATAATATGTTGGCAACGCCTATAAATTTTAAAATTTTAGCCCATTGTCTTAAAGCTATTTTTTTTGACATATGGATAAAAAAAACACCATAACCAACCGATTGGAATGCCATTCCGATAATGGCCCAAATCCTGCCTGGGTTTTCTGCCCCATTTATTGCTTTTGCAGCAAACAAATTACTGATGAAATTTTTTGACCAACCAAATCCAATAGAATTTTTATCAAGCAATGATCCGCCTGGATACAATAAAGTTGCTATTACAATTAAAATCACGGAAATGACCAAACATATCAAAACCGAATGTTTCTGAACGATTTGCTTAATTGTTAAACTTTCCATTAAGTTAATTGCTTAAATTCATTGTAGCAGCTGTTTATCAAGAGTATCTTATATTTTTTCAAACTCCTTTTTAGCTTCTTTTCTTGACTTCTCAAATACATCAACGCCAAATTTCTCCAAAACTAGCTTTTCCATTGTTTCTTTATAACATTTTATTGAACCAGTAATAACGCAGCCCTTTTTTACAAATTTTATACTGTATTTTTCAAGCATGTAATTGTCATAAAATTTATAAAACTCTTCTTCGGATTTAAATGAAAAAGTAAGTCCTGTTATAAATATATTATACTTACCATTATTAAAATCTGTTTGTGCTTTCTCCGTTCCATTTTCGCATGTTGCTTCATACCAAAAAAGATTATCATCACCTTTTTGGCTTTCCTGAGAAAGTCCAACTAAGCAACTTAGAAAAAATATAAATGTCAAAATTTGCTTCATAAAGGTAGTTACCAAAATATGTCTTATATGTTCATTTATTATTGTTCTGCAACTTCTTTTAATTTATCCATTGCTTTTGGATAATTATCATTGAAATAGCCTAAATACTCATCAATAACATCGATATCAACGATTACGGTTGTAATACCGCTATTTTCCTGAAAAGTGTAATTTTCATGTCCGCCGGCCCATTTTTCTACCTGTTCGCCTGTGGTTACTTCGGTATCTCCGTCTAAAAATCCGTAATGACGAATGGAAACAAAATCGGCAGGTTTGTGTTCTGCTATTTCCGAGACCATTCCTCCTTTTTTACCATTTTCATCTACTCCTACAAAAAGGATTTTACTTCCTTTGTCCCAACTACCTTCATAAGTAGATGTAGGATTAAAAGTTGCTGTCCAATATTCGTAAGTGGCTTTATTTTTTAAGCCAAGCATCGTTTCATATACCTTTTGAGCTGATGCTTTAATTTCTTTTTTAAATTGTAATTTTTGCATTGCTTTCTTTGTTTTAAAATTTTTAAATCAGTTTATATCTATTGCTATAAACATTTTGAGCATACACAACATTTCTTAAAATACTAATTTACAATAATTTATTATGCTTTAATATTTCAGTTGTACTTTCATTAAAAGGCAATCGTATAATTTTTCTCCACTTTATCAATGTAGATTGATCGAGTTGATTTTCAATATCACTTATTAAAATCTCTTTTTTTCCAATGTAAAACTCGTCAAAATATTCTTTTTTGTCCAATGTCTTTACATACTTGTCTTTTATTATTAGTTCAACATTCAGGGATTTAATGTTTTTCCATTCTATATAGTGAGAAAAGTACAAACTGTTTTTCAATATACCTCTCTTATTTACTATAACTACTGTTGAAAAATAATTCATTAAACCCATTACTAAAATAGTACCTGACGCATATAAAAAAATCAACAATTTCCTTAATATACCTTCTCCAAATCCAACATTAAAAGCACACCAACCTACAAAAAACACAAACATTAAAGGTCCTCCCAAATTCCAAATATTTTTGAATGTCAAGTTTTTAATTGTAAGTTCTTTGCTCATTTTTTGATATAAAATTATATTTCGAATTAATCAATCGTTTCTGAAAATCTATTTCACACTAAATGTTCACGTAAATTTAGTCTTTATTTCCAGATCCAAATAAATCAATTGAACTTGTGGAGCATTTAGCATTGTAAAACTTCTTTTTGTTTACAAACAAGGTGATAATTCCAACATAAGGGAATCATAAACTCAGGAGAATATTCTTTCAAAATAAAAAATCACACATAAAATTTTTATTTTTTTTAAATTTTTATTCTAAGAAAAAGAACTCCTTTATTTCATTCTTCACATAAAACAATCAATTACGAATCAAACAAATAAGTCTTAATCAAACAAATTATTCCAGGCTTTTCTGCTTCCAAATTTGATGCTTTCAAAATAATTTCAAAAAGTTTTTTCAAAAAACTGTTTGCGTATTCCAAAATTATTTGCACTTTTGCACCCGCAATAGCAAAACAGGTCCGTTCGTCTATCGGTTAGGACGCCAGGTTTTCATCCTGGTAAGGGGGGTTCGATTCCCCCACGGACTACTTAGCAAGACAAAAGCTTCAGAGAAATCTGGAGCTTTTTTGTTTTACACGGTTTGGGAAAAATATTAGCAGATTTTATCCATTAACTATTGTATCAAAAATTGACGGAAAGAGTGTGAAGTTTTATGACATTCTCTAAAAAAAATTATCAAACTCAATAATCCTTCAAAAAGTAACAATAAAAAAACATGTAAGTTCTTTTTTCTTCAAACAAATTATCGGATTTTTGCAAAAATTAATTAAAACCCAAATACCATAATCCTAATAACCTATAATAAACTCGTTCGATTTTTAAATGACGTATAATGCAAAAAATCCCGAGTACACTTTCTTTACAATTTACACAATCAAATCAATATCGTACATCATTATTCACAACTATATTACAACAACAATTAAATCCAATGATTAAAAAAAACAAACCCCAAATTTTATTTTTTATTCTTTTAAATTTATTTTTTTCCCTAAACGCATTTTCTCAAAAAAGTGTTTACGCTGGAATTGAAATCGGAAGAAGAGCGATAAAAGTTTCTGTTGTCGATGTAAACAACATCAGAAAAGCCGACTATAAAATTCTTTATTTTGCAACAGACAGACTTGATTTTGCTGCACATATTGCCGAAAAAGGTGAACTTCCTCAAGAAGACATCAACAAAATTGGCGTTACAGTTGTCGATCAATTAAAAAAAATAAAAACTGATTTTAAACTTCTTGAAGAAAATATCTTTATCGTAGCGGCTCCCGTTTTTTCACAAGCACGTAATATTGATGTCTTAAAAGCCAAAATTAATACGTTAACTAATAAAAATCTTGACGTTTTAAACGTTAACGAAGAAGCAAAAACACTTGTTAAAGGTGCAATGCCTCCAGTTGATTTTGCTAATGCATTCTTACTTGATATTGGTGCTCAAACTACTAAAGGTGGCTATATTGATGAGCTTGAGGACGACAAATTAGAATTTATTCCTTTAGAACTTGATTTTGGAACAATGACTCTTACTGACGCAGTAAAAAAGACAGTTGTCAATCCAAATCAGGCAAATGACATGGCTACTTATCAGGAAAAAGCATTTGACTTTAATCCAGTTTTGCGTAAAAAAGTAAAAGCATTGCTAGATGCAAATCCTCCTTTGGCTAAAAAGAACAAAATATATTTGTCCGGCGGCGCTGTATGGGCTTTTGCAACGTTATACTATAACGACGAAATAAAAGAGCATTATATTCCTTTAACTTTAGAAGATGTTATCAATTATGACGCTATTTTGAAAAATAATTTTGTGAAGTTTACCAACCAGGCAAAAACCAACAAAGAAGTTGCTAGAGTTTTAAGTACTTATGACCAGCAATATCTTATTTCAGCAAATAATATATTACAGACTTGCCTTGAAAGTATTCCAAATTTACAATCGAAAAAAGTACTTTTTGTAAAAGAAGGACAAGTAATCTGGTTGATCTCTTATATCGCAGACCGCTCTAAAAAAGTAAATACTAATTTTTAAGGTATTATTTTAAATAAAAAAAAGCTTCAGAGAAATCTGGAGCTTTTTTTATTTAAGATGAAAAAATTAATTAGCCTGCAAAAGTTTATTCAGTCCTTCTTTTTCAAACAAAATTCTTCCCACTTTAATATCCGACCATCCTTTCTTTAGTTTATAAGTAAATGTCGGAATGTTATCTATCAGCTCGCAGTCGAGATAATAAGTCGAAACCGTATCATTGGTCAGGTTTTTTAATTCCTGAATATGCGTCGAAATTAAAAAATAAGAATTCGAATAAATACTAACACCATTTATGGTTCGGGTACAAATTTCTAAAGCGTCTTCAACATTCGTTCCGCTAAAAAGCTCATCAAAAACAACAAAACATCTTTTGCCGTCAGCCGCTTTCAAAACGACATCTTTGACATTGATAACTTCAGTCATAAAATGACTATAACCATTTAAAATATCATCGCGCTTATTTATTCCGATTGAAAAATCAGTACAAAATGGAATTTCTGCTGAAGAAGCCGGAATACCAAAACCCAAATTCCCTAAATAAAGACACAAACTTACCGATTTAAGAAAAGTAGATTTTCCAGACATATTTGGGCCATTTAATACAACTACATTGTTAATTGCCTTAAAGCTGTTTTTGATTGGATTTTCAACTAATGGATGGTAAAATTCATTTATATTCAGCGTTTTTTCTGTAAGAACCGGAAAAACAAATTCACGTTTTATGATTGCTTTACTAATCGACAAATAGGATTCAAACAAAAATAAATCGTCCCAAAATTTTTCGATTTTTCCTTCTTCCTGCAATGCAGAAATTTTAGCTGTTATTTTCTTGAGATGCTTGCTTTTTAATTGCTTTTCCCTAATTATATATTCGTATTTTCTCAATTCAAAAAAAGAAAGAAAAGACAAAATTCTATTCAAATCCTTTCTATATGATTCAGGAAAATGAATAAGATTTAATCTTGTAAAACAAGTTGACTCTAGTCGATAAAAAAATAATATTAATAAATGGATTTTATTGTGCGTAAGAATTTCATCAGCAGTTGGACCAAAAAACAAAAAGCGTTTCCAGTTGATTTCTTCTTCCCTAAAATTATTTAGAAAAAAATGAACTTCATTTAAATACAAAACAGTATAAGAATATTTTTCCAGAACCTCATTATTCAAAGCAAATCCTTTAAGAATATTTTGCCTCTCAACAATTTGACTTTCGGTCGTTAAAGGCGTTTCTAACAAATAAAGAATCCTTTTTTTAGTGAAGCTATTCAGTGAAAAATCAAAAATAGGCAACACTTCTTCTTTTATGTTTAAATCCTGAATATTGTTCATACGCTCTAATTATACTTAATAAATACGATAGGCAGATAATAAATTTTGTTTAAGCTAAAGTAATAAAATACTTTCAAAAAACATTATTTAAAATCTATTAAATATAAAAATTTTAATAATTTTTAACAAATAAAACACACCATGTTCAATAATAATCGATGAAATACAATATTTAAATATTTGTCGTTAAAAATCACTCAAAAACCATCTCGCAACAAAAAGTTAAACAAATCATAATAAATCATTAGTTATTTTAAATTGTGAATATCTATTTGATAATTTGAAGCATATTTTCTCTTTAAAATCTATCTTTGACATCCTTAAAAATTACAAGAAAATGAGCGCAATTTGGTACGAATGCAAAGTAAAATATAGAAAAACAGATGAAACTGGAGGACAAAAAGTTTTAACCGAGCCTTATTTGGTTGATGCTTTATCTTATACAGAAGCTGAAAAAAGAATGACCGAAGAAATGGCCGCTTATACTAGTGAAGAATTTAAAATCACAGCTATCAAAGTGGCAAATTATGCCGAAATTCATCCTTTTGAAAATGCAGATAGATGGTTTAAATCTAAAATCACTTTAATTGCTTATGATGAAGAAAGCGGCAAGGAAAGAAAAACAAGCATGTACATGCTAATTCAGGCAAACGATGTTCGCGAAGCTTTTGACAATACACTTCACGTAATGAAAAATACAATGGGAGAATATTCTATTCCGGCCATTTCAGAAACAGCAATTATGGATGTATTTCCTTATTTCAGCGGTGAAGAAGGCGAAACAGAAATGTTGGAAAGATTCAATACACTGAAAGCTTCTAAACCCGTAACTGCCGAAGTTCCGGATACAAATGAATTTGATCCTGCTTATTTAGAGGAAAGTCTTTAAATCAGAGGTATTTTTTAATAAATTGAAAATAAAAAAAGCAAAATAGAATTCTATTTTGCTTTTTTTATTTTTTACGCTAATTCAATAAAGCATTTTTGCCAGCGGCGTTACTGCCGACGCTGATTTTGGCAATAAAGATGTAAGTGCATCAAATTGTGTTGGACTTATATTTTTTTTCATTTTGGCTATAAAAGACTCTCTACTGGCTGTCATTTTAGAAGTATAACCCGCCTTATCTGTTGCCATTGTAGGCAAAATGTTCTTCTTTTTATTTAAAGTTTCATTTACCAGTGAATTCACAATCGGCTTTTGTGCCTCAGTTAATTTTAATTTTGGAGATAATACGCCCATAACCTGATTCGAGATACTGGCAACATCAAAAGCAGGAACTGCTGTTGTCGACGCCTTACTCGCCGCTTTTGTAATTTCTCCTACACTTTGCGCATTTGCAAATGAAATTGCCCCTAAAAGGACAGCCGCAATCAATAATTTCTTTTTCATGGTTTTTTTCTTTTAAAGTTATTGCTGGGTATTAAAGGTAATAAAAATGTCAATTCAACTGACATCAAATAACTATAAACATCTAAATATCTGATATTTACAATATCCCATTATGAAATATTCTGAATATTCAAAAATCAAAATAAATCCTATCTTAGCTACAGAATTACACGTTGATTTAAAACCACTTACAACACAAAAGCCGAACAAACCTAAAAAAACCGAAATCTACATGACCAAAAAGACATTTATTTTAATTGGGTTTATCATTTTAAAATTTGCACTTCAATATATTTTGCTGAGTCCGGAGTATGATTTGCAGCGTGATGAATATCTGCATCTGGATCAGGCGCATCATTTGGCCTGGGGATACTTATCGGTTCCTCCTGTAACTTCCTGGTTTTCGTATATCATTTATCTGCTAGGAAATACTGTTTTTTGGGTCAAGTTCTTCCCTGCCCTTTTTGGCGTTTTGACACTTTTAGTTGTCTGGAAAACAATTGAGGTTTTAAAAGGAAGTTTATTTGCTTTGATTTTAGCTTCAACTTGCATTTTATTGTCATCGCTTTTACGATTAAACATGCTTTTTCAGCCAAATTCGTTAGACATTTTATGTTGGACCACTTTTTATTTCACAGTTATTCAATACATCAAAACCGAAAAAACAAAATGGCTTTATACAGGTGCCATCATTTTTGCTTTTGGTTTTCTGAATAAGTACAATATTCTTTTCCTTTTAATCGGATTTTTGCCTGCACTTTTGCTTTCAAAACAAAGAAAAATTGTTGCCGAAAAAAATCTTTATTTTGCTCTTATTTTGGGATTAATTTTAATTCTTCCGAATCTTTTATGGCAGTACAACAATCATTTTCCGATTGTGCATCACATGAAAGAATTAGCCGAAACACAGCTGGTAAATGTTGATCGGGCTGGATTTTTAAAAGAACAATTATTGTTTTTTATTGGCGGATTTATCGTTATTCTCTCCTCCTTTTATGCGCTACTTTTTTATAAACCTTTTGCAAATTATCGATTCTTTTTTCTTTCGATTGTTTTTACTCTTTTAGTTTTTATTTATTTCAAAGCTAAAGCGTATTATGCTATTGGCCTTTATCCAATTTATATTGCATTTGGCGCCGTTTTTTTAGGAGAAATTTCAAAATCAGGATGGAAACGATTCTTACAACCAGTTTTAATCCTTATTCCACTTTTGCTTTTTATTCCAATTTATAAAGTTGCTTTTCCTAATAAAACACCACAGGAAATAGTTGCAAAACCTGAAAAATATAAAAAATTTGGAATGCTTCGCTGGGAAGACGGAAAAGACCATGAATTGCCTCAGGATTTTGCCGATATGTTGGGCTGGAAAGAACTGGCGCACAAAACTGATTCGGTTTATGCTTTGTTTCCAAAATCAGAAAATACCTTGGTGCTTTGCGACAATTACGGTCAGGCAGGAGCAATAAATTATTACACCAAAAAAGGAATTAAAGCCGTTTCTTTCAATGCGGATTATGTCAATTGGTTCAATTTAGATATCTATTATACGAACCTCATCAGAATAAAAGAATTTGAAGAAAAAAGCACTGAATTTGCAGAAACAAGTCCGTTTTTTGAAAAAGCTTCGATTGGCGGAGAAATAACAAACAAATTTGCCCGTGAATACAAAACCACAATTTTTGTTTTTACTAAAGCTAAAATCAATATCAACAAAAGATTAGAGCAGGAAATTAAAGAAGAGAAAAATTACGACAAATAAATGATCGACTTCAGCACAATTGAATATTTAAAGTATGGAAATGAAAGACAAATTCTGGCTTATGAAATTTTGACAAAAAACAAGATCTTAGAAGTTTTGGTTGAATTTGATCCAATTCTTGTTGGCACAATTCCAATAAATATTGACATTGAAAACAGTGATCTTGATATTATTTGTTATTGGCAGAATAAAAATCATTTTGTCGAAAAAGTCACTTCTCTTTTTAAGAATAAATCCGATTTTAAAATCAGAGAAACTATAATAAATGAGAAAGAATCTGTAATTGGAAATTTCAAACTAGATGATTTTGAGATTGAAATATTCGGACAAAATATTCCAACCAAAAATCAAAACGGCTACAGACACATGATTATAGAACACCAAATTCTGGAATCACGAGAGGAAAATTTTCGCCAAGAAATCATAAAACTCAAACAAAACGGCTACAAAACTGAGCCTGCTTTTGCCAAATTATTAGGTTTAAAAAGTGATCCTTATTTAGAATTATTGAATTATAAAATCTAATTGCAAAACCAAAACAATCGCAATTCACTACACAACAAACAGTTACGATCGAGATTTATTAAAATAAAAATATTTCACTAATTCCTTTGAAAAACTGTATTTAGTGCTTATCTTTGCACCCGAAACATCGCGGGATAGAGCAGTAGGCAGCTCGTCGGGCTCATAACCCGAAGGTCACAGGTTCGAGTCCTGTTCCCGCTACTAAGACAAAAAGCTTCAGAGAAATCTGGAGCTTTTTTTGTTTTGGTTTACTTTGAAAAACTTTGCATTCACAAGCGGGATGCTCGCGCTAGCAGTTGGGAAAAGTAACAGTATTTCCTCGTTTTGCAATTTAATTACAGGAAATTAAATAACTTCGCTTTAAACAAAATCAACATGAAAATTATCTCTATCACATTATTGCTTCTCATATTTTTGGGGTGCAAAAAAAATCTAATGGAAAAAGAAATAAATTTAATGACCGAAATGGATTTCGTTCCAGCCAAAAGCATGAAAATAAAAAATTTGTTGCCCTTTAAAAACCACGATGTTTGTATTGGTTCTTATATATTAAAGAATGACTCAATTATCTCACAATATGAAATTGAATCAAAATACTCATTAATGGTCATAAAACTTAAAAATATTTCTCAGAATTTTACTTTCAATAATCATCAATCAACTAATTATCCAACACCAGGTTATTTTTCTACTATTAACGAAGGTTTATTCGAAGTTAATTTGAGTCCCGAAATATTTAAAGATGACTATAAAATTAATCGTATAGATTTTTTTTCAGATAATGCAATAAATTACCAAGTAAATAATGACACTATAAAAAGCTTTAATCTAAATTTCAGCAACTATGTCATCAAAATCAACAATCAAGATTCTAAGGTAATATATAGCAAAATAGAATATTATGGATTAAAAAACATTAATGCTAACATAGTACTTTATAATAATGAAGATAAGCTATATATCTTCATCATGACACCTCTGAAGAAAAACGCTCCTATAGATAAAAATAAATTGTACGATCATCTTTTTGGAAATAATTTATTAAAATAAAATTTCTAATTTGTAATTAATTCTAAATAGCTCGAGAATACTAGTTCAACTTATCAAGAAAAGCTTCAGCGAAATCTGGAGTTTTTTTGTTTTTACCTTTCTGATTCTCTTTGCGGACACAGATTACAAATCTGCGCTATCGTTGTATGTATCTGAGCAATCAGTTTTTATTTATTATATGATAACTTTTCCAGCTTCTGATAATCGCCACTTTGCCCAAATCCTTCTGTATTCGATTTTGTTTCTAAAATTATGTTGTCTGTGCCCTTGTATTGGCTGTTATGCTGGGGTATTTTGTCGAAATTGCAATTAACCGTAAATTTTTCACGTTTCTGATTGCAAATTCCAACTTATTGATTTTAGTTTTAATTGTTGTTTTCAATGAATTTCATCTTCTTAAAATTCATCTTCTTCATTTCCAAAATCTTCAATTTTATCATTTTCATCCTCAATTTCATCAATTTCATCATCTCCATATGACTTTTTAATACGGTATTGAATAATGATTGTTACAAATAAGATTAAAGTAAATAATATCGAAAAATTTATAAGTCCAACTAGTGGCATCCCACAAGTATTATTGTTTTTTTCAAGATAATAAACAATAATGTTAAATTCTAAAATGGTAAATATGATTTGGCTAAAAAAACTAATTAAGCAAATTGTTGCAAAGCTCACTTTAATATCTCCTCCAATAGCTTTTCTGCCAAAAATAATTTGAAATAATAGTGGTAAAACAATTAAAATTAGGTGCATTTTTTAAGATTCTATTTGTTATTAGTTTCTATTTTTCAAGTTTCCGCTGGCAAGTTCCAACTGTCACGCTTCTACTTTATAAACATCTTACGGAAACAAATACTTGTTTTTCTGATTGCTTTTATCTGCGTAATTTCGGCACAACTCCCGTATAACTTGTTTATATATGTATGACGATCTACACAACACCATCAAGATCTGAGTGATATACGTGAAAAATTTCACACATTATTTATTTCCAAATATATAATTTTTCATTACTACAAATTCATTCTCAAAAAAATAATCCCTATTTTTAACAAGATTTCATTTAACTTTTTAACTATCTAACCACCAAGAAATGAAAAAAGTCCTTCTTTTATTGCTAATTATAGCTTTCTACTCTTTCACAACTTCTGAAGAGATTGTAACTGTTTCTGGCAAAATCACGAATACCGAAAATGGAACAATCAAAATCAAAGGGGAATTATTTGAGAAAGAAATCAAGCTAAAACCAGATGGAAGTTTTTCAGAAAATCTAAAAATAGAATATGATGGCATTTATAAAATTGAAACTACTAAAAATAGTTTCCAAATATACCTAACTAAAGATTCCAAATTAATTATATATGCTGATGATGCGAACTTGACACCAACTTTAAAATTTACAGGCAAAGGAAACATAGAAAATCAATATTTAGCCCAAAAACAGCTTATAACTTCGGTTATTGATTGGGAATTTTACAAACTTGAAGAAGACGAATTTCTGAAAAAACTTCAGTCAATAAAAACTTCAGTCGATAATTTGTACGCCAAAACAAAATTTACTGACGCCAGTTTTAAAGAAAAAGAAGCCAGAAGTATTTATTATTTAGAACAAATTCATCTGTTTTCGTATAAAAATTACCACTCTTCTAACATTTCTCAAAAATATCCAAAGATTGATGAAACAATAGATCTGGATAATAATTCTGATTTTTTATTTTCAAATGATTATCAAGCACTTGTGATAAGCAATTTTTATAAAAATGTTAGAGACAATTTACCTAAAAATACTGAAGGAGATGATAGCGTTTCTTTCATTACAGCTAAAGATGCAATTCCGGAGATAAAAGCGCTGAAGAGTCAAAGTATAAAAAATCGATTAATCGAATTTTCGGCAGGAGATATTGTTATTGACAATACAAATTACGAAAAAATATATGAGGAATTTTTATTGCTTACAAACGATCCGCTTATCAAACAAACATTGACTTTAAATTATAATTTTGCAAATGCAATAAAGCCCGGAAAACCATCCCCGAAATTTAATTACGAAAATCAAAAAGGAGGAAAAACTTCTTTAGAAGATCTAAAAGGAAAATATATTTATATTGATTTTTGGGCAACGTGGTGTGGTCCTTGCGTCAAAGAGATTCCATTTCTTCAGAAGGTGGAAGAACAGTACAAAGGAAAAAATATTGAATTTGTTAGTATTTCAATCGATGCGATGAAGGATCAGCCTAAATGGAGCAAATTTGTTACAGAAAAACAATTAGGTGGCATTCAATTATTGGCAGAAAATGAATGGAATTCAAAAATCATGAGAGATTACGGTATTCATGAAGTTCCAACATTTATTCTTCTGGATCCTAATGGCAATATTGTTTCTGCACGCGCACCAAAACCTTCTGACCCTAAACTTATTGATTTATTCAATAGTTTAAAAATATAACCTTAAATTTCAAACAATAAAAAAACTGCACAATTCTGAAAATTTCAGAATTGTGCAGTTTTTCATTTTAGCATTTCCAAAAACAGAATTACAACGCTTTTCTAGATTGCAACAAAAGATTTGTAGCTGTTTCAAAAACATCATACATCTCTTTGTTTTTCTTAAATTCATTGATTTTGTTTTCATAAACATACTTGCCGTCTGCAGTTAAAACATATACTTTTACCTGATTCTGTGCCGGTTCAGTTCTTTCGGTTGCTGGCGTACATGACGATAATGCTTTTTCAGCTTTTTCTATTAATGAAGTTGAAAGCGAATTAAAAGACTGAGGATTCATTTCAAATTGAATATCAATACCATTTAAAAGAATACTAGCTTCTCCAGATTTAAAAGCAACAAGCGAATT
Organism: Flavobacterium resistens; assembly: GCF_900182645.1. GTDB lineage: Bacteria > Bacteroidota > Bacteroidia > Flavobacteriales > Flavobacteriaceae > Flavobacterium > Flavobacterium resistens. The sequence continues at coordinate 1,065,276 of NZ_FXTA01000002.1, read as the reverse complement.
TTTATTACTGCTTAAAGTCCAATCGACGATAACAGCATAGACTTCTTTGTTTTTCGGAACAGAATCTTTACAGTAGATTTCACTTGGTTTTAATTCAAAAGCTTCTTTTGCGGTAACTTGATTTAATGACTTTGGCGTCGCTGGTTTTGCTTCAACAGAGATTTCTGCAGAGCCAGTATTTTCTGCAGCAACAGCAGTATCATTTTGCGTTTCATTTTTACAACCAATTGCCATTAATAGAAAAGAAATCAAAAGTAATTTTGGGGCATTTTTCATTTTAAATTTTAGTTTTTATGGTTAATTATTAATCTTAATTCTGAAAAGTATTCTCTGCATTTAAACAAATATAGACTAAAATCAATAACATTTGGAAGTCTCTCATGATGCGAAATACCTTCATAAAGAATAAATTATTTTTTCTATCTTCCCAAAATAAAATTCAAGCGAAATGACCTTTCTTCCTTCAATAAAAAAATCAGTTTTATCCAATTTAATTCTACTGGCAAGTTTTTTTCTATTTTCTTTTTATCCAAAAAGCACCGAACAAATCAATTTTAAAAAAGAAAAAAAAGTTTTGATTTTCTCCAAAACAAACGGTTTCAGACATGAAAGCATTGCTGCAGGAATTGCCGCAATCAAAAAATTGGGAACCGAAAATCATTTTATTGTAGATGCTACAGAAGATTCTCTTGCAATTAATTCAAAAAATTTAAAACAATATCAGGTCGTTATATTTCTTAGCGCTTCGGGGCATGTTTTGGGAGAAGAACAGAAATTGGCTTTGCAAAAATTCATTGAAAAAGGAAATGGTTTTGTAGGGATTCATTCCGCCACAAACTGCGAACCAGACTGGCCTTGGTATACTAAAATGATCGGCGGAATTTTTGAAGGTCATCCAGAACCTCAGATTGCAAAACTTGTAATTGTGAATAAGGAGCATCCATCAACCAAACATCTTCCTGAAATTTGGGAAAGAAAAGACGAATGGTACAATTTCAAATATATAAATCCAGATGTAAATGTTCTTATAAAAATTGATGAATCATCTTATAAGGGCGGCAAACATGGTGATAATCATCCTTTGGCATGGTATCACGATTATGATGGAGGAAGAGCGTTTTATACAGCCTTAGGCCATAGTCCTGAAAGCTACAGTGATCCGCTTTTTGTACAACATTTGCTTGGAGGCATCAACTATGCATTTGGCAATTAAATACTTCTAAAAAGAAAGCAAATATCAAATAATTCATCAAAATCCAACTCCTATACAAATAATATTTACATGACCAATTTTGAGACAATTAAGCCTAAACAACATTTTAAAATTCTTGACGGACTAAGAGGTGTTGCTGCTATAGCCGTTGTAATTTATCACTTTTTAGAAATAGCAATTTCCGATTACAGCAAGAATTTATTTGCTCACAGTTTTCTCGCTGTAGATTTTTTCTTTTGTCTTTCGGGTTTTGTAATTGCTTACGCCTATGATGACCGAATCGCAAAAATTGGCATTGTTGAATTCTTCAAATTACGCCTTATCAGATTACATCCGCTTGTTGTTTTAGGATCAATTCTGGGTTTGATTGGGTATTTTGTTTTGCCATATGGCGACATTGCAAACAGAAGTATTTCTGAAGTTCTGCTCTTATTTATATGTTCATTGTTATTAATTCCGCTTCCCATAATGAAAGAACGTTATTACAATAATTTTGGATTAAATGCTCCTGCCTGGTCTTTGTTTTGGGAATATATTGCCAATATTTTTTACTCCATATTCCTATATCGTTTGTCTCGTAAAATGATTCTTTTGCTAACTTGTATTGCAGGAATTGCTTTGGTATATGTTTCTTATCATGCAAAAGGCATTTCAGGCGGTTGGGGCGGCGACACTTTTTGGCATGGCGCTGCACGTATTTCATACTGTTTTCTGGCGGGAATGACCGTTTACAGATTCAAATGGATTATCCCTTCAAAAATTGGTTTTTTAGGACTCTCCCTACTTCTATTCCCTACATTTATATATCCATTCAACCAGGAATTCAATTTCATTACAGAACCTCTTATTGTATTGTTTTATTTTCCGTTTATAATTGCTTTGGGAGCTGGCACCGAAACTTCAAAAAATACAGAAAAAGTTTGTGTCTTTTCAGGAAACATATCTTATCCGTTATATATGACACATTATTTCGCAATGTGGATATTTGCTTCTTACAATCAAACTTATAAGTTTACTGGGCCGACATTATATACAGTCGTTTTTATAGGAACACTGCTTTTAATTGGATTCGCTTATCTTGTTATGACCTATATAGATGTTCCGATTCGGAAATATTTGACAGGAAAAAATAAAGTGCAAAAAGCTTAATTTTTCTTTAAACTAGACTTCTTTACAAAAAAAGACCGTTCATTTTGAACGGTCTTTATATTTTTATTAAGCGCGAAACTTAAGCTCTGAACAAAGCATATTTATTATAGTTGAACAAAACTTTGTCATAAGGAACATACAGTGAAACAATTTTTTCTGAAGATGCATCAAATTGGATTCCGTGATGTTTTCTGAACAAATAAATTTCTTTCAGGCAATTAGAAAGACTTTGATGAATTTCAGTTGTAAAAGTTGGAACTTTTTTATCTCCCACCAAAAGATCAATTTGATAATTTGAACTACTTTTTGATAAGTTGTTCCCAATGATTCTCAGTGTAAATGTTGTTTTTTTTCCGTATTCTTCGCCTTGATATTGCAGTGTCATAATTTTAACATTAAAGGTTAATTATTTTTCTCTTTCGGGCTTCAGCCAAAAGGGCCGAATCTAATTTTAAAATTAAAGAAAAAAACTAAAAGTCTTTTAAATATTTTCACAAAATTAAAGCAATAATCCTAAAAAAGGAAATAAAAAAAACCGTAACGAATTACGGTTTTCAACAATTAACTAAATATATTTAATCAACTTTTTTCAGAGTAAAATTCATTCCATAAGCACGATTAATTTTTGGTAATATTTTTTTGTCTTTCAGCATTTATTTCTAATAAAAATGGATTCCCATTTTCATCAAACATTGTCATATTTAAAGCGTCTAATAAAGCTATTTTTCTTGAAACTCCTCCCTTGAATTTGTTGTAAGAAAGATTCATTTCAGAAAGTTTATTCAGCTTTCCAAGTCCCTCCGGAATTTCTCCTTCAAAACTGTTGTCAAATAAACTCAGATTCTCCAAAGCTCTAAAATTCACGATTTCTCTGCTCAAATTCCCTGATAATTTATTGCCATTTAAAAGCAATACTTTTAAAGTCGAAATTTTATAAATCGAACTTGGTAGCGAACCCTGAATTTCATTATTAAATAATGCAAGAACTTCTAATTCTTTTAATTTTCCAAGATCAGTAGGCAATTCTCCAGAAATTTTATTTTTAAAAAGCTCCAGATCTTTCAGTTTTTGCAAATCGCAGATTTCTGCTGGAATTGTTCCTGAAAATTTATTATCAGAAACATTTAAAACTTCAAGTTCTTTGAGATTATTAATGTTGTTTGGCAAATTTCCTTCTAATTTATTCTTCTGAAAATTTACCTGAACCAAATTTATCAGTTCAAAAAATTCTGCAGGCAATTCTCCTTGCAAATTATTGTCTGACAAATCTAATCCTATTACTTTTCCATTTTCGGCACGAACTCCATACCACGTTGACACAGAAAGAGATAAATCCCATTTCACTTTCCATTGCGGACCATTTGTGGCGTGATATAATTTTATCAGAGCATCTTTCTCTTTATCTGAAACAGTATCTGCAAAAGAATTGATAGAAAAAGCAAGTGCTATAAAAAAAGTAAATAAGCTTTTCATAACAGATTTGGGGTTTGTTACATTTACAAAATTATGCATTTCATAGACATAATACATCAAATGTCGATAAAGTGTTAATAAGTAAATATTTAACAGCTTTTTTAGTACTTATTATAAAAATGTCAGATTTGCATTTTTTTGACTAAATTTGACTCAACTAATCTAAAAACCTCATATTATGGAAATTAACTTTGTTGCACTATTAGCAGCTGCTGTCGTTACTTTAGTAACTGGATTTATTTGGTATCATCCAAAAGTATTCGGAACAATCTGGATGAAAGAAAATAATTTCACTCAAGAACAATTAAGAACTGGAAATATGCTAAAAATCTTCGGATTAACGTATGTTTTTTCTTTAATGATTACTGTGATTTTAATGGCTTTGACTATTCATCAGTCAGGTGCAGTTGGAATGGTAGGCGGGCCACCAAAGTTAGCTGAAGCAAAACCATCATTCGCCGCATTCATGGCAGATTACGGAACGGCATACAGAACTTTTAAGCACGGTGCACTTCACGGCTTTATGTCTGGATTATTTTTTGCTTTGCCAATTGTGGGAATCAATGGTTTATTTGAAAGAAAATCCTGGAAATATATTTTAATACACGCAGGCTATTGGATGCTGACACTTATGCTCATGGGCGGAATTATCTGTGCATACGCATAATCAAAATATACAAAAACCCGTTTGAAACTAAAACTCAAACGGGTTTTTCTTAATAATAACTTAAAGGAAGTAAGTTATTGCAAATATTATCTAATTTTGAAGAAATTAGCGCACACTTTTGAATACAACTTATTCTTTTCAAATCTACAATCGCACGTCATTGCTCCCTTCAGAATGGAACTCGCTTGCTGCAGAAAACATTTTTTTGACACGGGAATATCTCGAAGTACTGGAAAATTCTTGTCCGGTAAATATGATTTGTCATTTTATTGGAATTTTTAAAAATGAAAAGCTAGAAGGAATTGCTTTGACTCAATTTTTGTTTGCCGAAAAACTTGAATCTTTTGGCGAACGCGATCAATGTTTAAAAACGTCGGTGCGTAATTTTGCTTTCAAAAATTTTGCTTCACACGTATTGTTCGTTGGCAATAATATGCTTACAGGACAAAATGCTTTTGTTTTTTCTAAAAATACAGAAACCCCAAAAGCTGTAAAAACACTTCATAAAGCTATAAATCAGCTCAAAAAAGATTTAAGATCTTCTGGTAAAAAAGTTCACATTACTAGTATAAAAGATTTTACTTCGGAAGAAATTAAACCGCTTCAAGCTGAATTCAAAAACAATTATACGTTTTCGACACAGCCCAATATGATTTTTGAAATCAATGAAAATTGGAAAACCGAACAAGATTATATCGATGCTTTATCGAAAAAATACAGAGATCAATATAAACGGGCACGCAAAAAATCAGACGGAATTATAAAAAAGAAAATGCCTTTGTCTGATATCAAACAGTATGAAGATGTTATTTATGATTTGTATTTTCATGTGGCAAAAAATGCTCCGTTCAATACCTTTTTTCTAGCGCGAAATCATTTTAGTTTTTTCAAAGAAATCATGAAAGATAACTTTCTATTTTATGGCTATTTTTTAGATGAAAAACTTATTGGATTCAACACATTAATAAAGAATGGAAATGTAATGGATACTTATTTTCTGGGTTATGATGAAAATTTGCAACGTGAAAAAATGCTGTATCTGAACATGCTTTACGATATGATTGCTTATTCAATCAATCAAGGCTTCAAAACAATTGTATTCGCGAGAACAGCGCTCGAAATCAAAAGTTCTGTTGGAGCAAAACCTTTAAAAATGTATGGTTTAATTACGCATAGCAATGCTTTGATTAATCATAATATTGCAAAATTATTCCAGTATTTGGAACCAAAAACAGAATGGCAGGAACGAAATCCTTTTAAATAATTTTACTGTCAAATTTTCAATTATTAAGATTTATTCTCTGTTTTGTTCAAGATATAGGAAATTTGGAAATATAGAATCTTTATTAATGCTATTTATTTCTTTTGCCCATCCTGAAAAATTATATTTAACATGGATAACAGAATCATTAACTAACTCGAATTCACAAAATCTATCTCCTGCCTTAGGAGATTCATTTTTTGTATCAGAAACATTGAAAATATTCTTCTCTGACAAACAATCTGTCTTGTAGGACCAAATTAATTCAATTTTATCTGTTCCTGTATAATAATGATTGGTAAAAAAATAATACAAACATTGCCTGTTAAATTCATATATAACAAACTCTTTTTGAAAAACAATTTTCACATCACTACTTACCGAATTTCCTTGCTTTACACTCCACGTAAAACCCTCATTATCTGACATAAAATCACCAATTTTCTTCGTTTTTATAACGTTTTTATTAATTACCTTTTCTTTCGTTTTTAGGTTCCTCTTTTTGTCGTCATCGTTATTTTTACAACTAAAAAAAAGTAAAAGCAATAATGTCAATAAAATTTTCTTATACATATTTCGATTAAATTTCAGAGATAATTTTTAAGGCACAGCCATTTTCATTTGTTTGTGCAGAATGTAAATTTCTAAATTGGTCTGTGCACCGCAATATTCACCATCAATTTGAAAATTTACCGGATAATCTGTTTCTATCGTGGCTTTGTCTGTTGAAATAATGACAATATCTTCAGAATCAATTGGCATATTTCCGGTGATGATTTTTCCAATTAAAAGCAGATCTAAACTTTTTAAAATGACCAATTCAAACTTTCCGTCGTTCATAGCTCCATTCGGATTAATAATTACCCCTGTTCCATACTTCTGTGAATTGGCAATAACAATCATTCTCGCTACATGATTTACCGTTTCATTATTAGCAGAAATCGTGGCGACAAATGGTTCTTCAGATTCTGTTAAAGTTGTAAAAGCCTGCAATGCATATCCCCAAAAACCGCGAATATCACTTTGTTCATAGTTTTTAACCAAATTGGCATTCAGACCTAAATCGCTTAAATGAATGCTTTTTTTTCCGTTGATACAAATCATATCCATTTCGATATAATGATTCAAAAAAGCTATTTTTAGGTTTTCTTCTATTTCAACAGGCAAATTCAAATCGACTGACAATCCGTTTGCTGATCCAGCTGGCAAAATCCCGATAATGATATCGTAGTTTTCCATTGCTTCTGCCACCATTTTGATTGTGCCGTCGCCGCCCGCAACAATAATTCGCTCAGGAAGAAGTTCATTATAAATCGCCTGAATTTTATTTAAATCATTTTTTCCGTTTGTTTCATACACTTCAAGATTAAAATAATTAATAGTCGCAAATTCCTGAACTGTCTCGATTAAATCAGTTTTATCAAGGTCGCCAGAAATGGGATTTACAACGAATAGAATGTTCTTTTTCAAAATTTTATCTTTAGAAATCAATTAAATTAAGTAATTTACAGTTACATAAATATACGTAATAAATGAAACCAATCTTACAATTATATCGAGGTTATGCCAATGAAGAAGAATTAATTGTAATGGGACATGTTTTTAAAAGAATGTATGATTACGACTTTCAGAAGAGAAATTTAAAAAATGCAAAATCCATAATCAATCAATTTCGGATAAAAACGATTCAGAATTTTGATGTTTATCTGAAATATGGAAATCAGGAAATTCACACTAAAACATTAGACGACGGGCATTTTAAGTTTTGTATTCCGTTTGAAAATGAAACGCATTTTGGGTGGATGAATTACGATGTCAGCATTAAATACAATTCGGAAACGATTACTTCAAAGGGAAGTTTTATACATCCGCACACGGGAAAATTAGGTATTATTTCTGATATTGATGACACTTTTTTGATTTCGCATACGCAGAATATCTTCAGGAAAATTTACATTTTGTTATTTAAAAATGTGAATGACCGAAAAGTTTTTAAAGATGTTGTAGCGCATTATCAAGCCTTGAGTTCAGCTGGAAGAAAGAATAAAGAAGAAGTTAATGCCTTTTTTTATATTTCAAGCAGTGAATGGAATTTGTATCGTTTTATCGTACAGTTTACCAAAATCCATCATTTGCCAAGAGCTGTTATTTTATTAAAAGACATTAAAAGAGGCATTACCGATTTTTTCATGAGCGGACGTGGCAATCATGATCATAAATTTGATAAAATAAAACATGTTTTAGAATTTTACCCCAACTTGAAATATATTTTATTAGGAGATGATTCTCAGCATGATCCAGTTTTATATGAACGAATCTGCAAAATATTTCCCGTTACAGTTATTGCCGTTTACATTCGACAAACAGGAAAAAAACAAAAAGAAGAAGTCAAAAAAATCATGAAAAATTTAGAAACTCTGGATGTTTCTGTTTGTTATTTTAAAGAAAGTAGCCAGGCAATTGAACATTCAAAATCAATTGGAATTATTAAATAGTTTTGTTTCAGATTTCAGGTTTCAGGTTTGAGCTGAATGAATATTTAACCGCAAAGCACGCTAAGTTTTTGATCTATGAGGCTCCATAAAACGCAAAGTTCGCAAAGCTTTATCAATATAGCTTTGCGAACTTTGTCCATTATAAATGCAAACTAAAAGAAAACTTAGCGTGCTTTGCGGTTAAGTTTACTCGTCGAGATTACAACTTGAAACCTGAAACATTTCTTTATGCATTAAAATTATCGATCTCTTCCTGAACGATTTCCCAATCCAGAAGTAATTGCTCTAAATCGGCTTTCTTTTTGTTGTATGCTGTAAAAAATGACGCGTCTTCAATGTGTTTATCATAATTAGTTTCCAACATTTTATCGTTATGCTGAATGTCTTTTTCTAATTGCTGAATCTGGCTTTCGATTTTGCTTAGCCTGTTTTGAAGCGCTTTTCCTTTTTTCTGATCTTCGTATGAAGTTTTGGTATTTTCTTTTACTGGCGCGGCTTTAACAACATCTTTTTTCTCTACTTCACGCATATTCTCAAGATTGCGTTGCTCTAAGAAATAGTTGATGTCACCTAAATATTCTTTGATTTTTTGATCCTTGAATTCGTAAACGATATTCGACATTCCCTGAAGGAAATCCCTGTCGTGAGAAACCAATAATAAAGTTCCGCCAAATTTTTGAAGTGCCGCTTTTAAAACGTTTTTAGATTTGATATCTAAGTGATTCGTAGGCTCATCCATCAGCAAAACATTAATTGGCTGAAGCAATAATTTACAAAGTGCCAAACGGTTTCGCTCGCCTCCAGAAAGTACTTTTACTTTTTTCTCAACATCATCACCACGGAATAAAAACGAACCTAACATATCACGAACCTTCATACGGTTTGTGTCGGTTGCGGCATCTTCCATAGTTTGTAGTAAAGTAATTTCTCCATCTAAATATTCTGCCTGATTTTGAGCAAAATATCCCAATTGAACATTATGTCCTAATTTGATATTTCCTTGGTATTCAAACTCGTTTACAAGCGCTTTGATGAAAGTCGATTTACCTTGTCCGTTTTGGCCCACAAAAGCGATTTTACTTCCTCTTTCGACAAGCAAACTAATATCTTTTAAAATTGTTTTGTCTCCGTAAGCTTTAGTTACATTTTCAGCTTCGATTACCACTTTTCCTGGTTCTTTTGAAACTGGAAACGAAATATTCATTACTGAATTGTCGTCTTCATCAACTTCAATTCTTTCTACTTTATCTAATTTTTTAATCAACGATTGCGCCATTGAAGCTTTTGAAGCTTTTGCACGGAATTTCTCGATTAATTTTTCTGTTTCTTCAATTTTTTTCTGCTGATTCTTCTGCGTAGCTAATTGCTTTTCACGAATTTCATGACGCAATTCTAAATACTGCGAATAAGGCTTATTGAAGTCGTATGCTTTCCCTAACGAAATTTCGATTGTACGGTTGGTTACATTGTCCAAAAACATTTTGTCGTGCGATACAATCACCACAACGCCCGGATAACTGCGAAGGAAGTTCTCTAACCAAATGATACTTTCGATATCTAAGTGGTTGGTTGGCTCATCCAGCAATAAAACGTCATTTGACTGTAACAAAAGCTTTGCAAGCTCGATACGCATTCTCCATCCACCTGAAAATGTTTCTGTCTGATTATTAAAGACTTCTCTTTTGAAACCAAGACCTAAAAGAATTTTTTCAGTATCTCCAACATAATTATAACCTCCAAGAAGTTCAAAACGATGTGTATAATCAGATAAATCTTCAATAATCTGACCGTATTCTTCGCTTTCATAATCGGTTCTTGTAACCAATTGATGATTGATTTCTTCTAATTTTTTCTCTACAACTTTAATTTCTGTAAAGGCTTCATACGCTTCTTCAAGTACTGTTCTTCCATGTTCGAAATCAATATCCTGACGCAAAAATCCCATTCGGATATCTTTTTCCTGAGAAATAACTCCAGAATCCGGCGCAAAATCCCTTGCCAGCATTTTAAGCATTGTCGATTTACCTGCTCCGTTTTTACCAACAAGACCAACGCGGTCTCCGGCGCCTAAACGAAAAGTAACTTCTTCAAATAAATAAGTTCCACCAAAAGAAACAGAAAGATTGTGTATATTAAGCATAATGTATTGCTGAAAAACTAGAAATTAAAATCATTGCAAATAAGCCACTTGCCTTTGCAATTTTGAAAGTGCAAAAGTATAACTTTTAATCGAAGTTTTTATACTGAAAAACAATAGCTTTTACATATTCCAAAATAAAAATCGGATTGAAAATTTTATTAGATTTTCAATCCGATTTTTTAATCTTTATTTCCTTTTTTAAGTTTTACAAAACTTTTAAAATTATGCCTCTTTTGGTTCTGGCATTAAAATCGAAGCCAAGACAGAAATTAAAAGTACGCATCCAATTACCAATAATGAATAAATAGATTCTATATGATAGAATGGAGAAATAATCATTTTTATTCCGATAAATGACAAAATAATTGCCAAGCCATATTGTAATTTACTAAACAAATGAATAAAATTATCTAATAAAAAGAATAACGCTCTAAGTCCTAAAATGGCAAAAATATTTGATGTATAAAGAATAAACGGATCACTTGATATTGCAAAAATTGCAGGAATCGAATCTACCGCAAACAATAAATCTGTAAACTCAATTACCGCTACAACTACCAAAAGTGGTGTTGCTAATTTTTTTCCGTTTTCAATTGTAAAAAATTTATCTCCATCATATTTATCACTTACGCTAAAGAACTTTCGAATCAATCTTGCCCCTCTTGTATTGTTGTAATCTTCGTCATCGTCCTCATCTCCAGAAGACCATGATTTAACACCTGCATAAACTAAGAATAATCCAAAAGCAGTCATGATTAGGTTGATATCATATTTGAATCCTTCTAATCCTGCTAGACTTAAAAGTTTGTTCAAATAAGTTAATTCGATTAGGAAAGCGCCTGAGAAAATAAATATTGCTCTTAGTACCAATGCTCCAATAATTCCCCAAAACAATACTTTATGTTTGTTCTGATTGGCAACATCAAAAAACTTAAATACTAAAATAAATACGAATAGGTTATCTACAGAAAGTGCTTTTTCGATCCAATATGCTGATTGAAATTCGTAGAATTTAGCTGCACCTGCAAAATAGTACACTAAACCACTAAAAATCATTGCTAAACTGATCCAAACTAATGACCAAGTTACAGCTTCTTTATTTGTTACTACGTGGCTTTTTTTGTTGAAGATTCCTAAATCCAGCAATAGCATAATGACTACTGCAATCGCAAAAACGACAATTAAGCCTGGATGTTCTGAAAAGATTGGGTGTTGATTCATTTTTAGATATTAATTAAGTTAAAATTTTAAAATTATGTATTGGCCATTGTTACCACGATTACTCTTCCACCTTCTTCATTAGAGAGAAGTATTTTTTTTCCGTGAGTCAGTTCAACCATTGTTCCAATTGGAATTTCTTTGTCTTCAGTTAAATCTTTGAGCGAAGTCAGTTTTTGATTGACCAATACCCATTTATCATTAAAAAAAGTAAAATAACCTACTGGAACTTTATACTGTGGCGCTAATTTCTCATTTCTGACAACATTACGATTAACGTGCCATTGAAACAAATATTGATCATTATAAACCATCAATCTATGATTTTCGGGTTTCCAGGTCGTTTCCTGAAATTGATAATATAAATCTAAAATTGGGAGACTTCCTTGATGTGAAGTACCACAAAAAGGACATTTTGGAGTATTCGTATTATCAAAAACATACCATTTTTGCTCACATGTCGGATTATGACATTTCTGCATTAAATCGGTTGTTTTTAATAATGCTATTTCCCACTCTTCGGCATTTGGGCGTTGCATCGGATTGTGTAATCCATCTACAAAAACTTTATCAAATAATGTTTTTAGGTAGGGCCCTGTAATCGTATAAGGCAATTTAGTTATATCTGCCCAAGGCAAGTCCCATTTAGAAACCTGATTAAGTTTAGGTCTGTTCATGTCATCTGTTGGATGCTCTATAAACATCGCCTTCTCTCCCATTGACAATAAATCGTCTTTTTCGGTATCCAAATCGTGTACTTTTCCTCCTTTTAATGGGTGTCTGTGCAACAGAAACATATAAATTAAAACTGGTAAAGCATGCAGATCTGTAAGCCTATTTGGCAATTTTCTGTTTGGATCATTTTTATCCAAATGTTTTGTTGAGAGTACTTCTGGAGCAATAAATTCTGCCGTACCAATTACTTCTGCTGGAAATAAACCTGGCACAACCAAACCATCAAGATCTATCATACAAGCTGATCTTTCTATCGGATCTATTAATACATTATTGTATGATAAATCAGAATGAGCAAGCCCCATAGCGTGCATCTTTTTTACTCCTCTTGAAAGATTGACACAAACTTGAAAATAGCTTAACCAATCTCCTAATTCTGAATTTGCAATTCGGAGCGGAAAATGCGGATTTCTAAATTTCGCACCTGCAAACCATTTTCCGTTTTTTTCTTTACCTTGAATTAATTCGCTTGTTTGATATCCTTTTCTAAAAAAGAATTTTGGTTTATAAAGAGGAACAATTATCCCCGTCAGATTATTATGTTCTATAACATCTGTCGGCCATCTAAAAACTTCATTTAGATAATATTCTCCTGCTTCTCCGTTTTGAATTTGCGTGTAGTATTTATTAGTAATTTTTTGAAGCCTTTCTTTTTGATTAAAATCTAATTTGTCTCTAAAAATAGCGACTACATATCTTTTATCCGGACTAAAATATACATCTTTAACACCTCCGCGCATAGGTTCGCCGTTATCAACAAATTGATACGTTTTTAGAGGGTCGTTTATTGATTTTACTGTAACTGTACTCATGTTTAGTAAATTATAGCAAGGGTTCTGTCATCATGATTTCCCGGACTCCAGAAATCCATCCATTTTAAAAGCTGTCCGGCAACATCTTCATTTTCATTTTCAAAATTAACTTTTGAATCGTCCTCATTATTCCCTTTTAAATCTGATAAAAATTGATTCCAGTTTTCTATTTTTTCCAAATTAGCTTCAACCACAAATTTTGGATCATAAATTCCGTCAGTCATTAACATTAAATAAGAGAAATCATCCACTAATTTAAATCCGAAACGGGAAGAAAGTTTATCACTCTGGAAAATTTCAGGCATTGTAATAAAACGTGTTCCGCCTCCAAATTCACCAACATCAATTGTATTCATTAATGAAATTTCAGTTAAATCTTTGTTCAGTAAACCGATCGGGCAATCGCCAACTCCAAAAGTTAAAACTGCGTAACCGAAATCGTATTTTTTTACCAAAGCAAAAATCAAAGTTGCGTGGAATTTTTTCAGCTCTTCGTTATTGGCAATTGCAAATTCTTCAATTTTTTGATTTACAAAATGGGCAGCTTTTAATAAAGCATTATAAACAAAATGACTTATTTTTTTTGATGATTCCGGATCTGTTTTTTTGTAATGATTGAATAAAATTTCGTCAAATTCTTTTAAATTTTCCTTATCTAAATTTTCTTCAAAATATTCAACCAAAGTATTGCAAGCCAGTTGCGAACCTTTTCTGGATAAAGCCGCTGAACCTGCTCCATCTGAAACTGCTAAAACGCTCCATCCGTTAGTTGTAAAATTATTGAAAGCAAAATCATCTTCTCGAAAAGAACCCACATTTGCATGACTGCGCCCACGTTTAGAGGCTGCAACAATTTTTTTGTTTAAAAAAGAACCGCAAATCGCAACATTATCTTCTTTAGCGAAAGGAGCATTTTTATCACTTTCCAAATTCTTCCAAAGCGATTTTGGATCAGGATTAATAATAACAGTCATAACTTTTTCATTGAAAGAAGATTCTTCAGATTCACCTTCAATTTTAAAAAGCAATTTTATTTTTAAATCACCACTTATTTCAGGATTTCCCGAAAGAAGTTCTTTCTCTTCATCAAATGAAAGTCCGGTGTTTTCTAAATTTTGAATTTCGTAAGAAACAATATCATTCCAGCCTAATTGAATAAAATCAATTTTTGCTTCGTATGATTTGTTTACTGTACCATTTGGCAGAAAAACAGATTGATTTGTAATATCATCTATTCGATTTATTAAATCCCAATTTTGCATAATCATCTGCTGTTTTTCCTTAATTATTTTTACTGCCGTTATATTCGTTTCATTAGTAATAAAATCTTCAAAAAGCGATTGTTTGCTTCTTGGAATATCGATTTTATTCTGGAATAAAAAAGACTGAAGATATCTTTTGGTCTCTTCCATGCGTATTATCCTTGTGTTCTGTTTACATCAAAACCACCTTCACCATATCCATAAGAACCTTGATTGTTGCACCAAGGACAAGTGCTTATTTGTTCATCTCCAATACAATGTATTTTTTGACAAACGCATACAGCAAAAGCAATTTGATTACCGCAACACGGACACGTTGGTGCTCCAAACAATTCTTCTGTATTTACTTTAGTATTGAAATTAGTATTGTCTGCCAGTTCAAAATAATTATTATCAACCTGATAAGCGCCAACCAGCTTGTAGTTTTTTGAAGCCAATTCAATTCCTGCATAAATAGACGGCGCAATATTCTTGCGATATTTCATCAAATAAGGTCTTTTTGTATTTTGACATTTTCCGCTTAGAACCACGTAATTATCATCAACATATTGTTTATTTGGAGTTTCTTTTGTTAAATCAATTTTAGAAAGTGTTTCTCCGTCTAATTTTGCCAATTCAAAACCAGAGGAATTATTTTCTACACTGATACTACTAGTTTTAATAGAATCTGTCACCCATTTAAAAAACTCTTTATACGATTGTACATTTGTGTTTTTAAAATGAAGCACATTTTCTGTCAATTCACCCAAAAGTTTTGTATCGGTTTCATTTCCAAACGAGACAGCAATTAAATTAGCAGTTCTCTGCCAATTATTCTTCCATTCGTTTATCGCCGCCTGAGTATCATCTGTTGGAACTCCGTCAGTAAATAAAAACACTATTGGTTTCCAATCTCCTTTTACTTCATAAGTCGTTTTAACGATATTACTTCTTAATTCATACATCAAATGCCCTAGCCCTTTACTTAGTGATGTTCCGCTTCCTATTGGAAATTTAGGAGGATAAAAACTAACGATTTCCTGTAATGGAACCAATGTTTTCGGTTGACCAGCAAAAACTATAATAGATACATAAACAGTTTCCAGCGCATGTGGATCTGTTTTTAATGCCTGAATTATAGTTGCTAATCCTTCCTCAACCTGCTGGATTGGTTCACCAACCATTGACTCAGAAATATCAATTAAAAAATATATCGGTAATCTTCTCATTTTAAAGGAATTTTAATAGCATTAAAAAAATAATTAATAGTATAATTTGTGTCATGTCAACCGCAAGTCCAACACCAACCTGAAAAGGTTTTACAAAGGATTTTAGGAAATTAAATATGGGAGAAAATATACTATTGAAAAAATCAAAAATTGTTTTGTACTGAGGATTCAATTTGTCTTTATAAGGCAATAACTTTGAATACAAAAACAGACCAACAATTAAAATATTAATAAAGATTTTAGCTAACATCATTTTGAAAGAGCGGCTAATAATTCAATAGATATAGATTTGAAAGCCACTTTCTCATCAGAATTTTTAGTTGGATATCCATAAATAGAAACTCCATTATTAGGTTCCATAAAATTTATTGAGAAACAAGCTCCATAACATTTATTTCCTCCATTGAATGGTATACTATGGATAACTTTTACATAAGCACAATTTCTACGAACAATTACATGCTGAATATCAAATACTTTTCCTGTATAGTTTTGTTTTAAAACATGTTCTGTATTTTTAATATTAAAGCCTTCAATACTGGTAGTTTTATAACATGATGTAATATCATCAATATTCATTGTTTCCAATATTTGATCGGAGGTTAATTCTATATTTTCAAGCTCATTTTCTTGTCCTTCCTGATAAGCTTCATCAATTGCTGTTGCTACATGAATTAGAGCTTTTGAAAATGTAAATAGCATATCGAGCATCTTTTAAATTAAATCACAACTGTTATTTCACTTGGAGGCGGAGGTAGTGTTACGCTTTCTCCTGTTCCCTGGCTTTTATTCCCTTGTTCGATAGTTTCAGAAACCCATTTAAAAAACTGCTTTAAAGTCGAACTGTCTGCCGAATCTAAATGAACTACGCTATCGGTAAGTTCTTTTAAAATACTATCATTTGCCATATGACCCGCAGCACAGCCTACAACGGCTCCAAAATTCAATGCTTTTACTTCCTGAATTTTTTCTCTGTAAAATTGAATATCTGAAGGTTTTCCATCTGTAAAAACAAAAAGTAATGGTTTCCAGTCTCCTTTTATAGTTGCAGATCCTGTTATAACTTCTCTTTTTACCTTTTGAATAACAAAATCCAAACCTGCACCTGTATTTGTAGGACCGCTTTGAGGACAAGTTATTTCTGGAAGCTGAAAATGAACCAATTCTGTCAAAGGAACTATTTCTTTTACTTCTCTATCAAAAGTTATAATACTTATCCAAAGCGAATCTAACGCCTGTGCATCTGATCTCAAAGTATTAATCATACCGCTCAAAGCATTATTAAGCGCCTGAATCGGTTCTCCATACATTGATCCGGATGTATCTAATAAAAAATATACTGGTAATCTTCTCATATAACTTTTAAAAACGAGTAAATAATCAATTAATTCTTAACATTTTACAGCAGCTTTCTTTTAATTTTCTATAAAAAACAAAAGAACTCCTCTTGTCTAAAATTAAACTACTATGTTCAATTCAGATGGCGGAGGAGGTAGTTCTTTTACGTTTGTAAATTCTCTGCCTAAATCTTCAATTTTAGTTGAAGTCACTCCAATTGAAGCCGTCACCCATTGAAAAAACTTTCCAATACTAGAACTGTCCGCATTTTCAAGACTCACTACTGTGTCTGTAATTTGCTTTAAGACATTGGTATCTGCACCTCCACCAGCAGCACATGCAACTGTAAAAGCTGTTTTTACTTTTTTAAATTCTGCAAGACCGCTTTCCCAATTATCTGTTGGAACTCCGTCAGTCATAATAAATACTAATGGTTTCCAATCTCCTTTTTGCTCTGTAGTTGTTTTTGCAACTTCAGTTTCGATTTTGTTTGCGGTTAATTTCAATGCTTCGCCAAGAGCTGTAACTCCGGTTGCTTTTAAATCAACCATTTGAAAAGAAGCCAAATCGGTCAACGGAATAATTTGCTGCGCAGTAGTATCAAAAGTGATCACGCTTAAATATGCTGTTTCAATTGCTTGTGGATTTTGACGTAATGAACTAATCATCATTTGTACGCCATTTTTAACGGCTTCGATAGGTTCGCCAGTCATTGAACCAGATGTGTCTAATAGTAAGTATACGGGCAGTCTTCTCATGGTAGAATTATTTACACAGGAATATTATAAGTTGGAGTTTCAGAAATACTGTTGTTTCCTTGATTGGAACTTTCAACACCATCTATGTTATAAGAACTTGTATTTGCCTCAGGATCATGTTGCGTCAAATGACTCATAACAACTGCTGTTAGATCTTTTCCTCCCACTACATGATGATATGCAGAACCAATTGTATAGATTGGTCCCCAAGGAATTCCCCACCATCCAATGATTAAATTTAGAAGTGCATATCCATAAGAGTACTTAAAAGTATTTTCATCAGGTCTGATAAAATAAATATCAGAACTTCTTTTTAAAGTCATGATTACAAATGAAATTGTATACGGAAAAACAACAAATTTACCGCCTTGCCCAACTAGGTCTCTTACCTGAGAAACTCTTAGTCCTTCTATGTTTTTAATTTGCATTATAGATACGATTTTACAATTTTATGAATCGTCTGTCCTAAAAATGTATCATCAGTTGGATCTCCAATTGCGCTAAATTTCCACTCCCCATTACGTTTGTACAATTTCGCCATAATAATGGAACGTTTGTTTACATATTGGCTTTCTGCAGCAACATTATATGAAGCAAATTCCGAAACCACTCTTGTTGGGGTTCCTTCATACATTCTGATTTTTGCATAAGGAATTTGAGAGAAATCCTCTTTACCTGCATTATTTAAAAAGAAAAATATCTGATTTACTTTAGCATCAACTTTAGAAAGGTCAACCGTAATAATTTCATTATCCAAACCGTCGTCTCCGCCTGTATCTCCAGCAAGATCATCTCCAGTGTGCTTTAAAGCACCATCAACACTTATTAGTTTTCCTTTTGGTAAACCAAATTGCTGTAATACTTCTACTCTGTATAAAGGTGAGTATAAATGATCGCAAAGTCTATTTTGATCATCAATCAAAACACAGCTTAAATCTAAGTCAATGTCTATTACATTTTTTGATAATCCTAAGAAACCTTTTGTTTCAATTGCACCCCAGTTTACTCCGATACAGAAGTTCGTTAATGTTTCACCAGTTGTTTTTCTTAAATCAATTTTTTGACCTTTGGTTAAGTTAATTGCCATTTGAGATAATGTTTTAAATTAATTATATTTATTTAAGTAATCTTGTAAACCGCCCTTCATTCCGATACCAACAGCTTCAAATTTCCATTCATCATTTCTTTTGTAAATTCTTCCAAACTCTACTGCAGTTTCTATAGAAAAATCTTCATCAAGTTCGTATTTCACCAACTCAACATTAGATTCATCTAAAATTCTAATAAACGAATTTCTGATCTGCCCAAAATTTTGTCTTTTGGTATCGGCATGGTGAATTGTAACTACAAAACAGATTTCAAAAACATCTGGAGAAATTTTAGACAAATCGATATAAATTTTTTCATCATCTCCGTCACCATCTCCAGTTAAATTATCTCCTGCATGAGCAACAGCTTGATCTGGAGATTTTAAATTATTGTAATAAATAAAATGATTGTCATTTGGAATTTTTCCATTTGCACCAACTAAAAAAACTGAAGCATCCAGATCAAAACTTGATCCAGTGTTGCTTGAATTGCTATCCCATCCTAATCCTACAGTAAATTTAGGAGCAGCTATACTCTGTCTCTGCCCTTTTTCTAAGTTAATTGCCATTTTATTTTTTTAATTAATATTAATATTCAACATTGTTTTTAAGATATTCGTCTGTTCGTCAACATTCTGTAATTCGTCCAGAAAATCAACTGACGAAATCTTTTCAAAATATTCTTTCAACACTTCTAAAACATTTTCAGGCAGTGTTGTTTTTATGGTACTGAGCTCATTTTTAAGTTCAGCATTTTTACTTTTAAGTCCTTTTATAATAATTTGTTTTGAAGAGTCATTTTTAGAAAGATTAATTCCTTTCACTGCTTCTTCATTTAAAAAATAGAATGCTTTTTCGTTAGCTACAAAAACAAATTTATCATTAGAGTCTCTGAATTCATAAATCTCTATTATCTCATTGTTACAGACCAATCCGCAAGAGAATTTAATTTTAAAATTCAAAATGTTTAACCGTCCTAAAAGTTTTCTTTCAAATTTAGCATGGGCATTTTCATAAACACTTTTGTTAAACTGCGAAAGCTTTTCATATTGATCGATTGTTATTTCTCTGTAATATTCTGCCTGAATGCTTTGTGAAAAAGTCAGATAGTCATTCCAATTAAAAAAAACATCTTTTTCTGAAACAAATAACTGATAGAGTTCTTCTATCTTTCTTGACATATTTTGTGCATGCAATTGCAGTTGTTTTGACAGTTTTGTTTCTCCTATTTCCTGTTTTAACTTTGATAAAATATCTTCGTTAATATATATCTCATCAGAAATCAAAACGTACTGCTGTTCTTTTGATTTTTTGATTTTTTGAAACAATGCCACAAGACTATCTGTATACTGAATATGAAACAGTTCCAGTTTATTTATATCTAATATTCGGTTATTTTGAAAGAGTGTATGAATGATTTTTGTCCTTACCAAAACCCCGACAAGATCCTTGTGATTAAAGAAATTGGTTAACAATTCTAAAACCACCAGTTTTTTATTACTTTCTTTTATTATCTGAAGATATCTATCCTCTTCTTCTTGCATTTATGTTGTTTCAAAAAATTATTCTCTCAATAGCCTAGCTTACAACACCTTTTTTCAATTCTTGCTCCAGACTTTGTAATCCAGCATCAAGCTGTCTTCTGGTTTCTGTACCTTGCTCATGAATTTGTTTCACTTCTGTCAGAGTATCGATTAAAGATTTTGTTGTCATTCTAAGAGTCTCCAGAGAAACGATTGTGTTTTCATTTTCTTTAGCCACTTCGATACTATTTTGTTTTAGCATTTCTGCATTTTTCTGTAAAATAGTATTTGTAGTTTCTGATACTCTTCTCTGTACTTCAATATTCTGTTTTTGTCTTTGTAAAGCAACCGCCAGTGTCAATTGGTTTTTCCAAACTGGCAATGTTGTAGTCAAAATTGACTGTGCTTTCTCTGCAATTGAAGTATTGTTATTTTGAACTACTCTAATTTGCGCTAAAGATTGCAACAAAATAAAACGTACAATTTTCATATCGGCAAGACGTTTGTCTAATCGATTTATGAAAGTTCTTTTATCAGAGATTTGATAATCCTGATATTGTGCACTGTTTGCTTCCATTACTGCAAGTTCTTCGTTTAGTTCTTTAAAACGAATTTGTCCTGCAATAATATGTTTTTCCATTTCTTTGATAAGATTCACATTACCATCAAACATTGTTTGAAGCGCACTATTATCTTTAACAGAATTGATCATTCCTGCTTTAACTTTATTACTGATTTTTTCAATATTTACAGTAATTCTGTCATATTCCTGGAATAACTTTTTTACATCTGTAATCAGTTTATTAAGCAATGGAATTTTTGATAGAAATCTTTTAAACGGACTTTGCTCTAATTGATCAACGTCTACATAATTTAGTTCTGTCAATAAATCATTAATCAGAGTTCCTACTTCTCCTGAATTGTAAGTTCTTACGTTTGTTAAGAAAGTATCACTTTGTTTAGCTATAGAGTTTTGAATATCTGCTCCATAATTAAGAATCGAATTAGCATCGTTCTCATTCAATTGGTTCGAAATACTCTTATAACTACTTATTTCTGCTTCGGTAATTGAAGTTAAATTTACATTTCCGTCTTTATCAATCAAAGCAGTATTCTCTTGAGTAACTAATTGATTTTCCATAAATTTTTATAGATAATTCTGTTGAATTGTAACAATTGTTTGTTCTAGTTTTTTATCATTTGTTGGAACACCAACTGCGCTAAATTTCCAATCGTCGTTTCTTTTATAAAAAACTCCTAAAACCATTGATACGTTACCCGCAAAAGAAGCATCGTTTGCTACATCATAACGAGCAAATTCCTGACTTACTCTCGTTGGAGTTCCTTCATATATTCTGATAGAAGCAAAAGGAATATCTTTAAAATCCTGACCTCTAAAACTGTTTATAAAAAATGCGACATGACTTGCCGAAGGCGTTAATTGAGAAAAATCTAAAGTAATTACTTCGTTATCTAAACCGTCGTCACCGTTTAAATCTCCAGTTAAATCATCTCCACTGTGTTTGATTGCACGGTCACTAGAGATTAACTTTCTAAAATTTACTGAATCAATATGATTTTTTTTATCATCATAAACAGCACAGCTAGCGTCTAAATCTACTGCTTCTTTTTTCGTACCAAAGAATCCTTTTTTCTCTATCGCTCCCCAGTTTACACCTACACAAATGTTTACTAATTTTGAACCATTACTTTTTTCAAGATTAATACGTTGTCCTTTTTCTAAATTAATTGCCATATCTCTTAATTGTATTTATTTAAATAATCTTCTAATCCGCCTTTCATTCCAACTCCCATCGCCTCAAATTTCCATTGTCCGTCTTTGTCGTAAATCCTTCCAAATTCAACTGCTGTTTCTATTGAAAAATCTTCTTCCAATTCATACTTAACCATTTCAGTATTATTTGAATCGTCAACGATACGGATGAATGAATTGCGAACTTGTCCAAAATTTTGTTTTCTTCCTTCAGCATCATGAATTGTAACAACGATGCAAATTTCTTTTACAGCACTATTGATTTTAGTTAAGTCTATTTTAATTTGCTCATCGTCTCCGTCTCCGTCACCTGTTAAGTTATCTCCTGTATGAATAACAGACTCATCCGGAGCTTTTAGATTATTGTAAAAAATAAAATGAGAATCAGATAATATTTTTCCATTTGCTCCAACGATAAAAGCTGAGGCATCAAGATCGAAACTAGAACCAGTGCTGCTGTTGTTTGTATCCCACCCTAAACCAATTGTAAATTTGGGTGCATTTATATTTTCTCTTTGTCCTTTCTGCAAATTAATAGCCATAATCTAATCTATTTTTATTACGTTAATATTGTTTTTGTATTCTAAAATCTGATGATAATTATTACTTATCGCAAGGTGAAATAGTTCATTGCTTTTTTTTCTCGAAATATTAGAAATTAAATAGGCAAACTGTTTATCATCGAGACTTAATATAAATTTCACGATTCTTGTATTGTACTGAAAATCTTCACTATTGACAATAGAAACTATATCTTCTACATTTTTAACCGCAAAGTAATTGTAGTGATTTTCAATTTTTGGATGAATTTCTTTATTTTTCAACTCAGCGTAGTAAACAAAAAGAAAATCCCCGTTAACATCATATTGGTCTAGAATTTTATTCACCGTATGTTCATGACTTCCTGTTATTTTAATGTCATCTACAAAAATGCATAGCTTCCCTTCAATAAAATTTCGATCAATATAATAAGTGTCATTTGATATCAATTTTACTCTTTGTTCAAAATCTAGGTTGCCGTAATCAGTAACATAAGTTTGATTTCTATAAATTTTAGATTCTATACAAGCTTTTTTACCATTCCTAAATAAAAAGCTATTTAGCTCTTTTTTAAAATAGTAACATAGAAAATTTGATGCTGTGGGAATAGATAAATAAGGACTTGGCAGAATAACAATATCTTTATCGGATAAAATTAAATCTCTATACTCTTCAACAAATCCATCGAAGAGATCTTCAGCAAATTTCTCTGCATAGAATTTATCTCCAAATTTAAATCGGCTGTACTCCGCTTCCTTAAAAGGACAGATATCCTGGTTAGTAATTTTGTGTAAGCTATAACTTTTGTTCACTTTTATATTTTTAGCAGATGTGCATTAAAACCAAATTGTATTGCTCCATTATAATCTGCAACACTATTGTCTCCTATATGCAAAACATCTTTTTTATCTATCTTTTTATATTTATTAATTTCATCAAATACTAGCTGAAAAATTGCCATATTTGGTTTTGAGAACCCTACTTCATCAGAATAAATTTGAAATTTGAAATATTCTGCTAAATCATAATACTCTAATAGTTTTCTTAAAACCTTTCCTTTTATAAATGCTGTATTGCTTAAAATACTAACTGATTTATCCTGATTTGTAACTTCTTTAAATACTTTCTCTATATCAGAATAAATTAAAACCGGTTTGTAATTCAAAAACAATTCTTCTGTCTGTTTATAGAACTCAAATAAACGATGTGTGTCATTCTTTTCAAGATCAACATCTAAAGCTGATAAAATGAGGTAATATATTTCGTAAGTATCAATATTTGATCCTGTTTTCTCGTTAATATTATTGCATAATACATCGTAATACCTTACCACTTCGTTTACTTTATCAATTCCATGTTCTATTTCAAAAAAATCCTTAAATAATAAGTTTCTTTTTTGTTTAAACTCTGGATTTGATTTTATTAATGTAAGCCACAAATCAAAAGAAAGATGGCTGTAATTTTGATAATTAATTTTCAAAAGTTCGCATTTAAAATTTGCGTTGTGAATTATAAAAATTCACCAGCAATTGTGATTTAAGAAATTCTAATCTTTTATTTTATGATTTCGCCTGAGTAATATTTTTCCAGAAAATAGCTCAGGTCTGCTCTGTAACCGATTCCTGAAGCTTCAAATTTCCAGTTGCCATTACGTTTATACAATCTTCCAAATTCGACACCAGTTTCAATAGAAAAATCTTCCCCTAATTCGTATTTAGCGATTTCTTGTCCATTTTCATCATTAACAATTCTGATATAAGAATTTCTAACTTGTCCAAAATTTTGTTTTCTTCTTTCGAAATCTTCAATAGTTACTATAAAAAGGATTTCCTCTACATTAGAATCAATTTTATTCAAATCGACTTTTATAGCTTCATCGTCATCACCATCACTATTTCCTCCTGTAGGATCATCTCCAGTATGTACTAATGCGCCATCAGGCGACGACAAATTATTATAAAAAATAAAGTAGTTTTCTCCTAGAAGTTTTCTACTTGCATTAATCATGATTGCAGAAGCATCTAAATCAAAATCATGGCCAGTACCTTCATTTGGATCCCAACCTAATCCAACTGTAATATTAGAGAGTCCAATATCTATTTTTTGTCCCTTTTGTAAATTTATAGCCATTACGACATTTTATTTTAAAAATTAGCCTACACAATGATAAAAAAAGAATGCCACTAAAAATTACGGGATTCCGTAAAAGGGGAAAATATTTATAGACAAATACGATAAAACAAATAAATTTATATTAAATTCATACTTTGCTAACATAAATATTGATCATATAAACAGTAAGACAATTTCCAAACAATGTATTGTTTTACTTATCGATAATTCTTTTTTTTTGCATTTAAACAGAAGGGAGCAATATTATAAAGTGTATAGAAATACAAAGGCCTTAAAAAGACACAATTCTAATAAAATAAGTCTTTCTATATCATTAAATCACGCAAAAAAGATTGGTTTTAGCTTCTACAAATAAAAACAAGAAATTAAAAATAGATTATCTTTGTCTCATTAATTTTTTTTCAAAAAGTTTAAGATTCAACAAGACTTTTGATTGTTCAAATAAAAATATCCAACACAGTAATGTTTAAAAAAGGATCTAAAATAAACAGCATTTTCAGCGGAAGCTGCCCAAGATGTCAAAATGAAAGCATGTATGAAGATAAGAATCCGCTTCATCTGACTAAAGTTCTTAAAATGAATGAAAATTGCAGCCATTGCGGTTTAAAATATCAAATTGAACCTTCCTTTTTTTATGGCGCGATGTATGTAAGTTATGGCCTAAATGTGGCTGTCGGGATTGCAGCTTTTATAGTTTCATTTGTTTTTTTTGGAAGTACTGTTGAGCAATCATTCATTGCAATAGTAGTTACTTTAATTGTATTATTTCCTTTTGTTTTAAGACTTTCCAGAAATTTATATATCAATATGTTTATTTCTTACGACCCGAAGGCTGTTCAGAAGTAAGAGTTCGTAAATATCTTTTGTGAAATCGTTTAATATCAGCTTCTTTATCTAAAGGAACCTGATTTTCAATATGATCGTATAAAGCTTGTGCCATTGCAGGTCCAAGCATTACTCCGCGTGTACCCAAACCGTTGAGAATATGCAGCGACTTATAAACTTCATGAGTACCAAGCAAAGGTCGTCTGTCTGCAACCGTTGGACGAACACCCCCAAAATGTTTTACAATTTCAAAATCACAGGTTATAATTTCTTTTATTTTTTCCAAAAGCTCCTGTTTGCCTTCTTCTGTAGGCGCATCAGTTTTATCAAACCAATTATAAGTAGCCCCTACTTTGAATAAATTCTCACCTAATGGCAAAATAAAAACACTTGTATTAACGATAAGATCTAAATTTAAATCAGGTGCTTTTATAATAAACAATTCGCCCTTGGTACCATCTAAAGGCAAATAATTAAAAAATGGATTTTTATGCATTCCAAAGCCTTCTGCAAAAATGATATGTTTAGCCTGAATATTTTTATACTGAATTCCAGAATCCAAAAATTCAATATTGCTGCTATCGAAAGATTCTTCTAAAAGCAAATTGTTTTCAAGAAGATATTTATGGTAGTGCTCTAACAGTAAAGCAGTATCAACATAGCCCGTGTGCAGTACTTCTCCGTAATCATATGGCGACTCGATTCCATTGAATTTTCTAGTAATTAGTTTACAAGATAAAAAAGGAGCTAAATTTATCTTATCTGAAGCTGCAAACCAGTTATTTTGCTCTTCTATTGAAAAGAACTTTCGCAAGATTGGCATTTTATAGTTGAATTTCTCCTTCAATTTGTCTTCTACGCGATTGTAAAATTCATTCATCAAAATCAATTGCTCCTGAGAATTCCACACTTCACTAAAACGCTTTAAAATCACCGGATTATATAGACCACCCGCAACTCTTGAAGAATGTTGTGACTTATCATCAATAAGTAAAATCGTTTTATTGTTTTTAAGCGCCACTTCGGCAAAAGAAATTCCGGCCAATCCAGATCCGACAATTAAATAATCAAGCATTGTGTAATGTATAGATAAAATAAAAACTCTTACCACAAAGATAGTAAGAGTTTGTCTTAATAAAATTAACTTGATTTAGTAATTCCACATATCTTCCTCAAAGTTGCGAATCTTTTCTTTTACTCTTTCAGATTCCAGCAATTGATTTTGTGCATTATCTTTCATGTAATCTTTTATTTCACGATCACCATACATATTTTCTTCTTTATAAATAATTGCATTAAAACGTCTGGAATTTAAAATCTGATCAAACGAAATTGATGCTGCGGAGTTTACATCATTAAAAGCTTTTGCTTCATGTAATACCGTGCGGGCATCGGGAAAGAAAACCCAAAATAACTCAATATAATCTTTCTCGTCACTGTTCATGGTATAAACATCTGGAGTAACCGGACAAATACCAATTAAGCGATACTTCAATTCTCCTTGACGTTTATCAAAATACCAATATCCTTTGATCTTATATTGTGTAACATCCTGAGCAGTTAAATCCTGTTTTAAAATATATTCTGCAGGAACTGTACGTGTAGGCCCAACTGTTTCTTCTTTGTAGCTCACATTTTTTTTCTTACCAGTGCCTGTAACAACCTTTTTCTTTACAACATGCGACCTATAATCATCTGGATTTTGATTGATTAATTCTCTACCAGCATCTGTAGTATCTACACGAGATAATGACCCCTCAATATCTTTCATGGTCTTTTTGGTATTAAAATAACTATCTGAATACACTTCGGTTATTTTACCATTTCTAATCGCTTTGGTCAAAACATCATAAAGCGATCGTCTGTCAGAACCAATGTTTGCAGTATCCACAGGAAAATAATAAGGAAAATTAATTTTTTCATTTAAATCAATAATTTCCCATGTCATTTTCCCCATTAAAATATCTCTGTCTTCAACGTAGCCATATGCTAAAGGCTTATCATTGTCCGCAATGCGTTGAGCAGGTGTCTTAATTCCAATTTGGGAAACGGTTTTCGCATTTAGCAAATTAGATTGCGCTATAGAAACAAAACTTCCCGCAACAAAAAAAATAACGATCAAAAAATTTCTCACTTTCATCATAATTAATAGTATAAGAAACCAAACGTAACATTTTATAAAATATTATAAATTTTCTTACAAAATTAAAATCATAAAGATTTTATTGTCCATCAAAAAGTTTAAGGCAAAAAAAAACTCTTACTACAAAGGTAGTAAGAGTTTTTATATAATGCTATGTTTCAACTTAGTAGTTCCACATATCTTGTTCGAAATTACGAATCTTTTCTTTTACTCTTTCAGATTCTAATAATTGGTTTTGAGCGTTATCTTTCATATAATCGCTAATAGCTCTGTCTCCATAAAGGTTCTCCTCTTTGTAAACAACCGCATTAAAACGTCTAGAATTTAAGATCTGATCGAATGAAATTGGTAATGCAGAATTATTGTCATTAAATGCTTTTGCTTCATGCAAAGCTTCTCTTGAATTTGGGAAGAAAACCCAAAATAACTCAATATAATCCTTTTCATCACTATTCATAGTGTAAACGTCTGGAGTTACAGGACAAATTCCAAGCAAACGATATTTCAATTCACTTTGACGTTTGTCAAAATACCAATATCCTTTGATTTTGTATTGTGTAACATCCTGAGCAGTTAAATCTTGTTTTAAGATATATTCTGCAGGTACAGTTCTTGAAGCTGGTACCGTTTCATCAACATAAGTAACAACTTTCTTTTTACCAGTTCCAGTTACCACTTTTTTCTTCACAACACGTGATCTATAGTCGTCTGGATTCTGGTTGATAAGCTCTCTACCAGCATCAGTTGTATCAATACGAGATAATGATCCTTCGATGTCTTTCATTGACTTTTTAGTGTTAAAATAACTATCAGTATAAACTTCAGTTATCTTACCTTTTTTGATAGCTTTTGTTAAAACGTCATACAATGAACGTCTATCAGCACCAATGTTAGCTGTATCTATAGGAAAGTATAAAGGAAAATTGATTTTTTCATTCAAATCAATAATCTCCCAAGTTGTTTTTCCCATCAAAATATCTCTATCATCAACATAACCGTAAGCTAAAGGCTTATCATTATCTGAGATAAGTTGCGCAGGAGTTTTAAGTCCTATTTGAGCAGGTGTTTTCGCGTTAAGCAAATTCGATTGCGCATTAGAAGCAAAACCTCCAGCAATAGAAACAATGGCTATTAAAAAATTTCTTACTTTCATCGTGGTATCATTATAAGATATTGAACGTAGTATAAACTACTTTATTATTGTATTTCGAAAATTACTGGAGCAGTTCTTGGTAATAAATAACTTCCAGCTCCAACAAGTTTAGTTTTAATTTCAGAAATAGTAACCTGATCCCCTCTACCAGCTCTTGCAAGAACTGATTTACATTGAGCATTTAATTTGTTTCCTGTAACAACAACTGTAGGTTGTCCAGCAATTTTCAAGTTAAATCCAACAACATCTAAACCAACTTCGAAATCAAAATCCATTAATTTTGCTCCGATAGTAGCAACTTCTAGGTTAGATTTAGGTCCTTTAACAACACCATAATCACCTCTAATTGTACCTGTTGGTCCAGGAATACCTTTAATTCTGAATGTTTTCTTATCTGAAACTTTGTCTCCATTTGGTAATGTACCAGTAACTGAAATTGTTGTCTCAGTACCTGTACCTGGGCTCATGTTATATTTACCTGGTTTACCAGCTGAACTCAATCCAGGAGCACTAGCAACAACTTTATTGTCAGCAACACCAGCGAATGATACAGAGATTGGGTTAACAACACCTCTATATACTACATTCATTTTGTCTGCAGAAATTGTAGCAGAGTTTGGTCTTGGAACTACAACATACTTTCCAGCGAATTTAAGTGGAATGTTTTTTCCATCTTCTAAGAAAGTAAATTGTCCATTAATATTTTGTTCTCCTACTCCACCAGCAGTTAATGAGATAACAGCTTGTCCATTTACGATTTGTCCAGGACCTTGGAAAGAAGTTGGTTTAGTATTTTCGTCATAACGACCTAAAACTACCTTACCTGTAACTTTTTCACCTTGGAAGTAAGCGTTTTTATCTAAAACTACAATTGCTTGGTAATTGCTATAAGAAGCAGCAGCAACTGCAGCTTTTCCTAAAGCAGCACTGTAAACATCAGATTCAGCTTTTTGAACGTCATTTTGCCAAGCAGAAAGTTTAGCTAATGAAGCAACCGCAGGGAAACCTTTAAAGTGGTAAGCTAAATATTTATCTTTTAAACCTTCTTTATTTTTAACATCTGAAACATCAAATTTCTTTTCAATCTCAGCTAAGATTGCAGCGTATTTTTTGTCTGACAAAGCAGCTTTCATGTCTGCTTTATATTTTTCAATTTTAGAAATGATTTCATTTCCTTTTTTAGTGTATCCTTCACCAGTAAACCAGTTGTCGATATTATCACCTTTGTCCATTGCCTCATATGGCAATTTTCCTGTTTCTTTATCAGTTTCAAAACCTTTTAAAACATCAGCTTTTAATGAACCAATGTATGCATAAAATTCTTTTGAAGTTGTTTCAACTTTGTGAGCCGTTACTGCTGCTGTTGCAAATTCTCCTTTTGCCTCGGCTGCTTTTTGATCTAACGACATCAACAAACCTGCATTTGATGTTTCTGAAGACGTGTTAGCACTTTCAAATTTTTCATTCATTAATCCAAAAGCAGATAAAACTTCTTTGGACATGTTCATTGCTAACATCGCGATGAAAACCAGATACATCAGGTTAATCATCTTCTGTCTAGGGGTTAATTTTCCTCCTGCCATTTTTTTCTAATTAGTTCTTATTAATAATTTTAATATAATAGTTAAAAACTAATTATCCTTTGTTACTCATTGCAGAAAGCATTCCACCATAAACGCTGTTTAAAGAAGCAATATTAGCAGTCATAGATTGCATTTGCTCTTTTAATTTAGCAGCATTTTCAGCGATTTCACTATTAGCTTGTGCGTTTCTTGAAGCGCTTTCTAATTGTACTTTATATAAACTGTTTAATGATTCCATTTGTGCAGCAGCCATAGACATTTCTTCAGCATATTTCTTTTGTCCTGCAATTGAATCAACTGTTGGAGAGATTGCTTTAGCAGCACCTTCGAAATTTTTGATAGAGTTTCCTAAGCTTGACATTAATTCACCATCAATTTTAGCTTCTTTTAATAATGAATCTAATTTTTGAGATAATAATCCTTGAGCATCAGTTGGAGTATCAGCTTTAGCTTCTTTTTTTCTAGCTTGTCCGTTAGCTAATTCTGGGTAAACAAGAGTCCAATCTAACTCATCATCAACTGGTTCGAAAGCAGAAAGTGCAAAGATTAACGCTTCTGTAACTAATCCAACAGAAAGCATCAATGTTCCTGTCAATGGCCCAATTTCAAAGTGAGTAATTTTGAATAAAGCTCCAATAATTACTACTGCCGCTCCCATACCATAAGCGAAATTCATTGCTTTTTTACTTAATAATGCCATAATACTTTTTTTTTAGGTTTTAAAATAGATTTGTTGGTTATTGAATTTAATTATAATTTACTTTCTTTTTTTACTGCTTCCTGTTACTTGAGTTCCCATGTAATCTTGTACAGTTCTGAAACCAATATAACTTCTAGCTGAATCAGCATATTCGTGATCACGAGTACTTACCTGTAGGAAGTAAGCAACATCTTTCCAAGATCCTCCACGAACTACTTTTCTTTGATTGTTTCCGTCAATAACATTTGGGTTCATTGTAGAAACATATTCGTATGCATTTGGATTGTAAGCTGAATCCGTCCATTCTGAAACGTTTCCTGCCATATTATATAAACCATAACCATTTACCTCATAAGACTTTGCTTCAACTGTGTATAACGCTTCATCAGCAGCATAATCTCCTCTGCTTGGTTTGAAGTTTGCCATGAAACAACCTCTATCACTCTTAGTGTAAGGACCTCCCCATGGGTAAGTTGCTGATTCCAGACCTCCTCTTGCAGCATACTCCCATTCAGCCTCTGTTGGCAATCTGAAAGCATTTACTAAGTCACGTCCTTTTTTCTTAGATTTAATATAACTGTTTTTGTTTAAAGTTCTCCAAGCACAGAAAGCTTTTGCTTGTTTCCAAGTAACACCTACTACAGGATAATCACCGTAAGCTTTATGCCAGAAGTAATCATTATGCATTGGCTCATTATATGAATAAGCGAAATCTTTAATCCAAACTGTAGTATCAGGATAAACACTTACTTGTTCCGTTTTAACGAAATCTTTTCTTTTTCCTACTTTAGCTTTTGCTGCAGCCTGAATATCCATCCAAGAATAACGGAATTTCAATTTATTTACATCAATTGTTCTCAAACCATTGTAAGATTCTTCAATTGGCAAATACATAGAGTCCATTACTTCAGTGTAATATTCATCTGGATAAGCTTTCGTATCTTTAATTAACTTTACTTTTTTGTTTAATTTTCTACCAGCATATGGATCATCTTTTGTTCCTACACTGTAGTAGTTATCATACATATATTTATCATAAGCCGTCATTTTATCTGGCTCAGAATCATTAAATGCATAATCAGCAATACTGCCGCCTTTTTTACCTTTACCATCACCTGTAGCTTTTTGACCAGTTTCATCTGCCAAAATTGCTAAACGAACTCTCATTGTAGAGTCTTTTACCCACTCCACAAACTGACGATACTCGCTATTAGTGATCTCAGTTTCATCCATATAGAACGAACGAACTGTTACCGTTTTAGTTGGAGCATCTTCTACATTAGCTAAGTCAGCATCAGATTTACCCATAATAAAAGATCCGCCTGGAACCAAAGTCATTCCATAAGGTTTTTCAGGATGCCATTTCCCTCCTGTAACACCAACTAATTCACCTTTGTCACCTGACTTACCACAGCCAATTACTAGTGTTAACATTGCTGCAAATGCAATAAACTTCTTCATATAAATTTGGATTATCTATTCATTATTAAAAGTCCGTAAACGTATTTATTATTTATCTAAAAAACAATACTACTTGCGAATTTTATTTTACCGTTCAAAAATAATGTTAAATAAAATAAAAAAAAAATATTTCATCGATAAACTAACGTAAAAAATCGACCAAAAACATCAAATTTTATAATATGTAATCTACTTCTTATTAATATTTCTTAAATAATTTTTTAAAATTTTAAAAAATTAAGATTTTAATTGAAATTTTCTTCTACAAAGCATTTTTTCGCTGTGCTTTCCACCATCTTTCTGGCAATTCTTGATTGCAGGCGCATAAATATTCGTCGTATGAACACGGTAATAACGTATTTCTTTTCAATTTATTGCTACCATTTGAAACAAATGGAATTTCGATCCACCAACGATCTGTTTTATCACTTTTGTAAAAAATAAGCTCCTCTTCTTCTAAAGGAACAATATATTTCAAATAATTTGTTCGGCTTCCAAATGGATATTCTTTTGAACGATAGTGATACCCCTCAATAAAATACCAAACTATTTGTGCTATTAATACAGCTTCATGCACCGTACTATTATGATTAAAAATTCCGAATGCGGAAACTTTATCACTGATTCCTGAATATCTTGCTAAAGAACAAATCTCCTTTCCATTAAAACCATTTGGTTCAAATGAAACTAAATTTCCTGATTCTGAAGACTTTACAGAACTCAAATCAATACTAACCAAATCTGCATCTCTAAAAACAGGTTCCGCCAATGCAATATTAGTTGAAATTTCTCCTAATCGGTAAGCATCAAAAAATAGTTTTTCGATCAAATCAATTTCTTCCTGAGAATTATAATAGGTTTGATATCCTATATTACAATAATTAAACAGGTTATTTGGTTCATCTATAATGATTTTGGTCAAATAGGAATTAGCCGAAACTGATTCATTTTCTTTACCAAAATCAAATCGGTTGTCTACCGAAACCAAATTTACCATTTGCTCCAAATCGTCATAAGCGCGATACAAAGCATATGTTAAATCCTGAGAACCTCCTAGGACTATAGGAATGATTTTATTTTTAATTAAAGAAGCTACAACTTTTTTAAGTGCAAAATAAGTATCATCAACTGAATCTCCAGCCAGAATATCACCTAGATCTGCAATAGATGCGTCCCAATTACCAGGAAACATACCATAAAGCTTCTTACGAATTGCAGTCAGATTAACTTCATTTACCATATTAATGTTTCGTCTGTCCTCTAAAACACCAATAATGGCAATATTTATTTTACTTAAATCAGGAAATTGATCGTGGGTATGCAAAACTATTTTACTACCCAATTCTTGAGAAGACAACGAATTGATAAAATTTACAATTCCGTCGTTAACTGGTTCTAGAAAATCAAATTCCATTTATTGTACTTAAATTATTTCTTTTTAGCTGCTGCTTTTTTAGCCGGAGCTTTCTTTGCTGTTGTTGTTTTTTTTGCCGTAGCTTTTTTAGCCGGAGTTTTTGCTGCAATCATTTCCTGAACCTGAGCCAATGTCAATTTTGTGGCATCAACATCTTTACTTAGTTCGATTTTGATTTTACCTTTTGTAATAACAGATCGGCCCCAGCGTGCTTTTTCAACCAAAATTCCTTCTTCTTCCCAATTGTGAAGCACTTTATCAATGTTCTTCTGCAATTTATCTTCAATCAATTCCTCAACATCAGCCTGAGATAAATTATCAAAATTGTATTTTTTGCTCACATTTACAAAAAGGCCATTCCATTTGATGAACGGACCAAAACGTCCTACACCTTTTTGAACTGCTTCTCCTTTATATACAGCAATTGGCGCATCAGCTAGTGCTTTCTCATCAATTAATTCCTGAGCTCTTTCTTTAGAAACACCTAAAGGATCCTCTCCTCTTGGCAACGAAATAAAGACACTTCCGTGACGAACATAAGGACCATAACGTCCATTACTTACTTCAACTTCTTCTCCTTTATAATCACCTAAACTTTTAGGAAGCAAAAATAAATTTAAAGCTTCTTCAAGTGTAATGTTTCCAATATTTTGATCTGCCATTAAGCTGGCAAACTTTTTATCTTCGTCGTCTGCTTCTCCAATTTGAGCCATCGGCCCAAATTTTCCTAAACGAACAGAAACTTGTCTTCCGTCAGCATCTTTACCAAGAATTCTTTCACCGCTTTCGCGTTCCGCATTTGCCTCAACTTCTTTTACATTTGGATGAAACTGATTGTAGAAATCCTGCATCATTTTTGCCCAGTCAATATTTCCTTCGGCAATTTCGTCAAAATCCTGCTCTACTTTTGCAGTAAAATTGTAATCAAGAATGTTTCCGAAGTTTTTAACTAAGAAATCAGTAACAATTGTTCCTATATCTGTCGGAACTAATTTTCCTTTATCAGAACCTGTGTTTTCTTTTAAAACCTTCTCTCCTACTTTACTGTTTTGCAAAGTAAGCTGTGTATAATTACGCTCCTGACCTTCCAAAGTTCCTTTTTCAACATAATTTCTGTTGATGATTGTTGAAATGGTTGGTGCATAAGTAGAAGGACGTCCAATTCCAAGTTCTTCTAGTTTTTTAACTAAAGAAGCCTCAGTATAACGTGCCGGCGGTCTTGAATATCGTTCTGTGGCTGTAATATAGTTGTTAGCCAATTTTTCGTTTACTTTTAAAGCAGGAAGCATTCCTTCTTGTTCTTCCTCATCATCATCATGTCCTTCCAAGTAAACTTTTAAGAAACCTTCAAAAAGCAACACTTCACCAGAAGCTGTAAAAACTTCATTGTGATTATCGGCTTCAATTTTTACGTTTGTTCTTTCTAACTGCGCGTCGCTCATTTGCGAAGCCAAAGTTCTTTTCCAGATCAAATCATACAAACGAGCCTGATCACGATCGATATTTACACTATGACGCGACATATCAGTAGGACGAATTGCTTCGTGCGCTTCTTGTGCTCCTTTGCTTTTGTTTGCAAAAGTTCTCGGTTTTGAGAATTCTTTTCCGTAAGATTTTATAATTTCAGCTTCAGCAGCATCCATTGCATCTTTTGAAAGATTCACCGAGTCCGTTCTCATATAAGTAATAAGTCCGGCTTCGTATAAACGCTGTGCTAACTGCATTGTGATTCCAACTGGCAAGTATAATTTTCTTGCTGCTTCCTGTTGTAACGTAGACGTTGTAAAAGGTGCTGTTGGCGATTTTTTGGTAGGTTTAGTTTCTAAATCAGCTACCTTATATTTAGAACCGATGTTTTTATTTAAAAAATCTTCGGCTTCTTTTTTAGTATTGAAGTTTTTTGGAAGTTTTGCTTTGAAAGCTTTTCCAGCTTCATTTACAAATTCTGCAACAATAGAGTAAGTTGCAACTGCATTAAAACTTTGGATTTCACGTTCTCTCTCTACAATTAAACGAACTGAAACTGATTGTACACGTCCGGCAGATAGTCCGCCTTTGATTTTTCTCCATAAAACCGGAGATAATTCATAACCCACTAAACGGTCTAAAACACGACGTGCTTGCTGAGCATTTACTAAATTATAATCGATTTCTCTTGGATTATCAATTGCTTTAAGTATCGCAGATTTTGTAATCTCGTGAAAAACAATTCGTTTAGTTTTTTTTGTATCCAATTTTAATTCTTCCGCCAAGTGCCATGAAATAGCCTCTCCCTCGCGGTCCTCATCGGATGCTAACCAAACCGTTTCAGCATTCTTAGATAGTGTTTTAAGTTTACTTACCAAGGCTTTTTTATCCGGAGAAACTTCATATTTAGGTTTAAAACCATTCTCTACATCTACTCCTATTTCCTTTGATGGTAAGTCGGCTATGTGACCATAACTTGACTCCACCTGAAAATCGCTTCCGAGAAATTTCTCGATCGTTTTCGCCTTTGCAGGTGACTCCACTATAACTAAATTCTTTGCCATTGCTCTTATTTTCTGCAACAAAAGTATCTATTTTTTTTAAATATTAACCTTATCGGTGCATTTTTGAGTTATTTTAATATTATGTTTCTCAAAATTGCAGATTTATCTGTAATCCTACCTATTATATATATAGGTATAAATTTTAAATGATTATGACCGAGAAATTCCTTTATTTTAGATTACAGATTTTAGATTTTAGATTTGTCACCACCGTATTTAAACTTTTCTCCAATACATATCAATTGAAAAAATACCTATAATCTACAATCTAAAATCTGCAATATAAATTTTTTAAAACATTGTTAATTCTTTCCCTGCCATCTTGTCATATTAATCTCAATTAACCTATCTTTGCACTTTGAATTTTTACAATGGAAAAGATTATTGAAGAAAGCAAACAGGGCGAAAGTCTTGTTTTAGAAAATAAACCTGAGAATACTAAAAAACTATTTATAGAAAGCTACGGATGTGCGATGAATTTTTCGGACAGTGAAGTTGTAGCTTCCATTTTATCTGACGGAGGATATAACACTACTTCTGTTTTAGAAGAAGCTGATTTGGTTTTGGTAAATACTTGTTCAATTAGAGATAAGGCCGAACAAACGATTCGTAAACGTCTAGAAAAATATAATGCGGTAAAACGTACGAATCCTAAAATGAAAGTAGGCGTTTTGGGTTGTATGGCTGAACGTTTGAAAAGTCAGTTTTTGGAAGAAGAAAAAATAGTCGACCTTGTTGTTGGTCCTGATGCTTATAAAGACCTTCCGAATTTATTAGCCGAAGTTGAAGAAGGACGCGACGCTATTAATGTAATTTTATCCAAAGAAGAAACTTACGGAGATATTTCGCCAGTTCGTTTAATGAGCAACGGAATTACCGCTTTGGTTTCTATAACTCGTGGTTGCGATAATATGTGTACGTTTTGCGTTGTTCCTTTTACACGCGGACGTGAGCGTAGTCGTGAACCTCAAAGTATCATGAATGAAATCAAAGATCTTTGGGAGAAAGGTTTTAAAGAAATTACACTTTTAGGTCAAAACGTTGATAGCTATCTTTGGTACGGCGGCGGATTGAAGAAAGATTTCGTAAACGCTTCTGAAATGCAAAAAGCAACAGCTGTTGATTTTGATCAATTGCTGGAAATGGTTGCGGTTGGTTTCCCAAAAATGCGAATCAGATTCTCAACTTCAAATCCTCAGGATATGCACGAAAGTATTTTGCATGTTATCGCAAAATATCCAAATATCTGTAAACACATTCACTTGCCAGTTCAGTCTGGAAGTAACCGAATTTTGAAAGAAATGAATCGTCTGCACTCTCGTGAAGAATATATGGCTTTGATTGATAAAATCAGAGCAATTGTTCCGGATGCTTCGATTTCGCAAGATATGATTGCAGGTTTCCCAACAGAAACTGAAGCAGACCACCAAGATACTATGAGCTTAATGGAATATGTGAAATATAATTTCGGTTATATGTATTCGTATTCTGAACGTCCTGGAACTTTGGCCGGAAGAAAAATGAAAGATGATGTTGAAGAAGAAACCAAAGCAAGAAGATTGCAGGAAATTGTCGATTTACAACAAAAACATGCTTGGTTTAGAAGTGAAGAATTTGTTGGAAAAACAGTTGAAGTTTTAGTAGAAAAAGTTTCTAAAAAATCTAAAGACGAATTTTCAGGAAGAAACTCTCAGAGTATAACGGTAGTTTTCCCGAAAGAGAATTACAAAATTGGAGATTTCGTAAACGTAAAAATCACAAGCTGTACTTCTGGAACCTTAAAAGGTGAAGCGGTTGGATTGAGCGAAATGAATTAAAATTGTTTGAAGTTTCAGGTTTCAAGTTTCAGGTTATTTCTGTAACTTCAAACTTGGAACAAAATTATAAGCCAAATTTTAAAGTTTAGGGTCAAAGTTGAAAAACCTGAAACCTGAAACAATTAAAAACTTGAAACAAAATCGATATGGAAACAGTTCAAGCAATAAAACAACGATTTGAGATTATTGGAAATGATCCAAAATTAAATCGTGCTATCGAAAAAGCCATTCAGGTTGCTCCAACTGATATTTCGGTTATGGTGACTGGGGAAAGTGGTGTTGGTAAAGAAAATATTCCTAGAATTATACATTCGCTTTCACATAGAAAGCATGGAAAATATATTGCCGTAAACTGTGGCGCAATTCCGGAAGGAACTATTGACAGTGAACTTTTCGGTCACGAAAAAGGAGCTTTTACTGGTGCAACAAGTACACGTGAAGGTTATTTTGAAGTAGCTGACGGTGGAACAATTTTTCTTGACGAAGTTGGTGAATTGCCATTGACAACTCAGGTAAGATTACTTCGTGTTTTGGAAAATGGCGAATTCATAAAAGTAGGTTCATCTCAGGTTCAAAAAACGAATGTCAGAATTGTTGCTGCAACAAACGTGAATTTATTTAATGCAATCGAAAAAGGAAAATTCCGTGAAGATTTATATTATCGTTTAACAACAGTAGAAATTACATTACCTCCTTTGCGTGAACGAAATGACGACATCCATTTATTATTCAGAAAATTTGTTGCCGATTTTGCTCATAAATACAAAATGCCGCCTTTAAGACTAGATGACGATGCAGTTCAGCTTTTGCAAAAATTCAGATGGAGCGGAAATATTCGCCAGCTTCGAAATGTTGCAGAACAAATTTCTGTTTTAGAAACCAATCGCGATATTAGCCTTGCAACTTTGCAATCGTATTTACCTGCTGAAGGAAGCAACTTGCCTTCTGTAATTAGTGACAGTAAAAAAGAAAGTGATTTCAGTACAGAAAGAGACATATTATATAAGGTACTTTTTGATATGAAAAGCGATCTTAATGATTTGAAAAAACTGACACTGGAACTAATGAAAAATGGTTCTTCAAAAGTACAGGACATCAATCCAAATTTAATTCAGAAAATATACGGGAATCAAGAAAACGACAGCGAAATTGATTTTGAAGAAGAACCAAGAACAGCAGTTATGACGCCTGCAAGCCGTGAAGACAATTATCAAATGCAGGATGATAATTATTTATTTGCTGAAACAATCGAAGAGGAAGAAATTTTACGTTTGGAACAAAAGGAAATCGAAATGATCAAAAAATCATTAGAAAAAAACAAAGGAAAACGTAAAGCTGCTGCCGATGAATTGGGAATTTCTGAAAGAACCTTATATCGAAAAATCAAACAATTCGACTTATAAAATAATTAAATTACAATTTCAAATTCCAAAATCCAATTACCTATATTTGGACACAATTGGAATTTGGATTTTATAACATTGGACTTTTCTAATAATCATTATGAAAAAAATATATTCTCTATTTGCATTTTTAAGTCTGTTCTTATTAAGCGGATGCAATGTTTACAACTTTACAGGAACTGGGCCAATTGACGCCAAAACGTTTCAAGTAAATTTTTTCCAAAATAATGCCGATTTAATTGAACCTGGAATCGACCGACAATTCACATTGGCATTACAAGATTTGATTATGAATCAAACCAACCTGAATTTAGTAAGCAACAGTGGCGATTTAGTATATGAAGGAGAAATAGTAGATTACAGAATAAGTCCGATGACAGCAACAGCTGTTGCAGCAGATGGTAGCGTAGGAGCTGCACAAAACCGTTTAACAATTCGTGTAAATGTTCGTTTTACAAACAAGAAAAACGAAAAGGATGATTTCGAGAAACAATTTGAATTTTATAATGACTTTGCAGGAACAGATTTACCAACAGGAACTGTTTTAAACAATGCAATTCAAACTATTTTTGAAAGAATCACTCAGGATATTTTCAATGAGTCATTGGCCAAATGGTAGTAATGTTGAATTGTTGAATCGTTTAACCATTTAATCGATTTAACAGTTAAACGAATAAACGATTAAACAATAAAAAACGATTAAACAGTAAAAATGAACGTAACCGATTATACATACTTAATAAACAAACCTGATACCGTTACAGAAAAACAGGCCGAAACATTAGGTAGTGTTTTGAATGAATTTCCGTATTTTCAAAGTGCACGCGCATTGCGATTAAAAGGTCTTTACAAACAAAACAGCTTTAAGTATAATTATGCTTTAAAAGTAACAGCAGCACATACTACAGATCGTTCGGTTTTGTTTGATTTTATTACTTCAGAAGAGTTTACTCCTATTCAGGGCGCGTATTATAATAGAAAACTGAGAGACCTTTTGAATATTACGGTTTTTGACGTTGAAATTATCTCGGCCGAAGAAAAAAAGAAAATTGCTGAAGTTAGAATAGACCCTATTGAAAAATCAATTTTGGATTCTATTAAAGAAGCGACAACTGTAACTTTTGAAGAACCAGTCAAAACGGAAGAAAAACCAATTGAACCTGTTTTTGAAGAAGAAATAATTCAATCTGAATTCCAAGAACCAGCAGTTGAACTTTCTATTAAAGAAGAAACACCTATTATTAAGGAACCAAGCCGAACTTTTCTGGAAGACAGATTAGAAGATGAAATTCCGAATATACATATTGATCCGATTGAAAAATCAGTATTCAATGCTATTAAAGAAGCAGAGAATGTAATTTTTGAAGAAGTAAAAACACCGGAGGAATCCGTTTCGATTGAAATTCCAGAAACAATAATTATTACGGAAGAAACTATAACTTCAGAAAATCCCGAAGCAATTGAAATTCCGGAAACAATATTGATTCCCGAAGAGACAATAACTATTGCAGAACCAGAAAAAATCGAAATACCAAAAACGGTAATCGAAGCTGAAGAAACCGAAACACTTCCAGATCCAATAAAAATTGAAATTTCAGAAGCAGTAAAAACTGCAGAAGAGAATTTAGAGATCGGAAAACCATTGGATTTTTCAGGAAATGAAAAACATTCATTTCAGGAATGGCTACAATTAGCTAGAACAGAACCTATTGACAGAACCATAGACGCGCCAATGGAAGAAAATCTAACAGAAAATGCGATTGAAAAAGCAGAACAAACATTAGGAACAGTCGCTACAGAAGAAAAAATAGAAGACGAAAAAAAGAAAAAAGCCGAAAT
Source organism: Flavobacterium resistens (assembly GCF_900182645.1). Classification (GTDB taxonomy): domain Bacteria; phylum Bacteroidota; class Bacteroidia; order Flavobacteriales; family Flavobacteriaceae; genus Flavobacterium; species Flavobacterium resistens. The sequence goes on along the minus strand of NZ_FXTA01000002.1, from coordinate 1,023,620 downwards.
AATCGACCGTTTTATTGAAGCAAACCCAAAAATTTCTCCAATAAAGCAAACTGCAATAACAGCAGCGGCTCAGCTCGACATCAATAAAGACGAGAGTTCTTATCTAATGACAGAGACTTTAGCCCGAGTATATTTGGAACAAAAAAAATATACAAAAGCAATTCAAGCATATGAAATATTAATTTTGAAATATCCAGAAAAAATTACTTTCTTTGCAGACCGCATATCGGATATAAAGATTTTACAACAAAATAACAATAACAATAATTAAGTAATGAGCACATTTTCAATTTTTTTAGTTTTAATCACAATAGTTTGTTTTCTATTGATCGTCGTAATTATGGTACAAAACCCTAAAGGAGGCGGATTATCTTCTACTATCAGCGGAACACAAATGTTAGGCGGTGTACAAAAAACAACTGACTTTTTAGATAAAAGTACTTGGACATTAGCTACTGTTTTGATTGTTTTAATTTTACTTTCAAGCTTAAGCTTTACAGGATCATTAAACGACACAGGATCTAAGATTATTGAAAAAACAGAAGCTCCTGCAACTACGCCAGCAGCTCCTACTCAAGGAACTCCTGCACCAGCAGCACCAGCAAAATAATAATTTTGATATAAATTAAAATGCCAGCCTGTCAAAGCTGGCATTTTTTTTAAGAAATAATGTCAGTTTTTATAGCATGGCATAATTTCTGAAAGTTCATAGAACATTAAAAAACGTAATAACTTATAATAATATAAAATCATGGCATTAAACATTAAACCCCTTTCAGACCGCGTACTTATTGAGCCTGTTGCAGCTGAAACTAAAACTGCCTCAGGTATTTTTATTCCAGATACTGCCAAAGAAAAACCACAAAAAGGAACTGTAGTTGCAGTAGGAAACGGATCTAAAGATCATACTATGACTGTAAAAGTTGGCGATACTGTTCTTTATGGCAAATATGCTGGAACAGAATTAAAATTAGAAGGAACTGATTATTTGATTATGCGTGAGGATGATATCCTTGCAATTATCTAAAAAAAACATATTGTATTAAGTTAAGGACTATTAAGAATTAAGAACTTCATTAACTTGAAACAACTCAAACTTTAAACAAAATTAAAATGGCAAAAGATATAAAATTTGATATTGAAGCACGTGACGGTTTAAAACGTGGTGTTGATGCATTAGCAAATGCTGTAAAAGTAACACTTGGACCAAAAGGTCGTAACGTAATCATCGGAAAATCATTTGGTGGACCAACTGTTACTAAAGATGGTGTTTCTGTTGCAAAAGAAATCGAATTAAAAGACCCATTAGAAAATATGGGCGCGCAAATGGTAAAAGAAGTTGCTTCTAAAACCAATGATTTAGCGGGTGACGGAACTACAACTGCTACAGTTTTAGCTCAGGCTATCGTAAAAGAAGGTCTTAAAAACGTTGCTGCGGGTGCAAATCCAATGGACTTGAAACGTGGTATTGACAAAGCTGTTGAAACTATTGTTGCTGACTTGGCAAAACAAGCTAAAGTGGTTGGAAGTGATTCTGACAAAATTCAGCAAATTGCTTCTATTTCTGCTAACAATGACGAAGTTATTGGTGAATTAATCGCTACAGCTTTCGCTAAAGTTGGAAAAGAAGGTGTTATCACTGTTGAAGAAGCTAAAGGAACTGACACTTTCGTGGATGTTGTTGAAGGAATGCAGTTTGACAGAGGATATCTTTCTCCTTACTTCGTAACAAATCCAGAGAAAATGGAAGTTGAATTAGACTCTCCATACATCTTATTATACGACAAAAAAGTATCTTCTTTAAAAGAATTACTTCCAGTTTTAGAGCCAGTTGCTCAATCAGGAAAACCATTGTTGATTATCGCGGAAGATGTTGACGGTGAAGCGCTTTCTACATTAGTAGTAAACAAATTAAGAGGTGCTCTTAAAATTGCTGCTGTAAAAGCGCCAGGTTTTGGTGACAGAAGAAAAGCAATGTTAGAAGATATAGCAATCTTAACTGGTGGAACTGTAATTTCTGAAGAAAGAGGTTATACGCTTGAAAATACAACTATCGAAATGTTAGGAAACGCAAAAAGAGTTTCTATTGACAAAGACAATACAACTATCGTAAGTGGTGCTGGTGAAGCTGATATCATCAAAAATAGAGTAAACCAAATTAAAGGTCAGATGGAAACTACTACATCTGATTATGATAAAGAAAAATTGCAAGAGCGTTTAGCTAAATTAGCTGGTGGTGTTGCTGTTCTTTATGTTGGTGCTGCTTCTGAAGTTGAAATGAAAGAGAAAAAAGACAGAGTTGATGATGCTTTACACGCAACTCGTGCAGCTGTAGAAGAAGGAATCGTTGCCGGTGGTGGTGTTGCTTTATTAAGAGCTAAACTTGCTTTAGCTGACTTAAAAGCTGACAATGCTGACGAAGCAACAGGAATCCAAATTGTTTCTCGCGCTGTTGAAGCTCCATTAAGAACTATCGTTGAAAACGCTGGTCTTGAAGGTTCTGTTGTTGTGGCAAAAGTTGCTGAAGGTTCTGGCGATTTTGGATACAATGCAAAAACTGATGAATATGTAGACATGCTTAAAGCTGGAATTATCGATCCTAAAAAAGTAACTCGTGTTGCATTAGAAAATGCTGCATCTGTTTCTGGAATGATCCTTACTACAGAATGTGCATTAATTGATATTAAAGAAGAAAGCGCTGGCGGAATGCCAATGGGTGGCGGAATGCCAGGAATGATGTAATCGTTCTTAACTTCTTAAAATTTAAAAGCCGAATAGAAAATTCTATTCGGCTTTTTTTATAATTAATCTGTATTACATTAAAAATACAGTAGTTTAACATTCTCATTTTCTTTTAAAAAACGTTTATCAGTAAATTTACAACGTTAATAAATTTTAAAATGAAAAAACATTTCACTCTATTCCTTTCTTTATTTTTCTTTATACTTTCAATCTCTTTACAAGCCCAAAACAACAAAGACAATTACGTCGTTTTAGTTTCTATGGATGGATTTCGCTGGGATTATCAAAAACAATTTAGCCTTCCAAATCTGAAGCAAATTGAAAAAGAAGGCGTTCATGCCAAATCAATGAAACCATCTTATCCAAGCAAAACTTTCCCAAATCATTATTCAATCGTAACCGGACTTTATCCGGATCATCACGGAATTATTAATAATGTTTTTTATGACTCAGCTTTGAATGAATCATTTTCATTATCATCTGATGCAAAAAATGATTCAAGATTTTATGGCGGAAATCCGATTTGGAATTTAGCGGAACAACAAGGCGTAAGAACGGCTTCATTCTTTTGGCCAGGTTCTGATATTGACAATAGAAATCCAAGTATTTATAAAAAATACGACAATAAAATCCCATACGAAACCAGAATAGATACAGTTTTAAAATGGCTTCAGCTTCCAGAAAAGCAGCGTCCGCATTTGATTACTTTATATTTTGACGAGCCAGATCATACGGGACATAATTTTGGTCCGCTTTCGCCAGAAAATAAAAAAATGGTCATTAAAATGGATTCAATTATGGGAGAAATATCCCGAAAACTGGATCAATTGCCAATAGGAAAACAAATCAATTTGATTATTGTCTCTGACCATGGAATGGCCGATATAAGTAATGATAAAAAAGTAGCCGTTTTAGATTATGTAAAATCAGAATGGTTGGGTTACAAAGACGTAATTAATCCAATTATGAGTTTACAAGCAAAAGCTGGATTTCAGGATTCGATTGCAAATGCGTTAAAAAAAGTCCCTCATATTCATTTTTGGAAATCAACTGAAGTTCCAAAAAGACTGCATTACGGAACCAATCCTCGCGTACATGATTTCGTGATTGAAGCTGACAAAGGTTGGAGTTTGGTAAGCAAAGAGTCTCAAAACATAAAAGGCGGAACTCATGGTTATGACAACAATGAAAAAGATATGCATGCTATTTTTTATGCAAAAGGCCCAGCTTTTAAAGTAAACAAGAAAGTAAAAACATTCCAGAATGTTTCGGTTTATCCGTTAATAGCAAATATTTTAGGATTACAAGTTGGTGAAATTGATGGGAAACTTAGTGATGTAAAGTCAATGCTGGTTAATTAGATAATTTGTCAATTAGAAAATGAGATGATTTGAATAATCAAATAAATTGAGTTACCTCTAGATTTATCTGGAGGAATATATTAGATCAATAAGAAAAGGCTTCAACCGAACTATAAGTCTGGCTGAAGCCTTTTTCTGTTTCAATAATTGGATAAAATAAATTATCTCATTTTCTAATTGACAAATTATCCCATTAAAATCCAGTCGAAACAGAAACTGATTTCCATTTTTCCAATTCGCCTTGAACACTCATTATTTTTTGATTGGCCATATTATAGGCATCTTCACCTAAAAATAAATGCAAAGGCGGGTTTTGATCTTGACTTACTTTGATTAAAGCTTCAGCCAATTTTACAGGATCTCCAGGCTGATTTTGATTGATATCATCCTTGTGTGCATTTTCAGATTGTCTTACTTCTATATAATCTGCAATTGGGTTTTGAGGCAATAATAAAGAACTATCTTTTAAGAAATCCGTTCTAAAATAACCCGGATAAACGATTGTCGCATGAACTCCAAATGATTTTACTTCGGCGGCTAAAGATTCTGTTAAACCGGCAACTGCAAATTTCGTTGAGCAGTAAATTCCCCAGCCTGGAAATTCTCCATAATAACCTCCAACAGAAGAAATATTAAAAATGTGTCCAGATCTTGCAGCACGCATATAAGGCATGGTGTTTCTGATTACATTCAACAATCCGAAAACATTCACCTCATAATTTTTTCTTGATTCCGCATCAGTTAATTCTTCCAATGCTCCTAATAAACCGTAACCGGCGTTGTTTACTAAAACATCAATTGTTTTAAAATGGCTTATAGTTACTTCAATAGCATTTTTAACGCTTTTTTCATTAAGTAAATCCATTTCAAGAGGTAGAAAATTTTCAGATGGATTCCCTAAAGCTTTTATTAAAGCCTCTTCACTTCTTGATGTTGCTGCTACTTTATGACCTTCTGCTAATATTTTTTTTGCTAATTCTAATCCGATGCCTTTTGATGCACCTGTGATAAACCAAACTTTGTTATTTTCCATGATTTTAATTTTTTACGTTTAAATACAGGACAAAGGTATTGGCGAATCACTTCTGAAAAATTAAACTAATCAAGCAAGAAGTTGCAAAAATCAAACAATTTCCGCTAAACGATAGTTTTTAGGTGAAACCTGAACATTTTTCTTGAAAAAATTGATAAAATGAGACAACTCTTCGAAACCCAAGCACCAGGCAATTTCATTAATATTCCAATTGGTTTGTTTTAGCAAAATCATTGCTTCCTGAACAATTCTTTCAGAAATAATCTGGGAAGTCGTTTTTCCTGTCGTTTCTTTTAATGCTTTATTTAAATGATTCACATGCACATTTAATTGATTTGCATATTCTGAGGGAGAACGAAAATTAATTTGCTGCGTAATCGATTCAATTGGAAACTGGCGTTCTAACAATTCCAAAAATAAGGAAGAAATTCGAATCGTAGCATTTGATTTACTGTATAATGAAGCCGTTACAGTCTGCGTTTTTAGTGCAAGATGAATAATTTCGAAAACCAAATTTCGCAATACATCATATTTAAAAGCGTAATCTGAGTTGATTTCTTCTAACATTTTTAAATAGACTGTCTTTAAGGATTCTGCTAATTCTGCAGAAATCGGAACAACCGGATTACCGCCGGGTTGAAATAAAGGATATTCTTTTAAATTCCCAAACTGATTAAAAAAAGCATCTGTAAAAATGCAGAAAAATCCAGTTTGACTTTCATCAATATGTTCCCAACTATACGGAATCTGAGGATTTGCAAAGAACAAAGCTTGATCCTCTATCGTTACGACTTTATCGGCATAATGCACTTTGTTTTTCCCGATAATCAAACTTATTTTATAAAAGTCTTTCCTGGTATAAGGCAAAGGATTACATGTACTACCAATATAATCATCCAATTTAAAAACATTAAAATGACCGATTTCCTTTTTAAGATTTTCGGGCATTCCTTGTATTTTTACAGTGTAAAAATCCTCTAAAGTTTCTGTTAGTTTCATTTTGTAAAGTTACAAAAATCAATCTTTAGTTAATCAGATAATTCATCAATTAGAAAATAAGGTAATGATTAACACTATGACTATTTAAAGATACATTGCAGTGCGTCTTTACTGAACATTGCAATTGATAAATCAATTCACAATTATTAAGAAACCACTTTATAAGTAGGATCTTCAATTATATTTACTTTAATAACAGCATCGGCATTTTTTAATAATTGTCTGCAGTCTTCGCTTAAATGTTTTAACTCAACTATTTTATTTTCTTGACTGTATTTTTTGGTCAGATTATTTAAAGCCTCTATTGCCGACATATCTGAAACCCGACTCTCCTTAAAATCAATAATCACATGATTTGGATCATTTTGAATATCAAATTTTTCCATAAAAGCAGTTATCGATCCGAAAAATAACGGGCCATAAATCTCGTAATGTTTTATTCCCTTGTCATCAATATAATTTCTGGCACGGATTCTTTTAGCGCTTTCCCAGGCAAAAACCAAAGCTGAAATAATTACGCCAATCAAGACAGCTAAGGCGAGATTGTGCAATACAATTGTGATTACAGCAACCAGAATCCCCACAAAAATATCGTGTCTTGGCATTTTGTTGATAATTCTGAAACTTGCCCATTCAAAAGTGGTAATAGCTACCATCATCATTACGCCAACTAAAGCTGCCATTGGCAATTTCCCAATTACTGGCGCGCCAAAAAGTATAATAATCAAAATAGTCAGCGCAGCAATAATTCCCGAAAGTCGTGCACGTGAACCTGCGCCAAGATTTACCAAAGTTTGCGCAATCATTGGACAACCTCCCATTCCGTAGAAAAAACCGTTTAAGATGTTCGAACTTCCTTGTGCAATACATTCACGATTACTGTTTCCTCGGGTTCCGGTGATTTCGTCGACTAAATTAAGCGTCAATAAACCTTCCGTCAAACCAACCGCAGCAACAATAACCGAATACGGAAATATGATTTTAAAAGTTTCAAAAGAAAGCGGAATATTAGGAATATGAAAAGGAGGAAATCCACCTTGAACTGAGGCAATATCTTCAACCGTTTTGGTTTCTATATTAAAAACAATCACCAATGCAAAAACCACCATAATGGCTACCAAAGAAGCTGGAACCGTTTTTGTAATTTTAGGAAAAATCAAAACAATAGCAATCGTCAGCGCAACCAATCCTAGCATAATATAAAGAGGTGTTCCCTGAAGCCAGGAAACCTGACCGTTGACAATAGTTTTAAACTGTTCCAGTTGTGACATAAAGATCACTACTGCCAGACCGTTTACAAAACCAAACATCACAGGTTGTGGCACTAACCGAATAAATTTTCCAAGTTTAAAAAGCCCAATAGAAATTTGAACTATGCCGCCAAATGCGACAGCAGCAAAAACATATTCGATTCCATGCGATTTCATTAAGGCAATTAAAACAATTACAGTTGCTCCCGCCCCACCCGAAATCATTCCGGGTCTTCCGCCAAAAATTGCCGTTACCAATCCCGCAATAAACGCCGCATACAAACCTACTAAAGGCGGAAATCCAGCCAAAATTGCAAACGACAACGATTCTGGAATCATGGTCATGGCGACAGTTAAACCGGCTAAAATTTCATTTTTGTAATTGACTTTTTGAGTAAAATCGAAGAGTTGGAATGCTTTTTTCATAGGACACAAATGTAAAAAATAATACCTAGAAGGAACCCAAGCTTTTCTATTCTATACATTCTATTCCAACCTCACACAAGTATACCCCAAACAATGTACATAATCAATTATATTATCACATTCAAGATCAACACCTTCAACCCTTAATATCTTATCACAGTCTTCGAGATCAAAATTGATTTTGTAATCTGGAAACTGAGTCTGAATAACAGCAATAACATAATTTTTATCTGCCTCTTTCTGAACATTTGTTTTAAAAACTTCCACTACCATAACCATCTAGATTTGAGTAATTTAAAGTTAAATAAAAACTTTCAGAATTGAAATTTTTATTTAAGTAAATTCTCCTACTTTTTATTATGAAGAAATTGATTTTGAACAGAAAACAATATTCAGTATATTTTTAGCTATAAAACACGATTACTCTTCCTTTCTACTATAAACAGCCATTTTATCCTCCAAATACATAATTTCCTTTTAAGAATTCTATTTTCTAATTTAAAGATAGAAATCAATGGTTATTTAAGACCAAATCCCGAAGCTAATGCAACGGAATTTATTTTTTTATTTGGATCTGAAGGCAAAATCTATTTACAGACTAATAATTCGCATACATTCACTAAAACAGGTATAAATACCTATAGCCATTATTTTATTTATTGTTAAAATTGTGATGAATAATTTTTAATGCTATAAGAATTAAAATACATTTTCCGCAAGGAAGGTGGGGGTAAATTTTGTCACTTTTTTTTGAAACAAAGTGGGATTTGAAATCGCTGGAACCGATTTCGAAATCTCACTTTTTTATTTTTAGAATTTCTGCGAAATCAGTAAAACTTAAAATTTGAAGTTAAAATACTGTTACTAACCAAAAAAACTTTTTCGAAATCGAATTTCAGGCAGTATTTTTGCGTTCTTTAAACGCCACGCATAAAAGCCCAAAAATCGACATGATCCTAGAACATTATATTCCGTTCAACAAAGAATTCTTATTAGAGCAGCAAATGAATGCTTTCTCTGAAGATCAGGAAAAAATAGCTGACTTTAAGAAATTGTTTGATATAATTGAGCATTACTATCATTACGAATCTTTTAATCTGAACAGGAATTTAAAGCAGAATTACGCTTTATTTGATCCCGATTTGAGCAAAAAAGAACGCAAACAATTTATTGGTAAAAGTGACTTTTCTGTTTTCAAAGAAACACTTCTTACTGTTTTAGAACGTGGAAATTACTACAGAATCGACCAAAAAGCATTAGATGAGGCTTTCAACGATTCGGATTTGATCGGGTTAAATCTTTCTATTGATTTTAATGCTTTCAAAGATTTTGAACTCTACGCGCGCGGACATCATAAAGCAAAAGAAAAAGTCAAAAAATATTTTTTCTGGAAAAAAGAAATCGAAATTGAATATTATGATCGTGTTTTAGTTTATTTAAACTACAGCGATGAAGATTTTCTAAATAAAAAGAAAGTCAAATTAGGCAAAATGCCAATTGATCCGGGTTCAATTGCACTGAAAATCTTTAAGCGTGTTCCGAAAAACGATCTTGAAACGATTTTCCCAAATGCAATTCCGAAAATGTCTGTCAAAGACAAAATGCTACTTTGGGTTCCGGGGATTTTTGGTGGAATTTCGTTATTAAGTGCTAAAGTTATTCCGGCTTTAATAAACATGTATAATGCCTATGAAACGGGCGAAACTATTGACTTATTAAACAGCAAAACCTCACTAAATCAGGGATTAATTGCTTTAGGAATTTTGTCTGCCTATTGTTTCCGCCAATACAATAATTTCATAAACAAAAAAATCCGATATTCTAAAATGCTTTCTGATAGTTTGTATTTCAAGAATCTCGGAAATAACAGTGGCGCATTTTATTCGCTTTTGAATTCGTCTGAAGAAGAAGTAATGAAAGAAACGATTTTGGCTTATTCATTTTTACATAAAAGTGACAAGCAATTAAGTGCAGAAGAACTCGATTCTAAAATCGAATCCTGGTTTAAAATCCAATTAAAAACCGATTTGGATTTTGATGTCAATGATGCTTTATTAAAATTAAAAAGCATTGGTCTTGGCATTGAAAATAATGGAAAATGGCACGTTATTCCAGTTAAAGAAGCACTTGTCACGATTGATGAACTTTGGGATAATGTTTTTGAATATAATGTGGCTCAAAAAATCTAAAAAAATAAATCGGCATAATCTGCGGGAGAAATTTTATTCCGTAATAACTAAAAAGATTTTTCATTAGATTTACAGTAACCTAACTATTAAAACCACAAAAAATGAGAACATTAGATCAATGGTTTGCTGAATATGCCGTAAGTCATCAAAACCCTAAAAACAAGGCGATACATTACATTTGCGTTCCCGCAATTTTCTTTTCGATTGTTGGTTTATTAATGAGTATTCCGAGCGGAATTATCGCTAATACTTTAAAACTGAATGCGCCAATTATTGAAAACTGGGCTTTTGTAGTTTTACTTTTTGTTCTTGTCTTTTACATTCGATTATCGATTGCAATGGCGGTTAAAATTGCCATTTTTTCTGGAATTTGTTTAATTGCAAATTATTATATCAGTCAGTTTGTGCCTTTGTGGATGTTCTCCATTGGTGTTTTTGTAATCGCTTGGATTGGGCAATTTTACGGACACAATATTGAAGGCAAAAAACCTTCTTTCTTAAAAGATCTTCAGTTTTTATTAATTGGCCCGGCTTGGGTTGTAGAGAATATTTTTTCGAAGAAATAAAAACAACACCAAATACTAATTTTCAAATAGTTACAAAATATTCTCATAACTTTATCATTGCATAAATGAAATCGTTATGAAGATAAATAACAAAGAAGTTAAAATTGAAAGCTTTGATATTTTTACTTATCGAAGAATCAGACGTGCGATTGGGTATTTAGGAATAAGTCTGCCTATTCTTTTAGTTGGTTTTTCTCTAATTTCTTTTTTTCAGACTCAGATTCAGCCTTCGATCAGCGATTATTATTATACTAATCTAAGAGAAATTTTTACTGGAACTTTATCTGCTGTCGGTTTGTTTTTAATTCGGTACAAAGGCCACGGAAATACTTCTGTCTGGAAAAATGATAATTTGCTAACCAATATTGCCGGAATCATGGCAATCGGTGTGGCCTTAGTTCCCACAAATCCAGCTGATTTTTCACAAAAAATATACACCTTTATTCCGTCAACAAAAATTTGGCTGGGATGGCTTCATTATAGCTTTGCCGGAGTTTTCTTTTTAATATTGGCTTTACTCGCTATTAATGTTTTTACGATTGGTCAGACAGACGAAACCAGAACTCCAAAAAGCATCTTAAATGAAAATAACATTTATAAATTTTGCGGCTATATCATTTTGGCTTCATTAATTCTGGTGCCCATTTCAGAAAAATTTAAGTTGTTTACATATTCCACTTTGGTTTTCGAAACTATTGCTCTTTTTGCCTTTGGATTTGCCTGGCTGATAAAAGGTCGCGCCCTTGGTGATACGGGAAAAATTGGCCAAAAATTATATCAGGAAAACAATGCTGTAGATACCGAAAAAATATTGGAAGAATAATCAGCCTCTACAATTCGTTATAATTGATCATTAGTTTGACACGCTCAAACAACTCTGGAAATTCTTTTTTAAAAATTTCAGGCGTTTCAAAAAAATGCTCTAAAATTACAGCCAAAAACTCAAATTTATTGGTATAAGCGTAATCTCTAAAATAATTTCTTTCTTTAAGCTTATTCGTTAAATATTCGTCATCAAAATACTTTTCGATTTCGGTAAATTCATCATAGAAAATCACAGCTCCAGGATCTGAGCTTTTTCTGGAATAAAAATGAAGGACATGCGTAAATTCATGTAATCCAAGATTAATATTATCCTGTGTTTTGTGTCCGCTCTGAAAATCTTCCCATGAAAAAACAACCGCTTTCATTCGTGGATTATATTCCCCTTTGTGATACGCCTGATTAATTGTCGAATAATAAGCTTTTGGGTAAATTATAATATTTTCAAATAGTTCAAGCAGGTAATTTCGCATTCCGAAAGTCAACATTACATAAGTTCCGGCAATGATTAATTTCATCTCCTGAGTGACTTCAATTTCTTTTCCTTCAAAATTGTAATGATCAATAAAACTCCCTACCCGATGTTCAAAATATCTTTTCTTTTTATCCGATAAATTAAAATAATACGGAAATTCACGCCCTAAAATGGTCTTATCTCTCGGATCAATTTGTTTTAAAATTGGGTACCAAAATAAAAATAATGGCTTATTGAACATCAACAGATAAATGGGTTCAATAATTCTGAATACAATTACCATCAATACTAAAGCAATCAAAATCCCGATAAAGAAGAAAACAAACATATTTTAAATTTGATTTGGGATAGAAGAACTTGTTGCCCTCTACTTTGCTAAAATATGAAATCGGAATTAAAATATTTCATTATATTAGCTTTATAACCAGAAAAGAATTACTAATCATAATCAAACATAAATATGGAAAATAAAAGCGCATTACGATTTACTTTTTCGACTATCGCAATCATTTTAGGCGTAGTATTATTTAAACAATTCGACTTTGAAACGCTAAAATTTGAGAAACCAGCTTTGGCGGTTATTTATATTGTTGTCTTTTTATTTTCGGTTTTTGTACTGATTAAGAATTATAAGAAGAAAACCGAGAAGTAATTAAACAGTTATTTCTTTATCCATAAAATTGTCTTATAGATATTGGACAATTGCAGAATAAAAAAGCGCAAGCCTTAAGAATAAGACTTGCGCTTTTTTATAGTGACCATTACGGCAGAGAATTCATACCACTTATTACACGATTTAAAGATTTTGAATGATGGCTAATTTTGTTATATGAGGCTAATAATAATTATTGGTTGGAGTTGTGTTACCACCAATTCATCTATATATCAAGACCAACAAAATTCACACTCATGCTAGCACTAATAGTATTCAATAAATAAAAGTGCTTTTGATAGTTTATGAGATAAAAATTCTATTTTTGAATACAAATAAAGATCTACATTTTTCAGATATGACGACGTAATTTAGATGTGGATAAGTCTAAAATCGTTAGAAATATATACCAGTAAGCTTTTATTTTACCAGAACGGCAAGAAAAATGAAAAAATCAACCAAAATTTTCTTTTTAATCTTTCTAATTTTAATAATTGGAATTTTCATTCATCCCCAGAAAGTAATCTATGAGGCAAATGTTGAAGGAAAGGTAATGGACGAAAGTAATAATCCTGTTATAAATGCAACTGTTTACAGAATTGAAAAAGAATATTATATAAATGAGAAGATTGGCTCGAATGAATCAAGAGATTTAAGAACTGAAAGTGTTAAAACTGACACAAATGGAAACTTTAAGTTTTATGAAAAATCAAGAATAGATTGGTTTCATACTCCACTAGATTTGCCAATTGGATACTGTTATGCGGAATTTGAAATTGAAAAAAGTGGATACAAATTTTATAAAACAAAGTTTGGTGATTTTGAACAATACAGAATTAAAAATTGTTACGCTTGTGAAAAAGTATTATTTAAGCCAATCATTACTTTGAAAAAGTTAAAAAAAAAACTGAATTAAAAACAGAACAAGAAAATTAAAACAACGGCTAACGCTCACTACAAGCAATTTGGGCAATTAACTTAAGGGAAAATGGTTCTATTTAGAATGAAATAACCAATCCGAAGAATCACTTAGTTTAATGTCAAACTCGCTATAACACCAGAACGTTAGTAGAAATAATAAAAATCAAATAAATGACGAAAAAATATCTTGATAGAGTTGATGCAATAAGAGGTCTTGCCATCTTATTAGTATTATCATATCATACTTTATTATGCCTATATCCAAATTATGAAGCCAAAACTTACTCAGACGATGGAATTCTTATAATTAATAATACAAAAACTGCTTTTCTTAATTTTAATCCAATCGGACAAGGTTGGATAGGAGTCGAATTATTTTTAGTAATAAGTGGATTTTTAATTCATTTTATTTACTTACAAACTCAAAATGAATTTAAATGGAATGCCTTTTTTAGTAAACGATTTTGGCGAATATACCCACCTTATTTCATAGTTTTATTATTTTTCTTTATCAAAAGTATCGATTTGTCTCAATCAGGACTAATTGATTTTTTCTCTCACGTATTTTTAATCCATAATTTAAGCGACAAGACTTTTTTTTCATTAAATCCTAGCTTTTGGAGTATCGCCCTTGAGGTACAATTATACTTAATATATCCAATTTATATTGTTTTAATAAACTATCTTGGTTCAAAAAAAACAACAATTCTATTATTGCTGACTACAATTTTGTTTTGTATTATAGCAAATCTATACAATATACATACATTATCATTTGGCACTTTTGTTTTAAATTTTTGGTTCACGTGGGCAACAGGAGCATTTTTAGCTGACAGATATTATCAGAACAAAAGAGTTTTTAAAAAACCGTTTATATGGTTTTCGCTATTTTATATTCTATTCTTTGTCTTTAAATTATTCCATTTTACAAGTTCTTTTATTCTTATCCCAGCAACACTATCTTGCTTAGCGTTAATGGAGGTGATTTTGTATGGTAATTTTGTAGACAAATTCGCCGTCAATAAAAGAATATTCAAGTTGTTATCTCATATCGGACTTATCAGTTACAGTGTATATTTAATTCATCAACCTTATCTAAATGACTTGCTGAATTTCTATAATCCGGGAACAAGTTTGCCTCACTTAAATAACTTTGTGAAAATTGCATTTACATATATAACAATTTTTCTAATATCTTATTCTTTACACAAAATAATTGAGCTAAAAAGTATTGAATATGGTAAATATATTAGAAAAAGATAATTTACTTCTACTAACACTCATTTTGCGTTAGTAGGAATTGCGTGTAAACCCGAAGCTTCGTCGCGAGTTCAATGTTTATCGACAATGTTGTGTTGTGAAAATCAAAACGTTACCAGCTACTTTCATATCAGTTAGCAATTTGTAAAAATGAAATATTGCAGTTTAAGTCCGAATGAAAATTTTCCAAACCTTAGCTGTAGAATCTCAAAGAGAATCGTGAAACTTAACAGATCCACGACGGATTTCGAACCATAAAAAAAGCCTGAGAATTTAAATTCTCAGGCTTTCAAAATTTATAGTGACCCCGGAGGGGACAGAACCCATGTATTTAACTAAATTTCTATATTTCCAAAAATACTAACAAACAAAGAGTTTATAGAGATTATGATTTACTTAAAAACGACTAAATTCATATAAATTTACTTTTGGTTGACTAATTGTTGACTAGCTATCTTTTTTGCTCTATATTTGATTTCTTCAAAATCATATGAATGGCAACTATTAAATACCTCCTTCAAAGTAAAAGCGAAACCTCAAATATTTACGTTCGTTACTCAATTAATCGAGAAACTGTATTAAAAAGAAAAACTGGTTTAATAATCAACGCTAAGGATTGGAGTACAGATAAGGCACTTCCAAAAACTGGAAGAGATGATTTAAAAGCTCTAAAAACGAAATTAGAAAAGCTGGCTACTTTCATAAATGAATCGCATAATGATGCTGTAAGCAAAGGTGTTGAATTAACTGGCGATTGGCTTCAAACTCAAATCGACATATTTAACAACAAAACGCCTGTTATAGAATTGGATATATTTACAAATTATATTCAAAAATATATTGATGAAGCCCCTTATAAATCAAACGCAAAAAAAGAACTTGGATTAAGTAAAGGTCGTGTTCAAAATTTAAAACTTTTCAAAAACACAATCGAAAAGTATCAAACCGAAGCTCTAAAGAATAAAAGCATTATAATTCGGGACATCAATCTTCAATTCGTTGAAAAATATAAAAGTTGGTTATTCAACAAAGGCTATTCTATTAACTACGTAGGAAAGAATATTGCAAACATAACTACCATTTGTATTGATGCATCAAAAAATGATATTGAAACCTCAACACAGCTAAAAAGTATTAAAGGAGTTTCGGAAAGTAAAGAACCTGAAGAAATAGTATTTCTTAGTGAAGAAGAACAAGAACTAATAGCAGAGGCTAATCTTAAAAGAGAATCACTTATCAATGCTAGAAAATGGCTTTTGTTAGGCTGTTTAATTGGACAACGAGGAGGCGATTTACTCAACATTAACGAAAAAAACATAAAAGAATTAAACGGTATGAAAATAATCGAACTCAAACAACAAAAGACAGGCAAACTTGTTGCAGTTCCATTATTACCAAAAGCAATTGAAATTATTGAAACTGGATTACCTTATAAAATATCATTAGTTCGATTTAACGAATATATTAAAGATGTTTGTGAAGAAGCTGGATTAACAGAGCCAACAATAGGACGCGAAAAATTAAAAGCCAGTATGGCAACAATCAAAAAAACTTTCCCAAAATATAAGGTGATTAGTTCCCATGTCTGTCGTCGTTCATTTGCAACAAATTTCTACGGAAAAATTCCGACTCCTGTATTAATGAATATTACAGCGCACGGAACAGAGCGAATGTTTTTATCATATATAGGAAAAACAACTTATGACAATGCTTACCAAATGCTAGACTATTTTAGTAAGTTAACCCCAAAAACAAAAGAGCCTCAATTAGAAGTTATAAGAAATACTGCTAATTAAAGAATAACTATTATGCATAAATCATTTTTTAAAAATTTAGATCTCCAATCAAATAACGTTGAACAGGTGTATAACGAAAATTTAAAGAAGTGGAAAATATACAATACAAATCTTAGCGACAAAGACTTTGTTATTCAAGAGATAGAGCATTTGTTAAATATAAACCTAGAAACAATATCCGAACTAGACTTAGAGAAGAGACGAATTTATAGCGCTTACCTAAGCAAAATTAAATCCCAATTTCCATGGGACTTGGAAGATCATTACAATCGTTATAAAGACATTAAAAAGTTTTACATGGTAAAACTTAATCTAAATCAAACAATAAGCTATGAAGACTTCAAGTATACTTTATATGAATATAAAATACAATACTATTATATATGGGATAAGCTAGACGAAGATGAAAAAGTAGAACTTAAATGTGATTTTATTGATCAATTAAAACACATAGGCAAAAAGAAGGAAGCAACAAAGTACAAAGAGCTCATTAAAGAAGCTAGAAAGGAAATAAAATCAGCCTATAAACAATATAGGGAAAATATAATATCCAACAGAGAAAAAAGAATTGATAAAAAGAATCCCTCTCGGAAATTAGAAGATAAATTTTTAGGGCTATCCTCAAACCAAAAAGCAGATTTTCTTTTTAAATATCTTTGTGAACATTACAGAAAAAGTAAGAGAACGTCACAGGTCAAATTCATCAATATTCTTCATTTTTTAAAAAATGATGCCGACAAAAATGAATATATATTTACGCTTACTCAAGATGAATTTAATAAAATTATAGAAGATGAGTATAAAATCAAGATTTCAAAATTCGCAAAATCTGCAAAATATCATGATGTTGAAATTCAAATTTTAAATAAACTTGAATACGCTTTTAGAATGAGTTATGAGGCAACATAATTCACTATACCAATTATACCTTTTTAATACTATTATTATACCATTTTGACCCATTGTAGTTGTTTTTAGAGTTCATTTACTTTGTCCTTTCTCAGTAACAAACAACTGCTTATGAATCAAATACTATTAAACGGCATAACAATTGAGCAATTAGCCGAAGCTCTTATTCCATTATTAAATATTGCTAAAAAAACGAATGAAAACACGCAAAATGATCTACTAACGCGTGATGAGGTTTGTAAACTTTTATCAATAAATAAAACTTCTCTGTGGAAACACACTAAAAGCGGAAGGCTAAAAAGTTTTGGCATAGGAAACCGCGTTTACTATAAACGTAATGAAGTTCTAGAAGCAGTTAAACCTCTTAATGTTTAACTGCAATGGAAAATATTAATTTATCCCAATTAGGAGGTATAATTGACAACGCAATGTTATCTCATGAATCATCTCATGAAATTGAGAGAGAAAAGTATAAAATAGACGTTAAGGAAGAAATTTCACCTCCTCAAATAGCTTGGAGCTTAGACAATATCAAAGAAAAAGGAGATGCTATTTTAGGAACTCTTGGAAACTTTGGACTTATAATAGGTAAAGCAAAGGCTAAAAAATCATTTTTTGTAAATATTGCGATATCTACTGCTTTGAGCGATGACTATTTATTAGGACGCTTTAAGAGTAGCTTACCCGACGATCAAAGCGAAGTCTTATATTTCGACACCGAACAAGGTAAATACCATGTTCAAACTGCGATTAAACGTATTTGCAATCAAATAAAAGTTGAAGAACCTACAAACTTACATGCATTTCATTTGAGAAGTCTAAGCCCTTACGAACGCTTAGAGTTTATTGAAAAAGAAATCTACAGAAATGAAAAAATTGGATTTGTCGTTATCGATGGAATTAAAGATTTAGTTACCTCAATAAATGATGAATCAGAGGCTAGCATGATAACAAGCAAATTACTCAAATGGACAGAAGAAAGAAACATTCATATTTTAACTGTTTTACACCAGAATAAAGGCGATAATAACGCGCGCGGACATATCGGAACAGAACTAATCAACAAAGCTGAAACTGTCCTATCTGTGACTAAATCCGAAAGCGATTCTAGAATTTCAATTGTTGAACCTCAACAATGCAGAAATATTGAGCCAGAAACTTTTGCTTTTGAAATTATTAACGGATTACCTGTTATTGCTGAAAATTTTGAGCTAAGGACAGAAACTAAAAGAAACAAATTCGATGTTATTGACTTAGAAGATAGTAAGAAGTATGAATTACTAACTAAAGTATTTACTATAGAAGAAAGTTTTACTTATTCAAATTTAGTAATCCAACTTCAGTTGGCATACAAAAATTCTTTTGGAAAAAAAATAGCCGATAATAGTACTAAAAAACTTATAACTGATTGCAAAAACAACAATTGGTTAATTCAAGCAAGAAATAAAGCACCTTACACTTTAGGCAAATTCAATTAAATTAACATCAATTAAATTCTAAAATCCGTCAGTTTAAGCATTCCTTACTTTAATAGTTTAAGGTTGAGTTTAAGCGTATATATACGCTATAAACTATAAACCTATATTAATCAAAGTTTATAAACTGGTTTAAACTTTAAACCTATGAAAAAATTCAAATATATCTTGGACAAAAGCAGTAAAAAATTTATTTGTCCAAAATGTCATAAAAAAACATTTGTAAAATTTATAGAATCTGAAACTGGGAATTATTTATCAGAAGATTTTGGAAGATGCGATAGAGAAACCAATTGTAGTTATTACAATTCCCCAGAAGGAAATCAGATTCATAGCTTTGAAAAAAATCAAATTCCAAAACTTCAAACAAGTTATCACAACATTGATTTATTAAAGCAATCATTAAGAGATTATTCCAATAATAACTTCATTGCTTTTTTAGAAAAAATCTTTTCTTCTGACAAAGTAAAAATTGCCATAGAAAACTATAAAATAGGCACTTCAAAAAACTGGCAAGGCTCAACAGTCTTTTGGCAGATTGACAATTTAAACAGAATCCATGCAGGCAAAATACTGCAATACAACCCTATAACAGGAAAACGAATTAAAGATGAAAACAATAAGGCTTTAATAAATTGGGTACATAGTATATTAAAAAGGAGAAGACAACTAGAAAACTTTAATCTTAGTCAATGTTTATTCGGGTTACATCTAATAAGACAAAACACAAAAAAGGTTGCAATTGTAGAAAGTGAGAAGACAGCAATTATAATGAGTTTATTCAAACCACAATATTATTGGTTGGCAACTGGGAATAAACAAGCTTTCAAATATGAGATGTTAAATCCAGTAAAAGAATTTGAAATTATAGCCTTTCCAGACAAGAGTGAATACAAGGACTGGAATCTAAAAGCGATCGAATTAAACAAAATTGGTTTTAGAATTCATGTTTCAAAAATATTAGAACATACTAATTATCCTACTGGATTTGACTTAGCCGATTTAATTACTTTTCATCGAGAAAAAGAGAAATTATTCAACAATAGTACGTAAATTAACATATCCATACTTCAAATGAGAGCATTAAAAAATACTTAAATTAAATTTTACACTTTATGAAATTATTAGAATTTATAAAATCAAAACTATCAGAAGATAGCCCAATTGGCACGCTAGCTAATGACATTAAAGACAGTTCAGACTTTCCTGTAGATAAAACAGAAAAAGAAATATTAAGCTATCTTGATTTTCAAACCAGAATGGGAGGGACTAATGATATCTATAAATCTTTTTTAAAAGAATACAAATCACAAGCTGTAAATGATACAGCAGAGAATAATATAGAGAAAATTCTAGATGAAACGAAAATTTTAAAATCTGAAAGATGGCGATATTACAAAGAATTCTTTTCTGTGGATAAAGTTTATCTAATTGGCAATTCTGATAACATTTATAAAGTTTATTGCTGTGACTCCAAAAGAAAAACCGCACTTCTTTTTAGCCTAGAATCTAATAGCCATTTAAACGATATAGGTCTAGTAGAAGAATGTAATATATACATTGGGGATTTAACAAACATTACATCCGTCTCCAACGCTCTTGATTCTCTATCTAATGAAAAATATATGAACGACCATCTCATAAACAAACCAAAACTAACCGAACTACTTGACTTTTTAAAAAGAAACAATAAATAATTGTGAGTGTTTTATAATTTCAGTAATAACGAAAATGGGGTTTTAAACCCCATTTTTGTTTGCACATAATATTTTACTCTTCTATTAAAGATAAATCCTTTATCAAATCACTAGCGCTAATATCTAAAGCAAATGCTAATTTAAATAATAGATTAAGTGTCATACCTTGACCGAAATCTAAAAGTAACCTTATCGTTTTTTCATCACATCCAGCTTTCTTAGCAAACTGCCTTTTGTTCCCTTGAAATTTCTTTTCAAACTCCAAGCGAATCCTTTTAGTGACTTCTTTTTTGATTTCTTCTAGCTGATTTTGCATTTAACAAATTTCAGTATCAAAAGAATAAATCAAGATTTATTCTTGCGGAGTTTTATCCGAATTTTAATATCTTAGCAATCTATAATATCATACTAATTAATAATCTTTAATCATTACAGAATGAAAAGAATTGCTACTTTATTATTGTTTATGACCTCATTTGTCGCTTTAGCCCAACAACAATTTTTCGTTGGGAAAGATTCAGATTTGCTTACAGGTAAAAGCGTTACTATAAAAGAAGGAAAATCGTCTTACAGCGGATTTTACAAAGATTCAGATCTAACAAAAATCTTATTTAAGAAAGGAATTGGAAGCGACCCTGAGAAATTAAAGGGTCTAATTTTCGAAGTAAAGGGATCAATGAAACATCCTAAATCTTACATGGATGAAATTGTTCTTGTTCTTGAAAACAAAGATCAAGGAACAATTTATTATTCATACATGTCAAAATACGAAAGTACATTTCTACTTGATGTTGTTGGAGGGCTAACACCACCAGAAGGTTTTTTATGTAGTCGTTTATCTCCTATGAAAGATAAATTCTCTTCAAAAGTAATTACTGATACTCCTACTAATTTCGAATACTCAATCACTAAAATAGAAGAAAATGGAGCTAACAGAATTTACTTAAGACTTCAATTATACGGAACAACTTTAAACATTGGCAAAACTGGATTAAAAATCTTATTCTCTGACGGAACAGTATTAGAAAAACCAGATGTAAAAATCAATTCTAAAGTTGATACTGCTGGATATGTTTATTCATGTTTTATCAATTTGAGTAAAGGAGATATTGAAATTCTGAGTAATAAAACTATAACTGATTATTCCCTTTATATCTATGAAAGAAAGATAAAAGATAATAATGCTTATGAATTAAAAGACTACTTAAAGTGTCTTTCTAAATAAAAATAAAAGGTGTCTCTTAAAAAAGACACCTTTTTTATATAGGGTAAATAATATACGCGCGCGTATATTACTTTAACCTCACACATCTAATACTCCATAATATCTAAAGTCCTTATATTATAGTATCTTTTTTCTTGAAAACCATCTTTATAAGCCTTCAAAAATAATTGAATTACAGTTTTTTCATCTTCAGGCAAGCTGTCTATATCCATTTTACTAATTCTAGATTTAATCTTTTTAATATTCATTCCTGGGAAAAATTGATATGTAGCCAACTGATAGCCAATTTGATCATTAGCGGTCATATAACTCCTCTTAATTGACATCCATAAAAGTTTTATTAAATCTTCATCCCTAGTTATTAATAAAGGGAAATTTTCATTATAAAATTTACTATGGTTTTGCTTAACAAAATCTAAAATGCAAGCAAGCTCATCCTCATTTAAAAAATCATTATCCAAAACCTGATTTTGAAGAAGCGATTTACTACTCAAATTTTGAACTCTTTTTATTTCTTTTACAAATTTTTCTTGTTGCTTTTCATCAAGAGGCTCAAAACCATTATCAAATAACACATGCCAAAAATCGCTATTTGACAGCCCTTTATCGTCTAATTTATTTTTAGTATACTTAAGCGTGTCTGATATATAAAAAGCAGAAAACGAAAAGTCACTTTTAAAAGTTTTAAAATAATTGAATATTACTTCTCGGCGATCTTTTAAATCAGGGATTCTTTTAAGCATTTGTGCAACAAACCTTAAAATTGTCATATAATCTGAATCACGTGCCCAAATAGATTCTTTATTAAATTTGACTGAATTAGAAAATTCTAGATATAGATTAGTTATTTTTTTTATTTTACCTACATCTGAATTTTTACTCTTAATTTCTACCCAATTTAAAAAACCAAACAACTTTTTTTCTGCCAAGACTTTATCTAAAGTTAATAAACTGGATTTTAAATCATCGCCATTTATAAAATTTTCAAAAACTACTTCCTGTATGTCAAATGAGCTTAGTTGAAGATTAAAATATCTATCAAAATAATTGGTATTACATACTCTCTTCCCTCTTATTAATTCATGTGGATCAATTGAATTGAAAAAACCTGAAATATTATATGCAAAAAGGTTATTTAAAATTTGTTTTGTGATATCATCATAAGTTAACTGAGCTATAAAATTAGAAACTGATCCTTTATCCGAAGGGGTATTCAAACGAACAGTTCCTTTTTCTTGATAGACAAAAGTTTCTTTATTTAGAATAACAAATTCATAAGCATCATAATTAAACATTCTTAAAGATTCGACTAATAAAAAATCAATTATATTTAAATCATTATAAATTGATGGAAGCCTTAGTTTTAAACTATTATTAAATCTATAAACATCTCTTAATGAAGTAAAAAAACCTATGAAGGGTGATAATTTTATAGTATCAGAAAACTCATTTATTTTTTCTTTTAGCTCAGCTTCAGAAAATAAAGAAGATAAACTATCTATAAAGATTCTTGAAAGATTTTGTTTAGAAATTGAAGGAAGAGTGTAATCAACTTGCACAATTTTCTCTATATACTTTTTGCCATTTTCTCCAAATTGTCGCTTTAATGCGTCTGCAACAATTCCTTGATCATAAGCTAAAATAAATACTGTATTGGCAAAATTACCATTCAATTTCACTAATTGAAAAATATCAGTTATTTCGGAAGGTGTTAATCTATCAATGTCATCAATAGTTATATATAGTTTAACATCTGCTTTTATTAATATCTGATCAATATCTTCTTTTAATTTTGAAACATCTTTTTCCTTACCCAATCCTTCTAGAAATGTTTTAGCATCTGCCACTATTTCACCAGCACCCGAATGAACATATTTTAACCAATTTAAATGAACTAAAAAGTCAGCAATCTTAGTAGATATTCCTTTTAATTTTTCTTTATTATTTTCAAGTTTTAAAATAAGTTCTTTTAAAAATATACTTTGAAGTTCTTTTTGTCCTGAAAACATCCATGGATTGAACCTAAGAACGATAATTTTTGAACTATTTTCATCTGATAATCGTTCTATTTCACTAATAATAAAATTAATTAAAGTTGACTTTCCAGATCCCCAATTACCATTAATTCCTAGTACAATACTTTCATTATTATCTTTAAATGATTTCACTAATCCTGAAGCAATTTCGGTCGCAAATGAAAATCTTCCTAACTTATCGTCTTCACTATTTACTAAAGGCAAATCTGAGTTCATACAGTTTTTTTTTAAATAATCATGAATAAAACTTATACAGTATATTTTTTCATATACCTCTCCAATTCCTTAAAAGCAAGTGGAAATTTTTTCTTTCTTTCTTCAAGTGAAAAGGGTATGACAACATCATCCCCAATATATTTTTGCAATAAATTATTTAGAATTAAACTTCCTTCATACTGACAATTTATATTGTATTCTCGTATAAAATGCACATTACTTGAATTTTGCTCAAAGAAACTTTCATCAAAAATACTTTTTTTCTGATTACCCATATTTAAACATGTAAAGTCTTTAATCTCAAATTGAAATTTACATCTAGCTTTCAGCCAAGTTGTAAGCCTCTTAATTTTTTTATCAAATAAATAATGATATTTTTCGGTCTTTAAAAAAACACGTGCATCAAATGAATCCCATTTAGACGCTTCTTCATTCCAACAATCTGCCTCTAAAACAATGCCGTAATCTTGAATAGAATTAGTCTTTTCATCAGTAAACAAAATAAAATTATCTTTAAGATCAAAGTAGAAACCACCTTCAGGAAAATCATTAAGTTGCATTAAAATCGCTTTAACCCCCTGTAGTTTTCTTATAAAATAATTGTATTTTAAAATATACCCTTTCTTTGATACTAGAATTGTATTCAAAAATGAGGACATATAATAACCATTTAAATATTTTCTAGTTCCATATCCCATTGAAAAATAAGAATTCTTTAAACTGGAATGATTCAACCTCGATTCTTTTATTATTATTTTCTTATCTTCAACAATACTATTATTTTCAAATACTAGAAGATAGGCAATTAAATCTTTATATATATCTTCTAATAATTCATTAGAGAAACTCAATTTATCAGATATCGAGTTTCGATCTAATGTCAATGGTAAAATTGCATTATTATCAAAAACACTTATTTGAGGCTCTTCTCTAATTAAGCCATTTAAAATTCCATCCCTAACATTAGTAGGGATAACAATACCATTACAAGTCAATTTAACATTAGTAAAGTTATTGCTATACGTCCATAAAATCTTATTATAGCCTATGGAATCTATTGAATTCCATGTTATTGGCAATGAATCATTATTGTCTGGATTTGGTTGTTTATAAGGTATAATTTCATTTCCAAATAAAAAGTACTTAACGACAGGCGTTGATAATGTATACCATTTTGTCCATCCATAATCATCTTTTTCAAACTCGCAGATTTTTTCCTCATCAATTCGAATTTTTATTAAAGTCCCATCCTCAATCCCAAAACTTTTTACAACATTAATTTGTTCTGTATTAAGATTAGCACTGAATTTATATCCGAATTCATTTTTTGCACTTTTTGTTTGCACAAAAATTTCTTTGCCAATTAAAAAAGCTGATAAAATTCCAACTCCAAACCTTCCACTCCTCCTAACTATGGCTTTACCTTCATCATCAATAAAATCCTTCTGCCAATCTAAACTTTTTCTATATGACGCGCCTGCACTCAAAAAATAGTTTTTAATAATTTCAATATCCATCCCCAAACCGTTATCGAAGATTTTAAAATATGTATTTCCATCATCTTCCTTTTCAACAATTACCTTTACTTCTGGAATATAGTCAATATTTGAAAACGTCTTTTCTAAAAACTCACGCTCTTTACATGCATCGATTGAATTTTGCAATAGTTCCCTAACACCAAAGGTAATATCATCACCATATAATGGCGCAACTAATAACTTAATGATTTCATCATTAGTTTTAAATAAAAAACTATCGGCTACATAATCTTGTTGCTGAACAAAAAGATTTGTATCTAGGTTAGAAGTTATTCTCCTATACTTGATTTTGGGTTTTTCGCTATCACCAACATACCCATACAGTTCACCTAAAACTGCCCATGATATATCCAGTTCATATTGTATATCTTTAAATAGTTTTTTTAATTTCAAAAACATTGGGCTATCTTTTGGAGAAGCCGTAACAAAAATCCTCTCAGGATCGTCTTGCCACTTAAAATCAATATTGTCAATCGCTAAATGAGCTTTATGTTCTATTGAAGAAACTGGGCTAGAAAAAGTCTTTGATTTCAGCGAAGTTTTATAAACTCTAGTATTATCAATCTGTATATAATCCGCGATTCTTAATAATATCATTAAATAAGTAGCATGAACTCCGAAAGGGCATCTTCTTCCTTCTCTCCCATAAATACTTTCTATATAATCAACACATTTTCTCAAATCTTTACCATGACTTCTTGCAATTAAGCCAATCATTGATCTTATTTTTATATCAATAGAATTAGCAAAAGGTATTATTTCAGGTTTTGCAGGAAATCCTTTGATAGCAATTTCATGAGCAAGTCGTGGATGATGTCTTCTAATAAACTCACCTATTAGCTTTTTATCATTTTCCGTTATATCTCCCGAATTGCTTAATGGTGGACTACGAACTATTATATCATCTTTCCCAAAAATCGCCTTCAGCTGTTTCCCACTAAATTTTTTAGCTTCATTTAAAAAATCTAACCACAAATCTGACCAAGTCAAATTATCTAATTCACTTATACGAATATCATCATAATCTCCATCTATCAAACAATTAAAGCCGTTTAGATCTATATGCATCCCAATATCATGTAATATCACTGATAAAATATAATAACCAATATCTTCATTAGTTAACGCATTTGAAAAAGTATCATCTGTTATTAAAGTATCTGATGCCCGCAAAACTTGTTCAATATGCTTTTTTCCGTGATCAGTATATTCATAAAAAAAATATAATTTGTTTTCCTCTAGAATCTCACCGAAATAAAAAAGAGTCGTTTTTATAATTCCATCTATTTCTTGGTTATTTTGAAGTTTTGTTACAAATCTTTGCGGTAATGATATGTTAGCCATTGAGTAGTTAATAGTATTACGGTGAGTTTAAAACTTTAATAATTTAAAATACTAATATAGTATTTTTTTAAAAAGTTAAAACTGTTCCTTATTAGCTATTTTCTCATAAAATAAACTAACAAGAAAATCTTAATACCAACCTGAAGTGTTAAATACTTAAGAAATATTTTATATTTACAGCACAAACAACTAATTTCTAAAAAATGAGTAACGATTACATATCTTCTTTTTTTGACAACATAAAAGATAAAACAACAAACCCCTTTTTTGGAACTTTGATCTTTGTATGGCTAGTTCGAAATTGGGATTTAGTTTATACTATATTCAATTTCGATAGTGATTGTACTTTACTAGATAAAAAAGATTTTATTAGAAATTACTATGCTGAAAAAGTTGCATGGCAAGAAATTGGTTATAATATCATAATAGCATTTGGGGTAATGCTTTTAAGTTATGGATTAATTATTATATCTCGTTTAGTTGTTAATGTAACTAATCATAATATCATTCCTAGAATGAATGAAAAGACAGTAAGTAAGCTTGTCGTCAATAAAAACAGATTTGAAACTGTAAAGAAAACACGAGATGAATATTTTATTAGAATTCAAGAAATTGAAGAGCAAGTGGTAACATTAGAGCAAAAAAATACTCTTTTAAAAAAACAGAATATTGAAGATACTGAAAGAATCAACGGTCTTAATAAAACAATAGAAAGACATGAAAGTAATTCGATTGAATCTATGTCTAAAATTTCGGATTTTAAATCTAAATTAGATGATACAGAAAAAGATTTGGCTTTTAGTAAAATAGTTCTTTTAAAAAGTGAGGAAACAATTAAAAAGAACAATAAAGATTTAACTGATCTTTATAATTTAATATTTGGGTTTCTTGATCAAAAGTTCGAAACATTAAAAGTATCTCCTTATCAAGAATTCGATATACCTTTAGAAATTAAAGATGTATACTCAAACTTACATAAAAATTCTTCAGACTTGCAAGATTTCGATGCTGTGTTTTTCGATGTTGGAAGACATTTAACAGGAGAAACCAAAGATAGAGCAAGCTTTATTTCACACTATATAGATAAATATATAGATTTAGGATTAGTTGCCAATAATGGAAAGAATGAGAAACATAAAGGATTGGGGGGAAATTTAGAATTAACTGCTTTAGGTAGTATTGTTTTTAATAGTCAAGAACTTTACGAGTTATTTAAAGAGTTCAATATAATTTAATAAGCTCTAACTCTTCTTACTGTATGTTCCTATACTTAAGCGCTTTTAATTTCTAAAGTAAATCTCTTTTTAAAACTTTCATTTAGTCTAATAAAATATTAAATAAAAAAAGGTTTTAATCTCCATTATTCAAAATTATTGACTAAATGTTGACTAAAACCCTTTAAAAATCCTTTAAAAACAAGGCTTTTAGTGACCCCGGAGGGGTTCGAACCCCCAACCCTCAGAGCCGAAATCTGATATTCTATCCAGTTGAACTACGAGGTCAGTTTATTGATGATTTTAGACTGCAGATTTTAGATTTCAATTGGCAATCTAAAATCTACAGTCTGAAATCTAAAATTATATTACGAAAGTAATTTCTTCACAATTGTAGAAATAGTTTTTCCTTCAGCAGTTCCGCCTAATTGAGCAGATGCCAATCCCATAACTTTACCCATTGAAGCAATTCCAGAAGCTCCTGTTTCAGCGATAATTTTTGCAATTACAGCCTCTACTTCCTCTTCGCTTAATTGAGCTGGTAAAAACTTCTCGATTACCGCTACTTGCGCCAATTCTGGCTCAGCTAAGTCAGGACGATTTTGTTCTGTAAAGATTCTTGCGCTTTCTTTACGAGTTTTTACTAATCTTTGAAGTAATTTAATTTCTTCGTCTTCTGACAATTCTTCTTTAGATCCTGAAGCTGTTGAAGCTAATAATAATTCAGATTTAACTGCTCTTAATGCTTCTAAAGCTACTGTATCTTTTGCTTTCATAGCCGTTTTTATTTCGTCCATGATTTGTGTCTGTAAACTCATCTTTTATTTTATTTGAATAAGCAACGCTTACTAATTGATATATTAATTTGGAATTTGTTCTCGACTTCGCTCGAACTGACAATAAGATTCACTTTAAAAACCTATTTAGGAAGTCAAATTTCTAAATTCTGTGCGAAGATAAAAAAAATAACCCGAAAATTAAATCCAATTTTCGGGCTATCCTAATATTAAGATTTTGAAAACTAATCTACATTGTCATGCAAAAATGAATTATTTGAACGCAATTGCAAATCGTTGTTGCTGTCAGTTCCAACTGAAATTCTCGAATTGTTGTTATTTGACTGAGAATTCGACAAATCGATTCCTAATCTTTTGTAAGCTGGCTCTTTTTCCAACTCATCAATTCTAGAAACATTATTATGGAATTTATAATTAAATTCTTTTAGCTTCTTTCTTCTTTCTTCGGCACGTAAACGCAATGTTTCTTCAATTGTCAATTCCATTGGAGAAACTTCTGCAGTTGTTGTAAAATCAGCCTGACTTGCAAAATCAACTCTTGGTTTCAAAGTAATGTTTAGTTCTTCAGGAATTGTATCTTCAACCACTTTTTCAACTGGTTTTGAAGCTGTCAATTCATTTTCAACTTCCATATATTCTTCTAACGAATATTTGATAATACCGTTATCAGAAAGTTCAGTTACCGGAACAAATGAAACCGGATCATTTACTTTAATATTGCGAGTTTCGTTTGTTAACTCAAACATGATTTTAGTTTCCTGCTCAGCAACTGGTTCTTTTTTAACTTCAGGTTCACTTCTAAAAAGAGGCAAATCAAATGAGAAAGTCGTTTGTTCTTCTTTTTCAAAAGTTCTTTGCTGTACTGGCTTTACTTCTTGGTAAGCTGGCACTTCTGGTGCAGAAATTTTAAAATCGATATCTGTAATTGGAGAAACGATTTCAAAAGTCACGTCAAGATTTTTAATAAACTCAGACATCACTACCAATTCTTCCTGATTGATTGTTGGCGGCGTAACCGGAGCAACAGGTGCTTGAATTACGGGAGCAACCGTATCTTCCATTAAATCAAAAACAACTTTATCTTCTGATTTTGCAGTAGGTGTTTCAGCATTCAAATCAAAAGAAGTAAGCGGTCTATTTGTTAAATTATGAACACTTCTTTGCTCATCTTCTAACGTGTGAATAATTTTCTTTGGCTCTGTATTAACAATTTCGTTTTGCTGTTCAACATCAAAACCAGTAGCAATAATAGTTACAGCAATAGCCTCACCAAGAGCTTCGTCTTCACCAACTCCCATGATAATATTTGCATTGTAACCAGCCTCAGCCTGAATATGATCATTGATCTCTCCGATTTCATCAAGCGTTATTTCATTAGATCCAGAAACGATAAGCAACAATACGTTTTTGGCTCCTGTAATTTTATTATCGTTTAACAACGGAGAATCCAATGCCGATACAATCGCATCTTTTGCTCTGTTTTCACCTTCTGACACAGCAGATCCCATAATTGCCGTTCCGCTGTTTGCTAAAACTGTTTTAGCATCGCGTAAATCGATATTTTGAGTATAGTGGTGCGTAATTACTTCAGCAATACCTCTAGAGGCAGTTGCCAAAACTTCATCTGCTTTAGAGAATCCGGCTTTGAAACCTAAATTCCCGTAAACTTCTCTTAATTTATTATTATTAATTACGATCAAAGAGTCAACTTGTTTACGTAATTTTTCGATTCCTAAAAGCGCTTGCTCCTGACGTACTTTCCCTTCAAACTGAAACGGAATTGTCACGATACCCACTGTTAAGATTTCTCTTTCTTTTGCTAATTGTGCGATAACCGGAGCAGCACCTGTACCAGTACCACCACCCATACCAGCGGTAATAAATACCATCTTGGTACCACGATCTAACATCTTTTCGATATCGGCAATACTTTCAATAGCAGACTGCTGTCCAACGTCAGGATTTGCACCTGCTCCAAGACCTTCTGTCAAATTCATACCCAACTGAATTTTGTTAGGTACCGAACTGTTCTGCAGTGCTTGTGAATCGGTATTACAAACGATGAAATCAACGCCTTTAATACCTTGTTTAAACATATGGTTGATAGCATTGCTACCTCCTCCACCTACACCTATTACTTTGATTACATTTGATTGGTTTTTTGGCAAATCAAATGAAATGCTTCCAAATTCTGAGTTGCTCATCATCTTTTTGGTTTTTTAATTCTTATTTAGTACATTTTTTACTTCTTGACTTGGGGCAAAAAGTAATCCTTTTCTCTTTTCTCTATTCGGCTTATATTTATTCAGCGTTGTCTAAAAAATCTTTGATTTTATCGACGTATCTGTCAAAAAATGATCTCCTAATTTTGGTTTCTGTAGATTCTGCTTCTACTTTATTTGTTCTTGTTTCTCTTGGTTCTTCAATAGTTTCTACTCTTTCAACGTAATTTTCTTCTACTTCGTATCGCTGCTGTACTGGTGGCTGTTGCTGAACTGGAGCATTTCTGTAAACAACTTTTGGTTGTTCATTTACAATTTCCATTCGAACAGCACTTTGAGTACTGTTTTCAATACTGTTCATTACTAAACCAACAGCTGTTGCAAACAATGGACTAGAAATTTCTTCGCTTGAATTTCCGGCTAAATGCTCGTTTGGATATCCAATTCTTGTGTCCATTCCGGTAATATACTCTACTAATTGTTTAATATGTTTTAGCTGAGCTCCACCACCTGTAAGAACAATTCCTGCAATTAATTTTTTACGAGGATCTTCGTGTCCGTAAGCTTTAATTTCAGCAAAAACCTGCTCTATAATTTCCACTACACGTGCGTGAATAATTTTCGAAAGGTTTTTAAGCGAAATCTCTTTTGGCTCTCTTCCTCTTAAACCAGGAATAGAAACAATTTCGTTGTCTTTATTTTCTCCCGGCCATGCTGATCCGAATTTAATTTTTAAAAGTTCAGCCTGTTTTTCGATAATTGAACAGCCTTCTTTAATATCATCTGTAATTACGTTTCCTCCAAAAGGAATAACTGCTGTGTGACGAATAATTCCATCTTTAAAAATGGCTAAATCCGTAGTTCCACCTCCGATATCGATCAAAGCTACACCTGCTTCTTTTTCTTCCTGACTTAAAACTGCATCTGCCGAAGCTAATGGCTCTAAAGTCAATCCAGACAATTCAATTCCTGAACTCTGAATACATCTTCCAACATTTCTGATTGAAGATGCTTGACCAACTACAACATGAAAACTAGATTCTAATCTTCCGCCGTACATTCCGATTGGCTCTTTAATCTCAGATTGTCCGTCAATTTTAAATTCTTGTGGCAAAACGTGAATAATTTCTTCACCCGGCAACATAGCCAGTTTATTTACCTGATCAATCAAAAGCTGAATATCTTTTTCGCCAATAACTTCCTCTGGATTATTACGGCTGATGTAATCTGTATGCTGTATACTTCTGATGTGCTGTCCGGCAATACCCACAACCACATCTTTAATTTTATAACCTGAATTGTTTTCTGCTTCAAGTATTGCTTGCTGAATTGACTGAATAGTTTGCGTAATGTTGTTTACAACTCCTCTCGCAACTCCCAGACTTTTGGATTTTCCAATACCCAAAATTTCCAATTTACCATACTCATTCTTCTTGCCTATCATGGCAACTATCTTTGTCGTTCCAATATCTAGACCTACTGCAATGTTATCTTTTTCCATTTTCTATTATTTTGTGCAAACTACTTGTTCCGTAAACCTAAGGTCAATCTTATTGTATTTGTATAACGAACTATCTAAAACTGCTTTTTGAAAAAACGCTTTATAGTTTCTAAATTTTTTATCAACATTCATCGTTCTGCCAAAATCTATGACATAATCATAGTTTCGATTAAACATTTTTAGGCTGCCATTAGGCATAATTTGTATTGCAATGATGTTTTTTTTCAAAAACGCATCGTCATAAATTGTGCGAAATAAAGCAGCTAAATCTTCGTTATTTTTTTCATTTATTGCCCCCGAAACAAGAGGAACTCGCGCTGTAAAATTGTCTGACAAGGGCATTTTATTACCCTCATAGTCAATATAAAAAGATCGATCACCATCGTAAACTCGCGCTACTGGTGTCTTCTGTTTTACTACCGCTTTTAGAACTCCATCGATACTTACAAAAACATCTGACTTCTCAATCATGTCTTGCGTATCAAGGGTTTTTTCTATCTTATTCAAATCTAGTTCATCTTTTCTAATACTGGAAGCGTCTCTTTTATTTTCTATCAACAATTTATTAACCGTTTCAGCCTTTACAAAAAGCGCATTTTCTCCTACAAAAACAACCATAGATTTCTTCAATTTTCTATCTCCATTTCGATGTTGTGCGAAGGAATATAGAAAAAGAACTAATCCGAAAATAAGTACTAATCTAATATTTGTCCAATTAAATATTTTCATTTAATATTTGTTTAATTGACGGTACCATTTCTCCAATATCACCTGCTCCTATTGTTACAATTATTGGCGCATCATTAGCTTTTATTTTTGCCAATAAATCTTCTTTTGCAACAATTTGTTTGTTCGAATTTGTCATTTTGCCCAACAGCCATTCTGAAGTCACTCCTTCCATCGGAAGCTCTCTTGCAGGATAAATATCCATTAAGAATACTTCATCGAATTTTGACAAACTTTCTGCAAATCCATCGACAAAATCTTTTGTTCTGCTGAATAAATGCGGCTGGAAAATCGCCAGAACTTTCTTTCCTGGATACAATTCTCTAACTGCCTGATGAACAGCATTAATTTCTGTTGGATGATGTGCGTAATCATCTATATAAACTAACTTATCCGATTTAATCTGATAAGAAAAACGTCTTCTAATCCCTCTGAATGAAGCAATGGCTTTTGCAATAGAGTCGGTCGGGGTGCCGTACGTTTTAGCCATCGCAATAGCCATCAGTCCATTCATTAAATTGTGTTTTCCAGGCAATCCAAAATGAAGATCTTTTATAATTTCTGATGGTGTCTGTACATCAAAAACATAACTTCCGTCTTCAATTCTAACATTATAAGCCTTATAAACTGCATCTTCATTTATAGCGCATTGAATGCCTTCTAAAGGCAATTCTTTTGTTATAAAAAGATTGTTTTTATCTTCAACTTTTGAAGCAAATTCTCTAAAAGAATCTTCAATAGCATCACTTGTTCCATAAATATCCAAATGATCTGCATCCATTGAAGTTATACAGGCAATATTTGGATGCAAATGCAAGAACGATCTGTCAAACTCATCTGCTTCAACAACTGTTACCGTTTTTCCAGTTCCAATTAAATTCGAATTATAATTTTCTACTATCCCACCTACAAATGCCGTAACATCAGCACCACTTTCATATAAAATATGTCCTAAAATACTAGATGTTGTTGTTTTTCCGTGCGTTCCTGCCACTGCGAAACTAAAAGTGTCTTTGGTAATAATTCCTAAAACCTCTGCACGCTTTTTAATTTCGAAATTTCTTTCTATAAAATAATTCCACTCTGAATGTGATTTTGGAACGGCAGGCGTAAAAATCACCAATGTATTTTCTACAAAATAATCAGTCGGAATTAGATTAATATTATCTTCAAAATGAATATCTATACCACTTTCAATTAATTCACTTGTTAGCATTGACGGCGTTTTATCGTAACCTGAAACCTGTTTTCCGATATATTTGAAATAGCGGGCCAGGGCACTCATTCCGATGCCTCCAATACCAATAAAATAAACGTTTTGTATTTGATTTAAATTCATTTCTTTTTTGCTTTAAGCTGTAAGCTTTAGGCTTTAGGCCTTCATCTTATTTTATTATTTAATTAACTTAACAATCTGTGCAACGATATCTTGTGTTGCTTTAGGCATTGCTAATTTTTTAATATTCGCACTCAATTGTTTTTGTTTTCCTTCATCTTTCAGAAGCGCTTCAAAAACAATACTGAATTCATTGTCCAATTCTGATTCTTTCAATAAAATAGCGCCTTTAGCATCAACAATTGCCTGCGCATTTTTAGTTTGATGATCTTCAGCAACATTTGGCGACGGAATAAAAATTACTGGTTTTCCAACAATACATAATTCCGAAACCGATGATGCTCCAGCACGCGAAATAATCACATCGGCCGCTGCATAAACAAAATCCATTCTTTCAATAAAATCAACCACTTTTACATTTGGCTGATTGTATTTTTTATAATCTTCAAAATATAATTTTCCGCATTGCCAGATTACCTGAACGTCCTGCGAAAGAAAATTTTGCAATTCTTTTTCAATTAACTGATTGATTCTTCTAGCGCCTAAACTTCCGCCTAAAACCAATAATGTTTTTTTATTCGAATCTAAACCATAAAACGCAATTGCTTCATCACGTTTACTTTCAATATCAATTAAATCCTGACGTACAGGATTTCCTGTCAACACAATTTTTTCTTTTGGAAAAAAACGTTCTAAATTTTGATAAGCAACACAAATTGCATTTGCTTTTTTACTCAATAATTTATTTGTAATTCCTGGAAAAGAATTCTGTTCCTGAATAACAGTTGGAATTCCCGCTCCGCCTGCTGCTTGCAATAAAGGTCCGCTGGCAAAACCTCCAGTTCCAATTACTACGTTTGGTTTAAACTTTTTAATAATTCTTCTTGACTCTAATAAACTTGATGCCAGTTTCAATGGAAACATCATATTCTGCAAAGTCAGTTTTCGTTGCAAACCTGCAATCCAAAGACCTTTTATTTCGTAACCAGCCTGAGGCACTTTTTGCATTTCCATTTTATCTTTGGCTCCTACAAAAAGAAATTCTGCATCAGGAAATTGTAATTTTAATTCATTTGCAATCGCAATTGCAGGATAAATGTGTCCTCCTGTTCCTCCTCCGCTAAGTATGAATTTATACTTTGTCATCTTTCTAAAAATTACAACTTTTTAAAAAATCTTTATATTTTAATCTTATCTATTTAAAACTGCATTCATCGGATTTCTTGAATTGTCTTCGATTGAATACATCGCTTCTTCTTCATATACTTCATCAGCTGGCAAATCCTCTTCTGCTAATTCTTTGTCAATTAATCTTTGAAGCGCTTCTTTTCTTCGTTCTTTCTCTATTTTTTCTTCAGCAATTTCTTCCTCTTTTTTTGTAACGCTGATGATAATTCCGAGGCCTAAACAGGTCATCCAGATCGAACTTCCTCCTGAACTTATCAGCGGTAAAGTTTGTCCTGTAACCGGCAACAATTCAACCGCAACCGCCATATTGATCATCGCCTGAAATATCATTGGAAACCCAAGTCCGACGACGACTAATTTCCCGAATAATGTATTTGCTTTGTGCGATGCTATAACAAATCGGAACAAAAGCAATAAATACAAAATCAATATTGCAACTCCGCCCACTAATCCGTATTCTTCAACAATAATGGCGTAAATAAAATCGGAAGATGATTGTGGCAAAAAGTTTTTCTGAACACTTTTCCCTGGACCTAAACCGCCTAATTTCCCAGATGCAATTGCTATTTTAGCTTTTTCAATCTGATAATCATCTTCATCAGGTTTATCTGTTGTAAAGTTCATAATACGACTTTCCCAAGTTGAAACCCTGCTGAAAAATCTTGAATCCGGAAAAGCTTTTGCAACCAAAAGGAAAAATGCCAACATGGCAATTCCAGAACCGATAATAATTCCAATATGTTTTAATGGATATTTTCCAATGAACGTTAACATCAAAACCATTGCAAAAATCAATGCTGTGGTCGAGAAATTCGCAGGCAAAATCAATGCCAACGTAATAAACACTGGAATCCAAAGCTGTATAAACGATACTTGGAAAGGCTCATTTTCTTCTTTCTTTTTTGACAAATATCGTGCTACAAAAATAAATAGAACGATAGAAGCCAATGTTGAAGTCTGGAATGTAATTCCGATAAACGGCACCTGAATCCAACGACTCGCATTTGCACCTGCAATAACAGTTCCTTTAAGCAATGTATAAAGTAATAAGAACCAAACTATTGGCAAAGCAATTTTTGAAATCGCTCTGAAATAATGATATGGAACTTTATGAACCCAATAAATAATCAGGAATCCGATACAAATGTGAGCCAAATGTTTTACCAAATATCCCAAAGTATTTCCGGTTCCGTGACCTATGTATGCCAAATTACTACTCGCACTAAAAACAGGCATAAACGAAAACAGCGCCAATAAAGCCACGAATGACCATATTACCCTATCTCCTTTTAATTTGTTTACTAGCTCTTTCATTTTAATTTTATTTCAGGTTTTCTTTGTTTCAAGTTTCAAGTTTCTCCTAACGTGAAACTTGAAACTTGAAACCATTTTTACAGATTATGTACTGCTTGTTTGAATTGTTTTCCTCTGTCTTCGTAATTTTCGAATAAATCAAAACTTGCACAGGCCGGAGACAATAAAACGGCATCACCTTTTTCTGTTAATCTTTGAGCAGTTTTAACTGCATCATTCATATCGTTCACTTCAACCATAATGTCAACAACATTTCCAAAAGCATCAATAATTTTACGATTATCGATTCCTAGGCAGATAATTGCTTTTACTTTTTCACGAACTAATGACATTAATTCGTTGTAATCATTTCCTTTATCAACACCTCCTACAATCCAAACCGTTGGAACATTCATGCTGTCTAAAGCAAAGAAAGTTGCGTTCACATTTGTTGCTTTTGAATCGTTAATATACTGTACATTCTGAATTTTTAGTACTTTTTCTAAACGATGTTCAACACCTTGAAAATTAGATAAACTTTCGCGAATTGTTGCATTTCTAATTTGCATCAATTTTGCTACAGAGCTTGCTGCCATTGCATTTTTCATATTATGTTTTCCTTCTAACGCAATGTGTTCCGTGTCCATTGTAAACTCTTCTTGGTTGATCTTTATTTCCATTTTGTTGTTATTTATAGAAGCCCCTTCGTCAAATGATTTAGTCAATGAAAAAGGAATTAATTTTGCTTTTGTTTTGTTATTTTTTAACCATTCTGCGCTTGCCTCATCGTCTGCATCATAAATAAGATAATCACTTTCGGTTTGGTTCATCGTTATTCGAAATTTCGAATTGATATAATTTTCATATTTATATTCATATCGATCTAAATGATCCGGACTGATATTCGTTATTATCGCGATATCCGGTCGGTAATCTATTATTCCGTCTAACTGAAAACTACTTAATTCTAGAACGTATGCATCAAATTTATTTTCGGCTACCTGCCAGGCAAAACTCTTTCCTATATTACCTCCTAAACCAACATTCAATCCAGCTGATTTTAACAAATGATAAGTCAACATTGTTGTGGTTGTCTTACCATTACTTCCTGTGATTCCAATTGTAAGAGCTTCTGTAAAAGGCTTTGCAAATTCAATCTCCGAAATCACTTTTACTCCAGCCCCAATTAGTTTTTTCACGATTGGTGATTTCTCAGGAATACCCGGGCTTTTCATTACCACATCGGCATTCAGAATTAAATCTTCTGTGTGCTGTTCTTCTTCCCAGGCGATTTTATTAATTATAAGAACTTCTTTATAGCTTTCTTTTATCTTTCCGAAATCAGACACAAAAACATCGTATCCTTTTTTCTTCCCGAGGATAGCAGTACCTACACCGCTCTCTCCTCCTCCTAAAACTACCAGCCTCATCTATCTTAACTTTAAAGTAACGATTGATAAAATGGCTAACATAATTGCAACAATCCAGAAACGAGTCACAATTTTACTTTCGTGATATCCTTTTTTCTGATAATGATGATGCAGTGGCGACATCAGGAAAATTCTTCGTCCTTCGCCGTAGCGTTTTTTAGTGAATTTGAAATAACTCACCTGTAAAACCACTGAAAAATTTTCTACTAAAAAGATTCCACATAATAACGGAATCAATAATTCTTTACGAACGGCAATTGCCAAAACAGCAATAATTCCTCCAATAGTCAAACTTCCTGTATCTCCCATAAAAACAGATGCCGGGTAAGAATTGTACCAAAGAAATCCAATCAAAGCACCAACAAATGCAGATATAAAAACTGTCATTTCCCCCGAATTAGGAATGTACATTATATTCAGATAATTAGAGAAAATAATATTTCCCGAAACGAATGTAAATATCCCGAGCGCGAGTACTGAAACTGCGGAGGTTCCGGCGGCGAGACCATCGATTCCGTCAGTTAAGTTTGCTCCGTTAGAAACTGCAGTAATAATAAAAATAACAACTGGAATAAAAATCAACCAAGCCCATTTTTCATATCCATCGCCCGTCCAAGCTAATAATTCGGCATAATCAAATTCGTTGTTTTTTACAAAAGGAATTGTAGTCGCAGTTGATTTTTCTTCAACAGGAGCCGGCAAAACAATGGTTGTATTTTGCGATGCTTTAAAAACATCCGTTTTTCCTGTATCAGTACGAACAGTTACTGCTGGATTAAAATAAAGAACAGCTCCTACGATTATTCCCAAACCAACTTGACCAATTACTTTGAAAATTCCTTTAAGACCTTCTTTATCTTTTTTGAATATTTTAATATAATCATCAATAAAACCAATTGTTCCCATCCAAAGTGTAGTCACAATAAGCAATACAATATAAATATTATGCAAACGAGCAAACAACAAAACAGGCACAAGAGTTGCAAAAATGATAATCAGGCCTCCCATTGTAGGTGTTCCCGCTTTTTCATTTTGCCCTTGAAGACCTAGCTCACGAACTGTTTCACCAACTTGCTGATTACGCAAAAAGTTGATAATACGTTTTCCGTAAATCGTAGATAAAAGCAACGAAAGCATTAAAGCCAAAGCCGATCTAAAAGTGATATACTGAAAAACTCCTGTTCCAGGTATATCTAATGTTTTGTCAAAATATTCAAATAAATAGTATAACATATTTTTCTATTTTTTAAATTCTAATTTTGAAACTCCAAATTCCAATTGTCTAGTGGTATTTGAACTTAAAAATTTATTATTATTTGTTTAGTTGCTCCAAGATTTCTTTTACAGTTTCCATATCATCAAAATGATGGCGAACACCATTTATTTCTTGATATGTCTCGTGTCCCTTCCCTGCAATAAGAATAATATCATTTGGCTGAGCCAATTGACAAGCTGTTTTTATAGCCTGTTTTCGATCCGTAATTCTTAATATTCTTTTGTAATTATGAGGTTCAACTCCTTTTTCCATTTCATCTAAAATCACTTCAGGATCTTCGTTTCTTGGATTGTCAGAAGTTAAAATTGCTTTATCGCTTAAATCCGAAGCAATTTTTGCCATAAT
Organism: Flavobacterium resistens; assembly: GCF_900182645.1. Taxonomy (GTDB): domain Bacteria; phylum Bacteroidota; class Bacteroidia; order Flavobacteriales; family Flavobacteriaceae; genus Flavobacterium; species Flavobacterium resistens. Next base: position 983,360 of record NZ_FXTA01000002.1, on the reverse strand, counting down.
TGGTCTTTTTGTTTTATCTCTGTTTCCGCCACAACCAACAACTGTAATCAATTGTTCATTTTTGGTACGAATGTCATTAATCGTTTTTAATACATTATCTAATGCATCCGGCGTATGAGCATAATCAACAACTGCTGTTATGTTTCCTGCCGAAACAATATATTGAAAACGTCCCGAAACACTTTCTAAATCAGACAGTAAGCGCAACGCCTCAAGACTATCCATTCCTAGTTCGATTGCTGTTCCGTAAATCGCTAATACATTATATGCATTAAAAGTTCCGATTAGCTTTACCCAAACTTCATTATCATTTACTTTTAACAGTAAACCAGATAATTGACTCTCTAAAATTGTTGCTTTAAAATCCGCATATGATTTTAATGCATATGTAAACTTTCTAGCCACTGTATTTTGCAACATTACAGTTCCGTTTTTATCATCAATATTCGATAAAGCGAAAGCCGTTTTTGGTAATGAATCAAAAAATGATTTTTTTACATCTCTGTATTCGGCAAAAGTTGGATGATAATCCAAATGATCATGAGAAAGGTTCGTAAAAATTCCGCCCACAAAATGCAACGCTTCTGTTCTTTTTTGATGAATTCCGTGTGAACTTACTTCCATAAAACAATGCGTCACACCTTCTTCAATCATTTCATTTAAAAAATGATTAATCGTAATAGAATCTGGTGTTGTGTGCGTTGCAGGATATTCAGTTTCATCAACCATTATTTTCACAGTTGACAACAACCCAACTTTAAAACCTGCTTTTTTAAACAACTGAAACAGCAATGATGCAATCGTTGTTTTTCCGTTTGTTCCGGTTACACCAACTAATTTTAGTTTTGCAGATGGATCTCCAAAATAATTAGCAGCCATAAAAGCCAAAGCCGTATTGGTATCTTTTACCTGTATATATGAAATTCCTTTTTCAATATTTTGAGGAAGCGTATCGCAAATAATAGCTGTTGCTCCTAACTGAATTGCTTTCTCAATATAATCATGTCCATCAGAAAGAGAGCCGCGAATGGCCACAAAAATATCATCTGCCTCAACTTTACGTGAATCAAATTCAATTTTTTGAATACCAATTTCTGTCGAACCTGTTACTGATTCGATAGCCACTTTGTATAATATGTCTTTAAGTATTTTCACGATAATTCTAATACTATAATTGCGTTTTTACTAATATTTTGACCAGCCTGAATCGATTGATTCTTCACTTTTCCAACTCCATTTACTTTAACTTTCAAACCTAAATTTTCAAGTAAAGCAATTGCATCCATTCCTGGCATTCCTTTTAAATTCGGAATTACATTTGTTTTTGTATTTGATTCCTTCTCAAATTTTGCGTAACTGATTTCTTGTTTTGGAATTTTAGAATCCAGCTGCTTTATTTTATTTGTTGAAGGCGCATCTGTAAATATTTTTTGAGCGATTCTTTTAAAAACCGGTCCCGCCACATCTGCACCGTAATAATTATTTTTTGCTGTATTTGGTTTATGAACCACTACAATACAAGAATATTTCGGATGATCAGCAGGAAAATACCCAACAAAAGAAGACGCATAATACAATGCCGATTTCCCTTCTTTTCCTCCATAATTCATTTGAGCCGTTCCTGTCTTTCCTGCCATCGAAAAATCTTTCGAATACAATTTAGAACCTGTTCCTTTTTTAACCACGTTCTGCAAAACAGCTTTTAATTTTTTAATTGTTTCCTGTGAACAAACCTTTGGATTAATTACTTCTACATCGAATTTCTTAATCGTTTTGTTCCATTCTTTAATTTCAGATACAAATTGCGGTCTTACCATTACACCATTATTTGCAACCGAATTATAAAATGCCAATGTTTGCATTGGTGTAACTGAAACATTATACCCAAAAGCCATCCACGGAAGCGTAGTTCCTGACCAATGTTTGTCTCCAGGTTTTGGAATATATGGTCTTCCTTCTCCTTTAAAATGCAATCCTAAAGGTTTATCCAAACCAAAATTTCTGATATGATCTACAAATTTTGACGGATTGCTTTTATAATTGTCATAAACCGCCTGAACCATTACCGTATTGGAAGAAAGTTCAAATCCGCGCGCTAATGAAACTTTTCCGTAACCACCATGATGCGAATCATTAACCGGACGTCCGTAATATCTAACTTGACCTCCGTGACTGTCAAAAACCGTACTTGTATCAGCTACTTTATCTTCTAAAATTGCCATTAAATCAACCAATTTAAAAGTCGATCCTGGTTCGTGAGACTCTGCTACAGCATAATTTGTAGTTTCGGTATACGATCCGTCTTCACCTCTTCCTAGATTCGAAATTGCTTTTACATGTCCTGTTTCTGTTTCCATAACAACAACACAACCGTGATCCGCTTCGTAATCCTGAAGTTGTTTCAATAAAGCGTGATGTGCAATATCCTGAATAAATACATCTATTGTTGAAATCACATCATAACCATCAATCGGATCTACTTCATTTACATCACGAATTGGTTTCCATTGACCTTTTGCAATTTTTTGCTTTAAGATTTTTCCATCTTTTCCGTTCAAATAACTTTTAAAAGCCCATTCGATTCCTTTTCCAACTTCGATTCCGGTAGCAGGATCAATTCGGTCGTAACCAATTGTTCTTTCAGCAATTTGCCCTATTGGATGCTTTCTAACTGTTTCTTGTTCCACTATAATTCCGCCTTTGAAAGCGCCTAAATTGAATAATGGAAAACCTTTTATTTTTACATATTCAGTATAACTCAATTTTCTGGCAATTAAATAATAGCGATTTTTATTTGCTCTCGCTCTTCTTAATTCCTGTTCATAGTAACCTGCTGGCCTATCCAAAACTGTAGCTAACGAATCTGATAAAGCTTTTACATGCTTTTCAAAAGTTTCAGTTTTTGGTGCTTTTGCATCAAATCGAATTTCATAATTCGGGATTGAAGTCGCCAATAAACTTCCATCAGCAGAATAAATATTTCCTTTGTTAGCCGGAATGATAAAATTTCTAACCGTACGCTGTTTTGCTAATTGTCTGTAATGATCTCCGTCAACCCATTGAATATTGGTTAATTTAACGACAATAGCAATTGCCATCAAAAAGATGAAAACTGCTACGAGGTAAATTCTGTAGGATATATGTTTATCGTCTACTGCCATATTCTTTTAAAGAAACTTTTTTCTTCTTCTTTTTTAACTTCTATTTTTATTGGAGGAACCGTTGATGGAAAAATCTGTTTTTCAAGCATTTTATCCGAAATCGTTGATTCCATTTTTAATTTCATTAATTCTGAACGTCGGTCCACAAACTCTGATCGCAATTCTTTTACTTCATTGTTCAGTTTTGCAATTTCAAAAACCTTTTGTTCGTATCGCTGTGTATTTGCAATCATCAAAATGGCAAGCAAAATGATAAAAACAATGAAACGCCAGTTTTTAATTGCGTCATCATTGATTAGAAATCTTGCTTTTAATATGCCAAATACTCCACTTTTCATTTCTACCTATATATTATATCTTTTCAGCAATCCTTAATTTTGCGCTTCTTGCTCTGTTATTGATTTTGATTTCAGCGTCATCAGGAACAATCAATTTTCCGATGGTTTTAAATGGAACCGAAAAATTCCCATAAAAATCACGCTCTGGTTCTCCTTCAAACATTCCATTTTTGATGAATCTTTTTACCAGTCTGTCTTCTAAAGAATGATAAGAGATTACTGAAAATCTTCCGCCCGGATTCAAAATCTCCAATGATTGCTCAATAAACTCTTTTAGAACATCCATTTCCTGATTTACTTCGATTCGAATTGCCTGATAAATCTGAGCCAATACTTTATTTCGAACCTTCTCAGGTAAATATTTCTTTAAAACTTCTTTCAGTTCATCTGTTGTTTTGATCGGATAATCTCTTCTCGCTTCAACGATTGTTCTGGCTAAAGCTGGCGCGTTTTTCAACTCCCCATAATCAAAAAAAACACGACGTAAATCCTGTTCTTCATATTCGTTAACCACTCGATAAGCACTCAAATCATTTTTTTGACTCATCCGCATATCCAGATCGGCATCAAATCTTGTAGAAAAACCTCTTTCAGGAACATCAAACTGATGTGATGAAACTCCTAAATCTGCCAAGATTCCATCAACTCCTCTTACACCATGAAAACGCAAGAACCTTTTTATAAATCTGAAATTCTCATTAATTAAAGTAAACCTTTCATCCGGCAATGCATTTGCAAGCGCATCTTCATCCTGATCAAAAGCAAACAATTTTCCATTTGGTCCTAAGCGTCTCAAAATTTCTTTTGAATGGCCGCCGCCTCCAAAGGTCACATCCACATATATACCATCAGGCTTAATATTTAAACCATCAACTGTTGGATGAAGCAAAACCGGATTATGATATTCCATTGTCGTCGTCATTAATATTTCCCATTACCTCCTCGGCTAAATCAGCAAAATCCATATCTTCGCCGCTTATTGATTTTTCATATAAATCTTTATCCCAAATTTCCACAATATTAACCGCAGAAGAAAAAACAACATCTTTAGAAATACTTGAAAAAGCCACCAAATCTTTCGGCACCAGCAATCTCCCTAATGCATCAATCTCTACCATTTTAACACCAGCAGTAAATCTTCGAATGAAATCATTGTTTTTTTTCACAAAGCGATTAAGCTTGTTGATTTTTTGCATCATCAAATTCCATTCTTCCATTGGATACAATTCTAAACACGGCTGAAAAACGGAACGTTTCAAAACGAAACCATCCTGAAGCGATGAAGCCAATTGCTTTTTCAAAGGTGCAGGCATCATTAGCCTTCCTTTAGCATCAACTTTACACTCATATGTTCCAACAATTGTGTTCAAAAAAATCAATTAAGATGTTATAGGACAAAAATATAAAAAAAAATACCACATTTTACCACAATATACCACTTTGTTAATAAGTTTAACCACTTTTCTACCACCTTCATTAAACAATAGACAATCAATACGTTAACTTATTATTAGCGTTTTCTTAATAACGCTAATCATTCAAAAAAAATAAGCACTAATTTTCTTAAAAAAATGCTTTTTCTCTTGATTTCTTAACATTTCAAGCTTTTGCCTAAAAACACCATAAATTCTGATTTCTAAGCACTTAGATATTCTACAAAAATTATCTAGTTAAAAATCATCAGCAAAAATTCATTTTTATTTATTTAACCCTATATTTGTCCAAATTGAAATTGGCATTAGATTAAATGGACAAACACTACAAAAAAGAAGGCAAATACAGCTATTTTGAAGCTGGAGAAGGAACTCCTATCGTAATTTTGCATGGGTTAATGGGAGGCCTTAGTAATTTTGATGGTGTAGCGCAATATTTCCCATCAAAAGGATACAAAGTTGTTATCCCGGATTTGCCAATCTACACGCAAAGCATTCTAAAAACTAATGTGAAAAGTTTTGCCAAATACGTAAAAGACTTTATTACTTTTAAAGGTTTTGACAAGGTTATTCTTCTTGGAAATTCTCTTGGAGGGCATATCGCTTTATACCACACAAAACTTTATCCTGAAAAAGTTGCCGGACTTGTAATTACCGGAAGTTCTGGACTTTATGAAAGTGCAATGGGAGACAGTTACCCAAGAAGAGGTGATTATGAATACATCAAAAAGAAAGCTGAAGATGTATTTTATGATCCAAAAATTGCAACTCCTGACCTTATCGATGAAGTTTATGCAACTGCAAATGACCGTATCAAGCTGATTAAAACCTTAACGATTGCCAAAAGCGCAATTCGTCATAATATGGCTAAAGATTTACCAAAAATGACAGTGGAAACCTGTATTATTTGGGGTAAAAACGATTCTGTAACACCTCCAAATGTTGCCGAAGAATTTGATAAATTATTGCCTAATTCAACTTTGTATTGGATTGACAAATGTGGACACGCTGCTATGATGGAACATCCTGATGAATTCAACGAGATTCTGGAGAAATGGCTTACTGAGCAAAAATTATAGCATTCTAACTTTCGATTTTAAGGAGGTTTTAAAAATAAAAAAATATGAAAATTAATACCGCCGAATTTATTGTCAGTAATTCTGATGCTTCAAAATGCCCGGCTGAATTTCTTCCGGAATACGCTTTTATAGGCCGATCAAATGTGGGAAAATCCTCTTTGATCAACATGATTACCAATCACAAAAATTTAGCAAAAACTTCAGGAAGACCAGGAAAAACACAATTAATTAATCACTTTAAAATCAACAACAATTGGTTTTTAGTCGATTTGCCTGGTTATGGTTACGCTAAAGTTTCTAAAAAAACTAAATCTGTTTTTCAGCAATTTATTACAGATTATTTTGAAAACAGAGAACAGCTTGTATGCGCTTTTGTTTTGATTGACATTCGTCACGAAGCTCAAAATATTGATATTGAATTTATGTCTTATATGGGAGAAAGCGAAATTCCGTTTTGTATTATTTTCACCAAAGCCGACAAAATCAGCAGAGTAAAAATTGACTCACATATTGCCGCATACAAAAAACAAATGTACGCTAACAATTGGGCCGAAATGCCTCATTATTTTGTTACCTCATCTACAGAATCAATTGGAAAAGAAGAGCTTTTGACCTATATCGATGAAGTGAATCAGGAAGTTTTTAAAAACAATTCAGGGTTTTAAACTTCAACAAAGAAGTTCCAAGCTATAAAAATACCCAATAAAAAAATCCCAAATTTCAATCATACAATTGGAATTTGGGATTTTATTTTTAGAATCTAATTACTTCGTAAGTTCTAGTTTTTCTGCAAAGTAATCACAGAAATCTTTCATTGTATCCGACATTTTTTCGTCGTCAGTTGCACGTTTGAAAGTATCTGCCATTGCAACTAATGTCTGATGAAAAAAGATTTTCATTTCGTCAACCGGCATCTCTTTCGTCCAAAGATCAATTCGCATAGTTTCTTTTGCTTTGCTGTCCCAGATAGACAACATAATTGCTTTTGCTTCTTCAGCCTGCACACCACCATCCTGCGCACTCCACGTTAATTTTTCCGGAACACGGTTTTCGTCTAATTCTATATTGAATTTAATTTCTGAATTTATTGTATTTGACATTATTTCTTAGGTTTATATTTTGACTTCTCGAAAATCTCTTTCGAATTAACTTTTAATAATTCCGGCAAAGTTACGTTGTTATTTTTCATATACGAACGCACAATCTGCCATCCAATCCATGCGCCCACTCTTCCTGGCGAATCATTGTCGATTTCTAAATAAAATTTAGAAAACGGCGCCGGAGCAATAAATCGGGTTGTAAGTTTTGGATCGTCGCTGTATAGCATTTCTTTTTCCATAAAATAACGCCACATATAAGCTTCGTTTTCCTCACACCATTTTATTTGTTCTGGCGTATATCCAATTTTATCAGCATCTGTATATTCAGGCAAAAGCAAATCTTTTGCATACAATTGTTTTCCTTCAAAAATCATTTGAGAAACTAAATTTCTATCTGGAAAAGCAGGAATATTTCGGTATGTAAAACTCGAAACTACATCTGGCATGATTTGTTTTTCTTCAAAATTCTGTTTCAGATAGTTCGGGAATTCATAAAACTTATGTTCTTTTCCCAAATATAGTTCCAGAGCGACAATAACTAAACTGTCAGCATAAATTGCTTTGGCCGTATAATCCATTTCACCAATTACAGTAATTACTTTTGGCGTTTTCGCTTTAGGAAAATAATATTTTACATGCTGAAAAAGCGAATTGAATTCCTGACGTACTGGCTCAAAATTGGAGTATTTCTTCTGCACCTCACTGTACACTTCTCGCCAAATTGGTTCCTGCATTTTTTGAAGCCAGACAGCATCATTATTTCCTGCTGGAAAAAAATACGGATATTGCTTTTTTAATTTCCCAAGATCTTCTGGTTTAGCTTCAAAAAACGCCTTATCAAAACGTTCTACTTTAATGTCAACCGGAATTTCTTCAACTTCTTTTTCGACCTTGCTTTTTTGTTCACAGGACAAAAAAAACACGCATAGAAGCAACGTAAAGCGATATAATTTCATTTTATTTTAATTAGATTTGTGTTGCATAAATTTAAATAAATCAATACTTAAAAATATTTGTGCAAATATACATCCCTGTATCTTAAAACTTGAACTATTATGGCTAAAAAAAGTACTATTCAAACAGAAAAAGTAAATATCCACATTGTAGAGTGGCTAAAAAATTATGCTGAACGCGCAAAAGTAAATGGTTTTGTAATTGGAATTTCTGGCGGAGTTGATTCTGCCGTTACCTCAACTTTATGTGCTCAGACCGGTTTACAAGTTTTATGTGTTGAAATGCCGATTCATCAAGCCGAAAGTCAAGTTTCAAGAGGAAGAGAGCATATTGAGCAATTAAAAAAACGTTTTCCTAATGTTTCAAGCGTAGAAACCGATTTAACAGCCACTTTTGAAGCTTTTAAGGCATCAGTTCCAAAAACTGATGACGAAGCAAAGGTTAATCTTTCTTTAGCCAATACACGCGCTCGTATTCGAATGACTTCTTTATATTATTTAGCAGGAATTAATGGTCTCTTGGTTGCCGGAACTGGAAATAAAGTAGAAGATTTTGGAGTAGGATTTTATACAAAATATGGAGACGGAGGTGTCGATTTGAGTCCGATTGCTGATTTAATGAAATCGGATGTTTATGCTTTAGGAGAATTTTTAGCAATTCCGCAATCAATTTTAACAGCTGCTCCAACAGATGGATTATTTGGCGATAATCGTACCGATGAAGACCAATTAGGTGCAAGTTATGATGAACTTGAATGGGCGATGTTAGCCGCGGAGTCAGGAAAAACGGCAGTTGACTTTGATGGGAGAGAAAAAACTGTCTTCGAAATTTATAAACGATTAAACACCAGCAACAAGCATAAAATGGATGCAATTCCGGTATGTTTAATACCAAAAACGTTAAAATAAAACTTTTTAACATTTGTCAGCTATAAACTACAGAATTTATTTATTAATTTTACCGTTCCAAAAACATGATAACAATTCTAAAAAGGTAAAAATTATGATTAAAGTATGTCTAGCAGACAATCATCCTGTGACGCACTTTGGCGTTAAGTCTTATTTCAAAGACCACGATCAAATTTCAATTGTTGCCAACGTAGGCAATTTTTCAATGGTTAGAGACATTCTTCAGACGAAGGAGATCGACATCCTAATTCTAGATCTAGAGTTAGAAGGTCTTTCGAGCATCTTTGAAGTTAAATCGATCCTGAAAAACTTCCCAAAAACAAAAATTGTAATTTTTAGTGACCTCGCTGAACAAATGTATGCTCCAAACGCAATTAAAGCAGGAGTTTCAGGGTATGTACACAAAACAGAAAAACTTGAAACATTAGGTCTTTCTATTATTAAAGTACATGAAGGAAAAATTATTATCAATGAAACAGTTCGCAAAAACATGGCCCTTATTGCTAAACAAAGCAAGAGCGAACGTTTGTACAGAAAACTTTCTAATCGCGAGATTGAAGTTTTACGTTACTTAAGTGACGGAAAGAAAAACAATGAAATTTCTAAAATCTTAAATCTGAACGAAAAAACGATCAGTACTTACAAATTAAGATTATTGACTAAATTAAACGTAACTAATTTAGTTGACTTAGTAAACAAAGCTAAGACTTTAGAAATTATTTAATTTAATGGTTGATTTGCTTCGGCAAAACCATCAGTCATAAAAAAAAGCTCTATATTGTTTATCGATATAGAGCTTTTTGAATTTTTAGTGATAAGGAACTACGACTCGGCCAAGTTTCTTCGAAAAATTATTGAGCAGTTTCGAATAATCTACCACCATTGACAATACTTCTGAATTATCTTCCTGCGGATCTGTCATCAATGAATTTTTCAAATCATGAATAATTTTTGAAACCAAATACCAGCGCAATGAAAATATAGTGTCTGAAACATTTTGTTCGATAGTTACATTTTTATGTTTCGGAAAAATATTCTGTCCTTCCCAGTCATGAATGACTACTTTTTCATCTTCCATTAAAATATTTGTCACTTCCTGAGCAAATTCTGGAGGTAAATGCATTAAATATTTATCTAAACTGAATGTTTCATTTTGGTTATAAAAATCAATTAAACCGCTGAAGATATTTTGAAATAATGAATTTGATAACTCAATCTCATCTTCCTGCAGACTTAAATATATTTTTTCGAATACTTTATATTCTCTTTTTTCAGAAACCTCTTTTATATTTCCTTCTTCGTCAGCTTTTAAGAAAACATCTTCAAAATTTTCAACAACACTTCCATACAAAAGAAGAATTTCAATGACTTTTCTTTCGAACTCATATAAAATATCTACTTTTTGTTCCTGTACTGCTGAATAACCCTGATCTCCTGGATAATCATAACCTTCCGGCGGTCCAGTTCTTGGATCTTCTGGATCTCCTCCTGAATAACCTGCATTTTGAGGAGGCTGATTTCTATGAACTTCAAAAGGTTTTTGTTCTTGCTTTTGCTTTTTATTAGCTTCTGCAATATCTTTTTGAATCAGCTGTGCCAAAGTGCTCACCAAAACCTGCTCCGAAATATCCATTATTCGAGCACATTCCTGAACATATACTTCACGCTGGATGCGATCTGGAATTTTCGAAATACTGACAACCATATCCCGAATCAAATCGGCTTTTTTTATTGGATCGTTTTTAGCTTCGTTCATTAAAATAGAAGCCTTAAACTGTATAAAATCTTTACTGTTATTTTCTAAATAAGCGACTAATTCATCATGCGAATTTTTTCGGGCGAAACTGTCTGGATCTTCTCCGTCAGGAAAAGAACAAACTCTCACATTCATCCCTTCTTCCAGAATTAAATCGATTCCTCGAATAGACGCACGTAAACCAGCGGCATCACCATCAAAAAGTACGGTAATATTTCTGGTCAAGCGATTAATCAAACGAATTTGATCTGGCGTTAAAGCTGTTCCAGATGAAGCCACAACATTTTCAATTCCGGCCTGACTAAACTGAATTACATCGGTATAACCTTCTACCAAATAACAATTGTTTTGTTTAGCTATCGATTGTTTCGCATGATAAATTCCGTAAAGCACTTTACTTTTATGGTAAATATCACTTTCTGGCGAATTCAGGTATTTTGCCGCTTTTTTGTCATTGGTCAAAATACGTCCTCCGAAACCTAATACACGACCCGACATACTTTGAATAGGGAACATTACACGCCCTTTAAATCGGTCAAACGGACGATCTTCTCTTGGAATTGTTAAACCTGTACTTTCTAAAAATTCTAATTTATATCCTTTCCCTAATGCTTCTTTAGTCAAAGCATCCCAGGTTTCTGGAGAATATCCTAAATTGAATTTTTTGATGGTTTCATTCGTAAATCCTCTTTCTTTAAAATAAGATAAACCAATTGCTTTTCCTTCTTCAGAATTTAACAAAACATCCTGAAAATATTTGGCCGCAAATTCAGAAACCAAATACATACTTTCGCGAATATCTGTATTTGCTTTTTCGGCTTCAGATTGTTCGGTTTCCTCAATTTCGATGTTGTATTTTTTGGCTAAATATCGAATGGCTTCCGGATAGGTAAACTGAGAATGCTCCATCAGGAATTTAACAGAATTTCCGCCTTTTCCTGTACTAAAATCTTTCCAGATTCCTTTTGCAGGCGAAACCATGAACGAAGGAGAGCGCTCATCTGAGAACGGACTCAAACCTTTAAAGTTACTTCCTGCACGCTTCAAATTCACGAAATCGCCAATAACCTCCTCAACTCGAGCAGTTTCAAAAACAGTGTCAATTGTATTTTGTGAAATCAAAACGTAAATTTATTTTTTAAAGTTGAAAGCCTGTAAAAGTACATAAATCCATCCTGAAATTTATTTTAAAACTAAAAAAAGTGCCTCTCACGAAGCACTTTTTCTACTAACTAAACTTAACGCTGTAACTTAATTAAAATCAAATCGAAGTCCCATCGAAATATTGTTTTCCTTAACTAAATTGTCCTGAAACAACGGATTCAAATCGTATTTCACATATAAGCTTAATTCTCTGTAACCAATGTAAGAACTCACGCCGTAAATGAAATTATTTACATTGTATTCGCCTTTTATGGTGCTTTTATATTTTAAATCTTCTTCTTCAAATTTTAAAATCTGTTTTGATTTTACGTTAATTCCGGCATAACCTCCAACTCCAAAACGAAAGCTTTTATGTGTTTTAAAATACGTTTTTCCATCTTTTACTGTTGGTCTTGTAAAATCAAATTCTAAATGCGCAGGAAGCACTAAATAAACATTTCTAAAACGTGATTCAGTCAAATTTACGGCATTGGTTTCAAGATTTGTCTGATTGCCATTTACTACAAAATAGCGATTGTCTGTCGGACGAATATTATTGTACATCAATGAAAGTCCGTATTTAGCATGCAGCAAATTATCGTTTTTCATTAATCTTGAATTATACGTAAAACCCCATTCGTAAAAATGCGAACCTATAAAACTGTAATTAGAATCCTGATATTTACCATCGATCATCGTATTATTTAAACCAAGCGCAAAAACAAATTGAGATGTCGTTCTTCTTTCACCTCGAATAGAATCTTTGTGTTTATTATTATTCCAGTCGTTTTTGTCCCAGTAAATAACGATCTTGCCTTTCTTAGTAGAATCCTGCTCTTTTAGTTTTCCGTCTACTTTTTGCTGAACCAAATCGTTGAGTTCATTTTGTGCCAAAGTCACTTTTTCTTCGATAATTATTGCTCTGGCTTCTGCCAATTCTTTTTTGCGTTTATCAGCTTGTTCCTGCGTAATTTTTCCTTCAGATAATTGAACGTTTACAGCTTCAACTTCTTGTTTTAAAGTTTCTTTTTCTTCTTTGGTAACTTTCTCGATTTTATTGGCAATTTTCTTGGCTTTGGATTCAAAAGTTTCTTGCCCCATAACCTTGCTTACAAATAAGAAAATTAAAATTACGAGATGAATGGTAAAATTTTTCATGATTGATTTTTTAAATTGATTGTGATTGATGATGATTATTTAATTGTGATTGTTAATGGTAAATTGTAAATTCTTGCTTCTTGTTTTTTTTCTCTCAGCTCTTTACTCCTGCTGATTTCTATTTGCCAAAGCCACTTTAACCGTTTGATAGTTTTTATTGACTTTTGTGATTACTTTTTCTCGAAACGATTGTTCTAATTCACCGTCGACTTGATTCAGTAAATCATTGGCATTTACTTTAATTTTTGCTTTTGGTTTCGTCGAATTTTCCGCTACAATTGTTTTTTCAGCCGAATCCAGCAATTGATCCACGTTTTCTTTTTTAGGCGTTTCAGCAATTGTTGTTTGATTATTAATTGATTGTTTTTCTTGATTGTTTTTGATGATGATTGAAGACTCCGCTATTTGATTTGATTCATTTTTATTGATTTTATCTGTTTTTTGATTATTGCTTTTTTCTTCCTTATTTGAAATTTCGTCCGAAGTTTTTTCCGAAACTGCGATTTCTATTTTAGAAGAATTCATGTCATTTAAAATTGGCTTTTCAGCTGAATCTTTTGCAGTTTCTTTTACAACGACAGTATTTTTTGGAGTTTCAACTGCATTTTCTTTTTGATTAAAAAAGAAAGTTCCAACCAATAAAAATCCCACAACACTCGCTGCGATATAAAGCCATTTTTTGCTTGAATCTTGCAGTGAGCGAAGTCGAACTGTAGGTTTCTTTTCTTCGGCAACACTCAACATCGCGTCTAATCTGTCCCATGCTTTGTTGCTTGGTTCAATCTCACGTTTGTTTAGTTTTTCACGGAAATCCTTTTCAAAATTATTCGGTTCCATTATCTTGTTTTTTTAAAATAGTAATTTGTGTTTGCAGCATTTTTCTAGCGTGCGATAATTGCGATTTTGATGTTCCTTCATTAATTCCTAACATCTTGGCAATTTCATTGTGTTTATAACCTTCAATCGCATATAAATTGAAAACCATTTTATAGCCATCAGGCAAGGCATCGATTAAAAACTGAATCTGTTCTACAGTAAACTGGCTGTCGATTTCGTTGAAACTTTCTTCAACAAAAAATTCATCTTCGGCAAATTTTACTTTTTTCTGAACTCTTAAATAAGAAATGCATTCGTTAACCATTATTCGGCGGATCCAGCCTTCAAAACTTCCTTTATGTTCAAAGTTTTTTAAATTCGTAAACACTTTCATAAAAGCCGTTATCATCACATCTTCTGCCAATTGAATGTCCTTTATATATTGTCGGCATACGCTTAACATTTTCGAAGAATACTTACCATAAATCTGCTGCTGCGCCTGACGATTGTTTTCGACAGCCAGCTTTATGATTTTGGTTTCTTCTTGATGTAACGGAATAATTTTCATTAATAAGCTTTCGGTTTTTGGTTTTAGAAACAGACTTCTATTAGCATAGACGATTGTCGATTTAAAATGGTTGCATGAGGGTAAAAAAAAATATACACAAATTAACAAATCATTTAAGATCAATTTTTTACGCTTTTTTTTACAAATAAAGGTAATAGTTCCTGAAATATTTTATATTTACCTTAAATCTAAAATTAAAAAATGATTCCAAGAGTTTTTATAAGTTCAACATATTACGACCTTAAACATGTAAGGGAAAGACTTGAAAAATTTATTGAAAATTATGGTTTTGAACCTGTTCTCTTTGAAAGTGATAAAATAACATATCAACATGGAAGTCCCATTGATCAGTCGGCTTATTATGAAGTTGGACTATGTCATATAATGATATTAATTATTGGTGGACGATACGGAAGTCCTGTAAATTCTTCTAATATTGAAGAAGAACGAAAAAAGTACGATGACGAGTTCATATCCATCACGAGACGAGAATTTGAAACTTCTATTGCCAACAACATACCAGTTCTTATATTCATTGATAAAAATGTGAATTCAGATTATGAGACTTATAAAGAAAATCAAGATTTTTTTGATGATTTATATGCCAAACAAAAAACAGAGAATAAAAAATTCAAATTTGCACATGTTGACCATATAAATATTTTTAAATTCTTAGATATTGTAAAAACTAAACCTATTAAAACATTTGATAAAGTTGAACAAATTGAAAACTATCTAAAAAATCAATTTTCAGGGTTATTTTATTTATACTTAGAAGGGTTAAAAAAACAATCTTCTGATACCAAAATTTTAGATACGATTTCTGAGCTAAACAATATATCCCTTAGAATGAATGAAATGTTGACTTCTGTAGGAAAACAAATTCTTGGTAATGACAAAGAAGAATACGAAAAAGTTATAAAAAAACAATTTGAAATAATGCTTGATTTTTATACTGAGAAATTTAGCTCTTCAATATCCTTTGTTAACACTCTAAGCTCAGAAGAATTAAAAGAGATTGATCTTTTCAAAATTCTTATGGTAATTTACAATGAAGCTTTACTTCTAGAAATTCCTCGTCTTAAAAACTGGACTAAATATGAAGAATGGGCTGATTACAATAAAAATATAGATCAACAAATTTTAAACAAGGTACAAAGTGACATATCAACAGTTGACCCTAGAATTATTTTAAAAAGATTTGATTACCGTAAATTAAATCAAGAATTAAAACAAAAAGTACTTCCTTTTATAAAAGATGAACTAGATCAACAAGAGCTTTTTAAACGTTTAATTAATGCTTTGACTTCAGAACTTGACGAATTACCCTTTTAATAATTAAATCTCATTAATTATTAAAAATTATTTCTTCCTTTCAATAACGTAATTAACCATCAAAGTCAAAGCGTCTTTATACTCAGAATCTTCGAAGTTTTGAAGTAATGAAAGTGCTTCTTGTTGGAATTCGACCATTTTGTTTTCGGCGTAAGCCAAACCATTATTGTCTTTTACAAAGGCGATAACTTCTTTTACGCGCTTTTTGTCTTTGTTGTGATTTTTAATGGAGTTTATCAGCCATTTTTTTTCTTGTGGCGTACAAGTATTTAAAACGTGAATTAAAGGCAAAGTCATTTTTTGCTCTTTAATATCGATTCCTGTTGGTTTTCCGATGGCTTCTTCGCTATAATCAAATAAATCATCTTTTATTTGAAATGCCATTCCGATCAATTCGCCGAATTTACGCATGTTTTCAACCTGAGCATCATCTTCAATTACAGCTTTCGCGCCAAGCGCACAACAGGCTGCAATAAGTGTCGCCGTTTTTTTTCGGATAATTTCGTAATAAACATCTTCGGTAATATCAAGTCTTCTTGCTTTTTCTATTTGAAGCAATTCACCTTCACTCATTTCCCGAACGGCAACAGAAATGATTCGAAGTAAATCAAAATCGCCATTATCAATAGAAAGCAGCAAGCCTTTTGAAAGTAAATAATCTCCAACTAAAACGGCAATTTTGTTTTTCCAAAGCGCGTTGATCGAGAAAAATCCGCGACGGCGATTACTATCGTCAACCACATCATCATGAACTAAAGTTGCAGTATGGATCAATTCGATTACCGAAGCACCACGATACGTTCTTTCGTTTACAATACCTCCAGAAACCATTTTTGCGGTCAAGAAAACAAACATTGGGCGCATCTGCTTTCCTTTTCGATTTACGATATAATACGTAATTCGGTTCAGCAGTGCAACCTTTGAAGTCATCGATTCATGAAACTTTTTTTCGAAAAGTTCCATTTCGTTAAAAATAGGCTGTTTTATTTGGGAAGTAATATTCATTTCGATTTCAAATATACTATTTTTAATAAAAAAACGTTGTCTATTTTATGTTAGTATATCAACAATTTGCTTACTAATATAAATTCACCACCAAAAAACATTCTAGTTAAAGCCTAATTTGAGTTCATTAATTAAAATCACACAAAACTAATTTATTATGAAAACAAAAATTTTCTTTATTGGAACATTAGCAGCTTTATCTTTTTTTGTCAGCTGTAACTCTGATGAAAAAACAAATGACGGATCATCTGCAGCAATTACAAAGGATGAAATCATCAAAAATTCAAAAATTGACGCCTCAATTGATGATGTTACAAATATTGCCGAAGATCAATTTAGCGCACAACAAAACGTAACTGCAAAACCAAGCGGACCGGTAAAAAATTTCCTTCCGAGTTGTGCTACGATTACAACAGTCTTAACAAACAATACCTGGACAAGAACTGTCGATTTTGGTGTTGAAGGCTGCACACTTGAAAACGGAAATACAGTAAAAGGAAAAATGGTTATTTCTTTTTCTAATGATTTTTCGACTTCAACACAAACCATTAGTTATACTTTTGATGGATTTTATCATAATGGCAAAAAACTTCAAGGAAGCAAAAGCATAGTAAGAACTGTAAAAACAACCGATTTACTTGCAACTGCACATCCGGTTTTTACTGCCGCAATCGATATGACAATTACTTTTGATGACGGCGGCGTTTATACTCGAAAAGGCACACTGGTTAAAGAACAGGTCGAAGGTTTTGATACTTGGTTCAACTGGGATGATAATGCTTATTTAGTAACTGGAAGCGGAACAACAACTTTCCCTAACGGAGATACTTTTTCTGCTGAAATTACTACCCCATTGCAATTTAAAGCATCATGCAAAAAATCTATTCCTGTAAAAGGAGTTTTATCTGTAACCAAAAACGGAGCTACAGCTGTTGTTGATTATGGCGACGGAACATGTGATACACTTGCAACAATTACAAAAGATGGCGTAACAGAAGAAGTTGATTTGAAAAAATAATCCTTTTTGCCCAAAGAAAAAGCATTAAAAACAAGAATATTTCTCGTTTTTAATGCTTTTTTAATTATTAAAAAAATATAAAATTAAGCTTCTTTATTTGCCAATTGCCCGCAAGCTGCATCAATATCTTTTCCTCGGCTGCGTCTTACTTTCACCACAACTCCAATATTCTCTAAAGCTTTTATATAAGCCATAATTGATTCTTCTGAAGCTTGTTGAAATTCTCCGTCATCAATTGGATTATATTCGATTAAATTGACTTTACAAGGAACATATTTACAGAATTTAACCAACGCATCAACCGAAGCTTTATCATCGTTGATTCCTTTCCAGACAACATATTCGTAGGATATTTTGCTTTTTGTTTTTCGGTACCAATATTCTAATGCTTCACGCAAATCTTTCAAAGGGAAATTTTTACTGAAAGGCATAATCTTCGCACGAATTTCATCTATTGCCGAATGAAGTGAAACAGCTAATTTGAATTTCACTTCATCATCGGCCATTTTTTTGATCATTTTCGGAATTCCTGAAGTCGAAACCATAATACGTTTTGGCGACATTCCTAAACCTTCAGAAGATGTAACCATATCGATTGCTTTAATGACATTGTTGTAATTCATCAAAGGCTCACCCATTCCCATAAAAACAATATTTGAAAGCGGGTGATTATAATATAAACGGCTTTCTTTGTCAATTGCCAGAATCTGATCGTAGATTTCTCCAGGTTCCAGATTTCGCATGCGCTTTAATCGCGCAGTAGCACAGAAATTACAATCTAAACTGCAACCCACCTGACTCGAAACACAGGCTGTTGTTCTGGTTTCTGTCGGAATCAAAACTGATTCTACCACCAAACCATCGTGCAAACGAACAGCATTTTTTACTGTTCCGTCACTGCTGCGTTGCATCGTATCAACCTTAATATGATTGATTACAAAATTTTCTTCAAGCATTGAACGCGTTGTTTTGGCAACATTGGTCATGTCTTCAAAACTATGTGCTCCCTTACTCCACAACCATTCATAAACCTGATTTCCGCGGAAAGCTTTGTCATTATTTGCGACAAAAAAATCGCGCAATTGCTCTTTTGATAAGGCTCTTATGTCTTTTTTCTCCATTTGCATGGTGCAAAGTTAAGTTATTTGTTCATTTCTAATGTTATAAACTATAGTTCAATCTTGAAAAATCAAACAACAAAAGGTTAAAATTGATTGTAAACGACATTCTATAAAAAAAATCAACTTTATGAATATTGCATTTTAATTATACGTTTTTAATAAAATCCTAACCATGATTTTTATCAGCTCTTGCCCGATTTGTTCGTAATACATTTGATCCAAGAAAAAGATAGTATTTATAATTAAAGCCAAACTGAATTATAAACTATCAAGATTTAACTAAATACCACATACAAATGAAAACGATCAAATCAATTTTATTAGCCGTAGTTATTACATTATCAATACAAGCAAACGCTCAAAAAAGATATTCTTTGACAAAATCAACTTTTGAAGTAGCTGGAACATCTAATATACACGATTGGGTAATGCGATCTTCAGATGGAACCGGCAGTGCAATTTTAACTATTACCGATTCAAAATTAACAGACATCAAAAACTTATCTATAACATTACCAGCCGAAAGCATAAAAAGCAGCAAAACGAGCATGGATGACGTGGCTTATGAAACTTTGGACACGAAAACACATAAAAACATCAAATATGTTTTAAAATCTGCTGATAAAGTAAATGAAACAACATGGATTTTAATCGGGACTTTTACTATTGCAGGTGTTAGCAAGGATTTTAAAACTCAGGCAAAAGTAATGACCAATGACAACGACACTTTTGTACTTCAAGGATCAAACCGAATGAATTTTACTGATTTTGAAATGACTCCTCCATCAGCAGCGCTTGGAGTTGTAAGAGCTGGTAAAGAAATTACTGTTCTTTTTAATATTACATTAACTGATTTTGCAAGAAATGAAAATGTTTTGGTTATAAAATAAGATGTTTAGCAAGGAGTTAAAAAAATCTTAAAGTAAATTGGTTTCAGTCCTAAACAGAAAAATTTGGCACAGGAATTGTCTTGCACCTAAAAGAAATATAATCTTACAAAGCGCGCAACAATTTTAAAATTTGTATTTTTATTATTTCAACGATATAACCTTTTATTTTTTAATAAACCTAAAAAGACAATTCATTATGAAAAAACAAATTTTAAGCTTAGCTGTTGTTGCTTTATTAGCTTTCGCTGTACAATCATGCGAGAAAAAAGAACCAAAACCTGCAGATGAAGAATTAACTCTTGGAAACAAAGTTGACTCATTGACAACAGATATTGAAGAAGTAAAAGACAGCGCAGTAAGCAAAACTGAAAGTGCCGCTCAGGATGTTAAAGACGCAACAAAAAAAGCAGCAGATGATGTTGAAACTGCAACCAAAAAAGCAGCCGACGATGTAAAAGATGCCACTAAAAAAGGCGCTCAAAAAGTTGAAAATGCAGCAAAAGCAGCAAAAGACGGAACTGTAAAAACAGCAAAAGAAGTAAATGAAGCATTGAAAAAATAATTTCATTTAAAATTGAATCGAAAACCATTCGCCAAAACGAATGGTTTTTTTATGTCCAAAAAAGAGCTATTATTTTTGTATTTTTGCATCAAATTTATAAGACTTTACAAATGCATTTTATTTCACAGGAACTTGAAGATTATATCGAACAGCATTCAGAAAACGAACCGGCTTTATTAGCAAAACTTAATAAAGAAACGTATCAAAAAATTCTTTTGCCAAGAATGCTGAGCGGGCATTTTCAAGGGCGTGTTTTGAGTATGTTGTCTAAACTGATCCGTCCTGTGAATATTCTTGAAATCGGAACTTATACAGGCTATGCAGCTTTATGTCTATGCGAAGGAATGCAGGAAAATGGGCAACTTCATACTATTGATATTAAGGAAGAATTAGTTGATTTTCAGAGAAAATATTTTGATGCCTCGCCTTGGGGAAAACAGATTTTTCAGCATTTGGGCGAAGCGATTGATATTATTCCGACTTTGGATGTAAAATTTGATTTGGTTTTTATTGATGCCGATAAAGAAAATTATCTGAATTATTGGGAAATGATTGTTCCGAAAATGAATAAAGGTGGTATTATTTTATCCGACAATGTTTTGTGGAGCGGAAAAATTCTGGAACCAGTTCATCCAAATGATATCAGTACAAAAGTTCTTTTAGAATACAATCAGCTTTTAAAAGATGATCCTAGAGTTGAAACGGTTTTATTACCCATTCGTGATGGATTGACAGTAAGCAGAGTACTTTAAAAAAGATTCTAAGTTTCCCAAGATACTGAGACACTAAGTTTTTCTTTTTACATTTTTTAAAATCTATTTAAATGAAGTATTCAAACGAAGTAGAAAATGAGGGTTTCTCAATAATAAATAATGTTTTTACAGAAAATGAAATTGAAAATCTAATTTCATTGATTGAAAATAAAACAGAAAACAATCCTGAAAATGATACTTTCAGGAAATCTCAGGATTTATTTGCTATCAGACAATTTCATAAAGAAATTCCTGAAACATTGCCTTATATTTTTAACCAAAATTTGCAGAACATTATTGAGCCAATCTTTGGAAAAGGCTATTTCATAACCAAATCCATTTATTTTGACAAGCCTGAAAAATCAAATTGGTTTGTTGCTTATCATCAGGATTTGACAATTTCGGTTGATAAGAAAATTGATGTTGAAAATTTCGAAAATTGGACAATAAAGCAAAATCAATTTGCAGTACAGCCTCCTACAGAAATTTTAGAAAACAATTTCACTATCAGAATTCACATTGACAAAACGACCAAAGATAATGGTGCTTTAAAAGTCATCAATAATTCTCATTCAAAAGGAATTTTGAGAATTGAAAATCTTGATTTCAAAAAAGAGAAAGAAACTATTTGCGAAGTTGAAAAAGGTGGCATTATGATTATGAAACCGCTATTGTTTCATGCTTCAAACAAAACCACAAATAATGAAAGACGAAGAGTCATTCATATCGAATTCAGTAAACAAGAACTTCCTAATGGATTGGAATGGAGTGAAAAAACAATAATCCAAAATTGATTCTACATAAAACAAGTCCTAGCCCAGATTGAAGTGAAAAGCCCGGAACTAAAAAAATAATTTTTGTTGCCAAAAAACAGCGACCAACGGAAGCTCGTTTTATGGTTTAGAAAATATTTTTTTTAATAATCCCGATAGCTATCGGGATGAAATGGAAAGCTGGAAAAGCTGCTAAAGCTATCCTGGAAAATATTGTGGTTTCAATTTTCTGTACACTAAATAAATCAAAGACCCAAAAAGTGCTCCGAAGAAATATCCAGCCAAAATATCACCTGGATAATGCAATCCTAAATAAATACGGCTGTAAGCAAAAATTAACGGCCATAAAAAGATAAATCCTAAATACTTGAAACGACTTTTTAAAACCAAAAATAAAAAGGTTGCAACAGCCATAGTATTTGCAGCATGTCCAGAGAAAAAACTATAGGATTGTCTAACCTGAACAATACGAATAATCGATTTTAATTCAGGATTATTACATGGACGCAAGCGCTCAAAAGTATGTTTGAATAAATTACAAGTCTGATCTGTGAAAGCGATCAAAACGGCAATAAAAAGCAATAAATACAAGGTTTGTTTTCCTCCTATTTTTTTATAAATAAGATAAAACATCAATAGAAAAAGTGGTGTCCAATACAACTGCTGTGTAATAATCAGCCAAAGTTTATCGTATGTTTCAGAACCTAAACCATTCAGATACACAAAGAGATTGGTATCTAATTCTTGTATTTTTTCAAGCATATTACATTTGACGTTTTATAGGTCCCGAAAGTGAATCAATATCTTCTTTTACTTTATCAATTTCTGTGGCAGTATCTCCTAAAAGATTTCCTGAATCTCCTATGATATTGGATTTTGCCTCATTGATCTGAGCATTGATATTGCCTGTTATACTATTAAGCGATTTGGTGTCAAGACCATTTGCCTCGGCTCCTTTTTGAATCTCGCTTTTAATATCGTTAGTTGCATTTTTTAATTGCGCCATAGCTTTTCCCATTGTACGGGCAATTTCTGGCACTTTATCTGAACCAAAAAGCATTAGCACTATAAACAGTATGAAAACTAATTCTCCTCCTCCTATACCGAACATATCTTTTATTTTTACGTGGTCACAAAGATATTAAATTTTGCTGCGTAGAGTTTTAAAATTTACTTAAAAAAAAAGACTCTTTTCAGAGTCTTTTTCGTTTTATTCTTAATCAAATTTTGATTTTTCTTCTGTTTTTGGCCAAGCATTGTTTGTTACATCAATATCAGCAGTCATTAATTTTGGGTCAATCTGGATACTTTTGATTGCTTTTGAAGTCGCATAAACTTTTTTAGCTGTATCATTATTCTTTCTCCAAATTTGTGCTGGATATTGGTAATTATCTTTTGAACCATCCTCGTAAGTAATCTCTACTAAGATCGGCATAATCATTCCTCCTGGTTTATTGAACTCTACTTCGTAGAAATATTTGGGAGATTTTAAACCTGCTTTTTCTTCTGCTGTAAAAGACTGATTTACGTAATCAGATAATAATTTTACGTCATCAACTTTTAATGCTTTTTTGCTAGAAGCGTTAACTTCTGCATTATCTCCAGAAACTAAGTAAACAAAAGGTCCTTTGTCTAAACCAAAACGTCCTTTTCTAACTTTAACATCTTTTAAATCAGCAGTTGGAGTTTCAGAAACATAATATTGTTTTACGTCTTTAATTCCAATATCTACGAAATCAGTTGAGTAAAACCATCCTCTGAAAAACCAATCCAAATCAACAGCTGAAGCATCTTCCATTGTTCTGAAGAAATCTTCTGGAGTTGGGTGTTTGAATTTCCATCTGTTTGCGTATGTTCTGAATGCATAATCAAACAATTCTCTTCCCATAACCACTTCTCTTAAAATATTAAGACCTGTAGCTGGTTTTCCGTAAGCGTTATTTCCAAATTGAGCAATTGTTTCAGAGTTTGACATAATTGGCTCTAAAAACTTTTGGTCACCGCTCATGTAAGGAACAATATTTTTAGCTGGCCCACGTCTTGATGGGAAATTTGGATCTAATTCTTGTTCAGCTAAATATTCTAAGAACGAGTTTAAACCTTCATCCATCCAAGTCCATTGACGTTCGTCTGAATTTACAATCATTGGGAAGAAAGTGTGTCCTACTTCGTGAATAACAACACCAATCATTCCGTTTTTCACCTCTTTGCTTGTTACTCCATTTTCGTCAGGACGACCAAAATTCCAGCAAATCATTGGATATTCCATTCCTTGATCTTCTGCCGAAACAGAAACTGCTTTTGGATAAGGGTAATCAAATGTGTGAGATGAATAGCTTTTTAAAGTATGTGCAACTGTCATTGTTG
Source organism: Flavobacterium resistens (assembly GCF_900182645.1). Classification (GTDB taxonomy): domain Bacteria; phylum Bacteroidota; class Bacteroidia; order Flavobacteriales; family Flavobacteriaceae; genus Flavobacterium; species Flavobacterium resistens. Next base: position 959,123 of record NZ_FXTA01000002.1, on the reverse strand, counting down.
AAGTTTCTCCCCAAAGCGGATTAGCTTCTTTTGGATAAACAGATTCAGCCATAACAATTTTACCGCCTAATTTTACCGCCATTGCATCATAGATGAATTTTCTTGAAGATGCAATTCCGAAATCACGTACGTTTTTAGCGCTGAATTTCCAAGTTTTTTTCTTTTCAGAAAAACCTTTTTCAGCTGCTTCAGCTTCAGCCTGAGTTACAATTACAACAGGTTTGTCAAAAGATTTTTGAGCCTGCTCGTAACGCTTAACTTGTTCTGCAGTAAAAACTTCGCTTCTGTTCATTAATTCTCCTGTTGCATCAATTACGTGATCTGCAGGAACTGTAATATTTACATCGAAGTTTCCGAAAGGAAGAGCAAACTCTCCGCTTCCCCAAAACTGCATATTTTGCCAGCCTTCAACATCATTATAAACTGCCATTCTAGGATAGAACTGTGCAATTACATATAATTTATTTCCGTCTTTTTCGAATAATTCATAACCAGAACGTCCGCCTTCTTTTCTATAATTATTAACGTTGTACCACCATTTAATAGCTAAAGAAATTTTTTCTCCTGGCTTTAAAGGCGATGCAAGATTAATACGCATCATTGTTTCGTTGATGGTATAAGACATCGGATTTCCTTTAGCATCTTTTACCTGCTCAATGTTGAATCCACGCTCTAGATCTTTTTTAAGGTATTTATTTGCAAATCCTTCAAGCGGCAAAACCTGATTAAGTTTTTCTCCTTCTGCTAAAGAAGTTTGTCCGTTTGCTCTTGCCTGATTTTGATCCAGCTGAATCCATAAATATTCTAAACTGTCTGGTGAATTATTAGAATAAGTAATAACCTCAGAACCTGTTATTTTAGAATTTTTATCATCAAGTTCGATATCAATCTTGTAATCAGCCTGTTGTTGGTAATACGCTGGTCCTGGTGCTCCAGATGCCGTACGAAACATATTTGGAGTTGCCAGCAAATCATACATTTGACTGAATTTGTTTGTGTCGTACTTTCCTTGTTGCCTTGGAACTGTTGGTGTATTTGCTTTTTCCTGAGCAACTAGCATTGCAGGAAAAAGTAATAATAATGAAAGTTTTTTCATAAAAGCTTAATGGTAATTTTATCAGGGTGTGAAAATAACAATTAAAATGATAATTTCACCCTCCCATTAATACTTTAACACTTCTTTCCTTGAAGATTCTGTAAAAAGCACACTCTTTTTGGTACCAAATGCTGAAATATGTGTAATGTTTTGTTGTTCAGCATTCCAATCAACCAAAATAGAGTTTAAAATTTCGAGTGTTTTAAATTTATCAATATCTTTTATTCGGGAATAACAAACCAACACATCATCTGACTCCACTTCTTTAGATAAAAAAGTTATTGCTTTTGACTGACCGTTTACTTTAATAATAAAATTTTCAGCCAAATATTTTTTTAAAAGCTCAACATCTTCAGGAGTTTCCTTATCAGTACCGACAAATGTTTTTTTATGGTATTTTTTTTCTAAACCCTTATTCAAATCGTCTACAAAAATGCGGGAAGTGATTTGAATCATTTTTTTTTCAGAGGCATAATTCACCTGAAAAACACCCATATAAAACTTATGAAATGCGAATGCAGAAAGCGATAAAAACAATATCCCAATTAAAGGATAAATTAATCTATTTTTCATTTTTGAACAACGTTCGATTTTTTAAATTCTTTATTCTTATTGATTAAAAAGTCAATCAACTCAAATTTTTGATCAGGATTAACGTGTCTTTTAGATTCTGGATCATTAGAGCAATACATTAAAAACAAATCTATTTCATCTTCTTTTAATTCTAAGGTTTTAGTGAAAAAATCAGGTTTGAAATTATCTTTGGTATAAGCAACAAAAGCAATGTCTGATATTTCTTCTTCTTTTACATCGTCCTTTTTCCTCAAAAGTTTTTTGACATCTTTAAAAATTCTAACAAAATCAGTTCCATATTTAATAGTCTGATCAGAATACATGACCGTATTTTTCGCCGTCGACTGTTTGTCATCTTCAAATTGCATATCCACAATTGCCTGCGACCCTACCCCTAACGTTTTAACTTTTAACTCTTTATGAACAACAACTTCTTTCAGTTGGTTGTTTACCAAATCTAATGGCACAACAAAAAGAATTTGAGCACAATCTTTTTCAGTCAATACAATTTTTTTTGACTGAAAAGCCATTCCCGTAAACACTAAAGTGTCTTTTGGTCTTGCCAAAATATCAAACAAACCTCCAGCCCCTATAAACGTTCTGGTGTTCGCATTAATATTCATTACATGACCACTTTCTATTGATAATGATGTATTTACCACTTGTCCATGAAGTGGTATCCTGGCCGTATTTTGCCCCAACGCAATTTGACAAAACAAGCAAACAACGAATACTGATAAACTATTTTTCATTTTCGAGGATAATTAGATATTTTCTGGCTAAATCTGTGATCAAAAACATACTCATTGTTTTGTTCTTTGTATTCAAAGATACGGCAAATTGAGCATCATCCACACAAAATAATTGAAATCCTTTGATGTCATCGACAGGAATTTTCAATCTTTCCGTATAATAATTCTCTTCAAAAAGATATTCTAGTTTCCTAAAAAGCATTTCTTTTTTCTCCACAACCACTTCTTTTTTGAGCATTGCAGTACGTCCAGAAATTTTATTCAATATTTTATCAATTGAGGTCGAAGTGGCTGTGTAAACTTTTCTCTCTGCAGGCGTGTACGTTTTTTGTCCTTGCGGAACAATTCCAAGGTTTTCAGTAGTAATAGAGGGATTTTCATTTACAACAACCTCCTTCAACTCAATTTCTTTAGCTGTCATTTTGATCTGAAGTTTATCCAGAGCCAAATCTTCGACAGTAATTCTATGTTTAAGCGGATCTAAATTTACAGATGAAAAAACAAGCACATCGCCTTCCTTAACAGCAATAGAAAACATTCCGTTTACATCTGAAATTGTCGAAACCTGCGTTGTGTTATTGATAATATTCACGCCATCAACAGAAGTTGATTGTTCAAAAATTTGCCCGAGAATTTCTTTTCTGACCAAATTTTGACCAAAACCAAACTGAATCAAAAACAAAAAGAAGATTATATGTAAAGTATTATTTGATTTCACTTGCAATCATTTCTTTATATTTAGTAGCCAATTCTGCTAGCAAAAATTCGGTTGATGTTTTATTTTTTGAATTTAAAATAACGGTAAACTTATCATTCTCAACTGCGTAATATTCAAACCCTTTTACATATTCCAAAGGAATTTTCAATCGGTCAACAAAATGCTCTAAACTGAACATTCGCTCCAAAAGTTTCATAAAAGCTTCTTTTTTCTCTACTTCGGCTTCTTTTTTAAGCATAGCTGTTCTTCCCGAGAAAAAATTCAGCAATGGATCTGCCGAAATAGATCCTCCTGCCATACCATTGCTACTGTTCGCTTCAGGATTTAAAGCTGTCGCCGTATGCAATCTTCTTTCGGCCTGAGTATATGTTTTTTGTCCATATGGAACAATCCCTAGTGACTCCGCATTTATTCCATTATAATTCCTGACCACAACTTCTTGTAATTGATGCATAACCATACTCAATCTAACAGTAAAATCAATATCAGAAAAATTATCCACAGTTAATAAAATTCTTTTTTCTTTAAATTGAATTGATGAAAAAACCAGCGTATCACCTGCATTTGCTAAAATCGAAAAACTCCCTAAAGCATCAGTCACAGTCATTGCTTCAGTCTGAGCATTAACCACGTAAACACCTTCCAGGTCAGAATTGCCGGAAGCGATTTTTCCACTGATTAAAGTTCGTTCCTGAACTTGCGAGCTAACATTTTGCCCCCAAACAACAAGTAAAAAACAAGCAATTTTATTTATCAAAATAATGAAAATTTAAAATTATTCTTAAAGCCGTAAAAATATCTTAATGTATTCCAAATTTAGTATTAAGGACTTGGTAAAAATATGTTAATTAAAGCCTGATAATCATCATCAAAATCAGAGTTTTTAATATCTTTAGCCTACAGAATCTGATTTTAAAAATTATGAAAAGCGTTATTATTGCCAGCACTTCTACCCTCCACGAAGGCAGTTACTTAGAGTATTTATTACCGACATTACAATCTCATTTTAAAAATTGCAAAAATCTTTTATTTATTCCATATGCGCGTCCTAGCGGCATTTCGCATGACGATTATACTCAAAAAGTTTCTGAAGCTTTTGCAAAAATCAATATTACCGTAAAAGGAATTCACGAATTTGAAGATACTCAAGAAGCTATTAAAAATGCAGAAGGAATTTTTACAGGCGGAGGCAACACTTTTTTACTGGTAACACAATTATATAGACATAACATTATGCAGCTTCTTTCTGAAACTGTAAAAAATGGAACGCCATATTTAGGGACTAGTGCCGGAAGCAACATTTGCGGACTATCAATGCAAACAACAAATGATATGCCTATCATTTATCCTCCAAGTTTCCAAACTTTAGGATTAATTCCATTTAACTTAAATCCGCATTATTTAGATCCAGATTTACAGTCAAAACATATGGGAGAAACGCGCGAAACCAGAATCAAAGAATTTCATGCTTTCAATTCGATTCCCGTTTTAGGTTTAAGAGAAGGAAGCTGGCTAGAAGTAAAAGGAGAAAAAATCACTTTGAAAGGAAATCTTACGGCGCGTTTATTCAAACAAAACGAAACCCCAGTTGAATTAGAAACTGAAAGCGACTTAAGCACTTTGAAATAATTTTTCCACCATATAAACTATATAAGTTCATTCAATAAAGCTTTTGCAGAAAACTTACTTATTAATTTATATGGTTTTAAAAAAGAATAAAAACAAAAAAGCCTCAAAACAATGTTTGCGGCTTTTGAAGAGCGAAAGACGAGGCTCGAACTCGCGACAACCAGCTTGGAAGGCTGGAGCTCTACCAACTGAGCTACTTTCGCATTAACAGGGTGCAAATATAAATAATTTTAATTTCTAAAAAAATAAAAATCTAAAAATTATTTATTTTTAGAGCGAAAGACGAGGCTCGAACTCGCGACAACCAGCTTGGAAGGCTGGAGCTCTACCAACTGAGCTACTTTCGCATTGGTGGTGCAAATATAAAAAGAAAGTTAAGTTCAAAACAAGCTTTTGGGCAAAAAAATTCAATAAAAAACAACAATAATTTATAACACATTTAAAATTAAAAAGTTATAAATTGAAAAAAATTAAAAAAAATCATGAGTATTATTAAAGAAATCCCATCAAAAGAAACTTATATCGTTCGTCAACCTGTTTTAAGAGCAGGAAAACCTATAGAAAGTTGCATCTTTGAAGGTGATGATTTAGAGACAACCCATCATTTTGGTTTATTTGAAAACGATAATTTAACAGGAATTATTTCGTTATTTTATAAAATCAATACTATATTTGCCGAAAAAAATCAGGCTCAAATTCGCGGGATGGCCGTTTTAGAAACATATCAAAAAAAGGGATTTGGAGAAGCTTTAGTCAAACATTGTGAAACCTATTGCAATGAAAATAAAGTCGAATTGATTTGGTTTAATGCAAGAACCGCCGCTGTTGGCTTTTATAAAAAAATGAATTACCAGACTCTGGGTGAGGCATTTGAAATTAAAGATGTTGGCGAACACTATTTGATGTATAAAAAATTATAAAATGAAGAAACTTTACTTTTTTTTGGCAATATGCATATTTATCGGTTGTAAAAAAGAAGAGCCGAAAATTATTCCTATTGTCAAAAAAAAGGCTCCGGCAATTATTCTTACAGACGAAAGATCAGTCGAAATTGACACCGCAATAATTGGTTCATATAAAAGTGAAACACTTAAACAATTTTATAATTCATCTGAAAATAAAACTGTTTGGGGTAATCTAAAAAAAAGAACTTATGTTTTATCACAGTTGCAAAATTCAGATAAATTAGGCTTAGAACCAGAAGATTACAAAGCTTCACAATTACAAAAATTTGAAAAAAGAATTGGTTCTCTAAGTGATAAAGACTTGGCAACTTATGACATTTTACTAACTTATAATTTTGAAAAATACCTAAATCATCTTTTCAAGGGAAAGTTAGATCCTAAGAAATTATACACGGATTGGGATTTGGACGAAAAAATTCTTGACGTGAATGATGTTCTTATTAAGGCTTTCAACAAAAACAAATTAGATAGTATTGTCGATAACATTCAGCCAAAATCAGAAACTTATAAAGAATTACTTAAAGCGCTAGAAATCATTGATACTTTTCCGGATGACAATATTGAAAAGATAACTACTGATTCTTTGACAAAAAAAATAAGTTTAAATGAGAGCAATGCTGCGCTAATCAACATCAAAAAAAGATTGCTTTTTTGGGGAGACATGACTGGAAAAGATAGTTTGACTACCATTTACAACAAAAAAACATTTGAGTCAATTAAAAAATTCCAGGAACGACACGGTTTAGCTTCTGACGGAGTTATTGGCCAGGGAACAATCAGAGAGCTCAATTATTCAAAAGAAAAAAGAAAACAACAAATCATTGCCAATTTAGAACGTTGGAGATGGTTTACAACCGATTTTGCCGAAAATTATTTCATAATCAACATTCCGGATTATAGCTTAAATGTTGTTGAAGTTCAAGATACTACTTTAGTAAGAAATATTGTTGTTGGGACAAGCAAAAGAAAAACTCCTATTATAACATCAACATTAAGAACAGTCGTTTTTAACCCAACTTGGACAGTACCACCGACTATTTTAAAAGAGGATGTTGTTCCCGCAATGAAGCGTAATCGTAATTATTTAGCCAATAAAAACATTACTATATATGATACTTCAGGAAACGTTGTTGAGCCAAATTCCTGGAACGAAAACAAACCTAACAATTATCGATACGTACAAAGTCCAGGCTACACTAATTCATTGGGCGTTATGAAAATTTTATTTCCAAATCATCATAGTGTTTATTTGCATGATACCAATCATCGCAACTATTTTGGAAGAAGCAACCGTTCTTTAAGTTCCGGATGTGTTCGAATAGAAAATCCTTTAGAACTGGCGGAACATATTTTAAACGATACAGTACGATTTTCAAAAGTAAAAATTGACACTATAATTGCTTCTAAAAAAACAGTGAGTTTCAAGATCACAAAAAAATATGCTTTATATCAATGGTACTGGACAGCTTGGAGCAAAAAAAATCAGCTCATTTTCAGAGCTGATATTTATAATCTAGATTCGGATTTGTATGCTAAATTAAGAGATTAACCTTTCTTCCATCGAGAAACTTCTTGATGGATGATAAATATACAAACACGATTTGCCTTTTATAGTTTCAATTATTTCGTCTCTCAGTTCAAAAGGAATAGCAGGACAACCTTGGCTTCTGCCTAATCTTTTATGATTTCTTATAAAAGATTCTGATACATAATCAGCACCATGCATTACCACTCCTCTTTCACGGGCGTTGCTGTTATATCCTCTTTCTAATCCATCCAGACGTAATGATGCTCCATGTTTTCCCTGATAAATTTCACCTGTGGCATAAAAACCAAGACTGCTTTTATAAGAAGAATTATTATTAGAAAATGAAGAAGCAAATTCTTCTCCGGTATTTCTTCCGTGAGCCACCAATGACTGAAACAGTATAGTATTAGTCGACAAATCAATCACCCAAAGGCGTTTACTATTTGATGACATACTAAAATCAATCAGCGTTAAAATGTCTTTTTGAACTATTCCTCTTTCTTTTAAAAGGTAAAATCCTTTCAAAGCTTCAGAAAAAGTTTTAAGTTCTGGCAACTGAAAATGGTTTGCGTTTAAATTGTCATACACATTTTCAATTTTAGCATCAACTGTAAGTTTTGCAACTTTAGCAATACTTTTTGTTGCTGTAGTTTTAATTTCGGGAGTGCTTTTTGAATCTTTACCAAAAGACAACAGGAAAAACACAAACAAGGGATAAATTTTGTAAATCATTGAATTTCTTTAGGTTAATACTTAAATTTGGGTAGGGCAAAAATATAAAAAAATTAAAGCGTCTGAAACTCAACACAGTGAATCCATGCTTTTTTACTGAAATTTTAACAGTATAACAGTAAAAAATTTGCATTTTATAAGAAAAACTGATTTTTTTGTAAGATATTTACCACTGCAAAAAATCTAAACGTTTTAGAGCATTTTCTTAAAGAAAATACAATTAAACATTATTTTTGACGCTTAAAACTGTAACAATTGAAACAAATCGAAGTCTATTAGTGCAGTAATATCATTTTGATCAGCCATTTTCCTTTAAAATTTCATGAAAAAATTAATTTTCTTAAGTCTTCTTTTATCCACTTTTTGGAGTTATAGCCAAAAGAAAATCCTTCAGGCTCAATCAACTGTGGAATCTATTTCGATTGATGGGAAATTAGATGAAGCGGCTTGGGAAAATGCGCCAATTGCAACTAATTTTATCATGTTTGAGCCAGATAATGGCAAACCAATTCCGGAAGGAAAGAAAACAGAAATCAAAGTTCTTTATAATAATGATGCTATTTATATTGGCGCCATGATGTATGATGATGAGCCAAATAAAATTTTAAAAGAAATATCACAGCGAGATAATTTTGGAACTGCCGATATTTTTGGAGTTTTTGTAAATGGCTTTAATGACGGACAGCAAAATTTTGAGTTTTTCGTTTCTGCTGCCGACGTTCAGGGCGATTGTATTATGACAGACGCAATTGGAGAAGACTATTCTTGGGATGCTGTCTGGCTGAGCAAAGCCCGTATTACAGACAAAGGCTGGATTGTCGAAATTAAACTTCCTTATGCGGCGCTTCGTTTTTCTGCAGAAAATAAACAAACCTGGGGAATCAACTTTTTTAGAGAAGTAAAACGCGAACGCAAAAAATACACGTGGAATCTAATTGATACTAAAATTGGAACTTTTACCCAGCAAAATGGAGAATTGGCCGGAATTGAAAACATTAAACCTCCTACTCGATTGTTCTTTTTGCCGTATGCTTCTTATTATTTAAATGCTGCTGACGGCCAAAAAACGTACGGTCAAATGAAAGGCGGAATGGATATTAAGTACGGAATTAATGATGCTTTTACACTTGATGCCATTTTAATTCCAGATTTTGGACAAACAAAATACGACGATCGAATCTTAAATTTGAGTCCGTTTGAACAGCAATTCAATGAGAATCGTGCTTTTTTTACAGAAGGAACTGATTTATTTAATAAAGGAAACATTTTTTATTCGAGAAGAATTGGAGGAAGCCCATCAATTGATCCCGAACTAAATGATAATGAAAAAATCATTGAAAATGTTCAAAATGTGAATCTTGTAAATGCATTAAAAGTTTCAGGAAGAACAAAAAAAGGTTTAGGAATTGGCGTTTTGAATGCTGTTACCGAAAAAACTTTTGCTACAATAAAAGACACTATTTCAAATGAAACAAGACGCGTAATTGTTGAACCTTTGACAAATTACAATGTTCTCGTTTTGGATCAGCGTTTTCGTAAAAACTCATCGGTTACTTTTATTAATACGAATGTTACGAGAAATGGACATTATAGAGATGCAAATGTCACAGGTCTGGCTTGGGATTTAAATACTAAAGCAAACACTTATAGTTTATATGGAAATGCAAAATACAGTCATATTAATACAGAAGAAGATAAAAATGGCGTTTTTACAACAATCGGTTTTGCAGAAACTAGCGGAAAATACCGCTACAGTTTTGGTTCTGATTTTGTGACGAAAGGTTACGATCCAAATGACCTTGGAATTAATTTCTACACCAATTATTATAACTTTTATGGAAATGCAAATTATAGAATCCTAAATCCAACGAAACTTTTCAACAGCTTTAGAGTCAACTATAACATGTATGCCGAATTCAATAAAGAATCTGGAAAAGTACAGGACAATAGCATTAATGCCAATGTAAATTTGACAACTGTAAAAAATAATTATTACGGAGGAGGATTTACCATTTATCCTTTAGAATCTCATGATTATTACGAGCCAAGAGCTGACAACAGATATGTCATTATTCCGAGAAAAATCGAGGCTTGGGGAAGCGTTTCAACTAATTACAATAAAAAATTTGCACTGGACCTTAATCCGTCTATTGTATTTGCAGACGAACCAGGAAGAATGGCTTATGGCTTTGATGTAGGTCCGAGATATCGTTTTAACGACAAACTGCTTATGACGTATTATTTTAGCTTTTTCAGAAAAAACAACAATAAAGGATATATTGACAACGTAGATGGCGATGACAATGAAAACACTCCTGACAACATTGTTTTTGCAAATAGAAATGTTATTACTTACTCTAATACTCTCGGAGGAAAATATGCCTTAAATAGCACAATGACGTTTAATTTATCGGTGAGACAATATTGGTCTTATGCTGAAAATAAAGATATTTTACAATTGGAAGAGGACGGCACATTGACACCATATCCAGAATACACAGACAATAAAAATTCAAGTTTTTATTCCTGGAATGCCGATTTATCGTACTCATGGTGGTTTGCTCCAGGAAGTCAGGTTTCTGTATTGTACCGCAATAATGCTGATAATTTTGAGCGCGTTATTGATAAACAATATAAGGATAATGTAACGGCTTTGCTAAATAATGATGCATTAAAACACGTTTTTTCAATCAGCGTCAAATACTTTATTGACTATAATGCTGTCAAAAATAAGATAAGAAAAAGAGCTTAGCGTGAATTAATTTTAAAAAAAAAGTCCTTCTTTAATTAAATTATTATTTTTTAATACGCTTCATTTTATTAAATATAAATGTACCGTGACTTTCTTGCAAAGTATAGAAATGACTTATCTTTGTAGAAAACAAAAAGTAATGAACAAGAAAGTTATCCTTATGATTTTAGACGGTTGGGGAAAATCTCCTGACCCTAAAGTATCTGCAATAGACAATGCAAATGTTCCTTTTATAAACAGTCTTTACAAAAATTACCCAAGCGCTCAATTAAGAACTGACGGATTAAACGTTGGTTTGCCTGAAGGACAAATGGGAAATAGTGAAGTTGGCCACATGAACCTTGGCGCCGGAAGAATTGTGTATCAGGATTTAGCCAAAATAAATTTAGCTGTAGCACACAAAACACTTGCTAAAGAACAAGTTTTAATTGATGCTTTTACTTATGCTAAAGAAAACAATAAAAAAGTACACTTTCTAGGATTAGTTTCTGACGGAGGTGTTCACTCTCATACTTCTCACTTACGTGGTTTAATTGATGCTTCGCAAGAATATGGTTTAGATCAGGTTTATGTTCACGCATTTACAGACGGACGTGATGTTGACCCTAAATCTGGAGCAAAATACATTCATGATTTGGATGAATATATTAAAGATACTCCTGTAAAAATCGCTTCAATCGTTGGTCGTTACTATGCAATGGATCGCGACAAACGTTGGGAACGTGTAAAATTAGCTTACGATTTAGTTGTAAACGGAGTTGGAACGCCATCTAAAAATGCTGTTGCAAGTGTTCTTGCAAGCTACGAAAAAGATGTTACAGACGAATTTATCGAACCAGTGGTTATTGTTGATGAAACTGAAAAACCGCTTGCTACAATTGTTGAAGGTGATGTCGTAATTTTCTTCAACTTTAGAACAGATAGAGGACGTGAACTTACTGAAGCGCTTTCGCAACAGGATTTCCACGAACAAAATATGCATAAACTAAACTTGTATTATGTAACATTGACAAACTACGACGAAACGTATCAAAACGTAAAAGTGGTTTACAATAAAGATAATATTACAGAAACACTTGGTGAAGTTTTAGAAAAAGCGGGCAAAAAACAAATCAGAATTGCTGAAACTGAAAAATATCCTCACGTAACTTTCTTCTTCTCTGGAGGTAGAGAAACTCCTTTTGAAGGTGAATCTAGAATCTTAAGAAACTCACCAAAAGTTGCAACTTACGATTTACAGCCAGAAATGAGCGCTTACGAACTTGCGGATGCTCTTGTTCCTGAATTGAACAAAGGTGAAGTTGATTTTGTTTGTTTAAACTTCGCAAACGGAGACATGGTCGGACATACCGGAATTATGGAAGCTGCAATTAAAGCTTGTGAAGCGGTTGACGCTTGCGCGAAAAAAGTAATTGACGCTGCTCTTGCAAACAATTACACTACAATTGTAATTGCCGATCACGGAAACTGCGAAACGATGATCAATCCTGATGGAAGCCCAAATACGGCGCACACAACAAACCCTGTGCCGATTATTTTGGTTGACAAAGAATTGAAAAATATTCAGAATGGTGTTTTAGGTGATATTGCTCCAACAATTTTAGAATTGATGGGAGTGGCTCAACCAAATGCAATGACTTGTCATTCGTTATTATAGAAAAACACTTTTATTTATAAAAAAGAGGCTAATTTAAAAATTAGCCTCTTTTTATTTACGTTAGTTTTGTCATTTCGAGGAACGAGAAATCACATTATAAAATAATGATAAATCTGTTCAACTCCATAAATCACCAGCCCAATAACTCCTCCAACCAAAGTTCCATTGATTCTGATATATTGAAGATCCTTGCCGATTTCTAATTCCAATTTTTCAGAAACTTCTTTTCCGTCCCAGCTTTTTACGGTTGATGAAATTAAATCTCCAATTACTTTTTTATTGTTTAAAAGAACCGAAAGCATATCATCTTTAATGAAATTATTGATTTTGTCAATCATAATTGCATCTTCTTTAATTCCGTTTCCGAAAGTCTGAATTAAGTTTGAAATACTGTTTTTTATTGACGAATCGTCTCCTTTTTCCAAGTCATTTGTAATAGATAATTTTATTTCGTCCCAAATTCCGTTGATATAATCCTGAACCTCTTTTTTTCCGACAAAACTTAAAATCATATTGTTGATTTTAATTCGCATTTCTTCGGAGTTTTTAATTTTTTCCAGAAAATCAAAAACATATTCGTCGATTTTAACTCTTACTGCGCTACCAGGATTTTTCGCCTCATTTAGAAAATCCTGCAAACCATTAAAAACACCTTCTGTAATACTTTTATCGGCGAGGCCAAAACTCAAAAGCGGTGTTGACGCTTTTACTTTTTTCCGAATTAAATCTTTATTGTTTGTCAGTTCTGAACTCATAACTTCTAAAAGATTGGTCAGTAACTGATCTTTCACATTTCCTTTTTGTAAAGGCTCTAATGCCAATGCGACCCAATCTCCAAAGTTTATTCCCTCTAGTTTTTCCTTAAACTGAACCTGAATAAACCGCTTTATATCTTCATCTTTAATAGCTTTTAAAATCCCCGGAATAATATTTACCGAAACTACATTGGCAATTTTATTGGCGTTTTCTTCCTGCGAAAGCCAATCTGAAGCTTTGGTTGCAAAATTGAATTCGTCAAGTTTTATTTCTAATTTTTCCCGATTCAGAAATTCTTCCGAAACAAAATTTCCCAAATTCTCTCCAATTTCATTTTTCTTGGTCGGAATAATAGCGGTATGCCAAATCGGAATTCCCATCGGATGACGAAAAAGCGCTACAACAGCAAACCAATCGGCAATTCCACCAACCATTGCTGCTTCACTAAAAGCCTGCAACATCGGAATTTTAAAATAAATAGCAATTATAAAAAGAAGCACAGCAAAACCTAAAAGCGACAAAGCTGTTGCTTTCATTTTTTTTAATGCTTTTACTTTTTCTATATCCTGATCCGTCGAAATTTCCATGATTTTGACATTTTACTACTAATTTATGGCTTTTTTCTGAGATAATTGCTTGTTCTTATACTTTAGACAGCCACGAATTCACAAATTTCTTTTAAAAATTAATTAATTGATTTGTGTAATATGTTTTTTAAAAATTTTGTTTTGAGATAATTCGTGAATTCGTGGCGAAAAATTTTAATTAAAAATTGTACTTTTGCGAACTGAAAATGGGAAAAATATGATTATCCAAAAAACTAGAGAGGAAATCGAATTAATGCGCGAAAGTGCTTTGATCGTATCTAAAACATTAGGAATGATTGCTTCTGAAATTAAAGAAGGAGTTACTACATTATATCTTGACAAATTAGCCGAAGAATTTATTCGTGATCACGGTGCAGTTCCAAGTTTCCTTGGATTGTACGATTTCCCGAATTCGCTTTGCATGAGTCCAAATGCTCAGGTAGTTCACGGTATTCCTAACAATACACCTCTAAAAAGCGGTGATGTTATTTCTGTGGATTGCGGTGCTTTCAAAAATGGATATCACGGCGATCACGCATACAGTTTTGAAATCGGAGAAGTTGCTCCTGAAGTTAAAAGACTTCTTCAGGTAACTAAAGAATCTCTTTACGTTGGAATTAGAGAATTTAAAGCAGGAAATCGCGTTGAAGATGTTGGAAATGCGATTCAAAAATATACTGAAGCTCACGGTTACGGAGTTGTTCGTGAATTGGTTGGACATGGTGTTGGGCAAAAAATGCACGAAGAACCGGAAATGCCAAACTACGGAAAACGTGGACGTGGAAAGCTTTTTGTTGAAGGAATGGTTGTAGCAATTGAGCCAATGATCAACATGGGAACCAAAAACATTAAACAACTTAAAGACGGCTGGACAATCTTAACTGCTGACGGAAAACCTAGTGCGCATTTTGAGCATGACGTTGCCTTAGTTGATGGAAAACCAGAATTATTATCGACTTTTCAATACATCTACAAAGCTTTAGGAATCGAAAGTAATGAAGAAGATGAATTTAGAAAAGTCCCATTGGTTCTATAACAAAAACAACCCGAATCTATTCTTGTGAAAAAATTATTTAAACTTGTACTTAATACAATCCCGCGTCCATTATTAATTCGTTTGAGTTATGTGGCGCGTCCAATTTTAGCATTATCTTTAAAAGGAAGTAAATATACTGACCCTATCGACGGAAAAAGTTTTAGATCTTTTCTGCCTTACGGATACGGAAAACAACGTAATAATGTGCTTTCACCAAGCACGCTTTCTTTAGAGAGACACCGTTTGCTTTGGTTGTATTTAAACGATCAGACTGATTTTTTTACAGCACCTAAAAAAGTATTGCATTTTGCTCCGGAACAAGCTTTTTACAAAAGATTCCGCAAGCAGAAAAACTTAGATTACACTACAACCGATTTACTTTCGCCTTTGGCAGATGTAAAAGCAGATATCTGTAATTTGCCTTTCAAAGACAATGAATATGACGTTATTTTATGTAATCATGTTTTAGAGCATATTCCAGACGACACAAAAGCGATGCAGGAATTATATCGTGTTTTAAAACCAGGCGGAATGGCGATTTTACAGATCCCACAAGATTTATCACGCGAAGTTACTTTTGCAGATGACTCGATTACAGATCAAAAAGAGCGTGCTAAAATCTTCGGACAATATGACCACGTTCGTGTTTACGGACGCGATTATTTCGATAAATTAAGAAGTATTGGCTTTATTGTAATTGAAGAAGATTATACTAACAAAATTGCACCAGAATTAGTTGAGAAATACTGTTTGGCAAAAGGCGAAATTATTCCGCTTTGCTTTAAACAGGAAAACTAATTTTTTCACCATATAAGTTCATTTATAAAGAGTTTTCAAATTATTGATATTTTGAAAACTCTTTATTTTTTTAGCCCAATTCCCAAAATACAAGCCTAACCAAATCCCTAAACCTTGGAACCTACAAAATCATTTCAGTTCTGTTTTGACATCAGTTTTGAAAAAAATCTGAATGCTTATATCCCAACTGCGTATATTGTTGAAAATACCAGCGAAATCAAATATCTGAACAAAAAAGCAACAAAAACTATAATTGAAAGTTTCGGAATTGATTTCGAAAATTTAGATCCTAATTCAAAAAGAATTCTCAATATTTGCGAATCTTTAAAACCTGAATTTATATTCAAAAAATTCGGTGCAAAAATCAAATCAGCGAAAACCATTGCCGATTTGCAGAAAGATTCCAAAATTGATTTCGCCATTCGCCAGCATTTAAAAATCAATTTAAGTCCGTTTTACGATCTAATTGTAAAGGAGCAATTTCCTTTATCCATTAATTTAGGACCAGAAAAAGATTTTTATCGTTCAAGAGTTAGCATAGAACCTCTAGATTTTGAGCCTCAAATTCAATTCGACAAACATGCTGAAGGCATCACATACACTCTTTCATTAAAAGAAAATGAAAATACTTTTTTACCAATGAATAAAAGTGTTGACATCCTTTTAGATGAACCAGGCTGGCTAATTATTGATAAAAAGCTAGGGCAGTTAAAAGAATTAAATGCTAAAAAACTGACTCCATTTTTAAAGAAAAAATCAATTGAAATTCCTTCAAAATTGGTTGATGATTATTTTAAGAATTTCATTCCGGAAATTGCTAAAAAAATCGACATTGATGCCAATGGTTTTGAAATTGAGCTTCGCGATCAAATCGTTTCCTACACGATTCAGCCTGTTTTTGATTTCTTTAAAAACTGTTATTATCTCAATGTTTATTTTGATTATAACGGATATGTTTTTGACGGAAGCAAAACTAAAAAAACACATTCTTTTGTTGATTTCAGCGTAGCAAATGAGCCGAGAATAATTCAATTTAAACGAAGCTCAGATGAAAATTCATATACCGATAAGTTACTCGAAATTGGTTTAGAAAAAATTAAAAATGAGTTATTCGGATTGAAATCGGATGTTGAAACTTCTGATCCTTATCTTAATATTCAACTCATTATTGATAATAAGGAAAAACTGGAAAGCTTAGGTTTTACCATTCAAAATTTAAAACTTGAAAGCAAAGAAATCATTACAGAAAGCAATACAATTTCGATTGCAAAAGAAACAAAAGCAGATTGGTTCGACATCAAAATCATTATTACAATTGGTAATTATAAAATCAATTTCAGTGAAATTATTCCGAATATAAAAAGCAAAGAAAGACTTTTCCAATTGCCTGATGGAAACTATTTTTTGATTCCGTTAGAATGGTTCAGCAAATATGGTTCTTTGGCAAAATTGGCCAAAACAGAAAACGGAGCAATCCTTTTGCGTAAGAGCAATTTCACGGCTCTGGACGGAATTTCAGAAATTGACAATGATTTAGACCAAATTTATCAAGCCGAATTTACGGCTTCAGATTTAATAAAAGCCACTTTAAGACCTTATCAAATCGATGGTGTAAAATGGCTTTTGAAGCATTTTAATTCCAATATGGGTGCGTGTCTCGCTGATGATATGGGACTTGGGAAAACATTACAGACATTGTCTGTTTTGGTTTCCGTACAGGAACAATTAGGTTTTACAACCAAAACCACCAATTTTGATTTGTTTGCCAATGAAACTACGATTGAGAGAGAACCACTTAAAGCTTTAATTGTTCTTCCTTCTTCGTTGGTTTTTAACTGGTTTAATGAAGCTGGAAAATTCACACCGCACTTTTCTAAAATGCAATATGTTGGCAATGACCGAAAATTATTGGCGAGCAGAATAAATTCAACGGACTTAATTTTCACAAGTTATAGTATTGTTCATCGTGATATTTCTATTTTAGAAAAATACGATTTCCGTTATTTGATTTTGGACGAAAGTCAATACATTAAAAACAAAAATTCTAAGATTTTTAAAGCTATTAACAAAATCAGTACTGGGCACAAAATTGCGTTAAGTGGTACGCCGATCGAAAATTCGCTTGACGATTTATGGTCACAAATGCAGTTTATTAATCCGGATATTTTGGGTAGTTATGCTTTTTTCATGGAAAATTTCAAAAATCCGATTGAGAAAAAACAGAATGAAGAAGTTTTAAGCGAATTAAAAAACCTCATCGCTCCTTACATTTTAAGAAGAACGAAAGAACAGGTTTTAAAAGATTTACCAGAATTGACAGAGCAGATTTACTATTGTGATATGGATCCTGAACAGGAAAAATTATACGAGAAAGAAAAATCAAAAGCTCGTAATTTCTTGCTTAAAACAGACTCAAGTCCAGATAAAATTAGTATCATCAATACTTTGATGAAGTTAAGACAACTGAGCAATCATCCAAAAATGGTCGATCAAGAATCTGAAATTGATTCAGGAAAATATATTGCTGTTACCAATTATCTTGAAAATTTAGTCAAAGCGAAACAAAAAGTAATCATCTTCAGTTCGTTTGTTACGAATTTGAGTTTTTATACCGATTGGTGCAAAGAACATAAAATAGAATTTTGTGAAATTACAGGAGAAACTCCAGCAAGCAAAAGAGAACAAGAAGTAAAACGTTTTCAGGAAAAAGAAAATCCATTGTTGTTTTTTATTTCGCTAAAAGCGGGAGGCGTTGGATTAAATATTACCAAAGCTTCGTATGTTTTATTTTTAGATCCTTGGTGGAATCCTTTTGCCGAAAAACAAGGTATTGGACGAGCGCACAGAATCGGGCAAATGAATAAAGTCAATGTAATTCGTTTTATTTCGAAAAATACAGTCGAAGAAAAAATCATTAAACTACAGGAAAATAAAAAACTATTATCTGATTCTCTTTTAGAAGAAAGTTATATTAATGATGAAATTGAAGGCAATTTAGAATATATTTTGGGTTCATAATGAATTGTTTCGAAAACCAATAAATTGGCATCTTATTACGTTTAATAAAATTCTTATATTTACAATCTTACAACGTAATACGATGCCAAAATTTTTATTTCAAAGCCTACTGTTGCTCTTTATTTTTACTTCGGCGAAAGCCCAGGAAGTACAAAATGAAATAGATCCTCCTTATAATATAAAAACGGCCTCGTTTGTTCAAAATGATACCAATGTTGTTCCGATATTTGAATTAGGATCTGTATTTTCATTTCAGTTTGATGATTTATTTGGCAACGAAGCGAATTATTATTTTGAAGTGGTGCATTGTGATTACAATTGGATTCCGAGTGATATTCCAAAAACAGATTATGTTCGAGGTTTTGACAATCAAAGAATTACTGATTATTCAAATTCTTTCAATACACTTCAAGGCTATTCGCATTATACGTTAACTTTTCCGAATCAATTTACAACTCAGCTTAGAATTTCAGGTAATTATATGCTGAAAATTCTCAATGAAGACCGGGAAGTTGTTTTTTCCAGAAAGTTTGTTTTATACGAAAATCATTCAACAGTTGCCTGTTTAGTAAAACGAACAAGAAATCTCAGCAATATTGACTTTAAGCAAAATCTTGAATTTACGATATTATCAAATGATATTGTTTTTCAAACACCTTTGCAAAACATAAAAGTACTTTTGTTGCAAAACGGAGATTTTAAAACTAGTATTAAAAATGTTCCGCCACAATATACCATTGGAAATCAAATGGTATACAAATATGATAAAGAAACACAATTTTGGGGTGGAAATGAATTTTTATATTTTGAGAATAAAGACATTCGCGCTGCCAGTAATAATGTTGCCAGGATGGGTTCTAACAATGATGTTTACAGCTCCTATTTATACACCAATCACGCAAGAGGCAATCAAATTTATACGGTTTATGAAGATGTAAACGGAAATTTTGTTGTGAAAAACATCAACGGATTTAAACAGGAAATTGAGGCCGATTATGCCTGGGTTTATTTTAGTCTTTCGGCGCCAGCTTTTCAATTAAACAAAGACATTTATATTGCCGGAATGTTCAACAACTACAGCCTTTCACCAGAATATAAAATGGATTATAATTCAGATAAAGGAATTTTTGAAAAAGCCGTTATGATCAAACAAGGTTTTACCAATTATCAATATAGAACAGTAGATAAAAAAGGTAATATTGATTATGAAAATGCTGTTGATGGAAATTTTTATCAGACTGAAAATGAATATACCATCTTGGTTTATTACAAAGAAAGTTCTGATCGTTATCAAAGAGTGATCGGAAAAGGAAACGGAAACTCAATAAACATCGTTAATTAAAACAATGTTAACGTTTTCACTTCAATCATTTTTTTTCGTAGATTTGCAACTATAACGTACACATATATACTACTTTAGTATGGTTTCTCAGATTACAAGAGGCATAAAAATATCAGTTTTAACTAGTTTTGAAGGAACTTACTTCAAAAACTACAAGATTCATTTTGCTTTTAGTTATGTAGTTACGATTGAAAACCATAGTAAAGACTCTGTACAATTAACTTCGCGTCATTGGGAAATTTTTGATTCTTTAAATGATTTGGATATTGTAGACGGTGAAGGCGTTATTGGTAAAAAACCGGTTTTAAAACCAGGTGAAAACCACACTTACAGCTCTGGTTGTTTATTGTCATCTCCTTATGGCGCTATGAAAGGTCATTTTAATATGATCAATTTTACTACAACTAAAACGTTCAAAGTTATTGTTCCTACTTTTAGAATGTGTGCTCCTTTTGCATTGAACTAATTTAAGGTTCGTTTCTGTTTTTTTTATTTTTCAAAATTCAAGTAAACATTTTTTTTGTCTAAATCTTTTTGATTTTAAGCAATTAAATATTGATTATTTTACAAACTAAATCATTCCCTTATTAAAATTCAACTTTTTAATATTGTATTGTGATAAATTCAGATTATCATTTGTACTTTTGTAAAAAATTAAACAAATCGTAATTTTAAAATAATTTATCCCATGTTAAAAGGATTCTTTCATGTACCAAAAGCGGTAAACGAGCCTGTAAAAGGATACGCACCGAACTCACCAGAAAAAGCAGCTGTACAAGCAGCTTACGCTACAATGTGGAACTCTCAAATTGATGTTCCTTTACACATTGGAAGTGAAGAAATCAGAACTGGAAACACAAGAAACATTACAGCACCACATGATCACCAACACGTTGTTGGAAAATATCATTTAGCTGAAAAACAACATATTGAAAAAGCAATTGCAAATGCTCTTGAATCAAGAAAAGCGTGGGCAAATATGGCATGGGAACAACGTGCTGCTATTTTCTTAAAAGCTGCTGAATTAATCGCAGGACCATACAGAGCTCGTATTAACGCAGCAACAATGATTGGTCAGTCTAAAAATATTCATCAAGCAGAAATCGATGCTTCTTGCGAATTAATCGACTTTTTACGTTACAATGTTGAGTTCATGACTCAAATCTACAACGATCAGCCAAAATCAGATTCTTCTGTTTGGAACCGTGTAGAATACAGACCTCTTGAAGGTTTTGTTTATGCTATTACTCCATTCAACTTTACTGCAATCGCTGCTAACCTTCCTGCAAGTGCTGCTATGATGGGTAACGTTGTAGTTTGGAAACCAAGCGACAGCCAAGTATTTTCAACTAAAATCATTTTGGATGTTTTCAAAGAAGCAGGAGTTCCTGATGGCGTTATCAATGTAGTTTTTGGAGATGCTTTAATGATTACTGATACTGTTTTAGCGAGCCGTGATTTTGCTGGTGTTCACTTTACAGGTTCAACTCATGTGTTTAAAGATATCTGGGCTAAAATTGGAGCTAACATCCACAATTACAAAACTTACCCAAGAATCGTTGGTGAAACTGGAGGTAAAGATTTTATCATCGCTCACCCAAGCGCAAACGTAAAACAAGTAGTTACAGGAATTACTCGTGGAGCATTTGAATTCCAAGGGCAAAAATGTTCTGCGGCATCTAGAGCTTATATCCCACAAAGTTTATGGCCAGCTGTAAAAGAACAATTAATCGCTGATGTAAAATCTATGAAAATGGGTTCTCCAGAAGATTTCGGAAACTTCATTACAGCAGTTATCCACGAAGGTTCTTTTGACAAATTAGCTAGTTATATCGACCAAGCTAAAAAAGATGCTGATGCTGAAATTATTGTTGGTGGTAACTACGATAAATCTGTTGGATACTTTATTGAACCAACAGTTATTGTAACTACAAATCCAAAATATACTACAATGGAAACTGAGTTGTTCGGACCAGTTATCACGATTTATGTTTACGAAGATGCTAAATGGGAAGAAACTTTAGAATTAGTTGATACTACTTCTGAGTACGCTTTAACTGGAGCAGTTTTCAGCCAGGATCGTTATGCTATTGAAGTGGCTACAACGAAATTACAAAACTCAGCTGGTAACTTCTATATCAACGATAAACCAACTGGAGCTGTTGTAGGAATGCAGCCGTTTGGTGGAGCAAGAGCTTCTGGAACTAACGATAAAGCAGGTTCTGCATTGAACTTATTACGTTGGGCTTCTCCAAGAACTATAAAAGAAACTTTTGTAACTCCAGAAGATTACAGATATCCTTTCTTAGGTTAATTTTTAGTTTCAAGTTTAGAAATGTTTCAAGTTTCAAGTTAGAAACTGTATCTATAAAAAAGCCGAATCTTTAACAAGATTCGGCTTTTATTTTTATTTCCAGATTGGAATTTTTACAAAACTGTCGTTATACCATTTTATTTTTAATGGTTCTTTGGCGTCTTTGATACTTTCTTCGGTGACTGTTTTTCCGGTTCCGTAATTTATTTCTGAAAATGGATTTTTATTTACATTTAATGTGATTAATAATCTACTTCCTTTACTTAATTGTTTGCTTACTAAGTGTGTGTTTGAAAAAGGAATCGTTTCTATCGTATCTGGTTTCAACAGATTTCTTTGGGTAATATCTTTAGCATAACTGGCTCGGCCAATAAAATAAGCCAAATGAAAATAAGTTCCATCAGGCATTACCTCGTACAAAGTCACGCCGATATCCATATCTTTTTTATTGATACTGGCTTTGATTTCTCCTAAAAATGAACCATTTACCAACAAAGGCTCTTTTATTGGATCGCTTATAAAAACATATCCGTTTGTTGTATCGACTTGGTCATTAATAATTGGATCTGGGTAATAAAAGTTGTTGCTATTCACTCTATCAGCAAAATCAACCTCTTGTGGCAAATAGCCTTTTTTAGCAGGTTTCTTGTTATCCAATGAATAAAAATCACCCAATTTATCATTGCTCAGATAAAATGTTAGAAAGCCGTTATTCATTTTATCTATAGAGGGAGCGCTCCTCCATTCATTAGCTCCCATCACTTGGTAATTAACTCTATCTTTTAAAATTTCTGGTTTGGGTTTATTTTTAAAAATATAATCAAACCATTGATAGGTTATTTTGTTGGTATTTATCAAAGCATCTGCATCAACTTTATAACCATTCAGTACAGCAATTCCTCCTCTTTGCGCACCAAAATGACTATATGGACCGATAATTAAATAAGAATCAGCTTTAGGATTATATTTATGAAGTTCTCTTAAATAATATAAACTCGAATTCTGAGAATCATTGTAATAGCCATCGATTGCCAAAATAGGAATATTTATTTGAGCGAAATCTTTTTTGTACGGTCCCATTTTTTGCCAATATTCGTCAAAAGAAGGATGTTGAATCCATCGTTGAAAAAGCCTATTTGGACTTCCATCAATACTATCCATTTTTTTATAAGCTACTCCGCTTTGCCACCAATTAAACTGCATTTTTCTAAAACGCTGTCTATCATTTCCTACTAGAGTATCCAAATATTTATTATTTCCAACGTAAAACGACCATTCATAATTAGGGTTTATAAATACATTGTTTTCCATGGGCAAACCCATTCCTGCTTTATTAGCAACATAAGGAACTATCGTTTTAAGTGCCGGATGCATTTTTTTACAGGCGGCCCATTGTGTTAATCCATTATAACTTCCTCCATACATTCCTACTCTTCCATCGCACCATTCTTGCTTACTGATCCAGTCGATAACATCATAAGCGTCATTAGCATCATTTTCGTACGGAAATATTTCTCCAGGACTAAATCGCTTTCCTCGTGAATAAGCAATTACGCCAACATAATCATTGTCTGCGGCAGCTTTTAAAGATTTCAAATCTCTTTCTTCTGAAACATAAATAGTAAATTGAAGTATAACAGGTTTTGGAATCATAATTCCTTTTTTTCGCACTACTATTGCCGATATAAAAGCTCCATCTCTAGTCTTGATCATTACACTATCCTGAATATTATAAACGCTTTTTAAATCTTCAGATTTTGTTTTAATTGTTTGCTGTGAGAATACATTTGATATCAATAAAATAAGAAATATAAAATTTAAAGTAGTTTTCATATAATCGTTCTATTAAATTCCGTTGCTGTTTTTAAATTTTACCGATTGACGTTTTGAAACTTTTAATAGTTCTCCGGTTTTTAATTTTATTTCCAATCCGCCATCAATTGTTTTGTTTAGATCTTGTATGTATTTAATGTTTACAATTTCGGTTCTGTTAATTCTCAAAAAGACATTCTCATCCAACATTTCTTCCCACTGACGAAGCGATCGCCTTTGCATTGCTTTTTTGTCCTGAAAAAAAAGTCTGGTGTAATTTTCCAGCGATTCAATCAAATAAATTTCATCTAACGCAATAAAAAATCGCTTTTCTCCATCTTTAATAAAAATTCTTCGGTTTTGTTCTGCCGAATCATTTACAGAAGATTTTACACTTAAAGTGTTTCTTATTTTTTCGATCGCTTTCAAGAAACGTTCCTCTCTTATCGGTTTCATTAAATAATCTAAAGCATTTACTTCAAATGCCTGTACAGCATATTGATTGTACGCTGTAATAAAAAGTACTGTTGGTACATGATTCAAAGATTCTAATAAATCGAATCCCGACTTTTCAGGCATTTCAATATCCAAAAAAATCAAATCAGGCATTTTTGTTTCGATCAAATCCTTGGCATCATCAGCATTTTCAGCCTCGCCAATAAGAATAAAATCTTCATATGATTTTAAAACTTGCTTGAGTTCTTCTCTTGATAAGCGTTCATCATCTATTATTATAACTTTTATCTTTTTCATTTCGATGGAATTAAAATTGTCGCCAAAACCGTTTCATTATCCATTTCTTTAATTTCAAAAAAAGCGTTTCCATTATATTGTAACAGCAATCGCTCTTTCAGGTTTTTTATCCCAATACCTGAATCTTTTATTTCTTTGCTGAGTTTGCCTGAATTTTGAACCGTAATTTTCATAAAATTGTTTTCAAGCTCAATTTTGATCGCTATAAATCCGCCGTTTTTTCTTTTTTCAATTCCATGTTTTACGGCATTTTCAACCAATGTCTGAATACTAAAAGGCAGAATTAAATGAGTCAATTCATCTTCATTTGTTTCAATTTTGATTTGCAATCGTTCTTCAAAACGTATTTTTTCTAATTCGAGATAATCCTTAACCAGATTTATTTCGTCACTTAAAGGGATTAGCTTTTCAATATTGCTATTTAAAGAATTCCTTAATAAGTCGGACAAAAGATCAATTGCTCTTCTGGCTGCATGCGGATTTTCTAAAACCAGAAATTTTATATTATTCAGGGAATTAAAAAAGAAATGCGGATTAAGTTGCGCGCTTAGGTTATTAAGTTGCGCTTCTTTTAGTATGACGGATAATCGAGCGTTTTCTTTTTCAGTTTGCAATTCAAGTCTTGAATAATGATAAAGATGATAAGCCAATACCCAAATAGCCATTAATCTTGTACCTGTAATGAATATTTGCAACTTTATCGATTTAAAAAACAATATAAATGGCAAAGAATTGCTTTTTAGAATAAAGAGACGAACAAGGTATAATTTGCCGGCAATTAAAACTGTATATATCACTGAAAGTATTAAAACGCCGATAATAATTTTTGGAATTAATGTTTTTAGATTCAATTTATTCCATTCCTTTTTTAAAACAAAATTCCTATAAAGATGCGTCAGCAAAATACCAATTGAAACATCCAGTATCAAATCTGCAATACCAATTTTCCATATAAAATTACCACTAAAAAAGGCCTGAAATCCCCAATACAAAGAAGCTGTACTCCAACCTATGATCTGAATTTTCCAGTAAGTCGATATTGTTTTTGTTATTTTCAAAATATAAAGATATTTAGTACTGAAGTAAAGGTATTTCTCTAATACAGATTGAACAAATAAAAGTACATGAAAGAAAAATAATAGGTGATGAATGAGATTTATTCTTGATTGCAATAAAATATACGAGTCTAAATTGGCAAAAATGAGACTTACATTTTAGCATTATACGATTTGTAATCTTTTTCTTATTTAATTAAAAATCAGCCGACTAAAAAAACAAAAAAGCTTATTTTAACATTAATAAAACTTCTTATTCCCTTCAAAAAAACAACACCCATATAAATTTGCTGAAAAATAGGAAAACTTAAATAACAGCATATGAGAAACTTAAACAACGTACCGAAAATAATTCTACAATCAAAAAGTGTTGGATATCCTATCGATTTTAAATGGAATAATAAAAAGATGGAAATGTTTTTAGATCCATTAGAAGGAAATGAAGAATTAGAAACCATACTATCTCAAATTAGCCATAAAGCCTGCATAGGACTAACAGCAGCTTTATTAGAATGGTTTTCATGGCGCTTTAATGGCTATTCTATGGCAACAAATGACATTCAAAAACGTATAGAAGCACTTTGGTGTTCTGTTCGCGATAGCCATGAAACAGATCCTCTACTATTTGATACTGAACTAGACATTCCGGATTCTGGCTCAGTAAACGGACCATTATGGGTTGCACTTATGAATGTGAGAATGATTGATGTAAGATATAGAAAAGGTTCTTATTTTCTTCAAAGCGAGCTTATTGGACTAGTATTGCTTGCACGTTATATTACTCCAAAGAAAAAGTTTTTTGACAAATGGCTTGACCAAACAATTACAGCTTTATTAGAGTCATATCCGTGTACATATAACTCTAGGGAGGCAAATCAAAGTGATGAAGACTTTTATGATTCATCTGACGAAACTGTTATATGCCGAGAATTTTTCTTTGATTCAAAATTTCATTATACTCCTGAAGCCTGTGAAGCAGCATTGAATAATTTCATCAACAATTTAGATCATAAAGCGAATCCGTTTTTGCATTTATCAAAAAAAGCATCTTAATTTTAATTACTATTAATTCAAAAAATAACCCGGAAGAATTTTATTAATTCTATCCGGGTTATATATTTTAAATCTCTAATTTAAGGTTTAAACTTTAAAGGCAGATGCACGACTTTTTTGGTTTCAAAAAATTCATCTTCAAAATGATCTGCCAAATCATATAAAGTCGCATTTGGGAAATCTTTTAATTCTTCATTTAAATCACCGCCTTTCAAATACAAAATTCCGTTTTTGAGAGTATGTTTATGCTGTTTTTTGATTTTATCATGTATCCAGGAAACAAAATCAGGCATATTCGTTACAGCTCGGCTTACAATAAAATCAAAATCGCCTTTTACCAATTCAGCACGTTTTTGTTCCGCTTTTACATTCTTCAATTCTAATGCATCGGCAACTCCCTGAACTACTTTTATTTTCTTTGCAATAACATCAATTAAATAAAAACGAGTTTCAGGAAAAAGAATCGCTAACGGAATTCCCGGAAAACCTCCACCAGTTCCAACATCCAAAACAGTTGTTCCAGGCTCAAACTTCATGATTTTAGCAATTCCTAACGAATGTAAGATGTGTTTTGTATATAATGAATCAATGTCTTTGCGCGAAATCACATTGATTTTCTCATTCCAATCGTGGTATAAAAAGTCTAATTGTTGAAATTGTTTGATTTGAATATCAGTCAAATCAGGAAAATATTTCAATATCTCATCCATTGCTCTAAATTTTTAACAAAAGTACTACTTTACGATTGAAATATTTAACTCAATTTTGCAAATTGAAAATTTATAATAATTACCTTTGAAAACTATTTAAAATAATTATGAATAACCCTGCACCTACATTTGCAAGACAAGATAATCTGAAGTTTTTCAGAACGCTTAACTCTCGCGTAAACAATTACTTCAAAGAAAACAATATCCAGAAAACTGGAAATTGGAAACTGCATTTAAAAGCTGTTATTCTTTTTGCGGTCTTTTTAACACCTTATTTTTTAATCCTCACTCTTAACATGCCTTTTTGGGTAATGTTGTTGTTATCTATCGTAATGGGTATCGGAATGGCCGGCGTTGGAATGAACGTAATGCACGATGGGAACCACGGTTCTTATTCGAACAAAAGCTGGATAAACAAATTAATGGGTGGAACTATTTATGTTCTGGCTGGAAATGTTTACAACTGGCAAGTTCAGCATAATGTACTGCACCATACTTACACTAATATTCCTGGACATGATGAAGATCTTGATGCAGGAAGAATTATCCGTTTTACAGAACATGCAGAATGGCATAGTTTTCACCGTTTTCAACATTATTATTCTGTTTTCTTATACGGATTACTGACTTTCAATTGGGCAATTACAACCGATTTTAAGCAAATGCGTAATTACCTAAAAAGAAAATTATCTTACGGAGAACCAAAAAGCCCAAAAATCCTTTGGACAACTTTAATTATCACAAAAATCATCTATGTATCCATCTGGATTGTATTGCCAATCGTAATTGGAATTACATGGTGGAAAGTGGTTCTTGGATTTTTTGTAATGCACTATACAACAGGATTAATCTTAAGTATTGTATTTCAACTAGCACACGTTGTTGATCACACTACTAATCCAGAGCCAAATGAATTAGGCGAAATGGACAACACCTGGGCTATTCACCAATTGTATACCACAACTAATTTTGCTCCAAAAAATGCAATTGTAAACTGGTACACAGGTGGATTAAACCATCAAATCGAACATCATATTTTTCCACATATTAGTCACATTCACTATGGCAAAATTGCAAAAATCGTGAAGGAAACTGCAAAAGAATGCAACCTGCCATATTACGAATACAAAACTATGCGAAGCGCTATTGTAGCTCACTTCAAACATTTACGTGACTTAGGAATGAAGCCAGAATTATCAGTTTAAAAACTAAAAAAAAATCTATTAATAATTAACCTTCCTTAAACAACACAGCAAATTTAAGGACATCAAAAATTTTATAATGAATCATATTCTTTCGGACAGAATCAACAATCTTGCTACTTCACAGACATTAGCAATGGCTGCATTGGCACGCGAATTAAAAGCACAAGGAAAAGACATTATCAGTTTAAGTTTAGGCGAGCCTGATTTCAACACGCCAGACTTCATTAAAGAAGCAGTAATAAAAGCAGTAAACGAAAATTATAGCACTTATTCTCCAGTAGAAGGTTACCTTGAATTGAGAGAAGCAATCTGCAGAAAATTCAAAAGAGACAATAATTTAGAGTACAAACCAACCCAAATCGTAGTTTCTACAGGAGCAAAACAATCTTTATACAACATTGCGCAAGTAATGTTAAACGACGGTGACGAGGTTATTTTACCAGCACCATACTGGGTTTCTTATTTCGAAATCGTAAAACTTTCTGGCGGAGTTCCAGTTGAAGTTCCAACTTCTGTTGAAACAGATTTCAAAATCACTCCAGAACAATTAGAAGCTGCAATCACACCAAAAACAAAAATGATGTGGTTTTCTTCTCCATGTAATCCATCTGGGTCTGTATACAGCAGAGAAGAATTAACAGCTTTGGCAAAAGTTCTAGAAAAACACCCAAATATTTACGTAGTTGCTGACGAAATTTATGAGCATATCAATTTCTCAGGAACTTTCTGCAGTATCGGTTCAATTCCGGGAATGTTAGAAAGAACAATCACTGTAAACGGAGTTGCAAAAGCATTTGCCATGACAGGTTACAGAATTGGATATATTGGCGCACCAGAATTCATCGCAAAAGCGTGTACAAAAATTCAGGGACAAGTAACATCTGGAGCAAACTCTGTAGCACAACGCGCTACAATTACAGCTGTAGATGCAGATCCAAGTGTTTTAAACCACATGGTTCAGGCTTTCCACGGTCGTAGAGATTTAGTTGTTGGATTATTAAAAGAAATCCCAGGAGTAAAAATCAACGTTCCAGAAGGTGCATTCTACGTATTCCCAGACGTTTCTTCTTTCTTCGGAAAAACTTTAAAAGGACACGAAATTAAAGATGCAAATGATGTTTCTATGTATCTTTTAGCTGAGGCAAATGTTGCGACTGTAACAGGAGACGCTTTCGGAAATCCAAACTGTATTCGTTTCTCTTACGCAACAAGCAACGATATTTTAACAGAAGCATTACGCAGAATCAAAGAAGCTTTGACTGCATAATAATATAATAAGTTTTATTAAAACGGCTTAAGGTTCAAAAGTTTCATCACTTTTATACTTTAAGCTGTTTTTTTATGTCAGTATTTTGGGCGTGTCCCTCCGGGTCGGGCTATTCGCTACAAGTCCTCGCACTTCCTTCGTCAGGCTGTGGGCTTTCCACTGCTATCCCTCACGCAAAACGGTAAACGAGAAAATTCATTTTCAAAAGAAAAAAATCTAAAAAATCTGCCAAATCTGCGAGAGCAAAAAAAACACTTTCAAAATTCCCATTCCACAATATTGTAAAACGACAGTTATAATCCTGTAAAACATAACGTTTTAGAAATCGTCAACTTTGTAATGTATTAATTAAAAACTATTTATCATGACAAATACAGATGTAAACACAGATGAAACCGTAAAAACTTTAAATGGATTAATTTCAATTCTTGAAGACGGAAAACTAGGATATACAAACGCCGCTGAACACGTAGAAAATCTAGCCATGAAAGCCGATTTTCTTGATTACGCCCGCGAACGCGCCTTATTTATTGTAGAATTACAAGACGAAATCAATAAACTAGGAAAATCAACAGACACTTCTGGCGGAGGACCATTAGGCGCTTTACACCGCACTTGGATTGATATCAAATCATCATTTACCGGAGGCGACACAAAAGCAATCATCAACGCTTGCGTTACAGGTGAAGAAGCTGCAATTGAAAAATACAAAATGGCACTTGACGAAAACCATTTTGAACACAGTCAGGTTTATATTGTTTCAAAACAATTGAACAGCATTCAAAACACTTTATCACAAATTAAAATGAGAGCAAATTAATATCATTCTAGCTTTTTATTTTGAGAAAAACTGCTTAGTTTAAATAACTGGGCAGTTTTTTGTTTATTTTTAAGACCATTCTCAAAACTGAAACTACAAATATTTTTAATACTGTTAATCTCAAACCAACCTCGACAATACATGAAACATATTTTTTTTAATTTAATAATTCTTCTTTTATTCACCAGCTGTGAAAAAAAAGAGCCCAAAAACATTAATATTAAATTCTCATCTGAAGAAGCTTTTGATTCTGACTATTTAAAAAGAAACGAAAGTCAAACTGCAGAATTAATTACTCATAAAAAAACAGAAAAAGGTATTGAAATCATAGTTGAAAAATATGAAACGGGAGGCCTTATATATTACGGAGATTCAAAAATAATGAATGACACTTTATTTCTTTACTATTGGATAAATACAGATCCAATGGATATATCAGCAGTTTTAATCCCAAAAAGATTTAAATACGAAATTAAAAATGTATCGTACAAACAAATAAAATTTGAATACTTAGGAAATAAATTCAAAAACAACACAGAATAAACTATAAATTCATTCCATATTAAGTTAACAATTTCAAAAAAATCTCTCTATCACTAGCAAACTCAAATAATTTATTAGACCTTTGCACACTTTTTTTCGGGAATACCACAAAAGTCTAAAGTTTTAGAAATGAAGAAGAAAATCGAAATATTAGCTCCTGCTAGAGATTTAATTGGAGGAATCGCAGCCATAAACAGTGGTGCCGATGCAGTTTATATTGGTGCGCCACAATTTGGTGCACGTTCTAATGCCAA
This sequence comes from Flavobacterium resistens, assembly GCF_900182645.1. Lineage (GTDB taxonomy): Bacteria > Bacteroidota > Bacteroidia > Flavobacteriales > Flavobacteriaceae > Flavobacterium > Flavobacterium resistens. The sequence continues at coordinate 927,398 of NZ_FXTA01000002.1, read as the reverse complement.
CAATTCTATTGAAGATGTTGCAGAACTAGTGAAATACGCGCACTTATTTAACGCACAGGTTTTTGTGGTTATGAATACCATTTTGTACGACAACGAATTAGAAACGTGTCGCGCAATGATCTGGGAGTTATACGATATTGGTGTTGATGCCTTGATTATTCAGGATATGGCGATTATGGAAATGGAGCTTCCTCCTATCGTACTTCACGCCAGTACACAAGCCAATAATCGTGATGCCGATAAAATCAAATTCTTAAAAGATGCCGGAATTAAACGTGTAGTTTTAGCACGTGAATTAAACCTGCATCAAATTAAAACGATCTACGACGAAGCTGATGTTGAATTAGAGTTTTTCGTAACTGGAGCTTTATGTGTTTCTTTCAGTGGAAACTGTTATATGAGTGTGGCAAATGGAGAACGAAGCGCTAACCGTGGTTCTTGCGCTCAAAACTGTCGTTTACCTTATAACTTAATCGACGGAAACGGAGATACTTTAATCCGAAACAGTCACTTACTTTCGATCAAAGATTTAGATGTTTCAGATCAGATTCCAAATTTGATCGAAGCTGGAATCGTTTCTTTTAAAATTGAAGGAAGATTAAAAGATGTAGCCTACGTTAAAAATAACGTTTCCTATTTACGTCAAAAATTAGACAGTTATCTAGAAGGAAGCGATAAATACACAAAAGCTTCTTCTGGAAAATGTACTTATACTTTTGATTCTACTTTAAGCAGAACTTTCAATCGTGGCTATACCGATTATTTCGTAAACGAAAGACACAGCTCGATTGGTTCTTGGGAAAGCCCAAAATCAAAAGGTCAATATATTGGTAAATTAATTAGAACTGTTGGAAACGCTTACGAAATCGAAAACGGCGAATTACTAAACAACGGCGACGGACTTTGTTTCATAAACGAAAATAACGAAGCTGACGGAATCTACGTAAACAAAGCTGAAAACGGAAAAGTATATCCAAATGTTTTAAAAGAAATAAAAGACGGGACTTTCATTTACCGTAATAATGATATCGCTTTCATCAAAATTGTAGAAAGAGAAGATAGTGCCATCCGTAAAATCGGAACGACTTTATTACTTACCGAAAACGAAAACGGTTTTGAATTAATCGCAACCGACGAAGACGGAAACGTAAGTACAGTCATTTTGGAGCATTCAAAAGAACAGACAAAAACAGGCGAATCAATCGAAGAAAACATAAAAGTTCAATTGGCTAAAACAGGTTTTACACCTTACAGCGCTGACGAAATCAACATTATGTTTTCTCAAAACTGGTTCCTTCCTATTTCAAAAATCAACGAAATGAGAAGAACAGTTTACGAGCAATTATCAGAAATTCGTTTGGCAAATTACAAACGTGAAGAACACCAATTAGTAAAAACGTCACATCCGTATCCAGAAACCAAATTGGATTTCATGTACAACGTTTCGAACAAAACGGCTCGTAAATTCTACGAACGCCACGGTGTAACCGAAATCGAAAAAGCATTCGAATTACAATGGGATCCAGGAAAATCTCGTGTAATGACAACAAAATATTGCATCAAATACGAATTAAAAAAATGCCCAATACACCAAAAAGACATAGTTGGTGTTAAGGTAAAAGAGCCATTAGTATTAAAACAAGGCGAGCTTGAATACAAACTAAAATTCAACTGCAAACCCTGCGAAATGGAAATCTGGGAAAAAGATGCAGAATTCGAGATTGAAGAAGATCATTTTCACTAATATACAAACCGATGCTTTTTTAAAGAAGTATCGGTTTTTTATTTTGGGCGTGTTTCGCCGCGGCGAACCGGGCTATCCGTTTCAAGTCCTCGCCTGTTCGTTCCTCACGACTGTGGGCTTTCCTCTTCTATCCCTCACGCGAACGGTTTTATAAGAACTTTTACGTTTATAATTTCATTTCATATTTTCCTCAATCTTGTCATTCCGAGGAACGAGGAATCTCCACAAGTGGCTCCACAAAGATTGGTTTATTGGAACGGAGTTACTTGCAGAGATTCCTCGTTCCTCGGAATGACAAACTATATGGTTACTTTATCTAAAAGGCAAGTTAGTTATTAAATTAAATCGCCCAAATCTCCAAAATCTGCGTGAGGAATTCTTTGCGCTCTAATTTAACTTAAAAGCAAAACCTTAGCGTTCTTCGCGTAAATCTTTGCTCCCGATAGCTATCGGGATTGCGGTTAAAAACATTTTTCCCTACTTTTACTACTCAAACAATACAACATTCCAAAATGAAAATACTACTCCTAGGTTCAGGCGAATTAGGCAAAGAATTTGTCATTGCCGCACAACGAATCGGACAAACCATAATTGCAGTTGATAGTTACGAAAATGCACCGGCAATGCAAGTTGCTCACGGTTTTGAAGTCATCAACATGCTCGATGGCGAAGCGCTTGACAAAATCGTAGCCAAACACAAACCCGATTTTATTGTTCCTGAAATAGAGGCCATTCGCACTGAACGTTTTTACGATTACGAAAAGCAAGGAATCACCGTTGTTCCTTCAGCGAAAGCGGCAAACTTTACAATGAACCGTAAAGCAATTCGCGATTTAGCAGCTAAAGAATTAGGTTTAAAAACTGCTAAATATCAATACGCAACTTCAGCCGAAGAGCTTCAAAAAGCTGTTCAGGAAGTTGGAATTCCGTGCGTCGTAAAACCTTTAATGTCTTCATCAGGAAAAGGACAATCGACTATAAAAACCGAAAGCGATATCGAAAAAGCATGGCAATATGCCGTTGCTGGCTCTCGTGGCGATGTTATTGAAGTTATTGTAGAAGCTTTTGTGAATTTTGATTCGGAAATTACGCTTTTAACGATTACTCAAAATAATAATCCAACTTTATTTTGCGCTCCAATTGGTCACAGACAAGAAAGAGGTGATTATCAGGAAAGTTGGCAACCAGCTTCGGTTTCTGAAAAAGACTTATACGAAGCGCAGGATATGGCTGAAAAAATTACCGAAGCGCTTGGCGGTGCTGGACTTTTTGGCGTTGAATTTTTCCTAACAAAAGAAGGCGTTTACTTCTCTGAACTTTCTCCGCGTCCGCATGATACTGGAATGGTAACTTTAGCTGGAACGCAGAATTTCAACGAATTCGAATTGCATTTACGAGCCATTTTAAGTCTTCCTATTTTTGAAATTACTTTAGAAAAAGCCGGAGCAAGTGCCGTAATTTTAGCGTCAGAAGATTCTACAAATCCAACTTTTACCGGAATCGAAAAAGTAGCAGCTTTACCAAAAACCGATTTTAGGATTTTTGGAAAACCAACTTCAAGACCCTATCGCCGAATGGGTGTTGTTTTAAGCCATGATACACTTTCAACTCCAATTAATGAAGTAACCGAACGCGCCAAAGAAACCGCAAAATTAATAACTGTAAATTCTTAACTATGAAAAATATACTTTTAGCGACTTTCCTTTTTATTGGAATCGCAGTGCAGGCACAAGACAAAAAGAAATTTGACAAACCAACAGTGGTTGAAGCTTCGTGCGGAGAATGTCAATTTGGAATGAAAGGTAAAAGCTGTGATCTAGCGGTTAGAATCGACGGAAAATCGTATTTTGTTGACGGAACAAAAATCGATCAGCATGGTGATGCGCACGCAAAAGATGGTTTTTGCAACGCTATCAGAAAAGCTTCTGTTACAGGTTCAATTGTAAAGGATCGTTTTGTAGCAACATCATTTACCTTAATAGAGGAGAAAAAATAATGGCATTAATCCTTGAAAATATTGCCAAACACGTTTCTCTGACAGCAGAAGAACAAAATCTTTTTTTATCAAAACTAGAAACGCATACTTATAAAGCCAAAACGGTTTTATTAAATGCCGGCGAAGTCTGTAAACATTCTTATTTCGTTAATTCAGGAATTTTAAGAAGTTTCAATATCAACGATAATATTGTTGAACATGTACTTTCATTTGCCTGCGAAGGCTGGTGGATAAGCGATATGTACAGTTATTTTTCGGAAAAACCGGGTCAGCTTTTTATTGAAGTTCTGGAAGAAGCCGAAGTTGTTTCTTTATCTAAAGAAAGCCAAGCACAATTGTATCTTGAAATTCCAAAACTTGAACGCTTTTTTAGGATTTTAATTGAGAATTCGTTAGTTGCCAATCAACAAAGATTAATGGATAACTTGAGTTTACCTGCAGAAGAACGCTTTGAAAAATTCACTAAAAAATACGGAACATTAGTACACAAAGTCCCGCAAAAACAAATTGCTTCTTTCATTGGCGTAACACCTGAATTCTTCAGTAAAATGAAAGCTAGGCTTTTGAAAAAGTAAAGTTTTCCGCCACGAATTCACGAATTTTTATCCTCAAAGATTATAAAAAAAATAATTCGTGAATTCGTAGCGAAAAAAAAATTAAAATTGCTCAACCTCAGTAGAATGTTCCATTGCCGTTATTGCTGATTTTCCTAGCATTACCGTGTTTTGAACCGCATCAAAATAAGAAGTACCAACAAAAGCCTGGTGTTTTACGGCTCTGAATCCAGTTTTTTGTAAAGCAAATTCGCGTTCCTGCAATTCAGAATATCCTGCCATTCCGCGTTCTTTATACGCTCTTGACAGTTCAAACATACTTGTATTCAAAGCATGAAATCCTGCCAAAGTGATGAATTGGAATTTATAACCCATTGCTGCTAAATCTTCTCTAAACGTTTCCATTTCGGCAACTGTTAATTTTGCCGCCCAATTAAATGACGGCGAACAATTGTACGCCAACATTTTATCTGGAAATTCTTTTTTCATTGCTGTTGCAAACTTTCTAGCGAATTCTAAATCCGGATTACTGGTTTCCATCCAAATTAAATCGGCGTAAGGCGCGTAGCTCAAACCTCTTGCAATTCCCTGTTCGATTCCGTTTTTCACATAGAAGAAACCTTCAGCCGTTTTTTCACCGGTTAAAAATTTTCTGTCTCTTGGATCTGCGTCACTCGTTAATAAATTAGCCGCTTCTGCATCTGTTCTTGCAACAATTAAAGTTGAAACCCCCATAACATCTGAGGCCAAACGCGCTGCTATTAATTTATTAATTGCTTCTTGCGTTGGAACCAAAACTTTTCCGCCCAAGTGTCCGCATTTTTTAGCAGAACTCAATTGATCTTCAAAATGAACTCCAGAAGCTCCCGCTTCAATCATCGATTTCATTAATTCGAAAGCATTTAGGTTTCCCCCAAAACCTGCTTCGGCATCAGCTACAATCGGAACTAAGTAATCTTTTTTATCTTCAATGTTATTTACGGTCTGAATTTGATCAGCGCGCAATAAAGCATTGTTGATCTTTTTTACCACTATCGGAACGCTGTTTACAGGATAAAGCGATTGGTCAGGATACATTTCACCCGCCAGATTTGCATCAGCAGCAACCTGCCAACCGCTTAAATAAATCGCTTCTAAACCTGCATCGACTTCCTGAATCGCTTGATTTCCAGTCAACGCCCCCAAACCAGCTACATAATCCTGACTTTTTAACTTTTTCCATAATTTTTGCGCTCCCATTTTAGCAATAGAGTGCTCAATGTGGTACGAACCCTGAAGCGTCACTACTTCACTCGCAGTATAAGGACGTTCAACACCTTTCCATCTCGGGTTCGTAATCCAATCGTTAATCAATTCCTGAATTCTGTCTTCTGTTGTTTTCATAAATAGTATAGTTAAAGTGGTTAGTAAAGTTTATAGTTTTCAGTCTCAGTTTTTAGTTTTTAGTTTTTAACCCAGACTCATTTTTTTCTTTGAGATTAATTTTTAAGCACATAGAAACATAGTCTTTCTTTGTGGTTAAAGGCATTTCACTTGTTTCAATGCACATAGCACTATGTGTGAAAACTAGTTTTTTCTTTTACCTTTTTTATTTAAAAATCAAAATCTATGTTTCTATGTGTTTAAATAAAACTCAACGTTTTCTTTATAAATATTTGTAACATGGAATCGTCAAGAAATCAACGAAATCAGTATTTACAACTAATCTTTCCAGTACTTTTTCAGCCAGCGGAAATTGTTGTTTTTCGTGATTTTCTTCACCTAATTCTTCTTTGATTTTTCTGAATTCATCTAAAGCCAATTCATGATAATAAGCCAAATCTAATTTTCGCCCATTATCCAAAAGCACTTTATTTTGAAGCCACTGCCACAATTGCGATCTCGAAATCTCGGCTGTTGCAGCGTCTTCCATCAAATTATGCAAAGCTGCGGCGCCTTGTCCGTTCAGCCATGAAGCCAGATATAGAACTCCAACATTGATATTTTTTCGAACGCCACTTTCAGTAATGATTCCAATTGGTGGTTCAATTAAATCAGCTTCTGTAATTTTTCGGTGTTCTCTTTTAATGTGAATCTGATTTGGAGTTGGCATTCCTTTATCAAAAATTTCTTTTGCTATTGAAACCAAATCCGGATGCGCTACCCAGGTTCCGTCGTGACCATTTCGAACTTCACGTTCTTTATCCGTTTTTACTTTTGCGAAAGCAACTGCATTGGCTTCTTCATTATTTCGAATCGGAATTTGAGCGGCCATTCCGCCAATCGCATGAATTCCTCTTTTATGACATCTTTGAATAACCAAATTAGAATACGCATTCATAAAAGGCGAAGTCATGTTTACCTGATCGCGATCTGGCACAATGAATTTTGAATTTTTTCTAAACTTTTTGATGTAAGAGAAAATATAATCCCAACGCCCGCAATTCAAGCCTACGATATGTTCTTTCAATTCGTAAATGATTTCATCTAATTGAAAACTTGCTGTAATCGTTTCAATTAAAACCGTCACTTTTATAGTTCCGCGTTTTAGTTTTAAATAATCCTCAGTAAAATCAATTACATTATTCCACCAGCGCGCTTCCAGATAATGTTCTAATTTCGGAATGTAGAAATAGGGTCCTGAATTGTTTTCTAAAAGTCGTTTATGATTATGAAAAACATATAATCCAAAATCTACCAAAGAACCCGAAACTTCATTTCCTTCAATTAAAACATGCTTTTCTGGCAAATGCAAACCTCTTGGGCGCACAATTAGCGTTGCTATTTTTTCGTTTAAATGATAGGACTTTTGTTTCACCAAATCAGTATACGTAATGGTTTTATTAACCGCATCGATTAAATTTACTTGCCCGTCCATTAAATTTTGCCAGGTTGGCGAAGTACTGTCTTCAAAATCGGCCATGAAGGTTTTTGCTCCAGAGTTTAGCGCATTGATAATCATTTTGCGATCAACTGGCCCGGTAATTTCAACTCTTCGGTCTAATAAATCTTTCGGAATTTCACCAGCCACCCAATTACCTTCTCTTACACTTTTTGTTTCTGGAATAAAAGTCGGCATGATTCCCTGATCAAAAGTGACTTGTTTTTGTTCTCTCTGCAAAAGCAATAATTTTCGTTGTGATTCGAATTTTCTATGCAATTCGGTTATAAAAACAATCGCTTCTTCTGTCCAGATTTTTGGATAACGAAGCTTCTTTTCGGCTAAAAATTCCATCGCCGTTTCGGTAATTTCTAATTGGTTTTTCATAGCTGTGGTTTTATTTTTTATTAGAAGAAAATCTCATCGTTGCATCATTGTCTATTCATTTCAGAATATCAAAATCGTAACGTTTTGATTTTTAATAATTTCTACATGACAATATTATAAAAAAGTTTTTTACAAAACAAGCGAACGTTCGCTAAATATTAAAAATAATTTTTTGGCGATTATTTTTATAATAGTTATATTTGGTTCATGGATATCGAAAAAGACTATATAAAGCTGATCTTCGGACTAAAATTGAAGCAAGTCAGAACGCAAAAAAATCTGTCGCTTTTTGGCTTAGCCAAATTGACAAATCTTTCAAAATCGTATTTAAACGAGATTGAAAAGGGAAAAAAATATCCAAAAACAGATAAAATTTTATTGCTCTGCGAACATTTGGACGTGACTTACGACCAAATGGTGTCTTTAAAACTCGACAACAACCTCGCTCCGATTGGTGAAATATTAAAATCCGGAATTTTAAAAGAGATTCCGCTAGAGCTTTTCGGAATTCAGGAAGCCGATTTAATTGATATTATTGCGAATGCTCCAGCCAAAGTCAATGCGTTTATTAGTACTATTATCGAAATTGCGCAACATTACAATTTAAGCCGTGAAAGTTTCTTTTTAGCCGCTTTACGTTCGTATCAGGAAGCGCACAGTAATTACTTTGAAGATTTAGAAGAAAAAGTAATTGCGTTTTCAAAGTCGTTTCAGATTAATTTAGATTCAAAAATTACCATAGAAGAATTAGAAGCAATTTTAAAAGAAGAATACGAATACATTATAAAGGAAATTGCATTTGCAGACCAAGAAGCCTTGGACGATCTGCGTTCGATTTATGTTCCAAAAAGCAAAACTTTATTGCTTTCTACAGAACTTGACGCTCCGCAGAAAGCTTTTATTTTAGCTAAAGAAATTGCTTATAATTATTTAAAAATCTCCGATCGTTTGCTCACTTTCAGCTGGATTAAGTTTGAAAATTTTGATCAGGTTTTGAATAATTTTTACGCTTCTTATTTTGCCGGTGCTTTATTGTTACCAAGAAAATTGGTTGTAGATAAAATCAATTCTTTTTTGGAAAATGAAAATCCGAAACCGGAAGAATTTGTTTCTTTAATAGAAAGTTTTGAAGTTTCACCTGAATCTTTTTATCAGCGATTAACGAATTTATTACCGAAAGATTTTCAGCTGAAAAACTTATTCTTTTTAAGATTATCCCATAAAATAGGTTCCGATTTTTATCAGATAAATAAAGAATTGCACATTACGCACCAACAAGAACCACATGCCAACGAAACCAACGAACATTATTGCAGAAGATGGGTTTCGGTAAAAACAATTGACGAAGCCATCAAACAAAATAAATCTCATTTTTTTGACGCACAAATATCTAGTTATGCGAATAGCGGAAACGAATATTTAGTATTTTCATCGGCCACAAAAGATCCTTTTGCAGAAAATTATATTCGCAGTATTTCAGTTGGAATCTTGATTAATCCGACAATGAAAAAGAAATTCAAATTCATTGACGGAAAACCTTTGGTGAAACGAATTGTTGGTGTAACTTGTGAGACTTGTTCAGTAAAAGATTGTTTGGAAAGAAGCGCTCCGCCGACTGTTTTGGAGAAAGAGAAACGCCATGAAAATACGGATGCAGTTGTTCAGCAGTTTATAAATCAATATAGTTAAACCATTATGAAATATTTTGCCTTATTAATAACCTTGTTTTTTATCAACTTCAACCAAAAAACGGACAAACTTACTGGTCGTTACAATTATTTGATTGAAGACGAAAATTCCTATATTCAAAAAGATAAAATTACTTTTAAGGATAGCGTTTTTGCTTTTGATAACAAGTATTTGCCAAAAGGAAAAATTTCTTATGGCAATGTAATATTATTGGATCATTTCATTAATCGAGATTTAATTATAAGTATTCCGAAAGATCAAATTGCAAAAGATACTATTGATTTTTTTATGCATGACAAGCAAAGTCCCGTTTCTAATTACCTTGATGTAGTAACTGGAAAAGGGAAATTGATTAGGATTAAATAATTTATTCCTTTCTTTTTTATCACGTATTATTTGTCATTCCGAGGAACGAGGAATCTCCTTAAGAAACTCTACAAAGATTGACGACATACTATGCGGAGCTACTTACGGAGATTCCTCGTTCCTCGGAATGACAAACTATGTGGTTACTTTTTTGAGCTAGATATAGAACGACTCATGAAAAAGATTCTTCTAGTATAGCCCCGATAGAAGTGGAAATCCTTTTATGGTGGGGTTCACCATAAAAGATTGAAACGGATAGCGGGACTAAACGTCTTTTGAAAACTATATTTCTGCTCCAGAAAAACCTTAGCATCTTAGTCACTTAGAACCTCAGAACCTTTCTTAACCTAGATTAAGTGCTTTTCCTCGACCTTGACCGTATCTTTGTACTATAAAATTAACAAAAGGACAAAATCATGGAAAATATAGTATTGCACAAAGCAGACACAAGAGGAAATGCAAATCACGGTTGGCTAAACGCTTATCATAGCTTTAGTTTTGCGAGCTGGTATAATCCGGATAGAATTCAGTTTGGAGCGCTTCGTGTTTTGAACGATGATACGATTGCGGGCGGAATGGGTTTTGGAACACATCCGCACGATAATATGGAAATCATTACGATTCCGTTAGAAGGTGATTTGGCACATAAAGATAGTATGGGAAATACTGAAATCATCAAAAATGGTGATATTCAGGTGATGAGCGCAGGGACAGGAGTTCAACACAGTGAGTTTAATCCAAATGCTGATCAACAGACTAAATTGTTGCAAATCTGGTTATTTCCAAACAAAAGAAATGTTACGCCACGTTACCAACAAATCACTTTAAATGTTGCTGACAGACATAATAAACTGTCTCAAATTTTATCTCCGAATGCTGATGATGAAGGAGTTTGGATTCACCAGGATGCTTGGTTTAATATGGGGAATTTTGATGCTGGAATTGCAACAGAATACAAAATTAAAAAAGAAGGAAACGGGGTTTACGCTTTCGTTTTGAAAGGAAATATAACCATCAACGGTCAGGAATTAAACTCTCGTGATGCGGTTGGAATTTCAGGAGTTGATGCTTTAACTATTAAAGCAAATACAGATGCTGAATTTTTATTGATGGATATTCCGATGAATTACTAATTCAAGATTACAATTAATATTTTTTTCAGAAACGATATTTAAGTTGGTTTTCAGCTTATTATCGTTTCTTTTTTTATTCTAATTTCATCAAAACTCAAAAAGAAAATGTAATTTTATTTGACGAAAATCGGTCTTAATTTACTTAAAACGAACTATTTAAAATCTTCAATTATGAATCCAAATAACCTAACTAAAGAATACACAAACGGCGAAGTAACGATTGTTTGGCAATCAGGAAAATGCATACATTCGGCCAATTGTGTAAAAAATAATCCGGATGTTTTTCATCCAAAAGAAAAACCTTGGATTTTGCCTGAAGCTTCAACTACAGATAAAATTATAGAGACAATTCATAAATGTCCTTCGGGAGCTTTGAGTTTTTATATGAATGATAAAAAATAATCCTTCGACTTCACTCAGGGCGACAATATTAAAAATGTGATAATCAAAAAATTATCACATTTTTTATTTCTTAATCTAGGTTAAGTGCGTTACGCTTACTACCACCGTAACTTTGTCCTATCAAAATGAAACAAATAAATTAATTATTTAAAAAATAAAATTATGGCAACTACAAAATGGTCAATTGACCCAACACATTCAGAAATTGGTTTTAAAGTTAAACACATGATGTTTACAAATGTTTCAGGTAAATTTGGAACTTATGACGCTACAATTACTACAGAAGGAGATGACTTCGAAAATGCAGATATCCAGTTTTCTGGCGATATCGCTTCTATCGACACTGCAAACGCAGACAGAGACGGACATTTAAGAAGTGCTGATTTCTTTGATGTTGAAAATAATCCGAAATTGACTTTCAAAGCTTCATCTTTCAAAAAAATTGATGCTGGAGACTATCAATTAACTGGAGATTTAACAATCAAAGGAATTTCAAAAGAAGTAAAATTCCCAGTAGAATATAGCGGAATCTTAACTGATCCTTGGGGAAATACAAAAGTTGGTTTAAGCATTGAAGGAAAAATCAATCGTAAAGATTGGGGTTTAAACTGGAACTCAGCTCTTGAAACTGGAGGTGTTTTAGTTGGAGAAGAAGTAAAATTAAACATTGAATTACAATTTGTAAAACAAGCTTAATACTTTAAAATAGGTTTTAATTTGGTTGGTTAAGAAGCCTGTACTTTTTTTTAGGAAGTGCGGGCTTTTTTTGTTTACCACGAATTACACTAATTATCGCACTGTATTTCGAAATTCTGTTGGTGATGTTCCCGTTTGTTTTTTGAAGAATCTGGAGAAATACGAATAATCTTCGTAGCCAACTTTGAAAGCTACTTCGTTTACAGCTAATTGTTTGTCGATTAGCATTCTTTTTATTTCCAGGATTACGCGGTCCGTGATCACTTCTGTGGCTGTTTTTTGGAGGATTTCATTGCAGATTCTATTTAAATGTTTTAGTGTGATATTTAGTTTTTCCGCATAGAATGAGGGCAGTTTTTCAGTTCTGAAATATTCCTCTAAAAGCGATTCGAACTTATTGATTTTAATGTTGTATGAATGCGTTTGATGCGAATAGGTTTCACTGTATTTTCTGGAAATTTCGATATGAATGGAATCTAATAAATTCAGCATTTTATCGAGTTGATATTTATTATTTTGATTGTTTTCCTGAATCAGCAAATCAAAACATGGAAGGATCTTCGGGATTTCTTTTTCTTCAAAAACCATTTCCGGCCGGTTATGAATCGAATGATAAAAATTATAATCATTGATGTTTTTTTGTCCGAAATATAAATTATATAATTCCTGCGAAAAGATAATTACAAAGCCTTCAATATCTTCAGATAAACTCCAATGATGCATTTGTCCAGGTTGTAGCACAAACAAACTGCCTCTTTTTATTTCGAATTGATCAAAATCAACTTCGTGTTTTCCTGAGCCTTTTGTAAAAAAAACCATTAAATAAGAATCATGACGATGCGGTTCTTCGACAAAGCTGTGACTTTTTAAATGTTCTTTAAAAGTATTCACATAAAAATCACGATGAATATCGTTACAGCTAAAATTCTGAACACTATAAACGGGGTATTTCTTCATAAAAATGTCTTTATTGTGCTATAAGTAGCGAAGATACTAAAAAGACTTTTATGCAACTCTGAATTACCTTTGTATAAATAAAAAACATCAAAGTCATGTCAAATGCATTAACTCATATTTTAAGCAACGAATGTCCGATTTGTCACAAAGGAAAAGTATTTACAGACAAAAGTATTTTTTTGACTTTTGGTCTTCCAAAAATGAATGAATATTGCAGTCATTGTAATTACAAGTTCCAAAAAGAACCTGGTTATTTCTTTGGCGCTATGTACGTAAACTACGGATTAACAGTCGCTCAGGGAATTGCAACGTATTGTATTGCACAGTTTTTCTTTGAGAAAAATTTCGATTTAAGAATCATTCCGATTATTGCTGTTGTGATTACTTTGCTCACTTCTTTTAATCTAAGATTTTCTAGGTTAGCATGGATTTACATGTTTAAGGATTATACGAAATAAAAAAGTGTTATTTTTGCCTTTCAATTGAAACTAATTTTCAATTCCAAAAAAATAAAAAAACAAATTAGACAAATGAAAGCATACGTATTTCCAGGTCAGGGCGCACAGTTTACAGGAATGGGCAAAGACTTATATGAAAACTCGGCTTTAGCCAAAGAATTATTCGAAAAAGCTAATGAAATTTTAGGTTTTAGAATTACAGATATTATGTTTGAAGGTACTGCCGAAGAACTAAAAGAAACCAAAGTTACCCAGCCAGCTGTATTTTTACACTCGGTTATTTTAGCAAAAACTTTAGGAGAAGATTTTAAGCCAGAAATGGTTGCAGGACATTCTTTAGGAGAATTTTCAGCTTTGGTTGCTAACGGAACTTTATCTTTTGAAGATGGATTAAAATTAGTTTCTCAGCGTGCTTTGGCGATGCAAAAAGCATGTGAAATCACTCCATCTACAATGGCTGCTGTTTTAGGTTTAGCTGATAATGTTGTAGAAGAAGTTTGTGCTTCTATCGACGGTGTTGTGGTTGCAGCAAATTACAACTGCCCAGGACAATTAGTTATTTCTGGTGAAACTTCAGCTGTTGAAAAAGCTTGTGAGGCAATGAAAGCTGCCGGAGCAAAACGTGCTTTAATTTTACCTGTTGGAGGTGCATTTCACTCTCCAATGATGGAACCGGCAAGAGAAGAATTAGCTGCAGCAATTGAAGCTACAACTTTCTCAACTCCTATTTGCCCAGTGTATCAAAACGTAACTGCAAATGCGGTTTCTGATGCTAATGAAATTAAAAAGAACTTAATCATCCAATTAACTGCTCCTGTAAAATGGACGCAATCTGTACAGCAAATGATCGCTGATGGCGCTACTTTGTTTACTGAAGTTGGTCCAGGAAAAGTTTTAACAGGCTTAATTAATAAAATTGACAAAGAAGCTGCTACGGCTAATGCTTAATTAGTTTTCAGTCGCAGTCTCAGTTTTCAATTATTTACTGTATAAATACAAATCCTCATAAACTTATCAAAGTATATGAGGATTTTGTTTTATAACTCTTTTGCTTCTTCGCTGTAATTATTTAGAATTCCGGTAATCAAATAATTTTGATTTCTTTTTTCAAAAAACACATACCAAGTTGTTCTGGCGTTGGGTTTATAAAAAATATATTCTGAACCTAAGTATTTAAGAGGTTTTGGAGTCTTCCTATGTGAAAAAGTAAAAATACTGAAAAAAATAAACTCGGAAATATTATTAACATACTTCTCTGCTGATTCAGGAAAACCAAAATAATCCTTTTCAAAAAGAGTAAAAACCAAATTATCAAAATAGTCTAAAACTTCTTTACTAAAAATTATTTTTTCCAAGGATAAGCTTTTATTCTCTTAGACATTTCAGCTTTAAATTCCTCAAGTGTCAATCCTTTTGAAAACTCGGCATCAAAATCAAACGTTTCTACATCTATTCCTTTGAATTTCGGTTTTTGCGTTTCGTATTCCACTCTTGGTTCTTCAACCTTATCTTTCTTTTTATTTTCTTTATCCGAATCCATCATTCCTACATTTTTAATTCTTACAAATTTACGAAATAAAATGAATCAAATTTATACAACTTTCTTTTCCTTCTTCTTATAATTTACGATAAAAACTCCAAGTATAATCAATGCTGTAGCAATAATAAAATCAATTGTAATTACTTCATCTAAAAGCAACCAACCTAAAAAAACAGCAATTATCGTATTTATATAAGCTAAAATAGAAACCTGAACCGCTGTAACATGTTTTAAAGCATAACTATAACTAAAAAAAGCAATTACTGATCCAAAAATTGACAAATACAAAGCCGCCAAAATACTTCTGGAAGTCCACGAACTGAAATCTGGATTTGGTGAAAAAATGGAAGCCAAAACCAACTGAATACAAGACGCCGTTGTAAATTGATAAAATAAATTAAGCACGATATTGTTCGATTTATTGGCGTGTGTTTTGGTATAAATTGTTCCAATAGCCCAAGCCAAAATTGCAAACCCCATGAACATCATTCCGGTTCGGTAATCAGCATCTAAAAATGATCCAAGCCCGTCTTTGAATATAAAAACAACTCCCGAAAATCCAATTAATACTCCAACAAAACCTTTAAAACTCATTTTTTGCAAGCCAACTAAAATGCTTCCAAGAAATATCAATATTGGAGATAAAGCACTTATTACAGAAGCCAATCCGCTTGGCAATGTCTTTTCTGCAATTGTGGTAAAACCATTTGCAATTACAATCATCAAAACCGAAGGAATAAGTTGCTGTTTGAAATTTCCCCAACCAATCCATTTTAATTCTTTTTTGAACAGCAAAATCGTCATCATAATTAATCCCGCCAATCCTTGACGAATTGAAGTAACAAACCAAGGCGGGATCGTTTCAACCGCAACCCTGATTCCTAAAAATGTTGTACCCCAGATAATTCCAACAGCTGCCAGAGCAAAAATCAATTTATAATCTAAACTTTGTTTCTTCATAATATCATCTAAAAAAATCCCAAACTATATTGCTATAATTTGGGATCTTAAAATTTTATAATTTTAATGTGAAGAATTATTTATTCCTCACTTTTTGTTCCCATTTCCATGCACTCGCCATTGCTTCGTCTAAACTTAGTTCAGCTTTCCATCCTAAGACATTATTTGCCTTATCAGTGTTTGCATAAGCCTCAGTAATATCACCTTCACGACGTGGCTTAATTACGTATGGCAATTTTTTGTCACTCACCTTTTCAAAACTATGAATTACTTCAAGTACAGAACTTCCTTTTCCTGTTCCTAAATTAAAAGTTTCAACTTTTGCTAAATTCTTTTTGTTCAATAAACGCTGTAAAGCAATTACGTGTGCTTTTGCCAAATCTACAACGTGAATATAATCACGAACTGCAGTTCCGTCTGGCGTTGGATAATCATCTCCAAAAACAGATAATTCCTGACGAAGTCCCACTCCCGTTTGCGTAATAAACGGAACTAGATTTTGAGGAACTCCTAATGGCAATTCTCCAATTTCTACTGATTCGTGTGCTCCAACCGGATTAAAATAACGCAATAAAATAGCACTGATATTTGTTACTTTAGCGGTATCAGTAATAATTTCTTCTCCAATTTGCTTAGTATTTCCATAAGGCGACATTGCAGTTTGCACTGGAGCATCTTCTGTAATTGGCATTTTTTCGGCTTGACCGTAAACCGTACAAGAAGAACTGAAAATAAAACTTGCCTCAGGTTTTTGCTGCAATTCCTGTAAAAGATAAATCAAACTGCTAATATTGTTTTCATAGTACAATAATGGCTGTTCAACGCTTTCCCCTACTGCTTTTGAAGCTGCAAAATGAATCACTCCTGTAACATCATTATGTTTTTTAAAAAAATCCCGAACAGACGCTTTTTCTCTTAAATCTAATTTTTCGAATAAAGGTGTTTTGCCTGTTATGGCTGCAATTCCTTTTAAAACATCTTCTGAAGAATTTGAAAGATTATCAATTATCACCACTTCGAAGCCTTCATTTTGCAATTCGACTACGGTGTGAGAACCTATAAATCCTAAACCTCCTGTTACTAATACTTTCATTATTTGGTTGTTTTTTGTTGTTTTTTGGCTTATAATTTTGATTTCTTATTTCAAGAATTCAATTACGCTGTCAGTAATAAATTTAATCTGCTCATCATCAAGCTCTGTATGCATTGGCAAAGCAATTACCTCTTTTACTAATTGATTTGTTACCGGAAATTGTTCTTCTTTATAACGAGGATCTAAATATGCTTTTTGAGAATGAAGCGGAATTGGATAATAAATTGCACAAGGAATTCCCTTATCCAATAAATACTGCATTAAAGCATTACGATCTGCATCGATAATCCTTAAAACATATTGATGAAAAACGTGATCATTTTCGTTTGCGTCAAAATCTGGCGTAATAATATGTTTGTTTCCTGCAAAAGCAGCATTATATTTTGTTGCTGCTAAACGACGTGCTTTATTATATTCATCAAGCAAAGGCAATTTTGCATTCAAAACTCCAGCCTGAATACTGTCTAAACGTGAATTCACTCCCACAACATCATGATGATAACGCTCATACATTCCGTGATTTACAATTCCTCGGATAATGTGTGCCAATTCATCATCATTTGTAAAAATTGCTCCTCCGTCTCCATAACACCCTAAGTTTTTAGAAGGAAAGAATGAAGTTGCAGCCACATGCCCGATAACTCCAACTTTAGTTTTTGCACCCGATTTAGAAATATAATCAGCTCCTATTGCTTGTGCATTATCTTCAATTACATATAAATTATGTTCAGCAGCTATTTCCATAATTGCATCCATATTTGCTGCGCGTCCAAATAAATGTACTGGAACAATTGCTTTTGTTTTTGGTGTAATCGCTTTTTTGATTGCATCAATATCAATGTTCATATTTACCATATCAACATCAACCAAAACTGGAGTTAACTGCAACAAAGCAATAACCTCAACAGTTGCGGCAAAAGTAAAATCGGCAGTGATAACCTCATCACCAGGTTTTAAACCTAACCCCATCATCGCTATTTGCAAAGCATCAGTTCCGTTTGCGCACGGAATAACATGTTTTGCACCTAAATAATCTTCAAGATTCTTTTGAAACTGATGAACCAAAGGTCCGTTTATATAAGTATTAGTATCTAAAACTTCCTGAATTGAAGCGTCAACCGTAGATTTTATTTTTTCATATTGACTCTTTAAGTCAACCATTTGTATTTTTTTCATTTTGAATAACATTTAAAATAAAGACCTGATTTTTAAACATAATCTTTAAAAGGAGCAACAAAAATAGTTATTTAATACCTGCAAACCAATGAAAATAATCGAAAGAAATGTAATTTAGCCACAAAAATAAACAGATGCTTTTTTTATATAATTTAGTTGTTTCTATTGCGGGGTTTTTTCTGAAAATCGTGGCACTTTTTAGTCCGAAAATTAAGCTTTTTACAGAAGGCCGAAAAGATGTTTTCTCCATTTTAAAAGAAAAAATCAAACCTGAGGACAAAACAATTTGGTTTCATTCCGCCTCTTTAGGCGAATATGAACAAGGCCTGCCTGTTATCGAAAAAATCAAAGAAAAACATCCATCACATAAAATTATTGTAACCTTTTTTTCACCATCTGGATACGAAGTGCGTAAAAATAACACAGTAGCAGACATCACTATTTACCTTCCATTAGATACAAAAAGCAATGCAAAAAAATTCATAAAATTAGCACATCCCGAACTTGCGTTTTTTATTAAATATGAGTTTTGGCTTAACTATTTAAAAGAATTAGAAACAAACAAAATCCCAACCTATTTGATTTCTGGTATTTTCAGAGATAATCAAATGTTTTTTAAATGGTACGGAGGTTTTTATCGAAAAGCGCTAAAAGCATTCACCTATTTTTTTGTTCAGAATGAAAAATCAAAAGAAAAAATCAAAGCTATTGGATTTCAAAATGTAATCGTATCAGGCGACACCCGTTTTGATCGTGTTGCTGCCATCTTAGAAAGAGACAATACGGTTGATTATATTGAAAAATTCAAAAATAACCAACCAATTATAGTTATAGGAAGTTCGTGGCCAAAAGATGAAACATTATTAGCTGAATATATCAATCAGGCTTCAGAAAACGTAAAATTCATTATTGCACCTCACAATATCAAAGAAGATCAGATTTCAAGCTTAAAATCTCAAATCACAAAATCAACTGTATTATTTTCCGAAAAAGACCAAGCTGGTAACTTATCAGATTACAATGTTTTTATTGTAGATACTATTGGACTGCTGACTAAAATTTACAGCTACGGAACAATTGCTTATGTTGGCGGCGGTTTTGGAAATCCCGGAATACATAATGTCTTAGAACCCGCTACATTTGGAATTCCAATTTTAATTGGACCAAATTATTCGAATTTCGCGGAAGCCGTTTTATTGGTAAAACTTGGAGGTTGTATTTCTATTGCTGATGGCAACCAATTAAAAAATCATTTTGATCGATTACTTACAGACGAAAGCTATTTAGAAGAAAAAAGCAAAATTTGCAAAACCTACATTCAAGACAATAAAGGCGCAACTGATTGCATTATGAAAATAGTTTCAGAAACGACCTAAAAGACCTCAAAACCTATTCAGCAACGTTATTATCTTAAAAAGGCTTTAAAAGAGCCTATTTTAAGCCCAACACATTAAATGCTTTTTCCCAAAAAACAAAACAAACCACTAGTAATACAAACTCAAACGTTATTTTTATTGCCGAATCAGCAACAAAAAATAATTTCTTCGAAAAATACAATAATATAATATTTTTTTACTATTTTGGCATGTTTTTTGATAACTAGAATAATCGTGAGCGATGAAAATATTTTAAAAAAAAAGTGAAAAAATATTTTACATATTAAAAAATTTATATCTTTGCCACGAATTAATAATTAACCTTTTATAATAAAGTAAGATGAAAAAAGTATTTTTAAGTTTAGCTGTTGTTGCTGTATTAACTGTTGTATCTTGTAAAAAAGCTGACGCTGCAGCTACTGAAACTGTAGATTCTACTGCTGTTGCTGTTGATTCTGCTGCTACTGTAGTTGATTCTGCTGCTGCAACTGTTGATTCTGCTGCTGCTAAAGTTGATTCTGCTGCTGCTAAAGTAGAAGAAGTAAAAAAATAATTAGAACCTAAGTTCTAAAAATTTTAAAACCATCATAGCGATGGTTTTTTTTTATGCAGAAATTTAAGCTTCTGCATAAAGCACAAAAAAAGTGTTTGCGATCGCAAACACTTTTTTTTTTATTTTACACTAATCCATTTCCTCTTCCTCAACAACCTCATCTTCAAAAATCGATTCATTTGACGAAAAATCCAAAATTTCCGATTTTGAAGCATAAGTCACAATCTCCCTAATACCTTTCTGCAAAAGCAACTCAGTACTATATTTACGACTTGTAGCAAAATGAACTTCCCCAAGCATCAATTTAAAGAAATACTTCCCTCCTGATCCTTTAAATTTCAAAAACCTAGCAAGATCAATAGACGATTTAAATTTCTCAATATCCTCCTCACACTCAAATCTTAATTCATAACTTAAACTCGTAAAAATCACTTTTCCCTTCCTTGAGGTAAACGTGAATTTATATTCATCATTAAATCGCCTGCTGATTACAAAAGCACCCATTTATAAATATTAGATTTTAGATTGTTGATTTTGGAATTCTTAGATTCTCAGAGCTTTAAAAGAGATTTACTTTGCCAATTTCTTTTAAACGAAGTTTTGCATAATAAAAAAAGCCTCTTCAAAAGAAGAGGCTTCAGTACTCAGAGCGGGACTTGAACCCGCACGAACATTGCTGTTCACTGGATTTTAAGTCCAGCGTGTCTACCAATTTCACCATCCGAGCATTATATGGTTTTGAGCGAAAAACGGGGCTCGAACCCGCGACCTCGACCTTGGCAAGGTCGCGCTCTACCAACTGAGCTATTTTCGCATTTCAAATTTTTCTTAAAGAACTTGCAACACTTGATTTGTTTCGTATTGCGAGTGCAAATTTAGGACATTTATTCAATTACACAAGCGTTTTTTAAAAAAATATTTTAGTTATTCTATAACATTCTGATAACCTAAACTTTAAACTTGAAAATTTTTATTTTTATTTTTTAACTAACATTCTTTTGATCTCATTCAGCTTCATCAGTGCTTCGACTGGCGTTATAGCATTTATATCAAGACCTAGAATTTCTTCTTTTATCTCTTCCAATAGAGGATCATCCAAATTAAAGAAACTCATCTGCATTTCATCATTAGCTGATTTTATTCCGTTTAAAGCTTCACTGGAATGATTTTTTTCCAATTTCTTTAAAAGCTTTTGCGCTTTTGAAATTACCAACTGAGGCATTCCGGCCATTTTTGCAACATGAATCCCAAAACTATGAGCACTTCCTCCTTTTACTAGTTTACGAACAAAAAGAACAGTATCTTTTAATTCTTTGACGGCCACATTAAAATTCTGAATTCTCGGAAGCGATTCTGTCATTTCGTTTAATTCATGATAATGCGTTGCAAATAATGTTTTAGCCTTTGAAGGATGTTCGTGCAAAAATTCAGCAATAGCCCAAGCAATCGAAATTCCGTCATAAGTACTGGTTCCTCTTCCAATTTCATCCAACAGAACCAAACTTCTATCTGAAATATTATTCAAAATCGAAGCCGTCTCATTCATTTCCACCATAAAAGTAGATTCGCCCATCGAAATATTATCAGAAGCCCCTACCCTTGTAAAAATCTTATCTACAATTCCCATTCTAACGCTGTCTGCCGGAACAAAACTTCCCATTTGAGCCAATAACACAATTAAAGCTGTTTGTCTCAAAATAGCCGACTTACCTGACATGTTTGGACCGGTAATCATTATGATTTGCTGGGTTTCCCTGTCCAAATAAACATCATTAGAAATATACGGCGTACCAACTGGCAATTGTTTTTCAATTACTGGATGTCTTCCTTCTTTGATTTCTAACTCAAATGTGTCATCAATTTCCGGGCAAACATATTTATTTTCTATTGCCAATTGCGTAAACGAACACAAACAATCTAGTTGCGCAACCAAATTAGCATTCATTTGAACCGGTTTGATATAAGTCGCAATCCAGGCAACTAATTGTTCAAAAAGATCTGCTTCAATTTTATAAATTCTTTCTTCGGCTCCTAAAATCTTGGTTTCGTACTCTTTTAATTCTTCTGTAATATAGCGCTCTGCGTTAACCAATGTTTGCTTACGAATCCATTCTGCAGGCACTTTATCTTTATGTGTATTTCGAACTTCAATATAATATCCAAAAACATTATTGAAAGATATTTTCAAAGAAGAAATTCCTGTACGTTCTGATTCCCTTCTTTCAATTCCTTCCAAATATTCTTTTCCAGAAGTTGATATTGCACGAAGTTCATCCAATTCTTCATTAATGCCGCTTGCAATAGCATTTCCTTTTGCAATGGCAACTGGCGCATCTTGATTTAAGGTTACTTTTATTTTCTCTCTTAATAAATCACATGCATGCAGACTGTCTCCAATAACTTTTACAGCTTCTTGCGGACTTTCAAGCGCCAACGTTTTAATTGGAATAATAGCATCTAGTGATTCTTTCAAATAAACAATTTCACGAGGCGAAACTTTTCCTGCAGCAATTTTAGAAATCAAACGCTCCAAATCTGAAATTTGCTTAATCTGATATTGAATGTTATGTAGAACCTCCGAATTGGATTTTAAATACGAAACCACATCATGACGTCCTTTTATTTTATTACTATCTTTTAAAGGAAGAGCCAGCCAACGTTTTAACAATCGCCCTCCCATTGGCGAAAGCGTTCGGTCTATTACATCTAAAAGCGTAACGGCATTTGGATTGTAGCTGTGATACAATTCTAAATTTCGAATCGTAAAACGATCCATCCAAACATATGCATCTTCTGCAATTCGCTGAATTGCCGTAATATGCTGAACACGATTATGCTGTGTCTCTGATAAATAATACAAAATTGCTCCAGAAGCAATGATTCCTTCTTTTAATTCTTCGATTCCAAATCCTTTTAAAGAATTCGTCTGAAAATGTTTTGTCAGCGTTTCTAAAGCATAATCTTCTTTATAGATCCAATCTTCTAAGTAAAAACTATGAAAATCTTCTCCAAAAGCAGCTTTAAAATCACCTTTGTTATTCTTCGGAACTAAAACTTCACTCGGATTAAAGTTCTGCAACAGCTTATCAATATATTCCGCATTTCCTTGTGCCGTCAAAAATTCTCCTGTTGAAACATCCAAAAAGGAAATTCCTATATTTTTATTAGCAAAATAAACCGATGCTAAAAAGTTGTTCGATTTAGATTGCAACACCTCATCGTTTAAAGAAACTCCCGGAGTTACTAACTCCGTAACACCTCTTTTCACGATAGTTTTTGTCATTTTTGGATCTTCAAGCTGATCGCAAATTGCTACGCGAAGGCCCGCTTTAACCAATTTTGGCAAATACGTATTAATAGAATGGTGCGGAAAACCTGCCAAAGCGGTTTCAGTATCTGAACCTGCACCTCTTTTAGTCAATGTTATTCCGAGAATTTTAGAAGCTCTAATGGCGTCTTCTCCAAATGTTTCATAAAAATCCCCTACTCTGAAAAGCAGACATGCATCAGGATATTTTCTCTTGATTTCGTTGTACTGTTTCATTAAAGGTGTTTCTTTCACCACTTTTTCTTTAGCTGCCAAATCGATATATTTTTAAATGAAAATTAAGACAGCGAATTTATAATTTTTTAACCGCATATCGAAGGCTTCAAAAATTAAAATATTTTAAGAGATTTTTAAGTTGACATTTAAGAATTTTACATAGATTTGTTCTATCATTTAAACAAAGACTATAAAAATGAAAAAAATAATTTTATTTGTTATGCTTGCTGTAGCTGGAGTTACGGCTTCTAACGCGCAATCTGCTAAAAAAGGAACTGCAAAAGTTGCTAAAGTAGAAGGAGCAGGAATGCTTTTTGAAACAGAAACTATTGACTATGGAACAATTGCTCACAATGCTGACGGGAAACGTGAATTCGTTTTTGTTAACAACGGAACAAAGCCATTGATCATTACAAACACGCAAGGTTCTTGCGGATGTACTGTTCCTACTACGCCAAAAGAGCCAATCGCACCAGGTGCTAAAGGAATTATTGGTGTAAAATATGCTACTGACAGAGTTGGACAATTTACAAAAACTGTAACTGTTACTTCTAACGCTGAAGGACAGCCAACAAAAGTACTTACAATTAAAGGTACAGTTTTGCCAGATCCAGTAAAAAGCTAATCTGAAAATAAAACAAAATAAAATAATTGAAAAAGCTTCCTTATCTTTGGAAGCTTTTTTTATGATTAGAATACAGCAAAAATGAGAAAACTTGAAAATAGCGAATTGGACCGCAAATCGATTGAAGATTTTAAAAAATCAGACAAAACACCTTTAATTTTAGTTTTGGATGACATTCGCAGCTTACATAATATTGGCTCTGTTTTTAGAACAGCCGATGCTTTTTTGATTGAAAAAATCATTTTATGCGGTATTACAGCTACTCCACCAAATAAAGAAATTCACAAAACTGCTCTTGGTGCTACAGAAACCGTAGCTTGGGAGCATCATGAAAATGTTTTGGAAGTTATACAAAATCTTAAAAAAGAAAATGTTCTAACTCTAGCTATAGAACAAGTTGAAAGTGCTATTTTTCTTCAGGATTTTAAAACAGAAAAAAATCAAAAATACGCTTTGGTTTTTGGCAATGAAGTTTATGGCGTTGCGCAAGAAGCTGTAGCTATTTGCGATGGCTGTATTGAGATTCCGCAATTAGGAACTAAACATTCTTTAAATATTGCTGTAAGTGCCGGAATTGTAGTTTGGGATTTATTTCAAAAACTGAATTGGCCAGCAAACAATTAAGAATATTTTTACTTAAAAATTGTGATTATTACCTAATTTTTAGACTTTAATTGTTAGAAATTGAAATATTTTTTTTTATTATTATAAAAGTGATACTTTTATAAAATGAAAAAAAATATTTCTCTTAATATATATATCTTATTTATTTTATTGCTGTCCAGTTCTTTTGGATTTGCTCAAGTTACGACAACTGCTCCTGTTGTTAAAGCAACCGGAGATCAGCTTTATTGTCCTCAAAATACAATAAAAATTGTAACTGATTTCTCCATTACACACGACCCTTTAGAAACAGGAACTAAAGGCGTTTTTATTCAGGTTTCATCTGGTTATTCAAGCGGCTTTGATCAGCTTGCCCTTTCAAATCCAGCTTCACATCCAAACGTAATAACAAGCTGGGATTCAACAGCAGGAAAATTAAGCATAACAAGTTCAACAGTTGGTGATGTTTTATATTCCGACTTAGTTGCTGCAGTAAAAGATGTGGTTTTCACAAATCCTTCGACTTCAGCTTCGGGAACCAGAACGTTCTCAATAACAATTGGTAATGCCAATTATTTACCATCAACGCAGCATTTTTATTTATATGTACCAAGTACTGGCATTACTTGGACTTCCGCACGAGATGCTGCTGCTGCAAGCACTTATTACGGGCTTAAAGGATATTTGGCTACCATATTATCAGCAGATGAAGCTAAACTAATTGGCGAACAAGCATCAGGAACGGGATGGATTGGCGGTAGCGATGCAGAAACCGAAGGAGTTTGGAAATGGGTAACAGGTCCTGAAGCCGGAACTCTAATGACTTATACTTTCTGGAACAATGGCGAGCCTAATAATCAAGGAGATGAAGATTATGCGCATATTACACAACCGGGAGTGGGCATAAGAGGTTCATGGAATGACTTATCAAATACGGGATCATTAACACCCGGAGATGCTTATCAACCTAAAGGGTATGTTGTTGAATATGGCGGATCTGCAGGAGAATCGCCATTAGAAATTGCAGCAAGTACTAAAATTACAATACCTGAAGCAAATGTATTGACACCAAATCCAATTTGTGATTCGGGGAGTTTTACCATAAATGCAACTGCTACGGCTGGAGCGACAATCAGCTGGTACAATCAGGCAACTGGAGGAACGGCAATTGCCACCGGAAGTTCTTATACAACACCAGTAATAAATACCACCACAACTTATTATGTAGATGCTGGTTGTGAATCCAACCGAAAATCAGTTACAGCTGTAGTGAATAAAACCCCTAATACACCAACTGTGGCTTCATCAAATGTTTCACGTTGTGGGCCAGGAAGTGTCGACCTTCAAGCAACAACTAATGTTGGCCTTATTAATTGGTATACTTCTTCAACAGGAGGAACAAGCATTTTTACAGGAAATAATTTTACAACACCAACAATTACGACATCGGCTATTTATTATGCCGAAGCATCAAATAGTGGTTGTTTAAATACCAATCGTACACCTGTAAACATTACTATTTACACACCACCGGCTGTTACGGACGAAACTGTCGTGTTATGCCAATCTAAAAAGAAAATACTTAATGCTGGAATAGCTGGTATGACATATTTGTGGTCAACGGGAGCTACAACTCAAACTATTGAGATAGGAACTGGTGGTACATATACAGTTGATGTAACAAGTCCAGCTCCTCAAAACTGTACAAGCCGCAAAACAATTATAGTTGAAGAACACGAAATTCCGCAAATAGATCGTATTGATGTTGAAGGAACCAGAGCAATAATTTATCTTAAAAAAGAGCAGCCTTATTTTGAATATTCTGTTGATGGTTCAAATTTTCAAGATTCTAATATTTTTTTCGATGTTCCAGGCGGATTGCAAACTGCTTATGTAAGAGAAAAAGGTGGTTGTGGTGCTACTGCAAAAAACTTTGTGGTTTTAGTTTTTCCAGCTTTCTTTACTCCAAACAACGATAGCTATAATGATGTCTGGGAAGTAACAGGAATGGAGAATTATCCTCAGGCACAAGTCGCCATTTTTGATCGCTATGGAAAACTATTAGCGCAATTAAGTACTTCAAGAATGAGTTGGGATGGAACTTTTAATAAAATACAACTTCCTGCATCAGATTATTGGTATGCTTTAAAAATTGATGATACGCACCCTATTTTAAGAGGTCATTTTTCATTAAAAAGATAAAATTCATTTTTTGTTGTTTCCAAAACAGTTTTCAATTAAAAAATGTAATTTTAAATATGAAAACCAAATTCTCTTGTGGCTATACTATGGCAATTGCACTACTATTTTGTAATGCGTTATTTGCCTTTAAAAACACGCCTTTGTATGAATGGGAATTTAAAAAAGAAAACAAACCTAAATCTTCCACAGCTGCGTCTATAATCACTGCAACTGGAAATCAAGTTTATTGTCCGCAAAGCAGTATAAAAATTGTAACAGACGTTACAATCAATGCAACAGAAGAAATTAATGCAGTTTATATTCAAATTTCTTCCGGATACATAAACAATGAAGATCAATTAAGCCTAATAGGCACTCATCCTAATTTAATTTCAAACTGGGACTTCAACTCAGGTACACTTACCATTTCAAACGATACAGGAAAAAAAGCCTCACTTTCTGAATTCATTTCTGCTATAAAAGCAGTTGAATTTAGAAACAGTTCCACAAGTCCAAGCGGAATCAGAAATTTTTCGATAAGCTTGGGACAAGCCAATTATTTACCTTCATCAAAACATTATTACCAATTTGTTTCTAGCCCAGGGATTTCTTGGGGCAACGCTAAAAGAGCTGCAGCTGCGAGCAAATATTATGGGCTTCAAGGCTATCTCGTAACTATCACAACTTTAGATGAAGCAATATTTGTTGGAGAACAGCTTTCAGGCACAGGATGGATTGGTGGCAGTGATGCCCGAAAAGAACCTTATTGGATATGGGAAACAGGCCCTGAAGAAGGAACTCAATTTTGGTACGGACGAGAAAGTGGCTCTACTACAACTTTTGCTTATTGGAATGATTTCAAAGAACCAAATAATGGTGGTGAACTAGCCCTGATAGGAGTTGAAGATTATGCCTATATCACACCGCCCGGAAATGGTCAAAAAGGAAGATGGAATGATACTTCTCTCTATGGAAGTTCTGATCCAACCAATGTAAATTATCCTAGAGGATATATTGTAGAATATGGCGGAATGCCAGGAGATGTTTATCCTCAAATAAGCGCCAGCACTTCGCTCACCATGCTTTCAATTACCGAAACAAAAGCTCCAGACATCTGCGGATTTGGGACTACTCTATTAGAAGCCAAAAGCTCAGCAGGAATAATAAATTGGTTTTCCGATGAAACAAGCACTGGCATAATAGCAACCGGAAATAATTTTACAACTCCAGTTTTAAACGCAAGTCAAACGTATTATGTTGCAGCCGAATTTGAAGGCTGTCTCACAAAAAGAACTGCTATTGTAGCAAGAGTAAATGTAGTTCCAGAAGTAACTTCTGTTTTAAATCCCGAGCCTGTTTGCGGTTCTGGAATCTTCTTTTTAGAAGCGACTGTTTCTGCAGGCGAAGCAAACTGGTACGACTCAAAAACTGGCGGATCGATTTTAGGAACTGGCTCTTTGTTTGTCACTCCTAATATTTCAGCAAATACAATTTATTATGCCGAAGCCAATAATAACGATTGCCGTTCTGTTACGCGAACCCCAATCGAAATAAAAGTCTATCCACTTCCTGAAGTACAAGATGAAGTAGTCGTTTTGTGCGCTCCTAATTCGGTTACATTAGACGCTGGAATCAGCAATATGAGTTATTTGTGGTCAACAGGAGAAACGACTCAAAAAATCAACGTTTCGCAATTAGGAACATATTTTGTCGTTGTAACTGCTTCTACTTTGGGTAATTGTACAAATCAAAAAAATATCAAAGTAATTGAACTTCCTGCACCTGAAATTCAAAAAATTGAAGTTGACAATAGAACAGTGACTATTATTCTCAGCAATCCTGAAAGCTATTTTGAATATTCTATTGACGGAATAAATTTTCAGAATTCTAATGTTTTTGAAAATGTTTCTGGTGGTTTGCAAACTGCTTATGCGAGAGAAAAAAGTGGTTGCAAAACGGTTTCAAAAAGTTTCGTTGTTCTGGTTTTTCCCGCATTTTTTACTCCAAATAATGACTCTTTCAATGATGTTTGGGAAATAACAGGATTGGACAATTATCCTAAAGCCCAAATTACTATATTTGATCGCTACGGAAAATTGTTAGCACAGTTAAGTGCTGCGAAAATGAGCTGGGACGGGACTTTCAACAAAATACAGCTTCCGGCATCCGATTATTGGTACACTTTAAAAATTGACGAAAATCATCCTGTTGTAAGAGGACATTTTTCATTAAAAAGATAAAAATGGATATAGAAACAATTCGCGAAATATGTCAAAAACTGACTGGAACAACAGAAGACATAAAATGGGATCATGATCTTGTTTTTTCAGTAGGAACTAAAATGTATTGTGTTGTTGGTCTTGACCAAAATCCAACTTCGGCTTCTTTTAAAGTTTTGGATGAAGAATTTGAAGAAATGAGCACCAGACCTGGATTCAAACCTGCTCCGTATGTTGCCAAATACAAATGGGTTTTGATTGATGATATTTCAAGAATGAAAAAATCAGAATGGGAAAAATACATTCAACAATCGTATCGTCTGGTTAACGAAAAATTATCTGCCAAACTGAGAAAACAACTCGGAATATTATAATTAGACAATGAGTCAATTAGAGAATTAGGAAATGCTCTCAAAACCGCATAAAAAATTATCTAATTTTCTAATTGGCATATTTCCTAATTAAGGTATTACCCTATTTTTTTCTTGATTTCATTTAAAATAAAAAGATAATCTTCATGTTTTTTCACAAAATCGCGATCTGAAACATCGATAATCAAAACATTCAAGTCGGTTTGTGATTTTATGTAATCCAAATATCCCGTATTGATTTTTTCCAAATAACTAGCTTCTATATTTTGTTCGTAGCTACGGCCACGCTTTTTAATATTCTGAAGCAAGCGTTCTGTGTTTTGATACAAATAAATATACAAATCGGGTTTTGGCATTTCTTTGTAGATAATATCGAACAGATTTCTGTACAAACGATATTCATCTTCTCCAAGTGTAATTTTAGAAAAAATCAGTGATTTAAAAATATGATAATCGGCTACAATAAAATCTTTAAACAAATCAAATTGTTTTAAATCATCGGCTAATTGCTGGTAGCGATCGGCCAAAAAAGACATTTCTAGCGGAAAAGCATATCGGTTTTGATCTTTATAAAACTTAGGTAAAAACGGATTATCGGCAAAACCTTCCAATACTGTCTTAGCATTAAAATCTTCAGCAATTTTATGAACCAATGTCGTTTTTCCTGCGCCGATATTTCCTTCAAAAGCAATATAATTGAAGTTTTCTAATGCAATTTCCTGCAACGGACTTTTCAAATTCTGAACGGCTGTACAAACGCTATCATCTGGAGAAACGGCAATTAATTCGGGAATCGTCTTTTGAAGAACAGGATGTTTCCAATCTAACTTTAAATCCTGAACCGGCAACAATACAAAGTTTCTGTTTTGCATCAACGGATGCGGAATCTGCAATTTTTCAGTTTCTATAATTTCATTATCAAAAGCAATTAAATCCACATCGATAATTCGGGATTGATATCCTTCCTGATTGGATCTGATTCTTCCTAATTGTTTTTCAACTTTTAAAACCTGATTTAATATTTTTTGCGCCGATGAAGTACTGTGCAAAAGAAGCGCACAATTATAAAAAGCATCACTTTCAAATCCCCAGGCAGGAGTTTCATATAGTTTTGAAACCCTGATAACAGTTCCTACTTCCTGATGTAGTAAAGCAATACAACTTTCAATATTTGCTAATCTGTTTCCCTGATTGCTTCCTATAGATAAAACGACTTGATGCTGTGACTTCATAATTAATGCAAAGTAACTAAAACTATTTTAGAATTGAATACATTATTTAGTTGGTTTAAAAAATGTAAAATCAACAAATATTTAATAAATCGTATAACGGAGTTAATTCGTATTTAGATATATTTGTAACGAAGCAGTCTTTTTTGCTACTTATTAAAAAAAATATACTTATGAAGTTTTTAGGAAATGTAATTGCCACTGTGATTGGTATTTTTGTATTTATCATGTTATTCTTTTTCGGAGTAATCCTTATTGGGGCTATTTTTGGAGGAGATGATGCGGTTTCCGTAAAAAGTGATTCGGTTATCGAACTGAATTTAAAAGATATTAAAAATGACTACGCTGGAAAGTACAAAGATCCTTGGGTAACTGTTTTTTCAGAACAAAAAGGAATCGGCATCTCCGATGTTATCAACGCTATTGAAGCTGCAAAAACAGATGATAAAATTAAAGGAATTTCTATTTTAAACGATGAATCTTCGCTTGGTCTTGCTCAATACAAAGACTTAAGAAATGCGCTTGAAAGTTTCAAAAAATCAGGAAAATTTGTTTGGGCTTACGCCAATACTTATTCGCAAAAAGAATACTATTTGAATTCTGTTGCGAATACTGTTTACTTAAATCCTGCTGGTGATTTAGATTTCAAAGGTCTTTCCTCTGAAGTAATGTTTTTTAAAGATTTCCAGGACAAATCTGGAATTCATATGGAAGTTATTCGTCACGGAAAATATAAAAGTGCAGTA
This sequence comes from Flavobacterium resistens, assembly GCF_900182645.1. Taxonomy (GTDB): domain Bacteria; phylum Bacteroidota; class Bacteroidia; order Flavobacteriales; family Flavobacteriaceae; genus Flavobacterium; species Flavobacterium resistens. The sequence goes on along the minus strand of NZ_FXTA01000002.1, from coordinate 895,940 downwards.
GAGCCATTTTTAGAAAATAAAATGAGCGATGCCAACAGAGAACAAGTTACAGCTTTATTAAATTCTATTTGGGCGACAGTTTCTGCTGATATTTCAAAAAGCCGAAATATTCCGCTTCCGAGATTAAACGAAATCGCAAATGGTTTGCTTGCAAGAACTCCGGAATTGGCAAAAGCAAATGGTTTGGTGGATATTATAGCTTATGAAGATGTTTATCATAACGCGATCAAAAAACAGTTAAAAGTAACTGGCGATGATGATTACAACAAAATTTCAATTGAAGATTATACTCAAAACAATGTTACAACAGCGTTAACTAATACAGCAACTGACGAAATCGCCATCATTTACGCTCAAGGCGAAATTGAAAGCGGCGAAGGTGATGTTAATGTTATTGGAGAAGGTTCAATGCGACGCGCACTTCAGGAAGCCAGAAAAAATGATGACGTAAAAGCAATTGTTTTAAGAATTGACAGTCCGGGAGGAAGCGCTTTAACTTCAGATTTAATTTGGAGAGAAATTGAAATAACTAAAAAAGTAAAACCTGTCGTGGTTTCAATGGGTAATTATGCAGCTTCTGGCGGTTATTATATTGCCTGCAACGCAAATAAAATTTTCGCAGAAAGCAACACGATTACAGGTTCTATTGGAGTTTTTGGAATATTGCCAAATTTCAGTCCGTTAGCAAATAAATTAGGAATTAACACTGAACAAGTAAAAACACACGAAAACTCAGCTAATTATAGTCCGTTTGTTCCTGTTGATGAAAAATTCAAAGCTTTCACTTTAGAAGGCGTTGAACATATTTACAAAACTTTTGTAACGCATGTTGCCGAAGGACGAAAAATGACTTTTGCTCAAGTTGATGCTATTGCTCAAGGAAGAGTTTGGTCTGGAAGTGAAGCGCTTAAAATTGGTTTGGTAGATAAAATCGGTGGTTTGAATGATGCTATTACTGAAGCTGCTAAAATGGCTAAAATAAAAACATACAGCACTCAAAATTATCCAGAATACGAAAAAACATTTGGTGATATTTTATCAAAAATGCCTTTTGCAAAGTCCAAAGAAGCTTTTATTAAAGAAGAAATTGGCGAAGAAAATTATCTGATGATTGAACAGATTAAAAAACTTCAAAAACAAAAAGGAGTTCAGGCGATGATGCCTTTTGGAATTAATATTAAGTAATTCAAATCTTAAAAAATGAAAAAGATATTTTTGTTTTTGAGTGTTCTATTTCTTTCTGCAGTAAATGCACAAAATGCAAAGCAAGACACTTTTAAAGAAACCAATGTAACTTTAAAAATCAATGTCGACCAGCTTTACGGAACATTGACCGTTCCTGATGTTACAAAAAAATGTCCCGTTGCTTTAATCATTGCAGGTTCAGGACCAACAGATCGAAACGGAAATAATCCGATGATGAAAAACAATTCACTGAAAATGCTGGCGGAAGCTTTAGCAAAAAACGGAATTGCATCTTTAAGATATGACAAAAGAGGAATTGGCGAAAGTAAAGCCTCAGCTCCAACAGAATCGGCTTTGGTTTTTGAAAATTATACCGAAGATGCCAAAAGCTGGATTAATTTTTTAAAACAAGACAAACGCTTTTCTCAATTGATTGTAATTGGACATAGCGAAGGATCGTTAATTGGAATTATAGCCGGAGCAAAAGCAAATAAATTCATTTCGATTGCCGGTGCCGGCGAATCTGCTGACAAATTATTGAAAGAACAGATTTCTTCAAAATCAAATAAACAGATTGAAGACATGACATTTCCGATTATTGACAGTTTGAAAAATGGAAATAAAGTAAACAAAGTTGATCCTCTTTTAAATTCACTTTTCAGACCAGGCATTCAGCCCTATTTGATTTCGTGGTTTAAATATGATCCGCAGACAGAAATAAAAAAGTTAACGGTTCCTGTTTTAATCATTCAGGGAAATAAAGATTTACAGGTAAATGTTACAGATGCTGAAAGTTTATCAAAAGCAAGCAAAAATGCTGAGTTGGTAATTGTTGACAAAATGAACCACATTTTAAAAATTATTGACGGCGACAATAAAGCCAATTTTGAAAGTTACAACAATGAAAACCTTCCTATTTCGGAGGAATTGACCAATAAAATTGTTTCGTTCATCAAAAAATAAATAACATTAAAAAGTAAATCCGTTTGAAATTATCAAACGGATTTTTTATTTCCACAAAAATAATCTATTTCTTACTTTTTAAGAAAACTTTATCTTCACCCTTTGGCAAAAAAAACTATTTTTGCAATATTCGATTTTAAGTAAACCCTCAAATCTATAAATATGTTAAAGAAAATTTTAAAAATAACCGCCATTGTAATTGTGGTTTTTGTGGCCGCCCTATTCGCCATTCCTTACTTCTTTAAAGACCAAATCAAAGCAAAGATTTCTGAAGCAATTAACGAAAGCGTTGATGCCAAAGTAAGTTTTGCAGATGCCGATTTAAGTTTGTTCCGAAACTTTCCAAACGCCGCAGTCGGGATTGAAAAACTGGTGATAATCAACAAAGCTCCTTTTGAAGGTGACACTTTGGTTTCATTAGGTCAATTAAATCTGAAAATGAGCATTAAAGAGCTTTTTAAAGGAAAAGATGAACCTTTAAACATTCAGGGAATTACCTCTGAAAATGGTTTGATCAATATTATTTTCAATAAAGATGGTGTTGGAAACTTCGATATTGCTTTAAAAGACAAAAAAGAAGAAACCAAAGATGAGAATAGCAAGCCGCTTTCTTTAAAAATCCAGAATTACAAAATTGAAAATTTTACCTTCAGATATATCGATCAGGGATCTAAAATTAAAATGGTAATTGACAGTTTGAACCACGAAGGAACAGGAGATTTTACTAATTCAAAATTAGATTTGACTACAAAATCTACCGCAAAAGTATCTTTGGATATGGATAAAGTAAATTACATGAAAAATGTAAAATTGACTTTAGATGCTGTTTTAGGAATCGACCTTGATAAGAGCAAATATACTTTTAAAGAAAATAAAGCTTTAATTAATCAATTGCCTTTAGAGTTTGACGGATTTATTCAAATGACTGATAAAGCTCAGATTTATGATTTAAAGTTTAAGACTCCTACATCTTCATTTACAAACTTCTTAGGCTTAATTCCTTCAGCTTATGCTGCCGGTTTGGATGGCGTAAAAACAACTGGAGATTTTACCGTTTCAGGTTTTGCAAAAGGAGAATTGACAGATACAACAGTTCCAAAATTCAATATTGCGATTGCTTCAAACAACGGTTCATTTCAATATCCGAACTTGCCAAAATCAGTTCAAAATATCGTAATTGATACAAAAATCATCAACGAAACAGGAATTCTAAATGATACCTACGTCAATTTAGACAAACTGACTTTCAGAATTGATCAGGATGTTTTCAGCGCTAAAGCGAATATTAAAAATATTACGGTAAACCCAATTGTTGATGCTGCATTAAAAGGAACAATCAACTTGGCTAATCTTTCAAAAGCATATCCAATTAAAATGGATAAACCGCTTGCAGGTATTTTAAAAGCTGATGTTACGACGAATTTTGATATGGCTTCTGTAGAAAAAAGTCAATATCAAAACATTAAAAATGCAGGAACGATGAGTTTGTCAGGATTTAAATATACTGATGAAAACAATAAATCGATGAACATCAGTATTGCGCAGGTTGAGTTTAATCCGAGTAAAATCAACTTAAAACAGTTCAATGCGACAACAGGAAAAAGTGATATTGCCATCAACGGAATTTTAGAAAACTTCTATGGTTTCATGTTTAAAAAACAGGAATTAAGAGGAAACTTCAACATGAGTTCAAATCAGTTAGCGGTTGATGATTTTATGACGGCTGGCGAACCTGCAAAAGAAGAAACAAAAACAGCTGCAAAACCAGCTGAAGCAATGAAAATTCCAGCTTTCCTAAACTGTACATTAAACGCAAAAGCAAATACCGTTTTATATGACAATTTAAAACTGAAAGATGTTTCTGGAAAATTGATTATTAAAGATGAAAAAGCCCTTTTAGAGAACTTTAAAACATCGATTTTTGGAGGAACAATTGGTTTGACCGGAGCTGTTTCTACAAAAGAAAAAGTACCAACATTTGATATGAACTTAGGTTTCAATCAAGTTGATATTGCGCAGACGTTCACGCAATTAGATATGATGAAAAAAATTGCACCGATTGCAGGAATCATTAATGGTAAATTAAATTCGACTATAAAATTAAATGGAAACCTGGATGCAAATGAATTGACTCCGGATCTGAAATCTATTTCAGGAGATTTAATTGGACAATTACTTTCGACAACTGTAAATGCTAAGAACTCAACTTTACTAAATTCTCTTAGTTCAAACATTAAGTTCTTTGACATCAACAAAGTGAATTTAAATGATATTAAAGCTGCTTTGACTTTTGATAACGGAAAAGTAAATGTAAAACCTTTTGACATTAAATATCAGGATATTAAAGTTACAGTTGGTGGAACTCACGGTTTTGACCAAACAATGAACTACAACTTGAAATTTGACGTTCCTGCTAAATATTTAGGAAGCGAAGCAAATGCTTTCATTGCAAAAATGTCCCCTGCAGATGCTGCAAAACTGGAAAATATTCCAATTAATGCCTTGATCACGGGTAATTTTTCTAGCCCAAAAATCAGTACTGATATGAAAGCTGCTGTTAGCAGTTTAGCGACTCAGGTTGCAAATCAGCAAAAAGAGAAATTAACGCAGAAAGGAACTGCTGCTTTAACGGATTTAATCAATAAAAACACAAAAGCAAAAGATACTACGCAAGCTGCAAAAACAGAAAAAGAGCAAAAAACTCAGGAAGTAACCAAAAAAGCAAGTGACCTGCTTAATGGATTATTTAAGAAGAAGAATTAAACAAAAAAAGGCATCCGAATGGATGCCTTTTTTTTATGTTTTAGTTTTTTATATTGCTTTTGAATAGCTATTTAATTTACCGTTATTCAAAATCGAATTTATGGTTTTTGTATATTCTCTTTCTGTACAAGTATTGATATCTATTGCGATGCTGCAATTATCATAGGGTTCATATTTTTTAATATTTGCGCCCGAAAACAATCCTATAGTTGGAGTTTGAACTGAACTTGACAAGTGCATAATACCGCTGTCAGCACCGATAAATACATCTCCATTTGCAATCACAGATCCTATCTCACGAATATCTTTACTATAAAATGTTGGCGCTTTAAATCCAATTTGTGAAACATTTTCGACTGGCAAAACCTCAACAATATTGTAATCTTTATATTCCTTTGTTATTTGTTCATAGAACTTCTCCCACCAATCTTCAGAAAGACATTTTGCTCCGGTTGCATAAGTAAAAATAAAAATTGTTCTTTTATCATTCTTTACCAATTCATTTAAAATCTTTCTTCCATTGGCAACCTCAGAAGCTGACAATTTTAAATCTAAAGGAGCAATTATTTTATTGCTGTTTGTAAATAATCGCAATTTTGTTAAATAATGACGGAAATTGTAAACCGGATATTTTGCAATATGCTCAAAATCCTTTTTTTTCTCAGCCTGTTGATCTATTGCGTCTCCAAAGAATTTATATTTTGCATTTGAAAACTGAACCGCCAATCTTCCCGACGAAGAGTTCTGATCCACATTGATCACCATATCATAGGATTCATTTTTTATTGAAATCCAAACCTTTAAATATTCAAATAAACTTTTAAAAGGCTTTTTAGGCAAATGAATTGTTTTATTTACGACAGAATAATTTTCAAAAATAATAGGTGCTAATGTGCCTTTTACGAATAAATCGATTTTACAATTTGGAAACGTTTCAGCAACTTCCTGAACGAGAGGTGTGATCAATAAAAGATTACCTAATCTTCCGTTGGGTCTGCAAATCAGGACTTTTTTAATTTCAGCTTTATCAACCAAAATGAAATCATCCTGCATTTTTGGTTTCCCAATGTTCTTAGTCAAATTGCGCATTATATTGCGTCTGTAAACATTTACTTTGCTTAAAACACTCATCTATTAAATAATTTACGAATTATTAAATCTTAAATTTAATTTTAGAAAATAAAGCCTGAATTGATTCGACTCAAATCTAAGGTCTTTTACTTTCTAAAAGTAAATTCTTCCAATAAGCATTTGTTACAAAATTGTAACCAAATGTATTAACATTCACATATTTATGTTCTTGGAAATCGACTTAAAATTACAGCAAATTATTTAATAATCAACAACTTAATATACTATTAAGCAAAAAACAATCGACGATTAAGGAAATTCTCTAGACGTTTATTGTGACGACATAACCTTCAGAACCGCGAACATTAAAAACAGTTCCGTTCTCAAATAATAAATACTGCCCTTTAATTCCGACAAGTTTCCCTTGAAAAGAAGGTGTTTTATCTAAATTCAGACTATTAATTTTTGCAGGGTAATTTAGTACCGGATAATTTAATTCGTAAACATCATTTTTTTGGCTGTAAAAATAATCCTTTACTTCAGCTGGAATTAAGTTCTCCACTTTTGCTTTCTCAACAATAAGATCGCATGATTCTGAGGTAGCTTGAAGCATTTTTCTCCAGTTTGTTTTATCTGTATAATGGTCTTTTAGAGCGACTTCGGTAATTCCGGCTAAATATCTATTTGGAACCTCAACGATAGAAATTGCCTGAGTTGCGCCTTGATCAATCCATCTTGTCGGAACTTGAGTTTTTCTTGTTACTCCTACTTTTACTTCAGTTGAAAAAGCCAAATACACGATATGCGGCTGTAATTGTACTTGCGATTCGTATTCTAAATCACGATCGGCAATTCCTAAATGAGCAGTACTCAATTCAGGTCTCATAATCCAATCACCAACTGCGGCGCTCGAATAAAAACAATCGTAGCAAAAACCTTGTCTGTATATTTTTTTCTTTTTCCCGCAATTTAAACATTGAAAACCCACAAAATTTATCTCAATCTCTTTATTCAATAATTGATTCATACTTAAGAAACTATCTTCGAAAACCAAATAATATTGAATTGGATTTCCCATTTCAGTCTGCATTTTTGTAAGTACTCCTTGATATTGCATGTGATTTTTAATTTTAAATTGCTAATTTTAGATTTGTAACAACTCCGAGAAATTAGAGTTTTTATTGTTAAATATCCAATTTATACATTGGAATCTTTGTCTCAAATAGGACTATTTTTGCAAAAAAATACTATTTTTGATACAAGGACAAAGTTAATGTTTGTCTGCCGATATTCAAATCTTAAATTTATGAGTTTTGCTTTTTGAGCAAAAATTCAAAATCTAAAATAAAAATCTTCATGCCTGTATCTATCATAAATTCTTTCGCATCTTGGGTCCTTAAACAAAGGATACACCAAATCGAGCTTTTTCTAAAATACCCGAATGAAGTTCAGGAAGAGCTATTGCATAATTTATTGACGGCTTCAGAAAATACTGTTGTGGGGAAAAAATATGATTTTGCATCGATAAATTCATACAGAACTTTTGCCGAAAGAGTTCCCATTTCGACGTATGAAGAATTACAACCTTTAATTGAGCGCACGCGTCAAGGCGAACAAGGCGTTTTTTGGGAAACACCAATAAAATGGTTTGCAAAATCAAGCGGAACTACAAATGCCAAAAGCAAATTTATTCCGGTAAGCAACGAAGCTCTTGAAGATTGCCATTATAAAGGAAGCAAAGATTTGCTTTGTTTGTATTTGAATAATAATGAAGATTCTGAATTGTTTTTAGGAAAAAGTCTTCGCTTGGGCGGAAGCTCTCAGATTTACGAAAACAATAATACTTTCTTTGGCGATTTATCGGCAATTTTGATTGAAAACATGCCGATTTGGGCTGAATTCAGCAGTACACCAAGCAGCAAAACTTCGCTTATGAGCGAATGGGAAAGCAAAATCGCAGCTATTATAAATGAAACCAAAAACGAAAATGTAACCAGTTTTGCCGGAGTTCCATCCTGGATGCTAGTTTTAATGAATAAGGTTTTAGAAAATACCGGCAATCAAAATTTACTTGAACTTTGGCCAAATCTTGAAGTTTACTTTCATGGAGGCGTAAGTTTTTCTCCTTATAAAGAACAATACAAGAAAATTTTGCCTAGTTCTGATTTTAAATACTACGAAATTTACAATGCTTCCGAAGGCTTTTTTGCTATTCAGGATTTAAATTATTCTAGCGATTTATTACTGATGCTGGATTACGGAATTTTCTATGAATTTATTCCGATGGACACTTTTGGAACTCCCAACCAAAAAGTGGTGCGTTTAGCCGATGTTGAATTGAATAAAAACTACGCCATCGTTATTACTACAAATTCTGGTTTATGGCGTTACTTAATTGGCGACACCGTTCGCTTTACGTCATTAAATCCGTACCGAATTCGAGTTACCGGAAGAACCAAACATCATATTAATGTTTTTGGCGAAGAATTAATGGTCGAAAACACTGACCAAGCAATTGCGAAAGCCTGTCAAATAACGCAAACTGAAGTTATCGATTATACGGTTGCTCCTATTTTTATGCACGACAAAGAAAAAGGCGCGCACGAATGGATGATCGAATTCAAGAAAAAACCGGCTGATGTTGGTCTTTTCCAAAAAGTGCTGGACGAAACTTTGCAAACCTTAAATTCTGATTACGAAGCAAAACGCTACAACAATATGACTTTAAATCCTTTGGTGATTAATGTTGCGCGTGAGAATTTGTTTTATGATTGGCTGAAAGAAAGAGATAAACTTGGTGGGCAACATAAGATTCCGAGACTTTCGAATCAGAGGGATTATTTGGAGCAGTTGAAGGAGATGTAATTTTTTAATAGAATATTTTACGATTTTTTACTCTAATTCCATACTAACAATCAATTAAATCATAGATGAAACTATTAAAATTATTAGGATTGGAAGTAGAATCTTCAAATCAATATGCCAAAAAAATCGAACTAAACAGCAATTATAATTTTATTCATGATAATTTCATTATCTCTAGTCAAAACGATCTCTTCCTTTTATTAGAAGAAAAAAATGATATAATAAAAGCATTAAATTTTAAGTTCAAAATTTACAAGTATGGATATCCAAATGATGAGATTGGAATGCCTAATTACATAACTGGAATTGAGTTATATGGTTTCTATCAAGTTTACAACTCTGAATGGATTCATGAATTAAAAAGTAATAATCGCCAACATCATCAACATTTAGATATCCATTATTCAAATTATAAACATTTTGTCATTCGCTTCAAGGACGTAACATTAGAAGTTATCTCAGAAAATTATTCTGATATTAAAATGACGAGAGAAGAATTAATGAAGATTGTAAACAAGCAACTTTCATTCATCACCGCAAAAGAGTAATTACCTATTTTAAATTAAAAACCTCTAATTCCACTAAACTCGCATGAGGGATAGAAGTGGAAATCCTTTTGTGCCCGGGTTCGGCACAAAAGATTGAAACGGATAGCCCGACCCGGAGGGGCATGCCCATATAAAAAAACCTCAGCTCTTTGAAAAGACTGAGGTTTTGTTTTTTATTCTGATTATAGAATTTCTAGTGTGATTTCTCCTTCGTCGAAATGACAAACTAAACTTTACATCATATCAATATATCGATCGTGATATCCTAAAAGATATAAAACGCCATCAAGACCTAAACTAGAAATTGATGTTGAAGCACTTTCTTTTACTTTTGGTTTTGCGTGGAAAGCGATTCCGAGACCGGCTAAGTTTAGCATTGGTAAATCATTTGCTCCGTCTCCAACTGCGATTGTTTGATTGATGTGAATTCCTTCTTTTTCGGCAATTGCTTTTAGTAATTCGGCTTTCTTTTCTCCGTTTATAATATCACCTAAATATTTACCGGTTAATTTACCGTCTTTAATTTCCAGTTGATTGGCGTGAACATAATCGATTCCTAATTCTTTTTGCAGATAATCTCCAAAATAAGTGAAACCTCCTGAAAGGATTGCAGTTTTATATCCGTAATACTTAAGCGCTTTCATCAAGCGATGTGCGCCTTGGGTAATGGGTAAATTTATGGCAACATTTTGTAAAACTTCTTCACTCAAACCTTCCAGTAAAGCCATTCGTTGTTTGAAACTTTCGTTGAAATCAATTTCACCATTCATCGCCGACTCAGTAATTGCACGCACCTGATCGCCTACGCCATTTAATTCTGCCAATTCGTCAATAACTTCGGTTTGGATTAAAGTCGAATCCATATCGAAGCAAACCAAACGGCGGTTTCTTCTGTAAATATTATCTTCCTGGAACGAAATATCGACATTTAAAGTTCTTGAAATTTCCATAAAACTTGCCGTCATGACAATTTTATTTACAATTTCGCCTGTAACCGATAATTGAATACAAGAACGCGGATATTCTTCTTTTTCAACAATTGAAGTTCTTCCTGTTAATCGTATAATCGAATCAATATTCAGATTTTGATCTGACATAATTTTAGTTACTGCAGCCAATTGAGAAGCAGCCAGTTTTTCGCCTAAAATATTGATTATATAACGTTGTTTTGATTGCGATTTCACCCATGTTTCGTAGTCTTCGATAGAAATTGGAATAAATTTCACTTTAATTTCTAATTCGTAAGCCTTGAACAATAAGTCTTTTAAAACGGGTGCTGAAGATGAACCTGCAGCAATTTCAAACAAAATTCCTAAAGAAAGTGTATCGTGAATATCGGCCTGACCGATATCTAAAATATTAGCATCATAAGCCGCCAATACAGCTGTTAAACCTGCTGTAACCCCTATTTTATCATGTCCTGAAACTTTTAATAAAATAATTTCTTTATCCTCTATTGCCATTTTTTCTTTATTGATTTTGAAGCGACAAAAATCGGCAATCTATTGGTGATAAAAAAGAATAATCTTTGTTTTTTTTGCAAACAAAAAGCGCATATACATGCGCTTTTTAAAGTAATTTAACAATTATGTTCCGCTTTTAGAATAACATAACTTATTGTTATTTAGCTGGCTGATTTTCGTCAAAGTTTACCATCCAGTTGATTCCAAACTTATCTTTGAACATTCCGAAATAAGCGCCCCAAAATGTTTTATTCAAAGGCATTTCTACTTTTCCGCCTGCTGAAAGTCCGTTGAAAATTCTGTCTGCTTCTTCAGTACTTTCTGTATTGATCGAAATTGAGAAGTTTTCTCCAAAAGGCAAATCGCCAAATCGTGTCGAACTATCACTTCCCATTAAAATAGTATTGCCTATTGGCAATGAAACGTGCATAATTCTTTCAGCATCTGCTTCAGAAACTTCGTCACAGCCTTCTTCTTTAGGCATGTCTTTAAATTTTCCGATATATGGAAATTCACCTCCAAAAACGGATTTGTAAAATAGAAATGCTTCTTCGCAATTTCCATTAAATAGTAAATAAGGGTTTACTGCTGCCATGATTTTTTTTATTTAATTGTTGATTGTTAATTATAATTTTTTGATTCTCTCTATTCTATTTCTCTGCTAATTCTTTTACTTTCTCTAAACCTTTTGGAAAAGCTTCTTTAAAATAATCAATATACTTTTCGACAACATCGACTTGAGCCGTCAAATCAGTGAATTCATTATCTGACTTTAATCTATAGGTTTCCATTGCTCCGCTCCATTTTTTGGTTTCTTCGTCAAGAGGCAATTCTTTAAAATCTTTGATCTCTCCTATATGTTTGAAAGCCATATATTCATTTGGAATTTTAGTTTCGATAATGCTGTTCATTCCTTCGCCGCTTGGTGACATAAAATGTATTTTGTCGCCTTCATTCCAATCACTTATTGCATACGAACCCTCGCAAAAAGCGCCCGTCCATTCTCTATAAGTGGCATCGTTCCATAAAACCTCCCAAACTTTTGGAGAAGGAGCTTTAATTCTAATTTTAAATTCCAATTTTTCCATAACTACGATAGTTTACTAAAATCCATAAACAAAACATTCCAGCGATGTCCGTCTAAATCTGCAAATCCACAGCCATACATCCAGCCTTGGCTTTCTTCTGGTTGTGCAAAAACAGTTCCGCCGGCTTCAGTCACTTTCTTGGCTAATTCGTCAACTTCTTCTCTGCTTTCGGCATCAATTGAAATCAAAACCTCAGAACTTGATTTTGTATCTGTAAGAGCATTTTGAGAAAAACTTGAAAAAAGCATTTCTTCAAAAAGCATCACTACAAAATGTCCTTCACCAACCACCATGCAAGTAGAACTTGGCGTATCGTGCTGTTCATTGAACGAAAAACCTATTTTCCAGAAAAAATCTTTCGCTTTTGCAATATTCTTAACAGGCAAATTCAACCATATTTGTTTTGTCATTTTTTTGATTTTTTTGTGTTAAACAATTTATTTTAAAACATATAAGTTATGTAAGTCAATTCTAAGTTTAATCTGTATTATAATCTTTGAATCTATGCACCTTTGAAACTTTGCACCTAAAAAAACTAATTATTCTCAATATAATTTTTAAAATTATCCAAAATCGCCTGCCAGCCTGCACGCTGCATTTCTTCAGGATTTACTGTTTCGGGATCAAAACTTTCAACGATTTCAACACCTTCTGCCGTTTGGGTAAAAGTAATTTCAACTTTTCTTCCGTCAGCCATAACATACGAAAGCGCTTCATTTGGTTTCACCAAAGTAAATTCACCTTCAAAATCAAAGCTAATGCTTCCGTCTTTTGCCGCCATTGTCGATTTGAATTTTCCTCCTTCTCTCACATCAGCTTCTGCGTAAGGCGTATGCCAGTCTGGAGAAGCAAAACTCCATTTTGTAATATGTTCCGGCGTATTCCAAAACTTCCAAACCTTTTCTGCAGATGCATTAACTGTGCTTTTTATTGTTATCATTATATATTAAATTTAGTTTTAAAATTTTTCTGTATATTTTTTAAAGTTGTCAATTACATCTTGACACCATTGCTTTTGCATGCTTTCAGAATCCGTTTTATTTGGCTCAAATATTTCAGTGATTTTTACGCTTTCTCCAAAATCCTCAAAATGAATACTTCCAATTCTGTTATCCGAAAGTTTGTATTCTATTAATCGAAACTTTTCGACTTTTATATAGATTCCCTCAAAATCAAAATGTTCTTTTTTGTCTTTTGATGTCATTTCATACCTAAACTTTCCTTCCGCTTTCAAATCATTTTCAGCATAACTTGTATACCAATTATCAAAAGCAGTATTCCAGTTTTCAATGTGCTTTGGTGTAATCCAAAAATCCCAAACCTTTTCTATTGATGCATTAATTATATTTTGAACTGTTATCATTATTGTTCAATTAAATTGATTACATCTCATTTGGTATTTTGCTTTCATCCATATAGAAAACTTCCCAATGATGTCCGTCAACATCTAAAAAAGTTCTTTGATACATCCATCCATAATCTTTCGCCGGAATATAATCTACTCCACCCGCTTTAATCGCTTTTTCTATCATTTCATCTACTTTTTCGCGAGAGTCCAAAGAAATTGAAATAAGAACTTCGCTAGTTGTAGCCGTATCGCAAATTTGCTTTTTGGTAAACGTTTTATAAAACTCTTCGACCAAAATCATTACATTAATATTTTCGTCAATAACTATGCAAGCTCCTTTTTCATTTGTGAATTGTGAATTGACTGAAAAGCCAATTTCAGTAAAAAAGGAAATCGCCTTATTTAAATCTTTTACCGCAAGATTTAAGAATATCTTTGTTTTCATCTTTATAAAATTACAAATTAATAAAAACAAATTTAAAATTTTAGGATTAACTTAAAGTTACATAAAAAGTCATTTTTAGGGTCATTTGAGACAAATTATCTACTTTTGTAAGAATGTAAATCTTTCAAAAAGAAAAAATCATGAACAAGAAAACAGGTTTAATTGTGCCCCACGACTATAAATTGTTGAGCATAGCAGCTATTTTAGAAGTTTTTGAAACGGCTAATAAATTGACTAAAGAACATGAAAAACCTTTCGAAATTATGGTTTTCCAATCGGCTAGACAAATTACTCAGGAACAATTATTTGGCTACAAAGTTCATGCTATTGAAAATTCAGACATTGCTTTAGACTTGATTTTGATTCCGGCTTTTACCACAGATAATATGAGCGAAATGATTGCAAAGAATAAAGATTTTATTCCGTGGTTAAAAAAGCAACATCAAAACGGAGCTGAATTAGCCAGTTTTTGTACCGGAGCTTTTTTGTTTGCCGCTTCTGGATTATTAAATGAAAAATTAGCAACAACGCATGTTGACGCCTGCAGTGCTTTTACAAAGGCTTTTCCGTTAGTAAAATTAAAACCTGAAGAAACTTTAACAGCCGATGGAAGTTTATATACCAGTGGTGGCTCAACCTCAACATTTCACTTATTGATTCTTTTGGTTCAGAAATATTGCGGAAACGAGATTGCAGTTCAAATCGCCAAAATTTTCTCAATCGACTTGAATCGATACAAACAGAGTTATTTTAGCACTTTTAGACCAAATCATTTGCACAACGACACTTTAGTCGCGATGTTGCAGCAAAAAATCGAAAGCCAATATCATTCAATTGAAAAACTAGAAGAAATCACTAAAGATATTCCAACCAGCGCTCGAAATATGACACGCAGATTCAAGCAAGTAACCGGAATTCCACCGATTGAATATCTGCAAAATATTAGAGTCGAAAGTTCAAAAAAATATTTAGAACAGACACAGCTTTCAATTTCAGAAATTATCGAAAAAACCGGTTATAATGATCCAAAAGCATTCCGAAAAGTGTTTTATAAAATGGTCGGAATGAAACCTATTGAATACAGAGAGAAATTTAGAGTTCAGTAATTTTTTTAGGAGCAGAAATATTTCGTTTCAAGAGAAATTCTGTCCTGCTCTCCACTATATCTTTTACTGTCTCGTTAGAAAAAAACGAGACAGTAAAAGGATGCCGCTTCGATCAGGGCTAAACGAGAAGTTTCGTTTTCATGACATCCGTAAATTAGGATTTAATAATCCACATCAGAACTTTTTTGTTCGTTTTCAAAAGTTCATCGATTTCTTTCATGCTTTCGTTTGAAACTGCCGGACAACCCCAGCCTTCAGGAGTTCCTTCTGGATAAACTTCGTTCTCAGAAACTGCCTCCCAGGAATGCAAAACGATTGCACGATTTCTCGCATTTGAATTGGTCTTCTCTTTTCCCTGCAAAATGTAATTAACTTTTATTCCCCATTGACTTACGCCTCGATCTAAAATAACATATTTACCCAGCGAAGAACAATGTGAATCAAATTCATTACTGATCTGGACTTTTTCTTTTGTTGTTGTCGCGCCCCATCTATTATCGCCACAGCCGTGACTAACCATACAAGATTTTATAACTGTATTCTTTTTAAAGTCATAAATAAAAAATCTTTTATAACCAGAATGCAAACTCAAATCGATCAAGATAAATTTATCTTTATTTAAATTATTTTGAAGCGTATACTCTTTTGCCTCTTTGTAAAATTTACTGTAATCAACTTCGACTCGGTTTTTGGGTTCTCCAATTATTTCAGTTTTATTTTCATTTTTAGAAACCATCGTTTCTTTTTTATCTTTTTGATTACAAGATAAAAACAACGCTAAACCAATTACAAAAATCATATTTTTCATGCTTACAATGTACATTAAATCTGAAAGGAAAAACTTATTTAAATGTATAAAAAAAACCTGTTCAAAATAAATGAACAGGTTTAATCGTGAACTTTGTCAAAGTTTTAAACTTTGACAAAGTGGTATAAAATTTATGAAGCAATTTCCATACGCTTCAATAAGTTTTTACTCAAAGTATGTTCTGCATATTCTTTGTCGATTGTCAAAGTTGTATCATCAGAACTTGGCAATTCGTACATCGCATCTGTTAAGATAGCTTCACATAACGAACGCAATCCACGAGCGCCTAATTTGTATTCTAAAGCTTTATCAACAATAAAATCCAATGCTTCATCAGTAATACTAAATTCAACATCATCCATTAAAAATAATTTCTGATATTGTTTTACCAATGCATTTTTAGGCTGTGTCAAAATTGCACGCAAAGTTTCTCTGTCTAAAGGATCCATATGCGTCAATACTGGCAAACGACCAATAATCTCCGGAATCAAACCAAAGTCTTTAATATCTTTTGGAATGATATATTGCAATAAATTGTTTTTATCAATATTATCGACATTTTTAGAAGTTGAATAACCAACTGCTTGACGATTCAAACGTTTTGAAATAATACGTTCTACTCCGTCAAAAGCACCACCGGCAATAAACAAAATATTTTGAGTATTAACTTCAACAAATTTCTGATCAGGATGTTTACGTCCTCCTTTTGGTGGTACGTTTACAACTGTTCCTTCTAATAATTTTAATAAAGCTTGCTGTACACCTTCACCAGAAACATCACGAGTTATTGACGGATTATCGCTCTTACGGGCAATTTTATCAATTTCATCAATAAATACAATTCCTCTTTCGGCTTTAGCTACATCATAATCTGCTGCTTGTAGTAAACGTGTCAAAATACTTTCGACATCCTCACCAACATATCCAGCTTCTGTAAGTACCGTCGCATCAACAATTGCCAAAGGAACGTCTAACATTTTTGCGATAGTTTTTGCTACCAATGTTTTTCCAGTTCCGGTTTGACCAACCATGATAATGTTACTTTTTTCAATCTCAACTTCGTCATCTAATTGCTGTTGCATTAAACGTTTGTAGTGATTGTAAACCGCAACCGACATAACCTTTTTTGTCTGATCCTGACCAATAACATATTGATCCAGAAAAGCTCTGATTTCTTTTGGTTTCTTTAAAATCAAGTCCCCAATAAGTTTTGCATTTCCGCTAGACTTTAATTCTTCTAATACAATTCCGTGTGCTTGTTCAATACACTTATCACAGATATGTGCATTAATACCCGCAATCAATAAATTAGTTTCTGGCTTTTTTCTTCCACAAAACGAACATTCTAATACTACTTTTGCCATTCTTTATTTAAGTTACTAAGCTGCAAAGATACTAAGTTTCTAAGCTTTTTAATTAAAACTTTAAAACTTAACTCCTTACAGCTTAATATTTTTTTGTTTAAAGTTTAAAGTTTCAGGTTCCGGATTCGCCAAAGCAACTTGAAACATGAAACCTAAAACTAATTTTTAGCTTCTTCTTAATATTTCATCAATCATTCCGTATTCTTTTGCTTCATCTGCAATCATCCAGTAATCACGCTCACTGTCTTTGTGCACTTTGTCAAAAGTTTGTCCTGAATGGTGTGAAATGATGTTGTATAATTCATCTTTCAATTTCAACATTTCACGTAAGTTGATTTCCATATCTGTTGCAACACCTTGTGCTCCTCCAGATGGCTGGTGAATCATTACTCTTGAGTGTGGTAATGCTGAACGTTTTCCTGCTGCTCCTGCACATAATAAAACTGCTCCCATAGAAGCTGCCATTCCTGTACAAATTGTTGCAACATCAGGTTTAATGAATTGCATTGTATCATAAATTCCTAATCCTGCGTAAACGCTTCCTCCTGGAGAATTTAGATAAATTTGAATATCTTTTGAAGCATCAGCGCTTTCTAAAAATAATAACTGCGCCTGAACGATATTAGCGATTTGGTCATCGATACCTGTTCCTAAAAAGATAATTCTGTCCATCATTAATCTTGAAAAAACGTCTAATTGAGAAACGTTCAACTGGCGCTCTTCGATAATATATGGAGTCATGTTTGTTGGGTTCATCGCTGCTATGATTTTATCATAATACATTGCGTTTACTCCTTGGTGCTTTGTAGCAAATTTTTTGAATTCTTTACCGTAGTTCATATGTATCTGTTTTACGTTTATTTGGTGTATATCTTTTTATTCTCCGCAAAGGTCATACCTTTTTAAAAAGGATGTCAATTTGTCTTATTTCTAGCCCAGATAGCAGTGAAAAGTTTTTTGAAATGGCAACTATTTTTTGTTGGTAGAAAAAAGCGACCAACGGAAGCTCTTTTTATGCCTTACAAAAAAAGGCAGCAATGAAAAAACTTGTAACGGATAGCTGGATTAGCTCCTGAAAAGTAATCAAAAATAAATTAAAACAAAAGAGCGTCAGGAAAAAAATCCTGACGCTCCAATATAATTGTTTTCTTAGAAATTATTCTCCGTAAGACGCAGCGATAAATTCTTCGTAAGTAACCTCTTTAGTTGTTGGGTTAGCTTTTTCTTTGAAGATATCTAACATTTTAGCTGCTACAACTTGCTCAGAAAGTCTTTTTACTTCTTCTTGGTTAGATAAAACTCTAGCCACGATTCCTTGAACTTCTTCGTCAGTTGGGTTTGTTTGTCCAAATTGAGCCATTTGTTGTCTGATAGCACCAGAAGTAAACTCTTTCAAGTCTTCAAATGTAATTTGGATATTGCTTTGAGCTAATGCTTTTCCTTCGATTAATTGGAAACGTAAACCTTTTTCAGATCTTGCGTATTCAACTTCAGCTTCTTCTGCAGAAAGTTTTTTCTCTCCAACAGTTTGCAACCATTTTTTCAAGAATTCAGCTGGTAAATCAAATTTAGTGTTCTCGATCAAGAAATCCTGAACATCTAATAATAATTTTTGATCTGCTTGTTGTGCGAATTGAGATTCAGCATCTTCTTTAATTTTAGATTTTAAATCTTCTAAAGAAGCTACTTTTCCTTCACCAAAAAGTTTATCAAATAACTCTTGGTTTAATTCCGCTAATTCAGCACCGTTGATAGCTTCGATAGTAAAGTTTACTTCGATATCTAAACCGTGAACGTCATCATGAGCTACTTTTAAGTAATCCATTAATTGGTGATCGTCTTCGAATAAACCTTTTGTGCTAACTGTAACAACGTCTCCAACTTTTTTACCGATGAATTTATCTCCAGCTTTTTTGTTGAAAGTAGATACAGAAATTGTAGTTGTATTGTTGATTCCTTTTTCTTCGTTTGTGAAAGTTCCAGTTAAATCTGAATCAGCTTCAACTTTATCCTGAGGAATTGCTTTTCCAAATTGTTTTTGGATACGCTCAACTTGTCCGTCGATTAATTTATCATCAGCAGTAACGATATATTTTACGATATTGTTTTTAGCTTCTAAATCAATTTCGAAGTTTGGCACTAAACCAATTTCGAATTCAAAAGTTAATTCTTCTGCATCCCAGTCAAGGTTTTCATTTTCTTTAGCAAGAGGAGTTCCTAAAAGGTTTAGTCTTTCAGATTGAATGAAACGCTCTAAAGCCAAGTCAACTACTTTCTTGATTTCTTCTTGCTTAATACCTTTTCCGTATTGTTTTTCAACAAGATCTTTAGGAACTTGTCCTTTTCTAAATCCTTTTACTTGAGCCAAAGGCAATTTTTCATTGATTCTTTTTGCCACTTGACCTTTATAATCCATATGAACAACGTTCATAACAATTGTCTCGTTTACAGCGTCTATTGCTACTCTTTTAATATCCATCTTCTTCTTTAATTTACATAATAAAATTGGGTTGCAAAATTATAAAATTTTTGCAACCCAACCAAGTTTTTAATCTATTGTATTAGAAGCAGTTTTAATCTGCTCAATTTACTTTATTTATCGTCTCCAAGTATCTTATAGGTGATAGATTGCAGAATTGACAAAATAACACTAAAAATTAAGGCCGTCCAGAATGAATCGACAGCAAAACCTCCGACAATTTTAGTACAAGCCAAAATCATTAAAGCATTTATGACAAGTAAAAACAAACCTAATGTAACAACAGTTACCGGCAATGTTAGCACTACTAAAATAGGTTTTATAAAAACATTCAGCAAGCCTAAAACTACTGCAACAATTACAGCTGTTCCAAAACTAGTAACCACAACCCCCGTTAAAAGGTTAGATAATAACAAAACCAAAGCAGCTGTAACAAGAAGTCTGAGTAATAATTTCATAGTTTTTCAGGTTTAAAATTTAATTTAAAAATAATAATTTTTTATCAAAAGTGCTATTCTTTTAAAAACCCCGCCGTAATTTCAAAAAACATTTTAGGGTTTTCGGCATGAAGCCAATGTCCGGCATTTGGAATCGTTTCTAATTTTAAATTCGGGAAATGTTCTTTTATCGCATCAATATCTTCATCCTGAATATAGCCCGATTCTCCTCCTCTGATAAATAGTGTCGGTTTATCAAAAACCAGACCTTCTGCCAAAGGTTTTCCAATTGCATCCAGATTATTATTAAAAACTTCCAGATTAAATCTAAAAGCTAATTGTCCTGGTTCTTTCCAATATAAATTCTTTAACAAAAACTGACGTGTCCCAAAATCAGGAACATATTGCGCTACAATTTCCTCAACATCAGCTCTGCTTGGTTTTACTGAAAAATCAACAGCGTTTAATCCTGCCAAAATATCCTGATGATGCTGTTTGTAAAATCTCGGACCAATATCTGCCACAATTAATTTATCTACAATTTCGGGATGAGTTGTTGCAAAAAGCATTGCTACTTTTCCGCCCATCGAATGTCCAAGAATATCAATTCTCGTTAAATTATTTGCTTGGCAATATTCGAACACATCCTGAACCATTGCTTCGTAACTCCATTCATCGGAATGAAAACTACGTCCGTGATTTCTTAAATCTAAAATATGAACCTGAAATCCAGCTTCTACATATTGTCCTGCGAGTGTTTTCCAATTGTCTGACATTCCCAGAAATCCATGCATTATAACAAATGGTTTTCCTTCGCCTTCTATTTTTGAGTAAAGCATACTTTTATTTTTACTTTGAAGATTTATTTCAATTTATTCAAATACATATTTACAACATTATCTAAACCTAGATAAAGTGCTTCAGAAATTAAAGCATGCCCTATTGACACTTCAAGCAAACCTGGAATATTCTCTTTGAAAAATTTGATATTATCCAAACTCAAATCATGTCCGGCATTGATTCCTAAACCTAATTCATTTGCCAGTTTTGCAGCTTCAGCATAAGAATCAATTCCTCTTTCGTTCCCTAAACTATATTGATGCGCAAAAGCCTCGGTGTATAATTCAATTCTGTCAGTTCCAGTTTTTTTTGCTCCTTCAATAATTTCCAAAACCGGATCAACAAAAATCGAAGTTCGGATTCCATTTCTTTGAAATTCCTGAATTACTTCTGTCAAATATTCCTGATTTTTAATTGTATCCCAACCTGCTGAAGATGTAATTGCTCCAATAGCATCTGGAACTAAAGTAACCTGATCTGGTTTGCATTCTAAAACCAAATCAATAAAATTATGCTGTGGATTTCCTTCAATATTATATTCAGTTGTAACAATTGCTTTTAAATCGCGAGCATCCTGATAACGAATATGGCGCTCGTCTGGACGAGGATGAATGGTGATTCCCTGAGCTCCAAATTTCTGAATATCGGCAGCTACTTTTAATAAATCAGGAACATTCCCGCCACGTGCATTTCTTAAGGTTGCAATTTTATTGATATTTACACTTAACTTTGTCATATAAATAGATAATTAATTCTAGTAACACTATATTTGTAATGACAAAAATACAAAGTAAAACGTCGTAGTTTTTGGTATTTTTTGATTATTTTGCAAGGAAATATCTTCAATTGATTTATGACAGAAATTACAAACTATATCACCAATGATTTCAGAGCGATTGATAGCCTGGAAACGATAGCATCTGTTCAGGACTTTTTTGCTGATGTCGATTTTTCACATTTCCCGGTTTTAGAAGACGGAATCTTTATAGGAAGTATTGCCGCTGACGATATTGAAACTTTCGATACAGATAAAAAAGCAATTGACTACAAATATACTTTAGAACGTTTTTTTGCCCGAAAATCGATGATCTGGCTTGACGTTTTAGAGGTTTTTGCTAAAAATCATACTAATACAATTCCGGTATTGGATGAAA
Organism: Flavobacterium resistens; assembly: GCF_900182645.1. Taxonomy (GTDB): domain Bacteria; phylum Bacteroidota; class Bacteroidia; order Flavobacteriales; family Flavobacteriaceae; genus Flavobacterium; species Flavobacterium resistens. Next base: position 874,013 of record NZ_FXTA01000002.1, on the reverse strand, counting down.
ACAACGAATATATTGGATACTATGAAATGGAAGATATCATGCGATTCTTTCAGGAAACTCCATTTCTAAAAGAACAAGGAGGTATTATAATTGTTCAAAAAGGCCTTTTGGATTATTCTATGGGTCAGGTAACACAGATTGTGGAAAGCAATAACGGAAAAATCCTGGGCTGTTTTATTTCTGAAGCCGATTTGGAAAATGTTCAGATTACAGTCAAAATCGGTGTTGGGCCAATGAATGAAATCATTCAGACTTTCAGACGATATAATTATGAAATTATTTCTGAACATCAGGAAGATGCTTATATCAACAGCCTTAAAGAACGTTCTGATTATTTAGACAAATACCTTAATATATAAATTACGAATGTGCCAATGAGGAAATTAGTTAATTAGACAATTTTCACATTTGCAAATTATCTAATTGACACATTGACAAATTATCTAATTTAAAAAATAATGAAAATAGCCATTTACGGACAATATTATCAAAACAGCACCGAGCCAATCATAAAAGACATTTTCTCGTTTTTAACCTCCAATAATGTTGAAATCGTTATTGAGGAAAATTTTCTTCAGATGCTTTATGAAAAACAACTCGTAAAAAAAGACTATAAAACATTTTCGTCGAGTACGATTTTAGACAATAGTTTTGAAATGCTGATCAGTATTGGTGGCGACGGAACCGTTTTGAGATCTGCCGCTTTAGTACGTAATTCAGGCGTTCCTCTTTTAGGTATTAATGCGGGTCGATTAGGATTTCTTGCCAAAGTTCAAAAAGAAAACATAGACGGTTTATTGCAATATGTTATTGATCAAAACTACACAACATCTGAAAGAACTTTGCTTGGTTTAACTTCTGAACCAAACAATGAGGCTTTCAAGGAACTAAATTTTGCAATGAACGAAGTTACTGTCAGCCGTAAAGACACTACTTCGATGATTACTGTAGAAACGTATTTAAACAACGAATACTTAAATTCCTATTGGGCTGATGGCCTAATTATCTCCACGCCAACCGGATCTACAGGTTATTCTTTAAGTTGTGGCGGGCCAATATTAACACCAGATGTAAAAAGTCTTGTTATCACACCAATCGCGCCACACAACTTAACGGCACGCCCTCTTGTGATTCCTGATGACACTGAAATAACATTACGAGTTACAGGAAGAGAAGATCAATATTTAGTTTCTTTAGATTCCAGAATTTCATCTGTAAAGAACGAATCTATCTTAAAAATCAAAAAAACAGATTACAAAATCAAAATGGTAGAGATTCCAGGCGAAACTTTCCTGAAAACTTTGAGAAATAAATTGCTTTGGGGAGAAGACAAAAGAAATTAAGTCTTTTTCTGACGGCTGACTATACGATAATACCACTTTTTCTCGTTCTGCATGTATCGAATCCGCATTAAATGTCTCAAAATCATAATGTAAATTGAAAAAAAAGCACATTTAATCAAAGCAACGTTGATTCGTATCGATAATTATTATATTTGCACGCAATTTTGAATTAAATGAAGAAAATTTTTAATTTATTGTTATGTTTTTTCCCCTTTATTACACTAAATGCTCAGATCAATGAGATTGGTGTTTTTCTAGGTGGAAGCAACTTTGTTGGAGACGTCGGAAGTACGACATATATCAATCCAGACAAACTGGCTTTTGGCGTATTGTACAAATGGAATAAAAGTCCGCGTCATGCGTATCGCTTTTCTTATACACAATCAACAGTTGCCGGAAATGATTTGGACTCAGATGAGACAGGTAGAAGCAAAAGAGGATATCGCTTTAGAAACAACATCAAAGAACTTTCGGCTGGTTTAGAATTCAATTTTTTTGATTTCAACCTACATGATTATCATACAAAATTTACTCCTTATATATATTCAGGTTTAAGTTACTTTTTTTACGATGATTTATACATAAATGGAGGAGAAACGAGAAAGTACAAAACCTCGAGTTCGATCGCTATTCCGATGACTTTGGGAATTAAATCGAATGTAACACCTCATTTTGTTATAGGAGCAGAAGTTGGTGCCCGCTATACTTTTACTGACAATATTGATGGAAGTAATCCGTCAAGCAGCAATTTTTCGAATTTGCGTTTTGGAAATTTAAATAATAACGATTGGTATGTCTTTTCTGGAATTACATTAACGTATACCTTTGGACAAAAACCGTGCTATTGCGCAGAATAATACAATGAATTTACTAGACTCTATAGATCGCTCAAACTTACCAAAACATCTGGCCATTATTATGGACGGAAACGGACGTTGGGCAAAACAACAAGGATTTTTACGTGCTTTTGGTCATGAAAACGGAACGAAATCAGTAAAAAAAACAATTACCAACTGTGCCAAACTCGGCATCGAATATTTAACGCTATACGCTTTTTCAACAGAAAATTGGAATCGCCCAAAATTAGAGGTTGAAGCGTTAATGAAAATATTAATCAATTCATTGAAAAAAGAGCTTGTTACTTTACAAGAAAACAACATAAAACTTAATGCAATTGGAAATCTTGAAAAATTACCTAAATCAGCCCAAAAGGAACTTTTAGATGTTATTGAGAAGACCAAAAACAATACACGCCTCACTCTTACATTGGCTTTAAGTTACGGATCGCGAGAAGAATTGGTAAATGCCGTGAGAATCATCAGCGATAAAGTTAAAAATAATATAATTTCATTAGACACTATTGACGATTCAATTATAAATGAGCATCTTTACACGCAAAATTTACCAGACGTAGATTTATTAATACGAACAAGTGGAGAACATAGAATAAGTAACTTTTTGCTGTGGCAGATAGCCTACGCAGAATTGTATTTTACGAATGTCTTGTGGCCAGACTTTAAAGATCAAGATTTATATGAGGCTATCATTAGTTATCAAAAAAGAGAACGTAGATTTGGAAAAACCAGTGAACAAATTAAATAATTTTTTAGTGTTACAAAAAAGAGTACAAATAGTCCTTACCCTACTACTTTTGGGTAGTTTTTCACAAATAAAAGCACAAGATCGAGTTCCTTTTGATCAAGGAAAAAAATATATTCTTGCTAAAGTTTCTGTTGTTGGTAAAATAAGCTTCAATGAACAAACAGTTGTCACCTTTTCTGGCCTTCAAAAAGGACAGGAAATAACAGTTCCTGGTGAAGAAATCAGTAGCGCAATTAAAAAATTAGGCAAACTTGGCCTTTTTGATGAAATTGCATTTTATGTAAATAAGGTAGAAAATGACAGTATTTATCTGGATTTAGATATCGTAGAACTTCCTAAATTAAACGAAGTTAAAATCGTTGGTGTAAAGAAAAGCAAAGTCGAAGGACTTATTAAGGACAATAATTTGACAAAAAATAAAATTGTCAATGAAAACTTAATTACGACAACGAAAAATTACATTGAAAATAAATACAAAAAAGAAGGCTACTATAACACAAAAGTTATCATTACAAATACACCTGACACTCTTGCCGGAAACCAAGTAAATATGCTTGTCCGAATTGACAAGGGTGATAAGGTAAAAATTAGCAGCATTGACTTCATCGGAAACCAACAACTTACTGATACTCAATTAAGAGCTGCAATGAAAGACACAAAACAAAAGAATGTCCTACGTGTCTTAAAAGCTTCAAAATTCATACCTGAAAAATACAAAACCGACTTAGAAAAAGTAGTTGCTGCTTATAAAGAAAAAGGATATCGTGATGCACGTATTATCTATGATTCTGTGACTTATAACAAGCAGAAGAATATGCTTGCCATTAAAATTAATGTAGAAGAAGGAAACAAATATTATTTCGGAAATATTAAATTTTTAGGAAACACTGTTTATTCTGATCAGCTTCTTCACCGTTATTTAGGAATCAAAAAAGGAGAAACTTACAACGGAGTTTTACTTGAAAAACGTATTGCTGATAAAACAAAACCAGATGCAGAAGATATTACAAACTTGTACCAAAACAATGGTTACCTATTCTCTAATATTAATGCCGTAGAGGTAAAAACAGTAAACGACACAATTGATTTTGAAATTAGAGTGACAGAAGGTCCTATTGCTTATTTCAACAAGATATATGTTACTGGAAACGACAAAACAAATGATCACGTAATTTACCGTGAGCTAAGAACTAAACCTGGAAACAAATACAGTAAAGAAGAATTAGTTAGAACAATTCGTGAAATTGGTCAGTTAGGTTTCTTTGACCCGGAATCTATCAAACCAGAATTTAGAAATGTTGATGCCGGAGCCGGAACAGTAGATATCGAATATCAACTTGTTGAAAAAGGATCTAGCCAGGTTGAGCTTCAGGGTGGTTACGGCGGAGGTGGTTTTATTGGAACCTTAGGTCTTTCGTTCAACAACTTCTCGGCAAGAAATATTTTTAACAAAGAGTCATACAAACCGCTTCCGATGGGAGATGGTCAAAAAGTAGCACTTCGTTTACAAGGAAGTACCTACTTCCAAACGTATAGTTTATCATTCTCTGAACCTTGGTTTGGCGGGAAAAAACCAGTACAATTTAGTTCTGCGATTTCCTACAGTAAACAGTTCAATAACAATTATGCAACAAGAACTGTTGATAAAAGCAAAAGTTTTAATATTTTTACAGTACAAGTTGGTTTAGCAAAACGTTTACAAGTACCTGATGATTTCTTTGTATTATCACAATCTGTAAGTTACCAGCACTATGACTTAAATAATTATTACACTGGATTGTTTACATTTGGTAATGGAGCATCACGAAATCTTGCTTATACTATTGGTCTTACAAGAAATAATAAAGGAACAAATCCTATTTTCCCAATTTATGGTTCGGAATTTAGTATTTCAGCAAAAGTAACACCTCCATATTCTTTATTTAACGGAATTAAATATGGAGATCTAGAAAACCAAAAAGAATACAAAACACAATATACTGGAGCACCTGACTCTGGAGTAGATGGTCAACCATTAAACACGGGCGATTATGTAAAAACAGAAACAGTTAATGGAAAAACTGGATATGTAAGTGTTGGATCTGACTATGCAAGCGCTGATACAGATGTTGCTAAGGTCGATCAAAAGAAATACAATTGGTTAGAGTATTATAAAATTAAATTTAAAGCAGACTGGTATACTAAAGTTTATGGTAAATTAGTTTTAAGAACCCTGACAGAGTTTGGTTTCTTAGGAGCTTACGATCAATCAAGAGGTGTTGTACCGTTTGAGCGTTTTTATTTAGGTGGAGACGGAATGGCGCAATACTCAATGGACGGTAGAGAGACGATAGGTCTAAGAGGTTATCCTAATGGATCATTGACTCCAACAAATGCAGCAGGTCAGCAAATTGGAGCAACAATTTATAACAAATTCTCTATGGAATTACGTTATCCTATTACATTAAAATCGTCAGCATCAATTTATGCATTGACTTTCTTAGAGGCAGGTTCATCATATCCAACATTTAAGGATTATAATCCGTTTGATTTGAGTCGTTCTGCAGGTGTAGGTTTACGTGTTTTCATGCCGGCATTCGGATTATTAGGGATTGATTTCGGTTACGGTTTCGATGCTCTGCCTAATTCTGTTACCAATAAAGCAAATGGATGGGAAACTCATTTCATTATTGGACAACAATTTTAGACAATTAGCGTTTGGTTAAAAATCATCAATAAAGTTATGTTATGAGAAAACAGTTTTTATTTTTATTTTTAGCCTTGATTGTAGCAAATACAAGTCAGGCACAGACACGAACGACAAGAATTGGCTACATCGATATGGAGTATATTCTTGAAAACGTTTCTGACTATAAAGAGGCAACAGCTCAATTGGAGCTAAAGGCTCAAAAGTGGAAACAAGAGATTGAATCCAAAAAAATAGAAATAAATAAACTGAAAGAAAGTTTAAAAGCTGAAAAAGCGCTTTTGACGAAAGAACTTATTGATGAAAGAGAAACAGAAATAAAATTCATGGAAACGGAGATGATGGATTATCAGCAGAAGCAATTTGGCTCTGATGGAAATCTAATTCATCAAAAGATGGCATTAGCCAAACCAATCCAGGATCAGGTTTTTACTGCGGTGCAAGATATTGCAGAAGCTAAAAATTATGATTTTATTTTTGATAAATCTTCTGATTTGACAATGCTTTTCAGCAATAAAAAATTTGATATAAGCGATCAGGTTATACGAGTCTTGAACAGAACTGATAAAAGAGAGCAATTGACTAAAAAACAATTGAAAGATCAGGAAATCAAAGAAACTCGTGAAAATGAAATTGACGAAAATCCAGCAATGGCTGATCGCCAAAAAGCACTTGACGAAAAGAGAGCTGCCAGAGAAAAACTAATTGAAGACAGAAGATTAGAGCAGGAAGCTAAGAAAAAAGAATACGACGACAGAAGAAAAGCTATTCAGGCAGAAAGAGAAGCTAAAAAAAATGGCACGGTTTCTGAACCTGCAAAAACAACAGAAGCAGCAAAAACAACTGAAACCAGTAAAACTGATGCAACAGCTAAACCTGCAGGAGGAACAGAAACTTCACCAGCAGCAACTGAGCCACCTGTAGACAAAGCAGCCGAAAGACAAAAACTGTATGAACAGCGTAAAAAAGAGTTAGAAGAGAGAAGAAAGAAAATAATAGAAGAAAGGGAAGCGGCTAAAAAAGCAAAAGAAGCCGAAACACAAAAACCGAATACGACCAATAATTAATTAATATTTTAAAAATGATGAAACAAATCAAAACTTTACTAATTGCTGCCGTTTTAATTTTAGGCGCAAGTAACACAATGAATGCACAGGCTAAGGTTGCCCATGTTGATGTTAGCGAGATTATGTCGAAAATGCCTGCTATGCTAGATGCTCAAAATCAACTACAAAAATTAAGTGGTACATACGACGCAGAATACAAAAAAATGGTTGAGGAATATCAAACTAAAATCAAAAAGTACGAAACTGAATCTACTACAGCAACTGAAGCTGTTAACACAGAACGTGCTAAAGAAGTTCAGGATATGCAAAAAAGAATTGTTGATTACAGAGACAATGCACAAAAAGAACTACAACAAAAAGATAATGATATCATGAAACCAATTATGGAAAAAGTGAAAGCTTCTATCCAAAAAGTTGGAAAAGCTAAAGGTTTCCAATATGTTTTAGATGGTTCTACTCTTATCTTAGCTGATGGTCCAAACATTACTGCTGATGTTAAAAAAGATTTAGGATTCTAATAAACGAATTTCTTCTTATTAAAAACTGCTCAACACTAAAAGTTTGAGCAGTTTTTTTTTACAATAAATTAAAATTAAAAAAGAAAATAATTCGTGGATTTCAACTAAATTCAAATAACAATTTATTTCAAAAAATACTAAATTTGTATTATGACAAACAATAATCCTATAGGCGTTTTTGATTCTGGAATTGGAGGGACCTCGATCTGGAATGAAATTCACAATCTCCTTCCAAACGAGAAAACCATTTATTTAGCAGACAGCAAAAATGCACCTTACGGTCAAAAAACCAAGGAAGAAATTGTAGCGCTCAGTAAAAAGAATACAGATTTATTAATTGAAATGGGCTGTAAATTAATTGTTGTTGCCTGTAATACTGCAACAACAAATGCAATTAGAGAACTTCGTGCAGATTATGATATTCCATTTATAGGAATTGAGCCCGCTATTAAACCAGCAGCAAATAATTCTAAAACTCAGGTTATTGGAATTTTAGCTACAAAAGGAACTTTAAATAGCGAACTGTTTAACAAAACTGCCGAAATGTTTCAGCACACCACTATAATAGAACAAGTTGGTCATGGGTTAGTTCAGCTTATAGAAGACGGAAATTTAAACTCACCTGAAATGACTCAGCTGTTAGAATCTTACTTACAGCCAATGATCGATGCCAATATTGATTATCTTGTTTTAGGTTGCAGTCATTATCCATACTTGATTCCTCAGATAAAAAAAATTCTGCCGGACCACATCCAGATCATAGATTCTGGAGAAGCGGTGGCCCGTCAGACTCAAAATATTTTGCGTGAGAAAGTTGGTTTTTCTGAACTTAAACAAAGCGCACCTGAATTTTATGTCAATTCAAATCCGGCAGTGTTAGAATCAATTTTAGACTATAAATATCCTGTAATTCACAAGGATTTTTAACGTTATTCAATTTTTCGCTTGACGAACCAAATTCCGTCTAACGATAAATTCAACGACAATTTATGGTAATTTTCCTTTATTAAATCATCTGCTATTCTTCCTTTTTGTCCATATGAATAGGAGATATTCAGAGTAGTTAATGTATTTTCTATCGGAAGAGAAAGTCCAATGGAAAATGCAGCATTATTTACGCGCTTTCCATCCACTTCAAGATAACCATTGTCAAAATTGGCTCCCATTGCGTATTGAACTCTATCCCAGTATTTTCGGAAATCTTTTTTTGCACGATATGTAAATCCAAGGGCAAAACGATCCTGATTTACAAAATTCCCGTATAGCTCAGATTGATTGGTTCCGTTCCAAAAGCTTTTTTCATAGTCTAAAGTCATATTCAAATTATTCTTAAAGCGTTTACTGAACCCCACTCCTATTTCCAGAGGCATATAATAATCATCAACATCTGAAGCTACATTAGACTGGACAGTTGTAATCACCTCATCTGCAATAACTTCAACACTCTGTACTTTTGACGCTTTGACTTGAGCTGGCAATTTAATCACTGGAGCAATTGTAAAGGTCGAATCAATTTTGTACTGCGCTCCAAGTGTTGCTCGAAGGCCGTTATAACTCGTCTTTTTGGTGACTGTTGTGAGTGTATTTTGAATCAGGAAATTTCGTTCATCGGCCGTACTTCCAAATAATACTGAGCCAGACAAGCCAACAGAAAGTTTCTTCCCAAATCTATATCCGTATGAAAAATCAAAATTATTTAATCCTCCAGACCCAACTGCTGTTAAATAGTAATATTCCTGACTATTTTCTATAGGCAATTTTAGATTTGAAATTTTAAAAGCACCACTTGAATAAGGGCGTAATGCTAAACTAAATCCTGAATTTTTAGTTAGAGGAAAAGCAAAAGCCAGATGCGAAAACTGAAAATTGTTTCTTTTTTCTGAGCGAGAACTGCTTTGATAAGTTGTTGCAATAGCTCTTCCTCCAATATCAAACATAAAATGATTTAATGAAGTAAAACCTAACGATGCAGGATTTAAGTTATTGATAAAAGTGTCTGAAGGCAAAGCCATCCCTGATGACCCAATTGAAGGAAGAATTCCAAAATCAGACTCATAAACGCTTCCAACACCATAAAGAGAATATGGTGAACTTGAAATACTTTGAGAAAATGAAGTCAGCGACAATAAAATAGCGCCACATAAATAAATTATTTTACTTTTCATTTAATATGATATATAATAAATTTTCACTTGAATTTTGTTATTCAAATGCTTTTGATCGCCTAAGACTATTCGATTTACGGTTTTATAAATTCCGGGAAGGGCTAAAATCAAAGACGATCTTGCATCAGATTTTTTCAGCATTTCCCGCTGCAAAAAATTACCAACCGGAATTGAATACCCTACATCTTCATTGAACTCATCACTCTTTTTATTTAAAATACCATAAACAGTTGTTCCTGCAGAATTTACTAATGAGGCACTTATTCGGTTTAGATTATCTGCTACAAATACAGACAAAGAATCTGCTAGAGGATATTTAGAAGAATACGTATTGTTTACTGGCTTTAAAATAAGTTCTGCATTGACAATCGCACCATTATCTGAAATACTCTTCAATTGTTTTATATTTGGAAAATCAATTCTGCAGGCTACACCAGTTCCTGACTGAATGAAGCCTTGCCGATCAGTGAGCGAACTGGATAATTTACTACTGGAAATAGGCAAATTCTGGAGCAAAGTTCCCGTTTTATCTGACGAAATAGCATTGAACTGTCTTTCTGGATCTGTAATTGTAAAATCTACGACATAAGATATCTCCTCAGTATCGGCCTGATATTTTGAATAATACAATCGTACTTTACTAGTTCCCACATGAAAACCAATCATACTCGATGAATTTGAAGTTGAGGGAACAATAACAAGTCCTCTGAGATATTCTGAAAAACTATCAAAATCTGTAATTTCTCTTTTTTTAAGTTTTTGAAAAAGCGCCGAACCAAATGCATCACTCATTTTTATTGTAATAGAATCTTTTTCGATTGGTCTTGGTTTGTATGAAATGCTTCCGATACTTTCACTGTTATAGGTCAGTGAAGAATTATTATAAAAATTCTCATCTTCAGAATTTGGCTTTACTGTTTGCATCACTCTATGAATATCCAACGTCTGGACTTTTGTTGTATCTCCATAATAGTAATTATCATATTTTAAAATCATGGCAATCGAATCGAAAACATAATTGACATTTTCTGTATCTGATCCACCTCCTGAATTCAAAGAATATGAGTTTCCAGCTAATTGAAAATAACTGTTTGATTTTACTTTTCCAAAAACAGGATCGTCATAATTTCCAACTAAAATTCTGCTTTTGTTTGAAGTAATCAATGAATCAAAATTTATTGTTGCCATATCCACTGTAACAGTATCAATTAAAATCACTTTGTTGTTGACCGCTAAGTAATCTGATCCAACAACAAATTCACCTGCATCAGTATCAGTTCCACATGAAAGTATCGTGATAGCAAAAAAGAACATCAATATAAACTTGTGCATAATAAAATTTTTCGGCAAATATAGAAGGCTGTAATCTGCACCACACTATAACATATACAGCCACTGTTTTTTGGACTACAAACAGCAAAAAAACATCTATGATACAGCAACACAAACCAATCTCCGATTCAACCTCTAAAAAAGGGATTTAGTCTATCAAAAAACGCCATACATATATATTCTTTTTTTTTAAAGCATCAGCCATCTACTTTTGAGCCAATAATTAAGTAATGAGAATAAGGCTTTTAATATGTTCGGTTTTTACAATTTCATTTTTTAGTATGAAGGCTCAAGAAACTTTTTTGGCAGATGTGAATTTAAAAACAGAACCTACTGATAAAATTGATTTTAATGAAAGCAATATTTCGGTAGTATTCAACAAAAAAATACGCACTAAAAATCAGTTCACTAATACATCTGAGTATTCTAATCTGAATGTAAATTATGAGTTTTCGGAATTTGAAAATCTAAATCGGTTTAATCAATTTCAAAACAAAACAGACTATATACTTAAGGCTTCAGATAAAACAAAATTGAAATTTTCGCTTACGCCAATGTTCAGTTTTCAGGACAATTTAGACTGGTCTGATTTTACTTTGTTAGGTAGTTTTGAAATTAGCCAGCAAGTAAATTCCAGAACAAATATCACTATTGGCGGTGCGCGATCAGCCATTTTTGGAGCTGCGAAATTTATTCCAATAGCAACAATAAACTATACAATAAGCGACAAAAGCATGGTTTCAGTTGGTTTTCCGGATTCAAAGATTTCATATTCAAATAATATCCGAAATACATTCAGTTTAACAAACAGTTTCAATGGGAGTTTTTATCATTTAGATCAAAAATCAGCTTTAGATTATGCTGCTTCTAAAATGAGTTTATCGCAAATGACATCAGCTTTTGAATATGAAAGAAACGTAGATTCAAATTGGTTTTTGGATTTTAAAGCAGGCTATGATTTTAACAAAAAATACAATCTTACTGATTCTGAAAACCATACTGTATATAATTTTAATACAGGAAATGGATACATTTTTGGCATTGGCATCAAATACAAACAATAAATAAATTTAATACATTATGAATAATTTGAAAAAAGGAATATTATTCGCGACTCTATTTTCGGCTCTCGTTTTTGTAGGCTGCAGTAATGATGATAACGATGATGATTTGATTGGAAACTGGATTAAAAAGTCGGCATTTGATGGCCCGGCAAGATCTAGCGCCACAAGTTTTGTTATTGGCGATTATGCATATGTAGCAACTGGTTATACTGGCGATGTGTATTTAAAAGATTTATGGGCTTATAATTCTAATGGAGATTACTGGGAGCAAAAAGCTGATTTTACAGGTGTAGGAAGAAGTTCTGCTTCGAGTTTTACCCTAAATGAAAAAGGATATGTTGGTCTTGGTTATGATGGAACTAATAAATTAAAAGATTTTTTTCAATATGATCCAACAAGCAACAGTTGGACTCAAAAAGCAGATTTTGCCGGAACAGGTCGTTATGGTGCACTTGGATTTCAAGTGGGCGGAAAAGCTTACTTTGGAACTGGTTATGATGGAAATTATCTGAAAGATTTCTATCAATATAATGACCAGACAAACGCCTGGACATTGGTAAATGGTTTTAGCGGAAATAAAAGACGTAATGCAACTGTTTTCGTAATTGGTGACAAGGCTTATTTAGGAACAGGAATCAATAATGGTGTTTATCAGGAAGATTTTTGGGAGTTTGACCCAGCTACAGACGTTTGGACAAGAAAACGCGATATTGACAAAGATACTGATGATGATTACTCATACAATGATGAATATGCTGTGACACGCTCAAATGCATCAAGTTTTTCTATGAATAGTCTAGGATATGTTGTGGGCGGCGATGGTATAAAAACGGTGTGGGAATACAATCCTTCAACTGATCTTTGGACAGAAAGAACTTCTATGGAAGGTGCAACCAGAACTGATGCTGTTGGTTTTGCCATTAATAACCGTGGATTTTATATGTTAGGCCGAACAGGTTCAACTTATTTTGATGATGCCTGGGAATTTAAACCACTTGACGAACAAAGCGACGATGACAATTAATACCAAAAAACAATTCTTCTGGAGTAAAATCCAGAAGAATTTATTATTTATTTTACTTGTTTTACAATTCACCGCCTGTACAAAAAAAGAAACATTTAAAATTGATTCTTTTCAAACCAAAACAGGCTGGGGATATACTATTTCAAACAAAGACAAAATTTTAATAAAACAATCTATTATTCCGGCAATTAGCAATACAAAAAGCTTTTCAACAGAAGAAGAAGCTTTAAAAACAGCAGAATTAGTGGTTAACAAACTAGACCAGAATATGTCGCCTACTGTAACGAAAAATGATTTAATTTTATTAAAAATAAAATTGTAAATGAAGATTGACGCCATTAAAAATACAAATTCAAACAAAATTCTATTTCATTGTATCATATGGATTTTCTTTATATTGACTTCTTTAATTCAATTTTACGAAAGTCCTTTCCGAATCAATAATGATTTTTATGCACAATGGGTTACTGGAATTATATTGTTTTATCTAAACTATTTTTACTTGGTTCCGGTTTTGCTTTTAGAAAAAAAATATTGGCTCTACTTTGTTTTTGCACTTTCGCTAATCATCTTGTTTATGATTATCCGAACAAATTATTTTATTCCGGAATTCAGACATCTGAGACCTGAGAACATGCGTCCACCAAGAATGATGCCTGATCCACAATTTTTCCCAAAAGGCGCACATTTTAGAACTCAAATAAGACAGCCTTTCTTTTTTAAAGTTGCTCCTTCTTTTTTCTATATTTTAATACTTACGATAAGCGCAATTATTAGAACGCTGACTGAATTTTACAATAATCAGCAAAACAAATTAATTGCCGAAACACATAGAACAAGTACTGAATTGATTTATTTGCGAAAACAAACTAATCCGCATTTTTTATTCAATTCCTTAAACAGTATTTATTCATTAGCACACAAGAAATCTGATTTGGTCCCTGATGCCATCGTGACATTGTCTGAACTCATGCGATATATGTTGTATGAAACTGACAATAAAACGGTGGCTTTAGAAAAAGAAATCAACTACATTCAGAATTATATTGAATTGCAAAAATTGAGACTTAATAATATTGAGGATATTATTATAAATGTTCATGGCGACACAAAAAACAAGTTCATTGAACCTTTATTGTTGATTTCGTTTGTCGAAAATGCTTTTAAATATGGAACCGATTATAAAGGTGCAGCTCATGTTAAAATCAAAATTTTCATTCATGAAAACAGCCTTGATTTCTGGATAGAAAACACAATCGAAAACTATGTTAAAGATCCCGAAAACTCAGGAATTGGACTGGTAAACATTCAAAACCGACTTGATCTTCTTTATCCAAATGCACATCAGCTTGCTATTACACAAGACAATCAATATTACAGAGTTCATCTTCATTTAAATTTAGATGAAATTCAAACAGCTATTAGTTAAAATGAGATTGTGATTGTGATTAAACGTTAAGAGATAATTATAAAATAAACGCTTATTTTATGAAAATTTTAAAACTTAATTGACTGATTTCAAAGTACTTTTGAGCACCAAAACAAAATTTTTAAAAATCTAATTTACAACAGATGAAATGTGTAATTATTGACGATGAACCTTTAGCAGTTGAATTATTAGAAGATTTTGTCAAAAAAGTAGACTATCTTGAATTGATAAATACTTTCAATAATGCTATTGATGCTGTATCTTTTATTAATCAAAACAGTGTTGATTTAATTTTTCTTGACATTCAAATGCCTCACTTCTCTGGAATTGATTTTTTAAATACAATTGAAAAAAAGCCTTTGGTAATTTTTACAACCGCCTATTCTGATTATGCGGTCGAAGGTTTTAATCTTGGTGCCGTTGATTATTTAGTAAAACCTATTCCGTTTCATCGCTTTTTAAAATCGGTTGTGAGAGCGCAGCAAATTATAAATCCTGCAACTGCAATTCAAACCATTTCTGAAAATACGACTGTACCCGAATTAGAACAAGATTTTATGTTTGTAAGAGCGGAATACGAAAATGTGAAGATGAATTTTGCAGACATCCTATTTATCGAAGGACTGAAAGATTACGTGAAAATTTACACTACAGATAATAAATTCACGCTGACTTTAATCAGTTTAATAAAACTTGAAAATTTTCTTTCCAGCAAAGGATTTTCGCGAATTCACAGATCTTATATCATTAATATAAAACATGTCAAATCGATACAAAAAAATAAAGTTTTGATTAGCGATAAACGAATTCCTATCAGCGAAAGCTATAAAACTGCTTTTTTCGAAAAAATCAATTTATAGTTTATTAAATTCCAAAATAATCCCGATAGATAGCTATCGGGATTATTTTATTATTTTAAAAATTTTATTCTTCGTTTTTAAACCAACCCGAATACATTACATAATTATTTGAAATGCGTTCGATTTCTCCAGCAAAATCAGATTGATTGATGTCTTTCACCTTTTTCGCCGGTACGCCAGCGTAAATGCTTCCTGATTCGACAACGGTATTTTGAGTTATAACCGCTCCTGCAGCAATAATTGAATTGCTTTCTATTACACAGTTATCCATAACGATCGCCCCCATTCCGATTAAAACATTATCTTTTACAGTACAACCGTGAACAATTGCATTATGTCCAATTGAAACATTGTTTCCAATAATTGTTGGATGCTTTTGATAAGTACAATGAATAATCGCTCCGTCCTGAATATTTACTTTATTACCAATTTTAATAAAGTGTACGTCACCACGAATAACAGCATTGAACCAAACGCTGCACGAATGTCCAAAAGAAACATCACCAACAATTGTAGCATTTTCAGCAACATAACAATCCTCTGGAATCAAAGGAGATTTTCCGTTTACAGATTTAATCAACATAGTAAATTAATTAATAGCAGGACAATTACAATCGTAACGTTCTTTTTTACAAAATAAATTGATTCCTAAAGTAATTTGGTGATAAGCACCAGTATCAAATTTTACATCACCCATAACTTGTGAGTACGTATAAGCAAACATAAAATTATTGAAATTGACTCCAATTATCGGCGTAAAATATTGCAACTTTTGAGCCTTCACACCGCTTCCAGTGCTGTATTGTGCACCATCAAAACTTCTTCTGTATGAAAGTGCAGCCCATAAACTTCCAAAGTCCATGTTTTTATAACCTTTAAAGTTCAAATCAATTGTTTTTTCCTTTGTTTTGTCAAAAACCTGAAGCAATACCGAAGGTTCCCAGGTGTAATTATCATTTTTGCCAAAAACATATCCGGTACTAAACAAAAACTTCCTCAAATTATCACTTTCATAATCTGTATACAATTCTCTTCTTGTTTCTAACAATCCCTGAACTGTAGCATGTGCATAAAAGTTCAAATAATTATACGAAGCTCCAACATCAACATTGAAATAAGAATCTTTTTGAATTGAACCAAAAACAATCGGGTCAAAAGTTCCTCCAAATTTAGTTTCATCCAACTGACTTTGAATAACGCCTCCGCTGATACCAAATGAAAGCTGATTTAAATCTAGCTCGTCTCTCGAAAACATAATATGGTGTGCATACGTAAGTTTCAATCCTTTTTGAGAATGGTATCCGTTTTTATCATTAAAAACAATAATTCCGGCTCCAGAACGTTCTCCTATTCTTCCATTAAAACTTAAAGTTCCTAGCGATGGTGCGTCGTCTTCTCCAAACCATTGTTTTCTTGCTGTTAATCTAACTTTGGCACAGTTTGCTGCACCAGCCATTGATGGATGAATCAAATAAAGGTTATCGGATAAATAATCAGAATAAACAGGAATTCCTTCTTGTGAATACGAGTAAAATGAGGTAACCAAAAAAATAAATAAAACCTTGATTCTAAATTCCATAAAGGCAAATTTGTTTAAGTAAATTTCCGACTCTTCTAATTTAATACGATTTATTTGTAAAGAGTCTTAATTATTTTATTAAAAAACCAAATATAGGTATTAGTAGAAAATAACTTTACTAAATTTGCAAAAAATATATGACCATGACAAAAATCACTATAAAAGAAACGCAAAACCCTACCATCCTTAAGTTTGAGTTTGATGATTTCATCACTCAAAATCAAAATTTTGAGTTCAAAAACATTGATGAAGCGAAATCTTCACCTCTTGCACAGCAATTATTTTATCTTCCGTTTGTAAAAACAGTATATATTTCAGGAAATTTTATTGCAATTGAGCGATTCAGCATTGTGGATTGGGACGATGTAAAAGATGCTGTAGCAGAACAAATAGAAGCCTTCGTTGATAAAGGTGGTGTAATCATTACTATTGACGAAAACACTCCTAAGAAACAGCCTATAACGGTTTATGGAGAAACAACTCCAAATCCGGCCGCTTTAAAATTTGTTGTTAGCAGAATGTTGACCAGAAATGCAGTTGAATATAAAAACATTGATCAAACTGCTTCTTCTCCACTAGCACAGGAATTATTTAAATTTCCTTATGTAAAAGAGGTTTTTATTGATGAAAATTACATTTCAGTAACAAAATATGAAATCAATAACTGGGATGAAATCACATTAGAATTGAGAACTTTTATCAAACAATTTATCGAAAACGGAGGAACTGTTCTAGATGAAAGTTTGATTGAAACTAAAGCTAAAAATGAAGCTTCAAAAGATGAAGCATTTGACAAATTAGATGTGACTTCGCAACAAATCATCAATATTTTGGAAGAATATGTGAAACCAGCAGTTGCGGCTGATGGTGGAAATATTGCTTTTGACTCCTACAATGAAGACAACAAAACTGTAAAAGTAATTTTGCAGGGTGCTTGTAGCGGTTGCCCGTCATCGACTTTTACTTTAAAAAGCGGTATCGAAAATATGTTGAAAAGCATGCTGAATGATGAAGCAATTACAGTTGAAGCTTTGAATGCTTAATTCAAATTACATACATAAAGAAAAACGTCCGCATAATGCGGACGTTTTTTTTACTTAACCTTATAGTAATCTTATTTTCAATAAATTATCAACACAAGAACATTTTTATTCTGCAAAAAAGTTTAATATTGTATTCTTAACCAATCAATATAAAACTATGGGATTATCATCTTTTTTCAAAAATTTATTTGGCTCGACCAAAGAATCTGTAACCGAATTGGCAAATAATGCCGAAAGTACTTTTGAGCAAGCAAAAGAAGCTGCTGCTCCATATATTGAAAAAGCTGAAACTTTAGCAGAAGAAACCATTGCAAAAGCAAAAGAGGCATCAGAACCGATAATCGAATCTGCTACAGAATATGCACATCAGGCTAAAGAAGTTGTAAGCGAATATGCTGAGAAAGCATCAGACGCTATTAGCGATGTTATTGAAACCGTAAAAGAGAAAACTGCTGAAGTTGCTGACGATACGAGAGCAATCGCTTCTGAAACTGTTGTAGACGCAAGCGAGCCAGCAATTGAAGAGGCTGACAAGGAATAAAACTGCATTCTTTTCTTATAAAAACAAATATTCTTTATATTTGCAAAAATATTTCGCCTTCTCTTTTGAGAAGGTTTTTTTTATTCTTAAAATACAATTATGAGCCCAGAACAGTTAGCAAGTTACACCACAAGATTAGTCAATTTATTAGTAGATTATTCTCCAAAATTATTCTCAGCATTCCTGATTTTATTTGTTGGTTTATACGCCATTCGATTAATAAACAGATTGATCCGAAAAATAATGGTAAAGCGAAATTTAGACCCTACCCTGACTAAATTTCTCGCCGATATTTTATTGTGGGCGCTCCGAATTTTATTGTTTGTAACATTTATTTCAAAAATCGGAATTGACACTTCTTCTTTTGTTGCTATTCTAGGAGCAATGGGACTTGCAGTTGGTTTATCACTTCAAGGTTCGCTTTCTAATTTTGCAGGTGGAATGCTGATTATTGTTTTCAAACCTTTTAAAGTGGGAGATACGATCGAAGCACAAGGCGTAATTGCAACAGTATTAGAAATTCAGATTTTTGTAACTAAAATGCTTACTGGAAACAATCAGACTGTTTTTGTTCCAAATGGGGCTTTATCAAATGGAACAATTATCAATTATTCTATGCAAGGAGAAAGAAGAGCAGATTTGACTTTTTCAATCGCTTACGATTCAGATATCAAAAAAGCAAAAGATATACTTTTAGATGTTTTGAATAAAAACCCAAAAGTGCTTAAAACACCTGCACCAGAGGTTTTTGTAAAAAACTTATCAGCAAGTTCAGTTGATTTCGCAGTGCGTCCTTGGGCAAAAAACACCAATTATAGTGCTGTTTTTTCTGAAACATTAGAAAATTGCAAAACGGCTTTAGATCAGGCAGGAATTTCTGTTCAGCCGTATACAATCCAAAAATAAAATTGATTATTGTTTTTTTGATGGCAATGTCATCATAAAATCTTTTAAATAATAAGGTTCAAAATAAGCGACATCAACAGTGTCGCTTTTTTGATATTTATCATAACTGATTTTACTCATTTCGCGTGCCGAAGGATATTTGATTTCCTCTAAAAAGATAAAGTTTTCTTTCGTCAAAACTGGTTTACATTTATCAGCACAATCACCAACAAAATAAAGCGGCTCATTATATTCTGCAAAAGAATCTTCGGTAATAATTTCTGCCTGAATAGCTCTTTCTGCTTTTAAATCAGCCGTAAAAATTTCACTATACACTTCCATTCTTCTGGCATCAAGCATCGGAATAATTTTCCCTTCTGAAACTGAAACTCTTGAAGCCAAAGTTTCCAGCGTATTAACAGCTATCAGCGGAATATTTAAAGCATAACATAATCCTTTTGCCGCAGAAACCCCAATTCGCAATCCTGTATAAGAACCCGGTCCCTGACTTACAGCAATCGCTGCTAAATCCTGAACCGAGATATTTGATTCTGCAATTGTCTCTTCAATAAAAACATGAAGTTTTTCGGCATGCGAATATCCTTCTTCAGCTATTTCTTTACAGAAGATGGTTTCTCCATTTTTTGCAATTGATACTGAACAATTTTTGGTTGCTGTTTCGATATTGAGAATAAAAGACAAAATGTTTATTTTTTTAAGTTAAAATTATTTTCGAACTGCGACAGCTATCCCGATAAAAATGAATGACAATATCCAAAACAATGCAACTGCAATGAATAAACTGACAATCAAAAAACCTATATACAAGAATAGCTTTTTCCATGATGAAAAATAAACGTATTCTTCATTATAATATTCTGATCTATATACACGATAATGCATGTAAATAAGAAATACAGCAATCGTTATTAATGCGGCGCCGAATCCATAAAGCATTTCTATTGAAAATCCGCCATGCAGTGCAATAATCATAGCAACTTATTTCTTAGGTGTTTCGGCTTTTTTAAGTTTCACTTTATCGCCAGAATTCAAATCTTTAGAAACGGTTGTATAGGGTCCTGTAATTACCACATCACCTGGTTTTAATCCAGACATTACTTCAATATTAGTATCATCCTGGATTCCAGTTTTAATGATTCTGATTTTAGCTTTATCACCTACTTTTACAAAAACACATTCGTATTTTTTATCGCTTTTTGGCGCTGCTTTTTTATCTTCATTTGGGTCTTCAACTTTAAAATCTTTTACAGCTGTTGTGTCAGATTTTACAACAACAGAACTAATTGGCACTGCCAGAACATTCGTTTTAGTTGTTGTTATGATATCAACCGTAGCCGTCATTCCAGGCCTGAAAGGTGAATAAGCTGCTGGTTTTCCTTCTAATAACTCTTTATAAGAATCTTTTAAAATTCGAACTTTAACCTTAAAGTTAGTAACTTGGTCTGAAGTCAAAGCTGTACTTGCCGAATTAGAAATACTAGTTACTATACCTTTGAATTTCTTTTTCAAATAAGCATCTACTTCAACATTTGCTTCGTCTCCAATTTTAATTTTTACAATATCATTTTCGTTGACATCAACTTCAACTTCCATGTTATTCAAATTGGCAACGCGCAAAAGTTCTGTTCCAGCCATTTGCTGCGTTCCTAAAACACGCTCTCCTAATTCAACATTTAATACTGAAATGGTACCATCTGCAGGTGAATAAATAGTAGTACGCCCTAAATTATCTCGAGCTTCGGTAACAGATGCTGTAGCGCTTTGAACATTATAATATGAACTTTGTTTTGTTGCTTTTGCCACTTCATAAGTTGAAATTGCCTTGTCCCAATCTGATTTTGAAATTACACCTTTATCGTACAAGGTTTTGTTACGTTCATAATTTGCTTTAGCCTCTCTAAAACTGGCATCGGATTGTGTCAAACCTGCTTTAGTTCCTGCCAAATTTGCAACAGAACGCTCTAAGCCTGAAGTGTACAAATCAGGATTTATCTTTACCAATAAATCTCCTTTTTTAACAACCTGGCCTTCTTTTACATTTAGTGCTATAATTTCACCTGAAACCATTGAAGCGATTTTAACTTCAATTTCTGGTTGAATTTTTCCAGTTGCAGATACAGTTTCAACAATTGTTGAAGATTCAACTTTTGAGATTTCTACTTCTTTTCCTTCATCCTTATTTCCTATAACTCCTTTTTTCGACAGAACTATTAAAGTGGCAATTAGTATAACTGCGCCTCCGACTAAGAAATAAATTGTTTTTTTTGACATAGTAAATTATTTTGCAGGAATTGGAACAATTGGAATTCCGAAATAGAATTCAAGAATTTTTATTTTAAATATATAATCGTATTTCGTTCTGATAACTTCTGATTGTGCATTTGTCAATAACGTTTGAGCCTGTGTAAAATCAAATGAATTCATCAATCCTACATCATACTTTTCTTTAGCATAATTGTAAGCCTGCTGTCTTGCTTCTAAAGTTACTGTTGCAGATTCGTATGTATTTAACGCTCCTTTTGCATTTGTAAAAGCAGTGTAAACGTTACGTTGCAAATCTAAACTTTTTTGTTCTAAATCTATTTTAGATTTCTCTAAACTTACTTTATTTCGTTCAACATTATTTCTAACTGAGAATCCATTGAAAATTGGAACATTCAATTGTAAACCAAAATTATGTCCTTTATTATCGCTAAACTGTTGGAATATTGGATCTGGTCCTGTAGTGTAAGGCTGATTTTGATCATCAAATTTCACTTGATCACTATAACTTGCTCTGGTATTAAAACCATAAAAACCACTAAGAGTAGGCTGAAAAGCACCTTTAGCAATTGCCACATTCTTTTCGGCAATTTCAAGATTGGTTTGTGCCAGTTTTAACTCAGTTCTAGTTTCTTTTGCTTTATTATAAATATCAGTCGGGCTTTGTGCCATGATATTATTTTCATCTTTTGCATTTGTATCATCAACAACATCAAAATCTGCAAATTCTTTAAGCTGTAAAAGCTGTGCCAAACTCAATTTTGAAATAAGTAAATTATTCTCAGAAACTGCAATATTTTGCTTATCTGTTGCGATAGTAGCTTTTAAATCATATAAATCACCACGTGGAATTGTTCCTGCACTAACCATTTCTTCTGAACGTTTTAAACGTTTTTCATCAATAGAAAGCTGCTCTGTTTTTATTTTTAGATCTTCTTTATAACCCAAAATCTGAAGAAAAGCATTCGCCACATTCAAAGAAATATCTTCCTGCATTTTCAATAATTGATACTGTGATGCAATAATAGCAAGTTTTGTTCGTCTGTATGTATTTTGATTTTGAAGACCTCTGTAAATATCAACTCCAGCATTTAAACCTACAGATGAGTATTGAGTTGTCTGATTACGCAAAACACCTGTAGTTACATCTTGATTTAAACCAATATTCCAGGAATGTGATGCATTTCCGTTAACCGATGGAAGGTATTTCCCAAAAGCATCCTTTTTATTTATTTCAGCATTTTCAACATCTAATTCTGAAAGTTTTATAGTGATATTATTATCTAATGCATATCGAACGCATTCCTCTAATGTCCATTGTTTTGTCTGCGCTTGACCTGATAAACCAAATCCGAAAAGCATGGCAAAAACTAAACTATTTATTTTATTTATTTTCATATATTTTGAATGAAGCATAGCAAACAAGCCATGCAAATTTAACATTTTAAAAACCCAAAAACTCCTTTAAATAATCAAATTATTTTTTATTCTTATCCCCTTCATTGATCAAACCTTGATTCCAGATTTTGATTTTATCAGAATCTTTAACACCGCTTTTGATCTGAACATAAATTCCATCACTAACACCTAAAACTAAATCTCTTCTTTGAAATTTTTGTGGCGCCGTTTCAACTTCTACATAAGGTTTTTGAGTTTTTTTGTCAAACTGCACAAGTGATTCTTTAATAGCCAAAACTTTGTCTGCTTTTTCTAATATAATTGATGCGTTTGCACTTAATCCAGCTCTGATGAAAGTATCACCTTTATTTTCTAATTTGGCTTTAATTTCAAACTGAATAGCGCCATTTTCTACAACACCTTTTGGTGCAATATCTGTCAAAACCGCATCAAATTTTTTATTTTCAATTGCACCAACTGTAATCTCAATAGGCATTTTTTCTTTAATTTTACCTACTTCGGATTCATCAATTTTCCCAATAAAAATCATTCTTCCAACATCGGCTACGCTGGCAATTGTAGTTCCTTCGTTAAAATTATTACTTTCAATAACTTGATTTCCAACTTTTACAGGCACCTGCAATACCATTCCGTTAACAGTTGAACGGATCAACGTATTTGCATAATTCCCTAAAGATGTTGTTGTTCCTGTTTTAACAATATCTAAACTTTGCTTTGAAGCCAAATAATTTTGTTTTGCTTGTTTATAAGCTAATTGAGCAGCATCAAAATCATTGGCAGAAATCACCTCTTTTTCAAAAAGTGTTTTTTGTCTCTTATAAATCTTCTCCTGATTATCTAATGCAATTTTGGCAGTCTGCACTTGGTTTTGCGTACTGCTTACATTCGACACATTGGCAACAACTCTAATTTTCGCAATCATATCACCGGCTTTGATTTTTTCTCCGGCTTTAATGTAAACTTCTTCAATAATTCCTGAGATGTTTGGTTTGATTAAGACCTCTTCATCAGGCTGAATATTACCTGTTGCGATTGTGTTTTTTACGATCGTTTTAATCTCTGCCTTCTCCGTTTGAAAAACTATTGGCGACTCTTGATTTTTAGCATACAAATAATAAAGTGCACCAAAGAAAATTATAGCAATAAAGATTAAAATGGTTACGGTTACTCCTTTTTTCATTTTGTTTTTGGTTTAATCGATTATATTTTGATTGATAATTTATTCTGTTCGTAAAGCGTCAACTGGCTTTACATTAATTGCGGTCTGGGCTGGAATAAATCCGGCAAGCAAACCTGAACCCACTAATATTAATAAGGCAACAAATACAACTCCCAAATCTACGCTTGGGCTGGCAAACATAGTATTGCTATCTGGCGGCATGGAATCTAAAATCATGTTTAAAATGGCTATTATTCCAGTGGCGACTGCTATTCCTAACATTCCCGAAATAATAGTCAAAAAGATAGATTCTGATAAAATTTGCCCACGAATTGCTGCAGGAGTTGCTCCTAAAGCTCTTCGAATTCCTATTTCTTTTGTACGTTCTTTAACTACAATAAGCATAATATTCGAAATCCCGATTACTCCCGAAATCAGAACCAGTGTTCCAACAAAATAAGCAATGATTTTCAGGATATTAAACAAACTCTGAACTTTATTAAACTGCTCGTATAAATCAAAATTACCTACTGCTCTATCGTCTGCAGGATTTATCGAATGCAATGCTTTAATTATTTCAAGGATTTTTGGCTTTAAATCGGTAATCGAAGTTTCATCTTTTGCTGTAATTGCCATCCAACCAACTTTATCTCCATAATTAAATGCCTGCTGAAAAGTCGTAAACGGAATAAAAATATTTTTTTGCTCCTGCTCTGCATTTCCGCCTTGTTGTTTTGATTTATAAACCCCAACAACCATGAAATTTATTCCATTGATTTTAATGTACGTTCCAATGGCTTCCTCCTCTTTTCCATAAAGTTCACTGATAACTCCTTTACCAATTACAGCTACTTTTCTTTTGCCTTCAATATCCTGCTGATTTACAAAGCGGCCTTTAATAATGTCCATTGGCTGTTGTTTGATCAGCTCAGGATAATCTCCGTAAATGGTGAATGACGAAGTTTTTGTACCTCGAACCACGTTATTTGTTCCATTAAAATCACCTAATTGATTTCTTGGCGAAACATATAATAAATCTGGCAACGCAGCTCTTAATGCTGCAACGTCGCTGTTTCTAAAATCATATCGGCGTGTTTTAGGCAAACCTTTATACGCTTTAGACGTCGTTTGGCTCCACATAAACATAGTGTTTGTCGCAATTCCGTCAAAACCTTTTTTAATTCCGTTTTCCAGACCATTTCCAGCTGCAAGCAAAATCACCAAAATGAAGATTCCCCAAAAAACTCCAAATGCAGTCAGAATAGTCCTGAAAGGATTTGCAGTCAATGCCTGTAAAATTTCGTCCCAATTATCTTTCTTAAACATAATTATTCGTCTCTAAGTGCTACAATAGGTTTGATTTTGGCTGCTCTGTATGCCGGAAAAAACCCAGCCATTGCGCCCGCGAATACAAGTAAAACAAGTGTTGTCAATGCTACACTGAAATCTACTTCAGGGTTTCTGAAATATTCGCTCTGTACCATTGGCCCGACCAATTCTAACAATAACAAACTCATCAACAATCCAACAAAACCAGCAATTGTGGTAATAAAAATAGATTCATGAAGTATCATTGTAATAATAGAAAATGGCGATGCGCCAAGCGCTTTTCGAATTCCAATTTCTTTAGTTCTTTCTTTAACTATGATAAGCATAATATTACTTACACCAACAACTCCGGCGATAATGGTGCAAATACCAACCCACCAAAAGAATAATCTGATGTATAGATTCAAATCATAAAATTGCTTTGCATCTTTAACCGAATTGTAAACACCTACTCCACTATCATCATCAGGAGCAACCATGTTTTTGCTTTTCAATAAATCCTTTAAATCCTGAGTAAATTTTTCAGACTGCGCCAATGCTTCATCATAATCATTTGTTTTTTTCAATGTAAAAAACATATTACTGATTTTGTCGCCTGCTCCAAAAGCTCTTTGTACTGTGGTCAAAGGCAAATAGGCTCTTGCTTCTTCTCTTTCTCCTCCTGGATCTGTAAAAACGCCTATTACTTTAAAATTGATATTATTGATTTGTATTTCTTTTCCAAGAGCATCCTGATCTTTAAATAAATCAGTTTTTATTTTCATACCAATCGTAGCAACCTTTTCGTTGTTTTGTAAGTCTTTGGCATTGACATATCTTCCTTGAACAATAACTATATTTTCAACTGCGCCATAATCAGGATCGACACCTCTATATTGATAATTTCCATTTTCTTTACCGTAAGCAAATTGTGCTCCCCAATAATTCTGTGTTGAGGCTCTTAAATCCAGTTTATCTTCAAATTTTTGAACAGATTGATTGTAATCACTATTTCTAAACTGAATTTGTCTTCCCGGGTTAAGTCCTTTGTACTCCTTTGTTGTTGTACCTGACCAAACTTCTATAATCCCAGCGGCATCGCGTTCAAATTGTTTTTCAATTCCATTTTGAAGGCCTTTTCCCGCTCCAAGCAAAATCACCAAAATAAAAATCCCAGACGCTACCGAAACTCCGGTCAAAAATGTACGCAGCCGGTTTTTGGAGATTGCTTCAAATATTTCTTGCCAACGCTCAATATTAAACATAAGATGAAGCTCTAACTTGTTCTACTTTTTTATCATCGATAATTAATCCGTCTTTCAGGACCACATTTCTCTTGCACATAGCGGCAATATCGGGTTCGTGCGTAACGATCAAAATAGTTTTACCTTCATCGTTAATTCCTTGAATAAGCTCCATAACTTCATAAGAAGTTTTAGTATCCAAAGCTCCTGTAGGCTCATCTGCAAGCAAGACCTTCGGATTTGAGGCCAATGCTCTTGCGATTGCGACACGTTGTTTTTGACCTCCTGAAAGCTCATTTGGCAAGTGGTGCGAGTGAGAACCCAAACCAACTTTCTCCAAATATTTCATAGCAATGTCATAACGCTCTTTTCTTTTTATTCCTTGATAATACAGCGGCATTGCTACATTATCAAGTGCACTTTTATAGTTAATCAAGTTAAAAGACTGAAAAACAAACCCTAAAAATTTATTACGATATTTAGAAGCTATAGTTTCGTTTAGTTTTTTAATTGGAGTTTTATCTAAAGTATAACTTCCAGAATCAGCCTCGTCTAAAATTCCTAATATATTAAGAAGCGTCGATTTACCAGATCCCGAAGATCCCATGATAGCTACAAGCTCACCTTCTTCAATATTAAAATTAATACCTTTTAACACATGCAGTTCTGAACTTCCCATTTTATAGGATTTATGCAAATCTTTGATTTCAATCATGGTATTGTTAATTTTTTAAAACAATAATAATATTTTTTATAAGTAAATTATGATAACAAAACGTTAATAATTACATTTTAATATTTAAATAAGACGGCACACTTTTGTAATTGTTACACTTTTTCACAATTATTTAATTGTTTTCTTAATTTTGTATCACTCAAAAAAATTGTAACGATGAAGTTCACTTCAATTTTCGCTCTATTTACAGCAACTGCATTCCTTGCCAGCTGTTCCACATCTCAAAAATTAGAAACTCTAAAACCCGAGCCAGACGATGCGAGTCCTTTGGTTTATGATGCGAATCCATCTTTTATCAATTTGCCGATAACGGTAAAACTGACTGATATTGAAAATCAAACCAATGCTCTTTTAAACGGATTGATTTATGAAGACAACAATATCGAAGATGATGATATTGAAATGAAAGTTTGGAAGCAAGCACCGATAAAAATTCAGAATGACCCTTCAAACCCTGATAAAAAAATCAAAACAATTTTGCCATTAAAAGCAACTGTCAAATACAGAATTGGCACTAAAAAACTAGGCGTCGATCTATACGACACGCGTGAATTTAATTTAAACGGGGTTATCACATTATCGAGTGATGTTGCGCTCACCAATTGGAAATTAAATACTAAAACAGAATTCAAATCATTAGATTGGAACGAAAGTCCAACTATGATGGTTTTCGGAAAAAGTATGCCAATTACGTATTTGATAAATCCAGCAATTTCTATTTTCAAATCAAAAATCGAAAAGAAAATCGACGAATCAATTGAAAAATCAATGGATTTTAAACCGAATGTTTTAACTGCATTAGAAAAAATTTGTACGCCATTTCAAATGAGCGAAACTTATGAAAGCTGGTTAAGAATTGCTCCAATTGAAGTTTATTCAACGAACGCAAAACTCAAAAGCGATTCCTTTTTACTAGATATGGGAATGAAATGTAATATGGAAACTATTGTTGGGAAACAACCGGAATCTAAATTCAATGCCAATAAAATTGTTTTGAAACCTGTTGCTAAAATCCCAAATCAGGTTAGCGCCAATATTGCTGCAATCTCAACTTATGCGGATGCTTCAAAAATAATGACGAAAAATTTTGCCGATCAGGAATTTGGATCTGGAGGCAAAAAAATTACTGTTAAAAATGTTTCTATTTGGCACAAAGACGGAAAAATGGTTATCGCGCTGGATGTTTTAGGATCAATAAATGGAACATTATACCTAAACGGATTTCCGCAATATAATCCTCAGACAAAAGAAATTTATTTCGACAAACTGGATTATGTTTTAGACACCAAAAGCAAATTGATGCGAACTGCAAGCTGGCTTGGACAAGGCTATATTTTAAGAAAAATGGAAGCAAGTTGCCGTTATTCAATTCAGCCAAATTTAGAAGAAGGCAAAAAAAGTATGGCTTCTTATTTAAAAAATTATTCTCCAATGCCCGGAGTTTTTGTAAACGGAAAAATGGAAGACATTCTGTTTGATAAAATACAATTGACTAATCAGGCGATTATCGCTTTTATTAAAATAAATGGAACAGTTAATGTTTCCGTTAATGGACTAAAATAATAAAAAAAGCAGTCTAAATTAGACTGCTTTTTTCTTTTTAGATTGGTACATTCTGTAAATCAGAACGCCAATTATACCTACTAGTAAATAAGGAATTACCATTAAATATACAATTCCGTCATTTACAGCCTCCGCTTTTTTTACATTAGAATCTCCTGCAAGTGCCGCACGGCACATAGCACATTGCGCATTTGCCGAAATTCCAATTAAAAAGAAACAAATTCCAAAAAACAAAGTTTTAAATTTTGGTTTCAAACCTTGAATATTATTTTTTTTACTAATTAGCATAATACGGAGAAATCATTAAAAATACTACAACGCCAGTTACAGCAACATATAGCCAGATTGGAAAAGTGATTTTAGCTATTTTTTTATGTCTGTCAAATTGCTGTCCAAGTGCTCTTACATATGAAATAAGAACAAGTGGAATAATTGCGATTGAAAGTAAAATGTGAGTTATTAAGATGACAAAATACACCAATCGAAGTGAGCCAACTTTTGCACTCTCTACCGCATCAAGAATACCATCATGATTTAAATCTCCAAATTTAGTAGAATCTGCTGTCATATGATACGCAACATACATTACCAAAAAAGCAACAGACAAAGCAATAGCAAAAGTCATTAGGCGCTCATGCAATAAACGTTTCCCGTTTTTAATAGCCATTACAGCCGCAATAAGCACAACCGCTGTTATACCATTTATCGTTGCATAAACTGGAGGTAACATAGATAATGGTTCAACATTATATCCAAAATCTTTTAGTTTTACACCAAATAAAATTGCAACTACAACCGGTATTATAATTGAAACCGCAATTATAAATTTATTATATTTTTTTTCTATTGAATTATCTTCCATTTTATTCTTCTAATAACACTTTAATATCTTCCTGAATTTCTCTAACTCCTTTTTTGTCTAAACCATCGTAATACAAAATAGGATTTCCAAACTCATCTTTTCTGCAACGGATTTTTCCATCTTTATCAATTAAAGCAAATAAACCCGAGTGCTCAAAACCTCCATTCACCTTATCATTTTCTCCTGCATACAAATTGAAACCTTTGTTAGACAAATCCATAATTGTTGCCTTATCACCAGTTAAGAAGTTCCAATTTGAAGATTTCACACCTAATAATTTTGCATGATCTTTTAAAACTGCCGGAGTATCATGAGCAGGATCAATCGTGATTGAAACGATTCCGAAATTAGGATTTCCAAAGAATGTTTTCTCAATTTCCAGCATACTCAAATTCATCTTTGGACAAATTGAAGGACAAGTAGTAAAGAAAAACTCTAAAACATAAACCTTTCCTTTATAAGTGCTATTAGAAACTTTAGCACCATCCTGATTTGTTAATTCAAATTTAGGAGCTGGCCCAATAGTTAATAATTTAGCTGAATCTTTTGCACCTTTCAAACCAACATTATCTAAACGATTCCCTTTTACAACTTCGCCGTTTTGAATTCTGTCAACAATTTTTGGCACTGCATAAATTCCGAAAATCAAAACGATAAACGAAATTCCGATATATGATTTATTTTTAAACATGTAGGTAAAAATTAAAGTTGTTTAGTGGCATTGTGATTCTTTTTAAGAGCCGCACGATATTCGTATAAAATGATTTTAAAATCATCCAGCATTTCATTGCTGAGCTCAGAAGGATGAAAAGTATTGTATCCCTCTTTGTATTCCTTTTTATCTTTTCTTCCTCTAAGATTTCTTTCTTTATCAACAATATAAACATTTGAAGTTTCAAGATTCTTATTTAGTTTTTCTTTTAGATGAAGTCCATCATAAAACTTTTGAATTTCTTCATTTGAAGCAAATACAAAATTCCAATTTTTAACATCTGTAAAAGGAGATAAAGCATCAACTATTTTTTGAGCTTGTTTTTCAGTTCCAAGCGGACATAGAATTACAAACTGAAGATCTTCAAAACCATTATAACGTTTGTATATTTTTTCATTTAGATTAAAATAATTACCTCGGTTTTCTAAAATATTTGTACCTCCAAAACCAAGTACAGTAATTTTTTTATTGAGAGAGATTTTCTTCCCGTTTAATGAATTCCAATTTCCAAAGTCAGCTACTTTAGGTGTTATTACAGGAAGAGTTGTAAAACTATTTACACCAGAAGCAAAAAACAAATAAGCTACAATAGGCAGAACAAAAAGGACAAAGAGAACTATATTTTTTTTCATTGTTTATGCGGGAAAATATTGAGGTACAAAAATAAAAAAAGCTCCGTTAATCGGAGCTTCTTTTCGAATTAATATCATGTTAAAAATTCCATTTAATAGTAGAATCTTTAAAAACCCCATAAATATAATGTCCTTCTGTCAAAAGAATAAACAATAAATATAAAACTAGGAAAATAACTGGTGATACAACAGACCATCTAAGGCTGCTTTTTTCACCTTCCATGTGCATAAATGCCCATACAATATAATATGCTTTGAATATTGTAAGGATATAAAATATCCAGTTCAATAAATTCAAACCTACAAAATGATTACCTTCTAAAACTGCAGGTTTGTAGATACCAAGAATAACCTCTACTGTAGTTACTACTGATAATAATATAAAAACAAACCAGATTCTTCTTGTATTTGATACGTATTCGTGACCGTGTGCCATAATAATAAATCTTAAAAAATTAAACTAAGTAGAAAACTGTAAATACGAATACCCAAACTAAATCTACAAAGTGCCAGTATAATCCAACTTTCTCTACCATTTCGTAGCTTCTTCTTTTCTCGTAAGTTCCTAATAATACATTAAAGAAAATAATGATATTAATGATAACTCCAGAAAATACGTGGAATCCGTGGAATCCAGTAATAAAGAAGAAGAAATCAGCAAATAATTTGCTTCCGTATTCGTTTCTTGTAAGGTTTGCGCCTTCTACTACATATTTTGCAGTTGCTAAACGAGTTTCAGCTTCTGCTCTAGTCAGAACTTTTTTACTCTTTTTTCCGTTATTTTCAATAATCTGTTCTGTTCTAATCAACAATTCAGGATGTGCTTTAAATCCAGCTTGTACTTCAGCAACTGTGTATGTAGCCTGCGTTTCAGCATCTTCCATAAACCAAGTTGAATGACTTCTTGTTAAAGCCTCTCTTTGTTCTGGCAATTTTACAGCAAACTCTTCAAGAGCAACTCTTTCTCCTTTTGCGTTAACAAACTGCAATAAACTTCCACCTGCTGTTTCTACTGCACCATATTCTCCTTTTATGAAGTTTTTCCACTCCCAAGCTTGAGAACCAACGAAAATTAAACCTCCAATAATAGTTAAGAACATATAAATAGCAACCTTTGTCTTTTTTAATTGATGACCTGCATCAACTGCTAAAACCATTGTTACAGATGAGAAAATCAAAATAAAAGTCATTAAGGCTACATAATACATAGGAGCCGAAACGCCATGCATAAATGGGAAGTGAGTAAACACTTCATCAGCCAATGGCCAAGTTTCAATAAATTTAAATCTAGAAAAACCATAAGCAGCAAGAAATCCAGAGAATGTCAAGGCATCTGATACGATAAAAAACCACATCATCATTTTACCATAACTTGCTCCTAATGGCTGGATATCCTCTCCGCCTCCCCAAGTTTTTTCGTTGTTATTTGCAGTAGTAACTGTCGCTTCCATAAAAGATATTCGTTAAAAAGTTCCCAAATTTACGTTTTTTTCTTATTTAAAGAAATATAAAAATAAAAATAAATATACCCATAATAAATCCAAAAAGTGCCAATACATCGCACCTAGTTCTATACCAAGAGTTTGAGTCGAATTGTATTTTTGTTTAAAATGATTATAAATTATAATTAAAAGCGAAATTAATCCGCCCGCTAAGTGCAATAGGTGTGTTACAGTAACAACATAAAGAAAAGTTGTAGTAATTGAGCTACCTTGTCCTGTAAAATAATATCCTTTTTCAACGATTTGTCCAAATCCCTGAAATTGCAATACAACAAATAAAACCCCTAAAGCTAAAGTTCCTAAAAGCAATCCTGTAACAGCGCTTCTATTGTCTTTCTGAATGGCTTTTTTTGCTAAATAAAATGTAACGCTACAGCCAATAATTACTGCTGTACTATAATAAAATGCTGTTGGCAATTGAAAATCCTTCAACCAGTCAGCTCTTGATTTACTAACCACAAATGCACTTGTAAGTCCTGCAAACATCATGGTCATACTTACCATTGCGAATAACAAAATCAGTTTTGCCGATTTTGATTTTCTTAATTGTTCATCACTTGCTTTAATTGTCATTTCCATAACTATCTTAAAAATTTATCTACTATAAATACAATCTGCAATAGTGAAATGTATGAAACACTCACCAGCATTAAAGTTCTTGCAGACTTTGCCGTTCTCAACTGATACAATTTTACAGCATAAAAAAGCA
The DNA here is from genome assembly GCF_900182645.1 of Flavobacterium resistens. Lineage (GTDB taxonomy): Bacteria > Bacteroidota > Bacteroidia > Flavobacteriales > Flavobacteriaceae > Flavobacterium > Flavobacterium resistens. The sequence goes on along the minus strand of NZ_FXTA01000002.1, from coordinate 840,746 downwards.
TCCACAATCCTAATAAAAACACTAAAACTGCTGCAATTGGAGAAATAAACAATTGCCCTGTATACCCCAAAACTGGAAGTAATGAAGCTATGATCAGCCAAATTGTATACAGAATAACCTGCAAAGCAGTGCCTTTATCTTTCTTTCCTGTCGGAAGCATAAAGATTCCTGCTTTTTCATAATCTTCATATAAAAACCAGCCGATAGCCCAAAAATGAGGGAATTGCCAGAAAAACTGAATTAAAAACAAAGTTCCTGCTTCAATTCCGAATTCGCCTGTAGCAGCAACCCATCCTAACATAAAAGGTATTGCTCCAGGAAAAGCACCAACAAATACAGATAACGAAGTAACCGTTTTTAGTGGCGTATAAATACTTGTGTATAAAAATATTGAAATCGCAGCAAACATTGCTGACTTGGCATTAATGGTATAAAGCAAGCTGATTCCGACAATAGTCAACAAACTTGCTACAAACAAAGCCATTTTTGGAGACATGCGTCCTGAAGGAACGGGGCGATTTTTTGTTCGGTCCATTAAAGCATCTATATCTTTTTCAATGACCTGATTAAATGCATTTGAAGCACCAACCATGCAGTAACCGCCAATTGACAAAACAAGCAAGACACTCCATTTAAAAGGATGTTCGGCATTTACACCTAACAAATATCCAGCTATTGAAGAAAACAAAACACTGATAGCCAAACCAGCCTTTGTAATCTCTTTGAAATCCAGAAATATTGATTTTAGTGAAATTGTATTTTTAGTAGCGTTCAAACCTCTATTGTTTGTATATTTTTTTTGAGTGGTGCAAATGTACAAATTAGATTGTAGAATACAGAACTATAAATTTAGATTTTTTTCAATAAAACCTTTACAAAATAAGGACTTGCAAATCTTTAACACAATTATTTCGAAAAATCTTATAAAAATCCTAGTAATCGAAATACCAATTAAAAATATCTGAACGTAATCCGATACTAAACCAAGTCGTACTTTGCTTAAAAGTTGTAGCCGTATCCTGAGTCGGATCAAAGTTTCTGTAAATAAAACTTCCAAACAATTTCAGATTTGTCATTGGGTTTATCAAATAACCTCCTTGAATATCTGCAATAAAAACATCTGTTTTATTTCCCTGACCAACTTTTACCCCTTTGTCATATGGACGTTTTACATCATAACTTTTATAAATGTCACCACCATAATTATAAGTATCCTGAGTGGTATTAAAATCAAGTCCTCTTGTCCCAACAGTAAATTTTGCATCACCAAAAATACGCCCTTTATGATAACGTCCAATTACAACTAATTCATTAAAATTTCCGCCCCATTGGTGACCAAGACTTTGATTATTGTGCCCATAATTTGTAATTACGGCACTATGTGAATACACATAAGGACGAACATGATTATACTCGACTTGCAACAAAAGATCTTTTACATCGAATGCATTATAATATTTTCCTCCAATTTGAAAACCAAATTTATTTTTCCAGCTTTTATCGCCCGCCTTTACATCTGAAACTGAAAATTCATCGATTAAAAACTGAGAATATAAATTTATACTGTTATTCCATTTATATTTTCCAGTAATACCCAACATCGCATTTCCACTTCTTGAAGAAGAAGTAAATTCAACTGTACGATAAAAAATAATTGGATTCACAAAATTGACATCAAATCCTCTATTATTGGTATCTGTCCAAACAACAGATTCGAAGAAACCTAAATTCAATCTGTTTGAAACATTCCAGCTTAAATAGTGATTCGCCATGAACTTTGTGGCATATGTTTTATCAACTGTAACTTCTGGTCGAACATCTTTCAACCACATATAAGTATTCGTATATTTTATTTTCCAGAAAGTAGTATTAATTTTAAAATACGGATATGGGCTCGCCCCGTCACTTTCGATTAATGAACGATAACCGTCACCAATAAAATTTCTTCCGTAACCTAACTGAAGATCGAAAAATTTATATGGCGTATAAGTAATATTTGCTTCCGCCAAAGGAAAATCATATGCATCTGTTTTAAAACGTTTTGCAATTCCAATTCCAGGAATAATCGCTGGGTTTCCTCCAGAAGGCTTTAATGATTCAGCATAATCATTGAAATATCCGGCAAATCGGCCTTGACTTTCAAAAATTGTTGTTGTAAAATTTATTTGTTTCCCTAAACCTCCTCTGAAATTTAAAGCACGCGTATTAACATAGGTATAAGAAGCGTCAAGATCTGAAGCTTTTCCCATCTGCAAATCAACAATCGGATTTAAAGCCAGCCAGTAATCTTCTCCCTGAATCTGGACTAAATTCTCATTCCACCATTTTCTTCCAAGCCATGTTGAAGTCTTTTTTTGAAGTGACTCATTTACAGCTTTCAAATTATAATATTTTGAAACCTCAGCGTAGGTATAAGGTTTTGAAGAAGTATGACTATTACTTCCAACCTGATTCATTGCACCATCAAACTGTGCGTAATAACTATGAGAAAAGGGAATATTTAAATGGCTTTCAAATTCTGGATTATTGTATTTTTTATAAACAATACTATCCAATTCTGTCATTGGTTTTTCAGTTGGTTTTAAAATTTGTGCTGCCGCCGCGGCTTCCGCTGCCATTTGATCCGTACTTTTTAACGGAATATTTATTGTGATGGTGTATTTTGAATAAGTCGGCTTTCCATTGTAAGTTGACGGCTTAATTGTTGGAAACTTACCAAAAACACGTTTCGCCTCATTAGACAAATCTTCATTTGCCGTATTTACATAAATCACCTTAAAAACACCAGTCGCATCTACTTCAAAAAGTACTTTAACTTCTCCTTTATAATTATTTTGTTTTAAATTTTCCGGAACTTCAAAATTTTGAAAAACAAAATCCTGAACTTCTTTATAAAAGCAGTTTTCTAATTTTTTATCTATTAAATTTTCGCAATTCTGAAAAACAGGAAATTGTTCACTTGTGAATCCAGATTTAACCGAGGAAGTATTATTTTCTTGTGCAAAAGCAATTAAAGAAGTTAGCATTAAAATAAAAGTCAGGGCGCTTTTATTCATTACGTAGGTTTTGGTTTTCATTTAATATTGATTTGTGGTATTCTCTCCGTTAACAATTGCTTTTGCTGCCGAAGTTCCGATTCGTTTAACTCCTAAACGAATCATTTCTATTGCGTCTTCATATGATCGAACACCGCCCGCAGCCTTAACTGGCAATGGTGATGCATTTTCTAACATTATAATTATCACTGGAACAGTCGCCCCATTAGGCAAATCATTCTCCGTTTTAAAAAAACCTGTAGATGATTTTACAAATACTGATGCGTAATTCTCCTCTTTAAAATTAGAAATCACAACATTTTTTATCAAAGCCGAAAGCTGAATAATTTCTTTATCAGTCAATGCGGCTGTTTCAATAATCCATTTTACGGTTTTATTGTGTGCTAATCCAATTTGGGTACCTATTAAAACTTCATTTTTAACTAATGCAATTTCGCCGTTTTTGAAAGCTTCATAATTACAGACAAAATCCAAATCATCTGCTCCGTTTTCAATTGCTTCATTTGCTTCTTTAATTTTGCTTTCCAAATCTGATTTGCCTTCCGGAAAATCAATAACAGTACCAACAAGCAAAGGCGAGCTGGCTTTCAAAATCATTTTTTTAGCCAAGCTGACATGTTCTGGCCGAATCATAATTAACTTAAAACCTTCTGCAATCGCTTCTTCTATTGCATTTTTTACAACAATATTATTTTCTGCTTCAGAAAGTCCAGCTTGCGAGGCAGTTTTAAGATACGTTGAATCAAGGTATTGCTTAATGTTCATGATTTTACTATTACATCAGATCGGCACAAAAATACATTTAAAATTGAAAAAAAAGCATTATTTATAAGGGTTCATTTTATGATAATAAAAAACCCACCGAAGTGGGTAATTATATTCCTATTATTTTATCAATCAGTTTCCTAAATCCTATAGCAGAAAATACTCCGGCAGTTGCTCCGATTGTATTTGCCAAGACATCTGTTACATCTGGAGTTCTTGTAGTTGTTAAAACACCTTGAAGAATCTCGATTGTAATTCCAAAGAAAACTGAAAATATAAATGAAATCAAATATGCTTTATAATCGTTTGCATGCTGACCTTTCAATTCTTTTTTAAAGAACAGAATCCATGAAATTGTAAATCCAAAATGAAAGCAAAAATGAACGATTTTATCTATACTTGGAAAATCTATTGCCGGAATATTACTTGAATTTGTCAAACAAAGATAAGTAATGATACCTGAACAAATAATCGCCCAAATTAAAAGAAGTTGTTTAGGCACCGATAAGTTGTTTGTAAGCTGCATCAGACAATAACGAATCAATTTCTGAAGCATCAGCAATTTTTATTTTGATCATCCATCCTGCTCCGTAAGGATCAGAATTTACTGTTTCTGGTGCGCTTTCCAAACTATCATTGAAAGCAATAATTTCTCCTGTTAAAGGCAAAAATAAATCCGAAACTGTTTTAACAGCTTCAACCGTTCCAAAAACTTCGTCTTTATCTAATGTCTGATCTAAAGTTTCTACCTCAACATACACAATATCCCCTAACTCTTTTTGTGCAAAATGAGTAATTCCTACAGTCGCAACATCTCCTTCGATGCTAACCCATTCATGATCTTTTGTGTACTTTAAATTTGCTGGTATGCTCATAATAGTATGTTTGAAAATTGATAATTTAATAATTAAGTCACAAATGTAATAATCTTCTAATAAAATCTAGTTTAGAAATCTAAATTTAATTTCCGAAATTATACCTGAGTGTAAATCCTGATCTAATATTTGTTAGCGGGAAAGAAGTCGAAATAACTGCTTTCGAGAATGAATGGTCATAATAAAATATAGCTGTCAGATTTTTGCTGAATGCATAATCTGCGGTTAATTTTAATGCCCAAATATTTTGTCCTGCTGCCAACTGGTTATTGTCATAATCTAAATAACGTACCAATGTTTGATTATTACGATATGAAAAATCAGCTTTTATATTAATATCACTTTTAATAATTCCCGTTGGATTATCCGCTAAACGAGATGAAAAAATAACATCTTTAAATCGGTAACCCATTCCTACAACGTACTCTACACCTCTTACTTCGGTCAGTAAGTTATTATCGAAACTCATTGACAATGCTCTGTCTCTTTTTATTTCAGTCAGTAAACGGAAAGAACTTTTCAGCTCAAAATCAACACGAATCAACGGGCTAAACTGCTCTACTAAATTGACATTTGACATTATCGTTTGATTATAGAAATTCGAGTTTATATCTTGCCCGTTTGGATTTTGATAATAATCAAAATTAGACCTAAATTGGTTAATAGTATAGGATGCACGGTAATTGTGCTGCAATGAAAAACGTCTAAAGTGATCTTTAAAATACTTAAGGCGCATCAACCCGTTATATTTAATCGACCAGTTTGGAATAGGAAAACTTCTAAAAATACTGGTCGAAGCATTCGACGCATCTTTTCCTGTATATGCCGCTAAAAAGGACGGAAGCAATACCGCCTGATTGCTTTTACCATAACCTATCGGATAACCGTCATTTGACTGAATTAACTTTCTCTGACTATTATTTGGATTTGAAAGATCTTCTATAGGTGCATTAGGATTTTCAGGAGGAAGTGCTGTTGCATCATATCGCGGAATCGCTGCGCCTGTACCATAATGATCCTCTGCCAAACGATTCGCAATTACCAAACGATTATTTCTAAAATCATCAAATGCTGCAGATTCATTTTCATTGCTTGTCGCAAAAGATGTTTTAATCAGCACAGTTGAAATTGAAAACATTCCATAAGTATAAGGTGACAAAGGCTTATAAAATAATTGTCCTATTGAATCTCTAACACTATATTGCTCTGATGAATTTTCAGAATAAGCACGATCCATCGCTAAATCAATTTTTAGATCTGGCAATAAATCCATGTTCGCAGTTATTTTTAAAATCTTATTTTCTACCTGTGTAAAATTTTGGTTGAAATTATCATAATTCGTCAACCACCCATTTTTTGCTGATTCATATCGAACGTCATCCTGGCTTCCAAAAATAAATCCTAATGAAGGCTTTGCTGTACCAAAGAAACCTACACTTGGAGTATAACCCGGTAAAACTGTTCCGCTATTTTTAGTATAATTAACCTGAATGTTTTTTACACTTGTTAAAACTCCAATTAAACCATCATAAAACGGACTATTTTTTTCTACTGGTTTAGCAGTATTCACCACTTTTTCTCCAGGTTTTGGAGGTCCGGCTGGTTTAGGTTTTGCAGCTGTTTTTGAACCTGGCGTCAATCCTAAATATTTATATAATAAATTCATATTTAAGGTTGTCGTCAATGTATTTGAATTTGCATTCTGAATTGTATTCCCTAAATTATATGTAACTCCGTCATCAGCAGTAAATTCAGACATAGCTGTAGAAGCACGTTGCCAGCTATAATCAGCTGTATACGAATAACTCGCTTTTACAAAACTCAGAACAGGAATTTTATACAGCGGAATTTCATAATTCAATACTAATTGCTGTAAATGCTGATTTGGTGTACCAATATCTAAATAATCATCCCAAATATTAAAATCTTCTTTTGGCGTTTTATCTTCATTCAAATAATTCTTCACAATATTATTTGATGCCGCTGTATAATTTAATTTTAATGATTTAGTCAGATTGAAACCAAATCCATATTGGTAATTAAAAGCAAAATTTCTTCTGTAAAGCGGATCAAGTCCTATACCTTCAACCTCAACCTGTCTATATTGTTGACGATTGCTTTGTCTTAAAATATTTGTATTAAACGTAATATTCGAAGGCAAATAATTAAAATTGAAATCACTCAACATTTTCCAATAATCACTTTTTTTCATGAATTTGGTCTGCTTGAAAGGCACAACTTCTTTTGGCTGAAAAGTATAAGCATAATTTACAGCAGAATTTGATTGTTGATCTCTATAATCTTCAACTTCATAATCATGGCGTGCCACCTCATTATATGATTGTGAAAAAGTGAAATTTTCAACATCATAAACATGCGGTTTTTGTTCTGGAGCCCTATCTTTTCTTACACCTATAAAGTTGATGCTTTTACGCTTTGTATAATCTATTGCACGAGTCCTGATATTATCTTTTTCTGCCTCATCGGTAGTTTCTCTAAGTAGCTGATCTAATTTAATATCCTGATTAAAAGGATCATATTCTGGCGTAATAACTTCTTCACCAATTGCATAATTAAAAGGCAAATTGATTCCCCATTTATGTGGTAATAATTTTCCTAAATTCAAATTGGTCACAATATTATATTGCTGAATATCTTCACGATCTCTCTCGTTTGCTCCTTGTTCCAGCGATCCAAATCCAATTGTACTTTTTCTTCCAGTTGCAGAAATGGTTGCAAAATCAGCCATATTGGTATCGATATTTAATAATGCCGCCATACCACCTTTATTGTCCAAATCTGACATACGAAGCTCATTGAACCAAACCTCTCCTTTTATATCCTTATGATCGGCCCTGCTCTTAACTCCTACCATTAAATTTCGAACCAAACCAAAGTTTGGATTTCCTTTAATACCTAACTTTAATTTGCTATCACCATCACCTCCTTCAGGAATTAAATCTGGATCATCATCAGGATAATAAACCCCATTAATATCTCTTTTAGGAGAATTAATATCCAATGGCATTGCCTTAATTTTCATTTTTGTCAATAAATCCAGGGCTAAATCAATATTATTCTCTTCCATCCAAACCAAATCCGGGCTTATCGTACAAGACCCTCCTGTTTGTGTAACTTTTAAGGGAATCTCAACTTGATAATAGTTTTGAGTAAAATCATTACCAAAACGAATAAAACCAACCATTTCATCGTCTCTTAAAGTAGCTTCATTAGGAAGAGATTCAGCGTGCAAGAACATTTTCAGTTTTTTGTATTGACGCATATCAACACTTACATTCTTGAAAGCAGCTCTAGAATCTAAATATTGCAATCCTGCCCCTCCAATTCGAACTGCCAAAGCCTGCTCATTTTGATTGATTATCGTATTGTTGTTATACAATTGTTCTCGCTGAACACCTGGCGGAATAACGTAATTTACTGGACATTTTGTTCCGTTTTCCTGAATATTAACTGCGGCAACATCAAACTGAACTCCGTCATCATCTGGATTTGGATCATTTGCATCAAGTGTACCAGTATATTTTCTCCATTCACCTCTAACTAAATCCAAAGCTCCAAAACGAACTGTCATCTGATCATTAAAGCCAGTCATAAACATACGCATGAAACGAATCGATCTGAAATCAGATATGTTTCCAATTGTATTTTGAGGCGATGCTACTGGAATCTTAAATTGAATCCATCTTGCATTAGTTGTACCTCCGTTTGGAAGATCCACAGTAGTTGGACGAATATCTGTAATATAATTTTCTCCGATCTGCATTCCCGGCTTAATATCAATACTATATTCGTAATATGCATTAATCGTACTCATGGTATTATCACGATTAATATCCTCTACATCTGGCAGTGTTGTTGACCCACGATTAGGATCATTAATACTAACAGCAGAGTTGCCTTCTGTACCATTGTATTTTTTATAACGATTGATAACTCCTCCATCTGTATTTAGATAATACGTATAGTTATCAGCTGCGGGATCTTGTTCCCCTGCATAATTATTATAAATCGCGGCTTCTTTAGCATCTGGCAAACCATCTAAACCAACGTCTTGATTTTTACGATTATCCGGGTTAGTATCAAATGCATAAATCAATGATTGAGAAGCTGGAACATCACCCCAAATAGGTTGCGGATTTACCATTACCTGATCTGGACCTAAACCATTCTCATATTGTTTTCTTCCATCTTTTAAAACATCTTCAGAAACTTCCCCTAAGTTGAAATAGATTTTACCAGTATTATTTGCTGGAGCTTCTCCATTTCCAACATAAGGATCCAATACCCAAAACTGAATATATTCAACATTTCCTTGTTCAAAATTTGTTGAATTCAGCGCACGCATAATTCCTCCAAAATTAGACGAAGCTGCACTTGAACTAAAATTTGGGTTATTGTTGTAAGGCCCTCTGTCAGACGGAAAATAAGTTAAATCAAGTGTATTAACCACTTGGATCTGACCTTGGGCAATATCTGTATTTGGATATAACTCTTTACTATAAATTCTTCTTGTAGAATTTAATGACAAATCATCATTTGAAATACCGGATGGTTTTGAGGAGTAAAAAACTGGATCGATTGTATACCAAGCCAATTTTGCTCGCTTAAATCCGTAATCAAGCGTATTTGAATTGGCATTGAATGTATTATCATTAATCGAATTTACAAATGGAGTTGACGCTAAACTCCATGCATATGCAGATCTCATATCAATTGTTGACTGAGAACCTTCAAAATCATCAATATAAATTGTTGCTTCGCCTTCAAAATCACTTGCTTTTGGAGCATCCGGTTTTAAAAAAGCAACTTCACCTCGTATCGAAAGATTTGACGGAACATCAGTATCCATATTTGGAAGCTTATTCACTAACCTGGTAAGGAATGGAACTTCTGTAGCATAATTACCATTGAATCCAAAAATTGTATTGTTTACTGATTCCTGGCCGTAACTTGATTTTTGAGTAAACGGTTTTTCCGTCATTTTTAAATATGTACCGCCGACAACAAATTTGTCTGAAATTTTATGTTCGATATTAAATCCTATAAATCTTCGTGTTTGTTGTCCGAAAATAGAATTGTTTTCTAATGAAACTTCAATTGGAGTGTTTGAAGCCTGAAGCGATGGATCTAAAATTTGAACTCGTCCTAATTGATAATCAACGCTGTAATCGATACCTTCAACAAGTCTACGTCCGGCTGCCATTACAACAACAGAACCTTGAGGAACGTTAAAGGCTCCAATTGGGATTCCGTTACTGCCTGAAGATTTATATTTTCCTCTAAGCAAAAACTTATTCTTGTCACTATCCTGCAATGCACCAGATTGTGTATTGCGATACATGCTTCTAAAAACGTATTTCTGCTGGTTCGGATTATATGTACTTGGATCATTGTATGTTTCTGCAGAATTTGAAATATGCAATTTGTTAAACAATATTTCTCCAAAAGGCTCCTTTGAAGTAAATATAATTCTACCATTTTGAACATCAACTGTGATCCCTGGCAGGTAATCAAAAAATCCATCACCTCCTGTTTGCGGATCATTATTGTAGTTTAATTTGTCCAAATCAAAGACATTCAATAATGGTGTTTTTGTAATATAATGTGGAGGAGGATTTGGATTAGTAGGATCATCATCAGGAAAAGTAGTTCCTGTAACTGGTGTAATATAATTTATAGGGGAAGGATCTGTATATAAAATATTTAACCTAAAATCATCTTGTTTAATTTGATAAGCTTGCGGAATTTGATAAACGTTTTTCATCATCAGATTCCAAACTGGATTCTGCACATTTGTCAAATTGCTTTTAAGCATTTTCAAAATCAAACTTTGCGTAATAATCGCCTGATTTGAATTATTATTATTTCCGGTCACAACTGTAGCGTCAACACCGTCGCTTCCAAATTCCCCAACCTGATAAACTTTGCCTCCTTCTGTATATTCATAAGCTACAGCCAAAATTTCATCATTTGCCAAACGTTGCTGTAATGATATATATCCTAACTGCGGATTGAAAGTAAATTCGTTTGCTGTCAATTTGCGGGCATTCTCTAATATTGAGTAATCCGTTCCTTCGCTTACATTTGTATTATTAAATCCAGACTTTGCTGTAACGATTTCTCTAATATTCGAATTTAAAAATGATCCCGCTTGACCAATTGCTGCAGGATCGTACGCATTATTCTCATTATCAGCAGGTGAATCAACAGACTTATTAAAAAATCCTGCAGTTGAACTGATAACAACAACTTCGTTATCAGGAACACCACTAAGAGGTCCTTCACCTAAATCCTGAAGCGCAATAACATTACGAAGGTTGTTACTTGTTGTGCTTACTCTATTTTGCTTATTGGTTACCCATACCTCTATTCGTGTTACTTGAACACGGCTATTGATAACGGGATAACTTTTTAACGAAGCATCATACCTGTCTCTAAAAAACTGAGACAAGAAAAAGTGACGGTCATTGTCATAATCTAATGCATACAAATCAAAATTTTGCACCGTACCACCTCCTTCGGCTACAACACTCTTTGTTTGTGATTTTTGCTCGGAGAAAACACCCGTTACCGTTGTTTTTCCAAACTGTAATTGTGTTTTTACACCAAATAAACTCTGCGCACCACGAATTAAAGTACTGTTTAAAGGCATGCTGACATTACCCACTTCGACTTTCTGAATAATATCATCTTCAGAAGGGGTGTAAGCCAATTTAAATAAGTTTTGAAAAGCAAATGTAGACTGAGTATCATAATTAGCATTTACTTCTAATCGTGTTCCTACTTTTCCCATCAAACTCATACTGATTCTTTGATCAAAATCAAATGTGAGGCTGGATCTGTTTCGGGGTGAAAATGATGGATTGTCTTGCTTTGTATATCGTATTCCCAAGTCCATTTCAACAGAACCAGTGGGTTTTACGTCAATTGTATTGCTTCCGAAAATACTTTCGAAAAAGCTTGAGTTAACATAATATCTTGGTAGTAAATTCTTTTTTGCAGCCTCGCTTCCTGCTTTTTTTCCATCAATAGCATCAGCTTTTTTTCTGAAATAATCTCGGCGAGATTCTTTCAGAACTAAATCTTCATATTCTTTAGGAGTTAAAATAATAGGATAGTTTACGGGAAAACCATCAACTGAATTAGTATAAATATATCGATCTGATATTGGATCATATTTATAGGCCGAAAGTATGCTTGGAGGATCTTTCAACTCTAATTTCCCTTTGGAAAACTGAGTTTTAGTTGTATCTTGAACTGCCTGATTTACTTGCGATTGCAAAACATTACCGCAAAATAAAACCAGTAAAAAAATACAAATTTTACGCATACAATTGGTTTATGTTAGTTGAGTTACAAGCTTTTTAATGCCCTTTTTATGATGGTTTCTGCTGTAGCTTCCGGATCTTCTTTTACGATCTTTTCGACTACTTTTTCAGAAGCTTTTCGAACAAATCCTAAAACTTCCAAAGCAGATAACGCTTCATCTCTGTTTGTATTGTTTTGAACTACTGAAACTTCATCCAAATCATACAATTTTAACACTTTTTCTTTTAAATCAAGTATAACTCTTTGAGCTGTTTTGCTTCCAATTCCCTTAATTGACTGGATAACTGCTACGTCTCCAGATGCAATCGCATTAATAATTTGTTTTGGTTCGATCGAAGACAACATTGTTCTTGCAATATTAGCTCCAATACCAGAAACAGATAATAACATTCTGAATATTTCGCGTTCTGACTTTTCAACAAAACCAAATAAAGTATGCGCATCTTCTTTAATTTGAAGATGCGTATACAATTTTATAAAATCAGCATTAGGAATTAACGAAAAGGTATGCAAAGAGATATTTACATGGTATCCCACTCCACCACAATCAATTACAACTTCTGTGGGATTCTTTTCAACTAATTTCCCTTGCAAATGTGCTATCATAAATATAATTTATAGTACCAAATATACATAAAAATAAGATTTTTCTCTTTTCTATATTGGACTATTGTGCTAATTTATTTTTTTTAATTTCTTTTTCCTGAGCATCGATAACTGCAATTGCAGCCATGTTAACCATTTCTTCAACACTTGCTCCTAACTGGAAAATATGTACAGGTTTGTTAAGTCCCATCATAATTGGGCCAATTGAACCTGCTTTATTCAATTCTTTCAATAGCTTATAAGTAATGTTTGCCGACTCTAAGTTAGGGAAAACCAATGTATTTACTTTTTTTCCTGCTAATTTAGAGAATGGGAATTTTTCTTTAAGCATTTCTGAATTTAAAGCGAAATCTGCCTGAATTTCTCCATCTACAATCAATTCAGGATGATTTTTATGCAGATAAGCAACTGCTTCTCTCACTTTTGATGCATTTTGATGTGTTGATGAACCGAAGTTTGAATAAGAAACCATCGCAATAACAGGCTCAATACCAAACATTTTTGCTGTTTTAGCAGTCATCAATGCAATATTAATTAAATCTTGAGCAGACGGATTAATATTGATTGCAGTATCAGATAAAAACATTGGGCCACGTGCTGTAAGCATCATATTTGCAGTTGCAACAAGTGAAGCTCCCGGCGCTTTTTCAATTAATTGGAGCATTGGTTTTACAACACTTGGATAACTTCTTGAATGACCAGTTACAACAGCATCTGCTTCACCTTCATTTACCATCATGGCTGCAAAATAGTTTCTTTCGCGCATGAATTTCTGAGCATCAAGTAATGAAACACCTCTGCGTTCTCTTGTTTCCCAATATGAATTTGCAAATCTGTTACGTCTTTCTTCTTCTTCGTTTGTTTTAGGATCGATGATTTCAAGATCAGCATCAAAACCTAATTCAGCTTTTAATTCTAATATAATTTCTCTGTTTCCTAATAAAATTGGGAAACCGATTCCGTCTTCATAAACAATCTGAGCTGCTTTTAAAACATTTAAATGATCCGCTTCAGCAAAAACAATTCGTTTTGGATTTAATTTAGCGCGATTAGTAATTAAACGCACCATTTTATTGTCATTACCCATACGTTCGCGAAGTACATCTTCATAAGCTGCCCAGTCTGTAATAGGGTGTTTTGCTACTCCAGATTCCATCGCTGCTCTTGCAACTGCAGGGGCTACAACTGTAATCAAACGTGGATCGAATGGTTTAGGAATGATATATTCTTGTCCGAAACCTAATTTTGTCGCGCCATAAGCAACATTAACCTGCTCTGGAACTGGCTCTTTTGCCAAAATAGCTAAAGCTTTTACAGCCGCCATTTTCATCGCTTCGTTAATTTTTGTAGCTCTTACGTCAAGTGCTCCTCTAAAAATATATGGAAAACCAAGAACGTTGTTAACCTGATTAGGAAAATCAGAACGTCCTGTAGCCATAATAACATCTTTACGAGTTTCTACAGCCAAATTATAATCGATTTCAGGATTTGGATTTGCCATTGCAAAAACAATTGGATTTTCAGCCATTGTCAATAACATTTCTGGCGACATAATATTTCCTGAAGAAAGTCCGATGAAAACATCAGCACCTTTTACAGCTTCTGCTAATTCAATTTTAGCGCCGTCAACAGCATATTTCAATTGTAAATCAGATAGTGAAGGATTATCTTTCGTTAAAAGTCCTTTACTATTATACATCAAAACGTTTTCAACTTTTACGCCTAATAAAACGTATAAGTCTGTACAAGCAATTGCAGCCGAACCTGCTCCTGAAACTACAACTTTAACGTCTTCAGCTTTTTTTCCAGCCAATTCTAATGCATTGATTAAAGCTGCTGCAGAAATAATTGCAGTTCCGTGCTGATCATCGTGCATTACCGGAATATCTAATTCTTCAATTAGCCTTCTTTCGATTTCAAAAGATTCCGGTGCTTTAATATCTTCAAGATTGATACCTCCAAAAGTTGGAGCGATATTTTTTACAGTCTGGATAAACTCTTCTACGTTTTTTGTATCAACTTCGATATCAAAAACATCAATATCAGAGAATATTTTAAATAATAAACCTTTTCCTTCCATTACAGGTTTTGAAGCTTCAGGACCAATATCCCCAAGTCCTAAAACGGCTGTACCATTTGAAATTACAGCTACTAAATTTCCTTTTGCTGTGTATTTATAAACGTCTTCAACGTTTGCTGCAATATCTAAACATGGCTCTGCAACACCTGGCGAATAAGCCAGTGATAAGTCTCTCTGGGTTGCGTATTTTTTTGTTGGAACTACCTGAATTTTTCCTGGAGTCGGCTCTGAATGATACAGCAGCGCTTCTCTTCTTTTACTCTCTTTGTTCATTATTTTTAGCTTTTATTCTAGCTTACAAAGATATAAGTCTTAGTTTAAAATGGGGCGTTTTTAGTGCTTTCTTTTGTTAAAATAACAATTTACGGCATCAAAAAAAAATAGTCCTTCAAAATCAGGACTATTTTTACAACTATATATTTTGGCTTTTTTTTATTGCGAAATATAAGAATTCAAGTGATTTATAGTGTCTTTTTGAATTTCGATAATTGCTTTTACAACATCGCTTATGGAGATAATTCCAACTACAGTTCCATCTTCTAAAACTGGCAAATGTCTGATTCTTTTTGTGCTCATTAGCTCCATACAATCTTCAATATTATTTGAAAGATTTACTGAGAAAACATTGCTTTCCATAATTTCATGAACAAAGGTTTCTTTTGACGATTTGTCTTTTAAAACAATTTTTCGTGCATAATCTCTTTCAGATAAAATTCCTTTTAGGTCGCTTCCATCAATCACAAGGATAGCCCCTATGTTTTTTTCACCCATTACTTTCAATGCTTCATAAACTGTTGTAGTTGAAAGTACTGAAAAAACATTTCTTCCTTTTGCGTTTAGTATTTGATTTACAGTCATATCTGAAAAAATTTAGTTTTATAAAGTTATAAAAAAATTGACACAATTTATTATCCAACCAAACTTTTTAAAAAGCTAATTCATTCATTTTAAATAAAATACAGTACATTTCAGTTTTTCAAAATTATTCAATAAAGAATGAAATCAATTGAAGAAGTTTTTTGTGAAAAATTTGTTTTTTTAACGCTTTCTATGGTTCCATAAAAAAAAGCTCTTTTCATAATTAGAAAAGAGCTCTTTTTTTGATTGTTTCTTTTTTACAAACCAACGATGATAAACTCACTTCGTCTGTTTTGCTGATGTTCTTTTTCGGTACATTTTACACCATCAGCACATTTATTTACTAATTTAGTTTCACCGTATCCTTTTGCTGTCAATCGGCTTTCATCAATTCCTTTGCTGATAAACCAATCTTTTGTTGATTGTGCTCTTTTATCAGATAAAATTTGATTGCTTTCTGAAGAAGAACGACTGTCTGTATGTGAACGAATATCTAATTTTATATTTGGATACTGATTTAAAACATCGACAACTTTATTTAAATCAGGTTCCGATGTTTTTTTGATTGTTGCTTTTCCTAAATCAAAAAAGTTCATTGGAATATGAAGTAATTTGGCTAAATCTGTTCCGAGTTTTATTGGTCCGAGTTTAACTGGTTTTACAACTGTTTTTTTGATTTCGATTGCTTTAGTTGCTAAAGGTTTGAACATTTTTTGCATTGTAAAATCCAAAGTTGTTTTGCCATTTGCTTTTTTAAGTGTTGTCGAAATATCTTTGATTCCGTAATCACTTTTTGAAGCACGAATTGAATATTTTTTACCACATTTTATTTTTGGAAAAATATAATTCCCTTTATCATCTGTTACGATTGTCGAAAGAGGATTAAAATTTTCATCGAATAAATTTAAACTTACATTCGACAAAACCTCATTCGATTCAGCATCAGAAACTGTTCCCATTAAATCTTGTTCGCAAACCAATCTTTTAGTTTCTGCAAAACGATAAACATCGTCTAAACCGTGGCCATTATCTCTATTAGAAGAAAAATATCCGGTTCTATTTTTACTGTCAATTGTAAATCCGAAATCGTCTTGTTTACCGTTTACTGGTTCTCCAACATTTTGCACATCATCTTCAATTGTGCTGTCAGGATTTATTTTTGTAACAAAAATATCAAGCCCACCAAGTCCCGGGCGTCCATCTGAAGCAAAATAAAGCTCATTTTCAGTTGAAATGAAAGGAAAAGTTTCTCTTCCTTCCGTATTAATTATTGGCCCTAGGTTTTGAGGTTGACCAAAAGTTCCGTCTGTATTTATGGCAACTTTAAACAAATCTGACTGTCCTAAAGTTCCCGGCATATCTGATGCAAAATATAATGTTTTTTCGTCCATGCTTAATGCAGGATGTGCCGTACTGTATTGATCGCTATTAAACGGAAGTTCTTTTTCATTCACCCATTCATCATTAACAAATTCAGCTTTATAAAGTTTTAAAAGCGTTACTTGCTTGTCATTTTGCCCTCTTTTTCCATCGGTGAAATTATTTCTGGTAAAATACATTGTTCGGCCATCCTTTGTGAAAACTGGCGTCGATTCATTGAATTTTGATTTCTGTTTTTTACGAAATAATTCCGGCTTTCCGACACTTCCGTCAGGCATTAAATCAGCTATATATAGTTTAGAAAAAGACTTGTTTGTCCACTTAAAACTTGTTTTTGCAATTCCGCCCGTATCTCTTGCTGAAGTGAAAACAATTTTTTTATCCAAAATAAAGCTTCCATAATCAGAATAAGGTGAATTAATTCCGGCATCTGCAATTTCATAACGACCCGAATTTAATTTAATTTGTTCCAAATAGTTTTTATCATTTCGAATCAAAGAAGCTCTTTGTTGTGAATTTGCTTTTTGATTGAATTTTTCTAAAACTTCATCGGCTTTTCGATAATTTCCTGATGCTTTTAAACATTGTGCATATCGGTACAAGTATTCTGGTTCCTGTTCTTCATTCATAATAAACAACTCATTGTACCATTGCAAAGCCGACTGTAATTCGCCTATAAAATAATAGGAATTACCTAGTCTTTGTATTATTTTTTCATCTTTAGTTCCTTTTTCTATAAGACTTTCGTATGCTTTTATAGCATCTGCGAAAGCATAATCATCATACTTTTTATCTGCGGAACTTATTTTTGTTGTCTGTGCATTTACTTTAAAAAAAAGAAATACAAACAAAACAGAAAAACTTATTATTTTAATTCTCATGACAGGTATCGAATTAGAAGAATCTTGGAGATATCATTTTTTTATAACTATTGAAAAACTCGAATCGAAGGAAAATCTCATGAGATCCGGAGTTGTATCGTCTTAAATTGGTAGTTTCATGATCGTATCCATATCCAACATACATACCTTTTGATACTTGAAAACCTGCCATTGCACTTACTGATGCACTCCAGCGATAAGCAAGTCCGACTACGAATTTATCATAGAACATAAAATTCCCCGAAACATCGACTTGCAACGGTGCTCCCTGAACCATTTTAGTTAATAAAGCAGGTTTAAATCGGATATATTCTAATTTGTCCAGATTAAATACATAACCCGCTATGAAATAATAATTTATTTTTTCTTTGAAAATAGCTGTATTGTTGTCATCATAACGATTTGTCTCAATGAAATTTGGAACAGAGAATCCTAAATATGCTCTATCAGAATGCCAATAAACTCCTGCTCCAATATTTGGCGAAAATTTATTATCTAAATCCTGAAATTGTTCATCTCCTTGATTTTCAAAACTTAGTTTACTGACATCAAGATTAAACATATTTGCAGTAGCTTTTATTCCAAAAGAAAGTTTAAATGATTCAGAAGTAGGAATACTATAAGACAAATCAGCCGATAAAGTATTTTCAACCGTTGGCCCAATTTTATCGTTGACCAAAGAGACACCTAATCCTAATTTGCTATTATTGCTTAAAGGTGTGTTTAATGAAAATGTGCTTGTCTCTGGAGCACCATCAAGCCCGATCCATTGTGTACGATACAATCCAAATACATTCAATACCCCCCTAGAACCAGCATAAGCAGGATTCACCGAGATTGTATTGTACATATATTGTGTGAACTGCGCATCTTGCTGAGCCGAACACACAACTGAAAAAAACATGAAAATTAAAATTAATTTTTTCATTTAGTAAGCTTTTAAAACGGCTTGGCTAAATCAAGCCGTTTATCATTTTTTATTTATTTAGATACAAGTAACCTGACTGTTCGTGCTGATTTGAATCGCTATCTTTATATTTCAAAATATAGAAATAGGTTCCTACTGGCAATCCATCTGATTCTTTGATCGTCGCGCGTCCTGCTGAAACTCCCACAAAAACTCGGTCTTCATTATTGTAATGATCAATATCAAATACTAAAACTCCCCATCGATTATAAATTTCAACTGTATTATCAGGATAACACTCTATTCCTTGAATATAGAATCTTGCATTTTTTGAATCTCCATTTGGAGAAAAAGCATTCAGTACTTTTATTTTACAACCATCTAAGCTCAATACCGTAGGACGATCTCCTGAATTGCTTTCATCATCAGATTTATCCTCAACTTCAACTCCTCTTGCACTTTTTCCAAAAGCTGTTGCCTGATTACTTACTGTACCTGAAATAATATCACTTTGCGTAATTTTATATTTCGCTGTGAAATTATTGTCATTTGATTCGCCAACTCCAAGATTAATTGTTTGTCCAGAAACAACTACACCTGGCAGAGGATCTGAAACGCTAACATTTGTCAATGGAACATTTCCTGTGTTAGTTACTTTAAATTTATAAGTGATTGTTTCACCTGCATTTGCAAATCCATTTCCGTTTTCATCATTGAATACAGCTGTTTTAATAATCGCAATGTTTGGCACTTCAACAAAAACATTCAATGTTGATGAGCTGCAATTAGAAGAATTTGCTTTTTCACATACTTGATAAACTAAACTATAACTTCCACCTGGTGTGTTTGGTTTCACATTTACGGTTCCGTCTGCATTAAATTCAAAATATGGACTTTTTGGCGTATTAGATATCACAACATTTGCCGGATCAATTGGCAAGCCATTCACTAAATCATTGTCTAAAACATTAATAAATTCAAGCTGTCCGTTAATTCCATCAACATTTACCTGCAGATCGTCTTTTGTAATAATCTGTGGTGCAGGTGCTGGATCTTCTGAGTTGACAACGGTAACATTTACAACCGCCTGACTGCAATTTGATGAATTTGAAGCTTCACAAATTTGATAAGTCAATTGATAAGTTCCTGATGGTGTTCCCGTTTTAACATCAACAGAACCATCCGCATTTAAAATCAAATTAGAATTTGGAATAACTGTAGTTAATACAACTGCTGTTTGGTTTACTGCTGTTCCATTTAAACGGTCATTACTAAATATATTCAATGCTGTGCTGATACCTTTTTTTGCATCAATTGGTCCAGCAGCGTCGTTGTTTGCTTTAATTTCAAATGTTGGTCTTGCATTACATTGAGGTGTTGCTGGCGGATAACTCACTATCGTACTTACAGTAGGATTTAATGAAAACTCCATTGTAACACCAGTTCTTGTTTTTTCAAATCCATCAGCACCTTCTGTCCATTGTCCATTTGCAAATAACCATCCTGGCCAGTCAACCCCAATTCCGTTACTGTCTACAATTGCTCCCGGCCATAAAATGCTTCCGCTCAATGGCAAATTAGTTTGTGTTGCTACAACATTATTATCACTGTCTATCCATTTTACAGTCAATAAATTATTGGTTGTAAAATTATCTGGTGTTACATTGTATGATACGTACGGAACATTATTAGAGCAATAACTATTCGTAGTTACAGTCATTGTTGGAAGAACAACTGTTACTTTAACATCGGCTGTTTTGCAATTTGTTGTGTTCAATTCACAAACCTGATAAGTTAGTCCATAAGTTCCTGCTGGTGCATTTTCTTTTAATATGATTGTTCCATCAGGATTCAATGTTAAATATCCAGCTGGATCAGCAATTGTTACTGAAAGGTTTACATCAGAAGACGTAATTGGCAATCCATTTTTAGTATCATTCCCTAAAACATTTACAACTGTCATCGGATGATTAACTCCTGCAATTGGACCTACTAAATCATCTTTCAATACTAATAAGTCTCCCGTCACCTGGATATAACTCTTAACCGTATCGCAGTTAAGCGCATGGTCGTTGTCACAGATCGTGTATTCCACTTCGTAGTTTCCTGAAGCGGTACCCGAAGCCACTGTGATGGTTTTGTCTGCGTTGATTGTTAAGCCTGCAGGAAGCGTGCTTACCAATGTGAACGTTACTTTTCCTGCTCCTGTCCCAACCGTTACCGGTGTTCCGTTCAATGTATCATTGGCGGTAAGTGAGATCGTCGTGCCTCCGTTGTTGCTGTTGATCGCTGTGGTGGTTTCTGTCACAGCGTCGATTACAGGAATCACAACCGGAGCTGTTACTGTCAGGTTTACACTCGCAGTCGAGCAGTTCGATGCATTGGCCTTGTCGCAGATCGAATACGTCAAGCTGTAGGCTCCCGCCGGTGCATTAGCACCAAGGGTTGCAACTCCAGTCGTCGGATCAAGGGTCAGATAGCCTGAAGGGTCCGCAACTGTCGTCGTTATTTTTACTTCCGATGCCGTCAATGGCTGTCCGTTTCTGGTATCGTTGTCCACAACCGTGATGATCGTCTGGGCTGTTGCCGACTGTGTCACTGCGGTCGGATTGTCCGTATTGGCAACAAGTACATCGCCCGTCACCTGGATATAACTCTTAACCGTATCGCAGTTAAGCGCATGGTCGTTGTCACAGATCGTGTATTCCACTTCATAGTTTCCTGAAGCTGTGCCCGGAGCTACTGTTATCGTTTTGTCAGCGTTAAGCGTAAGTCCTGTTGGAAGCGTGCTTACCAATGTGAAGGTTACCTGGCCTGCTCCTGTGCCCACTGTTACCGGTGTCCCATTCAGCGTGTCATTGGCAGTAAGCGAGATTGTCGTGCCTCCGTTGTTGCTGTTGATCGCTGTTGTGGTTTCTGTCACAGCATCGATCACAGGTCTTTCAACTACTATATCTACCGTTGCAGAATCACAAACACTTGCATTTGCAGACATACAAATAGTGTAAGTAATTGAATATGTTCCCGCAAAAGTGTTTGGAGCAACTGTTATTGTTCCATTTGAATTAAAAACTATTCCAGTTGGAAGTGGACTAGTTGAAACAGTAACATCGGTCGATAAAAATGAAGCTCCATTTATTTTGTCGTTTACAAAGACAGTTGAAATAGTTCCACCTGCCGCACCATTAATTATTGATGGTGTATCATCTTCTGCACAAATATAATTTGAAACCGCTACGTTTGCAGAAGGTACCGATTGGCATCCTAAAGAGTCTGTAACCGTATAATTATAAACATTACCACCAATTAAACCAGTAATTGTTGTTGCTGCAGTATTTCCAGTTATATTTCCAGGATTAATAGTCCACGATCCCGTTGGCAAACCACTTAATTCAACACTAGCAGTTGAAGATAAGCATGTTGGCTGCGTTATTAATCCAACTATTGGACTTGCAACATTGATTACTGTCAAGTGTAATTCCTGATCTGCTGTACAACCGTTGTTAACTATCGGGTAAGTACCCGAAACTGTATAATCAACTGAATTTACTGACCATTTATAAATATCACCAGAACATATTGTAGCTGTCGTGATTACTTTGGCTGGTTTCGAAGTTATAGTAACAGTTACTGCTGTTCTATTACTTTCACAGTCATTTGTAGTTTGACTTACATAATAAATTCCATCAGTAAGAGTTTCTGTTCCTAAATATAATGATCCTCCCGTAGAGGCATTGTACCACTTTAAATTACTTCCCACAGCAACTAGATCATTAACTATTTTGGCATCAACTGCGCAAAATGTTTGAGATGAGGCCGTCGGAGCCGATGGAGCCGTTTTAGGCGCAGCCGTTCCAGATCCTGAAGCGCTTGTGCAGCCGTTTACTGTTTGGGTAACGCTATAATTTCCTGGTATTGAAACCGTGATGGATGAAGTCGTCTCTCCTGTGCTCCACAATAAAGTTCCAGTTGCAGTTGTCGATAATGTCGATGTGCCGTTGCAGTTGTCCGCAACACTTACAGTCGGAGCCGATGGAGCCGTTTTAGGCGCAGCCGTTCCGGATCCTGAAGCGCTTGTGCAGCCGTTTACTGTTTGGGTAACGCTATAATTTCCTGGTATTGAAACCGTGATGGATGAAGTCGTCTCTCCTGTGCTCCACAATAAAGTTCCGGTTGCAGTTGTCGATAATGTCGATGTGCCGTTGCAGTTGTCCGCAACACTTACAGTCGGAGCCGATGGAGCCGTTTTAGGCGCAGCCGTTCCGGATCCTGAAGCGCTTGTGCAGCCGTTTACTGTTTGGGTAACGCTATAATTTCCTGGTATTGAAACCGTGATGGATGAAGTCGTCTCTCCTGTGCTCCACAATAAAGTTCCGGTTGCAGTTGTCGATAATGTCGATGTGCCGTTGCAGTTGTCCGCAACACTTACAGTCGGAGCTGAAGGAATAGTATTTACAGTTACCGTCACAGGAGTAGAAGAAGCACTATAGCAACCAGAAGCATTTGAAACCTGAACACTATAGTTTCCTGAATTTGAAGCTGTAATAGATTGAGTTGTTGCTCCGTTTGACCATAAGTAACCTATTCCGCTACTTGAAGTCAGAACAACATTTCCACCTGTACAGAATGTTGTTGAACCTCCGGCAGAAATACTCGGTGTTGCTGGCGTAGGATTTACCGTGACTGCAACTAAGATTCTGCTACTTTCACAATTATTAAGCGTCTGACTTACATAATAATTTGCTGATGCTAAAGTTTCCGTTCCGTTATAAAGTGTCCCACCTGAACTTGCACTATACCATTTTTTTGTTGCACCTGAGATTAAAGTAACCGCCAGATCATTAACTGTTTTATTATCAATAACACAAAATGTTTGAGAACTAGCTATTGGAGCTGCTGTATTGTTTACCGTAACAGCTACTGCTGTTCTTGTACTTTCGCAGCTATTTAAAATTTGACTAACATAATAAGTTCCTGAAAATAATACCTCGTTTCCAACATATGCTGTTCCACCCACACTGGCATTATACCATTTTTTACTCGCACCTGAGGCTAAAGTAACCGCCAAATCATTAACTGTTTTACTATCAATCGCACAAAATGTCTGAGCTGAAGCAGTTGGTGCAGAAGTGGTGTTTACTGTTACCACTACTGGAGTTCTTGTACTCTCTCCACAAGCATTTGTCTGGCTTACATAATAAGTTCTTGTTGTCAATAATTCAGTTCCGCTATATGCTGTACCGGCTGTTGACGCATTATACCATTTTTTAGTAGAGCCTGCATTTAATGTAACTGCTAAGTCATTAACTGTTTTTTCATCATTAACACAAAAAGTCTGAGATAAAGCCGTTGGTGCCCCTGGTACATTATTTATTGTAACTACTACTGCAGTTCTTGCGCTTTCTCCACAACTGTTTGCAGTTTGGCTTACATAATATGTTTTTGAGGTCAGAACTGTAGTTCCCGCTAAAGCTGATGACGAACTATTTGTATCATACCATTTAATTGTTGGTCCTGATGGTGATAAATCACTTATTTTTTTATTATCAGCAGCACAAAATGTTTGGGCTGACGCAATTGGCGCTGATGATGTATTATTTATAGTTACTACTATTGCAGTTCTCGTACTTTCACAATTATTTGCTGATGTTTGACTTGCATAATAATTATAAGTGCCTGCTGTAGTTGGTAAATTTTGATTAGTCGAAAGAGCCGTACCTCCGCTATTTGCACTGTACCATTTTATATTACTTCCAGTAGCCACTAAATCACCAACTTTTTTATTCTCAGAAGAACAAAATGTTTGATTAGAAGCTGTTGGTGTCGCTGGAGTAAGTGTTACAGTTATCGACGCTGAGCTATTACTTACACAACCAGAGCTATTAATTATTTTAAGAGAATAAACTCCATCGGTAGTAATTGTGATACTTCTAGTGTTTTCTCCTGTTGACCATAAATAACTACTACCACTACCCCCGAGTGTATTTGCAGAACTAGTCGATCTCAAAACTACACCTCCAGAGGTACCACAAGAAGCCTGTCCTGAGTTAACATTAATTGTTGGTGTAGTTGGCAATGCATTCACTGTTACTACAACAGGTTTTACGAACACACATCCATCAGACGAAACTGCTTTTATATAATAAGTTCCCGCAACTGCAGCAGTTGGTGTTGAATAAGATGTAGTCGCTGTTGAATTCGTCCAATATGAGAGAGTCAAATTAGAGCTACTGCCTGCTGTAATAGCCGAAGCTGTTAAATCTACTGTCAAAGGTGAACAGACAGCCACAGGATTTGTTATAACAAGATTTGACAATTTTGGATTAACAGCTGCACTAGCCGAATTATTTGCTGTATTTATATCTATTGAAGCGGGTAATGACGCCGTATTTGTATAATTACCAGTTGCTTTTACAGTTGCCGTAATTTTTAATGTAACCGATGTCTGAGCATCAACATCACCAATACTCCAAGTTCCTATTGAAGAATCATAAATACCAATTGAAGATGTTGAACTTACATATGTATATCCTGAAGGAAGCAAATCGTTTACTGAAACTCCAGAAACATTATTCCCTCCTAAATTAGTCACTTTGACAGTAAATTCTACATTTGACCCTATACATGGCGTTGCATTATCAACTGTCTTTGTAATTCCTAAGTCGGTACATAAAGTAACCGTAACTGGCTTTGATTGTGTTTGAGCTCCACATGCCAAAGTTGATGATACAGAATAATTCCCCGTTTTAGTAGCTGTATAAGTTGATGAATTAGCACCACTGATAGCCGTTCCATTATAATACCATTGGTATGGAGCAAAATTTGGTGGAGTTGTAAGTTCTGCCGTATTGTTAGTACATCCACCACCTGAAATATAAGTTAAAGTTGGTTCATCAGGCTGAGCGGCAAAATTAGAGAAAAACCCTGCCATAGAAAATCCTCCTGCCTGCTGCACGATCGAAACAGTCAGCTTGGCATTACTGGCAATAGAAAGAACATCTGGACTTCCTATTTGTACACTATTAAAATTAATCAAATACCATCCTGTTGTACCTATTTGGTAACGAGCACCAATACCAGATATGTTTGCAATATTATTACCATTGACAGTTACAATTTCTGTAGCGCTTCTTAAAAGAATATACCCAAAGTAATCTAGTGTTCCCTCCTGGTAATTTTTAAATTTTGCAGTTTCTATAAAATTAGACCCCCCACATTCAGAGACTGGTGCAATTGTTGAAATATCAACCTCGCAAGATTGTGCTGTACCTGAATAAACTGCAACTCTTTTATCTGCAAACACACGTGATGATGTGAAACTTGTAACAGAATTACCATTATTAGGAACACCATTTTTAAAAGTATAAAACTTACCTGCTTGTGGTAAATTTACATTAATAGTAGATACTAATGCTCCTGTAGTTGAATATCCATTTATTGTTAAATTTGTATCATCTTTTGTAGCAACAACTGTAGTTTGCTCTGCTGTATCATTCCCTGTTCCTCTTACAAGAAAATATTCAGTTCCTAAAACTGCTTCGGGAGGTATTTGGTTGTATGCTCCATCTCCACATCCATCTGGCGTATCTATTCCAGCAGCTGTGTTCATTACAGCAGGATTTGAAGTTTCTACGAGAGTTCCTATTGGTGCCTTAAACAAATAACTTTGTCCAGCATTTAAAGTCGCTGTGATAGTATTATCTATTTTCACAGTCGTGTTGTCTACCGTAGCCATAACACTGTAAATAGGACGTTGATCACCCAAACCTCCAAAATTCCCTAAGGAACCATCTCTATAATAACCTACTCTAAAACGAATACCTAAACCTGCATCACCAAAACTAGTTAATGCTGCATTTCCTTTAATATAGGCATCGGCATTTTCTCCTCTTATATAATCATCTGAGGCAACATTCCTTAAGTTCACAGCTGTAGGACCAGTACTTGTAATAATTAGACCAACACCATTTAGAACGGTATTTAAAGGATTCATCGGAAGAGTAGTTGCATTAAGTTTAAACCTATAAACTGCCGGAGCTCCTTTTGTTGCTTTCAAAGTAGCTTCAAAAGTACCGTCACTTTTGGTTAAAGTTATAGTTACTTCGGTAAGCGAATTGGTAGAAATTACAATTTCGTTTGCCTTGCTAAAATACTGCCAAGGTGCTGGCGCTATATAATGTTTTGTATAAAACTGAGCCGAAGCACTGAAACTAATCAGGAATAAAAATGCAATAAAAAGGTTTAGTCTAGAAAATCTAGACTGATTAGAAGTAGAGTTACGCATACGCAAGTGAGATTTGAGAAGTGCAAATATTGTCAGCTGAAAAAACTACCACAGTTTTCAGCATATAGGACAAATACGAAAAAATATAGAGATTGGATTTTGAAAAGAAAACAAAATCTTCCTTAAGATTTTTATCAAAATCAAAATTCATTTGAACCTTTTTTAGTTCAAGACATAAAAATTGTGTCATAGGTTATTTGGGTAGTTTTGGTGTCGCGAAAGTATATAAACACCTAGTAATTAGCTACATTAGTCGACAAACTACCTATAAAAACGTTGAATAACATCTTTTTTCGACTAAATTCAATTCCAAAAATCTACAAAATTGATTTTTTCACAACAAAACAGAAGAATTTTCTTAAATTATTATCAATTACTCATAATAACCAAATATTTAAAACAAAAACAGCAAAATATCTTACAAAACAAACAGTTTTAAACTACATTAAAATTTTTAACATTTGTTCGTTATTTTTTACTTGTGTGCAGAAACAAACTTAATTTTTATAAATCTATTTTTATCATAGCAATTTTTCTTTAAGAGATTTTATCCGATAAAGAAGAAATAGTGTTCTATTATTAGAATTATTTTATCGTGAAGTCTGACAAATCAAAACAAAATACTGATTATCAATAATTTAAAGACTAAGAATAAATTACATTTAAAATCAGTAAATTTTTACTCATATTTTGAAATCATATTTATTTGTAGAGAACTGAATCGTCACACATATATTTAAGAAGGAAAAAATTTACAATAAATTTACTACGAATAATAACTAGAAAATTAAACTTAAAAATATACCATGAAACAAATCATGATCAAACATGTCTTTTATCGATAATTATTATCGACTAACTGCTTTAGGTGTATTTTATTTCTTACATTGCTAAAAAGACACACGTATTAAACTAGAATATAGCCTCTTACAAAAAATGTGTCTTATTAAAGTGGAAATTTATAAATAAAAAAAGGAATAAAATTAGCTAGAATTTTATCTTATTATGTCATTTTAAAAACGAAATATTTCGTTTTAATCCCTCAAATTTGGTTCTTTTAATGGGAGAATTTTTAAAAACGGTGCGAAAAGTTTCTTCAGTAATTTCAGTCCAATCTTTTTTAGAGAAAGAAAGCAAGTCAGGATTCGGATTAAATAAAGGTTCTGAATGAGGTTTTGAAAAACGATTCCAAGGACAAACATCTTGACAGGTATCACAGCCAAACATCCATTCATCAAATTTTCCCTTCATTTCATATGGAAGATTTTCTTTTAATTCAATCGTGTAATAAGATATACATTTACTACCATCAACAATATATGGCGCCAGAATTGCCTGAGTAGGACAGGCATCAATACAAGCAGTGCAAGAACCGCAATGATCTGTTGTTTTGTAGTCGTATTCTAAATCAAGATCTAAAATAAGTTCTGCAATAAAATAAAAAGAGCCTACTTTTTGAGTTATTAAATTGCTGTTTTTCCCAATCCAGCCTAAACCACTTTTCGCAGCCCAAGCTTTGTCCAAAACCGGGGCCGAATCTACAAAAGCACGACCTGAAACTTCACCGATATTCTCCTCGATAGAATGAAGCAATTCTTTTAGTTTTTCTTTAATAACAAAATGATAATCTTGACCGTATGCATATTTTGATATTTTAAAGCTATCTTCATTTTGAGATTCCGATGGAAAATAATTAAGAAGAAGAGAAACAACGCTTTTAGCATCATCAACCAGTAAAGTTGGATCTAAACGTTTATCAAAATGATTTTCCATATAAGCCATTTGGCCATTATGGTTGTTATTTAACCACTTTTCAAGTCGAGGAGCTTCTTCTTCCAGAAATCCAGCTTTAGAAATTCCACAAGAGAGAAAACCAAGCCTTTTAGCTTCGTCTTTTATAAATTTTGAATATGTCTCTTTCGCATTTATACTCATCTTCGAGAAAATGAAACTTCAACATTAACCGGTTTTAAAGTCACCAATGGATTAAATTCTATTGTATCTGTATTCGATTCAATAACATAGCGTTTCACAATCTGCGAAATTGCCAAACACATTTCATAAATAGCAAAACCTGCTCCAATACACATTCTTGGCCCAGCTCCAAAGGGATAAAAATATTGCATAGATTGTTTCTTTTGTTCACCAAGAAATCGTTCTGGAATAAATTCATCAGGATTTTCCCAATACTTAGGATTTCGATGCAATTCAAAAAATGAAATTCCAATTAAGGTGCCTTTTTTAATTTTAAAATTGCCAACAACATCATCTTCTACATTTTGTCTATCAGTAATCCATGCAGGCGGATATAAACGCATCGATTCATTTAAAACAGCATTTAAATAAGACATTTTTTGTAATTGCTCAATAACATCATCAGTCTGTGATTCGATTTCAGTAATCTCATCAAAAACCTTTTGCTGTACATCCGAATGCTTCCCTAAAAAGTGAAGTGTAAAGGTTAATGCATTAGCGGTAGTTTCATGGCCTGCAATAAATAAAACTTTAATTTCATCAATCAACTGCTGCATCGACATACTTTCACCAGTATCTTCATATCTGGTATCCATAAGCATATTAAGCAAATCATTAAAATCCTCATTAGAAGAATCCCTTTCCTCGATAATTTCTTGGATAATTTGATTATTCTCTTGAGCTAATTTTAAATGTTTTTCAACCTGACCGCTTAACGAAAACCATAAAGCTTTATGAGGAAGTCTAATTTCTTTCACTAAAAATTTTTGAACTTCTTCTATAATAAACTTTATTCTATGCAGTTTTACTTCTGAGATTGAAAATTCAAATAATGACTTAGCTACAACATTAAATGCTAGCTGGCTCATGGCCGGAAAAGCATTAAAGATTTCATTTACTTTTAAATTATCAATTTCAGAACTAATCGTGTTATTCATATTATCGACCAGCATATTCATTTTCTGTTTATGAAATGCAGGCTGAATAAGTCTTCTTTGTTTCAGCCAAAAATCACCGTCACTAGTTAAAAGTCCTTTTCCTAAATACTTAGAAAGATAAACCGACTGAAACTTTGACTTATGATAATTTTTCTGGTTTTTAACTAAAATATACTGTGCAATTTCATTGTCTCTGGACAAAATCAAATACTTAGAAAAACCGATTTTCAAAGAAAAAGAATCACCCAACTTTTCAAAATATCTTTTATGAAATGGTATTGGATTTCTCCTTACACCTTCCGAATCTAAAAAGAATCTGAAAATCGATAATTGATTAGGATAATTATATTTTGTGCCTGCAGACATAAAAAAGAAATTAAAACAAACCGCCTTGAATGTTTGTATTTATTTTTCCTAAATGTTTATAGGCTTTATCAGTCACTTCACGTCCACGAGGCGTACGCATAATAAATCCCTCCTGAATTAAAAAAGGTTCATAAACTTCCTCAATGGTTTCACTACTTTCAGAAACAGCAGTTGCCAAAGTTGAAAGCCCAACTGGGCCACCCTTAAATTTATTTATAATAGTCAATAAAATTTTATTATCCATTTCATCTAATCCGTGTGCATCAACATTTAATGCTTTTAAAGCATATCTTGAAATTTCTAAATCAATTCTACCATTACCTTTTATCTGTGCAAAATCACGAACACGTCTCAATAATGCATTTGCAATACGAGGCGTTCCACGGCTTCTTCCTGCAATTTCAATTGCAGCTTCAAGATCAATAGGCATTTTTAAAATAGAAGCACTTCGTTCAACAATTGTAGTTAAAAGTTCTGTCGTATAATATTGTAATCGAGATGAAATTCCAAAACGCGCTCTCATTGGAGCGGTTAATAAACCAGAACGTGTTGTAGCACCAATCAATGTAAACGGATTCAAATTGATCTGCACTGTTCTCGCATTTGGACCAGATTCGATCATAATATCAATTTTGAAATCCTCCATCGCTGAATACAAATACTCCTCAACAACAGGACTTAATCGATGAATTTCGTCAATGAATAAAACATCACGTTCATCCAAATTAGTCAGCAAACCAGCTAAATCACCAGGTTTATCCAATACAGGACCAGAAGTTATTTTAATTCCAACTTGAAGTTCATTTGCTAAAATATTTGCCAATGTAGTTTTTCCAAGACCTGGAGGGCCATGAAAAAGGGCATGGTCAAGTGCTTCACCACGTTGATTAGCCGCTGCAACAAAGACTTTTAAATTTTCCAAAACCTGATCTTGTCCGGCAAAGTCATCAAATGAGAGCGGACGCAATCTTTTTTCAAGATCTAATTCTTCTGAGTTGTATCCTTTAGTAGTAGGATCTAGATTTTCATTCATCCTACAAAGATATAGAAACTAATCAGTTTGTAAAACAGTAAAACTGAACGTTTAAAATTTTAACTAACAAAAAAGGCTATCATTTCTGATAGCCTTTTTAATATTTTTAGTGGTGTAAAACTTCTTCACCTTCTTTCATTGGTACATTTTGAGGTACAAAATCTACATCATGATTTGGATTACTATAGTCATACGGCCAACGATATACATGAGGAATTTCACCTGGCCAGTTACCATGAATATGTTCTACTGGTGTAGTCCACTCTAATGTTGTTGATCTCCATGGATTCTGAACTGCTTTCTTACCGTAGAAAATACTACTAAAGAAATTGTATAAGAATACTAATTGGAATGCACCTCCTACAAGAGCAAATGTTGTAATTAAAACATTCACATTTTGCAAATCATCAAATAATGGAAAGTTTGTGTTTGTATAATAACGTCTTGGTAAACCAGCTAATCCAATAAAGTGCATTGGGAAGAAAACTCCATAAGCACAAACTGCAGTTACCCAGAAGTGAATATAACCTAAGTTTTTATTTAACATTCTTCCGTACATTTTAGGGAACCAATGATAAATACCAGCAAACATTCCATAAAGCGCAGAGATACCCATTACTAAGTGAAAGTGAGCAATTACGAAATAAGTATCATGAACGTTAATATCTAAAGTACTATCTCCTAAAATGATTCCAGTTAAACCTCCTGTAATGAAAGTAGAAACCATTCCGATAGAAAATAACATTGCAGGGTTAAATTGTAAATTACCTTTCCATAAAGTTGTAATCCAGTTGAACGCTTTTACAGCAGATGGAATCGCAATCAATAAAGTTGTAAAAGTAAATACAGATCCTAAGAAAGGATTCATACCAGAGATAAACATGTGGTGACCCCAAACAATAGTTGATAAGAATGCAATTGCAAGAACTGACATAATCATCGCTCTGTATCCAAAAATTGGTTTACGAGAGTTCGTAGCCATAATTTCAGATACAAGACCCATTGCAGGCAAGATTACGATGTAAACCTCAGGGTGACCTAAGAACCAGAATAAGTGTTCGAACAATACTGGAGAACCACCTTGGTAATGTAAAACTTCACCAGCAATATAAATATCAGATAAGAAGAATGAAGTACCAAAACTTCTATCGAAAATTAACAATAAAGCTGCAGACAATAATACTGGAAATGAAATAACACCAATAATAGCTGTTACAAAAAATGTCCAGATTGTAAGAGGAAGTCTAGTCATAGACATTCCTTTAGTTCTTAAGTTAATAACAGTTACAATGTAGTTTAATGATCCCATTAAAGAAGATGCAATAAAGATAGCCATTGAAACTAACCATAAAGTCATACCAGTTCCTGATCCAGGGATCGCTTGTGGTAAAGCACTTAATGGAGGGTAAATTGTCCAACCTGCAGAAGCTGGTCCAGCTTCAACAAATAAAGAACATAACATTACTACAGCAGATAAGAAGAACAACCAGTATGAAATCATGTTCATAAATCCAGAAGCCATATCTCGTGCTCCAATTTGAAGTGGAATAAGTAAGTTACTAAAAGTTCCACTCAAACCAGCTGTCAGTACAAAGAATACCATGATGGTACCATGAATTGTAACTAAAGCCAAGTAAATATCATTGGCCATTACACCATCAGGTGCAAATTTGTCTCCTAATAAAACATTGAATATTTTAAAAGACTCTTCTGGCCACGCCAATTGCATTCTGAAAAGCAAAGACATTACGATACCGATAATTCCCATAATAATACCAGTAATTAAGTATTGTTTGGCAATCATTTTGTGATCAATACTAAAGATATATTTAGTAATGAACGTGTCTTTATGATGATGTTCGTGCTCGTGATCGTGTCCGTGATCGTGACCGTGCGCTTCTGCTGACATATATGTGTACTTTAAATTTTCTTAATAATATTATTTAATAGCAACTTTAGCTACAGTTGCTTTTACAGTGTCAATAACCGCTTTAACAGTATCTATTACTTTTGCAGTTGTATCTGTTGTTGGTGCAGTTGCTTCCGCTGCTTTTGCTTTTTCAGCTTCTGCTGCTGCTTTAATATCCTGAGCTAAAGTAGTTTTTTCGCTTAACCATTTTTTATAATCTTCAGGAGTATCTACAACAACTTTCATTTGCATATTGTAATGAGAAGCTCCACAAATTTTATTACATAATAATAAATAATCAAATGTATAAGGATCTAAAGCTGTTCCACCTTTTGCAACTAATTCTACACTTTTTTCTGCTCTCAGTTTATTGATGTTAGCCACCTTTTCTTTCATAAAGTCTAACTCTCTATATTCAGCAGTTGTGTAAGTAGGAACAAAAGCAAATTCAGTAACCATTCCAGGCACACAGTTCATTTGTGCTCTAAAATGAGGCATATAAGCTGAGTGTAATACGTCTTGAGAACGCATTTTGAAATGCACTTTTTTCCCTTTTGGGATATGCAATTCCGTAACTACAATATCATCTTGAGCATTAGGATCAGACATATCAACACCTAATGTATTAATACCTTCAATTAAACGTACGTTAGCTTTTCCTAAAACATTATCTTGTCCAGCATATCTTGCAGTCCATTTAAACTGCTGTGCGTATAATTCGATCTCTACAACATCTTCATCTTTATCAACAAACATAATATTGTTCCAAGCATATAATCCATAAAGAATTAAACAAGCTAAAACTACAGATGGAATAATACTCCAGATTGCTTCAAGTTTATTACTATCAGCAAAAAACAAAGCCTTTCTATCTTTATGTCCTCTGTTTTTAAAAGAGAACCAATATAACAAACCTTGAGTAATAACTTGAACTGTGAAAATCAAAACCCAAGTAATATTCATTAAGTTATCTACTAAAAGTCCATGCTCAGAAGCAGGAGTATGAAGTGCTAAATTACCCCATTTCAGTAAACCATAAATCGTAAATATATAAATGAAAGCCAAAAAGCCAAACATAATATATCCTTGAACATTATTATCATTATCTGATGCAACTTGCGAATCGTCCGAAGATGAACCTACCTGAGTAAGGTCAAATATCTTCGTCAATTGCCATAATGCAACTGCTAATAAAACTACAACTATAATTACCAACAAACTTGTCATCTGTTTACTTCTTTAAATATTAATAATGAAAATGTTTACTTTCTTCAATGAAAGGATTTCTTTTTGCTAACAAAGGAGCTTTAGTTAATGCGGTAAATACAACAAAAATAAATAAACCTAAGAAGAAAAGAATAGATGCAATTTCAGGAATACCAATAAACCATTTATCTCCAACTGTACCAGGCATAATCATATTAAAGAAATCAACATAGTGACCTAATAAAATAACAGTACCAGCCATTACAATAACCCAATTTAGACGTTTGAAATCTGTATTGATTAATATTAACAATGGAAATACAAAGTTCATAACTACAGCACCAAAGAAAGGCAAGTTATATAATTGAATTCTTGTTACAAAGTAAGTTACCTCCTCTGGAATGTTAGCATACCAGATTAACATGAATTGAGAAAACCATAAATAAGTCCAGAAAACACTGATACCAAACATAAATTTAGCTAAATCGTGAATATGACTTGTGTTTACGTACTCTAAATATCCTTTAGATTTCAAATAAATTGTTACCAATGCAATACTTGTAATACCACTTACGAAGAAAGAGGCAAATACATACCATCCAAACAAAGTACTGAACCAGTGTGGATCAAATGACATAATCCAATCCCAAGACATAATAGACTCAGAAACGATGAAGAATACAAGAAATCCAGCAGAAACTTTGAAATTCTTTTTGTAGTAAAGATCATCATTAGCTTCGTCTTGTGCTAAACAGTTTTTTCTTGAGAAATAACGGTAAGCATTCCATCCTGCTAAAAATACAGCAGCTCTTGCAATCCAAAAACCAAAGTTTAAATAACCTGATTTCCCAGCAATAATAGCATCATAGTTTGGACTTTTTGGATCAGTAACTCCTTCACCTAGCCATACAAAAATGTGGTTAAAATGCAATCCGCATAAAACTAAAATTATAAAGAAAATTATTGAACCAGCTGGTAAATAAGCTGTAATACCTTGCATTACTCTAAATAAAACTGGAGACCAACCTGCCTGAGCAACTTGCTGAATAGCATAAAATGCTAAAACCCCCATTGAAAGCAGTAAAAAGAAAATACAAGCTACATACAATGCAGACCAAGGCTTGTTTTGCAATTGGTGTAAAACATGCTCTAAATGTTTTTCGTGTTCATCAGCACCAGAAACTTCTGCATGCTTTGCACCTTTATGTTCTTCATGTGAAGCTTCAGAAGTTTCATGATGACCTACCTCTTTATGCGAAGCCTCTGCTGACTCTTCATGTGCAGCTCCATGAGAACCATGAGCATCTGCTGCTAGTATTTTTTCAACTTCTTGAATATCTTTAGGTGCACTTAAAAAACCATACCCAATTCCTAATAGTCCAAGAACCATTAAGATGATAGAAAAAGTTTTTAATTTACTTGAAAATGTATACATATCTATTACGATCAGTTTGTTCAACAATTATAATTGGCTTTTTAGTTTTAGAACATAGTCAGCAACTAACCAACGTTCGTGGGCACTTAATTGATTTGCGTGTGAACCCATTGCATTTAAACCATAAGTTTCAACGTGGAATACACTTCCTTCTGTGATAACCCTGTCTTTATAACTAGGTACACCAAGAAATTTTTCTCTTTCAACCAATTTACCTTTACCGTTACCAGCCGCACCATGACAACTGATACAATAAATTTCGAAAAGCTCTTTTCCTTTGCCAGAATTTCTTTCTGCTTCAGTCAAAGGTGATTTCAAATTAGCTTTTGCTAATTCATAACCTGCAGTCGAATTTTCATACTCATAAGGTTCAAAACCTCTATTAATAGTTCCTTCAACAGGAAGCTGACCTTCTTTTCCTCCCTTAAATACTTTTGCTTCTGCGTAAGGCTCATAACCTACAGACTCATACATATTTGGGAAATACTGATAGTTTGGTGCCGAATTATTGTGGCAAGATGAAACTAAAATAGTTATACCAACTAAAAGTGTTATTTTATATATCCTTTTCATAGCTACAATTAATTCTTTTCAATTACTTTAACTTCAACAGCTCCTGTACCTTCGAAGAAAGAAACTAATTCAGCTTCATTATCGCTTACAGCAACTTCCATTAAGAAGTGGTCATCTGTTGTTCTTACATCAGGATTTTCAGCTTGCTTAAATGGCCATAATCTACTTCTCATATAAAAAGTAATAACCATTAAGTGTGCAGCAAAAAACACAGTCATCTCAAACATAATTGGCACAAAAGATGGCATATTTTGAATGAAACTAAAACTTGGTTTTCCACCAATGTCCTGTGGCCAGTCATGAATCATGATATAACTCATCATTGTAGTGGCAACAGAAATACCAACACATCCATATAAGAAAGCACAAATTGCTAATCTTGTTGGCGCTAAGCCCATTGCTTTATCCAATCCGTGAACAGGAAATGGAGTAAAAACCTCTTCAATATGATGGTGAGCAGCTCTAGTTTTCTTTACTGCGTCCATCAAAATATCATCGTCATTATAAATGGCGTATATTACTTTATTACTCATGATGTGAATCTTTACTATTTGCTCTTTCTCTAATGTAATTATCTCCTGTTCCTTTCAAAATTGTTTTTACCTCTGCCTGAGCAATTACAGGGAATGTTCTAGAGTATAATAAAAACAACACAAAGAAGAAACCAATTGTTCCGATGAAAATTCCAATATCCACAAATGTTGGTGAGAACATTGTCCAAGAAGATGGAAGATAATCTCTATGTAAAGAAGTAACAATGATTACGAATCTTTCAAACCACATTCCGATGTTCACAACAATCGAAATAATAAATGAAAACATGATACTTGTTCTTAATTTTTTGAACCACATAAATTGTGGAGAGAAAACGTTACAAGTCATCATTGACCAATATGCCCACCAGTAAGGTCCAGTAGCTCTGTTTAAGAATGCATATTGCTCATACTCTACACCTGAATACCAAGCTACGAATAACTCAGTGATGTAAGCCACACCCACGATCGAACCAGTAATCATAATAATGATGTTCATTAATTCAATATGTTGTAATGTGATGTACGCTTCAAGGTTAGAAACTTTTCTCATAACAATCAACAATGTATTTACCATCGCAAATCCTGAGAATACCGCTCCAGCAACGAAGTATGGAGGGAAGATAGTTGTATGCCATCCTGGAATTACAGAAGTAGCAAAGTCCATAGATACAATCGTGTGTACAGAAAGTACAAGAGGAGTAGCCAAACCAGCTAATACTAAAGATACTTCTTCAAAACGTTGCCAGTCTTTTGCTCTACCGCTCCATCCAAAACTTAAAATAGAATAAACTCTTTTGTTAAATGGAGTTATAGCTCTATCACGAAGCATTGCAAAATCAGGTAATAAACCAGTCCACCAGAAAACTAATGATACTGAAAGATAAGTAGAAATTGCAAATACGTCCCAAAGCAACGGAGAGTTAAAGTTCACCCATAAAGATCCAAATTGATTTGGAATAGGCAATACCCAGTACGCTAACCATGGACGTCCCATGTGAATAATTGGGAATAAACCTGCTTGAACTACTGAGAAAATAGTCATAGCTTCCGCAGAACGGTTAATAGCCATTCTCCAACGTTGACGGAAAAGTAATAGTACTGCAGAAATTAATGTTCCGGCGTGACCAATACCAACCCACCAAACGAAGTTCGTAATATCCCAAGCCCAACCAACTGTTTTATTTAATCCCCATGTTCCAATACCGGTAGATACGGTGTAAATGATACAACCTAACCCCCAAAGGAAGGCTGTTAATGCGATTGAAAATACAATCCACCATTGTTTATTTGCAGGTCCTTCAACAGGCGCTGCCACATCTACAGTTACATCGTGATAAGATTTATCACCTATAACTAAAGGTTTTCTAATGGGTGCTTCGTAGTGAGACGACATAATCCTTTATATTGTTTCTTAATTAATAATTTACTAAGTATTTCTAACTTTAACGTGGTAAACCACATTAGGTTTTGTTCCTACATGCTCTAATAAGTGGTAAGATCTTTCGTCAGCAGCTAATTTAGCAACTTTACTTTCTTTATCATTTACATCACCAAAAATCATCGCTCCAGAAGAACAAGCACTAGAACAAGCAGTTTGGAATTCACCATCTCTAACTGGGCGACCTTCGTTTTTAGCTTTTAATTTAGTAGCTTGTGTCATTTGAATACACATAGAACATTTTTCCATTACTCCACGAGAACGAACGTTTACGTCTGGATTCAATACCATACGACCTAAATCGTCATTCATATGATAATCGAATTCACTGTTTTTGTTGTACAAGAACCAGTTGAAACGACGAACTTTATATGGACAGTTATTAGCACAGTAACGAGTACCAACACATCTGTTATATGCCATGTGGTTTTGACCTTCACGACCGTGAGATGTTGCAGCAACTGGACAAACTGTCTCACATGGTGCGTGATTACAGTGCTGACACATTACAGGCTGGAATGCTACTTGTGGATTCTCTCCAGCTTTCTCCATTTCATTAAATGTAGACAATGAACTAGACAAACCAGCAATTCCTTCTTTTCTCTTATTATCACCTTCGAAAGTACTTTCAGAAGAATAGTATCTATCAATACGCAACCAGTGCATATCACGACTTCTTCTAACTTCAGCTTTACCAACAACAGGTACATTGTTCTCTGCGTGACATGCAATAACACATGCTCCACATCCCGTACAAGCATTTAAATCAATAGAAAGATTAAAATGATGGCCAGTCGAACGATCGAATGATTCCCATAAGTCAACAGTTGTAGCTTCAACTTCTTGGTGATCTAAAGATACCATTGGTTTTTCGTTCCAATGCTCAGCATCTTCAGAATTAAATATTTCTAGAGTAGTTTCCTTAATGATATCTCCTCTACCCATTAATGTCTTTTGTCCTTGAACACAAGCAAACTCATGAACACCATTAGCTTTAGCTAATGTTATAGACTGAACATTATTAAAGTTTTTATATAAAGAGTATGCATTTAAACCTACTTGCATTTCT
Source organism: Flavobacterium resistens (assembly GCF_900182645.1). GTDB lineage: Bacteria > Bacteroidota > Bacteroidia > Flavobacteriales > Flavobacteriaceae > Flavobacterium > Flavobacterium resistens. The sequence goes on along the minus strand of NZ_FXTA01000002.1, from coordinate 801,227 downwards.
TCTTTTAAAGCCGCTTTACGACCATATCCAACTGCAAATCCAATTGTTCCAACAGCTTGTCCTGGCTGAACAATAACTGGAACATTTTCGATTTTTACACCATCAGCAATTGTGATTGTAGCATAACTACCGTTCAAACCACCATTAGCAACAATCTCATTTGATAAATCATACTTTTTAGCATCTGCGTTTGAAACAGTGATGTAGTTATCCCAAGAAACTCTTGTGATTGGATCTGGGAACTCTTGCAACCAAGGATTGTTTGCATGTTGACCATCACCCATACCTGTTTTAGTATACAATACTAATTCAAGACCTCCTGCAGATTTTGATTTAGAAAGCGCACTTGCAGCACTAGCCGAATCAAAAGCTCCACCAGATAAAGCAACTGAACCAGTTACTAAAACACCATCATGTAATACTTTATTCCAAGAAGAACCAGCAATTAAACTAGAAGAATTAGCTTTAAGGTAATCGTAGAAAGTTCCACCAACACCATTTAAAGACAATAAAACATCTTGAAATTGTTTCGTATTAAAGATTGGGCGAATTGTAGGTTGCGTTAAACTATATGTCCCGCTTGTGATTTCAACATCTCCCCAAGACTCTAAATAGTGAGGAGCCGGAGCAGCAATTTTAACTATTGATGCAGTTTCATCTTCTTTTAATGAAAAAGCAACAGATTCTTTTACTTTTTTCAATCCAGATACAAAAGAAGCTGATTCAGCTAAAGTGTAAGCAGGATTAACACCACTCATAATTAAAGTATGAACACTTCCAGCATTCATATCTTTTAACAATTGAGTAACAACTGCATTAGAACCTTTTCTAATTTGTCTAGTACCAACAGTACTAAAAGCCTCACTTGCTAATTTTTGATTAATAGCCAAAACTAACAACTGAGCATTTTTATCTTCGATTCCAGATACTAAAACTCCTTTTGAACCAGCAGCATTTAATTGCTGAGCAGCTTTTACTACTTCAGCTTTAAAAGCGCCATCCAAAGAAACAGGAATAGAAGCACCTACAATTATATTGTAAATTTGAACTAATGCTTGTTTTTGATCAGCAATAGTCATCGGAACACGCTTATCAGCAGCAGCTCCAGATAAAGTCATATTAGATTCAAACTGGAAGTGACGAGACATTTTTCCATTTTGTGGAATACGCCCTTTTGCATACCCAGAATCATATCCTCCACCTTGCCAGTCCCCTAAGAAATCAGCACCAACAGATACAATTAATGAAGCTTTTGAAAAATCATAATCAACTAAAGCTCTTTGACCATAAACAGATTCAAATGCATCTAAAGCCTCAGATGAAGAAACCGCATCATAAACAACGTGTTTAGCGTTTGGATTTTTTGCAATAAACTCAGCAATTAATTTTTCTGAAGATGGACTTGCTAAAGTATTTGTTAACAATACCACTTGTCCTCCTTTAGCTTTTGCATCAGCTAAACTTGATTTGATTCTCAAATCAACAGCTGACCAAGTAGAATTTTTACCATCTACCTTCGGCTCTTTTAAACGAGCACTATCATACAACCCTAAAATAGAAGCGTGAATTCTTGCGTTCGCTGCAAATTTAGCTCCTTCAATAGTATTGTTTTCAACTTTAATTGGACGACCCTCACGAGTTTTTACCAAAAGATTTGCAAAATCAAAACCATCAAAAACTGTAGTTGCATAATAATCTGCAACACCAGGAATGATTTGCTCTGGTTGTAAAACATAAGGGATAGACTTGTGCACAGGACCCTCACAAGCAGCAAGTGTAACAGCAGCTGTACTAAATCCTACGTACTTTAAAAAGTCACGACGTGAAGTTCCAGATGAAGCTAAAGCTTCAGCATTTCCTAAGAATTCATCAGTAGGAATTTCTTCAACAAATTCGTTATTTCTAAGCGCCTCAACAATAGAACCATTCTCTAGTTCTTCAACACTTTTCCAGTATTTTTTGTTTGATGACATTGTATATAAATATTAAAATCTTAATAATTCGATTAATAGTGGCATTTACCGCATTCTAAACCTCCCATTTGCGCTGCAGTTAATTTCTCTACACCGTATTTTTTAGAAAGTTCAGCATGAATTTTATCATAGTAAGCGTTTCCTTCCATCTTAACATCAGTTTTTCTGTGGCAATCAATACACCACCCCATTGTTAATTTAGAATATTGCTTCATGATTTCAAATTCTTGTACCGGACCATGACAAGTCTGACACTCAATTCCTGCAACAGAAACGTGTTGTGAGTGATTGAAATATACAAAATCAGGAAGATTATGAATACGAACCCATTTTACAGGTTGCGTTTTTCCAGTATAAGCTTGTTTAGTTTTATCCCAACCAACAGCGTCGTATAATTTTTGAATTTGAGCATCATAGAACGCTTTGCTATATTCAGCAGTAGCAGTAGTTTCAGCAACTTCAGAAATATTTTTATGACAGTTCATACAAACATTCAAAGAAGGAATACCTGCAGTTTTACTAACACGAGCAGCAGAGTGACAATATTTACAATTGATCTCATTATCTCCAGCGTGAATTTTATGAGAATAATGGATTGGCTGAATTGGCTCATAGTTTTGATCTACACCAACTTGCATTAAATATCCATAAACGAAATAACCACTTGCCAACAATAAGAAAATTGAAGTAACTAGTACTAAAAATTGATTTCTAGCGAATGCTTTCCAAATTGGCAATCTGCCTTCTTTAGGAGCAACTTCAATACCATTATTACTCGCTACTTTAGTCAACACTTTGTTCACCATGAACAACATCACAACCAAAATAGCCATTACAAGAGCAAGAGCTCCTAAAATAACATTATTAGAAATAGCACCGCTTTCAACAGCTGTACCTGGAGGTGTAGCAGCTCCACCAGCCGGAGCAGCAGCTTCAACTTTTTTCTCAGAAGTATAAGCTATAATATTATCGATATCACCCTCAGACAACTGAGGAAAAGCAGTCATTACTGCTTTGTTGTTTTCTTCAAAAAGCTTAACAGCAGCAGCATCTCCTGATTTAATCATATCAGAACTGTTGTGCACCCACTTGTAAATCCAAGCCATTTCATGCCTGTCAGCAACCCCTCTTAATGCAGGACCTGTTGATTTAGCATCTAATTTGTGACATGCAGCGCAATTTGCATTAAATAGTTCTTTCCCTTTTGCTGGATCACCACCTACAGTTGCAGCTGGAGCAGCAGCAGCTTCAGGCGCCGCAGGAGCAGCAGCATCTTGAGCAAATGAAGTTAGGGAGAAAATCAGCGTTAGCGATAAGCTAAGGAGCAATTTTCTTGAGATCGAATTATGGTTACCCACCTTTTTCATATAGTATAATAATTATCTACTAATTTTTGGTATGATTTTTACTGTATTAAAGCTGTAAAAATAAATACCCTCTTTTAAAACTTGCACAAAAATACGACTTATGAACTATTCTCAAAACCTTAAAATAGTCTTAAATATCAATTTATATCAATTCTAAATAATATTAAAATTTTCCATACAAACTTTAAATACTATTTTTGCATAAAAACCATCACATTATGAGAATTTTAACCCCTTCAAAAAGAGTTTTCTTAACACTGACAGTATTCATGTTAGCATATAACATTAACGCTCAGGATCAAAATTTAACAGTAAATCAGGACCCGAAATTTGAGCAGCTACTAGGTGAAAAACGTAAAATTAACACATCAATAAGTACAAACGACACATACAGAATTCAAATTTTTAGCGGAAAAAGCGAAGAAGCAAAAAAAACGTTATCGGATTTTAAAAGAGAATACAGCAACATTGATGGAACAATCATTTTCAACACTCCAAACTACAAAGTGATAGTGGGAAATTTTAAAACCAGAATTGAAGCAGAGCGAAATTTAGCCGACATAAAAAATAGATACAAAAGTGTCTTTTTACTTAAACCAGGCAAATAAAAAACACTGCATTGCACATAAAAAAAGCGAGATTAAATATCTCGCTTTTTTTACATCTAAACTTTGCTACAACATCAATTTAAGCCTAATTCACCACCTTAATTCCACTTGCAACAAATCGAATTTCTTCTTTTGGTAAAGTTATCGCATTTATTTCTGTTTGGGATTTTTTAGCATCTTTAGCATAATGCTTTAACTCATCAACAGAAGTGATTTTTTTCTCAGCAGTACCTTCCAAAACAACATTTTTTCCTTTCAGCGCTGTTGGCACAAAAAAAGCATAATCTTTCATCTTTACAAAAAAAGAAGAACCATTTTCCGTTTTAATAGTCACCCAGCATCCTCTTTTTTCGCAAACATCTGTCACTTCTCCTTTGACCGCAATATTCTCAACTTTCTTCTGATCATTAAATTTATTCTCTAAATTTTCAACCGAGACAGCTTTTTCAACTGCAATACTAGAAACGTCTGCCCCATAATAATCTCCCACTACAGCGTTACCCGCTGGCGGAGCGCTTTTTTCTACAGCTTCCTGAGCAAAAGAGAAAGCAGAAATACAAATCGAAAGAACAGCCGTGTATAGTAATTGTTTCATAATTAAATAATTTTACTCAAAAATAATAAATTTTAAACAATTATGACACAGCCAAAAACCACACTTCTCTTACTATAATTACACAAAAAAAAGCCTCAATTTTCATTGAGGCTTTTTAATATATTTATTGAAAATTATTTCAATTTCTTTTTGATTGCAACTTCGTGGTATGCTTCAATAACATCTCTTTCTTCAATATCATTAAATCCTTTAATCTGAATACCACAATCATATCCTTTCGTTACTTCTTTAACATCATCTTTAAATCGTTTTAAAGCAACAAGTTCACCTGTATGAACAACAACTCCTTCTCTGATAACTCTAATTTTAGAAGTTCTCAAAATCTTACCATCTGTTACCATACAACCAGCGATTGAACCCACTTTAGAAATTTTGAAAATCTCACGAATTTCAGCAGTTCCTAAAACTTCTTCTTTCATTTCAGGGGCTAACATTCCTTCCATTGCATCTTTTAAGTCATCGATTGCCGCATAAATAATAGAATAGTAACGGATATCAATTTCTTCTTTATCTGCAAGCTGTCTTGCATTTCCAGCAGGACGAACATTAAATCCGATAATAATAGCATCTGATGCAGAAGCCAAGTTAACATCGGTTTCAGTAATCGCACCAACTCCTTTATGGATAATATTGATTTGGACTTCTTCAGTAGAAAGTTTAGAGAATGAATCTGATAATGCTTCAACAGATCCATCAACGTCTCCTTTAAGGATTACATTCAATTCTTTAAACTGACCAAGAGCAATACGTCGTCCAATTTCATCAAGCGTAATATGTCTTTGCGTACGTACAGACTGCTCACGCATTAATTGAGAACGTTTAGATGCAATTTGTTTTGCCTCTTTTTCATCTTCAAAAACATTGAACTTATCACCCGCTGTAGCAGCTCCATCTAAACCTAAAACAGATACTGGAGTTGAAGGTCCTGCCTCTAACACAGTATGCCCTCTTTCATCATGCATCGCTTTAACTTTTCCGTGGTGCTTTCCGGCCAACATATAATCTCCAATTTTCAAAGTACCTTGTTGTACTAAAATTGTAGATACATATCCTTTTCCTTTATCTAAGAACGCCTCAACTACAGTTCCCTGAGCCGCTTTATTTGGATTCGCTTTCAAATCTAAAATCTCAGCTTCCAATAAAACTTTCTCTAATAATTCTTTTACTCCTGTTCCAACTTTTGCAGAAATATCATGTGATTGAATTTTTCCACCCCAATCTTCAACAAGTAAATTCATACCAGCCAAACGCTCTTTGATTTTATCAACATTTGCATTTGGTTTGTCAATTTTATTGATTGCAAATATAATTGGTACTCCCGCAGCTTGTGCGTGAGAAATTGCTTCTTTTGTTTGTGGCATGATATCATCATCTGCCGCAACAACGATAATAGCAATGTCTGTAACCTGAGCTCCACGTGCACGCATTGCGGTAAACGCCTCGTGACCCGGAGTATCTAAAAATGCAATTTTTTGTCCATTATCAAGAGTCACTCCGTAAGCCCCAATGTGCTGTGTAATACCTCCAGATTCACCAGCAATAACATTTTCTTTACGAATATAATCCAGTAAAGATGTTTTACCGTGGTCAACGTGACCCATTACTGTAACAATTGGCGCTCTAACTACTAAGTCCTCTTCTCTATCTTCAACTACCGCGATAGCTTCTTCGATATCAACAGTAATAAACTCAACTTCATAACCGAATTCATCTGCAACGATTGTTAATGTTTCAGCATCTAAACGCTGATTCATCGTTACCATGATCCCAAGAGACATACAAGTTCCAATTACTTTTGTAATAGGCACATCCATCATGATAGCAATTTCACCTACAGTAACAAATTCAGTAACTTTAATTGTCTTACTTCCTTCATCAAGTGCTCTTTGCTCGTCATCAGATTTTTGACGGTGTGTTTCCCTTTTATCTCTTCTATATTTAGCCGCTTTAGATTTACCTCCTTTACCTTGAAGTTTTTCAAGAGTTTCTCTAATTTGGTTTTTTACTTCTTCTTCTGTAGGCTCAACTTTAGCTACAATTGCAGGACGGTTCCCTTTTACGAAACCAGGTCTTTGACTTCTGTTAGCATTAAAACCTCCACCTCCATTATTTGGAGTGATTTTATTAGGATTTGGTGTTCCCGGTGCGTTTCCTGTTGCAGGTTTTGGCGCGCCCGGCGCACCTGGTTTAGGAGCGATTCTTTTACGCTTATTTTTATTAGCGTTATTATTATTGTTTCCAGCTCCTGGAACTCCTGGTTTATTTGGAGTAATTTTCGGATCTTCTTTTTTCTTCTTAGGTTTATTAAATTGAGATAAATCAATTGTTTGCCCAGTAAGAGTAGTTCCAGATAATTTTTGATATTGAGTAGTGATTGTTTCCTCTGCAGTCGCAGGATCAGTCGAAACGATTGGCTCCTGTGCTGTTTTAGAACTTTCAACTTTTACTTCTTTTTTCTCAGTAATAATAGGCGCTTCAACCTTTTTTTCTTCCGAAACCACAGGAGCAACAACTGGCTCAGGCTGTACAATTTCTTTTTCAACAGGTTTTTCTGGCTGAGCAGGAGTAACAACTGCTTTTGGTTCACTGGTTTTAACCGCTTCCTCAACAGGGGCAGAAACTGCAGGTTTCTTTGGATTCAAATCAATTTTTCCGACCTGAACTGGTCCGCTTACAACAGCTCTCGCTTTTATAATTTCTTGCTGCTTCTGACGTTCTTCGTCTTGTCTGCGTTTGTCCTCAATTTCTTTCTCACGTTCAACACGCAATGCTTCTTTTTCTTTTCTTTTCTCTTCTCCTACCTCTTTAGAAGCTTCCTTATTCCCCTTATCGCCCGCAAATTGGCTTTGCAGAATATTAAATTCACTATCAGAAATTTTAGCGTTCGGATTTGCATCAATAGCAATTCCCTTATCTTTTAGATAATCAACAGCTCTTTCTAACGAGATATTTAATTCCCTTAAAACCTTGTTTATTCTTATTACTCTCTCTTCAGACATATAACCTTTTTATTATTACCTTTTTCGTTGTGTTGTTAGAGCAGATATTCAGCTATTTTCTAGCTGTCAAACTCTTCTTTTAGTATTTTCATAACATCTAGAATAGTTTCCTCTTCTAAATCTGTTCTTCTTACTAAATCTTCTACTTCTTGTTTCAAGATACTTTTTGCAGTATCTAAACCTATTTTAGCAAATTCTTCGATAACCCATTCTTCGATTTCATCTGAAAACTCTGTTAATTCAACATCGTCTTCATCTGCAACTGTACCAGCAACATCACCTTCACGAATAACATCTAATTCATAACCTGTCAATTGACCCGCTAATTTGATATTATGACCTCCTCTACCGATTGCTTTAGAAACCTCTTCTAATTTTAAGAAAACTTCAGCTCTTTTACTTTCTTCATCAATCTTGATTGAAGAAACTTTTGCAGGGCTTAAAGCTCTTGTAATAAACAATTGAATATTATTTGTATAGTTGATTACGTCAATATTTTCATTTCCTAATTCACGAACAATTCCATGAATACGAGAACCTTTCATACCAACACAAGCTCCAACAGGATCAATTCTATCATCGTAAGAATCAACAGCTACTTTTGCTTTTTCACCAGGAATACGTACTACATTTTTAACTGTAATTAATCCGTCGAAAACTTCAGGAATTTCTTGTTCAAATAATTTTTCTAAAAACTTCTCAGAAGTTCTAGACATAATAATTTGAGGTTTATTTCCTTTTAACTCAACACTTTCAATGATTCCACGAACATTATCTCCTTTACGGAAAAAGTCAGACGGAATTTGTTTTTCTTTCGGAAGTACAATTTCGTTTCCTTCATCATCAACTAAGATAACTACTCTAGGACGTACGTGATGTACTTCGGCAGTATAAATATCACCGATAATATCTTTAAATTGCTTGTAAAGATTTGTATTATCGTGTTCGTGAATTTTAGATATTAAGTTTTGACGTAAAGCCAAAATAGCTCTTCTTCCTAAATCAATCAGCTTAACTTCTTCAGAAACCTCTTCACCAATTTCAAAATCCGCTTCGATCATTCTTGCTTCTGTCAAAGTAATTTCTTCATTTTCAAAATCAAGATCTTCGTCAGCAACGATAACTCTTCTTCTCCAAATCTCCATATCTCCTTTATCAGGATTTATAATGATATCGAAATTATCATCAGAACCGTATTTTTTCTTCAATGCATTTCTAAACACGTCCTCTAAAATTGCCATAAGCGTTACACGATCAATAAGCTTATTGTCTTTAAACTCTGAGAATGAATCGATTAATGCTAAATTTTCCATGCGAATTCTTTAATTAAAATGTTACTGTAACAATTGCCTCTTTAATTTCTGTATAAGGTATTTGTTGCTCTTTTTGAACTGTTTCTTTTCCTTTTCCTACTTTTTTCGGTTCTCTTGCTTCCCAAGACAAAATTATAAAAACATCGTTAGCTTCTACCAACTCTGCTTCAATTTTTTCTGTATTTGTAGTAACAATCAACGTTCTACCAATATTTTTTTTGTATTGTCTTGTCATTTTTAAAGGAGATCCTACTCCAACAGATGCTACTTCTAGCGAAAAATCCTGCTCTTCACGATCCAGATTATTCTCTATTGCACGACTTATATCAATACAATCCTGTAGCGCCACTCCATTATCTCCGTCTAAACCAACACTAATTTTAAAAGAATCTGAGACAGCCAAATCAATCAAAAAGATAGATGGCTTTTCCAGAAGAGCTTCTTCAATTAATCCGTTTACTTTTTCTTTAAATGTCATAATTTTATAAAAAGAGGGGACAATTAGTCCCCTCATTATTTAGATTTTAATAAATAACGATGCAAATATAGTGATTTTTTTATAAATCAAATAAAATTGATTGCTCTAAAAATATTTCTTATCTTTATAGTAGCATTCAAACAACAAAATATCTAAATAATTTAACCCAAAGAATTATGAAACGAATTTTAGTTCCTACTGACTTTTCAGAACATGCCGAAGATGCCCTAAAAGTTGCTGCGCAAATTGCTAAAAAAAATGATTCCGAAATTATCATTTTACACATGCTTGAGCTGCCGCACCAAATGAACGACGCCATACTTGGCGGCGCAAGTATTCCTGAAACTATGCTTTTTATGAAAAAAGCAAATGAAATGCTTGACGAAATATCTTCAAAACCATATCTGGATGGGATTTCAATTACCGAAATTGTAAAAATGGACAAACCAATCCATGGAATTACACAAGTAAGCAAAGACTATGAAGTAGACTTAATCATAATGGGATCGCATGGCTCTTCTGGCATTGAGGAGCTCTTAATTGGTTCAAATACTGAAAAAGTAGTTCGAAATTCTGAAATTCCTGTTTTAGTAATCAAAAAAGATATTTCTAATTTCAAGGTTGAAGATATTGTGTTTGCTTCTGATTTCTCAGATGAAACTAAAGCACCTTTTGACAGACTCTTAAATTTTATCCAATTCTTTGATGCAAAAATTCATCTTGTAACAATTTGCACACCAAATAGCTTTAAACCAACACATGTCATACAAAAAGCGATGGATCATTTTGTAACTCATTTCAATATTAAAAATTATTCCACTCATATTTACAATGACACCAATATTGAGAAAGGAATTATCAATTTCGCAAACAGCATTAACGCTGACTTAATAGGAATGTGCACACACGGAAGAACGGGGTTTGCTCACTTCTTCAATGGAAGCATAAGCGAAGGATTAGTCAATCATACCGTGAGACCTGTCATTACCTTAAAGATTTAAAAAACACAAATAATTTATTTCACAAAATAGCTTCTCATGAGAAGCTATTTTTTTTATTAAAATATGAGCTTTTTAACAAAGTATTTTTGAGCTTTACAACAAAGCCCTACGCTTCATTAATTCTGAAATTTGTCAAATAAAAATTCATTAAATCTTACAACATGAAAACAATAGACAAAATTTACATTAATGGGGAATTTGTTTCTCCAAAAGGAACTGAATATTTCAATCTAATCAGCCCAACAACAAATAAACAACTAGGAAAAGTTCGCCTAGGAAACACAGAGGACACACAAAATGCGATAGAAGCCGCCAAAAATGCTTTTAAGACTTTCTCCAAAACTACAACTTCAGAAAGAATTCAATATTTAAAAAACATAAAAATCGCTGTTGAAAAAAGAAAGACAGACTTCATTAATATAATGATTGAAGAATATGGAGGCACATTTCAATTTGCATCAGTAAGCTACGAATATATGCTCAAAGGCTTTGACTCAGCAATCAACTTATTGAACTCTTACGATTTTATTAAAACCATGGGCGAATCTGAAGTTCAAATGACACCAATTGGCGTAGTTGGCATCATTATCCCATGGAACTCGAGCAATGGCTTTATCAGCAGCAAATTATCAACCGTGATTGTTGCCGGATGCACAACTGTTATAAAACCAAGCGAAATGAGCGCGCAACAAACACAATTAATGATGGAATGCCTGCATGACGCAAACCTTCCAAAAGGATTAGTCAACATTGTTAACGGATTAGGAGAAGTTGTGGGCACTGAAATAAGCCGCAATACTGATATTGCAAAAGTCTCTTTTACCGGCTCAACAACTGTCGGAAAAATAATAGCCAAAGAAGCTGTCGACACAATGAAACGCGTTACCTTGGAACTTGGAGGAAAATCACCAAATATTATTTTAGATGACGCTGATTTTTCAAAAGCAATTCCGCTTGCCATAAGTGCCGCTTTTATGAACAACGGACAAGCTTGTATTGCCGGAACAAGATTATTAATCCCAGAAAACAAATTAGACGAAACAAAACTAATCATCAAAGAAATTCTAACAAGCATTGAAGTTGGCGACCCAAAAAACCACACGACAGCCGTAGGACCAATGGTCAGCACAAAACAATTTCAGCGCGTTCAGGACTATATTCAAATTGGAATTAACGAAGGAGCCGAAATCCTGGCTGGCGGATTAGGAAAACCAGAAGGTCTAGAAAATGGAAACTTTGTAAAACCGACTGTTTTTGTCAATGCAAATAATCAAATGCGTATTGCCCGCGAAGAAATATTTGGTCCCGTTTTAACTGTCATCACTTATAAAACAGATGAAGAAGCTGTTGAAATTGCAAATGACACTACTTATGGACTTCAAGCATATGTAAGTTCAGCCAGCAATGAAAGAGCACACAAAATCGCCTCACAAATCAACGCCGGGAGAGTTCAAATAAATGGAATCGGCCACGATCCCATGGCTCCTTTTGGTGGATTCAAACAATCTGGTATTGGCCGAGAATTTGGAACAATCGGACTTGAAGCGTATTTAGAACCAAAAGCATTGATTCAACCAAAATAATCACTTGAGATCCGGAAGTCTTTTCATAAAAAGATTTTCCGGATCTTTTAGTATTTTTACATTATGAATACAAAAGCAAATCCAAAACCAAAAATACTCTACTCCTGCTATTATGCACGCAGCCGAGAAGGAGAACATTTTATTCCGGAACACGTTTTTAGCTATCAAATTTCAGGCGAAATGATCGCTTCAGACAGCAAAAACACTTACCATACAAAAGCTGGAGATTTTCGTTTCAGCAAAAGAAATCATTTAGCCAAATTCACCAAGATTCCACCAGAAGAAGGAGAATTCAAAACAATTTCTCTTTTTTTAGATCAGGAAATTCTTCGCGAAGTGAGTAAAGAATATGATTTTAAAGCAACAAAAAAAGCAGATACAAAAGCCATGATTACGCTTGCTCCAAATCCGCTTTACAAATCTTTCATGGAATCATTGATTTCTTACCTTGAAATTGAACAAGAAAATAACGAAGCTTTATTTAATTTAAAAATAAAAGAAGCCATCCATCTTTTATTAAAAGTAAATCCCGAATTAAAAGATATTTTATTCGACTTTAATGAACCCGGAAAAATTGACATTGAAGCTTTTATGAACAAAAATTTTCATTTCAATGTTCACTTGCATCGTTTTGCATATCTAACAGGACGAAGTTTAGCAACATTTAAAAGAGATTTTCAGAAAACATTTCAGCAAACTCCTGGAAAATGGCTATTAAACAAGCGACTTCAGGAAGCTTATTATTTAATCAGCCAAGGAAATCCTCCATCAGAAGTCTATATTGGCGTTGGTTTTGAGGATTTATCTCATTTTTCATTTTCATTTAAAAAGAAATTCGGAATAGTACCTTCGTCTTTAAAAGAAAAATAAAAAACCTTTATTTCAATTTATTGCATAAAAAAAGCCTCTCATTTCTGAGAGGCTTTATGTTGGTCTACTAGGACTCGAACCTAGAAAGACGGCACCAAAAACCGTAGTGTTACCATTACACCATAGACCAGCAGTGCTGTTAAGCGGGTGCAAAATTAAAACTTTATTTAATTTATGCAAATTTTTTAAGCAATCTTTTTTAAATAAAAAAAGCCTCTCATTTCTGAGAGGCTTTTATGTTGGTCTACTAGGACTCGAACCTAGAAAGACGGCACCAAAAACCGTAGTGTTACCATTACACCATAGACCAGCAGTGCTGTTAAGCGAGTGCAAATTTAAGGCTTTATTTAGTTTCTGCAAACTTTTTGCTCAAAAAAAATCACTTTTTTGCTTTTTTTTCAATTAAAAAAACGCATCAACATCAGAATCACCTCATTGACAACATATTACTTTTCAAAGATAGTTTTATAGAATTTTTTGTTAATGCTCGTTTCTTTACGTAAAAAAACATTTTCTTTGTAGGATAGAAAACATACAAAATTTTAACACCTAAATATGGCACAATTCAATTTCAATAAATGGAATACAATTATTGGTTGGTTTGCATTTGCAATCGCTTTAATCACCTACACATTAACTGTCGAACCTACAATGAGCTTTTGGGATTGTGGCGAATATATTGCCACAGCAGCTAAACTAGAAGTTGGCCACCCACCAGGAGCGCCTTTATTCCAAATGATGGGTGCTTTTTTTGCAATGTTTGCCATAGATGCGCAACATGTTGCGGTAATGGTTAATATGATGTCTGTTTTTTCTAGCGCATTCACAATCTTATTTATGTTTTGGTCTTCATCTATGATTTTGAAAAAAATTGTAGCACGTTTTGCCGAAATTGATCAAAACAATTCAGTTGTTATTTTAGGAAGTTCCTTTGTTGGAGCATTAGCTTATACTTTCTCTGATAGTTTTTGGTTTAATGCAGTTGAAGCAGAAGTTTACGCGATGGCTTCCCTATTAATTGCATTGCTTTTCTGGCTTGGTCTTCGTTGGGAACAAGACATGGACAAACCAAAAGGAAACAAATGGCTTTTGCTAATTTCATTAGTTGTCGGGCTCTCATTTGGTGTGCACTTTATGGCATTATTGACAATTCCTTCAATAGGTTTTCTATACTATTTTAAACACTACGAAAAAGTTACCATAAAAAACTTCCTGATTGCTAACGTAGTTGTTATTGGAATTTTATTATTCATTTTTAAATTATTACTGCCTTTGACTATGGCATTTTTTGGTAAAACCGAAATATACATGGTTAACAGTTTAGGACTTCCTTTTAATTCAGGAACCATTTTTGTGGCATTACTTTTTATCGCTTTCTTTTATTTTGGTTTAAAATTCACCAAACAAAAAGGGCTAATTTTTTACAACACTATTATTCTTTGTATTTTATTCATCCTGATTGGTTTCTCTACTTGGATGATGCTTCCTGTCCGCGCAAATGCAAATACAGTAATTAACGAAAATAAGCCATCAGATGCTATTGAAGTTTTAGCTTATTATAATCGTGAACAATATGGTGTAAATCCTTTATTTTATGGTCCGCAATACACAGAATTTTTTGCTGGGCTTGATGAAAAAACACCTTATTTAGACAAAAAACCAAACTACGAAAGAGATTATAAAACTGGTAAATATATCATTACCAATAATTATAAAAACGCAGATCAAAATTCTGATGACAATCAAAAAACGATTCTGCCAAGAATGTGGAGCACTGAAATGGGACATATTCAAAATTATATCAACTTTACAAATCCGCCTAAATTCAAAATCAACCCAAATTACAATTACGAAGAAGATTTAGGAGAATACGGAATTGACGTAAGCCAATTAAGTGAAGATGAATACAATAAAGCTACAGCTCAATTAAGAAATGAAGTTGAAAAAACGGTTTCTGAGTTCAGAAAAGCATATGCTCAAAAACAAATTGATAACGAAGGTTATGTAAAATTCTTAAAGAGCTATGGAAAATACTTAACAATTGAAAAACCAACAACTGTAGATAATTTCAGTTTTATGTTCGAATACCAATTTGGATATATGTACTGGAGATATTTGATGTGGAATTTTGTTGGACGTCAAAGTGATGTTCAAGGAAAGTATGACAATTTAGATGGAAACTGGATCAGCGGCATCAAACCACTCGATTCCCTACATTTAGGTTCTCAAGACAATCTTCCATCAGACGTTTTAAATAATAAAGGCCGAAATGTTTACTATTTCCTTCCTTTTATCTTAGGTCTTATCGGAATAATGTATCACGCCAACAAAGATCTTAAAAGCTTTTATGTTCTTTTAGCATTATTCTTATTTACGGGAATTGCCTTAAAAATTTATTTGAACGAAAGACCATTTGAACCTCGAGAGAGAGATTATGCACTTGTAGGATCATTTTATGTTTTTGCCATTTGGATTGGATTTGGGGTTTACTCTTTATATGAAAGTATTCAGAAATATATTGCACCAAAAATTGCAGGACCAGTAATTATTGCAGGAAGTTTGTTAGCAGCTCCTATTTTAATGGCTTCTCAAAACTGGGATGACCACGACAGATCAGGAAGATATACAGCAGTTGCAATGGCAAAAGCTTACTTAAGTTCTTGCGATAAAGATGCAATTCTATTTACTATTGGTGATAATGATACATTCCCTCTTTGGTACGCTCAGGAAATTGAGCATTTTAGAACCGATGTAAAAATCGTAAATACAAGCTTATTCATGACGGATTGGTATATTGATCAAATGAAAGCCAAAGCCTATGAATCTGATCCATTGCCAATATCTTTCACACATGATGATTATGTGGGAGATAAATTGGATTATGTTGCTCATATTCAAAAAATAGACACTCGATGGAACATCACTGATTTTATCAATTTTATTAAAAATCCAAAATCAACAGTTGGTCTTCAAAACGGACAAACAATTCATTTTTATCCAACAAATAAAATCAGAGTTCCTGTTGACAAAAATATCATTGTTAAAAATAAGGTCGTAAATCCAAAATACAACGACTCTATCGTTCCTTATTTAGATATTGATATCAAAGGAAGCGCATTGTACAAAAACCGTTTAATGATGCTTGATATCTTGGCCAATAACAATTGGAAACGTCCAATTTACTTCAGCGGAGGTGCATTTGACGATGAAGATTATTTATGGTTAAAAGATTATTTACAATTAGATGGAATGGTTTACAAATTAGTTCCTATCAAAAATGTTCCTTCAAAAGATGGTGGACCAATGGATATGGGACAAATTGATGCAGATAAAATGTATAATATCGTAATGAAATGGGATTGGGGCAACAGTGAAAGTGATAAAATCTATCATGATCCTGAAACCCGAAGAAATAGCATTACTTACCGCACTAACCTATCTCGTTTAATGGATCAGCTTATCGCTGAAGGCAAAATTGACAAAGCTAAAAATGTTATCAATTTAGCAATGACAAAACTGCCATTAGACAAATTTGGTTATTATTCATTAGTAGAACCTTTTACAAATGGATACTACAAAGTAGGAGAAACTGCAAAAGCACAAGATTTGCTTAATAAACTGGTAAAAAAATACAATGAAAACCTAAACTATTACGCAACATTACCTCCAAACGACCAAACTGATCTTGCAATGGATATTATTACTGATATCGAGCGTTACAGAAGTCTTTTACAAGTAATGAAGCATAATCACGATGAAGCTTTTTATGAAAAACACAAAAAGACTTTCAATACGTATGTAAATGTATTCGAACGTTTTGGACGTGAAAAAGAATAATAATATACGAAAAATATACTGATTAAAAAAATGCAGTGCTGTTAGATAAATAGCACTGCATTTTTTAATTTTACAGTATATGTAAATCCATTTCAAAATGAGCTTTTATTGGGTAAAAACAAATTCTTTTATCAAAAGGGTATTTTCTAAATATTGTTGGGATATTCCGAACAAGGAAAAGAAAATATACCTCACTTTTGATGACGGCCCTACGCCAGAAATCACAGACTGGGTTTTATCTGAACTGAAAAAATTTGACGCAAAAGCCACTTTCTTCTGTATTGGGAAAAATATAAATGCAAACTCAACTTTATTCGAAAGGTTAATTGCCGAAGGACACGCTATCGGCAACCATACTATGAATCACATTAATGGATGGAAAAGCCAAACTAATGATTATATTGAAAATGTAAAAAACTGTGCTTCGATTTTAGCAGATGAAAAAAAACTGAACAGCTTATTATTTCGTCCTCCATATGGAAAAATAAAAAAAGCGCAGTCTAAAATTCTGCGAAACCTTGGTTATAAAATAGTAATGTGGGATGTTTTGAGTGCCGATTTTGATCAATCAATCACGCCAGAAAAATGTCTTGAGAATGTGACCAAAAATGTAACTTCGGGAAGTGTCATTGTTTTTCATGACAGTATTAAAGCATCACAAAATTTAAAATTTGCTTTACCTAAAACTTTACATTTTTTAAAAGAAAATGGATATGCTTTTGATGTTATTCATTAAAAAACAACATCAACAAAAGTTTTATTATTGATTAAATTGTTCTTGAACAATTCCTATAATTGTATTTGCATCAAGTTCTCCTGATTGTCTCCAAATCATTTGACCTTCTTTATAAATCATAAGTGTTGGAAGTCCTTTAATACGAAGAGCCTCAGCTAGTTCCTGATTCTTATCTACATCAATTTTGATTACTTTGGCTTTATCACCAAGTGCAGCCGCAACATCTTTAATTACAGGATGCATTGATACTGACGATTCATTCCAATCTGTGTAAAAGTCAATTAACACAGGGACTTGAGCATTTATTAGTTCTCCAAATTTTGACATAAAACCAAAAATTTAAATTTTTTAATTTACTACAAAGAGGCAAATATTCTACAAATGTAGCATTTTTAACGAATTAAGCCACATTCTTGCCCTTTTTTAGTTCTATCACTGTTATTTCTGGCATAATACCAACTCGGCCTGGATAGGCATGAAAACCAAATCCGCGGTTAACATAAACGTATCTTCCGGCTGTTTCGTACAAGCCTGCCCACTGTTTGTAAATATATTGTGCCAAACTCCATTTAAAATAACCTGGAATTTCGATTCCAAACTGCATTCCATGTGTATGTCCTGCCAATGTCAAATGGAAATTTTTAGGATGATCTTTAATTTCGGCGTCCCAATGACTTGGATCGTGACTCATTAAGACTTTAAAATCCTCTTTTGCTACATTTTCAGAAGCTTTATTTAAATCTCCGGCTTTCTTGAAATTAACGCCCCAGTTCTCTACTCCAACTAAAGCAATTTTATCATCGCCTTTTTGAATGTATGTATGTTCGTTCAATAACAATTTGAATCCTATTTGACCATAAAGACTCTTGATTTCATGAAAGTTTTCATCTTTTTCTTTTTCTGATGGCCAAGTCACATATTCTCCATAATCGTGATTTCCTAAAACCGAAAATTTACCGTATTTATAATTTTTGATTCGGCTAAAAGTTTCTAGCCAAGGATGCATCTCTTTTGCATGTGTATTTACGATATCTCCGGTAAATAAAATCATATCTGATTCTTGTTCATTGATCAAATCAATAGCGTAATTTATCTTTTCCGGATTATCAAAACTTCCGCTGTGAACGTCTGAAATCTGGGTAATTTTGAAACCATCAAAAGCATCTGGAAGATCTGGAAAAAAAATCGTTTGCTTAATGACTTTAAAGTTATATTTTCCTTCAAAAATTCCATATATCAAAGATAAAAAAGGAACTGCCGCCAATCCTAATGCAATTTGACTGATAAACTTTCTTCTATCTGGCATCATTTCTTTTCTCGGAGCGTTGTACATGAAATAATTCAAAAGACTGGCTCCAATTCTAAAAATGTCTTCACCAAACATTACTAGCGTAAGAACGATTTTTGGAACATAAACCAACAGCATAAGTCCCATTGTAAACATGGTTTGCTTGGTTTGTCCTACTGAACGGTCAAATTGAGTAAATGAATAAATGATAAATGCTAAAAGCAGAAAACTTATAATCTGATAACTTATTAAAGCCCATCTTACTTTGATAAGAGTTCGGAAAGCTTGATAGGAATAAAACTCGATAAGCAGAAAAAGGGCACAAAGAATTACAAAACGAAAAATCATTAGTTATAGTTTTAAGCAAAGTAACAAAGAATGAAAATTTTATTGCTTTTTATTATCAAAAATTTAACTCAAAAATAAAGAACAAAAAGCTGGCAGATTTCTCTGCCAGCTTTTTCTCTACCAAATTTTTTAAAACCTTTTATAAACCAAAACATTGTTTGCTGAGCAAACTTGTGCTTTTTATTTTTGAGTTTTTGCTGCTTCTGGCTTAGCTGCCTCTGCTTTTTTAGCTTTTTTATCTGCTTTTTTCTCTTTTTTAGGAGCTTTAGCTTCTTTTGCTGGAGCGGTTTGAGCTGGAGTTGTTTGAGCGTTTACCATAGCCACTGTTCCTAGAACAGCTACTGCTAACATTATTACTTTTTTCATAATTAAAATTTTTTGCTGATTTGTTAATTACTTCATTATTATACTTCAAAGATAGAATCACAAAATGAAGATTAAATGAAGATTAAACCTGTTAGGAAAAATTAACTTTTAATTGTGTTTTACAGCTTCCGGAAGCACTAATGTGAAGGTTGTTCCTTCATTTATTTTTGAAACAACTTTGATTTCGATATGGTGAAAAGAGGCTATACTTTCAGCAATAGCAAGTCCCAAGCCTTGACCTTCCTGATCTGAATTAATTCTGGCAAATCTGTTAAATATTTTTTCCAAATGAGCTTCACTCATTCCCAATCCTGAATCGGCAATTGAAATAAAATAGCGTTCTTTTTCAAATCCATCTGAAATTATAATATTCCCTTTTGGACGATTATACTTTATGGCATTGGTTACCAAATTATAAATCAAAATATGAATCAGTGTTTTATTTCCGATAAAAACATAATCAAACTCCATCTGATTTACAAAATCAATTTCACGATCCTCCATACGATCCTGAAAATCTTCCTGCAAATCATCTATAATTTCATGGAAATTAATATTTTCGGTTGCTTCATACTGGTTGTTTTCAATTCGGGAAATCAAAAGCAAGTTATTGATGATTTTTTTCAGCATATCCAGCGTCTTCAATGAACCTGCAATTTTATCAACAGCATTATCATCTAGAGAATCATTCTGAAGTAAGTTTTCGAATTTGTTTTTCAGCAGCGCAATTGGTGTTAACAATTCGTGTGAAACATTCGAAATAAATTGTTTTTCTTTTTTGAAAAGTTCTGAGATTCGATCCATCATTTGGTTCAGAACCAAATCTAATTCTCTAAAATCTCTCGAATTTGCTTTTATCGGAGTATGATCAAAAGCTTCCGGTTCGTTAACGCGCCTTATTTTTGTATCGATGATTTTATAAAAAGGTTTCAGCAGATATTCAATATAAACGGTATCTGCCAAAAAAGTAACCAGCAAAATAACAACTAAAACAATAATTATAAAAAATCGGATAATAAAAGTAAGGTCATTCACTTCACTCAAACTGCTCCCGATTTCCAGTTGATAACCTTGATTTTCGTAGGTGAAATGATATTGCAGAATTCTATATTCATTTTCTTCTCCTTCGATAATTCGGTATTCATTCGTGAAAATCGCTTTTTTATCTTTTTCCTTTACCCGGATTTTAGATAATACTAAAAATTCACTGTGAAGCGTAGAAAATTGAGAATATGTTTCAGTTGAATCATCGGCATTTTCAATAAAATCATCAATTTCTTTTTTATTCAAATGATCAATAAATTTTTTCTTTTTTTCAATCAAGCCATTATTAATATGTCGGTAAACAACATTTTCAACTAAAATGGGCAGCATTAGCCATAAAATCAAAATCACCAACAATCGCGTCAGTGCATTAAAAATAGCTAACTGGTGTTTTATCTTCACAAATTTATTTTTATTCGTTTATGCGATAACCTACATTTCGAACGGTTTCAAACCAATCTATAGATCGATGTTTGTCTAATTTTTTTCGAAGATTTCGGACATGAACATCTATAAAATTGGAATCAGAATTAACTTCAAGAATATCTCCCCAAATATGCTCCGTTAACTGAAGTCGGGTGATAACTCTGTTTTTATTCAAAACCAAATACTGAAAAATATCAAATTCCTTTTTAGTCAGACTAAGCGGTATATCATTATAGCTGACTTTATAATCCTGCAATTGAAGCAAAAACCCGTGAATGCTTAAATTATTTAATGTAAAACCATGAATTCTGCGAATTACGGCAAACAATCTGGCACTTAGTTCTGTTAATGCAAAAGGTTTTGTCAAATAATCATCGGCACCTAAATGAAGACCATTTATTCTGTCATCTAATTCTCCGCGGGCTGTGAGAACAATTACAGCCATTTTTGATTGCGTTTTTCGTACGGTTTTCAAAACCTCAAAACCGTCTCCATCCGGCAAGCCAAGATCAAGCAGCATGGCATCATAATCATTACTGCTGACTTCTTCCAAAGCATCATTACAACTATGGGCAATTTTACATACATAACCCGCATTGCACAGAAAATCATAAACTTCTACTGCTAGCTCTCTGTTATCTTCAACAATTAAAATATTCATAAAAACAGCTATTAAGCGCAATTAAATTTAAGCAATTTTAAAAAATCTTGTTACGCATTATTAAAAAATTAACGAATAAAAAAAGCTGATAAATTTCTTCATCAGCCTTTTCCAACCGCATTCTCCATAATCATTATTCCTGTTTTGTTTTTGTTTACCATGATAAAAAACAAAACTCAAACAATCTTTATTTTACTTTTTTGCAGCTTCTGCTTTTGGAGCTTCACTTTTTTCTGATTTTTCTTTTTTACCAGATTTGTGATTATGGTGTTTAGTTGCTTTTACCTCTTTTGCCGGTGCAGCCTGAGTTGGTGCAGTTTGAGCATTTACCATTACACTTGTTCCTAAAATCAATACTGCGGCCATCAATAAATTTTTCATGATTTCTAATTTTTTAAATTAATGTTTTTTATTCTCTTAAATTCTTTTTCTTATTTTTTTACTTTTGCTGTCTCTGCTTTTGGAGCTTCAGTTTTTTCTGATTTCGCTTTTTTATCAGATTTGTGTTTCGGGTGTTTTGTTGCGGTAACTTCTTTAACTGGAACTGTTTTACCATCTTTTGCAGGAAACGCATGAACCATTGCGCTTGTTCCTAAAACTGCTACTAATAACATCAATAAATTTCTCATGATTTCTAAGATTTAAAAATTAATTACCTTTTATTTTACAGATCAAAATTACCTCTGCAAAATGAAGCCAAAATGAAGAAATCCCTGAATAAAAATTTTTAACTTGATATTAACTCTTTCTCGCTTTTTACCATATAAGTCATATAAGTTCATTTCAACATTCAGCATAAATAATATTCGCAATAAATATTTTAGAACCATTGCAGTGCCTCTCTACTAAAATCAACTTATATAACTTATATGTTGGAAAAAAAATCTTGTTACGATAATTTTTAAGAACCCAATTGTTTATTTTTACAGACTAATATTTTTTATATGTCAACTCAAAAACGCCTTTTTCTTCTAGATGCTTATGCATTAATTTTCCGCGGTTATTATGCTTTTATAAAAAACCCGAGAATCAACTCAAAAGGAATGGATACATCTGCAATTATGGGTTTTATGAACTCACTTCTGGATGTTATCAAAAGAGAAAAACCAGACCACTTGGCCGTTGCTTTTGACAAAGGCGGAAGTCAGCTACGAAATGAAATCTTTCCAGAATACAAAGCCAATCGCGACGTAACGCCCGAAGCCATAAAAATTGCGGTACCTTATATATGCGAATTACTAAAAGCAATGCACATTCCGATTATTGAAGTTGAAGGTTTTGAAGCCGACGATTTGATTGGAACTATTGCCAAACAAGCAGAAAAACAGAATTACAAAGTTTTTATGGTAACGCCTGATAAAGATTTTGCTCAGTTAGTTTCTGAAAATATCTTTATGTACAAACCGGCCCGAATGGGTAACGGAATCGAAATATGGGGTGTTCCCGAAGTTTTGGCAAAATTTGAAATCGACAGACCAGAACAAGTAATTGATTTTCTTGGAATGATGGGCGATGCTGCCGATAATATTCCTGGACTTCCCGGAGTTGGAGAAGTTACAGCCAAAAAACTTTTGAAAGAATTTGGTACAATGGAAAACCTTTTGGCAAATACCGACAAGCTAAAAGGCAAAATGAAAGAAAACATTGAAGCCAATAAAGAAAAAGGTCTTCTTTCTAAAACATTGGCAACTATATTATTAGATTGTCCAGTAACTTTTGATGAAACTGATTACGAATTAACACGTCCGGATATTGAAAAAACGGATGCTATTTTTCAGGAATTAGAATTTAGAAGAATGGCAGAACAGTTTGACAATTTATTCAAAACAGACGGAACTCAAACTGCAGCTCCAGAAGTTTCTGATGCTAAATTGTACAAAAAACCACAACCTAAAAATGACGATCAATTTGATCTTTTTGGAAGCGCTTCCGCAGATGAAAATGCCGAAACTCCAAGAACTTCTTTTTACAATACATTATTAGATACACCTCACTCCTACCAGATTATTCAAGGAGATTTGGGTGTAAAATTGCTTTTGCAGAATTTACAAAATCAGACTTCGGTTTGCTTTGATACCGAAACAACTGGAATTGATGCTTTGCATGCAGAATTAGTCGGAATGTCTTTTGCTTTTGAAAAAGGAAAAGCATATTACGTTCCGTTTCCGGAAAGCCAGGAAGAAGCTCAAGTTTTAGTTGACAAATTTGTCCCATTTTTCGAAAATGAAAACATCGAAAAAATTGGACAGAATTTAAAATATGATCTAAAAATCCTTGCTAATTATGGTGTTACCGTAAAAGGAAAACTTTTTGATACCATGATTGCACATTATTTGATCAATCCGGATATGCGTCATAATATGGATATTTTGGCCGAAACATATTTGAAATATTCTCCAAAATCAATTGAAGACTTAATTGGAAAAAAAGGAAAAAATCAGCTTTCAATGCGCGATGTTCCTTTAGAAGACATTAAAGAATATGCTGCCGAAGATGCTGATATTACTTTACAATTAAAAGAAATCTTTACGACCGAATTAGACAAAACCGAAACTAAAAAGTTATTTGATGAAATCGAAATTCCATTAGTAAGCGTTTTGGCTGCAATGGAAACCGAAGGAATTCGTTTGGATGTTGATTTCTTAAAAGGAATGTCATCTGAAATGGATGTGGAAATCAAATCTTTGGAACAACAAATTTATGAAACTGCCGGAGAGAAATTCAATTTAGCTTCTCCAAAACAGTTGGGGGATATTTTATTTGACAAAATGAAAATTGGCGGTGCCAAACAAAAGAAAACCAAGACCGGACAATATGCAACCGGAGAAGAAGTTTTAACTTATTTAGCCAATGACAACCCGATTGTAAAACAAATTCTGGACTGGCGCCAAATGGTGAAATTGCAAAGCACTTATATTTTGGCTTTGCCGGAACAAGTAGACAAAAAAACATTGCGTGTTCATACCGATTATATGCAAACAGTTGCTGCAACAGGTCGTTTGAGTTCCAATAATCCGAACTTGCAGAATATTCCGATTCGTACCGAAAGAGGACGCCAAATTCGTAAAGCTTTTGTTGCACGCGATGAAAATCACACTTTAATCTCTGCCGATTACTCGCAAATTGAATTACGAATTATTGCTGCTTTAAGTGGTGAAGAAAATATGATTAAAGCTTTCCAGGATGGAGAAGATATTCATAAAGCAACAGCTGCAAAAGTATTTAATGTAGCTTTGGATGAAGTTTCACGTGAACAGAGAAGCAATGCCAAAACAGTAAACTTCGGAATTATATATGGTGTTTCTGCTTTTGGATTGAGCAGTCAGACTTCATTGTCGAGAAGTGAAAGCGCCGCTTTAATTGAAGCGTATTATAAAACCTATCCGAGATTAAGATCTTACATTAACGAGCAAATAGAATTTGCACGCGAAAAAGGATATGTACAAACTATTTTAGGACGTCGTCGTTATTTAAAAGATATCAACTCTGCAAATGCTGTAGTAAGAAGTGCTGCCGAACGAAATGCTGTAAATGCTCCAATTCAGGGAAGCGCTGCCGATGTAATCAAAATTGCGATGATTAATATTCATAAAAAATTACAAGACGAAAACTGGAAATCTAAAATGTTGCTTCAGGTACATGATGAGCTTGTGTTCGATGTTCATAATGATGAACTCGAAAAAATCCAGCCAATGATTAAACACGAAATGGAAAACGCATTTAAAATGGCGGTTCCTTTAGAAGTTGAACTTGGGTTAGGTAAAGATTGGTTAGAAGCGCATTAATCTAATTTTAGAGCTTTCGAATTAACTTTGAAACATAAAAAAACCACCAGTTGTTGCTGGTGGTTTTTTAATTATTTTACTTTTCTAGTCGATTCTCTTTCTTTCAAAACTGTCTTGATAACGATTGTTTCATAATCTGAAGTTTCTTCTTCGGTTTCTTCCAATCTTTTGATTAATCGTTTTGCAGCAACTTCGCCAATTTCGATTCCGTGTTGGCTTACTGTTGTCAAACTTGGAGACAAACGTCTTGAAGCTAAAATTCCGTCAGCAAAACCAATAATTGAAATATCTTCCGGAACTCTGTATCCTTTTTTCAGACTCACTCTCAAAGCAGCAACCGAATCATTTTCATCTAAAGCAAAAATTGCATCTACTTTATTATCAAAAATAGCATCGATTTTAGCTTTCATATCATCTTCAGAATCAGTTCGAAGAATGATTTTTTCGTTCACCGGAATATTATTGTCTTTTAAAGCTTTTAAATATCCATCGGCTCTTAATTTTCCAACGCTTAAATTATCTACTGACGAAATCAACGCAATATTTTTACATCCTAAATTAATTAAATGCTGTGTTGAGTTTAAAGCAGAGTCAAAATCATCAACCACAACTTTATCACAATCAACTTCATCAGCAATACGGTCGAACATTACAATTGGAGTTCCGTCATTAATAATTTCCGAAAAGTGATTGTAATCCTGAAGTTTTTGCGCTTCCTCAGAAACTGAAAGAATAAAACCGTCAATAGTTCCGTTGCTCAACATTTCAAGCGTATGAATTTCTTTTTCTAAAGATTCATTAGAAATACAAGTAATTACATTATATCCTTTCTTGTCGGCTACTTTTTCGATCCCGCTAAAAACTTTAGCAAAAAAAGAGTTCAATATATTAGGTATAATTACACCAATGGTTTTGGTTTTTCTGTTCTTCAAATTCAGACCAATAACATTCGGTTTATAATTTTTGAGTTTGGCATACTCCTTAATCTTCACCTTCGTCTGCTCACTAATTTCCGGACTATCGTTCAATGCTTTAGACACTGTAGACACAGAAACACCTAGTTCTTTCGCAATTTGTTTAAGAGTTGCTTTAGCTTTCATCTATTAAAATTTTATGTAATTAATACAAATATAGTAGAATTACCTAAAATAAAACAAAAAAGCCCTACCACTTATTAAAAATATAAGGTCTTTTGAAAATAAAAGCAAGATAACCCTGATTTTTAAAACCGCATCTCCTTAAATCTCGTTAATACTCTAATATACGCTTTATTAACCTTAATAAAAACCTTTGATTATGAAAAACGAAGTTAAAATTCAGGAAGTTAATCCTTCCCTAGATAGCAGAAGAAGCTTTCTAAAGCTCAGCGGCTTAACGCTAGTTAGTGCAGGTTTGGTTCTGGCTGGCTGCAGCAACAATGATGATGATAACAATATGCAGGATAATACCCTGCCAGGCATAAAGAACGGAGTGTTTGATTTAGGTTCAGGAGACTTTGGTGTACTTACGTACGCGTATGCACTTGAACAATTAGAAGCCGACTTTTACACGAAAGTCGTAAACGCCTCAAATTTTAACTCTACTTTTAATGATATTGAACGTCAGGTTTTAACCGATTTATATCATCACGAAGTAATTCACAGAGATTTTTTCAAAGCCGCTTTGACTGGAGCACTTCCAGATCCTAGCTCACAACTGCTTCCCTCCTTGGCATTTAACTATGGCTCTATGAATTTCAACAGTCGTAACGAAGTTCTTGCAACTGCAAAAGCACTAGAAGATACAGGAGTTGCCGCGTACAACGGTGCTGGAAAATTAATTAAAAGCGCAGATTACTTGTTATTGGCTGGAAAAATTGTTTCTGTCGAAGCAAGACATGCTTCAGCTATAAGAAGCTTGATCAACCCTAATTCCAAAGATTTTGCGGGTGACGATATTGTAAATACATCAACAGGATTAGATGTCGCAAAAGATCCTTCCAAAATTCTGCCAATTGCTGGAGGATTTATTACTACAAAATTTACTGCCAACTATTTACCTTAATCTTAACTAGCTAAAACTTAGAAATTATGAATATTTTAAAATTTATAGAAACCTTCACTGATGATAGTTTAATGGCAAGAACCGGCTCTAGAAGAGACAGTTTTAATCAGTTTGGAAATATGGGAAGAAATCTGGCATTGGCATCAATCCCATTCGGATTATCAGCAATGGCAAACAAAGCACTTGCAAAAGATATAACAGTAACTCCTGCTACACCAATTGGAGCATTACAATTTGCACTTACTTTAGAATATCTTGAAAACGAATTTTATGCAATGGCATTAGATTCTGGAGTAATTCCCGCTTCTGAAAATGGCGGACGCGATTTGAAAGTTTTTCAGCAAATCGCAGATCACGAAGCTGATCATGTAAAATTCTTAATTGCAGGATTGGGCGGAACAATGAGTCCAAACTTTGTTGCAAAACCTACTTTTGATTTTACCGTTGGAGGCGCATTTGATCCTTTTCATGATTATCCGACCTTTTTAGCATTGGCGCAAGCTTTTGAAGATACAGGCGTTAGAGCTTACAAAGGTCAAGCTGCGAATTTAATTTCAACTCCCGATTTATTGACAGCTGCCTTGCAAATTCATTCTGTCGAAGCTCGACATGCATCTGAAGTTCGACGCTTACGCGGATTAAAAGGCTGGATTTCAAATGCAGAAAGAGGTGCCGGAATGCCAGCAGCCACTCAGGCAGTTTATGATGGTGAAGGTGTCACTATGCAGGCCGGCTACAATACTGCCAGTTTGTTTGGAGCGGCCGCAGGATCAGAAGCTTATGATGAACCGCTGAATACACAACAAGTTGTTGACATTGCAAATTTATTTATTGTTTAACACAAAAAAAACAAAATATTGAACCATCTTCGCGTTATCGTGAAGGTGGTTTTTTTTTAATGATTTAAATACAAAACTGAGAGCCTGATTTTCAGGATATAAAATATTCTTTTCAGGTATTTGGTTTTAAAATAATTAATTGTACTTTTGCATCCCCTTTATTGGGGATGGAATGTTTAATTAAAATAATATTATGGACGCATTAAGCTACAAAACAGTTTCAGCTAGCAAAGCCACTGTAACTAAAGAGTGGATTGTTGTTGACGCTGAAGGTCATAACTTAGGACGTCTTGCTTCTAAAGTTGCAATGATTTTAAGAGGTAAGTACAAGCCAAGTTACACACCGCACGTTGACTGTGGAGATAACGTAATTGTTATCAACTCAGAGAAAATTAACCTTACAGGTACAAAAATGAATGACAAAATTTACATGCGTCATACAGGTTACCCAGGAGGACAAAGAACTTTAACTGCTAAAGTATTGCAATCTAAAAACCCTGCATTATTAGTAGAAAAAGCGGTAAAAGGTATGTTACCTAAAAACAAATTAGGAGCAGAACTTTTCAGAAATCTAAATGTTGTTGTAGGTGCTGAGCATACTCACGGAGCTCAAAAACCTAGAACTGTTAACCTAAATGATCTTAAGTAATGGGAGTTATTCACAAAATCGGTAGAAGAAAAACCGCTGTTGCACGTGTATACGTTTCTGAGGGAACTGGAAACATCACTGTAAACAAAAAAGAATTCGCAACTTACTTTCCAACTGCAACTTTACAATACAAAGTTTTACAACCATTATCTATGACAGAAAATGCTGGTAACTTTGATGTAAAAGTAAACGTTTACGGAGGTGGTACAACTGGTCAGGCAGAAGCTGTAAGAATGGCGTTAGCACGCGTAATGTGTGAAGTTAACGCTGAAAACAGAGGAATCCTTAAACCAGAAGGTTTATTAACAAGAGACCCAAGAATGGTTGAACGTAAGAAATTCGGTCAGAAGAAAGCTCGTAAGAGATTCCAGTTCTCTAAACGTTAATATTACCTGTCTTGTACATTGGTACAAGACTATCAATTATTTATTGAAATTAAAAAACACAGTTATTGTTGCTCTCCTATCGAGGTAGGAAATAGTTTAGCATCTAAATGTATAAAGCCAGAGAAATCGCCATTTATACATTGCTAATCAACAGAACGTAAACTAGTACAAAAATGGCAAACAAAATAGAAGTAAAAGAATTACTAGAAGCAGGTGTTCACTTCGGACACATGACTAGAAAATGGGATCCAAACATGGCTCCTTACATTTATATGGAGCGTAATGGTATTCACATTATCAATCTATATAAAACTGCAGCTAAAATTGAAGAGGCTAATGAAGCTTTGAAAAAAATCGCTGCATCAGGTAGAAAAATCTTATTCGTAGCTACCAAAAAACAAGCAAAAGACATCGTTGCTGATAAAGCAAAAGCTGCAAACATGCCTTACATCACTGAAAGATGGCCAGGTGGAATGCTTACTAACTTCGTAACTATCAGAAAGGCAGTTAAAAAAATGTCTTCTATCGATAAAATGAAGAAAGATGGTACTTTCATGACGTTATCTAAAAAAGAGCGTTTGCAAGTTGATCGTCTACGTGCTAAATTAGAGAAAAACTTAGGTTCAATCGCTGACATGTCTAGACTACCAGCTGCATTGTTCGTAGTAGATATCAAAGCTGAACACATCGCAATAAAAGAAGCTCAAAAATTAAACATTCCAGTTTTCGCAATGGTTGATACGAATTCTGACCCAAGAGAGGTTGATTACGTGATTCCTGCAAATGATGACGCTTCTAAATCAATTGACAAAATTTTATCTTTAGTGACTACTGCAGTAATCGAAGGTCTTTCTGACAGAGGTGCTGAAAAAGAAGTTGAAGCTGCTGAAGAAGCTCCTGCTGTTGAAGCTGAAGCTGCTCCTGCAACTGAAGAATAAATCAAATTTTAAATTCCAAATTTTAAATTCCAAATTCCAAATACAAAATTAAAAACGTTATGTTGATAATTTAATAAAATTGGAGTTTGGGATTTAGAAGATGGAATTTTTACTTTTAACATTAAAATTCAAAATATTATGGCAACAATTACTGCTGCAGACGTAAATAAATTAAGACAATCTACAGGTGCCGGAATGATGGACTGTAAAAAAGCTTTAGTTGAAGCTGAAGGAGATTTCGATAAAGCTATACAAATCCTTAGAGAAAAAGGACAAAAAGTTGCTGCTAACCGTTCTGATCGTGAGTCTTCTGAAGGAGCTGCTGTTTCTTTTATCAATGCAGACAACACTAAAGGAGCTATCATCACTTTAAACTGTGAAACTGACTTCGTAGGTAAAAATGAAGCTTTCGTAACTTTAGCTAAAGATTTAGTTGAAAGAGCTATCAACTTCTCTTCTAAAGAAGAATTCTTGGCTTCTGATTTCAACGGAATCACTGTTGCTGAAAAATTAATCGAGCAAACAGGTGTTATCGGTGAGAAAATCGAAATCGGTGGTTTTGAAATTTTAGAAGGTGCTTTCGTTGGATCTTATGTTCACGTTAACAAAATTGCTGCTTTAACAGCTATTTCTTCTCCAATTGCTAATGCTGATACTTTAACAAAAGACGTATCTATGCAAGTTGCTTCTATGGGAGCTGATACATTATCTTACAAAGATTTTGATCCTGCTTTCGTTGCTTCTGAACTTGCTGCTCGTATTGCTGTAATCGAAAAAGAAAATGAAGAAGCTGCACGTTTAGGAAAAACTTTAAAAAATGTTCCTAAATATATCTCTTTCTCTCAATTAACTCCTGAAGTTATCAAACAAGCTGAAGAAGATGCTAAAGCTGAATTAAAAGCTGAAGGAAAACCAGAGCAAATCTGGGATAAAATTCTTCCAGGAAAAGTTCAACGTTTCATCTCTGACAATACTACTTTAGATCAAGAAAAAGCTTTATTAGATCAAAACTTTATCAAAGATGATAGTAAAAAAGTTGGTGATTATGTTAAAGGATTCAATGTTGAAATCACTGGTTTCAAAAGAGTTACTTTAGGTTAATCCAATTCTTTTTTGATATTTTAAATATCATTACTTTATTATATAAGCCCATTTGTTAGACACAAATGGGCTTTTTTTTATGGATAATTGTTTTTAGATGGTACAAAAAAAAGACTGCCATTTCTGACAGTCTTAATTTTATAAATAATTCCGAATTATTTTTTACTCTTAATTGGGAAGTTTCTTGCACGCATCAAAGCATCTGATTTCGGAGCTCTTCCTCTGAAATTCTCATAAGCTTTTTCCTGATCAATAGTGTTTCCTACGCTAAAAACAGTATCATAAAGTCTTTTTGCAACAGCTTTATCGTAAGCACCTTTTCCTTCTGTAAAAGCTTCCCACGCATCTGCATTGATAACATCAGCCCATAAATAACTGTAATATCCTGCAGCATATCCATCGCTTGAGAAAATATGTCCAAATTGCGGAATACGGTGACGCATTACAATTTCTGAAGGCATATGAAGCGCATCTAACGTTTCTTTTTCAAATTTATGTGGATCAATAGGCTGTGTAGCCAAATGAAGCTTCATATCAACTAAAGAACTAGAGATAGTTTCAACAGTTGAAAAGCCTTCACCAAAGTTTGCTGCTTTTTCAATTCTGTCAACTAAAGCCTGAGGCAATGGCTGATTTGTTTTATAATGCAAAGCGAATTTGTTCAATACTTCTGGAGTTGCCAACCAATGCTCTAATAATTGTGACGGGAACTCAACATAATCTCTTGCAACAGCTGTTCCTGCTAAACTTGGGTATGTTACATTTGAACATAATCCGTGAAGTGCGTGACCAAATTCATGGAATAAAGTCGAAGCGTCTTCCCAAGAAATTAAAATTGGCTCATTTGGAGCACCTTTAACAAAATTACAGTTATTAGATACTATTGTAAGTACATTTCCTTCTAATTTTTGTTGATCGCGGTAAGCATTCATCCAAGCTCCAGAACGTTTTCCTGCGCGAGCGTAAGGATCAAAATACCATAAACCTACAACTTTACCTGTTACTTTATTGCTTACTTCCCAAACACGTACATCTGGGTGATAAACTGGAACATTTGTAATTTGTTTGAAGCTTAAATTGAATAATTCTCCTGCAACCCAAAACATACCTTCACGTAAATTTTCTAACTGAAGATATGGTTTAACTTCGTTTTGATCTAAGTCATATTTTGCTTTTCTAACTTTCTCAGCATAAAAACGGTAATCCCAAGGCTGGATTTTAAAATTCCCTCCTTCAGCATCAACAATTTTTTGCATTTCGGCAACGTCTTTATGAACTTGCTCAACAGCTGGTTCCCAAACTGATTCCATTAAAGCCAAAGTCTTTTTAGGATCTTTTGCCATTTTGTTAGACAAACTCCAATCAGCAAACGTTGGATAGCCTAATAGTTTTGCTTTTTGAGTACGCAACTCTAAAATAGAAACAAGTGTTGCATTATTGTCATTTTCGTTTCCGTTATCACCACGTTTCACAAAAATATCAAATGCTTTTTCTCTTAAATCTCTGCGAGTTGAAAAAGTCAAAAATGGCTCAATTGAAGAACGTGTATTAGCAATACAGCCCATAACATCCAATTTTCTTTCTTTTGCTTCAGCAATTGCAGCATTTTTAACTTCTTGTGGCAAACCATCAAAATCGCTTTCTGTTTTTAAAGCAACGTATTGATTATGCTCTTCTGCTAATAAATTTTGGCTAAAACGTGTAAAAAGTGTTGCCAATTCTTTGTTTATTCCTGCAACTTTAGATTTATCAGCATCGTTTAACTGAGCGCCTTGACGCACAAAATTGGTATAATACAACCAAATTAAACGTTGTTGCTCGCCCGTAAGTTTGCTTTTTTCTTTTGAATTATAAACCGTTTCGATTCTGGTAAATAATTTTTTGTTTTGATTGATTTTATCTGAAAATTCAGAAAATTTAGGTGACAATTCTCTGTCAATTGCGCTAAATTCAGGGCTACTTAAGTTTGATCTGTAAATTCCATAAACAGTCAGAATTCGTTCAATTGTCCCTCCTGAACGCTCTAAAGCAACAATAGTATTTTCGAAAGTAGCTGGTTTTGGATTATTCGCAATAACATCTATTTCGTTTAATTTTTCCTGAATAGCAAATTGAATTGCCGGTTTAAAGTCGGAAACTTTGTACTCATTGAAGGCAGGAACTCCTCCGTAAGGACCTGACCAAGGTTTTAGCAACGGATTATCAGAATTGCTTTGTGCGGAAGCCGCAAAAAAAGTTGTACTCATGATAAAAATTGACATTAATTTTTTCATTCTCGTTAATTTGATTATAAATAATAGAAACTTGTTCTTCTCCAAAAATACCTAAAATTTACGAATCACAAACCATTCACAGAATGTTAAAAAAAATGATTTCTTCTAAAACGCCTTTAATCTAGAAAAGCATTCGGGGTTGTTCAGAAAATCCTTTATAAAAAAACGCATAAAAACGGGAAACCGTAAACATCCGAATCTATTCTGCTTTATATTTGTTTAGCAAAACCTTTAATCTTTTTCTTTTGAAAAAACTCCTTTACATCTCATTATTAATAACTTCAGTTATTCAGGCACAAAATAAAAGTCTTTTTTGGGAAATATCCGGAAACGGTTTAACCAAAAATTCTTATTTGTACGGAACTATGCATGTCAATGAAAAAGTATCTTTTCATTTATCAGATTCTTTCTTCAAAAATCTTTTAGGATCAGATATTGTGGCAAATGAAAGCAATCCGGAAACCTGGGGAGAACTGAATGGTTTAATGAAAAATGATGACTATAATTTTTCGCCAAGTTTTTATTCGGAGTTTTATTTGTTTCCTGCAAGCAAAGAAAATATTAAGACCATTTTTGTAAACGATAATGCCAAATATTTCAAAAACATGTTGTCAGGAGCCGAAGGAGATCAGGCTGATTTTCAGGAAAACACCGTTCTTGACATGTTTATATTTCAGACCGGAAAAAAATATAAAAAGAAAATCGCCGGACTTGAAGATGCAAAACAATCTATGCTTTCTATACTTAATGTAATGGATGAAGATGCTGTTGCGAAAGACGAAAACAAAACTGCCTTGCTTAAAATTTTAAAAAACAGGAACCCAACAGAAGTGCTTAAAGAATATTATAGGGAAAAAGATATTATTATGCTCGACTCTATTTATAAACTAATGTTTTCTAAAAAAGCGCATGATGCTCTTATTGTAAACCGCAATAAAGTGATGACCAAAAGTATTGATTCTATTGCAAAAACAGGAAGTTTATTCTCTGCCGTAGGTGCGGCACATCTTGGAGGAAACGAAGGCATTATTGCACTTTTAAGACAAAAAGGTTACACCGTAAAACCTATAATTGACACTTTTACGGAAAGTGGAAAAAATCAGAAAAAAACAATTGAAGCTTATTTTCCAAATCCAAATTTCAGCGTTACAACTACAAAAGACAAAATGCTGCAATTGCCTTTGTATAAAACAACTATTGACGAAAATGAAAATTTAGGTTCGCCAGATTTTACAAACGGCGGCGCGATTACAATCAAAAGAATTCCGTTAAATTATTTTTTGAAAAAAAATGATATTCCGTACAATATTAAATCTTTAGACAGTTTATTTTTTGAAAACATAGCCGGAGACATTATTGAGAAAAAGTATTTTGAACAAAATAATTACGCTGGTTATGACATAAAAAATGTGACCAAAACAGGAAATAGTCAGCATTCTAAATTCTTTGTTACGCCTCTTGAGATTATTTCGGTATCAATGACAGGTCCTGCAAATTATGTTCGTCAATATGAAAATGAAGTTTTTGAAAACATCAAAATAAAGTCTTTTAAAAATGACTGGGAAAAAATAAAACCATTAAAAGGCGGATTTGAAGCTGAAATTCCTTCCTTCAATTTTGTCTTTGGAAATAATGCTGAAAAGGCTGTCGATATTAATATTCAGGCTTTTGACAATCAAGAAAAAGGTTATTATTTTTTAAGAGAAAAAACTTTAAATGATATTGAAACTTTAGAAAATTCAGAGTACGAGCAAAAACAAATTCATTATGAGTTTTATTTACAACAAGATCAGGATTCGACGAATGTTCAGTATAATAAAACAGAAAACTCTTTGGTTTCTTTCTCAAAAATAGGAAACAGAAATATGAGGCTAAAAACGGTAATTGCAGGAAATAAATATTATTTACTTGGAACCGTAAATGCATCTGAAGAAAATACAAACCGCTTTTTTAAATCGTTTTCAATTTCGCCTTTTGTTTATTCGTCAAAATCGAAAATCTATGTTGATTCAATTGCAAACTACAAAATAGAAATTCCGGAAAAAGAAAACGAAAACTTATTTTTAAATCTTAATCCTGATAAAAAAATACGAAAAAACACTTTTAATTCGTCTATAAAATTTCAGCATTTTAATTCTGAAACAGGTCAGAAAATTATTCTGAAATATTATAAATATCCAAAATATGAGCGCAATCTGTCTATTGATTCCATTCAGAATAAATTCAGAAAAGAATTTTTAAAGCAAGATTATGAAGATTTCACTGAAACCTATTTTGACGATGAAAATTTCACTGATAATCTGACTTCTTTATTAAGTGCCGAAGTATATACGAAGAATGGTTTTTCAGCATCGCTTTGGAACAAAATGCTTTTGAATAAAAAAGACAATTATGAGTTTATAACTGAAAATACTACTTACAATAAAGAGGATAAAAGCTATATTATAAACGCAACAGTTTCTAAACCAAATGCCGTTCAAGCCATAAAATATAAAGTTTTATACAAGGACAATACAACGTATTTGTTGAGCGCTCTTGTGGGCAAAAATTATAAAAATGAAGATGCTTTTATTGAAAAAACTTTCAATTCACTCTTTTTTGTAAAAAACAACCAAACTGAAAGCAGTGAGGATAAAGTGAAACTTTTTATTGAAGATGCAAAAAGTAAAAGCGATACAATTCGTTACTCGGCTTTAAAATCAATAAACACGCTGGATGTTTCAGATAATGATTTTGAAAGTCTGACCAATTTTATTGATACTTTCAATTTTAAAGAAAATGAAACCGATGCCATTACTAGTCTGTTAGAAAAAATAGGCGGAATGAAAGACGAAAGAGTTATTTCGTATTTGGAAAATTATTACAAAAAAGAAGCCGTTAAAACAGATATTCAAATTAGTATTCTAAAAGCGCTTTCGAATCAAAAATCAAAAACGGCTTACAAAAAAATAAATGAATTGTTCGATTACGATTTGCCAATTCCGGATAATCAATACGCGATTGCAAACTTGTTTTCGGCATTTGAAGAAGATTCAGAAAACAGCAAAGAATTGTTTCCTAATGTTTTTCAGTATTACAGCATTAAGGAATATCACAATCCTGTAATAACTTTTTGCAACTCGCTTTTTGAACAAAAATTAATCTCGGTTAAAAAATTAAAAGCGTTTAAAAAATTAATTCTGACCAATACAAAACTAGAATACAAAAGAGTTGCAAGTTGGAATCAGAAAAATAAAGCAAAACAAAACAATGATAATCTGGAAGCAACAGCAGTTTATTTTGACACTAATGAATCTCTGGCTGATTTGCTTACTTATACAACTTTAATCTACAATTATGCTGAAGAAAAGCCAGTTAAAGATATTTTGGACAAAATCAGAAAGCTTGATATTCTGGAATTGAACATTGAATTGGCCCGATTAGGAATTGTAAACAACAAACTAAATTCAACAGAAATTGAAAGCTTCTTAAAAGACCCGAAAACACAATTTACTACAATTAATCTTTTATTAAATCAGAATAAAAAAGAACTGATTCATTTTTCGGATGAAGAAATTTCAAAAGCTGCCGCAATCAATCTTCTGAGCCTTTCTGAAAAAGACAGCATTTCATTGATGAAAAAGAAAATCATTGAGAAAGATGGTCACGAGATTTCACTTTTCTATTACAAAGTAAAAGCAAAAGATCTGGAAAAAAACCAGCTGTACACAATTGGTTTTATAAACGAAAACGGAAAAATAAATCCGCTTGCTTTCAATATAATCGATTCAAAACAACTTAATGACGAAGAGGATTTAGAAAAGAAATACGATTTAATAGCTACAGAATATTTAAACAAAGAACATTTGAGATCGAGTTTTGAAAAACAAAAGATCGAAGATGAAAATATTCTTGATGGAGAATATTAATTTATTTTAAGCTTAAAATAATTAACTTTGAAAAAATAGATTTTATAATAAGCTTATATGTTTAAAACCAAAAAAGAAATTGTCTTTGTAATTCTGGCAGGTATATTTATAACAAATGCAGTCGTAGCCGAATTAATTGGCGGAAAACTCATTCAGATTGGCCCTTTTGTAATGAGTATTGGGATTTTGCCCTGGCCAGTTGTTTTCTTGACAACCGATTTAATAAATGAATATTTTGGTGAAAAAGGAGTAAAAAAACTCTCCTTTATTACGGCCTGTTTGATTGCTTATGCTTTTCTAATTTTGTTTATGGCTATTGTAATTCCTGCTGCAAAAGGAATAAGTCCTGTAAATGATGACCAATTTCAGGCTGTTTTTGGCCAAAGTATGTGGATTATTGTTGGTAGTTTGATTGCTTTTATGGCATCTCAATTAATTGATGTCTGGATTTTTTGGTTTTTCAAAAGACGTACAGGTGAAAGAAAAATATGGCTCAGAACAACGGGATCAACCGTAATATCACAGTTATTTGATTCGTTTATTGTTCTTGGAATTGCATTTTGGTTACCAGGAAAAATCAATTTTGACACGTTTATATCTTCTGCTTTAATTGGATATACTTTTAAATTATCGATTGCCATATTGCTGACGCCTTTAATATATGCCGGACACCATTTGATTAAAAAATATTTAGACGAAGATCCTCATCATCAAGAATAAAAAATAATCGGGTTATGAAAAATGTTAGCTTACTTATTTTATTCGCATTAACATGTTTCTCTTTTAGTTGTGGCCGTGACGAAAAAAAGCCACCTAAAAAAATAATCATGCCCGTCAATATGCTAAAACCAGTTCCTGTTAAAACTGGTGTAAAAATAGCATCAAAAAGTATCAAGGCTCCACAGGAAATTAAAACAAAAAAAACTGCTGCAAATCAAAAGAATTTTGCTGTAAAAAAAGACATTGCCATAACTCCAGCTCCTAATCTTGAAAGTAAGCCCAAAAATGAAAATATTGATATCAAAAAAGAAGCAAACGACAAATTGCTGAATTTCGTTAATATTAGGAAAATCCTTAACAACTGTAAAATGGGTCAAACAATGACACAAGAACAGCTCACACAAAACTTTGAAATTCCTGAAGAAGCAGTTAAACTAGTTAAAAGCGTTACCAAAACCGCTGAAAATGAGTTATCCGTGAAATGGAAATCAACTTGGCTTGTCGAAAAAGTATCAGATGCAGAACTTGAAGACGGCAAAATGAAAGTAAAATTCAAAGCCAATAAAATGTATATGTCCGGCAATGCTATCGGTATTAAATACAATCGGAAAATTTATAATAATTTAGTCATTGTAGGTCGTTCAGCATATATTCCGAGTGTTAAAGGATACAGCTGGCAAATTGGAAGATAATGGAAGACACAACTCTTATAAGATGCAGCTGGTGCAATTCCAGTGATTTATACAAAAAATATCATGACGAAGAATGGGGCGTTCCGGTTTATGACGATCCTACTTTATTCGAATTTTTAATTCTGGAAACTTTTCAAGCCGGTTTAAGCTGGATTACGATTTTGAACAAAAGAGAAAATTTCAGAGCTGCTTTCGATCATTTCGATTATAAAAAAATAGCCCAATATTCAGAAGATAAAATCGAAGAATTGATGCAGAATACCGGAATTATCCGAAACAAGCTAAAAATTAAAGCTGCAGTTTCAAATGCTCAGGCTTTTATGAAAGTTCAGGAAGAATTTGGCAGTTTCTCCAATTATATTTGGAAATATACAGATGGAAAACCGATTATAAACAATCTAAAAACTTCAAAAGAAGCTCCTGCCACTACTCCACTTTCAGATGAAATCAGTAAAGATTTGAAAAAAAGAGGTTTTAAATTTGTCGGTTCAACTGTAATATATGCGCACATGCAAGCTACCGGAATGGTCAATGATCATGCGGAAGATTGCTGGACGAGAACAAAATAAAAGTTTTGTTTCAGGTTTCAAGTTTCAGGTTTCAGGTTTCATTTCGATTGTAATAGAGACAAAAAATTCTGTTCGAGTACAACCTAAAACTTGAAACTTGAAACTTTTTTAAACTCTCAAACAAAAATTACATATATTTGCTTCACACTTTAGGGGTGTCTACAACATTGTAGGCTGAGATTTTACCCTCTGAACCTGATCTAGTTCATACTAGCGTAGGGAAAAGTAAGATGACTTCTGCACGCATTTTATGCGTTCTTGTAGCCATTCCTAAAGTATATCTATATACTAAATTCAAAAGGAATGGAACTAAAAATCAACCAACAAACTAAACATTTTAATGCTGAATCGCTAAGCGTTCAATCATTGCTCGATCTCGAAATTCCGCACAAACAAAACGGAATCGCTGTTGCTATCAACAATACCGTTGTTCCAAAAACCAAATGGAGCGAATTCCTCGTACAAGAAACTGACGAAATTCTAATTATTTCTGCCACTCAAGGCGGTTAAAATTCCAATACAATCCCGTTAGCTATCGGGACCAAATTCCAATTTATCGTTGCGAATAAATACAATTCAATCTGAAACTTGAAACTTCAAACCTGAAACAAAAAAATTATGACAAACGAAGAACAAATATCCAGAACCCCGTTTCCGAATTCTAAAAAAGTATATATCGACGGAGAAATCCATCCAATAAAAGTAGCAATGCGTGAGATTCATTTAAGCGACACCAAACTTTCAAACGGTGGAATTGAAAAAAATCCTCCTGTAACGGTTTATGATACTTCCGGTCCATATACAGATCCGAATGTTGAAATCGATATTAGAAAAGGCTTGCCACGTTTACGTGAAAGCTGGATTCTTAACCGAAATGATGTAGAAATCCTAAACGAAATTACCTCAGATTATGGTCAAAGCCGATTGAAAGATGAAAGTCTGAATCATCTTCGTTTTGAATATTTGCATCAGCCCAAAAGAGCTAAAAAAGGTGCAAACGTAACGCAATTATATTATGCAAAACAAGGAATTATTACGCCTGAAATGGAATATATTGCAATTCGTGAAAACCAGAGAATTGAGCTTTTAAACGAACAAACCAAAGCGATGCAATGTCAGCATGGCGGTCATAGTTTTGGAGCGAACACGCCAAAAAGTAAAATTACTCCAGAATTTGTTCGTTCTGAAGTCGCTTGCGGAAGAGCTATAATTCCAAACAACATCAATCACCCAGAAAGCGAACCGATGATTGTGGGACGAAACTTTTTAGTAAAAATCAATGCTAATATTGGAAACAGCGCTGTGACTTCGAGCATTGAAGAAGAAGTCGAAAAAGCTGTTTGGGCTTGCCGTTGGGGAGCTGATACAATTATGGATTTGTCAACGGGAAAAAACATTCATGAAACCAGAGAATGGATTATCAGAAATTCTCCGGTTCCAATTGGCACGGTTCCTATTTATCAGGCTTTAGAAAAAGTAAAAGGAGTTGCCGAAGATTTAACTTGGGAAATTTTCCGTGATACCTTAATCGAACAAGCAGAACAAGGTGTTTCGTACTTTACAATTCATGCTGGAGTTTTGCTTCGCTATATTCATTTAACCGCCAATCGTGTGACAGGAATTGTTTCTCGAGGCGGATCGATTATGGCAAAATGGTGCTTGTTTCATCATAAAGAAAACTTCTTGTACACCCATTTTGAAGAAATCTGCGAAATCATGAAACAATATGATGTTGCTTTTTCTCTCGGAGATGGTTTACGTCCAGGTTCGATTGCAGATGCGAATGACGCAGCACAATTTGCCGAATTAGAAACGTTAGGCGAACTGACAAAAATTGCCTGGAAACACGATGTTCAGGTTTTTATTGAAGGTCCGGGACACGTTCCGATGCACATGATTAAAGAAAACATGGACAAACAATTAGAACATTGTCATGAAGCGCCATTTTACACTTTAGGTCCTTTAACTACTGATATTGCACCTGGTTACGATCACATTACTTCTGCAATTGGAGCAGCAATGATTGGCTGGTACGGCTGCGCGATGTTGTGTTATGTTACGCCAAAAGAGCATCTTGGTTTACCAAACAAAAAAGACGTTAAAGACGGGGTAATTACCTATAAAATTTCTGCCCACGCTGCCGACTTGGCAAAAGGTCATCCGGGAGCACAATATCGCGATAATGCGTTGAGTAAGGCACGTTTTGAATTCCGTTGGGAAGATCAGTTTAATTTGGCTTTAGATCCAGATACAGCTCGAGAGTTCCATGATGAGACACTTCCTGCTGATGGCGCAAAAGTGGCGCATTTCTGTTCGATGTGCGGACCAAAATTCTGTTCTATGAAAATATCTCAGGAAATTAGAGATGTAGCCGCTGCTGAAAAAGGAATGCAGGAGAAATCAGAGGAATTTATTGAGCAAGGGAAAGAGATTTACATATAGTGAGATGAAATTTGTAAAATGTGAAAATTAAAGCATTTCACATTTTACATCTCACAAAAAACATTTTACAAATTATGATTGTAATCTCTAATCCTTTTGCTGTCGCAGATGAAATCAGAATAATTCATTCTTTATTTGAAGAAGGATTATCGTTGCTTCATATTCGGAAACCTGATTTTTCAGAATTAGAAATGACGCAATTTATCCATCAGATAAAATTGGAATTTCGGACAAATTTGGTCTTGCATAATCATCATCATTTAGCTGAGGATTTTGGTATTAATCATCTGCATTTTTCTGAAAAAGAAAGGAAAAGCAATTTTGATCATCCTGCAAGGTTTTCAAGACCTTGTAGGTATAATTCAACATCAACACATTCTATTGAAGATTTTAATTCACTAGAAGGCAATTTTCAATATGCTTTCTTAAGTCCCGTTTTTAAAAGCATTTCAAAGGAAAATTATCATCCAAAAAAGGATCTATTCGAAGAAATAAAATCAAGAACAAATCACAAAACAAAAGTTGTCGCTTTAGGCGGAATTACTTTAGAAAACATTAGCGAAACTTTAGAAAAAGGTTTTGATGATATCGCTCTTTTAGGCAGCATCTGGAATAATACAAATCCATTAAATCAATTTAAATTATGTCAGCAAATCGCCCAATCGTACTCGCTATAGCAGGTTTTGATCCTTCGGGAGGCGCTGGTGTTTTAGCCGATGCCAAAACTTTTGAAATGCATCAGGTCACTGGATTTGCAATTACAACAGCAAATACCATTCAGACTGAAAATAAATTTTATGAAATTCAATGGACAAATTTAAGCTTCGTGATTCGTTCTCTTGAAACAGTTTTTTTAAGTTATAAAATTGAAGTGGTAAAAATTGGAATTGTTCCAACTCTTCATTATTTAAACCGAATTCTTTCGACCATAAAACTTTTATCTCCTTCAACAAAAATTATTTGGGATCCGGTTTTAAAATCGACTACCGAATTTGAGTTTATGACAATTGAAGATCATTTGAACTTAGACAAAATTTTGTCCAAAATTGATTTGATAACACCCAATTACAATGAAATTGAAATACTGTTTCCTGAATTTTTTCCAAACAAAATTTGGCAGGAAAATAAAATTCCAACTTCCATTTTATTGAAAGGCGGACATTCTACTTCAGAACCTGGCACAGATCGTCTTTTTCTAAAAAATAAAATAATTGATTTATTG
This sequence comes from Flavobacterium resistens, assembly GCF_900182645.1. Classification (GTDB taxonomy): domain Bacteria; phylum Bacteroidota; class Bacteroidia; order Flavobacteriales; family Flavobacteriaceae; genus Flavobacterium; species Flavobacterium resistens. The sequence goes on along the minus strand of NZ_FXTA01000002.1, from coordinate 758,146 downwards.
CCCTCCGAAAAAAAATGCTTTGAAAAACACGGTTCCGGTTGTGTTTTATCTGCATCAATAGCCTCAAATCTTGCGTTAGGACAAACTTTGCCTGAAGCTTGTCACAATGCCAAAACCTACATAGAAAAATATCTAAGTTCAACCTCAACCTTAATAGGATATCACTATGTACAATAAACTGCAATACATTTCACAAGGAAATACAATCGAAGAACAATTGTATAATATTCATCAGGCGCTTGATGCCGGCTGTGATTGGATACAAATGCGATTTAAAAACCAGACCGCCAAAGATACTTTTGCCCTTGCAGAAGCTGTAAAGTTTTTATGCGAAGAATATCTGGCGAATTTTATTGTAAATGATGATTTACATCTTGCCGAACTAATTGCAGCAGATGGAGTACATCTTGGTTTAACCGATATGAAAATTGACGAAGCCAGAGCTATTTTAGGAAACACAAAAATTATTGGAGGAACGGCAAATACTTTTGAAGACATTCAAAACCATGCAAAAAATGGCGCTGATTACATTGGTTTAGGCCCTTTCCGATTTACAAATACAAAAGAAAAACTAAGTCCGATTTTAGGTTTGTCAGGGTATTTTGAGATTCTCCAAAAAATGAAGAAAAATAAAATCACAATTCCCGTTTTTGCCATTGGCGGAATTACTTTAAAAGACATAAATCCATTGATGGAAACCGGAATTTACGGTATTGCCGTTTCTGGACTTATCACAGAAAATGATGAAAAAGAAAAATTAATTCAACAATTAAACGAAAAATTATATGCAAAAGTCATTGTTTAATATTGGTGATAAAGCCTTTATTTCCCGACTATTTTTAGGAACGGGGAAATTTGGTTCAAATGAAGAAATGGAGAAAGCCATTTTAGCCTCAGAAAGTGAATTGGTTACAGTAGCTTTAAAACGCATCGATTTAGAAACCGACACTGATGTTATTTTATCTCATTTAAAACATCCGAATATTAATTTATTACCTAATACTTCGGGCGCAAGAAACGCCAAGGAAGCTATTTTTGCTGCACAATTGGCTCGCGAAGCTTTAGAAACCAATTGGATAAAACTAGAAATTCATCCTGATCCAAAATATTTAATGCCAGATCCAATTGAAACTTTAAAAGCAACAGAAGAATTGGCTAAACTTGGTTTTATTGTGCTTCCGTACATTCATGCTGATCCTGTTTTGTGCAAACATTTAGAAAACGCTGGAACTTCTGCCGTAATGCCTTTGGGTTCCCCAATTGGAAGCAATAAAGGTTTAAAAACAATTGATTTTTTAGAAATTATAATCGAGCAAAGTACGGTTCCGGTTATTGTTGACGCTGGAATTGGAGCTCCGTCTGATGCTGCAAAAGCAATGGAAATTGGTGCCGATGCTGTTTTGGTAAATACCGCTATTGCCGTTGCCGGAAATCCGAGTTTAATGGCTGAAGCGTTTAAGGAAGCTGTAATTGCAGGAAGAAAAGCTTTTGAAGCTAAAGTTGCTAATCAACAAAATTATGCTTCGGCTTCTAGTCCGCTGACATCATTTTTATATAAATAATTTTTAATCTCTCGCAGATTTCGCAGATTGAACAGATTTATTTGAATTAAAATACGGAAAAAAATTGTTCAATCTCCCTAATTTGCGAAAGAACGTATTGTAAGAAAAGTATGAATTTTTATTAAATTTGATTTTAGATTAAAATCATTATTATGTCAGAAAATGAAATTTCATATAAAGTTAGAGGAGCAATTTTTAAAGTTTATAACAATCTAGGTCCTGGACTATTAGAATCTGTTTATGAAAGTGCCCTTTTTTATCAATTAAAAAAAGATGGATTAGCAGTAATTAAACAAATTGATTTACCCGTTAAGTACGATGACATTTACTTAGATATAACTTTCAGACTGGATATTTTAGTGGAAGACAAAGTAATTATTGAATTAAAATCAGTAGAAGAGATAAAATCTATTCACTTTAAACAATTAAATACTTATTTAAAATTGACAAATAAAAAACTTGGATTATTGGTCAATTTCAACTGTTCTAATATCCTTGAAAATATTCATCGCGTTGCTAATAAAATTTAATCCGGTTAATCTGCAAAATCTGCGAGAGACAAAATAAAAACATGAACACATTTAAATCTATTTTTGAACAATATAATTGGGATGAAATCCAATCCAGAATATACAAAACCACATCAAAAGATGTCGAACGAACTTTATCCAAAACCAAATACAATCTAGATGATTTTCTGATTTTGATTTCTCCTGTTGCTCAAAACTATTTAGAGCAAATGGCTCAAAAATGTCATGAAATAACTAAAAAGCGTTTCGGAAAAACTATTCAAATGTATGCGCCGCTTTATTTGAGCAACGAATGTCAAAATATCTGTACGTATTGTGGTTTCAGTTTAGACAATAAAATCAAACGAAAAACGCTTTCTGATTCCGAAATAAAACTCGAAGTTGAAGCTTTAAAAAATACTGGTTTTGATCATGTTTTGCTGGTTACAGGCGAAGCGAATTATACGGTAAACATCAATTATTTTCTGAATGCTATTAATTTAATCAAAGAAGATTTTTCAATTATTTCTGTTGAAGTGCAACCGCTTTCTACAGAAGATTATGAACATTTACATAACGCTGGAGTTTATTCGGTTTTGGTTTATCAGGAAACCTATCATCAGGAAGTTTATAAAAAGTACCATACAAAAGGCAAAAAATCAAACTTCGATTATCGATTGGAAACTCCCGACCGAATTGGAACTGCGGGAATTCATAAGATAGGATTAGGCGTTTTATTAGGTTTGGAAGACTGGCGAACGGATAGTTTTTTCAATGCACTTCATTTAGATTACTTGCAGAAGAAATACTGGCAAACGAAATATTCGGTTTCTTTTCCACGCCTTCGTCCCGCTGAGGGAATTATCGAACCAAATTTTATTATGGACGACAAAGATCTAACCCAATTAATTTGTGCTTACCGATTATGGAATGAAGATTTAGAAATTTCCATTTCAACAAGAGAAAACGAAAAATTCAGAAACAATATCATCCCAATTGGCGTTACGAGTATGAGTGCAGGCTCCAAAACAAATCCGGGCGGTTATGTTGTCGATCCGCAGTCTTTGGAGCAATTTGAAATCAGCGACGAACGTTCTGCCGAAGAAATTTCAAAAATCATAAAAAATGCAGGCTACGAACCTGTTTGGAAAGATTGGGACAGAAGTTTTATTTCAGATTTTAGATTTTAGATTTCAGACTTGGAAACTTAACATTTTTATAATTCATAATTCATAATTAAGAAATGAGTATTATTCAAGAATTTCTCCGTTACAACAGACAAACTATTCTTCCTGAAATTGGTGATGAAGGTCAGGAAAAATTAAAAAAAGCACGCGTTTTAGTAATTGGTGCAGGCGGTTTAGGCTGTCCGATTTTACAATATATTGCTACTGCCGGAGTGGGTTTTATCGGAATTATGGATTTTGATACAATTGAAATTCACAACCTTCATCGACAGATTTTATATACCGAAAATGAAATTGGCGAACAAAAAGCGATTATTGCACAAAAAGTAGTTTCAAAATTAAATCCTTTGATTGAAGCTGTCGCGATTAATGAAAAATTAACCACCGAAAATGCATCACAAATTATAGAACAGTTTGATATTATTGTCGATGGCTCTGATAATTTTTCGACTCGTTACTTAGTGAATGATACTTGTGTTCAGCTAAAGAAAACTTTGGTTTACGGGAGTATTTTAAAATTTGAAGGACAAATTGCGGTTTTCAATCATAACGGAAGTAAAAATCTTCGGGATTTGTTTCCAGAAATGCCAGATCCGAAAGATGTTCCAAACTGTAATTTAAATGGCGTTCTCGGAACGTTGCCTGGAATTATAGGCAATATGATGGCACACGAAACACTTAAATTGATTCTAGATTTACCAACTCTAAAGAATGAATTGGTAATTTTTAATACTCTAAATTGGAACTTTATGAAGCTAAATTTCTAAGTAAGAAAATTATTTAGGTAATTTGAGAAAACTTACGGAAAATGACTGTTTTAAATTAATTTAATTTGTTAATATTGTCATTAAAACTATCGTAGAAAGCCTCAAATTATATTTCTTAAATGATCAAAAAATTACAATTTCTTTTCCCTCTTTTATTTCTTGTTTATTTTTCAGGAACGGCCCAAAGTACAAAACCAAAATCGTATATAGCTGAAAAGAAAGACTCTTATGAAATTACTGTAAAAAATAATCTTCCTTCGATTATTCTTTCTTCGGCTGAAAAAAAATGGATTGGCGACAAAGACGACAAATCGATTTTAGGAAACAGAATAAGCTATATAGATTCTTTTGAAAGAGTTTTTGACATTGAAGCTTACAGCATTTCTCCAGCCAATAAAAAACAAAAAATTGGATATGTTGGAACCGGAGACCGTGAAATCGATGAAGTTTTTGTTCATGACATGAAATTCAAATATTACAATTTTTTAAATCTTGAAGAGGGTTCTCAAACTTATTCTTTTTATAAAAAAGAGTTTAAAAAACCGCAATATCTTGAAAGCTATTATTTCAAAGATTATTTAGAATGCAAATCATCTAAAATAGTTCTGAAGGTTTCAAAAGATGTAGAAATCGGGTACATTATTCAGGGAAATCCAAATAATGAAAATATTGAGTTTCATACAGAAACCGAAGGTGATTTTACAGTTTATTCGTGGCAGATGCTAAATACTGAAAAAGAAGAAAAGGAAAGTGATTCTCCTAGTTTTTCCTATTTCAGTCCGCATTTAATTTTCTATATTAAAAGTTATAAAAATGCCTCTGGAACTCAGAATGTCGTTGGAAACATTGACAACCTTTATCGCTTTTATGCACAAACAATCAAGGAAATAAACAAAGAAGACCAAACAGCTGTAAAAGAAAAAACAGCAGAATTAATTACAGGATTAACTAAAGACGCTGACAAAGCCAAAGCTATTTTTGATTATGTCCAAACCAAAATAAATTATGTTGCATTTGAAGACGGAATGGGAGGTTTTGTTCCGAGAGACGCCGCAGCTGTTTTGCAAAAAAAATATGGCGACTGCAAAGACATGGCAAATTTGCTAAACGAAATGTTGCATTATGCCGGTATAGAGTCTAACATTGCATGGATTGGTACGCGTCATAACAATTATACATATGAAAATGTGCCAAGCCCAATTGTGGACAATCACATGATTACTGTTGCTAAAATCGACAACAAAGAACTGTTTCTAGATGCAACTGGTCATTATTCCTTATTTCCAAATGCCACTCCATTTATACAAGGAAAAGAAGCTTTAATAAAAATTGATGATGAAAAATATAAAATCATCAAAGTTCCAGTTGTTTCTTCAGATCAAAATAAAACGAACGGAAAATTTAAAATAAAATTCGAATCAGATTTATTGATTGGACAAACAAATTTGAATTTAAACGGATATTTAAAAACGCAATTTATCAGCGTTTACAACAAATCAACCGACAAAAGCGAAATGCTGAGAGCTTATTTTGCTTATTTTATCCAGAACATCAAAACATCAAATGTTACTATTAAAAATGATGATCTATCTCAAAATCCGCTTGAAATTCAATACCAATTTGAACTAAACAAATGGATAAAAAAGACAGACAATCAATTGCTTTTTAAGCCAATTTTATTTTTTCCTTATTCTAATGCAAGAATCAATGTCGAAAAAAGAAAAACTCCGCTAGAAAATGATTTTAAAAAATCATATGATTTCGAATATGATTTTACAATTCCCGACGGATATGCTATAGATTATCTACCTGAAAACTTTACTTTCAGCAATGATTTTTTTACCGCGGCCATTACCTACAAAAAAGTAGACAATACGATTATTATAAATCAAAAAATGGCAATGAATGCCTTACTTGTTGAAAAAACCAATTTTGAAGCTTGGAACACTGCCATCAAAAACATCACAAAACAATACAACCAAAATATTATTCTTGTAAAAAAATGAAAAAGCTAATTTTCTTCATCACCGTTTTACTTTCACAAATTTCATTCTCTCAGGAAGAAGAGGTAAAAAACTATAAATGGGATGAAAGCCCAAAGTTTAAAGAAATTCCTGCTGAATTCACTTCGTATCCGGCTGTTGTTTTAAAAGATTACAGGCTTTATGAAAATAAAGTTGGCGGCTATGCTTATAAAGCTTTTATTGTAAAACATCAGGCAATAAAAATCTTATCTGAAACCGGAATTAATGAATACAATAAAGTATCAATAAACAACCGCTATGTCAGAGATTACAGAGATTTAAAAGTTCGCGTTATTAAACCCGATGGAAAAATTGAAGAACTGCCAAAAGAAAAAATTATCGAAAAACAAGGGACGAACGAAAAGCAATTTGTTTTTGAAGGTGTCGAAAAAGGAGATATAATTGAATACTATTATGTAATTAAGGACTTTCCAGAATTTAGTGGCGCAGATTATTTTCAAAGAGACATTCCGGTGATTGATGCTAAATTTCAAATCAACAAAATTTCGCAGGCACAAACTTACACAGCTGCTTATAATGGAATGAAAAATGAAAGCGTAGGCACAATTACTATTTACACTGCATCAAATTTGCCTGCTTATAAGTTTGAAAAAAATGCTACAAATGTGGCAAATCTAGCAAAGGTTTATTATTTCCTAAACACTTCAAAAGCATATAATTATATAAGCTATTACAACTCACTTTACAATTTTGCCGATGGTGTAAGTGCCAAATCAATGATCAAGGATTTTGTCGAAGATTATAAATTAAATGATCCTGCACTTACAACAGATGAAAAAATAAAAATCATGGATATATTTTTAAAAGAAAATATTGAACTTGACAAACAATATGTTTATAAAAAAGCACTGGAAACAAAAAAAATGTCACGAAATATGGTTTTGTATTTTTACAAAGACGTTTTAGATTTTCTTAAAATCAAATATCAATTTACAGCTTCCACAGATAAATTTGATGACAAATTTGATAAAGAAAATGTAGTTCCGGATGCATTGTCAGAAATATTAATTTACATTCCCGAAACCAAAAAATACCTCTCTCCTTTTCAATTCTGGATGCCTTATGGTCAGCCAAACGCACTTTCTGTAAACAATGATGCCGTTTATTTTGACCAGGAGCCTAAACAACAGGTTACTTATGAATTCAAAAAGATCGAGAATGTCTTAATGAATGACAATGTTGTAAAAGCAACAAGCGATATTACTATTGAGGATGATATGGAAACGGTTTTAGTAAACAAAAAAAGTACTTACGCTGGCTATCTTGCTGCTTACTTTAGATATGTTGTAAAGTATATTTCGCCAGAAAAAATCAATGATTTTGTAAAAAATAACACTTTTAGCGATGTTGATGTTGAAGTGCAGAAGTACACTTTTGAAAACAAAGAGTACAAAAACAATTATGACGCTGAAAAACCTTTTACTATTAACAGCGAAATAAAAGTAAAAGAATCCTGGATTGAAAATGCCGGAAAAAATAATCTAATAACAATTGGAAAAGTATTAGGAAAACAGATCAGCTTGCATCAGGAAATCAATAGAACAAATCCTATTGTATTATCTTATCCTAAGAAAAATGTAAATTATATTAACTTAAATATTCCGGCTGGTTACAGCATTAAAAATGTTGAAAATCTTGCTTTCAACAAAGAAATTAAGAACAATAATAATGAAGTTATTGGCTTATTTAAATCAAGCGCAAAAATTGAAGGGAATATTGTTAAAATAGCTGTCGAAGAATTCTATAATTTCACCTATTTAGAAAAAGAAAAATACTCTGAATACAGAGATTTAGTCAACGCTTTATATGATTTTAATAATGCTTCGGTACTTTTAACTAGAATCAACTAAGAAAAAACAATCTCATCGCCTACGCTGATAATTCCTGAATTCAGACTCACAATATTGGTTCCGAATAAAACCGAATTATCGACATTTCTGTATTTGCTCAGCGTTTTTAGTGGTTCTTTTTTTACAATTCCTCTCTGCGGATCATTATTTACCATAATACATCTTCCGCAGGGCTTTATATTTTTAAATTGAACTTCCCCAATTGTAAAAGTCTTAAAATCATCTTCTTCATGAGCGTTTTGAGTACTTACAACAATGTTTGGACGAAATCTTTTAATGGTGATTTTTTCTTCCAACTTTTCATTTAAAAAATCAAGGCTTTCTGTTCCAATTAATAAATACGGATAACCGTCGGCTAGACTTACATTGAAAGTTTCTTTTAATCTGGAACTTTCATGTTTCCTGTCACCGTTTTTTAGAATTTTTACCAGTCTGCACCCAAAACCTAATTTATCACTAAACCATTTTGACGAGTTTTTATTTACTTCGAAAACTTCGCTTTTATCATCCCAAACCTGTGATTCTATAGCACTTCCTGAATGTTCATTAATAGAAAATTCATGAGTTTCTCCTTCAAAAGTAATTTTAATTTTATCTCCTGAAATTTCAGGATAAAACTGACTCATGATTGGATATTCTCTTTGCGTAACGTGAACATTTTCAGCATTAATAAGCATCCATCGACGGTCGTTTTCAAAACCCATTTCTTCAGCATTGGCGCTTTTTAAACTAATTCCTGCCAAACTTTTTATCGGATAAATATAAATTTCTTTTACACTGTAAACTGCACTCATTTTTATTTACTTTTTAAAATGGACATAAATTCCTCGCGATCAATTTCCCGACAGCCTAAACTCTCTAAATGCGCATTATAAACTTGACAATCCAATAATTTGTAATTTTCTTTTTTCAAATATAATGCTAAAGCAATAAAAGCTGTTTTTGAAGCATTTGAAACTTTAGAAAACATACTTTCTCCGCAAAAAACATTTCCTTTTCCCAAATCTATTCCATACAAACCACCAACTAGAACCTCATCCTGCCAAACCTCAACCGATTTTGCAAATCCTTCTTCATTCAGTTTGCAATAAGCTTCTATCATTTCATCAGAAATCCAGGTTCCATTTTGTCCATCTCGTTTTATTTGCTGGCAATTCGAAATTACTTCTCTGAAATTTTTATTGTAAGTCACCTTGAACATTTTCTGGTTCAGAATCTTTCGCATACTTTTGGATATTACGAGTTCATCAAAAAACAGAACCATTCTCGGATCTGGCGCCCACCACAAAATCGGCTCTCCTTCATTAAACCAAGGAAAAATACCGCTTTTATAGGCTAATTGTAAACGTTCTGAACTTAAATCGCCACCAATTGCCAAAATGCCTTCTTCATCAGCCTCGGTTACTGGAGGAAAAAATAAATCGTTGAATAAATAATACATTTTTTTAGTATTCAATAATGAAAAACCTAAATTTCAGGTTATTGAAATTTCAAACAAAAAATTCCAAATCCCAAATTCAGTCGAATGAATTGGAATTTGGAATTTATCTTTTCGATTTTAAACCTTTATTAGAACGGTAAATCGTCTGGTTCGTCTTCGTTTATGCTTGTTGCTGGTGCAAAAGTTTCTGCAGCTGGCATTGGCGCGCCTTGTGCAGGACCTTCTGGTGCTAATCTTTCGATTCTCCAACCTTGAATACTATTGAAATATCTAGTTTCTCCTTGTGGATTAACCCATTCTCTTCCTCTTAAATTGATAGAAACTTTTACTGCTTCACCTAGTTTATAGCTGCTTAACAAATCGCATTTATCTTGTGTAAATTCGATTAAAATATGCTGTGGATACTGCTCATCTGTAGTTACTACTAATTCTCTTTTTTTGAATGAAGCACTAACTTGTTGCTCAGGATTTACCACTTTTACTTTTCCTATAACTTCCATCTTCGTCTATAATTAATTATTGTTTCTATTCTTATTTTTTGGCTAAAAGCACTTTCCAAGCCGAGGCAATATCGTCATTATTAAGATATTTTTTGGCTTCTAAATGAATTTTTTCCTGATCATCTGAGCTTAAAACGCCTTTCACAGAAAAATTTTCTTTCACAAATATACTAACTTCTTCCGTTGTAGGCAAGGCTTCTATATTTCCTAATTTTCCGAGGTCATTCCCATTAAACACAGGGCTTTCCTTCACAAAATTCGGAATTGCATCTACTCCAACTCCTAAAGTTGTAAGCGGTTTTGGCACTTCAAAAAGTCCTTCATTCGATCTTGAATACCAATTTGCTCCCAATCTTGAAACCAAATCAATTTTGTGCTGATCGATTGCTCCGTTTTCATCTAAAATTGATTCGTGGATATGCATTTTCACTACTTCGCACAAAACCAGATTTCCAGCTCCTCCTTCTGTTCCTAACGGAATAATCTGCGTAACCTTGCATTCAAACTGAACCGGAGATTCTTTTACACGATACGGCTTTACAATATCAGACGGAATTTGAGTCAAACCCGCTTTTATAAATTCGTTTACGCCTTCTGCATATTCTGTACTTGCCAGCGAAGTCTGTTGTACAATATCAAAATTAACCACATTTATTACAACTTCTTTTGTTGCTTCAACGTTGATTAATGTGTGTTTTACCGTATTGTCGCGAACACGTCTTGCAGGCGAAAAAACCAAAATTGGCGGATTAGCACTAAACACATTAAAGAAACTGAAGGGAGATAAATTAGGAATTCCTTTTGCACTAATTGTACTCGCAAACGCAATCGGACGTGGCCCTACTGAACTTTGCAGATAACCATGTAATTTTGCCGTTGGTATCTCTTTTGGATCGATGCTAATCATATATTTTCTTTTTAACCAAACCTCATTTTGGTAACTGCAAAAGTATAGAAATCGTTTAATTCGGAGAAATACTTTAGGACATAAAAACAAAAATCTTTCAGGAACTGCAAAATATAAAATGCGTATATTTCGTTATATTTATACCTCAAAAATTAATTTATGCATTTTTCTGAACGCAGAAATACAACTCGCTGGGTTATAATTCTTATTTCCTTTTTAATCATCACTTTGATTCTTTGGAATACTTATACTTTCTTCCAAATTTTCAAAAATGAAGAGCGTCTGAAAATGAAGCTTTTTGCCAATGCGCAGATTACAATCGTAAATGCCGATGAAAATACTGATGTAGAGCTTCCGCTTCAGATTTTCAGCAACAATACTTCAATTCCTGTTGTATTGATGTTGTATGATAACGTTGTTAGTTCTAAAAATGTTCCTGAAGAAATTTTAAATGACCAAAAAAAATTAAAATCGTTTTTAAACAATTTAAGAAACGAAAATGAACCCATAACTTTTGAATATGCTCCGGGAAAATACCAAATCCTATATTATGGTAATTCAGCGCTGCTCAATAAACTGAAATATTATCCAATTGCACTTTTGTTAATTGTATTTCTTTGTGTTGCATTGATTTACAACTTTTACAAAAGCACAAAAATGGCCACACAGAACAAACTTTGGGCTGGAATGGCAAAGGAAACAGCGCATCAAATTGGTACGCCTTTATCATCTTTAATTGGCTGGATTGAGATTTTAAAAACTGAAGATATTGATTCATCGATAACTTCTGAAATCGAAAAAGACATTAACCGATTGCAAACGATTACGGATCGTTTTTCTAAAATTGGTTCTGTACCGGTTTTAGAAACTCATGATATTGTTTCAGAAACCTTAAATGCATTTAAATACTTGCAATCGCGTTTTTCAAAACAAGTTGCTTTTTCATATCATACTCCTAACGAACCAATTATGGTTCAGATAAATCCAATTCTTTACAGTTGGACAATTGAAAATTTAGTAAAAAATGCTATTGATGCAATGAAAGGAAAAGGAAATTTGGAACTTCAAATTGAACAAGATCACTATCATGTAAAAATAAATGTGAAAGATTCTGGAACCGGAATCCCAAAAAAACAATTCAAAACCATTTTTGAAACTGGTTTTACAACCAAAAAACGAGGCTGGGGCTTGGGACTTTCATTAACTAAAAGAATTGTTGAAGAATATCATAGTGGCAAAATCAAAGTTTTACATTCTGAAATTGGAAAGGGAACTACATTTCAGATTTCTTTAAATAAAAAAATGCAGTAGATAATTTTACTGCATTTTTTATATTTTATAAAAAGTCAAACTTTACAAATTCGACTGAATACTTTTAGCCAAAGCTTCAAACTCTTCTTTTGAAAGTGAAACTTTATCTATAAAACGCATTTCATCCATATGATTCAGCGGAATCAAATGCACATGCGTATGAGGAACTTCTAACCCAACAACGGCAACTCCTACTCTTTTGCACGGAACTGTTTTTTCTAAAGCAATTGCAATTTTCTTAGAAAATTTCATTAAGCCTAAATACAGTTCATCATCCATATCAAAAATCTTGTCGATTTCTTGTTTCGGAATACAAAGTGTATGTCCTTTTGCGTTTGGATTTACATCTAAAAAAGCCAAGAAATTTTCATCTTCAGCGATTTTATATGCAGGAATTTCTCCGTTTACTATTTTAGTGAATATTGATGCCATTTTTTCGGGTTAATCGTTTAACTGTTTATTCGTTTAACCGATTAAACAGTTAAACGATTAAACTAAAATATTTAGTCTCTTGAAATTTCAAGAATTTCAAATTTCAAAACACCATTTGGAACTGTAATTTCGGCTACTTCTCCAACAGATTTTCCTAGTAAGCCTTTTCCAATAGGAGAAGTCACTGAGATTTTTCCAGTTTTCAAGTCGGCTTCACTTTCAGCAACAAGTGTATATTTCATTTCCATTCCGTTGCTTTGGTTTTTAATTTTTACATTAGATAAAACCAATGCTTTCGAAACATCCAATTGTGATTCGTCAATTAATCTTGCATTAGAATACACTTCTTCCAGCTTAGCAATTCTCATTTCTAATAAACCCTGTGCTTCTTTTGCTGCATCATATTCTGCATTCTCAGATAAATCACCTTTATCTCTCGCCTCTGCTATATCTTGAGATGCCTTTGGACGCATTACACTTTTTAAATGCTCCAATTCATCTTTCAACTTTTTTAATCCTTCTGCTGTATAATAAGATACTTTACTCATAACTTCATCGTTTATATAAATACAAAAAATCCCATCGGGACGGGATTTTGTATTACAAATATACTATTATTTTTAATAGAACATAATTATATGTTAATCATATAAAAATCAAAACTAAATATTTTATTTTTGTTTCATTAATCCTTACTAAAAGAATGAAAAAAATCTGGCTCTTAATCGTCTTTGTTTGTGCACTTTCTGCTTGTAGCGACAGTCAACGCAGCAATAAAAACCCTTACATTCCTAATTACTCTGTTAATTTGTCTGTAGATATGAATTTGCCTGCATATTCAAACCTTAAATTTGTAAGTAATGGAGTGATTGTTCCAAATTTTGGAGCAAAAGGGATTATCATTTTTAATGCTGGAAACTCTTATAATGCTTTTGATGCTGCGTGTCCAAATCAGGAAATTAATTCTTGTGCCGCAATGACAATTGACGGCATATATGCAGTTTGCTCTTGTGACAAAGTACAATACAGCTTATTTACAGGACTTGGTTCAAAAGAATATCCTCTTAAACAATATAAAGTCGAAGTTGTAGGATCTGTGATTCATGTATATAATTAAAATAAAAAAGCCTGAAAATTAAATTTCAGGCTTTTTCTTTTTTTAGAATTTCAAAGTCAATCCGGCTAAGAAATTAATTCCTGCCTGCGGATAGTAATACGGATAAACATCCCACATGTATCCGTTTGAAACATATTTCTTATCCAAAATATTATTTACCATACCTGTAATCATAATCGATTTGAAAACCGATTTTGGCTTAATTTCATACGAAACATTCAAATCGTTTACAAAATAATCTGCCAGTTTTGCTGATGGCAATTCAATATTATTCATGTATTGTTCTCCAACATATTTCTGTAATAATGAAATATGCAGATTTTGAATCGGACTGTAAACAATTATATTTCCGGCAATAACTTCTGGTGAATAAGCAATTTTAGTTGTTCCGTAATTTTGACCTTCAACAGCCAAATCAACATTTTTATTACTGCTTAAAGTAAAGTTTGGTCGAAGAATAAATTGTTCCGAAAGTTTAATTGTAGCATCAAATTCAAATCCTAAACGGTAACTTTTGTCTGTATTAGAACGAATTGGCGCTCCAACATCATCTAATGTTCCCGTCAAAATAAGCTGATCTTTATATGCCATATAATAGAAATTAGAATTCAACTGAAAATTCTCTGAGTTAAATCTCCAACCTAATTCAAAATCATTTAATTTTTCTGGTTTTACATTTCCACCTTCATAATCGGTTCTGTTTGGTTCGCGGTTAGCGCGTGCATACGAAAAGTACAAAGTATTTTTTTGATTGATTGCGTAGTTCAAACCAGCTTTTGGATTAAAGAAATTGAAATTATCATCAACAACTCCAGTTTCATATGAATTCGCTTTATACTTTACATTTCTATATTGCAAATCGCCATAAAAACTTAATTTTTCAGTGAATTGATAATTGGCTTTCGCGAAAATATTTCCGTCTGTTTTTGTCGAAAAATCATCATAATAATGATCTCCCAATTCTGAGTTTGAAGCATATCTCGCCCAAATCACTTTTCCATAATGATCTCCTTCGTATTTATTCCAGCCTCCTCCAAAAATAACATCCAGTTTTTCATCTTTATATTTTACAGAAAAAGTAGTTCCGTAAAAATCATTATCTAACCATTTTTGACGCACCAAATCTGTCGTTGTAACTGCTCCAACTGGATTTAAATTATAATCGGCCATATCGGCATCTTCCTTATAATTTTCGTAGTAACCTTTTCCTTTTGTATAATGAACAGCCAAATTGCTGCTCCATTTATCCGAAAATGATTCACTCCAATGCAGCTGATAATGGTCTTGCTGATAATTATCGGTTTCATTGTCGTAAAAACGAACATTTCCAGATTCATCTGTATACATTCCTGCTGAGTTGAAAGTACGGTTTTCGTTCATAGTTTCACCGTCGATTCCGTTCCAGGATTGATATGTTTTTTCAGTTCCGCCAAAAACCAAAGCTTTAATCAATGTTGTTTTTCCAACATAAGTTCCTTGAAGAAAATACGATTTCAAATCAGAACTTGCTCTGTCTATATAACCGTCAGATTTAATTCTAGACAAACGTCCAGCCAATTCAAAATGATCGTTTAGCAAACCTGTACTGAATTTTACTGTGTTTTTCTGAGAATTAAAACTTCCAAAAGAACTTGAAATTTCTCCATTAGCTTTTGAAGCGTAGTTATCCGTCAACATGTTTAAACTTGCTCCAAAAGCTCCAGAACCATTTGTTGAAGTTCCTACTCCTCTTTGCAATTGCAGACTTTCTACAGAAGAAGCAAAATCGGGCATATTTACCCAGAAAGTTCCTTGGCTTTCGGCATCATTATACGGAATTCCGTTGATTGTAACATTCACACGAGTTGCATCGCTTCCGCGGACTCTGATTCCACTATAACCAATTCCGTTTCCAGCATCAGAAGTTGTAACTACCGAAGGAAGATAATTCATCAAAGTAGGAATATCTTGTCCCAGATTTCTGAATTTGATTTCTTTTTTATCCATGTTACTAAAAGTAACCGGAGTTTTTGAAGTCACACGAACCGCAGAAACCAAAACATCATCAAGCTGATTAACTTTAGTAGAATCCTGTTCTTGCGCGAAAGAAAATAGTGTGAAGAAACCAGAAGAAAGAAGAAAGAAAATAGATTTGGTTCTGCTCATTTTTTGAACCTTAGAACCTTTGTAACTTAGTACCTCAGTACCTTTAAAAATAGTTTTCATTCGTAAAAAATTACGAATAAAAGGGGGAATTATTCTTTGTTAAATTAATAAATTGTTTCACGACAAAATAAAGTGTGCACGCTTGATAGTGTCGTTTTTTCCCTTAGCAACATTACTCGCTCAGGTTCTTTGGGTATGATCTCAGCTCGTTATTTAGAGCACCCCTTTGAGACAATGCAAATGTAATGTTAAAAAATCAAACTCCAAAAAAACAAATTCCAAATTCCAGAAATCAAAATGACTTTTTGGAATTTGGAATTTAATCTAAGTTTGGTTTTCTTCTCGATTGTTTTATTTCAGAAACATTCTTCTTGTCCTTAATTCTTTTCTTAATTACAGATTTAGGAACTTTTGTAGCTTTACGAACTTTCGGAACAAACAATCCTTTTTTTATGATTTCCAAAAAACGTTTTGTAACAATATCTTTGTTTTTAAGCTGGCTTCGATCTTCATCACAATTTAAAATTAAGATATTTTCAGAAGTTAAACGTGCTGTAATATTAGTTTGCAAAAGCAGTTTTTCTTCATCAGACAAAGCTTGTGAAGCATTCAAATCAAAAGACAAAACTACTTTTGATGATACTTTGTTCACGTTTTGTCCGCCAGCTCCACTGCTGCGAACGGCTTTAAAACTTAATTCTGATATAATTTTATCAATATCCATTATTGTGGCTGATGTGGTGCTTTTAATAAATCGTTTACCGTTTTCACCGGATTAAAAGTTATTAACGGAACAGCAACAAAAATAGTTAACCAATGTGCCATTGAGCCATTCCACAAACCTGGAAGTTCGTAATTCTTTACCGTTTTGCCTTCAACACTTTTCTCAACTATAAAACCTGCTTTATGATCTACAAACTGCTGTAAATCAAATTTTTGATTTTTATAATTTCTAATTCCGCAAACTAAATCTACTGGATTAAAGTGTGTCGATTCAGCTAAAATCTTAGCCTGTTTTTTATCCGATAAATCAACTTGAGAAGTTTCAACAATCTGAAGTGATTTTATTCCTTTATTGCTCATAACCCAAAACGGTCCTCCACCTGGTTCTCCTTCATTTTTCACCATCCCACAAACTCTGATCGGGCGATTTAAAAGTTCTTTTACTTTGTTGATTTTATTCTCAAAAGTAAACATATTGAAATCACTTGAGATTTCGATATTTAACTCTTTAGTCAGAAAAAGAACTATTTCATTTAATTCTTTTTCTCCTATTTTTTGCGCATCAATCGCATTCAAATAGCCAAAAACCTTTTGTTGTGCTTCAATCAAAATTCCCGCCAGCGCTTTTTTATACAAAGTAATTTTGTCAATATGATTCTGAATCACATTGTCAATATTTTTAATAAAAATAACATCTGCTTCTAATGTGCTTAAATTCTCAATTAACGCACCATGTCCGCCTGGCCTGAAAACCAAGGCTTCATTTTTATCTCTTACCAATCTGTTTTTTGTATCAACCGCAATCGAATCAGTGCTTGCATTTTGATATGAATAACCAATATTTATCTGAATTCCAGAAGCCTTCTCTACTTTTTCTTTAAGAACCTCAATTTCTTTTTCAAATAATTCCTGATGCGCCTCAGTTACCGTGAAATGAAGGTTCGAAACTTGATTTGAAGATGCATAATGTACACATTCGTTCAAATGTTCTTCAATCGGATTTGCGATATGATCTTTATATTTATGAAAAGGCAATACTGCTTTTGGCTTATCTGCGAACGCAAAATAATCCTGTGAAAGCAACGTTTTTATGAAATAATAATTCTTGTAGTCTTGCTCTAAATTTTCAAAATCAGGATAAATTGATCTCAGCTTTTTATCAACTGCCTTAAAAAAAGGAAACTTGTCCATTCCAACTATAAAAATCGAAAGTTCTTTGTCCTTTTGTCTGTTTATATAAGCGTTTATTGTTTCTTTTTCAATATCAAAGTCATTCAAAAAGGCTCTTAAAAACTTAAACATTCTTGTTGCAGCTCCAGAAGCGGGAACAAATTTTTTAATTTTCAGATTTTCTTTTTGAGCGTCAAAATAGGCTGCTTTCTCTTCAAATTCAATTTCTGAAAAAGCCAAAATCCCATTTTCTGTTGTTGCCGGACTTATTAAATTGCTTTTTGTAATTCCTCTTTTGAAAATTTTTAGTTGTTTCAAAACACTTTCAATAGAAATTCCTTGCTCATAAAGTTGCACAAAATCTTCTGACGAAAAACCACGTTCTTTAGCAATAGTAAGCTCTTCAATAATTGAAGTTGCTTTTGCTAAGCGACTTTCTTTATTTCCTGAAAGAATTATAAAGGGCTTTTTTGTTTGTATCAAACTTTGTTTAAAAACAGAAAAAACAGTTTCTCTTCCGTCTGGTGTATCTCTAATATCATCTTTTTCCCATGGAACATCAATATCGGTCAGGAAAAACAGATCATATTCGTGTTCCAGTGCTGCTTCATTTAAAAGCGGATCACAGAAACCATAATACATTTCAGAGAAAACTTTGGTCACCATCAAATTCGTATCGCAGAACAAATATTTTTTTGCCTGAGAAAGTTTTTCATTTTCCAAAGCGGTTTGTCCGTATGCAATAGGCATCATATCATCGGCCACGCAAATGTGCTGATTTTCCTCCCATTTTTCTTGTAAATAGTCGCGTGCAAACTCAGGAACCCATTCGGTTTCGTAATATTCTGCAAGTTGTTTTGCTAAAGTTGTTTTTCCTGTACTTTCAGGCCCAAACAAAGCAATTTTTATGATAGTTGTTTTTTGCTGTCTAAGATTTTTCTCCATTCTAAATAAGCTGAAATAGCCAAAATTGTAAAAATTAAATATTGAAGTGACAGCATCCCTAAGCCGCGATAAGCATAAAGAGGCACAACAATTATATCGCCAATAATCCAAAGTGTCCAGTTTTCGATTTTTTTCCTGGCCATGTACCACATTCCCGCAAAAAATATTCCCGACGAAATCATATCGACATAATTGTCTGGATTGATTGTATAGTCAAAATATTTATAAATGCCGAAAACTACAAAAACGGTTACAATAAATAGTACGATTCCGATTATTTTTTCATTAAAACTTGTACGAGTTATAGGTAAATTATCCTCAACGGAGCCGCCACGCGCCCATACATACCAACCATAAATACTCATAATGGAGAAATAACCATTGATAATCATATCGCCAATATAACCCGCAATGTATAGCAAATACACCGAAATTACTGTTGCGATAAGTCCTGTTGGATACACCCAGATATTTTCTTTTTTAGCAAACCAAACGCTTAAAATCCCGCAGACAAAAACTAAAAATTCTAAAATAATATGCCATAGTGGAGCATTCTTATAATTTTCGAAAAAAAAATCTATCATTTGGTTAAACTGTTTTTGGTTTTTATGATTCAAAAAAGTGGCTGTCGTTTTCAAAAGCAGTTCCAATAACTACTAAATCAGCGCCAGCTTTATACGCATTTTGAATTCCGTGCAAATCTACAATTCCTCCGCCAACAATTATAGGAATTTCTATATTTTGCGCAATTAACTGTATCATTTTCAGAGGAACTGCATTTTTAGCGCCGCTTCCGGCTTCTAAATACACTAATTTATTTCCTAGCATTTCACCCGCTTGTGCAGTAGCCAGAACCAAATCGAAATTTTCACGGTTAAGCGGTTTTGTTTTACTAACACGTGCAACCGCAGTTTCATTCCCGCTTTCGATCAAAATATAGCCTGTAGAAATTACTTCAAGATTTGTTTTTTTCAGAATTGGCGCCGCCTGAACCTGATATTCAATCAAATAATCCGGATTTCTGCCTGATAGTAATGATAGAAATAAAATAGCATCGGCTTGAGGTGAAATCTGCGACGGATCGCCTGGAAATATAACAACCGGAAGTTTTGTTTTTTGTTTTAACTGGGCAATCAGATCTTCTAAAATTGTAGCTTGCACAATACTGCCGCCAACAAAAATATGTGTAGCTGGAGACTGATTTATTTTATCAATTAAATGATCCAAGTTTTCCAAAACAATTTTATCAGGATCTAAAAGAACTGCCAGCAATTTGCGGCCCTCTTTTTTGGCTTCTAAAATCTGTTGATGGATATTAAATATTCTTTGCTGCATAATGGCCGTAAAAGTAAAAGTTTTTAATGTAGAAGAACTATTTTGAATAAATTATATTTGTATAGCTGCTTTTGATAACCAATGAAACAAATGTATGATTGCTCCTGAATTATTAGAAAAATATGGCGTTGTAAAGAAGTCTTTCGACAAAAATGAAATTATTTTTGAAGAAGGAATTTTTCCTGCAAATTATTATCAGGTTCTTTCTGGCGAAGTCAAAATGAGCAATTATAATGATGAAGGTCGCGAATTTATTCAGGGAATATTTTACAAAGAACAATCTTTTGGCGAACCTCCTTTGTTTTTAAACCAAAAATATCCTGCAAATGCAATTGCGGTTGATAACAGCGAAATTCTTCTTCTTCCAAAATCAAACTTTATGAAACTGCTGGAAGAAAACCCAAAAATCAGCATTAAAATCATTGAGAATTTAGCACAGCGATTGTACTATAAATCCGTTATGGCTGCCGAGATTTCAACGCAGGAGCCAGAACATCGAGTTTTAAAATTAATCGATCACGGAATTGCTTATTTCAATTTCAAAAAAGATGCAAATGGCTACCTCATCAATTTTACCCGTCAACAAATTGGAGATTTGACCGGACTGCGTGTTGAAACGGTAATCAGAACAATAAAAAATTTGGAAAAAAAAGGCGAATTGAAGATTATAAACCGAAAAGTATATCGATAAAAAAGTTCTTGTTTTATGATTAAAATCATAAAACCGAGCAGTATTGTGCCTGTACCTTTGTTGGTATAAAAATCACAATATCATGACACTATATCAATCAACATTCGACATTTTTAATAAAAATTACATGGGTTCTGCTGCAATGGCAGTAATTGGTCAAAGCTGTTTAGGCGGCGCTGCAGCAATGTACGTTTTATCTAACGGAACTTCTATTTTTCAAATGATTCAGCTGGCTATTATCGTTTTAGCTTGTATCTTTGTAAACACTTCAATTTTGGCACAAATGAAACACAAGGTAGTTTTTAACCTTTTGATTCTGAGTTCAGTTTTAAGTGTATTGTTTATTTTATTAAATACTCTCATTCTGTGAAAAAGCAAATAGAAAATAGAGATGATGTTTCTTTTCTAGTGCATCAGTTCTATGCTAAAATAAGAGCCGATGAAGAAATCGGCTTTTATTTTAATAAAATGATTTCTGATTGGGATGCGCATCTCGAAAAACTGACTGATTTTTGGGAAACTAATTTATTTGCGATTCGCAAGTATAAAGGAAATCCGCATGCAGTTCATAATGAAGTTGATGCTCATTTTGATGGAAAAATCACAACAAATGAATTCGGAATCTGGCTGAATCATTGGTTCCAGACTATCGACGAACATTTTGAAGGCGAAAATGCTGATACATTAAAAAGACGCGCCCGAAAAATGACTACTTTTTTATATATGAGTATGTTTCAGCATCGAAAAAAGGAAAACGAAGCTTAAATTGAAAACTGCTACTGAAACTAAAATCTATTTTTCAAAAGCATAAACCAAAGTAAACTTACCTTCAAAATTATCTGATTTTATTTCTTCATAATGCACATTAAAATCTTTTATCAGATTATCAAAATGAAGACTTGCCTCAGTTTGGCTTTTCTTTAAAGAAAAATCATTAACGTTGATATGATCTTTAAAACTGATTCCTTTTTCGTTTCTGATTTTAAAGATTGCTTCTTTGGCTCCCCAAATTACGGTAAGCTTTTTTATGTATTCTTCTTTTGACGACGGATCTAAATATTCACTTTCATAATCCGTAAATTTATCGCCTATTCGAATAATTTTTTCACGCTGTAATTCCATGTCAATTCCTACCGTTTCATGGCTTATGATAATAGCTGCAAAATGGTACGAATGCGTTATTGAAATGTAATTGTGACAATCAAAATAAGGTTTCCCGAATTCGTCATAATGCAAATCTTTATCGGTAAAACCCATTTCCTGAATAAGCATTCGAACACTCAAAAAAGCACGTTGATGCATTTGTGATTTCATTCCGTCTAGTCTTCGCTGCGTTTTTTCTTTTAAAGTTACGCGACTATACAATTCCTCAAAAGACTCGGTTATTTCCCAAATTAAAATTTTAGTGGTTTCGTTGAACTGTATGGTTTGAAATAAAGGCATTACGTTTTTAATTATGAATTATGAGTTGTGAATTATGAGTTTTAAACCATATAAGTGATATAAGAAAATATAACTGCTGGTTCAAAAAAATGCATTACGTAAATTTAAGCAATTCAAAACGAAGCACATTACAAAGAATCCTTTTTTAAATGAACTTATAACACTTATATGGTTTAAATCGTTTTATAAACTAATGTTCTAAAAATTAAGAAATTAAAGATTTCACAAATCTGACAGAAATTAGTAAAAATAAAAAGGTATTCCGTAAATTTGCAAAAAATTTACAATTATACAAATATAATATAAATGAGTACTACAACTACGCCATATGTGGCTTACAAAGTAAAAGACATTTCTCTAGCGGCTTGGGGAAGAAAAGAAATTGAACTAGCAGAAGCTGAAATGCCAGGTTTAATGGCACTTCGCGCTGAATATAAAGACGAACAACCTCTTGCAGGTGCTCGTATTGCTGGATGTTTGCACATGACGATTCAAACTGCTGTTTTGATCGAAACTTTAATTGCTCTTGGTGCAGAAGTTACTTGGTCTTCTTGTAACATTTTCTCTACTCAGGATCAGGCTGCTGCTGCTATTGCTGCTGCCGGAATTTCAGTTTATGCTTGGAAAGGTCTTGACGAAAAATCATTTGACTGGTGTATTGAGCAAACTTTATTCTTTGGTGAAGACAGAAAACCATTGAACATGATTCTTGATGACGGTGGAGATTTAACTAATATGGTTATTGATCGTTACCCAGAATTAGTTCCTGGAATTAAAGGTCTTTCTGAGGAAACTACAACTGGTGTTCACAGACTTTACGAAAGAGTAAAAGCTGGAACATTACCAATGCCTGCAATCAACATTAATGACTCTGTTACTAAATCTAAATTTGATAACAAATACGGATGTAAAGAATCTGCTGTAGATGCTGTACGTCGTGCAACTGACTTAATGTTAGCTGGAAAAAGAGTTGTAGTTTGCGGATACGGTGACGTTGGAAAAGGAACTGCAGCTTCTTTCAGAGGTGCTGGATCTATTGTAACTGTTACTGAAATCGACCCAATTTGTGCTTTACAAGCTGCAATGGACGGTTATGAAGTTAAAAAATTAAACACTGTAATTGCTAATGCTGACATCATCATTACAACTACAGGAAATAAAGATATCGTTCTTGGAGAGCACTTCGAGCAAATGAAAGACAAAACTGTTGTTTGTAACATCGGACACTTTGATAACGAAATTGATATGGCTTGGTTGAACAAAAACCACGGTGCATCAAAAATCGAAATCAAACCTCAGGTTGACAAATATACAATCGCTGGAAAAGATATCATCATTTTAGCTGAAGGTCGTTTAGTAAACCTTGGTTGTGCTACAGGTCACCCAAGTTTTGTAATGAGTAACTCATTTACAAACCAAACTTTGGCTCAAATCGAATTATGGAAAAACAGCGCTGCTTACAACAATGACGTTTACATGTTGCCAAAACATTTAGATGAAAAAGTTGCTGCTTTGCACTTAGCTAAATTAGGCGTTGAACTTGAAGTTTTAAGAGAAGATCAAGCTGCTTACATTGGTGTTGAAGTTCAAGGTCCATTCAAACCAGAGTACTACAGATACTAAATAATTTAAGATTTTAGTCCCGATATCTATCGGGATTAGATTTTTAAATTACATATTCAAACCCGACAGATTTTAAAAACCTGTCGGGTTTTGTTTTTAATTTAAATTAATTAAGCTGTTTTTCTTAAATATAAATATATTTTTGGGACATCAAAAACCAATTAATGAAAACACATTTTATTCTATTACTATTATTGATCTTTGCTTTTCCTTTTTTTGCAATTGCCCAAAATTCTGATATGTCTAAACCTGAATTGCAACATACGTTGTATCCTTGGATGGAACCAAAGCTTCCTAAAAAAATAGATAGCAACAAAAACCTTTATAAAGGTAAAGTGCAAAGAGCAAAAAACAGACTTGCAAGAGAAGAACAAAGACTTATAAAACTTGGACAAAAAGAATGGGAAATAGAATTAGATTTAAGAGCGCAGCTTGAAAATCTGAAACAACTTGAAAATTCTACAGAAAAAAGTGGCGATCCCGATCATCAAAAAAATATTGAAAAAGCCAAAATACAAATAGCTAAATCTCAGGAAAAGTTAAATAAGGCTAAAACTGAAGTAGAATTAAGCACCAAAATACTTAATGACTGTGAAATAGCCTTAAAGGATGCCAGACTTGTAAAATACGGTTCTTAAAAAATATCTCAAACCCGACAGATTTTTAAAATCTGTCGGGTTTTCTGTTTTTAAGTAATAAATGAAATCCCTATTTATGAACAGAAAAAAGATTTCTTTCAAAAAATATACTTTGTAAAGAATAACTGCTTAATTTTAAGAATTCAAATAAGTTACTATTTATCAACTACATAAATACTGTACTATTGAAAAAAACATCTTATTTATTCGTCTTCTTATTTATATTGTGTCTCCCGCACATTATTTTTTCTCAGGAAAAAAAACCTAAAGTTGTTTTGGTCTTAAGCGGTGGTGGAGCAAAAGGAATTGCTCATATTCCGCTTTTGCAAAAACTGGATTCTCTGCACATTGTTCCAGACCTTATTGTTGGAAACAGTATGGGAAGTGTTATTGGAGGTCTGTACGCTATGGGATATTCTGGTGACAGTATTGAAAATTTAACCAAAAGTATAAATTGGGACAAACTACTCGGTGGAGGTCAATCATTACGATCTGTAAGTGCCGAAGAAAAAAGGGAATTTCAGAGATATGTAGTAGGAATAGGCGTTAAAGACGGAAAACTCAATAGCGTTGGTTCTCTGCTAAATGATCAGAATCTAAGAGAATATCTTTCTGAATTGACCTTTCCTGTTTATAATGTTAGGGATTTTGACAGCCTTCCGATACCTTTTAGGGCTATGGCTACAGACTTGGCAGAGGGCAAAGAAGTCATTTTAAGCAAAGGCAGTTTAGCTTATGCCATGCGGGCCAGTATGTCCTTGCCTGCGATTTTCAAACCGATGCCTTATGAGAAAACAGTATTGGTAGATGGAGGTGTATTAAATAATTTCCCGACTGACGTTGCTAAACAAATGGGTGCCGATATCATTATTGGAAGTGACGTAGGAGGCGGAATGGAACCAACGGATAAACTCAACAATCTGATGACGATTTTGATGCAAACGAGTATGTTTCCGAGCAACATTAAAAATCCAGCAAATCGTGATCTTTGTACAATATTGGTCGATCACTTACCCAACTTGCGCTTCTCAACCGCCGATTTTGCAGACAGCAACGAAATATACAAAGATGGCAAAATAGCAACAAATCAAAATCTTCCGGCATTAATTGCTTTATCAGAAAAACTTAAAGCATTTCCGCAACGAACTCATGGATTGCCTGATATGCCTAAAGAATTTGTTCTAGATACTATAGTTTATAAAAAAATAAGTCCAGAAAACCTTCCTTTAGTAGTAGGAAGAGCAAACCTTAAAACACACGTAAAATACACTACCAAAGATTTAATAGCAGGAATTAACAGAGCCATGGGAACCAATCTTTTTGATGAAATTACATACAGCTATTTCGTCAAAGACGGGAACAAACTCGGAATTACCTTGTTTGGATTTGAACGCGCCAAAAATCAACTCAACACCTCTATACATTATGATACTTACAGAGGTGTCGGAATCATTTTTAATTACACAGGCAGGAATATTCTTGCTGATGCATCTCGCCTACTGGTAACGATCGATATTGCCGAACAACCAAAAGCCAGAATCAATTATCAAAAGAATTTTGGCGGCCACAGAGAATGGTGGTGGGCAACTGAAGCATATGGCGCCTTATTGCGACAAGAAATTTACATAAATGGCAAAGCCTCAGACAATATCCTTTATAATGCTTTTGAATTCAACAATGAAATAAACAGAAATTTAAATTCCCTGAAAAGTTATTTTGGTTTTGGCCTAAACTATCATTACACCAATTTAAAGCCAAAATACGATCGCGAATACAATCCAAATTCTATTTCACTAACGAATTACAGTTTTAATAACATTGAATTCAACATGCATTATTCTTATAATGATATGGATAAAGTTTTCTTTGCCACAAATGGAACCATAATAAAATCAAATGTAGCACGATCATTTCTTACCGATATTAATTCTTCATATTCTGACCCAGATATAACCGACATTTCCGGCTCAACAAATGGATACACAAAATTTGGCTTTAGTCTTGAAAAGAGACTGCTCTTAAAAAAGAAAATTACCGGAATTGTCGGGTTTGATTCTTATTTTATTTTTCAGGATAAACTTAAAAATCATCAAATTCCGTTTTCAGATTTTGGTTATGCTTCAAAATATTTTATAGGTGGAATTATTCCGAGTTCTGGCAGTAATCGTTTTTCCTTTGCAGGTCTGCACGAAGACGAACTCAATGTCACACAATATATGGATCTTAAACTAGGATCTCAAATAAATATTACCGGAAAAATTTATCTGACGCCTCATTTTAATATTGCAAGCGTTGGTTTTGGCACTTTTGATGAATATATAAAGCACGCATTTAATCCAAAAGGAAATTGGGATGAAAATTTAGAATCTAGTCTCGTAATATCAGGAGGAGCTGCAATTTCTTATCAATCTATTTTAGGTCCAATTCATTTTGATACTTCCTGGATAAATAATATTGACAAAGTTAGATTGTTTTTTAGCGTTGGATTGTCACTAAATCCGTAATAGTTTTCAAAAGCTTTTTTTTTATAATGTCGGGCTATCCGCTCCGCCGCGGCGGACTGCTCCTATCCCTCACGCACACGCAGACCAAGAACTTTAAATATTCTAATATTATTTATGGCTCCTAAAATTTTAAGTTTAAATTTGAAACTCAAGAACATCAAAAAATTATGATCGAAAAAGTTTTATGTGAAATACATGGTTCAAAAGAAATGACTTTTGCCTGCATTCACATTGCGATGGCAATAGATTCAAAAGAAAAAGTAGGTTTTTACTATTCAGAAGTCAAAGAAGATCTTCCGCAAATTGCCTGGTGCGGGCAGTGTGAACAATGGCTTCTTGATAACGGTGAAGAATGGACTAGCGTTTTTCAAGCCAAAGCCGATTTTAAAATGTTGTGCCTTGATTGTTTTGATGAGGTAAAAAACAATGAAACAGAAATTCATATTCGATAAATAAATTCTTTTCCGTTTCAAACAAAGCTTAACTTTGTAAAAAACGTTAACCATGAAGAACTTTTTATTTTTATTCATTGCCATCATCTTCGAAATCATAGCGACTTCGGCATTAAAAAAATCTGAAGAATTCACTAAATTAATTCCGAGTATTATTACCATTATTGGTTATTGTGGCGCATTTTATTGTTTGAGTTTTGCCATTAGAACTATTCCTGTTGGTTTTGCTTATGCAATTTGGTCTGGCGTTGGAATTGTTTTAATTACCGCAATTGGCGCTATTTTCTTCAAAGAAATTCCAGATTTACCAGCCATAATTGGATTGAGTTTAATTGTAATTGGTGTTATTATAATTAATGTTTTTTCTAAAACTGTAGCGCATTAGAATTGAAGTTTCAGGTTTCAAGTTTCAAGTTACGCTGGAACGTGAAACTTGAAACCTGAAACCTGAAACAAAACAAAAATCTATTTCCGCAAGTTTCGGATTTTATGCCCGCAAAAACCAATCGATCTTTGCCTTATAAAATGGAATAAAAATGAACACACAAGAAACCATTAATTATAATCGTATCGCCGAAGCTATCGATTATATCAAAGCAAATTTTAAAGATCAACCCAATCTTGATGAGGTTGCGGAGAAAGTGCATTTGAGTCCGTTTCACTTTCAGAGGCTTTTCAGCGATTGGGCAGGCACAAGTCCGAAGAAATTTTTGCAGTACACAAGTTTGGAACATGCCAAGAAATTACTCAAAGAAAATCAGGCAACCATTTCTGAAACCGCTTTCGAAACCGGACTTTCAGGAACCAGCCGACTTCACGATTTATTTGTAAATATCGAAGGAATGACTCCGGCAGAATATAAAAACGGAGGAAAAAATCTGGAAATAAACTACAGTTTTGCCGAAAGTCCGTTTGGGAATATAATTGTTGCATCAACTCAAAAAGGCGTTTGTTTTATGGCTTTCGCCGAAGAAGAAGCAATCGGATTTGAAGATTTGAAACATAAATTTCCGAATGCCTCTTTCTCTCGAAAATTAGATTTGGCACAACAAAATGCACTCTTTATTTTCCAAAATGACTGGAGCAAATTATCCGAAATTAAACTTCATTTAAAAGGAACTGATTTTCAACTTAAAGTCTGGGAAACCCTGCTTAAAATTCCGATGGGACAACTTTCTACTTATGGAAATATTGCACATCAAATTCAAAAACCCAATGCTTCACGCGCAGTCGGCACAGCAATTGGCAGTAATCCTGTTGCGTTTCTAATTCCGTGTCATCGCGTGATTCAATCTTCGGGAATATTTGGAGGTTATATGTGGGGAAATACCCGAAAAACCGCCATTATTGGTTGGGAAGGTGCGCAGATAAATTCAGATCTCTAAATTTAATTTCATGCAAAATATACAACAAAAAATTGCTTCTCAAAACTGGGAAAGCATCACCGAATCTATGCACGAAAATGGCTTCGCAATAATTCCAAACGTACTTAATAACGAACAATGCGAGGATTTAAAATTCGATTATGATAATCCGAATTTATACCGAAAAACGGTTGTAATGGAGCGCTATCGATTTGGCTTGGGCGAATACAAATATTTCAATTATCCGTTACCCGATTTGATTCAGAACTTACGTTCTTCTATCTATCCGAAGTTGGCTCCAATCGCAAATGCATGGATGAAAGCACTGAATATTAATACTGTTTTCCCAGAAAAACATGAAGAATTATTGAAGCAATGTCACGACAATAATCAGTTAAAAGCAACAGTTTTGATTCTTAAATACGGTAAAAGTGGATTCAATACTTTGCATCAGGATTTATATGGTGATGTGTATTTTCCAATTCAAATTGTGCTTTTTCTTTCTGATCCTGACGAAGATTATTCTGGTGGAGAATTTGTTTTGACACAACAAACACCAAGAGCACAATCAAAAGCAATTGTATTGAAACCAAAAAAGGGGGATATTCTCGTTTTCACAACCAATTTCAGACCTGTAAAAGGAACAAAAGGTTATTATCGTGTAAACATGAAGCATGGTGTTAGCGAAATTCATTCGGGCGAAAGATACACGCTGGGAATTATCTTTCATGATGCTCTTTCGTGAATATTTTTTCCGCCACGACCCGAGCGATAGTGAACAGGCGAAGCAATTCACGAATTAAACTAATTCTATCCACATAGATTTTAAAAATAATTCGTGAATTCGTGGCGGAAAAACAAAACACAAAACAATATGATTCAACATCAAAAAATATCCGATTCAGAATTGCTTCGTAAAATTAAAAATGCAGAAATTTGTTTCGGTGGAAACCAAAAATTAAAAATCTTCGGAATGCTAAAATGTTCTTCGGGAAAAAGAATGAAACGTAAAAATCGGGTTTTCTTTTCTTCTGAAAATGAAGCCAGACAAAATGGTTTCAGACCTTGCGGACATTGCATGAAAACCGAATATCAAAACTGGAAAAATGGACTTGTTTAATCCTGAAACTGACGAAAACACCAATTTACTTCCGAAAGACGGAACTGTAAATTATTACGGAAAATTGTTTTCCAGAACAGAAGCAGATTTTTATCGCGATACTTTATTAAATTCCATTGAATGGAAAAATGACGAAGCAATCATCTTTGGAAAATTAATTTTAACTAAACGAAAAGTAGCTTGGTATGGTGATCAGGAATTTGAATATACCTACTCAAATACCACAAAAAAAGCACTTCCGTGGACGCCGGAATTATTAAAATTAAAAGCTTTTATTGAAGAAAAAACGGGAGAAACTTTTAATTCTTGTCTGCTAAATTTATATCATTCCGGAGAAGAAGGAATGGCTTGGCATAGTGACGCCGAAAAAGATTTAAAAAAGAATGGCGCGATTGGTTCTGTAAGTTTTGGCGCGGAAAGAAAATTTGCTTTTAAACATAAAGAATCGAAAGAAGTTGTTTCTTTGATTTTAGAACATGGAAGCTTATTAGTTATGAAAGATGAAACGCAAACACATTGGTTACATCGTTTGCCTCCAACAAAAACAACACAAAAACCTAGAGTGAACTTGACTTTTAGAACTATTGTGCGATAAATTATTTCTTCTTTTCTGGAGCTACATTTTGGTAAGAAAGCAACAAAGCATCTTCAAACATTTCTGTTCTTACTTTTGAAAGTTCAACAATTGTCCAGCCTTGTTTTCCCCATTTGTTCGGAATTGGATAAAAAATCATTTCGCTTGAAGCACAAAAAACAGATTGATCGATTTCATTTAATTTCAAAACTGCGTGATTATTTTTTTCATCAAAAGTGGCAAATATTTTTTTGTTTATGCGAAAAGACGTTTTCTCGAAGTGTGGTTCTTCAGTAGCATTTTCAAATGATAAAGCTATTTTTCTAAAATTTTCAAAAGAAACCATAATCGTAAATTTTAAAATTAAACCTTATTCTACCAGCCTTGATTTAATCCATTTTTTAAGACTTCATCATATTTTTCTTTATCAAAAGAATATAAGTTTGGGGCTTTGTGTGCAACATTACTTTTCTTTTCGTCGAGCTTTTTCAGGATTCCAATGTTGGTTATTTTTCTGAGAAAATTTCGGCGATCCAGCTTTTTATCCAAAATCGTTTCATACAATTTTTGAAGTTCTGGAATCGTGAATTTCTCCGGAAGCAAATTATAACCAATTGGCATTAAATTTAATTCTGTTCTCAAAGTGTTCAATGCTTTATCCAGAATTTCTTTGTGATCTAAAATAAGTTCAGGAACTTCTTTATGATCTATCCACTCCACAATTTCACGATCGCTCGAAGGTTTTGGAATCGTTTTTAAAAAATCGACCAAGGCATAATAACCAATTGTAACAAAACGGCGCATAAGCCATTTGCCTTTTGCTTCTTCTATTTCTAAATATTCTAAAACCTTTTTATCAAAGTGCTGATCGTTTCGTTTTACCTTTCCAAAAGTCGCAAACTGTCTTAAAAAAATGCCGTCAACACCAGTTCTATCATTTAAAATAGTTACTGCTGCGGTGTCAATATCTTGATCAATTGGGATAAATCCGCCAGGCAATGACCATTTTGGATTTCTGTCTACTTTGATCAACAAAACCTTTAACTGGTTGTCGTGAAAACCAAAAATGACACAGTCAATCGACAGCCCGGGCTGATAATTTTCATTATTTTCTATGATGTCTTTTAACATTTTTGACATTTAATTGCCTCTTTTCATTATTAAATAACGGTGCAATTTAGTGCATTTTTATAAAAACAAAACAATTTGGCAGTTGTTAAATAAGTGTGTGTGTCACAATTTTAACTTAAAATTAAAATCAAATATAAAAAAAATAAGTACATTGCGTCATAATAACACATTTAAATAAATTTGTTATTATTTTAAGATAAAAGAAAGTAAATTATTACAATTGTTTTGTGATTCAGTAAATCAGCGTGAGAGATATGAGCACTAATCCATTAAAAGATATAAACAAAAAAATACGAACTAAAATCTGGACTTCTTTCGGATTTGTTTCGAAAACTTATTTATTGGAAGAATCAATAAAATACAGCCAGCAACAGGAAAAAATTTTCAATCAAATGATTGTCGAAACTGAAGCTAAAGACAAAAAAGCAAAACGCGAAGCTTTTGATAAAGCATTGTACGCATCATATAAAGGAATTGGCGCTATGGATTTTATAAATACTGTTTTGAAATAATTCAAAACCTTTTATAAAATCCATAACGCCAATTTAAAATTGACTTCTACTATTGTACTAATTCAAAGTCTGCTCTAAGTTTTATATCTGCTGACGAAGCTCCAATCATTACTTCGAAATCTCCTGGCTCAGCACCCCATTCTAATTTATTATTGTAGAATGATAATTTTTCTTTATCAATTGTAAATTCAATTGTTTTAGATTCTCCTGCATTTAATTTCACTTTTTGGAAATCTCTTAATTCTAAAACTGGGCGAACAACAGAACCAAATTTATCTTTCAAATACAATTGAACAACTTCTTCACCCGCTACTTTTCCAACATTTGATAATTGGAAAGAAACTTTAATTGTTTCATTACTTTTGATTTTTGCTGAAGATAATTTCAAACCTGAATAATCGAATTTTGTATAACTCAAACCGTATCCAAATGGGAATTTAGGTGAGTTTTTCAAATCAATATAAGCTGAAACATAATTTTTTGAATCTTCATTTTTAGCTGGTCTTCCAGTACTGAAATGATTGTAGTAAATTGGAATTTGACCAACTTCTCTTGGGAAAGTCATAGGCAATTTTCCTGACGGATTGTAATCTCCAAATAAAACATTTGCGATTGCATTTCCTGCTTCTGTTCCTAACCACCAAGTATATACAATTGCCGGAACGTTGTCTGCTGTCCAGTTAAAAATAAGAGGACGTCCTGCATTTACTAATACAACAACCGGTTTTCCTGTAGCCTGAATCGCTTTTACTAAATCTTCCTGAACACCTGGCAAGTGCAAATCGCTTCGGCTCTTTGCTTCACCGCTCATGTCACGTCTTTCACCAATACTCAAAATAACAACATCAGCTTGTTTTGCAGTTGCAACCGCTTCAGCAAAACCATCTTTATTATCGCCATCTACTTCACAACCTTTAGCATAAAGCAATTTGGTGTTTTTTCCTACTTTATTTTGTAAACCATCCCATTGCGATACAACCCATTTGTCATAATCAACATCTGGAAGTTCTACAGACCAAAATCCCATATTAGCTTTGTATTCTTTTACCATTGGTCCAATGAATGCAATAGTTTTTAAGTTTTTGGAAAGCGGTAAAGTCTGGTTTTCATTCTTTAATAAAACAATACTTTTTTGTGCTACTTCAAGTGCAGCTTTTCTGTTCTCCGGATTTGCTAAAACTTTCTCTGCTCTTTTATCATCAGAATATTTATAAGGATCATCAAATAAACCTAATTCAAATTTCTTGCGTAAAATACGTTTTACTGCATCGTCAATTAAGTCAACAGAAACTCTTCCTTCTTTTACTAACTCTGCTAAATTTTTACGGTATGCATTACTTTCCATATCCATATCACTTCCTGCGGTAATTGCAGAATAAGCAGCTTCTTTAAGATCTTTTGAATAACCGTGTGCTACCATTTCTCCAATTGATCCCCAGTCTGAAACTACGAAACCTTGAAAATTCCATTTTCCTTTTAAAATATCGCGTTGCAAATGTGCATTCCCCGTTGCTGGAATTCCGTTTAAATCATTAAATGAATTCATAAACGTTGCCGCACCAGCATCTAAAGCCGATTTAAAAGGAGGTAAATACGTCTCCAACAACATTCTTTCACTCATATCAACTGAGTTATAATCTCTTCCGCCAACACCTGCGCCATAAGCCGCAAAATGTTTTACGCAAGCCATAACAGAGTTTAAATCGCCTAATTTATTTCCTTGAAAACCTTTTACACGTGCATAAGCGATTTTAGAACCTAAGTACGTATCTTCTCCGGCACCTTCCATAACTCTTCCCCATCTTGGATCGCGGCCAATATCAACCATTGGCGCAAATGTCCAGTGAATTCCACTTGCTGCAGCCTCTGTCGCCGCAACTCTTGCCGCTAATTCAATTGCTGCTAAATCCCAACTCGCTGCTTCAGCTAACGGAATTGGGAATGTTGTTTTGTAACCATGAATAACATCCTGACCAAATAACAATGGAATTTTAAGGCGAGATTGCATCGCTAGTTCCTGATATTGTCTGGTATATTTTGTTCCGATGATATTCAGCATCGAACCAATTAAACCTTGTTTAATTTCAGATTGTTTATTCGGATTTATCGTAATTGGTCCTGTTGCCTGATTATCGCCTGTGTATTGATTCAGCTGGCCAATTTTTTCTTCAATAGTCATTTTCTTCAACAGATCATTCACTTTTTGATCTATTGTCTGCTGTTGTGCTGTCGCAAAAAACGTAGCCATCAGCAAGGCAAATGTGGTTAATTTCTTCATGAATTTAATTTTGATTACCAAACGTAAGTTGCTACAGCACCTTCGTTTAAAGTAGTTGAAATTTGTTTTTGATTGTATTTGATATTGAATGTTTCTGCTGAAGTTCCATCATTTTCTACAATTAGAACAATTTGTCCCGACGGAGTTTTGAAAGCAACGTTGTGTAAATTACCGGCAATATTACTTCCAATTCTTACTGATCCTTCAGGAACAAATTTTGAAGCGTGACCAATTAAGTAATAACCTACTTCTCGTTTAATATTCTGGTTTTGGTCAATCATCAAAGCCCCTTTACAAGTTGAACAACCTCCTGGAGTAAATGGCTTATAATATTCATCATTTGCCAATCCCCATGAAAGCGCAATTTTACTCCAGTTTCTCATTGAACCAATAACAACATTTTTCACACCCCATTTCAAATCATTTTCAAAACTGCTTTTTGATCCTGTGTATTGTTCTGTAAAGTATAAATCTTTGTCTGGAAATGCATTGTGTACTGTTGTTAAAGCACTGATATCACCTTCGTACAAGTGAAACGCAGAACCAGTCACAAAAGGATTTGCTTTTGTATCTTTTAAAATAGTCAAAGGATATTCTGGTTTGTTGCAATTGTGATCGTAAACAATAATTTTAGTTTTAATTCCCGCTGCTTTAAAAGCTGGCCCTAGATTATTTCCAATAAAATCTGCTTGTTGTTCAGCCAACATCAACATACTCGGATTATTTCCTGGGTGTAACGGTTCGTTTTGAGGTGTAATTGCATCGATTACAATTCCTTGTGCTTTCATTGCCTGAATATATTTCACAAAATATTCAGCATACACCTGATAGTATTTTGGCTGTAAACTTCCACCTTTTGAGCTTCCGTTATCTTTCATCCAAACGGGTGGCGACCAAGGCGAGCCCATAATTTTGATTTTCGGATTTATAGCTAAAATCTCTTTTAAAACCGGAACCACATCTTTTAAATCTGGACCAAGATTAAAATGTTCCAATTTCAAATCTGTTTGTCCTTCTGGCATATCATCATACGAAAAAACTACTTCATTCAAATCTGAAGCACCAATACTGATTCTTAAATAACTTATACCTACAGCATCATTTTTTCTGGAAAAAAGTTCTTGAAGCAATGCTTCTCTTTTTGCTTTATCCAATTTCAAAATCGTCTGAGCGCTTCCTCCAGTTAAAGAAAATCCAAAACCTTCAATGGTTTGAAATTTTTGAGAAGCGTCAACAGTGATAGTTTGATTTGAATTTACATCAGAATTAAAAACCAAATCTGGCTGTTTTTTCAATTTTGATGATTCATCTGTAGTTGTAATCCAAGATTCAGCTTTTCCAGAATTGGAAGCTGTGCTTTTTGAAGAACCGCATTTTATTTGAACTGCGATTAAAGGCAGTAAAAGTAAAATTTGGAGTTTTTTGTTGATGTTTTTCATTTTAATCTATTTCTATTAAAACAGGTAAATGATCCGATGGATATTTTAAATCTTTAGAATCACTTAAAACTGCGTGTTTATAAATCTTAAATCCGCTATTTTTTGAAACAAAAATGTAATCAAGCAATAATGTTACAGGTTTGTCGTGTTTAAAATCATTGAATGTTCCTGATGGTCCGAAAGGTTTTTCTATTGAAACAGCTTTCGTGTCATCCATAACTTTTTTTATTTCGGAAATTTGCTTTGTGTTTGGTTCCGAATTAAAATCTCCCATTAAAAAAACAGGATATTTTTTAGTGTTTATTGCTTGAATTTTTGACAAAACAAGTTCAACACCTTTCATTCTTGCTACTTCGCCCATATGATCCAGATGCAGATTAAAAACATAGAATATTTTTTTAGTTTTTAAATCTTTAAAAAGACCATACGTACAAATTCTATTACAGGCTGCATCCCAACCTCTGGAAACTACATTTGGTGTTTCTGACAACCAAAATGTATTGGATTCCTGAACTTGAAAACTGTCTTTTTTATAATAAATAGTACATGCTTCGCCTAGTCCTCCTTCTTCTCTTCCAATTCCAAATTTGTTATATTTTGGCAAAGCAGATGCAATATCAATTACCTGATTTGGAGTTGCTTCCTGAACCCCAAAAATATCAGGACTATAAAATTGTATTTGCGACGCGAAATAATCTTTTCGATTTGGCCAGGCATTTTCTCCATCTGAAGCAACGTCCAAACGAATATTGTAGGTCATAATTTTTAGGTTTTGACCGTAAAATGAATTACCAGCAAAAAGCAGGAATACCGCTACACAAACTTTAATTATCTTTTTCATATTTAAAAAATTTTAATCTGTAAAGCTAATGTTTCCGAAGCTTTACAGAAAAAAATTTATGTTAATTGTATACTCTTACGTAATCAACTTCGAAAGTTGCGCTAGTAAAATTAGGGTCAACTTTTCCTCCAAAGTTTCCGCCCATAGCTAAATTCAAAATCAAGAAAAAGTTGGCATTAAATGGCGTCGAGCTGCTGTTTGCGTAAGTGTAAAACAAATTATCATCTACATAAAACTTGATGCTTTCTGCACTCCATTCTGCTGCATAAACGTGAAATTCTGTTGCTGAATTTGGAACTGTCGTAGTAGCCGTATCAGGCGTATTTCCAGAACGTCCAGGCGAATGCAAAGAAGAATGATTTACATTTGGATTATTTCCAACTGATTCTAAAATATCAACCTCACCGCAAGCTGGCCATGGCGCCGTATCAATATTGTCACCAAGCATCCAGAAAGCTGGCCAGGTTCCTCCGCCCACCGGCAATTTTGCACGAACTTCGGCACGACCATATTTAAATGAAAACTTTCCTTTTGTAAGCATTCTTGTAGAGGTGTAATGACTTCCCATATACTCTTCTTTTATTGCTTTGATTTTTAGCGTTCCGTTTGAGATAATTACATTTTCAGGACGAGTAGTATAATATTCTAATTCATTATTTCCCCAACCGTCACCGGTTCCTGTATTATAACCCCATTTAGCGCTATTAGGAGCTCCGTCTACATCAAACTCATCTGCCCAAAGTATTTTTCTTGCAACAAAAACATTTACAGAAGTTGTTGTGCTTACAAACTGCGATCCGTTATAGGCTGAAACAATAATTGGGTATGTTTTAGTTCCGGAAGCTGTAAATTCATAAGTAAAATCACCAGTTGAAATTTCTTTTAACTGACTATCAATCACTACCTTATAAGATGTAGCATTTGATGCTGAAATGGTAAGTTTTACCTTTCCGCTTCCGTCGCCATTAGGCTTTTCAGCTGTTTTTCCAACTACGTCCACCTGAACAGAAAGATTTGACGGACCAGTTACAACAGGCGCATCGCCTCCGCCATCATTACCGCTACTGCAAGACTGACAGACGAATAACAAGGCTATTAAAAAGCTTGCTTTTTTTATTAAAGTATTTAGTTTCATTGGTTTTGGTTATTTAGTTAGTTTTTTAGCTTATTTTTTTCCTTCCGAAAAATCCAAATAATTCAAATTGAAGCCTCCTTTTTCAAAAACTGCTTTTATTTTATTTGTTCCAGCCTCTAATTGAACTCCAGTTAATACAACTGTTTTCCATTTGTCGTTTCCTCCGGTTGCAGGAAGCACAATTGATTCTGATTTTTTTCCGTTTGCAGTTTCAAAATGAAGTTTTCCTTCTGCTTTTTCGCTTGAATAACGAATCGCTACTTTATAACTATTTTGTTTTTTGACTTCAGAAGTAAATTGCACCCATTCACCATCTTCAATAAAAGAAACCTGATAACCATTTGATCCAGAATCCTTGCATGGCAAAATATCTACACCATCATTTCGCATGGTATTTCCTTTATTCCAATCGTCAAATTTTCCGGTTTCAACTCTGTAGTTTATAAAATCTTTATCTGAATAAGCGTATCCATTTGTTCCAAGATCATATTGCGTTGCAGCAATTTTCCCAGGAATTACATGTTTTTTATATGGTTTTGTATCATTTGTTTGTACTTGTCTGAACATTGCATCAATTACATCTGGCTTAACCGTTACGTTTTCCATTTTGTAATTTTCGGCCATTTTCATTAAGGCTCTTTTTGCAAATTCCGGACTCGGTTTTTGTCCGCCATCTTTCCAATATTTTAATAAAACATCATATTCAGGAATTTTTGTTACCGAAGTTACTCCCGCAATATTTTCTATTTTTTTCATTGGCCAAAATGCCCATCCAATGTTGTTGTTTTCTACTAAAGTCAAAGCATCTTTAAACCACACATTTGAGTTTTCTCCACTTTCTCCCATCCAAATTGGCACATTATATTCTTTTCTGTAATCCAGCATTTTTTGGATAGAACCTTGAGTCGTATAATTCCAATATTTGTGGAAACTCAACGCCATATTATCATCCCACAAAGGAAAAATTCCGTTATAATTATTACCCCAGCAATTTCCTTCGATAATTACCATATGGTTTGGATCTACTTCGCGAATGGCTTTTGTTACTGCAACCATCAAATCTCGCAATGGTCCGTTTGAATTTTCATCACAGCCATTTTTATTGGTTCCGGTAAAATTCCAGTTTGGTTCGTTGATAATATCATACGCACCAATCCATTGATTGTCTCTATAACGAGAAGCTAACTTTTTCCATAAAGCAATCATTTTTTTCTGATTGGCTTCGCTGTTCCAAAGTGATGGTTTTGTAGTATCATAATCCGAAATTGCGGCGTCATTTCCCTGACCTCCAGGTGCGGCGTGCAAATCTAAAATCAAATACATTTTATTTTCGGCACACCATTTCAATAGATTGTCGGTCATTGTGAAACCCTCTTCAATCCAAGTTATTTCACCATTTTTTTCTTCCTGAATTGATGGCGTATAAAGATTATAATGCATTGGAAGACGAATTGAATTGAATCCCCATTTCGCCAATGAATCAATATCTCTTTTTGTGATTCCGTTTGCTTTGTAGACGGCATAAAATTCCTTAGTTCCTTGTTCTCCAACAACGTCCTGAATTTTTTGTTTGATTTGATATTGCGGACTAGCAAATGGCTGTGTCTGCAACATATATCCTTCCTGAACCATCCAGCCTCCTAAACCAAGACCTCTTAAGATTATATTTTTGCCGTTTCCGTCAACAATATTCTGTCCGTCTCTATGTAAAAAGCCTTGTCCGAAAGAAGCGATTGAAACCAAAAACAGGAATGCTATAATTATTTTTTTCATTTGAAAATTGATTTTATTTTCTTTTGATTATTTCCAAGTATAAGTTCCAACTGCTCCAGCATCTAGAGACGATGTAACCCATTTATCATTGAATTTGATATTGAAAATTTCATTAGTTGTTCCATCATTTTCAACAATTAAAACTTTTGATCCAGATGGCGTAATGAAAGCAGCAGTTTGAAGATTTCCACTGTTATTACTTGCAATTCTAACAGAACCAGCCGGAACAAATTTTGAAGCGTGGGCAATAATGTAATAAGCAACATTACGTTGAATGCTCTCACTCGAATTTATCGTTAAAGCACCTTTACACATGCTGCATCCTCCATCCGTATGAGGTCTATAACCACCATCATTAGCTAAATTCCATTCTAGTGCATTTCTACTGTAATTACGCATTGAACCGATAATTACATTACGAACATGCCATTTTAAATCGCCACTAAAACTTCCTTCAGAAGATGTCCATTGTTCTGTGAAATACACATTTTTAGTTGGATAAGAACTGTAAACATTCGTTAACGCACTAATATCTCCAGCATATAAATGGAATGCTGAACCGTCTACGAAAGGAAAAGCATCGGCGTCAGCCAAAATTGCTTTTGGATAATTTGGATTATCACAATTGTGATCGTAAGCAATAATTTTTACATTAAGATTTGCTGCTTTAAAAGCTGGACCTAAGTTGTTTTTAATAAAAATAGCCTGATCTGCCGCAGACATATACATACTCGGATTATTTCCGTCATGCAAAGGTTCGTTTTGAGGTGTTACGGCATCAATTGTAATTCCTTCAGCTTTCATTTGCTGAATATATTTTACAAAATATTTTGCATAAACATCGTAGTATTTTGTTTGTAATTTTCCTCCTTTAAAACTATCTACATCTTTCATCCAAACTGGAGCTGACCAAGGTGTTGCCAAAATCAAAATCTTCGGATTGATAGCCAGGATTTCTTTCAAAAGAGCAATTACACCCGCTTTGTCTTTATCTAAACTAAATTTTGCAAGTGTTAAATCTGTATCTCCTGTTGGAAGATCGTCGTAAGTAAAAGGAGTTGCATTCAAATCTGATGCTCCAATACTTATTCTTAGGTAACTTATGCCTATTGAGCCTTCGCCAGAACCAAATAATTCCTGTAAAAGAGCACTTTTTTTAGCTGCAGTCAATTGATTAATCATGTCAGCGCTTCCACCTGTTAAAGTATAACCGAAACCATCTATTGTTTGGTATTTTTGGGAAGCATTAACTTCGATATTGGCATTAGTATTTACTGTTGTTCCAAAGCCTAACGTTGTTGCTTGTTTGGCTAAAAGAACACTCTGATCTCCTTTTGTCAACCAGAAATCTACGTCATTTGTAACTGTCACAGGAGGAGTTACAACTGGAGGAGTTACAGGTGGTGGATCAGTTGCATCGTTTGAAGATGAACATTTTACCTGAGAAAATACTGCTAAAGCAAAAAATAATGCTTTTATAGTGGTTTTAAAATTAAGATTCATTTTTATAGTTTTTTAGTTAATAGACGGCTAGTAAACAATCGTTTGTATAGCGTGTGCCGGAATAGTAATAGTAGTTTTTAAAGTGCCGTTAGTTAAATTATAAACAACATCTTTATCGGATTGATTCATAACAATAGTGGCAATTTTTCCGTCAGTATTTTTAAACGACGTACTCAAAAGGGTTTTATCACTAATGGTCTGAGTTATGCGTTTGGCATTTGCGTGAATGAATTTTGAGAAATGTCCAATGTAATAATACATTGGCGTATAGATTAATTCATCTTTTGTAACATCGGCGTGAATTGGTGCAAAACAGAAATTACCAACATGATTTGGACCTCCGTTTTGATCTAAAAGAATATTCCAATCTGTCCAGCCTACAGTTCCGTTATTAAAATCATTAATCATATTAAGTCCGTAACGTTCTGCATTTCCCCAAAACTGAAATCTTGAAGCATCAAATTTTTCGACGCAGCCTTCAGTAAACAAAAGTCCTTTATTTGGAAAAGCTTTGTGAACTTCACCAACAGATTCAAATCTTGGTGGGCCGCCGCTCCAAGTTTCATACCAGTGGAAACCAATTCCCCATGCAAATTTTGAAACTTCAGGATCAGAGAAAACCAGGTTAGCTCTTTTTTCGAGCATTTCGCCACGATTGTGATCCCAAATAATTACATTT
Organism: Flavobacterium resistens; assembly: GCF_900182645.1. Classification (GTDB taxonomy): domain Bacteria; phylum Bacteroidota; class Bacteroidia; order Flavobacteriales; family Flavobacteriaceae; genus Flavobacterium; species Flavobacterium resistens. The sequence continues at coordinate 716,500 of NZ_FXTA01000002.1, read as the reverse complement.
TTAGAAGCAAGTCCTTCTTTTTGTAAAGTTGGTCCAAGGAAATTTTTCAAGAAATCTCTTTCGGCTTCAGGTGTATAAATACAAGATTCCCATCTTTGTTTTGCCGCTGGTTCATTTTGAATGGTTAATCCCCAAACCGGAATACCTTCTTTTTCATATTCTCTAATAAATTTCACATAGTAATTTGCCCATGATTGTGCAAATTCTGGCAACAAAACGCCGCCGTGCAAAATATCGTTATTGTCTTTCATGAAAGCTGGGGGACTCCACGGACTGACAAATAAGGTTAATTTCCCGCCGGCAGTTTCGATTGCTTTTTTAAGAAGTGGAATTCTGTATTTTCGATCGTGGTCAATGTTGAAGGTTTTCAAGTCTTTGTCACCTTCTGCAATATAAGTGTAGCTATCACTACTAAAATCACAGCTATGTATGTTTGTTCTGGCTAATGAGTAGCCAATTCCTTTAGTTTTATCGTAATAAGCGTTTAGAAATTCCTGTTGTTTTTTTGGAGATAATTTGGCAAAAACTTCTGCACTTGCGTCTGTAATTGCGCCACCAATTCCGAGGAAAGTCTGATCTGTTTGTTCAGCATTTACATTAATAGATACTGATGATGTTGTTTGTTGTGATGTGTTGTTTGAAATGAAATTATTTGATAATGATAATTTCAAATCGGTATTTTCGGCTGTAGTGTAAACCTGAATTTTTTTATTTGATTTGGAACCAGAAACCGCAGAAGCATCTGCAATTTTTGATGAATTACAACTAAATTGCAGTAATAGTATTGGGGCGATTAAAATGCTGCTTATGGCTTTCATTGTACTTTCAAAAAAATGATTTAATTAAAAAGTAAATTGAGGGTCGATACGGATGATTCAAATCAACCCTCATCATTTACAAATAAAATATTAATATACAAGCGTTTGGATTGCGTGTGCAGGAATCTTAACTACAGTCTTTTCAGCAGCTATAATTAAGTTGTAAGTAATCTCTTTATCTGACTGATTCATAACAATTGTTGCCATTGTACCATCAGTGTTTAAAAATGAAGTGCTCAATAATGCACTTCTGCTCACTGCAGTACTAACTCGTACCGCATTTAGGCGAATAAATTTTGAGAAATGTCCGATGTAATAATAAGACGGTGTATAAATTAATTCACCAGTCGTTGTATCAGCATGGATTGGAGCGAAACAAAAATTACCAACATGATTAGGACCTCCATTTTGATCTAAAAGAATATTCCAGTCAGTCCAACCGGCTGTTCCGTTATTAAAATCATTAATCATAGAAATACCGTATCTTTCGCCGTTACCCCAGAACTGATATTTTTTGGCATCAAATTTTTCAACACAGCCTTCTGTAAACAAAAGACCTTTGTTTGGATAAGCTTCATTTACTTTCCCAACATTATCAAACATTGATGCTCCTCCAGACCAGTTTTCGTACCAGTGAAAACCCATTCCCCAAACATATTTTGAAGCTTCTGGATCAGAGTAGATAACATTGGCTCTGTAATTCATCAAATCACGATTGTGATCCCATGCAATAATTTTTACATTGCCTAGCTTTTCTTTTTTCAAAGTTGGACCAAGGAAATTTTTGATAAAATCTCTTTCCGCCTCAGCAGTATAAATACATGATTCCCAAGTTTGGACCGCCATTGGCTCATTTTGAGTTGAAGTTCCCCAAATTGGGATCCCCTCTTTCTCGTAAGCTTTTATGAATTTTGCATAAAAATTTGCCCATGTCTGATAATATTCAGGCAATAATTTTCCGCCTTTAAGAACATTTTTGTTGTCTTTCATGAAAGCATTTGGTGACCATGGAGCAAGGTAAGTTGTTAGTTTTCCACCTGCTTTTGCAATTGCTTGTTTGATTAACGGAATACGAAATTGTCTGTCATGATCAATAGAAAAAGTCTTTAAATCTTTATCGCCTTCTTCGATATAAGAATAGCTTCCACTGCTAAAATCAGAACTTTGTATTGTTGTTCTTAGCAAAGAATAGCCAATTCCTTTTTGTTTATCGTAGTAAGCATCTAAAAATTCAGCTTGTTTCTCTTTTGAAAGTTTAGCAAAAATTTCTGCACTCGCATCTGTGATAGCTCCACCAATTCCCATAAAAGTCTGGAACTTTTTTGATGGCTCAACAAAAACTGAAGATTCTATTTCAAGAGGCTGTTTTGATGCTGAAAAAGTCAAATTATCAGTAGAGGTTAATCTTAAATTAGAATTCTCAGCTGTAGTATATACGGTTACTTTTTTTCCGTTGGTTGTAAATTCATTTTTTGCTTTGGGCTGGGCAAAAGCTGCCACTGAAAACAAAAAACATAGAATCTTAAAACTATTATTTTTCATTCTTTCCTTGTTATATTAATTCTAAATACAAGTTCTCAGAAACTCATTTTCTGACAGCTTAAGGAAGGATTTAAAAAATAGCCCATACTCATAACGATTATGGGCTATTTACAACCAAACTTAAACTTAACTTAAACTTTATTATTTTCCTCTCATTTCTATTTTGCTTACAGTAATTCCGTCTTTAGTAAACGTATTACCACCACATCTGATAAGAAGATAAATTTTTCCTGTTGTATCAAATTTAACAACATTTTTAACTGTCCCTGTAGCATCATTTTTAACACAACCTACAGATGATAGCCAACCTGAAAATGCTGCTTTTGCACAACCATCCCACGTGCTTAATCCCATAACTTTATTGTCTTTGTACTCTACGCCAGACTTAGGAACTGATTTACCTGCATAAACTTCAAACCAAGTTTCATCAGAACCGCTAGGGCAAGAAACTAACATGTCAATTGTGTATTCTTTATCCTTAACAACATCAATTGCCTGATAAATTCCTTCTTGAGCCCATCCTCCAGGTGAATGAATTGTAGCGCTTTTGTTAGCGTAAGACCAAAAAGCTGATCCATTTGCACTAAGATTACATACTGTCCATTGTGCCTGATCAGCTGTAGTTTCAAATTTACCTCCTTTTACAAGATTACCTTTAACTGGATCAGAAGTAGCAACTACAAGTGGCAAAGATGCTTTCCCTGTTGCTCCTCCAGCACCAATTGCTGTATGTGTTATCGTATAAGCTCCTGCATCTGGTAATGAAATAACTTGAGTATTTTTTCCAATCAAAGCACCGTCTCCTGTGTCCCATTTCGAACCAATAACACCTTTAGTCTGTGCAGTCATAAGATAAGTATTTACTGCACCAGCAACTGGAGTAATAGTAAATGAAGCATCAACACTAGATGCTGTTAAACCATTTCCGCTTCCAGCGTCATCATCACAGCTTGATAGTGTTCCTAATGCTACTGCTAGCATTAGGAATACATTTTTCTTTAAATTTATATTTAGGTTCATTTTTTTTGATTTTTGGTTAATGGTTTATTGGTAGTTAGGATTTTGTTTCAATTTAGTACCTGTCAATTCCACAAAAGGTATTGGGAAAATTTCATCTGTACCAGCATTGAAACCTCTGTCAGCTAAAGCTGCAGCAGCATCACCCCATCTTACTAAGTCAAAGAATCTGTGTCCTTCTCCAGCAAGTTCCATTCTTCTTTCGTTTTTGATAGCAGCTAATGTTACAGGAACAGGTGCTAATCCAACTCTTGCTCTAACTGCATCTAATAATGCTTGTGCTCTTGGTCCAGAGCCTAACGCTTCAGCTTCCAATAAATAAGTATCAGCAAGTCTGATGATATATGAATCTTGTTTGTAGTTTAACTCTGCAGCTCCACCACCAGTACGAACGTCAGACATTCTAGGCAAGAATTTGTTCAAGAAATATCCCGTATCCTGGTTAGCAGCAATGTAATCAGCTTTTCCAGCAGCTTTTAACGCTTTTACATCTAAGATAGTTGCAGCAAATCTTGGATCATCTTTCATTGCATCATATAATTTTTGCGTTGGAACGCTAAAACTCCATCCTGAAGGAAGGTCTGGCGCATCAGAATTTGCTGCTCTTGTATAACTTCTTGGCCCTACCATTACGTTCAATGAGTTTCCTTCGTCTCTTCCAGATCCCCAGAATCCCCAGTCAGAGTTACCAGCACTACTGTGGCTTACCTCAATAAGTGATTCTGTATTGAATTTATTAGAAACAACCCATAAATCACTGAATTTAGCTAACAACTTATTACCATATTGGTTAGTAGCACCTGGCGTACCATTTACTTCTGCAAGAACTGCAGCTGCTTCAGCCTTTTTACCGTCATATAGATATACTTTTCCTAATAAAGCCTGTGCACCACCTTTAGTCATACGTCCAGCTTCTGTAGTAGCAGGAACAGTTCCAGGTAAAACCGGAATTGCTTCTCTTAAATCTTTTTCAATTTGAGCGTATACATCTTCTGGTTTAGCCTGCTCTGGACTGTAAATATCTGAAGATGTTAATGGTTGTAAGATTAGAGGAATATTTCTAAACATTCTAACCAAGTTAAAATAATACAGTGCACGTAGCGATTTAGCTTCTGCTGTAAATCTAGCTCTTACAGCATCAGACATTGTAGCGCTTGGCAACTTAGACAATAAAACATTTGCTCTGTAAATACCCTGATAATGATCATTCCAGAAACTTGCTGGGATGAAAAGAGCTGTAAGAGAATGGCTTGAGAAATTTTGAATACCCTGACCGTCAGTAGCACTACCTCCTCCTGCCCAGAAATCATCTGAACCAGCATTCATCATTGCCACAATGTTTTCGAATCCACCTGTATTTTTTCTCATCGGATCATATACTCCTACTAATGCAGCATAAGTTTCTGACTCATTTGAGTAATACGTTTCTGCATTTAATTTTCCCTTTGGAGTAGTTGTTACAAAATCTTCTGAACAAGATCCTATTGCAGCCATAGCGACCGCACAGAATATATATTTAAATTTTATTGTTTTCATAATGCTAATATTTATTAAAATTGAACGTTAACTCCGAACATTATCGTTCTTGCTTGTGGATAAACTCCTTTATCTACACCGAAAACTTGTCCTCCAATTTCTGGATCGTAACCTGTGTATTTAGTAAATGTGATAAGATTTTCACCATTTAAGTAAAAACGAATTTTATCAGCTCCAACATTAGATGATATTGTCAATGGTAAAGTATATCCTAATTGAACAATTTTCAAACGCACATAATTACCGCTTTCAAGATAGAAGTCTGACATTGAACTAAAGTTTCCATTAGGGTCACTATTAGTCAATCTTGGATAATCATTTGATGTACCTTCACCTGTCCAACGGCCTAAAGCAGTTGTTTGATAGTTAGCATTCAATATATCTAATCTTCTTAATCCTTGGAAAATTTTGCTTCCTGCAGAACCTTGAGCGAAAGCCATGAAATCGAAGTTTTTGTAATCAAGATTTACAGTAAGTCCAAATGTAGATTTAGGAATATTTGTTCCTAAAAATTCTTTATCCTTGTTACGATCAATTACACCATCTCCATCAACATCAACCCAACGGAAATCCCCTGGTTTAGCATTTGGCTGAAGTAAAGCACCAGCTGAATTTTTGTATGCTGCAACTTCTGCTTCATTTTGGAAAATTCCATTAGTTTTCATACCATAGAACTCATTGAAAGAGTGTCCAACTTGTATTCTTGTAACAGGTCCCATTGATTGAAAACTTGCATCTCCATTAATGAAATCAGTATTTGTGTTAATATAAGTCACCTCATTTTTCAAGGTAGCGAAGTTTCCAGTAATACCTAAATTAAAATCTCCAAGTTTCTTTTTATAGTTTAATGAAATTTCAAAACCACTATTGTTCATATCAGCAATGTTAGCAGAAGGCGATTCAGCTACACCAACATAACCAGGAATTACAACATCTCTTAAGATTCCGCTAGTTTTCTTTTTAAAGTAATCTAATGTTAAATTGAAATCGTTAAATAATCTTGCATCAAGACCAACAGTTGCCTGAGAAGTCTCTTCCCATCCTAAATCTGGATTTGGTAAAGTTGAGTTAGCATAACCTGTTGTAATGTTACCTGAATTTCCAATAGTATAGTTGTATCCTCCAACAACAACAGGAAGATATTTATAAGGATCAATATTATCATTTCCTACAACTCCGTAGCCACCGCGTAATTTCAAACTATTTACTGATTCGTTTTCTTTCCAGAATCCTTCTTTTGAAATTACCCATCCTACTGAGAATGAAGGGAAAACTCCCCACTTTTTATTTTCTCCAAAACGGTTAGAACCATCACGACGAACAATACCAGTAAAAAGATATTTTTCTTTGTAATCATAGTTTGCACGTGCAAACAAAGAAGCTAATTTATGAACATCTTTGTCACTAGACCAGCTTATTCTATCTGTTTGAGGTACATCAAAACTAAAAGATGCATCACGATAATTTGTAATTGGTAAACCATACATTGTAGTACCTATTGCACCACCAATGTTTTCAGATAAAGCTTCCTGTCCAAGTAAAATATTTACATTGTGATCTCCGAATTTATTCGAATAGTTAAGTGTGTTTTGAAGTGTCCATGCAAATGTTTTCTCATTGTTTTGCGTGTAATTATTTCTCGCCGAATTAACGTTATTGCTTAAGAAAAATGAAGGTGTGAAACCTTGGCTTCCCCAGTAAGAAATTTTTCCTCCAAGAGTCGTTCTGAATTTCAAATGACTTGTTATATTAGCTTCCATATAAGCATTACCAACTAAATCATCAGACCAGTTATAACCGCCTAATCTTGTTTGAGTATATGCGATTGGATTTGTCATCTCCTGACCTACCCATGGTGAAATACCATAAGGATGACCATTTGCATCACGAATAGCCAATGGGTTATTGTATGGAGCTGTTGCTGCAAGTGCAGGATCTGTTACAACTAATGGAGTTGTTGGATCTAAGTTAATTGCAGAACTTAAAGGTCCTCCAAACTCACTGTTAGTATTTCCTAAACTTTGTGATTTTTGTCTTGTAAATCCGAAAGTTTGTCCAAACGTAAAATAATCCGAAATCTTGTGAGTCGAGTTTAAACGGAAATTCTTTTTGTTATAACCAGAAATGTCTGTTGTAACAATACCTTCTTGGTCTTGAATACCAAACGAAGCGTAAAAAGTAGATTTTTCACCACCACCACTAATACTTAATTCGTGATTGTATCTGAATGCTTGATTATTAAAAATAGCATCTTGCCAATCAGTACCTTTTCCTAAGGCAGCAGGATTTGCATATCTGATAGGATTTCCATCAGCAGCTAGTTTTTCATTCATTATTGTTGCATATTGCTCTGCATTTAATAAATCTAATTTTTTAGAAGGTGCAGAAACTCCAGCAAAACCATTATAGTTTACAGTAATTTTACCTGATTTACCTTTTTTAGTTGTTACCAAGATAACTCCTGTTGCAGCACGAGTTCCGTAAATTGCAGCAGAAGCAGCATCTTTAAGAACCTCAATAGACTCAATATCAGACTGATTAATAAAACCAGTAGCTCCAGCATCAATTACAATTCCATCAACTACCCAAAGTGGATCATTACCACCTTCTCTAAAAGTAGTTATACCTCTAATACGTACTTTTGCAGTAGATCCTGGCTGACCTGATGTTGAAGCTACAGAAACACCTGCTGCTCTACCTTGTAAAGCTTGCTCAACACGACCATTTGGAACTTTTTCAAGATCTGCAGCTTTTACACTAGAGATTGCCCCAGTAACTACTGATTTCTTTTGAGTACCGTATCCAACCACCACAACTTCATTTAATGATTGAGATTCTGGCTTTAATTGAATTGTAATTTTTGATCTGCCATTTACAGCTTCACTAACTGTAGTGTATCCAATAAAAGTAACTGTCAAAACACCATTTGAGGGAGCTTGGATTTGAAATTTCCCATCAAAATCTGATGCAGTTGATTTATTAGACCCTTTTAATGCAATAGTTGCACCTGGAACTGGCATCCCACTTTCATCATTAATCATCCCGTTTACTGTGACATCCTGAGCCACAGCCATAACCGAGAATAACAAAGATGAAACACAAAAAACAAGTAATTTTGTTAATTTCATTTTTCTAAAAATTTTGGTTAATTAATTAGTAATTTGATGCAATAATAATGTTATTTTTTTACTATCAACAAGTAAATTTCACTACAAAAACACATCAAAACAATTTTTTATACATTACAAAAACACATCATTTTTTTTTTATTTATTTGATTTATAATAATTTAAAAATTAAATTTAAGATGTTAGCAAAATGTTAATTATAAAAATAAACACTACAGTTGTATAAGATTGCTTATTTTTATGAATAATATCGCTTTCTACAACGAAATAGTAGTGGAAAAACTATTGTAAAACACTACAAACAAAGCATTTACCATTCAAAATTTAAAAAATCTAAAAAATTTTATGAAATTGACAAAATCATATTTTATTATTACTTTTTTTACATTATTCACAATAACTTTTTTTGGCCAAGTCAAGAACATTGGGCTTCCAGAGGTAAGAAATTACAAACGAAATGAATATAAAGGAGGAACACAAAACTGGAATATAGGACAGGACAAGAACGGAAACCTATATTTTGCAAACAACAATGGGCTTTTACAGTTCGATGGCTCCTCTTGGAGAAAATATCCGCTTCCTAATTTAACTTCTGTAAGATGTTTAAAAATTGCAAATGATGGAAAAATTTATGTAGGCGGGTATAATGAATTTGGGTACTTCAAACCAAATGAAAAAGGAAGACTTAAATACACATCATTATCGCAGCAAGTAGACAAAAACAAAATCAAAATAATAGATTTCATCTGGAAGATTCATTCATTTGAAAATCAGACCATTTTTCAGTCATTTGCAAGAGCTTATATTTTTAAAAACAACAAGCTTACTATATTAGAAGCTCCAAAGCGCTTTCAGTTTTCTTTTGTCGTTAATAATAAACTATATTTTCAAGACATTGAAAAAGGAATATTAGAATACAGAAACGGAAAGCTTTATTCACTCCCAAATACTACAAGCCTAAACAATACAGAGATTTGGGGAATGTATAATTTAGCAAAAGGTAAAACATTAATTATAACCTTAGAAAAAGGATTATTCGTTTACGAAAACAACACTGTAAAACCTTGGGACACCGAAGCCAATAATTTTGTCAAAAAAAACAACTCACTTGGAGGGGTAACAATAAATAATAACTTCATCGTTTTAAATTCGGTATTAGACGGAATTGCAATTTGCGATTATAATGGCAAAATAATTCAGCATCTTAATCGCAAAAAAGGTCTTCAAAACAATACTGTTTTAACTTCTTTTATAGACAACAAAAACAATCTTTGGCTTGGTCTTGATAATGGTCTCGCATTTGTGAATGAAGGCTCTCCTTTCACTTATTTCGGTTTCAGTTATGACATCAGTACCGTTTATGCTTCAGTAATTCATCAGGGAAATCTATATGTAGCAACAAATCAGGGGGTATTTTATCACGCGTGGAACAACAGTTTTAAAGAAGACACTTTTAAGCTTGTTCAAGGAACAACAGCACAATCTTGGAACGTTCAAATAATTGAAAACGAATTAATTTGTTCCAATAACCGAGGAGCTCTGGTGATTAAAGGAGGAGCTGTTACGAATGTAATTGATTCAAAGGGATATTTTGGATTTAAGAAGATTCCAAATCATCCTGGATTTTATATTGGCTCTAATTATGACGGATTTGCTGTTTTCCAAAAAACGCCAGCCGGATTAGTGCATAAAAATCAAGTAATAGGATTTGATAAATCTTCAAACAACTTCGAGCTTGACGATTCGTATTTATGGCTTAAAAAAGATGAATCAATCTACAGAATGGCTTTAAGCAATGATTTAAAACGGTTTTCATCTATTAAAAAAATCGATCGATTAACATCAAAATATAAAAACATCGGAAGTATCCAAAAAATTGATGACCAACTGTACTTTCAAACCAATAATCATTTTTATAAATATTCAAAAGAACAGGATTTATTTTATGAAGATAAAAACTTATCTAAGTTATTTAGAAACATTCCCGTCATTAATAGTTTAAGTGAAGATTCGCAATCTAACTTATGGTATGCTTTTGACGAATCTATTGGGGTTTTAATGAAAAAAAACAACTACTATACTAATATTGTAGCGCCTTTTTCAAACCTAACAGGAAATTTGGTAAGCAACTATTTATCTGTCAACACAATCGACAAAAAAAATATTTTTATTGGATTAACCGATGGACTGGCACATTATGATTCTGAATTACTAAATAATTCTGTGACGAAACCAAAAGCCTTTATCCGTAGTTTCTCCTTTCCTGGCGATACTATTATTTTAGGAAATAATCAGAACAAAATTGAGAATATCAGAGTTCCGTATTCTTCCAATCATGTGCGTTTCACTTTTTCGTCACCAACTTATGAGAATCTAGAAAATGTCGAATTCTCCTATCAATTGGAGCCTTTCGATGATAAATGGAGCAATTGGTCTACAATTTCTATAAAAGAGTACACAAACCTTCGAGAAGGCGAATATACAATGAATGTGAAGGTCAGAAATAGTTACGGAATCCAATCAGAACCATCAACAATTTCATTTATCGTTTCTCCACCTTGGTACCGACATTTTTTAGCGTTGATGATTTATTTTATTTTAATAATTATCGCCATCTATGTGATTTCGGATAGAATTAAAATGAAAATCCGAAAAAACAAATATTATGAAACCATCGAACAACGTCGTTTATACTTAGAAAAAGAATCCAGAATTAGACAGGAACAATACGATCTTGAAAAAGAAATTGAAAAACTAAAAAACGACAAGCTTCAAATTAAAATTTTAGCAAAAGATAAAGAGCTTGTAAACAATTCGCTTCAAGTTGTAAAAAAGAACAAAATTTTAAATGGAATTATTCACAAATTGAAAGAAATTGATGTTGAAGCTCTGGATGATTCAACTAAATTCCAAGTAAGCAAACTCAACAAAAGCATTGTAAAAGAAGTAAATACAGATAAAAGCTGGAAAGATTTAGAAAAACACATTAAAAACGTTCATTTTGAATTTTTAAAGCGACTAAAAGAAAAATATCCAACTATTTCACCTCGTGAACTGGATCTTTCAACTTATTTATTGATGAACATGTCCACTAAAGAAATTGCCGAAATTATGAATATTTCGACGGGAGGTGTCGAACTAGCGCGATACCGTTTGAGAAAAAAGCTCGGACTGAATAAAAAAGAGAATCTAATTGGATTCTTAATGAGTATCTAAACGAAAAAAGCCATCAACCGCGGTTGATGGCTTTTTTTATGAAATATATTCTAATGTTCGTTCCAAAGCCATTCCTCTGGAGCCTTTTATCAAAATGGTGTTATCATTAAACTTAAGCGTTTTCAAATAGACCGAAAAATCATCAAAAGTTTCATAAAAATGAAGATTCTCACTTGAAATTTTATTTTCGTAGAATGATTTTCCAATTAAATAACAAACAGATTTATCCTGACTAGATAAAGAATCAACAATCGCTTTATGTTCTTGTGGACCTTCAGCACCTAATTCAAACATATCACCTAAAATCATTACTTTATTCTGACTATCTAACTGCAAAAAGTTAGCTATAGCAACAGCCATACTACTTGGATTTGCATTATAAGCATCCAGAATAATTTGGTTTGAGCCTTTTTTTAATAATTGCGATCTATTATTCTCCGGAATATAATTCTCAATTGCTTCTTTAATTGCCGCATCAGTTACTTTAAAGTAATGACCTATAGAAACTGCTGCATTTATATTATTCGAATTATACAAGCCAATTAAATGCGACTCTACACTAAAGTTTTCATAATCGATCACCACAAAAGGATTTGCTTCAATCTTTTTGATATTTAAATCTGCTTGTTTATTATTTAATCCAAAAGTAAACGAATTTATTCCTACCGATTTTTCAATTTGAATTGGATCTTCAAGATTTACAAATACAGCTTTATCATTTTCTGCAAGATATTTATACATCTCACTTTTTCCTTTTATAACTCCTTCTACTCCACCAAAACCTTCTAAGTGCGCTTTTCCGAAATTGGTAATATAGCCATAATCCGGTTGTGCGATTTCACATAAAAACTCAATTTCTTTTTGATGGTTTGCTCCCATTTCTACAATCCCAATTTCGGTTTCTTTTGTAAAAGACAACAAAGTCAATGGAACACCAATATGATTGTTTAAATTCCCAATTGTAGCTTTTGTTTTGTATTTTTTAGACAAAACAGCATTAATAAGCTCTTTCGTTGTTGTTTTTCCGTTACTTCCTGTTAAAGCAACAATAGGCAATTTCAAATACGAACGGTGAAATTTAGCTAATTCCTGAAGCGTCTCCAGACTGTTTTTAACCAAAATCGTTCTTTCGTCTATAAAGTATGATTCATTGTCTATAACAACGAATAACGCACCTAATTTTAATGCCTCTTCAGCAAAAGTATTAGCGTCAAAATTTTCTCCTTTAATAGCAAAAAACATAGAATCTTTTTCAATTTTTCTGGTATCAATTGAAAGCGATTTACATTGCAAAAACAGATTATGAATGTCTTGAATATTCATTTATATTATTTTTAATAGATGATAAAAGTAGAAAAAAACAATAAAAAAATTCCAAATTCCAGACTGAATATTCAGCTTTTGGAATTTGGAATTTTTTTTATAATGGAATTTCTAAATCTTAATTCCTTGGTGATTTTCTTCTTTCAGATTTAGATCCTACTCTAGACATTGCACATCTGAAACCAATGTAGTCAGTTGCCATATCCTGAGGGAAATATCTTCTTTGAGCTGGATCTAACCAGTAAGCTCTATCTCTCCAAGAACCTCCTTTGTAAACTCTTACTTTATCATCGATTAAAGTAGTACGTTTACTAGAGCTGTCATATTTTCTAATCATTTTTCCTAAACTGTCAGTTGTAACATTGTGTTTAGGCGAGTTGTACATTGCTTGATCAGCTTTTGGTCCAGACTCTGAATCTCCGAAGTCAAAATATCTAGAAGATTGTTTATCACCATCTCTATAATTGATATTGTCGCTTGTACTAAAGTTTTGTCTTAAGTATGTTTCTTGCTCATCAACCGGAACCTGCGCAATCTCTCCTGGAAGGTTTCTTGCTACAACTTTACCGTTGCTTAAAGTATCATATTTAATGTTAGAAGTTGAAACGATTTCAATTTTACCATCTTTGCCAATTTTATTTTTAGCATAAAGGTTACCTCTAAAGTAGTTGAAGTCATTTGCTTCGTTATCAATAATAGGTCTGTAAACATCGGCTACCCATTCTGCAACGTTACCTGCCATATCATACAATCCGAAATCATTTGCAGCATAGCTTTTTACCTTATTAGTGATATCAGCTCCGTCATCAGACCATCCAGCAATTCCACCGTAATCTCCGTTTCCTTGCTTAAAGTTAGCCAATTGATCACCTCTGTTTTTACGTTTAGCTGAACGAGTGTAATCTCCAGACCAAGGATATTTCTTTTGTCCTTTATATATATTGTATTCTCTTTGTCCAACATCAGCTGCTGCTGCATATTCCCACTCAGCTTCAGTAGGAAGCCTATATTCAGGCAAAATAACTCCTGAAGAACGTTGTGCATATACGTTTTTCGCCTCTGGAACTACACCATCTTTACCTGCTTTTGGTCTTCTTCCGTTAGGATTTTTCTTTAATACAATTTCTTCGCTTCCTCCATACTGTGTAGAAGGAGATGCCAAGTAAGCCTCAGTATTAAACAAACTTTCAGCAGTAACATCGTTAGTTTTAGCACCTCTTTTAATGTATCCGTCTTTTTCTAAAACAGCTTCGTTTACACGGTCTGTTCTCCATTTACTGAACTCAACAGCCTGAATCCAGTTTACACCAACTACAGGATATTCAGCATAAGAAGGATGTCTTAAATAGTTATTAGTCATCGTTTCGTTATATCCTAAACGATTTCTCCATACTAATGTATCAGGAGACGCCCCGGTGTAAATGTTTTTGTAATTTTCTTCTGTTGGAGGGAAAACTTTTTTCAACCACTCTAGGTATTCTAAGTACATACCATTAGTAACTTCGGTTTCATCCATGTAGAATGACTGAACGTGTTGTTGGGTTGGTGTGTTATTCCAATCGTGCATAACATCATCCTGTACTTTACCCATTGTAAATGTACCTCCTTCAACAAAAACTAAACCAGGACCAGCCTGTTGTTTTTTTCCTGCATTTCTAGCAGCCGTTCCATTCTGACTATCTACATCCCAACCTGTCGCTCGAGAAGCGTGAGAGGAACTCGATTTTTTGCTACAACTAGCCGTGCCCAACATCAATACCATTGACATCATTAATTGCAGGACTACAATTTTGTTTACTTTCATACTCATTCTTAGGTGATAAATTTAGGTGTTGCAATATAATAATTAACATTTAATTAGCAACATCTGTTCTAATAATTTTATTTAGCTGTTTTTTTACCAGAAAATAACCTATAGTTACGAACGCAAAAATATACTTTTTATTATTTACTATAACATGAAATACTATATTTTTACTTAGTAAAATAATTTGTTAACAATTTCGTTTTCTTAACCTATGAAACAAGCCCTAATCTTATACTTTTTTTTAGTTCCAATCCTTGGATTTTCCCAGATAAATGGGAGCTTCGCAATAGATTGGCAAGGTAAAAAAGAAATGAGTTTCGGTGATTTCAAAACCACAGTTCCTTATTTTTCCGGAAGCAGTTTTCGATACGATACTACTAAAAAAAGCCTAACACTGCTGCTTAACATCTCCCAATCGAGCTCTGGAACCAACAATTCTGTGCAACTTTTTAATGTTGTTTACGAAACAATTTCAACTAATGATCTTGGCGATTTAAATCCGGAAAACCTTCCTGAAAAACCAAATGAAACGTTAAAAATTGCTTTTTCAAGAGATCAAAAGCAACTTTTTCTTTCGCTTTCGCCGATTCTTAAAGATGGAAATGGCTTTAAAAGAATCCGATCTTTTTCCTATTCTTCAAACGGTTCAACATCAAAAAACAACAACACTTCTGCTTTTCAAAAATCAAGCGTAATTTCTAATTCTGTTTTAGCATCAGGAGATTGGTATCGTTTTTATGTAGAAAAATCAGGGGTTTATAAAATATCAAAATCGTTTTTACAAAGTTTAGGCTTTGATCCAAGCAAAACAGATCCAAAAAGAATCAAAATATACGGAAACGGAGGACGAATGCTTCCTTTAGCAAACAGTACTTATTATCCATATGATTTAACTGAAAACGCAATACAGATTATTGGCGAAAGCGACGGAATCTTTAACAATGAAGATTATATCCTTTTTTATGCCGAAGGAGTCGAAAACTGGAATTCAGAAAGTCAGACCAACCTTAATTTATTTGACTCAAAATCGTATTATTACATCACAACGACTGGCGGTGACGGAAAAAGAGTTCCGATTCTAAATCAGCCTTCAGGAAATACGACTTTAGAACTAAACACGTTTGATGACTATCAATACCACGAAATTGACCAGACTAATATAGCTCATTTAGGCCGCCAGTGGTTTGGAGAATCATTTGACATCAATCAGGAACAAGAATTCACTTTTACATTTCCGAACATAGACAACTCTGTTCCTGCAAAAATAGAAGTTGTTGGCGCTGCTGCTGCATTTACTCCGACATCTTTTGCTATAAGCGCAAACGGACAAAATATTGGGAATATTAACTTCAATTCCCTCGTTTCTAGTTCCGACATTAAATTTTATACTGGAAAATTACCTGCAAATTCAACATTTACAGGCGCCGAAAGTGTAAAAATAAAACTTACCTATAATAATAATGGTGTACCAGGATCAAAAGGTTATCTTGATTACATTAATATTATCGCAAAAAGAAAACTGCTCGGAACCGGAAAACAATTCAAATTCCAATATGATCTGGCCGGCTCAACACCTGGAATTGCAAATTATACCATTGGAAACGCTGCAGGAATATCTCAAGTTTGGGACGTCACAGATCCTTATAATGTTTCCAAAATTGAAAATTCAAATCAGGCAACTTTTAGCTTTAAAGCTTCATTGGGAGAAATCAGAAAATATATCGCCATTGATGCTTCAGATTATTTTACACCTTTAAAAGAAAGTCAGTCAAAAGTTGCTAATCAAAATTTAAAAGGAACACTTTTTAGAAATGCTCAAAATAGTATTCAAGATATTGATTATGTAATTATCTCTCCTAAATCTCTTGCCTCTCAAGCTGAAAAATTAGCCGCGTTTCGTCGCACCTATTCCAATTTAAATGTAAAAGTGATTACTTTAGAAGACATCTATCAGGAATTTTCATCAGGAAAGCAAGATATTGCCGCGATTAGAAATTGTATACGATATATTTACGAAAACGCTTCTTCGCCAGACAAAAGAATCAAGTACGTAAATTTATTTGGAGATGCGTCTTATGATTATAAAGATCGAATTTCAAACAATACCAATATTGTACCTATATATCATTCCTTAATTAGCAGCACAACAGGAGAAGCTTCTTTCGCTTCTGATGATTTCTACGGATTAATGGATGCTGACGAAGGAAACATCACCAATTTCTTTGGCGGAATTGACATTGCCACAGGCAGAATGCTTGTTTCTGACAATACACAGGCAAATGAAATGGTAAATAAAGTTTTAGAATATCACGACACTAAATCTTATGGAAATTGGAGAAATAATTTTGTTTTAGTGAGTGATGACGCAGATCAAAGTTCTGATGCATCGCTTCAATCACGTCAAAATGCCCTCGCAGATGTTATTGCAACTCAAAAACCTTTTTTTAATATCGATAAAATCATTTTAGACTCTTATACTCAGGAAGCTTCTGCGGGCGGATCAAGATATCCTAAAGCCCGTACCGATTTATTTGATGCTTTTGAAAAAGGCGCTTTGGTCTTTAATTATTTAGGACACGGAGGTGAAGATGGATTGGCCAGTGAAAGAATTTGGGAAAAATCAGATGGACAAAATCTGAATAATCAATATAAGTATCCTTTATTTATAACAATCACCTGCGAATTTTCAAGATTTGATGACCCAACCCGACCAACAGCGGGAGAATATACTTTTTGGAATCCAAAAGGTGGCGCAATTTCAATGTTGACCACCATTCGATCAATTGGTCAGTTTAATGCTGAGAATTTCAATGACAGCCTAAGCAAAAATTTACTTTCTTACGGATCAAACCAATACACCACTATTGCAGAAGCACTTCGAATTTCAAAAAATGAAAACCCGAGCTCATCCAGCAACGTTATATTTTACATTGGAGATCCAGCGCTTATGCTTGCAATTCCAAAACCGAAAATTAATTTAACAAAAGTAAATGATGTTGTGATTTCTCAAACCATTCCAGATTTAAAATCACTTTCAAAAATTAAAATTTCAGGAGAAATTACAGATGAAAACAATACTCTTTTGAGCAATTACAACGGCGAATTAGCAACTGCAATTTTTGACAAATTAATCACAACATCGACTCTTAATAATGATGGATTCAGTCCGCCAATGTCATTTAAAACTTTGGGAGAAACTATTTTCAGAGGCAACGCTTCAGTCACAAACGGCCAGTTTGAATTTAGCTTTGTTGTTCCAAGAGACATTCGAATTAATGTCGATTATGGCCGAATCAGTTTTTATTCAAAGAAAAATCAGGCTTTGGAAAATCAATCAGGTTATAACACCACTATTAAAATAGGAGGCATAAATGAAAATGCACCTCAGGACAATATTAGTCCAAAAGTGAAGTTATATATGAACGATGAAACATTTGTTTCTGGTGGTATTACAAATGAATCGCCTTTTCTTTTGGCGTTTCTGGAAGACGAAAACGGAATCAATACAGCTAGTGGAATTGGGCATGATATAGTGGCAGTATTAGACGGAGACGTAAGCAATCCGTACATTTTGAATGATTATTATCAGACAAAATTAGATGATTATACAAATGGAAATTTACGCTTTCCGCTTCGAAATTTAAAAGCTGGACTGCACACTATAACTTTCACAGCATGGGATGTTTATAATAACCCTGTAACAAGTGAAATACAATTTATTGTAGTTGGAGATGAATCATTATCTTTAACCCACGTTCTTAATTACCCTAATCCATTTTCAACCTACACACAGTTTTGGTTTTCGCACAATAGGCCTTATGAACCACTGGAAGTTCAGGTACAGGTTATGACTATTACAGGAAAAGTAGTCTGGACAACAAACCGAATTATTACAACTGAGGGATTTCTTTCAAGAGAAATTACTTGGGACGGGAAAGACGATTTTGGAGACCGGATAGGTAAAGGAGTTTATATTTATAAATTGACTGTAAAATCAAATTTAACAAATAAAAAAGCAGAAAAGTACGAAAAGCTTGTCATTCTATAATAATATATATAATTTGCACCACCCAAAACATTAGTCCCATAAATGAAAAAAATATCACTTTTATTAATTTGTCTTTTAATTATTTCATACGCAAAAGCACAAGAAACTCGACCAATCACCACAGGAGTTCCTTTTTTATTAGTTGCAGCTGATGCAAGAGCCGCAGGTTTAGCAGACCAAGGCGTAGCTACATCATCTGACGTTTTCTCTCAACAATGGAATCCTGCCAAATACGCATTTGCCAAAGATGCACAAGGACTTTCTATTAGTTATACTCCTTATTTAACTGATTTAGCCAATGACATTTCACTTGGGCAATTAACTTATTACAACAAAATAAGTGACCGAAGCGCCTTTGCAGGAAGTTTTCGCTATTTTGGCTTTGGAGATATCGAGTTAAGAAAAACTGGAGACCCAAATGAAATTCCGAATATCGTATCGCCAAACGAATTTGCTTTAGACGGATCTTATTCGCAAAAATTAAGCGAAACCTTTTCAATGGCAGTGGGAGCAAGATATATCCGCTCTAACTTAAGAGTTGCCTCAGAAGATGTAGATGCAACTGCAGGAACATCGTTTGCTGTAGATGTTGCAGGATTTTATCAATCTGAAGAAATTGCTTATAGTGATTTCAACGGAAGATGGAGAGCTGGTTTTAATTTTCAGAATATTGGACCAAAAATCAGTTATGACAATGACGATTTAAGTTCTAACTTTTTGCCTGCAAATATGCGTTTGGGAGGCGGTTTTGACTTTATTCTTGACGACTATAATAAGTTTGCCGTTAGTCTTGAATTCACAAAACTACTTGTACCAACTCCTCCAGGACCTGGAACACCAGTAGATTTAAACGGAGATGGCGATTATACTGATGCGGGAGAAACCACACAAGAACAAGCAAACACCATTGCATACAATAAATACAATGACATAGGTTGGTTTCAAGGCATTTTCAAATCCTTTGGAGATGCACCAGGAGGATTTAGCGAAGAAATAAAAGAAGTAACTTATAGTCTTGCCGGAGAATATATGTACCAAGATTCGTTTGCATTTCGTGCAGGATATTTCCATGAAAGCCCTCAAAAAGGAGCTCGACAATTCTTTTCTTTAGGTGCTGGTTTCAAATACAACATCGTAAAAGTTGACGTTTCATACTTATTCTCAACTTCAAAAGTTAAAAATCCGTTAGAAAACACGCTTCGTTTTTCTTTAACGTTTAACTTTGGCGACAAATACGAAGAATATTAAACGATCTAAATAAAAAAAACAATAACAATCCAAATTTCTATTTTTAGGAATTTGGATTTTTTTTCCCATAAAAACAATGAAAGAAATAAATATTACGTCATCCTTTTTAGTTTACAGCGGCATTGAAGAACTTTCAGAAGAAATTCAGAGCTTAATGGCCCAAGCTGTGGAAATTCGGAAAAAAGCCTATGCTCCCTATTCGCAATTTAAAGTTGGAGCTGCTTTATTATTAGATAACGGAAAAATAGTTTTAGGCTCTAATCAGGAAAATGCAGCATATCCATCAGGATTATGCGCAGAACGCGTGGCGATTTTTCATGCGGGAAGTATTTATCCTGAAGCTAAAATCTTAAAAATAGCAATTACAGCTGCTTCAGACACCAATCAAACCACTGCTCCTATTCCGCCTTGTGGTTCTTGCCGCCAATCAATTGCAGAATACGAAATCAAACAAGACACCCCTATAGAAATCTATTTTATGGGCGAAATAGGCGAAGTTTACAAATCGGCATCCCTGAAAAATTTGCTTCCTTTTATGTTCGACAAAAAGTTCTTGTAAAAAAAAGCCAAAAAGTAGCCATTAAATTTTAGTTCTTAAATGTAATGTCTTATTTTTGCATCCCGACCTTTCGGGCGCAAATTTGTGGGAGGAAACTATTTTGCGTTATAGGCAACAATTGATAACACAAACAAACTTTAGCAAAAGAAAGAATTCAGATGAAAGAAGTTACAAAAGAAGTATATTTAAAGTGGTACGAAGACATGCTACTTTGGAGAAAGTTTGAAGACAAACTTGCAGCGTTATACATTCAACAAAAAGTTAGAGGTTTTTTACACCTATATAATGGTCAAGAAGCTGTATTAGCAGGTGCATTGCACGCTATGGACTTGACTAAAGACAAAATGATTACTGCTTACAGAAACCACGTTCAGCCAATTGGTATGGGCGTTGATCCAAGAAATGTAATGGCTGAGCTTTTAGGAAAAGCAACAGGAACTTCTAAAGGTATGGGAGGTTCTATGCATATTTTCTCTAAAGAACACCGTTTTTACGGAGGACACGGAATCGTAGGTGGACAAATTCCAGTTGGAGCAGGTTTAGCTTTCGCTGATAAATATTTCAACACTGGTGGTGTTACTATGACTTACTTTGGTGACGGAGCTGCTAGACAAGGTTCTCTTCACGAAGCTTTCAACATGGCTATGTTATGGAAATTACCAGTTGTATTTATCGTTGAAAACAACGGTTATGCAATGGGAACTTCTGTAGAAAGAACTGCAAACCACACTGATATCTGGAAATTAGGTTTAGGTTACGAAATGCCTTGTGGACCTGTTGACGGAATGAACCCTGTAAAAGTTGCTGAAGCAATGCACGAAGCGATCGAAAGAGCGCGTCGCGGAGATGGACCAACTTTCCTTGAAATGAAAACGTACCGTTACAGAGGACACTCTATGTCTGATGCACAATTATACCGTTCAAAAGAAGAGGTTGAAGAGTACAAAAAAATTGACCCAATTACACAAGTTCTTGATGTAATCCTGGATCAAAAATATGCTACAGAAGAAGAAATTGAAGTTATTGACCAAAGAGTTAAAGACTTAGTTGAAGAATGTCAGAAATTCGCTGAAGAATCTCCATATCCAGACTTACAACAATTATACGATGTAGTATACGCACAAGAAGACTATCCATTTACACCTCATAAACTATAACATCATGGCGATTAAAGTAACAATGCCTCGTTTGAGCGATACTATGACGGAAGGAACGGTAGCGACTTGGTTAAAAAAAGTAGGCGACAAAATTAGCGAAGGAGATATCTTAGCTGAAATTGAAACAGACAAAGCAACAATGGAGTTCGAATCTTTTAACGAAGGAACTCTTTTACATATCGGAATTCAAGCTGGAGAAACTGCTCCAGTTGATTCATTATTAGCAATCATTGGTAAAGAAGGAGAAGATATTTCTGCTCTTTTAGCTGGTGGTGACGCTCCTGCTGCTGAAGCTCCAAAAGCGGATGCTCCTGCTGCAGAAGCAAAAACTGAAACTGCTGCTCCTGCAAAAGCTGCAACTGAATTACCAAAAGGTGTTGTAGTAGTAACTATGCCACGTTTGAGTGATACAATGACTGAAGGTACAGTAGCAACTTGGTTGAAAAAAGTGGGTGATGCTGTATCAGAAGGAGATATTTTAGCAGAAATTGAAACAGACAAAGCTACTATGGAGTTTGAGTCATTCAATGCTGGAACATTATTATACATCGGAATTCAAGAAGGAAACACAGCTCCTGTTGACAGTTTATTAGCTATCATCGGGCCTGCAGGAACTGACATTTCTGGAATCGCTGAAAATTATACTGCCGGAGGCGCTGCAACTGCAAGTGCTCCTGCTGATGAAGAAACAAAATCTGCTCCTGCTGCTGAAAAAGCACCAGAAGCTGTAAACAATACTTCAGACGGAAGAATTTTAGCTTCACCTTTAGCTAAGAAAATTGCTTCTGATAAAGGAATTCAATTGAACCAAGTTAAAGGTTCTGGAGAAAACGGACGTATCGTGAAAAGCGATATTGAGAACTTTACTCCATCTGCGCAAGCACAACCAGCCGCAGCTGCAACTTCTACTGCTCCTAAAGCTGAAACTGCTGCTCCTGCCGCACCAAAAGTATTTGTTCCTGCTGGTGAAGTTTTCACAGAAGAGATCAAAAACTCTCAAATGCGTAAAATCATTGCAAAACGTCTTGCAGAATCTTTATTTACTGCTCCTCACTACAACTTAGTGATCGAAGTAAGCATGGACGAAGCAATGCAGGCAAGAGCTGCTATCAACAGCGTTCCAGATACAAAAGTATCTTTCAACGATATGGTAATCAAAGCTTGTGCTTTAGCATTGAAAAAACACCCAAAAATCAACTCTACTTGGAAAGAAGATGCTATTATCATCAACCACCACGTAAATATTGGTGTTGCTGTAGCAGTTGAAGACGGATTAGTAGTTCCTGTATTAAGATTTACAGATGCTATGAGTTTATCTCAAATTGGTGGATCAGTAAGAGATCTTGCCGGAAGAGCTAAAAACAAAAAGCTTGGTCCACAAGAAATGGAAGGAAGTACTTTTACAGTATCTAACCTTGGTATGTTTGGTATCACTGAATTCAATTCAATTATCAACCAACCAAACTCTGCAATCCTTTCTGTAGGTGCAATTGTTGAAAAACCAGTAGTTAAAAACGGTCAAATCGTAGTTGGAAACACAATGATGTTATCATTAGCTTGTGACCATAGAACAATTGATGGTGCAACTGGCGCTCAATTCTTACAAACATTAAAACAATACATCGAAAGCCCAGTTACAATGTTGGCGTAATTAGTTGTTAATTTTATAATTAAATCCCGTTTTGTTTATTCAAAACGGGATTTTTTGTTTAATTTTCATCCTCTAATTCAATACCTCACAATATGAAGAAATTAATTCTTGCAGCTTTATTTCTGACAGCAATTGCTTGCCAGAAAAAAGAACAAACCGAAAAAGCAACAGCCATTGTCGATGAACACAGTTATTCGAAACCAGAACTTGCTGTTGTAAAACATCTTGATCTTGATATTAAAGTTGATTTTGATACACAAACTATTTCAGGAAAAGCATCTTGGCAGATCGATAATATCAGCAAAGGAAATGAAATCATTTTCGATGAAAACACTTTAAATATTACAAAAGTAACTTTAGGTGACGACGAAAAAGAAACAAAATTCAAACTTGGCGCAGACACAGAATTTCACGGAAAACCACTTCATATTACTATTGAACCAAATACAACCAAAGTAAACATTTACTACAACACAACTAAAGATGGTGTTGCGCTACAATGGCTAAAACCAGAACAGACGGCAGACAAAAAGAAACCTTTTGTTTTTTCTCAAGGAGAAAGCGTTTGGTCAAGAACTTGGATCCCTTGCCAGGATTCACCAGGAATTCGTTTTACTTATAATGCAAAAGTTACAGTTCCTAAAGATTTATTAGCGGTTATGAGCGCCGTAAATCCGCAGAAGAAGAATGATACTGGCGTTTATACTTTCAAACAAGACAAAGCAATTCCGTCTTATTTAATGGCAATTGCAGTTGGAGATATCGAATTTCAAGCAATCGACAATAGAACTGGTGTTTATGCAGAACCATCAATGCTAAAAAAATCGGCTTGGGAATTTGCAGAACTTGGAAAAATGGTAAATGCTGCTGAAAAACTTTATGGACCATATCGTTGGGGACGTTATGATGTTTTGGTTTTACCTCCAAGCTTCCCTTATGGCGGAATGGAAAATCCAAACTTGACTTTCTTAACTCCAGGCGTTATTGCCGGAGATCGTTCGTTAACAAGTTTGTTGGCACACGAATTAGGACACAGCTGGAGCGGAAACCTAGTTACAAACGCAACTTGGGATGATATTTGGCTAAACGAAGGTTTCACAACTTATGTTGAACACAGAATCGGAGAAGCAATCTTCGGTAAGAAAGAATTTGAAATGCAAAATGTTATCACAAACAAAGAATTAACTGATAACGTTACGGAATATGGCGATACAAATCCAGACACAAGATTAAAAGTTAGTTTGACAGGAAGAAATCCGGATGACGGAATCAGTCAAATTCCTTATGTTAAAGGATATGCATTTTTAAGAGTTATTGAAAACGCTGTTGGACGCGATAAATTCGATCCGTTTATTAAGAATTATTTCGATTCTCATGCTTTCAAATCAATCACAACAGAAGATTTTGTAAAATATTTGAATGAGAATTTGATTAAAGGCGACAAAGCTCTAGCAGATAAAATCAAATTAGAAGACTGGATCTACAAACCAGGAATTCCATCAAACATTCTTCCGGTAAGTTCTGCTGATTTTGATGCAATTGATGCAATCCAAAAAAGCTGGAGAGAAACTGGCGTTACTGGTTTAAGCAAAAAAATCACTACAACTGCAGAAAAACAACATTTTATAGACCATCTTCCTGCTGATATTACAATCACAGAAATGGACGCAATTGACAAAGAATTCAACTTTACAAAAGGCGGAAACTTTATTATCAAGCGTCAATGGTTTGTTCAAGCATTAAAACATCAATACAAACCAGCGTATCCAGCAATTGAGCAATTTTTAATTGGAATCAGTAGAACTGGATCTGTAATGATGCTTTACAAAGAAATGGTTAAAACTCCTGAAGGAAAAGTTTGGGCGAAACAGGTTTTTGATAAAGCGAAATCTGGTTATCATGCTACAACTATTCAGGCTGTTGAAGGTGTTTTGAAATAAACTTTTCAAAAATATAATTTTAAAAACAGGTTGCCCTCAAAAGTGCAATCTGTTTTTTTTACGCAATATTTGTCATTCCGAGGAACGAAGAATTTCCGTAAGTAGTTCCACAAAGATTGTCGATTCTGAGTACAGAGTTTCTCGCGGAGATTCCTCGTTCCTCGGAATGACAAACTAGACGAAAAAACTTTTTAAAATTTACACCCAATATTTAAACGAAAACCTTCTTATGAAAACGAGTGCCCTAGCCCCGATAGAAGTGAAAATCCTTTTGTGCCTCGTTTCTTTAACGAGGCACAAAAGATTGTAACGGATAGCGGGATTAGCTCCTAAAAAAATCCCCCATCATTGAAATCTAAAAAAAACCAAAATTTCATCCAAAAATAGAAGAGGGAAAATTATCCATCACATAGCGTACATTCTCCATGTTCTAAAATCTGTAATCGTCGCAACTTTGTAATGTCAAAAGACAACAACAAATAACAACTTAAAAAATTAAATAAAATGACACGATTAACAGCATTAAACCCAGACGAAGTAACAGGAAAAACTAAAGATTTATTCAACGCAGTTCAAGCAAAATTAGGCGTTGTACCAAACATGATGAGAACAATGGGAAATTCTCCAGCAGTTCTTGAAGGATATTTGAATTTAAGCGGTGCTTTGAGCCACGGGAAATTAAGTGCAAAAACTGGCGAATTAATCGCCTTAGCAGTTTCAGAAAGCAATTCTTGTGATTATTGTTTAGCAGCCCACACTTTTATTGGAGAAAAATTAGTAAAAGCAGATCCAGCTGTTTTAAAAGCAGCAAGATCAGGAAATTCTACAGATGCTAAAACAGAAGCTATTTTACAATTGGCTAAAACATTAATCAGCAAAAATGGTTTAGTAAACGACGAAGATGTAAACAAAGCTAAAAATGCAGGAGTTTCTGATGCCGAAATTGCAGAAACTATTGCTCACGTTGCCTTGAATGTTTTAACAAATTACTTCAACAACGTTGCCAACACTGAAATTGACTTTCCAGCAGTTTAATAAAGAAGTACGCAATCACTATAACAAAAAACAATTTATAAAGATAGTTGTGAATTCTTTTCATGACTATCTTTATCATAAAAAATTGATCATGGAACCACAAAGACATCCTTTACCTCCATTTACAATGGAAACTGCTCTTCAAAAAGTTCAAATAGCTGAAGATGCATGGAATACAAAAGATCCTGAAAAAGTAGCTCTCGCTTATACTATTGATACCGAGTGGAGAAACAGAACCGACTTCATCAATGGACGCGAAGAAGTTAAACAATTTCTTACTGCAAAATGGCAAAAAGAACTTCACTACAAACTCAAAAAAGAATTATGGGGTTTTCGTGAAAACAGAATGGCTGTTCGATTTGAATATGAGTGGCAAGATCAGTCAGGACAATGGTTTCGTAGTTATGGCAACGAAAATTGGGAATTTGATGAAAACGGTTATATGCAAAAAAGATTTGCCAGCATTAATGATTTGCCAATTAAAGAAGAAGATCGTAAATTATAAAACAGTACTTAATGAACTCTCAAAATGTTTCCACTTTAATAAATCCGCAAACTGGCAATTTAGCCTTTAAAATTCTTCCGTTTGAGGATAACATTCATTTTGATCATTTGCAACGTAATAATTATTATTCGTTAATCTGGGTAACAAAAGGAAAAGGCAAAGTAAAAGCCGATTTTGCAGAACATCATTTTGAAGAAAACTCACTCCTTGCTTTTTCTCCGTATCAGCCTTTTATGCTTTGCGTAAGTGAACCAATTGAAGGAATTGCAATTCATTTTCACCCTGATTTTTACTGTATTCACATGCATCAGAAAGAAGTTTCATGCAACGGCGTTTTATTCAACAACATTTATCAGCCGCCTTATGTAAAGGTTACAGAACAAGCTGAGCAAACTTTCAAAATGGTTTTAGAACAAATGAAAGCCGAAATTCAAAATGCTGAATTGGCACAATATGAATTGCTTATTTCGTATTTGAAAATATTTTTAATTACAGCTTCAAGATTAAAAACAGAACAATTAGAAGAAATGAAATCGGTTCCGGATGCTAAAGAACCTATTATTCTTCAAAACTTAAAAGATGCGATTGAATTGAATTTTAAAACAAAACATTCCGCCGGAAATTATGCTGATTTGCTGAATATTTCGCCAAAAGCATTGGCCAAATTATCGAAGAATTATTTCAATAAAACCTTAACTGATTTAATTTCAGAAAGAATAATTATCGAAGCTAAAAGAGAATTATATCTCACCAACAAAACCGTCAAAGAAATTGCATACGAATTAGGTTATGATGACGAACATTATTTCAGTCGTTTCTTTAAAACCAATGCTGATGTTTCGCCTCAAATGTATCGCGAAACGGTAGGTTTTGGAAAAATGCAAGCTTAATTTTTGTTTTTCGCTTCAATCCATTTTGACATATACATGGTGCTTTTATACGCGTGATGTTGCAGCAAATTTCCCATAAAATTATGAAGACGATGATTTTCAGGATCTTCTAAAAGTGAATTTGTCAACGAAATCAGCTTCTCTGAATAATCATTTTTTTGGTAACATTTATTAATAATTGTAATTCCGTTTTTTTGCGATTCTTTCCAGAGATTTTCATTTTGATAAAGTGCAATTGCCTTTTTTGCAAACTCCTCTGGATTATCTTCAATAAAACCATTCCAGACTAAACCCTCATGCATTCCTTCAGAACCAATATAAGTTGTTATACTTGGCGTTCCGCATTGCATGGCTTCTAATAATTTTCCTTTTAAACCTGCACCAAACCGAATTGGAGCTAAAACAACTCTGGATTTTTTCACCACTTCATTAGCGTCTTCCGCCCTTCCCATTATAAAAAATCCATTTTTAGGCTGATGCAATTGTAATACTTTCTGTGACGGATAAGCGCCGTAAACTTCTAAAACTGCTTCTCGAAAATTCTTTTTTATTAAAGGCCAAATGGCTTCTTTTAGATATTGAACGGTATTCCAATTCGGTTCATGAAGAAAATTTCCAATGAAAACAAAGTTATTTCGATTCTCAAAAGAAGGAAGCTTCAACAGCTCTTCTTCATTCATTTTTTCGACCAAAAACGGAAGATAAAACAACAGATCACTACTTATTTTGAAAACATCTTTTAGAATGTTCATTTCAAATTCGGAAATAATCAAAGATAAATCACACCTCAAAATGCTGGCGATTTCACGTTTGGCAACTTCTTCGGACAATAAATCATGAATTTCAAAAGCTCGATTTTCTTTAAAAGCTTTTTGCCTTGCGGTTCTCAAACAATGCAAATCTTCAGTATCTAAAATTCGGATTGCATTTGGACATTTTTCAACAACGCGCCAGCCAAATTGTTCCTCAATCATAAAACGATCAAACAAAACAACTTCTGGATTTAACTCGATTACAAAATCATCAAAACTTGTCGAATTGAGTTCGATGCTCTTTTTCGTTACCTCAAATTCAGCTAAATCAACCATAAAATCACTGTCTTGCGCGGCGCTGACAAAAGTAATTTCGAATCCGTTTTGCTTAAAAATCGAAATCAATTGCATCATTCTTCCGCCCGCAGCAGAAGAATTTGGCTCAGGCCAAACAAACCCAATAATTAACAGTTTTTTTATCTGATTCATAATATTTGTTTCATATTACAAAATAATGCTTTTTTCCGCGGATTTGCACCCAATTTCCCGAGATTCGGTTGTAAAAAAACACTAATTTTGCAAAATCTAAATGCTGGAAAATTATGTTGGGATTAAAATTAGCTACAGACCCTCGATGGGTAAATATCGTCGAATCGAATATCGAAGAAATTTTAACAGATCATGCCTGGTGCGAACAAAAAGCGGCTTCAAACGCGATCAGTATCGTAACGTATAATTCTGAATTAGAGGAGTTAGTCACAGAAATGCTCGTAATTGCCAGAGAAGAATTAGAGCATTTGCAAATGGTTCACGATGTAATCAAAAAACGCGGACTCACTTTAGGACGCGAAAGAAAAGATCATTATGTAAATGAACTTTTTAAATTCATGAAAAAAGACGGAAGCCGAAGAGACGCCCTTTGCGACCGATTATTGTTTTCAGCCATGATTGAAGCCAGAAGTTGTGAACGTTTTAAAGTGCTTTCAGAAAATATCAAAGATGAAGAATTAGCAAAATTCTATCGTGATTTAATGATTTCTGAAGCTGGGCATTATACTACTTTTCTTGGATTCGCCAGAAAATATCAAGACAATATTGACATTGACAAACGCTGGAAAGAGTGGATTGAATATGAAGGTTCTATCATTACCAATTATGGTAAAAATGAAACTGTTCACGGATAAAACAACTTCATTTTATCATTTTTACCCTTTTTCTAATCTAAATATTTTATCATGTCCAAAAGCAAAACCAAATCCATTTTATTAAAAATCGCAAAGTATCTTGGAATAACTTTCGCCGTTATTATTGCCCTGCTTTTTTTAACTCCGATTATTTTTGCCGATAAAATCAAAGAACAAATTAAAAAAACAGCCAATGAAAAGCTTAGCGCAGAATTGAATTATTCTGATGTTTCGGTTTCATTTTTCCATCATTTTCCTTCACTGACTTTAACATTAACCGACTTACACCTAAATGGATCAGCTCCTTATACAAATGAAAAATTCATTACAGCAAAAGAAGTTTCGTTTGGAATAAATGTTGCCAGCCTTGTTTTTAGCAAAGCCGTAAAAATTGATCAAATCTATTTATCGGATTCTTTTATTAATGTAAAGGTAAATTCAAAAGGTGAGGCAAATTACAATATCTATAAATCTAAAGCCACTTCAAAACCCGAAAACAGTACAGAAACGGCTTTAAAACTAGAACGAATTGAGATTTTAAATAGTAAAATAATTTATGACGATTTGTCGACAAAAGTTCATTTTGATGCATTTGGTTTTAACTATTTAGGAAAAGGTGATTTGAACAAATCGGTATTTGATTTGTATTCGAAAGCTAAAATCGAAAAACTGAATGTCGTTTATGATGGTGAACCGTATTTGATGAACAAAAAGGTTGATGCAGATTTGATTACCAAAGTAAATGTAAACTCGCTTTCTTTCTTTTTTCAACAAAACAACTTAAAAATCAATCAACTTGTAGTCGATTTTAAAGGGAAATTTGATTTCCTTAAAGATGGCTACAATATGGATTTTGTTATAAAATCAGAAAACAGCAAACTTAATGACGTTTTCACTGCATTCCCGCCAAAATATATAACTTGGCTTTCTAAAACCGAACTAAAAGGAAACACAAATCTTCTTTTGACGCTAAAAGGAGATTATATCGCGTCTCAAAATATTGCACCAGAATTAGATTTGGACGTAAAAATTGATAGCGGATTTGTAAATTATAACAAAAGTGCATTTCCGGTTTCAAACCTTAATTTAGATATTAAAACCAAAGTCCCAAATTTAAATCCGGATCTTGCAGATATTGAGGCTAAAAATCTCTCATTAAATATTAATAAAGATTATTTGAAATCGAAATTTCATGTAGTCGGTGTAAATACTCCAAATATTGACGCGGATTTAAAAGCAAAAATAGATCTCGGAAAATTGATGTCAGCTCTTGGAATTCCAAATATCGAATTAAAAGGAAATCTTGACGGAGATGCTGTTGTAAACGGAAAATTCGACCAAAAAAACAGACTTTTCCCAAAAACGCAAGGAACTATTAATTTAGAAAACGGTTATTTAAAAACACCTTATTACCCAAATCCAATTACCAATATAACTGTTAAATCCAGAATTGACAATCAAAAAGGAACCTATGACGATTTGAAAGTAAAACTAAAACCGGCGCAATTTACTTTTGAAGGAAAACCCGTTTTTGTAGAAGCAGATTTAAGCAATTTTGATGATTTAACATATGATATCAAAGCAAAAGGAGAATTGGATGTCAATAAAATTTACAAAGTTTTTTCTCAAAAAGGTTTAGATTTAGATGGGTTTGTAAAAGCCGATGTTGTTTTAAAAGGAAAACAAAGCGATGCCGAAAAAGGAAATTACAGCAAACTTCATAACAAAGGAACGCTTGAACTGCGAAACATTGGAATTACATCTGAATATCTTCCTAAAAAATTTATTATAAAAGAAGGGATTTTCAAGATTAACCAGGATAAAATGTACTTCAATAACTTTTTAGCTACATACGGAAAATCTGATTTTACAATGAATGGTTATTTGCAGAATGTCTTTAACTATGCGACCACAAATACAGGCGTTTTAAAAGGTTCTTTTAAATCTTCATCACGATATATCAATGTTGATGAATTTATGTCCGAAACCACAACTGGAACTTCTGTAACACAAAATTCGACTCCAAAACCGGAAGCCAAAACAGGAAATACGCAAAGTGGCGTTATTATTATTCCGACAAATCTGAATTTGCAATTTACAGCCAATGCTCAAAAGGTTAATTTCGACAAATTAAATCTTCAAAACGCAACAGGAAATCTAAGCATGAACAAAGGAAAACTGACGATGCAAAATACAGGTTTTGATTTAATAGGTTGCAAAGTAACTATGAACGCCAATTATCAGGCTGTAACGCCACAAAAAGCAAATTTCGATTATGCCATAAAAGCAACAGATTTTGACATAAAACGAGCTTATAATGAAGTTGAAGTTTTCAGAAAAATGGCCAGCGCAGCTGAAAAAGCACAAGGAATTGTTTCTTTAGATTACCAATTAAAAGGACGTTTGAACGGGAAAATGGAACCTGTTTATCCTTCATTAACAGGAGGCGGAACACTTTCTGTAAAAGATGTGAAAGTTCGAGGCCTGAAAATGTTTAACGCAGTAAGCAAAGAAACCAATTCGGAATCGATGAAAAATCCTGATGTTTCTAAAGTTGACATTAAAACTACAATCAAGAACAATATCATGACCGTAGAACGCTTTAAATTTAAATTTGCAGGCTTTAGACCTAGAATTGAAGGCACAACAAGCTTAGACGGAAAACTGAACTTAAAAATGCGCTTAGGATTACCTCCTTTGGGAATTTTCGGGATTCCTCTTATGGTTACCGGAACTCAGGATAACCCAAAAATAAAAGTCGGAAAGAAATCTCAGGAATTGGAAGAGACTAAAGATACTGAGGAATAAAAATTTCAAACTCCAAATCTTAAATTCCAAATTCCAATTATTTCTAATAACATAAAAACCTTTGTCAAAGTTTTAAACTTTGACAAAGGTTTTTTCTTTTTTGTCATTTCACGAAAGGAGAAATCACACTTGTATTTCGACAAGTATTGACAATTCTCCTTGGGAAATTTACTGGGTGTGATTTCTCCTTTCGTCGAAATGACATACTTTGTCTTTGTCCTATAAAACAAAAAACCCGATCATTTCTGAACGGGTTTTTTATAAAAAGTAATCTATGATTATTATGCCTCAAATGGGATAATAGATACATAAGATTTGTTATCTCTTTTCTTTTGGAACTTAACAACTCCAGCTACTCTTGCGTGTAGTGTGTGATCTTTACTGATGTAAACGTTTTCACCTGGATTGTGTTTTGAACCTCTTTGTCTAACGATGATGTTACCAGCAATAGCAGCTTGACCACCATAAATCTTAACGCCTAAACGTTTTGATTCTGATTCTCTACCATTCTTCGAACTACCGACACCTTTCTTGTGAGCCATGACGTATGAGTTTAAATATTGTTATTATTCTTTAGTAGTCTCTTTTTTTGCTTTTGGAGCTGCTTTTTTTGCTTTTGGAGCTTCTACTTCTTCAGTAGCTACTTCTTCTGCTACAACTGCTTTTTTAGCTGCTGCTTTTTTAGTTCCTCCTGCTGCAGTAATACCTTCAATTACAATTTGAGTAAGATATTGTCTGTGACCATTTCTTTTTTTGTATCCTTTTCTTCTTTTCTTTTTGAAAACGATAACTTTATCACCTTTTAAGTGTTGTAACACTTTAGCTTCTACTGAAGCACCTTCTATAGCTGGGGCGCCTAAAGTTACATTTCCATTATCGTCTAACAAAAGAACTTTGTCAAAAGAAACTTTTGAACCTTCTTCGTTAGCTAAACGGTGAACATAAACCTTTAAGTCTTTGCTTACTTTAAATTGTTGCCCTGCTATCTCTACGATTGCATACATATCAAATTGATTTATTGATTTTTAAGGTTGCAAATATACAACTAATAATTTACTACGCAATCCCTTGTGACAAAAATATTTTTTTCCTGTTTAACGGCTGTTTTTCAACTCTTTTTAATGTTTTTAAAATCAAAATTATAAGTAAATTTCTATTAATTTTTAACGATAAATGCATAAGTTCTAAAATAATACACAAAAAACACTATTTTTGGAGTAACTATATTCAACTTTTTGCTACCTACTTATTTTAGGTATCATAAATTTATTAATCTTATATGAAAAATTCGATAATGATGTTAAGTGCAGCACTAATGCTTGGCGGAGTAGCACATGCTCAAAAGGTGGCTTTTGAAGAATACAATCTAGATAACGGAATGCATGTAATTTTGCATAACGATCCATCGGCGCCTGTGGTTATTACATCTGTAATGTATCACGTAGGCTCAAAAGACGAACGTCCTGACCGAACGGGTTTTGCACATTTTTTTGAACATTTATTATTTGAAGGCACTCAAAATATCAAACGCGGTGAATGGATGAAAATCGTTACTGCAAACGGAGGTGTCAACAATGCCAATACCTCTGATGACAGAACGTATTATTATGAAGTTTTTCCATCAAACAATTTAGAATTGGGTTTATGGATGGAATCAGAACGATTAATGCATCCTATTATTAATAAAATTGGAGTTGATACGCAGAATGAAGTCGTAAAAGAAGAAAAAAGAATGCGCTACGACAATCAGCCTTACGGAAATATTCTTCCGGAGGTTAAAAAGAATATGTTCAAAAATCATCCGTATCGCTGGACAACTATTGGTTCAATGAAAGATTTAGACGCTGCAACTCTTGAAGAATTTCAGGCATTCAATAAAAAATTCTATACGCCAAACAACGCTGTTTTAGTAGTTGCCGGAGATTTCGATAAAGCTAAAGCTAAAGAATGGGTTCAGAAATATTTCGGACCAATTCCAAAAGGGGAAACAGTAAAAAAACAAGTCTATACCGAAGAACCTATTACACAAACTATAAAAGCAACATACGAAGATCCAAATATTCAAATTCCGATGGTTGTTGCTTCGTATAGAACGCCGTCAATGAAAACGAGAGACGCAAGAGTTTTAGACTTAATCTCTTCCTATTTAAGTGACGGAAAAAGTTCTAAACTTTATAAAAAAATCGTTGATGATAAAAAGATGGCGCTTCAAATTGGTGCTGTTGGTTTTAGTCAGGAAGATTATGGAACTTATATATTATATGGATTGCCAATGGCTCCAAATACAACAACAGACATTTTAAAAGAAATGGATGAAGAAATCGTGAAAATCCAAACCGATTTGATTTCTGAAAAAGATTACGAAAAATTACAGAATAAATTCGATAATAATTTTGTGAATGCGAATTCAAGCGTAGAAGGAATTGCAGAAAATCTTGCTTCTTATTATTTGCTTTATGGAGACGTAAATTTAATTAATACTGAAATTGATATTTACCACTCTATAACGAGAGAAGAAATCAGAGAAGTTGCAAAGAAATATTTGAACCCGAACCAACGCTTGATTTTAGATTATATTCCAACTGCAAAATCTCAAAACTAAGAAGTATCGAATCATGAAAAAAATATATCCTTTTTTAATCCTTTTTTTCCTAACAGGAATTATGATAGCACAAGATCGTCCACAACCAAAACCAGGAAACGCCCCAGTAGTCAACATTAAAAAGCCGCAAACTTTTGTGTTGGCAAACGGCATGAAAGTTTTAGTTGTCGAAAACCATAAATTACCAAGAGTTAGTTTCAACTTAACTCTAGACAATGCTCCTTTTACTGAAGGCAACAAAAAAGGTGTTGATGAATTGACCAGCAGTTTAATTGGAAACGGAACCAAAAAAACAACTAAAGAAGCTTTTAACGAAGAAATTGATTTCTACGGCGCAAGCATCAACTTTACATCACAAGGCGCTTTTGCTAGTTCGCTTTCTAAATATTCTGGACGTGTTTTAGAGCTTTTAGCAGAAGGCGCTTTACAGCCAAATTTCACTCAAACTGAATTCGACAAAGAAAAAGCAAAATTGATTGAAGGATTAAAGGCAGAAGAAAAAAGCGTTCCGGCAATTGCAAATCGCGTTGTTGATGTTTTGGCTTTTGGAAAAAACCATCCTTCTGGAGAATATCTTTCTGAAGAAACAGTAAAAAATGTAACTCTTGCGGATGTTCAGACAAATTACAATACGTATTTCGTTCCAGAAAATGCTTATTTAGTTGTTATAGGAGATGTGAAATTTAAAGATGTAAAAACCTCAGTTGAAAAACTTTTTGGCGGATGGAAAAAACAGTCTGCTCCAAAAAACACCTATCCGAATCCAGAAAACGCTTCTAAACTTCAAATTGATTTTGTAGATGTTCCAAATGCGGTTCAGTCTGAAATTTCGCTGGTAAATACAGTAAACTTGAAAATGAGCGATCCTGATTTTTTTCCTGCTGTTATTGCAAATCAAATTTTAGGAGGCGATTTCAACAGTTATCTGAACATGAATTTACGTGAACAACACGCTTGGACATATGGCGCTAATTCAAGTATAGGAACCGGAAAATACGTTGGTAAATTCAAAGCTTCATCTGCCGTTCGTAACTCGGTTACAGACAGCGCTGTTGTTCAATTTATAAAAGAAATCAAAAGAATCAGAACAGAAAAAGTTTCTGAAGATGTCTTGAAAAATGTAAAAGCCGGATATATTGGGCGTTTTGTAATGCAGGTTGAAAAACCTCAGGCTGTTGCGCGTTATGCTTTAAATATCGAAACAGAAAAACTTCCTGCGGATTTCTATGAGAAATACATTCAGACCATAAATAATGTATCGGCTGATGATATTTACCGTGTTGCAAACAAATATTTCCTACTTGACAATATGCGAATTGTTATTGTCGGAAAAGGTTCTGATGTAATTTCAGGTATCGAGAAACTTCAAATTCCGATTTATTATTTTGATAAATACGGAAATCCGGTTGAAAAACCAGCAACTAAAAAAGAAGCTCCTGCGAGTGTTACTGCAAAAACAGTTTTCGAAAATTATATTAAAGCAATTGGAGGCGAAAAAGCAGTGACTTCAGTTAAAACGCTTTATATGAATGGAAGCACAACGATTCCGCAAGCTCCTACTCCATTGACTTTTACTTCAAAATTGGATTCAAAAGGCAAAATGATGGTTTCGCTTGCTATGGGAGCTATGAGTTTGATGAAACAGGTTGTAAATGAAAAAGGTGCTTATATTGAACAGCAAGGTCAGCGCAAAAATTTAGAAGGTGATGATTTAAAAGAAATGAAAGCAAATGCTGCTCCTTTTGAAGAACTTCAATTAGCAAAAAGAACCGATTTAAAAGTTGATAGCATCGAACCTATCAACGGAAGTGATGCTTATGCAATTAAAGACGGCAAAACAACTTATTTCTACGATATCAAATCTGGATTAAAAGTGGCAGAGTCAAAAGTTCGCGAGCAAGGCGGAAAATCGGTTACGCAAATCACAAACTTCAATGATTATAAAGAAGTAAAAGGTGTAAAAGTTCCTTTTAATTTAATTCAGAATGTTGGTTTTGAATTGGATATCAAAATGTCCGATATCAAAATAAACGAAGGAGTTTCTGATGCAGATTTTCTTTAAGAGATGCTAAGATTCTAAGGCGCTAAGTTGCTAAGGTTTCTTTTCTAATAGGCTTCGTCAAAGTTTAAAACTTTGACGAAGCTTTTTTTTATCGATACGTTTGTCAGGCTGAGCGAAGTCAAAGCTCCGGTCCAATTGGAACGCCCTTCGACTTCGCTCAGGGTGACACTTTATCAATTTGCAAATCACATTTTACATTTCACATTAAAAACTATTTCTTAGCCGATAAATAAACTCCAATCAAAATAATAAATGCTCCAAAAAACTGAATTGGCGTCAGCATTTCATTATCTAACAATCCCCAGAAAAAAGCTACTATCGGAATCAAATAAGTTACCGATGTTGCAAATACAGGCGATGACATTTGGATTAATTTAAAGAATAAAATATTAGCAATTCCGGTTCCCAAAATCCCTAAAATTCCAACAAAAAATATAGAATGTTGTGTTTCTGCAAAATGTATTTTTTGACCAATATCAGTTGTGCTCAGGATGATTAATGCTGGCAAAAGCAAAACAGCAAAATTCCCTGTAGTTATGCTGACCGAATTTAAATCGTGTAAATATTTTTTAATCAAATTCACATTGATTGCATAACTAAGCGTTGCAATAACTACCAGCAAAACATATAAGTAATTCTGAGTTCCTCCTGCGGAATCTCCGCTTAAAACCAAAAGCAAACACCCTAAAAGCCCCACAAAAACACCTAAAACTTGTCTTTTTTGAAATTGAATACCAAACGCTATAATTCCTAAAATCAATGTGTTTAATGGTGTAAGAGAATTTAAAATCGCCACAATCGAACTATTGACCTGAGTTTCTGCAATGGCAAAAAGATATGCTGGCATAAAAGTCCCGAAAAGCGAGGTTATGGCAACAAATTTCCATTGACGACGCGAAATCTTTTTCAAACTATTGAAACCTACAATCAACAAGAACAAAGCTGCAAAAATAATTCGGAACGAACCTACCTGAATCGCAGTTAAACCAATCAATCCCTTTTTTATCAGAATAAAAGAACTTCCCCAAATAAGAGAAAGAATTGCCAAGTAAATCCACTTTAACTGTTTTGTTTCCATAAATTGCATTTTACTGCAAATTTGTAATAATTTTACGAACTTACCTCTTGGTTTTTATTAATTTTGCAACAAACATATTGACAATTTAAAAATCATAAATATGAAATTCAGTAAAGTATTCACATCATTAGCTATTGCCGGTTTAGTATTAGTTGGCTGTAAGAAAGAAGAAGATAAAAACCTGGCTAACATAAAGCCTTTAGAAACAACTTCAAAAGAACACAAAGCAATTGCTGCTGAAAATGTACAAACAGCAAGTTTCGAAATTGAAGGAATGACTTGCGCAATGGGATGTGCCAAAACTATTGAAAAAGAATTATCAAATCTTGACGGAGTTGAAAAAGCCGCAGTTGATTTTGATAAAAAAACAGCAACTGTAACTTTTGACAAAACAATACAAAATGCTGAATCTTTGACTAGAGTTGTTCAAGGAACTGGAGACGGAAAAACATATAAGGTTTCGAATTTTAAATCTTAAATTCTCAAATCATATAATAAAAAAGGCGTTCAAATTGAACGCCTTTTTTAATGTCTTTTATTTCCATTTTATCGTTTCCATCAACCTCTGCATATCATTCTTTATATAACTCGCCGCTGGCATAACTGAGTCAAAATTAGGTTTTGCATAAAAATAAACTGAACCTATTAAAAAGTGTTTTGTACTATCTGTAACGTAAAATTGTGAGTTTGTAGCTGCGTTTCCATCAACTTGGTAAAACATTCCGAAAACCTTTTTTTCAGGGTTTAAATAGGGTTGTTCTAAAATATCATCGGCTTTGATAACATGCTCGTATGTCAATTTTTGAGCATCTTTTAAAAGCTTATTAATATCTCCGCGGACAGGTTTGTAAGTCAGATAAATTGTGGCTTTCATTTTTGGGTATGTAATGGCAAATCCGCAATCTTTTTCGCCTTTAATAATTGCCGCTTCATTCATATCAAAAGCAAACGGGCAAGTATTTTCAAAATGAACATATTTTGCTTCCGGATAATCTAAACGCAGAAAACTTGCCGGTTTTGGCAATACATCATCTTTACAACTTACTACAGTTAGAGTCAATAAAATTACTGCTGTTGAAATTATCTTTTTTAACATCTTAATCTATCGTTACTTTTATTTGTTTTACACGCTTTTTGTCAACTGTTTCTATTGTAAAAACACAGTTCTCAAAAGCTATTTTTTGATCTTTTTTCGGAAAATTTCCTAAGATTTCCAGAATAAATCCTGCCAATGTTTCGGCTTCGCCTTTGTGCGCATCAAAAACATCTTCATCAACATCTACAATTCTGTAAAAATCTTTCAGGTTTATTTTTCCTTCAAAAAGAAAATTCTTCTCATCAATTTGCGAAAAGTTCAGGTTTTCATCATCAAACTCATCACTGATATCTCCTACTATTTCTTCTATAACATCTTCTAAAGAAACCAACCCTGATGTTCCTCCATATTCATCGACCACAATGGCCAAATGGCTTTTAAGACTCTGAAAATCCTTTAATAAATTATCGAGTTTTTTATTCTCAGGGACAAAAAAAGCTTCACGCATTAATGACGTCCAATCAAATTCTTCTTTATCAATATGAGGCAGTAAATCTTTTACGAACAAAACGCCTTCAATTTGATCAATATTGTCTCTATAAATCGGAATTCTTGAAAAACCACTTTCAATAATTTTAGGATAAATTTCTGCAAATGTTTCTGAAATTTCCAAAGCAAAAACATCAATCCTCGGACTCATAACTTGTTTGGTATCCGTATTTCCAAAAGAAACAATTCCCTCTAATATTTTCTGTTCTTCTGTTGATGTTCCTTCAGAATCTGTAAGCTCTAGAGCTTGCGAAATCTGATTTATTGAAAAACTGTTCTTCTGTTTTCCTAATTTACGTTGCAAATATAAGGTAACAGTGCGCATCGGCAAACTTATTGGCGAAAGTAATTTGTCTAAAAAAGCAATAGGATAAGCGACACGTTTTGCAAACTTTAAATTGTTTCGGCTGGCGTAAACCTTCGGCAATACTTCTGCAAATAATAATATCAGAAAAGTGACCAAAACTACTTCTAAAAAGAATTTAAAAGCAGGCGAAGTGATATGAGAAAAAATATTTCTGCCAATAAACGAAAACAGAATAACAACCCCGATATTCAGAAAATTATTAGCAACTAAAAGCGTTGCCAGCAATTTCTTCGGCTTATCTAAAAGATTTGAAATGATTTTTCCTTTTGAGAGATTTTCATTCAGTGCTTCATCGATATCTTTTTGAGACAAAGAAAAAAGAGCGACTTCGGCACCTGAAACAATGGCTGATAAAAACAGCAAAATAAATATTCCGACAAAACCAATTATTAAATTGATGTCTAAAGTTGTAGATAAAAGTAAACTGGGCTCTGGGTCCAAATTAAAAAAGATTAGTTAAACAATCAGAAAGGCAAGTCGTTTATAGGCAAGCTTTCGTTTGAAGCGTCAAAGTTAGTGTTTTTTGCCGATTCCTGATCCTGATGTGGCTTATGATTTCCGGTTTCTTTTTTGGTAGTCAGGAAAGTAAACTCTGTAACCTGAATTTCTGTAGTATATTTTGTCGTACCGTCTTCTGCCTGCCATTGACGGGATTTTATACGTCCTTCGACATAAATTTTATCCCCTTTTGATAAATATTTTTCACAAATTTCAGCAGCTTTGTTGCGTACTACTAAATTATGCCACTCCGTCGAAGTTATTTTTTCATTAGTGGTTTTATTAATGTAAACCTCATTTGTAGCTAACTGAAAACGTCCTATGCAGTTTCCTCCATCAAAATAATGCATTTTTACATCATCACCTAAATGGCCAATTAGCATCACCTTATTTAATGTTCCGTTCATAGTTTTTGGTAGTATTTCTCCCAAAGATACATTTTTTTAGCAATTTATTTCTTGCTTTTCAATAAAATTATAAATCACAATTGGAAAAGGAAACGTTTTTAACTCACTGGAACTCAAACCATTCTCTATTTCAGAATTAATTTTAACTTTCCAGAACTGTATATGAAGGTGTTGGTGTGAAAGTTTGTGCACAACAGTAGTTTCTGCACATTCTTCTATACCTATAATAGTATAAGAAGGAAAAATATCTTTTTGCACCGCTTTTGATACTGCTTCAAAACCTACAATTTCATCAGTTTCCAAAAGAGGGAATTCATATAAATTATGCCAAATTCCTTTAGCTGTTCTTTTTTGGATTAATGTATTACCTATAACATCTTCTAAAACCAAATAATTAAAGTAACGATTTGTCACTTTTGTCTTTTTTAGTTTTACTGGCAAATCGGCTACTTTCTTTTTTTGCAATGCTGCACAGCTTTCGTTAAAATCACAAACCATACAATTAGGACTTTTCGGCACACATTGCAAAGCGCCAAATTCCATTATCGCCTGATTGAAGATTGCCGGATTATCTTTCGGCATTAATTCAGAAGCCAATTCGGCGAACTCTTTTTTAGTCGCCGGCAGTGCAATATCGGACTCTATATCAAAATAACGAGAAAGTACTCTGAAAACATTTCCGTCAACAACAGGAACAGCCTCATTATAGGAGAAAGATGCAATTGCGGCGGCGGTATATTCTCCAACTCCTTTTAATTGTAATAAACTTTTATAGTTTTCCGGAAAAACGCCATTGAGCTCATTTGCCACGTATTGCGCTGTTTTATGCAAATTTCGAGCACGAGAATAGTACCCCAATCCCTGCCAAAGTTTCAAAACTTGCTCTTCTGAGGCATTTGCCAAATCAAAAACAGTAGGAAATTCCTTTGTAAATGCAAAAAAATAAGGCATTCCTTGAGCGACACGAGTCTGCTGAAGCATAATTTCTGAGAGCCAAATCAGGTAAGGATCGGCCGTTTTACGCCATGGCAAATCGCGTTTGTTTTGTAAATACCAATTTATCAGTACGTTATAAAAATCCATTGAAAAATACTTAGAAAACAAAAGTAAATGTTTATGTAATTAAAATTTAACGATTTAGCTTGATTAATTATTTTTTTAATTCCTATATTTGCAAACTCAAAAAAATAGTACATCATTTATAAAATAAAATAGGAAAGAAAATGACGAAAGCAGATATCGTAGCGAAAATTTCAGAGAAACTTGGTCTTGAAAAAGGAGATGTTCAAGCAACAGTTGAAACTTTTATGGAAGAAGTTAAGACTTCATTAGAAACTGGTGACAATGTTTACCTAAGAGGTTTCGGAAGCTTTATCGTTAAAACAAGAGCTGAAAAGACTGGTAGAAACATTTCTAAAAACACAACTATCAAAATTCCAGCACACAACATCCCTGCGTTTAAGCCTGCAAAAGTTTTTGTAGAAGGAGTAAAAACGAACAACGAAGCAAAATAATACTATTAATTAACATAAAATCTGACACGATATGCCAAGTGGTAAAAAAAGAAAGAGACATAAGGTAGCTACTCACAAACGTAAAAAAAGAGCGAGAGCTAACCGTCACAAAAAGAAAAAGTAGTTTTAAACTACTTTTTTCTTTTTAAACGTTCATTGAAATTGAAAATTAGTATTCAGTCATCAGTTTTTAGTATTCAGTCTACTGATTACTCGCAACTGCAAACTGCCAGCTAGTTTTCACCGGGTTAATACCTGTTAAAAATATTGTTTAATCCATCCTTACAATTCAGTTATGAGTTATGAGTTATAAGTTATGAGTTGCAAAACTTGAAACTTGACATCTAAAACCTGAAACTAAAAGTCTGGATAAAAATTTACAGTGTGAATAAAGAATTAATCATTAGATCTAGTTCTGAAGCAGTAGATTTTGCCTTATTAAAAGATGGAAAACTAATTGAATTACATAAAGAAGAAGAAAAAAGTAACTTTCAGGTTGGTGATATTTTTATTGCCAAAATCAGAAAACCAGTTGCTGGACTTAACGCTGCTTTTGTAAATGTAGGCTTCGAAAAAGATGCCTTTTTACATTATCATGATTTGGGTCCAAATTTAGCTTCCCAACTGAAATTCATAAAACTTGTAAGCGCAGGTAAAATAAAAGATTTCTCCCTAAAAACCTTTCAGTTTGAAAAAGAGATTGACAAAGATGGCATCATTACTGATATTTTAAGTGCCAATCAATCTGTCTTAGTTCAAGTAGTTAAAGAACCTATATCGACCAAGGGCCCAAGAATAAGTGCTGAGCTTTCTCTTGCCGGAAGATTTATCGTTCTAGTTCCTTTTTCTGATCGTGTTTCTATTTCTCAAAAAATAGAAGACAAAAAAGAAAAGGATCGTCTAAAAAAACTTGTTCTATCGATCAAACCTAAAGGATTTGGTGTTATTGTTCGTACAGTAGCCGAAGGCAAAAACGTAGCCGAATTAGAAAAAGATTTGCAGAACCTGCTTGGCAGATGGTCTGCAATGTGTAAAAAATTACCAACTGCTCATCATCCATCAAAAGTATTAGGAGAGCTTAACAGAGCTTCTTCAATATTAAGAGATGTATTCAATGATACCTTCAGCGGTATTCAAATAGATGACGAAGAGTTGTACCATCAAACGAAGGAATATCTGCAAGAAATTGCACCTTCAAAACAATCGATTGTTAAGTTTTATCAATCAAATGACACTCCGATTTTCGAGAAATACAATATAGAGAGACAAATCAAAACTTCTTTTGGCCGAACTGTTTCGATGAGTAAAGGTGCTTATCTTATCATTGAACACACTGAAGCGTTGCACGTTATTGACGTCAACAGCGGAAACCGTTCAAACAAAGCAACTAACCAGGAAGATACAGCCATGGAAGTGAATATGATTGCCGCAGCAGAAATCGCCAGACAACTTCGTCTGCGAGATATGGGCGGAATTATAGTTGTTGATTTTATCGATATGTCTAATCCTGAAAACAGGAAAGTTTTGTTCGACTTCTTGCGAGAAGAAATGAGCGACGATAAAGCAAAGCATAAAATATTACCGCCGAGTAAGTTTGGTTTGGTCCAAATTACAAGACAGCGCGTAAGACCAGAAGTTAATATTAAAACTAGAGAAGAAGATCCAGATAAAATTAATGGCGAAATTGAAGCGCCAATATTAATAATTGACAAGATCGCCTCTGATTTAGAAAGACTTTTAAAAACCCACAATAAAGTTGTGTTAAACACACATCCGTTTGTGGCTGCATACCTCAGCAAAGGTTTTCCATCATTACGTTCAAAATGGTTTTTTGAACATAAGAAATGGGTGAAAATCATACCTCGTGACGCTTACACGTACTTAGAATACCATTTCTATGATAAAAAAGGAAATGTTATTTCAGAATAAAAAAACAAAACCGCCTTTCGTAAGATTGGCGGTTTTTTTGTGCTTTTTTTATATTTAAAAAAACGAATATGAATGTCACCCTGAGCGAAGTCGAAGGGCATCCCAATTCATTTGGACTTCGACTTCGCTCAGCCTGACAAGTGGTTATTATTCCCTTATAATCTCAATTTTTCTTCTAATCTCATT
This sequence comes from Flavobacterium resistens, assembly GCF_900182645.1. GTDB lineage: Bacteria > Bacteroidota > Bacteroidia > Flavobacteriales > Flavobacteriaceae > Flavobacterium > Flavobacterium resistens. Next base: position 672,108 of record NZ_FXTA01000002.1, on the reverse strand, counting down.
CCCAGAAGCATCTACAACTGTAATATAATGTAATCCTGTTGTTGGCGTAATTGGTAGTTCATGAAATGTTTTTGTGGTGGCTTTATAAACATCATCAACGTACCAAAACAATTCTTTATCTCTTTCAGAATAAGCTACTTTTAAAATTACAGGCTGAACATTACTGTTAAAATCCTTCGTTAAATATATTTTACTATTTGCTTTTGGATAAATAAAATCCATTGTGATGGTTTGTGTTCCTTCACAACCTTCTTTAAATGGCGGTAAAGGCAAATATTCAATATGTTGACTTTTATAATACCAAGCCATAACCGGAGGCAGAACAAACCAATTTTTAGTCACAATATTATCTATACTTTCGCAGCTGCTATTTACTTGAAACTGTTCTGTTTTATCTAAATGAACAGCCTTATGATACGGACAAACTTTAGTCGATTTTCCTTTTGTAGGAATCCATTGTTTGATTTTTGGACAATTGTCTTTTGCTAAATAACCGCTCAATCGACAAACCTCAACCTCGGCTAAATCCTTATACGGAGTATCAAACCATCTTTGTCTTGGCAATAAATTAAAAACATCGAATAAAATTGGCGCGGCACTTGTAACTCCAGTTAAAGTTGGCCTTCCTTCTCCAGTTGCATTTCCAACCCATATTCCAACCACATATCTTGAGTTAGTTCCAATAGCCCACGCATCTCTATTCCCAAAACTTGTTCCTGTTTTCCATGCAATTTTAAGTGAACTATCGTAAAACTTCCAGGCTTCATCTCCTTCAGGTCTGTTGACTTCTTCCATTGCATTATATGTCAACCAAATTGATCCTGCCCCCAGAATATTCTTTTGATCAGTTTCTGATCCAAAATCCGGTTTAAAATCGTTTTTATAATTGAGTTCGGCAAATTCATTCGTACGATATTTGCCTCCATTTTTATTGAAATAATTAACCGTAGAAGAAAGGTTTGCATAGGTTCTACATAAATCCCACAAATTACTTTCAGCACCTCCCAGAATAAGCGATAAACCATAATGGTCAGGTGTTTTGTTGATGTTCTTTAATTTGAATTTCTGCAATTCTTCATAAAATTTATTTACGCCAAAATCCTGCAACATCAAAACCGCTGGAATATTTAATGACCGTGATAATGCCCGATGTGCCGGAACTGCGCCATCAAAAGTAAGATTAAAATTTTGCGGTGTATAACCAGAAATTTGTGTTGGGATATCGGCAATTAAAGTATTTGGTAATAATTCACCGTCATCTAGCATTGCACCGTACAAAAGCGGTTTCAAAATACTTCCTGTACTTCGTGGCGCATCAATAATATCAACATCTTTTTGATGATCTGAATCTGCAGGAGAATTTCCAACATAACTCATTACATTTCTGTTTTGAACATCTATTACCAAAATAGCCAGATTATGCACTTCATTCTGTTTGTATTGATTGTAATAATATCTTGCAATCTGATTAACTCTATTCTGCAAGGCATAATCAATTGTTGTTTTTACTCTTGTACCTTCTTCATTTTTAGCCACTCTTTGAAGCAAATGTGGAGCAATTTGAGGTAAATCATATGGTTTTTGAGGAAGAGGCTCTTCTATCGAAAGTTCATATGTCTGCTTATCGATTATCCCTTCCTGATGTAATTTTAATAAAAGTCGGTTTCTCTTGTTCAGTAATTTTATCTGATTTTTTCCAGGATAAATTAAACTTGGAGCATTTGGCAATACAGCCAAAACAGCATTTTCTGCCCAAGATAATTGATTGGCCTGAACGCCAAAATAACGCCAAGAAGCCATTTCTAATCCCACAACATTTCCTCCAAACGGCGCATGAGCAGCGTACATTTCGAGAATTTCATTTTTAGAATAACCTAATTCTAATCTTGTCGCGAGAATAATTTCTATCAGTTTTTCAAAATACGTTCTGTTTTTTCCTTTTCGGGAAAGTCTTATAACTTGCTGCGTTAATGTACTTCCACCTCTAACTACTTTTCCTGCCTTTTTGTTTTGTTTAAAGGCATTGATCATCGCTCCGGGATTAAATCCGGGATGTTTATAGAAATATTCATCTTCAAAATAAACGATACATTTTTTGAATTTATCAGGAACACTATCTTGTGCCGGAAAACGCCATTGCCCATCACGAGCGATTTTAGCACCGAGCAATTCTCCTTCTTTGCTTTCAATCACAGTTGAATAAGGTTCTTTAAACAAAGTTCTCGGTATAGAAAAATAGTAAATCAGCAAAAGCAGAAATGCAATTGCCGATTTAATTTTATTTCTTTTAATCCAGTTTATGATGCGTTGAAGAAACGCTTTTAATTTATTTTTCAAGACTTTTGAATTTTAGCCCGCGGATCACACAGATTTATACGGATTTACACCGATCTTTTTTTATCAAATCTGAAAGCTAAAACCAGTGTAAATCTGTGTAATCCGTAACATCCGTGGACCATCTATTTTACTTTACAACCTCAACCCAGAATCCTTTTGTTCTTGCTAAGAAAGTATTATCATACATGGCTTCACACTGCAAGCCTGGTAAATAATAATTCCCTAAATAAGATGCATTTAACAGAATTCTGAAGACTTTGGTTTCTCTAGATTTCATTCCAAAGTAGAAATTAGTCCTGTCGTCACGAATATCGATATAATCTGCAATGTTGTTTACTGCGTCTCCATAATCTGTGAAACGCGTATTTACAATTTCAAATCCTGAAGGAAGAATTTGTGATAACGCAACATTTTGAATACTTTCTCCTCTTTGGTTTTTAATCGTAACTTCAGCAACAAACTCTGTTCCTTGACTAATTTTAGAAACATTGATTACACTTCCTTTTCTGTTTTTGAAAACAATAGTTGCAGAAACATCATTTTGAACCACATTTTCCTGTCCGATTGGTAGTATTCCAGTATTCAGCACACGAACATAAACAGTATTCGCTTTATTGTTTTTCAATGTAATACTGTTTGTACCAGAAGCAACAGACAAACTTCGATCTGCAACCGATTTATTTGTATTTATTAATTCTCCTTTTCCGTTTTTACTAAACTGAATATTGATTCCTTTTGGACCATTACTTACTGCAAATTTCGACATTGCATACAAGCAATACGCCGTTGTCTGTGTACTCATCCATTGATTAGCCGACATTTCTTTGGCTAATTTTGTCGCTGTTGCAAATGCTTTTTGTTTCTGATCTAAAAGAAGCATCGTCTCTAAAGCCATAGCTCTATTTCTTTCGTTTGAACCATAATAGTAATAGCTATAGCCGTCTAAATCATTGTCAATACTTGTTTTCAAGAACAAACTTTGTCCCGCCGATTTCTGGCCAGCTAAAACATAAGCTGCTGCTAAACGAAGCATACTTTCATTCGAAATACCTTTAGTTTCACGCAATCTGTTCATTGACGATAAATCGGCATTTCCGGCTAAAGCCAATGTGTATAGACGATACGCCTGTGCCAAATCATTTCCATATTTCGGTTCAAAACGCCATTGTTTCGCTTCTTTTTGTTGATATGACAGCCATTTTGATTTGAAGTTTATTGGCAACACATATCCTTTTTTCTCTGCTTCAATCAAGAAATGTCCAGCATAGGATGTTCCCCAATCATCAGCGATTGCATTTCCTTGCCAGTAAGGCATTCCTCCGTTCGACAATTGGAAATTACCTAATCTGGCAATTCCTGCAGTTACATTCTTTTGAATTAATCCTTTACGAATAGCATCAATATCAGCAACATCGCCTAAATACAATTGTGGAAAAACAGATGAAGTTGTTTGTTCCACACAACCATGCGGGTACTGGATTAAAAATTGCAATCTTCCATTTAGATTCATTGATGGCATTGACGAAACTTCCAATCTTGCTTTATTGCTTCCGGCAATTCCAAAGGTTTTCCATGAAATTGTTTTTGAACTATTTGGTGTTAAAACAACATCTGTAAAAGTACTCGTAACCGGATTCGGATTTGTCATATCAATTTCAACATCATAAACTGATTTTTCATTTCCTGAAGTTGCTATTACCTGCACTTTTGCAATTCCGGTTGCAGCGCCTACAACTAAATTAAAATAAGCCATCTTTTCATCTGGTTGTGCAAAATTTAATTTTTGAATCGCGCTTCCCATTACTTGCAAGCCATTGCTTGTTTTAATCTGAACCGAAACATTTTTTATTTTATTCTCCGTTGCAAAAACAGTCACAGGAAGTGTTACTTTTTCTGAAGGTGAAATTTTTCTCGGTAAAGAAGCCAAAACCATTAACGGACTTTTAACCGGAGTTGCTTTTTCAACACTTCCATAAGCACTTGTCGCGGCATCTCCAGCAACAACCATAGTTCGAACAGAACCAATATATTTTGGTAATTTTAATTGATGTGATTTTGTTTGCCCTTTTTCCAATTTAAATGGTCCATAATACAATACAACAGGTTTAAAGCGATTTGCTTTCTTCGCTTTTCCACCGCCTAAATCCTGATCTCCACCAATACTGAAAATCTGATTTATTTTTCCGCCGTAAGCGCCAATTACATCATCGTAAACATCCCATGTTTTTACGCCTAAAGCTTCACGAACATAAAAACTATCCCATGCATTTGGTGTTTTAAAACGTGTTAAATCTAAAAGTCCTTCATCAACAACAGCAATGGTATACGTCATTTCTTTTCCGGTTTTTTCACCAACTTTCACTGTAAAAGCTTGTTCTGGTTTCAAAACATCTGGCATTGAGATTGTCGGCGCCAGAATCGTATTTTTGTCCACAACTTCAATTGGAACAATTCCGTACATACGAATTGGGGAATCATTTTTGGTTGAAGCATGAGGCTGTAATAATGTAATATTGAAATATACGTTTGGTGCCATTGCTCCCGTAATTGGAACTTCAACTTTGGTTTCTCCATTTTTAGTTTCAGCCCAAATTGTCTGTACTACTTTTGATCCGTTTTCAATTGAAATCAATGCACGCCCGCCTTCGCTTGAAGGGAAAGAAATCTGCGCTTTTTCTCCAACTGCATAATTTTTCTTATCAGTAGAAAACACCAACATATTTGCTGTTGAAGCATCTCTATTGCGCGTTTTTCCAGACCAGATTGGCCAATCAATATTTACCGTCAAAGCAGTTGCGTGTCCATCTGGATTATCAGAAACACGAATTAAATAGCGTCCCCATTCTTCATCAGTTAAAGCAAACTGAATATTTCCTTTTCCATTTGAATCCGTATTGACTATAAAAGTTTTATACGAAGTCGTTGCGTTCGAAGAATTATAATTCGATAAATTATCGCTTGAAGCATCCCACCACCAGCGCCAATCAACTTTAAACACTTTTACTTCTAAGTTTCGCACTGATTTTGGTCTTCCGTTTTCATCAACGGTCACAATATCAAAACGATTATTAGTTCTTGTTTCAAGCATATTATACTTGTTTAATTCTGGTGCTTTAATTCCAACATAGGTTTTATACGGAGAATAAGTCGTAGAAATTACATCAGTACTGAAATCTCCTCCTTCTTCATATACTTTTGTGATGAATGAAGCACGAAGCATTCCTGGCGCCTGACCTTGCAGTTTTGGCTGAATGTTTACAGACGCTTTTCCGTTTTCATTCAATTTTCCTGAAAAAACATTAATTTCTTCGGTATTGAATTGACGAACCAAATCATCAAAAGTAAATTTTTCATAACCTTTGAAAGTAGTTGTCTGCTGAGAGAATTTCGCTTGCATTTCAACATTCAAATTCTTCGCAATTGCACCGTGAAGCCAAGTCACTTCAAGATTATCTGTGTTTGGATACGATGAAGAAAGTGTTTTTCTACTAAACGTATTTTTGATTTTTAAACGGTTTGGTTTAATGGTTTCGATCTTGATGCTTTTGTAAAATTTAGCTCCACCAACACTCACCATTGCTTCCCAGTTTCCTGTTGGCGCATCTTGGTTTGTTGGAACTGTGAAAGCATAATGATTCAATTCGTTTGTTTTTTGAATCGTCTGATAAACCGTTTTTCCATTCGGGTCGTTTAATCTGAATTTAATCGGATGTGATTTTGGCAACTTATTCGACGCATCATTTAAAATAAAAGACAAATACAAATTATCGCCCGGACGCCAAACGCCTCGTTCGCCATAAATAAATCCTTTTAGTCCTTTTTGCAAAGTCTCACCCGCAACATCAAAATTACTGACAGACAATGAAAGTCCGTCGTCAAGTTTCACATAAGTAGATTGCTGGCCTAAAGTTACAATCGCAAAATAAGCAAACTTATCTAATTGAAAAGAAGCAATTCCTTCACTGCTTGTTGCTTGTGTTGCAATTTTCTGTTGCTGAAAGTTGTACAAATCAACTCTTGCATTCGAAACAGGTTTTGTCGTCACAATATTATTTACAGCAAATAAATACGACTTGTTTTCACCTCTTTTGGCGATCACACCTAAATCTGAAGCTAAAATATTTGTTGCAATTTTTGCGCTGTAATAATAAGAACTTGAGCAAGGATCCTGACTTTCTCTCCATTCATAATCATCATAATAATAATCGTCGTAAGAGTTGCCGCTGTAATTCACATCATTTTCGTCAACTTCTTCTTCCTCTGTTTCATCATCATTTCCTTCAGAAGTTTCACATTTATACAAAGAGTATTTCTTTTTAAAAACAAATTCTACTCTATAAATTGCCCCTGGTTCCGGAGTAATTATTTTGGATAAATCCAATGCAAAAGTGTTCCATTTACTCGGATTTATAAGTTTGCTTTCAATTAAATTCAGCGTTGTCTTCGCGATGGGTTGTGCGACTTTCTTGAGATTTTGGCCTCCATTCAATTCATTATACTGAAGAAACTGAAGAATATTGTTTTTGTAAATTTTGTACACTTTTACGTCAACTGCACTTAAATTTACGGCTTCAAAATTCAGTTTCAAGTTGTTTGAACTCGGCAAGATTGTTCCATTTTTAATAAATCGGACATTTGGTTTTATCTGATCAAAAGAAATTTTTTCAGAATAATTGGCATCCATTTTTTTGCCATACTGACTTTCGATTCCCTGAAAAACTTCAATCAATAAATCTCCCACCGTAATTTGTTCCGGTTCGGCTTCTTCTTCCTGAACCACTTCTACTGGTTCAGAAACAACTGCCGCAGCACTGTCTACCATAACAGCCGCCGAATCAACAAGTGAAACCGCCGTTTCTTCAACTGGAACTACAACTTCTTTTTTTGCCGGAGCTTCTTTTTCATTATTAAAATAAACTTTCAGCAAATTTCCCTGAGTTGAAAATTTTAAATTATTGGTATTCTGAATCGAAACCAAGCCTTTAAAATCTTGTCCTTTTTCCAATGGTTCAGAAAAATTAATTAAAACCGACTGATTACTTCCATCCGGAACTTCAACTTTTACGATTTTAAATTCATTTATATTGGTAATCGGAAAATCGATTTGTCCTTTTTGTTCGATATCAAAATCGCTCCCATCATATAAAATTTCCAAATTTGAAGCTTCAGAATAACGCTGAATACTGTCGATAATAAAACGAAATTCTTTAGCAAAACCTGATTTTTGCTCAAATTTGACTTTAAGATTATTCCCTTTTTGTTTTGCCTCGACTAATTTTTTAGCCGTTTCAACATCAATATTATCAGCTGTTTTTAAAACACAGTTTAAATACTGATATTCTTTACTGTATGATTGAATATCAGCCGTATTGATTGTAAAATCCTGCTTTATGGTTTTGACTGTAAAATTGAATTCAGAAAGTGTTTTTTCTTTCTCTTTTGGAAGTGTAATAATTTTGTCCAGTCTCAAAGTCACCTGATATTCTGTTCCCGGTTTCAACTTTTTTTCTGGAATAAAAGCAATTGTATTTGACGAAAGTGCAACGACTTTTCCATCGACGCTTGGCGAAATATCAAATAAATCGTTGTCTAAAACCTGATTGGCTTTCCAATCTTTTTTATCAAAAGCCAAAACTACCCTAATATCTGATTCCGCCGAGACTATTCCTCCCGTGAAACTGACTATATACTCTTTAAATAATGAAAAATCGGAATTAAAATCGGCTGCTGATTTTCTGCCGCAAGATTGAAAAATAAAAAACACACAAAACACGAGAACTAATCCTTTTGCTTTCACTTTTATTTAGAGTTAATGGGTTACAATTTTTAAAGAAATCAGAGAACATTTTAACATTTGACTGTTACATCCTATAACTATCAAATGATTAATATATTGTAGTAAATATAAAATAATTTCTGAGCTTTTTTAAGAAGAAATTTCTTTAGTAAAAATATTTAACTTTTGTTGAAGTTTAAAAGCAATTTTGAGATTAATTAAGCGTAAATTTCAAAAGATTACTTACGTCTTTCCAGAAAAAAACGTTTCATTAAATCTGCTGCTTCATTGGCCATTATACCAGAAACAACGGTAGTTTTTGGATGCAGTTTAGTTCCCATAGCAATGAAACCACGTTGCTCGTCACGCGCTCCAAAAACAATTTTTGAAATCTGACTCCAATACAAAGCTCCTGCACACATTTGACAAGGCTCGAGCGTAACATAAAGTGTGCAATCTTTTAGATATTTTCCTCCAAGAAAATTTGCTGCTGCAGTTATGGATTGCATTTCGGCATGAGCCGTCACATCATTTAATAATTCCGTCAAATTATGACTTCTTGCGATTATTTTATCCGCAACGACAATGATGGCTCCAACAGGAATTTCGCCTTTTTCAAAAGCCATTTCAGCTTCCTGCAAAGCTTTTTTCATAAAATATTCGTCGGTAAAAGGATTTTCCATAAATGCAAAAATAAGATTTTAGAACTTATTTTTTATTACATTTATTTTTTGATATTTGAATATGGAAAGAAAATACAAAATAACAATTCCCGAACCCTGCCATGAAAACTGGGACGAAATGACGCCAAAAGATAATGGTCGTTTTTGTATGAACTGTTCTAAAACCGTTGTTGATTTTACTTCCATGCTTCCTGAAGAAGTTCAACATTATTTCATTCAAAATCAAAATAATAAAATTTGCGGTAGATTTAAAAATGAACAATTAGATTCTGTTATAGTTCAAATTCCAAAGCAGATTTTACATACACAAACCAATTATTATAAAATGTTTTTGTTAGCATTATTTCTAACAATGGGAACCACTTTATTTAGCTGTCAAGATCAAAATGGGAAAAAACAGAAGATTGATAAAGTTGAAATTGTCGAAGGTAATCCTGATCGTCATACTATGCTAGGTGAGCCTGTCGCTCCTGATAATAATCAGATAAAAGATGAAACTATTGATCATAACGCTATTTACTCTCCGGCAGCTTTAGATGTACCACCAAAGCAAAAAATGGGAATAAAAAAGTTCTTTGAATTTATTAATGATAATTATGTTATTCCTGATAAAACTGAAAAATATGTTCGAAAAATATATGTTTCATTTGTTATAGAAAAAGATGGCAGTTTAAGCACTTTCAAAGTATTACATGATGCCGGACCCGGAACTGGAGAAGAGGCCATTAGAGTTTTAAAAATGACTCCAAGATGGATTCCTGGAAAATTTGGCAATCATAGTGTTCGAACATCTTATAATTTACCAATTACAATTAAAAATGAATAAAAAACATATAATAACAGTTCCCGAACCATGCAATGAAAACTGGAACAAAATGACTCCAAATGAAAACGGCCGTTTCTGTTTAAGCTGTTCTAAAACAGTTGTTGATTTTACTTCTATGTTTCCTGATGAAATTCAGCATTTTTTCATTCAAAATCAAAATAATAAAATCTGTGGAAGATTTAGAAAATCGCAATTAGATTCGATAACCGTTCAAATTCCGAATCGCGTTTTGTATGCGCAAACTAATTATTATAAAATGTTTTTGCTGGCTTTGTTTATTGCTATGGGAACGACTTTGTTTAGTTGCGCTGATAAAGAAGGAAATAAGAAGAAAATTGATAAAGTTGAAGTTGTAAAAGATACTATTAAAACAGAACAAATTGCTGTCGGAAAAACTCGAATCGGTCCAAATGATTCTCTTAAATATCCACCTCCACCTCCGCCAAAAGTTGATCAGGTCAAATTTGTAAAAAATCCTGTAGAAAATACCAAAAAAGAGAAATCTTCAAATATTGATTCTAAAAAGAAAACAGAGGAACCAGTCTATAATGGTGGAATCGCTGTTGAAACCAATGCAGAATTTCCTGGCGGAATTGATCAATTCTACACTTTTTTTGAGAAAGAATTTAAAAAACCAGAGAGCTCAAATATTGGAAAATTGAAAATCATTCTCGCGTTTGCGGTAGAAAAAAACGGTTCTGTATCTTATCTTCAATCACAACCAGCTATTGATGAGCCTTTGGAAAAAGAACTTATCCGAGTTTTAAGTTTATGTCCTAAATGGCAACCGGGAGAAATTAATGGCAAAAAAGTAAAAAGACAATATTCTTTACCAATAGTATTGCAATAGATCTCACAATAAAATTAAATTTAAAACCGTAAATTTGCTTTTTGCCATACAATGAAAAGCGATTTACTTTCAAACATATACAATCCTGCCGATTTACGTCTTTTAAAAGAAGAACAACTAATTCAAGTTGCTCAGGAACTGCGTCAATTTATCATTGATATAGTTTCTGTAAAAGAAGGACATTTGGGTGCGAGTTTAGGCGTTGTAGAACTTACAATTGCTTTGCATTATGTTTTTAATACTCCAGACGATTTATTGGTTTGGGATGTTGGACATCAGGCTTACGGCCACAAAATCCTAACCGAAAGACGAGAAAACTTCCATACAAACAGACAAATAGACGGCGTTTCTGGTTTTCCAAAAAGAAGCGAAAGCATTTATGATACTTTCGGAGTTGGACATTCTTCGACTTCTATTTCTGCAGCGCTCGGAATGGCGATTGCTTCTAAACTAAAAGGTGATTTTGAGAAAGAACATGTCGCAGTAATCGGCGATGCCTCGATCGCTAGTGGAATGGCTTTTGAAGGCTTGAATCACGCCGGAGTTACTGATGCCAATATTTTAGTCATTCTAAACGATAATGCTATCGGAATTGACCCAAGCGTCGGTGCTTTAAAAAAATACTTGACTGCGGTTAAAAATGGAAAAAATCCGAAGCAGAATAACATTATAAAATCTTTGAATTTTGATTATTCGGGACCAATTGACGGGCATGATTTTCCGACATTGATCAAAGAATTAAATCGCTTAAAGAAAATAAAAGGCCCAAAATTTCTTCATATTGTAACCACAAAAGGAAAAGGTTTACAGCAAGCTGAGGAAAATCAGGTAAAATATCATGCTCCAGGAAAATTTGATGCTTCAACCGGAGAAATTCATTTAAAATCAGAAGAAAATCTTCCTCCGAAATATCAGGATGTTTTTGGTTTGACTATTTTGGATTTGGCAAAAAAGAACGAAAAAATAATTGGAATCACGCCTGCAATGCCATCTGGAAGCTCTTTAAAATTCATGATGGATGAATTGCCGGAACGCGCTTTTGATGTTGGAATAGCAGAACAACATGCCGTAACACTTGCCGCTGGAATGGCGACTCAAGGCATGATCGTATATTGCAATATTTATTCGACTTTTTTACAGCGCGCCTACGATCAGGTTATTCATGATGTAGCGCTGCAAAATTTACCCGTAATTTTCTGTTTAGACCGAGCTGGTTTAGTTGGGGAAGATGGCGCAACGCATCATGGTGTTTTTGATATTGCTTATTTAAGAGCCATCCCAAATATCATTATTTATGCTCCGCTCAACGAAATTGAACTTCAAAACATTTTATATACGGCACAATTAGGATTAAATCATCCGATTGCGATACGATATCCTCGCGGACGTGGCGTTTTGCCTAAATGGGAAGTAGAAAATTTCGGACATTATGAAAAAATTGAAATTGGTCCCGCAAAATGTTTAAAAGATGGTACGGAAATTGCTGTGCTTTCGACCGGAACAATTGGAAATAATGTTATTGAGGCCTTAAAAGAATGCAGCAATTCAGATTCTTTTGCTCATTACAGCTTCAGCTTTATTAAACCATTAGACATCAATACATTAAAACACATATTCTCAACCTTTGAACAGATTATTACAATCGAAGACGGGGTTAAAAATGGTGGTTTTGGAAGTGCTGTTTTAGAATATGCAGCAGCAAATAATTTTAAAAACAACATTGAAATTTTAGGCATTCCAGACCATTTTATTGAGCATGGAAGCGTGCTGCAACTGCAACATTTATGTAAAATTGACGTTAAAAGTTTGATAAATCTTTTTTCTAATCGTTCAAAATAATTATTTTGCACAACCAAAAAAAAACCAAAATTAAGCCTAATGAAATTATTACGTTCTGCCCTTTTGCTGTTGTTATTATTGAGTACTTCAAATAATTTTGCTCAGATTATACAAACGACTTTGGATCCAAATCAGATTCCAAAACTTCCTTCAAACTGGACTGCGAAAAACAAATTGGGTTTTGATATTTCTGAAATTGCTTTTGTCAACTGGAGCGCCGGGGGAACCAGCTCAATTTCGGGGCTTTTTAAGGGTGAATTTGGAAGAAATTATATCAAGGGGAATCACAAATGGGTAAATGAACTTATTGTAAAATATGGTTTAAATAAACAGGATGGAATCGAATTACGAAAAACAGACGATGCTGTTCAATTCAACTCAACTTACGGTTTTAGAAAAGATACCCTTTCAAACTGGTATTACTCAGCAAAATTAAATTTCAATACGCAGTTTACAAACGGTTATAACTACCCAAATCGCGATGTTGCCATTTCGAAACCATTTGCACCAGCTTATATTTTCCTTGGAGCCGGAGCTGAAAACTCAAATAAGAAAAAAGACAGAGTATTTTATTTCTCACCTATAACTTTAAAGACAACTTTAGTTCTTGATCAGTATTTGGCAAATCAAGGAGCATTTGGGGTTAAAAAAGCAGTTTATATAACTGATCCTGTTGACCCAGCAAATCAGATTTTGGTTGAAGAAGGTCAAAAAGTAAAAGCCGAGTTTGGTATTTTGTTTACAGCTTACATGAAAAACGAAATTTACAAAAACGTGTTTTATGAAAACAGACTGAGCTTGTACACTGATTATTTAAACAAATTTGGAAACGTAGATATCGACTACGACACAAAACTTGATCTTGTTGTTAATGCTTATGTAAAAGCAAATATTGGCGTTCATTTAGTATATGACGACGATATTAAAACAAAAAAAGACGTTATTGATCCTGCTACAGGAGCAAAAACACAAGTTAATGACGGCCCTAGAATGCAGTTACGTCAGGTTCTTGGTGTAGGTTTAGTTTATGCTTTTCAATAAATAACTTTTCATCTTATAAAAACAGCCGATAAAACAAATGTTTTATCGGCTGTTTATTTTATAACAAAAGGAATATTATCTCTTTTTTCGACCGCTGATCATTTCATATAATTCAAGTGCATTTCCATCTGTTAAAAGGGAAACATAATGACAAATATGAAGCAGACGTTCGTATAAGTTACCTTTTTCTAAATGATGTTTTTCAGGAAGCATTTTAAGAATCAGCTTATCGTAATTTGATGCTGTTCCTTCATATTTATTGTTGAATGCCGTAATAAATTTATCTAATAAAGTCTGGATGATTTGATAGCCTACAATTTCTTTCTCAATAACTTCGCGACTTTGATAAATTTTGTCAACACTTAATTTGATGATATCATTCATCTGTGCTTTGTATTTGCTTTTATCAGTTAAAGCAAAAGGGAAATTTCCAGCCAAAATTGCTTCTTCATTTTCAATAAAAACATCAACAGCGTCATTGATTAAGGCGCCAATTGCAAGAGCTCGCAAATAACTGATTCGGTCTTCTTTAGTCTCTAATAATTTATATTTAGCAACACCAATATTATCTTTTACCAGTTTGATCAGATATTCTAAAGCGTAATCTTCAGAAACCAGACCTAAATTGATTCCGTCTTCAAAATCAATAATGGTGTAACAAATATCATCAGCAGCTTCTACTAAATAAGCTAAAGGATGTCTTTCAAAACCAATATCGCCATCTTCTTTATTGGCAATCAAGCCCATATCCTGAGCCACTTCTTCAAAAAATAATTTATCCGATTGGAAAAAACCATATTTTTTATCCGAAATATTGTTTGTTGGCTTTTTGGGAAGACTTTCTTTTGGATATTTCATAAAAGCACCTAAAGTTGCGTATGAAATTCGAAGTCCACCTTCAATTCCCGGACGACTTGCAGTTAAAACAGAAAATCCATTTGCATTTCCTTCAAAATCAATTAAATCCTGCCATTGCTTTGCTGTTAATTTATCTTTGTATTTCAATCCTTTTCCGCTTGAAAAATATTCTCCGATTGCTTTTTCACCTGAATGTCCAAAAGGCGGATTCCCAATATCATGTGCCAAAGAAGCTGCAGCCACAATCGCACCAAAATCATTCATCTGATAACCGTGAATTTCTTTTAAATAAGGATATTTCTCGAGAATTTTCTTTCCAACCAAACGTCCTAATGACCTTCCAACAACCGAAACTTCCAAACTGTGTGTCAATCTGGTATGCACAAAATCTGTTTTTGAAAGTGGAATAACCTGGGTTTTATCCTGTAAACTTCTAAATGCAGACGAAAAAATAATTCGGTCATAATCAACCTCAAAACCTAAACGTGTATCATCTTGTTCTACTCGTAATCTTTTGCTTGTATCGCCTTGACGTTTTAATGATAAAAGTTGTTCCCAGTTCATTTTAATTGTTGATTTCTGATTTTAGATTTTAGATTCACTTCAAAAATACATTTTATTTTAAGATTTTCTTTCTCTTTAAAACTCTAATGCCGTACTATGCTTAATTTCTCCCATAACAAATATGCTATTCGTATTTCCTATGTTTTCGATCGTTGATAATTTATTCATAACAAAATCCTGATAACTAGCCATATCCTGTACTAAAATCTTCAGCATAAAATCATAATCACCGGCAATATTGTAGCATTCTATAATTTCAGGAAGTGCCACAATATCTTTCACAAAATTACTTCCAACATTTTTTGCATGTTCTTTTAATCGGACGTTGCAAAAAACTGTCATACCACGATTCATCTTTTTTCTATCCAGCAACGCTACATATTTGGTTATAAAACCATCTCTTTCTAATCTTTTAATTCGCTCATAAACTGGTGTAACAGTCAGAAATAATTTACTTGCGAGATCTTTTGTGTTGATATTTGAGTTTTCCTGAAGGTGTTTCAGTATCAATAAATCGGTTTTATCTAGATTTTCCATAGTTTTTTTTACTGCTAAAGGTTCGTTTAAAAGATTTTTACAGTAATTAAATCTTTAAATAACACATTTAAAAACACATTTTACTGAAATAGAACCCAAATATAAGTTATAAAAACCAATAACATAAATTTGTTCAGTAAAAAACACTGAGCCGAAAATGAAGACAAACAACTTAGGTTATCCAAGAATTGGAAGCAACAGAGAACTTAAAAAAGCATCTGAATTGTATTGGGCAGGAAAAATTTCTGCAGAAGAGCTTATCACAGTCGGAAAAGAAATTCGCAGCAAAAACTGGCATTTGCAAGCAGCTGCAAAAGTTGACTTAATTCCATCTAATGATTTCTCTTTTTACGATCAGGTTCTGGATCTAACTTTGACTGTTGGAGCGATTCCTGTACGTTATCATGAATTAGCAAAAAACAATTCTTCTTTGGATTTGTATTTTGCAATGGCAAGAGGATCTCAAAAAGAAGATCAGGATGTTGTAGCTATGGAAATGACAAAATGGTTTGATACGAATTACCATTATATTGTTCCTGAATTTACGAAGAACCAAAAGTTTGAATTGTTTTCTGAAAAAATAATTGATGAATTCAAAGAAGCAAATGCAATCGGAATTAAAACGAAACCGGTTTTAATTGGCCCTGTTTCTTATTTATTATTAGGGAAAGAAAAAGAAGAAGGCTTTCATAGAATTGATCTTCTTGATGCGCTACTTCCGGTTTATTTTGAAATTCTGGAAAAACTACAAGCTAAAAATGCCGAATACATTCAATTAGACGAGCCGTTTTTAGCACTTAATTTAACCGATAAAGAAAGAAGCGCTTTCACAAAAGTATACAATGAAATCAATAAACGTTTTCCTAAACTTAAAATTGTTTTAGCCAACTATTTTGATTGTTTTGGAGAAAATCTTGAAACAGCTTTGGCTTTGCCAGTTAACACTTTCCATTTAGACTTGGTTCGTTGTCATTTGCAGTTAGATGATATTTTAGAATCTGGAAAACTGGCTTCAAACGTCAATCTTTCTCTTGGAGTTGTTGATGGAAGAAATATCTGGAAAAATGATTTCAAAAAATCTTTAAAAATCATCAAAAAAGCGGTTGATGCTTTAGGCGAAAACCGAATTTTGATTGCACCATCTTGTTCCTTAATTCACAGTCCGTGCGATTTAGATTTAGAAACAAATGACGAAACACTTACGCCGGAAATCAAACAATGGTTGGCTTTTGCAAAACAAAAAATCAACGAGATAATAATCTTAAAACAATTGTCTGCTTCTAATGAAATCGACGTTAAAGACTCGATTGATTACGAAAGAAATGTTATTGCAAATGAAAACCGTAAAACATCAAAATTAATCCATAATAGCGAAGTAAAAGCTCGAGTTGCAGGAATTACAGCTTCAGATGACAAACGTAAAAGTGTTTTTGCTGCGAGAAGAAAAACCCAAATTGAAGCTTTAAATCTGCCTTTATTTCCAACAACAACAATTGGATCTTTCCCTCAAACAGCTGAAGTGAGAAGCTGGAGAGCAAAATTCAAAAAAGGTGAGCTAACAACTCAGCAGTACAACGATTTAATCGAAAAAGAAACCGAAGCAACAATCCGTTTTCAGGAAGAAACCGGAATCGACGTTTTAGTTCACGGAGAATTTGAACGCAATGACATGGTAGAATATTTTGGAGAACAATTAGCAGGATTTACATTTACCAAAAATGGCTGGGTTCAGAGTTATGGAAGCCGTTGTGTAAAACCGCCCGTTATTTACGGAGACGTTTCTCGTCCAAATCCAATGACTGTAAAATGGTCTGAATTCGCACAATCTTTAACTCCAAAATGGGTAAAAGGAATGTTGACTGGGCCTGTAACCATTTTGCAATGGTCATTTGTACGTAACGATCAACCGCGTTCTGAAACTTGTACGCAAATCGCTTTGGCTATTCGTGATGAAGTAGTTGACTTAGAAAAAGCCGGAATCAAAATCATTCAGATCGATGAACCTGCAATTCGCGAAGGTTTGCCTTTGAGAAAAGAAGAATGGGCGAAATATTTATACTGGGCTGTAAAAGCGTTCAGAATTTCAGCAAGCGGCGTAAATGATGATACGCAAATTCACACGCACATGTGTTATAGCGAATTCAACGACATCATTCAAAGCATTGCTGACATGGATGCTGATGTCATCACAATCGAATGTTCACGCTCGCAAATGGAACTTCTAGATGTTTTCGCCGACTTTAAATATCCAAACGAAATTGGCCCTGGAGTTTACGACATTCACTCGCCTCGCGTTCCTTCAAGCCAGGAAATGGTGAAATTACTAGAGAAAGCTTCTGCTGTAATTCCGGTAGATCAATTGTGGGTAAATCCAGATTGCGGTTTAAAAACACGCCATTGGGACGAAACTAAAAAAGCTTTAATCGAAATGGTAGCAGCGGCTCAGGAAATGAGAACTACTATACAAAATCCCGTGAGTTAATACTTTTTATTTAAAATATAATTTTTGTTTTTTTTTATGTCAGCAAGTGGAGTCGGAAATTAGTTATGATTCGTTTCGGCTTCACTTCTGTTGACATTTTTTTTACTTAATCAGCCTTAGGTTCTAAAATTTAGAAGCAGAAATTCTTGTTTTCAAAACAAGTATAGTCCCGCTATCCGCTATATCTTTTCCTTGTCTCGTTTATAAAAACGAGACAAGGAAAAGGATACCGCTTCTATCGGGGCTAAACGAGAAATTTTTAATTTCAAAAGATCTCGATCCAACAAAAAAGCATCCGTGTGGGCGGATGCTTTTTTTTTATATATAATTTCGAGATTAAAAATTCTTTGAAATTCCAATCGAAACAGATTGACCAAACGTAACGTTAAAGCTTTTCGCAGTAGTTGCACCACTTCCTCCATCATAATCTATAACGCCGTAATCAATTCCTCCAATGTTGAAATTCAAACCAAAACCTTTATGAACATTAATAAAAATTGCTGGCGTAACACCTACATAAAACCCATTTCCTTTATTAATTGTATTTGTCGGAAGTGGATTATTGCTATAAACTGATTTAGTATTTTGATAACCCGCGCCAAAATCTGCATAAGCCGAAAAAGTCTGATTTAAAGTTTTTGTGTATCGCAAAAAACCACCTATTCTGAAAGAATTTATCTTGCTTGAATAAGTCGAAACAATCTTGTCTTCGGTTGAATTAACTGATGATTCAATACCAGCAATCCAATTTTCATGAAATTGATATCCAATCTTTGGCGAAAAACTAAAATTGTAATACTTATTCTCCGCAGGAATATTTGATCTTTTTTGAGAATTATAACCAACACTTCCCATTACCAAAACCGACCCTTTTTGGGCATTTGCAAAACTGAACATCGCCAGTGCAACAATAACTAGAATTTTTTTCATTAGTGATATTTGTTAAATTTTGTAATCTATTTAACGAGAAAGATGCCAAGGAACTATTTTGTTACATTCTAAACAAAAAGAATTCAATTACAATACATTAAAAACTTCTTTGCTTATAATAAAAACAAAAAAAGCATCCTCATTGGATGCTTTTTAGAATAAAAATTATATGATTTCAAAATCAAAAATTCTTTGAAATACCAACCGAAAATGCTTTACCGAAAGAAAAATTAAAGTTCTTAGAATCGTTGTAGTTATCATCTTCATTATTAAAAGTATTATATCCTAAACCTCCAATATTAAAGTTCAAACCAAAACCTTTATGAACATTGATAAAAATTGCTGGAGTAAGACCAACATAAAATCCGTTACCTTTATTAACCGTCGAAATTGGCCCGTTGATACTTGTATTTTTTTGATTCTGATATCCAGATCCTAAATCCACATAGGCAGAAAAAGTTTCATTTAAAGGTTTAGAATAACGCAAAAAACCTCCTACTGAAAAAACATTTGATTTGTTTTCAGAACTTTCAGCATATCTGGATTCATTTTTTGAAGTTCCAATTCCTCCTTCAATACCTGCTGTCCAGTTTTCATGAAATTGATATCCAACTTTTGGCCAAAAAACAAAAGAATTAGATTTAGTTTCTGAATTCGTGGCTGATGCATTTTGAGAATTATATTCAATACTTCCCATAACTAAAACAGATCCTTTTTGGGCATGCATGGCGCCAAAAACAGTTAACATTGCAATAAGTAACATTTTTTTCATAATGGTTTGAGATTTAAATTTAAGCTATTGTTTAACAAGAACAATGCCGCAGCTTTTAAAAACCCCATGCAAAAAGTAAACTTTTTATTACCAAATCGTTAAGAATAAAAAATAATGCCCAAAACAAATACAATAAAAAAAAGCATCCGCTATGGCGGATGCTTTCTGAAATTGAATAAAAATTAAGATTAGAAGTTTTTCGAAACTCCAATATTAAAAGTTTGACCAAAGTTGAAGTAAAACTTACTGTAATCAGGACCATTATTGTCATAACTTAAAGTTTCGTATCCTAAACCACCAATGCTGAAGTTCAAACCAAAACCTTTTTTCATGTTAATAAAAAGAGCTGGAGTAATACCTACATACACACCATCAGCTTTGTCTTTTGAAAAAGCATTTCCAGGACCGTACGTTTTATTTTTTAAGTTTTGGAAACCTGCTCCCATATCAGCAAAAACAGAAAACGTTTGGCTCAATGGCACTGAATAACGTACAAATCCTCCTAATCTGAATCTGTTGTCTTTTTCTTCAATGTTTCCATTGTCTGTAGTAGCTGAACTAACTGTAAACTCTCCACCTACTGTCCAGTTATCATTAAATTGGTAACCTACTTTTGGAGAAAAGCTAAATGTGCTTGCTTTTGCTTCACTAAATTGGAATTCTGATTTTTCAGAAGTGTAGCCAATGTTTCCACCTACTAAGATTGTTCCTTTTTGAGCGTTTGCAAAACTGCAGATAGCTAGGGCAGCTATCACTAAAATTTTTTTCATGATTTGGGTATATTTTAATTTAGCAATCCTTTAACAATAACGATGCCGCGAATAAAGGGCTCTCCTATTTTTTATCATTATTTTTAAAAGACAAAATGTAGTAATCGAAACTATTTCTCGTTACTTTTGCAGTAAATAAAAAGTCCATGTCGATAGAAGTAAACAGCATATCAAAAAGTTACGGAGAGCAAAAAGCTTTAAATGAAATTTCTTTTAAAATTGAAAAAGGAGAAATCGTAGGATTTCTTGGTCCAAACGGAGCTGGAAAATCTACTTTAATGAAAATTTTGACTACGTATTTACTTGCCGATAGCGGTTCAGCCCTTGTAAATAGCCACGATGTCATGACAAACACTAAAGAGGTACAGCGATCGATCGGGTATTTGCCCGAACATAATCCGTTGTATTTAGATTTGTATGTTCGTGAATATTTGGCTTTTAATGCCGATGTTTATAATGTTCCTAAATCAAGAATCGAAGAAGTTATTCAACTGACAGGACTGACACCGGAAAGCCATAAAAAGATAAGCCAATTGTCAAAAGGATACCGCCAGCGTGTGGGCCTTGCGAATGCTTTACTGCATAATCCAGACGTTTTAATTTTGGACGAACCAACTACCGGACTGGACCCGAATCAGTTAATGGAAATTCGAAATGTAATCAAAAATGTAGGGAAAGATAAAACCGTTTTTTTATCAACACACATTATGCAGGAAGTCGAAGCAATTTGCGATCGTGTCATAATTATTGACAAAGGACAAATTGTTGCCGACAATAAATTAGACCATTTAGTTGCTACAGATAAAGAGCAAGTTATTGAAGTTGAGTTTGATTATCAAGTTGAACAGCAACTTTTGGCGAAACTAGAAAACATCAGTTCATACGTGAACACGCATGACATGACATGGGAACTGACTTTTGTAACCGAAAAAGATATGCGCCCTGCAATATTTGATTTTGCTAATGAAAATGGCTTGAAAACACTTCAACTAAATCAGAAGAATAAAAATCTGGAAGCTGTTTTCAGAGAAATCACCAAATAATATTTTTCATAAAAACATATAAAGCCAATTTATTCTTTTCACAGAATAAATTGGCTTTTCTTTTTTAAATAAGTCCGAAAAAAGCTTTTCTAACCTTTTTATTTTTTAAGCACAGCTTGTCAACTCGTTTTCAGCCGATTAAAATTTTATTGCTTATTTTTAACTATTTTTATTTAGACTTGATATAAATAGTATTATATTTGCACACGGAATTATAATAATTTCATGATTTAATCAACCTTTCGATTCTTGTTTTTTTGTTTTTTTTTGTGTTAGTAAAGAGCCTGCTTGTAGTTAACAGGCTCTTTTTTATTTTATTGAGACTATTATATTTCTAAATCAAGAATTGAAATTTTCATTTCTTCTATAATGATTTTAATATCTTCTTCTGTTGTACGCCAATTCACAAAAGAAGCCCTGATTCCTTTTCGGCCTTCGTAAACTGTTGGTGTCATAAAGACTTTTCCTTTATCATTTAGGATCGTCAAAAACTCATTTACTTTTTCCTGATTATGATTACCTTTTAAAGTGAAGCAGACATTGTTGAGGCGAATTGGTGCCATCAATTCAAAATTTCCTTCTGCGATAAGTTCATTCGCAAAATGCAAGGCCAGCGATACACTATTTTCCACTATATCCTGATAACCTTCTTTACCATAAGCCACCAAAGAAAACCAAACCGGCAAAGCTCTTAAACGTCTAGAATTTTCGGGCAAGACGTTCAAATAATTAAAATTCTCCAAGGGATTTCCTAAATAAGGCGCATTTGAATTCTGGAAAGTTTCGATCTGCAAATTAACATGTTCTTTTTTAATCAAATAAAAAGCACTTTCATACGGAACATTCAACCATTTATGACAATCAATTGTAATACTGTCTGCATCTTCCCAGCCTTCAACCAAATGTTTAAACTTTTCCGAAACGGCTGCAAATCCACCAAAGGCGGCGTCGATATGCCACCAGAAGTTGTATTTTTTTCTTAGTTCAGAAATCGCTTTAAAATCATCAAAATCAGCTGTGTTTACAGTTCCTGCACTTGAAATTAAGACAAAAGGTTTTCCGTTTAAATTCTGAATGTTTTTCTCTAAATCAGAAATATCAATTGCTTCTCTATTTCCTTCGATAGTTTTGACAGTTGTATAATTTTGACTTCCAATTCCGAGCATCGCCAAACATTTAACGGAAGAAGAATGTGGCGTAGCTGTTAAAATATTAATTGTTGCCGAAATTCCATCTTTGGCGAAATCTTTCCCGAGCTGTTTCCCAAACCATTGTCTGGCAACTCCCAAAGAAGTAAAATTCGACATGGTTGCGCCGGTTACAAATCCGCCTAAAAAAGTATCCGGAAGTTCTAATAATTGAAGCAATAAACTAATGGTTTCAAATTCTATTAAAGCAGAATTTCCACCTTGCGAAGTTACCGATTGTGTGTTTTGATCGTAAACTGATGTAAGCCAGTCGCCGACTATTGAAGCTGGTGTTGATCCGCCGGTTACAAACCCTAAATATCGCGGTCCTGGAGACGAAACCATTAATGGCGCTAATCTTTCATTAAATTCGGTTAAAGCTCCTTCAGAACCCAAACCTAATTCGTTTAAATGACGATTTATATCCACCTTAATTCTAGTTGAAGTTGGAATATTATCAAGATTATTCAAAAAATTTATTCCTTGCTGTTTTGCTTTTTCTAAGATAACTTCGAAATTTTTCAGATCATGTTGTAGTATTGAATTCATATTATACAATGTTGATTCTCATACTGATTTTTCAGTAGAAAACAGGTTAATTAATATTTAATGTGAAAATGTAAAACTTAGCTAAAAGCTACCATTTTGTTTTTTCCGAGAATCTGGAAACCAACATCGAGCATATTACATCTCCATTGGCATTTAATAAAGTAGCGATTGGATCGACCAAAGTTCCTAAAATCATGGCAACTGGCAAAGCTTGCTCCATCGGGAAACCGTAAACCGTAATCGCTAAAACTTCTCCAATATAACCTCCGTTTGGAATTCCTCCTTCAACAATAGAAACGATTACAGTAATTCCTAAAGCCAAAAGAATAGTTGACGGCTCTGTAAAATCCTTCCCAAACATGGCAAACAAAAAGGTTATTTTTAAGATGGATGACATACTTGAACCATCTTTATGCAAAGGCGCTCCAAGCGGAATCACCAAATTACGAACATGTGCCGGAATTCCCATTTTTTGCGCTGCATCAAGATTTGCAGGAATCGTGGCAATACTGCTGCATGTTCCTATTGCGGTTAACGAAGGCGTGATATTGTTACTCCAAAAAACTTTAAAAGCTCTTTTTCCTCCAGCCACAAGCGCATACAAACTAAAAAATAAAAAGAAATAAAAGATGCAAGCTGCATAATAAACGGCCATTGGTTTTGCATAAACGCCAAACAATTGCGGTCCGAAAATACCAACCTGATAAGCAAAATATGCTCCCAAACCAATTGGAGCGAATTTCATTATAATGTTCAAAAGCTGTTTCATAACCTCGTTTCCTGAATCTAGAAAACTCTTAAATGCATTTCCTTTTTCACCTGATTGCAATGTTGCAAAGCCAATTAAAAAAGAAAAAACAATAAGGGCCAGCATACTTTTTCGCGAAAGCAATTCAAAAAAATCATTTGCTGTGAGCAATTTTGCAATTTGATCTCCAACTGATCCTGATTCAATCTTTTCAAACGGAATTTTAGTAATCGCTATATCTTGATGAATGGGAAAAAGATAAACAGCAAAAATCATTACAATTGCTGAAATAAGAATTGTGGTGAGAAAAACCAAAATCATTACAACGAATAGTTTTCCTAATTTTTCTGTCCTTTCCAAATTGGCAATCGAAGAACCGATTGTAAAAAATATAAGTGGAATAATCGCTGTAAAAAGTAAATTCAGAAATATATCGCCAAGCGGTTTTATGATCAAAACATCTTCTCCAAATACTAATCCGAAAATGCTTCCTACTATAATTCCGCCCAAAAGCAAAAGTATGCTGCTATAATTCTGTAAAAAATTGATTTTTTTAACTTCCATAATTGCTAGGATTATAATTCAGAAAGATTAGTAATAAAGAATGAAAGTACTCAAAAAAAGATTGCGGAAATTGATTTGTTATTTTTCCAAAACAATCGTCGTAAAAACCCTGTCGGCAAATTCGCCTGTTTTGCTTTTTACTTGTTCTGTCTGACTTTCAATGTAAACAATTTTAAAAGCTGTTTTTTCAATTAATTTTTGTGCTTTTTCAGTGTTGTAAAGCTCAAATTCAAATTGAGTAAACGGAAGTTGTTTCATGAAATCTTCCTGAGCAAAAGTTACACAGAAATTCCCATTTGGATTTAAAACCCTATAAATTTCTGAAAGTAATTCTTCAGGCTTCTGCCAAAAATAAATTGTATTTACAGTAAATATTTTATCGAAAGATTCATCTTCAAACGGAATTTTATTTCCGTCATAAAGTGAAAAGAAAGCTTGTTTTTGAGAGACAAAATTTCGGTTAATCTGGCGCGCTTCCTGAAACATTAATTCCGACATTTCTAGTCCGTAATATTTTAGGTTTTCGGCTTGTTCCATCAAAAATTCAAGGTGTCCGGCATTTCCGTGGCCCAATTCCAGAATTTTATTTTCTTTGGAAATATTGAGATTCTGAATCGAATGTTTGGTCATATTGATGTTCGTCTCGTTCATCATATTGGCCATTTCGATTCCTTTTTCCCCTGTTGGATGTTTTAATTGAGAGGCTATGGCTTGTAGTTCTTCTTGTTTCATGATCTTTAAAGTTAAATTCCAAATTAAAAAAATCCAAATTCCAAGCCTCGTTTATCATTGCGAGGAACGAAGCAACCTCACTAACGGCTTCAATGTCATTTTTGTCATTCCGAGGAACGAGGAATCTCCGCAAGAAACTCGACAAAGATTGGCAATTCACTGGTTGAAGCTACTTGCGGAGATTCCTCGTTCCTCGGAATGACAAACTGCATGCAGATTAAAAAACCTGACTCGCGATCTGGCGGATATTCTCCGATTTACCCATTGAATAATAATGCAAAAATGGAACTCCAGCCGCTTTTAATTCTAATGACTGCTGAATCGCCCATTCGATTCCGACTTGTTTAATTTCAGCGTTGTTTTTGCATTTATCAACGGCATCGATTAAATCTTCCGGTAAATCGATTCTGAAAATCTGTGGTAAAACTTGTAAATGTCTTTGAACAGCAATTGGCTTAATTCCAGGTATAATCGGAATTGTGATACCCATTTCTCTTGCTTTTTCTACAAAGGCAAAATATTTTGAGTTGTCAAAAAACATTTGCGTTACCACGTAATCAGCTCCCGCGTCTACTTTTTCTTTTAATCTTTTTAAATCTGATTGTAAAGATGGTGATTCCAAATGTTTTTCAGGATAACCCGCAACACCAATACAAAAATCAGCTTTGTTATCAATATCCATTACTTCATGCAGATATTTTCCGCAATTCAAATCTTTGATTTGACGAACCAAATCAACTGCGTAATGATTTCCTCCTGCTTTCGGTACAAAAGATTGTTCATCTTTCATTGCATCACCGCGAAGTGCCATTACATTGTTGATTCCTAAATACTGACAATCAACCAACATATATTCAGTTTCTTCTTGTGTAAATCCACCACAAAGCAAATGCGGAACGGTATCTACATTGTATTTATGTTTTATAGAAGCGCAAATTCCAAGCGTTCCTGGACGCATACGAGTCAGTTTTTTGTCCAAAAGTCCGTTACCACGGTCAATATAAATATACTCCTCACGAGAAGTCGTTACGTCTATAAACGGTGGATTAAACTCCATTAACGGATCAATATTATCGTATAACTCCTGAATACTTTTCCCCTTTTGGGGCGGAATAATTTCAAATGAGAATAATGTTTTTCCTTTGGCGTTTTCTATATGTTCTGTTACTTTCATTTTTTGTTTTTTGTTTCAAGTTTCAGGTTCCATGTTTCAAGTTCTCTACTGTAACTTGAAACTTGAAACCTGAAACCAAAATAACTTTTCGTTAATCTGCGATATTAGGGTTTAACCACTTCATGGCGTAATCCGTTGGAACATTGCGTCGTTTGGCGTAATCTACTACCTGATCTTCTTTTATTTTTCCGAGTCCGAAATATCGGCTTTTTGGGTTTCCGAAATAATATCCTGAAACCGAAGAAGCTGGCCACATCGCCATACTTTCTGTCAAAGTCACTCCAATTTCTTCGGCTACATTTAAAAGCTTCCAGATTGTTGGTTTTTCCAAGTGATCCGGACAAGCAGGATAACCCGGAGCCGGACGGATTCCTTTATAATTTTCTTTAATCAATTCTTCGTTGGTTAAAGATTCTTCACTATCATAACCCCAAAAATCTTTACGAACTCTCTCGTGAAGATACTCGGCGAAAGCCTCAGCAAAACGATCTGCAAGCGCTTTCACCATAATCGAATTGTAATCGTCTAGATTCTTTTCATATTCTGCTGCCCATTCATCTACACCAAAACCTGTAGTTACGCAGAAAGCTCCCATATAATCAGTCACGCCGCTATCTTTTGGCAAAATAAAATCGGCTAAAGCGATGTTTGGAGCACCTTTTGTTTTTTGCGACTGCTGACGAAGCGTTAAGAATTTCTCTAAAACTTTTCCGTTTTCATCACGCAATTCGATATCGTCATCATCAACCTGATTCGCAGGGAAAATTCCGTAAATACCTTTTGCTTTCAGTTTTTTCTCTTCTAAAATCACTTTCAGCATCGCTTGAGCATCTTTAAAAACAGAAGTTGCTTGTTCGCCCACAACCTCATCCGTTAAAATTGCCGGATATTTTCCGTACAATTCCCAAGTCTGAAAAAATGGCGTCCAGTCAATATACGGAACCAAAACATCTAGTTCTATTTCGATGGTTTGCGCTCCAATTACTTTTGGTTTAGTCGGTGTGTATTCCGACCAATCCAATGGCAATTTGTTTTTACGGGCATCTTCAATCGTTAAGAAATTCTTGTCTCTTGAACGATTTAAAAATGTTTCTCTAAAAGAATCATATTCTGCACGAATATCTGCCGCATATATTTTTCGGTTATGATCTAACAGGTTTCCTGCAACAGTAACGGCTCTTGAAGCATCGTTTACGTGAATTACAGTTTCTCTGTATTGAGGTGCAATTTTCACGGCTGTATGCGCACGCGAAGTTGTTGCCCCACCAATCATAATCGGGATTTTAATTCCTTGTTTGTCTAATTCTTTAGCCAAATACACCATTTCGTCAAGCGAAGGCGTGATCAATCCACTTAATCCGATAATGTCTACATTATGCTCAATAGCAGCCGAAATAATTTTTTCCGGAGGCACCATCACACCAAGATCTACAATCTCGTAATTATTACAAGCCAAAACTACCGAAACGATGTTTTTACCAATATCGTGAACGTCACCTTTTACGGTTGCCATCAAGATTTTTCCGTTTCCTTGTTTATCTCCGGCTTGTTTACTTGCTTCGATAAATGGTAATAAATATGCCACCGCTTTTTTCATTACACGAGCCGATTTCACCACCTGAGGCAGGAACATTTTTCCGCTTCCGAATAAATCTCCAACGACATTCATTCCCGTCATCAAATTAATTTCGATAACTTCGATTGGTTTTGTGGCTGCCAAACGAGCTTCTTCAACATCTTCTTCAATAAAAGCATCAATTCCTTTTACTAATGAATGTGTAATTCGTTCCTGAACGGTTCCAAAACGCCATTCCTGAACTACTTTTTCATCGCTCTTTGCTTCGCCTTTTACATTTTCTGCAAAATCTAAAAGTCGTTCTGTCGCATCATCGCGTCTATCTAAAATTACGTCTTCAACGTGTTCTAATAAGTCTTTCGGAATATCATCGTAAATCGTCAACATCTCCGGATTTACGATTCCCATCGTCATTCCGTTTTTAATCGCGTGGTATAAAAACACCGAGTGCATCGCTTCACGAACCGTATCATTTCCTCTAAAAGAAAACGAAACGTTACTCACTCCACCGCTAATATGCGCGTGCGGCAGGTTTTCACGAACCCATTTTGTTCCTCTAAAGAAATCCAAAGCGTTCAATCTATGCTCTTCCATTCCCGTTGCAACCGGGAAAATATTCAAATCGAAAATAATATCCTGCGGAGGGAATCCTACTTTGTTCACCAAAATATCATACGAACGCTGACAAATCTCCACTCGACGATCGTAATTATCTGCCTGACCAACTTCGTCAAATGCCATAATAATTGCTGCCGCTCCGTAGCGTTTGATTAATCGCGCGTGGTGAATAAAAGCTTCTTCGCCTTCTTTTAACGAAATCGAGTTTACAACGCTTTTTCCTTGTACTACTTTTAGACCAGCTTCAATGATTTCCCATTTCGAACTGTCGATCATAATCGGCACTCTCGAAATATCTGGTTCTGCAGCAATTAAATTCAAAAATTTAGTCATTGCAGTAACACCGTCAAGCATTCCTTCATCCATATTAATATCGATGATCTGCGCTCCACCTTCTACTTGTTGTCTTGCAATATCAAGCGCCTCGTCATATTTCTCTTCCTTGATTAATCTTAGGAATTTTCTAGAACCTGTTACATTTGTACGTTCCCCAACGTTTACAAAAACACTTTCGGGCGTAATAATTAATGGTTCTAATCCTGATAATACAAGGTCTCTTCTTTTTTCTGTCATTTCTTTCTAAGTTACTAAGATCCTGAGATACTAAGGTTCTAAGTTTTTTATTCTATATTTTTAGGTTTCTAAACCTATAATCTTTTTAATATTTTGGGCGTGTTTCGCCGCGGCGAACCGGGCTATCCGTTACAAGTCCTCGCTCTTCCTTCGTCAGGCTGTGGGCTTTTCACTTCTATCCCTCACGCAAACTCGGGTTCACAAGACGATTTATTTTATTTTACTTTTCAATCACCTTTCTACTTTCCATGCATCATGTAAAGAACTTTACCGTTTTTTGCAGAAATTTTAATATCAAAAACACCTCCAAAACCAATACTATTAAAAGTCCCTTCAATATGCCAAATAGAATCATTTTCTATTGTTACTTTGTAAGGTCTTTGATCTTCTATTTGATCTTTACCATATGATTCAAATAAAATTGGTTCTGCTATTCCAACTGCTGTTTCTTCTTTTGTAACTAAACAATCTTCACATTTAATGCTTTTCTGAAAAACTGTATTAGTTGTGTAATTACAGCTAACAAGCATCAAACTAATAAGAAACAAAATCTTCTTGTTCTTTATTGAAAAACTCATCATGAGTTACGCAATAACCGGCGCAATCCTCGGCTTATAATCCTTCGCAACCTCAGCCATTAATCTAATATGATCTGGAGTTGTTCCGCAACATCCGCCAATGATATTAATCAAATTATCATCTAAATATTCTTTAATGAAGGCTTGAGTTTGTTCTGGCGTTTCATCATATTGTCCGAAAGCATTTGGCAATCCTGCATTTGGATGCGCCGAAACATTAAAACTTGTGTTATGTGCTAATGTTTTTAAATACGGTTTCAGCAAATCGGCACCAAGGGCGCAATTGAATCCAACACTTAATAATGGAATATGCGAAACTGAAATCAAAAACGCTTCAACAGTCTGTCCAGAAAGTGTTCTTCCCGATGCATCTGTAATCGTTCCTGAAACCATGATTGGAATATCGATGTTGCGTTCTTCTTTTACTTCTTCGATCGCAAAAAGTGCTGCTTTTGCATTTAATGTATCAAAGATCGTTTCTACTAAAAGCAAATCACAGCCACCATCCATTAAAGCTTCTGCTTGTTGTTTGTACGCAATTCGTAAATCGTCAAACGTTACGGCTCTATAACCCGGATCGTTTACATCTGGCGACATACTTGCTGTACGGTTTGTCGGTCCGATTGAACCGGCTACGAAACGAGGCTTTTCCGGATTTTTTGCGGTAAACTCATCGGCTACTTGTCTTGCGATTTTTGCCGATTCATAGTTTAACTCGTAAACCAAATCTTCCATGTGATAATCGGCCATACCGATTGTCGTTCCTGAGAAGGTATTGGTTTCTACAATGTCAGCGCCTGCTTCATAATAAGCGGCATGTACATCGCGGATTGCTTGTGGTTGTGTTAGGGATAGTAAATCGTTGTTTCCTTTTAACGGATGTGGGAAATCTTTGAAACGCTCTCCTCTGAAATCTTCTTCTGAGAAATTATAGCGTTGCAACATTGTTCCCATTGCTCCATCTAGGATTAGGATATTTTTTTTTATTGCTTCTTTTATCGTAATTGCCATGTTCTTTTGTTTTAGCTTCTAAGATCTATCCGATAGCCATCGGGGCTAAGATGCTAAGTTTTTTTTTATTATGATTGTGAAGTTTAACCTTCGATATTTTTTATTCACATTAATTCCAAAAGTGTACTATTGCTGACTCATTAGCCCCGATTGAAGTGGAAATCATTTTGTCCGCCGCGGCGGATAAAATGATTGCAACGTAAAGCGGGAACTATTGACGGCAAAAATGCACCAATGATTCGCTCCTGATACAGAATCTGTTTCAGTAAATATTGTATGTTGTCTGGAAAAGTTTTGAGAAATACGAGTATGTATTTGTGTTATCTATCTTTAATACTGGAAAATGTCGTATAAAGTAGAATTTAGCACCTTCTTTATGATAAAGGGTTGCTAAGGTTTCATCGGGTCTATCCCTCCGCCTTTCGTGATAACTGACAATAATTTTAAGAACAGTGCAAAGGTATGAAATAGGGTTTCGATTTGCAAATGTTTTTTTTTGTAAGGTTCTGAGGTACTTAGGTGCTAAGGTTCTAAGGTTTTTTTGAAGGAACTAAGTTTAAAATTTGGTTCAATAAAAAAGCCCAAACTAAAAGTTTGAGCTTCTATATAAAAACCTTAGCAGCTTAGTCCCTTAGAACCTCAGCACCTCAGATTAAACAATCGCTTTCACAACCGCTTTTGGTGCTTCTTTACGAGTTCCGTCGAAACCATCTACACCAGAAACTGTTGTATATTTTAATACGTATTTTTTACCTGGATTGATGATTCCGTATGCAGCCTGGCACATTAAAGTTGCTTCGTGGAAACCGCAAAGGATTAACTTTAATTTCCCTGGATATGTGTTTACGTCTCCAATAGCAAAGATTCCTGGAATATTCGTTTGGTAATCTAATGCATTGTTTACTTTGATGGCATTTTTCTCGATTTCTAATCCCCAGTCGCCGATTGGGCCTAATTTTGGCGTTAATCCGAAAAGTGGAATGAAATAATCACATTCGATTTTACGGTGCGCTCCGTTTTCTTCGATATCTAATGATTCAACGTGCTCTGCACCATTGATTCCGATAACTTCTGCTGGTGTAATTAATTTAATTTTTCCAGCTGTTTTTAATTCCTGTACTTTTTCTACAGAATCTAAAGCGCCTCTAAATTCGTTTCTTCTGTGAATTAAAGTTACTTCTGAAGCTACATTTGCCAAGAAAATACTCCAGTCTAAAGCTGAATCTCCTCCTCCTGCAATTACAACTCTTTTATCTCTGAATTTCTCAGGATTTTTGATGAAGTATTTTACTCCTTTATCTTCATAAAACTCGATATCTTCGATAAGTGGCTTACGAGGCTCAAAACTTCCTAAACCTCCAGCGATTGCTATTACAGGTGCGTGAAATTTAGTTCCTTTATTTGAAGTTACGATGAAAGATCCATCTTCTTGCTTTTCAACTGTTTCAGCACGTTCTCCTAAAGTAAATCCTGGCTCAAACTGTTTAATTTGCTCCATTAAACCATCAACTAAATCTCCGGCTAAAACTTCTGGAAAACCTGGAATATCATAAATAGGTTTCTTAGGATATAATTCTGAAAGCTGTCCTCCTGGTTGAGGCAAAGCATCTAAAATGTGACATTTTAATTTTAATAATCCTGCCTCGAAAACGGCAAATAAACCTGTTGGGCCTGCTCCAATTATAAGTATATCTGTTTTAATCATTATGGTTGTTGTTTATAATCATTCTTAATAATACAAAGAAACGAATAATTTATTCTACTAACAATGATTTTTATCATTATTCATTTCTCTGATATGCTACTCTTTATTTTTCAAAGAAGCTGTTATTTCGTTCATCTTCTTTACTTTATCTTCAAAATTACCTTTTAAGGTTTTTCTGTATTGGTTTAGGTTCTCAACCATCTGATTGATATCCTCCGGAATTACTTCTTCAAAAAACTCACGCAATCTCTTTGCTGTTGTCGGTGATTTTCCGTTGGTTGAAATGGCGATTTTTACATTCCCTTTCGTTACGATTCCGCCTAAATAATAATCACATAAATCTGGCGTATCGGCGATATTGCAAATCAAATAACGTTTTCTCGACAATTCGTAAACTCTTTTGTTCACTTTCAAATCGTCTGTGCATGCAATTACCATATGCCGTTTTTTGAGCATTTTCTTTTTGAACTTCGCTTCCGTCAATTTAATTGAAGGATGATTTTCGGCTAAAACTTTGATTTCTAAATGAAAATCTGGCGCTACGACCTCAACATTTGCATTTGGACTCGACTTTAGCAAAAAAGAAAGTTTCTCCAATCCTACATTTCCTCCGCCCACAATTAAAACGTTCAAATTGTGAAGTTTTAAGAATATGGGATATAATTCGTTTTGTTCCATTTTAATTTAATTTCATCTAAACAAAATTAGATGATTTTTCTATTGTCTTTGGCAAAATTGGGTTAAAATCCAACGTCATTGCCGCACGTCCATCTGGTTAAAACCCGACGCTACAATATGAATCGTTCCTTCGGAACTTTATCGAGAGATTTCTTTTGATAGAAATTCTTCGTAAAATCCTTTTAGTTTATTGCTTTCTCTTACAACTTCGCCTAAAACAATAATGGCTGGTGAACCTAAATCTTTTTCTTTTACAATATTTAAAATCGAATCTACAGTTCCAACTCCAACTTTTTCTTCTGCTGTTGTTCCGTTTTGGATGATTGCTACAGGTAAATTTCCTTTATCTTCTTTTTGAAACAAATCGATGATTTGAGGTAATTTGTGCATTCCCATCAAAATCACAACTGTTGCAGAAGATTGTGCAGCTAAAGCTACGTCTGACGATAATTTTCTATCCGATGTTGTTCCTGTTATTACCCAAAAGCTTTCTGAAACGCCGCGTTTTGTAATCGAAATTCCCTGACTTGCAGGAACGGCAACTACAGATGAAATTCCTGGAACTACGATTGTTTCTATTCCGAAACTTTCTGCAAAATCAATTTCTTCTCCTCCTCTTCCAAAAATGAATGGATCTCCGCCTTTTAATCTTACTACATTTCCGTAAGTCAAAGCATTATCAACAATCAATTGATTGATTTGATCCTGCGTATAGGCATGATTTCCAATTCGTTTTCCAACAAAAATTCGGATGGCATTTTTTGGTGCGTAATCCAAAATTTCTTCATTGGCCAAAGCGTCGTATAAAACCACATTAGCTTCAGCCAATGCTTTTACAGCTTTCAGCGTAAGTAAATCGGGATCGCCCGGACCTGCACCGACTAAAGTTATTTTGGGTTTTATATTAAGCATTTTCTAATTCCTGAGCTCTGAAAGTTTCGATTTTATCAAAGAAAACGACTGCCTGAGCAATGTAATCTTTAGCGAAAGCTTCTGATGGTTCGTTTTTATTGATTTGGTAAACCAAGTCTTTAAAAGTTGAGTTTAATTCGATTTTATTATTTTCAACAAAAACAGTATCAAACAAGTCTACAATTCCTGCGTGGTGATTTGTTTTTTGATTTTCTGACAACAACAATGCTTTTGCACCATTTACAAATCCAGCATAAGCGTGATAGATTGCATCTGACCATTTTTTCTCGTCGAAAGATTCCTGAGCCAAGATTAATTTTTCTTTAGCTTCGAATAATAAAGTCGCTACTAAATCGATCACAACTCCAGCACATTCTCCAACTCCAACTGCTTTTACATAGTTGTCTGCATTACCCCAATCCACAAAATCTGCTTCTGTTAAATTGGTAACATCTGCATAAGGTTTTAAGATTTCGTAGAAATATTTTTCTCCTTTTGTATCATAATAATCAAGGAATTTTTGTCCGCTTCCGTTAGTATCAAAATCATTTAAGATGGTACGCAATGCATCAGGACCTCTACGACTCGGTACTTTAATTACTTTATCAGCAAAACGTCCTGCTCCATTTCCTAATCTTCCTCCTCCTAATAATACTTGCAAAGCCGGAGCAACTAGTTTTCCTGAGTTGATAGACATTCCCTGGAATCCAATGGCAGACATATTATGCTGTCCGCAGGCATTCATACAACCTGAAATTTTAATTTCGATTTCGCGATTGTTTAAATACTGAGGATATTCTGCCGTTAAAACTCTTTCTAATTCTTCTGCAATACCGGTACTACTTGCAATCCCCAAATTACAAGTATCAGTACCCGGACATGCCGTAATATCTCCAACTGAATTATATCCTAGTTGAACAAAATCCAACTTCGCTAATTCTTGATAAAAGAATGGTAAATTCTCTTCTTTTATGTGACGTATTACAATATTTTGACGCAATGAAAAACGTAATTCATTTGCTCCGTAATTCTTAATTAAAGCGGCTAGTAATCTCGCTTTATCAGTATAAAAATCTCCTAATAAAACTTTGATTCCGATAGCATAATAACCGTCTTGTTTCTGCTTGATTACATTCGAATTTTTCCACGCTTCATAAGCTTTTGTATCTTCGATTGTAACTTGTGGAACTTCTAATATTGGCTCTGTAATTGGACCATCAAAAGCGGTTGTGTCAATTTCGTAGGTTTCAAAAGCGATAGCTTTTTTCTCTTGTTCAACCAAATCAAGGAAAACATCTCTTCCCATTTCTTTGATTAAGAATTTCATACGCGCTTTCATTCTTTTGGCACGTTCTCCGTATCTGTCGAAAATACGAATGATTCCTTCTGCTGTTGGAATGATTTCGTTTACTGGAACGAATTCTGAAAGTAATTCAGCATGTGCTGGCTGAGATCCTAAACCTCCTCCAAACATGATTTTGAAACCTTTTTGTCCGTCTTTAATTTTCGGAATAAATCCTAAATCGTGTAAATAACTCAAAGCGGTATCTTCGTCTGAAGAAGAGAACGAAATTTTGAATTTACGTCCCATTTCCTGACAGATTGGGTTTCTCAACAAATATTGAAAAAGTCCGTGTGCATAAGGCGAAACATCAAATGGTTCGTTTACGTCAACTCCAGCCAATTCGCTTCCTGTAATATTTCTAACGGTGTTTCCACAAGCTTCACGAAGTGTAATATCGTCTTTAGCCAAATCTGCCCAAAGTTCTGGTGTTCGGTCTAAACTCACATAGTGGATCTGAATATCCTGACGCGTTGTAATATGCAAACGTCCTGTAGAATATTCATCAGAGACTTGTGTGATACGCACTAATTGTTCGCTGGTTACTTTTCCATAAGGCAATTTGATACGAATCATCTGAACACCTTCTTGGCGCTGACCGTAGATTCCACGCGCTAAACGAAGACTACGAAAACGCTCATCATCAATTTTTCCTCCACGGAATAAGTGAATCTTTTTTTCTAATTCGATAATCTCCTTCTGAACTACCGGATTTTCTATTTCTGTTCTAAAACTTTCCATTTTTCTTTCGCTTTAGGCTTTAAGCTTTAGGCTATAAGCTTTTTAACTTTGTGTTTTTCTTGCTTTCGGCTTTAGACAATAAGCTTTAAGCTTTCTTGCATGCCTTTTATACGTTTTTGCTAAAAGCTTACAGCCTATAGCTTATTGCTTACAGCAGTGAAACTACCTAATGAATCCTACTCCTGCTGTTGTGTTTGTTGCTGTATCAATTAAGATGAAAGCTCCGTTTGATTTGTTTTCGTTGTATGAATCAAAATATAACGGCTTACTTAATTTGATCGTTACTTCTCCAATTTCGTTGATGGCTAATTGTGAAGCTTCTGTCGTTCCAGAGTAATCTGTTGCAATTGTATTTTTGATGCTTTCTACTTTTGCTAAAACTCGGTTTGTATTGTGTTGTACCAAATATTTAGTTCCCGGAACCAGTTTTTTACTGTCCATCCAGCAAACTGTTGTGGTAATGTCTTTTTCAATTTTTGGAAGTTCATCCGATTTTACAATCATATCACCTCTCGTTACATTGATATCATTTTCTAATTCGATTGTGATCGAAGAACCTGCAACGGCTTCATCAAATGTTTTATCGAAAAAGTGAATTTTAGATACTTTTGATTCTGTTAAAGAAGGAAGAACTGTTACAGCATCTCCCACTTTTATTGAGTTTCCGTATAATTTTCCAGCGTAACCTCTAAAATCGTGATATTCTTCTGTTTTTGGACGAATTACGGTTTGAACCGGAAAACGTGCTTTTCCTGCTTCAAAAACATCAGAAGCATGTAATCCTTCTAAATGTTCCAATACAGTTTGTCCATCGTACCAAGGCATGTTTTCTGATTGGTCAACCACGTTTCCGCCGTTGATCGCACTTAACGGAATATAACTTACATTCTGCTCTTTGAAAGTACTTTTTGCATTTAATGCCTGAAAATCGGCTTTGATTTTATTGAAAACTTCTTCTGAATAATCAACCAAATCCATTTTGTTAATCGCAACAATTACCTCTTTTACTCTCAACAAATTATTGATAAAAAAGTGACGGTAAGTCTGCTCAATAACTCCTTTTCTTGCATCGATCAAAATGATAGAAACCTGAGAAGTCGAAGCTCCTGTAACCATGTTTCTTGTATATTCAACGTGACCCGGAGTATCGGCAATAATGTAACTTTTCTTTGCAGTCGAAAAATAAATATGCGCAACGTCAATCGTGATTCCTTGTTCTCTTTCTGCTACTAAACCATCTGTTGCTAAAGAAAAATCAAGATAATCGTATCCTTTTTGTTTACTGCTTTTTTCGATTGCTTCTATTTTATCAGTCGTCAATGATTTTGTATCGTACAATAATCTTCCGATCAAAGTACTTTTTCCGTCATCTACACTTCCTGCTGTTGCTATTTTTAAAACGTCCATTCTGTAATATTTTGTTTCAGGTTTAATTTTTGTTTCAAGTTTCAAGTTGAAAAACTTTGTCTAAAATTTAAATCTGTATGTTTTTGTTTTCTTGATTTCACTTTTAAAATTCAGTTCCGAATTGCATTCATAATTCACAATTCATAACTCATAATTATTAAAAATATCCTTGTTGTTTTCTTTTCTCCATTGCGGCTTCAGAACGTTTATCATCGATTCTGGCTCCTCTTTCAGAAATTGTTGATTCTCTAATTTCGCCTACAACTTCTTCGATTGTTGCTGCGTAAGACTCAACTGCTGCGGTACAACTCATATCTCCAACGGTTCTGAAGCGAACAATTCTTTCTTCGATTTGTTCGTCTTCTTCCTGATACACAAAAGGAGAATGCGACCAGATTAAACCGTCTCTCAAAAAAACTTTTCTTTTATGTGAAAAATAGATTGATGGAATTTCGATATGTTCTTTTTCGATATAACTCCAAACATCTAATTCTGTCCAGTTTGAAATTGGGAAAACACGAACGTTTTGTCCATTTTCAATCTTTCCATTCAAAATATCAAACAACTCAGGTCTCTGATTTTTTTCGTCCCATTGTCCGAAATCATCACGAACAGAAAAAATACGTTCTTTAGCTCTTGCTTTTTCTTCATCACGACGTGCTCCACCAATACAAGCATCAAACTTAAATTCTTCAATTGCATCTAAAAGTGTTGTAGTCTGCAAGCTGTTACGGCTTGAGTATTTTCCAGTTTCTTCAACTACTTTTCCTTCATCAATAGCATCCTGAACATTACGAACGATCAACTCTAAACCTAATTCTTCTACCAATTTATCTCTGAAAGCGATTGTCTCAGGGAAATTGTGTCCTGTATCAACGTGCAATAGAGGAAACGGAATCTTAGCAGGGAAAAATGCTTTTTGCGCTAAACGCACTAATGTAATAGAATCTTTTCCTCCTGAGAAAAGTAAAACCGGTTTGTCAAACTGTGAAATTACTTCTCTGAAAATGTATATCGCTTCACTCTCTAAAGCGTTTGTTTTTAATACTGAACTCATTGTTTTTTTGTTTGATATTTTGTGAGTTTCAAGTTTTAGGTTTCAAGTTGTCACCTCATCTAAAAATCTCTACTCTTTATTCTATATTCTATTCTCTAGCAGAAGTCTTGCTTCTTGCTTCTTGTCTCTTCTACTCTTTCTTAGCACTATGCAAACCACACTCTTTATGGCTTGATTCCCACCACCATCTTCCGGCTCTGATATCTTCACCTGGAAAGATTGCTCTTGTACAAGGTGCGCATCCAATGCTTACGAAACCTTGTTTGTGCAATGCATTTTGCGGAACATTATTTTCAGATAAATACGTTTCAACTTCTTCTAAAGTCCATTTTAGTAACGGATTAAATTTTATGATTTCGAAGTTTCCATCATATTCAAACAGATTTAAATCGTGTCTGTTTTCTGATTGTTCGGCTCTTAATCCCGTAATCCAAACTGAGTTTCCTGCCAAAGCTTTTCTTAACGGAACAACTTTTCGAATAAAACAACATTCTTTTCTGTTTTCAACTGAATCGTAAAAGCTGTTTGGACCTTTTGTTTTTAGAAGATTTTCTACCGCAGTCGCTTCTGGGAAAAAAACTTCAATAGGTCTTTTATATTTTTTTAATGTTTTGTGAAAAACATCGTAAGTTTCCTGAAATAATCTCCCTGTATCTAAAGTAAAAACGGTAATATCAGTATTACTTTTTGCAATGAAATCTGTAATTACCTGATCTTCCTGACCAAAAGAGGTCGAAAAAATTACTTTTCCTGGAAATTTTTCTGCTAAAAAAACTAAGGTTTCGTCAAGCGAAAAATCTTTTGTTTTATCTAATAATTCTTGTACTATAATCGCACTCATAATCTCTCTTCCTTTCTAAAATTATTTTTTACAATAATTTAGATAATGTTTTTAAACTCAATAATATAATTAGAATCCCAACCGCAACCATCATTGGTTTTCTTTTGATTTTATTTACCAAATATGCTGCTAATGGCGCTGAAATGACTCCTCCCAAAATCAATCCGATGATTACCTGCCAACCGTGGATTCCACCAAAAAGCATGAACGTTATACCACTTGCAAACGAAATCGCAAACTCAGCTGCATTTACCGAACCAATAGTATATCTTGGATTTCTTCCTCTTCCCAATAAAGTTGAAGTCACAATCGGTCCCCAGCCTCCGCCTCCAACAGAATCCATAAATCCGCCGAAAACAGCTAAAACACCTAATTTTTTCGTTTTCTTCTTTTCTATATTTTTCTTTAATGCTTTTCTAATAATGATAACCGCCAAAACGATCATATACACTGCAATAAAAGGCTTAATAACATCCCCATTTATAACATCTGACAATAAATAAGCTCCTGTAATTGACCCTAAAACACCCGGAATCAATAAATGTTTTACTAGTTTTTTATTAATGTTTCCGAATCTATGATGTGAAAGTGCCGATGCTCCAGTAGTAAACATTTCAGAAACGTGAACTGCCGTACTACTTACAACTGGCGGAACTCCATAAGCCAATAAAAATGATGTAGAAGTTGCTCCATATCCCATTCCTAAAGTTCCATCAACTAACTGAGCAAAAACTCCAATAGCAAAAAACACTAAAAATTCTTCATTAAAACCATTTACAAACCCGCTCCACGAAAACTCAGCATGATGATTATAAATTAATACAGATAATAAACCTACTAGCAAAACAACAGGAATTCCGATCCAAAGCTTTTCTTTGAACGAATCTGCACTATTTATTTTCAGTTCTTTCTCCATATTAAATAATTGAATTTGTTTTCAAAACCTATTACCCTATCGGGTTAATAGATTACTTTGCAAAAATACTACTTATTTAGAATAATCAAAACATTATTTTGATTTTTTTAAAGCTCATTTACACATTCATTACATTATAAAAGAACTATTTAAGATTTTGATAAATTAATTTCACAAATAATATCATTTCACAACATATTTGAACAATATAAATAGTAAAAAAGCTTGTTTATTAAATACGTTTTTTAATCTCTACAATATCTATAGGATAATTATAAAAATGTTGTATTTTAGCGCCAAACTTTTTTTATGGATTTTCAAATTGGTCTTGTAATTGCCGGATTAGCAGTCGGTTTTATTGTTGGTTTAACTGGCGTAGGTGGTGGTTCTTTAATGACTCCTATTTTGTTGTTTTTTAATATTCCGCCAACAACTGCAGTCGGTACAGATTTGCTTTATGCCGCTTTTACGAAAGCTGGAGGAATATTTGTTCATCATAAAAAAGGAAACATAAACTGGAAAATTACAGGCTGGCTTACATTAGGCAGTGTTCCAGCAGCTTTAGTAACTTTATGGATTCTAAACAGTATTAAAACAGATATTGAGACCATTAATCATGTTATAAAGTTTAGTTTAGGTTGGGCATTATTATTTACATCAATTGCTATTATATTCAAAAACAAAATTTTGAAATTTTCTCAAAAACATGCAGGAGATAAATTCCACAGCGAAAGCCACACTCAAAATATGCTGACTATTGCAATTGGAGTATTACTTGGTGCGACCGTGACCGTAACATCCATTGGCGCTGGCGCTTTGGGAACCGTAACTTTATTTTTTCTTTATCCTTTATTACCGCTACCTCGCTTAGTGGGAACCGAAATTGCTCATGCAGTTCCATTAACGCTTGTTGCTGGAATCGGACATGCTTCAATGGGAAATCTTGATTTAGGATTACTTGGCCAGCTGTTAATGGGATCACTTCCTGGAATATATATGGGAAGTATGCTGAGCGGAAAAGTTCCGGATCAATTTCTTAGAAATGCTATCGCAGTAATGTTATTCTTTACTGGATATAAATTGATTTTTTAACTAAAACATTATTATAAAAAAAGACCATTTCTATTTTGAAATGGTCTTTTTTATTTCTTAAAAAGCAATATCTGCTAAAGAATTACTTTCTAATATTTTAAGTGTATTATCTCTAACTTCAGTCATTAATCTTCGGGCTGCACAGGTAGATTCGTCATCACAGTCGTCACATCTTTCATAAAAATTATGACTTGCGCAAGGCAATAATGCAATTGGCCCTTCTAAAATTCGATAGACTTTTGCCATGCTTATATCTTTCGGATCTTTGATTAGATAATAGCCGCCGCCTTTTC
The DNA here is from genome assembly GCF_900182645.1 of Flavobacterium resistens. Lineage (GTDB taxonomy): Bacteria > Bacteroidota > Bacteroidia > Flavobacteriales > Flavobacteriaceae > Flavobacterium > Flavobacterium resistens. Next base: position 630,506 of record NZ_FXTA01000002.1, on the reverse strand, counting down.
CTTTTTTGGCTCCAAGAAAACCGGAATTCCTTAAAAGCAATAAAATACTCTCTAAAAACTTAATCGAAATATGTTCGTTTTTCGCGATTTCGGCAATTTGAACAGGATCATTATTTTCTCGTCTGGCCAAATAAGTCAACGCTTTTATTCCGTATTTTGTTTTTTTTGAAAGCATCTTTAAATTTTAAATTGCAAAATATTTGTTTCGAAATTAATGCCCCGAAAACGATTACATTTATTTCTGCAACAAAAATAGGCTTTTTAAATGAGAATAATAACAGAAAGGAAATTATATTCTACTTGTTCTATCAGATTACTTCGTTACTTCCGATTAAATTAAACTCGTGAAATGTTTTTATTTCTTCAACCAAGGCTTTTTTATTCACCACATAAGTATCGGAAAGAGAATCGTGCCAGCCTCTTGATCCTAAGTATGAAAACATATCAAAAGGTATAAATCGACAAAAACATCTTTTGACAATGTCAGCAAAATCAGCTTTTTCACCATATTCATTAACAACAATGGTTCCTGTTATAAACTTCGCAAGCGATCTTCCAAACAATCCTTCGGTAATTAAAAAGTAAAAAAAGTAAATCGCAAATATTACCAAATTCCAGCCCCAATTCCCTAAACTGTCCATCCACTCACCAAGCCCCGTCAATTCAAATAAACCAATAAGAACTCCGGCAAAAAGACAAAGTCCCATAAAAATTGCAATTACAAATACAGTATCTAAAATATAATTTAAAAAACGGATTCCTACGGAAGCCAGCAGTCGATCATCAAGTATGTATCCAGAGTTACTCATAAACTAGTTCGTGGTTTTTATTATTAATTAGATTTTGGTTATAACAAAAGTATAATTTTTGACGAATGAATTACAACAAATTACTACAAATCAAAATAACATTCTTTTCGTCTAAATACAATTGGTGTTTTTGATTTTCGAGAATATGTTTTTCTATTTTTAATTTTGAAAACCATTCACTGCTGGGCGAATTTAGATCCTGCTCGCCAAAATAAAGTTTGGTTTCACAATTAGGAACTTCCGTTTCAAATCTTAATCTTGTTGAGGAAATTGCAATTAGCTTTGTTATTTTTAAACCTTTTAATGATGCTTTCCAGGCAATTGTACCACCAATGCTAAAAGCTAAAACAGCAACCTCGCTTTTTTCTGAAGCCAATAAATTATCAACAGCTTTTTCAATTCCTCCATTTAAAAATTGATTGTGAATATCTGTCTCTAATAAATTAGATGAATCAATATCAGCCAATTGAAGAACATCATAATATTGAATTTCAAATTTTGGCTCTAATATCTGAATATAATATTCAATCCATTCCGGATTGCCTCCAAACAAATCAGATAACAAAAGTAATCTTGGTTTTATCATATTTTCAAAACTAAAAATTATTTCAAAAAAAATCCTTGATATACAAAAAAGGGCTATTTAAAAAAACAGCCCTTAATTTTATTATATTTTGGTTTTAAGCCAACGCTTGCTTCAAATCAGCAATTACATCTTCTACGGTTTCTAAACCTACAGAAACACGAACTAAACCTTGCGTGATTCCAACAGCTAATTGATCTTCTTCAGATAACTTGCTGTGCGTTGTAGAAGCTGGATGCGTAACAATTGTTCTTGTATCTCCAATATTTGCTGATAATGAACAAAGTTGAATTGAATTCAGGAATTTTCTTCCCGCTTCAATTCCGCCTTTGATTTCAAATGCGATGATGTTTCCACCAGCTTTCATTTGTTTTTTAGCAATTTCATATTGTGGATGCGATTTTAAGAACGGATATTTAACGCTATTCACATTTGGATGGCTTTCTAAAAATTCAGCTACTTTTAAAGCATTTTCACAATGTCTGTCTACACGAACCGCTAAAGTTTCTAAACTTTTTGACAAAACCCATGCATTAAACGGAGATAAAGCCGGACCTGTATTTCTTGAAAACAAATAAATCTGTCTGATTAAATCTGCATTTCCAACCGTAACTCCTCCTAAAACACGACCTTGTCCGTCGATCAATTTTGTTGCAGAATGTATTACTAAATGCGCTCCAAATTTAATTGGTTGCTGTAAATAAGGCGTTGCAAAACAGTTATCGATAATTAAAATCAAGTTGTGTTTTTTAGCAATGTCTCCTAATAATTGCAAGTCAATCACATCAACTCCAGGATTTGTTGGCGATTCTGCGTATAATATTTTGGTGTTTGGCTTGATGAAACTTTCGATAGTTTCTGGCTTATTGATTTCAAAATAAGAAGTTTCGATATTCCATTTTGGAAAATAAGTCATAAACAAAGCGTGCGTAGAACCGAAAACGCTGCTTGCAGACACAATATGGTCTCCCGAATTTAATAATCCGGCAAAAGTAGAATATACCGCAGCCATTCCGGTTGCGAATGCGTAACCAGATTCAGCGCCTTCCATTTTGCAAATTTTCTCCACAAACTCAGTCGTATTTGGATTGCTGAAACGGCTGTAAATATTTCTTTCTTTTTCTTCTGTAAAAGAAGCTCTCATATCTTCGGCATCTTCAAAAACAAAGCTTGACGATAGGTACAAAGGCACCGAATGTTCTAAATACTGAGATCTTTCTAATTGTGTTCTAATGGCTTGTGTTTCAAAACCAAATTCTTCTGTGTTCATTGTGTTGTTTTTTGTTTTTTTGTTTAAAGTTTAAAGTTTCAGGTTATTACTGAACTCAAAATTCAAACTGTTTAGAGAAATTATCTAATTCTCTATTTAACTCATTTTCTAATTTTATAAAGCCTCGTTGTTGAGAACAACTTTGTATTTGATTGTTGCAGTTGGCTCAACAGTTTTCGCAACTGAGCAGTATTTCTCAAAAGAAAGTTGTGCTGCTTTTTTTGCTTTTTCAGGATTGATTTCTCCTTCTAAATAGAAAACCACATCGATTTCTTTAAAAGGTTTTGCTTCTTCAATCTGAACTCGTGTTCCTTCAACCTCAGCATTAAAAGAAGTGATTTCCTGACGCTGTTTTTTCAAAATTGAAATCATATCAATTGCGCTACATCCTGCAACGCCCATTAAAACCAATTCCATTGGGCTTGCGCCTAAATCGCTTCCGCCAAATTCAGCTCTGCTGTCAACGTCAACTACGTGTCCGCGTTCATTTTTTACTTTAAAATGAAATGCGTCATTTACTCTGTTTAAAGTTACTTTCATTGTGTTGTTATTTTTTTGTTTTTGTTTGAATTCAAATCTAAAATCTGAACTCTAAAATTCTTTTATCCTTTATCAGACAATCTCAAAATATCTCCAAAAACTCCTCTCGCTGTTACCGCAGAACCTGCACCAGCTCCCTGAATAACTATTGGACGATCTCCGTAAGATTCTGTGTAAATTTCGAAGAAAGAATCTGAACCTTTTAATCCGCCTAATGCAGTATCTTTTGGTACTGAAACTAATTTTACTTCTAAATTTCCTTTATCATTCTGCAAATCACCAGACAATTCACCAATGTATCTTAAAACGTGATTTGGTTGTTGATCTGCTTTTATTTTCTCGTAAATTGGATCGAATTCTTTTAACTTTGTCAAGAAATCAGAAACATTTCCTTCTCTTAAATGTTCCGGAATTAAATTCTGAATTGAAATTTCTTCAAACTCATTCTGCAAATCTAATTCTCTTGCCAAAATCAATAATTTTCTTCCCACATCATTTCCGCACAAATCCTCACGCGGATCTGGTTCTGTATATCCGTTATCAATTGCTTCCTGCAGAATTTCGCTGAAAGGCGCATCTTTTGCAGAGAAATTATTGAATAAATAACTCAGTGTTCCAGAGAAAACTCCCTTAATTTTTGTGATGTTTTCACCAGAAAGATGTAGTAATTTAATTGTATCAATTAACGGTAAACCTGCACCAACATTGGTTTCATATAAATAATTCTTTTGGTTTTCTGCCAAAGCTTTTCTCAGTTCTTTATAAAAACCATACGTCAATGTATTTGCTACTTTATTCGAAGAAATCAAATCGAAACTGCTTTCTACAAGCGGAATATAATTTTCTACGAATGATGCACTTGCCGTATTATCAATTGCGATTAAATTCTCTAAATGATGCTCATTTGCATAAGCAATAATATCATTGATTGAATATTCTTCACCTTTTGTCTGGATATCATTTTTCCAGCTTGAAGTTACGCCATTTCTGTTTAATAAAAGCTTTTTAGAATTTGCAATTGCAAAAACATTCAGCTTAATATCTTTACGTTTTTCAATTGAAGATGCAGATTCCAAAATTTGATTAATCAACGTTCCTCCAACTAATCCGTGGCCGAAAATCGCAATGTTGATTTTTTTAGAAACTCCAAAAATTTCTCCATGAATTACGTTTAAAGCTTTGTTTAGTTCTTCTTTCTTTACAACCAAACTCACGTTTTTACCCGTAACTGTGTTATTAAATAAAATCGGAACTATTTTGTTTTTGATTAAAGCGGTGTAAGGTTTATGAAAAGTACTCAAATCTTGTCCAATAATCGAAATTACAGAAACATTATCTGTAACCGTAATTTGGTTTACATCTTTAGAATAAAAGTCATTTTCAAACTCTTTTTCTAGCTCAACCATTGCAAGGGTCGCTTTGTCTTTGGCCACAACCAATCCAATTCCTCTTTCTGAAGAACCTTGCGAAATGATACTTACACTGATATTGTGATCGCCCATTACTTTGAAGATTCTGGCATCAACTCCGGATTTTCCAAGCAATCCGCGTCCTTCAAGATTTACTAAAGAAACATTTTCTAAAACAGAAAGCGTTTTAATTCCTTCTTTTTGAGAATTTGAAGTGATTAAAGTTCCGTGATTTTCGTGATTAAATGTATTTAAAATACGAAGCGGAATATTTTTTTCCAATAAAGGAATAATAGTCTTTGCATGTAGAATGGTTGCGCCAAAATTCGCTAATTCATTTGCTTCGTTAAACGATAAATATTCGATTTTTTTAGCATCGGCAACTAAATCTGGGTTTGCTGTGTAAATTCCGTCAACGTGCGTAAAGTTTTGAAGTTCTTCAGCATCTAAATAATTTGCAATTAACGAAGCAGTATAGTTACTTCCGTTTCTTCCTAAAGTTGTAGTGTCGTTGTTATTATTTGAACCAATGAAACCTGTAACAATATTTACAGTTTCGCCGTTATGAAGCTTAAAATAATTGATTACGTTTTTCTTTGAAAGTTGTTCCAAAGGCTGAGCATCACCAAATTTTGAGTCTGTTTTAAGCAATTCTCTTGTATCAACAAAGTTGGCCGGAATTCCTTTTTCAATTAAAATTGACGTCAATAATTTAGCCGAAAGCAATTCTCCTTTCGACAAAATCTGATCTTTGATTTTGTTGCTATAGTCGCCAATCAAACTAACTCCCTCAAAAAGTTTATCCAAAATATTGAATTCTTCAGACAAATCAACTTGACCATAGTCTGAAGTCTGATAAGCTTTAAAACTTTCTAAAAGAGGTTTGTAGTTTCCGTTTTTAGCGGCAATTCTTAAAATATCTTCTAATTCATCTGTCGCGTTACCACGCGCAGAAACAACTACGGCAATTTTTTCGCCTTGATTTACTTTATCTAAAATGATTGAAACTACTTTATTAAGCCCTTCTCCGTTTGATAACGATTTACCTCCAAATTTTAATACTTTCATTTTATTTTGCTATTGTTTCTGCCTTAAAAATATCGGCAAGTAAATGATCTAATTGTTTGTACTCGATTAAAAAAGCGTCATGTCCGTGAACCGAATCAATTTCGCTGTAAAAAACATTGTTTTTAAATTTCTTTAATTCATTGTAAGTTTCCAGATTTTCCTGTGGTGTAAAAAACAAATCTGAATTGATTGCAACAATATGAATCGCTGCGTTTGATTTTGATATTAAAGTCTCGAAATCCTCACTATTTCTTGTAATATCTATGGTTTTCAGCAATTGGTTCATCAATTTGTACGACGATAATTGATAACGTTTTTGCAATTTATTTCCGTGATGCGCCAGCCAGCTTTCGATATTAAAAATGGAAAGTTCAGAATGAACAGTTCGCTTAAATTTCGCTTTGAATGATTCTGGAGATCTGTAACAAAGCATGGCATGAATTCTGGCATCTTCAATTGGTCTGGACGAATTGTTCAAAATTTGTTCCTGAAGGTAACAATTTGCAATCATCCAATCGGTCGATTTCCAGTCGGTTGCAATTGGAATTAAATGTTCTGTGATGTTTGGTTCCAATGCCAGGATTTCCCAGGCAATTCCGCCTCCAACAGAGCCTCCAATAATTGCAAATACTTGCTCTATATTCAGCGTTTTCAAGCCTTTGATAAAAATTCTTGCGATATCTCTGGCCGTAAAATCCTGATAATTTTCAATTACAAACGAATCATTACCATTTCCTGGAACATTAAATGCTAAAACGGTATATTTATTTGTGTCGATTGTTTTTTCGTCTCCAATCAAATCATTCCACCAACCGTTTTCTCCGGTCACTTGTGCATTTCCTGTCAAAGCATGATTGACCAAAACAATTGGAGCGGCATGCAAAGGCAAACCAGAAAGCGTAAAACTTAACGGTAACGATGAAAATACTGCACCACTCTCTGTGATGAAATTATTAATTATGATGGGATTTGGTATATTTTCCAATTTCAAATCTTTTTATTATTGATTTGTATGTGGAAATATTAGAAAGAAAGTCTAGAGTTTGAAACTAGAAAAATTCTTGTTGTTATCTTTCCACGTTTGGGCGTGGTAGAATGCAGCACCTTCTTCGAATTAACGAAGGGTTGCTAAGGATTCATCGGGTCTAATCCCTCCTCCTTTCTTTATAACATTTCAATACGTTTTTGAACTTAAAGGTGCAAATTAACTACTAATTTCTTAAACAAACAAATTTTATCGAAACTGATTCCGCAATTTCTTAAACATACTTCAACGAGAATTTATTATACGCAAAAAATTACCGAACAAATTGCCCAGTAAAATTAAGCCGGTTTTACCCTATTTTATACTGCTTTTTGATTTAGATAAAAAGCGTTTCATTCTCTTTTGAATACATCAAGAATAATAAAGAATTTGGTTCTTTTCTAACTTCTTTTTTATTATCTGTTTCCGTTATTCCGAAGCTTGGATGAATTAATTCATTTGTTGGCGGCGGATTGTTTCTTTCATTTTTGATGTTTTTGAAAGTTGAGATTTTTTTTCTTAAGTAGTTTAATGTGCTCATGATATTTAAGTTTAAGTTAGTTTGCGTTTTATAATATTTACTTTTTCTTTAAATTTTTGTTATGCTAATCAAAATGAATAAAAAAACCCTTTTGGGTTTTTAATACCAAAAGGGTTTAAGTTTTTATAGAACTTATATATACTTTTAGTATCAACAGACGCGTACACAAATACGTGCGACGTTAAACATCTTGTTCATCTGTAGGGATTTATTCATCTGTGATTTGACTTTTATTTTAAAAAAATTCTGCATTTAATTCTCTTTAATAAGCTTTCAGATTTGATTAGGATCTAAAAGGCGATAAATCATTTATTTAACATTTAAGCATCTGTTTTTAACAGATCTTACTTGTCTTACAAATTTGCAACTTTTTTTTTAATATTCCAAGTTACAAAAGCCTAATTTTTCTAAAAAAACGTTAAAAAACGCCTTTTTATCGTCAAAAAACATCTTACAAAATGAAGATTTGATAAAAATACAGTATTAACTTACAAAAAATAAACTAACTTTTTCTGTTTCAATCTGTCAAAGAACTTTTTTCTTAATATTAAAAAACCACTTATAGCCAGACTGCTTCTTTATTTTTGATTTTGTCAGCTACTTTTAAAATATCGGTTATAATTCCTCTCGAAATTGCCTGTTTACATGGTGACGCACCTTGTATCACAATTGGAACATCAGCATAAGATTGGGTATAAATTTCGAAAATCGCATCTGAACCTTTTAATTGTCCAATTGGAGATGTTACAGGTTCTGAAACCAATTTTACTTCCAGAGTATTTTTTTCGACATCAAATTCGCCCACATATCGCAAAACATGATTTTCTGCCTGAGTGATTTTTGCAATTTTATAAGATCGCTCGACTGCTTCTTTATTTAGTATTCCATTTTTTTCCAGATGCTCTTCTCTTATTATAGAATTAATTTTTATATCTGATAATTCAAATTCTTTCCCGATTTCACGTGTCAGAATCAGTAATTTTCTGGCTGTATCATTTCCGGATAAATCTTCTTTAAAAGTCGAACGCATTAATCCGAGAAGGCTGGCATCTTTCAAAATTGATGAAAAAGAATTTTCTTCTGCCGAAAATCGGTTAAATACATAACTTAAATGATCTGAAAACACTCCTCTGATCTTCGTGATTTTTTCACCCGAATAATACAAATCTCTCAATGTCTGCAAAACCGGAAATCCTGTATCAACTGATGTTTCATACAAAAACTCTTTGTCGTATTTTTTTAGATTTTCTCTCAGCTGTTTATAAAGATCTATTGGGAGCGTATTGGCTTTCTTATTTACCGCAACAATATTAAATCCGTTTTCGATCAATGTATTGTAATGACTTATTAGTTCGTCGCTTGCAGTAGCATCAACGGCTATTAAATTTTCGAATTCATTTTCTTTTGCAAACGCTATAATATCTTCCACTCTGAAAGGCACGGCTAATTCTCTGAAATTGGTTTCCCATGAATAACCCACGCCTTCTTTCTCGAAAAAAGCAACTGTTGAATTCGTTATTATCGGGAAATGAAAATCGACATTTTTGCTTTGAAGAAAAAATTCCTGACTTTCAATAATCTGATTGATCAGTGTGCTTCCGATATTTCCAATCCCAAAAAGAATAATATTTATTTTAAGCTTTGACATAATTTCTCGCATTTTAAATATTTAACCATATAAGTATATAAGTTCATTTCAGCATATACCTTAATACATTACTTCTATTTACTTATATACCTTATATGGTTTCATTTTTTATTTATAGTTTTTTTTCATAAAAAATCACCCTTAGCAGCACCACACTGCTAAAGGCAATTTTTCAAACAAAAAACAAAAAAACCTAATTTTTATTGATACTGTATTGCGCTAATGTCACGCTTTCAAAAACCGCTTTTAAATCGGCGATTAAATCTTCAATATCCTCGATTCCAACAGAAAGTCGGACTAAATCTTTAGAAACACCTGTTGCCAATTGATCTTCTTCAGACAATTGTTGGTGTGTTGTGCTTGCTGGATGTATAATCAATGATTTTGTATCACCAATATTGGCTAATAATGAGAACAACTTCGTTTCGTCAACCACTTTTTTCGCCGCATCAAAACCTCCTTTTAATCCAAAAGTGATAATACCACTTTGTCCCGCAGGAAGATATTCCTTCGCTAAATCATAATATTTATTCGATTTCAAACCTGGATAATTTACCCAAACCACCTCATCTTGTTTTTCAAGCCATTCAGCCAAGGCCAAAGCATTTTCGCTGTGTTTTTTAATTCGGATTGGCAAAGTTTCTAATCCCTGAATAATCTGAAAAGCATTAAACGGACTCAAAGCTGCGCCAAAATCACGCAAACCTTCAATTCGTGCTTTTGCAATAAAAGCTGCATTTCCTAAAGCTTCGTGATAAACTAATCCGTGATATCCTGCAGAAGGCTCTGTAAATTCAGGGAATTTTCCGTTAGACCAGTCAAAACTTCCGGCGTCAATAATAGCGCCTCCTAATGACGTTCCGTTTCCGGCAATATATTTTGTTAAGGAATGAATTACAATATCGGCACCATATTTAATAGGGTTTAATAAATAAGGTGTCGCAACTGTATTATCTACTATAAAAGGCACTTTGAATGCTTTGGCTTCCGCCGAAATTCCTTTTAGATCCAATACATCTAATTTTGGATTTCCTAATGATTCTACAAAGAAAGCTCTGGTATTTTCTTTCGCTGCTTTAGTGAAGTTTTCTGGTTTTGAAGGATCTACAAAAGTCGTTGTAATTCCTAATCGCGGTAATGTTACACTTAATAAGTTATAAGTTCCACCGTATAAACTGTTTGAAGCTACGATATGATCGCCCGCTCTTAGCAAAGTAAGCAAAGTTGTTGAAATTGCCGATGCTCCAGATGCCGTAACTACAGCTCCAATTCCGCCTTCGAGCGCTGCAAGCCGTTGTTCTAAAACATCATTTGTTGGATTATTTAATCTTGTGTAAATAAATCCGGCTTCAGCAAGACCAAATAAGTTGGCCGCATGATCAGCATTATTAAATACATATGATGACGTTTGATAAATAGGCACTGCTCTTGTTCCTGCATTTTTAGTAACATCGTGTCCTGCATGTAGTGCGTTTGTTGCAAATTTTTGTGTACTCATGATTTCTTAATTTTTTAAATATTGTTGATACTATATATTATATTGATATTGTTTTTTGAAATTGATGCTGAAACTCCTTTAAACAAAAAAGCTTTCTTGTTCTTCGAGATCATACATTTGGAATAATAATGATCTTTGAGCTTTTATCTTCTGCTCTGCATTTATTCGTATAACTTCTCTAGTTATGTCTTCTGATTTATTATTGTTTTTTTGAGAATCGTTTCTCAATAAATACTCTATCGCGATTGAATTTAGTGTTTTCATAATTTGAAAATTTAAGTGTTGAAATTAAAAAAGCCCTTTCGGATGGCTACCAAAAGGGCTTTTAGTTCTAACTAAAACCAAGATTTAACTTTTACTTTTGGCAACAACAAATTGGGATGCACATTTGCATCATCTGACAACACATCACCATATTATTTGCTATTGTTTTCATTTATATTTAATAATTGAATTGTTTCTTTTTTAAACTCGACTAATTCGATAGAGTAAATGTAATATTTATTTATTTAACAGCCAAATAAAATTTTGATATTTAACAATTAAATTTTTCATGTCACTAAAATCAAGTAATAACAGCTGATTAAGTTATTGTGAAAAGTTAGCCACTTCCGAAAGCTATCGGGATAAAAGATTACATTGATTAAAAAAATCAATGCTAATTCGTTTAATCTTTATATCCCGATAGCTATCAAGAGTAGCCGATTCTTTAATTTTTAGAATTTAAAGCTCAAACGTGCAAAACCAAATCTTCCGTTCAATCCAAATTGCGATACTGCTCTTGAATATGCAAACTGATTTGCATTGCTCAAATCTGTACTTGGTGCCGGAGACAACGTTGGAGTTGTATTTGTAAAGGCCGGAGTTGCTGGATTATTTCTGTCCGGATAAACATCTCCTATATTATTAAACCCAATTGTTGCTCTAAAATGCTCGTTGATTTGATATCCTAAAGATAAATCTGTAACTAATTTTGCGCTGTATTCTGGGTGCTCATACACTGATGAAAATCCATCTAAATTCACATCTGTTGCCCCTGGATCTGTCACTTTTCCAAAATAGCTGTTTCTTAAATAAATGTCCAGTTTCTTAATACTGAAAGTTGTCATTAAATTAGCTTTCAATCTCGGAATTGCTTCTTCTAAATACACGCGACTTGACTCTGGAAAAAACGAATATTTATAAGGTTCGCCACCTGCATCAATAATAGATTGTGGTACATTTAAATCGCCAACTCTTTTCGTTTCATTGTAGCTTAAAGCCAAATCATTTCTGATAATAAAATCTGGGATAACATCATATTTCTGAGAAATTACCAAATCAATTCCTTTTGTTTCAGAGTTGATTCCGTTCGTCCAAAATGACGCTCTTTCCACTCCTTTTGTGTCAAATGCCTGTTGGAATAAAGTCAATGCTTCGGCTTGTTCGGGACTTGTAGCTGCAGCAATCTGCGCATCTGTTGGTCTTGAATATTGGCCAGTCAATACAATTCTGTCATCGATTCTGGTAAAATAAGCATCTGTTGCAATTGTTATATTTGCTTCAGGAATTTTAAATGTAAATCCTGTACTAATGCTTTTTGATTTTTCAGGCTTTAAATTTTCAACACCAATACTTTTTGCCGCTTCTGAATCATTTGTAAAATAACCCACCTGATATGGCGATCCATTTATAAATTGAGTTGAGCTTGATTCAAAATATTTTTGCTGTAATGATGGTGCTCTAAAACCTGTTTGTCCAGAAATTCTCCAGTTAATGTTTTCATTCAACTTTAAAAGAGAAGCTAATTTGAAGATAGTTGTACTTCCAAAATCAGAATAATTTTCATAACGCAAAGCTCCGTTTACTAACCATTTTTCGGTTACATTTAATTCTAAATCAAGATATGCCGCGCCACTATTTCTATTTTTTTCTTTCGCATCTGAAGGCTGAAATCCTGAAAATCCCTGTGCTCCTGCTCCACGTTTGTTTCCAAAAAAGTCGGTAACAATTAATGGCGAATTACTTGGCAGAATTCCCGAAACCAAAGCTCCATTTACGTCATACAATCCATAAGAAGCTTCTTCTCCTTGTTTTATTTGATAATTTTCATATCTAAATTCCCCTCCGAAAGCAACATTCAAACCAGCAAGAACATCATACTTTCTGGTAAAATCTAAATTGGTTGTACTTTGCAAAAATGAAACTTTTCCTGCATCAAAACTAAAAGGAGAATTGGTTCCCAAAGTCGCATTGATTGTATTGTTTACATCATATTGAAAAGAATTTGTTCCGAGGTTTGTACTTAAATCAGTATCAAATCCGAATAATTCTGCATTCACTCCAACGGCAGCAGAAGCATCTAAAATCTTTGACTCAATTTCTGGCAGAAATCCGTTTTGATACACCTGAGTAAAAGTTCCTGAACCATTTGGAAGTCTGTTGAAAGCATACGATTTCCCGTTTCTATATGATATTCCCCCAAAAGAATACAGAGAAGTTGTTTCTGTCAAAGGATATTTTGCGTTATAATAAGCTTGACCCGATGCCAATTCTGACTGTCCCACACTCATATTATAGTCGCTTCTCTGCTGACCTCTGTATTGAAGTTCATTATTGGTTACATCAAAATTCAGCGCTGTCTGCATTTGTGTAATTGTTGTTGCGCCCGCAATCGCATTTTGCTGTGCAGCTGTAAAATAACTTACTTGTGGTGCATATTGTTTTAAAGAACTTAAAATTTGTGCCGAATTTGGAGTTGAGTTAATATTACTGAATAATGAGTTGATTTGAACACCAGCTTGCGCAGCTCTATTTTCAACTGCATTGTAAGCGTTAAAAATAGCATTACTTCTAATTCCGGCTCTGCTTGTTGCTTCTCTAGTTACGGCACTTGCTGTAACATTCAGGAAACTTCCAGGTTTTCCTAATGAGGTTCCGTAGTTTAAGTCAACTTGTAATGTTTGTCCATCGGCTCCTCCTTTAAAATCATTAGATCCAGATGATAAGTTGGCTCCATATTGGATTCCCCCTGAAATAAAATTAGCATTCTTTTTAAGGACAATATTAATTACTCCCGCAATTGCATCAGAACCATATTGCGCTGCTGCTCCATCTCTTAAAACTTCGATTCGGTCAATGGCGAAAGACGGAATTGCATTTAAATCTGTACCAACAGAACCTCTTCCCGGCGAACCATTTATATTTACCAAAGCACTTGTATGTCTTCGTTTTCCGTTCACTAAAATCAAAACCTGATCTGGTCCCAATCCTCTTAACTGAGCCGGATCAACGTGATCTGTTGCATCTGCCGTTGATGTAGGATTACTGGTAAATGAAGGGGCAACATAATTTAAAATTTGAGTTACGCTCGTTTGCGGCGCTCCTTTTGTAATTTCAGTAATACTAAAAACATCAACAGGAACCGGAACATCGGTTTTTACTCTGTTTTTACTTCTTGATCCTACTATCGTAACTTCTGATAATTCATTATTTTTTAGCGTATCCTGCTCAGTTTTATTTTCCTGTGCATAAATTCCTGAAAATGTCAAGATACTTAAAAAGGCTAGTACATTTTTTTTCATTTCTTTTTACTGGATTAGTTAATGTTTTGGCTTAAAAAAAAATTAAAGTTTTTCATTTTGAGCAAAAAAAAACCTCTGCGATCTGCAGAGGTTTCTATATCTATTTTTGAAAAAAAATTACAACAGAGTCTCTGCGGAAAGTTCCGGCATCATACAAGACATCATATTGCAAACTGTTAATTTCATTTGTTTCTGTTATTTTAACGAGGCAAAGTTGCGAACTATTTTTTAATCAGCCAAACAAAAAGCAAAATATTTTCTATTATCCTATCAAACTAGTATGCTACTGTTAAATTTCTCTTTAAAAAAATAAAAAAAGTTGAACTTTAATTTGCAAATCAAAATGGTTTTATACCTTTGCACCCGAATACAGAGGAAAAATTTGAACTGATTGCAACCTCTTCATAATGAAATGGTTCGTTATGAGTGCCGGGAGATTAATTTCGGCAGTAAAAAATGCTAAAGCAGAAACTCTCCTTTAGCCCTTTTTAGCAATTATTTTCCTCGCTTAATTTTAATTTAATACATTATTATGGCTTATTTATTTACGTCAGAATCTGTTAGTGAAGGGCATCCAGACAAAGTTGCAGATCAAATTTCGGATGCATTAATTGACAACTTTTTGGCATTTGACGCTGATTCAAAAGTAGCTTGTGAAACATTAGTTACAACAGGTCAGGTTATTTTAGCAGGTGAAGTAAAATCGAATACTTATCTTGATGTTCAGCAAATTGCACGTGAGGTAATCCGTAAAATTGGATATACTAAAAGTGAATATATGTTTGAAGCGAATTCTTGTGGAATTCTTTCAGCAATTCACGAGCAGTCTGCAGACATTAATCAAGGTGTTGACAGAGCTAAGCCAGAAGAACAAGGTGCAGGAGATCAGGGAATGATGTTTGGTTACGCTACAAACGAAACGGAAAACTTCATGCCATTGGCACTTGATTTATCTCACAAATTATTACAAGAGTTAGCTATTTTAAGACGCGAAAACAAAGAAATCACGTACTTACGTCCAGATGCTAAATCTCAGGTAACTTTAGAATACAGCGACGATAACAAACCAACTCGTATTGATGCGATTGTTATCTCAACTCAACATGATGATTTTGATGAAGAAGCTACAATGTTAGCTAAAATCAAAAAAGATATTATCGAAATTCTTATTCCTAGAATTATCGCTAAAAACCCAGAACACGCGCATTTATTCAACGATAAAATCAACTACCATATTAATCCAACAGGGAAATTCGTTATTGGAGGACCTCACGGAGATACTGGTTTAACAGGAAGAAAAATCATTGTTGATACTTACGGTGGAAAAGGTGCTCACGGTGGTGGTGCATTCTCTGGAAAAGATCCAAGTAAAGTAGATAGAAGTGCTGCTTATGCAACGCGTCATATCGCTAAAAACTTAGTTGCTGCAGGTGTTGCTGATGAAATCTTAGTTCAGGTTTCTTACGCTATTGGAGTTGCTGAGCCAATGGGTATTTTCATTGAAACTTACGGAACTTCTAAAGTAAACTTAACTAACGGTGAAATCGCTAAAAAAGTAGAAGCTATCTTTGATATGCGTCCTTATTTTATCGAGCAACGTTTGAAATTAAGAAACCCAATTTATAGCGAAACTGCTGCTTACGGACACATGGGACGTAAACCAGAAACGGTTACTAAAACTTTCTCTGCTCCAGGTGGAAATGAAAAAACAGTTACTGTTGAATTGTTTACATGGGAAAAACTTGATTTTGTTGACCAAGTTAAAGCTGCATTTGGATTGTAATTCAATCTAAATCTTAAACATAAAAAAACCCGATTTCAATTTGAAATCGGGTTTTTTATTTTATTATGAACTTATCTTTCTAATTGTACATTTGGCAATGTTTTCGGGCGATTAGCATCATTTGACAAAATCCAGCCTGTGCGGTACATCCATTCTGTCATTTTGCGAAGTTTTACGTAATCAATATTTTCAGATTCATCCATTGGCGTGTGATATTGACTGTGCAGTACACTTGTAAAGAAAACCGCAGGAATCCCTTTTCTCGCATAAGGCAAATGATCGGAACGGAAGTAAAAATACTCTGGATGTTCTGGTCTGTCCCAAAGTTTGTCCAAATCAAATTTCGGTCCTTCATCATTTGCTTTTTTAGCAATTGCTACCAAATCAGATGAATTTTCATGAGGAGAACTCGAACCCAGCAATGCTGCCTGATTTACATTGTTTCTTCCAATCATATCACCGTTTAAAACTGCTACAATATCTTTTTCTGGAACTGTCGGATGCGCTGCATACCATCTCGATCCTAACAAACCACGCTCTTCAGAACCATGAAATACAAATAAAGCGGTTCTTTTCCCTGGCTGCTTTTTATAAGCTCTTGCAATTGCCAACATCGCTACACAAGTACTTGCATTATCATCGGCTCCGTTATAAATTGAATCTTGTCCGTATTTTTGACGTACGCCGTCATGATCTTGATGTCCACTGAAAAGCACATATTCATTTTTTAACTTAGGATCTGTTCCTGCAATTGTACCCACAACATTTACTGAAGGATATTTGTATGTTTCAGAAACTACTTCAGTTGACAAAACATCTTTAGTCGTTTTTAAATATTCTAATTGATCGCCATGTACCCAAAAAACTGGCATTGTTGCTCCAATTTTATCGCGAAATCCTTCAATTCCATAAATACCTCTTGTCATTTGTGGTTCAACTTGAGACCAACTCTGTTCTGCTAATTCATCAGCAACCATAATCAATGCTACTGCACCTTTTTTTACAACAAGATCGTAGTATTTGTTTCGAACTAAACCAGGATAACGTCTGTCAAAAAGCGAAATATCATCCGCAATTCCTTCTTTTGAAGCTAATAGAACAACCGCTTTTCCTTTAATATCAGCTTTTTCTATTTCCTCTTTTGTTGCTGCTCCTAAATAAACTAATGAACCTTCAACTTTTATGTTAGTCGTTTCTGCAACCAAAACTTCTTTCCATAATTTATATTCTTTTTGGCCAATTTTAAACTTTGTATTTGGTGTTACCTGATGCCTGTACAAATCAAAAAACTGAAAATACGTTCCGTCATCTCCCGCTGGAGCCATTCCGGCTTCTTTAGCTTTATTGGCAAGCCACATTGAAACTTTTAATTCATCAAGTGTTCCAGCTTCACGACCGTTGAAGTGATCGCCAGCCATTTGATACATATCGGTTCTAAGATCTTTATCAGTTATTGCCGCAACTAATGGTTTTTTAACTGCCTGTGCAAAAGTCATTGCTCCAGAGACAAGTAAACCAAGGATCATTTTGTTTTTCATACTTTTTAATTTTATA
The DNA here is from genome assembly GCF_900182645.1 of Flavobacterium resistens. Taxonomy (GTDB): domain Bacteria; phylum Bacteroidota; class Bacteroidia; order Flavobacteriales; family Flavobacteriaceae; genus Flavobacterium; species Flavobacterium resistens. Next base: position 613,216 of record NZ_FXTA01000002.1, on the reverse strand, counting down.
ATCCAAACTTAATCATTTCGAGGCAAAATCTTTGATTTTTTAACATCAAAAACAGCGAATAGCAATGATTAATAAACAAAAATGGCTGTCAATCAAGACAGCCATTATATTTTTCACAACTATGAAATTTTAATATGTTCCGTTTTGCATTTTCGTCAAAGTATCTTTAATATCAGCTGCTGTTTCAGGCTCTGTAACCGAATTCAAGTATTTAACTGCCAAAGTCTGTGTTTCAATCGCCTTTTGTTTCTGACCGTCTTTATAATACAATTGTGCCAAAGTATCTAAATAGTAAGGATTGTTCTTAGTCACAACTAAACTATATTCTGACCATTTAATAGCTTCTTTTAAAAAATTAGCATTTTGTGGTTGCAACACAACTGACCATGCAGCATTATTACAAAGATTTGAATGATAATCTTTAAAAGAATTCCATCCATCATAAGCATATGACGAAGATGAATCTAAAGCCGAAAACATTGAATCTAATTTTTCAATTGGGCTCGATGATACTAAATTAGAATCAAAATAGATGCTGAACTCTTTTAAGAAATCGATGTTTGAAGTGGTTGCATCTTCTGCATTATTTAAATATTGGAAATAATTGCTGTACGATTCAAAATTTCCTTTTCCTAAAGCAATTATCTTTTTATAAATCGAAATATTCTTTTCCTTATTTATATCTGAAGAAGATTTTTCCTGAGCAATATAAGTATTAGCCTGTAATGCTGAAGAAATTTCAGAAATCACATTTCCTAAATTATGAACTTCACCTTCTTTATTATTAAACGCTGAACGATTCTCTTCAATTTTATCAGCATGCTTTAAAATGTAATCGATAGAAAGAAAGTCAGTATCATTCAAAACTCTTTCTTCATTAAAAAGTTGCTTCGTAAAACCTTGATTTTTGATTTCTCTTAAAATGGTTTCAACCAAATACATATCTGGTTTTGAATCTTTTTGGTGCGATTCGATCAAGTTTTTCCAAGTTTGAGCAACTTCTTTTTTATCTGATGAAATTTTGGTCAGTACAAATTCTGTAGAATTGGCAACTTCTGCTCCAGAATCTGAATCGTAATCGTATGAAATTTCTAAAACCGCTGCTCTATTAAATGCTCTGATCAAATCTGCATCCGTCGCTTTTTTATTTTTGAATGTCTTATTTATGTATACAAAAGCATTCGCACGCTGGAGTTTTTTATATAAATCACCATAATATCCAAACTGATAACTCTTGTCTGATAAATCAGATTTTGCCGATGCCAAAATATCACCGTCTCCATTTAAAACTACAATGCTTGGGTCATTTGTTATCTTATTGTTTTTAAGCCATTTTTTATCATCGGCTCCAGCTAAATAATAATTGTAAACATCATATACAGGATTATATGCATCATACATATTATAAGCTATTTGCGTTTCCTGATCTTTTACAAAAGCATCAAAACTTTCTTTTCCGACAGTTTTATTTGCATTAGAATAAAATACCAAAAATTTCAATTTAGCTTCTTTTGTCGCTGCTAATGCGCTTTTTAAATTGTTCTCTATTTTGAGTTTAAAATCATATTGCAAAGGAACTGCGGGAGGAGCTACAGAATAATCAGCTACAGCAGCGCTATCCACTACCGCGGCAGCGGGATCAAATTCTTCAATTGGAGAAATTGTTTCTTTGCCTGGATAAGTCCAATTTGAAATTATTTGACTTTCAAGAGGAATCACTTTTTTTTCCTTTACAGGTTGTGGATCTTTTTCGTTTAAAAACACCAAAGGATCTTTGCCGGCAGGCTCCGAAATTTTCAATTCATTTGTTTTTCTGTCAAAAAAACCGCCAATTTTCAAATCACCCAATGGCGCAAACTCATAAGTGACCGTGACTTCAGAAACATCTTTTGGCAAAGCATATTTACAAACGTTGCTTTTTCCATCATAATCCTCATAAACCAAATACAAATAATTTGTTTTTTCGATTTCAAATTCTAAATCAGTTTTTTCCCAATTTGGATCTGTTTTGGTTTTTATATCTGATAATCTTTGATAAACAACATCTTCACTTCCATTTTGAGTTCCCATATAAAAGGAATAATATGACGAATCTGGAAACTTGATTTTAATTTTTTTTGCCTTTTTATCGGTTGCAAAAGCAAGATTAAAATTACTTTCTGATTTTTCTTTTTGAATAAAAATTAAAGAATCTCCTTTGATTTCATAATTACCTGTATAAAAAATCAACTCATATTTATTATCGTCTAATAAATTCAGTTTGATTTTTCCGCCTTTATTTGTCGATAAATAAGTTCCTTTTTCTATTCCTTTCACTTGACAAAATGAATAGGAAATTCCTGTAATCACGAGTAATACACTCCACACAAATTTGCGCATGACTAATTTTTTTGCTGTTAATAATCTCAAGCAAAGATATTCGATTCTTATCGAAACAAGTCATTAAAATTAATGATTTAGCAATTAAAATACTACAAATTATATTTCATTGAAAAGATGATGTACCGAGGCTGGACAGTGTATTGTGAAACTCGGGTAGAAAACTGCGAAAAACTGTCATCATTCAAATAAGTTGTATTTAATATGTTCGTCGCCGAAATTTTATATTCCCATTTGCTATCCTTTTTTTGATAAACCAAACTAGCGCTCAAAAAGTCGTATTCGTTATCAACTGTTTTGTTTCCATTATAATAATGATAAAATTCATACTCTGAAACAAATGAAAAACTATTCCAAAAATAATAATCCAATCGTGCAAAAGGCTTATCTGTATAATAAGTCGAACCGCTATATTGATTAATTAAGGCATTATATCCAAGTTCTAAATTGGGCAAGTTTTTATAGTTTGTAGCTGCTTTTACAGTATAACTCTGCACAAAACTTTCTGTTGTTGCCAAAACATTATTCTGAATATTATTGAATTTTGACCAATTCAGACTTGCAGTTGCTGATGCTTTATAATTTTTCAAGAAAGAACGTCCATAACTTCCCATTCCGCTCAATGTTTCATCGGCTAAATTAGAATTGTACGGAACCGAAGATTGATTAATTCCATCAAAATTAGCTTTCGTTTTAATTGCATCTACTTTTTTAGTGTATGTCGCATTGGCAAAAATATTTTCAAAATTGAACATATTGTATTTAAAATAACGAAGCGAATGTACTTGTGAAGTTGCATTTTCCAAGAAACGATTTCCTCTGAACAAACTGCTGTAATCAGACAAAACATAACCTGCCGCCAATTGATTTATATCTGTAAAATCATTTGATAAAGAGAAATTATAAGTCAATGTTTCTGATTTTTTGATTTGATATAAAGCAAAGAAATCAGGCAGTACTTTTGTAAAACTTTGAGAATAATCGGTTCCCAGTTGTCCGTTTGTCATTTGATAAGTATGCAAACTTACTCCTGGAGTCAACGTAAATTTTCCTGTCAATATTTTATAATGAAATCCAATAAAAGCATCATTAAATCTGTAATCGACATCATTGTTGTTTTCTGCGGCATTTAAGTCATTTTTATTGCCATTATCGAGCATCTGAAAAATATGCGAATTAAAATTTTGGTATGAATATGTATTTCCCAAAGTAACATTGAAATTGCTTTTTGGCGTTACCATATAATAGTAATCCAGTTTTGCATCGAGTTTGTTTGTTTTCACAAAACGATCCTGATTCAAATCATTTCGGTTTTGTCCTGAAATATATCCGGCCAAATCAAAAGGTTGCGAACGAAGATTTGCATTATAAAACGGATTTTCGTCCTGATACAAATGTTGTGCCTCAAAAGCAAAAATGTTTTTGTCGCTTTGCGTATAATACAAGCTCAAATTCTGATTTACTGAAGTTGGATCTTGCTTTTTCTGAGTCAAGATGGTTTCAACTGCCGAAACATTATTAACAACCGATTCTCGAAGCAAATCGGTATCTTCATTTTGTTTTGACAACTTGGTTAAAATATCGTAATCGAACTGAAATTTATCACTTGGTTTGTAACTCGAACTCAATTTAAAAAGTCCCAAGTTATTTTTTTGATGCGTCATCTCATCACGTTTCTGTTGATCTCCAGAATCTAAAATTGTAGTTTGCGATTTGGTTTCTAAATCTGTTTTTGAAACTGAAAGAATTCCGAAACCGCTAATATTCCAAGCTTTTGTGGGATTGTACGAGAAATTCGTTGCGCCAAATTTAGTTTCAATTTCCTTAGCACGATTGTTTCTTAAAACCGAAATTCCTAAATCATTTGACGAAACATTAAAATTACTTCCGCCTTTTTTCATCATATTTTTGAAACCTCCGGTGAATTTAAAATAATCCTGAGCCGTAAGTGGTAATTCGCCAATATTATTAAAATTAGTAATTAAATTGATACTGTATTTTGGACTGTAATAAAATAATTTCGGATTAATTATATAACGGCTGTCGAGCTCTGCAACGCCTACGCCGGCAGTAACATCTCCAAACCAGAAATTCTTTTTACCCGATTTCAGTTTAATGTTCATGGCCACATTATCCTGATCATTTTCGAGACCTTTTAACTGACTTACTTCATTGTAATTTCTCAGGACTTGAACTTTATCAATCGCATCAGCCGGAATGTTTTTTACGCCAAGTTTAGTATCTCCGTCAAAAAAATCTTTTCCTTCAACCATTAATTTGCTGACTTTTTTTCCTTCAACTTCAATTTCTCCATCGGCATTTACCTCAACGCCGGGCAATTTTTTCAAAACATCTTCCAGCTTTTTTTCTGTTCCCGATTTAAAAGAATCGGCATTGTAAACAATTGTGTCGCCTTTTATAGAAACCGGCATTTCACGAACAATTTCAACACCTTCAAGTTCTATTCCGGCGCCGTCCATAACAATATTCTGAACAATATTTTCCGTATTGGTCGAAATCGCCATTTCTTTAGATTTCATTCCCAGATAACTTATTTTAACTGTGTAAGAAGTATTTGGTTTCAAAGTCAGCTGAAATTTTCCTTTATCATTCGTAATTCCGTACGAATCCATTGCTTTTGTGCCGTTATTTACAGCCATGATATTAGCCATTTCCAACGGATTTTTTTGTTCGTCCTGAATAACGCCGTCAAAGCGGACACTTTGCGCAAAAGATATCGAGGTCATTAAAAAAATGACAAAAAAAAGTATATTTTTCATGGAGAAAATCTAAAAGATGAAATACAAAAATTATCGTCTGATCATTACCGGACCACCTCCTGGACCACCTTCACGACCGCGGTTCATTTCTCTAAACTCTTCCATTTTTTTGATTACGGTTTCGTCATAATCTTTCTGAGAAATAGTTTTTCCTTTTGTAGGCGCTTTTATTTCGACTTTATCTTTGGCATTCAAAACAATTTTAGAACATAAAATAGTTGTTCTTCCGTCATTTACTTCCAAAATCAAACCAGGCAGACCCCAATAATTTTCTGGCCCTTGGTTAACTGGAATTTCCGGAGAATACCACGCTGTTATAATAATTTCTTTAGGAATTTCGAAGTTATCCTGAAAGTTCGTTTTAGTTTCACCTGAAGTTTTCTTTGCGTCATCTTTTTTCTCTTCCGGTTTTTTATCATCAACATTTTTTGGTCTGAAATTTCTAAAATCAGTTTTACTTGCTTCTTTCACCGCTGTTGCTTTGTAACAAGTATAACCGCCAATTTGTTTGGTTTCAGATTCCATTTTCCAATTTAATTTTGGCAAAGAATCAATCACTAAAAATTCTTTCCCCATAAACTCTTTGTCAACCGTATACGATTTACTTTTTACATTTTTATAAAAAGTTCCTCCGCCTCCCATGAAGGAATTCATCATAATACGCATTCCTCCTCCTTGTTGTCCGGGAGTTTCTAGTTTTTCTTCTTCTTTATAAATTGAAGCCGATTTGTCAAAATTTAAAATAAAGGTTTTTTCGAGCATTTTTTTCATTCGCTCTTCCATGTTTTTTTGCATTTCAGGCGTAATGTCTCTATTGGCACGCATTCCGTCCATTTTTGGTGCCTGCGTTTTTGACTCATAAACAGCCATTCCCTGAAAATCCTTTTGCGCTTGCATTTGAGTAAATACAAGCATCAAAGACATATAAAAAATCACTTTTTTCATTTTCATTTTATTTAAAATTGAGCAAATCGGATAAACTTACATTCAAATGTATTATTATTTTTAAAATAGTAAAAATATAATATATCAATGCTTTTAAGACATAGACAGAACACGCTATTTTTTAGACTATTACAACTAAAAAAGGTTTAAACAGTAAATTCTCCAAAATTTGCTGTTTTTAGACTTTTTATCGTAAGGTTTTTTGTAATTTGGCTCGACCGAAACCCAAAAAATCATGACTAAAACAGCAATAAATATTTTATTTTTCCTTTTAATTGCTGCTTTTCCGACTCTTCTTTCGGCACAAAATCCCAAGATAAATGCCATCCAAATTTCACATGCAAATAATACTGCTGATGAATATTTAGGCCAAGATTCATTCGGATTTAATTACCAAATCAGTAATAATGTTTTCAGTAAATTTAAAGGAAGTGAAGTTTTTGAATACAAAAATGTTTCTTTAGGAAGAATCACAAAAACTGACTTGCAAAATCCGCTGAAAATAGTTTTGTATTATGAAGATTTCAACACCGTGGTTTTACTTGACAATCAGCTGAACAAAATTACCGAAATCAATTTTTCATTAAATGCAACTCCAATTGTCGTGAGTGCCATCGGAATGTCGACTCAAAATCAATTATGGATTTACAATGCCCTTAATCAGCAAATTGGGTTGTTTGATTATTTAAAAAATGAATACAAAACAGTTTCTATTCCATTGACAGAACCTATAAAACATTATCAGACAGATTTCAACACTTTTTATTGGATCGATAAAAAAAACAATTGGTTTTCCTGTGATATTTTCGGAAAAATCACAAGTCTGGGAAATGTTTCGGATTTTGATAAAATCGAAATAATTGATGCTCAAAAGTACATTTTCAGCAAAGGTAATGAGTTGTATTTAAGAGACATTAGTAAAGAGAAAACATCCATTATTTCTCAAATTGAAATTTTAGAAAAATCGTTTGACAATTTCTATTACAAAGACCAAATTTTATCTATTTTTACAGCTAAAGAAATTGTAAATTATAAAATCGTAACACCGTAATGCACATAGCAATAGCAGGAAATATAGGCGCAGGAAAAACCACCTTGACCAAATTATTAGCCAAACACTTTAAATGGGAACCTCATTATGAAGATGTGGTTGATAATCCGTATTTAGACGATTTTTATCACCAAATGGAACGTTGGTCATTTAATTTACAAATCTATTTCTTAAATAGCCGTTTCCGTCAGGTGCTGCAAATCCGCGAAAGCGGTAAAAAAATCATTCAGGACAGAACGATTTATGAAGATGCCTATATTTTTGCTCCCAATTTATATTCAATGGGTTTGATGACGAGCCGTGATTTTGAAAACTATACTTCTCTATTCGAATTGATGGAATCTTTAGTAAAAGCTCCGGATTTATTGATTTATTTAAGAAGCTCTATTCCAAATCTTGTTGGGCAAATTCACAAACGCGGACGCGAATACGAAAACTCGATTTCGATTGATTATTTAAGCCGTTTGAACGAAAGATATGAAGCCTGGATTCAGACTTATACTAAAGGAAAACTATTAATTATTGACGTTGACAATATTAATTTTGTTGATAATCCCGAAGATTTAGGAAACATTATTAATAGAATTGATGCTGAATTGAATGGTTTGTTTTAAAAACAGATTTCATAGATTTATACGAAATACAAAATGCCTCTAAAAAATTTTTAGAGGCATTTTTGTTTCTAAAAGCTTTGTCAAAGTTTAAAACTTTGACAAAGCTATCAAGTTATACTTATTTTACAGCGTCAATCTTAGCTTTCACTTCTTCTTCCGTTCCTTCATAAACTTCAGTTGTAGTTTTACCATTTTCGGTTTTAGTTACGGTTCCGGTAGTTTTTCCGTTTATATTTTTCAGTTCAACACGAACAGATTTTTTCTCGTATTTGCTTGTATCAAAACAATCTGTTTTTTGGTGAACAAATTTTCCGTTTGCGTCATAATGCGCTAAGCATTTTGCAGTTTCTTCTGCTGTGCAACCTTTTTCTTTGCACATTTTAGCACATTCTTCTTTAGTCATTGTTGATAAATCACCGCATTTAGAAACTCCTCCTGCATGCATTTCCATTTTAACACAACAAGAAGCTTTTTCTGCCATTCCCGAAGATGAATGTCCTTCACCTAAAATTGGCGCAACAACTAGTCCAATCAAACAAGTCAATTTGATTAAAATGTTCATTGATGGTCCAGAAGTATCTTTAAACGGATCTCCAACTGTATCTCCAGTTACTGCAGCTTTATGCGCATCAGAACCTTTATACGTCATTTCGCCGTTGATCATAACTCCAGCTTCAAAAGATTTTTTAGCATTGTCCCAAGCACCTCCGGCATTGTTTTGGAAAACTGCCCAAAGAACTCCAGAAACTGTAACTCCAGCCATATATCCACCTAACATTTCAGCTATTAATTGATTGTTATCTGAATAAACCAATTTTCCTAAAAGTACGATTGCAATTGGAAATCCAATCGTTAAAATTCCTGGAAGCATCATTTCACGCAACGCGGCTTTTGTCGAAATTTCAACACATTTTCCGTATTCCGGTTTTCCGGTTCCTTCCATAATTCCTGGAATTTCTTTGAATTGACGACGCACTTCATAAACCATATCCATTGCTGCTTTTCCAACTGAATTCATTGCTAAAGCTGAGAAAACCACCGGAATCATTCCGCCGACAAATAACATTGCTAAAACTGGTGCTTTGAAAATGTTAATTCCATCAATTCCTGTAAACGTTACATATGCAGCAAATAAAGCAAGTGAAGTCAAAGCTGCAGAAGCAATTGCAAATCCTTTTCCAGTTGCAGCAGTTGTGTTTCCAACTGAGTCTAAAATATCGGTTCTTGTACGAACTTCTTTTGGCAATTCACTCATTTCAGCGATTCCTCCGGCATTATCAGAAATTGGTCCGAAAGCATCAATTGCTAATTGCATTGCCGTTGTAGCCATCATTGCTGAAGCCGCTAATGCAACTCCATAAAATCCTGCCAAAGCATACGAAATCCAGATGGCGCCTGCAAATAATAAAACTGTTGGAAAAGTAGAAATCATTCCGGTTGCAAGACCTGCAATTACGTTTGTTCCCGCTCCTGTTGAAGATTTTTGAACAATTGCCATAACTGGTTTTGTCCCTAATCCTGTATAATATTCTGTTACTGATGAAATTGCGCCACCAACAACTAATCCTACTAATGTAGCATAGAAAACACGCATTGAAGAAATTTGCTGTGAACCTTCTCCAAAAAATTCCATTGTCATAACTTCCGGCAACATGTGCTGCACCAAGAAATAACAAGCAATCGCAGTAAATCCAATCGAAACCCAGTTTCCTATATTTAATGCTTTTTGAACTTGAGCTTCTTTAGCATTATCATCTGAAATTTTCACTAACATTGTTCCGATAATCGAAAACAAAATTCCGAAACCAGCTATCGACATTGGAAGCAAAATTGGGCCAATTCCGCCGAAAGCATCATTAATACTTCCGCCCATATCTTTTATAACATAATTCCCTAGAACCATTGCAGCTAACACTGTCGCAACATAAGATCCGAATAAATCAGCTCCCATACCTGCAACGTCACCAACATTATCTCCTACGTTATCTGCAATTGTTGCTGGATTACGAGGATCATCTTCTGGAATTCCAGCTTCAACTTTACCAACTAAATCGGCACCAACGTCAGCTGCTTTAGTGTAAATTCCACCTCCAACTCTCGCAAAAAGCGCAATTGATTCTGCTCCTAATGAAAATCCTGCTAAAGTTTCTAAAACAACAGTCATTGTCTCAGTATCTTTCCAAACTCCGCCAGATAATAAATTAAAGAAAATTATAAAGAAGGCTGTTAAGCCTAAAACTGCTAATCCTGCAACACCAAGTCCCATTACGGTTCCTCCACCAAAAGAAACTTTTAAAGCTTGCGGCAAACTTGTACGTGCTGCCTGTGTCGTTCTAACGTTTGTTTTGGTTGCGATTTTCATTCCTATATTTCCTGCATAAGCTGAAAATAACGCTCCAAAAATGAATGCAATTACTATAAATAAATGTGTTTTTACTCCCGGAATAAAAGTAATTCCTGCCAAGGCTAAACTTGCAATAATTACAAAAATGGTTAATAGTTTATATTCGGCTTTTAGGAAGGCTAAGGCTCCTTCGTAGATGTAATCTGAAATCTCTTTCATCTTACCGTCTCCGGCATCTTGTTTTAAAACCCAAGTCCTTTTTATTCCCATGAAAAGTAATCCTAAAACTGCCATAACTATTGGCAGGTAAATCATAAATGCATTCATAATATTTTAATGGTTTTGGTTAATAGTCAACAATCTAACTAAAACGAATTTAAACAAAAAAGCAATACTCCTAACGGAGTATTGCTTTTTTTATAAAATATGAATGCTAAAATTATTTAATGCTAAATAATCCCTCTGGTTTATTTTCAATATCATCAAAACGCTTCGTGCACTCAGCAATAATTGCATAAGCTTCGTTTACGTCTCCCCATCCTTCAACATCAACTTTTTTGTTTTCAAGATCTTTATAAACTTGGAAGAAATGCTCGATTTCTTTTACTAAGTGTGGGTTGATATCTGAAAGATCATTTAATGAATTCCAGATCGGATCTGAAACTGGTACACAAATAATTTTTTCGTCTGGTCCTTTGTCATCTGCCATGTGGAAAACACCAATTGGTTTAACTTCCATTACACATCCAGGGAAAGTTGGTTCGTTTACTAAAACCAATACATCAAGAGGATCTCCGTCAAGTGCTAAAGTTTCTGGAATAAATCCATAATCAGCTGGGTACATCATTGAAGAGAATAACATTCTGTCGAAACGCATTCTTTTGATCTCAAAATCGTACTCGTATTTATTTCTGCTTCCTCTTGGTATTTCGATTAATACATCGAAAGTCGTTAGTTTGTCTGCGGTCATTTTCGTTTTTTATTATATCTATAATTTCGGTTGCAAAAGTAACCAAACATTCTATTTTTACAATAAAAAAACAGGTTAAATTATCTGCATTATCTATTAAAAAACAAGCATTTAATAAGTAATTGTTCTATTTCGCTTTTTTAGGTAATGATGCCAAAGCAAATAGGTTGCATAAGATCTGTACGGACTCCATTGTTTGGCATGAATTTCCATCTCCTGTTTATCATGAATATTGAACAATTCTTTCATCGTATTTACGACTGCAATATCGCCAAGCGGAATCAAATCTGGCTCTTCCAAACAGAACATCAAATAAATGTCAATCGTCCAGTTTCCTATTCCTTTCAGTTTGATAAGCTCTTCCCTGACTTGTTTTGCTGATTTTGAATGCAGGCTTTCAATATCTAATTCTTTATTTAAAACGGCTTCCGCCAAAATCTTAATGTACTTTGTTTTTTGTCGGCTTACGCCAAGACTTCTAAATTCTTCATCAGACAAAACAGCCATATTTTCTGGATTACAGGTTTTATAAGCTTTGATTTTTAAAAATGTCGCTTTCGCCGAATCTACAGAAACTTGTTGTTCCAATATCAGCAATACCAAAGTCTCAAAACCCTGAGGTCGTTTCGGAATTGGAGGCAGTCCATACTTTTCGATTATTTCCTGAAATATCGGGTTTTGATTGGTTAGAAAATCGATGGCTTCTTGCATGAGTTATTTAAGTGTTTATTCAAAATTAAATAAAAAAGAATCTCGCAAAGACGCAAAGTTTTATTTCACAAAAAAAGTCGCAAAGAATTAAACCTTTGCGACTTTGTAACTTTGAACCTTTGCAACTTAAAAATTAGAAATAGAACCCAAAAGATCCTTTTACTGCAAATTTGTTGGCATCCGGCATGTTTAAATAACTTCCTCTCCATGAGAAATCAATTCGGAAAACTTTGAAGATATTTCCAATTCCGGCATTGTATTCCCAATAAACATTCTCAGGAGCATTATAAGGCTGGCCTGAAGCATTTATGGCTCGGTTAGCATCAGAAATAGTTCCGTGAACCGCTTTTATTCCAACAAATTCTCTCCAGTTCAATTTTCGCATGAATGGAACTCTCGCGAATAATCTTCCTCCAAAATCATGATTCCACTGCAAAGTTGTGTATTGATCTGTAATGAATTCGTAAAAATTCAAATTACTGAATGTATTTTCAATAGTCCAATAGGTCTGATTTCCAGGAACAACACTCATTAACCCTAACGGAATTGTACCAAATGTTTTACCCGTTTCAAGAATAATATTTGACCTTCCTAAAGGTCCAATAATAATTGGCTGTTTGTAATAAATTTGAATTTTTTCATAAGCAAAATCACTATTCAAAACTCCCTTTAAACCATAACTAAAATTAACAAAGAAATGACTAAATGGACTATCAACTAAATCTCTCTCAACTCCAAAACCAATCGTTTTGCGATTTGGCATATATTCAAACTGAATATTGGCTTCAGACTGTGTTACCTTGCTTTCAATAACTCCGGCAGGATTTGCTGCAGAAGGTAAAGTCGTATAATAATCCAGACTAAATGTCGGAGAAGCCGATTCTAATGTTCGGTAAGAAAGTCCGGCCTGGACAATAAAATTCTTTTTAGGTTCAATCTCAAAAGAAACATTACTCAGATTAATGTTTGTTAATTTCCCATTACTGCTTGTTGTAAATAAAGCCGAAGAAGCAAAACTTCGTCCTAAAATATCGTTTGTTGTGGTTAAACTTGCCCCAATCTGCTCAATATCACGCCTATTTCCTCCAGAAATTATGATTCGATTTTTCTTGTCGATCATCCATTTTCCAGAAACTCCGTACTTAAATTTATTGTCGTTAAAACCGTAAGCTGTATAAGCTTGTATACGCCATGGATCATTTGGTCCAAAATAAGTTCGCCCGCCGGCACGTATCCTTAAACCTTCGACTTCATTATAACCAAAAGTTGAAAATATGGGTCCAAAATCGAAATTTTTAAACTCGACATAACCGCTTCCTAGTATCGAGACGAGACTGTACAACTGCTTAAATCGCTTGACCGTCTGCAGTGTATCCAACATTTTATAAATTCCGGCTTCGTCTTTATTTAATTTTTCAAAACGATTTTCATCCCAAAACTCGGGCGGTCTATCGTAAACAGCATTGTCTATAAAATTGACTTCTTCTTTATAAAACTTCTCTGGTTTTTGAATGTTGAATTTATGATTTCGATATAGAGTTGTTCGTTTTCCATAAACTCCTTTTGATTTTTCTTTCTTATTCAAAGCAAAATCAGACATCATATAATCACGCGTCAAAAGGAAAACCGAATCATTTTCTACTTCAAATTCCTGTTCGATATAAATATCTTTTACCCAGTTAATATTGGCGCTTTTTGTTACACCCATATTAATTTTTTTGATGGCAAAAGTAGAATCGTTAACCCAAAAATCTCCTTTAAAAGTCAATTCGTTCTTTCTTCTTGGGTAAAAAACAATATTATAACACCATTTTTTGTCAATATAAGCACTGTCTTTCAATACATAATTATAGACATCAATTCCGGTTTTTGAAAGTGGACTTGTAAAACTTTTATCGAAAAACTTAAGGTGATTATCGTAAATATTATAATCAGAATAAAGATCTTTTACGAAAGATAAAATTTGTTGATTTCCATTGAAACCAGACATTTTATTTCCAGTCAGATTTTCTTTTACTTTCTTTAATTTATTGTCGCCATAAACATCATATACCGATTCGTTGATGAAAATTGGCAGATACGTTTTTCCGGTAACATCAGAAGTATCAACATGTTCAAATACAAACTCCATTCCTTTGAAAAGTTTGTTCTTCATAAAAGCACTATCAATCGTGTTCATGTCGAACTCGACTTTTTCATACTTCTGCATTTGATATTGACTGAATTGATAAAGTCCGTTTTTACGTTTTCTCTCCCAAATTTTCCTCAAAATATCTAATGCCGGATTATTCTTCTTAGAAGTTTTTCCGGTATAAATTACAACTTCGTTTAGCACTTGTTCTTCAAATAAAACAATTTTGAAATTGTAATTAACTGCTTTTTCCAGAGGAACTTCCTTATCTGAAAATCCTGCTGATGTAACTAATAATGCTGTATAAGTATTAGGCGATTCCAGATAAAAACGGCCGTCTTCATTAGAAACGATTCCGGTATTAGAACCTTTGAAAACAATATTTGCAAAAGGTACTGGCTGATTTGATTTATCCAAAACAATTCCACTCACTTTTGTTTGTGCAGTTCCAAGATTCACAAAGGCGAATACAAAAAATAGGCTGAGTAAAATTATTCTTTTTATCATTTGGCAAAAAAAAACTTCATCAATTAATATGACTGATGAAGTTTTATAAGTATTGTTGATTTTTTTATTTGTACATTACTTTCTTTACTGCTTTTACTACATCACCAGCGTTTGGCAACCAGTCTTTAAGCAATACAGGAGAGTAAGGTGCAGGAGTATCAGCAGTTGTGATACGCTGAATTGGCGCATCAAGGAAATCGAAAGCCTGTTCCTGAACGATATATGTAATCTCAGAAGAAATACTTGCAAATGGCCAAGCTTCTTCAAGAATTACTAAACGGTTTGTCTTTTTAACAGAAGCCAAGATAGCGTCTTTATCCATTGGACGAACTGTTCTTAAATCGATAATCTCACAAGAAATTCCTTCTTTAGCTAATTCATCAGCAGCGATAAAAGCTTCTTTGATGATTTTTCCGAAAGAAACGATTGTTACATCTTTTCCTTCACGCTTAACATCAGCAACTCCTAATGGAATTGTATATTCTCCGTCTGGCACTTCACCTTTGTCACCGTACATTTGCTCAGATTCCATGAAAATTACCGGATCATTATCGCGAATTGCAGATTTCAAAAGTCCTTTTGCATCATATGGAGTTGAAGGCACAACAACTTTAAGACCTGGTGTATTAGCAAACCAGTTTTCTAAAGCTTGAGAGTGAGTTGCTCCTAATTGACCTGCAGAAGCAGTTGGTCCACGGAAAACGATTGGCACATTAAATTGTCCTCCAGTCATTTGACGCATTTTAGCAGCATTATTTATGATTTGATCAATACCAACTAAACAGAAGTTGAATGTCATATATTCTACAATCGGTCTGTTACCATTCATTGCAGAACCTACTGCAATTCCAGTAAAACCAAGCTCAGCAATTGGAGTATCGATTACTCTTTTTTCACCAAACTCAGCAAGCATTCCTTTTGAAGCTTTATATGCTCCGTTGTATTCTGCAACTTCTTCGCCCATTAAATATATGGATTCATCGTGACGCATTTCTTCGCTCATCGCTTCACAAATGGCCTCTCTAAATTGTATTGTTCTCATATTTATATTGTATGTTGAATTTTCTGAAGAGCAAAAATAAATATTTTAAATCACTTAAAAGCATAAATTAAATTTAAAATCACAGGAACTTTCTTCTCTTCTTCTGCTTTTAACTTTTTAAAACGTGTTGTGGTATTTACGAAATCGATATAATTGTTATTATTCTATCTGTAAAAACACTTTTTATACAAATACACTCTTATTTGTGTAATTCTGATTTTCAATCTAGGTTCTTTTAAACGTAAAAAATTAAAATCTAGTATAAATCCCGTCCGATTTTAACACTTGAACAGCTTTTCACGATTACGAAATTCCTAAGAATCAGACAAAATAGCTGAATTTTCATTTTTGAAAAACCCAAAAAGACGTGTCAAATTTCAGAATCTTCGAAAACGTAATAGTTTTTAAAAAATATTATGCATGCATAGTATATTATTCCAATTTTAATTTCTAAATTTGTCAAAGCATATTACAAATTCAAAATATATACTTATGAAAATATTGGTTTGCATCAGCCACGTGCCTGATACTACTTCAAAAATTAACTTCTCCAATGGTGATTCAGAATTTGATACCAATGGTGTACAATATGTAATAAACCCAAATGACGAATTTGGTTTAACACGTGCAATTTGGTTTCAAGAACAACAAGGAGCAACTGTAACTGTTGTGAATGTTGGAGGACCAGATACTGAGCCAACTTTACGTAAAGCATTAGCAATTGGCGCAAACGAAGCGATTCGTGTAAACGCTAATCCAACTGATGGTTTTTTCGTTGCAAAACAATTAGCAGAAGTTATTAAAAATGGTGGTTACGATCTTGTAATTGCTGGAAAAGAATCTTTAGATTATAATGGCGGAATGGTTCCTGGAATGATTGCTGGAATTTTAGGTTCCAACTTTTTAAACTCTTGTACAAGTGTTACTGTTGACGGAAACAATGTAAAAGCAGTTCGCGAAATTGACGGTGGAAAAGAAACTGTAAGCACTACGCTACCTTTAATTATTGGTGGTCAAAAAGGTCTTGTTGAAGAAAAAGATTTACGTATCCCGAACATGAGAGGAATCATGACAGCAAGAACTAAAGCTTTAACTATTCTTGAGCCAGTTGATGCTCCTGTAAATACAAAAGCAGTGAAATTTGAAAAACCAGCTCCAAAATCAGCAGTGAAATTAGTTTCTGCAGATAATTTAGACGAGTTAATCAATTTATTACACAACGAAGCGAAAGTAATCTAGTAATCAGTTTTAGTGTTCAGTTTTCAAACTTGAAACTTGAAACCTGAAACATGAAACCTCAAAACAAAAACATCATGTCAATATTAATATATGCAGAATCTGCAGAAGGAAAATTTAAAAAAGTTGCTTTCGAATTAGCTTCTTACGCTAAAAAAGTAGCTGAATCATTAGGAACAACAGTTACAGCTTTGACTGTAAACATTAGCGATGTTAGCGAATTAAGCAAATACGGAGTTGATAAAGTTTTAAAAGTAAACAACGATAAATTAGCTGGTTTTACTGCTAAAGCTTACGCCGATGTAATCAAACAAGCTGCTGAAAAAGAAGGAACAAAAGTAGTTTTACTTTCTTCTACAACAGATAGTATTTATCTTTCATCATTAGTTGCAGTAGCATTAAATGCTGGTTTTGCTTCAAATGTTGTAGGATTGCCGTTAAGCACTTCTCCTTTTCAAGTAAAAAGAAATGCTTTTTCTAACAAAGCTTTCAATATTACACAAATCGATACAGATGTAAAAGTTCTTGGTTTGGCTAAAAACTCTTACGGAATTTTCGAAAGCGCAGGAGCTGCAGCTGCAGAAGATTTCAATCCAACAATTGGAGATAATGACTTTGGTGTAAAAGTAGAATCTGTTGAAAAAGTGACTGGAAAAGTTTCTATCGCTGATGCGGATATCGTAGTTTCTGGCGGACGTGGATTGAAAGGTCCTGAAAACTGGGGATTAGTTGAAAATTTAGCCGAAGTTTTAGGTGCTGCAACTGCATGTTCTAAACCGGTTTCTGACTTAGGATGGAGACCTCACAGCGAACACGTGGGGCAAACAGGAAAACCAGTTGCAACAAACTTATACATTGCAATCGGAATTTCTGGAGCAATTCAGCATATTGCAGGGATCAACTCTTCAAAAGTAAAAGTGGTAATCAACAACGATCCTGAAGCGCCTTTCTTTAAAGTTGCTGACTACGGAATTGTTGGTGATGCATTTGAAATTGTACCTCAATTAACTGAGAAATTAAAAGCTTTTAAAGCACAACATTCTTAATCTAAGAATTCTTAATATTATAGCTGCCTAAAAACAAGATAATCGTATCTTTGTTTTAAGGCAGCTTTTTTGTTCCATATTTTTTGATTAAAATTGCACCTTTATTTTCCAATCAAAAATAGTATTAAAATGCGGCGCTAAGTGCCCTTTTTACAATCATATATGAGTCTAGTAAAATTATCCATAAAAGGAATTTCATACAGTCAAACTCAAAATGGCGCTTATGCCTTAATTTTGAATGAAGTTGATGGTGAAAGAAAATTGCCTATCGTAATTGGCGCATTTGAAGCCCAGTCGATTGCTATTGCCCTAGAAAAAGAAATAAAACCTCCTCGCCCATTAACGCACGATTTATTCAAAAATTTCGCAGAAAGATTTGATATTGTCGTAAAACAAGTAATCATTCACAAACTTGTTGATGGTGTTTTTTACTCCAGCTTAATATGCGAAAGAGATAAAATCGAAGAAATAATTGATGCCAGAACTTCAGACGCAATTGCTTTGGCATTACGTTTCAACGCACCAATTTTCACATATAAAAACATTTTGGATAAAGCCGGAATTTATTTAAAATCAAATACTGCCGATTCTGATCAGGGTTCACAGGAAATTGACGATGTACTTTCGAATCCGGAAACTTTTGGGCACGAAGAAGAAACCAATCAATCTGGAGATGTATATGCAAAACACAGCCTTCAGGAATTGAACGAACTTTTAGACCAAGCCGTTTCACAGGAAGATTACGAAAAAGCCGCTAAAATTAGAGACGAAATCTCTAGAAGATAATTTTTAGGCTATAAGCTATAAGCTTAAAGCATAATCATAAAAAAAAACAAACTTTAAGCATTAGGAAAAAGCCTAAAGCTTAAAGCCTAAAGCTTAAAGCAAAAATGAAACAATACTTAGATTTAGTAAAACACGTTTTAGAAAACGGCAACCAAAAAGGAGACAGAACCGGAACCGGAACTAAAAGCGTTTTTGGTTACCAAATGCGTTTTGATTTAAGTGAAGGTTTCCCGATGGTTACGACCAAAAAACTGCATTTAAAGTCAATTATTTATGAATTGCTTTGGTTTTTAAAAGGCGACACCAATATTAAATATCTACAAGAAAACGGAGTAAAAATCTGGGATGAATGGGCTGATTCTAACGGAGATTTAGGACCTGTTTACGGACATCAGTGGAGAAATTGGAACAGCGAAGAAATCGATCAAATCTCAGAATTGATTACCGAATTAAAAACAAATCCAAACAGTAGAAGAATGCTCGTTTCAGCATGGAATCCTTCTGTTCTTCCTGATACAAAAAAATCTTTTGAAGAAAATGTAGCAAACAACAAAGCTGCTTTGCCTCCTTGCCACGCCTTTTTCCAGTTTTATGTTTCGAGTCCCGATACTGAAAAAGGAGAAACAAAGGGCAAACTTTCTTGTCAGCTTTATCAACGCAGTGCAGATATCTTTTTAGGAGTTCCGTTTAATATTGCTTCTTATGCATTATTAACCATGATGATTGCGCAGGTATGTGATCTTGAAGCTGGAGATTTTATCCACACTTTTGGAGATGCACATATTTACAACAATCATTTTGATCAATTGGAATTACAGCTTTCGAGAGAGCCAAAACCATTACCAAAAATGATTTTAAATCCAGCGATTAAAAATATTTTTGATTTTGACTACAATGACTTTACCCTTGTCGATTATGATCCACATCCTGCCATAAAAGGAAGTGTTGCTGTATAAAAACATAAAAAATCCGCTTAAAATTTAAGCGGATTTTTTTATACTGTCACAACACTATTTTCGCTTCCGGCAAAATCATTCCATTTATAAGAATCTGCTTCAGGCTCGTTCACATAAACACCGTCAATTAAATACTTAAATTCGTAAATGGCATCTTTTACTAAGTCATAAGTAGCTTTAAAAGTTCCGTTTTTTAATTTACTCAAAGTTCCTTCTTCCGGATTCCAATTATTGAAATCTCCAACTACAGCAGCTGTACTTGCATCTTTAGCTTCGACAGAAAAGGTAACTTTTACTACTGGTTTTGTTTTGATAAATTGTTTCTTTAAAGACATAACTATTTAGTTTTTAGATTGATATACCTAAAATTACGCAAAATCAGCTGAAGTTTCAGCATCTCCATATCCGATTTACGAGAATAGCAAAAATGCTTATTTATTTTAATCATATCCATAAATTAATCCATGATAATTTTTTGATTTCAAATTCTTAACTTATTCAACAACAAATATTATAGGATCAAAATTCCTTCTTTTCAAAATAAATTTTAACTTTATAACCTCATTTCATTTAAGATCCTATGGAAAAAGAAGTACAAGAACAGTATGAATATGCCAGAAGAAGAATTAGACAAAAGAAAATCCTATATTTTCATTTTGTGCTGTTCCTGATAGGAAGTTTATTTTTATTTGTTGCTAATAGATTTTTCGGTTTTGGAGCTGGAACAAATCAAAATTGGTGTATTTGGGGAATTACGATATGGCTCTTTTTATTCATTTTACATTTTATAAAAGTCTATATTACAGATCGATTTATGAACAAAAAATGGGAAAGAGAACAAATTGACAGACTTGTTGCACTACAACAAAAAAGGATCAGTCAATTGGAATCCAAAATAAATGAGGATACTCAGAAATAATTTTTAGTTTAGAATGCCATGATTATAATGATAGCGGCTGTAGCCGAAAACAATGCCCTTGGAAAAAACAATGATTTAGTCTGGCATTTGCCAAATGATTTTAAAAGATTCAAATCGCTGACAACAAATCATCATATTATAATGGGAAGAAAAACTTTTGAAAGCTTCCCGAAACCTTTACCAAACAGAACCCACGTTATCATAACCCGACAAAATGATTACAATCCTGAAGGTTGTATCGTAGTCGACAGCATTGAAAAAGCTATTGCTGTTTGTCCTGAAAACGAAGATTCTTATATTATTGGTGGAGGCGAAATTTACAATCTTGCTTTACCATTCACTGATATTATTGAAATAACAAAAGTTCATCATACTTTTGATGCGGATACTTTCTTTCCAAAAATCAATGAAAATGAATGGCTTTTAGTAGAATCTGAAGAAAATTTTAAAGATGATAAACATCTTTATGATTATACGTACGAAACTTATATCCGTAAATAAAAAAACATCCTCTTTTGAAGGATGTTTTTTAAAAAGATTGATTTTAGATTTTGACTCTTTCGAGAAATAGTTTTGGTAAAAAAATCACAAATGTTTAAAAACATTTGAAATAACTGAATAACATAAATGTTGATTGAGAGCAAGTCTCAAAAACGCCTCTAATAACAAATACCACTAAGATATTAAAGGCAAGAAAATTAAAATTTCCAAAAACAAATTTAATCCTAAGAACGTACTTTGCACTTTAAAAAGAATGTTACTTTTAAGAGCAACATTTCAAAACTACTTACAAGAACAAATAGATTACCAGCGCAAAAAAAGCAATCATTTGATTTAAGTCATCATCTAATCAATCATCAAAATTTCATCATTTTTATCTTTGACAAAATTGGACATAAAACCAGCATTGTACAATACCCACTTTTAGTGATTTTAAAAAAATACCCGTTTTTGGTGATGCCTTAAATCAGCAAAACAAGAAGGCTTACAACAATAAAAGTCCTTCTTTTAAAACATTTGATTTACAATTTAAAAAAGCCAATTACAGTTAAGTCAGATTGTATTATATTTGCCTAAATAAAAAAAATGTCTGAAAAAATAACTCCATATAAAGACTCTTCTTTAGGGAAGAAAGAACAGGTTGCCCAAATGTTTGACAACATCTCTGGTAATTATGATAATTTGAACCGTGTCATCTCGTTTGGGATTGATGTTAAATGGCGAAAAAAAGTATTAAAAATAGTTTCTGATACTAAGCCAAAAATCATTCTTGATATTGCTACAGGAACTGGTGATCTTGCTATTTTAATGGCGCAAACCAAGGCCGAAAAAATAATTGGTTTAGATATTTCAGCCGGAATGCTTGAGGTTGGAAAAAAGAAAGTCGAAGAGAAAAATCTTTCTGGTGTTATTGATTTAGTTTTAGGCGATTCTGAAAATATTCCTTTTGAGGACAACTATTTTGATGCTATAACTGTTGGTTTTGGTGTTCGAAATTTTGAAAATTTAGAAAAAGGATTTGCTGAAATTTTAAGGGTTTTAAAACCAAATGGTGTATTCGTTATTCTAGAAACTTCAGTTCCAGATAAAACTCCATATAAACAAGGATATAAATTTTACAGCAAAAATATACTTCCTATAATCGGGAAATTATTCTCTAAAGATAACTCGGCTTATGGCTATTTATCAGAATCTGCTGCTGTTTTTCCTTACGGAGAAGCATTAAACAATATTTTGAGAAAAATTGGGTTTATAGATGTTGTGGCTATGCCTCAAACCTTTGGAGTTGCAACCATTTATTCTGCTTCTAAAAAATAGTATGAAAAAAACAGTAATCTTAATTTTATTAGTCTTATCGACAAAAGGATATTCGCAATTTGCTAAAAGCATGTTTAGCAAAGATCCTATCATTAATCTTGAAAACTGGCAAAAGCAACGCCTTTATTTTGGGTATTATTTGGGCTTCAACAGCTTTGACTTTAAATTTGACTATAAAAATGTTGTGAACCAAGATATTCAGGTAAAAAAAACTACCGGATTTAATGTTGGTGTCGTAGCAGATTTAAGATTGCAGGAATACATAAATTTGCGTTTTGAACCAGGTTTGTACTACACAAAACGTGATTTATATTATCCAAATTTTACTGCTCAAAATGACTATTTGAGAGAAGTGAACAGTACTTACATTCATTTCCCTTTATTATTGAAGTTCTCTTCGCTGCGCACAGGAAATATACGTCCGTATTTAGTTGGCGGAATGTCAACTACGCTGAATTTGTCGAGCAATTCAAAGTCTCAAGATGATAATTCGCAACAGAAATTCAGAGTAAAACCTTGGACAGCCGCTTATGAAATGGGTGTTGGTATTGATTTCTTTACAGAATATTTCATTTTTTCTCCTTCTATTAGAGGAATGTTTGGAATAACTGATGAATTAGTAAGAGACAATGATCCGAATAGCCCGTGGACAGGAAACATCGATTCTATGAAATCCCGAGCTATTTTAATAAATTTTACTTTTCACTAAAACAAATAGCTAACAATTTCGTTTAAATTCACTAAGAATAATTGCTGTTGCAGTAGCTACATTTAAACTTTCGGTTTTTTGTAACTCTCCAAATCTAGGAATTGTGAGTCGGCTTGTGACCATTTTTTCAATTTCTGCTGAAATTCCGTTGGCTTCATTACCCATGATAATGATTCCGTTTTGAGGCAAATTTGATTTATAAATGTTTTCGCCGTCCATAAAAGTTCCAAAAATTGGTAGTTTTGTTTGAGCGATAAAGTTTTTCAAATCAACATAATTAACATTTACTCTGGTTATAGATCCCATTGTAGCCTGAACCACTTTTGGGTTATAAATATCTACAGTCTCTTTAGAGCAAATAATTTGGTTGATGCCAAACCAGTCGCAAAGACGTAAAATTGTTCCCAAATTTCCAGGATCACGAATATCGTCTAAGGCTAAAATCAAACCTGAATCGATTATTTTATTTTCGGCAGGGATTTTGAATACAGCCAAACAAGAATTAGGAGTCGACAAAGCACTTATTTTCTTTAACTCCTGTTCATTAATGAGAGTTCGTTTTGAAGACTGAACTGCTTCAAAATCATTTTGCGTGGTGTACAAATGCTCTAATTCAAAATTGGATTGCAACAATTCTTGAATTACTTTTACTCCTTCAGCAAAAAATAATTGATTTGCAAAACGTTGTTTTTTTTGATGTAAGCCTGAGATAAGTTTTATTTGGTTTTTACTAACCATAAAATAATGTACTTTTGAATTAAATATTTATAAACACTTGAAAAATAATTCCACAAAAATAACAGCATTTATTCTAATAGCAACACTTATTTGTGCTTGTAATGCTGTAAAAAGAGTTCCAGATGGAAAAAACCTTCTTGTAAAAAATAATATTCTTGTAAACGGAAAGTCTTCAAATGACGAAACTGCTTCAAATCAAATGTATCAAAAGCCAAACGGAAAGTTACTTGGCTTTAAATTACGCTTAAATTTATACAATTTAGCCAATTTAAACCCAGATTCTACTTATCAGGCAAAATTTGACAATCATCCTGGAAGGTATGAACGTTGGTCAAAAGTACTTTCAGCAAAGCAAGTTGATCGTCTTGGTCAATCTTTTATAAATAAAGGACTGAATGATTTCTTAAAAAATACAGGGGAAGCACCAGTAATTATTGATACAGCAAAAACAAAAAAAACGTTGCTTCGCTTAAAATACTACTATTTAAATAACGGCTTTTTCAAAGTACAAACAGACTATACTATTGATACTGTCGGAATTAAAAGAGCTAAAATTAATTACAATATTACGACTGGACCCGCATATACATTAGATTCTATCAGAACTACGATTTTAACGCCGGCATTAGATTCACTTTATCATACAAGCAGAGAGCCTTCGATTTTAAAATCTGGGAATCAATACAAAACAACAGATTTTGAAGAAGAAAAAAATCGTATTACAACTTATTTCAGAAATAATGGGGCTTACTATTTTCAACCTACTTATGTTACTTTTGATATTGATACAATTGGAAAACAAAATAAAGCTGATGTAAACTTAATCATCAACAACAATAGCATACAAGAGAAAGATTCCAGCAGAACAGAACCTTTTAAATTGTACAAAATCAGCGACGTGAATATTTATACTGATTATTCAGCGGCTAATTCAAAATCAAAAATCAACGATAGTATTTCGTACAACAACTTTAATTTGTATGGCTATAAAAAAATCAAATACAAACCGAGAGCTATTACCGACGCTATTTTTATTACAAAAGGAAGTATTTTCTCTGATACAAGAACAACGCTTTCTTCTCGATATTTGAACAATTTAAAAATCTTCAATTATCCTTCCATACAATATGAAGTTGATAAAAGAGACTCGACCGCACAGTCTTTAATTGCGAATGTCTATTTGACACCAAGAAAAAAATACAGTTTTGGAGCAACCCTTGACGTGACACACTCTAATATTCAAGATTTTGGTATTGGGGCAAGTGTTTCTGAAACCATCCGAAATGTATTTAACCGTGCTGAAACACTTGAAATTTCAGCAAGAATGAATATTGGATCATCAAAAGACATGGCGAATCCAAATAATAATTTCTTCAATGTTTCAGAATATGGACTTGATATGAAATTAAATTTCCCAAGAATTTTAATGCCTTTTGGAACTGAAAAAATTATTCCGAAAAGGATGATTCCTTCTACTTCAATCTCAAGCGGTTTTTCTAAACAGCGAAATATTGGTTTGGATAAAGAGAATTTTACTGGAGGAATCGCCTATAATTGGTCTCCAAAGCGTCATAACACTGCAAAATTAGAATTGTTAAACGCACAATATGTTCGAAACTTAAATCCAAACAACTATTTTAATGTTTATACGTCTTCATATGATGAATTAAACGGTATTGGTAAAGACTATAATACCAAACCTATCAACTGGGGAGATACCCCAGAAGAACAAGCGAGAAAAGATCTGACTATACCTAAAGGAACTACAGGATTTACTAATGATGTATTAACCGGGCAAACAGCCTTGCTCCCTGGAGATCCTCTGTATAGAGATGTCGAAAGTATTGAGGAACGAAGAGTTCGTCTGACTGAAAATGATTTTATTTTAGCCACGAGCTATACCTTTACTAAAACAACCAAAAAAGATCTTGCCGACAATAATTTCTATCAGTTTAAAACTAAAATAGAATCGGCGGGGACTTTATTGTCAGCCATTTCAAACATTGCGAGTCTACCAAAAAACACAAATGGCAATTATGAAATATTTAATTTAGAATATTCAGAATACATCAAAACCGAATTCGATTATATCAAGCATTGGGATTTTGGAAAAGAAAATGTGCTTGCGGTACGAAGCTTCTTCGGGATTGCAATTCCTTTTGGGAACTCAAATTATATTCCGTTTTCAAGAAGTTATTATTCAGGAGGTTCAAATGATAATCGTGCATGGCAACCTTACTCTTTGGGTCCTGGAAGTACAGACGCGATGGATGATTTTAACGAGGCGAATATGAAAATTGCATTTAGTGCCGAATATCGTTTTAAAATTCTTGGCGATGTTAAAGGAGCTGTTTTTGCAGACGCCGGAAATATCTGGAATGTGCTCGATAATGTCATCGATGAGAAGGCAAAATTTTCTGGCGTAAACGATTTAGCTGAAATTGCTTTGGGCTCAGGATTTGGATTACGATACGATTTAAGCTTCTTTGTTGTTCGATTAGATTTAGGCTTCAAGACCTATAATCCGGCACATGAGAAGGGAGACAGATGGTTTAAAGAATACAATTTTGGTCACTCGGTTTTAAATTTTGGAATAAATTATCCATTCTAATGCTAATTAATTCTTATTTTTGCAACCTAAAAACTAAAAACAACTATAAAAAAAATTACAATGGCACACAATATCAAACCAGGAGTTGCTACAGGAGACCAAGTTCAGGAGATTTTTAACTATGCAAAAGAAAAAGGATTTGCACTTCCTGCAGTAAACGTTACTGGATCAAGCACAATTAACGGTGTACTTGAAACTGCAGCAAAACTTAACGCACCAGTTATTATTCAATTTTCTAACGGAGGAGCACAATTCAACGCTGGAAAAGGATTATCTAACGCAGGTGAAAAAGCGGCTATCGCTGGAGGAATCGCTGGAGCAAAACATATTCACACTTTAGCTGAGGCTTACGGTGCAACTGTAATTTTACACACTGACCACTGCGCAAAAAAATTATTACCTTGGATTGATGGTTTATTAGATGCTTCTGAAAAACATTTTGCAGAAACAGGAAAACCATTATTCAGTTCTCACATGATCGATTTGTCTGAGGAGCCAATCGAAGAAAACATCGAGATCTGTAAAGAGTATTTAGCAAGAATGAGCAAAATGGGTATGACATTGGAAATCGAGCTTGGTATTACAGGTGGTGAAGAAGATGGTGTTGACAACTCTGATGTTGATAGCTCAAAATTATACACTCAACCAGAAGAAGTAGCTTATGCTTATGAAGAATTATCTAAAGTAAGCCCTAAATTTACAATTGCTGCTGCTTTCGGAAACGTTCACGGTGTTTACAAACCAGGAAACGTAAAATTAACTCCAAAAATCTTAAAAAATTCTCAGGATTTCGTACAAAACAAATTCAACACAGGACATAATCCTGTTGATTTCGTTTTCCACGGAGGTTCAGGTTCTACACTTGAAGAAATCAGAGAAGGAATTAGCTACGGAGTTATCAAAATGAACATCGATACAGATTTACAATTTGCATACACTGAAGGAATTCGTGATTATATGGTTAAAAATCTTGACTATTTAAAATCTCAAATTGGTAACCCAGAAGGTGCTGATGCTCCAAACAAAAAATATTACGATCCAAGAAGATGGGTTCGTGAAAGCGAAGTAACATTCAACGCAAGACTTGAACAAGCTTTTGCTGATTTAAATAACGTAAACACGCTTTAAAATTTAGATTTCTGATTTTAGATTTCAGACTTCTAAAAAAAGCCTGAAATCTAATTTTTGAAATAGGATTGAAATCTAAACTTTAAAATCTACATTCTAAAATTAAAAAAATGGCTTGGTTTAAAAGACAAGAAAAAGGGATTACGACCGCTACAGAAGATAAGATGGACGTTCCGAAAGGATTGTGGTACAAATCTCCAACTGGAAAAATTATTGATGCAGACGAATTAGCGAGAAACTTATTCGTAAGCCCTGAAGATGATTTTCACGTTCGAATTGGAAGCGCAACCTATTTTGAAATTTTATTCGACAACAACGAATTTGTTGAGTTAGATAAAAACATGACATCAAAAGATCCTTTGCATTTTGTGGATACAAAGAAATATGCAGAAAGATTGAAAGATGTAATGGAAAAAACTCATCTTAAAGACGCTGTACGTACGGGAGTAGGAAAATCTAAAGGAAGAGAACTTGTAATTTGCTGTATGGATTTCGCTTTTATTGGTGGATCTATGGGGGCAGTTGTAGGTGAAAAAATTGCAAGAGGAATTGATCACGCGATCAAAAACAAATTACCTTTTGTAATGATTTCTAAATCTGGTGGAGCTCGTATGATGGAAGCTGCTTATTCTTTAATGCAATTAGCAAAAACTTCTGTAAAACTGGCTCAATTAGCGGAAGCTAAATTACCTTACATTTCTCTTTGTACAGACCCTACAACGGGTGGAACAACTGCATCTTACGCAATGTTAGGAGATATCAATATCTCTGAGCCAGGCGCTTTGATTGGTTTTGCTGGTCCACGTGTTGTTCGTGATACTACAGGAAAAGATTTACCAGAAGGTTTCCAAACTGCTGAGTTTCTTTTAGAGCACGGTTTCTTAGACTTTATCACGCCTAGAAAAGAATTGAAAGATAAGATCAACTTATATATCGATTTGATTCAAAATAATACTATTAGATAGTTTTAAAACTTCTAAATATATAAAATCCCATTCGCTTTTGCAGATGGGATTTTTTTATATCTTTATTTTAAATCTGATTTCTATGGCGAGAGTTTTTATCGGCTTTATGGCTTGTTTGTTTTTTGTTAATTGTACCAAGAAAGAAGGTGAAATTGAAAAAAACATTCCTTATATAATTTCGCAAGAAAACAAATCAATAATACGAAATAATGATACTGTTTCACCTCCTCCACCTATACCTGGCTGGCTAACTTACGGAACAAATACATTCATCATCAACTCAGATTCCACTGCTTATTATTTGCAAAATAAAGGATTAGGAATGATCTGTGGAACACCAAATACCGACACAATTCCATATTTCGCTGATTTAGATCCAAGAGATCTAATTGAAATTTCAAATAAAAATATTTATGATTTTATTAAATTGAATTACAAAGATGATTTTAGAAATGCAACTTTCATCGCATCTCAATCTGACACTTTAAATTCTAAAATATTTTTTGATTTAAATAAATTTTTAAATTATTTCAAGAAAGGCAGAGATTTTATCGTTATTAGAAGAACAACACAGGAAGAAGACACAATTATTTATTATAAGAGAAATAACAAATATTACAATTCTGCCGATATTAAATGGGATAAAACAAGAATCAAATTTCCCGAACTTGTCAAATTTGTAAAAAAACCCAAATAGTACATATAGTACTTACAGGGTTTTTATATTTTTAGACTAAATTATTATCCCGCTTTTTTCAAATCCTTTTTTAATTCTTTTTCAGCGATTTTAAAGACTAATTTTTCACGCCAGATTGCATAACGCTCTCTAAAAACAACTTTAATAGCACTATCAACTGCACCGTGCATAAACAAACTCCAAACACTGGCAATTTTACGGGAAATTGATTGATCCCATGCGCGAAGTGTAAGTGAAAAAGAACCATCTATATAACGCATCCAGTGCCACATTCCAGTCGGCATGAATAACGTATCTCCGTGTTCCAGAAAAACCTCATATCCTTCTACTCCTTTTAGCGCAGGAAATTTTTCAAAATCGGGATTGGCTACATCATAATCTTCTAAAGCATAAGTAGTGTTTGGAAGACAATACAATCTTTTTTTCCATTTATTATCGAATAATATAATGTGCTTTCTTCCGCCAAAATGAGTATGAAAAAGATGCGGCAAATCAATGTCATAATGCAAAAAAGTAATCGCTTTAGAACCTCCAAAAAACATGGCTGGCATGCTTTCTATAAAACCACCCATTAATTCTTTCGGAATTTTTACATCGTCAATTAATTCGGGTCTGTGTTTGAAAAGATTGAAGAAAAAAATACGCAATTGTGTTGGCTCGCGTTTTATCAAATCCAGATACTCGCCAAATTTCATGCTTGCAATCGATGCGTTGATTACTTTTTTCGGATCTGCTTTTGAATTATCTACCAATTTAACCTCAATATCACCTGCAATCTGCTTAAAATATTCTGTTGACCATTTTTCTCTTGCAGGCCAGTCTTTTGTAAGTCCTTTGATGATTAAAGGCTTTCTTTTATCCAAATAATTCTTTTTAAAATCCTCTTTGGAAATAGACTCAACAGTATCAACAGATTTAAGGTTAAAGCTCATTTATTTAGCGATTTAAGTTCTTACTCTATCAAAAGTATCTAATTATTTTTACGCATCAAAATTTACAGTAAAATAACACAAAAACAATATTACATTCCGGTTCTAATCGCTTCAACCGGATCAAGATTTGCTGCTGAAACTGCTGGAAGAATACCCGAAAGCACACCAACAAAAATGGACAATCCTGCTCCAATAACTACATTCCAGAAACTTAAAACAAATTCGAATTCTAATAAATTAGTCAAAAGAAGGGAAAGAAGCCAAACAATAAACAAACCAATTATACCTCCTATCAAACAAAGCATAACAGCTTCAAATAAAAACTGAAATAATATAAAACGGTTTTTTGCTCCTAATGATTTTTGAATTCCAATTAAATTAGTACGTTCTTTAACAGAAACAAACATGATATTCGCAACTCCAAAACCACCAACTAAAAAGGAAAAAATACTGATAAAAATTCCGGCAGTTCTTAAAGTACCCAAAATTCCATCAATAAAATCGGTAAAACCAGAAAGCACATTTACAAAGAAATTATCCATTTCGCCTGCTTTCATGCCACGAATGGCACGAAGTTTTTGCGCAACTTCAGCTTTATAAGCATCCATATCTACGCCTTTAACGGGTTTCAAAACTATTACAGGAGTCATAGAATCACTATCACCATACATTCGTCGAAGAAAATTGGCTGGCAAATAAACCGAAGTATCATTACTATCTCCAAAGAATCCAGCTCCTTGTTTTGCAATTACACCAATAACCGTAAAACGCTGTCCGTATAAACGAATATTTTTCCCAAGAGGATCACTTGTTCCAAAAAGACCTTCAGCAATATCATATCCCAAAACAATTACAGCCGTTCCTGAGTTAGATTCTGATTCGTTGTAAAATCTTCCTTTATCAAAACTTAATCCGTCAATATCGACCATTTCAAATGAAGATGGAATAATGTTCACATCGGCAACAGTTTTCGAATCGTACTTTAAACTTTCTCTGGCTACAAAAAGCTGATAACCCACCTGATCAGTATTATTTAGTGAATTTTTCAAACCAATATATTCATCATATTTTACATTTGGGAACTGTTCTCTTTTCCATTGTGGAATTTCAGATGGACCAAAGCAATATTTCATTAAATAAATCGTATTTTTATCTAAACTGCTCAAATCTTTAGAAATTTTTCTATCTAAAGAATCGACGGCAGCCAAAACAGCAATAATCGAAAAAATACCAATTGTAACCCCAAGGAGCGACAATAAAGTTCTTAATTTATTATTTCGTAAAGCATTTATAGCAAAGCTCAGACTTTCTTTTAATAATCGAAGGTAAAGAAGCATATAGTAGTATTTTTCAATAAAGTAAAATTCAATAATTTAAAATCAAAAACCTAATAAAAGTTAACTTACTCATCAGTAGATTTTTTTAGCATAATGTTACATTAATTTTCTTTAAAATAATATTTAAAAAAACTACTTTTGCAGTCTCAAAAATCATAACTACACAATGAGCACAACTAAAAAAATACAATCAGCATTAATTTCTGTTTTTTCGAAAGATGGATTAGAGCCAATCGTTAGAAAATTACACGAACAAAATGTAACACTTTACTCAACTGGAGGGACAGAAGATTTCATTAAAAACCTTGGAATTCCTGTAGTTCCTGTTGAAGACATTACTTCTTTTCCTGAAATCCTTGGAGGAAGAGTTAAAACTTTACACCCGAAAATTTTTGGAGGAATTTTGAACCGTCAGGATAACGAAAGTGATGTTCAGCAAATGAAAGAATTTGACATTCCTCAAATTGATTTAGTAATTGTTGATTTGTATCCTTTTGAAAAAACTGTTGCTTCTGGTGCAAGCGAACAAGATATTATTGAAAAAATTGATATTGGCGGAATTTCATTAATCCGCGCAGGTGCAAAAAATTTCAAAGACACTGTAATTGTTGCTTCGGTAAATGAATACAGCTTGCTTTTAGATTTAATTACAGAACAAGACGGAGCAACAACTTTGGAAAACAGAAGATTGTTAGCTACTAAAGCATTCCACGTTTCTTCTCACTATGACGGAGCTATTTTTAATTATTTCAACACTGACGAAACTATTTACAAAGAAAGCATTGCAAATGGTCAAGTTTTAAGATATGGCGAAAACCCTCACCAAAAAGGATTTTTCTTTGGAGATTTTGACGCTATGTTCAACAAAATTCACGGAAAAGAATTATCATATAACAACTTGCTAGATGTTGACGCTGCAGTTAACTTAATTGCTGAATTTAAAACTGACGGACCAACATTCGCAATTTTGAAACACAATAATGCTTGCGGATTGGCTTCTAGAAAAACAATCAGCGAAGCTTATTTAGCAGCTTTAGCTTGTGATCCTACTTCTGCTTTTGGAGGAGTGTTAATTTCTAACACTAAAATTGATTTAGAAACGGCTCAGGAAATCAACAAATTATTCTGCGAAGTGGTAATCGCTCCAGCATATGATGATGAGGCAGTTACTGTTTTACAAGAGAAGAAAAACAGAATCATTTTAGTTCAAAATGAAGTTGAATTACCAAATCGTCAAGTAAGAACTTGTCTTAATGGTTTGTTAATTCAGGACAGAAATAATATTACGGATAATAAAGAGCATTTAAAAACCGTTACAATAACAGAACCTACTGCTCAGGAGATCGAAGATTTGATCTTTGCTTCTAAAATCTGCAAGAATACAAAATCAAACACTATTGTATTTGCTAAAAACGGAACATTGATTTCATCAGGTACAGGTCAGACATCAAGAGTCGATGCATTAATGCAGGCTGTTGACAAAGCGAAAGCATTTGGATTTGATTTAACTGGAGCTTCAATGGCGAGTGACGCATTTTTCCCATTTCCGGACTGTGTAGAATTAGCTAAAAAAGCAGGAATAACTGCTGTAATTCAGCCAGGAGGTTCAATAAAAGACGAATTAAGCATAAATTATTGCAACGAAAATAATCTTGCAATGGTATTTACAGGAACACGTCATTTTAAACATTAATTTGTTTAACTTTGTTCGATAAATAATTTATAACATTTTAAACCCCTAAAAAACTTATGGGATTTTTTGATTTCATGACTGAGGATATTGCAATAGACCTTGGTACCGCAAACACTTTAATCATTCATAATGATAAAGTTGTTATTGACAGCCCCTCTATCGTAGCACGCGACAGAGTTTCAGGCAAAATCATCGCTGTTGGTAAAGAAGCCAACATGATGCAAGGTAAAACGCATGAAAACATCAAGACCATAAGGCCTTTGAAAGATGGAGTAATTGCCGATTTTGATGCTTCTGAAAAAATGATCAATATGTTCATTAAGAGTATTCCTGCATTGAAAAAAAGAATGTTTACGCCAGCTTTAAGAATGGTTGTATGTATTCCATCTGGAATTACTGAGGTTGAAATGCGTGCAGTAAAAGAATCTTGTGAAAGAGTAAACGGAAAAGAAGTTTATTTGATTCATGAGCCAATGGCAGCAGCAATCGGTATCGGAATCGACATTATGCAACCAAAAGGAAACATGATTGTGGATATCGGAGGTGGTACAACTGAAATTGCAGTTATCGCTTTAGGTGGAATTGTTTGCGACAAATCTGTAAAAATTGCAGGTGACGTTTTCACAAATGATATCGTTTATTACATGCGTACACAACACAACTTATTTGTTGGAGAAAGTACTGCTGAAAAAATTAAAATTCAAATTGGAGCGGCTATCGAAGATTTAGACGGACCGCCAGAAGATATGTCTGTTCAAGGTAGAGATTTGCTTACTGGTAAACCAAAACAAGTTGATGTTTCTTACCGTGAAATCGCAAAAGCTTTAGACAAGTCTATCCAGCGTATCGAGGATGCAGTAATGGAAACATTATCTCAAACTCCTCCTGAATTAGCTGCTGATATTTACAATACCGGTATTTATTTAGCTGGTGGAGGATCTATGTTAAGAGGTCTTGACAAACGTATTTCTCAAAAAACTGATTTACCAGTATATATTGCTGAAGATCCGTTGAGAGCTGTTGTTCGCGGTACTGGAATGGCACTTAAAAACATTGCAAAATTCAAAAGCATCTTAATAAAATAAGATTCAAAACAAATAATTATACTTTTTATTAGAGTTAAATTCCAATATTTAACTCTAATAAAATTTTGAAACTTTAAGCATATCCTGAAACAAAATAACCAGACAAGAAATGCAGCAAATATTTAATTTCATTATAAGAAACAGTAATCGATTGCTGTTTTTGCTGCTTTTAGGTATTTCGTTGACGCTCACAATTCAATCACATTCTTACCATAGAAGCAAAATAATCAGTTCTGCCAACTTTTTAAGCGGAGGTGTTTATGAAAGAATTAATCGCATAGACGAATATTTGAATTTAAGAGCTGAAAATGAAGAACTTGTACTCGAAAATGCAAGGTTAAAAAGTCTTTTATTCAATAAAGAAGACACTACAAAATTGCCTTTACCTGATACAATTAAAGGAGTAAAACCGGCTGACATTATTGTATCAAAAGTGATTCACAATACATACAGTACACACGAAAACTTTCTTACTTTAAATTCTGGATCCAATGAAGGTGTAAAACCAGATATGGGAGTAATAAATAGCTTAGGAATTGTTGGAGTAATTGACAACACTTCTCCAAGATATTCAACTGTGGTTAGTATTTTGAACATGAAATCACAGATCAACGCCAAACTTAAAAAATCAAATCACTTTGGTTCTTTAACATGGGACGGAAAAAGTACTGGTTTTGTCCAACTGAAAGATGTTCCAAGATTAGCTTCTGTTAGAAAAGGCGATACTATCGTAACAGGAGGGCAATCTGTAATTTTCCCTGAAGGAATAAACATTGGAACCGTTGAAACCGTTTACAAAGAGGAACAAACCAGTTTTTATGTTATAAAGGTTAAGTTATTTAACGATATGACAAACCTTGGGCATGTTTACATTATCAAAAGCAAAGACAGAGAAGAACTTATTAATTTAGAAAAAAAGGAAAAAGATGAATAGCGCATTGTTAGTCAATATTTTTCGATTTATTATGTTACTGGCAATTCAGATTGTTATTTTCAACAATATGAATTTTTTAGGGTACATAAGTCCTTTTCCGTATATTCTGTATATCATTCTTTATCCTGTAAACAGTAATAAATCAGGATTGATTATTTCAAGTTTTTTACTCGGATTAACAATGGATATGTTTTGTAATTCAGGAGGAATACATGCAACATCGTGTGTAATTCTTGCTTACTACAGGCCTTATATTTTTAAGTTTTCGTTTGGACTGAGTTATGAATATCAAACCATCAAATTAAACGAATCCTTAACACCCGAAAGGTTTTCATTTATTTTGGTATCCGTTTTGCTACACCATATCATACTGTTTGTACTCGAAGCGTTCCAATTCAAATTCATTTGGGACATTTTACTTCGAACGCTGTTTAGCTCAATTTTTACAATTATAACCTCTATCATAATCATTTATCTTATTAAGCCCAATAAACGATGAGAAAAGTTCTGCTACCCGCTTTAATTATCATTGCAGGATCTTTACTGGTGATCAGGGTATTTTATTTGCAAATTGTAGACGATTCATTTAAGCTAAAATCAGAAAACAACGCAATAAAAAAACAGTACGACTATCCTGAGAGAGGTTACATTTACGACAGAAACGGCAAACTTTTAGTTGCCAATCAGGCTTCTTATGATATCATGGTTATTCCGCGCGATATCAAAGAAGATTTGAATGTTACTGAATTTTGTTCTTTGCTAAACATCACAAAAGAAGAATACGACAAAAGAATTGCGAAGGCTAAAGTATATAGTCCTCGTCTTCCTTCTGTATTTTTGGCTCAATTAAATAAAAATGAATTTGCCGCTTTTCAAGAAAAAATCAGAAAATTTGAAGGTTTCTATTTCCAAAAACGTTCACTTCGTGATTACGAAGTAGATTATGGCGCCAATATATTTGGTTTTATCACTCAGGTAAATGAAAACTTAATTAAAAAAAATCCATATTATAATAGTGGAGATTTAATTGGACAGCAAGGGGTTGAACAAAGTTACGAAGAAGTTTTACGCGGTATAAAAGGTGTAAAATACATTCAGAAAGACAAATACAACCGAGAAATTGGTTCGTATAAAGATGGAAAATACGATACAATTGCTGTTGCCGGAGAAGATATCAATTTAACTATTGATGGCGAACTTCAAAAGTATGGCCAAGAGTTAATGATCAATAAAAGAGGTGGAATTGTTGCTATTGAGCCTAAAACCGGTGAAATTCTAGCATTAGTGACCGCTCCATCTTTCGATCCTGGAATTTTAGTAGGAAGACAAAAATCTAAGAATTATACACTTTTATATCGAGATTCGATAGCAAAACCTTTATACGACAGGGGGCTTTTAGCAGAATATCCACCAGGATCTCCATTTAAAATTTTAACTGGACTTGTTGCGCTTCAGGAAGGAGTTATTGATGAGCATACGACTTTTATGTGTCATCACGGTTTTAGCTACGGACGAGGACGCTTTATGAAATGTCACGGCTTTGGGCCTCATCAATTAAATAACGGGATTTACAATTCTTGTAATACTTATTTTGCACAATCTTACATGCTAACGATAAACAAATATAAGAATCCTGGGTACGCAGTTGATGTTTGGAGTGGGCACGTGAAAAGTTTTGGTCTTGGTCAATTTATGGGATACGATTTGCCAACGGGAAGAAAAGGAAACATTCCAACTTCTAAAACTTACAAAAAAATATACCCAAATGGTGGCTGGAGAAGCACCACAATTGTATCTAATGCTATTGGTCAAGGTGAAGTTTTGATGACCCCTATTCAATTAGCGAATATGATGGCGACAGTTGCAAATCAAGGTTATTATTACACTCCTCATATTATTAAAAAAATCGAGGGTAAAAAAATAGATGCAAAATTTACAACTAAACACGAGACTACAATTGACAAAAAGTATTTTCCACCGGTTATAAATGGCTTATTTGACGTTTACAACAAAGGAACGGCTTATGCTCTGAGAGTAGAAGGTATTGATATTTGCGGAAAAACAGGTACCGCTGAAAATTATGCAAAAATTGACGGAGTAAGAACAAAACTAAAAGATCACTCTATTTTTGTGGCTTTTGCTCCAAAGGATAATCCTAAAATCGCAATCGCGATTATGATTGAAAATGGAGGTTTTGGTGCAAACGTAGCCGGACCTATTGCGAGTTTGATGATTGAAAAATATTTAAGAAAAAAAATCACAAGAACAGATTTAGAAGTTCGTGTTTTGAATAAAAGTCTGGTTGCTGAATATGCTAAATTAGGCGGAATAAGTGAAGCAAGCGCAATTGAATCTACACCAAAAGATTCGATTTTAAAAGCTAAAATCGTTACTCCTAAGCCAGGTGTTCCAAAAACAGAAATGAAGAAAATAGCAACCGATACCACTAAAGAAAACTAAGAAAGATTATTTCAAATGAAAAATCAAAGTGTAAAAAATAATATTGACTGGATAAGTGTTTTTATCTACATCACGTTAGTAATATTAGGGTGGTTGAATATTTATTCGTCTTCATTACTATCTACAGAAGGAACGTATCAAAAACAGCTGATTTTTATTGGCTGTACAATACCATTAATTTTTGTGGTGCTTTTTGTTGACGGAAAATTTTATGAGAAATATGCCAGTATAATATTTGGAGTTGCACTATTATCGCTTGCCGGATTGTTTCTTTTTGGAAAAACAATTGCCGGACAACGATGCTGGTATGCTATAGGAAGTTTTACTTTACAACCTTCAGAATTTGCAAAAGCAGCTACGTCATTAGCGCTGGCAAAATATCTGAGCGACACACAAATCAACCTCAAGGATGTGAATAGACAGATACAGGCGCTTGCTATTGTATTTTTGCCTGTCCTGCTGATTTTACCTCAGCCTGACCCTGGAAGTGCTTTAATTTATAGTATTTTTATTATTGTTTTATACAGAGAAGGTTTACCTTCTTGGTATGTCTGGACCGGTTTTATTACTATTTTATTATTTGTATTAACACTTATTCTTGAACCTTATGTTGTTATTATTATAGCTGCGGTTGTCTTAGCAATTATACATTTCAAAGGCCGAGTTGTCGACAGGAATTTATTGATGAGTAGTATACTTTTGGCTATTATTTCTGCTTTTGTTTTCTCTGTTGACTATGTATTTGACCATGTTTTCAAACAACATCACAGAGACCGTTTTAATATTTTACTTGGAAAAACAGTCGATATGAAAGGTATTGGTTACAACACTAACCAATCAGAAATTGCAATTGGATCAGGCGGATGGCTTGGAAAAGGCTTTTTACAGGGAACACAAACAAAAGGAGGTTTTGTACCTGAACAACATACCGATTATATTTTCACAACCGTTGGTGAAGAATGGGGTTTTGTAGGTTCATTAGTTGTAATAGCGCTTTTTGTCGGTTTATTTTTAAGAGTAATTTATTTAGCTGAAAGACAAAAAACTAAATTTAGCCGTGTTTATGGTTACTGTGTTGCAGGAATCTTATTCATTCACTTTTTTGTAAATATTGCTATGGTTATCGGTATTTTCCCAACTATTGGAGTTCCTTTGCCTTTCTTTTCATATGGTGGCTCCGGACTCTGGGGCTTCACAATTTTGTTGTTTATCTTCTTAAAAATGGATGCTAACAAAGTAAACGAATGGTAATCTGTTTAATTTCAAAATAAAAAATACCTTTTACAATCTGAAAAAAAATCATTAATTGTAAAATCATAACGATTCCTAACATAGGAATCATGTTGAAGAAATGACTGTTAAATAAAATTATTTTACGTACACAATCACACTAGTATAAGAATAAAAAAAGTCCGAAGTAAATAACTTCGGACTTTTTTTATTTCTTTATATATCTAATTTATATCTTTTCTCCACTAGTTCTCTTTTTGATAAGCTTTAAGAAGACTGGAAATGTTGACACAATTATTATTCCTATTACAATAACTTCAATGTGTTCTTTTAAATCAATTCCGTGTTCTAAAAATACACCGTATAAATAATGTCCTGAAAAGATTAATACGAAAGACCATAAAAATGAACTTAAAATATTATAGAACATAAATTTCTTTTTATCCATTGAAACTATCCCTGCTATAATTGGTGCAAAAGTTCTAAAGATTGGAAGGAAACGAGCATAAATAATTGCTTTTCCTCCATATTTTTCAAAAAAGTCTTTAGATTGTAATAAGTATTTCTTCTTGAACCAAAACGTATCTTCTTTTTTAAACAGATAATAACCACTTTTTGCTCCAAACCAATATCCGGTCATATTTCCTAAAACTCCCATAATAGCAACTAAAGTTGATAGAATGAACACATTTACAAAATCGCTTGGAATAGAAACAACATTTTCGATTAAGTCACGGCTGTAAATCCCTGATAAAAAAAGAAGACTGTCACCAGGAAGGAAAAAACCAGCAAAGAGTCCGGTTTCTGCAAAAACAATAAACAGCACGATGTATAAACCAATTTGAAAACCGCCGATACTTAATGTGATATAAAATTCAGGGTTGACTAATTGTGTCCAATCAAAATTATTCATAAAAATGGTTTGGTTATACTTTATTTAAGTTCGTGAAAGTAACAATAATTTACTTCAACCACAATAAAATGCGGTATTTTAAAGATAAATTAACTATTAAAAAAAGCCCTAAGAATAAACTTAGGGCTTCAAATATTATTATTCTCTTACATACTTGCAACAGCTGTGCAAATTATCATAATCAGCCTGAGTAGCTTTAACCTCCTTTGTATCATGGCCTACTTTAGCAATAGCATTATTTAAGTCGGCTGGCGATGATTTTTCTTCATTCAAAATCACAGCAAGCTGATGCGACGTAATGTCCCAAGTTGCAGTTTTTACACCAGGCACACTGAAAGCTGCTTTTTCAATACGTTTCTTACATTGCTCGCAATTACCGTTAACTTCTGTTGTGTATTTTAGATTCTTATTCTTTTTAGTTTGGGCTTGCGCCGAAAAACCTAAAAACCCAATTATTGCTATTAAAATTATTTTTTTCATTTTATTTAAATTTGATATTGTTATTTAAATTTGTTTTGCAATTATTTTATTTTAAATCGTAATCCTGCATAATACATTTGTCCAAAAATTGGAGCATACGCAACAGAAGCATCAAAATTTGGTCCAAATGGATCATCAGCGCCTAAAATCGCTTTTTGCTGTTTATAGTTTCCGATATTCTCTCCGCCAATATAGACTTCAAAAACATCAGAAAAAACTCTTGTCACCTGTGCATTCATAACGGCATATGCAGGAGAAAAATCAGGAAACTGATCTTCTGTTGGATTTGATGCTGTATAAGGCAATTGTTGATTTCCTGTCCAGTTGAACGTATAATCAAACTTCCATTGTTTTCCATTATCTGAAGTCGTTTCATATTCCAGATTCCCCAGAAAACGATGTTTGGCCTGCAACGGACGCTGAAAAGTTCCTCTCAAATAATCTGTTTGAATGTCATAATATTTATAAGCTGTTCTTAAATTCAAATTATGAATAAGCTCATAATTAAACTCTAGTTGAAAACTATTTGCAAATGAACTTCCTTTTAAATTATAAAACAAAACATCTTGCGGACTTTGCATTAAATCGACAACGGCCTGATTCTGAAAATCAGTTCTGTAGAAATCAAATCCAGCTTCGGCGTTTTTATTAAAAAGTCTAAACTTTTGCGAAAAGCTGATTCCGTAATTCCACGCAATTTCCGGATTTAATCCATAGATTTTTCCATTTGTATCCAAAATTGAAAATGTTCTGGAACTAGCAAAAAGTTGTTGATTTTCGGCAAAAATATTAGCAGAACGTTTTCCTCTTCCAGCAGAAAAACGAATTACTCCATTTTTCCAAGGATTATATCTCATGTGCAGACGTGGCGTCACAAAAAAACCCAATCGATTATGATTATCAACTCTTCCGCCTAAAATCAAACTGAAATTATCAGTATTGTCATAAGTATATTCAAAGAATGCGCCGACAGAATTATCAATTCGGCTGTAATCATTTACATTCACAAATTCCTGATATTGATCGTATGTAAAATTCAATCCGGTTGTAAATTTATGTTTTGTATTATTGATAATCGAATTGAAAATCAAATTCGAATAAAAGCTATTCTGCTTAATATCATATAAATTCAAACCGAAATAAGAATTTTGCTTATGACTATTAAAAGCATTTTGAAAACCAATACTTTGATAAGGCATATCTTTAAAAACATAACCTATTTTAGTTGACACATCAAAACGTTCTGTGTTGATTTCTGAGCCCCAGTGATTTGTAGTTCCGCGATCAATATCTTTATCAAAATCAACTTCTCCGGTTTGTTTCTTATCATTCATATATCTGAAATTGATAAAACTCACCAAACCGCTTTCAGGATCATAATATTGATAACGATTTAAAATGTTGATTTGTTTTCCTAACGGATTATCCAAAAATCCATCATTATTCATATCGTTTTTTGCGACACGAGTATTTCCATGAACAAACAAGCTTGTCGCCCACTTATCAGATAATTTTTTATTGAAATGTGTATTCAATTCAAAACGCGCATCTGTAGAGCCGTAAGCATTTAAGAAAAATGGGATATCGCTCAAAGGCTTCAAAAGCTCCGTATTTATTTGTCCCGAAATACTTTCATAACCGTTAATAACACTCCCCGCTCCTTTCGTAATCTGAACACTTTCAATCCATGTTCCGGGCGTAAAAGACAATCCGTAAGCTTGAGAAGCTCCACGAACTGAAGGAATATTTTCTTCGGTAATCATCAAATACGGACTTGTTAAACCTAACATTTTTATTTGTTTGGTTCCCGTTAAAGCATCTGAAAAATTGACATCGATAGAAGGATTCGTTTCAAAGCTTTCGGCCAAATTACAGCATGCCGCTTTTAGTAATTCTTTACTTGTAATAACAGTTGTATTGGATGTAAGTGTATAGGATTTTTTAATTCCTTTTTGCTTTTTGGTGACCTTTACTTCCTGCAAATCTTCCTGCGAAAAAGCAGTAACAGACAGCAAAATCATACTCAAAAGCATTATATTTTTGTGCATATAAATAATTTTAATGTTATTAGAAAAGCTGTTTCTAATTCTTCTTTTTAGAAAAAACAGCAAATTTCAAGCGCAAAAAATTGGCTTGATTCTAAACATTAAAATCAGGAATAAAAAATGTATTGATTGTATAATTTGAATAAAGGCGGCGCATTAGCATCAGCATAATACGAAGTGATCTGACTGCTTTTAAAATTTGGAACAGCTAAAAAAGCAATTGTTTTATATTCCTGAATTACAGCTGGAAAATCAAACTGAAAAAAGAATATTTTGACAGTAGCATTATCTGATTTCTTTTCGAAATGAACGACTTTGTCTTTACAGCAAGAAGATTTCTTTTCATTTTCTCCGCAGCATTTCTTTTCTGGAGCAGCGTGCGTTGTTGTATTTAAAGAAACAGAAGCTATTTCGCCTCCGCAATAATGCACATCAAAAGCAAACCCGATGTTGGAAACCAACAATAGGAAAGCTAAAAATAATCCTGTGCACTTTTTTAAATTCATACTGCAAAATTATTTAAAAAGACCGAAAAA
This sequence comes from Flavobacterium resistens, assembly GCF_900182645.1. Lineage (GTDB taxonomy): Bacteria > Bacteroidota > Bacteroidia > Flavobacteriales > Flavobacteriaceae > Flavobacterium > Flavobacterium resistens. The sequence goes on along the minus strand of NZ_FXTA01000002.1, from coordinate 570,488 downwards.
AGATTTAATGATTTGTTATTTTTTTAAATTTTGCTGCTGATAATAAAATGCCGGGATAAAAAGCAGTACAAATATGGGCTGAATTATAAATCTTCGGACGTAGAAAAGAAGCCAATTTGCATTTGGAAAATAATCCAAAATAACAAAAAAGGCAACAAACAGAATGACCAGAAAAAATGCGTATAAAAAAACACTAAACTTAAAAATGTCAGCATTTCTAAAAAGCACATAAATCAAAGCTAAAGACAAAATTGTATTTAAAAAATACCTCAGGATAAGTCCGAAAAAAAGTTTCAGAATATTGACTTCCGGATAAGGCAAATTTTTAAAATCGGCCTCAAAATATTCTAAAAAGGGATCATAGAAAAGACTATTTTCAAATGCCCGAATAACACCAAAACACATCACAATACAAACCGCAAGCAAGATTTTGAATTTATGTTCTAGCAACTTACTTAGCATATTTCGAAAATTTATTCACCCAAATCACCCACAAAATAAAAACCAATCCGTAAATAATCAACGGAAAAAGAACGCCGTGCAAAAAGTGTTCATTCTCAGGATATTTAAATAGTAAAACCGTTAAAAAAGCAATTCGGAGAACATTTAAAACATAAATAAAAAGAGAACCAAATAAAATAAAAAGCAAAGTCGTTTTGAATTTTCCTGAAAAAGCAATCACAAACGAAACAAACAATATAATAACGCTGACAGCATTACAACCTTCTACTATTCTGATTGTAAATCGTTTATTATACCAAACCTCTAAAGAAGGCTGAGAAAGACTTTTCACAATACTAATGTCAAAATTAAAAAAATACATTAACTGTTCTACATTTCGCCCAACAATTCTTGAAATTCCGTCAATTTCTAATGAATCAAAACTGTTCAGATAGTATTTATAAATTATCGTCAGTAAAATATAAGCGAAGAAAAAAGTGCCTATAAAAATCAGAAAAGGTTTAAATTGTATTAAATATTTTTTCAACGGATTTTTTTTTCAAATTTATATATTTTTTAACTCCGGCTTTAAATACTTTTGTATAAAATTTATTTATCATGACTTTTCAAGAATTACAACCAAAAATAAGCGCTATTGTTGCTGATACAAACATAGTTAGAGACGAAAAATTATTAGCAATCTGTCAATTGTTAAACGAAAATGTAGAATATTACAACTGGGTTGGTTTTTATTTTGCCAATCACGAAAACAAAACACTTCATTTAGGACCTTATGTTGGTGCTGAAACAGATCATACGGTTATCCCATTTGGAAAAGGAATTTGCGGTCAGGTAGCAGAAAGCAATGCTAATTTTGTCGTTCCGGATGTTGCCGCACAAGACAATTATATTGCCTGCAGCTTTACTGTAAAATCAGAAATTGTGGTACCATTATTTGTTGATGGAGTAAATATTGGCCAAATCGACATTGACAGCCATGTTATTGATCCGTTTACTGAAGCAGACGAAAGATTTTTAGAATTTGTAAATCAAGAAGTTGCTAAATTATTCTAGAAGAACTATTTTTAGGTAAAAAATAGAACTGAATGAAAAGAAACATCTTCATTTTTCTGCTTCTTATATTCTCAGTTAATCTCTTCGCACAAATTAACATGGTCTCAAAAAAAATCTTTTTGGACTCGTTAAATAATGAATGTACGCCTGAAAAACATACTTCCACGAGAGTAATCACCAATTATTCCCAAAAAAGCGTTCGCTACGTTGTAACCGATTTTTACAAAAACGGAAGAAAGAAAATGACTGGCACAACTTTAGACAAAGATGTTCTAAAAAAGGACGGAGAATTTATTTGTTATTATAAAAACGGCGCAAAAGAATCTGTGGTGAATTATTCTCAGGATCATAAAGAAGGCAAAGAGATTAACTGGTATGAAAACCAAAATAAAAAATCTGAAAAACAGAATATCTGGAATCCAAAAACTAAAAGTGTTCAGACTTTAATACTTAATGCCTGGAATGAAGATAAAAACCAGACCGTAATTGATGGCGAAGGAGATTTTGAAGAAACTGACAAATTCATAATTCAAAAAGGAACCCTAAAAAATGGTTTAAAACAGGGACTCTGGAAAGGAAATGATAGTGCTCAAAAAATTACTTTTATTGATAATTACGACAAAGGAATTTTAATCTCTGGAGAAAGCATAGATCAAAACAATGTAAAAACTACCTATTCTTCTTTGGCTGAAAAATACGCTTTTAAAAAAAGCTCAAAATTAAAATAGCAATTAAATTAAAAGCAAAGATTACTTTAAGCTAACGCTGAATCTTTGCTTGTTTGTGTTAAAAATACTACTTTAGCTTTTTATTAACTAACCTAATATGAAAGCTATTTTACGCGTATTATTTTTTCTTTTAATTTCTACTCAACTTTTTTCTCAATCACTTCTTTCAGAAAGTAAAGTAATATTTCTGGACTCTTCCTATGTAGAAAGTTCAGCGGTAGACTATAAATATATTAGGATTATTGAAGATTATTATACTGATAAGAAATCGTACAATTATAAAGAATATTACAAATCCAAAGCAATTAAATGCATAGGAACAACTTTAGATAAAGATGTTATTAGACTAGACGGCCCATTTATTTCATATTATGAAAATGGCAACAAAAAGTCGACTGTAACTTTTGCAAAGCTCAAAAAAATAGGAAAAGAATTCAAATGGTACGAAAACGGAAATATCAAATCGGAAATTGAATATTTCGAAAGTAAAAAAGGTGAAGTTGAGTGCAAGCTCAACAATTTCTGGAATCCTCAAAAAGAACAAATCGTAACTTACGGCAATGGCGACTATACATATGCGAATGAATATTCCGAAGAAAGCGGAAAGATAAAAGATGGCTTGCCTGACGGTATCTGGAAAGGAAAGTATCTGGAAAAGAAATCAAGTTTTACTGAAACTTATGAAAATGGCAAATTAGTTTCAGGAATTAGTTTGGATTCTTTAAATGTTGAGCACCCTTATACGATAAGAGATCAGCCTCCAAGTCCAAAAAAAGGAATAAATTCTTTTTACACGTATGTTGGAAGATCAATGGTTATACCAGTTGAAGCAAGAAATAAGGTTTTTGGAAAGATATATTTAACTTTCACTGTAGATGAGGAAGGAAATCTGGTTGAGCCAAAAATATTAAAAGGACTGGGCTACGGATTAGACGAAAATGCGATTAGTGTAATTAAAGGTGCAAAAAAATGGAATCCAGGTATAAGAAGAGGTATTCCGGTAAGGGTTCTTTATTCATTGCCGTTGACGATAGCCCCACCAAATTAGCACTTTTTAGCAAAAACCAAATCCTTAAAACATTAAAAAAGAAATATTTTTAGCTTAAATTGTTTAATCTTTAAATTTTTCAAGTTTTAAATTTATTTTTTCGGAAAAAAGATGTATTTTTGCACCCGTCTTACAAAAGTTGTAAAGACATACATAAAAATCATTAAATAATATTGGAATGTATTTAACTAAAGAAAAGAAAGAAGAGATTTTCGCACAACACGGTGGTGCAACAAACACTGGAAGCGCAGAAGGTCAAATTGCATTGTTCACTTACAGAATTTCTCACTTAACTGAACACTTGAAAAAAAATCGTCACGATTACAACACTGAGCGTTCTCTTGTACTATTAGTAGGTAAAAGAAGAGCTTTGTTAGATTACTTGAAAAAGAAAGAAATTAACAGATATCGTGAGATTATCAAAGTATTGAATATCAGAAAATAATCAATATAGAAAAGAGGTGCGAAAGTGCCTCTTTTTGTTTTTACATTGCATGCATAATACAAGAAAAAAAGTTTGGTTTTTCATTGGGTTTTAGATAACAACAACTACACACAACAACAACTACAACACAACTAAAACCCATTGTATAATCAATAAGGAAAAAATTTATGATTCCACAATTATTTGTAGAAAAGATCGATTTAGGTGATGGCAGAAGCATCACAATCGAGACAGGACGTTTAGCTAAACAAGCTGATGGTTCTGTAGTAGTAAGAATGGGCGACACTATGATTCTTGCAACAGCAGTTTCAGCTCGCACATCAAACCCAGGCGTTGATTTTTTACCATTAACGGTAGATTACCGCGAAAAATTCGCAGCAGCAGGTCGTTTTCCAGGAGGTTTCTTCAAAAGAGAAGCGCGCCCAAGCGACAGCGAAGTATTAACAATGAGATTAGTTGACCGTGTATTGCGTCCGCTTTTCCCAGACGATTACCATGCTGAAACACAAGTTATGATTCAGTTAATGTCTCATGACGAAGAAGTTATGCCAGACGCATTAGCTGGTTTAGCTGCATCTGCAGCATTAGCAGTTTCAGATATTCCATTTTACAACTTAATTTCTGAAGTACGTGTTGCACGTATCGACGGAAAATTAGTGATCAATCCAAGCAGAGAAGAATTAGAAAAATCTGATATCGATATGATGATTGGAGCTTCTATGGATTCTGTTGCAATGGTTGAAGGTGAGATGAAAGAAATTTCAGAAGCTGAAATGATCGAAGCTATTAAGTTTGCTCACGAAGCTATCAAAGTTCAAATTGAAGCTCAATACCGTTTACAAGCTGCTTTTGGTAAAAAAGAAATTCGTACTTACGAAGGTGAGAAAGAAAACGAAGAAATTTACAAAAAAGTAAAAGCTGCAGCATATGACAAAATCTATGCTATTGCAAAAGTAGGTTCAGCTAAACACGAAAGAGGTGCTGCATTTGCTGAAGTAAAAGAAGAAGTAAAAGCTTTATTTACTGAAGAGGAATTAGCTGCTGATGGTGATTTAGTTTCTAAATATTTCTACAAAACAAACAAAGAAGCTGTTCGTAATGTAGTATTAGAATTAGGTGTTCGTTTAGATGGTAGAAAAACTACAGACATCAGACCAATCTGGTGTGAAACTGATTATTTACCAAGAGTTCACGGTTCTTCTTTATTTACACGTGGAGAAACCCAGGCTTTGGCAACTGTAACTTTAGGGACTTCTAGAGAAGCAAACCAAATCGACTCGCCTAGCGAGCAAGGTGAAGAGAAATTCTACTTACACTATAACTTCCCTCCTTTCTCTACTGGTGAAGCAAAGCCACTAAGAGGAACTTCAAGAAGAGAAGTTGGTCACGGTAACTTGGCTCAAAGAGCATTAAAAAATATGATTCCTGCTGATTGTCCTTATACAATTCGTGTTGTTTCTGAGGTTTTAGAATCTAACGGTTCTTCTTCTATGGCAACAGTTTGTGCTGGAACAATGGCATTGATGGACGCTGGAGTTCAAATGGTAAAACCAGTTTCTGGAATTGCTATGGGATTGATTACTGACGGTGAGAAATTTGCTGTATTGTCAGATATTTTAGGTGATGAGGATCACTTAGGAGATATGGACTTTAAAGTAACTGGAACTGCTGACGGTATCACTGCTTGTCAAATGGACATCAAAATTGATGGTTTACGTTATGACATTATGGAGCAAGCTTTAGCTCAGGCTCGTGATGGACGTTTACACATTTTAGGAAAATTAACTGAGACAATCGCTGCTCCAAGAGCTGATGTAAAAGCTCATGCGCCAAAAATCATCACAAGAACTATTCCTGGAAACTTTATTGGAGCATTAATTGGACCTGGTGGAAAAGTAATTCAGGAATTACAAAAAGCTACAGGAACAACTATTGTTATCAACGAAGTTGACGAACAAGGTGTTATCGAAATTTTAGGTACAGATCCTGCTGGAATTGAAGCGGTATTAGCAAAAATTGCTTCTATTACTTTCAAACCACAAATGGGAGAAGCTTATGAAGTTAAAGTAATTAAAATGCTTGATTTTGGAGCTGTAGTAGAATATACTGCTGCACCAGGAAATGAAGTATTGCTTCACGTATCTGAACTAGCTTGGGAACGTACTGAAAACGTTGCTGATGTAGTTAAAATGGGAGATATTTTCCAAGTGAAATACTTAGGAGTTGACCCAAAAACTAAAAAAGAAAAAGTGTCTAAAAAAGCACTTGTTCCAAGACCTCCACGTGAGGAGAAAAAAGAGTAATCAGATCTTAGTTTACTAAAGGTTTATTCATAGCAAAAACCCCGTTTCATAATCATGAAACGGGGTTTTTCAGTTTTTACATCTACTCTCCAACCTAAAACAATATAGTTAAAATACTAAACTACAACGTTTTCAGAAAACACATTATAGATTAATTAATGTTGTTGGTTTAAAAAACAACGTTGTTGGTTTAATTTATTTTTAAAAAGAACGCTATTAACATAGTTTTATATAGAAAATAACTACACAAAACTAAAATATTGATGAGAAAGGATATTGCAAGGTCAAGAATTAAAACAATATTATTTATTATTGTTTCTTTTAAATTTGAACAATATTGCAAAAGCCTACCATTGAAAATCACAAATTACTCAACAGTAATTTTCATCCTACTATTACTTTCAATCAACTGTTTTTCTCAAACTAATGAAAAAAAAGAAGTCTCCAATTATTTTGACAAAATAGTTGGTGAAGAAATTTCAAACATCAATAACGGCAAAATTCATGTTGATCCATATAATTTAAAAAATGGCAACACGAATTATTTAAATAAAAACTTCGTTAAAGGATCTGTTTTTTATGATAATCAATTATATGAAAACATCTTGATAAAGTATGACATTTACAAAGATCAACTTGTTAAATCATTTGAAAACAACAACTCATTCGGGATAACGCTCATAAATGAAAAGACCGATTACTTTATAATTGACGATAAGAGATTTGTCAATATTGACAATAAGTATAAATATCCGAAACCCATCACAGGCTTTTTTGAAGAAAAATATTTAGGAAAAAATATCTCCTTATATATTAAGCACTTTAAAACTGCTAAAGAAACCATTATTGAAACTACTTTATACACAGAATTCAAAGAGTATATTGATTACCAACTTCTTTATAATTCAAAATTTACAGCTGTCAATACGCAAAAAGAAATCCTCACAACATTTCCTCAACTAAAAAAAGAAATAAAAGATTTTTACAAAAAAAATAAAATTCTGGAAGAGACAAATCCGTACCAGTTCAAAGCAGATTTAATAAAATTTATTGATAACAATTTATAAGCTCTATTCCAAAATCTAAATGAAAAATCACTTTATCTTCTATTTATTTTTCTTACTGCCAATCGTTCTCTTTTCGCAAGAAAAAAACATTTCTATACAATATTCGAATGTAACTCGAAAAAAAGCCATTGAATTAGTCGAGAAAAACACTTCTTTTCATTTCTATTTTGATGACCAATGGCTATCTGATACTCAACTTATTTCAGGAGAATTTAGCAATACCTCTATTTCTGTAATTTTAGATGCAATTTTTAATAACACTACTATAAATTACATTATTGACGGAAACAATATTATTTTGAGCAATGGCCTTTTAATATCAAACGCTATAACGGAGGATTATTTTAAAAATGCTGATAACATAAACGTCAATAAAATTCCAAATTCACAAATAGTTCCAATTTACAATAAGCAATATCTGAATGATTCTAAGAAAGATTCAGATTCCATTATTTCCCTCGGAAAACAATCTCTAATAAACGCATCTCAGTCTTATACCCTCTCTGGATATATTAGAGACAGAATTTCAGGAAAACCAGAATATAATATTACTGTTAAAGTAAAAGACAAAGATATAAGTACAACAAGTGATGAAAGTGGTTATTACAGCTTTAGAGTTCCTGCTGGTATTAATATAATCGAAACTCAATCTATCAAGCATGGATCAAAGACTAAAAAAATTGTGCTTTACAGTAATGGAAAAGTAGATTTTAATTTAGATGAAAATGTAAATGCCCTGAAAGAAGTTGTTATCGAAAATAAAAGAACAAAAAATACAACCTCAGCAGTTGCAGGCCTTACAAGTATTAATATCGAAAACATCAAAAACGTACCTTTAATTTTAGGCGAAAGAGACATTTTTAAAGTTGCTACAACTCTGCCAGGTATAAAAACAGCAGGAGAAGGCTCTGCGGGCTTTAATGTTCGTGGAGGAAAAGACGATCAAAACTTGTTTTTACTAGACAATGCTTCTTTATACAATCCATCTCACTTTTTAGGTTTCTTTTCTTCCGTAAATCCATTTACAACAAAATCGGCTGATATATACAAAGGAAGCATTCCTGCAGAGTTTGGAGGGCGTCTTTCTTCGGTTTTTGACATTAAATCTAAAAATGGAAATACCGAAAAAGTTTCTGGTGAAGCAGGAATTGGTCCGGTAATGAGCAATGTTACGCTCGAAATTCCGATAGTAAAAGGAAAATCAAGCTTGTTATTTGGCGGTAGAGCAAGTTATTCTGATTGGATTCTGAAAGCTATTAAAGATCCTGAACTTGATAATAGCCAAGCTTCTTTTTATGATTTGCTTTTGAAATACAATCATAAAATCACAAAAAAAGATGATCTGGAAACCTCTTTATACTATAGCCATGACAAATACAGCATCAATTCCGACTCTATTTACAAATACAGTAATTTATTAGCAACAGTAAAATGGGATCATGATTTTAATGCAAAAAACAAATCTTCCTTAATTATTACTAATAGTCAATATAAATTCAACATCGATTACGATTCACAACCTCAAAAATCATTCGATTACGGCTATAAAATCAATGAAACTCAGTTTGTTTTTAAAATGAAGTACATTCTGAATGAAAAGCATTTATTTAATTATGGCATCAGCAGTAAAATTTACAATGTTAATCCTGGTTTTCTAGAACCAACAAGCAGTGATTCTCAAATTAAAAACAAAACTTTGGAAAAGGAAAAAGCTTTAGAATCGGCTTTGTTTTTTACCGAAAATTACAAGGTCAATGACCAACTTTTAATCAATTTAGGTTTGCGTTATTCTTTTTATTCTGCACTTGGTCCTGCGACTCAGAACATTTATCAGGATGATCTTCCTAAATCTGAAAGAACTGTTATTGATACTAAAACTTATTCAAATAATGAATCTATAAAAACGTATGGAGGTTTTGAACCTAGAATTTCTGCTCGTTATTTTATACTTCCAGATTTATCTGTAAAAGCAAGTTTTGACAGAACCTATCAATACATGCATTTGCTGTCGACCAATACGACTCAATCTCCAATGGATGTTTGGAAGCTTTCAGATTTAAATACCCAACCACAATCGTCTAATCAATTTTCGTTAGGGCTTTTCAAAAATATAATTGAAAAATCATTAGAACTGAGTGTCGAAGGTTATTATAAACGTTCAAAAAATATTCTGGATTATAAAGTTGGTGCCGAATTATTTTTGAACGAAAACATAGAAACTGAACTTCTTCAAGGAGAAGGAAAAGCTTACGGAGTTGAATTTCTGATCAAAAAAGAAAAAGGCAATTTTAATGGCTGGCTAAGCTATACCTATTCGAGAGCATTAATAAAATTGGACAGCCGATTTGACTCTGAAAAAATAAATAACGGCCAATATTTCTCAACGAATTATGACAAACCGCATGATTTTAGCGCCATTTTAAATTATAAATTTACAAAGAGATATAGTTTATCAACTAATTTTGTTTACCAAACCGGCAGACCTGTGACCTTTCCAATTGGGTCGTATGATTTTGCCGGAGAGAATGTTACCTTATATAGTAATCGCAATCAATATAGAATTCCAGATTATTACAGATTGGATATTGGTCTTAATTTTGAAGGAAATCATAAAGTAAAAAAGCTCGCTCATAGTTTCTGGAATCTTTCTGTCTACAATGTCCTTGGAAGAAATAATCCTTATAATGTTTATTTTGTTACTGAAGATAAAAAAATCAAAGCTTATAAAACATCGATTTTTTCTGTTCCAATTCCAACGATAACGTACAACATTAAATTTTAATTCATTTATCACATCAATATGAATTTATCAAGAATCAAAAAATCGACATTGGCTCTTTTTGCATTTGCTGTTTTGACAAGTTGCACGGAACAATATATATATCAAAATCAAGATTTTGAAGATGCAATCACTGTTGAAGCCACACTAACAAATGAATTAAAATATCAGGAAATAAATATCGCGAGAACAAGAGTTCTAAATGACACCGTAAAAATTCCAGAATCTGGAGCTGATGTTACTGTTGTTGATAGTGATAAAAATGTTTTTCATTTTAACGAAAAAGATGGAAAATATATTTCTGTAATTGAATTTAAAGTAGAACCAAATAAAAATTATCAATTAAAAATAACAACCAAATCAGGAAAATCATATGTTTCTTCACCACAAGTTTTAACTACACAAAACACGATTGATCTAGAAACAACAGTTGAAGATAAAAATGGCGTTAGAGGCATTCAGGTAAGTGTTAAAAGTTTCGACCCAACAAATACATCCAAATATTATCGTTATGAATATGAAGAAACCTATAAAATAATAACGCCGCATCCTATTGAAACACGTATTAATTTAGTAAAGCAAAACGGTTACTATAGCTACGTAAAAGTTCCTGCACCACCTAACATTCAGACTTGTTTCACTACAAAACACTCCACGGGAATTAGACAAACCAATACGACCGCTTTGACTGAAGACCGTGTAAAATATCCTATTCGTTTTATCGCCGATACAGATTACATGCTAACAAATCGCTACAGCATAATGGTTTCTCAATACACTCAAAGTCAAGCTGCTTATGATTATTATTATACATCCAAAAAAATGTTTGATTCAGGAGAATTATTATCTCCAAATCAGCCTGGATATGTAGTAGGGAACATAAAGTCAACATCAGATTCAAATGAAAAAGTTGTTGGTTATTTTGAAGTTGCATCGGTTGCCAAAAAAAGAATCTTTTTTAGTTTCAAAGATTTTTTTCCTTCTGAAAAACCAACCGAGTATTTTACAACTTGCAATGCCAGACTCTACTATTTTAATGAAATCGAACAAAATGATTATGACTTAATTAAAACACATGATTTTATTGGAGATGGTCCAGGAATGATTCCTTCTGGATTCTATATGGTTGAAAAAGAATGCGGAGATTGTACATCATTTTCTTCTAACGTAATACCTTCATTTTGGGAAAATTAAACATAAAATTAGCTTTTTTACTGTTATTAGTAAATTTCACTTATAAAAGTACCGCTCAAAATAATACTGCTTTTGGTACAGAATCAGTATTAGTCAAAACCAATACCTCGGTGGTATTAACTGGCGAAACGCTATACTATCAATTATACTGTTTAAACAAAAACACTGTATTTTCAGATATCAGTGAGGTTGCCTATTTAGAAGTAATTAACGATCGTAAAGAAAGTGTGTATAAAACTAAAGTTAGTTTAAAAAACGGAATAGGATCTGGAGATTATTTTATTCCAACAACATTAACAACAGGAAATTATAAACTTATTGCTTATACGAATTGGATGTTAAACAACAATCAAAATAACTTTTTTGAAAAAGACCTTACCATCGTAAATCCATTTCAAGAACATATCAATATGGTTATTGATAGTACTTCTAAAAAATCTGAGGCTTATAAAAATGAAACAGAAAACACATCTGAAAACATTCCCTTAAACCTTGACAAGGGAAAATATTTGAAGAGGGAAAAAGCGACACTTTTACTTCCAAAAACATTGGATAGAGGAAATTACTTTTTAAATATCAGAAAAATAGATTTTATACCTGAATACCCAAATAATGAAACTATCAATGCTAATATAAATTTAAAAGAAAATATAACGGTTCTTCCAGAAACAAGAGGTGAAATCATAACTGGCTTTATAACACCGAAAGTTGCAAATTCTGATTTAAACGCCAAAATAGTTACACTTTCTATTCCGGGAAAAAATTTCATTTTCAAAACGACCAAAACAAATAGCAACGGAAAATTTATTTTTTTGATAGACAAACAAACCAATACATCAGACTGTTATGTTCAATTATCAGAATCTGACAGAGAAAATTACAGTATTACAATAGACAAAACGCCAAGTCCGGATTTATCAAATTTAATTTTCTCCAACAAGACATCTATTTCTAGTAGAAATTTAAAAGCGATTCAAGAACGCTCATTGGCATCGCAGGTAGAAAACGTTTATTTTTCGCAAAAAAAAGATAGCCTGATTGAAACCAGCAATACCGACTTCTTTTTTCAACCTACAGAAAAAAAATACAATCTAGATGATTTCGAAAGATTTAGAACATTTAAAGAAACCATAGTAGAAATTGTTACCGAACTTAATTTTAAAGATTACAATCAAGTTCCTTCACTATATTTAAGAGATATCAAATACAATATAACACAATCGCCTGAACCGTGTCTCGTTTTGGTTGATGGATTGCAAATTCAGAATATAAATGCATTACTTAATTACAATGCTTTTCAAATTGAAAGCATTAGCGTTGTTGACAGACCTTATTGTTATGGTCCTAAAATATTCAACGGAATTGTTAGTATCATTACAAAAAACAAAGATTTTGCGACTATTTATATTGACAAAAATATTCTAAAAACGACCATCCTTAGACCAGAACCTGCAAAAGTATATTTTGAACCGAAACATGAAGCTCCTAATACACGCAGCCGAATTCCTGACTACAGATATCAATTACTTTGGAAACCTAATATTGCTTTTAAAAATAGCGAAATGAGCATCCCATTTTATGCCTCTGACATATCTGGAGATTATGAAATCATATTGGAAGGACTCACAGAAACGGGAAAGAATGTTCGTTTTTATAAAACATTCAAAATTGAATAAGTGAATCAAATCTGTTAAAATTGAATTTTTAACCTTACCAAAATTATTAGCCAAAAAACCCCAATTGATGTAGTGGAATTGGGGTTTTTGGTTTTAATTTCTATACTCTTTCTTATTCGTTAAACTGTCAAGTGAATAGGGGAAGTTTCTTTTTTATTCAATTTTGTTTAAGCTTTTGAATGCTTTCTGAAACAAATATTTTTTCAATTTTTAAATAAAAGAATATCTAAAAGTGCTAAAAATCAAGGTTTTTATAGTGCTAATTGGAAGAAAAAAAATATCTTTAACACACCAAAAATAATAGTATTAATCTTAAAAACCATTCTTATGGCTTATACCGTTTTACAGAATACCAAAATTAATACCGGTGATTTTATTTTTCTACACCCAAAAACAGTTAGCTATCCCGTTTCCCCATTAGTTTCTGCAAGATTCTACACACCTCCAGGAGGAGAACTAACATTAAAAATCAGAGCAACCTTATATATCAACTCTGAGGATCCAAACAACCCAAAGGTTGAAGAACCTACAGAAAATGGCAATTCGCTGCAAATATTTTTTGATTACAATTTTTCAGAAGAAACCCCAGAGAGCTGTGATGTTTGGTATGTTGAAGTAGACTATACTTCTGCCACAATCAGCAACATCACCGAAGTAGTTTCATTCTTAAAAGATATTGACCCTGAAACATCAAGAGGAACAGTAACAGGAGTAGATAGTTAATTCCTGACCATAATACAAGTATCTATTTTAGCAATTACGATTGTTAAAATAGATGCTTTTTCATTCAAATTATCGAAACAACTCAAGAGATAAAATGTGTAAACTAAAAACAAATTTGGTTTTTATTCTGTGTTTATATTCAATTTTACTGTATCCTCAAAACCAAACCGTTAAAAATTCATTTAACGAAATATTGAAGAAAAAGGCAGCTCAGTTTGATCAAGAAAGCAACTTTAACAAAGCTCAATACTTTTTTATCAATAAAAAATGGGATTCAACTTTGGTATATTCCATGAAACAACTGAGTTCTGGCAATAACAAAGAATTATCCGATTACTGCCATTATATAAGAGGAAATTCTTTCAGACAATTAAAACTTTTTAAAGAAGCCCAAAAAGAACTTAATCTGATTTCAAAAGATTTTCCGTTTTATTATTTGGCTGATAAATATTTAGGCGAAATTTATCTGGAACTAAAAGAGTTTGATAAAGCAATTTCCCATTTTGAAAAATTAGAAAAACGAACTCCTGCACAAACTCCCGATTATAAAATAAGTGTAATTTATCAAAACTTAGGTCTTTGCTATTTGCATCTTCAAAAGTTTGACAAAGCAGAAGAATATCTTTTTAAAAGCAAGGAATTAAAAGAAAAAGAAAATGACAATGCTTCTTTAACTTATCTCTACATGAATATTGCTAATTTGTATTACACACAATACAAAGACGACAAGGCCATTACTTATTTTGAAAAATCATATTCACTTTCAAAGCAAATAAAAGATTTTGATAAAAAAAGAGACGCAGCATTAAACATGGCAGTTGTTGAAGAAAACAGAGGTAACTTCAAAAAATCTTTAGTTTACAGAAAAGAATTCGAACAATGGAAGGATTCACTAACGAATCAAAATAAGATTTGGGCGCTCGCCGATTATGAGAAAAAATTTGCTGTTGCTCAAAAACAAAAACAAATCAAAGTTCTTGAAGTTGAAAATCAACTAAAAAATACGCAACGTAATAGTTTATTTTTCTCAGCGATTGGGTTGTTAATAATCCTGACAGGTGGCGTTTATTTATATGCTCAAAAAGCTAAAAACAGCAAAATCATACTGACTCAAAAAAATAAGCTCGATCAGCTAAATAACACGAAAGATCAATTATTTTCGATTGTAAGTCATGACTTGCGCTCTTCTGTAAATGCATTAAAAACGAGCAATTCCAAATTATCTACGACACTCGAAACTAAAAATTATGACGAATTAAACCAGCTTATTATTCAAAATAGTGCTATTGCAAATGGTGCATACAGTTTATTGGATAATTTATTGCACTGGGCAATGCTGCAAACAAAACAGTTGTATTTTCATAAAGAATCTGTTCATTTAAATTCTATTGTTCAGCAGATAGAGTACAATTACAAACCTTTGCTACTCGATAAATCGATTACTTTTGAAAATTCAGTCCCAAAAAACATCTTTATCTTAGCAGATATTGATTCTCTAAAAATTATATTCCGAAATTTATTGGACAATGCTATAAAATTTTCAAATGAAAACGGAAAAATTAGTTTCTATACAAGAGAAAACAACTCAGAATATTGCGAGCTTGTAATTGAAGACAACGGAATTGGAATGAGTCAGGAAACTATTAAAGAATTACTTGCCGACAATGATCTTTTAGCTAAAAAAAATGATTCTGAAATTATCGGGACTGGTTTAGGAATGCAACTTTGCAAACAAATGATCAAGAAAAATAACGGCACATTTACGATCGAAAGCGAAATTAATATCGGGACGAAAATAATATTGACATTTCCAAAAATAACAAACAATGGATAATATTCATGTTTTAATCATAGAAGATACACCAGAACAAAGTGATGCATTGGAAAAAGTATTGCTTCAACACAATTATACAGTTGTTGGCGTTGCAAGAAATTTTACTGATGCATTGAAACTTTTTTACGAAAACACGATTGACATTATTATTATTGATGTTTTTCTGAACGGAAAACCAGACGGAATTACTTTTGCCGAGTCAATTAATATTATTCCAAATGCCTCAAAACCTTTTGTGTTTTTGACCAGTTCACAAGATCGTCAAATTTTTGAGCGAGCCAAACTAACAAAACCTTTCAGCTTTTTGATGAAGCCTTTCAACGAACTCGAAATTTTGTACGCAATTGAAATGG
Source organism: Flavobacterium resistens (assembly GCF_900182645.1). Classification (GTDB taxonomy): domain Bacteria; phylum Bacteroidota; class Bacteroidia; order Flavobacteriales; family Flavobacteriaceae; genus Flavobacterium; species Flavobacterium resistens. The sequence goes on along the minus strand of NZ_FXTA01000002.1, from coordinate 554,823 downwards.
CTGTCGAAAAATTTTATGATCAAATCAACGTTTTTTTAAGTGAGGAACAAAATACTGTTATCAGCAATAATCATTTATTCATAAAAAAGAAAAACGCATTAAAAAAGGTTTCTACAAATGACATTCTTTATATTGAAGTCGAAGAACGTTACTGCAATATTATTACTGAAAAAGAAAAATTTGTAATCCTTATTTCATTGACAAAAATCAATGAATTGCTGGATAAAAACAAATTCATAAAAACACATCGAAATACGATTGTAAATTCAGATAAAATTGAAGAAATTATACTGGCTGATAATCTTATTATTTTAAAAGGAAATCATAAAATAAATCTAAGCGATACTTATAAAGATTTCATCAAAAAGATGAATATTTTATCATAAATCCCAATCTTAAAACGTTTCGAAATCCTCTTTTTAAGGGGATTTTTTTTTGTTTTTAAGAGCTTTATTTTAAAACCATTCTCATTTTTCAGGATTTCATGACAAGAAAAATGGCTTTCATGACATTTTCAGACCAAACAAACCAAATCGAAATTATTTTTGCCCCAACAAATAAACCAAAATAGTTTTAAATGAAAATTGCGCTAACCAACAAACCAGAAATGAAATTTTTATCACTTTTAAAACAATTCATAACAAATCCCTGGATTGGCGCCTTAGCGTCACTAGCGATAATAATTCCAAGTTTATATATCATTCTGGATGATGTTACTGTTTTGAGAAAAGAATACATTTTGCTAATTATTTCATTTCCAATTTATTTAAAATCGCTGAAAAAAATATTTGATGAAATTTTGGACACCCCAGATGACACCTTGAATTAAAAATAAATTTTGCCCCTTTTTATTTAAAAACACTTCAGTTTCTTCGCAAATTGAGGTGTTTTTTACTTTAAAATATAATCATTTTATTACATTTTAACAGTTTAAAGTGTTATTTGTAACTTTTTTTTTAATATTTTTGAATTCAGCCGAAAACAAATTAAAAAATCCACCGATCCTTTGAAAAATTCCCAAAAAAAGAATACCATATTCATCTTATTTGGTTTATTCTTAAACATTATATCCACCTATAGCCAAAATAACAGCAATACGATATCGATTCATAATCTATTTGACAAGACTGTAGAAAATGAAAATTTACCGATATTCAATGGACCTCGTTATATCAATTATTATAGATCTTTAGACAATACACACTGTTATTACATATCTGGTAATTTTATTTCAGGAGATTTAAACTATCAAAATCAAAGCTATTACAATGTAGATTTAAAGTATGACATTAATAATGATGTTTTAGTACTTAAGCCTATTGGCAAATTCGATTATTTAGGCATTAGTCTTATAAAAGATAATGTTGGTAGTTTTAAAATCTATGACAAACAATTCATTAATATCAATTTTAACAATCCTTCATGTCCCGCTTTTATGAATGGATATTATCAGGAAATTATATTTTCTAAAGACAACATTTTGTACATCAAGCATCATAAAAACAGAACAAAAGTTATTGACAACAAATCAATTGCGGAAGGCTCTAATCAATCTACAACAGATTCATTTATAGAAAAAAATGAATTTGTATTGAAATATAAAAACGCTTATTATAAAATAGCATCAAAAAATGATGTCATCAAAATTTTCCCCGAATATAAAAGTAAAATAAAAGATTTTTACAGTAATAACGATCAATTAGAAGAATCAGATAACAAAGTCTTTATTGAAAATTTAATAAAGGAAATCAACAATTTTCTAGTCCCTGAATCTAATTAAAAATGAAAAAAATTATACTTACATTATTTTTATTCGCCTTTTATACAATATCATTTAGTCAGGAAAAAAGCAATAAAATATCTATCGAATTCAACAATACTAATCTAAAAACTGCTTTAGAAAATATTGAAAAAACCACCGGTTATAAGTTTTATTTTGATGAAAACTGGCTAACAGCCGAAACTGTTTTAATTAATAAGACCTATAACAATATTTCTATTGAAGATTTGCTAAATAATCTTTTTGAAAATACTTCTTTAAATTATATCATAAGAAATAATGAAATAATTTTAACCAAAAACAGCAAAATCCACAGTTCATTGCCTGAAGGTTATTTTGAAACTACGGTACCACAATCAGATAATACTGTAGCAAAACCACTATTCCATCAGCAGTATGATGCAATAGCGCAAAATAGCAGCGTTCCAGGAATTATCTATATAGGTAAAGAAAAAAAAGGAGGCGAATTAAAATCTTACACGCTTTCTGGTTTTGTAAAAAATGTAAAAACAAAAAATACGCTCTCGAATGCTACTATAAGAGTCCGTGGAAAAAATAGCAGCACCGTTACCGATAATGAAGGTCATTATAAAATTGTAGTGCCTTACGGCCTTAATTATATTGACATTGAATTAGTAAATCACAAAAAAACCACAGAAACGATAATGGTTTATGACGATGGAAAACTTGATGTGTCTCTGGAAGAAAGCTTCAATGAATTAGACGAAGTTGTTATTAAAACCAGCGCAAACAAAAACGTAAAAGATGTTATTTCCGGAGTTTCAACTATCGATGTTGAAAAAATAAAAACCATTCCGCTTGTTCTTGGCGAAAGAGACATTTTTAGAGTTGCGACGACTTTACCTGGAATCAAAACTACTGGTGAAGGCTCTGCAGGATTTAATGTGAGAGGAGGAAAAGATGATCAGAATTTAATTCTTTTAGACAATGCTGTTCTTTACAATACTTCGCATTTCTTAGGTTTTTTCTCTGCTGTAAATCCGTATACAACAAGCAAAGTTGATATTTACAAAGGAAGCATTCCGGCAAGATTTGGGGGTCGATTATCTTCTGTTTTCGATATTGCTTCTAAAAATGGTAATCCTGAAAAATTTTCTGGAGAAGGTGGAATTGGATCTGTGACCAGTAATTTATCTATTGGAGCTCCAATTATAAAAAACAAAGCCAGTGTATTAGTTGGATTCAGAACTACTTATTCAGAATGGATTTTAAAAAAAATAGACAACGAAGACCTAAATAATAGTCAGGCCGCATTTTTTGATGGTATCATAAAATACAATCACAAAATAAACGCTAAAAACAACATTGAATCAACTTTGTATTACAGTAAAGACCGTTTTAGTATTTCTTCTGATTCTGTTTATAAATACAGCAATGCGTTAATTTCATTAAAATGGAATCATGCGTTCAGCGAAAAAACTAAAGCCGATTTTATTTTCACTAATAGCCAATATAAATTTAATATTGATTTTGATAACGGAACTCCAAACTCTTTTGATTATGGATACAAATTAAACGAAACTCAATTTATTGCAAATGCAAATTATTCATTAAACAGCAAACACGCTTTTAATTATGGTTTATCGAGCAAGCTTTACAATGTTGAACCTGGTTATTTAAATCCAAAAACTACAGATTCTAAAATTATTCCAATAAAAATTGACGATGAAAAGGCTTTGGAATCTGCTCTATATTTTTCCGATAATTATACTTTAAATGATAGAATATTAATTAGTCTCGGACTTCGATATTCGACCTATTCGGCATTGGGAGAATCCACACAGCGCGTTTACCAGCCAAATGCTCCAGTCAATGACAACAATGTAATTGGTACAAACTATTACAAAAAAAATGAAGTCATAAAAACCTATGGTGGATTTGAACCAAGAATAGCAATGCGTTATCTATTTACAGATGATTTTTCTGTAAAAGGCAGCTATGACAAAACATATCAGTATATTCATTTATTAACAAACAACACAACACAATCTCCTACTGACGCCTGGAAATTATCCGATTTAAACATTAGGCCTCAGGAAGCGCATCAATATTCTTTAGGGTTTTATAAAAATCTAGATAACGACAATTTAGAATTAAGCTTAGAAGGTTATTATAAAAAATCATACAACCTTCTGGACTATAAAGTAGGTGCTGAATTAATGTTGCAGGAAAACACTGAAACACAGCTTTTACAGGGAGAAGGAAAAGCGTACGGAGTTGAGTTGCTATTGAAAAAAAATGCCGGAAAACTTAATGGTTGGTTAGGTTATACTTATTCACGAACTTTTATAAAATCAGACAGTCAGTTTCTTGATGAAAAAGTTAACAATGGTCATTATTTTCCAACAAATTTTGACAAACCGCACGAAGTAAGCGCCGTACTCAATTATAAGTTTACACAACGATACAGTTTATCGAGTAATTTTGTATATCAATCAGGACGACCTATCACCTTCCCAATTGGAAGTTATATTTATAATGGCATGGAATATACACTGTACAGTGACCGAAATAAATATAGAATTCCTGATTATTATCGATTAGATATTGGTTTTAATATTGAAGGCAATCATAAAATAAAAAAGCTGTCGCATAGCTTCTGGAATATATCAATTTATAATGTTTTAGGCCGAAATAATCCATACTCGATCTTTTTTGTAACGACAAATGGACAAATAAAAGCATACAAAACTTCTATATTTTCTGTGCCAATTCCGACTATAACATATAATATTAAATTTTAATCATTAAAGTAAATGAAATTTAAAACCCAGCATATTAATCCTTTGTACAAGATATTGTTTTTTGCAATTTTCTGTCTTTCTGTTAGTAGCTGTACGGAGCAATATATTTTTCAATCAAACACATTTGAAAGTATACTGGTCGTACAAGCTAATATCACAAACGAATTAAAGAAACAAGAAATAAAAATTAGCCGCTCTTACCGACTTGGAGAAAATGAACAAGCATTTGAAAAAGGAGCAAATGTTTATGTGACGGATAGTGAAAAAAATAATTACGATTTTGAACTTGAAGATTTTTCAGGTCTTTATGTTTCAAAAAACCCTTTTCAGGCAGTTCCAGGAAGATCGTATCAATTAAACATTACTACAAATGATGGTAAATCCTATTCATCTGCTTTACAAACTTTAACTTCAGTTAGTGAAATTAATGTAGAACCAAAAATTGAAACAGTTGATGGCATTAAAGGAGTGCAAATAGTCGTAACTAGTAATGATCCTACTGCAAGCTCAAAATTTTACAGGTTTGAGTACGAAGAAACATATAAAATTATACCGCCTTACTGGAGCCCTAACAAACTTAAGGTTGACCCACTTAGCAGCTCAATTGAAGAGCCTAATTTTTTAGTTGTTCCAAGAGAAAAAGAAACAAGAGTTTGCTACACCACAAAAAAATCAGATGATTTAATTTTAATCAGCAATGTGGGCAAAAGCGAAGATCGCATCAATTTCCCTATACGTTTCATAGATATGGGCAGTTCTATACTAAATGAGCGATATAGTATTATAGTACGCCAATATGTGCAAAGTTCAGAATCTTATACCTACTATGAAACGTTAAAAACGCTTTCTACTTCCTCTAGTTTATTTTCACAAGTACAACCTGGATTTAATTACGGAAATATAAAAAACAATGATGATCCTGAAGAAAAAGTAATAGGCTATTTTGAAGTTTCATCTGTTTCTTCAAAAAGAATCTTTTTCAATTTTAGAGATATCTTCCCAGTAGAGCCATATCCGCCATACTTTATGGAATGTTATCCAGTAGAACTAAGAAATTGCTGGGATGCAAAAGGCTGTGCTGGCGCCACTATATTGGCTCTGGTTAAAGCTCAAGTACCTGAAAAAGTATATTATGGTAATCGCCAAAATATGGATATAGTAGTCTTTGTTGAGTCTCCATGTAGTGACTGTACCAGCGTTTCATCTAACATAAAACCTTTATTTTGGATAGATTAAAAAAAATTATACGCACAATTATGCTGATAACTGCAAATACAGTTATTGCACAAAGTGGTTCATTGGCTAAAAATGAAACTACTGAATTAAACATCGAAAATATATTTGTTCACGCCAACAATACAACATTAGTTGCGGGAGAAACCCTGCATTGCAAATTTTATTGTTTAAATTCACCTAAGAATAATTTTAGTTCTATTAGTAAAATTGCACATGTGGAACTTGTAAACAAAGAAAATCAGGTAATTTTTGCCAATAAAATATATCTTGAAAATGGCACTGGCGAAGGTGATTTTTTTATTCCAACAACAATCGAAACAGGCAATTACAAATTAATTGCTTATACAAACTGGATGCTGAATAATAAGAACACCAAAACAGCTGTAACCGATCTTATCATTATAAACCCTTACATTGTTAGTACTATAAAAAAGCCTGTTTCTCAAACTCAAAATGGCCAGGAGAAAAATGAGGAAAATCAATCAATTACAACAAACTCTTCGACAAAAGATCAATCTTTTGCTTTAGAATTAAACAAAAAAGCTGCCACAAAAAGGGAACAAATTTTACTTAAAATAAAATCCTTAAATGGGATTGCCAACAATGGAAGCTTTTCTCTTTCGATAAGAAAAACGAATAGTTTACCTTCAAAAAAACAGATGAATTCATATGAATTCACAAAATCTTATAGTGGTGAAACGATAAATAATAATTCACTTTTTCTACCCGAACTTCGTGGAGAAGTCATATCAGGATCTATTAAAAACAATAAAGATCCAAAACAAATAGCTGACAAAAACATTGCGTTATCATTGCCCGGTAAAGATTTTGCTTTTAAAGTTGTTAAAACAAATGAGGACGGAAAATTTAATTTCATATTAGAAAAGAGCCCAAATTATTCTAATGCAATTATTCAGGTTGTCGGAGAAGACAAAAATGATTATGCGGTTGAACTTGACAAATACCAAGGATACAATCTATCTGAATTAAAACAAGGTGAAGAATTTTATCTTAGCTCTGATTATAAGGCTAGTCTTGAAGAAAGATCGATTGCAAATCAAATAGAGAATTCCTATTATCATTTAAAAAAAGACAGTATACAGCCGGAGATTAAAAAGTTTCCATTCTATCATCCTCTTGAAAAAGAATATATTCTTGGAGATTATACCAAATTTCCAACCTTGAAAGAAACAACGATAGAAGTAGTTAAGGAAATGTATTATCGAGAAGAAAATAAAAATTTCACATTACATGTTAGAGACATAAATTATGATCTTAATTTTTTCTCGGAACCTTCATTAGTGTTGGTCGATGGTGTATTAATTCAAAACACAAATGAATTAGTTGATCTTAAAATGGATGAAATTTACAAAGTTAGCCTAGTTCCAGGAGTGTATATTTATGGACCAACTGCGTTTGATGGCATCATCAATTTTACTTCAAAAAACCATGATTACAGTACCAAAGAAAAAGGTGCTCATATTTTAAAAACGGATATTCAAAGGCCTCTGAACAAAATAACATCTTTTAAACAAGATTATACGAACAAAAGCAAATATGATCGTGTTCCTGATTACAGATACCAATTACTTTGGGAGCCTGAATTGTTATTAGATAATAATGAAAAAACAATTTCATTCTTTACTTCTGATGTTCCCGGACAATATGAAATAAATTTAGAAGGATTTACAAAAGATGGAGTTCCAGTATCGCTAAAAGAAAGTTTTGAAGTAAAATAATCCAAAAACACATATTTATTAAGATCATCCACAAGGAAGAAAATCTATGAAATCTGATTTCCCTTTTTTGAATTTGTTTAAACATTGGGAGATTTTTTAAAACAAAACATGAACATTTTATCGCATTTTAACAGTTTTAACTGCCATTTATAACTTTTTTTTAATACTTTTGAAATTAACCGAAACTAAACCAAAAATCCACCAATCCTTTGAAAAATTCCAAAAAAACGATACTATTACTATGCTTATTTGGATTATTATTAAACATTCCTTCGATACACAGCCAAAGTATCAAAGAAACCGAAATCTTCAATTGGTTTGATAAAAATGCTGGAATAGAATCCTTAGACATTAAAAATGGTCCTGCGCATTTAAACTTTGACAGAACAATTGGCAATCAGCACAGATACTATGGTGCTGATGAATTCAAAAAAGGAAGCATTAACTACAATGGTCAAGATTATTTTGATGTATACTTAAAATATGACATCTTCGCTGATCAACTTATTTTACGCCCTTATGATCTGCAAAACACCACGAAAATAGAACTCATAAAAGCGAACATTACTCATTTTAAGATTGGTGATGAAAACTTTGTAAAACTAAAAGACTTGAACAATTCTTCTTTTAAAGGCGGTTATTACAACGAAACTATAATCAAAAATAATCAAGCGCTTTATATTAAATATTACAAAGAAAAAAAGAAAAATATCAAGGAAGAATTAGACTTGATCGACTATAAACCTCGGTATGAATTTATTTTATGGAAAGACAGCAAATTCAATTTAATCAATGAAAAAAAAGAAATTATAGCTCTATTCCCTGAAAGTAAAAGAAATATAAATGATTTCTATCTCATGAATAGAAGTTTACGAAAAGAAAACCCTCCATTATTCATGAAAAACCTGATGAAATACATTAACAATTAAAACCCGAAGAAACATACAAATGAGAATATTTACTATCCTTTTATTATTTTTCGGTTTTAATCAGATTCTGCATTCACAAGGCGAAAAAAAGACAATAAACCTTACGTTCAACAATATAAACAGAGTGGCTGTTTTGGAGAAAATTGAAGCTTCAACTTCATACAAGTTTTATTTCCAAGACAATTGGTTTGATAAAAACGTATTAATTTCTGGAGATTATCAAAACAAAACTATTGAAGAAATTTTGTCAAAAGTTTTACAGGACACGGAACTTAATTTTTACGTTAGTAAGAATAAAATCATATTGACAAAAAACAGCATCATTTATGATAAGTTTCAAAACAATAAAAAAGATGCAAATGCCCCAATCTTTTTCCAGCAATATGATTCGGTCAAAAAAGACAAATCTGGAACAACAGCTCCAATTGCATTAATTGGAAAAGAAGCTGTTGATTCAGAAGTTGATTTATATACTTTATCTGGTCATATTACTGACCTGAAAGATGGAAAACCTTTGGCCGATATTAATGTCAAAGTAAAAAACACCGCTATAATTTCGACCACCAATGCTGAAGGTTTTTATAGTTTTAAACTTCCAACAGGACTGAGCACGATTGAAGTTGAATCATTATTTTACAACAGTACTTCTCGAAAAATAATGATTTACAGTAATGGTACATTAGATTTTTCTGTTATTGAAAAAATCAATCAGTTGGATGAAGTTTTGGTAAAAGGAAAAGACAATCAAAACATTAGAACCGCCATAACAGGAGTTACAACAATTGAAGCTGAAGGCGTAAAAACTATTCCTTTAGTTCTTGGAGAGCGAGACGTCTTGAAAGTTGCATTAACGATTCCTGGTATCAAAACGGCAGGCGAAGGATCTTCTGGATTCAATGTCAGAGGTGGAAAAGAGGATCAAAATTTAGTATTACTGGACAATGCTACGATTTACAATCCTATGCACCTTTTTGGCTTTTTCTCTTCAATAAATCCTTATACAATCAACAAAGTTGATATTTACAAAGGAGGAATTCCTTCTGAATTTGGAGGGCGTTTATCTTCTGTTTTCGATATTGTTTCTAAAAATGGAAATACCGAAAAGATTTCTGGAGAAGGAGGAATTGGACCAGTAACCAGCAATCTTACTCTTTCTGTACCTGTTGTAAAAGACAAAGCAAGTTTGTTAGTTGGCGGACGCGCAACCTATTCAGATTGGATTTTAAAAACCTTAGATGACGAAAGATTAAAAAACAGTCATGCTTCTTTTTATGACCTATTTGCCAAATACAATCATAAAATCAACAAAAACAATTCGGTTGAAGGAACAGGTTATTACAGCAAAGATTCTTATACCTTGACTCCAGACTCGTTATTTAAATACAGCAACAGATTAGTTTCATTGAAATGGAAACATGCCTTCAACGAAAAAAATAATAGTGAATTCAATGTTACAAATAGTGAGTACAAATACAGCATTAAATATCAATCTATTAATCCTGAGTCTTTTCTTTTAAAATATAAAATAAACGAAAGTCAGGCCGTTTTAAAATTTGGCAGCGAGCTTAATGCGAAACATAAATTAACTTATGGAGTTTCGACTAAACTTTATAAAGTAAATCCGGGAGAATTGTCTCCATACGGAGAAACCTCAATAGTCACTCCAATTACTATTGAAAATGAAAAAGGATTGGAATCAGCCGCTTTCTTATCTGATAAATTTCAAATTTCTGAAAAAATATTATTAGATATTGGAGCCCGATATTCTTATTACATGGCTCTTGGCCCATCAACACAAAATATTTATCAGGAAGGAGTGCCTAAAACGCCTGCAACAGTAATTGAGCAAAAAACATATGGTAACAACGACGTAATTACCCGAAATGGTGGTTTTGAGCCAAGAGTCGGTTTGCGTTATATTTTTAATGAAAGTCTTTTTGTAAAAGCTGGTTTCGACAAAAACTATCAATACATCCATTTGCTTACAAACAATACGACTCAAGCACCAACTGATACTTGGAAATTATCTGATTTGAATGTAAAACCTGAAAGCGGTTTACAATATTCGTTGGGTATATTTAAAAAACTGGAGTACAATGATCTTGAATTAAGTCTTGAAGGATATTACAAAACTTCAAAAAACATTTTAGATTATAAAGTAGGATCGCAGCTTCTTTTAAATCAAAATTTAGAGACCGAATTACTTCAAGGTGATGGAAAAGCGTATGGAATTGAGTTTTTATTAAGAAAATCGATTGGAAGACTTAATGGCTGGATTGGTTACACCTATTCAAGATCATTCATAAAATTAGACAGTCAGTTTAATGATGAAAAAGTAAATAACGGTGAATATTTTCCAAGTAATTTTGATAAACCACACGATTTCAGCATTGTAATGAATTACAAGTTTACACATCGTTACAGTTTTTCTTCTAATTTTGTATATCAAACAGGAAGACCAATCACTTATCCTATTGGAAAGTATTATTACAGTGGTGCAGAATACACCTTATATACCGACAGAAACAAATTCAGAATACCTGATTATTACCGTTTAGATATTGGATTAAACATTGAAGGAAACCATAAGATTAAGAAATTAGCACATAGTTTCTGGAACATTTCTATCTATAATGTATTGGGCAGAAACAACCCGTATTCAGTCTTTTTTGTAACCAAAGATGGTCAAGTAAAAGCTTATCAAACCTCAATCTTTGCAGTTCCAGTACCAACTATTACTTATAATTTTAAATTTTAACCGTTATGAAAAAAGTCTTTATAGTTAGATTTCTAATAATAACTTTATTTTTATCGGTATTGGGTTGTACAACGCCGTATGATTACCAATCGAGTAGCGCTTATGAAGATGTTATTGTAATTGAAGCAACTATCACAAATCAAAATAAAACTCATGAAGTAAAAGTTACAAGAGCCTATAAGCTTGATGAAAAAACGCCAACTTTTGAAACTAATGCTACTGTTTTTGTTACCGATAATATGGGCAATAAATACGATTTTAAACAAAATGCTGAAAATTATACTTCTGTTGCTCCGTTTCAGGCTGCTCCAGACAGGCAATATCAATTGCATGTTCGTACTAAGGATGGTAGAGATTATGTTTCAACCACTGAAAAATTACCACAACAAACTGATATTGAAAGTGTAGAAGCCAAAGCAAAAACCAAAAACAATCAGCTTGGTATTGAAATCACTGTAAATAGCACAGATCCTACAAATAGCTCGCACTACTACAGATATGAATATGAAGAAACTTATAAAGTTGTGGCACCAAAATGGTATCCTCAAAAAGCTGTTTCTGTTTTTTATGCTCCCGGTTCTAATCCTCCAGGAAAAGTAGTTTTTGAAGACAGAACGACTGAAGCAAGAATTTGCTACTTAAGTCAAAATTCAAACGACCTGATTTTAACTAGTACAAGCGATTTATCCGAAGATAAGGTGATCAATTTCCCTGTTCGATTTATTGCCAGTACTGATCCTATTATAAGAAACAGATACAGCATATTGGTAAAACAATATGTGCAAAATCTTGCCGCGCACACTTTTTTCGCAACATTAAAAGAGATATCTAATATAGGAAGCATCTTATCACAAACGCAGCCAGGATTTTTTTACGGCAACATTCAATCAGTTGCCAATCCAAAGGAAAAAGTTATTGGTTATTTTGATGTGTCGTCATATTCTGAAAAAAGGATTTTTTTCAATTTCACTGACTTACTAAATGGCCAGCCATTCCCAAACTACCAATATGAATGCCCTTCTCCAATTCCAGATATTTCTAAAGGAGAATATGTGTTCAAATACTGCTTTAGCCAAGATCCATTGCTAGAATGTCAAGGAGATGTAATATTAAATTTATTGGCCAGCGGTATTAAAGTCTATTATCCGACAGAATTACCCAATAACTATATTTTGTATCCAGTAGAATGCGGAGACTGTACTTCATTTTCATCAAACATAAAACCACCATTTTGGATAGACTAAAATACATATTATATCTAGCGCTCGCTTTTAGCAGCCAGCAGATTGTATTTGCTCAAAAAAACAATTCTGTAAATGAACTGAATGAAGTTGACAAAAAAATTAATGAGTCAATTTATATCAGCACAAATGCAAATTCTTTTTTGACAGGCGAAACTTTGCAATACAAATTATTCTGTATCGACAAATTAGCTAATACTGCTTCAATTTTTAGCAAAATAGCTTACGTACAATTAATTGACAACAATAAAAAAACGGTTTTTGCACATAAATTGTTTCTTGATAAAGCAACAGGAAATGGTGACTTTTTTATTCCAACAACATTGGAAACCGGAAGCTACAAATTGATTGGTTATACAAACTGGATGCTTAATAAAACTGTACCTGATTATTTTTCTACCGATATTTACATTGTAAATCCGTATAAAGAAAATCCAAGTGGCAGTACAGTTTCGTACAATTCCGTTTCTTCAGAAACTGTAAACAACAGCAATATTTCATTTGATATAAAAAACAAATCATACAATACACGAGATTTGATTGAACTAAATGTCAAATCAAATTCTGATGAATTTACAAAAGGAAATTATACTTTGTCCGTTAGAAAAACAGATGGTTTTTTAGTTCAAAACAAAGCAATTTTTAGTGGTAAAACCAATCAAAATGGCGAAATCACAAACAGTCAATTTGTATTGCCTGAATTGCGAGGTGAAATCATAACAGGAAAAATATCTTCGGCAAATGCTGAAATTAAAAACAAAAAAGTAGCACTTTCTATTGTTGGGAAAAATGCCGACCTGAAAATTGTAAAAACCGATGATCAAGGCAAATTCATTGTTATTTTAGAAAAAGAGAACTCAAATTCAAACATTATTGTTCAAGTCCTTGAAAGTGGCAAAGAAGATTATATAATTGAAATTGATAAACAAAAGGACGTAGATTTTTCTAATTTGACTTTTCCTGTCGTTCAATTCAATTCAGATTTCAAACAAAATATCACTGACCGATTAATTTCGACTCAAGTTGAAAATGCTTATTATGATGTCAAAAAAGATAGCGTAATATCACCGGCAATAGCACTTCCTTTTTTCGGAGCATCATCTGAAGAATATATATTAGATGATTTTACACGATTCCCAAATATCGAGGAAACAGTTACAGAAATCCTAAAAGGTGTTTACTATCGAAAAAACGATAATATTTATTCCATTCATGTTTTTGACAATAATGATAATTATGAATCGGCATTGCCAACTATGATTATCGTTGATGGATTAATTATTGAAGACTTAAATGAGTTTTTTGCCTTTAATCCTAAAAATCTTTTTAAAGTAAATGTAGTGCGAGGAATTTATTATTATGGCTCAAAATCTTTTAATGGAATCGTTTCCTTTACAACAAAAAATGGTGATTATGATACTAAACTCAAAGGCAAGTTTATCGTTAGACCCGAAATTTTAAGACCTCAGGTAAAGAAAAATTATTTTAGTCCTGATTACACAAGCAATAAGAACGTAAGAATTCCAGATTATAGACACCAACTTTTATGGCAGCCAAACATTGATTTGAGCAAAACATCAAATAGTAAATTTTATGCTTCTGATGTATCAGGAAAATATGAAGTGTCACTTGAAGGATTTTCAGCTTCTGGAAAACCCGTTTTTATAAAAGATTTCATAGAAATAAAAGAAGAAGCCAGCAATTAGTTTTATTCTGATCAAAACATCCAAATAAACCTCTGTTTCTAAATTTGAAATAGAGGTTTATTTTTTTCTTATTTAACGCAACCTTTTTCTTTTTTTTACACTATTAATTATAAACCGAAGATCACCTTACAACAATACTACAAAATCAAAAGATAAAATTTGAATTTAGACGAACTCATAAAGAAGTGCATTAAGCAAAACCGAAAAGCGCAAGAAGAATTATACCAAGAGTATAAGAAAATGCTTTATGTGTTATGTCTTAAGTATTGTACCAATGAAGTTGAGGCTGAAGACAATCTTCATGATGCTTTTATAGAGATATTCAGCAATATAAAAAATTATAAAGGAAGAGGAAGTTTTGAAGGATGGATCAAAAGAATAACAATCAACAAAGCAATAGCCCGCTATAAGCAATCTTATCTTTTAACAGCAATTAAAGATGAATATCCCGATGATGATTTTATTAATGAAAATGAAATCGATTTGTCGCTAGATACAATTTTGTCTTTTGTTCAGGAATTGCCACATCAATATCGATTGGTTTTCAGTTTATACGAATTAGACGATTATTCACATCAGGAAATTGCCGAAATGCTATCAATTTCTGAAAACACTTCAAAATCAAATTTGCATCGGGCAAAACAAATTTTAAAGGAAAAAATTAAATCAAAAAGTACATTTTATTATTCTAAACAAAAAAATGGAAAATAGAACTGAAATAGGAAAAGCAATCCGAGATCACTTAAATAATTTGGACAAAAGTCCGAATGACGCTTTGTGGTCAAGAATTGAAGCAGATTTAAATCAAAAAAGACGCAGACGAGTTTTGGCTTGGTTAATTCCGAGTTTAATCGCTGTCGTGCTTTCTTGTTCATTACTTTATCTTAAATCTGATTTTCAGGAAAAAAATCAAACACAGCAAACACAATCAAAAAGCGAAGTCAATACAAAAAATCAGACTTTAAAATCAAGTAAAGTTCCAAATCCAAAATCTATATTATTAAAAACAGAACCAGACCAAATTACTACGGTTTCAAAAACCAAAAATGTTAAACTTATAAAAGAATCCAGTAAGTTAATTACCTCTACAAATGAATATGAAGAATATGAAGTGGTAAAAAAATATAAAGTAGTTATTAGAAAAGAAGAAAGAAATACAAAACCTATAAAACCAGAAGTTGTCAAAAAAACAGCTAAACCAGGTTTTTCGGCAAACTTAAAAAAGGCATCAAAAGGAAAAAATGCAAAAGTAGATTCAAAAAAAACAAATAAAAACCAAAGCACTAAACAGAACAAAGGGAAAATTAAAAAATCTCCTTTTAAACCAACTCCACAAAAAAGTATTGAACAAAAAGACACTTTAATAATCGTAAAAGCTGAAACATCTCCAAAAATTACGGAAATAAAAAAAGACAGCATTATAACTATTGATAGTCTAAAAACCCCAGTAAAAGCAACAGCAAAAAGAGAATACAAAAAAACAATTTACAACACTAAAACAAATGAATTGAATCCAGATGTAAGTATTCATGCTTTTTATGGTCCGGCAATTTTTGGCTCTTTGAATGGCAAGTCATTGATTAACGCAACTATGGACGATCTTTCAAAAAGCCATCCTGTAAGTTCGCATTATGGAGTTTATGTCAAAACTATGTTTGACAAATTCGGCTTCCGAGCTGGTTTTTCAAAGATTAATTTAAAAATTACGACGGAACTCGGTCAAAATTTAATTACGAATTATAATAACATCGATTTAAAATCGGACGTTAATATAAAAGATACTTTTGCAAATGCAAGCGACATTGAATTGCATCAAAAACTTTCTTATTATGAAATTCCACTGGCCTTTGATTATGCACTAAAAAAAGACGATACTAAATTTGGAATCGATGCCTTTACCGGATTCAGCTTTTTAATATTAGACAAAAATGAGCTTTATTTAAAATCTGAAAAAGTTGAAAAACAAACGATTGGAGAAGCAAAAAATATTTCTGGAGTCAATATTTCCTATGATCTCGGAATAGGCTTCACATACAAATTAACAGATAAAATTGGCTTAGATCTAAACCCTATTTTCAAATATTATCTCAATACTTTTAAAGAAAATGGAGAAGCAAAACCCTATAGTTTATCGCTGCAAACAGGAATAAATTATAAATTTTAAAAATATTTTTTACTTCGTTGTAACTTTTTTGACACTTCATACGTATAACTACTTGTACACTTAAAAATTGAGGAGACAAAAACATGAGACAACTTAAAATCACCAAGCAGGTAACCAATCGTGAAACTGCATCGTTAGATAAATATCTACAAGAAATCGGAAAAGTTGACCTAATTACCGCTGATGAAGAGGTAGAATTAGCACAAAGAATTAAGGCGGGTGATCAAAGAGCATTAGAAAAATTAACAAAAGCCAACCTACGTTTCGTTGTATCGGTTGCTAAACAATATCAAAATCAAGGATTAACTCTTCCTGACTTAATTAACGAAGGAAACTTAGGTCTTATCAAAGCTGCACAACGTTTTGATGAAACTCGTGGTTTCAAATTTATCTCTTACGCAGTTTGGTGGATTCGTCAATCGATCCTTCAGGCGTTGGCAGAACAATCTCGTATCGTTCGTTTACCTTTGAACAAAATTGGTTCTATCAATAAAATCAACAAAATGTACGCATTATTAGAGCAATCTAATGAGCGCCCACCTTCTGCTGAGGAAATTGCAAAAGAACTTGACATGACTGTAAATGACGTAAAAGAGTCTATGAAAAACTCTGGTCGTCACTTATCTATGGATGCACCTCTTGTTGAAGGTGAAGATTCTAACCTTTATGACGTTTTACGCTCTGGAGAATCTCCAAACCCAGACAGAGAATTAATTCACGAATCATTACGTACTGAAATCGAGCGTTCATTAGAAACATTAACTCCAAGAGAGGCTGATGTAGTTCGTTTATATTTTGGTCTTGGCGATCAACACCCAATGACTCTTGAGGAAATTGGAGAAACTTTCGACTTAACTCGTGAGCGTGTTCGTCAGATTAAAGAAAAAGCAATCCGTAGATTGAAACATACTTCTAGAAGTAAAATCCTTAAAACTTATTTAGGATAAACAATATTTGTTTCAGGTTTTAAAGTTTCAGGTTGTTTTTGTAACTTGAAACATGAAAACATGAAACCTTGTAAAGCAAACAACAGTTTGATTGACTGTTCGTTTTTTGATTGATGATTGAAACTCCGGCTGATTACCGGAGTTTTTTATTTTGCATTTTTAAAATTTAACCACAAAGCACGCAAAGATTTACGCAAAGTTCGCCAAGTTTTTTTATTGTTTTTTTATTGTTTTTTTTAAGCACACAAAGCTTTGCGAACTTTGCGTTTTTTTAAGAACCTTATAAACCAAAAATCTTTGCGTGCTTTGCGGTTAAATTACCATGCAGTGCATAAAAAATTTATCTTTGCATAAAACACTACTACACAATGAAAAATACACTTATAGCTCCTTCAGTTCTTGCTGCCGATTTTGCAAATCTGCAACGTGATGTCGAAATGATAAACAACAGTCAGGCTGACTGGTTTCATATCGATATCATGGATGGAGTTTTTGTTCCGAATATCTCTTTTGGAATGCCCGTTTTAGAAGCAATTTCGAAACACGCCAAAAAAACAATCGATGTACATTTAATGATTATTGATCCGGATCGTTATATTAAAACTTTTGCCGACTTAGGAGCCAACATCTTAACAGTGCATTATGAGGCTTGTACACATCTGCACAGAACACTTCAAGCCATTAAAGCAGAAGGAATGAAAGCTGGAGTTGCGATCAATCCTCATACTAACGTCGACTTATTGGAAGATGTGATAAACGATATCGATTTGGTTTTAGTAATGAGTGTAAATCCAGGTTTTGGTGGACAATCATTTATTGAAAACACTTATACTAAGGTGCAAAAACTAAAAGCTTTGATCACTCGTAAAAATGCTTCAACTTTAATTGAAATTGACGGCGGAGTTACCAGCAAAAATGCAAAACAATTAGTAGAAGCCGGAGCTGATGTTTTAGTTGCAGGAAGCTTTGTTTTTAAAGCCGAAAATCCAACTCAGACTATTCAAGAATTAAAAGTCCTTACTGCTTTTTAAGTTTTTCAAATTCGGAAAGAAATCAATTCCAGTCATTTTTTCTAAAGTTTCAATCGGAACAACGAAATCATAAATAGACTTGTCACTGTCTTCATTCGGAACCAAAAAAGCAATTACTTTATGTTCTTTCCCAGATTTGGTCAGAACGATTTTATAAAAATATTTAGGGACAGCAACATTTTCTGTCCCTATTTTTTTGTCTGAATCTTTCAGAATTCCTCCCGTTACTACATAAATATCATTGTACTTTCCGGCCCAATAACGTGTTTTTTGTTCTATTCTGTTCCAAATTCCGCTATTGAAATCGTGTTTTTGAGGAGAAATATTAGAGGTATAAAAAGTATCATTATAAGCATCTTTATTGAATTCCATATCGCCGGCAGGACAAAGATGCCCTTTATCATAACCTGATTTTTTATAATTTCTCCAATCTGCAGAACCCGTTGTTACTTTTGGATCTTCAATAAAATAAGGACGCTTGTATTCATTATTTTTTAAATATTCCTTTTTTAATTCGTACGCAACCCATTCTGCCTGTTCGAATTTTTCATTATAAGAAAGCGTATAATATTTATGCTTTACAATTTGCCCTGTGGTTGAAGTTGGCAAATAGGAAACAGTATACAAAGAATCTGTAGTGTTTTGCGTCGAAGCCGAAGTAAAAGGTGTCGGTTTTTCTGGCAACTCTTCTACTCTTTCTGAATTCTCTTTTTTACAAGAAAACAATACCAACCCGATCAAACCTAAAACAATATAATTCTTCATCTTTTATTTTATTACGAAATAAACTTACAAAAAAATGCTCCATAAATAGTACATCTATGGAGCATTTTAATAACAAATTAATTCTTTAACGAACTAAGATTTTACCAGTTTATCCTTTTTCATTTTTGGAGTAACTGTATTTTTTACATAACTTTTAGTTTGCAAATCATCTAAAACATTCAAAGCCTCTTCTACATAAACATCTTTAGCTAATGCCTGGTGCCAAGCCTCTCTTTTTTCTTTTAATGTAGCATCATTATTCATTTCAAGCTCCTCATAAGGTAATGATCTAAAAACCAGATTGTTTTTATAATCAGCAATTGGTTTGTATTTTTTACCTTCACTTTCAACTTGTTCCTGAGTCGCTTTAAAGTTTTTAATATTTAAACTATAAGTGTTCTCTTTATTTTTAATATCAATCCATTTTGCATTGTCTTCAATTAATTTGAATTGATCATTATTAGCGATTCTGTTACGGCTGTTATTGATTGCCTGATTGAATTTCTCGTTAGAAGTCCAAGTACTATAATCAGCTGGATCAATTTTGTCCCAAGGCATTGCGTTATCAATATCGCGCTCACCCATTTTTAAATAAGCGTAACGATCTGGCATCACAACATCACTGTGAACACCTTCTAACTGAGTTGAGCCACCGTTGATTCTGTAGAATTTTTGCCCTGTAATTTTCAAAGCTCCAAGATCACCATAATTTGCATTACGAACAAACTGATTCAAATCAAGAACATTTTGCACTGTTCCTTTTCCGTAAGTTTGTTTACTTCCAATGATAACTCCACGTTTGTAATCCTGAATTGCAGCAGCCAAAATCTCTGAAGCCGAAGCTGAGAAACTGTTCACCATAATTACTAATGGTCCGTCCCACTCGATTTTTTTATCTTTATCGTATAAAACTTCTTTCTTTTTTCCAGCAGATTTTACCTGTACAATTGGTCCTTCTTCAATGAATAAACCAGCAATATCAACAACTGTAGAAAGAGATCCTCCTCCGTCATCACGAACGTCAAGAACAATACCGTTGATATCTTCTTTTTTCAGTCTTTCTACTTCAAGTGCAATATCTTTTCCGGCGTCACGGCCATCTTTATTTTCAAAATCAATATAGAATTTTGGTAAATAAATTACACCGTATTTCAGTCCGTTTCTTTCAACAATACTAGATTTAGCATATGTTTCTTCAATTTCAACAACATCTCTGATAATTGAAATTACTTTAATAGTACCGTCAACTTTTTTAACTGTAAGTTTTACTTCAGTCCCTTTGTGACCTTTAATTTTTTTCACAACATCATCAAGACGCATTCCTACAACATCTACTGGCTCTTCGTTTCCTTGTGCCACTTTCAAAATCATATCACCTGCTTCAAGTTGTTTTCCTTTCCATGCTGGTCCGCCAGAAATTAGCTCATCAATTTGAGTGAAATCATTTTTCTTAGTTAAACGAGCTCCAATTCCTTCTAATTTTCCGCTGATATTAACATCAAAACGATCTTTTTCTTCAGGAGCAAAATAACTTGTATGAGGATCAAAACGAGTCATGATTGAATTTACGTAAACAGAAAACCAATCTCCTTTATTCAAATCTTTAATCAAACTAAAATTATCATCTAACGATTTTAAAGAACTCTCACGAGTTTCTTTCTCTAAAGTCTCAAATGATTTTTCTTTATAAGCAGGATCTGCTTTCTTTTTATCATCTTCTAATTTTTGTTTTGTAACCAATGAAGAAAGTGTAGATAATTTAATCTGTTTTCTCCATCTTTCATTGATTTCAGTTAGATTTTTAGCGTAAGGAAGATGCTCATAATCGGCATTAAAAGTCTCGTCAACATTATAGTTGAAAGGCTGTGCTAAAATTGTTTTGTAACGTTTTTTACTTTCTTCCATACGTTTCATCAATCTTGTATAAGTAAGATTAAAAAACGTAAGATCTTTGTTTAAAAACTGGTCATCAAGCTGTAATTCGTACTGCTTAAATTCATCAATATCTGATTGCAGGAAAAACCTTTTTGAAGGATCCAGTGCATCAATATAATCTTTAAAAATTCCTTTAGAAAATTCATCATTTATCTCAGCCGGACTATAGTGTCCTTTTTCAATAACAAAGGCAAGCAATTCTAAAAGCGTTTTGTCTCTATTTGGATCCGGATCTTCAGACTTATCAGCATTTATTTTAAATGCAAACAGGGTAACAGATAAGCATAATACGGCTATAAGTATTTTATAATTTCTTTTCATAAACTTAATAATAGCATTCATCAAATTTTTTAATCTAAGTTACGGTAAAAACTGTGCCAACAAAGCCAAGCTCACTATAATTTTTTGTTAAAGATATAAAATTGTTTGTTGTTCAAAAGTCCTTTAAGATTTAGTTTAGAATTTTTATTTATTTGTTAGAAATCTACCAAAATCTGTTACTACATTTGCCTAAAGAAGCTTTAATTTTGATAAAACAAAAAATTCAACCATAACATGAAAGACGAAAAACCCTTAATATTAGTAACCAATGACGATGGAATTCTGGCACCCGGAATCAGAGCCTTGATTAGTGTTATGGAAACTATTGGAGAAGTTGTGGTTGTTGCACCTGATAAACCACAAAGTGCAATGGGGCATGCCATAACAATCAACAACACTTTGTTTTTAGATAAAATTTCTAAAGATGATGATTCTATAACGGAATACAGCTGTTCTGGAACTCCCGTAGATTGCGTAAAACTAGCCGTAAATGAAATTTTGAAAAGAAAACCAGACCTTTGCGTTTCGGGAATAAATCACGGCTCAAACTCTTCGATCAATGTAATTTATTCCGGAACAATGAGCGCCGCTGTCGAAGCTGGGATTGAAGGAATTCAGGCAATAGGTTTTTCTCTATTAGACTTTGACTGGAATGCCGATTTTGAACCCGTAAAATCCTTCGTTAAAAAAATAGTTCTTGAGACGCTTGCCAATAAATTACCCACAGGCGTCGTTTTAAATGTAAATTTTCCGAAATTAAAAGAAAACGAAATAAAAGGAATTAAAATTTGTCGTCAGGCGAAAGCCTATTATGCACAGAAATTTGACAAGCGACAAACTCCTTTTGGAAAAGATTATTACTGGCTGACCGGAAAATTCACAAACGAAGACAAAGGCGAAGATACAGATGAATGGGCGTTGGAAAATGGCTATATTTCTGTAGTTCCCGTTCAATTCGATTTAACGGCCCATCATTCAATGCAACAACTTAATACATGGAAATTAAATGAATAAATTAGACATGCTGATTGGTTTTATTATCGGAATTATCACTTCGCTTATAGGAAGTTATCTTTTCATTAAATTATTTACCTCTTTTGATCTTTCAAATGGGATTCAAACCATAAAACAATACGGATATTTAGGAAAAGTAATCACTTTAGGAACCGTTTTAGATCTTCTTTTATTCTTATTTCTGTTAAAAAGAAACAAAGAATTAATGGCCAGAGGTGTTGTTTTTGCTGTGATTTTCTTAGCAATTTCGACTTTGTTTATTTAAATCTTATCTTTGTTCTGCAAAAAAATGCTGTGCTTTTAAATTACTGCACATTTTTAAAAAACTCAATATGAAATATTACATAATAGCTGGTGAAGCTTCTGGAGATTTACATGGTTCGAACTTAATGAAAGCTTTGTATGAGGAAGATCCACAGGCTGAAATCAGATTTTGGGGTGGTGATTTAATGCAGAAAGCGGGTGGAACCTTAGTAAAACACTATCGTGACTTAGCTTTTATGGGTTTTGTTGAAGTTGTTTTTAACTTGAAAACAATCTTGAATAATATTAAAATCTGCAAAAAAGACATTTCTGAATTCAAGCCAGATGTATTAATTTTTATTGATTATCCAGGTTTCAATATGCGTATTGCAAAATGGGCGAAAGCTTTAAATTACAAAACGCACTATTATATTTCACCGCAAATTTGGGCTTGGAAAGAAAATAGAATTACGGCAATTAAGCAAGATGTCGATAAGATGTTTGTGATTCTTCCTTTCGAAAAAAGTTTTTATGAAGACAAACATCATTTTCCCGTTGATTTTGTTGGGCATCCATTAATTGATGCAATCCAGAACCAACCTGCTTTTGATGAAGCAACATTTAGAAAAGAAAATCAATTAGGCGAAAAACCAATTATTGCCGTTTTGCCGGGAAGCCGTAAACAGGAAATCACAAAAATGCTGAGCGTAATGTTGAGCGTTGTAGATGATTTTCAGGATTATGAATTTGTAATTGCCGGCGCTCCAAGTCAGGATTACGAATTTTATCAGCAGTTTATAAAAAATAAAAACATTGCATTTGTTTCGAACAAAACTTACGATTTGCTTCGTTCATCTACTGCTGCATTAGTTACTTCTGGAACAGCAACTTTAGAAACAGCTCTTTTTAAAGTTCCCGAAGTTGTATGTTATAAAGGAAGTGCCATTTCGTATCAAATTGCAAAACGCATTATCACTTTAAAATACATTTCGCTTGTTAATTTAATTATGGATCAAGAAGTTGTAACCGAATTGATTCAAAGTGAATGTAACACAAAACGAATCAAAGAAGAACTTCAAAAATTATTAGAACCTGCTTACCGCGAAAAATTATTGAAGAACTATGATATTTTGGAACAAAAACTTGGCGGAGTTGGTGCCAGCAAAAAAACAGCAAAACTTATTGTCGCCGACTTAAAGCAAGCTTAAACTTTTTGATTTTGAAAAAAATAATTGTTTTACTGCTTTTAGCAATCACTTTTGTCTCTTGTAAATCTTCTTCGGCTGCAGTCAGCAAAAAAGAGGAAAAACGAGAAAACAAATATATTGTCAATCATTTGATCGAAACTGCATCAGAAAATATTGGCGTAAAATATAAAGCAGGCGGGACTACTAAAAATGGTTTTGACTGTTCCGGACTTGTTTATACTACTTTTGAATCTGAAAACATTAAATTACCTAGAAGCTCGTTCGAACAATCAAAAATAGGCATTGTTATTCCGCTAAAAGACGCTCAAAAAGGTGATTTGATTTTCTTTAAAACCAACAAAAGCAAACAGATAAATCACGTTGGATTAATCACAGAAATAAATTCAAACGAAATTAAATTCATACATTCCTCTACTTCAAAAGGCGTGATTATTTCTTCTACAAAGGAACCTTATTATCAAAATTCTTTTGCTCAAATCAATCGAATTATAGAATAATAAATTATATTCTTTTTCTTACAAAATTTTAATACTTTTAGAACATGAAAGTATTTGATTTTCCCTTAGTCAGAATTACCATTTGGTTTCTTCTCGGTATTTTATTTTTTTATTATCAACAGATCACAATGCTCTTTTCAATTATAGCAGTGATTTTTGGTTTCGTTATTTTTCTGATTTTATATTTTTTAAGCAAAAAACACAAACTATCCATTTCTCTATTTGGCATAAGCGCTTATTTTATTTCGTTTTTCATCGGCGGAATCAGCTTACTCGCACACACAGATTCACTTCAAAAATCAAATTATATTCATTGCAAAAAAGCTTTTGAAAATCCGTGTCAAATTACATTTACAATCCGCGAAAAACTAAAAAGCAATTTATATAGCGATCGCTGTACTGCAATAATGCATTCTGTAAATGGGAAAATACAAACTGGCAAAATCATTGTCAACATTGCAAAAGACAGCACAACTAATCGCATTTTAATTGGCAATCAGATTAAAGTAAAAACAACTTTAAAACGTAACAATTCAAATAAAAACCCAAATCAGTTTAATTATGACAAGTATTTAGCCGATCGCCAAATTTATGCACAGGTTTATATCAATAAATCCGAAATAAAAATAAATAGAGAAATCACCAAAGACATTTGGTATTATTCAGATTTCCTGCATCAACGTATTATTCGAAATTTGGAAAAAGCACATTTCAACCCTGCCGAAATGAATGTCGCGCTTGCTTTAATTTTAGGACAGCAACAAGAAATCTCATCCGATATTATCCAGGATTATCAATATTCTGGTGCAACACATATACTATCTGTTTCCGGACTGCATGTTGGTTTTATTATGCTTCTTATCAATTTTTTATTAAAACCAATTCCAAACACTAGAAAAGGTTCGTTTATAAAGTTAATTTCCGTTTTAACAGCTTTAAGTTCTTTTGCAATAATTTCTGGTTTATCACCATCAGTTTTGCGCTCAGTTGTAATGTTCTCTTTTCTGGCCGTTGGAAACCACCTTAGAAGAACAGGAAATATTTACCACACTCTTTTGGTTTCAATGCTTTTGATCTTACTTTTTGAGCCTTATTTTCTATTTGATGCGGGATTCCAATTAAGCTATATCGCTTTATTTTTTATTCTTTGGCTGCAACCACTATTAAAGAAAATCTGGAGTCCGAAAAATAAAATAACACTTTATATATGGGATGCCCTGACCGTATCATTTGCTGCTCAAATAGGAGCTTTCCCTTTATGTTTATATTATTTTCACCAATTTCCTGGTTTGTTTTTCATTACAAATATTGCCATCATTCCTGTTTTAGCATTTGTAATGGTAGCCGGAATTATCGTAATGGTATACGCCGCTTTTGATGTTCCACCAGAATTTTTAGCTCAAATTCTGGAGAAAAGCATTTATCTTTTAAATCAGATTATTCACGCTGTTGCTTCGGTAAAATCTTTTGTAATACTTGACATAAGTTTTAATTTTTACTTCTTAGTTACTTTTTATCTTTTAATATTTACATCAATTATTTGGCTTAAAAAGCCTGATTATCCAAAATTTGTATTCTTTGTCCTAGCAATAATTACAACTCAAATTTCCTTCATTTACACAAAAAAGGAAACAGAAACTAAGAAAGAAATGATTGTTTACAACGTAAAGAAAAAAACGCTGATTACGATCGTTTCAGGAAAAAATGTTGATTTATTTACAACTAATAAACTTCTTTTAGCTAACCCAAAAAACAATATTTTGAAATCTTATTTGGTTGGAAATTTCAGCAAAATAAAATCGATTACTACAATTAAAAATGTAATGTTCTACAATGGAAAAAAAATATTCATCATAGACAGTTCCGGAATTTATAAAAATAATATGCAACCCGATATTTTGTTACTCATCCAATCTCCAAAAATAAACTTAGAACGCGTGCTTTCAGAAATGCATCCAAAAGTTATTATTGCCGATGCCTCAAATTCCAATTCAATCCAAAAAATTTGGAAAGAAACCTGCAGCAAAAAAAATATCCCTTTTCATGCTACTGCCGAAAAGGGATATTATCAATTAAAATAAGTTTTATTACTCTGGATTCATCATAATATTAGCTTCAGCAATCCATGATTTTGCACTTATTGGTTTGTAAGGAAGCCTACCAAGCAAATTAAAAGTTGTTTTTGTTTTTCGAACAGTAGCTATAGTCAAACAAGCCTGTGGCAATTCAACAACACCAAGTGCCGATTTTAAACTTACATTTTGCTCTTTTTCAGCATCAGATATTGTAGTATCTGATAAATCCAATTTTACCAAAACAACATTGTCACGAGCCCATACGACAAAATCTGGCGTATTAAAAATTTCGTTTTGAAGTTTTGTTGGTGCGCCCGCAATTGTAAAAAATATAAATAGCGGTCTTTTTTGTTCCATACTTGCAGCAACAGCATCAGTCATTGTAGTTTTCCAGACTAATCCCTGTGAATGCAGAAAAAACGACCCTAGAAAAAATAGCAGGGTAAGTAATTTTTTGTTCATAATCTTTGGGGTTTTAGGAGTAGGTTAATTTCGACTAAAGTAATATAATATCCTTCTAAAATTCCCAAGTCTAAACAAAAAAATGAAAAAAAATTAAAGAAAATCGAATTTGCTAATTAAAAGTTAAAAAAATACAAAAATGAAAAAAAAAGGCATTCTAAATTATTAAACTTTTGACTCGTGTCATAAAAAAATTCCCTTTCTACAATGTAAAAAGGGAATTTTTAAACTATTAAATGCTGTTTACGCCTATTCACTTGGATGTAAAATCCCATTAGATTCGGCAATCCATGCTTTTGCCCCGCCAGGTTTATAGGATATTTTTCCTAGAGCGCTAAAAGTCGTTTTTGTCTTTCTAATAGATGCACTGGCAAAACAAACCTGAGGTAGTTCGTCAACACCAAAAGCATTTTTTAATTTAAGATTTTGTTCTTTATCACCGTCAGACGCAGCGTTATCAGACAAATCAAGCTTAACGAGAATTACGTTATCACGGGACCATACAGCAAAATCCGGTGTTTTAAATATTTCATTCTGAAGATTCTCCGGTACACCTGAGGCAGTGAAAAGAATTAACATTGGTTTTCTTTGTTCATTACTAAGTGCAATTGCGTCTGTCATATTTGTTTTCCAAACAAGATTCTGAGCCTGCATAAAAAATGAACCTAAAAAAAACAGTAGGGTAAGTAATTTTTTAGTCATACTATATTGGTTTTGGTTAGATAGAGTGACGAAATTAACATATTATTTTAATTTTCCAATTTTTATTAATACAAAAAATAAATAATATGTTTTTTTATACCTAAATAAATATCAAATACTCAATTGTACTTCAATTTAAATAAAAACTTTCCTACTAAAGAAAAAAGCTCCTTGTGCAAATTAGCACAAGGAGCTCTTCAATTTTATTTGTATTTTTTTAAATCTTACGACTTCTTCGGGTTAACTATTCCATCTGCTACAGTAAGCCAGGCAGTTGGACCACCAGCAACGTAACCAGTTTGACCAAGGCCTTTAAAATTTACTTTTCCGTCTTTTGTTTCAGCACTTGTGAAAAAAATAGTTGGAAATCCCTGGATTCCAAAAGCTTGTTGCAATTCGTTATTCTG
Source organism: Flavobacterium resistens (assembly GCF_900182645.1). GTDB lineage: Bacteria > Bacteroidota > Bacteroidia > Flavobacteriales > Flavobacteriaceae > Flavobacterium > Flavobacterium resistens. The sequence continues at coordinate 526,898 of NZ_FXTA01000002.1, read as the reverse complement.
ATTTTTTATTTCAGGAGTTTGAGGCGTTCTTCTTGGATAATCCAATTCAACCAAAACCACATTATCAGTAGCCCATTTTTTAAATTCAGGCGTTTTCAAAACTTCATTTTGTAAACGTATGCACCAACCGCACCAATCACTACCAGTAAAAAACATAAGCATAGGTTTATGGACATTATTACTTACTGTAATTGCTTCTCTAACATCAGTGTACCATTTTAATTCTTGTGCCTGAGATACAAAACCTCCAATTACGAACAATGTGATTATGTATAATTTTTTCATCTTAGTTTTATTTTGCACAAATTTAAACAAAAAAAGAATCGCTCTATAAGATCTATTTTACTTCTTGCATTAATTTTTTGATCAAAGAAGTTGATACGATCAAAACGATACCAGCAATTAAAGAATATAACGCTAATTGATAATATCCATCTGTATAAGCGATAAGTTTAGACATTAAAGTAGTTCCCGTATTTGCATCTGACATTTCTGACCCAAGTTTCCCTGCTGCCAATTGTCCAAAAGCACTTGACAAGAACCAAAGTCCCATCATCATTCCGAATAAACGTTTTGGTGCAAGTTTTGTAATTACCGACATTCCAATTGGTCCGATACATAATTCCCCAAGCGTATAAACTAAATATCCTAATGCAAAAACATTTAAAGAACTTAGCCCTTCCGGGTTAACAAAAAATCTTGCGCTATAGAAAATGAAAAAACCTATTGCCAATAAAACAAATGAGAATCCAAATTTTATTACGGTGTTTGGCTCAATTTTTTTCTTTGCCATAAATATCCAGAGTAAACCAACAAGCGGACTAAAGATAATTACATACAAAGAGTTTATACTATTATTGACAACATTTGGATCGATATTAAAAAACAACAAATTGTTAGTTAAATTATCTTTTGCAAACAATGACAATGATCCTCCAGATTGCTCAGAAATAGCCATGAACATAAAATACCCAAAAATGAAGATAAATGCCGCCAATAATTTATATTGCTGATTTCTATCTTTAATCATCACCAATTCAAATATAAAATAACCAACCGCAATAGCTCCAATTGTGTACATAAAATAATCTGTAAAATCAGAGTTAATCACCATGATATATATTAAAGGAATGACCAACAATGAACCTACATAAACTGCTATTTCGTATGTTTTTCTTTTTGAAGGCAAAGCATCTGCCAAAGGAGAATTTCCGATTGGTGCTAAATGTTTTTTAGTCAACAAAAATGTCACAACTCCAATAATCATTACAATTGCCGAAGACAAGAAACAAAGGCTCCACGAATAGTTTTTCCCTAAATAAATAGGAATCGCTCCACCCAACATTCCTCCAATATTGATTCCAGCGTAGAATAATCCGTAACCGGCATCTCTTCTTCCGTCCTCTTCGTGGTACAACTCACCAACCATTGAAGAAACATTTGGCTTAAAGAAACCTGTTCCGATAATAGAAAGTGTTATTCCGTAATAAAAGAAATCATGTGGAGAAGCCGCAATCAGCAAATTCCCCAAAATCATGATAATTCCTCCAAAAAGAAGTGATTTTTTAAATCCTAAAATTTTATCAGCAAAAATTCCACCAATAAAAGTAAACGCGTAAACAAACGCCTGAATGGCACCGTATTGAAGATTTGCTTTTCCTTCAAGCAAACCTAATTGGTCAACCATAAAAAATGCTAAAACCCCTCTCATTCCGTAGAAGCAAAAACGCTCCCACATTTCAACTAAAAACAAGTACCACAATTGTTTTGGATACTTGCCTTTAAAATTTTGAATTTCTTCTAATGTAATTGTATTCTCCATTTTATCTAACACCATGCATCATTTTTTTCAATAATGGAGTCAAAGCAAATAATAAAATTGCTGCAGCACCAGTAAGAACAACAAATACCATAAAGAATTCATTCAAATTATGAATTTCAAATCCTGCGAAAATCGGGTTTTCAGCACTAATTTGATGTTTATCCAACAATGCTAATTGTTCAGCTGTTGGTGTAATTGTTTTGTTTAACACTGCATGAAGATCAATTCCTAATTCTTTTGCTTTTGCGAATTTATCTCCAGTTGCCGGCAAAATTGACCCTAGAGTTCCTCCTAATGCATATCCTGAAGCATTAGACAAGAAAAATACTCCGTATAAAAGAGATGCAAAACGTTTTGGAGATAATTTACCTACCAATGACAAACCAATTGGAGACAAACATAACTCAGCACATGTATTTAAGAAATATAATAAAATCAACCACTTAACTAACAACAATCCTGTAGTTCCAATATAAGAAACCTGAGTTGCAATCATGAAGAAACTTATCGAAATAATAACCAATCCTGCAGCTAATTTTACTGGAGAAATTGGCTCTTTATCTCTAGCTCTTAAGAAATCCCAAAGAATACTAAATGGAACCGCCATTACCACAACAAAAAGTCCGTTAAAAATTTGAACCATTGAAGGTGGCATTTCCCAACCAAAAAAGTGACGATCTGTTTGATTATCTGCAATAAAAGTTAATGAAGAACCAGCCTGTTCAAAAGCAGCCCAGAAGAAAATAATAAAGAAGGAAACAATGTAAATTACAAAGATTCTGTCTCTCTCAACTTTTGTCAGCGAAGTATCAGAAATGATTAATCCCGCTAAAGCTAATCCGCTTGAATAAATTAATGTGTAGATTAAATTCTGTCCAACTACATAGTGAAAAAATAATCCCAAAGCTAGGAATGCAATTCCAGCAATAACTAAAGATTTTGTAGAGAAATTTGCTTTTTGAGCTTCACCTTCTTCAAAATCAGCAGCTTCATTTTTAGAAGGCAAACCACCTAATGGCCTTCCTTCAGGAGAAACTACATATTTGTTTTTTAAGATATAGAAAAGAACTGTTCCGATAAGCATTGCAGCAGAAGCCGCCATGAATCCCCATCTGAAAGCATGAATATCTCTGATACCACCTGCATCTTTAACATCTCCTAATAGCGGACAAATTGACTGCCCTAAGAAAGCACCGATGTTAATTCCCATGTAAAAAATAGTGAAAGCAGTATCTAATTTCGTTTTTTCTTGTTTTGGATACAAGCTTCCTACCATACTGGAAATATTTGGTTTAAAGAATCCGTTTCCGAAAACAATAACCCCTAATCCACAATACATAATTGTTTTTGCAAGTCCTAAATTAGACTCAAAAACGCTTCCACTGGTAAACAACAACATTTGTCCTGTTGCCATTAACAATCCGCCTAACAGAATACAATTTCTGTTTCCTAAAAAACGGTCTGCAATAAATCCTCCAAGCATTGGAGTCAAATAACAAAGTCCTAAGAAACCTCCATAAATCAATGAAGCTTCCTCTTCCTTCATTAATAATGAGTTCACAAGAAATAAAGTCAATAAAGCTCGCATTCCATAAAAATTGAATCGCTCCCACATCTCCGTTCCAAACAATACCCAAAGTCCTTTTGGATGCGCAGTTTTTACTTTAGTTTCTCCCATATTTTCGTTATTATTTAGGTTAATATTTTTTAGATTATAAATTTTCTTTGATAAAGTTACTCATTTTATTATAAAGCTGAATTCTGGTATTTCCGCCAGAAATCCCATGATCTTTATCTGGATAAATCTGAGAATCAAATTGTTTGTTTGCCTGAATCAAAGCTTCCATCATTTGCATTGAATTTTGCACGTGAACATTATCATCGCCAGAACCGTGAATCAATAAAAACTTACCTTTTAATTTTTCAACATGGTTTATCGGAGAGTTTTGATCATATCCGTTTGGATTTTCCTGTGGAGTTTGCATGTATCTTTCTGTATAAACGCTGTCATAAAATCTCCAGTTTGTAACCGGCGCAACAGCAATTGCCATTTTGAAAACATCATTTCCTTGGAAAATACAGTTCGAAGCCATGAATCCTCCATAACTCCATCCCCAAATACCAATTCTTGAAGCATCAACATAAGGATAAGATCCAATTACTTTTGCTGCATCGATTTGATCTTCAACTTCATATTTACCTAATTGTAATTGTGTTACTTTTTTGAAATCTGCACCTTTATATCCAGTTCCTCTTCCGTCAACACAAGCAACGATGTAACCTTGCTGTGTAAGCATCATGAACCAATATTCGTTAGAGCTTCCCCATCCGTTTACAACTTGCTGTGATCCTGGACCAGAATACTGAATCATAAATACTGGATATTTTTTTGAAGCATCAAAATCTTTTGGCTTCATAATCCATGCATTTAATTCATTTCCTTTGGCCGTTTTTAAAACAAAAAATTCTTTTGAAGGAAGATTAAATCCTTTTAATTTATCTGCAAGAGCTTGATTATTTTCAATAACCTGAATTTCTTTTCCAGCTTTTGCATCGTTTAAAGTATAAACCGTTGGCTGAGAAGCGCTAGAATATGTATTAATAAAGTATTGGAAATTTGGACTGAATGTCGCTTTATTTGTACCTATTTTACTTGTCAAAGCAACTTTGTTTTTTCCGTCTAATGAAATGCGGTAAACTGCTCTGTTTATAGAACCATTTTCTGTAGACTGATAGAAAATAGTTTTTGTTTTTTCGTCGAAACCGTAGTATGAAGTAACTTCCCAGTTTCCTTTTGTAACCTGATTTTTAAGTTTTCCCATTTTATCATACACATAAATATGATTAAAACCGTCTTTTTCACTTGTCCAGATAAAACTGTTGTCTTTCAGAAAAGTCAAATTATCTGTAACATCAACATAAGCCTTATCTTTTTCGTTTAAAACTACTTTTGCTGCAGCTGTAGTTCCGTCGATAAATAGTAAGTCCAAATTATCCTGATGACGGTTTAAAACCTGAGCCGACAATACATTATTATCATTTGTCCATTGCATTCTCGCAATGTAGAAATCATTGTAATTTCCTAAATCAACTTTTTTCGAAGTATTTCCTGCAGCATCATATATATGTAATGAAACTACTGAATTTTTTTCTCCTGCTTTTGGATATTTAAATGTTTCAATTGTTGGATATAAATCTTTGTGAAAGATTGACATTGAAAACTCCGGAACCTGGCTTTCGTCAAAACGAATATAAGCTAATTTTTTACTGTCTTTACTCCAGTCAAATGCCCGCACAAATGCAAATTCTTCTTCGTAAACCCAATCCGTAATACCGTTTATAACAGCATTTTTCTTTCCGTCTGTTGTAACTGCAGTCGCTTTTTTTGAAGCTACATCATAGATATAAAGGTTATTTTGTTTTGCATAAGCGATTTTTGTTCCGTCAGGCGAGAAAGTTGGCTCCTGAATTTGAGAATCAACCAATTTTGTCAAAGTTTTTCCTGCGATATCATAAATGAAATAATCGGCAGTGAAAGAGTGACGGAAAATCTTGTTTGAATTACAAGCAATCAAAATCTTCTTTTCTGAAGCATCAAAAGTATAAGCATCAATTCCTTCTGCAAGTTCTTTGAAGTTTTTTGTATCAATTAAATTGGAAACCTTTTTTAAAGTTGCAAAATCATACAAATCCACTTGCATACTTCTGCTTGCCTGATCGACATTTAAAACAGTATATTGATTGGTATTTTTTAAGGATTGCATTTGGTCCATTCCTTTAGCGCGAAATGTACCTCCAAAAATGTTTTCGACAGTTATTTTCTGCTGTCCAAAAACAACCGCAGTTAAAAATAAAAGTACTGCAGTAAATTTACTTGTATTCATTATAATTATTTTAAATATAAAAAGAGCCCAATTTTAGTAAAAAAAATAAACATAATACACATTTTAAGTGTTAAATGTTAAAAAAAATAACGATTGCGTACTTTCATGTCTGAAATAGATTGCAATAAAAACTCTTAAAATAGTATCTTTGTACCCACAATATTATTTAATACATTGAGAATGAACAACGCTGTTGCCGGATTTTCTAAATTATCCAAAAAAGAAAAAATAAACTGGATCGCCAATGAATATTTTTCTACGCCTGAAGAGGCTCTAAATATTATAAGAAATTACTGGAATTCAGACGAAAAGCTTCAGCAGCTTCATGACGAATTTATTGAAAACACAATCACCAATTTATATATTCCACTTGGAGTTGCCCCTAATTTTTTAATTAATGGAAACTACAAAACCATTCCAATGGCAATTGAAGAAAGCTCTGTTGTTGCGGCAGCATCAAAAGCGGCAAAATTCTGGTCAACACGAGGTGGTTTCAAAACGACTATAATTAATACCGAAAAAATTGGTCAGGTTCATTTTACTTTTAACGGAAATGCCGAAAAACTTCAATCTTTTTTTACGGCAATAAAACCAAAATTTTTCTCTGAAACGCAAAGCATAACTAAAAATATGCAGCAACGAGGCGGCGGTATTTTGGACATTCAGCTAAAAGACAAAAGAAATCTACTTGAAAATTACTTTCAACTTCATGCGACTTTTGAAACTAAAGACAGCATGGGAGCCAATTTCATTAATTCATGCCTGGAACAGTTTGCTTCGACTTTAAAAGAGGAATTTCAAAATTCTGATTTGTTTTCTGAAGAAGATTCACTTCAGGTAATCATGAGCATTTTATCGAATTATGTACCGCATTGTCTTGTAAGGGCTGAAGTTTCTTGCCCAATCGAAGATTTAGCAGAAAAACATATTACAAATCCGCAGGAATTTGCAGAACGTTTTGTTCAGGCTGTTCAAATTGCCGAAGTAGAGCCTTTTAGAGCCGTAACGCACAACAAAGGAATTATGAATGGAATTGATGCTGTTGTTCTAGCAACTGGAAATGACTTTAGAGCAATCGAAGCCGGAGTTCACGCGTATGCATCAAGAAACGGACAGTATTCAAGTTTATCACACGCAAAAATCGAAAACGGTATTTTTACTTTCTGGACAGAAATCCCTTTGGCTTTAGGAACAGTTGGCGGTTTGACTTCATTGCATCCATTGGTAAAATTGTGTTTAGAAATTCTTCAAAAGCCTTCGGCAACAGAATTAATGGAAATTACAGCTGTTGCAGGTCTTGCGCAAAATTTTGCTGCATTACGTTCTTTAACCACAACTGGAATCCAGGAAGGACACATGAAAATGCACCTTAATAATATCATCAATCAGTTTGAAGCAACTCATGAAGAGCGTCAGTTAATTAAAGCACATTTCAAGAAAACAGCAGTTTCACACAGTGCTGTCGTTGAGTTCATCGAAAATTTAAGAAAATAATTAGGAGCTAATCCCGCTATCCGTTACAATCTTTTATGTCTCGTTAAAGAAACGAGACACAAAAGGATTTTCACTGCTATCGGGGCTAAAAAATCACGTATGTCAACAACATTTTACAGTAACGGAAAATTATTCATCTCTGGAGAATATCTAGTTTTAGACGGTGCAGAAGCTTTTGCATTGCCAACTAAATTTGGACAGAACTTAATTATTGAAAATGCCAAAGACAAAATCATTGATTGGAAAAGCTACGATTACGATAATACACTTTGGTTTGAAAATACCTTTTCTTTTGACGAGGTTATCAATAATGTTGAATCAGAAATTGAAACTGTAAAAACAACTCTTATAAATATTCTTCATGAAGCTTATTTATTAAATCCAGACTTTATTAATCAATCTGAAGGATACAAAATCACTACAAACCTAACTTTTCCGAGAAATTGGGGATTAGGCACTTCTTCGACTTTGATCAATAATATAGCGCAATGGACAAAAATTAATGCTTTTACCTTGTTGCGAAACAGTTTTGGAGGAAGTGGCTACGATATTGCGTGCGCTCAAAACGACACTCCAATTCTTTATAAAATAGAAAACAATAGTGTTGAACCAGTAATTTTCAATCCTGATTTTACAAAAAATATTTTCTTTGTTTATCTAAACAAAAAGCAAAACAGCAAAGCGGCGATTCATGCTTATAACAAACATAAGGATCAAAATCTAGCCAAAAGTGTCGCCGAAAACAACAAAATTACCAATGCAATCCTGCACTCTAAAACATTAAAAGAATTTACCCGCGCAATTGAAAGACATGAAAATCATTTGAGCGACATACTTGAAATCCAAACCATAAAAGAAAAGGCATTTCCTGATTTCAATGGTGCAATTAAAAGTCTTGGAGCTTGGGGCGGGGATTTTGTAATGGTAGTTGCAGAAGAAAATCCAACAGCGTATTTTCAAACAAAAGGATATGAAACCATTCTTACTTACGAAGAAATGATTTTATAATTTAAGTATTGGCTTTTTTATCTTCAGCAAATTCTGGTTCTGATTGCAAATGGCGAACTTTTTGATTTTCTAGTTCATTCGATTCGATAAGTGTATTATGAAGTCGTTCTGCCATTTTTTCAATACTATTATTGATTGAATCATAGACAAGTTCCATTCTTCGATGTTTTTCTTCTTTTACAGCTTTTAAAACATCCTCAACAAATCCTTTGTCGTATTTTTCAGCAACAGAGTCTCGCGTATTCGTTAATCGAATCACATAGTCATTACTCAAGATTGTAACTTTAAAGTGCTGCTCCTCGTTACTCAAGTAGTATTTGCCACCTAATTCATCAACATTGATATCAGTACTGCTCACTTTTAAAAGCTCAATAATGATCCCGTAAATATGATTCTCAATTTTGGAATATATTCTCGGTTTTCTTCTAAAAAGTTTAAACGCAAAAAACATTAACGATCTGATTATTAAAGTACTTATTCATTTTTCTCTCACTATTTTTAAATATCGTACAAATAAAATTTATTCTGTTTAAATAAAAATTTTAACAAATTAAGTGCAATAATTCTAATAACCCAAATTTTTTAAATTATATTTCTATTATTCCTATATAACTTACAAAAAAATAGACGATATGGATTACAAAACATAATTTTTATGGAATTTTCTTCAATAAAAAAACCCGAAACATTACTGTTTCGGGTTTTCTATTTTTGATTTAACTTCTAAAATTAGTAGTTAAATTGTAATCTATTGTCTTCAATTTTAGCATTGTTTTTCAAAGCTGGTAAAACTCTGCTTGAATCAGATGCACCTTGAGATTTTAATTTTGCAACATATTCTGCGTGGTTAGCAATTGCAGGAGCTTTTACTGTGCTAATATTTTTAACTACATAAACTCCAGTATTTCCTTCAATTGGAGCAGAAACTTTATTTGCTGCTAAAGCAAATGCATTTCCAACAACTTTAGGCTCTTGTCCAACTCCACCTGGTAAAACTGGGTTATCCATAGTAACATTAGTTGCTTGCTGAACTGCTACACCAGCGCTCTTAGCGATAGCTTCGATTGTAGAACCAGTTAATTTAGCTTTTAAGATCTCCGCTTTTTTCTTGTTTTTCAAGATTGACTCAACATAAGGTCTAGCCAAAGTTACAGATACTAATCCTGATTTGTTTTCGCTTTTGTATTGAGCAATTACGTGACCAATATTAGCTAATTCAAAACGTTTTACATCACCAATACTAGTTTCTTTATCAAATGCCCATCTGATGATATTACGTTGGTTTCCTAAAGGACCAAATGCTTCATCCATAGCTTTTGCAGTTACTGGAGCAGCAACTTTTAATCCTAATTCTTTTGCTGTAGCAGCAAAATCTTTATCAGCAGCATCCATTTCGAATTTAGTTGCTAATGTAAATACTTTATCAGAAGTAGCTTCAGAAGGCTCGATTTTTTGAGCAATTGTAGCTAAACGAATTCCGTCTTGTTTGTCAGTAATTTTGATAATGTGGAAACCGAATGGAGTTTCAACCAATCCAACTTTACCAATTCCGTTATTGAATACAAAATCATTGAATGGTTTTACCATTTGGCCTTGACCAAAATATCCTAAATCACCACCTTGTTGTGCAGATGAATCATCAGAACTTGTAAAAGCAAGCATCATGAAACTATCTGGATTTGCCTGAACTTGAGCTAAAATCTCTTCAGCTTTAGCTTTAGCTTCTTCTTTAGTTCTTTTTTCTTTTGCGTTTGGAGTTTGTGATCCGTCATAAGCAATTAAAATGTGGCTTGCTTTTGCGTTAACACCAGCTTTGAATCCTAAAGATTTAGAAATAGCATAGTATCTTCCGTAAACATATGGTCCGTAAATTGCTCCAGCAGGCAAACTGAATAATTTATCAGCATCTACAGCAGGTAAAGCATTTTTAGGAACATAAGTTGAATCGTAAGGAACGTCAGAATTTGAGTTTACAAATTCAGCAATGTTTGTAGCATTTTTAAAACCAGCTAAAGTATCGTTTTTACCAGTTTTTGCATTGTAAACAACACTTCCGTTTAACAATCCTGTAATTTTAGCTTTGATTTCAGCCTCGTCTTCTTTTGAAGCTTTATCTTCAACTAAAACGTATTGAATTTCACGAGTTTCATCCGCTTTGAATTTTTTCTCGTTTTTCTTCATATAATCTACGATCTCATCATCAGAGATTTTTACTTCACTATCTTTGATAGAAGAATATAAAGCAGCAGCATAACTAAAGTTTACTTTATTAGCTTCCATTTCATATTTCAACTTTCCTTCACTAGCAGTTGTGTAAAGTCCAGATTTGATTAATGTATTGTAGATTTGGAATTTTGCGTTTAATTCAGCATCTTTTTCTTTTTGAGAAATATATTGTGCTGCTTCAGGATTGCTTTTGAAATAGTCTTTGAATTTTACTACATCAAACATTCCTGCTGCATTTAAAAACATTGGATTTTTACCAATATTTGGATCTGCTTTTAAAACTTCAATTAAATGTTTTTCACCTACTCTCAATCCTAATTTATCAAATTGAGCAGATAACAACGCGATTGAAACCTCTTGATCCCAAACTCTGTTTGCAGCTTCAGTGGAAGTAATTCCTTGACCACTTTTTTCAACATTACTAACTTTAACTCTAAAGTCTTCAAATGAAATATCTTTTCCGTCGATGCTTCCCACATCTTTTGAACTTTGACTAAATGTTCCTTTATTAAATAGATCTTGTATTATAAATGCAAATAATGCAAGTGCAATAACTCCTATCAATAACGCGGAACGTTGTCTAATTTTTGCTAAAACTGCCATTTTTATTATCGTTAATTTTATATTCAGTTTGCGAAAATACAATTATCTAGTTAATAACAATACAACTAGCGTTTTATTTTCAACAATTTTTTTAATTATTAAAAAAAATCAGTCTTTTATGGACATTTTCACTAATTCAATTTTCTTATTTGTTGCCTCTTCTATCACAAAATGATAGTTATCGATTACAATTTCGTCTCCTTTTTGCGGAATTTTCTTAGTGGAATTGACTATAAATCCGCCTAAGGTTCCGTATGAGTCTTCTTCTGGAATTTCTAATTTATAGGTTTCGTTTAGATATTCGACATCTAATCGGGCTGAAAACAAATATTTACCTTCTCCTAATTCCTCTTCCACAAGTTCTTCATCAAGATCGTGCTCATCTTCAATTTCACCAAAAAGCTCTTCGACAATATCTTCAATTGTAATAATTCCAGAAGTTCCTCCGTATTCATCGAGAACAACCGCAACATTTTTTCTTTTTTTGATGAGCAGATTCAATGCATCTTTGATCAAAATTGTTTCCGGGACAAATTCAACCGTCATTAAAACCGATTTGATCGTTTTAGGCTTTTTGAACAAATCAAAAGAATGCACGTATCCTACAATATCGTCAAGCGAATTTTGACTTACAACTATTTTAGAATAACCGGTTTCAATAAAAAGCGCTTTTAAGTCTGAAACGCTTTCAAATAAGTCGATATCTACAATTTCTGTGCGAGGCGTCATAATATCACGCGCTTTTACTCCTGAAAATTCTAATGCATTCTGAAAAATCTGAATTTCAGAATCAACTTCTTCATCATCTTCAACAGCGTTCATCTGTTCAGTAATATAATTACCTAATTCTACCTTACTAAAATACAACTGCACCTGATCGCCTTCTGTTTTAAAAAATTTCCTTAAAACAAAATCTGAAATCCAAATAAAAAATGTCGAAATATAATAGAATAGCTTATAAAAAAGATAAGCTGGAACAGCAAAAAACTTAATTAATGAATTTGCATAAATTTGGAAAAACACTTTCGGAAGAAATTCGGCTGTTATTAAAACAATAAAAGTCGAAAGCGTAGTTTGAACAAGCAGACTTGTCAAAGCAGAAAATTGAAATCCTAATCCAACAAAACATTGAAGAATTAAATCTCCCATGTAAAACCCATAAATAACCAGCGCAACATTATTGCCAATAAGCATTGCGGCAATAAATTTTGAAGGATTTTGAGTTAGTCTGGTTAAGATTCTTGACAAAAAGTTATCTTGTTTTTTTTCGATTTCAAGATAAATTTTATTGGAGGAAATAAAAGCTATTTCCATTCCAGAAAAAAAAGCTGATAGTATTAAACACAATATTATAATACTAATTTCCATTTTTACTGTTTTTTATTTCGGTCGTCAAATTTTTTGACAAATTTTCTCCTGAAGAAAAACATAAATATTGCCATTCCTGCAATCACAAAACTCAACGGATAAGATTCGGCACCTTCATTCATTTTTGTAACTCCATCATAAATGAAGTAAACTGCAAATGCAATATATACGTATTGTGTGTATTTTAAATAACCCATAATTTCTACTCGTTCGATTCAATTTCACCGCTTATACGCTGTGAATTAATCATTTTAAAATCTTTACTAAAATCTATTCCTTGTCCGGTTGACACTCCTTTAGCATCTGTAAGCTTAAATTTTCTTTCCGTGTAAAACCATTCATTTTTCTGATCGAAATAAAGTTGTTCGGTTTCTAAAACCTGGCCAGCTTCTGAAGTGATTTTTACATTTCCCTGCAAATCAATTATTCCGGTATCTTTATAAGAAACTGCGTAATTTGATCTGATAAAAGTACGCTTTTGCTTTTTATCATATAAAGTTACATCTATTCCTTTTGGGAAATCTGTAAATGGAAATTCAAGATTCGAATAATCCAGCATTTTAGGACTTATCAAAATACCTGTTATACGACCTGAATCAGTATATTTGATATTTACAGTATCAACATCACTTCCTGGAACAAATTCTGCAAAATTACTTCTTTGCACTTCCTTAAAGTTACTTTCGCACCCAAAAAACAGCGTCACAGCAAGAACTGTGACAACGGTTATAATATATCTTTTTGGTAAATTCATTCGCCAAAAGTAGTAAATTGTAATGAGCTTATAAAAATATAACTGAGGTATTACTCGATTTTACGCTGTTTAAACCATCTGTCATTGAAAGAGAAACTTGCACTGAAGTTCAAATAATTTTCCTGAATCAAACCTGCAGAAGTAGTACCTCTTTTACCAAATTCGATTCCGATATTTACATTTGAAAAAGATCCTGTGATTGGGAATCCAGCACCAATAGTCATTCCAACATCATTAATAGACTCATTATTAATAACCAATCCTGTTTTTTCATATTTCAGACCAGCTCTGTAGGTAACTCTACTAAAATAATTTGTAAATGATGTATAGTTAGGAATATAATATCCTCCAAGAGCATATTTTGAATATTTTTCGTAGCGAACGTCATCGCTTGAATTGTAATAATTTTCAAATTGACCCGCTCCCTGAAAAGCAAGTGTTGTTCCAACAAGCCATTTTCTCGGCAAACCAACTCCTGCTCCTAATGTCACTTTATTACCCATTTTTAATTTTGCATCAAATGGATCTGATGTTATTGGATCTGGGTCGCCATCTACTGCGATAGTTCTTACATTATGTGCATTTAATGTAGTTGCAAATGTGTAATTCAAACTCGTGAACAACATCATTTTTTTATCGATTTTTGTCTGATACATTGTTCCGATGTTAAAATTAACACCTGACAATTCCGACTTATTTGTCTCTTTAGTTGCATTTTGAACTCCGGTAATTGCCTCAATACTTGTTGTAGTAATTGATCCAAAGTTGTATTGAACATCAGCACCAATATTCCAGTTTGGTTTGATCTTATAACCTAAACCAAAAAATACTTTATTAACTCCCCCTTTTCCTTCAAACTGATTGTTTGTAGCTCCAGGAGTATCTGTATTATCATTTAAGATTTTATATCCAACAGAAGTTAAAGGAACCAAACCAAAAGACGCACCCAATTTCCCCATCGGAATTCCTACAGCTAAGTAATCGAAAGTTGCTCTCTGCGCTTTTTCAGATTGTGCATCATTTTTTAAAGTAGAAGTACCAAAACTTCCTCCAACTGTAAACGTAGTTTGTCTTAAACTCGCATAACTTGAAGGATTATCAACATTCAAGTGAATACTATCTTGTTCTATTGAAACACCAGCCATAGATCTGTTTTCCAGAGTACCTTTGAATCTTGCATCTCCAATTCCGTAGAAAGAATATGGTGAAGCTGTACCTTGCTGAGCAAATGAAACGAACGAGATAAGTAAACAAGCACTTATTATAATTTTTTTAATCATTGTCGATTTTATATTGAAATGTTTGGTTCAAACTTTCTAGTAGGAAATTTGAATTGGCAAATATGGTATTTTTTAATCGTTTAGCCAAAAATTCTGCATCACCTCCCGTTAAAATTATTATAAAATTTGAAAATTCTGCTCGATATTCATCGATAAAACCGTCAATCTCATAGACGAACCCATTGACAACGCCTGAATGAATCGCTTGTTTAGTAGAGTTTCCTACATAATTTTCGGGCTCTTCAAAAGTCAACAAAGGCAGTTTGGCTGTGAATTGATGCAGAGATTCATATCGCAATCTAAGTCCTGGTGAGATTGCGCCGCCCAAATAATTGTCGTTTTCGTCGATAAAATCGTAGGTAATGCAAGTTCCGGCATCAATAACTAATCTGTTTTTTTTAGGAAACTGCAAAGTTGCACCCGCAGCCAAAATCATTCTGTCAATTCCCAAAGTTTTTGGGGTCGCATATTGATTATGGAATGGAAAAACATCTTCGTGGGTAAAAAAATGAACATTCAATCGATTTTCGAAAGTCAAAAAAGATTCTTTTTCAATATTTCCGACTGAAGCCACAACTAAATCAGAGCAATTTTGAAATTTTTCTAATATTTTTTTAATTTTTTTTTCGAGTTCATTTTTCTCAAAAACAAAATTCTCCAACACATTATTCTCCTCAAAGACAGCTGCTTTAATTCGTGTATTACCAACATCGACAGTTAAAATCATATCTATTTTTTTTCCATTGCGAAGATACGAATTGATTTTTTTAAAAAAATGTTTTGGATAAACGAAAAATGATTCTATCTTTGCACCCGCATTGAGCACAATACGGTACCTTAGCTCAGATGGTAGAGCAATGGACTGAAAATCCATGTGTCCCTGGTTCGATCCCTGGAGGTACCACCAAAACCCGAATAGCAATATTCGGGTTTTTTGTTTTTGTTACTTTTCAATATGTAACCGCAAAGAGCGCTAAAATTTACGCAAGGTTCGCAAAGCTTAAAATAAACCTTTGCGAACCTTGCGTTTTTTTCTTTGCATGTTTTGCGGTTAATTTTACTTTTTCTCAGACTTTATAAAGCATATACTACTAAAAAAACAAAAGTCAATAAATAGTTTGTTTTTGTTAAAAAAGTACTAACTGAATAACAAAATATCTTATATATTCGTAAAACTATAATTTTATTATTTAATCATTATTAAGTACACAAAACAGTTTTATGAGCAAAACTTCTACTAAAGGTATTTGGAAAGTTATTTCGGCTTCCTCAATGGGAACAATGATTGAATGGTACGATTTTTATATTTTCGGAAGTTTAGCTGTTGTTATTTCAACAAAATTTTTCCCGAGTGATAATCCAACTGCAGCATTTTTATCAACTTTAGCTACGTTTGCCGCCGGATTTGTTGTAAGACCTTTTGGTGCTTTATTTTTTGGAAGACTAGGCGATATTATTGGCCGAAAATATACTTTCATGGCCACTTTATTATTAATGGGTGGTTCTACTTTTTTGATAGGCTGTATTCCGAGTTATGAAACCATTGGCTTCTTAGCACCTTTATTAGTCCTAATACTTCGCTTACTACAAGGATTGGCACTAGGTGGAGAATATGGTGGCGCTGCGACTTATGTAGCCGAGCATTCTCCAGCGGGACAAAAAGGATATTGGACATCCTGGATTCAAACTACAGCGACTGTCGGTTTGTTTATATCATTAATGGTTATTTTGGCTACCAAGAATATCCTCTCTACTGAAGATTTTGATACTTGGGGATGGCGTGTTCCGTTTTGGGTTTCTATTGTAATGGTTGGCGTTTCGTATTTAATCCGAAAAAACATGGATGAATCTCCGGTTTTTGCAAAAGCCAAAAAAGAAGGAACTACTAGCGCAAATCCATTAAAAGAAAGTTTTGGAAACAGATACAATTTGAAATTTGTTTTGCTGGCACTTTTTGGCGCCACAATGGGACAAGGCGTAGTTTGGTACACTGGACAATTCTACGCTATGAGTTTCATGAAAACAGTCATGAATATTGATTCTTCTCAAGTTGATGAACTTTTAGGAATTGCTTTGCTACTAGGAACTCCGTTTTTTATTGTTTTTGGATGGCTTAGCGATAAAGTTGGCAGAAAATATATCATGATGTCAGGAATGCTTTTGGCTATTTTGTTTTACAGGCCGATCTATAAAATGATGTACAATACAACTGACGTCACCTATAAGACAGAAATTACTGAAAAAACAATTCAAAACACTGAAACAAAGAAAAATAACGATATTGTAACAACAATTTCTAAAACCTATACGGACGGTACTTCGTATATAGAAAAGAAAACTGCTTTTGCAGATAAAAAAGAATCGCAAAGCAGCGTTACAGTCAAAATAAATTCTGAAAACGAATGGACATTAATTTTCCTTGTTTTCATTCAGGTTTTATTTGTTACAATGGTTTACGGACCAATTGCAGCGTTTTTAGTTGAGATGTTTCCAACTAAAATACGATACACTTCAATGTCACTTCCTTATCATGTTGGGAATGGGATTTTTGGAGGTTTGTTGCCTGCAATCTCAACATATTTCGTAACACATGCAAAATCTAATGGAAAACCAGAATTTTATCTTGAAGGTCTTTGGTATCCAATTATAATTGCTTCGATCTGCTTTGTAATTGGAATGGTTTACATTGACAATAAAAACAAAACGAATCACCTTTAATACCTACATATAATATGAATACAGTTAAGAAAATTTTAGGTGTTTTGTGGATCATACTTTCCATCGCTGCCGCTTATTTCTGCATCTTTGAATTTGGCTTGCCTAAATTCTTATCTGATCAACAGGACGATTTGGTTTTTGGAATTATCATCCTTTTCATTCTCACCCCATTAATCGTTTTAGGCCTAGGGACTTTTGGCTATTTTTCTTTGATTGGAGAATACAACGAGAAAAAATAACCAAAACAAACTTAAACAAGAAAAGGGCTGTCTAAAAATAGACAGCCCTTTTAACTACTAAAAAACCAAAATTTAAATACCTATTAAAATTTTAAACCTAAAAGCAAACATTTACTTTTCGGCTAAATTTTAAAATGACGTATTTATTTCTTTATAAATTTCATGACCTGAATTTTATCGTTCTCGTCATGTGCTTTTACTACATATAATCCTGTTTTCAAATCGCTTACATTATATTGAAAATCTACATTTCCATTTGAAGTAAAACTCTTTACCAATTGTCCTGATATTGAATACACCTGAACTTTAGATACCGCTACATTTATGGTGAAATAATTTGAAACCGGATTTGGATATAGGTTTACAGCACTTGTTTTTCCGAAATCCGGAATCGCTAAATTGGCTGTCTTATTTCCATAAATTCTATATTCTCCCGGAGCTAAATTTACCGTAGCATTAACATCGGTTACATTTATTGAAGAATTATCCATCAAATTATACCATGTTCCAGTATATTGAAAACCAGTGGCAACATTTTGCGCAGACACATCAAAATTGGCTAAAATCAAAACATCTTTTAATTGCGTTGCAGCCAAATTGCTATTTGTAATTTTAATATTTACTGTCAGTGTATTTGCACTTGCCATTGTTGCTGTTCCTAAAAATACAGGTTCAGTCACTTTCATGTTGATCATTTTTGCCCAATCGTAGTAAATTTTATTACGATTTGTATCGCCTAACCAGTTTTCTGCCCATTGAGGTTGTGGCTTAGTATCTAATTTACAATCTCCAGAAATCGTTGCCGAATTATCATTTACAGTTCCGTCATTACAAGTATAGATTGAATCATCCCAGCCTAATTCTCCAAAATGCCAGATCATTTTTGGACCAGGAATCAAAAGCGAAACGGCACCAATAGCAGACATTCTAGATAAAGCTGTATTCAAAGATTTTACATTATAAGTTCCAGATGTATTTCCGTATTGTACATTTTTATACATCAAGCGTTCTTCATCGTGACTTTCAGCATAACCCATTAAACGATTTGCAGTAAAACCACGGCTAGAACTCATCATTCTTGAAATATTGCTGCTTGATGAGTATCCCATTGACAATTGATTGTACTGATCTGTCATTTTCCCCCACATCATAACTCCTTTGCTAGGTGTTTCGCCAACACGGTAATTTGCCCATTGTTGTTCTTCAGAATCAGACCCTAAATGTTCAAAAATCGTGTAATGTGTTGGATCAAGACTCCATGAATAATCAGCATATTTTTTCAAAATATCAACTCTGTCCTGCTGATAAGCATTTGTACAAGATTCATCTGAAGCCGTACAAGCCTGTGTAAATCCTTTTGTCAAATCCCAGCGGAAACCATCAATTTTATATTCTTGAATCCATTGTTTTACCACTCGTTCTACATAATACTGTGTTTTTAAAGATTGATGATTAAAATCTTCACCTACACTATAAGTATGTTTTGCTACTGTATTGAAATAAGGGTTTTCTGAAGTTGGTGATCCAAAACCGTCTCCGTCAGGATCGTTCATCCACATTCTTACCATTGGATTTCTTCCAAAAGCGTGATTTAAAGCCACATCCAAAATCACTGCGATTCCGTTTTGATGACACAAATCAATAAATTCTTTTAATTTATCTGAAGTACCATAAAATTTATCCAAAGCCATGTGAAACGAAGTGTTATAACCCCAGCTTTCATTGCCTTCAAACTCCATTACCGGCATTAATTCGATCGCATTTATTTTAAGCGTTTTAAAATAATCGATTCTGTCAATTAAGGTTTGATAATTTTTCTTAGCATCGAAATCTCTAACCAAAACCTCATAAACAACTAACTTATCTTTTTCAGGTTTCGTAAAGTTTGTCACTTGCCAATTGTATGGCGTTTGTCCCGTTTTTAAAACTGTAACTTCAAAATTTTGTCCAGCAGGATATGCTGGCAAATTTGGATAAGAAGCTGCAGGAATTCCACTATCATCATAAGGAGATAGAACCAAAGTTGAATAAGGATCAGCCGTTTTTACTAATGCAGGAGAATTTGCTAATGGAGTACTCTCTCCCACCCAATATTGATAGGTATTATTTGTTCCCGAAACTAATCCTGTCAATTCCAGCCAAAATTTATCAGAAGATGGATCTTTTTTCATGGCATAAGCCGTTGTAGGTTGCCAATTATTAAAACTTCCGGCAACGTAAACAAAATCTTTTAAAGGTGCATCTAAAACCAAAGTTGCTTTTGTAGCATCTGAAGCATTGTAATTTATTCCATCAACTAACCCTGCAGGAATAGCAGCTAAAACTGTATTTGGATTTACAACAACCGAAAACTTTTTTGAGATTGTAACAGTTCCCTGAACCACTACTAACTCATAACTTTGATTGTCTGTAACATTATTTGCTGTGTAAGAATAACTTGCCGTACTTGCATTCGTATTAACAATAGTTCCGTTTGCTTTTAGTGTATAACTAGCCACTCCGTTTGTATTTGTTGCAGCAATATTAAAATTAGAACCTGATGCTAATATTGTAGTACTGTTTTCTACTGGAGAAGTTAAGGTTACCTGAAAAGAACCAACTTCGACTAAAATGTCTTGCGATTTTTTGTCTCCAGTTCCGTTTTTCGCTTTAATCAAAAAACCAATTTTTCCAATTCCTGTTGTATTGTAATAAGTAGTTGGAGTAATGGTTTTAGTATAAGTATCTGTTCCTGCATTGTAAGTAAATTTACTTTCCTCGCTTGAAGATTCCCATGTACCATTGTTTGGTGTTCCTTTTTGAGTTGTGTCATTAGTATCAAATGCCCAAGCCCACATGTATAAAGCATTTCCAGTAACACCCCATGTACTCTCGTTTATACTACTTCCGTTTATTGTAATTGTGATAGAAGTAGTTTCCTCAAAAGTAGATGGACTTACCGAATAAGTTGCAGTTTGCTGTTGTCCAAATGAAATTGTCGACAACAAAAAGAAAAATAATAGTAAAGTTTTTTTCATAATTAATATGGTTATTAAAAAAGGCTATCCGTAGATAGCCTTTTTTTAGGTTTCAACTTATTATTGTTTTACCATAGTATAAGTGTAATTTCTTGGATTACTTAAGTCTAAAGTAATTAAGAATTTTCCAGCAGTAGTACCAATATTTGTTCCTCCTTCTTCTAGAGTACCATTAGCTCCAGTATCTCCATAGTTTAGATCCCAATTATTGTTTGCTCTAAATTTCAAACCATTATCTGGAGCCGACTGAGCAGTTAAAGTTACAGTAACTGTCCATTTTTTAGTAGCAGGATCATACGTCATTGGAGTATCAGTATCCCATCCTCCTGGAGTTGCATTACCAATAATTCCCCAAGTAGTTTTTAATGTAGAAATTGTTAATTTCTTAGGATCAGTATCAGCTTTGATTCTATAGTAACCAGCTGCATCAATTTTAAGGTTATCACTTCCATTGTAAAGTATCGTTCCAGCAGTAGCGCCTTTTGTATATTTATTATCAAAATTTGAAGCAGGAGTCAATAAATACTCAGCAGCAGCAGCGAAATACACATAACCATCAAAAGCCGTTTTTCCATAACCTTCAGCTATTAATGTAGGAGCAGAAGATGGCGTCCAATCATTTCCATATCCGCTTGCTTTTTGATATCCACCAGGAATCCATAATTTTGGAGTTTCTGTAGTATAAGGAGTTACAACAATTCCAGTAACATTTGAATATTGAGTTTCAGTACCTACAGTAGATTTAACTCTAACTTCAAAATCTCCAGGCGCAAATGGAGTCGCTCCTAAAGACAATACAGCACCATTCATTTTTTCTACAGAAACCGAAACTTGATTTTGAGATTTAGCAGTTCCTAACTCTTGAGGAGTTTTGAATGCATTTCCTTTTTTATCAATCTGTACTTCATAGTTTACTACAACACTTCCGCCGAAATCTGCAGAAGCCCAAGTAAAACGTTCTGCTTGATTTGCAGCTGCATCTGGAGATAAAACATATGCTGTACCACTTTGAGGAGCAGTTAATACAGGGGCAGTAACTGCCTCGATTACAGGTCTATCTTGTACATCTTCAACGTTGCATGATACTGCAACTAATGCTAATAAAGCTATTAATGATTTCGTTATATTTTTCATTTTTGGTATATTTTTAGTTAATTAGTATCCAGGGTTTTGTTTTAAATTTTGATTTGCTCCTAAAGCTCCTGCAGGAATTGGGAATAAATCTCTGAAAGATTGTGTAGAAGTACCTCCAGCCACATTTCCTTTCCAAGGCCATAAATATGAACCTCCGCTGAATTTCCCGAAACGGATCAAATCTGTTCTTCTGTGTCCTTCCCAGTGAAGCTCTCTTCCTCTTTCATCTAAGATAAAATTCAAAGTAAGATCACCTTGATTAATTGTATTCGCTTTTGCTCTTGTTCTTAAAGCATTTACGTAATTAGTCGCAGTTGCTAAACTTCCGCCTGCACCTCTAACAACACATTCCGCATACATTAAGTAAGCATCTGCAAGTCTGAAAATTGGAAAATCAGTATCTGCAAAGTTTCCTGCCTTATCTGATCCCTGAACACCATTTACATCAACATTTTTGAATTTCTGAATAGCATAACCATCAGTAAAACTTCCTATGTCAGCAATTTCTTTTGCTTGTCCGTTAGTATAAAACTGACCGCGAGTATCAGTAGTATTAGCATCAAATTTATTTACAAAAGCAGAAGTTGTTCTAATACCTCCCCAGCCTCCATTGATACCATATTGAGACGCGATCATGCTTCCACCTACAGGAGCATGAACTAAGAATGTTGTACCTCCATAAGTTTGTGTGTGAATACCATCGAAAGCAATTGTAAAAATAAATTCTTTCTGTGCACCATTTTTATCATTATCTGCCAAGAATAACTGGTTGTAGTTATTATGGATAGAATAACCTGAATTGATCACTTTATCAATTAAAGGAAGCGCTTCAGCATAATGATCTGTACCAATATAAACTTTAGCATTCATGTATAATTTAGCATGCAACATCCAAGCTGCTGCCTGATCGATACGGTAAGCTTCGTTTGTTTTTGGAGTTTTCAATAACGGTTCAATAGCAGTAAGCTCCTCATCAATAAATTTATAAATCTGTGCTCTTGAAGCATATTCTGGGTAATAGAATGTAGATGGCGAATCTTCTGTTACGATTGATCCCGCACCAAAAGTATCTACTAAATGCCAGTATGTCATTGCACGTAAAAAACGAGCTTCTGCACGATATGCTTTAATATCTGCCAATAGGGCTGCATCTGTCACTCCTCTTCCTGCTAATTTTGCATCTGTAGTTTGTCTTAAAAACTCATTACAGTTTACAATTTGGAAAGAAAAACGTGCAAATGTTGCTGCAATAAAAGTATCTGATGATGACCAAGTCTGTGAATGGAAATCTTTAATTGTTCCGTCATTCCAAGCAATAACAGCTTCATCAGTTGTTAGTTCCTGCATCATCCAAAAACCTCTGATATATTGACTTGTTCCCTCATCAATTCCAGAAATATCTGCATTTCCTGCTGGTCCTTGCTGACCAGTTGTAGCAAAACCTGCATATAATTTTGCTAAATTTCCTTTATAAGCAGCTGGATCTTTAAAAAGCTCATCACTAGTTATAAGATCTCCGTTGTCAGGGGGTGTTATATTTAAGTCATCTGTACATGATGAAAACAACATCGTCATCATAAACAAAGAAATACCCATTAATTTTATTTGTATCTTTTTCATTTTCTTGTTATTTGAATTAGAAGTTAGCGTTTAACCCTAACATGAAAGTAATTGGTCGCGGATAGATATTATTATCGATACCTCCTGAAATTTCAGGATTTAAGCCTTCATACTTAGTGATTGTTAAAACATTTTGAGCTGATGCTGTTAACTTTAGCATTGAGATCCCTTTTATTTTTTGATTAAAAGTATATCCAACTGTAACGTTATCTAATTTTACGAAAGAAGCGTCTTGTACATAGTAATCAGATTTTAACTGAAAATCACTTGCTTTTTTAAATCCAGTTTCTAAAAGATTTTCTACACCATTTGACAAATCAGTTTCTCTAATTTTAATAGTACTGTATGTGCCGTTTCCAGAATCTACGTTATTGTACATATAATTACCCCATGAACCTCTCCAATTCATAGAAAAATCCCAGCTTTTGTATGTCAAACTTGTGTATAAACCATAAAAAATGTCTGCTGCCGGTTTATGAAAACGATACATATCATCTTGATTTACTATACCATCTTTATTACGATCTACAAAAACACCGTCTATAGGTTTTCCATCTGCTCCGTAAGCCTGCTCAAATACATAAAATGAATATGGAGCATAGCCCACTTGGTTATTTTGAATTGTATTTCCTGTTCCTCCAGAAATACTACCTGCTTCAAGACCTGGTGTATTATCTTGTGCAGTAGTTAACGCGGTAATTTTTGAATCCTGGAAAGTGATATTCCCTCCAATTCTCCACTCTAAATTTTTATTTTGAACTGGAATTACTTCACCTGAAATTTCAAGTCCTTTGTTTTTCATACTTCCAACATTATAATCACCTCTATTTGAGAATCCAAAAAAAGCAGGATTTAATGTATTCAACAATAAATGATCTGTAGTTCTTTGGTAAGCATCCACTGTACCTGTTACTCTGTTATTGAAAAGTGCGAAATCAACTCCAACATTTATAGTACTTGTCTCTTCCCATCTCAAGTTACTATTATATTGTTGTGGTCTGTAAGTAGTATAAAAGGTATTTCCCAGTTGATATTGAGCTGCACTGTTTGCAGCCAAATACAAAGGAATAGATGGATAAGCATTTCCTATATTTTGCTGTCCTGTAATACCCCAACCTCCTCTTAACTTTAAGGAGTTAATGCTAGTAACATCTTTCAAAAATCCTTCTTCATTCAATTTCCATGCAACAGAGACTGCCGGGAAATTTGACCATCGGTAATCCTTTGTAAATCGAGAAGTACCATCACGTCTGATAGAAGCAGTTAATAAATACTTATCTGCAACAGTGATATTTGCTCTACCAAAAAAGGATTGTAAATTAATATGAGTTGGTAATGATAATTCTACAACCGTGTTATTAGTATCATAAGAATAATTTGATTTCGTTTTTTCTTCTCTAAAATCCTGATATGTATAACCTCCAGTTACATCAAATTGAGTATTAATAGATTCAATCTTTTTATTATAGTTAAGATACAAATCCATCAATTTGTTATTTCTTTTTTCTATATTTTCATATTCATTATGCCCAGATCCTTTAAGACCATATAAATACTCCCCATTTATTCCACCATAACCTCTACCGCTCATTTGGTCATAACCTAAATTTGCCGTAGCCTTTAATTCTGGCAAAAAGTGCATTTTATAATCCAATTGAACATTCCCTATACTTCTATTAAAGGTACCTAAATTATCTTGTTGCTCAATCATAGCAACTGGATTTTTTCCAGCTAATTGATTAAATTCAGTAGCATTTGTCATCCATTGAAAGTAAGTTCCATCAGGATTTTTAACAGATTGAGTTGGGTCAAAACCTACAGCTGCACCAACAGCTCCTGTAGTACTGTAATTACTTTTAATTACAGATGTATTATTATTTACCTGAACTTTTAAATGTTTGTCAAAAAAGTCACCAGTTAACGAAACTCCTAACGTAGTTCTTTCAAAATTATCTCTTAATAAAACACCATTTAAATTTGTGTAACCTACAGAAGCTCTATAAGAAACATTATCAGATCCTCCACTTGCAGAAACGTTTTGATCTGTCCCTAAAGCAGTTCTGTAAATTTCATCTTGCCAGTTGGTATTTGCTGTACCCACTAAAGCTTTCTGTGCCGCAGTTCCATTTGCATTAATAAAATCTCTAAACTGCCCGCTTGACAAAGCGTCAACTTGTTGAGTTATTTCTGAAACTTGGAAATTACCGTTATAACTTACTTTGATATCACCTGATTTACCTTTTTTAGTAGTAATAATGATTACACCATTTGAAGCTCGTGAACCATAAATTGCAGTTGCAGATGCATCTTTTAAAACTGAAACAGATTCAATATCATTTTGGTTGATTGTAGACAATGGGTTTCTTCCACCTTCTACTCCACCATTTGCAACAGGAATACCATCAATTACATATAATGGATCATTGTTTGCACTAAGAGAAGATCCGCTACGGATTCTTACAATCGGATCAGCTCCTGGAGAACCTCCACCATTAATAATCTGCAAACCAGCCACTCTACCTTGAATCATTTGATCTGCAGATGCCACCGGTCCTTTATTAAAATCTTTTGCGCCTAAAACCGTTACAGCTCCTGTTGCATCTTTTTTCTTAACGGTACCGTAACCTACTTGTACAACAACCTCTTTAAGTTGGTTTGTATCTTCTTCCAGAGAAACGCTTACTGTTTTTTGTCCAGAAAAAGTAACAGTAGTACTTACATAACCAATAAATGACACGACAACTTTATCGCCATTTTTTAAATTTGGCAATTGAAATTTCCCGTCAAAATCTGTTGAAGTACCTCCTTTTGAGCCTTGTACATTTACATTTACTCCCGGAATCGGCTGTCCTGTTGCCTTATCGACAACAGTTCCATTTAATGTGCTTTGAGCTAACACAGTAAACGGCAGCAGTAGGAATAAAAATAACAACTTTTTGTAAATTGTTTTCATACTTTTTGTTTAAATTAGTTTGAGTTTGTGATTGTTAGTTAAGTTTTTAATTTTACTTCGAATTTCAAAATTATGAATTTATTAACACGAACAACCGGTGGCAATTTTTATTGGTTTACGAAAACGTGGTAGTGTTGAAAACTTTCTATTTTTTGTAATCTTTTAAGTCAAAAATTGCCAATACCAAAAATATTAACCAACTTTATTATCAATTAGATTTTTTCCAAAAAACACTATGAAACGCAAAATAACCCTAAAACAGATAGCAAAGGAACTTGACGTATCTATTTCAACTGTCTCAAAATCACTTAGAAACAGTCTTGAAATAGGTGAAGAAACGCGTCTAAAAGTTCAGGCTTTTGCTAAGTTTTACAACTATAAACCCAACAATATTGCTCTTAGTTTAAAAAACCGAAAAACCAAAAGTATTGGCATTATCATCCCAGAAATTGTACACCATTTTTTCTCTACTGTAATCAATGGTGTGGAGCAAGTTGCCAATGAACATGGGTATAGTGTAGTAATCTGTTTATCAGATGATTCTTTTGATAAAGAAGTATTAAATATGGAGATGTTAGCCAACGGAAGTATCGATGGTTTTATCATGTCACTTTCTAAAGAAACACAATTTAAAGGCGACTTTCACCATATTACTGAAGTCATAAATCAAGGAATGCCAGTGGTTATGTTTGATCGTGTAACCAATGATATTTTATGCGATAAAGTTATAATTGATGACAAAGCTGCAGCATACGAAGCCGTTCAGAGCCTGATTGACAACGGACGAAAAAAAATCGCTTTGGTAACAACTGTCGATTATGTAAGCGTTGGAAAACTAAGAACAGACGGTTACGAAAAAGCACTTTTAGACAACGGAATTCCGTTTAATGAGGATCTAATAATTAAAATTGAAGATGTAGACACTTGCGAAATAACTATTTCTGAACTTTTACACGCCAGAGCTTTCGATGCTGTTTTCGCAGTAAATGAGCTTTTTGCAGTAACAATTATCAAAACGGCATCAAAAATGGGGCTTAAAGTTCCTGAAGATTTAGCCGTAATTGCTTTTACGGACGGAATTATTTCAAAATACTCCACTCCAAGCATTACAACCGTAAGTCAGAGCGGAGAAAAAATGGGAAATAAAGCAGCCAAAATGCTTATCGAAAGGCTTGAAGCCGAACATGACGATGACGAAGAAGAAAACGAAAATTATACTACAGAAGTAATAGAAACTCATCTTATAAAAAGAGAATCTACTGACTAATTTTCTTAAAATCAACACATTCTAAAGCCATAAAAAATATTTATGGCTTTTTTATTAGCTTAAATAAAAAAATAATTTATACTTTTACGCCCGTCAAGGCTTTTAGTTTTACTTCGAAAGAAACAAAGTTTTGATAAGCAAAGCGCTTATCGTATAATTTTTTCAAATTACGATAATGGAAAAGCGTAAATTAAGTTTCTGGGAAATTTGGAACATGAGTTTCGGTTTCTTAGGAATACAATTTGGTTTTGCACTGCAAAACGCAAATACTTCAAGAATTTTTGAAACCCTTGGTGCTAAAATAGATGAAATCCCAATTTTGTGGATTGCTGCGCCTGTTTCAGGTTTAATAATTCAGCCCGTTATTGGTTATTTCAGTGACAGAACCTGGACTCGTTTAGGAAGACGTCGCCCCTATTTTTTAATTGGAGCCATTTTGTCATCCATTGCATTATTCGTTATGCCCAACTCTCCTACTCTGTGGATTGCGGCAGGAACTTTATGGATTATGGACGCGTCGATAAATGTTTCAATGGAACCATTTCGCGCTTTTGTTGGCGATAATTTGCCCGACCATCAGCGTGCATTAGGTTTTGTAATGCAGAGTTTCTTTATTGGAACAGGAGCTGTTGTTGGTTCGGTTTTGCCTTATCTCTTCACAAATGTTTTTGATGTTAGCAATGTTGCGCCTAAAGGAATTATTCCGGATGCAGTAAAATGGTCATTCTACATTGGCGGAATTGTTTTCCTCCTTTCTGTTTTATGGACTGTTTTTAAAACAACCGAATATACTCCGGAAGAACTTCACGCATTCGAAGCTAACAGCAAAAAAGATTTAGAAAATGAGGGTCAAAATTCAGAAACAGAATCTGGCGTTTCTACAAAAAAACAATTGCTTTTAGGGGTATTGTTTGCTGGTATTGGAGGATTAATTTCGTTTTTAATTTTCGAAAACAGCCTTGCTAAAGAATTATATATTCTTTTTGTAGGTCTAATTTTTATGGGTGTTTTATTTGTAATTGCATCACAATTACGTACAAAAAAAGTTCAGAATGGTTTTACCATAATCATGACCGATTTATTGAATATGCCTAGAACAATGCAAAAATTAGCCTGGGTTCAATTTTTCTCTTGGTTTGCGCTTTTCTCGATGTGGATTTACACCACACAGGCCGTTACACAGCATATTTTTGGTACCACCGATACAACTTCAAAAGTATACAATGATGCTGCCGACTGGGTTTCTGTTTTATTCACAGTTTATAACGGTGTCGCTGCAGCTGTAGCTTTCTTATTACCAGTTATTGCAAAAAAAGTAGGCGTTAGAGCAACACATTTATTGGCCTTATGTGCTGGAGGTGTTGGTTTAATTTCAATTTATTTTATTGGTGATAAGCAGCTACTTATTCTTCCAATGTTGGGAGTTGGTATTGCCTGGGCAAGTATTTTATCAATGCCTTATGCCATGTTATCTGGTGCTTTGCCAGCTGCAAAAATGGGTTATTACATGGGAGTTTTCAACTTTTTCGTAGTAATTCCACAAATTGTAGCCGCTACAATATTAGGATTTGTAATCAAACAATTCTTTAATAATGAACCTATTTACGCTCTAATAATTGGAGGTGTATCAATGATTTTCGCAGGATTATTGACTCTTAGAGTAAATAGTAAAACTAAAATTGAAATCCATGAATAATAAAAAAGCATTCATCTTCGATCTTGATGGAGTGATCGTTGATACCGCTAAATACCACTTTTTAGCTTGGCAAAAAATTGCCCAGTCATTAAATATAAATTTTACACATGAAGACAATGAACTTTTAAAAGGCGTTAGCCGAGTTCGTTCTTTAGACATTATACTTGGATTAGGAAATGTTCAGGCTTCTCAGGAAGACAAAGACAAATGGCTGATTCAAAAAAACGAAGATTATTTGTCTTATTTAGTTGACATGGATGAAAGTGAGATTCTTCCAGGAGTTTTTAAAATTCTACAACTATTAAAAGATTTAAATCAAGGAATTGCATTGGGCTCTGCCAGCAAAAATGCAAGACCAATTTTAGAAAAAACTGGAGTTCTATCTTACTTCGATGTTATTGTTGACGGAAATGATGTCAGCAATGCAAAACCAGACCCAGAAGTTTTCTTAAAAGCGGCTCAATTATTACATATTGATCCAAAAAATTCAATTGTATTTGAGGATTCTGTTGCCGGAATTCAGGCAGCAAATATTGCAGAAATGGTAAGTGTTGGAATTGGTGAGGAAACAATTTTACATGAAGCTGATCACATTTTTAAAGATTTTACCCAAATCACACCAGGCTTTATTGAGAAATTAATCAGATAATTAGAAAATATGTCAATGAGATAAATAATCTCACTGACAAATATTCTAATGCTGCAATTACTCAAATGAATGTAAAAAGTTAATAAGAACCAAGGCAATTATCTAATTATCAAATTGCCGTATTTTCTAATTTAAAGAAAAGATGAACCAAGATTATATAAAACCAGACAATTGGTCTATTATTGAAGAAGGATTTGATGCGGAGCGAGTAAAATCTTCTGAGAGTCTTTTTAGTATCGGGAACGGCGCTATGGGACAACGCGCCAATTTTGAAGAAACCTATTCAGCTGAAACTTTTCAGGGAAGTTACATCGCCGGAATTTATTATCCAGACAAAACAAAAGTGGGCTGGTGGAAAAACGGTTACCCGAAATATTTTGCAAAAGTACTTAACGCTCCAAACTGGATTGGAATTGACATTGAAATCAACGAAGAAAATCTTGATTTGAATACTTGTACCGAAGTTAGAAACTTCCGCAGAGAATTGAATATGAAAGAAGGTTGGTACAATCGTTCTTTTGAAGCAATTCTTAAAAACGGAACAGAAATTTCAGTTAACGTTCGTCGTTTTCTTTCCTTAGATTTAGACGAAGCCGGAATCATTAAATACGATATTACACCTTTAAACAAAGATGCAAAAATCGTTTACAAACCTTATGTTGACGCTGGTGTTACTAATGAAGATGCGAACTGGGAAGAAAAATTCTGGGAACCGCTTGAAGTGAAAAAAGGCACAAACGAAGCTTTTGTTACGGCTCAAACGTTTAAAACGCATTTTAAAGTTACGACTTTCATGCACAATACGATTTTGGCAAATGGAGAAAACATCAACGTTTCGCCATCGACAATCGATTCAACAACAGATAAAGTTCAGTACACATACGGAACTATTATTGCAAAAGGACAAACCTCATCCATTCAAAAAATTGGTGGATATACGGTTTCTTTAAATCACGAAAATACTTTGGCTGGAGCCGAAAAAGTAATCAAATCTGCTGTTGCTTTAGGATATGACGCTTTACTTCAAAATCAAATTGAAGCCTGGGCAAAAATCTGGGAAATGTCAGATATTACAATTGATGGCGATGTAAAAGCACAACAAGGAATACGTTTCAATATTTTCCAATTAAACCAAACGTATTCAGGAAAAGATTCTCGTTTAAATATTGGTCCAAAAGGATTTACCGGAGAAAAATACGGCGGATCAACTTATTGGGACACTGAAGCATATTGTATTCCATTTTACATGGCAACAAAAGATCAGCAGGTTGCGAGAAACTTATTGACTTACCGTTACAATCAATTGGATAAAGCAATTGAAAATGCCAAAGATAATTTAGGTTTCAAAAATGGCGCTGCATTGTATCCGATGGTGACCATGAATGGTGAAGAATGCCACAACGAATGGGAAATCACGCACGAAGAAATCCACAGAAATGGTGCGATTGCTTTTGCGATTTACAACTATTACCGTTACACGGGTGATTACTCTTATATTCCAGAAAAAGGATTAGAAGTTTTAATCGGGATTGCACGTTTCTGGCACCAAAGAGCTTCTTTCTCAAAAGATAAAAATCAGTACGTAATTCTTGGTGTTACAGGTCCAAACGAATACGAAAACAACATCAACAATAATTTCTATACCAATTATATTGCAAAATGGTGTATCGATTTTGCTGCGGAACAAATTGAAAAAGTAGCTTCAGAATATCCTTCAGATCACAAACGCATTTTAGAAAAAGTAAATCTTTCTGAGAATGAAATTCAGGAATGGAAAAAAGTAGCTGATGACATGTATTTCCCAATTTCAAAAGAACTTGGAATCTACTTACAGCAAGATGGTTTCTTAGACAAAGATTTAGTTCCGGTAAAAGATTTAGATCGTTCACAACGTCCAATTAACCAAAAATGGTCTTGGGATCGCGTGTTGCGTTCGCCATACATCAAACAAGCGGACGTTTTACAAGGTTTTTATTTCTTCGAAGATCATTTTTCTAAAGAAGAATTAAAACGCAATTTTGAATTTTATGAATCGTTTACGGTTCACGAAAGTTCGCTTTCGCCTTGCGTGCACTCGATTCAAGCTGCAGCTTTAGATAAAATGGACATGGCATATACATTTTATTTAAGGACTTCTCGTCTGGATTTAGATGATTATAATAAAGAAGTAGAAGAAGGTTGTCATATCACGTCAATGGCTGGAACTTGGATGAGTATTGTAGAAGGTTTTGGTGGCATGCGAGTGAAAAATGATCAGTTACATTTCTCTCCAAAAATTCCAAAAGAATGGAAAGGTTACTCTTTTAAAATTAATTTCAGAAACCAAATTTTAAAAGTAACTGTAAATCACAACGAAACAACTTTTACTGTAGACGGCGATCAAGATTTAACAATTGTGGTTAACGGAAATCCTGTAATTGCAAGTAAATTTGTACAAATAAATTAAATTACATAAAACTAAAAAACATGAAAAACTTATTTTTCGCAAGTTTAATCTTGTTTGCTTTTAGCTCAATTGCAGAAGCACAACAATTAAAATCACCCGAAGGCAAGTTCGTAATGGAATTTTCTCTTCAAAACGACGGAACTCCAACGTACAATCTAAAATACAAAAACAAAGAAGTTGTAAAAACCAGTAAACTTGGTCTTGAACTTAAAGATGACAAAAAATCTTTATTGAATGACTTTACGGTTGTTGACACTAAAACTTCGACTTTTGATGAAACTTGGAAACCGGTTTGGGGAGAAGTAGACAACATTAGAAATCATTATAATGAATTGGCTGTAACTTTAAACCAAAAAGGAACTGACAGACAAATAATTATCCGTTTCCGTTTATTTGAAGACGGACTTGGATTCAGATATGAATTTCCAGCACAAAAGAATCTTACTTATTTCGTAATTAAAGAAGAAAGATCTCAATTTGCAATGACTGGAGATCATACTGCTTTCTGGATTCCGGGAGATTATGATACTCAGGAATACGATTATACAAAATCTAAATTATCCGAAATCAGAGGTTTATCTCAAAAAGCATATACTGCAAACGTTTCGCAAAAATCTTTTTCACCAACAGGAGTTCAGACTTCTTTGATGTTAAAAACAAACGATGGAATCTACATCAACTTACACGAAGCGGCTTTGATTAACTATTCTTGTATGCACTTGAATTTAGATGATAAAAACTTAGTTTTTGAATCTTGGTTAACGCCAGATGCAAAAGGAGATAAAGGTTATATGCAGGCGCCAAGCCACTCGCCATGGAGAACAATTATGGTAAGCGACGACGCTAGAGAAATCTTAGCTTCAAAAATGACTTTAAACTTAAATGATCCATCAAAAATTGATGATACTTCTTGGATTAAACCAGTAAAATACGTTGGTGTTTGGTGGGAAATGATCACAGGAAAAAGTTCTTGGTCGTACACAAATGATTTTCCAACGGTTCAATTGGGAGTTTCTGATTTCTCAAAAGCTAAACCAAGCGGAACGCACGGTGCAAACAATGCTAACGTAAAAAAATACATTGATTTTGCTGCTGCAAATGGTTTTGACGCTGTTTTGGTTGAAGGTTGGAACGAAGGCTGGGAAGACTGGTTTGGACATTCAAAAGATTATGTTTTTGATTTCTTGACGCCTTACCCGGATTTTGATGTGAAAGGTTTGCACGAATACGCGAAATCAAAAGGTGTAAAAATTATTATGCACCACGAAACTTCAGGTTCTGTTCGTAACTACGAGCGTCATATGGATGCTGCCTACAAATTCATGAAAGACAACGGATATGATGCTGTAAAAAGCGGTTACGTTGGAGATATTTTACCTCGTGGTGAAAATCATTATGATCAATGGATTGTAAACCATTATCAATATGCAATTGAAAAAGCAGCTGATTATAAAATTATGGTGAACGCTCACGAAGCCGTTCGTCCAACAGGAATTTGCAGAACATATCCAAACTTAATTGGAAACGAAGCAGCAAGAGGAACAGAATATCAAGCTTTTGGAGGTTCTAAACCAAATCACGTTACAGTATTGCCATTTACACGTTTAATTGGAGGTCCAATGGATTACACTCCTGGGATTTTCGAAATGGATATCAGCAAAATGAATCCGGACAACAAATCGCATGTAAACAGTACAATTTGTAATCAATTGGCTTTATATGTAACAATGTACAGCCCGTTGCAAATGGCGGCTGATACTCCAGAAAACTACAACCGTTTTCCAGATGCTTTCCAATTCATTAAAGATGTAGCTGTAGATTGGGCAGAAAGTAAATATATTGAAGCTGAGCCAGGAGATTTCATCACAGTTGCCCGTAAAGCAAAAGGAACAAACAACTGGTTTATTGGAAACGTAAACGGAGAAACTCCACGTACATCAAACATCGATTTCGGTTTCCTTGAAAAAGGAAAAAAATACACAGCAACAATTTATGCTGATGCAAAAGATGCGCATTATAAAACGAATCCGCAAGCTTATACAATCAAGAAAATTGCTGTAACAAGCAAATCAAAATTATCGCAGCTTTCTGCTCCAGGCGGAGGATATGCAATAAGCGTTATTGAAACCAAATAACACCCTAAAAAGACAAGTAATTTCCCCCAGAATTGCTTGTCTTTTTTTTAATCTACTATAGTTTTCCTGCAAGGTTTTCAAAACCTTGTTGGTCTTCTAAAACTTCACCCAATTTATACCTACAAGGTTTTGAAAACCTTGCAGGAAATGAACTAAAAAGAAAAACTATGAAGAACCTAAAAATAAACTGCACATTCTACAAATTAATCCTAATGGTTTTGTTGTTTTCCGCTTCCGCGAAAGCGCAAATCCAAAAAGTAGAACCGCCATTTTGGTACGCCGGAATGAAGAATCCGGAACTACAAATTATGTTCTACGGAAAAAACATCTCGCAATACGAAGCTTCGGTTTCAAATAATGTTGTGATTAAAAATGTAGAAAAAACAGAAAACCCAAATTACCTTTTCGTAACTATTGATACGCAAAATATCAAAGCATCTGAATTGGTTTTCTCTTTCAAAAACAATAATAAAGTAGCTTTCACGCAGAAATATTCTCTTAAAGAAAGAAGAGCAAATTCGGCAGACAGAAAAAGTTACGATGCATCGGATTTGATTTACTTAATCATGCCGGATCGTTTTGCTAACGGAAATCCTAAAAATGACAGTGATCCAGTTTTAACTGAGAAAGGAAATCGCGCAGAACCGGGCGGACGTCATGGCGGTGATATCGAAGGAATCATCAAAAACTTAGATTATATTTCGTCTCTTGGTGCAACTACAATTTGGAGCACGCCTTTATGCGAAGACAACGACAAACAGCATTCGTACCACACTTACGGACAATCGGACGTTTACAAAATCGATCCGCGTTACGGAACGAATGACGATTACGCTCGTCTTTCTTCAGAAATGCACAAAAAGAATATGAAACTGGTTATGGATTATGTTACGAATCACTGGGGAATTACACACTGGATGATGAAGGATATTCCAACCAAAACATGGTTCAACCAATTCGAAACTTTCACACAAACACATCACCGTCGTGAAGTAATTACAGATATTCATGCTTCTAAAACAGATCAGGAAGTTTGCGTTGACGGTTGGTTTGTACCTTCAATGCCTGATTTAAATTTAAGAAATCCTCTTGTTGCAAAATACTTAACACAAAACGCCATTTGGTGGATAGAATTTGCCAATCTTGACGGTTTTAGAGTTGATACTTATAATTATTCGGATAAAACTGCCATGTCAAATTGGGCAAAATCAATTACAGATGAATATCCGAATTTTAATATCGTTGGTGAAATCTGGATGCACAACCAGGCAAATTTATCTTTTTGGCAGAAAGACAGTAAAATTGGTGCTATTGAAAACTATAATTCGAATTTACCAAGTGTAATGGATTTTACGCTTCAAAGTCAAGTTACTTCTGCTTTCAACGAAGATACACCAAACTGGGACAGCGGATTGATTAAATTCTACAACAATTTTGCAATGGATTTTTTATATCCAAACACTAATAATATTTTAGTTTTTGCCGAAAATCATGATACCGATCGTATGAACGACAAGTTCAAATATGATTTACCAAAATACAAACTGGCGATGACTTTATTGGCAACCATTCGTGGAATTCCACAAGTTTATTACGGTTCAGAAATCGGAATGGGCGGTGACAAAAGCAAAGGCGATGCCGATATTCGTCAAGATTTTCCTGGTGGATGGGCCGGTGACAAAAACAATGCTTTCACAGCAGCAGGAAGAACAGCTGAACAGGCAAAATATTTCGATTTTACTTCAAAATTATTCAACTGGAGAAAATCAAATGAAGCAGTTCATTTCGGAAAAATGACACATTATATTCCGGAAAATAACACATATGTTTATTTCAGATATACTGATGCTAAAACTGTAATGGTCGTTTTTAATAACAATGCAAAAGAGCAGGTTGTAAAAACTAATCGTTTTAAAGAAAACATCAAAAATTTTAAATCAGGAAAAGATGTTATTACAGGAAAAACATTCGATTTAGCTACTGAAATTACTTTAGAACCAAAATCAGCTTTTATTTTAGAATTGGAATAAAAATTTAAACGCAAAGTTTTTTCTGCCACGAATTCACGAATTATTTTTTGACAATCTTTGAGAATAAAATTCGTGAATTCGTGGCTATTTTTTTTCAACACAATCCATCCTAAAATAATCTAAAATAATGAAAAAATACACTTCCCTTTTTTTATCTTTAGTATACTTAACAATGAGTTGTTCTGGCTCAAAATCAGTTACAATGGATAATACTTCGAAAACACCTTTCGTTTGGGAAGGCGCAAATGTTTATTTTTTACTTACAGATCGTTTTTACAACGGAGACACTTCAAACGATTTAAATTTCAACCGAACCAAAACTCCCGGAAAATTACGTGGTTTTGAAGGCGGAGACATCATCGGAATTACCAAAAAAATCGAATCGGGATATTTTGAAAAATTAGGAA
This sequence comes from Flavobacterium resistens, assembly GCF_900182645.1. Lineage (GTDB taxonomy): Bacteria > Bacteroidota > Bacteroidia > Flavobacteriales > Flavobacteriaceae > Flavobacterium > Flavobacterium resistens. The sequence goes on along the minus strand of NZ_FXTA01000002.1, from coordinate 490,148 downwards.
TAAATGCCATTTGGCTTACGCCGATTGTCGAACAAATCCACGATGGCGTTGACGAAGGAACCGGATTGAGTTATGGCTTTCACGGTTATTGGGCAAAAGACTGGACAGCTTTAGATCCTAATTTCGGAACTAAAGAAGATTTAGCAAAACTCGTAAAAAAAGCACACGAAAAGGGTATCAGAATAATTCTTGATGGCGTAATCAATCATACTGGACCAGTAACTCCCGAAGATCCTGTTTGGCCTTCGGATTGGGTAAGAACGGGCGTTGTCTGCGATTATAAATCTTTCGAAAATACAACAATGTGTACTTTGGTTGACAATCTTCCAGATGTTAGAACTGAAAGTACTCAGGAAGTTGCACTCCCCTCTTTTTTAATCGAAAAATGGAAAAAAGAAGGCCGTTATGAAAAAGAAATTGCTTCTTTGGATGAATTTTTCAAAAGAACAAATTACCCAAGAACACCAAAATATTACATCATAAAATGGCTTACCGATTACATTGTAGAATTTGGAGTTGACGGTTACCGAGGCGACACTGTAAAACATACCGACGAAAACGTTTGGGCCGATTTTAAAAAAGAATGTGAGTACGCTTTTGAAACTTGGAAAAAACATCATCCACTTGAAGTTTTAGACCAAAATCCGTTTTATACAATTGCCGAAGTTTACGGTTACGGAATCAGCGGTGGACAGGATTATGATTTTGGAGACCGAAAAGTAAATTATTTCCAAAATGGTTTCAACAGCATGATCAATTTTGAGTTTAAATGGAACGCTGCTCAAAACGATTACGAAGGTTTATTTTCTAAATATTCGAATCATTTAAATAATGATTTGAAAGGATTTTCAGTTTTAAACTATATGTCTTCGCATGATGACGGTCAGCCTTTTGACGCAAACAGAACAAAAGGTATTGAAGCCGGGACTAAATTGTTGCTTTCTCCAGGAATGTCTCAGATTTATTATGGCGACGAGTCAAATCGTTCTTTAGTAGTTGAAGGCACTCAGGGCGATGCAACTTTACGTTCGAATATGAATTGGGATGCTATTCAGAACAATCCTGAAACTCAAAAAACACTTTTGCATTGGCAGAAATTAGGACAGTTTAGAAAAAATCATCCCGCGGTTGGAGCAGGAATTCACAATCTAATTAATGCCAATCCTTATACTTTTTCGAGAATATTTACAAAAGGAGTTTTTACAGACAAAGTAATCATGGGAGTAGATTTACCAAAAGGAAGAAAAGAACTTCCTGTTGGCGATATCTTCCCAAACGGAACTAAATTAAAAGACACCTACTCCAATCAAAATACAGAAGTTATTGACGGTAAAGTAATTATTGACACTGATTTTGATATTGTATTATTGGAGAAGATTTAACTGCAAGAGTGCAAAGTTTTTTAGCCACAGATTATTAGGATTAAAAGGATTATTAAAAATCTGTGCAAATCTTTTAATCTGTGGCTAACTTTTTTATGATATTTGCTCCCGATAGCTATCGGGATTGCGTAAAACTTTGCGACCTTTGCGGTTAAACTTTATACAATGTTAAAGATTGCACATCGAGGCGCAAAAGCTTACGAACCTGAAAATACTTTACAAGCTTTCCAAAAAGCATTAGATCTAAATTCAGACGGAATTGAACTCGATGTTCACTTAAGCGCTGACGGACACATAATCGTAATTCACGACGAAACCATCGACAAAATGACCAACGGAAAAGGCGCTGTAAATTCATTTTCTTTGAAGGAATTAAAGTGTTTTTCAACTGCTGAGGGACATCAAATTCCTACTTTAAAAGAAGTTTTCGATTTAGTCAACAAAAAATGTTTCATCAATATCGAATTAAAAAGTGCTGCTGCTTTAACAAAAGTAGTTTCTTTAATAGATGAATATGTTTCAGAAAAAAACTGGAAATATGAACATTTCATTGTTTCTAGTTTTGATTGGAATGCGCTTTTAGAAGTTCATAATTTAGATTCGAAAATTCCAATTGGAGTTTTAACAGAAACTGATCTTAATTTAGCTTTGGCTTTCGCCGAAACTATAAAAGCAAAAGCGATTCATCCTTATTATCATTTATTAAATCAAGAAAATGTTCAGGAAATGCAGCAAAAAGGTTTTCTCGTTTTGCCTTGGACAGTGAATATTGAGGAAGACATTCAAAAAATAAAAAGTTATAACGTAAACGGAATAATCTCTGATTTTCCAGATAAAATATGATCAAAAATTTCGACATAATCATCGTTGGCGGAGGCGCTGCAGGTTTTTTTACGGCGATTAATATTGCTGAGAAAAATCCGAAACTAAAAATTGCCATTTTAGAAAGAGGAAAAGAAGTCCTTTCTAAAGTCCGCGTTTCAGGAGGCGGACGTTGCAACGTTACACACGCTTGTTTTGAACCCAACGAATTGGTTAAATTTTATCCGAGAGGCGAAAAAGAACTTCGTGGACCATTTCATCAATTTTGTTCCGGAGATACAATCGAATGGTTCGAAAAACATGGCGTAGAATTAAAAATTGAAGAAGACGGCAGAATGTTTCCGGTTTCAAATTCATCACAAACCATAATTGATTGCTTCTTAAAAGCAACTGAAAAATTAGGTATAAAAGTACTAACTGGTCAAAGTGTACAATCTATTTTCAAAAAAGAAAATCATTGGAAAATTGATACACAAAACGACAATTTCGCTACCGAAAAATTGGTAATGGCAACAGGAAGTAATCCAAAAATCTGGGAAATGCTTCAACAACATGGGCACGCAATTGTAAGCCCTGTCCCTTCCCTATTTACTTTCAACATCAAAGATTCCAGAATTAAAGAATTACCCGGCGTTGCAGCACAAGTTACTGTAAACGTAAAAGATACAAAACTCGAATCTACTGGCCCTTTATTAATCACACATTGGGGAATGAGCGGACCAGCAATTCTAAAACTTTCGGCTTGGGGCGCTCGTATTTTGCATGACAAAAATTATCAGTTTACCATTTTTGTCAATTGGTTAAATGATGTTGATTTTGAAGATGCCGAAAAAATCCTCAAAGATTTAAAACAGGAACATGCTAAAAAAGCCGTTTCTAAGAAATCTCCTTTTGACTTTCCAAATCGTTTATGGGAAAGTTTGGTTTTGGCCTCAGGAATTGAAGTTGAAACAAAATGGGCAGATTTATCTAAAAATCAATTGCAGAATTTGACTTCACTATTGACAAAAGCCGAATTTAAAGTAAACGGAAAAAGTACTTTTAAAGAAGAATTTGTAACCGCTGGTGGAATCGATTTAAAAGAAATCAACTTCAAAACCATGGAAAGCAAAATTCACGAAAACCTTTATTTTGCTGGCGAAATTGTAAATATCGACGCTATTACAGGCGGATTTAATTTTCAGAATGCTTGGACAAGCGGGTTTATTCTGGCTCAAAATATTTAATAAAAAATGAAATTTAAAGGAATTATTTTTGATTTGGACGGAACGTTAGTAAACTCTCTGCACGATATTTCGGATGCAATGAACATCGTTCTTAAAGGTCTAAATTACCCAACTCATACATACGATACTTATCAATATTTTATTGGAAGCGGATTACGAAATCTTATAAGCAAAGCTTTGCCCGCATCAAACAATGATGAAGAACAAATTGAAATTTGTTTTGAGTTGATGATCAATGAATATCGAAAAATCTGCACACTAAAAACAAAACCGTACGACGGAATTATCGAATTATTAAACAATTTGAATTCACAAAATATCAAATTAGCGGTTTTCTCCAACAAGGCTGATGAGTTGACTAAAAAAATAGCATCAGAGATATTTCCTGATTATTTTGATACTGCAGTGGGTTTAAGCACAGAAGAACTTAAAAAACCAAATCCGTTTGAAGCTATAGAAATAAGTAAAAACTGGAATTTGAAACCTGAGGAAATTCTTTTTGTAGGCGATTCTGACATTGATATGCAGACGGCAGTAAATGCGAATATGTTTCCAGTTGGAGTTTCATGGGGTTATAGAACTGAAGATGAATTGAAAACCAGCGGGGCAAAATTGGTCATTAACAATGCTTCAGAATTAATTGAAATTCTATAAATCGTGAATTCTTCATTACAAAAACAAATACTATCGATTGCTTCGTTTTCTGAAAATGAAATCGAAAAGATCGATTCTTGTTTTGAATATGAAAGTTTTACGGCTAAAGATTTTCTTTCTTCAATGGGAAAAATCAGCAGTAAAATCTTTTTTATTGTTGAAGGTTTAGCACGAGTTTATTACTTAAAAGATGGAAAAGAAATCACCACTTATTTAAGTTGTGATGAAGGTTTCATTGCTTCGTATTCCAGTTTCATTAATCAGACAAAATCTTTTGAAAATATTCAATGTATTGAAGATTGTGAAATCCTTTCGATTACTTACGAAAAAATGCAATATTTATACTCCGAAATTCCAAATTGGGAACGCATTGGAAGAATCCTTGCTGAACAAAATTACCTTTGCATGGCAGATCGCGTTTTAAAATTGCAGATGATTCCGGCAAAAGAAAAATATCTCACTTTTCTGGAATCGGCGCCAGCCAAAATAATCCAACGCACTCCTTTAATTTATATCGCTTCTTTTCTCGGAATTACGCCAGAATCTTTGAGCCGAATTCGCCAAAGTATTTCTTAACATTTATCAAGTAGATTAAGAAACCGAATTCAAATCTTTGCCAATATAAAATTCAAGAAATGATGAAAAATATTGCCAAAGACGTTTATCAAATTCCTTTGTTTCCGCGAAACGCCATCAATTGTTATGTAATTGAAGATGTTTTAATTGATGCCGGAATTCGAAGTTCTGCGAACATAATTCTAAAAGCTTTAAAAGATAAGACGATTACCAAACACGCATTGACTCACGCACATGCAGATCATCAAGGAAGCAGTAAAATAATCTGCGAAACGCTAAATATTCCGCTTATATGCAGTGAACTTGAAAAAGAATTGGCTGAAAACGGAAATGTAATTAAAGAATATCCAAACCCAAATCATGTTATTTCTAAATTTCAAAAACATTTTTGGGCAGGAAAAGGTCACCAAGTTTCTGAAATCTTGAAAGAAGGAGACAAAATTGGCGGATTTATGGTTATCGAAACTCCCGGACATTCAAGTGGACATCTATCTTTTTTCAGAGAAAAAGACGGCGTATTAATTGTGGGAGATGTTATGACGAATATGAATTTATTGACTACAAAAGTTGGACTTCACGAACCACCAAGTCTGTTCACGACAAATCAAGAAACAAATAGAAAATCTATTCTAAAATTGGCTTCGCTAAAGCCAAAAATACTTTGTTTTGGCCATGGTCCTGTTTTATTTAATAACGGAGAGTTTGAAGCATTTGCTAAAAAGATTCAACAACATAATTAACAAGAATTTACAGATTTCACAAGTTTTCGTTAAGACTATTCTAATAATTTTACTCTCAACTAAATACCATTAAATGAAAGTAAAATTACTCACCACAATTTCTTTTTTCACTTACCAAATTTCTATTTCTCAAACAGAAAAGCTACTTCAGGGGAAAGTTACTTCAAACAATATTCCCCTTAATAAAGTAGAAGTAATAAACAAAACTGCAAAAACAAGCACTACCACAAACGCTTTGGGAGAATTTGCCATTTCAGTTAGCGTAAAAGATAGTCTGATTTTTTTCTCCAAAGACTTTTTCTTTACAAGATTAAAAATCACAAAAGAAAATCTTGAAGCCACTAGTTTAATAGTGAACATGATTCCGAGACCGGAAGAATTGGATGAAGTCGTAATTACAAAAATTAACTTTCCGAAAAAAATTGAATACGATGCAGAAGCCATAAATAAGATCAATATAGAAAGAGCAAATAACGATTTAACTCGATATATACCAGGTTTTAACAATAGTACTATTGCAAACGGAATGAATATTGGCGCTATTGGTGGCGGTCTGTTTGGTTTATTCAAAAGAGAAAAAGAAGAGCCTAAAAAGAAAGTACCTGAAATGGATTTTAAAAAACTCATTGCAACATCAATTCCGCTGGATTTTTTCTCAAAAGATTTAAAATTAAGCCTTGATGAAAAAGAATTATTTCTTCAATTATGCGAGTCTGATCCAAGATCCAAGACACTTTTAGAGCATCCAAATATCCTTTCAACTATGGATTTTTTATATACTAAAAATGAAGAGTTTAAGAAAATAAATTCTGAAAATAAAAACTAAATACCATTACATGAAAGTAAAATTACTTACCACAATTTCTTTTTTCACTTACCAACTCTCTATTTCCCAAACAGAAAAGCTTCTACACGGAAAGGTCTCTTCTAATAATGTTCCACTTAACAAAGTAGAAGTAATAAACAAAACCTCTAAAACAAGCACGACAACAAATTCTTTGGGAGAATTTTCAATTGCAGTAAAAGCACAGGATAGCTTGATTTTTTTTGCCAAAGATTATTTATTCACACGATTAAAAATTACGGCAAAACAAATCGAAACCAATAATCTTATCGTAAATATGATTCCGAAAGCGGAAGAATTAAACGAAGTAATTATTTCAAATGTAACAGCAAAAGATATTTTCTTGACCAAAGAAGATATAAAACAAATAAAACTAAACGATCATAAATCAAGACCAGGGTTAAAAATTGAAGGTTTTAATGAGGTAAAAGGAAGTCCGTTAGACATCGATTTCATTTATTTGGGCAAACAAGTTTACAACTTATTAAAAAAAGACGAAGAGTCTAAAAAAGAAATTCCGAAAATTGATTTTAGAAAATTAATCGCAACAACTTGTCCTGAAGATTTTTTTCTCAAAGAACTAAAATTGAATTCTGAGGAAAAAGAGCTTTTTCTTCAATTTTGTGATGCCGATCCAAAATCTAATATACTTTTAGGAAATCCAAATATTCTGGCAACAATGGAATTTTTATATGCCAAAAATGATGAGTTTAAGAAGCTGAAATCCGAAACTAAAAACTAAACTTTAATGAAAGCACGACTACTTACCACAATTTCCTTCTTTACTTATCAGCTCAGTATTTCTCAAACGGAAAAATTAGTACACGGAAAAGTTCTTTCAGAAAATATACCACTTAACAAAGTGGAAGTAATTAATAAAACCGCTAAAATCAGTACTAAAACAAATGAGTTGGGAGAATTTTCAATTTTAGTAAAAGCGCATGACAGTCTTATTTTTTTCTATAAAGATTCTTTTTTCTCGAGGTTGAAAATTTCTCAGGAAAGTATTAATCAGAATAATATAATTGTGAATACAGTTCTTAAACCTGAAGAATTGAAAGAAGTTGTCATAACTAAGGTCGCATTTGACAAAGTCAAGGTTGATGCTGATGCTGTTGCAGATGTATTGATTGATAAAAATGTCAAAAACTTATTTTGGAATACGGGAGTTAGTGATAATACAATTAGAGAAGCTCTTCGAGTTTCATTTCCTTTAAAAGGCAAGCCGAACAAAAAAATTGAAGTTGCCGACGATCGTTTTAAAAAACTGATAATGGCTTATTGTCCTGCTGATTTTTTCATCAAAAATCTAAAACTAAAACCCGAAGAAAAAGAACTTTTTATTGATTTTTGCGACTCAGATCCGAAATCGAAAACGCTACTGGAAAATCCAAATGTTTTGGCTATTATGGATTTTCTTTATGCTAAAAATGAAGTGTTTAAGAAACTGAAGTAGCTTTTTTTAAGTTTTTCCATTTTAGGAAGAATACAATTAAAGCAATCAATAAAATTATTATTAATCCAGAAAGAATAATCAAACTCGTTTCAATTTGGTATATATAATCTGAATTTATATCCTTTTTGCTTTCTCTTAAATCCCGAAGTTGAGAACCATATTTTAAAGCTCTTTCTCTATAATAATCAATTTCGCCTTGGGCGCTATTAATCATTCGTTCAACAATCAAATCACCATCGTAACCATATTCTCTGGCAGTTCTGTACGTATCAAGTGCGCTATTATTCTCTCCCAATAATGTTGCAAGATTGCCAAGTTCAAAAAGTAGAATTGAAATGATTTTATCTTTTGGCTCTATAAATGACATTCGTTCATTTACCTGGAAATAAATTGATTGTGCTAATTCCTCAATTTCTTTTTTAGACAATTTTGTTTTAGGCTCACGTGAAGTTCCAAAATTTGTATTTATTAAAAACTCACCTGATATATCTTTTAAGTTTTTAATTTTAGCTTCTAATATTTTCAAATGAAGCCATTCTGATCCTTCATGAGATTTTGGATTAATAGCGATAGATTTTTTAATCCAGTTATAGGCTTTTTGGTTTTCACCCATTAATTCGTAAAGTGTTCCCAAATTAGATGCAGTAGAATATCTGTTGGGCTTAATTTTTTCAATGTTCAAATATAATTTTAAAGCTTCGTCATATTTTTTCTGAACAATTAAAAGATATCCTTTATCAGATAAATAATCCAAATCTCTTGTCTTTTTGTATAAACTATCAAGTTCAATTATCAATCTTGGAAAATCTCCCTCGAAAAAAAAATGGCCTTTAGGATTAATTCCATCATAATCTTGATATGCATAAGCTCCATTTTTTAAAATTTTAGTTTCCCCATTTAAACAAGCAAAACTTTTAAACGAAATCAAAACCAAAACAATTAGAAAAAACTTAAATCTATTCATAAAGCATATAACGTAAAGAATTAAACTTGAAACCTGAAACAAAAGAAACTTTAAACTACTTATTCAACCACCAAATACTAGCGTTCAAAATAGCAGCAAAAGCAACCCAAGCTAAATATGGAATCAATAAATAACCGGCAGTTTTATTAATTTTGATAAACTTTATATACGTTTCATAAATGAACAACCATAAAAGCGCAATTTCTATCAAAGCCAACATCGGATTTTTTAATCCGAAGAATAAATAAGACCAAATCGCATTCAATGTCAGTTGAATTAAAAAGAATCCTAACGCTTTTTTAACTTCCTCATTTTGCTCTTTGATTTTATCCCAGACTAATCCGGCAGCAACAGCCATAAAAATGTACAGAATTGTCCAAACCGGCATGAAAATCCAATTCGGCGGATTAAAAGCTGGCTTTTCTAACGTTACATACCACGTCTCAATACTGGGTCTGGTTACCGTACTGGCAGAATATCCAACTGCTAGACAAACCATTAAAGCTATAGCGATTTTTACAAACTTATTCATTACATCAAATTTTGGATTCAAAAATAGTCAAAAGAAAAGTTTAAACCATGTAAGTAGAGTAAGTTCATTTTGACAGAACAGATTTATATTTTCTTATATTACTTATATGGTGAAAAAATTTAAAAACTATCTTTGCCAAAATTTTACAATTCATGTTTACAGCAACTGATTTTATTCCAACTCCATATACTTCAACAATTGAAAAAGGAAACTTTGAATGGAGTGCTCCAAGCAACATTGCATTAGTGAAATACTGGGGGAAAAAAGACAACCAGATTCCGGCAAATCCATCCGTAAGTTTTACTTTAAACAATTGCAAAACGATTACGAAATTAGGTTTTGAAAAAAGAGACATTTCGACTTCGCTCAATGTGACAAATTCTTTTTCATTTGATTTACTTTTTGAAGGAAAACCAAAAGAAGATTTCAAACCAAAGATTCAAAAGTTTTTAGAAAGAGTCGAAGTTTATTTGCCGTTTTTAAAAGATTATCATTTTACAATCGATACTCAGAATACTTTTCCTCATAGTTCCGGAATTGCATCTTCGGCATCTGGAATGGCGGCGCTGGCAATGAATTTTATGAGTTTGGAAAGAAACCTAAATCCCGAAATGACCGATGAATATTTCTTTCAAAAAGCTTCATTTTTGGCTCGTTTAGGTTCGGGGAGCGCTTGCAGAAGTGTAAAAGGAAATGTTGTAGTTTGGGGAAATCAGGCCAATATTGAAGGAAGTACCGATTTATTTGGAATTGAATTTCCGTATGCTATTCATGACAATTTCAAAAATTATCAAGACACGATTTTACTGGTTGACAAAGGCGAAAAACAAGTTTCGAGCACGGTTGGACACGATTTAATGCACAATCATCCATATGCTGAAAGGCGTTTTGCCCAGGCACATGAAAATTTAGATCAACTAATTTCTATTTTCGAAAACGGAAATTTAGATGAATTCATCAAAGTTGTAGAAAGTGAAGCTTTGACACTGCACGCCATGATGATGACTTCAATGCCGTATTTTATTTTGATGAAACCAAATACACTGCAAATCATAAATGCAATTTGGAAATTCAGAAGCGAAACTCAGATTCCGGTATGTTTTACACTTGATGCTGGAGCAAATGTGCATGTGCTTTATCCCGAAAACGTTAGCGAAAAAGTATTACAATTTATTAAGGACGAATTAGTTGTATTTTGTCAGAATGGTCAGTACATTTGCGACAAAATTGGAGCGGGATCAATTGCATTATAATTTTCCGTATCTTTAATTAAATTTTTAAGAAAGACATAAAATAAATCATGAAAGGACCACTATTTTACTCAAAAATATTACTCTTTGGAGAATACGGAATTATCCGCGACTCTAAAGGACTTTCTATTCCTTATAATTTTTACAACGGTGCTTTAAAGAAATCTGAAGCTCCTACTGAAGAAGCAATTTCTTCAAACAGAAGTCTAAGAAGTTTTGCTTCTTACCTTCAAGTACTTCAAACGCAACAGCCAGAATTAGTTACTTTCGATTTACAGACATTACAGAATGATGTCGAAACCGGAATGTATTTCGATTCTAGCATTCCGCAAGGATACGGTGTTGGAAGTAGTGGTGCACTTGTTGCGGCTATTTATGACAAATATGCTAACAACAAAATCACTGTTTTAGAGAATTTGACACGTGAAAAACTATTACAGTTAAAAAATATATTTTCTCAAATGGAAAGTTTTTTCCATGGAAAAAGTTCAGGATTAGATCCGTTGAACAGTTATTTAAGCATTCCAATCTTAATTAATTCTAAAGATAATATTGAAGCAACGGGAATTCCGACTCAAAGTTTTGACGGAAAAGGCGCTGTATTTTTGTTAGACTCAGGAATTGTTGGTGAAACGGCTCCAATGGTCAACATTTTTATGGAAAACCTGAAAGACAAAGGTTTCCGCACAATGCTTAAAAACCAATTTGTTAAATATACAGATGCTTGCGTAGAAAACTTTTTACATGGGGATATGAAGTCTTTATTTACAAATACTAAAAAACTTTCTAAAGTTGTTTTAAATAATTTCAAGCCAATGATTCCAGAACAATTTCATGGAATTTGGCAACACGGAATTGACACTAACGATTATTACCTAAAACTTTGCGGTTCTGGCGGAGGCGGTTATATTCTAGGCTTCACCGAAGATTTAGAACGCGCGAAAATATCTTTGAAAGATTATAAGCTAGAAGTAGTCTATCAGTTTTAAGTTCAAAAACTCCTAAACAGTCTTTATTTGAATATATTTTTCTAAAATCTTAATCCTAAAAAATTATTGCCTATGAAAAGTATTTTAAAGATTATCAAAGCAACTTTTTTAGGCGGAATTCTATTCTTAGTACCGTTGGTTGTTTTACTGATTTTTCTGGAAAAAGGATATGGTATTGTTCAAAAAACCACACTTCCTATCGTAAATAACTTTCCAAAAATTAATGTTTTGGGAATTGCAATTCAGGAACTTATTGGAATATTAATTATTCTTGTTATTTGCCTAATTGCTGGATTATTAGCAAAAACTGTAGCTGCTAAAAATTTGGTTCAGAAATTAGAAGATGGTATTTTGAGTTTTGTTCCGGGTTATTCGTTTATGAAAAGCATGAATGAAAATATTCTGGGAATTGAATCTAAAGACGACTTAAAAGTGATTTTGGTTCCAACAGATGCCGGCTTGCAGTTTGCTTTTTTAATAGAACAAATAAGTGAAGAGAAATTTACTGTTTTTATTCCGGATGCACCAAATCCGTGGAGCGGATCGGTGGTTTTTGTAGACAAAAAAGACATTCAGGATATTGATATTACACAAAAACAAGCTTTGGCCTGTATTCGAAAATTAGGCTATGGCTCTAAAGAATTGTTAAAAAACAAGCTCTAAAATATAGAATAAAAAAAATATATTCTAACTTCCCATAATCTAATCCATCACACTTTATAACCTATGTTAAGCAGACAGCACAAACTTGTAGTAATGAAAATTGTCAGTTTGTTTTCTGTCGTACGCGGTTATAATATTCCTATTATTGTTCTAGCACAATATTTATCGGCGATTTTTATTTTGGCTCCAGAAAAAAGAGCGCTTGACATCATTTTGGATTTTTATTTGTTTCTGATTGTTTTTGCTTCGGCGATTACCATTGCTTCGGGTTATATTATCAATAATTTTTATGATAGTCAGAAGGATTTGATCAACAGACCAAACAAGTCGATGCTTGATCGTTTAGTTAGTCAGAAAACAAAATTAACCGTTTATTTCAGCTTGAATTTCTTAGCTGTTTTAATGGCTTCAATTGTTTCATGGCGTGCGTTTTTATTTTTTTCTGCTTACATTTTTCTGATTTGGTTTTATTCTCATAAAATAAAGAAATACCCTTTTATAGGCAATTTGACGGCTGCACTTATGGCTGTAATTCCGTTTTTTGCGATTTTATTATATTTCTACAATTCGATTTCGTTTGAAGAAATTGAAAATCATATGAGCCATTTTATGGTTATTTCGGCGCATGCGGTTTTCTTATTTTTGCTGTTGCTGATTCGGGAAATGATAAAGGATTTAGAAAATCTGAAAGGTGATCTGGCGAATGATTACAGAACAATTCCGATACTTTACAGCGAAAAGATTTCTAAACAGATTATTACCGTTTTGACATTTTTGACTATTATTCCGGTTTATATTTTAGTCAATGTTTATGATGTTGGTTATATGGATATTTACTTTTATGTATGCTTTGTTGTGTTGCTTTTTTTTCTGCTTTATTTATGGAAATCGAATTCTAAAGAGCAATTTTTAATGCTTCATAATGTTTTGAAATTTCTGATTGTGGCAGGCGTATTTTGTATTGTTCTGATTAATCCGAGTGTTTTGTGGCATGGGAAAGAATTGATTTCCAACTATTAATTTGCCCGAGGATTTTTCGCTTTGAATCTTTTTTAAAAAATCAAAATGTTTAAAAGAAGCCAATTGTTTGAATTCTAGCCCCGATTGAAGTGGAAATCCTTTTATTTTTTTCCTTTAAAAAAATAAAAGATTGAAACGGAAAGCGGGAATTATTGCCTGAAAAAAAGCCAATTGCGATGCTTCAAAATCCTTTTATAATTTTTGCTATTAATCTAAGAACATTGAACTTAGGTTTATTTGGGCAGAAAAAACTATCTTTGCACAAATTAATGATTTTATGAACAACAAGGAAGGCAATAATAAAAGAGGCGGATCAAGACCAAATAGCTCAAGATCAAACTCTAGTAAGCCAAAACCACCAATGGCAAAACGCGCGCAAGGGCCGAAAAAAGAAAAGCCGGAGGTTAAAGCGGCGAAGGAAGCTGCTGAACAAAAATTTAAGAAACAAAATCAGGCACCAAAAAGACAAAAGGCTTCAGATGAAATTCGTCTGAACAAATACATCGCAAATTCTGGCGTGTGTTCACGTCGTGATGCTGATATATATATTCAGTCTGGAAACGTGAAAGTAAATGGCGTTCCGGTTACTGAAATGGGTTATTTAGTAAAATTAAATGACGTTGTAAATTTTGACGGCGTTGTTTTGACTCCTGAAAAGAAAGAATACATTTTATTAAACAAACCTAAAAACTTTACTACTGCCTTTGATGAAGGACAGGAATATCGTAATGTATTGGAACTTGTTCGTGGATCTACAAATGCAAAAATTGCAGCTGTTGGAAGAATGGACAAGAATACAACAGGTTTATTATTGTTTACAAATGATACTGATATGATTCGTAAATTTACTTTACCGAATCAGAAATCATCTAAAATTTATCAGGTTTCTTTAGACAAAAACTTGAAATTTGAGGATTTGGAAAAAATCAGCAAAGGTTTAGTTCTTGACGGACACCGTGTGTTTGTTGAAGAAGTTAGTTATATTGAAAAAGAAGCAAAAAGCGAAGTTGGTCTTAAATTAAAATCATCTAACGTAAAAGTAGTTCGTGCTATTTTTGAAAGCTTTGACTACGATGTTTTGCGTATTGACCGCGTTTCATTTGCTGGTTTAACTAAAAAGAATCTGCCGAGAGGGAACTGGCGTTTCCTGACAGACCAAGAGATTATCAATTTGAAAAACGCATAATACGTTTCAAATTTGATTAGATATCAAATCCTGTTTTGCCTTGTGTAAAATGGGATTTTTTTATTTAGAAACTGAAAAAGTTATGTCCAAAAAGTGTGAAGATTGATCTTCCGATGTTTTGATTTTTGTCTTCCACTGTTTCGTAACATGCAAATCCTAAAATGATTTTGATTCCAGGCTGGATGCTGTTTAGGATTTCTCTTTTTTGTTCTTCTAAAAGCAATTTTAAACTGTCTAAAAGCTGGATATTGTTTTTAAGATAAGAAACAACAAGTAGTGCAGAAAAATTTAGGATTTCGCGGGCTGTTTCACTTTTGATTCCGACTTCGTTTGAAATCATTTCAGAAATTCTGCCTTTTTTGTTGGTAAAGATTTCTTTTAAGATAGCGTTTCCTTCGATGCGATAACAGTCGTCAACTGATAAAATTCGTCCAGAAGCAAAATCGACTTCCTGATAAAAGGTTGAATTGTCTTCGATCAATGAGATGATTTCTTTATAAAAGCCCAATTCTTCGGCTTTGTTATAAAGGCCCATTAAAACTGTGCCAATCGAAACATCAATTCCCTTGATTAAAAGAGCATCATTTTCAAAATAAAACTTGTTTAGCTTAGAAACAACATTAGAAGAAATAAAACGTCTAAGTTCAATTTGTAGGTTTGGGGTCATACTCATAACTTAAAATAAATAATTATTTATACTTGTTAAAAATAATCGATAAAGTGAGGCTTTTTATCGTTTATCAGGATAAAAATATAAAATATTTTAACATTTCCAAAAAATAAGTTAAGAATATACATACCCGATTAACAGCTTATTAACACTAATTCCGCTCAACATCAATAAACATAACGCTTTCGTTATCAAAAGAAAATAAAAATATGTTTATGAAATTTTTAATATTTTTTAAAAACATGCAAAACATAAGAAAAATCCTAAGTACTTTTACACAATTAAAATAATATGTTTCGATATTCCCATGTTAGATGTAAAAAAATACCAAGAAAAATAATACAAAACATAAAGTTAATGAAGCTCGAAGCCAGAAATCCAAGCAATGATCCAGTTGCTGCTTTTAATGCCCGCTGATGGTTTTTTGAATCGTAAATGAGTTCTCCTAAAAATGCGCCAACAAAAGGTCCAATTATGACTCCAAAAGGTATCGGTGCCAAAATTCCAACTATTAAACCAATATTAGTACCCCAAACGCCGTAAGAGCTTCCGCCAAACTTTTTTGTTCCCTTTGATGGAATTACATAATCCAAAATGGTAATAACAATCGTAATCAATAATGTAATACCTAAAACCCAATAATTATTTTCGACCGCTTTTGTGAGATATAAAAGCAATAAGCCGACCCAACAACTCGACAAGCCAGGCAAAACGGGCAAGAAACTGCCAAAAATACCGATAATCATACAGATAAAACCGAGCAACAACAATACTAAATCCATATTTTTTTTGTAAATTGTATTTGCAAATCCTTGATAAAATAAGCCATGACACGATTTTTGAAAATATTTGCATTTTTCTTATTGATACATTTTATCAATCCGAATTTATATGCTCAGACTCAAAAACTTCCCTTAGATGATCTTTTGCTTCAGGACAGCATTTATAAAAGTAATAAGAAAAAAGTATTAAATTTTTCATTAAAAGAATTTGACATGCTTTTTCTTGAATTCTTTAATCGCAAACAAGATCCAAATATTGTTTTAACGAAAGCAGAATTTTATACTTACACAGTGCAGATTGCAACATTCTCCGACCGACTTGCCTCCTTATATCCTGACCAAAAGGAACTTGCTGCAGAAAATAAACAGGAATGGCTCTCTGAAAACTATCAAGATTATTTAGAATACAAAGGTTCTCAAAAAAAATAATCGTATTTTTATACCATAATTTCTCTTTATTCAACTCAACCTCAAAATCTTGAAGCAGTTTTCTATTTTTTTAATTTTTTTATTTTTCGGTTCTTGTCAATATTTTGAGAAGAAGGTTCCGTCTGAAAAAGAATTACTTCGAAAGGAACTAAAAGCCATCAATTGGAAAGAAGTTGATGAATATCCAAGCGTCGCAGAATGCGAAACAATTGCCGATGAAAAACAACGTCAAAAATGTTTTTTTGATGTAATGTCGCAGCTTGTTCAGGAAAAACTACAAATTGATAGTCTTTCTATTTTGTACCCTGAATGGGATACAATTTCGGTAAAAGTGACCATTTTTCCGAACTCAAAAATGAAATTCGAACCGCAATTTCCTAAGGATTCCGTAGCTTATGACACCATCAAAGTGGACAGTATTCTTCATGCACGCCTGATTGATTTTCCAAAAGTAAATCCGGCAATCAAACGAGGAATTCCGGTAAAAACACAGTTTATACTACCTGTTATCATAAAAGCAAAAGAAGCAAAATAAATTCTATTTCATTAGTCTCAATCTTGTCATTATTATTTACTAAACTTCCTATCTTTCCATGTATAAGAACCAAACAAACTGTACAAAGCTACTGCTGAGCTGAAAAACGGATACAATAAACTACTCAGCAAAAGACTTTTAATTCTGTTTTTTGTCAAAAACTGATTGGTTATAAAAAGCAAAACAAAATCAATTATAAATTTAGAAAAGGCAAAAAACACAAAAATTGGATACGACCATATTCCGAAAAGGAGAAAGAAAAATCCAATTACAAAACTCAAATTTCCGAAGAAAACGATCAAACCTAAAATTTTCCCGAAAGTACTTTTATACGAACTTGTCTTTGCCGCCCAGCGTACTCTTTGATGAAATAATGATTTCCAATTTTCCGTTGGTTTTGTAACAACAATTACTTCTTCCGCTTTTAAATAATGAACTTCTTTGTGGAACTTTTCGATTGCTTTTTGAAGTAAAAAAACATCATCTCCGCTGGCAATTTTCTCATTTCCTTCAAAGCCATTTATACTTTCAAACAATTCTTTTCTGTAAGCAAAATTGGCTCCATTGCACATAAACCCTTTATTTAAACCAAAACTTCCAATTGTTGCACCTTGCAGGCTCGTGAAATCCAATTGCTGAAAATGATCTAAAAAAGAGTTTTCGGTTTTGTATGTTACAGCGCCCGCAAGCATCGAAACTTTGTTTTCCTGAATATAATTATCAAAAGTTAAAAGCCAGTTTTCCGAAACTACACAATCAGCATCTGTAGTAATTACCCAATCGGTTTTTACGTGCTGCATTGCGGTCGAAATCGCATCTTTTTTTGGAGAATTTGAAACACGAATATTGTCTATTTGTGAAATGTCAAATGTCAAATGTGAAATGTGAAATTTCTCGTCTGAATTATCGTCTACCAGAATCACTTCAAATAAATCTTTTGGGTAATTTAGGTTTGACAAACTTTCTAAAAGTAGTGGAAGATTTTCTTTTTCATTCCGAAACGGAACTATAATCGTAAAACTTGTTTTGGGCTTTAAATCTGTTTTTTGATATTTTTTTATTCTGAAAAAACCATAAACAAGCAAACTGATGCTACAAACATAAATTGCTAATATGGAGAATAAAACAAATATCATTCTGCGGTTTTGGTTTTAAAATTCAGCACAAAATAGCTTCCTAAAACTACTGGCAAAACTACATTTAAAAACCACATTAAAGTGCTGATAAAAATGACAATCCATTCGTTTACGCCTAAAATTCCGAAGAAATAAATGGCAACACTTCCTTTTACAGCAAAATCCAAAAACTGAAAAGTTGGTAAAGAAGAGGCCAAAAAATAAACAGAAGTTATAGCCGCCATTAAAGTTAAATAAGATAAATCAACATCAAAACCTAAAAACAAAAAGTAATACTGATGTGAAAAAACCAAATAACGACAGATTCCTAAAAAGATGTTTTTTTGATGAATTGATTTCGGAATTTCATTGATTTTGTGAATCAGTTTTTCAATTGAATATCCTTTGACTTTTATCTTTTTTATTGAAAACAAAACAATCAGAATTAGTACAAATCCGCCAAAAAGAATCAAAACAGTTTTGCTTGTAATGACGTTGAATTGTGCATTAAAATACAGCAATCCGAAAATTCCGAAAATTATGGTTAGAATCATCTGAATTCCGTTGCAGATTAAGTTCAGAAAAACCACTTTTTTAGCATCTGATTTTGGATAATACAACGCTTTTCCGGCGTACTCTCCTACTCCATTTGGCGTAAATATTCCGGCAGTCAAGGCCGCTAAAACCTGTTTTGTAGATTCGTAAACCGAGATTTCATGAATTACTTTGGCAAGATTCTGCCATTTCAAAATCTCAAAATAACGATTCAGAACACTCAAAAGCAAGATAAACGAAATCCCTAAAACCGATTGATTTTTTCGGAACAAAACAATAAACTTCTGCCAATCCAATTTATCATTGTTTGCCAGTTGATTATAAATAAAATAAAATGCGCCGCCAACAATCAAAAGTTTGGCCAGAAGAACAAGGAATTGCTTAGCTTTGTGAGGAATTGAAATCATGCCGCAAAAGTAATCAAATGTGGCAATTAGAAAATTAGAAAATGTGGCAATTTTCTAAACCTTAAACTTGAAACAAAAATCTCTTGACAAAAGAACGCATCATATTAGGTATTGACCCCGGAACTACAATCATGGGTTTTGGATTGATTAAAGTCACCAATAAAAAAATGGATTTTTTGCAGTTAAACGAATTGCAATTATCCAAATACGATAATCATTACCAAAAACTAAAAATCATTTTTGAAAGAACGATCGAATTAATCGAAACGCATTGTCCGGACGAAATTGCAATTGAAGCACCTTTCTTTGGCAAAAACGTTCAATCGATGCTGAAATTAGGACGTGCGCAGGGCGTTGCAATGGCAGCAGGACTTTCAAGAGGAATTCCGATTACAGAATACGAGCCGAAAAAAATAAAAATGGCAATTACCGGAAACGGAAATGCCAGCAAAGAACAGGTTGCTAAAATGCTGCAACAGCTTTTAGGATTAAAAGAATTACCTAAAAATCTCGATTCAACAGATGGTTTGGCGGCTGCGGTGTGTCATCATTTTAATTCGGGAAAAGTCGTAGCTGGAAAAAGTTATTCGGGCTGGGATGCATTTGTGAAACAAAATGAGGATAAGATAAGAAAATAGCTATATTTGTTAAAAACAAATCTTAATCTTAACCACAAATGACAAAAATTAAATTTATTGCATTTATTTTATTTGCAGCAATTATTTCTTCATGTTCTTCTGATAATAGCGACGAAAGCCGATCAGACAGTTTTTTCAAATTTACCTATGACGGTAAAGCCCAAAACATTAAAACCTGGCAAGCCCAAAAACAAGGTGATTTCATAGAAGTAATGGGAACGTCAGAAGAAGGAATTGCAATTGATTTTAAATTTAATTCTTATGGGAATCTGTATCAGGCTCTTACAAATCCTGTAACAAACAACAATAATATCCCTTGGTTGCAGGCTTCAGAAAATTTCACTTCCAATACTTTTACCTTCACTTTAGAGAACCTGAATACCACAGATAAAACAGTTCAGGTAAAATTTTCCGGAAAAGTATATGAAGATGGTTACGATTACGAATCAGATTTCGTTAATGTGAGCGGTTCATTTAAAGTTTCTTATGAAGAAATCACTCCGCAAGTTGAAGGACTTGGTACTTTTGCTAAAATTGATGGAAAAGATTGGCATGGCTTATCATTTGATGGCACTATTGAAAACCAGACAACAAAAATAATTTATGCAGAGAACGACGGTGAGTACACAATTGGTATTGCTTTTCCTGATTATAATGCAAAAACAGGAACTTATAATTTTACCAGCAATAATAGCGCTTACAAAATTTCTTTTCAAAAATACGATGTGGCAACGCACGAAAACATTACATATGATGTTTCAGGAACTGTCAATTTTACAACTCTGAATACTGTTTTAGCTGCAGGAACATTTAGTTTAACCGCTACACATCCCACAACCAAAGCAAAAATTGTAATTTCGAATGGTACTTTTAAAGAAAGTGCCGCATTCTAATAAAAAAACATAATTTATCATTAATTAATATTGATAATTGAAGAGCAAGATTTACCTTGCTCTTTTTTTTATTATGTCCGGCATCTACATTCATATTCCTTTTTGCAAACAGGCTTGTCACTATTGCGACTTTCATTTTTCGACTTCAATGAAAAAGAAAGACGAAATGGTTTTGGCATTAGCCAAAGAAATCACTTTACGCAAAAATGATTTTGAAAATGAGATTGTAGAAACCATTTATTTTGGTGGCGGAACTCCTTCTGTTCTATCAAATGACGAAATCAACTTTTTAATTTCGGAAGTTTATAAAAATTATAAAGTTGCTGAAAATCCAGAAATTACGCTTGAAGCAAACCCAGATGATTTATCTGCCGAAAGAATTTTTGAATTATCCAAAAGTCCGATAAATCGATTAAGCATCGGAATTCAGTCTTTTTATGAAGATGATTTGAAAATGATGAATCGCGCTCATAATTCGGCAGAAGCCAAAAAATGCCTGGAAGAAGCAACTAAATATTTTGATAATATTTCACTCGATTTGATTTATGGAATTCCGGGAATGAGCGATGAAATGTGGCGACAAAATATTCAAACGGCTTTAGATTTCGGCATTCCACATATTTCAAGTTATGCTTTGACAGTTGAACCGAAAACAGCTTTAAGCAAATTAATTCAAACCGGAAAAATTGCTGAACCTCAAGATGAAGTGGCTTCAAACCATTTTATGATTTTGGTTGAAATGCTTCAAAAAAACGGTTTTATTCATTATGAATTATCCAATTTTGGAAAAGAGAACTATTTCTCCAAAAACAATTCGGCATATTGGCTAGGCAAAAAATACATCGGAATCGGACCTTCGGCACATAGTTATGACGGCGAAAAACGAGGCTGGAATATTGCTAATAATTCGCTTTATATAAAATCAATTCAAAACGATAAACTTCCTATTGAAACTGAAGTTTTAACTATTTCAGATCGTTATAATGAATATATTATGACAGGTTTACGAACGATTTGGGGCGTTTCTTTAAATAGAATTGAAAAGGAATTTGGTTTGGAATATTTGGATTATCTGAAAAAACAAGCTCAAAAATTCTTAAGCGATGATTTGCTTTCCATCGAAAATAATATTCTGAAACCAACTCCGAAAGGAAAATTTCTGACGGATGGAATTGCTTCAGATTTATTTTATTTAGATTCTGAAGTTTAACCGCAAAGTTCGCTAAGAATTACGCAAAGAACGCTATTTTTATTTTGTAGGAATAAAATTATACTTTTGAGATTTTCAAATATTACATTTGAGTTTTAATATTGATTTTATGTCAGAGAATGATTTATCCCGAATTGTATTTAATTTAGCTTTAAAAGTTCATCAAACTTTAGGTCCTGGACTTTTAGAAAGTGCTTATGAAGAATGTTTATTTTATGAGTTAAGAAAACTTGGTTTATCTGTTGAAAAACAAAAAGCTTTGCCTCTAATTGTATGAGGAAGTGAAATTAGATGTTGGTTATCGATTAGATATTTTAGTAGAAAATAAACTAATTTTGGAAATAAAAGCAGTCGATTGTTTAAATGAAGTTCATTTTGCACAACTATTGACTTATTTAAAACTGACAAATTGCAAACTAGGATTATTGATAAATTTTAATGTCGCATTATTAAAACATGGAGTTAAAAGAATAGTAAACAATCTTTAATAAAATCCTAGCGCCCTTTGCGTAATTCTTAGCGAACCTTGCGGTTAAATAACGTATGAAAGCAAAAATCAATAACTTCGAAATCGACTTATCAAAACCTATTGATATCTCGATTCCATTAACTAATACAGACGAAAACCCAATTGCCTGGTACATCGAAAAACCAGTTATTGAACCAGTAGTTTTTGGCGATTGGATTGGGAAAGTTTCTGAAGGAAAATCATCTACGAACTTTAATAATATCTTCTTCAATCCGCATGGGCATGGAACGCATACAGAATGTTTGGGACATATTACGACCGATTTTTACAGCATCAATCAATCACTGAAA
This sequence comes from Flavobacterium resistens, assembly GCF_900182645.1. Lineage (GTDB taxonomy): Bacteria > Bacteroidota > Bacteroidia > Flavobacteriales > Flavobacteriaceae > Flavobacterium > Flavobacterium resistens. The sequence goes on along the minus strand of NZ_FXTA01000002.1, from coordinate 467,791 downwards.
CAGTTTTTCTTTTTTGCAAAATTGATTACGATTGAACCTGAAAAAATTGGAGATGATTTTGTGATTACGAAAGAACAAGTTTCAGCTTTAGTAAATGATAAAACAGAAGCTTTAATAATTCGAACGCTTCCTAATCAAAAGGAAAAAAAGTCACGAAAATATTCAAATACAAATCCGCCGTATTTATCTGAAGAAGCTGCGATTTTCATCCGCGAAAGCGAAATTAAACATTTATTAATCGATTTGCCAAGTGTTGACAAAGAACATGATGAAGGTAAATTATTGGCACATAAAGCGTTTTGGAATGTAAAAAACACTGTAAATCTAAATTCTGATGCAAGATTGAACGCAACAATCACCGAAATGATTTATGTTCCAGACGAAATTGAAGATGGAAATTATATACTAAACCTTCAGATCGCTTCGTTTGAAAATGATGCAAGTCCGAGCAAACCTATTTTATATAAAATTTTAGATTTTAGAATGTAGATTTCAGATTATTCTACTACAATTCTAAAATCTGAACTCTAAAATCTACAATTAAAATGATTAGCGTCTCAACAGATAAAACCAAACTTGATGTTCCGTTTATACAGAACTTTTTAAAAGATATTTATTGGGCTGCCGGGCGAACTTTAGAAGAAGTTCAGACGACAATTGATGCTTCAGTTTGTTTTGGAATTTATCTGGATGACAAACAAATTGGCTTCGCCCGCGTAATCACCGATTATGTGGTTTTTGCTTATTTAATGGATGTTTTTATTGATGAAGAACATCGCGGAAAGGGTTATTCGTCAATTCTAATTGAAGCGATGATGAATGAACCACAGCTTCAGGAAGTAAAAATCTGGCGATTGGCGACAAGCGATGCTCACTTTTTATACGAGAAATTCGGATTTACAAAACTGAATCATCCTGAAAAGATGATGGAAAAAATTGTCAAATGAAAACAGTCTTAAAACTAGAAGAAGCAGCTTTATTTATTCTTGGAATATTCCTTTTCAACCATTTAAATTATGAATGGTGGTGGTTTTTGGCCTTAATTTTAACGCCTGATTTATCCATGATTGGTTACACATTTGGAAACAAAGTCGGGGCATTTTCATATAATTTGTTTCATCATAAAGGAATTGCCGTTCTTTTATATGTTTTAGGCTTTTATTTGAAAAATGAATTATTGCAGTTAGCAGGAATTATTTTATTTTCACATTCGGCAATGGATCGAATTTTTGGTTACGGCCTGAAATATGAAAAAGGTTTTAAATACACACATTTAGGTGAAATTGGTAAATAACGAATTATGAATTTAGAAACGTATTACGAATATTGTCTTTCAAAAAAAGGTGTCAGCGAGCATTTTCCTTTTGATGAAGATACTTTGGTATTTAAAGTTGGCGGAAAAATGTTTGCTTTGTCTTCTCTTTCACAATGGGAAAAAAATGAAGCATCGGTCAATTTAAAATGTGATCCGGACCGCGCAGAAGAACTCAGAGCTGAATATGACGAAATAAAACCCGGATTTCATATGAGCAAAGTGCATTGGAATACCGTGGCTTTAAACGGAAATTTGCCGGACAAATTTGTCAAAGAACTTATAGATCATTCGTATGAATTGGTTTTCAAAAGTTTGACAAAGAAAATTCAGAGTGAAATTATCGAATTAGAAAATTAGGCATTACATTTGCATCGTTAGAAAAAAAACTTAGCTGTTTGGCAGCTTTGAAACTTAGCAACTTAAAAGCAATGAAAGAACAATTTAAAAAATTTCTGAACGAAGAACAAGATCCAAAAGCGATTGAAAAAATCACTTCGAAACTTACAGACTTATTAATGAAAGGCGAAGAAGTTGGATACATCGCAGTGCAAAAAAAGCCTGCTCTTACTGTTTTTCCTGATAGCATTGTATTAACAAACAAGCGTATCATCATCTGTAAGCCTAAAAATTTAGGTCTTTCTATGGATTTTACAGATTATACTTGGGATGATATTGCAAGTACTTTTGTAAAAGAAAACATTTTGGGTTCTGAGTTTTCATTTGGAACAAAAACTGATTTAGCAGTTTCTATTGATTACATTCCGAAAATTCAGGCTAGAAAAATTTATACTTACGCTAAAGAACAATTAGATTTATTAAAAAATCCTGTTCAGAGTGCAACTTCTGTTCAAGAAACAACTGAAGCTGTTTTTGAAGAAGAAGAGGAAGAAATTGAAGAAGTAGAAACAGAAGAAGTAACAAGCTTTGCTGAAATTTTACCTGCTGCTCCAGCTGTTACAGAAACGTATGAACCGCTTCCGACTCAACCAACAGGAGAGCGCAAATTAGGCGATTTATCTAAAGAAGAACTTTTCGATAAATTACAGAATTACAAAAAACTTCTTGACAACGGTTTAATTATGCAAGGAGAATATGATGCTTATAAAAAAGAGATTTTAAGTTATATGTAAGTCTTAAAGTCAAAAGTCTTAAAGTTTTTGACTTTGTCCAAATAATAAAAGCCAGAAATAGAAATTCTATTTCTGGCTTTATCTTTTTAAGTCTGTAATTCGACTTTATGACTTTTGACTTTCCAACTTTCGACTTATAAAGTCGCTTTCTGTTTTTCTACAAAACTATTCGATTGAAGTTCTAGTAATTCTTTTGCATTTTTTCGCTGTAAATCGAATAATCCTTTATCTTCTGCAATATCAGCGTAAACTTTATCATGCATTTCGGCGCTGGTTTTTACTAATAAATCGCGTTGGTATTTATTTTGTGCTAAAGTCGCTTTCATTGCGGTTTCGGCTTCTTCTTGTTTGAAATCGAATTCACCTTTTGGTGCCAATAATTTGGCAATAATTGGAGATGTTTCGATTGCCAAAAACAACAGCATAATGAAAAATGACGGAAGCCAAGGCAGTTTGTTCAACGCATTTATACGCGCCATTAATCCGTCGAAACCTTCAATAATTGGCTGTGTTTGCGAAACTTTCTTGTCTAAATCGGCTTGCAATTGTTTTCCGATTTTTTCTTTCTCGGCAATTTTAGCTTCGTTTGTAGTTTTTAAAGTTTCGTATTCTTTAAGAGAGGCATCGTGTTTTTCTCGTTTTTCTTTATAAACTGGGCCTTTTCCAAGTTTTTTAGTTCCTGCAGTTCCTTCAGCTTCTGTAATATAAGTTGAATATAAAGCGTTTACCTCTTTTTCTTTCTTTACAATATCAGCTTTTAAAGCGGCAATTTCTGCTTTATTCTTATCTAAATCGGTTTTGAAATAGGTTCCAATTTGTTTTTTATTGGCCAATTCCATTTCATTTTTCTCTTTCAATAAAACGGTATTGATTTCTTTTTCGAAAATTTTAATTTCTAAAGGCTTCGAAATTACAATCGCAATAATAATAGCCAAAGCAATTCGCGGAGTTGCCTGCAGGAATTCATCCATAAAGCGGTCTCTTTTTTTAATGGTAGAAACGATAAATCGGTCTAAATTAAAAATCAGCAAACTCCAAACAAATCCAAAAATTAAAGCCGGATAAATAGAATCGAAAACGGTAAAAAGCGCATAAGCACTGGCCAGAAAAGCCATAACTGCTGTAAAGAAAACGGTAGCTCCAATACCAACATATTTGGTTTGTTCGCCTTCTGAACAGTCTTTCAAGAGATCACGGTCGGCTCCTGAACATAGGATAAAAAATTGTTTTAACATGATTGATGATTTTTGATTGTGATTGATATGGCAAATTTAGCGCCAAAAATTTAATTCTGAGGTAAATAGTTGATTTGTTTTCATTTGCACTTTAAATTATTTTAAATAAATAAGTGTTAGTTTAACATTAATAAGTTCGTTTTTTGTCAGAGGAATCATAACATTATGTTAATTTCTTTCAACTTTTTAAATAACATAAAGGTTCTAGTTTCGCAGGAAATCAAACTAAAACACAATGAGAAAAATTTATTTATTAGTAACATTTATGCTATTGGCCTTTTCAGGTTATGCTCAAAAAGCAATAATTTCCGGAAAAGTATTAGATATTGACGACAAACTTCCTTTGCCTGGAGCGATGATTCAAATCGTAGGCGAAAACAAATACACGGTTTCAGATTACAACGGCCGTTTCGAATTATTAAACATAAATGCTGGAACATATAAACTTGAAGTAAAATATATTGGATACACTTCTATAACAAAAGAAATTACGGTAGAACAAGGAAAAAACAACGTAATTGATTTTGCACTAAAAACTTCAGGAACTGAGTTGAATGAAGTTGTGGTTGGAGACATTTTGAAAGGTCAGGCAAAAGCGCTGAATCAGCAAAAAAACAATAAAAACATCGGAAACGTAATCTCTTCAGATCAAATGGGGCGTTTTCCTGATGCCAATGTTGGAGATGCTTTAAAACGTGTTCCGGGTATCACGATGCAAAATGACCAAGGTGAAGCGCGTAACATTATTATTAGAGGTCTTGCTCCGTCTTTGAACTCGGTTACTTTAAATGGAGACCGAATTCCATCGGCTGAAGGAGACAACAGAAACGTGCAAATGGACTTGATTCCGTCTGATATGATTTCGACTATCGAAGTAAACAAAACATTAACTTCTGACATGGATGCAGATGCAATTGGAGGTTCTGTAAACTTAATTACAAGAGCAACTCCAAACGGCGAAAGAATTTCTGCAACACTTGCCGGAGGTTACTTGCCAATTCGTGAGCACGCTTCATACACTGCGGGTTTAGTTTATGGTAACCGATTTGCAAATGACAAATTAGGAGTTGTTTTCAGCGGTTCTTATAATAATGTAGATTATGGTTCTGATAACATCGAAAACGAATGGGTAAAAGATGATTTTGGAAACGAATATCTACAAGCTTCAGAAATCAGAAAATATGATGTTCAACGTATTCGCCGAAGCGCTTCTGTAGCTTTAGATTATAAATTTGACGAAAACAATACCATTTTTGCCAATGCAATTTATAACTGGAGAGATGATCGTGAAAATCGTTTCAGAACTACTTATGATGATATCGAACCAATTTACAACGGCGAAGAAATCACCGGTTTTGAAGGCCGTGTAAAACGCCAGACAAAAGGTGGAGTTGACAACAATAGAAACAAAAACAGAAGATTAGAAGATCAGCGCGTGCAGAATTATTCGCTTCGTGGAGAGCATTTAATCAATTCAACTTTAGATTTGGATTGGTCTGCCAATTATGCAAAAGCGCGAGAATATCGTCCGCAAGAGCGTTATATTGAATATCGTCAGAAAGGTTTGGAAATGATGGAAGATTTATCTGATCCAAGATTTCCTTTAATGACAACTGTTGGCGAATCTGTAGACGAATTCAAATTTGATTCGGTTACCGAAAATACAGATGAAACCAGCGAAAGCGAATTTGGTGCTAAAGTAAATATCCGTTTTCCATTCTCTGTAATTGCAGGAGAAAAAGGAAGATTGAGAACTGGTCTTAGACTTCGTTTAAAAGAAAAAGAAAGAAACAATTCATTCTTTTCTTACGAGCCAATCAACGACGGAATGGAATTATTATCTGAAGTTCCAACCAGTTATTACGACGGAAAAAACTTTAATCCGGGAAGTAAATATGTACCGGGAACTTTTGCTTCGGCTGCCTTTTTAGGAGGTTTAGATTTAAACAATCCAACTTTATTTGACAAAGAAGCAGATCCAGCAGAATACTTGGCGGTTAATTACAATGCAAAAGAAAGAATTACTGCTGCCTATGTAAGATGGGATCAGGATTTCAACGATAAACTTTCAATGGTTTTAGGTTTCCGTGTTGAGAATACGCACATTGATTATACAGGAAACCGCGTATTGGATGAAGAAGAATTAGAAAGCCAAATCAATACAAAAAACTCCTATACTAATTTATTGCCAAGTATTTCATTTCAATATAATGCCACAAAAGATTTAGTTTTAAGAGCTGCTGCAACGACAGCTTTGGCACGTCCAAATTATTATGCATTGGCGCCATATGTAAATAATATTGCTGCTGATAAAGAAATTACTGCTGGAAATCCAGATCTTGACGCTACTTACTCATACAATTATGATTTTATGGCCGAGAATTATTTCAAATCTGTTGGTTTGATTTCTGGAGGTGTTTTCTACAAAAAATTACATGATTTCATTTATAATTATAGTGATAATCAATATACAGATGCAAAATTTGCTGCTGATTTTCCAAATCAGACAAACCCGATTCCGGCTGGCGAAAACTGGTCTTTTGTACAATCCAGAAATGGTGATACTGTAGACGTTTACGGATTTGAAGTGGCTTTTCAGCGTCAGCTAGATTTCCTTCCAGGGAAATTCCTTAAAGGTTTTGGAATCTACCTGAACTATACTTACACAAAATCAAAAGCTAAAGGTATTTCTGATGAAGATGGAAACGAAAGAAACGACATCAGTCTTCCTGGAACAACGCCACACATGTTCAACGGATCTTTATCTTGGGAAAACAAACGTTTTTCTGCAAGAATCTCGACCAACTTTACTTCTGATTATTTAGATGAATTGGGTTCAGAATCTTATAAAGACAGTTATTATGACAAGCAATTCTTTTTAGATGCAAATGCTTCTTATAAAATCACGCCAAAACTTCGTCTTTTTGCTGAAGCTAATAACTTGACAAATCAGCCATTACGTTACTACCAAGGTGTTGAAGCGCACACAAAACAAGCTGAATATTACCAGGCACGTTACAATTTCGGATTGAAACTAGACTTGTAAAATCTGTTTTTTAAAATTCTTAAATTAGACAGAGTTTAGCGCTCTGTCTAATTGCATTAAAATATATAACATAATGAAAAATAAATCTTTAGTTGCTCTTTTGTTTTTAGCGGTTTCATTTACCGCTTGCAAAGATGATAAATTAGCGCCAATTCAGCCAAATGCATTAAAACCGACAACCGTTACTCAAGCTTTGCCTCACGATACAGATGATCCATCGATTTGGATTCACCCAACTGACGCTTCAAAAAGTATAATAGTTGGAACTGATAAAGATACAGACGGCGGATTATATGCTTTTGATTTGAAAGGGAAAATCCTTAAAAAATCAATTCCATTAAAACGCCCAAACAATGTTGATATCGCTTACGGATTACTAATTGACGGAAAAAAAGTGGACATTGCCATTACCACAGAACGCGAAAGCAACAAAATCAGAATTTTTAGTTTACCCGATTTAGAACCAATTGACAACGGCGGAATTCCAGTTTTTGAAGGCGATGTAGAAAGAGATCCGATGGGAATTGCACTGTATACACGTCCAAGCGATAAAAAGATTTTTGCGATTGTAGGAAGAAAAACCGGGACTTCAGGAAGTTATTTATGGCAATATGAACTTTCCGGAAATGGAAAATTCGCTACGGCAAAAGTGGTTCGCAAATTTGGAACTTACAGTGGCAAAAAAGAAATCGAAGCCATTGCTGTTGATAACGAATTAGATTTTGTTTACTATTGCGACGAACAAGTTGGAATCAGAAAATACAAAGCTGATCCTTCTTTAAACGATAATAAAGAATTGGCTTTCTTTGGTCAAAAAGATTTCAAAGCTGATCATGAAGGAATTGCGATTTACAAAAAAACTGATTCTACAGGATATATTTTAGTTTCAAATCAGCAAGCAAATTCTTTTATGGTCTACCCGAGAGAAGGCGCAAAAGGAAATCCGAACAATCATCCATTATTGGCTGAAATTCCAACTTCTACTATCGAATGTGACGGTGCTGATGTTACAAATGTAAATTTAGGTGGAGCATATAAAAACGGACTTTTCGTAGCGATGAGCAACGGAATGACATTTCATTATTACGCTTGGGATTTGATTCAGAAACGTATTGACGAAGCAAAAAAATAAATATATAAATCTCAGTTTCCGGTCGCAGTTTTCAGTGTTTATTTTATTTTTTTTTCTGCGATTGGAAACAAAAAAAGCTGTTCAAATTGAACAGCTTTTTTAATTTTGAATTAGTAATTGCCCCCTTTATTCTGTAATCGGTGCTCCTGCTAAAATTTCAGCATTCGCAAATTCTTCAAATTTGGCAAAATTAGCTTTGAATTTCTGAGCTAATTCTAACGCTTTTTTATCATATAAATCTTTGTCTGCCCAAGTATTTCTTGGATTTAAAATTTCCTCTGGAACGTTTGGACAAGATTGTGGTTTTGCAATTCCAAATACTGCGTGATCTTTGTACTCTACATTATCCAGTTCTCCGTTTAATGCGGCAGTAATCATAGCACGAGTATATTTTAGTTTCATACGGCTTCCTGTTCCGTAAGGTCCGCCAGTCCATCCTGTGTTGATCAACCAAACTTTAACTCCTGCATCTTTCATTTTTTTGCTTAACATTTCAGCATATTTTGTTGGATGCAAAGGCATAAATGGCGCTCCAAAACAAGCAGAGAAATTTGGCTGTGGTTCAGTTACACCAGCTTCAGTTCCAGCTACTTTTGCAGTATATCCAGAAATAAAATGATACGCTGCCTGACCTGGAGTCAATCTTGAGATTGGAGGCAAAATTCCAAAAGAATCTGCCGTCAAGAAAAATATATTTTTAGGATTGTGACCAATCGAACCTGGCTGAATATTGTCAATATGTGTTATTGGATAACTAACACGTGTGTTTTGAGTGATTGAAACATCATCATAATCCACTTCATTAGTTCCAGCTTTGAAAACCACATTTTCTAAAAGCGCACCTTTTTTGATTGCTCTGTAAATGTCTGGTTCATTCTCCTCAGATAAGTTGATTACTTTCGCATAACAACCTCCTTCAAAGTTGAAAACTGAATTCTCGCTTGTCCATCCGTGTTCATCGTCTCCAATTAATTTACGTTCTGGATCTGCTGATAAAGTTGTTTTCCCTGTTCCTGACAATCCGAAAAAAATCGCAGTATCACCGTCTTTACCAACATTAGCACTACAGTGCATCGGAAGTGTATTTTTGAAAACTGGTAAAATGAAGTTTAATGCAGAGAAAATTCCTTTTTTCATTTCTCCTGTATAACCAGTTCCACCAATAAGAGCGATTTTTTTAGTAAAATCCAAAATTGCGAAGTTAGATTGGCGCGTTCCATCAACAGCAGGATCTGCCATAAAACTTGGAGCACAAACTACTGTCCATTCTGGAGTAAAGTTTGCCAATTCAGATTCTTCTGGTCTTAAGAACATATTGTAGCAAAACAAGTTTGACCAAGCCGTTTCAGTTACAACACGAACATTTAATCTGTACTTGTCATCAGAACAAACGTATGAATCACGAACAAAGACTTCTTTGTCTGATAAAAACTTTGTTACCTTATTATATAGTTTTTCAAAAGCTTCTGGTGCAAAAGGAATATTTACATTTCCCCACCAAACTTTATCTTCTGTAATCGAATCTTTTACAATAAAACGATCTTGTGGAGAACGTCCTGTAAATTCACCTGTATTAATAGCCAATGCTCCTGTTGAGCTTTCGACACCCTGGCCTGATTGTAAAGTAATGGCATGCAATTCATCTGGGGATAATTGATAGCGAACTTTAGCATTTTCAATTCCTAATTCTTTTAACGAAATCGATTGCGAGAAAAGTGTGTTAGTGTCCATAAATTTTAAGTTGTGTGTGATGTTTGATAGAATGCAAAATTACAGATTTATTGTAAATCCTTTAAAAATATTTCAATTTCACTTTTATTTATATCAAAAAAGCAAAAAATGAACTTTAAATTCAATAAAATAAAAAAATAAGAGCTTCTAATTTGTTATCTTATAACCTTTTGTGTCAATTTGTTATATTTTTCTCTTTTTAAAGTCAAAAACAAAATAAATTCACACAAATAAGATTATATGTTATTTATGAGACAAAATTAAATATTAATTTTTAGATAGAATTTTTTATTCGGGATTTTATGATTTTTGCCTCAAAATAGTAACAAATAAGGTCAACCAAGCGAAAATTAATAGCATTCCGCCTAAAGGTGTTGCGAATCCTATAAATTTAAAATCGAATAAAGTGAAGTTTTTTGTAGCCAATAAATAAATCGAACCGCTAAAAAGAATAACACCTCCAAGAACCAAATTATAAATTGTTTTTAAAGTCTTTTCAGCGATATCTTTTCTTGTCGAAACAAAAAATAAAAAGAAAGCATGATACATTTGATAACGAACCCCAACTTCAAAAGTATTTAGTTCTTCTACAGATAAATATTTTTTTAATAAATGAGCTCCAAAAGCGCCTAAAATAATAGCTAACATTCCGATAAAAGCTCCCGTCAAAACTATTCTTCTTTTCATGTTTTTGTTTTCTAATTACTATGCAAAAATACTCAATACAATTAGAAAAAAGCGTTTGCTTTTTGCCAAAAAATAGCTCAGAAACTTAAATATTTACATTTTAACTTATTTCAAAAATAAATTACATTTTTTCCTATTTCACATTGTTATATTTATAACATTTTAATATATTTGTGTTATAAATATAAAATATGAGAAGCATATTAATTTTTGGAGCTGGGCGCTCAGCGTCGTCATTGATTTGTTATTTACTTTCAAAATCGGAGAGCGAGAACCTTCATTTGGTTGTTGCAGATCTATCTTTGGCCTTGGCCGAAAAAAAGACACAAAAGCACCCAAATGCGACTCCAATTGCTTTAGATATTTTTAACGCTGAAGAAAGAAAATCGGCGATTGAAAAAGCTTCTATTGTGATTTCAATGCTTCCGGCTCATTTGCATATCGAAATTGCAAAAGATTGCCTTCAATTCAAAAAACATCTTGTTACAGCTTCTTATATAAGTGATGCCATGCAGGCGCTTGATGAAGAAGCCAAGAAAAACAATTTGATTTTCATGAATGAAATTGGCCTTGATCCGGGAATTGATCATATGAGCGCCATGAAAGTAATTGATGAAATTCGATCAAAAGGCGGTAAAATGCTTTTGTTTGAATCTTTCTGCGGCGGACTTGTAGCACCTGAATCTGACAATAATCTATGGAATTACAAATTTACCTGGGCACCAAGAAATGTAGTTTTAGCTGGACAAGGCGGTGCGGCTAAATTTATTCAGGAGGGCACTTATAAATACATCCCGTACAGCGCCTTGTTCCGCAGAACTGAATTCCTGGAAGTAGAAGGCTATGGAAAATTTGAAGCGTATTCAAATCGCGATTCGCTTAAATACAGATCGGTTTACGGACTTGATGATGTCCTGACTTTATATAGAGGAACAATTCGAAGAGTTGGTTTTTCAAAAGCCTGGAATATGTTTGTTCAACTCGGAATGACAGATGACAGTTATATTATCGAAGATTCTGAAAACATGAGTTACCGTCAATTTATGAATTCGTTTTTGCCTTACCATCCAACGGATTCTGTTGAAATAAAAACGAGATTTATTCTGAAAATTGATCAGGATGATATTATGTGGGATAAACTTTTGGAACTGGATTTATTCAACCCAAACAAAAAAGTGAATCTTCCAAATGCAACTCCAGCTCAAATTTTAGAAAAAATACTGACTGACAGTTGGACTTTGGAAACTGAAGATAAAGACATGATTGTCATGTATCATAAATTCGGTTACGAGCTAAACGGCGAGAAAAAACAAATCGATTCAAAAATGGTTTGCATTGGCGACGACCAAACTTACACCGCAATGGCAAAAACAGTTGGACTTCCGGTTGCGATGGCAACATTATTGATTTTAAACGGAAAAATCACAACTCCAGGCGTTCAACTTCCAATTAAAAAAGAAGTTTACGAACCCATTTTAAATGAATTAGAAGAATACGGCGTAATTTTTAATGAACAAATCGTGCCTTATTTTGGATATAACCCGGACTTGTTTTAGTCTAAGTTTTTTAATTTTTATTTTTTAGAATTTTTTTTTAGTTTATTTTATCCGCTTCTTAGATGCAAAAGAAGCGGATTTTTTTTTGAAGGGACAAAGTGACAAAGGTTCAAAGGTTTTTCTTCCTTTGAACCTCAGTATTTAAAAATTTATTTTTCCGACTGAATTGTTATAGGCAAAGTTACCTGCTTTTTCATTTCATCTTATTTGGCTGTATCTTTATTTTGAATAGTTATTGGCAAAGTATAAAGCACACGAACTGGCTGTCCTTTTTGAATTCCTGGATTCCATTTTGGAGAAAGTTTTAAAACACGAATTGCCTCATCGCCTATTCCAAAACCTAAATCTTTTACTACTTGAAACTCTGAAAGCGAACCATCTGTTTCAATCATAAATTCTACTATAACTTTTCCTTGAATTTTGTTTGCTGCCTCTTCCGAAGGTACTTTGAAATTCTTCCCTACAAATTTGTAGAACTCCAATATGCCGCCTGGATATTCAGGTTGTCTTTCAACATCGTTTATAGTTGCTGTGGTTTCTTTTTCTGGCGTTTTTTGAATTTTACTTTTACGCGTGTCTTCACTAGCCATAATTGTTATGGTTCCGGCATCTCGTATTTGATTTTTACCATACGCTTTATCATAACCTTCAGCAGTAAACAATGTCACTTGATACCTTTGCGGAAACTTCTTACTTCTCGCATTTTTATGCACAATACTATTAAAATAAGAAACAAAATTACTTGCCTGATATTCATTTAATTCTGAATTAGAAACATGTTTTCCATCAATCCAAACAGCATAATTTTCACTATTTTTGAAACCTTCATATTCCTTTGAATCAGGAGATTTTTTTGCAAGAGATGGCACAGGCGGAATAAGCTTTTTTTCCTGTTCTGTTAATTCAGAGTACTTTTTTTCAACAAAAACTTTACTACTTTTACTTTTGAAGACAAAAGCAGTATTTGCGTAGTATTTATCGAAAGACGAAGCATTCTGTGCTTTTTGATTTTTTATATCCGTTTTTGTTTCTTGGGCAATAGTTTCCACACATAAGAGGAACATTAAACCAATGACAACGGGCAAGGCAGCAATTTTCTTTAGAAACGCTGTGTTTTTTGATGTTCTTTTTTTCATCATAATTAATCGTTTTTTTGTTACTAAATAATTCAAATTACTGGCCAAGTAAATCGTTTGAGTTCCACTTGCTTTATTTAAAAGCAGATTTTGATAAAATGGAACATCATTATAAGTTTTCACAATTTCCTGATCGGCAAGAAATTCGTGGTTAAGTTGTATTGCTTTTTTATAAAATAAAAAGAGTGGATTAAACCAAAAAATAGTCTTTAAAAACTCCACAAACAAAATGTCTAATGTGTGTTTTTGACTTACATGAACTAACTCATGCATGTATAATTCAGCTTCAATATTTTGAGTTTTATAGTCATCAGCGTTGATAAAAATGTAATTCAGAAAAGTATGCGGAAGAATTTTTTCTTCTACCAAAATCAATTTCGAATTTTTAAAATCAACTGCAGGATTACTGCTTATTTTAGACTTGAAGTTTTTAATGTTTCTTCCAAATCTTAACGCTAATATTAACGTCACCAACGCATATAAACTCCATAAGAAAATCAATTTATAATTGGTTTTCTCGACAACAGTTTGCATCTGAATTAGTGGCTGATTTACAACTTGCAGATTCGAAGAATTTACCGGAATTTCTTTGATAATTTCAAATGAAACAAAAGGAACAACTAACGAAAATACAATCGCAAAAAGCAAAAAGAATCGATTAAACTGATGCATTTTTTCGCGCTCTAATACAAAATGGTAAAAGGCAAGAAAAGAAGCCAAAGCAATAGCTGATTTTATAAGAAAGTCTGTCATTTTTTCTTTTTTTGAATTTCCGAGTCGATTATTTTCTTAAGATCTTCCAATTCTGAAGCGCTCAAATTTGTTTCAGTTGTAAAAAACGAAGCAAATTGTGATGCCGAGTTATTGAAGAAATTACTGATCAATCCTTTTACGTGTTTCGAAAAATAATCTGTTTTCTTCACCAATGGATAATATTCTCTTGAATTCCCGAATTCGTTATATGCGACAAATTGCTTGTCAATCATTCTTTTCAAAAGCGTTGCAACTGTTGTTGTTGCAGGTTTTGGTTCTGGATATGCTTCTAGCAAATCTTTCATGAAAGCTTTTTCAAGTTTCCATAAATGTTCCATTAATTGTTCTTCTGAGTTTGATAATTGCATTTTTTTAAGGTTCTAAGGTTCTGAGATTCTAAGTTTTTTGTAGCAGATTCATTTTGATTAATATGCCTCTTTATTCTTTATTCTTTAATATTTTCAAGTTTTTCCAATTCTGGCAATTCTTTCTTATACTCTTCCAAATTCCAGTCTATATTCATTTTTACTGCATAATCTGCTATAGGACCAAGCCCGACTTCTGCGCGCCTTTTATCTACATTATCTGGATCAATCAGAGGCGATATGTACCATTTGTTCGTTTTTTTATTCTTTGCGCTTTGGCTTCCATAAATTTGATGCCTTCCTTCTCTCAACGCCACTCTATCTTCCAAATACGCCAAATTTATTGGACTTGCATTGCCATTTTTAACCGCCTGTCTCAGCATTGGCAAATACTTTTGCTGGTATTTTAAATTAGAATGCTGAATAACCAAAAACAAAGTCTTATTTCCCTGAACACCAACAACATTTTTTCCTAACCATCCTCTTTCGTCTAGTATTTTCATAACCTTGATAAGGTTAATGCTGTCCTTTCTTAACATGATTTTACCAATACTGTCAATTTTTTTCTTATCCGATTTTGGGGATTTATAAACATTCATAAATTCTCCACGAATTTCCTGATCTTCAATATAAATTTCCGATAATTCTTTTTCCAGCACCTTATCGTAACTTACTCCGATAATCTCTAACTTCTTTTGCAGTTTCTCAATTGTTTTTTTCCATTCTTTTTCTGAATGCAACACCATTAAATCCCTATCAACTTGAAGTTTATCCATGTTTTGAAATCCATTGTCAATGGCTAAATTCAACCATTTAAATGCCTTTTTATTCTCTTTTGCCATAGACGCAGAACAGCCTGCATTGTAAAAGTTTTTCGCAGATTTTTGCTCAATTTTAAAAGCTTTTTCATAAAAAGCAACAGCCATTTTATAGTTTTCCTTCCCGTAGCAAGAATCTGCTTTGCGAACCCATTCTTTATAAGTCTGCGCTTTCGCGGAAAGACAAATCATGACAATAAAACTAAAAACAATTATTTTTTTCATGGCTGAATGTTAGCAGTTTATTTAATATTTTGTTCCGAGATTAATTCGCCTTTACTATAATTTTTGATGCTTTTTAATTTTCCTTTATCCGAATAGAATTTCCATTCTCCAAAATAAAACCAATGTGTTTCAACCGAATTGGTTTCTAATTTTGTTTTTCCTTTAGATTCTAATTTTCCGTTTTCGTAATAACTTCTTACAATACAAATTCCGTTTTTATATTTTTCTGTTTTATAAATTTTTCCGTTGATATAGGATTTCCACTTTTTTACCGGAACATCGTGTTTGTAATATTCATACGATTTATAAGTCGTGCTGTCTTGTACATAATTATCAATCCAAACGCCTTCTTTCTTATGATCAATTTTCTGATTGACCGGTTGGCTTTTACAACTTAATAGCAGTAATCCACAAAAAAATAATAAAAAATGATTTTTCATAAAAATTATAATTTCTACATTTATAGACATTGCTCTACAAATGTAGAAATAAAAATCAAACGTACAACTTTTATAGCAAAATTTTTATTTAATTAAAATTTTACTATTGCTTATCAGGTTCTTGAATAGAAATTGGAAGATGAAATTCAGCCGGCACCACTTTGCCGTTTAGTTTGCCAGGTATCCATTTTTGGGACAATCGTAGTACTCTTAAAGCCTCTTCACCAGTGCCGTAACCAAGATCTTTGACAACTTTCATATCCGTTAGTGAGCCATCTTTTTGAACAATAAAAGTAACCTTTATGGTTCCTTTTAACACAATTCCGGTTGGCGTTGATGGCACTTTATAAAAATGGCCGGCAAATTTATAAAACTCCGGCATTCCTCCTGGATAAGTTGGTTTCTCGGTCAAATCTGCTGTTTGATAATAACCTACTTGGGGTTTTGTTTCTTGCGCAGTAGTTCTGAGATTATAAAACAAAATAAAAGCAAAACACAAAACTATTTTTATCTTGGAAACCGAATTTAATTTTGAGATCATAGCGGTATTTTTTTAGTTATTTCCTTATAAAAATACTAAATTAATTTAAACGCATTAACTTCAATCTTAAAACATTAAGTAGCCTGAAAGAAATCAAAAACTCGAAATCCTGAATATTCAATAGTATTTCTGAGCGTTAGGGATAGAAGCGGTATCCTTTTTATTTTTTCTTTAAAAATAAAAAGATATAGCGGATAGCCCGTTCGCCGCGGCGAAAACGCCCAAATATTACTTAAACTTCAAAAACACTGGAAACAAAAAAATCCGCTCATTACTGAACGGATTTTTATATTGAAATAAAGATTTATTTAGTCTCTTTAGGATAATTATCTATCACACACTCCAGAAGTAAAGTATCATGATTTTCAATTTCTTTAGTTGTCATATTTCTATATTTTTTACCAAGACAATCAATCACATCATCCAGAACAGGTCCAGAAATGCTTTTTACTTTCGCCTCTTTGAGTTCTTTTTTTATCCTGGCTTTTACAGTAGGTTTGGTACCAACAAAATCGCCATTTTTAGTGTAAAAATAGAAATCGGGTTGTGCTTTTCTTTGTTTTTTCAAAAGTGCACTACATTTATTTAGACCTTCAAGAAAGATAGAATCACTATCTTTTGTATTTCTCATTTGCTCGATAAAACAATTACAAACAAATTCACTTTCTTTTTTAGATAGTTCTGCAATTTTATAGAGTGCCCTTTTCTTTAACATCGCTATAAGACTGTCCTCTGTACCTAAAAATTGATTATCAGCCGTGAATACCTCATTCTTTTTCGGAATTGCGACCTCTTTCTGATATGGTCTAGGTTCGGGAATTTCTATAATGTTCGATTTTTCCGATCTCTGGCAACCAAAAAGAGCAATTAGAACGAGAAATAAAATAGTTTTAAATCTCATTTTCTTATTTACTCAATTCTACAAAATACTTGTAAAACAACGGAATAGTCTCAATTCCTTTCAAGTAATTAAAGATTCCGAAATGCTCATTTGGCGAGTGAATTGCATCGCTGTCCAAACCAAATCCCATAAGGATTGTTTTGCTTTTTAATTCTTTTTCAAACAAAGCCACAATTGGAATACTTCCTCCAGAACGAACCGGAATTGCAGGAACTCCAAACGTTTCTGTATACGCTTTATTTGCTGCCTGATAACCGATGCTGTCAATTGGCGTTACATAACCTTGTCCACCGTGATGAGGCGTTACTTTTACCGTAACTCCGGCCGGAGCGATACTTGTAAAATGTTTTGTAAACAATTCTGTAATCTCTTCCCAATCCTGATTTGGAACCAAACGCATTGAGATTTTAGCAAAAGCTTTGCTCGCAATAACTGTTTTTGCTCCTTCACCAGTATAACCACCCCAAATTCCGTTTACGTCTAATGTCGGACGGATAGAATTACGTTCGTTTGTTACATAACCTTTTTCGCCGTAAACATCATTTAAATCTAAGGCTTTTTTATATTTTTCTAAGCTGAAAGGCGCTTTTGCCATTTCTGCTCTTTCTTCTGCAGATAATTCCTGAACTTTATCGTAGAATCCCGGAATTGTAATATGATTGTCTTCGTCGTGAAGCGAAGCGATCATTTTTGCCAAAATATTAATTGGGTTCGCCACTGCTCCTCCGTATAAACCTGAATGCAAATCGCGGTTTGGACCTGTAACTTCTACCTCAACATAACTTAAACCTCTTAAACCAGTCGTGATAGATGGTTGTTGATTTGAAATCATTCCGGTATCAGAAATTAGGATAACGTCGTTTTTCAGTTTTTCCTGATTGCGTTCTACGAACCAAGCCAAACTTGCAGAACCAACTTCTTCCTCGCCTTCAATCATGAATTTTACGTTACAAGGCAAAGTATTGCTTTGAACCATTAATTCAAGTGCTTTTACGTGCATGTACATTTGACCTTTGTCGTCACACGCTCCACGCGCGAAGATTGCGCCTTCTGGGTGAATGTCTGTAGTTTTGATAACAGGTTCAAATGGTGGTGAAGTCCATAATTCTAATGGATCTGGCGGTTGAACATCGTAGTGTCCGTAAACTAAAACCGTTGGAAGATTTGGATCTATTATTTTCTCTCCGTAGATAATTGGGTAACCTGGAGTGTCGCAAGTTTCGACATAATCGCATCCTGCTTTTGATAAACTTTCTTTTACAGCCTCTGCTGTGTCAATAACATCTTGAGAATATGCAGTGTCAGCACTTACCGACGGAATCTTTAATAATTCGATCAATTCATTGATAAACCGATCTTTATGTTGTTGAACGTAGGACTTAATATTTTCCATTTAAATTATTTTTATAGAAACCCAAAAGTACCAAAAAGAAAATTAATATTTTTTTTGAAATTTTTCTTTGAATATTCGAAAGTATGCTTATCTTTGCACCCACAATTACGCGGATATGGTGAAATTGGTAGACATGCCAGACTTAGGATCTGGTGCCGCAAGGCGTGTAGGTTCGAGTCCTATTATCCGCACTTAAACAAAGCTTCTGAAAGATTTTTTCAGGAGCTTTTTTTTTTTAATACCTTATCCACAATTCGTCAATAATTAAAAAAACTAAAGACAAAATGCCTATTAGTTTCAAAAACAATTTATATTTGATGGTCTTTACAATATCATGTGTCATCAAAAATAAATTGGCTATCATATTATTTTATTTAAAATAAAAAAAACATACACCAAAAATACAATTGTACAAATAATCTTATTTTTTCTTTTTTTTAATTAAAAAAAATCTTACTTTTGAGTATACATCAAACTTAATTTTAATTTTTTTTTTATGATTCCACAGTTACTCAACGCTAAGAAAATTATTAATCTTACGAAAAATGCTATATTACCAGCTTTAGTTTTAATTACAACTTTTACAAGTTGCGATAATGACAATCAAATCGAATACACAAACAAACAAGTTAATTCAGAAAACCAAATTAAAATTTTAGCTGAAACTTATGGTTACACCATAGAGAACTCAAATATTAAAAAGCCAAGCTATAAAGCGGCAAATTCAAAAGAACTAGAAGCTACATTAAAATCACTCAAAACTAATTTTGAAAGCTCTAAAATGATAAGCTCAAATGGAGTTTCTATAGAAGATAATTTAGGATCTCAAAAATGGAGACAAATATTATACAATAATTTAAAAAACAAAAAAGCTAGTAAAAACGCTTTAACCAATGATGACCCACCATACAAATATTCCTCAACACTATATTTTGACAACACTTTTCCTGCAGCTAATATTGCTGTTCGAGTCGATTATAATCTAGACGCTAATGGTAATGTTAGCGAATCTTCTGTGACAACTTACAAATATGGTATTGATATGGCAGGAGATTACTCTCAGACAACAGTAAACATAAGTACCTATGGCAATACGATTGTTTTTGAAGCGGTTGGTCAATTTTCAAATTCATTAGGCATCGGCTCATTTACCCTTAATAACACAAATCATGTAACATATACTGGATATCTTCAAACAAATAAGTTTGGTGGTGGAAGCCCTACGATGCAAATTTGGCAAGAACCATATATGGGACCGCGTGGTAATGACGATCAAAACACACCTAAAAATCAATAATTCTTTTTATTATGAATAAAAACCAAAATCATATAAGGTTCTTTTTGAGAATAATCGGTACAATATCCATTACGATTTTTTTTATTTCAAAAATATTTGAAATAGATAACAAACTTACTGACGGTTTATTGATTTTAAGCGTGTCATGTTTTTCAATAATTATACTATACACTTTAATAAAGTACTTAAAAAACAATTACTTTGTTAAATAAAAACATATAATGATTTTTCCCATTTGCATTCTAATTTTTCATCCATAACAATCCCGATGCGAAAGGATTTACAGATTGAAAAGATTTTTTAAATGTTCTTAAAAAAGTAAAACAATAAATAATTATTGTTTTACTTTTTTTTTCATATATACTACTCACGATGAAAAAATGAAGAGATGTGACAAAGACTTCGGCCAAAGCCTTTTCCATTTTCAAACACAAAAAAACCTCCAGCTAAAGCAGGAGGCAATTCATTTAACTTTATTATTCAATGAAGTAAATTCGTCTAGTTTGTCATTCCGAGGAACGAGGAATCTCCACAAGTAGCTCTACAAAGATTGTCGATTTAGATTGTCGAGTTTCTCGTGGAGATTCCTCGTTCCTCGGAATGACAAAAAATGACGATTCTGATTCCGAAGATGGATTAAAATCCATCCCTACATAATGTTCCGTTCCTCCGGAACTCTTTTTAAAATTTCAAAACAAAAAAAACAGAACTCCGCATTTTTATATTATTCGATATAATTATTTTTACTTTTGAAAAATCGTCAATCAAACGAATCAATTTCGTTCCAAACTTATAATCATGTTAAAAAAATCAACTTTTGCTTTTGGTCTTCTTTTTATTCTAAATTCATGTCTTGTTCAGCAAAAAAGTTTAGAAATAAACGATTGGTATGCTTTTACAAAATCTAATACCGCACAACAAGAGCCTTCAAATGTTTATGAGTTCACAGACGGAATGATTCGCATGCACGGAGAAGATCCAAGTTGTTTGATGACCAAAAAAAGCTATAAAAACTTTGAGCTTGCACTTGAATACAGATGGAATATTGACGAGAAATACAAAATGAAAGGCGTGAAAAACAGCGGCGTGATGTATAATATTCCGTTAGATGCTTCTGATAGAATCTGGCCAAAAGGAATTCAGTTTCAAATAAAAGAAAAAACTACCGGAGATTTTATCTTTTTGGATAACGTAACGGCAAAAGTAAATGGAAAATTAGTTGAAGCCGGCGCAAGTGTGGTTTCGCCTAAATTTTTAGAAAATGAAAAACCTTATGGTGAATGGAATTTGGTTGTCATTAAATCTTTCAATGGAAAAATCAAGCAATATTTAAACGGAAAATTAATAAATGAATGCACGGAAGCTTCTGCTACAGAAGGTAAAATCTCTTTAAACTATGAGCGTTCACCTATTGATTTTAGAAATATCCAGATAAAAAATATCTCTAAATAAATTTAAACAAAAAAATTCTTCCCAATTTTACGCAACCATTTTGATATTCAAACATCTATTAAAAAAAAGATTGTTATGAAAAAAATGATTTGTTTCCTGATTCTTAGTTTAGGAATTATTGGCTGTTCTTCTGATGAAGGCAAAAATGGAGATTCATTTGAGAAAATGGATGCCTATACCACTCAAGGCTTAACTGACATTTCCTTTATAAATAAAAATCAAGGAATAATTTGTGGCACATTAGGATTTTTAGCAAAAACTAATAATGGCGGAAAAACATGGAATGTACTTAATGTAGGAGATAAGCAAACCTTTATGAGTGCTTTTATGGTAAATGAACAAAAATTCTATACTGCAAGACTTGATATGTTTGTTACTACAAATTCAGGTACTACATTTAGTAAAGTTCAAAGCCTTTCAAGCGGTTCAACTATTTTTGCCATTAAGTTTTTTAATCCTTCAAAAGGCTTGCTTGTAAGAAATGGTTCGATATTAAAATCAGATGATTCTGGAAATACTTGGACGAAAATCTATGATGGCCCTAGTGTCGATAACTTAGAAATAACCTCAGATTTAGTTTCATATGCTTACGGTGGCTATACTGCAAATGGCTTTACCGGAGGAGGTGCTATAGATAATGGAATAATTATCAAAACTATTGATGGAGGTAAATCCTGGACCAACACATTGAATTCGGATTCAAACATTCATTCCATTTCTTTTATTTCAGACAATATTGGTTATTATATTAATTCCAGACATGAATTACATAAAACTATTAACGGATCAACTAGTTGGACAAAAGTATCAAACTTGTCTGGCTCTACATCGTCTGTTTGTTTTATTAATGAAAAAACGGGATATTATTCAACAGATGACGGGAAAATTTACGAAACTAGAGATGGTGGCTTAAATTGGAAAATAGCTTATAATAAAAATACAGAACGAATCTTTAAAATTATTACTAAAGATGGCGCTGTATATGCAATAGGAGACAATGGATTGTTTCTTAAGAAAAAATAAAAACCTTTGTCAAAGTTTAAAACTTTGACAAAGGTCTCCTATAGTTTTGGTCCCGATAGCTATCGAGAGGAATTTTAAGAATTGGTATTTAACAATTCAATTATCTTATCCACATTAATCTCACTATAATCATTAATATAAAAATCGCATGGCGGCAGCTGCTCTTTTGTATGCGAACTCAAAACGCCAACCACTTTCATTCCTGCATTTAATCCTGCCGTAACGCCCGAAAACGAATCTTCGAAAACCACACAATCCGACGGTAAAACTCCAACACGCTCAGCCGATT
The DNA here is from genome assembly GCF_900182645.1 of Flavobacterium resistens. Lineage (GTDB taxonomy): Bacteria > Bacteroidota > Bacteroidia > Flavobacteriales > Flavobacteriaceae > Flavobacterium > Flavobacterium resistens. The sequence continues at coordinate 445,326 of NZ_FXTA01000002.1, read as the reverse complement.
TTAGATAAACTTCTGGATTTGGTTTATGAAACGTAACGTCTTCACTTGACATCATCGAATCCATTTTTTTGCCTAGTTTCAACGCATTCGCAATTAAATCCAAATTGGCACGTGGAGCAGATGTTCCAACGGCCGTTTTAAATCCGCGGGATTTTAACTCGTTTAAAAACTCCAAATAATGCGGAATCGTTTCGACTTTGTCTTTATAAATCTCACGAAACATTGCTTCTTTTTCATCTTCAAGTTTGGTCAATTCTTCTCCAGTAATTGGACGTTTGAAGAAATGTGTCATGATATATCCGTTATGTTTTCCATACATATGCTCTTCAAATTCTTTCTCTGAATGAGGAATCTGATATTTGTCAAAGAATGCTTGAAAAGCTTTTGCATGATCGGGGTTGGTATGGCAAATAACGCCGTCCATATCAAAAATTACACATTGCTGGCTCATATATTTATTTTATTTTTTTAACGGCTGCAAGATACTTATTTTTTACAGGGTTACGGGAGGTTTCTCGCAGAGTTTTTTTTGAATCTCGCAGTCCTGATAGCTATCGGGATAAACGATTTAAACAGATTTGCTCAGATTTTTTATTCGTTAAATCTTATAATCGGTGGCCGAATTTTTCACTTCATTCTATAAATAGAAAAGTTATGCCAGATAACAGAAAAAGTCGTTATTTGCACCCATATTTTAAATCGTAAAACAACTCAGAAGAGTAACCCCAAATAAAACAGTACAATGCTTTTTAACTCGATTGATTTCGCGATATTCTTGCCTATAATATTTATCCTTTATTGGCTTATTGGCAAAAAATCACTTCAGTATCAAAACATTTTACTATTGGTTTCCAGTTATTTCTTTTATGCTTTCTGGGATTGGCGTTTTTTATTTCTTTTAGTATTTTCTACGCTGCTGGATTATTTTACAGGATTAAAAATGCAAAACACATTGAATCCTGTCACAAAAAGAAATTGGTTTTGGATTAGTATTTCGATCAATTTGGGCTTTTTGGCTGTCTTTAAATATTATAACTTTTTTGCTGATTCCTTCGCCAAAGCAATTTCAAATTTTGGGCTTCATGTCAATCCTTGGACTTTAAAAGTTATTCTTCCTGTTGGGATTTCGTTTTATACTTTTCACGGCTTATCGTATGTAATTGATATTTATAAAAACAGAATTAAAGCCGAAGAAAGCTTTATCAATTATTCGGTTTTCGTTTCTTTTTTTCCATTACTGGTTGCCGGACCAATTGAAAGAGCAACGCATCTTCTGCCTCAAATTAAACAGAAAAGAAAATTTGATTATCTGCAAGCAATTGACGGATCACGACAAATTTTATGGGGATTATTTAAGAAAGTTGTCATTGCAGATTCTTGTGCGGTTTATGCAAATTCTATTTTTAATGATTCTGCTAGTTATTCCGGAAGTACACTTTTATTGGGAGCAATATTCTTTGCTTTTCAAATTTACGGAGATTTCTCAGGCTATTCTGATATCGCATTAGGAGTTGCTCGCCTTTTAGGGATTGATTTACTAAAAAACTTTTCGTTTCCTTATTTTTCAAGAGATATTGCAGAATTTTGGAGACGCTGGCACATATCGCTTTCAAGTTGGTTTAAAGACTATTTGTACATTCCACTGGGAGGAAGTAAAGGCGGAATGTGGAAAACAATTCGAAATACCTTTATTATTTTTATTGTAAGTGGATTTTGGCATGGCGCAAACTGGACATTTATCGCCTGGGGATTTTTAAATGCCTTATTTATAATGCCTTCGATTATTTTTAAAACAAACAGAAACAATCTTGATATAGCTGCGCAAGGTAAAATACTGCCGAGTTTAAAAGAATTCTTCTCAATTGTTGTCACTTTTGGGCTGACGGTTTTTGCTTGGATTTTCTTTAGATCAGAAAGCATACGACATGCGTATCATTTTATCGCTAAAATATTCTCGCAAACACTTTTTACCAAGCCACAAATACTGCCAAAAAAATTGATACTGATTATACTTCTATTTATGATTATCGAATGGCTAGGCAGAGAAAATGAGTTTGCACTATCTAAATTACCAATCAAGAGCAAAGCAGTCCGCTGGGGATTTTATTACATTTTAGTAATAACAATATTGTATTTTTCTGGTTCAGAACAACAATTTATTTACTTCCAATTTTAGTTATGCGAAAATTCATTATAAACAGCATCTTTTTCTTATTCCCTGTATTTCTGGGCTTGGCGTTTATGGAATTAATGCTTACCAATATTCCAAATGACTATTTATTCAAAAATAAATACCTGGACGAAAATTCGGCTGAAATTGAAACTTTGATTTTAGGAAGTTCGCATACTTATTATGGCGTTGATCCTCAATTCATGAAACACAATGGCTTTAATAGTGCGGCTATTTCACAATCATTGGATTATGATTATGAGATTTTAAAAAAATACGAATCAAGACTTAAAAAACTAAAATATATTATAATCCCTGTCGATTATTTTTCTCTTTTTTCTAAACTGGAAACCGGAATTGAAAGTTGGAGAATAAAAAACTATATTATTTACTATAATATAAATACAGGCAACAATTACAACCCTTCAAATCATTTCGAATTATTTAATGGCAAAATTAGCGACAACATTGAACGCATCAAAGAATACTACATCTATCACAAGGTTAAAAATATTACATGCAATAAATATGGATCGGGCGTAATTTCCAGCTCAACTACGAAAAAAGATTTAATCGAAACAGGAAAATCGGCTGCCAAAAGGCACACCAAAAATATACATGACAGTTTATATTTTCAAGAAAATACCGAAATCCTTAAAAACATTGTACAATTAGCCAATTCAAAGAATGCAAAAATAATTTTCATCACATGTCCGGCTAATAAAACATATGTCGAAAATTTAAATGCTGCACAGCTTTATGCTACTATTAATTTCATGAATCGATTTGTTAAAAACAATCCAAATGCATCTTACTATAACTTTTTAAGTGATAAATCATTTGAAGATGCTGATTTTTATGACGCCGATCATTTAAACAAAATTGGAGCTAAAAAACTATCCATGAAAATTGATAATTTACTAACCGGGAAAGAAAACAAAATTCATTAAGCTATTAGCCAATCCAAATCTTACTTTTCACCAAAGTCATCGTTTGTCTCAAATGTTGATTACACGCAATCAGAATAATCAAAACCACTAAACCATATCCAACAATCGTATAAATTTCCATATCGGCTAGTAAAGTTGATTGTTTAGCAACGGTTCCGAAAATCTTTTTCATGGCTAAAACATTCGCATTGTCTGCCGAATAACCTTTGGCAATAAAACTTTGTGTTGTACTTGCAATTGTTTGTTGCGCTTCTGTATTTTCTCCCGTTACGAATTGACTTAGTTTCAAGAAGTGTTTTTTATTCAAGAAAACCATCGCATTCTGCATTACACAGAAACCAATCGTACTTCCCCAAAAACGCCCCGAAACGCCTACAATTCCTGAAGAAACCGCCATATTTGCCGGAACCGATGATGTGGTAAATAAGATGAGCGGAACAAATAAAAACCCAACACCGATTCCTTGCAAAATATAGGGAATGATAATATCGCTCAACGCAACATCTGGCACAAAAAGAAACGTAAACCAGAAGTGGAAAATAGCAATAAGCGTAAAACCAATCATGAAAATAATTTTAGTCGAAACGGATTTCATCAGAAAAAAAGCAGCTAAAACCAAGCCGATTACATTTCCTAATCCGTTGATGTATTGTACTCCAGCAACACGTGACGGATCCCAATTCCAAATCGAAAACATCGCCGAATGACAAAGACTCAGCGTTGCTCTGCTGATATAAAAAAGGAAAAACAATAAAAACCCAATTCTAAGATTGGCATATTTTAGAACTTCAAAATTGAAACTTGGTCTTTTTACCAAACGTTCTTTAAAGATGAACAATCCGCCTGTAATGAGTGAAATCATCAATATTAAAACCATTTCAGAAGACTGCAACCAATATTTTTTCTCTGCATAAACAAAAAAGTAGGCACCGCAAAGAATTGAAATTAAAACCAAAAAATAACTCATCCAATCAATTTGATATAACGGGATTTTCTTTGTGATTCGGTGCCCTCTGAAAGTAACTAAGATTAAAAAGACGTTTAAAACCTGAAGTCCGCCCGAAACATATAACATGTATTTCCAGTCGTAATGATCGAGAAACCAAACGGCAATATTCATAATAAACGGCGTAGACAACAACAGCGCGCCGTAGTAAAATGAAAATCCAATAATAATGGCATTTTTAGTATTGAACTGCTCAATAAGCAATTGTCTGATTGTAATTACCGGAAGCGCCATCAGAATTCCTTCGGCAACTCTCATCAATAAAAAAACTGGAAAACTGGTAATATACGCCGATGAAACAATCGTAATCCCGATTAAGGAATAAACTGCCATCAGGTAATTTTTTGCAGGAAAAAAACTCGAAAATCGGCTTTCTATCAAGATTGTAGCCAGTAAAGTTCCGTACGTTACGCACATCGCAAACTGCAAATCTTCAGGCTCAATATCCAGAAAACTTGCCGCATACGTTACGTTCGACGTATAAACTCCCAATAAAATCATAGAATGCAAAAGACAAACGAACAAAATAATAATGATCGCCCACTTTGGCACCCAGGATTTAAATATACTTTTATCTTCCATTTTATTTGTGCGCAGCAACAACTGTAATGTTCATTCCTGCTCTTAAAAAATCGGTTTGTTTGTCTTGTTCTTTTAACTGAATTCTAACCGGAATTCTTTGTTCAATTTTTACGAAGTTTCCTGTCGCATTATCTGGAGGAAGCAACGAAAATCTAGCGCCACTTGCAGGCGATAGCGAAGCAATTGTTCCCACAAAAACCTTGTCGTTTACCGCATCAGCTTTGATTTCAACCTCTTGACCAACCGTTAAATATTGCAATTGTGTTTCTTTAAAATTAGCGGTAATCCATTTTTCTCTACTCACGATAGAAAGCAAAGACTGACCTTCTTTCACCATTTGTCCTGGCTGTAAAGTTCGTTTTCCAACCCAGCCATCATAAGGCGCCGTAATTACCGTATACGAAAGAAACAATGCAGCATTATCAGCGACAGCTTGTTTCGAAGCAATATTCGTTTGTGTAGTCGGAACATTTGCTTCGGCAACAGAAGTACTCAAAGTAGCCGAATGAATTCTGTTTTTCATTTCCGAAAAATGCGCTTGCGCCGATTCATAATCGGCGCGGACTTTTTCTAATTGCTGAGAAGTTGCCGCTTCTTCACTTACCAAAGCTTTGTATCTTTCGTATTCCAATTTTGTTTTCCAAAGATTTGATTTTGCAGCGTCCAATTGCGATTCATTAATAGCCGTTGCGCTTGCTGTATTAACTGCATTTTTCTCGGCCACAACACTATTCTGTTTAGCGTTCTGAACATCGGCCAAAGCCACATTCAATTTCGATTTGTATTCCCTGTTATCAATCACAACCAAAGTATCGCCTTTATGTACAAACTGGTTTTCATCAAAGCGAACTTCCTGAACATATCCTGTAATTCTCGACATAATTGGCGTAACGTATTGCTCCACCTGCGCATCATTGGTTTCTTCGTGATTTCTGTTAAACACATAAAACCAAATTCCTAAAATAATACCGCTTACTACTAGCGTACATGCAATAATTGTTATTAGTATATGAAACGTTCTATTTCTTCTAGTTTCATTTTTTATCTTGACCATATCTTCTTTATCTCTTTAATCTTAGTTCTTTCTTTAAAATCTCGCTTCTTGCCTCTTTCTTCTATCAAGTCTAAACAATTAACTCTGAGGCATTATCCCAGCCGTATGAAGTAACTCATAATGTTTCAAAACCGCATCCAAATGGGTAGAGATTTTGTTGTATTTTGCCTGAAGCAAAGCATTATCAGCATCCACCATTTCGGTAATTAAAACCAATTGGTTTAAGTATTTCAGTTTTACGATTCGGTAGTTTTCTTCAGCTAAATCCAAGGCTTTGTCAACGACCACAAACTTTTCAAGGATTTCCTGATATTGTGTATGCTCTTTGTAAAGTTGATCCTGAATTTCATCTTTTATGATTTCAGATTGCATTTCCTGCCATTTGATTTTGGTATTTGCCTGATCTGTCTTCGTTTTGTTTTTATACAAAGAAGAAAGATCAAAAGAAGCCTCAATTCCAACCTGACCTAAAGTGTACAAATATGGATTTGGCGGAAAGAATTTATAGTTTGGATAATAAAAACCATAATTCCCGAAGAAGTGGACGCTTGGCAGATAGTTTGCTTTTGCCAATTTCAGTTCCGTTTTGCTGATGTTTAATTCCTGGCTTGCAATTCGCATTTCTTCGTTTTGCATTGCCTTATTCATATAAAAATCATACGGATCTAAACCATTCATTTCGTCTAAACTTGATGTGGTATCAATCGCGATTTCCTCGTTTTCTGGAATCTGAATCAAAGTTTTCAAATCGTGAAGCGCTATTTTTATGTTTTTGGAATTTGTAAGCGCGTTCAATTCACGATCTGAAAGTTGCAATTCGGCACGAATAACTTCGTTTTTGGTTACTGTTCCGTGTTTCTGTAGCGATTGTACCTCTTTTAATCGGCTTTTTTCTTCTTTGATGTTTTCTTCAAATATTTTTTGAAGTTCCATCATTTTATAAATCGCCAGATAATTTGCCACTACTTCCAGTTCAATATCGTTTTCTGTTTTTTCCGATTTAATTTTGGCAATTTCGTTTTCCTGATTTGCAATTTTAATCGCGTTATTAATCTTATTTCCAACGTAAATTGGCATTTTAAAAGTCGAATTCACCTCGTAGATTTCCGGAATTGCTTTCGTAACTTCTTTTCCATTCAAGAAACCATTTCCTTTAAATTCGGTAATATTGGTAATTCTCGAATACATGCCTTTTAATTCTACATCCGGCAATCTAAGTTCTTTTCTTTCTTTGATGTTTTGCTCAGCGAGCGTAATCTCTAGTTGAGATTTAAGTACTTTTTTGTTGTTTTCCTTCGCTAATTTCATCACTTCTTGTAAAGAAACCGTACGAATCTCTTGCGCTTGTAAATTACTGAATGTCAAAACAATTATCAGCAACCAAAAGCTTCTGGGGAAACAATCTTCTTTTAAATTTGTAAGGAACATGAATACATAAATATTTTATGGTGCAAAGTTCCTTCATTTTTTTCTTGGCAGATGATTCTAAAAAGTCAATAACATATTCATTTCGGACAAATGTTAAAATTGAATTTTCCGAAAACGTTATATTAAAACACTGAAAAACAATTTGTTGTAAAATCAAATGAATTATGAAATACAAAAATTATTTTCGTTCCAAAATCTCTTCTCCATTTAAGTAATCGGAAGGTCTTTGTCCTAAAATCTTGAAAAAAGTATTACTGAAAGTCGGAACACTATTATAACCAACTTCTTGAGCTACCTCTTTTACCGAAAGCTTTCTTTCTAACAGAAGCTCAATTGCTTTGAGGATTCTTCGAATAGTATAATATTGAATAAATGACATTTTAAGATCTTTTTGAAACAAGCGATACAAAGAGCGTTCGCTGAAACCAAATTCATGTGCAACATCAGCAAACAGAATTGTTTCGCCAAGATTATTCTCAACATAACGCAGAATTTTCCCTAATCGTTTGTCTTTTGGCTGTGGTAACTCTAAAGGTAAATTATTAGTGCAAATTTGAGGCAGAATCGCTTTTATGGCTTTTGCAATTGTAAAACTCGGAGAACCTTTTTTTAAATCTCCGTTCCATTGATTGGTAAACATCATCATTTGGAGCAACAAATTATTAACCGGATAAATGCCTTCTCTTTTGTAGAATTCATCTTCATTTTTTTCAACCGGAAAATATAAATTTCGCATCATCACATGTTCCGATTTTGGCTCGATGCTGTGCTCCAATCCCGCCGGAATCCAGATAAAATGTCTTGCAGGCAAAAAATAAGATTTTGTTTCAGTTGTCACAAAAACCACATCGCCTTCTGCGTACAGCATTTGAGCTTTATCGTGTTTATGCCATGGAACAAACAATTCGCCCATTATATCATGATGACAGTAAATGCTTTTTTTATCTGCATCTACTTTCTTGATGTAATATTTGTCTACTTTAAAGGTTGTTTGTTCCATTTAAATGATACGATGATTTCGTATTATAAAGATACTGAAGAAAAAGAAATTAAAATTCCAATTCACCACACAGTTTGTCATTTCGACGAAGGAGAAATCTCCGCGAGAAACTCTACAAAAATTGGCGATATTCTGTACGGAGCTACTCGCGGAGATTTCTCCTTCGTCGAAATGACAAAACAGACTGAGTAAAAAACTTTGCGAACTTTGCGTAAATCTTAGCGCCCTTTGCGGTAAAATTTAAAAACAAAAAAGCCTTTCCGTTAAGAAAGGCTTTTAACAACTTAGGCGGTCTGGACGGGACTCGAACCCGTCTCGTCCCTAGACGAGATGCCAGACATGTATTCTAACCAACTTTATCTTTCTTATTTATATTATTTAATTAAAGTCTCTATTGATTTTCTATTTAACTTTTTCAATCTCAATTCTTCAATCAAAGCTTCTTTTTTAGTTTCGAATGATTTCGAATAAACCAACTCCCATGGTCCTTTATCTGAAGTATACCTGCTTCTATTCTCATTATGATATAATAATCTTTGAGCAACATCTTCACTAAATCCTTTGTAATAAAGATCAAGAGTTTTAGAATAAATTATATAAACGTAAAACATAAATCAAAATTTAATGTAAAAAAAAATGCCTATCATAATGATAGGCATTTTTAACAACTTAGGCGGTCTGGACGGGACTCGAACCCGCGACCCCATGCGTGACAGGCATGTATTCTAACCAACTGAACTACCAAACCCTGCGTTATTGCGAGTGCAAAAATACAATAGAATTTCGTTTCTGCAAGCGTTTTTGCGAATAAAAATTGAGAAATTTTTAATTGGTTAAATTCCAATATTTTAAAAATCGATAATAAATTTAAAAAAGAAGGATTTTCTTTCTTTTTAACCGCAATCCCGATAGCTATCGGGAGCAAAGTTAAAAGTGCAAAGGGCGCAAAGCTTTAAAAAAAAACTTTGCGCCCTTTGCGTAAATCTTTGCGGTTAAAACAAAAAACCAAAAGTGTCTTAAATCAAAAAAGCCATCCACAAAAGTGGAAAGCTTTTCATTGGTCTAACTACTAAACCAGCTACGAGTTACAAAGTCGTAGCAAAACAACACAACTAATCTTAGATACCGTTTTTGGGCAAAAAAGCCTTTCTTAATAGAAAGGCTTTTCCCAATATTGCGGTCTGGACGGGACTCGAACCCGCGACCCCATGCGTGACAGGCATGTATTCTAACCAACTGAACTACCAAACCTCTGCGTTATTGCGGTTGCAAAGATATAACAGAATTTCGTTTCTGCAAGTGTTTTTGTAAAAAAAAATAAATATTTCTTTAAAATATTATCCAAAGTTTTGTTTTTCAACTAAATAAGTAGTCAATATTTTTTCGAAATTATCGCCCACATTTACCGAAACGTACTTAATTTGGTTCTTCGCACAGGTTAAAGCCAGGTTTTTAAAATAGGCTTCTACCCTTTTTTCATATTCTGCTTTTACATTATCTGCAAAAATTGAAACCTCTTCTCCTGATTCTAAATCGATAAATTTTCTTGGTGCATTATCAAAATCAAATTTCATTTCGGTTTGATTATCAACCACATGAAACAAAACCACTTTGTGTTTGTTGTGTTTTAAATGTTGTAAAGCGTTGAATAATTTCTCTTCATCTTCCGTTTGAAACATATCGGTAAACAAAATAATCATCGAACGACGGTGCATTTTCTCCGCAATTTGATGCAGATAAGTGATCGTATCGGTAGTTTTTTTGACTTTTGGCTGAACTAATAATTCTTCCAGTTTGTTCAAAAGCATTCTGTGATGACGATCGCTTCCTTTTTCTGGCGCGTAATATTCGTATTTATCTGAGAAAACGCTCAAACCAACAGCATCGCGCTGTTTCTTTAAGATATTCATTAAAACCGCCGAAGCCAAAACCGCAAAACCAATCTTCTTTTCATAAAAAGGCTGATTTGATTTTAGTTCAGGATAATGCATCGACGAAGAATTATCGACAATCAAATGACAGCGTAAATTGGTTTCTTCCTCAAAACGTTTTGTGTACAAACGATCGGTTTTTGCGAATAATTTCCAATCGATATGTTTGGTGCTTTCGCCTGCGTTATAGACTTTATGCTCGGCAAATTCGGCCGAAAATCCATGAAACGGGCTCTTGTGCATTCCGGATATAAAACCTTCCACAACCTGATTTGCCAGCATTTCAAGATGCTGAAAACTCGAGACTTTCTCTATTTCCGATTCAATTTTCATTCGGTTTCTTTTTTAATATTTTGCGCTTTATAAAGCAAATCTGTCGCCATAAATAATTTACGCTTCAAGATCGGACTAAAATTAGGGTTTTCTTTTAAGAATCGCTGTACTTCATCAAAAGCATATTTCGACGAATATCTTCCAACTGTATTATCAAGCCAGTCTTTTGGAAAGAAAATATCTCCTGTGCGCTGGATTTCTTCTATCAAATCTAGTGAAAATCTAATATATTTTTGTGCATTTTCCTGACGAAGCGGATGATTTACATTCGCCAATCCCACAGAAACCCATGCTTCTTTTTCACGATTTGCATCGTCTTTTAACGATTCTATAAAGGTATTTCGAACGGATTCGTCTTTTGATAAAGATGGAAGCAAAAATTCAAATCGCTTCTTTTTATCCGGATTTGTGATTGTGGTTCTAGTTTTCTCTAAAATTTCATCGGCTTTTTCATGTTTGAAAATCGCGAGATTCATTGCCATATTGGTAAAATCATCTTCATTCAATTTCAAATTCTGAACTACAACTTCTTTGTTCCAAATCTGATATAATTTGGCTTTCGCCGAATCTGAATACGCAATCGAACTAAACAATCCGAATAATGTCTTTTTGATATTGCTTGGTGAATTTGATTGTAATTCCGCATAAACGACACTTTCAAGAGTTGTGTGAACTCTATTTTTTTGTTCTTCAGTTAAAAATTTCCAGAAAACATTACTTGCTTGATTGGCTATTATTTTTAAAACTAACTCATTTTTTTCAACTTGAATTCCTTTCAAGAAAACGGCAAAAACGTAACTTGGCACAATATTTCCCGCCAACATATTCTCATATAAATTCACATAAGCTGAGGCTCTTGCAACTTCATCATCTAAACTTGAAATTGTATTCATATTATTTGCGCCAAGCGGAAAAACGCCGTATCCAAAACCATTATAATTGTAAATAATAGTAAGCGGTTTTTCAAGTCCGATAGCTTCTTTTACAATCAGGTTTCTATCTTTAATATTTAGCGATAAAACTTTTACTTCGTTAGAATAAACTAAACCAATCTGAAAAATCTGAGGCCAAACATTATTGGACTTATCCTCTGCTTTTTGAAAAATCTCAAACTTTTTGATTTTGTTTTGCGCGTCATATTCAATTTTATCTGAGAAAATAGTTCTTCCCGATTTGTTTACCCAAACCTCGCTCCATTTCTTCATGTCCAAAGGCGTTTCAGCATCCAGAATTTCTACCAAATTATTCCAATCGGCATTGTCGTTGGCGTATTTCTGAATGTATTTTTGGATTCCTTTTTGAAAAGCTTCTTTTCCCATCGAAGCTTCTAACTGACGCATCATAATCGGCGCTTTATTATAAATCATAGCGCCATAAAGCGAACCGGCATCCTTTAAATTTGCTAAATGTTGTCTTATCGGATGTGTTCCCAAAGATCGGTCTTCCGCGTAAGCGCTGGCATAATGCGTACTAAAAAACTGCAGATTATGATTGATTTTCGGAAAAATCGGGTTCATGATTTTGTCTGCCATAAAGTTGGCAAAAACCTCTTTCATCCAGACATCATCAAACCATTTCATTGTTACCAAATCGCCAAACCACATGTGTGAGGTTTCATGTGCGATTAGTTTTGCTCGGTTTAATTTTTCGCTGTCGGTTGCGCTGTTGTCCAAAAATAAAGTTGATTCTCTGTATTGAATTGCTCCAATATGCTCCATTCCACCATATTGAAAAACGGGAATTGAAGCGAAATCCAACTTCTGAAAAGGAAATTTATAATTGGTATATTTTTCTAAAAAGTCCAAAGATTGCTGATGCAAATTGAAAATTGTATCAGTGCTCATTTTTATCTTTTCTTCATTATTTTCACGATACAGCATTGTCATTTCTAAACCTGGCTTTTCCGTAACGCTTTTGAATTTTCCTGCTACAAACGAAAACAAATACGTGCTCATTTTATCCGATTCTCCAAAAGTATACGAAGTAAAATCGCCTTTTTCGACTTTCTCTTTTACATCGGCTCCAGCCAAAACCGTCCAATCTTTCGGGACAGAAAGACCGAGTTTATAAGTTGCTTTGATATCTGGCTGATCAAAACAAGGAAATAAAGTGCTTGCGCGATCCGGAACTAAAAGCGTATAAAGAAAATCATCATTTCGATTTAAAGACAAATTTCCAGCAATAAATGAAACTGAAATTTTATTTTTTCCTGAAATTAAATTTTCAACAGGAATAACAATATGTCCATTTTCATGAATGATTGATATGTTTTTCCCGTTTGCCGAAACTGATTTTATATTTTGAGATTTCTCTTTAAAATCAAAAACAAGAGGTATAGTTACGTCTGATAAATTCAGATTTACCGTTAAACCGGAATTAATATCTTCATTTTTCTTATTCGGGATTTCAAAAGACAATTCGTATTGAACATCTGAAATTTGTTTTTTACGAAATTGAGCCAATTGCTCTGAAACGCCATTTTCTATACTAAAACTTTCTTTTGGTTTCGATTGAGAAAAACCAATCGTCGTGATTATAAAAAAGGCAAAAAAGCGGTGAAGAATTTTCATTTTCAAGGAATATAAGATTCGTTAAAAATAAAGATTCCGCCACGAATTCGCGAATTATTTAAAGCAAAATTCGCAAATTGGTGACAGAAACAAATAAAAAAGGCTTGACTTTCGCCAAACCTTCTTTATATAAATCATAATCTTACGATTACAACAAAGCGTCTAAACTATCTGCGTAGGTTTGTTTTGGAGCTACTCCAACTTGTTTTCCTACTACTTCACCGTTATGAAACACCAAAACGGTTGGTATGTTACGCACACCATATTTTGCAGCGAATTCTTGGTTAGCATCTACATCTACTTTACCAACAACTACTTTACCAGCGTACTCGTCGCTTAATTGGTCAATGATTGGACCAACCATTCTACAAGGACCGCACCATGCTGCCCAAAAATCTACCATTACTGGTTTATCTGACTTTAAAACTACTTCGTCAAAAGTAGCATCTGTTATTGCTAATGCCATAATAATTTGTCTTTAAATGTTATTTCAGCTTTAGTCCCTAGAGACCCGTTTTTTGTTATTTCCTAAACTGAGGTACAAAGTTAAAAATTAAAAACTAATCAAACACCATTCATAAATTAGTTTTGATTATAAAAGTATTGTAAATAATTATATCATAAATTTAAGTTTGATATTGCAAATTTAACACTGCAGTAATTTGAAAATCAGAAATTTAAATATGATGGTTTTTTGTAGTATCTTTAATCAACCATTAAAATTTTCCAGATGAAAGAAACTTTACATCGCATAAAAGTCTTTTTACAATCGGCTGGTTTTAAAAAATATGCCAAGCGTTTTGGATTTTTTATTTTAGGAGTAATAGCGCTTTTGCTGATTGCGTGCGGAGGTTTGTCGATTTATTTCAACAGAAACAAAACCGAAATCATTGCTAAAATCAACACCAAAATCAACGAAAACATAAATGGAAAGTTTCATATTGGCGATTTTCAGTATAAATTTTTGACTGGTTTTCCGAATTTTACTTTGGCTTTAAAAGATGTCGAGCTAAAAGATAATAAGTGGAATATGCACAAACATACTTTATTGAAAGCGCAGGAAATTGAAGTGCGCTTAAACGTAGTGAGTTTGCTTCAGAAAGAAATCAACATTCATAAAGTCCTGATTAACGACGCTCAAATTTATATTTACAAAGCGCCAGATGGTTATTCAAATTCCAATATTTTTAAACCAAAAAAGGAAAAAACGCCCGAAAACAAAGAGAAACCCGAAACTACAATCGGACAAATTGACCTTAACAATGTTCGGTTTACGATAGACAATCACGTTGGACATAAATTATTTGATTTTGATGTTGCCAGTTTAAAATCAAAAGTAAATTATGACGGTGATAATTGGCAGACGGATCTTTTTCTGGACACGCAAATCAACAGTCTTGCTTTTAATACCGTTCACGGAAGTTTTGCCAAACAAAAACGCCTCAAAGGAACATTGGCTGTTTCTTTTAATGCTGAAAAAGAAAAAATCGATGTTAAAACAGACGGCTTGAAAATTGGAACCGACTCTTTTGATATCGTTGCTTTCTTCAATTTGGGAAAAAGCAATTCTTTGTTCGGAATCAACATTGGAACAACCATTTTATGGCAAAATGCCTCTAATTTATTGTCTGGAAACATCAGCTCAAAACTGAATCGCTTTAATCTTAAAAAGCCAATTGACGTAAATTGTGACATAAAAGGCGATTTGAATGCCGAAGGTGATCCGAAAATTGTTGTTCAGGCGATTATTAAAGACAACGAATTGAGCATTCCCGACGGACAGCTGAATGATTGCAATTTCAAAGGAATTTTTACCAATAATTTCAAACCGAAAGAAGGTTTCACCGATGCTAATTCGGCTGTAATTTTGACCCGATTTTCAGCAACTTATCAAAATATTCCTTTGAAGATTCCGCAATTGTCGATCAATAATCTTGAGAAACCGCTTGCTACAGGAACCGTAAGTTCTGATTTTGATGTCAGCAAACTCAACGAAATCAGCAACGACAAATGGATTCAGTTTACTGAAGGACACGCTACGGCCAACTTGCAATTTCAGTTTGATATTGTTGATTTGTATATCAATAAGCCAAAATTTATTGGAAATGTAAACGTAACCAATACTTCATTTGATTTTATTCCGAAGAATGTTCATGCCGAAAAAGTAAATATACAGCTTGAATTTACACAACAAGCTTTACTGATTAAAAAAATCGCCTATAAACACAAGAAAAACACGATTTATATTGAAGGTAAAATTGATAATTTCCTCAACCTGTATTATGATGCGCCCGAACAAATGGTGGTAAATTGGAAAATTTATTGCCCGAATATCGATATCAAACAATTTCTGGGTGTTTTGGCTTCTTCCAAAAAACAAACCGTTGCAAAAACCAATAAAAAACCAACTATTTCGAATCACTTACGAACTGTAATCGAAAAATGTTCGGTAGTAATTGACATCAAAGCTGATAAAATAACCTACAACAAACTCACAGCCACAAATACCACAGCAAGAATCCAAATGCTGAATTCTAAATTGGTTATAAAAAATGGTTCGCTGCAAACTTCAGGAGGCGGCATTACTTTTAATGCAGAAGTTTCGCCAAGCGGAAAAAATTTCGCTTTTGGTTCTAACGCGCAGGTAAATCGGGTGGATATTGCGAGTTTTTTAAAATCGTTCAACAACTTTGGAATCAAATCTTTTACTCCAAATAATATTCATGGAAGACTCTCCAGTTCCGCCAATGTTACTGGCTTAATGAACAGCAATGGCGAACTCATAACAAATTCTACTCACGGAAGTTTAGTGTTCAATGTTACTCAGGGCGCTTTAGTCAACTTTGAGCCTATTATGAAAGTGGGGAAATATGCTTTTCCGTTTCGCGATGTTAAGAATATTACGTTCAGCGATTTGTCCGGCGATTTTAAACTGCGCGGCGAAATGGTCGATATTAATAAACTAACGATCAGTTCGAGTGTTTTAAATCTTGATGCAAAAGGTGTTTATTCCTTTGGCCGAGGTACGAATTTAGCCCTGACAATCCCACTCCGAAATTCTAAAAATGATGCTAAACTCGCTACTAAAGCGGAACGTGATGCTGTTAGAGAAAAAGGTATTGTACTACGTTTGGTTGCTTATGATGATAATGGGAAGATGAAGATTAAAAAGGGGAAAAAGGAAAAGGAGAAGTAGTGTTTTTAGCTTCTTATAAAGCCTAGGAATTTATATATACGCCGATCAGAAATGATTGGCGTTTTTTATTTCTAAATATTTAGAAACGGTTAATATTAAGTTGAAAACTTTAAGTCTAGTGAGGCCAATTGTACTCGGGTCAATTGTACGCACAAAACTACTTTTATAAACTATGAATATCAAAGAAAAATTCGGATTCAAAGTCAAAGAACTTCGAGAACAAAAAGGATACTCAATCGAGTATTTAGCCAATATTTCCAACGTTGACAGAAATTATATTTCAGACATAGAAAAAGGTCAACGCAATGTTTCCATAGAAATAATAGAAAAAATAATAATAGCTCTAGATTCTGATTTTGGAGCTTTTTTTAATGATAAGGATTTTAAAAAATGAAGAACGTAAAAAAATATTCTGAAATCAGGCAAAAACTTCAAATTGATATTGATAAGAAAACTGATAATGGATTAGCTAAATTAACTCATTATCTACAAAATCATAAAAATGGCGTTTCGGAATATTTCAAAAACGATGCGGAAGATTATCTTATAGGCTTACATGAAAAATTAAATATCCTAGAAGAACCTAACTTTCAATATTATCTACCTATAAAATGGGATATACCATTTCCATCTCCTGAAAAACCAAAATTTAAATTTATAGATTTATTTGCCGGTATTGGTGGAATAAGACTAGCATACCAAAACTTAGGTGGAAAATGTGTTTTTACCAGTGAATGGGATACTTATTCAAAAAAAACTTATGAAGCAAATTTTGGAAAAGTTCCATTTGGAGACATAACTCAAATTAAGGAAACGGAAATTCCTGATCATGACGTTTTACTTGCAGGATTTCCATGCCAACCCTTTTCTATTGCTGGAGTCTCAAAAAAGAATGCATTAGGCAGAAATCACGGTTTCCTAGACGAAACACAGGGAACTTTGTTTTTTGACATTGCCAGAATTCTTAAACATAAAAGGCCTAAAACTTTTATGCTAGAAAATGTAAAAAATCTCGTATCTCATGATAAAGGAAATACTTTTAAAGTTATTCAAAACACATTAAAAGAATTAAATTATACTATTTATTTTAAAGTTTTAGATGGTAAACATTTTGTTCCTCAGCATAGAGAAAGAATTATAATTGTTGGATTTGATAATGAGTTTTTTCAAGGAAGAGAAAATTTCAAATTTCCCGAAATGAGTGAGACAAAATTTGCATTAAAAGATATTCTTTTGCCAGAAGTTGACCCTAAATATACATTGTCAGACAAACTTTGGAATTATCTTCAAGAATATGCAAAAAAACACAAAGCCAAAGGAAATGGTTTTGGATTTGGTTTGGCAGATTTGAATGGAATTTCAAGAACAATGAGCGCAAGATATTACAAAGATGGAGCAGAAATATTAATTCCTCAAAAAGGCAAAAACCCAAGACGATTAGTCCCTAGAGAATGCGCCAGACTTCAAGGTTTTCCTGATAAATTCATAATACCTGTATCTGATAATCAAGCATATAAACAATTTGGAAATTCTGTTGTTTCGCCTTTAATGCAAGCAGTTGGAGAATGTTTAATAAATGAAATATCAGCATTCAATGGAAAGCATTCTAAGTAAAGTCATCGAAACGGTTCAAAACTCTGAAATTTCTTTTAGTAAATATATTACCGCAAATGACACCGGATCAACTGGAGGGCATCAATCTGGCTTTCATATTCACAAAAATTCATGGAATCTTTTTTTCGATGAAGAAGGACAAAAAGGGACCAATAAAGACAAATTCATAACTATTAAATGGCAAAATGACTTTGAAACCACTAGCCGCTTTATTTATTATGGCGTTGGAACCAGAAATGAATATCGTTTAACAAGATTCGGAAAAGGTTTTCCTTTTTTAAACGATGATAATATTGGTGACGTATTAGTTATTTGCAAAAAAGATAATGAATATTATGAAGCTTTTGTATTATCCCATGATGAAGATATTGATAGTTTTCTAAACAATTTAAACATTTCTTCAACAGACATAAATGGAATTATTCCTAAACAAAACGAACTTTCTTCAGAGGATAAAATTTTAAATTGCTTTTGGGCATACATAAACACTTTACAATCAGATTTCCCTTCAACATATGAATTAGCATTAAACTCTAGGAATTGTCATATAAATTCTTTTGCAACTACAAAAACAATAATTCAAAATAACCCAGATCGAGAATTATTAAATTGGTTAAGCACAGAATTTAACCTATTTAAAGTTATTGAGAATAACAGATATGAAAACATCTTGAAAAATCATTTTTCATCTGTAGAAGATTTGATTACAACTGCCAACACCATTTTGAACAGACGTAAAAGCAGAGCAGGAAAATCATTAGAACATCATCTATCCGAAATTTTTAATAATTTTGAAATTAAATACAGCACTCAATCTGTAACAGAAGACAATAAAAAACCAGATTTTCTTTTCCCCGATCTAGACTCATATCACAATCCGCATTTTGACAATAATAAATTAATCACATTAGCCTCTAAAACAACATGTAAAGATAGATGGAGACAAATTCTAAATGAAGCAGACAAAATAAAAACAAAGCATTTATTTACACTTCAACAAGGAATCTCCAAAAATCAATTACAGGAAATGTATAAATATAATGTTTGTTTGGTTGTTCCAAAACCTTATTTAACAAGCTTTCCCATAGAATTTAGAGACAAAATAATGTCTCTTGAAAATTTTGTTAATCACGTAAAAAGAACTCAAATTTAATTGGTCATTAAATAAAAATTCTGAACTTTAACCCAACAAACCTATAAATAAATTAAATACCACTAATTATTAAATTTCAAACCTTTAATAATTAAATTTCCATGGACTGTTTTACTCCAGAACAACGTTCCAAAGTCATGAGTATGATTCGTGGCACCAATACCAAAGATGAAGTTCGTTTGGCAAAAGCGTTATGGCATATAGGTTTGCGTTATCGAAAAAACAACAAAAAGGTTTTTGGTACTCCAGATTTGACATTTAACCCTCTTAAAATTGCCATTTTTGTTGACGGCGAATTCTTCCACGGAAAAGATTGGGAAACTAGAAAAAAACCAGAAACAAATTCAGAATTCTGGATCAAGAAAATTGAGAGAAACATGCAAAGAGATATTGAAGTCAATACATATTTAGAATCTCAGAATTGGAAAGTTTTACGTTTTTGGAGCAACGATATCAAGAAGAATCTAGGCTCTTGCATTATGGAAATTCTAAATATGATAAATTTCAGAAAAGAGCAATTATCGAAAATTCCTCCTTCATGGGAATAACCAAAAACTAAGCAAAACTTTTCATAATCTTTCCTTAACTCCCTTGCCTATTTCCGTCAAAAAAGATAGCTTTGAGAGACAATCATAAAATTTAAACCATTATGAAGATTCAAATCAACACCGACAAAAACATTGATGGACACGCAAGATTAGAAAGCTATTTTTCTGGAGAATTAGAAAAAGGTTTAGCACGTTTTGAAGACAAAATTACCCGCATTGAAGTTCACTTTGGGGATGAAAATGGAGAGAAATTTAGTTTGCAGGACAAAAAATGCGTAATCGAAGTTCGTCCTCAAAAATTACAGCCAATCACTGTTACAGAACACGCCGAAACATTGGAAAAAGCTTTTAGCGGTGCTTTAAGCAAAATCAAAAAATCACTAACTACAACCTTCGAAAAACAAAAAGCTTTTTAAATTTCAAAATAAATAAAAAAAAATACGCTTCGAATTGAAGCGTATTTTTTTTTATTTATTCTCAAAAGATACAAAGTAGCAAAGCTTAAAATCTATGAAACTTTGCTACTTTGTATCTTTGTTACTTTGTCACTTTCTTTACGATTTCGGTAAAGGTGCTCCAACGGCAATATCGCATCTGTGTCCTGCTTGTCCGTGTGGCGGATTCATTCCTTCTGCAACTGTCTGTGTTGTTTCTGTGCTTAACAAAGCCGGAGTTGGATTATTTGCTGGTGGCGTTACGGTAAACGATTGTGTAGCGGTTCCGCTTTGTGCTGTATTTGTGGCAGGTTTTGCAACAGGAGAATTCAAAGGAGCTCCCACTGGAATATCACATCTGTGATTTGGCTGTCCATGTGGCGGATTCATTCCTTTCGCTACTTTTACGGGAGCAGTTGTTGTTACTACATTTTTCTGGTTCGGATTTACTTGAACCACTTGTGGTGTTTGAGTTGTTACTACTTGACCTTGCTGTGGTGGTGCCGAATTCAGTGGCGCTCCAACGGCAATATCACAACGATGTCCAGGCTGGCCGTGAGCAGGATTCAATCCTTTTGTTTCTCCTAAAACTGTATTTGGATTTGCAGTTTGCGTTTGCACAACTGGTGCAGCTGCGGCAGGTTTTGTAGTATCTTTTGCAAGTCCTAGTCGAACCAATTCTGATGTTGCTGTATTTTGTTGTGGCTCTAATTCCTTTTTACAAGAAATAAAAAGCAAAGACGAAAAAGCCAGCGAACTTATAATGATTTTCGGATTCATAATTGTGGTATTTTAAAGCTCTCAAATATAAAAATTTTAAACCATATAAGTAATGTAAGATAATTTAAGTTTTGTAGACATTTTACCTCAAAAAGACAACGATCTCAAAGTTTTTTTTCGCGCAAATTTTACTTGTCCAAAATGATTCTTACCTTTAAACTTAAATAACTTATCTCATGAAAAAAACTATTCTACTCCTTTTATTCGTTGTTTCTTTTGCAAATGCTCAAACCGACAAAGACAAAATCAATCAAACTTTAGATACTTGGCACAAAGCTGCAGCCGATGTTAAATTTGAACCCTATTTTGCCTTAATGGCTGATGATGCAATTTTCATTGGAACAGACGCTACCGAAAACTGGACCAAAAAGGATTTCAAAGTTTGGGCAAAACCACATTTCGACAAAGGAAAAACCTGGAATTTCACTGCTTTGGAACGTCACATATTTTTTGATAAAACAGGAAAAATTGCCTGGTTTGACGAATTACTGAATACTCAAATGAAAATTTGTCGTGGTTCTGGTGTTTTGGTCAAAATTGGAAAAGAATGGAAAATCCAACATTATGTATTATCGATGACGATCCCGAATGAAGAAGTTGATTCGGTTACTAAAATAAAAGCGCCAATTGAAGATGCCTTGATTGCTAAGCTTCAAAAAAAATAAACTTTTTTCAGCTTTATTATTATAATCCTAACTTTTAGAGCGGTTTACAGCAATAGCTGTCAATTTAATTATAACATATTTGACAAAAACAGCCTCTTTTAGAAAGCAAAAAATGGAATACTCTTAAAAAAACAGAACGAATTTTAAAAAATTAGTCAAAATAAAACAACAACCTCTATTTTAACAGCCTTCAAAACAAGAATCTTTATTTTTTTTTAACTTTGACCCCAAAAAAAATAGGGTTAAACAAAGTATTTTAAAAATGAAAATAGAAAAACGCTGGATTATTTCCTTTATCATGATAAGCATTGTTTGCATCACGGGTGCGTTTTGGCCTACAATGACCGAAAATAGTTATGTGTTGTCTGAATTTGGAACTACTGATCATATTGTTCCTGCCGATGTTGCCTGGATGCTGACTTCTTCTTGTTTGGTTTTGATTATGACGCCTGGATTATCTTTCTTTTATGGCGGAATGGTAGGCAAGAAAAATGTAATCTCGACTATGCTTCAAAGTTTTATTTGTCTTGGAGTCGTAACACTTTTATGGGTTGTTGTAGCTTTTAGTCTTGCTTTTGGTGAACCGGTTGGTTTTGGTTCTGGCGATCATTTTTATAGTTTCTTCGGAAATCCTACCACTTTTGCATTTATGGATTATGTGGGCGTTTTGCCTCATAAAAAATTGGCAAGTACGATTCCGTTTATGCTTTTTGCTTTGTTCCAAATGAAATTCGCCATTATTGCTCCGGCAATTATTACAGGTTCATTTGCTGAGCGTGTTCGTTTTATATCTTATTTAATTTTCATCAGTTTATTTACACTTTTTATATACGCTCCTTTATGTCATGCCGTTTGGTATCCAACAGGTATTTTAGGAAGTTATTTTGGAGTAAAAGATTTTGCCGGAGGAACTGTAGTTCACATGAGTTCTGGTTTTGCGGCTCTGGCAGGAGTTATTGTTTTAGGAAAAAGAAAAAACAGTCAGCATATTCCAACTAATATTCCTTTTGTATTATTAGGAACTGGAATGCTTTGGTTTGGGTGGTTTGGTTTCAACGCCGGATCTGCTCTTGCTGCCAACGGAACTGCCGCTATGGCTTTTGCAACCACAACAACTTCATCTGCTGCTGCAATGTTAACATGGATTTTCTTTGACCGAGTGAACGGAAGAAAAGTCTCTGCTCTTGGTGCCTGCATTGGTGCTGTTGTAGGCTTGGTTGCCATTACGCCAGCCGCAGGATTTGTTTCTGTTCCGGAAAGTATGTTCTTCGGATTTGTAACGGCTTTGGTTTCTAACACCGCAGTAAATTGTAAATATTCAAAAAAATTCGACGATACGCTTGACGTTTTTGCTTGTCACGGTGTAGGCGGAATTATGGGAATGATTTTAACAGCTATTTTTGCTCATGGCGAAGACGCTAGTTTACTTCACGGCGGATGGAATGTTTTCGGACACCATATGATGGCATTAGTTTTAGTTTCAATTTTTACTTTCTTCGGAGCTTATTTCTTGTTCAAAGTGACCAACTTTATTATTCCGCTGAGAGTTTCTGAAGAATCAGAACATATTGGTCTGGATTTATCACAACACGACGAAACGCTTGACCCAAAAACAAAAGCAATTACAGAACCACATTACGGTTAAAAAATATTTTTTTTTCGCCACAAATTCACGAATTTTCATTTTAAAATAATTCGTGAATTTGTGGCGGAAAACTTTTTAAACCTAATTACACTATTTTCATTCGTTTATATTCCTTAATTTTGCGGAAAATTTTTGTAAAAGTGGGAAGTAAAAATAAACTTAAAAGATTCAGAGAAAACGAAACATTTCAAAACGTTTTTCAACCAACCAGAGAAGAAGTTGTAGGCGATTTAATGCCTTTAAAGGGAAAATGGAATTCTGATTTCTTTAAAAATGATAATCCATTAGTTTTAGAATTAGGATGTGGAAAAGGAGAATACTCTGTTGGATTAGCTGAAAAGTATCCTGACAAAAATTTTATCGGAATTGATATTAAAGGTGCTCGTTTCTGGAGAGGCGCTAAAACGGCTGTTGAAAACGGTCTTCATAATGTGGCTTTTGTTCGAACTCAAATCGAATTAATCAATCATATTTTTGCTGAAAATGAAGTGGATGAAATCTGGATTACTTTCCCAGATCCGCAAATCAAATATAAAAGAACAAAACACAGAATGACGAATTCTGAATTTCTTCAATTGTATAAAAAAATCCTGAAAAAAGACGGTGTCGTAAACTTAAAAACCGACAGCGAATTCATGCACGGCTATACACTTGGGTTGCTTCACGGAGAAGGCCACGAAGTTTTGTATGCCAACCATAATGTTTACAAAAACGAAGGAAGCCCTGAAGTTGTGACTTCTATCCAAACATTTTACGAAAAACAATATTTAGAAATTAACAAGGCAATTACGTATATTCGTTTCAAAATTAAAGACTAACTTTAATTTTGAAACCTTTATCTAACCGATTTAATAACTGAATGACCTACCTTACTCCATTACTTTCAGGTTTTATTGCCGCTGCTATTGGGACAATTCCGCCGGGATTACTCAACATGACCGCTGCTAAAATAAAAATGAAAGAAGGGAAAAAGAATGCTTTATCGTTTGTAATCGGTGCTGTTTTCGTTATTTTTTTTCAGGCTTATGTCGCAGTATTATTTGCTCGTGTCATAGACAATCGGCCAGATGTTATAACGTTATTGCGTGAAGTTGGTTTTGTCATTTTTTCGATCTTAACTATTTACTTTTTGTTTATTGCCAAAGAACCAATAACAAAGAAAAAAACGAAGATTAAAAAGAGCAGCAAAAAAAGTCGTTTCTTTCTTGGGATGCTGCTTTCCGGACTGAATTTTTTCCCGATTCCGTATTATGTTGTAGTAAGCGTAACTTTGGCTTCATACAATCTTTTTGTATTCGAAAACACCATAATTGTCACCTTTGTATTAGGTTCTGTCCTTGGCGCTTTTGGAATTTTATACAGTTATATTGCTTTTTTTGGAAGAATAGAAAAGAAAACCGATTACTTCATGCGCAATATGAATACTATTATCGGAAGTATTACTGGTTTAGTAGCTGTTGCAACACTTTTTAATATTCTGAATTATTATTTCAAATAAAAATTCCACACTGATTTTATTGAATTAAGCAGATAAACACTAATTTTAAAATCCTTAAAATCTTTTTAATTAGTTGCAAAAAATATGGCTGAAGAAAATTTTTTCGAAAGAGTTTATGCCGTTGCAAGACAAATTCCGTACGGAAAGGTAACTTCTTATGGTGCAATTGCAAAAGCTTTAGGAACCGCTCGCTCTGCCCGAATGGTCGGCTGGGCAATGAATGCTTGTCATAATATGGATGATGTTCCTGCGCACAGAGTCGTAAACCGAAAAGGACTTTTGACAGGAAAACATCATTTTGACGGAACAAATTTAATGCAGCAACTTTTAGAAAACGAAGGCATTGAAGTTATTGACAACCAAATTATAGATCTCGAAAAACATTTTTGGGAACCTGAAGTTGACTTTTAAATCAAACAAATCACAAAACTTGTTCTATCTTCATCGGTTTGGTAGCTTAAATAGCCACCATGCGCTTCGATAATATTTTTAGAAAGTGTTAAGCCAATTCCGGCGCCATCTTTTCTGGTAGTGAAAAATGGAAGGAATACCTTATCCTGAATTTCTGGAGCGATTCCTTTTCCGTTATCTGAAATCGAAATGAAAAAACGATTATTTTCAGTATAACTCGAAACATACATTTTCTTTTCGGATTTTTCTTTTAATGCATGAATACTATTGGTAATCAAATTAATAATCACTTGTTCCATTTGATTTTTATCAATCATAATCGAGCGCGAACTATGACTTTCATTAATCAATTCGATATTTTCAGCTTTTAAAATCGGACTCATAATACGAAGACAATCGTCAAAAAGCGCATTTATTGACGTCATTTGTTTTGTTGGAGTCGGCAACATCGCCAATTTTCGGTAGTTTTCAACAAAAACCTGCAAATGATCACTCCTATTTATAATCGTCGAAATACTGCTTTTGATGTCTTCAAAATCGTCTTCTTCCAATTTTTCCTGATCGACAATGTGGAGTAAATTCTGCGAAAGCGCACGAATTGGCGTCAACGAATTCATTAATTCATGCGAAATAATTTTCATCAGATTGATCCAGGCTTCTTTTTCCTTTTTCTCAATAACGCGCTGAATGCTGTCCAATAAAATGATGAAATATTCTCGATTATAACTTTGCGTTCGCGAAGTCTGAAGCATAAAAGTCTGCAAATCCTGCTCTTCAATTTTTATTGAAATTGCCGATTTTAATTCGCTGAAATCAGTTTTCTCAATTTCGAAACAAAGCGACGGAAGATAATTTTTAAGGTATTTCCAATGACTCACTTTTGGCACTTTAAACAAATCTGAAAAACAGTCGTTCATCAAAAAAATATTCCAATCGTCATTTTCTTTTTCCAGAATCAAAGCGGCACTTTCAATATTGTTTAAAAGTGAACGATAGATTAATTCTTTCGAAATCTGTTCTTGTTGTTGTACTTTCAGTGTTTCATACAAAAGATAGAGACTTTCAAAATTGTCTTTTCTATTTTCTTCGGGAAAATTGGTTGTAAAATCATTTTGTAAAATCGAAAGCAAAGTTCTGTCATAAAACTGCAATTGATTTTTGACATAAAAATACATTTCGGCCAGCATTATAAAAACAAAAACACCAACCAAAATTGCGTTATAATAAAACATTTTATAAATCAGAAAAACGCAGAAAAAAAAGAGCATCATTACAAACAAGACTCTTACGAATAAAGCGTTATAAAATTTCCAGTTTTTCATTGTTTTTATTTTTTTATACTTAAATGATGATGAAAATTTAACCGCAAAGGTCGCAAGGATTTTACGCAAAGAACGCTACACATAGCTTTGCGAGCTTAATAAAGCAATTACAAACTGTACAAAAAATTACTTTGCGCGCTTTGCGGTTAAATTACACTCTAATTTAAATATTCTTCAAATCATATTTTTCAATTCTTCTGTACAAAGCAGCTCTCGACAATCCTAATTCTTCGGCTGTTTTTGAAATATTTCCGTGATGCTTAAAAAGCGCTTTTTCAATTGCTGTTTTCTCCAATTCAGACAATGGATTTTCATCATTTTCCTGAATTTCTTCAAAATCCAAAATATCAAGATCCTGAACTGAAATTATATTATTGTCGGCCAAAATCAACGCGCGTTCAATCTTATTTTGCATTTCACGAACATTTCCTTTCCAAGGATATTTTTCCAAATAAGGCGCTACATTATCTGCAAAACTCCAATTATCCTGATTGTACTTTTCAGCAATTTGATCGAGAACAAAATTTGCCATCGGAACAATATCTTCTTTTCGCTCGCGCAAAGGCGGTAAATTGATTTCCATTGTATTGATTCGGTACAGCAAATCTTCTCTGAAAATCTTGTTTTTTACCTCGGCTTTAATATCATTATTAGTTGCCGAAATTATTCGGACATTCAAAGGTCTTGCTTTGCTTTCGCCCAAACGCGTTACGGTTTTTGTCTGTAAAACGTGCAGTAATTTGGATTGTAAATGAAGCGGAATATTCCCAATTTCGTCCAGAAAAATAGTTCCGTTTTGAGCATTTTCAAATCGTCCTGCTGTATCTGTTTTTGCATCAGTGAAAGCACCTTTTGCATATCCAAAAAGTTCACTTTCAAACAAATTATCACTTAACGAACCTAAATCAACATGCACAAAAGGCTCATTTTTTCGATCTGAATTCTGATGAATAAACTCTGCAAAGACATATTTTCCGGTTCCGTTTTCACCTAAAATCAACACATTTGCGTCGGTTCTCGCAACTTTTTCAGCAATTGAATAGGCTTGTTTTATTTTTTGGGAAGTTCCGGTAAAATATCTTTTTTCGACTTTTTCAACAATCGGTTTTTTATTGTTTTTTCGGCTTTCGGCGACAGCCTTATCAATTGTTTCGAGCAATTTTTCGTTGTTCCAAGGTTTCAAAACATAATCAAAAGCACCCATTTTGATTCCTTCAACAGCAGTATCAATTTTCCCAAAAGCAGTCATTAAAATCACAATAGTATTTGGCGAAAGCATTTTTATTTCTTTCAGCCAATGAATTCCTTCGCGCCCATCTTCAAAACCAATTCGGTAATTCATGTCTAACAAAACCACATTTATGTCATTTTCACTTAAAGCCGTAATGATTTTTCTGGGACTATTTTCGGTAAAAATCGTTTCAAAATGCTTTTTGAGAATCATTTTTGCCGAAAAAAGAATTTCTTCCTGATCATCAACAACTAATATTTGGGCTTGTTTTTTTCTCATGCTTTCTTTTTTTGTTCGATTTTGAACGGTCAACTGTTCATTATCGAACACTCATTTTTTGGACTGTTTTCAGAACCTTCTTTAAAATCAATGCTTTACAAAAAATAAATTTTGTGGCACAATATTTACCTATTGGTAATCAGTAAATTATTTAAAAAATGGATAAGGTAATTCCTCGTAAAAATAGAAAATTTAGATATCTCACAATAGCAATTGGAGTTTTTTTAGTTTTGGCCGCAATCGTGTTTTTCTCGTTTAATACAAAAAGAAGTTTAAACGTAAAAGCCGAAGAGCTTTCGATCCAAAAAGTTGAAAAAGCTTTTTTTGAAGATTTTGTGGTTTTTCAGGCAAAAGTTGAGCCGCTCAACGTAATGCTTGTGAACGTTACAGAAGGAGGGTCTGTAAAAGAGATTTTTGTTGAAAACGGCGCAATGGTGACCAAAGGACAATCGCTGGCACGTTTGTACAATCCAAACACAGAATTGAATTACTTGACTCAGGAAACTGCAATTATTGAGCAAATCAACAACTTAAATACTGGAAAACTGAACATCAGAAATCAGGAATTGAATTTGAATAAAGATTTGGTTTTAATCGAACACGATTATAACGACGCCAAAAGATTATACGACATGAATTCGAAATTGTACGATAAAGATGTGATTTCGAAAAACGACTGGAATACTTTTAAGGAAAGTCTTCGTTTTCAGGAAGAGCGAAAAAGAACGATTCAGCAGAGTATTCAAAAAGAAAAACAATCGAATCAAGTTCAGATTTCGCAAATCAACCGTTCGATTCAGACTATGGAAAAAAGTTTGGATATTTTGAGAAACAACAAGAAAAACTTCTTGATTACTGCTCCAGAATCTGGCCGATTAACTTCATTTGAAGCTGTCTTAGGGCAGAATTTTCAGGCAGGTCAAAGCATCGGGAAAATTGATTCAAAACGTGGTTACAAACTGGCTGCCGATGTAGATGAGTTTTATTTGGAAAAAGTTCGCGAAGGCTTAAAAGGACAAGTAGAATTTAAAGGAAAAAACCTTGAAGTTATTGTCACCAAAGTAATTCCGGAAGTAAAAGGCGGACATTTTACAGTAGAATTGGCTTTTACATCTAAAGAAAATATCACTTTACAAGACGGACTTAGTTTTGGCGTAAAACTGATTTTATCAGAAAGAAATAAAATTTTAGTGCTGCCAAAAGGAAGCTTCAATCAGGAAACTGCAGGGAAATGGATTTTTGTAACAAAAGGAAATAAAGCCGAAAGAAGAAACATAAAATTAGGCAGAGAAAATCCTTCTTATTATGAAGTTCTGGAAGGATTAAAAGAAGGCGAATCTGTAATTACTTCATCATATACAGATTATAAAGACATTGAGGAGCTTTCTATTAGTAATGAATAAATTGTTTCAAGTTTCAGGTTTCAAGTTTCAAGTTTTACGTAACGAAAGAACCTGAAACCTAAAACTTCAAACAAAAAAAATAAAGTTTCAATCATCAATCAAAAAACGTAATTAACAACATTTAACACCTTTACAAAAAATGATAACAATTCAAAATTTAACCAAAGTTTTTAGAACAGAAGAAGTAGAAACATCAGCATTGAGCGGTATTTCTTTAGAAATTAAAAAGGGTGATTTTTTAACTATCATGGGGCCTTCAGGTTGTGGAAAATCGACTTTATTAAACATCATCGGGCTTTTAGACAGCGCTACTGATGGAAGTTATAAATTATTAGATCAAGAAATGATTGGTCTTAAAGAAAAAGGAAGAGCGCAGGTTCGCAAGGAAAATATCGGATTCATTTTTCAGAATTTCAACTTGATTGACGAACTTTCTGTTTACGACAATATCGAATTGCCTTTGCTTTACAACAACGTAAAAGCATCAGAAAGAAAACAAAAAATCGAAGCTATTGCTGAGAAATTGAATATTTCACATCGTTTGAAACATTTTCCGCAACAACTTTCTGGAGGTCAGCAGCAAAGAGTTGCCGTTGCAAGAGCTTTGGTTAACGATCCAAAAATCATTCTTGCCGATGAGCCAACAGGAAACTTAGACAGTAAAAACGGTAATGAAGTAATGGAACTTTTAACCGATTTACACGCAAAAGGCGCAACAATTTTGATGGTAACCCACTCTGATTACGATGCTTCGTTCTCGCAAAGAACTATTCATATGAAAGATGGTGTGATATTCTCTGAAAAATTAAACCAGAGAAATGTAGATGTTTTTATGGACGCTAAATAAAGAAAAGATGGTAAAATTTATCGTAGCAGCAATTGTAATTCTGGTAGAATTCGTCTGCAAAATATGGGCTTTGATTTAAAAAACTAATCGGGTTGCAAAACCTAAATAACTACAAAAAACACTACCATGATTTCTAACTGGTTTAAAATATTTATTTATCATTTGAAGCAAAACAAAATGTTTTCGTTTTTGAATGTTTTAGGATTAAGCATTGGGGTTGCCAGCGTAATCTTTGCGATTTTGTATTGGAACAATGAACATGCTTATGATCAATGGAATCCAAACAAAGAAAACGCTTATATGGTCTTGAACAAAATTGGCGCAACGGGCGATACTTGGGGATCAAATTCGATTCCGTTTGGAGAAACCTGTAAAGCAACAATTTCTGAGATTGAAAAAATCTGCTTCTTTAATACTTGGTATGACGAGGATATCATCAAATATCAAGGTCAAAAATTGATGGCGAAAAAGATTACCGTAAGCGACGAAAATTTCTTTGATTTTTTCCCTTTCGAAATCCTAAAAGGTGCTAAAACCAATATTTTAAAAGAAAAAAACAGCGTTGCACTCTCTGAAGAGCAAGCAAAATTGATTTTTAAAGACGACGATCCTATTGGAAAAGCGATCACATACAATACCGGAACGTATACTGTAAAAGCTGTTTATCGTATTATTTCGCCTTCGTCAATGGAGCCAAATTATGTTTTTAGCGGTGTAAAACGTGAAAATGATATTAACAGTTGGGGAAATTTCAATTACGGTTTATTAGTAAAGATCAAAAAAGGTGCTGATCCGGTTGCTGTTTTGAAGAAAATGCAAAACGTAAATTATGTAAACCGAACTTTAAAAGATGCCAAAGAAAACGGTCAGACTCCAGAACAATATGTAAAAGAAAATGGCGAAATCACAGTTATTTTAGACCAAATGCAAATGTCTCGTTTGCACGGAACAAAAAGTTCGGCAGGACAAAATTTTCCTGAAGGTGTAGGGAATCTAAAATTGCTTTACATCATGGCCGGCTTGTCTATTTTGATTTTGGTTTTATCATTGGTAAACTACATCAATTTAGCGACTGCATCGGCAATCAAACGTGCTAAAGAAGTTGGTGTTCGCAAAATTGTGGGCGCTACCAAAAACCAAATTATTACTCAATTTATATTTGAAACTGCAATAATTGTCGTACTTGCCATAGTGTTTGCACTTGCAATTGTAGAGCTTTCGTTGCCGTATTATAATACATTTTTGAAAAAGACTTTAACCATGAATGGGAGCGAATTTTACCTGCAACTTATTATGATTTTTGGATTAGTAATCATTCTTGCAGGTATTTTCCCAGCCATTTATATTTCAAATTTTGAGACTTTAAAAGTACTTAAAGGGAATTTTTCTAGAAGCAAAAGCGGTATCTGGATTCGTAACTCGATGCTTATTTTTCAATTCGGAATTGCAGCGTTTTTTATCATTGGCGCTTTGATTGTCAATTCGCAGGTTAATTATATGATGAACAAAGATCTTGGTTTTAGCGGAGATCAGGTAATTTCGATTCCGTACAACAAACCAGACAGACAAAAAAGAACGCAGCAATATGGCGTTGATAAACCAGAAATCAAAAAAATACCAGGAGTTTTAGACGTTACTACATTTGCAGGAAGCTTTGGTGGAAGCACAAATTCAAGTTCTGGATTTACGCATAACGGAATTTTTGTTCAGCCAAGAAATGCAGAAATCGATTTTGGTTTTCTGGAAATGATGAAAATCAAAATTGTTGAAGGACGTGATTTATCTCCAAAATTTGCTTCCGACACCGTGAGCAGTATGTTGATTAATGAAACACTTGCTAAAACTTTGAATTTAAAAAACCCAATAAATACCATAATTACTTCGGGTTGGTCTAAAAACGATAGTGGGAATTTGAAATTTAAAATCGTAGGTGTTGTTAAAGATTTTCATATTACAGGTTTACAAAACAAAGTTCCTCCAATGGTTTTTATAAACATCAAAACCTTGGGATGGAACAACTTCAATAATATTTTTGTAAAAGTATCACCAAATAATTTAACAGAAACGTTAGAAAAATTGAAATCATACTGGGCAAAAAATGTAAACCCAGATTATCCTTTTGAATATGAATTTGTTAACAAAGGATTTGCAAGAACATATCAGGAACAAATCAAGCAAAAAAACTTGTTTTTCATTCTAAATTTAGTCGTAATTATAATTGCTGTGTTCGGATTGTTTGCTTTGGCATCATTTTCGATGGAAAGAAGACTGAAAGAAATTGCAATCAGAAAAACATTGGGCGCAGAAACTGACATTTTGCTTAAAGAATTATCTAAACAATATGTCTTATTCTGTTTGCTTGGATTTGGAATCGGAATCGGTCCTGCTTATATTTTATTACAAAAATGGCTAGAGGATTACGCATTCAGAATCAATATTTCGACTTTGCCATTTTCAATCGCATTAGTTTCATTACTGTTTTTAACTTTGTTGATTGTTTTGACAAAAGCATATCAAGTAACTAAAATCGATGTTTTGAAATACCTAAAATACGAATAACTTGTAGACCATTTTTTTTAAGAAACCCACCAAATCAAATCTTGGTGGGTTTCTTTTTTCTATTTTTAAATCAAATTCTTTGCTTCTTTAATCTAAAAATTGTTTCTAATTATTTTCTGCTTTCCTCTATCTCTTTCAAAAAATCACAACTCCATCATTTTGAATAATTTCAATATCAATAAATACGATTCAAAAAAAGTAAGAATCCGAACTTAATCTGTTATCTTTGCAGTCTGAAACAAGTTTAAATAAACATAGTACTTAAATAAGTTTCATCATTAGAAAACACCTACATTAAAAATGAAATTAGATAGAAAAGAAATTCTTAAAGCTTTAGAAACCATTACTATAGCTGGAGAAGGAAAAAATATGGTTGAAAGCGGTGCTGTTGCCAACGTGATTACATTTGGCGATGAAGTTGTAGTCGATTTAGTACTTCATACACCTGCAATGCACATCAAAAAAAGAGCAGAAGACGATGTTAAAAAAACAATTCACGAATTGATCTCTGCCGATGCAAAAATCAAAGTAAACATTAAAGTTGAAGTTCCTGAAAAAGTCGAAATCAAAGGTCGTGCTATTCCTGGAATCAAAAATATTATCGCTGTTGCCTCTGGAAAAGGAGGAGTTGGAAAATCAACTGTTACCGCAAATCTTGCCGTAACACTTGCAAAAATGGGATTCAAGGTTGGAATTTTAGATGCTGATATCTACGGGCCTTCAATGCCAATTATGTTTGATGTTGAAAACGAAAAACCAATTTCGATTACAGTTGATGGAAAATCTAAAATGAAACCAGTTGAAAGTTATGAAATCAAAATACTTTCTATTGGATTTTTTACTGCACCAAGCCAGGCAGTAATTTGGAGAGGGCCAATGGCAGCAAAAGCTTTAAACCAAATGCTTTTTGATGCTGATTGGGGAGAACTTGATTTCATGCTTCTTGATTTACCTCCAGGAACGGGAGATATTCACCTTTCAATTATGCAGTCGCTTCCTATCACAGGTGCGGTTGTGGTAAGTACACCACAAGCTGTTGCACTTGCTGATGCTAAAAAAGGAGTTGCAATGTTCATGCAGGACAATATCAATGTTCCGGTTTTAGGAATTGTTGAAAACATGGCCTACTTTACTCCAGAAGAATTACCAAATAATAAATATTATATCTTTGGACAAGAAGGAGCAAAAAATCTTGCTGCTGACTTAGATGTACCGTTTTTAGGTGAAGTTCCAATTGTACAGTCTATTCGTGAAGCAGGAGATTACGGTCGTCCGGCAGCTTTGCAAACAGCATCAGTAATTGAAACTGTTTTTGAAGAAATCACTCGAAATGTTGTACAGGAAACAGTAAACAGAAACGAAAGCTTACCAGCAACAGAAGCCATTAAAATTACAACGATGGCAGGATGTTCAGCAGTGAAAAAATAATTAGATAATGAGATAATGTGCCAATTAGATAATGAATTAAATTTTCTAATTGACACATTATCTAATTGACACATTAATATTATGACAACAGAAGAATTAACAAATAACGTTTTATTAGCTTTAGACGAAATAAGGCCATTTTTAAAATCTGATGGCGGAGATATTACGCTAGTTTCGATTGACGAAGATAAGCATGTAAAAGTTCGTCTTGAAGGCGCATGCATTAGCTGCAGCGTAAACCAAATGACTTTGAAAGCCGGAGTTGAAACTACAATTAAAAAATATGCACCACAAATTGAAACTGTGGTAAATATCATGTAGTGAATCGTTTTTTCTTAGCATTTAAGATTTTTAATTATTAACAAGAATAGTATTTCTTTTGCGTGTTTTTCTTATTATTTTTAATAAAAACACGCAAAATTAAATCGAATATTGCGCATTTAACAAAAAAGAACATAAAGATTTAAGAGTTTTAGTTGCGTTGTTTTTACTTATTTAACTTAAATTTGTAAAATAACCCTAAATCATAAATTTATGAAACACTATTACACTTTATTTTTATTGTTGTTTTTTGTATCGGTAAATTATGCTCAGCAAGCACAAACTTTAATTGTTGACAAGGCTTGGGTAAATGAAGCAGAAGAATGGTCGGATTTTAAATTTTCAGGACAAATAGTTTTTAACACTAGCACGACTAATGAAGAAGGCAGCTTAAGAATTGGAAACTATGATTTTTTATATGATTTTGCCGAAGGGAAAGCGAAATTTGCTAATAAAGCAACTTACAGCACAGCTGAATTTTCACATCCAAGAAAAGTCTCTGTAACAACAGACAAACAAGGAGTTGTAAATTCTACATACGAAGGAACATTAATCTTTCAAGGTGACAGAGATTATTATTCTGTCATTGCTGTAGTAACGCTACTTGAAAAAGGCGGTACTATGCTGGGGGTAAAAATGCATCTTAAAGATAATGCACAAAAAGAATACGCATTTAGCATAAAACCAACAAGTTAAAATAAACCAGGATTTTTTCACGTTATAAAATCCTACATTAAAATTCCCATAATTAAAATGGATGTATTAATAAAGATTAAGGATCGAGAAGGAGTTATTCATGAATTACAGGCTCCTACTGATATGGCAATGAATATAATGGAGTTATGCAAAGCATACGAACTTCCTGTTGAAGGAACTTGTGGTGGAATGGCCATGTGCGCTTCTTGCCAGTGTTATGTTCTAAATGATATTGCATTACCTGAAATGGGAGACGAAGAAGAAGCCATGCTTTCGGAAGCATTTTACGTTAAATCTAATAGTCGTTTAGGCTGTCAGATACCAATTACTACAGATTTAGAAGGACTTGAACTAGAACTTGCTCCGGAATATTAAAAAATAGAAAAGCGAGAATTTATTGATTCTCGCTTTTTTTATATTGTATTTTAATCATATTTCTTAATCAAATCTTCCAGAGAAAATTCTCTAAGTAACTTATCCAAATATTTCCCTCTGCTACTCAATTCTCTTTGATACGGTGCAAAATTACTCGTTGATTTGTTTAATTCGATATTTAATTCTCTCAAGTACATTTCATCCTCTTTCGTCAATAGTGAAGATTTTTGCTCAATAAATTTTAAAATCTTTTTAATAGCAATTTCTTTCTCTATTATAGCAACCTCATCATTGTTTAAAGTACAGATTCCGTAAACACCTTTACAGAAGTAATCCCATTCTTCTTCTAATGCCTTTTCAATTTTTTCATTATCAATATTTTGATTTTCATCAAAAACATTTCCGTATGCAAATGTTTTATAGTCATGGTTTTTCAGATTTGACAATAAATTTTCTTTAAACTCTTTTTTAAATTTTTCACGATTTAAATTATTCGAATTAACTTCTATAAGTCGCAAAACGCTTGGATGAAAATAATTCTTTTCAATTATAATTTTATGATTGTCGTTTAAAGAAGAGCTTATTGTAATTTCTGAATTTATAACATAGGAAGGATGTTGAACAAGCTTGCTTTCAATTAATTCATTCAATTTTTCCGAAGAGATATTTGTTGTTTTAATCACTTCTTCAAATTCTATATAATTGTCTTCAATATATTTTAGATTCTTATCCATTTTTTTTTAGCAAGATACAAATGCTGTTGCAAATAATCGTTTTCTATTAAGCTGAAGTTTAGTTCCATATATTTTCTGCTATACAAAATTAATTCGGTAGTAAAACTTAAATAATCATTACAAGTTTTAAAACTATCATATTAAGCTATTTTAAATGCCTTATTATATTATTCTTTTGTCTCTCAAAGCTATTTGCTAAAACACTTTAAAAATACTTTTGCAGAAATTCTAAGGATATAAAAATAAATCTATTCTTCATTTAATCAATAATCTAAAACAAAATGAACAAATTTCTAAATTACATAAGTATTGCAATTTTAGCTTTCACATTATTTTCATGCAACAAAAATGAATGGACACCAGAAAAAGAAGCCGAGTTTAAAAAAGATTTAAAAGACAGTTTACAAATTAAAGCAAAAGGATTAGCATCAAAAGATCAAATAAATTCGATGGTCGATTGTTATGTTGAGAAGTTGAAAATAAAAGGCTTAAAACCTAATATTGATAAAACACCTGAAAATTCAAAAATAGCGAAGCAACTGAGTCAAGAATGCTACCAAGAAGTAATGAAAAGCACATGGAATTCAAAAACGGAAGAGTTTTTCAAAACGGGCTTAAAAAAAAGCTACATCCAAAATGGTTTTAAAAACGATGAGGCTTCTATCCTTACAGATTGTATCATTGCAAAACTAAAAGAACAAAATATATCACCTGTAGATTTAAAAAAAGATCCCAAAAAAATTATTGTGGCTAAAAAAATCGTACTGGCTTGTGAAGAAGAATTAGAAAAAGAGAATAATTAAAAAACAACTATAGCTTATCAAATCTATTTAATATTCAATTAAATGAACAAATTTCTAAATTACATTAGTATTGCAGTTGTAGCTTTCACATTATTTTCATGCAATAAAAATGAGTGGACACCAGAAAAAGAAGCCGAGTTTAAAAGAGGATTAAAAGATGGCCTGGAGGAGAAAGCAAATGGAATGTGCACCAAAGAGCAAATTGATTTTATAGCTGATTGTTCTTTTGAAAAAATCAAGAGTAATAACTACAAACCAAAGGATCTTAAAACACCAGGGATTGTATTACATATCAAACAACTAACACAAGAATGTACAAAAGAGGTGTTTTTAAAAAACAAATCAAAAACAGGAGAAAGTGCTTGGACCCCTCAAACAGAAAAAGGATTTAAAGCCCTTATAAAAGATAAATTTATAAATAGTGGTACCAACATTAAAGATGCTATATTTATGGCAGAATGTACCATGGCTAAATTAAAAGAACAAAATTTAGGACCTGCCGAAATACAAGATCCAAAAAATGCTACTATTGCTTTTGAGGCAGGAAAATCTTGTAGGGAAGAGTTAATGAAAAAGAAATAATTTTTTCAAATTAGAGATTTATAGTATTCAAAAAAGCCGTAATCACATCACTGCAATTACGGCTTTTTCTTTATAACAATTTTCTTTAATCTCTCAGATTTAAACCAAACCCGCTTGAATTAAATATTCAGCAATTTGGATTGTGTTTGTTGCTGCACCTTTTCTTAAGTTATCAGCAACAATCCACATGTTTAATGTGTTTGGCTGGCTTTCGTCACGACGGATTCTTCCAACAAAAACATCATTTTTACCTTCAGCATATAATGGCATTGGGTATGTGAATGTATCTAAATTATCCTGCACTACTACTCCATCAGTATGGTGCAAAATTTCACGAACTTCGTTCACATCGAAATCATTTGTAAACTCAACGTTTACAGCTTCACTGTGTCCGCCAACAACTGGTACACGAACTGCAGTAGCCGTAACTCTAATAGTGTTGTCACCAAGAATTTTTTGAGTTTCGCGAACTAATTTCATTTCTTCTTTAGTGTATCCGTTTTCTTCAAAACTGTCGCAATGTGGAATCGCATTTCTGTGAATTGGATATTTGTAAGCCATATCGCCTTGAATTCCTGCGTACTCATTTTCTAATTGTTTTACTGCTTTTACACCAGTTCCAGTGATTGATTGGTAAGTCGAAACAATAATTCTTTTAACGTTGTATTTTTTATGCA
Source organism: Flavobacterium resistens (assembly GCF_900182645.1). Lineage (GTDB taxonomy): Bacteria > Bacteroidota > Bacteroidia > Flavobacteriales > Flavobacteriaceae > Flavobacterium > Flavobacterium resistens. The sequence goes on along the minus strand of NZ_FXTA01000002.1, from coordinate 407,101 downwards.
AAGGCGCCAATGCCAATACCATTTGAATAGTAGAGCAGTTTGGGTTTGCAATAATTTTATCTTCTTTAGTTAAAACTGAAGCATTGATTTCAGGAACTACTAATTTCTTAGTCGGATCCATTCTCCAAGCTGATGAGTTGTCAATAACAGTTGTTCCTGCAGCAGCAAATTTTGGAGCCCACTCTAATGAAGTATCTCCTCCAGCAGAAAAAACTGCGATGTCAGCTTTCATATCTACAGCAGTCTGTAAACCAACAACTTTATATTTTGTTCCCTTATATTCAATTTCTTTTCCAACTGATCTTTCTGATGCAACAGGAATTAATTCTGTAACAGGAAAATTTCTTTCTGCTAAAACTTTAAGCATTACTTCGCCAACCATTCCGGTAGCACCTACAACTGCAATTCTCATTTTTATATTTTTAAATAATTTTATAATCAAATTTGTACTGCAAAAATAAGTATAATAAAAGTCTCGGCAAGGCGATTCACAAAAAATAACAAAATGTTATAAAACAAACATTTTGTAAAAAAACCGTCTCTTTAGAAGACGGTTAAGTTAGACTTAGTGTAGCGGTATTATATTTTTATTTATTTTTTAATAAATCTCTAATTTGAGTAAGCAATTCTTCTTGCGTTGGTCCGGCTGGCGGAGCTGGAGCTTCTTCTTTTTTAAGTTTATTTACTCCTTTAATTACTAAGAATAAAACAAAAGCAACAATAACAAAGTTAATTACTGCCGACAGAAAGAGACCGTATTTTACACCGCCAAAAGCGGTAAGGTCTTGAATTTTTTCTAAATGCGCAGCTTCTAAAGCCGGTTTTAATACTAGTGGCGTAATTACATCTTCAATAAATGAACTTACAATTTTACCAAATGCCGCTCCAATAATTACTGCAACAGCAAGATCAACCACGTTGCCTTTTATTGCAAATGCCTTAAATTCAGAAAAAAATCCCATAATTGTTCCTTTTTAGTTTATAATAATTATACCGAAAATACGTAATTTTCCTGAAAGTTCTTAAAATTATCTGAAAAATACCCGTTTAACACGTTGCGAAATACTGGTCATAATCTCGTATGGAATTGTTTTTAAAGCTTCCGCCATTTCAATAACAGTTGGGCTTTCGCCAAAAATAATCACTGAATCACCTTCTTTACAATTGATATTACTCACATCGACCATTAACATATCCATACAAACACTTCCGACAATATTGGCTTTTTGATTTTTGATCGTTACAAAACCTATTTCATTTCCCCATAATCTGGAAATTCCGTCAGCATAACCTATTGGAATTGTGGCAATTTTTGTTTCTTTTTCGGCCATAAAACGGCGTCCGTAACCTACGCTGTCACCACTTGGAATTGTTCGGATTTGAGAAATAATTGATTTTAATGTTCCAACATTTTCCAAATATTTTTGTTCCGATGAATCGTTAGAAACTCCGTACAAGCCAATTCCCAAACGTACCATATTATATTGTGCATTCGGGAAATTACTGATTCCCGAAGTATTCAGAATATGACGAATCGGGTTTATATTTAATTCCGACATTAATTTGGATGATAATTTCTCAAATAAACCTATTTGCTTTTCAACAAAACCAAAATGTTTTGGATCATCGCTTGTTGCCAAATGCGACAAAATACTTTGCACCCGAACGCTTGAATTGTTTTTCAAAGTCTGAATCAATTCGTCGATTGTATTTTCTTCAAAACCCAAACGATGCATTCCTGTATCCATTTTAATGTGAATCGGGAAATCTTTTAAATTCTTTTCTTTGGCAATTTTCAAAAAGGCATTTAATCCTTTTAAACTATAAATTTCTGGTTCTAATTTGTATTGAATAATCGACGGAAAGCTTGTAGATTCGGGATTCAGAACCATAATTGGTAATTTGATTCCGCCGTTTTTCAGCGAAATTCCTTCATCGGCGAAAGCCACACCTAAATAATCCACTTTATGATGTTCCAGTAATTTGGCAATTTCCAAACCTCCATTTCCATAACCGAAAGCTTTTACCATCACCATGATTTTTACATCATCTGCGAGTTTTGATTTGTAATAATTCAAGTTATGACTGATGGAATCCAAGTTGATTTCCAAAACCGTTTCATGCGTTTTTTCTTCAAGAAGTGAAACAATTTCTTCAAACTGAAAAGATCTTGCGCCTTTAATCAAAATCGTTTCATTGCTGAAATTCAAACTTTCAAATGCTTCAATAAATGATGCTGTATCCTGAAAGGCAATACAATTTGAAAATTTGTCCTTAAAAGAAGAAATCGTTGGCCCGATACCAATTACGCGATTGATTTTATTAGCTGAAACCAATTGTGAAACTTTAGAATATAATTCTTCATTTGAAAATCCGCTTTGAAAAATATCCGAAAGAATTACTGTTTTTGTTGCGTTCTTTTTTTGCTGACTTTCCAGAAAATCCAAAGCAATTTTAAGCGACTGAAAATCGGAACTGTAACTATCATCAATTATACTGCAATTGTTGATTCCGTTTTTGACTTCAAGACGCATTTGAACCGGATACAACATTTGTACGCGATTTTGAATGGTTTTGGAATCATATTTAAAATAAAGCAAAACCAACAAACATGAAATCGCATTTTCAACTGAAGCCGAATCATTAAATGGAATTTCTAAATCGGAAGCTTTATCTTCATATTGATATTGAATAATTGTTAATTCGTTTTTAGTTTCTTTTTTCAGAATAAAAACATCGGCAGAATTATCTTTAAAACTCCATGAAAAAAATGTTCTGTCTGGAATTGGATTCTCTGCAGAAAAATCGGCGAGACATTTATCAACAAGTTCGTTTTTTTGATAAATAATGACATTGGTATTTTTGAAAAGCAAAAGCTTCTCCTTTATTTTTTGCTCCAAATTCTCAAAACCTTCATCGTGCGCAGAACCAATGCTTGTTAAAACACCAATATTAGGTTTGATGATTTTTTCAAGCTTTTCCATTTCATTCACCGTTGAAATACCGGCTTCAAAAATGCCCAGATTGTGTTTTTCATTTATCGCAATAACAGATAAGGGAACACCAACCTGAGAGTTGTAACTTTTAGGACTTCGGATAATATTATAATCGGGACTTAACAGAAAATTAAGCCATTCTTTTACGATTGTTTTTCCGTTGCTTCCGGTTAAACCTATGATAGGAAAGTCAAATAAATCTCTGTAGTAACTGGCAAATTGCTGCAAAGCGTTTAAAGTGTTTTTTACCACCAAAAAATTAGCTTTGCCTTTTACACTTTCAGGAATGTATTGAACAGCAAAATTTTGAACTCCTTTTTCAATAAGTTCTTCAATATATAAATGAGCATCATTGTTTGAGCCTGAGAGAGCAATGAACAAAGTTTTAGATCCGTTTTGCAGTGAACGGCTGTCAATTGAAATATGATCGATAAAAACATCTGTATTTGATCCAATCCATTCAGCATCAAAAACCGGAATAAGACTTTTTAAATTTATGCTCATTTTGAAATTCTTTTTGTCAAATTTAAAACATTAATGGTAGAAAAAAGTTGTTATTTTCTTAAAAAAACTGCCTCTTCACAATCTATATTTATATTTGTTTATATTTGTTTTTAGACCACAAAAAACCACGTTTTGAAAAAAATACTGCCTTTATTCTCCTATATATTGCATCCGATTTTTATCTCGATGTATGCCACTTTATTTTATCTTTTTTGCAAAGAAGATGCTTTTACTAATCAGGAAAAATATTTCGTTTTATTTCAAATTCTGATTATTACGGTTTTGGTTCCGGTTTTATTTTACTTACTATTAAAATCAACAGGACATGTGACTTCTGTTATGGTTCATGAAACTTCGCAACGAAAAATCCCATTGATACTGCAGTGTTTTTTGTACATTTTATTAGTAAAACGAAGCATTATAATTACTCGTTATCCAGAATTACATTTCTTCTTTCTTGGCGCATTGTTTAGCACAATTTTAGCCTTGGTTTGCTCTTTATTTAATATAAAAGCAAGTCTTCATGTAGCGGCAATTAGCGGTCTTGCGATTTTTGTAATTGGTCTTAATATGCATTTGCAAATGCAAAATCCGTATTGGTCGGCACTTTTAATTTTACTTACTGGTGTTGTTGCTTCTTCCCGACTGGAAATGCAGGCACATACTCCTAAAGAAATTTTGATTGGATTATTGGTTGGCGTTGCGCCGCAGGTTCTCTTTCTATTTTTATGGCTATAAAATGTAGAAAATCAACCCAACATTCATTGCTTTCATATGTACCTTTTCGCCAGAAACTGTAGAAACCGAATTAAACAAAGGATTTAAGCCGTAATACGCGTAAATATTCCATGTATTATAACCTGTTGCGAGGTAAATTCCGTATTGAAAGGTATTGACATCCGGATTATTAGATATTTTATAAGTGTTTTCTCCATCGTCTAAAATCGATTTGCTGGAGAAAATATAACTCATTTTTACGCCTCCGTAAATTCGCCAGAATTTAGTGCTTTCATAAGTTGAATTTCGCCATCTGAATTCGATCGGAAGATCAACAGAATATTGTCTATATCGGTTTGAAACAAATTCACCGTAATCATTTACACCATAAATTGGAGCTCCTTGCGTATCTTCAGAAACCGTGAAATTCTGGTAAAAGTTCTGATAGCTCAATCCTAATCCGGCTGCAATGGCAATCGTTCTGCTTTTATTTATTGGCATATCACGCAAGAATCCGGCAGAAAGTCCGGCAGAAAATTTATCTTGTTTCAAACGCTCCGGTGTATTTACCAAAAGATTGTATGCAATAGAAAAATAAAACTGATCTTCACGATATAAAGAATCGATTTTAATCACGGGTTTGATTTCCGGCTTTACTTCAGTTTGTGAAAAAACGTTCAAAAACGAAACAAAAAACAAACAAGTAAAGAATAATCGCATATCGAATTTTGGTTTTAAGGAGGTTTTCAAGTTCAAACGTTTTTTGCTGTAAATTTATTTCACATACAAATATAATATAATGCCAGCTGAAGATATGATTTGAAAACAATTATTCTCTTTTTCAGGCAGAACAAAAGCATTTGTTGCACTTTTTTCAATAAATCTGCAACAGAAACTAAAAAATGGCCCATTTTTTCAATCCGCTTTTATACCTTTGTCCTGTATGAAAAGAAAACAGCTCATAATAAGTCTTTCCATGACGCTGACAATATTGTTCTCAATATTGTTTCAGTCCATACACAGTTTTGAGCATATTGTAAAACAACTTTCAGAGAAGCAATGTCACCACGATTATAATGATCCAAGTGGCGAAATAACGCATCAGCATCACAATTACGACTTATGTTATGTTTGTAATTTTGCTTTTGGAAGTTATACTATTGCTGAAACTTTTTCTTTTCAATTTCGTGTCTTTCATAAAGAAATCCCTTATTTCTTTTCGTATTCAGAAAATATCAGCTCGTTTTCAGAAACAGCTTATTTACTTCGGGGACCTCCTGCTGCTATAGTTTCTTAAGTTTCGATTATTCGAAAAAATCACATTTCTTTTAATTTAAAATTCAAATTACATTGAGTTTCCTAATCCTATTTAAATAATCAGGATTAGAATGCTTTACTGTTTGTTTTGTTTTTTCCATGTGAAAGAAAATAAATTAACTATAGCATCATTACCAAATGAAAAAAATACTATTAGCCCTAATCTTGGGTTTTTCGAGCATGCTTTCTGCTCAAAATTCGGTTTCAGGAATTGTAACCGACAATCAAAATCAGCCAATGCCAGGCGTTTCAGTATATGCGCCCGAATTACATAAAGGAACAACAACAGACGCAAACGGAAAATATGAAATGAACAATCTTCCGAACGGAAGTTTACGCCTTGCTTTCAATTTCGTTGGTTATGCCAATCAAAATCAAACTATTGCAAAACTTGCAAAAGAAAACACTTTAAACATTACACTTTTACAATCAATTATGGAAATGGATGAAGTAGTCGTTTCTACTCCATTTAACAAATTGCAATCGCAAAACGTAATGAAAATTGAGCACGAAAGCATTAAAACATTACAGCAAAAAGGAACCTCAACTTTAATTGAAGGTTTGGCTACAATTCCGGGAGTTTCTCAGATTTCGACCGGAACTTCTATCGGAAAACCAGTAATTCGCGGACTAAGCGGAAATCGTGTTTTAGTGTATTCACAAGGCGTTCGAATAGAAAATCAACAATTTGGAGACGAACATGGTTTGGGCTTAAATGATGCCGGAATTGAAAGTGTGGAAGTTATAAAAGGGCCAGCTTCTTTATTATATGGTTCAGATGCTTTAGGCGGCGTTTTATATTTCAATCCAGAAAAATTTGCTGATGCTGGCGATTTTAAAGCTAATTTCAGTCAAAAATATTTCACTAATACACAAGGAAGCAATTCGTCTATCGGATTAAAAACTTCAACAGATAACTGGAAATTTTTAGCACGCGGAAGTTACAACACGCATTCAGATTATAAAATTTCAGGAGGCGATCGCGTAACGAATTCACGTTATAATGAAACCGATTTTAAAACCGGAATTGGTTACAGCAATTCAACTTTTTCAAGTGTTTTAAGATACAATTACAACAAACTTGATATTGGAATTCCAGAAGAAGGAATTGCCGAACAATCGTCAAGCAAAGACACTGAATTTCCGAGACAAGGTATTTTCAACCATTTATTAAGTTTGAACAATACCGTATTTTTTGAAAACTCAAAACTGGATGTTGATTTAGGTTATATCTCCAATGACCGAAGCGAATTTGAAGACAGCAACGAAGCTTCTCTTCACATGAAATTGAATACTTTCAATTACAACGCAAAATATCATTTTCCGAAATTTGGAAAAATTGAAACTATTTTAGGTGTTCAGGGAATGCATCAAACGAATACAAATTCGGGTGAAGAGTATTTGATTCCAGATGCCACAACTAACGATTTTGGTGTTTTTGGAACTGCAAATTACGAATGGAATAACAGCGTTTTACAAGCAGGATTACGTTTTGATAACAGAAATATCAACTCCATTGCGCACGGAACAGAAGGTGAAGAAGGTTATTTTCAGGCATTAGACAGATCATTCGACAGTTTTAATGCTTCATTAGGATATAAAACAAAATTAGCTGAACCATTGACGCTTCGTTTGAATGTTGCTTCAGGATTTAGAGCACCGAATTTAGCCGAATTGACTTCAAATGGAGTTCATGAAGGAACAAACCGTTACGAAATTGGAAATGCTGATTTGAAAACAGAACAAAATGTTCAAACTGATTTAAACCTGGAATACAAAAATTCGCATTTTGAGTTTTTCGTCAACGGATTTTACAATCACGTAAACAACTACATTTATACTTCGCCAACTGGAGAAATTTTAGATAATAATGATGTTTTTGCTTATGTTCAGGATAATGCTAAATTATTTGGTGGGGAAGCTGGATTGCATATTCACCCACATCCGTTAGACTGGCTTCATTTTGAAACTAGTTTTGAAACCGTAACAGGCAAAAAAGAGAATGATGATTATTTACCTTTGATTCCTGCAAACAACTGGAATAATACGCTTAGAACAGAATTCAATATCAAAAATTGGTTAAGTGAAGGTTTTGCTTCTTTGAATGTTTCTTCTACTTTCAGTCAAGATAATGTTAGTGGTTTTGAAACGGCTTCGAAAGGTTATACTTTGGTAAATTTAGGTTTTGGAGGAACTGTTAAACTAGGAAAAACGGCTTTTGATGTAAATTTAAACGGAAACAATTTATTCGATAAAAAATACATTGCACACCTTTCAAGATTAAAAACAGACGGTATTCCAAATATTGGAAGAAACATCGTTTTGGGAGTTAATTTCAATTTATAATTTTTATTTAACCGCAAAAACGCTAAGAGAAAGCGCAATCCCGATAGCTATCGGGAGCGAAGTTTTAATTTGCTTTGCGTGCCTTGCGTAAAACTCCTTGCGTGCTTTGCGGTTAAATATTCTCCACTCTCACAAAAAGTGCTATTTTTGTTAAAACCGACAAACTTAAATATGAAAAAAACATTTTTACTAATGGCAATTACAACTGCAGGAATTTCATTTGGACAAAATAAAATTCAATATCCTGAAACCAAAAAAGGCGAAACTGTTGATGTTTATTTTGACACAAAAGTAAGCGATCCTTACCGCTGGCTTGAAGACGACAAATCGGCTGAAACCGGAGCTTGGGTTAAAGCTCAAAATGAAGTTACTTATGGTTATTTAGATAAAATTCCGTTTAGAAACGAGCTAAAAACTCGTATGGAAAAACTTTGGAATTATGAAAAAATAGGTGCTCCGTCTAAAGAAGGAAAATTTACTTATTATTCAAAAAACAACGGACTTCAAAACCAATCTGTTGTTTACAGAAAAGATCAAAATGGCAAAGAAGAAGTTTTCTTAGATCCGAATACTTTTTCTAAAGACGGAACAACTTCCCTTGGCGGACTAGATTTTTCTGAAGATGGTTCAAAAGCTGCTTATGCAATTTCTGAAGGCGGAAGCGATTGGAGAAAAGTAATTATCATTGATGCCGTTTCTAAAAAAGTTTTGGAAGATACTTTGGTTGATGTAAAATTCAGCGGGATTTCTTGGCACGGAAATGAAGGTTTCTATTACTCAAGTTACGACAAACCAAAAGGAAGCGAACTTTCAGCAAAAACAGATCAGCACAAATTGTATTTCCACAAATTGGGAACTTCTCAAAAAGAGGACAAAGTAATTTTTGGTGCCGATCAAAAAAGAAGATATGTGGGCGGTTATGTTACTGAAGACAATCATTATTTAGTGATTTCTGCAGCGAATTCGACTTACGGAAATGAATTGTACATCAAAGATTTGACTAAACCAAATAGCCCGATTGTAACAATTGTTGACAATTTCAATAGTGACAATAGTATTATTGAAAACGAAGGAAGCAAGTTATTCATTGAAACCGATTTTAACGCTCCAAACAAACGTGTTGTAACAGTTGATGCAGCAAATCCAAAACCGGAAAACTGGAAAGATTTCATCAAAGAAACGCAAGATATTTTATCGCCTTCAACAGGTGCAGGATATTTTTTCGCTAATTATACGAAAGACGCCGTTTCATTTGTACAACAATATGATTATAACGGAAAATTAGTTCGTGAAATCAAACTTCCTGCAATTGGAACTGCTAGCGGATTTGGCGGAAAAAAGAACGAAAAAATCTTGTATTACACTTTTACTAATTATACAACACCAGCCAGTATTTACTCATTTGAACCAAAATCTGGAAAATCTGAAATTTATCAAAAACCAAAAGTAGATTTCAAAAGTGAAGATTATGAGTCAAAACAAGTTTTTTACACTTCAAAAGACGGCACAAAAGTTCCGATGATTATTACTTATAAAAAAGGAACAAAATTAGACGGTAAAAATCCAACAATCCTTTACGGTTACGGCGGATTCAACATTAGTTTAACTCCAAGTTTCAGCATTTCAAATGCCGTTTGGATGGAAAACGGAGGTGTTTATGCAGTTGCCAATTTAAGAGGTGGCGGTGAATATGGAAAAAAATGGCACGATGCAGGAACAAAACAGCAAAAACAAAATGTATTTGATGATTTTATCGCTGCTGCTGAATATTTAATTGCTCAAAAATATACCTCATCTGATTATTTAGCAATCCGTGGAGGTTCTAATGGAGGTTTATTAGTTGGCGCAACTATGACACAACGCCCTGATTTAATGAAAGTAGCTTTACCAGCAGTTGGAGTTATGGATATGCTACGTTACAATGCTTTTACTGCGGGTGCAGGATGGGCGTTTGATTACGGAACTTCTCAGGACAACAAAGAAATGTTCGAATATTTAAAAGGATATTCTCCAGTTCATAATGTAAAACAAGGAACTCATTATCCTGCAACAATGGTAACAACTGGAGATCATGATGATCGTGTAGTTCCGGCGCACAGTTTTAAATTTGCTTCTGAATTACAAGAAAAACAAGCTGGAGAAAATCCGGTTTTGATTAGAATTGATGTTAAAGCTGGTCACGGCGCAGGAAAATCTGTTGCTGCTACAATTCAGGAAAATGTAGACATTCAGGCTTTCACACTTTACAATATGGGTTTTAAAGCTTTGCCAAAAAAGTAAGACTTTAAACTGATTTTTTTTTAGCCACGAATTCACGAATTTATTTTTGTGAATTCGTGGCTAACTTTTTTCCTCAAATTTGAATAACTAAAAAACCAAACAATGAAAATTATAAAATGGGGAATTATCGGCTGTGGTAATGTGACCGAAGTAAAAAGCGGGCCTGCTTTTCAGAAGGCATCAAACTCTGCTTTAGTTGCTGTTATGCGCAGAGATGCTGCGCTTGCCGAAGATTACGCTAAACGCCATAATGTTCCCAAATGGTATTCAAATGCTGAAGATTTAATCAATGATCCCGAAGTTGATGCGGTTTACATTGCTACGCCTCCATCTTCTCATAAAGAATACACTATCTTATGTGCCAAAGCAGGAAAACCGGTTTATGTCGAGAAACCTATGGCACTGACTTTCGAAGAATGCAACGAAATGATTTCTGCCTGCAAAGAGCATAATGTTCCTTTATTTGTTGCTTATTACAGAAGAGCATTACCTCGATTTTTAAAAATCAAAGAAATAATTGATCAAGGAAAATTAGGAAACATTCGACACGTAAATTGCGTTTTATATCATCCTTTTGAAGAACGTTATGATGATGAAATCAACCTTCCGTGGACTGTTTTACCTCATATTTCAGGAGGTGGAATTTTCGTCGATTTAGCCTGTCATACTTTAGATTTTCTGGATTTTGTTTTAGGTCCGATAAAATCTGTTCGTGGACATGCGACTTCCCAACTATTAGCTTATCCAGCCGAAGATTCAGTTTCAATGTCGTTTTTATTCGAAAACGGAATTCACGGATCTGGAATATGGAACTTTGCGAGTTTTGAGCGTTATGACAATACTGAAATTGTCGGAGATAAAGGAAAAATCTCGTTTTCGACTTTTGGAAATGACCCTATTCATATTCAATATACAAATGGAGAAAAAGAAAGTATTTTGATTGAAAATCCGCTTCATATTCAGCAGCCATTTATTGAAACTGTGATTGCTGAACTTTTAGGAGAAGAAAATGCTTCACCATCAAAAGGAATTTCTGGAGCTAGAACAACTTGGGTTATTGATGAAGTTTTAAAGGAGTTTAGGAATTCTTCCAAATAGTTATTGTTTCGTTTCTTTTAATAACAAAAGTGAGCATAAAAAAAGAGGATATTCTTCCGAATATCCTCTTTTGAAAATATAAAAACTTTGGAAAATTATAGGCTGTATTTAAGACCTACTGTTAATCCTAAACCTGAAATACCAACGTAAGAACTTAACTCATCCATTGGTTTTGACTGATCAACTCCATTTGGATTTGTTAAAGCATTATTAGAAGTTGTATCTAAATGATCAACATAATGTGTATGGTTTGAAGCTGTAGAACCAACTCTAAAGTTTGTATTAGTATTTAATTTATCTACACCATTTTCAGTATAAATTGTTGTTTCTTTAGATTTTCCGTGTACTGTAAAGTTACGGTACTCTAATTCCGCAAACGCAGAAATATGTTTTCCTAATTTATAAGAAGTTCCTAAAGCTGCCATAAAACCAAGTGTAGCATTAGGCTTAACTACATCTTTTGAGTAAGCATCTGTTGCTGCAACTTGATTAGCACCTGCAAATGAAGTGTATTGTCTGTCAGTTTTAATATCTAAAGTACCATGAATAGGAACAATAACTCCAACTTTAGTATAAGGCTCAAAACCGTGAGCTTCTCCTAAGAACATTACAATTGCTGGAGCTAAATCAAAAGCTTTGATTTGTCCTTCAGCTGTAAAGCTTACATAGGTAGCAACTGGGCTAGTAGCCGGGTTATATGAAATAAGTCTGTTTGTAGTTTGAGCCATTGTTTTCTCATTACTGATATAGTAATTAGCAGACATTTCAACTCCTAAACGTGTAGAAAAACGATATCCAGCAGTAATTCCACTTCTGAAACCTTGTCCAAAAGATCCTGTTACACTTTCTCTCGAAACCAATTTATTGTTTGCTAAAGTACCAGCATAAACATCTCTGTTAGGTAACTGTCCTCCAACAACTGGAAATTCTGTAGAAGCTGTTTGGTTAAAATAAGATCCACCTAATTTAAAATACCAGCTTTCTGGTTTGTCTGCTTTTTCTGTCTGCGCCATTGTAGCCATAGAGCAAACTAATAATCCTAATAAAAATAGGTTCTTTTTCATAATTCTGATTTAATTAATTTATACAAACTTAGAATATTTTAACATATTCTTTTGGTCTGCATTGTTAGACTTGGAACGAAATCGTTGTAATTTCGGGCAATATTACTAAAAAAGTAGTATGCATGCATATTTTTAACATTAAAATTTTACATTCTATTAAATTTTAACTGTTAAATTTTTAGTTCAGTTTAAAATTGATTTGCATTTTCTCCAATTCCTGTAATAACTCAGCAGAAATTTTGATTTTTAATCGTCGGCTTGGCATGCTTAATTTAGTCACAACTTTGACTTCTTCGACCTCTTTTACTTCCTGCATTTTAGCTTCTCCTGCGCTTACTTCATTATCATCATTATCATCTTCAAAAACAGCATTTTCGTCATCTTCAAATTCACTTGTTGTTTCAACTTCAACGAGACGTTTTATATTTTCAATTTCCATAATCTCAAAACTCACAGTATTATCGCCTTTATTTTCATTAAATAAATGACTTAATTTATGAATGAATTCTGATTGGAGATCTTTAATATTCAATAATACAATCAATTTTTTAGCGAAAGCCTCCAAAATATCCTGCAATTGACGAATCTCAACAAACTGCATTCTCGGATCTGATTTTTTTCCTGTGTCATGATTTACCCAACCATCTTTTATCAAAATTTTGAGGTATGCAAAATTATTCTGAATCAAGAAATGGCGGAACTTTAAGTATTCTTCTCCAAAAATTTTAAACTCATAACTTTCGTCATATCCTTCAAGATTGAATACCGCCCAGCCTTTTCCGTTTTTAGCAACTCGATGTTGTACGTTGTTAATGATTCCGGCGAAGTTTAAATTTTTACCTACATATTCGTTCATACTTTTCAAGGCTTCTAAACGAGCATTGCAGAAGTATTTCATCTCAAACCTAAAATCGTCCAATGGATGTCCGGAAATGTAGATTCCGACAACTTCTTTTTCTTTCGCTAGTTTTTCCATCGTGCTCCAATCTTCGCATGGAGGCACGACTGGTTCAGCGATTTGTACTTCACTAGTTTCTCCAAACAAACTTACCTGAGACGAGTTTTCATTTTCCTGAAATTTCGATCCGTAACGCATCGCTTTTTCGTAGAATGTAATTCCGTCACCGTCGTCGTGGAAATATTGTGCTCTTGTTGTTCCTTCGAAGGAGTCAAAACCTCCGGCAAGTGCCAAATTCTCAATTGCTTTTTTGTTGGCCGCACGCAAATCAATTCGTTTAGCCAAATCAAAAATCGATTTATATCTTCCGTCTTTTCTATTTTCTACAATGGTTTCTACAGCTCCAGAACCAACACCTTTAATCGCTCCCATTCCGAAACGAACGGCATAATCATCGTTTACGGTAAATTTATAGTACGATTCATTTACGTCTGGACCCAAAACCTGTAATCCCATACGTTTACATTCTTCCATGAAGAAAGAAACTTGTTTGATATCGTTCATGTTATTCGAAAGTACCGCAGCCATGTATTCGGCAGGATAATGCGCTTTCAAATAAGCCGTTTGATAGGCAATCCAGGCATAACAAGTCGAGTGCGATTTGTTGAAGGCGTAACTCGCAAAGGCTTCCCAGTCTTTCCAAATTTTCTCCAGAACTTTGGCATCGTGACCTTTTGCAGCCGCTTGTTCAACAAACTTTGGCTTCATTTTATCTAGTACATCTTTTTGTTTCTTACCCATCGCTTTACGCAAGACGTCGGCCTCACCCTTTGTAAATCCTGCCAAAGACTGAGACAAAAGCATTACCTGCTCCTGGTAAACTGTAATTCCGTAGGTTTCTGATAAATATTCGGCACAGGCATCTAAATCGTATTTGATTTCCTCATCACCATTTTTTCTTCGAACGAAAGACGGAATATACTCCAAAGGTCCCGGACGATAAAGTGCATTCATGGCAATTAAATCTCCGAAAACTGTTGGCTTAAGATCTTTCATGTATTTCTGCATCCCGGGTGACTCATATTGGAAGATTCCAACGGTTTCACCTCTTTGGAAAAGTGCATACGTTTCTTCATCATCAATTGGAAACGTGTCTGGATCCAGATCAATATTTGTTCTGTATTTTACCAGTTTTACGGTATCTTTTATCAACGTCAGGGTCTTCAGACCCAAGAAGTCCATTTTCAGCAATCCGGCACTTTCTGCAACCGAGTTATCAAACTGTGTTACATATAAATCGGAATCTTTTGCTGTCGTTACGGGAACGTAATTCGTAATATCCGATGGCGTAATGATAACCCCACAGGCGTGAATTCCCGTGTTACGCATCGATCCTTCAAGAATTTTTGCCTGCTGAATGGTTTCTCCCGCCAAATCATCTTCATTGGCAATCGCAATCAATTCTTTTACATTATCAAATTCGTCTGAACGAAGGGCTTTTTTAACTTCCTCTTCACTTTCTGAAATAAAACGCGCCAAATTCCATTTTGACGGCATCATTCCCGGAATCAATTTGGCAATTCTATCGGCTTCAAATAATGGTAAATCCAGTACACGCGCCGTATCACGAATTGCCGATTTGGTAGCCATTTTACCATACGTGATAATCTGCGCAACCTGTTTTTGACCGTATTTGTTGATTACATAATCCATTACACGACCACGACCCTCATCATCAAAGTCGATATCAATATCGGGCATGGATACACGGTCAGGATTTAGGAAACGCTCAAAAAGCAAATCGTATTTAATCGGGTCAATATTGGTAATTCCGAGACAGTATGCAACGGCAGAACCTGCTGCAGATCCACGGCCTGGACCTACGGATACATCCATTTTTCTGGCTTCGGCGATGAAATCCTGTACAATCAAAAAGTAACCTGGATATCCTGAATTCGAAATTGTAAGCAATTCAAAATCCAAACGTTCTTGGATAGATTCGGTAATTTCACCGTATCTTCTTTTAGCACCTTCCATAGTAAGATGGCGCAAGTACTTATTTTCACCACGAACACCTCCGTCAGCTTCATCCTCAGCAACTATAAATTCTTCCGGAATATCAAATTTTGGAAGCAATACATCACGGTAAAGTGAATATCCTTCGACTTTATCAATAACTTCCTGAATATTGATAATGGCTTCTGGTAAATCGGCGAAGAGTTTTTTCATCTCTGCTTCCGACTTGAAATAATATTCCTGATTTGGAAGTCCGTAGCGATAGCCACGTCCACGCCCAATAGGTGTTGCCTGCTTTTCACCGTCTTTTACACAAAGTAAAATATCGTGCGCATTGGCATCTTCTTTATTTAAATAATAGGTATTGTTAGTTGCAATTAATTTGACATTGTGTTTTTGCGAAAATTCAATCAGGGTTTTGTTTACACGATTTTCATCTTCCTGATTATGGCGCATTACTTCCAGATAGAAATCTTCACCAAATTGTTCTTTCCACCAAATCAAAGCTTCTTCGGCTTGGTTTTCACCAATGTTCAGGATTTTACTCGGAATTTCTCCGTATAAATTCCCAGACAACACCATGATATCTTCTTTATATTGCTCGACAATCTTTCGATCAATTCTCGGAACATAATAAAATCCGTCTGTATAAGCAATCGAAGCCATTTTAGCCAAATTGTGATAACCGGCTTTGTTTTTAGCCATTAAAACAACCTGATAACCGTTGTCTTTTTTGCTTTTATCTAAATGATTTTCGCAGATATTAAATTCACATCCTACAATTGGTTTTACTTCGGTTTCTGTTGGTTCCTCTCCCGCTTCGACTAAAGCTTTATTTTTTCCAGAAGCCGCTTTATTATGGTTCATAACGGCACTCACAAAATGGAAAGCTCCCATCATGTTTCCAGTATCGGTCATAGCAACGGCAGGCATTCCGTTTTTGGCTGCAGCCGCAACAATATTCCCAATTCCGATAGTCGATTGAAGTACCGAAAACTGTGTATGATTGTGCAAATGCGCAAATTTTGCTGCTTTGAAATCAGCTTTATCTTCTTCAGAAACAACTGTCTCTTTACCTTCTCCAGCTAAAGCTTTAAGTTGTTCTCTGATTTTATCAGAAGCTGCTTTTAAATTGATGTGTTTTAAACCAATAAGCTTAAACGGCTCCGCATTTCTTTCCTGAAAATTTTTGAAATATTCCTTCGGAACGTCTAATTCTTCTTTGGTAAAAACCTCTCTTCTAACCAATTCCAAGAAACAACGCGTGGTTGCCTCAACGTCGGCAGTTGCGTTGTGCGCTTCCGCGAATGGCTGATCGAAAAGATAGCTGTGTAATTCGGTCAAAGTTGGAAGTTTGAATTTTCCCCCACGACCTCCAGGAAGCTGCAATAACGAAGCCGTAACTTCGGTACAAGTATCCAGAACGGGCATTGAACTCATTTGAGATTCCACTCCCATTCTATGGAATTCGGCTCCCATAATATTAACGTCGAAACCTAAATTTTGTCCAACAATAAATTTGGTTTTGCTTAAAGCGATATTGAATTTCTCTAAAACTTCGGCCAGCGCGATTCCATCAGCTTCCGCTAATTCAGTAGAAATTCCGTGAATACGTTCGGCATCATACGGAATATTAAATCCTTCTGGTTTTACCAAATAATCCTGATGTTCGATAAGCTGTCCCATTTCGTCATGAAGCTGCCACGCAATCTGTATACAGCGCGGCCAGTTATCTGAATCGGTTATCGGGGCATCCCAGCGTTTTGGTAATCCGGTTGTTTCGGTATCGAATATTAAATACATAGAGTTGTAAAAAGTCAAATTTTAAAGTTCCAAATTCCAAATCTTACACATTGCAAAACATTGACAACATGAAACATAACAAAATGCGAAATGAAAAATCGGAGGAATTCAAATTTACGCTTTTTTTACAGAAATAACGAAACTAAAGTTGTTAACAAAAGCATCCAATAAAACTATCAAATGCAATTCTTAAAATTTTAAACACATAGAAACATAGATCTCAGTTTTATAAAAAGAAGCCTAAAAAAAATCTAGATTTTTAACACATAGTCCTGATAGCTATCGGGATGTATTTTAAAAAGTGAAACGCCTTTTTCATAATTACAAATCTTATGTTTCTATGTGTTAAAATAACTATATCCAAAGTCCTTCATCCTAAAAAACTCCGATTATTCATTTTGGATACTCATTAGACCAAAATGAACACTTTTAAGCTGCAGTGTATCCTGAACTTTGCTTCATCAAATTATAACAATTAAAAAAATAATAATCATGAAAACAATTTTTATCACAGGCGCATCATCAGGTTTAGGAAAAGCAACAGCAAAATTATTTCAAGCAAAAGGATGGAACGTAATCGCAACAATGAGAACTCCGGAAAAAGAAACAGAACTTTCTCAATTAAAAAACGTAACGCTTTTACCTTTAGACGTTACCAATTTTGATCAAATACAAAGTACGGTTCAAAAAGCGATTTCATTAAGCAATATTGATGTCGTTTTTAATAATGCTGGTTATGGATTGATTGGCCCTTTGGAAAGCTTTTCAGATGATCAAATCACAAAACAATTAAACACTAATTTATTGGGAACTATTCGTGTCACAAATGCTTTTATTCCTTATTTCAGAGAAAAAAGAAATGGATTATTTATCTCAACAACTTCTATCGGCGGATTGATTTCTTTTCCTTTAGGATCTGTTTATCACGCTACAAAATGGGGATTAGAAGGCTGGAGCGAAAGCATGGCGTTTGAACTAAATCAATTTGGAATAAACATTAAAACGGTTTCTCCAGGCGGAATTAAAACAGAATTTCTTCACGGTTCTCTTGATACCGGGGTTAAGCCAGAGTATGAAGCAATGGCAAACAAAATGTTTGAAAATGTAGATGTTATGTTTGAAATGGCATCAACACCAGAACAAATCGCCGATGTTGTTTACGAAGCTGCAACAGATGGAAAAACCAAACTAAGATATGTTGCCGGAGAAGACGCAAAAGCGCTTTATCAACAAAGACTGGAACAAGGCGACGAAGTTTTTCGTGCAGCATTCGGTAAACAGTTTTTAGGAGCATAATGAGTTAGATTTCTACCGTTTAGTTTTTTAAAACCTGAACGGTAGAAATCTTTTAATTTCATACTTTTATATCATGGAAAACAAGAAAAACAATCCTGCAAAAATTTCGTCTATATCACAGTTTCATGACCTGCTTAGACTGCCAAAACCACTTCATCCAATGGTTAGTTTGGTAGACAATACACAATTGGTCGTAAATGAAGATTTAGCCAACTATGCTTTTTTGCTTGATTTTTATAAAGTATCGTACAAGTTTTCTACCAATGGAAAAATGGGTTATGGACAAGGTTATTATGATTTTAATGAAGGCGGATTGATGTTTTCTTCTCCAAATCAGTTAATCTTTACTGAAAACGAAGAAGGTGCCGAATATGGTGGTTACACACTTCTATTTCATCCTGATTTTATTCGAAATTATCCTTTAGGAAAAAGCATCAAAAAATATGGTTTCTTTTCTTATGATACCAATGAAGCACTACATCTTTCTGACAGCGAAAAAACAACCATTTTAGGATTATTGAATAGTATTGAAAACGAGCTTCATACGGCGATTGACGAAATGAGCCAGGATGTAATTGTTTCTTATATAGATGTTTTGCTTAATTACAGTAATCGTTTCTACAAACGTCAATTCATTACCCGAAAAACGATTAGCAATGATTTATTGCTGAAAGTAGAAGATACTTTAAATGATTATTTCAATAATGCCGAAACGTTAAAAAGAGGATTGCCAACAGTCGATTTTCTTGCTTCACAAATCAATGTTTCCAGTCATTATTTAAGCGATATGCTTCGCAATTTAACTGGACAAAATGCACAACAGCATATTCATTCCAAACTAATTGAAAAATCAAAAGATTTCCTGATGACTACCAATCTTTCGGTGGCGGAAATTGCCTATCAATTAGGTTTTGAATATCCGCAATCGTTCAGTAAATTATTTAAAAAGAAAACGAGTCTTACGCCATTAGAATTTAAAAACTCGTTGAATTAATCTTCCAAACTATTATCTTCAAAAAATCAGTTTTTGCCTCAAAAAAACATAAAATTTCATAAAAATACACTTCTTGGATGTCGTAGTATTTAGATAGTTTATTGAATCTAAATAACGTCCGAAAAACTCCTTTAAAAGCTTTAAAAAACTCAAAAAGCGCACTTCCTGCAAAGAAATCAAAACTGATAATTATTACTATTTTTATTCAATTTGTTAGATTTTTTCAATTAAATTCTTATATTTTATAGTGATTTTGAGATAAATTTGCAAACTATTAAAACAAAAAACAATCAAAGAAAATTAAAGCCGAAAAAGAAAAACAAAGTCATTTTCTAAATCATTTTTCTGCCAAAATTTAACTTGCAAAAGCTTGTTGGCAATTTGTAATTCGGTTTGGGTATCGTATATAATGAAATATCGAAATTGACGCTTTTGTATCTTTTTTTACTTTTGTTTTGCTATTATAATGAACAGGAAATTGCTGTGGTTATAGAAATTACAATTAAAAAAAATAAAAAATGAGTAAGACATTATTTGACAAAGTATGGGATTCACATGTAGTGCGTAAAATTGAAGATGGACCAGATGTGTTTTTTATTGACCGCCATTTCATTCATGAAGTTACGAGTCCTGTTGCTTTTTTAGGATTAAAATCAAGAGGCGTTAACGTTTTATACCCACAACGTACTTTTGCTACTGCCGACCACAATACACCAACTATAAACCAACATTTACCAGTTCAAGATCCGCTTTCTGCTAATCAACTTCAAGCTCTTGAAGACAATGCTAATGAATACGGAATCTCTCACTGGGGATTAGGTCACCAAAAAAATGGTATTGTACACGTAGTTGGTCCTGAAAACGGAATTACTTTGCCAGGTGCTACTATTGTATGTGGAGATTCTCATACGTCTACTCACGGTGCTTTTGGAGCTATTGCTTTTGGTATCGGAACATCTGAGGTTGAAATGGTGCTTTCTACACAATGTATTATGCAACCAAAACCAAAGAAAATGCGTATCAACGTAAATGGTCAATTAAGCAAAGGTGTTGGTCCAAAAGACGTTGCACTTTATATTATTGCTCAGTTGACTACTTCTGGAGGAACAGGATATTTTGTTGAATACGCTGGTGATGTTTTTGAAAACATGACTATGGAGGGCCGTATGACAGTTTGTAATTTAAGTATCGAAATGGGTGCTCGTGGAGGAATGATTGCTCCTGACCAAACAACTTTCGATTTCCTTGAAGGAAGACTTTATGCTCCAAAAGGAGAAGCTTGGACAAAAGCTGTTGAATATTGGAAAACTTTAAAAACTGATGCTGATGCTGTGTTTGATGCAGAATTAAACATCAAAGCTGAAGATATCGAACCAATGATTACTTATGGTACAAACCCTGGAATGGGAATTGGTATCACAAAACATATCCCAAGTGCAAACCAAGTTGAAGGTGGTGAGGAAACTTACAAAAAATCTTTGGCTTACATGGGCTTCCACGAAGACGACGTAATGATTGGAAAACAAATCGATTATGTTTTCTTAGGAAGTTGTACAAACGGACGTATTGAAGATTTTAGAGCTTTCGCCGAAATTGTAAAAGGAAGAAAAAAAGCAGATAATGTTACGGCTTGGTTAGTTCCGGGTTCTCACGTTGTTGAAGCACAGATTAAAGAAGAAGGAATTTTAGATATTCTAACGGAAGCTGGTTTTGTATTACGTCAGCCTGGTTGTTCTGCTTGTTTAGCAATGAACGATGATAAAGTTCCTGCTGGAAAATATGCGGTAAGTACTTCAAACAGAAACTTTGAAGGCCGTCAAGGTCCTGGTTCAAGAACGCTTCTAGCAAGTCCAATTATGGCTGCTGCAGCTGCTGTTACAGGAAAACTGACAGATCCAAGGGAATTATTCTAATTCCTGCTGTAAGCTTTAAGCAATAGGCTTTAAGCTTTTAACAGCATCTTAAAAAGGCTCACAGCTTATAGCTTAAAGCCTAAAGCAATTAAAAATAAACACTGTGGGAAAAGCCTAAAGCTTACAGCCTACAGCCTAAAGCAAAAAAAATGGCATACGATAAATTTACTATACTTACCAGCAGTGCAGTGCCACTGCCAATTGAAAACGTTGATACAGATCAAATCATTCCAGCTCGTTTCCTGAAAGCTACAAAACGTGAAGGTTTTGGAGACAACCTTTTTAGAGATTGGAGATACAACGGAGACGATACTCCAAAAGCTGATTTCGTTTTAAACGATGCTACTTACTCTGGACAAATCTTAGTTGGAGGAAAAAACTTTGGTTCTGGATCTTCAAGAGAGCACGCTGCGTGGGCAGTTTACGATTACGGATTTAGAGCTGTAGTTTCTAGTTTCTTCGCAGATATCTTTAAAGGAAACTGTTTGAATATTGGTGTTTTGCCAGTACAAATCAGCCCTGAATTTGCTGAAACTATTTTCAAAGCAATCGAAGCTGATCCTAAAACAGAATTAGAAATCAATCTTCCAAACCAAACGATTACTTTATTGGCAACTGGTCAACAAGAATCTTTTGCTATCAACGGATACAAAAAGAACAATATGATCAATGGTTTTGACGACATTGATTATTTACAAGATATGAAGGAAGATATTAAAGCTTTTGCTGACAAACTTCCTTACTAAACACAACCAACTCTAACGCAGTTACGCAAGTTTCAACCTTATAGTTGGACTTCGTAACTGCTTTTAATTTAATTCTGATAAAAATCTTTAAGATGAATGACAACAGCATTGTTTTACCAAAATTTTATTCGGAAATCAAAAGTGATTCTGAGAAAATTTCGTTTTCAATGCCGTCCGATTTACAGACAGGAAGTTTTCTTAGAACATTGTCAGCAACAAAAAAAAACGGTCATTTTCTTGAATTAGGAACCGGAACAGGATTATCACTTGCGTGGATGATTGAAGGGATGAGTGAAAATTCGAATTTGATTTCGATTGACAATTCTTCAGAATATCAAAACATTGCAAAAAAGTATTTTCAAAAATCAAACATTTCATTGATTTGTGACGATGCTGAAAAATGGATTTTAGAATACAAAGGCAAAAAATTCGATTTAATTTTTGCCGATGCCTGGCCAGGTAAATATGCAGTTTTAGAAGAAACATTGCAATTATTAAATCCAGGCGGAATTTATTTGATTGATGATATGTTGCCACAAAAAAACTGGCCAGCAAATCATGATAAAAATGTCGAAAAACTTGTTCAGGAATTAGAAAGTAGAACCGATATTCAATTAACAAAAATGTGTTGGTCAACAGGTTTAATTCTGATCACAAAAATATAAGACATTAAGATTACACATGCTTATTATAAAAAGCAAACAATATAATAATGGAAAAAAGAAAAATTGAAATAATGGATACGACGCTCCGTGATGGTGAACAAACCTCAGGAGTATCTTTTTCTGCTGCAGAAAAACTGACCATTGCACAATTATTGTTGGAGGAATTAAATATTGATAGAATCGAAATTGCTTCGGCACGTGTGAGCGAAGGAGAATTTCAGGCCGTAAAAGGCATTACTTCTTGGGCCGAAGAAAGAGGCTACATTAACCGAATTGAAGTTTTATCTTTTGTTGATGGAGGAGTTTCCATTGATTGGATGAAAAAAGCCGGCGCCAAAGTACAAAATTTGTTGACGAAAGGTTCAATGAATCACTTAACACATCAATTAAAAAAAACTCCTGAACAGCATTTTTCTGAAATCGCTCAAATTATTGCTTTAGCAAAAGAAAATAATATTGAAACCAATGTTTACTTAGAAGATTGGAGTAACGGAATGCGAAATTCTCCAGACTATGTTTTCCAATTTCTGGATTTCTTGTCTACGCAGCCAATCAAAAGAATTTTACTTCCAGATACTTTAGGTGTTTTGATTCCGTCTTTAGCTTTTGAATTTATTTCAAAAATCAGAGCAAAATATCCAACCATTCATTTTGATTTCCATGCACACAACGATTACGACTTAAGTGTTGCGAATGTTATGGAAGCTATAAAAGCCGGTATCAACGGACTTCACGTAACGGTAAACGGAATGGGAGAACGCGCTGGAAATGCACCACTTGAAAGTACTGTCGCAGTTATAAACGATTATTTACCAGAAGTTAGCATCAATATCAAAGAAACATCTTTGTATTCTGTAAGCAAACTGGTGGAAACTTTTACAGGATATAGAATTCCTGCTAATAAACCAATTGTCGGTGATAATGTCTTTACACAAACTGCCGGAATCCATGCTGACGGAGACAATAAAAACAATTTATATTTTAATGATTTACTTCCGGAACGTTTTGGAAGAAAAAGAAAATACGCTCTCGGAAAAACTTCTGGAAAAGCCAATATCGAGAAAAATCTTCAGGAACTAGGTTTGAAACTAAATCAGGAAGATTTGAAATTGGTTACTCAAAGAATTATCGAATTGGGCGACAAAAAGGAAACCGTTACTAAAGAAGATCTTCCATACATTATTTCAGATGTTTTGGACAGTCATACTTACGAAGAAAAAATTACTATTGTATCGTATATGTTGGTTCATTCTAAAGGAATGCGACCATCAACTACTTTATCCTTAAATCTAAACGGAGAAATAATTGAAGAAAATGCACAAGGAGACGGTCAATTTGATGCTTTTATGAATGCTTTGTCCAAGATTTACAAAAGCAAAAAACTAACGCTTCCAAAATTAATTGATTATGCAGTTAGAATCCCGCCAGGAAGTAGCTCTGACGCTTTATGCGAAACGATTATAACCTGGACAAACAACGGAAAAGAATTTAAAACAAGAGGATTAGATTCAGATCAAACCGTTGCTGCTATTATTGCAACACAGAAAATGTTGAATGTAATAGCCTAAGGTTCTAAGATGCTAAGATTCAAGTTACTAAGATTTTTTTCTTTGAACTTAAAATCGAAGCAACTCAGAATCTTAAAAAAATAAAATTAAGCCACTAAGAAGAAAAACTTAGAACCTTAGCAACTTAGAATCTTAGAACCTTTTTAAAAAATAAAAATGAAATTAAACATAGCCCTTTTAGCCGGAGACGGAATCGGACCAGAAGTAATAAATGAAGCTGTAAAAGTATCTGATGCTATTGCAAAAAAATTCAATCACGAAATAACTTGGACTCCTGCTTTGACTGGAGCTTGCGCAATTGATGCAGTTGGAGTTCCTTATCCAGATGAAACGCACGAAATTTGTATGAAAGCCGATGCAGTTTTATTTGGAGCAATCGGTCACCCAAAATACGATAACGATCCAAGCGCACCAGTTCGTCCGGAACAAGGTTTATTGTTGATGCGTAAAAAATTAGGTTTATTTGCTAACGTACGTCCAACGTTTACTTTCCCTTCTTTAATTGACAATTCTCCTTTAAAAAGAGAAAGAATCGAAGGAACTGATTTGGTTTTCTTAAGAGAACTAACAGGCGGAATTTACTTTGGTGAAAAAGGAAGAAAAGATGGCGGAGAAACTGCTTTCGATAATTGTGTTTATACAAGAGCTGAAGTACAGCGTTTAGCTAAAAAAGGTTTTGAATTAGCGATGACACGTAGCAAAAAATTATGTTGCGTTGATAAAGCAAACGTTTTGGAAACTTCACGTTTATGGAGAGAAACAGTTCAGGCAATGGAAAAAGATTATCCGGAAGTTACGGTTTCTTACGAATTTGTTGACGCTGTTGCAATGCGTTTGGTTCAATGGCCAAACTCTTATGATGTATTAATTACGGAGAATTTATTTGGAGATATTTTAACTGACGAAGCTTCTGTAATTTCTGGCTCAATGGGATTAATGCCTTCCGCTTCTGTTGGAGAGCACACTTCATTATACGAACCAATTCACGGATCTTACCCACAAGCAACAGGATTAAATATTGCTAATCCTTTAGCAACTATTTTATCTGCAGCCATGATGTTCGAAGATGCATTTGGATTAAAAGCTGAAGCTGACGCTATCAGAGCTGTTGTAAACAAATCTTTATCAGAAGGTGTGGTTACGGAAGATTTAGCTTCAAAAGGAGCAAAAGCTTATAAAACAAGCGAAGTTGGAGACTGGCTTGTAGCGAATTTATAATTTATTTTTTTGTTTCAGGTTTCAAGTTGTTGCAATGTGAAACCTGAAACTTGAAACAAAAATTTACCACAAAAAAAGGGATCAATTTTCATTGATCCCTTTATATATTTAGAAAAAAATATTAATATCCTCCTCTGTTACCACCACGGTCATTTCCACCACGGTTGTTTCCGTAACCTCCGCGAGAATCACCTCCACGGTTGTTATTGAAGCTTCTTCTTTCACCTTCAGGTTTTGGTTCAGATTTATTAACAACAATTGAACGACCTTGAACAGTAGCACCGTTCAATTCATCAATTGCTTTTTGAGCTTCCGCATCGTTTGGCATCTCTACGAAACCAAAACCTTTGCTTCTTCCAGTAAATTTATCAGTGATAATTTTAACTGAATCTACTGCTCCATAAGCCTCGAAAGACTCTCTTAAATCTGCTTCCTCAATACTGAATGGAAGGCTTCCAACAAAAATGTTCATATGTACTTATTTATAATATGTAGCAAATGTAGTCTTATTTTTCTGTAATCTACTATATATTAGTTTATTTATGTTTTTATTTAGATTTCAAAACCTATAGCAACAAAACCAAATAAACTTTAAACAAAAAACTTAAAATAATGCACTTGGGCCAATTGGAACTTTGTAAAAAACACCTTCTGTAAAATTAACTTTCGGATTATCAACATCCGTAGTATTCGAATTTATGGCAGTAAATTTAAATGTACCCGAAACAGTATTGTTTTCAGCATCATAATCAGTAATTACAATTTGGCCGCTTCCTTTTTTTGTTCCCGTCGAAAAATCACTTAAACGTTCTGGAAAAGTATTTGCATAAGATGCTTTCGAAACATCATTTACACCTAAAATATACGTTTTTTCTAAATTAGAAGGCACTTGTAATGTAACTTTTTCATAACCTAAAGAACCTTCAATGATTAAATTACCATTTGTAGAAAAATAAGCTTTATGAGCGACAGCTCTCCAAAAAACATTGTCTTTTAAGCCTTGAAATGCGGGATTATTAAATTTTATATCTTCAGTACAAGAAGTAACAACAAAAAGAAGTGATAAAAAATAAAAGTATTTTTTCATGTTTCGTGGATTTGATGCAAAAGTATTGCATTTGAAATAAATATCTAAAATTTCAACTCAAAAACAATAAAAAAAGGACTGAATTTCTTCTTAAAAAGAATTAATACCTTTTAAAATGTTTAATTCATAAAAAAATTATATCTTTGCGCCCTTAATTAACAGAGGTCGAGTACCTCAAAATTTAATCATAAGATTATGTCAGTAAAAATTAGATTACAAAGACACGGTAAAAAAGGAAAACCTTTTTACTGGGTTGTAGC
The DNA here is from genome assembly GCF_900182645.1 of Flavobacterium resistens. Classification (GTDB taxonomy): domain Bacteria; phylum Bacteroidota; class Bacteroidia; order Flavobacteriales; family Flavobacteriaceae; genus Flavobacterium; species Flavobacterium resistens. The sequence continues at coordinate 380,315 of NZ_FXTA01000002.1, read as the reverse complement.
TGCAGATGCACGCTCAAAAAGAGATGGTAAATACTTAGAGAAAATCGGTACTTACAATCCAAACACTAACCCAGCAACTGTTGAGTTAAACCTTGACAGCGCAGTTAAATGGTTACACAATGGTGCTCAACCAACTGATACTGCAAGAGCTATCCTTTCTTACAAAGGTGCTTTATTGAAACACCACCTTGATGGAGGTATCCGTAAAGGAGCTTTAACTCAAGAACAAGCAGATGCTAAATTAGCAGCTTGGTTAGAGGCTAAAGCAGGAAAAGTTGATGCTAAAAAAGATGGTTTATCAAAAGCGCAAGCTGATGCTAAAGCAAAAGCTTTAAAAGCAGAAAAAGAAGTTAACGCTAAGCGTTTAGCTGCTGCAGCTCAGGCTGAAGCTGATGCTATCGCTGCTGCATCTGCTGCTGAGGCTACTGAAGAAGTTGCTGAAGTTGAAGCTGCAACTGAAGAAGCTCCGGCTGCTGAAGAGAATAACGAAACAACTGAAGCATAATTTTACTTAGCGATAATGCGTAAAGAAGAATGTTTTTATTTAGGTAAAATCGCTAAAAAATTTAGTTTCAAAGGTGAAGTTCTGATCTATTTAGACACAGACGAACCTGAGTTATACGAAAATCTGGAATCAGTGTTTGTTGAACACAACAAACACTTGGTTCCTTTTTTTATTGAAACAAGCTCTTTACACAAAGGCGACTTTTTAAGAGTTCGTTTTGAAGATGTAAATTCTGAAGAAGATGCAGACGCATTAGTTGGCAACTCCGTTTATCTTCCTTTAACAATGTTACCAAAACTTACCGGTAACAAATTTTATTTCCACGAAGTTATTGGTTTTGAAATCGAAGACCAACGCCTAGGTGTTTTTGGAAAAATAACTTCTATAAATGACTCATCTGCGCAACCACTTTTTGAAGTTTTAAACGGTGAAGTAGAAATTTTAGTTCCAATGATTGACCATTTCTTGGTGAAAATTGACCGAGAAAACAAAAAAGTAATCATGAACCTTCCTGAAGGTCTTGTGGAAATGTACTTATAAAAAATTTATTTGTTTAATCGGTTAATTATCTAATCGAAAATAAATACTTCTATTAAAATTCCTATTTATTCAATAAACTAACAATGTTTAAGTTTAAGCAATTTACAATAAATCAAGATCGTTGTGCAATGAAAGTTGGCACTGATGGTGTTTTACTTGGTGCATGGACCCCCGTTCATCACAATCCATTTAGTATTTTAGATATTGGTACAGGAACTGGAATTATTGCTTTGATGCTTTCACAAAGATGCAGTGCTGAACAAATTGATGCTCTTGAAATTGATGAAGACGCTTACGAACAAGCCGTTGAAAATTTCGAAAATTCTCCCTGGGGCGATCGTTTATTTTGTTTTCATGCTGGTTTAGATGAATTTACTGAAGAGCCGGAAGACGAATATGACCTGATTGTTTCCAATCCGCCATTTTATGCTGAAGATTATAAAACCGAAAATGAGCAACGTGATTTAGCAAGATTTCAAGATGCAATGCCTTTTGAAGAAATTGTTGAAGCTGCCGATTTATTACTTTCAGAAAACGGACTTTTAGCAATCATTATTCCTTTTAAAGAAGAAGAAAAATTTATCGCTCTAGCTAAAGAATCAGAATTGTTTCCAATAAAAATTACTCGCGTAAAAGGAACTCCAAAATCAGAAATCAAACGCAGTTTATTGGCTTTTAGCCGAAATGAAATTTCAGAAATTGAAATCGATGAATTAGTTATCGAAATCGATCGTCATGTTTATACTCCTGAATATATTGAGTTGACGAAGGATTTTTATTTGAAGATGTAGAAAAACCTTCATGCCTATTTTGGATTTTAAACAGAATTTATTCCAGAATACAAAAATCTCTTTCTATAGCCATTGTTTTTTCATTTTCTTCATTAAAAAAATATACTTGAAAGATATAACAATCTCCTTTTATACCAATAATTTCATATATACATTTGCAGCCAACCCTTGCAAATGGTGCATCAAAATTTTTAATACAAACTGCTTCAAATTTACAATCACTTAACCATTTTACACTCCAAACATTTTGAAGTTTCTCTTTCAGGTAAATTTCCTGAATGGAATCTTTCATTTTACTATAAAAATCTGGTCGCCCAAACTTTGCATTTTTAAATTTGCTACAATTTAATTCTTGCGAATGGCAAAAAGCTGTAAATAACAACAAAATAAGACAGAGTCCATTTTTCATGATTTAGTATTTTATATAAAAATCTTTGACAAAGTTTAAAACTTTGACAAAGATTAATAATTTATTATTTACCATTTTTAGCAAAAAGAATCGCTCGATCCAGAATCTCATCTTTTCCTCGCTGAATGCCTAAAATAGTTGGTTTTACTTCAATATCAGGAACAATTCCGATACGCTGTACTTCTTTTTTGTTTGGATAAAAAACACCATAACAAGTAAATGATGAAGAAAATCCTTTAATGATCAAAAATTTAGCATTTGCGCCATCTGCACCTCCTGTTTGAGAACCAATAACAGTCGATTTAGGAACTGTCTGAAGCGCCATCGCAGTATGTTCAGCATGACTAACTGCATTTTCATCAATTAAAACAATTACTTTCCCTTTATAATTATCCGGGCTAACCTTTCCTATTTTTTCTTCTTCTTTTCTCCAAATATAACGACCAGGATAATTAACGTCTGGATCAACATACTTCACGTATTCTACTGGTTCAGTATTAAGCCAATCTGCAAGAGAATATATAATATCATGAGGTCTTTTCCTGTCATCAAAAATTATAGCATTTGTATTTTTAAGCGCAGCTATCAAATTTGGAAGATCTTCTTCGTTAACTCCTCCAAAATTTACGTAGCCAATATTTCCTTCCAGAATTTTCCATTTTTCCTGTTCAGGAAATTGAATTTTTAAATCTTGATATTTATATCGATTTATTGTTTTTACTGTTGTTTTTCCATCTCGGATGAATTCAATCTCAAAAGTTGGTGTTTTTCCATTAAAGATTGTCCAATAGGCATTTTTTAAAACCGAAGGCTCATTTGACCCTTCTACATATTTTGAATTTTCTTTTAAAAGTTGAGCAATTGTTTTTCCTTCTACTTTTGTAATTACATCGCCTATTTTAAGATCGTTTATTTTTGCCAAAGAATCATTTTTCAAACCTATAACAACAGCTTTTTGATCAATAATTTTAACATCAACAGGAATAAATTTATCGCCAAAATATTCAAACAATTGAGCCATACTAGTCGCAGCGTGAGTATCATTTAACTTTACAGAGATTTCGCGCATTGCCAAATTAAAGTCCTTTTCAGATTCTGGCGTATAATATCTTGGCAGCATTTCATTTAATACTTTATCCCAATTTTGATCCATTTGATATTTATAAGGGAAAAAATATTCAATGTAATTCCAATATCTGAATAAAGCCAAAAGACGAAGATTTTTGTCTGTCCATTTAAAATCTGCATATTTTACCTCATTTTTAAATTGTAACGGAGGGCCATTACTGCCAAATTCGTAAGCAACATAATACTGTTTTTCCTGAATTCTATTTTCTTCGATAAATTTCAATTTTTTCGAAAGTGATTTCGAGAACAATTCTTTATTATTAACCCACGACAAATCGAAGTTTTTGTCAAAATATTCTTTTTTTACAACAGACTTTAAAGCTTCCTGTTTTTTAATTTCTCCCAAAGAATCAATCCAATTTTCTATAACAATAGAAAAAGCTTCGGAAGTCTGAGCCTCTTCTACTTTTGGCAAAATTTGAAACAATTGTTCGTCCCAATTCTTGCTTCCATTGGCAACATTAGGGTGATAATATTTTAGAAATCCCCAAACTTTACAGGTTGCTACTAACTTTTGGGCTTCATTTATAGGTTTTGAAAACGAATTTTGAAGTAATAATAAAAAAGCGACTAGAAGAATTTTCTTCATTTAGTAAATAGTTTAGGTTAGTTAGTGATTTCCAGGTTGGTTTAAACTTGTTCAAAAATATTTTTGAACTGATATAATATTCTTTCGATTAATCTTAAATCTTCTGTTACGATTTCAGCTCCTCCTTTCATTTCTTGCTGAAATACTATCTGCTTTTTATATGAAGTTTCGAGTCCGTTTGGCAAAGCGACATCAAGCAGTAAATTTCCATCTTTGTCCGGCACAAGCGAAATATTTTTGATTTCTCCTTTTAAAACTCCAAATTCACGATCAGGATAATTTGCCAAACGAATATTTACGCGTTGTCCCACTTTTATTTTTCCCGAATTCAAGGCTGGTGCTTTTACTTTTCCGATAAAACCATTTTTTGCATCAGGAATAATCGAAAACACATTATCGCCCACATTAATTGTTTGGCTTTCATTCCAAACCTGCAAAAAAGTAACCACACCGCTAATTGATGATTTCAGTGTATAAGCCAGCTCCCAGTCTTTGATGACTTTTTTTAGCTGATAAAAAGACTGCGCCACGTTGCGTCCTAAATTCACTTCTTCCTTAGTTCCACTTATCTGTGACGTCTGGCTCAATTTTGTATTATCAATCAAAGCCGATTTTAACTGCGAAATCGAAGATAAAAGTCCCTTGTAACTTTTCTGGGCCTGTAAGTAACCTAATTTTTTTGCTTCCATTTCCTGCGCCGAAATGATTCCTTTATTGAACAAGGTTTCAAATCGAGCTACTTCATTCTTTTGAAGCTGCAATTCGCTTTCATTGATTATTTTTTGCTGTTGGAGAATTTCAAGTCTTTCCTTGATTTGGATTTTTTCAGAAACCTGTGCCCTGTTTTCGACTTCAAAAGGTTTAAGATTTTCATTCAGCTTTTCTGCTTCATAATCTTTCTGAAAAACACCAAAAGCGCTTTCAATTTCACCAAGCTGAACATTTTTCAATAAAGCAAATGGGAATTCTTTATTTGAATCATTAATATTATAATTATCGATAATGCTTTTTAACAAAAAAACATCTTTGTAATTTGCCGTGTTCTCAATAATGGCAAGAGTTGTGTTTTTAGCCACTACAGCCTTATTTTTGACCAAAATAGCTTCAATACGGCCCGATGACTTGGAAACAATTTTCTCTGGCGGAATATTAGTCGTAATTATGATTTCGGTATTTACTACATCTGGGTATTTTACAAACCAGGAAACAAAAAACAACATCAGTATGATTGCAAAAATGAGAACCGTCCCCCATCTGATCATCCAGTGTGGCACTTTGGTGAGAATGTCCTGAACTTCCTCGCTTCTTAATTCTATTGCATTATAATCTTCTGCCATAATTTAATTCCCTAATTGCAGTTGGTTTTTAACTAGTTCAAAATAATTTCCTTTTTGCTCGACAAGCGCAGAGTGATTTCCTATTTCAATGATTTTTCCTTTATCTAAAACTACAATCTGATCTGCGTTCATCACTGTACTTAATCGGTGTGCGATGACAATAACGGTTTTATTTTTAAAGAAAATATCCAATTTTCCCATAATCTCTTTTTCATTATTAGCATCCAAGGCCGATGTTGCTTCATCAAAAAACAATATTTCCGGATTTTTATAAACCGCCCTCGCAATGAGCAAGCGCTGTTTTTGTCCCGTGCTCATTCCTGTCCCTTCAGCACCAATTTTTGTATTGTATCCAAGCGGAAGCTCGCTTACATACTCTTTAATATTGGCAACATCTGCGGCATAAAGCAAACGTTGCTTATCAATTTTATCAACACCAATAGCAATATTATTGGCAATTGTATCACTAAAAATAAAGCCTTCCTGCATGACTGCTCCTATATTTGAGCGCCACGCTTTTTGCGAAATATTTCTCAATTGAGCATTACCAATTGTGATTTCTCCTTTTTCAGGTTCATAAAATTTCAAAAGAAGCTTCATTAAAGTTGTCTTTCCGCTGCCACTTGTACCCACAATCGCCGTTACTTTATTGGCCGGAATTGTCAGGTTTAAATCTTTCAAAACAGGAGCATCTGATCCTAAATAGCGATAATTGAGATCCTTGATGTTAATGTCACCATCATACGGAACATCATTTGACTGATGATGTTCCTGCTGGGTTTCATCTTCCTTTTCATGAATTTCAGACAATCTTGCTAAAGATATTTTAGCATCCTGAAGTTCTCTCACAAATTCAATAAGCTGTGAAATTGGTCCATTCAAACTACCAACAATTGAACTGATTGCTAGCATCATTCCTAATGTTATTGAGCCGTCAATCACCAATTTAGCCGAAAGAAAGATGATGAAAATATTTTTCAATTCATTAATTACCGACGAACCAATAGTTTGCGTTTGCTCTAAAATCAATCCTTTTATCGAAACCCTAAATAATCTTGCCTGTACATACTCCCAGCCCCAGCGTTTTTGCTTCTCGGCATTGTGAAGTTTGATTTCCTGCATCCCGTTAATAAGTTCCATTACTTTGCTTTGTTCCTGAGAAACTTCTGCAAAACGTTTGTAATCCAAAACTTCTCTTCTTTTCAAGAAAAGTGTAATCCAGCCAAAATAAAGAATACTTCCAGCAAAAAAGACTAAAAAAATCTGCCAATTGAAGTACGCCAAAACTGCACCTAAAACAAACATATTTATAACCGAAAATAAAACACTCAGAGAAGATGTAGTAAGAATTTTTTCGATTCGGCGATGATCATTAATGCGTTGCATGATATCTCCCGTCATTCTTACGTCAAAAAATGAAATTGGAAGATTCATCAACTTGATGAAAAAATCTGAAATTAGCGAAATATTGATTCTGGTTGAAAGATGCAACAATATCCAACTTCTAATGAGTTCCAGACCTGTTCTTCCGGCAAAAAGAAACAATTGCGCAAAAAGAATCAGGTAAATAAAATGAAGATTTTGATTTTGTATCCCGACATCAACAATACTTTGTGTCAAAAAAGGCACAATTGCCATTATCATACTGCTTGCCAGCAATCCGATGCTCAACTGCATCAAATACGATTTATAACGCAAAACATATTGCGACAACAAACCAAAACCTAAGCCTTTATTGTCTTCTTTATCAAATTCAGATTGAAAGAATTTTGGAGTTGCTTCCATCAATAAGGCAATTCCTTCACGCGTAGAATCATCAGCATTATTGCCGATCCAGAATTTTAAGAAGTCCTCTTTGTTGTAATCAATCACTCCAAAAGCAGGATCTGAAATATAATAAATTCCTTTTTTTATTTTATACAGTACAACATAGTGGTTTTTATTCCAATGCAAAATAGCAGGTAACGGCGCTTCATCTAATTTTTCAGCACTTAATTTTACGCCCAATGTTCGAAAACCAATTTTCTCGGCGGCATCGCTCAAAAAAAGCAAATTACTTCCTTCACGAGTTGTTTCACTTCTGTCGCGCAACTCCTGAATATTGACTGACTTCCCATAATGTTTGGCTACTATCTTTAAACATGTCGGTCCGCAGTCTTTATGATCTGCCTGTTTATAATTGGGGAATTTTTTCAATTCTAGTATTTGAGTTTGTTTATAGCAATATTATACAAAAATTCTTAAAAAAAAATAAAAAGCAACGACTAAATTATGTTGATTCGCTTTGAAATTATTAATGTTTTTATTTTCTTAAAACTCTTTTACAAAATAGATTTATTTATCGATTTAAGCTATAAAAACAAAAAAGCTTTGCTAAATAAATAACAAAGCTTTAGTATTATTTAATATAAAATCTAAGAGTCTGCTGGGCATTTTTGATCAATAAGCGTTTCACAGCTTTCGCCATCTCTAGTATGTATAATTCCTAAAAGAATCTGTGTTCCTGGACAATAACAAAGTTCAGTGCCTGGATCTCCTCCTCCGAATATGTTTTTTCTTTCATTAATACTTAAAATTTCAACCCCGGCTAAGTTTTTTAATTTTTTCATAATTGATTTTTGTTTGATTTTTAATAGGTTAATTCATTTTGAACAATATAATTATACTTACTCTCTCTTAGATTTTAAAGAATTTGCCAAAATTTAAAACAATATCAAAAAGACATCTTTATTTTAACAAATTCACTTTATCTAAAATGCTTATTCACATGGTTCGTTAGGATCTGTCACGCAAATCCAATAAGCTGGTGAAGTTGCTGTTCTCGGACATCTTTTAGCCGTAGTGTTTTCTTCGCAAACCGGTGCATTACCACCTTTAAGTCCTAGTTGCTCTTCTTTACTTAATTCAGTAGCTCCATGTAATTCAAAAATTTTCTTTAACATAATGTGGTTTTTTTTGGGTTTTGTTAATGCTTCAATCCTTTTAAGACATTTGAAGCTTCTGTCTTTTTTTTAAATCGTATTTTAGATGAGATAGTTTTATAATAAAAAAAAGCAGCTAGAAATGTTTTTCTTACTGCTCAAAGTATTTCAATTATTCGATAATTTTAATTTCTCTAGGATCTGCCACTGGTTAACCTAACCAAATAAAATCAACGCAGCGGCCAATTTCCTGAGAATCCCAACACCAATCATCAATATTGGGATATTTGCTCAATGTTCCACGATCGAGCGCCTACAAATTCAAAAAAAAACATGACTAAATTTTTGATAAGGCTTTATATTGTTTACTTATAAAATTTAATATTTAACAGCACAAACGGCTTGTCTGGCAAATTCCTGGTAAAGTATCCATCGGACAAATCCCACCGGCCGGTATTAAAACACAGCCTGCCTCGATTGCATGAATCCAACATTCAGGAATACCTCCTTTTATTGTTTTTTGCTCCGTTTTGCTGATTTTCTGAGCAAGTTCTAGACTTAAAATTTTTTTTATCATAAATCTTGAATTGTTTTTGATTTTCTCTTTCTAAAACATCTTGCTTTCAATAATCAACTTCGTTTTAGCCCTTTTACGGCCCGAAAATATTAGCCCATTACCAAAGCGTCAGAATAATTCATTTCTAGCGCAAAATAATCCGTACAGTCTTCATATGACATGGCTGACACATAATCCCATGCGTTACATCTTGACGCAGTTTCTTTTGCATAATTGCCCATGATCAATTTTTGTTCGTTGGCAGTTATTTCCTGTGTTCCTTCTAGATTTAAAATATTTTTTAACATAACTCTATTTTTTTGGGGTACTACTAAAATCTTTTTAAAGACATTTGAAATTGCTCTTATTTCTTGAATCTTATGCTATTTTTTCAAGTACTTCTACTTCTTCAGCAAAATCGTTTAAGAAATATTTCAGTTCGCTCAGCTCATATTCGTTTGGAAATAATTTTTCGTTAACGATTTTGACTGGTGTGTAATTAAAATTATTTTTAGAACACCATTCGTACTGTTTGTTGATTTCTTGACTTATTAAAATGCTGACAGGTTCAACGTGCCATTTTTTAAGCCATTTTTTAAGGCTCATTTTTTTAATATGCCAATCTGAAATCGCTTCAACCGTTTTTCCAGGTGTTGCTCTGTTGATTGTCAAAATTCTTTCGACAATTATTTTATATGGATTTTCAGTATTTTCCGGATTAATATTGAATAATACATTCAAATAAATTTTATCTGGAAATCTTAAAACTAGATCAAATGCCTCGTGAAATGTTTTATGACAATGCTCACAGCTTGGGCTAATAATTATTGATAATTTTATAGCTGCACTTCGGCTTCCAAAATTCAAACCTCTTAGCTCTTCCAATCCATCTGGATAAGGCACTTTTTTAGCTAGAAAGTTTAATAGTGAATAATTTCTTTTGAATTTTTTCAGTTCTTTTAGTGAATTTTCGCTGTTTAAAACATTTTTAATCATTGGTTTCACTGCCAACCAGATTGGTACAAGGAGTGCCAAAGAGAAAACAAATGGAAAAATACTTTCGAAACTGAAACTCAAAGTGAATAAATCTGATGAAAACCAGATGAAACTCTGCATAAAAATCAAAAATGAAACTATTAAACACATTACGCACCATTTTTGAAGTTCAAATTTTTGAATCCAAATAGATGATACTATAATTGGTATTGCAAGCAAGCTTAAAAAACCAACGAAAATCGCTGAATTTAAAGGCTGAATTAATATTGCTATTAAACTTGATGTAAAGAACATTAGTGGCAAATCAGAGAAATTAAATACCTTGTTTTCTGTTCCTTCACTAGAATTAATTACAGAGTTGCAGGATGAATTTGAACTTAAGCTGCAAAATTTCGATATAACGCTGCTTTTAAAACCTAATTTTTCCTGAGCAATAAAAACACTCACAATAAATCCTAATGTTGATGTTGTTAGGAAAAACACGCTAAAAGCATCATATGTATTATAGAAGAACGACAATCCGATTACGAATACGAACGGAAGACAATACTTCAACCAGCTCAATTCTACTTTTAAACTATCTCTTGCTATAACATTATTAGGTTCAATAGCTACAATTACTCCATTCCAGTCTAAAAGGAATTTTTCATACGCTATTTTTTGTGCTCCTTTTTTAATTGTAGTTATACGAACATAATTTTTAGCCTTTTCTACTAATGCTAGTTCTTCTTTAAAATAAGCTAGAAAATTTGAAGGCAAATCTACTATTTGTTCTTTCGGAACTCTGATGGCTGCATTTTCTATTGATAATAAATCTAACGAATCTGTTATCGCAAATAAACTTGGATAATTAGGATGAGACAAAAACAAATCCTTGAACTCATTTTTGATGTCTGAGTATCTATTTATTTGTAGAAATTTTTGGACTAGTTTTAACATCGTTTTCGATTGCTTTAAATCATAATTACAGTACAAATATTGTGGTTTTTATCGAGAAAAAGTGACCTTTGGTAGACATTTTATCAATTATACTACATACAATTTATAAATTATACCAGTCATAGATAAACTTACAATTTATTGAAAATCAAATATTTACAACGATTTTTTTTGTTCTAAAATTGTCAAAACCCAAATCTCGACAAAGCGTTTTCCTTTTTATCTAGCTTTGAATATCAATAATCCTAATAAGTAAAATCATGGCAAATAAGACATTAAAATTCGAAGATTTTGAAGCCGAAAAATTATCAAAAAATGAACAAAAAATAGTTCACGGCGGTGATGGTGAAGATTATCCTCCACATGAACCTGGAAAAGATGGAAAAGGAGGAAACGGATAATACTTTTTAAAAATCAATTATACTTAAATTAAAAATATCATGAAGAATACAAAAATGAAAATTGAAGATTTTGAAACTTTAAAATTATCTTCAAATCAACAAAAAGCCGTTCGCGGAGGAGAAGGTGAAACGGATTCTAAAAATGAACCAGGAAAAGGATCAACCGGAAATGGATAAAACCATTTTTTATAACGAAATGAAATATTTACAGCTAAACTAAAATATCCAGTTTAGCTGTATTTTTTTTTAGAATCAGAAAATAGCACTAATTAACTTTTATCAAGCTAAATATTATTTCTAAATATTACTTGCAAACTGAGCTGGAGAAACGCCTGTTCGTTTACGGAATGATTTTGCAAATGAAACTGCATTTTTAAAACCAACACTTTCGGCAATAGCTTGTGTAGAATATTTGCGGTACATATGATTGGTAATCATTTCATTGATTACATAATTAATTTTAAGCTCATTTGAATATTCTCCAAATGATTTGCCAAATCGTTTATTCACTACATAAGACAAATAAGTTGTATTGGTTTTGATTTTCTTAGCCACATAAGGCAACGTAAAATCGGCATTAAGATATTCGAGTTTATTTTCAAGCGCCAATAATTTTTCGACAATTTTATTTTCCTTGGCTTCGTCAATACTTAAATTAGCATTTTCCTTTTTGAGCTGAATTTCTTCAGTCTCTAAGTTTTCAATAGCTTCTACTAAAATTGGAGGATTTTCTTTTTTCTCCAAATTAGCTTTAAACTCCTCAATTAAAGCATTCATTTTTTTATGCGCCTTATTCTTGTCTCGAATGTTTTTTATCAGAAAAAATACAATTCCTAAAACAAGAAGCACATAAAACACTTTTAGTGCTTTACTTATTAAAACGTCGTATTTATATTTTTCCTGAATAGTAAGCATTTCCGCGCTCAAATCTTCTACACCTAATTTATAATTTACTTCTTGAGCTTCGTCTCTAAATTTTGTCTGAGATTTTTCATAAGCATTCAAGTAAATTTTAGAATGTTTATAAGCTTCTTCTGGTTTGTTGAGTGCGCTGTAGATCTTAGCCTGAAGGTAATTTGATTTCAAAAAACTTTCATCCAAAGTATTATTTTTCAACGAAATAGAATCTACTTTTTTTAAGCAAACTAAAGCCTTCTCGTATTTTCCCATATAAAAATACAAGTCTCCTAAATTATAATTAGCAGTATGATAAAAGCTTTCCGAATTATTTTGCTTTGCCAAAAACAAAATATCATAATAGATTTTTTCAGCATTTTTATTGTCACTTTTCATTAGGTAAATATTCCCTAAACTCATTTTAGCGGCAATTTTATTACTAGTGAAATTTTGAGAATAAGTAACGGCTTTTTTATAAAAATACTCAGCCGAGTCAAGCAAATACTTTTTATCTTGATTTTTCATAAAATAGCCCTCGTAAGAACCACCTAAATCCAAATTAATGTTGCTTTTACTATTTTGAAACTGATCCCTTGCGTAAACCCTTTCATTTTTATCAATGAAATCGTTGTTTTGCCTTAAATTTTTAATAGACAATTGATAATTTCCAACCTGTTCATTAACAATTGCAATATTGCTTTTGAATTTAACAATTTGAATAACGTCTTCAACTTTAATAGAGAACTTAATACCTTTTTGATAATTTTCAATTGCAGCACTTAAATTGCCTCTTTTCCATTCGGTCAATCCTCGAAAATTATAAAGATAAGCTGTGAGTTTAGTTTTTTCTGAAGATTCAGGCATTTTGTCTAAATACTGAAATGCTTTTTTATAACTTTCGTCAGACTTAGGAATATTGCCCTTCATTTGGTACAAATAACAAGCTGCACCATTAGCAAATGCCAGGTGCTTATTATCGTTTGATTTCATCAATTCTCTAGTATATGCAAGACCTCGATCGACATTGTCATTAAAACTGAATCGAATTTTGTCTTGCAGGACTAAGTATTCCTGTTCGCTAATTTGAGTTTGTTGGGCAAAACTCGTATTAAGAACAAGAAAAAATAAAAAAGAGATGATTAGCCTCATTAATTTGTTTTTGGATTCCAAAAATAACGCATATATTTTCAATATACTAAAATTTATTTGCCATAGTCTTGTTAATTTTACAACAAAATTAAAAAAATATAACAATTTAGCTTTGTTTTGTTATATTTTTATTACGTAAATTTGTTTTTGTAAAACATATCAAAAATGAAACCAGATTTATTTCAAGCACCAGATTACTACAACCTTGACGATTTGTTAACTGACGAACATAAACTAGTTCGTGAGTCGGCACGCGCATGGGTTAAAAGAGAAGTTTCTCCTATTATTGAGGAGTATGCACAAAGAGCAGAATTTCCAAAAGAAATTATTAAAGGACTTGGAGAAATTGGAGGTTTCGGGCCCTATATTCCAGTTGAATATGGCGGTGCTGGTTTAGACCAAATTTCATACGGTTTGATTATGCAGGAAATCGAAAGAGGCGATTCTGGAGTACGATCAACCTCATCTGTACAATCTTCTTTAGTAATGTATCCAATTTGGAAATACGGAAACGAAGAACAACGAATGAAATATTTGCCAAAACTGGCAACCGGAGAATTCATGGGATGTTTTGGCTTAACTGAGCCAGATCATGGTTCTGATCCGGGAAGTATGATTACCAATTTTAAAGATATGGGCGATCATTATCTTTTAAATGGTGCCAAAATGTGGATTTCTAACGCTCCATTTGCTGATATTGCTGTAGTTTGGGCAAAAAATGAAGAAGGAAGAATTCACGGTTTAATTGTTGAACGCGGTATGGAAGGTTTTACAACTCCTGAAACGCACAACAAATGGTCGCTTCGTGCATCATCAACAGGGGAATTAATTTTTGATAATGTAAAAGTTCCAAAAGAAAATCTTTTGCCAAACAAATCTGGATTAGGCGCACCTCTTGGCTGTTTAGATTCAGCTCGTTACGGAATTGCGTGGGGAGCAATCGGTGCGGCGATGGATTGTTATGATACTGCTTTAAGATATGCTAAAGAAAGAATTCAGTTTGGAAAACCAATTGGAGGAACACAATTACAGCAGAAAAAATTAGCTGAAATGATCACTGAAATCACAAAGGCGCAATTATTAACCTGGCGTTTAGGTGTTTTGAGAAACGAAGGAAAAGCAACAACAGCTCAAATTTCAATGGCAAAACGTAATAATGTTAATATGGCAATTGAAATAGCTCGTGAAGCAAGACAAATGTTAGGCGGAATGGGAATTACAGGTGAATATTCAATTATGCGTCACATGATGAACCTTGAAAGTGTAATCACGTATGAAGGAACTCATGACATACATTTATTGATTACCGGAATGGATGTAACTGGAATTCCAGCATTTAAATCATAAACAATTATTAAAGTATATACAAAATCAATTTAAAAAGCTTCTCTTAATCGAGAAGCTTTTTATCTTTGCAGCAAAATTTACATAAATGAATATTGAAACTATAAACAATAGCATTCAACCTCAAAAAGACCAGCTTTTAAACCACTCTTTATACGGCAAAATTCAAAACATTGATGACTTGCACAGTTTTTTAGAAAATCATGTTTTTGCTGTTTGGGATTTTATGTCATTGCTAAAAGCTTTACAAGCCAAACTTACGTGCACAACAACACCTTGGTTCGCAACAAAAAACCCTGAAACAAGATATTTAATCAACGAAATTGTTCTTGCAGAAGAGACCGATTTAACGATTGACGGAAGAAGACAAAGCCATTACGAAATGTATCTTGAAGCAATGGAAGACTGTGGTGCTGATACAACTGGAATCAATAAATTTTTAGCCGAAGTACATTCGCTTCACAATATTTTTGTTGCTATCAAACAAAGTTCGCTTCATCCTGATGTAAAATCCTTCTTAGACTTTACTTTTAGAGTAATTGAAGAAGGAAAACCACACCAAATCGCTGCAGCATTTACTTTTGGAAGAGAAGATTTGATTCCGAGTATGTTTACCGAAATCCTGAAAAACTTTCAAAAAAATCTTCCAGAAGTTGATTTAGCAAAATTGCTTTATTATTTTGAAAGACATATTGAACTTGATGCCGACGAACACGGACCAATGGCAATGAAAATGATTACAGAATTGTGCGAAGACGATGCTCAAAAATGGAAAGAAGTTGAAGAAGTTTCCATTTTAGCCTTAGAAAAACGAATCGGACTTTGGAATGCCATTGAGGAAGAAATTCTTTTAAAAGCTGAAATGGTCTAAAACCGAATTCAAATATTTAACGTAACTATTTGTTTAAGATGTTTACAACCCTAATTTCCCAAAATTATGAAACTGCATTTCAAACAAATAGTTATTGTTATCTTCTCAATATTTGTGAGTTGCAGCGCTGATCAATCAGATTCAGGGAATACCACAGTTCCGCCGACAACAACTCCGCCAACGCCAGAAGTTCCAACTACGCCAATTTCATCATCTATAAAGTATCTCGCCTTAGGTGACAGTTATACCATTGGCCAAAGCGTTTGTGAAACTTGCCGATATCCTGAACAGCTCAAAACCAAATTACAAACAATTTATACCGAAACTGTTTTTTCATTAAAAATTATTGCCCAAACCGGTTGGTCAACAAGTGATTTAATTTCGGCAATAAACACTCAAAATCCCGATTCCAATTATGATTTGGTTACACTTTTAATCGGTGTAAATAATCAATATCAGCATCAGGATTTCTCGGTTTATGAAAAAGAATTTCCGCAATTACTCAACAAAGCAATAGCGCTTGCAAAAGGCGACAATAAAAATGTAATTGTTCTTTCAATTCCAGATTACGCCTACACACCCTTTACCAAGAATTATACGGATGAAAACCGAATGAAAATTTCAAACGAATTAAATAATTATAATTCTTTTGCGGAGCGTTATTGTATCACAAAAAATGTTGCATTTATTTCAATTACTGATATTACAAGACAAGGTCTTAACAATCCAAGCTTAGTAGCTTCAGATGGGCTTCATCCTTCTGAAACTGCTTATAAAATGTTTGTTGAGCGAATGCTGCCGAAAGTCAAAATGGTTTTGCAGGATTAGTATTTATATCTTTAGAAGCAGAAAAATCAGTTTTCAAAACACGTTTAGTCCCGCTATCCGCTATATCTTTTATGGTCTCGTTAAAGAAACGAGACCATAAAAGGATACCGCTTCTATCGGGGCTAGACTAGATTTTTTTGTTTTTTCGAGAAAAATATTCCTACTTTAGCAAAAACAGATTAGCCTCAGAATAGATTAAATTCATGCAAGTTTCACCTCCAAAAGAGTTATCACCTTACATCAAACATTATCTTTTTTTAGATAATACAGAAACTGCTGTGCAAAAATTTCGTCTGTTTTCTGATGGCAACACTGGCCTTGTATTCTCCGTAAAAAGCAAACTGATTTCCGGAATTAATAAATTTGATGCAAAAGATTATCTGCCAACTTCTTTTTTATACGGGCAACTAAATGGTTTTAAAGATCTTTATTCTGAGAATGAAATAACGTTAATCATTGTTGTCTTTCAGCCCAACGGAATCCATCAATTATTAGAAATTCCAGCCAATGAATTTCACGATGCTATTATTCCTGTTGAAGATATATTTGACCAAAAAATTACTGTACTTCAGGAAAAATTATCTCAACAAAACAATCAAATGCGGATTGAACTTTTAAATCATTTTTTTAGATCAATGATTAATTCTAAACCGATTTCAAATCAGTTCATAATAAATAATTCATTAGATTTTATCATCGCAAATAAAGGTCAATTCTCTATAAAACAATTGATTGAACACACAGGTTATACTGAAAGACATCTTGAAAGGAAATTCAAAGAATGCATCGGATTAAATCCAAAGAAGTTTGGTAATGTTGTAAGACTGCATCACTTCTTAAAATTATTAAAAGACAAAACCGACGATACTAATCTAACAACAATTTGTTACGATGCCGGGTTTTCAGACCAATCACATTTAATAAAAGAATTTAAAAAACATACAGGAATAACTCCGAAGGAATACTTATACACCGGAAAATTAACCAATAATCTTATAAAAAAATTTCATGCTTCGACATTTTAAAATGTCGGTTTTGTACAATTTTTAAAATATTGCCGATGCTATTTTTGACTGAAATTAATAGCATGCAATATGAAAAATCTAAAAATAGCCACAGCTCAGTTCGAAAATAAAAGCGGCGACAAAAACTATAATTTATCTGTAATCGAAAAACTTTCTCAAAAAGCATCTCAGGAAGGCTGCGATGTGATTTCATTTCATGAATGCTCAATTACTGGATATACATTTGCAAGAAATTTATCAAAAGAACAAATGTTGGACTTGGCAGAACTAATTCCTAGCGGAGAAAGTATTTTAAAATTGATTCAAATTGCCAAAAAAAATAACATCCTAATACTAGCCGGGCTCTTCGAAAAAGATGAAAATGACAATCTATTCAAAGCTTATGTTTGTGTAGATAAAAATGGTTTAGTGGCCAAATACCGAAAATTACATCCGTTTATAAATCCGTATTTAACGCCTGGAGATCGTTATTGTATTTTTGAAATTGAAGGCTGGAAATGCGGAATTCTAATTTGCTATGACAATAATATTATAGAAAACGTTCGTGCGACGAAACTTTTAGGAGCCGATATTATTTTTATGCCTCACGTTACAATGTGTACTCCTTCTACCCGACCTGGCGCAGGTTTTGTTGCACCTCAACTTTGGGAAAACCGCGAAACAGATCCAACTTCTTTGCGATTAGAATTTGACGGAATGAAAGGCCGCGATTGGTTAATGAAATGGCTTCCGGCAAGAGCTTATGACAATGCAGTTTATGCGATATTTTCAAATCCTATAGGAATGGACGATGATCAATTAAAAAACGGCTGCTCCATGATTATTGATCCTTTTGGAGATATTCTAGCAGAATGCAGAACTTTTGACGATTCATTCGCAACGGCTGTAATTACTCCGGAAAAATGCATTCAGGCTGGAGGAAATCGCTATATAAAAGCTAGAAGGCCTGAATTGTACAAAGATATTATTGGTCAAAATCACCAATCAGAACAAAATGTTGTTTGGCTGAACCCAGTTGTAAAAGAATAAAATCAAAAACAACTAAATTTTTCACCACTTAAAAACAAAATTTTTAATTACAAAAAAGAAAGAAAAAACTTACCGATAAACAGGTTTGCGTTTTCAGTAATAACGCTAGTTTTTTTATTATAAACACACTTATAACATTTAAAACAAACACTTTAAATTTAGTTAGGTTATATTTGAGTAAATGCAATAGAAAACATGAGCGAAAAAAAAAATATTCCTACTGATGGTTTTGCTCTTCCAGAAAAAAATAAAGCAAATCATAATGACGAATTATTGTTCGTCAATAAAAAACTTTCCCAGCAAATAGAAGAGCGGAAAAAACGTGCCGCAGAACTAATTATTGCTAATATCGAATTAGCTTACCAAAATAAAGAGAAAGAAAATCGCGCCGCAGAATTAGTTATAGCAAACACTGAACTTGCATACCAAAACAAAGAAAAAGAAAAACGAGCTGCCGAACTTGTTATCGCCAATACTGAACTGGCATATCAAAATCAGGAAAAAGAAAAACGTGCCGCAGAATTGGTTATTGCTAATGCCGAACTTACTTTTCAAAATAAAGAAAAAGAAAAACGAGCAACTGAATTAATATTGACAAATAATGAACTTGAAGCTTTTACCTATATTTCAAGTCATCATTTACAAGAGCCTTTAAGAAAAATCCAGGTTTTTACAGACAGAATAAATACCGATGAGCACCAAAATTTATCTGATAAGGGGAAATTCTATTTAGAACGTATCGAAGTCGCAGCCTCTCATATGCAAGGACTTATAAATGATCTATTAACGTACTCGCGCACAAATGTAACCGAAAAGAAATTTGAAAACGTTAGTATTAATGAAGTCATAAATAAAGTAATAGAAGATTTAAGTGAAGAAATCGATCTAAAAAAAGCCATTGTAAAAGTATCCGGAAATTGCAGTGCCTATATAATACCATCACAATTTCATCAACTTATATGCAATTTGATAAGTAACTCTCTCAAGTTTTCAAAACAAGGAGAAATACCTCGTATTACGATAGAAAGCATTTATACCAAGCAAAAAACAAAGAATCTTCCATCATCATCTGATTACTGTCATATAACAATCAGCGATAATGGTATTGGGTTTGAACAGCAATTTGAAAGTCGTGTTTTCGAAATGTTTCAGCAACTTCATAGCAGAGCAGAATATAAGGGAACTGGAATTGGTCTTGCTATAGCAAAGAAGATTGTAGAAAACCATCAGGGAATCATTACGGCAAAAGGCAAATTAAACCATGGCGCCAAATTTGATATTTATATTCCAGTACTATAAAAAAAACCTCCTGCAAAAATCGCAAGAGGTTTATTTATTTTAAAAAGTATATCCTAATCTTATATGAAAATAAGGTGTGTATTGATTTCTGTTTGTCGAATTACCATCTGCATTTGTTGCATGTCCGTTATAATAATTCGATTTTAGGAAAACGATTCGGTAACCAAGACCTGCTCCTCCTTCGTAAGTAAAATGTTCACCAACCACACGTCTGAATCCCCAAGTTGGAACAATGGCTAAATCAGCTGTTTTTGTGATATTATCATCCAAATTCAATACAAACCAATCTGGGTGATAACTTGTTTTTAATGATACGTAATTACCGCTGTTTTTTGATATATTTTTCCCGGTACGGCTTCTTTTACTCAAATTGTAATACAACTTCGGCTCTAAAGTCAGCACAGGTTGAAAAATAAAACCTGCACCATCATACTGATCTCCTACTGCAATATCATGCTCAATTCCAATTTCGCTTCTTAATACAAAGTTATTTACAAGTTGGCTTTCATTGTTAGCCCAAAGACCTATAAATCCTGTCTGCACTCCGAAAATCGATTTTTCAGCGGTCGCATTTTGTGCGCTTAAATTTAAATTTACTCCTAAAATTATTAGTAAGAAGATTTTTTTCATTTACAATTTACGTTAAGGTTTAGACATTAAAAAACCTGTAAAAATTAATCTACAGGTTTTAATTTGAAATTCAGCAGAAAGGAAGGGATTCGAACCCTCGATACAGTTACCCATATACTAGCTTTCCAGGCTAGCTCCTTCAACCACTCGGACACCTTTCTTTGTTGGTCTGCAAAGAACACAAAAAAAAATGGTTTTTAAAAACAAAATCTGCAACTTAAATGCTTTTTCTAAATTCTTCCATAAACAGCTTTACGGCTTTTTTTTGATAACCCCCTATTGTCAGCATAAAAGCTTCTCTTTTGGTTGCCACTCCTGTAATTTGTATCGCCTTTAGCTGATCCCAGCCTTTTAGAGCCATTTCAGCAACAATTGTCGCCCAATCACTGTTCTCTACCATTTGCAATAATGCGTGTATCGAATGCAACTCTATTGAGATTTTAGGCTTCATGTTAAATTTTTGAAATAATTCTTCAACGAATTCTCTTGAATTTGATCCTTTTCCGGGCAAAACCAGCGGAATTTCTTCTATCTTTTTAAAAGCTATTTTATCTAAAGTTGCTAAAACATGTGTTCTCGAAACTGCCAAAACCATATGAGAGGTAAACAAAGGGATTTTCTGAATGGGTAGCTCAATTTCATGTGATGAAATAACCAAAACTACATCTAATTGATTATCAAGAAGCTTTTGTTCTAAAGCTTCTGTAGTCCCGTATTCAACCACAATTTTAAGGTTTTGATATTTTTTAGCAAATGCATTGACAACAGGAAGAATCAATAAACCAAAAATATATGTAACGCCTATTCGCAGTTCACCTCCAATCATTTCATTTAAATCTTCTATTGCCTGTTTTCCGTTTTCTACATTTTCGACTACTTTTTTGGCGTGAATCAAAAAGACAGAACCCGCTTCTGTCAACTGCACTTTTTTGCCAATTCGCTTAAACAAAGGCAAACCAAGCTCTTCTTCCAGTTTTTTAATTTGCTGCGAAAGCCCGGATTGGGTTACAAAACACAATTCGGCTGCTTTTGTAAAATGCAATACTTCAGCCGTTTTAATAAAATATTCAAGTTGATATAATTCCATATTGATAAGTTTAAATACTTATTATAAGTAAAATTATTAATTTTTCTAATGTAATCATAATTCCGACCTTTGTATTAAATATTACAAATCATGTTTAAAGCATTAAAATCTAGAAACTTCAAGCTCTTCTTTTACGGACAATCCGTTTCTATTGTCGGAACCTGGTTGCAGAAAACCGCTGTCAGCTGGATGGTTTATAGTATAACTGGTTCCGTATTTTTATTAGGTTTGGCTACATTTTTAAGCATGATTCCGTCTTTATTTCTTGCACCATTGGCTGGAAGTGTTATCGGAAGATATGACCGACATAAAGCCATGATTTTATTGCAATCATTAGCCATGCTTCAGGCTGGGGCTTTAGCTTTGCTACTTTATCTAAAAATCTACAATATCAATTTTATTTTGGCATTAAGTCTCTTTCAGGGAATCATAAATGCATTCGACATGACCTGCAGACAAACCATGATGATTGACATTGTCGACAATAAAGAAGATTTGCCGAATGCAGTAGCCTTAAATTCAACTTTGAATAATTTCGCCCGAATTGCAGGTCCAGCACTTGCCGGAATTATTTTGCACAATTATGGTGAAGACATTTGTTTCATTGGAAATTTCCTGAGCTATATTCCGGTTTTAGTTTCTCTTTTAATGATGAAAATCACGCCTCACATCAAAGCTGAAGATAAATTCAAAATGCTTGATGATTTTCTTGAAGGTTTAGATTATGTCAAAAAAGAAACCGAAATGGCAAGAATGCTTTTAATGCTAATGTGTAGTAGTTTGTTCGTTATTTCATTCAATACTTTGATGCCAGTTTTTGCCAAAGATATTTTTAGCGGAAATGCACAAACCTTCAGTTGGTTTGAAAGTGCAGCCGGAATTGGTTCAATTGTATCAGCAATATATTTGGCGAACCTTAAAAGAGCCGACAATATGAATAAAATAATGATCGCTGCGAGCTTATTATTAGGTTTCAGCATTATTATACTTGCTTACTCAAATAGTTTGACTATAGCGCTTATTTGTATGGCTTTGAGTGGCGTAGGAATGATGGCGCAAACCTCATCTATAAACATTTATGTTCAGACACAGAGCTCTGTAAATATGCGTTCCAGAAGTATCAGTTATTATTTAATGGCTTATCAGGGAATGATTCCTGTGGGAAGTTTGATCATTGGTTACGTATCTCACATTATTGGAACAAGAAATACCGTTGCAATTCAAGGAATAATATGTATTGTTTCGGTAATTGTTTATGTGTATTATAAAAAACATACTACTTCTGAAGATTTAGAAACTTGCCCGGTTCGTTATAAAGATTCCTAATTATAGACAATCTTGTCATTTCGAGGAACGAGAAATCACACTAAAAATTCCGCAAAAGTATGCTGTCAATCTTTGTCGATTTACGAGTGTGATTTCTCGTTCCTCGAAATGACAAACTTTGTGGATATAGTATACCCGACAGGTTTTTATGTAAACTTTTTGTTTTTTTACGAAATCTCGCCTCTCAAAGCTGTCTCAAAAATATCTTTAAACTCATTTTGTGGAATATTATGTCCAAGCAAATACATCAATTTTGTAATTGCGGCTTCTGTAGTAATGTCTTTCCCCGAAATTACTCCTAAAGATTTCAAGGCTGTACTTGTTTCGTATTGTCCCATATTCACGCTTCCACCTGAACATTGTGTTACGTTTACGATATGCATTCCAGATTTGATCGCTTTTTCAATTAAATTTAAAAACCAATCTTCGGTTGGTGCATTTCCTGAACCGTAAGTTTCCAGAACAATTCCTCGCAAACCTTGAGTTGACAAAATTGAAGCCAAAACAATTTCGCTCATTCCCGGGAACATTTTGATGATGGCTACATGATTGTCTAAGTTTTTATGAACAATCAGTTTTGCATCTTTATTTACTGGAAGAAATAAATGTTTATTTAATTTTAAATGAACTCCAGATTCTACCAGTTCAGGGTAATTTGGCGCTGTAAAAGCTCTGAAATGTTCCGCATTTACTTTAGATGTACGATTACCTCGGTATAATTTGTATTCAAAATACAAACAAACTTCTGTGATAACCGGTTTTCCATTCTCTAAAAGAGATGCAATCTGAATTGCTGTAATCAGGTTTTCTTTTGCATCGGTACGTAAATCTCCAATTGGCAATTGCGAACCTGTAAACACAACTGGTTTGGCTAAATTCTCCAGCATAAAACTCAATGCCGAAGCCGAATACGACATTGTATCTGATCCGTGAAGGACAACAAACCCGTCAAAAGAAGCATAATTTTCCTCAATCATTGTGGCAATTTTTGTCCACATTTGAGGATTCATATTTGAAGAGTCAATTGGATGTTCAAATGAAATCGATTCGATTTCGCAGTCCAATTGTTTAATTTCTGGAATTTTCTGAATTAATTTACCAAAATTGAAGGCTTTCAGCGCTCCAGTTTCAAAATCTTTGCTCATACCGATGGTTCCTCCGGTATAAATCAATAGTATTTTAGCTTTAGATGACATCTTGGTATTTTAATTTATTGACAACAGGATTCGCATACATGGCTAAAAATCCTTGTCTTGTAACAGGGTTATCGCTTCCGATTCTCATTTCTAAACGACGCTCAAAAAGCTGTTTTTCGTTCTCTTTGTATTTGTGAGCAAATTTGTCTGTTTCGTTTAAAATATCGTAAGCAATAAAATTAGTTGGCCATAATTGATAGTTTTTCAAAATCACATCATCAATAGTTTGTGCCAAAGCCTGAACTTGCTTGTTTGCATTGTCATTCTCAGCCACAATCTGGTCGATTTCTGTGTCTAAAACATCGCCAACAGAAATATGTATTCGTTTTTTAGTTCCCATGATACCACTCAAAATGGTCATGAAATCTTCATTTTTATCTTTTACGTAAACTTCGTTGTTTGCTTCTGCCATTAATTGCGGCATTTTCAAAACATCAGTCGGATCATATTCATAAGAAATAGAAACCGGAACGATTTTCAGTTTCTTAAAATAATTCATTAAATTTTCTTCATCAGAACCCATTCCTATCATTTTCAAAACTCCTGGATTGGTTTCGTCATTTCCGTCTTTTGTTCTTCCTTCTCTTTGAGCAATCCAAACCGAACGATTTTCGCGAAGCAATAATTGCCCCATATATTCCGATAATAATTTAGAACTCTGCAGCATTTCACGAGGCGTTAATCCTCTTAAAACCAAAAAGTTTCTGTTTAATTTTGCTAAAGTTGCCAAAAAAGCTTTCTTTACTAAATTATCTCCAATTGCTGAAGCTGTCATTACTAAACCATGTTCGAACAAGCAAACATTTAGTAAAGTAGTATCCAAAAGAATATCTCTGTGATTTGAGATGAATAGGTAAGAAGTATTTGGTTCCAATTTTTCAAAACCTGAAGTCGTTAAGCCTTCAGAGCTTTTTTCTAAAACCTTTTGGATTGTATTGTAAATAAAATTGCATTGAAAATCACGAATAGAATGTGTTTTTCTTAATTGATCCTTCCAAACCTCATCTTCTACTTCCGGAAAAGTAAAGTTCATCATGGTTTTCATCATAGGATGATTTACAACATCATGAAGGGCTTCATTTATTTCGGAATCATAAAACGGTCGAATGGCATCAAATCTCTGCATTATTTATTTGGGTTTAAGTGGGCAAAAGAACAAAAAAAAAATTAAAGTTTTGTAAGGCGTGGGTTAAATCCCAAAAACGTCTTTTGAATTTTGAGTCGTAATTACTGCAATTTCTTCGGCAGAAACTTCATAAATGTCGCTTAATTTGGCAATAACATTGACTAAATAACTACTTTCATTTCGTTTTCCTCTATATGGAATTGGCGCTAAATATGGCGAATCTGTCTCTAATACGATATGTTTTAAATCAATTTGGCTTAAAAACTGGTCGATTTTTCCGTTCTTAAAAGTGACAACTCCACCGATTCCCAACTTCATATTGTAAGAAATCGCGCGTTCCGCTTGCTCTAAAGTTCCGGAAAAACAATGAAAAATCCCAAATAAATCATCAGATTTTTCTTCCTCAAGAACATCAAAGATTTCATCAAAGGCTTCTCTACAGTGAATTACAATAGGAAGTTTGTATTGTTTTGCTAACTGAATTTGTCTTTTAAAAGCAATTTGCTGCTCTTTCAAATGTGTTTTATCCCAATACAAATCAATTCCGATTTCGCCCACAGCGTAAAATTTTCTTTTTGATAATTCAGTTTCAACATGCGCAAGTTCTTCTAGATAATTATCTTTTACATAAGTAGGATGAAGTCCCATCATTAAAAAGATATTTTCAGGATAGTTTTTCTCCAAATCGTACATAGACTGTGTTGCAGCAGCATCGATTGCAGGAATAAAAAAACGTGTAATTCCGGCATCAATAGCGCGTTGAATCATTTCGTCACGATCCTGATCAAATTCCTCAGAATATAAATGCGTGTGGGTATCGGTAATAATGGGTGTTGAATTCAAGTCTGTAATTTTAAAGTGCCAAAATTACGACAATATTAAAAGAATAGCAATTTCGTGGTTGAGACACGAATGAAAGTGTTTTTTGTCATTCTAAGGAACGAAGGATCTCACAAGAAGCTTCACAAAGAAAACCCCCAATTTTTCTCGCGATCAGCTCGTGCGATCCCTCGTTCCTCAGTACGACAAACAATTTTTACTTCCCGGTTTCAATAAAAAGCAAAGCGCGGTCTAAAACCTCATCTTTTCCTTCCTGAATACCTTTTATTGTTGGTTTTACTTCAATATCTGGAACAATTCCGATTCTTTGTGTTTCTCTTTTATCTGGATAAAATACTCCAATTCCTGAGAACTGTGTATTAAACCCTTTAAAATCAAAAATAGATATATTCCCATCTGCTCCAGCGGTCTGACTTCCAATTATGGTAGTATTTCCTGATGTTTGAAAACACATTGCTGTCCATTCTGCTTGACTTTGCGTTTTTTCGTTAAGTAAAATAATTACTCTTCCCTTGTAATTATCCTTATTCTCAAAACCGCTGTCACTTCCGCTGGTCCATTTAAATCTTCCTGGATAACTTAAATCTGGAATTGTGTAAATAGCAAATTTCTTTTCATGAGGATTTAAAAATTTTGATATTTCTTCAAAAGTACCGTTAGGGTAATTTCTCATATCAAAAACAATAGCTTTGGTATTTTTTAGGGCATCAACCATATCGGGAATATTTGTGATTTTTATTATTCCCATATTAACATAACCAATATTATTATCTAATAATTTAAATTTTTCTTTCTTTTTCCTTGCTCCTTTTTTAAATTCATTTCTGTGAGAATCATGATAATCAAACCATGTCATTGTTTTGGTAATATATTTATTGTCTTTAAGAAACTCTATTTTCACAGTATCTGAATAGCTACTTAAAATTTTCTCAACTACTTTATCAAAATATGAAGCTTCATTTGATGCACAAATTAATTCTCTATTTTCTGAAATAATCTCTTTTATCGTTTTATCATTTATTTTAGTGATTATTGTCCCAATTTTTATATCATCAGCTTGCGCGAGACTATCTCCCAAAATTTCTGTAACGACCAATTTCTCTTCAATAATTCTTCCTTTCGCGGGAAAAAACAACCTCTGTTTACGAACGGCTGAAGGCGAAGGATATAAATAAAACTCTGTATGACTGTCATTAATTCTTGAAACTAATCTCCTCATTACTAAATAAAAATCATCGTAATTCTGAGATTGGATCGCAAGAGGTATTATTTTTTCTAAAGTTAAATCCCATTTCTGATCCATTAAATATTTATTCGGAAAAAAATATTCTACTAAATTCCAGTACATGAATACCATTCTCAATTTTGAATTCTTATTCGTAAAATCAGGATGTTCAAAACTTTCATTTTGCAAAAGAATATTTCCAGCACCTTCTCCAGTATAAACGTAGAATTGTTCTCCTTGAAATCTATTTTGTTCTATAAATCTTAATTTCTTCGTAAGCTTTTTTGAAAACAATTTATTGTTGTTTATCCAGGTTAAATCAAAGTTCTTGTCAAAATATTCTACATCTTTCGGCGGAGCAATTGGTGCAATTTCTTTTACCGGACCAAGATCATCTATCCAGTTTTCCAGAATCAATGAAAACTCATCTTTCGTTTGTGCTTTTTCTATTTTAGGAAGTTTTTCTAAAAGCTGATTGTCCCAATTCGTTTTTCCTCCCGCAACTTCTGGATGATAATATTTCAAGAAACCCCAGACTTTACAGATCGCGACCAACTTTTCAGTTTCCGTGATTTTTGTTGTGCAGAAAATGGTTTGAGAAA
The DNA here is from genome assembly GCF_900182645.1 of Flavobacterium resistens. GTDB lineage: Bacteria > Bacteroidota > Bacteroidia > Flavobacteriales > Flavobacteriaceae > Flavobacterium > Flavobacterium resistens. The sequence goes on along the minus strand of NZ_FXTA01000002.1, from coordinate 352,729 downwards.
ATAAAACAAGAAAGAACAGGATAATCTTTTGCATTGCGATTATAGGTTACATTGATGATTATTTTCCGGTTTCAATAAATGCCAAAGCGCGGTCTAAAACCTCATCTTTTCCTTCCTGAATTCCTTTTATTGTTGGTTTTACTTCAATATCTGGAACAATTCCGATTCTTTGGGTTTCTCTTCCGTCTGGATAGTAAACGCCAATTCCTGAATATCTAGTATGAAATCCTTTAAAATCTAATTCTGTTACATTTCCATCTGCACCAGCAGTTTGACTACCAATAATTGTTGTATTACCTGCCGTTTGAAAACACATTGCTGTCCATTCTGACTGACTTAAAGAATCTTCATTTAGCAAGACAATAACTTTCCCTTTGTAATTTTCCTTATTTTCAGAACCACACACTGATCCTTTTGTCCAATAAAATCTTCCTGGATAACTAAAATCAGGATACGTATAAATTGCAAAAGTTTTTTGTTCCGCATTTAAAAATTTAGCTATTTCTGCATACGTTCCCTTAGGGTAATTTCTTAAATCAAAAACAATCGCTTTAGTAGATTTTAATGCTTCAATCATACTGGGAACATTTGCGGATTTTAGTATTTCCATGTCAACATATCCAATATTGTTGTCTAAAAGCTTAAATTTTTCTTTCTTTTTCTTTGCTCCTTTTTTAAATTCATTGCGATGTGAATCATGATAATTATGCCAAACCATCGCTTTTGTTGTATACTTCCCCTCTTTTAAAAACTCAACCTTTACATTGTCTGAAGCAGAAACCAAAATTTCCCTAAGTACCTTCTTTAAATAAAAAGGCTCATTAGACGCACAAAACAAATCTCTATATTCTGTAATTAACTCTTTTACTGTTTTATCATTTATTTTGGTTATTACATCTCCCACTTTTATATCATCTGCTTGTGCAAGACTGTCCGCTAAAATTTCAGTAACAACTATTTTGTCCTCAATTATTTTGCAATTTGCTGGAAAAAACTTTCCGCCTCCTTCATATTTTTTATTACTATAAATAACGAATTCAACGTGACTATCATCCAACTTTGATGACATTTTCCTTATAACTTCGAAAAACTCATCTTCGTTTTTTACATCAAGAACGAGAGGAAGCGTTTTATCTAAAGTGATATCCCATTTCTGATCCATTACATATTTATATGGAAAACGATATTCGATCAAATTCCAATACATAAACATCCATAATATTCTTGAGTCTTTATTCTCAAACTTAAGATTAAAATAATCCCCATTTTTTAGAGGATTATATCCGGGGCCAATTTCTTCAGTCGTTTGAAATCTATTCTCTTCAATAAATTTGAGTTTCTTAGAAAGCTTTTTTGAAAACAGTTTATTACTGTTAATCCAGCTTAAATCAAAGTTTTTATCAAAGAACTTAACGCCTTTTGGTTCAGGAATTGGCGCAATTTCTTTTACCGGACCAAGTTCGTCAATCCAGTTTTCGAGAATTAATGAAAACTCTTCTTTGGTTTGTGCTTTTTCTATTTTAGGCAATTTTTCTAAAAGCTGGTTGTCCCAATTCGTTTTTCCTCCCGCAACTTCTGGATGATAATATTTTAAGAAACCCCAGACTTTACAGGTTGCGACCAATTTTTCGGTTTCGGTGATTTTTGCCGAGCTGAAAATGGTTTGAGAAAATAAAACAAGTACTAATACAGTAATTCTTTGCATTTTAGGTTCAAATTTGGATAGATTTTTGGGCTGTTTCTTTAAAAAAGAAAACCGAATTTAGAACTAAAATTCCAAATTCGGTTACGGTTTTACGTAAATGCAGTTTTTTTTATTAATCTAATTCATCCAAAAGCAATTGAACTTCGTCATAATCTTCATAATCTTCTGAAATACCCTGCAATATTTTTTTGCATCCTTCATAATCGCGTTGTTTCAATTTAGACAACGCCAGATACCAAGTTGCTTTTTCTTTATATACCGAATTTCCTGTTTTCAATTCATCAAAAACGGCTTCGGCTTTTAAATAATGACTTTCTTCTAAAAGTGAAACGCCATAATAAAATTGAATTTCTGGTGTTTTTCCTTTTGCCAGAACTGCTTCAAAATGCGGAATTGCTAATGAATATCTTTTCGCATTAAATTCTTTTTCAGCATTTTTTAAAGGACCATCTTCGCTTCCTCTTTCAGCAAAAGAAGCTTGCTCGGGATGGTTATAATCTGCGAAAGCCGGATATTGGTTGTAATTAAAAAAGAAAAGTCCGAACAAAACTGCAACAGATGCAGCAGCAGCAAAATACCAAGGTTTAAGACCAATGACTTTTGGTTTTTTATTGAAATATTCTTCCGCAATCTGATTCAGATTTTCTTTAAATGCTTCTCTTTCTTCTTCAAAACCAAATTTATTTTGTAATTGAAGCTGTACTGATTTGAAAGTTTCAAATTCTGAAGCAAATTGAGCGTCTTCTGTCAATTGTTTTTCAAAGTCATTTTTTTCTTCGACAGCCAGTTCGCCTTCAAGGTATTGATCGAATAATATATAGCGTTCTTCGTTCATGGCTAATTATTTTTTTAGAGAATTAAAATTTTTTGCTTCCTGAATCCACTGTGTTAACTGCCCAATGCACAACGATTTTTTCTTGCGCACATAACCATAAGTTACGTTTAGTTTTTCGGCAACTTCTTCCATTGATTTAACAGAAAAACTCAGCTTCAGCAATTCTTGGCATTTATCTCCTAATTTTTGAAACATAGTATCAAAAAGTTGCTGTTTTTCATCAAATTCCTCAGTTTGAGCTATTAATTCAAGTGCAGATTCATTTATAGATACCACATCTTCATGAATTGTTACCCCTTTGTTTGAAATTTTTTTGAATTCGTTAAGCCACTTTCTTTTACATAATAGAAAAAAGTAGGCATCAAAAGGACAAGTCAACTTTAAAGTGCCAGCTTTCGCCTGATTGTAAAGCAAGATCATAACCTCCTGAACAATATCCTGCGCCTGATCTCTGTCGCCTGAATTATTCAGAACGAAAAAAACCACTTTGGGAACGAACTTTTTATAAATAGATTCAATAATCACCGAATCATTTGCTGCAAGTCCGTCAATATACATTTGGTCATGATGTATTTTAATTTTCTCCATAAAAAAACTTTTGATTAGTTAAAGTTAAAAAAGAATCTCAAATAATTTCAAAATACAGGGTAACAATTACAAAATCAATTTGATATAAAGCTGTAATACTCTTTTAAACCAAAAAAATTAAAAGGAATGGAAACGTATCAATTTACTAAAGAAAAAAGTCTAGATCAGTTTTACGAAATGATTTCGGCCAAAAAACGAAATGGTTTTGTTGTGATCGAGCATAATGAAAAACTGCCGTATGTTGTTTTATCCAAAGAAAAAAAAGCCATCAAACATTCTTTTCATCTCTTTTTGACCTGCATCACATTCGGGCTTTGGGCAATTGTCTGGCTGTATTTAATTGTTTCGCTTTCGCGGAAGCAAAACATTCTGCTGGCTGTTGACGAAGATGGAAACCTTTTTGAAGACATATGTTTATCGGCCTAAATAAAAAAATAAAAAACAGGGGTAACAAATTTTAAACCGAATTGATATAGTGTTATACAAGTCTGAAAAAATATTTTGAAAACAAGGGTAACAATATCAAACCCAAATTGATATAAGAATGTAAATAACAACCAAAATCTGAAAACCACTTGAAACATTCAAGACAGATTTTTAAAAACTAGAAATCATGAACACAAAATTTAAAACTATCAGTCTATTATTTTTACTAGTAATCACTTTAGTAAGCTGCGACAACAGCGACGGAGACGACATTAAAATTACACCGCCAACTTCGGCTACTTTTAAAAGCATCAGTGAAAAAGGAGTTAAGGGAAATACACAAAAATTTACTGCAACTGCCGGAACCGGAACAATTACAATAACTTCGGCAAAAGGCGTTAAACTTAACATCAACGGAAACTGTTTAACTAAAAACGGAAATGCTGTAACAGGACAAATCGACATTGAATATATCGAGCTTTTTGATAAAGGAAATATGTTGATTACCAACAAACCAACAATGGGAATTACTGCTGACGGAAAGAAAAACCTTTTAATTTCTGGCGGAGAATTCTTCATCAAAGCAACTCAGGGCGGTGTTGAACTTCAAACTTCTTGTTCGATGAGCATGATTGTTCCGACTACTTTAACTGATGGCTTAGACAATGCAATGACTTTATGGACTGGCGTAGTTGATGATGCTGGAGAATTAGCCTGGAGAGAAGCAAAAGCCGGAGCTGACGGAGCAAACGGAAAAGGCGGCGTTCAAGGTGAAGGAAACAATTATTATGTCACTTTTGGAAACTTTGGATGGACAAACGTAGATCGTTTTTATAGCGATCCAAGACCAAAAACTACAATTCTTGCCGATGCTCCTGATGGTTACGACAACAACAATAGTGCAATTTATTTGTCATATGACGGCGAAGGAAACAATGCACTTGCAAAATTAGATACTTATACCGCTGCAGGATTATTCAGCGAACATTATGGCCAAATCCCGATTGGTCTAAAATGCCACGTGATTTTTGTTACCGAAGACAATGGTCAATGGCGATATGCGATCAAAGCTGTAACTGTTGCTGCCAACGATATTTACACCTTTACTCTTGCCGAAACAATAGTCGGTACAGAAGCGCAATTGGTAGCTGCAATTAATGCTATCCAATAACTTAGAAATGCTTTTTTAAGAAAAAGTGGTGATTTGCTCATCACTTTTTTTTACATTTAATCCTGTTTTAAAATTGATTCTGAAGATTTTAAGACCCAAAACTATCTAGTTATGAAGCCACAACTGTCTATTTTCTTTATTCTCTTCTCTATTCTCTCGATAGGTCAAACCAAAGTAAAAGACACCATAACCCGACGAGCCAATATTGGTTTTATCCAGAACGGAAATGCTGTAAATTTCAAGCCTGAAACGCCGCCTTTAATTCCGATTGCAGGTGCTCCAAAACCCAGTTATTCTTATTTGTGGGAACTCGGTGACGGCCATTATAGCAAAGAAGCAGAACCCAAACATGTTTATAAAAACAAAGGAACTTACACCACGCGCCTTGCCGTAACCAACAATTATGACAACGGAAAACCTCCGGCAACACGTCCTAAAAAAGTGGCCGTAAATGATATTACAGACAATAGTTACAAAGACATTGCATCAATTGCTGATCAAAACGGTTTTGCAATAATTAAGAATTGTGATCCGATTCCTGATCAGGAAATGATAGTTGTAGTAAGTTATCAAAATCTGGAGAATTATGTTGCAAACGGAAAACTGTATTTGTTTTATAATGAGAAACAATTCAAAAACAATAATTTCGAATTAAGCGATTTCAGAACTTATGCGAATGAGCGCGAAGTAAAAGAAAATCTCGTAGCTTCAGTTGACGATATTGATGATTCTAAAAATTATTTGGCTTCCGCCGAAAATACAATCAAACGTAAAAATTACCGAGATACAACTGCTGAAGAAGATTTGGACGCATCTTTATCAGACGCCAATAAAACGTATCATAATGTTTCGATTTTAGAATTTGATGACGCTAATCCGGGTGAAACACGCAATGTTTTTTATACGTTTAAAACTACTCCGGAAATGATTAAAGATACCAGCGCGACGGTTACGATGCGTGGAATTTTTGTTCCGAACAGAAGTTATAAAAACCATAAAATCAAAAACCTCGAAATGGAAATTGTGACTTCTCATGATCCAAACAAAATGGGATCGAACGGAAGTTTTATGAATTACAGATTGGTGCGTTTTAAACGAGTAAATTTTAAAACCCGTTTTCAGAACAATGGCGAAGGTCCGGCGCGAAAAATTCGTTTAGAAACTGATGTTCCGGATATGTTCGATAAAAAGACTTTTCAGATTGAAAGCATGTATCCTGAATGCCCGATTTGCCCAAAAGGCGAAGAACCAACTGTAAGCTGTCTAGATACTATCATCAAACAAAAACAAATTATTTTTACTTTTAAGAATATCTATTTGCCGGGAAGCGAACAGAAAAATGTTCAGGAAAAAGATTCTACAAAAGGTTTTGTAAAATATTCGATGAAGTTTGCAGAAGACTTTCATAAAGTAAAAACCAAAAGCCGAACTGCGATTATTTTTGATAAAAACGAACCCATAATTACCAATTACGCCACTACCCGATTCTTGCCCGGAATTTCGATTGGCGCAAAAGCAGGTTACAATATTTATCCGGATTTGGACAAATCAACAAGTTATTTTGTGGGAGCGACAATTTCTCCGTTTAAATCATATCGTTTTTACTGGCAAGCTGAATGGTTGAATGCTTTGAATCAATACAATAGTGAAGTTAAAGTCGAAGAAGAATTTTTGACAAACCCCAACGGAGTGCGACAATTACAACGAACAACAACGTCAACAGAAAACAAAAATATTAATTGGGAAATTCCTGTTTTGATTCGGTATAATATTAATAATTACATTGGAATTGGAGCCGGAGTTCAATTCAATGTAAATATTTCTTCGGAGCAAAATCAAAACATTCAAACTGATCTTTACGAAGGAGACAAGGGAAATTTTTTAATTGACTCCAAAACAACATCAAATACCGTTAAAAATTCCTTTACAGATTTTAAAACCGGATTATTGTTTGATTTAACGGCTGGTTTTGCCAGAATTGGTCCGAGTTTGGGTGCGCGTTATGTGATTAATTTTGAACAGAATTTCAATTATATTCAGCTTTACGGAATTTGGAAGTTTTAAGATTACACTGCAGAGATACACAACCTTTAATATGAACTTACATCGCTTATATAGCTTAATTTTCTTTTTTCTGAGCCTAACTATTTTTGGGCAAAATCAGGAAGATAAAATATATAACGCTGTTGATGTTTTTGTTGCTCATCCTTCCGCGAAAGCGTTGCAAAATTTAACCGACACTGAAACTGATTTTTGGAAAAATCCCAAACCAAAAACCAAAGATGAATTATTAGCAATTGTCGTTCTAAACTGCAATAAAGCGTATTACGAAAACCAATTTGGGCAAACACAAAAAGCCATTTCGAGTTATGAAAAAGCCTGGCAGATTTATCAGAAAAACAAACTTTCTAATTACGATATAATTGAATTCTGTTTAAAACCGCTTGGCAATTTATATACGGTTTTGGGCGATTATGACAATGCCGAAAATACCATAAAACAGTATTTTTTTATTGTAAATACTTCTAAAAATTATCCTGATGCGCAAAGGCAAAAGTTTGCAGCAATTTTAAATTTATCAAATGTTTATCAAAATTCTGGCAAGATTTCTTTGGCGATCGAGCTTTTGGAAAACACTTTAAAAACAACTCAATTATCAAATTCCCAAAAAGGGATTTTACTGAATAATCTAGGAAACAATTATTTATTAAGTTCCGCAGGAAGTTTAATGCGTCCCGAAATTCATCAAATTGCAACAAAAGCATTTGAATCTTCAATAAAATATTTAGAAAACGAAAAAGAGCAAACCGAAACTTTATCAAATTCTTACCGAAATCTTTCGGTTCTTAATCGTCAAAGACAAAACTACGAAATGGCCAATTCCTATTTAGAAAAAGCCGAAAAACTACTTTTAAAAACAGCAAATCAGCAACCGAGAAAACTTGCAAAACTCTATTATGAAAAAGCTTTACTTCTTTTTGATGAACGAAAATATGAAGAAAGCAAAAAACAGATTTCGGCAGTTTTTAAAACTCTGATTCCAGATTATGATTCGAGTAATTTTCTTCCCAATCAAAACCAATTGTATGCAGAAACCGTTTTAATTGATGCGCTCGATTTAGAGGCTGAAATGCTGGAAATAAAGCAACCCAAAAAAGCTTTAAAATCTTTTGAACTTTCTTTTTACATTGAAGATTTATTGATGAATTCATTAGTTTATGAAAACTCAAAAATCATCTCGCAAATACGATCTCGAAACCGAACTGAAAAGTGCATTTCAATCTATAATAATTTATATGAAAAGGAAGGAAAAGTCGAATATCTAAACGAAGCTTTTCAATTGTCTGAAAGAACTAAATCGGGAATTTTGCAACGTTATCGTTCAAATATTAAAAATGCTTCCGCAGAAGAAAAACAGCTTTTACAGGGAATTCAAAATTTAAATAATGCCATTTTAAAAGAACAGCAAAAAGGAAATTTAGCCGCTATTTCAAAAATAAACCAGCTTATAAAAAAGCAAAATGAAGTGATGCTTTCGCTAAAGAAAATACAATCTCAAAGACAAGATTATCTTCCTGAAAAATGCGATTTAAAAGCATTGTTCAAAAAATTGGAAAATGATAAAGCGATGATGATTTATTATTTTATGGGAGCTGAAAGACTGTATTATTTCATTTTACAAAATAATCGAATTTCATTAGACGAAGTTCCTATTGGTGATGGAAAAATAGTTTCTATTCTGTTTTTTCTAAATTACTTTAATAGCGCAGATGCCATTACAAATGACATTTCGGGCTATAATCATTATGGAAAAAAGGCTTATGATTTATTAAAATTACCTGGCAATACCGTGTATCAAAACCTCATCATTGTTCCTGATGGAATTTTGAATTTTCTTCCTTTTGAAGCGCTGATTACGTGGGAATCAAAAACGACAAATTTTGCCAAAATGCATTATTTGCTCAATGATTTTAAGATTGCTTATAACACTTCTGCGAATATTTATTTGAATTCAAAAACAATTCAGAAATCAGAAAAAACGGTTTTAGGTATTTTTCCGGTTTTCGAAAAAACCGCTTTTGAGTTGAGTTATTCGAAGAAAGAAATGGAATCAATCAAAAGTTATTTCAAAGGAAAATATTTAGAAAATTCGAATGCAACATTTTCTAATTTCAAAAATAATGCACCAAATTATTCTATTTTACATTTGAGTACACACGCTTCTTCTGGCGATATTGAAACTCCGGCGAGCATTAAATTTTATGATCAAGAAATCTTCTATTCTGAATTGTATAATTTGCATATCAATCCCGATTTAGTGGTTTTAAGTGCCTGTGAAACCGGAATTGGAAAATTGTACAAAGCCGAAGGCGCGATGAGCGTTGCTAGAGGGTTTCAGTTTGCCGGCGCCCAGAATTTGTTGTTTTCTTTATGGAAAGTAAATGATTTTACGACTTCGGTTTTTATGGCTGATTTTTATAAAAATAGTAAAAATGGTGCTTCTTATTTTGAAGCCAATTCAAATGCAAAACTGGAATATTTAAACGATAAATCAATTCCGAATGCCAAGAAATCACCTTATTATTGGAGTTCTTTTGTGTATTACGGTTCGCTTTCGGCAGAGGAAAAATCAGTAAATTATATCTATTATATTGTTAGTTTATTGGCCTTAATTGGTTTATTTTTGATATTCAATCTGAATAAAAAATGGAAAATCTTCACGAATACCTCAAAAAAGAGAATTACAAAAAAATAAAATTCAACCTTACCAGAACACAACATCTTGGTATAAAAGCCAAAATCAATGGCATTTCCGGAAATTTTATTTTAGACACCGGAGCTTCAAATTCCTGCGTTGGTTTTGAAAGCATTGAACGTTTTGAACTAACGGCAAAAAAATCAAAAACCAAAGCTTCGGGTGCGGGTGGAACAGGAATGAAAACTCAAATTTCATCTGAAAATAAATTGCAATTAGGAAGCTGGAAAAGCAAAGATTTTAGTATTGTTATTTTTGATCTTTCACATGTAAATGAGGCATTGGAATCACACAAAGCAAAACCAGTTCATGGCATTATTGGCGCTGATGTTTTATTAGAAGGAAAAGCAATAATTGATTATTATAACCATTATTTGTATTTAAAATGAAAGTTTTACTTTAGGTTCAAATTTTTACGTCTTTACGGGAAACCGCAATTTTAACAATATTTATTGTATTATATTTGTTAGGCCATTTTAACAAATCTAATACTATGAAAAAAACTCTACTTTGTTTTCTTTTATTATTTTCCAACTTTTTCTATGCCCAAGTAACTTCAATTACAATTTGCCCTAGTGAGTCTTTTAATTTAAATATACTTAAAGCAGATTTTATAGGCAATTTGAATCCAGCCGAAACCACTGTAACTTATTTTTTAAGTGAGGCTGATGCATTAAATAATACAAATGCAATTGCTAATCCAACAAATTATCATGGCCCTGCTGGGACAATAAAAATTTATGGAAGAATTGATAATAATGGCACCATTACTTCCAATTATTTTAATCTGACTACGTTTCCATCTACAAATGTTAGTGCTTCAAATAAACCCATTTTATGTAAAGGTGACACTGGAACGCTATCAATAAATGCGTCTGGTGGAAGTGGTTCATATTCTTATTCAATAAATGGCGGACCGTTTACAAATCAAGATTATTATCCTATTATGCCTGCTGGCTTTTATAGTATAAGTGTTCTAGACAACGTATATGGCTGTAAAACTTCAATTAATTATACGATTACTGAGCCATCAGTTTTAGTAGCAACAGCTTTGGTTGATCGTCAAAATGTTATTGTTACTGCCACTGGCGGTACTGCACCATATCAATATTCTTTAGATGGAATTAATTTTCAATCGGCTAGTTTTTTCTCAAATTTATCACCCGGATCTTATAATATTAGAGTACGAGATTCTAATGGATGTGCAACATTAGTAAGCACAACTGTAAACTATGCATTAACTTCAAATTTGACAATTGTAAAAATGATAGATTGCATAAGTAATGGTATTCTCGCCGCTTATGCCATTGGAGGTCAGCCTCCTTATCTCTATTCTATAAACGGAGGTGCTTACTCTCCAACAAATGGTTATAATGATTTACCGGCCGGAACTTACATTGTAACAGCAAAAGATGCAACAAATACGATTTCATATTCAAACACAATTACACTAGCTCCGCCTGCTCCTGTTGATTTTAATGTCGTAAATACACCAATATTATGCTCGGGAGGAATGGCTTCTTTAACAATTACAGCTTTTGCAGGACAAGCTCCCTATCAATATGCTATTAATGAGGGGGCGAGTACAAATAACAATGTCTTTAATAATCTTACAGCTGGAAACTATACCATTAAAGTTACCGATGCTCTAGGTTGTGTAAAAATACGTCCGTACACAATTACAGAACCAATTGCCTTAACTGCGACTTCAAGTACGTTTGGTCAAAATATTGTAATCAGTACTACTGGTGGTAAGGCTCCTTATTTATATGCTTTAGATGGGGTTAATTTTCAAGACAGCAATGTTTTTTCTGATGTAGTTGATGGCACATATTCTGTAATAATAAAAGACGCTCAAGGGTGCAGTTTTACACTTTCGGTGAAACTTTCAGCTGCGGAACAACCTTTAAGTTCTGGAGCGATGATTGTTAAACAAGTAGATTGCAGAGGAAATGGTGCACTTCGTGTTATTGGTTACGGAGGACAACCTCCGTACTTATATTCAATAGATGGAGCACAGACGTTTCAAACAAGCGATACTTTTAATAATTTAGTTGCGGGAGTTTATCCTGTAGCAGTAAAAGATGCTCAGAACACTGTTGTTAATAATCTTTCAATGGGATTGAAAGCATTTGTTCCGGTAACTGGTAACGCTGTAGTCACAAATTCTGCAAGTTGCCTAAACAATGGCAAAATAGAAGTTTCTGGAAATGGAGGCCAAATACCGCTTTACTATTCTATTGATGGAGGAGTAACCTATAAAGCAAACAATACTTTTACTAATTTGCCAGCCGGTAATTATACTATTCTTGTAAAAGATAGTGGTGATTGTATTTCTCCTGCTATATCTGCAACAATACAACAACCTGCGCAATTAGGCGTGACAGCTACAAGTACTTCAATACTTTGTCATAATGGTGCGTCAAACTTAACGATCAGTGTGACTGGAGGACAAGTTCCTTATCAATATGCAATAAATAATGATTCTTATACAAGTATTAATGTATTTACTAATCTTAAAGCTGGAAATTATGTCATCAAAGTAAAAGACGCTCTAGGTTGTATAAATGCACTTCCTTACACAATTACAGAACCATCAGTTGTAGATGCAGAAATGGTGATTGATGATAACACGATATCACTACTGGACGTAAAAGGAGGAACTGGAACTTATTTTTATGCCTTAGATAACAGTAATTTTCAAACCAATAATGTTTTTACAAATGTTTCTACGGGAACGCATACTGTAAGAGTAAAAGATTCAAACGATTGTGAACCTGGTGTATTTACAGCTATTATTCCTGTAAAACTTACAACAATCGCCTCAATTACAAAACCATTAGAATGTACTAGTAAGGCAGAAATTACGGTTACAGCGACAGGCGGATTTACTCCATATGTTTATTCCATCAATGGAGGAGCAACTTTTCAGGCAAGCAATATTTTTACTAATGTAGCTGCCGGAAATTATACTATCATTACAAAAGATAATGACAATAAATTATCTTCACAATCAATTGTAATAGATCAACTAATGCCTATTTATCCTGATATTATTATTGACGGATCAACCATAACAATTAACGGACAAGCAGGAACGGCTCCTTACTTATATTCTTTAGATCTTGGTCCGTTCCAATCTAATAATGTTTTTACAAATTTAAGTACTGGCCAACACCATGTTTATATAAAAGATTCTAAAGGCTGCGAATCTTTCGGTTTTATGGTACATATTGAAAATGTAAATCAATTAGTAGCTACGGCAGTCCTTACTAAAGAAATTGATTGTATGAGCAATGCAGTAATAGTTGCTAATGCGATCGGAGGAACGGCTCCATATACTTATTCTATAAATGGAGTAAGTTTTCAGTCGGCTAATGTTTTTAGCAATTTAAGTGTTGGAACTTACTCGATTACTGTAAAAGATGCTAATGGTAATTTAGCTACTACAAGTAATTTAATGGTTGTGCCGGCAAACCTTCCGGTGATTTATACTACCCAAACTAATGTAAGTTGTTTCCAAGCTACTGATGGAATGATATCCGTACTTGCAACTGGTGGAAAAGCACCTTTTGTTTACGCGTTAGACAATTCTGCTTTTTTTCCAACAAATGTTTTCGCAAATTTAGCTGCTGGTGATTATAATGTAACTATAAAAGATGCGAATGGCTGTTTGAGTTCTTCTTACGTACGCATACTCCAACCTAATGCTATAACACAAACGGTAAGCGTTAAAAATTCAACAACTGTTGGTTCTAATGATGGTCAAATAACAGTTACTGCAATAGGAGGATTTGCTCCATATGTTTACGCATTGACAGATGCAAGTGGACCACCAGCTGTTTCTTTTCAAGCTTCAAATACTTTTGGCGGTTTAAAAGCAGGATCATATAATGTTCAGGTTAAGGATGCTAATGGATGTATGTCTATACAAACAGTTTTGATTGTTGATGGACCAGCTCCACTTTTAGCAACTGCTACAGCAACTCAAATCACTTGCACTAATCCTAGCGGAATTATAACAGTTACTGCAACAGGCGGAACACCTCCTTACACATATTCTTTCGATAACGGAATTACTTATAGTGTTTCAAATACTTATAACGGATTCCCAGGAAATTATTTGATCAAGGCTAAGGATGCTCAAAATACTGTAGCAACTACAACAATTACTTTAGTAACTCCTACACCTGTAGTATCAACAGCAATACTTATAAAAGCAGTAGATTGTACAAGCAATGCCACAGTGATGATAAATGCTGCTGGCGGGACAGGAGCTTACGTATATTCTATCAATGGAAGTCCATATTCACCTAACAGCGTCTTTACTAATTTAGCCCCGGGAACTTATCAATTTAATGTAAGAGATAATGGTGATTGCGTTTCTACAAATAGTTTAGTAATTGAGCCTCTAGTTTCCTTAACCGCAACGGCAACAAATACGCCTGTATTATGCCGATTTGAGACTAGCTCAATAACAATTACTGCGTTGGGAGGTAAAGCTCCATACCGATATTCACTAAGTAGTGATGTTTATACAAATACCAACACATTTACCGAAGTTTCAACTGGAACTTACAATATCAAAGTGAAAGATGCCAACGATTGTATTTTCACTTTGCCTTACACCATAGCAGAACCAACAAAAATTAGAGGACGAGTTGCTTTTGATGGAACCACGGCAACTGTTCTTGATGTAAGTGGCGGAAGTGGTACTTATCTTTATTCTCTTAACGATGGCGAATTGCAAACTAGTAATGTTTTTACCAATATTGGTAGATCAGGTCAAATATTGGTTTATGATTCCTTTGGCTGTTTTGGATTTGGAGTATCTTTCAATAATCAAGAGCCTAATGCAATAAAAGCACAAATTACTATTGTTAAAACAATAGATTGTGTATCTAATGGGAGTATTTCCATTACCGCATCAGGAGGTGAGTCTCCTTATGAATACTCTATTAATGGGGGAACAAATTACCAAACAAGCAATATTTTTAGCAATCTAACAGCAGGAACTTATACTGTTTGGGTAAAAGATGCCAAAGGCTCCATCAATTCAGAAAACAGTGTGACCATATTACAGCCAACACTGTTATCTTTATCTAATGTTGTAGCAAATAGCAAAACACTTAACAGCGTTGACGGAAAAATTACAATTACAGCTTCAGGCGGAACAGCTCCTTATCAATATGTACTGAAATATGAAAACGGCTCACAAATTGTTGGTCCTCAAACTTCTCCTATTTTTGAAGGTTTATCAGTAGGAAAATATACTATAGAAGTAACAGATTCTGCAGGATGTAAAACCAGCAAATCTGGTATACTTGTCACTTCAGATACTATTTTCGGTACTCTTATGACAACACCGATTACTTGTACATCTTTAGGACGTATAACCATAAATGCGGCAGGTGGTAAATATCCTCATCAATATTCTTTTGATAACGGAATTACTTACGGCACATCTAATATCGCTTCAAATTTACAAGCAGGAACTTACAACATAAAAGTTAAAGATGCGGGCGGCGATATACTTGCGCTTTCTACCACTCTAACTGGTGTAAATCCATTGATTGTTACGGCAGCTATTACTTCTCCAATACATTGTAAAGGAAGCAATGATGCTGTAATCCAAATAGCAGTTTCTGGAGGAAAAGCTCCATACCTTTACTCGTTAAACAGAGGTTCTTATCAAGCTAACAGTATTTTTTCTAATCTGCCTGCTGGCACTCATGAAATAGCTGTAAAAGATAGCAATGAGTGTTTATCCATTATGATGCTTACTATAACTGAACCTATTGCATTGATAGCTACAGTTGACGTTGTAAATCAAAACATCACGGTAAATGCGACTGGGGGAGCTGGAGGTTATAGATATGCAATATCTCCTAATTTAAATCAGTTTTCAGTAAATAATATTTTCTCTAATTTATCACCTGGAATCTACAGTGTTATCACTTCTGATCTAAATGGATGTTATGTAATAATGGATGTTGTTGTTGATCCAATTGCTCCAACAATAAACGGACAAAGTAATAAAATGACTGTAGAATTTAAATCGGGACAGACTTTAGCCGATTTAACTATTGACGGACAAGACATTAAATGGTATAGCACTCCTGGAAGTTCTTCAAGTGGAAAAACAAACAAATCAACAGCTGAAACTCCTTTGCCTCTAACAACTGTTTTGGTTGACGGAACTACTTATTATGCTTCACAAACCATAAACGGAATTGAAAGTAAAGAACGTCTTGCAGTAACAGCTAAAGTAAATGGTTCACTTTCGGCACCAGATTTTAATCTGACTACGTTCCAATTTTATCCTAATCCGGTGATTGATATTTTAACTATTGAAAACAATTCAGTTATTGATGATGTAGAAATTATTGATGTCTCTGGAAAATCTGTTGTCTTTAAGAAAATCAATGATCTTCATTCGGAAATTGATTTATCAAACCTTTCTAGCGGAGTTTATATCTTAAAAGTAAAATCTGAAAATAGGCAGAAGACCGTAAAATTCATTAAAAAATAATTTTCCAAAGCAATAAAAAAGCCTTCATTCTAACAATGAAGGCTTTTTTATTTTATTCGATTTCCTGAGGATTTATTTCTGCTTTTAGAACGGAATGTTTTTTCAATGAAAAATAAGCGACAAGAGTACTCAATAACATTAAGAAACCGCCTAAAATAAATGGCGCTCCTGCGAATTTAAAAGGAGCATCACTATGAGTAAAAAAATAAAATGTATTAGCCATCATTGGCGGACCAATGATAGAAGATGCACTCATCAAACTCGTCAAAGTTCCTTGAATTTCTCCTTGTTCACTTGGCGATACTTTACTTGCCACTACAGATTGCAAAGCAGGTCCGGCAATTCCTCCAAGGCAATATGGAATCAAAAACACGAACATCATCCAGCTTTCTGTTGCAAAAGCAAACAATAACATTCCGATTGTGTATAAGGCTAATCCAACATAAATACTCTTCTCGTTTCCTAATTTTGGATTAATAAAGCGAATTAATCCTCCTTGTACAACTCCGACTAAGAGACCAATTATTCCTAAAGAAATTCCAATCATTCTTTCATCCCAATTAAACTGATAAATAGTGAAGAAACTCCAATTACTCTGAACGGCATGCGAACCTACATACAAAAGAAATATCGCTGAAATCAATCCGATTAATTCCGGATGCTTTTTTAAGCCTAAAATTGCTCCAACAGGATTCGCACGTTTCCAATCAAAAGGTCTGCGGTTTTCTTTTTTAAGAGATTCAGGCAAAATGAAAAATCCGTAAAGGAAATTTACCATACACAAAATGGCTGCAGCATAAAAAGGAACTCTCGATCCGTATTGACCTAATAAACCTCCAATAACAGGTCCGATGATAAATCCTAATCCGAAAGCAGCTCCAATTAAACCAAAATTTTTAGCTCTGTTTTCGGCTGTACTTACATCAGCAATATAAGCAGAAGCTGTTGTGATACTTGCTCCTGTTACTCCAGCAATTATTCTTCCAATAAAAAGCCACAGAATTGTTGGTGAAAAAGCCAATAAAATATAATCTAATGAAAATCCGAAAAGGGAAATCAGAATAATAGGTCTTCTTCCAAATTTATCGCTCAAATTTCCAATAACTGGTGCAAACACAAATTGCGTTATCGCATAGGCAAAAGTCAGCCAACCGCCAATTTTAGCCGCTTCACTAATGTCGCCGTGAATCAATTCTTCAATTAATTTCGGAATAACAGGAATAATAATTCCCCATCCGGTAATGTCGATTAACATGGTTATGAAAATGAAACCAATCGCTGCCGATTTATCTTTTTGTAGCATAATAATTTTAGTAAGGTGATGCAAATAAACATATTTTTCAATTAACAATAAAAAAATCCCAAATTCCAATTAAGGAACCTGGGATTTACAAATCAAAAATTAAATCTATTAATGCGTATGTTTCGGATTAAAACCGTCTTCGCTTAATTCAGTTGGCGTATAATCAGCCACCATTTCAGCTTCGTAATCGATTTTTTCTCCTTTAGAGAATTTCTGAATTAATTTCTCCATGATATTATAAATTACAGGAACTACAATCAAGGTAAGGAATAAAGAAGAAATCAAACCTCCAATAATTACCCACGCCAAACCGTTTTTCCATTCAGCTCCTGCTCCTTTTGCTAATGCAATTGGGAACATACCAAATACCATCGCAATTGTTGTCATCAAGATCGGACGCAAACGAGCGTGGTTTGCCTGAATTAACGCCGTTCTGATTGATTCTCCTGCAGCTCTTCTTTGGTTCGTATAATCGACAAGCATGATCGCGTTCTTACACACCAGACCAATCAACATGATGATACCTAAAATCGTAAAGATATTTAATGAGTTATTTGTCAATGCCAGCGCTAACATCGCCCCGATAAACGAAAGCGGAATCGCAAATAATACTACGAATGGATGCGCGAAACTGTCATACAAACTCACCATTACAAGGTAAACCAAAATAATAGCGGCTAATAATGCAATTCCTAAAGTACCAAATCCTTCAGATTGGTTCTCTTGGTCACCACCCCAGATGTAGTTTACTCCAGCTGGTTTTTTCAATTTATCCAATTTAACCTGCCATTGCTGAACGATTGTTCCTGATGGAACCCCAACGTTTTGTCCTTTTACAGTTACAGACGCAGATTTATCTCTACGCTCTAACTGGCTAGGTCCAGAACCTTCAGTAATATCTGCAAATTGAGACAATTTAATTTGCTGACCAGCATTGTTGATAAAAATTAAATTACTAACGTCAGTAATACTTTTTCTGTCAAAAGCATTATATCTAATGTTGATGTCATACTCGTATTCTCCAGCTCTGTATTTACCGTCAGTGTTACCACTAAAAGCTGTCTGCATTGTCAAACCAACAGTTTGAAGTGTCAATCCTAAAGCAGCCATTTTATCACGATCTACTTTTACGTTAATTTCAGGATTTCCGTCTTCAACCGTTAATTTAATCTCTGTTGTTCCAGGAATTGTGCGTAATTCTGCTTCAGCTTGTTTAGCAAATGCCATAGCCGCTTCTGTTGAAGGACCAGTTACAATTAATCCTAAAGTTGCATCTTCAGCAGTACCCAAGATACCAACCGGAACTGTTTTTACTTTTGCTCCAACTAATACTTTTTCAAGTTTACGTTTGATTTTTGCAGCATATACGTTAGCATCATCTGTACGGTCTTTTTGCTCGATCATTTTTACGTCGATCTCTGCTTTATAAGCCGTAGCCTGAGATGCTCCAAAACCTTCAGAAGTTTGTCCAACAGTTGTAATTTGGCTGTGAACATATTCTTGTGCTTTTAAGAAAGCTTCTGCTTTTTGCGTCATAAAGTTCGTTTGTTCTAACGAAGCATCTTTTGGCATTTCGATTTGTACCAAGAACTCTCCACTATCAGAAGAAGCAAAGAACTCTCCTCCAATGAAACCTCCGCCCATTAATCCAATGGTTGAAGCGAAAAACAATACAATTACAACAACAAAAGTTTTAATATAGTGATCCAAACACCAAGTCAATAAATGAGAAACCCAATCAGTGAAACGTGTTAAATAGCTTTCGAAACCAAGAATGATTCTTCCAAATAAATTCTTTCCTTCAATATGCTCTAATTTCCCGAAACGAGAAGACAACCAAGGAATAATAGTAAATGAAGCCAACAATGATAACATCGTAGAGATAATTACCGTAACACAGAACTGCGTAATGATATTAGAAACCAATCCAGAACTCATCGCAATCGGCAAGAATACTACAACAATTACCAATGTAATCGACGTTACAGTTCCACCAATTTCAGCTGTTCCATCATAAGAGGCACGGATTCGGCTTTTACCCATTTCCATGTGCCTGTAAATATTCTCCAAAACCACAATCGCGTCATCCACAAGAATACCAACAACAAGAGATAATCCAAGTAAACTCATTAAGTTCAAAGTATATCCCATTAAATAAATTCCGATGAAAGTTGCAATTAACGATGCAGGAATAGATACCATTACAATCAATGAGTTTCTAATACTGTGAAGGAAAAACAACATTACAAATGCTACCAGAATTACCGCAATCAATAAATCGTGAACAACAGAATCTGCTGCTTCAAGAGTAAAGATTGTACTATCTTTTGCAACTTCTAATTTAAGCTGGTTTTCTTTATAATCTTTTTCAAGAGTTGCAATTGTTTTTAATAAATGCTCACTTACCGCAACCGCGTTTGCATCAGATTGTTTGATGATTTGCAGTACGATGGCACTTTTTTGATCTACACGTGATATTTTTTCAGCAATTTTCTGCGTATCCTGAACATCGGCAATATCACTTAAACGAATTTGAATTCCGTTTTGAGAAGAAACCACCAAGTTTCTTAATTCTTCAACACTTTTATATTTACCTGCTAAACGAATTAATATCTTTTGATTTCTTGTTTGAATGTTTCCTGTTGGGAAATCCAAGTTCGAAGTCAAAATATTTTGCTGTACCTGAGGAATAGAAAGTCCGTAACCCTGCATTTTTACAGCATCAAGATTCACCTGAATTTCACGCTCAGAACCACCAATAATGTTTACCTGCGCCACACCTTGTACACGAGATAAAATAGGCGCTACTTTTTTGTCAATTAAGTCATAAAAGGCAGCTTCGTCCATTTTACCATTGGCGCCAAGCGTCATAATTGGCAAATCACTCAACGAGAATTTGGTCAATGCCGGCGTTTTCACGTCATCTGGCAAATCACTAATAATCGCATTAATTTTACGCTGTGCATCGTTCAAAGAAAAATCGACTTTAGCATTTGATGTTAATGTAATCGAAACGATGGATAAACTTTCGTACGATTTAGAGTCAATCTTTTTTACGTTCTCTAAAGACGCAATCGCATCTTCTATTTTTTTGGTTACGGTATTTTCTACCTCACTCGGAGAAGCTCCAGGATAAATAGTAGAAATTGTAATAACATTTTGTTCAAATTTTGGGATCAGCTCGTAGCCTAATTGGCTGTAACTGAACAATCCACCAAGAGTCAGAATTGTAAACAATACAATTACCAGCGACGGACGTTTTATGGATATTTCGGCTAATTTCATATTTTTTTTATGCTATAGGCTTTAGGCTGTAGGCTTTAAGCTTTAAGGTTTAATTTCATATTTTTTTTCAGGCTGTAGGTTTTAAGCTATATGCATTAGGCTTTTAAAAGCTTATTGCTTATTGCCTATAGCTTAAAGCTTACTTAATAATTTCTACTGTATTTCCGTCTTGTAAATTGATTTGACCTGTAGTAATAACCTTTTCGCCATCAGATAATCCGCTTAAAATTTCTACTTGATCTCCTAAAATTCTTCCAGCAACAACTTTTTTCAATTTTGCAACACCGTTTTCAGCTACAAAAATTTCATTACTGCTTACACTTCCAACAAATGCATTTCTAGGAACAACTGTTAAGCTTTGTTTTTGCTGTTTAGATGCAAAATTTGCTGTTCCGTACATACCTGCTTTTAAGTCGTTGTTAATATTGTTTGCAATTTCAATTTCAACTGGGAAGTTTAAACTTGCATCAGCTTTTGCAGCGATAAAAGTGATTTTTCCTGGGAAAGTTTTATCAGGATAAACACTTGCTGTTACATTGATATTATCATGTAATTTCAAACTTGCTACTTGATTTTCGTTTACAGTAACTGTCAATTTTAATTTTGCCGTATTTACAATATCAAATAATGCAGTTGCAGGCATTCCTGTTAAGATAGAACCTGGCTCAATATATTTTTTATTGATAAATCCGTTGATTGGTGCTTTTACTTTTGTATCACCAACATTAATGTTTGCTTGAGTTAAATTTGACTGAGCATTTGTTAAAGCCAATTTTGCCTGATCTAATTGTTGTTTTGTAACACCGCCAGTTTTAAAAGCATTTTCATATCGAGCATAATCAGATTTTGCATTATTATAAACTGCCTGAGCTTGCTGAGCATTTACATTGATGATATCACCTCTCATTGTCAATAAAGTCTGACCTACTCTTACGTAATCACCTTCTTTAGCTAAAACACTAATTACTTTTCCAGATTTTTCAGCAGAGAAAGTCAATTCCTGAGTTGGAGCAAAGTTTCCGTTAGCAACGAAGTCTAATGAAACAACTTCAGTTTTAACCGGAGTAACCTTAACTGAAACTGCAGCATTTTTCTCAGCTACGATATCTGTTTTTTCCTTATTCTTTTTCTTATTGTTATTTAAAACATATCCAATCACACCCAAAGCTGCGATTATGATTACGATTGTTATAATAGTTTTCTTCATTGTAATTAGTTATTTAATAAGAGTTTTTAGTTCGCCTTTTGATTTGATTAATGCCACTTCGGCAATTTTATAATTTAAAACAGCTCTTGTGTAATTATTTTGAGCTTCTTGGTGAGCATTTTCAGCATCCAATAAATCGGTTAAAGATGCTAAACCTTGCAGATAATTATTTTTTGTATTGCTCAAAATTTCACGAGCCAAACGCATATTTTCTTGTTGGTTTTGGATGGTTACCATGTTATTATCGATTTGCGCCATTGCGTTTCTGTAATCCAAGTCAAGAGAAAGTTTAGTGTCTTTGATATCTTCCTGAAGTGATCTGATTTCTATATCGGCTTGTCTTACTTTAGCACGAGTTCCAAATCCTGTAAAAATTGGTACGTGTAAGTTTAGTCCAATGGCAGCGTAATCTGACCAATACACACCATCTGAAGGTTTTGCAAACCAAGGCATTTGCGGCCCCTGACCAATATAATTGTAACCAGCAGTTAAAGAAAGTGTTGGATAATATCCCGCTTCAACAGCTTTTTTATTGAATACTAAAAGCTCTTCTTGTTTTTTCAAAAGCAGATATTCTGTTCTGTTTTCTACATTTGGAACTTCAGTTAAAGACGCTGGTACAGCTTCAAATTCTTCTTTTGGGATAATAATTTGAGTTTCAATTGGCATACCCATATAAAACTTCAAAGCATTTTCTTGTAATTCAATTTGATTTTTAACTTGCTGACGATCTGTATCAATATTTGACAATTTTACAATAATACGGTCTAAATCAATTTTCTTAGCTAAACCATTATCAAATTGCCCTTTTACAACATCATGAACTTTTGTAGTATTAAAATAAGTACTGTCTAGCAATTTTAATCTTTCACGTTGTACATATACAGAATAGTAGTTATTTGCTACTCTTTCAATAACTTGTTCTTCTGTTAATTGATCATTGATTTGATAAAATTCACGAGTAGATTTTGCAGCTCTTAAACCTGTAAAAACAGATTGATCGAATATCGCCTGAGTTAATGAAAGTCCAGCGTTTGAAGTCCATTTTTGACCAAATGCTGCCTGAATTGTAGTTCCTGGCTGACCAAAACCTGCTCCATCAATAACAGTTGTCTGAATTATCGGATTATGAGTTAAGTTTCCGTTTGCAGAAATCTGAGGTAACGCTCTAGAACGTATTTCCTGAATTTTGTACTCACTATTCTCAACCTCTAATTTTGCCTTTTTAGCATCGGCTTTATTTTGAAGCGCATAAACAAGCGCGTCTTTCAAGGTTAAAGTGACTTGTGCATTGGCAGACAAGCCAACAGTGCACAGTAGTATTACAATTATTTTTTTCATAAAATTATATATATTGGCGATTAAGCGGTGATTTTTTTAAGTTGTTTTTCGAGTTCCTGTATTCCCTTTTCTGTTGCCATTGCTCTGGTGTGATATTCCAAAGCTTCCAACTCTATTTTTTGAGCTTCTCTTTCTGAAACTGTCGTTTCATTGATATGAAAAATCAAAGTGTAGTAAAATTTCACATAAATATCGATATTCAGATCTGCTCTGTATAAGCCTTCTCTAATGCCTTTTAAAATATTATCTTTAAAATAATGATTGCATTGTTCGATTTCGTGCGTCATTACATTTTGATAAATTTCAGGATAATGCTTTTTCAACTGATAAAGAGGAGAAGTGTCTGTTGCATTTTTAAACATATCACGAAACATTTCTCTAATTTCAAAGTTTTCATGAATCGCATTATAATTTTTTGCTACAATAGTATCGATGACTTCATGTACCTGTTTATGAACCATCGAAGTACTTTCTTCAATTAAAACTTCTTTATTGCAGAAATATTTGTAAATCGTTTTTTTTGAAATACACATTTCTCCGGCAATATCATCCATGGTCACGCTTTTAAAACCAAGTCTTAAAAACAGCTCACTAGCTTTTGATATAATTTTCTCTTTCATTTTAACTTTCAAGTTGCATTACAAATATACTTAGGAAACTAAAATCAGAAAAATAGTTTCCATTATATTTGTAATAATTTTACATTAATTTATTCATTATGTAAGATTTATATGCTGAATTCTAAATTGGCAATAAGTTTAATATCTCTTCCAAGCGCTAATCCTCCGTTATGATTAAATGAATTGTAGTCCAATCCAAAATCCTGACGCTTGATATCTCCTTTTATTTCAAAAGCAACTTTTTTCTCGCCGTTGTAATTATTAATACCAATAAATTCTGCATCAAGTTCTACAACTTTGGTCACATCTTTTATCGTTAAATCGCCTTTAAAAAAATTAATATTATTATTTACTTTCTGAAAAGAAGTCGACTTAAAACTGATAATCGGATGCTCATCTACATCAAAAAAATCCTGAAGCTGCAAGTTGGTGTCAATTTGCTGAAAGCTTTCATTTTTGTTATTAATATCAAATGAAAATTCTACTGACGCATCTTCAATCTCATTATCTTCAATATTCACATAACCGCCAAATTTATTTGTAGTTCCTCCTAAATAAGCAATTATAGAATGTCTCATTTTAATTAAAACATCTGATTGTGTAGAATCTAAAGTCCATGTTGTTTTCATAATTATCTGATTTAATTGAGTTTATAAATTACTCAAAATATTCAGGAAACTTTTTTAGTGTTCTTAGTTTCCAAATTCGGATGCAAATATATACAGGAAACTCTGAATACCAAAAAAGTTTCCAAGTTTTTTTATAATTATTTTAAGGAAACATTTTATGCCCTTTAAAAGCAATCATTAAATGTTTCTTAGCATTTCGCATTTACAAAGCAATAATTCATAATTGAATTGTATCTTTGAGCCTCGTAAATCAGAATTTCATTTTATGCACGATATAAGTCAGTACCAGGATTTTTTTATTAGTTATTTAAAAAAACAAAGCATACAAAAAGAACCTAAAAATCTTTATGAGCCTATCGAATACATTTTAGGACTTGGCGGAAAAAGAATGCGTCCGGTGCTTACTTTAATGGCTGCAGAAGTTTTTGATGCCGATTACACAACAGCTCTTCCGGCTGCAATGGCAGTTGAAGTTTTTCATAATTTTTCACTTGTACACGACGATATTATGGATGACGCTCCACTACGAAGAGGAGAAGAAACCGTTCATGAAAAATGGAATATCAATACCGGAATTTTATCTGGAGATGCGATGCTGATTCTGGCTTATCAGTATTTTGAACAATACGAACCAGCCGTTTTTAGAGATTTAGCCAAATTATTCAGCAAAACCGCGCTTGAAGTCTGCGAAGGCCAGCAATGGGATGTTGATTTTGAAGAAAGAACAGATGTTACTATTCCGGAATATCTAAAAATGATTGAATATAAAACCGCCGTTCTAGTTGCAGCAGCAATGAAAATGGGCGCAATTGTAGCTAAAACTTCAGAAAAAGAAGGCGATTTGATTTATGATTTCGGATTGAATTTAGGATTAGCTTTCCAATTGCAGGATGATTATTTAGATGCTTTTGGAGATCCCGAAACTTTTGGAAAACAAGTTGGTGGCGATATTATTGAAAATAAAAAAACCTATTTATATTTAAAAGCCTTAGAATTTTCAACTCCTGAAAAAGCAGCCGAATTAGAAAAATTATTCCGTTTGCAATTGGATGAAAATTCAGAAAAAATCGAAACTGCAAAAGCAATTTTTAACGAATCAGGCGCTTCAAAAGCAACACAAGACGCGATAGAAATGTACACTTTTAAGGCTTTTGAAACTTTAGAAAAAATGGATATTAATTCTGAAAAGAAAAATATCCTGAGGACATTTGGCGAAAACTTAATGGGACGTAAAGTTTAAACATATAGGACTTTATGAATCAAATAATAAATGTTCTTTTCTTTAATGACAAAAATTACAATGCAAAAATGCAATTGTTTTTTGCAGTCTGTTTTCCTTTTTTTACCATTTTGGCTTTAGGAATCGACAGTGTTTCTTTTACCGAACATTATTTTGATGGACGTCAGATTACAAACATCTTGTCCATACTATATTTTTGCTTTTTCTTCTGGTCTTCAGATGCTTATTTGAGAAAATTAATGTTTGCAATGGTATTTTTGTCCTATTTGGGTGAATTTATTTTTTGCACTTTGCTCGAAATGTACGATTACCGAACCGCATTTATTCCAATATATGTTCCTTTTGGACACGCTATTGTTTTTGCTTCAGGCTATGTTTTTGCCCACACACAAATAGCCGTTAAAAAGGATAATTTATTTAGAAAATGTTTTGCAGCAGCTTTTACTACATTGTTTTTAGCTGTCGGATTCTTTCTAAAAGATATTTTTTCGCTTATTTTTGGGATATTTTTCTTTTTGCTTTTAAAAAGAAAAAAATGGCAAAATTTATATTATTTCATAGCCCTTTGTGTTATATTTATTGAATTGGCCGGAACCTACTTTAAATGCTGGAAATGGGCACCCAAAACCTTCGGATTAATTCCGACATCCAACCCGCCAATGGGAGCTGTTTTTTTCTATGCAGGAGGCGATATTTTGCTGACTAAAATTGTTGATTATTGGAAATCAAAAACAACAAATAAACGCATTGAAATTATTATTGACTCAGAAAATTGCCATTTCTAATTTTTAAATTATGTATGTTTCGCCATTAAATACAGAGTTATTATTTGAAGAAGCCCAAAAGGAATCTTTGTACTTGAAATTAATCGAGCAGATTAATAAAGATTTTAATTTGGCTAATGAAGGAATCGATTTCCCTTTGAGTATTTCGCCCGAAGAATTGAAAATTCAGCTTCACGAAAAAATCTACCGAATGATTCAGTACAAATTTGCTGAATATTTAAATCTCTTATACATAATCGACGTTCCAGAAAACGAAATCAAACAACTCGATGGCTCTGATTTAGTTATTCTAGCTGAACAAGTTGCCTTTTTGATTTTAAAAAGAGAATGGCAGAAGGTTTGGTTTCGGAATTATTATAAGTAAAGATTCTGAGGTGCTAAGGTACTAAGATTCTAAGGTTTTTTCTCATTGGAACGAACGATATTGTGCAATTTATCTAATTCAGACCAAAGTCCAAATCCTTCAGTATCAATTTTATTCCCCACAAATTGAACACGGCCACATTTGAAACAAATCTTTACTATCCCTACTGTTTCTTTTTTCTTTTTAAAAATAAAAATATCTCGGTATTCTGCTGCACAGGCGGCAAAAGTATCTTGCAATGAATCTTTTTCACTAAACACATTTTCAATTTCTTTCTGCTGTTTATGTGATAAATTTGATTTTTTATAACTATAATTTAATAGAATTTTTTCAAAATTTTCTTTTGGAATTGTATCTGGAAAATGATGAACGAATAAATCTATAAATTCTAGTTCTTTCGGTGTATTCTTTTCTTTCATCAAAATTTCTGTAAAATCTTCTTCCGAAAAATTCAAGTAATAATGATCAATTTCATCAGAATCAAAAAAAGGTCGCAATTCTTTTTTCGCAACCTTTTCCTTATTAACATCTAATTTCTTCGAATTGTTACAGCCAAAAACTATAATTGCTGTAATTATAAAAATAACTTTCTTCAACTATTCGCTTTTAAAAACCTTAGAATCTTAGCACCTCAGAACCTTAGCACCTTAGAAATAAACTCTCACAAAAGGCATAAATCCAGATCCGTAAAGACTTTTGTTTGGATTATATAAAACGTCGTAACGCCCACCAATAGTAACATTTCCTGTTCTATAACCCGCTCCCAAATACAAGGCAGTATTCCAATAAGCATCAGAATAACTTGGCTGATTGTAATATTGTTCATAATCTGTATCTACTCTTACCTGTTCTAATTCGGCAGATAATTGAACTTGAGGAATCGGGTTTACGAGTACAATTGCGCTTCCACCCCAAACGAAAGATTCATAATAGTTTTTTTGATATAAATAACCAAACTGCAGTCCAGCACCTACTGAAACTATGGGATTTATGTTATAAATAGCACTTGGCATAACCGAAATATTGGTGTAACCTGATCCAAAACCCAATCCAAGTCCACCACCAAACTGAACCTTATCCCAAAAATGATTGCTATTGTCAATGACATAATTTTGTTGTGCATTTCCAACGTTGAAAAATAATACAGCCAAAATCACAAAAAAAGAATTGAAAACGATTGAATTTTGATTTTTACTCATAGTTAACGTTTATTTTAACAAATTTTTACGTAAAAGTACGTAAAAAAAAGATTTAAATAAATGTGATTGTTGTACTTTTGCGTTTCTATTTAACAAAAAGTATATTCACTAATATTATGGATAGGTTTTCATTTTTAAATGCAGCGCATACCGAGTTTTTTGCACAATTATACGATCAATATTTAGTTAACCCAGACAGCGTTGAGCCTAGCTGGAGAAGTTTTTTTCAAGGTTTTGACTTTGGAATGACAACTTATAACGACGAAAATCCAGTGCAAACGATCGTTGAGTACGTGACTAGCGATAACACAGATTACAGTCAGATTTCTGAAAAACTAAAGAAAGAATTTAATGTTCTTAAATTAATTGACGGATACCGTACACGTGGGCATTTGTTCACTAAAACAAACCCTGTTCGCGACCGCAGACAATCTTCTCCAACTTTAGATATCGAGAACTTCGGATTATCAGCAGCTGACCTTTCAACTGTTTTTGATGCTGCGCAGACAATCGGAATGGTACCTTCATCTTTGCAAGATATCGTAAATCGCCTAAAAACTATTTACTGTCAGCATATCGGTATTGAGTATATGTACATCAGGAATCCTGGTGTTGTAAAATGGATTCAGGACAAATTAGCTGTAAATACGAATCAGCCTAATTTCTCTACAGAAGAAAAGAAAACAATCTTAAATAAATTAAACGAAGCTGTATCTTTTGAAAATTTCCTTCATACTAAATATGTTGGACAAAAACGTTTCTCATTAGAAGGTGGAGAATCTATCATCCCGGCTTTAGATGCTTTAATCGAACAAGCTGCTGAAAAAGGTGTTGAACAATTCGTAATGGGAATGGCACACCGTGGTCGTTTGAACGTTTTGGCAAACATCTTCGGAAAATCAACTCAGGATATTTTTGGTGAGTTTGACGGAAAAGATTACGATCAGGAATATTTTGATGGTGACGTAAAATACCACTTAGGTCTTACTGCCGACAAAAAAACAAGATCAGGAAAAAGCATCAACATCAATTTAGCACCAAACCCTTCTCACTTAGAAACGGTTGGAGCTGTAATTGAAGGAATCACAAGAGCAAAACAAGATAAATATTATGCTGACGATTTCTCTAAAGTATTACCTATCGCCGTTCACGGAGATGCTGCAATCGCAGGTCAGGGTATTTTATATGAAATCATTCAAATGGCTCAACTTGACGGTTACAAAACTGGAGGAACAATCCACATTGTAATCAACAACCAGGTTGGATTTACAACTAACTATTTAGATGCTCGTTCATCAACTTACTGTACTGACGTTGCTAAAGTAACTTTATCTCCAGTATTACACGTAAATGCTGATGACGCGGAAGCTGTTGTACATGCAGTATCTTTTGCATTAGACTACAGAATGCAGTTTGGACGTGACGTATTTATCGATTTATTAGGATACAGAAAATATGGTCATAACGAAGGTGACGAACCTCGTTTCACGCAACCAGTTTTATACAAAATCATCGCTAAACATAAAAACCCAAGAGACATCTACGCAGAGAAATTACTTTCTGATGGCGTAATCGATGCTTCTTATGTTAATGCTTTAGAAAAAGAATATAAATCTGCTTTAGAGGAGAACTTAGAAGCTTCCCGTAAAAAAGATTTGACAATCATTACTCCATTCATGAAAAACGAATGGGAAGGATTTGTTCAGGTAACTGACACACAAATGCTTCAAAAAGTTGATACTACTTTCGACAAAAAAGGATTAGATTCTATCATCAATACAATTTCAACTTTACCAACTGATAAAAAATTCATCAGTAAGATAACTAAAATTGTTACTGATAGAAAAACAGGATATGACAACAATACTCTTGATTGGGGAACTGCAGAAGCACTGGCTTACGGTTCGCTTTTAACAGAAGGATTTGATGTTCGTATTTCTGGTCAGGATGTTGAACGTGGAACTTTCTCTCACCGTCATGCGGTAGTTAAAGTTGAAGATTCTGAAGAAGAAGTAATTCTTTTGAATGGAATTGAAAACAAAAAAGGAAAATTCGGCGTATTCAATTCACTTTTATCTGAATACGGAGTTTTAGGTTTTGATTACGGATATGCATTAGCAAACCCGAAAGCATTAACAATTTGGGAAGCACAATTTGGAGATTTCTCTAACGGAGCTCAAATTATGATTGACCAATACATTTCATGTGGTGAAGATAAATGGAACAACCAAAATGGTATTGTTTTATTATTGCCTCACGGATATGAAGGACAAGGTGCAGAACACTCTTCTGCAAGAATGGAACGTTACTTACAACTTTGCGCAAGACAAAATATGTATGTTGCTGACTGTACAACGCCAGCAAACTTCTTCCACTTGTTGAGAAGACAAATGAAAACAAATTTCCGTAAGCCATTAGTAGTTTTCTCTCCAAAAAGTTTGTTACGTGATCCAAGATGCGTTTCAACTGTTGATGAATTAGCAACCGGAAGTTTCCAGGAAACAATTGACGATAATACAGTAGATAAAAAGAAAGTAAAAACTTTGGTTTTTGTTACTGGTAAATTCTATTATGACATCGTTGCTGAAAGAGAAAACAACGGAAGAAATGATGTTGCTGTTGTTCGTATTGAGCAATTATTCCCTTTCCCAGTTGAGCAAATCAAAGAAATCATTGCAAAATATCCAAATGCAGATGATTATGTTTGGGCTCAGGAAGAACCTAAAAACATGGGAGCTTATAGCTTTATGTTAATGAACTTTGATCTTGTAAAATGGAGATTGGCTTCATTAAAAGCTTATGCTGCGCCTGCATCTGGAAGCTACACACGTGCTAAACGCCGTCATGCAGATGCAATTAGAATGGTATTCGATAAAAATTTATTCAGATAAAAAAATGTTTCAAGTTTAAAGTTTCAGGTTTATCATTGACATGAAACTTTAAACGCTACAACCTTAAACAAAAACAAAGATGATTTTAGAAATGAAAGTCCCATCACCAGGGGAATCAATAAAAGAAGTTGAAATTGCAACTTGGTTAGTAAAAGACGGAGATTATGTAGAGAAAGATCAGGCTATTGCTGAAGTTGATTCAGACAAAGCTACTCTTGAGTTACCTGCTGAAATGAGTGGTGTAATTACACTAAAAGCTGAAGAAGGTGATACAGTAGCTGTTGGTGCTGTAGTTTGTTTAATTGATACAGATGCTGCAAAACCAGCAGGAAGTGCTCCAGCTGCACCAGCAGCAGAAGCTCCAAAAGCTGAGGCCCCGAAAGCAGAAGTAAAAGCTGAGGCTCCAAAAGCAGCTCCGGCTCCGGCAGCAGCACCAAGTTATGCAGCTGGAACTCCATCTCCTGCAGCAAGAAAAATATTAGATGAAAAAAATATTGCTCCAGCAACTGTTTCAGGAACTGGTAAAGGCGGAAGAATCACCAAAGATGATGCTGTAAATGCAGTACCTTCTATGGGAACTCCAACTGGTGGAAGCCGTGGAACTGAGCGTACAAAATTATCTATGTTACGTCGTAAAGTAGCAGAAAGACTAGTTTCGGCTAAAAACGAAACAGCTATGCTTACTACTTTCAACGAAGTAAACATGACGCCAATCAACCAAATTCGTAATGAATACAAAGATGCATTCAAAGCTAAACATGGTGGTTTAGGCTTAGGTTTCATGTCATTCTTCACAAAAGCAGTTACAAGAGCTTTAGAATTATATCCAGATGTAAACTCAATGATGGACGGTGATTACAAAATTGCTTACGATTTTGCTGATATCTCAATCGCAGTTTCTGGACCAAAAGGATTAATGGTTCCTGTTGTTCGTAATGCTGAATTATTAACTTTCCGTGGAATTGAAGCTGAAATCAAAAGATTAGCTTTAAGAGCTCGTGATGGTCAAATTACAGTTGACGATATGACTGGAGGAACTTTCACAATCACTAATGGTGGAGTTTTTGGAAGTATGTTATCTACTCCAATCATCAACCCTCCTCAATCAGGAATTTTAGGAATGCACAATATTATTGAGCGCCCAATTGCTGTAAACGGAAAAGTTGAAATTCACCCAATGATGTACGTTGCTCTTTCTTACGATCACAGAATTATCGACGGACGTGAGTCTGTTGGCTTCTTGGTTGCCGTTAAAGAAGCTTTAGAAAATCCAGTAGAATTATTGATGAATGGCGACGCTAAACGTGCTTTAGAGTTGTAATTTTAAGTAATTTTTAAAAATAATAAAAAGCCTGTTCATCAATTTGAACAGGCTTTTTCGCTTAAGATTAACTTAATTTTAGCTTAAGATGTTAATTTTTTGAAGAAATGTAAATTTTACCCTTTAAAAAAAATTTAATTTAGAATAAATAAAAATAGCTTGTATAGTTGGCTTTCAACAATTAAATTTGCACTATTAAAATCAATTCTAAATAAAAATGAAATATAAATTTACAATTTCACTTTTGGCTTTGTGTTTTGTTTTGCTTTCAGGAACATCAACTTGGGCGCAACAAAAAGCAACTATTAAAGGTCAAATCAGCTTAGCAAATAATCAAGCGGCAGATAATGTTTCTATAGTATTAAAAGGTACAAAAATTGGAACCAACACAGACAGCAATGGTAACTATGAAATCAAAAACATTAAGCCAGGAAATTATGTTCTTCGCGTTTCTGCTGTAGGTTTCACCTCTAAAGAAAAAAGCATTACACTTAATAGTGGAGATGAAATTATAGAGAATTTCACAATTACTTCAAATTCAGAGCAATTAGACGAAATTGTAATTAATGGAGGAAATAAAAAAAATCCGTTAGCTCGTAAAGAAACACAGCAAGTATCAAGATTACCACTTAAAAATCTTGAAAACCCACAAGTTTACACTACAATTACAAGCGACCTTTTAAAAGAGCAAGTTGTTACAAATATTGACGATGCTCTTAAAAATGCGCCAGGATTAACACCGCTTTGGGCTTCAACTGGACGTGGTGGTGATGGTGCAGGATATTTCTCTCTAAGAGGATTTGCTGTACAGCCAACAATGATCAACGGATTACCCGGATTAACAAACGGAAGTTTAGATCCAGCAAACATTGACAAAATTGAAGTTATTAAAGGACCATCTGGAACTTTATTTGGAAGTAGTTTAATCTCTTACGGAGGTTTAATCAACATGACTACTAAAAAACCTTACGATCACTTTGGTGGCGAAGTAAACTATACTGCTGGAAGCTACGGTTTAAACAGAGTTACTGTAGATGTTAACACTCCTTTAGACGAAGAACACAAAATAAACTTCCGTTTAAACACAGCTTACCATACTGAAAACAGCTTTCAAGATGCTGGATTCAGAAAATCATTTTTCTTTGCTCCATCATTATCTTACCAAGTAAATGACAAACTTTCGTTTTTCATCAATACAGAATTCATGAGCAATGAAGCAACTAACCCAACTATGTTGTTTTTAGACAGAGGTGCGCCACTTAGAGTTCACAATATCGACGAATTAGGTTACGACAACAAACGTTCTTACACTAGCAACGAATTGGCAATCAAAACTCCATCATATAACCTTCAGGGACAAATGATGTATAAATTCAATGATCAATGGACTTCACAAACTGTTGTATCTAGAGGTTCATCAAAATCAGATGGTTATTATTCATACTTATATGAAGGAACACAATACTATCCTGGAATTACAGAAGGAATTGTTTTAGGCCGTTATATGAACTACCAAAACTCTACTACTCTTACAACTGACATTCAACAAAACTTCATTGGTGATTTCGTTATCGGAAGCATGAGAAACAGAATTGTTGCTGGTCTTGACTACTTCAACAGAGGTGGTATCGATAATGGTTCAAGTTATGTTTCAAATGGTGGTATTTACATTGGAAACCTTGACACAAAAACAGTAAACGAAGAATTTTTCGGAATTACTGATCCTGCTAAATATGTTACAAACGGTGATAGCGGAAAATTAACAAAAGCTGGATCTGATGCGCTTTTAGCTGATGCTACTATGACAAACGCTAAAACAAAACAAGAAGTTTACAGTGCTTATTTTTCTGATGTGATCAACTTTACTCCTGCTCTATCTGCAATGGCAAGTTTACGTGTTGACCGTTTTATGACTGCTGGTGATGTATCAACCAAAGATGATGATTTTAACCAAACTGCATTTTCTCCTAAATTTGGATTAGTTTATCAGCCAATTATTGACAAAGTATCGATTTTTGCAAATTACATGGATGGTTTTGCAAACTCTGCTCCTGTAACAGAAATTTTACCTGACGGAAGCAGACGTCCAAGAACTTTTAAACCAGAACACGCTAATCAATTTGAAGTTGGAACTAAATTAAACATCTTTAAAGATAAACTTTACGCTACATTCAGTTACTATGACATTCAGGTAAAAGATCAGGTTTATATCGTTTACACTGCAACAACTCAAACAGCTTTCCAAGATGGAGCACAAAGAAACAAAGGTTTCGAGGCTGAATTTATTGCAAATCCTATTGACGGATTAAACATTGTTGCAGGATACAGCTATGTTGATGCTGTCTTAAATGCAGGAGATCCTTCTTTCGTAGGACAAAGACCTGAAAGCTCTGGACCAAGAAACTTAGTAAACTTCTGGGCTAGCTATAAATTTCCAGAAGGAGACTTAAACGGTTTTGGTTTAGGTTTTGGAGGAAACTATGCTGACAAGAACTTAATTATGAACAGAAATGTTGTTGGTCAATTTACAATTCCGTCTTACACTGTTTTAAATTCTTCTATTTTCTACGGAACAGAAAAATATGTATTGACTCTAAAACTTGACAACATTGCTAACGTTGATACTTATGACGGATGGTCTACAATCCACCCAAGAAACATGAGAAGCGTAGCAGCAAGTTTCTCTTATAGATTCTAATTAATAAAAAAACACCTTTCTGCTAAACCAGAAAGGTGTTTTTAAATTCTATAAATCATGATAACACTAGCCAGCCTTATCGTTTTTTTAGCTTTTTACACACTTTATTACACTTCAAAAAGAGCTGTTTTATCGTATGATTTTGGGTTTGAAAAATGGATGCAACAAAATCCGAAACAAACTAAAATCACTGGTTTATTTTTATTGGCGACTGCATACGCAATGTGGCTTTTTACAAAGTCATTGTGTTGTGGCACGTTGATGTTTTTTATTCAGTTAATGACTGTTGGAAGCTTAATCATTATTCTGACTCCATTAAAAAAAGTAAACAGTAAAGCGCTTTTAGCAATCTTGCTGTTTGTTGCGTTTTTGGAATCTTATTACAACTAAACCTTAATTACATGCCAGCAAATCCAAAATATCTAACTCCAGCTTTTTTGCCTCGTTTTCTCAAAATTACAGCGGCGATTTTAGGAGGTTACTTTGTATCTGTCACTTTTCATCTGGCTTTAGCTACTTGGTTCAATCGTGCAGATGTATTGATTACAATGGCTTTCAGCGGATTCATTCTTTGGGTAGCATTAATGGTAATTGCTTTTTTAGCCAAAAGTGGCTGGAAAATCTGGCTCATTTACATTCTTTTAAGTCTTCTTTTTTGTCTTTTTATCTACCTGGGTCAAACCTATAATCAAACGGCGCATTAATCTATGAACAACCGTCATTATAATATCTATTTTCATACACATACTGTCAGCGGAATTGTAATCAGCGTAGTGCTATTTGTGATTTTCTTCGCTGGATCTTTTTCTTTTTTTAGAGATGAAATTGTCAATTGGGAAAGAAGTGAATCTACAGCACAAACAAAAGAAATTCAGTTAGACTACAACAACGCCCTGCAGCATCTTGACAAAAAATATGTTTTGCACGCAAGAAATATTACTATTTCTAAACCTTCAATAGAAAATCGAGTTGCTGTTTCACTTGAAGGAACAAAAGACTCATTGGCTCCAAAAAAACAACGTCTTGGAGATTTCTTTTATCTGGACAACAAAAGTTATAAATCCTATACTTACGAAGAAGCTTATTCTTTGGGAGAATTATTATATCGTCTACATTTTTTGGCTCAAATCCCTTATCCGGCCGGATATTACCTTTCTGGATTTACGGCTTTATTTTTCCTATTCGCAATTATAACAGGAGTTTTATTGCATTGGAAAAAAATTGTATCGAATTTTTATATTTTCCGTCCAAAAGAAAAATTAAAAACACTTTGGACAGATGCGCATACAGCTTTAGGAATGATTGGTCTGCCTTTTCAGTTTGTTTATGCTGTAACGGGAGCATTTTTCATGATTAAACTCTTAATTGTTGCGCCAGCTGTAAAGGTTTTATATAATGGCGATCAAAATAAATTGTATAAAGAACTGGAGTATACAGACGCTGATTATAAGTTTGAAAAAAAGAAATTAGCAAATCCGTTTAACATAAATCAGCTGGTAGCAAAAGCAAAAAGCAATTGGTCTGATTTTGAAGTTACACGCGTATATATCCAAAATTATGGCGATGTTAATATGCATGTTTTGGTTGAAGGTGAAATGCTGAATCACAAAAAATTTACAGGAATAGGAAAAATTGATTATCGTGTTTCTGACGGAAAAATAATTGCTAAAAAAGATCCTATAGCACAAACAAGTTATCTTGACGTAGTGAAAAATGTTTTGTACCGAATTCACTTTGGCGATTATGGCGGTTATGCATTAAAAATTATCAGCTTTATTTTAGGAATTATAACTTGCTTCGTAATTATTTCGGGAGTGATGATTTGGTTGGTTGCAAGACAAAAAAATAATCTTCCAGAAAAGAAAAGACGTTTCAACGCCGCAGTTGTTCGAATTTATCTGGCAATTTGTTTGAGTATGTATCCTATTACGGCTTTGGCTTTTATTGGAAGCAAAATCTTTTATCCATTAAGCCAATCTAATTTATTTACACTTTATTTTGGCGGATGGTTATTGCTTTCCATCTTTTTTATCATCAAAAAGAACGATTCTTTTACCAATAAATTCTGCCTGATTTCCGGAAGCATTTTAGGATTCTTAATTCCAATTACTAACGGAATTGTTTCTGGAGATTGGTTTTGGACTTCATTCATGCGTAACAAAGTTCAGATTTTCTTTATCGATGTTTTCTGGATTTTCCTGGCTTCAATTTCATTATATGTAGCTTACCATTTAAAGCCTAAAAAAGTTGTTTCATAAAAATTAGCTTAAATAATTTGTCCTCTATTGATTTTGGGTATAATTTTACGCTTTTAATCAAAAAATGGGATTTAAAACGAAAATACGTTTTCTGCATAAATGGCTCGGATTAATTTCCGGGCTTATTGTTTTTATAGTTTGCATTACAGGCTGTATTTTCTGTTTTCATGATGAAATAAAAGATATTACTCGTAAAGAATGGCGTTTGGTTGAACCGCAAAACAAACCTTTCCTTCCACCTTCTGTTTTAAAAGAAAAAGCAAACGAAATTGTTCCTAAGAATAAAACAAGCATGGTTGCCTATTACGGAAAAAACCGTTCGGCTATTGTTTACACGTATTCAGATACAGAGAACTTATATCTTTATTTTAATCCGTATACAGGTCGATATTTAAAAACCGAAAATCCTGAAACTGACTTTTTCATTATTGTCGAATACATTCATTTGTATTTGCTTTTGCCCGATTATATAGGAAAACATATTATTGGAGGCGCAACAATCATTTTTATTTTATTATTAATTTCTGGAATTATTCAATGGTGGCCAAAACGAAGAAGTGACATTAAAAGAAGTTTTACCATTAAATGGAATGCCAAATGGCGTCGTGTCAATTATGACTGGCACAATACTTCTGGGTTTTATATTTCGCTGATTGTACTTATTCTCGCTATTACTGGTTTAACTTTTACCTACGAATGGGTAGGCGATGGCATTTACAAAACATTCAATTTTGGCGGAGACAAGGCAGTTGAAACAAAATTACCAGTAATTGATACCACAAAATTCAAAACCGCTTCAGTTACTGCAATTGATAAAGCTTTCATTCAAACGATGAAACTTCAGCCAAAAGCCGAAATGTTTTTTGTTATGGTCCCACAGCAAAAAACTGATATTGTGAGTACAGGTGCTTATCCGCATACGTTACGATATGATCAGCAAAGCAATTATTACTTTCATCCTTCTGACGGAAAATTAATTCAGAATCAGCCTTTTGATAAAAAAACTTTAGGACTTCAGATAGTCGAAATGAATTATGGCATTCACACAGGACAAGTTTTAGATCTACCCGGAAAAATAATAGCTTTTACAGTCAGTTTACTTGCATCGGCATTGCCTGTAACCGGTTTTGTAATTTGGTTTGGACGCCGCAAAAAATCTAAAAAAAGAGCATAAAAAAACCGTCTCGTTTTTTAACAAGACGGTTTTTTTATAATTTGTCGAAATCAATTAATTTCTGTTTGCTAAAGCATTTTTCTGTAAATTTTTCACTGAGCTAACTTTACTGTCAACATAAGCTACTTCTTTTAGACTGTCTTCATTAAAGAAAATCCATTTTCCAGTTTTTACTCCGTTTGTGTATTCTCCAACGGCTTTTTTATTTCCTTTTTCGTCATAAGATACCCAAACACCATCCAACTTACCATCCTTAAAAAAACCTTCTTGTTGTACTTTACCATTTTCATAGTAATAAGTAGCTTTTACTGTATTTCCAACGGCTTCTAATTCAGGTTTAGTTTCCTGCGCAATTAACATTCCAGAGAACAACAACGCAGCTAAAATTACACTCTTTTTCATATCTGTAGGTATTTAATGTTAAGAAATCTTTATCAAATATAATCAAATGTTTACATTAAAAAAACTTTTGCTTAACAATTTGGTAACATTGAATGAAAACTTAACATTGGAAATTTCCATAAAACAATAAAACCAGCGCTTAGGCACTGGTTTTATTGGTAATTTATGAAAATCAAAATGTTACGATAACGTTATCGATTTCGTAAATAAATTAGTTCAATAATGAATCTAACTGTGTTTGAAGCGTTTGATCAGATGGTCTTGTAGCATTTGAATTGACAACTTTACCTTGTGGATCAATTAAAATAAATCGTGGAATTGAAACTACATTGTAACTTGTTGCAAAATCAGATTTCCATTCATTATCAGCCATAAGCTGGATTCCTCCAAGCTTTTTATCGGTTACGAATTTTTGCCATTTATCATGATCTTTTGGCGCATCTATTGAAATACTAACAAACTCAATATTTTTGCCATGATATTTTTCTTCGACTTTTTGAAGAAAAGGAATTTCAGCTCGGCAAGGACCACACCAAGTTGCCCACATATCAATATAAACATATTTACCTTTTAAATCTGAAAGCTTGGTTTTTCCTCCTTTATGATTTTCAAATTCGAAATCTGGTGACGTTGTATTATTCAATTTTGCCATTTTCAACATTTGATCACGATGTTCTGTAATTTCAGCAATTGCTTGCTGCCCATTTTCAGTTTCAATCTTCACAAAATCAGGATCTAATTTCTTATTGCTTAATCGAGCTGCATCAGCTGCTTTTTTGTCATCAACTAATTTATTAAAAGCGGCGTCATCTAAATTTGCAACATTCTTATCATAAAGCTTTTCATCAGCCAGAATACGCTGTGCCAAAATATTGTTTTCTAAACTTCCTTTACCTTTATAAACAATCGTTTCATCAAATTGCTTAGCATCCATTTTAAGCTTTATATCATAACCATTTTTCAGAAACAATTCAGTTGATTCAACACCGTCATACATTTGGCCTCTTCCTCCATTCAATACTAAAGTATCTTTAAAAATGCCTTTTGCATTAACATTAATCTTTTTGACAATCTTTCCGTCATTAAAAATGGTAATAACGTCGCTATTTCTATTAGCAATATTTGCCTCAAAAGTGACATATTTTTTAGACTGTCCAACGGCATTAAAGGTGCTCAAAAGGATTATTCCAGCAATAAAAAGTTGTTTCATAGTTTATTAAGGTTTGTTTTTAGTATCTCAAATCTAAAGAAATAAGTACTTCAAAATTTCAGAATTAACAAAATATTTAAAAATTAATATGCATCAGCTTATCACTTTGCTATTTTAATTTGAATTTTGTGTTTACTTTTGCAGTCTAAAATTGAGATCATGTATAGAAGTCATAATTGCGGCGAATTAAACGCTTCAAATATTAATACCGAAGTTACGCTTGCGGGCTGGGTTCAAAAATCACGCGATAAAGGATTTATGAATTGGGTCGATCTACGCGACCGTTATGGAATTACACAACTTATTTTCGACGAAAGTCGTACCGATAAAACCGTTTTTGAATTGGCCAAAACTCTTGGTCGTGAATTTGTAATTCAGGTAAAAGGAACTGTTATTGAGCGTGAAGCCAAAAACAAAAACATTCCGACTGGTGAAATTGAAATTTTAGTTTCTGAATTAACTATTCTAAATTCAGCTTTAACTCCTCCATTTACAATTGAAGATGAAACGGACGGTGGAGAGGATATCAGAATGAAATACCGTTATTTGGATATCAGAAGAAATCCTGTAAAAAACAGTTTATTATTTCGTCATAAAGTAGCAATGGAAGTTCGTAAATATCTATCTGATTTAGATTTCTGCGAAGTTGAAACGCCTTACTTAATCAAATCGACTCCGGAAGGAGCAAGAGATTTCGTTGTACCAAGCCGAATGAACGAAGGACAGTTTTATGCATTGCCACAATCTCCACAAACTTTCAAACAACTTTTGATGGTGGGTGGAATGGATAAATATTTCCAAATCGTGAAATGTTTCCGTGACGAAGATTTACGTGCAGACCGTCAGCCAGAATTTACTCAGATTGACTGCGAAATGGCATTTGTAGAACAAGAAGACATTTTGAATGTTTTTGAAGGTTTGACAAGACATTTATTAAAAGAAATTAAAGGCATTGAAGTAGAGAAATTCCCAAGAATTACCTACGATTATGCTATGAAAACATACGGAAATGACAAACCGGACATTCGTTTCGGGATGAAATTTGGTGAGTTAAACGAATTTGCACAGCACAAAGAATTCCCAGTTTTCAATTCGGCAGAATTAGTTGTCGGAATTGCAGTTCCGGGAGCAGGAAATTACACTCGTAAAGAAATCGACGGATTAATTGACTGGGTAAAACGTCCTCAAGTTGGAGCATCTGGAATGGTTTATGTAAAATGCAACGAAGACGGAACATATAAATCATCTGTAGATAAATTCTACGACAATGATGATTTAGCAAATTGGGCAAAAGCTACGGAAGCAAATCCTGGAGATATGATTTTTGTACTTTCTGGTCCGGCTAACAAAACTCGTGCGCAACTTTCTGCACTTCGTATGGAATTAGCAACTCGTTTAGGATTACGTAATCCTGAAGAATTTGCGCCATTATGGGTTGTAGATTTCCCATTATTGGAACTTGACGAAGAAAGCGGTCGTTACCATGCAATGCACCACCCATTTACTTCTCCAAAACCAGAAGATATGGCTTTGTTAGAAACAGAACCAGGAAAAGTTCGTGCAAATGCTTACGATATGGTTTTAAACGGAAACGAAATTGGCGGAGGATCAATTCGTATTCATGATAAAGCAACACAGCAATTAATGTTCAAATATTTAGGATTCACCGAAGAAGAAGCA
This sequence comes from Flavobacterium resistens, assembly GCF_900182645.1. Taxonomy (GTDB): domain Bacteria; phylum Bacteroidota; class Bacteroidia; order Flavobacteriales; family Flavobacteriaceae; genus Flavobacterium; species Flavobacterium resistens. Next base: position 311,109 of record NZ_FXTA01000002.1, on the reverse strand, counting down.
AAAGCGCAATTCGGATTCTTAATGGATGCTTTCCAGTTTGGAGCACCACCACACGGAGGTTTAGCTTTTGGATTGGATAGATTGGTTGCAATTTTAGGAGGTCAGGAAACTATTAGAGATTTCATTGCTTTCCCAAAAAACAATTCTGGACGTGACGTAATGATCGATGCTCCAGCAGCAATTGATGATACGCAATTAAAAGAATTGCACATTAAAATTGATGCTATTTAAATCTTAAAAAAATTAAATCATACTAAAAAAGCAGTTGAAAATTTCAGCTGCTTTTTTTATTTCTAAATCTTTAAGAATAATTGCAAATTTTACACTTATCAAGATAAAAAATTCCTACAATTCGGTTTTTCGTATATTCCTACAATTAACAATTCTCAAATAAGGGTATTTCATATAAAAATAGATGCAATAAACCACGTAAAAACACTGTAAATCAATAATTTTTACAAAAAATTAACACGTACATGTCTTTTGTATTAGTTAATATGTTACATTTGCTTTATTATAAATTATTATTACAATTACAATGCGTACAGGTACAGTAAAATTTTTCAATGAATCTAAAGGTTATGGATTCATTACAGACGAAGAAACAGGAAAGGACATCTTCGTTCACGCTTCAGGAATTAACGCGGAAGAATTACGCGAAGGTGACCGTGTAAGCTATGAAGAAGAAGAAGGAAGAAAAGGGAAAGTTGCTGCTAAAGTAGCAGTAATCTAAGAAAAATATAGCAATTTATTTTTTTTGCCTCTGAATGGTTTTAAAAACGTTTCGATTAATTTCGAAACGTTTTTTTTTGCTCATTTCTTAAAAAAATATTAAAAAAAGACCTTCTTATTTATAATCAATAAAAATTAGATATAAACCTCGTTTCGCAACATACTTATATCCCTCTTTAGTTTGTGATTTACATAGTTGAAAGTTATCTTTGTGGCTTATTCTTTAAGTAAAAACCCTAAGTTTATGCAATCTGATCAATACAGTTACATTCCAATTTTAATGCAGTTCATTCTGGCTGTTGGTTTTGTAGTAGGAACAATTATTATTTCTGGAAAATTAGGTCCAAAAAGAACCTCTGAAGTTAAAGACAAAAACTTTGAGTGTGGGATCGAATCTGTCGGAAATGCACGTATCCCTTTTTCGGTAAAATACTTTCTTGTTGCTATTTTATTTGTTTTGTTTGACGTAGAAGTAATTTTTCTTTATCCTTGGGCAGTAAACTTTAAAGATTTAGGCATCGAAGGAATGCTTAAAATGATTGTTTTCATGGCTTTGCTTTTAGTTGGTTTCTTTTACATCATCAAAAAGAAGGCTTTAGAGTGGGAATAAATTAGAGATTTTAGATTTAGACTTCTAATCTTTAAAATGATTTAGAATTAAAAATCTAATCCTCGAATAAAAAATTGATTTAAAAAATTGATTTTACTTTTCAAGATTTCAAAAATCTAAAATTTAAAATCAGAAATCTAAAATAAAAATGAGCGATTCAAAAGTAAATATGGTTGCACCGCCAGAGGGAGTTGTAGGAGAAGGATTCTTCGCTACAAAACTTAACGATGTTGTTGGTTTAGCAAGAGCTAACTCATTATGGCCGCTTCCTTTCGCGACTTCATGCTGTGGTATCGAATTCATGGCAACAATGGCTTCACATTACGATTTGGCACGATTTGGTTCTGAACGTGTGAGTTTCTCTCCTCGTCAGGCAGATATGTTATTAGTAATGGGAACTATTTCAAAGAAAATGGCTCCAATTTTAAGACAAGTTTACGAACAAATGTCTGAGCCACGCTGGGTAATTGCTGTTGGAGCCTGTGCTTCTTCTGGCGGTATTTTCGATACTTATTCAGTTTTGCAAGGAATAGATAAAGTAATCCCGGTTGACGTTTATGTTCCAGGATGCCCTCCAAGACCAGAACAAATCGTTGATGGTGTAATGAGATTACAAGATTTGGTAAAAAGCGAATCTGTTAGACGCAGAAGCTCTCCAGAATACCAAGAATTATTAGCTTCCTATAACATTTCATAAGATGGCTTTAGAAAATACCCTGATTCAAGATAAACTTATTGAAACATTTGACACGAATGTTTTCAACTTTCAACAAGAAAGAGATATTTTTTCAATAGAAACAAGTGCTGACAAAATCACAGCCTTGATTCTGTTTTTAAAAAATGATGCTGATCTGCAATTTAACTTTTTAACTGATTTATGCGGGATTCACTATCCGGATAACGAACTAGATCGTCAGTTTGCAGTAGTATACCATATGCACAATTGGATCGAAAACAAACGCATCAGAATTAAAGTTTATTTAGATGGTGAAAAGCCAGAAATTAAAACTATTTCAAATATTTTCTTAAGTTCAAACTGGATGGAAAGAGAAACTTACGATTTCTTCGGAATCAATTTTATTGGTCACCCACAATTGAAACGTATTTTAAATATGGACGAAATGGTGTCTTTCCCAATGAGAAAAGAATTCCCAATGGAAGACAGCGGAAGAACTGATAAAGACGACAGATTCTTTGGAAGAACAACAACAAATTGCTAAAAAATAAATAATTCAACATTATAAAATGTCAGAACTATTATTACCACCAGAGCATCGTTATGCTAAAATAATTAAGGAGAAACTAAACGAAGACGGAAGCGAGCTTTCAGTACTGAATTTAGGTCCAACTCACCCTGCGACTCACGGTATTTTTCAAAATATCCTATTAATGGATGGTGAAAGAATTCTAGAGGCCGAACCAACTATTGGTTACATCCACAGAGCTTTCGAAAAAATCGCCGAAAATCGTCCTTTCTATCAAATCACGCCTCTTACAGACCGTATGAACTATTGCTCCTCTCCTATTAATAATATGGGATGGTGGATGACATTAGAGAAATTACTAGGTGTTGAAGTTCCAAAAAGAGCACAATATTTAAGAGTTATTGTAATGGAGCTTGCTCGTATTACCGATCACTTAATTTGTAACTCGATTCTTGGTGTTGATACTGGTGCGTATACAGGTTTCTTATACGTTTTTCAATTTAGAGAAAAAATCTACGAAATCTACGAAGAAATTTGTGGAGCTCGTTTGACTACAAATATGGGAAGAATTGGTGGTTTTGAAAGAGACTGGTCTCCGGAAGCTTTCAGAAAACTAGATCTTTTCCTTGAAGAATTTCCAGTTGCATGGAAAGAATTCGAAAACTTATTCGAAAGAAACAGAATTTTCCTTGACAGAACTGTAAACGTAGGTGCAATCTCAGCTGAAAAAGCAATGGCTTATGGATTTACAGGTCCAAACTTAAGAGCTGCAGGAGTTGATTACGACGTTCGTGTTGCACAACCTTATTCATCTTACGAAGATTTTGATTTTATTGTTCCTGTTGGAAAATCAGGTGATACTTATGATCGTTTCTGTGTTCGTAACGCTGAAGTTTGGGAAAGTTTAAGTATTATTCGTCAGGCTTTGGATAAAATGCCAGCCGGAAACGAATATCATGCAGAGGTTCCAGATTATTACCTTCCTCCAAAAGAAGATGTTTACAATAATATGGAATCTTTAATCTATCACTTTAAAATTGTAATGGGAGAAGTTCCTGTTCCGGTTGCCGAAATTTACCACCCTGTTGAAGGAGGAAATGGAGAGATAGGTTTTTATTTAGTTACAGACGGAAGTAGAACTCCATATAGATTACATTTCAGAAGACCTTGCTTTATTTATTACCAAGCATATCCAGAAATGATTAAAGGATCGTTGCTTTCTGATGCAATTGTTATTTTATCAAGTTTAAATGTAATTGCAGGAGAATTAGACGCCTAAAAAATTTTAGATTGAAGATTTTAGATTTTAGATTGCCGAATGGCATATCTAAATTTAGATTGAAAATCTAGACTTATATAGAATTGAAGAATTCAGATTGAAAAATCTAAAACTAAAACAAAGATTGCAGAATACGGATTATGGACAAAGATTGAAAAAATCTAAAATCTAAAATCTAAAATCTAAAATAAAAATGGAACGTAAACATTACAAACAAGAAATAAATATGACTGAAGCATTGATCACTCGTATCAATGAATTGATTAGTCATTATCCTGAGGGCAAACAAAAATCGGCTTTATTGCCTGTTTTGCATGAGGTTCAGGATGCTCACAACAACTGGCTTAGTATTGAACTACAAGATAAAGTTGCTGAAATCCTTCAGATCAAACCAATTGAAGTTTATGAAGTGGTTACTTTTTATACCATGTTCAACCAAAAGCCAATTGGAAAATACATGTTTGAATTTTGCCAGACTTCTTGTTGTTGTTTAAGTGGTGCCGAAAATTTAATGGATTATACTTCTGAAAAATTAGGCATCAAAATGGGCGAAACAACTCCAGACGGAATGTTTACTATTGCTGGTGTAGAATGTTTAGGTGCTTGCGGATATGCTCCAATGATGCAGTTAGGCGATTTCTACAAAGAGAAATTGACAGAAGAAAAAATCGATCAGTTAATCGCTGATTGTAAAGATGATAAAATAATATTACACGATAAATAAGATGTCACAAAAAATATTATTAGATAAAATCAATATTCCTGGAATTAAAACCTACGAAGTCTATCGTCAAAATGGCGGTTATGCTTCTGTAGAAAAAGCTTTAAAAACACTTACGCCGGATGAAGTTACTGAAGAAGTAAAAAAATCAGGTCTTCGTGGTCGTGGTGGCGCGGGTTTCCCTGCCGGAATGAAATGGAGCTTTATTGATAAAAAATCAGGAAAACCAAGACATTTAGTTTGTAATGCCGATGAATCTGAACCGGGAACTTTCAAAGATCGTTATTTGATGGAATATATTCCTCACTTATTGATCGAGGGAATGATTACATCTAGTTACGCTTTAGGAGCAAACCTTTCATATATCTACATTCGTGGAGAATATATGTGGGTTTTCAAAATTTTAGAAAGAGCAATCGCCGAGGCTAAAGCTGCAGGTTGGTTGGGAAAAAATATATTAGGTTCAGGTTACGATCTTGAACTTCACGTTCACTGTGGAGCTGGAGCTTATATCTGTGGAGAAGAAACAGCATTGATTGAATCATTGGAAGGTAAGAGAGGAAATCCTCGTATTAAACCACCTTTCCCAGCGGTTTCAGGGCTTTGGGCAAATCCAACAGTGGTAAACAATGTTGAAACTATTGCAACTGTGCCATGGATTGTAAACAATTCTGGTGATGATTATGCTAAAATTGGTGTTGGCCGTTCTACTGGAACTAAATTAATTTCTGCTTCAGGGAACATTAAAAATCCTGGTGTTTATGAAATTGAATTAGGCTTAAGCGTAGACGAGTTCATGAATTCTGACGAGTATTTAGGAGGAATGTCTTCAAGCCGTCCATTAAAAGCATTTGTGCCTGGAGGTTCTTCTGTGCCAATTTTACCGGCTGAATTGATTTTCAAAACAGCAAACGGAGAAGATCGTTTAATGACTTACGAATCTTTAAGTGATGGTGGTTTTGCTACCGGATCAATGTTAGGTTCTGGAGGATTTATCGTTTATGATGACACAGCTTGTATCGTTAGAAACACTTGGAACTTTGCCCGTTTCTATCACCACGAATCTTGTGGGCAATGTACACCTTGCCGTGAAGGAACAGGATGGTTAGAAAAAATCTTATGGAGAATCGAAAACGGTCAAGGTCGTGAAGAAGATATCGAATTGCTTTGGAGTATTCAGAGTAAAATTGAAGGAAACACAATTTGTCCGCTTGGTGACGCCGCTTCTTGGCCAGTAGCAGCAGCGATTCGTCACTTTAGAGATGAATTTGAATATCACGTTCGTTTTCCAGAAAAAATTAAAAATAGAGATCACTTTGTTGCTGAACCTTTTTCACAAGTAAAACATTTAGTAGGCGGTAAAGTAATCGTATAAAAATAAAAAGCAGAAAGTTATAAAGTTCATAATGTTAAAAAGGACAGCAATTCTTTTCAATATTCCGACTTTCAACAAAAAAGTTTAAAATAGTTTAAAGTTTCAAGTTTTTTTAGTTTCAAGTGTAAACGTGAAACCTGAAACCTGAAACTAAAAAAACAAAATAAAGACATGAAAGTAACCATAGACGGTCAAAGTATAGACGTAGAGCCAGGAACAACGATCCTGCAGGCTGCACGTATGATTGGTGGAGATTTGGTTCCGCCAGCCATGTGCTATTACTCAAAATTAAAAGGCAGCGGCGGAAAATGTCGTTGTTGTTTAGTTGAAGTTTCTAAAGGTAGTGAAGCTGATCCAAGACCAATGCCAAAATTAATGGCATCTTGTGTAACAGGATGTATGGACGGGATGGAAGTAAACAGTAAATCTTCTGCCAGAGTAACGGAAGCCCGTAAATCTGTAACAGAATTTTTATTGATCAACCACCCATTAGACTGCCCTATTTGTGATCAGGCTGGTGAATGTGATCTTCAAAATTTAAGTTTTGAGCACGGAAACCCAAAATCACGTTTTATTGAAGAAAAAAGAACATTTGAACCAGAAGATATTGGTCCGAATATTCAACTACATATGAACCGTTGTATTTTATGCCAAAGATGTGTACAAGTTGCAGATCAATTGACAGACAACAGAGTTCACGGAGTATTAGATCGTGGTGACCACGCTAATATTTCAACTGGAATTTCTAAAGCAATCGACAACGAGTTTTCTGGAAACATGATTGACGTTTGTCCGGTTGGAGCTTTAACAGACAAAACTTTCCGTTTTAAATCAAGAGTTTGGTTTAATAAACCTTATAACGCACACAGAGAATGTACTACTCCAGGATGTTGTGGAAAAACAACAGTTTGGATGTTTGGTGGAGAAATTCAACGTGTAACTGGTCGTAAAGACGAGTACCATGAAGTTGAAGAATTCATTTGTAACTCTTGTCGTTTTGATCACAAAGATGTAAATGACTGGGTTATTGAAGGACCAAGAGAATTTGAAAAAGATTCTGTTATCAACCAAAACAACTACACTCAAAAATTAGAGAAAGTACAAATCGATACTGAAAAGAATATTCTTATGGGTAGAGATATTGACCGTAAAAAAATTAGTATGGCTGAAATTCCATTAAACACTAACAACAAAATTTCTTAATGATGGTAGATGGTGCGTTTATTATAGAAAAAAGTGTTGTAATTGTTGTAGTTTTTGCTGTAACAATGATTATGGCGATGTATTCTACATGGGCTGAGCGTAAAGTTGCAGCTTTCCTTCAGGATCGTGTTGGACCAAACCGTGCTGGATGGGGAGGTTTATTACAACCTCTTGCTGATGGTATGAAATTATTCTCTAAAGAAGAATTTTTCCCAAATACTCCTAACAGATTTTTATTTGTTGTAGGTCCCGCAATTGCTATGAGTACTGCTTTAATGACAAGTGCTGTAATTCCGTGGGGAGATCATTTAGTGATCTTTGGAAGAGAAGTTATTCTTCAGGCAACCGATGTAAATATTGCTTTATTATACATTTTTGGAGTTCTTTCTGTTGGAGTTTACGGTATCATGATTGGTGGATGGGCTTCTAACAATAAATTCTCATTAATGGGAGCTGTTCGTGCAGCCTCTCAAATGGTTTCTTATGAAGTTGCAATGGGATTATCAATGATTGCATTATTGATGATGACCGGAACAATGAGTTTAAGAGAAATGTCATTACAGCAACAAGGAATGAACTGGAATGTTTTCTACCAGCCTTTATCATTTTTAATTTTCCTTATTTGTTCATTTGCTGAAACTAACAGAACGCCTTTTGACTTAGCAGAATGCGAAAGCGAATTAATTGGAGGTTATCATACAGAGTATTCTTCTATGAAAATGGGATTCTATTTATTTGCTGAATATGCAAGTATGTTTACTTCTGCTACTATTATTTCTGTATTATTCTTTGGTGGTTACAACTATCCTGGAATGCAATGGATGGTAGAAAATGTTGGTGTAAATACGGCTAACTTATTAGGAATTGCGGTATTATTTGTAAAAATATGTTTCTTCATATTCTTTTACATGTGGGTACGTTGGACAATTCCAAGATTTAGATATGACCAATTAATGAACTTAGGTTGGAGAATTTTGATTCCGCTTTCGATTATTAATATTATGATTACGGGTGCTGTTATTTTAAGACACGATATCGCAGCAGCTTTAGGGTTCTAAAAACCATAATTACCTTCAAATAAAAAACAAAATAGATTTGAGTTTGAATGATCAAATTTTGAATCATAAATTATAATAGTAAAAATGTCAATAGAAACTATATCATTATCGGGTAGAAAAAAAGTGGTGTCAAATAAGGACATGACTTTTTTGGAACGATTGTATCTTGTGGCGATTGTAAAAGGTTTGGCTATTACGCTTAAGCACCTTTTTAGAAAAAAAGTTACGATTCATTATCCTGAGCAGGTTCGTACAATGAGTCCTGTTTATCGTGGTCAACACATGTTGAAACGCGATGAGCAAGGTCGTGAGAACTGCACTGCTTGTGGATTATGCGCATTATCTTGTCCTGCTGAAGCAATTACAATGAAAGCTGCAGAACGTAAAGCGGATGAAAAACATTTATACAGAGAAGAAAAATATGCTGAGATCTATGAAATCAACATGCTTCGTTGTATTTTCTGTGGTTTATGTGAAGAAGCTTGCCCGAAAGATGCAATTTACTTGACAGAATCTAAAGTATTAGTTCCTGCCAGTTATGAAAGAGAAGATTTCATTTTTGGTAAAGACAAATTAGTGATGCCTTTAGAAATGGCTATCAAAAATTCACAACTTAACAACGCTAACTAATGATACACATTCCTGATCTTGCAAACGCAACTCCTGTGGGAGTGATATTTTGTATCTTAGCGTTTATCACAGTAATCACTGCTTTCTTGACTATTTTTAGCAGAAACCCAATTCACTCAGCTATTTACTTAGTGATTTGTTTCTTCTCTATCGCTGGTCATTATTTATTATTAAACTCTCAATTCTTAGCAATTGTTCACATAATAGTTTACGCCGGAGCCATTATGATTTTGTTCCTGTTTACGATTATGTTGATGAACTTAAACGAACAAAAAGATGTACACCGACCAAGAATTACACGCTTGGGCGCCATTGTTTCTTTTTGTTTGATTGTTATAGTTTTGATTACAATTTTCATCAACTCTAAGCCAATTGTGGGTGAATACGATTCAACTGGTGAAGATTTCCAATCGATTAAAGTTTTGGGTAAAATATTATTGAACGAATATATGGTACCATTTGAATTTGCTTCAATTTTACTTTTAGTTGCGATGATTGGAACTGTATTATTGTCTAAAAAAGAAAAATTAAATAAATAATGGGTAATATATTAAATCAAATAGGTATTGAAAATTACATCTTTTTAAGTGTTGTACTTTTTTGTATTGGTGTTTTTGGTGTGTTATACAGACGAAATTCTATTATCGTTTTTATGTCGATCGAAATCATGTTGAATGCTGTAAACCTTTTATTTGTGGCTTTTTCAACATATCATCAGGATGCACAGGGGCAAGTATTTGTTTTCTTTTCGATGGCCGTTGCTGCAGCCGAAGTCGCAGTTGGGTTAGCTATTCTGGTTTCTATTTTCAGAAACATTGGCTCAATTAGTATCGATAACTTAAAAAATTTAAAAGGATAAAAAGAAATGGATATTAATTTAGCTTTACTTTTAGTATTAACTCCTTTTTTAGGATTTCTAATCAATGTTTTCTTTGGAAAAAGCTTAGGAAAAACAGTTTCTGGAGCAATCGGAACTGTTGCCGTTGCGATTTCTTTCATCGTTACTCTTATACTTTTTAATCAAATTACTTCGACTGGAAAAGCAATTGAAGTTACTTTATTTGATTGGATTCAAATTAGCAACTTAAAAATCAATCTTGGATTTTTATTAGATCAATTATCTGTTCTTTGGCTGCTTTTCGTAACCGGAATTGGATCTTTGATTCATTTATACTCTATCAGTTACATGCATGATGATGAGAATATGCACAAGTTTTTTGCGTATTTAAATCTATTCGTATTCTTTATGATTACGCTTGTAATTGGAAGCAACTTATTAGTTCTTTTCATCGGATGGGAAGGTGTTGGACTTTGTTCTTACCTATTAATTGGATTCTGGCATAAAAACCAGGATTACAACGATGCTGCGAAAAAAGCTTTTATCATGAACAGAATTGGAGATTTAGGTCTTTTAATCGGAATGTTCATCATTGGTTCAATGTTCTCAACATTAGATTATGCAACTTTAAAAACTGCAATTGCTGGAGCTTCAAACTTAGATTCATCAATGCTTTCTTTAGCGGCTTTATGTTTGTTTATTGGAGCTTGTGGTAAATCTGCTCAAATTCCGTTATACACTTGGTTACCTGATGCGATGGCCGGGCCAACTCCAGTTTCTGCATTGATTCACGCAGCTACGATGGTTACGGCTGGTATCTTTATGGTTACAAGATTAAACTTTGTTTTTGATTTAGCTGTTGATGTACAAACTGTCATTGCAATTATTGGAGCAATAACTTCATTAGTTGCTGCTACGATTGGATTAGTACAAAACGATATTAAAAAAGTATTGGCTTACTCTACAGTTTCACAATTAGGTTTAATGTTTTTAGCATTAGGATTTGGAGCTTATGAAGTAGCTGTTTTCCACGTAATCACACACGCTTTCTTTAAAGCTTGTTTATTCTTAGGATCTGGATCTGTTATTCACGGATTACATGGTGAGCAGGATATGCGTAAAATGGGCGGATTGCGTAAAGCAATGCCAATCACATTCTGGACTATGTTAATTTCTTCATTGGCGATTTCAGGAGTTCCATTTTTCTCAGGTTTCTTCTCAAAAGATGAAATTTTAATGACTGCATTCCACCACAGTATTCCATTATATGTTGTTGGATCTATTGCTTCAATCATGACGGCTTTCTATATGTTTAGATTAATGTTCCTGACTTTCTTCAAAGAATTTAGAGGAACTGAAGAGCAAAAACATCATTTACACGAGAGCGGTGCTTTAATTACTATTCCACTTATTATCTTGGCTATATTGGCAACTTTTGGTGGATTGATTAGTTTACCTGGAAACAGCTGGTTAAATGAATATCTTGCTCCTCTTTTCACAAAAGCAGCTGGCGAAGAACATCATTTAGGAACAACAGAATATACTTTAATGGGTGTTGCTGTTTTAGGTGGATTATTAGGAATCTTAATTGCTTACATTAAATATTTCAAACAAGATAATGTTCCTGAATCAGATGATAATATTGTAGGTTTGAACAAGCTTTTATATGATAAATATTATGTAGATGAAATTTATGATTTCGTATTTGTTCGTCCTGTAAACTTTTTATCAAAATTCTTTAGAGACAAAGTTGAAACTGGCTTATCAGCACTTGTTTTTGGATTAGGGAAAGCAGCAAATGAATTATCATTTCAAGGAAAAAAATTACAAACAGGAAGTATCGGATTATATCTATTTGCTTTCGTGTTAGGTCTTTGTGCCATTGTATCTTATATATTTTTAGCTCAATAATTTTATAACTATGAACGTTTCTCTTATATTAATTATTCTTTTAGTTGGTGCATTTGTCACTTATTTTGTTGGTGACAAACTCGCTTCAAAAGTAGCTTTGTTCTTTAGTTTAGCAGCTTTGGGCTGTTCGGTTGTATTGTTGAATCATTTTTCAGCTGGTGAAAATATCAGCTTAATTAATGCCTGGATTACACAGCCTAAAATTTCATTTGCTTTAAATGCTGACGGATTAGCACTTGCAATGCTTTTATTGACTACAGCTTTGACTCCAATTATTATATTCTCTTCTTTTGGAAACGAATATAAAAATGCTAAAGGTTTTTACGCATTAATCTTATTTATGGCATTTGCAATGACAGGAACATTCCTTGCTGCAGATGGCCTTTTATATTATATTTTCTGGGAATTAGCGCTTATTCCAATCTACTTTATTGCTTTGATTTGGGGTAACGGAGATGCTGAAGAGAGAAGAAAAGCAGTGGTTAAATTCTTTATTTACACACTTGCAGGATCTTTATTCATGCTAACTGCTTTTATCTATTTATACACAAAAGCACACAGTTTCTTAATCGAAGATTTATACAAATTAGATCTGTCTGCTGATGAACAGCTTTGGATATTCCTGGCTTTCTTCTTGGCTTATGCAATTAAAATTCCAATTATTCCTTTTCATACATGGCAAGCAAATGTTTACCAAAAAGCACCAACTGTTGGAACAATGCTTTTATCTGGTATCATGTTAAAAATGGGATTGTACAGTGTTATTCGTTGGCAACTACCAATTGCGCCTCTTGCTGCAAAAGAATACATGAATATTTTTATTGCTTTAGGAATTGCCGGAGTTATCTACGGGTCAATCGTAGCTTTAAGACAAAAAGATTTAAAGAAACTATTAGCCTATTCTTCTCTTGCTCACGTTGGATTAATTGCTGCAGGAACTTATACTTTAACAGTTGACGGTTTCCGTGGAGCAGTTTTACAAATGATCGCTCACGGTTTTGTTGTAGTTGGATTATTTTATGCTGCAGAAATTATCTATAGAAGATTTGAAACAAGAAATATTTCAGAATTGGGCGGAATTCGTACTCAATCTCCAAAATTCACTTCAATGTTTTTAATTTTGGTTTTAGCTTCTGTTGCTTTGCCAACTACGTTTAATTTTGTTGGAGAATTTACAGTTTTGTATAGCCTTTCTCAAATTAATATCTGGTTCGCTCTTTTAGGCGGAACAACAATTATTTTAGGAGCTTATTATATGTTGAAAATGTTTCAAAATGTAATGTTAGGCGAAACAAATTCTAAAACTTTTGCAGATGTATCTGTAAATGAAGGGATTTCTATGGTAGCAATTATTGCTGTATTGATTTTCTTCGGATTTTATCCAAAACCAATTACAGATTTGATCACACCAAGTTTAGAAACTATTTTAAACGTTATCAATAAAAATTAATATTTTAAATAAAAATAAATTAGGGCGTTTTAGATTTCCTAAATCAAAAAAACAAAAATGAATACATTAATAGCTATAACAGGATTGGGTATTTTTTGCCTATTGTTTGAAATTCTAAATTTTAGAAAAGCCATTGTTCCATTTACCATTGTTGGTTTATTAGGAGTTTTGGCACTTAACTATTATGAGTTTGGATCAACAGCAAGTTATTACAATAACATGATTGTGGTGAGTAAATTCTCGACTGCATTTTCATCATTGTTTATTATTTTGACTATTTTCCTTGTAGCATTAAGCCATAATTTCTACGAAAACCATCAGACAAAAATCTCCGATTTTATTGCAATAAAAATATTTTTATTAGCGGGTGCAGTTGCTATGGTATCTTTTGGAAATTTAGCAATGTTTTTCCTTGGAATCGAAATCTTATCAATTGCACTATACGTACTTGCAGCGAGTGATCGTTTGAACATAAAAAGTAATGAAGCTGGTATGAAATATTTCTTGATGGGATCTTTTGCATCTGGAATTATTTTATTTGGTATTTGTTTAATTTACGGAGCAATGGGAACTTTTGATGTTACTGAAATTTTCGAAAGCTCTTTATCTGCTGAATTGCCAATCTGGTTTCCAATCGGAATGATTTTAATGACTATTGGAATGTTTTTCAAAATTGCTGCAGTTCCATTCCATTTCTGGGCTCCTGATGTTTACGAAGGTTCACCAGCATTGACAACAGCATTAATGAGTACTTTAGCTAAAGTTGTGGCAGTTGCAACACTTTATAAATTAGTAGCTGGATTAAACTTAATTCCATCATTAGAAAATCAAGATCTTTTAGGAACATTTGAAAATATTGTTGTTATCATTTCTATTGCCTCAATGACAGTTGGTAATATTATGGCTCTTCGTCAGACAAATGTAAAACGTATGCTGGCATTCTCAGGGATCTCGCATGCAGGTTTTATGTTAATGACATTTTTAACTATTGCAACATCAGCCGGCGTTTTATTATATTATGCTGCGGCTTATGCATTAGCAGGAATTGCTGCATTTAGTGTGATTTTATATGTTTGCAAAAATCAGGATAATGAAGATATTACGAACTTTCATGGTTTAGGAAAAACGAATCCTTTATTGGCTGCAATCTTAACAGGTTCATTGTTATCAATGGCAGGAATTCCAATTTTTTCTGGATTTTTTGCTAAATTATTCTTGTTCAGCCAAACAATCCAATCTGGTTATATTGCTTTAGTTATTGTTGCTGTTATCAACTCTATTATTAGTGTTGGCTATTATTTCAAATTAATCTTGGCAATGTATTCAAAAGAACCTAACGAAGAACGTACAGGAAAACCATTTCTTATTTATGCAGTTGCAATTGTTTCAATTAGTTTGAACATCGTTTTAGGTTTATTCCCTTCTTTAGTTTTAGATTTATTGAGCTAAAAAAACTCACCCAAAATATTTAAAGCCCATCAAATATTCTTTTGATGGGCTTTTTATTTACGGTCTATTTTATCAAGAAAAACTCGTGTTAAAAATTTAACGCAAATCTGCAGACTTAAAAAAAACTTCCTATATTTGATTTCACCTAAATGTATTTTAAACTATGGCTTTCAATTCAAAAAATCCATTTTTAAACAGCAAACGTTTTTCATCAAATGCTGTTTCTAGAGCTGAAGAAGTGCACGAAGCGCAAATTATTGATTATGATCAGGAAATGACCGTTTCAGGTACAATTAATAAAACAGCTATCTTATTTTTAATTCTATGTGGAGCAGCCATGGTAACTTGGTGGATGGCTTTTAATGGAATAAACATCATGCTTCCGGCAATGGGAGGAGCAATCGTTGGACTAATTTTAGTATTAATTTCAGCGTTCAAACCACAATATTCGCCTTATTTGGCTCCCGGTTATGCATTATTTGAAGGTCTGTTTATTGGAGGTATATCTGCAATTTTTGAAGCAATGTACCCTGGAATTGTAATTAATGCTGTTGCTGCTACGTTAGTAACATTTTTAGTTTGTCTGGGTTTATATAAATTTGGAATCGTAAAAGTTACTGAAACATTCAAATCAGTAGTAGTTGCTGCTACATTAGCGATTGCAACTTATTATTTATTTTCTTGGTTAGCTTCTCTGATATTCAATTTCACTCCTGTTCATTACGGAAACGGAATGATGAGTATTGGAATCAGTGTTTTTGTAATTATTATTGCAGCTTTGAACTTATTCTTAGATTTCGATCAAATTGAAAAAGGTGCGCAGCAAAGAATGCCAAAATATATGGAATGGTTTGGCGCTATGGGATTAGTAATCACATTAGTTTGGTTATATATCGAGTTCCTAAGACTGTTATCAAAATTATCAAAAAAATAATTTTTCCTACTTCATATAAAAAAAGCCTTTTTGAAATTCAAAAAGGCTTTTTTTTATGCTATTATCAAGATTAAAAACTTCTTCCTTCCTATAATCTTTCTCCTCTAAAAACTCGCTAAAAAATAATTTTGTTGATTTAAATTCATCCCTTTTACGCTTTTAAAATAAAAAATCATATGCCAAACTATTTATTCAAAGCAAAATTCTGAATTGAAAAACAATAAAAAGTAATCCATTTCTTATTTTATTATAATTGACCTAAATTTTAATAAATCTGCAAAAATTTAGCGCATATTGAACTATTCTTCAATCTCTAAAAATAAAAAAACGTAGTAAAAATAGGACTTCACTAAAAGTTTATTTATTATGTAATAAATTACAATTAATGCAATTTATTACATATTACCTAAATTATATTTTAATTTTTTAAGTAATATGTTTTTTATAAACGAAATAATTACGAATATCAAAAATTTGTATATTTTTGTGTAATCGATTACAATTAACCAATGTAAAAGATAATCAAAACCACAATTAACTATTACTAACTTTATTAACCTAAACAATTATGAAAAAAAACCTACTTTTTATTTTCGTTTTACTTGCGAGCGCGCAAATCTGGGCGCAACAAGTTTCAATTACAGAAGCATCCGGCTGGCTTGAATCTGCTTTTGTAAAATGGCAGCCTGTAAGTGGCGCACAAACTTACAATGTCTATTATTCTGGAAATGGAATAACTGACCAAAAAATTGATGACCAACTTATCAGAAGCTATGGAAGTTATTTTCGTGCTGACATTCCTGGATTAAAAGCTGGATCTTATACGATTAAAGTAAAACCTGTAATTTCAGGAGTAGAAGGATCTGGGTCAACAACCAGCACATTAACTGTTTCTGCACACGATCGTAATGGATTTGCATTTGAAAGCGGAAGAGTTCCCGGTGGTTATAAAGCAGATGGAACTCCAAAAGATAATGCCGTAATTCTATACATTACACAGAATACAAAAAATACGATTTCAATGAATATTACTGGAGCAAGTGCAAACCCTTGCGTTGGTCTTCAGAATATTTTGTACGCCATTAAAAAAGGAAAAGATACTCGTCCTTTTATTATTAGATTAATTGGAAATATTACTGATATGACTGTAATGGAAGGTGGTGATGTTGTAATCGAAAACGCAAATAATGCGGCAAGTTATGTAACGATAGAAGGAATTGGAAACGATGCTGTTGCTAATGGCTGGGGCGTTCGCCTGAAGTCAGCTTCAAATATTGAAGTAAGCAATCTTGGATTTATGAACTGCAATAGTACAGCAGGCGATAATGTCGGAATGCAACAAGACAACGATCATATCTGGGTTCACAATTGCGATTTATTTTACGGAAATGCCGGAAGTGATGCGGATCAAATTAAAGGAGATGGCGCTTTAGACAACAAATCTTCAACTTATATCACTTTGTCCTACAATCACTTTTGGGATAACGGAAAAGCAAGTCTTTTAGGACTTAGCGAAGGAACAACAACGGGTTTATACATTACTTATCATCATAACTGGTTTGATCATTCTGATTCTCGTCATCCACGCGTTCGTTACTATTCAGCACATATCTACAATAATTATTACGATGGAAATGCCAAATATGGCGCTGGATCAACTATGGGATCATCTCTTTTTGTAGAAGGCAATTATTTCCGTAATGCGAAACATCCAATGTTGACTTCATTGCAAGGAACGGACATTTGGGATGAAGCAAATCAAGTTAATAATGCCGGAACTATGGGAACATTTTCTGGTGAAGCTGGCGGATTTATTAAAGCTTTTAATAATACTTTTGATGCTTCAAACGGAACAAACAATATGCGTTTTGTTGCTTATAATGATCCAAATCCGCTATATAATATTTCAGGAAAAATAAGTTCTACAACAGATTTTGATGCTTATGTAGCTACAACAAGAGGCGAAACTGTAAGCAGTTCTATCAAATCAAAATCGGGCGCAAATTCATATAATAACTTTGATACTGACGCTTCATTGTACGTTAAAAACTTAGTTATTGATCAGCCTGCAACAGCAAAAACAAAAGTAACTCAATATGCAGGACGTATTTCTGGAGGAGATTTAAAATGGACGTTTGACAATAGTGTCGACGATACATCTTCGCTTGTTATTGTGGCACTTAAATCGACTTTGACAAACTACACTGGAACATTAGTTGCTGTACAAGGAGAAGGAAATCCTCCAGCGAGTTCGCAAACACTAACCTCAACAGGAAACGAAAACCAAACCGTTACAAGCGGAACTGCAATTGCATCAATTGTATTTACTTGGGGTGGAGATGCCACAGATGCAACTGTAACTGGTTTGCCAGCATCTGGATTAAGTTTCGTAAAAAATACAACTGCAAAAACAATCACGATTACAGGAACTCCAACTGGAACAGTTTCTTACTCGATCGCAACAAGCGGAACAGGAACTCCGGTAACTGCTTCAGGAACAATAACAGTTACAGCAGCCGGAGCTCAAACTTTGACTTCTCCAACAAACAATAATCAAACTGTTGCCAGCGGGACAGCGATAACTTCAATTGTATTCACTTGGGGAGGAACTGCTACAGATGCGACAGTAACAGGTTTGCCGGCATCTGGAATTAGTTTTGTAAAAAATACAACTGCAAAAACAATTACAATTACTGGAACGCCAACAGCAACTGTATCTTACTCAATTGCAACTACTGGAACGGGAACACCGGCAACAGGTTCTGGAACAATTACGGTTACTACCGGAACACCAAGCGGAGATGAAATTCATAATTTTACCACTTCTGGAAAAACAAGCTCATTTTATACAATTACCGGAAATATGAACTCTACAGATGGTTCTGTAACATACAACGGACTAACCTTAACTAAACGCTTAAAAATTGAGACGAGCACGTCTATTTCATATACAACAACAAGCGCTTCAACTTTAACTTTAGTATTCGATTCAAATTTTACAGGAACAATCAAAGTTGATAATGTTTCTTATACTGCATCTGCCGGAATTGTAACAGCATCAATAACAGCCGGTTCACATACTATTACAAAAGGTTCTGTTGCTAATTTATTTTATATTAGTACAGCGTATAATTCAGGAAGTACTTTGCGAATGACGAAAACTGCTGAAGTCACTGCAGAACCAGAAACGTCGAAAGTTGTTTTATATCCAAATCCAGTTTCTGATATTTTATATATTTCTAAATCAACTCAAACTATAGAAGAAGTTTTGATTTACAATATGTCTGGAACATTAGTAAAAAGTGCAGGAAAAGATACTGAAAACATCGATTTGAGCGCATTAATATCTGGAACTTATTTAGTAAAAGTTAATACTAACGATGGCTCATTCAATCAGACAATTCTGAAAAAATAAACTACACCCTTAACTAACTTAATTTTAAAGTAAAAGGCTTCCAAATTTGGAAGCCTTTTTATCTTTTAAAGTCTCAAATATATACTTTAAGAGTTTACCAATTAGCATGTGGAAGTGTTTCTACAATTGTATCCGGATTATCATTTGCAAATAACATTTGTCGTTTCAATTTAAACTCTCCTATTTGATGTTCGCTAGGCACACTATCGTGCAATGTATTTGTCACTTCATGATCATATTTACCAGAAATAAGGTCATATTCACTTGAGAGCCACGAACCGGCACCAGTATGAAAAGTCCCTATATTAACAAGAACTAATTTATCATTTATAAATTTATATGTAGCTTCTCTATTTCCAACAGGTCCCGTTCCCTCAAGTAAAATATGTAATTTCCTTTCAGCATCTATAGAAATCTCACCGAGTCTTTGGTAATCCGGATATTCCGGACCTACTGCCTCCCATGAAAGTTCCTGCAATTTATATCCCCCTACTTCTTGTTGCAAAAGAACTAAAGTTGCTCGTGAGTCTTCCCTATTATCTCTATTCTGCAAAACAATTACAATATCTTTAAGGTTGTCATCATTTAAAAATCCTTCTACTTTCATTTTTATTTCACAAGGTTCTAAAACAAAAGCTTCAACATTTTTTCCTGTTTTTGGAAATTGAAGTTCTTTTAAACTCACTCCAAATCCCTCTCCTTCAGACTCTTCATATTCATCCTGAAAAGCGTTTTTATTCAAAGTATCTTTAACTGACACTGTCTTTTTTTCATCTGATTTTTTATTACAACTCAGTATGGAAATTGCCACAAGCAAAAAAAATATTTTTCGATTCATCTAATACAGGTTTTTCAATCAAAAATAAGTAAACCACTACAAATTCGATATAAAAAAACCGCCAATTTCAAATAAATGAAATTAGCGGCTTTCAATAAAATTATTTAAATCATTACAAATCAAATTTAATTCCTTGAGCTAAAGGAAGATTTGTAGTATAATTAATTGTATTCGTCTGACGTCGCATATAAATTTTCCATGCATCAGATCCAGATTCACGTCCGCCTCCGGTTTCTTTTTCACCGCCAAAAGCACCACCAATTTCAGCTCCAGAAGTTCCGATATTTACATTCGCAATTCCACAATCAGAACCTGTAACCGATAAAAATCTTTCTGCTTCACGTAAATTATTCGTCATAATTGCTGAAGATAAACCTTGAGCAACTCCATTTTGAATTTCGATAGCATTATCAACTTCCCCAGAATATTTAATTAAATATAAAACTGGAGCAAAAGTTTCGTGCTGAACAATTGCAAATGAATTTTCAGCTTCAGCAATTGCTGGTTTTACATAACAACCACTTTCGTAACCTTCACCTGAAAGCACTCCGCCTTCAACCAAAATTTTTCCACCTTCAGCAACAACTTTATTTAACGCAACTGCATACTGTTCAACTGCATGTGTGTCAATAAGCGGACCAACATGATTATTTTCATCAAGCGGATTTCCAATTCGTAATTGCTTGTATGCTGCAACCAGCGCATCTTTTACTTTATCATAAATACTTTCGTGAATAATCAGTCTTCTCGTTGATGTACATCTTTGTCCTGCTGTTCCTACTGCCCCAAAAACAGCTCCAATAACCGTCATTTTAATATCTGCATCCGGAGTAACAATAATGGCATTATTTCCTCCTAATTCTAATAAAGATTTACCTAATCTTCCTGCAACTGCCTGAGCAACAATTTTACCCATTCTGGTAGAACCTGTCGCAGAAATTAACGGAATACGAGTATCTTTTGTCAACAATTCTCCTATTTGATAATCTCCATTTATTAAACAAGAAATTCCTTCTGGTAAATTATTTTCCTTAATCACCTGAGCAATTATATTTTGACAAGCGATACCACAAAGAGGTGTTTTTTCAGATGGTTTCCAAACGCATACATCACCCGAAATCCAAGCCAAAGCAGTATTCCAAGACCAAACCGCAACTGGGAAATTAAACGCCGAAATAATTCCAACAATTCCCAACGGATGATATTGCTCATACATTCGATGTCCTGGTCTTTCAGAATGCATCGTCAATCCATGCAATTGACGCGATAATCCAACTGCAAAATCACAGATATCGATCATTTCCTGAACTTCTCCATAACCTTCCTGAAGTGATTTTCCCATTTCATAAGAAACCAATTTACCCAAAGCTTCTTTGTTTTGACGCAATTTTTCTCCAAACTGACGCACAATTTCACCACGTTGTGGCGCAGGAATTAATCTAAAAGTTTTGAAAGCCTCAGTCGCCGAACGCATTACTTTTTCATAATCTTCAAGAGTTGAAGTTTTTACTGATGCAATTAATTTTCCATCTACAGGTGAAAAACTATCTAAAATTTCTCCCGATGAAAAGTTCTCTACTCCTGTTGAAGTTCCTTCATTGACTAGTTTGATTCCTAATTTTTCCAGTGCTTCATTCATGCCAAATTGTGATGCTATTGTTGTCATTGTAACTTTTTTAGTTAAAATTGTTATATTTTTTATGTAAAGATATTCTTTTAGAATTAATTTCAAATTGAAGTGTCTTTATAAATAAAAGTAAATTTAAGATTATTTAAAAGTATTAACAGAAATGAAGCCTTATTTATTGGATTTATTTAGTGAAATTTGCATTACTCAAAATAACAATTATGACCATTTTCAGTAGGCTTTTACTTTGTTTGCTTTTAATTTCAACGAATGTTTTTTCTCAAAAAGAAAAATCTTCTTTTCAAGTAGTTCCTTTAGGAATAAAAGGCGGAATTGATGAAAAAAATCTTTCAGCCTATTTAATAGCAC
Source organism: Flavobacterium resistens (assembly GCF_900182645.1). Taxonomy (GTDB): domain Bacteria; phylum Bacteroidota; class Bacteroidia; order Flavobacteriales; family Flavobacteriaceae; genus Flavobacterium; species Flavobacterium resistens. The sequence continues at coordinate 289,465 of NZ_FXTA01000002.1, read as the reverse complement.
CTTCAAATACAAAAGATTTTATTTGTCTGGATGCCGGAACTGTAAATGCCGGAATTGAAAAAGCAATTGAAAATAAAGTTTTTAAAGTTTCAACTAGCGAAGTTTTACGCAAATACATCAAAGGATATTTAATTTCACATGCGCACTTAGATCACGTTTCTGGTTTAATTATCAACTCACCTGCCGATTCTTCAAAAACCGTTTATGCCACTGAAAAATGTATGGAAATGATGGAAAACCATTATTTTAACGACCAGACTTGGGCAAACTTTGGAGATAAAGGTGTGGGATTTCCACTAAAAAAATACCATTTTCAAACCTTGAATTTAGGTGAAGAAACTCCTATTTCAAATACAAAAATGACAGTAAAAGCTTTTCCTTTAAGTCATGTTAATCCGTTTGAAAGTACTGCATTTTTAATTAAATTTGATGATTCTTATGCCTTATACTTAGGCGATACTGGCCCAGATTCTGTAGAAAAAAGTGATAAGCTAAAAAATCTATGGACTGCAGTTGCGCCTTTAGTTCAAAATAAAAAATTAAAAGGGATTTTTATTGAAGTTTCTTTCCCGAATGAACAGCCTGACCAATTTTTATTCGGACACTTAACTCCAAATCACTTAATGACCGAGCTTCATATTTTAGAAGAATTAGCTGGAAAAGGCTCTTTAAATAATTTCAAAATTATTGTTACGCATTTAAAACCACCAACTAAAAATATTGCAAAACTTAAAGAACAAATTAAGAATCAAAATGACTTAGGTTTGAAGATTATTTATCCTGAACAAGGGAAGAAATTTGAGTTGTAAATCATTTAAGACCACCAATATCTTAGATAAAAATATCCTTTAAAATTATATAATAAACCCGACAGGTTTAAAAACCTATCGGGTTTACTATTTGTATTCAATATATAAATTACTTTTTAGCCGTAAACCTCGGATCTGTTTCCATAACTGTTCCGCAATTATCGCAAGTTCTTAATTCTTCTGAATTGTAAAAATGCTCGAAATGAGGAAGGAAATCTTTTTCGATATTATGAAGTTCAAAATACACTTCATAAAGTTTATGATTGCAATTATCACAATGCCAAAGCAAACCATCTGTATAGCCCAGCCCAGCGCGCTTTCTTTCAATCACCAAACCTATTGAACCTTCAGAACGAACTGGAGAATGTGGTACTTTAGCAGGATGAAGATACATATCTCCTGCATTTAATTCCATTTCCTTACGCTCGCCATCTTCCTGAATTACCACTTTTATACTTCCTTCTAATTGGTAAAAAAGTTCTTCAGTTTCATTATAATGATAATCTTTTCGGGCATTTGGTCCGGCAACAATCATCACAATATAATCACCAGAATCAACATAAAGATTTTTATTTCCAACTGGCGGTTTCAATAATTGTCGGTTTTCTTCAATCCATTTGGTAAGGTTGAAAGGTTTTGCTATAGCCATTTTTTTCAGAATTTATGAAAAGCTAAGGTAGTGAATTTGTAGAGATGCTACGCAGTGCATCTTATAGGTTTTGATTATAGAAACGTAGACACACTGTAGTGTGCCTCTACAATTTCTCTCGTATCAAATAAATATAAACCGGAAAATGATCACTAAAACCTACTTCATTGAGGGAATTTCTTAACGGATATCCTTTGTATTTTCCAGAAGTCTGAATTAAATACGGTCGATTAAAAATTCCAGCTTTCCAAAATTTAAAACTTGAAAAATCTGGTTGTATTAAAGTCTGAGTCATAATAATTTGGTCAAAAATATCCCAGGAATCCCTAAAAGCCAAAGTTCCCATTCCTTTTTCGGCCATTTCTTCGAATGGATTATAAACTCCGAATTCGGGAACTTCGATTTTCTTGGATTTTGCTCCCAAAGCCATTTTTAAACTTTTATTAAATGGTCCGTCGTTTAAATCGCCCATTGTTATAATTTTTGCCAATGGATTTATTTGTTGCAATGAATCGATAATTTTTCTGTTCAATTTTCCGGCGGCTTCACGATACGGACTGCTTGCTTTTTCTCCACCTGATCGCGAAGGCCAATGATTAACTATAACATGAATTTCTTCATTATCAAGAAATCCCGTTACCAAAAGCTGATCTCTTGTAAACACACGATTTTTATCAACTTTTATTTCAACATCGCCTAAATCTTCATTTCCATTTTCCTGAACGGCAGTTTTATTCTTATAAATTATTAAAGGAATATTTGAAAAAGAAGTTGGTCTGAAATGTTTTTTCTGATACAAAAGCGCCACATCAATTCCACGTTGATCTGGTGAATCAAAATGAATAATTCCATAATCGAAATCGATAATTTTTTCTTGTTTAATCAAATCTTCGAGAACGCCTCTATTTTCAATTTCAGAACAGCCAAGCAAAGTTGGTGCATTTAAATTTTCAGGAGTTCCAATTTCAGAAATTACTCTTGAAAGATTCTTTAATTTTTGTTCATATTTTTCTTTTGTCCAATGCTGCGCACCCGCAGGCGTCCATTCATCATCATTTGTACTTGGATCATTAATGGTATCGAAAAGATTTTCAAAATTGTAAAAAGCTACTGTATGGATATTATATTTTTTGGATTGACCATTTATAATAGAAATTGTAAAAAAAACAATCAAACAAAAATGAAATTTAATAATTTGCATAACTTTAAAAAATTAAATGACCAATTTAAACAAATTGTAAGAAATTTAAGCTATTTATTGACTTAGATACTTAAATTTGTTGCTGACTAATATTAAACAGCAAAAGAAACCATGAATAACCTCCTTACTATCAAGAAACGTTTTACTTTTTGTAAAATAGCATTTCTTACTTTTGCTTTACATACATTCACTTGTCAATCTCAACAAATCATGATAACACCGCCTTATTTACAAAAAGGAGATACAGTAGCTCTTTTGGCAACAGCCAGAAAAAACATCGACGACAATTTAAAACCAACTATTGACTTATTACACAGCTGGGGATTAGAAGCTGTTGTGGGAAGTACAATTGGTCTTGATTATCATCAATTGGCTGGAACAGACGAACAGCGCGCGGCCGATTTTCAAAAGCAATTAGACAATCCAAACATCAAAGCAATTTGGTGTGTGCGTGGCGGATATGGAACTGTTCGAATGCTTGATTTATTAGATTTTACCAAATTCAAACAACATCCAAAATGGGTTATTGGCTTTAGCGATGTTACTGTTTTGCACAATCATTTTAATACAATGGGCTTTAAATCGCTTCATGCTATAATGCCGGTTACGGTTCCGCGTGCAACACCAGAAGCAGTGAGTTCTTTAAAAGCAAGTTTATTTGGAGAACCTGTTTCTTATTCAGTTGCTCCAGACCCAATGAATCGTTTTGGAAAAGCTACAGGAGAATTAGTTGGTGGAAATTTATCTATTTTATATAGTTTATTAGGTTCACCATCGGCAATTGACTGTAAGGATAAAATATTATTTATCGAAGATTTAGATGAATACCTTTATCATATTGATCGTATGATGATGAATTTAAGACGAAACGGCTGTATCGAGAATCTAAAAGGAATCGTTATTGGGGGAATGACAAAAATGAAAGATAATGAAGTCCCTTGGGGCAAAAACGCTCTCGAAATTATCGACGATGTAACCAAAAAATATAATATTCCTGTAATTTTCAACTTCCCGGCAGGTCACATTAGAGACAATAGAGCTTTAATAATGGGAAATACGGTTACAATTGATGTGAATGCTTCTGGAAGTACTTTAACTTTCCAAAAATAATATCGAATTAATTCCTTTTAGGAAAACTCAAAATACCACATAAAAATCTCGCAATCCCGATAGCTATCGGGAGCAAAGTCGCAAAGTGTTTGTAACCTTTGCGACTTTGTGTTTTTATATGCAAAAAAACTTCAAACCTGAAACTTTAAACTTTAAACAAAAACTATGGCAGAACATAATGAACTTGGAAAACTCGGAGAAGATCTTGCTGTCTCTTATCTCGAAGAAAATGGTTATGAAATTTTAGAAAGAAACTTTATTATTCAAAAAGCCGAAATTGATATTATTGCCCAAAAAGGATCCATTTTGGCCATCGTTGAAGTCAAGACAAGATCGAGTTTGGATTTTGGTTCTCCGCAGGATTTTGTCAAGCAAAAAAAAATTCAGCTACTCATAAAAGCAGTAAATGCCTACATAAACGATAGGGAAATAGATTTTAATGACGATTTAAATATTCGTTTTGACATAATTGCAGTCCATAAAACCGAGGAAACATTTGCAATTGAGCATCTTACTGATGCTTTTTATCATTTTTAACATATTTTTTTATTGTTATAATTGTAACAATTTGTTTTTTTATTTATCTTTGTCAAGATTTATAACATCAAATTAACTAAACCAACACAATTAAGTTACAAAAAAAAAGAAAAAAAATTATGAAAACCGTTTCATCAATCGTCGAAAATTACATCAAAACAAAACCTTTTTTATTGAATGCATTATCGCTCGGAATTATCAATTTGACTTCCCTATCCCGAAACATTATGACGGAGCTGGAAAGTGAATTTGGAAAAGAGGTAAAACAAGGTGCTGTTGTAATGTCTCTTAAAAGACTGACTGAAGAATTAGATTTTAAATTAAACCACAAAATCAATAAAGTAATTAAGAATATCGGAGAAATTACAGTTCGTTCTGAATTGACAGATTACACTTTTGCTGCATCTGAAACAGTTTTGAACAAACAAGCCGATTTAATTTCTGATATTAACGCTTTATCTGATATTTTTTATACCTCATCTCGTGGTGTAAATGAAACTAATATTGTTGTGAGCAGCAGTGTTAATCACTTAGTTGAAAAACACTTTATGAGAGAAAAACTAATTCAGAAATTAGACAATTTAGCTTCAATTACAGTAAAACTTCCAAAAGAAAACATCGTCGTTCCTGGAATTTACTATTTCATTTTCCAGCGTTTGGCGTGGGAAGGAATTATCATCAACGAAGTAATTTCGACTTCAAATGAATTTACAATTTTAGTTGGCGAAGATCAAGTTGACGTTGCTTTCAAAGTAATTAAAGACTTGAAAAACTAAGTTTAATTTTAGAATTATTAATATTTCAATTTCTACAATCCTTTTGTCTTTTTTAATTAAAAGATGAAAGGATTTTTTTATTCAGATCAATTGAAAAATTAGTACTTTATCTTTCCAACAATAAGAATATTCTCAAAAATAGAAATCCAGAATAGTTAATTTTTAATATTTCAGCCAAAAAGTTATCAACTTGATAAAAAGCATTTTAACCACGTATTTACTGAGATTTAAACAATCAGAAAGTTGAAAAAACACAAATAAGTGTAATTTTTGACTTTTTAATGCGAATTATATTTTTATATATTTGCTAACCACTCAACACATTAGAGTATCGATTTTGATAGTATCGTAATATAATTAGATTTAAATACAAACTAATTAATTTAATGTTGGAAGCCAAAGATCATAACGACAAATTATTGGTAAGCGAACTAAAAAATGGCAACGAAAAAGCATTTCGTTCCCTTTTTGATTTGTATTATCAGGATATCTATGGCTACAGCATAAGTCTTTTGAAATCGAAAGAAGCTGCTGAGGAAAATGTTCAGGATGTTTTTATGAAAGTTTGGCAGCATCGTGAAAATCTAAATCTGGAACAATCATTTAAAGCCTATATTTTTACAATTGCAAGAAATCAGGCTTTCAACACGCTAAACAAAGCTGCAAATGATCAGATTTTAAAAGAAGCTGTTTTTTATGAAAGTCAAAAATCTCATGAATATGGCGATTATTCGATTCGCGAAGAAGATTGCAAAAAACTTCGCAAACAAGCTATAAAACAATTACCACCAAAGCGAAAGCAAATTTTTAAAATGTCCCGAAAGAAAGGCATGAGTTACGAAGAAATAAGTCAGGAACTCGGCATCTCTATAAATACTGTCAGGAACCAAATGAGCAAAGCACTGGAATCCATGCGAGTCTTTTTTCAGGTTCATGATGAAATTATCTAACCAAACCACATGTTAACCAATTAAATCACTTCTTTCGGAGTGATTTTTTTTGCTTTTTTTTGAAAAAAAATATTTTCTAAAAACCCTAGTAAAATCAATACTTCACATCGTTTTTTAACAAATTAAAAACTGTTTTAAATGTTAAAATTGAAAAAATTATAACGTTTGAGTAGTACTCAACTTTAGTTCAGCTGTATTATATCAGAACCCCGACCTAAAAACAATTCGTAATGAATTCAAATTCTGAAATAAAAAGTCTTTTACAAAAGTTTGTTTTGAACCAATGTACGCTCGAAGAAACAAACGAGGTAATTGCTTATTACAAAAAAAATCAGCTTACAGACGATTTTCCAACCGTAGAAGATATTCAAAATCTATTATCGGAAATGCCGAAAATGGAGAAACAAACTGCCGACGATATTTTCATGAATATTTTATCTGCTTCAAAAGAGGAAGAAAAAGAGGAAACTGTAATTGAAATGACGGCAAGAAAATCGAATTACAGAAAATACATTTCAATTGCTGCTTCAGTTGTTATTTTATTGGGAATTGGCTTTTTCTACAAACAAAATCTTTCGAATAAATCTGCCGAAAAAGAATTCGATTTCAAAAGTACTGATATCGTTCTCCAATTAGAAAACGGAGATATTCAGATAATTTCTGAAAACAATTCTTCTCAGGTAAAAGATGCAAACGGAAATATTGTTGGAAATCAAACTGGCGACAAATTAGTTTATGAAAACAGTTCAGATCCTGAAAAATTGGTTTACAACACCATCAAAATTCCATACGGCAAAAAATTCCGTCTTCAGTTATCTGATGGAACATTTGTTCATTTAAACTCGGGAACGACTTTAAAATATCCTATAAAATTTATCAATGGAGAAAACCGACAAGTGTTTCTTGACGGAGAAGCTTTTTTTGATGTTGCCAAGGACAAAAAACATCCGTTTATCGTAAATGCCGACAACTTAAATGTTCGTGTTTTAGGAACACATTTCAACGTTTCAAATTATCCTGAAGATGCTTTAACCGATGTTGTTTTAGTAGAAGGTTCTGTTGGAATGTACAACTCAAATGAAGAATTTGATGCCTCAAAAAATACTGTTTTGAAACCTGGTTTTAAAGGAAGTTTCAATAGAGAAAATGCTAGAATTTCGACTAAACCTGTTCTTACAGATATTTATACTTCATGGATAAATGGCGGTTTAACTTTCAGAAATATGACTTTCAAAAACATTATTACAAAACTGGAAAGACGCTATAATGTTACAATTGTAAACAAAAATGAAAAATTAGCCAACGAAAAATTCAATGCCAGCTTTAAAGAAGAATCTATTGAAAATGTTATGAGCTATTTCAATGATATTCATGGTATTAATTACACCATAAAAGACAATCAAATACTAATTAAATAACCACTTAAAACCAATTACAATCTATGAAGAACTAACATTACGGGAATAAAAAAATCGGAAAGAGCTGCGAACAATTTCCGATTAACTAAGTGATTGAATATAACGAATTAACTACAATCAATTAACAAAATTATGAAAAAAAAATCAAAGAATACTGGGTTTCTATACCGAGTGTTCCAAAATGACCTAAAATTGAAACTAACTACACTACTTATTTTGGTCGCCATGTTTAATATTAGAGCGAATTCTTATGCCCAAAAGACAAAAGTAACGCTGGAATTAAACAATTCTACCATCGAAAAGGTTATTGAGACCATAGAACAAAAAACGGATTTCAGGTTTATTTACAAACTGAATGATATCGATTTAGATCGAACGATTTCAATTTCGGTAAAAGATCAATCGATTTATGTAGTTTTAGATAAGCTTTTTAAAGGAACTCCAACCGAATTTAAAATTCGAGATACACAGATAATCTTAAAAAAACCGGAGCTTAAAACCGAAGCAATCCTGCTTCAAAAACAAACCGTTTCGGGTGTAATTACCGATGAAAATGGTCTGCCTTTACCTGGAGCTTCAGTTATTGAAGAGGGAACTAAAAATGGTATGGTAACCGATTTTGACGGAAAATACAAGCTTACGGTTGAAAGCAATCAATCTGTAATTATTGTGTCTTTTGTTGGATATAAAGAGAAAAAAGTTGTCGCTAATCAAAGCGTAATAAATATTCAGCTTGTTCCAGATGCTACAGACCTTCAGGAAATTGTAGTAGTTGGTTATGGAACTACAGCTAAAAAAGATGTAACTGGAGCCGTTTCTTCAATTGCTGCAAAAGATATGAACCAAGGCGCAATCGTAAATCCTTTGCAATTGATTGCAGGAAAAGCTGCTGGTGTTAATATCACACAAATTGGTAGTGAACCGGGTTCAGGACCGAGTGTTCGTATTAGAGGAATTGGTTCTTTAATTGGGGGAAATGATCCATTGGTGGTCGTTGACGGAATTCAGGGAAACATGGATTTGTTAAACCAGGTTCCACCAAGCGAAATTGAAACTATCGATGTTTTAAAAGATGCTTCTGCAACTGCAATTTACGGTTCAAGAGGAGCTCCCGGTGTAATCATTGTTTCTACTAAAAAGAATAAAGCAGGAAAAACAACAATGGAATATATTGGATCTACATCTGTCGATTTTATTCCAAAAAAATTAGATATGCTTGATGCCAATCAGTGGTGGGAAACTGCACAAAATTATGGTGTTCCTGCATCTGCGAATCACGGTTCAAGTACAAACTGGTATGGTCTTTTAACTCAAACCGGAATTACGCAAACGCATACATTATCTTTTGGCGGAGGAACAGATAAATTTAATTACCGAGCTTCTATAACGGCTATTATGCAGGATGGAGTTGTAATTAATTCAAGCAATCAAAAATACATTGGCCGAATTCAGGCGACACAGTTAGCTCTTAATGATAAATTAAAATTAACTTTTAATCTAAATACTGGCGTAAATAATGTTACAAGCAGTATTGGGAATATTGGAACAGTTGCTTATCAGTCAAATTTAATCACAAATTCATTATTGGCCAGACCAACAGATCCTGTTTTTAATACTGATGGAACTTATTTTACTGATGCTGCCGTATTTCATTATTTAAATCCTTATGCAGCTGCTCAGGAAGTTACAAATGAAAGACAGGAAGATAATTTATTTGGAAGTTTAAAAGCCGATTTAGATTTAGGAAAAGGTTTTTCTGCAAACTGGTTTGGAAGCTGGAGAAAAACAAACTTTACGGCGGGTTATTACATGCCAGAAGAATCAACCGATAATAATGCAATCGAGCAACATGGTTTTGCTAATATTGATAATAAAAGACAAAACGAAAAATTAACCAATGTAAGTCTTACGTATAAAAAGACTTTTGGAATTCATAGTTTTAATGCCTTGGCTTTATACGAATGGCAAAACCAAACTTATCAGGGCAATTACACTCAGGTAAGAGGTTTTATTAGTGATGAAGCAACTTACAATGCGCTACAATTTGGTGATTTCTCTAAAGTAAGAGCCTACGACATACGATCTTATAAAAATGACAGATCATTAGTTTCCTATTTAGGAAGATTAAACTACTCTTTACTGGATCGTTATTTATTGACTGCAAGTATCAGACGAGATGGTTCATCTGTATTTGGTGCAAACCACAAATGGGGAAATTTCCCTTCAGCATCTGTGGCTTGGCAAATCAACAAAGAATCATTCATGCAGAATCAAAATTTGTTTAATGAATTAAAATTACGTGTTGGATATGGTGTAACTGGTAATCAGCAAGGTCTTCTTCCACAAACTTCATTGCCATTAGTTGACAGTGCGGGAAATATCTATTTTGGAGGTTCTATCATCACCAATTTTACTATTGCGCAAAATGCAAATGCTGATTTGAAATGGGAAACTAAAAAACAAACCAACATCGGACTTGATTTTGGTCTTTTCAATAATAGATTAAGAGGTAGCGTGGATGTTTACGATTCCAGAACAGATAATCTTTTATTCGATTACACTGTACCTCAGCCTCCTTATCCTTATAACAAAATCAAAGCTAACGTAGGAAGTATTTCAAACAAAGGTTTAGAAGTTGCTCTTGCTTATGACGTTATCAAAACTGACAACAGCACATTAACACTAGCAGGAAACGTATCTTTTATGAAAAATGAAGTACTTAACCTTAGCGGAAGTATTAATGGTATTCCTTTAAATACTGATTATGTAGGTTGGGGAGCTCCAAACTCTTTATTAGTACAAGGAAAACCAGTAGGTTCATTCTACATTTTACAGAGTACAGGAAAAAATGGAAATAGTGTTGAAACAGTTGCAGACCGCGATGGAAACGGATTAATTGATCAGGGTGTCAGAAGTGCAGATCGTTATTATGCCGGTTCAGCATTGCCAACTTACACTTTTGCATTTAATCCATCTTACAGATACAAAAACTTTGACATTTCTATGTTATGGAGAGGCTCTGGAGGAAATAAAATTTACAACAATCTTAATCAAAGGTTAAGTATGTTGGAAAACACTGGTAGCTCAAATGTTCTGCAAAGTGCTGTTGATAAAGGAATTTTCTCTTCTCCATATGCATCTGATTTATGGTTGGAAGATGGTTCTTTCATTCGTTTAGAAAATGTTACTGCCGGATATAGTTTCCGTTTCACTGACAAATATGTAGACTCTATTCGACTTTCTCTTACAGGAAACAATTTACTGCTAATTACAGATTACACAGGTGTTGATCCGGAATTGAACATAAGCGGAAGTGGTGATCCTAATGATAATTTTGGCGGCGATAAAGGAATTTATCCGCGTACCAGAAGTATTGCATTTGGCTTGACTGTAAAATTTAAATAGTAAAAGAAATGAAAATTAAAAATATAGTATTAGCAGGAAGCGCATGTTTCCTTACCCTTTTTAGCTGTACAGATATCAACGAAAATATTTACGACAAATATCAGCCAGACACTTTTTACGGAACTCCAGAAGGAGCAAATATTGCTTTGGCAAGTGTTTATGCAGAAATTCCAGGTGACTTTGAACGTAAAAATGTTCCGGGAGTTGGATATGCAGGTGCTGATAACGGTTGGTATGACATGAACTGTATGTCTTCTGACGAACAAGTAATTCCGCATAGAAATGACGGTAACTGGCAACAAGATTTTGCCCGTTTGCACAAACATGAATGGCTTCCTTCTGAATTCATTATTAACAATACATGGAACTGGTTATACAATAGTATTTTCAAAGCCAATTTAGCTGTTGAGTTATTAGAAAAATCAAAAGCAGATGCTTCAAAAATCGCTGAAGCAAAAGTATTACGTGCTTTCTTTTATTATTTATTGATTGATGATTTTGGAGATGTGCCTTTTTATACTGACAACAATATTACTGTTGATAAAATTCCACAAGCAAGTCGTGCAGCCGTTTTTGCTTTTATTGTAAAAGAATTAACTGAAAATGTAGAATCACTTTCTGTTACAAAAGGCGGAAATTATTACGGGAGATTCAACAAATGGGCAGGATACACCTTATTAGCAAAAGTATATCTAAATGCTCAGGTTTATACAGGAGAAGCAAAATGGGCTGAATGTTTAGCGGCTTGTAACAAAGTAAGCGAAGGTGGTTTTTCATTGCATTCTGGTGCAGAAAATCCTTCTAGCCCATTAGGAAATAAATATTATGAATTGTTTGGAGATGTACTTCCGGACGATGAAACTATTTTGCCAATTTTCGCAACTCTTGATGTAGTTTCAAGAAATGTTTACGCTGTTCGCAGTGTATACGGACCACAGGGTACAAAAATGTTTGGACTTGCTGGATGGAACGGAACTATTGTACCTACAGATTTCTTCCTGAAATATGCTACAAATGATATCCGAAGAAAGCAATTCTTATTTGGAGAACAACCAGGCGGATTTAATTACACGCTTGAAGTGGGTTCTTTAGACAATCCGGGTGCGGCTCCTCAGGCTGGAGTTCGTAATGTCAAATTTTATCCGGCAGGAGCGCAAACTGGTGGTGGAGCTTCAAATGACTTTCCAATTTACAGATATGCTGATGTAATCTTAATGATGGCAGAATGTAATGTGCGTTTAGGAAATCCTACAGCTGCAAAACCTTTTATAGATCAAATCAGACAACGTGCAGGTTTAGATCCTTTGGCAGCAAATCCAACTCTTGATGATATTTATAATGAAAGAGGTTTTGAATTAAACTGGGAAGGTCACAGAAGACAAGATATGATTCGTTTTGATAAATTTTTATTGGCAAATCAATTCAGACCAGCTTCTCCTGCTTACAGAAAATTGTTCCCAATTCCAACATCTGCTTTAGATGCAAATCGTGGACTTAAACAAAACCCAGGTTACTAAAAACAAAAACTATTATGAAAAAATATATAGATAAATTATTCGTATTAGGCAGTTTGCTTTTTTTAGCTACTTCCTGCGAAACCGAAGGACAATTAACAACATTAGCAACGGTAACTTTTCCTTCTGCAATTGAAGTTTCATCGAGTACGATTGTACTTAAAGAGGATGTTTCAGATCAACCAGCTTTACTTGTTTCATGGCCAAAAGTAACCTATCCTATTTCGGCTCCGGTTACTTATGCTGTACAATTTGATATGCCTAGCGATATCAAAGGAAGCGAAGCTTGGGGAAAAGCCATACGTATTGTAGCTGGAGAAGATGTTTTAAGCAAATCGTTTACAGGAGCAGAATTAAATAAAATTGTTACCGATTTAGGACTTAAACCTAACGTGGCCGCAGATGTAGTAATTCGTATCGAATCTACAATGGATCATAGAATTTATTCAGACCCTATCATGATTAAAGTAACACCTTACCTGAAAACTGTTGTTATTGGCGAAATATTTATGCCTGGAAGTTATCAGGGATGGGCTGTAGAAACGGCAGCAGCCTTAACAGAAATCCAGATAGGAGTTTATCAAGGTTATATGACTTTACCTGTGGGTGCAGGTCCTGGATTTAAGTTAAATAGAGGAAGAAACTGGGCTCAATTCTTCGGTGCAGGGGACACAAATGCTGATATGAAAAACATGAGTGACACTGATTTCACACTTCCGGGAGCAGGTTCGTACCAAATTAAAGCAAATTTAAATACGCTGAAATGGAGCGCTACGCCTTATTCTTGGGGAATTGTTGGAACTTCACAACCTGGCGGATGGGACAATAGTACTCCTATGAGTTACGATCACCAAACTAAAACTTGGAAAATTACGACCAATTTGGTAACAGGAGCACTAAAATTTAGACTAAACAATAGTTGGACTATTAATTATGGTCCTGCAGATCCTTCAACAAATACAATTAATCTTGATAATGGAAATGCTTATGACATTCCTGAAGCAGGTCTTTACGAAGTAACTTTCAAGATTAATGAAATAGATCCTACAAGCAATGGCTATCCAAAAACAGCAACTTGTACGATCGTTAAAAAATAATCTAACATTGTAATAAAGCTAGATTAGTTTGAGTGATACCTGCCTTTTTTGAGCGAAAGGCAGGCTATCTTTCAGCTCTGGATTTATTAAACTAAATCAAAAAATATGAAATTTAATACAAAACTCGTTTATACATTTCTGCTGGCTTTGGCATTTGTTTCATGCAGTTCATCTGATGACAATGAAGCAGATCCAGTTTCTCCTTACACGCAATATGGAGCATCTTTCGATAAAATGCCAAAAAAGGAAGACGCCATAATTTATCAGGTAAACATACGCGCTTTTAGTCAGGCTGGAACATTAAAAGGTGTTCAGGACAGATTAACACAAATTCAGGAACTTGGTGCAAATGTGGTTTATTTAATGCCTGTTTATCCTGTTGGAAAAGTAAAAGCTTCAGGTGAACTTGGCTCGCCTTATGCGGTTAAAGATTATAAAGCTGTAAATCCTGATTTTGGAACTTTGCAAGATCTTCAGGTTTTGGTCGAAGAAGCACACAAAAAAAACATGGCTGTAATTCTTGACTGGGTTGCCAATCATACAGCGTGGGATAATGCATGGATTACACAACATCCAAATTGGTATCAAAAAAATGACAAAGGAGAAATTATTATTCCTCCGGGAACTAATTATAATGATGTTGCACAGTTGGATTTCAATAATACTGAAATGAAAGATGCAATGATCGACGCAATGTCTTACTGGGTTTACAATACAAACATTGATGGTTTCAGATGTGATTATGCCGATTTAGTTCCTCAAAACTTTTGGACTGATGCTATAACAAAATTGAGAAAAATCAAAAAAAACCAAAACATCTTGATGCTTGCTGAAGGTTCAAAAGCAAGTCATTTTGTTTCTGGATTTGATTACACATTCGGATTTAACTTTTTCTCCGCTTTAGAAAAAGTCTTTAAAGAAAATAAATCAGCTCTTTCTATTCAGGAGTCAAACGCAACCGAATACGCAACCATTTATAGACCAGAAAACAGAATTGTAAGATACACCAGTAATCACGACGTTAATCTTGCTGAAGGAACGCCTTACGAGCTTTTTGGAGGCAAACAAGGTTCAATCGCTACATTTGTTGTTGCCGCTTATTTAAAATCGGTTCCAATGATTTACAACGGACAAGAAGTAGGATACAATAAAAGAATCAATTATTTTGCAAAAACGCCAATTGACTGGTCTACTGCTGATGCTTCTGTTTTAACGGAATACAAAAAAATAATCGCTTTCAGAAATTCCAGCAGTGCCATTAAAAAAGGAACTTATACCGGATATAGCAATGATGCTGTAAGTGCTTTTACAATGGTTAACGAAAGTGAAAAGGTTTTGGTTCTTTCTAATTTGACCAGTAGCGCTGTAAAATATCTTGTTTCACCTGCTTTAAAAACAACTTGGAAAGATGCTTTTACAGGAGCTTCCGTTACACTTGGTTCTGATATAACATTACAGCCATTTCAATATTTAGTATTGAAAAATTAATTCCAATACAGATTTAAATAGATCTAAATTTGTACAAAACCAAATAACATGAATTTTCAATCCAAAAAAATGCTGCTTCAAATTCGTTTGAGCAAAACAATAATGCTTTTATTTTTCGTGTGTGCGAACTCATTATGGGTTCGTGCGCAGGAAATAACCTCGCCAGACAAAAATCTTTCTTTAAAATTTGAATTGAAAGAAGGCGGAATTCCTTCATATCAATTATCATACAAACAAAAACCTATTGTCAAACCAAGTTCATTAGGATTAGAAACTCAAAACGGAGCTTCTTTCATGGACGGTTTTACGGTTACCAACTCCGCACAAACTTCGGTTGATGAAAGCTGGAATCCTGTTTTGGGAGAAGAAAAAACGATTCGAAATCATTATAACGAATTGGTTGTGACTTTAGCGCAAGCGAAAAACAACAACCGCTTTATCCGAATCCGTTTTCGTTTATTCAACGACGGATTAGGTTTTCGATATGAATTTCCAAAGCAAAATGATCTGAGTTATTTTGTTATTAAAGAAGAACGTTCTGAATTTAATTTGGCTGGAAATCATAAAATTTTCTGGATTCCGGGAGATTATGATACGAATGAATATGCGTACACCACTTCGAAGATTTCGGAAATTCCTTCTTTGATGAAAAAAGCGACAATTGAGATTAATGCACAATATCCAATCAAAGAATTATCGGTTCAAACGCCTTCTATGATGAAATCTGATGATGGTTTGTATATCAACATTCACGAAGCTGGATTAATTAATTATCCCGCAATGTACCTTGAAGTTGATGCTGCAAACAATAAAATGATAAGTCATTTGGCGCCAGATGCACTTGGAGCAAAAGGTTATATGCAAACTGATGCACAATCGCCTTGGAGAACAATTGTAGTAAGCGACAAAGCGACTGATATTTTGGCTTCAAAATTAATTCTGAATCTAAACGAACCAACAAGTTATAAAGATGTCTCATGGATTAAACCGGTGAAATTTATCGGGATTTGGTGGGAATATTTTGTTGCAGGAAGAAGTACTTGGGCTTTTGGAAAAGAAAATAATGTTAAGCTAACTGATGATTTCACCAAGCTTACGCCGAATGGAAAACACGGAGCGACAACAGAACGAGCAAAAGAATACATTGATTTTGCTTCTAAAAATGGTTTTGATGCAATTTTGATTGAAGGTTGGAACATTGGCTGGGAAGACTGGATTGGAAACTGGAAAGAAGAAGTTTTTGATTATGTAACGCCTTATCCGGATTTTGATGTAAAAGCGGTTCATGAATATGCCGCTTCAAAAGGCGTGAAAATTATCATGCATCATGAAACTTCAGGCTCGGCAACGAATTATGAAAGACGTTTGGATCGTGCTTTTC
Source organism: Flavobacterium resistens (assembly GCF_900182645.1). Lineage (GTDB taxonomy): Bacteria > Bacteroidota > Bacteroidia > Flavobacteriales > Flavobacteriaceae > Flavobacterium > Flavobacterium resistens. Next base: position 273,130 of record NZ_FXTA01000002.1, on the reverse strand, counting down.
AGTACATGAATGACAACGGTTATGACGCTGTAAAAACAGGTTATGTTGGGAAAATTATTCCGCGTGGCGAACATCACGACGGACAATGGATGGTCAATCATTATATAAATGTAGCCAAACGTGCTGCCGATTATAAAATCATGATTGACAGCCACGAAGCCGTTCGACCAACTGGATTAAACCGAACTTTTCCAAACTGGATTGCACAGGAATCTGCACGTGGAACTGAGTTTGAATCAATGGGCGGATTAGCTCCAGATCATACAACGATTTTACCTTTTACAAGATTAATGGGCGGACCAATGGATTATACACCTGGAATTTTCCAAACCGATCTTTCGTATTATGGAACAGGAAGTACACAACGTGTAAACACAACTTTAGTAAAACAATTGGCTTATTATGTAACCATGTACAGTCCTTTGCAAATGGCAGCTGATATTCCGGGAAATTATGAACGTTTTCCAGATGCTTTTCAATTCATAAAAGATGTCGCGGTCGATTGGGATAACAGTTATATTCTCGAAGCTGAACCTGGAGATTACATTACGATTGCCCGCAAAGCAAAAGGCAAAAACGAATGGTTTATTGGCGGAATTACAGATGAAAATGCAAGAACAGCCAACATTTCTTTTGATTATTTACCGGCCGGAAAAAGCTATATCGCTACTATTTATGCTGATGCGAAAGAAGCAAATTGGAAAGAAAATCCACAAAAATATACGGTTACAAAAGTTATTGTAACCTCAAAAAGCAAATTAAAGCAATATCTAGCTCCTGGAGGTGGTGTTGCAATCAGTATTAAAGAAGGGAATCCTTCTGAATTAAAAGGATTGAAGAAACTATAAAATTTTGGTTAATTAGGTAGTAAGTAAAAATGGCGCATGAAATTTTCTTGCGTCATTTTTTATATATAAAAATAAGCCATAAATGAGGTTTCCCGTAGTGATTTCTCCATATAATTTCATTTTTTTACAGGAGAAAATCTAATTCCTAAATAATGAAAAGAAAATTACTTTTAATTACCATTCTCTTAGTCGGAGGATTATTTGTTTCGTGTTCTAGCGATGAATCCGGTGAAAAAAAAACCGAAACTCCCGTTATAATTACTCCGTCACCAATTACAATTACAAGCACTTCTACTGAATTTCTTTTTGCAGGGGAAGATTTAGAACTTACAGGATCTAATTTTGTTAATAAAGATTATCCAACTAAAATTTTTATAAATGAGGTAGAAGTAACTCCTAAAGAAATTACAAATACCAAAATTGTACTTGCTGGTCCAAATGTTAAATCTGGAGTAAATATCTTAAAAATACAAATTCAAAATATAAGCAGTAGCCCTTTAAATTTTAACGCCATAGCGAAAGGTTGGAATAAGATAAATGCTCTCGGAACATTAAATATTTATAGATCCACTGTTTTAGAAAACAGTAAAACTATATTTTCACTCCTAGATAGTGGAATTCCTAAAAAAATAGAAGCTAAATCAACAGGATACACGCAAACTACTATAAGTTCGTCTTCTTTTGAAGAGTTTCAAATGATTGATGATAAAACAGGAATTCTAGTATCTACTCCTAATGCTAGTTTTACAGATAATGCTTTTGAAACAACCACTAAAATTACTACCGAATATCGATTTACTAGAAGTGATTTAAGCATAGGATTTTTAGAAAACAATAACTGTATCTTAAATACAATGGTTGGGGGGCAAGTTTACACCAAAGATAACGGCAAAACTTTTATTAAAAATGAACCTCCTGCTTGGGCTATAGATAGTAAAAGTGACAAGGTAAAACTACATGTTAAAGCTTTTGGCAAATCAACTTCTAATGGTAAGTTTTATCAACTAGGTTTAATTTATGATTCAAATTATAATTACGATAAAAATGCAGTATTAGAATCTCCAACCGGTTATAGTGATTGGACTATTAAAGATACAATTTCCAAAATAAATAAAAACATCCTTCCTCTTTATAAGTTTAAAAACATTAACCAAATCCTGTCAATAAATGAAAATGACCATACATTAGTGCAATCTACTGATATGCTTAAATCATGGACTGTAGTAAAAACAAACGTGACTTCAGTATTTCTTAGAACGGAAACAGAATGGTACATTCAGTCAGGAGATAAATTATTGGTCACAAAAAATTCCGGAGCATCATGGGAGTTAGAATTGGAATTACCTGCTGATTCCTACATACTCGATATTTCTTTTTCTAAATCTAAAATTCTAATTTCTGGTTTTAAAGGTTTACAATATCTAAAAATTGAATAAATTTAATTGTTTCAAAAAAATTGGCCTGATAACTATTTATCAGGCCAATTTTTTAATTTTAAAAAAGGAAAATAGAAGCACTAATCGTCTAATCTAGCACCTATAGAACTGAAATCCTTTTGTGCCGGGGTTCGGCACAAAAGATTGTAAGGGATAGCGGGACAGGTGTTTTTTTGAAACTACAAATTTCTGCTTCTAAAAATCTTACTCCTCAAACAATTCCATCAACTCCAAAGCACGTTTTATTGACTTCACATTTTCAAAAGTCAACAGCAAACGTAATCCATTTACGGTTTGTTTTTCTTTCATTTTGCAAAGTGAATTTTGTTTTTGAACAAAATTCAAGACATTTCTAAACTTCACCGATTGATAATAATCTGATTGTTGGTCTGAAACAAAATAACCAATCATTTTACCTTGTTTCAAGACTAATTTCTCAATTCCAACTTTTGTTGCAATCCATTTTATTCGGATGCTGTTTAATAAAGAAACCGCTTGTTTTGGTAACGGCCCGAAACGGTCTATCAGTTTTTTCTCGAATTCCTGTAAACCAGCTTCGTCTTTTATTGCGCCCAATTCATTATATAAAACCAAACGCTCTGAAACGTTATTGATATATTCGTCTGGGAATAAAAGCTCGAAATCGGCATCGATCTGAATGTCTTTTACGTATTCTTTGGTATCGATATCATTTTCTTCCGGATACAAATCTTTGAATTCGTTTTCCTTCAATTCTTCAATCGCTTCGTTCATGATTTTTTGGTAGGTATCAAAACCAATTTCGTTGATGAAACCGCTTTGTTCACCACCTAATAAATCTCCAGCGCCACGAATTTCAAGGTCTTTCATCGCAATATTGAAACCGCTTCCCAATTCGCTGAATTGTTCCAATGCCTGAATACGTTTTCTTGCATCTTCTGTCATTGACGAATACGGCGGGCAGATGAAATAACAGAATGCTTTTTTGTTGCTTCGTCCAACTCGACCACGCATTTGATGCAAATCTGATAATCCGAAATTATTGGCGTTGTTGATGAAAATCGTGTTCGCATTTGGAACATCCAATCCACTTTCGATAATTGTTGTTGCCACCAAAACATCAAAATCTCCGTTCATGAAACCTAACATCAATTCTTCGAGTTTCGCGCCGTCCATTTGTCCGTGGCCAATTCCGACTCTTGCATTTGGAACCAAACGCTGAATCATTCCGGCCACTTCTTTTATATTTTCAATTCGGTTATTGATGAAAAAAACCTGTCCGTTTCTTTGAATTTCATACGAAATCGCATCACGAATTATTTCTTCATTAAAACCAACCACATTCGTCTCGATCGGATAACGATTTGGCGGAGGCGTTGTAATTACCGATAAATCTCTTGCTGCCATTAACGAAAACTGAAGTGTTCTCGGAATTGGCGTTGCAGTCAATGTCAACGTATCAACATTTGCAGCAATCGTTTTTAATTTATCTTTTACGTTCACTCCAAACTTTTGTTCCTCATCAACAATCAATAAACCTAAATCTTTAAAAACTACATTTTTGTTTACTAATTGATGTGTTCCAATAACAATATCAAGTTTTCCTTCGGCTAGATCTTTTAAGGTTTGCGTTTTTTGTTTTGCGGTTCTGAATCGGTTTAAATAACCAATTGTCACCGGCATATCTTTCAAACGTTCTGAAAAAGTTCTAAAATGTTGATACGCCAAAATAGTTGTCGGAACTAAAACTGCGACTTGTTTACTGTTATCAACGGCTTTAAAAGCAGCACGAATTGCAACTTCTGTTTTCCCAAAACCAACGTCACCACAAACCAAACGATCCATTGGGCGATCGCTTTCCATATCGGCTTTTACTTCTGCTGTCGATTTAGTTTGATCTGGCGTATCTTCATAAATAAACGAACTTTCTAATTCGTTTTGCAAATAACTATCCGGCGCAAATTGAAAACCTTTTTCTAAACGGCGTTTTGCATACAACTGAATTAAATTGAAGGCAATATGTTTAACACGTGCTTTGGTTTTTTGTTTTAAAACTTTCCAGGCGTTCGATCCTAATTTGTAGATTTTCGGAGGCGTTCCGTCTTTTCCGTTGTATTTCGAAATTTTATGAAGCGAGTGAATGCTCACATAAACGATATCATTATCGGCATAAACCAATTTTATTGCTTCCTGCGTTTTGCCTTCTACCTGAATTTTCTGCAATCCGCCAAACTTTCCGATTCCGTGATCAATGTGCGTTACATAATCGCCAACCGAAAGTGCAGTTAATTCTTTAAGCGTAATGTTCTGCTTTTTCGAATATCCGTTTTTGATATTGAATTTATGATAACGCTCAAAAATCTGATGATCGGTATAAGCCGTTATTTGATTTTCTTCATCAATAAATCCCTGATATAAAGGCAATACAATTGTATGATATTGTTTTCGAATATTCTCTGAATTGGCTTCATCCAAAGATTCAAAAATATCATGAAAACGTTTTGCCTGAGTGTCATTCGAGCAAAACAGATAATTCACATATCCGTTAAAATGATTTTCGCTCAGATTATTCAGCAATAAATCAAATTGTTTATTGAAGGATGGCTGAGGCTGAATGTGAAATTCAAATTTCTTAGTTGTTTTATAAACTGGTCTTGAAGCCAATTCTACAACTGAAAAATCCAAAGATCTTTTTATAAATGACGCCTGATTTAAAAATAATTGTTCTGGCGTGGCGTGTTTTATTTCTTTCGAAAGTTTCTCAAAAGCTTCTTCTGCTCTTGCGAATTGCTTGTCCAGCTGACTAAAAAGCCCTTCTGTATTTTGAATAAAAAGAACGGTTCTTTCAGCAATATAATCTAAAAAGCTTTCGCGGTTTTCCTGAAAAAGTTTGTTTTCAACATTCGGGATAATCGTGATTTTTTTATGTGTCTGAACTGATAATTGTGTTTCAACATCAAAAGTTCTGATGCTGTCTACTTCATTTCCAAAAAACTCTATTCTATAAGGATGATCATTTGAAAAAGAAAAAACATCGACAATTCCTCCACGAACCGAAAATTCGCCAGGTTCTGTAATGAAATCTACTCTTTTGAATTCATATTCGAACAAAACTTCGTTGATAAAATCGATCGAAATTTTATCATTCAATGCGACTTTTAAAGTGTTTTTATCGAGTTCTCTTCTTGTAACTACTTTTTCAAAAAGAGCTTCTGGATAGGTAACAATTACCGCTGGTTTTTTTCTAGAATTAATTCGGTTTAAAACCTCAGCGCGAAGCAAAACATTCGCGTTATCCGTTTCATCAATTTGATACGGACGACGAAATGAAGCGGGATAAAATAAAACATCCTGCTCGCCGATCATTTGTTCCAAATCGTTCAAATAATATGCTGCTTCTTCTTTATTGTCTAAAACAATTAAAAAAGGCAATTCGGTTTTCTTAAAAACAGAACGAATTATAAACGAAACCGAAGATCCAAGCAATCCGCTAAGGTTCATTTTTATCTGATTCCCTTCTAGCAAACTTGCAGCAATCTGCTCTGCTTTGGGCAAATTATCGTAGGTAGTATATAAGGCGTTTTTACTCAATTTATTGATAAATTTGGATCTACTTTAGCATTCGGAATTGCTCTTGTTGTATCTAACATTCTAAGAAAATCTTCTTCTCCTTGCTCTTTCGGGATTTTGGCTTTCTCAACAATTTTATCCATTTGTCTTTCCAATGAAATAATTTCTTTGTTGATTTCGCCTATTAAAAAAGTCACTTTATCATCTGGAACGGTGCTCAGATTGATAAACAATTCCATCATTTTGACTTTGGTAATCAAAATTGAAATTCGGCTTTTGATTGCAGGCTGATTAAGTTCGGCTGGAATATTGTTGTTTAAAGCCAATGCTTTTTTTGAAATCGCTTTTGACTTTTTTTGAAATGCTCCGATTGTTCTTCGTGGTTTTTCTCCAATTTCTTTTAAAAATTCGCGCCATTCATTCCAAGTGCTCACATTTTTCTCTGCAGCTTCATTAATTGGCTCATCTATAAAAGTCCACGCTTTATTTATATTATTGAAGATTTTCTCATTCTTTTTGGCTACTTTTTGTTGTTCTGCAAGTCGTTTTGCATTTTCATCCTGACAAGATTGCAACACAAAAACCAAAAGTAAAAAAAGAGATATTTTAAATTTCATCTGATAAAACATTAAGCTACAAAGTTACAAAGTAAATTTACAATTACGAAGGCTGTTTTTTGCCAAAGATTCTATAATTCTATTAACGTTCAGAATCACAAAATAAGATCCTTTTTTGAGTGCTTATCATCAATAAAAATGATTTTTAGGAACAATTTTTCAAAGGCACATAAGCACACTCTTATAGACACAAAGACACACCCTTGAAAAAGAGAATTATCCAACAAAAAAACTTTTTCATTACTGAATTTATAATTTATGATTCTAAAAAACATACGTAATTGCGAAAACGTTATATTTGTATCTCTAAAAAACTACAAAATGAATCCAAAAATTTTGATCATTGGTGCTTGCGGTCAAATTGGGACAGAATTAACCCAGAAATTGCGTAAGTTATACGGAACAGAAAATGTAATTGCTTCTGATATTCGAAAATTAAATACTGACGTTGTTAATTCAGGGCCTTTTGAAGTCGTCAATGCTTTAGATTTTAACCAAATCGAACATTTGGTTGAAGTTCATCAAATTACAGATATTTATTTGATGGCTGCGCTTTTATCAGCAACGGCAGAAAAAAATCCAGCTTTTGCATGGGATTTGAATATGAATTCTCTTTTTCATGTTTTGAATTTAGCGAAAGCAAAAAAAATTAAAAAGATTTTCTGGCCTTCAAGTATCGCTGTTTTTGGCCCAACAACTCCAAAAGAAAATACACCTCAATATACGATAATGGAACCTTCAACTGTTTACGGAATTAGTAAACAAGCTGGAGAAAGATGGTGCGAATACTATCATAATATTTATGGCGTTGATGTGCGTAGTATTCGTTATCCGGGCTTAATTAGCTGGTCTACGCCTCCAGGTGGCGGAACTACAGATTATGCTGTAGATATTTTTTACAAAGCAATCGCCGATAAAAAATACGAATGCTTTTTATCATCTGAAACCAAAATGCCGATGATGTATATGGATGATGCAATCGATGCAACAATCAACATCATGAAAGCGCCGACTGAACAGATTAAAATTCACTCTTCATACAATTTAGCGGCAATGAGTTTTACACCAACTGAAATCGCTGCCGAAATCAAAAAACATATTCCGGAATTTGAAATTACTTATAATCCAGATTTCCGTCAGAAAATTGCGGACAGCTGGCCAGCAAGTATCGACGACAGTTCTGCCAGAGAAGACTGGAACTGGAAACATACTTTTGATTTGGAAACAATGACAAAAGATATGATTGAGCATTTGAGTTAAGCTTCAATTATTCTAAAATAAAAAAGTCCCGTTTATTAATTTAAACGGGACTTTCTTTTTATTATCTTTTGAAAATTACTTCACTTCAAAAACATTATTTGCAGCTTTAATATCAGCCATTAATCCGCTTGGATCGATAGTGATTTTTTTGATTGCAGTTTTGTTTTTATCAATTGAAAAACTATAGTTTGACTGCGCCCAAGCCCAATCTTCTAGAACTGTTCTTTTCTCGTTTGGATTTGGATTTGGTTTGATGAAATTCATCATTCTTAAAGGAATGTAGAACGTCTCAGAAGTTCCATCAGTGTAATCCACTTTTAAATCGATTGGCATTGGCATTCTTCCAATTCTTTCTAAAGTAACAGTTGTTTTTCCAGCATTATCAGCAACGTCTTTAATTCCGTAATCAATTGTGTTTGCTGTTTGTGCCCAATCTACTAAATACCAATCTAAATCAGCACCAGAAACTCTTTCTGCCGTTCTTTTGATATCATTTGGCGTTGGATGTTTGAATTTGAAATCGTTGAAATATCTTTTTAAAGTTGCATCAACATTTTCTTTTCCAATTACATATTCTAACTGAGAAAGGAAAATACTTCCTTTTACATAAGATGAAATACTGTACGGACGGTTTTCATCATAACGGTCACCATGTGTAGTTTGAGGTTGTTCTTTTCCAGAATTTACTAAATTGTAATAAGCTGTATAATTTCCTTTAAATGGATTTACTTCTTTTTTGTCTCCTTTTAATTCATTCAAAGCACTGTCTTCGATGTAAGTTGTAAAACCTTCGTCCATCCAAGGATGTTTTGATTCGTTTGAAGCCAAAATATGCTGAAACCAAGAGTGACCTAATTCGTGCGTTGCAGTTCCTAGAATTCCCTCAAGAGTTCCGCTTCCTAACATTAAAGTACACATTGCGTATTCCATTCCGCCATCACCACCTTGAATAAATGAATATTGTTTGTACGGATATTGTCCAACTCTGTGGTTGTAATAATCCATAACTTTTACCATTAAAGGCTCTAACTGTTTCCAGTTTCCAGTAGTTTTTTCATCATTTTTATAGAAAAAGTGTAAATCAACATCGTTTGGTCCTTTAACAATATCATGCGTATATGCTTTATCAGCTGCCCATGTGAAATCGTGAACATTTGGCGCGATAAAATGCCAAGTCAAAGTTTTTGCTTTTTTCGGATAAACAACTGTTACACCAGCATCTTCATAACCGTGTCCAATTGAATTTTTATCTTGCAAATATCCTGAACCTCCGATTGTGTAGTCTTTATCGATTGTGATTTTTACATCAAAATCTCCCCAAACACCGTGAAATTCTCTTGCTACATAAGGATCTGCATGCCATCCTTCAAAATCGAATTCGGCTAATTTTGGATACCATTGTGACATTGAAAGTTCAACACCTTCTTTATTATTTCGTCCAGAACGACGAATTTGAACCGGAACCTGACCATCAAAATCTAACGTAAAAGTAGTTTTTGAACCTGGTAAAATTGGTTTAGCCAAAGTTACTTCCAAAATCGTTGAAGAAAGTCTTGTTTGAGCGGCAACACCATCTTGCTTAAAATTGCTAACTTTTAAGAAACCAATTTCATTTGGCTTTAAAGTTTCAATTCGGCTTTGTTTAATTTCTTTTCCTTCAGCATCTTTTACTTTATTCACCATTCTTGCATCTGGATCTTTTATAGAATGCAAACGAGCGTCCATTTCGCTTCCTGGCTGAAATGCATTTGGATACAAATGATAAAAAACTTTTCGTAAAGTATCAGGAGAATTATTAGTATAAACTAACTCTTGTTTTCCTTTGTATTGATAGCTTTTTACATCCATCGATACTTCCATTTTGTAATCTACGTGTTGTTGCCAGTAAGGAGCACTTTGCGCAAAAGCAGAGTTTAAACCCAAACTCAGAAAGGATAATAGTATTATTTTTCGCATGGTTATTTTAATAAAATGGAAGGGCTGCCACCCTTCCACCGGATTAGTATATTTTACTTGATTATTTTTTTGACATTTTTTCAGCCATTAGCAAAGCATTATAAGCATTTACCATTTTGGCTGTTTTTGAAGATTCTGCCGAAGAAACCGCAGCTGGTTTTTCACCTGGATTTTCGCCTTCGCCCAAAACTACTTTTGATGGAAGCGCCACTCCAGAATCCATTAAAATTTGTTTTACCTGAACCGCTTTTAGTTTTGGATAATATGAACGAATCAATGCCGCTACTCCTGCTGCATTTGGAGCCGCCATTGAAGTTCCTTGCAAATATTTGTATTTATTGTTTGGAATTGTTGCATAAATTTCTTCACCCGGAGCAAAAACGTCTACATTTATTTTTCCGAAATTCGAGAATCCTGCCACTACATTTTCTCCGTATTCTTTATTGATTGCACCAATTGTAATAACGTTGTTTGTAAATTCTTTTACGTTGTCTTTAGAATCATTTGGATAATTGATGTTTTTAGTTTCATCAATATTATAGCCGTCATTACCTGCTGCATGCACGATTAAAACATCTTTTTTTGCTGCATAGCTTAATGCATCGTAAACCCAGTCTTTGTGCGGAGAATAGCTTTTTCCAAAACTTCCATTGATTACTTTTGCTCCGTTGTCAACTGCATAACGAATTGCCAATGCAATATCTTTATCATATTCATCTCCATCAGGAACTGCTCTTACAGTTAAGATTTCAACATTGTTTGTTATTCCGTCTCCGCCTAAATTATTCCCGCGAACCTGCGCAATAATTCCGGCAACGTGAGTTCCGTGAAGTGCTTTTTCTTTATCTGGGCCAAAAACAACATTATTTCCGTAATGGTTGTTTTTGATATCATCAGGATTATCGCCTACGACTTTTCTTCCGTCGTATTCTTTGTTTAAATTATAATCCAATTCATCATAAACTTGCTCTCTGTATTCTTCAAAATCAGCCTCTGGATCAAAAGTTGGGCCTGCATTTGTAAAAACCTGGGTCATTACTTCCTTACTATTTAAAACATTTTGATTTGTCGAAGTAATAGCAGCTAAATCTTCTATTTTATAAGTCTTTTTATTTAACTCTTTTTTGATTGTATTATGAACATTTAATAAAAAATCGACTTGTCTCTTATTTCTTAAAGCTTCTTCATATTTCTCATTATATTGTGCTAATGCAGCTTTATATTGCGCAGAACCATCATCACCCTTTTTCACAATACGCGTCAGTTCAAGATTTTCGTGAACGGCATTTCCAAGAAAATTCCAACCATGAACATCATCGATAAATCCGTTTTTATCGTCGTCAATTCCGTTTCCTGGAATTTCTTTTGGGTTTGTCCAGATCATTCCTTGCAAATCTTCGTGTTCGATATCGATACCAGAATCTACAATTCCTACAATCACTTTTTGACCTGTTTTTCCTTGCAATAACTCAGCGTAAGCTCTGTCAACACTCATTCCCGGAATAGAATCTTTTACCAAATCAAGATGACTCCATCTTTTCAATTCATTTTCAGTAACCGGTGCTTTTTTAACAACAGCCAAAGGTGCTTTTATAAACTCTTTAGAAGCAGAAGATTGTGCTTGTAAAGTTGTTCCGCAACCTGCTAAACCTAGCAAAGCAAAAGCAGATAATTTAATAGGTTTATTATAACTCATGTAATCTTAATTTAATATCAAAGTTAAAAGATGCGCCTAAATTAGGATTTTTTGTTACAAAAAACTAACGATTAACACTGTCTTATGATTATTTAAATTTACTTTAAGGAAACAGAAAGCTAACAAAAGAAGCTTTGTATCAAATACTTAAAAATATTCTTATAAAATATAAAGGCTTTCTACTTCTGGAAATTTTAACGAAATGTCAAAAAACAACATCACTACGGTTTTCCGTAAGGATTCTCTGCAGAAATTATTTATACTTGCGCGACCAAAAACCTAAATCTATTCTATGAAGACAAAACTACTTTTGTTGCTTTTATTAGCTAACTTTTCAATTTATGCGCAGTATACTGCAATTCCTGATGTTAATTTTGAAAAAAAATTAATCGCTTTAGGAATTGATTCTGGTGTTGTCGATGGACAGGTTCTAACCTCTAAAATTTCTAATTTGACGGTTTTAGATGTTCAAAACAGTTCAATTACCGATTTAACTGGTATTCAAGACTTTGTTAGTCTAGAAAAACTTATCTGCCGTGATAATTACATTACCACACTAGATATTACAAAATTGACGGCTTTGACCACTTTAACTCTTTACAATAATAAATTAACAACAATTGATCTCTCAAATAACACTAAATTAGATTGGTTGGATATTCAAAGTAATCAATTGACCAGTTTAGATGTTGCCAACAATACTGCATTAAAGACTTTTTATTGTACTTCTAATAAGATTACCAGTCTTGATATTTCTAAAAATATATTATTAACAGATTTTTCTTGCACTTTAAACCAAATAACAAGCTTAGATATAACTAACAATACTGCATTAAAAAATTTAAACTGTTCTAGTAATGGTCCATTAACCGCTTTAGATTTTTCTAAAAACACCAATTTGATTGCTCTTGACTGCTCTGCTACAGGCATCAAAAGCATTGATATTTCTAACTGTCCAAAATTAACTTCTTTCAAATCTAGCGATGCGAGTTCTTTGATTTCTTTAAATGTGAAAAATGGAAATAATACCAATTTTACAACTTTTGATATTAAAAGAAGTTATGCTATAAAATGTGTGCAAGTAGATGACCCAACATATTCTGATCGTTATTGGTTAAGTTTAAAAGAAGCTACAGCATCTTTCAGCACTAATTGTTACGGTTATACTGCTATTCCCGACCCAAATTTTGAGAACAAATTGATTTCTCTTGGAATTGATAAAGACGGAAAAAATGGAAAAGTCCTGACATTCGATATCTCAAAAGTTTCATCGCTTAATATTGCGTCAAGTTCTATTACTGACTTAACCGGAATTCAGGATTTTGTTGCTTTGAAAGTTTTAAATGCTTCCTATAATAAATTAACAAGCATAAATGTTTCCCAAAACTCACAGCTAGAGGTACTGCAGGTATATAACAATCAACTAGCTGTTTTAAATGTTTCGGCGAATAGTAAATTAAAGGAATTGGATTGCCAAAGTAATTTATTGACAGCTTTAAATGTCTCGCAAAATACGGCACTAGAACAATTATATTGTTTCAGCAATCAAATTTCTACATTAGATGTTTCTAATAATTTACAGTTACGCGGGTTAGAATGTGGTCAGAACAAATTGACTTCTTTAGATCTTTCTAAAAATACGCTTTTATATTATCTTGAATGTTACTCAAATTCTTTAACAACTCTTGACATTAGTAAAAATAGCGCATTAACGACTTTAAATTGCGAACAAAATCAGTTACTAAATCTGAATGTTTCTAAAAACACTTTGCTTGATGCAGTATATTGCGCAAAAAATAAAATCACCAATTTAGATTTTTCCAAAAATACCGTCTTGACTGATTTAACTTGTAACGATAATAATCTTTATACACTTAATCTAAAAAATGGAAATAATACAAATTTAAAAAAGGCTTCAACAAAGCTTAATAACAATCCTAATTTAGCATGTATACTAGTAGATAACACATCTTATTCAACAACAAACTGGTCAACTATAAAAGATGTTTCTGCAACTTTTAATGAAACTTCATGTCCGCCTAGCCCTTATACTTTAATTCCTGATATCAATTTTGAGAAAACTTTAATTGCCAAAGGAATTGATTCTGGAACTCCTGACGGACAAGTCTTAACGTCAAATATTAGTTCAGTAACTACTCTGAGCCTTTATGATTACCCTATATCAGATTTAACCGGGATAGAAAAATTCACATCATTGACCAGCTTATACGTATCTAACAGTCAATTAACTAGTGTAAATCTATCTCAAAACACAAAACTAAAAATTTTAAATATTGGAAATAATAAGTTGACTAGTCTAGACATCAGTTCTAACACTTTATTAGAAGCACTTGATTGCTCAAGAAACAAAATAACAAACTTAAATCTTTCAGCTAATAGTAAATTGACCAATTTAAATGTATTTAATAATCAAATTACAAGTTTAGATTTATCTCAAAATACACAATTACTGGATTTAAATATTAGTACTAATAAAATTTCTAATTTAAATATTAGCGCTAACATTTTATTACAAACACTTGACAGTAATCTAAATACATTAACCGTTTTAGATGTTTCAAAAAACACTAATCTGACCAACTTAAACGTAGCTAGGAATCAATTGGCAAGTTTAGATGTATCTCAAAATACGCAATTAAAGGATTTAGCTGTTAGCAGTAATAAATTAACAAGCTTAAATATTGATAATAATGTTGCTTTAACAGATTTAAGATGTGACAATAATATGTTGACGAGTTTAAATGTATCAAAAAACACACTTTTAACTTCTCTAGTTTGTCATTACAATCAAATAGCCGTTCTGGATGTTTCGAAAAATATTGCATTAGAGCAATTAATGTGTCATGGCAATAAATTATCTGCTTTAGATGTATCATTAAATCCTCAATTGAATTTACTGGATTGTTTAGATAACAAATTAGTTTCGCTTGATATTTCTAAAAATCCTAAAATAACTGAATTGGCTTGCCAAAATAATCAGCTGCAAACCTTAAACTTAAAAAATGGCCATAACGATATTTTAGATCTAACTTTTTCAGATTTTAAAAATAACCCTAATTTGCTTTGCATTGAAGTTGATAATGATGCGTATTCTAACACAAACTGGATGAGTGTAAAAGATGCTACAGCTACTTATAATACAAACTGTTCCTCAATATTTACACAAATACCTGATGTGAATTTTGAAAATAAATTGATCGCTTTAGGAATTGATTCCGGAACTGCAGACGGAAAAGTTTTGACATCAAAAATTGCCGCTCTAACTTCATTAGACATTACAAATTCTTCTATTAAAGACTTAAAAGGAATTGAAGCATTTAAGGCATTAACCGTACTATCTGCAGCTAAGAATCAATTAACAACTTTAGATCTTTCTTCGAATAAAAGTATGATTTCAGTAAATGTAGCAGAAAATAAACTGAAAGATGTAAACATTCAGTCAAACGATTTATTACGCAGTATATCTTTGAGCAAAAATGAATTAACAACTTTGGATGTAAGTCAAAACATCAATCTTATTGATTTATTTGCTGATAATAATCAATTGACTGCTTTAGATGTATCAAAAAACCCAAAGCTAATTAATGTAGTTGTTTTCAGTAATCAATTAAACACATTAGATTTATCTAAAAACAATGCTGTGGCTTTTGTTCAATGTAACTCCAATAAATTAACAAGTTTAAATGTAAAAAACGCACCAAATATAAATGTTCTAAATTGCCATGATAACTTATTAACCTCATTAGATGTTTCCGACAATATTGCTTTAACAGACTTAACTTGTCAAAAAAACGCTTTAACTAATCTTGATGTTACAAATAATATTAAATTAGGTTTTATAATTTGTTCTGAGAACAAGCTTACTTCTCTTGATATTTCAAAAAACACAAAATTGTATGGCCTTAATTGTGAGATAAATCAATTGACTGCTTTAGATGTATCAAAAAATATATTGTTAACCAACTTAACTGTTTTTGATAATTCTTTGACAACCATCGATGTTTCGAAAAATACTGAATTGAATATTTTTTACTGTTATTCTAATTTATTAACAAACGTTGATATTTCTAACAATACTAAACTAACTCGTTTACAAGTCGATCTGAATAAATTAACTTCATTGAATCTAAAAAACGGAAACAATACTATTTTAGACCGTAAGTACACAAATTTCAACAATAACCCAAATTTAACTTGTATTCTTGTTGATGACGTTGCTTATTCTAATACAAATTGGTCAAACCTAAAAGATGCAACAGCAAAATATAGCCTGGATTGCTCTCCTGAATTTGTTAAAATTCCAGATTCAAATTTTGAAAAGAAACTAATTGATTTAGGAATTGATACAGGAAATCCTGATGGTCAAGTTTTAAAATCAAAAATTTCAACTTTAACGTATCTTAATGTTGAAAAAAGTGATATTACAGATTTAACAGGAATTGAAGATTTTACAGAATTACAATACCTTATATTCAGTTCTAATAAAGTAAGCTCTGTTGATTTGAGCAAAAATCTCATGCTTGAAACTTTATGGCTTGATGATAATAATTTAACAACTCTTGATATTTCTAAGAATATTAAACTTCGCATGCTTATCAGCCAAAAAAATCAAATAAGTTCAATTGATTTATCTCAAAATATAAATCTTTCAAATTTAGGGATTGACAATAACAAACTCACAGAATTAAATCTTTCTAATAATAAGCAACTAAAATATTTAAACGCTTCTGCAAATCAATTAACGAGCCTGGATTTATCTCAAAACAATAAATTAGAAGTTGTATACATAAATGATAATCAACTTGAAAGTGTTAATTTAAAAAATGGAAATAACACTTTAATTCCCGGCCAAAGATCAAGTTTAGATTTAACTAATAATTTAAACCTAAAATGTATACTTGTAGACGATACTAAGTATGCTGACAACAATTGGTCGAATTCAAAAGATGCTACAGCCTCATTTTCAACAGACTGTTTACCTACATACACCTTAATTCCTGATGTTAATTTTGAGCAAAAATTAATTTCTCTAGGTTTAGATTCAGGTCCAACAGATGGAAAAGTTTTAACATCGAATATTTCTACTGTAAAAGATATGAATCTTTACTTTAGCAATATTTCTGATCTTACAGGAATCGAGAATTTTAAGGCTTTAGATTCATTAAATGTAATGTCAAATAAATTGACACGCTTAGATGTTTCAAAAAATTTGGCATTAAAATATCTTGTTGCCAATTATAATAATTTAACAACTATCGATCTTTCCAAAAATGTCGCTCTTGAATACGTAATTATATCTAATAATAGCTTAAAAGCCATAGATGTTTCAAAGAATCTTAATTTGCAATATTTTACTTGTTCATCAAATCAAATAACAGATATTGATGTTTCAAATAATAAATCATTAATCTTGTTTAATTGTGAAACAAACCAAATAACAAAAATAGATGTTTCTAAAAACAAATCTCTTACTAATTTTCGTTGTTCGGATAACCCGTTGCTGACCAACGTAAATTTAAAAAATGGAAACAATGGCTCAATGCAATTGGAATCTTATGTTATTAACTTCACAAAAAATCCGTTATTAACTTGTATCTTGGTTGACAACGCGATTTATTCTAATGAAAAATGGTCTGCTTTCAAAGATGCTACAGCATCATACTCAACTGTAGACTGCGCTGCCGTAACTGCAATACCAGATTCTGCATTTGAAGACAAATTAATTGCTTTAGGAATCGATAAAGATGGTAAAAACGGAACTGTTTTAAATAGCAGTATTTCAAGCGTAACTTCTTTAAATGTCTTGAATAGTACTATTAAAGACTTAACAGGAATTAAAGGTTTTACAAGTTTACAAACTCTTAATTGTAGCGGAAATCAATTATCAGCGCTGGATATTTCGCAAAACAAAAATTTGACCTCTCTTGATTGTAGTAGCAATAAATTAGTTTCTCTTAACCTGAAAAATGGGAACAATAAAAACTTTACGAACAATTCTAACTTTACTAAAAATTCAGATTTAAGCTGTATTCAGGTTGATGATCAAACTTACTCCAACCAAAACTGGACAAGTTTCAAAGACAATACGGCAAATTACAACATAGATTGTACACCTTACACAACACTTGTCGACACTAATTTTGAACAAAAATTAATTGATTTAGGAATTGATAAAGATGGTCTTAACGGAAAAATAGCCACCGCCGACATTAGCAAGATTACATATCTGGATCTTTCTGGCTCTAATATTACAGATATATCAGGAATCGAGTATTTTACTGCCTTAACTTACTTAGATCTTTCTTCTAATAACTTGACATCAATAGATGTAAGTAAAAATACGGCTCTTACTAAACTCGATTTATATAATAATCAATTAAAAACTTTGGATGTCACGAAAAACACTAAGCTGTTAAATTTAGGTGTAGAAAAAAACCAAATTACAAATCTGGATATTTCTCAAAATAAAGAACTACTTTTTGTTAATGTTGCTGATAATTTACTAACGAATTTCAACTTAACATCAAATACAGCATTAACAATGATTGATTGCAGTAAAAATAATTTAACGCAATTAAATGTTTCAAATGCACCAAATTTGACATTTTTAGTTTGTGGGCAAAATAATATTGCTTCATTAGATCTTTCCGCAAATACAAAACTGGAAAATTTATATTGCTATAATAACGTATTAACTATTTTGGATCTTAGCAAAAATGTTCAATTGAAAACATTGAATGCAGCGTGGAATCAATTGACAAATGTCGATTTATCTCACAATCCTAAATTAGAACTTGTTTTCTTAGAATTCAATCCACTAACGTCGTTGAATGTTCAAAATGGAAATAATAAAAACTTTATCCTTCCATCTCAAACTGGCAAAAAAACAGTAACCGAAATTTACACGAGTTTTCTAGGAAACAAAACACTTACGTGTATCAAAGTTGATGATGTCGCCTATTCTAACCAAAACTGGTCTAAAATAAAAGAAACTACAACAAGTTATTCTGAAACTTGCACACTTGGCCTTGAAGATTCGGTTTTTGACAAAGCTGCAATTTATCCAAATCCGACAAAAGGTGAAGTTAACATTCTAAATGTTGCTGTAGAAAAAGTAACCGTTTATAATTCAGCAGGTCAATTAGTTAAATCGTTTAAATTAAATGCATCTGATACTAATAATCAAATCGATTTATCTGGACTGCCAAGAGGAGTTTACTATTTATATCTGATTAATCAAGATGCTTCTTCGGCAAAGAAAATTGTAGTTGAATAAAAATTTTAAAACAATAACTTAGAATGTCCCATTTTCAATTTTAAGAAAATGGGACATATTTTTTATTGCAATTTTTTCCATTAAAAATTCATGTCTTTACGCTTTCCCGTAAGGAATCCCGGCTTAATTTAACTATTCTTGCACGACCAAATTTAAATTTACTCTATGAAAACAAAACTACTCTTGTTGCTGTTTTTAGCAAATTTTTCAATTTATGCCCAAACCAACTTAGTTCCAAACGGAAACTTTGAAATCTGGACTTCATCATCACAACCTGATAATTGGTATCGTTATTTTAGCGGATTTGTTTCTCAAAATTCAGTTGCACAAAATGGCTCGTCAAGTACCAATATGATGGTGGCCAGCGGCACATTCAATTACATTAACAGCGAATATTTTCCAGTTGTGGCTGGCAAAACTTACCGAGTAACTTTATACCACAAATTGGCTAAAGGAACTTTTTCGTCTATTGATTTTAGTTTGTATCATAAACCTGGCACTTTCAAAGAAGAAATAATCAAAAAATCAGATGTCACTTTTTCTACTTCAGAATGGAGAAAAATTGAATTTGATTATACGCCAACTGTCTCTGAAAATGTTGAAGTTGATATTTGGACTACCGGTTCTCTTAATTCTGAGATATTAGTAGATAATATTTCTATGGTAGATGTCAATGAAGTTCCTGTACAATATACATTAATTCCGGATGTGAATTTTGAGAAAAAACTTATTGCTTTAGGAATTGACTCTGGTGCAACTGATGGTAAAGTATTAACCTCTAAAGTTGCTACTCTTACTACATTATCAATTAGCAATAGTTCGATTACTGATCTGACAGGTATTCAGGATTTTAAAGCTTTAACTTATTTAGATGTTACAAACAATAAACTTGGCTCTATAGATGTGTCTAAAAACACAGCTTTAAAACAATTGAGAACCTCATGGAACCCAATAAAAACCCTTGATGTTTCTAAAAACGTTTTATTATACGAATTAGGCTGTTATTCAAACGATCTGACCGTTTTGGATCTTTCTGCAAACATCAATCTTACAAACTTACAATGTAGCCAAAATGCACTGACAACGTTAGATGTTTCAAAAAATACAAAACTTACTGTCTTAATTTGTTCATCTAATAAACTTCAAACTGTTGATACATCAAAAAATCCTGATTTGCTTTCTTTTGAATGTTATCAAAATCAGATTACAAGTCTTGATGTTTCTAAAAACACAAACCTTAATACTTTTAGATGTTTTTCAAACAAGTTGACAAGTTTAGATTTATCAGGAAATCCAAAATTAAGAATACTTGAATGTGAATACAACAACCTGAGCGCTTTAGACGTATCTAAAAACCCAGAATTGACAAAACTTGAAGCAAATAACAATAGCAATCTTAGCCAGGTAAATCTAAAAAACGGAAAAAATACACTTATAAAAGCAAGTGATTTAATTCTTACTTCTAATCCGTCTTTGACTTGTATAATTGTTGACGATGTTACTTACTCAAATACTAATTGGGCAACAAGTAAAGAATCTTCTGCTGATTTTTCAACTACAGAATGTGCTGCTCCTGCTTACACGCTTATTCCTGATATAAACTTTGAAAGAACTTTAATCAAAAAAGGAATTGACGCTGTTGAAGATGGAAAAGTATTAACTAAAAGAATCGCTTCAATTACAATTTTGAATCTAAGCGACTACTATACTAATTTAAAAATTGAGGATTTAACCGGACTTCAGGATTTTGCTGCTCTTGAAGAATTAACATTACCGAATAACGGAAATGGTATCTTAACCAGCATTGATGTTTCCAAAAATTTAAAATTGAAAAAATTAAATTGTAATTCTAACAAACTTGCCAGTTTAGATGTTTCTAAAAATTTAGCTTTAACAGACTTAAATGTTTATTACAATAATTTAACGACATTAGATGTATCAAAAAATCTAGAATTAAAAACCCTTACCTGCTCTCTTAATAGATTAACGACATT
The DNA here is from genome assembly GCF_900182645.1 of Flavobacterium resistens. Lineage (GTDB taxonomy): Bacteria > Bacteroidota > Bacteroidia > Flavobacteriales > Flavobacteriaceae > Flavobacterium > Flavobacterium resistens. The sequence continues at coordinate 252,477 of NZ_FXTA01000002.1, read as the reverse complement.
AGATGTATCAAAAAATCTAGCTCTTAAAGAGTTATATGCTGAAGGATCAAACAAAGAAGGCTCCTATTCATCACAACAAGGTTTGCTGACAACTATAGATCTTTCTAAAAATCTGGAATTAGAAAGACTGAGCTTGGCCTCGAATGAAAAAATAGTTAATCTTGATGTTTCTAAAAACATAAAATTAAAACATATTTCGGTAAACGGAAATGGCTTAACTACAGTAGATTTCTCTGCAAATCCACTTTTAGAAAGTCTGTATTGCAGCACAAACAAGCTAACTAGTTTAGATCTTTCTAAATACCCGGCTTTGACGACATTAGACTGTTCTTATAATCAAATCAAAACTATTGACGTATCTCAAAAAACAAATTTGAAATTTCTAAATGTTTGGTCTAATGAACTAACCTCTTTAGATGTTTCTAAAAACACTGCGTTAGAGCGTATTTATTGTCCTTATAATAAGCTTACTACATTAGATTTGTCTAACAATCCTAATTTGCTTCAGGTTCTTTGTACTGGTAACAATTTGATGAAGTTAAATTTAAAAAACGGTGGAAACACAAAAATGACAAATCAGAGTTCCAGTTTATTTGGAGGCAATCCTAATTTGACTTGTATATTAGTCGATGATGTTGCCTATTCTAATGCAAACTGGTCTAGCTTTAAGGATCAATTTGCAAATTATAATACAGAATGTGAATTTAGCTTAGGTCCAAAAAATTTCGCTATCGAATCTAAAGGAGAAACTTGTACTGGAGAAAACAATGGACAAATCACTGTTACTGCAACTGCTCAATTACCGTATACAGCAACCGTAAACGGAACTTCAAAAACATTTGTAAATAACAGTTTACAAATCACAAACCTTGCTCCTGGAACTTATACTGTAATTATTGCCGTTACAGGAGAAACTTATGAGCAGACTTTTAATATTGTAATTCCAAAAGCGGCAACTATAGCAGGAAAATCAACTATCGCTTCTAAAAAAGTAGAAGTTGAAATTACTGAAGGAACAGCTCCATTTACTGTATTTGTTAATGGTGAAGCTCAATTTCAAACAACTGATTCTAATTTTAGTTTAGAATTAGATCAGGCTGGATTAGTCGAAGTTGCAACTTCAAAAGCCTGCGAAGGTATTTTTGCCAAAAAAGTTTCTTCTTCAGAATTAGGAACAATGCTTTCTGCATATCCAAACCCAACTTCTGATAATGTCGAAATTGAAATCCCAAACAGCAAATCAGAAACTGTAATCGAAATTTTCAACTTCGGAGGGCAAGTAGTTTCTAAAGGAACTTATAATACAGAAAACGGAACCGCATATCTAAATCTTGCTAATCTTCCATCTGGAATTTATGCTGCAAAAATTTATCTTGAAACTCCGGAATACGTTAAAATTATAAAAAAATAAAAATGAAAAATTTTATATATCTATCAATAATCAGCGCTTTGTTTATTTCTTGTGGAGGAGGTTCAGATGACCCAAATCCAACACCTGCAGAAAACGTAGCGCCAAGTGTACCAGTATTAACTTCTCCGGTTGACAATAAATTATGTTTAGAAAACACGGTTTCTTTTTCATGGAACAGATCTACAGATGAAAATAAAGATGCCATAACCTATCAAATTCAAGTTGCAAAAGACAATGCTTTTACACAAATCGTTAAAACATTTGATGGAGCAGAAAATTTAGCTTCATTTGTACTGGATAAAAACACTGCTTTTTATTGGAGAATAAAAGCAACAGACAGCAAAGGTCTTGCGAGTGCTTATTCATCGGTTTTTAAATTTTATACTGCTGGAGATGCGGTTGTAAATCATCTTCCATTTGCTCCAGAATTGGTTGCTCCATTTTTAAATTCTGCTTTAAATGCAGGAACTGTTTCTTTAAAATGGAACGCTTCTGACGTTGATACCGCAGATGCTTTAACTTATGATGTTTACTTTGGAACAGCAAATCCGCCAACAGCTAAAATTGCCGAAAACAAATCAGAAAAGACATTTGATACCACAATTGAATCTGGCAAACAATATTTCTGGAAAGTTGTTGTAAAAGACAACAAAGGAGGAGAAACTGTTGGTCAAGTGTGGAAATTCAAAACCAACTAAAAAATAAAATCAACTAACCTTAAAAATCCCATTTTCGATAAACTGAAAATGGGATTTTTTTATAATTGCGCATCACATTGCATTTTTATTTCTAACTTTAATCTTACAAGCTGACAACCAAAGAAATAAAAACCGATATGAAGAAAATCATACTTTTATTTTTTCTTTTATTTTTCTTCAAAACCAGTGCGCAGACCTCTGATACATTAGTACTGAAAAACAATGATATTCTTGTTGGCGAAATAAAAATAATGAATAAAGGCGTGGTCCAAATTGAAACCGATTACAGTAAAGATGATTTTAAACTGCAATGGAAACATGTAAAAAATATTGGATCAGAAAGAATTCACATTATAAGCCTTATTAATGGTGTTTTAATGAATGGGAAAATTTCGAAAATTAATGCGCCCTATAAATGCGAAATTACAAATGTCGAAACGCAGACCAAATCCATAATCGACCTTGCCGATATTGTATATATAAAACCTGTCGACGAAAGTTTCTGGGACAGACTTGATGCTAGTTTTGATGTGGGAATAAAAGTAACTAAAGCGCAAAACTTACAGCAATTAACTGCAAACGTAAACTTAGGCTACACGTCCAAAAGATGGTACGGGACGGCAATGTACAAACATCTGCAATCGATTCAAGATGATAGTGAACCTATTAGAAGAATTGATTCTGAACTAAGCTATGTTCATTTGCTTCCAAAAGATTATTTCATTCCATTATCGATTACTACTTTATCTAATACCGAACAGGACATTGATTTGCGTGTCATATCAAAAGCAGGATATGGAAAATTTCTTATACACAGCAATAAAAAATATTGGGGAGTTGCCTCTGGCCTATCCTTTAACCATGAAAAATTTAAAGACACCAGCGAACCCAATAAAAGTTTGGAGCTTTTCATTGGAACCGATTTTAACCTGTACGATATTGGCGATTTCAGCATTCAGACAAAAGCAACTGTTTTTCCAAGTATTACAGAAAGCAAAAGGGTTCGTACCGATTTTTCTTTAGATACAAAATATGATCTGCCATTGGATTTTTTCATCAAGCTTTCGTTTGTTTATAACTACGACAATAAACCTAAACCTGGTGCATCAAAAGATGATTATGTTTTCCAAACAACCTTTGGGTGGAAATTAAACTAAAACTTAAGCACAAAAAGAAAGAGCTGTCAAAAACTGACAGCTCTTTCTTCAATTGTAATTAAAAAGTAAATTATGAGTTACCGCACAATGCAGTATAATCATCAAACATTTTGATGTAAGTCTCTTTGTTTTCGTGATCGTAAACTCCTTTTTCGATGTTCTCGATCATTTTTGGACAATCAGAGAAATATTCTTTTAATGCTTTTCTTCTTCCTAAGAAAACTGGCGGAATAAAGAATTCATCCTGAACATGTTTTTTCAAAGTATAAGCATCTTGTGGGAAGAACTCATGATATAAAGAAACTTTTCCTCCTTTTTTAACTTCTTCAAACATTGAATATCTTTTTGAGCTTGTTTCTTGCTTGTTCATGTCAAATGAAACCAAAGAAACTCCTCTTCCTGTTTTACCTACAATGTACATTCTTCCTTCTTCGTCTTTGATATTAACTACTTTTTTCAAGTTAGTTCTTTCTGGTTTTTTCTGTCCTTCAACATAGATATAAACACTGCTTTTTTCAGAACCAATACCGTCCATCATCGATCTCAATCCAGATACTGTTTGCTCTGTTCTCAAATCTACCAACTCTGGGTAATCACTGATAATTCTAACTTTACCTTTCCAAACTTTAGAATCTGTATCTAAAACTTCACCTGGAAATTCTGCATATCTAAACGCTGTTGGCGCTTTTTTGTATGATGCCAAAACTGGTTCTTGAGGAATTGCCTCGATAGTAAATGTCTTTTCAGTAAGTTTTTTGTATTTTTCAATATCCTCAACTAAAGTTGACATGTATGGATAATCATTTCTCATACCCAAAAAGCTTTTTTCATTTTCTTTTACTCCAGGTAAATATTTTGAAGCTTCTTCAACATTTCCTAAAAGAATATAAGTTGCCGCCAAGTTGTAGTTAGCACTGAATCTAATTTGTTTTGCTAAATCTTCATCATCTTTATCTTGAAAATTCACAAGGTCTTTCCAGAATTTTTGAGCTTCTCCAAACAAATCAGCCCAGTTTTCTCTGTCAACATCAACTAAAGTTGGCATTACTTGAAGTGACTGATTGTATTCTTCAATATTAAATGTTGATTTTGATTTTTTCTTTTTCTCAATATCAGAATATCTCAGCTTTGTAATTTTTGGTCCATACAAATAGAAACCTTCAAATTCTTCAATCATACTGTAGAAATTGTCAGTCAATATCTTATACGTCAAATTCTCATAAGTCTCTGTTGGGTTTGTAACATACATACAAACTTTAGGAGTTGTATATCTTTTATAGATTACTTTTCCAGTTTTATCTGTAATTTCCAAATTAGACTCTAAACCAATATAATAAGCCGGTGCTTTTTGGTAATAAGTCTGTACATATTCTTCATCGTTTACAAGTTCAAAACGAGTCAAATTGTATTTTACTTTAAACTCACCTTCTTTTTGTTTTTTCAAACCTGAAATCGAAAAAGCTTCATAAAACTTCTCTGAAGAGTATGGCGCTTTTTTGTTATTCATACTACTTTCCAAACCTGGTGCAAGATTCAAAATCATTTCATATGATTTGTAATTTCCGTATTCAGGATTTGTTGGAGGTACAGGACCTCTTAAATTTAGTGGGTTACTTATAGTAGCTTTACCAAACCAGCCAGTAGATTGACCACTAACAATTTGATTGATACCTGTAAGCATTAATAATAAAACAACTTGTGTAATTTTTTTCATAGTATTTTATTTAAGAACTGGATTATGCGTAGTATTTGTTTTTGCCGCTTTAAAACTTGCAATTAATTTATTCGCTTTTTCAATAATTGCTTTTCCATCACTTTTGTCATAATCATTCTCGATTAATTTTTCAGATTCAGTAATAGCTTTTTCTGGCTGATCTAACATTAAGTAAATAACAGCTAAATTAAAGTAAGCTGAATATCTCATTTTTCGAGATGGTTTATTGTCTTCAGTATATTTTGTTTTCAATGAATCAAAATACTCAATTAAAGGTTGCATATTAGATTTCAAATCATCTATTGGCTCATCAGCTTTCATAGTAGCAAATAAAGCTTTTACAGCCTGAATTGCTTCAATTTGTGTTTTTCCTTCATCACTTTTAGCATCCAAAATCCAAAGAATTTCATTGTCGCTTTTAGCTCTATAACCATAAGTTGAATTAACATTTGAATTGAAAGTACTCATTGAATTATCTGAAAAACTTCTCAGCATTTGATCACGAATAGCGCCTTTATTGATATAAAAATCTTTTAACGCAGCTGATGAAGTTTCATATTCTGAAGATTTATACTCCAATTCTCCGTTAAAACTTAAGTTAAAACCTTCAGTTGCTGCCGCAACTACTGATGCTGAAGTTGTATCTTTTTTGATAACTGCATTTTTCAAAAACCTATTTGTTGTTGGTGGTGCTTCTGCTGGTTTTGCCTGCTCAACTGGTTTTGCAACTACGGCTACAGGAGTAACTGGACCTTTTACCTTAGCATAACCTCTGGTTGCATATTTTGCTGTAACAAAATGGTAATCTTTTCTGCTAATTACTTTACCGTCTTTATCTCTTTTCTCGTCAGTTCTTATTCCTGGAGTAGCTCCTTTTTCAACAAAATCTTCTAAGTTAAGTTCAATTTGTACGGTACCGCCACTCTCTACTTTTTTCCAGCCAGAGATACGAATTTTATCATTAAGAGTAGCCGGATCAACGTAAGATTGTATCGCCCCTCCACATTTTACAGTTGAAGAATAAGTTCTTTTTTCATAAGGAACTCCTTCTTTCGGAAGAATTTGATAATTCACATTAAAATAAAAACGATCCAAATCTACTTTTTGTGCTTTTACACCAAAAAAAGACATGAACAAAACGAATAGTATTGCTTTTTTCATAGGTTAAGTATTAATAAATTTTGATGCACAAACCTATTTATAATATTTCTAAAAAACAACTTTATATGACTATCAATTGAAGAAGATTGTGTTAAATTTCACACATTCTAAAACTTTGGGGGAATGACAGTTGTAAGAATTTACTTCAACTAAAACATGTAATAAAATTAACCAAAAATAACCTACTCTGTAGTTATACGACTACAGACTTTTCTTAACTAAACATAATGAAAAAACTCCTGCTCTTTCTGTTCAAAAAGCAGGAGTTTTTATTTTTTTATAAAAAGTCTAAAGAATATCTTCGCAGGTAAAAATTTCTTTCAGACGAACACCTTTTTCAGTATGTTCAACCGTTATAATTTGGTTATGAGCATCGTGCTCTAAGAAGAGATAATAATTTTGATCTGCAGCTGCATTCAATAATTTGGCTTTTTCAGGCATCGTAAGCAATGGCCTTGTGTCATACCCCATTACATACGGAAGCGGAATATGTCCGGCTGTCGCCAACAAATCAGCACAAAAAACAATTGTTTTATCTTGATATTTTATATGCGGAATCATTTGCTTTTCAGTATGTCCGTCAACGTAATAAACATCAAAACCTAATTCTTTTGAAAAACCAAAATCGCTTTCTGGTCTTTCAACAAAATTCAATTGTCCGCTTTCCTGCATTGGCAAAATATTTTCTGCTAAAAATGAAGCTTTTTCTCTTTGATTTGGTTTTGTTGCCCATTCCCAATGATTTTCATTCGTCCAGAATTTTGCATTTCTAAAAGCAGGTTCATATCCCGTTTTATCAGAATTCCATTGAACACTTCCTCCACAATGGTCAAAATGCAAGTGCGTCATGAAAACATCGGTAATATCATCTCGGTGAAAACCGTATTTTGCAAGTGATTTATCTATGGAATGCGAACCCCAAAGCGAGTAATATCCAAAAAACTTCTCTGATTGCTTGTCGCCCATTCCGGTATCAATCAAAATCAGGCGATTACCATCTTCAATAAGTAAACAACGCGCTGCAATATCAATTAAATTATTGGCATCAGCAGGATTGGTTTTGTTCCAGATTGTTTTAGGAACAACGCCAAACATGGCGCCTCCGTCTAACTTAAAATTTCCAGATTCGATTGGATAAAGTTTCATAAAAATAATTTCTAGTAAGCAAACAAAGCTAGCAAATCCTGCTGCTTTAAACTAAAAATTCGTTGTAAAACTTTTTGAAGAGCTATTCTAAAGTAATTGAAGAACTGCCCATTATTTCTTGTTTATCAAAGAAATTGACAAAATAAGTTCCTTTTTTAAACTTGGCTAAATCATTATTCAAAACACCATAAACATTGGCCATTTTCCCTTGGTAATCAACACCAACTAAAAAACTATAAACCAAGGCTTTATCATTACCAAATTCGATTAATTTATTTTCGCCTAAAACAGTATTTTTTTGATCTAAAACCTGAATATAGTAAACTCTTTTGCCTGTTTTTGCAACAGAATTTCCGTTAACAGAAAAACTAATTTTAAGCTTATCTGTGTTTTTTGCTTTAGTCGTTTCCTGTTCTTTCCCCGAACTTTTCTCATTAAAAGCAGTCACTTTAAAATTACCTAAAGAAAGTCTTGAAGCATCTTTTAAAGTAGATTCCAGCTTTTTTTGTTTTGAAATAAGCGTGTCATTTTCTGCTTTTTGCTTGTACATTACGACATTCTGACTTTCAATTTCAGTAAGCAGGTTTTTATTTTGAGATTTCAATTTTTTAATTTCCGCAACTTTAAGATCCAATGAAACTTTTAAATCTGATAGTTGCTTACGGTAAATTTTAATCTGTTCTCCCGAAGGATTCTTAGAAGCTTTTATGATTTCCATCAAATTCTCAATATTCTTTTTTTGGAGCTCCAATTCTTCAGAAAGTGTAGTTTTTTCAAAAATGGCAACATCATAAGCCAGTTTCAAATTATTCAAAGAATCCAATATATTTTCCCGATCTAGAGTTTCTGGGCTCGATCCCGTTATCTCTAATCTACTGTTAGAAGGCTGTTCTATGATATCATTTGGTTCGTTGCTAAAGATCAAATATGTGGCACCTATTCCAAAAATAAAAATTATTGCAAAAAGGGCCTTAATCCAGCTATCTTTGTGATTTTTCTTCATGATTAATCATAATTTTCTGCAAAAGTACCAAAAATTTAAAACCAAGAACAAGTAAAAATACGGTATTTTAACGCTTTGTTACAACAATTAATAATTTAGAAACATACAAACTACATTTTTGTAAGTTTCTTTTTATTTACTTAAGAATTTGGCATTTTTAAAAGAATTTTTGAACACAAAATAACTTCTATCTATTTTAACATTTGTTATAATAATGTGAACCGTTATGGAAAAAGGTTTTTAAGTCGTATCTTTGCAGACAATTTCATTTGAACATTGATAGACAGCTCTTTAAATTGTAATAATTTAATTACTTTTTAAACAGTTTTCATCAATAAAAGAAAATTAAAAACTATAAACACAATGATAAAAGTTTCTGATACAGCCAAAAAGAAAATCATCGATTTGATGACAGACGATGGTTTTGACGCCGCACATGACTACGTACGTGTGGGAGTGAAAAGTGGCGGATGCTCTGGTTTGTCATACGATTTGAAGTTTGACAAAACCAAAGGCGATGATGACAAGATATTCGTAGATAATGATATACAAATAGCAGTTGAAAAAAAATCATTCCTGTATTTAGCCGGAACAATTCTTGAATTTTCAGGCGGATTAAACGGAAAAGGATTTGTTTTCAATAATCCAAATGCAAGCAGAACTTGCGGATGCGGAGAATCATTCTCTCTTTAGTCAAAAGCCGAAAGTCGTAAAGTCATAAAGACTAAATTGACTTCAAACTTTGGACTTTAAAACTACTTAGACAATAAAAAAATAATGAGCAAATACACAGAAGACGATTTAAAAATCGAACTCGAAACTAAAGAATACGAATACGGATTTTACACCAATATAGAATCTGAGACGTTTCCTATTGGCTTAAACGAAGACATCGTGAGAGCTATTTCTCTTAAAAAAGAAGAACCTGAATGGATGACCGAATGGCGCATCGAGGCTTTCCGTGCCTGGAAAGAAATGATCGAGCCAGAATGGGCAAATGTTCGTTACGAAAAACCAGATTTTCAGGCGATTTCTTATTATTCAGCTCCAAAACAAGTAGATCCTAACAAAACTTTGGACGATGTTGATCCGGAATTGCTAGAGATGTACAAAAAACTTGGAATTTCTGTTGATGAGCAAAAAATGATGAACAATGTCGCTATGGATATTGTTGTCGATTCTGTTTCTGTAGCAACAACTTTCAAGAAAACTTTGGCTGAAAAAGGAATTATTTTCTGTCCAATTTCTGAAGCTATTAAAGAACATCCTGAATTAGTAAAAAAATATTTAGGAACTGTTGTACCTCAAAAAGACAACTTCTACGCAGCATTAAACTCAGCGGTTTTCTCTGACGGAAGTTTCTGTTATATTCCAAAAGGCGTTAAATGCCCAATGGAACTTTCAACTTATTTCAGAATCAATCAAGCAGGAACTGGACAATTCGAAAGAACTCTAGTTATTGCTGATGAAGGAAGTTACGTTTCTTACCTTGAAGGATGTACTGCTCCAAGCCGTGACGAAAATCAATTACACGCTGCCGTGGTTGAATTGATCGCTTTGGATGATGCTGAAATTAAATATTCTACTGTTCAAAACTGGTTCCCTGGAAACAAAGAAGGAAAAGGTGGAGTTTATAACTTCGTAACCAAAAGAGGTTTATGCGAAACAAACGCTAAAATTTCTTGGACACAAGTTGAAACAGGTTCTGCTGTAACTTGGAAATATCCTTCTTGTGTACTTAAAGGAGATAATTCGGTAGGAGAATTTTATTCGATTGCTGTTACAAATAATTTCCAACAAGCTGATACTGGAACTAAAATGATCCATTTAGGCAAAAACACTAAATCGACTATTATTTCTAAAGGTATTTCAGCTGGAAAATCACAAAATAGTTACCGTGGTTTAGTGCAGATTTCGCCAAGAGCGGAGAATGCAAGAAACTTTTCGCAATGTGATTCATTGTTAATGGGTAACAATTGTGGAGCGCATACTTTTCCTTATATTGAAAGTAAAAATCCATCGGCTAAAATCGAGCACGAAGCAACTACAAGTAAAATTGGAGAAGATCAGGTTTTTTATTGCAACCAAAGAGGTATTCCAACTGAAAAAGCGATTGCCTTAATTGTAAACGGTTTCAGTAAAGATGTATTGAACAAATTGCCAATGGAATTTGCAGTTGAAGCGCAAAAATTATTAGAGATTTCTTTAGAAGGTTCTGTAGGATAATTTAAAGATGGGAAATAAAAAAGTCATCATTTTAGGTTCTTCCAGAAAAAACGGAAACACAACAAAAATTGTGGATGAAATTTCTAAGGAGCATCACTTCGATGTAGTGAATCTAAGTGATTACAATATTTCGTATTACGATTACGAAAGCAAAAATATAGACGATGATTTTCTTCCTTTAATAAGAAGAATACTGGAAGAGTACGACACCTTAATTTTTGCAACGCCGGTTTATTGGTACAATATGAGCGGTATTATGAAGGTCTTTTTCGACAGGATTTCAGATTTAATCCGAATTGAAAAAGAAACCGGAAGAAAACTAAGAGGAAAGAAAATTGGAGTGATTACAAATTCACACGATAATGAAATCGAAGATAGCTTTTACATCCCGTTTCAAAAATCAGCCGATTATTTAGGCATGGAATATTTAGGACATGCGCATTTTAATGCCAATATCCTAAACCAACAAACAAAAATAGAATTGACATTTATATAAAATAAAAAACAATGTTATCAATAAAAAACCTTCACGCCGCGATTGGTGATAAAGAAATCCTGAAAGGAATTAATATAGAAGTTAAAGCTGGAGAAGTTCACGCTATCATGGGACCAAATGGTTCTGGAAAAAGTACACTTTCTGCTGTTATTGCAGGAAACGAAAACTATGAAGTTACAGACGGAGAAGTTATTCTTGACGGAGAAGATCTTGCTGATTTAGCTCCAGAAGAAAGGGCACATAAAGGTGTTTTTCTTTCGTTTCAATATCCGGTAGAAATTCCTGGAGTTAGCGTAACTAACTTTATGAAAACTGCCATCAACGAAACTCGTAAAGCAAACGGACAAGAAGAAATGCCGGCAAACGAAATGTTGAAAGTAATTCGTGAGAAATCTGAATTATTAGAAATCGATCGTAAATTTTTATCTCGTTCTTTAAATGAAGGTTTTTCCGGAGGAGAGAAAAAAAGAAACGAAATTTTCCAAATGGCAATGTTAGAGCCAAAATTAGCAATCCTTGACGAAACCGATTCTGGTCTTGATATCGACGCTTTAAGAATTGTTGCTAACGGAGTGAACAAATTAAAAAGCGACAAAAACGCTATTATCGTTATCACGCACTACCAACGTTTGCTAGATTATATCGTTCCTGATTTCGTTCACGTTCTTTACAACGGAAGAATCGTAAAATCTGGTGGAAAAGAATTGGCTTACGAATTAGAAGAAAAAGGATACGACTGGATCAAAGCAGAAAATTAAAATTTGTTTCAGGTTTCATGTTTTTTTAGTTTCAAGTTAAACTGTATTTTGTAAGTTTAAACTTAAAATTATTAAACTAGAAATTATGGCGACAATAACTCGATTTGAGGATTTAGAAATTTGGAAAGAAGCTCGACGATTAGCAAAAGAAATTCATCTTATTGCAGTTCATAGAGAGTTAAGGTCTGATCTCAGATTCAAAAATCAGATAAAAGATTCTTCGGGTTCAGTAATGGATAATATTGCTGAAGGATTTGAAAGAGATGGGAATTTAGAGTTTAGACAATTTTTATCTATCGCAAAAGGTTCAGCCGGAGAAACAAGATCTCAATTATATCGCATTTTTGATTTTGAATATATTTCGGAACAAAAATTCGAAGCTTTAAAAACAGATTATGAAAATTTAAGTGGTAAAATAAAAAACTTTATCACTTACCTAAATAAAAAAGATTTCAAAGGAAATAAGTTTCAGTAGAAAAACCTGAAACAAAAAACCTGAAATAAAATGGATTTCAAAGGAATTAAGTTCCAGCAGTCAACCTGAAACTTGAAACCTGAAACACCGAAGGAAACAACAACGAAAATGGATTTAAAAGAAAAATTAGTATCGTCTTTTATGGCTTTTGAAGAGCGTGTCGATGTACATTCAGATTTACATGACATACGCACAAATGCTTTAAAAAACTTCGAAAATAAAGGTTTCCCAACCAAAAAAGAAGAAGCTTGGAAATATACATCGCTAAATGCCATCTTAAAAAATGACTTTACGGTTTTTCCAAAGCAGGAAAATGCAATCGAATTTAATCAGGTAAAAAAATACTTTTTACACGAAATTGATACGTACAAATTAGTATTTATCGATGGCGTTTTCAGTTCGCATTTGTCTTCTACAACGCATGACGGAATCGATGTTTGTTTGATGTCATCAGCATTGACCAAACCAAAATATAAAATGGTTATTGATACGTATTTCAACCAAATTGCAAGTAAAGATGATAGTTTGACTTCATTGAATACTGCTTTTGCAATGGAAGGTGCTTTTATCAATATTCCGAAGAAAAAAGTAGCAGATAAACCAATTGAGATCATGTATTTCTCAACAGGAAACGAATCGGCTTTAATGGTTCAGCCAAGAAATTTGGTTATTGTAGGTGAAAATTCACATGTTCAAATTATTGAGCGTCACCAAAGTTTGAATGAAAATCCGGTTTTAACAAACTCTGTTACAGAGATTTTTGCTCAAAAACGCGCGATTGTTGATTATTACAAAATTCAGAACGACAATAGTGAAGCCAATTTAATTGACAACACTTACGTTTCTCAACAACAGGAAAGTCATGCTTACGTGCACACTTTCTCTTTTGGTGGAAATTTGACTCGTAACAACTTGAACTTTTACCATTTTGGTGAAAGATTGACAAGTACGTTAAACGGAATTTCGATCTTGAACGACAAACAACACGTAGATCATTATACTTTGGTAAACCACGCAACGCCAAATTGCGAAAGTTTCCAGGATTATAAAGGAATCTTCTCTGATCGTTCGACAGGAGTTTTCAACGGAAAAGTTTTGGTAGAAAAAGAAGCTCAAAAAACAAATGCGTTCCAAAAAAGCAACAACATTTTATTGAGTGACAAAGCGACTATCAACGCAAAACCACAATTAGAAATTTTTGCTGATGACGTAAAATGTTCTCACGGATGTACAGTTGGACAGTTAGATGAAACAGCAATGTTCTACATGCAATCTCGTGGAATTCCACAAAAAGAAGCTAAAGCTTTACTGATGTACGCATTCTCAAATGCCGTTATCGAAAGCATCAAAATACCGGAATTAAAACAAAGAATTACTAAAATCATTGCCATGAAATTAGGCGTGAATTTAGGATTTGATTTGTAAAAAGTAATTAATTCGACTTTGAAGAAATCTATCCGGAAAATTCTTTTTTCATCGATATTTGTTTTATTTGGAGTTCAATTTAGCCAAGCTCAATTTTTTAAAAAATATGTTTATACCGAAGGCGAGCTTGGCGTAATAAGCTCCTTTTTTGTAACTAATTCTGAAGGGGAAGCTGTTCCTTTTGCTTTGGGCGGATTAAGCCTTAGAGGTGGTTTAGGAGTTCATGACGAAGAAAATAATTTATTTTTAGGAATATACTCAGGATTTGAAGGTAATTTTAGACATTCTATTGGTATACTTCCGGTTTATTTAAACAGTAAACTTGCTTTAAATATAGCTGACGATAAAAAATTGTTTTTTTCGTTTGGTTATGGAAGAAGCTTTCAAATGGGACCGGAAAATCTAAGTGGATATTTGAAAAAATATTCCATCGCGTATGGAAGAGTTACCAGTAGAGAAAACATTCAAAGTTTTTTTATAGAAATAGACAATCATGGATATAATTTCCCTGATGATGGAATTTCAGTTGTAACGTTAAACTTTGGTTTAACCTATACGTTTTTATAAAAGAAATATTTAATCGCAAAGTCCGCAAGGTTTAATTTTAAACTTTGCGGACTTTGCAATTTTTACTTGGCGTCTTTGCGGTTAAATATCATCCTCTAATTTTTATTATAGACAATATAATCCCTAAGAAAAACAATCCCAATCCAAGTAATAAGCAGATCGTATTAAGTGGATGACCAATACTAGTAGACCATGCAAATCCATTTAAAACAAAACCGATTATTAATAAAATAATTGGATGAAATAGTTTCTTCATAATTTATTTTTTCACAGAAGAAATTATCCCTTTCAAAAACCCATTAAAATCAAAACCAGGTTCCTCCTCCTTCACTCCCATTCTAACAATAACCATATCCAAAGACGGAATAATCGCCACCATTTGTCCTTGATATCCACTGCAATAAAACATATCACGCGGAACATCCGGGAATTTTCCTCCGGCATTCAACCAAAATTGCGCTCCGTATTTCCCTTCAGAAGTATTCGTGGGTGTTGCTGTATATTTTACCCAACTTTCATCCAAAATCTGTTCACCATTCCAGTTTCCTTTATGTAGATATAACAATCCAAATTTTGACCAATCTCTTGGTGTGGCCCATCCGTAAGATGAACCTACGAATGTTCCCGACATATCTTGTTCAACAATCATCGAGTTCATTCCGATTTTGTCGATTACGGCGCTGTACCAAAAATCAAGATATTCTTGTTGTGTTTTAAATTGGCCTCTTAAAATTCTGGATAATAAGTTTGTCGTTCCTGACGAATAATACCAATGCGTGTTTGGCTTGTATTTCGCTGGCTTATCCATTTGAACTTTTCCCATATCTTCAGACTGGAAAAGCATTTGTGTTGCATCACAAATCGTGCTGTAATTTTCTTCCCATTCTAAACCGGAATTCATGTGAAGCAAATCGTTTATGGTAATATTTTTACGCTCATCATTTTGCCATTCTTTAATTGGCGCTGGTTTGTAAATATCAATTTTCCCTTGTTTAGCCAAAACTCCAAATGCCGAACTTGTGATACTTTTTGTCATCGACCAGCCTAAAATTTTACTGTCTTTATTAAAACCTGTATCATATTTTTCGCCGATTAATTTGTCTTTATATAAAACGACAACGGCGCGTGTGCGTTTTGCTTTTCCACCATCTTTATCGAAAGAATCATCAATTGCCTTTTTTAATTTTGCGTAATCCACATTCGCGAAAGCGGTATCTTTTGGTTCATTATTTCCGTAAGGAAAAGGAAGATTGTTTACCAATTTTGTTCTTTTTGGAAGCAAATATGGTTTCGAAATATCGTAATCATCATTAATCAACAAAGCACCTAAACCATCTCTGTAAATTGCTTTTCTTTCTTTCAAACCATAAACTGCCGATGTTGCAAATTTTCCGGCATCATCAATCGTGTTTGTAGCAAGATCCAATAAATGAATATCATTATCTGTTTTCTGAATTAAATCCAGTGATCGATGATCCATAAAATGCCCGGATGCGACACTTTTGGCAGAAAATCCAGAAATCAAATCAAGTTTCGGATAAGTTGTAAATCCGAAATACAAAAAGGCAAGAACAAGGACAAGCGCCAGTACTTTTAGAAATTTTCTCATGATGCGTTAGATATTTTTAATGCAATATAAATAATTTATGTTCACGATTTTAGAACTCAAATTATAAATATGATTCGGATAATGCAGAAAACCGAATTGATTTTTACGGAATCAGCATTTACGCCTTGTAACAATGGCGCCATAAAAGGAAATTATAGAATTCCTCTATAAACAAATTTAGTTTTAGTACTTTTGTAAATAGATTTTTTCTAAATAAGACATGCTAGATATTCAAAAAATAAGAGCTGATTTTCCGATACTTTCACAAACTGTAAACGGAAAACCTTTAGTATATTTCGACAACGGAGCCACTTCGCAAAAACCACAAATCGTGATTGATGCTGAAGTAAAATATTATCAGGAAATCAACGCCAATATTCACCGTGGCGTTCACACTTTAAGCCAGTTAGCCACTGATGCTTACGAGGTTGCTCGCGGAAAAGTAAAAGACCATATCAACGCAAAATTTGCGCACGAAGTGCTTTTTACTTCAGGAACAACGCACGGAATTAACTTAGTTGCAAACGGATTTGTTTCTATTTTAAAACCTGGTGACGAAGTGGTTGTTTCTTCATTAGAACATCATAGTAACATTGTGCCTTGGCAAATGTTATGCGAAAAAACGGGGGCTATTTTAAAAGTTATTCCAATCAATAACAATGGAGAATTAATCATTGAGGAATTTGACAAACTGCTTTCAGATAAAACGAAAATTGTTACTGTAAATCATATTTCAAATGCATTGGGTGTAATCAATCCAATTAAATATATTATTGATAAAGCACATACTGTAGGTGCTGCAGTTTTGATTGACGGCGCGCAAGCAGTTCCGCATTTAAAACCAAATGTTCAGGAATTAGATTGTGATTTTTATGCTTTTTCGGGACATAAAATGTGCGGTCCAACTGGAACCGGAATTTTATACGGAAAAGAAGAATGGCTGAACAAACTTCCTCCTTATCAAGGCGGAGGCGAAATGATCAAAGAGGTGACTTTCGAAAAAACAACTTATGCTGATCTTCCTCATAAATTCGAAGCCGGAACACCAAATATCGCGGGCGGAATTGTTTTAGGAACTGCAATTGATTATTTAAACGAAATCGGTTTTGATAAAATTCATGAATATGAAAATGAATTATTAGAATACGCCACAAAACGTCTTAACGAAATTGAGGGTATCCGAATTTACGGAAACACTAAAAATAAAGCATCAGTAGTTTCGTTTAATATTGATGGAATTCACCCTTATGATATTGGTTCTATTATCGATAAATTAGGTATTGCAGTTAGAACCGGACATCATTGCGCACAACCAATTATGAATTTCTTCTGTATTCCAGGAACGATTCGTGCTTCGTTTTCTTTCTATAATACCAAAGAAGAAATCGATGCAATGGTTGAAGCCGTGAAAAAGGCGCAAACCATGTTAAGCTAAAAAAACATTTTATGAGACTATTATCTTTTTTATTCTTCACAATCTTCATCGCAACTGGCTGTTCAAGCCAAAAATTAGCAGATATGACAACTACAAAAATGGAATATTCTGCAGTTTCAAGAGGTGTTTTTAAAAAGATAATTGTTCAAAATAAAACAGCAGCAGTCACAAACGGCAGAAACGCAGAACCTGTAGAAAAGAAAATTGACGACGCAAAATGGAAACAAATTGTAACTGAATTTTCAAAAATAAATTTAGAAAATATTCCAAACTTGAAAGCTCCGACAGAAAAACGTTTTTATGACGGCGCAGCAATTGGAAATTTAAAAATAACTCAAAATCAAAAAACCTACGAAACAAAAGGCTTCGATAATGGGTTTCCTCCAAAGGAAATAGAAAAACTGGTAAATTTGCTGGTTGATTTTGCTAAAGAATAATTATGACAATAAAAGAAATACAAGACGAAATAATAGACGAATTTTCAATGTTCGACGACTGGATGCAGCGTTATGAGTACATCATCGAACTTGGAAAAAGTCTTCCGTTAATTAAAGAAGAATACAAAGTCGACGAGAATTTAATCAAAGGCTGCCAGTCGAAAGTTTGGTTGCAAGGCGAACAAAACGACGATAAAATTGTTTTCACAGCAGATAGTGATGCGATTTTGACTAAAGGAATTATTGCAATTTTAATTCGCGCTTTCTCCAACCAAAAAGCATCAGATATCATAAATGCTGATACTGAATTCATTGACGAAATCGGATTAAAAGAACATTTATCAGCAACTCGCGCCAACGGTTTGGTTTCGATGATTAAAAACATCAAAATGTATGCTTTGGCTTTTGATGCAAAAAACAAAAATTAAAAAAATTTAAACCATTAAGACATTAAGGTTCATAAAGTGTTAAGCTTAATATCTTAATGGTAAAAACAAAAAATAAAAATGGAACAAGAAATCGATACAAACGAATTAGGAGAATCAATCGTAAAAGTTTTAAAAGGAATTTACGATCCTGAGATTCCTGTTGATATTTATGAATTAGGATTAATTTACGACGTAATGGTAAATACCGATTACGAAGTGAAAATCTTAATGACACTTACATCTCCAAACTGCCCAGTTGCAGAAAGCTTACCAAGAGAAGTAGAAGAGAAAGTAAAAACGATCGAAAACATCAAAGATGTTGACGTAGAAATCACTTTCGATCCACCTTGGAGCAAAGACTTAATGAGCGAAGAAGCTAAATTAGAATTAGGAATGCTTTAAAAATATTTGTTTCAAGTTTAAAGTTTCAAGTTTTTCATAACGTGAAACCTGAAACTTTAAACTTGAAACCCTTTTTCATATGGAAGAAATCATCAATAAAGTTGCCAATAGTGCTTTAGAAGTTTTTGATCTTGAGGATTATTATCCAAAGGGAATGCGTGTGCAAATTGACATTTCGCAATGGCTTTTGGAAGGATTTCTATTGAAAGAAAAAGACTTTAGAGAACACTTAAAAAATCACGATTGGTCACAATATCAAGATCAATATGTAGCAGTACATTGTAGTACAGACGCCATTATTCCGGCTTGGGCTTTGATTTTAGTAAGTGTCCACTTAGCGCCTTTTGCTAAAAAAGTGGTTAACGGAACCATAGAAGATTTAGACGCTAGTTTATACGAAGAAATCTTAAAAAACATAGATTATTCAGCTTACAAAAATAAACCTGTAATTGTAAAAGGCTGTTCCAAAAAACCAGTTCCAATGCGTGCGTATATTTTAGCTACAACCTATTTACAGCCATTTGCAAGAAGCATAATGTATGGCGAAGCTTGTTCTGCAGTACCTTTATACAAAGAATCTAAGAAATAACCTGCTTTTACAATCAATTAACGCTTAAGCTTTTATCGGTTTTTAGTATATTTGTTTATACACTTCTAAACTAAAAACCATGAAAAAGCTAACCCTATTACTTTTCGTTTTAGTAAACTTCACATTTTTACAAGCCCAAAATTCAGAAAAAGAGTTAATTCAGAACACTGAAAAAGCAGTGAAAAAAATTAACGACACCATCGAAGGAGAAGGCTGGAAAACAAAAGGAACTGTCTCACTTTTATTAAATCAGTCGAGCTTCAACAACTGGATTGCCGGTGGAGAGGACAGCTTTTCAGGAACTTTAGGAATCAACTACGATTTTAATTACAAAAAGGACGATCTAACTTGGGACAACAAAGTTTTAGCATCATACGGTCTTCTACAAACCAAAAATGACGACTTTACAAAAAAAACAGATGACCGCTTAGAATTCAATTCCATTCTCGGAAAAAAGGCTTTTGGGCAATGGTACTACTCTTACTTCCTGAATTTTAGAACACAGTTTTCTACTGGTTACATTTACGGTCAGGACGTCAACGGAAAACAAATCAGGACAGAACAAACGAAATTCATGTCTCCTGGTTATCTTACAACAGGTCCCGGTATTTATTGGACAAAAGATGATAATCTTAAAATAAATTTCGCACCACTAACTTCAAAATTCACTTTTGTAGACAATGCTTATACAACCGGAGTCGATAGATTTACCGGTCTGCCGTATGTCGATGGCGCTTATTTTGGTGTTGATGAAGGCAAAAGTATGCGATATGAGTTGGGTTTTTACGCTTCAGTTTATTACAAACTGGCAATCATGACCAATGTAACAGCCGAAAACACATTAAATCTTTATTCAAACTATCTGGAAGATCCTCAAAACGTCGACATCAATTATTCGCTGAATATTATCATGAAAATCAACAAATTTTTATCAGCCAATTTATCATTCCAAGCTATTTATGATGATAATGCATTTGCAGGACTCCAAACCAGAGAAGTTTTTGGTTTAGGAGTTAATTTCGGATTCTAATTTTCAGAAGCATCGCAAAAGACATTTTAACAAACATGGTTTCCCGCTCTCGGCTATATCTCGCTGTTGCCCTCTCGGGCCAGCAAGGATAACGCCTCCATCGGGGCTAGATTCAAACAATTGGCTTCTTTTAAACATTAAAAAACCCTCTAAATAAAGAGGGTTAACATTTTTATAATGACTTAGCTTTTATTTTTACTATTTTATCATCTTTCATAATAACTAATTCGCTATTTGATTTCTTCTTGAACTCAATTAATTTCTCATAAACAAGATCCATTGAATCTAAAATTTTAGTTTGAGTAGCCGATCTTTTATATGTTTTCATTGTAAAACTTTTTAAGTCTATTGTATTTAATTTCGTTGATTATATCAATCTCAGTATCAAACATTTTTTCTGCAATTAATTCAGGTTTACCGAATGAATTATCAAAAATCATCGCTTCATCAACTATAGGCAAATATATATTAAATAAATTATTTATTCCATTTATATATCTACGCTTAATTACATCATTTTCAATATTATGCCCACCTTCCTTAACTCTGGTTTTCACTCTTTCAATTGCTAAATCAACATCTTGCAACCAAAAAACAAAAGTACTACTTTATACTTTTTGTCTTGAGCAATTTTGACTTTAGACTTATAACTTTTAGTGGCAAGAGTCGTTTCAAAAGCAAAAACTTCATTGTTAATCAAAAGTTCATTTATTCTGTGAAGCATAATTCTGCCCGCTTCAAAAGCAACTTTTTCTGGCTGAAATGGAGAGAGGCCTTTTGCAATTTCATCTGCATTTACAAACTCTTTACAATCTAAAATTTCAGGTAATATTGTAAAGGATGCAGTAGTTTTACCTGCTCCATTGCAACCAGCAATTATATATAAATTCTTACTCATTTAAACAAAGATATGAAATATCCATTTTAATAAATCTTATGGAAAAGCTAAATTGATATATCCTTAAATCTATGGCAAAACAAAAAACGGCTTTTGAATGTATCAAAAGCCGTTTCCATTTTATTCTTCTTCTTTTTCAATTGCATCTTTATAATCCGGATACAAAAACTTATTATAAGGGAATCTCGTGATATGAATTTGGCGAACAGCCTCATAAACCATTTCTCTAAATTCCTCAAAATTTTGTTTTTGTGTCGCCGAAATAAACAATGTTTTATCATGACCAACATTACTCATCCAGGTTTGTTTCCATTCATCGAGCGTCCAGTGTTTTCTGGTTTTCTCTGTAATCAAATCATCTTCCTCTATTGTCAAATGTTTGTAGGCATCAATTTTATTAAAAACCATAATAACCGGTTTTTCATGCGCCTTAATATCCTGCAAAATTTGATTTACAGATTCAATATGATCTTCAAAATCCGGATGCGAAATATCTACAACATGCAATAACAAATCAGCTTCACGAACCTCATCCAATGTACTTTTAAAAGAATCTACTAATTGCGTTGGCAATTTTCGAATAAATCCAACAGTATCCGAAAGCAAAAATGGGAGATTTTTAATTACCACTTTTCGAACTGTTGTATCTAAAGTTGCAAACAATTTATTCTCAACAAAAACTTCACTTTTACCAACTGCATTCATCAACGTTGATTTCCCAACATTTGTATATCCAACCAATGCCACACGAACCATTGCTCCGCGATTGCTTCGCTGAATACTCATTTGTTTATCTATCGTTTTGATTTTATCTTTCAAAAGCGAAATTCGGTCACGAACGATACGTCTATCTGTTTCAATCTCCGTTTCACCAGGTCCACGCATACCAATACCTCCTTTTTGACGCTCAAGGTGAGTCCATAAACCAGAAAGTCTTGGTAACAAATAGATACATTGTGCGAGCTCAACCTGAGTTCTTGCATAAGACGTTTCAGCTCTTTGCGCAAAAATATCTAAGATTAAGTTTGTTCTGTCTAAGATTTTTGCATCAATAATTCTTGAGATATTTTTTTGCTGAGATGGAGTTAACTCATCATCAAAAATAACCGTCGATATTCCGTTTTCTTTTACAAAAAGATTGATTTCGTCTATTTTTCCCGTACCCACAAAAGTCTTCGGATTCGGGCGTTCCATTTTTTGCGAAAAGCGTTTTATAACTTCACCTCCTGCGGTAAAAGTCAAAAACTCTAATTCGTCTAAATATTCGTTAAGTTTTTCCTCACTTTGATTTTGAGTAATAATACCAACAATGGCTGTTCTCTCAAAATTTATAACTTCTTTCTCTAACATATCTTAAAATAAGCTACAAATTTAATCATTTGTACACTACTTACAATTATAGAATTTCAATTTTAAATTCTAATTAAAAAAATAAACCATTTATAAATCAGGCAATAAAACCTAATTTATAAATGGTATCCAAATTTTATCTAAAACTGTTTATTCGTAAATAAACGTTTTTTCTGTTTTTACAATTCCGTTTTCTTCAATCTGAGAACATGAAATTGGAAAATTCAGTTTGTTGTATTTATACTTTCTGCTTACCGCAATTAAAGCCGTTGATGATGGACTGAAATTCATTTCATTATTGTATGAAATCGATTCAAATGCAAATTCTTCTTCATGATACGAAATCATTGGTACAATTATCCTGTAATTATCCCCGAAAAGGCTTTGAACAATTATTTGATCGACCGATTTTTTATCATCATAAGTAAATGATTTCGAGATTTTATCTCCAACCAATCCTTTGTGTTTTGATACATTATCATTTACATATACATATTCGATTTTGCCAATAATCTGTTTGTTTCTATCACGTGAAGTACGTCGTACAATAATTCCGTTTTCTACAATGTATTCAATATCTTCCACTAAATTCTGATGATTGGTACTTTTTTTAGTCGTTACTTTTACTCGTGCTCCTTCGTAAAAGAAAGTCACAACTTTTGTAATATAATCAGGTCCTTCCTGATATTTTTTTACAAATTTGATAATGTTGTTGTCTGCATCATAAGTATAATTTACGACCTCTTTCCAGTCGCTTCCAACTTTATCTTTTACAGTCATATCCAACAAGCCATTTTTATTGTAAGAGAAGTGCTGAACAACATCTGAAGTTGTGATTGTCTGAATTTTTCCGTCTTTAAAAACAACCGTTTTGTTTACAATTTCACCATCTTTTGAGTTTTGGTAATTTGTCTTTACAATGTTGATCTGCTTTAATTTAACGGCATCGGCCTGATCCTGGCTGTGCATCAAACATGGGAATACCATCATCAAGATGGCGATAAAGTAGGTTTTCATTTTGTTCTTGTATTAATTTGGGATGACCAAAATACAAAATTCTGACAAATTCTAATAGTTTAAATCTCAAAAACAACTACCATTATTTTTTTTCCTCGAAATCAAAAAAATAATTACCTACTTTTCGCCAAAAATCTTCACGTCATCAACCATAAAGGCGCCATTGAGAGTCTTGTCTTTTCCAGATCCAACATATCGAAATGCAATATTGATATTTCCTGAATAAGCTGACAAATCAATTCCGCCTGAACTTATAAATTGTCGGGCAGGTGTGGCAAGCGAAGGGATTTTTGCTTCTAATCTTGTCCATTTTGCTTTCGTGATATTAGAACCGTCAAAATTTGACGAAACATAAACTTCTAGTGTATTCAACGCCGAATCTGCCTTTAGATCATGCTGTGCGCTTCTAAAAGACAATACAGGATTTTTATAACCTGTTAAATTAATTTTTGGAGAAATCAGCCAGGCAATATTTTCAGCAGCAGTTGTACTTGTGGTGTTAAACTCGGCATATCCGTTTCCTGAATACACCATACTTTTCCATAGTTTTGTCGCTTTTTCAACGATGTTACTCCAACCCGGAAGCACGAAATTTACATTGTTTTTAACCGACTGAAAATCTTCTGCAAAAACCGGAGTATTTCTTTTTCCGTCCATTTTAATATCACTTTCAAACCGAACCATAAATTGATAATCTGATCCAAACTTGGTCAAAATTCCGCGAACTTTACCGCTTCCTTGCGGAACAAAATGATCCGCAAATTTTGCATAACCGCTGGTTCTGAAAATAATCTGATTTCCTGTATTATCTCTTAAATTCCAATTCGTTGAACCTCCTACATTATTGGTTTCTTCAAAGTAATGACGTCCTAAAGCTTCTTCTGTAAATTCAACATTGTTAAGTTCAATCAAAGTATTTAATTTCGAATCGTTCAAAGCTTCTTCAATAGAAATCGATTCTATTAATTGATTTTCATCGATCGTTGTGCATGACGCATTCAAAACATTTTTAAATTCATTTTGTGAAATTCTTCCAATCGTAGGATCGCCTGAACCACTTACATACAAGCTTCCAACTCTTAACCCGCCATAATACAAATCTGTAAACTGATTTTTAAGTTTTACGTAAACCTTATTCCCTACTCTATAATTTATGTACGAATTTGAAGCATCGAGAGGAGCACTAAATCCGATTGCCTTATTTTTTCCAATAGGTTTTGTTTGAAACGAAATAGTTTTAAAAAAATTACCTTCTTCATCACTTGAAACGACATAGGCTTCTATAATGTCATCATATGTATATTGTCTGGCCGTTGGACTCGAGAGCTCATACACTTTTTCGACTGTTTTGTTTACCGTAAAATCAGGTTGTGTACATTCTAATTTTGGAATTTCAATTTCAGTATTGCAGCTAATAAAGACCAATAATAAAGTTGAAAATAGAGCTGTTTTTTTCATAAGAAATAAATTTTCAGTTTATAATCCGATAGTTAGATTTAAGAAATAAGTTCGGCCGTAGCCGTAATAATATTTTGATCCAAATGAAGGTGTCCCGCTCGAAATATCTTGATTCAATGATCTGAAATTAGCATTTCGAGCCTGTTCAAAACCGCCTGTTTTGTACATTAAATTCAATACATTATTAACGCTGGCAAAAAGGCCGATATATTTTTTTTGAATGCGCCAAGACTTGCCCCCACTGATATTGAACAACATAAATGGATTAAATTTTTCTTGTTTTAGCAATTGTTCACCTCGTTCAGAAGTAGCTTCGGGATAAGGAAATCCGCTCACTGGATTAATATAAAATTGAGATGTCCTAGAGATTGGTGAAACATCAATATAATTGTCCGCCAAGTAATTTATATTAGCACTGAGCCACCAAAACTTAGGATCGCGATATTCTAATCCAAAGGAATATGCCTGTTGAGGCGTTCCCGCCTGTTTGTAATTTTTAAGATAAGCTGACTCAAAATCAAAAATAGTCTGCGCACCGTTTTTTTCAGCATTAGCATCATTTGTTATGACAACATTTGGGTTGCTGCTATAAATAAAATTACCGTAGGAAGCTGCAAAAATTGCTTTTAAAGTTGAAGACATTTGGTATTCAAAACTTAGTTCAGTCCCTGTATTTTTCTTGTCTAATTTTGTTAAAGTCTGGCTGACAAATCCATCTGTTGCATCATGACCTGAACCATTATCAAAAATTCCTTCCGCATAAAAAAAAGAAGTTTTTGAAGTGTTTTTTATTGCTGCATAGTAAACAGTAAAACGCATTTTAAGTTTTGGCGAACGATATACATAATTTGCTTCGGCACTGCTTATATTTTCACTTTCAATTCCATCTACAATCGAATTATTTAAGCGTGAATTTGAAAATGTATTTCTTAAAGATGGCGCTCTGGTAAGATGTTCACCATTGAAAAAAAGCCATTGTTTACCTGAAATTTTATACGTAAAACCAGCTTTAAAACCAAAATTCTCAAAATTTACTTTATCACTTTTTCCTAAAGAATTTTTAGAATAAATACCATTTTGATATAATCCTTCCCGCTGATAATTGGACACCGAATAAGATTGACCCAGATAAAATTCCTTTTTATTATAAGAAAATTTAAACTGCGTAAAAGCATCTAAACTATTGGCCAAAAGATTATAATTGTAACCATAAACATCTCCTTCTTTGACCAAGCGATCTGGATGTTGCAAATCAGATTGCGACAAATTCCCTTTATAAAAAGGATCAATATCTAAAAAGTATTCACCGCCAAGAAGATCCGATAAATATTGAAAATTATGTGATTTTAAATTTCGATAAACAAAGCCTCCGTCAAAATAAAGGTTTGAGTTTATCTGAGTATTTACGGTTGAATTTACCGCAAAAGTTTTATCATCTGTCCGGTCTTCATAAAGCACATAATGACTTTGAGCAGGTTCGTGACCATTTTCAGTTGATTTCTGATTTGCCAAGTACATTGCGTTCCAATCAATTTGAGGATTTGCCAGAAATACCATTCTGCTTTTTTCAGCATTTTCATAATCGGGAGTAAACTCTCCTGAAAATTCACCATGATCTTTCGCATAAAGCGAACTAAAATAACTTGGCATTTTTCGGTAATAAACTGGATCTGGACTATTCGCATTTTGATAATCAATATTACTGTTTCCCACTTTTCCAAACTGATACATAATACCTGAATTCAGATTCGTTTTTTCATCAATTTTAAAATAATGGTTCAACATGAACAGCGGTTCTTCGATGTTTTTTACCCTTGCATTCCGTTTTTTTCCATTTTGAAATCCCCAATACGAATTGTATTTTTCGCCCATTAAGCTTGTTGTCTCATTCGTATTTGGCGAATTTTTCCCTCGAGAATTCGGCGTATAAAATCCCGTAAAATTGAGCGAATGTTTATTATTTAACTTTTTCTCAACACTAATAAAAAAGGAATCTGCGTTAAAATTCGTTCCGTCAAAATAACCTTCTTCAGCCCATCTTTTTCCTGCCGACACTACATAAGCCCATCCAGAAATATCCATTCCTGAAGCGTAAGTTCCTATGGCGCGCCACAAATAGGTTGTATTGCTACCAGAAAAAGTGAGTTGCGTTCCTTTTCGATACAAAGAAGCTCGTGTCGCAATTTGTTGCGTTCCTAAAACGCCTCCAAAAGTATAACTTGAAACTGCGGCACCAACTGAAAATTCCTGATTTCGGAGTACATTATTCAAACCTCCCCAATTGTTCCATTGTGGTCTTCCATCGTAAATTTTATTCATTGTCATGCCGTTGAGCATCATGGTTCCGTTTTCACTGTCTAAACCGCGAACCTTGAATCGGGCCTGCCCCCAATTAAAAGCTGAAGCTTGCATAAAAGCATCTTTTGAAGACTGCAAAAGTCCAGACGTCATATCTGAAGAACTACTATCATCAGACAAATCAGTATCTAATAATGTGATTAATGCCGCTGGAGTTTCATCAGAATACAAATCTTCCAATTGAAGCGTGCCGAGATATACAATTTGTCCAAATTTTGAGTGAATTTTCAGAAGCAAATCTTTGCATCCTTGACTGCGCACCAAAAGCAATTGTTCTCCTTGTATAGTTGAATGCAATTCAAATTGGCCAGTCTTTGAAGTAAGTTTTGTAATTGCGGTATTTTGAATACTTACAACAACATTTGCAAGCGGATTTTGCGTTTTAGCATCGACAACAATTCCTCTAAAAACTGTTTCTTGCGCAAAAGCAAAATTAAAAACCAATAAAATAAATAACGCGAAGTATTTTTTAACCATTAAAATTTCAATTTATTTTTGAAAATAATTTCAGGATCGCAATCCTTATTCAAAAGATAAAATTGGTTTTTGGAAAAGAGAATTTAGTCCTGGTAGCGCAGGATTTAAAAATCAAAAGTAAAATAAAATTCTTACATTTTTTAAATAAAGAATAGAAAATCTGCAAAAAAATTCTTCACTCCTCAATTTTTTTAGAAAACTTAAGCTGAAGTTCTAATTTTAGAAACCATAAAAGCAATCAGCACACCAAAAATACCGATAAAGGCAAAAGAGAATTGAAGCCCAAAATTCTGAGCAATGTGACCAATAACAGGAGGTCCCATCAAAAAGCCAAGAAAACTTACACTTGAAACAATAGTTAAAGCTTCACCCGGAGGAACAGTCGGGTTTTTTCCTGCCATACTATAAACCGTAGGAACAATAGTCGCAACGCCCAAACCAACTGCCATAAAAGCAATTGTACAAGGAATTAAATAAGGTAAAAAAACCGCAGTAAAAAGTCCACCCGAAATCATGACACCACTAATTTGCATGACACGTTCGCGTCCAAATTTATTGATTAGGCCGTCACCTAAAAATCTTCCGCTTGCCATCATAATCATGAATGAAGTATATCCTAAAATCACCAAAGGTCCTGGAGCTTTTACAATATCTTTAAAATAAACGCCACTCCAGTCGAACATTACGCCTTCACTGGCCATACTGCAAAATCCAATGACACCAAGCCAAATTAAAGCGCTGTCTGGTTTTGTAAATAATTTTTTCTTTTCGCCTTTATGTTTGATTTTTTCTTTGGCTTTGACCAAAAATTTAAAATTAAAAACAATCATCAGCAATACAATTCCCGCTACAATTAAAAAATGATGTAATGGAGATAAATTTAAAGCCAACATCCCTAAACCAACCAAAGCTCCTGTAAAACCGGCGAAACTCCACATTCCGTGAAACGATGACATGATTGTTTTTCTGAAAAGCACTTCGGTATAAACGCCTTGAGTGTTTACGGCGATATTTGCTAAATTTCCAAATAAACCAAACAAAAATAATCCTAATGATAATTGTAGTGCTGTTGTAGCCAAACCTAAATTAACCAAACACAGCACATACATTATTAAAGAGAAAATTAAGATGCGATGACTTCCAAATTTGGTAACCATTTTTCCTGAAAAAGGCATAATGATCAATTGTCCCATTGGCAGGGCAAAAAGTATAGAACCCAAATCGCCTTCGGTTAAATGTAAAGCAGTTTTTATATCTGGAATTCGGCTTGCCCAAGTTGCAAAACTTAATCCCATTCCGAAATAAAACATTCCAACTGCAAAACGAATTCGGTTCAAATAAGAAGCTTTTGCTTCTCTAAAAACTTTCTTGATTTTTCCTTTTGTCTGAAAAAGTTCTAGTGGATTGAAATTTATCAAAATCGATGCATTTTGGGATTATACTATAAAAGTACAAAAAAGCTGCGTATTTCTTTTATGATGAAAAATGTTCCTTTATTTACAACGTTATTGTTTATAAATTGGCAAACCAAATTAATTTTAACACATAGAAACATAGATTCTTTTGATGCGTAAAAGGCGTTTCACTTTGAATAAAAACACATAGCTATGTGAATTTTAACAAGTGAAACGCCTTCTATTAAATTAGATAAGCTATGTCTCTATGTGTTTAAAAAAATTACAAATTAATTACGGTTCGCTGTGCGTTGCTCGCAATTGCAGCTTCGATAATCTGCATTACTTTTACGCCATCTTGACCTGTAACTGGTTCTGTCGTATCGTTTATAATTGAATTGTAAACGCCGTCAAAAAATGAAAAATAATTTCCTTGTAATGTTGGGACTTTTTCACGAATTATTTTCCCATCAATTTCGGTATGCAAAAGGCCTTGCAGATTTTCAGGTTCCGTTCCCCAAGATTCTAAATTTGGTTTTTTACCAATTTTCAATTCGTCTTCCTGAACGTCGCCTCTTGGTTTTAAAAACGAACCTTTTTTGCCATGAATTGTATAAGCAGGATTGGCTTCTCTCACAAAAAAACCTGCTTTCAAACGCACTCTGACATTCTCATAAATCAATAACAAATCAAACCAATCATCAACTAAAGAATTTTGTCTGGTGTAACGAATATCCGCAAAAACCGATTTTGGAGAACCAAACAAGCAAACCGCCTGATCTATTATATGTGGGCCTAAATCTTTTAAAACTCCGGCTCCATCATTAGCTGTTTCCTTATGCGCTTTTGGACTCAGCAATGGGTTATATCTGTCAAAATGGAATTCGGCTTCGACTAATTCTCCTAAAACTTGTTCGTTGATTATTTTCTGAATCGTTTTAAAATCGCTGTCCCATCTTCTGTTTTGAAAAACAGCTAATTTTAATCCTTTTTCTTTTGCTATTTGAGTCAGCTCTTCGGCTTCTGCAACAGTTGTTGTGAAAGCTTTTTCGACAACAGCATGTTTTCCAGCCAAAAGTACTTTTTTCGCATATTCGTAATGCGTTCCAACTGGCGTGTTTACGATTACCAGATCGACATCATCTGCCAATAAATCATCAATTGAGGGATAACTTTTCACCTCTGGATAATCTTCCTGAATAAGTTTTTTGCTTCGTTCCCAAGATCCTAATAATTCAAATCCGGGATGAATATCTAAAAACGGAGCGTGAAAAACTTTCCCCGACATTCCGTATGATAATAGTGCTGTTTTTATTTTTTGCATGTTGTTATGTTTTTTTTTCGCCACGAATTCACGAATTTATTTTTTTAATGAAACTTATTATTCAATGAATTATTTCACCAATTCGCTATTGCTTGGATCGTGGCTGATAAATTTAAAGTTTAGCTCTTTCGTATTGTTTTGGCCATTGAATATCATCCTTTAATGCTGTCGCAAAATCCAAAGGCAAATTCGGATTTCTTAATGATTCTCTGGCAAACAAAATTAAATCGGCTTGACCATTATTCAAAATTTCTTCTGCTTGTTTTGCTTCTGTAATTAAACCAACGGCTCCTGTCAAAATATGGGCTTCATTTTTCACTTTTTCTGCAAAAGGAACCTGATAACCTGGTCCAATGTTAATTTTTTGATGCGAAACCAATCCGCCAGATGAAACATCGATTAAATCTACTCCTTTTTCTTTTAATATTTTCGAAAGCTGTACAGATTCTTCAGGACTCCATCCGTTTTCTGCCCAATCCGTTGCTGAAATTCGAACAAACAAAGGCAAATCTGAAGGCCATTCTGTTTGAACTGCTTCAACAACTTCTAGTGTAAAACGGATTCGGTTTTCAAAACTTCCTCCATATTCATCGGTTCTGATATTTGTCAAAGGCGACAAAAACTGATGCAACAAATAGCCGTGCGCCGCATGAATTTCTACAACCTGATATCCTGCTTCAACTACTCTTTTTGTAGCCGATTTAAAATCAGAAATCACTTTCTGGATTCCGTTTTTATCTAAAGCTTCCGGAAGAAAAGGTTCGCCCTCATGATACGGAATCGCACTTGGCGCAACAGTTTGCCATCCGCCTTGAGCGAAATCTAATTTTTTATTGCCAAGCCAAGGAGCCGAAACACTTGCTTTTCGTCCGGCATGCGCTAGTTGAATTCCCGGGATCGAATTTTGAGAAACAATAAAAGCATTGATTTGCTTCAGTTTTTCGATATGTTCGTCTTTCCAAATTCCAAGATCAGCAGGAGAAATTCTGGCTTCAGGAGAAACTGCAGTTGCTTCCTGAATAATCAATCCGGCGCCTCCGCTTGCACGGCTTCCTAAGTGAACCAAATGCCAGTCGTTTGCAAATCCGTCTTCAGCCGAATATTGACACATCGGCGAAATGACAATTCTATTTTTTAAAGTGGTGTTTTTTATTGTTAAAGGAGAAAATAATTGTGAAGCCATAATTGTAACTTTTAATGGATTTAGGCTACCAATTGAAGACAATAGCCGTTTAAAAAGTAAAGTTACGGTATCCTTATAAAAGAGGAAATCTAAATGTTTATTAATTAACAAACATTTAAAGCAAATTCTGTTTATTCCACAGATTATAATATTCTGATTTTTGTTCCAATAAATTCAAATGATTTCCAGATTCAACAATATTTCCTTCTTTCATTACCAAAATTGTATCAGCATTTGCAATTGTACTTAATCGATGTGCAATAACAATTATCGTTTTTCCTTGTGATTTAAAATTATCTATTACTTGTTTTACAATTTTTTCTGAATTACTATCCAATGATGAAGTCGCTTCGTCCATTAATAAAATTTCAGGATTTTTATACAGTGCTCTTGCGATAGCAATTCTTTGCTTTTGTCCTCCAGAAAACATTGCTCCGTTTTCTCCAATTTGAGTTTCAAAACCATTTGGCAGTTTTTCTACAAATTCATTAATACCTAATTGTTTTGATAAGTCTAAAATTCTTTGAATATTTGGAAAAGAATCTCCCAAAGCAATGTTGTCTATAATATTTCCGGAAAATAAATTTAATTGTTGCGGAATAACTCCTACCATTTTCCGCAAACTTTGATAATGAATAAATTTCGTGTCATATTTACCAATTAAAATTTTTCCTTCTTTTATTGGGTACAAGTTTTGAAGAAGTGAAATTAATGTTGTTTTCCCGCTACCGCTTTCTCCAACTATTGCTGTCATTTCATTCTTTTTGAATACTGCACTAAAACTTTTAAAAACCTCTACACGAGAACCGTAACGAAAGGAAACATTCTCGAATTTTATTTCTCCTAAATTCTCTTTTTGCAATTCGACCTTATTTTCTGTTTCCTCTCTTTCCAAGTCCATTATTTCAAATAACCTGTCAGCTGCAATTAGTGCATTTTGCGCTGTTTTATTCATATTTATTAAAGAAGCGACTGGTGAAGTAAAATATCCTATTAAAGCATAAAACGAAAATAATTCTCCTGGAGTTATAGCTCTGTCAATCACATAACCAGAACCAATCCACATCAAAAGCACAGTAAATGCAGAAGCCAAACATTGTGTAGAAGTATTTGCAAAAACTCCATTTAGACCTGATTTATAAGTCGAAAATAATAGTTTTACAAATTTATTTTCGGTTTTTAAATTTGAAAATTCTTCAATTCCAAATTCTTTTACAGTTCTAACATGCGTAATGCTTTCAACTAATTGTGTTTGCAATTCGGCAGCATTTTCCATTATGTTTCTTTCAACTTTTTTATTGAATTTGTTTAGCAGAAAATAAATTAAAACATAAAAAGGAATGACTAAAACAATAACCAGAGCCAATTTCCAATAATAAGTGAACATTAATGAAAATGAAAAAATGACAATAAAAACATTTACAATCATTTCTATTGCAACTTCATTTATAAACGAACGTATTTTTACAGCATCATTAATTCGAGACGTAATTTCTCCTATTTGCATGGTATCAAAAAAGCGCTGAGGCAGATGGAGCAAATGTTTATAATAGCCTAAAATTAATTTAGCATCAATTAATTGACCCGTTTTCATAACAAAAATACTTTTCTGCGAGCCAATAAAAGCTTGCAGAAAAATTACTGCAATCATAGAAACACTCAATAAATTGAGCAGATTTCTATTTCCATCAACCAAAACATAATCAGTTATTTTTTGTATGTAGATTGACATTGCCAGTCCTAAAACTGTAAACAATATTGCCCCAACTAAAGCCTGAATTAAAATAGTTTTGTGTGGCTGAATTAAATTCCAAAATCTTTTTATGGGTGAAGTTTTCTCATTAAGAGTTTTAAAATCATTATTTGGCGCAAAAAGAATTAATACTCCTGACCATATTTTTTGAAAATCTTCAAAAGTATATGTTTGCATTTTACCAAAACCAGGATCCATGACCGTGATTTTAGATTTCTCGATTTTATAAATTACCACATAATGATGAAGCTGTTCTCGTGTAATAATATGAGCAATAGCAGGTAACGGGATTTTATCTAAAGAATCTAAACCGCCTTTTACACCTTTTGCCGTAAAGCCCATTTTATCAGCTGCTTCAATTATCCCCAAGACATTTGTGCCGCGTTTATCTGTATTTGCATATTGACGTATTCTGGCAATAGGCAAATTAACTTTGAAATGATTTCCAATAGATGCCAAACAAGCAGCACCACAATCTTTAATATCATGTTGTTTTATTTTTACTGAAGCCATTGGTTTTTTATCTGTTATTTTGTTTTGGGTTTAACCAATTATCCATTTTATCAAATAACAAATCGAATAAACTCCTACGCGTAATTATATATCTTGTCGTTAAGGTCATACCTTTTGAAACATCAGTTTTATAACCCGATTTCAGTTTTAAAGTTTTAGAATCTAGTGAACATCGAACTTTAAAAAAAGTCTGTTCAGCTTGAATTGTAATATTTCGGTCAATATCAATTACTTTTCCTTCCAAAAAACCCCATTGATTATAATTAAAAGCATCAAGCTGAAATTTTACTTTTTGATTTTTCTTGATCAAACCAATATCACTTGGTGAAACAATATTTTCTACAATAAGATTATCAGCTGAAGAAATAATTGCAATAGATTGTGAGGCATTTACATAAGATCCTTTTTGAATTCCCAAAAAGTTTTCTATAGTTCCAGAAATAGGCGCTACAACAAAATAATTATTCGCTTCAACCTTTATTTTAGCAATTGTTCCATTAAGATTTTTCAAACGCTCTTCTAAATCTCTTTTCTGATTTTCCCAAGTTGACTTTTGCTGACTTACAAAACTTTGTAGTGCTTGTTTGTTTAAGCGTAATTCGTATTCATATTTTTCAAAATCTGCTTGTGCAATTATATCTTTATCATAAAGAATTTTGTTTCGTTCATAATTTATTTGCGTTTGCGAAATTTTACTTTGTAGTTCGTTTTTTCCTGATTGAAATTTAAATAAATCTTCACGTGCTACAGAAGTGACTAAATCTGTCGTTTGATTTTGTAACAGATTTGAAATATCTTCTAATAACAAAGAAGTGGAACTCGATAACATATCCTGAGTTGTTTTATCGCTTTCAAGATTTTCTTTGGAAATTTTTAAAAGCGTATCTCCTTTTTTTACAAAAGCATTATTTTTTACCGTTATCCAATCAACCTTTCCACTTACGATAGTTGCAATAGGGACATTATCCGTTTTACTGCGAATTATGCCACGGCTCTGACTGCTAATATCGACTTTGATTATGGGCATTAAACCAAAAAAAATAATAACCCCTAAAAGAATAATTAGATAAATGGAAAAGCTTTTAACTTTATTTTTTGCGACAAGATTTTCTAATGTATTTATTGGATCTGAGGTGAAATTCATAAATATTTATTCTAATATTTTCCCTTTTAAAAAGAAACACTACAATCGCGTTTTAAACTTATTGTAACGATTAATGAATTATTCAACAACAATCTAATTAAAAACATAATGACTTATTTTGCCAATTATATATATTGCAAATGCTATATAAATAATACATTGAATTGCGTAAGTTTTTCTTTTTTCCATTGTATAATTTTACTATTTTGTTGCAGGTGACAAACCAAAAAGACCTCTTTCAAAATCATCCCAAAACTTTATCGAATTCGGATTCGAAAAAATATACCATAGACAAATGAAAAAAATAATTTTCAACATAAGACTTTGAAATTTTACTCCATCAACAGGGTTATTTTTCATCGAAATTTTTTTTATTTTTTTTATCTTATCTAAATCTAAACTTCAAATTTAAATGACTTCAAATTTTTCAATCAAGAAAAGTACATTCTCATTATAAAAACAAAGCCATTATAGATAGCATG
This sequence comes from Flavobacterium resistens, assembly GCF_900182645.1. Classification (GTDB taxonomy): domain Bacteria; phylum Bacteroidota; class Bacteroidia; order Flavobacteriales; family Flavobacteriaceae; genus Flavobacterium; species Flavobacterium resistens. Next base: position 216,959 of record NZ_FXTA01000002.1, on the reverse strand, counting down.
TGTAATAAATGTATATAATAATACATTTATATTATTCTTGTCTCTGATGTACAAAATGCAAACATCAAACCTGATACAAACGCATAAAAAATAAAAGACATTGTAAAGGTGAAATAAGGCAAAACAAAAGCAGACAAAATACAACAGTATTTTATTGAAATTTTAATACTTTTAAAAATCTCAATAATGCCATATTGAAACAATGAGGTTTCAATAACAGGACTTGCAATAACAAATAAAACTTTTTTTTAGTAAAAACTATAATTTTCATTAAATCCTTTACATAAAGAAAATCTAAAAAGTCTGCAATACATAATTATTTTAAAATTTAAGAGAAGTACAAGCAATATAAGTTGATATTGTCGAATCTCTGTACAATGCTTTTTATTTTTGAAATAAAACGTCTTAACTTCAATAGACCATTTTTGATATATTGTTATTCTCAAATTCATTATACAACTTATGTATCAACAAAAGCATTATTAGTATTATAGGAAAAACAAAAATTATAAAGTCAAAAAAATAATATTTATTTAATGACAAATAATATTTGATTGCTGTCTGATTATTTTCTTTATACAAACTTACCCAATAGTTATTCAATGAAAACAAAATACTTGTTGTTACTATATAAATCGGCACACAAGAACCAAATAAAACAAGTGTTTTTTTTAAGTTAACATAAGTAAGCCAATCTTTTATTTCAGTAGTCGTTTTATTAAAAAAATACATGTTTATGTATTGCTTTAAATTGAAAGCCTTTATTGCAAATAAATTCCTGTTTTTTAAATATAACAAATAGCATCCTATTACTAAACCTGCTAAAATTATTTCCATAATAAAAAATGTTTTCATACTCATTGAAGTTATTTTTACAATTAAATTTTGTTCTTCATTATGAAAATTTTTCATAGAAAATTGTGCTGCCAACAGTGTTGTATACAAGTCAACTACTCTAGAAATAAAAATCAAAATACAAATTAATATTGTTTTCGCATTCATAATAGAATTATATAATTGAGGGATGTTTAAATCCCTCAAAATTACTAACGATCTTGTGCTGGATCAACCGTTGGTTTATAAGCAGCGCAACCACCTAAAAGTAAGCATGCTCCAACAACAAGAAGGGGCAAAAATCCACCTTCAATTTCTTCTACCTCTGAAGAATTAAGCTCCACAACATTTAAATTTTCTAAATTCATTTTATTATTTTTTACGATTATTAATTTATTTATCTGCCGGACAAGGAACACAACTTGTTAATAACAATAGTGCTCCTACCGCTAAAAGGGGTAAAAATCCACCTTCAACCTCCTGTTGTTCCTGTGAATTAAGCTCAACTAAATTCAATTCTTCTAAATTCATAATTTTAAAATTTAAATTGTTAATTAATAAATTTCAACAAAATCATTTTCTCGAGAACGTTTTCGTTATAACAAACTTATCATAGTTCCGTCTAATAAAATTGGACAGAAGTTTGAGCCTCCAAAAATTTCTTTAGATTCATCATCTTTAATCGTTTTAAACGAATAATTTAATATTAACTCAAAAGAAGTTTCATAGAAAAAGGTTTCTCTTTTTTTGCAATATTTTATAGGAGCATCCAATTCCTTAATAACTTCCAGTTCATTATAAAGTTGGCTTCGACTCAAACTTAATTTTCTTGCAAAAACACTTGGAGCTCCTGTGTTTTCAGAAACAATTAATTTATGTATTCTTTTCATCCTTTCAATTTGTTTAACAAAATTCATAGTTTCATCATAAAGGTTAATGGGATGTGATAGTTTTAAAGGATTTGCAACAACTTATATTAATTCCTAATAAAAACATCGTTTTACAACAAACATGAAATTAAAAAGAAAGCATCAAGATTGAAGAGATAAAAAAGTTTTAAAAATATCAGGATAAGACAATTGTAACGATTTATACAAATGATTTACTAATAAGTAGAACTAAGCACAATTATTAACAAACATTTAAAACCTTAAGTATTATATTGCGGGCTTAAATTAAATTTTAAAACGTTACTTTTGTGCGTTAAATACGAACTAAAATTATAAAATGGATATAGTTATCAAACTCTCTCAATTTCTATTGAGTTTATCTTTACTTATTATTCTTCACGAATTGGGGCATTTTATCCCTGCTAAATTATTCAAAACCAGAGTCGAAAAATTTTACTTATTTTTTGATGTTAAATATTCTCTATTAAAAAAGAAAATCGGCGAAACAGAATACGGAATTGGATGGCTTCCGCTGGGAGGTTATGTGAAAATCTCGGGAATGATCGACGAAAGTATGGACAAAGAACAAATGGCTTTGCCACCTCAACCATGGGAATTTCGTTCTAAACCAGCTTGGCAGCGTTTGATTATTATGCTTGGTGGTGTTACGGTAAACTTTATCCTGGCTTTTATTATATATATAGGAATGGCTTTTGTTTATGGCGATACTTATATTGCAAATTCTGATTTGAAAGATGGTGTATGGATAACCAATCCTGTAATGGAAAAAATTGGAATAAAAACAGGAGATAAAATTATCTCTATTGATGGTCAAAAAATTGAAAACTTTGATGATGACACCAACATGAAGGTCATCATGGCAAAAGAAATTTTAATTGAGAGCAACGGACAACAGAAAACCATCAAAATGCCAACTGATTTTGTTGATCAGTTATCTAAACATGAAAAAGGTTTTTTAATTGATACTCGAATGCCTTTTGTTATTGGAAGCATACAAGATGATTCGCAAAATACTTCGCTTAAACCAAAAGATCTACTTGTTACATTAAATGGACAAGAAGCAAAATATTATGATCAGGTTAAAGCAATTTTAAGCGCAAATAAAGGAAAAACAATTCAAGCTGTTGTTTTACGTGATTTAAAACAAACTCCAATTACGGTTAAGGTTTCTGCAAAAGGAACTTTAGGTGTCGTTGCTGGTGGTTTAGACATCAAATCATTAGAAAAATTAGGATACTACAAAGTTAGTACGAAAGAATATACTTTTCTGGAATCTATTCCTGTTGGACTTGCGAAAGGTAAAGATCGTTTAATAGGTTACGGAAAACAATTAAAAATGATTTTTAATCCAGAAACTAAAGCTTATAAACAAGTTGGTGGTTTTGCTGCGATTTATAACATTTTTCCGAGTTCTTGGAGCTGGGAAGCTTTCTGGAATATTACCGCTATTTTATCAATTATGCTTGGAGTTATGAATTTATTGCCAATTCCGGCTCTTGATGGAGGTCATGTGATGTTTTTATTATATGAAATTGTTAGTGGCAAAAAACCAAGCGATAAATTCCTTGAAAACGCCCAAATGGTTGGCTTCGTACTACTTATAGCGCTGCTTTTGTTCGCAAACGGAAACGATATTTATAAGGCAATTATGAAGTAGAAAAAAAAATGAATAAAAAGAGTTAAAATATTTTTGAGAAACTAAAAATTCGATTATATTTGCACTCGCTAAAAAGAGCAACACTTTCCTCCTTAGCTCAGTTGGTTAGAGCATCTGACTGTTAATCAGAGGGTCCTTGGTTCGAGCCCAAGAGGGGGAGCAACTTTTTTTAGCAAACATATTTACCTTTAAGGTGATTCCTCCTTAGCTCAGTTGGTTAGAGCATCTGACTGTTAATCAGAGGGTCCTTGGTTCGAGCCCAAGAGGGGGAGCTTAAAAAAAAAGACGATCAAATTGATCGTCTTTTTTTTGTTTTATATCAAAGTAAAGTTCACTCCTTCATTCTCTCTGCATTTTTATTGTTTCGCTACTTTATTCGCTAGATTTTTACTTTCAAATAAAACCATCATTTCATTTGCTTTTTCTGGCTTGTTAATGGCTTTTAATGATTCAGCGCAGCGATAGTAATAAATTGGATCTAGATTTTTACCTACTTCTATCAATTCACCATAATATTTAGCTGCCGATTCCATGTCGCCTTCAAAATAGGATTTGTCGGCTACTTTTTTAAGCATATCGGTGTTTTTATAACCTTTATCAACCACTTTTGTGTAGGTTTTTGAAATATCAATATCTATATATTTTGGCGCTTCAGTAGGGCGTGCTACTGCCACTTTTACTGGCTCTACCTTTTCATCAGGAATATCAATGACTACTTTTGCCATTAGAGGTACTTCAGTTTGTTTCAATTTGGGTTTTCTGTAAATTGGAGTTACAGTTCTAGTGTTATTTGGACCAAGATCATAAGTATTTACCATATCTAGTTTTGAAACTTCGTATTTTGTAACTCTTCTTCCAAAGGTCATATTTATTGTTTCTTCAACATAGTAAGCTTCTATAACAAGATCATTATCTGATTTCTTGTCTGATTGTAAATGTGTACTTCCAGCCGATGCAATAACAGGGGCTTTTGAAACTGCTTTTTGCGCAAAACAGCTAAAAGGAACAACACACACAATTGCCACAAAAATTTCTGCATAATTTTTCATGATAATTTTGATTAAGTTGTTTATTTCAAAAAACTATAGTAAAGGTAATCATACTTCTTTTTTTATGTTTATTTAACCCGTAAACAACCTTAAAAGACGTTTAAGTACGGTTTTTAAGCACTTAACGAAGCAAAACATCATAAAAAAAAGCGCCACAATTTCTTGCAGCGCTTTTTCTATTTTTAAATCGGAATAAAATTAAACCCCTAATTTCTTAGCAATCTCAGCAGGAATTCCGCCTTTGTTTACTAACAATGCAGTAGTTTTATATTTCACGAAATTTTTAGTTACAAACAAGAAACCTTTGTAGTCGTTTGTTTCTCCCCAAGAATTTTTTACGATATAATATTCTTTTCCAGTTTGATCTTTTGCAAGACCAATAATATGCATTCCGTGGTCGTCTGTTGTTGTGTAATTATCAAACGCAGCCTGACGCATTTCTGGAGTAATTTCTGGTTCTGCTTTTGGTCCGTTGAACATGTCTGCTTTTTCTTCAGCTGTCATGTCATCAAATTTCTTTGTTGGTACATACGCCACACCATTTTTCCAGCTAAAGCTTTTCTCACTTACGTCAGTTGCCCAAGCTACAGTATATCCTTTTTTCAATGCATTGTCAATAACATCCGTCATATCATTAACTTTTACATTGTAAACCTGATCTAATGACCAGTTGTCTGGCACCATCATTGTTGTTTTTTGGTAATAAGGAGAAGTTGTAAATGAAGACATTTCAATATATTCATCTGGATTAATTCCTACTACTTCTTTAGCAAAAGACTGCGGTGTATAGTTTTTCCCTTTGTAAGTAAAGTTATCCGGCGCTTTTCCTAAATAAGAATCAATAACTGCTGCGTATGCTTTTTGCCAGTTTGGAGTCAATTCTCCATTTGGATTTTTAACAACCGCTACAAGAACTCCTTCAATAAGAGCTGCCATTTCAGCAAATTTATTTTTGTCTGTTCCGTAGTTTAATCCTGTGTAAACTTCTCTCGGAACAGTTCCGTATTTTTTATACATATTAATTACATCGTGCAAAGCTCCTCCATCACCTAAAGTGATTGCTCCGTGCATACGAACATAATTTACGCCTTTGTCAACATACACATTTCTTGCAGAAAAAACCTGAGACAATTCTACTGGCTGTTTTCCTAAACGAATCATTTCTGATTCTAAAAATGAGTTAGTTGAATAACTCCAGCAAGTTCCAGAAGATCCCTGAGATTTTACTGATGTTGTTCCTAAGTTAACTACTTCAGTGAATTTAAAGTTCTCTTTACTTTTATCACTTGCATTCAACTTTAATGAGTTTACCAAAATGTCTTGCGCAAAACAGCCGCCTACAGCAACAAAAAATGCAGATGCAGCAAAAACTGATTTCATTGTATTTTTATACATAATCAAAGGATTTAAATAGTTGACTAATTAGTAGCCCGTATTATATTTTTGTTACAAAAAAATTAAATAATTGGTAAAAAAACTATTATTTAACAGTTAATGTTTATACAATATTTTTATTATGCGTTTAAATCTTACAAATTATACAATCAGATTTTTTTTTAAATTAGAAAATTTGGCAATTAGAAAATTAGAAAATTTTTGTCCAAAATAGACTTTCAAAATACTCGCTATTATTTACAAATAAATAGTATTTTAGTTCTTGAAAATGCCATATCAAAACCGGACATGTACGAACTGGAAAAAGAAACTTATTTAGGCAATACCAAAAACATCTTCAATACTCAAGAGGGAATTGCAGTTGTTGAAACGGAGTATCAAAATAAAGTTTATGAAGGCTGGCATTCGCACAATAACGCTCATATAACGCTTTTTTTAAAAGGAGGCACGACGGAGAAAAGGAAAAATTTCAGCGAAACGGTCGGTCCAGGATCGCTATTATTTTATCACAGCGACGAATTGCATTTAAACCAAAATACACTTTTTCCTTCCCGAAACATCAATATCGAAATTGAAGAAAATCTGCTCAAAGAACTTCAAATTTCTGAAGCTGTTATAGAAAAATCAATTCAAAATGAAGCTTTTACCAAGTTTTTAATTTTAAAGATTTTTAAGGAAACACTTACTGCCGATACTTTTTCTGCCGATACAATTAAGATGCTGTTTTCTCAATTAACTGTTGCTAATACTCATTTGGATCGATTTGAAAAAAGTCCGTTTTGGGTAAAAAGTTTAAATGAATTATTAAACGATTGTTGGAATGAAAATCCAAATCTGCAGGATTTAGCATTGGTTTTAAACCTCAACCCTATTACAATTTCAAAACATTTTCCTAAATATTTTGGATGCACTTTGGGCGAATATATGCGTCGTATTAAAATCAATCGTTCGCTTTCGCTGATACAATCCAATGAAATCAATTTGACTGAAATCGCTTTAGAATGCGGATTTGCAGATCAAAGCCATTTTATACGGACTTTTAAAACACAAACCGGATTTCTGCCTAAACAGTTTCAAAAATTATAAAGAGGCAAATTTCATTCTATTTTTTGGTTTTGATTCGGGATATTTTTGTCTCATCATAAATCATTAAATACAATCAAATGGAAACGCTTACTTTAAAACAAAAAACGTTTAATTCTCCAATAACAAAAATCATTCTTGCCTTACTTACTTTTATGGCAGTTGTTATTATTAGTCAACAAATTGCTGTAAAATTACTGGCCTTAACAGCACTTGAAAAAGATTACCGAAACCTTTTAAAAGGGCTTTTTGTTTCTGCTTTATGCATTTTCAGTTACATTCTTTTCTTTAAAAAATATGACAAGAGAGCAATCGAAGAATTTTCTACAAAAAGACTTGCAAAAAATCTTATTCTTGGCACTCTCATTGGTTTTACTTTGCAATCTCTCACTATCTTAGTGATATACCTAAACGGAAGCTACAATGTTGTGAGCATTAACCCAATTTCATTCATTTTGATTCCTTTTACCATTATGTTTACTGTAGCTATTATTGAAGAAATATTAGTACGTGGAATTATCTTAAGAATTGTAGAAGAAAAACTGGGAAGTTATATTTCTCTTATCATATCTTCAGTACTGTTTGGCATTTTTCATTTAGCAAATCCTCATGGGACTTTGATTTCGGCAATATGCATAACTATGGCAGGTTTTATGCTTGGAGCCGCCTTTATTTACAGCCGTAATTTATGGTTTCCAATAGCCTTGCATTTTGCTTGGAATTTTACTCAATCTGGAATTTATGGTGCGATAACATCTGGAAACGAAAAAACAAATAGTTTATTAAATGCTAAAATACAAGGCCCAGAATTCATTACCGGAGGAGAATTTGGTCCCGAAGGATCTATTCAGGCTATTTTATTCTGTGCAGTAGGAGCATTTGTACTATTAGCTTTAAGTCGAAAAGAAAACAAAATCATTAGACCTTATTGGAAGAAATAAAAAAAACAAACTCCCGACAGTTATTGTCGGGAGTTTCACTATTTACTTTTTATAATTTACTATTCACTTTTTACTATTCACTTTTTACTATTCACTTTTCACTTTTCACTTTTCACTTTTCACTTTTCACTTTTCACTTTTCACTAAAAAAACTACCTCATCCAATTGCTTCCAAAAACAATATAATAAGCCCAATCTTCATTTCCTTTTGCAACATCAATTCCCATTCGAAGTTTAAATTTTCGGGCGATTAAATATCTAAAACCTGTTCCGTAACTATAAACGACAGGTTTTTGAAATGCTTTATCCCAATTATCAAATGCACTTGCAAGGCCACCAAATCCCATCAAACTCCATCTTCGATACAGATCCCAGCGAAACTCAAGTTCGTTTACAATACTGGTGTTTCCCATATATCTGGCTGCCGGAATTCCTCTTAAATTAATTCCCGGTTTAAGATAAAAAGGCGGACTTCCCAACGCCTGCTCCCCTTCAATCCTAAGTCCGCCAATTAATTTATCCGTTATTGGATAATAGCCTATTGCAGACAAATTAATACGCCAGAAATTATAATCACTTCCTAGTCCTTTATCTGACCAGAAAAAATCTGACTGAATTCGTATTCCTTTATCTGGTGTAAATATATTGTCACGTCCGTCAAATTGAAGCGCTGCTCCTAACTGACTTACCGTACTTTTAATATCGCCCGGTTTAACAAACGGAGGCGGAAGATTTAAGTCGGGCAGATTTATTTTTGAATTTAAAAACAAATATTGCGGTCCGGCGCTCCATTTTTCATTGTTAAATTGCTTTAGCCATTGTGTATAAAAAACCGTTGATCTAAAATTCAATTTAAATTCCTGGTCATTTCCGGGAAGATTATTGGCATAAAAGGACAGATTTATATCTCCGTACGCTGCTCCAACACGATATAATATTTTTGGTTTTATTAAAGTTGCAGAACGAAATGCTCCTCCCATCCAGCTGTTATTTGCTGTGTACATTCCGAATCCTCCGGTTATATCCGGATTTATAAAACGTTTTTTACCGTCTTCATCGATTACTGGGTTGTGTTTTTTAAGAAAAATTGGAGCCAAAGCACCTCCAAATCCTCCTAAAGCCGGTTCAGATATAATGGCTGGAATTACTAGAAAACCATTTGCATAAATTAAAAAATTGCTTAAATCGATAGCTCCATCAAGAGAATCTCTATAGCGCATATTTTTAGGTTCCGATGTTGTTGTTTGTGAAGTCATTCCTGTGTAAGACAAGAGAAACAAGACAATAATTAATCTGGTCTTCCAAATACATTTTCGATCAAAAGGACGCTTTTTTTTCATTGCAGAATATGTTTCTTCCTGTAAATAGGAAATTGATTATTTAGGTTGTTCTTTTTGAAAACTGAATACATGTGCCAGTGTTAAGAAAAATGTATTTCCCTGAAACCTGTTTACAGCTCCAATTTCAGAAACCCATCGCAGTCCAGCTGTAGTTTTGCATCCAATATGAAAATAATTCACCTCAGCACCTAAAGCTCCAACTCTGTCTTTGTGTGGCTCCAGAAGCAGTGTACCAACCGGTATTTCATCATTTGATACTTTATATTGTAGATAATAGATTAATCCTGCATTCAAAATTCCAGTTGGAGCAGTTTTCTCGGCATTCATCATATAAAAAGTTTTGCCCAAACCTCCTTCGATACTTAAAATGTCACCTGTTTTTATATCGGTATCTTTCTTTCTGCCGTTGAGTTCATAAGCGGCCAAAATCGAGAAATGAGTTGTTTTTTTGTCATTAAAAAACAAAGTCGTTCCTCCCGAAAATTCATTCATAAACATTCCTAATCCGCTGTTGTTACTTCCACCCAACTCATATTTTCCTGTAGGAAGATACAATTGATAACTAAAAACAAAATCTGCTCTTTTATGATGCCACCCTAATTGAATGGGCTGTACGAGCATATCAGTAAAAGCAAAAGAACTTTTTGAATCCACATAACTTCCCTGAATGGCATTTGATGCAAAAGCAACCAAAAGAGTTGCGCCATAATTTGCGCCAAGAATTTTAAAATCGCTCACATAATTTGCGCCTACACCAGTTAAAAACATATTAATATCTGGATTTGCAATGGATTTGTCTCCATCGGCATTTCTTAGAGAACCTGCTTCGTAAAAATATCCAGGCACATATACTGTAAGCATGTTTTCTGGAGCCTGAGTTCCCGATTGTAGTCCGGAAGATCCAAGAATATGACCTCCTTTAAGCTGTGCATAACCTGAAAAATGCATCAATATTATTAAAGATAAAACAACTGATTTTTTGATTTGATTATGTCGATTTAATTCCGTTTTCATTGTTCTTGCATTTAAAATTAATGAGACTTGATAATCATGTTTATCAACGACTTGTCATCAGTTTGAATATTATTTTAGATAATATGTATGCGCTTTTCCGGATTCATTCTGACAACTTTAAAATATTCTGACGGCGATTTTCCGGTGTGTTTAAGAAAAGCTCTAAAACAGGTTGTTCTTGATTTAAAACCAGAACCCCAAGCCATTCCTTCGAGAGAAAGATCTTTCCATTCTGGGTCATTAATTTTTTCTTTGAAATATTCTATTCTTTTCAAGTTTACATAATCTTGAAAATGCAGATTAAATTCAGAATTAATTAAATTGGAAAGATGATGTACAGATATTCCTGTTTCATCAGCAATATCCCTTATTACCAAATCCTTTTTCAGAAAAAGTTCTCGTGAGGCAAAAATTTCCTCCAATTGCATCAAATATTGCTGTTTCTTTTCAACCGTAAGATCTTTAACAATTGGCAATGTGTTTTTTGATTCGTTTTCTTGTATCACGAGCAGTTTCTCTTCAACGATTTGAAAATCATCATTGACTTCATTTGTATTTATATCATAGAATATTTGTGGCTTAAAATAAAGCCAACCTACTGTAAAAACAAGTACAAATGAAATCAGTATATAACAAGACAAATCGACAGTATAAACGCTACTGACTAAAAAATAATGCACAAAAAGTGCCGAAAACATAAACAAAATCACCAAATTATAAACTCGTATCCAGCTTAAAACTTTTATTCTGTTAAAATGATTTTTTTTGAATTTTTCTAAATCATAATTCAAAACCATCATCGTTTGGCAAAATGCATAAAGCAGCCAAATAGACAAACTCAACATTGAAAATGGGCTTTGAATTTTAGGGGAAAAACTTTGTGCCAACGGGAAATTAACCAAATTACCAATCCAAACACAAAACGTTAAACTAAAATAAACCAGAAAAGGCAAGAAATGAAGCCAGTCATATTTTTGGAATATACGATCTGTAAACAATAGATTTCGGACATACAAAAAAGCACTGGGCGCTACTAAAAACATAAAAGATTTCGTGATCATAAACAGATCAGGAAAAAAATTAAGGACATTTGCCGACAAGTAAAAATTATATATACTGACAACAGCAAGGCTAAATAAGAACAGTCCTAAAAAAAAGCTCTTTGAGTAATTTCTTTTAGAAAACAGCACCATAAATGATGTTGCAAAACCGACCATTGTAGCCATAAAAAAGAAAAGAGAAAGTACTATATCCAGCATATATTAGTTTTTTATAATTAATAATTGCTCTTTCTTAAAAATGAATTTTAAAAGAAAGTTGTGTACCATAACTCATAAAGACTAACACTTATCTGTTTCCAGATAAGTATAATTGTCTTTATAAAATAAATTTAAAAGCTTATTTTTTAGCGAGACCTGGGGGAAAGCCTTCTAGTATTTTTTTAATTGCACCTGCAATAAATTCTTCCGGATTATCTGGTTTGCTGTCGATTTGGGCATTACCGATTCCTTGCCAAAGCAGTTTTTGTGTTTTTGAAGATACAATATCAATTACAAGCGAACCATCAACATAATCATATGAATTAAATGTTGTTGTACCGCCACCCATCATAGCACCACCGCCCCAATATCCGTATGGACGATACATTCCTCCATAACCATAAAAATTAGTATCGGCAGTAACCTGGGTTTTGTTTTTTAATATAGAAACCGCATTGACTTTTAAATCTGGATTATCATTTGATTCTACAAATCCTTTAGCGGTCATTTCGGCACGAATTGCTTTTGCAACACGATCTGCATTAAGCTGATTTACTTGACCTTCCTGAGCTTTTAAGTCATAAACCGTAAAAGTTTTGTATTGGCTGAAATTAGCAGAATGATCGTAATCTGTGGTAACTTTTACAGTAGGTGAACAACTGTAAAACAATCCCAATAATATTAACGGAATTAGGCGAAGATTTGTTCTTTTAATATTCATTGTTCTGATATTTAAATTAATAATTAAATTAGTTTAACTCGAATGCTTTATTAAAATCATGTAAAATCTTTGGGGCGTTAATATAATGTAAAATGGTTGTTAAATTAACTCAAACAACTATTAAACAACATCTTAACATAGCCTAAAGATATGTTATTTTCTTTAATTAACATACTTTATTGCAAAAAATCTTACTTATTATATTTGATGATTTCATCTAAAATCTAAGTTTTGATTCTTACAAATCTTTTTTAAATCTGAGCGACAACATGCGTGCGAATTACATTTCTGCTGAAATGGGCAATCTTCCTTCTTTTATGGCTTCGACCATTTTATTATAATCCAATTCATTTTGATGTGCATATGACATTGAAAACTTAGAAATAGCATTCGCAAATTCATTATTATTTCCCATATATCCAGACAAAAGCGACGGATCACCAGATCTTGCATGTGCTCTTGCAAGTGCCCATCCGCAGGCTTTGGCGTAATCTTCCATGTTTTCGGATTTCATTATTTCTATAACTGGCTTTATCTTGGCATCACGAAGCTGACGGATATAAAAATATTTGCCTTTATCATCATTTGTCCATCCTAAAAACATATCTGGCGCTGACTGCATTAATTTTTGTCCCATTACAATTCGTTCTCCCTGATGAGGATATTTCCCTTTGTTTTTTACATTTGCTTCTAATACACTTTTTCTGGCTTCTTTAAACTGCAAAAAAATTGGCTCTCCGGTAGCCGACATTAATAAACTTATGCCACAGAGTGTTCCAACACTTCCCACGCCTACTACTTTTATGGCAAAATCATGTATAGTGTATCTACTCAACAAAACTTGTTTGTCTTCCGGAAGCGATTCTATGTATCGTTTATGCACCTGCTTCGCTTCTCTGAATGTGTAACTTGCTTCAGTTCCCGAAGTATGATAAATCAATGGAGGATCATCTTTTATTCTGGCCCGAACTCCATCTAAATAGGTCATTTTTGCAAACTCTTTTTCGTGAGCAATAGATTCCGCCGCTTTTTTTATTCGTTTCTGCTGAAATTCTTTTAATTCTTCATCTTTCCCCAAATCAATAAGTTCTGCCAGATCAATATCAGCATACCAAATTTGAAGTGCCGATAATTTACTGTAATCGAGCATATGTCTTTTATAACTGTCGGCAACATGCCAGGCAAATGCTTTACAATCTTTAGCAGAAAATTTTCGCCACTTTCCCGCAATTGCAAAACTTGTTGCGAGTCTTTTTACATCCCATTCCCATGGACCGGGAAATGTTTCATCAAAATCGTTAATATCAAAAACCAATTTGCGTTCAGGAGTTGCGAAACCGCCAAAATTCATTAAATGACAATCTCCGCAAAGCTGCAACTGTATTCCTGTGTTTGGTGTATTTGCTAAATCGGCTGCCATAATTGCTGCAGCTCCTCTGTAAAAAGCAAAAGGCGATTCAATCATTCTTCGATATCGAATGGGCAATAAACTTTCAAGTCTGCCAATACTTGTTTCAATCAAAATATCCACAGGATCTTGACGATCTTCAGATGGATTCCATTCTTGATGAGAAGAACGAGGCACTTCTTTTCTGATCGCTGCGCCATTATCATAACGTTCAGCTTTTGACGCTAATCGATCAAAAAAACTTTCGCCACTATCTGTTGATTTTTCTGTCATGAGAATGATTTATCTAAACTCAATTCTGATTTTTTCTTTTGAAGTTTCAGCTTGTTGAAAGAAACTTAGAAATATTATTTACCTGGAAATATAAATGCAACAACGGCTCTTAATCCCCAATCTGGTCTTATGCTTGAATGACCGACAACTGGAATTAAAGGCATAACAGCAAATTGCATAGTCTGACCTCCTAATTTTGTAATTGCTCCAACATTTGGACTAACGGTAATAAGAGTTGTATTTCCTTGCCAGTTTTGCGTAATTTCTGAAGTGATACCCAAACTTGCACCACTTTTATAACTATGTGTCAGAAATAATTGTGTGTAAAATTGATTAAAATCTGCTCTGTCAGCGTTTCCTGCAACAGACCAAATTTGATTGGCTAAAAAACCTATAGAAAGTCCTTTTCCTTGATGCATTACTAAAACGCTTGGTCCAATTCCGAATTTTTCTGTCCCTAAAAATTTTTCTGTGGCAGTTGGCACTAAAAAAGCTGGACCAACTCCTAAAATAATTCCTTTAGTTTTAGGAGCAAAAAAGGCTGTTACTGTTGCATCACTTAAACCAAACTCATGTGTGTTTTCTCCAGTAACATCCTGCTGATCTACAACGGGAAGAATATAACGAGTAATTAAATTTAAATTTTCACTTAATTTAAAAGGAACAACGGGCTGTATATTGATCTGATATTTTGATCCATTATAAGGACCAATTCCATAAGTAAGATTATTTTGTAGCGGGACACTAATTAAACTTGCAACCGGATTTGCCATTTTATCGGCGAGTTCCTGAGCGCTTGCTCCTGCTTTTTCTTCTTGCGCGAATGCTGAAAAATTTAAAAGAATTAAAAACATACTGAACAAAAATTTTGCAGTGGCATATATTCTAAATTGGTTCATAATAATTCTTTTTAAGATTTATAACAATTTTCGACTTCTGATGGAACCCATATATTATTTATCTGCGAAAACCTTTTTCCAATCGTCTTTAATACTCACAACATGATATTTGTATTTTGCTGCGGTGTTTAGCGAAAGATTATCTTTTTCCTGATAATTGTATTCTCTAATCGAATCATTGTGGTTTACAATCAATTGAAAAGATGGATATTTACTTCCTGAAGAATACCGTAACATGGCAAGGTCTCCAGCTCCACCTTCGTTTCCACAGGCAAAAACTGGTCGTTGACCAATGTGTAATTGTATTCCAACAGGTTTTCCTTCTTTATCATTAAAATGGTCTAAAGCAGGTTGTCTTTTTACACTGTTTGCCGCATCATCGAATACATATTTAAAAGAAGTACCAACAACCTGATCTTTCGGAATTCCGTAAAACTCTTGAGAAATTCCTCTTACAACTTCAACTGTACCGCCGGTTACAATAAAAGTTTTAAATCCGTTGGCACGGAGATAATCTAATAACTCTAATTGTGGCTGATAACGAATTTGTTTTACAGGAACATTTTTTCCAGGATATTTTGCGTCTTTATAAAAATCGGCTACTGAGGCTTCGAACTCATCTTCGGTCATTCCGGTATGCGTTGCAGCAACAAGTTCTATAAGTGCTTTATCACCTCCTTTTTCAAAATAGGTTTTGTCTTTTTCGACAACTGCTTTAAATGGTTGTTTTTGAGCTAAAGCCGGATTAGCTTCTACCATTTTTTTAACTCTGTAAAAAGCAAATAATTCCTGAACATAAGGTTTTTCAGCCCATAAAGTTCCGTCATTATCAAAGGTTGCGATTCTATTTTCTAACGGAATAAAATCTGGACTTCCTTCTTTTGTTACTTTTTCAACGTAAGCAATAATATCTTTTTTTAAAGTTCCGTCATTCCAGCTTGGCAAAGGATCGCCGTTTGTAACTGCTGTAGCTGTACTGTCTTTTGAATTAACAACCGTGCTTTTTTCTGATTTTTTACAAGAAATAAATAAAAAAAGAAGCATGGTTATTAGTACTAATTTTTTCTGCATAACAAATAGTATTAAGTGAAAGAAACAGGACTTCTTACGTCCTGTTTCTTTTAATTATCTAGAATTTATTTTTTCTTTTTTGAAGTATCTTCTGTGTCTTCTTTTAACTTAGGCATTACATTTTTTTCTATATATTGTTTTGCCTTAATATCTTTCATCGCTTCTTCCATAATAGTATAAGCAGAGAAACTTGGCGGAATTGATCTTGGTGGATATTCTTTAAATGTTTGGGCAAATACACCAACATCATATATTGCACCATAGACCATCTGAACGTGGTTCATAACCCAATCCCAGTATGTATTTGAAGTAAAATCGGCTCTTTCAAAAGGATCTTGATATAAATTGAATATTTTTTGTAAACGAAGTTTGGTAAATGGTTCTGCCCAAACTCCTAATGTACCAGCCAAACGCTGTTCTGCAAAAACATATTTGTAATCCCCTTCTCTTAAACCTACTAAAAGACCATCATCATCGGTATAAAAGAATTTATCTCTGGCACTTTTTGGTGTTTTGCCTTCTAAAAACTTGCTTTGATCAAAACCATCTAAATGCACTTTGTATGTTTTTCCATTTGCGTTATAGCCTTTTAAAAGTTTATTAACGATATCTGGCTCTCCTGCAATAGAAGCAAGCGTAGGAATCCAGTCGTTATGACTCATTAATTCAGTAGTTACAGTTCCTGGTTTAATATGTCCTGGCCAGCGTACAATGCAAGGTACACGGAAAGCCCCTTCCCAGTTGGTGTTTTTTTCTGAACGGAATGGTGTCATTGCCCCATCAGGCCAAGTATTCATGTGAGGGCCATTATCTGTTGAATAGATAACAATTGTATTGTCAGCAATTCCTAAATCATCAAGTGCCTTTAAAATACTTCCAATTGTTTCGTCATGTTCGATCATCCCATCAACATACTCACTATCTCCATGTGTATATCTTCCTCGATGTTCTGCTCTCACGTGTGTACGAAGGTGCATACGTGTAGCATTAAACCAGCAGAAAAATGGCTTTCCTGCGGCATTTTGTCTTTTGATATAATCGATAGCTGCCGCAGATGTTTCATCATCTATCGTTTCCATTCTTTTTTTAGTAAGTGCTCCAGTATCTTCTATTTTTTGTTTTCCAACTCTTCCGAAGCGAGGATCGGTTGTTGCATCATCAACATTTGTTGCTGTACATTTTAGAACTCCTCTTGGTCCAAATTTTTTCAAGTATTCCGGATCTTTTGGATAATCAGGTAATTCCGGTTCTTCTTCTGCATTTAAGTGATACAGATTTCCAAAGAATTCATCAAAACCATTCACTGTTGGCAAATTTTCATTGCGGTCTCCAACGTGGTTTTTACCAAACTGACCCGTGGCATAACCAAGGCTTTTCATAATTCCTCCAATAGAAGGATCTAACTGACTCATTCCCATTGGCGCTCCTGGATAACCTACTTTTGTAAGTCCAGTTCTTAGACCATGCTGTCCAGTTAAAAAAGCGGCACGTCCTGCAGTACAGCTCTGTTCTCCATAATAATGAAGAAAGCGTAATCCTTCATTAGCCAAACGATCAATATTGGGTGTTGTATATCCCATAAGTCCATCACTATAAGCACTAATATTAGTAGTTCCAATATCATCGCCCCAAAGCACAAGGATGTTAGGCTTTTTGTTTTGGGCCGAAAGTGACAGGCTTGAACATATTAATGCAAATAGTATCATCGCATTATTAAATCTGCAGTAAAACTTAATTTGTTTCATGGTAATAAAATTTGTTAATAATTAGCGTTATAAAGAGATGTGCTTATCAAAGCAAAAATTTCAGGGCTTTTTCTTTAAATAAAATCATTCTGAAAAATTGCTGTTTCAAAATTTTATTGACAGTAAAAACTGATAAAAATGAAATCAAGAATTTTCTTAATTTTTTTTTAAAGAACTCAAAATTAGCTAATAAAAAACCTGACTACAGTATTTTTGAGCCATGACATGGTTTCATTTTATAAAATGAAACGTTAAAAAAGGAACTTTAGGACAAATTGTTAAAGCATTTTGTAAAATTTATTAAACAAAAAAGGCGATTTTGACTATCTTAAATTATTACTCTTAAAGAAGAAATTTTTGTTTCAATTCTATGACTAGAATTAAGTTTTCATAAAAGGACAAAAAAAAGCCATTCTTTCGAATGGCTTTTAGTATATCTTTAAAAAGAAAACTATTCTATTTCAGAAACTCTCATGGTATTCACCATTCCTTTATCTTTAATAGGCATAGCTGCTAGGTTAATTAAATAGTCACCTTTAGTCGCATATCCTTTTTCAACTGCAATTTTATTTACATCTGTTACAGTATCATCTGTACTTTCCTCATTATCATAGAAGAAAGATTTAACTCCCCATAATAAATTCAATTGTGTTAAAATTCTTCTGTTTGAAGTAAACACTAAAATATGAGCAGAAGATGGTCTCCAAGCTGAAATCTGGAAAGCAGTATAACCGCTGTTTGTTAACGTACAAATTGCTTTTGCACTGATTTCATTAGCTAATAAAGCCGCTTGGTGACAAACTGTTTTAGTAACAAAACGTTTTGTTTTGATTTGTGGAGTATTTTGAGGGACTTGAATAAGTGGAGAATCTTCCACAGCTTCACATATTTGTGCCATTCTTTGAATTACTTGTACAGGATAGTTTCCTGTTGCAGTTTCTCCAGATAACATTACCGCATCTGCACCATCCATTACTGAATTTGCAACGTCGTTTACTTCAGCTCTTGTTGGAGTTAAACTTGTAATCATTGTTTCCATCATTTGGGTAGCAACGATAACAGGAATTCTAGCCGTTTTAGCTCTACGGATCAAATCTTTTTGTACCAATGGAACTTCGTGAGCAGGAAGCTCAACACCTAGATCTCCACGAGCCACCATTAATCCATCACAATATGCTACAATTTTATCCATGTTCTCTAGAGCTTCTGGCATTTCAATTTTAGCAATAATTGGAATTTTAACTTCTGAATGCTTAGCGATAAGTTCTTGTAAATCTTGTAAATCGCGAGGAGTTTTCACAAATGAAAGTGCGATCCAATCTACTTTTTGCTCAATTGCAAAAATCGCATCTGCAATATCTTTTTCTGTTAAAGCTGGTAAAGATATTTTAGTGTTTGGAAGATTAACTCCTTTTTTAGATTTTAACTCTCCACCTTGAATAACTTTAGCAACAACTTCTGTCTTTTTATCTGTAGAAACAATTTCAAAAATAAGTTTACCATCATCAAGCAAAATACGCTCTCCAACATTTACATCATTTGGAAAATTTTGATATTTCATAAATGCTTTTTTTGCATTTCCGATAATATCTTCTGCTGTTGTGAAAGTAATTTCATCACCATCATGTACAACAGTTCCTTCTTCCATTACACCAACTCTAAGTTTTGGTCCTTGCAAATCTCCTAAAATTGCCGTAGTGTAACCAAACTCTTCATTTAGACCTCTAATGATATCGATTTTTTCTTTTACTCCTTCGTAATCTGCATGCGAAAAATTGATTCTAAACACATTAACCCCTGCCTCGATCATATCCTTGATAATCTCTCTTGTACTACATGCGGGACCAAGTGTAGCAACAATTTTGGTTTTCTTGTTTGTTAACATTTTTTTTAAAAAATTAGATTGTTTTTTGATTTTATTTTATTTGTATCGACGGCATAAATAGCCGCAACACTCTCTATGGTATTTAATTGTTGTTGAATTTCTGAAAAATTTAGAGCTTCCTCGCTATTCTCTATTTTCAGGAAAAAATCTACTTTTTTGAATTCAGGAAGTAAATGAATTGTTGTTGAAACCTCACTTGTTTCATTAGAAAACAAATTCTGGAAATCATTTGTACTCACTGAAATGATTTCATTTTTATTCTGAATTAAATTCCATGAAACTGCTTTTTCGGAATCATAATAATAAAATCTAGAAAAATTTGCCTCTCCTTCTTTAGTCTGAGCATGGATCTCGTTTTTGCTCTTACTTAAGTTTATCGGAAGGATCTTATTGATAAAATAGGCCAGTCTATAATCTTCTAATGAAGTATGAATTGCCATTAAATAATAATCAATTTCGTCAAATTCGTCTAAATCCAATCTATGAATAGCCATGTCATGAAAAATCAAGTTGTAAATATACTATTTCTAACGGAGCATCAATAGTTATGACGTGGTTGTTTTTGTTAATTTATAAACGAAAACGTTATAGCTTTAAGATAGTTACAGCATTTTTGTAGCTATTTCTTGTCTATTTTCTCCTGAAATGCAAAATAAGCTCTTTGTGATGCTTTTTCTTCTGCCTTCTTTTTTGAAGTTGCTCGCGCTCTTGCGATTACTTTATTGTCTATGCTCAATTTTACGCCAAATAAGCGCTGACCGTCGATACCGTTATCCTCAAAAATGTCATAATGAAAGATTCTCTTTTCTTTCTGACACCATTCGATAACCAAACTTTTATAACTGATAACTTTTCCTTCAAGTCGGGCGATATCAACATAAGGCGTAATTACTCTCTTTTGAATAAAACGCTCACAGAAAGGATAGCCTTTATCCAAATAAATTGCTCCAACTAAAGATTCAAAAATATTGCCATGTATGTTTTCGCCAAAATGCTGAATTGGCACTTTGCTCTCCACAAAGCGAACCAAATTTAAATCTTTACCTAGTTCGTTTAAATGTTCACGGCTTACAATTTTTGATCGCATTTTAGTCAAATAACCTTCGTCTCCGTTTGGTGCTTTATTAAACAAATGTGCAGCAATTACAGCACTTAACATCGCATCGCCTAAAAATTCCAACCTTTCATAATTGATTGGTTGTCCATTTTCATCTAACTTATTTGATGATCTATGTGTAAAGGCTTTCCTGTAAAATTCTACATTTACTGGCGGAAAACCAAGAATTTTCTGAATAGTGTCAAAAAAAATCCCGTCTTCTAGAGAACGGGATTTAGAAAATATTTTTTTGATAATATTCATATACGAAAATTAGTCAACCAATTTTTTAAACAATACACAAGCATTGTGTCCACCAAAACCAAAAGTATTACTCATTGCAACATTAACCTCTCTTTTTTGAGGTTTGTTTAAGGTAAGATTTAACGATGGATCAATTTTTTCATCCACAACACTATGATTAATCGTTGGAGGAACAATTCCGTGCTGCATAGCCAAAATAGAAGCAATTGCCTCAATAGCTCCAGCCGCACCAAGTAAATGCCCTGTCATTGATTTTGTTGAATTGATATTGATATTTTTAGCATGACTACCAAAAACAGCACTAATTGCTTTTAATTCAGCAACATCTCCAAGTGGTGTAGAAGTACCATGAGTATTGATATGATCAACATCTTCAGGTTTCATTCCAGCATCTCTCAAAGTGTTTTCCATTACGGCAATAACCCCAATTCCTTCCGGATGTGGTGCAGTTAAATGGTAAGCATCAGATGACATTCCACCACCGCCAATTTCGCAGTAAATTTTTGCACCTCTAGCTTTTGCATGTTCGTAATCTTCAAGAACTAAAGCTCCTGCTCCTTCTCCTAAAACGAAACCATCTCTGGTTGCATCAAAAGGTCTAGAAGCTGTCTCTGGACTTTCATTTCTTGTTGATAAAGCGTGCATTGAACTAAAACCTCCCATACCAGCAATTGTAACCGCAGCTTCAGATCCGCCTGATACAATAACGTCGCACATTCCTAAACGAATGTAATTGAAAGCATCAATTAATGCATTTGCAGAAGATGCGCATGCAGAAACTGTTGTATAGTTTGGTCCCATATAACCATTACGCATAGAAATATGTGCAGGAGCAATATCAGCGATCATTTTTGGAATAAAAAACGGATTGAACTTTGGAGTTCCATCGCCTTTCGCATAATACATTACTTCTTCTTGAAAAGTCTCTAAACCTCCAATACCTGCTCCCCAGATAACACCAACTCTTTGTTTGTTTATATTATCATTAGTAATTCCAGCATCTTTGATAGCTTCATCACTGGCAGCAATTGCGTATTGAGCAAATTTATCTAGTCTACGAGATTCCTTGCGATCCATGTAATCTTCAATATTGAAGTTTTTTACTTCGCAGGCAAATTTCGTTTTATGCTTCTCTGTATCATAGTATGTGATAGGAGCGGCTCCGCTTACTCCATTCACAAGTGCATTCCAATAATCCTGGATATTATTCCCGATAGGAGTAAGTGCACCTAATCCTGTTACAACAACTCGCCTTAATGCCATAAATATGTATTTTGTACTTTAAACAAATAAAACCCACGCTTTCTTAACAGTAATGTTACTTAAGAGCCATGGGCATTACAATATAAATATATCTTTTTGATTGAAAATCAATCGAAATTTAAATTTTAAAAAAAATAATAACACCCGATGTCTAAAAATAAATCTAGAAATCGGGTGTGGTATTATTATTTTTTAGCTTCCTCGATATAAGAAATAGCTTGACCTACAGTAGCAATGTTTTCTGCTTGATCGTCTGGAATTTGAATATCAAATTCTTTTTCGAATTCCATAATAAGCTCAACAGTGTCTAATGAGTCAGCTCCTAAATCATTAGTGAAGCTTGCTTCTGTTACAACTTCGTTTTCGTCAACACCTAATTTGTCTACGATAATCGCTTTTACTCTTGATGCAATGTCTGACATAATCTTTAATTTTAGAATTTAATTTGTTGGCAAAAATAAAAAACTTTATTTTAAAACCACGATTTAGTTAATAAATGTAACACTAATTTATAAAATTAATTTCAAGAAAGCCGTTTTAAAGCTATTTATTTTCGATTTTTATTCCGTTTTTTGCATTCTCAAAATTAATGAAATCATGAAAAAAATTATCGTTTTTGCCTCAGGATCAGGAACTAATGCAGAAAACATTATAAAATATTTTTTGAATACTGAAATTGCAAAAGTTGTTTCTGTTTTTACAAATAATGCTTCGGCAAAAGTGATTGAAAGAGCCAAAAATTATCAAATTCCAGTCGAAATTTTCTCAAAAAGCGAACTTTTAGAACGAAATGTCTTACAAAAAATACAAGAAATCGACCCGGATCTAATAATTTTGGCAGGGTTTTTACTTAAATTTCCGGAAAACATAATCGAGAAATATCCAAATAAGATAATCAACATACATCCAGCACTTTTGCCTAATTATGGAGGCAAAGGAATGTACGGAATGCACATTCACAGGGCTATAGTAAATAACAAGGAAAAAGAAACCGGAATCTCTATTCATTATGTGAATGAAAACTATGATGAAGGCGGTATCATTTTTCAGGCAAATGTAGCATTAACTGAAGAAGATACTCCTGAAACGGTTGCAGAAAAGATTCATGAATTGGAACAAAAGCATTTTCCTGAGATTATTCACAGAATATTAGAAGAATAAAATTCAAAAATCAATTGCAACTACAAAAATCATCCCGATAGCTATCGGGACTGAAATCTAAAATTAAATGAATCACGAAGTACATATATATACAGATGGCGCCGCAAAAGGAAATCCAGGAAATGGCGGATATGGCGTTGTGATGGAATTGGTAGGAACTCCGCATAAAAAAGAATTCTACGAAGGTTTTCGTTTGACAACTAATAACAGAATGGAACTTTTGGCGGTAATTGTTGGTTTAGAGAAATTAAAAAACCCAAATATGAAGGTTTTAGTTATTTCAGATTCTAAATACGTTGTCGATTCTGTTGAAAAAAAATGGGTCTTAGGCTGGGAAAAAAAGAAATTTGCAGGCAGAAAAAATCCAGATTTATGGAAACGCTTTTTAGTTTCATATCGAAAACATCAGGTAGATTTCAAGTGGATAAAAGGCCACAACAATCATCCACAAAACGAACGTTGTGATCAATTGGCTGTTATGGCATCTATGCAACCTAAACTTTCGGTTGACGAATATTACGAAACCATCGGTTCTAAAGAATAAAAAAACGCATCAACTATTTGATGCGTTTTTTGTACTAACTTAAATTCCTACTTACAATTTATTCTTTGTCTAAATCTTTTGCTCTATGAAATCCTACTAACAATCCAACTCCAGACATTGTAATAATTGTCGCCGGATAAATGACATCAGAATTCATATCTGTGTACGTTGAAAGCAGTAAGGCAATAAAAAAGCCAAGTCCTATTCCAATTAAAAGAAAAGCTGAATTCAAAATAAAGATTTTCCATGCTGGAACTCCATTTGTTTTGCCTTTTAAAAATATGCTGGCATCTGCACCTTTTTCTATAAGAGCCAAACGCTCTCTATTTCTTGTTGAGTAAAAAAGATAGACAATCCCAAAGATCATCGCAAAAAGACTAAGTGGTACTAAAACTTGTGGTCCCATAATTTTTATGTTTTTATAATTGATTGATATTCCATATGACGATGCCTTTTAAATTGAGGTTACAACTTTCGGTATTTTTTTTAAAAAAATAAATTCCAAATTCCAAAACTTGCTGATTATGAACTAATTTTGAGTTTTATTAAAAGTATTTAGCAACAAATACGAGTCGAAATAACAATACTATTATTAAGCTTTGGCAAAGTTTAATCCTTTATATATATAGAATTTCAAAATTAAAAGTTGGAATATGGAATTTTTAAAAATTAAAAATTATTTCAAATTCTTGTAACCTACAATAATAAACCGTCGTCCTATATAATATGAGTACAATTCCAGATCAACATTATATCGATAAAATTCTGCAGGGCGAGACGAATGCGTTTGCCGTGCTGGTAGATCGTTATAAAGATATGATCTTTACTTTGTCACTCAAAATGGTCAAAAACAGAGAAGAAGCTGAAGAAGCCGCACAAGATACTTTTATTAAAGTATTTAATTCTTTGAGCAAATTTAAAGGCGATTCTAAATTCTCAACATGGATTTATAAAATCTCTTATAATAATTGTTTAGACCGTTTAAAGAAAAACAAAAAAGAAGAAAATAATATTTCAATAGATGAGTTTTCTTCTCATTTAGTAAAAACAATGGACAATGCTTTGAGCGCTTTAGTTGACACAGAGCGAAAGCAGGCCATTCAGAATTGTTTAAATTTGTTACCAAGTGACGACAATTTCCTTTTGACGCTATTCTATTTTGAAGATCAAAATTTAGAAGAAATTGGAAAAATTATGAACATAAACGCTAATAATGTCAAAGTAAAATTATTTAGAAGCCGACAAAAATTAGCCACCATTTTAAAAAAGCAGTTAGAACCCGAAATAGTTGAGTATTATGAAAGAGGAAGATAAAAATTTAGAAAATCTTATTGAAAGAATGATGGCCGAAAACACTTTACAATCGCCATCTGCCGACTTTACTTCGAACTTAATGTCGCAAATTCTTGTTGCCGAAAAAGCGAAAATCAAACCTTATAAACCTTTAATTTCCATCTCAACATGGATTTTTATTGGAATTGCTTTGATCCTTTTGGTTATTTACAATATGTTTTTTGCTGGAGCAGAAAATAATTTAGAAATCGGAAAATCATACACAGATAAAATTTCAGCAATTGTTTCCGGAATTCATATTTCAAAAACTTTATTGTATTCTATTTTAATTGTTCCTTTTATGGTTTTAATCCAGGTTGGGGTTTTGAAAAATTATTTTGATAAGAAGTATCAGTTGTAATCCTGTTTAAAAGAAATGAAAAGTAGTAAAATCAAAAATAATTTATCTCTAAAGAAAATTAAAATACAGACCTATTTCTTCTCAATGTTATTGCTTTTTGTCATTAGTTATGCATCTGCTCTTCCTTCAAACTTTACTACTAAAGAAATAAAATTTACTAGCGAAGGAGTTACACTCGCCGGAACTATTTTTACGCCCAACAAGGCACAGGCAGCCGTTGTAATTATTCACGGATCTGGACAAGAAAAAAGAATGACAGACTTTGCTATAATCCTTGCCAATAATGGAATTGCAGTTTTAACGTATGATAAACGCGGAGTTGGAGAATCTGCTGGTGTGTATGCCGGACCTGAAGTAGGAACTAACAATGTTGATTTCTCAAATCTAAATCTTTTGTCTTTAGATGCAAGTGCTGCCGTAAATACTTTATCTAAATCCTTGTCAAATAACAAAATATCTATCGGTTTAATAGGCGGTAGCCAAGCCGGATGGATAATTCCATTAGCTGCGGAGAAAAATAAGAAAGTCAAATTTATAACCATCTTTAGCGGAGCTCTAATAACTGTTAAAGAACAATTGAGATTCCAATTTTATACCAATGGAGATAAAAATTTTTGGGATACGCACTCCGAAGAAGAGGCAAGAAAACATGTATTCAATGATCCAGACAGATATGAGTTTATTGACACAAATCCCAAAGATATCCTCGCAAAATTATCAATTCCAGGATTCTGGATTTATGGAAGTAAAGATATTCAAGTTCCTGCGAATCTATCAATCGAATATCTTGATACGTTAAAATCTAAAGGAAAACATTTTGAATATAAATTGTTCCCAAACTTGGGCCACAACACTGCATTTTCAGACAATGAAGAGCCTATGAACGATGCAATCAATTGGATTAAAAATATCGATAAATCAAAGAATCATAAGCAAAAAAACTAGAAACACTTTGAACAACTGAGTTTCTATTTGGGCATTGTTTTGTAAAGAAAAGAAAAGCTTCATCTTTTAGAAAACTTAAATAAAATCTTGAAGCGTTTTTTCCAAAATAAATATTGTAATTTAATTCTGAAAATGATATTTTGAGCACTCAAAAGAATCTCAGATAATTTACTCATTTACAATAGTTTTAACCCCGAAATCGATATTCTTTTTTTAAGAAAATTTTGAGAACCTAAACCGTTGCAATATTGTAACTTATAGAGTATCTTTGCACCCTAATTCGAAATTCATAAAATGAATAAACTATTGATTGTTGGAACAGTTGCTTTCGACGCGATTGAAACTCCTTTCGGAAAAACAGATAAAATTTTAGGTGGTGCTGCAACCTACATCGGATTATCAGCGTCATTTTTTAACTTGCAATCAGCTATTGTTTCTGTAGTTGGTGATGATTTTCCTCAAGAACATTTAGATTTATTGACTTCAAAAAATATTGATATCTCAGGTATCGAAATTGTAAAAGGCGGAAAAACCTTTTTTTGGAGCGGTTTATACCACAACGATCTAAATTCTAGAGACACTCTTGTTACTGAATTAAACGTTTTGGCAGATTTTCAGCCAAAAGTTCCTCAAAACTATAAAGATGCTGATGTTGTGATGTTAGGAAACTTACATCCATTAGTTCAAAGCAGTGTTTTAGATCAAATGGAGAAAAAACCAAAATTAGTTGTTTTAGACACAATGAACTTTTGGATGGACTGCGCTCTTCCAGAACTTTTAGACGTTATCAAACGTGTAGATGTTATTACAATCAATGACGAAGAAGCAAGACAACTTTCTGGTGAATATTCATTAGTAAAAGCAGCTGCGAAAATCCAGGACATGGGGCCAAAATATGTGGTGATCAAAAAAGGAGAGCACGGAGCACTTTTATTCCACAACAGAGAAGTATTCTTTGCACCAGCTTTACCATTAGAAGAAGTTTTCGATCCAACAGGAGCCGGAGACACTTTTGCAGGTGGATTCTCTGGATTTATTGCGCAAAGCGAAAACATTTCTTTTGGAAACATGAAGAATGCAATTATTTACGGTTCAAATTTAGCTTCGTTCTGCGTAGAGAAATTTGGAACTGAAAGGATGGAAACATTAAGCAAAGCAGAAGTAGCGATTCGATTACAACAATTTAAGTCGTTAACTCAGTTTGACATAGAAATATAATGCCTAAGAGCCTCGGTAAAACGGGGCTTTTTTATTACGTTAATACACACAACTTACAACACACAAAAAAACAAAAAAAATGAGCGACGCTTTAAAACACGAATGTGGTATAGCTTTAGTTAGACTTCTTAAACCGCTTGAATATTATAAAGAAAAATACGGAACTGCTTTTTACGGGATTCAGAAAATGTATTTAATGATGGAAAAACAGCACAACCGCGGACAAGACGGAGCTGGTTTTGCAAGCATTAAATTGGATGTTGATCCTGGACAACGCTACATCAGCAGAGTTCGTTCGAATCATGCACAACCAATTCAAGATGTTTTTAAACAAATCAATGAACGAATCAGCGAAGAATTAAAAGCGAATCCAGAAATTGGTGATGACATCAATAAAATAAAATCACAAATTCCGTATGTAGGCGAATTGTTTTTAGGACACGTTCGTTACGGAACTTTTGGAAAAAACAGTATTGAGAGTGTTCATCCATTTTTACGTCAAAGCAACTGGATGCACCGCAACTTGATTTTGGCAGGAAACTTTAATATGACAAATGTTAAAGAGCTTTTTGAAAATCTGGTTGAACTTGGACAGCATCCTAAAGAAATGGCAGATACTGTTACGGTAATGGAAAAAATTGGTCACTTTTTAGATAAAGAAGTAATGCAGTTGTACCAAGACTGTAAAGCTGAAGGTTATTCTAAAAGAGAAGCTTCTCCAGTAATTGCTGAGCGTTTGGATATTGCAAAAATATTAGCTCGTTCTGCTAAAAACTTAGACGGAGGTTACGCAATGGCCGGATTATTAGGTCATGGTGATGCATTTGTTTTTAGAGATCCAGCCGGAATTCGTCCAGCTTACTTCTATCAAGATGATGAAGTAGTTGTCGTAGCTTCTGAAAGACCTGTTATTCAAACTGTATTCAACGTTCCTTTTGAAAGTGTTCAGGAAATTGATCCCGGAAATGCTTTGATTATCAAGAAAAATGGAAAAGTTACCATGAATCAAATCTTGGAACCAACCGTTAAAAAAGCTTGTTCTTTTGAAAGAATTTATTTTTCAAGAGGAAGTGACGCTGAAATTTATCAAGAACGTAAAGATTTAGGTAAATTGATTTTGCCTGCAGTTCTTAAAGCTATTGACAGCGATACAGATAATACAGTTTTCTCTTATATTCCAAATACAGCAGAAACCTCATTTTATGGTTTAGTAGAAGCTGCTCAGGATTTCTTGAATCAAAGAAAAAACAATTATATTTTAGAAAACAGAAATACATTAACTGCCGAAACGCTTCAGGAACTTTTAGCAGTAAAAATACGTACTGAGAAAGTTGCTATCAAAGATGCTAAACTTAGAACCTTTATTACTGAAGACAGCAGTCGTGATGATTTAGTAGCTCACGTTTACGACGTTACTTATGGCGTAATCAAACCAGAAGATAATTTGGTTATTATTGACGACAGTATTGTTCGTGGTACAACTTTAAAAATGAGCATCATTAAAATGATGGATCGTTTAAATCCAAAACGTATTGTTATTGTTTCATCGGCACCGCAAATTCGTTACCCGGATTGCTACGGAATTGACATGGCAAAACTAGAAGGGCTTGTTGCTTTTAGAGCTGCTTTGACTTTATTAAAAGAAAGAAACTTATATCATATTGTTGACGAAGTGTATGCGAAATGTAAAGCACAGGAAAACTTCGCTGATAAAGATGTTGTAAATTATGTTACGGCAATCTACGATCAATTTACTCCAGAAGAAATTTCAGATAAAATTGCAGAAATGTTAAGTTCTCCGGAAATCAATGCTGAAGTAAAAATCATTTTCCAAAAAGTGGAAGATTTACATATTGCATGTCCTAAAAATTTAGGTGACTGGTATTTTACAGGAGACTATCCTACTCCGGGAGGAAATCGTGTTGTAAATCGTGCATTTATGAATTTTTACGAAGGAAAAGATGCTCGAGCATACTAAGAAAACGCTAACAAAAAGTTAATTTGTGCATTTCATCGGTTTTTTTTGCCGTTCATCCTGTTTGTTTGGTAAAAATGAAAAGCTATAATACTTTTGGGAAACCATAACATTAGTAGGTTAAGTTTATGGTAGATTTGGGGCAAAAAGGGTGGAAGAAATTCCACCTTTTTTATTTTATTCAGATAAGTATTTACAAAACAGACTCCTACAATCACTTCGTCGAAAATATCGACCATTCATCTAAAAAGTTTTTTTTTCAAATATAGTCGCCATACATTTACTGAACCATAACATTAGTAGGTTAAGTTTATGGTAGATTTGGGGCAAAAAAGGCGGAAGAGATTCCGCCTTTTTTATTTTCTTTATCTAGAACAAAGAAGCAAGAGCAAAGAAAAAAGATTATAGACGAAATGTATAGATAATAAAAAAGACGAGTACCATAAGCTGCTTGTCTTTTCTCTTTATTCTTTTCCCTTTATTCTTTTCTCTTTATTCTTTTCTCTTTATTCTTTTCTCTTTATTCTTTTCTCTTTATTCTTTTCTCTTTGCTCTTGCTTCTTTATTCTTTTTTCTTTTTTCAGTTTACTTAATCGGATATATTTGCCATTCGTCTAAAAAAATTTTTTTTAAAATATACTCGTTATACATTTACCGAACCATAACATTAGTAGGTTAAGTTTATGGTAGATTTGGGGCAAAAAAGGCGGAAGAGATTCCGCCTTTTTTATTTTCTTTATTTTAGAGAAAAGAAGAAAGATTATAGAAAAAAGATTATAGACGAAATATATACATAAAAAAAAGACGAGTAACCTTTCGGTACTCGTCTTTTCTCTTTATTCTTTGCTCTATTGTCTTATTTATCTAAAGCAAATCTTCTTGCAACTTCTGTCCAATTAATTACACTGAAGAAAGCTTCAATATAATCTGGTCTTCTGTTTTGGTAGTTTAAATAATAAGCGTGTTCCCAAACGTCCATTCCTAAGATTGGAGTTCCACCGTTACCAGCAACTTCTGGCATTAATGGATTATCTTGATTTGGAGTACCTACAACTTCTAATTTTCCTCCTTTTTGAACTGTTAACCAAGCCCATCCAGAACCAAACTGAGTTGCACCAGCTTTAGCAAATTTTGCTTTAAACTCTTCGAAAGTTCCAAAAGAAGCCTCGATTGCAGCTAATAAATCACCTGTTGGTAATCCGCCTCCATTTGGAGACATTACAGTCCAGAATAAGTTGTGGTTGTAGAAACCTCCACCATTGTTACGAACTGCAGCGTTAGATTTATCTAAGTTAATTAAGATGTTTTCGATTGTTTTTCCTTCTAAATCTGTTCCTGCAATTGCTGCGTTTAGATTTGTTGTATATGCATTGTGGTGCTTTGTATGGTGGATTTCCATTGTACGAGCATCAATATGTGGTTCTAATGCATCATATGCATAAGGTAATTGTGGTAATTCAAAAGCCATGATATTTCTAATTTTTATGGTTTATAATAATTTATCCCAAATTTAGACATTTAACTTTGGAATTGAAAATACTATTTCGTTATAATTCAATTAAATTAATCGATAAATCGATTTTTAAAAAGTTAAACATCTAAAAATCTTTACTTTCCATTGAAAGTTGTCATCGTATTTTCCAATCCGGCAGTTCCAAAAGATTTTATAATTTCAGCTGAAATTTCAAGACGTTCTGTCAATTTTGCGTTTTCTTCATCATTCCATTCTCCTAAAACATAATCAACTTGTTGTCCTTTTTTGAACTGATCGCTGATTCCGAATCTAAAACGAGTGTAGTTTTGTGTATTTAGGACAAGATTGATGTTTTTAAGTCCGTTGTGGCCTCCATCGCTGCCTTTTGGCTTAATGCGGATGGTTCCGAATGACAAATTCAAATCATCTGTTATCACAAAAATATTTTCTAGCGGAATATTTTCTTTGTCCATCCAGTATTTTACTGCTTTTCCGCTCAAGTTCATATAAGTGTTTGGCTTTAAAAGAAAAAAAGTTCTTCCTTTAAATTTATACTCTGCAAGTGCGCCTAATTTTACTGTTTCAAATGAAAGGCTTTCTTTTTTGACTAAAAAATCAAGCACTTTAAATCCGATATTATGTCTGGTGTTTACATATTCAGCTCCGATATTTCCTAAACCTACGATTAAGTATTTTTTCATAATGTCTTCTGCGTTCTCTTCTTTTGGTATTGATGAAAACAGTTTTGTTATCCATTTTATCATGATTGCAAAAGTAAGATTAATTAGAGAATGTAACAATTAGATAATTTGAAAATGTGAAAATTAGATAATTGCCTATTGGTCGTGATTTAACTGCAAAGATCGCAAGGGTTTTGCGCAAAGGTCGCGATGGATGGCACACGGATGGTGCTGATTAAACTGATGTACACCGATTTTGTTTTACCTGACCTGGTTGCAAGACAAAAAACTAAACACCTCAGCATCTTAGCGACTTAGAATCTTATGAAAAAGATACTTTCTCTCTAGCCCTTACATCACATCTTGTGAAAACGAAAACTTTCTGCTTCTAAAAAATAACCGCAAAAAAAGGCTTCAACTTCGATCTACCTAACAGCAATGAAAAAACTTAGCATCTCAGCACCTTAGTCCCGATAGCTATCGGGATAGCATCTAAAAAAAAAGCCCCAATCGTAAGATTGAGGCTTTTTTGTATAGTTTGAAAAAAATTATTTTTTCTTTCCTTTTGCAGGAGCTTTTGCAGCTTTTGCAGCCTCTTGAGCAGCTTTCATAGCAGCACGAGAGATTCTTACTTGACAAACAACTGTGTTGTCTGGGTGCATAATTTTGTACTCTGGTTTTCCAACTTTAGTAACGTATAATTTGTTACCCATTTCAAGTGGAGTAATGTCAGCTTCAACAAAATCAGGAAGATTTGATGGTAAAGCTTTAACTTTTAATTTACGTTGGTTTAAACGTAAAACACCTCCCGCAAGAACACCTTTAGATGTACCAACGATTTTCACAGGAACTTCCATTGTGATTTCTTTATCATCAAATAATTGGAAGAAGTCAATGTGTAAAATTTTGTCAGAAACTGGGTGAACTTGAATATCTTGCAAAATTGCATTGAATGATTTTCCTTTTCCAAGCTCAATCACAACTGTGTGTGCATTTGGAGTGTAAACCAAGTTTTTGAACGCTGCAGCGTCTGCCGAGAAGTGTACTGCTTGATTTCCTCCGTATAACACGCAAGGAACCGCTCCAGCATTACGTAAGGCTTTAGTTGACACTTTGCCCACGCTTTCTCTTTCTGATCCTTTAATTGTAATCGATTTCATTGTAAAAAAATATAGTTATTAAATAAATATTCTTATTTGCTATGGCTTTAGGCAATACGCTTTAAGCTTTAGGCTTTTAAAATGCGAAACAAAGCTTACGGCTTAAAGCCTACAGCCTACTGCTTCTACATAATGAATTTTCCGCTAATTGAATTGTTGTGGTGCACCATGTGCATAACTTCAGCAAAAAGAGGTGCACAACTCACTACTCTAATTTTATTTGATTCTCTTTTTAACGGAATCGAATCGGTTACGATTAATTCTGTTAGTTTCGAGTTTTCAATTTTTTCATACGCCCCGCCAGATAATATAGCGTGTGTACAGATTGCTCTTACACTTAGTGCTCCTTTTTCGATCATTAGGTCTGCCGCTTTCGCTAAAGTTCCTCCTGTATCGATCATATCGTCTACTAAGATTACGTTACGTCCTTTTACTTCACCAATTAGTTCCATAGTGTCAATAACGTTGGCTGCTTTTCTTTGTTTGTAACAGATTACTACATCTGATTCTAAAAACTTAGAGTAAGCATATGCTCTTTTTGAACCTCCCATATCTGGAGATGCAATTGTTAGATTTTCTAACTTTAAACTTTGCACGTAAGGCAAAAAAATTGTAGATGCAAATAAATGATCCACTGGTTTTTCAAAGAATCCCTGAATTTGATCTGCGTGCAAATCCATTGTCATGATTCTTGTTGCTCCTGCAGCTGTCAATAGGTTTGCTACTAACTTTGCTCCAATTGGAACTCTTGGTTTATCTTTTCTATCCTGTCTAGCCCAACCAAAATAAGGCATTACAGCTGTAATATGTCTTGCTGATGCACGTTTTGCTGCATCAATCATTAATAACAATTCCATCAAATTATCTGCCGATGGGAAAGTTGAACATACGATAAATACTCGTAAACCTCTTATTGATTCTTCGTAAGATGGCTGAAATTCTCCATCACTATACGTTGACATCGTTACTTTTCCTAACGGAATTCCGTACTGCTCTGCAATTTTTTCTGCAAGATAAACACTTTGTGAACAAGCAAAAATTTTAGCTTCTGGTTCTAGGTGCGACATTATAATTTGTTGTTTTTGCTCCGCTACGCTTAGTATAATTCGGCTTTATCATTTTCGATAAAGCAAAACATTCGTAAATGTCTCGGGTGTAGTTAGTTGTGTGTGCGTCGTTTTAACGAGGTGCAAATTTATAAAATTTATTGAACACTGAAAGCAAAAATTTAAGTATTTTTATTAGAATGTTTAATTTTATTTTTTACATTTGCACCGTGTTAAAGGAATGACGCCATTTATGACATCATTCTATTGCGTTAAAATGATCAATTTTTGATTGTTTTTTCGTCTGCTAAGCCCGGATGGCGGAATTGGTAGACGCGCTGGTCTCAAACACCTGTGGGAAACCGTGCCGGTTCGACTCCGGCTCCGGGTACGTAAAACCTCTTCTTAACGGAAGAGGTTTTTTCATTTATTCACTTCTTCAACAAAACACTTCTAACTTAATCTGCTGTATATCTGTTTTTTGCAAATAAATTTGGTTTGCTTATATTTTAATCGTAATATTGCAATATTAAATTAAATAAAAATGGGAGCTACAAAAACTGAACATTTTACAGATGCACAAAATCAAATAGCAACGATCGCAAAAGCATTAGGACATCCTGCAAGAATCGCGATAATTGAATATTTACTAAAAGTTAATGAATGCATTTGTGGCGATATTGTCAACGAACTCCCTCTTGCTCAACCTACAGTTTCCCAACATTTGAAAGAATTAAAAAATGCTGGCATTATCAAAGGAAACATTTCAGGAAACGCAATCTGTTATTGTCTTGACGAAAAAACAATCAATATTTTAAGTGGTTATATTTTAAATATCTCAGCCACTATTTCGAAATCTAAATGCTGTTAGGCATTTTTTTATCATTTATTATCGCAATATTGCATTAAAACAATAAACTATACAAAAATGAAATTATCAGAAATAAAAAAGATTTTACCAACATTAGATAATGTTGAATTTCAACTGGAAAACGGAGCTTTTGTACCTGAACATTTTCATGTAACTGAAGTTGGAAGCATCACAAAACACTTCATCGATTGTGGTGGTGTTATTAGAAATGAAAAAGTTGTCAATTTTCAGCTTTGGAATGCAAACGATTTTGAACATCGTTTAAAACCAACTAAATTATTGCACATCATTCAACTTTCAGAAGAGAAGCTAAATATTGAAGATCTTGAAATCGAAGTAGAATACCAAAGTGAAACCATTGGAAAATATGATTTGGCTTTCGACGGAAAAACTTTTATTCTTCAAAACAAATCAACGGCTTGTTTAGCACAAGATTCGTGCGGAATTCCTGCTGAAAAACAAAAAATCAATTTAATTGAACTAAATAATGAAGCTTCTTCATGCTGTACTCCAAATTCTGGATGTTGCTAATATGAAAGAAAAATTTATTAAATATAAAAAACCAATTATTATCACAACATCTGTTGTTATTCTGCAGCTTATTTTTGGCTTTGACCCAAAATTCTGCATCATAAACATCATTTGGCTGTTTGTTTAAAATTATGGAAAAGAAAATATTAATACTTTGTACGGGAAATAGCTGCAGAAGTCAAATTGCAGAAGGATATATGAGACATTTTGCAGGCAATAAAGCTGTCGTTTACAGTGCCGGAGTAGAAACTCATGGAGTCAATCCGAAGGCCATTTCGATCATGAAAGAAGATGGCATAGATATTTCAAATCACACATCCAACAATATTGATGAGTACACCAATATTGACTTTGATTATGTAATAACGGTGTGTGATAATGCTAAAGAACGATGTCCGTTTTTTCCAACAAAAGCACTTAAGTTTCACTATAATTTTCCTGATCCTGCAAAAGCATCCGGAACAGAT
Organism: Flavobacterium resistens; assembly: GCF_900182645.1. Classification (GTDB taxonomy): domain Bacteria; phylum Bacteroidota; class Bacteroidia; order Flavobacteriales; family Flavobacteriaceae; genus Flavobacterium; species Flavobacterium resistens. Next base: position 181,086 of record NZ_FXTA01000002.1, on the reverse strand, counting down.
TTAGAAATAACGGAGCAATTTAGGAATGTAAGACAATTGATAAAGGAATATTGTAAAAACTTTGTTGACGAAAATTTAGTTTAATTACTATATAAAAAACTTCTTCTTAAAAGGAAGAGGTTTTTTATTTTATATTATTTCACAACTCGCATTATGCAAAACTGGAAAATTACAGGAATTAGCTATAAAACACAATTGATTTGCCTTAAAATGTAAATCTAAAGCTAATTCAATTTGGTCAGGATTTGAGATTTTTACTTTCGGATTTAATATAACTTCGGTGAATCTCCCGCTCCCATCTGGATTTACTTCTAATGTTGCTTCGGCATTGTCTGAATATTCGAGAACTTCTATTCCGTTTTGAGAACATACATACAAGTATGACATCATGTGGCAGGAAACCAAACTGCTTAACAATAAATCTTCGGGATTATATAATGATGGATCGCCTTTGAAAGCTTTGGCTGCTGAAACTTCTAAAGTTGGTTTTCCCTCAATTTTAATTTGATGAGTTTTGCTGTAAAGCCTTTTTGATGATTCCTCAGTTTTTGAAATCCAATTTAATTGTGCCTTAAATAAATGTTTAATCGACATACTTGTTTTATTTTATGATAATAGTTCTTCCATTAAACAATTACAGCGTATTTACAGATTCTATTTTATCAATAAACCACTTCTCGTTTACTTTTTCCAAAGAATATTTATAAGTAATCCCACATATAGGAAGATAAAACTTAACTTCAGAATTAAATTTCCCCTTTTGATCAACAACATACTTACTTTTCTCAATATTTGGAAGATCTTCTTCAAAAGTTTCTTGGGTAAAAAAGAAACGGTCATAATCAAATCCATAGGGTGGTCCATCATTCTCTGGATTTTCTTTAAAATATTTTTCGCCTTCTATAAATATTTGTTTTTCATTTTTAAGAAAGTTCTCTGTCAAAAAACCACTTTTTTTTAACTCAACAATATATTTTTCAACCTCACTGAAATTTACAAAATAATTTTGTGGTTCTTCGTTTTCAGCCACACTCGATCCTCCTCCAATAGTATTAAACTTATATAATGTATTTAGATTTTTAATATACCATTTCATGAAATTTTTAACCAATTCTATCTGTTCTTTCGCATCGACACCAGAATTAATTTCTTCTTTATTTATCGAATCACTTTTAACAATAGAATTATTTTTTAATTGACTGTTATCCTTATTTTGACAGCTTTGACTAAAGAATGTTAAAATAGATATGCAAATAATTATTCTTTTCATGATTATATTTTTAAATCTTCTGTAGTATCATTCAAATATAAAGCAGAATGATCGAAATAAAAAAACCTCGAAAGCTTAATACTTTCGAGGTTTTTCAGAGAATTAGAACTAACTAAACAAATTCTAAAGATTATTTTTGAACAGAAAACTTAAATGTAGTTTTCGTTTTATAGTTTTCTCCCGGGTTTAAAACCGTTGATGGGAAGTTTTTCTGATTTGGTGAATCTGGATAATGTTCTGTTTCTAAGCAAAGTCCGGTTCTGTGTGCATATGTTTTTCCGTCGCGAGTTGGCAAAGTTCCGTCAAGGAAATTTCCAGAGTAAAACTGAATTCCAGGTTCGTCTGTTGTCATTTCCATAACTCTTCCGCTTGCTGCGTGGTATACTTTTGCAATGATTGTTTTTCCTTTTTCAGGATTGTTCAATACCCAACAATGATCGTAACCTTTTCCTCTTTCTAATTGCTCGTTTTTAGCATTAATGTCTTTTCCAATTAATTTTGGAGTTCTGAAATCAAAAGGAGTATTGGCAACATCTTCTAATTTTCCTGTTGGAATTAAAGTCGCGTCAACCGGAACTAATTTATCTGCATTTAAAGTCAATTCGTGATCTAAGATTGTTTTTGTAAAATCTCCAGATAAATTGAAATACGAATGCTGCGTCAAGTTAACAACTGTTTTCTTGTCTGTTGTTGCTTCGTATAAAACTTCCAACTGATTGTCATTCGTCAAAATATAAGTCACAAAAACTTTTAAAGTTCCTGGATAACCTTCTTCCATATCTTTACTTACATAAGATAATTTTAAAGAAGCTGTTTCACCAGATTTAACCTCATCGGCTTTCCAAACAACATTAAAATATCCTTGCGGACCGCCATGCAAAGCATTTGGCGCGTTGTTAATTGCTAGTTGATATTCTTTTCCATCTAAAGTAAATTTCCCTTTTGCAATTCGGTTTCCATATCTTCCGATTAAAGCGCCGAAGAACGGATTTTCTTTTTCGTATTGAGCCAAAGAACTGAATCCGATTACTACATTTTCAGAAACACCTTCTTTATTTGGCACTTTCAAATCTGTAATTCTTCCACCAAAAGTGATGATATCAACTTCCATCCCATTTTGGTTTTTCAGTTTATAACTTTCAACTTTTTCTCCTTTTGCAGTTGTCCCGTATTCTGATTTTTCAATTGAAACTAATTCTTTTTCATCAGTTGCAACTTTTTCTGTATCTGCTTTTTTATCGCTTTTACATTGAACTGAAACTGCAGCCAAACTCAAAAGGCTTAATCCGAAAACACAACGTTTTAATACATTCATAAATGGTTATTTTTTTGATTTGTAAAATGTTAAATGTTAGATGTAAAATGTTAGATGTGAAATTTAATCATTTTAAAAATGTAAAAATTACCTTTTTAAGTTTTTTCACATTTTACATCTTACAAATTACATTTTACTGCCTTACAGGCCGTGTTGAAACAAATGATAATAAGCTTCGTTAGCGTTGATTTTATCTTTGAAATCTCTTACTGTAGTTTTCTCATCGATTACCAATAACTCAATTCCAGCGATATCAGCAAAATCTTCCATGTATTCTGTTGTCAATGATTGGCTGTAAACCGTGTGATGCGCTCCTCCGGCAAGAATCCAAGCTGTTGCTGCAATATCAAGATTTGGTTTACAATCCCAAAGAACTCTTGCAACTGGAAGTTTTGGTAATTCTGCCATTGGTTTAACGGCTTCAACTTCGTTTACAATTAAACGGAAACGCGTTCCCATATCAACTAAAGAAACATTGATTGCATCTCCAGCAGGCGAATTAAATACCAAACGAGCTGGATCTTCTTTTCCGCCAATTCCTAAAGGATGCACTTCACAAGAAGGTTTTCCATCAGCAATTGATGGACAAATTTCTAACATGTGAGAACCTAAAACATAAGATTTTTGCGGTGTGAAATGATACGTGTAATCTTCCATGAAAGAAGTTCCGCCTTCCAAACCAATATTCATCACTTTTAATGCTCTTACCATTGCAGCAGTTTTCCAATCTCCTTCTCCACCAAAACCATAACCATCAGCCATTAATCTTTGTGTTGCGATTCCTGGTAATTGTTTCCAAACTCCAAGGTTTTCAAATGTATCTGTAAAAGCGCCGAAACCTCCTTCTTCAAGGAAAGCTCTTAAACCTAATTCGATTTTTGCAGCTTCCGCTAAAGAACTTCTTTGCGCGCCACCTTCTTTTAAAGAATCAGTTAATGTATAAGAAGCTTCGTAAACCGCTAATAAATCAGCTAATTGTTTGTCAGTTACTTTTTCGATATGTTTGGTAACATCCGAAGAATCGAATCCGTTTACTGAAACGCCAAAACGAATTTGAGCTTCTACTTTATCGCCTTCTGTAACGGCAACTTCACGCATATTGTCTCCAATACGAGCTACTTTTAAGTTTTGAAGTTCATCCCATCCTAAAACGACTCTTGACCAAATTCCTAATTTTTTCTGAACTCTTTCGTCTTCCCAATGTCCTACAACAACTTTACGTTTTTTGCGCATTCTTGACATGATAAAACCAAATTCACGATCTCCGTGAGCGGATTGATTCAAGTTCATGAAATCCATGTCGATAGATCCCCACGGAATTTCAGCATTGTATTGTGTATGTAAATGACATAATGGTTTTTTCAAAATACTCAAACCACCAATCCACATTTTTGCCGGAGAAAAAGTATGCATCCAGGCAATAATTCCAATACAGTTTTTCTCTGAATTCGCAGCCAAACAAACATCTAAAATCTGCGAAGGCGATTTTACCACATCTTTGTAAACCACTTTTACTGGAATTGAAGATGAAGCGTCTAATCCTTTTGCAATAATCTGCGAATGTTCTGCTACTTTTCTAAGGGTTTCTTCACCGTATAATTCCTGGCTTCCTACTACAAACCATACTTCTTTTTGAGATATATCAATCATGTCTTTTGTTTATTTTGTTTCAAGTTTCAGGTTTCAAGTTGTTAGAATCTGAAAACTCGATTTGTTATTTTATTGTTTTTGTTTTGTTTGTTCCAGATTCCAAGTTCAACGTTCCAACAACTTGAAACTTGAAACAAAGAAAACCTGAAACAAAATCATTATTGTCCGTAATACGAATCTTTTCCGTGTTTGCGGTTGTAATGTTTCTTTATTAATGAATCTTTTAATCTTGGTGCATTTGGGTTGATTTGCAAAGTCAGGTACGCCATTTCTGCTACTACTTCTAAAACTTTACTGTTGTAAACCGCTTTTGCTGCGTTTTTTCCCCAAGCAAACGGACCGTGATTTCCTATCAAAATCATTTCTACTTCTTCGTACGAAAGATTTTTTTCTTTGAAACAATCCAAAATCTGAATTCCTGTATTGTGTTCGTAGTTTCCTTCAATAAGAGAGTCAGCCATTGGCGGAGCGCATGGAATATCTGCCGTTAAATGATCTGCGTGTGTAGTTCCGAAAATTGGAATATCTCTTTGCGATTGCGCCCAAGCAACAGAATAGGTTGCGTGTGTATGCGCAACGCCTCCAATATTTGGCCAGTTTTTGTATAAATAAGCATGCGTTTTTGTGTCAGATGACGGACGCATCGTTCCTTCAATTACGTTATTATCAAAATCGACAATAACAATATCTTCAGGTTTTAAATCTTCGTACGGAACGCCGCTTGGTTTAATGGCAAAAACACCATTTTTTCTGTCCACGGCACTTACGTTTCCAAAAGTGTAGACAACCAAATTCAATGCATTTAACTGCATATTGGCTTCGTAACATTCTTGTTTTAAATCTTTATACTGAGAACTCATTTTGAGATATTTTAATGGTTGGATCTGCAAAAACACTTAATTGTTCGTAAGCAATAAGCAGTTTGTTATACGCTGCAACTTTATCTAATTGAGGGAAATATTCTCCGTCAAAATCACTTCCGATTTTTTGGCTTGCTTCGATTACATTTGGATAAATTCCAGCTGCAACAGCTGCATAAATTGCCGCTCCTAAAGCTGGTGTCTGATCTGAAGCTGCAATTTTAATTGGCTTGTTTAAAACATTCGCCAAAGTTTGCATGATAAAAGGAGATTTTCTCGCCACGCCACCAATTCCGATAACGCTGTCGATTTTTACTCCTTCTTCTTCAAAACGATCTACAATTTTCTTCGCTCCAAAACAAATTGCGTTTACTAAAGCTTTGAAAATATGAGGTGCTTTTGTTCCTAATGAAAGATTCGAAATTGCACTTTTTACTTCCTGATTCGCATCTGGAGTTCGTCGCCCGTTGATCCAGTCTAAAGCAATTGGAAGACTTTCTGAAACTGGAATTTTCTCTGCTTCTTTCGTTAATTCAACAATTAATTTATCACTGAATTCTTCTCTTAATTGTTCTTTTTGAGTGTCATTTAAAAGAGATGATGAACCTAATAAATGTTCTGTTGGCCACATCAATAATTCTTTGTACCAAGCCAATAAATCGCCAAAAGCAGATTGTCCTGCTTCTAAACCAATAAATCCTGGAATTACAGAACCATCAACTTGTCCGCAGATACCGCGCACAGTTTTTGTTCCCACTTCATCATAAGAACCAACCAGAATATCACAAGTCGAAGTTCCCATAACACGAACCAAAGTGTTTTCTTCAATTTTAGCTCCAACTGCTCCAGAGTGTGCGTCGAAAGTTCCAACAGCAATAATAGTTTCTGTCGAAAGCCCTAAACGATCTGCCCATTCTTTGCTTAAATTTCCGGCAACTAAATCTGATGTATAGGTTTCATCATATAAATTACCACGAAGCTGTGCTAAATATGGATGTAATTTTTCTAAGAATTCAACTGGCGGTAATCCGTTCCAGTCTGTGTGCCACATTGCTTTGTGTCCTGCTGCGCAACGGCTTCTTTTGAAAGTTTTTAAGTCTTTGTCTTCAATCAACAAATACGTCATTAAATCGCAGTGTTCCATCCAAGTATGTGCTGCATTTTTAACCTCTTCATCTTGTCTTGCAATGTGAAGGATTTTTGCCCAAAACCATTCTGAAGAATAAATTCCTCCAACGTATTTTGTTACGTCTTCTCCGCCCCAACTTACAGCTAGTTCGTTGATTTCGTTTGCTTCATTAATTGAAGTATGATCTTTCCATAAAACCATCATCGCATTTGGATTTTCTTCAAACCCTTTTGTCAATGCTAGTGGTGTTCCGTCTTTTGTAACTGGAACTGGAGAAGATCCCGTTGTGTCAATACAAATTCCTTTTACTAATGAAGGATCAACTTTACTTTCTTTTATAACATTTTGAATCGTGATTTCCAATCCTTCAATATGATCCAAAGGATGCTGACGAAACTGATTTATAGATGCGTCACAATATTGTTTGTTTTTCCATCTTTTGTAATGAGAAACATTCGATGCTAATTCCTGCCCATTTTCAGTATCGATAAGCACCGCTCGAACAGAATCTGTTCCGTAGTCCAATCCTATAACGTAATTTTTCATTCGAAATTCATTTTTAATAATGACAAATATAATTATAATTCATTTATAAGTGTACAATAAACACTTAATAAAAATTGAGCTTTGAATTTTTACAAATAATGCATCAAAACAAGCAATTATGACAAAAACAGAAAATAAATGTTGGTTTAACATTTATTCTATTGCGATTATTTCATCTTAATTTTTAAAACGGTTACCGAATATGCTGGAAAATCATACTGAACTTTGTTTCCGCTTACTTTAAATTCGCTTTCTTTCGGACTGATTTTCGTTGGTGCGTCAAAAGAGTTTTCATCATTTATTCCGTCTCCTTTTAAAATTACAGCAATCCCTTTTGACTCTAATTTTGCTCCTTTTAAGTCAATTGAAACATTCTGAGAAGCAGCATTTGCGTTCACAATTTTCAAAATCACTTCTTTCGAATTCACATCTTTTACTGCCGATGCAAACAAATCATTTTGACCTGTAACCGCTTTTCCATCTTTTGTAATGTTGATTAAATCGGTTCCTTTATTATTAGAGAATAATTTCTGAACATAATAATTTGGCGTTCCGTATGACTGTAAATTGTTGAACCAAATCATGTCTGGTGTCCACTGCCAACCCTCAACGTGAGCTAATAAAGGTGCATAAGAAGTCAATTGAACTACCTCAGCATTACGCTCCATTCCGGTCATGAAAGCCGCTTCAGAGAAAGCACATTCCCAGTTATTTTTGTTTTCCGGACTTGCAATTGCAACACTTTGCGCTGCATATTCTCCAGCGAAAATCTTTGGTCCTTTACGATCGTAATTGTCGTAACGCGTTACATTTTTACGGAACCAAGCTGGATCCTTATAATAATGTTCGTCAACAATTTCAGCATTCAGTTTTTTAAGTTCTTTCATGCCATAGTCGTAAAAATCGCCGTCAGGGAAAGGTCCTGTTCCAGATACGATTGTGATGTTTGGATATTTTGCTTTGATGGCTTTTTGAAACACTTTGAAACGCTCAATATAATCGGGTCCCCATTGCTCATTTCCAACTCCAATAAATTTTAAATTGAATGGTTTTGGATGTCCCATATCAGCTCTTACTTTTCCCCAAGCTGTCGTAGCATCTCCATTTGCAAATTCGATCAAATCTAAAGCATCCTGAACATAAGGATCGATTTGATCCATTGGAACTAATTGTCCTGTGTTAAATTGGCAAGCCATTCCGCAGCTTAAAATTGGAAGCGGTGAAGCGCCAATATCTTCTGAAAGTTGGAAATATTCAAAGAATCCTAAACCAAAACTCTGGAAATAATCTGGTGCCGGACGGTGTGAAAATTCCATATTCCAACGGTTAACTGCTGTTTCTCTGTCTTCAACATTTCCTACTGATTTTTTCCATTGGTAACGTTCTGCCAAAGTTCTTCCTTCAACAATACATCCGCCAGGAAAACGCAAAAATCCTGGTTTCAAATCGTATAATAATTGTACTAAATCTTTACGAAGTCCGTTTTTTCTTCCGACCCAAGTATCTTCTGGAAATAATGAAATATTGTCTAAATCAATTACACCATTTCCTTCAAAAGTGATTTTTAGTTTTGCTTTGGCTTCTGTTGCTGAAGAGGTTAATTGAGCCGAATAATTTGACCAATCATTTGATGTTGGTACAACCGAAGTTTCGCCTAAAACTTTATTGTTTTTATCAATAAACTGGAATTTGATTTTAGAAATATTTCCTGAAATTTTTGAAGCTTTTAAAGTCAGATTGTACTTTAAATCCTTCTTAATTCCCATTCCCCTGAAACCTTCGTTTATCAATTCATAACCTGAAGCATCGTTAATTGTAACTCGGCAATAATTATGGTTTGTTCCTTTTTGAGAATACTGAATTACATTTGCAATTCCTGATTTTTCGTTCAATTTATGTCGGTCGCTGTTTGGTTCTTGCCAGCCCATCATTGGAAACAAAAATTCAAACGATCTGTTTTTAATCATTTCAGCATATAATCCTCCATCAGCAGCAAAATTGATGTCTTCAAAAAACACTCCATACATTGTTGGCTGAATTTTTGTTACTGTTTTTGCAACATCAACTTGAAGATTATTTTTTTGTGCCGATGCATAAACACCGCTCAGCATTAAACCACAAAGGGTCATTTTTGTAATTAAATTGGACTTCATTTTTTTATATTTAAATGTGTTTTATGGTACGCAGATTACACTGATTCACTATCGTGAAGGCGCGGATAAAAACGGATTTTACTTTTTTTGTTCCTCACAGATTAGACAGATTTATTTTTAATCTTTTTAATCCTTTAATCTGTGGCTATATTTGTCTTGCTTCTTGCTTCTTTTATCTATTTTCTCAATTCTTATAATCTAACCAAACCTTCATTTTTCCTACGCCACGATTTGACCAAGAATAATATGGAATTGCTTTGAATTTTGAATTCTCAATTACATTAACGCCATTCAATAAATTCGCTTCTTTTTTTACTTTGAAGGTATCTCCAGAAGCCACATTTATTTGATCAAAATTGTTTTTGTTGTCAATTTCTTCAACTGCATAAACGATCGGGCCGTACTCTAAAGAAACTTTGCTTTTGTTGGTTTCTACTTTTGAATTGGTTTCAACTTCCTGAACTTCCATTGGAAAATTAAGCGCAATTTTGTCTCCTTTTTTCCAAGTTCTTGTTACATTGTAATAACCATTTTCTGGCTGTATTGCTACAGTTTCTCCATTTACAGTAATAGTAGTTTTTTGAGTTGAAGCTTTTTTATAAGTGTATAAATCCCCCGGCAGAACCTCATTTCTAGCCCAGCCCGGAACGCGAAGTTTAATCGTAAATTGGCTTTCTTTTTTTGGATTAACAGCAATTGCTACTTTTCCATTCCAAGGATAACCTGTTTGCTGTGAAATCTGTAAATCGGTTTTTCCTAATTTGAAAGAAGCGCTGTTTGAGGCATATAAATTTACAAATAATTCATTATTTGTTTTGGAATAAATCAATCCCGGAATTGAGGGAATAAAACGAATCAAATTCGTAGGACAGCAAGAACAGTCAAACCAAGCCTGACGCGTGCAAGAACCTCTGTTAGATTTATAAACGCCATCAGCTTCAAGCGCATTTGGGTAGAAAAACTCTTTTCCGGTCAATGAAATTCCCGAAATTAATCCGTTGTACATCGTTCTTTCGATGACATCAAAATATTCTGATTTTCCATATAAATTATGCAATCTATGATTCCAATATACATCGCCAATTGCGGCGCAGGTTTCGTTGTAAGCGGTTAGATTTGGCAATTCATAATTGGCTCCAAAAGCTTCGCCATCATGTCTTGAACCAATTCCGCCCGTGATGTACATTTTTTTGTTCACAATATTATTCCATAAATTATTTACAGCATTTTCATATGATTTGTCTTTTGTCATGGCGGCAATATCGGTCATTCCAGCATACATATAAACTGCTCTTACGGCATGACCAACCACTTCATTTTGCTGAATTACTGGCATATGATCCTGAGCATATTCGCCATATAATTTATGATTATTTGGATTTCCGCGATTGTCTAAAAAGTATTTGGCCAGTTTCAAATAATCTTCCTTTCCGGTAATTTGATATAATTTGATCAATCCCGTTTCTATAATTTGATGTCCCGGAACTCCTTTTACCTGACCCGGACCGTCACCAAAAGTTTTTACAAACAAATCGGCATTTTTGATCGCGATGTCCAGAAAATTTGTTTTTCCTGTTGCTTCATAATGGACTACAGCCGCTTCAATTAAATGTCCGGCATTATAACATTCGTGGCTAATTTGCAAAGATTCCCAACGTTTTCCTTCAATAACCGGAACCCAAGGCGCTGGCGGTTTTGCAGGATTAATTGTTCTCCAAGTTGTCAAATAACCATCGGCTTCCTGACCAATTTTTACAATGGCAATCAGCGAATCTAAAACTCTTTCTAATTTCGGATTTGGAGCAGAAATTAAAGTATTCGAAGCCCCTTCAATAATTTTGTAAACATCAGTATCATCAAAAGGCATTTCGCCTCTAACTGTCCCTGTTTTTTGTTTTCCTGCAATTAAGAAATTCTCAAAACGACCTTCTTCATTACATTTTTGAATGGCGTAAGCAATTGTAACTTCCTGAACTCTTTTGATAATTGGCAACCAAAAAGAATCATTCAGTTTTACATTTTGAATATTAACGGGTTCGATTTGATAACCCGCTTTTAAAACCGACGTTTTATCACTTGCCTGCACCGCATTGTTTTTAGTTTCTTTACAGGAAACAAAAACTAGAAGCGAGAGAAAAATTGTAATGATTGGAAAGGTGAATTTTTTCATTTTATTTGTTTATTCTATTTTAAAACGGGCCATAAATTGGCATCCCATTGTATTTCTTTAACGACTAATCTTGGTGTTCCGTTCGATTTTTTTTCATAAGCGTGATAGAAAATATAATCTTTGCCATCAAACGTATAAGCGCTGTTATGGCCTACGCCAAAGTAATTTTCATCGCCCTGAACTACGATGCTTCCACCACCTTCGGTTAATAATTTTCCGTCTTTATCAACATAAGGTCCTGTAACATTTTTTGATCTTCCAACGACAACTTTATACGTGCTTTTTTCTCCGCGACAGCATAAATCCCAAGAAAGAAATTGATAATAATAACCATTTTTCTTAAAGATAAAAGGAGCTTCAAGTGCCCCGTCTCCGGGATCAGAATCGGCTAATTCGAAAGTTCTTTTTCTTTTTGAAATCGTATGCCATTCTTGTGGTTGTGCAATCGATTTTAAATCTGGATTTAATTTTACCATTTTTAATCCTTCCCAAAAAGAACCAAATGAAAGCCAAGGTGTATTGTTTTCATCGAAGATTAAATTCGGGTCAATGGCATTCCACATATCACGATTTGGTTGTGACTGAATCACAATTCCCTGATCAACCCATTTGTAGTTTTTATCTTTTGGATCTAAAGTAGTATTTGTCGCAACGCCAATCGCCGAAGTATTTTTGGCGAAAGCCGAAACCGAATAATACAAATAATAAATGTTGTTATGATATGAAATATCCGGCGCCCAAATATGATTTTTAAAATCGGCCGCAACGCCATCTGCCCAAACGGGTTTTTCTGCGAAAACCTGAGGCTGTTTGTCCCATTTTTTTAAATCTTTTGAACTGAAAACACTGATTCCATTTCCGGTGCAATACAAATAATAAGTATCTTTTTGTTTGATGACAACTGGATCGTGAACTACGATTTCCTGTGCTGTCACAACTGATGCGGTTAACATCAAGAAAGCTGAAATTGTTTGTTTTATATTTTTGTAAACCATATAAGTTATGTAAGTAAATTTAAATTTGGTTACTGAAAACTGCGACTGTCTTCGACTTCGCTCAGACTGACAATCTATTGTATTCCTTCAGAAGTCATTACAACTCTTTTCATTGTTCCGTCTTTGTTATAAAATAATTTATCAACGCAAACCGATCTTCTGAAACTTCCTCCGTGCGGAATTGACGCTCCATTGTGATAAATAAAATACGACTGCCCTTTAAAATCAATTATTGATTGATGATTTGTATTGCTGTTTCCGGCCAATTCATTTAAAATTCCTTTGAATTCCCACGGGCCGTTGATTGATTTGCTCATGGCGTAGGCGATTTTCTCTGGAAATTCGTAAGCGTATGACAAATAATACCAATCTTTATGTTTGTGAATCCATGGTGCTTCTGTGTAATGTGGCAAATCGATATGATGAATTTCTCCATCTATTTCGGTCATATTTTCTTTTAATTTTGCGTAATGACACGCTGTATTTCCCCAAAACAAATACGCTTGTCCATCAGTATCGATATAAACCGTCGGATCGATGTCGTCCCAGCTTATATCGGTATATTTGGTCATGTCATTTGTAATTAAAGCTTTTCCTAAAGCATCTTTAAAAGGACCGATTGGACTATCTGAAACCGCAACTCCAATTGCTTTTCCAGGAATTGTTCCGTGTTCAACAGTTACAAACCAATAAAATTTTCCGTTTCTTTCAATTACTTGCGAAGCCCACGCATCACTTTTTGCCCATTTAAAATCGGTTACTTTTAACGGGACTGGATGCGATTCCCATTTTTTCATATCTGATGAAGAATAAACAACCCATTCGTTCATCTTATAAAAATTAAAATCATTTGGCGCTTCATCGTGGCCAGCGTATAAATACACTTTGTCTTTATAAACCAATGCTGCAGGATCACCTGTGTATTGATCCTTGATAATTGGATTATTAAATTTTACCGATTGCGCAGTTCCCTCAATCGATAAGAGCAAAATGAAAAGGCTTGCAAATAAATTCTTCATTATCGTTATATTTTTTTGCCACAGATTACAGGATTAAATTGATTTTTTTTTCAATCCTTTAAATCTGTGTAATCTGTGGCTCAATTTTTCTCACGCAGATTAGGCAGATTGAACAGATTTTTAATTTTTGGAATTTAAAAATTGGAATTTTCTAATTAATCTTTTTACCCCAAACAGGCAATCCTGCTCCTGTATATCCAGAATAACTCAAGGTTACTTTTCTGGTTGCTAATTCCCAATCCCAAGCATCAGAGACATTACATTTTACTCCGTTTACCGTTAAGATTTTTTTAGTACTGTCGTATGACCAAGTTCCTGTAGCATCTCCGCTTACTTTTTTGTCTGCAGTTAAATAAATTGTTCCTGCTTTCTGCATGGTTTTGTATTGGTAATTCATTGTGATTTGTTCCCAAGTTCCAATGAAATTTGCCTCTGTAATTGTCGTTGCTGGAACTCCTGCATAACGTTCAGCTTCGACAACCGGCCAGCCATCTTCTGTCCATTGAATGGCGCGAACGTGTCCCATCATTACCGCATTTGAAACTGCAATTCCCGGAACACCTTCAGGCAAACGCGCCTGAGAAGCATAATACCATTGTTTTGTATCTGGATTCTGAAAAACCGCACAATGCGAGAATCCGACCCAACCTGTATGATTTTTAAATTGGTACGGATGCGTTACCATTGGATAACACTCGGCTCCAGTTGTAATACTGCTTCCGCTGATAGTTAAATACGGGCCTAAAATGTTTTTTGAACGAGCTACGCGTGTATTATACGCCACAGATAATTCGTCATAAGCCAAAAACAGATAATAATATTGTGTGTCTGGATTATAGATAATTTCCGGCCCTTCAAGTGCTTGCCAGCGATTTGTGCTCACGTTTCCGCGTCCTGCAATTCGGACTCCGTAATCGTCAATTGTTTTTAATTTAGCTGGTTTTCCAGTTGCTGGATCCAGTTTTAAAGCTGCGATTCCTGAATGCCAGGAACCATAAATCAAATACTGATCTCCTTCTGGAGTCTGAATAAAACTCGGATCGATGGCATTGAATTTAAAATAGGCATCCCAATCGTTTCCTCCGTTTCGAACGTAACTTTTTACGCCATCTGGTTCAGAACAAACCACCATTCCTTTATCAACCCAATTGTTTGAAGCCAAATCATCAGTTTCAGCTAAACCAATAAAAGCACGTTCTGACCAAGATGTATTGGTATCTGTTCCTGTAATTGGATTGGTTACGACAATGCTGTAATACATTCTGAATTTGTTTCCGACTTTTCGAACACAAGGCGCCCAATATCCATAACTCGGATTTGTGATTGGAGGAAGTGCCGGATTCATTCTGGCTCTTTTATTGTTTAAAGAATCTTTTACCCAAGCCGGAGCCTGTGTCATCGAAGATCCCATGAATTCCCAATTAATTAAATCTTTTGATCTTCTGTAGAAAAAATGTCCGTTGCCTTCGTGAGCATTTCCATAAGAAGCATCAGTTTGATACATATAATAATATTCTCCAGATTTCTCTACCGATGGATCATGCACGTTGGCCAAATTCCATTGCGATCTGCTTCCCCAACTTGAAATTGAAGTATAATTATCTGCATAAGTTGGTCCGGGAAAAGCCGGCGTAACCACAGGCGGATCAACCACCACCGGCGGATCTGGAGTTACAGGTGTATCTGGACTGTCGCTTGAACAGCCAAACACCAATAACGCACCTAAAAACAATCCGATATACGGCGCTATTTTTAGAATGGAATTTGATTTTTTCATGTTTTTATGTTTTTATTTTCCTTCTAAAACAACAACTGAGAAAGGAGGAATTGTGATTTCAAGTTTTCCTTTTTTGTTTTCGAAACCTTTAAAAACTGTTGGAACAATTTTATTTGGCGTATCGAATGAATTGTAATCTTGTAATTTTGCTGATGTTAAAACTGTTCCTGTAAAAGTTTTAACACCAAGTTCATTTACATCAATTTCTATTTTGTTTTTGTTTTTTGCATCCACATTTACTAAAGAAATATGAACTGCTCCATTTTTATCTTTTGATGCTGCTGCCGATACTGCAGGAAGTGTTTCTCCATTAAATGTATAATTTGGAGAAGTAAAACTTACCGGCAATAATTTTGCATCTTGATGTACGCTGTACATTTTCATTACATGATACGTTGGCGTAGTAATCATTTTTGCTTTATCAGTTAAGATTACTGCTTGCAAAACGTTTACGCATTGCGCTAAGTTTGCCATACGAACACGATCAGCGTGGTTGTTGAAAATATTCAGTGTCGCACCAGCTAAAACTGCATCACGCATTGTATTTTGCTGATATAAGAAACCTGGATTTGTTCCTTTTTCAACTTCGTACCAACCTCCCCATTCGTCTACAATCATGGCAACTTTTTTCTGTGGATCGTATTTATCCATGATAGCGGCATGTTTGGTAACCAATTCTTCCATTTTTAAAGCTGATTTCATTGTTTTGAAATAACCTTCTTCTGTAAAATCTCTATCATCACCTTTTTTAGCCCATTCGATTACAGCATAATGATGTACTCCAAGTCCGCCTAACATATTTGTTGGAATGTTTTTCATTAAAACTTCTGTCCAATTATAATCGGCACTGTTTGAACCTGATGCGATTCGCGTCAATCCTCCGGTGTTTTCCCAATCCGACATGAATGTTGCAAATTTTCTATATTCTCCAGCATAATATTCTGCTGTCATATTTCCTCCACATCCCCAAGCTTCATTTCCAATTCCCCAAAATTTAACTTTCCAAGGTTCTTTTCTTCCATTTTTTACACGTAAATCACTCATCGGACTTTTGCCTCCAAAATTGGTATACTGAACCCAATCCGCTAATTCTTGAACGGTTCCGCTTCCAACATTTCCTGACAAATAAGGTTCAGCTCCAAGAAGTTCGCACATATTCAGGAAATCGTGAGTTCCAAAACTGTTGTCTTCTGTTACACCGCCCCACCATTTGTTTACGATTGTTGGTCTTTGTTCTTGTGGGCCAATTCCGTCTTTCCAATGGTAAGTATCGGCAAAACATCCGCCGGGCCATCTTAAATTCGGAATTTTTAAATCTTTTAAAGCAGCGATAATGTCATTTCTAACTCCTTTTGTATTTGGTATTTTTGAAGTATCTCCAACAAAAAATCCGCCGTAAATACAGCGTCCTAAATGTTCGGCAAAATGTCCGTAAATGTTTTTGTTGATTACCGGAGCATCAGCATTATTTTTTATGGTTACAACTGTGGTTTGATTTTGGGCAAAACTAACCTGATTACAAAGGGTAATAAGAAATGTGATTAAAAGTGCTTTTTTCATAATGGTTTTATAAAGTTTATAAAGAGGAAAGCTTTTGAGACTTTCCTCTAAATATTAAAATTAATAAGAAAGTGTAGGCCATCCTGATGACCATGTAAAATATACAATTTCTAGTTTTGGATTTCCGCTGTCGGCTCCGTCATAATAATGAACAGCTCCTTTTTGGGTTCCGGTAATTCTTGATAAATGTCCAGGACCAATATAGTTTCCTTGCGTTGCTAAAACAGTTGTGCCTCCGCCATTTGTTAAAGCTACTCCGTTTTTATCCAGATAAGGTCCATATACATTTGTTGAGCGTCCAACTACAATGTAATAAGTACTATTAACACCGTTACAGCAAGTTCCTCTGTTTACAAACATATAATAGTAACTGCCTTCTTTAATCAAACAAGGAGCTTCCCAAGATGCGCTGTTTCCGCCAGCAACTATTGTTCTTGTTGCACTAGGTTTTCCTGTTGAAACGTTTATTGGAACAACTCCAATTCCGGCATGCCAAGAACCATAAGCCATGTAAACATTGCTTCCATCAACTAAAATTGAAGGGTCGATTGCATTTACATCTGAAGCTGTTGAAGAAGAAACTACCACGCCTCTGTCTGTCCAAGTTGTTCCTGCGCTTTGCGAAATTGCCGGAGTAGTCACTAATCCAATTGCAGAGGTAGCTGATCCAAAAGTGGAACAAGAGTAATACATGTTCCATCGATTGTTAAACCACGCTACATCTGGCGCCCAAAATGTTTTGGTAAAACCCGGTACATATCCTGCAATCCAACTTGGCGTTGACGAGAAGACTGATGTCCCCCAAGTCCAGCTTGTTAAGTTTGTTGAATATGTCATTGGAATATTATCTCCTGTTGTGAAAACATAATAATTCACACCGCTTTTTACTATTGTGCTTGGATCATGCGAAGGAACATTTCCGCTGACCGTTTTTGCTGTTAAATTTTTTACCTGAGAATTTTGAGTTTCTACCGTTGCAGACGCCTCATCATTCGAAGGGATTATAGTATCTTCATTTTGACAACTTCCTAATAATAATGCTAATAAAACCAAACTTGCAATTGTTTTCATTTGTTATAATTTTAGTAAATGTTAATAAATTAAACTCTCTATAATCTCATGCTCTTTTAAAGATAATATCACATGGCAAACTTTATAAATCTGCCATATGATATTAGGTATTCTAACTAATTCAAATAAATATTAATAACTATCATTTTGTTTTGTTCCTGGATTGTTATCCATTTCTAACTGCGGAATTGGGAAATATTCTCTTCCTGGCGCATATGAGTTAAACTCAACATCTCTTGTTTTTAACCAAGCTAGTTTTGTAGCATCCTGCAACCATCCCCAACGACGGATATCGTCAAAACGGTGTCCTTCAAGAGGGAATTCCAAGAATCTTTCGTGTCCAATTTGATCTCTCATTTGAGCCTGATTCATTCCTGGTTTTGCTGTTGCTAAATCTGGCAAGTTCACTCTGTTTCTTACCATTTGAATATAAGTGTAAGCTCCTGGAGTATCTCCCGTTTCGTTTAACGTTTCAGCATACATTAATAAGATATCTGCATATCTTAACAAACGTTCGTTAATTCCTGATCTCCAATCGTATTCATCAGCAAATTGACCGTCAGAGTTTTGGTATTTTCTGCAGAAAATATCATTTAAATCGGCTGGACTTGTTGCATAAAAAGTAGCAAAATCTTTTCCGTACAATTGCATTCCGCCTGGTTTATTATAAAATATTGTCGCGTCTAAACGAGGATCTACAGCATTTGTTTTTGTTTTTTCCTGCTGATATTCATTAAATAATGTCCATGAAGGCTGAACGTCTGTCCATCCAAAAGCTCTTGGTGCATATGTAATTGCACGAGCAGAAGTTTTTCCCCAACCTGAAGCAGGTGCACCGCCCCAGCCTAAATCAACTCCACCTGCATCTCTGCTGAATTGCACTTCAAAAAGAGATTCAGAATTGTTTTCATTTGTAGTAGTAAAGTTGTCTCTGTAGTTTGAAACTAATGAGTAAACTCCTAAATCAATTACTTGTTTGAAAGTTGTTTTTGCGTTTGCAAAATCTTTAGTAAACAAATATGCTTTTCCTAAATATCCTAGGGCAGCTCCTTTTGTTGCGCGTCCTTTTTGACCTTTATCTATTCCTGTAATGGCATCATAAGATGTTGGAAGCAATTCTGCAGCAGCCTTAAAATCGGCAATAACCTGAGCCCAACCTTCAGCTTCTGTTTTTTGTGGAGTGTAAAGTTTTATTTCTGTCGGCAACGGAACATTTTTAAACATGTTTACTGCATGGAAGAAATATAAACCTCTTAAAAAATAAGCTTGTCCTAAAATTCTGTTTTTAAGAGCTGCATCTTCAAATTGTATTTCCGGAACATTTGTCAAAACTTGATTGGCACGGTAAATTCCTTGATAATACGTTTCAAAAGCCCATCCATAAATTGCAGGATCTGTTGGGTTTGAGTTGAAACGACCTACATTGTACATCGCTCCCCAAGGGCTATTACTGCGCGTATCATCACCTTTTAAATCTAAAAGCAATGGCGTGCTTCTCATGTAAGTTCCATCTGTAAGCAAACTTCCGTAAGCGGCATTTACTCCTTCGATTGCATCTTGATCTGTTTTCCAAAATGAACCTGCAGTTTCAACGTTAGGATCCACTTGGTTCAAGTCTTCATTATCAACGCAGCTTGTGGTTACAAGTGCCAATGAAAAGAAAACTGTTATATAATTAAATACTTTATATTTCATTTTAATTCGTTTTTAATGGTTAGGATAGATTAAAAAGTTACTTCAACACCCAAAGAAATTGTTCTTGGATTTGGGAATGATCCAGCATCATATCCTCTAGAAAATAATCCGTCATTGTAATTAAAATCTGGATCGTAACCTTTGTATTTGCTAATGATCCATAAGTTTTGACCATTTACATATACTTTCGCTCTTTGAATAAACAAATCTTTTGGCATTGGAATTGAATATCCTATTTCCAATGTCTGCAATTTGATATAATCACCACTTTCAATAAATCTGTCAGAATCTCTTGCATTTCCGTTTGGATCTCCAATAATTGGACGAGGAACATTTGTATTTGTATTTGTTGGCGTCCAGTAGTTCAATGCATCCACACTATGATTTCCATATTGCTCTGTCATTAAATTACGATACAATCCGTTGAATACTTTGTTTCCTCCTGAACCTTGCCAGAACATAGAGAAATCCCAATTTTTATAATTTGCACCAAAATTGATTCCGTAGCTGTATTTCGGAATTGTAACTCCCATAAACTTTCTATCAGCATCTGTAATCTGGCCGTCACCATTTAAATCAGCGAATTTAAGATCTCCAACACCTGCATTAGTCTGAGTTGGTGAAGAAGCTAAGTCCGCAGCATTTTGGAAAATCCCAGCAACTTGATACGTATAAAGTTCTCCGATAGATCTTCCAACCTCTGTTTTTGAAGCTGCTCCATAAATTGGATTCCCATCAAGACCAATTTGTAAAACCTCATTTTTCAAGGTTCCTAAGTTTGCCGAAATATTGTATTTAAATTCGTGGTGATTGTTGTTATACGTTGCTGTAAACTCAAAACCACTATTCTTAACTGCTCCAGCATTTGTTGTAATACTTGCTGGAAATGCTCCAGTTGAATATGGTAACGGAACTCCAATCAATAAATCTGTTGATTTTTTCTGATAATATTCAGCTGTAATCTGTAAATCGTTATCTAAGAATCCAAGCTCAACAGCAACGTTTGAAGTAGCTGTTTTTTCCCAGTGAACATTTGGGTCAATAGCACTTACAACCGTAGTTCCAGGCGCTAAAGTATTATTGAAATCATATCCTGCGAAAGCATTGATTGTTGGCGAATACGCATAAACTCCAAGTGTATTGTTTCCTAATTCCCCGTAACCTCCTCTTAATTTGATTGTGTTAAACCAATCTGGCAAATGGATGAATTTTTCGTTGCTTAATTTCCACGCTCCTGAGAAAGAGTAGAAATTTGCTGTATTATTGTCTTCACTGAAAAGTGACGTTTTATCTTGTCTGAAGTTTCCTGTAATGAAATAACGATCATCATAAGAATAATTCAAACGGCTTAAGTAAGAGATGTTTGTAAGTGTGTTTTTGTATTCACCAGCACTTGTAGCATCAGCATATTGAATTTGACTGATTTCTCCTGGAGTATATCCAACACCTCTTGACCAGTGTCTGTAGTAATCATTTCTTTCTTGAATCCATCCGCCTAAAGCATCGATTTTATGTTTGTCTAAAGTAATTTCGTAAGTCAATAAGTTGTTTACGAAAGTTCTTTGTTGGTTTCCATTATCAACATCTAAAGAAGCTTCATCATTTGTTGTGATATAATACCATCCTAAATCACTTGGCGGAATGAATTTTCTATTTTGAAAATCCAATCTGTCATAACTTAAATCTAATTTATATTTTAAGCCTTTAATGATTTCCAATTCTCCCCAAATATCTCCAATAAAACGGCTTCTTTGCCCATTATTAGTAATCAGATTATTGTAGCCAATAACGTTCATAGAAATTGCTCTCTGCGTCAAGTTATCTGTTCCACCATAACCACCAAGTCTTTTTGAATCGTAAACTGGCATTGTTGGAACCGCTCCTAATAAATCAACAATTGCAGATTCTCCTCCATTATACTCATTAAAGTTTTCTTTACCGGATTTTGTATATCCAATTTTTGAACCGTATTTGAATTTTCCTTTTTTACCATATAAATTCAAATTCATAGAATATCTCTCGTAATCCTGAGGCGAATTCAAATAACTTGTGTTTTTGAAGTAATCTGTATTCAAATTGTAGCCTAACGTTTCAGCTCCTCCGCTAAAAGTAAGCGAGTGATTTTGAACAAGACCTGTCTTAAAAGCTTCTTTTTGCCAATTTGTATCTACATTTTTAATGTACGAAGGGCTGTTTGGATCATTTCCTGGTGCAATTCCTAATCCAGCATTTTGTTCAGCCGCCGAAGTAATTTTTTGATACCCTACACGATCCGTTACATCCCATGTTTTAGCTACATTCTGAAAACCTACAAGCGATTTGTATTTAATGTCCAGTTTGCCGCTTTTCCCTTTTTTAGTCGTAATAATTACAACCCCATTTGCTCCTTGAACACCATAAATAGCCGCCGCCGACGCATCTTTTAAAACCTGCATCGATTCAATATCTCCCGGCGCAAAGTCATTTGGGTTTGATACAATCATTCCGTCAATAACAAAAAGAGGATTGTTGTTTGTGAATGAATTAATACCTCTAATTTTAACATTCACAAATCCTCCAGGTTCTCCTGATGATTGTACTGTTACACCCGCAACCTGTCCCTGAAGCATTTTTGCAGGATCATACGTTACTGTTTTCTTAGCAGCTTCCATGTCAACTACACCAATTGAACCGGTAAGATCCGCTTTCTTCTGTGTACCGTAACCTACTACTACTACTTCGTTAAGTTTATTTGTATCTTCTCCTAATGCAAGATCAATTTTTGATTGATTTCCTACTGTGATTTCTTGGTTTTGAAATCCTATAAATGAAAAAACTAAAACATCACCTTGAGATGCTTTAATCGAATACTCTCCATCAAAACCTGTTGTTGTAACGGTTTTGGTTCCTTTTATCATAATATTCACACCCGGCAATGGTAATTTGTCCTGAGCCGAGGTAACAACTCCGCTAATCGCTTTGCCTTGAGCCGACATTTGATTAGCAGAGAATAATAGCATCATTAATGCTAAAAGCCATTCTTTTTTTGGCAACAAAAAGTTGCAATAAAAAAATAATCGTTGGTTTGTTATCATAAGGTTTAATTAAGTTGGTTAGTGTATAATTATAAGTGTTAATTTTACATTTGTAAATTTAACTAAAAAAAAACCTCATAAACAAATTAATATGGCAAAAAAAACGCTGAAAAAAAATACATATCATAAATTAAGTGTGAAATACACATTAATAAATTGATGTTTTTTTCAAAAAAAAGACCTTTTTTAGGAGTTATTTGTGTAAAATCTACACTTTTTATCAAAAAGCCACTTTTTAATCAAAAAAACGAGTTCTGAAAAAAAATTATAAATAGACTGTTTTAGAATAATTTGCGGTTTAAAAAATATTTTATTTGTAAAAAAAATCTTGTTTATGAAGTTTAATTTTCTGCACGAATTACTTCGAATATTAAAAAAACGGCTTATTTTTGTTCCGAAAACGTTTGAAAATGATAAAATAAGCTTCTATTTGCTGTTTTATTATGATTTGTTTTAACTTCTTTTTTTGATAATTTTTGGTTTTAAGTGTAAAATCTACATTAATAAATTATGAAACGTATTAGGAAGTTTATATATTTACCACAAAATATAGATTTATGCTAAACAGTTATAGCTCTGCTGATAAAGCGTTATTAGCGGTAGATTGTATCATTTTTGGTTTCGACAATCAGGGTTTAAAAATACTTTTGATCAAAAGAGACTTTGAGCCAGAAAAGGGCAAATGGTCTTTGATTGGGGGGTTTTTAAAGCGTGATGAAGTACTGGATAATGCCGCGACAAGAATTTTAAATACATACACAGGTTTAAACGATATTTATATGGAGCAGCTTTATGCCTACTCCGAAATTGATCGTGATCCTGTTGAAAGAACCATTTCGGTTTCGTATTATGCTTTGATTAATATCGAAAATCATAATGCTGAACTGATTAAAAATTATCACGCGCAATGGTTTAGTATTACCGATGCGCCAAATCTGATTTTTGACCATAACGAAATGGTGGAACATGCTATTAGAAGACTTCGATACAGAACTTCAATAAAACCAATCGGATTCGAATTGCTTCCTGAAAAATTCACAATGCGTCAGTTATTAGAATTGTATGAAGCTATTTTGAGCAAAGAATTAGACAAACGAAACTTTATTAGCAAAATCAATTCTTTAGAAATCCTGAATAAACTGGATGAAAAAGATATGGGATCTTCACGTAAAGGTTCTTATCTCTATACTTTCAATAAAGAAAAATATGAAGAAAAATTACTCAACGACTTTGTTCTGAATTTATAATTTTTTCAATCTGATAAAAAAACAAAACCCTGAGAGCCACAAACTTTCAGGGTTTTTACTTCAATAAAACTACTATTAAAAAACTAAACAAATTTTCTTTTTGAAAAATAATCTCTCGCAGATCTTGGAGATTTAGGGGATTTTTTTAACCTTGGAATCAGCTAAATCTGCTAGAAAAAAAACTTTTAACTATTCCCTTTTTGGTAATCTGCTAAAAATTGTGCTAAACCAATATCTGTCAACGGATGTTTCAACAGGCCTTCAATTGCACTTAATGGTCCGGTAATAACATCAGATCCGATTTTTGCACAATTGATAATGTGCATTACGTTACGAACTGAAGCCGCAAGAATTTGAGTTTCATATCCAAAATTGTCATAAATCAGTCTGATTTCTTCAATTAAATTCATTCCGTCAGTCGAAACATCATCCAAACGACCGATAAACGGAGAAACATAAGTTGCTCCCGCTTTGGCCGCTAATAAAGCTTGACCAGATGAAAATACCAAAGTACAATTGGTTCTGATTCCTTTATTCGAAAAATATTTGATAGCTTTTACGCCATCTTTTATCATCGGAATTTTTACGACAATCTGCGGATGCAAAGCCGCTAATTTTTCGCCTTCGGCAATCATTCCTTCAAAATCAGTCGAAATTACTTCGGCACTTACATCGCCTTCTACCAATTCGCAAATTTTTATATAATGATCTAAAATATTCTGCGCTCCTGTAATTCCTTCTTTTGCCATTAATGACGGATTTGTGGTTACACCATCTAAAACCCCTAAATCATTGGCTTCTTTAATATCTTTTAAATTTGCTGTATCTATAAAAAATTTCATTTGTCTTTTTTTTGATTGGTTATCACTGTTTTTCAGACAGTTATTTTTACTAGAAAATCCGGAATTTCAAATAAAAAAATTGCCTTAAAATGTTCCTTGTTTATAAAATTTCGAAAGAAAATCATTCTGTCGAAATGAAACAAATAATAAGTGTAAAATTTACATTTACAAATGTATGCAAAATAATTCCACAAAAACAAAAAAATTGTTTCCTTATTTTTTTAATTAAAAAAATGCTGATTTTTCAAACAAAAAGAGATTTGTATGAGATATAATTCACAAGAAGAAGAAAATAATATTTTAAAAATATTACAGCGAATTACGCATAATCAAAGACGATTTGTTCTCGATTTGTTCTTTTTTTCCTTTCAAAACCATTTCTGCCAAAATTTTTCCCATCGTTTCAAAATGAGTCGAAATTGTCGTGATTCCGTTTGCCACGATTTTTTTTAATCGTGTTTCGTTATAAGAAATTATTCCGAAATCAATTCCTAGTTTCAAATTCTGATTTCTTGCATTCTCAATTACATGAACCAATTCACGATCAGTTGGAATAATATAAACATCGCCAATATTGATTTTTCGATCTGTAAATTCGTTTATAATTTCATATTCAAAATTGTATTCGGAACAAAAAGCCTCAAAACCCAATTTCATACCAAGTGGCTCTCTAAATCCGGGGAAAATTAAAATAAGTTTTTTGTAGTTTTTCAATCTTCCTTTTGCGTTATACAAACCTTCAAAAATATCTTTTTCGTGATTTTGATAAATGGCTGGATACACTTTCAAATCGGGATTGGTCTGATCCAGTATAATAACATCACCTACTGGTAGGGTTTTTATTGAAGCCGTCGTATCAAGCAAATTTGTTGGCATAATAATATATTTTGTGTAATTGCCATTGCTGTCGTTAATGAGCTTTTGAAAAACCTGAATATTGAAATGATGGAAGAAAATATCGACCTGAACATTTTTTCCGATACTTTTTAAAAACGAATTATAAATGTCCTCCTTGAAAATATTCAATTCATCAAAAAGCAAAAAAACCTTCTGTTTTATAGTGGTTTCAACGCTTTTAACATAATAACCTTTGCCCGGAATTGCATAAATAATTCCTCTTTTTTTTAAGTCATCATAAGCCAATAAAACCGTATCACGTGACAATGAAAAAGCCAAGCAAACTTTATTGACCGATGGAAGACGATCGCCTTTCACCAATTTTTCTTCGTCAATAGCCTTTTCAATTGAAAGAATTATCTGCTTATATTTTGGCAAGCCAATGTTATTCTGGATAGAAATAATATTCATGGAAATTGAAATTTTGGCGCAATATACGAAAAACTGGTAGGTACTGGTATGCAAAAGTAGAAAATGTTTCTAATTTTGAATTTCACTTTTGTTAAAAATACCATGGAAATAAAACATATATCGCATTTTCAAGATTCATCTGCTTTCAAATCGTTTGGTTTAACCCTTGATAACGAAGAAATTCTCTCTTTTGAATTATCAAATAAAAACGGAATGAAAGTACAGTTGATCAATTATGGAGCGACTGTTACTTCTCTACAAATTCCTGTTGAAGGAAAACTGGTTGATGTGGTTTTGGGTTTTGATACATTAGAATCTTATATCGCTTCATACAATTTGCCGAGCGCGCCTTATTTCGGAACGACTGTGGGGCGTTATGCAGGAAGAATCAATAAAGGTGTTTTTTCTTTAAATGGAAAAACATTTCAATTGGCAGGAAATAATAACGGAAATGCTTTGCATGGCGGAAATGTTGGTTTTGGAAAAAAAGCATGGAACGTAACTGATATAACTTCTGGTGAAAATCCGTCGATTACTTTTAGTCTTTTAAGTGAAAATTTGGACCAAAATTATCCGGGCGCTTTACACGTTGCTTTAAAATATACTTTGACAGAAGCAAACGAATTGCAACTAGAATATAAAGCGACAACAACTGAAGACACAATTATTAATTTGACCCATCACAGTTATTTTAATTTGAATGGTCACAATTCGACTGTTTTGGATCAGGAAATGACAATTGTTTCAGAGAAATTTTTAGAAACAGATTCAGAGAATATTCCAACCGGAAAATTCACAGCCGTTTCTGGTCATGATTTCGATTTTAGAACAGCAAAAAACTGTCCGGCATCAATTGATAATTCATTTGTAATTGAACCTTCAAATGAGGTTGTAGCAACATTATACAGTCCGAAAACGAAATTGAAAATGAGTGTTTACACCGATCAGCCAAGCGTACATATATATGTAGGTGGAAATTGTTTTGACACTTTGAAAGGAAAAGAAAATGCAAATTATCATCCGTCAAGCGGAATTTGTTTTGAAACACAAAATTTTCCCGATGCACCAAATCAAGAACATTTTCCAAATTCAGTTTTGAAAAAAGGAGAAGAATATCATCAAAAAACAATTTACAAATTTGAACATGTAATTTAAGATTTATGAAGAAGATCAAATTATTATTAAGCCTTTTTGCTGTTGCTGTTTTCGCTTCATGCACGACAACAAAAGACAGTAAAGAAGTAAAGACTGAAGATAAAAGTTTTGCAAAAGGAGCCGATGTTGGCTGGTTGCCTCAAATGGAAGCCACAGGTTATAAATTTTATGATATAGACGGAAAAGAAAAAGACTGTCTGCAATTATTAAAAGACAGAGGAATCAACACGATCCGTTTGCGTGTTTGGGTAAATCCGAATAACGACAAAGCAAGCGGACACTGCAGTCCGGAAGAAACGGTTGTGATGGCAGTTCGTGCCCAAAAAATGGGAATGCGCATTATGATCGATTTTCATTACAGCGATTCGTGGGCAGATCCTGGCAAACAAAATAAACCTGCCGCTTGGGCAAAACATTCATTTGCTGAACTTTTGAATGATGTTTACAATCATACATTCGATGTTTTGACTTTGTTGAAAAAAGCCGGCGTAACTCCGGAATGGGTTCAGGTTGGAAATGAAATTCCGGGTGGAATGCTTTGGCCGGAAGGAAGTTCAGACAATTTTGCTCAATTGGCACAATTACTTAATAAAGGATACGATGCGACAAAAGCAATCGATTCAAAAATAAAAGTAGTCGTGCATCTAGACGAAGGAAATAAAAGCGAAAAATTCAGATGGTTTTTTGACAAAGCAACTGCAAACAATGTAAAATACGATGTAATTGGAATGTCCTATTATCCATACTGGATTAAAACCGATTACAAAAGCACCATTTTAGATTTGGAAAATAATTTAAAAGACATGGCTTCAAGATACAATAAAGAAGTTATGGTGGTTGAAGTTGGCGGTGATTATACCGAGGTGCAAAACACAAAAGAAATGCTTGAGGCCACTATAAAAGCAGTAAAAAGTGTTCCAAACAATAAAGGCTTAGGCGTGATTTATTGGGAACCGGAAGGTGAAAAAAGTTGGAGCGGTTATCAATTAAGTGCTTGGCTTTCTGACGGAAAACCTTCGCCCGCTTTAGATGCTTTTAAAAATTAAATTTTACAAAATGAATATCTTTTCAAAAAACATATTTTTTCTTTTATCATTCCTGCTGACTTTTTCTTTCGGAAAAGCTCAGGCGCAGTCACGCACAAAAGTAAATTTTGGTGCCGACTGGGAATTTAAAAGAGAAGAAACTCCAGCTCAGGATTGGGAAAAAGTAACGATTCCGCATACTGCAAGATTAGAGAAATTAGTTGTAATTAAACAATTTCAGGGAACTTCTTGGTATCAAAAAAAATTCAAAACTGCAATTTCAAAAGATCAAAAAGCCTTTATCTATTTTGAAGGTGTGATGCAGGAAGCTGACGTTTGGATCAACGACAAAAAAGTAACCAATCACAAAGGCGGTTATTTGCCTTTTACGGTTGATGTTACGCCATATTTGAATGCCAATAACGAAAACACAATTAAAGTAAAAGTCAACAACGAAGACAATCCGGACTTTTTGCCTGGGAAACCAATTAAAGATTTGGACTTTAATTATTATGGTGGCATTTACAGAAATGTTTATTTCATTACAACTTCAAAATTACACATTACAGATGCTGTAAATGCTAATAAAGTGGCAAGTGGCGGTCTTTATGTCAATTTTAGAAACATCAATAAAACTGAAGCTTCGGGAACTGTTCAAGTGCATTTGCAAAATGATTTTGACGCAGAACAAAAAGCATCTTTGAAATTTATTTTAACGGATAATAAAGGCAAAAAAACAGAAATCAAATCGGATAATTTTTCGGTTAAGCCGAATACTGATTTTGTCTTGACTCAAAATATTTCGGTTGCAAACCCAAAATTATGGTCGATTCACAATCCGAATTTGTACAAATTAGAAGTTCAGATTATTTCAAATAATAAAGTTGTGGATTCTTATTCTGAAAAAATCGGAATCAGAAAATCAGAAATAAAAGCCGATGGTTATTATTTGAATGACGAAAAAATATACATCACAGGAACAAACGAGCATCAGGAATATCCGTATTTAGGATATGCTATTTCTGATGAAGCGCAATATCGTGATGCGGTGAAAATTAAAAATGCTGGTTTTGATTTTGTGCGTATGTCGCATTATCCGCACGCCGAAGCTTTCTTGAATGCCTGCGACGAATTGGGAATTTTGGTTATGAACAGCTTAACGGGCTGGCAGTTTTTTGGTGGAGAACAATTTCAAAAAAGTGCATATCAGGACATTCGCGATATGGCGAGAAGAGATAGAAATCATCCGAGTATTGTTTTTTGGGAAGCTTCATTAAACGAAACTAATATGTCGCCAGAATTTATGAAAGAAGCGACAAAAACCTTAAAAGAAGAATTGCCTTTTGATCATAATTACAGTGCAAGTTGGATTGACAACGACAATTACGACATCTTTATTCCGGCGCGCCAACACGCAAAAGCACCAGATTATTGGACAAAATACAATAAAGGAAATCGCAAAATTTTCATTGCAGAATATGGCGATTGGGAATATTATGCACAAAACGCAGGTTTCAACCAAACGGAATTTGCGAATCTAAAAGAAGAAGAAAGAACTTCTCGTCAATTAAGAAGCGCTGGTGAAAAACGTTTGTTACAACAAGCGTACAATTTTCAAGAAGCTTCAAATTCAAACCGAAAAGGAGCGTCAACAATTGGAGAAGCAAACTGGGTTATGTTTGATTACAACCGCGGTTACAGCCCAGATTTAGAAAGTTCTGGAATCAGCGATATTTTCAGAATTCCGAAATTCGCTTATTATTTTTATCAAAGTCAGCGCGATGCAAAAGTGGTTTTGGATAAAAAATTATTCTCTGGACCAATGGTCAATATTGCCAATTTCTGGACTCCAGAATCTCCATTAAATGTTACTGTTTACAGCAATTGCGATGAAGTTGCTTTGTATGTAAATGATATTTTAATTTCTAAGCAAAAACCAACTGTAAACAACAACAGCGACAAACTGGAACATGCGCCGTTTATTTTTAAAGTAACAGCATTTCAAGCAGGAACTTTGCGTGCTGAAGGATTTATCAAAGGAAAAAAAGTGGCATCAAATACAGTAAAAACTCCGGAAAAAGCTTCGAAAATTGAATTGAGTTATGATCTTTCTTCGGTAAAAATCAATCTGGAATTTCCTGATATGGTTTTCGTTTACGCTAAAATTACTGACGCAAACGGAACAGTAATTCCAACAGCTACAAATGAAGTAACTTTTGCTTTAAGCGAAGGAAATTCGGAAATCATTGGTCAAAATCCGGTTCAGGCCGAAGCCGGAATTGCAACGATTATTCTGAAAACAAAAGACCTGAAAAAGAAAATTGTGCTAAAAGCAACATCAAATAATTTACAAGAAAATACTATTACAATTACTAAATAATGAATGAGATTTTAATTCAAAACACCACAGCATTTTTTGAGAAAACTTTCGGGTCTGCTCCTCAAAAAATTGTACTTTCTCCAGGAAGAATCAACATCATTGGAGAACATATTGATTATAACGACGGTTACGTTTTGCCAGCCGCAATTGACAAAGTAATTTGTTTTGCTTTTGAGAAAAGCAATACCAAAAAAGCGAAAGTAATCGCCATCGATTTAAATGAAGAATTTGAAATCGATTTGACTGAAAAAGTTGAATTGAATGATGCCGTTTGGACCAATTACATTCGTGGCGTTATCAAACAACTTCAAGATAATGGTTTTGCTTTTGAAGGTTTCAACTGTGTTTTCAGCAGTAATATTCCGGTTGGTTCTGGATTGTCTTCTTCGGCAGCTTTAGAATGTGGAATGATTTTCGGAATTGCGGCACTTTTCGACTTAAAAATTGAAAAGAAAGACATAGCATTATTAGGACAAAAAGCAGAACACTGGGTTGGAATCAACTGTGGAATTATGGATCAGTTTTCAAGCGTTCACGGACTTGACAACAAAGTAATTAAATTAGATTGCAACACGCTTGATTTTGAATATCACAATGCCGATTTCAAAGATTATTCTTTGATTTTAATGGACAGTAATGTTAAACATTCTCTTTTCACATCAGAATATAATACAAGAAGAATCGAGTGTGAACAAGGTCTTGCTATTATAAAACAACATTTTCCAGAAATAAAAACTTTCAGAGACTGTAAAGAAGAACAACTTTTGAGCATTCAGGATAAATTTGATCCGACTGTTTTTAAAAGAGTTCATTTTGTTGTAAAAGAAATCAACCGAGTAATAAAAGCATGTGAGGCGCTTGACAAAGGAAATATAGAACTTTTAGGACAATTGCTTTTTGAAACACATTACGGTTTATCACAAGAATATGCTGTAAGCTGCGAGGAACTTGACATGCTTGTAGATACTGCAAAAGCTGATGATGCGATAATTGGTTCTCGTTTAATGGGTGGCGGTTTTGGTGGCTGTACGATAAATTTAATTAAAAAAGGACATGAAAATGAGGTAAAACGTAAGTTTTCAAATCTTTATTTAGATACATTTGGAATTGAATTAAAATTCTATGATGTAAAAATATCAAACGGAACACAACTACTTTAATACCACAACAACACTACATGAAAAATTTTGACATTAACGAAGATCCTCACAGACGTTTTAACCCTTTAATTAACGAGTGGGTTTTAGTTTCACCGCATCGCGCAAAACGTCCTTGGCAAGGGCAAAACGAAACCATCGCCACTGAAGCTTTGCCAAAATACGACCCAACTTGTTACTTATGCCCAGGAAATGTTCGTGCCAATGGAATGAACAATCCGAAATATGAAAGCAGTTTTGTTTTCGAAAATGATTTTGCTGCCATGAAACAAGACGAAATTATTTTTGAAGAAGATATCAAACACACTTTCTTTAAAGCAAAACCAGAACAAGGAATTTCAAGAGTAGTTTGTTTTTCGCCAAGACATGATTTGACTTTGCCAGAAATGGAAGTTGATGGAATTGAAAATATCATCAGAACATGGCAAAAAGAATATACTGATTTAGGAAATATTAAATATATCAACCACGTTCAGATTTTTGAAAATAAAGGAAGCGTTATGGGTTGCTCTAACCCGCATCCGCACGGACAAATTTGGGCGCAATCTTCTTTGCCAACGCAAGTTGAAAAAACGCAAAACAGCTTAAAATCTTATTTCGATAAAAACAACAGAACACTTCTTGAAGATTATCTTCAGGCTGAATTAAAATCAGGAGAACGTATCGTAATCGAGAACGATCATTTTGTGGCATTAGTTCCGTTTTGGGCAATCTGGCCTTATGAAACCATGATTTTAAGTAAAAGAGCTTTCGGAAAAATCACTGATTTTACTTCAGAAGAAACAACTGCTTTTGCTAAAATCTTAAAACAGCTTACAATTAAATACGATAATTTATTTAGTACTTCTTTTCCATATTCATCAGGAATTCATCAAGCACCAACAGATGGGCTAAAACATCCTGAATGGCATTTCCATATGCATTTTTATCCACCATTATTGAGATCGGCAACGGTTAAAAAATTCATGGTTGGTTATGAAATGATGGGCGAATCACAAAGAGACATAACTCCTGAAAAAAGTGCCGAAATTTTAAGACAGCAGTCTGATGTACATTATAAAAGTCTTTAAAAACAGACTTGAAAATGTGCTAAAATCAAAGCTGTTTTAAAATTTAACATAATAAATCGATTATAAATGTAAAAAACACATTTGTAAATGGTGTAGATATGGAATTTTATTATACTTTTGGCTTTCGTTCTTATTTTCATAAAAAAATAACAGAATAAAAACAGATATCTTAGTTTTAACAAGATAAAACAACAAAATAATAGGTTTCAGAAATTATATTAAAAAATGAATTCATAAAACCACTTTACAAACAATCACCTATACTAATTTTTTAAAATACTATTAACAATGAACCAGAACCTCGCTTTCGCCGATTATGCGGTTTTTATTATTTATTTCATCGTAGTTTCTGCCTACGGTTACAGTGTTTACCGCAAGCGTAAACAAGACGAACATGATGCTAAAGCTTATTTCTTGGCTGAAGGAAACCTAACTTGGTGGGCTATTGGAGCATCATTAATTGCTTCAAATATCTCGGCTGAACAATTCATCGGAATGAGCGGTGAAGGTTTCTTTTTAGGAATCGCTGTTGCTGCTTACGAATGGCTTGCTGCTGTTGCCTTAATTATAGTAGCAGTTTGGTTTATCCCTGTTTATCTTAAAAACAAGATTTACACGATGCCACAATTCTTAAAAACACGTTACAACGAATCGACTGCTTTGATTATGGCAGTTTTCTGGTTGTTTTTGTATGTTTTTGTAAACTTAACTTCTATTCTTTATTTAGGAGCTGTTGCTATTAACGGACTTGCCGGCGGAGAATATCTTCATGTTATCATGATTGGATTGGCTGTTTTTGCTTTATTCATCTCTTTAGGAGGTATGAAAGTTGTGGCATATACAGACGTTATTCAGGTTGCGGTTTTAATTATTGGAGGTTTGGTAACTTCTTATATTGCTTTGACAACTGTTGGACAATATTTTGGAGTAGGTCAAAATGCAATTGAAGGTTTCAAAGTTTTAATGAGAGAAGCTCCTGAGCATTTCAAAATGATTATCCCAAAACCAACAGCAAATTCATCTCAATTGGAGATTGACAAATACTTAACTTTCCCAGGTTTGATGTCTTACCTTGCTGGTATCTGGATCATCAACTTAAACTATTGGGGATGTAATCAATACATTACACAAAGAGCTTTAGGTGCTGATTTACAAACGGCTCGTACAGGTATTTTATTTGCTGGTATGTTAAAATTATTAATGCCTTTAATCGTAATGTTACCTGGTATCGCTGCTTATGTTTTATACCAAAACGGACATTTACCACAATTAGTTGGAGGAAAAGATGGAGCTTACTCAGCTGTATTGACTTTCTTGCCAACAGGTTTAAAAGGACTTTCTGTTGCCGCTTTGACTGCTGCAATTGTAGCTTCGTTAGCTGGAAAAGTAAACAGTATCTCGACTATTTATACATTAGACGTTCATAAAAAATACATCCAAAAAGAAGCGGGTGAAAAACAACAAGTAAACATTGGTAGAATTGCGGTTTTTGCTGCAATGCTTTTAGCTGTATTATTTACTTGGAATGACCTTTTAGGAATTGGCGGAGTTGGTGGATTTACTTACATCCAAAAATACACTGGATTCATCAGCCCTGGAGTTTTTGCAATGTTCTTCCTTGGTATGTTCTGGAAAAGAACAACTGGAACTGCAGCAATCGTGGGTGTAATTTTAGGATTTGTTTTATCTGTTTTATTCAACGAATATGCACCTGCTCTATTCGGAAACGAAACTTTACTTTATACTGCTTATCCTAACGGAAAAGGAGCTTTTGAAATTCCTTTCCACATTTGTATGGGATTATCATTCTTCTTTACAATGTTAGCGATGATCGGAATCAGTTTTGCTGGTCCAAAAGTAAATCCAAAAGCGTTTGAAATTGACTCTGAAATGTTTAAAGTAAAACCACAAACTACAGTTTTAATCGTAATTACATTATTGATTATCGTAGCACTGTACGTTAAATTCTGGTAGTATAATTTTTACTATATTATTTTTTGAAGATTAAAAGGCTGTTTGATGATTAGACAGCCTTTTTTTATTTGATAAAATTTTAAAAGAAAAAACCATAATCTGACCGATTTGGTTATTTTTGGCCAAAAAAATAAACTAACAAACCTAACAAATGAAAAAACTAATTATTGCCTGCTTCTTTATTTCAGCAACTGCCTTCTGCCAGGACATGGAAGTTTTAAATGGAAGCTTTGACTTTTTAAAAGATCAAAAAGAAATCAACGTAGAATTTGATTATAGTAATTTTACTATGATGAAAGAAAACAAACCGGAAGCACAATATGTTGAAGAACACAAAGCCGATTTAGATAAAAAAGCAAAAGGAAACGGAAATCTTTGGCACAAAAGATGGGTTGTTGCTAAAGACCAAATCTGGACTCCAAAATTTTTAGAAATCGGAAATGTTGTATTAGCCAAAGCAGGTAAAGAAGTAAATTTTCAGGAAGGATTAAACACTCCTTATACTTTAATAGTAAAAACCGTTTGGATTTACCCAGGATGGGATGCCGGAATTATGAAACAACCAGCAAAGGTTACTACTGTTTTATCTTTTGTAGAAACAGCCAACAAGTCTAATGTTTTATTAGAAATTTCAAGTATGGAAGCTCCGGGAGATCAATGGGGAAATAATTTTAATAACGAGACCAGAATTGGAGAAGGATATGCCAAAACAGCAAAATCGTTATCTAAGCTTTTATTGAAAAAAGCATTCAAATAAAACCAAAAAAAAGCCCTGATTATTCAGGGCTTTGTTCTTTTTGCATATTTAGTAAATAGGCCATGTTTGCAATAACATGATCATGTTTCTTCACAAACGGATTTTCTTCATTCCAGACATATCCTGCTAAAACCGAACATATTTTCTCTTTTACTTCAGGGTTTTCAGGTTGATGGAAAAACAATGTTTGAAGATTTCCTGTGTACCATTCCTGAACATACGTTGTGAAAACTGCTATTCCGCGTTTCATATATTGAGTAAATTCAACTTCCCAATCTACTTCAATCCCTTGTGATTCTTTCAGATATAATTTCGCTGCCAACATTCCGGATTCAGTAGCAAAAGCAACTCCTGATGAAAAAACGGGATCAAGAAATTCTGAACTATTTCCTGTCAAAGCAAAACCGTCGCCGTACATTCTTTTTACGGCTCTTGAATAATTTTCCAGTTTTACCGGTTCAAATAAAAATTCGGTTCCTTTGAATCTTTTAATATAATAATCTGATTTCTGAATCGCATTTCGCAAAGCTTCAGCATTATCTTTATTTTCAGAAAGCGAATTAATAAAATCCGTCGGACCAACAACACCCAAACTTGTATTTCCATTTGAAAACGGAATTACCCAAAGCCAAACTTCAGTTTCTAAAATATCAAAAGAAATCTGAGTTCCCTCCTCGCCTTCTTCTCTGTTTATATCTTTAACATGCGTAAATATCGAAGAATGTGGATCTAGTTTTGATGGTGTGTCTAAATCTAAAAGTCTTGGCAAAACGCGACCATATCCGCTGGAATCAACAATAAATTTGGCGTGGATTTCTTTTAAATTTCCGTCTTTATCTTTTACAATAGTTTTCGAATTTTTTCCTTCAAAAGAAACTTCTAAAACTTCAGTTTCAAATTCTAAATCAATTCCTTTTCGAACTACTTCCTGCGCCATTGTATTATCAAAATCGGCACGCGGCACTTGCCAGGTCCAATCCCAGCCTTCTCCAAATTTCTGACTGAAATCAAAAACACAAATTTCTTCGCCCCTGATAAAACGGGCTCCCAATTTTTTTTCAAAGTTCATTGCATTCAGCGCATCATACAGCTCTGCCTCTGCAAAATGGTCCATCACTCGCGGAATAAGGCTTTCGCCGACCACAAGTCTCGGGAATTTTGTTTTTTCTACAACTTTGACCTTGACATTATTTTTATGAAGATACGATGCCGAAACGCATCCTGAAGGTCCTGCACCAATCACTAAAACATCAACAAACTCCTTTGTCATAATAAAAATGTTATGAATTATTAACTTACATTTGCGTTCATCAAAATAACTACAATTATTTTGATAATTAAAATTAAATTAGCACAATCAAATACGGTTTAATGAACACAATTAATGAATATTTAAGTTTAGCAGAATTCGAGTCAATCATTTTTGGAAATAACAAAGTTGCAATCAGTGATGTAGTTTTAAATCGAGTAAATGAAAGCTTTAATTTCCTGAAAGAATTTTCGGGAAATAAAATAATATATGGTGTAAACACTGGTTTTGGACCAATGGCTCAATATAGAATTAAAGAGTCAGACCAAATTCAGCTACAATATAATTTAATCAGAAGCCACTCTTCAGGAACAGGAAAACCATTAAGTCCTGTTTGTGCAAAAGCGGCAATTCTGGCACGTTTGAACACACTTTCTTTAGGAAATTCTGGAGTTCATCCGTCGGTTATCCACTTGATGGCAGAACTTATTAATAGAGATATCACACCGTTAATTTTTGAACACGGTGGCGTTGGTGCAAGTGGCGATTTAGTTCAATTGTCACATTTGGCTTTAGTTTTAATCGGCGAAGGTGAAGTTTTTTATAAAGGTGGGAGAAGACCAACCAAAGATGTTTTTGCAATTGAAGATTTAAAACCAATTCAAGTTGAAATTAGAGAAGGTTTGGCGTTAATCAACGGAACTTCTGTTATGACAGGAATTGGCGTTGTGAATGTTCATCATGCTAAAAAATTATTAGACTGGTCATTAAAATCTTCTTGTGCGATTAACGAATTGGTTCAGGCGTATGACGATCATTTTTCGGCAGAATTAAACCAAACAAAACGCCATAAAGGACAACAGGAAATTGCAGAAAGAATGAGACAAAATCTTTCTGACAGTACTTTAATCCGTAAAAGAGAAGACCATTTATATTCTGGAGAAAACACAGAAGAAATCTTCAAAGAAAAAGTTCAGGAATATTATTCGTTAAGATGCGTTCCGCAAATTTTGGGACCTGTTTTAGAAACTATTAATAATGTAGCCTCTATTTTAGAAGACGAATTCAACTCGGCAAACGACAATCCGATTATCGATGTAAAAAACCAACACGTTTATCACGGAGGAAATTTCCACGGCGATTATATTTCGCTTGAAATGGATAAACTGAAAATCGTTATTACAAAATTAACGATGTTGGCAGAACGTCAATTGAATTATTTGCTGAATTCAAAAATCAACGAAATTTTGCCTCCATTCGTAAATTTAGGAACTTTAGGATTTAATTTCGGAATGCAGGGAGTTCAGTTTACGGCAACCTCAACAACTGCGGAAAGTCAAATGTTATCAAACCCAATGTATGTGCATTCGATTCCAAACAACAACGACAATCAGGATATTGTAAGTATGGGAACAAATGCGGCAGTAATTACCTCAAAAGTGATCGAAAATGCTTTTGAAGTTTTGGCTATCGAAATGATTACCATCGTTCAGGCAATTGATTATTTAGGTCAGAAAGATAAAATTTCATCGGTTACTAAAAAATGGTACGATGATGTTCGTCATATTATTCCGGAATTTAAGGAAGATCCGGTTATGTATCCTTTTGTTCAAAAAGTAAAAGATTATCTGATCAACAGTTAATTTAAGACCTTAATACAGCTTTAAACAACCATGAAAAAAATATTTTTTTTATTCTTAATATCTATTCAATTAATCAATGCTCAAGAACTTGCCTTAATAAAAAAAGAAGGCAAATTTGGACTTATCAAAAACGACGGAACTTTTGCTATTGCTCCAACATTTGACAGTGCAAGAGATTTTTCAGATGGTTTAGCAGCTGTTAAAGAAAATGGAAAATGGGGATTTGTAGACAATACAGGAGCCTTTGTAATTCCGCCAACTTTTGACAATGCCAAAGATTTTGACAGCGGAATATGCGTAATAGAGAAAGATGCTGTTTGGCATTACATCAATAAAAAAGGTGAAATATTAGAAGGTAATCCGAAATCTGATAAATTATTTGATTTTCATTATGGTGTCGCATTTTTTAGACAAAATGACAAAGTTGGATTAATCAATAATAAATTTGAAATTGTTCTTGCTCCAAAATATGATGTCATCAGAGCTTTTTACAAAGGCTATGCTAGAGCGGCACTAAATGACAAGTGGGGAATTATTGATACATCAGGAAAAGAAGTTGCAGAAGTTGTTTACGATGAAGTTGGTGATTATTTTAATAATACAACATGGGCTAAAAAAGGAAAAGCATATGGACTAGTACACAATGGCGTTTTTATTGAAATACCAGATGTTACAGAATTCGGACCTTTTGGCACTCAAGATTTTATAGCGGCTAAAAAAGGCGGAAAATTTGGATTTGTAGATTTCGAAGGACAATGGGTTCTTAAACCAATGTTTCAAAAAGCAAAAGGGTTTTCTCAAGATTTAGCACCAGTTTTGTTGAGAGAAAAATGGGGTTATACAAATTTAAAAGGAGAATGTATTGTTCAACCAATATATAATGATGCAGACCCTTTCAGCGAAAATGGTCTGGCAGCTGTTAAAATTCTTAGTGACTGGGGATTTATAGACAAAACAGGAAATTTAGTTATTCCGGCAGATTATGAAATTTCTGCAGCTTTTGGAAGCTATACACGTAACGAAAAAGGGTTTATCAACGGATTAGCAAGAGTTAAACGTAAAGGAAAATGGAGCTTTCTTAAACCAAATGGAGATCTTTTGATTGAATGGTCTCAGAATGCCGAGCTCTTTCAGAAATAGTAAGAATAAAATTTTACATATTAATTATTGAATCTTAAAATCATGAAAAAACCGCTTATTTTTTTGTTGCTAGTTTTCATTCAATTTGTTAATAGTCAAGAACTGGCATTAGTTAAAAAGAATTCAAAAATCGGATATATTTCCAAAGACGGATCTTTTAAAATCGAACCTCAATACAAATCTGCCAGAAGTTTTTCTGAAGGATTAGCTGCAGTAGAAAATGGTGGAAAATGGGGATTTATTGATGCAAAAGGAACCTGGGTAATTCCAGCCGATTTTAGTAATGCCAAAGATTTTAACAGCGGAATTGCAATCGTACAAAAAGATAAAGAGTGGGTTTACATTAATACAAAAGGCGAAGTTCAGAAAGCTCCGGCTTCAGAAAAATTATTTGATTTTGACAACGGCGTTGCTTTTATCAGACAAAACAACAAAGTTGGATTAATCAATAATAAAATGACTGTTGTTTTAGAGCCAAAATACGATCAAATCAAACCTTTTGAAAATGGTTTTGCCAGAGTTGAACTGAACAAAAACTGGGGAATCATAAATAC
This sequence comes from Flavobacterium resistens, assembly GCF_900182645.1. Classification (GTDB taxonomy): domain Bacteria; phylum Bacteroidota; class Bacteroidia; order Flavobacteriales; family Flavobacteriaceae; genus Flavobacterium; species Flavobacterium resistens. The sequence continues at coordinate 141,301 of NZ_FXTA01000002.1, read as the reverse complement.
AACCGGAAAAGAACTTGTTGAACCAGCTTATGCTGAAATTGGAAATTATTTCAAAAACACAACCTGGGCCAGAAAAGACAAAACTTTCGGTCTTGTAAGCGCAGGGAAATTTATTCCTGTTGATGGTGCTGAAAAAATCTGGGATTTCGAAACTCAGGATTTGACATTTGCTAAAAAGAACGGAAAAATCGGTTATATTGATTTAAAAGGAAACTGGGCAATTCTACCTATATATGATAAAGGAAAAGCATTCTCAAAAAACCTGGCTCCGGTTTTAGTTGGAAAAAAGTGGGGATTTATAAATCCTGAAGGAAAATTTGTAATTGAACCAACTTACAACGATGCCGAAGTTTTCAGTTCAAACGGATTGGCTCCAGTGAAAGAAAGCAATTGGGGATTCATAAATGAAACAGGAAAAATAGTAATTCCAACACAATACGGAATTACAACAAATGCCATTATCGCTATGTTTACGCAACAAGACAAAGGATTTATCGATGGCGTTGCGAGAGTAAAAAACGAAGGAAAATGGGGTTTTCTTAAACCAGATGGAACAGTTTTAAGCAATCAATGGTTTGAAAATGCTGAATTATTTTCAAAATCAGAAAAAAATCAAGCAATTGAAGCTGTAGCAGAAAAACCTAAAGAAGAAACCAAGCCAGCAAAAACTGCTGCAAAACCGGTTAAAAAACCAGTCAGCAAGAAAAAATAATACTATTTAGCCCCAATAAAATATAAAATCTTACATAATGAAATTGCCCATAATAAATATTGCTTTAGCAAAACCATTATAAAAGGCAATACCATTTATGACCTATTAAAAATAAAATCAACATAAATGAAATGTGTATTAGTAACAGGCGGTTCAAGAGGAATTGGAAGTGCAATTTGTAAAAAATTAGCCGTTGAATCTGATTATCATATTCTGATTAATTATCATTCCAACCAAACCGCTGCTGAAGAAACACTTCAGGAAATACAAAAATTAGGCGCAACTGGAGAAATTCTAGGTTTTGACGTTTCTAATTTTGAACAAGTACAAGATGTTTTAACAAAATGGCAGGAAACAAATCCTGAAGCATTAGTTGAAGCTATTGTAAACAATGCAGGAATTACAAAAGATGGTCTTTTTATGTGGATGACTCCCGAAGACTGGAACGGCGTTGTGAACACAAGTGTAAACGGATTTTTTAATGTAACGCAGTTTTTCATTCAAAAAATGCTGCGTAATAAATACGGTCGAATTGTAAATATGGTTTCAGTTTCGGGAGTTAAAGGAACCGCCGGACAAACCAATTATTCAGCTGCAAAAGGCGCTATTGTTGCAGCTACAAAAGCTTTGGCTCAGGAAGTGGCAAAACGAAACATTACAGTAAATGCTGTTGCACCAGGTTTTATCAGAACTGATATGACAAGCCAACTCGACGAAAAAGAATTATTAAAACTAATTCCTGTAAATCGTTTTGGAGAAGCGGAAGAAGTTGCCGATTTGGTAAGCTTTTTGATTTCTAAAAAATCAAGTTATATTACCGGCGAAATTATTAATATAAACGGAGGAATATATTCTTAAGAATACTATGTTTGCATAATATTTTAAGTTTTTTTAAACATAGAAAATTACACTTTAAGGATAAAAAATTACTTTGAAAGACAATGAATAAGAGAGTTGTAATTACTGGAATGGGAATTTATTCTTGTATCGGAACTTCTTTAAATGAAGTAAAGGAATCTTTATATGAAGGAAAATCCGGGATTAAATTTGATCCAGAAAGAAAAGAATTTGGTTTCCAGTCGGCTTTGACCGGAATGGTTCCAAAAGCTGATTTAAAAAATTTATTGACACGCAGACAGCGTATGAGCATTGGTGAAGAAACCGAGTACGCTTATATGGCTACTATCGAAGCATTGAAAAATGCCAATATAGACGATGCTTTTTTTGAAGAAAGAGAAGTTGGAATTATGTACGGAAACGACAGCGTTTCTAAAGCCATTATTGATGCTACAGATATTGTTCGCGAGAAAAAAGATACTGCTTTAATCGGTTCTGGAGCGATTTTCAAATCGATGAATTCTACGGTAACGATGAATCTTTCAACGATTTTTAAACTTCGCGGAATCAATTTAACTGTAAGCGCGGCCTGCGCAAGTGGATCTCATTCTATCGGATTGGCTTATTTTTTAATAAAAAGTGGTTTTCAGGATATTATAATTACTGGCGGAGCTCAGGAAATCAACAAATATGCGATGAGCAGTTTTGATGGTTTAGGTGTTTTTTCGAATAGAGAAAACGATCCTGAAAAAGCCTCAAGACCTTTTGACTCCGGACGCGACGGATTGATTCCGAGTGGCGGTGGCGCGACTTTAATTTTAGAAAGCTACGAATCGGCAATTGCAAGAGGTGCTACTATTATCGCCGAAGTTTCCGGTTACGGATTTTCATCAAATGGCGGGCATATTTCAACTCCAAATGTCGAAGGACCAGCCACAGCAATGCAGCGCGCACTCGAAGATGCAAAATTAAATGCATCAGATATTGAATATATAAATGCCCACGCAACTTCAACTCCGGTTGGTGATGCAAACGAGGCAAAAGCAATCTTTGAAGTTTTTGGTGAGAAAAATCCTCCTGTAAGTTCTACAAAATCAATGACAGGCCACGAATGTTGGATGGCCGGAGCAAGTGAAATCATTTATTCTATCATAATGATGCAGAACGATTTCATTGCACCAAACATCAATTTGGAGAATCCAGATGAAGATGCGATGAAATTAAATTTAGTTAAAACTACGTTAAACAAAAAATTTGACATATTTTTGTCCAATTCTTTCGGTTTCGGAGGAACCAACTCTGCGTTGGTGGTTAAAAAGTTTAAATTGGACAATGAATAAAGAAGAGATTATAGCGAGAATTAATGGTTTTTTGGTTGATGAGTTTGAAGTAGATAATGATGAAATTGAACCAGATGCTAATTTAAAAGATACACTTGGGTTAGACAGCTTAGATTATGTTGATTTAGTAGTTTCTATTGAAGCTAACTTTGGTGTAAAATTGGTTGAAGCTGATTTCGTTGGAATTGCGACTTTTCAAAACTTCTATGATTTGATCGAAGCCAAACTAAAAGCTAAAGCTGCTTAATGAGTCAATGGGATGGCAAATCAAAAGGTACTGTTTTAGGTTATAGAATATTCGTTTTTTTGATACAAAAAGCGGGTGTCAAGTCTGCTTATGTCTTACTTTATTTTGTTGCTTCCTATTACTTTTTGTTTCTAAAGAAAAGCAATCGGGCGATTTTTTACTATTTCAAAGAAAGACTTCAGTATTCTTATTTTCAGTCAAAAAAAATGGTTTTCAAAAGTTATTACACTTTTGGGCAAACTATCATTGACAAAGTTTCGATTTCGGCCGGAATGCGAAACAAATTCACTTATGAATTTGACGGAATCGAAATCCTGAAAAAGCTTTTGGCCGAGAAAAAAGGTGGTGTCTTAATAAGTGCACACGTCGGGAATTTTGAAATTGCCGAACATTTTTTTGGCGATATCGATCTTGATTTCCAAATCAATCTCGTAACGACAGATTTGGAACATTCGGCAATCAAGCATTATCTGGAAAGCGTTACGCAAAAATCTGCAGTAAAATTTATTATCATCAAAGACGATTTATCTCATATTTTTGAGATCAATGCGGCTTTGGCCAATAACGAATTGGTTTGTTTTACCGGCGACCGCTATTTTGAAGGAACCAAATCACTTTCAGAAGAAATTTTGGGCAAAGAAGCCAATTTTCCAGCTGGCCCTTTCTTAATCGCTTCCCGATTAAAAGTTCCTGTTGTTTTTGTATATGTAATGAAAGAACCAAATCTTCATTATCATTTATACGCCAGAGAAGCAACAGTAAAACACCGCGACGAAAAAGGTTTATTGAAAGAATACGTAAAAAGCGTTGAAAGTATTCTACAAAAATATCCTTTGCAGTGGTTCAATTATTTCGATTTTTGGAATCAGCTTAAATAGATGGCACACAGATTTGACGGATTAAACGGGTTTACACCGAATTAAATTCATTTCAAATTAACTCTGTGCGAATTAGTTCAATCCGTAATCCCGATAGCTATCGGGAGTCGCCAAAAAAACGAAACATTAAACAAGAAAATTCGTTTAAAATAATTTACTTATTTTTGTTTGCAACCAAAGACAGCAAACCCAAATGAAAAATGTTCTCGTTATTTTTTATTCTCAATCCGGACAACTAGAATCCATTGCACGTAATATTGCCAAACCCTTTTTAAATTCAGATGAAATAAAAGTAACTTTTCATGAAATTCAATTAGAAAAACCGTTTCCATTTCCTTGGAATAAAACCACTTTTTTTGATGCTTTTCCAGAATCATTTCTACAAATTCCAACGACTTTAAAACCAGTTCCTAGCGAAATTCTGAACACAAAATTTGATCTTGTTTTACTGCATTATCAGGTTTGGTATTTGACTCCTTCAATTCCGATGAACTCTTTTTTAAAAAGCACTGAAGCCAAAACTATTTTAAACAACACTCCCGTTATTACTATAAATGGATCCCGAAATATGTGGATAATGGCACAGGAAAAAGTAAAAGTTTTATTAAAAGAAGCCAATGCAAAATTGGTTGGGAATGTTGCGTTAGTTGATCGTGTTGGGAATTTAATCAGTGTGATTACGATTGTAAACTGGATGTTTTCGGGAGTTAAAAAACGCTACTTAGGCTTTTTTCCGTTACCAGGTGTTTCTGATAAAGACATTCAGGAATCAGATAAATTCGGCGAAATCATGCTTTCAGAATTTAAGCAAAATAAATTAGAAGATTTACAGCCAAAATTAGCCGAAATTGGAGCCGTAAAAATCAGTCCGTATTTAGTGACTGTAGACAAAACCGCTAACAAAATCTTTAATAAATGGTCTAATTTCATTCATAAGAACCAAAAAAACAGAAAACTGCTTCTTAAATTATTTTATGTTTATTTATTCCTTGCAATATGGGTAATCTCGCCAATAGTATATATATTGCATGTTATTAGCTACCCGTTTAAGATTAAAACTATAAAAAAAGAAACTCAATACTATCAAGGAGTTTAGAAGAGGAGAAAATTATATTATGTTTGACGTATATATTACCAAAGCCGCAAAATACCTGCCTAATGAAGCTGTTTCAAACGATGAAATGGAGAATTATTTAGGGCTCATAAACGATACTGCATCTAAAGCAAGACGTATTATTTTGCGCAATAATAAAATTACAAACCGATATTATGCCGTTGACAAAAATGGCAAAAGCACACACAGCAATGCTGAACTGGCAAAAAATGCGATTTCGCAGTTGTTTGATGAAAATTTCACCGATCAGGATTTAGAAGTTCTTTCCTGCGGTACTTCTTCGCCAGATGTTTTTGCACCTTCACACGCTGCAATGGTTCACGGATTATTGAAAAATAAATCGGTTGAGCTAAACTCTTCTTCTGGAATTTGCTGTTCTGGAATGAATGCGTTAAAATATGGTTTTCTTTCTGTAAAATCTGGAAATTCAAAAAACGCTATTTGCACAGGTTCTGAAAAAGTTTCAACCTGGCTTTCGGCACAACAATATAATCAGGAAATCATCAACTTAAAAAATCTGGAAGAACAGCCTATTATTGCGTTCAAAAAAGATTTTTTACGATGGATGTTATCGGACGGAGCTGGTGCTTTTTTATTGCAAAATAAACCAACCGGAGAGGTTTCATTAAAAATCGAATGGATGGAAGCCTATTCGTATGCATTCGAATTAGAAACCTGCATGTACGCCGGCGGAGATAAATTGGAAAACGGAGAAATAAAACCATGGAGTGAGTACAAACCTGAACAATTGCTAAACGAATCTATTCTGGCAGTAAAACAGGATGTAAAACTCCTTGACGAATTTATTTTACCAAAAGGTGTCGAAAGTATGAGCGATGCCATGGAAAAACACAATGTTACAGCAGACGATATTGACTATTTTTTACCACACGTTTCTTCTCACTTTTTTGTTGACGGACTTAAAAATGGACTTCTTGAAAAAGGAATTGACATTGCCGATGAAAAATGGTTTATGAATCTTTTGAGAGTTGGAAATGTTGGATCAGCTTCGATTTATATCGCTGTTGAAGAATTAATAAATTCTGGAAAATTGAAAAAAGGAGACAAAATTTTCCTTTCAGTTCCAGAAAGCGGAAGATTCTCATTTGCTTACGCGTATTTAACTGTCTGCTAAATGAATGCTTCTATACTTTTAGAAAAAGAAGCTGTAGAAAATCTGCTTCCGCAAAAGTTTCCTTTTGTAATGGTAGACCGCATGTTTTCATATTCTGAAACCGAATTGACTTCTGGATTAAACATTCAAAATGATAATATTTTTTTAGAAGAAAATACTTTTTTAGAAGCCGGATTAATCGAACATATGGCGCAGTCTGTTGCCTTGCATACAGGTTATCAGTTTTTTTTGAAAAACGAAATTGCCCCAACTGGATACATTGGTTCTATTAAAGATATTCAGATTAAAAAATTGCCTAAAACCAACGATACCATTCAGTCGAATGTTACCATTTTACAGGAATTTGGGGGAGTTACTTTAGTTGATATTGTGACTTTTTTAAATGATGAAGAAATTGCAAGCGGACAAATGAAAACCGTTTTAGCCAAATAATAAGATGATGAAAGTTGGGATCGACATACAAAATTATTTACCGCACCGCGCACCAATGCTGATGGTCGACTTGATTTTGGAAATTGATGCCACTTCTGTTGAAACCGAATTTTTAATCAAAGAAGACAATATTTTTGTTGATAAAGGCATTTTAATCGAAGCCGGTTTAATCGAAAATACAGCGCAAACTTGTTCGTCAATTGTTGGAAAAAAATATTTTTTCGAAGAAGACGGAACTGAAAATGAAAACGTAAATGTTATTGGTTTTATCAGCGCTTTAAAGAATTTAAAAATACATGCATTGCCAAAAGTTGGCGACGTTATTACGACCAAAGCAATTTTGGTTTCAAAATTTGTGGGCGACGATTATACTTTATGTACGATGAGTTGCGAGAGTTTATTTGAAGATAAAAAACTGTTAGAATGCGAAATTAATTTGTTTATTCAAAAGACGATTTCGGTCTCAGAATAATTTATTAGATAAAAATGAAAAAAACAATTTCTTTGTTACTGATTTTTATATCAGTGCTTGCATACTCTCAAGAAAATGATGATTTTTCACAACGTTTAAAGGCAATTAACACTCAAAGTGTAACTTATTATAATGTTGATGGTGTTGATTTTTCAAGCCAAACTTACAATTATGATTTTTCAGAAAAATCACTAAAAAAAATTTATAAAAAATTCAACATAAAAGATACTGATTTAAAAACTAAAGACGAATCACTACCTTTTAACAATTTACATGTCGTTAAAAAACAAAATATTACAGACAATCTAACACAAAACAATTCGTATTATTTTATTGAAGACAATAGTAAAACCATTACTATTATTTGGTTTGGTTATTATCATAAACCATCTGAAGATTTTGAAAAAGAATATATAACCCGAATTATAAATAACACTATACCAAAAAATGTTTTTGAATCGATGAAAATTGACTCAATAGATTTTGCAGGAAGAAAGATTAAGTTAGGAAATAATTGTTATTGGACAAACGTTAATACTGTTCAGTGTCCTTACAATGGCGAAATGAATTGGTCTGTTCATAAAAATATTGAAAGTGCCAAAACTGCTATTGAAAATCAATTCATTATTACAAAAAACAGAGGAGGCATTAAAGTTATTTCTGAAGAGCAAACTGCGGTTATATTTGAAGGAACCGAAACTACTGCAAAAAAAGTAGTTTTTGATTTTACAGGAATGAAATCATTATTGGCCGGAATGTCTGGCGGAAAAACTTTAACTGTTTATTATGTTGCAGAAAAAGTAAGAGATAATTATGTAAGCTGTGTGATGAGTTTTTGGAATAATGATAATATAACCAAAGACGGATTAGCACCGTTATTAGAAGAAGTAATGCAATTGAAAATTTAACCGTCATGGAAAAAGAAAATGTACCTCAGCACGATGGAAATTTAAGCAAAAAAAATCTCAAGGAATTGGTTTATGCAACCGATGAAAACGGGAATTATACTACCGCTTTGAGCACAGGTTGGGAACCAAAAGCCATTGCACTTTCCAACGCAATCGACGATATAAAAGAACGTGCCGAAGAAGCAAAACTAAAAGTTCAAAGCGGAGAATTAAGTCCGATTTGTTATTTTATGGAACTCAATAAAATGGATTTAACCATTCTTGCCGGTTATGTGGAAATGTGGAAATGGCGCGTAAAAAGACATTTTAAACCAGCCGTTTTTGCCAAACTAAACGACAAAAATTTACAAAAATATGCCGACGCTTTTGACATTTCAATTGCCGATTTAAAAAACTTTAAAACAGATTAATGCAAGTTACTTTTACACATCATCAATCTGCTCATTGTGAAAACGGAGTAGCTTCAAACCTCTTAAAAAACAGCGGACTCAATATCAGCGAACCGATGGTTTTCGGAATTGGTTCGGGACTTTTTTTTGTGTATTTGCCTTTTTTAAAAGTAAATCACGCACCAGCAATTAGCTATAGAACTTTGCCTGGACATATTTTTAATAAAGTCGCCAATCGTTTAAATCTTAAAATAAAAAGACAAAAATTTTCTTCGGTTGCCAATGCTAATAAAGCTTTGGAGGAAAATTTAAAAAATAATATTCCGACTGGATTGCAAGTTGGTGTTTATCATTTAAGTTATTTTCCTGATGAATACCGTTTTCATTTCAACGCGCACAATTTAGTTGTTTACGGCAAAACCGAAACTGATTATTTGATCAGCGATCCGGTTATGGAAACTGTTACAACTTTGACACACGATGAAATGGATAAAGTGCGTTTTGCCAAAGGTGCTTTTGCGCCACGCGGACAAATGTATTATCCAATTCAAATTCCAAATGAGGTTGATTTAAAAAGTGCGATCATAAAAGGAATCAAAAATACCTGTCGCGATATGTTGGCGCCAATGCCAATTGTTGGCGTTCGCGGGATCAAAATGGTTTCGCGTCAAATTCGAAAATGGCCTAAAAAACACGGTGTCAGAAAAGCAAATCATTATCTGGCACAAATGGTTAGAATGCAGGAGGAAATTGGAACCGGAGGCGGTGGTTTTCGTTTTATTTATGCAGCATTTTTACAGGAAGCTTCCGTTGTTTTAGGCAATGAAGAACTGAAAACACTTTCAAAAGAAATGACACAAATTGGAGATTCATGGCGCGATTTTGCCGTTGAAGCTTCCAGAATTTATAAAAACAGAAGCGCTAAAGAAGACGCTTACAACGCCATTGCCGATGAACTTCTGGACATTGCGAATCGCGAAGAAATCTTTTTCAAAAAACTAAAAAAAGCAATCAGCTAATTATTTTGAATTCCATTATAAAAATAGAATCCCTTTCGAAAAAGTACAAAGATGCCGATCAGTTTTCTTTGAACGATGTTTCGCTGGAAATAAATGAAGGACAGATTTTCGGATTATTAGGTCCGAATGGCGCTGGAAAAACCACTTTAATTTCAATGCTCTGCGGATTAATCAAACCTACTTCTGGACATTTTTCGATTGATGATTTAGATTATCACCATCATGCTGCGAAAATCAAAAAAATCATTGGCGTTGTTCCTCAGGAATATGCTTTGTATCCAACTTTAACGGCGAGAGAGAATCTACATTATTTTGGAAGCATGTACGGTTTGAAAGGTGCTGATTTGAAAGATAAAGTAATCGAAACTTTAGATCTTTTAGGTTTATTGAAATTCGCCGATAAACAAATTCATACTTTTTCGGGCGGAATGAAACGCCGTGTGAATTTGATTGCCGGAATTCTGCACAATCCGAAAGTTTTGTTTTTGGATGAACCAACCGTTGGTGTTGATGTTCAGTCAAAAAATGCCATTTTGGATTATTTAAAAGTTTTAAATCAAAACGGAACTACGATTATATATACGTCGCATCATTTGGCTGAAGCCGAAGATTTCTGCACGAATATTGCCATTTTGGATCGAGGCAAAATTTATGCAAAAGGAACACCTACAACCTTAATTGAGACAACAGAAAATGCCAGAAATCTCGAAGATGTTTTTATTTCATTAACCGGTAAAGATCTTAGAGATGCTATATAAAATTTGGATGTCGATAGTAAAAGAATTTCTTTTATTAAAAAGAGATTTAGGCGGTTTGATTATTTTATTTATCATGCCGTTGGTTTTGGTGATCACGGTAACTGTAATTCAGGACAGCAGTTTTAAAACCGTAAGCAATACTAAAATTCCGATTTTATTGGTTGATTATGATAACGGTTCTGTTTCGAAAACGGTTTTTGATAATTTAGAAAAAAACCAATTATTCACTGTAATAACTCAAATTGACAACAAACCGATTACGGAAGAAGTTGCCAGGGAAAATGTCTACAAAGGAAAATTCCAATTGGCGATTGTAATTCCAAAAAATCTAAGCGTTGATTTACAAGCTAAAGTCGATCAAAATGTTGAAAACATTGTGAGCAAAATGGGTTTTACGGACAGCGTTGCAAAACCTGAAAAGCAGAAAATAATTCAGCAAAAAGAAGTAAAATTATATTTTGATCCGGCGGTTCAGCTGAGCTTCAAAAATTCGGTCATGAATGCGATTGACAAAATGATTTCGCAAATCGAAACCAAATCGATTTACACGACTTTTCAAAATCAGTTAGGCGAGGAAAATACCAAATTCGATCAAACGAGTTTTATCACTTTCAAAGAAATAATTCCGAAAATCAACAATAAAGAAGTCTTGCCCAATTCAGTTCAGCACAACGTTCCGGCCTGGACGCTTTTTGCGATATTTTTTATCGTGATTCCGCTTTCGATTAATATTGTAAAAGAAAAATCACAAGGAACTTTTGTTCGATTGTTGACTAATCCAACTTCTAATTTAATTGTCATTATTGGTAAAACGATTACGTATTCTGTCATTTGTATGATTCAGTTTTATATGATGGTTGCTGTTGCTATTTTCCTATTTCCGCACATTGGTCTGCCTCCTTTAAATATCGAAGGACATTTATTTTTGATGAGTGTTGTCGCATTATTTTCAGGTTTCGCCGCCATCGGATTCGGAATTTTATTAGGAACTGTTGCGAATACTCAGGAACAATCCGCTCCGTTTGGCGCGACAAGTGTTATTATTTTAGCTGCAATTGGAGGCGTTTGGGTTCCTGTTTTTGTGATGCCAAAAATGATGCAGATCATTGCCAAATCTTCTCCTATGAATTGGGGATTAGAAGCATTTTATGATGTTTTATTGCGCAACGTTTCTTTCGTAGAAATCATTCCAAAAATAAGTTTGTTATTTTTGTTCTTTATAATCACAACTTCCATTGCCTTATTTTATGACAAAAAGAAAAGAACAGTATAACGAAGCCTCAGACTTAAACGTTTCACACGAAATCAGAATTCGTTTTAACGAAACTGATCCGCTTGGAATTGTTTGGCACGGCCATTATATTACCTATTTTGAAGATGGACGTGAGGCCTTTGGACGCCAACACGGACTTACCTATTTGGATATTGCAAAAACGGGTTACACTACTCCAATTGTAAAATCAAAATGCGAGCATAAATTATCTTTGCGTTACGGCGATGTTGTCACCATCGAAACCACAGTTGTCGATACTCCGGCCGCAAAAATAATTTACCGTTTTAAAATTATTGACGCTCAAGGCGAAGTGGCTTGCACGGGCGAAACTGTTCAGGTTTTTTTAGATAAAGAAGGAAATTTGATGCTAACGAATCCTCCTTTTTATGAGGAATGGAAAAGGAAAGTTGGGTTATTGAAATAAAGTTTTTTGGCCACGACCCGAGCGATAGCGAACAGGCGGAGCAATTCACGAATTAGCAAAAATTAAAATCTGCTCAATCTGCCAGATCTGCGGGCTAAAAATTTCACGAAATTAAATTGAAAATGATTAAAGAAATATACATCTCACAAACGAATTGTATCACACCTTTAGGTTTTGATGTTGAATCAAACATTGAAGCAATTCTTCGTGGTGATTCCGGAATTCAGCTTCATAGTGATGTTTCTTTGATGCCAAATTCATTTTATGCTTCGATTATTTCTGATGAAAAAATAAATAGCGCTTTTGAAAAAATCAGCGCTGAAACAAAATATTCCCGTTTAGAGAAAATGATGATTTTGGCTTTAGAGCCGATTATCAAAAATTCGAGAGTTGAATTGAATTCGAAAACTGCTTTTATACTTTCTACTACAAAAGGAAATGTGACAGCTTTAAAAGAGAATTCGGAAGAAAATTTTAATAATGCACATTTAGATGTTTTAGCAAAAAATGTTGCCAATTTCTTCGGATTTAAAACACAACCAATTGTAGTTTCGAATGCTTGTGTTTCCGGAATTTTAGCTGTTTCTGTTGCCAAAAGAATGATTCAGTCTGAACTTTATGACAATGTTTTTGTTGTTGCCGGCGACGAAGTTTCAGAATTTGTTTTGTCTGGATTTAATGCTTTTCAGGCGATGAGCGAATTGCCTTGTAAACCCTATTCTAAAAACAGAACCGGAGTAAGTTTGGGCGAAGCAACTTCTGCAGTTTTGGTTTCGGCGGAAGCCAAAAATTCAAAAATAAAAGTAATTGGAGATAGTTCAATAAACGATGCAAATCATATTTCCGGACCTTCAAGAACAGGCGAAGGTTTGTTCAGAAGTATTCAGAATGCTTTGAAAGAAGCAAAAATTGAAGCCAACAAATTAAATTATATTTCAGCACACGGAACCGCAACTCCATTCAACGACGAAATGGAAGCGATTGCTTTAAATCGATTAGGTTTACAAAATGTTCCAGTCAATAGTTTAAAAGGATTTTACGGTCATACGTTAGGCGCTTCGGGATTATTGGAAACGGTAATTGCAATTGAATCAGCGAATAAAAATATGCTTTTTGAATCGAAAGGTTTTGATGAAATCGGAGTTAGCGAAGCTGTAAATGTTATTGAGAAAAATAAAGAAGCGAACATTGAATATTTTTTGAAAACGGCTTCTGGATTTGGAGGTTGTAATACGGCGGTTATTTTTGAGAAAGTGAAATAAAAAAGAAATGATAACGACTTATCTTAAAAGAGAATTTCATTATTCTAAAGACTTATTTTTAATTAAGAATAAGCTAGAAACTTGGGAGTTAGAGCCTGTAGAAGGTAAATCTGTCGTTAGCTCTAATTCCGAGCACTATGCTCATATAGAACTCAAAATTTACAAAAATCAAGAAGATCGGAATTTTATAGATTGGAAAATAACAAATGAACAAATTCCTCATGAAATTGGATATAAAGAGGTTGTAGAAAAAGTTTTAAAATTTTTTATAGCATATTTAGAAGCATTACGAGGTGAAAATTTGGGGCTCATATTTGAAATTAATAATGGTAGTTTTAAAAAATACGAAGATACGAAACGTGATGATTTCAATAGAGCAACCTTTTTAGCACTAATAAATTGCTTTGACAAAACCAATGAAGATTTTCGTAAAGAAATTTTTCCGAAAAAATCAGGAAATGAATATACTAAAGAATATCTATCAAAATCATTTAAGGAAAAAATAGAGCAATCTTTAATGGATGAAAACGTAATTAACGAAATTCAGAAAATTCTAATTAATATCGAAAAATCTTCAATCATTGATTTATTAAATATACAAGGTCGGGATCAATTAGCAGAAATAATAACCTCAAAATTGAATCGTCCAAAAATTTATGATCTATTTGAAAAAGGAATTTTGACAAAATATGGTGACTTAACTTTAGTTGGTCTTTCTCATATTCTAAAGTATTATGGTGAATTCGATTTAAAAAAAATCATGCCTTTATAAATTCGATTTAATAGAATTCTTATTAGATAATAATGACTCAAAATAAAACCTACATACAATCCTACATCACCATCCAAAACAACGAAATTGTTTTGAATGGAACTTCTGTATTTAAAATTGAATCAACCGATTTTGCAGATTTCTCGAAACAAGCATTGCGTAATTTTGAAATCCAATATCCAAAATTTTTCAAAATGGATGCTTTGAGCAAATTGGCTTTTTTAGGATCAGAATTGCTTTTGAGTCCGATAATTTCTGCGGAAGAGGAAAATAATATTGCTTTGGTTTTGGCCAATAAATCGTCGAGTTTAGATACTGATGTAAAATATCAGGAATCGATTTCAGACAAAGAAAATTATTATCCAAGTCCTGCGGTTTTTGTTTATACGCTGCCAAATATTTGTCTGGGCGAAATAAGTATTCGTCATCAGTTAAAAAGTGAGAATTCTTTCTTTATATTTGATGCTTTCAACGCCGAATTTCTGTCTAATTATTCAGATATTCTCTTAAACACAAATAAAGCAGATTCGGTTTTATGTGGTTGGGTCGAATATTTTGACGAAAATTATAAAGCTTTTCTTTGTGTAATCAGCAAAGAAGAAAATGAAAAATATACAAACGAAAATATCAATACATTATATAATAAATAATCATGGAAGCATTAAAAGAAGAATTAAAAAATAAAATTATAACGACTCTTAACTTAGAAGATATCGCTGTTGAAGACATTGCAGACAACGATCCTTTGTTTGGAGACGGTTTAGGTTTAGACTCGATTGATGCACTTGAATTAATCGTGATTTTAGATAAAGATTACGGAATTAAACTGGTTGACCCGAAAGAAGGAAAATCAATTTTCCAGTCAATCGAAACTATGGCGGCGTACATTAGCGCTAACAGAACTAAATAGACTTGCTTAGACTTCTTAGATTTTTAGACTTGCTTAGACAAGAATAAAACTCAAAAAATCTAGGAAGTCTAATGTCTAAAAATCTAAGAAGTCTAAAATAAAGTCTAAAAAATGAAAGGTGTCGCAATAACGGGAATGGGGATTATCTCTTCGATTGGAAATTCAGTCGAAGAAAATTATATTTCTTTAATCGAAAATAAAATCGGTATTTCCAGAATTGAAAATATTCCGACTGTTCATGCTGATGTAATCAAAGTTGGTGAAATCAAAAAAACCAATGAAGAATTAATTTCCGAATTACAGCTTTCAGAAAATAATAATTTTTCGAGAACAGCTATGATTGGTGCTTTGGCAGCAAAACAGGCTGTTGAAAATGCTGGAATTACATCAATCAACGAATTCAGAACGGGACTTATTTCGGCTACAAGCGTTGGCGGAATGGACATGACGGAAAAACATTATTTTGATTATTTCGAAAAACCTGAATTGGTCAAATACATAACTTGTCACGACGGTGGCGATGTGGCTGAAAAAATTGCTTCGGAACTTGGTTTAAAAGGAATGGTTACGACAATTAGTACCGCTTGTTCATCGGCGGCAAACTCAATTATGTTGGGCGCGCGTTTGATTAAAACCGGAAAATTGGATCGCGTTATTGTGGGCGGAACTGATGCTTTGGCAAAATTCACCATCAACGGATTCAAGACTTTAATGATTTTATCTGACGATTATAATAAACCTTTTGACAATAATAGAAAAGGATTAAATCTTGGCGAAGCAGCCGCTTTTTTGGTTTTAGAATCGGATGAAATTGTTGAAAAGCAAAATAAAAAAGTCCTGGCAAGAGTTTCGGGTTATGGAAATGCAAATGATGCTTTTCACCAAACTGCTTCTTCAGAAAATGGCGACGGTGCTTATTTGGCTATGAAAAAAGCCTTTGAAGTTTCGGGTTTAAAACCTTCTGAAATTGATTATATCAACGTTCACGGAACCGCAACGCCAAACAATGATTTATCTGAAGGAAGAGCTTTACTCCGAATTTATGAAGATGAAAAAGTGCCGGATTTTAGTTCTACAAAACCGTTTACGGGCCACACTTTAGCGGCAGCGGCGGCAATTGAAGCTGTTTATTCCGTTTTGGCCATTCAAAATAGTGTGGTTTATCCGAATTTGAATTTTGAAAATCAAATGGAAGAATTTGATTTGAAACCGCAGAAAACTTTAAAAATGAAAAATATCGAACACGTTTTATCCAATTCTTTCGGTTTTGGCGGAAATTGTTCAACCCTTATATTTTCTAAAAGCTAATGACAAAAAAGACATATATAAATGGAGTAGGCTGTATTTCGACTCAAAAAACATTTGATACTGTTTTTTTAGAAGAAGCTGTTTACAATCAAAATGAAACGGTTCTTTCGATCGTTCCTCCGGTTTACAAAGATTATATTTCTCCTGCGATGATCAGAAGAATGGCAAAAGGAGTGAAAAACGGAATCGTAGCTTCGGCTTTGGCAATGAAAGATGCTAATGTCGAAAATGTTGATGCCATCATTACCGGAACGGGTTTAGGTTGTATTGAAGATTCTGAAAAATTCCTGAAAAACATTCTTGATAATAATGAAGAGTTTTTAACTCCCACTTCGTTTATTCAATCAACTCATAATACAGTTGGTGCACAAATCGCACTTTCTTTGCAATGTAAAGGTTATAATTTTACGTATGTAAATGGAGCGGTTTCTTTTGAATCGGCACTTTTGGATGCTAAAATGCAAATTGAAGAAAACGAAGCCAATTCCATTTTAGTTGGAGGTGTTGACGAAAATGGCGAATATACTTTATCACTTTTTAAATTGGCTGGAAGAATTAAAAAAGAAAATGATCTTCCTTCTGAAGTTTTAAATGCTAATTCCAGCGGTGTTATTTATGGCGAAGGCGCAAGTTTTTTTGTTTTAGAAAATGAAAGAAACGCGAATACTTATGCCGAAATTCTTGATGTTGAAATCGTAAATACTTTAGAAGAAAATGAAGTTGAATCTGCTTTAATTTCATTTCTAAAAACTAATAATTTAAAAATTTCAGATCTTGATGCTGTCGTTTTTGGTTTTGATGGAAACTCAGATTCTGATTCTTATTATCGAAATTTAAGTGAAAATGCTTTCGCAAAAACACCTCAATTGTATTACAAACATTTGAGTGGTGCTTTCGACACGGCTTCAGCTTTTGCTTTGTGGATGGCATCAAAAGTTATAAAAACGCAGGAAATTCCGGAAATTATAAAAGTGAATTCAGTTGAAAAACCTGCTTACAATACCATTTTATTGTACAACCAGGTAAATGGAAAAAATCATAGTTTTACGTTGCTTTCAAAATGATAACGCATAAAAACATATCTGTTTTTTTTATCTTTTTACTGCTTTTATTGTTTCTTCTGAATCTTTATACGGCAATAAATTTTTGGTGGTTTGTTTTTATTGTTTTGATTTGGTTGGGAATAAATGCTTTTGGATCTGCCCGAATTTCTTCGAATTATCATGTAAAAGCTTTCTGCAATAATCCATCGGAAACAGAAAAAAAAATTGCCTTAACTTTTGATGACGGGCCAAGTGAATTTACTTTGGAAGTTTTGGAACTTCTGAAAAAATATAATGCCAAAGCAACTTTCTTCTGCATTGGAAAAAACATTGAAGCACATCCGGAAATTTTAAAACAAATTATTGACGAAGGTCATTTGGTTGGAAATCACTCTTATTCGCATTCGAAGTTTTTCGATTTTTATCACGAAGACAAAATAACGGATGAACTTCGCAAAACAGATAAATTGCTAGAGAAATTCACATCAAAAAAAATAAACTTTTTCCGTCCGCCTTACGGAGTGACAACGCCATCAATTCGAAGAGCTTTAAAAGTTACCGGACACAAAGTTATTGGCTGGAATATTCGTTCGCTTGACGGAGGAACAAAAAATCAGGAATTGATTTTAAGACGAATTAAAAAACGAGTTTCTCCCGGCGGAATCGTACTTTTGCACGATACTGCTCCGCACTCTGTTTTGGTATTGGAACAGTTTTTGCAATTTTTACAGCAAAATAATTATGAAGTGGTTTCTGTAGCGGAACTTTTGAATCTTAAACCTTATGAAGACTAAATTATATATTTTCCTTTTTCTAAATGTTTTCAGCATTTCCATTTTTGCCCAAGAACAAAAAATGAACGATGCCGAAATCGCAGCTTTTAAACAAGACGTAAATGTAGTTTCGAAAAAAATCAAAACTTTAAGTACCGATTTTGTGCAGTACAAACATTTGGATTTTTTATCGAAAGACATCGAAACTTCGGGAAAAATGGTTTTTAAAGAACCTGCGTTATTATCATGGCAATACAAAAAACCATACAATTACAGCATTGTTTTCAAGAACGGAAAAATCCTAATTAATGATGAAGGAAAGAAAAGCGCGGTTGATATTGGCAACAGCAAAATCTTCGCGCGAATCAACAAATTGATTATTGGAAGCGTAAGTGGAAACATGTTTGACGACAAAGAATTTACGATTTCGTATTTTAAATTGAAAGGTCAAAACTTAGCGAAATTTGTTCCGAAAGATGCTACTTTGAAAAAATACATCAAACAAATCGAACTGACTTTCGACAAAGAAGAAGCAACAGTTGTTCAGGTAAAATTGCTGGAATCATCTGAAGATTATACCCGAATTGTACTTAAAAATAAAGTGATCAATGCAAAAATCGACGATTCAGTTTTTACTAATTAATTGTTTTCTGGCAATTGTTTTAGTTTCCTGTGGCTCGGTCACAAAAAATTATACGCCTAAAAAATTAGACAAAACGGCTATTGAAGTTCCGTATTTCGCTGACGCAAATGCTGATTATGTTTATAAAACAAACATCACAGTTTATGGTCATGAAATGTCAGGCGTTTTCATCGCCAAAAAAATAAATGATACAACACATCGAGTAGTTTTTACCACTGAGTTTGGAAACAAATTATTGGATTTCGAAATTGCCGAAAAGACTTTTAAAGTCAATTCGATAGTTTCTGAATTGGATCGAAAAATCCTGATTAATACTTTAACCGAAGATTTCAGAATTCTTCTTAAAAAAGATTTTCTGATTCAGGAACAGTTTGAAAATGTAGATTTTAACATTTATAAATCGGCAGACGATAGTCGTGACAATTATCTTTTCTTCTCAAAAAAAGACCAAAAATTAGAAAAAGTCGTACGTTCTTCTAAAACAAAAGATAAAATAACAATTACTTT
Source organism: Flavobacterium resistens (assembly GCF_900182645.1). Lineage (GTDB taxonomy): Bacteria > Bacteroidota > Bacteroidia > Flavobacteriales > Flavobacteriaceae > Flavobacterium > Flavobacterium resistens. The sequence goes on along the minus strand of NZ_FXTA01000002.1, from coordinate 122,145 downwards.
TACTTTAGAAAACGATAATTTTGCTAAAAAAGTCGTCATTTTACATCAGAATATCAAATTGAAAATTGAACTGAATTATTTTAAATCAGAGTAAAAATATAAACCAAACCAACTATGAAAAAAATAACCTTATTTGCATTTCTACTATTTATTGGTCTTACTTCAATGCAAGCACAAGTGTCAGTAAATCCAGGTATTAGAGGCGGTTTAAACCTTACAAGTTTAACGAATATTGATAACAACAGTATGAAAGCTGATTATTATATTGGTGGATTAGTTGCAATAAAATTCAATAGGTATTTTACACTTCAGCCTGAAATAACTTATTCAAGACAAGGTGCTGAAGGAAGAGAATATTATAACGGATCAAATGCTTTTCAGGATGCAAAATATGAGTTAAATTATGTAACGCTTGGAGCTGTTGCAAAATTTAACTTTGGTGGAAAAGGTTTTCATGTATTGGCAGGACCATCACTTGATTTGAAGACAAGTGACAATTTTGGGCGTTACGGATATGATCCAATTGGTACAGATTTTTCATTTGTTGGCGGTATTGGCTATACGTTACCAAACGGTTTAACTTTTGAAGCAAGATTTAAACAAGGTTTAATCGATATTTACGGTTATGACGGTATTGATTATGATGACTATTATTATGACCAAATTATTTTAAATCAGGTATTGCAGTTTGGTATTAGTTATACTTTTAAAGTAAAATAAAAAATGGTTTTAAAAGATTTTTACAAAATACTTTCGGAAGAAAAAATATCAGATTCTAAATATAATATCACGATTTTGGTCAATGAAAAACATGAAGTCTTCAAAGGTCATTTTCCGGGAAACCCAATTATGCCGGGTGTTTGCATGATTCAGATTATTAAAGAATTGACTGAGAAAATTACTGAGGAAACTTTAATGATTCAAACGCTTGCCAATGTAAAATTCATGGCGCTTATTAATCCGGAAGTTAACCCTGAATTACGTTTAGAACTGGACATTACAACAACCGAAGATAATTTGGTTAAAGTAAAAAACACCACTTATTTTAATGACACTGTTGCCTTGAAATTAAGCAATGTGTACAAAAAAATGTAATTATGAAACTGCTATTGACATTGCTTTTATGGATAAATTTTGTGGGCACTCCAGATTTGGCGTCCATCAGAAAAATGTACACAACTGTTACAAAATCGGAGAGCAATGCAAAAGAATTTTCAGAAAAACTAGCTGGTATTTCTGATGATGCAAATAAAACTTTAGTCGCTTATAAAGCCGCTTCAATTTTATTGGATTCTAATTTCAAGAAAAAATTAAAAGATAAAATTGACCGTTTTAAAGAAGGTGCAAAACTCCTTGAATCGACTATAAAAAGTGAACCCGACAATATCGAAATCAGAATGATCCGATTGAGCATTCAGGAAAATGTTCCTGGAGTAACCGGTTATAAAAAAAATATTAAAGAAGATAAAAAATATCTAACCGAGCACTATGCTGATCAAAGCGGTGCTTTAAAAGAATATCTAAAAGACTTTATTTTACAATCAAAAAGTTTTTCTGAAAAGGAGAAACAATTTGTCAAGTAAGCGAAAGCATCATTTTCCATGGAACCTAATTTACATCAGCACAATTTATTAAATACCACCTCTTTTTGTGTTATTGTCCCAACATACAATAATCAGAAAACGCTAAAAAAAGTGCTGGATTCTATTTTAGATTTCACTACAAATATTATTATTGTCAACGACGGTTCTACAGATTCTACTTCTGAGATTTTAAAAGAATATACTCAGCTTACGCAAATTCATCATCCTAAAAATATAGGAAAAGGTCGTGCGCTCAGAAATGGTTTTAGAAAAGCAATCGAAATGAAGTTTGAATACGCCATCACGATTGATTCTGACGGACAGCATTTTGCTTCTGACATTCCTAGTTTCCTAGAAGAAATTCAAAAAGAACCAAATGCGCTTTTGATCGGAAGCCGAAATATGACACAAGAAAATGTTCCGAAGAAAAGCAGTTTCGGAAACAAATTTTCAAATTTTTGGTTCAAATTCGAAACCGGAATCAAACTTGATGATACACAATCTGGTTTCAGATTATATCCGCTGCAATTACTTCCGAAACAGTTTTATACCAATAAATTTGAGTTTGAAATTGAAGTGATTGTTCGTGCGGCGTGGAAAGGAATTGTAGTAAAAAACATTCCGATTCAGGTTTTGTACGATCCGGCAGAACGCGTTTCACATTTTCGTCCGTTTCGTGATTTTACCAGAATCAGTATTTTAAATACGGTTTTGGTTACGAATGCTTTGCTCTACATCAAACCAAGAGATTTTTTTAGAAGAGCAAAAAAAAAAGGTTTTAAAAAATTCTTTCTCGAAGATATTCTAGAAAGTAACGATTCTAATTTCAAAAAATCTGCCGCAATCGCGTTGGGTATTTTTATTGGGTTTTCGCCTTTTTGGGGTTTTCAAACTATTTTGCTTTTCACTTTTGCTGCCATTTTCAGGCTCAACAAAGTCATTGCTTATTTGACTTCAAATGTGAGTTTTCCTCCATTTATTCCCTTTATTATTTATGCTTCTCTTCAAGTCGGAAGCATTTTTGTGTCGAGTGATGCGCCTTTAGTTTTAGACAGTTCGATTACGCTCGACGATATTCAAAAAAATGCTACACAATATATCGTAGGAAGTCTTATTTTAGCATCCGTTTCCGCGCTAACAGTTGGTTTTATAAGTTATTTGCTTTTAACTGCTTTTAGTTCTAAGAATAAAACGAATATTTAAGTCAAGTTTGCCACAGATTAAAATGATTTTAACATCCAGTTTGTCAGGCTGAGCGAAGTCGAAGCCCACGTCCAATTGGAACGCCCTTCGACTTCGCTCAGGGTGACAAACTAAAGCTAATCTTTTAATCTGTGGCAAAAAAATTTTAAACCAAAATCATGCATCAATACTTTTACGCCATTCACTTATTTGTAAATAAAAGAAAATCGCTTTCGGTTTTTTTGGCGTTGCTGATGCTTTTTATTTTTGGATTTTTTGCTTCTCAAATCAAATTTGAAGAAGATATTACCAAATTGATTCCTGCCAATGACAAAGCCGACGTCACTGCAAAAGTCTTAAAACAATTAAATTTTGCCGATAAAATAACCGTCATTTTCAAACTCGAAAAAAACGGTTCTGCAGAAGATTTAAAAGAAATGGCAAGCACTTTTTCAGACAGTGTTTCAAAATCCTGCAAACCTTATGTTACCGGAATTCAAGGAAAAATTGACGAAGAAAATATTCAGGAAACTATTGATTTTGTTTACAATAATCTGCCGCTTTTTCTTGAAAATAAAGATTATGCAGCGATTCAGAATAAATTGCAAAAAGACAGTATTGCAGCGACCGTTCAGGGAAATTACAAATCAATTATTTCTCCTTCGGGATTTGTGACAAAAGATTTTATTCTTCAAGATCCGCTTGGGATTTCGTTTATCGCCTTAAAAAAATTACAGCAATTAAACATTGGTGACGATTTTACGCTCGACAATGGTTTTGTAATGACGAAAGACAAAAAGAAACTTTTGCTTTTTATAACTTCAAATCTTCCGTCAAGCGAAACCGAAAAAAATACCGTTTTTGCCGCAAAGCTAAAATCAATTCAGAAAAATTTAAATCAGAAATACAAAGGCAAAACTTCGATCAGTTATTTTGGTTCGGCTTTAATTGCGGTTGCCAATGCCAATCAAATCAAAAGCGATATTATCCTGACAACATCAATTGCTATGTTCACGCTAATGCTGATTCTAATTTTATTCTACCGAAAAATATTGATTCCGCTGATTATTTTTCTTCCAACGGTTTTCGGGGCTTTATTCGCCGTTGCGTTTTTATATTTTGTAAAAGAACAAATTTCAGCAATTTCACTCGGAATTGGTTCCATTTTACTCGGAATTACGATTGATTATTCCATTCATATTCTCACGCATTACAAACACAACAGCGATGTAAAAACGTTGTACAAAGACATTACAATGCCCGTAATTATGAGCAGTTCGACTACGGCGGTTGCTTTTTTATGTCTGCTTTTTGTAAAATCGGATGCACTAAATGATCTTGGAATTTTCGCAGCAGTTATTGTGATGGCGTCTGCATTTTTCTCGCTTTTGATTGTTCCGCATTTGTATAAACCAAAAGAAAATCCGGCGGAACACAAGAAAAACGTCATTGATAAAATGGCGCATTTTTCGTTTCACAACAATAAATTCCTGATGGGATTTTGCGTTTTAATTACGATTATTTGCTGTTTTACTTATAATAATGTTGGTTTCAATAACGATTTATCGCAATTAAATTTTGTTCCAAAGGAAATTAAAGCTGCCGAAAAACAACTCGAAGAAAGCACGAGCTTAACTTCAAAAACCATTTATGTGGCTTCATACGGAAAAAGCATGGACGAAGTTTTGCAAACCAACAGCAAACTTTTTACTGATTTATCAAAAGAAAAAACACAAAACAAAATATTAAATTTCAGTTCTGTCGGAGGAATAATGCTTTCGCAGAAGGAACAACTTCAGAAAATTGAAAAATGGAATTCGTTTTGGGATGCCAATAAAAAACAGCTTTTACAATCAGAGTTAATTTCCGAAGGCTCAAAACTCGGCTTTAAGCCAACGACTTATTCAGCCTTTTTTGATCATTTGAATTTTGATTTCAAACCAATTTCTTCCAATGATTATTTAAAAATTCAGGCGCTTCAATTAAAAGAATTTGTAACCGAAAAAAATGGTTTTTACACGATTTCGACTTTAGTAAAAGTTTCGCCAGAACAACGCGATGCATTTGTAAAATCGGCTTCAGTCAAAAATAATTTAATTGCCATCGACCGCCAGCAAATGAACGAAACCTTTTTCAGCACTTTGAAAACCGATTTTAATTCGCTTGTCAATTATTCATTTGTGGCTGTGATTTTAATTCTGTTTTTCTTTTTCCGAAGAATCGAATTGGTCATTGTAAGTTGTATTCCAATTGCATTGACCGGAATTGTAACAGCCGGAATTATGGGAATTTTTGGCATTCAAATGAATATTTTCAGCATGATTGTCTGCACGTTGATTTTTGGTCATGGTGTCGATTTTAGTATTTTCATGACAAGCGCGCTTCAAAAAGAATATACAACCGGAAAGAATGAAATTGCCATTTATCGAACTTCAATAATTCTGGCAGTAATCACAACCATTTTAGGAATTGGCGCTATGATTTTTGCCAAACATCCAGCACTAACTTCGATTTCATCGGTTTCTTTGATTGGGGTTTTTGCAGCGCTGATTATCACGTTTATCTTCTACCCGATTCTCTTTAAACTTTTTATATCGAATCGTTCAAAAAATGGAAATCCGCCATTTCATTTACGAACTTTTATCCACGGAATTCTTTCGTTTAGCTATTATGGTTTGGGCGGAATTGTAATGTCGATTTTCAGTTTTACGCTAATGCCAATTTTGCCATTGAGTGCAAAAACAAAAATGAAAGGTTTTCGATATGTGGTTTCAAAATTCATGAAATCGGTATTGTATTCAAATCCGTTTATTCGAAAAAGAGTCGTTAATGATTTCAATGAAAATTTCGAAAAACCAGCCATAATAATTGCCAATCATTCTTCATTTTTAGACATTTTATCGGTCGGAATGCTGAGTCCAAAGATTATTTTTCTGGTAAGCGACTGGGTTTACAACTCGCCTATTTTTGGCGGCGTGGTTAGAAAAGCCGGATTTTATCCTGTTTCAGAAGGTTTAGATAGTGGTGTTGAACATTTACGCAAAAAAGTTGAAGAAGGTTATTCTTTAATGGTTTTTCCGGAAGGAACACGCTCAGAAAGTAATGTTGTAAAACGATTCCATAAAGGTGCATTTTTTCTTGCAGAACAATTCAATCTCGATATCATTCCGGTCGTTATTCATGGCGCTTCTGAATTAATTCCGAAAGGCGATTTTGTCATTCATAATGGAAAATTAACGGTTACAATTTTAGAAAGAATCAAACCTGAAAATCTTGCATTCGGAAAAAATTATGCCGAAAGAACGAAACAAATAAGTACTTTCTTTAAAGCAGAATATCGTAAAATTCGCCAGGAATTAGAAGGCGCAGATTATTTTAAACCAATGCTGCTTCACAGTTATGATTATAAAGAAATTGAAGTTGTAAACAGCGTCAAAAAAGATTTGAAAAATCATCTTGAAACTTATTTCCTTCTTGGAAAACAACTATCAACGAAAGCCAAAATTTTACATTTAGCCAATGATTACGGGCAATTAGATGTTTTATTGACATTGCAGGAACCGCAGCGAAAAATTCATTCATATATTGTTGATGAAGAAAAACGTGATGTTGCCAAAATCAATTATATCGTAAATAAGAGAAAAATATCATATCTCGAAAATTTAGAAATTCTGCCTGAAAACAATTATGATACGCTTTTAATTTCGGATGAAAATTCAGAAAATGAAATTCAGAAATTAATAGTTCTCACTTCGTGCGTAATTTTAATAGATTGCCCGAGTTTAAAAAACTCTGTGCTTAAATGTGGTTTTGATTGTATTTTAGAAGAAAACGAACTTATTATTTTTAAGAAAAAATAAAATGAAAGAGCATTACGATGTAGTAATTGTCGGCAGCGGTTTGGGTGGCTTAGTTGCTTCCATAATTCTGGCTAAAGAAGGCTACAGCGTTTGTGTGCTCGAAAAAAACAATCAGTACGGCGGCAATCTTCAAACTTTTGTTCGCGATAAAACTATTTTTGATACCGGAATTCATTATATCGGAGGTTTAGGCGAAGGCCAGAATCTGCATCAGTATTTTAAATATCTGGGAATTATCGATAAATTAAATCTGAAGCAATTAGATCAAAATGCTTTCGATATTATCTCTTTTGAAGATGATAAAACCGAATATCCGCATGCGCAGGGATATGAAAATTTTGTTGCGCAACTGACAAAATATTTCCCGGAAGAAAAAACAAACATTGAGAATTACTGCCAAAATTTACAAACTATTTGCGACTCTTTTCCACTCTATAATTTAGAATGGGAAGGAAAATACGATCCAGAAATTTTAACGCTCAACGCGAAAGAAACCATCGATTCGTTTACTGAAAATGAAAAGCTGAAAGCCGTTTTGGCTGGTTCTAATTTTCTATATGCGGGTATTCCGGACAAATCGCCTTTTTACGTTCATGCCTTAATTGTGAATTCATATATTCAGAGTTCGTGGCGCTGTATCAACGGTGGAAGCCAGATTACAAAACAGCTTTTAAAACAATTAAAAAAATACGGCGGCGAATTTTACAAACACAAAGAAGTTATACGTTTTGATGTAGAAAACCATAAAGTGAATTCAGTTGAAATGAAAGACGGAACTCAAGTTTCCGGAACTTATTTTATTTCGAATATTGAACCCAAAACGACTTTGAAAATGGCTGGTGAAGAAAACTTCAGAAAACCATTCTTCAACCGAATTCAAAGTCTTGAAGGTGTACTTTCGGCTTTTAGTTTGTATCTGGTTTTTAAACCGGAAACTTTCAAATATATCAACCATAATTATTATCATTTTAAAAACAGCAACGAAGTCTGGACGGCGCACGAATACGACGAAAATTCCTGGCCAAAAACTTATATGGCTTCGATGAATGCTTCTAAAGAAGATGAAATCTGGGCAGACGGAATGACTTTTATAACCTACATGAATTTTGACGATGTTTTGCCTTGGGCGAAAACATTCAATACCACTGTAGAAAAAAATGACCGCGGTGAAAGTTATGAAGAATTCAAAGCCAGAAAAGCGGCTAAATTTTTAGATGAAATCGAAATAAAATTTCCCGGAATCAGAGATTGTATTAAATCAATTCATACTTCAAGTCCGCTTTCGTATCGCGATTATATTGGTGGTGATAATGGAAATATGTACGGTTATGTAAAGGATTCAAACAATCCTTTGAAAACATTAATTCCGTCAAAAACTAAAATAGATAATTTATATCTTACTGGTCAAAGCATCAATATGCATGGTGTTTTGGGCGTGACAATTGGCGCTGTTGTTACTTGTTCCGAAATCTTGGGAAAAGAATATTTAATTACCAAAATTAATCAGGCAGAATAAGGAAGTTATGAAAAACCGAATTATATATCTTTTCTACATTGGTTTTTTAGGAATTCTGGTTTCTTGCGGTACGGCAAAATCAAAAAATCATCAGCCTGATATTTCAAAATTTAATGCTACAAAACCAGTTGTTACGAAACTTTCTGACAGCATTTTTATAGCTGGAAATAATTCGCTTTTAAAAAACAAACAAGGAATTTGGGAATTATATGTTGAAGGTGATCCGTTAGAAATTGGTTTAAACACCGGTGCTTTGTCTGATTCACTTTTGCAAAAACAACAGCAAATATTTTTCTCTAAAATAAAAGATTTAGTTCCATCGAAATTCGAACAGAAGATGTTGCGCCATTTCTTAAAATGGTACAATCGGAAATTATATGCCAATGTTCCCGAAGAATATCAAACGGAAATTTTTGGCGTTTCACAATATACTTCGCATGAATTTGACAACATTGCGCCACAATATCAGCGTGGTTTATACTTGCATGCTGCGCACGATATTGGTCACGCTTTGCAGGATTTGGCTTTGGTTGGCTGTTCGTCATTTGCCGCTTGGGGCGAAAAATCGGAAGATGGAAATTTAATTCTTGGGCGCAATTTTGATTTTTATGTTAGTGATGCTTTCGCGGAAAATAAAATCATTGCATTTATAAAACCCGAACAAGGACATAATTTCATGATGGTTTCCTGGCCCGGAATGATTGGCGCTGTTTCTGGCATGAATCAGCAAGGTTTGACGGTTACGATAAATGCCGCAAAATCAGAAATTCCGTTAACTGCAAAAACGCCAATTTCAATTTTGACTCGCGAAATTTTACAGCATGCACAGAATATTGATGAAGCAATTGCCATTGCAAAAAAACGATCGGTATTTATTTCGGAATCAATTATGGTGGGAAGTGCACAGGACAATAAAGCGGTTTTAATTGAAGTTTCTCCAAAAAAATTGGACGTTTATGAAGTTCCAAACAGCAATCAGTTAATTTGTTCAAATCATTTTCAAAGTGACGCTTTTAAAAATGAAAAACGAAATTTGGGGCAAATTGCAGACAGTCATTCTGAATATCGTTTTGAAAGGATGCAGGAACTTCTTTCTGAAAACAAAAAAATAAATCCGGAAATTGCTTCTGAAATTCTCAGAAACAAAAATGGTTTGAATGATATTCCGCTTGGTTTTGGCAACGAAAAAGCGCTGAATCAATTATTGGCGCATCACGGAATTATTTTTAAACCGAAAGAAAAATTGGTTTGGGTTTCGGCAAATCCGTTTCAATTGGGTGAATTTGTTTGTTATAATCTGGATTCGATTTTTAACGGAAAAAAAACAAATACTACGATTTCATTTGAGCAGGAAAAGCTGAATATTGCCAAAGATCCTTTTATAAAAACTGAAGCTTTCCAGAACTTTAAAAAGTTCAAATCCGAAAATCATCAAATGGATTTGGATCTAAAAAATAAAGAAACAATTTCGCCCGAATTTATTCAACAATATCAATCGTTAAACCCTGATTATTGGGTTGTATATTACAAAGTAGGGTTGTACTTTTATCAAAAAAAACAATTCCGCGCCGCTCAGATTAATTTTGAAAAAGCACTCACGAAAGAAATCACTACCGCTCCTGAAAAAGCAAAAATTGAAAAATATTTAAAAAAACTCAAAAGAAAATTACAATGATTCCAGCAATAGAAAAAGATTCTTTAGAAGAAATTAAAGTTTTTCAGGAACAAAAATTAGTCGAACTTTTAGCTTACATCAGCGAGAATTCTCCTTTTTACAAAAGACTTTTTGCCGGACAAAATATTGATATTTCGAAAGTAAAAACGCTGGAAGATTTGCAGCATTTACCTGTTACTACAAAAGAAGATTTACAACAATATAATGATGATTTTTTGTGTGTTCCGCAACATAAAATTATTGATTATGCTTCGACCTCAGGAACTTTGGGCGATCCGGTAACTTTTGGTTTAACCGATTCTGATTTGGATCGATTGGCTTATAACGAAGCGATTTCTTTCGCCTGCGCCGGAATTGCAGAAGGCGATGTGGTACAGTTAATGACCACAATTGACAGAAAATTTATGGCCGGACTGGCTTATTTTCTTGGTTTAAGAAAATTGAAAGTTGGCGTGATTCGAGTTGGTGCGGGAATTCCGGAAATGCAATGGGATTCGATTTTAAAATACAATCCGAGTTACTTAATTACGGTTCCTTCTTTTCTTTTGAAATTAATTGAATACGCCGAAATTCACGGAATCGATTATAATAATTCAAGCATAAAAGGTGCCATCTGTATTGGAGAATCTTTGAGAGAACAAGATTTTTCAATGAACATTCTATCCAAAAAAATCACGGACAAATGGAATATTAAGTTGTTCTCGACTTATGCTTCTACCGAAATGAGCACCGCTTTTACAGAATGTGAACATGGAAAAGGCGGACATCATCATCCGGAATTGATTATTGTTGAAGTTCTCGACGAAAATAATATTCCGGTGAAAAATGGCGAAACCGGCGAACTTACTTTTACTACTTTAGGAATTGAAGCTATGCCATTATTGCGTTTTAAAACTGGAGATATTGTCCAGCTTCATGACGAACCTTGCGCATGCGGGCGAAATACTTTACGTGTTGGTCCGGTTGTTGGCCGTAAAAAACAAATGATAAAATACAAAGGCACAACACTTTATCCGCCAGCGATGAATGATGTTTTGAGCAGTTTTGATAATATCGAAAATCATTTAATCGAAATCTCAACCAACGATTTAGGCACTGATGAAATCCTGATTAAAATTGCCGTAAAAAACCAAACTCCAGAATTTCTACAAGAAATAAAAGATCATTTTAGAGCCAAATTAAGAGTTACTCCAAAAATAGAATTCGCTTCAAAAGAAGTTTTGAATCCTTTGGTTTTTAATCCAATGAGCCGAAAACCAATTCGGTTTTTCGATTATAGGTCTTAATATAGGGACAAAGTAACAAAGGGACAAAGGTTCAAAGTCTGTTAATCAGCACTATAAAAAAACTTTGTCCCTTTCTTACTTTGAGCCTTTGTCCCTTGAATTGTGCCAATTCGATTAAAATGTTGTAATTTTGCAAAAAATTATGAAGATGGTCAAGATTGGCAACATAGAATTACCCGAATTTCCTTTACTACTTGCTCCGATGGAAGATGTTAGTGATCCGCCGTTTCGCAGATTATGCAAAACGCACGGTGCTGACATGATGTATTCTGAATTTATTTCATCGGAAGGATTGATTCGTGATGCTATAAAAAGTCGAATGAAGCTGGATATTTTTGATTACGAACGTCCTGTCGGAATTCAGATTTTTGGTGGTGATGAAGAAGCGATGGAAATGTCATCTAAAATTGTTTCGACTGTAAAACCAGATTTAGTGGATATCAACTTTGGATGTCCGGTAAAAAAAGTTGTATGCAGAGGCGCTGGTGCAGGAGTTTTAAAAGATGTTGATTTGATGGTTCGTTTGACCAAAGCGGTTATCAAAGGAACTGATTTACCTGTTACCGTGAAAACACGTTTAGGTTGGGATGACAATTCTATTAATATTGATGAAGTCGCTGAAAGACTTCAGGATATTGGAGTTCAGGCTTTGACAATTCACGCCAGGACTCGTGCCCAAATGTATAAGGGCCATTCAGATTGGTCGCATATTGCACGTGTGAAAAATAACCCGAGAATTACGATGCCTATTTTTGGAAACGGAGATATTGACAGTCCAGAAAAAGCATTAAAATATAAAAACGAATACGGAATTGACGGTATTATGATTGGTCGCGCCGCGATTGGTTATCCGTGGATTTTTAATGAAATCAAGCATTATTTCAAAACTGGTGAACACTTACCTGCTCCAACGGTTATTGATCGTGTTGAAGCTGCCAGAAATCATTTGCAATGGTCGATGGATTGGAAAGGTGAACGTTTAGGAATTGTAGAAATGCGTCGTCATTATACCAATTATTTCAAAGGAATTCATTCGTTCAAAGAATTCAAACAAAAATTAGTCACAACTGATGCGCCTGAAGATTTATTCGCCATTATGAAAGAAATTGAACAGGTTTATGCAGGATATGAATTTGTTTAAAAAGTAAAAGAAAGGCCTTCAAAATTGAAAGCCTTTTCTTTTATAAAAATGTTTTTATTTAATCGCGTCTAATATTTTAGCAGCAATTTCGTCTTGCCCTTTTTCACTAGTAATGTAATTTCTATCATTTACATTTGATAAATATCCAACTTCTAAAGTCAATGCAGGACAATTAGAATTCTTCAAAATATAAAAAGGCGCTTCTTTTACTTCACTTTTCGAAAAATAATTACCTGCAACTTTATCAACTAGAACTTCAGCATTTGTTTTGGACTGATTGTAAAATGTTTTGTTTGAGGAAATATAAGCTTCCACTCCATTCTTATTAATGTTTGGAGAAGAATTAATGTGCAATGAAATTACTAAGTTCGGATTTAGATTATTGATGATAGAAACTCTTTCGCTTAGTTCCATAAAATGATCCCCTTCACGAAGCAAAACAATTTCTAAATTCTCATTTTTATTCTGAGCTTTAATCTTTTTAGCAATTGTTTCTACGATTGTTTTTTCCTGCAAACCATTCAAAGATGCGCCAAAGTCATCTCCACCATGACCAGCATCAATTAAAACCAATTTTTTATCTAATGGTTTAAAAGCCATAAATCCAAATATGGCCCAACAAAAAACTGCTAAAAATTTAATCTTAGTTTTCATAAAATCTAGTATTTTGGTTAAATAGATTCAACGAAAAATATTAAGAAATATTGTGCAAATTCTAAACTTGAACTCGTTTCCACTTTCCTCTTTTATAGAAAAAGATTCCGGCTAAAGTAATTGCGGTTTCAGCAACAGGAATGGCAATAAAAACTCCTGTTGGTCCCATGTTAAAATGTTTCGCCAATACAAATGCTAGTGGAATCTGAAATAACCAAAATCCAAAAAAATTAATTCCGGTTGGTGTCCAGGTATCTCCTGCTCCGTTAAAAGTATTAATTAAAACCATTCCAATTCCGTAGAAAATAAATCCGATGCTCATGATCTGCAAAGCTTCAATCGCAACGGTTTTTACCTGATTATCATTCGTGAAAAACGAAATAATATATTGTCCAAAAACCAAAGTGATTATCATAATTGTCGCCATGAAAATCACATTATATCTTGCGGTTGTATAAACTGATTTTTCTGCACGTTCGATTTGTTTTGCACCTAAATTCTGTCCAACTAAAGTTGCCGCAGCATTACTTAATCCCCAAGCCGGAAGTATGAAAAACATCATAATTCTTAGCGCCGTTTGATAACCTGCAGAACCGTGATCACCACCAGTTGTTGCAACTAATTGCGCTAGAAAAATCCAACTGCAGGAAGCGATTACAAATTGTAAAATTCCTGGTGCCGCGATTTTTACTAAAGCTTTTATTTGTGTGAAATCAGGAGCAAAATATGGAATCTTGATTTTTAAAATTCCGTTTCCGAAAAACAAATGATAAACCTGATATAAAACGCCAATGCTTCTTCCAAAAGTCGTCGCCAAAGCAGCACCAACTAATCCAAAAGCAGGAATTGGTCCAAAACCGTTAATTAAAATTGGACATAAAATGATATTGCAGATATTGGCAATCCAAAGACTTTTCATTGCAATTGCGGCGTTTCCAGCTCCACGGAAAATTCCGTTTATCAGGAACAAAAGCATAATGCATAAACTCGAACCAATCATGATTTGTGTAAATCGGAAACCGTGTTCGGCTGATTCTATTGAAGAACCCATTAAAATCAAAATATCTTTTGCATAAATAATTCCCAAAACACTCATTAAAGCGTTTACGGCAATTGCAACAATAATAGCTTGCATTCCGGCTTTGGCAGCTGCAACTGGATCTTTTTCTCCAATTCGTCTTGCTACAACTGCGGTTGCTGCCATACTCATTCCTATTGCTAGCGAATAAATAATCGTTAAAACTGATTCGGTTAAACCAACTGTTTGAATCGCAAAACTGCTATGTTTCAAATGCCCGACGAAATATAAGTTGACCAAAGCAAAAACTGATTCCATCATCATTTCCAAAACCATTGGAATGGCTAATAGAATTACAGCTTTTTTTATACTTCCTGAAGTATAATCAAATGATTCGTCGCCTTTTAGAGCTTGTTTTAAAGTGGTAAAAATTTTAGAAAATAGACTTTTCTGTATTGTAGTTTCTGTCATGATAAGTTAGGATAAATGAAAAAATTGGTTCAGATGTACTAATCTGAACTCGAAAAAACGTAAGTATCCTAATTATTTAAAAAAATAAATCAGGATTAGGCAGAAACTATCATATGCGGTAATTTTTTGAGACGATAAATATAGGAAATATTTTTTAGCCCGAAATATTAATCTAAAAGCTTTTTACTTACACGGCTGCAAGCAATTAAAGAAGCCAGAAAACCTAAAGAAATAATGGTTCCTAAAACAATCAGGATGTTTTCAATTGTAAAAACAACCGGAAATGCCAAAGTTGGCGTAATCATAATCAACTCATATTTCTGTTGAAATAACACTAAAATGACACCTAATATAAGTCCTATTATTCCACCAAAAACACTCAGTAAAGTTCCCTGAAGAAGGAATATTTTGCGCAGATGGCTAATTTCTGTTCCTAGATTAAAAAGGGTTTTAAGATTTCCTTTTTTCTCTAAAATCATCATAATCAAAGCACCAATCAAGTTAAAAAGTGCTACAATAATAACCAACGTAAAAATCAGATATACTGCTATGTTCTCGGTATTTAGCATTCTATACAAAGATTCATTTAGCTGCGCTCGATTTCTAAGCGTGACTTTATTTTTGAAAATACTTTCCAGCTGTGATCTGATGGCGCTTTCATTTGCGTTTTCTTGCAGATTAAACTCAAGTCCCGAAATTTGATTGGTTTTGTATTCCAGTAATTCCTGTACTAAACCTAAATCGGCAAAAACATATTTTGAATCTAAATCTTCGCTGATGGAGTAAATCCCAACCGGAAGAACATCTGTTTTTGTAAATGCATCGTCCGGATTTTCAATTGCGCCTTTTCCTGGTTTTGGCGCAAAAATCTGCAACGGATTTTCGAAATCCAAAACTCCCAACGAAAAGTCACGCGAAATACCGTAACCTATTACAACCTGATACGTATCTGGTTTTAACCATTGTCCGGTGAAAAGCTTTTTTTTGATATCGTTGACCACTGGATAATTACGGTCAACTCCTTTTAAATAAGTAACTTTCTGTTTGTCTTTAAACAAAAACAAAACACGCTCTTCAATAATTTTGGTGTATGAAACTACTCCATCAATTTTCTTGATTTGACTTTCCTGATCTGGTGTAATCAAAAATGATTTTCCATAAGTACTTGTCATTTTTAAATCGGGATCAATTTCGTTTGTAAACGATAAACTAAAAACTTTTAATCCGCTAAAAACAGATAAAACCACAAACAAAGCCATCGTGCCGGCAACAATTCCTAAGCTCGCAATACGATTAATGATATTGATAGCGTTATTTTTGCTTCGGCTAAAAATGTAACGTTTGGCTATGTAAAGGGGGAAATTCAATTTATGATTTTCTTCTTTTTTCTAAAAGATCACGGTTTTCAATTGGGTTTTCTTTTCCTGCTAAAGCATTGTCGATTTTTTCGATATAATCTAATGAGTCATCGATAAAAAACACCAAGTTTGGTACACGGCGCAATTGCAAACGCACACGCTGTGATAAATCGTGTTTAATTAAAGTTGTATTTGATTTAATTCCTTCTAAAGTTTCTTTGGCTTTTTCCTGAGGAAAAATGCTTAAATATACCGTTGCCACAGATAAATCTGTCGTAACACTAACTTTGGATACCGAAATTACTAAATTGGTAATTCCGTTTTTTCGCACTTCACCTTGCAAAATATCAACCAAATCTTTCTGGATGACACCGCCTATTTTTTTCTGTCTATTTGTTTCCATACTGCAAAAATACTATTTTTAAATTCAATCGGTTAACTTCAGCTCAAGATATAGATTGATTTTTCAAATGAAACCTTATTTTATTCTTTCTTGTGTATCTAAAACTTAAACTTAATAAAAAAGGGAGCTCAATAGCTCCCTTTTTTTATCTGTTTTGCAACCATCCTTCCGGATTCATATTTGTTGTATTTTGAAGTATCAAAAACTTAATGGTTGTTTTTCCTGTATCTCCACTGGTTCTTACTTTTCCAATACTTTGCTTAGTATTTACTTTATCACCTTTTGCAACTGATACCGAACTTAAATTTTGATACACCGTAAAATAATCTCCATGCTGAATCATAACTGCTCTGTTGATTGGTGATAAAACAATTACGCTCGAAACTTCTCCTTCAAATACTGCGCGGGCTGTTGCACCTTGTTCGGTTGTAATCTCAACTCCCGAATTATGAACTGTAATCGATGGATGCAGCGGGTGTGGCTGATCTCCATAACCTAATGAAACAAATCCTTTTTCAACCGGCCATGGCAATTTTCCTCTGTTTGCTTTAAAATCAGCAGCTAATATTTTTCCTTCTGGTGTCAAAGCAATTTTTGAAGAAGAAACTGGCGCTGTTGAAGCTGTAGATCCTGGATTATCTTTAGCTCGTTCCAGAGCTGCTTTTCTATTTGCTTCAGCAATTGCTTCACGAATCAAACGATCAATTTGTCTGTCGATTCTTTTTGCTTCTGCTTGTTTATTTCTAGTATCTGCAATGATTTTATTTTTATCCTTTTTAAGAGCGTTTACTAGTTTTTGCTGTTCTTTCTTTTCAACTTCTAAGCTTACTTTTTCCTTTTGGTTTTCAGCAATAATCTTTTTCTTAACCTTTCTCTGACCATCCAGTTTTGCATTAAAATCAACTAACTGTGCCGTTTTAGATTCAATTTCTAATCCTTGATTTTTTCTGTAATTCGTATATTGTTTTAAATATTGTGCTCTTTTATAAGCCTGCAAAAAGCTTTCTGAAGATAAAATAAACATTGCCCTACTTTGCTCAGATCTACTTTTGTATGATTTTAAAATCATTTTTGAATAGTCTGCTTTCAAAACTGTCAATTCTTTTTTCAATTTATTAACCTGAACCTGATTAATATACATATCATTACTCAAAACCCTTTCCTGTTTTGCAGTAGTGTTGATCAGTTTTTCTTTCAGCTTAATTTTATTCGCCTGAATTAAATATATATTTACTGCCGATTTTTCTTGTTTCTTTACAGACTGCAGCATTTTTTCATTATCTCTAATTTCCTGCTGAATTTGTGCTTTGCGCTGTTCAAGTTTTTCTTGCTGCGAATCCTGTGCCCACATAAAAGTCGTGGCACAAATAAAAATTAGGCTTAGGAGAAATTTTGGCATGTTTCTGTTTTCTTTTTGCAAATTTACTTAATTATAACTTTTTTATACCCACTTGGAACACTATATGGAAAAGAAAGTTCTTCATTAAATGAAATATTATTATAATTTAAATTAATATTTGTTTTCCCTTTTGGTTGAACTGCATTAATTTCAATGGTTGTTGGAAGCGTTCCTTGATTAAAGGTTTTACTGTCAGAATAAATAATTTCAAGCTGTACGTTTTCTGAAGCTTGTGAAATTTCTTCTTTCTGAATCAAATATTTTTCTGAATCTAAATAAAATATCTTTTTTACTTTTTCTTCTTTTTCATCTTCTAAACGAAAAAGGTTTTCTACGATTGTCTGTGTATATTTCCCTTTTCTTAAATCGTCTAAGGCTTCTCCAACCAATAAATTCTGAACTTTACTATAATCTAGATCCGTTCCCAACCATTTGCTTAAACTCGTAAAATCACCTTCGTAATAAGTACCTTTTATTTTTTCGTAATAGCTAACTGTGGTTGGCGTAATCAATGCTTTTGCCATTGTGATTCCAAGAAAACGAACACTTATTAAAATCTGTTTGTCTTTTTCAATTTTTATATCAGCAGTAACATTTTGGCTTTGTTTCTCATCTTCATATCTCGCACTTGCTTTTATACTTAAAGTTGAGAAATCTAACTTATTGTTATAATGTTTTTCAATTGCTTTTTTATCTTCTTTTGGTGCTTCTTCTGTTTTAGTAGTATTGTTTTGTACTGCCACGGCTTTTGATTTACATGAAATCACAAATACCGACAGCAACACAATTGCTATATATTTTTTCATCTTTTCCTATTTCTTTTGTTTTAATAACTCATTGGCCTTCAAAAAGTATTCCTCTTTTTTCTTGGCATCTCCCAAACCATTATAAGCCTCTCCTAGCTGAATATTAAAATTTGATTCCAATTTTTTATCGTCAACAACATAATCAAGCCCCATTTCTAAAACGGTTTTTGCGTTCTTAAATTGTTTTAACTGATTGCTTCCCAGTCCGGCATAATAATAAAATTGTGGCTGGCTCGGATAAACTTCAATCATATTCATTGCTCTTTTGGTCATCGGTTCAAATTGTTTTGCCTGTGTATAAGCTTCAAGCAAAAGCAAATTGGTTTCACGATCTGTTTCTGAATTTGCCTTTAAATCTTTTTCATAATACTTAATTGCATTTTCAAACTGACCCTTGCTGTGATAAAATTTCCCAATTTCTTTGGCAACATCCACATTTGGATCATTATCAAAATAAGAAATCGCTTTCTCTAAATCTGGTGCGTATTGCGGATTTTTATTGGTATAAATCAAAAATTCATTCAAAGTTCTGTGCTTGATTTTCGAATCAATTTTTGAACTTGCCAAAATAACATTCATTGCCTTAATTGCTTTATCAGCCTGGTTTGCATCTAAATATGTTTTGAATAAACTTACCTGCGCCCATTCCGAATTTGGAACTTCTTTTGCCAATTTTGTCGCAACTTCTAAAGCCTTGTCATTATCATCTGATTTTGAATATAAGATGATAAGATTAAGATAATTCGATTCTTCTTTCGGATTCTTTTTTATCTGATCGATCAAATTCGAAATTTCAGCATTTTGATATTTTCCCTGCGATAAAATCTGCATTTTATAACGATCACGATCTTCAGATTTTCCGAATTTATCATTCATTTCGTTTATCGCTATAAGTGCTTTATCAAATTGATTTGTAATCATATATAATGAAATCAAATCATCTTTGTATTCTTCATCAAAAACAATAATTTTCTGAATCGTTTCTATCGCCAGTGGATAATTCTTGGTTTCATAACTTACATCATAAATTCCAAGCCAATACCATTTGTTTTTAGGATTTAACTGCGTTGCTTTCTCAAAAGCCGTATTTGCATTTTGATAGTCTTTTAAAGCAAAGTAATTTTTTCCTAATTCAAAATAAGCAACAGCATCATTAGGTTTTAGTTTTATACATTTTTCTAATGATACTATGGCTTTATCATAATTTTCAATTCCTTTTTGTTTTAAAGATTCATAAAAAGCATCTTGATATTCGTCTGGAGCCATAGCAATATCTTCCGGTTCAGTCTGAGCCAAAACCGAGTTTGAATTGCCAAGCAAAACGAAAAATAAAATTATCCAAACGCCTTTTTTCATTCTTTTTATAATTTATTTTAAACCAAAAAGAACCCTCTAAAAAACTCTTTTTTTATTCTAAAACGGAGTAATCTCCAATACTAATACTAGTAAACTTACCATCATAACTAACGTGATTTCCAATCATCGCATTGTCTAAGTTAGCGTTTTTTATTTGAGAATAAGTTTGTATTAAGCTATTTTTAATAGAACTGTCTGTAATTCGGCATCCTTTTCCAACTGAAACATTTGGTCCTACTGTTGTGTTTTTCAGTACTACATTTTCGCCAATATAACATGGCGGAATAATTGTTGCGTTTTCTAACGTCACATTATAATCAACTAAATGCTCGCCATCGTTGTGCAAAAATCCTAACATTCTGCTGTTTGTTTCAACCGTTACATCTTTGTTTCCGCAGTCCATCCATTCATCAACACTTCCGGTTTTGAAAACTTTTCCGTTAGCCATCATGGCTTTAATTCCGTCGTTGATTTGGTACTCGCCACCATTTTGAATATTATTATCCAAAACGCCTTGAAGTTCTTTTTTCAAATCTCCAACTTCTTTGAAATAGTAAATTCCGATAACGGCTAAATCACTTACAAACTCTTTTGGTTTTTCTACCAATTCGATAATTTCATTGTTCTGATTTAGTTTTACAACCCCAAAAGCTTCTGGTTGATCAACTTGCTTTACCCAGATTACAGCATCGGCCTGAGGATCTAATTCAAAATCAGCTCTAATCAAAGTATCCGCGTAAGCGATAACAGCTGGACCAGATAAAGATTCTTTGGCGCACATAATTGCATGACCAGTTCCTAAAGGTAAATCCTGACGATAAATTGACGCTTTGGCTCCAAGTCCCTTTGCCAAATCTTGTAAGCTTGTTACAACATCTTCACCAAAAAAAGCTTCATCACCCAAAATAAAAGCTACTTCTTCAATTGGTTCTTTTAATATTTTGGCAATATCTTCAACTAAACGGTGAACTATAGATTTTCCTGCAACAGGAATTAATGGTTTTGGAACTGTTAAGGTATGCGGTCTAAGTCTTGAGCCACGGCCCGCCATTGGAACAATTATCTTCATTTTTATATTTATTTTTTAGGGAAGATTTAAAAATCTTCTTGAGTTGGTTCTTATTTTTTTTGGATATTGCAAACTTAAAGCTGAGATTGAAAACTTATTTCACTCCAGTACTTCCAAAACCGCCAGCTCCTCTTGAAGTTTCTGAAAGTTCTTCTACTTCAATCCACTCTGCTCTTTCGTGTTTTGCAATTATCAATTGTGCAATTCGTTCTCCATTTTCAACTACGAATTCTTCATTTGATAAGTTTACTAAAATCACTCCTATCTCACCTCTGTAATCTGCATCTACAGTTCCTGGAGAATTCAAAACTGTTACACCTTTTTTTGCTGCAAGTCCACTTCTTGGTCGAACTTGCGCTTCGTACCCAATTGGTAATTCAATGAAAAGTCCTGTTTTAACAATGGTTCTTTCTAAAGGTTTTAACGTAATTGATTCTGTTAAATTGGCACGCAAATCCATTCCTGCCGAAGCAATTGTTTCGTAGTTTGGCAAGTCGTGCTGTGATTTATTTATGATTTGTATTTTCATTTGTAATTTAAAATTTTAAACGGGCCTATTTTTTCTTTAGTATTCCTTTTATGGTATCTTTTTCGTAATGATAAACCATATACATAAAAATTAAAAGAAGCGGAATCCCAACATAATATTTCTCTCTGAATCCATAAAATGAAATTATTGAGAATACTATTGAAACGCCTAAATAAGCACCAATTTTGTTCATATCATAAGGAATTGGGTAATATTTATTTCCAAGGATATAGGAAATAAGCATCATGCTTCCGTAAGCAGAAATGGTCGCAATTGCAGAACCATAATAGCTGTATTTCGGAATTAAAAGATAATTTAAAACCAAAGTTACAATTGCGCCAACAATAGAAATATAAGCGCCAATTTTTGTTTTGTCTGTCAGTTTGTACCAAACCGATAAGTTATTGTAAATTCCTAAAAAGAAGTTGGCCAAAATAATCAACGGCACCACTTTCATGGCTTCCCAATAGGATTTGTTATCTAATAATAAAAATTTTAAAACGTCTGCAAAAACAATAACACCTAATAAAATCAATGATCCTAAAATCACAAAATACTTCGTGATTACAGCATAAGTCTGCGGAGCATTTTCATTTTTTGCATGACTAAAAAAGAAAGGTTCAATTCCTAATCTGAAAGCCGTTGCAAATAAAACCATAAACAAACCAAGTTTATAACAAGCTGAATAAGCACCAACTTCAGATTTTGCTAGATTTTCTGGAAGCAAATATCCTAATAAGATTTTATCGAAATGTTCATTTACAGCAAATGCTAATCCGGCAACCAAAATAGGAAGTCCGTATTTCATCATTCTTTTCCAAAGTTCCGGATCGAATTTTCGTCCAAGCGAAAGATAATTTGGCGAAAGCACAATAAAAGTAGCTAAACTTGCCAAAAGATTTGCAATGAAAATATATGCAATCTGGAAATTCTCAATATATAAATTATCCCAAACCGAATTAGGATTTGAAGCTGCAAGTTTTGGCAAATACATCAAAAAGAAAATATTCAGCAATAAATTAATTATAACATTTCCAATCTTAATTGCGGCATAAACCATTGGACGTTGGTTAGCCCTAAGCTTAGAAAAAGGCACTAAAACCAAAGCATCCAAAACTAAAATCCAAACTGAATAAGTAACATATTGAGCATCAACTTCGGCCCAACTTGCAAGTGTATTTCTAAAAATTAAGGCGGCGAATAAAAACCCAATTGACGACCAGAAAATTGAAATTGTAGAAGTTGCGATTACATTTTTTTTATCTTCTTCGGCACTGTAGAATCTAAAAAATGCAGTTTCCATTCCATAAGAAAGAACAACATTAAAGAAAACCATCCAAGACAAAACAATCGAAACTTCGCCATATTCTGCTGTTGGTAAAATACCTGTATATAATCTGACCAATAAGAAACTAAGCATCCTTGGTAAAACCGTTGCTAGTCCATAAATCGCAGTTTGTTTGAATAGATTTTTATATAATCCCAAAATAATTTTTAATAAAGTTCGTAAAACAAAAATAACCAATTCTTTGGTTTATTAATGATTTTGCAGGCTCAATAAAAGAAGTTGTATGTTTTTTTATTGAGTCAGTTTGTTCTCATCCAAAACTTTCACAAAATGAAATCCTTTTGGTCCATAACCTTGATTGTAGTAAAAACGATGAGCGCCAAAATTTCCGGTAAATGCGTCTAAAACAATACTGCTACATCCTAAATCTAAAGCTTTCTGATCAATATAATCTGTCAATAATTTGCCAATTCCTTTTGACCTGTGCTCTGGATTGACAACAAAATTATCAATCTCAAGATATTTTCCTGTCCAAAGTTTAGTTGCCGACCAACATCCCGTAATTCCTAAACAAACATCATTCTCGAAAACTCCAATCTGTATGTAATTGTGAGGCACCATTTCTAAAAGAAACGATTCATATTTCTCTATTGAAATTTTAGGATAAAGAAATCGCATGGTATCAATTTGTGCCAGCATTTCGTCAATTGTAGTAAGTTCTCGTATTTGAAATTCCATTGTAATAAAAGATAAACCTCAAAATTACTCAATTTTTCTTACGCCTTATATATAATTCTGAAACAACTGTATATGTGAAATCTGTAAGATTGAAAAAAAATTATATAAATTTTTACAATTGCTTCTGTATTAACTTTGTAACATAGGGAATGAGGAAAGCTAAAATACAACCCTTTAAAAAAGCGAAGCATCGGGACGGATAAAGCTAGTTTGTTCCCACAAAAGACAAAGCACAAGGGATTGATTCTGCTGAAATGTAACCCTCAAAAAAACAGAGCATTGGGATTGATAAAGCTAGTTTGTTCCCATAAAAGACAAAGCAAAACAGAGGTGATAAATCTGTGCAATAATTTTATAAAATGGTATTGATTCTCAATTTTTGGGTAAATTGAGAATCACCATTTTATAACAGACAAAAAAATTCAATTTCTATATAAAAGAAATAAAGCCGATACTTGGGGGGTGTCGGCTTATTTTTTACACAAAAAAAGAGCCTACAAAATATTGCAGGCTCTTTTTATATTTTTAGATGTCTTATTATCCGTTCAAAGCTTCTGCTCCACCAACGATCTCTAAGATTTCATTAGTAATTGCAGCTTGACGTGCTTTGTTGTAAGTCAATTTTAATTGGTTTCTTAATTCCGTTGCGTTGTCAGTTGCTTTATGCATAGCTGTCATACGTGCTCCGTGTTCTGAAGCAAATGAATCGCGAATACCTTTATATAATTGTGTTTTTAACGATTTTGGGATCAAAGTCAACACGATTTCTTCTTTTGAAGGCTCGAAAATATAATCTCCAGTTGAAGCCGCTCCATCAGATTTAATTGGTGCTAACGGTAAAAATTGCTCTGTCTGAACAATTTGTGTTGCAGCATTTTTAAACTGATTGTAGATTAATTCGATTCTGTCATATTCTCCAGATAAGAATTTTTGAGTCAAATTATCTGCAATTCCAGCAACGTTTTCAAAAGTTAAGTGATCAAAAATTGCATTATGATGACCGTGAACTTTAAATGTTTTAGACAAAACATCGTTTCCTTTTTTCCCAATAGGAAAAACATCAACTTGTTTTCCTGCATAAAATTCAGAACGGTTTTTAACCTCTTTAATAATATTCGAATTGAATGCACCACATAAACCTCTGTTTGAAGTTATAGCTACAAGCAATACTTTTTTTACTTCACGCTGTGTTGTGTAATCTCCTCCAACTTCACCATCAAGTGTAGCAGAAAGATTTTGCAACAACTCTGTTAATTTCTCGGCATAAGGGCGCATTGCAGTGATTGCATCTTGTGCTTTCTTAAGCTTTGCAGCAGAAACCATTTTCATAGCCGATGTAATCTGCATCGTCGATGAAACGGAAGTAATTCTATTACGGATTTCCTTTAAATTTGCCATTTTTTCTAATTAGAAAATTTGATAATTAGTCAATTAGATAATTGAAAAGTTCATTTCAATTATCTAATTTTCTAATTGTCTTATTAGTTATATTTTGCTGAAACTTCTTTTGCTGCTTTTTCAATAACATCTGTAATGTTATCGTCAAATTTACCAGCTTTCAACGCGTTAAGCGTATCTTTATGTTTACTGTTTAAGTAAGCTAAGAAATCAGCTTCAAATTCTTTTACTTTATTTACAGGAACACTTTTCAATAAGTTTTTAGAACCAGCGTAAATAATTGCAACTTGGTTTTCAACAGGATAAGGATCATTTAAACCTTGTTTCAAGATTTCAACGTTTCTTTTTCCTTTTTCAATTACATTTAAAGTAACAGAATCCAAGTCAGAACCAAATTTAGCGAAAGCTTCTAATTCACGGAATTGAGCTTGGTCTAATTTTAAAGTTCCAGAAACTTTTTTCATTGATTTAATCTGAGCATTACCTCCAACACGAGATACAGAAATACCTACGTTGATCGCAGGACGAACTCCAGAGTTGAACAAATCTCCATCAAGGAAAATCTGACCATCTGTAATCGAGATTACGTTTGTTGGGATATATGCAGAAACGTCACCAGCCTGAGTTTCGATAATTGGTAAAGCAGTTAATGAACCACCACCTTTTACGATAGACTTGATAGAATCTGGTAAATCATTCATGTTTTTAGCGATACCATCGTCAGCGATTACTTTACAAGCACGCTCTAATAAACGAGAGTGTAAGTAGAAAACGTCTCCAGGGTAAGCCTCACGTCCCGGTGGTCTTCTTAATAAAAGAGAAACCTCACGGTAAGCAACAGCTTGTTTAGATAAATCATCATAAACGATAAGAGCTGGACGACCAGAATCTCTGAAATATTCTCCAATTGCAGCACCAGCGAATGGAGCATAAACTTGCATTGGAGCTGGGTCAGAAGCATTAGCAGCAACGATAACTGTATAAGCCATTGCTCCTTTTTCTTCTAACATTTTAGCGATTCCTGCTACAGTTGAAGCTTTTTGTCCAATTGCAACATATATACAGAATACAGGTTTTCCTGCATCATAAAATTCTTTTTGGTTCAAGATTGTATCGATACAAACAGTTGATTTACCTGTTTGACGGTCACCGATAACAAGCTCACGCTGACCACGTCCAACTGGAATCATAGCATCAACTGCTTTTACTCCTGTTTGTAATGGTTCAGTTACTGGCTGACGGAAAATTACTCCTGGTGCTTTTCTTTCTAAAGGCATTTCGTATAAATCTCCACCAATTGGTCCTTTTCCATCAATTGGAAAACCAAGAGTGTTAACAACACGTCCTACCATTTGCTCACCTACTTTAAGAGAAGCAATACGTTGAGTTCTTTTTGCAGTAGATCCTTCTTTTAGTCCAGTTGATGGTCCTAAAAGTACCACACCAACATTGTCCTCTTCAAGGTTCAATACGATACCTTCCATACCG
The DNA here is from genome assembly GCF_900182645.1 of Flavobacterium resistens. Classification (GTDB taxonomy): domain Bacteria; phylum Bacteroidota; class Bacteroidia; order Flavobacteriales; family Flavobacteriaceae; genus Flavobacterium; species Flavobacterium resistens. The sequence goes on along the minus strand of NZ_FXTA01000002.1, from coordinate 95,927 downwards.
TTATCAAATTCTACTAACTCACCATATTGTACATTCGACAGCCCGTAAATACGAGCAATACCGTCTCCAACTTGAAGTACTGTTCCTACTTCCTCTAGCGTAGCACCAGATTCAAAACCTTCTACTTGCTTTCTTAATATTGCTGAAATTTCAGCAGGTTTGATTTCCGCCATCTTAATTTATAATTTAGACACTTTTATGTGTAATAAAACTAATTACTTAACTCTCTTTTTAATACTTGTAATCTGTTTGCAACAGAGGCATTGTATTGATTATCGCCTATTCTCAAAATAAATCCACCAATGATTGAAGGATCTACTATATTTTCAATTGTAATTTTTTTATCTGATAAAGTTGCAACTTTAGCTAAAACTTTAGCTTCTAAATCAGCATCCATAGGAATTGCTGTAGTAACTTTTGCTACTTCAACACCATTACTCTCATCAAATAATTTATTGTATTCTGATGCAATTGCACCTAGAATTTCAAATCTTTTGTTTTCAAATAATAAATGGAATAAACCTTTAGTTACACCGTTTACATTTGCAAAAACTTCTAAAAGAGCACTTTCTTTAACTTCAACTTTTGTAGTTGGGTTTAGAATAAACGTACTCAATTCTGTATTTGTCTCAATTGCATTTGCAATTGATTTCATATCGTTATTTACAGCTTCGGCAACACCTTTAGAGTTTGCTAAGTCCAGAATTGCTTTTGCATAACGAATTGCTGCTCTTGTACCTGCCATAATCTTAGTTTAACTTTACGTCACCTAACATTTTCTCAACTAATTTAGTTTGAGATTCTTTGTTAGATAATTCCTCTTTCAATAATTTTTCAGCGATGCTTAATGATAAAGTTGAAACTTGAGATTTCAATTCAGCCATTGCAGCATTTTTTTCACTTTCGATAGCAGCTTTAGCTTGCTCGATCATTTTTTGACCTGCTTCTTGTGCTTCGTTTTTAGAATCAGCTATCATTTTCTCTTTCATTTCGCGAGCTTCTTTCAACATCGCGTCACGTTCTGCACGAGCTTCATTCAAAATTCTTTGATTGTCAGCTTGTAAGTTTTCCATTTCTCTCTTTGCGTTTTCAGCAGAAAGCAATGCATTTTTAATACCTTCTTCTCTTGCAGTAATAGATTCCATAATTGGTTTCCATGCAAATTTCACTAAAAGTAAAATCAATACTAACAAGATTAAAGCTTGCCAGAAGAATAATCCGAATGAAAAATCGTTAATTAACTTATCCATTTTATAACTATATTAAATATTTAATTTCTTTTTTAAAGTAACAACACCTTTAACCAACCGTTAAAGATGTTGTTAGTTTTTTTCTTTATTAGTTTTTTCCTAAGATCAAAGCAGCAAATGCTAAACCTTCTAATAAAGCCGCGATAATAATCATCGCAGTTTGAATTTTACCAGCAGCTTCTGGCTGACGAGCAATAGCGTCCATAGCAGATCCACCGATTTTACCTAAACCTAAACCTGCACCGATTACTACTAAACCAGCACCTACTAAAGTTGGAATTGTTCCCATAACTATTTATATATATAAAATTAAACTTCTAAATTAAATAATTGCTGTTTCATCTTCGTGGTGGTGAGCGTGGTCATGATCCTGAACCGCCATACCAATAAACAATGATGATAACATTGTAAAAATGAAAGCCTGTAAAAATGCAACTAAAATTTCAATAACAGAGATAAACAATGTCAATCCTAATGAGATTGGCAAATCTGCTGCTAAATTTTTTCCAACGAAAATCATTCCGATCAAACTCATGATTACTACGTGACCTGCAGTAATGTTTGCGTACAAACGAATTAATAATGCGAATGGTTTTGTCAATGTTCCTAAAACCTCAATTGGTGCTAAAATGATTTTCATTGGAACTGGTACTCCTGGCATCCAGAAGATGTGTCCCCAATAATCTTTGTTTGCACTAAATTGTGTAATGATGAAAGTGAAAGCTGCTAAACAAACTGTGATAGCAATATTTCCTGTAACGTTAATTCCTAGTGGAGTCATTCCTAATAAGTTTAAAACCCAAACAAAGAAAAATACAGTTAATAGGTAACCCATATATTTACGGTATTTTTTCTCTCCAATGTTAGGAACTGCGATTTCATCTCTAATGAAAATTATAAGAGGTTCTAAAACTCTTCCAAATCCAGTTGGGATTGGTCCTTTTTTATATGATTTTGCTAAACCAGTAAACATTAAGAATAATAGCACTGCAACAAAAAGCATTGAAACAACATTTTTTGTCATAGAAAAATCTAAAGGCTTTTCGTTTTCTGGATGACCGTGCTCATTAAAAGTAATTGTTCCCGCTGCATCTGTTTTGTAAATTTTACCGTGTACTAATTTGTAGAAGTTTCCGTCAACTTCTGCAACTGTTTCACCAAAGTGAAATTTTGAAGAAGAGAAAACTTTTAAACCTCCGTCAATAAGTATAACTGGTAATGGAAAACCAAAGTGTTTGTTTTCTTTTTCATCTTGAAAGAAAACAAAATCGTGAGAATCTTGTAAGTGGTGATCAATGAAAGCATCTACTTTTGCTTTTGGGTCAAGAGCAACTGCGTGCTCTCCTTCCGCTGGAGCATCATGTGAAATTACTTTCTCTTCGTGAGCCGTTTCAGTTTGTACATGCGTTGAATCATTCTCTGAGTTTGCAAAACCCATAATTGGTAGAGAAGCTACAAAAGCTGCTAGAATAAAGCTGAGTGGTTTGTTTGAAATCACCATATCGTGGAAAATCTTATTTTTTTACGTTTCTAAAATTTGGTGCAAAGGTACATTTTTTATTAATATTCAAAAGGATATGAAAAATTATTTTTGAACCTTGTTTTACATATTCGCGATTTTAACGCTTTTCATTTAATAATCGGACAGTTAAAAGCGTCTGAAATAACAAAAACAAAATAAATGTTATAAAAAAACTGACTTTTTCAACATTGACCGTTTCAGTTTTGTTTTCTAAAATTGGCTGCAAAATTAAATATCCCAACAACATTTGAGTAAAAGTTCCGAATAAGAAAACCATTCCTACGATTTCAAAATTCTTATTTTTTACCTTTAATAATATAAGGTACAACAAAGCTGACAATCCGAAGAAAATTAAATACAGTAATTCTATACTGTAATGAAACTTTTGAAAATTAATTTCCAGCAAAAAGAAAGCGGCTATATGCACTATACAGGCAACAACAGCAAAACAAAATAAATGAAAAACAGGTTTGTAATTTTTTAATGACATTTCAGGTAATTTTTTGCAAAGATGCAACTTTTATCTAAAGCTGCTATAAATGAAAAAATTACTTTATTTATTAATGTCGTTAACTTGGCGGATAACGTTATATAATGCAAGGCCTACACCGGCCATGACAAAAATCGTATTGTAATAAACTTTTGGGCTCGGATGGTTTTCATCAAGCCAGGTTCCGAAATAAGAGAACAAAAAAATAATGACTCCCATTTGAAATGGAATATTAATTAATGCAAGCCATTTATTTCTCCTGTTATTATTCGGTTCCTTTTCCATCTTCTAATAGTATTACCGAATTGGAATTTAACATAGTACAAGAAGCTGTAAAGTCTGCTCCTGGTTCAATCGATAATTTTCCAACGGCGATTTCTCCATGAATTCGCGCGGTTCCTTTAATATTAAGGACTTCTAAAACTTTTAATTTTCCTTGAAATTCTCCTTCAATATCAGCATTGTGACAGATAATTTCTCCTTTCACAATTCCTGATGCGCCAATAACAAGTTTTCCTTGCGAAGTAAAATTTCCAATAAGTTCGCCGTCCAGTCTAAAATCAGCTTTTGAAACAATATCACCAACAATGGACGTTCCTTCTACAATTCTGTTGGTTTTTCCTAAATTCTCTGTACTGCTTTTTTTGACTTTTTCAAACATGGCTTTTATGGGGTTTTTGGGGCTAAATAGACGTCAAGATTTTTTTTGATTTGAATTACCTTATAATTATCACTTGAAATAATAATTGGCATATTCGAGATTTTATATTTTTTATCCTCTCTCAAAACTCCTGAAACATCTTTGGCATATGCCTCTGATTTTAAACCATGAATAACTACAAAACTTTCGGTTTTATTGTATTTGTCAAATGAAGTTGTTAGTCGTTCGTAATTTTCAACCAACATGTATACTTTAATTGCTTCCTCAATTTTTTTAACCGTTTTAGCATCATTATTCGAAACTGGATATAAAATTTTCCAATTTTTTCCGTCAACTGCCGTGAAATCAAGTTTTTCTAAATCCGGAATTTGTTTTTCCAAAATTTCTCTGGCGCTTTTTCCTTCTTCGCTGTTTGGATAATTATCTGCAACCGTTTCCAACCCTTTTTTATACGCGGCCAACCCTTCTACTTTTCCTAAAGTATTTGCTTTCAGCAATTCAAATTTAGAAACAATATCTTCACCAGCATATTGATTGATCAGATTATCGATATTATTTAAAACTTCATCAAATTTCTCCTCTTCATATAACTTAAACCATTTTTTATATTCCTTGTCGGCAGAAACTAAATCATCTGAATTTGCATTATTTAAAATCTGTGCATATCTTGAAGTTGGATAATTACCTATTATATCAGACTTTATTCTTTCAGCTCTTGCCGGATTTGTAATTTGATAAATTTTATACAAATTATACATCGATGGCAAAATCAATTTTTCTTCAGGTTTATTTTGTAATAATTGCTCAAGCTTATCGCTGGCTAATTTATATTCTTTGAACTTTTCTTTATAAATAAGTCCCAATTGATAATAAGCAAAGTTTCGTTCTTTTCCGATACTGTCCATAACTGTCGGACTTGTCGGAATCTTATTTTCATAAAATGCCGTCGTATATTTTTCCGGAATTTCTGGTTGCAATGCATTTATAGAATCCTGATTGATATTTAATGAATCCTTTAAAGCAGTATTGATAATTGATTTTGATGAAGCTAATCTCCAATTTCCTCCTATAACACGATTTCCCCATTGTTTTCTAAATTGTAGTTTTCCATAGGCAACCGTTGTGGGGTTGTAAAAATAAAAAGTGCTTGCAACATCATTTCCAGATGGCGGATTAAATGCTCCCGAAACCAAATCTGTTTTATTAGGTTGTTGCGGATTAATAGCCGAAGAAATATTATTTGCATCCGTATTACGTTGAACGTTTGCCAATTTTTCTTTTTCTTTTTCTTCAGCCAATTTTTTAGCATCGTCATTCTTTTTAAGTTCTGCGATGTAAATTTCAAAGTATGTTTTTCGTTCTTCTGCTGGTAAATTGTAAACCTTTATAATACTATCGTTGCGTTTTGCAATTCCTTCGTATTTAATTACATTATCGAGATTTTTTCTGTTTTTTTCAATTAAGGCAAACTCTCTCGTTTTTGGGTTTAATTTTACCAAAGTACTGTCATAGTATTTTGCCGCCATTGTATAATCTGTATTTCTAAAATACATATTTCCAATGTTTCGATAGGTAGAAGCAACTAAATAAGGATCTTTAGATTTTCTTGCCAATGAATGGTTATAAAATTCCAATGCATCTTTTTGCTCATTATTTTTATCGAAAAAAACACCCATTTCATAAAAAAGGATATCATAGTATGGTCTGTTTTCTCGATCTTCTACTAATTTATTGTATGCTTCGATAAACAAATTATGATCGTCTTTTTCATAATCGAACATCTGTGCTTTCTTCGCATAAGCATGCATCATGTATTTACGATCTGCTTTTCGGTTCATGTCGATTACGCCGTTATAAAAGTAAATAGCACTATCTCTTTTTCCGGCTTCCTGATATAATTGTCCAAGAATAAAACGGTAACGTGCTCTGTCTTCGTTTATTCGGGTAAAATTTTCTGCAATTTTCAATTTGGCAACAGCGCTGTCTTTTTCTTCTGTATTTAAAAAGGCTTCGGCCAATAATGCATTTGCATCAGAAAAAGTCTGTTTGTCTAAATCTGTTTTCTTTAATAAAAGATTGATATTTTTAATAACAATCGCATCGTTTCCGAGACGCATATTGGTTTTTTCACGCCAGATTTTTGCGGTATAAATATTACTGCTGTTTGGATATTTATAAAGAATATAATTGAAAGCTTCTAATGCAGGAATAAAACGCTGATCATAATATCTTGCTTTCCCCAGCATTAGATACGCTTCATCAATCTGATAATTTTTTTCTCTTCCTCCAATATTCATGGAGTGTTTCTGAATGGCTTTTGTCGCTTTCGTTTCTGCTAGTTCAAAATCGGGATTTTTTGTTTTTTCTCCTTCCGAAAAATTTTCATCAAACTGCATTTTTTCAATTGGCAGTATTTTCCAAAAATTATCCTGATTATTGTTCTGAATTGATTTTAGTCCTTTATCAAGGCCAATTCCACCATTATACAAAATGTTATATTTTGTACTTAAAGCGTGCGAATTTCTGTTCACGAAGGTATTATTCTTGGTAGAACAGGCTATCAAAAAGAATAAAAAACCGAGAAAAAAACAATATTTAAGAGTATTCTTTTTCAATAGAACTAATTTTTAAAGCATAAACTTATAAAAAGCACTTTTAGTATATGACTTGTAAAAATACGCTTCTTTTTGAAATATAGAAACTTAAACTGCAAAAAACGATTCGAGTTCTTGTAAGGTTTCTTCTGAGGTTTGAATATCTTTTACAATTTCACCTTTATTAAGTGCAACAATTCGGTCACAAACTTCAACCGTGTGTTGCAAATCATGACTTGAAACCAAAACGGTAACATTCGGATCTTCAGCTAATTCTTTAATAATTTTCTTCAAACGACTCACAGTTGTAGGATCTAAATTTGCAAAAGGTTCATCTAAAATTATCACTTCCGGATTACCAATAAGTGTTGCAATAATGCCTACTTTTTTCTGATTTCCTTTTGATAAATCGCGAAGGTATTTTTTGTTGTTTAAAATTTCACCATTAAAAAATTCTTCATGTTTTTTCAAAAGTGCATCAATATCTGCTTTATTCTGATGACGCAAATCTCCAATAAAATAAAAATATTCTTCAGGAGTCAAATAACCAATAAGGAAACTTTCATCTAAAAATGAACCCGTAAAAGATTTCCAGTTTTCACTAGTATTTACCTGAATATCATTTGTTTTTATATTTCCAGTCGAAGGCTGAATAAGATCCAAAAGCAAACTGAAAAAAGTGGTTTTTCCTGCACCATTATTTCCGACAAGTCCAAAACTTTGTCCTTTCGGAATTTCAAGATTATTAATATTTAAAACTGTTGTGTTATTATATTTTTTTGAAAGTTGATTTACTTGTATCATCGTAATGTTAGATTTTAGATTGTTGATTTTAAATTTTAATGGAATAAAATTATCTCATTATCAAATTGGCAAATTCACTAATTAACTCTTTTGTTTATAGGCACTTATTGTACTGTATTTTTCGACTTTGTATCTTTTTTCAATTATTGAAAAAACTTTATTTCTAAATACAAATCCTAAAACTCCTGCTCCTGCAACCAGCATTAACCCAAGTGTTTTATCTCCGAGATAAAGTCCGATTCCATAAAGTCCCAAAGGCAATAATAATTTTGGCAAAGTCAATAACATTGCATTTACATTGAATGCTTTTTTATCTCCAAAAGCACCGCCGGCGTTACTCAAATCAATTGGAGTTTTTGTAAATGCTCCTCCCAAAAGAACCAAATGAGAATTTACTCCGATATTATAAATGGCGCCAACCACAATGGTCAAATAAACCTGCCATCCATAAAAAAGATAAAATGAAGCCAAAATTGTCGATATAAAAGTGGCTATAACAATTAACCACCATTTTGAAGTAATATAACCGCGATACGGAATATTTTGTGTCATCATCAATTGATAATATGAACTGTCCCAGCTTGGTACGAATTGCCCAAAGACAAATAAAAATCCGCCTGAAACAAATATTCCCGCAAAAATATACATAACCGCTGGCTGGTGTGTATTGCCAAAAAAGATCAATCCGTAAAACAAAAAGAAGAAACTCATGATAATAGTCGTTTTTGACCTCTTGTTTCTTTTAATCAACTTAATGTCATTTTTCAAAAAAGTTCCCAATGTTCCAAATTGATTTAGCCAGGAAAGATTTTCAGTCGTCGCTACGTCTTCTTTCTTAGAAAGCCCAGCATCTAAATATAAATTGTTTTTAAAATATTTAAATGTAAATGCGTACAATCCTGCCAATAACAAAATTGGAATTAAAAACAATCCTTTAATGGTATAAAGTCCCTGGAAAAAAGGAGTTGTGAAAATGGTAATATCAAAAAGCTTATAATATTGTGCACCTCCAAAAGCTAAAGCAAGTCCAATAAAAACAACAAATAATTTGTCGATATTGCTTAAAATAATATTCAAAAAATTGTTGATATAGATTAATGAGAAAATCGCCAAAAGCCAAAATAAAATTCCCAAAATATCATATCCTTCAATAATAAGTACAACTGAAAAAGGCACAAAGAAAAGCGCATGAACCCAGTTAAAAAAGGACAATGCCGTTTTGCCTAAAGAGAAATGAACAATGGTTGGTTTTTTAAAAGGCAAAACCAATAATGGTTTGATATTAAGAACCGGAATCGCCTGCATTAACAAACGAACCACAAGATCAAGCAAAAAATAATAAATCAAGAATTTGTTGATGGTTACCAATGGTTCAAGGTTCATTTTTTTGAGTACGTAAAATGCGCCTACTCCCATTGCAATAAAAATTACCGAAAAGTAAACCATCAAAAACCCAATTAAAATTTTCATGGCCAGATTCGCTCCAAATGAAGCTGATCTTACAAAGGCTTTCCATTCGAGATAAATAAACTTTTTAATCATGGTTATTCAGTTTTAGTTTTTCAGTAAGAGACCAAATGTAGGAAAACGTTACAAAAAAAGTTAAAAAAATTATTTTAGTAAGCGTCAATTACTTAGTGTTTGCTACTTTTGCAAAAAAAATAAATCATGCCTTCATTCTTAAAACTTATAATTAAAGAGGTAAAACGTGAGACTGCAGAAGCTGTTTCAGTACTTTTTAATGTTCCTGAAGAACTAAAATCAGACTATAAATTTATAGCCGGACAATACATAAATTTAAAATTAACACTTGATAATCAAGAAATAAGACGTGCTTATTCTATTTGCTCTGCGCCAGAAAGCGGTGAATTGCGAATTGCAGTTAAAGCAGTAAAAAATGGTCTTTTTTCTCAGTTTGCCAACACGAAGCTTAAAGCTGGCGATGTTCTTGAAGTAGGACATCCTGAAGGTAAATTTACTTTTGAACCAGAAGCTGACAGACAAAAAAATTATGCTGCGTTTGCTGCAGGAAGCGGAATTACTCCAGTTCTTTCTATCATAAAATCAGTTTTAAAAAGCGAGCCAAAAAGTTCATTTGTATTAGTTTACGGAAATAAAACTCCGGAACAAACTATTTTTCATCAAGAACTGCATGATTTACAATTGCAATATGTAGGACGTTTTTTCGTACATTATGTATTTAGTCAGGCTAAAGCAGAAAATGCTTTATTTGGAAGAATTGAAAAATCTGCTGTAAATTTTGTTTTGAACAACAAACATAAAGAACTTCAGTTTGATAAATTTTTCTTGTGCGGACCAGAAGAAATGATCAATACTGTTTCAGATATTTTAAAAGAGAAAAATGTAAAAGATTCGGCAATTAAGTTTGAACTTTTTACATCTTCTTCTGAAGAGCATGCAATTCAGGGTTCTCAAGAAGGTCATACAAAAATCACCGTTTTAGTCGACGATGAAGAAGTTACATTCGAAATGTCTAAAAAACAAACCATTCTTGACGCTGCTTTAAAACAAGGTATTGACGCTCCTTATTCTTGCCAAGGCGGAATTTGTAGCAGCTGTTTAGGACGTGTTACAGCTGGTACTGCTGAAATGACAAAAAATTCAATTTTAACAGATGGTGAAATCGCAGAAGGTTTAATTTTAACTTGCCAGGCGCACCCAACATCAGATACAATTTATGTTGATTACGACGACGTATAAACATTTAAAATTTCAATAAATAAAAAATCCAAATTCCAATTTAACCCTGGAATTTGGATTTTTTTATGCCGTTCTTTCTTTTATCAGAGTGTAAAATATCGATTCCTTTTAAAAAGCGTTTTTAAACAATACATAAAAAAGACTATACGTATTTAAATATTTTTTATAAAATGTCCTGAAAATTTACTATATTAGTAGTGCGCTTGAACCTGATAAATCCTTCTTTACCATAAAGATAGATTCTATAAGGCTATATTTAATTGTCAACACGTTTTTAAAACACTACATATTATGGCAATGCATCACTACCTCCGTTTGACTTTTATATTACTTTTTGTAATATCATCTTTTGTCGTGGTCTACTTTGTAATTAAAAAAAGAAGAAACAGAAAAGCTCCTAAACTTCTTTCAAAAGAAAACTATCCTTCAACGCTTGAAGAAATGAAAGAAATATCAGTCGAAAATGATAACTTTTTTAATATTTGGCCGTATGTAAGTGAACTAAAAGCTGCCAAGATTTTATCAAATAAAATTAAAGAATCAGAATTAATTCATAAAGTTTATAGAAATTCAACTAACAATTTGGAACACGTTTTACTTGTTACTGAACAAGAAAACCGTTTTGTTGAAATTGTAGTTGACAGAAAGAAAAAGAAAGCAATGGGTTATCTTTTTCTGAATTTATAAGAAATTATTGTCTTCAAAATAAAAAATCCAAATTCCAACTTTACAACTTGGAATTTGGATTTTTTATTTATTGAAATTTTTATTCTAACTAAAATTGAATACTCTTAACTATTTTCTTTGGAGAAATCGTTCGCATCGCATCTTCATAACCTTCAACAATTTTATTTCCATAAACAGATGTTGGTAGTTTTGGATATTTATTTCTATCAGAAGTTAAAGCGTTTTCCAAACTCTGATTAAAAGGCAAAAATCCAGCATATGGATGTGTTGCGCCCCAAAGTGTTACAACTTTTACGCCCAACATTGCAGCAATATGCGCATTACCAGAATCCATTGAAAGCATTACATCCAGATTGCTAATCAATTTTAATTCCTGCTGAAATTTAATTTTCCCGGCAACATTTATTACATTTTTAAAAGGCTCAGAAAGCGAATCTAAAATTTCGATTTCTTTTTTTCCACCCCCAAAAAGCAAAATGGTCTGGTCTTTATTTTCGGCTAATTTTTCAATTACTTCCTTCATTAAATCTAAAGGATAAACCTTTGAATCATATTGTGCGAAAGGTGCAATTCCGATTAATTTTTGATAATTCTCACCAATTAAATCTGTGATTTCAGCACTTAAAACTGCTTTTTTAGGAAATTCGGAATTTGATAAATCTATCGGAAAACCCAATTCTTCAAACACTTTGGCGTGTCTTTCAAACATCGTTGGCAATTGCTTGAAAATCTTATTTTCAGCACGAGTCAATTCTTTTTTTCCTTCTCGGCCTTTATCGACAGTTGCTCTTTTTTTTCCGCTTAAAGCGAAAAGCAAACTCACAACTTTAGATCGCAAAACATTATGAAGATCTGCAAAAGCATCAATTTCAAGCTTTTTTAAATCTTTAAATAATCGCAAAAGCCCCGGAAATCCTTTATGTCTTTCTTTTTCATCAAAAGCAAAAAATTCAAGATTCGGAATTCCGTCAAAAAAAGGTTTGAAAAATGGACGCGAAACAACCGTCAATTTTACCTCTGGATATTGTTTTACAAAAGCTCGTAAAACAGGAACCGTCATGGCGACATCTCCCATTGCGGATAGTCTCATGACGGCTATGTGTTTAATTTTGGTAGACAAGTCGGCCAAATTATTTTTTATTTTGATATAAAACTGGGTTCAAATCATCATCATTGTACATTTTCATTTGTTTGTACACTTTCATGAATTTTTCACCACTTTCAATATCTGTCAATAATTCTTCAATTGCTGTAGATAAATCTGTTCTTTGTTCTAAAAGAATGTTTAATTTTTCCTGACATTTATCTCTGTGTTCTTGCGAAGCCTCTGCACGATTAGCTTCTTCATGCATGTGATAAATTTTCAAAGCCAAAATAGACAATCTGTCAAATGCCCAAGCCGGACTTTCAGAATTGATTTTTGCACCGTCTTTAGCTTTTACAGAACTGTATTTTTGCAAAAAGTAACTGTCGATATATTCAACCATGTCAGTTCTTTCCTGGTTTGAAGCATCGATTCTTCTTTTCAAAGTTAATGCTGCAACCGGATCAATTTGCGGATCACGAATGATATCCTCAAAATGCCATTGAACAGTGTCAATCCAATTTTTTAAATATAATAAATGCTCAAATTTATCCTTTGGATAAGGATTGTTAATGGGCTGATCAACATTATCAAATTGGTGATAATCTTTGATACTTTGTTCGAAAACAGAATATGCTAATTTTGAAAACATGTCTTTAATTATTAGAGACACAAAGATACTTTTTATACTTTTATGGTGTGAAAAAAACTATTATTTTTTCATTTTTGCGTTAAAAACAATCAATAATTTTAAAAATTACATATGAAAATTCATTATATATCTGAAAATAACAGCGTACTGAATCATTTTTTAGGCCAGATCAGAAATGTAAATGTTCAGAACGACAGCATGCGTTTTCGAAGAAATATTGAGCGAATTGGCGAAATTATGGCGTATGAACTGAGCAAAACTTTACCCTACAAAAACGTTGATATTCAAACACCGTTAGGCATTAAAAAAACAACCGAAATTGCATCTGATATTGTTTTATGCCCTATTTTAAGAGCTGGATTACCGCTACATAATGGCTTTTTGAATTATTTTGATCATGCTGAAAACAGCTTCGTTTCGGCCTGCAGATTTCATCCAAATAATGATGATGAATTTGAAATTTTAGTTGAATATCAAGCGATTTCAAATCTCAACAATAAAACGGTATTACTGCTTGATCCAATGCTCGCAACTGGACAATCAATAGTCGCAGTTCACGAAAAATTAATGCAGAATGCCACTCCGGCTGAGTTTCATATTGTTGTTGTTATCGCTGCTCCCGAAGGTGTTGCACACTTAGAGAAAAATCTTCCTGACAATTGCCATTTATGGGTTGCCGCTCTTGACGAAAAACTAAACGAGAAAAACTACATTGTTCCCGGACTTGGTGATGCCGGAGATCTTGCTTATGGAAGCAAATTATAATTGAGAGAAAAAAGTAAATAAACTGCAGCAAATAAGAACATAAAATACAATTTCGTTGTTTAATTTTTGCTGCATATATTCTACATGGCTCGATGCCATAAGAGTTAATGGCGTAATACTAAACAACAGTAAATCATTGCTTTTATTTGGTGAAAGAATAAAAACAAAAGCGGCAATAAAAAAACAAGCCACAATTTTTTTATACGAAGTATGCACAATCTGAGGTCTGTTTGATAAAGTCATTAACATTGAAACCACAAAAAACAAAGCTACCGCAACATAAATTGACAATGCTCCATTTTCGTAATTGTTTTTAAAATAGTCGATATTTAAATCGATTACTGCTCTTTTTTCAACAAACGCAACGGCATCAAAATGAAATAAAAGTGATACCATTAAAAAGATTAATGAAACTGCTAAAAGTGCTACAAAAGGCAAAACCCAGTTTCTATAATCGCGTGAAACGTGAAAAATAATGGATATAAAAACCAAAATCAAGAAAAGAATACACCAAAATTGAAACAAAGATGCTATTAAAATCCAAAAAGAAGCATCAAATATTTTTTCTTTTGAAGATTTTAAAGACTGTAACGAAATCAATCTGCGAAGTGCCAGAAGCAGAAAAAAATTCGCATAAATAACATTTGAATCGTTAAATATGGTCGGGAAAAATAAGATAAACAGCAAGTAGAAAAAAATCGTGTATCCATTGTCTTTGCTGAGCCCGTTCTTCTTTGCAATGAAATTAATCAGGAAAAAAGAAGCCAAAACAAAGCACAGCAAACTTACTTTTTGGAATCCCAAAAAATAATTAGTAATCCAGGACGGATCCTGAATTTGAAACAGAAAAAAGAAAACCAGTATTAAAATTACGACCAAAGAATAATTTAATGGTGTAGATTTTTTAAAAACACTTGTTATCATAAGGATATTTTATACTTTTGTGATTGTAAAGATAATACTTGTTTAAAATGAAAAACCGAACAAGTTGAAAAAAGATTTGATTAATCAAATTTTATCTTCAAAGCATTACACAACAATAAATAACATATAATTTTAAAAAATTATGACAGCTTTTTTTGAAGGAATACAATACTTATTCGTTAACATTTTGTTTGCTCCTCTTGACTTTTTACGTCGTTTGGAATTAATTACATGGTTTGGTGCAAACACTATTAACTGGATTTTCATGATCATCTGTTCATGTGCAATCGTTTATTGGATTAAACAATTACGCATTTTTGATGACGCTGGTACAGAAAACCAAGATACAACAGCTCATTCATTTTTAAAATAATAAACCAAACCCTTTAATTAAAAAGGGCTGGTGAATTTATTTTTTAAATTAAATCGAAGCCGATATCTTTTCTAAAATACATCTTATCAAAGCTTAGTTTATCTATGTTTTGGTAAGATTTTTTTATGGCCTCTTGGAAATTATCTCCGTAAGAAGTCACAGCAATTACACGTCCTCCATTAGTAACGACATTTTCGCCATCTAATTTTGTTCCTGCATGAAAAACTATCGAATCTGTAACCTTTTCTAATCCAGAAATTACTTTTCCTTTTTCGAAATCTTCAGGATATCCACCAGAAACTACCATTACAGTTGTTGCACTTCTTGGATCAACTTCTAAATTGAAATCTCCTAATTTCTGATCTGCTACAGATAAAAACAATTCTACTAAATCTGATTTTAATCTTGGAACCACAACTTCAGTTTCAGGATCTCCCATTCTCACGTTGTATTCAATAACGATTGGCTCATTTTTCACATTGATTAAACCAATGAATACAAAACCTTTATATTCGATTCCGTCTTTTTGGAAACCTTCGATTGTTGGTTTTACGATACGCGTTTCAATTTTTTCCATCAAAACAGCATCTACGTAAGGAACCGGAGAAACTGCTCCCATTCCACCTGTGTTCAAACCTGTATCGCCTTCTCCAATTCGTTTATAATCTTTTGCTGTTGGAAGAATTTTATAGTTTTTCCCGTCAGTCAAAACGAAACAGCTTAATTCGATTCCGTCCAAAAATTCTTCAATAACAACTTTTGCACTTGCTGTTCCAAATTTAGCGTGAACCAGCATGTTTCTTAATTCTGTCTTTGCTTCTTCAAGATCCTGAATAATCAAAACTCCTTTTCCAGCTGCTAAACCATCTGCCTTTAAAACGTATGGTGGCTGTAAAGTTTCTAAAAACTCACATCCTTTTTCAACTGTTTCAGCAGTAAAACTGTCATAAGCTGCAGTCGGAATGTTGTGTTTCATCAAGAATTCTTTTGCAAATTCTTTACTTCCCTCTAATTGTGCACCTAATTTAGATGGCCCAATAACCGGGATATTTTTTAAACTTTCGTCGTTTTTAAAATAATCATAAATACCTTTTACCAACGGATCTTCTGGTCCTACGACTACTAAACTTATATTTTCTTTAAGTACTAATGCTTTTACAGCTTCAAAATCAGTTGCAGATATTGCAACGTTTTCAGCGATTGCAGCAGTTCCTGCATTTCCAGGTACTACAAAAAGTTTTTCGCAAAGCGGACTCTGAGTCATTTTCCACGCAAAAGCATGCTCTCTTCCGCCTGATCCCAATAATAAAATTGTCATGGTGTTGTTGTATTTAGTTGTGGTGCAAAAATACTTGCTTTTGCACGTAAAAAATAATTAAATCTTCAAAAAATTGTTGGTTCTGCCCTGTTAGTAATTCCTAAACATTATTTTTGACGAAAATTATTCTGAAAAATGATTCGCCTTTTTGATATTTCGCTTCAATTAAATGGTTTTCCTATAAAGGAAGCCAAAGCCGAATTGGATCAAATTATTCATTTTTCTGAAGAAGAATTTATGGTTTTTCTAGAAAACAAAAAGAAAGAAATTGTTGATTTTCATTTAAAAAACAACTCTTTTTACAGAGAATTGGCCGGAAATACAACTGCTGAAAATTGGGAAAATCTTCCGATTTTAAACAAACAAAATCTTCAAAAACCGCTTGAAGAGAGACTTTCAAAAGGCTATTCAAAAAAAAATATTTACCTCAACAAAACATCCGGATCAAGTGGAACTCCTTTTGTTTTTGCAAAAGATAAATATTCGCATGCCTTAACCTGGGCATCAAATATTATGCGTTTTGGCTGGTTCGGGATTGATTTTAATCATTCGTATCAAGCGCGTTTTTACGGCATTCCGATGGATTTTATTGGATATCAAAAAGAACGTTTCAAAGATTTTTTAACGCATCGTTTTCGTTTTCCTGTTTTTGATTTATCTGATGAAATTCTCGAAAAATTTCTGAAGAAATTCAGAACCAAAAAATTCGATTACATCAACGGTTATACGAGTTCGATTGTGTTATTTGCCAAATTTTTAGAACAGAAAAATATCGTTCTAAAAGAAATTTGCCCGACTTTAAAAGCTTGTTTTGTTACTTCGGAAATGCTTTTTGAAACAGATAAAAAACTGTTAGAAAAACAATTCGGAATTCCGATTATAAGTGAATACGGTGCTTCAGAATTGGATTTAATTGCTTTTGAAAATCCGCAAGGCGAATGGCAGGTAAATGCAGAAACGCTTTTTGTGGAGATTTTAGATGAAAATAATAATCCTGTTCCACATGGAACAGAAGGAAAAATTGTGATTACTTCTTTATTCAACAAAGCAAATCCTTTTATTCGATATGAAATTGGCGACATTGGAATTTTAGATGAAAAAAGCACGCCACAAAAACCAATTCTAAAAAAATTAATTGGTAGAACCAATGATGTTGCAATTCTTCCAAGCGGAAAAAAATCGCCAGGTTTGACGTTCTATTATGTAACCAAAAGCATCATTGAAGACGATGGAAACGTAAAAGAATTTATCATCAAACAAATCAAATTAGATACTTTTGAAATTGAATATGTTGCTGAAAAAGAATTAGTTTCAGAACAAATTCTAAAAATAAAAGAAGCAATTGATTTGTATTTAGAACCCAATTTAAACTTCACTTTTGCTCGAAAAACAGTTTTAGAAAGAACCAATCGCGGGAAATTAAAACAGTTTAAATCGTATTTATAAATATAAATAAAATCTTGCATTTGTTTTTTCTAACTCAAAACTTATGGAAGATTACTCTTTACTTTCTGAAGAAACAATTTCAAATAAAATATATTTTATCCGCGGTCAAAAAGTGATGCTTGATACTGATTTAGCAATGCTTTATGACGTTGAAACTAAAAGGTTAAATGAACAAGTTAAAAGAAATCTATCTAGATTTCCTGAAGATTTTATGTTTGAACTAGATAAATCAGAATTTGAGAATTGGAGGTCACAATTTGTGACCTCCAATCCTAAACTAAATTCTTCAAGATCGCAAATTGCGACCTTGAAACAAGTTAAGTCTTAAGATTTCTTAATATATTTTGGTTTGATTATCAATTGAGTAAATAAAAATCTTATCATCAATAAAATAGAAAAAACGAGATTATATCCATGGAATTCTCTATAAACACCAAAATTGTGTTTAATCAATTTGAATTTGGAAGAAGAAACAGAATCTTTTCTGATTCTGTAAAATGCCAAAGGTTCTGGAACTGGTTTGGCTATTTTAATTTGTTTTACAATTGTAAGCCATATTCTCCAATCTTGACGTTTTTGTGTAGTTTCAAGAATGATTTTTCCAAAATAATCGGCATCATAAACTGCCGTCAAATTACCTACATAATTGCAGAAAAATAATTCTTTATACGTTAACGGATTTGGCGATTCAACTCTTCTATTTAAATTATTTCCTTCTTCATCAATTGAATCATAAAAACTAAAAGTAAAATGCAGGTTATTTGTTTTTAAAAATTCAATTTGTTTTTCTAATTTCTCAGGAAACCATAAATCATCGGCATCTAAATAAGCAATATATTTTCCAGTAGCTTTTTCTAAAGCGTTGTTTCGGGCAAAACCGTTTCCGCGATTTTCTAGTGATTTAAAAAGCTTTATTCGACTGTCTTTTTGTGCAAATTCTTCAATAATTGCAACCGTCTTATCCGTTGATGCATCATCTGCCAAAATCATTTCCCAGTTTGTATAGGTTTGATTTTGAACTGATTCAATTGTTAATCGAATGAACTTTTCAGTATTATATGTTGGTACAATAATAGAAACTAATTCGCTCATTGATGATGGTTGTTTTTGGAATTTAATTAAAAAACAGCTCAGATTTTATTGAATCCGAGCTGTTTGAAGTTTTATTTTATATAGCTTGAAAAATCTTTGTGCTCTTCTTTAGCAAGTTCTTCAGGAGATAATGATTTGAAATATTCATAGGTAATTTTCATTCCTTCTGCTCTATTTACTTTTGCTTCCCAGCCAAGTAATTCTTTTGCTTTTGTGGTATCTGGCTGGCGCTGTAAAGGGTCGTTTATCGGCAATGGATGATAAACCACTTTCTGGTTTGTTCCTGTCAGTTTTATGATTTCTTCTGCAAAATCTTTGATTGTAATTTCGTCAGGATTTCCAATGTTTACTGGATATACATAATCAGAATGCAATAATCTGTAAATACCTTCAACCTGATCATCAACGTAACAGAAAGAACGTGTCTGCATTCCGTCACCAAAAATTGTTAAATCTTCTCCCCGCAAAGCTTGGCCAATAAAAGCCGGAATTACGCGTCCATCATTTAATCGCATTCTTGGGCCGTAAGTATTAAAAATACGCACGATTCTGGTTTCTACACCATGAAATGTATGATACGCCATTGTAATTGATTCCTGAAAACGTTTTGCTTCATCATAAACACCACGCGGGCCAATTGTATTTACGTTTCCGTAATATTCTTCTGTCTGCGGATGAACTAATGGATCTCCATAAACTTCAGAAGTCGATGCAATCAAAATTCTGGCTTTTTTAACTCTCGCTAAACCCAATAAATTGTGCGTTCCCAAAGATCCAACTTTCAAAGTCTGAATCGGGATTTTTAAATAATCTATTGGACTTGCAGGCGATGCAAAATGCAAAATATAATCTAACTCACCCGGAATGTGAACAAACTTGGTGATATCATGATGATAAAATTCGAAGTTTTCCAGCTTGAATAAATGCTCAATATTTTTAAGATCTCCTGTAATCAGATTATCCATTCCAATAACAAAATAGCCTTCTTTAATGAATCGATCACACAAATGCGATCCTAAAAATCCTGCTGCTCCAGTAATAAGTATTCTTTTCATAATTGATTTAATTGAACATTTTTGAATTTCATTTTACAACAAAATCCAAGATAGACGCACAAATGTACTAAAATATCTCTCCTTTCAAATTACAGTTGAATCTATAACTTAAAAAGAAGTTTTGCGATTTCAGATAATTATTAAACTCATTTATCTATTTTTACCCGCAAATAAAACCACTATTTTGAAAGTTGTACATGTAATTGAGGCGCTGGGCGGCGGCGTTTATACCTATTTTAGAGATTTATCGACTTTCTTTGGAGATGATGAAATAAACCAAAACATAGAAACCACTATTATTTATAGCGGTAATCGAAAAGAAATTGATGCTCAAAAAATTAAATCTGAGTTCTCAGATGGCGTTAAACTGATCCAGGTCAATATGGTTCGGGAGCTTTCTCCATTTCAGGATTTAAAATCGGCTTACAACTTAACTAAAGAACTAAAAAAAATCGATCCGGATATCATCCATCTTCATTCATCAAAAGCGGGTGTTTTGGGTCGCGTTGCCTATTTTTTCTTATTTAAAAAAAAGAAACTCTATTATACGCCTCACGGATATTCGTTTTTAAGAACTGATATTTCGAGCACTTTCCGAACGATTTATTGGACAATTGAAAAGAATTTTCAGCGTTTCTTTGGCGGAACAATTGTAGCTTGCGGCGATACAGAACAGAAAATCGCTCAAAAATTAGGACCTGCAAAATTAGTCCGAAACGGAATTGATATTGCAAGTGTGCAAGAACATTATAAACCTCATCAAAACGAGAAATTGACAATTGGAATTATGGCCCGAATTACAGCGGCCAGAAATCCCGAAATGTTCAACCAAATTGCTTTAAAATTCCCTGATTTTAATTTTGTATGGATTGGCGACGGCGAATTAAGACATTTAATTACAGCTCCAAACATCAGAATAACGGGCTGGATTTTAAACCGAAAAACGGTTTTGAAGGAACTGAATAATATTGATATTTATATGCAGACTTCTCTTTGGGAAGGATTGCCAATTGCGGTTCTTGAAGCCATGGCGTTACAAAAACCTGTAATTGCCACTAATATAATTGGCAACAAAGATGCTATTCTGCACAACAAAACCGGATTTCTTTTTACTGATATTTCAGAATTGGATGGCTTTTTTGAAACTTTAAAAAATCCTGAAACCAGAGCAGAATTTGGTGAAAATGCTTTGGCAAGATGTCACGATTTATTCGACAAAAATCAAAATTTTAAACAGCTACTGGCACTTTATCAAGAATAATTTTCTGCTGAACCCAATAACTAGCAAAAATTGATGACCAAAGTCCACTGAAGGCAATTCCGTCAAAGCGAAGCAAAAAATCATCGGTTAGATTTGAGGTGAAAAAAATCAGAAAAAACGAAAGTATCATGCCGTTTTTCAAATCAAATCCTAAATAACCAATCGCAAAAATATAAAGCGCTACGACCAAAGGTCCGAGAATTCCGAATTTTAATAAAAAATCCAAAAACTGATTGTGCGTCGGAAATTCATATTTGGCCAAAAAATGTTGATTCGTTGCTTTATAATATTTATTTAATTCGGGTTTTCCATCTGATGCTCCAACTCCAAAAGGAAGATTCTTTACAGACAATTCCCAAGCCGATTTCCATATCGAAATCCTTGTAACCAATGAATTAAAAACCTTAATTTCGGGATGATCTATTTCGTCCAATTTCCCCACTTTATCCATATAGGCAAAAGTTACTGATGAATATTTTTCTTTCATGTAAGGATTCTTCTGAACGAATAAAAACAGGATTCCGCCCAATAAAACAACAATTACAGATCCTGTTAAAAGTATCTTTTTCAAATTGAATTTTGATCGGATTTCGTAAAAGAAAACAATCAAAAATCCGAGTAAAACATTTATCAACGCCATTCTCGTATTTACCAAAAGCACGAAGAAAAAGGAAGATAAAAAAACGAATAGCGTACTGATTTTAAATACCAATTTCTCCTGATTTTTAAAACTTTCAAAAACAAAATACAACGCACAAACCGATACAAAAGCCAAGTGCATATTCAAAGCCGGAGCATGAATCCCAATACTGTTTGCAAATTGATAACCCATTTCCCATAAATCAATTCGGTTAAGATATTTCTCCACCAAATCTGGAAACAGAATCACAAAACGGATTAAGAAAAAAAACATAATTACCGTTGTTCCAATAACATAAGTCCTAACTATTTTAAGAAAATTGACGCGCTGATAATTTCCAATAATAAACAAAGGAAAAATCAATAACGATGTTCTTTTTTCAATCGCCTTTAATCCTTGGGTAAAAGAGTCATTGTTCCAAAAAAGTAGCAATTCCAATAAAATTGGCGAAGCAATACAGGCCATTAAAATGAGCTGTTTTTTAGAGTATTTCAGCTTTTTGAAAAACATCAAATTAAACGCCGCAAACAAAATAATCAGCAATGAACACGGTTTTCTGAAAATCATCGCAATGGCGATTACACACAAAAAAATGTGAAATATTTTATTGAAGTTCTTTTCGGAAATGTTCATAGTATAATGCAAAATAAATTAAAGGAAAAATCCCAATTTTATGTCTCACAGCCGAGCCTAAATCGGGTTCGAAAACGCCTTGAAGAATAAAAAAAGAAAACAAAATGAACATAGTCAAAAGCTCATAACCATATTTTTTTCTTTCTTTTAAACATTTAGAAAAACGAACTAATAAAATGTAAAACACCAAAAGTTGCCAAATTACAAAAACAATAATTTGAGGCGAAAGAATGTGTTTTAAACCATTTACAGGAAGATTTACAGTAAAAAAACCATAAAAAATTCCGATCGCTTCTCCGTACCAGGTATCTGTTTTTACCGGCGAAGTAATCATCGAATTGGCATCTCCGGAAACCATACGGGTACTGTTGACCACTTCCCTGCTGATTTCAGAAAAATACTTTCCTTTTAAAATTCCATAACTCAAAGACAGAAAAACGGCAATCAGCAATCCATAGAAAATGGTACTTACGGTTTTGTTTTTAAAATTGATAAAGCTTACCAAATACATTCCGCCCCCAACAACTGGAATTAAAGCAAAATAAGGTCGATATAAAGCTCCAAAAACAATTAAGAGTACTGATGCTGTAAAAATGGTTTTTGGGAACGAAAACCGCTCATTTTGGCACAACAAAACAATTCCCGCAATAAACAAATAGGTAATAAATTCTTTTGATGGCATCGATATGAAAATCGCTATCATAAAAATGCCTAAATAGACTAAAATGTTTTTGACATTCAGTTTTTCAAAATTATCCGGAATCCCGATTTTGTATAAAATATAAATCAATATCGGAAACTGAATTAAGGCAATTACTGGAAAAGGCAGATGCCTAAAACCAATAATTTTATAAAACAAAATCGTAAGCGGATAACTCCCAAAATACCCAATTTCGTTGTACTTATCATAAATAATAATGGCTGTATCAAAGAAGAATTTTGGAGGCAAAACAAAATAAGCCAGAAATGCCACAACTAAATTAGCTGAAGCAATCAGCAAAAATGCCGCTGTACTTTTTTTGATTAATAATTGCATATTTCTTATTTTGATGCTCTACGTTTTTTATTCAGGCTTCTTTTTAATCGGTACCCATTCAAAAAGAAAATCAATGTTTTAAAGGACAAAAATTTATAAAATTTCATCACTTTGTCTACTTTTATATTTCTGCCTTTTTTAAGAAGATATTTCCACGAAATTAAATCGTGCCAAATCTTTTTTTGTGTTTCAGCCGATAAAACATAAAAATCTTTTAGAATTACAACATAATTGCACGCCCAATAATTTTCGATTGCTTTATTTAATGTTTCTGCTTCCATTTTCTGCGAATGCAAACCCGCTTTTACCATTTCATAAACATCTTCGATATGTTTCGCACTAACTGTTGTTGTAATTGAACCTTCGCGCGCCTGGCGGTACACATAAAATGATTTCGGATAAATGCTAAAAGTATTCAAATAATACATCAATTTGCTGCACCATTCTATATCTTCTGATTTTCTTCCGACAGGAAAAAACAATTTATTGTTAACCAAAATTTCTCTCTTTATC
This sequence comes from Flavobacterium resistens, assembly GCF_900182645.1. Lineage (GTDB taxonomy): Bacteria > Bacteroidota > Bacteroidia > Flavobacteriales > Flavobacteriaceae > Flavobacterium > Flavobacterium resistens. The sequence continues at coordinate 72,406 of NZ_FXTA01000002.1, read as the reverse complement.
ACTTTATCCCAAGCCGAAGCAACGTATAAATCGTGATAAACTAAGTTTACAATTTCGTCTTCAAATTTCCCGTTTTTATTTTTTATAAATCGCTGATTGTATTTGCAGTGCACATCATTTTTCGAGAAAAAACGGCTTTCTTCATGAATGATTATATCTGGATTTGTTTTAGAAATTAAATTACTTAAATCTTCCAAAACCTGTTTTCCCTGCCAATAATCATCACTGTCGGTAAAAATAATATAATCGCCTTTTGCTAATAATAATCCTGTATTTCTCGCATCAGACAATCCGCCATTTTCTTTGTCAATCAGGATTATCTGTGGAAATTTTTCCTTGTATTTCCGGCAAATTTCGAGCGAAGAGTCAGTCGATCCGTCATTAATTAAAATAAGTTCAAAATCAGAAAACGTTTGGCACAAGATGCTGTCTAAACATTGTAGCAAATAAGCCTCAACGTTATAAACCGGCACAATTATGCTAAAAAGAATGCTTTCTTTTTGAATATTCATGGTTCGAATTTTTTAATGCAGAAACACTTTTATTTTATCTTTTCGATAAATAACGATTGCCGAAACAAGATTCCAGAAAAAAGAACTTGAGACAAAAGCAATCGCGGCGCCAGTCATTCCGTAAATCGGAATTAAAAATCGGTTCAAAAGAAAATTAATTGCAACCGCAATCATTAAAATAACCTGAAAAATATGCTGTCTTCCAGTCATATTCAAATAAACAGAAGCTGTTCCAAATGCCGAACAAATTCCCTGACCAATAATCAAAATTAAAAAAGCCTGCTGAGCCACAACATATTGATCTCCAAAAATGGATAATATATGTTCTGAAAAATAACTAATCAGGATGATAACCGGAAGCGTAATTCCGAAAATTATACGGGAGCTATGTCTAGAAACTGCTTTTAATTCTATCATTTTATGGCCCGAAAAATATTCTGCAATTTTGGCCGAAACCGTAATATTTATAGAAACGATTATAATAGAAATTATCGTCATTATTTTTACCCCAACCGAATAAAAAGCAACGGTTTCATCGTTTCTATATTTCTTCAAAAACATAATATCAAAACACATTAATAAAAACATCGCCATTGCACTGATTGCAATTGGATATGATTTTAAAAACACTTCTTTATGCGATATTTTTTCGGCACTTTTTAGATATTCTGTTTTTCTAAAATACACCAAAACAAAAAGTGAGCTCAACACTGCTAGAAAAACAAATCCAATTAGAAAAACATCAACCAAATACTCTTCTTCGTGCCAATAAAACAAAATCACAGAACCAATAATCAATGGAACATATTTGATAATATTCCGAAATAATTCGGCCACATATAATTTATCCAAAGCTCTGAAAACCTCAGTATTTAATGTCGAAATTCCGGAGAAAAACAACGTTGCGGCCGCTTTTAAAAGTATCGAATATACATCAGAATCAGCAAAATAATTGTTAATCGTTTCTTTGCTGATAATTGCAATAATCAGCAAAACCAGCAACGAGGTGCAAAAAAGCATTAGAACCATTTTTGCATATATCTTTTTTAATTCTTCGAGCGCATTTTGGCTTGCTAATTTTCCTTTAAAATACAAAATCGACTGATCAAAGCCGAGCAAGCAAATACTTCCAATCGATAATAGAAATGAACGCACAAAATCGTACTGTCCAACTAATTTTGGGCTATAGGTTTTGGTAAGAAAAACGGTAAATCCAAATAACAATAATGCTCCAAAAACACGAAGTGATAAAGTGCTGAAAATTTGTTTTAAAAACAGATTTTTCGAAATCCTTTCTAATATGCCGTTGCTTTTCAATTTTTTAGAGTTGGTTTTCCTTTGAAAGTGCAAGCTGTTTGCGATAAAAATTCAAAAACAGACTTACAAGAACAAAAACAAAAATAAAAACAAATGGAAGAATCATTTTTAGATTTCCGTTCACTATTTTATTTTCATTTATATTCAGCGTTGAGTTGATTTCTTTAATTGTTTTATCAAAAGTGATTAATCTGAATCTGTTTTTTCCTTGGTCAAGAATCAATTTCTGTTTGGTTTTAAGAATGTCGTTCAGCTGTAAATTTTCATTATAATAAACCACTTTGTCACTTTTTGATTTGCTCGAAAGTCCTTTTAAAACCTCATCTATTTGCGCAATTATAGTATCATTTTGCGCAATTTCTTTTTCAAGGTTTTTATATCCAATTTTTTGTATCGCATCAAAATATGTAGAATTGTTCAAATATTTCAACAATGGTTCAATCACTTGTTTTTCGCTTATTTCTTCATTTGAAACAAAAGTAATTGTATGATACGTATAATTTTTGCTGGTTACATTGTCTTCTAAAACCTTTTTTACATCGCCAACCTCAGCCATTAATTTAATCAGTTCCAGATTTTGTTCCTTGTCTTCAATAAATTTGTAAACATCGGCAACAGGTTTAATTTCAATTTTTTTGATTGCATTTCGATCAGAAATTCCCATCTGTAATAAAAAATCAACGTCGCCTGCTGCAATTTTAGCCTGAATCAAATCAATTTTGGCATACAAATAATCGACACTTTCAAAATTTGGTGCAACAACGACCTCATTCTTAAATGTTTTTTTATTAGAATCTAAATAAAATCCAAGAGCAACCCCAAGCACAAACAAAATCAGAACTGTAATCCAGTTTCGGATAAAAAACTGAATAGTTCTAAAAATTGATCTGCTAACACGATCAAAAAAACCTCCAATGCTTTTTGAAAGCTGAAAAATATCAATTTCCTGATCTGTATTTTGGGGTACTTTTGTACTCATTTATTAATTATTTTACGTTGAAAATTTGTTCCAAAATTTTAATGGTAATCAAATAAGTTGGTTTTACTCCAGTTGTTCCCAATCCACCTGAAGCCAATGTACTTCCAGTTTCCAAAGGATTATCTGATGCATAATATGCGTAACGAACTTTAATGTCGTGCGGCACGCTTTTTCTGATTTTAGATGCCGACTGAATTGCTTTTTGGTAATACGATCCTTCCATTTCAAGACCAATTACACCCCAAGTCGATTCGTGGAAAAATTTCAGTAAATCTCTGTTTTGCAAAGAAGTTCCAAGAACGGTTACCATTGCACCTTCAAAAACTGCAATATCATTTCCTCTGAACATATCGCCTGTTAATTCATTTTCGAAGAAATAATTATCCGCCGTTCCTTCGTTGATATGTGCTGTCGGAATCATGATATCGCCTTTTCCGCCTTCCAGAATTCCGGCTTTACCCATAATCGAAACCGATTTTACATTCAGCAACGTTTCTTTTTTAAATGGTTTTAAAAGTTCATCGATGGTTTCATAAGCCTGCTCGCCGAATGCATAATCCATTACGATAATTACTGGTTTTTCTTCACCTACATTTGCATTTGAAAATGCTGTTTTTGACCAATCAATTTTGGCTGTATCAAAAATTTGAACATCGATATTTGTTCCTGAACAATCTGGTAAAGATATCATTCCGTTTTTAAGAGCCAATTCTTCAACCTGGCCTCTAATTTCTTTTGAGCCAGAACTGCTCAATTCTTCATAAATAAAGAAATCGGCTTTGCCTTTGTATTTTGAAGTTAATAGTGGCGTCGCAAAAATTGAGTTCATCACACTGTGCATGTTGGCACTGATAACGTGAATTGGTCGTTTTAAAAGATCGTTTGCCTTTAAAACTTCTTTGATGTTTGTTGCCCAGATTTCTCCGTGAATATGATGTCCTAAACGCTCACGTAAAACGGGACTGAACGTAATTGTTCGTTTATTGTTTTCAACAATTTCTTCAATAGCTAATTTTCCTAACCAATAAATTACATGCAAGAAACGATCTGGCGCATTTTCTGAACCGAAAGCATCGTAAATATCCAAAACTTCTTCAAAAGTTCTGGCTAAAATATTCGCAACGTGCGAAATTGCTTTTTCTTTTTCAATCTGCGAAAGCTTTTTTGTCTGCGTAACGGCTTGCTCTAATTTTAGCCAATCGCGAGAAACTTCTCCTCCATCATCAATTAAAACTCTGTTTTTAATTTTATGAGATTCTATGAAAATAAAAGTCAAATGCGTCAGAATATCATAAATGTCTGAACGTCCGCGCGTGATTTCGACATTCATTTGTTCTTCGTCGATTCGGTAGCAATTTCTTCTTCTTTTTGGAGGAACAATCGGCTGAAAATGTGATTTTGAATAGCCTTCATCTGAAGTTAAATTGATGAATCGACATTGCTCTATTCCTATCGGAAGACGTTCTATAACGTACAAAAGTCCGTTTAATTCTACTTTTTCCTCAGCAATATTTCCGTAAATTTCTGGACGTAAAGCCAATAATGATTCTCTTAAACTGTCGCCAGAAACTCCCATTGGTTTATAAAAACCTCGGTTGAATAAATGACGCATTGTAATGTACATTTTTTCAATAGCCGCAGATGATTCTTGCGCTCTTGATCTTGATATATGTTTGGTTTCTTTCATGCTATTCTATATTTATAAACTCAAATGTAAATTCAAATGTAAACAAATACAAGGCATGCCTTGTATCTACAATATCATTTTTTAAAAAATTATTTTGATTTATCTTCTGTTTTAAATTTATCCTTTGTCCAATTTTCCGGATTTGAAACAATGTAATCGGAAATTCTTTGATAATCATTATTGCTTCTAATGATATTGTCGTAAAATAATTTTTGCCATTGATGCTGATATCCTAATCTGTTGGCATGTTTGGTTACGGCAGATTTATAGGATCCAACAATTGACGAAATGGTGTTTTTTCCAATATTTTGAAAACGTTGTGATCCTGGATTTTGTACAGACAGGGCGTGTTGAGACAGGGCATGCCCTGTCTGTACAATATTGGCGTCATTTGCGAAATCCAAATCAATATTGGTCGATTGTTTATCAATAATCAAAATCCCGTGAATATGATTTGGCATGACCACAAAATCACCTAATTCAACGTTTTTATGGTGTATGGGAATTTGATGCCACAATAGATCAGCAATAATACCAACCTCTGACAAAACCATTTTATTATTTTGAATTTCTCCAAAATAATGTTCTCTGTCTTGTGTACAAATTGTTATGAAATAGGCTCCGTTCCAACCATAATCCCACCATTGCGCTCTTATTGAAGAAATGCGATATTTATTTTGAAATTTTTCTTTATTCATAATAACTTAATGCTTCTATCTTTTTTATTCACTAAAAAAAGCATTAACTTACAAATATAAATATTTTCCTACTTTAAATTGTCCGCAATCTTTCTATCATTTGACAATCTCGGAATTTTATTTTGACCTCCTAGTTTTCCTTGCGATTTCATGTATTCCTGAAATCCGTTTTTTGAAACTTTGGTTATAACTACTTTTTGCAAAACGTTTCCGGTAATTAAATCGTCGTAATATATGTTTTGTTTTCGCATCGAGTCGTCGATCGCTTCCGCGAAAATTTCGATGCTATCCGGTTCTCTTTCAAACTCTATTAACCATTCATGATACGGCAATCCGCTTGACGGCGTAATTTGAGGAGCAACGGTAAATTCATTAATTACGATATTTGTTCCGGCAGTGGCTTCTTTCATTGCGTTTTCGACTTCATTGGCAATAACATGTTCTCCAAAAGCCGAAATGTAATGTTTAATACGCCCTGAAACTATGACACGATATGGAGCTAATGATGTAAACTGAACAGTATCGCCAATATTATACCCCCAAAGTCCTGCATTTGTAGAAACAATTAAAGCATAATTTACGCCCAACTCTACTTCACCGATGGTATAACGTTTTGGATTTTCGGTAAAAAATTCATCGGCTTTAATGAATTCGTAGAAAATTCCCGAATTTAAAAGCAAAAGCATTCCTTTTTCTTTTTGAGAATCCTGATACGCAAAAAATCCTTCCGAAGCCGGAAACAATTCAATACTGTCTACTTTTTTGCCAATCATTTGTTCAAATTTGGCGCGATACGGTTCGTAATTAACACCTCCGTAAATAAACAAATTAAAGTTTTTGAAGATTTCGCTTATCTTTTTTCCACCGCTTTTTTGTTGTAATCGCTCAAAATACATTTGTACCCAAGACGGAATTCCTGAAATAACCGACATATCTTCTTTGATTGTTTCGTCAACAATAGCATTTACTTTGGTTTCCCAATCATCAATACAATTGGTTTCCCAAGAAGGCATTCGGTTTTTCTGCAAATATTTCGGAACAAAATGTGCGACGATTCCTGAAAGTCTTCCAAATTTAATTCCATGTTTTTCAGTTAAAATTGGGCTTCCTTGCAGAAAAATCATTTTTCCGTCAACAAAATTGGCATTTCCGGTTTCGTGAATATAATGTAGAATCGCATTTCGCGCAGCTTCAACATGATAAGGCATTGACTCTTTTGTAAGCGGAATATATTTTGCGCCAGAAGTCGTTCCAGAGGTTTTAGCAAAATAAATTGGTTTTCCTTTCCAAAGAATATCTGCATCTCCGATTTTGACTTTTTCAATATAGACTTTCAAGTCTTCGTAATCCCGAATCGGAACGTTTTTTTGAAAATCTTCAATCGTTTTTATGTTTCCAAAATCATGATCTTTTCCAAATTCAGTTTCTTTGGCATTTTGAATCAAAGTTTTAAAAACTTCCAATTGTGTTGCAACTGGTTTATTTGACCAAGCTTGTGTTTGATTGTATATTTTGCGCGCAAAAATTTTTGCTGCTATCGATTTAATTGACATTTGATATGGTATTATTTTTTGTCGCTTTTCTTTTTCTTGGTTTTGTTCTCGCTTGATTCTTTTTCTATTTTAGCAACATCTTCTCTAAGTTTTATTTCTTCTTCAGAAGCTTTCATATTGAGTTCACCTGGTTCGTCAACTTCTGCCAAAATGGAATCTTTATTAAATTTTGCATAATCCAGTTCGCCTCTCAAAACTTTCTGAACGCCTTGTAAATAGGCTTCATTTTTCTTTAAAGCTGTTTCTAATGAATCAGATTTTATGGCCAATTTAGTAGCATTTCGTTTCAATTCAGTCGAAGAATAACCCGGAATAAATTCGCGCAATGGTGTAAATGCAATAATAAAAGTGGTTACTAAAATTAAAAATATTCCACCTAAAGTAAACGTTACAAAAACATTCATTAACGTTAACCGAAATGAAAAAATCTCTTCAAATGTGTTTTCATTCAAAATTACCAATCGGTTTTTGATGAATAATTTTTTTCTGAAATCAAATTTTTTCTTCGTCATTTTAGATGATTATATGAGCAAATATAGCAATTAATAGTATTGATGGCGGTGAAGAAAAAACGACAAATAATGTAATTTTATTATTTTATAAAATATTTAACGCGGTAAGAAACAAATATTTTAATCCAAAATCTCTTGTTGTTCGTATATTCTATATACCTTTGCGGTGAAAAACGAAAATCAATTTGCTCCGGCATTAAATATAAAACGATGGGAAGATTAGGTCTTACAGAAATCCTTGTTATAGTAGGTATTGTGATATTACTTTTTGGAGGTAAAAAAATTCCAGAATTAATGAAAGGTTTAGGAAGCGGAATCAAAGAATTCAAAAACGCTGCTAAAGACGATCAACCTGCGGCTTCTAAAAAAGAAGAAGACGAAACGAAATAAGAAATTCGAACGTATTAAAAATCCCAGATTACAAATTGTAGTCTGGGATTTATTTTTTTATTTTCTGTTGGAATTTTTATAAAACCATCGTCAATTGAATTCTCTTTCTATCCTCATCAACCTCAGTCACTTTCACATCAACATGCTGATGTAATTTCACTACTTCGTTTACATCGCTTACAAAACCAGCTTTCAATTGGGAAATATGAACCAATCCACTTTCTTTGATTCCGATATCAACAAAACAGCCAAAGTTGGTAATGTTATTAACAATTCCTGGTAAAATCATTCCGATTTTTACATCTTTAATCGATTTTACGTTTGCATCAAATTCAAAAACCTTAGCCGACTTTCTTGGGTCTAATCCCGGTTTTTCAAGCTCTTTTATGATGTCTTTCAGCGTAAGTAAGCCAATTTCAGGTGTAATGTACTTTTCGGGCTTAATAAGGGCTGTTTTCTCTTTGTTTGCAATTAAATCATTTAGAGAAATGTTCAAATCTTTCGCCATTTTCTCCACAACCGGATAAGCCTCTGGATGCACCGCCGAATTATCCAACGGATTTTTAGCATTTGTAATTCTGATAAACGCTGCTCCCTGCTGATATGCTTTATCACCTAAACGTGGCACTTTTTTCAGTTGTTTTCTATCTTCAAATGGACCGTTTTCAGAACGATATTGTACAATGTTTTCAGCCAGCTTCTCTCCTATTCCACTCACATAACTTAGTAAATGTTTACTTGCCGTGTTGATATTAATTCCAACTGAGTTTACGCAACGAATAACCGTACTGTCCAATTCTTCTTTTAGTTTCGTTTGGTCAACATCATGCTGATACTGACCTACTCCAATCGCTTTTGGGTCGATTTTTACCAATTCTGCCAAAGGATCTGAAAGTCGTCTTCCGATAGAAACCGAACCACGAACCGTTACATCATAATTTGGAAATTCTTCTCTCGCAATTTTTGAAGCCGAATAAACCGAAGCTCCAGCCTCAGAAACGATAAAAACCTGCACCGGTTTGTCAAACGCGATTTTTTTGATGAAGAATTCGGTTTCACGGGAAGCTGTTCCGTTTCCAATAGAAATGGCATCAATTTGATACGCATTTACCATCGAACGGATTTTCTTGATTGCTATTGATTCCTCGTTTTGAGGCGCATGCGGATAAATGGTTTCGTTGTATAATAAGTCTCCCTTTTCGTCCAAACATACTACTTTACAACCACTTCTAAATCCTGGATCGATTGCCAAAATTCGTTTTTCTCCCAACGGCGGAGCCAATAATAACTGTCCTAAATTGTTGGCAAAAACCTGAATTGAATTCGCATCAGCTTTTGCTTTTGCTTCTTGCAAAGTTTCGTTTCCAATTGCCGGATTCAGTAAACGTTTATAACTGTCCTCAATTGCTAATTGCAAATGAGCTGTCGTATTATTTTGTTTTTTAATAATAATTTCATCAATAACATCGTAAGCATCATCGATATCAACATCAATTTTCATTTTGATAAAACCTTCATTTTCTGCACGAAGCATTGCCAGTAAGCGGTGCGCTGGCGCTTTTGTCAACGATTCTTCCCAATCAAAATACTGACTGAATTTTTGTGCTCCTTCTTCTTCGGCTTTCTTTTTAACCACTTTTGTCGCAATAGTTGCTTTTCGCTGATATAATCTACGAAGCTGTTTACGAACATAAATATTTTCATTAATCCATTCCGCTACAATATCTCTTGCGCCCTGAATTGCCGCTTCTTCATTAATTACATTTTCATTAATGTATTGTGTAGAAAGGAAATCAATATCAACATCACTTTCTGAGATAATCAATTTTGCTAAAGGCTCTAAACCAAATTCGCGCGCAACATCGGCTTTTGTTTTTTTCTTCTTTTTGTACGGAAGATAGAAATCTTCAATTTCTTGCAAATCAAAACTATCTTCAATTTTTTTCTTCAATTCCGGCGTAAGCGCTTTTTGTTCTTCTATAGATTTTAGAACGGCTTCTTTACGTTTTACAAGTGTATCATAATCTTTTTGCAATTTTGCAATCAGCTCAATTACAGTTTCATCAAGGTTTCCTGTACTGTCTTTTCGGTAACGCGAAATAAACGGAATTGTACAATCTTCCTCTAATAATTTTACTGTGTTTTGAATACTTACTGCCGGCGCCTGAACAGACTTGGCAATGAATTGAATATTAGTCATACTTTTAATGAAATAAATTCTTAATTATAAATTAGTATAATTTACTTGTTAAAACATACAAGGAAAATTACTAACCATTCGGCTAAAATAATATCTTTGTTTTTAATATTACACCAATGGAAATTTTTTTACTCTATTTTTTATTTATAAATATCATCGTTTTTATTCTTGCTGGTTACGATAAATATCAAGCTCGAAAAAATAAACGAAGAATTCCTGAAAACACGCTATTCTTTCTACAATTAATAGGAGGAACTCCAGGTTTATTAACATCGATGTTAATCTTCAGACATAAAACGAGTAAAACTTCATTTATTGTCAAATTTTCTTTTATATTTTTAATTCAGACTGTTTTTGTTTACCTCTATTTAACTGGCAAAATATAGATATTAACATTGTTGATAACTCAAAAAAAGAATTTTTAAATCAATTTAAAACACTGAATTATAAATACTTAAATAAAAAACCGGACGAATTATAAAAATCCGCCCGGTGTGTTTTATTTGTATATGGTGCGAAGCACCGAATTTTTTTTTGACTTTTTACGCACAAGCGATTTTATTCACTCTATTTTGGTGTCTTCCGCCTTCAAAAGCTGTATCTAAGAAAGTTTCAACAATTTCAACAGCCTGATGAATAGAAGTAAATCTCGCTGGAATACTCACTATATTAGCATCGTTGTGTAAACGTGTTAAATAAGCGATTTCTTTCGTCCAGCATAAGCCAGCTCTTACTTTCGGGTGTTTATTAACAGTCATTGCAATTCCGTTTCCGCTTCCGCAGATTACGATTCCAAAATCAGCTTTTCCTTCAGATACATCATTCGCAACAGGATGCCCAAAATCTGGATAATCTACAGAAGCATCTGTATCTGTACCATAATTAGTTACTTCATATCCTCTTGCTTTCAGCATTTCAACAATTGCTTTTTTATATTCTGGACCTGCGTGATCGTTTCCTATCGAAATTTTCATTTTTCTATCTATTTAGTTGTGTCTTGCAAATTTAATTAAAGAATATCGAAGTAACCGTTTTTAAAAACATAAAATATATCTTTCCGCCACGAATTCACGAATCTTTAATAATTTCAAAATTTCATAACTGTTTTAAATAAAATTCGTGATCCCGATAGCTATCGGGAGTGCCCAAACTCAACTATTTCACGGTCAAAACCTTATCAGTTATTAACAATTTTGATAACTCTATAACTATCTCACTATCAATGAAAAATAAACATAATATTTGTTAAAATTTTGAGGTGTTAATAGGACTTTGTAATTGCTTGATATTCAATTAACTTTAAGTTAACAGAAAATGTTAATAAGTTCGAAAAGAAAATTAGAAGTTTTTTTTGGTTGTGTCGAAAAAAAACCTAATCCAAAACCGGAATGAAATATGCAAGAAAAGTTTCATGAATTTTTGGAAAAGTTATCAATATCAAAAATGACATTTTCAACAGAAATCAACATATCAACTTATCTACAAAATGAATTGATTTTTGGTTGTCAACCGTTGTTAATTAAAATTCAAAAAGTCTTAAAAATTAAACTTTTAACTCAAAATAACTATGTTAATAACTGCCAATAACTAAGAGAAACTTCATTTCAATACTTTTAAAAATAAATTTATTCGACATATTAACAAGCTATAATAACCATAAATTTTTTTTAAATTTTTAAAAATCTTTTTTGTTGTATTTAATATATGTTGAAAACTAAAAAAGTTGAAAAGGAAAAAAAAATTTAGAATTTGAATTTTATTCTGTTTTCAGTTTGTTTTGAATTTTTGTTTCAGACGATTTTTAGAGGATTGTTGAGATTGTCCAGAATTTCCTGAACTTGTTCGAAATCGTCTGGATGAACTTTCAGACGGATGCCTCCCAGCGCTGCAGAGTACATTGGCGCAACTGAAAGTGTCATTTCGTTTTCAAAGAAATACGGAATTTCTTCCTGTTCAAGTAAGTGTTTCAGGACAACAGTTTCGTGCTGATAATTGAATATGGCGATGGTTTTAAAGCTTTCCATAAAGGTCTTTTTGTAAATGTACGAAAAGTTATATTTTTAATAATTCTAATTGTTAAAATCTATATTCTGATATCTTATTTGTAATTTTAAACCTTATAAGAAAAGATATATGAGTAAGAAAATTAGAAAGCCGATAAAAAAAGAGAAAGATTTCTCTAGTAAGATAGTAAAAATTTTATCGCAAAGTGCTAATAAACCATTCAATTATAAACAAATAGCTGCAAAGCTTGAACTTGATGATACAAATAGCAGAAATCAGATTATTAAAGATTTGAAAATTCTTGCAGCTCAAAAGAAGATTATTGAAACAGAACCTGGAAAGTATTTGATCAAAGCAATAAGTCAGGATTATTACGAAGGAACGATAGATATGACGAGCAGAAAAACGGCGTATTTTATTTGCCCTGATTTTGCAGAAGATGTTTTTATTCCGACCAATAATTTGAATCGGGCATTAGATAAAGACAAAGTAAAAGTTTATGTTTATAATCGAAGAAAAGGAAAAAGACCTGAAGGTGAAGTAATTGAAGTTCTGGAAAGAGATAAAACAGAGTTTGTTGGAGTTATTGATATTCAGGCAAATTTTGCTTTTGTTTCGACTGCAAATCCTAAAATGTATACCGATATTTTTATTCCAAAGGATAAAATGGGTGAAGCAGAAAACGGTGATGTTGTTCTAGTTAAGATTGAAGATTGGCCAAAAAGAGCAGATAGTCCGTTTGGATCTGTAATCAGAGTTTTAGGAAAACCAGGAGAACATAATACAGAGATTCATGCTATTTTAGCAGAATACGGTTTACCAGCCGATTTTCCGGTAGAAGTAGAGGTTTTTGCACAAAAGCTAGATACTTCAATTCAGGAATCTGAAATTGCAAAACGTCGTGATATGCGTGATACGCTTACGTTTACGATTGATCCAAAAGATGCAAAAGATTTTGATGATGCGTTGTCTTTCAAAAAGTTAGAAAATGGAAACTTTGAAATTGGAATTCATATTGCCGATGTTTCGTATTATTTGGAAGAAGGAACAATTTTAGATGATGAAGCATATCAACGGGCAACTTCAGTTTATTTGGTTGATAGAGTAGTGCCAATGCTTCCAGAAGTTTTGTCTAATTTTGCGTGTTCGCTTCGTCCGAATGAAGAGAAATATACATTCTCTGCAGTATTTGAAGTTTCGCCAACTTCGCAAGTTATTAACCAATGGTTTGGAAGAACAGTTATTTATTCCGATCAGCGTTTTGCTTATGAAGAAGCGCAATATATCATTGAAACAAAAGACAATACGATTCCGGTTGATATTTCAATAACTGGAGAATCTTATGTTGTTTCTGATGAAATTGTTGAAGCAACTTTAAAATTAGATGAATTAGCGAAGATTTTAAGAAAGAAAAGAATGCAGAATGGTGCTATTTCTTTTGATAAAGTAGAAGTAAAATTCAATTTAGATGCTGAAGGAGAACCAGAAGGAGTATATTTCAAAATATCAAAAGATGCGAATCATTTGATTGAAGAATTTATGCTTTTGGCCAATAGAAAAGTAGCAGAATACATTGGTAAACAAAAGAAAACATTTGTTTACCGTATTCACGACGAACCAAATGAAGACAAATTAATTGCAATGGCAACAGTAATTGCTAAATTTGGTTATAAAATTGATTTCCGTAACAAAGGCGATATTTCTAAGTCTTTGAATGCATTAATGGAAGAAGTAAACGGTAAAAAAGAGCAAAACTTAATTGATACTCTTGCGATTAGAAGTATGAGTAAAGCCAAATATTCGACAGATAATATTGGTCATTATGGTTTAGCTTTTGATTATTACAGCCATTTTACATCGCCAATTCGTCGTTATCCAGACGTTATGGTACACAGATTGCTGCAATATTATTTGGATGGAGGAGCTTCTGTAGACGAAGAAACCTACGAAACCAAATGTCTGCATTGTTCAAATATGGAAAGTTTAGCAACAAATGCTGAGCGTGATAGTATTAAATATATGCAGGTTAAATACATGCAGGATCATCAGGATGAAGAATTCCTTGGTGTTATTTCTGGTGTTACCGAATGGGGAATTTATGTTGAAATCGTTTCTAATAAATGCGAAGGAATGGTAAGAATCAGAGAAATAAAAGATGATTATTATACTTTCGATGAAAAACAATATGCTTTGGTTGGAGCTACTTCAAACAGCATTTTGCAGTTAGGAGACGAAATTTATGTTAAAGTAAAAAATGCCGATTTAGTTAAAAAACAACTGGATTTTCATTTTTTAAGAAGAGCCGAATAAGTATTAATTAAAAAAATAAAAGTATGAAAAAGCTAATTATTGGAGCAGTAATTTTATTTGTTCAAATGTCTTTTGGTCAGGTTACTAAAGACTTAGGTGATTTTGATACCGTAAAAGTATTTGATAAGTTAAGTGTAAAATTAGTTCAGTCATCTGAAAATAAAATTGTTATAAAAGGGGCAAGAGAATCTGAAGTAGAAGCCGTAAATAAAAACGGAACTTTGAAATTAAGAATGCCTTTTCCAAAGCTTTTATCAGGAAATGATCTTGATATTACGCTATATTACAAACATATAGAACTTATAGATGTAAACGAAGGAGCAGAGGTAAAAAGCAGTGAAGCTATCAAAGCAACTTCTTTTAAAGTAAGTGCTCAGGAAGGCGGAATAATCGATGCAGCATTAGATGTTGATAAACTAAAAGTAAGTTCAGTTTCTGGAGGTAAAATTACTTTAACTGGAAAAGCTGCAAATCAAGATGCAAGTTTAGGAGCCGGAGGTTATTTATTAGCAAGTAAATTAGAAACGTCTCAGACTACTGTAAGCGTTTCTGCGGGAGGAAAAGCCGATGTGAATGCATCAACCCTTGTTGACGCAAAAGTAAGCGCAGGAGGCTCTATTTACATTTATGGAAAACCTAGACAAATAAACCAAAAAACAGTTTTTGGTGGTAAAATTGAAGAAGTAAAATAATTTTTGATGATAAATGATATTCTGGCTGGACTGCCATGGGGACTTGTTCTGAGCTTTATGGTAGGTCCGGTATTTTTTGTTTTATTAGAAACCAGCATCACAAAAGGATTTAGAGCTGCAATAGCTTTTGATTTTGGAGTTGTATTAGGTGACGTTTTTTTTATTGCTATTGCATATTTAGGAAGTTATAGATTGATTTCCAGTCTAAAAGATGATCCTGCACTTTTTATTTTTGGAGGTATAATAATGCTTGCCTATGGTGTAATTTCTTTTGTTAAATTGAAAAAAGAAGAAAAAATCAATGATGAAGAAATTGATCGTGATATCTTGAAAAGAAACTACGGAAGTTTGTTTGTAAAAGGCTTTTTACTTAATGTTATCAACATTGGTGTTCTTGGTTTTTGGCTTGCCGTAATTATTTCTGTCGGACCAAAATTAGATATGCAAACCTCAAGAATGATGACATTTTTTACTTCTGTAATCATTACTTATTTATTAATTGATTGTGGTAAAATTTTATTAGCCAAACAATTAAAATCAAAAATGACTCCGACTAATATTCTTAAAATCAAAAAAGGAATTAGTATTGTTTTAATGGTTTTCGGATTTGCTTTAGTAATTCAAGGTTGGTTTCCAAAAGAAAAAGAAATGGTTAAAAATGCTTTTGAAAGAATAGAAAAGAAGTAGTTGTTGATAACTCAATAATATAAAATTAAACCTCTGAATTTCAGAGGTTTTTTTATGTTTATAATTGTTGATTTTGAAATTTTTGCAAAGTTATTTACGTATAGTTTGTCATTTCTCCTTCGTCGAAATTACATGATTGTGGAAAGTTTAGGAATAAAAAAAAGAGATACAGAAATGTATCTCTTTTTGAGGCATCGTCCGGATTCGAACGTAAATCTTTATCTAATTTTTTCTAAAAATTAAACATAAAAAAACCTTCAAATTGCTTTGAAGGTTTTAGAGGCATCGTCCGGATTCGAACGTAAATCTTTATCTAATTTTTCTAAAAATTAAACATAAAAAAAACCTTCAAATTGCTTTGAAGGTTTTAGAGGCATCGTCCGGATTCGAACCGGAGTAGGAGCTTTTGCAGAGCCCAGCCTAGCCGCTCGGCCACGACGCCATTGCTTGAACGGATGGCAAAAGTAACTAAAATCTTTAAATTTCAAAAGTTTCAAATGAACTATTTTGAAAAAATGCCATTTTAGTTTTAAAAATTACTTTCTAATTTCCGTCATTTTTATTGTAACTGATTCAACATCACCGCCAATAGGTGGATTTACTTTTGAAACCCAAACTGTTGTTTTTTCTACCGTTTCTATCTCTGCAAGTACGCGAATATTGATTCTTTTGGCCACATGTTCCAATAAATGTGAACGAATTGCCATTTCTTCGGCAACAATTTTGTTCAAATGAACATAATCAACAGTGTCTAAAAGATGATCTGTTTCTGCTGATTTCTGAAGATTTGTTTTAATTTTTAGATCAACAGTGTAATCAGATCCAATTTTTCCTTCTTCAATTAAACATCCATGGTACGAAAAAGTGCGAATGTTTTTTAGTTTTATAACTCCCATTTTTATATTGTTTCACGTTTAAAGTTTCAGGTTTTGCGCCACTTAAATAACTTTAAACCTGAAACCTGAAACCTTTTTTTTATCTTTGCTAAAATTACTATAAAATAATGGCATCAGAAGAGAAATCACTCAATTTTATTGAACAAATCATAGAGGAAGATTTAAAATCAGGTCTTTCGCAAACTAAACTTCATTTTCGTTTTCCACCAGAACCAAATGGTTATTTACATATTGGTCATGCAAGTTCTATTGCTTTAAATTTTGGTTTAGGAATTGATTATCAGTCACCTGTAAATTTACGTTTTGACGATACTAATCCTGAAAAAGAAGAACAGGAATTTGTTGATGCTATTAAAAAAGATGTTGAATGGCTAGGTTATACTTGGGCAGAAGAACGTTATGCGTCAGATTATTTTCAACAATTATACGATTGGGCTGTTTTATTAATTAAAAAAGATAAAGCATATGTTGACAGTCAATCTTCTGAAGAAATGGCAACTCAAAAAGGAACGCCAACAACTACAGGAACTGACAGTCCATATAGAAATCGTTCTGTTGAAGAAAATCTTGATTTATTCGAAAGAATGAAAAATGGTGAATTTGAGGCTGGTACACACATTCTTCGTGCAAAAATTGATATGAAATCAACAAATATGTTGATGCGTGATCCAATTATGTACCGAATTTTACATAAGCATCATCATAGAACTGGAGATAGCTGGAAAATTTATCCAATGTACGATTGGGCGCACGGACAAAGTGATTATTTAGAAGCGATTTCACATTCATTTTGCACACTTGAATTTTTACCTCACCGTGAATTATACGATTGGTTTTTAGATCAGATTTTAGATGAAAATAGATTACGTCCAAAGCAAAGAGAATTTGCAAGACGTAACTTATCACACACAGTTGTTAGTAAAAGAAAATTACAGCAACTAGTTAAAGAAAAGCATGTTAACGGTTGGGATGATCCAAGAATGTCAACAATTTCTGGATTAAGAAGACGTGGTTATACCGCTGCTTCTTTACGTAATTTTGCTAATACAATTGGTATTGCAAAACGTGATAATTTGATCAATGTATCGGTTTTAGAATTCTGTATTCGTGAAGATTTGAACAAAATTGCACCTCGTGTAATGGCTGTTTTGGATCCTGTAAAACTGGTAATTACAAATTATCCAGAAGGAAAAGAGGAGTGGTTGGAAGCTGAAAATAATCAGGAAGATGAAAATGCAGGTTTCAGAAAAGTACCTTTTTCTCGTGAATTATACATCGAAAGAGAAGACTTTTTAGAAGAAGCTCCAGCTAAATTTTTCCGTTTGACTTTAGGAAAAGAAGTTCGTCTTAAAAATGCTTATATCATTAAAGGTGAATCAGTTATAAAAGATGAAAACGGAAATATTACAGAAATTCATGTAACATATGATACCGATTCTTTAAGCGGAAGCGGAACAGAAGCAAGCCAAAGAAAAGTATCTGGAACCTTACATTGGGTTTCAATTCAACATGCACTTGAAGCAGAAGTTCGTTTGTACGATCGTTTGTTTACAGATGAAGCTCCGGACAGTTATAAAGAGAAAAATTTCTTAGATTTTGTGAATCCAAATTCATTAGAAATTGTAACTGGATATGTTGAACCAAGTTTATCAACAGCTCAAAATGAGGATAAATTCCAATTTCAACGTTTAGGTTATTTTACTGTTGATAAAGACTCAACTGCTTCAAAATTAGTATTTAATAAAACAGTTGGACTAAAAGATGCCTGGGAAGAAAAAGGTAAAAAAGAAGAAAACAGTATCAATAATTCTTTGAAAGATATCAACAAATATTTTAAAGTTGAGACTAAACCAGAGAGAATTGCAATTGAAAGTGTAATAGGGGAGAACATCAAAAACATTTCTACTTTTTCACTTTTACAGAATTCATTAAAGAAGAATATCAACAATAATAAGGCTTCGCTGTTGTTTTCTCAGTTTATTTTGAAGTATTCAAACTGGAAATCTACAGATTTTGAAGAAGAAGATATTAAGAAATTATATTCAATGTCATTAAAAAGTGAATCAACTTATGTTCGATCAAAAGCACTTTTGAATTTAAGAGATATTGAAGGTGAAAGTTTGAGAAATCAGTTTTCTGAAGAAATTTCGAAATTAAATTCAAATCCACCAAAAAATGCTTCTGAAAGAGAAATAGAAATTCTTTCTGAGATGGTGAAGAAATAATATCAACGAAATTTATTAAAAGCGCTTTTATAAGCGCTTTTTTTTATTATATAGATTAACTATTGAAATTTAAATTTTAATAATTTTTATAGATTAAAAGTGACTTTCATAAATTAATTTTAAGGCATTTTTTAATTTTGTCCATCTCTTGAATCCTTTTTTTAGAAATGTTTTTTTAAAACTCTTTATTTTAAGTTTTGCTTTTTTTGACTCATTTTTTTAGATTTTTGAGATTGAAAAATGAAAATGCATCGTTTTTATTATTATTAATTATTTCTATATAATTATATATTTAATTATTTTTTTTTATTATTTATAAAAACTATTAAAAAGTATATTTTAATAATTTGTTTATATTAAAATCAGCCTTCATAAATTGATTTTAAGCGAATATTTTTGAAGGTTGGATAGATAACTCGTTTTTTAAATTATTGTTTATTTTTGGCTTTAATTTAAGTTTTCACTATCATTTTTGTCAGTTTAACGGGTTGTTAACATACAATTGTTTATAAAGTTGCTATTTTTAACTCAATAGTAAAAATCAGAGATGATTTTTATAAAAATTAAAATTTGCCGTTACAGAAACGAAACTGAAATTTATTGGTTTTAAAAACTTGATAATTTTTAATACAGTAGATTTTCAATATTGATTTCTTGAAAAGACAATTTTATGTTCTCATTTTTATTGTGATGTAATTTTGATAATATTTCGCGTAAAAGGTATTTTTCAGATTATTTCATAATGTACAAAATTCCATAACATTGAATTTGTGTGAAGCTTTAGTTTTTAAATTTCAAATCTGATCATTTTTAATTTAAATCTAATAATCATGAAAATTTTATATTTTACGCTAGCAATCTTATTTGCAAATGTTGCAATTTCTCAAACACATCAAATTACTAAACACAATGGTGAACAGCTTGATGTTAATTTCATTAAAAATGAAAATGGTTTAATTTATTATTCATTAAACGGAAGTGCAGAAGAGGTGAAAATCAGTAAATATGCAGTTGCGAAAATCACGAATAAACAAACGAATCAAACTCAAAAAATTTCTGATAAAATAGTTGTTGATTCAAAAGATGATTACAAAATGGTAACTGTTTTACCTCAGGAAAAGGCAATAGGATTAAAACAAGCTGCTAATTTTTCTGGGGTTTCGACAAGGACAAAAGGTGAACCGCCAATTGCAAATCAAAATCATACAGCAATGAGAATCAAAACTCAATCTGCTACAAATGGTTATCCTTTTGTGAGTTATGTTCAAAAGTCAGATGGTAAATACGAAGCTGTAGCTTATATGTATTAATTATATTGTTAAATTTTTGTAAATACCATTTATTCAGTAATTTATATTTTAAAAAAGTTTACCTTTATTACTCATTTAAATTTTAATATTATGTCAAAGAACTTAAATACTGCAGCCGCAATTTTAGCTGCTGCTGCTGCTGGTGCAGCAATCGGAATTTTATTTGCTCCAGACAAAGGATCAAAAACTCGTGCAAAATTAAAAGAAGGTATTGATGATGCTACGCATAATTTAAAGGATTCACTTTCTGCAAGTTCTGAAGTGCTTCGTGAAAAATTTACGCATGCAAAAAAGAATCTTGATGGAACTTACGACGAATTACTTTCAAATATGAGTTACAAAACTGAAGAAGTAATTTCTTTTTTAGAATCTAAATTGGCTGATTTAAAAGCACAGAACGCTAAACTTCAAAAATAATATCATTCTAAAAACACATTACTTGTTTATATTTGATCAAAAGTAATGTGTTTTTTTTTAAAATCAGAATTATGGCTTTTGAAGAATTAAAAGAAAATACTGAAAATATTCAGGATCAGGCTAAAGAATATATTGAAAGTCATTTGGCTTATTATAAACTTTGGGGTTTTAAAGTGGCAATGAAATCAACCACTTTAATTTTTAAGTTTACTTTGATTTTGGTTTGTTTTACAATGGTTTTAATTTTTGGATCTTTTGCTGCAGCGTATGCTTTTGGCAGTTTGTTTGAAAGTAATGCCCTGGGATTTTTGACAGTAGGAGGGATCTATTTGTTTTTTACAATTTTACTTTTCTTTGTAAAAGACAAGTTTGTGGAAGGACCAATTTTGGAGAAATTTTCAGAAATCTTTTTTAATGATTAAGAATTATGGAAAAGAAAAAATACTCATCGTATGCAGAACTTGACAGAGATCTGGAAATTTTAAAATTAGAAAAAGAGATAAATTATCAGAAATTAGTTTTAAGTATTCAAAAAACAAAAGAGAGCATAACACCGCAAAAAATTGTAAATGGTTTTGTTTCTTCTTACACGGATTACTTTAAAAATTCGTATCCGAAAATTTTACAGTCAATAATACCTTTTGTTATCAATTGGTTTATAAATAAAAAAAGAGGCAATTAAGCCTCTTTTTTTATTTTAGTATTATTTATTGAGCTGTTTCTGTTGGCTCTGAAGTATCTGACGGATTATAGTTTATATCAGAATTGTTTGTTTTTTTAACTTTTTTAGGTTGTCTTTTCATCTCTTCTCCAATTATATTTGAAGCTGAAAAACTAGTAACCATACTATTTAACATATCACTTGCAGCTTGTGGAGAGTTTGGTAATAATATCAAATTAGAGTTGGTATCAGCTCCAATAGCTTGTAGTGTATCATAATGTTGAGTAATTACAATCAATGCAGATGCTTCTTGTGAGTTGATTCCAACATTGTTCAAAACTTCAACACTTTCTACTAATCCGCGTGCAATTTCTCTACGTTGATCGGCTATACCTTGACCTTGAAGTTTTTTACTTTCGGCTTCAGCTTTTGCTTTAGCTACAATTCTAATTCGTTGTGCTTCAGATTCAAACATTGCTGCTGTTTTTTCTCTTTCGGCCGCATTGATTCTATTCATTGCATTTTTTACCTGAATATCTGGATCAATATCTGTTACAAGTGTATTGATGATGTCATAACCATAAGTTGTCATCGCTTCGTTCAACTCTCGTTTTACAGCAATTGCAATATCATCTTTACGAACAAACACATCATCCAGGATTAATTTAGGAACTTCGGCACGAACAACGTCAAATACATAAGCAGTAATTTGATCATGAGGATATTCTAGTTTGTAAAAAGCTTCATATACATGTTCCTGTATTACTTTAAATTGAACAGAAACTTTCATTTTGATAAAGACATTGTCTTTAGTTTGTGTTTCAATAAGAACATCTAATTGTTGAATTTTCAGATTTACGCGACCTGCAATTCTATCAATTATTGGAATTTTTAATTGTAAACCCGAATTTCTAACACTTGTAAATTTTCCAAAGCGTTCTACGATAACACTTGTTTGTTGTTTTACAGTAAAGAAAGATGATAAGAAAATAAATACTCCGAAGACTATTAAAATAATAAATGCTGTACCCATGGTGATAATTAATTTAGATTTTTGATCTTGGTAAATTACGAAAATTCTTCTAAAAGAAAATTTTAAAACATTAAAAAAACGCTAAGAACATTTATTAGATGTTTCTTAGCGTTTCTATTTTTGAATTGAATTTTAATTATAAAATTGCAATTGCTTTTTGAATTCTAGAAATGGTTTCTTCTTTTCCGATGATTTCAACAATGTCAAATAGGTGAGGACCTTTCAAAGCTCCAACCAAACTTAAGCGGAAAGGTTGCATAACTTTCCCCATTCCGATTTCATTTTTCGTTAACCAATCTTTTACGATTGCTTCGATATTTACAGAAGTAAAATCTTCGATATTTTCTAAAACTGAAATCAATTCCTGCATTAAAGCCGGAGTTTCTTCCTTCCAATTTTTGCTTGCTTTTTCATCGTAAGATGTTGGAGCCTGGAAAAAGAAATCGGTTAAATCCCAAAAATCTGAAACAAAATTTGCTCTTTCTTTAATCAATGAAACGATTCTCGTGACGTCATATTTAGATACATCAATAGCTTTTTCAACTAAAATAGGAGAGAAGTCTTTTGCTAAATCAGCATCATTTTGTTTAATTAAATATTGATGATTGAACCATTTGTTTTTCTCCGGATCAAATTTTGCTCCTGCTTTATGAACTCGGTTTAAGTCAAAAGCTTCAACTAGTTCTTCTAAAGAAAATAATTCTTTATCAGTTCCGTCATTCCAACCTAAAAGTGCTAGGAAGTTTACAACCGCTTCGGGGAAAAATCCTTTCTCTCTGTAACCAGATGAAATGCCTTCTTCCGTTTTCCATTCTAACGGAAACACAGGAAATCCTAATTTATCACCATCTCTTTTAGATAATTTTCCATTTCCAATTGGTTTTAAAATCAAAGGCAAATGTGCAAATTCTGGAGCATCCCAACCAAAAGCTCTGTATAATAAAACGTGAAGTGGCATCGATGGCAACCATTCTTCACCACGAATTACATGTGAAGTTTCCATCAAATGATCATCAACAATATTGGCTAAATGATATGTTGGCATTCCGTCGCTTTTGAAAAGAACTTTATCATCAAGTAAATTCGTTTCGAACTTAACATCACCACGAATGATATCTTTTAAATGTAAAGTTTCATCAACCGGAGTTTTAAAACGAATCACATAATGTTCTCCATTAGCAATTCTTTTAGCAACTTCTTCTGAAGAAATTACTAAAGATGTATCTAATTTTTCACGGTTATGATGATTGTATATAAAAGTTTTTCCTTCGGCTTCGTGTTGTTTTCTATGTGCATCAAGAGCTTCCGGAGTATCAAAAGCATAGTATGCCCAACCAGAATTGATTAGTTGATCAGCATAAGTTTGGTATAATTCTTTACGATCACTTTGTCTGTACGGACCAAATTTTTCATTTTTTTCAACAGTTTCTTCAGGAGAAATTCCTAACCATTCCAACGCTTCCATAATATATTCTTCGGCACCTGGAACAAAACGAGTCTGATCTGTATCTTCAATTCTCAGATAAAAAACACCGTTATGTTTTTTTGCAAATAAATAATTAAATAGGGCAGTACGTACTCCGCCAATATGTAATGGTCCAGTCGGACTTGGTGCAAAACGCACGCGAACTTGCTTTGACATTTGTATAAATTTTGTTGCAAAGATACAACATTAGTCAAAAGCCAAAAGTCGAAAGTCTGAAAGGTTTTTCATTGTGTACTAAACTTTTGACTTTCGACTTTTGACTTTCAGACTTATCGTTATAATTACTACTTTTATGGGTTATAATTAAAAGAGATTTTATTTTGAAAACATCATCTGCAATATATCAGAAGTTAGAAGGATTTATTAAGAAATATTACATGAACGAATTGATAAAAGGAGGACTTCTTTTTATAGGTTTCGGACTTTTGTATTTTCTTTTTACACTTTTCATTGAGTATTTTCTTTGGCTGAAACCATTAGGAAGAACACTTTTATTTTGGATATTTATTGGAGTAGAAGTTTTTCTGCTGTTTCGTTTTATTTTATTTCCAATTTTCAAGTTGTTTAAACTTCAAAAAGGAATCGATTATAATCAGGCTTCGGCTATTATTGGAAATCATTTTACAGAAGTAAGTGATAAACTAACGAACTTTTTGCAGCTTTCTTCAAACGAAAATTCAGCTGAAAGTTCAGAATTAATGTTGGCTTCAATCGAACAAAAAGCAAATTCATTACAACCAATTCCGTTTGGAAATGCCATCAATTTTAATTCAAATAAAAAGTATTTACCATTAGCTTTAATTCCGGTTTTGCTTTTTGCAGTCTTTTTTGTGTCAGGAAACAGCAATATCATTTCTCAAAGTTTTAATAGAGTAGTGCATTTTAATGCTTCGTTTTTACCTCCGGCACCTTTCAAATTTGTGGTTTTAAATGACAATCTTCAGACAGAACAAAACAAAGATTTTATTGTAAAAGTAGAAACCGAAGGTAAGGTTGTTCCAGAAAATGTTATGATTCATATTGGAAATGAAAGCTATTTTATGGAATCTTCTCAAACTGGAAAGTTCGAATTCAAGATTGAAAAACCAACTTCAGATGTTCAGTTTTCTTTGGAAGGAAATTCAGTTTCATCAAATGAATATGAATTAAAAGTTATTACAGTTCCATCGATTGCCAACTTCGAAATGGTTTTGAATTTTCCATCTTATCTAAAAAAGAAATCAGAAACTATTCAGGGAACTGGAAATGCAATCGTGCCAGAAGGTACATCTGTAACATGGAAAATGTCTACAAAGTCAACTCAGGAAATTGTTTGGAAAGATGAGAACTCAGCATCTAAATTTAATAAAATAGAAGATGAATTTAAGTTATCAAAAAGCATTAATCAAAATACAGAATACCAAATTTTAACTTCAAATAATAAAGTTAAGAACTACGAAAAATTAGATTATCAACTGTCGATTATCAAAGATCAGCATCCAACAATATCAGTTTCGCCTGCTCCAGATAGTTTGAAATTAGATATGAATTATGTTCTTGGAAGGTTAGGAGATGACTACGGTTTATCAAAATTACAAGTTGTTTATTATGAAAAAAACAAAATACAAACAGCTAGGCGCGGAACCATTCCTGTTAAGCAAGCAGTATTCGATCAGTTTGTTTTTAACTTTCCGAGTAATCTTCCGGTAGAAGAAGGAGTATCGTATGAATACTATTTTGAGGTTTTTGATAATGATGCACCACACGGATTTAAGAGTACAAAGTCTTCTACATTTTCAGATCGAGTTGCTACAACAGATGAAATTCATGATGCCGAATTGCAACAGCAAAATGCAAACATTAATAGTTTATCTAAATCATTAAAGAATCAGGAAAAGCAATTTTCTGAAATGGATAAACTAAAAAATACAGGAAAAGAGAAAGATAATTTAGAATTTAAAGACCAGCAAAAAGTAAATGATTTTATCAAACGTCAGAAACAGCAAGATGAATTGATGAAACAGTTTACTGAAAAAATGAATAAGAATTTAGATAAATACAGCGCTGAGAAAAAAGATAAAACTGCTGAAGATTTGCAAAAGCGTTTGGATAATGCCGAGAAAGATTTAGAAAAAAATCAGAAGTTATTAGATGAATTAAAGAATTTAAATGATAAATTAAACAGCGATGAGTTGTTTGATAAGATGGAAAAATTCAAACAAATCAGTAAAAACCAATCTCGTAATTTAGAACAATTAGTTGAATTAACGAAACGTTTTTATGTAGAAAAGAAGGCGGGACAAGTTGCTGAAAAATTAAACAAACTGTCAGAACAACAAGAACAGTTATCAGATAAAGACAAAGAAAACACAAAAGAGAAGCAAGACGAAATCAATAAAACATTTGATAAAATTCAAGAAGATCTTAAAGATTTGAAAGAGGAAAACAATACACTTAAATCTCCTTTGGATATTCCGAAAGATGCTTCAAAAGAAAAAGATGTAGAGAATGATTTGAATAAAGCTTCTGAAGAATTGAGTAAAAAGAATACTTCTTCAGCTAAGCCAAAACAGAAAAGTGCTTCTAAGAAAATGAAGAGTATGGCACAACAAATGGAATCTAATATGGAAGCCGGCGACCAAGAACAATTACAAGAAGATGTTGCAATGCTTCGTCAAATTTTGGATAACCTTTTAGCTTTTTCATTGTCTCAGGAAGATGTAATGAAACAATTTAAATCGATGAAATTAGGTTCTTCTGCTTATACGAAGAACATAAAAATTCAGCAGAATTTAAAACAACAATTCAAACATGTCGATGATAGTTTGTTTGCAATGTCTCTTAGAAATCCAAAAATTGCAGAAGATGTAACTAAGGAAATTGGAAACGTACAATATAATATGGATAAAGCAATTGAAGTTTTAACCGATGTTCAAATACCAAAAGGAGTATCACATCAGCAATATGCAGTTTCATCTGCTAACAAATTAGCCGACTTTCTAAGTGATCTTTTAAATAATATGCAAATGTCAATGGCTAATCCTGGAGCGGGAAAACCAAAACCAGGTGATGGACAAGGAATGCAATTACCAGATATTATTCAAAAACAAAAAGGTTTGGCTGATAAAATGAAGGAGGGAATGAAGCCCGGTGATAAGCAAGGAAGTGGGCAACAAGGAAAAAGCGGAGAAAGCAAACCAAGTCAAGATGGTCAACAAGGGAAAGATGGAAACGGAAAAGATGGAAAGAATGGACAGGGTAAAAATGGTCAAGGTGGAAAAGAAGGAGGAAAAGGAAAAGATGGGAATGAAGGCGAAGATGGAGAAGGAGATGCTGAAAAGATAATGGAGATATATAAAGAGCAAGTTAAACTGCGTGAAGCATTGCAAAATGAATTAGCTAAAAAAGGTTTAGATGCACAAGGAAGATCTGCAATCGAACAAATGAAAGCTTCAGAAAAACAGATTTTGAATAAAGGATTCAAGAATGAGAACCTGCAAAGAATTTTAAATATACAACAAGAATTGCTAAAATTAAACAATGCAGTTCAGCAACAAGGTCAAGATACGAAGCGTCAATCTGAAACAAATAAGACAGAATTTCCTAATCGTTCAAATGCTTTACCAAGCTCATTAACTGATTATTTAAATAGTGTAGAAATTTTAAATAGACAATCGCTACCTTTGCGCTCGAATTTTAATCAAAAGGTTCAAGAATATTTTAATACAAAATGATAAACTTTAATTACGAAACTGAATTTTCTTTAGACAACGAACAAGCTTTTACAGATTGGTTGAGCGCAGTTATTGTTTCTGAAAAGAAGAACGAGGGAGAAATAAATTATATTTTTTGTGATGACAAATATCTGCATAAGATAAATGTAGAGTATTTAAACCACGATACATTAACTGATATTATCAGTTTTGATTATACAGTTGGCAACGAATTGAACGGAGATATTTTTGTTTCTGTAGAAAGAGTAGAAGACAACGCAAAGGATTTTAATGTTTCTTTTGAAGAAGAATTGAAACGTGTACTTGCTCACGGTATATTACACTACTGTGGATACAAGGATAAAAGTGATGCAGATGCTGAACTTATGCGTTCAAAAGAAGATGAAAAGATTGCGATGTTTCACGTGGAACAGTAATTAAATATCTAAAATAGCAACTAAACATGTTTCACGTGGAACATGTTTTTAAAGAAAAGTATTTTATGTTCCACGTGAAACGTTTGTAATTTTTGAGTTTTTATTCTGAGATTTCGTTCCACGTGGAACACGAAAAAAAGATTTAAGCTTGATAAGTTGTTTCACGTGGAATACGTGAAGTTTATTTTAGAGAGAAAGATTAATTAAAATGTTTCACGTGAAACATTGAATATTTGGTTTTTGATTTTTAGAAAAAACCATATGTGTTCCACGTGGAACTTTTAAGTTTGGTTTTAAAACGTGAAACCTGAAACCAAAACAAAACCGTTCCACGTGGAACAAAAGAGAAATAAAGTTAATTCTGAGAATCGCCTTAAACGGTTTCCAGAGAATAATAAAACAAAATGTTTTTAGAAGAGTACGATGTTATTGTAGTTGGTGCTGGTCATGCAGGATCTGAAGCCGCGGCAGCGGCCGCAAATTTAGGATCCAAAACTTTGTTGGTTACAATGAGTTTGCAGAACATTGCCCAGATGTCTTGCAATCCTGCAATGGGAGGAATTGCAAAAGGACAAATTGTCCGTGAGATTGATGCGCTCGGAGGCTACTCCGGAATTGTTTCAGATCGAACTGCAATTCAGTTTAAGATGTTGAACAAATCGAAAGGGCCTGCAATGTGGTCGCCAAGAGTTCAAAGTGACCGAATGCGTTTTGCAGAAGAGTGGAGATTAATGTTGGAGGGAACTCCAAATTTAGATTTTTACCAGGAAATGGTAAAAGGGCTGATTATCGAGAACGGAAAGATAAAAGGAATTAGAACTTCGCTTGGAGTTGAGATTCGTTCCAAATCAGTTGTGTTGACAAACGGAACTTTTTTGAATGGATTGATTCATATTGGAGAAAAACAATTCGGTGGAGGAAGAGCGGGTGAAAGTGCTGCAACTGGAATTACTGAAGATTTAGTGAATGCCGGTTTTGAAGCAGGAAGAATGAAAACGGGAACGCCACCTCGAGTTGATGGACGTTCTTTGGATTATTCGAAAATGAACGAAGAGAAAGGAGATGCAAAACCGGATAAGTTTTCTTATTCGGATTTAACGGTTCCGTTGACGCATCAAAGATCTTGTCATATGACATACACGTCGTTGGATGTTCATGATATTTTGAGATCTGGTTTTGATCGTTCGCCAATGTTCAACGGAAGAATAAAAAGTTTAGGTCCGAGATATTGCCCTTCGATTGAAGATAAGATTAATCGTTTTGCAGATAAAGAACGTCACCAACTTTTTGTTGAGCCTGAAGGATGGAAAACTTGTGAAGTATATGTAAACGGATTTTCAACTTCGCTTCCAGAAGATATTCAATTCAAAGCTTTGCGTACAGTTGTAGGTTTTGAAAATGTAAAATTTCTTCGTCCGGGTTACGCGATTGAATATGATTATTTCCCGCCGACACAATTGAAACATACTTTGGAAACAAAGTTGGTTGAAGGTTTATATTTTGCCGGACAAATTAATGGAACGACAGGATATGAAGAAGCCGCTTCGCAAGGTTTGATGGCCGGAATAAATGCGCATTTAAAAGTGCACGAAAAAGCGCCGTTGATTTTAAAACGTGACGAAGCATATATTGGAGTTTTAATTGATGACTTGATTACGAAAGGAACGGAAGAACCATATCGTATGTTTACATCAAGAGCAGAATATAGAACATTGTTGCGTCAAGATAATGCCGATTTCAGATTGACGCCAATGTCATTCGAAATTGGTTTAGCTTCTGAAGCAAGAATGCGAAGAATGGAACACAAACTAAATGAGTCTGAAAAGATGGTTTCTTTTTTTAGAGAAACTAGTGTAACGGTTGCTGAGACAAATCCAATTTTGGAGGCGAAGGAATCGGCACCGATTTCTCAAGGAGATAAAATGTTTAAAGTTTTTTCTCGTCCGCAAATTGAATTAGAGGATATGTTGAAATTTGAAAAAGTGGATGCGTATATCAAAGAAAATAATTTGGACGAAGAAATTGTTGAGCAAGCAGTAATTCAAGTTAAGTATTCTGGCTATATCGAAAAAGAAAGAAATAATGCTGATAAACTAAATCGTTTAGAAGAGGTAAAAATTCCGGAAAATTTCGATTACAATAAAATTAAATCTATGTCGATTGAGGCGAAACAAAAATTAAGTAAAATTCGCCCAGTGACAATTTCTCAAGCTTCAAGAATTAGCGGAGTTTCACCAAGTGATATTTCCGTGCTTTTGATTTATATGGGAAGATAAAATAAATGTTTCAAGTTTCAGGTTTCAAGTTTTGTTGGAATCTGAAACTTGTTTTTATTTGTTTTTCGTTCCACGTGAAACTTGAAACTTGAAACCTGAAACTTGAAACCTGAAACTTGAAACCTGAAACTTGAAACCTGAAACTTGAAACCTGAAACTTGAAACTTGAAACAAAGAAAACCTGAAACAATTTTAAATTGTTCCACGTGAAACTTTTTTAAAAAGTATAATATTGAATTGTTTTCAAATGAAATAAAAATATTCATAATCGTAAAAAATGATAATTATTCATCTTTACGATTTTGAGTAAAAAACAAGATATATGTTTAGATGAACTTTGATTCAACTCAACATAAATTCAAACCCGAATTCTATTAAAAAAAAACTATTAACTTAAAATGGACGTTTTAAATAAAAAACATTTTCTCACAGTAAAAGACCATTCTGTTTCAAAAGAAATTTTCGAATTGTATCATGATGAAGATCTTGATATGCTGATCACATCTCCACAACCAGATTTAGAAAATTTAGGAAGATATTACGAAAGCGAAGATTATATTTCGCACACAGATAACAAACGTTCTGTTTTTGAAAAAGCATATCATTTTGTAAAAAGTATCGCTTTAAAAAACAAACTGAATTTAATTAATTCGGAACAATCTCAAAAAGGAAAAATTTTAGACATTGGAGCCGGAACAGGAGATTTTTTATTGACGGCAAAAAATGATGATTGGAATGTAATTGGAATTGAACCAAGCGACCGAGCAAAAAATATTGCAAAGGAAAAAGGAATTTCATTTGTTGAAGAAATCAGCGAACTCGAAAATAATTCTTTTGACGTAATTACGATGTGGCACGTTTTGGAACACGTTCCAAATTTAGAACTTCAAATTCAGGAATTGAAACGTTTATTAAAACCAACTGGAACATTAATTGTTGCGGTTCCAAATTTCAAATCCTTCGACGCAAAACATTATGGAGAATTTTGGGCAGCTTTTGATGTGCCAATTCACTTTTGGCATTTTTCGAAAAAAGCTATCAAAATGCTTTTTGAAAAAGTCGACATGAAATTAGAAAAAGTACTTCCAATGAAATTTGATTCATTTTATGTGAGTCTTCTTTCTGAAAAATACAAAACCGGAAAAATGAATTTTATTAAAGCATTTTTCATCGGTTTAAGATCAAATTTAAAAGCGTCGAGTACAAAAGAGTATTCATCGCACATTTATGTACTAAAAAACAACTAAAACGCAAAATAAGCGCATTTAAAGCGTTTTCTTGAACAAACCGAGGGTTTGTGTTGTCTTTTTTGAAAAAACGGCTCTAATAAAAGCTATGAAAGTCACTTTTGATAGTGATATTTTATAGCTTTTTTTTCGTCCATAAAGAAAACTAATACCTTAAAATCACTGCATATTTTGGAATTTTTTCTTGTTTTTTTCGATTTTAAATTTTGGATTTAATCAGGCAAAAAATTTCGTTTTTTTTTGCTTTCGGATTTTTTCTAAAAAAATGAAAATCCAAAAAAGTTTCAAAAAAAAATTTCCTTTCAATTTTCAAAAAAACGAAATTTTAAAATAAACATTTATTGCTCCATTTTTTCATCGATTTTTAGAAACAGAAAATTGGAAAAAGTTTTAGAGATAGATTATACGCTTAAAAAGGAGCAAAACTTAAAACAAGCGCATTTAAGGCGTTTTTATAGGTAAAATGAGGCTTTGTGTTGTCTTTTTTGAAAGTATATCTTAGACTAAAGCTATGGAAGCGACTTTTAATAATGATATTTTATGAAACCCTTTTATGTCATAAAGAAAACTAATATCATAAATTTTTAGCATTTTTTAAACTTTATGTTGGTGCTATTTATTTTTTTATATTTTTGTCTTTCATACCAATAAAAAAAATAGAAATTTAGAAATGAAAAAAGCATTAGTAATTATCGGACTTTCAATTTTGGCTGTTTCTTGTAATAAAACAGCGGAAGTTAAGGAAGTAAAAACAGCTTACGTAGATACTTCAGTTTTAATGAAAGAATACACTGAAGCAAAAGACCTTGAAGCTAAATACAAAGCTCAGGCGGAGGAAAAAGGGAGACAACTACAAGCTGAAATTACTCGTTTTAAACAAGACGCTGCTAATTTTCAAAGCCAGGCGCAGGCAAATGGTCAGCAATGGGCACAACAAAGAGGAGCTGAATTGCAAAAAAGAGAGCAACAATTGGGTTATGCTCAACAAGCTTTATCACAGCAATTACAGCAAGAAAGCGGTGTAGAAATGGATTCTTTAATCAGCGGTGTTAAAAAATTCATCAAAGATTACGGTAAAAAGAACGGTTACGCATACATTTATGGTACAGGTGATGCTGCATCAATTTTATATGCAGAAGATAAATTTGATATCACAAAAGATATCATTAAAGAATTGAATGAGAAGTACAAAGCGACTCCAAAAACTGATGGAAAAGCTGCTGCAAAAGATGGTGAAGAGGCAAAAAAATAAACTACCAAACTAACTAAATTTTATGAAAAACCTAAATCAGTAATTGATTTAGGTTTTTTTCTTTTATAAAAATGCGATATTTTTGACGTTTAATACCCGCTTAATGCAAAACGTTTCAGAAGCTGCTGCTTACACCTTACAATTCATAAATCAGACGCAAAAATCTATCTTTCTTACCGGTAAAGCGGGTACAGGAAAGACAACGCTTTTGCGCGAAATTATTGCCACAACTCATAAAAATACTGTAGTTGTTGCGCCAACTGGTATTGCAGCTTTAAATGCAGGTGGTGTTACGATTCATTCGATGTTTCAGCTGCCTTTTTCTGCTTTTATTCCGACTTATGAGGAGAGTTCTCAGTTCACAGAAACTGTAAAATTTGAAAATAAAGAATCGTTGCGAAGACATTTCAAAATGAACAATGTCAAGCGTAATGTGATCCGAAACATGGAACTGCTGATTATTGATGAAGTCAGTATGCTTCGTGCTGATTTACTGGATGCAATTGATTTTATGATGCAGACAGTTCGAAGAAATACGCGTGCTTTTGGCGGTGTTCAAGTGCTTTTTATTGGAGATTTATTGCAACTTCCGCCCGTAATTCGGGATGAAGAATGGCGTACGCTTCGAAATTATTATAAGGGAAAATTCTTTTTTCATTCACATGTAATTCAGCAGAATCCACCGATATATATTGAACTATCTAAGATTTATCGTCAGAGTGACGATGTTTTTATTTCGGTTTTGAATAATCTTAGAAACAATCAAATTACAAAAGAAGATATTGAGGTTTTAAATCAATATGTCAAACCCGATTTTGATTTAAAAATGAATCCGGGTTATATAACTTTAACCACACATAATGCAAAAGCTGATGCAATCAATGAACAGGCAATCAATGATTTGCCAGGAAATGAATTTTCGTATCAGCCATTTGTAGTTCACGATTTTCCAGAGAAAATTTTTCCGGTTGAAGAAAATTTGAAGTTGAAAGTTGGTGCTCAGGTGATGTTCGTAAAGAATGATTTATCTTTTGAAAAGCGATATTTCAACGGAAAAATGGGTGTGATAAAATCGCTTTCTTCAGAAGAAATCTTCGTTCATTTTCCAGAAGAAAATAAAACCATTGAAGTCGAAAAATATGAATGGAAAAACATTCGGTACAAAGTAAACGAGCTTACGAAAGAGATTGAAGAAGAGGTTTTAGGAACCTTTGCACATTATCCATTGAAGTTGGCTTGGGCAATTACGGTTCATAAAAGCCAAGGTTTGACTTTTGAGAAAGCAGCGCTTGATGTATCGCAAGTTTTTCTACCTGGACAAGCATATGTTGCACTTTCACGTTTAACGTCCTTAAATGGGCTTATTTTGCTTTCTTCGATGCAAATGAATGGTCTTTCGAACGATCAGGATGTTATGGATTATGCTTTAAACAAAGCAACTGAAGATGATTTGAAAAATTCATTGCATTTTGAAACCAAAAACTTTATTCATAACTATTTGATTAACAGTTTTAATTGGACAGATTTAGCGCAGGAATGGCGCAATCATCGTTTCAGTTATAATGAAAATGCAACAGGATCAGAAAAATCAAAGCATTCAGCGTGGGCGCACAAACGTATGGATACGATTGAAACATTGGCAGATCCTTCCCATAAATTTATTCAGCAACTCAATAAAATTTTCAGCAAAGAAACTGTCGATTTAGTTTTTGTGAAAGAAAGGGTAGAAGCGGCATATGATTACTTTTTTAAGCCGATGGATAAATTGGTTACAGATCTTTTGGGTAAAATTGCTGAAATTCAGAAATTTAAAAAAGTAAAGGAATTTTACGAAGAATTGTCTGTTTTGGACGATTTACAAATTAAAGCGGTTTTGCGTTTAATGAAAGCAAAATTACTTGTTGAAATTGTAGTTTCCCGTGAAACAATCAGCAAAGAAAGTCTGACTTCTCCGGCGATTAAGAATTATAAAACAGATAAAATTTCTAAAATCAGAGAAGAGTTTAAAATAGCGAA
The DNA here is from genome assembly GCF_900182645.1 of Flavobacterium resistens. Classification (GTDB taxonomy): domain Bacteria; phylum Bacteroidota; class Bacteroidia; order Flavobacteriales; family Flavobacteriaceae; genus Flavobacterium; species Flavobacterium resistens. Next base: position 37,917 of record NZ_FXTA01000002.1, on the reverse strand, counting down.
TACAGAGATGTTTCAGGTTGATGAGCCTGTTACGCGTTATTCTTATAAAAAAGCGGATAAAACGGCTGAAAAAGCTGTAAAAAAGACAACCGTTGAAGAAACGTACGATCTGTGGATTGAGAAAAACTCTGTTGAAGATATCGCGCGCATCAGAAAACTGACAGTACAAACGGTCGAAACCCATTTGATAAAACTGATTCAGGCGAAAAAAGTTGATATTGTTGATGTACTTCCAAATGATAAAATTTTGGCGCTTCGTGATGCTTTTGAGTTTTATCAGGAAGAATCTTTGGCGCCATTAAAAGAAAAATATGGAGATGAATTTACCTGGGATGAACTTAAAATGTTCAAAGCCAGCATAAATTAATTTTGAATTTAAAGAATTGAAGCAAAAAACATTATGTAAAATAGAATTTAAAATAAAAGCAATTCTTAAAATTTACACCTAGAGAAGTGTTCCACGATAAACAAATTAGCGATGGCTTTAAGCCTCAATACGAACTAAATTTAATTTGATTATATTTGATTGTTTTTGTGATAGTTAGTTTTTAATTAAAAATATTTTTAAGATGAAAAGAAGCTATTTATTTTTAATTCTATCGATTCTAATCTGTAATTATGCATCTGCCCAAGAAGCAAGTTCAGAGTACCAGATATTTGCAAAGCGCTTTATTGAAAACATAAGAGACAACAAAAAAGAAGCATTGGCGGATCAGGTTGTTTACCCACTTAATAGGGAATATCCAATACCTGATATAATTGATAAAACAGATTTTATAAAGCGATATGATGAAGTTTTTGATGCTAATTTTAAAGATGTAATCATAAAATCGAATCCTGAAAAAAATTGGTTTGATATGGGTTTGCGAGGCATAATGCTTGATAAAGGAAGTATTTGGCTCGATGTAGACGGGCGTCTGACGGCAGTTAATTATTTGTCGAAGTTTGAAATTGACCTCAGAAAGAAACTTATTGCCGAGCAAAAAAAAGATTTAGATGCAAGTATTAATTATTTCCAGACTCCGATATGCATCTTAGAAACTGCTAAATTTATCATCAGAATTGATGATCTCGGTAAAAATAACTATCGTTTTGCATCGTGGTCAATTGGAAAAAAGATGAGTGAAAAGCCTGATATGATTCTTTATAAGGGCAAACTTATTGTCGAAGGTATTGGTGGCAATCATCAATATGAATTTGCAAATGATAAGTATACTTACGAATGTGCAATTATAATTTTGGGCGAAAAAAATTCGCCTCCGGCCAGATTTACGATATATCAGGGCAGCAAAAAAATACTTCTTCAAGATGCTAAAATTGTTTCACGATAAACAAAAAGCCTATTCAATTCGAATAGGCTTTTTGTTTATAGCATTGATATGACTTTTTCAAGGTCTTTTTGTTGTGTTATTTGCGTTAATTTTAGTTTTTGAACATTCACCTCGTTTTCTTTTGTTTTGATGCGCATTTTCTGCGTTTCTTCTTTAGAGATGGTTGTCGTGGTAATTTTATTTTCTAGTTTTTGATTTGTTGCCTGAAGCTTTTCGATTTTATTTGTTGTTGATTTCAAATTATTTTCAGATTTAACCAGATTTTTCTTTTTTTATTCAACTTCTTTATAATTTGCTTTTTAATTCAGTAATATTGAAATAGTATGAGGTTCAGTTTTTTCATCGTTTTTTCTAAATTTAGTGAAGAAGCTAAATTATAAAATGAACGAAATGCAGCGTATCGCTTGAGAGTTTTAAAACACTAGAATAAGCAAAAAAAAATCCGATTCAATTGAATCGGATTTTTAAGTTTTATAAGTTTTCGACTAATATCCAAGCATCTGGATTTTCGACTTTTTGTATTTCTTTTTGGGCTTTTGTAGCTTCGGCCATCGTGGCGTAACTTCCATATAAAACAGGGAATAGGCCGTGTTTATTTTCGCCAAGCATGCGAGCCTGATAACCATCTTTGATTAACTGATCGTAAGCTTTTTTAGCATTTGCTTCACTTCTAAATGCTCCGGCCATAATATGATATGGCATCAGTTTAGCTTCCGGAGATTCAACTTTTGCTGAGTCAACAGAAAGTGTAACCGCTGGCAATGGATTTTGAATAAAGAAAGTAGCCTCCTGAATCTTGTTTTCAACTTTTTTCTGAACAGCACTTTCAACCACTAAAGTTTTTGAATCAATTTGATTTTGATACAAAGGATATCCAATGCTTCCTGTAATACCAAGTCCTAAAATAAAAATGGCAGCATATTTTAAGAAAGGATTTGAAGATCTTGTTTCTTCATCTTCATAAAGAGCTATGGTTTCTTTTTGTGTAACTTCTTCTAATTTTCTTTCTAAAACTTCTTTCTTGATAAGAGGAGAAATAAACGGACTTAATCCAAAAGAACTTGCTAAATAATTGGTTTGGTCATTTGGTGTGAAAATGATGTTTTTTTCAGAATTCAAACGAATTTCACCGATGTTTTTTAAGTTAATCGTGCCATCTTCTTCGAGCGTTTTTTGCCAGCTTAAAACCTCAAATGCGATTGCACTTACGGCAAAACCATAAGATGTTTTTTCAGCATTTGCTATATGATTTGCAAGTAAACCATCATTGTTTTTTAAATGACTGTTGAAAGAAATCAATTTCTTAGGAGGATTAAACGAATTCGTGTTTTCATTCAGCTGTGCTGATTGAATTTCCGTTAAAAATGCACCAAATCCCGGAACCGTTACACACTGATAACGATACAATAACTGTCCTATGTAAGTTTCGATTTTCATAGTAACAAAGTTAGGGAACGAATATAGTTATCAAAATTTTATTCACAATTTTTATTAACAATTCTGATTTTTTTATAGACAATTGATTTTTAGATTTTTAATTAAAATCTTATTAAAATTTGTACTTTGGCTAATGCTTAATTTTTATATTTTATTAAGAAATTACGTTGTTTTAAGTCTAAAATTTATTTAATTTTTATTTCTATTTTACATAATATTTTTTAAACAATACCAAATTGCAAACATGTTTTATTTATTAGCCTCAATGAAGGTAGATGAAGTTAGTAATGGAAAAGATAAAAAAGTAAACTATTGATTTTCTTAAAACTAAAGTGGTTCCAGTTTTTGGACCATTTTACTAAATACCTATTTGTAGGTATTTTTTTTCTTTTATAATTACTATAGATTTGATTATTATTAACTTAAAAATCTAAAAACATGAAAGATTACGACGTTGTAGGTCTTATTTTAAAAGGAAAAAAAGCAGTTATAGCAGCAGTGTTGCCCGTAGCTACAAGAAATAATGTTTATTATATATATGATGTCTATAATATTTCGGATGGGCAAGAAAATAAAATTGTTATTCATTTTAAAGACCTAATAGGAAAAAAGTTATCTGCAAATGGCAATTATGAGTCATTTATAATTGATTTGAGTAAAGACAAATACTTGTCTATTAATTTTGCTAAAAAAATTAGAGCGGCTTTTCACCATGAAAACGGAGAGTTGACAAAAACACCTGAAGAAATATTTGATGCAGCATTCGACCCTATAGTTACTCCTGACACGACAGGAAAAGGAACAATTCGCGAAGGTGAGGAAGATGGTGAATAACCAATTACATATAACTTTTTGTTTTATGCTCACTTTACTTTGTACGGTGGGCATTTGCATGGGGCAAAAGAAAGTTTTGAGTTCCATCGAAAAATCCATTGAAAAAGGGAAGTCAAAGGAAGCATTGAAGGAACTTTCGCTGATAAATACCACTGCTTTTTTACCCGAAGATCTAGGATATTATTATTTTTTGAGAGCGAAAAGTTATAGTAAACAAAACAACGATGTAAAAGCCATTGAAAATTATCTAATGGCAAAAAGACAATATTTGAAAGCAGATATTGTCGAGAAAGCTATGGAAATAAATCTCAACATTGCTTCATTGTTAGTTAGTTACAAAGATAATACTCAAAAACATCAATTCTATCTCAAAGAATATATGGATTATGCCTTTTCCACAAAAGATAATTCTAAAATTCTCAAAGGTTATGTTCAATTAGCTTCTTTAAAAATAAACAACAAAGAAGCTCAGGAGAGTTTGTCTTACTTTAGAAAAGCAATAAGTTTAAACAAAAAAGTAAAGGACAAAAAGCTTGAGAGTAAGATATATAATAATCTGGCTGTACTTTTTAGCGATGTTTTATACAAACCAGATTCCAGTTTGTATTACCTGCGCAAAGATAATTTGCTTTTGCATCAGGAGAGAACACCAAATCCAAACTACATCTGTTATAACTTGATGAATCAGGCATCAAATTATTCTCAGCTTCGTCAGTACCAAAAGGCAATCGATTTATTACATCAGGCAGATAAAATTAAGCTGATTGAATATGTTAAAGTTAACAAGGAAAATATCAATAAATTTCTTTATTTGAATTACAAAGATGCCAATGATCTTAATAAAGCATTATATCACTTAGAAATTTCAAATAAATATCACGATTCTTTAAATACAGAGCAGCAAAATATTGCCATTAATAATTTTGATACCAAATACAAAACCAAGGAAAAAGAACTTGAAAATTTTCAGTTAAAAACAGACATTAAAATAAACAATGTAATTTTATATCTGATAGCAAGTGTTTTAATTATTGTTTTGTTAATTAGTGTTTTAGGATATAAAAACATCACTAAAAAGAAAAAAATAGCCGAACAAGAGAAACTAATTGAAATACAAAAAACCGAAAAATTACTCAGAGATCAAGAGTTAAATGATATTGATTTAATGCTTGAAAGTCAGGAAAAAGAACGTCAAAATATTGCCAACGAATTGCATGATGATTTGGGCAGCATTTTGGCTACTTTAAAATTAAATTTCCAAAATCTGAAGCGTCAAAGTGAAGTTGAAAACCAACTTGAAAATAAGCTTTACGACAAAACCGATGTATTACTTGAAGAGGCTTATCAAAAGGTTCGAAATATTGCACATCTCAAAAACCTGGGAGTTATAGGGAGTGAAGGATTATTGGTTGCAGTTAATAAAATGGCTGAGAAAATGAGTGTTTTAGAACATTTAACTATCAATGTTATTCCGTTTGAACTAACAGAAAGATTAGAAAACACTATAGAAGTTGCCTTATTTCGAATGATTCAGGAACTGTGTACTAACATTATAAAACATTCTGAGGCAACAGAAGTAAATATCTATCTAACACAAGGATCACCAAAGGAAATTAATGTCATTATTGAAGATAATGGCAAAGGATTCAATCCGAAAACGATTGTCGGGAAATCCGGTATAGGCCTTAAAAACATGGAGAAAAAAGTAGAACAGCTAGGCGGAACATTTACAATCGATTCAATTTTAACCAAAGGAACTTCCATCATTATAGATTTGCCATTATGATCACAATAATTATTTCCGAGGACCATCAGTCGCTTATAGATGGTATTAAACTTTCTTTAGAATTTGAAGAGGATATTACCGTTGTTGGTGAAGCCAATGATGGAGATGAATTAATACAATTGGTTCGAAATAAAAGACCACAGATTGTAATTACAGATATCCGAATGCCAAAATGTGACGGAATTAGTGCTACGAGAATTATTAAGCGTGAATTTCCTGAGATCAAGATTATTGCTTTTAGCATGTTTGATCAGTCCGAAGCTATTCAACAAATGAAAGAAGCCGGAGCCTCAGGATATATTATGAAAAACTCCCCACTTAAAAAATTAATCCAAGCGATTAGAGCCGTTGTAAGCAACGAAACTTTTTTTGACGATGCAATTGTCGTAAAAGACGAATTAACTAAAGAAAACATTCTTTTAAGCACTAGAGAGAAGGCGATTTTAAGACTTATTGGAGAAGGAAAAACATCCAACGAAATCGCTGAAGAACTTTTTATAAGTAAAAGCACCGTAGATACCCACCGTAAAAATATCCTCAAAAAGATGAACCTCTATGGGAAAACCGATTTAATACGTTTTGCTGTAGAACGGAAATACGATTTTTAAATTTCCCATAGAAGACTTAATGCAGATATAAATTAATTGAAATAAATTTTAACCAAAAAATCCCTATTTGTAGGGATTTTTTTTTGTCTCATAATTTAGAATTTTGGTTTAATAATCAACCAGTTAAAGTTATAGAAAATAAAAGTGGAGACTAGAAACCACTCAAATAAACGGGGCGAAACTGAAAAGCCAAACGAGTAGGTAACCTTAAATAAATAAACAAATGGAAAAATTTATTACTGAACAAATCAAAGAAAATTTCACAGTAAAAGTATTTGGAGAGCCATATTCGGTTCTTAATCTAAATTTAGAAAAAGAAAATTTACCATCACTAAAACAATTTGGTGATGGATTATCACTTGTAAAAGTTGCAGGTTTAAAAACATTTGGTTCTTGTATAAAATTAGAGAAGCCAAAGTTTCTTCTTCTGCCTGGGAAAGGGGAAAAGTCAGATGATTGTGGATTTGAAGATAGCTCTTCTATTTTAATGTGGAAAGTAGAAAAAGATTTTTCAACATTAGACCTGCAAATTAGTCCTATTTCAATTTCTGAAATTAGTAATGATAATGACAAAAGCTTTTCATTTTCTTTAAAACTAAAAGATTGTAGTTATTCGAAAGGTGTTTTTAAAGGAATAGTGCAAATAAAAGCTGAAATTTTTGGAATCAAAATAACTGAAAATATCCCTGTAAAAGTGACTATTGTGGAAGGTGGTAGTATTGAAGTTTTTAATAGTTATATTGGGGCACTTCAAGTTGTTATTGTTATAAATTTGGTAGCAGTTAATAAAGTCTGCGCGAGAGGAACAGCTTATTACGGAGTTTTCAGTGCAAATGACGAAGTGTGTGCAACATTTTAGAATAGATTAATTAATTGTGAAACTTTTGCTAGAAAAGCGGATTCAGTTATTTGAAATCCGTTTTTTTTTGTCTAATAAACAAAGTAATTATATAGATTATAATTTTTTAAAAAGATTAGTTTTCAATTTATTATGAATGTTTTGAAAGCTAAACACAATCATCATGAATATATTTTTGAAAGAATTTACTTATATTTTATATCTTTGCAACTTTTGAAATAAATGCAAGATTTGTTTTAAAACCGTATTTTTTCACCGCCATTTAATGTATTCAGTATCCATGTCAGATCAAGATTTATTTTATTTATTAGCCCTAATGAAAGTGGATGGAGTTGGAGATATTATGGCTAAAAAATTGTTGTCGAATTTTGGAAATGCTGAAGCTATTTTTAAAGCAAAATCAAAAGAAATAGCTGCAATTGATGGAATTGGTGCAGTTTTATTAAAAAACCTTAAAGATAAAACAGTATTCGAAAAAGCCGCAAAAGAATTAGAATTTATAAAATCTGATAATATAAATGTTTCCTGTTTTCAGGATGAAAATTATCCGGATAAACTTAAACATTGTATCGACGGTCCGGTGCTCATCTTTACTTCTGGTAATATAGATTTAAGGAACAAAAAGATTATAAGTATTGTTGGTACTCGTCAGATAACTTCTTATGGAACAGAATTTTGTCGAAAACTTATTGAAGATCTTGCGCCTTTGGACCCTGTTATTATAAGTGGTTTTGCCTATGGTGTCGATATCGTAGCACATCAATTGGCAATGGAAAATAATTTGCAAACAATAGGTGTTTTGGCACACGGATTAAATCAGATTTATCCACGAGCGCATAAAAAATACATGGCAAAAATGGAGGAAAATGGCGGGTTTATTACTGAATTTTGGAGTTCTTCAAGTCCTGACAAAGAAAAGTTTGTACGCCGAAATCGCATTGTTGCGGGAATGACCGAAGCTACAATTGTAATTGAATCGGCTGATAAAGGAGGATCTTTGATTACGGCTAATTTAGCAAATGATTATAATCGGGAAGTTTTTGCAGTTCCTGGACGTGTTACGGACCGATATAGCCAAGGCTGTAATAATCTTATTAAAACGCAAAAAGCAAATGTTTTAACCAGCGCCGCCGATTTGATTTATGTACTAAATTGGGATCTTGAAAATAAACCCAAAACAATTCAAAGACAGCTTTTTGTGGAGTTAAATCCTGATGAAGAATGCATCTATAATTTCTTGGTTAAAAATGGAAAAGAATTATTAGATATTATTGCTTTACAGTGTAATTTTCCAATTTTTAAAATATCTGGAATTCTCTTAAACATGGAGCTTAAAGGCCTAATCAGACCTTTGCCTGGCAAAATGTTCGAAGCAATTTAAGTGTTTTTTTAACACAGAAACTTGGATTAAATGATATAAAGAATATATTTGTTTAACCAAAAAACTAAAGTTAAAATGAACATAATTGAATTATTTGAAAATGCTGGAATTTATAAAGCAAACATACAATCTTTCAGCGCTGAAGATATTGATAAAGCTAGAAGACAGTTTGAAATTGAGCGATCTGGAAATACAAATGTGCAGCCTGATTTAGGTAGCAATTTGGTTTTAGCAATTGAGAATTATGCCAATCAACTGCTGTTTATTAGCAATAACCGAATATTATACAACTTCTTTTCAAAAAAGAATTATTCACGAAACCGATTTATTACAGATCACCCGATTTCCTCTAGTAAAGAAGATGTTAGAGTTTTTATAGATAAATTTTTGTCTAAAGATTTAGATGCAATTTTAGAATATTATATATCAAATAACAGATTTGATAATATTGATGATTTATTTGAAGTTAAGGAATATTTGCCTGAAAGTTCGCTTGATAAATTAAGCAATAAAGTATCGGAAAAATTAGATTATGCTATTCAAACTGTTAATGGAAATTTACAGCCATCTGCTATAAGTGAGACAGTTGAGTTTTTAAAATACCGAAGTTTTTATGTTTTGGTTTCTCATTTTAGATCTGCTGAAAAAGACGAAAAAATCAGAGCGGTTTATAACAAAGTGTACAATCTGCACAGTAATTCAGTTGTTAGACATGAATTGTTGAACCCAATGATTTCTTCTTTAGTAAACTATAATGCGGTTGATTCTGATCTGAATAATTTATTCAGAAAAAATAAAAATCAGCTTGACGCAGCACAGGAAAGAGTAAACAATGCAAGCAGTTCATCTGGTTTTTCAGGTTGGTCAATTGTCGTGATTATAATTGTAATTATTAGAGTGATTCTGCTAATAGCTAGACTTGGAAGAGCTTAATAAACAGAATATTAAATAAGAAAAAAAGCCTAATAGATTCAGTTTCTATTAGGCTTTTTAAATTTGTTTCTATTTTTCAAATCCCAAAACGTTGCGAACTTTTTCTAAAACGCCATCTGCAACTACCGAAGCTTTTGCCGCGCCTTTTTTAAGAAGTGCATCAACTTCTTCAAGATTGTTGATGTAATAATTATACTTTTCTCTTTCTGTTTTAAATTTTTCGGTAATCAATTCAAAAAGAGCTTGTTTTGCGTGACCATAACCGTAATTTCCACCTAAATAATTGGCTCTCATCTCGGCAATTTGAGTTTCATTTGCTAATAAAGAATAAATCGCAAAAGCGTTGCAGGTATCAGGATTTTTTGGTTCTTCAAGTGGCGTACTGTCTGTTTCAATGCTCATAACCTGTTTGCGCAAAACTTTATCATCAAGAAAAATATTGATAATGTTATTAGCAGATTTACTCATTTTTCCACCATTTGTTCCTGGAATCAACATGCTGTCTTCTTGAATTTTAGCTTCCGGAATTACAAAAGTTTCACCCATTTGATGATTAAAGCGCGACGCAACATCACGCGTAATTTCTAAATGTTGAAGCTGATCTTTTCCAACCGGAACAAATTCAGCATCATATAACAAAATATCGGCCGCCATCAACATCGGATAAGTAAATAATCCGGCGTTTACATCATCCAAACGATCTGATTTATCTTTGAAAGAATGTGCCAAAGTTAATCTTTGAAACGGAAAAAAACAGCTTAAATACCAAGTCAATTCAGCAGTTTGAGTTACGTCTGATTGTCTGTAAAAAGTAACTTTATCTGGATTTAGTCCGCATGCAAGCCAAGCTGCCGCTGTGCTATATGTATTTTCTCTTAATGTTTTGCCGTCTTTAATTTGTGTAATCGAATGTAAATCAGCGATAAACAAATAAGACTCATTTGCAGGATTATTCGATAATTCAATTGCCGGAATAATTGCTCCCAGTAAGTTTCCTAAATGCGGCGTTCCTGTACTCTGAACACCAGTAAGTATTTTTGCCATTATTTTTGTTTCTTAACCGCAAAGATTGCAAGTTTATTTTTTTAAACCGCAAAGTTCGCAAAGTTTTTTACAATCCCGATAATTATCGGGAGCAAAGTTTATCAAAGGTTTAGCTGTTTTTTAAATTTATGAAGCGGAAAAAACGAAATATTCAAAATTTCTAAAGATCTGGAAAACCAAATTCATTTCTGTTTTCTTACTTTTGAAGTTATGAAAATATTAAAAATTACTTTTTGGATTCTTTGGCGCATTTGGTTTTATGTTTTAATGGCCATTCCGATATTGATTATGTTGCCGTTTTTGCTGATTTCTATCATATCAGAACGTGGTTACCCCTATTTTTTTAAAATGGCCCGCATTTGGGCTAAATTTATCCTTTTCGGGATGGGTTTTTATTACAAAGTAAAGCGTGAGCAAAAGCTTATCAAACATACGAGCTATATGATTGTCGCAAATCATACTTCAATGACGGATATTATGCTGATGTTGGCGATTATTAAAAATCCTTTTGTTTTTGTGGGAAAGAAAGAGTTGGTTAAAATCCCGTTGTTTGGGTTTTTCTATAAAAGAACTTGCATTCTTGTGGACAGAAATTCTTCAAAAAGTAAAAATGAGGTTTTCAAAAGAGCTCAAAACAGGCTAAATCAAGGACTTAGTATTTGCATTTTCCCAGAAGGGGGCGTTCCAGATGATGAAAGTATTTTGTTGGATGAATTTAAAGATGGCGCTTTTCGACTAGCAATAGAGCATCAAATTCCAATTGTGCCGATTGTTTTTGCAGATAATAAAGAGCGTTTCTCGTATACTTTTTTAAGCGGAAGTCCTGGAAAAATGCGTGCAAAAATTCTTCCATTTGTTGAAACAAAAGGCGTAACAAGCGATCATCGAAAAGAACTCAGAGAGCAAGTCCGACAATTGATATTTGACGCATTAGTTGAATTTCAGAAAAAAATTTCGAAAAAAACGATTTTAAAAACAGAACCCGATAATCTTTAAGCATCAGGATTATCGGGTTTTCTTTTGAACTAAAATAACCCCTTATTTATATTCAAAATCTTATCTGTGAATTATTTTTTCAGAAATAAATCGCAATACCTTTTTAAACTTCAATTTGGTTTTTCTTCGGTTTTTATTGTACAACACTTCTATTTTCTCTTTCATAATTTAAAAACATTAAGGATTGATAATAAAGAGTTTGGTTAAAACTCAAGTTAACGTCACAATTTAATAGAGAGCAAAAAATGAAAAAGGTTGCGTGAGATATGAAATTTTTTCTCGTAAAAGGAATAAAAACCCGTCAGTACCAAACAAACCGACGGATTTTTATTAAAAACAAATCAACCAAATTCGTTCTAAAATTTTTTAAAAGGCATTTATGGCGATGCCAATTAAAATTTTATATCTATTTACTAGATGATATAATTTTGAAAAGGTTGCGTTGATTTTTGATTTTTTTTTAAAATAAAAAACCCAACAAGATTTTGTCTTGTTGGGTTATAATATAAAAACCTGCAATTTACAGATTTTGAAAGGTTTAAGCGTTTGCTAATTCTTTCATATGTTCTTTGATTTTAGCTTCTAATTCATCAGCTAATTCCGGATTATCTTTAATTAAAGATTTAACAGCATCACGTCCCTGACCTAATTTTGTATCGCCATAGCTAAACCAAGATCCCGCTTTTTTAACGATATCAAATTCAACAGCTAGATCAAGAATTTCTCCGGTTTTTGAAACTCCTTCTCCGTACATAATGTCGAATTCGGCAGTTTTAAATGGCGGAGCAACTTTGTTTTTAACAATTTTAACTTTAGTTCTGTTTCCGATAACATTCTCACCATCTTTAATTTGAGAAGAACGACGAATATCTAAACGTACAGAAGCATAGAATTTTAATGCGTTACCACCAGTTGTAGTTTCAGGATTTCCAAACATTACACCGATTTTCTCTCTCAGCTGGTTGATAAAGAAAACAGTACAATTTGTTTTGCTAATTGTTCCCGTTAATTTTCTTAAAGCCTGTGACATCAAACGTGCGTGAAGACCCATTTTTGAATCTCCCATTTCACCTTCAATTTCACTTTTTGGAGTCAAAGCAGCAACAGAGTCAATTACAACAATGTCTATAGCTCCAGAACGAATTAGGTTTTCAGCAATTTCTAAAGCTTGCTCCCCATTGTCTGGTTGAGAAATGATTAAATTTTCGATATCAACGCCTAATTTCTCAGCATAATTTCTATCAAAAGCATGTTCAGCATCTATAAAAGCAGCAATTCCTCCAGCTTTTTGAGCTTCGGCAATTGCATGTAAAGTTAATGTGGTCTTACCAGATGATTCCGGTCCGTAAATTTCAATGATTCTTCCTTTTGGGTATCCATTTACCCCAAGAGCTAAATCAACTCCAAGTGAGCCAGAAGAAATCGTTTCTACTTCCACAATGGCTCTGTCGCCCATTTTCATTACGGTTCCTTTTCCGTAAGTTTTGTCAAGTTTATCAAGTGTTAATTGTAACGCTTTTAATTTGGCTTCTTTGTCTGAACTCATATCTTTTTAAATTATCTTAATTGTTATTTTTTTTGCATTTAAAACACAAATTAAAAGTAAGAAATAACTTTCGTATTGTTATTTACCTAACTTGTAAATTGCAAAATTACTTCTTTTTTTTGGAGTTTGGTTGTCACAAATTGTTACAAATTGCTACAATTTTACTCTATAAATAATGCCTTTAATTCTGTCGCATCAGAAGGTTTCATTTTACCTGCAAGCACTAAACTCAACTGTTTACGGCGTAAAGCAGCATCAAAACGTTGAATTTCAAGTTCGGTTTCCGGAACAATTGCAGGAACTTCAACAGGTCTTCCGGTGTCATCAACAGCAACAAAAGTGTAAATTGCTTCATTGGCTTTTGTTCTGCTTCCAGATTCGCGGTCTTCTACCCAAACGTCAATGTAAACTTCCATTGAACTTTTGAAAGATCTTGAAACTTTTGCTTCAACAGTAACAACACTTCCTAGTGAAATTGCTCTGTTGAATGCTACGTGATTTACAGAAGCCGTAACTACAATTCGGCGAGAATGTCTGCGCGCGGCAATACTTGCTGCACGGTCCATTCGGGCTAATAATTCGCCGCCAAAAAGATTGTTTAAAGGATTTGTTTCGCTCGGTAAAACTAAATCTGTTAAAATAGTTATGGATTCTGAAGGGTGTTTTGGATTCATTTTTTTATTGTAAAAATTATAAATAAAAAGCTGATTAATTCAGCCAGTAAACCGCCATTACAGCTGGGATAAAATAGATTACTATGGTTCTCGCGCCATCGTAATCTTTTGCTAATCTTTGTCCGAAAAGCATCATTAGTAAACTGATGCAAGAAAAAATTGCACCATAAAAACCAAATTCTCTGCCACTGTTTAATAAGAGCTGAATTGCTCCAACAACAGATAAAATTCCAGAAATTAATTCTAAAATTAAAAGATGCAATAATGCAAGCGGCACTTGATTTTTTAACGGCGTGTTGGCAAAATGACCTTTTAGCCATTCAACATTATCTTTCCAATAAAATATTTTTTCATATCCTGATTGTAAGAATGTTAAAGCTAAAAAAGCCAGAAGTAAGATAGAGGCAGGATTATTCATTTTGAAACTATTTTTTATGAATTAAACGAGTAAGTTTGATTGATAAATCGGTTAAAATTATTTTTGCATTTCCGTTTCTTTCAATGTGATACATCGCATCTGAAAGTTCTTTGAAAATTTCATGAATATTATTTCCGTTGACAAAAGGTGCAAAATTTTCGAGTTTGAATTTGTCCACTTTCGGTTCAATGTAAACCAAACTTGGCGCTTGATAATTAAGCATTAGTGCCTGACGAAACATTTCGATACAAAACTGAATGAATTTTTTTTGGCTTTCGCGTCCAAGTCCAGCAATTTCTTCACTCCAGGAAATCAAATCCTGAATTGCTGCAGCATTTCCTTTGGCTCGAAATGCGGCACGAACCCAATTTACAAACCATTGTTCGAATGGATATTCAGAATCATCTTCTTTCAATAAATGCATCGCTTTATTAAAATTTCCCTGAGCCTGATGCGCAATTTTTTTAGCTAAATTTTGATCGATATTTTCTCGGGAAACTAAAGCATCGGCGATTACTTTTTCCGGAAGACCATTAAAGTGAATTACCTGACAACGAGAGCGAATGGTTTGAATAATATCTTCTTCATTTTCAGAAATCAGAATAAAAATGGTTTTATCTGAAGGTTCTTCAAGAAGTTTCAAAAGTTTGTTGGATGCTGCGATATTCATTTTATCGGCCATCCAGATAATCATGATTTTATAGCCGCCTTCGTAGGATTTCAGCGAAAGCGATTTTAAAACTTCCTGAGCATCTTCAACCCTGATTTCTCCTTGTTTGTTTTGAACGCCGAGGATTTTATACCAGTCAAATAATCCTCCGTAAGGCATTTCCTGAATAAAAGTTCTCCAATCCTGAATAAAGTCTAAACTTTTCGGTTTGGTTTTGACATCTTCGGTGGTAACAGTTGGGTAAATAAAATGCAAATCTGGATGCGAGATGTTTTGAAATTTTAAATTACAGGACTCGTTTCCGTTTTCATTTTCATTGCCTGTATTGTTGCACAAAATGTATTGCGCATAGGCTATAGCAGTTGATAATGTGCCACTTCCTTCGGGCCCAATAAATAATTGTGCATGCGGAATTCGTCCTGAAGATGCACTTTTTATCAAGTGACTTTTGATATAATCCTGACCTAAAATTTGAGAAAATTGCATGAAGCAAAGATAGAAGAAAATGGTGGAGTCAAAAACTTTAGATTAAAAGATTATGGGTTGTCTTAAAATTGAAAAATTTGAGAAATTTTTTTTGAAAAAAAAGGGTAATGTATAAGCTTAATTTTGTTAATAAATTACTTCACGCGAGTAGATATGAAGACTTTTTTGTTAATATTTTTTTGCCAAAAACGATAAACGTAAGGAAATTTTAGCTATTTAATGTTAAAATCAACCACTTTTTTATAGGTAATGTCTTACGGTTTTGGTTTTAACAAATTTAACAAAACCCTCGTTAAAACGCAGATTTTCTCGACATACGACTGTTTTTTAAGTTTTTTTTAAGGATTTTTTTTGAAAAAAGAAATCAATAAAGTTGCAATTTAAGTTAAATTATATATTTTTGTTTGCATCAACAACCATTTATAAATAGAATCTATGAAAGGGAAAATTATTTTATTAAGTACACTTTTTTTCTTGACAACTGCAGCTGTTTCAGCGCAGGCAAAAAATGCTCCAAGAAGTATCATTAGTACAACAGCTCTTATCAGAAAATACCATGATCAAAAAGAATTGAGTGGTATGCAAAAAGGAGAACTTTTGGAATTATACATTGAGCGTATTAAAGTTTTAGTGAAAACTCTCCCTTACATTGCTTTGGTTACTAAACCAGGTGTTACTATGGCCGACTTAGGTATTCCGGACGATAGTGAACACAAAAAAGTATTAGACAACCAAGCGGTTGGTACTACAACTTTCCTGGATACTACGGTAGACTTCCAAAGAAAAATGATGCCTTATTCAGATAAAGGAAACTTGATCGCGGCAATTTTATTTTACGAAAGCACATTGAAATCATTACACGAGTTCAACGATTTGAACGAAATGTAATTAATAAAATATTTTTAAAACCTTTTTTGACTTGTTTACGTAGATGATTTAGATTTTCGAAAAACATTTTAAAAGAGCGATAAAAAATAACTCGTTCTCGATGTGTTCTGATTATTTCGGAAAAATCGAGATGAGTTTTTTCATTTACGCATACCCAAATTTATTATTAACCCTAATACCCCCTTATCATGAAAAAAATTACTCAAATGATCTGCGTTCTTTTGACAGTTACTAGTATGAGTGCTCAGCAAGAGAAAGGAATTATGGGCTACAACAATTGGTTAAATAACTGGACCGAATTTAAGCCTAACAAAGTAGAGTATGGAGAAGCAAACCAAATTTTAGCAGGAAATATTTCTGTTAACACTAAATTGCTGAAAAGGAATGTTTATGTTTTGCAAGGCAACGTTTATGTTACAAACAATGCAGTATTAACAATCGAGCCAGGAACTTTAATTATTGGTGATTTCGAAACTAAAGGAACATTGGTAGTTACAAAAGGTGCACAACTTGTTGCAGATGGTTTAGAGACTGATCCAATCGTATTTACTTCAAACCGCAGCCAGAAAAAAGCTGGAGACTGGGGTGGAGTTGTACTTCTTGGCGATGCTCCAATCAACAAATTTGGAGGTGTTGGTTCTTACAACTTAGATCTTGATCCTACGCTTACTTCTTATGGTGGTGACAACGTAAACGGAAATTCAGGTATCTTGAGATTTGTTAGAATCGAATTTGCTGGAAAAAAAGTTAAAGGTGCAGATACTTTCAATGGTTTAACTGTTGCTGGTGTTGGTGCTAAAACGATACTAGAAAATGTAATGGTAAGCTACTCTGGAGGTGATTCATTTGCTTTCTTTGGAGGAGATTTAAATGCTACTAAACTAGTTTCTTATAAATCAATCAACGACGATTATAAATTTACTCAAGGTGTTCAATGCCGTTTATTTAACTCATTGGCAGTTAGATCATCTTACTTATCAAGTAACAAAGACGGATCTCGTTGTATGGAGGTAAAAACTTTCGAAAAGAAAAGCGAAACAGATTTTACTAAAAAACAAACACTTGTTGTTGCAACAAATATTACAATGTTAAATGATAGTGATAACATTAAAGCTGATATTCAGGCAGGTTTAGTAAAAGAGGCAGTTTATGTTGCTGAAACTGCTTCTCTTGAAATGAAGCGTAGTGTAATCTCTGGATTTAACCCGGCCGTTCTATTGGACAGCAAAACTGAGATTAATGATGCCAACCTTAAAAAAATCAAAATTGAAGAAATGTACCTTAACCTATGTAGTGGAAACATCTTTACAGAGTACAATTCTAACAATGAAGATTTAGAGGGCTGGTATGGAAACCCTGTGTTCTTTAACGTGATGTCACAAAGTGATAACAAAGAAACTTTCATTGATATTTACAATGCTAAGAAACCAGATTTCAGATTGCAATTAGGAAAAATTACAGCATCTAGCGGAAAATAGATAAGTTTCGATTTTTATTTCAAGAGCGTAAATTTTATTAATTAAGTCCCCAGACACAATTTATGTCAGTCTCGTGACCAAATAAAGATCAGAACATAATGGCCCCATCTATAAAAAAATATTTTATTTATATTATATTTTTGGTTTCGCCTGCAGTAGCAATAAATGCACAATGCAAGTCAGGAAACATTGTTTCTAATGACTCAAAATGCATCGTAGCGGCGTGTAACAACAACCAAAAAACAGTAATAGCTGGTACATCAGTGATCAGCAAATTAGATAATTCTAATCAGTTAGCAGTAGAGCTGTCCATCCCCAAGGATAGCTTTGCTATAGCTACTGATTGTAATAATCAGAAAACTTCAGAATGCCAGGAAAACGCATCAATTACAGCTTCTTATTCTGTTCTTGCGAAGGACATTATTGAGAACTATAAATATGATTTTTCTGAAACATTCATAGATATTTTGTTTTTTGAAAATATAGACTTAGCAAGAACTAGAACTATATGATTCAGAAAACTACGCTATCTGTAATCCGATTTATTGCATTTTTTAGTATTTTGTTTTGTACTAAAACGAATACGTATGCCCAAACGATAGTGCCCCAGCAATTAAATTTTGATAGAATTTGTGCTGGGCTTATCATTGATGGCGCGCCTTTCAATCAATATGCGGCTACTTTTAGTTATGTAGATTTTCCAGCCGGAACTACTTTTGAAGTAGAACTTTCAGATGATGCTGGGAATTTTACAACCCCTACAGCTACGACAAAAATCTCATTTACAGACGATCCTACGTTAAAGCAGCAAACTATTCGATTTGCTGTTCCAACTAATTTAAAAGGATCTGATATTTACAGCTTGCGTGTAAAAAGTAATACAACAACCCCAACCTATAGTTTGAGATTTAAAAATCTTGCAAATAATACCTCTTTTCCAGCATATTATAGTACGTATGTGAGCTCATTTTATATCAATGAAAAATCACCTACTGCGACAATTTGCTCTGGAGGAAGTATTTCGCTTTCTGTTTATAATCCGACACCAAATGACGTTCCTTCGTCTCCAGCAAATTATCCAAATCTAAAGTACAAATGGTATAAAGATGATGTATTAATTACTGGACAAAGTGGTACAACGTTACTAGTAAATTCAATTGGAACTTATTATGCAAAATTAGATTATGGATTATGTTCAGAAGATAATTTAAGTTCAAATCGTGTTACAGTTACCACTTCAGGATCTGGTTCTTCAGTAACAATCTCCTCAAGTTTAGGTAATCCATTTTGCTCTAGCGGATCAGGAACAGTTTTAACGGCGACTTCAGGAAATAGTTATGTTTGGAAAAAAAATGGTTCAGTAATTACTGGAGCTACAAATCGTAGTTATACTACAAATGAAGCTGCAGTTTATACTGTCGACGTTGATTTTGGAGGATGTAAAGCAACAGGAACAATCGATTTAAAAGGAAACAACTTTAATGCCTCATTAAATGTCCCAGCAACAAACGTTATTGCTCCAAACGAAACTTTAAGCGTTACTGTGACTACAAATGCGGTTAATCCAACTTTCCAATGGTTTCTTGGAAATAATGTGATTTCAGGCGCTAATACCAACACTTATGTGGTGTCTGCACGTGGAAATTACAAAGTAAAAGTAAGTCAGGCAGCAGGATGTGTTGTTGAACAAGAATTGCCTTTTACAGTTAGCTACGATGGTAACCCGGTTACTTCTGTAGAAAAGATTGCAAATATTATAAGCTTGAGCAGTTATCCGTATGATGTATGGGATATTCCGAGTGAATATAAAAACCCAGAAACTAGTGTTAAAATAATTAGTTCAAACGGAGACATGGTTCTTGATGTTGTCAACTATCAAGGCGATTGGCCCCCGTCTGGATCAATTGATATTAAAAATGTAAATCCAGTATATTACTATGTCATTCAATCCGGGACAGGTGAAAGAAAAGGATCAATAACCCTGATAAAATAAGATGAAGAAAATCCTACTATTCATAACTTTATTTTACGGTTTATCAAATGTACTCTATGCTCAAGATACCAAATCTGAGGATGGAGTTGTTTCGTTTTCTTTACCTATCAGAAATTCTTTAAAGTTTAATAGATACATAATTAATCCAACGTTCAGTTTTGTACGCGAATCAAATCCGTATGTGAGTTTTTATAATAAAAGACAATGGGTTTCATTTGACGATGCTCCAAATACTTATTTATTTGGTTATTCTGGCCGTTTTAGAGAGAATGAAGCTTTTGCTTTTGGATTATTTCAACAAAATTATGGTGTTTTTACAGTCTTTGGAGGAGTAGCCAACTTTGCCCATAATATCGTTTTGCAAGAAGATAGCAATTTGACATTTGGACTTAATGTAGGTGCTTACCAAAGTGGTTTAAACAAAGGTAAAATTGTTACAAATGATCCAAATCTTCCAATTGATAACATTCAGTCAAATACATTGCTTACCGTAAATCCGGGTATTAACTACGGAACGGCATTTCTTGATTTTGGATTATCGATCAACAATTTGGTTCTTTACAATTTTGGTTCAGGAATGGTAAAGGATGATCCGGAAAGAGCAATCGAATTGCATGGAATGTACACAGGTTATATTGACAGCTACGGATTTTTCGATAGAAGTAAATTTTCTGGAATTGTAAAAACAGAAATTAAAAAAGATAAAACAGTTCTATCTGGGTTAGCCATGATTACGATTCCGCAAGGAGTTTGGGCACAAGCCGGATATAATACTTTATATGGAGTTTCGGCAGGTTTAGGTGTGAATATTTCACCTAGTATTGCGATTGAATACAATTATGAAAGAGGTTTTGGCAATTTTACAAATTTGGGAGGTTCTCACGAGTTTGCAATTGCTTATAAGTTCAAAAACAGAAATTACTATTATGGTGATGACGATGAAGGTTCACTTATTGATCCATCAAAGCCAAAACCTGTAATGGCTAAAAAAACGACATCGGCTCCAGTTACAAGAGTAGATGGTGCTGAAAAAGCAAGATTAGCTGCTGAAGCAAAAGCAATTGCTGATGCAGAAGCTAAACAAGCAAGACTTGCTGCTGCTGAAAAAGTGAAGGCTGATGCTGAAGCTGCAGCTAAAGCAAAATTAGAAGCTGATAATAAAGCAAAAGCCGATGCAGAAGCATTGAAAATAAAACTTGCTGCAGATGCAAAAGCTAAAGCAGATGCCGCAGCTGCAACAAGAGCACAAACTACAACTGCAAACAGAGCTGTTGCTGCAACACAAAAAACACAAGCGCAACTGGCAGCAGATAAAGCCAGAGCAGATGCAGAGGAACGCAGATTGAAATTGGTTGCTGATAATAAAGCTAGAGTAGATGCCGCCGCTGCAGCAAGAGCTCAAGCTGCAGCAAACAAACCAGGAGCAGCTGCATCAAAAACACCGGCACAGTTAGCTGCTGATAAAGCGAAGGCAGATGCCGAAGCAATGAAATTAAAATTAGCTGCTGATGCGAAAGCAAAAGCAGATGCTGAAGCTGCAAAAGCAAAAACAGCTGGAACACCTCAAAAAACACAAGTAGAATTAGCTGCAGACAAAGCAAAAGCTGATGCCGAAACTGCTGCAAAAGCAAAACTAGCTGCAGATGCAAAAGCGAAAGCAGATGCGGAAGCGTTGAAAGTTAAATTAGCTGCAGATGCAAAAGCAAAAGCCGATGCTGCTGAAGCGAAGAGAAAAGCAGATGCAAAAGCAAAAGCTGAAGCTGCCGATTTACAATCGATTTTAGCTGCTGATGCAAAAGCAAAAGCGGATTCAGATGCTTATCAGGCTAGATTAGCGGCTGAAGCAAAAGCTAAAGCAGCTTCTGAAGCTAAAACGAAAGCTGCAATTGACGCTGCAAACAAAGCGAAAGCTGCCGCGGCATTGAAAGAAAAAGCTGCCGCAGATGCTGCTTTAAAAGAAAAATTAGCTGCTGACGCAAAAACAAAAGCAGATGCAGAGGCAAGACAAGCATTAATTGCTGCAGAAGCAAAAGCGAAAGCGGATGCAGAAGCATTGAAAATAAAACAAGCTGCTGATGCTAAAGCGAAAGTTGAAGAAGATGCAAGACAAGCGAAATTAGCTGCTGATGCAAAAGCAAAAGCGGATGCAGATGCAATTCAGGCAAAACTAGCTGCAGATGCGAAAGCAAAAGCTGACGCAGAGGCATTACAAGCAAAATTAGCTGCTGATGCAAAAGCAAAAGCGGATGCGGAAGCACTTCAGGCAAAACTTGCTGCTGACGCTAAAGCGAAAGCTGATATGGAAGCTTTACAAGCAAAATTAATTGCTGATGCAAGAGTGAAAGCGGATGCGGAAGCAACAGCAAAAGCCAAAGCAGAAGCAGAAGCAAAACAATTACAACAAGCTGAAGAGGCTCGTCAGGCGAAATTAGCTGCTGATGCAAAGGCAAAAGCCGATGCAGAAGCGCTTAAAGTGAAACAAGCTGCTGACGCTAAAGCGAAAGCGGACGAAGAAGCTCGTCAGGCAAAATTAGCTGCCGATGCAAAAGCAAAAGCTGATGCAGAAGCATTACAAGCTAAATTGGTTGCTGATGCAAAAGCAAAAGCCGATGCTGAAGCACTTAAGATAAAACAAGCTGCTGAAGAGAAAGCAAAAGTGGAAGAAGAAGCTCGTCAGGCAAAATTAGCTGCTGACGCAAAAGCAAAAGCGGATGCCGAAGCTTTACAAGTTAAACTTGCTGCTGATGCTAAAGCAAAAGCGGATATGGAAGCATTACAAGCAAAATTAATTGCTGATGCGAAAGTAAAAGCCGATGCTGAAGCAACCGCAAAAGCAAAAGCGGAAGCAGAAGCAAAAAAATTACAAGAAGCGGAAGAAGCACGTTTGGCAAAATTAGAAGCAGATAATAAAGCGAAAGCTGATGCTGAAGCATTGAAAGTAAAACTAGCTGCTGATGCAAAAGCGAAAGCCGATGCTGAAGCTTTACAAGCAAAACTTGCTGCCGATGCAAAAGCCAAAGCTGACGCAGAGGCATTACAAGCGAAATTAGCTGCTGATGCAAAAGCGAAAGCGGATGCAGAAGCATTAAAAGTAAAACTTGCTGCTGACGCAAAAGCTAAAGCTGATGCTGAAGCTTTAGTAGCAAAACAAAAAGCTGAAGAGAAAGCTAAAGCCGATGAAGAAGCTCGTCAGGCAAAATTAGCTGCTGACGCAAAAGCGAAAGCTGATGCAGAAGCATTAAAAGTAAAACTAGCTGCTGATGCAAAAGCCAAAGCCGATGCTGAAGCTTTACAAGCAAAACTTGCTGCCGATGCAAAAGCCAAAGCTGACGCAGAGGCATTACAAGCGAAATTAGCTGCTGATGCAAAAGCGAAAGCTGATGCAGAAGCATTAAAAGTAAAACTTGCTGCAGATGCGAAAGCAAAAGCTGATGCTGAAGCTTTAGTAGCAAAACAAGCAGCTGATGCGAAAGCTAAAGCAGATGAAGAAGCTCGTCAGGCAAAATTAGCTGCTGACGCAAAAGCAAAAGCGGATGCAGAAGCATTAAAAGTAAAACTAGCTGCTGATGCAAAAGCAAAAGCTGATGCCGAAGCTTTACAAGCTAAACAAGCAGCTGATGCGAAAGCTAAAGCAGATGAAGAAGCTCGTCAGGCAAAATTAGCTGCTGACGCAAAAGCAAAAGCGGATGCAGAAGCATTAAAAGTAAAACTTGCTGCTGATGCGAAAGCAAAAGCCGATGCAGAAGCTTTACAAGCGAAACTAGCTGCAGATGCAAAAGCAAAAGCGGATGCAGAGGCATTACAAGCGAAACTAGCTGCTGATGCGAAAGCAAAAGCGGATGCAGAGGCATTACAAGCAAAATTAGCTGCAGACGCAAAAGCAAAAGCAGACGCAGAAGCGTTACAGGCAAAACAAGCTGAAGAAGCAGAATTAAGAGCTAAACAAGCGGCGGATGCAGCAGCAAAAGCAGCAGAAGCTCAAAAAGATGAAACGGCAAAAGCTATTGATAATTTAACGCAATCTCTAGATGCATCAAATAAAAATCAAAGTGATTTATTGGCTCAGTTTAATGCAACAGTAGCAAACAAACAAAAAGACCTGAATGATTTAAGAGAGGAAAATGACTTAAGTGAAAAAGGAATTTACAAAGAACCGAAACCATTCAAAAGTGTTGCGGCAGAGAACAGCCAGTTAGAAGCTTTGAAAACAAATATTGCTGAGGCAAACAGAATTCAAAAAGATGAGATTGCCAAGTTGACGAATTTATATAACGAAAGACTTAAAAAAGTTCCTAATAAAAATGACGCTTTAAATAGAGCTTATCTAGAAAAGATAAATCAGTTGAAAGCAGCACAATTAAAAATGGAACAAGATAGCGCAGCTTTACTTGCGAATTTAGAGCGTATTAAAGCAGAAACTGAAATCGAGAAAAAACGTAGAATCAAGCGTGCAGCTTATGAAAACGATCAAGGAAGATATAATCAGGATCTAGCAGCTCTTAAACGTATTAAGGAAACTACTAAAATTAGCAGTACACCTTTAACAGCAAGTGATTTTGATTTTGGTGAAGACCAGTCAAATATGCAAATCATCAAGAATATTAAAAATTCTGACAGTGGTTATTATATGATTGTTGCTGTTCACAGCAGTGTTGAAAAAAGAGATGAATTCTTGACCAAAGCAGTTGCTGCAGGACGTTCAGACATTAATTTCTTCTATAATATAGCAACAAGTAAATATTATATCTATTACGAGAAATATGAGGGATTACAAGAAGCAACTAAAGCATTAGAAGCTAAAGGAAATAAGCCTTATAACGGAAAAATGGCCATCGTAAAAGTGGAGAATTAATAAAAAATTGAAAGTCAATCCTTCCCATGATTTGGGAAGGACATAATAATAAATGTTCAGTACGCCGCTGTTTATTTTTTAATGCCCCTTGAAAAATAGAGAAAGGCCAAAAACAAATTGAAGACCATGAAAAAACCTACTATCTTAAAGAATGTAAAACTTGCTATCGCATGTTGTGCACGTTTAGTTACCCAAGCTAAAAGCCAGTTGGAGGATTTAAAGCATTATTGTTTGGACGAAAGTTCAAATACAATAAAGCAGCGATTAAATACAAAGAATTTATCGCGCTATGCGATGTTCGTTTTGTTCTTACTATTAAGTTTTACTTCAGTAAATGCTCAAATTGGAAAAGCTTTTACACCTAGACTTACTGGAGGAAACATAAAAGTTAAAGGAGATGTTATTTTAATTGGAAACACGGTAATCAATAAGGTAAATACTGCTCCAACGTATAACCGAAATGGAGCACCGCAAACAGGAGTTCTTTTTACAGGAACGGTTACTAATTTAGCAACTTTAACTGCTGAGGCAAACACCCCATTTAATTCACCTGGAGATAACAACGATTACAATGTTGAATATATCAATGTTGATCCTGCAACAGGAGTTTTTAGTTCGTCTCAATCAGAATTGAAAATTAATAATAGCTGTAAAAAAATTGTTTTTGCTGGGTTATACTGGTCAGCTATATATCCTTACGAAAGAAGTACTGACACTGGAAAGAAATACGATGGTTCATTAAGACCTCTTGATACCTGGAAAACAATTAAATTTAAAGTGCCAGGAGGAACATATCAAAACGTAACAGCAGATGAAGTTATTTTTGATGGATACAATTATACAAACGTTCAAAATTCTTTTAAAGATTCACCATACGTTTGTTTTAAAAATGTAACAACAACATTACAAGGTTTAGCAAATGCTGATGGTGTTTATACTGTTGGAAATGTTCGTGCTGCTTTAGGAAAACGTGATGGTGGTGGTGCTGGAGGTTGGTCTTTAGTTGTAATTTACGAAAGCCCAACAATGCCGAGTAAATTTATTTCTGTTTTCGATGGTTATGTAGGTGTTAACCCTGATGCGGGAGGTATTAAAACGGTAGATTATACTGTAAGTGGTTTTCAAACTTTGCCATCTCCATTTCCTGTAAATGCAAAAATTGGTGTTGGTGCTCTTGAAGGTGATAATCTTAAAACAGGAGACGATTTGCAATTTAAGGCAAATAAATCAAGTGCATTTACGGTTATTTATGATGCTGTTAATCCAATAGGAAATTTTTTCAACGCGACAATTTCTGATAATGGATCTCATTATTTATCAAGAACTCCTAATAGTACCAATACTATGGGATTTGATATTGACCATGTTATTATTCCAAATCCACCATCAAGTTCTGGTGCGATAAATAGTGTTGTTCCAAATGATGAAACGGGCGCTACTTTAAGACTTACGACTTCTAGCGATGGTTATGGTGCATTCTTATCAACTTTTGCAGTTGAAATTATCGAACCAAAAATTTTATTGACCAAACAGGTTTTTGATGCTAATGGCGCTGATGCAAGTTCAAAAGATGTAACCTTAGGAGAACAATTAAATTATGTACTTGGATTTGAAAACCAAGGTAACGATGATGCTAAAGAGTTTGTAATTAAAGATGTATTGCCTAAAAACATTAACTTCAGTTTTCCTGGTGACATAACTTCTTTACCTACAGGAATGACGGTTGCAAATAATGTTACTTATAACGCTGCAACAAGAACACTTCTTTTCAAAATTCCTGACGCATTAGTTAAAAAGAATTTAATACCTGGGCCACCTTTTGTGCGCAGTGAAATTAGATTCAGTGTAAAAGTAGTTCCTACTTGTAATGAGTTAAGTGATGCCTGTGATCCTATTATTCAAAATTCTGGATATGCTACTTATAAAGGATCCATAAATCCAACTCAAATTACAGATGATCCTAGTTTATCATCATACACAGCTTGTAATCTTGGAACACCACAGTCTACAAACTTCTTAGTGGGAGTAAAAGATTGTAAGTTTACGCAAAATGTTGTTTTATGTAGTGCAAACCAAGTTATTAAAGCTTCTGATGGATATGCTAGCTACACTTGGACAGGACCTGGAAATTTTAGCGCAACGGGTCAGTCTGTTACAGTAACACAACCTGGAGTTTACAAAGTAACAGGAATTGCTAACAAACCTTGTACTGATTATACAGAGGAAATTACAGTTGTTCCTTTTGGAGGAATTGCAACAAACCCAGTTATTCCATACGCTAGTCAAGTAGTACAATGTACAAGTAATGGTAAAATGTTGCCAAATATTTTCTTGTGTGGAGCTAACTCATATAAAGACATCCCAACTGGAATTAATGATTCATCAGTTATTATTTGGGAGAAACTTAATGAAAGTAGCTGTACAGCAACAACTAGCCAAAATTGTGCGAACGAAGGAACTTCTTGTACTTGGACAAAAGTTGGTGAAGGACCAGATTACAGAGCAGACCAGTCAGGTCAATTCCGATTGACATTGAATTATACTGGAGGCTGTTTTAATCGTTTTTATTTCAATGTTTATAAAAACGTATTCAACCCAACTGAAACGCACAAAGATATTATGTGTGGAAAAGCTGGAAGCATAACTGTTGGCGGTGGATCTGCACAATATGAATATGCAATAGCTGAGCAAATACCTAATACTGCGCCTGTACCAGGAGCTTATCAATCAAGCCCAACATTCCCAATTACTGGAACTACTTGGGGCGCTGGTGTAACACAAAAAACATATATTATTTTTATAAGACAGGTTGGTGTAACTACAAACCCTTGTATTTTTAATATTGGAGATATTGTAATCAGAAAGAGAGCTTTTAGCATGACTGCTACAGCTTCTCAGCCATTATGTAACGGTGACTTAGGTCAAGTGCTTATTGTCGCTAATGACGCTGATCCTCAATATACATTTAATATTTACAGAAAATCGCCTAAGACACTTGTAAATACTTCTGGAAAAATTTCAAACAATCAATATTTATATGACCAATTAACAACAGGAAGAACTTATACTGTTGAAGTTATTACTGATGATGGTTGTACAGCAACTCAGGATATTACGATCAATACTGTTGCTAAACTTACTGTTACTCCTGCTATGTCGCCAGCATTAACAGCTTGTCAGGATGGTGGAATTAAATTAACGATTGGTGGAGGAACCTCACCATATTATTATTCTCTAAATGGTGGAGATTATGTTCTTTATACTGGAGCAACAATACCAGTGACATTTGCAACATTACCTGCAGGTGGAGTTTATAATATTGCAGTTTCTGATGCAAATGGATGTAAGGCAACCAACTCAATTACATTTACAGCAAGTCCAAAACCAGAATATACGATCAGTAAAACAGATATTATATGCTACACTGATAAAGGAGAGATTAAGGTAAATGTTACGGCACAAAATGGTTATACAATGCAGTATAGCATTAATAATGGTGCAACATGGAGTAACAACGGAACTTTCTCAAACCTAAGCGGAGGTACTTATAATGTTGTTGTAAAATATACATTATCTGGAACTACTTGTACAGATCCTGCGCAAGTTATCACAATTAATTCGCCAGCATCTGAATTAACGGCTTCTGGTGGTGTAGCTGAATTAGCAGGATGTAGACTTGGCGGAACTGGAGGAAGATTAAGATTTACAAACGTTTCAGGAGGTACGGCTCCATATAAGTATTCTTTTGATGGAGGAATATCGTTTGGTGATTTGCCTTATGCAGATGTTACAGATGGTACATATGTTTTAGTCGTTAAAGATGCAAATGGTTGTACTTACAAATTGCCATATAATGTAATCTTAGATCCAAAACCTGCTGATCCAGATGTTCAATTATCTCCTGTTGTTTACGATTGTACTGGTAAAGGACAAACTACGGCAACTGTTATTAATTCTTCAAGTAATGTATATTCATATGAATATTCTTTAGATGGTATACCAAACACGCCAGTTACTAATAATGTGTTTACTAATATTCCATCAGGAAGCCATTATGTTACAATAAAATATAAATTAGAAGATGCTAGTACTTATAGTAATTTATTAAAAGAAGATTTCGGAAGAGGAGCACCAACGACAAGCCCTGGTATTGCAGCTGCTTATTGTTTTAACAATCAAGACGTAAATATCCATACTTGTCCTAATCCTACAAGATCTGTTGAGGATAATCAATATTCTGTGGCAAGTTTCTTTTGGAGAAACGATACAGCTTGGTATCCATTTAAAGATCATACATCTAATGGTACAGTTGCTGACGGAAGATATTTATTAGTAAATATTGGTTCAGCGGCAGGTGACTATGGAATTTTATATAGCAAACCAATTGCTGATGTTATACCAAATCAACCAGTAAAAGTAGATTTGGCTGTTGCCAATTTATTAAATGCAGGTGTTGATGGAGCGGCTCCAATAGTTCGATTCGAATTAGTAGACCCATCTGGAAACGTTGTTGCACGAGTTGATACTGGAAAAATTGCAGAAGCGAAAAATGATCCAAATAGAACAAAATGGATCGAAATACCTACAATATCTTTAAACCCTGGGAATAACACAAATTTGACATTTGTTATCCGTTCAGGAAGTTTAGAATATAATGGAAATGATTTATTGATTGATGACATTTCAGTTTATCAATTACCACAAACATGTTTACAAGAGAAAGTGGTTCGTTTTGATGTTGGAACCGATAAAGCATTTACTGTTTTAGAACCAACAATCCAAGATGCTGCTTGTAATGGTGGAAATACAGGTTCTATTACAATTACTGCGCAAAATTTCAATACAAGGTTCTACTACTCTATAAATGGTGGAGCTTTACAAAATTCTACAACATCTCCAGTTACAATTAACGGATTGACTGCAGGAAATTATTCTGTAGTTGTACAAAGTGATTTAGCAGGTACTTGTTCAAAATCATTCAGCAAAACAGTTGGTGCTCCAAGTGCAGTTACAGTTACAGCTAGTGTTACTACGCCTTTAACATGTGTTCCAAATTCTGCTGCTATTACAGCTGTGGCTGGAGGAGGAACTTCGCCATATAAATATGAACTTAGAGCAGCAGATGGTGTGACAGTTATCACTGCATTTCAAGATTCGGCAATATTTACTGGTTTAGGAAGAGGAACTTATACAGTTGCTGCTAAAGATTTAAGAGGTTGTTCTTCAGCAGTTTCAACTGCGGTTATTATAAATGACGCTCCGGCGGTTACGGCAAGTTTAGCAAGTACATCAGATTTATGTTTTGATGCTGATAAAGCGACGATTGTAGTTACGGCATCAGGAACAGGAACATTGTCTTATAGTTTAGATGGCGCTGCTGCTGTGACTACAAATACTTTCACAAATGTGGGAGTAGGAACTCATAGTGTTTTAGTAAGAGATGCTAATAATTGTACTGCAACAGTTAGTAATATTATTGTTGCACCAGAATTAAAAGCTACTGCAGCAGTATCTGCAGGATTATCTTGTACAACTACAGGAGCAACTATTAAAGTTGATATTACTGGCGGTAAGTCAACTTTTACATATAAAGTTAAAGTTGGAACAGGTTCTTATGGAGCAAGTACTAACGTAACAGGAACTACATTTAATTATCCTGCACCAGGAGCTGGCAATTATACTTTTGAAATTTCAGATTCTAATAGCCCAACATCTTGTAAGGTAGAAGTTAGCGTAACAGTAAACGGAATTACCAATCCAACAGTTAGTGCAACACCAGTACAGATAGCTTGTAACGGTGGATCAACTGGAGAGGTAACATTAGCAGGTTCAGGCGGATCATTAAGTTATACTTATAGTTTTAATAATAGTCCATTTTCAACGACTACAAAATATACAGGATTAAAAGCAGGTATTGCTTATCCATACCAAGTAACAGATAGTAATGGCTGTACATCAGCTATTGGATCAATTACATTAACAGAACCTACAGCAGTTGGAGGAACAATTTCTGCAACTGAGATTAAATGTGCAACTTCAGGAACTACTCCAGCAGTTGTTACAATTAGCGGATTTGGTGGTACAGGAACTTATACATATAGTTTCAACGGAACTTCAAACTTTACAACAACAAATACATATTCAACAAGTACTGCTGGAGCTGTAACTGCTTATGTTAAAGATGCGAATGGATGTCAGGCAGGACCATATAGTGTAACTATTGCTACATTAGATCAAATTACAGGAATCAATTTAGTTGATAGCGGTTATGATTGTTCAACAACTCCTCCTGGAGGTCATGTGACTTTGACAGCTGTAAAATCTGGTACTTTAGCAAACATTTCATATAAAATTACTGCAGGACCAGCAGGTTATAATACTGCAAGTAATACAACAGGAGACTTTAAATCATTGACTCCAGGATTATATACTTTCCAAGCTACAGATAGCAAAACACTTTGTACTTTCAGCATTTCTTATGATGTAAAAGGAACTTCGGATATTGTTGCTGGTGGATCTGTACTTACAACTATTAAATGTAATGGTGGAACAGGAACAATTCAGTTTACTGTAACTGGAGCTAAAACTAGCGGATATGACTATGTTATTAAAAATGCTGGCGGAACAACAATTCAGCAGGCAAATAACGTAGCGGCTTCGACTACAACAATTGCAGTTACTTCTGCAGTAGTTGCTGGTGATTATACTATTACAGCAACTGATAGATTAACAAAATGTAAGGCAGTTTATACTGTTACTTTAACACAACCAGCTAATGCATTAGATGTTACGGCAACGGTTCCTAACATCAATTGTAATAATGATAAAGCAATTATTACAGCTGTTGGTTTTGGTGGAACAACTAGCTACACTTATGCTGTTGTAATAAAAGGTGCGGTACCTGGTGCTGCAGCATATGGAACGGATCCTAAATTAACAGTTAATACTGTTAATGGTACAAAAGTAGATTGGGATGTTTATATTAAAGATGCTAACGGTTGTACTGATTTTGTTTCTGTTAAAGTTTTACAAGATCAAACTCCAAGCGTTACTGCTACTTTAGATAACCAATGTACAGGTTCTGGAAATAAATTCAGAATTACAGCAAATGGAACTGGGGGAATTGCTCCATTAACTTATGGAATCAATGGTGCTACAGGTGCTTTTGGTTCAGATAATTTCTTTGATGTTGTTGCTAGCGCAACTCCATATATCGTTTGGGTAAAAGATGCTAACGGCTGTACTGCTCAAGCGGCAGCTATTACAGTTTATCCACAATTAACAGCAACGACTGCAATTAAAGAATTGGATTGTTCTACTACAAATCCAGATGCTACAATTACAGTTACTCCTAATGGAGGAAAAAGTTCATATACTTATCAAGTTTCAACTAATAATGGAACTTCTTATAGCAATATGGCTACCAATGTTTATACTACTTCAACAGCTGGAACATTCTTAATTAAAGTTACAGATGCGAATGGTTGTACGTTCGTAACTACTACTACAATACTTTCTATTTCTAATCCAACAGTAACAGCGAACCAAATTAATGTAAGCTGTAATGGAGGCGCAGATGGTTCAGTACAATTAATTGGAGCAGGAGGTTCATTAACAGGAGGTCAGAATTATCAATATAGTAAATACGGAATTATTTATGGATCTGCTTCTTCTTTCACAGGATTAGCAGCTGGAGATTATGATTTCTTTGTAAAAGACAGCAAAGGTTGTGTTGGTAAAATAACAGTTACTATAACAGAGCCTTCTAAATTAATTGTTAGTGCGAGCGCTACAAAATTCACATGTAGTACTACAAATACTAAACAAGCAGCTGTAGTAACGATTGCAATTCCAACAACTGGAACATCGCCATACGAATACAGCTTCAATGGTGGAGGATATGCAGCAGGAAGAACTTTAACAGTAAATGATAACGGAACAGATCAGGTTATTAATTACTCAGTTAAAGATGCTAAAGGATGTATTGCTTCAGGGGCATTAACTTTAAATAAATTAAACTCACCTGTTATTTTAAGTGTTGCGCCTACGGCGGTAACATGTCTAGCAACAACAAGTTCGGTTACTGTTTCAGTTACAGGAGGAACGGGAGTTGCGCCATTGGCATATACTATTATTTCTCCGGCTACAGCTACAGGAAATACAACAGGAGCTTCATCTGGAGTATTTACAGGCTTGGCACCGGATACTTATACCTTTAAAGTTACCGATGCAAACGGATGCTACGATACCAAATCAATCACGGTTAATCCGGTTACACCAATTGCAATTGCAGGAAATAAGAACAATGATGCAAAATGTAAAGGAACATCAACAGGAAACGGAACATTTACCATTTCGGGGATTGCTACTCCAGGAAACTACAGTTTCACATTAACAGCAGGAACCTTGGGAACAGGCACATTGACAAAATCAGGAAACACCTTGTCATTGAGCAATGTTGCAGCAGGAACTTACACAGTATCTGTAACAGATACAGCTACAGGCTGTACTAATTCGACTTCAATTATTATTGGAGAGCCAACAAACGTATTGGATGTAACAGCTACAGCAACTAATATCAATTGTAATAATGATAATGCTGTAATAACAGCTACAGCAACAGGCGGAACTACAAATTATAGCTATGCAGTTGTAAAACAAGGCGCTTCAGCTCCGGCAACGACAGCTTATGGAACAAACAAAGTTCTTACAGTAGACACTAATAGTGGAGCTGATATGAACTGGGTTGTTTATGTAATGGATGCCAACGGTTGTACAGATACCTTTGCTGTTGCCTTATCAACAGATCCAACCCCATCAGTTACAGCGGTTTTAAGCAACCAATGTACAGGAACAGGAAGCGGATTTACGATTACAGCGACAGGAACTGGAGGAACAGGAACTTTACAGTATGGTATCAATGGCGTAAACGGAGCTTTTTCAACAAGCAATGTATTTAATGTTGCTGCTGGAACTTATACTGTTTGGGTAAAAGATGCGAATAACTGTCCGGCTTCAGCAACACCAATTACAGTCAATCCACAATTAACAGCAGTTGCCAAAGTAACTAAGCAATTGGATTGTACTGCTACTCCAAATGCAGCTATTACGGTTGACATTACAGGAGGTAAATCGACTTATACTTACAAAGTAGACCCTGGAACAGGAACTTACGGAGCAAGTATTCCGGTAACAGGAACACAATTTGTGTATACTGGAGCTTCAACAGCAGGTACTTATAATTTTGAAATTACAGATTCTAATAACCCAACAGCATGTAAGGTTGTTGTTTCTGCTACAGTTAATGCGATCACTAATCCTACAGTAACTGCTACTCAGGTTAATATAACTTGTTTTGGAGCAAATAACGGATCAGTAGTATTGACAGGATCAGGAGGATCAGGAAATTATACTTACAGTGATGCTTTAGCTGGTACTTATACGACTACAGCTAGTTTTACAGGATTAACTCCTGGGTCACATACTTTCTATGTAAAAGACAGCAAATTATGTTCAGGAAGTGTTACTGTTATCATTTCAGAGCCAACAGCTTTAGTTGTTTCAGCTACTTCAACAGGATTTACATGTAGTACAACAAACACAAAAGTTGCAGGTTCAGTAACAATCAATACACCAACAACTGGAACATCTCCATACCAATACAGCTTTAATGGAGGCGGATATGGATCTGTACAAACTTTGGTTGTAAATGATAACGGATCAAATCAGACCATCAACTATTCTGTTAGGGATGCAAAAGGATGTATCACAAACGGATCAGTTGTTTTAAATAAATTAAATTCTCCAAAAATCAATACTGTTGCTGCATCTGCAGTTACTTGTTTGGCGACATCAAGTACAGTTACAGTTACAACAACAGCGGGTACAGGAGTTGGTACATTAGTTTACAGTATTATTTCTCCGGCTACAGCTACAGGAAATACAACAGGAGCTTCATCTGGAGTATTTACAGGTTTGGCACCGGATACTTATACCTTTAAAGTTACCGATGCAAACGGATGCTACGATACCAAATCAATCACGGTTAATCCGGTTACACCAATTGCAGTTGCAGTTAGTAAATTAAGCGATGTTAAATGTAAAGGTGACACAACAGGATCAGCAAGATATACTGTATCTGGATTTAGTTCTACAGGTAATTATTCAGTTGTAGTTACAACTTCACCTACAGGTTTACCATATACAACAAGTACTAGTGGAGATGTAATTACATTAACAGGTTTGAGTATTGGTGACTATACTCTTTCTGTAGTTGACAATACAACAGGTTGTCCAGCAAATGCTACAATAACTATTGTAGAACCGGCTAATGTTTTATCAGCTAGTTATGCAACGGTTAATGCGAATTGTAATATCGGCACATCTAAAGTGACTATAACAGCTGCGGGCGGAACTACTGCATATAAATATGCTTTTGTTCAGGATGGCGTAACGGTTACGGATGCTGATTTTGGACCAAGTAATATTGCATATTTGAACCCTACAACAAACCTAAACTGGGATGTTTATGTTAGGGATGCTAATAAATGTGAGGTTAAATTAGATGTTGTAATTGCTAAAGATAATGCTCCAACTGTTACAGCATCAGCTACTGGACAATGTTTAGGTGTTGGAACTTATACAATTACTGCAGTAGGAACAGGAACAGGAACTTTACAATATAGTATCAATGGTACTTCATATCAGTCTGGTAACACATTTACAGTTACAACGGCTGGCACATATAATGTTTGGGTAAAAGATGCAAATAATTGTATTGCTCAAACATTAACTCCGGTAACGGTTTATCCTCAATTGACTATTTCAACTAAATTGGATAAAAATATTACTTGTGTTGTAGGTTCAGAAGCCGCTCAAATTACTTTAACAGTAGGTGGAGGAAATGGACCATTTACATATACAAGTTCACCTAATACAGGAACTTTTGCAGCTAATGTTTTCACAACAAACACTGCAGGAAATTATACATTTACAGTTACTGATGCAAGTGGTTGTTCAGTTACAACTACTGTACCAGTTCAAATTACTGCTCCTGTACCACCAGAATTTACGGTGACAGCAGGACCAGCGATTCTATGTAATGGAGATGAATCAGGATCATTAAACATTGTAATTGATCCTACAAAAGGTTTAGCACCATATACAATAAATGTATTAAATACTACAATTAGCCGTAATTATGGCACGCAAACCTCTGGTTTAGCGGCAGGTAATTATACAGTTACAGTTACAGATGCAAAAGGATGTACTCATGTAGAAAACATTACTATTGCTCAACCATCTCCAATTTTGATTGATTTCGATAAAAAATCATTAGAATGTGTTGGCGCTGGTGTAACCAAAGGTGAAATTATAATAAGAGGAGTATCGGGTGGTACTGCAAATTATGATTATTATGTTACAGGTATTAATGGTTATAGTAAACAATCTTTAAACAATCCTGGTAATACGGTAGTATTTGAGGTAGTTGATTTTGGATTATATCAAATTCGAGTTGTTGACGAAAATGGTTGTTCTGCATTTATAAATGACATATTAATTGCCGCTCCAGTTAATGAACTTGGTATTGTTATTAATACAGCATCAACATGTTCTTCTACAGGTGGTTCAGCGACAATTACTGTTAAAACTGCCTTTGCAGGAACGGGACCATATCATTTTAACATTTACAGAGGACCAACTCCTCCTCAAATTTGGACAGCAGATGGTGTTGACGGATGGCAAGGAGAGACATCTACGAAAGAAAGTATTTA
Source organism: Flavobacterium resistens (assembly GCF_900182645.1). Classification (GTDB taxonomy): domain Bacteria; phylum Bacteroidota; class Bacteroidia; order Flavobacteriales; family Flavobacteriaceae; genus Flavobacterium; species Flavobacterium resistens. The sequence goes on along the minus strand of NZ_FXTA01000002.1, from coordinate 1,929 downwards.
CACAGGATTAACTCCTGGAGTAACTTATACTTTCATTATTTATGATGAAAACACAAAATGTTATTATTATCAAGTTGCTCCAGATGCTATACCTACAAATTCAACATTATCGCTTGATAATATTATTCCTCAAAATAGAACTTGTACAGGAGTAAATGATGGTAATATTAGTTTTGATATTAAAAGTATATATGGTGCTCCTGTTGATGTAACATATACAATAGTTGAAGCACTTAGTAATGTTCCAACATCAATTACAGGAACAAGAACAATTCCTGCAAATGGAAGTGTTACGGTCTCTAATGCTGGTATTTTGCCAGTTGGATCGTACTATATTTTAGTTCAGGAAACTTCAGGAGGTAATTCTGGATGTGGTAAAGCTTCAGCAAACTTTAACATTAAAGAATCTCCAGTATTATTATCACTTACAGCTTCAGCAACTTCTATTGCCGACTGTACGAACTTAGGAACTATTTCTGCGCAAGCAAAAGATGGAACAGGACCATATACTTATCAGGTAGTTGCTTCGGGAGCTTCTCCAGTAGCTGCGGATTGGGTATCTGCAAATACATTTACAAGAGCAGGAAGTGTTGCAGGAATCGTTTATGATGTATACACAAAAGATGCTTTTGGATGTATTAAATCTGTACCAGTTACAGTTTACAAATACCAAGATCCAACAATCAACATGCCAGCGCCTATATGTTATAATGGTACTCCATTTGACATTACAGTTACAGGTACTGTAGATGGAACTATTGTTGGTGGTGCTACATATAGTGTTAACGGAAGTGTATTCCAATCTTCACCTACTTTTAGATTTAATGCTGCAGGTAGTTATGTTTTAGTAATTAAAGATGGTAAAGGTTGTACAGCAACTAAAACTTATGAAGTTAAACCACAATTAAAACTTAATATTCAGTTAACGAAAGATCTTGATTGTACACCAACTCCAGATGCTACAATTACTTTAACTGCTTCAGGTGGTTTTGGACCAACATATTCTTATGAATATTCAACTAATGGTGGTACTTCTTGGACTACATTAGCTTCAAATGTTCATACAACAACAGCTACTGGTAATTATTTATTTAGAGCGACTGATCTTGGAAATACAACTACTTGTCGAGTTATAGAGCCATTTACTTTAGATCCTATTACTCCAATTGCATTTACAGTTTCTTCAACTAATGCTAGTTGTAATACAGCAAGTGATGGTACAATAACAGCAGTAGTAACAGGAGGAGTTAGTCCTTTTACTTATCAATTAGAAGATGGCGCTACAATCGTTAGACCTTATCAGACTTCAAATGTGTTTATTGGTTTACCAGCCGGTAATACTTATGTTGTAAGAGTTAAAGATGCTAAAGATTGTACAGATACAAAACCAGCTATTATTATTCAACCGACAGCATTGACGGCTAGTTCAACGATTACGACAGCTTTAGTATGTACAGCAGGTAATGCACCATCAAAAGCGGTAGTTACTGTAACTCCATCAGGAGGAACAACTCCTTATCAGTACAGCTATGACAATGGCACAAGCTTCTCAGGAACGAATACATATGAGACGTTTGCAGGAATTACATTTGATGTAATCGTTAAGGATGCAAACGGTTGTACATTCACTATCACAAATGGTGTTAACGTACCGGCATTGAATCCACCGACAGACTTGACATTCGCAACAACAGTTGCTGTTATTTGTGGCGGAAAAGGAACAGTTGACATTACAGGTCATACAGGTGGAGTTGGAGCATTACAGTATGAGATTTTATCTCCAATTGTGAGAGCTAAACAAGGATCAACAACATTTGCCAATTTAGATCCGGACACTTATGTATTCCAGATTACAGATGCAAATGGTTGTACATATAGTGAGTCATACACTGTTGCGCCGGTAACAAACATTACAGTTGCAGGACAATT
>NZ_FXTA01000001.1 GCF_900182645.1 Flavobacterium resistens | reverse complement strand
CACCTCTTCCCATCCCGAACAGAGAAGTTAAGCCCGCCTGCGCAGATGGTACTGCAATTATGTGGGAGAGTATGTCGTCGCCTTTCTTTTGAGAATCCTCATCATTCATTTGATGGGGATTTTTTTGTTTATAAACCTTTTGGAGGAATCCTCTGGAAACTGAAACTTATTTTTCATCTTAGAACGACTGAAATCTGCAATTTTTATGCATATATTTTGTGCGCAATGTTTTAATTTTTTTGTCTTAAATCTGGCTTTGAATATAAAATTGGCAAATGAGTGATAAGTGATATGAAACAATAAAAATGGTTTGATTTGGTTTCGAATTATGCCTTATCGTGAAATATTTTTATGATGGTAGTGTATTGTTTCTATTGGGTTCTTGGAATAAAACTCTGAAAATGAAAAAAAAAGCTATGTTGAGTTACTTTTTTGTTTGAATAATGTTTTTATTATGAAAACTTAAGTGTATATTTTGCTTCTAAACGCATTATTGATTGAAGCTAAATCCTTTTAAAGAAAAGCAATAAAATTTTTTTTTCTAGGCTTCTCTCGCTAAAAGTGAAGCAGAAAGTCCGGATTGAAGGAATATGATGAAAGAAATAGTTTGAAAAAATAGGTTTTGTCTTTTAAGTATGTTTTATATAAATTTTTTATAAGGTTTATTTGGTGTTAAAGTGAATAATCTGTGTTTTTTTATATTTTGTTTGAGTTAACATCATTAATGAACTCAATAACTCCCTTCATGAATATTTGTTGATCATCCCACATAGCAAGATGACTACCGTTTGGGCAATATAAAAAACGTCCTTTTTTGACTAGTTTGCTTTGTTCTTCCATTGCTTTTGGATCCATTGTATCATATTTGGCTCCAATCATGAGAGTTGGTACTTCTATCTCATGTAAGCGATTTTTAATGTCCCATTTTGCTAAGCGACCGCTGATTCCAAATTCACTTGGGCCTTGCATCATCGTGTAGATTTCTCCATTTACGTGTTTTGATGCCCTATTTAGTCCGTCTGGCCATTCTTTTAATCGACATAAATGTTCGTGATAGAAGTTTGGAATTAAAAGCTCCATGTATCTTGGGTTATTAAAATCTTTTTTAGCTTCTAATGTTCTTATTTCAGTTAGTATTTCTGGCTTCATTTGTTTTGAAAGCACTTTTTCAGCGTATTTTCCATAGTCAGGGGCACTTGCCATCATATTTGAAATTAACAACCCTTTTAGGTTCTGCTGATATTTTAGAGCATATTCCATTGCAAGGATTCCGCCCCAGGAATTTCCTAAAACGTAGAAGTTTTCTTTATCTGCGTTAATTGCTTTGCGTACTTGTTCTACTTCTTCTACAAATCTTTCCGTAGTCCATAAAGTGCTGTCTTTTGGCTGATCGCTATAGTAGGATCCAAGTTGATCGTATTCATAAAATTCGAAGCCTTCTCGTTGGAAAAATGTTTCAAAGCATTCCATATATTCATGTGTCATTGCTGGGCCTCCATGTAATAAAAGTATCTTAATTTTTGGATTAGTTCCAAAACGTTTTGTCCATACTTTAAAATTTCCAACAGGTGTTTTAATTGGGATCATTTTTACCCCTGCAGATTCTAATGTGCTATTTTCTTTATATGTAAAATAGTCAGTCAGCGATTGTGTGTGGTTTTCTTTCTGACAGGAAATTGTTAAACTGAGTAATAAAATAAGTAGTATACGATACATTTTTATTTTTGTTTTAGAGGTTTTACTGTAGTTTCTTTTACACTAAAATACAAAATAAAAGTGAATGATTGAAAATTTGAAAATATTGGTTTTTTTAGCTTTAAATTTAATGTGTTGGTCTTTTTAATGATTGTTTTGTTCTGAGTAATTGGATGCTTGTTTTTAGTAGATTTTTATTGTTCTATATGTAAGCTTTATGAAGTTCATTAATTGGGGGAGTACACAAACTTAGTTTTGGAATTATGTATTATTCTACGCGCTTAAATGAATAAAGAGTGGTTTTTTTATGGTTGAACTTGTATCGAAATTAAACTTTGTGATTTTTTTTATTTTAATATTACTTCAGTATAAAGCAAAAAAAACCTCAATAAGAATATTGAGGTTTTGAAATTCAGCGGAGGAAGAGGGATTCGAACCCCCGGACCTGTTACAGTCAACAGTTTTCAAGACTGCCGCATTCGACCGCTCTGCCATTCCTCCAGTAAGACGCAATCATTTTCTCATTGCGGGTGCAAAGATAAAATGTTTTTTCAATTCTAGAAATTTTTTTATAGTTTTATAAAGGAAATAATTTTTATCCGAGTCTATAACTTTAATTCTGGAGGGTAACTTCTTGTGAAACACAGGGTTTGGATTCGATAATTTGCTCGTGAAAAAAACATAATTTACGATGAGCTTTATATTTTTTGACAAATTAATGCACTGAAAATATAAATCTTGATTATTTTTTTGTGCATTTTTTTTCGTGAATGCTTCAATTTTGTCTACGGTGCGGATACAGCTCTAAGTATCTGTAAATTTAATGATTAGCTTTGAAAAGTGATATCGAATAAACTATACTTCAATCAAAATTAGGGCTTTTTATAAAATGTTTTTCCTTTTGTTAACCAAGAAAATCCAAAACATAATAAAGCTAAAGTTTCACATGTGAATGTTGGAGGAAAACCCCATCCGTCACTTTTATTTCCAAAAATAATCATTGTAGAAACAATTCCTAATAGGGCTAATATCATTCCTGTAGCACAAATTTTATAAATTATGATTGATGTTTTATTTGGGGTGCTATGCCGTTTTTCTGCCTTTAGGAATTTATAAACAAGATAAATTAACAAAACAAAAAATATTCCTGCACAAAAGAGATGAAATTTGCCTTTCCACGGTAAATCGACTACTGCTGGCATAATAAATGAATTAAGATCACTATCAGTATAACAATCTTTTATTTTACATATAGTATTTGCGGTTGGAAAAAGTGCTATTAAAAACGCCATTATTGCTAACGTTTTACAAGCGACACGCTCGTATTTGTCACTACCTTTATAGCTAAATAAGAAAATTCCTAAAAAGAAAAGTATGATTACGAAAAATAGACGAGCTGTACTATGATAATAATGACTGATGGAAGGTAAAATCGGATTATTGTAAAAATATGAGCTTCCCATGCAAAAGAAAGGTAGTAAAATACCCAAATACCCAATTAGTTTTCTCAATTGGAGATATGATAGTGCAAAACTCTCATATTCCATTTGGTAGCCTTCTTTCTCTTTTCGTTCCTGTTCTGGATCACTTAATTTTTTGTATTTATCGTAGTAATTATTTGCCACCGAAATTTAATTTATCTGGTTGATGTTCAAATGGAACGCCTCCAAACTTTCCATTTAAATAATTCTTTCTTAAGTTTAAATCGAAACGGATATTAGGAAAATCTGACAATGGAAAAATGTCAGAAATACCATTTTTCTTTTCCGTTAACCAAATTTCGTCTTGTCTCACTATTCTTTCATCCATCAAGAGATCTTCATGAGAATTAAAAATTAATTGTCCTTTCGCATTCCCTAAATTAAATGAAAGATATTGGCCAAGTATTTCCCTAAGTAATATTGGATGCAAACTTGTGTTTATATCATCAATAAAGTAGTTAACCCCTTCTCCATATGAACGAATTAAAGCTGGAATTAAATGTAAAAGCACAATTGTTCCTCTAGATTCTTGATCTACGTCAAACTCGATAATACTTCCGTCAGTTCCATAATGTATGCATACTAATTTAGCAATCAAAATTTCACCTTTTTCATTTTTCAAAGCTGTACAGTAATCACCCATATTATCTTTAAAGGAGTGGTGGGTTTTTTTTTGTAAAATCGCAGATATTTGCGTTATGATATCTTTATTATCTAATCCTAAATATATAGAAATTGGTACTAAGTTGATTTTTAATTCGTCAATGCCAAGATTTAAAGGCTTAATAATATTGTTAGCCAACTGAAGATATTCATTTTTTAATGAAAGTATATAGGCAATGTCATCAAATTCATATGTTGGGAATAGAAAATCGATTTTTGTTTTAAACCAATCACTAACTTTAGTAATCTCGATATCTTTAATTAAATCGAAGCATAATATAGACGTTTGAGGTAAAAGAGCTTGTGACAATTGAATTTTTAAAGTTTCAAGTGCAGGATTGCTTGGAAAATCAACAGCATTGTTTTCATGTCTCTTAAAAATAAGTTGTACCTCTCCGTTCACGACTTTAAAAAGCTCTTCGTAAATTATGTGAAGTTCTGAGTTAAAATTAATCTTGTATGAGTAGACAAAATTATCAATTAAAATGTCTAATTCAATTTTAATTGGTTTTCCAGATTGTAAATCATCTAATTTAAATGGGGTGAAATTTTTAATTGCTTCAACGCTTCTTAAAAAATGACTACTTTCAACTACCTTTTTGAGATAGTACAGGCATTTAAATAAATTAGATTTTCCAGAACCATTCGATCCATAAATTCCACTGGTTTTTAGAATACTAAGATTATCATTTACCGTAACAACATGTTCTGTAAAGCGCTTGTAATTACGTTGCAGCATATGGAATACTGCTCGATTTTTAAATGATCTAAAATTTTCTACTTCAAGACTGATTAACATAATGTGATTTTTTCTCGTGATTTTTTCACATGACGAATATCTGAAAAAATAATATAACTTTTACTTTCTTACTGTTAAAGTTTTTGTTATTTTTTAGTATTGATTTTCAGTGTGTTATATTCTGTGGAAGTATGTTGAAATATCGGCGAAAATGTTTTAACCACAGATTGTTGATCGACTTTTTTGAACTTGCGTAAATTCTTTTTATTATTATATTCACTATAAAATTTGAAGGATATTGAAGCATGGTGTACATAATAGACAAAAAAATGTTTTTCATCATTGTGATTAATTTTATCAGTATGCAGTAAAATTATAAAAGTTGCCCAGTAATTTTAGGATAGATCAATAGTGATTATTAGTTAAATTAATTTTAAATAAACACGTATAAATACGTGGTTGTTAACTTTTTTGAATCGATATATTTGAAGGAGCAGTATGGTTTTCCGTAAAAAAGAACCATATTAAAGAATGATATTTGGTAATAAGAATTAGGTTTTTGTATTGAAAACATTTCTATTATAGCTTTTATGGCGAAACTCATAATAAATTTCAAGTTAAATGGTTTGATTATAATTGATAAATGATGGAGTATAGCGAACTGTATCTTAAGTATGATCTTTTGTTACCTTCAAAATTTGATGGTGGCTTTCTCATTATTGCTATATATGAAAAGATTAAAGCCGGCGAGATTGATGAGTATTTTACGGTTAAAGAAATTAATGAGATTTTAAAAGATATAAGTATTCAATTTGAGCAAGACTCAGTGCGTCAATGGGGAAATATTAAAGACAATCTTTTTCATTATTTTTTTAGAAATCATCCGGACGAACCATGGAAATATTATCTGACTGACTATGCAAAAAATGTTGTGGATCTAATGGTCAATAAACTAGAGAATCCTTATAAAAATCATCCGTTAAAGAAGAGTTTTGAAGATTCCTTTATAATAAATTTCAATGAAATAACATCCATTGATGTACTCGAAAGAAAATTTGGCAGAATATTTATCCAAGGCTCAAAAAAAATCATAGTCGATCATTTGGAGTCTTTGGAGGATGAACTTAGAGATAGTTACAAAGATTTAAACGATATTCTGCAAAAAGATGAACAGGACGCTACAATTCTAGTTAAAGAATTCACTTTGGTATTTAGAAAATTTGGTGTAAAAGCTGAGGACATTACTAATGCAATTTTATCTAAAGATAAGTTTCTTGATAATTTGCAAAGCGTTATCGATTTATTCTATCAGAAGATGAATAAAAGCTTACTTCTTGACAAGACTGAAATAGATAAAAATATTAATGACTGGGAAAGAGGAAGAGAAGTATATGCTGATTTAAAGGATTTTTTTAATTCAGTAGATAATAAGGTTAATATTATCCGAAGGCAAATTAATCATGCCAGTGAAAAACTAAGCGAACTTCAAGAACAATTTTCAACCCGCTCACATTTTAGGCTACAGATTAAGAAATTTTTTAAATTGGCGCTAGAAAATACTAAATACACTGAATCTGGAGCGATCTTCGAAAACGGTTTCCCATTAAAGGCATTGGTTTTTGAAAGTACAAGTATATTATATCCCAGACATTATGATTTTAATATTCATACTTCAAATATTATAATAAACATTAAAGCTGACGAAAATTATGCATTTAATGAACGGTTAAAAATTGTAAAGGAAATTGATAATCAGCAGCGCATAAATAATTGGGTTGCTAAGGCAAAAGATATGCTTCAAACAAGAAAGGAATTGATAATGGACGAATTAATGACAGCGATAGCCAATGAAGAAGAAGATGAATCAATTGCTTACCAAGTTGCATCACAGATGGTTTCTTACGCATCGGAAGATAAAGAAGTAGTTATAGATATAAAACAGGAGTTAATTTCATTAGATGAACAAAATATATCACTATGGAAAACGAGAATCAAGAAATAGAAGATTATAGTTTTTTATTAGAGGACAGTGTCGAAAAACATTTTGCAGACATCAATATTTTATTGTTGTCTGGAAAGCATATTGATCAAAAGTTTTACTCTTTATACTCCTTACTGGAAAGTTATGAAGCGAGCTGGCAGAATTATTATAAAAAACTATACAAATTAAATCTCATTCCAGATGTGTTCGATGGCAATAAATGCTACTATCTTGATTTTTGGGATACTGGAAGAGGAAAGTTATCAGAAAATGGCAGGAATAGAGAGCTTACAGAGATGCAGACTATTATAGGGCTGATGTTATGGGATATGTATTATCAAAAATATTTTGATGAAGAAAAAATTATTCATTGGAATGATATCAAAAATCAAATCTTGGAAAGTGATCATCAAGAGGCCTATAAAAGAATACTTTTTGATACTTTAAGAGATTCTTACGATGAAAAGGAATGGAGTGCGGTAGAAAGTAAATTCCATAAAACTATTAGCAGTTTCGATAAGCTTGGTTGGGTAGATAAGCAGTCTGCTCAAAATGAAGAGCTGCTTTTTGAAATAAGACCAGCAATTCATAGACTCTCCAAATTATATAAAGATGAGCTTCAAAATTTTGATGAATTCAGTAAACAATTTAAAAATGGTGTTCTATGAATTATCCACGAATTTATTCTTTATCCACAATTGGGATCTTAAAACACTACATCCATGATTATGTGTTTCATCCAAAAAGGACTGATTTTATAGGTTCAAATGGAGTAGGAAAATCAATAATTGCAGACTTATTGCAAATGATTTTTGTATATGACAAAGAACTTATAAGGTTTGGAACCGATAGCGTAAAAAAAGAAGACAGACTTATAAATACACTTCCTTATAAAACGAAATTTGCTTATTGTTTTTTAAATATTGAGGTTGAGAAAGGAAATTTTATTACTGTTGGAATTCAAATAAGTAATCAAAAAGCAAAGCGCATAATACCATTTTTGATTACCAAGGAAGCCGACATAAATTTAAAAATAAATCAGCTTGTACTTGAGAAAAATGAGATTCTCTTTGCAAAAGACCTAACATCAAACGGCACTATACCAGATTTACATGAAATAGCAGAAAAGCTTTTAAATTTAAATGGTTTAAGACTTAATTCTTTTAAGAACAATGATGAAGTACAAGGCTATTATCGTTTTCTTTATGAAAAGAATATAACACCCCTTAATTTAAGCCAGGACCGAAATCTTAAAGCTTACGCCAAGGTAATTCAATCTTTTTCAAAAGCAAAAACGCTAAATTTGAGTGGTAACCAGGCTTCAAAAAGTTTGAAGGAATTTCTTTTTGAGGATTCTGATGAAGACATTTTATTCAATTTTAATAAGGCAAAAGATGATCTTGAGAAAATACTAAAACAATACCACAGCTTGAATGAAGAAATTAAAACTCTTTCAGATAAGCAAAAAAAACTTCTTGACTTACGTGAATTAGAACATTCTTATTTAGATTTTTATAAATGCTTTAAACAAACAGAGCTAAATTGTTCTTACGCAGAATTACAAACTTTAAAAAGACGTGAAACCCGGAACAGTAAGTTACTGATCAAGCAGCAGAAAGAACTCCAAAAGCTTATAAAGCTTATTGACAAACTACCCCGTATAGAATCTTACATACAAGACTGCCATGAACTGGCTGATAAAAATTTAGAATCATTCAACGAATTTGAAAAGAATTCACGCTTAATTAAAGAACTGTCTGCAGAAATCAGTGATTTGGAAATGATAGTGCTTCCCGAAATCGATGAGGATTGGAAAAGTAATGTTGAAAGAGTTGACATGACTTTAAGAGACAGCAAAAACATAAGGCAATCAATTGATTTTGCTGTTCCATATATACAGAAATATAGAACCTTTGACAATATCATATTGACTAGAAACCAACAATCCAATATCCTGGACGAATTAAAAGCAGCAATAAAAGCAGATAAATTAAAAAAAGAAAAATTGCTTTCACTTTTGGAAAATAATAAAGCAGAAGACACCTTTTTTCAATGGTATCTTAATCACCTGCCAGATCTAAATGATCAACAGTTACAGACTTTATTGTATTTCGCTGCGACTCCTGTTTCAATAACTAATAATCCTGAGATTCAGCCGAGATATATAGATGCTGAAGCGTTGTTTAAAGAGTTTCAGGCTACTGAAATAAATAAGGGGATATGGTTAAAGCTGGGAGCACTATCAGAGTTTATTCCATTTAATCAAGATGCTGCTCTAATTAAAAATAAATCAGATTTGGATATATCAATTCAGAAATTAATTGATAAACTAAAATTGGAGATGAGCGACCTGGATATAAAACTACAGGCTTTGGCGGATATCTTGGATGGAAAGTCCTATGAAATTGATTTGTTTGAATATCTTTTTGATAGCTCAATTGTAGAGAATAGTAATATCAACAACCTTAAAACTGCAATTGCCAGCATACTTCAGCTTAATGAAAAAGTTTTGGAATTACAATCCAAAAAAACAGTATTGGAAGATACTCAGCAAATCACCAAGTCAAAACTCAAAGTTAAACATGATGATCCAGATCTCATAAAGGAAGAATTAAAATTTACAAGAAAAAAGTGGTTTGATCGTGTAGCTAAGATTTCAAAATATTCAGGGGAAAAAACCTCGGATAGAAGTTCAATAGAAAAAGAATTAGATAAAACACATAAAGATTTAAAAACAATTATTGAAGAAGTAAATAGTAAGCAAAAAATATTTGAAGATTTAAATAAATCGTATTACGGAATATTTCAAGAGAATATAACTGAGTTTAGTATTGAAGCAATAGGAGTGGAGGAAAACAAAAATAATTACACCACTGCTTTTGAACTATATAAAACGAGTTATCTAAGTACCTGTCATTCATTTAATGAGACAAGTAACGAGAAAAGCCCTTCAATACAATTAACGATAAAAAATCAGACTTTTTCTTTTCGGGCACTGGAGGAAGCATTACTTGGGAACAAAATTAAATCCACGGACGATATTGCCCTGGCTTTAAGCGAGGCAAATCAGAACAGAACAATGATAGCTGACGGCATAAGAGACAGTATGATAAAAATATTTAGCACAACAGCGAGCAGATATCAAAAGTATGACGACCAGATAAAAAATATAAATACGTTCTTTCTTAATAGAAAAATCAGCGATAAATTTTTTTTCAAACTAGGGTTTGCGGAGAATCCCGAAATTAAGATTGAATATGTTAAGGATATTGCCTATAAAGTACGTCAGTCAGCTACACAGGGTGAACTGCATTTCGGGAGCTCTATAGTTGATTTTATTGAAGATTTTTTCAAAAAACAAGCAAAGATCAAAAATAAGGTTCCAATAGATAAGCTACTGGACCCTAAGACTTATTTTGAATTATCTGTAAAACTAAACTATGAATCAGGAGAAGAAGTTTCGGGAAGTACTGGAGAAACTTACTCTGCAATTGCTTTACTGGGCGTTGCCAGGCTATCTGCAATGCAGAAAAAACAGAGAAAAGGTTTACGTTTTATTATACTTGAAGAATTGGGCAGCTTGGATAATACTAATTTTAAAACATTTCCAGATATCGCTGAAGAATTCAACTACCAGATAATTACAATGGCCCCGCATACTTTCAACATTGGCTTATCGGATGATTGGTATGCACATCATCTAATTAAAGGAAAAGAGGATGATAAAATCAACTATCATCCTTCATCATCCTATTTTAAGACAAAAGATAATAATGTAGATTTAAACATCTACCTTAATAAACTTTCATAATGAATTGGATAGAGTTAAAAGCGCTATATAATCTATATCTAAATCATGAAGTGAAGCTTAACGTTACTTTATCAAATAGTGGTGAGATTAATTATTTGATTAACTCACTAAAAGTATTGGATAAGTCACACGATAAGATATTTTCACTTGACAGGTTCTGCAAAATCTACGAGGATAATTATTTCAAAAAATATAGCCTTTATGAAAAATTTTTATCAGAAAATGAATTATTGAAACCGTACACACGTTTTGAAGAAAGTGACATCAAAATCTTAATGAATATTAAGTCGTTAAGAGAAGATGGTTCATTGGACGAACTTAGAGAACAAATCATTAACTCTAATGAATCAGTAAGAGGAGTATCACTTATGTTCTTCAAAAATGAAAAGTATTTGGACGATAGGTCCTCATTAGTAAATGCTTTAAAGAAAATATTAGATGTCAGTGAATTTTCAAACGAAAAAGACCAACAATATATTTATAAACTAGAGTGTCATCACCCAGTAGCTATCGTACTGTGTGAAAACCTGGATTACTTAACCAAACCTAATAAGCCTCGCCAAAATGGGATAGAACTTTGGTACGCCGGTGGGAAGAACGTTAGTAAATTAGTTTATGCCCAAACCCGAGATCTACCTATTTATTACTCGTGCGATTGGGATTACGATGGCCTTTTTATAATTTATCCTTTAGTGGAAGAAAAAATTCCGGGAATCAAGTTACTGACACCTAATGGGCAACCTAAAGGAATCGAAGACACAGAACATAAGAGTAAATGGTTAAATAATGAGCGCAATATAGACTTGTTATTGGATAATGAGCAAAAAATGATCTTAGAGGATTTAATAAAAAATGATCAATGGATTATTGAAGAATCTAATAATTTAATGAGTATGTTAAGCTCGAATTTTAAGGAGAAATTATTCTAAAAATGGAGGTTATTTGTGTAAATAAAAAAACAAAGATATTACTTAATATTTAAGGTTGAATTTTGCCTTATAAGAAAGAGTTAAACTCGACTTCAGTGATGCCAATGCCAATGGAAATTTCAAGATGACTGATTATTCATCAGGACTATGGTTGGTCTGTAAGTTGCTTTGTGCAAACATTGTATTACGGAACTTCAGACTCCGCCATAACCTAGATGGTGTAATATAGTTAAAAACTGCCTTATCTTTTTGTGGCAAAAAAGGTATCCATTCCATCTTTATATTGTTATATTATTGATACTTTTGAAAAACAGGAATTACTAAAGGTCAAATTATGATTACTATATTTCTGTGAGTAGTGTATAGATTAATTGAAAGAAAAGAGTCATTTTATGGAAACAAAATTTACTGTATTGCCACTGGAACGAGATGTTGAAAATAGAGCTATTTTAAAAAAAGCAGCAAAAGCGCATCAAGCTTTAGCTGAATTAAAGGGTGCAGCGAATGCAATACCAAATGAAAGTATTCTTATCAATACTTTATCTCTGCAAGAAGCAAAAGACAGTTCAGCAATTGAAAATATCGTTACTACACATGATGAACTTTATCAGAGCGATATTTATACTCGTGATTTTAAATCTTTGGCAGCAAAAGAAGTTTACAGTTACGCCAAAGCACTTCAGCATGGATTTGCAAAAGTAAAAGAAAATGGACTCTTAATTAATTCTTATATTCTGGAAATTCAAGCAGAACTTGAAGAAAATAAAGCAGGGTATAGAAAAGTTCCCGGTACAGCTCTAAAAAATGATCAGACAGGCGAGGTTGTTTATACTCCGCCTCAGCATCCCGAAGAAATTGTTTCACTGATGAATAATTTAGAAAAATTTATAAATGACGATGATATAAGTGATTTAGATCCGCTTGTTAAAATGGCTATTATTCATCATCAGTTTGAAAGTATTCATCCTTTTTATGATGGTAATGGAAGAACGGGGCGTATTATTAATATTCTATATTTGGTAAAGCAGGGGCTTTTAAAGATTCCTGTTTTGTATTTAAGTCGATATATCAATGAAAAAAAGGGAGACTACTATAGACTTCTACAAGATGTAAGAGAAAATGATAATTGGGAAGACTGGATTATTTTTATGCTAGAAGGTGTCGAACAGACTTCTAAGCAAACGATACTTTTGATTGATGGAATAAAAAAAGAAATGCTAGCTTTTAAAAATAAAATGCGTAATGATTTGCCTAAGATTTACAGCCAAGATTTATTAAATAATTTATTCAGGCATCCCTACACAAAAATTGAATTTGTAAAAACTGAACTTAATGTAACAAGAGTAACAGCAACAAGATACCTTAATGAATTAGTTAGGGTTGGGCTTCTCGATAAACATAAGTTAGGAAGGGATATTTACTACATTAATACGTCATTATATATGCTGCTAAGTAATGCAAATAAAAAGTAAACTAAACTTAGATTAAATATAGAAGTAAATAAAGTTTATAGATACATATTTAAAGTTATGAAGTTTCGTATATAAGATGTAAATGAAGATCTATAATAGATATATGAGTTTATGTATAGAAAACTATAGAAATCTATATAGATACACGAGCTTATGTATAGAAACCTATAGAAATCTATATAGATATATGAGGTTATGTATAGAAACCTATAGAAATCTATATAGATATATGAAGTTATGTATAGAAACCTATAGAAATCTATATAGATATATGAAGTTATGTATAGAAACCTATCGAAATCTATATAGATATACAAGGTTTGGATGTGCTAACTTAGCATGGAGTTCTAGTTAAGAACTAAATCTTAACTTTAGAGCATGAAAGAGAATCGTAAAACTTATGACCGTAATTTCAAAGAAAAAGCTGTCCAATTAAGTTATGAAAGAGATAATATCTCACAATTAGCCAAGGAACTTGGAATAACAGCTCCTTTGCTGTACAAATGGCGTCAGGATTACCAAGAATTTGGAACAGGAAGTTTTCCTGGGAAAGGAAAATTAAAGCTTAGCCCTGAACAGGAAAAAATCCATGAGCTTGAAAAAAAATTAAAAGAAACAGAATTAGAACGTGATATTCTAAAAAAGGCTATAAGCATCTTTTCCAAGGGAGGTCGATGATTTATCTTTTCATAAAAGACCATGAAAAAATATATTCGATTGAAAAGATGTGCAGGGTTTTAAAAGTAAGCCCAAGCAGTTACTATAATTGGAAGCGGCAGATTCTATCAGAAAGACAGAGGAAAACTGCTCTGATAAAAGAAGAAATTACTTCGATATACTTTAATGCCAAACAGCGGTATGGAAGCCCAAGAATTACCCTTGAACTGCAAAGCCAAGGATATCAGATATCCAGAATAACCGTGGCTAAATACATGAAGCAGTTAGGACTGTACAGCAAATTGAGTACAAAATTCAAAGTAACAACCAATTCAAAACACAATCATTTTGTTGTTCCAAATATTCTAAAAAGGGAATTTACAACACCAGAACCAGCAAAGGCTTGGGTTTCGGATATCAACTATATACAGACAAAGGATGGTTTTTTATATCTGACCATCATTTTAGATTTATTTGACAGAAAGATAGTCGGCTGGAGTTTAAGCAATGGACTAAGTACAAGACAAACTACAATGAAGGCTTGGAAAATGGCAGTTAAGAATAGAACAATTGCAGATGAATTAATATTCCATTCTGACCGGGGAATTCAATATGCCAATAAAAAATTTGCCGATGTATTGGACTCTTATAAAAATATCACAAGAAGTATGAGCCGTAAAGGAGACTGCTGGGATAATGCAGTTGCTGAAAGTTTTTTCAAATCTTTAAAAACGGAATTGGTTTATGGAAGTAAATTAATTTCTAGAGAACAGATGGAACTTGAAATTTTTGAATACATCGAAATTTGGTACAATAAAAAAAGAAGGCATTCGGCTTTGGACTATAAAACAATTGAAGAATTTAATAAACTAACTAATTATAAAAATGTAGCTTAACTTTTTCTCCAGTTTTTGTTTGCATATCCAATTAGCTTTTAATGTTGTACTGGTATTAGATTTTAATGCTGATATAAATATAAGATTATGCCAGATGGTGCTGTTTCAGTTAAGTATGCTATAATAAAGATAATGCAGGAACTGTTGTTTCTGATAGAAGTAGAACTTCTGATAGATATGCAGATTATTAAAAAGAGTGGTTAAATTTCTTATTCTAGTTTTGGCGCCCATTATTTCACTTGTTTTTTTTAAGGCTTTCAGCAATATAGGACTCTCTTTTTTCTTCATTATAAATAGATAGCAGGAGCTTATATTGTCTCTAGCTAAATTGTGTCCGCAGTGCGGACACAATTGGAAATGTTCTGTAAAATTTTCGATACCAATTTAATTCGAAGTATGGAAATCTAATTTCGTACTGATACTACTCTTCTTCTGCAAGATATTTATTAAGCAAGTACTGTAACTCTATCTTTTCCTGCCGTTCAATTAGTAAAAATAAACGTGTTTAAATTAGTACATTAGGTTGTGTTAAAATTAGTAAACACAGTCAGTTAAAGAAACCAATAATAATATACTTTTTTAGTGTCCATGTTAATTGCGTCCGCAATGCAGACGCAATTGAAAATGTACTGCAAAACTTGTGATATCGTTTAACTTGCTTTTTTCTCTAAATGGATTTAAGTTCTTTAAGAATCTTTAAATTCAGAAGTTTCTTGGTAAGTGAATGTCACTTAAATTTAGATTTCAGTTTTTCCATATCTTCCATTATATTGACATCCAAAACCTTTGCGTAATGCTGTGTCTGCTTGGTATTGGTGTGTCCCATCATTGCTGAAACGTTTTCGAGCCTTACTCCATTCCCTAAAGTGACAGTAGTGGCAAAGGTGTGCCTAGCAACATACCACGTGAGATGTTTGTCTATGCCGCAGGCATCAGCAATTTCCTTAAGATAAGCATTCATTTTCTGATTGGAAATTTTCGGAATAAGACCTTTCTGCTGATTTTTGTATTTAGAAATAATTTTATCAACAGTAGGCAGTACTGGGACATTGGCTCTGATGGCGGTTTTGGCCCTGTTGGTCATAATCCATAAGTTTCCGTTTGAATCTTCGGATAAGTTTCTTTCGGTTAGATCCATTGCATCGACAGGTGCATATCCTGTGTAGCAGCTGAAAAGGAATATTTCCTTGACCTTTTCCAGACGGGGCGTTGAAAATATTTTATTCTCGATTGTATTCAGTTCCAGCTGGGTTAGGAAAACAGCATCTTTTACGCTTAACCTTCCATCATATACGTTGAATGGGTTTTTTATGATCAAATCCATTTTAATAGCATAATTACAGGCAGTTTTATACATTTTCATATATTTTACCACCGAATTGTTTTTGATGCCTTTCTGGTCTTTAAAACTGCTCTCATATTTAAGGAACTGTTCCAGTTTAAAGACAAACGAACTTGATATTTCAGATGCGGGCATATCTTCTTTTTTGTAGGTACTTGTGATGAAAGCCAAAAGTAAATCCGTCGCTCTTTTGTACTTCTGCAGTGAAGCGGCTGCGCGTTCTCCAGAATTGACTCTTTTGGTAAAGAATATATTGTATGTTTCCATAATTTCAATTATGGTAGGGCCTTGAGGCTGGCCGATTTTGGCTTTTCCTGTAAGTTCAGCTTTTAGCAATTCTAAGTCAACGTCAGGATCAATTCGGAAAAGTTCGGTAAACTTCTTTTCGGCATTAAGCTGCATGAGATCAAGAGAGCTTTTGATTACCTTTTCTTTTTCCGCCTTCAGTGTATTTTTCAGATGGTTTGTCTGGATCCATTTTTCTTTCGAGATATATTTTCCCGAGGCGATTGTAATTGTTTTGTTTTTATAAGAAAGCCTTAGAATAATAGAGCTTTCTCCATCGCGGTTAACTCTGCCGGATTTTAGCAGAAAAATTGTTTTTAACATGTTATCTAATTTTAAAATTAATAATCAAATTGAATTAATAATTTTAAGAGAGCCCATTAATAGCAGGGAATTCCCGGGGAATTCTTTTATTTTAGTGGTCCAATTTTGAGAAAAAAGATCTGAAAAAAAGTGGGACACTGATTGTGCTACCATTCTTTGACAAAACATGTGCTTTTTGAAAAGTCTGCAAAAACGAAAAAGCCTTTAAACACTAGTGTTTAAAGGCTTTTGACTTTTAAAGTTTCTTCTGAAACTTCTACTGGCGGAGAAAGAGGGATTCGAACCCCCGGACCTGTTACAGTCAACAGTTTTCAAGACTGCCGCATTCGACCGCTCTGCCATTTCTCCAGTATGTTGCTATCATTTCCTGATTGCGAGTGCAAATATAAGACGGTTTTCTGATTATAAAAACTTTTTTCGAGGTTTTTTTAAAGTAATTTTCAAGTGTCTAGTTATCAGTGTTTACAAAATGAATTTTTTGAAAATTTTATTCTAAATCGTCTAAAATTGGTACCGGTTTTTTGTTTTCATCGACGGCGACAAAGGAAAAAGTTCCTGAAACTACCGTTTCACGAAGCTCTGAATACATTTGCTCCATGAAAATATCGACATGAATTTTACAACTTGTTCTTCCAACACTAATTACTTTTGCAACTAATTCGATTAAAGTTCCGGCTGGAATTGCTTTTTTGAAATCAATTTGACCAGTTGAAATGGTTACAACTTTTTTACGACTGAAACGTGTCGCACAAATAAAGGCAACTTCATCCATGAGATGAAGCGCTGTTCCTCCAAATAAAGTGTCATAATGATTGGTAGTACTCGGGAAAACGGCTTTAAAAATTCTTGTTTCCGATTTTATAATTCTTTCTTCTATTGTTCCCATGAATTAGTAATTTACGTACTCAGTTATCTCCAAACCGTATCCAATCATTCCAACACGTTTTGTTTGCTGCGTATTTGAAACTAATCTAATTTTTGAAATATCAATATCATGAAGAATTTGGGCTCCAATTCCGTAATCTTTACTATCGATAATTATTTTTGGTGCTTTTAATGTTCCTTCTGATTGTAAAGCTTTAAGTTCAGAAATTCTATTTAATAGATTAACTGCAGTCATGTCCTGATTAATAAAAATAATAGCTCCTTTGCCATTTTCATTAATAACTTTAAACATATCGTCTAATTGCTGTTCGGCATTGTTTGTTAAAGTGCCTAATAAATCATTGTTAACTTGTGATGAGTGGATTCGGGTTAAAATAGGTTCACCTAAGTTCCATGTTCCTTTTGTTAATGCAATGTGGATTTGTTTATTTGTAGTTTGTTCGTAAGCTCTCAGTCTAAAAGTTCCAAAACGGGTTTCAATATCAAAATCTTCTTTTTTAACAATCAGACTGTCATGCTGCATTCGGTAAGCGACCAAATCTTCAATTGAAACTAGTTTTAAATTGAATTTTTTTGCTACTTCAATAAGTTGAGGCAAACGAGACATCGTTCCGTCTTCATTCAAAATTTCGCAGATCACACCTGCAGGTTTAAAACCCGCTAGTCTTGCAAAATCAATTGCAGCTTCAGTATGTCCTGTTCTTCTTAAAACACCACCTTGTTTTGCAATTAATGGAAAGATATGTCCAGGACGAGCTAAATCATGAGGTTTTGTATTGGCATCAACTAAAGCTTGAACCGTCTTTGATCTGTCTGCTGCAGAAATACCTGTTGTAACTCCGTGGCCTTTTAAATCTACAGAAACTGTAAAAGCAGTTTCCATATGATCTGTGTTATTGGTTACCATGGCGCGTAAATCAAGTTCTTTACAACGACTTTCTGTCAGTGGTGTACAAATTAATCCACGTCCGTGTGTAGCCATAAAGTTGATCATTTCAGGAGTTACTTTTTCGGCTGCAGCCAAAAAATCACCTTCATTTTCGCGATCCTCATCATCGACTACAATGATAACTTTACCTTGACGAATATCTTCTATAGCTTCTTCAATGGTATTGAGTTGTATTTTTGTTGACATAATTATTATTTGTTTTTAGCAGTAAAAAACCGCTCGGAAATTTTTTGAAATAGTTGTGATATTGGCGTTGTTATTGCGTCAAAATTTATTAAACCATTATCGTTTGTTGCACGATAGGTTAATAAAATGGCCAATGGAGATAATATAAAAGATGACATCCATGATCCTAAGAAAGGAGTCATACCGCCTTCTTGCGAAAGCCTTTTTCCAAAAGTATTAATGAAGTGGAAAGTAATAAAAATTAATACCGCAAATACAATCGGTAATCCTAATCCACCTTTACGGATAATCGCACCCAATGGGGCTCCAATAAAAAACATTAAAAAACAGGCAAAAGCAATCACAAATTTCTCGTATAATGCACTGAGATGTTTGTTAATTTCACGTTGCTTGTCTTTTAAATCTTTTTGTGTTGCTTCAATGGAATAAACATTGCTGGTTACATTACTGCTGGCCATTTTTAGAATATCCAATTTTTGCTTATTATTATATAATGATAAAAGATTATTGGGTAATTGCTTTTTCTTTATATTGGTTTTGACTGGTATTGGGATTTTTTTGATTCCCACGCGTTGATTGATGTTTTCTGAAAAAGAAATAATTTCATTATCCAGATTTTTATTTAAAGAGTCTAGTGTGTAGCGTAATTCATTAACATTCAGCATTCCGTTGGTGCTGTTTACACTTTCTTTATCTTCATCAACTTTATTCAGTTCCGACAAATCAATATTGATGATTTGTTTTTTGAAAGCTGCTTTTACAAATGGAAGTTTAGCACGGTCTTCGTATTTTTTTGGTGTAACATCTTGATAATAATAACCATCATTTAAAACCAGTTTCAAAATACTGGATTTTTCATTACTGATTAATTTACCATTTTTAGCTTTAATAACGGTTTTGTTTTCACCGACATTATTATTTTTTTCATGGATCGTTACGCCAGTGAGGATATTTCCGTTTTCGCCTGATTTTTTATTTACCTTAATATTATAAGTGCCAACATCATTAAACTGACCTTCAGCAATTGCCATGGCAGGTTTAGCCTGTGCAATATTTTTTCGGAAATTAACAAATTTATACTCTGCGTATGGAATTACATTATTGGCAAACCAAAATGCAACAATACTTAAAACACAAATAAATACGATTAAAATTCGCATTGCTCTTTGAAGTGAAATTCCAGAGGATTTCATAGCAGCAAATTCATAATTTTCGGCTAAGTTTCCAAAACTCATGATTGAGGCCAATAACACAGATAGCGGTAAAACTAGCGGAATAATTCTCGGCATTGAGAATAATAAAAATTTCACAACCAGAATAAGATCAAGGTCTTTACCAGCAAGTTCTGCTATAAAAAGCCATACTGTTTGAAGTATGAATATAAAAAAAAGGATTACGAATACCGTAGTAAACGTAATCAGAAATGTTTTTAGTAAGTATTTGTCTAAAATTTTCAACCCGTAATTAATCTAATTTGTTGATGTAGTATTTTGGATATTTGCTCGCTACAAAGGTAAATTGATTTTTTGATAAAGGCTGATTGGTTTTAAAAGAATTAACGGTTAAAGTTGTTTTTGTTCCGTTTTTTCCAGTTTCGATCAAATTGTAAATGTGTTTTGTCTGAACGTCAATGCCTAAAAGAATTTCTTTTCTTTGGTCTTTACCGCTTGTCGGAACTAATTTTATGTACTGAATTTTTCTCCCCTTAACATTCTGAACAATATCCATGTTGTATTTGTATCCAGAATTAAAAAAAGTAAGCATTTTTGAAGGCGTAATAGCATTGTCATCTTTCTCGTTTACTTTAGAAATAGTAACTTCTTCGTCTTCAGGATTTATTGTATAGGTTTTTTGCCCGTCGAATATTTTAGTAACACCCATGAAATTCAAAACATATTGATTACCTTTCATTGTTACATTTCCTTTACTGTCTTGATTAATGTTTTCTTTAGCATTATTCAAAGAGTATTTAAAATCGATAACAATATTGTCGTAACTTTTTATTTTAGTCGTTACTTCGTTCAATAAATCTTTGGCTTTTTTATCCTGAGCCTGAGTTGAAGTGAAGCTCAAAAGCAATATTGCAGCGATTTGAAAACACTTTTTAGTCATGTTAGTGATAGAATTGTTTCTGATTTCCTGAATTTTCGTTTTCATGATGGGGTTAATTTTGTTCATTATTAAAAAATTGATCAAGAGCACTTAAGTCTAAAATGTTCACACTTCTAGCTTTACTGCCTTCAAAAGGACCAACAATTCCGGCTGCTTCCAATTGATCAATCAATCGCCCGGCTCTGTTGTAACCTAATTTTAATTTTCTTTGCAGTAATGAAGCAGAACCTTGCTGTGCATTGACAATAATCTCTGCAGCCTCTCTAAATAAGGTGTCTCTTTCGGAAATATCTATATCAAGATTGATGCCACTTTCTTCTCCAATGAACTCCGGAAGCAAATATGCTGTGGCATACGCTTTTTGTCCGCCAATAAAATCTGTAATTTTTTCAACTTCAGGAGTGTCAATAAATGCGCACTGTACACGCACAACATCGTTTCCGTTTGTGTATAATAAATCTCCTCGTCCAATCAATTGATCTGCACCTTGAGTATCTAAAATTGTTCTTGAGTCAATTTTTGAAGTTACCCTAAAGGCAATTCTGGCAGGGAAATTCGCTTTAATCAAACCTGTAATTACGTTTACAGAAGGTCTTTGTGTGGCAATAATTAAGTGAATACCGATAGCACGAGCCAGCTGAGCCAAACGCGCAATCGGAATTTCGACTTCTTTTCCGGCGGTCATAATCAAATCGGCAAACTCATCGACAACCAAAACGATATAAGGTAAAAATCGGTGACCGGCTTCTGGATTTAATTTTCTCGCTTTGAATTTATCGTTGTACTCTTTAATGTTACGCACCATCGCGTCTTTTAATAAAGAATAACGATTGTCCATTTCAGTACAAAGCGAATTTAAAGTATTGACAACTTTTGCATTATCTGTAATAATAGCATCTTCTGTATCAGGAAGTTTGGCTAAATAATGTCTTTCAATTTTATTGAAAAGTGTAAGTTCTACCTTTTTCGGGTCAACCAGAACAAATTTTACTTCTGCTGGATGTTTTTTGTATAAAAGAGAAGTCAAAACCGCATTCAATCCAACCGATTTTCCTTGTCCAGTTGCACCCGCCATCAATAAGTGAGGCATTTTGGCCAAATCGACAACAAAAGTTTCGTTTGAAATTGTTTTTCCTAAAGCAATTGGCAGTTCCATTTCAGCTTCTTGGAATTTTGCAGCTCCAATAACACTTTTCATAGAAACCATAGTTGGGTTCTTATTCGGAACCTCGATACCAATTGTTCCTTTTCCTGGAATTGGCGCAATAATACGAATTCCTAAAGCGGATAATGAAAGCGCAATATCATCTTCTAAACTTTTAATTTTCGAAATCCTGATTCCGGCTTCCGGTACAATTTCATATAAAGTTACCGATGGTCCAACGGTCGCTTTAATCTGTGCAATTTCAATTTTGTAGTTACGAAGCGTATCTACAATTTTGTTTTTATTTTCTTCTAATTCTTCCTGATTAATAGTAATTCCGCCCGTCGAGTATTCTTTTAATAAATCGATAGTTGGGAATTTGTAATTCGAGAGATCTAAAGTTGGGTCAAACAAACCAAAATCGGCAACTAGGCGTGAAGCCAGATTTTCTTCAATAATATCTTCTTCTTCAGCTTTTTCGATCACAAATTCTTCAGTGTGAACTGGAGTTGCAACGGTTGCAGGATTGATATTCATTTGAACAGGTTTTAAAACCGGATTTAAATCAATTTCTGATGAATTTGAAATAGTTGGTTTTAAAGCTTCTTTGTTGATTTCGAATTGGGAGTCAACTGTTTTTAAGTGAATGTTATCCAATTCAGGATCTTCTTCTTCCTCAATTGCAAATTCTTCTAAATTATAAGCGCTTTCAGGTTGTAGTGGTTGTTGTTGAATTGGTTTTATAGATTCTAATTCTGAATTGAATTCCTTTTTAGTTGAATCAAAATAAGATTGAATTTTTTCAGGAGATACTTTTATTTTGAAAATCAAATAAACGATCAGTCCAAAAAGCAAGCTAAGTAAAGTTCCTGTTTTTCCAATGTAATCCTGAAGAAAAAGATTTAACTCATAACCAATTGTTCCTCCTAATTCTGGAGCCGATGTAGCGAAAAATCCAAAAAGAACAGAAACAACAATCATAGCAAATAAATCCCAAAACCAAGTGTTTTTTAATTTTTTGGTCGAAAGTTCCAATGCCAAAAACAATCCAGTCAAGAAAAAGAGACGGACAAAAATGAATGAAGCAATTCCAAAGCCTCTGTAAACAATAAGATCAGCAAGAAAAGCCCCGAATTTTCCGAGCCAGTTCTGTACTACTTCGTCTCGGTCACCAAGACTGTTGACGGCGCTTTGGTCTGTCTGCCATTGTCCGTTAACGTAAAACGAAATAAACGCAACCAATAATGCGATTGAAAAGAGTACCAAAAGGCATCCCAAAACAAACTTTTGTTGTTTGGTTAATTTCCAAGACCTAATGCTCTCGACTTTTGATTCGGTTTTTTTCTCTGCAGTTTCTTTTTTTGTTTTTGCCATTCTTGCGTTCCTTGCCTATATAAATTTTGGGATATAAATAATTAAGCCAATCGCTATTGCTGTCATTGCTGCAAAAAATACCGCTCCGGCAGCAATATCTTTAATAAAACCGATTCGTCTGCTATAATCTGGATGAATAAAATCGGCAATTTTTTCAACTGCTGTATTCAATCCTTCAACACTTAAAACTAAGCCAATAGCCAATGTTTGGCAAAGCCATTCGGTTTGTGAAATATGAAAATAAAAACCAGCTATGGTCATGATAATTCCCAATGAGAATTGAACCATAACACTGTGTTCTGTTTTAATCAATTTTACAGCTCCTTTAAAAGCGTAAGTAACACTTTTTAAGCGACCTGTAACAAATGTATTATCTTTTTGAAACTCCATTTATTGGAAAATATTATAGTGCTGCTAAAGCTGCTTCGTAATTTGGTTCGTTTGCAATTTCTGCTACTTGTTCTGTGTGAAGAACTTTTCCGTCAGCATCTACAACAATGATTGCTCTTGAGTGTAAACCTGCTAATGGTCCGTCAACGATTTCTAATCCGTTTGCTTTACCAAAGGCACCAGTTTGGAAATCTGATAAGTTTACTACATTTTCTAAACCTTCAGCACCGCAAAAACGTTTTTGAGCAAAAGGTAAATCTCTTGAAATACATAAAACAGTAGTATTTTCTAATCCGCTTGCACTTGCATTGAATTTTCTAACAGATGTTGCACAAGTTCCTGTATCAACGCTTGGGAAGATATTTAAAACTAATTTTTTACCAGCGAAATTGCTTAATGAAGCAACTGATAAATCGTTTTGTACTAATTTGAAATCAGCTAATTGTGATCCAACTGCTGGTAATTCGCCTGATGTATGAACTGGATTTCCTCCTAAAGTTATTGAAGCCATGATTTTTGTTTAAATTAATGAGGTTCAAAAGTAAGGATTAATATTTGAATCTAAAAGTATTTGTTAAGCGTTTAAGGATAGATTAAGGTTGGTTTTTGGATGGCTGAAAATTCATGAATTTATTTAATAATTTTAGATTTTAGAACGTAAATTTTAGATTTACTACGCTTGTCACTGACTAAAAACTTCAATTGAAACCGTTTGCCCGCGAGAGGGATGGGAGCTGGCTACCGAAGTAGCGCGGACAGCCCGACAGCATCCCGATAAAAGGGCGCATATGCGCAAAGTGAGTTAGCCCTTTTATTGGGATGGTGGCTCGCCCTGATTATTATATTTTAGATTTAGTTTGTCAGACTGAAAACAAAAAAAGCGTCTCCAAATAGAAACGCTTTCTCAGTCTTGTTTTTTTGTTTTTTATTTGAAAAAAAGGCCGATTTATTTATTGATCGAACCTAAAACACGTTTCATAAACGTATTCAGGGCTTCTTTTTTATCTGTTCCTTGAGCTACAAGTTTTTGTACTTCAAGTGCGCCGTACATGTTTGAAATCAATTCGCCAATTACATCTAATTCTTCATCTTTAAGAGAAGGAATTTCAGTCATAGCTTCTAGAACTTCGATCGTTTCAATGATATAATCCTGATCGTTTTCTTCGATGAATTGCGTTAAATGCTTTATTACAGGTAATTTCATAATTTTTTGTTTAAGCGTTAAATCGTTTTTTTGTTTAATCGATTAAACGAATAAACAAATAACCAATTAAACAATAGCGTTTACAAGATCGATTAAAACTTCTTGTTTGTTAGTTTGCGTTTCGCCAACTAATTGCCCGTTTACGAAAGTTGCAAATGTTGGCAGGTTGCTCACATTAGCTAATTTTCTTGATTCAGGAGAATTTTCTGCATCAACCAAAACAAAAGTGATAGCTTCATTTTCTGTTGCTAATTTTTTGAATTTTGGTTTCATAATACGACAATTTCCACACCATGAAGCTGAATATTGTACTACTACTTTTTCATTTTTAGCAACTAAATCTGCTAACGTATCTTCGTTTAAGTCGATTAACATAATTTTTATTTTTTAGACACTAAGTTGCTAAGATGCTAAGTTTGCCCTCGAACCGAATAACTTTATGTGGATTTATTTGATTTTTTTTTAAGTCATTGAGATTCTAAGATCTAAGTTTAATCTTAGAATCTCTTGACTTTTATTGTAGAATGTATCTAAGTTTCGAAAGTTAAGTTAAAAAACTTAGCATCTTAGAACCTTAGTATCTTAGCAGCTTAATTAGCGCTTAAATATTCAGCAGTACTTAGTCTGTCAGCAGACATTGCTTCTTTACCAGCTTCCCAGTTTGCTGGACAAACTTCACCTTTAGTTTGGATGTGTGTGTAAGCGTCAACCATTCTTAAGTATTCGTTTACGTTACGTCCTAATGGCATGTCATTTACACTTTCGTGGAAGATTTTTCCAGTTTCGTCAATAAGGTAAGTAGCTCTGAAAGTTACGTTTGAACCTTCGATGATAACTGAATCAGTTTCTTCGCTGTACTCTGTAGAATCAATATCTAAAATTCCTAAAATGTTAGATAAGTTACGGTTTGTATCAGCCAAGATTGGGTAAGTTACACCTTCAATTCCACCATTGTTTTTTGGCGTGTTTAACCAAGCAAAGTGAACTTCGTTAGTATCGCAAGAAGCACCAATTACGATAGTATTTCTTTTTTCGAATTCTGGTAATGCAGCTTGAAAGGCGTGTAATTCAGTTGGGCAAACAAAAGTGAAATCTTTTGGGTACCAAAACAATAATACTTTTTTGTTGTTGTTTACTGCTTCTTCAAAAATGTTGATTTTTAAATTATCACCCATTTCTGAGATAGCATCTACTGCAATACTTGGGAATTTTTTTCCTACTAAAGACATATTTTTCGTTTTACGTTAAAAATTTATTTCTGGTGCAAAAGTAGGGCATAAGTACAGGTACTTACAATAAGATGTGATTATAAAAATTTATAAGTTGATAAATTTTGACTATTTAAGATTTTAACTTATTGGATATCAATGTTTACTGGGGGGATTCCGTTTGAAGAAATTTTATCTAAAAATTGAATTCCTGCAGTTTTCTGAAATTCCTCAAAATCCTGATACGCCTGAATTAATCCTGAAGCCTTTTTAAGGTTAGGAATTATTGGTAAAACGTATGGATTTCCGAAAACGTAAACGATACATTTTTTGGTTTGAAGCAAATCAGAAAGCAATTCTAAAACTTCGTTGTCAATTTCGAAATTGTTCATTGGTTTTGCCTTTGGAACAAATAATGAAATAATAATCGTTTCAAAAATTTCTAATTCTTTTTTGATGGATGAAATATCCGAAACTTCTAAGTTTTCAAAAGCAAATTCTGGTGAAGATAATTTTGAATTTAAAGTTTTAAAGAAAGTGTTTTTAGTATTTTTATATAAACTCAGTTTAGCAAGTTTGTTGTTTTTTTGCGCTTCAAAAGCTAATTCTGCACTTGAATTATCAATGATTTTAGTAATTGAATTTTGAGCAACTTCCAGATTTAATTCTGATGTTTTGTTGAAATCTAATTCGCCCGAAGCAGTAGTATTTCCAGAAAGAATTCCGGCTTTTTCTTTCGCTTTCATAATTCGGTTAAAGCTTTCTTCGATTCGTTCTGGCGAAGCATTTTTCAGAATTTCTTCAATTCCTTCCGGAACATTTTCGGCGAAGCATAAAACATCGTTTCCAGCGTTGAAAGCTTCCCATTCTAAATGACCTTTTGTTTCGTATAATTTTGAAACGCTGTGCATATTTAAGGCATCAGAAATTACCAAACCGTCATAACCTAATTTATCACGCAATAAATCCTGAATAACAGCTTTTGATAAAGTTGCCGAAGTATCTTTTCCATCATTTAAACTCGGAACAGCCAAATGTCCAATCATAATTGAATCGACATTATTTTCAATTCCTTTTATAAATGGATATAATTCGTTTTCCATTAATTCTTCTAAAGTTTCCTTTAAAACTGGTAATCCTAAATGCGAATCAACATTGGTATTTCCGTGTCCGGGAAAATGTTTCAGACAGCCTAAAACACCAACTTCTGACATTCCTTTTAAATATTCAACAGAAAAATCGGCTACTTTTTCTTTGTTTTCGCCGAAAGAACGATAACCAATAACAGGATTATTTGGATTATTGTTGATATCTGCCAAAGGCGATAAATTATACTGAATTCCGGCCGCTTTTAAATCCAATCCAATTTGTTTTCCAACTTCGTAAACTAAATCCGATTTGTTTTCTGGCAAAGCGCCAAGTGTGATCGCGTATGGATATTGCGGTGTTTTTTCGATTCGCATTGCCAAACCCCATTCCGCATCAATACTAATTAAAAGTGGAGTAGAAGCGGCTTTTTGATAACGAACAATTAAGGCTTTGATTTTTTCGTAGCTGTCATCGTTAAAAACAACTTTTTTCTTGCTTTCATAATTGGTTGCAGCGCTCGCACGACTGTGAAAAAAGGTCAATCCGCCAATGTTATGTTCTTTGATTAAACGTTCGGTTTCCTGAATATTTTCTTCGGTATCGTTTATAAAAACAGCAGGAAAAAAGAATTGTCCCACTTTTTGGCGTAATGCTTCGGCAGTAATTTTCATTATTATAAAGTCTTTTTCATACAGACACTATTATCCATTTTTTCATAAGGTGGATAATTTGGAATTATGGTATAATTTAATTTTTGATATAAGTTGATGGCTTCGGGCTGGTTTTTTCCGGTTTCCAGAATAGTATAAGTATAGCCCACTTCTTTGGCCCAGATTTCTAATTCGACTAAAATTTTTGAGGCAATTCCTTTATTTCGAAAATCAGGATGAACATACATTCTTTTGATTTCGGTTTTATCGCTTTCTTTTTCGCGAAAAGCGCCACAACCAACAGGAATGTCATTTTCGTAATAAACAATCGTATGTTTTATTTTATCAGTTTTGTTAAACTGATTATAAAACGCATGATCGTCTCCGTCTCTAATTGCCAGATCTTTATCTAATAAAGCAACGAGATTTATAAAATCGATATCATCTGAATTGGTTCGTTTTAAATTACTCATCTTATAGCAGTTTAAAAAGTATTTTATTTCAGTTTAGCCTTTTTCTGCTTAGCCAATTGTTTTTTAGTTTCAAGTGCTTTTTCCAATCGGTTTTTAAAGCGGAAAAGTTTTGGCAATCCTTCCAATCTATCTACGAGTGTAATTTCCTCGTAAACGATAATTGCTTTTTCTAAAATCCTGATTTCATTTTCAAGATCAAGCTGATTTTTGTAGATCGTAGCTAATCGATCGTAAGGATGGTTTCCTTTAAAGCTTTCTGCGACATTTTCCTCATACAATTCAATTGCTTTTTCAAGATTTCCGTTTTTTTCGAACTCAGCACCTTTAAGGTTTCGTTCGGCCTGCAAATTTTCATTGATTTCCATAGGTAAAAGTTTGATTTGGGGTTAAACTTCTTCTGATTTTTTCCCAAAATCTTTTGGGAAAGTTAAAAAACGTGATAAAATAAGACCTGGTATTGTAGCTAATAGAACCCAAATGAAGAAGTTGCCATAGCCTAAATATTCTTGAATATAACCGCTTACCATTCCCGGTAACATCATTCCCATTGCCATAAATCCGGTTGCTAATGCATAATGAGCTGTTTTTGATTCTCCTTCGGCAACATGAATTAAATACATCATAAATGCAGCAAATCCAAACCCGTAACCAAATTGCTCAATTATAACAACGGCATAAATATAGTAAATTGATGAAGGATGAAAATAAGCTAATAAGATAAAACCAATAATTGGCAGGTGCATCGTTAGAATCATTGGAAGCATCCATTTGGTTAATCCTTGTTTTGAAATTGCAATTCCTCCAAGAATTCCTCCTAATGTTAATGCAATCAGACCGCAGGTTCCGTAGATTATACCAATAGTTTTGGTAGTAAGTCCCATTCCACCAACTTGAATATCTTTTTGGACTCCTTTAGAAGCAATTAATTCGTTTACAAAATTAATTCGAGCTTTATTTGCTTTTTCGTATTCTATTTTGTCTTTATTTTCTACTTCTTCTAATAGTTTTCCTTCATCTCTCATTTGCACTAAAATCGGAAGCTTAGAATACAATAATTGTAATTCAGATTCAGATAATTTTTCTCCTTTTATAACTTTTGAATTGTATAATTCTAATGCTTTTGCCTGATTATCATCTGTTCCTTTTTCTACTAACTCATATCTTAAAGGATCTATTAAAAAAGGAGTCAACATTTTAATTAATTGAGATTCTCCTAATCGGAACAATAAAATAAAGGAAAGGATAAGAACAATTTGTTTTTTCTTGAAAAAGCTCACAAATACAGAACCGAAACTTTGATTATGAACCACTTTTTTATTTTCAACTGTATTGATTTCATTTTTTGGAGTAAAAATGAAATTATAAATGGTGATAAAAGTCATTAATAAACCAACGCCAATCATAGTATACGACCAAGCTTTAGTATTATCGCCGTATTTTTCTTCTAAATTTCCTGCGAAAAGCACCACTAATCCATTTCCTGCAAGCATAGAAAGTCTGTAAAAAGTGCTTCTAATCCCGATAAAAAAAGATTGTTTGTCTTCTGGTAATACCAATAAATAAAAGCCATCGCTTGCAATATCATTTGAAGCAGATGCAAAAGCGGCAACCCAGAATAAAGCTAATGTAGTATAAAGAAAACCGTTGGTAGGAATCGCAAATCCGACAATTAAAAAAAAGATTGAAATGGCTAACTGCATCGTGATGAACCAATCTCTTTTAGTTCCGATTAATTCAATAAGTGGACTCCAAAGTGGTTTTATAACCCATGGCAGATATAATAAACTTGTCCAAAGACCAATATCTTTATTTGAAACTCCCAGATCTTTATACATAATTACCGAAACGGAAATAATTATAGCATAAGGCAGTCCAGAAGCAAAATTAAGAAGCGGAATCCAGAACCAAGGTTTATTATCTGTTTTCATTAGGTTGATTTGGTGTATAGTTTTTAAATGGCTTTTTTAAATCTAATGCAGTTGGCGTGCTTTCGTTGGCAAAATAATCAATAAAAGTGAAAGCACAGGCTTTAAAAAGATTTAGTTTTCCTCCAGCAATCGAAAAAGTGATTTTTCCATCAACTTCTTTTACAGTAACTTTTTCAACGATTTTTGTAGCATCATTAATATCGATTTTTGAAACATGATCGCCACCATAAAGCACCATATAACGCACTTTTGTATTTAGCGCACTTTTGATTGTAAAAGTATATTTTATGCTGTCTTTTGTATATTCAAGAACTTGAGGCGTGTCAATAATAACACGTTTTAAATTTGGAACAGCTGCAGGAAGAGCAGGATATTTATATTGATTTTCCTCAAGATGACGAACTACATCAAAATTTTTATTCATGAACCATTTTGAGCTGAAGTAAGCACTTCCGGAAACATTTTTAAAGGTTCTCAAAAAGTCAATTTGAGTTGGAATTTCCTGCATAAAATTCCAGCTTTTGTCGCCATCGCCTCTAATTTTATAAGAAGCATGACCAATGTAAATTGCAGTATTATTGGAGTTTTCAGACCACCATTTTACTAATTTAGAATAAGAAGCTCTCGGATTATTCATGCTCCAATATAATTGTGGCAGAATATAATCAATCCATTTTTGATCCATCCATAATATTGGATCCGCATACAAATCATCATAATTTGAAGTCGATTGTGTTTCAGAACCTCTAGGATCCTGAGATTTATTTCGCCAAACTCCAAACGGACTAATTCCGAATTGAACCCACGGTTTGCTTGCTTTTATAGTTGTAGAAATGGTATGCACAAAATTGCTCACATTTGCACGGCGCCAGTCAGAAAGACTAAAGCCTGCTCCGTATTTTTTGTATGAAGCAGAATCATTAAAAACTTTTCCAGGAACGGCGTATGGATAAAAATAATCATCGAAATGAATCGCGTCAATGTCGTATTTGTCTACGACTTCTTTTACGACTTTCGTCAAATGTTCCTGAACTTGAGGTAGAGCAGGGTCATAGTAGTATTTTCCACCGTATTCGATCATCCATTCTGGATGTTTGAAAAGATCATGTCCTGGGCTTAAAAGGTTTTTATTCAAATCGAAAGTTGCTCGATATGGATTTAGCCAAGCGTGAAATTCAAATCCACGGTTGTGTGCCTGCTCGATCATCCATGCCAAAGCATCGTAATAAGGATTTGGAGCCAAACCTTCTTTTCCTGTCAAAAATCGCGACCAAGGCGCCAATTCAGAAGGATAAATTGCGTCGCCCACGCTTCGAACCTGAACAATAACGGCGTTATAATTTAGTTTTTTATACGTTTCTAGAATTTCAAGATAATCAGCTTTTTCCTTTTCAACGTTGTCATTGGCAGTTTTAGGCCAGTCAATATTAACAACCGTAGCAATCCATACACCTCTGAATTCGTTTTTAGGATGCAGTATTTTTTCCTGTGCAGCGGATTTCCATCCAAAGAAAAACAAAAATATGATAGAGTATAGTAAGTGCTGATTTTTATGCATTTCAATCTTTAATTTAACAAAAACCAAAAATAGGTTTAATTTTTTTTCCGCCACGAATTCACGAATTTTATTTTTAAAATCATAATGCAATTAACATAATTCGTTTAATTAATCACGTTTTTTTCGCATAGATTATAAACAAATTCGTGAATTTGTGGCTATCTTTTAATCAGGGAGCGAAATTTTTCCCATTGTTACCGATGGAATTCCTTTTTTTGAACCAAAATTATAATTTCCTCCAGCAACAGTTTCATTCGCCAAAACAGCAAACAAAACAGCTTCTTTTGCATCGCCTGAAATTCCGAGAACGTCGCTTTTTTCAAATTTACAAGATAATAATTCCTGTAACCAACTCACCAATAACGGATTTCGTGCGCCACCGCCCGACATATAAACTGTAAACTCTTCGATTGGTGTTTTAGTATTTTCTACTACAAACAAAACCGCTTCTGCAATCGTCTCGGCACTAAGGCGCGTTAAAGTAGCCAGCAAATCTGGTGCCGAAATGTTTTGTAAGCCTAATTTTACTAAAGCCGAGTTCACAAAATCATGGTTGAATAATTCCTGACCAATTGTTTTTGGGAAACTTTTTTGGAAGAATGCGTCGCTTTTTAATTCGTTTAAAAGTACTTTATTTACAATTCCGGTTTTAGCGATTTCAGCATCTTTATCGAAACTTTTTTCAGAGAAAAACTGTTTAGTGAAAATATCAATTAAAGTATTTGCCGTTCCGGTATCGGTTACAAAAACGTCGCCGGCGTTTTGTGAAGCTGGCAAATAAGTGAAATTTGCTATTCCGCCCATATTCAGCATAATTCGGTTTTCACCTTTTTTGCTAAATAACAAATAATCGCCATATACCGCCAAAGGTGCGCCTTCACCGCCTGCTGCAACGTGTTTTTGTCTAAAATCTGATAATGTTATAATTCCGGTTTTTACGGCAATATGATCGCCGTCGCCAATTTGCAAAGTTGCATTTGGAAATTTTTCCTGCTGATGCAAAAACTTTGGCGCATGCAAAACCGTTTGTCCGTGTGAAGCGATTAAATCAACTTCGCTAGCGGGAATATTCCATTTTGAAAGACAATCGTTGATCATTCCGGCGTGCAAATCGGCAATCCATTCGTTTAGCAAAACCAAATGCTGAAAATCGATTGTTTTTTTAGCAAAGACTTTTCTGATTTCGTTTTTAATGTCTTCGCTGTAATCGATGGTTTCAAATTGCTCGATTTTTACAACCGTGTTTTCGCCTTCGCCGGAAACTTCACAAAGCGCCAAGTCAAGTCCGTCAAGCGAAGTTCCTGACATTAAACCGATTATTTTTCGGGTTTCTTTTTGGGCGATTTCGTAAAGAGCTTTTATATTTTTATTCATTTCGAGTAATCTTAAAAATGCATTTAATTTGGAAACGCTAAAATGGGATTTTTTACATATAAATATAAGTAAACTTAGAGATTTATTTTAAAACGTTATTTGTAATTGTTTTTAAACACATAGCTATGCGTGAAATCTTGATTTATTTGATTCTTTTATTGAGTTCCGAAATTATGTTTCTATCTGTTTAAATAAAAACGCAATGGGTCAAATAAAACTTACATCGCTTTTTATATATTTGTTTCTAAACCAATTAAATTTTAAACCATGATTTATATCATTATCCCTTTTGTTTTTCTACTAATCGGAGTATTCGCTTACAATTCCCTAATCGAAAAAAGAAATAATGTTACGAATGCTTTTTCGGCAATTGATGTAATGCTGAAAAAGCGTTTTGATTTGATTCCGAATCTAGTTGAAGTAGTAAAACAATACACCAATTACGAACAAAGTACCTTAACTAAAATTGTAGAACTTCGTGCAAAAGCAACTTCAGGTTCTTTGACTGAAGCCGAAAAAGCGAGTTTAGATACCGAATTGAGTACAGCCGTAAAAGGTTTAATGGTTACAGTTGAAAATTATCCGGACTTAAAGGCTAATACAAATTTCCTAAACTTACAAAGTACCTGGACAGAAAGCGAAGAACAAATTGCTGCTGCCAGAAGAACTTATAATGCTTCAGTTACGAGTTATAATAACGCAATTATGATGTTCCCTGGAAATCTAATTTCTGGAATGCTGAATTTTACCAAAATTGATGTTTTGGAAACTGCAGAAGAAGAGCGTAAAAATATTAGTGCAAAAGAACTTTTCAATAATTAATGGATTCAGAAATTAACACCAATACAGCCTTGCAAGAGGTTTTGAATACATTAGAAATTGACCGAAAAAAGATTGCCGAAACTTACAAGACCTGTTATATTTTATTTGGACTTGCTTTTGTGCTTCTGATAGTTGGTTTTTTTATTCGAATTCCGATTATTGGTTTTCTGGGATTTGCAGCTTCTGGTATTACTGGTATTGTAATGTATTTTCAAATAGAAGATACTGCTGTAAAATACAAAGTTGCTTACAAAACTAATGTAGTGGCAAAGGCATTGAAAAACATCAATGAAAGTTTGATATTAACGCCACAAAGCGGACTTCCGGAATATGAGTTTATAAGTTCTGAGCTTTTTACAACAAAGCCGGATCGTTATAAAACACAGGATTTAATAAGCGGAACAAATGATAAAACTTCTTTTTGGTTTGCCGAAGTTCACGCTGAATATAAAACAGAAACCCGCGATAAAAACGGAACTAAAACGCATTGGCATACGATTTTTAAAGGAATTGTTTTTGTAGCCGATTTCAATAAAAACTTTGAAGTTTCGACGGTTGTACGTCCAAAAGGTTATGGAGAAGCTTTTAGTTCGTGGTTTTCTAAAAACGTTTTTAGTTTTGGAAACAGCGAAGTAGTGGAATTAGAAAACACGGAATTTGATAATAAATTTGCAACCTATTCCAGAAACCAAATTGAGGCGCGATATATTTTAACGCCAGCAATGATGGAAAGAATTTTGGATTTAAATAGTAAATGCGATGAAACAATTTCGGTCTCGTTTATAAGTTCGAAAATGTATATTGCTTTTCCGTTGTCTCACAATTATTTTGAAGCGCCTATTCATTCGACGCTTTTAGATCCTGATTTGCTTACCAATGATATTTCGATTGTAAAATTCATGCATGATATTGTTCATGAACTAGATTTGAATACTAGGATTTGGGGGAAGGCGTAGATTTTTTTTATATAAAATATTTTAGACCGTTTAATAGATTTTGATTTATTAAACGGTTTTTTATTTTTAAGATAATCCTTTGATGTTCACGAGTAAGATAATCACGAAGCAATAGAGGCTAAAGTCGGGAATGTTTTTATATAAATGGGTAATATAATTACAAAAATTACCCGATAGCGCGGATTTGCAATCCGTGCCCGCAATGGTTGAACGCAAGAAAAGCTAAAAAAAATACACTCTGCTGTCAGTTCAGGATATTTCAAAATTTTGTTATACTCGCTAATTTTTTTTAAATTTGAGTAAATGAATTACTCAAAATAGAAAGTCACACACTCATGTTGTCCGTTAGACTTATTCGGGAAATTATCCCTACAGGATTTTCAAACAGATGACAAAATGTTGCAATACATAAATCATTAAGACATGAGTTACGAAAAAATCAAAGAAGAATTTATTAAAAGTGCGGAAGCGTATATAAACGCAAAGCGCCAACCTTTTGAAAAGTTATCAGGTATGGAACTAATAGATGCAAAATCTCATTATCTGGATAATTTTCAAGATTACATTATGCACCTAAATTTTACATTGAATGCATTGATTGAAGAGCATTCGATAGCTTTTCAAACACTTGAAGAGGCAAATGCTTTTCAAACTTATATCAAGCCAACTTTTGGAATTCTTGCTGTAAAGTTTACAGAAGGACTTCTGGATTAAATTTCAAAAAGAAAAACCTAAATTCCAACTCCAAAAAACAATCACAAAAAAACCTTAGAACCTTAGCATCTTAGAACCTCAGAACCTAAAAAAATAAGTATTTTTGTGAAATCATATTCAGAAAAAATGTCAATACTTAAGGATTTAGAGCAATTAGCCGGCGAAATTGAAGGCACACTTTTATACGATGATCTTCATAAAACACTTTATTCGACAGATGCATCGGTGTACCGGATTCGGCCAAATGCGGTGGCTTTACCTAAATCTGTGGCAGATATCAGCAGATTAATTCGCTTTGCGGGCGAACATAATATTTCGGTTACGCCAAGAACGGCCGGAACTTCACTTGCGGGGCAAGCTGTTGGCGACGGACTTGTGATTGATGTTTCGAAGCATTTCACCAAAATATTAGGTTATGATGCCGAGAAAAAAACGGTTACGGTTCAGCCCGGCGTTATTCGCGATGAACTGAATTTGTTTTTAAAACCTCATGGCGTTTTCTTTGCGCCCATCACATCTACTTCAAACCGTGCCATGATTGGCGGAATGGTAGGAAATAATTCATCTGGAACAACTTCAATTCGTTATGGTGTTACGCGCGATAAAATTGTTGAGGTAAAAGCGATTTTGAGCGATGGATCGGAAGTGGCTTTTGGCGAATTGACTTCGGCGGAATTTATCGAGAAAACCAAAGGCGATTCTTTAGAAAATAAAATCTATAAAAGCGTTTACGACGAACTTTCGGTAAAAGAAAATCAGGAAGAAATTATAAAAGAGTTTCCGAAACCGGAAATTCATAGACGAAATACAGGTTATGCAGTTGATATTCTGTTAAGATCAGAATTATTTGGCGGAACAGAACCGACAATAAACCTAGGGAAATTACTTTGCGGAAGCGA
The DNA here is from genome assembly GCF_900182645.1 of Flavobacterium resistens. Taxonomy (GTDB): domain Bacteria; phylum Bacteroidota; class Bacteroidia; order Flavobacteriales; family Flavobacteriaceae; genus Flavobacterium; species Flavobacterium resistens. Next base: position 1,375,018 of record NZ_FXTA01000001.1, on the reverse strand, counting down.
AGGAACTTTGGCTTTTACAACCGAAATTACTTTAAAAGTCGACGATTTACCGCCAGCGCATAGTATTATGGTCGTTGGACATTATCATACGATTCAGGAATCTTTAGAATCTGTTGTCGTGGCGATGAAACATCATTTGTACACTTGCGAAATGATTGATGACACGATTTTGGATTGTACGAAAACGAATCGTGAACACATTAAAAACCGTTTCTTTTTGGTTGGAGAACCAAAAGCGATTATGCTTTTTGAAGTCGCATCGCATACTTTAGAAGATGCAGAAAATCAAGCCAACGCTTTAATTGCTGATTTAGAAAAACATAATTTCGGTTACGCGCTCGTAAAAATTTACGGTCCTGATATTGATAAAGCCAACGAACTGAGAAAAGCCGGACTCGGACTTTTAGGAAGTATTGTGGGCGACAACAAAGCAGCAGATTCTATTGAAGATACAGCTGTAGAATTAAGTGATTTACCGGCTTATATTGCAGAGTTTTCGGCGATGATGTTAAGTCACGGACAGGAAGCGATTTATTACGCACACGCCGGTGCGGGAGAATTGCATTTGCGTCCGGTTTTGAATTTAAAGAAAACGGAAGATCTAAAATTATTCAGAACCATTGCGACCGATGTGGCTCATTTGGTAAAAAAATACCGAGGTTCGTTAAGCGGTGAACACGGTGATGGAATCGTGCGCGGAGAATTTATTCCGTTTATGATTGGCGATAAGAATTACGAATTGCTGAAAAGAATCAAATTAGCTTTTGACCCGAATTCGGTTTTAAATATCGGGAAGATTGTCAACGCCTTGAAAATGGATGAAAATCATCGTGTAGTTTCGGGTAGAGTAGAACCGGATATTAAAACGTTTCAGGATTTTTCAGATAGTTTAGGAATTTTGCGAGCAGCCGAAAAATGTAACGGTTCTGGCGATTGCCGAAAAATGCCATCGGCAGGAGGAGCGATGTGTCCGAGTTATCGTGCGACGCGAAACGAGAAAGAAACCACGCGCGCTAGAGCAAATGCTTTACGCGAATATTTGACCTATTCTGAAAAAGAAAACAAATTTGACCAAAAGGAATTATACGAAGTTTTTGAGTTGTGTGTAAGCTGTAAAGCTTGCGCAAGCGAATGTCCAAGTAATGTTGACGTTGCGACTTTGAAAGCCGAATTTTTATACCAATACCAAAAAGCAAACGGATTTTCGACCAGAAACAAGATTTTTGCCAACAACGCAAAATTGAACAAAATGGGAAGCAAATTCCCGTCGATTACGAATTTTATTTCGAATCAGTCATTGGTGAAAAAAACAATGGGAATTGCGCCCGAAAGACAAGTGCCGCTTTTAGCGAAAAAGACTTTCAGAAAATGGTATGAAAATAACAAACCTAAAAATGTCGATTTTCCAAACGGACAATTGTATTTGTTTGTAGATGAATTTACCAATTATTATGACGTAAATATCGGGATTGACGCTTTCGAATTATTGACGAAATTAGGTTACGAAGTTGTAATCGTAAATCATGAAGAAAGTGGAAGAACTTATTTATCAAAAGGATTTTTGGAAGAAGCAAAAAAGATTACCGATATCAATATCAATATTTTTAAAGATTTGATTTCCGCGAAAGCGCCCTTAATCGGAATTGAACCTTCGACAATTTTGACTTTTAGAGATGAGTATTTACGATTGGCATCGGATAAAGAAAGCGCGGAAAGAATTTCGCAAAATGCTTTTACAATCGAAGAATTCTTCAAAAAAGAAATCATCGACGGAAAAATAACACCAGATTCTTTCTCTGAGGAAACTAAAGAAATCAAGATTCACGGACATTGTCATCAAAAATCGTTAAGTTCTGTTGAAGCGACTTTTGTGATGCTGAATCTTCCAAAAAATAATACGGTTACGATTTATAATTCAGGTTGCTGCGGAATGGCGGGATCTTTTGGTTATGAAAAAGAACATTATAAAGTGAGTATGCAAATGGGTGAGGATACGCTTTTCCCAAAAGTTAGAAATACTGCCGAAAATGTGAAAATTGCTGCTGCAGGAACAAGTTGCCGTCATCAAATTTATGATGGAACAAAACGTGAAGCACAGCATCCGGTTAGTATTTTGAGAAGTTGTTTAAAGTAAAGTTTAACCGCAAAGTTCACAAAGCTTTACGCAGAGAACGCAAAGATTTTTTCTCCCACAGATTTAGCAGATATAGCGGATTTTGCTTAAATCAATTAAAGATTTACGCAGATTTAAAAATAAAATCTGTACAATCGGCCAAATCTGCGGGAGAAATTTATAGTATCGCAATCTTCTTCCCAGTTTCAGCAGCTTTATAAATTGCGTTGATCACTTTAATATCTTTAAGACCTTCTTCGCCAGTAATATGATTAGGCAGTTTTTTGTTCTCTAATAATAGTTTAGCTATTTCATCCATTTGTGTTTGTTGTTGATTGATTACCGGGAATTTTAGCGGACTTTTAGATGTTTTTCCCTCAAACGGACCATAACTCAAAGCCGGACTTAATTCAAACGAACCTTCATCTGCGGAAGCATAAAATCGGTCAACATCATAAGCTACAGTTGTGTTGCAATTTGCAGTTGCACCGCTTGGAAATTCCATTTGCCAGGAAATACTTTCCTCAGTTTCAGAAAAAATTTGTTTGTTATATACTTTTCCAAATTGCGCTGTAACTGCAATTGGTTCTTCGCCTAAAACATAGCGACTTGCCTGAATGCAATAAACTCCTAAATCCATTAACGGACCACCTCCAGATAATTTTTTGTTAAGTCTCCATTCGTTTCGGTCACTAAAATTGACGGTACTTTTTGTATCAAGCGGATCATGAATTTTATAACCAAGAGAAGCTTCAATATAACGAACCTGCCCAAAAACTTTCTCTTGTCCTAAACGTTTTATTTCAAGATGAGTTGGTTCATAATGCAAACGATACCCAATTGCCAATTGTACATTATTGTCATTGCAGGCTTTTATCATTTCTTCACAATCTTTTACTGAAATTGCCATCGGTTTTTCGGTAATGACATGTTTTCCGGCTTTTGCAGCGCGAATTGTAAATTCTTTATGTAGACCGTTTGGTGTTATAACATATATTAAATCAATGTCTTTGTTTTTTGCAATTTCATCGAAGTTTTGATAATTGTAGATGTTTTTTTCTGGAATATTATATTGACTTTTCCATTTTGTAGCTTTTTCAGGCGTACCGGTTATTATTCCGGCCAGAGTGCAGTATTCAGAAGCGAGAATTCCTTGTGCCACTCTCGAGGCATAATTTCCTAAACCGCATAACGCGACATTTAATTTTTTGCCGGTATAAGAATGTTGGTTGTTTTCTGCTGCGGTTAAAAAAGACGGAAGTGAAGTCATGACAACCGAAGCACCAACTCCCATTCCAAATTTATTTACAAAAGAACGTCTTGAAATTTTTTCCATAAATTTACCTTTAGATTAAATTGTTTAAAATGATAAGTGTGCTATCTTCTTAAAATGTTACATTTTATGATGTTACAGATATATTTTTGTTGTTTAATTTTTGAAATAAATGTTAAAAATATGATGAGTTGTTCCTCGATGATTATCGGAAATTTACAAGATTAAAAATCCTAAAAAGAAATTAGAATAAATTTCTTTAATCTGCGAAATCTATCAGCAAAATATATTGAGAAAAAACAAAATGGTTTTATATATTTGAAATCAGGATAATTTTTGCATTATTTGCAAAATAAAACCACAAAGACCGATATAAATTAATTTAAAAGCAAAACCACATATGGCGTTATCAGGTTTATTCCGAAAAAAAACGGTACAAGATATTCTGAAGCAAGTTGCAAAGAATGAAGCAGATGGACATGAGGCATTGGGGAAACACCTTACAACCAAAGATTTAACTGCTTTTGGAATTGCAGCAATTGTGGGAGCTGGTATTTTTAGTACGATCGGAAAAGCAAGTGCAGATGGTGGACCAGCCGTTATTTTCTTGTTTTTGTTTACAGCTTTGGCTTGTAGTTTTGCCGCTTTTGCTTACGCCGAATTTGCTTCGATGGTTCCGGTTTCAGGAAGTGCTTATACGTATTCTTATGTTGCTTTTGGAGAAATAATTGCTTGGATTATCGGTTGGGCTTTAATCATGGAATATGCCGTCGGAAATATAACGGTAGCGATATCATGGAGCGATTATTTTACAGGACTGCTCCAGAGTGGCGGAATTCATTTGCCGCAATGGATTCAGATGGATTATCTAACCGCTTCAAACGGATTTAATGATGCAGAAGCTTTAATGCGAGGCGGAAAATCATTCGAAAATTTAAGTACAGCTTTACAACAGGCGCATACAGCATGGACAACAGCACCAACAATTGGTTCTTTTCATTTTGTGACTGATATTCCTGCTTTATTCATTATTATTTTGATTACCGCTTTGGTTTATAGAGGAATGAAAGAATCTCGTAACGCTAGTAACCTAATGGTTGTAATAAAACTTTGCGTAGTTCTTTTAGTAATTGGAGTTGGAGTATTTTATGTAGATACAGCAAACTGGGATCCATTTGCACCAAATGGAGTTGGAGGAGTTCTAAAAGGAGTGTCAGCAGTTTTCTTTGCTTATATTGGTTTTGACGCGATTTCGACAACTGCCGAAGAATGTAAAAATCCACAACGTGATTTGCCTCGCGGGATGATGTGGGCGATTATTATTTGTACTATTCTATATATTGCTATTGCCTTAGTTTTAACCGGAATGGTAAAATATCACGAATTAAATGTTGGAGATCCTTTGGCATTTGTTTTCGATAAATTAAACCTAAAATGGATGTCGGGAATTATTGCAGTTAGTGCAGTAGTGGCAATGGCGAGTGTTTTATTGGTTTTCCAAATGGGACAACCTCGTATCTGGATGAGTATGAGCCGTGATGGTTTATTGCCAAAGAAATTCTCTACTGTTCACCCAAGATTTAAAACACCTTCTTTTGCAACAATTGTAACAGGTTTTGTAGTAGCAGTTCCTGCATTATTTTTAAACCTGACAATGGTAACCGATTTATGCAGTATCGGAACTTTATTTGCCTTTGTATTAGTTTGTGCCGGAGTTTTAGTGTTACAAAACAAACCTGAAATTCCGAGAGGAAAATTCAAAACGCCTTATATCAATTCAAAATATATTCTGCCAGTTTTAATTATTGTAGGATTGTATTATGCTTTTGTGATCAATAACAAAGCGACAATGGAATTTGTAAATAATGAAGCGCAAATAAACGATGCAACAACAATTGTTACTTCATTAAATAAAGAAGAATCAGCAAAAGTTTTCAATTATTTAGAAAGTATTGAGGTTAATAATAAAACAGCCGAAACTTCAGATTTAGAGCATTTATTAAGCCAATATCAAGATGATGAGGTTAAGTATGCTGAAGTTGTAAAAGGACTTCCAATCAACGATTCATTAAAATATGAATCAGGTTTTCAATTGTTCAAACACAAAATTCCAATGTGGATTTTCCTTTTTGTTTTAGTTGGATTAGCCGTTTGGGCTTTTAGAAAAAACCTATCTTTAATTCCGCTTTTGGGATTAATCTGCTGTCTTTATATGATGGCTGAATTAAGCGTTTGGAACTGGATTTATTTTACAGTTTGGTTGTTAATCGGATTATTGATTTACTTTACTTACAGTAGAAAAAATAGTAAATTAAATACTCAAGTTGTGAGTTAGAAGTAAAAAGTTAAATGTGAAAAGCCGTTCTGATTATTTCAGAACGGCTTTTTTCATATAAAATTCACTCAAATTTTCTCGCGCAGATTGTGCAGATCTAGCAGATTTTTTTATAGATTCCTACAATAATCAGCATAATCAGCCAAATCTGCGAGAGAGAAATCTTAGCGAACCTCTGCGTAAACTTCTTTACGTCCCGATAGCTATCGGGATTGCCGAATTCAAAATCCCAAGCTCAACCATACAAGCTTTCATCATTTTGTAAGTACGATCAATATCATTATCCAAACCAATAGAAAAACGAATCAAACCATCTGTTAGTCCCATTTCTTTCTGTTCTTCTAACGGAATTTCACTAGAAGTTGAGGTTCCTGGCGCGCTAAATAAAGTTTTATAAAAGCCTAAACTTACAGCCAAATATCCTAGATTTCTTTCCTGCATTAATTCCATTAATTCATTGGCTTTTTCCAAAGTTCCAACGTCGATTGTCAACATTCCTCCAAAACCATATTCAGGATTAATCATCGTTTTGTACAATTCATGACTCGGGTGGCTTTTCAATCCCGGATAAACCGTTTTTAAACCATCTTTTTCGAATTGATCAGCCAGGTAATGTGCATTATGACTGTGCTGTTTAATTCGGATATGAAGCGTACGTAAATTTTTCATCACACTTGCCGAACGCAAACTATCCATTGTTGGTCCTAAAAGCATACTTGCTCCTGAATTTACATTTTTCAGTGAATTAATAAATTCTTTCGATGCACAAGTTACACCGCCAACTGTGTCGCTACTTCCGTTGATGTATTTGGTCAAACTATGAATCACAATATCAGCGCCCAATTTTGCTGGAGAAACCGATAAAGGTGAAAACGTATTATCAACAACCAATTTCAGATTATGCTTTTTTGCGATTTTAGCCAAACCACTAATATCAGCAACTTCCAATAATGGATTACTAACTGTTTCACAATACAAAACTTTCGTTTTTGGTGTAATTGCAGCTTCAACAACATCCAGTTTGGTAATGTCAACAAAGCTAGTTTCAATCCCGAATCTTGGAGTAAAGTTTTTTAGGAAAGCGTAAGTTCCACCATAAATAGTTCGGCTTGAAACGATGTGATCGCCAGCGCCACACAATTGTAATAGAGTAGGCGTAATCGCTCCCATTCCCGAAGCCGAAACGTTTGCTGTTTCTGTTCCTTCCATTGCAGCCAAAGCCTGATCCAAATACAAATTACTTGGCGACGAATGACGCGAATACAAATAACAGCCTTCCATATTTCCTTCAAAAGTGTCAAACATAGTTTTCGCCGAAAGAAAAGTATAAGTCGAAGAATCTGAAATCGACGGATTCACACCGCCAAATTCACCAAAGTATTGCAAATCCTGAATTTTATCTGCTGGGTTGAAGTTTTTCATATAGATAGTTTTTGTTTGTTTTGTTTAAAGTTTCAGGTTTCAAGTTGATTGAAACTAGTTTTAATTACTAGGAGCTAATCCTGATAGAAGTGGAAATCCTTTTGTGTCTCGTTAAAAAAACGAGACACAAAAGGATTTCCACTTCTATCAGGGCTAGGGCACTCATTTTCAAGAGAAATCTTGTTCAAAATAAGATCTAATTAGAAAATTAATCAACTATAAAGTGAGTAATTAGATTTTAAAACTATAAATATGTTTTTATAATGATTTTTAATCTAAATTTGAATTAATAAAACCCAATCAATAGATTTTCTTTCATCTCTTAAAACCAACGAAAATGATTTTAGACGCTACAGATAAAAAACTCTTGGTTTTACTTCAAACCGATAGTAAAAAAACAACCAAAGAATTATCCTTAAAACTTGATCTTTCGGTTACAGCTGTATACGAACGAATTAAAAAATTAGAAAGAGAAGGAATAATTAAAAATTACGTCGCCCTAGTCGATAAATCTAAAATCGAAAAAGGATTCGTTGTTTTCTGCCATTTAAAACTCATTCAGCACACTAAAGAATTCCTAACGAAATTTGAAAGTGAAGTCATTAAACTCAACGAAGTTTTAGAATGTCATCATGTAAGTGGTGATTATGATTATATTCTGAAAGTATTAGTAAAAGATATGGAAGCTTACAGGGAATTTTTAGTAACCAAACTGACTTCACTCCAACATATTGGAAGTACGCAAAGTATGTTTATGATTAGTGAAGTAAAGAACTCAACGGTGATTTCTTTTTAAAAAGGCACAAAGGTTCAGAGGAGCAAAGGGCCAAAGGTTTTTCTGTAGATACGCCCATCAATGCGCCTAACGCTCAGTATGTTATTTCGACTGAAAGGAGAAATCACACATGAAACTCCGCAAAGTATATCTCCAATCTTTGTCGACTCACTAGTGTGATTTCTCCTTTCAGTCGAAATGACAATATTTAGTATCAAAACTTTGCGACTCTGCGTCTTTGCGAGATTAAAAACAAAAAACTTAGCGACCTTCGCGTAATTCTTAGCGCTCTTTGCGGTAAAACCCCAACCCAAAATTTCACGCAAAAAACATTGAAAATTAAACTTCAAACAGAACTTTATTCCTTAATTTTGTAACCGCTAAAATAAAAACAAATTACTATGAGTTCATTTGACGTAGTCATTATAGGTTCAGGTCCTGGAGGATATGTATCAGCAATTCGTTGCGCACAATTAGGTTTCAAAACTGCAATTGTAGAAAAATATAATTCATTGGGCGGAACTTGCCTTAACGTAGGTTGTATTCCTTCAAAAGCATTATTATCTTCTTCTCATCATTATGCTGAAATTGCTCATTTTGCAGATCACGGAATTGAAGTTTCTGGAGATGTAAAAATCAATTTAGAGAAAATGATCGCGCGCAAACAAGCCGTTGTAGATCAAACTGTAGGTGGTATCAACTACTTAATGGATAAAAATAAAATCACTGTTTTCAATGGTTTAGGTTCTTTCGTAGATGCAACACACATTGCAGTTGCAAAAGCTGACGGAACTTCAGAAACTATCGAAGCAAAATATACTGTAATCGCTACAGGATCAAAACCATCTTCTTTACCATTCATCAAAATTGATAAAGAAAGAATCATTACTTCTACTGAAGCTTTAGCTTTAAAAGAAGTTCCAAAACACTTAGTAATCATTGGTGGTGGTGTTATCGGAATCGAGCTTGGACAAGTTTACCTTCGTTTAGGAGCTCAGGTTTCTGTAGTTGAATTCATGGACAGAATCATTCCTGGAATGGACGGTTCTCTTTCTAAAGAATTGACTAAAGTGTTGAAAAAACAAGGAATGAAATTCTATGTTTCTCACAAAGTAAAATCAGTTGAAAGAAACGGTGATGCTGTTACAGTTCAGGCTGAAAATGCAAAAGGAGAAACAATCACTCTTGAAGGAGATTATTCATTAGTTTCTGTTGGTCGTCGTCCTTACACAGACGGATTAAACGCTGACAAAGCTGGAGTTAAAATTTCAGACAGAGGACAAGTTGAAGTAAACGATCATTTACAAACTAACGTTCCAAATATCTATGCAATTGGTGACGTTGTTCGTGGAGCAATGTTAGCACACAAAGCAGAAGAAGAAGGAACTATGGTTGCTGAAATCTTAGCAGGTCAAAAACCACATATCGATTATAATTTAATTCCTGGTGTCGTTTACACTTGGCCAGAAGTTGCTGCAGTTGGACAAACTGAAGAGCAATTGAAAGCGGCAGGAGTTGCTTACAAATCTGGAAGTTTTCCTTTCAAAGCTTTAGGACGTGCAAGAGCAAGTGCTGACTTAGACGGATTCGTAAAAATCCTTGCTGACGAAAAAACAGATGAGGTTTTAGGAGTTCACATGATTGGAGCGCGTACAGCAGATTTAATTGCAGAAGCGGTTACAGCAATGGAATTCAAAGCTTCTGCTGAAGATATTTCAAGAATGAGCCATGCGCACCCAACTTTCGCGGAAGCGGTAAAAGAAGCGGCATTAGCAGCTACTGAAAATAGAGCAATACACGTATAATTTGTTATGTAAATCATATTTAAAAAAAACGTCAGAAACTTTTCTGACGTTTTTTTTATTGCTTTATTATCTTAAAAATATAATAAGTTTCTTTGTTTTTTAAATAGACACTATAAGTCTCATTTTCTTCATTAAATATCTTATAAAGATATTTTTCACCCTTCACACTTAGGTTCCCTCTCGAAACGTTATTACTTTCAATAAATTCTAATTCAAATTGACAATTGTTTTTTTTTCTAAAATACAATTTTGAATAAGTATTGTCTTCAAATTTTTCAACCCATAAATTATCACTTAAAGTTACTTCTACTTTTTTGCCACCTCCTTCAATATAATAGTATTTTGAAATTTTGTCAAAATGATTGCATTGTTCTTTAGATATATTAATTATTGGTTCTTTATTTTGTTCGGAATAATCATTTGAGAATGGTTGAGCAGGAAAAAGAGTTTTAAATTCATCACAATTTTTTAGTAATCTATAATAAATCTGAGTAAATAATTTTTTTTGAATTATTGTGTCATTAAATCTCAATAAGTATGGGTATATATGAGATTTTTCTATTGTATTCATTCTTATTTCATTGTCCAAATTCTTATTTTGAACTAATGATTTGCATATTTCAATATTTAAAGAATCAACTGCCTGGACAGATTGTGATCTGGAAAAAGAAGAACAAAACAGGAAAATTAGCAATAAATTTATTTTCATTTTTAAGGGCTAAATTGATTCTCCAAATTTAGCTTTTTGAACACATTATCCTAAAATACGTGTGATTTTTTTTCTTTTTATCCACATTATTTTTAATAGCTAAAAAATATAAAGTTTCAGAAAAATTTTGTAAATTAGATGTGTATTTCAGATGCTATCTTTATGATAATTAAAAAGATAACATTATGAAAAATAAATATATCGCTCCAATTCTTCTTGGAGCTGGAATTGCAGCTGTACTTTATTCCTGCGGTTCTACTATTCCTAAAAAAGCTGTTGCTGTCACCAACTTTGACAAGGCAAAATATTTAGGAAAATGGTACGAAATTGCAAGGTTAGATTATAAATGGGAAAAAGATTTAATAAATGTTACCGCCGAATATTCGCTGAATGATAATGGTACTATAAAGGTAGATAACAGGGGCTATGATGTCAAAAAAGACAAGTGGGAAGAAAGCATCGGGAAAGCCAAGTTTGTCAAAAAAGACAATATTGGTATGCTTAGGGTCTCATTTTTTGGTCCTTTTTATGCTGGGTACAATGTTATCGCAATCGATCAGGATTATAAATATGCTCTTGTTGTAGGCGAAAGTTTAAAATACATGTGGATACTTTCCAGAGAAACAACTATTCCTGAAAGCATAAAAGCTGATTTTCTGATTAAAGCCCAAGAGATTGGATATAAAATTTCAGATCTTATCTGGGTAAAACATGACAAAACAAATTAAAAGAAAACCCAGCACTTTAAAAGGTGCTGGGTTTTTATTTTAAAATGAAATAATTTAGGCTGTAAAAACACTTTTGTAGTTATCCCAATATCTGTAAATCAAAAATAAGTTGCCTAAAAATAACAGTCCGGCAATCGGAAGACCTTCTGGCGTCAGGAAATAATTGATGAACAAGATATTTACCGTAATTGGCAAGATCAAAATATTAGCTAATGTTACATAACGTCCTGTTACAAATGCAATTCCGCAAAGCAATTCAATTGATTTAGCCAAGGGCATTAAATAAGTAGAAGCCATTAAACCTGTGTTGAAGGCTTTAAAATCATTATTGGTTGCTGGTTCTGCAGGCATTAAGTGAAAGAAAAAACTAATAGAAGCAAAAAGAAGCAAAAGACCAATTAAAACACGGACAATAATAGTAGCAATTTTCATAATACTTAGGATTTTTAAATAAGTTAAAAAATATAAATAATGTGCTTGGAAATCGTCTAATATAAATTTCTCATAAACAGAATTGCTATTTTAATTCTGTTTTATTGAGGATTTTTCAATTGATCTGACCATGTTTTGGGATTAATTGAAAGCTATATCAAATATAACGATTTTTTCATTATTAAATTGCTGTTTTATTAACACTTTTCTTATTTCTTGAGATATTTTTTATAAAGAAAAAAGCCTCCAATACTTATTAAAATAATCGGCCAAAGATTGATAAAGAAAATCAAGATAGACTCTAAAATGTACCAACCGCTTTTTAAAGCATCAATTGTTTGGATTCCTAAATTTGGTTTGTAAGCAGCGTTGTCTTTTTCACTTGCCGTAATTTCCTGTTTTATTGTTTCATTTTGATAAAGTTGTAAAGTAATAGTACTGAAGTTAACTTGGTCCTGCAAAGACAAGTTTTCGATAATGCGATTGTCTTTTTCTTCTTTTTTATTTGCGAGTGTATTTTCTGCTTCTACAATATCATTGATTTTTTTTCCTTTTGAATCAATTGCATTTTCGACTCTTTTTTCAGTAACGCTATTTCTTTTTTGCGAAAGCTGATTGGCTAACATTTTTAACGATACATCATCAACTTTAATGACTCTGAAATCTAAAAAATCGATTTGTTTGGCAATCGATTTTATTACCGTATCCAGCTGTGTGTTAGGAATACGAATTGTGATATTATTTTCTACTGAATATTTTGTGGTTTCTAAAGTGCTGTCCAGACTAATCTTAGTTTTGATCTGATCATGAATATTGCTTTGAAGGTTGGTATAAGTTACAAATCCGCCAAATTTTTGAACAGCATTTTCAATTGCATAAGTAGATTTGACGACATTTTTAACCTTAAACTTGATATCAGCGGTTCGAATAAATTTCTGTTTGCTGTCCTTTTTTTCGACAGCCGCCGATGATGAAATTGCTGTACTGTCCATTGTTACAGTATCTGCCGAAGTTTCGGCTGTAGCATAATCTGCTTTTTTGCAGGAAAATAATACTAGAATAAGAATTAAGGTGGTCAAACCTAATTTTGCAGTTGTTTTCATAAAATTTTTAAAATTTGATTAATAAATAAAATATTTACACAATGTAAATACGATTTCTTGTTAAAATTTGAGAGTAGTTTTTAATCAAATGGCGAATTTTATGAATTAGTGTTAAAATCGATATACTAAAAAGTGTGCCAATATTTTTTAGGTTTATTTTATTGAAGGATTTTTTTTGTCGTAATTTTGAAGCTTAAAATTTATACTTCTTTGAGAGTTTCTATTCATAAACATATTTCCAATTCAGAACAATTCAAACAGCAACTTTTAACTTGGTCGCAACAGTTTCGTGAGATTGTTTTTCTGGACAGCAATTCATATCCTCAGGAATATTCAAGTTTTGACTGTCTGCTGGCTGTTGATGCTTTTACATCTGTAAAAACTGATTTCCAAAATGCTTTTGAAGATTTAAAACAATATCAGCAAACCACAAAAGATTGGCTTTTTGGATATCTTTCGTATGATTTAAAAAATGATATTGAAGATTTAAAATCGGATAATTCAGACGGACTTGGTTTTCCTGATTTATTTTTCTTTCAGCCAAAAAAGATATTTTTATTGAAAGAAAATCAACTCGAAATTCAGTATTTATTGCTTTGTGATGACGAGCTTGAAGATGATTTTAGTGAAATAGTCGAAAGTCAAAAGTCAAAAGTCGAAAGTCTGGAAAATATAACAATTCAGCAGCGAATCTCAAAAGATTTGTATGTTGAAAAAGTGACAAAAATGCTGAAACACATTCATAAAGGCGATATGTATGAAGCTAATTTTTGTATGGAATTTTTTGCTGAAAACGCGACTATAAATCCGTTAGAAAAATTTCAAAAATTGAATGCTATTTCACAAGCGCCATTTTCAGTTTTCTTTAAAAATAACAAACAATATTTGCTTTCGGCTTCACCTGAACGTTATTTGAAGAAAGTTGGAGAAACTATTATTTCTCAACCGATAAAAGGAACTTCAAAACGCTTTTTGGATTCTGCAGAAGATGAAAAATCAAAATATTTTTTAGAAAACGATGCAAAAGAACGCGCCGAAAATATCATGATAACCGATTTGGTTAGGAACGACCTTTCGCACACAGCGCAAAAAGGTTCAGTTGAGGTTACAGAACTTTGTAAAATCTATTCGTTTTTGCAGGTGCATCAAATGATTTCAACAATCACTTCAAAATTAGACAATCAATATTCGCCAGTTGATGTTTTAAAAACAACTTTCCCAATGGGAAGCATGACAGGTGCGCCAAAGATTTCGGTAATGAAAATCATTGAAAATTTGGAAGAAACTAAACGCGGTTTATACAGCGGCGCCGTCGGATATTTTACGCCCGAAGGTGATTTTGATTTTAATGTAGTGATCAGAAGTATTTTGTATAATCAGGAAAATAAATATGTTTCATTTTCTGTCGGAAGTGCCATAACATCGCTTTCTGTTCCTGAAAAAGAGTATGAAGAATGTTTGCTGAAAGCTAAGGCAATGCATGAAGTTTTACAATAAAATTTTATTTAGCTATAAATCCATAAATACTTGGCAAAAAATAATACTACGCTTAACATTTCATTTAAAAATAGATAAAGTTTAATTCTTTACATTTATCAAATGTTTTCAAACTTTCAAAATCATATTGTTTCCAGATTTCCATTTTTAGCAGAAAAAAAGCTTTTTCTGGCTGTTAGTGGCGGATTGGACAGTATGGTTTTACTGCATTTATTGAAAAAACTGCCTTATGAAATTGCTGTATTGCATTGTAATTTTCAGCTTCGCGGTTTAGAAAGTTTTGGCGATCAGGAATTTATTAAAAATTACTGCAAGCAAAATAACATTCCGTTTTTTACCACACAATTTGATACCAAAGCTTTTGCCGAAGATTATAAATTATCGACACAAGTTGCTGCGAGAGAACTTCGCTATAGTTGGTTTTATGAGCTTTTGGAAGAAGAAAATTTCGATTATATTTTAACGGCGCATCATGCCGATGATAATCTGGAAACCTTCATTATCAATTTAACACGCGGCACTGGATTAGAAGGTTTAACTGGAATTCCGGAACAAAATGACAAAATAATTCGTCCGCTTTTGCCTTTTTCAAGAGAAGAAATTTTGAAATACGCCGAAGAAAATAATATTGAATGGCGCGAGGACAGCAGTAATGCTTCGAATAAATATTTGCGAAATAAAATTCGCCACGATTTAGTTCCTATTCTAAAAGAAATCAATCCGAACTTTTTGAATGCTTTTCAAAAGACACAATCGTATTTGCAGGAATCGCAGGAAATGACTGAAGATGCATCAATTATGGTTTATCAGCAGGTTGCGAAAGAAGATGGAGAAGATATTCATTTCGATTTAAATCAGCTGAAAAAATTACCAAATTATAAATCGTATTTGTACCAATGGCTAAATGAATTTGGTTTCACGGCATGGAATGATATTTACGATTTGGTAAACGGACAATCTGGAAAACAAGTGCTTTCGGAAGAATTCAGATTGCTTAAAAACAGAGAAACCTTGATTTTGAGTCCAATTTCGTATGAGCCTAATGACGAAGAATTTGAAATTAATAAAGAAGACACAGAAGTTAATTTTCCCTTAAATTTGAAGCTTTGTCAAGTAGATGACATTACAATAGATTCAAATAAAGCTATCTTTGTGGACGCCGAAAAAATCCAGTTTCCTTTGATTTTACGTAGATGGAATGAAGGAGATGTTTTTCAGCCTTTTGGAATGCAGGGAAAATCAAAAAAAGTAAGCAAGCTTTTTAAAGATGAAAAATTATCTCTAATTGAAAAAGAAAAAACATGGATTTTGTGCTCAGATAACCAAATTGTATGGGTTGTTGGAATCAGGCAAGACGAACGTTTTAAAATTGAAAATACCACAAATAATATACTTAAAATAGAACTACAATAATGAACTTTAATCAATACCGCCAAGCGATAATGTCAAAAAACTACTGGAGCAAATCTCTTTTATTTTTACTGTTTTTTATTTTTTCTTTTGCAAAAAGTAATGCTCAGGTTTTAGAGCCAGTAAAATGGACTTCGAAAATTGAAAAAAAATCCGGAAACAATGCCGTGTTAATTTTTGACGGAACAATTGAAAAAGACTGGCATATGTACTCGCAATTTACACCAGAAGGCGGACCGCTTGCGCTGGAAATTGCATTCAAAAATCAAAAAGGAAATTACGAATTAGTTGGAAAAGCAAAGGAGGGAAAAAACAGAACAGCTTTTAATGATGTTTTTGGTGTAAATGAAACTTTCTTTGAAGGAAAAGCACATATCGAACAGGAAATCAAGATTGTCAACCCAAATTTAAAAACGGTTGATGTGGAATTTGATTTTCAGGTTTGTAAAGAAGTTTGTATCAATTCTAATAAAAAATTCTCAATTGCGATTCCGTCGACTTTCAATATGGACGCAGTTCCGGCAATAACAGAAGCGAAAAAGGACGAGACGAAAGTAACTGGAATTGCGGTGGATACAATCGCAAAAGCAGCAGATACTGCAAAAGTTCAGGTGGTAAAATCTAATGTGGAAGAACCAATTTCGAAAGAAGATATGCCTGCACCGGCACCGTCTAGAAGTTTGTGGTCTATCTTTTTCTTGGCTTTTTTAGGTGGTTTTGCAGCCTTATTTACGCCTTGTGTTTTCCCGATGATTCCTATGACGGTAAGTTTCTTTACTAAACAAAGTAAAAGCAGAGCAAAAGGAATTAGAAATGCTATAATTTACGGATTATCAATCATAGCAATTTATGTGATTTTAGGATTGATTGTAACTAAAATATTCGGTGCTGATGCTTTAAATGCTTTATCGACAGATGTTTGGTTCAATCTTATTTTCTTTGTGATTTTAGTCGTTTTTGCTGTTTCATTTTTAGGAGCATTCGAAATTATGCTTCCAAATTCATGGGCAAACAAAGCCGATCAACAAGCAGACAAAGGAGGTTTGGTTGGAATATTATTTATGGCTTTGGCATTGGCAATTGTATCATTTTCATGTACAGGACCAATTGTAGGAACTTTGTTGGTTGAGGCTGCTTCAAATGGAGGAATTGCTCCAATCGTTGGAATGTTAGGTTTCTCTTCAGCATTAGCACTTCCGTTTATGTTATTTGCGTTGTTCCCGGGCTGGTTGAATTCATTACCAAAATCTGGAGGATGGTTAAACACTGTAAAAGTTGTTTTAGGATTTTTAGAATTGGCTTTAGCATTCAAATTCTTATCAAATGCTGATTTGGTTTTACAATTGCATTTCTTAGAAAGAGAAGTTTTCTTAGCGATTTGGATTGCTATTTTTGGAACTCTTGCATTGTATTTATTCGGAAAAATCACTTTGCCACACGATAGCCCGACACATCATATTTCGGTTGGAAGGTTATCATTAGGATTACTTGTTTTAAGTTTTACAATTTATATGATTCCGGGACTTTGGGGAGCGCCTTTAAAATTAATTAGCGCTTTTCCGCCGCCACCACAATATAGCGAAAGTCCATTTGGCGTTGGAGGTTCAGGGAATTCAACAGGAAGCACAGAATCAATAAAAGGACTTCCTGAAGGCGCAGAATTAGGCCCACACGGAATAATGGTTTTTCATGATTATGAAGATGGTTTAGCATATGCGAAAGAAATCAACAAGCCAATAATGCTTGATTTTACAGGTTATGCGTGTGTAAACTGCAGAAAAATGGAAAACAATGTTTGGTCAGATCCTTCGGTTCTTCCAATTTTAAAAAATGATGTTGTTTTAATTTCGTTATACGTTGATGATAAACGAGAGCTTCCAAAAAATGAACAACATGTTACGAAAGCAGGAGATGAAATTATTACCGTAGGAGATAAATGGACTGATTTTATGATTTCAAAATATAAAACCAATACGCAGCCTTTGTATGTTATCACGGATTTAGAAGGCAATAACCTGCATAGTTCTAAACCAACAATTAGTTACGTAAGTACCGCAGAATATTTGCAATGGCTGAAAGAAGGAATTGCGAATTTCAAATAAGATTTTTTAGTTCTTAGTGTTATAACCCTTGTTTTTTTCTTTATAATTTTATGGAGTTAAATGGTTAAACTAAAGAAAGTGAATAATCACTAAGAGCTAATTACTAAGAACTAATAAAGTTGATATTAATTCAAACAAAAATCCCTCTAAGCTAAACTTAGAGGGATTTTTTATAAAGGCAAAAAGAGGAAATTCTTTTTATTATAAGTATTCTCCGTGTTGAGAGATGTCTAATCCTAATTCTTCTTTTTCTTCAGTAACTCTTAAAGGAGTAATTTTGTTTACAATGAAGAACAAAGCATAAGAAGCAGCAAAAGCAAAGATTGACACGATAACTAATGCTTTTAATTGTATTAAGAATAAAGTAGCATCACCGAAAATTAATCCTTGGTTTTTTCCAACTATAGAGTTTACGCTATTAGAAGCAAAAACACCAGTCAATAACATTCCTACCATACCACCAACACCGTGACAAGCAAATACGTCAAGTGCATCGTCGATTTTTCCTTTAGGGAATTTGCTAACTACAATATTACTGATTACCGCAGCGATAATACCAATTGCTAATGCATGAGGAATGCTTACAAAACCAGCAGCAGGAGTAATCGCAACTAAACCTACTACAGCACCAATACAAGCTCCCATTGCAGATAATTTGTGTCCTAATATTTTATCAAGGAAAACCCAAGCCATAGCAGCAGAAGCAGCAGCGATTGTAGTTGTTCCTAAAGCTTGAGCAGCAAGACTTCCAGCTCCAACTGCAGAACCTGCGTTGAAACCAAACCATCCGAACCATAATAAACCTGTACCTAATAATACATAAGTGATTCTTGCAGGGTTAACTTTTTGAACTTTACGTTTTCCTAAGAAGATTGCTCCAGCCAAAGCAGCCCATCCAGCACTCATGTGTACTACAGTACCACCAGCGAAGTCAAGAACTCCCCATCCAAAGAACAATCCATCAGGATGCCAAGTCATGTGACATAATGGAGCGTATACGAATAATATAAATAAAACCATGAATAATAAGTAAGCCCAGAAACGTACACGTTCTGCAAAAGCTCCTGTAATTAATGCTGGAGTAATGATTGCGAATTTTGCCTGGAATAAAGCAAAAAGAATCATAGGAATTGTTGGTGCTAATTCCCAAGCGGTGTTTGCGCTTACGCCCTGGAAAAATATATTTGAAGAAGGATCTCCAATGAAACCGCCTATAGATGGACCAAAACATAATCCGAATCCAATTACTACCCAAAGAACTGTAACAATTACCATTGCCATGAAACTTTGAAGCATTGTACTGATTACGTTTTTCTTGCCTACCATACCGCCATAGAAAAATCCTAATCCCGGAGTCATTAATAATACAAATGCCGTTGCAACAACCATCCATGCTGTATCACCCGTGTCTAGTTTTAATTCAACAACATGAGCGCCTAATGTTTTTGATTCAGTAACAAATGAGATAGAAAAAATAGATAGTAACAAAATCGTGATGAGGATCACACTTAAAATAATTTTTCGCATAGTTATTTAGTTTTAAATTTTTTATAAAAGTATAAAATCATTCGACACCCCTATAAAAAATAGAGTCTATTGTTTAATTTTTGTTAATTTTAAAATTTGACCCCCTAAATTTTGCGTGTATATCTTAAAAAAGACTTAAATTTTACAATTTATTAATCTTGAAATGGGTAAAAGTTGTCATTTGTGCAGTTTCTGATGAAAAAAAGATACTATTATTCTTAAAATAATGATTTTTTATATTCAAATTATTTAATGTACTGTTCAGATTGTTTTGTTTTAAATAAAAAAGGCATCAAATGAATATTTCAAATGATGCCTTTTTGTATTAGAAAAATCTAATTATTTCTGACCGAACTTTTCTTTGAATTTTCTGTTCAGTTTGTTTTGAAAAGTATCCAAATTGATGTTTCTGCCCTGAATAAAAGCAGTTGTCAATTTATTTGTTCTCATATCTAAAGCATCTCCTTCAGATATAAATAAAGTAGCATCTTTACCTGTTTCCAAAGTTCCGCAAGTTGCATCAACTCCTAATAATTTTGCTGTATTTAGCGTAATCAACTGCACGGCAACTTCTTTGTCTAAACCAAAAGCGGCACAAGTTCCAGCTAAGAAAGGTAAATTTCTCACACTCATACGCTCATGATCACCGCTGTTTTCTAAACCAACAACAATACCTTTATCAGTAAGTATTTTTGCCATTTTATAAGGCAGGTTTACATCTTGATCAGCGCTTGTTGGCATATCGTGAACACGTCTTAAAAGAACACCAACATTGTATTTTGATAATTGCGCCGTTGCTTTGTAAGCTTCAAATCCACCAACGATTACAACTTTTTTGATTTGATTGTCGGCAGCCAATTGAATTGCATCTACAATTTGCTTTTCTTCATCCGCATGAATGTAAAGAGTTTGAGTTCCGTCAAACAAGCCTTTTGTAGCTTCCAGAACAATGTTTCTTTCTTTTGGCGTTGTTTGATTATACGCTTTTGCATTGATTAAAAAAGCGTTGATTTCTTCCGCTTGTTTCGGATAATCTTTGTTTGGCTCAATAACACCAGGCTCAAACCAAGATCCAGATCTTTTAAAACTAGATGGAAAATTCAAATGAATTCCGTCATTTTCTTTTAAAATAGCATCTTTCCAACTCCATGCATCTAATTGTACAATTGATGAAGTTCCAGAAATCGTTCCGCCACGCGGCGTAACCTGAGCTACTAAAACACCATTTGGACGAACCGTTTCAACTACTTTCGATTCAGAGTTATAAGCAATAATACTTCTGACATTTGGGTTAAAAGTCCCAATTTCTTCTTGATCGTCAGATGATTTTACGGCATCAATTTCAACTAATCCTAAAGTTGTATTGGCAGCAATAAATCCTGGATACACATGTTTTCCCGAAGCATCAATAGTAGTTTCATAAGCATCAGCGGCAAGTCTGATTGTTGTTGCATCGGCAACTAAAGTAATTTTTCCGTCTTTAAAACCAATGGCACTGTTTTGAATCACTTTTCCGTTACCTAAGTGCGCAGTCGCATTTAAAATCAAAATCGATTTTGATTGCTTTGGTGCCGGAATTTGCTGAGCATTTATTTGTACAGAAGCACAAAATAATAACAGCAATTTATATATGTTTTTATTTATCATGTTGTCTCTTTTTATCATTATGAATTTTCTAAAGCTTTTATAACTGTTCTAAAGTATCACAGTGATATTCTCTTTTCTCTTTTCTTGTTGGAGCCTGAGTGCTGTTTCCTTTGTTTTTTTCCTGCAGCATTTGTCCAATCAATTCATTTCTTTCTTTAGTGATGGCCAATTGTTTTTGAGCATCTTTTTCGATATCAAAATAAACTACACCTTCAATAATTGTTTTTTCAGCTTTAGCATAAATAGACAATGGATTTTCGCTCCATAAAACAACATCGGCATCTTTGCCTACTTTTAAACTTCCTACTTTATCGTCGATATGTAATAATTTTGCAGGATTTAAAGTGACAAATTTCCAGGCATCTTCTTCAGATACATTTCCGTATTTTACAGCTTTTGCAGCTTCCTGGTTTAATCTTCGAGACATTTCAGCATCATCAGAATTGTAAGCAACAACTACACCTTCGTTGTGCATAATTGGTCCGTTGTACGGAATTGCGTCATTTACCTCAAATTTATAAGCCCACCAGTCAGAGAATGTTGAAGCACCAACGCCGTGCTCTTTCATTTTGTCAGCTACTTTATAACCTTCTAAAATATGAGTGAAAGTATTTACTCTGAAGTTGAATTTCTCAGCAACATTCATCAAATTTAAAATTTCAGACTCTACATAAGAGTGGCAAGTAATGAAACGCTCTTTGTTTAAAATTTCAGCAAGAGTCTGTAATTCTAAATCTACTCTTGGTGCTTTTCCTTTTTTATTTCCAGCGTTGAATTTTTTCCAGTTTTCGTCATATTCTTTAGCCAATTGGAAATAATCTGTAAAAACTTGTTCAACTCCCATTCTTGTTTGTGGGAAACGAGTTGGATTGTCAATTCCCCAGTTTGCTTGTTTTACGTTTTCACCTAAAGCAAATTTGATAAATTTAGGCTGATTTTTGTACAACATTTCATCTGCAGCAGAACCCCATTTCCATTTTACAATCGCAGAACGACCGCCAATTGGATTTGCAGATCCGTGCAATAATTGAGAAATTGTAACACCTCCGGCTAAATCTCTATAAATATTAATATCTTCAGAGTTTACAACATCCTGAATTGTTACTTCGGCAGTTGAGTTATGTCCGCTTTCGTTTACACCTTTAGAAATCGCGATATGCGAATGCTCATCAATAATACCGCTTGTAATGTGTTTTCCTTTGGCATCAATTACAGTTGCCGATGCGTCAGAAAGATTTTTGCCTACAGCAGCAATTTTTCCGTTTTTGATCAAAACGTCAGCTTCTGTCAAAATTCCTTCTTTTTCATTCGTCCAAACTGTAGCGTTTTTGAATAATAAAGTTTGAGCAGTTTGTTTTTTAGTATCACCAAAAGCAACGTTTGGATACGTTACAGGCATTACATGATTTGGTTTTTCTGGTTTTAAAGTATCTTTAACCGCAACAAACGGACTTGTTTTTACTGCATTCCAAACCAATTCATCTCCATTTGATAAAACTGCTTTTCCAGATAAAGCATCTGCTTTTTCAACAAATCCTGTTAAACGAGCAAAGTTTGATTTAATAGTATCAGCAGGTTTGATTACAAGAGAAACCCAATTTTTTGCGATAGAAAAAGTACTTTTTACTTTTTTAGCATCAACAGTTGTGATTTCCGATTTTTGAGCATCGGCAGTTCCATCAATTTTCCATTTGTAAGTATCCTTTCCAACAGTCAAGTCATAATTTCCGCGAATATCTTTCGCATTGATATCATTCACAACAAATTTGCTTCCTTGAACCCAGTTTTCATATAAAACCGTTTTCTCGTCAAAAACTTCTCCAGAAGTAATAATGAAGTTTGCATAACTTCCAGTTTTCAAACTTCCAACTTCGTCGCTTTTTCCTAAAATCGCTGCAGGAATAGTAGTTAACGCTTCTAAAGCTTTTGTTTTGTCAAAACCATATTTTATTGCTTTTAATAAATTAGGTTTGAAATCTTCGATCTTTTTTAATTTATCAGTCGTCAAGGCGAAAACAATTCCGTTATCCGAAAGCACTTTTAGGTTCGTTGGTGCCTGATTCCAGAAACGCATATCAGCTAATTCAATTTGGTTTGATAAATACGGATTCGAAACATCATAAGCATCAGGAAAACTTATCGGAATAATAAATTTTGCATTCGTATTTTTGATTTCTTCAATTCTTTCGAATTCATTTCCGCTTCCTTTCAAAACGTAATTTAAACCAAATTCTTTTGCAATTTTTGAAGCTCTTAAGCTATTTAATTTGTCTTCTGTTGCAAAAATCTGAACCAGTTTTTCATTGCTTGCCAAAGCTTCTAATGATAAATCTTTAGTTTCAGAATTGCCTTTTTTGTACCAATCTAAATCTAAATACATTTGACGAAGCAAAGCCATCATACCCATTAGAGAACTTGGATATTGCTGATTTGTCAAAGCGCTTTTTGTAAAAGCAAAGTGATTTGTTAATTTGTTTGAAATGATTTGTTTTGAGTTGTTTTCATTGTTTAAAGCAACAAGAGCTCCAGATCCCTGAGCAATTCCGTCAGGTACGTGAGTTCCAACAACACCAAAACCAGCTTTCAAAAACTCATCAGCTTTTGGCTGATCGTATTTAAAAGTTTCGTAACCGTTTACTTCAGGTCTTACACTTTCGTTCCAGTAAAAACCAGTTCTTTTTGTATCGTAAAGTGGATTACGGCTGCGTCCTGGAGTCATGTTTCCTTTTGGTTTTTCGATTCCAAAACTGGTATAAATATCAATAAATGATGGGTAAATTGTTTTTCCTGTCAGATCAATTGTGATGCTGTTTTTAGGAATTGCAATATTGGTTCCAACAGAAACTACTTTTCCGTCTTGGATAAGCAACGTTCCTTTTTCAATTTTTTGAGTTGGACTTACATAAATAGTGGCATTCGTAAAAACAGTGTAATTTTTACTTTTGTTGTGCACACTTTCATTAACAGGGAAGTAGTCTTGAGCATACGTTTTTGTTAAAAAAACGCTCAAAAAGAGTAGTAGTAGGGCTTTTTTCATATGGTATTTGCTAATTTGTTGCTAAAAATATGAAAATATGTTAGATAAGTTTTAATTTTCCAAAATGTTTTTTCTCTATTTTAGATGAAAATTTAGGTAAATCGTTGATGGATAGTGTATATAGGACATTTATGAAAAATTCACAAAAAATAAAATGGGGAATAATTGGTTTAGGAAATATAGCCAATCAATTTGCGACCGATTTAATGTTGTTGGAAGATGCTGAATTGACGGCGGTTGCTTCGAGAGATTTAGAAAAAGCAAAAGATTTTGCTCAAAAATACAATTGTTCTAAAGCTTACAATTCTTACGATGCGATTTTTGCCGATGAAGAAATCGAAATTATTTACATAGCCACACCACACGATTCGCACGCTGAATTATCGATTAAAGCTTTAGAAAACGGAAAACATGTTTTATGCGAAAAACCTTTGGCGCTTTCTTATTCTGATGCTGTTCGAATGATTGAAGCTTCAAAAAAGAATAATAAGTTTTTCATGGAAGCTTTTTGGACGCGATTTATTCCGTCAATAAAAGAAGTTTTGCAGAAAGTTGAAAACGGAGAAATTGGTGAAGTAAAATATATAAAAGCTGATTTTGCTTTCCGCGGAAGCGAAACTGAAAATCTTAGACTTTTTGATAAAGAACGGGGAGGAGGCGCATTATTTGACATTGGCGTTTATCCATTATTTCTTTCTTATATATTATTAGGTAAACCAAAGGAGATTATCGCCAAAGCAATAAAACATAAAAATGATATTGATTTGCAGACTTCCATGATTTTGCAATATGAATCGGCACAATCGATTTTGCACGCTTCAATTGTTTCTGATTCAGATATGAACGCAATTATCGCCGGAAGTAAAGGACGAATCGAACTGAATTCGCCTTGGTTTGTTGCCGATGGATATTCTTTATTTATAAACGATGAAAAAGAAGCTGTTATCAGTTTACCAGTTTTAGGAAAAGGTTATTCGCATGAAATTATGGAATGTCATGATTGTATTCGAAATGGCCAAATTGAAAGTAAATTTTGGTCACATCAGAATTGTTTGGATTTGAGTAGGATTGTGGAGGAAATTAAAACTCAGATTGGTCTGAAGTTTTAAAAATCTTAATGCAGTAAAAGATGCGATTTTGCCGTTCATTTAAATCAATTCCAAAAATTACTAAAACCTAATTGAATGAATAAAAACTTTAATAGAATTAAATTTGGTATTCTAATATTTATAGGCGGCATAATTTTGTTACTTATAAATGACTATTTTAAATCGAGAACTGTACATTTTAAGAAATACGATTTTGTAGTTACAAAAGTTGAAAACACACCTACTGGTGGTGTTACACCGTTTCATAATGACATTGAAATAGATATGTGGCAATATGATTTTTTCCCTTATAACTGTGTTAAAGTGGGTGATTCAATCCATAAAGGAGCAGAACAAAAATATTTATATATTTTCCGAAGAGATGAAACGCAAAAATTTATTTTGATTGATAGTATTCAGCCAACTGGAATTTATTCTTGGCCTTATAAGAATGAGTGAAACCAACTTATTCTTCTAGAATTTATAATTTGAAATAAAAAACTTACAAATTAATATTTTTTTCATTAGTTTTAAAAGCAATTAATGAAAGAATAATTATGTTAGTAAAAGTTTATGGAAGTGCCGTTTTTGGAGTAGAGGCAACCACAATTACGATGGAAGTTCATATGGACAAAGGAATTGGTTATCATTTAGTTGGGCTTCCAGATAATGCGATAAAAGAAAGCAGTTACCGAATTGCAGCCGCTTTAAAGAACAACGGATTGATGCTTCCGGGCAAAAAAATAACCATCAATATGGCGCCCGCCGACCTCAGAAAAGAAGGTTCAGCATACGATTTACCACTCGCAATGGGAATATTAATTGGTTCCGACCAAATAAAAGCTCCCGAAATCGAACAATATATTATTATGGGCGAACTTTCATTAGACGGAAGTTTGCAACCTATTCGTGGCGCTTTGCCAATTGCTATAAAAGCAAAAGAAGAAGGTTATAAAGGATTTTTTCTCCCAATTCAAAATGTAAAAGAAGCCGCAATTGTAGCTGGATTAGATGTTTACGGTGTTTCGAATTTGCAGGAAATAATAGATTTTTTTGCCGGAAAAGATACGCTTCAACCAACAGTGATTGATACTCGTGCGGAATTTTATAAAAGTCTGGATTTCCCTGAATTTGATTTTTCAGATGTACGCGGACAAGAAAGTATTAAACGTTGTATGGAAATTGCTGCCGCGGGCGGTCATAATATTATTTTGATTGGTCCGCCCGGTGCAGGAAAAACAATGTTGGCAAAACGTGTTCCGAGTATTTTGCCTCCAATGACTTTGCGCGAAGCACTTGAAACAACTAAAATTCACAGTGTTGCCGGAAAATTGAAAGAAGTCGGTTTGATGAATCAACGTCCGTTTCGAAGCCCGCATCACACGATTTCTAATGTCGCACTTGTTGGAGGAGGAAGTTATCCGCAACCGGGCGAAATTTCAATGGCGCATAATGGTGTTTTGTTTTTGGATGAATTGCCAGAATTTAAGCGCGATGTTTTAGAAGTGATGCGTCAGCCATTGGAAGATCGTGAAGTAACTATTTCTAGAGCCAAATTTACGGTCACTTATCCGTCGTCATTTATGTTGGTGGCGAGCATGAATCCGAGTCCGAGTGGATTTTTTAATGATCCGAGTATGCCTAATACGTCTTCGCCACATGAAATGCAGCGTTATATGAGCAAAATTTCCGGACCGCTTTTAGACCGAATTGATATTCATATAGAAGTAACTCCTGTTCCTTTCGAGAAATTAGCGGACGACCGAAAAGCCGAAAGCAGTGTCGAAATCAGAAAACGCGTTACCGCTGCCAGAGAAATTCAAACCAAAAGATTTCAGGAAATAGAAAACATACATTACAATGCTCAAATGAGCAGTAAATTAATTCGGGAGTTTTGCGCTTTAGACGCACAATCAAAAGAGTTGCTGAAAACTGCAATGGAGCGCTTGAATCTTTCCGCTCGAGCCTATGACAGGATTCTGAAAGTAGCCAGAACAATTGCTGATTTAGATAATGCTCCGTCTATAATTTCGCAACACATCGCCGAAGCAATTCAATACAGAAGTTTGGATCGTGAAGGTTGGTTGGGGTAATTAATTGTGAATTGTAAAAACTTTTGTCATCCTGAGAGAAGTCGAAGGGAGTTCCTATTGAAGCGAGGACTTCGACTTCGCTCAGCTTGACAATCTTGAGTGAAACCTGAACTAAAAATTAATTTTCTTTCATTTCTTTTACCTCTGGTACACGTTTTTGAAAACTACTTCTGTTTGTGGTAACAATCAAAACGCCGGCTTCTCCATAAGTTCCATAAATGCTGATTCCTTTTTGTTTGTCCATAGCGATAATTTTGGAAATTTCCATTTTAGACAAAACAAGTTTCTCTTTTTCTAAGTCCTGAAAACGATGTGGTATTCCGTCAACAACAACAATTGGTTGAACTGTAATTTTACCAGTTTTAGCTAAATTTGAAATAGAATCAGAAAGATAGAATTTGTCTTTTCCTTTATCAGAAAGTTCATATCTGCTTTGAGAGAATGCTGAAATAGTGGCAAACAAAAGAGCGGTGGTAATGAATTTTATCATAATGTTTTGGTTAGAATTTTGGTTTTTTAAAGGTAGTTTTTAATAGTTATCTAGTTTCTTTAAATAAAATCTCGCTTTATTTTTTGATCCTTGGCATCTGCGAATAATTTTGTCACTTACAAAATTATAGACAAGTAGCTTATTATGTTTTATCTTGAATTTAAGATGATATGGAATCCCATTTTCAGATTTTAAATCGTATCCATGTGAATCTCGATATTCAGATGTATCAATAGGAATCATTGATAATTCATTAATTGACACAGTGTCTTTTGATGAATCATGTTTTAGTTTATTAAATTTTAGATATAAAGTATTTTTCGAAATTTTATATTTTCCGTTTAGTTTTTCACCCAATACATCTCCCCATTTTTGAAATACAGCTGTACTGTCCTCATTCAGTTTAACTTCGGTTACAAAAAAGCCATATTGCGCAAAATTTGATCTGTAAATTCCAGAGATTTTTTTGCTTGAATTGCATGAACTGATTAATAACAGTAAAGTAAAAAGTAGGTACGTATTTTTAAGTTTTGTAAAAAGATGGATCATTTAAGTTTTTTTGACTCTAGTTTTCAGGTTGAAAATACAAATTAAACTCAAATTATAGCAATTAAAATATAAGTAAAAAAAATACCGCTTCTATAACAAAGCGGTATTTTTGAATTGCGAATATATTTTTTACTAGGATTGATTTGCAAAAATTACATCCAAACCTTCCATTGCAATAGTAAAGCCTTCTTTGAATCCCATCTGAATAATCATTTCCAAATCAGAAAGTTTTTCATGTTTAATCGCAATATCAACAAAAGTCGAACCATCTTGTTCAGAAAAATTGACATCCCAGTCAGAACGAGGGAATTCTTTGTTTAAATTTCCTTCGCTGTCACTGAAAGCATCTAAATATTTAAAATTTGTCTTCGGACTGATTGAAGTAAAATCGGCAATTGCCCAATGTTCTTCACCTTCAGGACCAACCATTGCATACAGTCGGCGTCCGCCTTCTTTAAATTCCATGCTTTTAGTTCGTGCCTTCCACGGAGCTGGCGCCCACCATTGATCCAGAATTTCAGCTTCTGTCCACGCTGACCAAACAGCTGACAATGATGCATTAAATTCACGTTTTACATTTACGGTACTCGTTTCTTTATCTACAGTAAAATTCATTAAAAGATTTGATTTCATAATATTGATTTTAAATGTATTAGTATTTGATTTTATTCAAAGCATTTTATTTGCCTGCTTCAAGAATTTTGTCCAAGATTTTAAGCGTGCTTGTAAATCCTTCTTTGAATCCCATTTCTACAACTTTTTCTAATTCGGCCAGACTATCGCGTTTTATTACAATATCAACAACAGTCAAATCGCCTTCTTCAGAAAATGTAACATCCCAATAAGAACTTCCCATATTTGGATCTGGATTTGCATCAGCATCGCAAAAAGTAGAAGAGTGTTTGAAATTTGTTTTTGGAGAAATAGAAGAATAATCAAAAAAACTCCAACGTTCCTGACCATCTGGCCCAACCATGGCGTACAATCTGCGCCCGCCTTCCTTGAATTCCATGCTTTTTGTTTTGGATTTGAAGGGAGCCGGCGCCCACCATTGATCTAATATCTCAACCTCTGTCCAGGCTGCCCAAACGTTTGACAATGACGCATTGAATTCGCGTTTTATAATTACGGCTATATTTTCCTTATCTATGGAAAAATTCATTGTAAGTTCAGATTTCATTTTCTTTAGATTTTAAATTTAATAATACTTGATCCAATTGGCTGAAACGGCTTTCCCAGATTTTCTTGAATTGTTCCATCCATTGATCTACTTCTTTCATTTTGTCAATTTTGAGCTGATAATAAATTTCTCTGCCCAGTTTTTTTTCTTCCAATAAATCACATTCGTTTAAAACTTTAATGTGTTTAGAAACTGCTTGTCTCGTTGTTTTAAATTGTTCTGCAATTGCATTTGGGGTTAATGCTGTTGAAGAAATTAAAACTAAAATTGCTCTTCGCGTCGGATCGGCGATTGCCTGAAAAATATCTCGTTTCATTTTTAAAATAGAATTACGCAACTAATCAGTTGCAAATATATGCAACTTTTTGGTTGCGCAATTCAAAAAAGCATTTTTTTTTTAAGAAAAGAACCTAAACAAAAAAAGACGCATTAAAAATGCGCCTTTTTCTTTATAATCGTGTTATATAATTACCGTCTAAATTTATTCTTTACAATGATGTCTTTTAGTTTGGCTTTCAAGTCTTCGCCCGTGTCATAAACCATTTGTTCGTTATTCGGAAACAAAACCGCACGTTTATTGAAGTTGCCAAGATAATTGTCATCGCATGCATTTTTATCGCCTTTATAAGTCGAATATATATTCTCAAAAACAAATTCACTGCTAATTGGAAATGTTTGAACCAGTTGATTCGATTTCAAATCTACGTAGTCAACTTTTGCAGTAACCTGGCACGATTTAAATTGTCTAAATTCGTAGACAGTTGCGCGAAGAATTTTAAAATTATCTACTTTAACTTCTTTCCCCAGACTGTCTTTTACAGGTTTTCCTCGGCTGTCCAAAAGTGTTTTTACGCCATCTTTTACCTGTCTTTCTTTAGTAAATTCCTTTTCTTTGATTTGCTCTGGCGAAATATAAATATCTCTAAAATTAATAATCAGACTGTAATCGTAGTTTATATTTTTTTGTCTTGCACTATGATAAACCGTCCATTTGTCGTTTAATCCATAAGTTTTAAAATCCAATAAATCATCCTGAAGCATTTTCGGAATCACCATATTGGTTTCATTTTTGGCATAAACATCCACAAAATCAGTTCCTTTAAACTGAGCATCATCCATTAGTTTTTTTGCATTTTTATAATTCGGATTTAAACTTTCCAAATAGGCAAAATCATCGTAAGCTTTTCTGAAATCCATTTTGTTATTTGATTTCAAAAGAGCAGAAGCGTTCTCATACAGATATTTTGAAAGTGCGTTTTTGCTGTTTACAATTTCATTCGAATAATTATCAAACGGAAAAAGTGCGTTTCTTCCCTGTTTTAATAATTTCAAAGGCAAAATAGGCCTAATTTTTTCCTGACGGTTGTTTAGCTGTACATAAGTATTGTAGATACGTTCAGTATTTGCAGGATTATTTTCTTTGTTGAGCATTTCAAGATTACGTAAGTCTCTATCTTTCGCTTTAGCAAAGCCTCTTCGAGCAGATATACATAATCCTGTTTTCCTTTTGAATCTTTATTCGTTCTTAAAGCTTCAACCGCACGGTCAATTGCGCCGTCATAATTCCCATCGCTTATTAACGCTTGAGTTGTTTTTACACCGCACGAAGAAAAGGCCAAAAATAATATAGAAAATAGAAAAGTAATTTTTTGCATGTTGTATTTTTTGAAGGTGTAAATATATCTTTTTTAACTTTCAACAACTATGCCTTTTTTTAGATTTTTTAAGGAGCAGAAACCTATGTTTTCATAAGAATGTTCAGTCCCGCTTTCGCCTTTATCTCTGCGAGGATATCGGCTCTATCGGGGCTAGATGAGAAGTTTTGTTTTTTTTGAGTAATAAAAAAACGATCGGGATTTAGTCACTTACTTTTTTATACTCAAAAGTGCCCACTTCAGGGTTTGAGATACTACGTTTTTCTCTGTCAAAAGAATTAATTTTAAATACAACTGGCAAAATAACAGAAACGATCGTCAACTGAGAATTGTCGCTTGATAATTTCCATTTTGCTTTATGAGATTCATCGCCAATTACACTTTCGAAATCGCCATTTTCTTTAAATACCTGAAAAACCTGATCTGTTTTAAAACGTTTCTGAATATCTTTTTCTTTACCGTTTTTGGTCCATTTTACTAATTGCCATTTTCCTATCAATTCTTTAGAAGTTTGAGCATTAGCAGATAAACCAATTAACAAAACAAATAATAAAAGTATTTTCTTCATTTTTAAATTTTTAGAATTGAAAATTAAATTTACGAATTTTACTATTTTGAAAAAAAAGTTAAGGTTAAGCTTTATTATTTTTTCAGTTTTGCAAGAGTTTTTTAATCAATACAATTTGGCCTAAATGATAATAACTGTGTTCAATCATACAGTCGATATTTCTTCTGTAAGTGCCATATTTTACATCAACAAAACCTTCATCTAGTTTTTCATCAGGCATTTGTTCCACCAAAGAAGCAAATTCTTCAGCTGCATTCCAAAATTTGTTTAGAAAAATTTCCCATTCTTGTTGCGACTGAATAGGAGGAAAGTCAAAACTGAATTTATCTTTTATATCCAATGTTCCGCCTTTAAAAACCTGATTTATTCCGTTAATGTAGTAATGAATATGTTGCGCGAGAATTGCAATTGTATTTAAGTTTTGAAGTGGAGCAACGGCAATTTTCCAATCCAGATTTTCGAGCTGATCTTTGTAATTGGTATTGGCAACCCAGGTTCCGTTTAAAATAATCTCTCTAAACCGATTTGCAATTTCTGAAGTATTTTTCATAGCCAAATAAAATTTTCATTAGAAATGTTTATAAGCTAATTTAAGAAATTACGTTTGTAAAATGCTGTTGTCGAGGTAGATTTATATTCTGA
Source organism: Flavobacterium resistens (assembly GCF_900182645.1). Classification (GTDB taxonomy): domain Bacteria; phylum Bacteroidota; class Bacteroidia; order Flavobacteriales; family Flavobacteriaceae; genus Flavobacterium; species Flavobacterium resistens. The sequence continues at coordinate 1,342,838 of NZ_FXTA01000001.1, read as the reverse complement.
ATTGTAGTATGTATTTTAAATGAGCAGATTTTTATCTGATTTCAATCCAATCCGTTTTTATATCGATTCTTTTTGGTTCTGAAGGTATTTCGAGTTCGGAGTATTCTCCAATTTGGTTATTTTCACTGGTCATAAATATAAATTGCAGATTGTTTTTTTCGTCTTGCATAAATTCCCAATCCATCATTATATCTTGATTAACTTTAATATCCGGATATTTTTGTCGTATTTCAGCAACAGTAGATTCTGGATGCAAACCATTGTTCATTTTTAGGTTTTTACTTAAAGCAGCGATTGCTAAAATTTCATCCGAATCTCTTTTCGGAATTAACGCTATAACAGGTTGGTTTTTTAAAGAATAAATATAGGCAAATCCGCCTCCGTCAAAACCAAAATCGTAAGCTTCAGCTTTTGTTTTAGTCAATTGGTTTAAGAATTTTTCAGCATCATTAATATGCATTCCTATTTTTATTTCTCCAATTTTCCCTTTTGAGATTATAAACTTTTGAAAATCAAAAACATTACTCTTTTTTGTTTGAATTTTGAATTCCTGAACTCGTTTATTCCATGTTTCAACTTGCTTTTCTTTTTTGTCTTTACATGAAAATTGAAACAGGGTTAGCAATATTAAGAGCGATTTTAGTTTCATTATTTACTTTTTTATTGGAAAGTGAATTTTAAAAAATATAAAAAGTGAAGCTAGAGCGAATTGAAAAAATTATTTTTTCATTCTAATTTTCACCTGATAAACAATCTCCCAAAAAATAACAGCAAAAACAGCATTAGCAAGTATAGCCGTTTTTACCTGATACGGATCGTATTCGAAAAGCAAATGCAAATTTGTAAACTTCAAAGCGAGAAATAACGCTAATGATGCAATCGCTATAGCGTAGATTACATTCAATAAAGGTTTCCATTTTAAAGCTATAAAAGCGTAAATAATATTGAAGACCGCATAACCGAATCCTAAAGTTAGAAAAGGATCCGTTTTTAGTTTTTCACCTATTTTTAAAATAATCGGTGTTGAAATTAGATATAAAAAGAAAAGTATTGAATAAGAAAGAATTCGTATTTGTGGTTTCATTTTTTATTATTTAAGATGAAGTGTTGCACTTGCAAAAGTAATTCGAAAAGATGAATTCTAAATGAAGTTAATTTACTCTTTAAATGTTCTTCGATGTTTTACGGCAACAGTTTTTCTATTTTTTCTTCGGATTTTTCCTTTAAAGCACTATCAGGACGGAAACTCCAAATGATTAGAAATTTTCCTTTTACAACATATTCTTCCGGATGTTCGTCTGTTGGCTGGCCGTCTTTTCCCCAAAGTAATCCTTGCAGAAATCTGTCACCTTTAAAAACATGTTCAAATTCAAAATACATAATAGAACCACGATCGCCTTTGCTTCTAAAATTCTGAATCGCTTTGCTTTTTACTGTTCCAACAATATTGCTGTAGGTTTCAATGTCGTTGTAAAAAGTACAGGCTTGAGGCGTAATGCAAATATTACCGTCGTTGAAGGTATAGGCTTTTGGAATTTCTTTTGATTTTAACTTTAAATCCGCGATAGTTTGACTGAACAAATTGGTTGATAGCAATAGAAATAAAGCTGACAGAGAAATCGTAATTTTCATAGTTTTGGGGTTTTGATTTGGTAAGCTAAAATAGTTTTTTAAAGAATTAAACTTTAATTTGATATGGATAAAAAATATTATTTTTTATCTTCAAACTCATAATCTGAAAATTCAATAATTCTTTTCCCAACAGTTGTAGTAATTTCAAATTTTCGCCGGATAAATTTTACTTCCAAATTATCTGGTGGAGTGATCACTATTTTATGAAATTCACCAAGATCATTTATATTACATATTTGTGGAATCCTGCCTAAAGGAATAATTATTTCTTCGACCTGATAGAAAATGACATTGTTGAACTTTAAATATCTTTCTTCAAACAAATTATTTGCAAAATCATAAGGAAACATTAAATTAAAAATGATTGTTTGTTTTTGCGAATTCTCTATGACTTCTTCAATTGTGCTAGCCATTAATCTGTTGCCTATTATGTCCATTTTTTAATTTGTTTTTATTCCTACTTTAAAGTTATATGAATGAGCGGTTATTTTTTAGCAAAGTTGTTTAAATATGTATGCTTTACGCCGATATTTTATCCGAATCATTTTCATCTTCTAAAATATAATTAGAAGGCGTTTTACCTAAATGTTTTTTGAACATAAAAATAAAAGCGCTGGCTGTTTCATAGCCTAAATCCAAAGCGATTTCTTTTATGGATTGTTTTTCGCCTAATCTTTTTATGGCTTCAAGCAATTTAAGACGCGTACGCCAATCGCTGAAATTCATTCCCAATTCTTTTATGAATAAACGCGATAAAGTTCTGCTGCTCATAAATGAAAGTTCTGCATAATGATCAATCGTGTGTTTGCTTGCAACATCGCTCATTAAAAGTTCAACGACTTTTTGCAATCTTTCATTATTTGTAGTTGGTAAAAATGTGGCGCTTGGGACAATTTGTGCTAGTTCATCAAGAAAAACAGCAATGATTCTTAGTTGCGAATCGGTTAGATTTCCGTTTGTTCCAAAAGAGATTATTTTGAAAACCAGTTGTTTTAAGAACATCGGAATATCAAAAGAAAAACTGTTCGTTGGCAATCCCTTAGTTGCAGAAGGATCGATAAAAACGCTATAATAATTAACGTCTTTCTGAAAAGTAACCTGATGTTCGACACCGCTCGGAAGCCACAATCCCTGCAACGGATTTACAACCCAAATATGATTACCAACCACAACATGCATTACACCGCGCGTAGCATAAATAAGTTGCGCTCTCGGATGCGAATGCGAGATGCACATTTCGTTATTTACCATTTCGGTATAACCAATTACAGGAATTGATGGATTGATTTGGTATCCATAATCCTGCGCCATTCTATATGTCCGAATCTGATTATTCATTGTCCAAATATAGCAATTTTGACATTGTAATTTATTTCAATTTTGTAAAAAAATAATGCAGCTGTTATTTTTAAAATGAAGATTAACCTAAAAACAACTCATGGAAACCGTTAAAGTACAACCAGAAGTAATTAAAAAAACAACGTATTCAATACTTTTTATAATCAGCTTTTCGCATTTAATTAATGACCTTTTACAAGCTGTAGTTCCGTCAATTTATCCGCTCATTAAAGAAAATTTCGGACTGAGTTTTACCCAAATCGGAATTATCACTTTTACCTATCAAATCGTCGCTTCGATCTTGCAGCCTTTTGTGGGAATGTATACTGATAAAAATTCAAAACCGTATTCGCTTATTATTGGAATGTGTTTTACAATGACCGGATTATTTTTGGTTTCTATTGCGTCTAGTTTTACTTTTCTATTGTTATCAGTAAGTTTAATCGGAATTGGATCTTCGATTTTTCATCCGGAATCTTCAAGAGTCGCGCATTTGGCTTCGGGCGGTAAAAAAGGATTGGCACAATCAATTTTTCAATTGGGAGGAAATGCAGGAAGCGCCATCGGACCTTTATTAGCGGCGTTTATTATCATTCCGCACGGACAAAGTTATGTGGCTTGGTTTTGTATTATCGCTTTAATAGGAATTTTTGCTTTGTATAAAATTGCGCTTTGGTACACGGAACATTTGTCTGAAAGAAATGCTAATAAAGCCGCGCTTAAAATCGAAACGCATCATTTATCAAAAAACAGAGTTATTGGTTCGCTGATTATTTTATTGGTTTTGATTTTCTCTAAATACTTTTACATGAGCAGTATTACGAGTTATTATACGTTCTTTTTAATTGATAAATTTCATATTTCAATTCAGCAATCTCAGGTTTATTTATTCTTGTTTTCTGGAGCTGTTGCAGCGGGAACTTTGATTGGAGGACCAATTGGCGACCGCATTGGAAGAAAATATGTAATCTGGGTTTCGATTCTTGGAGTTGCGCCATTTACGTTGATGTTGCCTTATGTGGATTTATTTTGGGTCGGAACTTTATCTGTAATTATAGGATTGATTCTTTCTTCGGCGTTTTCTGCAATTCTAGTTTACGCCACCGAATTATTACCAGGAAAAGTAGGTTTGGTAGCTGGTCTTTTCTTCGGTTTCGCCTTCGGAATGGGAGGTTTAGGCTCTGCAGTTCTAGGAAAAATCGCCGATGCAACAAGTATAGAATATGTTTTTAAGATTTGTGCGTTTTTGCCTTTGATTGGGATTATTACTGGTTTCTTACCGAATATTGAAGGGAGGAAGAAGGTTTAATTGCGTCCAGCTTTAGCTGGATGAAAAAATAATAAAGAAGCTTAAGGGCTTTAGCCAAATTATCTACAATTTGGCTAAAGCCTTTTCTAATTTGTGATATATTCCTTCAGTTAAAATTGGAAGTAACTTATAAAAGATTTTTGTTCTTTTTTTGTTTGTTAGTGCAAGTGTCTCGAGCCAGCGAAAGACTAAATGCAATTATTTTTTTCTCCGCTATGCAGACTTCAAATCATCTTTATTTATTTATTTTTCAACAGGAATTCCTTTTTTTGTCATTTCGTATCTTTTCTCAACAAAATAATAAATGGCATCCAGATCAGAGTCTGTAAGATTCGGAAATGAGGTCATTAAGCCCCAACTTTTTTTTGATCTGATTTCTTTTGCGATTTTATCGCCTTGCTCATACATTTGATATGAATTTCGGGTATATTTATACAGCCAGTCTTTTTTTCGCAATTTAGTAATACCGCCCAAAGGTGGAGCAGTTCCTAATAGATCCATTCCGATATAATGACAGGCTGCGCAATCCCTTTTGAAAATATTCCGTCCTTTTGTGTAAAGAGGATCGGTTTTATCAATTTTAATGTAGTTTTCTTGTAAATAGATTTTATTATCCGACAGTTTTTTTTCAGTATTAGAACTCAGAAAGAATGCAAGTGCAACAATAAAAAATAATTTATTCATGAGTTTTTAAGATATATTAGTTTTTCTTTCGTTTGATTTTTGTCAGTTTTATACTGTCTGCTGTATTTCTAAAACTATGAAGATAATCATTTTTGATTTTGTATTTTTTATTTCGAAGACAAATAATTGTTTTAGAGTTTTTCTTTCTTTTTAAATATGAATTTGATACTCTTTGTGAAATTTCTTGCGAAGATTTTTCCTTCGTCGAAATGATAAAATTGTGCAAAAAAAATCCCGTTTACCTTTCGGGAACGGGATTTCAATAATTGATATTCTCTTTTTTTTATTTTAAACTGTTGCAGCAATTTCTTGTGGCAACGGAATTTGATTTTTAAGTAAATCTTCAAATGTTTCAGCTTGACGAATTAAAATTCCTTGACCGTTCATCCATAAAACTTCGGCTGGTTTGTATCTTGAGTTGTAGTTCGAAGACATTGAGAAACAATATGCTCCAGCGTTTCTGAAAGATAAAATATCGCCTTCAGTAATTTCTTGAATTCTGCGGTTGTTTGCAAAAGTATCTGTTTCGCAAATGTATCCTACAACTGAGTAAAAACGCTCTTTTCCTTTTGGGTTAGAGATGTTTTCAATATGGTGTGAAGATCCGTACAACATTGGACGAATTAAATGGTTGAAACCACTGTCAACTCCAGCGAAAACTGTTGAGGTTGTTTGTTTTACTACGTTTACTTTTACTAAGAAATGACCTGCTTCACTCACCAAGAATTTTCCTGGTTCGAAAATTAAGGTTAAATCTCTGCCATATTCTGTACAGAAAGCGTTGAATCTTTTAGATAATTTTTTACCTAATTCTTCGATGTCTGTTTCGATATCGTCTTTTTTGTAAGGAACTTTGAATCCGCTTCCGAAATCTAAGAATTGTAAATCTTTGAAATGTTTAGCAGTATCAAATAAGATTTCAGCAGCATACAAGAATACCTCGATATCTAAAATATCAGATCCTGTGTGCATGTGAATTCCAACAATACTCATTTTTGTATTTTCAACAATTCGCAAGATATGTGGAATCTGGTGAACAGAAATTCCGAATTTACTATCGATATGTCCAACAGAAATATTAGCATTTCCACCCGCCATTACGTGTGGATTGATACGAATACACACCGGAATATGTGGATGTTTTGTTCCGAATTGCTCTAAAATAGATAAATTGTCGATATTGATTTGTACACCCATTGCGGCAACTTCTTCAATTTCTTCTAAAGAAACTCCGTTTGGTGTAAAGAAAATTTTCTCAGGATCATAGCCAGCATGAAGTCCTAACTGAACTTCCTGAATAGATACAGTATCTAAGCCAGACCCCATGTTCTTTAATAACTGAAGAATCGCAATGTTTGACAATGCCTTCATGGCATAATTAACTCTTAAGTTTTCTACCTTAGAGAAAGCTTTAGTTAATCTGTTGTACTGAGATTGGATTTTTTCGGCATCATAAACATATAATGGACTTCCAAATTGGTCTGCTAACTGCAGTAAATCTTTTGCTTGCATTTTTAAATCATTTTGGGCAAAGTTATTACACTTTTGAGTAACTGCAAATTAATTGTAGAAAAATAACAAATTGTAACAAATTGTTTGTTTTTAAACAAAAAGTTGCTGTTTTTGGAATTTTGTAACCTTTTTTAAGGGGCTATCCCGATAGCGATCGGGATTAAGATGCTAAGATACTAAGTTTTTTTGCCACGAATTAACGAATTTAACTTATTCTTAAACGCTGTTGAAATTGTTTTCGCTATGAATTACACTAATTAAATGCATTTCTTTTTATTCCAATTTTTAAAAGAAGCCAAATGTTTGAATTTAGTCCCGATTGAGGCGGTATCCTCGCAGTGCAACGGAGAGATATAGCCGAAAGCGGGAACTATGTTTATTAAAAAGCCAATTGTGATGCTTCAAAAAAACAAAACCCCTGAATTATTAATTCAAGGGTTTGTTAGTAGTTATGTTGTTTATCGGAAAAGATTAATAAAATGCTTAGAGAAAAACTTAGAACCTTAGCATCTCAGTATCTTAGTACCTAAAATTATAGACTAGGAAGATCTCCTTTTCCTTTAGTAGGCAAGTTCGTAGATCCCATTAAGAATAAATCTACCTCTCTTGCAGCTTCGCGACCTTCTGAAATAGCCCACACGATTAATGATTGTCCTCTTCTCATATCACCAGCAGTGAAAATGTGAGGTACGTTTGTCTGATAGTTATGCGCTTTATAGTTGCTTCTCATATCAGTTTCGATTCCTAATTGCTCGCTTAAAGTTTTCTCTGGACCTGTAAATCCAAGAGCCAATAAAGCTAAATCGCAAGGCCAGATTTTCTCAGAACCTTCTTTTTCGATTAATTCAGGACGCTGACCTGGAGTCATTTTCCATTGCACTTCAACCGTTTTTAATCCCGTTAATTCACCTTTATCGTTAGAAATGAATTCTTTAGTGTTGATCAACCAGTTTCTGTCACAACCTTCTTCGTGAGAAGAAGATGTTTTTAATTGCAACGGCCAGAAAGGCCAAGGAGTTGATTCGCTTCTTCCAACTGGAGGTTTTGGTAAAATCTCAAAGTTAGTAACCGATTTTGCTCCGTGTCTGTTTGAAGTTCCAATACAGTCAGAACCCGTGTCTCCACCACCAATAACGATTACATCTTTACCAGTTGCTTTAACTTGATCCGGAATTGATTCTCCAAATAAAACTTTAGTCTGTTGTGTCAAGAAATCCATTGCCTGAACAACGCCTTTGCTTTCGATTCCTTTAGTTGGCAAGCTTCTTCTTTCAGTTGCTCCTCCGCATAAAACGATAGAATCGAATGCGTTTAATTCTTCTACGCTGAAGTTAACTCCAACATTTACGTTAGTTTTGAAAGTGATTCCTTCTGCTTCAAGAACAACTACACGTCTGTCGATAATTCCCTTTTCTAATTTGAAATTCGGAATTCCGTAACGTAATAAACCTCCAATTGCGTTGTCTCTTTCAAAAACAGTAACCGTGTGACCCGCTCTGTTTAATTGTTGAGCAGCCGCTAATCCTGCAGGTCCAGAACCAATAACGGCAACTGTTTTTCCAGTTCTTGTTTTTGGTGGTTGAGGTTTGATCCATCCTTCAGCGAAACCTCTTTCGATAATGCTTTTTTCGATGTTTTCGATAGAAACCGGATCTTTGATGATTCCTAATACACATGATTTCTCACATGGAGCAGGGCATAAGCGTCCTGTAAATTCAGGGAAGTTATTAGTCGATTGTAAAATCTCCAATGCACTTTGCCATTCTTCCTGATGTACCATGTCGTTGAAGTCAGGAATTAAATTTCCTAACGGACAACCACTGTGGCAAAAAGGAATTCCACAGTCCATACATCTTGATCCTTGTTCTTTTAATTTATCTTTTGGTACCGGAATAGTAAATTCGTTGTAGTTAGAAACACGTTCTGCTACTGCTAAATTACTTTCATCGGCTCTGTTATATTCTTTAAATCCGCCTATTTTACCCATGACTTTTTAATTAGATTTAGTTGTGAGATGTGAGATGTAAGAAGTGAGTTGAAAACTCAAAACTTAGTACCTCAGAAACTTAGTACCTCAGAACCTTTTTTAATCAGCTATTAATTCTTCTATTTTTTTCTCTTCTGCAATTCTTTGTAATGCTTTTTTGTAATCAGTTGGCATTACTTTTACGAAGTGCTGTTGTTGGTTTTCCCAGTCTGCTAAAATTCTTTTTGCTAATGGACTGCTTGTGTACAATGAATGATTTTTGATCAGTTTTCTTAGTTTTGTAAGATCTTCTTCTTCCATTGGGTCGAATGCAACCATTTCCATGTTACAAACTGTAGAATCGAATTTCTTATTTGGATCGTAAACATAAGCTACACCACCGCTCATACCAGCTGCGAAGTTTCTTCCTGTTTTTCCTAAAACTACTACTGTACCACCGGTCATGTACTCGCAACCGTGATCTCCAATTCCTTCAACAACTGCTGTTGCTCCAGAATTTCTAACACAGAAACGCTCTCCGGCCATTCCATTAATATAAGCCTCTCCGGTAATAGCTCCGTAAAGGGCAACGTTTCCAATAATGATATTGTCTTCAGGTTTGAAAGTCGCAGTAGGAGGTACTTTTACAATTAATTTTCCTCCAGAAAGACCTTTTCCTAAATAATCATTACAGTTTCCGTGAATTTTAAATGACAATCCGTTTGTTGCAAAAGCACCAAAACTTTGTCCAGCAGAACCTTCAAAATCAACTAAAATAGTATCATCAGGTAATCCTTGTGCGCCGTAGATTTTTGAGATTTCGTTACTCAAAATAGCACCTACAGAACGGTCTGTATTTTTAATTTTAAAGGTTACTCTTGTTTTCTCTTTTCTATAGATAGACGGAATCGCTTCTTTGATGATATCAAAATCCAATACATTTTCAAGTTGGTGATCTTGAGTAGTTGTATTATGATTTGGCTCTGTTTTCGCTTTTTCCGGTTTGTATAGAATTGATGACAAGTCTAAACCATTTGCTTTATAATGTTTGATGGCTTTGTTCACATTTAATTTTTGTGATTGACCTACCATTTCTTTTAAAGTTCTGAAACCTAACTGCGCCATGATTTCTCTTAACTCTTCAGCAATGAAATACATGAAGTTGATTACGTGCTCTGGAGTTCCTTTGAAATTTTTTCTCAATTCAGGATCCTGAGTTGCAATACCAACTGGGCAAGTATTTAAGTGACAAGCTCTCATCATGATACATCCAGAAGCTACAAGCGGAGCAGTTGCAAAACCGAATTCTTCAGCTCCTAATAAAGCTGCAATTGCCACGTCACGACCTGTTTTTAACTGTCCGTCACATTCTAAAACTACACGGCTTCTTAAATCGTTTAGGATTAAAGTTTGCTGTGCTTCAGCTAAACCAAGTTCCCACGGAATACCAGTGTGTTGTAAAGATGTTAATGGTGCAGCTCCCGTTCCTCCGTCATAACCAGAAATTAAAATAACGTCAGCTTTTGCTTTGGCAACACCGGCAGCGATGGTTCCAACTCCAACTTCAGAAACTAATTTTACGTTGATACGAGCTTCACGGTTTGCATTTTTCAAATCGTAAATCAACTGAGATAAATCCTCAATTGAGTAAATGTCGTGGTGAGGAGGAGGCGAAATTAAACCTACATAAGGTGTAGAGTTTCTCGTTTCAGCAATCCAAGGCACTACTTTTTCTCCAGGTAACTGACCACCTTCACCAGGTTTTGCTCCCTGAGCCATTTTAATCTGGATTTCTTTAGCGTTTGTCAAATAGTTGATCGAAACACCAAAACGTCCTGATGCAACTTGTTTAATTGCACTGTTTCTAGAATCGCCGTTAATTTCTTTCTGGAAACGTTTTGGATCTTCTCCACCTTCTCCAGAGTTACTTTTTCCGCCAATTCTGTTCATGGCAATCGCTAAATTCTCGTGTGCTTCTCTAGAAATAGATCCGTAAGACATTGCGCCCGTTTTGAATTTCTTTACGATTTCTGTCCATGGTTCTACTTCGTCAATAGAAATTGGATCCAAATTATTGAATTCAAATAAACCTCTAATGGTCATTAAGTTTGAGCTTTGCTCGTTAACGGCATTTGAGTATTCTTTATAACTTTCTGGGCTGTTTAAACGAACCGCTTGCTGTAATTTAGAAATAGTGGTTGGGTTAAACATGTGCTTTTCTCCACCACGTCTCCATCTGTAAATACCTCCAATTTCAAGAGAAAGCAAGTTTGCAATTTTTGAATTTGGGAAAGCTTTTTGGAAACGTTTCTTCACTTCTTTTTCCACTTCCATTAGACCAATTCCTTCAATTCTTGATGGAGTATAAGGGAAGTATTTAGATGTGAATGTTTTGTTTAAACCTAAAATCTCGAAAATCTGAGCAGCTCTGTATGAATGTAAAGTAGAGATACCAATTTTGTTCATGATTTTCACGATTCCTTTTGCAATCGCTTTGTTGTAATTTACAACGGCATAATCAGCTTTTACTTTTGTAATGAAACCTTTTTCAACCTGATCGTGAATGATTTCGTTTACCATGTAAGGATTGATTGCACTTGCACCGTATCCGAACAATAAAGCAAAATGATGAGGTTCTCTTGGTTCAGCAGATTCAATGATGATTCCGAATTTAGAACGAACTTGTAAAATGTTCAATGAGTGGTGAATGTAAGAACAAGCCAATAGCATTGGAATTGGAGCTAATTCTTCGCTAACACCTCTATCAGATAAGATGATGATATTGCATCCCTCTTCAACTGCTTTAAAAGTAGCTTGAACACATTTTTCAAGCGCTCTTTCTAAACCGTTAACTCCTTTTTCTATTTTGTATAAAGTAGAAATAGTAGCCGATTTGAAATCTGCGTGATCGATATTTCTGATTTTATCCAAATCCTCGTTAGAAATAACCGGATTTTGGATTTTTAATTTTTTACATTGTTTAGATTCAATTTCGAAAATATTGAAATCTCCACCAATGGCTAAACTGATATCAGTAATGATTTCTTCACGAATACCATCCAACGGCGGGTTTGTAACCTGAGCAAATAATTGTTTGAAGTAATTGTACAACAACTGAGGCTGATCTGAAAGAACTGCCAAAGGCGTATCGTTACCCATAGAACTGATTGCTTCAGCTCCGTCGCTACCCATTGGGTTGATGATCGTTTTTAAATCTTCAATAGTATAACCAAACAAACGTTGTCTTGTCAAGAAATCTAATTTTTCAACAGGAGTAGGGTTGTTCGTGTAAGGAACTTTTGCAAGTGGCAATAAGTTTTCGTCAACCCATTGTTGGTAAGGACGTTTTGTAACTATTGCTTTCTTAACTTCTTCGTCTTCGATGATACGACCTTCGTTCATATCAACCAAGAACATTTTTCCTGGCTCAAGACGACCGTGCTGAATTACATCTTCCGGATCAATGTCTAATACACCAATTTCAGATGACATAATTACGAATCCACTTTTCGTTAATGTATAACGAGAAGGACGCAATCCGTTTCTGTCTAATAAAGCTCCAATTACGTTTCCATCTGTAAACGGAATAGAAGCAGGACCGTCCCAAGGTTCCATTATACAAGCATTGAACTCGTAGAAAGCTCTTTTCTCAGGAGACATTGTTTGGTGTTTTTCCCAAGCTTCAGGAACAACCATCATCATTGCTTCTGGAAGCGAACGACCTGTCATTAATAAAAGTTCAATCACCATATCCATAGAAGCAGAATCTGATTTTCCTTCTAAGATAATTGGGAATAATTTTTTAATGTCATTGCCAAAAACTTTGCTTTGCATAAGCTCTTCACGAGCACGCATACGGCTTACGTTTCCACGAAGTGTATTAATCTCACCATTATGACACATATATCTAAATGGTTGAGCTAAGTCCCAAGATGGGAATGTATTTGTAGAGAAACGTTGGTGTACAAGCGCTAAACGAGTCACCAAGTCTGGATCTTTTAAATCTATATAATAACGGCTGATGTCTTCCGGCATCAATAGACCTTTATATATTATAGTAGTTGTCGATAAACTAGTAAAATAAAACATGTGGCTTTCTGAGGTTTTAGATCCTCTTACGGCATGTTCTGCAATTTTTCTAGCTGCAAAAAGTTTTGCATTAAATTCTTGTTCAGTTAAATCCTGTCCGTTTTTAGAAACGAAAACTTGTTTAATTGTTGGTTCTTTTTCTGCGGCGATTTCACCTAAATTTTCAACGTCAACTGGTACATCTCTCCAACCTAAAACTTTTAAATTTTGGTCTTTAATAGTAGCCTCAAATGCATTAATACAAAAAGAAACCTGGTTTTTGCTTTTTGGTAAAAAAACCATTCCTACTGCATACTCACGCGTTTCAGGGATTTCAAAGTCACACACTTTCTTAAAGAATGCATGTGGGATATCAAATAAAATTCCAGCCCCGTCTCCAGTTCTTCCATCAGAACTAACGGCACCACGATGTTCCAATTTTATTAAGATGTCCAATGCTTTGTGAATAATATCATTTGACTTAATACCATTCAAATTACAAATAAATCCTGCACCACAATTGTCGTGTTCAAATTCAGGCAAATAGAGCCCTTGTTCTTTAACTTTCATTCTTGATATTTTTTCTACAAAAATAAAGATTTCGTTAAACATAATGTATTGAAATTGTTCTTTTGCTTTCATTTTTGTCGTAATATTAGAAAAACGGTTCTTAAATGATAATAATATTATTTAAGGCATTGCGAAATGATAAAATCATAATAACAATTAAATAATATTAGGAAAAATCGTCGTGAAGCCTAGAATTCAATAGGTTTTTTTGTTAAATCTCAAACGATATAGTGGTTTTGTGTTAACTTTTTCGATGCAATTCGTTAACGATTAATTTGCTTTGAAAAAGAATATGTAATTAATAACAAATTGACTCATTTTTTAATTGGAAAAAGATTTTACTATTAAGTTGAATTTTGCTACTTTTGTCGCACTTTTATTCTGAACTAAATTCAGAACCAGACAAATTCTATATTATGAACATACACGAATATCAAGGAAAAGAAATTTTAGCAAGTTACGGAGTACGCGTTCAACGCGGAATTGTGGCTAATAATGCGGTTGAAGCTGTAGCTGCTGCAAAACAATTAACTGCCGAGACTGGTACAGGATGGCATGTAATAAAAGCACAAATTCACGCAGGTGGTCGTGGAAAAGGTGGTGGAGTTAAGTTAGCAAAAAACTTACAGCAAGTTGAAGAGTTAGCAGAACAAATCATCGGAATGCAATTGATCACACCTCAGACTCCGCCTGAAGGTAAAAAAGTAAACAAAATTTTAGTTGCTGAAGATGTTTACTATCCTGGAGAAAGCGAAACTTCTGAGTTTTATGTTTCTGTTTTATTGAATAGAGGTACAGGACGCAACATGATCATGTATTCTACTGAAGGTGGAATGGATATCGAAGAAGTTGCAGAGCATACTCCACACTTAATCTTTACTGAAGAAGTTGATCCTAATGTTGGATTACAAGGTTTCCAGGCTAGAAGAATTGCTTTCAATTTAGGTCTTTCTGGAAATGCTTTCAAAGAAATGGTGAAATTCATCGACGCACTTTACAATGCTTACATTGGTTCTGATGCTTCTATGTTTGAAATCAACCCAGTTTTAAAAACATCTGATAACAAAATCTTAGCTGTTGATGCTAAAGTTAACATCGACGATAACGCTTTATACAGACAACCTAAATATGCTGAAATGAGAGATATCCGTGAGGAGAATCCAATCGAAGTTGAAGCTAAAGAAGTTGGTCTAAACTATGTTGACCTTGACGGTACTGTAGGATGTATGGTAAACGGAGCTGGTCTTGCAATGGCAACTATGGATTTAATTAAATATGCTGGTTTTGAGCCTGCTAACTTCCTTGACGTAGGAGGAACTGCTGATGCGAAACGTGTTGAAACTGCTTTCAGAATTATCTTGAAAGATCCAAACGTAAAAGCTATTTTGATTAACATCTTCGGAGGAATCGTTCGTTGTGACCGTGTTGCTCAAGGTGTTGTTGATGCTTACAAAAACATGGGTGACGCTATCAATGTGCCAATTATCGTTCGTTTGCAAGGAACAAATGCTGAAATTGCAAAAGAATTAATTGATAACTCTGGTATGCCAATCTTATCTGCAGTTCAATTCCAAGAAGCTGCTGACCAAGTTAAAGCTGCTCTTTCTTAATTAAATAAGAAATCAAATTATATTGAAAATCCCTTCGTATTCGGAGGGATTTTTTTTTGGAATTAATTTAACCGCAAAGAGCGCAAAGAATTTTTATTCATTAAGACTTTATATAAACGCAAGGTTCGCAAAGCTTTATAAATAAAAACTTTGCGAACCTTGCGTACCCCGATAGCTATCGAGGTTGCGCTCTTTGCGGTTAAATAAATTACTTTTTATTTTTCCCGTTTTTGAAAACCACTTTTTCTACAACAACTGGTTTTCCATTTCCTTTTGGGAATGCTTTCTTTTTAGGTTTTCCAGCTGATGAGCCTGACTTTGATGAACTTTGATCACCTCTATATTTTTCTGAATCTTTTGGAGCAGCTTTAAATTCAGGTCTTTCTTTTGAAGTTTCTTTCTTCGGAATTTCAGCTTTATGTTTTGCTAAAACATCATTAGGATTCTTTGGATTTTCTTTCGTTCCTCTTAAATGAATTACTAATCCGTTTAAGAAATTACGTAAAACCTGATCGCCGCATTCCATATAATTTGGATGGTCTTCAGCTCTGAAAAAAGCACCCAATTCTGATTTTGAAATTCTAAAATCTACTAATTCTAAAATTTCAACTATTTGATCATCACGGAGCATCAAAGCCACGCGAAGTTTTTTAAGTATATCGTTATTCGTCATTGTTTTATTTTTTACAAAGGTAGTTTTTTAAAATGATTAAAACTGAGAATTAAATTCATTTAAAACACCGACTAATTTATCCAAATCTTCTTTTAAATGATTTGCTGTAATTACAATTCGATTTAACGGTTCAGCTTCTTTGGTGTATTTAAAACTGGCGATAATGATTTTTTCTTGTTTTAATTTTTCTACCAATTCATTTGATAAAACATAAATTAAAGGATAGTTTTTGTCGAATTTAATGTTCTTATTTTGAATTAAAATGGAATCAATATATAGTAAATTATCTAGTAGTTTTCGATGCTGTGTTTTATAAATTTCAGAAGCATCAGAAAGTGTTTGTACAAAAGCAGGATTCATTCCGGCTGCACTGGTGAAAGTTTCTATTTCTGATATTTCCTTAATAAAAACTGAATTTGAAGCAATTACACCACCTGTCAACCCAAATGCTTTTCCTAAGGATGAAACCAAAATTTTTCTTTTAATTGGAAAGTTAATTGAAGAATAAATTCCAGCACCATTGTTTCCAATTATTCCAAGTGAATGCGATTCATCAATGACTAATGTAATTTCTTTTTGATTTGGAATTTGCTTTAAGAAAGATAAATCGACAGGGTTTGTCTGAAAAGAAGGAACACCATCTGTTAAAATCGCTATTTTCTCTGGTTTAGAATCTAGTAAACGATCATTTAATTTCTCATTAATAAAAAGAGGAAGGCTGCTTTCTGTTTTAATTGCCGAATGTATTTCATTCAAATGAAAAAAACAATCCGTTTCTTTTTTTAATTTTTCAATAACCAATTTCCCAGCAAGCATTCCAGAAGAAACTGTGACCGCAGCTTCTGAGCCGATATGTCGAGCCAAAGACTTTTCGCCGGCAATATAAGCGCTTAATTGAATATTGGCTGTTCTTGAGCTTCCATAAGTTGTTCCCCATTTTAGGATATTTTGAACAACCAAATTCTGAAATTCTTTGCTTGTTGGAAGTCCTAAATAAGCAGTTCCACCAAAATACAAATGCTGTTCTTGGTTAATTTCAATAATACGATCTGGAAATTTTTCGACTATCATTTTACAGAAGTGTAACTCCGGTTCCGTTTAGATCAGAATAACTTACAATGCCATTTTTAATGGTTACTCCGGTCGCAATATCTTCAGCAAGAAGTAATGCGCCGTCCATATCAACATAGTCAAGTTGTGGTAACAAATGTGCGATGGCAGAAATTCCCACAGTCGATTCTGTCATACAGCCAACCATCGTTCTTAAGCCTAATTTTTTAGCTTCTTCAATCATTCTTTTTCCAGGAGTCAAACCACCACATTTTACCAATTTCACATTTACGCCATGAAAATGATTGAAACATTTGGCAACATCTTCTTCAATAATACAGCTTTCATCGGCAATTACTGGAAGAACAGAATGTTTGAAAACTTCTTTATGACCTTCCCAATTATCAGCTTTCATAGGTTGCTCTAGAAATTCTACGCCAAGTTTTTTTAATTCTACAGCATTATTTATTGTTTCATCAACGCCCCAACCACAGTTGGCATCAATTCTGAAAATCGCATTTGTATGCTTACGAAGTTCTTTTACAATTGCGATATCTTCTTTAGTTCCTAATTTAATTTTATAAATAGGCCATGGAAGTTCCTGCATTTTCGAAACCATTTTTTCTATAGAAGCAATTCCGATTGTATAATCCGTCATTGGATTTTTCTCTGTGGTATAATTCCACAGTTCGTAGAGTTTTTTACCTTTTATTCGTGCATATAAATCGTTATAAGCCAAGTCCAGTGCGCATAAAGCAAACATATCGTCTTTTAAATACGGATGAATTTTTGCCCAAAAAACTTCAGGAGTTTCGATCTCAGAAGTTTCAATAATTGTTCTGATTTCCTCCAAATCCTGCATCATCATTGGAACTGTAGTTTTGTAATACGGATTTGAAGTTGCTTCCCCAAAGCCTGAAAAGCCATTACTTTGTAATTCGACAATCAAAGAAGGTTGAAAATCAATTGATTCTCTTGAAATCGTGAAAGTATGTTTTAGTTTTAAGTTATACTCTCTTAAAATTAGTTTCATAATTTATGCTGTTTTTTTATTTTTTTGCTCAATAACCAAGCCACAAAACGGCTTTTACAAAACCGTCTCGCCATAATTTTTCATTATGTTCTCCGCCTTTGACAATTTTCGTTTTGCTGAGATGGAGGCAATAACAGCGATTTTTGTCTAATAAACGTTCCATTTTTTCGAGATCTTTTACCATTTCGTCGCTTTCTTTATCTCCACATAAAAAATAAAATCGGGTTTTGATTTTTGGAGACTTTTCGGTAAAAGTATAAATGTCATTTGAAAACCAAAAGGAAGGCGAAAAAACACCCGCATTTCCAAAAACTTGTGGATATTTTACTGCGGCATAATAGGAAACCAAACCGCCAAGTGAACTTCCCATGATAGTGGTGTTTTTGGCTTTCGTTTTGGTTCTGTAATTTTTGTCAATATAGGGCTTTAAAGTGTTTACGATAAAATCAACATAATCATCTGCTTTTCCGCCACCGTATTTTTCATTTTTAAATGGAGTTAATTCATCGATTCGTTTTTCGTTTCCATGTTCAATTCCTACTACAATTACCGGAGCTTTCAAGCTGTCCAGTTTTTCATCGACATTCCATTCACCTACAAAAGAAGTTTTTGCATCAAATAAATTCTGAGCATCATGCATATAGATTACGCTGTATCTTTTTTTAGGCGATGCCGAATAATCTTCGGGAAGATAAAGCCAGATTTTTTTTGTGGTTTTGAGCTGAGGCGCTTCAATGGTAAAAGTGGAAACATTTTTTGAAGCAGTGCTTTCCTGTGCATTTCCAATATTCACGAGCAACGATAAAATAAAAAAGAAGAATCCTCGAATCATTGGTTGTTGTGTTTTAGATTTAATGTAATAATTTAGCTAAAAATAATAATTTGATGAACACCGAAGAAGAAAAAAGAAGTTTACTTTTAGAAATGATTGCGTTTGCTACCATTGACGGACATTTGCATAAACGTGAGGTAGATTTTCTGTGGATTGTTGCTGAGGAATTGAATATCAGTAAAGAAGAATTTAGAGATTTATTTCACCAGGAACATTCGGTAAAAGTAAACAGATCCGAGTTTCAGCGTATTCAGCAATTCTATAGACTAGCTTTGATTATGCACTGTGATGGTATATTGCATGAAAAAGAATCGAAAGCAATACATCAAATTGCGCTCGAAATGGGATTGAATCCTACTGCAGTAAAACGAGTTTTAGAGTTGATGAAAAATGCCCCAAATGCGATTATTGATCCAAATAAATTATTGAGAGTTTTTCAGGAACAGCATAATTAAGGCAATTGTTCCTGAAGCTTTTTGATATCATCACGAAGTTTGGCAGCTTGCATAAAGTCTAATTCTTTTGCTGCTTTTTCCATTGATTTTCGTTTCTCGCGAATCAATTTTTCTAGATCAGTTTTTGACATATATGCAGTTTCCGGTTCGGCGGCAACTGGTAAAGTATGGCCTAATTCGTATTCTACCAAAGGATTTTTAGTAAATGCACTGTCGATTTTCTTGTTTAAAGCCTGAGGCGTAATACCGTTTTCAGTATTAAAATTGATCTGTTTTGTTCTTCGGTAATTCGTTTCGTCAATTGTTCTTTGCATGCTGGCGGTGATTTTATCAGCATACATAATGGCTTTTCCATTTAAATTTCTCGCAGCACGTCCAATGGTTTGAGTCAAAGATCTGTGATTTCTTAAAAAACCTTCTTTATCCGCATCAAGAATCGCAACTAATGAAACTTCGGGTAAATCCAGACCTTCACGAAGCAAGTTTACTCCAATTAAAACATCAAAAATACCTTTTCTCAAATCCTGCATGATTTCGATACGTTCTAAAGTATCAACTTCAGAATGTATGTAACGACAGCGAATATTTACTTTTGTCAAATATTTGGCTAATTCTTCGGCCATTCTTTTAGTCAAAGTAGTTACCAAAACTCTTTCATCCAATTCGCATCGCACCTGAATTTCTTCAATCAAATCATCAATCTGATTTAAACTTGGGCGTACTTCAATAATAGGATCTAATAATCCGGTTGGACGAATAATTTGCTCAACATAAATTCCGTCTGATTTTTGTAATTCGTAATCGGCAGGAGTTGCAGAAACATAAATTACCTGATTTTGCAAAGCTTCGAATTCCTCAAATTTTAAAGGACGGTTATCCATTGCGGCAGGTAATCTAAAACCATATTCAACTAGGTTTTCTTTACGACTGCGATCGCCTCCGTACATGGCATGAACCTGCGAAACGGTAACGTGACTTTCATCAACAACCATTAAAAAATCGCTTGGAAAATAATCTAATAAACAGAAAGGTCGTGTTCCAGCTTCACGTCCGTCAAGATAACGGGAGTAATTTTCAATTCCGGAACAATAGCCTAATTCGCGAATCATTTCTAAATCGAAATTCGTTCTTTCTTCCAGTCGTTTGGCTTCTAAATGTTTTCCTATTTCTTTAAAATAATCAACCTGTTTCACTAAATCCTGTTGAATCTGCCAAATGGCGCCTTGTAAAACTTCCGGAGAAGTCACAAACATATTGGCTGGATAAATGGTCAGTCTTTTGAATTTTTCAATTACCTGCGAAGTTTTAGCATCAAATGATTCAATTTCTTCGATTTCATCTCCAAAAAAGTGAATTCGATACGCGTCATCAGCATAACTGGGATAGACTTCAACCGTGTCGCCTTTGATTCTGAAAGTTCCCGGATTAAAATCGGCTTCTGTTCTCGCGTACAAACTCTGAACTAAACTATGTAATAATTTTGTTCTCGAAATAACCTGATCTCGGGTAATTTCTATTACGTTTTTCTGAAATTCAACGGGATTTCCAATACCATAAAGGCAAGAAACTGAAGCAACCACCAAAACATCGCGACGCCCAGAAAGCAGGGAAGAAGTAGTGCTTAAACGCATTTTTTCTAATTCTTCATTGATAGATAAATCTTTCTCAATAAAAACGCCTGTAACCGGCATAAAAGCTTCAGGCTGATAATAGTCGTAATAAGAAACGAAGTATTCAACAGCGTTATTTGGAAAAAATTGTTTGAATTCTGAATACAATTGCGCTGCCAAAGTTTTATTGTGTGCCAAAACCAAAGTAGGGCGTTGTACTTCCTGAATAACATTTGCAACTGTAAATGTTTTTCCGGACCCTGTAACTCCTAATAAAGTTTGATATTTTTCGCCATCTTCAACACCTTGTGCTAATTTTTGAATGGCTTGTGGCTGATCTCCTTTCGGACTATATTCTGAAGTTACTTGAAAATTCATTTTCTACTGCTGAAAAATTAGTTTTGTAAAGATACAAAGTTTGAAGGCTTTTCGAGAAAATTAATCATAGCGTCGTTTACAAATTTTGACTGATCGATACTCAAAAAATGACCGGCATCTGTAATCATTATTGTTTTGGCGTTTGGCAGGTATTTTTTTGCTCGTTCCAAACTTTCCTCTGAATTTATAACGTCTTTATCACCAATTAAAACCAAAACGGGATTCTGAATCGACTTTAATTCGTCATCTGAAAAAGGCGTCATTTTGAGCATGCTGGAATTGGATTTAGCATATTTATTAGCCAAATAAAATTGTCTATTATAAACGGGACTAATTTTTTCCGGATGAGTAGAAAAGGTTTTTAATGTTTTGCTGAATTTCTTTTCACTCGGAAAAAGCTTTAAAAGTAAAGCGGATGATGTTTTTCTAGGTTTATCAATAAATTTAAAAGTCTGTGCCGGACTTAATAAAACAATTTTATCAATAGAATTCTTTTTTTGAATAGCCAATAATGTCGCAATCCAGCCTCCGCGTGAAGCGCCAATAATATCAATTTTTTTCAATTTATAATGATTGAAAATTTCGTTGTAACAAATCACAATTTCTTCAGATGAAAGCGGTTTTGCGGTTAAAGTTGATTTATTGGGTTCCATTAAAAAGTCAATGGCATAAACGCGATGATTTTTGGCTAAAGTTTTAATATTTGGATACCACATCGTAGAACTGGCGTCCATACCGTGAAGCAGAACCAGATCTTTTCCATTTTTTGAACCGGAAATAATAACGTGGGCGGTTCCAAAAGTGGTTTTTACATTTTCTTCTGTATAAGGAACATCCCAAAGTTCAAGCGCTTTATCATAAGCCGCTGTATAATTTTGTTTGTCACTTTTGGTTTTAAAAACGTAATCATCAAATTTAGTTTCTTTTGAAGATCCACAACCAATGAGTATTATAATAAGGAATAAACCAACGAACGTTTTTGAAGTACTCATAAAATTTAATTTACTTTAAAGGTACAACAATCTAATCTCGAGGCTATTTCAGAATTTTATCTGAAACTATCATAATTTTAAGATTTATCATTTTTTGATGTCAGATAATAAATCTGTACAAATGCTAAAATAGCATTCGGGATAATTACAGGCCAAAGCCATTGATTAAAATCTCTATAGTCGTTTAAAAAAATACCATAAATGACAAAGCAGATACAGCCAAACATATTAATGAACCGAATTGTTCTGAGGTTTTTTAGCAAAAAACCTCCAACAATAAAAACAGATGCGAGATAACCAACATATTCTGCCATAGTCTTGATATTTAATTGTTTACACTAAATGTAGTGAAATGAAATTATATTATCAAGAATTGGTATTGAAAATCAGTGTTTTAAAGTTCCCAAGCTTTTTGTTCCGCTTCACTTAAAAAACTCCAGGCAACAATACGGCTGTTTTTTTGGCCTTGCGCCATATCAATTGTTTTGACTGAAACGGCGTTTACTTTTTTCAGAATTTTGTAAATCGAAGAAAGATTTTCTTTTTTAGAAACTAAAGTAGTAAACCATAAACATTGTGAAGCGTATTTTGCACTTTCATAAATCATTTGCGTAACAAATCCGATTTCACCGCCGTTGCACCATAATTCTGCGTTATGACCGCCAAAATTCAGAACAGGATTTGTGTTTCTTTTTTCTTTTAAATTCGAAACTTTTCTTGAGGCACTTTTATTTGCTTCTTCTGCCGAAGCATGAAAAGGCGGATTACACATGGTGAAAGTGAATCGGTCTTCGGGAATAATAATGTTTTTGAAAATAAATCGGGACTCGGTTTGTTGTTGCAAACTGATTGCGTCAATTAATCTCGGATTGTTTTCAATAATTCTACTGCAGTTTTCAATTGCTTTTTTGTCGATATCCGTACCAACAAAACTCCAATCGTAAATACAATGTCCTAATATCGGATAAATCAAATTTGCACCCGTTCCAATATCTAGGCCTAAAACAGAATTTCCTTTTGGAACAATTCCATTGTTTGTTTCGGCTAATAAATCGGCGATATAATGAATATAATCTGCTCTTCCCGGAATTGGCGGGCATAAATAATTTTTAGGAATATCCCAATTTTGAATATCGTAATACGTTTGCAACAAAGCTTTATTAAGCGTTTTAACTGCAAGCGGATTACTGAAATCTATGGTTTCGATTCCGTGTTTATTGATGGAAACAAAAGCTTTTAACTCGGGACAATTTGAAATCAGTTTTTCAAAATCATAGCGATTGCGATGAAGATTTCTTGGATGTAAAATATTTTTTTCAGAATTGTCGTTTGCTTTCATTTTTGTTGATTTCGACTGCAAAGATAGTTAATCCTTTTTTAGAACTAATTTTGTAAAACTTTCCATTAAGCTAATTGCCCAAATCCGTTGTAGTAGCTGTTACCAGCTGTTATTTTATTTCATACTTGGTGGCTGTACAATTTTCGGTAAATAATTAGATTTTTTATGTTCAATCAGAACCCGCTTTTCTATTTCTTTAATTTTGAATTTTGGATTTTCAATTTCTGCATTTTCAGATTGTTTCAGTATAATATCTTCTAATTGGTTAAAAATTAAATTAAATGCCTTTGACATATATGGTTCTACAAAACACAATTCTTCGTTGTCGAAAGCAATAAAGTTATAACTCCCCGCATAATGTTTTCCAGCTTCCATTTTAGTTTTAACCAATTGTTTCTTTAAAGAATTTTTACCAATCATTAATGAATTAATTTGATTTATAAGTTCATTTGATAATTGGTATCGGTAAAATTTTAATCCATTGTTACCATTTAAATGCACAGTAACAATTCCGTATTCATTTATTTGCGCATAGTTTGTAACGTTAATTTTTAATGGATTTCCATTTGTTTCATAATATATTAGTTCAATTTTTTTAAAATTAAGTTTTAGATTGTGTTGGGCACTTAGAATATTAAATGATAAAATAGTTAAGAAAACGATGATTTTTAATTTTAATAATTTCATATAAATCAGTTGTTGTTTGGATTCAGATTTTTTCCACAATAGCTGGTAACGTCCCACTACTACAACGGGTTTTGGACTAAATTAAGCACATTATTCGGATTTGTCACCCGAGCGATAGCGAGTAGGCGAAGCAAATCATCCCAAATACAAAACTATCTTTCCATTAAGCCAAATGCCCAAACCCATTGTAGTGGCTGTTATACACAGTTGCCTTGTTCGAACCACTTTTTTAGATATTCGGTTAATTCTTCTTCGGAATAATGAGTTAAATGCTTATAAATTTTACTTTGAAAATTATTAAACTTAATTCTAATTTGTCCACCACAAAAATATTTTGACACTTCATCATTTCTACCAATGTAGAATTTATCATCATTTTCTTTGCCAAATATCCATATCATATTTTCATCAAAATATTTAGGCCTTTTAGTTAAAATTTCAGGCTGAAAACCTCCTCCTTGACTGTTACCAAAACCAATTCTTCCGTTTGAAGTTTTATGAAATTTGGCCTCTATGAAGAATATACGAGAAGGATTTGAATTTTTGCAGACTAATATGTCTGCAACATCTTTGTTTTGTAGTAATACAATCTCTGAATTATGGGTTGATATTTTTTCCTCAATAACTTTACGGATATGTATTTCGAATTCAGTTTCTGAATTAAACATCATTCTTATTATTATGTAGGTGGCAATTGTGCACAACGTCCCGTCGGCTTTATTAAGTGGCGGAATTTTATTACTGATGTTTACAAATATACCAAAAAGGTTGAAAGAAAAAGCCCACTTCGGAGAAGAAAAATATTCACGAACCATTCCCGAGAAATCCCCAAAGCCGCCATTTCATAAAACCGCTGCTGTATATAGTTACTCTTTTAAGAATGATGCATTAACGAATAAACCAATTAAAACAATTCCTAAAATTGCTTCTGTAGAAATCAATAACCTCGTTGTTGTCGATATAGGCACAATGTCACCGTATCCAACCGTTGTAATAGTTACAGAACTAAGATACAACAGTCTCAAAAAATTATCTAGTGACTTGTTTGGTTTTCCAAGTGTAGAATCACGAAAATCTTTTAATCTTTGCTCTAGAGTCTTTGAAATTGTAATATAACCAATATCTGTCATGCCATGGAACTCTTTTAAGCGAGATGGGAAAAATAATTTGAGCGTTTTACTTATATCATTATAATTGGTACATTGAACCCCATATTCATTCATTTCATCATTGATTTTTGTTTCCCAAGACAAACAAAATTTTAGATTTATTGGGTTAGGCGGTAAGTCGTTAGCATTACCTTTATAATTTGCTATTACATCAAAGTAAAAATAACCATTGTGATATTCTAAATTGAAGAAATCAATATCGCTTAATGAGTAAAAATATTCATCTGGAAGACTCTCAGTTTGATTAGCAATTTTATATGTATCAATCATGCTTTTTTTTAACTCCCTAAGAATTTCTTTTTTATCATTAATATGATTATTTTCATACTTAATAGTTGAATGATAAAATTCATCAGATTTCCAAAAGTATATTCCTGCAAAAATTGGTATTAACAAAAGATATAAGACTGCGAAAAATATTAGTTTTGTTTTTTTACTCATAATTTTTTTGTAATTACATACAACGTTCTGGTACTACAGCGGGTTTGGTACTAAATTAAGCCCATTCTTTGGAAAAGCTATCTTTCCATTAAGCCTGTTGCCCAAATCTTTTATAGTAGCTGTTATGTGCTGGTTTTTTTTAGATATTGTCATACCAATTCATATCAACATTAACTTTTTCAACAAGTTCAATCTGAATTCCAAGTCTTAATTCTTTTAATTTCTCTGCAAGAGAATCCCCATCAATTAAATCAATTGGTAAAGCTCCATCTCTTTGGGCTTCTTTTCGAGCTTCCCTTGTAAATCTTCCTGTTGTTATAATTAAGCCTTTATCCACATTCGCACTCATTGAACCTCTAAAATCCCTAATTACGCTCGGACTTACTGTTTCCTTATATCGTTTTGCTTGAAAAACCACGTGAAATGATAGAATTCCACCTAATTGTAAAATTCCTTTTCCATCTATTCCGCCGTCATTAGGTTTTCCGGTAACCTCCACATTTTGAAATCCTAATTCACGTAATATTCTTTGACAAAGTCTTTCGAAACTAACAGGTGAAATACCTTTAATTTTCTGAAGAAGTTCATCTTTCCAAGTAATTTCATTTTCTTCTTCAAAATCAGAGGATGCTTCTGTCGTTAACTCAGTTGGTTCTAATTCTAAATCAGATTCTGACTCTGTTTCAGGCTGTTTTTCTTTTCTCCTTTTTTTATTTACTTCACGTACTTTTCGGCTGACAACTTTTGGGTCAACTTCATCTGTTTTTAAGCCTTTAGGTGTCAATATCCAAACTCCTCTTTCTGAATTTTCGAGTAATCCGAAATTTTTTAAATAATTTCTGGCCCAACGTAATCTATAATTCAGTTTTGTAGTTGTTCCGCGATGAATTTCACTAATTTGTTCTTCAGATAATTTAAGTAATTCGATAACATAATTTTCTATTTCTACTACGGAAGCAGAACCTCCTAAATGATGTAATGCTTTTAGTGTTGGATTAAATAAGTCATCAAATTTATAATTGAATAATTCTGTCATCTTTATTTTTTTAGTGATGTTGATTAAAGTTGCATATAACTAGTATATATGTATGACAAAATCATACAAAGCCACTCAATTTTGGGTAGATATGTATGAAAAACGTAGTAATTATACAACTAAGGCTACTAAAGTAAGAAAAACGTTTCAATTTAAAAAGCAAGACCTTGAAAGTAGCATGCTCAAAAGGAAAATTTAATCAAAACATTCCATCATTAAAAGATCGCCTTCACGATGTGTGATAGTTATAAGTCCATCTTGTTCAACAGAATTGCTGCTTCCTGTTCTGTAGCCCATTGTAAGCGTATCGTTTTGCAATTCGTATTTTAAATTCGTGGAATATATGCCGTTTACAACACCAATTGGAATAAGAGAAATTGGAGTTTTTGCCGTGTACCATTTCTCGAATTTTGCAGGCAATAAAAATATTTTTGAGTGATCGTCGAGAATTACAATTTTAAGTAAATCGCGGTAATGAACAATGTTAGTAAGATTTGTAATAGTATGATCGGCACGTTTTCCCGTTGCCCAGACAACGTTTACGGCCGGAATTTTTCTTTCGATTAAATAATCAAAGGCTTTTTCCAAATCGGTTTTATTTTGATCAGGTGTATGAACAATTTCTATAGGATATTGTGATGTTTTATAGATTTCCGGATCAAAACCGCGGTCAAAATCGCCCAAAAGTACATCGACTTTTATGCCTAATTCAATAACGCGTTCAATTGCAGAATCAAGAACAACGACAAGTGGCGACCACTCTAGCAATTGACCTAATAATTCGGGATTGCAGGCAGCACCGTTAGCAATAATTAAAGCAGGTTCCTGATCGTCGCGAACTATATGATGTGATGACATAAGGGGATTTTTGATTGTGATGCAAAGGTACGGTTAGAATTTAGATTTTGAAGATTAAAAATCTAGTAATCTTCTGTGGTAATTTATCTGTCCTAAATGATAGGCTAAATGCGTTGAAAGATGAACTAAAAAGAATCCTGTTGTCATTTCTTTTTCGAAAACAATTTGAGGATAAATTGATTCTAAATCGGTTTCTGTTAAAGAATCTAAGGCATTATTTACAGCAATTAATGTTTCGTCGATTTTTTGAATTATTTCTGTTTTTGGAATATCTTTTAAAGAAAATTCCAACGGACGATTTCGAATATAACCAGTTTTTCCAATTTCTGCCCCAATGTAAGTGTTGATATTTCCAATAAGATGCAAACAAAGATTTCCAGCCGAGTTTGAAATATTTTTGTCAATTTCCCAAATTCTGTTTTCGTTTTGATAGGATTCGATTTCAACTTTTAGTCTTTTTAAATCTCGTTCAAATAACGATTTAAGAGTTTCGATTAGCATAGTATTTTGAATTTATAGGAATAATTAATCAAGGCCTGTTTTTTATCGGAATCCAGATTTCTTCTTCAGAATCAGGATCGTCTTTTTTGTATTTTTCGTCCATTACGGCGAAATGAGGTCTGTCGTCAACGGTATATTCAGAATTAGGAAGCCATTCTGCAAAAATAGTATGATAGGTTTTGTGACCTTCACTTGCCGGGCCTTTATGAATAAAAACAGCATAAATTCCTGTCGGAATTATTAATTTTTCCATTTCTAGCGGAATTGCAGAGTAATTTTTAACTTCGACTGCAGCCCATTTTTGGAAAGTTTTACTGGCGTCAAAATTGTCAAAATATCCATTTGGAAAAACTTCGAGTGAATATAAATTAGAATCAATATTATTTTTGATTTCCTTTCGTCTTGGCATAAAACCATTCCACAATTGAAAAGTATGATTCTCAATAAACGACATTACAATATGTTTGCCGACTAATTTTTTTTCGGTTAAAATTTTAATTTGGGCTTCCATTTAGTTGGTTTGTTTTATCGTGAATTTTTTTAAATCGGTTTCGCTCAGTGAAAAATAGCCAAGTGGATAATTTTCTTTATTGGTTGTGTTGATGATATTTCCTTTTACTGTTGCAGGAGGCGACTGAAAAGGTCCGCCAACATTTGTGCCAGCAATACTGACCAGGATACTCATATAGTTATAATATTGCTTTGAGATTCCGAAGTGAGTTATTTCAATTTCGTCTCCAGATTTTAATTCATCATCATCGGAAAGACTGAAAAATTCATTCCCTTGAAAAAATTTATCTTCATCAACATAATAATTCGATTTAATTTTACTTGAATACACGTATTTATACAAATAGAAATTATCGGCATCAGCAGGATCATTGTAATATGCTCTGATTTCGATGTCTTTTCCAGTAAAACCGCCTTCGTTATTTTGTTCGATATGTGTTATAGGCGCGACAGATTGCATTTTTTCAGTTGCCGTATAAGTTTGCCCGTTTGAAATTACCGTCAAAGTATATTCCTGATTTAAAACAGGTTTGAAATTGGTACAGATATAACGGCCGGTTTTCGGAACTTCATTAAAATTAAATTGCTCATTAGCGCTGTTTTTTATGTAAATTTTCGCACCAGAAACTGTCGGAATTACATTTTCAAAATAACCTGTTGTAGTGGTTAATTTTATGGTTTGCTGTCGTCCAGTAGTTCCTTTTTGCCAGTTTATTGCTGCTTCAATAACTAATTTTGGTGGAGCGGTATCTAATTCGACATCAACAACTTCTTCACAACTGGTGGCAAAGATGGAAACAAAAATTATGAGATATAAAACTGCTTTTTTCATGATATTTTTTTTAACAAAAAGTTATATTTAAAATCTGAAATTGTAACTTACTGCAGGAACAATTCCGAAAATAGATGTTTTTACGGCTTCATTGTCGCCCGTGTCCACATTTTGTCGGAAATTTATTGAAGCTGCATTTTTGCGATTATACAAATTATAAATGCTGAAAACCCATTCACCTTTCCAGTTTCGATCTTTGTTTTTTCTCGGAGTCAAAGTTGCTGAAACATCTAAATGATGATACGCTGGCAAACGATTTCCATTACGAAGGCCGTAGCTTGGAACCGTGATTCCTAAATATTCATATTGCCCGTTAGGATAAGTAACTGGCATTCCAGACTGTAAGGCAAAGTTAGCACCAAAAGACCATTTTTCGTTCAAATTATAAGTTGAAGTTATGGCTAAATTGTGTGTTTTGTCATAAGCCGAATTGTACCATTGGCCATTATTAATTCCAGTTTCTTCAGGAGTTCTTCCTGGAGTTTGCTGTTCTGATTTTGATAAAGTGTATGAAATCCATCCGTTAAATTTTCCTTCATTTTTCTTTACCATGATTTCTAAACCATAAGCGCGCATTTGCCCATTTAGGATCACTTGCTCAATAGCATTATTTGCAATTAAATCAGCTCCGTCTATATAATCAAGACGGTTTTGAATTTCTTTGTAATAGGTTTCAACTTCTAAGGAATAAGCACCGCTCTTGATATTTCTGAAATATCCGAGCGCCACTTGATCTGCAATTTGGGGTTTAATATAAGTGTCACTTGGCATCCAGACATCAAGCGGAGTAGGTGATGAGGTATTTGAAATCAACTGAAGATATTGTGCCATTCGGTTGTAACTCGCTTTTAATGCTTCATCATCATTTAATTGATAAGAAACAGAAAAACGAGGCTCTAGATTATTGTAATCTTTGATCGATTTGTTTTTGCCATAATATTCTGTGCCAATTGGAGTTGCTTTTTCATAAATCTGCATATCCGAATCAAAAAGAACCGGATTGTTGTTTTCATAAAGATTTACAGAAGAAGGACCTAAACGGTAAAATAAACTGTATCGCAATCCATATGCAATTGTAATTTTCTTTGAAAGCTGATTTTCGGCATCAATATAAACAGAAGGCTCAAAAGCATATTTTTTATCCAATTGATCAGGATTAATGCCAGAATCTGGTCCGCTTGGTTTTATAGTTCCGGGATTAAACTTGTAATAAATTCCGTTTAAGCCGTAACTCAATTTGAATTTATCTGAAATATAATGTTTGAAATCGTATTTAATATTATAGTTTTGAATGCCAGAATCCCATTTAAATCCGACAAAATCGAGATCTAATCCGTAATAATAATCACTGTAAATTAAAGATAGATTTGAAAATAATTTATCTGAATACAAATGATTCCAACGAAGATTCAGAGTAGAATTTCCATAAATATTCGTGAAACTTTTGTTTAAACTGAAAACATCGCGTCCAAAATATCCGGATAAATACAAACTATTATTGTCATTTAATTTATAGCTCAATTTGGTATTCAAATCATAAAAATAAGCCGAATTGTCTTTTTGATCTTCTGAAAGTTTTAGAAATAAATGAGCATAAGAAGCTCTTCCGCCAATTAAAAAAGAACCTTTATCTTTTACCAAAGGACCTTCCGCTAAAAGTCGGCTAGAGATTAACCCGATTCCTCCGTTTACATGAAACTCTTTACTGTTTCCATCTTTCTGATAAATATCCAAAACGGAAGAAGCTCTTCCTCCAAAACGCGCAGGAATTCCACCTTTATATAATTTCAAATCTTTAATAGCATCTGGATTAAAAACGGAGAAGAAACCAAAAACATGAGAAGAATTGAAAATCGTCGCTTCGTCCAATAAAATCAAATTTTGATCAGCGCCGCCGCCACGTACATTGAATCCCGATGCGCCTTCACCTGCATTTGTAACTCCTGGAAGCAATAAAATAGATTTTAAAACGTCAACTTCTCCCAAAACAACCGGCATTTTTTTGATGGTTGCAATGGAGAGTTTATTTGCACTCATTTCCGGGGATTTGATATTGACTTTGCCTTTGTTTTCTTTAATGACAACTTCCTGTAGTTCCTGGCCTTCGCCTTCGCTGAGGCTAAAATTCATTTTGGTATTTTGATTTAGAAGCACGGTTTGTTGAATGGTTTGGTATCCAACATAACTAATTTCAATTTGATGTTCTCCTTTTGGAATGGTCAAGGAATAGAAGCCATATTCGTTTGTAGTGGTTCCAATTTTCAAAGAAGGAATATAAATATTGACAGCAATTAAGGTTTCGTTGCTTTTATTGTCCTTTATAGTGCCGCTCAAGGTAAATTTTTCCTGAGCAAATGAAGTAAACGCCGTTAAAACGAAAATTATAAGAATGCCAATTTTTCTTGAAATCATCTTTTTGATTTTGGTTTACATAGTTAAGAATTCTTACTAATATATTATAATGGAACAGCTGTTAAATGTTGGTTAAGATAAAACAAAAAAGACAACCCATAAAGGTTGTCTTTTTTTATTTACTTCTAACAGTACATTATTATGTTCTGTTATTATTTGATTTTAGCAATAATAGCATTGAATGTTTCGCTAGGACGCATTGCTTTGCTTACTAATTCAGGAGTTGGTTGATAATATCCTCCAATGTTTTGCGCTTTTCCTTGAGCACCAATTAATTCCGCATCGATTTTAGCTTCGTTAGCTTCAAATTCAGCTGCGATTGGAGTGAAAATCGCTTTTAATTCAGCATCTTTATTTTGAGCTGCTAAAGCTTGAGCCCAATAGAATGCTAAATAGAAGTGAGAACCTCTGTTGTCAATTTGACCCACTTTACGAGCTGGAGATTTATCATTTGCTAAGAATTTATCATTAGCCTGATCTAAAGTTTCAGATAATACAATCGCTTTAGAATTGTCTAAAGTTTGTCCTAAATGCTCTAAAGAAGCGCCAAGAGCTAAAAATTCTCCTAAAGAATCCCAACGTAAATATCCTTCTTCTGTAAATTGCTCAACGTGTTTAGGAGCAGAACCTCCAGCACCAGTTTCGAACAATCCACCACCGTTCATTAAAGGAACAATAGATAACATTTTTGCAGAAGTTCCTAACTCTAAAATTGGGAATAAATCTGTTAAATAATCACGTAAAACGTTTCCAGTTACAGAGATAGTATCTAAACCTTTGATGATTCTGTCTAAAGTAAATTCAGTAGCAGCAACTGGGTTTAAAATACGGATATCTAAGTTTGTAGTATCGTAATCTTTAAGGTATTTTTGAACTTTTACGATTAATTCTCTATCGTGTGCTCTGTTTTCGTCTAACCAGAAAACAGCAGGAGTACTAGATAAACGAGCTCTGTTTACAGCCAATTTAACCCAGTCCTGAATAGGAGCATCTTTTGCCTGGCACATTCTGAAAATATCGTTTGTTTCAACGTTTTGTTCCATTAAAACATTTCCGTTTGCATCTACAACGCGAACAACACCATCAGCTTTCAATTGGAAAGTCTTATCGTGAGATCCGTATTCTTCAGCTTTTTGCGCCATTAATCCAACGTTTGGAACACTTCCCATTGTTTTTGGATCAAAAGCACCGTGTTTTTTACAGAAATCAATAGTTGCAGTATATATTCCAGCGTAAGAACGATCTGGAATAACAGCAAATGTATCTTGTGCTTTACCTTCTTTGTTCCACATTTGTCCAGAAGTACGGATCATTGCAGGCATAGAAGCATCAACAATTACATCTGAAGGAACGTGTAAGTTTGTAATTCCTTTATCAGAATTAACCATAGCTAAAGCTGGTCCGTTTGCGATTGCCTGATCAATAGCTGCTTCAACTTCTGCTTGCTCAGGTCTTCCAGCGATTTTTGCGTAGATATCACCTAAACCATTTCTAGTATCAATGTTTAATTCAGCGAATAAAGATTCGTATTTTTTGAAAACATCTGCAAAATATACTTCAACGATAGCGCCAAAGATAATTGGATCAGAAACTTTCATCATTGTAGCTTTTAAGTGTACAGAAAGTAAAACTCCTGCCGCTTTAGCTTCAGCAATTACATCAGCTGCAAATGCTTTTAATTTTTTTACACTTAAAACAGAGCTATCAATGATTTCGCCCGCTTTTAGTGGAGTACTTGCTTTAAGGACAGTTGTTGTGCCATCTTTAGCAATAAATTCGATTTTTACATCGTTTGCCTCAGCAACAGTAAGTGATTGCTCACTTCCGTAGAAATCACCGTTTGGCATTGAAGCTACTTTAGTTTTTGAATCAGCAGACCAAGCACCCATTGAGTGTGGATTTGCTTTTGCAAAGTTTTTAACAGCTCTTGGAGCTCTACGATCAGAGTTTCCTTCACGTAAAACTGGGTTTACGGCAGAACCTAAAACTTTTGCATATTTTGCTTTAATTTCTTTTTCAGCATCCGTTTGAGGATCTTCAGGGAAATTTGGAACATTATATCCGTGAGATTGTAATTCAGCAATAGCTGCTTTTAATTGAGGAACAGATGCAGAAACGTTTGGCAATTTGATGATGTTAGCTTCAGGTTTTGTAGCTAGTTGGCCAAGTTCAGATAAAGCATCTCCGGTTTTTTGAGCATCTGTTAATGATTCAGGAAAGTTAGATAAAATTCTTCCTGCTAAAGAGATGTCTCTGGTTTCAATAGCGATACCTGCTGTTGAAGTAAACGCCTGCACAATTGGTAACAAAGAATAAGTCGCTAATAATGGCGCCTCATCAGTTAAGGTGTAAAAAATTTTTGAATTCTGTGTCATTTTTTTTTTTTTTTTTATAATCGTGTCGTCACGAGATGACGATATGAAAAGTATAGTCGGCTCAAAACGAGCGGAGCAAATATAATAAAAACAGTCCGAAATCGGTGTAGTTTTGTTTAGAAATGGATGAATTATCAGATTGTTATTTCGTGCTTGTTAAATTGTCAAATCGATGATTTTGATATTAAAAAATTACAGTTTTGATATTGGTTCAAAAGAAGACATAAAAAAAACTCGTTTCAAGTAATATGAAACGAGTTTTTTATAACAGATTGATAAATGATTATCTTCTTTTATCTTTAATCTTAGCTTTTTTACCAGTAAGTTCTCTGAAGTAGAAAATTCTAGCTCTACGTACAGCACCTTTCTTGTTGATTTCAATTTTTTGTAAAGCTGGTAAGTTTACTGGGAAGATACGCTCAACTCCAATAGCTCCAGACATTTTACGGATTGTAAAAGTTTCTGTGTTACCAGAACCTCTTCTTTGAATTACAACTCCTTTGAAAAACTGAGTTCTAGTTTTTTCACCCTCTTTAATTTCGTAGAAAACTGTGATAGTATCTCCAGCTCCGAAATCAGGGAAATCTTTTTTAGCAACGAATTCGTTTTGAACGAATTTTAATAAATCTGCCATGATAATTTTATTATTATAGTTTTATATCGAGCAACATTCACGGATCTCGCCAGAGGTTGGTCAAATTCGGGTGCAAATGTAAAAAAAAATTATGAATTATAAATTGTAAATTGTAAATTATTTTAAGTTGCTGAAAAAAAGTTCTTTAAAGTGTTTTTATTTCAGGTTTTTGCTTTGTGAATTGGCCTGAAACCTGAAACTTGAAACCTGAAACAAAAATTAATGCCCTTCAAGTAAATCCGGCCTTCTGTTTTTAGTATGTTCAAAAGCCTTGTCTTCACGCCATTTGTCAATTTTGGCTGCGTGGCCGCTGGTCAATACTTCCGGAACTTTCCATCCTTTATAATCTGCGGGTCTTGTATATATTGGTCCTGAAAGCAAATTATCCTGAAAACTATCTGTTAAAGCAGAAGTTTCATCGCTTAAAACACCAGGAATTAATCTAATTAATGCGTCAGATAAAACGATAGCGCCTAATTCTCCGCCAGATAATACATAATCACCGATCGAAATTTCTTTGGTAATAAAATGATCTCTAACTCTTTGGTCAACACCTTTATAATGTCCGCATAAAATAATAATGTTTTCATACATAGACATTGTATTAGCCATTTTTTGATTCAGGGTTTCTCCGTCAGGCGACATATATATGATTTCGTCATATTCACGCTGACTTTTTAAATGTGTAATGCAATCGTCAATTGGTTGAATCGTCATTACCATTCCTGCGCCACCGCCAAAAGGATAATCATCAACACTTTTTTGTCTGTTGGTGCTATAATCACGAAGATTGTGAAAATGTACTTCGACTAAACCTTTGTCAATAGCACGTTTCATAATAGAAGCCTCAAAAGGGCTTCTTAATAATTCAGGTAAAAGTGTGATAATATCAATTCGCATTTCTCTTTTTCAAAAGTTTGGGTGCAAAGATACAAAGTAAATACTGAGAAATTTTAAAAATAGGAATTCAAAAAATGAACCGCTTTGTTTTAGTGAAATGTTGTGATTTTGAATATTGTATTTTTACGTTTAAACTATTGCTTGTCAAATGGATAAATAATAATTATATAACATTAAAATGTTTTTGTGTAAAACAATATTTCTTACTTTTAAGTATTATTACATAGTTTTTTACTTACAGAATTGTTGCCTTAAATCTAAAAACTTGATCTAATGAAAAATATAATTTTATGTTTTGCTGTAATGGCATTATGTGCATGCGCAAGTTCGAAAAATACTGGAGATAAATGGATTGGAATGACTAAACAAAGTCTTATAAAAAGCTGGGGAACTCCAATAAGGATATTTGATAATAGTGGAGATGGTGAAATATTGCTTTATGCAGATCAGGTGTATGAAAAAGGAGAAAATGAAGATTCCAGAATGGCTGGTCCGTTGCATTGGAATTATACTTATATGTATGTAGATAAAACAGGAAAAATAACTTCTTTTAGAAATGAAAAACAAAATTACGCTCCTCAATCTATTGATTCTGATAAATTAGCAGGAATGAGTTTGTTGACTGTGAAGTGATTTGAATGAATATTTTGGGATAAAAAATTTTATTTCGGTTGTAAATAAATACTATTTTTAAACAATCAAATTTTAAATTTTTCCAGAAATAATGCCTTCTCAAAAAATAAAAATCTTCGCCATAAACGGGAGTACACGAAAAAACTCCAGCAATTTTAAAATTCTAAAACATGTTTCTGAACATATAAAAGAAAAATTTGAAGTTGAAATTTTTAAAGAATTAGATCAATTACCACATTTTAATCCCGATTTGGATCAGGAAATTCCGCCAGAAAAAATTATTCAATTTAGAGATAAAATTGCTCAGGCTGATGGTGTTTTAATTTGCACGCCGGAGTATGTTTTCAGTTTGCCCGGAACTTTAAAAAATGCTTTAGAATGGTGTGTTTCGACTACTGTTTTTTCTGGAAAAAAGACAGGATTTATCACTGCGTCGGCTTCGGGTGAAATGGCTCATGAACAACTTTTACTAGTAATGAAAACACTTGAAGCGAAATTTGATGATGCTTCGCAACTTTTAATTCAAGGCATTCGCGGAAAAATAGATAACGAAGGAAAAATTACAAATCCTGATACCGAAAAGGCTCTTGAAAGCTTTATAACGAATTTTGAAAATCAATTTTTGGATTGAGCTGTACAGCGTTCAAATAAAAAGACTAGTTTTACTTTTAGACTTTTTCAAATAAAAAATGACAACAAGAAGGAACTTTATTATAAACACAAGCTTGGCTGCTGCTGCAGTTTTAGCTGCGCCATCATTAGCTTTTACTATGAATAAAAAAGAAATTGGATTACAGTTATATACGTTGCGTGATGAACTGCCTAAGGATGTAAAATCAACTTTAGAGAAAGTCGCAAAAGCGGGCTATACAATCGTTGAAACGTACGGTTTTTCTATAAAAGATCAGTTTTGGGGATTATCACCGAAGGAATTGAAGAAGATTTTGGACGATAATAATTTAAAAGCATTGAGCGGACATTATAATTTAGGAAGCTTTTTATATGATGGAAATACCGCTGAACTTATCGCGGCAATTGAAGCCGCAAAAGTCTTAAAAAATGAATTTTTGACTATTCCGTGGGTCGATGAGCATTTTAGAAAAAGCATTGAAAATTATAAAATAATAGCTGCACGTTTAAATGAAGCCGCCAAAATGTGTAAAAAAGCAGGTCTGAAATTAGCGTATCATAATCACGATTTTGAATTTCAGAAACATGACGGCGTTACAGGTTATGAAATCTTGCTTAAGGAAACCGATAAAGACTTAGTTTATTTTGAATTGGATTTATATTGGGTCGCACGATCTGGAAACGATTCTTTAAAGTTGTTTAAAGAAAATCCAGGCCGTTTTAAAATGTGGCATGTAAAAGATATGGATAAAGTAAATCAGGCATTGAATACTGAAATTGGTTCAGGATTAATTGATTTTAAACCTTTATTCAAAGAAGCAAAACAATCTGGAATGCTTCATTTTTTTGTTGAACAGGAAAATAATTATGTGCCAAATTCTTTTGAATCCATAAAAACAAGCTGTGATTTCATTTCAAAAAATCTAATTTAATTCATTGATAATTTATGAAGAAACTTCTTTTTCTGATAGTTGCAATTCTTTGTTCATGTCAATCAAATAAAAAAGAAAATTCACAGGTAAACCCGGAATTAAATTTGCCTCCAAATCCATATTTTGCAGAAATTAAAGTTAATGATGTAAAACTTCGTACACCAGTTTTTGGAGATTGGCTGTATTCTCATCCAGAAAAAGGACAGAGTTTTGAGCAATTTATGAATACAAAACATGTTGTGCCAACAAAGGAGGAAGATATAATTTATTTGCAGCCAATCGGGAAATTCGACGCATTGCAAGTAAAACAAATTGAATTGGTTCGTCAATATTTAGAAATATTTTTTCAATTGAAAACCAAAGTTTTGAAAGAGGTTTCAAATGATATTATTCCAAAAAATGTTAGAAGAAGTGGTGAGCTTGGTCAAGAACAATTTTTGGCCGGATATATTTTAGACAGCGTTTTAAAGAAAGAAAAACATGAAAAAGGAATCGCATTAATGGCGATAACGGAAAAGGATTTGTATCCAAAACCAGAATGGAATTATGTTTTTGGACTTGCATCTTATAGAGATAAAATTGCAGTAAGTTCAATTCATAGACTGTATGATAAAAAAATGGAAGGAGCAGATTTTAGTTTATGTTTAGAGCGATTGCTTAAAATCTGTTCTCATGAAATTGGACATATGTTTGGCCTGCATCATTGTATTGAGGCCGATTGCGTGATGAATGGTACCAATAGTTTGTCTGAGACAGATGAACATTCACTTAGATTGTGTTCGCTTTGCCAAAGAAAACTAAATTCGGGGTTTAAATATGATAATATAAAAAGGCTGAAAGAATTAGTAAAGTATTTTAAAGAAAATAACTTGGCAGAAGGATTAGAATTAATGAAAAAAGATATTGAAAAAATTAAAAAATAAATAAAATAAAATGACAACCAGCAAAGAATTTATAAAAGGAGACGAAATAGAATGGGAAGTAGTCGGAGAAGGAATTAAACGTAAAATTTTGGCTTTTGATGACCGAATTATGCTTGTAAATGTTCATTTTGAAAAAGGTGGAATTGGTGTTTTACACGATCATTATCATTCGCAGGTTACTTATATCGCAAGCGGAAAATTTGATGTAACAATCAGTGGCGTAACTCAGACTTTAAAAGAAGGCGATAGTTTTTATATTCCGCCTCACGCTGTTCACGGTGTTGTTTGCCTTGAAACCGGAATGCTTACGGATGTTTTTAGTCCGGTTCGTGAAGATTTTTTAAAAG
This sequence comes from Flavobacterium resistens, assembly GCF_900182645.1. Classification (GTDB taxonomy): domain Bacteria; phylum Bacteroidota; class Bacteroidia; order Flavobacteriales; family Flavobacteriaceae; genus Flavobacterium; species Flavobacterium resistens. Next base: position 1,303,967 of record NZ_FXTA01000001.1, on the reverse strand, counting down.
CTTAAAATTCAATGAAATTGGTGCAAAAATATCCTGATCTTAACTTGAATTTGAAAAATTTATAAATTTTTTAAAGTTTTGCTAAAGATTAGATTGGTATTTTTGCATCATGAATTTATCGAAAACGAATGTACTGTTTATGGCAGTTTGCACTAGTCTTATAGTTGCAAATCTTTATTACTGCCAGCCTTTGATTGTTTTAATTGCCAACGAATTTAAAATTCCCGAAGCCAGCGCAGGAACAATAACGTATCTTACGCAGGCAGGTTACGCAATTGGTCTCTTTTTTATGGTGCCTCTTGGTGACAAATTAGAACGTAAAAAACAAATTTTAATAACCACTTTTGCCTCAGTAATCGCACTTTTGATTGCTGCAACAGCCAAAAGTTTTCTGATTTTACAAATCGCTTCTTTACTAATCGGAATCACATCGATTGTGCCACAACTTATTTTGCCTTTGGCAGCGTCATTAAGTACACCAGAACAGCGCGGAAAAGTTATTGGAACAATCATGAGTGGCTTATTGGTTGGAATTTTGCTTTCCAGAACTTTAAGCGGACTTATTGGCCAGGTTTTAGGCTGGAGATCGATGTTTTATATTGCAGCAGGAATTTGTCTTTTGATCTTTTTTGTGATTCAAAATAAATTCCCAGTTAATAAACCACAGTTTCAAGGAACTTATGGGCAATTGATCCAGTCCTTATTTACACTTATAAAAACACAGCCAGTTTTGCGTGAAGCCACAGCAATCAATGTTTTCAGTTTTGCTCAATTTGGTGCTTTTTGGACAACTATGGTTTTGCTGCTTTCGGGTGAGCCGTTTCATTTTAACAGTGCAACAATTGGTTTGTTCGGAATTGTTGGTGCTTCTGGAGCTTTGGCAGCACCTTTGGTTGGTAAAATTGGAGATAAAGGAAATTCGAGAATTGCAGTTGGTTATGGCTGTCTATTGATTTTAATAAGCTTTTTGATTTTTTATTTTTCGATAGAAAGCGTAATCGGAATTGCGATTGGAATTGTGTTTATTGACATTGGAATTCAGGGTGTTCATATTTCAAATCAAACCAGAGTCTATTCCTTATTGCCAGAAGCCAGAAACAGACTAAATACAGTTTTTATGTCGTTTAGCTTTTTAGGAACCGCCGCTGGATCTGCATATGGATTAATGCTTTGGAAGTTGGGCGGATGGCATGCAGTTGCTATTGGATGCATTGGCTTATCAGCATTGGCATTTACAGTTTACGGACTTACTTATAAATCTAAAAATAGAAAGACAAATTGATATGTAATTAATTTGTAAATTTGCATTCGAATAAAAAAAAATACAACAATGGAAAACGGAATATACGCTAAATTCAATACTAGCAAAGGTTCGATTTTAGTAAAATTGACACACGATTTGACACCAGGAACTGTAGGAAACTTTGTTGCTCTTGCAGAAGGAAATATGGAAAATAAAGTGAAACCTCAAGGACAAAAATTCTATGATGGATTGAACTTTCACAGAGTAATTGCTGATTTCATGATTCAGGGAGGATGTCCTAAAGGAACTGGAACTGGAGATCCTGGATATAAATTTGATGATGAATTCATTCCAAGTTTAAAACACGATCGTCCAGGAGTTTTGTCTATGGCAAACTCAGGCCCTGGAACTAACGGTTCTCAATTTTTCATTACACACGTTCCAACTCCTTGGTTAGACGGTAAACACACTGTTTTTGGACATGTGGTTGAAGGACAAGATGTTGTTGATGCTGTAGCTCAAGGTGATGCTCTTGAAACTTTAGAGATTATCAGAGTTGGTGAAGAAGCTGAAAAATGGAACGCGATTGAAGCTTTTATTTCTTTGAAAGGTGCTCGTATGAAAAGAGAAGCAGCTTTAAAAGCAGAATCTGAAGCAAAAATGGAACAATTAGCTGCTGGTTTTGATAGAACTGAAAGCGGTTTACGTTATAAAATGATTCAAAAAGGTGAAGGAAAAAGAGCTGAAGCAGGAAAAACAGTTTCTGTTCACTACGAAGGTTCTTTAGAAAACGGAAAAGTTTTTGATTCTTCTTACCCAAGAAAAAAACCAATCGAATTCAAATTAGGAATTGGGCAAGTTATCGAAGGATGGGACGAAGGTATCGCTTTATTGCAAGTTGGAGACAAAGCTCGTTTTGTAATTCCATCTGATTTAGCATACGGACCATCAGGTGCAGGAGGAGTAATTCCACCAAACGCAACTTTGGTTTTTGATGTTGAATTAATGGACGTTAAATAAGAATTTCAAAGCAATTTAGTATTGTTTTAAATAAGAATCCCATATGCCACGGTATATGGGATTTTTTTATATTTACTTAAAATAAAACAAAACCAAGAGCGATGAAATCAAAAATTTTAACTTTAGCCGCTATAGCATTATTTGCTGCTTCATGTGGTACAAAAAAAGCGCCTGCAACTCCTCCAGCTGCGCCAGCAGTTACAGAAACTGCAAAAGCAAAGGAATTGACTCCTGAACTTGCTGCAGGGAAAAGCTTATATGAAAACAGCTGTGCAAAATGCCACAAGTTGTATGAGCCAACGAAATTTACAAAAGAAGAATGGCAGCCAATTTTGGTTCGCATGCAGAAAAAAGCAAAATTAGATGATACTAATATGGCTTCGATAACAAATTATATTCACTCGCAATTGTAATAATTTGCGGTTAAACAAAAACAAAAAAACTATTCAGAATTGAATAGTTTTTTTGTTTTCAGACAGATATAAAAAAACACCTTCATAAAAATGAGGTGTTCAAAAAATTATGAAGTATGTACTTCTGAATTGTCAACGGCAATAATTTTTAAAGTTTTGATTCCGACAGGCAATTCCCAGTCAACCTGATCATTTTCTTTAAAACCAATAATAGCAACACTCAAAGGCGCAAGAATCGAAATTTTAGATTGTTTCAAATCGGCAGACGACGGTAAAACAATTTGTATTTTCATTTGTTTTTGAGCTTTAACATCTTCAATTGTTACAAAAGAATTGATTCTGATAACCGTTGGATCTAAATCACTTTCTTTACTAATGATAGCGCGATCTAATTCCTGCGATAGCTGATTTGCTTCTTTAGTATTTGTTGCGTTTTTGCTTTTTAAAATTAATTCTCTTAAAAAGTTATATTCTGATTTACTAAAAGTGGGTGTTGGTTTCATATCTGTTTGAATTTATTGTTTTATTTTTTTTGAATGATTTTTCTTCTTTTATAAATTAAAGATTGCGTTTTTTCATAACCTTGCTTGAGGTCAAATTTTTGAAATGCTTTAAATGTGGGAAAACAAAAAAATATCTGACCAAAATTGCTTTTGCCAAATAAAATAAATGTTTTAAAATGATGTAAATCCTCCGCCTGAAAGAAGAAATGAAATAGACGGAGGCCTAATTAATAAAGGCCTTACTATGTGAAATAAATACAGCAGAAAGCGGTTTTCTTGTAGAAGAAAACAGGGAAACCGAAACTGTAAATAATAGTATAGTGCTCACAATGAGTATTTATTGCTTGTTTTACAAAGATAAGAAACTTTTTTAAATGTTTGTTTTCATTTAATATTGTAGCAATAGTTTTTTTACCACTCCAGATAACTATCGGGAGTGGTAAAAATTATTTTTATGAATTCAGAAATTCAAGTAAGTCTTTATTCAATCTGTCTTTTTCAGTATAAAATAAGCCGTGTGGCGCTCCTTCATAGGTAATGAAAGTATTGTTTTCGATTGCTTTTGCTGTTTTTTCTGAACTGATTTCAATAGGAACATTTTTATCATCGGTTCCATGAATTATTAAAGTTGGAACTTTAATCGTGTGAAGTTCATCTCTAAAATCGGTTGTATTTAAAGATTCTCCACATTGCAAAGTTGCTCTTGGCGAAGCTACTGAACATAAATTTCTATAATATTCTAACAAAGGCGTGCTCAAAGGTTTATTGATGATGTTTACACCAAAAAAGATTTTGCTAAAATTATCCAGAAAACCAATTCTGTCTTCTTTTATTGAAGCTGCAGTTGCTTCGCTTTTTTCTTTCGGACGACCCTCAGGATTGTCTTCTGTTTTTGCTAAAAATGGAATAATAGACGAAATTAGAACCGCTTTAATAACACCTTTTCCCTGATATCGGCTAAAATAACGTACAACTTCTCCGCCTCCCATAGAAAAGCCTACCAGAGTTAAATCTTCTAACTGCAATTGTTCAATAATTTCGCTTAAATCATCAGTCAAAGTATCATAATCGTAACCCTCCCAAGGCTGAGATGATTTACCAAAACCACGACGATCATAAGCAATTACCCTATAATTATTCTGAACCAGAAATTCGATTTGATACTCCCACATTTCGTTTGAAAGCGGCCAACCATGAATCAAAATTACGGGTTTTCCTTTTCCGTAATCTTTTACATAAAGTTTTACATTTTTTGCAGTTTCAATATATTTATCGCTATTTGATTTATTAACCTCGTAATCAAAATCTTTAAGAGAAATCCCAGGTGCTATTACACTATTTTCCATTTTGTAAATTTTAAATATTAGTAAAAAAAATGAATAGTTAAAATTAAATGGATAGAAGAAAAACTAATTATAGAATTAGTGCAATTCATTACAAAATTATAGGTTTGTAAATAAACTAGATAAAAGATAAAATGGATTTAACCTGGAATGAATTTGAAAGAACCGATATGCGTGTTGGAACCATTGTTGAGGTAAATGATTTTCCTGAAGCAAGAAAGCCGGCTTTTCAATTAACAATAGATTTTGGTTCCGAAATTGGAATTCGAAAATCATCGGCACAAATTACAAAACGTTATAAAAAAGAAGATTTGGTAAATCGTCAAATTGTGGCAGTAGTAAATTTTCCTAAAAAACAAATTGGGAAATTTATGAGCGAATGTCTGGTTCTTGGGGCTGTAGGCGAGGAGGGAGATGTTATTTTATTAGCTCCTGATTTTAAAATACCAAATGGACTTAGGATTGGGTAATTTTTTCTAATTAAATACATGGAAAATACCTAATACAAAACACATGTTAGGTTTTTGTTTTTTTATCGTTCCACTCTTTTAAATGTTCTTCAATTTTAAGCTTGTCAACTGCTAGTTGCTGTGTGAAAATTTCTAGCATTACTAAATAATCCTGTTTTGAAAAATTGAATTCTTGAAGTTTGTCAAGCCATTCAACTTTAGAGCCAATTTTTTCGGCACCCGATTCTTTTGTTTTGTCAATACCAATTCGATTCCATTGTATTAAGTCTCCGCAGTTCTTGATTTCTGCGACAATTAGTGTGCAGGAAAAGTCATTGTCGTCAGGGCACATCAAAATTGGGCAAATTGTTGTTTCATTTTCGTTTGGTAATATTCGCTTCCAAACTACTTCTTTTTCTTCTTCATGTTCCATCCAATATACAAGTGTCGGAATAAGCCCTTTAAACATCTTGTTCGGATAAAGTTCGTCAAGCTTTTCGTCTAACCAATTGTTATCAATTCGATAATTTATGAAGTCCCAATAATCTTCATAATCGCTATTGTCTTGTATTCCTTCGATTTTATTCATTGAGCTTTTTTAAAATAAGTATGTGTGAAGAAACGAGTTTATTTTTTGTTTTCTTTTTTAAGTTTTAAATCTATGTTTTTATGTGTTGAAAGGAATTAGATATTAATTTTCTCAATTAACTTTTGCAAAATCACTTGCCCTTCTTCCCAATATCTTAAATCCGAATCAGAGTTAATGTGGCCTTGTTGTCCAACGTTTACAAAATCACTCCCCCATTTTTCCGCAAAATATTTTTTTCTTTCGAAAGAAGCATAAGGATCATTTTCACTGGCAACTACAATTGACGGAAATGGTAGTTTATAAATTGGCATTGGCGAAAAATTTCTAATAATATCTGGCGTATGTTCCGGTGAATCAACATCGGCAGGCGCTACCAATAAAGCACCGATTATATTTTTATTCGAATTATTTTCTGCCCAATGCAATACCAAAGAAACGGCAAGACTATGCGCAACTAAAATTGTTGGATTTTCTAGTTTTGAAGTTTCTTCATTCAAACGTGCAATCCAATCTTCGCGAACTGGTTCGTCCCAATTGTCTTGAACCAAACGAATTGAATTTTTGAATTTTTCGTGCCAAAATGTTTGCCAGTGTTTCTCTCCAGAATCTCCAAGTCCCGGTAAAATTAATAGTTGTGTCTCCATTGCCGTGGATTTTATTTTGTTTATTTTTTGGTTTGTTTCTCTTTTAAAATTCGGTTTACTTCATTAACAAGAAGCGGAAAACCAGGTTCCGTCATTCCGTGTCCGTAACCGTCTAACTCATAAAGTTTGGTTTGTTTATGGCCTTTTAGTTTCATCATGCGTGCCATATATGCGTTTTCTTCATATCGGCCTAACATTTCTAATTCACGGTCGCCTGTAATTAATAATAATGGCGGCGCATCAGCGCGAACATAAAAAAGTGGTGCATAAGCATCAATTGTAGGTGTTGTATCTGGAATTCCATTTTCTCTCCTAATTTCAAAATGCGTAATGCATTGCCCGCTAAACGGAATTAATCCTGCAATTTTATTGGCGTCAATTCCTTCTTTTTGAAGCCATTTTTTATCCAAACCGATCATCATTCCTAAGTAACCTCCAGCTGAATGCCCTGAGACAAAAATCTGAGAAGAATCGCCACCATAATTTGAAATATTATTAAAAGCCCATGCTACAGCAGCTGCAGCATCTTCAATAGCTTTTTCTGCTTTTACTTTCGGCGAAAGCCTGTAATTAACACCAATAATAGCAAAACCTTTATTTTTTAATGCTTCAGGAATTTCTTTATTTCCGCCGGTCAATCCGCCGCCGTGAAACCACACAATTGTTGCAAAATTCTTGCTGTTTTTTGGATAATAAATATCTAAAACACATCTTTCGTTAATGTAGCTATCCGATTTGTTTACTGTAGCATTGTAATATTGAATGTTTGATTTTGTTTCATATTCCAGTTTTTGTGCAAAAGCAGAAACACTAAAAATAATAAAGCTTAGAAGGAAAAGTAATTTTTTCATTTTTTGGTTAAAAAGTAAAATGTTAAAAGTAAAATGTAATTTATGAAAGGTATGTGAATCATGCATCTCACATTTAGCATTTCACATCTCACAAATAAATATATAAAAAAAGTCCAAAATGCTATACAAATTGGACTCGTACTTTTTTAAAAAGTTATCTGGAGACTAAATATCGTCAAAATCAATATCGGTAAAGCTAGATCTTTGTGTTTCAGCTTTATCAGAACTGTATTCTTTTTTAAAATCTTTTTGGTGTCTTTCAGAGATTACTTCTTCGCCTTTGTGGTTCAAGACGTATGAAGTCATTTCTTCTAGTATTTCAGCAAATGCACTAAAATCTTCTTTGTACAAGTAAATTTTGTGTTTTTTAAAATGAAAAGAACCATCTTCTTCAGTGAATTTTTTACTTTCGGTAATCGTGATGTAGTAATCGTCAGCTTTTGTAGCTCTCACATCAAAGAAATAAGTTCTTCTTCCTGCTCGTAATACTTTAGAAAAAATCTCTTCTTTTTCTAACATGTCATTTTCTCTCATAATACGTTCTATCATTTTTTGGAATTAATAGTACTCAAAAATCATAAAAAATTATCTATTACACAACAATTAAAGTAATTCTTTTTCCGAAAGTTGTTTTAAATATAACGATGAATAATAACCTTCCTGATTTATTAATTGATTATGAGAGCCTTGTTGAATAATTTTACCATCCTCTAAAATGATAATTTTATCGGCATTTTTGGCCGATGAAACTCGGTGACTTACAATAATTGTAGTTTTATTTTTACAAATTTCAAACAAATTATTTAAGATTGTTTCTTCGGTTTCTGTATCCACCGCAGATAGGCAATCGTCAAAAAGTAAAATTGCCGGATCTTTGATTATGGCACGTGCAATTGATACGCGTTGTTTTTGTCCGCCCGAAAGTGTTATGCCTCGTTCCCCTAAAATAGTGTCGTATTGTTTGTTAAATGCTGCAATATTATCATGAACTACGGCATTTTTTGCTGCCTCGATAACTTCTTCATCTGTAGCGTTTTGATTACCAAATTTGATGTTGTTTTTAATGGTATCCGAAAATAGAAAGGCGTCTTGAGGTACAATTCCGATATTGTTTCTCAAATCATTTAAATTCAAAGTACTGATTTCATTTCCATCAATTGTTATTCTTCCATTGGTAACATCGTACAAACGAGAAATTAAAGAAAGAATGGTCGATTTTCCCGAACCTGTTTTTCCTAAAATAGCTAATGTTTCTCCGTTTTTAACCGAAAAACTTACATTTTTTAAAGCCTCGATATTAGTATCTTCATAAGTGTAACTTACATTTTCGAAAGCAATAGAACCCTGAATTTCTGATGAATTCGGATTGTTGTTTTTGATTTCTGGCTCGATTTTCAAAAATTCATTCAAACGTTTTTGAGAAGCTTCGGCTTCCTGAACCATTGAAGAAACCCAGCCCAAAGAGGCAACTGGCCAGGTAAGCATGTTGACATATAAAATAAATTCGGCAATAGTACCAATATTTGGAATTGTTCCGTTGATGTACATAACGCCTCCAAAATAAATCACAACCAAATTACTGATCCCGATCAAAGCAATCATCAAAGGTCCAAAAAGTGATTGTACTTTGGCTAAATCCAAACTTTTTCGTTTACTTTCATCAGCAAGATCAATCATGTTATTTTGATGCTGATTTTCTAATGAATAGGCTTTTATAACTCGGATTCCCGAGAAAATTTCTTGCGTAAAACTAGAAACTTTAGATAAATATTGCTGAAATGTTGTGCTTCGTTTATTGATTTCTGAACTCAGTTTGAAAATACAATAGGACAAAATTGGCAATGGCAAAATTGTATATAAAGTCAACAAAGGCGATACATTATACATATATATGATAACGATCGCAAAACGGATGAACGTATTAATAGTATACATAACCGCCGGACCAACATACATACGCACTTTTGAAACATCTTCAGAAATTCGGTTCATTAAATCTCCGGTACGATTTTGTTTGTAGAAATTTTGAGAAAGCGTTTCATATTGTTTGAAAACCTCATTTTTCAAATCAAACTCAATATGACGTGACATTACAATCAATGTTTGACGCATTAAAAAGGTCAGGAATCCAGCTACAATCGCACTTCCAATGATTAACAGTACGTTATGAATCAAATCTTGTCTGTAAAAATCTCTTATTATTGAGGATTTTTGATCTGCTTCAGAGAGTTTTAGAAAGCGCTCAATCACATCAAAAGAGTGGCTGACCAGTTTCGGGGTGAATAAAAAGAATATTTGTGCGATTATTGTGATTAAAATTCCAAAAGAGAAACTGAATTTATACTTGATGAAATATTTGTTTAAATAGCTTAATTCTTTCATTTTTTTAAGAAATGTGATATTGAATTGATTTAATATTATGAATTATTATTAATTAAAATTATAATAAATTACGATTTAATCAAAACAATTATATTGTAAAATTGTTATTTTAAAGATAAAAAATTAGCACATGTGTATTTTTTAATTATGTTTGAGAAGTCTTTTTGACAAATTCATAATTTTAACTAATTAATACTAGCGCTATGGATGCAACTTTCACAACTGGAAAGGAACTTCAAAAAATGGATCCTGTTTTTGGTCAATTATCTTTTGATGATCACGAACAAATTGTATTTTGCAATGACAAAGATACAGGTTTAAAAGCAATTATTGGTATTCATAATTCGGTTATGGGACCAGCTTTAGGAGGCACCAGAATGTGGAATTACAACACAGAATGGGAAGCTTTAAATGATGTTTTACGTCTTTCAAGAGGAATGACTTATAAATCTGCAATTACCGGATTGAATATTGGTGGAGGTAAAGCGGTTATTATTGGAGATGCTAAAACACAGAAAACACCTGAGTTGATGCGCAAGTTTGGAGAATTTGTTCACTCTTTAAGCGGAAGATATATTACGGCTGAAGATGTTGGAATGGAAACTAAAGACATGGACACTGTAAGAGATGTTACACCTTATGTAACTGGAATTTCTGAAGAAAGAGGCGGATCAGGAAATCCTTCGCCTGTTACAGCTTACGGAGTTTACTTAGGAATGAAAGCAGCTGCAAAAAGCCAATTTGGTTCTGATGTTTTAGATGGCAAAAAAGTTCTGGTTCAGGGAATTGGACACGTTGGTGAAACTCTAGTTGAATATTTGACTAAAGAAGGAGCACAGGTCACAATTACTGATATCAACGAAGAAAAATTATATCAAGTAGCTTCAAAATACAACGCAACAATTTATACAGGAGAAGATTTGTATACTGCAGATGTTGATATCTATGCACCTTGTGCAATGGGAGCAACCATTAATGATAATACAGTAGATAAAATTAAAGCTAAAGTTATCGCTGGTGCTGCAAACAATCAATTAGCTGATGAAAATGTTCACGGAGCAAGATTACAGGAAAGAGGAATTTTATACGCTCCAGATTTCTTGATCAACGCTGGTGGAATTATCAATGTTTATGCTGAATTAGCAAACTACGGAAAAGCTGAGATTATGAGCAAAACAGAGAATATTTACAATACAACTCTGGAAATCATTGATTTTGCAGCTAAAAATAATATTACTACTCATAAAGCAGCGCTTACAATTGCTCAAAATCGTATTGATGCGAGAAAAATTGAAAACGCTAAAAAATAATAAAAATAAAGTTTATTGTTGAAGAGTCTCAGTCTCGGCCACAATTTTTAGATAAATCTTAAAATTGTGACTGAAAACTGAGACTTTTTTTGTCGATTTAATTTTATTATAAGAATTGAAATTCTTAATTTTGCAGACTAATTTTTAAAAGTTCTTACAAGGTGGTAAACAGAAGACACATACGCGTTAAAGTAATGCAATCCATTTATGCAATGCATCAAAGCGGTTCTGATAATATGGAAAAAGAAGAAAAATTTCTTTTTTACAGCATAGATAATATTCAGGACTTATATCTTATAATGCTTTCTTCATTAATTGAAATTTGCAAAAAAGAATCAGTATTCCTGCATTTATCAAGCAAAAAACACCTCGCAACTGCAGCAGAACGTAACCCAAATGAAAAGTTTGTTAAAAACAAAATTTTTCAACTTCTTGCCGAAAGCAACTCTCTTAGTATTGCTTTAGAAACTCGTAAAATCAACAATTGGTCTTTAAACGATGATTATATCATTTTGCTTTTAAATGATATCAAAGCAAGTGATATCTATAAAAAATACATGAGCAACAACGTTAATACGTTTGAAGAAGACAGACAATTTATTATTGATTTGTTCGAAAATGTAATTGTTCCGAATGAGAAATTATATGAGTATTTAGAGGATGATAAATTGACTTGGGTTGATGATATTCCAGTTGTAAATACGCATATCATCAAACAATTAAAAGCGATCAAAACGGAAGATCCAGATGCTTTTAGAGTTCCGAAATTGTACAAAGATGTTGAAGATAAGGATTTTGCAAAGGATTTATTCAGACGTACAGTTTTAAATGAAGCAGTTCTTGCGAAAGAATACGACGATAAAACACCAAACTGGGATAGTGAGCGTATTGCAGAAATTGATACTATTATCTTGAAAATGGCAATTTGTGAATTTTTGAAATTCCCATCAATTCCAGTGAAAGTAACTCTTAACGAATATTTAGAAATTGCAAAAGAGTATTCTACACCAAAAAGCAGTATTTTTATCAACGGAATTTTAGATAATCTTGTGAAAGAACTTGAAGCCAATAAAAAAATGGTGAAAGTAGGAAGAGGTTTGATGTAATTTTAGAAAAATTCCAATTTTAGAAAAGACGAATTACAATAAGAAAACATTAATATAAATCAAAAACAACTATGGGACAATTAAGTCAATTTGCACCTTTTCTTTTAATGTTCGTGGTAATCTATTTCTTCATGATTAGACCACAACAAAAAAGAGCTAAAAATGAAAAAGAATTTGAAAGCAACCTAAAAGTAGGTGATAAAATAATTACAAAAAGTGGTTTTCACGGTAAAGTTGTTGAGCTTGCAGAAACTACAGTTGTAATCGAAACAATGTCTGGAAAATTAAAATTAGAGCGTTCAGCTATTTCTTTAGAATTGAGTGCTACTTTGAATAAAAAAGCTTAATTTTTTTTTTAGAATTTTCAATTTAAAAATCCCAAATTTCTTAATGAAGTTTGGGATTTTTTGTTGAACAACAAAAAAGCGAAAACCTTTGTCAAAGTTTTAAACTTTGACAAAGGTTTAGTCTCGTATAGTTTTGAAATTTGGATTTTAAATATTCGAATTTTCAGATAATTTACCTGTATTTATCATTCAGCCCAACATTTGCTAAAATCATCGGAAGTACTTTTTCTATTCGCGAAATTTTAGTTTTTTCCTGTTTTGCGGTTTCAATATATTCTAAAAACTCATATTGTTTATAAGGAGAGAATTTTTCAAAAGCTTCCTTTAAAGCTGGATTCTGAGTCATTTCCTTATTTAAAAGCTCAGATACGATGGCTTCTTTTTTAGAAGGTTTAATGACTTTTCCTTGTTTCTCGTTTTCAATTGCTTCTTTAATGTATTCTAAAATCACTTTTTCGTTGATTTCATCTTTAGAAGCAAAACGCCATTGTCGCAATGACTTTGTGACTTCTTCTTGAGCGTTAATTAATTTCTTTTTCTCATCTTTTAAGAAAACGCCATTAAAAAACCATAAAGCAAAATAATCTTTAAATCCGCCAATTCCAACAACGTTTTTTTTGTCGTAAACATAAACAGTACCACCCCATTTTATGGTTTCTGTCAGTTCAGTTTTATCGATAATGGCTTTAAGTAGGAGTAATTCTTCTTCCCATTGACTGCCATATTTCCACATGCCTTTATTTTCAGATTTGGCTTCCAATTATTTTATTTTTTAGATTTTTCTGTTGCATCAAAAATTCCCGGAATAGCAGTCAACTCTGCAATTTTCACAATTACTTCTGTTGCTTTCTGAATGCTTTCTGCAGGAACATATTCGTATTTTCCATGGAAATTGTGCCCGCCAGCAAAGATATTCGGACAAGGTAATCCCATAAAGGATAATTGCGATCCGTCAGTTCCGCCACGAATTGGTTTGATGATTGGTTTGATGTTTAATTCGCGCATTGCTTTTTCGGCAATATCAACAATATGTTTTACAGGTAAAACCTTTTCTTTCATATTGTAATATTGATCTTTTACTTGAGCAACAACAATATCTTCACCGAATTTTTTAGCATATTTTTTATTGAAGCTTTTCGCGATCTTAAAAATAAGTTCTTTTCTTTTCTCGAATTTCTTTTTGTTGTGATCACGAATAATCAATTCTAAAACAGTTTCTTCAATGTTTCCTTTGATGTGATGCACATGGAAAAAACCTTCGTAACCTTTCGTTTCCTGAGGTGTTTCTCCTTTCGGAAGTTCATTGATGAAATCATTAGCCAAAAGCATAGAGTTGATCATTTTTCCTTTTGCATATCCTGGGTGAACGCTTTTTCCTTTGAAGGTAATTTTAGCTCCGGCAGCATTGAAATTTTCGTATTCTAATTCTCCAATTTGGCTTCCATCCATTGTGTAGGCCCATTGGGCACCAAATTTTTCAACATCAAAATAATGTGCACCACGACCAATTTCTTCATCAGGGGTAAATCCAATTCTTATTTTTCCGTGTTTGATTTCCGGATGTTGAATAAGATATTCCATTGCCGAAACGATTTCTGTAATTCCGGCTTTATCATCTGCGCCTAACAAAGTTGTTCCGTCAGTTGTAATGATAGTTTGGCCTTTGTATTGAAGTAAATCTTTGAAATAATTTGGAGATAAAATGATATTTTTTTCGGCATTCAAAACAATATCTTTTCCGTCGTAATTCTCAATAATTTGAGGTTTAACATTTGCTCCGCTAAAATCTGGCGAAGTATCAAAATGAGAAACAAAACCAATTGTTGGAACTTCATGTTCAACATTACTAGGTAAAGTAGCCATGATATAGGCTTTATCGTTAATTGTAACATCTTGTAAGCCAATTGCTTTTAACTCTTCCACTAATTTATTGGCAAGATTCCACTGTTTTTCTGTACTTGGTGTTGTATGAGAATTTGGATCTGATTCAGTATCAATTGTTACATAACTGATAAAACGATCTATGATATGTTGCATTTTTTTGTTTTTTTAGCAAATATAGAAATTTTTCAATGGTATGATTTTAAAATTTTATTCGCAATTAGCTATAAAAAAAGAGATTTATAAATTTATAAATCTCTTTTCGAATATTTTAATTATTTGCTTTTAACACATCTAAAACCAAGATGATTCGCTGCAGATCGAACTTCACCTTTTCCACGGGTTCCAACCATATATCTTGTGCAATATTGATCTGTACATAAGAAAGAGCCTCCACGGTGTACCTTTTTTATTTGAGTAGGATCATTTGGATCATTATAAGCACTAGGTCCCTGCGGATTTTTTGCCACTTCTCCGTTTTCTGCCAAAGTTTTATAATAGTCAACGCTGTACCAGTCGTTTACCCATTCCCAAACATTTCCAGCCATATCATATAAACCGTAAGTATTTGGCGCATATTGTCCGGTCGGGGCGATTCCTTTAAAGCCATCTTCGCCAGTATCACCATCTTTAATCGGAAAATGACCTTGATAAATATTAGCCTGAAATTTTCCATTTGGTTTTAATGAATTTCCCCATGCATAAAGATTTCCTGTTTTTCCGCCTCTGGCAGCAAATTCCCATTCGGCTTCAGTTGGAAGTCTTTTTCCCGCCCATTTTGCGTAAGCGGCTGCATCTTCATATGCAATGTGTACGACAGGGTATTTTTCTTTTCCTTTAATTGTGCTTTGCGGGCCGTCAGGATGTTTCCAATCTGTGCCTGGTTCATAACGCCACCATTGCAGGAAGTTGTTTAAATTAACGGCCGCAGGAGTAGGAGTAAAGATCACTGATCCTGTTACTAAATCTTCTTCATTGGCAGTCGGGAATTCTTCTTTAGTGGGTTTTTGTTCAGCAACTGTTACATATCCGGTTGCTTTTACAAATTTTTCATATTCTTCATTGGTCACTTCGGTTTGGTCCATGTAATATCCGTCAACATAAACACGATGAATTGGAGCGGCATCTTTTGTGACACCTTTTATGCTGCATAAACTTTCATCTTCAACATTTGATCCCATAGAAAATTCTCCACCCGGAATCCAGACCATTCCTTTTGGGGCTTTTCCAGCTGGTTTGTCTTTGTTTTCAATAGTTGGTTTAAAGGCAGATGCTTCTGTAGTGCTTGGAGTTTCTGCACAATCCATTGCTGTTGGTTTTTCTTCTTTTGGAACAGTTAATTTGGTGTATCCATAAGCAATTGAAATAATTGAAATGGTCAGCAGTGCAAATATCCAATAGGTTTTATTTTTCATTATAATAGTTTTAATATATAGTGGTTGTTAATTGGGTGATAAAATTATAAAAATAACATTATAATAGTCTATTTATTTTATAGAATTTATAGACTATTTTGTTTTTAACTTTCTTTTTCAACCGAAACAACTTCATATTTATCTTTGCCATCAACTTTTACGGGCTGATAATATGTTTCTCCAAATTTCACATATTTAGCATCACCAATAGTAACTTCTTCGCCACCTTCAGGTAAATTGTCTACAATTGTTCCGGCAGTTGGTGCAACTACTGTGTACTTGCCACCATCTTTTTCATAGTAAGTTCCTCCGTAATAGTAATTGTTTACAGTTCCTGTATTTACAGTTTCTGCTCCGCTAGGGATATTATTAACAGTGCCTCCGACTGGTGCAGGAACAGCAGTGTAGCCACCATTCGTAGAACTGTACCAAACTCCCTGGTCATAATGATATTTTTGGTTTTCAACCGAAACAATTATAGCTGTAGTTGCAAGTGTTGCCACAAAAAAGCCCCATGGATGCCAAACTGGTCCCCAATAAAAAGGATGATATGGACGTGGATAATAGGGATGATAGCAATTGTATCTGTAGCCTCCATAAACATAAGGCGGACGAACATATGGTCTCGGACCTGGTCTGACTACTGTGTTTCGGTTGTTTTGGACATGAATACTATTGTTGACGTTAATATTAACATTGTTTCTATTACGGTTTACGGTATTGCCACTTATGTTGGTGTTTCTGTTGCCAGAATTGTTTATTCTGTTTGTATTATTGGAATTTCTATTATGGCCATTATTGTTTCGGATATTTGAATTATTGGCAGTTCCTCCGTTAATTCTTGTTCCTCCGTTGTTTGCTCCTGGGCGCGTGGTATGAGTAGGTCTATTTGTCATAGCAGGTCTAGATTGTGCAGCGGGTCTTGCTTCTCTGGTAGGCCTAGCTTGTCTTGTCTGTCCACCGCCACCACCAGCTCCGTGAAAACCACCTCGGCCACGCTGTGCAAAACCATCCATTGAAATCATAAAAAGTGATCCCACGAAAAGTATACAAACCGTTTTTCTTATTGTTTTGGTTATATTTTTCATTTTCAGAGTTTTAGTTTCATAAAGTTATTAAAAAAATGATTCCTCTTTTAAAATTTAACTATAATTCAGTTAAGCAAGTTTGCCAGTTATAATGAAATATCCCATTGAATTCTAAACCTCCAGCCTTGTTCTAAAGGCAATGTTTTATCCTGAAAACTGAAATAACTAACTTCTGAAGTCAGTTTGTTTTTATGACCATTAAAAAACCAGTTAAATGCAATAGTTGTTTCTTCCTGTGAGTTTTGTTTGATTGAATCATCAGGACGATATCCAGCATGTCTGGCTGCCATTTCTAATTTTTTTGGCCACCATTCAAAAGCATTGCTAAAGAAATAGCCTGCCTGTACATAATAGCCTCTTAATGTGGTAGTCTTGTCAAAATTTAATTTATCTATGATGTCTTTTGTGTGTAGTTCGCTTTGCCAAGAAAAACCTCGATACATAAAAACACTTTCTAGATTCCATTGATTAACTCGGTATTGACCTGGCGCACCATTTTCAAAACCTTCTAAAGAGCCTCCGCCTGATTGTGAAAATCGGGTATATGGGCTTCGGTTTGTTAAACCTGAGATTGCAATAATTGGAGTTGGCTTTTCGTGAAATTCTAAATCACTGCCTTCAAAATCAAGAAATCTTCCTAAGAAATTCCATTGTGCACGACCAAAATACATCAAATTTCCATCGTCATTTGCTGTATTTCCTCGTCCAGTTCCTGTAAGTGCGGCTGCCCAATAATTAAAATCGGCAATTCCGGCACCTTTAAGATGCCCATAAATTTCGACTCCCATTTGCCTGTCAGCAGTAAAAGGGCGGTTTATTAAAGATCGGTCAACTGTTTGTTGTTCACCGCTGCTTATAAAACGTTCTCTTGTATATTCTACTTTCCATTGGCCGGCTTTAAAACTAAGCCATTCCCATTTTTCAACCATCAGTCTAAAATCTAATAAATTAGACTGGCTGAGTTCGTATTCCCAATAATATTTCAGCCAAGGATGAAAAGCGTGTCCTCCGACTTTTAATCGGGCTCTGTTGATTTTAAAAGTTGTTTTTGCTTCCTGACTGTAATCATCATAAGTTAGAGGATCTGTATCATTGGGAGTAGAAAATCGGAATTGGAGCCTACTTTGTAATTGGAAAAGAAATTTATTGTCTCGGGTTCTTAATTCAATTCCTTTACTTCCGTAGCTTACATTAATCAGTTTAGTAGTGTCTTTTTCTTTTTCGAGCTGCGCCATTCCGTTTAAACCAATTAAAAGCAATAAGGATGTCAAAATAATTTTTGAAATCGAAACAGTTTTATTTGTTTTATATATGTGCATAATTGGTTTTTAAAATATTTATTTTCCTCCAAAGTTTTTTGCAATTCCTAAGCCAATTCCCCAGCTGTCATAGGCATTCCATTTAAAATCATAACTGACAGTTCCAAAAAATTCCCAGTCTTTTGGAAGTTCATAACCATATTCAGCTCCGACTCTGGTCAAGAAATAATCTTCTTCTTTGGCAAATTCGCCTCCAAAACCTAAAAGAAAACTCCAGTGTTCATTAGGTTTATAAATTCCCATTAAAGCGGGTGCAATTGGGTAACTTCTTTCAACGGTTTCTTTTTCGTCTCCGCTTTCGAGATTTTTTTCGACTTTAAATTTTTCGATAATAAAATCGGTATAAAGGCCAATTGCCCATTTTTCGTGAAATTGAAAAGTATAATCTAATCCCCACGCCGGAAGACTTAAGACTTTCCGATTTCCTTCGTCATCTCTACCTTCAAAAACATGAGCATGATTTATTGAAACACCTATTTGATGATGCGGGCTGAAAGCTTTTTCTTCATTTTCCTGAGCTATAATTTTGTTTGAAAAAATGCTTATTAAAGCAACTAAAAATGCTGAAAAAAAGATTTTTCTAAAATAAATTTTGTGTAAAACATTCTGATTCATTATTAATGAAATATTTATTTTAAGATAAAACTTGTACGGAATTATAAAGATAAAGAGGTATTTTGGTCAGTTTTACTGTCATTAAATACCTCTTTTCTGTTTTGTCAATTAATCTCTTCCTAGAGCTCTTTTTGCTTCGTTATTTAAATCAGAATATTCAACTTTTCCAACACTGATTCCCACCCCGATAATTTCTCCACCTTTAAAAGTGCCAGGTGTCTTGTATTCTTTACTAACAGAGTCACCACTGTCAAATCCAACGCAAAGTCCATCTCCAGCAAGCGTAAATTTACCAGACTGCGTGCGCATTGGTCCAGAAGCCACTTCTTTTCCGTCGATATAAAGTTTCATCTTTCCTAGAGATTCTCCATTTGGACCAGCTTTTTCACGAGTAAATTCCATACCAAGAACATGTTTTCCAGGCGTAATAGCAACGTTTGAAGTGAATTTTTGTTCAGGAGCAATTCCTAAGAAATTGTAGACATAATTTAACTTTTTGTCTTTGATGAATAATGTATGGCCTCCAAAACGGGAACCATGTGCAAAAAGAACTCCTGAAGCATTGGCATCTTTTATGTCAACATCGGCTAAAATTTTATAGGAACGTCCACGAACGTTAACTGCAACTCCTTCTGGCACTGCAGAAGTTCCAGGATAATATTTGTAAAGATCGCGAGGAGCTTCAGAAGATGGTCTTTCAATGCCTAGTTGTTCAACGGCAGTGCGGTCATCTAATGGTAATACAAGATTTTTAGCGGCTTCATCATTCCAATCTTTAATTAATTCTTTTAATTTATCTGGATTTTTTTTAGCTAAATTATTTACTTCTGCGCGGTCAACGTCAGTATTATATAGTTCCCATTCATCTTTATCAAAGTTTCCTTTTCCGGTTAAAGGAGCATGTAAAGCAACCGCTTTCCAACCGTCTTTCCACAAGGCACGACTTCCTAACATGGCAAAATATTGGATGTGTTTTTGTGTTTTTGTATTAGGTGCAGCGTCAAATGTATAGCGCATTGAAACTCCTGATAAAGGATATTGAGGGACACCACGATATACTTTTGGCATTTCAAGGCCACAAATATCAAGTATTGTAGGAACTATATCTGTTGAATGATGAAATTGATCTCGAACTTCACCTTTAGCTTTTATTCCTTTTGGCCAAGAAATTACTAACGGATCGCAAGTTCCTCCTGCATATTCACTGTATCTTTTAAACATTTTAAAAGGTGTTGAAAATGCTGCAGCCCAGCCGGTAGGATAATGTTCGTAGGTGTCAGGGCTTCCTAATTTATCGATATATTTTAAATTTTCTTTTAACTCATCTGGATAGCCATTGAAGAATTTATTCTCATTTACAGAACCTGAAGGTGAACCTTCTCCTGAAGCTCCGTTATCAGCAGCGTAAATAACAACGGTATTTTCTAATTGGCCTGTTTGTTGTAAATAATCGATTATACGGCCAACTTGAGCATCAGTGTATTCAGAGAAACCTGCATAAACTTCAGCTAGTCTAGAGAATAATTTCTTTTCGTCCGGACTTAATTTATTCCAATCTAATACTTCATCGCCAGGATTTGAAACGCCTGGAGGAAGTGGGTTGAAATTTGTATATTCTGTACCTTTAGGAATTATACCTTTAGCAATCATACGTGGCAATACCCATTTGCGGTAAGCGTCATAACCTCCATCAAATTTTCCTTTATATTTTGCAATATATTCTTCTGGTGCCTGATGAGGTGCATGATTAGCGCCTGGACAATACCACATGTACCACGGTTTAGATGGGTTAGTTGCTTTTTGATCTTTTAGAAATTCCAGTGCATGGTCTGCTAAATCTTTAGATAAATGATAGCCTTCTTCAGGTGTTGCAGGCGGTTCAACAAAATGGTTGTCTTCTGTTAAATCAGGATACCACTGATTGGTTTCACCACCAAGAAATCCATAGTAACGGTCAAAGCCCATTTGAAGTGGCCAAGTGCTTCGATCGCCTCCTGCGGCTACATCTTGCTCTGGAACATTATGGTCTTTTCCTATCCAGAAAGTACTCCATCCATTATCTTGTAGTACTTGACCAATGGTTGCAGCTTGTTTTGGCAGTCTACCGCTTCCGCCAGGAAAACCTGCCGCAGCTTCAGTAATTGCGGCCATACCATTGAGGTGGTGATTTCTTCCTGTCAATAAAGTTGATCTTGTTGGGGAACATAAAGCTGTTGTGTGCCATTGTGAATACGTGATTCCGTTATCGGCTAATCTTTGCATAGTAGGCATATTTATGGCTCCACCGTAAGGCGACCAGGCGGCAAGTCCGGTATCATCATATAAAATAAATAAGATATTTGGAGATCCTTCAGGTGCTTTTTTGGGAGAATAAGGTGCCCAATCTTCTTTTGAATCACGCACATCTAAAGCTATTTTTCCATGAAAAGTTTCCTTAGTAACCTGCTGAGGATCTGCTTGTGCAGCTAATTTCGAAATCATACTTGTGAACAAGCATAGGATAAGTAAGAAAAAGCTTTTTTTAAGTATTGTAATTTTGCTGGTTTTCATAATTTTAAAATGTTAGTTACAAAATACTTTGAGATAATTACTTTTTGAAATTTTATTAAGATCTATTATGTGTGAAATTTTCTTAAATAGCTCAAAATTAGGTAATAAAATTCCGAAGCGGTTTTAGTAAAAGCCTTCAAGTTGTTTCATTTTATAATTTGCAACGTTAAAACGGGGATTTTGAAACGGCTTTTTTCATTTCATTGAAGTGTTTCTCTAATACTCACATAATTTGTTTTTCTATAAAAAAGCACCTTTTTAAACTATAATATTTAAATTTGCACCCGAAAACAACACAACAAAATTCTTATGTATAAATTGATAATTCGTCCGATACTTTTTTGGTTTGATCCTGAAGAAGTGCATTACTTTACTTTTTCATTTGTAAAATTTATTTCAAAAATCCCAGGAGTTTCGTCAATTATAAGAGCCATTTATGAAGTAAAAGATTCTCGATTAGAAAGAGAAGTTTTCGGAATTAAATTCAAAAATCCAGTTGGACTTGCGGCAGGTTTTGATAAAGATGCCAAGCTGTATAAAGAACTTGGAGACTTTGGTTTTGGTTTTATTGAAATTGGAACAGTGACTCCGGTTGGTCAGGAAGGAAATCCTAAAAAACGTTTATTCCGCTTAAAAGAAGATCAGGCAATCATTAACAGAATGGGATTTAATAACGGCGGTGTTATTGAAGCTGTAGAACGTTTGAAAAAGAATTCAGGGGTTTTGATTGGAGGAAATATTGGAAAAAACAAAGTAACTCCAAACGAAAATGCTGTCGATGATTACATCATTTGTTTTGACGCATTGTTTGATCATGTTGATTATTTTGTGGTGAATGTAAGTTCTCCAAATACGCCAAATTTAAGAGCGCTTCAAGATAAAGAGCCTTTGACGGCTTTATTACAAACACTGCAGGACAGAAATGTTGAAAAGCAAAAAACAAGCACTCAAAAAGTAAAACCAATTCTTTTAAAAATTGCTCCAGATCTTACAGATGAGCAATTACTAGATATTATTGATATTGTAAAAACGACTCAAATTGCGGGTGTAATTGCAACAAATACTACGATTTCAAGAGATGGATTACAATCTGCAAATCAATCTGAAATGGGAGGTTTATCTGGAAAACCATTAACAAAACGTTCTACTGAAGTAATTCGTTTTCTTTCAGAAAAAAGCAATAAAGCATTCCCTATTATTGGAGTAGGAGGAATTCATTCTGCAGATGATGCCATCGAAAAACTAAATGCAGGAGCAAGTTTAGTGCAATTGTACACTGGTTTTATTTATGAAGGTCCAGCGCTGATAAAAGCAATCAACAAAAAAGTTTTAGGGCAATTGTAAAAGAAGCGCCTGAATAACAAGCCCAGAAATAATTGCAATTCCGAAACTGATTAAAGTTCCAATCATTACATATTCAGTAAGTTTTCTGTCTTTGGCTTCTTTTAGATCTCCAAATCTAAAAATAGATTTCGCAGCCAATAAAAATCCAATTGCTTCAAAGTGATTGGTTAAGATAAAACAAACAATTAGGAGACGTTCCAATATGCCAATGTAATTTCCTGCATTGGCAAGCGAATTATCCTGATGGCTGTTTTGGCTTTCAGGACTCCAGATTGAAATAATGTTTTTAATGAAAATTGAAACAGGTTTAGTTACCAATAAAAAGCCAGTCAGTAAAATCCAAAATTCATTATTCTGCCAAAAATAAATGATATTTCTATTTTCATAAAGAAGTACAACAGCAATTAAAACCAAAAGATGTGCAATTTGATCGATAACAAACCAAGTGCGTTTGGTTTTGTTTTTCTGAAAATTCAATTTGATCAAATCGATAATTCCGTGTGTTACGGCAATCAAAATGGCATACGGTATAAAACTGATTTCTCCGGCTAAAATTGCGGCTAAAATTCCATGCAGAAGTATATGAACATACAAGTAAATGCTTTTATGTTTTTTAATCTCTTTGTCGGCGACCCATGAATTAGGTTGCCAGATAAAATCGCCTAATAAATGTGCCAAAAGCAGTTTTATGAATAAAATCATGGGGCAAGTTGTTTTATTTGAGTTCTGAAATATCGATCTAAATTCATGACTAAATCAAATTGGGCGCGTTTTTGCCTTCGGCTCACGGCGGCTTGATTGATGCCCAATTTTTGTCCAAGTTCTTCCTGAGATAAATTCGGATTTTCAATTGCCAAAGCAACAAATTCAGCAGATTGCACCAACCAGCTATCCATAAAAGTAAGGGCAAGCTGTAACATCAAATTCATTTTTTCATCCAAATCTGAATCACCACTTCGCATAGCTAAAGTGACTTTTTGTTTTTTTAAAGTTTCAAAAAGCTCTCCAGAGTGAATAAAGGCAGTTCCGTTACTTTCGGAAATTTTTACCGCATTGTGCGTTTTATCGCCAAAACCAATACTCATACGAGCATCAGATTTTATAGCTCTTAAACGGGCTTTTATCAAAATTGCGGTCAACAAGGCTTCTTCAGGATTATTGACTTCAATTTGAAATTCATCGCCTCTGTAAACTTCCCATTGACTTGGTGTAGCACCAAATGGACTCAGGATTTTTTTTAAATCATCAACCCAATGATTTGATTTTTGTTGTCTAGATCCTATAATATCGCCTGTAATTACACTAGTCATATCCAAATATAATTAAAAATCATAAACTTTCTATTACAAATATAAGTAATATTATTTATTATTACGTTTTTTTGTAATATTTTTAATTATTACGTTTTTTGGTTATATTTTTAATTATTACGTTTTTTTGGTAATTTTTTAAGCTATTACCATTTTAAGTAATGCGTTTTATATTAGAGTTACGATTTATTAAGTTCTTATTTAAATGAGCTTATATAACTAATATGATTAAAAAATCAATCCAGAAAAGACTATAATTTTTATTTCTTTAAAAAAGAAACTAACTTAGCATTACAAAAGAAAAAGTTTTGAATAAAGAAATCAAGATTATCGAATGTCCACGAGATGCAATGCAAGGCATCAAGGACTTTATTCCAACAAAAAACAAGGTTACTTATATTCAGGCATTGCTTCGAGTAGGTTTTGATACTATTGATTTTGGAAGTTTTGTATCACCAAAAGCAATTCCGCAAATGCAGGATACAGCCGAAGTTTTGGCACAACTCGATCTTTCGGAAACTTCAAGCAAATTACTTTCTATAATTGCCAATACGCAAGGTGCAGCTTTGGCTTCAGAATTTGAATCTATTCAGTATTTAGGATTTCCTTTTTCGATATCTGAAAATTTTCAGATGCGTAATACACATAAAACCATTGCCGAATCTTTAATTACGTTAGAAGAAATTCTAAACATTGCCGATAGAAAAAATAAAGAAGTTGTAACTTATCTTTCAATGGGTTTTGGAAATCCTTACGGTGATCCCTGGAATGTGGAAATAGTAGGCGAGTGGACAGAAAAATTGGCAGGAATGGGCGTTAAAATTCTTTCGCTTTCAGATACTGTAGGAAGTTCAACATCAGATGTTATAACTTATCTTTTTTCGAATTTAATTCCGAAATATCCTCAAATTGAGTTTGGAGCACATCTTCATACAACACCAGAAAGCTGGTTCGAAAAAATTGATGCCGCAGCAAAAGCAGGTTGTATACGTTTTGATGGCGCGATTCAGGGTTTCGGAGGCTGCCCGATGGCTACAGATAAGTTGACAGGAAATATGCCTACGGAAAAATTGGTTTCTTACTTCACAGCAAATAAAAAAATTACAGGCTTAAATTCATTAAGTTTTGAAAGTGCTTATAATGAAGCTTCTAAATTGTTTGGTAAGTTTCATTAAAAAAAAAAAATTCTTATATTTACTTATCAAAGCAATAAAAGCAACAGTCCCCAGTTGTTACTATTATCTTAAATTCTTTCAACCATGAAATTGAATTGTATAAATAGTATTCTGAAGATTTTTGTAGTAGCGATTTTGTTTTTATCGTGCTCAAGTGACTTAGATTTTGATCAGGTAAATGATTTGAAATTAGAACCCATTTTTATTGCAAATCTTGCCTATTTTGATATTCCAGCAAATGAATTAGTAGCAGACGGAGGAACTCAGATTGTATATGACTCCAGAAATTTTGATATTTTTAAAAAGCAGTTTCTTAGAGATTATCTAAAAAAAGTTGAATTTGATGTTGAAATTGAAAACACTATTGAACGCGGTTTTGTGATCAACATGCTGCTTCTTAATTCTAAAAATGAAATTCTAACGACTATTTCTTTTGTTGTGCCCGCTTATAAAGGAAGTCCAAATGTTATTAAATACCCTACCGAAGTTTTTGAAAATCAAAGATTGGAACTTTTAAAACAAACTCAAAATATTGGTTTTGTTGCCTTAATGACTTCAGGAGTTCCACTCGATGAAAACAGTTTAGGTAATCTGAAGTTAAGATCAAGTACAACAACTTATTTTGAAATAGAAGCGAAATGAGGGCAAAATACTTAATTTTAGGACTGCTTTTTCAGATTTCTTGTTTTTCTCAAAATAAGGAAGTCCTTTACAATTTTACTTCCATTCCTCAATCTTTATTAGTAAATCCAGGTGCGGATGTTTCATACAAATATTATTTTGGTGTTCCTGTTTTGTCTGGAGTTTCAGTAAATTTAGGATCAAGCAGTTTTTCGGTCTATGATTTATTTGCAGACAATGGTATTGATTTTAATGATAAAGTCAGAAATATTGTCAACAAATCTTCCCGAAATGATAAAGTTGTTACCAATCAACAATTGGAAGTATTTTCAGGAGGTTTTAGGGTAGGAGGCAGAGAAAGTCGTTCGTATGTTTCTTTTGGCGTTTATCAGGAATTTGATTTTTTTATGTACATGCCAAAAGATATGGCTTTGCTGGCTTTAGATGGAAATAAAAATTACATAGGAAAAGTTTTTCACCTTGACGATCTGAATGTTAAAGCCGAAGTGCTTTCCGTTTTTCATGTTGGCTTTCACAAAAAAATGAATGATAAATTGGTACTTGGAGGTCGCGCTAAACTTTATTCCAGTGGCGCAAATGCAGTTTCTACTCATAATTCCGGTTATATATTTACTGGGCAGCAGCCAGGAACGGTCAATCTTTATAACCAAATTATTTCATCTAATTTAGAACTTAAAACATCGGGGATTTCACGTTTTACAAAAGATGAATATGAAGGAAATATTGCCAGAGACATTGCTCATAATACTTTTTTTAATGGAAGCTTAGGTTTGGGTGTAGATGCCGGCGTAACGTATTATCCGAAAGAAAATTTTCAGGTCACTGCCAGTATTATTGATCTTGGATTTATAAATCAGTCAAAAGATATCGAAACGCTTACTTACAAAGGAACGTATCAATATCAAGGTGCAAATCCTGATTTTTCGGGTACTAATGATCCGGAGAATGTTTTTGCCGAATTCAAAAAAGCAATTCCGAGAGATACCTTATATAATAAATACACGACTTGGCGTCCAACAAAAATATATGCATCACTCCAATATTCATTTGGATACTTTCGCTCCGATAATGATTGTAATTGCAAGGAGAAAATTAAAGAACGCTATCGGAATGCAGCAGGAATTCAGTTTTTTGGTATGACAGCTCCGCGAGAACCTCTCGTTGCTGTAACGGCTTTTTATAAAAGAAATATTTTTGAAAAATTAGATTTAAAAGCTACTTATACTATTGATGAGTTTTCAAGCACTAATATTGGTCTCGGACTTTCAGGAACAATCTGGAAACTGAATATGTATGCTTTAGTCAATAATGTTTTGGAATATAAAGATATTTCAAAAGCTAGTAGTGCAGCATTTCAGCTTGGTATAAATTTCGTTTTTCAGGATTCAGAAGATTAATTTTTTAATTCTGAATAAATTAAGATTTTAGCTGTATTTAGTAGTAAAATTAGAAATTAGAATCTCAAAAATTAGATTTTATTTTTTGAAAGGTTTTTCCTGTAAATGCAATTTTATGAATTAGTTAGTATTCAAGTTAGCAATTTATTCACTATATTTGCACGCAATTCAACTAGAAATTGCACCATGATAGCACACAACTCCAAGATTATCGGCGAAGGTTTAACTTACGACGATGTATTATTAGTACCTAACTACTCGAATGTGCTTCCTCGCGAAGTGAGCATTAAATCAAAATTCTCAAGAAACATCACATTAAACGTTCCAATTGTATCTGCTGCTATGGATACGGTAACAGAAAGTGCAATGGCAATCGCTATGGCACAAGAAGGCGGAATTGGTGTTTTACATAAAAATATGACTATCGAACAACAAGCAGGAAAAGTTCGAAAAGTAAAACGTGCCGAAGCAGGAATGATTATCGATCCGGTAACATTACCATTAACTTCTACTATTGCTGACGCAAAAAATGCCATGAAAGAATTCGGAATCGGTGGTATTCCAATCGTTGACGAAAACAGAATCTTAAAAGGAATTGTTACCAATCGTGACTTACGTTTCGAGAAAAATGGTGCAAGACCAATTGTTGAGGTTATGACAAGCAAAAACTTAGTAACTGTTGCAGAAGGAACTTCATTAGAACAGGCAGAAGTTGTTTTACAAGGTCATAAAATCGAAAAATTACCAGTTGTAAATGCTCAAAACGAATTAGTTGGTTTAATTACTTTTAGAGATATTACAAAATTAACTCAAAAGCCAATCGCTAATAAAGATTCTTTTGGTCGTTTGAGAGTTGCTGCTGCAATTGGAGTTACTGGAGATGCAGTTCAAAGAGCTGAAGCTTTAGTTGCTGCCGGTGTAGATGCAATTATTATCGACACTGCTCACGGACACACAGAAGGTGTGGTAAATACATTAAAAGAAGTAAAAGCAAAATTCCCTCAAATAGATGTAATTGTTGGAAACATCGCAACGCCAGAAGCTGCTAAATATTTAGTAGAAAATGGAGCAGATGGAGTAAAAGTTGGAATCGGACCTGGTTCTATCTGTACAACTCGTATCGTTGCAGGTGTTGGTTTTCCTCAATTTTCAGCAGTTCTTGAAGTTGCTGCAGCCATCAAAGGAACTGGAGTTCCTGTAATTGCTGACGGCGGAATTCGTTATACAGGAGATATTCCTAAAGCAATCGCTGCAGGTGCTGACTGTGTAATGTTAGGTTCATTATTAGCAGGAACAAAAGAATCTCCGGGAGAAACTATTATTTTCGAAGGAAGAAAATTCAAATCATACCGTGGAATGGGTTCTGTTGAAGCGATGCAAACAGGTTCTAAAGATCGTTATTTCCAGGATGTTGAGGACGACGTTAAAAAATTAGTTCCGGAAGGAATTGTTGGACGTGTTCCTTACAAAGGTGAATTAAACGAAAGTATGCTTCAGTTTATTGGAGGTCTTCGTGCCGGAATGGGATATTGTGGATCAAAAGATATTCCAACTTTACAAGAAACTGGACGTTTTGTTAGAATCACATCAAGCGGAATTACTGAAAGTCACCCACATAACGTAACTATTACAAAAGAAGCTCCAAATTATTCTAGATAATTTTTAGTTTTTCATTATAAAACAAAAGGCGTAAGATTTAGTTCTTACGCCTTTTTTTATTTTTTATTTTAGAAAATTAATCTTCAACGCGGCTGTTCAAAATATCGTCAGCAGTTATGTCTGAATGCAATAAATCTTCCATTTTTTTAGTCATGCGTTGCGCTTCCAAAGCGTAGCCAAACATCTTTTTCTCATAATCTGCAACGGCATCATCAATTGTTTGAAATTTTCCGTTGGTCAGGTTTTCGGTTAAATGAAAAGCATCAAATAATCCCATATTTACACCTTCGCCGGCAAACGGAGGCATCAAATGTGCTGCATCACCAACAAGCGTAATATTTGAATGTTCTTTCCAGGGTTCTTCTAAAGAAAATAATCTCAAAGGCAAACCAGAGAATTCAGTTGAAGCTTTGAAGAAATTTTTAAAATCGTTGTCCCAGTTTTTAAATTTATCGCTTAAAAAAGAAATTACAGCTTTATCATCTTCAAAGTTAATTCCGTTGTTCAAAATCCAATTTTCATCAGCTTTGAAAGAAACGCCAAAATGTATTGAACCATCGCCCATGGTATGAGTATAAAACATTTTTTGTTCACCCATTGCCATAACATTTCCATTTCCGTATTTAGGTTTAAATTCCGGATAATCCTGATCTGGATTTGCTATTTCTCCCTGAATAATATAAGTTCCGGAAAGTTGAGGTTCCTGATCGCTCACAAATTTTCGGGCGTTAGATCTTCCGCCGTTTGCTACAATTACAAAATCAGCCGTTGCAGTTTTACCATTTTTAAAATCTAAAATGTACTCATCGCCAGATTTTTCAATATTTGTTAACTGACTATCCCAGACAACAGTATTTTCATGAAGATTTTCTACCATAATTTTTCGTAAATCATTACGATCAATTTCCGGACGAGAAAAAGCATTGGTTTCATCCGGCATTTCATCAGCTGTAATGCTACCATTCATGTCCGCCATTTTTTCTCCGGTTGGTCTGGCATATTTGTAAAACTCTTCCATTAAGCCGGCTTTTTGTATTGCAAATTGCCCGGAATCAGAATGGATATCAAGTGTTCCACCAGATGTTCTGGCCTTTGAATTAATGTCTCTTTCGTAAACTTTCACATCTGCGCCATTGATTTGCAGAATTCTTGCTGTTGTCAATCCAACTGGCCCGCCGCCAATAATGGCAATTTTTTTATTTTCTATAATTGATGTTTTCATTGTATTATATTTTGATATTGTAATTGAATTTAGAATTAAAAAATTAAGGAGTAAGCGCTTTTAAAACCAAATTGAAAGCTTCTTCCTTGATTTCTGTAGTAAAAGCAAAAGGTTTTCCAGACATTGATTTTCCTTCTCTGTGCAGTTCCAAAAGAGAATAAAGTGAGCCATAAGCAATGCTCCAAAAAACTTCAAATGTCATAGGGACAAGCTCTTTTTTTTCAATCGCTTTGGTAATGAATTTGGTCATTTCGTCTTTAAAATCAGATGAGATTTCAGATAAAATAGCGTCGCCGTAAGTCGAATGTTTTAAGAGCTCAAAACAAGTTGCTTGCAAAGAAAAGATAATTTCAAACTTAGAGCGGTTTTCCCATTGTTTGCGTAAACCGTCAACAAAGGACATTTCGGATGAAAATCCAACCAACATTTCATCAAAGAAATTTTTGCCAATTTCAGCGCCAATTTTCCGAATCATATCTTCTTTGTCCGAATAATAGATATAAAGTGTTGCTACAGAAATTCCGCATTCTTTTGCGAGACGATTCATTCCAAAACCTTCTACGCCTTGTGCAACAAGCATTTCAATAGCTTTTTGCTTTACGATTTCTTCTTTATTAGTATCTCTTGTTCTCATAATTTTCTGAATTATGGTACAAAGATATTAATAATAAGTGAATGTTCGCTTATTTATGTAATATTTTTATTTTCAAAATTTAAGAGGAACAAAGAAGCAAAGGTTTTTGAAATTGTGAGAATAAAAAAAAGCTAGACAATCTGATTTATAGATTGTTCTAGCTTTTTAATTTTTATGAATAACTTTTTTAAAGCTCAGTTGTCTGATTTGCTTCTCTTAGATTTTGGTTTTCTAATATCTTTTGAATAAATGGTTTTACCTGACTTTCAATTTCACTTTCTGAAATATTTAAAGCTTTTGGATCTGATTTTAATTGTAACCAAGGTTTTGGGCCGTCAAAATTATAACTTCCAAAAACGACAACCGGTGTACCTTTTACTTTTACATTTTCTTTGTCTTTCAGAATCCATTCATCAGCAAACTTGTAAAGGTATTTTGCATCTTTTTCCTCAAGTCTGAGACACGAGTGCGAAGCCGGATAACCAGGCAACTCATATTCATGAAAACCAACGCCAAGTTTATTTTCAATATTGAAATTCCATTTTAAATCCCATTCGTCATTGAAAGTACTGGTAGTTTTTTCTGCTTTCCAGTTCGTAAAAAACAAGCCTGTTGGAGTAGGATCTTTTTTTCTTCCCATATTTGTTGGTCCTGTACGGACTAATTCGCCATTTTCGTAAGCGCCAAAAGTTTGAGTAGGATAGGAGAAAATAATAATTTTTGATACTTCTTCTAAAGCAGAAACATGAAGTGGAAATGGCATATAATAAACCAAATCGCCAGTAAAATCTGCTGGAATCACTACCGAATCTAATTTTTTAAAATTTGCTTTATCTGTTCTATTTAAGGCATAAACAATATTCATTTTGCTACTATCGGCCTCATTAATTTTCAGCCATTCTTTAGTATTTTGAATTTGATAAGAAATTGCGGAATTGGGTTTCTTATATTCAATTACTTTTTTTGCTTTTGTGTTTTCAGATAAATGTACGGTTTCATTTTTTTTGCATGAACCTAGTAAAACTAACATAAGAATTAGTAATACATTTGCTGTATAATATAACTTTTTCATAGGTAGTATTTTTATGAAAGTAAAGTTATAAATACGATAGTCGAAAAGGGTTACATAATTTTTTAAGTAGTTTACGGGATTTTCATTTATACGATAGAATTCATTTGAAATATGCTGTCTAAAACCTTAAATCAATTCTTTATTTCCTCCAATAATTATTAGCAGCTGCAATAGTTGCAAATTCAGTAGCTACAGTTTGTCCTACAGCAATAAGCATTGCAGCATCTTCTGCATAAATAGGGCGCAATTTTTCTCTAACTGCAGGATCTGGTTGTGTAATTTTTATGATTAGCCGAGCCATTTTTACGGCTAACTGACGACCTTCTTCTGGGGTATTAGTAATGAGCGAATCATTTGGAACTAATTGTACTTGATCAGACATAATATTTATTTTTTTTGATTATTATTTTTCAAATAAAATTAATTAAAATCTGACTTATTAAAAAGGTAATTTATCTGATAATCAGTGCTTTTTCGAAATAAATAATAATTCTAAATTAGTCTTTTTAACATGATTCAATAATAGTTTTAATAGTTGATTTTTGATGATTTTTGATGATTTTTTAAAAACCAGGAAGTTTTTATTATTTGTAGGTTATTGAATATTAAAGAATTTAGAAGCATTTTTATAAAATATTTTATCCTTTTGAGCGTCATTTAAAAAAGGAGCTTCTTCTACAGTTTTTATACTTAAAGAAATTCCATCTTCCCAGATCATTTGGTCAGATCCGTACATAATTCTGTCTTCGAATCCTGCGGTAATTAAAGCTTTTAAGTAGCTGTAGAATTCTTCTTTTGGAACTAACCAATCAACAGCAGATACATCAACGTAAACTTGCGGAAAAATAACCATTAATGCTTTGGTCTCTTCTAAGAAAGGGTATCCCATGTGCATTAATTGAACTTTTAATTTTGGATGTTTTAGCAACACAGGTTCTAAAAGCAATGGTTTTCCGGCTTCAATTTTAAAATTTGGACAGCATGTATACGGCGTATTGGGTGCTGCGATGCCAGTATGTACTGCAACCGGAATTCCAAATTTTTCACAAATGGATAAATAAGGTTCATATTTTTTATCACTCAAAACTTCTCCTTCATATTGTAACCCAAGTTCTCCAAAAGCAGAAATTTTATGCTCTTCGCATAATTTTTTAAATGCTAAAGTATCGGGTAAAGAATTATTTTGATGATCCGGATATTCTAAAGAACTTATGAACCTTGAAGGATCTTTCGAAATAAAATCCGCATTTCTTTTTAGCGTTCCGGAGCAAATTGCTTTTACAACATTATATTCTTTAAGCAATGCAATATTGCTATTTAATATCATATCATTTGTTTCTGCTTTTGGAGCTTTTCCTGTTATTGGATTTGGCGGAGGAATTTTTCCGTAATCTCCGGCAGAACGGGTATGAAAATGTACATCTATTATTTTTCTGTTTTGCGATGTTATGTTTTGAGAAAAGAAAATAGGGATTAAAAAGAAAAGTACAGTTTTATTCATTTTCGTCTATTTTAGTTCTGGTTAAACACAACATTCTAAAAAATAATAATTTTAATAAATCTAAGGTACTAAATAATTATATAAGTCCTTTTATTTTAGCATGTTGCAATAATAAAATGGTTTTAGCATCAGAAATCTCGCCCGATTCTATCATCGCATAAGCTTCATCAAAAGTATATTCCAAAACTTCGATATTTTCCTGTTCCGAATCTAGTCCACCGCCTTCACTAACCTTCATGCTTTCGTTGTATTCGCCAACAAAAAGATATAAAATTTCAGTTACAGCGCCTGGTGACATATAAGTTTCAAAAACTTTTTGAACTTTAGAAATACGATAACCGGTCTCTTCCTCAGTTTCACGAATGATTGCAGTTTCAGGATTGTCTTTGTCTAAAAGTCCAGCACAAACTTCAATCATCATTCCGGTTTTATTCCCGTTTAGAAAACTCGGTAAACGAAATTGACGTGTTAAAATAACTGTTTTTTTCGTTGAATTATAAAGTAAAATTCCGGCTCCATTTCCTCGATCATACACTTCACGTGTATGTGTTTGAGGAGCTTCATTTTCTTTTTGATAACTAAAAGTCACTTTATTTAAAATATACCAATTATCGGATAGCAAAGAAGTTTCTGTGATTTTGATTTCCGGATTTTTCATAAGGCGAATAGATTTATATAAAAAAACGCTCTGATTATCAGAGCGTTTAAAATGTATTATTTTGTTATTGTTTGTTTTCTATCTGGTCCAACCGATACAATTTTGATTGGCACTTCGATTTCTTTTTCAATAAACTCGATATATTCTTTTAGCTCAATTGGTAATTGATCGTAAGTTGTCAATCCAGTTAAGTCTTGTTTCCATCCTTTGAATTCTTTGTAAACCGGAGTAACGTTTTCTGGTTCAATGTTGTATGGAAAGTGAGAAATGTTTTGTCCTTTATAATTGTATTCTGTACAAACTTTTAAAGTTTCGAATCCAGAAAGAACATCGCCTTTCATCATCATTAACTGAGTAACTCCGTTAACTTGAACAGCATATTTTAAAGCAACAAGATCTAACCATCCGCAACGTCTTTGTCTTCCTGTTACAGAACCAAATTCGTTTCCAACTCTTGCCATAGTAGCACCAACTTCGTCAAAAAGTTCAGTTGGAAAAGGTCCGCTACCTACACGCGTAACATAAGCTTTGAAAATTCCGTAAACTTCTTTGATTTTGTTCGGAGCAATTCCTAAACCTGTACAAGCACCTGCAGCAGTAGTATTTGATGAAGTTACGAAAGGGTAGGTTCCGAAATCAACATCTAATAAAGATCCTTGAGCACCTTCACAAAGAATAGATTTTCCAGCTTTTTGAGCTTGGTGCATGTATTCTTCACTGTCAATGAAATCTAATTTCTTTAATTCTTCAATAGCTTCGAAGAATTCTTTTTCAAGTTCAGCTAAATTGTATTGAATGTTAACATCGTAAAAAGCAATCATAGCTTCGTGTTTGTCTGCCAATGCTCTGTAACGCTCTTTAAAATCTTCTAATTCGATATCTCCAACACGTAAACCATTTCTACCTGTTTTGTCCATGTAAGTTGGTCCAATACCTTTTAGAGTAGAACCAATTTTTGCTTTTCCTTTTGATGCTTCAGAAGCTGCGTCAAGCAAACGGTGTGTTGGTAAAATTAAGTGTGCTTTTCTTGAAATGATTAGTTTGCTTTTGATATCAAGGTTGAATTTCTCTAAACCTTCGATTTCTTTTTGAAAAACTACAGGATCAATTACAACTCCATTTCCGATGATATTTACTGAATTTTTATGAAAAATTCCAGAAGGAATAGTTCTAAGTACGTGTTTAATTCCGTCAAATTCTAATGTATGTCCTGCATTTGGTCCTCCTTGAAAACGTGCAATAATATCATAATTTGAGGTAAGTACGTCAACAATTTTTCCTTTACCTTCATCTCCCCATTGTAATCCTAGTAATAAATCTACCGTCATTCTGTTTTAATTTGCGTTGGGACAAACCGAATTGTCCTACTGATTAATGTAGTTAATTTTCTTTTTTTTTATTTTTTGAATAATGCCTTTTCGGATTATTATTTTTGCTTTTTGTTTCCGTAGAAATAAAGTGAATGATTCGTAATTTCGATATCAAATATTTCTTCGATTGTTTTTTTGATGGTCTGAATTCTTGGATCGCAAAATTCAATAACTTCTCCAGAATCAGTCATGATGATATGATCATGCTGTTTGTCGAAATATGATTTTTCGTAGTAAGCCTGATTTTGCCCAAATTGATGTTTTCTAACCAAAGCGCAGTCTAACAATAACTCGATCGTGTTGTACAATGTAGCTCTACTCACACGATAGTTTTTGTTTTTCATTTTGATATATAGGTTTTCTATGTCAAAATGCTCTTCGCTATCGTAAATTTCCTGAAGTATAGCATAACGCTCAGGAGTTTTGCGATGCCCTTTTTGTTCAAGATACATTGTAAAAACATTTTTTACAATTTCTTGATTCTTAGTGTTGTCAGTTGAAATAAGTGTCATATCCTGCAAAGATAATTTTTTATTTTTAATCAATAAAAGTTTCGGCTTTAAAGTTTAACGTTCAAAATCATTTCAGAACAGTCAAAGTGTAATAGTTACAGGGTTTAACAGTCGTATTTTTTGGAGAATCTAAAAAAGCTTAATTAACATAAATATTTTTAATTACAATAAAATTAACAAATTCCTATTTGCTTTTTGTCATGTACATATACCAATTCCATTCCCAGGTTTTTCCGTTATCATCAGACATGGCCTGACTCCAAACTGGATTTTGTTTGTCTCTGGCGTCCCAACGAAAAACCTGAATCACATTTTTTCCTTCATAAACATCTTTTGAAAAAAAGTGCCCAATATTATTTTCGAATGAACCCACAACAGGCTTATCTAAAACGCCAGTATTTGAATCTGACCAATAAATACTCCACAATCTGTCTTTTGGATTAAATAATCTGACGGTCATTCCTTCAAAAGGTTCGCCATCAAAAGTGGCCAGGAAATTATCGATATTTCCAATTCCGTTCAGGATTTTATACATTTCCTGAGTTGATGGAAATTCGATCCATTCGGTACAATTTGAAAATCTTTGTTTTAATTTTTTATTTCGAATGAAAGATTTTCCCTGAAAAAAATCAAAATCATCTTTTGAAGAAGATTCAGAAGCGATAATAATAAGTTCGCCATTTTCATCAAAATGTATTTCGGGAATTTCTAGGTTTTCATTTTCCATAAAAAAATATTTAAGTTCGATATTCTCTTGTTACTTTGTCAACGCCATCTATTTTTTTAATAGCACTGATCATTTTCTTCAAAATGGTATTGTTTTTAACAATTACTGCAACCTGTCCGTGAAAAATTCCAGCATCTGTACTTAACGAAATGCTTTGAATATTAACGTTCATATTGTTCGAAATTACTTTTGTTAATTGATTTGTAAGTCCTAAAACGTCCATTCCGGTAATATTGATAATCGCTTTGAATTCTTCCTGTGAAGAGTCAATCCATTTAGCGCTCATGATTCGGTATGCATAATTAGACTGCATCCCAATAGCGTTTGGACAATCTTTTTTATGCACTTTTATTCCTTCGTTAATGGTAACAAAACCAAAAACGTCATCTCCAGGAATCGGGTTACAGCATTGCGAAAGTTTATAATCCAATTTGTCATGCTCAGTTCCAAAAACCAGCATATCATAATTACTGCTGATGACAGGTTTGTGGATATCCTCGTCTGCGGTATCTTTATTTCTTTTGATTTTATTTTTGAAGAAATTGATAAACGAATTACTTTTCTGAGCCGCATAATCTTTTAACTGCTGATTTTCGATAGCTCCAATTCCAACTCTGTAAAATAAATCTAAGCTTGTTTTTAATTTAAAAAAGTTAACTAACTCGTTTGTAACTTGCTCGTTTAGTGTAACTTTTAAATGTTTTAATTTTCGGGTAAGTAGTTCTTTTCCTTCTTCGCCAATTTTTTTGGTGTTCTCGTTAAGAACGTTTTTGATTTTGTTTTTGGCACGAGAAGTCGTTACATATTCAAGCCAGTTTACAGTTGGTTTTTGGCTTGCCGATGTAATTACTTCAACCTGATCACCACTTTTTAATTCGTGATTTAACGGAACCAAACGTCCATTAACACGTGTTCCTCTGGTTTTAATTCCAATTTCAGAGTGAATGCTAAACGCAAAATCTAATGAAGTTGCGCCTTTCGGAAGCGATTTTATTTCTCCTTTTGGTGTAAAGACGAAGATTTCTTTTGAATATAAATTCATTTTGAAATCTTCAACGAAATCTACTGCGTTGGTTTCAGGATTTTCCAAAGCTTCGCGAAGCAAGTTCAGCCAAGTGTCCAATCCGCTTTCTTCCGTAGCACCATTTTTATATTTGTAATGAGCAGCATAACCTTTTTCAGCAATTTCATCCATTCGTTCGCTTCGAACCTGAACTTCGACCCAACGTCCTTTTGGTCCCATAACGGTAATGTGAAGTGCTTCATAACCAGTTGATTTTGGCGATGAAATCCAGTCACGCAAACGACTCGGACTTGGTCTGTAATGATCTGTTACAATCGAATAAATTTTCCAGGCGATAAATTTCTCATCGTGAGGGTCTGATTTATAGACAATTCGAAGTGCGAATTTGTCATATACTTCGTCAAAACTCACATTTTGAGCGCGCATTTTTCTGCGAATCGAGTAAATAGATTTTGGACGACCTTTTATGATATAGTCAATGTTTTCAACATCTAGCGATTTCTTCAAAACATCTGAAATGTCTTTAATGTAGGCATCCTGTTCCTCTTTTGTTTCTCTGATTTTGCTTACAATGTCATTGTAAATAGCTGGTTCAGTATATTTTAATCCTAAATCTTCTAGTTTTGTTTTGATGTTGTAAAGTCCTAAACGATGGGCAAGTGGGGCATAAATATAAAGTGTTTCCGAAGCAATTTTCGTTTGTTTATATTCTGCCATCGAATCCATCGTTTGCATATTGTGGAGACGATCTGCGAGTTTTATCAAAATAACACGCACATCATCGTTCAGGGTCAGGATCATTTTTCTAAAATTCTCAGCCTGCATTGAAGCATTCAAATCTTTTTGAACCAAAGAAATCTTTGTTAAACCTTCTACTAATTGAGCTACTTTTGGATTAAATAATCGCTCAATTTCCTGTACGGTCATAGGTGTATCTTCGACAACATCGTGCAATAAAGCCGCAGCAATAGAGGTTGCACCCAGACCAATTTCTGAGGCAACAATTTTTGCAACTGCAATAGGATGAAATATATACGCTTCTCCAGATTTGCGTCTTTGTTCTTTATGAGCATCAACAGCAACGTCAAAAGCTTTTCGAATTAGTTTTTTATCGGCTGGGGTTAAAGTCTGATAACTTATTCGAAGTAATTCCTTGTATTCCTGCGCAATCGCTTTGTTTTCTTTCTCAATATCTATTTCTATCATAACGGCATATTCAAGTACTAAAAATACGCATTAGTTTGAATATACGCAAGGCTTTAGATTGTTGATTTTAGAAAGGAATTTTTTTGTTTCAAGTTTCAGGTTTCAAGTTTTTAACGATCGTTTTAAGTCCCATTTTTCAACCTGAAACCTGAAACCTGAAACCTGAAACTTTGAACTTGAAACAAAAAAAATTATTCTTTAGAAAAATCCAAATCCTGAAAATCATAACTAAAGTCAGTCAATTCAGAGATTGGGAGCATTTTTAGATTATTAACTTTTCCGCTTTCATCATATTTGAAGAGTAAATGAGCATCGGCATGGAAAAAAGCATTGTTCCATTTTACAACATAATTTCCATCTTTATAAAAAGAAACTTCGCCTGCCAATTGTGGAGAGCGTTTAGAGGCAAAATATAATTTTCCTTTTTTCTCTGTAATCGTGATTTCTCCAAACCAATTGTCTTTATAAGTTCCAACAATTTTAGAAAAATCAGTTATTATTTTATCTTTTTTATTCTTAGCAACAACTGCCCAAACTTCGTCTGTAACTTTATCAGCCTTTTCTTCGTTGGCCTTCATTCTGTTGCTGTAAACAGTCACGTAATCATCAGATTTTATGCCTAAATAACTGTCTTTTATAGTATTCGTAATCGCATTAAAGGCAGCACCAGATTGCTGATTTGTTAAAACAATAATTCCCAAACCAATTTCTGGAATCAAGGTTGTCTGCGTCACATTTCCTTCTAAACCTCCCGTGTGAGATGCTTGTTTGTATCCTTTTACATCGCTTAAAAACCAGCCTAATCCGTAACCTGAAAAATGAGTATTGTATGGCGGTCTGGTTTTAGCAGGAATAATTGTTTGTAGTTGCCACATTTCATCATGCTCTTTTTCAGAAAATAATTGTTTATTCTCGCCGTATTTTCCATTATTGATTTGTAAAATTGCCCATTTGCTCAAATCATTCACGCTTGAGTAAATTCCGGCAGCGCCATCAAAAAGCTGGTTTTCGTAACGTTTTATTGTTTTTAGTTTTCCGTCAATAGGAACGTGAGGCGTAATTACATTTGAAGTATCTTTTAAGCGTTTTATTGAAGCCACGCTGTTATTCATTTCTAAAGGTTTCATGATGCGCTCTTCGACAAAATCTGCCCAGGTTTTTCCGCTTACAACATGAACAATTTCACCAGCAATAATATACATTAGGTTGTCATAATCATATTTTGTTCTAAAGCTCGAAACCGGCTTCAAATAACGTAAATTATGAATTATATCTTTTGCTGTAAAATCACTTCCGTCTGGCCAGATCATTAAATCTCCGGCACCAAGACCAAGTCCGCTTCTGTGTGTTAGTAAATCACGAATGGTGAATTCACGAGTTACAAAATCATCATACATTTTAAAATCAGGAAGATATTTGATCACTTTATCGTCCCATTTTATTTTGCCTTCATCTACCAACATTGCCAATGCTGCACTGGTAAATGCCTTACTGTTTGATGCAATTCCGAAAAGTGTATTAGTATCTACTTTTTGTTGCGTTACGATTGATTTTACGCCATATCCTTTAGCCAGAACTACTTTTCCATCTTTTACAATAGCAACTGAAATTCCGGGAACGTCAAATGCTTTCATCGTTCGTTCTACTAAATTGTCAACTTCCTGATTGGTAATTTGTGCGAAAGTTGTGAAACTGAATAAAAGTGCTAAAAACGATAATTTGTACTTCATAACTTGGTTAGTTTAAGATTATTTAAATTCTCTTTGGCGTTTGGCTTCAAAAATCAAAATTGCAGCTGCCACAGAAACATTCATGCTGTCAATTTCTCCCTGCATCGGAATGATGATATTTTGTGTTGCGGCGTCACGCCATATCTGGGTTAAACCTGTTGCTTCAGTTCCCACAACCAAAGCGGTTGGAGTAGTGAAATTTTGAGTATGGTAGAAAGTCGAATTTTGTAAAGTTGCGCTATAGAAGTTGATCTTTTTTTCTTTTAAAAACGCAATGATTTCGTCAGATGTTCCGGTAGCAATCTGATTAGTGAAAAGACACCCAACACTGGAACGCACAATATTCGGATTGTATAAATCACTTTTTGGATTGGCGATTAAAACAGCATCTAAATTGGCTGCATCGGCAGTTCGTAATACAGCGCCTATATTTCCTGGTTTTTCCAAAGATTCAACAATTAAAATCAATGGATTATCAGATAGTTTTAAATCAGATAATTTTAGGGATTTGGTTTTGGCTACAGCCAAAATACCTTCGGTCGTATCGCGATAAGCCAGTTTTTGATAAACTTCTTTATTGATTTCGATTAGTTGAAAGGGACGAGAAATCAGTTTATTTATTTCTGTTTCAGAAACCAATTCAGGTAAAAATAAAACCGTTTCAATTTCGTAACCGCCTTTTATAGCTAATGAAATTTCTCGTAATCCTTCGATCAAAAATGTACCAGTTTGTTTTCTAGCTTTGGATTTTTCCTGAAGCAAAACAAGCGATTTAATAAATGGATTTTGAACTGAAGTGATTTGTTTCATTTTTTTGAGCGACTAAGATTCTAAGGCGCTAAGGTACTGAGATTTTTTTTAAAGTTCCAAAGCGTCAGAACGGCAAAGGTTTTTTAGCCACGAATTCACGAATTATTTTTTCAAAACTTTGCGTGGAAAAAATTCGTGAATTGCTTCACCTATTCGCTATCGCTCGGGTCGTGGCGAAAAAAAAGAACTATTTCTCAAAAACTTCTTTTACCTCTTCATTAACAGGATGATCCGTTTTAAAATCATATCCCATCAATTTTGCTAATGTTTGCGCAAATTGTTTTTGATACAATTGAGATTCGCTTTTGATTTCGCCTTTTGGAGCAATTTCTGGTCCTATAGTTGCGAACCAAATTTGCGAAGCACCTTCAATATCAGCACCGTGATCTGTCCATTGTTTTTTTATTTTGTCGCCGCGACCGTGATCAACTGTGATAAATAAAGTGGTTTTGTTTTTGTATTGCGGATCGTTTTGCACAAAATTCCAGATTTCCTGAATCCATTTATCCACTTGGTTTGCAGCATCAAGATACGAACGATATTCAGCATGATGTGCCCATTCATCTGTTTCTCCGTAGGCAATATAAAGTACTTTTGGTTTTTTCGTTTTAAGCTCATCCATGGCCTGATAATGTGTGAAAACATCCAGACATTCATCTTCATGAAATGGCTTATACGAGTTATCGCGCATTTCGTTTAATAATTTTTGAGATAAAGTTGGCTTATTTCCGCCCACTTTATCAAATGCTGAAATTACCGGAAACCCGCTTCTTTCTTCGTTTAAAATTCGGTCAAAAGCATCCCAGGCGCCAAATGCGGCAACTTTTCCTTTAAGTTTGGATTGTTTGTTTAAAAATTCTAAAACATTCACATTTGGATTTGCTTTATAACCGTTTGAGTTTACTTTAGTATCTACATTTCCAGTCATAATTTCACTGTAACCTGGATAACTAAACCAATACGGATTGGCAACATCGACTTTATTTCCTAGATCACGATTGCCATAAATTTGTCCTTTGGAAGCAATTTCAGACCAGAAA
Source organism: Flavobacterium resistens (assembly GCF_900182645.1). Taxonomy (GTDB): domain Bacteria; phylum Bacteroidota; class Bacteroidia; order Flavobacteriales; family Flavobacteriaceae; genus Flavobacterium; species Flavobacterium resistens. The sequence goes on along the minus strand of NZ_FXTA01000001.1, from coordinate 1,261,866 downwards.
AAAGGCATTAGTTTTTTGCGTGCTTCTTTGATTTCGGCACTTCCATATTTTTTATAAATGTAAGCGCTGTCTCCCTGATTGAATTTTTTATCATTGGCAATTGCCGGATCTAATCCTTTAAAAACTTCTTGCCATCTGAAACCATCTGTAGTTATGATGATAATGTTTTCTGTTTTTTGTGCTGAAGCTGAAAATCCTGCTAAAAAGAGTAGAATTAGAGATATTTTTTTCATTTTTTTTGAGTTACAAAGGTTCAAAGTTTTTTCAATATTCTTAAATCTAATTTACGAACTATATATCTTATGATTACTCTTTTAGTATTTTCTAAATATAAAGGTTTCGTTAATCTTCAATAGTTAAAAAAATCAGGAAAAATTCATCTATTTCATATTGTTTGTACCATTTTTCAATGTCTATATATCCTTTGGTAACTTCACAATAACCAAGTGCGCCTTTTTCTTCATTATCATTTGGAGGAGTAATAAAAGCAATTTGAAATTCTTTTCCAATCTGGATTTCAATTGGTTTTTGATCAGAAATCTCACGGAGAGAAAATGTATTGTCTTTGTACTTTTTATTTACATCAAAAATATTTTTATTATGAGAATTTGAAAATGCAAATGTGATTTTTTCATTGCTTAAAAGCTGTTGAGCAACAATTGAAAACTTAAAATCTTTACCAATTTTAGGGTCTTCATTTTTTTTAGTGTCTTTTGCAACTTTTTCAATTTCAACTTTTCCGTTTTTATATTTTCGGATTACAATCTTGTAATTCTTGCCAATTAATTTTTCAGAATTTGTAAAAGTTAAATCGATTTTCTCTATTCCCTGAAAAGCTTCTAAAATGAATTCTCGTGACCCCATAGGAGGCATGTCTAATTTGGAAATCATTTCAATTTTGTTCTCTTGTCCATAAGAATAAGACATCAAAAATGTAAAAATAAGAAGTAATGCTTTTTTCATAATATCATTTTATTTTTTACAAATAACGTTTTACAGCATTTACAAAATCCCTCTCGCTTTTATTTCTAAATATTTATTTATCGCATCCAAAGTCAGATTTTCAGGCTGCGTTAAAACCGAATGAATTCCGTACTTTTTAAGTTCATTTGCAATTAATCGTTTTTCGAACATGAATTTTTCAGCAATTACTTTGTCATAAACCTCCTGAATGGTATCTGTTTTTTTGTTAATGATCGAGTTCAATTCCGTATTCTGAAAGAAAACAACAACTAACAGATGATTTTTTGCAATTCCTTTTAAATAAGGTAATTGACGGTTTAAGCCATCCATCGTTTCAAAGTTTGTATATAAAATAATCAAACTTCTTTGGTTGATGTTTTTCTTGATATCAACATACAAACGACTGTAATCGCTTTCGAAAAAATCGGTTTTGATATTGTATAAAGTCTCAAGAATTTTTTGCATTTGCGAGCCTCTTTTTTCGGCAAAAACGCGATTTTCTACTTTTTTAGAAAAAGAAAAAAGTCCGGCTTTATCCTGTTTTTTCAGAATAACATTAGACAAAACCAATGTTGAATTGATCGCATAATCGAGTAGACTTAATCCGTCAAAAGGCATTTGCATCACGCGGCCTTTATCAATTGCCATATAAACCGATTGTGATTTTTCATCCTGAAACTGGTTGACCATCAAAGCATTTTTCTTTGCTGTCGCTTTCCAGTTTATAGTTCTTAAATCATCGCCCTGAACATATTCTTTAATTTGCTCAAACTCCATTGTATGACCAATTCGGCGAATTTTCTTGATCCCGTATTGAAATAAATTATTCGAAAATGCCAATAAATCGTATTTTCTTAATTGAATATAAGAAGGATACGTAGGTACCATTTGATCATTATTAAATATAAATCGTCGTGAAATTAATCGCAAAGGTGAAGAAACATAAATATTTAAATAACCAAAATAATATTCTCCACGCTCGGTTGGACGTAAATCATAACCGATTTCTTTTTGTTCCGAGGCTTTTAACGTTTTAATAATTTTGAAATCACGAACCTGAAACTGAAACGGAATTTCATCAATTATTTTTACCGAAACCGAAAAGGTATAATGATTCTTTAAAACAAGATTTATAGGATTTAAATCTCCATTTGATAATTTCTCGGGAGTAATTCGGTCTGCTTCAAATCCTGTTTTGGTTAAATATAATAGCAAAATATCTAAACCCAAAAAAGTAATTAAAATCAAAACTCCAAACCAAACGGCATCATAAATATTCGGGAAAATAAAAGCGCAAACAAATAATCCTACAATGCCAGCAAGCACATAGAAAAAGAAGTTGTTGAGATATAGACTTTTTATAAACTTCATTTTTTTGTTTAAAGTTTCAGGTTTCAAGTTCTGTCTGCATTGTCAGGCTGAGCGGAGTCGAAGCCCGTTGCGTTCTGCCCTTCGACTTCGCTCAGGGTGACATCAATTATATTTTTGAATTTCAGGTTTTTGATGGTTTAATCAATTCACATTTCACAATTCACATTTCACAATTCACCATTCATCATTCACAATTAATAATTATCTAGGTATTTCTACAGTTTCGATAATTTGTTTGATAATTTCTGAGCTTGTAATTCCTTCCATTTCTCGTTCTGGCGCAACAATTACACGATGTTGTAAAACCGGAATTGCAGCTTCTTTAATATCCTCAGGAGTAACAAAATCACGTCCTCGGATGGCAGCAAAACCTTTAGCGGCATTCAAAATTGCAATCGAAGCACGTGGTGACGCCCCTAAATACAAAAAGGCATTTTCTCTAGTATTCACTACAATTCGGGCAATGTATTCCAATAGATTTTGCTCTACTCTAATCTGTTTTATTAAAGCCTGATATTCTTTTATTTCTGAAGCAGAAAGTACGGCTTTAATTGCTTCCAATTTTCCATGATCCTGTAATAAATGCTCACGTTGAATAATCAGGATTTCTTCATTTAATTTAGGATAATCAACCGCAATTTTGAATAAAAATCGGTCTAATTGCGCTTCTGGCAAACGGTATGTTCCTTCTTGCTCAATTGGATTTTGGGTTGCAATTACTAAAAAAGGAGTGTCAAGTTGATATCCTGAACCGTCAATTGTAATTTGGCGTTCTTCCATAACTTCAAAAAGAGCTGCCTGTGTTTTTGCCGGCGCACGATTGATCTCGTCAATTAAAATCAAATTAGAGAAAATAGGTCCTTTTTTAAATTCAAATTCAGAACTTTTTAAATTAAAAATTGAGGTTCCTAAAATATCCGAAGGCATTAAATCTGGTGTAAACTGAATTCGACTAAAGTCAATATTCACGGTTTTTGCCAGAAGTTTTGCCGTAATTGTTTTCGCAACTCCGGGAACACCTTCTAATAAAACATGTCCATTTGACAAAATAGCAACCAAAAGCTGGTCAACCATTTTGTGCTGACCAACAATTACAGTTTCGATTTCTTTTTTGATGGCATTAACGTGTTCTAAAAGCGGCGTTAAATTTAGTCTGGTTTCGAAATTTACATTTTCATTTGTGATTTCGTTTTCTGTGATGCTATTTTCGTCCATGTTTTGGTATGTTTTCTTTTGGTGAATTTCGGTTAAAAATACTAATGTATAACTTTTTCAATTGCATTATTAATTCGGATTAAATCTTCTTCAAGACTTCCGTGATAACTCTTTCGATGTTCATTTATTAAAAAGACAAGTTCTTGTATATCAGCAATGTTTTTTCCTGTTTTAAGATGCAGTTTTTTAATAAAATCATCATCCAGTTTTGTGGTATCAAGCAAATATTCGGTTCGCATTTTTTCAAGAAAGAAAATAATTTTCTTGTCGATAATATTTGTGTGATCGCCCTCCTGATAATATAAATTTCCGATTGTTTTGGTAAAATCGACTGTTAAATTGGCAAGCGGTTTTACAATTGGCACAATTCGTTGTTTTCGTTTGGCATTAAAAAATATGAAAATCAAAATCCCAAATATACTCATCAAATAAGCCCATTTTAATCCCGGCTGGCTAAAAATATATCGAAGAGGAGAACCAGAAACCGACTCATTATTTTGTCCTTTTGTGTACCAAAAAATAGCTCCTTTAGGAATTTGTGACAATGCATTTTCGGCATATTGATAATGATTTCCTTTCAGCAAATGATAATTAGTAAAAGCGGCCGGCTGTGTATGCAGATAAAAATAACCGCTGTGATATTGCACTTTTATGAAATTAATATGCTTTTCATTTTTTGCTGAACTTTGATAGCCTAAAACAGTAGTATTTGCTGTATCGATTTTAGAAAAATAATCCTCAACCGACTGCGTAAAAATGTATTTTTTTGAACTTGCTTTTTGATTTGCCATCCAAATCAAAGTCTTATGAGGTCTTTTTAAATCGTTCTGAACATCAAGTTTTAAACTATCTAACAAAATTTGAGGAAAACTGCGCATACTCAAAAAAGCATTATTTCCTCGCGAAACAAAATAAAAAAGCTCTTTTACAGATTGCTCGTCAATATCGCCATTTCCAGCAATATTAAGGAATGTGCCTTTTATTCTATAATCTTCAACTAAAGTATCTGGATTGTATTTAGAATCTAAATATTCGTAAGGCGTTACAGCCGTAATTCTTTCGATTTTTTGTCCTTTCAAAAGTCCTTTGATTTCTTTGTCAAAAACATATAATCCGTACGGAATCTTGTCATGTACAGAAAAAGTTGGACGCCAGTCAATTGGTTTTGGCTGTTTCTTACCTGCAAATAAAATCAAGCCGAAAATAAAAACCAGAACACCGATATAAATTTTAATAGATTTATCCATGGTTAAAGGTTTTTATAGCTTTTTTAAATCGGTTTTCAGCTTTTAAGAAAATAGGCTCGTTTATATCAAATTCGCCGTACCAAATGTAATTGTACAAATAAGATAAATAGGTAAATTCTTCCCTATGAACAGGACTTTGAATTTCATATAAATAATCAGAATTGGTTTTTTCAATATCCCATTCTATGTAATGATTTTGCGCCATGACTTTTAATAGCCACAAATAATAATAGCGAATCGCAATCCTTTTTTGATCTGACTGAATATTTTCTGCAATCAGTTTTTCGAAATCTATAAGATGAATATTTTTTTCGGCATCAGAATAATAAATAGTTCTTTTTTTAGAATTTTTGCCAAAAATCCATTGTCCTTCTTTATTGATTAATGCTTTTACTATCAGGAAAATAACAATGATTACAATTATTGCCGCCAAAGTTTTAAAAAGAATAGCAACAAAATCTATTGAGGCTTTTTGATTGCTGAAAGTGAATATTTTGCTGAAAATACGGGCAAGCCATTCTAAAAAATCATCCCAAAATGTTTTTTCAGGAGGCTTAACTTCATAAACAAAATCATCGCTTTTGTATCTCTTTTTGAAATCTTTTTCAAAAGTTTTAGGGGGAATTGTAGCCGTATCAATCTGGATGTCTTTTTCAGTATATTTAATAGAAACGGCTTTTGGAGGTTCTTCGGTCACAAGAGAATCTTGCGCATTTGAAAAACTGCAACAAAAAATAAAAAGTAAAATGAAGAAAATCTTATTCATTATGGTTTCCGATTAAGTCAATTTAGGCTGAGAATTGTTGTGTTTTTTTGTGGACAATAAAAGGATAAACCAAATAGTAAAATGAAATTATTCCTAATGTAAATAATATGATAAAACTGCTGAGCCAATTTGGCATATCAATAGAATATCGTGTAATAAAACCTTCCAGAAAACCAGCACCAATTGTAAAAGGAAAAGTACTCAAATAGATTTTGAAACTATTTTTAAAACCAATTTTAAAAGAATTGATTCTTGAAAAAGTTTTTGGAAATAATATTGAAGCACCTAAAATAAATCCGGCTGCAGTTTCAATTACAATTCCAAAAATTTCCATTGCGCCATGAATCCAGATTCCTCTGACGCTTTTCCAAAAAACGCCTTGTTCATAAAAGAAATATTGAAAAGATCCCAACATAATACAGTTCGACATGCAAATGTAGAAAGTTCCAATTCCGGCAAAAAGTCCAAAAAAGTAGCATTTTGCGCCAACAAAAAGATTGTTCATTGTAATCGAAATAAAACTTCCCCAATTACTTCCTGATCCATAAACGGCCATTGGATTTCCTTTTTTGATGTTTTCCAAAGTTTCGTTTACATAATTGTCGCCAAGAATAAGCCGAACAAAATTAGGATCGTATTTTGCCGAAATAACACCTATCGAAACTGTCACAAAAAATAAAATAAAGGCATAGACTAAATAACGTCTGTATTCATAAACCAGTAACGGAACTTCGGTTACAAAAAATTCGGCAACCCTGTTTTTCTCCGTTCTCTTGGTTTTATAAATCTTCTGATAAATTTGTGATGCAAGATGATTTAAGTAAATAACTGTTTTACTTTTAGGATAATACGTTTGTGCATACGACAAATCATTCATCATCTGAATGTACAAATTAGCTAATTCGTCAGGATTTTTTTTAGCTTTACCAAAAATAGCTAGCTCAAATTCCAGCCATTTTTCTTTATTTTGTTTTATGAAGGCAACTTCTCTCATTGAAGGCTAAAGTATAAAATATGTCAGAATTATCTATTACTACAACACAAAATGTTAAAATAAATTTTATATCGGCTTCGGTAGGAGACCGGTTAGGAGCTTATTTTATTGATGCTGGGATTAAAATTGGCTATATGCTGATCGTGTATTTTATCTTTTTTTACTGGCTAAAAATAGGTATTTTAATGGATGGTATAGATAGTTGGTCAGAACGAGCGATTATGCTATTTTTTGCTGTTCCGCTGATGTTTTACTCGCTTGCCTTTGAAAGTGTTTTTGAAGGACAGTCAATCGGAAAAATATTGCTTAAAATAAAAGTGGTCAAGATTGACGGCTATCAGGCTGGTTTTGGCGATTATTTGATTCGATGGTTTTTTGGTATCATTGACTTTTTTATTCCGCCATTTTATGGGCTTGTAGCATTGATTACCGCAATATCGAGTAAAAAAACACAGCGTTTTGGAGATATGGCAGCGGGAACAGCCGTAATTACTTTAAAAAACAATATCAATATAAGCCACACGATTTTAGAAGATATCGGAACGGCTTATGTGCCAACTTATCCTTTGGTTATTAAATTGTCTGACAATGACATGCGAATTATCAAAGAAACTTTCAAAAAAGCGGTCGTTAAAAATGATTTTGAAATTATAGGCAAATTAGTTGCAAAAATTGAAAGTGTGACCGGAATTAAAAACCAATCCGGAAATAACAGTGATTTTATTCGGGTTATTCTAAAAGACTATAATTTTTATACGCAGAATATGTAAAGAAAAGGTTCTAAGCTTCTGAGTTGCTAAGCTTCTAAGTTTTAAATAGTTGATTAGCTACGTTTTGGATTTAATTTTTTAAATTTAACAAGTTTAATATTTAGAAAAGGAGTAACCGAAAAGCCAAAGAGTAGGAAAACCTAAGCGTAAATACCATGAAAATTAAGAAAGTCGCCGCGTTATTAATATTGTTTTTTGTTTCTGTTTTTTCTTTCGCTCAAAGCGGAAAAAAATTAGATAAAATAATAAAAAGAGATTACACGATTATTGAAGGTACAGTTTCTAAAATATCGGATAAAACTATCGAATATTCACTGCCGGGAGAAACGCTTTTAATAGTTCTCGATGTTTCGCAAATTGCCCGAATTGATTTTGCAAGCGGGCGCTCACAAACATTTGATGTTAGTCAGGGAAGTAGTTCTGCGTTGCCTTCTTCAGGCTCTGGATATATTGCTGCAACCGAGGTAAAACAAAATACAATTGCTGTACTTCCAGTTCCGTTTTTAAATTCAGATACTCAGCAAAGTTCTGAGGAAATGGCAAAATTTGCTCAAAACGATATGTATAATAAATTACTGGATAAATCTGGAAATATTGCTCCTTTGACAGTTCAGGATTTGAGAACTACCAACAGTTTATTGAGCAAAGCAGGAATCGATTATCACAATATTGATTCGACTCCGATTGAAGATCTTGAAAAAATATTAGGCGTTGATAATATCGTTGCAGCAAAGGTTTCATACACAATTAACTCAGGAACAACGTCTACTACATACAACAGCGGTAATGCTACGATTAGCAATAATGACAAAAAGGTCAAAACAAATGATTATTCAACAACTACTGCAAATAATCAGGTTTATTATTACTACACAGTTTATTTTGATATGTATAAAAATACTTCAAAAATATATTCTCAAACGCGTAAACCCTTTTTGGCTGTTAAAGACAGTTGGATGGAATCTGTTCAGTATTTATTGAAAAGAAGTCCGATTTACGTAAAAAAATAAATAAAATAGGAGAGTTGTATATTAAGAAAAGAAATCTTTGCACCTTTGTAACTCTGAACCTTTGCACCTAAAAAGAAATGTTTCATTTACTAGATATTATCGGTACAATGGCTTTTGCCATGTCTGGCGCATTAACGGCAATGCACAAAAAATTAGACCCGTTTGGGGTTTTTATTATCGCTTTTGTTACGGCCGTTGGTGGCGGAACTTTGCGTGATGTTTTAATTGGACGAACTCCCGTTGGTTGGATGCGCGATATGCAGTACGTTTATGTGATAATTTTAGGTTTTTTCCTTGCTATTCTTTTCAGAAAAAGCTTTGATAAACTTCGAACTTCATTGTTTCTTTTTGATACAATTGGACTTGGCGTTTTTACTTTAATTGGTCTCGAAAGAGGATTAACAACAGGACTTCATCCGGTAATTTGTATTGCTTTAGGAACGATGACAGCTTGTTTTGGAGGCGTTATCAGAGATATTTTATGCAACGAAATTCCGAACGTTTTTAGAGAAGAAATTTATGCAACAATCTGTATTTTAGGCGGAATCGTTTTTTTTGGTTTGAGAAAATTAAATTTGAACGACGATATTTTATATCTGGTAACTTCATTGGTAATAATTGTAATTCGACTAATGGCAGTGAAATACAAATGGAATTTAAAAGCATTTGATCATAAGTAATTTGGAAATGAAATTTACCGTAAAAAAATACGATCAAAAAGATTACCAGCTCTGGAACGATTTTGTCGCTTCGGCAAAAAATGCTACATTTTTGTTTCATCGTGATTTTATAGAATATCACAAAGATCGTTTTGAAGATTTTTCGCTTTTGATTTTTGATGACGAAAAACTGCTTGCCGTTTTACCAGCCAATAAACAAGGAAATTCGATTCATTCACATCAAGGGCTTACTTATGGCGGATTGATTTTTTCTTCCAAATTAAAAGCAGAAAAAACAGAAATGATTTTAGATGAAATTCTGTTTTTTTTGAAAGGAAATAAAATAGAAGTTTTTCATTATAAACCAATTCCCGATTTTTATTTTTCAAAAGGAAATCAGGAAATGGACTTTTTTCTATTTAAAAGAAATGCAATTCCAGAAAGAAAAGAAATGAATTTGGCGGTTAATTTGCAATTGCCTTTAAAGATTTCTAAAAGCAAAATGAAGCATTTCAGACGAATTGAAAATCTCGATTTGGATATTGTCGAAGAACAAGATTTTCAGCCTTTTTGGGAGTTAATTCTGGAACCAAGATTATTGGAGAAATTCAATGCAAAGCCAGTTCATTCAAAAGAAGAAATCAAACTTTTAAAACAAATTTTCCCCAAAAATATCAAACAATATTCGGTTTATCAAAATGACGAAATTATTGCAGGAATTACCCTTTTTGAAACCGAAAACGTGGTGAAATCACAATACGGTGCAACTTCGAAAAAAGGTGAAGAAGTGCGCGCTCTCGATTTTTTATTCATTAATCTGATCCATAAATACAAACGAAAAGGAAAGCATTTTTTTGATATGGGAATTGTAAATTCTGATAATGAAAGCGGTTACCATTCAGGTCTTTTGAAACAAAAGGAAGAATTAGGCTGTGCAGTTTACAATCAGGATTTTTATAAAATCGATTTAAAATGATATCCTTTTTAGACCTGAAAAAAATTAACGAACCGTATGAAACTGCATTTCAGGAAAAGCTGAAAAAAGTTTTAGAAAACGGCTGGTACATTTTAGGAAAAGAAGTGGAAACTTTTGAAAAGGCTTTCGCCGTATATTGCCAGTCAAAATATTGTATAGGAGTTGGAAATGGATTTGATGCTTTAGTGTTAATCTTTAAAGGGTATATTGAACTCGGAAAACTAAAAAAAGGCGACGAAGTAATTGTTCCGGCAAATACTTATATAGCAAGTATTTTAGCCATTTTGCAAGCCGATTTAGTTCCGGTTTTCGTCGAACCAAAATTAGAAACCTACAACATAAATCCTGATTTAATCGAGGAAAAAATAACTTCAAAAACAAAAGCAATTTTACCAGTTCATCTCTACGGACAATTGGCTGAAATAGATAAAATAAATGAAATTGCAGAAAAATTTAATTTAATTGTTGTTGAAGATTGTGCACAATCACACGGCGCAATTCATAATTCACAATTCACAATTCACAATTCAAGAGCTTACAGTTTTTATCCCGGAAAAAATTTGGGCTGTCTTGGTGATGGCGGTGCGATTACAACAAATGATTCAGAATTGGCTAAAGTGCTTTTTTCGCTTCGAAATTATGGTTCAGAGAAAAAATATTACAACGAACATATTGGCATAAATTCAAGATTAGATGAACTTCAAGCTGGTTTTTTAAATCTTAAATTGATAAATTTAGATGCTGACAATCAAATACGAAGAGCAATTGCAAAACGTTATTTGACAGAAATTAAAAATGATAAAATAATATTGCCGTTTTGGGATTTCTCGAATAATCATGTATTTCATTTGTTTGTTGTTCGAACTGAAAACAGAGAAGATTTGCAAAATTATTTGACGAAAAATAATATTCAAACTGTTATTCATTATCCAATTCCGCCACACAAACAAAAAGCGTTTTCTGAGTGGAATAATTTGTCATTTCCAATTACAGAAAAAATTCACAATGAAGTCTTGAGTTTGCCAATGAGTCCAGTTTTAACCGAAACTGAGGTGAATTTTATCATAGAAATTTTAAATAAATATTAATTCGTGTCTGATAAAAAGTCATATCAGCAGATTTTAAAAACGACTTCGCTTTTTGGAGGCGTTCAGTTTTTTTCGATCTTAATGTCAATTGTTCGTACCAAATTAATTGCTGTTTTTATCGGACCAGCCGGAATGGGAATTATCGCTTTGCTGAATTCAACTTTAGGCGTTTTAAGCAGTGTTTCCGGTTTCGGAATCGAAACGAGTTCAGTAAAAAATATCTCTGAAAATTATAAAAATGATGATTTAAAAACCGTTTCCAAAACCATTCAAATCGTAAAAAAGATTGTGTTTTTTACGGGAATTTTTGGAATGGCGATAACGCTGGCTTTTTCAAAAGTATTGAGTATAATAGCTTTTGGAGATTCAAGTCAGACATTTGCTTTTGCAATACTTTCTGTTACGGTTTTGTTTAAACAATTAAGTTCGGGGCAATTAGCAGTTTTGCAAGGTTTGCGATCTTTTCGTTTTTTGGCGAAAGCCAATTTATTTGGAAATCTTTTCGGGCTTCTTTTCTCAATTCCGCTTTATTATTTTTTGAAAATTGATGCGATACTTCCAACAATTATAATTGCTTCATTTTCAGCTTTGATTTTTTCATTTTATTATTCAAACAAAGTAAAATTTGAGAAAGAAAAAATAGATAAATCCACTTTGTTTTTAGAAGGAAAAACGATTGTGAAATTAGGTTTTATGCTTACAATCAGCAGTGTTTTAACGCTTTTGTCCAGTTATTTAATTCAAATTTATATTGGAAAAACTGGAGGTTTGGAGCAAGTCGGATTTTACAACGCCGGATTTACTTTGCTTAATTCTTACGTCGGAATTATTTTTACCGTAATGAGCACCGATTATTTTCCAAAACTAGCTTCAATTAATGCTGATAATGAAAAAGTTAGAACAAGCGTTGAGCAACAAGCTTTTGTTTCAATTTTGATTATTACGCCTATTATTGCTTTGTTTTTAGTGTTAAGTTCGATAATTGTCAAAGTAATTTACAGCAATAAATTCGATGCCATTTTACCGATGATTACGATTGGGATTTTGGGAATGCTTTTTCGCGCGGTTTCCTGGTCCATTGGCTTTATTTTAATTGCCAAAGGCGATTCGAAAATGTTTGTAAAAACCGCAATTGGTTTTAATATTTTGTTTCTGATAATGAATATTGCGGGTTATTATTTTTATGGTTTGGAAGGTTTGGGTTTCAGTTTCTGTCTTTACTTTTTTTTCCATTTTATCGGACTGAAAATCATCACTAAAAAGCGATATAATTTTTATTTTGAAAATGATTTTTACAAAATATATCTGGTTTGTTTTCTGATTTGTATTTCAGTATTTTTAATCAAATATGTCGAAATTCCTGTTTTGAAATACAGCATGATGGCTCTATTTGTTTTGATTTCGTTTGCTTTTAGTTTGTACCAAATCAATAAAAAGATAAATTTAAAAGAAATATTTACGTCATTTGCTGAAAGAAAAAAAGATAAAAATGATTAAAAGCAGTTACAGAAAATGCCGTACTTTTTATCACAAACTCAAGTTTTACTGGTCGGTAAACTGGACTAAAACACTATATTTTAATTTTAAGAAGTTTCCTTTTGCGACCGCTAAAAAACTTCCAGTTTTCTTTTATAAAAGAGTAAAATTCACTTCAATTTCCGGAGAAATTCAAATTAACGGAAACATAAAAAGAGGCATGATTGGTTTTGGTCAGCCTTATGAATTGAACACTGTTCATCGCGGAATTGCAGAAATCAATATTCAGGGAAAATTAATTTTCAAAGGAAAATTTCAATTCGGGAAAGATTATTTTCTTTTCGTGGGAGAAAATGCCGTTTGCGAATTGGGAAATATGTCTTCAATGGCTTCGAACGCCAAATTAATTTGCCTTGAAAAAGTTGTTTTAGGAAATTATGTTCGTTTAGGTGCTGAAAGTCAGATTATGGACACGAATTTTCACGATATAATCGACACAAATACTGGTGAAAAACAGGAAAAAACGGGGCCAATTTTTATAGGAAACTATAATTTTAGCGGAAGCAGGATTTCGATTATGAAAAATACCAAAACACCTGATTTTTGTACCATTGCGACTAATTCTTTCTGTAATAAAGATTATACTTCATGGGGAAATAATATTTTAATTGGCGGAATTCCCGTCAAATTAATCAAAACAAATATTTCGCGTGATTGGGAAGGAGAAAAGCAACAGCTAGATGATTTTTTGACGATTTGATTCAACTAAAAATAATTCTAAATCGTTGTTTAATTTCTAATAAAATATATTTCAACAACAACTTAAAATTTGAATTTTTATAAGCCAAAATCATTTCAAAATGTATTCTTTTCAAAATCGCTTTATGTTCTTCTTTTGTTTGGTTTAACCGAATTGCTTTTTTGATAATCAAATAAGTAGAATAATTTATTTTCCTGGATCTTTCGTCTTTTTTAAGAAAAAAATGAGTTCCTAAAGAGTTGTCCGAAATTCTTTTTTTGATCAAAATTTCATCAATAAAATCAAATTCATATTTGCGGGAAGCGCGAATCCAAAGGTCTAAATCTTCATAAGCCAGATTTTCGTCATAACCATTTAAATCATCAAAAACCGATTTTTTAACCATCGAAGAAACGGAACAAATACTGTTTCCGCCTGAAATTACGCTTAAATAAATATCTCCGGTTTTTCGATTTTCGATCACTTTTTTATCTGAATCAACTGGAAAATAATAAGAATCAAATACTCCGTTTTCGGTTATTAATTCGACGTTTCCATAAACTACGCCCAAGTTTTTAAATTTACTTTCTGCAAAAGTTTTCAATTGTAATGAAACGCAATTTGGAAGTAAAACATCATCGCAGGCCAAATCAATTATAAAATCGCCTTTGGCTAATTTCAATGCTTTATTAAAGGATTTTGTGCTTCCTAAATTTATTTCATTTTCAATAACCTGAATTTGAGGATAATTGACAAGGAAGTTTTTAATGACATCTCTGGAATTGTCCGCACTAAAATCATCAACAATAATTATTTCAATGGCAGAATAATCTTGGTTCAGCGCAGACAATAAACTCTCTACAACAAATTTTTCATGGTTGTAGCACAAGCAAATAATGGTCACTAATGAATTATTCTGCATATTGTTTTAAAGAGTTATATTTGATACGAAAATAAGAAAACACGAATGATATTGTCTCACAAAAAAAAGAAAATTGCTTTAATTGGCTACCGTTTGAGCGGAGGCGGAAGTGACAAAGTAATGGCAAATTTGTCTCTTTTTTTTGAAAAACAAGGATTTGAAGTTGACATTATTATTGTTTTGAACGAAGTCAGTTTTCCTTATTCCGGGAAATTGGTGAATCTCGGATTACTGAAAAATGAAAGTAACGGAATTTTTAATAAAGTCAAACGTTTAAAGGCTTTGAGAACTTATTTGAACCAAAATAAATTTGATTTTATTATTGATTTTCGTTTCAGAACCAAGATTATTCAGGAACTTATACTTGCCCGATTTGTTTATAATGCCAAAACTATTTTTACCGTTCATAGTTTTTTGATTGATCATTATATGCCCAATAATTCCTGGCTGACAAGATTAATGTACAATCATTGTTTTGCAAATGTGGCAATTACAGAGGAAATGAAAACGTTGATTGAGAACAAACATAAATTACAAAACGTTGTAACGATTCATAATCCGGTAAATTTTGAAGAAATTAAAGAAAAGCAAAACGAAAAAGTTCATTTGAATTTTGATTATATAATTGCTATCGGACAATATGAAAACGATATAAAACAGTTTGATAAATTGATTTCAAGTTATGCTAATTCTGATTTAAAAGAAAAACAAATTCATTTGGTTATTCTTGGAAATGGCGACGAATCAAAACTTCAAAAAACAATTTCAGATTATAAAATTCAGGATTTTGTTCATCTTTTAGGATATCAAAGCAATCCGTTTAAATATTTGAGTAAAGCAAAATTTTTAGTTTTGAGCAGTAAAAATGAAGGTTTTCCGAATGTGATTTTAGAAGCTTTGGCCTGCGAAATTCCGGTTGTTTCTTTTGATTGCGATTTTGGGCCGCGAGATATGATTACGACTTTTGGAAATGGTATTTTGGTTGAAAATCAGAATTGGAAAAAATTGACAGAAGCTTTAAATCTTTTAATTTCAGATGAAGATTTGTATCAAAAATGCAAACAAAATGCACTGAAAAGCATTGAGCCTTTTTTATTGGAAAAGATTGGAAATCAATGGTTAAATTTGTTGCAACGAGACTAAAAATATGACAACAATTCAAGATATAGAATTAGTAAAAATTCCCGTAGTTGAAGATTTAAGCGGAAATTTAGCCTTTATTCAAAATGGTGTTTTGCCATTTGAATTCAAAAGGGTTTACTATCTTTTTGATGTACCGAGCAGCGCTTTTCGCGGCGGTCACTCGCATATTGAACAACACGAAGTTTTGATTGCTTTAAGCGGAAGTTTTGTAGTTACAGTAAATGACGGAAGTCAGAAAAAAAGCTATTTGCTGAACAAGCCAAATGTTGGACTTCATTTGCCAAAAGGAATTTGGCGTGAATTAGAAAACTTTTCATCGGGCGCAATTTGTTTGGTTTTGGCTTCAGATATTTTTGAAGAATCCGATTATATTCGGGATTATGAAACATTTTTGAATTCCAAAAAATGAGACTTCTTTATATTGTTCCCAAAATAAAAAATGCCGGTGGAGTTGCGCGCGTCTTGTTGATTAAGGCGAATTATTTTGTTGAAAATTTTGGGTACGAAGTTCACGTTTTATCTCAAAATGAAAAAAAAGATTTACCTTTTTATGACTTCAATTCTGAGGTTATCTTTCATGATATGACTTTAAAAGGAAACGTTTTTCAGTTTTTAAAATCTTATCAAAAACAAGTAAATAAAGCGATTCAGGAAATCAAACCAGACATAATTTTAATTGCTGACAATGGTTTGAAAGCCTTTGTTTTTCCGTTTATTGTCAAAACAAAAAGTCCGATTGTTTTTGAAATTCATGGATCGAAATTTATTGAGGAAAAAGCTCAAAAAACAGACTTCATTTCAAAATCAATTCAGAAAATAAAATACAGATTTAAAGATTTTAGTGTTCGAAAATTCACAAAAATTGTAGCACTTTCAGAGGAAAGCCGAAACGAGTGGAAAGCGAAAAATGCAATCGTAATTCCGAATCCTTCTTGGATTAAAACAGAAAAAACGGCGGATTTAAAAAATAAAAAAGTAATTGCCATTGCCCGAAATTCTTATGAAAAAGGCTTATTTAGATTGTTAATTATTTGGAAAAAAATAACCAAAAAACATTCAGATTGGACGCTTGATATTTATACCGATGAAGTTGATGCTCTACAAATTATTACTACTGATTTAAAATTAGATTCGAATATAAATATCTTCGGTTTTGTAAAAAATATAGAAGAAAAATATTCAGAATCTTCAATTTATGCGATGACTTCAAGATCAGAAGGTTTTCCGATGGTTTTACTAGAAGCGATGGCCTCTGGTTTGCCATGTATCGCTTTTGATTGTCCAATTGGACCAAAAACAATTATAAAAAATGGCGAAAATGGTTTTTTGATTCCGGAAAATGATTCTGAAATGTATGTTGAAAAATTTGCTTTTTTAATGGAAAATGAGGAATTAAGATTCAAACTTGGAACGAATGCAAAAGCAACATCTGAAAAGTATTCCGTGGATAAAATAATGGAGCAGTGGAGGCAGTTTCTAGAAAAATTATAAGTACAGTTTGTCATTTCGAGGAACGAGAAATCTCCACGAGAAGCTCCATACAGAATGTCGCCAATCTTTGTAGAGTTACTTGCGAAGATTTCTCGTTCCTCGAAATGACAAACTAGGCGAGTAGCTATTTGGAAACTCAGGAATTAAGAAAACAAAAATATCCCAATTTATAAATATCAAAGTAGAATAGCGAAGGATTTTCAGAAAGTAAATTATATTCTATTCTTTTTCTATTTCTATTGAAAAGAAATCTTGTAAAACCAATTAATTTTAAGCTTTTAAGAAGCTCAAAAGATTTAATTATTTTACTTTCTTCTGAAGAAATTTTCTTTGAATTATAAAGAAAAAACAAATTTTCTAAAGCTGTTTTTGTTTTGGTTAAAAATACTTCTGAAGTTTCCAGATTTAAATGAAAAGTTGGATTTTCAATTTGATTTATCTTGAAACTGTTTTTCTTCAAAACAGCAAAAAATAGTAAATCTTCATAGCCATATTTAGTAATCGATTCATCAAATGGAAACTGAAGAAAAACTTCTTTTTTAATTAATAAGTTTGAACTTAAAACAGCTGAAGTTTCTCTTTTTTGGCCATAAATCCAACGCAAAAGCTGCTCTTTTTCAGGTTTTTTATCTTCATAAATAATTCCGCCAAAAAAAATATTTTCAGAATCTGTAATTGTTGAAATATAGTTTTGAATAAAATTATTTTCCGTCGGAAAAGTATCGCAGTCTAAAATTAAAAGCCAATTGTATTTTGCTTTTTGAGCTAACGAATTGATGTTTTTTCCTCTTCCTAAATTGGTTTCATTTATAAAAAATGAACAATTTGAAAAAGAAATAATTTCCTGATTTTGAATATTTTCTGTTGAATTGGATGCGTCGTCCTGACAAAGGATTTCAAAAGTAATTCCACGCAAATTGCATTGTTTTACTAGTTCGTTAACGAGCGGTAAAACATTGTAATTAAAAACCGGAATTAAAATGGAAAGCATTACACGCTTCTTTGCACTACTTCGAAGATTCTTTCATCCTCGCATTTCAATGTTTTTGATGGGAATTTCATCAATAAAGCATAATCGTGTGTTGCCATGATAACGGTTTTACCATTAGCATTGATGTTTTTCAATACTTCTAAAACCTCAGAACTTGTTTGCGGATCAAGGTTTCCTGTTGGTTCATCTGCCAGGATAAATTCTGGATCGTTAAGCAAAGCTCTTGCAATCGCAACACGCTGTTGTTCACCTCCGGAAAGCTGGTGCGGCATTTTGTTTAAGAAGTCTTTCATTCCAACTTTATTCAAAACCTCGTCGATTTTGTGCTCCATTGCTTCTTTTTCTGTCCATCCAGTTGCTTTCAAAACAAAAATCATATTGTCTTTTACAGAACGGTCCGGAAGCAATTTGAAATCCTGAAACACAATTCCAATTTTACGTCTCAAATATGGGATGTCATTTTCTTTTAAAGTTGCCAAATCAAATTCTACAATGTGACCTTCACCTTCAGTTAAAGGCAAATCTGCATATAAAGTTTTTAAGAAACTACTTTTTCCAGAACCTGTTTTTCCAATGATGTAAATAAATTCACCATGCTGAACATCTAAATTAATATGAGATATAATTTTTCTTCCTTCTTGATATATAGTGACTTCTTTAAGAGATAGTACGGTTTGTGACATAATAAAATTGATTTGATTGGTAAAAGTAATAAGATAACGATTGGATTCAAAATAAATTTCAATCATTTCTTAAGAAAAATTCTAGAAAATGAAATGAAAATTTACGTCATATAAGTAATGTAAGTTCATTTTAGTTAATCTGCGAAAACATCCTAGCTTATAATTACTTATATTACTTATAGGATTAAAAAACGTTTTTTATTGTGTTCTAAAATATCCTATGTTGAAGATTTTTTTATAATAAAAGCCGGAAACGTTTCGTTATAAACGGTATAAAATGATAAATTTGAATACTAAATAAAACTAAAATGCGTAGACTTTCCTGGTTCTTTTTACTCCAAATTATTCTTATTTCGACCACAGTTTCGGCACAAAAATCAGCTATATATACTTACGAATTAAAGGATTTTGATAAAGCTGTGGCTTTATACAATGACAAACAATATGCATCGGCACAACATATTTTTGAATATGTAAAAAATAATACGGCACCAACAGAAGAGGTAAAATCAGATTGTGCTTACTATATCGCAAATTGCGCGATTAGAACCAATCAGCCAAATGCGGATGCGTTGATGGAAAAATTTGTGGATGATTATCCAACGAGTACCAAACAAAATCAGGCATATATTGAAGTGGCACAATATTTTTTCGAACAGGGAAATTATCCAAAAGCGTTGCAATGGTTTGACAAAGTGGATGAAAGCTATATGAGCAAATCAGATTCTGATAAATTTAATTTTCAGAAAGGTTACAGTTATTTCAATGCCAAAAAGAAAAAAGAAGCAACAACTTATTTCAATAAAGTCGTAAATTCTCCTGAATTTGGTTCGCAAGCTAAATATTATTTAGGATTTATGGCTTATGAAGGCGACGATTATAAAGAAGCAACCAAATATTTTGATGAAGTTTCGGGCGAAGAAAAGTACAAAGAAAAGCTTTCGTATTATCAAGCTGATATGAATTTCAAATTAGGAAATTTCCAAAAAGCAATTGATTTGGGCCAAAAAGCGATGGCAAAATCAAACGAAATGGAAAAATCAGAATTGAATAAAATCATTGGAGAAAGTTATTTCAATTTAAAACAATACGACAAAGCGATTCCATATTTAGAGCTTTACGCAGGAAAAAAAGGAAAATGGAATAATACCGATTTTTATCAATTAGGTTATGCGTATTATGAACAGAAAGACTACGAAAAAGCGATTTCTCAATTCAACAAAATTATTGAAGGAAAAGATTTCGTTGCACAAAATGCGTATTATCATTTAGGTTTAAGTTATTTGAATACAGGCAAAAAACAAGAAGCTTTGAATGCTTTCAAAAATGCTTCGGAAATGGAATTTAATGCTCAGATTCAGGAAGATGCTGCACTGAATTACGCGAAATTAAGTTATGATATCGGAAATGCTTATCAAACTGTTCCTGGAATTTTGCTTGATTTCTTAAAAAAATATCCAAACAATTCTAGTAAATCTGAGGTTGAAAAATTATTAGTCGACTCTTATATTTCTACAAAAAATTATAAAGAAGCTTTGACTTTGTTAGAAAAAAACAGAACTTCAGAAAATAAAGCAGCTTATCAAAAAGTATTGTTTTACAGAGGATTAGAATTGTACAATGAATCGAATTATGCTGAAGCTGGAAAAATGTTCAAAAGCGCTATCAGCGAGCAAAAAACACCTGAATTTACAGCGCGTGCCACTTTCTGGAAAGCTGAAACAGAATATCTTGCAGATGATTTTCAGAATGCTTTGTTGACTTACAAACAGTTTGCCGGACAAGCTGCTGCAAAATCGACAGAAGAATACAAAAACATCAATTACAACATCGGTTACACTTATTTCAAACTGAAAGATTATGATCAGGCTGCAACTTCATTTCAGGCGCAGATTGATAATTCTCCTTCTGATAAATCACGTTTGAATGACTCGTATTTGCGTTTGGGAGATTCCCGTTTTGTGAATTCTAAATATTCGCAGGCTATGGAAGCCTACGGAAAAGCAATTGACGCAAAAGGAGTTGATGCTGATTATGCACAATTTCAAAAAGCATTATCGTATGGTTTTATGTCGAAAAACGATCAAAAAATCAGCGAGTTGAACAACTTCTTAAAAATGTATAAAAAATCAGAATATCGTGATGATGTTTTGTTTGAATTAGGAAATACTTATGTAGCCGACAAGAAAAATGATTTGGCAATTAAAACCTATGATCAGTTGATTTCTGAATATAAAGACGGTTCGTTTACGTCAAAATCAATTTTGAAACAAGGTTTGATTTATTACAATTCTGATCGCGACGAATTGGCTTTGGCTAAATTCAAAAAAGTAACTGCAGAATTCCCAAAAACGCCTGAAGCTTTAGAAGCCGTTGCTACAGCAAGATTGATTTATGTTGATTCAGGAAAAGTGGATGAATATGCAACTTGGGTTAAAACATTAGATTTTGTTTCGGTTACAGATGCCGAATTGGATAATGACACATACGACGCTGCTTTCAAACAATATACTCAAAATAACAGCAAAGCAGCAGTTACTGGTTTTGCAGGTTATGTAAGCAAATTTCCGTCAGGTTTGCATGCTTTAGAAGCTAATTTCTATTTAGCGCAATTGTATTATGCCGATGGTTTAGAAATGAAATCAGTTGCAAATTATCAATATGTAATTGATCAGCCAAGAAATGAATTTACAGAACAAGCTTTGAATAGATTGGCTCAGATTTACCTAAAAGCTAAAGATTATGATAAAGCGATTCCGGTTTTGGTACGTTTGGAAAATGGTGCTGATTATCCTCAGAATAAAAACTTCGCCCAAGCTAATTTGATGAAATGTTATTATGACAAAAAAGATTATGATAATTCAGTTGTTTCGGCTGAGAAAGTTTTAGAAAATCCAAAAGCTGATGCAGGTGTAAAAGCTGATGCCCAAATTATTGTTGCCCGCGCTGCAATTCAGACAGGAAATGAAGACAAGGCAAAAGTGGCGTATGCAAAACTTTTAACAACATCAAAAGGAGAATTAGCAGCTGAAGCGCTTTATTATGATGCTTATTTTAAAACCAAAGAAGGAAAATTTGACGCATCAAATGTAGCTGTTCAAAAACTGGCAAAAAGTTATTCGGCTTACAAATATTACGGTGCGAAAGGCTTGGTTTTAATGGCGAAAAATTTCTACGGATTAAAAGACAGTTATCAGGCAACTTACATTTTAGATAACGTAATCAATAATTTTACAGATTATCCGGATGTTGTTGAAGAAGCTAAAAGAGAATTGAGCGCGATTAAATTAGAAGAATCAAAAACGAATTCGTCTATCAGTAAATAGTTTTATATAAGTGAAAAGTAAAATGTTATCTGTAAAAGGAAACGAACACAAAACACATTTTACATCTCACAAATCACATTTCACAAATTATGAGTTTACCTTTTTATATAGTTGATGTTTTTGCTGATAAAAAATATGCCGGAAATCAATTGGCGGTTTTTTTAGATGCGGGAAATTTAAGTTCAGCAGAAATGCAGCAAATGGCGCGCGAAATCAATTTTGCCGAAAGCACATTTGTAACCAAATTGGATAGAGAAAATAATAAAGCTGAGATTAGAATATTTACTCCGGCTCATGAAATGCAGTTTGCGGGTCATCCAATAATTGGAACTTCATGGGTTTTGATGAATAAGGTTTTTGATAATTCGCCTGACGAAATTAAATTAGAAGTTCCGATTGGGCCAATTGCGATTCATAAATCTGACGAATTGATTTGGTTAAAAGCAGCACAGCCGAAGTTTTGGGATATTTTTTCAAAAGAAGATTTAACATCATTCAGTAATCTGCAAATAAGCGATTTCGAAAATCAATTTCCAATTCAGGAAGTGACAACCGGAAGTGCTTTTGTAATGGTTGGATTAAGCAGCAAAAGAGCACTTGAAAATTTGGTTTTAGATAAAGATAAAACCGATAAATGGCTTAAGAATAATTGCAAAACTGATCACAGAGGCTTGTATTTTTATTATTTAGAAGGCTCAAAATTGTTTAGCAGAATGTTATGCGTCGAGCATAATCAATTGGTAGAAGATGCCGCTACAGGAAGTGCAAGTACTTGCCTTCAGGCTTTTCTGCTGAAATACCACAAACCTGAATTTGAACTAATCAATTATCAGGGAGATTATATAGGTCGTCCATCACAAATATATTTCAAAGGAAAATTAACTGATGATCAGTTTGATATAAAAATTGGAGGAAAAGCGCAATTTGTGGCCAAAGGCGAGTGGGAAGTTTAGAAATTAGAAAATTGAGAGAATTAGAGAATTAGAAAATTAGATAATGTAAGATGTCAAATGTGAAAAGTAAAAAGTGAGTTGTAAAACATCTGACATTTTACAATATCCATTTTACAAAAAAAGATAAATATGAAAATTAACTGCCGAAATAAAATTGTCGTTTTACTAGTGTTGCTTGTTTGTCAGCTTTCGTTTTCGCAGAAGAAAAATGAAAATATCGGATCTGAAACAGTTAATGTGGTAAAGCCTTATTCACCAACTATATCAGATGCGTTTAAAGTGAAAGAAACGCCTTCGCTTGACGATACAGGAAATCAGCCAAAAGAAACTATCAGGTATAGTATTCTTTCGGTTCCGGTTGCTTCGACTTTTACACCTTCAAAAGGAAATGCGCAAGCTGTGGACAAATCTAAAAAAGAGAGATTATTTAATAATTATGTAACTGCTGGAGTTGGTAATTACGGAACCTTAAATGCTGAATTGTTTGTTACCCAAGATTTGGGAAATAATGATTATGTGGCCGGAATGCTTCGTCATCATTCATCACAAGGCGGTATAAAAGATGTAAACCTAAATGATGAATTTTATGATACAGCATTAAATGTTGGTTATGGAGTTATCAATCGTGACATGTCTTGGGGTGTTGATTTAGGATATCAAAATCAATTATACAACTGGTACGGACTTCCAACAGATTTCGGAATGACTTTGCCGCCACAAACACAGGAAGATTTGATTAGAGGAATTAACCCAAATCATTCCTATAATACAATTTCGCTTGGCGGAAATGCTGAATTTACAGAAGGAATTTTCAGTAAAATCGCAACTCGATTTACGCATTTTTCAGATAGTTTTTCTTCGTCAGAAAACCGTTTTTATCTAAAACCAACTTTCAAAGTTGATGTAATGGATCAGGCCATAACTACAAATGTTATTGTTGATCATGTTAGCGGTTCTTTTGAACATAATTATGCGAGAGATAATACGGAACCTTTAAAATACAGTTTGACCAATTTTGGAATTGAGCCAAGTTTTGTAATTCATGAAAACGAATGGACTTTAGAATTAGGAGCCGGATTATTTTATGGCTTAGATTCTGAAAATAGCGGAAACAAATTTTTTATCTATCCAAAAGTAAACGCTTCTTATAAATTAGTAGGCGATTTAATGATTTTCTATACCGGAGTAAACGGAAGTTTAAATCAAAACTCATATGCTGATTTTGTGACCGAAAATCCATTTTTGTCACCAACTTTAAATATGAGACCAACAAGCAATCAATATACGGTTTTTGCTGGTTTAAAAGGAAAATTGGCCAACAATGTTAGTTATAATTTGACAGGTTCATATTTGAATGAAAAAGACAAAGCGTTGTTTAAAAGCCAGGATTATACAGAAGATTTTTCAAACCAAAATTATGCTTTCGGAAACTCTTTTAATGTAGTGTATGATGATGTGAGAACTTTCCGTTTCTACGGAGAATTAAAAGCTGATTTTTCTAAAAACGTTTCTTTCGGAATCAACGGTACTTTCAACAGTTATAAAACAGACGGCTTGGAAGCTTGGAATTTGCCATCAATGAAAATAAGCTCAAATCTTGATGTTACTATTACCAAACAATGGTACGCAGGTTTGAATGTGTTTTTTGTTGGAGACCGAAAAGACATGCAAACGAATTTAGATTTTGGAGTTGAACCAGCTGTGATAACTTTAAAAAGCTATTTTGATGCTAATGCTCATTTAGGATACAAATATAATGAACGTTTGACTTTCTTCTTAAAACTAAACAATATTGGAAATCAGGCTTATGAAAAATGGCTAAATTATCCTGTTCAGGGATTCCAGGTTTTAGTTGGAGGAAATTACAAATTTGATTTTTAGGAAGATTTTGCCGTAAAGGCACTTAGGCGCAAATCTACTTTAAAATTGCGTCTTTTTTAGCCATGATTTCATGAGTTTTTTGGAGTAAATTCGTGATTTCATGGCTAATTTTTTTATATAAAGAAAAACCTTAGCATCTTTGCAACTTAGAATCTTAGTAGCTTAAAAAATGACTTTCAAAGAAAAAATATATTCCCATTATCTGCAAATGGTTCAGGACCGAATCGATGTTTTTAAAGACATGATTTCTGGATTGACCGAAGATTCAAAAAACGATGCCAAAGGTTCTGCAGGCGATAAGCACGAAACGGCTTTGTCGATGATGCATATCGAACAGGAAAAATTGACTAATAAACTGAAAGAAGCGATTGCTCAAAAAGCGATTTTAGATAAAATTGATGCTGTAAAAACTACGGAAAATATTATTTCGGGCAGTTTGGTAAAAGCAAACGGAATCTATTTATACGTAAGTGTGGCACTTCCAAAAATTGCAATTGACGGAATAAATGTTATTGCACTTTCGCCGCAATCTCCATTAGGAAATCATTTAATGGGAAATAAAGTTGGATTTCAGTTTGAGATTAATAAAACGCATTATACGATTCAAAGCGTTGAGTAATTAAATTAATCATGAAGTTTTGTCATTTTGACCGAAGGGAGAAATCACACAAGCTATTCCGCAAAGAAATCACTAATCTTTGTCGAGTTTCTAGTGTGATTTCTCCCTTCGGTCGAAATGACAAGATTGAACATAAAATAATTTCTAAACAGCTTTTCATGTTCTGTTTGTGAATTTTTCATCGATATTTAAAGATCTTAAAATTTAATTCAAAGATTTCTGAAAAACCTTCGATTTTACTCGTATTTTATTCTCAAAATTAAAATTTTCAAGTTCAAGCCATTTTTTAGTGTTAAAATTTTACATTTTACATGTAAAATTTAATTTATGATTTAAAATTGTAACTGAAATGATTGTTTGTGTTTTTCAATTGTAACCATTACCGCATCTTTGCCTTATCAAATTAAAATTTACAAAATAAAAATATAGAATTATGTGCGGAATTGTATGTGCCTTTGATCTAAAACAAAAAGCCGAAACTTTAAGACCTCAAGTATTAGAAATGTCTAAAATCATTCGTCACCGTGGACCAGACTGGAGCGGAATTTACAGTAATGATAAAGCAATTCTTTCGCATGAGCGTTTGGCGATTGTAGATCCAGCTTCAGGAAAACAACCTTTATTTACAGAAGATAAAAAATTGGTTTTGGCTGCAAATGGTGAAATTTACAATCACAGAGATCTTCGTAAGCAATTTGAAGGAAAATACAACTTTCAAACAGAAAGCGATTGCGAAGTTATTTTAGCACTTTACAAAGAAAAAGGACCTCATTTTGTTGATGAAATGAACGGAATCTTCGGATTTGCAATTTATGATGTTGATAAAGATGAGTATTTTGTTGCTCGTGACCACATGGGAATTATTCCATTATATATTGGTTGGGATCAGCATGGAACTTTTTACGTTGCTTCAGAATTGAAAGCTTTAGAAGGATATTGTACAAAAATTGAATTGTTTCCTCCAGGACATTATTTATCAAGCAAAGACGGTGAATTTGTACAATGGTACAAAAGAGACTGGACAGAATATGATGCTGTAAAAGACAACGAAACAAGTATTCCAGAAATCAAAAAAGCACTGGAAGCGGCAGTTCACAGACAATTAATGAGTGACGTTCCTTACGGAGTTTTACTTTCTGGAGGTTTAGATTCGTCTATTACTTCGGCTGTTGCCAAAAAATATGCAAAAAACAGAATCGAGTCTGATGATACAACAGAAGCTTGGTATCCGCAATTGCACTCGTTTTCAGTTGGATTGGAAGGTTCTCCTGATTTAGCAGCTGCAAGAAAAGTGGCAGATCATATTGGAACTATTCACCATGAAATTAAATTCACCATTCAGGAAGGTTTAGATGCTGTTCGTGATGTGATTTACAACCTTGAAACATACGATGTAACTACAGTTAGAGCTTCAACTCCAATGTGGTTAATGGCGAGAGTTATCAAGTCAATGGGAATCAAAATGGTTCTTTCTGGTGAAGGTGCAGATGAGTTGTTTGGAGGATATTTATATTTCCACAAAGCGCCAAATGCTAGAGAATTCCACGAAGAAAACGTTCGTAAATTAGGAAAACTTCATATGTATGACTGTTTGCGTGCGAACAAAAGTTTGGCTGCTTGGGGAATTGAAGGTCGTGTACCATTCTTAGATAAAGAATTTATGGATGTTGCGATGCGCATCAACCCACAAGATAAAATGATCAACAAAGAGCATCCAATGGAAAAATGGGTTGTTCGTAAAGCTTTTGAAGAAATGCTTCCGGAAAGTGTTGCATGGAGACAAAAAGAACAGTTTTCTGACGGAGTAGGATATAGCTGGATTGATACATTAAAAGAAGTTGTTGCAAGAGAAGTTTCGGATGAGCAATTAGCAAATGCGAAATACAAATTCCCATTGCAGACACCAACTTCAAAAGAAGAATATTACTATCGTTCAATTTTTACAGAACATTTCCCAAGCGATGCTGCTGCGTTATGTGTGCCTCAGGAAGCAAGCGTTGCGTGTAGTACAAAAATCGCTTTAGAGTGGGATGAAGCTTTCAAAAACATGAACGATCCTTCTGGAAGAGCTGTAGCAAGTGTTCATGACGACGCTTATGTTAAAGCATAAACAAGTATAATTTTAGAATTAGTATATATATTGCAGAAAAACGTTCTCTTAATTGAGGACGTTTTTCTTGTCTTAAGTTGTTTAGATTGTATGTTTTCAGGTAGTTAAAAATAATTTTGGCGATAATTTGACTTTCTTTTTTATATTTGACATTCGTCGAAATAAAGTTAAATGCCTGATATTATAATAGGATTATAAAGGAAAAGCAGAAAATAATATTTAGTTTTGCTGCAGATTATAAAGTATAATCGTTTTTGCAGCTAATTGGCTTCATATAGTGAGTTTGAAGAAAATAATAAGTAAAAAAAATTAGAATATGTCTGGATTATTAGCCGTAATTGGCAAAGGAAAAGACCCAAAACTTGTACAAGAGCTTTCAGCAAGAATGTCTCATCGCGGACCAGATGAGAGTGATTTGCACATTATGGATAACGGAAGCGTGCTTTGTCACGAAAGTTTATCAATCGTCGACTTAAATACTGGCAAACAGCCTATTCAGGGAACAAATAGAGCCTGGATGATTCATGATGGCGAAATTTATAATTATCAAGAATTAAAAAACACGATTTTAAAAGATCACACTTTCAGAACCAATTCAGATTCAGAAGTTATTGTGCATTTGTATGAAGAATTTGGATATAATTTCTGCAATAAATTGGATGGAGATTTTGCTTTCGTTATAATCGATGGAGATGATTATATCGCAGGTAGAGATCCAATTGGAGTGAAACCGTTATATTATGGTTTGGATGAAAGAGGAAGAATTTATTTTTCTTCTGAAATGAAATCAATTGCAGATCAATGTAAATCGTTTTCAACTTTCCCTCCAGGGCATTATTATACTGCAAAAACTGGTTTTGTTAAATATTACCAGCCAGATTGCGAGGATCATAAAAAAGCAATTGAAAGTTTAGATTTAGGCTTAATCCGTGAGAGTTTGATTGAGGCTACACGTAAACGTTTATTAAGCAATGTTCCTTTAGGAGCTGTCATGTCAGGAGGTTTGGATACTTCTTTGATTTCTTCAATAGCATCACGATTATTAAAAGAAAATGGACAAAAACTGCATTCATTTTCTATTGGTTTAAATGCCGATGCTCCTGATAATATCGCAGCAAGAAAAGCAGCTGAGTTTTTAGGAACAGAACATCATGAAATTCATTTTTCGGTTGAAGAAGGCGTTAAAGTATTGGAACAAGTAATTTATCATATTGAAACTTATGATATTATTTCAGTAAGATCTGGCGTGCCGATGTATATTTTATCAAAAGCAATTGCTGATGCCGGAATAAAAGTTCTTCTTTCTGGCGAAGGTGCCGATGAAATTTTTGGTGGACATTTATATTTTAGAAATGCGCCATCAACAGAAGCATTTCAGGATGAAACTATTGAAAGAGTTCAAAAGTTGTTTACTGCCGATTTATTGCGTGTTGATAAAACTACAATGGCGCATGGTTTGGAGGCAAGAGTTCCATTCCTGGATACTGCATTTTTAGATGTTGCTATCCGAATCAAACCAGAAGAGAAACAGCCAAAAACATATGATGGTATTGAAAAATATATTTTAAGAAAAGCATTTGATACTCCAGAAGATCCTTATTTGCCGGCAGAAGTTTTATGGCGTCAGAAAGAGCAGTTTTCAGATGGAGTAGGTTATAAATGGGTTGATGAATTGATTGAATATTGTGCTTCACAAGTAACAGACGAGCAATTAGCCGGTGCAACTGCAGAATTCCCATACAATTCTCCAACAACAAAAGAAGCTTATTTATACAGAAGTATTTTTCATAAATACTATCCTCAGGTAAGCGCTGCGCATACGGTTCGTAAATGGATTCCGAAATGGCAGGATAATCTTGATCCGAGTGGAAGAGCAAATGCGGCACACGTAAAAGTGCCAGGTGTGGAGCTTTTGAAATCTTAAATTTCATTTTAAAAGAAAGTTTTTAAGAATTATAAATTATTAAAACCGAAACTACATTTTAAATGTGGTTTCGGTTTTTTTATTCTCCATTATATTGTTTTACGGAATGTCGTAAAATATTAAAAGTAAGTTAATAAGGATTTTGTGTTTAAGAAAAATATTATATTTGGTTACCAAGAATAATATAAATTCAAACCATTTAACAACCTATGAGAAACCTATTACTAAGCGGAATCCTATGCTGCTCATTAATTTCCATGAGCTCAGTTTATGCACAAAAATCGGTGTCGCCTAAAGAGACGCCAAAATTTATTACAAATGTCGAAGGTGTCAAAGAATATTCTTTAAAAAACGGATTAAAAGTTCTTTTGATTCCTGATGCTTCTCAAAGCAATATGGTGGTTAATATTGTTTACAATGTAGGTTCTAGAAATGAGGGTTATGGTGAGAAAGGGATGGCGCACTTGCTAGAACATATGCTTTTTAAAAGCACAAAAAATCTGGGAGATATTAAAAAAATGCTTTCAGATAAAGGAGGAAATGCCAATGGAACAACTTGGCTTGACCGAACAAATTATTATGAAGTTTTCCCATCAAATGATGAAAATCTGAAATGGAGTATTCAAATGGAAGCCGACAGGATGATTAATGCGACGATTCTGCAAACTGATCTTGACAAGGAATTTTCAGTTGTAAGAAATGAGTTTGAAATAGGTGAAAATAATCCGGATCGTGTTTTACAGGAAAGAATCGTTTCGACTGCTTATTTATGGCATAACTACGGAAATAGTACTATTGGAAGCAAAGAAGATATCGAACGTGTAAAAGCAAATACGCTTAGAGTTTTTTATGAGAAATACTATCAGCCGGATAATGCCACATTGATTGTTGCAGGTAAATTCGATGAGCAAAAAACATTACAATATGTAGGTCAGTATTTTGGAGCTGTTCCAAGACCTAAAAGAGTTTTAGATAAAACTTATACAATTGAGCCTGCGCAAGACGGTGAAAAATTTGTAGAGTTAAAAAGAGCAGGAGAAAGCAAAAATATGGGTGCACTGTATCATACAGTTTCTTATGCTGATAAAGATTATGCTGCGCTAGATGCTTTGGGAGAAATCTTAACCGCAGATCCATCAGGATATTTATATAAATCATTGGTTGAAACTCAAAAAGTTTCCAGTTTGTATTTTTGGCAGCCAACAGTGAGAGATGCAAGTTATATGTATTTTGGATTTGCTATACCTAATGACAAAGACATTAAAGCAACACAAGATATTGTTAGAGCAGAATTGGATAAAATCATCACAACGAAATACACAGATCAGGACGTAAGCAGAGCTCAGGCGAAAATTATTAAACAAATTGATGCAATTAAAAATAATACGATTTCATTTGCAATTAATTTGACTGAAATTATTGGCTCTGGAGATTATAGATTAGGATACCTGTATCGCGATGCTGTTGAAAAACTAACAAAAGAGGATATTCAGCGTGTTGCTGAAAAGTATTTTAGAAGCAATAATAGAACAGTAGGTATTTTTATTCCTTCAAAAGATGAACAAAGATTAAAACCTGTAGAATATACAGACGAC
Source organism: Flavobacterium resistens (assembly GCF_900182645.1). Classification (GTDB taxonomy): domain Bacteria; phylum Bacteroidota; class Bacteroidia; order Flavobacteriales; family Flavobacteriaceae; genus Flavobacterium; species Flavobacterium resistens. The sequence continues at coordinate 1,230,954 of NZ_FXTA01000001.1, read as the reverse complement.
CAAATCGTAGCATTAACTAAAGATTATAAAGGAAAGGCTTTAGAAAAAGAAGTTGCTGCTTTTGAAGCATCAATCAAGAATTTAAAACAAAATTTGACGGAAGGAAAACTGACAAATGGCGCAAAATACGGCTTGATCAAGAAAGAAATTAAAGGCGGAAAAGTTCAGGCTAATTTTAGTTTCCCTGTAAGTAATGAGAAAGATTTGAATGGGAAATCTGATGTTGGTGGTATTATGGCACAGCTACTGAAAACAGGAACAACTACAAGAAGCAAAGAACAAATTCAGGATCGTTTAGATCAATTGAAATCAAGTATTTATTTCAATTTTGATCATCAAACCTTGTCGGTTTATGTGAATACTTATAAAGAAAGTTTCAAAGAGGTTATGGGGATTTTAGAAGATTTACTTCTTAATTCAACTTTTCCGCAAAATGAATTAACTAAAACAATAGCAGAATATAATACTTATTTGGAAGGAAATTTAAATGATCCGCAATCTATTGCTTTTACAGAAATAGCGAGACAAACAACAAAATATCCAAAAGGTAGTATTTTTTACACTTCAACTACACAGGAAGAAATAGATGCTTTTAAAAATATAAAACAATCTGAAATTGTAGATTTTTACAAAAATATTCTAGGTGGAAACAACGGTTTTGGAAGTGTAGTTGGAGATTTAGATGCAAAATCAACGGGAGAAATTCTAGAAAAAACATTCGGTAAATGGAATTCTAAATCGAAATATGAACGTGCTATTCCGACTTATTTTGAAACGCAAAAACTAGATAAAGATATTATTACTCCAGACAAAGAAAATGCGGTTGCCGTAGGAAGAGTTAGTTTTAAAATGGATAGAAAAAATGCTGATTATCCTGCATTTGTCATGGCAAATGAAATATTAGGAAGCGGCGGTTTTTTAAGTGCCAGAATCCCTATGAGATTAAGAGAAAAAGATGGTATAAGCTATGGAGCCGGATCTTTTATTGATATTCCAGTTTCAAATGACGTCGCGTCATGGAGTTACTATGCCTTTTTAAATCCAACGAAAAAAAGTGCAGTTGAATCAGCAACGAAAGAAGAAATTGCAAAAGCATTAAAAGATGGATTTACGGCAGAAGAGTTAAAATCAAATTTGGTAAGCTGGCAGAATGAAAGAAAAACCAGTTTAGGTAATGATAATACTTTGATGAGACTTGTAAATACTTATTTGCAGTACGGAATTCCGCTAGAAGATTATGATGATTTAGAAAGTAAAGTAAAAGGGCTTAAAGTTGAAGAAGTTAATACTGTTTTGAAAAAGTATTTGAGCTTGGATAAAATGACATCAATTTACGCTGGAGATTTCAATAAGAAATAATAAAAAGGAAAATTTTAAATTCCAATTTAAGGAGTCTTAAAATCATAAAAACCGAGATGCATCTTACAAATGTATTTCGGTTTTTTTTATGTGTTTATAAAATTTGAAACTTGGATTTTTTGCATTTTTGGCATTTCAAATTTATAATCGCAATCTGAATTTTTATGCGATTATTATTTTTGGAATTTGGAATTTATGAATTTGGAATTTAAAATCGACTTTTTGAGCTGATTTTTTGATTTTTTAGACAATAGTGTTAATAACTTAAGCGCTTTAAATGGGATTTTAACGGATATATAATTTGCGTTTTTATATATTTGCGTGTTAGACAATAATTACATTTTTTAGAATAAATTATATGAGCGAAGAAATCAAGAAGAACAATTATTCAGCAGATAGTATTCAGGCATTAGAGGGAATGGAGCACGTAAGAATGCGTCCGTCGATGTATATTGGAGATGTGGGGGTTCGAGGGCTACATCATTTGGTTTATGAAGTTGTTGATAACTCTATTGATGAGGCGATGGGCGGACATTGTGATACTATTGGTGTTGCAATTAATGAAGACGGTTCGATTACAGTTGAAGATAACGGACGTGGTATTCCGGTCGATTTACATAAAAAAGAAGGAGTTTCAGCACTTGAGGTTGTAATGACTAAAATTGGTGCCGGAGGTAAATTTGATAAAGATTCTTATAAAGTTTCCGGAGGACTTCACGGTGTTGGGGTTTCTGTAGTAAACGCACTTTCTGTTCATATGAAATCGACAGTTTTCAGAGACGGAAAAATTTACGAACAAGAATACGAAAGAGGAAAATCATTATATCCGGTAAAACAAATCGGAGAAACAGATAAAAGAGGTACACGTCAGACTTTCTATCCTGACAATACAATCTTTACACAAACTACAGAGTTCTCTTATGATACTTTGTCTGCTCGTATGCGTGAGCTTTCTTTCTTGAATAAAGGAATCACAATTACATTTACAGATAAAAGAGAAGTAGATGAAAAAGGCGAATTCAAAAGCGAAGTTTTTCATTCAGATGAAGGTCTTAAGGAATATATCCGTTATTTAGACGGAAACCGTGAGCCAATTATTTCTCACGTAATCAGCATGGATCACGAAAAAGGTGAAATTCCTGTTGAAGTTGCCTTGATTTATAACACGAGTTATACAGAGAATATTTTCTCTTATGTAAATAATATCAACACACACGAAGGAGGTACGCATTTACAAGGTTTTAGAAGTGGTTTGACAAGAACGCTTAAAAAATATGCTGATGCTTCTGGAATGTTGGATAAATTGAAGTTCGAAATTTCCGGAGACGATTTCCGTGAAGGTTTGACTGCAATTATTTCTGTAAAAGTTGCTGAGCCTCAATTTGAAGGACAAACAAAAACTAAACTTGGAAATAGAGAGGTAGTTTCTCCGGTTTCTCAGGCAGTTGGGGAAATGCTTGAAAATTATTTGGAAGAAAATCCAAATGATGCTAAAATAATTATCCAAAAAGTAATATTAGCTGCTCAGGCACGTCACGCTGCTAAAAAAGCACGTGAAATGGTGCAGCGTAAAACCGTTATGGGCGGTGGCGGATTGCCAGGAAAATTATCTGATTGTTCAGAACAAGATCCTGCAAGATGTGAGGTTTACCTTGTCGAGGGAGATTCGGCTGGTGGAACAGCAAAACAAGGGCGTGACCGTAACTTTCAAGCAATTTTGCCTTTGCGTGGTAAAATCTTGAATGTTGAAAAAGCAATGCACCATAAAGTATTCGAAAACGAAGAGATCAGAAATATCTTTACAGCTTTAGGAGTAACAGTTGGTACTGCAGAAGATAGTAAAGCATTAAATCTTGAAAAACTAAGATATCACAAGGTAATCATCATGTGTGATGCCGATGTCGATGGTAGCCACATTTCTACCTTAATATTAACGTTCTTCTTCCGTTTTATGAAAGAGCTTATTGAAGAAGGTCACGTATACATTGCAGCACCACCTTTATACTTAGTTAAGAAAGGAAATAAAAAAGAATACGCTTGGAATGATGTTCAGCGTGATCAGGCAAACGAAAGAATGGGAGGAAGTGCCAATATTCAGCGTTATAAAGGTCTTGGAGAGATGAACGCGGAGCAATTATGGGAAACTACAATGGATCCGAATTTCAGAACTTTACGTCAGGTAAATATCGATAGTCTTGCTGAAGCTGATCAGGTTTTCTCTATGTTAATGGGTGACGAGGTACCGCCACGTAGAGAGTTTATCGAGAAAAATGCAGTTTATGCAAATATTGACGCATAAAATAAAAAATTAATAATTTCAATTCGTTTAATTGTTTAAATTTACTAGACAATTAAACGAATTGTCTTTTTAAGGAATAGACAAATAATTAATAACCGATAAAGTAAAAAATATGAAAGTTACCATTGTAGGAGCAGGAAATGTTGGAGCTACATGTGCAGATGTTATTTCTTATAGAGGAATTGCGAGCGAAGTAGTATTGTTGGATATTAAAGAAGGTTTTGCCGAAGGTAAAGCGTTGGATATTATGCAATGTGCTACAAACACAGGTTTTAATACCAAAGTTTCTGGTGTTACCAACGATTATTCTAAAACTGCTGGGAGTGATGTAGTCGTAATTACATCAGGAATTCCAAGAAAACCAGGAATGACAAGAGAAGAATTAATAGGGATTAATGCCGGGATTGTAAAAACAGTTGCCGAAAATGTATTGAAATATTCCCCTAACACTATAATTGTTGTTGTTTCTAATCCAATGGATACAATGACGTATTTGGCTTTAAAAGCTACAGGATTGCCAAAAAACAGAATAATTGGTATGGGTGGAGCTTTAGATAGTTCTCGTTTTAGAACTTATCTTTCTTTAGCTTTGGATAAACCTGCGAATGATATTTCAGCAATGGTAATTGGAGGACATGGTGATACTACTATGATCCCGTTAACGCGTTTGGCATCTTATAATGGGATACCGGTTTCTCAATTTCTTTCAGAGGAGGTACTTCAAAAAGTTGCAGCTGATACAATGGTAGGTGGTGCAACGTTAACAGGTTTGTTAGGAACTTCTGCCTGGTATGCTCCTGGAGCTTCTGTTGCCTATTTAGTAGATAGTATTTTAAACGATCAGAAAAAAATGATTGCTTGTTCTGTTTTTGTAGAAGGCGAGTATGGACAGAATGACATCTGTATTGGAGTGCCGTGTATAATTGGTAAAAACGGGATTGAAGAAATTGTAGATATTAATTTAAATGATCAGGAGAAGGCATTATTTGCGAAAAGTGCAGATGCAGTTCGTAACATGAATGACGCTTTAAAGTCGATTTTAGTATAATAAAAACATTAAAAAAAAGAAAAGGCTGCACTTTTGCAGTCTTTTTTTTGAGATTAATTAATAAATAAATTGCTTAATCATTTCGAGAATTATATATTTGCTCGGTTTAAAAAAAATGTTGTAATTCGTGATCTCGATTTTTTAGTTTTAAAATCTCATGTCAGGGCTTATTTTTAGGGAATTTAGAACCAAAAACAAACAATAAAACATAATTAATTTTTAGTAATAATGCAGAATAAAGGACTTATTAAATTTTTCGCAATTCTATTTGCATTGGTAAGTATTTACCAACTTTCATTCACTTTTGTGGCAAATAATGTCAAAGGTGAGGCTAAAGCTTTTGCAGGAGATAATCCTGATAAAGAGCTAAAATATTTAGATTCTATTGGTAAAGAGAAGGTGTTTGATCTTGGTTTTACAGATTTTACTTACAATGAAGTAAAAAACAAGCAGTTAAATAAAGGTCTTGACTTAGAAGGAGGAATCAACGTGATTCTTCAGATTTCTATTAAAGACGTTTTAAAAGGTTTGTCAAACAACTCTAAAAATCCAGTTTTTAATAAATCATTAGCTGATGCAACTGCAAATTTAGAAGGAAATAAAACTTATTTAAGTAAATTTTTTGAAGCTTTTGAAGCAAATTCAAACGGAACAGTGAAATTGGCTTCGCCAGATATTTTTGCAAACAGAAGTTTACAAGGAGAAGGCGGAATTGATTTTCAAATGACTGATGCGCAAGCTCAAAAAGTTATTAAAAGAAAAGTTGATGAGTCTGTAGAAAGTGCTTATAAAGTATTAAGAGAGCGTATCGACAAATTTGGTGTTACACAACCAAATATCCAAAAATTAGGAGAAACAGGAAGAATCTTAGTTGAGCTTCCAGGTGCTAAGGATGTTGATAGAATCAAAAAATTATTAGGTGGAAAAGCTCAGTTAGAGTTTTGGGAAACTTTCAAAATTGAAGAAATCGGTAACTTCTTAGTAGCTTCTAACGAGGCTTTGAAAAAAACTGAAATCAAAAAAACAGAAACGAAAACTGTTGCTAAAGATTCATTGAATGCTTTATTAACTGATGCTAAAGATTCTGTTGATACTAAAAAAGGAAACAATCCATTATTTGACAAAATGATCGGTCAAGGTGGTGGTCCAGTTTTAGGATATTTTGCTCCAAAAGATACAGCTACAGTTAATGCTTACTTCAAAAGAGCTGATATCAGAATTTTATTGGGTGCTGACCAACACAATGCAAAATTTGTTTGGAGTAAACCAACTACTTTAAAAGATGCTAAAGGAAAAGAAGTTGAAGCAGTTGAATTATATGCTTTAAAAGGTAACAGAGATAATGTTCCTGCAATGAGCGGTGGTGTTGTAACTGATGCTAAAGATACTTTTGATCAATTAGGAAAACCAGCTGTTTCTATGCAAATGAACAGCCAAGGTGCTAAAGTTTGGGAAGAATTGACAGGAAGAGCTTTCTCTCAAAAAGGTTATATCGCTATTGTTTTAGATGATATCGTTTATTCTGCTCCTGGAGTTACAAGTGGACCAATCGCTGGTGGAAGATCTGAAATTACAGGTTCTTTTGATGTTGCTGAAACTAAAGATTTAGCTAACGTATTAAATGCAGGTAAATTACCAGCTTCTGCAGATATTATTCAATCAACTGTTGTAGGACCATCTTTAGGTCAGGCTGCAATTGATGCTGGAACGATTTCATCTGTTGTTGGATTTTTATTAGTTTGTTTATGGATGGTATTCTATTATGGTAAAGCTGGATGGTACGCTAACCTTGCTTTATTATTAAACTTACTGTTCTTGTTCGGAATTATGGCAAGTTTTGGTTTTGTATTAACATTGCCAGGTATTGCAGGTATCGTATTAACATTGGGTACGGCTGTAGATGCGAACATTATTATATTTGAAAGAGCAAAAGAGGAATTGCGTGAAGGTAAATCATTATCTGAGGCTGTTGTAACTTCTTACGGATGGCACGGAGCAATGCGTTCTATTATTGATGCAAACGTAACACACGTTTTAACTGGAGCAATCTTGTTTATTTTTGGAACTGGACCAATCAAAGGTTTCGCATTGACATTATTAATTGGTATCGTAACTTCATTGTTTACATCTATCTTTATTGCTAGAATTTTCATTGACAGAAATATTGCTGGAAAAGGTGATTTAACTTTCTCTACAAACATTACTAAAAACTGGTTTACTAATTTCCATTTTGACTTTATTAAAATCAAAAAATTCACTTATATCTTCTCTTCAATTGTAGTTGTAGTGAGTTTAGTTTCTATCTTTTTCGTTAATGGATTAGATGAAGGTGTTGATTTTGTTGGAGGAAGAACTTTCCAAGTGAAATTCGAGAAACCAATTGATGCAACTGTAGTTTCGGATGAGTTATCTGCAGCTTTCGGAACGCCAGTTGAAGCTAAAGTTTTAGGTGATGATGATCAATTGAAAATCACTACTAAATATAAAATTAAAGAAGATGGTGTTGCTGTCGATGAAGAAGTAAACCAAAAATTATATCAGGCTTTACAGAAATATTACCCAAATACAACTTACGATAAATTCATCAACTCTTTTGATGGAAAAAGAGTAGGAGTATTGCAGGCTTCTAAAGTTGGAGCTTCTATTTCTGAGGATATCAAAACTAACTCTTACTGGGCAGTTCTTGGTGCAATGGCAGTTATTTTCTTATACTTAATGGTTTCTTTCCGTAAATGGCAATATTCATTAGGTGCGATTGCAGCTGTTGCGCATGATGTAATCTTTGTATTAGGAATCTACTCTTTATGTTATAAATTCATGCCTTTCCACATGGAAATGGATCAGCACTTTATTGCTGCGATTCTTACTGTAATTGGTTACTCTATGAATGATACTGTAATTGTATTTGACAGAATTAGAGAGTTTATCATCGGAAACCGTAAAGGAAGTTTTGAAGATATCGTAAATGCATCTATCAATACTACATTGTCTAGAACGTTGAATACTTCATTAATGATGATCATTGTATTATTAACAATGTTTATCTTCGGAGGAGAGTCAATTAGAGGATTTATCTTCGCAATGTTGATTGGTATTGTTGTAGGAACTTACTCTTCATTATTTATTGCTACACCAGTATTGGTTGATACAATTTCTAGTGATGATAAGCACACAATTGAAGACAAACACAATAAGGCTTAATTAGAAACCTTGTTTTAAATAGAAAAAGATCCAGGAAAACTGGATCTTTTTTTTGTTCTAATAATAGTTGTTTTTTAGTTTTGAATGAAACAAAGTTGAACTGCGAACTTTTGTTTAAGCCCAAGTTTTAATGACAAATTTGAATTAGAATTATGGTATCTGATTAATGCTTAAATGCAATTCGGTTAAAATCTTTTGAAAACATAAGCTTCTAATCTAGCCCCGATGGAAGCGTTATCCTTTTTCCTGCTTCTTCAGCAGGGAAAAGATATAGTCCCGATAGCTATCGGGACGGGACAACTGATCTTTTAAAATGATATATTTCTGCTTCTAAATATTATAAGAGTGAAGAAAATCGAGAATAGATTTAAACGATTGGTATTCTGATTGTAATTTGAAATTTTTGTTTCTGGCGCAAAAAAAAATCCCAATAATATGATTTATTGGGATTTTATATTTTTTTAAGATCTTTATTAAGAGGTTGCTAATGGATTTCTTTGTGCTCTAATGACAAAGAAAAGACCGATTATGATAAAAGGTATGCTTAGCCATTGTCCTGTTGAGAAATAGCCTAATTCGCTCTCAAAACCGCCTTGACTTTCTTTTACAAACTCAACGATAAAACGGACAACAAATAAAAGGACTAAAAACAATCCGAATAAGTATCCTGATTTAAGTCTTGCATTTGTTTTCCAGTATAAGAAATATAAAGCTGCAAATACAAAAATGTAACAGAAAGCTTCATATAATTGTGTTGGATGTTTTGCAGGAACCTGAGCTAGTAAATCAGCAAATTTTGGATCATGTGCAATTGCATTATAAGCTTCTTTAGGATTAGCAATTTGAGTTGCGTTAACAGCTTCTGCTTTGCTATATTTATCATGTAAAAAACGAATACCGAAAGCAGATGTTGTTTCGTGTCCGATAATTTCAGAATTGAAAAAGTTTCCTAAACGAACAAAAATAGCACCGCTAGCAACTGGAATAACAACACGATCTAAAATCCATAATAATGGGCGTTTTAGAATCATTTTGCTGTAAAAATACATGGCAACGATGATTGAAATCGCAGCTCCATGACTTGCTAGTCCTTGAAATCCTGTGAACTCAAATTTTGGTTCAAAACGGAATGGCAAAAAGATTTCAAGCAAATGGTTTCTAAAATATTCCCAGTCATAAAAGAAAACATGGCCTAAACGCGCGCCCGCTAAAGTGGCAAGAACAGTCCAAACAAATAAAGAATCTAGTTTGTCAAGTGATTCATTTTCGCGTTCGAAAATCTTTTTCATCAGGTACCATCCTAAACCAAAAGCAATTACGAACATTAAACTGTAATAACGAATCATAAAAAATCCTAAATCGATTCCTTCTGAAGGATTCCAAACCATGTTTAAGGCGTGTGTCATGTAGTATTTTGTTTTTTTTATTAATTGTAAAAATAAATATTTAAAGCAGAGTTCCTCTTTATAAAAAGTTAATGTTTATGTGAACATTTCTTTTTCGGAACTGGGTCGTAGCCGGTTCTTCCCCAAGGATGACAGCTTAAAATACGTTTCATTCCTAGATAACCACCATAAAATAATCCATGTTTTTGAAGTGCTTCGATCATGTAACTTGAACATGTTGGTTCAAAACGGCATGACGCCGGCGTAAAGGGCGAAATGGCAGTTTGATAAAAGCGCACTAATAAAACAAATGGAGTGATTGCTTTCATGGGTTTATGAAATGACTTTTTTAGATCGAAAAGCTGGTTCCTTCTTTTCCGTCTTTCAGCTGGATTCCTAAAGCGATAAGCTGATCACGAATTTGGTCAGAAAGCGCGAAATTTTTATCTGCTCTGGCTTGATTTCTCATTCCGATAAGCATATTTACAACGCCTTCTAATTTATCGTTATTGCTGTCAGAACCTTTTTCGTCGCTTAAACCTAAAACGTCAAAAACAAAAGCATTGATTGCTGTTGAGAATGTTTTTAGATCTTCAGCAGAAATGGTTTCTTTTCCGTCTTTTAATAAATTAATGTAACGAACACCTTCAAACAATTGTGCGATTAAAATTGGCGTGTTGAAGTCATCGTTCATTGCGTCGTAGCATAGCTGTTTCCATGCTCCAAAATCAATTGAACTCGTATTGCTTGCTGAAATAGTAGGCAATGCATCAAGTGCTTCCATTAATCTTTTGTATCCTTTTTCAGCTGCGGTAATAGCATCATCAGAAAAATCCAAAATGCTTCTGTAATGCGCCTGCAACATGAAAAAACGAGTTACTGAAGCAGAAAATGCTTTGCTCAAAATCGTATTATCTCCGCTTAAAATTTCTCCTGGCAAAATATTATTTCCAGTAGATTTTGCCATTTTCTTTCCGTTCAAGGTAAGCATATTGGCGTGCATCCAGTAATTTACCGGAGATTGTCCTGTGCAGGCTTCATTTTGTGCAATTTCGCATTCATGGTGAGGGAACTTTAAATCCATTCCGCCTCCATGAATATCAAAATGATTTCCTAAGTATTTTGTGCTCATTGCAGTACATTCAAGATGCCAGCCCGGAAAACCGTCGCTCCAAGGTGAAGGCCATCTCATGATATGTTCTGGTTCTGCTTTTTTCCAAAGTGCAAAATCCTGCGGGTTTCTTTTGTCTGATTGCCCGTCAAGATCACGGGTATTCGCAAGCATATCTTCAATATTACGGCCACTTAAAATTCCATAATTATTGGTTTCGTTATATTTTACAACATCAAAATAAACTGATCCATTGGCAACATAGCCAATTCCTTTATCGATAATTTTTTTGATGATTTCGATTTGCTCAATAATATGGCCAGTTGCTGTTGGTTCAATACTTGGCGGTAAAAAGTTGAAAGCTTTTAGAATATCATGAAAATCGACTGTATAGCGTTGTACAACCTCCATTGGTTCTAATTGTTCCAAACGTGCTTTTTTAGCAATTTTATCTTCACCTTCATCAACGTCATCTACAATATGTCCAACGTCTGTAATATTACGCACGTAACGTACTTTGTAATCCAGATGTAAAAAATACCTGAAAATTACGTCAAATGACATAAAAGTCCTTACGTTTCCTAAGTGAACATTACTATATACGGTAGGTCCACAAACATACATTCCAACATTTCCTTCATGGATTGGTTTGAAATCTTCTTTTTCACCCGAAAGTGAATTGTATATTTTTAGCGGTTGTGTTGTATATAATGGCATATTGATTTTTTGCTGTTTTTTTAGGAGCTAATCCTGCTATCCGCTGTATCTTTTATCTCGTAATGACGAGACCATAAAAGGATGCCGCTACTATCAGGGCTAGACCATAAATATAATAGAAATTTCGAAGAAAATTAGAACTGAGTATCTAATTTGATATAGTCCAAAAATTCTCTTTTCGTTTGAGCGTCTTTGAATTTTCCACCGAATTCAGATGTTACTGTGCTGCTTTCAATGTCTTTAATTCCTCTTGAATTTACGCAAAGGTGTTTTGCATCAATAACGCAGGCAACATCTTCTGTTCCAAGTGCTTTTTGTAATTCCTGAACAATTTGCATTGTTAAACGTTCCTGAACCTGAGGTCTTTTTGCATAATATTCAACAATACGGTTCATTTTAGAAAGTCCAATAACTCTTCCGCTTGAAATATAAGCAACGTGAGCGCGTCCAATAATTGGTAATAAATGGTGCTCACAAGTAGAATAAACGGTAATGTTTTTCTCTACTAACATTTCACCGTATTTGTAATTATTGTCAAAAGTAGAAGCTTTTGGTTGTTTTGAAGGATTTAAACCACCAAAAATTTCTTTTACAAACATTTTAGCAACTCGGTTTGGAGTTCCTTTGATGCTGTCGTCTGTCAAATCCATTCCAAGTGTCTGTAGAATGTTTTCAACATCTTTTTTTATTTTTTCTATTTTTTCTTCATCAGTTATATCAAAAGCGTCAGCTCTTAAAGGGTTTTTTGCATTACTGCTGAAGTGACTGTCACCAATTTCGTCTAAAAAATCTTCGTTATTTATCATTAAAAACTACTATTATAATGGGTATATCTTTTTAAGGCGGTAAAGATAATTAATAAAAAGCAAACCTTTTCTATCGTTTTTACTATTTAATCGATCCTTTTTGGATATAGTTTAAATTAACACCATTCGATTCGAATTTTGTTTGTAACTATTTACTACTTGAAAAAAAAGGAATAAGTCTGTATAAAATCAATTGAAAAATCGGCAAATGCTAATTTGTGGGTGTTAGCACTTTCTCCGGAAGGGAATTTTTTTGCAGACTGATATTTTGTTATTTCACTTTCAGGTTTTGTAAATCCGTAATTATATGCTGTTGCATAAAATCTAATTTTTTCCTCAGTACTTTTGAAATTAATATTTTGATATTTATATTCGGCAACAAACCAGAAAACTTTTAGATACCGCAATTGCCATTGCAAATTTGCTAAACGATTTATTCTTTCTTTTCGGGCTTCTTTTTCATCTTTGTTTTGAATAAGAACCCATTGATAAGTTTTTAAATCTTCAGTATTAGCGACATAATTTTCTAAATTTTCTAGAAATGAGGGTTTCATCTGAAAATAACCTGTTGAAAAATCAGAAGCTTCTTTTCCTTTATTTACATATAAAATTCTGTTTGAAGAGGTTTCCAGGTAATCAGAATAAGAGTCATATCGTAGGATTTCCGGAAAGGCAATCGAAAGAATTTGTGCTTTTTGGGTGTTAAGAAGTTCTAAGTCTATGAATTTCTTTTTCTTTTTTAATAATGAAAAAGCGCGGTTAATTTCTTGCCGATAATATTCGATGTCTTGGTTCTTAAAATCATTCTTTACCACTTTGCTATTTTTATTTATAGCAGATGCCGATATCAGAAACAGAAACGATATTACAATTAACTTTTTCATGTTAAATGCTTTTAAAGCTACAGCTAAATTACTAAGAACTAGATGATAAGAGGTTTGTTTTTAAAGTTATTTTCAGAAAAGAGAAAACAAAAAAAATCTGTTTCAACATTGAAGTTAAAACAGATTTTAGAATAATGTATTTAATTTTTACCTTTTGTTATAAACTAAAAGCGCTTCTTTTAATATGTTAACTGCTGTAATTAGATCTTTTTTATTTAAAACGTAAGCAATTCGAACTTGATTTAGTCCCATTCCCGGAGTTGAATAAAAACCTTTTGCAGGCGCAATCATTACAGTTTCGCCATTTAAATCATAACTTTCTAAAAGCCATTGCGCAAAATCATCAGAATCTTCTATTGGCAATTGTGCAATACAATAAAAAGCGCCTTTTGGTTTTGTGACTATAACGCCTTCAATTTTGTTTAATTCGGAAATTAAAGTATCACGGCGCTCTTTGTATTCTGCAATAACTTCATCAAAATAACTTTGAGGTGTATCTATAGCAGCTTCGCAAGCAATCTGCTCAATTGTAGGCGGACTTAAACGCGCCTGAGCAAATTTCATTACAGTTGCTAAAACATCTTTATTTTTTGTTACCAAACAGCCAATTCTTGCTCCACACATACTGTAGCGTTTAGAAACAGAATCAACCATGATAACATTTTGCTCGACATCTTCTAAATTCATTACAGAAAAATGAACGTCATTTCCGTCATACAAAAACTCACGATAGACTTCATCTGCAATTAAATATAAGTCGTGCTTTTTTATTAAGCTCGCTAATTGTTTAATTTCTGTTTCAGAATATAAATAACCTGTTGGATTGCCAGGATTACAAATTAAAATGGCTTTTGTTCTGTTCGTAATTAATTTTTCAACTTCTTCAATGCTTGGCAAAGCAAATGCAGTTTCTATAGTTGAAACAAGTGGTACCACGGTAGCACTTGTTGATGATGCAAACGCATGGTAATTAGCATAAAAAGGCTCAGGAATTATAATTTCATCTCCTGGATCAGTAATTGTGGCCAGCGCAAATAGTAAGGCTTCAGAACCACCAGTTGTTACAATGATGTCTTCTGTGTTAACGTTTACATTTTGGCGCTGGTAAAAATGAGCTAATTTTTTTCTATAGCTTTCATATCCGGCAGACGGACTATATTCTATAATACTCAAATCAATATTTTTTACCGCCTCGATGGCCACTTCCGGTGTTTTGATATCCGGTTGACCAATGTTTAAGTGATACACTTTGTGTCCTTTTTTCTTTGCTAAATCTGCAAAAGGAGCCAGCTTGCGTATCGGTGATTCAGGCATGTTTCTGCCTTTGTGAGAAATTGTTGGCATGAGTATAAATTATTGAAGTGCAAATTTGCATTTTTTTTTCGAATTTAACGTAAACATTATGAGGTGTTATGGAAATGTAACAATTATCAATATTTTTATTAATTTTATATTAAAATATTATCAATGAAAAAATATTTCATGTTGTTTTTTGGGCTTTTAACATCTTTAACTATGCAAGCTCAAGATGATTTTTTGATCCAGGGTCATAGCAATAAGGTCACAATTCCGTTTAAATTGATTAATAATCTCATCTTTATTCCAATAAAAGTAAATGGAGTAGAGCTGAATTTCTTGTTGGATTCTGGTGTGGAAGAAACCATTATGTTTAGCATGGAAGAACAAAAAGAAATCAGCTTTAATAATGTCGTAAAAATCAAGCTTAGAGGATTAGGAAGCGAAGAAGAAATAGAAGGGCTGAAGTCGACTAATAATGTGTTGGAAACACATAGTCTGAAATCTAGCACACACTTAGTCTATATTATTTTAGATCAAAATTTTAACCTATCATCGCACATTGGGATTCCAGTTAATGGCATCATTGGATATAAATTTTTTAAAAATAATTTAGTTGAAATTAATTACTCAAAGAAAAAAATTTATGTTTATCCAAATAAGGAATCTATTAAAGATAGACTAGAGAAGAAATTCAAATCAGTTCCAATTTCAATTGAAAGATCTAAGCCTTATATTACTACAACTGCAGTAGTTGACAGTGTTAAGATTTCGGCTAAATTATTGATTGATATTGGCAATAGTGATGCTTTTTGGATTTTTGAGAACAATAAAATCAAATTGCCTAAGAAAAACTTCCCAGACTTTTTAGGAAAAGGATTTAGCGGTGATATCGAAGGGCATCGTGCAAAAATTGCTAAATTTTCAGTTGATGAATTTGATTTTAAAAATCCAATAGTTGCATTTCCGGATTCAACTTCGATTCGGAATGTAAAAATGGTACCAGGCAGAATTGGTTCGATAGGAGGTGAGGTTTTAAAACGTTTTACTCTTGTTTTGGATTATGCTGATGAAAAGCTTTATCTGAAAAAAAACAGTAAATTTTCGGAACCATTTACTTATAATAAGAGCGGAATAACAGTTCAGCACAATGGTTTGCAATGGGTACAGGAAACACTTCATTTAGAAACAGTACAGGTTGCGAATGCTCTGTCAGACGTAAGTTATGATGCTAAAAAAGATGATAATTTCAAATATAAATTTTCATTAAAACCCGTTTATGAAATTGTTAATATTAGAAAAAAATCTGCAGCCGAAAAATGCGGTTTAAAAAAAGGAGATATCATTGTCAGCATAAATAATGCAGTACCTTATAAATATTCTTTGCAACAGATAAACAGCCTCTTAAAGTCGGAAGACGATGTATGGATTAATTTAGAAGTTGAACGCGACAGTTTGATTTTAAAATTCAGATTTAGACTTGAGGATGAACTTTAGGAAAAGACATTTTAGAAAGTTTTTTGGGTCATAATCAATAGAATGACTATTTTTGAAAAGTAAGTACACTTTTGTGATAAAATAATTGTTAAATTGTTTACAAAGTGCTTCTAAATTATAATGTTTAGCCAAATATAATTTTATGGTCAAAAAATACATTAGTTTTCTCCGAATCATTCTTTTTTTATTTTTTTTATCTGTAGTCCCAAATAAAATTTATGCTCAATGTGCAGGTGAAGACGGTACATTAACAGTTTGTGATATTCCAGCGGCAAGTAGTAAGGCAATTGATTTATATGCTCAACTTACAGGATCTCCCCTTTCCGGCGGAGTTTGGACAGATATCAATGGATCTGGAGGATTGGATCCTGATACCGGAATTTTGGACGCACAGCAAATTCGTCGTAGTGGTATTTTTAGATACCTTTATACAGTAGACGGAATTGGACTTTGTCCAGATAATACTGCTGTTGTTACCGTAACAATTGGCGGATATGCCGGTGTCCCTTCAAATACAGTAATTTGTAGTTCATCTAAAACATATAATCTTTTTCAGTCTTTTAATGGTCTTTTTTTGGGCCCCCAGTCTAATGGACAATGGCATGATAACACTACAAAAAAGGATATTCCATCTATTATCGATGTTATTGAGCTGGAAGGAAATTATTCTTTTACTTATACAATGCCAGCAAGAGGGAGTTGTGCTGCAGTTTCATCAACAGTTATTATTTCGGTTTTTAGGAAACCTGAGTCTGGTGATGGATCAAATTTACGATTATGTGCCACTGATGGTTTATCAGGTTATACAAATGTTGACTTAAATGGCTTGCTTAAAGATCAAGACCCTGATGGGACGTGGACCGATGAAAGTGCTACAGGAGAATTAACATTTGGAGGTGATCATTTTGTTGATGCTCAAAAATTATATACGAAATTTGGGGCGGGTAAATATGATTATAAATATACTGTTTTATCAACAAAAAACCCTATTTGTACTAATAGCGAAACAACTGTGTCGATCATTATTGAAAATAAATTGGATTTTTCAGGAGCAAAATTTACTGTGAATTCTGATATTTGTGAAACTGAAATTTCAACAGCAGTCTATACTGGTGTAATTGATCGAGGAACTGCTGTAATACCAGATGGGAATTATAGAGCTTCCTTTGTTGTTTCAGGTTCAAACAATGCGTCAGAATCATTTTCTGCAAGTTTTGTTAATGGTATTATGACCTTTCCAATAAAATCAGAGTATTTTCCTAAAGTAGGAAATTATACAATTACAATTACTGATATATATTTAGAAAGTAGTTCAAGGGCATGTAATAATATTATAAATAGTTTAAAAGATCTTTTAAGTGTTTACCCAATTCCTGATTTAATAGGAGCCAGAATTGAACCCGTGCAAGCATGTCAAAACACAGCTTCTTTAATTACTATCTCTGAAGCAACAAGAGTTGCGGATGGTATATATGATATCTCATATAATATTGCAGGTGTAAATAATATATCAGGCCAGACAGCAAGAGTGACTTTTGCCGGCGGGATTGCTTCATTCACATTGCCCGCAATTTTAAACTCTCAAAGTGGAAATTCAGTAATTACAATTACGAATATTAAACATATTGGTACCTCATGTTCGAATACAGCTAATTTAAGAGGAAACACTATTGTAAATCCTTTACCGAATGTTACAAATTTAAAAATACAAGCAACTACAGTTTGTTTTGGTTCAGCTGTAACAGCTTCAGTTACTGGACTAGGAACTTTAACAGATGTTACGTTATCTTATACACTTTCTGGAGCAAATACTGCCACAGTCCAGACAATTGCTCTGTCTCCTATAAGTGGTAATGCTAGTTTTGTAATTCCAGAAACTTTGCTCGCTAATACAGGCTCGACCACAATCAAAATTGAAAATGTAAAAAACAATATTACAGGTTGTGATAGTCCGGTAAGTACTGTGTCTGCAGCTTTTTCAATTAATCCTATTCCGGTTGCTCCAGTTTCAACAGATCAGTCTTTTTGCAAGTCTGAAGGAGCAATTATTGGCAATTTAGCACCTAGCGGACCACAATTTAAATGGTATAATTCAGCGACATTGACTACGCCGCTCGCAAACACCTATCTTCTTAAAGATGAAACCTATTATGTTACCGAAACTACGTTATCTTGTACGTCTTCAGCAACAATGATTAAGGTTACAATAAAAGACACGCCTGCACCGGAATTAAATACTGACGGACAGAATTTCTGCGGTTTAGATGCCCCAACACTTGCAAGCTTATCAAATAATACAAATGTACCGTCATCAGTAGTTTGGTATGATGCGCCGAAAGGAGGAACCCTTTTGCCTCCAACAACAGCTTTAGTTGATAAAGGAAAATATTATGGATTTGACTTTTCGTCAAGCGAAAATTGTCTTTCATATGAGAGTCTAGAAGTTATTGTTTCATTAACAGATTGCGACACTGTACCGCCAGATTTCTTTATTCCAGATGGATTCTCTCCAAATGGGGATGGAGTAAATGACACTTTTGTAATTCCTAATATAGATTTTTTATTTCCGGACTATTATCTGCAAATTTTCAACAGATACGGGAATAGAATGTATGAAGGATTTAAAGACAAAGCAAGTTGGGACGGAACCAATTGGGAGACAGGCGGATTTACTCATGGAATAGCGCCAAACGGAGTTTATTTTTATACACTCCAGTTTAATAAAGGCAATAAGCCTCCAATACAAGGACGCCTTTATTTAAACCGATAATTCCTTTTGCAATATTTAATATGATTCAAATGAAAAAAATATTACTCTACATAACTTTTCTCTTTTGCTTAACGACTGTTTCGGCACAACAGGATCCAGAATACACACACTATATGTACAATATGAGTGTTTTAAATCCGGCTTATGCAACTGGAACTCCTTTAATGATGAATTTTGGGGGGCTATACAGAACACAGTGGGTTGGGGCAGTAGGAGCGCCAAAAACCTTTACATTTTTTGGACATACAGCTTTATCAGAAAAAGTTGAAGTAGGTCTTTCATTTATTTCTGATGATATTGGCGATGGCGCAAAAAAGGAAAATAATATTTATGCTGATTTTGCTTATGTATTGAATTTAGGAGGAAAAAATAAACTTTCGCTGGGTCTGAAAGCCGGAGTATCATCAATGCAAACTAATTTTAACGGATTTAAATTTAGCGATCCTGCAACTGATTTTGCTTTTTCGGAAAATATAAATGCCACAAAACCTAATATTGGTGTTGGGGCTTATTATTTTAGAGATAATCTGTATGTCGGATTTTCTGCTCCAAATTTGATAAAATCTAAATATATCGAAGAAAAATCGGGAGTTAATGCTTTTGGAGCTGAAGAAATCCATATGTTTTTTACCGGAGGGTACGTTTTTCAAATTAATGATAACTTGAAATTAAAACCCGCTTTTATGTCGCGATTTGTAAAAGGTGCTCCAGTTTCTGTTGATTTGACGGCAAATGTTTTGTATAACGAAAAGTTTGAATTTGGTGCAGCATATAGAATCGATGATTCGGTAAGTGCTTTGTTTAATTTCAATGTAACGCCATCTCTTAGAGTGGGTTATGCGTACGATTATACACTTTCAAATTTAGGTCAGTTTAATTCAGGGACGCATGAAATAATGCTTCTTTTTGATTTGGATTTATTAGGAAAAGGATATGATAAATCACCTAGATTCTTTTAAAATGAAAAATATGAAAAAACTACTCGTTATTATATTCGTATTTTCAATACAATTTATAAGTGCCCAAGACAAAGATTTGGCAAGAGCCAAACGATTCTTCGATAAGACATATTACAGCGAAGCCATTATTCTATATGAAAAATTAGCCGAAGAAAAACCTTCGCAAGAAGTAATAAAAAACTTGGCCGATTCGTATTACTTCACAAATGATTTAGTAAAAGCGCAACGCTATTACCGAGTTTTATTTCAAAATTATAATAAGGATTTGAATCGCGAATATTATTTTAGATATGCTCAAACCTTAAAAGCGACAAACAGTTATGATGACGCAAATAGCGCTTTAAAACAGTATTATGCATCTTCAAATAATGGAAAAGATTCAATTTATTTTAAAAATGAGCTGAAAGAGCTTGAAAATGTTTCAGCCATTGGAAATCGATTTGAGATAAAAAATCTGGGAGTTAATACGCCAAATTCTGAATTCGGGGCAATTCCATACAATGGAAAATTAGTATTTGCAGCGGTTAAATTAAAACCTGGGTTATTTGATAAAAAATTCAAATGGGACAATGAAACATATTTGAACCTAGTTTCTGTTCCGTTGAGTGAAATAAATGCAGCAGAGCCAAACATTGACTATTTTTCTCAGGAATTAAAAACCGGAATGCACGAATCAAATGCCGTTTTTACAAAAGATGGCAAAACAGTTTATTTTACGCGCAATAATTCGAAGAATAAAACCAGAAAAACAAACGATCAAAAAGTTTCGAACCTTCAAATTTTCAAAGCCGAATTAGTTGACGGAAAATGGAAAAATGTCACTTCGCTACCATTCAATAGTCCAAATTATTCAGTCGAGCATCCAGCGCTCAGCGTTGATGAAAAAGTATTGTATTTTGCTTCAGACATGCCAGGATCTATTGGTTCTTTTGACATTTATTCGGTTAATATCAATAAAGGCGCTTTTGATACTCCAAAGAATTTAGGTCCAAATGTCAATACAGATAAAAGAGAGCAATTCCCTTTTGTTTCGGCAGACAATAAGCTTTATTTTTCTTCTGATGGACATTTGGGGTACGGATCATTGGATGTTTTTGTTTCAGAAATCAATGGAAATGAATATTCAGAACCTGTAAATATTGGGTTACCTTTAAACTCTAATTTAGATGATTTTTCGTTTACAATTAACTCAGAAACAAAAGAAGGATATTTCGCATCGAACAGAGACGGCGGAAAAGGAAGTGATGATATTTATCAATTTAAAGAAACCAAAGATTTAATTGTTGAAGATTGCAAACAGTTTATCGCAGGAACAATCACAGATGTTGATGACGGTTTGCCTCTGGAAAATGCAACAGTAATGTTGCAAGATGCTTCTAAAAAGACTTTAAATACAATTTCGGTCGCGGCCGATGGAAAATTCAGTTTTACGGTTGCCTGCGAAAGTTCTTATACAATTGTTGCTTTCAAAGAAAAATATACGAACGAATCTAAAACGCTTGAAATTGATAAAACAAGAAACATCACAAACGATGGTTCATTGGCACTAAAATCTTTAGAGGCAATTAAACTAGAAGAACAACAAATTGCCGAAAAAAGAAGAAAGCAAGAAATTCAGATAGAACAAGAGAAAAAAGAAAAAGAAGCTTTAGCTATTATCGCTTTAAATGAAGCTGCAAAAAAAGCCAAAGCAGATGAGATAAAAGCGGTAGAAATCAAGAAAAAAGAGAAAGAAACTGAGATTTTAAAGCAAGAAAAAGATGTTGTAAAAGATGATAAAGATCGATTGATCATTAAAACCGATCCAATTTATTTTGATTACAACATGTGGTACATTCGTAAAGAATCAAAAGTCGTTTTAGGGCGAGTGGTTGCTTTAATGAACAAGTATCCAGGAATGATTATCGAAATTGGTTCACATACAGATTCACGCGGAAATGCGAAATTCAATGAAGAATTGTCTCAAAAAAGAGCAAATTCAACCAGAGAATTTATAATTCAGTCGGGAATTAGCGCAAGCAGAGTTTCGGCAAAAGGCTATGGAGAATCTGTTCCAATTATAAAATGCAAAACCGACGATGCTTGTTCAGAAGAAGATCACGAGCTGAACCGAAGATCTGAATTTGTAATCAAGAAGTTGTAAATATAAGTTAGGACCGTTTCAATATGCTGGGCAAGAGCACTGCAGTGCTTCTCATGCATTGTAGATATTTGTCATAAAATAAATAAACAAGAAGCCTTTTTTTTGGCTTCTTTTTTTTTATTTTTATATGAAATTAAAAAATTCAGTTATGAAAAAAATAGTGTTGTCTTGTATGCTTTTGTCTTTTGTTGGACTTCAAAGCTGTAAAAATGAGGAAAAACAAAAAGCTGAAGCGGCAGCTAAAGCTGAAGGTGAAAAAGTAGTGAGTACGGAATGTTATAAAGCAATTTATGAAAACGATACTTTAGACCTCAAATTGAATACACTTAAAAACGGAAAAATTGGTGGTGAGATGATAATGAAAGTCGAATCTTCGCCACTAAAAAAAGGTGAAATTGCTGGAGAATTTCATGGTGACACTTTGTTTGTTGATTACACTTTTGTTGATGGAACAAATAACAATGCAAAGTTCAAAAACCCAATGGCATTTTTGAAACGCGATAAAAAGCTTATTTTAGGAAATGGAACGATGCAGACGACAATGGGAGTTACTTATTTGGTGAAAGATAAACCTATTGATTTTGAGCGCGTAAAATATAAATTCGAAAGTGCTGAATGTGCAACGAAGTAAAATGTAAAAAGTTAGATGTAAGATTCTAATTTGCATAATTAAAAAGCCGTTTCTTGAATTAGAAACGGCTTTTGTTATTTTTAGGTTTAAAAATTTTTATAAAACTTCACCTTTGATTTTTAAGGCAACTCTTCCGTCAGGATAATTGACAGCGTTGGTTTCAACAGTAATTGTTTTACGAATCGGGCCAGAAGCCATATTATATTTTACATCAATTTTACCTTTTTTTCCAGGCTGTATCGCCGCAGTAGGTTTAGTTACCACAATAGAACTCACAGTTGATTCTGCACCAATGATCATTAACGGAGCATCGCCAGTATTTGTGAATTCAAAGGAGCGAACTCCATTATCACTTTTCGAAATTTTTCCATAATCAATAGTATTGTCCTGGGCTGCAAATTCAATTTTTGGGCCGTTTTGCGAATAACCGATTGCACTAAACAATACGATTGCAATAAAAGAGGCAACATTTTTCATTTGAAATTATTTTAAATTGTAAGTAAATATACATTCTTTTAATTAACACACAAATTAATAATTCGCTTTTTATAGTGTCTTTAATTATTTACTTTTGCTGTCAATTATAATTACAAAAATTGAACCAAAGTTTTGTTTAACTGTTTAATCGTTTATTTGTTTAATCGTAATGATTAATTTGTAAGCGATGTTTTTAAAACAAAAAACAAATAAATAAGTTCATTTTGCATTCCAATGATCAAAGCCGAATAAACGGTTAAACAAATAAACGATTAAACATATATAAATGACAATTCCAGCACAATTTGACGCTAAGACGATTGAGAGTAAATGGTATGATTACTGGATGAAAAACAATTATTTTCATTCAGAACCAGATCATAGAACACCGTACACCATTGTAATCCCGCCGCCAAACGTCACTGGAGTCCTTCACATGGGACATATGTTGAATAATACGATTCAGGATGTTTTAATTCGTAGAGCTCGTCTTAAGGGATTCAACGCTTGTTGGGTTCCGGGAACGGATCACGCATCGATTGCTACTGAAGCAAAAGTTGTGGCGAAATTAAAAGCAGAAGGAATCAATAAAAACGATTTGACTCGCGAAGAATTCCTAAAACATGCTTGGGAATGGACAGATAAATATGGCGGAACAATCTTGGAACAACTTAAGAAATTAGGTGCTTCATGCGATTGGGAACGTACCAAATTTACTATGGATCCTGATATGTCAGCATCTGTAATAAAATCGTTTGTAGATTTATACAACAAAGGATTAATTTACAGAGGATACCGAATGGTAAACTGGGATCCGGAAGCAAAAACAACTTTATCTGACGAAGAAGTTATTTACGAAGAACAACAAGGAAAATTATTTTTCTTAAAATATAAAATTGAAGGTTCAGAAGATTTCTTAACTATTGCTACAACGCGTCCTGAAACTATTTTTGGTGATACTGCAATCTGTATCAATCCAAATGATGAGCGTTTTACTCATTTAAAAGGTAAAAAAGCTATCGTTCCAATTTGCGGAAGAGTTATTCCGATTATTGAAGATGAATATGTAGATGTTGAATTCGGAACAGGATGCTTGAAAGTAACGCCTGCGCACGATATGAACGATAAAACGTTAGGAGAAAAGCACAATCTTGAAATCGTTGATATTTTTAATGAAGATGCTACATTAAATAGCTTCGGATTGCAGTATCAAGGAAAAGACCGTTTCGTAGTTCGTAAAGAAATTGAAAAAGAACTGGAAGAAATTGGAGCTTTGGCGAAGACCGAAATCCATTTAAATAAAGTTGGTACTTCTGAAAGAACAAAAGCCGTAATCGAACCAAGATTATCGGATCAGTGGTTTTTGAAAATGGAAGATTTAGTAAAACCGGCAATTAAGTCGGTTTTAGAAACAGGAGACATTAAATTACATCCAAAACGTTTTGAAAACACTTATGCGCATTGGTTGAACAACATTCGTGATTGGAATATTTCTCGTCAATTATGGTGGGGACAACAAATTCCAGCTTATTATTTCGGAGACGGAAAAGAAGATTTCGTAGTTGCAGAAAATATCGAAGATGCATTAGTTTTAGCAAAAGAAAAAACATCTAATAACTCACTTACAACATCTGACTTAAAACAAGATGTTGATGCTTTAGATACGTGGTTTTCTTCTTGGCTTTGGCCAATGTCTGTTTTCGGAGGAATTATGGATCCGGAAAGTCCAGATTATAAATATTACTATCCAACAAACGACCTAGTAACTGGTCCGGATATTTTGTTTTTCTGGGTTGCGAGAATGATCATTGCAGGTTATGAATATGCGGGAGAAAAACCATTTACAAATGTATATTTAACAGGTTTAGTACGTGACAAACAACGTCGTAAAATGTCTAAATCATTAGGGAATTCTCCTGATCCTTTAGATTTAATCGATGCTTTTGGAGCTGATGGAGTTCGTGTTGGATTGCTTTTAAGTGCTTCTGCAGGAAACGATATTATGTTTGATGAAGAATTGTGTAATCAAGGAAAAGCGTTCTCAAACAAGATTTGGAATGCCTTTAAATTGATTAAAGGTTGGGAAGTTTCAGAAACTATTCCACAGCCAGAATCATCAAAAGTGGCAATCGAATGGTACGAAGCAAAATTACAGCAGACTTTAGTTGATATTGAAGATAACTTCGAAAAATACAGAATTTCAGATTCTCTTATGGCAATTTACAAATTGGTTTGGGATGATTTCTGTTCTTGGTTTTTGGAAATGATCAAACCTGCTTACCAACAGCCAATTGACAGCGTAACTTTCGCGAAAGCGATCGAAATGTTAGAAAGTAATTTGAAATTATTACATCCATTTATGCCTTTCTTGACAGAGGAAATTTGGCAATTAATTGCTGAAAGAACTCCGGAAGAAGCTTTAATCGTATCGACTTGGCCAGAATTAAAATCGTTTGATGCAAAATTAATTGTTGATTTTGAAAACTCAATTGAAGTAATTTCTGGAATCAGAACGATCAGAAAAGATAAAAATATTCCGTTTAAAGATGCAATCGAATTAAAAGGAATCAACAGTGAGAATGTTTCAACGTATTTTGATTCAATTATAACGAAATTAGGGAACGTTTCGGCTTTCGAATATGTTTCTGAAAAAGTAGACGGAGCATTGTCTTTCCGTGTAAAATCAAATGAATATTTCATTCCGATTACAGGAAATATAGATGTTGAAGCTGAAATCAAAAAGCTGACAGAAGAATTAAATTACACAAAAGGATTCCTGAAATCTGTTGAAGCAAAACTTTCAAACGAGAAATTCGTAAACGGAGCTCCGGAAAAAGTTTTAAATATAGAGAAACAAAAACAAGCCGATGCTTTGGCAAAAATTGCTACAATCGAGCAGAGTTTGGCTGGTTTGAAATAAGAATCAAACTTAGTTTATAAAATAAAACCCGACAGGCTTCGAAAACCTGTCGGGTTTGCTGTTTTTATACATGCAGTTTGTCATTCCGAGGAACGAGGAATCTCCGCGAGAAACTCCACAATCAGAATCAACAATCTTTGTCGAGCCACTTGCGGAGATTTCTCGTTCCTCGGAATGACAAGATTGTGTTGTTCTCTTCTGAAAAGAAAAAAATATGTTATTTCTTTCTTTTCAAAATCAAAAATAAAGGATAAGAAGCTATTGCAATACCAACAATAATAATAAAGCTTTTAGGATCACTGTAAATAAATCCCGCAAGTAATGCGATAGAAAATATTATTGCAATTATAGTTGTCCAGGGATACCAAAAAGAACGATAAGGTCTTGGTAAATCAGGTTCTGTGGTTCTTAATTTCAAAAGAGAATAATACGCCAGTCCCCAAACGATTATTGAGATAAAAGCGGCAAAAGAAAACAGTACTTCAAAAGAACCAATGCAGATTAAAAACAAACTAAAAAGCGACGAAACCAAAAGCGCTACAATTGGTGTTCCGCCTTTATTGACTTGAGTTCCTTTTTCAATAAAAAATCCGTCACGGCTTAATCCGTACAAAATTCTTGGTGGAATCATCATAAAAGCATTCAAAATGCTGATTAAAGAGAAAATCGAAATCACCGTTACGATTTTGGCACCACTTTCTCCGAAAAGAACCTTGGCAACATCGGCAGCAGCCAAATTAGATTTTGCTAAAGTTTCAATTGGCAAAACATGAAAAAAAGCGGCATTTACCAAAACATAAATAGCAACAACAAGCAAAACTCCGCTGTATAATGATTTCGGAATATTTTTGCCTGGATCGTCATTTTCTTCAGCAAAAAAACAAACGGCATTCCAGCCATTATAAGTTCCGATGATAAGTTGTAGCGATTTAAAAAATCCGAATAATAAACCAATTTGAAAGATTGAATTATCAGTTTCAATTTTAGGAACTTGAACTCCAGAATACATAAAACAAGCCACAACCAAGGCTACAAAACAAATCACTTTTAAAAAACTAGTAATTTGCTGAATTACACTTCCGTTTTTCACGCCACTCAAATGCAGCAACACAAAAGAGACCAATAAAGAAATCGAAATTACAGTCGAATAATTGCTCAATTCAGGAAATAAAATAATAATGTATTCGCTAATTACAATGCAGTAAAATGCTGGCGGAATGGCATTAACTATATAATCATACCAACCAGATAAAAAACCTGCATATTCTCCTAAAGCTCTTTTGATATAATTATAAGATCCGCCGGCTTTTGGAAGCATTGTAGCCAATTCTGAATAAGAGTTAGCTCCTAATAAAACATATAAGCCTCCAAAAATCCACGAGGCAAGAATCAGCCAGTAATTATTTAATAATCCGGCAATAGCTCCTGGTGTGCGCAAAATGCCGACTCCAATTGTTCCGCCAATTAATACTGCGATGTTAAAACTTAATCCGAGTGTTTTTTTTAATTGGTTTTGTTTGGAATCTGACATACAATTTGGTTTTGTTTTTAGTGGATAATTTAAAACAAAAGTAAAGATAATTAAAGCACTTTCTTTTGTAAAAATAAAAACCTCATTTATTGCTAAATGAGGTTTTTAGTGAAATTTAAACCAAAACTTTTGCTGTTTTTCAAAATGAAGAGTAGAAAAAGTTTTAACAAATTAAAATCTAATTCAAAAATTTAGAATTTGTATCGTAAACTTGTCATAACTTGACGAGGTGCAATCGGGTTTACACTATAATTTTCGTGAACTGTGTAATTAAGTTCGTTTGTAATATTTGATAATTTGCAAAGAATCGAGAATTTTTTCCAAGTATATCCTGCTGAAACATCGATTGTTGTATAACCTTTTAGAGGAACTTCTCTATCCCAGATTCCTCCTGGTTTAGTAGGATCATATTGGTTGTTCCATCCACCAATTCTGTCACCAATGTAGTTTGCAATTGCTCCAAGTGAAACATTTTTAAAGAAGCCATCTTGTAATGTGTAGAAGAAACTTAAATTCGCTGTGTTAACAGGAGTTCTTGCTACACGGTCGCCTTCAACAAAACTCCCTGTCAATCCAGATGTTTTAGTATAACGCATATCGTTGTAGCTGTAACCTGCAATAATGTTTAATCCTTCAACAGGATGTGCTGTTACGTCAATTTCAACTCCTTTACTTTTAGTTTCTCCACTCAAAACTTTGATACTAGTATCTAAATTTTCAGATCCATCGGCTTTGTATTGAGCCATTTGAGCCAAATTGCTGTTTGTGATTTGGTAAACAGTAACGTTTGTTGTCAATAAACCTTTAAACCAGTCTGTTTTTACACCAGCTTCATATTGATCAATAATAGAAGGTTTTATTGGTTGTAAATCAACAGTTGTTCCTGTATTTGGTGTAAAAGAATTTGAGTAACTACCAAATAATGAAATCTCTTTTGTTGGTTGATAAACTAATCCAGCTTTTGGAGAAAAAGCATTATCTAAACGTTTTGGTGTAACAGTTGGTACAGCATCTTCTGGTGCTACCGTTTGTTTATTATTTACGTAAGTTTCTTTGTAAGTTGAAACTTCAGCTTCCTGCCAAGACCAACGAACTCCTGCAAGTATTTTGAATTTTTCTGTAATTGAAATTAAATCCTGAAAATAAACTCCAAATCGATTTGTTTCTGTTTTTGCAATTTGAGTTGCTCGGTCTGTTGTAGGAACATCCATTCTTTGATTTGCCGGATTAAAGGTAAATAAGTTTATGGTGTCATAAAGTGTTGGCCCATAAACAGGCTGACCATTTTTTGTACCTGTTATTACATATTTCTCATTGAAAGTAAAAGTATATGCTGTTGCAAATGAGTTTTCCCAATCAGCACCGGTAAAAATCTGATGTTTTACAGATCCAGTATTAAAGTTTCCTTGTAAACTCAATTGATCTCCTAAAATTTGCTCTAAGTTTTTATTTTTAGTTAAACCTCTGTTCCAGTCACCTGGAGTTGCATAAGTTTCTAAACCTGATAATTGCGCTGTTGAGTAACTTCCTCTATCATAAGTTTGAAAAGAAGAGTTGAAGTTTAACTTCCAGTTTTTATTAAAATCGTGATTTAATAATACAGAAGCACTTGAAGATTTAGTATTTCCGTTTGACCAAAGCGCTCCGTAAAAAGCATTTCGAGGTAAGTCTAAAATATCTTTATTAATAATTCCTGTTCCAAAATCCGGAGTCCAGTCTGCAGTTAGATAATCTCCTTGTACAGTAATTTGAGTTTTTGGATTGATGATAAAAAGCAAAGATGGATTAATATACAAACGCTCATTTTTTACAACATCTCTGAAGCTTTCTGAATTTTCATAAGAACCATTAATTCTAAAAGCAATAGATTTAGAAAGAGGGCCATAAAAATCAAAAGCTGGTTTGTAATAAGCATAACTTCCTATTTGCATAGAAACTTCTCCACCACTTTTAAACTGAGGAGTTTTAGTAACCAAATTTAAAATACCTCCCGGAGCTACATTTCCAAATAATAAAGCAGCACCTCCTTTTAAGAACTCTACTTTATCTAAACCTGAAACATCTGGAATAGAACCAGAATTGTAACGGAATCCATTTTTAAACATATTGTTGGCAGACATATCATAACCTCTTGAGAAAAAAGATTCCTGAGCTCCACCACGCGCTGAACTTACATAAACACCATTTGCGTTTTTTAGGACTTCACTTAATCTAATAGCTTGTTGCTGTTCGATAACTTCAGCACCAATTACCTGAACTGTTTGTGGGTTATCCATTGGTTTTAATCCTGAACGAACTGCAGTAACCGGTTTTGGCTCTTTAGATTTAGTAACTACAACTTCATTAAGGATTTCTCCTTTTTTATTTTTTACAGTATCACTTACAGTTGTGGTATTTTCTGCACTTGTGAATTCTTGGCTATAAGCTCCAAAACTTATTAAAGATAAAGCAAGTAGTAAACTATGTTTCATGTGACTTATTTAGATTTAATAAAAATAATTTTTTGCAAATATAAGGTCGCAAATAGTGTTTAACAAAATTTATAGAGGTATTTTCTTTATTAAAGTTGTATTATTTTTATCTTAAGATTAGCTTAAGATTTTGCTTTCTGAAGTTTAATTTCTTATTTAGATTGAATTAAAAGAAGCAATAGTATAACAGAAAAAGCCTTGCTCACAAAGAACAAGGCTTTTTACTAAGACTAATTTAAAAATGAAGGGGTATTATTATTTTACTGTAATTTGGTAAGTGGCCATTTTCCAAATTTCATCGTATTTTTTGCCATTGTGTTCTCCAGCAGATTTATCGGTGTGGGCATATTCGACCATATAATTTCCTGACCAGATAGGAGTAAATGAAAATTCACCCTTATCGTTTGTCCACAATTCCTTTTCCCAGCCGTTTGGAGCAATTACTTTGATTTTTGTTTCTTTTGCTATTGCGCCATCATAAGAAGCTAAGCCTGTTATTTTGGTATCTTTTTTTGCAACATCTGCATTTTCTGAGAAAACAGCAATCTTGTTAGTGTTAGATGTAATGTTGTTTCCTGCAGCTTTGTTTCCAACAACAACTGTAGCGCTTGAATTGTAATCTAATTTCATTGTTCCGTAAACATCTTTAACTGTGTGATGCATTACGATAGTATAAACTCCATCTTCATCTGGTGTGAAAAATGCCTGATATTTATTGTCCAAAGCTTTTGAAGTAAGTTTTGTTTCTTTTTTTGATGGACTGATAACTACTAAAGAAAAGTCTTTTAAATCTGAAAACCATTTGTCTGCTTTTGTAATATCGTTATCTGAAAATTCTCCAAAATAAATTGAAATTTCCTGTGCTTTTCCTTTTACGCCAGTAGCTTTTGTTTCGATCCAAAGGGCGTGGGCAAATATTTGCGGACTAGCAACTAACATTAAAAATAAAAATGCAATTGTTTTTAAAGTTTTCGATTTCATAATAATTAAGGATTAAGATTAATAGTTTTTAGAAATTTCTTTTACAGTTTTAATACCGAAGAAATCATTGAATAGCTGACTTTGCTTGCCTGCCGAAATTAAATGCAAATATAAAGTTTAAAATCAGTTTAACAATTTTTATTTAGAATAAATATTAATAATGTTTTTTTAAGCTTTATTTTTTCAAATCCCAATTTCTAATTTGTTTTTAGAAATCGGTTAATTCGAGCTTTTACAGGCGTTTTTTGCTTTTATTATTTTTTCCCCACCAAGGTATCTAGCCTGTAATTAAGAAATGATAAATATAATGGTCGCAGTTCCTAACAATTGAGTCGCTATTTCGCTTTTTAAGAAAAGTGTCTGGTGAAGCATTAGAACAAAAACAAAAAACTCAGAAAAGGATAGAAGTTCGTTTTTAAAAGCCTTAATTTTGCAATCAGAAAATTGACTTCATGATTTTACCTTTCTTAAAAAAGTATCAAAATACGCCTAAAGGATATCGAATAGCTAACACGGTTTTTTTCTTTCTTTCCGGAATTGGATATTCTTCGTGGGTTTCCCGAATTCCGCATATACAAGCACAATTGCATTTATCTGAGGCTCAGTTTGGAGCAGTTTTATTTGCCTTCCCGATTGGATTGATGCTGACAATGCCATTTACAGGAAAATTATTGAACAAATACAGCAGCCGTTACATCATGCTTTTAGGTGCAATTATGTTTAATATAGTACTTGCATTGCCTGGTTTAGTGGCTTTTGTGTGGCAATTGGTTCTTGTGCTTTTGATTTTTGGGGCATCCCGAAATATTTTCAATTTGTCGATTAATGCACAATCGCTCGAGGTGCAAAAATTATATCCAAAATCGATTATAACACGTTTTCATGCCGTTTGGAGTATCGCCATTTTTACAGGTGCCGGATTGGGTTATGTAATGGTAACGCAGCATATTTCGCCTGCACATCATTTGCTGGGCGTAAGCGTTTTTATGATGGCACTTACGGCTTGTTTTTATCCAATGAGTATTCATAATGAACCGGTTCCGGTTAAAAAGAAATTCTTTTCAATGCCCGAAAAAAACTTAGTCAAATTTGCTTTGATTTGTTTTGTTTCTATGGCTTGTGAAAATACCATGTACGATTGGAGTGGAATTTATTTCGAAAATATATTAAAAGCGTCTCCAAAATTAACCAGCGCAGCGTTTGTGTTTTTTGCCACAGCCGTAACTTTAGGGCGTATTTTTGGTGATTATGGCGTAATGAAATTTGGAACTAAAAAAATCCTACTTTATAGCGGAATCTTAATTACAGTAGGTTTTGGAATTTGTTTTATTCTGCCTTATGTGTACCCAACAATTTTTGGTTATATGTTGATCGGATTTGGAGTTTCTTGTGTAGTTCCTTTGGTATTTAGCATTGCAGGAAGATCGTCAAATTTGAGTAGTGGTTCTGCTTTGACTTCGATTTCTACAATTGGTTATCTCGGATTTTTATTAGTTCCGCCAATGGTTGGTTTTATTTCTGAATATCTAAGTATGAAATGGGCGTTTCTAGTAATGGCGCTTTTAGGTATTTTGATGATTTTTATGGTGAATAAAATCGGGGAGAATGAGTGATTTTTTAAGGTTCTAAGATGCTGAGAATCTAAGGAGCTAAGTTTTTTCTGGATTTCGCTAAATATACTTTGGAGATTATCTTTGCGTAACTGGACTGAAGTTCAGCTCTACAAGATTTGTCGAACCTTTGGTTCGTTTATTTTTGATTTTCGATTTTGATATTTTTTAGCTTTTTTGATTTATACAAAGTATTTTTTTGAAAACATTTTATGTTTTTATTAATCACAATTTCGAATGATTTCGCTTTTGTATTTCCAATATAAATTATTGGCGATTTTTTATCGTTCTCATTTTCCTCATATCCGACTAAAAGAAATTGGTTTTCATTAATCCAAATTACATCATCAAAATATTTGGAGTATTCGTTATACGCGATTCGAATCCAGATTTTATTATTGATATCACAGAGATAAATTGCTTGACCAACATCGTTTATGGAATAATATTTTCCGTTTTTCTTCTCAAGATTGAGTTCATAACTGTAAATATCGATAAATTTATTTTTGCCTCCTGAATAAGAAATAATAGGATTATAAATACTTTGAAATTTCTTTAGACTTTTAAAATCTTCTTTAAATTGGTTCTCAAAATCTGCAGTACTTCCACTTTTATAAAATCGTTCCAATTAAAGTTTTGAAATGAAGCTGTCCATTCGGGAATGTTTTTGTTTATGATGTTTTTCAAATCTTTAACAGCTAAATTTTGAGCTTTAATGGGATTAATAGCAAGGAGAAAAAAGAGAATAATTAGATTTTTCATTTGATCACCTATAATAAAGAATTATTTCTTAGCAGTTTCAATCACTTTTGGTGCTGGACTTGAAATTTCGCCTGCTGTCTTAAAAACCGTTTTGATTGTTGTCAAATCAGTACTTAATTTATAGACTTCACCAGATTCATCAGCAAAATAGATTGAATTTTCGATCAGTATCGGACTTGATTTTATTTTTTCTTTTGCTAAAAATTTCTTGATTAATTTTCCTGTAGTTTTATCTAAAACGTAAAGGTTTTTATCATCGCTTCCGAAGAAAATTTTATTGCCAATTATAAGTGATTCGGTACGAATACTTGCAGCGGCTTTAAACTTCCATTTTGTAGTCATGTTGGTCTTGTCAAGACAATAGAAGAAACCTCCGTCGTTGCTAAAGAAAACCAAATTTCCATCTATTACAGAAGTCGACGAAATCCATTCATTTGTTGGGATTTTTGAAACTATTTTCTTTTCATCCAGATTGAATTTATAAAAATTCATATCATTACTTCCAAAAAAAAGATTGTTTTGGTCTATTGTTAATTTACTAAAAATAGCTGCAGAAGCACCCTGATAGGATTCAATCAGTGCACCTTCTAAACTCAATTTATATATTTTTCCTTTCGAATCAGCAATGAAAATCGCATTATCCTTATATGAAATTGGAGAACTAATTGGCGTATCAGCATAGAATTTTCCTAGTATTGATCCATCTTTAGGATCAAGGACAAACAAACTAGACGCAGATGCCACATAGAGATTATTATCTATAATAGTTGGCTTATTTGCGATTGCATTGTATGTCCCAAGATTTGTTTTCCAGATTTGTTTTCCGTCTGATCCAATACAATATACCATTGCATTGCTATCGCCAACAAAAATCCTATTTTCTTTGATTTCTGCGGAACTATATATTGGGTTTTCAGAATTAAAAATCCAATTTGTATTTTTTGTATCGATATTCAAGGAATATAAATTTTTATCTAAGCTCCCAAATATTAGATTTTTATTCTGAAAATTTATTTTAGCAATAATGCTTTGTGCTTGTGAACTGGTCAATGCGGCAAAAAAACTGATAAATAGTAGGATTTTAATTCTCATATTTTAGCTTAAGATAAAATGTTATTTCTTCGTCATCACAAACTTCTCAGAACTTGGTTTTCCATTTAAATTCCCGGAAATTTCAGCAGTCAAAGTATTGTTGGTGCCTTTTGTATATGTAATTTTTTGGGGATAATCGTGTTTTGGATTTTCGAAAACTAATTTTTGATCTGTTTCGGAAGTCGAAGGGAAGAAAACAGGTTTGTCTTCATTTTGGCCTTTTACAGTAGCTTTGTAAGTTAATGTTTCGCCTAATTGAGCCAAAATAATAGTTTCAAAATGCAGTGTGTCTTTTCCTTTTATAAAATAAGAAGAAGCACTGAAGGTACTGTCGTTAAGTTTTTGCCAGTTTTCAGATAGAACACCATCTGGAGAAGAATTCTCCCAGTTTCCAATTAGCCAATCTGCTTTTTTGATTTTGTCTTTTTCGACCGTTTCCTTTTTTTGACAAGAAACAAAAGCTATGATTAAGGCAATAAGAGTAATTTTTTGAAACATATTTATTTGATTTTGATAATACTAATGTATGAAAAAAAGTTTGTCACTAATTATACAAATTTTAACAAATTATTTTTTTTTGAAGTTGAGACGCATTTTGCCACAGATTTAAGGATAAAAATGATTTTGTCACTGACAAAAATCTGTGAGTTTCTTCTTAAATCTTTTTTAAATTGAATGAAAAAATATAAAAATTAGCGTAGTTAATAGTAAAAAACTTAAACGCTTTCTTGTAAAATAGAATAAACCAATTCTTTAGTTGGTTTTTGATCTTTTAATTTAGTTCGGACTTCATCAAAAGTAACTTTAAAATCACAGCCTGATTTATATTCACCACAGCCATAAGCCGTTTTTCCTTTAAGAATGGTTCCTTTTTTACATTTAGGGCAGGTCAAAGCATCAGAACTTTCTTTTGATTCGGCTTTTTTCTCGGTTTTTTTCGGCTCTAATTTCAGTTTGTAGTTTTCCTCAAATCGGATTAAACCTTCAACAGTTCCAGAATCGGTTTTAAAACCTTTTATGTTTGCGGTTGAACCTTTTTGTACCAATCTTAAATATTGGCTTTCGGTAATTTTTTTGTCATGAAAAACAAATGGCAACACAAAATCACAACCCGATTTATATTCACTGCATCCAAAAGCCGATTTTCCTTTAATCAGATTTCCTTTCTGGCATTTCGGACAAGTTTCTGCTGCTATTCCGGAAGATTTCTTTTTTTCTTTTTCTGCTTTTACAACAGGTTTTTGGATTGTTGCTGCATGAGAAATATTAGCGTGTTTGGTTTCGCTTCGGACTTCATAAACCAAAGCTTCAACCATACGTTTCATGTTTCTGATAAACGCTGCGGCGGTGAAAGTACCTTTTTCGATATCTTTCAATTGTTTTTCCCAAGTTCCGGTAAGTTCAGCCGATTTGACCAATTCATTCTGAATCGTATCAATCAATTGAATTCCGGTTAAAGTAGGTAAAACCTGTTTTTTATTTCGAACAATATATTGACGTTTGAAAAGAGTTTCAATAATATTCGCGCGCGTAGACGGACGCCCAATTCCGTTTTCTTTCATCAATTCACGTAAATCTTCGTCGTCAACTTGTTTTCCAGCGGTTTCCATCGCACGCAGTAAAGTTGCTTCCGTAAATTGATTTGGCGGTTTGGTTTCTTTTTGAAGAAATGAAGGTTCATGCGGGCCTTTTTCGCCTACAACAAAACTCGGCAATAAATCCGGTTCTTTTTCTTTTGCATTTGGATCTTCAAAAACCACGCGGAAACCTTTTTTCAGAATTTCTTTTCCTGTCGCCTTAAACATTACTTCGGCCGCTTTTCCTATTACTGTAGTGTTGGCAACCAAACAATCATCATAAAAAACGGCAATAAAACGTTTTGTGATTATATCATAAACTTGTTGCTGATTGTACGGTAGATTATTTTGAATTCCAGTTGGAATAATTGCATGGTGATCAGTTACTTTTTTATCGTTGAAAACCTTTGGCGATTTTTTGATTTTTTTCTCTAAAATGGGCTGGGTTAATTCGGCATAATTAGTTAATTTTTGCAGAATTCCCGGCACTTTCGGATAAATATCTCCAGGTAAAAAAGTCGTATCAACTCTGGGATACGTGATTACTTTTTGCTCATACAAAGTCTGTGCAATTTTCAGCGTTTCTTCTGCCGAAAATCCAAATTTTTGGTTGCAATATACTTGTAATCCCGTTAAATCAAAAAGTTTTGGCGCATATTCGTTTCCGTTTTTTTTATCAACCGAAACAATTTCGAAATCACTTTCTTTTACTTTTTCGGCCAGAATTTCTCCGTCTTCTTTGTTTAAAAAGCGACCTTCTTCATAACTAAAAAGCGTTTCTCTGTACAAAGTCTGCAATTCCCAATACGGTTGTGGTTTGAAGTTTTCGATTTCTCTAAAACGATCTACAACCATCGCCAGTGTTGGCGTCTGCACACGTCCGATAGACAAAACTTGTTTGTAACCGCCATGTTTTACGGTATACAACCGCGTTGCATTCATGCCTAAAAGCCAGTCACCAATGGCGCGGGAAAATCCGGCATAAAATAAATTATCGTAATTTGTTGAGGGTTTTAAGTTTTCAAAACCTTCTTTTATAGCTTCTGTTGTTAAGGACGAAATCCATAAGCGCTGTACTTCGCCTTTATAATGCGCTTCATTCATTACCCAGCGCTGAATCAATTCTCCTTCCTGTCCGGCATCCCCGCAGTTTATAACCACTTCGGCTTTATCGAAAAGACTTTTAATGATTTTAAATTGTTTTTGGATTCCCGAATTCTGAACGACTTTGGTCTCAAACTTCTCAGGAAGCATTGGCAGATTGTTCAAATCCCAGCTTTTCCAATGGGGTTTGTAATCGTTGGGTTCTTTCAAAGTACATAAATGTCCAAAAGTGTAGGTCACGGCATAACCATTGCCTTCGTAATAACCATCGTGCTTGGTATTGGCACCCAAAACGGATGCGATTTCACGTGCTACACTCGGTTTCTCAGCAATACAGACCTTCATTTTTTCATTTCTTGTTGGAGGGCGAAATTAGGGAATTTTTTAGAGAAAAGTTGCTAAGGTTCTAAGATACTAAGATTCTAAGGTTTTTTGTTTTGTTTATTTTTTGAATCTCACAGAGTGACAGTTTTTCTATTATTTCGAAGAAGGACACTATCACATCTATGGTTTTAAGTATTTGAATGAGTTTTTATGAAATAAAAAAAGCCACAGAAAAATATTTCTCTGCAGCTTTTTATACTTTTCAAAACTAAGTATACTTTATTTCTTTTGCTTCAAATGTTTGTCTAAGAATTTTTCCATAGCGCCATAAAAATCAAAACGATTATTTTGGTTTCTGAAACCGTGTCCTTCATCATTTTTGACCATATATTCTACAACAACACCGCGTTTTTTTAATGCTTCGACCATTTGATCGCTTTCGGCTTTATTCACTCTCGGATCGTTTGCTCCTTGGGCAATGAATAATGGCGTTTTTATTTTGTCAGCATGCAAAGCAGGAGATGCAGAGGCAAGTAATAAACTATCTTTTTTTGGATCGCCAACCATTTCGTGAAACTGATCCAAATAAGGTGTCCAATAAGGCGGAATCGTATGCATGAATGTAAACAAATTGCTGACACCAACATAGTCC
This sequence comes from Flavobacterium resistens, assembly GCF_900182645.1. GTDB lineage: Bacteria > Bacteroidota > Bacteroidia > Flavobacteriales > Flavobacteriaceae > Flavobacterium > Flavobacterium resistens. The sequence continues at coordinate 1,193,347 of NZ_FXTA01000001.1, read as the reverse complement.
ACTGCTGCGGCATATAAATCAGGAGTAAAGGTGATTCCGGCAAGTGTTGCGTAACCGCCATAGCTTCCGCCGTAAATGGCAATTCGGTTTTCATCAGCGATGCCTTCTTTTTTTAGCCATTCAACACCATCAGTAATATCGTCTTGCATTGTTTTTCCCCATTGTTTGAAACTGGCTTCCCAAAATTTCTTTCCGTAACCTGTGCTTCCTCTGTAATTCATTTGTAAAACTGCATAACCGCGATTGGCCAAAAACTGAACCTCCGGATTGAAATACCAACCGTCTCTAGCCCAAGGTCCGCCATGCGGATTGATGATCACCGGCAGATTTTTTGGCTCAATTCCCAACGGAAGCGTCAAGTAACCGTGAATTTCTAAACCATCTCTTGATTTATAAGTAACAGGTTTAATGTGGCTCATTTGATTTTCTTTAATCCAAGGATAAGGATCAGCAACTTCTTTTACATTTGAAGTTTTGAAATCATATAGATAAAATTTCCCTGGAGTTCGGTCGTTGCCAGCCCAAACGATAGCTTTTGTTCTGGCATCATCGTAGCTTACAATTTCAGTTTCGTAGCCTTCAATCTGTTTTTTTAGATTGTTCTGGATTGCTTCCCAATCTTTATCAAAAAAATGTTTTTCCTGTTTTTCGGCTTCCCAGTCAACAGAAGTCAAAGCTTGTTTTTTTCGATCGTAGTTAATGGCGTCTAAATCATATTTGCTGTCTGAAAAAAGTTCTTTTACATTTTTTTTGGCAACAGGATCGTATTCAACCAAAGCCACTTTATCTTTTCCGATATTGCTCAACGCATAAATGTTTTTATTGTTTTTATCAAAAGATGCTGGCGTAAAAACATCTTTGAAAGTTGTTGTAATCAAAGGTGTAAAAGGTTCTTTATCGGAGTTTCTGTAATTCCACGTAATGTTGACACCATCTGTTTTTGAAGCTAGACGAATAATTCCGTTATTATCTGTAACCCAGCCGTCAAAGTTTTCTTTGTTGTTGTAAAGCAACGTCAAAGTTCCGGTTTCAACATTTAAAATATAAGGATCAAAGTATTCTTTTACCCTTTTATTAATCTGTACAATCAGTTCTTTTTCTTTTCCTGGAATATCAATCAAAGCATCTGTAATATCGCTTCTGATGCCTGGAAAAGGCGTTAAAGCTTTTAAGTCAGTTCCATCAGCTTTTACCGAAAAAAGCTGAAAATTTTCGTCTCCGCCCACGTCCTGCGCATAAACAATTCGGTCACCTTTCCAGAAATAATTGAAAATGCTTCGTAAAGTATCGTTTGTTACACGAACAGCTTTAGTGTCGTTTACTTTTTGAACAAAAATGTTGGTTTTTCCTTTGTAATCGGCACGATAGCTAAAATAATTTCCGTCTGGCGAAATTCGGAAAGAGCTTTTTTCTCCATTTTTGAAGAAAGTTTTTACGTCTATTAATGGGGCAGGTGTTTCTTTTGGCTCCTGTTTGCAGGAATTTAAAACCAATAGTAAAACAACTAAAACAGATAAAATGGATTTTTTAATCATATTTTGCTTTTTTGAGGTTTTGGAATTATAAGCTATTCTTGAAAATGCAACATTGTATAATGTTGAAAATGTGGTTTGTATATTTTCAAAAGTAAGAAAAAGTTTCTAACTTTGAAGATGAAGAAGAAAATATTTTGCAAAAGCTGAATAAAGTTAACTCTATACAAATTGTTACTTACTTGCCTCTTTTTTGTAAGAAAAAAAGCGTATATTGCAGAAAGATTAGAATTCAAAATAAATGGTCACTGCAAATTTTTATTTAGTAAATAGCTGTTTAATGTGCTTGATGTGCACATTATTGTATTTGCATGACGATACCTTTTTAAGAAGCTCAAAAGAGTTTATTCCTTTTGCCCTGTCAAAACTCTAGACAGGGATCCTCCCATTTATATTGCTCATTTATTAACCTTCAATTTTCATTCGGGATGAGATATCACTGAATTAGATTGAGCAGCAAAATATTCAGTGAAGAGTTGTGTATCATTATTTGAAAAATTGAAGCAAACACGAAAATTATGACACAAAATATTATTTTAACAACAGGAACATACGATTTAATTAAAGATCACGTACGAAGAAAAAAGGTAACACCACGAGAAGAAGAATTATTATTGAGCGAATTAAAACATGCTACTCAGGTATTGAGAAAAAACCTGCCTGAAGATATTGTTTCAATAGATCGAAAAGTTACCTACAAAGATCATATTAATAACGTAGAAAAAACAATCCTTTTAGTTGGTCCTGAAAAAGTAAAAGTTAGCAAAAATAAAATTTCGGTACTCTCTGATGAAGGTATTGCAATGGTTGGCTACAAAGAGGGCGATATTATTGAATGGCCAGCTAAAAAAGGAAATTTAAAATTAGAGATTTTAAAAGTCGAAGAAGTGTAATCTATTTTTTCCATATAGAAACATCCCGTAGAAGATTTTCTTGCGGGATGTTTTTTAATTTTAACTTCATCAGATGATAAAAATAATTAAATTCGTTCTTCTCAATTTAACCGCAACCAATTCTGAATGAGTATGAAACAAGCCAATACTATAGATGAAGTAATTTTTTTATTAGATGAAATAATAGAAAAATCAAAAATAGATCAAAGCAATTTAGGTCTATTTGCTATTCTATATCGCGAAGTTACAGTAAGAATAAAAGAAGGTATTTTGGCTGGTTCATTTCAAAATGGCGAGCGAATGGAAAAATTGGATGTTATTTTCGCGAATCGGTATTTGAAAGCGTATTATCAGTACCAAGCCAAAGAAAAACCATCTGAATGCTGGGCATTTGCTTTTGAACAGGCCGAAAAATTTTGGCCTATAGTTTTGCAGCATTTATTGCTCGGAATCAACGCTCATATTAACCTCGATTTAGGAATTGCTTCGGCAGAAGTCAGTACAGTTGAAGACATCGAAGATTTAAAAGCTGATTTTGATAAAATAAACTTCATTCTCAGCAATTTGGTTGGTAGTGTCGAAAAATGTTTGATCAAAATTTGGCCAACACTTACGTGGATATTAAAATTTACAGGTAAAGTAGATAATTTCTTTATTGATTTCAGCATGGAAACCGCGAGAAATGGGGCATGGAAATTTGCCACCGAATTTGTAGCAGTTCCTGAAAATGAAAAAGAAGCTTGCATAAAATTAAGAGACAAAAGAATAACAGAAATCGCCCGATTGGTTTCTAATCCTGGGTATTTTGCTAGCGCCGTTTTTAAATTCATTCGTTTATTTGAAAGAGGAACTGTTGCTCAAAAAATAATCGATATGAAGATTATGGAAGAAAAAAATATGGAATGCGTTGTGGCGTGATTTTGAAACACAAATTATTTCATATAAAATCTCTGTTTCAGCATTGTAAAAAGTATATCCCATTTTTAATTATTAATCATAGGATCCAAATTCTCGTCCCTATTTCGTAAATCCAATCCGCCTTCGTAAACTGATTTAAGATTGGTCAGATAAAAATGCCAGCCGTTAGAACAGCCCAGTCTAATGAATTTTTTCGAATTATCATCTGTCGGAATATTGTGCTGACGAAGTTCGACAATTGTATAACCATTGGTTTCGCTCAATTTTATATCGACAAGACAATTTCCTTCAAATGTAAATTGCAAATAATCTTCTCCATTAGCAGACGTAATTTTTCCATTCATTCCATCTTTATATAAATGCCAAAGCCATTCATAAGTACTGCCTTCTGAAACATTTTCGTCTTTGCTGATAGCTCCCTGATTCGCATCAAAAAAAGAAACTTTTTCGAGAAACCATTTTTCTAATTCACTAGCTATTGTCCAGGCGTTATAAATGTCGCTGATTTTAGCTTTAATTGCTATTTTCTTTGTAAAGGATGTCCAGTCGAAGTTTTCCATGATTACATTTTTAGATTTTTTCTTGAGCTTATTCGGCAATTTTTACATTTAGTTTTAGCTCTTTTATTGTTGCTTTTTGATTTCTGCTTATAAGAGTAATTCCATCAGAAAGCAAATCAGGATTTATAGCTTTCATTTCATTTGTATAGACGTTTTCTATAATTCGTTCATCAAGAACGGCATATTCTGCGCCATTTTTTTTAATTAACTTCATTCCTGTAATACCACCAGTATAAAATATTGATTTTCCATCTGTAAGGTAGTTGGAGTTTTCAATTTGTCTTAAATTTTTCAAATCCAATTTTGAAGCTTCTACAGGACGATCATCAAAATAGAGTACATTTTTGTATTGAAGAAATTGATTCTTAAAGATTTTCAGGTATTTTTCATCAAAATCCCCATTGGTCTTGGTTTCAGAATGATAAAATAACATTTTGCCTGTTTTTATTTTCTTTTTATTTGACAAAATATAATTCTCGTTATTAATTACCACGGCTAATTCTATCGAATTAAAAGAGCGCCCCTTATTAAAAACAATCGAATTGTTTTCGTTCGCAAAAGGCAACGATTGTGGATATATTTTTTGCAGATTACTTCCAGAAAATAGTGACGGAAATAAAAATCCATAAGTACCTTTTTCATTTCGGTTGTCGTCATAACCGTAATTTGAATTGCTATATACATTTTTTCCATCCGTAATTAAGGATTGCCTATCCCAGAAATAAACTTCAATTAGTTTTTTAGGATTAAGATCCAGCTTCTTTATTTCATCGTCATCTATTGCAAAAACCTGATTTCCAAAAGTTAAATAGTGTTTTGAAATGAAAGGCACAACGTTTTTTGCATCAATTATCTTTTCAGATTTCTCAATATAATCTCTTTGATTGCTTTGTACGTTTTTTTTATAATGTGCACCAAAAAAGTACAAACCGTTCTTATCCGAATAATAATTTCCGGCTAAATGTTTAATCGAATTTTCATCGACATTTATTTTTACAGGATTAAGTTTGTATTTTTCTGCATCCAGAAAAAAAAGTGCTCCATCTTTTGATTTATAAACAAAATCATTTATTGGTTTGTAGTCTGCAATATGAATTTGTGTTGAGTTTGTACGATCAGAAACGTAATAAATATAATTGTCGTCTCTGCAGATAGTCATGAATTCGTTGCTGGAAATCAGTTTTAGTTTATCTAAGTTAAACGGAAAAGGAAAATATTCTTTAAATAAAATGCTGTTTCCAAGTATCAATAAAGTAGTTTTTTCGTAATCGATTTTTGGGTCTTTACTATACCTATGACCGTCCCAAGTTTCGCCGCCAATCATTTCATAGGTTCTTATTTCCTTCAATTTTGGAACAAGCATATGATAGCCAATAATGAAATGCTTTATTGTATCTTCAGGATTGTTTTTTACAATGTCATCTTGTTTTTCATGTCCCTTGCAAGAGGTGAAAAAGAGTAAAAAAGCAAGAAATGGAGCGAGTTTGTTTGGGTTCATTGGTTAGTTCGTGTAGTTTCTGAGATTAGATTTTAGCTGTTTTCTATGATAAAATTGATTTTATTATCTGTTGCGATCGGCTAAGTTTCTTTTTAAATCTTTTATTCGATCTTCCGTAGATTCGGTGAGACATGTGTAATAAATTAAGGGCTGAATACTTCCGCCATCATATTGCTGTTTTTCAAAATCACATTTTGAATCTCTAAATTTAATCCAGTTTTTCTGGGCTGTAATCAATAAACTTTTTTCTTTTTCATCTAATTTTTTCACGAGATTTTTATAAACCTGATTGAGTTTATCATCTGCTTTTTTAAAATTATTCATAGCCGTCTCATTCATTTCAAGCTGTGTTTGTGCAAACAAATTAGTGCTAAAGCTGAATAGAAATAATGTTGCGGAATATAGAAGGAAGTTTTTCATTCAATTTGAATTTTACTGTTTTTTGGAATTATCGAAAGGCGTTCTCTATGTAAATATAAAAAAGCTGTAGGATTATTTATAGCTTTTGTTTTGATAATTTGTATTGTGTCAAACTTAGAACCAAATATTTATACAATTACGCTTTTCCGTAAAAATAGGAAACACAGGATGCTTATATTTGATTTAACCAAAAACAATCTAATCTTATGAAAAACAGCCTAATTCTATTTACTGTACTATGTTTTATTGTAACAATCCAAGCTCAAAAAAGAGAATTTAAATGTCAGGACATTTATAAAGCAGCCAAATTAATAGACGAAGGAAAATACGATGAAAGTATTGCAATCTTAAAAGAATGCGAAAAAACAGATCCTAAAGATTATGCTTATCCGTACGAAATTGCATTGGCGTATACACATAAAGAAGAATATCAAAAAGCGATTGATCAATTAGAAAAAATCAAAAATTATGCTGGAATCGAAGCCGATTTTTATCAGTTGCTAGGAAACAATTACGATTATGTCAAAAATCCTAAAAAAGCCATTGCAACTTATGAGGAAGGATTAGTAAAATTTCCAAATGCCGGAAGATTGTATCTTGAAAAAGGCGTTGTTTATGAATCGCAAGATAACTATGTGGAAGCTGTTTTGAGTTACCAAAAAGGAATGGAAGTGGATCCGATGTATCCTTCAAACTATTACAGAGCGACTTTATTATATTTAAACTCACGTAACAAACTTGCAGGTTTAATGTATGGTGAAATTTTCGTGAATTTGGAAAGAACAACCAAACGAACTCAAAAAATAAGCGAATTACTCTACAACACGTATAAAAACAGTATTCAATTTAAAGACAACGAAATGAAAATTGATTTATGCGACATTTTAATTGATGGAAGCGGCGATGTTAAAAATTTGAAACTTCCGTTTTGTGCTATTTATGGAAAAAATCTTTCGTTGAGTGTACTCGGACAGAAAGAAATAACTTTAAAATCGCTTTCAGAAATCAGAACGGCATTTATTAAAAACTATTTTAAAGATGATTTCAAACAATACCCAAATGTGGTTTTAGAATATCAAAAAACCTTATTCGACGCAGGTTTGCTTGATACGTACAACGAATATCTTTTTCAGATGGGCGCGCAGGATGAATTTAGTGAATGGCACACAGCTAACAAAGACAAAATGGATCAATTTGTAGCTTGGTATACAGCACCTGAAAATGCTTTGAAAATTACTAAAGAGAATCTTTACTTATCGAACTAAAAAGAAATATTTGATATTGAGCAGTCCCGAAAACTTTTGGGACTGACTTTTTGTTTTTAGAAGGAACTTTTTCCTTTGTTGCGGAGTTTATTATAAACCAAGTTTTTTTTCGATATCAATATCTGGAAAATTGAGTTGAACGTACTTTACAAAGTCAGAATTAGTGCCTTTGCCGTTTAACGACGAAATTCTTGTGGGGCATGCATTTGTTATTAATTCCAAAATTCCTTCGTTGGTTGCAAGCTTAGAAATCCAGGGAACAATTTTGTCATCAATAAATTTTACGATAGCGTCAAACTTTTCTTTGTCAATTCCATAAATGTTGCAGTAGTGGTTTTCAATTATATTTGATTCATTACTGTATTCATCAATGCGTTCCAATTCATCTCCAAATATTTGCTTTACCAGTATTTGTTTTGGGTTGTCAGTATATTTATGATAAAAAAGCCCCGTATGTCCAAATAGAATTCCGTTTATGTTACTTGTTTTAGCCAACTGTTTAGAATAAAAACTGGGTAATATTTCAAATGAAACCGATTTGCCTGGCGTATTGCTCTTGGTTGACCAAAATGCAATTTCCAGTTTTATGTCGTCTTTTTCAAGTGTTATTTTTTTTTGAGACCGAGAATATTTAAAGCCTTTTGCCTGGTAATATTTGCCAAGTTCATCACACACCGCTTGAAATATCTCTTTGCATGGTGTACGTTTTGAATATTCTAATAATGTCTGATTATCGGTCCAATCCATATTAATTGCTTTTTATAATAGGTTTCAAAAAAATTATCGGTTATTACATATTTGTTTTAAGATCTGGATTTCATCGCTTTAATTAATTTTTCATTGCGTTTATCAGCTCTTGAATTTTGCAAAGAAATAACAGCCCAAATCGCTGCAGGAATCCAGCCAATTAAAGTGATTTGCAAGATCAGACAAATAATAGAAGTTAATATTCTTCCTCTCAAAAAGAAAGAAGCAAATGGAAAGAAAATTGCAATAAGTGTCATATATTTTGATTTGTTTCTTGTAAATATAAAAAAAAGCCACATTATCTTTTTGTAGCTTTTGTATTTGATGATTTGTATTATGTATTAAGAATTGCAAATCCGCATTGCTATTTCCAGTTTAAAACAAAATCAAGCAAATTCTCTACAATTATTTTGAGCCAGTTTTTCTCTTTCTTCATAAAACATGTGTGTTATTTTTAACTAAAGCTTTCTTTTGCAATCATTTGTTAATGCGATTACTAATGCAATACCACAGAAAAGCAAGCATATAAGCGCACGAATAATTTCGTTTCCGCCACTGGCTGATGGGTTTGCAATGGCATCAGGAATATGAAAGAATAGAAAAAACAGTAAAAGCATAAAGGCTAAAAGAAGGCCAATTGGTTTTATTAGTATTTTGAAAATAATGGATATTCCAGCAATGACAAGCGCAGCGCCAAAAAAATAAGTCCAAAACATTGGCGCTGGTAACCATTTTGGTACGAGTGTAGCGATAAACCCAGCAAAAAAGAAATGACTCAATCCAAATACAATCATTAAAATGGAATAAAAAACGCGTCCACACGGAATAAGTTTTTCTAATAATGAGGTAAAATTCTTTTTATTTCCGGCAGAAATGTTTTCTGTAAATGAGCCAGCCATTACAAATGCTCCACCACTATAAGTTAAGGCTTCGAGAAGATTTATCCAAACCTGAAAATCTGGAGTTTTATCTGCGCTAAGCATTATCACATACGGTAAATGAGAAGCGATAACCGAAGCAAGAAAACCAAAACCCAAATAAAGACATACTTTTTTGGTGTCAATAAATTTGATTTTAAATACTCCTGAAATGATAATTCCGGCAACTATCAAAACGATTCCAACAAGAATAGGGAAGATGCTATTTTGATGCGCCCAAGCGGGAAATGGAGCTAAAATTTCTGAACGAAAATCTTTGATAATAAGTTGATGAATCCCTAAAGCAATAACGCCGATACCAAAAAAGATACGACCAATTTTAATAAGTTCTTTCATTAGTGGTTTTGTTAGAAAAAAAAATTAATGATTTTGGTGACTATCAAATATATAAATTAATTTTTAAGATGTTGATTTAGTGTTTGTTTTGTTTTTTATTTCGTTTAAATTGAGTGCACGAAGGGCAGTGTTTTATTAGAATCTGCGCTAGCGGATGTTTTTTATTATTGCGGAAATCTTTTTAAGTCTTGTAAAGTTTTCCAATTAACACATGAAATATTTTGTGCTTTCTGTATTAAGTTTTCAATGCCAATATTTAAGATCCATCTTTCGATTTTTTCGTCAAGTTCAAAAAAATCTAAATTTGAAGATTCTTTTTCGTCTGATTTGTTTCGAATTCCGATTGCGGGATAATTTTGCCCCAAAAAGTTTGAAAATGAAATTAAAAAAACGTCTATTTTATCACCTTCAATTTCTAAAATAGTATGAATTTCAGTTCGAATATATTCTAAACACAAAACAATTAAATCATAGTCCCAATTTAGTTTATCATAGATGTCAGGCTCAATCGGAGTAAAACCTTTGTTGGAATTGTAATTGAGTTCCATATTATTGATTTTTGTTGTGCAAATACCCCGGTTGGTGCTGGTATAACAGTTTATCCACTTAGTTTTGTTATTTCGACGCAAGGAGAAATCTTCGCAAGTAGCTCTGCAAAGATTATATAATCACATTGTTAAATTTTAAATCCTACGAGGACTATAAACACTTTGATAAATTCCATTTTCTAAAGGATGATCTCTTTCTTTTCTTTCCATTCCAATTTTGTATAAATCTTTATCAAAACAACTTACTATGGCATTTAAAAGTGCCTGACCTGCAGCACCACGTCCCCAAGTATCTGCAGGGGCATATCCAGCAAAATTAATTTCAAATACTAAATTTATTTTTTCCCCTTTTATGGAAGAAAACCAATTTGTTATGAATTCAGCGTATTTTATAAGTTCTTCTTTCCCATATTCATAATAGTCCAATGGAAATTGATTTGTATCGACTTTCCAATCTAAATAGGAGTAATAGGAGTAGTGATTTTCTATCTTATCTTTTTCAGGATAATGGCTAAGATGATATACTTTTAATTCAATAAAAGAATATTTATCATGCTTTCTGCAAAAGCCTATTCCATCCAGAGTTTCGAAATTCCAATCTCTTAGGTTATCGATAATTTTGGATAAGGATTCGTTTCCGTAAATTGAATTATTTAGGTACTCCATTTTTAATACTTTAAATCACTTCTTGCAATCCGCTACCGGGTTTTGCATCTTTTATTTTTATTCCTCTATTTGATCATCTATTTCAAATGATTGTCTTTCATTTTCTGATTCTTTAGATTTTACAAAAACTAAATTATCTTTCTTGAAAACAAATGTATCTTCTTCTTTATAGCTCCAAGATTGTTCAGTGCGCATATTTACGCCATTTGCTGCAAAGGATATTTTAATAGTATCGCCTTTAGTTGTAACATCTATGTAATCAAATGTTGACTGAACACTTGCTGTATAGGGAACTGCAGAGCAATCTTTTAAACGTTCTAACGCTTTTTTGTCATTTTTAAACCACTTTCTTAAAAAACCTAAATGCTCATCTGAACATTGATGACCGAGATTAAGCGCTGTATTAATTTTACAACTTAAATTATCATATTTTACATTTGGTGCTCCATCCCAATCGCACTCACTTCCAATAAAGCTGGCAACAAATCCAAGTGCCGCTTTTTCAGGTTCAGAAATGTTTTTTGAATATTCCTGATTTATAAAAATTGAATTGACCGTGTCCTGTAGTTCCTTGTCATATTCATCTTCTCTCCATAAAAATTTTACAGATTTGTCTGTTAATTTTAATTGAGTTTCGGCTTTTAAAGTTGCAACTCCTTTATTTAAATTTTCGGATTCATTTTTCTTTGCACAAGAAATTAGAAAAATCAAAAGGGTTAAGCTTAAATATTTCATTTGGGGCGTGTTTTTATAAGTTACTCTTGGTTTAGCAGATTATTTTTATGTTTTCTTTTTTAAAATTAGCAGAATAATAAAAAGCGGAATGATAGAAAAATAAAAATATATATGCGAAACAGCATTAGTTTTGGCTCTTTCAAATTCTCTTTCGTTTCCTAAAAAAACTTCATCATTAATTGTATTTCGCCACACTTTAATGGGTTTTATATTTTCGTTTACAATATTAGTGTCATGAAAGAAGTTAAGATTCATTCCTGTAAATCGTAATTCTTTTTTCTTTGTAGAATGTAATAGATTGCCTCTAATTACTGTAATATCTCTAGAAGTAGATTTTCCCTGACTAGAAGATGTTTCTATGTCAATAAAAACAGTATCGATCACAAACAACTCTTTTTTGAGGTATTTTTCAGGATTGTTAAAAGCTTTATGATTATCAAAAGCTTTTTCAAAAGTTCCTAAAATATCCTTGTCTTTAATGCCATGCACAAGCATTGAAACACAAACAATAAGCGAAAATATGAAATGAACTAATAATATAATTTTGACATATTTATATTTTTTGAAAAAAGGATGGTTTTTTAGGTTCATTTAATTGCTAATTTTATAATATCAATATGAAATACTCTATGCAACGTACTCTAAAAAGCCTATTTATCTTTTGAGAAGTCTAATTTCACTTCTTGATTTTAACCTTCTTAACAGGGCGAATATACCAATAGACAATAGAATTATATATCCTGTTATAATTTTGATTGAGCCTAAATTTGCAATTGCAAGCACAATTCCTGTAATTCCTGGATTTCCGCCGCCAACGAGTTCATATCGTACGCCACTTTCAATTTGTAAGGCTAAATATAATGACCAGATAAAAATAACCGAAATGGATAATAATGCAAAAAACTGTGCTTTTGCATAGCTTATAGAATCGGGCGTTTCGGCACTATATTTAAAATGTGGATTGTTGAGTTTTATAAATTCAAAAACTTCATTTTTAATGTTTTCATTATCGATATAAATTATTTCTTCAGAATCCCTTCCGAAGAATATTTTGATATAGTTTTTTTCGTCCTGATTTTCAATTTGCTTGATGTAAGCGTACGGAATACTAAATAAATCTTTTAAAAATGTAAAGTCATGAGTTTCTGAATTGATGCGATTCAGTTCATTTTCTTGTAGATTTCCTTTGTAAATAATATTGTCTTTTATTACGATTACCTTATCGTTGGATTTTAAGTTTTTTAATTTCCAAATCTTATGCATTTCAGAGGTTTTAGTTATTTGGTTTTTTTGAGGTTGGTGGTAATTTTTTCAAACATAACCTCTTTAAAATCAATTTCCTTACGGGAAACCGTAAAAAATAATCTGAAACTAACGAAATATTACAAATCCTTAATTAATTCGCTTGGATGAATTTTTAAGGCTTGCGCAATTTTAAATAAAGTGCTTACTTTCATTTCTTGCGAGCCTTTTATATATTTTCTTAGACTTTCAACATCCATTTCTGCATCATGAGCAACCTCTCGTCGCTTGAATTTCTTTTCTTCAATTATATCTTTAATCTTGATTCCTAGTTCTTTTACAACTTCTGGAATTTCACTTTTTCTTTCTCTTTTCATAGAAATGAAATTACAAGTAATCGATTGTTTTTAAGTGAATGTAAGAAAGGGGTTGTATGTGACTGATTTTTTATATATTTGTTTAAAATTGTAAAATAAATCTTATATAAAATAGAGATGCAAAATAAAGTAAGAGCCGAAGAATTATTAGAAATTATAAATAAAGGAAAATATTTCACTACGCTAAAACCAGTGGCAAAAGAAGTCAACTCGTATACAATACCGCTAAAAGTATCTTCGTATAACGAATTAAATTTAATGGTTTCAGATTTGCTAAAAGCAAGTATTATTTTGCTTAATCCTGACGCTCAAAGTTTGTCTAGTTTTACAAAAGGTAATAATGTCAATGTAATGACTTTGCTTGAAATTGCCTTGCAGTTATTGCCAGAAGAAGAAATGGAATTGTTAGATGATGTGCGTAAACTTTATTACAAGGAATAATCTCTACTTATTATTTTTAATTAAAATGACAATTAGAAAAAATCATATTGATTTTAAAAATGCAGATAAATTAGTTGAAATCGAAGCCAAAAGAAAAAAGCTACTTTGGGAACGAAAAAGCAAAAAACTATTAATAATCTTAATAGTTTTTCTTCTAATCATTATACTTTTAATGGAATAATCCTATGCTGTGCGAAATCGAGAGACTTCGCACCCGTTGCTATATTCCGTCTGGAATAGTTTTATTTTTCTTTGTGGATAATTGGAGTGGGTACGAAGTAGGGAGACTTCGCACAGCGATTGTCGCATTTTATAAAAGAATATTTCGTAGAGCTGGGGCTGGGTTATTGGAATTAATCGATTTTAAATTTATAAAGTTGTTCATATTTTGTGACTTGTGAATTAAAATTGTTTTTTTTTATAATTAATTTACTTTCAATTTCCGGCAATTTTTCTTCGATTTCAGTTATTAAAGCCCAATTTAATTTTTGCCTTAATTTATTTATAACTAGTGGATCGATAAAAAAGGTTTGAAGGCCGAAAGCAAATACTAGCAAAATAAAATGTTTTATTCCGAAACTATTTTCCGCGAAAGATTGAAAAATATCTATTAAGAAATTAAATATGAAGGTTAGTAGCAAAATGAAAATAATATTAATAACTATATTTTTTATTTTGTAGTAAAAAACACTTCGATTAAGATGCCAAAGTTGTTTCTTTAAATTTTTGATATCTGCATATAAAGGTTTCAAAATAGCCACAGTTTCATCAACATTATCAATTAAATTTTGACTCTCTACCATTTTTTTGTTTAAGTTCTTTCCAGTATTTTGTTTAAACTCTTCATTTTTTTGTGCTAACATATTAGTTGTTGCTTCAACAATTTGCTCAATATATTTTTTGCAATCTTTAGTATTGCGGTTAAGATTTTTAAAGGAATTTTTAATTGATTTTGTTCGAGCTAAATAATAATTAAGCAATTCCTTATTATCAATTAAATGTTTGTTCTTAAAAATGAATTCTTTTTGGCTTTCTAACATATAAATTTTGTGGTTGACTTCTTGTGTTATTATTTATTTTTTAGAAAAATAATTGTTTAATTAAAATATAACGAAGCGGGCTTCGTACAGCAATCATTGAAATTTATAAGAATACTTCGCAGAGCATGAGGGACTTCGCACAGCATTATCGAATTTTATAAAAGAACACTTCGGAGAGCTGGGGGTTAGTTAGGAAATTTATAATTTATCGATTTTTTTTATCCATTTTTCTACTACATTTTTCCACGTTAACATTGTATCATCATATTTCCGTCTTTTTAAAACGTGTGTGGCAAATGCAATCAATTCTGTAGGCATTTCAATTATATTGCTGGCGTAGCCACTTTCTTTTAAATCCTGAGAAATTTCGTTAAAATAAGGATTAAATTTATCAATAATTTGTTCTAATTCTTTAAAGTTTATTTTATGCTTTTTTAATTGCTCAAATGAATTATCAAGTCGTTGAGGCTCAATTTTGGGAATATCAGGAAAATGGAAATTTAAAAAAGCTAATAAACTATCTAGATTAAAATCTTGATTAATATCAAATTTGTTTTCAATTTTTGCATTGGCAACAATTGTTTTCCTATAATCAGAAATTCCATTTCTTAATTCTTCAAATTGTTCATCAGCTTCTTCAAATTTTGCACTAAGACGAAATAACTTTCTCTGAAAATTAACAGGAACCTGATCATCATTTTTATAATTTAATTTATGTTCTACTTCTGCCCAAGCATGCATAAGAATTGTCCTTATTTGAATTTCTACTTTTAAGTCTTCAAGACCTCTATAGTTGGGTGTAGCAGTCCAGTTATTTTTAATCTTTACAATTTTGTGTACTGATCTATATGCAAATTCTTTTAGGCCTAATGAATTTGATTTGTCTTCTGATTCTAAAACATGGAATTCTCGGTCAATTATATTTTCAATTTTAATAATATCAGACGCATAATAGCATATAATCCTTAATCCACAAATATCTTCAATTTCATCAAAAGGATTCTTGTAGTGTTTTCTCTTAATTTTTTCATCAAAGGAATTAAATTCTTTAACTCTGTGATAAATATTAAGAAATGGAATTTTTTCTTCTTCAAGAAAAGATAATACTGCTTCTTCTAAATTTTTTCCAAGCCGGGAATAGTTTCCACATACGCTTACAAATTTTTCCTTTATCTCAGATATTTCCATGTTCCATTGTTTTTATATCTTAAATATTAGTTTAAGATTAAAATTATTATAGCCCAAATATAATTCCTTTAGAACCTAAAACCTTGCGGAAATACTAAAACTTTCTTTTGAAATTAATTTCTCTAGCGCTGATAGCAGTGGCTATCGATACTATATGAATTGCCAAGAGTGTTTGAGTATTTCATCATATAGATGTTCAATTTCATTTATTTTTTTATTTGCGTTTACCTTAAGTTGGTTTTTTAGATTATCGCAATATGCTTCCAATTCATAAAATATTTCAACTTTACTGAATTCTTCTTTGTTTTCACATTTAATGTATTTAAAAACACAATAAGAAAGAAGTTTACCAATATACCATTCTAAGTGATTCCAAAGATTTGAGTATTCATTTATAAATTTACCTGAATGTACAATTTGGTTTCGATGTAAATAAATTCTATCTAATTGAAATTTTATTAACTCTTCCGATGCGTTGATTTTATCAATCCAATATTGAACCTTTACATTATTTTTTCCTGTATATTTATCATTTAAATTGCAAAAATCGTTGCACAGTAAATTAGAATTCTCCTTCATCAGATTAAAAGGATCATTACTTGCATTAAATATTGTACAAAGCCAGTATAAATAGACTTTTAAACCATCGGATGTATAATTAGTATAGTTTGTGTGAATTCCAATGGGATCAAAACATTTACCATTTACCCAATTACAATTAGAGTATCTTAATGCAAATGAAGTGATTTCTCTCCCAATTGTTCCAATGCTTAATGATTTTGATACAAAATGTTGAACGTTCATTATATCATTATCCTGCATTCTATATGGTAGTAAAGTTTCTAATGATGTCCATAACAAGGATAATGAGTTTTCAATTGATTTTGATCCTAATGCTAAATTATAATAATATAAACTATCAGAAATATCGTCAATATTTGGAATGTCTGTTTTGTCATTAAATTCATAATCAAATGATTTGCTTAATGATTGTAATGTTTCTAATAAAGAACTTTTTCTTTTATTAACATTTAATGGATCAATATTGAAATTCGACTTTTGAAAATTATGATTTGTTGCATCAGAAAACTTCCAAAATACGCGTTCAAAAAAATCATTTAGAGGAGTTAAATCCATTCGATCTCTTGAAATGACATATCTTTTTAAACAAATCTCATAGAGATTTCTTAAATAATTATGAGGATCAATCGTTGAACGTTTAATTTTAATAAAAATATCAGTTTTAGAATGAGGAAATAAATAATTTGTTTTGATATCTGTATATTTTACGATTTTAAAATCGACAGATTTTTTATTTAAATAATCAGATATAGTTTGAATCTCAATACTATTTTCTTTTGTTTTAATTAAAAATGTATAATTTGAAAGTTGACTTTTAAATTTACTTACGATCCTAAAAGCAGATTTATTACCATTGGCTTTATCAATAAATCTAAATGAAATATCACTAATACTTGTTGTTGAATATCCTTTAAAAATAAGATAAGGAATTAAAGAGTCAATTATTAGATCAATTTTTTTTGCATACCTTTCAAAATTCGTCGATTGAAAATCAATTAATTTTATTTCAGAGATGATATTATTTAAGTATTCACTTTCAAGTCTTTTAGAATTAATCCTTGATTTATTATAAAGATCAGTTAATTCTTTTGCATTCTCCTTAATTTTATTATGGTTTATATTTTTATAGTAAAATACAATATCACTATGATATTTGTTTAAAATAAAATCATTTATAATACTAGCTTTTATATTTTGTGATTTAGATTCATTTAAAAGACTAAGTAATCTGTGAATTGATTTAATGCGCTTTAAAGCTAATTGACTTACTTCACAAATTTCCTCGATTAATGTATAACCATTTGATGTTCTATGTCTATTTGAAATAATCTCTTCAAAATCAACTTTTTGCTTTACTCTTTCTATAAAATATTTTGATAAGTCTGTATGAGAACTATGCCATCCATTTTTTTGTGCTATCCACATATTTAAAATTTAAATTATTTTAAAAATTTTAATTTTACAATCAAAAAAATTGTATTTTATTAATCTTAACGTAACCGTAAATCAGATTGCTTTTTTTATTATTTTGTTTCACTAATCTAATTTCAAAGCAAACATCGTCTTTAATTTAAATTCACGACCACGTAAAAACCCCTGATTTCATGAAGAAAATATTCCAAAATTTCCCAAAAAATAACCACTAGAATAATCCACAAAAATTTCGTAATTTTGCCGTCCAAATAAAAGGAATTAGAAAATGTTAGATAGACTTCAATATGTAAAGCAGCGTTTTGATGAGATTTCGGATTTGATTATTCAGCCGGATGTTATTGCTGATCAAAAGCGTTATGTGCAGCTTAACCAGGAATATAAAAGCATAAAAGCACTGGTTGAAAAGAGAGAAGAATACATTCTTGTTTTAGCAAATATTGACGAAGCAAACGAAATTATTGCAGACGGTAGCGATGCAGATATGGTTGAAATGGCCAAAATGCAACTTGACGAAGCAAAAGAACGCTTGCCTCAACTAGAGGAGGAAATCAAATTTATGTTGATTCCTAAAGATCCTGAAGATGCTAAAAATGTTATGGTGGAAATCCGTGCCGGAACGGGTGGGGACGAAGCAAGTATTTTTGCAGGGGATTTATTCAGAATGTATACTAAATACTGTGAGTCACAAGGATGGAGAACATCTGTGGTGGATATGAACGAAGGTACTTCGGGAGGTTTCAAAGAGGTTATTTTTGAAGTTTCTGGAGAGGATGTTTACGGAACTTTGAAGTTTGAAGCGGGTGTTCACCGTGTACAACGTGTTCCACAAACGGAGACGCAAGGTCGTGTGCATACATCAGCGGCTACTGTTATGGTTTTACCAGAAGCAGAAGAGTTTGATGTTCAAATTGATATGAATGATGTTCGTGTAGATTTCTTCTGTTCGTCAGGACCTGGAGGACAATCGGTAAATACTACGAAATCGGCGGTACGTTTAACGCACATTCCAACAGGTTTGGTGGCGCAATGTCAGGATCAGAAATCACAGCATAAAAATAAAGATAAAGCATTAATCGTATTGCGTTCTCGTTTGTACGAAATGGAATTAGCGAAAAAACAAGAGGAAGATGCTACAAAACGTAGTTCTCAAGTAAGCTCTGGTGACCGTTCGGCTAAGATTCGTACGTACAATTATGCGCAAGGTCGTGTTACGGATCATAGAGTTGGTTTGACACTTTATGATTTAGGAAACATCATGAACGGTGATATTCAGAAAATCGTTGCCGAGCTTCAATTGGTAAACAATATGGAGAAATTGAAAGAAGCTTCAGAAGTTTACTAACGTAAACTTCTTAGGTTCTAAGATACTAAGATGCTAAGGGCCTAAGTTTTTCCCTTTTGAGCATATATATTTAAGCCGAACTTTTGTTCGGCTTTTTTATGCTTAAAAATGACGACAAGAGGAAACTTAGTAACTTAGAATCTTAGCACCTTAGCATCTTTAGAAAAATTGCAAGAACCTTCCTAGATTTTTGATTTTTTGAATTTTTTCTTCGATAAGTTGTTAAATTTATGAGATTAAATTGTTAATAAGTCTTTAGAGAATTTTCTTAACTTTTTATTTTAAATCAAGGCAATTACTACAATGTGTTTTAGTGTAGTAGGATTAATATTATTTTCTGTTAAAACTTAGCCACTTAGAAACTTAGCGTCTTAGAATCTCAAAAAAAAACTTGCCAATCGTCAAGATTGGCAAGTTTTTTTTTGCCATTTTTTTGTTAATATTTGTCTGCTTTTTTCAAAGAAGAACAAAACCAAATCAACCAGTTTAAAAATAATCTATGAAGAGAACTTTACTTTTATTTTGCTTCTTTGGAAGCTTTTTTTATGCGCGATCGCAATCGTATTTTGGATTCAGAGATGATAATTATGCCGGAATTCAGGGCGTGTTGTTTAATCCGTCAGCTATTGTGGATTCAAAATACAGATCGGATGTTACGATTTTCTCGGCAAGTGCCACGGGACAAAATGATTTGTACGGATTTAATTTTGCTGAAGTTTTAGACGGAAATTATGATATCCAGAAAGATGCCAGCAAAAACATCAAAACAAACAACCGCGGAAATTTGAACGTCGATATTATGGGACCGTCGTTTACGCTGAATATTACCCCGGTTCATAGTATTGCGCTTTATACTCGCGTACGAAGCATTACAAGTCTTGTTGATGTAAATGGAAAATTGATTGATGAGGTAAGCAAAGATCTTGATGTGTCAAATAGTTTCCTGATTCAGGGTGGAAATCCAAATGGCGTGAGTAATTCCTGGGCAGAAATTGGTGCCAGTTACGGAACAGTTTTAATGGATCATGATGATCATTTTATTAAAGGTGGTTTGACGGTTAAATATTTAATGGCTGGCGTTAACGGCTATATCAACGGAAATGATTTAAGCGTAGCTTTCAATAAAAACAATGCCAACCCAGAGCAAAGCCAATATTTGTCAACAGGAACTTTAAAAACGGCTGCAAGTTATGATTATCAAAACGGAAATGATCCTAAGTTTAGCGGTGCTTCGGCTGGCGTGGGACTTGATTTGGGATTTACATATGAATACCGCACAAATTGCCATACTTGTATTGGAAACCGATATAAATTTAAAGTCGCAGCTTCGGTAACGGATATCGGAAAAATCAATTATAAAAATATTGTCGAAAACACTTATAATCTTGCAGGAAGAGTATCGCAGGCTGATATTGATAATGCAGAAAATATTTTCGAATTCTTTGATACGCATTACACAAAAGTTTCATCAAAAACAGGTGTAAAAGCAAATTTGCCAACAGCAGTTCACACGAATTTTGACTGGAATATCGACAATAAATTCTACCTGAATTTAAGCACTGATTTTAGTTTAGTTGATGCCAAAACAGTAAACGGAACAGCAATCGCAAATTCGGTTACATTTACGCCACGATATGAAACCAGAATATTCAGTTTTTACGTTCCGGTAACGTACATGGAATACAGCGGTACACAAGTTGGAACTGGTTTTAGAGCTGGTCCATTGTTTGTTGGTTCAGGCTCGTTGATTTCGAATTTGTTTTCGAATACATCTAAAGCATGTAATTTATATGTTGGCTTGAAATTACCGATTTATCAAAATTACAACTAAAGGGTCTAAGGTGCTGAGGTACTAAGGTTCTAAGTTTTTTTAAAATAAAAAGTGGCTGTTTTCACATTGTGAAACAGCCACTTTTTGGTTAAGAAAAAGCGTTAGCTTTGACAAAACCTTAGTCCCTTAGAATCTTAGCCCCTCAGAACCTTAAAAATATAGTATGTATTAACCATTTAACCGTTTGTTGTGAAGAAACGTATAAACAAGTTAGATACCTAGAAATACTCTTGTGTATTCAAAACATTTATATAGATTAGAGTACATGTAAACTCCATTTTTTATTACGATATGGCTTAACTTTTCCATGATATAAAATTTAAGTTAGACAAATTACTCTTTAGATGGTTCGTGTTGTGATGAGGCTTCTTGTGAAGTTTCATCTGATTCGTGATGTGGTTTTGAAACCAAATTGGTTACGACCAGCTGCACGATTGATCCTAAAATTCCTTTAAACATTGAATCGCCTTTTCCGACAATAAATCGTTTTGCCAAATAGCCAATTCCGATACTGATGGCTGATTGTGCAATATGACTTTTAAAACCAACTGTTTCGTTGATTTCTTCAACCGTATTCCGGATCAGGTTTATAGGTTTTAGGTTTTCTTTGATATCGTCGATTTCATCTTTAATGGAACACCACTCGGCATCCTGACGATTTTCTAAAAACTTTATTCTCTGATTTAATTCATCAATAGTGTAAATAGGCTCCATAACAGTCTTTTTTAGTTATTAATAGTTTTAAATCAGTTTTGTTTTTCTTTTAAAATACTTGAAATAATAGTATTTCCAATCGGGGTTTTTATCAATTTGTGATGCGTTTTGTGAATCACAATGGCAACAATCAAATAGAAAAGTGCCATGATAAAAAAGCCGTAATAATACTCTCCAAGTTCTTTCCCAACCCATAAACTAATCCCGATATTAAGAAACAAGGTAAAAAATGCAACAACAACGCCAACTGCGATCTTTGATGTTAAGGTTGAAACCACATCGGCGACTGAACATACTGTTTTGAGTTTCAGTAATTCCAAACTCGTTTTAGTATAGTTTTCCGCTTTTTCATAAAGATTTAAATTCTCGTTTGTTGTTGCATTTGGTTCCATGATATAAGGTATTTATGGTTTAAAAATCTCACTTTGTACTAAATACTAGTAGTTCGATTTTACAGTTTTTGCCTCGTCTTTAATTGAATTGTAGTCATCTTTAACCTGGTTAAATTTGGCTTTTCCTTCATCTACAATTTCTTTACCGTTTGATTTGATTGTGTCTACAATTCCGTCAAATTTTGATTTTAAATTATCTCCGTAATCTTTCGATTTATCTTTGATTTTTTTGCGAGTTTCTGAACCTTTATCTGGTGCGAATAAAACTCCTAATAATGCTCCTGCAGCTGCAGCTCCAACAATTCCTAAAATGGTGTTACTTGCTTTCATAATATTTGATTTTAATGATTAATATATAATTGTTAATATGATTTGTTTTTAAATTTCCCTGCCTTTGATTAGTCTAAGCAATACAGCAATAATGGCAATCACTAATAAGATGTGAATAATGCTTCCGAAGCTGTAAACAAAGAAACCAAGAGCCCAAAGAATAACTAATATTACTGCGATTGTATATAATAAATTTGACATGGTTTTTATATTTAGAGGTTAATTAAAATTATTTTTTCTAATTTAGTTTATACGACAGGTATAAAGACAAATTGCTATTTTTTGCATCTGGAACTGTATAAGTTGTTCCGGCAACAGTTCTTTCTTTTCCAATTGTTGTTAATCCGTAATTGTATCGTAAACCAATACTGATTGGGCTAAAATCTACTCCAACACCGGCTGATAAACCAGCATCAAATCGGTTTAAATCATCAGCGTTAATTTCTTCATCAAAATTGAAATCGCCATCACCAGAAACTTTAGAACTTACCAGATACGATGCATATCCACCGGCATGAATATTAAAATTTTTGGTAACATTCACTCGCACTAACAAAGGAACTTCAATATAATTCAGTTTAAATTTTCCGGTTCCGCTTACAAAAGCATTGTTGTATTCTAATTCGGCACCTTTTGTAGTGAACAAGATTTCAGGTTGAATTGCAATAAAATCTGAAATAGGCAATGTTGCATAAACACCGGCATTGAAACCGTATAAAATATTTTCGTCGTCAGCATTATTGTTATATAAATTTGACATGTTGAATCCTCCTTTAACACCAAACTCGGTAGTTACATTTTCATCGTTTTGAGCTTGAAGCATTCCAAACGAAGCAGAGAAAAATAAGGCTAAGGCGCATAAAAAATTAGTGTGCATTTTCATAGTAAAAAATTTAGTTAATAATAGATTTTAAGGCGTTTAAATAAATTCTGTTTTTAATCTTTCGGTTTCTCTTAAAAGCTGATACTGGTCTGGCAAATATTGAAGTACTAATTTTAAAATCGTTTCATCATCCGTTTCGGTCGAAATTTTTTCAAACAGTTTAATCTGTTCGGTCAAAGACTCTGAAATTGAATTTAGATACGTTTGGTTAAAAGTATTTTCATCAGTATCAATCAATTCATATAAATCTCTTTTATGCGTCACATTTATATCCGTAATGACAACAAGTTTTTTATTGGCCATTTCTGCTATTTGCTGCAACAATTGATTTTGATGTTCTTCAATTTTTTTGCTTAAATCCTGTATCGGATTTTCTGAATGTTTTTGTGCAAATTGACTTTTTGAAATAAGAACATTACTCACATTTGCCGCTGCAATAAAAAACGAAGTTTCAATTTGATCCTTATCGATTTGCAGTTTGTTGTTTTGGCTAAAAGTTTCATTTTTAAAGAAATTTGCTTTTTGACGTTCTTTCTTTCCGCATGCTGAAAAAGATAAAATAATCAATAAGAAAAAGACTTTTAAAATAGCTACTTTTATTAAGGGCATTGCTTTCATTTTTACTTCATAAAGTATTACATTACAAAGTTGCTAACGAATAGCTTATTTTACTTTACAGCATAAAAAAGAAACGTTATATAATTCCCATAATCGGCTTATATAAAGGTTTTAAGAAGATTTGATAATAAAAAAAAGAGCGTTTTCAGCTTCAAATAATTGATTTGCTGAAAACGCCCTTTGTAAGAATTTGTATGTTTTTAATCCGGAAGAAACACAGTGAAAACAGAACCTTTTCCTGGAATACTATCTGCCAGAATATGTCCTTTATGATTTTCGACAATCTTTTTGCAGATTGCCAATCCAATTCCGGTTCCGGGATAATCCGTTTTTGAATGCAGACGCTGGAAAAGAACAAAAATGGTTTCTTTAAACTGAGGATCAAACCCCATTCCGTTGTCTGAAAAAGTGATTTTATGAAATTTTTTGGTTGTTTGTTCCAATAAATCAGGATAAGCGGCTGAAAGTACTTTTTCGCTTTCAACAATAATTTCAGGAATTCGGCCCGGCTGGCTGTATTTTAATGAATTTCCAATCAAGTTGATGAAAAGCTGTTCGATCTGATACGGAATCACGTCTAATTTTGGAAGTTTCGTAGCCGTAATAACTGCTTTTTTCTCATGAATAATTTCAGTTAATTCCGATTCGGCATTTTCTAAAAGTTCATTTAAATTCGATTTTATAAACTCTTTTTTAGTCGTATTCGTTCTCGAAAAAAGCAATAAATCATCAATTAAGACACGCATTCTTTTTGCCGAACTTTCAATTTTAGAAAGATATTCGCGCGCACTGTCCGACATAACAGCTTTGTCAGCATCAGAAACTCGGGAAATAAAAGTCTGTATTTTTCGGAGTGGTTCCTGCAAATCGTGACTAGCAACGTGATTGAAAGAAGCCAGTTCTTTATTGCTTTTTTCCAATTCACGGTTTCGTTCCTGAAGTTCAATATTTAAAAGATGTTCATCTGTAATATCAAAATTAATTCCCAACAAAATTTTGCTTCCCTGTTGATCGGTTAATAATTTTCCAGTCGATTTAAAATGCCTGATTTCGTGATCTGGACGAGCAATTTTATAGTAAATAAATGGCAGATTCTTTTTTTCTATAATTCCTTGCATTGATGCAGCAACGGCATCTTTGTCGTCTGGATGTACAAAATCAAGAAATGTTTCCTTTTCAGGAACAAAAGAATTAGGTTCAACGCCTAAAATTCGGAACTGATTATCGGAATAATCGATTTTATTTGAATCCAAATCCCATTGCCAGGTACTGAATTTTCCAATAATTTCAGATTCGGCCATCAAACCGCTTGAAATTAAAAGTTTTTTATTAAAGACTTTCAAGCGCTCAAAATCACGACTGATTTGTCTGTAAGCTAATAAAATAAAAGTAAGTGCTGTTAAAAAAAGGGAAATTGAAAAAATCGGGCTTAATGAAATTTCCTGATCGTAAATCTTAAGTCGGTTTTCCAGATATTTTTTCTCAATATCATTCATTTTATCGACTTGAAACCGAATGTTTTCCATCAAAATTCGGCCTCCAAACATATAATTGTCAAGTTTTCTTTTATCGTATGTTTTAGGATCGCTGTATTTGAGGCAATTCTCAAAGGAGACAAATCGCTGAATAATAAGTTTGAATAAGTTTTCGAGATTTCGCTGTTGAATAGGATTGTCAGCAGTCAGTTTTTTTAGTGTAATAAAAGAAGCATTTACTTTATCACGCGAATAAAGATACGGAGCTAAAAAGCGGCCATTTCGCGTTATAATATAACCACGCTGGCCCGTCTCTGCATCTTTAATTGCCGACATTAATCGCTCTAACTGAATGTTTATTTCATAAGTATGCATAACCAGTTTACTTGATTCATTCAAGTCCTGGTTATGTTTGTAAGCGATTGAAGAAAGAAACAACAGGATGAAAACTGCGATTACAAAAATAACTCTCAAAGAGTTTGAAGAATTAAAATTTGGTATCCACTTCATTTGGCAATCTTATTCTATTTTAGTCGGAGCAGGAAATTATCACGGTTCAACCCAGAGGTATGGTAATGCCAATTTACAGTCACGACTTCATTAATTATTTTTTTGAGTGTATTAAAATCACTTGGCTTTTTGATGTAAATATTGGCGCCCTGAATAAACGTATCTTCAATATCCTCTTCAGATGACGAAGTAGAGTAGATCGCAATGATAATATTTTTAAGGCGTTCTGTTTTTTTGATTTCAATCAAACATTCTTTTCCTGTTTTCTTTGGCATGTTCAAATCCAGAAACAAAATGTCTGGAAGTTTGTTTTCAGGATCGTTCAAATGATCCATTAACTGCATTCCGTCATGAACAAAATCTACATTGGTCTGAATTTTAATTTCTTCAAATGCGTCTTTAAAAAATAAACGATCATCTTCATCATCATCAGCCAATAAAATATATAATGCGTTTTTTTGCATTTTAGTATGGTATTTGAGTTTTTATTTTAAATTTTCTCTACGTTTCTTGATTATTCTCTGAAATGCCGATGGCGTAATTCCGGTTGTATTTTTAAACTGTGTACTTAAATGCGCAACACTTGAATAGTTGAGTAAAAAAGCAATTTCAGTCAGGCTCATTTCATTAATGATAATCAATTGTTTTGCTCTTTCAATTTTTTGTAAAATGATGAAATTTTCGATAGAAGAATAAGTTACTTCCGAAAAAACATTGGATAAATAACCGTAGCTGTGATTCAATTTTTCGGCTAAAAAAACAGAACTTTTATAATTATTGCTGTCTTCCATAAAAACCAGTTCAATTATGGCATCTTTTATTTTTTGAACCAAAACACTTTTTTGATTTTCGACAATCTCAAAACCGCACGGACTTAAATTATTTTTTAAAGTTTCGAGTGCATCAGCATCAAGGTTGTCAGCAATCTCAATCTCACCAAAACCCAAACTTGTAAAATTAATATTCTGCTGGTCAAGGTTGTGTTTAAGATAAAGAGAACAAATGGTATTAATGTCGAACTTTATAAATAGTTTCATTTTATAAAAATTTGGTTAAAGATACTTAATTTATTTTTGGGGTTAATGTTTAATCTTTGTTAGAAATCCTGAAACAGATCAAAATAAATAAATTTTTCAAAAAAATACCGTCTAGTACAAGTAGTAGACGGTATTTCCTGATTTGAGTTATAGGTTACAAATCTGAAAGCATCTGATGAAATTCTTCTTTGGTTTTACCCAGTTTTTGCTGTAGTTTTCCGTACATCTCGTCTTCTTTTCCTTCAGCAAACATCAAATCATCATCTGTCAGTTCTGCGTATTTTTGTTTTAATTTTCCTTTTAACTCATTCCAGTTTCCTTTTATTTCGGTAGTATTCATAACTTTCTGTTTAGTGTTAATTACATTGTAAAGTTCCGATTTTAAAAGCAGGCAATTGTTACATGAATTTCGGTAATCGTTGCATAATTTGCATTTCTGCTTTTATTTTAAGCCTTATAACGTCGCAGTACCCAAGCCATTTTCTCGTGTTCCTGAAGCAATCCAGTTACAAAATCGGCTGAGCCGGCATCTTTTGTTTCGTTTTCAAAAACCGGAATATAATCTCTTAATTCATTTACTATTTGTTCATGATTTTCAAGAAGTTCTTCCAGCATATGTTTTTGTGAAGCATATTCTTTTGGCGATTCTTTCAAAGTCGAATTTTCAATAAATTCCTTCATGGTTCCGATTGTTTTTTCGCCAAGCTGACTAATGCGTTCTGCAACTTCGTCAATTTTTGCTTCCAGAATACGGTATTGCTCTTCAAACAATTTATGTAATTCCATAAAACTGTTTCCGGAGATGTTCCAATGAAATTTTCTTGTTTTTACATAAAGTGTCATTTCATTTGATAAAATGGTAGCTAATATGCTTGTGCTCTTTTTTAAATGTGCTGCTGAAATTCCAATATTTGGGCTCATAATGGGCTGATTTAAGGTTCAGTATCAAAATTAGAGAACAGGGGTTTGTTTTTTCTTACACAATTTTCAGGAGTTGTTACAGGAATTCAATGTTAATTAGAAAATTAGAAAATTAGAAAATGAAGTTAGAAAGATCTCTAATGTCAGCCTGAGCGGAGTCGAAGGGCGCTCCAATTGGAACGTAGGCTTCGACTCTCCGCTCAGCCTGACAAAATATGCAAAACCTGAAACCTAAAACTTGAAACTTGAAACCAAAATAATTATTTGTAATTTTGCGCAACTATTAAAACACACTATGACAACACAACAGCTTCACGAACAAATCCTTCAAAAAAAATCATTTCTATGCGTTGGCCTGGATCCTGATTTAAGTAAAATGCCATCTCATTTATTAGAAACGGAAGACCCAATTTTTGAGTTTAATAAAGCAATAATTGATGCAACGCATGATTTGACTGTTGGTTACAAACCAAATACCGCTTTTTTTGAAGCATACGGAATTAAAGGCTGGATGTCGCTGCAAAAAACAATTAATTATATTAACGAAAATTATCCTGAAATTTTTACAATTGCAGATGCAAAACGTGGCGATATTGGGAACACTTCAAGCATGTATGCAAAAGCTTTTTTTGAAGATTTGAATTTTGACAGCGTTACCGTTGCTCCTTATATGGGAAAAGATTCAGTTGAGCCTTTTTTGGCTTTTGAAAATAAACATACTATTATGTTAGCGCTGACTTCAAACGAAGGCGCTTTTGATTTTCAGACTTTAACTACAAACGGTAAAGAGCTTTATAAACAAGTTTTAGAAACCTCTAAAACATGGAAAAACAGTGAAAACTTAATGTATGTTGTTGGTGCAACTAAAGCCGAATATTTTACCGAAATCAGAAAAATTGTTCCGGATAGTTTTTTATTAGTTCCAGGAATTGGCGCTCAAGGTGGAAGTTTGTCTGAAGTATGCAAATACGGAATGAATGATAAAGTTGGTCTTTTGGTAAATTCGGCAAGAGCTATTATATATGCTTCAAAAGGAACTGATTTTGCTGAAAAAGCCAGAGAAGAAGCTTTGAAAGTACAGCAGGAAATGGAGGAGATTATTGGTTTAAAGTTTCAGGTTTAAAGTTTGCTTTGAACAAATAATTTAACCGCAAAGTTCGCAAAGAGTTACGCTATGAACGCAAAGCTTTGCGAACTTTGTGGTTAAAAAATACATTCCAAATAATCTGAAACAAAAAAGACTTGAAACATGAAACAAATGACTGATCAATTAGGAACTTTACATTCTTTTGAAAATGCTCCAAAACGTATTATTTCGCTTGTTCCTTCGCAAACCGAATTATTACATGATTTAGGTTTAGAAGAAAAAATAATCGGAATTACGAAGTTTTGTGTTCATCCGTTTCATTTTAAATCCACTAAAAAGATTGTTGGGGGAACCAAGAAAATTCATTTCGGAAAAATAAAGCTTTTACAACCCGATATTATAATCTGCAATAAAGAAGAAAACACAGAAGAAATCGTAAACCAATTACAGGAAATCTGTCCGGTTTGGGTAACGAATATTGTTTCTATCGAAGATAATTTTCAAATGATTTCCGATTTTGGACAATTATTCAACTGCAGAACCGAAGCTCAAAAGTGGAACGACAAATTGGCTTTCGCCTTGAGCGATTTCAAAAAATACATTCTGGATATCGAAGAAAAGAAAGTGGCTTATTTTATTTGGAAGAATCCTTATATGGTGGCCGGAAATGATACATATATAAATGAACTTTTAAAACTGAATCATTTTAAAAATATTTATGAAGATAAAGGAAGATATCCAGAAATAGAACTCAAAAAAATGCGACTGGAAGGCGATCCTGATATCGTTTTTCTTTCCTCAGAACCTTATCCTTTTAAAGAAGAAGATGCTTTTGAAATTGGGAGATTCACACATCACGCCAAAACAATCTTTGTTGACGGAGAAATGTTCTCCTGGCACGGAAGCCGATTACTTAAGGCTTTCTCTTATTTTAAAATGCTTCACGAAAGATTGAAGAATTAGTTTTTTTGTTTCAGGTTTTAAGTTTCAAGTTGTCGGAAACTTAACCGCAAAGAGTGTTATCCCGATAGCTATCGGGAACGCAAAGTTCGCAAAGTTTTTTACATAAAGCTTTGCGAACTTTGCGTTTTTAGAGTGCTCAATATAAAAAAACCTTGCGCTCTTTTCGGTTAAATTATGTTCAAAGTAAAGCAACGTGAAACTTGAAACCTGAAACAAAATAAACAAAAAAAGAATGCCGACATCTCGAAGACGCCGGCATTATTTAACTAACCAAAACCAAAATAATAAATAACCAGTTTATTACATTACAAAGATCCGACATATATCAATCTTAATGTGTTAAGACCTTGTTATTACTTTGTTGGATATAAGTTAATATCAAAATTTTAAAAATAGGATTACAAAAGAAACCTACATTTTGAGGTAATATTATGTTCAAAACAAGGCAACATGAAACAAAGAAAACTTGAAACCTGAAACCAAAACAATATAAAAAAAGAATGCCGGCATCTCGAAGACGCCGGCATCATTTAACTAACCAAAACCAAAATAATAAATAACCAGTTTATTACATTACAAATGTCCGACATATCTCAATCTTTTGCTGTTAAGGTTTTGTTATTACTTTGTTGACCATAAGTTAAGATTTATAAAAACGTGTTTCTGAGCTTTCTGCAACGTTAAATAATTTTTGGCTATTAAAATATAATAACAATCAATTTTGTTTATGAATATGCTAAACATACTTTCGTATATTTGATAATGTGTTAAATATCAGCAATATGTGATTTTTGAAAAAATTAGCATTTAAATAAAAATAACTCAAAAAAACAAAAGAGATGAGCGAATCAATTGAAAGTAAATGTCCATATCATAACGGACAAATGAAAGAAACATCGGGAGCAGGAACCTCTAATAAAGATTGGTGGCCAAATCGGTTGAATCTAAACATCCTGCGTCAACATTCTAGTTTATCAGATCCTATGGAAAAAGGTTTTGACTATGCAGCAGCCTTTAAAACTTTGGATTTAAATGAAGTCAAAAAAGATCTTTATGCATTAATGACTGATTCTCAGGATTGGTGGCCAGCTGATTATGGTCATTATGGTCCTTTGTTTATTCGTATGGCTTGGCATAGTGCAGGAACTTATCGTATTTCTGATGGACGTGGAGGCGCCAGTTCAGGTAATCAACGTTTTGCACCACTTAACAGTTGGCCAGATAATGGTAATTTAGATAAAGCTCGTTTTTTGCTTTGGCCTATTAAACAAAAATACGGGAATAAAATTTCATGGGCAGATTTAATGATTTTGACAGGGAACTGCGCTTTGGAATCTATGGGATTTAAAACTTTTGGATTTGCAGGCGGAAGAGAAGATGTTTGGGAACCAGAACAAGATGTCAATTGGGGTAATGAAAAAGAATGGTTAGCTACAAGTGACAAACCTAATAGTAGATACTCTGGCGATAGAGACTTAGAGAACCCTCTTGCTGCCGTACAAATGGGATTAATATATGTAAACCCAGAAGGTCCAGATGGAAATCCTGATCCGCTAGGTTCTGGTAGAGATATTAGAGAAACTTTTGCCCGTATGGCGATGAACGATGAAGAAACGGTGGCTTTGACGGCTGGTGGACATACTTTTGGTAAAGCACACGGAGCTGGAGATGCATCATTAGTAGGAGCAGAACCAGAAGGTGCGAGCATTGAACAAATGGGTCTGGGCTGGAAAAGTTCATATGGTACAGGAGTAGGTGGAGATGCTATTACAAGTGGTATTGAAGGTGCTTGGAAACCAAATCCGACGACTTGGGATAATGGTTATTTTGAAACATTATTCAAATATGATTGGAAATTAACTAAAAGCCCTGCAGGAGCGCATCAATGGACACCAACCGATGAAAGTGCCGCTACAACTGTAGAAGACGCTCATGATCCAACAAAAAGACATGCGCCAATGATGACAACAGCAGATATGGCCATGAAAATGGATCCTGCTTATGAAAAAATTTCCAGAGACTACATGCAAAATTTTGACAAATTTGCTGATGCTTTTGCAAGAGCGTGGTTCAAGTTAACGCACAGAGATATGGGACCAATTAGCCGTTATTTAGGCCCGGAAGTTCCTTCTGAAGAGTTGATTTGGCAAGATCCGATTCCTTCAGTTAAAAGCGAATTAAACCATAGCGACATTGCTCTTTTAAAAGAAAAAATTAAAGCGAGTGGTCTTTCAATTTCTCAATTGGTATCGACTGCTTGGGCTTCGGCTTCTACTTTCCGTGGTTCTGATAAACGTGGTGGTGCAAATGGTGCACGTATTCGTTTTGAACCGCAAATTAATTGGGAAGTGAATTCACCAACTCAATTAAAAAATGTGTTAGCAACTTATGAAACAATACAAAATGAATTTACAACTTCTGGAAAAGTAGTATCTATTGCAGATTTAATTGTTTTGGGAGGATCTGTAGGAATTGAAAAAGCGGCTGGAAATGCAGGAATAAATATTGATGCTCCTTTTTCTCCTGGAAGAGGCGATGCAACTTTAGAGCAAACGGATGTTCATTCTTTCAACGCGCTAGAACCAAAAGCTGACGGATTTAGAAACTATAAAAGTGCGAAATGTAATTCAGTAACCGAAGAGCTTTTAGTAGATAAAGCACAATTATTAGGCTTAACAGCTCCTGAAATGACAGTTTTACTCGGTGGTTTGAGAGTCTTGAATACCAATTATGATGGCTCTAAACATGGTATACTAACAAAGAACACAGAAACATTAAACAATGATTTCTTCATCAATTTACTAGATTTAGGTACAGTATGGAAAGCAACGAACGAAAGTGGCGAAACTTTTGAAGGCCATAATCGCAAAACAGGTGAATTGAAATGGACAGCAACTCGTGCTGATCTTATTTTTGGCTCAAATTCAGAATTGCGTGCGATTGCTGAAGTTTACGCATCCAACGATGCAAAAGAACGATTCGTAAAAGATTTCGTTGCCGTATGGACTAAAGTAATGAACGCTGACCGATATGATTTGGTTAAATAAGGTTCTAAGTTGCTAAGGCACTAAGATCTATAGTTAAAAAGATTTAAAACAAAACTTACTTCCAAATGAAAACCCGACAGATTATAAATCTGTCGGGTTTGTTATATAAGTTCAAAGGTAAAAAACTTAGAAGCTTAGTGCCTTAGAATCTTAGCACCTTTTAAGAAAAAACCACCGTCTTATTACTATAAACCATTGTTTTTCTTTCAGCATGGAGTTTTATTGCTCTTGCCAGAACAATTCGTTCTAAATCGCGTCCTTTCATGATAAAATCTTCAACCGAGTGAATATGTGAAACTCTTGCAATATCTTGTTCAATAATTGGGCCTTCGTCTAATTCTTCGGTAACATAATGGCTTGTTGCGCCGATAATTTTCACACCGCGCTTAAAAGCCGAATGATAAGGTTTTGCACCCGGAAAAGCGGGCAAAAAAGAATGATGAATATTGATGATTTTATTTTCGTAAAGACTGATTAAATTTGGCGTAATAATTTGCATATAGCGAGCCAAAACGATAAAATTGATTTCATATCGCTTTAAAAGTTCAATTTGTTTCGCTTCGCCTTCTTCTTTATTGTCTTTTGTAAAAGGAACACAATGAAACGGAATATTAAATCGTTCCGCAACGCTTCTCAAATCATTATGATTGCTTATAATAACTGGAATTTCAACATTCAATTCATCAGCACTGTAACGTCCTAAAATGTCAAAAAGACAATGATCGTATTTTGAAACAAACAAAGCCATTTTTGGTTTTTGTTCCTGATTATATAAGTCCCACGACATATTGAAATCGGTTGCGAGTGTTTTATCGAATTCTTCTTTCAGACTTTCAATTGTAATTTTAGGATTGGTAAATTCACATTCCAATCGCATAAAAAAAACATTTTGCTCCACATCAACATGCTGGTCGATGTAAGTGATATTTCCTTCCACTTTTGCAATAAAAGTAGTCACTGCGGCAATAATTCCTTTTTGGTCTTTACAGTGAATGAGAATGGTTATTTTTTGCATCTTAATTTTTTGGTTTTTGGTTAGTGACAAAGTAACAAAGGTTCAAAGTAACAAAGGGTTTGTTACTTTGTCTCTTTGCACCTTTGAAAAAAACTATTTTCCGTCCTGCATTGCAAAAACGCTTTTCAATAAAGGAGTTGTTCTTGCACTAATATTATTTCGGATTTCTTTTTCTTCTACAGCAATCATTTTAAAAACTCCTGCCAAGGCTTGATTTGTTGTATAATCAGTCAAATCTGGGTTTACTTTTTTCACTAACGGAATTGTATTGTATTTCGTGATGATTTTAGTCCAAACTGCATCGGCACCTACTTTTGCGAATGAATTTTTAATCACAGGATTAAATTTTCCGTATAAAGCTGTTGTTGTACTTCCTTGCAAATAAGTTGTTGCCGCACTGTCATTTCCTAACAAAATATTTTTAGCATCTGTAAACGACATATTTTTAACCGCCGATACAAATATTGGTGTTGCTTCTTTTACAGCATCTTCTGCAGCGCGATTTAGCATTTTAACGCCTTCATCAGCAAGCGAACTCAAACCAACTTTTCTTAAAGTGGCATCTACTTTTTGTAATTCTTCAGGCATTAAAATTTTTACAGCTTCGTTTTTATAAAAACCATCAACAGCGGTTAATTTGCTCACTTGTTGTGTAATTCCTTTATTTAGAGCTTCTTTTAATCCAGCTGAAATATCAACTCCTCCAACCGGAATTTGTGATGATATTTGTGGAAACTGATTTAAAGTCTGCTGCATCTCTGCGCATGAAACAAGTGAAAATGTAAGGGCGAATAATAAAATCTTTTTCATTTGGGGGTTTTGTTTAAGTTTCAAAAATACTACTTATTCAAAAACAAAGCCATAATTTTATTTCGGGAGCAGAAAGATTTTGTTTCATAATTAACACTCGTCCCGCTATTCGTTGCAATCTTTTGCTTTTTGGCAGCAAAAAGCAAAAGGATTTCCACTGCTATCGGGGCTAGGATAGAAGTTTTTCGTTTTTAAGATTTAAGGAGAAATTGAAAATTGGTAAAAGAAAATAGAATTTAGTTTGTGTTTTATTCCTTTTTCAGCAAATCAATTTTTTCGTCTGTCTTTTCAATGTAAACAGACATTTCACTGTATTTCCATTTTCCTCTTTTTTCGCCAACAACAAACAAGGTTGCTTTGCCTTTTGGACCTTTTAGAGGAACTTGTACATCACACTTTCTAACATCGTTTACGGCACTTACAGTTCCGGAAACCATTCCGTCTGTTTCTATTGGCGATCCAAGCTTTTCGATTAGTATTTTATTGTGCTGAACAAGTTCCATCGATTCTATATAAGCATCAGAATCTTTGATAATTGAGGTTACTTCAAAGAAAACTCCGACCAAGAATAAAACAAATAGTATTATTATACTTAAACAGCCTGTTGGAATGAACCATTTCCAGTTTCGATTCCACCAGTTTTTTTGTGGTTGATTGTAATCGTCTTGCATGAAAGGATGATTTGAAAATTCACTAGAAAGATATGATAAATTTTAAATTTAAAAAACACCTATTTTGTTTTAATACAATTAATTACAAAAAAAAAATCACCCTGTAAATTACAAGATGATTGATTTTGAATTTTCTTTACTATGGATTTTAACGATTATCAAAAGCAATTTCTTCCAAAGCTTTTGGATTACTAATAGCCTCGTTAACATCTTGTTTTTTCATATCGTCATTATCTTCCGTTCCAGTGCTTAAAGTAAGTGCTTTTGGCATTATGGGTTTTTTATTAAAGATTGTTGCAAATAGTAATGCTCCTTGCAAATAGCCACCATCATTTAAAAGGTGTAATGTGTTTTCGCCATAACGAAGATTGTCTTTATTTGCAACTAAATATTTATAATCTTTTTTGCCTTTATAAGCATCATTAACCGCGTCTCCAACTCTCAATAAACCAGCATTTTTTGTTGTTTTGACCACTTCAACTGCATTTGTACGCATTATATCATAATACTCTTTATATTCAGGATCAGTAAAAGGAATTGGAGACATTCCTTCGTAAATATAAATCGCTGTATCAGGACTGTTTTTGTGTATTTTTTTCACAATCATATCTACATTAGATTTATATTTATCTGGCTCTCCACCCGCAACTGGTGTAGATTCCTGAATGATTACATAATCGTAATAATTTCCGTCTTTATCTACTTTCGCAAAATTTTGTTCTGCTTCGACTTTATGAACATTATAAATTTCATCAATTGAAACTCCCATTGTAACCAATTGGTCTACATTCATCGGCTGATTATTTGCCTTGCAGATTTCCCCAAATAAAATTGGGGCACTTACAAAAAACTCTGTATGACTATTTCCTATAAATAAAATTCTAGGGCTGCCTTCAGCTTTTGGTGCTTTTGGTCTTTCGGTTGTTTCTTCTGTTGTAGTTTGATTTTCTGCCGTAGCCGATTTGTCTTTGCACGAAGTAAAAAGAATTGTTGCAATACTAAATAATAAAATGTGTTTTTTCATCATAAATTTAATTAAAAAGAAATGCAAATCTCTCCTTAACTAAAAAAAATAGTAGCTTTAAAAAGTTTTAAAATTGATACTTTAGGACAAAAAATAATGTTGAAATTTTAACTGAGTTTAGGTTAAAAAATAAATCATAAAGATTTTTTATTTCATTGCTTTTGATTAAAGATTATTAGAGATAATTTCTAACGATTTAGGATGGGGCACATGAAGAATTCTTAAATAGATTTTGGGGAATTTATCTATTACTAAAAGCAATTTCTTCCAAAGCTTTTGGATTACTGATTGCTTTAGCAACTTCTTGTCTTCTCATGCAATCATCATCGTTTATTCCGGTACTTAAAATTAGCTTTTTTGGAATAATTGGCCTTTTGTCGAAAATTGTAGCATACAATAAAGTTGCTTGTAAAAATCCACCATCGTTTAAAACAAGGAATGTGTTATTTTGTTCATAACGAAGATTGTCTTTGTTGTTTAGCAAATAGTTATAGCCTTTTTTACCATCATATGCGTCTTTAATTGCATCACCAACTCGTAACAAACCTGCATTTTTGATAAATACCATGGCTAAAAGAGCATTTTTGCGCATCTCTTCGTGATATTCATTAAATTTTGAATCGGTATAAGATACTGGAGACATTCCTTCGTATATATAAATGGCTACGTCTGGACTGTTTACATGTATTTTTTCGACTAACATTTTTAAATTGGATCTGTATTTTTCAAGAGCAGATAATGCAATTGGGGTCGATTCTTGAAGTATTACATAATCATAATAATTTCCATCTTTATCTCTATTTGAAAAATTTTGATTTGCTTCTGTTTTATTAGTATCATATACTTTATCAAGCGGAACTCCCATTGTTATCAATTGTTGCACACTGACAGACTGATTATTTGCATTACACAATTCCTGAAACAAAGTTGGTGTGCTGACAAAGTATTCTGTATGGTTGTTTCCTATAAATAATAAACGTTTAAAACCTTCTGCTTTTGGTGCTTTTGGTTTTACAATTCCATCTTCTGATACCGTTATGTCATTTTCTTTATTATTACATGCAGTAAGCAGAATTGCTACAACAGCGAAAAGAAAAATATGCTTTTTCATTACAAGTTTATTTTGAGATTTACATTTATAGATTAAAATCCGGCAAACTTCAGTTTTAAAACTTGCAACTCAAGGCTCAAAAGGTTTTAAAATTAATAGATTAAGACCATAAAAAATATTTCATTTATAGCTCTTGTAAGCTATTCAAATCGTATAAAGAATATAAATTGGTATTATAAATGGGAGTAATTGTTTTTGCATCTCTGTTACCAATTGCTAAATAAAATAAAGATTTAGATACTTGAAATGGTCTTGTAGGAAATGAATTCCATCCTCGTAATAAATTTTTTATAAAATGTTTTAGTGCGTACTTGAATATTTTTTCCCCGGGATGTAAAAAGTAAATCGTTGAACTTTTGTGTTTATTAATTGTATTGGGAAACGTAATAAATCTTCCGCCTTGTTGAATTAATCTATTGATTTCAAAAAGAGTTAATCCTTCTATATTCTCTGTTTTCATTCTAAATTGATTTTAACAAATTAATACTAGTGGTATATTATTTGGCAAAGTTCAAATTTTAGTAAAACTTTTTTGTGTCGTAAGAGGTTTAAAATCATTAAAATAGGTTTTTTTTACCGCTTGGAATAAATCAAAAAAAAGAGAATTTATCATCAAGGTTGATAAATTCTCTTTGAAAATATAAGTTTAATATATTGTTAATTTGAAACTACACTTTGAGAAACTGATTCTTGATCTCTTTCATAAACGTCCTGAAAGAATCCAATTTCGCCATTTTCGTTTACTAATGAAGTAAAATAAGTAATGTAAATAGGAACTTTTTTAGCTAGTTTAAAACTTTTTTCTGTTTTGCCGGCCATCGCGCTATCAATTTTTTCCTGAGTCCATTCAGGATAATCTTTCAGCATTGCAGCAGCTAATTCTTTTGCCATTTTTACATTGATACAACCGTGGCTAAAAGTTCTTTTTTCAAAATCGAATAAAGTTTTTGCTGGTGTATCGTGCATGTAAATGTCATCTGGATTTGGAAACATAAATTTTACTAAACCTAAAGAGTTTTCTGGCCCTGGTTTTTGTCGCACTTGGCCGTTTACAATTTCCATATTTTTTTCTGCTAAATAATTTGGGTCTGCAGCAATTTTAGATTTCAATTCGTTTTCTACAATACTTTGTGGTACTGTCCAGTATGGGCTAAAAACAATTCGGTCAATTTCACCATTAAAAATGGTTGTTTTGGTCAAAGGTGCCCCTACAAATACACTCGATTTCAACTGAACTTTTCCGTTTTTAACATAAATTAATTCAAACGAAGGAACGTTTACCAAAACATATTCGTCTTTTCCGGCAATTTCAGCTGCAATCGTACGACATCTTTCCATGTTAAGTTGTAAAGTTTTAACCTTATCTGAGATTGGAACATTCATTTCTTTAATATGTTCTTCGGCAAGGATATAATTAGGTTTAAAACCATTACGAACTTTGTATTTCATTACAGCATCCATTAGTTCACGATCATAAACATTGCTTTTTGAATCCTGTTTTAAATCGCCTAATAAATATAAACGAGTTCTAACTTGGGCAATTGTGTTTGAAACAGCATCCGGACGTAAGTCTTTGTATGGAGTTTCGGTTACAATTGGTTGCCATTTACTAGATTTTTCTAATTTTTTGTATTTTTTTAGAACGTCTTGTAATTTATAGTATTGGTCAAATTCAACTTTTTCATTTGTTGAAACTGTTGTTGTTTCTTCAATTGTGCTGTAATTCATAAAATCTTTAAGCATAGCATCATAAGAAACTTTTTTACTAGAATCTGAAGTACTTTTTTTAGCATACACTATATATAAAGAACTTAGAAGTATATCAGCATCTGTTTTTGAAAGATTTGTTGTTGCTGAAGAATCAAAAAGCTGATCTATTTCTTTTTGATAAGGAATTACCAAATCGTTTGTTTTTTTTGCTTTTTGGTACAAAGCAGATGCAAATTCATTTATTTGATCTTCATCATACCAAATAGTTCCTAAAGATCTGTTTTTGTACAATGACATCACATCAGATTTATATTTTTTCAAATCAGAGTATCTTTTAAAGAAGTCGTTTGAAATTTCATTTTGGTCATCATTTGGGGTTGTATTAATGATGGCAGCGTTTGGAGTTTTTGTATATAAAAAATTTGTGTTTTCAATTTTACTATAAGATGATACAAAAAAACTCAAACCTAAAATTACGGTGAATGAATATAGTGTTTTCATTTTTTTAAATTTTTACGTTATTACTTTTTATTTTGCTAAGTTTTTGGTAAAAATTTGGGGCTTTTCTACACTGCTAAATTACTATGAGAGAGCTTGAAACACGTTTTTAGATTTTGTTTAAATGTTGCGAAATTGCCATGTCTTTAAGCTTTCTTTAACTTATATCAATTCATCTTCAAAATTGTTACCCCAGAAATCAAAAAAACATTTTTCTTTTTTTTGTTAACATAAAGCTATTCTAGTAATCAAATATTAAAATAATTTGTACATTGGTCGCTTAAAATTATCATATTCATAAAATGGAACCACAAATACCATATATTCCTAAAAATAAAGTAAGAATTGTCACAGCAGCTTCGCTTTTTGACGGACATGATGCCGCAATCAATATTATGCGTAGAATCATACAGTCAACCGGAGTTGAGGTAATACATTTAGGTCACGACCGAAGTGTAGAAGAAGTTGTAAATACCGCCATTCAGGAAGATGCAAATGCGATTGCAATGACATCATATCAAGGAGGGCACAATGAATACTTTAAATATATGTATGATTTGCTTCGCGAAAAAGGAGCAGGACATATCAAGATTTTTGGAGGCGGAGGCGGAGTAATTCTTCCAAGCGAAATCTCAGAATTGCACGAATATGGTATCACAAGAATTTATTCTCCAGACGACGGTCGTTCTTTAGGCCTTCAAGGAATGATTAATGATTTAGTACAACGTGCTGATTTTCCTATTGGAGATAAATTAAATGGAGAAATCGATCATATCGAAAATAAAGTTCCAACCGCAATTGCACGTTTAATTTCGGCTGCAGAAAATTTCCCTGAAATTGCAAAACCAGTTTTCGATAAAATTCACGAAAGCAATACTAGTTCTAAAATTCCGGTTTTAGGAATTACAGGAACGGGTGGAGCAGGAAAATCTTCTTTGGTAGATGAATTAGTTCGCCGATTTTTAATTGATTTCCCAGAAAAAACAATCGGATTGATTTCTGTCGATCCTTCTAAGAGAAAAACCGGAGGAGCACTTTTAGGAGACAGAATTCGTATGAATGCTATTAATAATCCTCGCGTATATATGCGTTCGCTGGCGACACGTCAGTCGAATTTGGCTTTATCTAAATATGTAGCCGAAGCGATTCAGGTTTTAAAAGCAGCAAAATACGATTTGATTATTTTAGAAACTTCTGGAATTGGACAGTCTGATACAGAAATTATGGATCATTCTGATGTATCCTTATATGTAATGACACCAGAATTTGGAGCGGCAACACAATTGGAAAAAATCGACATGCTTGATTTTGCTGATTTAGTAGCTTTAAATAAATTTGATAAAAGA
The DNA here is from genome assembly GCF_900182645.1 of Flavobacterium resistens. GTDB lineage: Bacteria > Bacteroidota > Bacteroidia > Flavobacteriales > Flavobacteriaceae > Flavobacterium > Flavobacterium resistens. The sequence goes on along the minus strand of NZ_FXTA01000001.1, from coordinate 1,152,652 downwards.
GGCGCGCTTGATGCTTTGCGCGATGTGAAAAAACAATATCAAAGAAACCATAATCTTTGGGATAAAAATCCTGATGAAATGCCAGTTTTCGGAACAATTGCTTCGCAGTTTAACGATCCGGGAATGAACACGCTTTACAAAGCGATTATGGATAAAGTGGTTGAAAAAAGGGCTTCAGATTTGAAATCGACTTTTGAAATCACAAAAGAAATGAGCGAGAAAATCTTCGTGATTCCGCCACACAGAACACGTTATTTATCTGAAATTGCAGAGAATAACAGAAGTTATGATGAAACAGCGCTTTCACAACAAAAAGTAGCGCAGAAATTATACGGAATTTTCAAAACCATTGAATCGGTTTCTGGAAAAGTTCCTCAAATTAATAAAGCAGGAATCGATGATGCTACAGTTTTGCCAAGTGGAATTGAAGAACACGACGAAAACAGAATCTTTTTAAATCTTTTACTAAATCAATTTGATAAAGTAAAAATGGATTTAGATCCGTACAATTGGGAAATTATCCTGAATTGGGATGAAAAAGTAGCCAAATACAAAAATCCAGTTTACTCGTTTAAAGTTCGTGATAAAGAAATCAAGATTGCAACGCATTCTGAAAGTTTATCACATTTACAAATCCCAAAAATTGCTTTGCCTAAATATGAAGGTTGGGGTGATATTTTGCGTTGGAATTTACAGGAAAACGTTCCTGGAGAATTTCCTTTTGCTTCAGGATTATATCCGTTTAAACGTGAAGGTGAAGATCCGTCAAGAATGTTTGCGGGCGAGGGCGGACCAGAAAGAACCAACAAACGTTTTCATTATGTAAGCGCGGGAATGCCTGCAAAACGTCTTTCGACTGCTTTTGACAGTGTAACTTTATACGGAAACGATCCAGATTTGCGTCCGGACATTTATGGAAAAATCGGAAATGCGGGAGTTTCAATTTGCTGTTTAGATGATGCTAAAAAACTGTATTCAGGTTTTGATTTGGTTCATGCATTGACTTCGGTAAGTATGACGATTAATGGACCTGCGCCGATGCTTTTAGGTTTCTTTATGAATGCGGCAATCGATCAGCAATGTGAGATTTACATTAAAGCAAATGATTTAGAAAAAGAAGTTGAAGCAAAAATCAATAAACTATACAAAGAAAAAGGAATCGAAAGACCGAAATACCAAGGCGATTTGCCAGCAGGAAACAACGGTTTAGGATTAATGCTTTTAGGCGTTACGGGCGATGAAGTTTTGCCTTTAGAATTTTATAATGAAATAAAAATCAAAACATTATCACAAGTTCGTGGAACGGTTCAGGCTGATATTTTAAAAGAAGATCAGGCACAAAATACTTGTATTTTCTCAACGGAATTTGCTTTGCGATTAATGGGTGACGTTCAGGAATATTTTATTACTAAAAACGTTCGTAATTTCTATTCGGTTTCGATTTCAGGATATCATATTGCTGAGGCGGGAGCGAACCCAATTACGCAATTGGCATTTACGCTTTCAAATGGTTTCACTTACGTGGAATATTATTTGAGCCGAGGCATGAACATTAACGACTTTGGACCAAATTTATCGTTTTTCTTCTCGAACGGAGTAGACCCAGAATATTCAGTAATTGGTCGTGTGGCGCGTAAAATTTGGGCAAAAGCCATGAAAAACAAATATGGAGCCAACGAAAGAGCACAAATGTTGAAATATCATATTCAAACTTCGGGACGTTCATTACACGCGCAAGAAATTGATTTCAACGATATCAGAACGACTTTACAAGCATTGTATGCTATTTATGATAACTGTAATTCATTGCACACAAATGCTTACGATGAAGCGATTACAACGCCAACAGAAGAATCTGTACGTCGTGCAATGGCAATTCAGCTGATTATTAATAAAGAATTAGGTTTAGCGAAAAACGAAAACCCAATTCAAGGTTCATTCATCATCGAAGAATTAACCGATTTAGTTGAAGCTGCAGTTCTTCAAGAATTCGATAGAATTACAGAAAGAGGAGGAGTTCTTGGTGCAATGGAAACAATGTACCAACGTTCTAAAATTCAGGAAGAAAGTTTGTATTACGAAACTTTAAAACATAATGGCGATTTCCCAATTGTGGGTGTAAATACTTTCTTGAGTTCAAAAGGTTCGCCAACTGTAATTCCGGCTGAGGTTATACGTGCAACAGAAGAAGAAAAACAATATCAAATTACGATGTTGGATAATCTTCATAATTTCCACGAAGCAAAAGTAAACGAACATTTAAATACGTTACAACAAGCCGCTATTAAAAACGAAAACTTATTCGACCATTTAATGGAAGCTACAAAGGTTTGTTCTTTAGGGCAGATTACTTCGGCGTTGTTTGAGGTTGGTGGACAGTATAGAAGGAATATGTAGTTTTTTTTATTTTTATAGATTTAAGGAAACCTCTCAGATTTTGGGAGGTTTTTTTTGTCTAATTTTCTGAAAGATGCTTTTATACTACTTTTAAATTATAAATAATTTACTATTAAAAAATATCTTATTTTGATATTTTTTAGCCTTACAATGTTAAGGATTTGATTTTTAGAGTCAAAATTTGGTTTTTGAAGCTATACACGCTTATTTAATAACTTTTTATATTCGTAATGAACCAGGTTTTCAAGCTGAAGATCCGGTGTTATTTGATAAGTATCTAGATGCAAAATTATGGAATTCGACTCATCATGATGAAATTGCACAAAGTCTTAGGCAATCAATTGCTAATGCTTTAGAAAGTTATGGGATAAGTAAAGGATATAATTTAAATAAACAATTCTATGAAGATATGGCTTGGGGTGGTCTTGAAAATACAGAGGCGTTTAAAAAGTTATCTTTAACAGATCAAAGAAGAATATCAAGCACATTAGGTATCGAATTAAGTGGTGAAGATTTCTTAGGGAATAAAAAGCCTCAAAAAGGAAAAAAAACAGGTTGTTAATTATCTTCATTAAAGAATAATGAATATTTATAATTTATTATTAAATTACTGATAAATATTATCGTTATGAAAAAATATAAATTAATAATACTTACTTGCTTGTTTATTTTAGAAGGATGTTCCTCCTTTAAAAAAAAATTACCAACTAATAACAAAGGGAGATATACAGTAACGTTAGGTAAGTATAAATCAAAAAGTGAAAACCAGACTCTTACTCTTGGAGGACAAGTTTTTGATGTAGTGACTATTCGCGGGCATGTTTTTGATGTAAAAACAGGGAAACCATTAAGTAATGCAACAGTGATCGAAGGTTGTTTTAAATTTCAAACGACATCCGAAGGAGAATACTCATTTAAAACCAGAGACCTGAAAGATAACTCTTTTTATATGGAAGCTATTATTTATCCTTATCGGCCGGTTGATACGGATATTATCAATATCTATAATAGGAAAGAAATAATAATTGATTTTTACTTAGCTATGGATGACAGACCAATGTTTGATTGTGCTACTGGCTGGTCACATGATCAAATGCAGAAAGAACTCAATAACTTAAAATAGTTTTTTTAAAGAAAAAGCCCCTGCTAGCGCGAGCTTCTCGCTCATGAACGCAAAGTAATACACGAGCGAGACGCTCGCGTCAGCAAATGAATTTTAGTATTAAGAAAACCTTTCAGAAACGAAAGGTTTTTTTAATTTTAGTCTCATGAAAAACACTATCTATTATATTCTTTTTCTTTTTGTTACGATTTTTGGATATAGCCAAAACAAGCAATTATTAAAAACAGGAGTTATTATCGATTCGGTGAAAATCGCAACAGCTCCAACAGAATCGTATGCCATATATTTCCCTAAAAAATATGATTGTAAAACGCCAATGGCATTGGTTTTTATTTTTGATCCGGCTGCAAGAGGCAAAAAAGGAATAGAACCCTTTATTCTGGCTGCAGAAACGTATAATTATATTTTGGTTTGTTCAAATACCTTGAAAAATGGATTAGTCCAAAATAATATTACCATTGCCAATAGATTATTTGACGATGTTTTGCAAACATATGCTATTGATGCTTCACAACTTTATATATCAGGTTTTTCGGGAGGCGCAAGATTAGCTAGTCTTTTTGGGATTTCTACAGGTGCTTTTCAGGGCGTTATTGCTTGTGGCGCTTCTTTTAATGGCATGGATAAGTTTATAACTCCGTCAAATAATTTCTCCTATGTTGGTATGGTTGGAGATCGTGATATGAATTATCAGGAAATGATTGAAAATAGAGAATGGCTCGATAAAACAAAGATTGTAAATACACTTTTTGTTGCTCATGTGGGGCACGCTTGGCCTAAACCATCTGAAATGCTTCGCGCATTTGACTGGTTGGAAATTCAGGCGTATAGAAAAAATATAAGACCGAAGAACGATTCGATTATTAAAAGAATTTATGATGCCAATTTACGAATAGCCGATAGTCTAAAGACGAATAAAGAAATGGTACTTTCTGTAAATGCCTATGAAAAAGGGATCACTTCTTTTAATACCAATGAAGATAATTTTCTAAGAGCCGAGATTGCCGAAATCAAAAAATCCAAAGAGTATAAAGATGAAATAACCAAAATGAAAGAGATAAAAGTTTTGGAAAATAAAATAATGGATAAACTTTCGCTTCGCTTTGATCAGGAATTAAAATGGGCAAAAAGTACTTCTAATTTAAAGTTTTGGAAATCTGAAATTGAGGATTTGAGTATTATGAAATCAGATGACAAAAATCTTTTAGCGAAGAATATGGCGTTTAGAATATTAAATTGGTTTCAGATTATGGTTTATGAAACGGGACAGGAATATAAAAGAAACCAAGAAAATGACAAGTTTGCCTATTGTCAGGAATTGTATAAAATTATTAAGGAAACAAATTAAATAAAAAACCTCTCATTGCTGAGAGGCTTTTTTATGTTTTCTGAAAATTAGGATAATGCCTAAACTTTCTTTTTGATAACTTTAGATTTTCGCTTCAGCTTTTCAATAATAGCATCGGCTTTTTCGTTTTGGCAAATAAATCTTAGCGATTCTGCGTAGCGATAATAATAAACAGGTTCTAAGTCAGAGGTCATGGCAAATAATTTATCATACCAATCGGCGGCCTTTTCTAGTTTATCATGTTGATAGGAGGAATCTCCCAATTTCTGGAATAAGTCTACAGATTTGTAGCCCTTTGCAGCGATTTTTTCGTAGGTTTTTATGACATCAACATAAGCATATTTGTCGCTTACTTTGTCGGTTATATATACGGCTTCATTTTGAGCAGCGGCACGAAATGAAAAAACAATCAATACTACTAAAACAATAAGTTTCTGTTGCATAAGTATTAGTTTAAAAGATTGGTTTTGGTAGTCATTTTCATCAGCAATATTTTCATTTGTGTATTCTCAATTCGTTTTGCAAATATATCTAAATCAGCAATATAGCTTGTAATTGAGCCGATTTTTTTTCCCATTTGTCGATTTTTTATGACGGAAGTAAGAAATAATTTATGTTTTTGACTATAGAATTTTTTTGCGCTATAAACGTTTATACTTAATTTTAAGTGTATCTAAAATATATCGACTAACTTTATGATTATCAAATTGATAATTATGATGACAATTCAGCATTATTTGGATACAATACATAATCGGAATCTGGAAAATGATTCAATAAAAGATTTTGATTCTGTTCATTTGGAATATCTCATTTCAAAAATTTCTTTGGACGGAAAGAGTCATTTTACGCTTAAAACTCTTTTTCAGAAAGCATCGGATAATGAAATAGTGATCAATACCGAAACGGTCATGACAATTTCAAAATCTTTAAACTTGCTTTTTTCAGATGAAATAGAAAACGGAAATGTTTGTTATGCAGAAAGTAATGAATTGCGATTAGAATACAAGTTAAGTTTCAAACTAATCGATTTGTTAGATTATATAAATGCCTTTGAACGTTCTTCTATTTATAAAGAAACTCAAAAAATCATAATGCCATCAGATCCAGATTTATTTTGGAATTTGGTAAAAATAGGCAAGAGCATTAGAGAAATAGAAAAATAAAAAAAGCAGCTCCTGGAACGAGCTGCTTTTGATTTTGTTGGGGACAAAAAGGGGTTAGCGACGGAAAGAAGGACTTTGATTCACTGTTTCGTCTAACTTTACGGCCTTCACTTTTTTGGCTACAACTTTAATTTCGTGTTTTGCAATTTTGCCATTTTCAGTTACTTCTAGCACATAAGTTCCGGCTGGATGAGCTTCTAAACTTATTGTTTTTGAAACCTCTAATTTGTTTGCAGCAGATTCACCTGTGTAAACTAAATTATGGTTTTCATCATAAATAGAAAAAGAAGAATTTTCAACGGTGTCTAAAGTAAAGCTTACTACTTTTCCGTTTCCGGTAACTATATTCAAAATATAGTCTCCTTTTCCATTAAATGCGTAGGTAAAAATCGAGGTAAATAAAAAGGCGGCGATTAAGCCCATTCTGGTAAATTTTGTCATGTTTTTTTAAATTACTTTTTTAAAGATTAATACTAAATAGTGGCGTAGCAAAACTACAAAAGAAATTTAATTTTATGCAAAAAATAGCCGTTTTCAAACGGTTAAGTTGCTGAATTAAAGATGTTTCTATAATTTTCCTACAGTATATACGAAAAAATGCCTTTTTTGGATTTTTTTTGATGATTTTTTTTAAAAGTGTAGAAATCAGACTTTTAAAATTATTAGGAATTACTTTCCTAAATCGGAAAAATTATAAAATTAAGTTCAGTTTAAAGCAAAAAAAAACAGCTCAATAACCACAAAGAGCTGTTTGTAAAACAATCACGTTTTTACTAACTATCTAACCTTATACTCTTATGAGAAGTATAATTTTTTTAGCGTACTGCTACGCTAGTATTTTTAGCAGTATAACCTGCTTTATAAACTGACGAAACTGCTTTTGTAGATAAAACCGAAGCTTCATCAGTAATTGTAATTTCGTGTCTTACTTTTTTTGTACTGTCTTCAACTTCTAAATAATAAGTTCCTTCTGGAAACTCTTCTAAGCTAAACGTTCTCAAGATTCCGTCTTTGCCCGAAGCATTTTCAGAATAAATCAATTCTCCATTTTTGTCGTAAATAGCCAGATTAGCTTTTTTTACCTGATTTAGAGCAAACGTGATCAGTTTTCCATTTCCTTTTAAAACGTGAACATTCAAATTGTCATTCCCGTCAATTGCAAAAGCATTACTTGTTGCGAAAAGCACTGCACATACTAAACTTAATTTTAAAATCTTTTTCATAATCTTAGTTATTAAATTAATAGTTCTAATTCTCTGATGTAAAATTACTTTCTCAATAGTTAATTCAGCACAACTCTATTTGCCAATTTCTATGCTATATTCTCATTTACGAAACCGTTATAGGTTAAAATTTGAATTATATTTACTGTTTTTGCCAAATAGCCTACTATTTTTCAATGTTTTTCTTAATCCTAAAATAACGATTTCTTAATTAAAAGAGATAATTTTAATAAAAACAGAATTGCTTGGTTCAGAATATAATAGCATAAAAAAAGCAGCCCAATTATATGTAGAGCCGCTTTCATTTAGCTAAATTTTAGCCTGATATTATTCCCAATTTTTTTTTATACCTATATATAAGTATAGGCTTAGCGTACCGCTACGCTAGAATCTTTAGCAAATCCTGCTTTGTAAACAGATGAAACCGCTTTTCTTGATAAAACTGATGCGTCGTCAGTAATAATGATTTCGTGTCTCACTTTTTTCACATTGTCTTCCACTTCTAAATAGTAAGTTCCTTCTGGGAATTCTTCTAAATTAAAAGTTCTTAAAATTCCTTCTTTACCTGAAGCATATTCAGAATAAATAAGTGATCCATCCTTGTCATAAATTGAAACATTTGCTTTTTTAACTTGATTAAGTGCAAACGTGATCAATTTACCATTTGTTTTTAATACATGAAGATTAAAATCTTCATTCCCGCCAATTGCAAAAGCGCTAAATCCTGTGAAAAGCACTGCACCTACTAAACTTAATTTTAAATTTTTCATAGCATTAGTTTTTTAAATTAATAGATCTAATTCTCTGATGCTAAATTACTTACGTTATAATGATTTGTACACAACTCTATTTGCTGATTTATGTGTTATATTCTCATTTACGAAACCGTTATAGGTTAAATTTTGAATTTAATTTAATGATTTTGTTAATTGGGTAATTATTTTTTAAAGTTTTGGTGATTTTGGCTTTACGATTTATTTACAAAAAGGATGTTCAATTTAACCGCAAAGAGCGCAAAGAAAAAACGCAAAGTTCGCGAAGCTTTAAAATAAAACCTTGCGAACTTTGCGTAAAACCTTTGCGAACTTTGCGGTTAAGAAAATCTGCAATTAAATAAAAAGCAAAAAAAAACAGCTCAATAACCACAAAGAGCTGTTTCTAAAACCTGACGGTTTTTAAACTTTACTAACTATCTAACCTCATTTTTATACTGTATTCGAGTATAACTTTTTTAGCGTACTGCTACGCTAGTATTTTTTGCAGCATCTTTGTAAACAGATGAAATTGCTTTTGATGATAAAACTGTAGCATCATCAGTAATTGTAATTTCGTGTCTTACTTTTTTAGTGCTGTCTTCAACTTCTAAATAATAAGTTCCAGCTGGAAATTCTTCTAAACTGAAAGTTCTTAAGATACCATCTTTTCCAGATGCGTTTTCAGAATATAATAAAGAACCTTCTTTATCATATATTGACAAGTTTGCTTTTTTAGTTTGGTTTAAAGCAAACGTGATAAGCTTTCCATTTCCTTTTAATACGTGAAGACCAAATTCTCCATCACCATCAATTGCATATGTATTGAATCCTGATAATAATACTGCAACTACTAAACTTAATTTTAAAATCGTTTTCATATTTCTGTATGTTTAAATTTTTAGTTCATTTTTCTGATGTAAAATTAGTTCAGTAGTTGCTTTTTTAGTACAACTCTATTTTCCGATTTATATGCTATATTCTCATTTACGAAACCGATATAGGTTAAAATTTGAATTATTTTAAGTGTTTTTGTTAATTCGGCTATTATTTTTTAATGTTTTGTAAAAAACGGGGTTTGTTAAAAAGTTCTGGTTTTCTTACAGAAATAACATATTTGTATAAAAAGATGGTTTTAAATATGATATCTAAAAAAAATCTGCAATAAAAAAACGAGACTCTAAAAAAATGGCTATTTTGATATAAAATCAATAGCGTAGTTTAGTGATTTTTTATGAAAAATTCTCAGTTACGAAACCGTTATAGGTTAAAATTTAAATTATTTTAGGTGTTTTTGTTAAATTTGCTATTATTTTTTAAAGATATATATCATGAAAACAGTCGCCCCAGCTCTTGAAGTGATATCAAACTCATACGGAAGTTCTTTTACCTACACCAAACATGCCGAAAAGACCAACAGTAAAGCCCATTTGTGGCATTATCATCCAGAAATTGAGTTGGTTTATATTAATGGAGGTGCGGGAAAAAGACAAATAGGAAGCCATGTTTCCTATTACACAAATGGAGATTTGATATTAATTGGTGCCAATTTGCCACATTGTGGTTTTACAAATGAACAAACGGGAAACAAAAAAGAAACCGTTATTCATATTAAACCGGAATTTTTAGCGAATGATTTTTTTGTTGCTCCCGAAATGAGAAGAGTGCAAAATATTATCAATCAGTCAAAAACAGGAATTGCCTTTAATGGTGAAACCAAAAAACAAATAGGCAAAAAAATCGAAATGATGGAGCACCAGCTTCCTTTTGAGCGCTTGCTGACACTTTTAAGTATTTTAGATGAGTTAGAGTCATCAGATGAATATACGGTTTTAAATGCTGACGGATTTTCGTTGGAATTGCAAAATCAAGACAATGACCGAATGAATTTGATTTTTAATTTCGTAAAAGATCATTTTCAGGAATCAATTGCTATTGACGAGGTTTCGAATCTGGTTAGTATGACGACGCCTTCATTTTGTCGTTATTTCAAGAAGATTTCGAACAAAACATTTACTGAATTTGTAAATGAATATCGTTTAGTACATGCTTCTAAACTTTTGGCCGAAAAGCAAATCAGTATTAATGAAGTTTGTTATGAAAGCGGTTTTAATAATTTCAGTCATTTCAGCAAATCGTTCAAACAATACACAGGAAAAAGTGCCTCGCAATATCGTTTGGAACACAAAATTATAATTAGTTAATGCTTTTTTGCCACTGATTTTGCAGATTGAAATGATTAATCTTAAAAATCATTTAATCTTTGGTTGAAAAAATGCAATTACAATATTTCTCAAATCCGATTGGCAAAAGCTGGTCGGATTTTTCATATAATTTATTTTGAAAAAGGTATATTTACATTCCCTAATCAGAAAAAAATATATCAGAATGAAGAAATTTAAAATGCTGCTGTCTTTGTTTTTGCTTTGCTTGACTACAATGACATATGCGGCAAAAGTAGACACTTTGCAAGTTGCCAGTGCCGCTATGGGAAAAACCTATAAAGCTGCGGTAGTTTTGCCAAACTCTTATGCTAAAAGCAAATCGACTTTCCCGGTTATGTACCTTTTACATGGTGCTTACGGACATTTTAGCGACTGGCTGAAAAATACACCAAACAAAAAATTAGTTCAGACTTTATCGGATCAATATAATATGATTATTGTGATGCCTGAAGGCGAGGTTTTTAGTTTTTATCTGGACAGCCCAGTAAACAAAGAAAGCCAGTTTGAAACCTTTATAACTCAGGAAGTCATTCAGAAAGTAGATAAAACCTACCGAACCATCAGCAATAAAAGTGGAAGAGTAATTACGGGTCTTTCAATGGGGGGGCACGGCGCTTTGTATCTTTCGGCAAAACATCCCGATTTGTTTTGCGCGGCAGGAAGTATGAGCGGAGCTGTTGATATGAGTACGATGCTTAATAGAGATTCGGCTGCTCAGGTTGTCAAATTAATGCAGCCTGTTTTTGGAGATAAAAGCGGAAGTACCGAAATGTATGAACAATACGCCGTTATGAATATGTTGGATAAAATAAAAGCAAACAAACTGCCGTTGATTATAGATTGTGGTGTTGACGATTTCTTAATTGAACCAAACAGAGAATTACACAGAAGATTAGTTTATAACAAAGTAGATCACGATTACACCGAGCGTCCTGGCGCACATACTTGGGATTATTGGGAAAATTCACTGCCATATCATGCATTGTTTTTCAATAAAATATTCCTTAAAAATCAAACTGTTGCAAAAAAATAATTAGAAATTTTATTCCGAAACCCGTTTAACAAAATTTTTGGTTTGGTTTTTGGAATACCTTTATAAACTTTAAAAAACAAATATTATGAAAAAGATACTTACCTTATTTGCCATTGTTGGATTAATTGCATTTTCAAGCTGTGAAGGACCAGAAGGGCCTCCGGGAAAAGACGCTCTAATGCCGCAAGCTTTTGAAATCCAGACTAGTTTTTCTTTTAATTCTACTACCGGTTATATAATTTCTGATTCTTTTGCTAAGTATTTAGGTGGACCTTTGTATCAGGATGAATCTGTATTAGTTTATAGATTAGAAGGAACTAATAGTTCAGGTTCGGATATTTGGCAATTGATCCCTACAGATGTTTACTTTTCTAATGGTGCATCTATCACTTATGATTATAACTTTAGTAAAGAAGGATTTACAATCTTTGTAGGTGGAGATAATATAGCAAACAGGCCAACTTATTTAAATAATCAAGTTTTTAGATTTGTTATTATTCCTGCAGATTTTGGTGCATCATTAAATAAAAGTAGTTATTTAGATGTAATGAAAACTTTAAACTTAAAAGAAAGTCAAATTAAGAATGCTAGTTTTTAATCTTAATCTTAATGATAAAAAAAGGAAATCGTAAGATTTCCTTTTTTTTATGATTATATGTTTTATAAAATTATTTCTCAGTTAAATCTGAATCAGTCAATAATTTTTCTTTTCCAAATTTAAGAGAAACTAAAATTCCCACTAAAAGTGATAAGGCGATAAATCCTAAAGAAGCCCATTCTGGAACGTGAATCCAATCGTGAAGAAGCATTTTTAATCCTACGAAAGCTAAAATGGCAACCAAACTATATTCCAAATAACTGAATTTTGCCAGCATATTTGCTAAGAAGAAATACATAGAACGCAATCCAAGAATAGCAAAAATATTAGAACTGAATACTAAAAACGGATCTGATGTAATCGCTAAAATCGCCGGAACACTATCAACGGCAAACAAAACATCCATCACTTCAATTACAATCAAAGCAACAAATAATGGAGTAGCAGCTTTTTTTCCTTTTTCAGTTAAAATGAAAAATTTCTCATGATCCATGTGAGAAGTTATCGGAATAACTTTTCCTAATAACTTATATATAAAGGAGTCTTTTGGGTGAAAATCTTCGTCTTCGCCAGAAAACAACATTTTTAGAGCAGTAAAAATCAAGAAAGCACCAAACAAATAAGTTGTCCAGGTAAATTGGTTAATCAGCATAACGCCAAAGAAAATCATTAATCCTCGGAAAACAATTGCACCTAGAATCCCCCAAAATAAAACACGATGCTGGTATTTTTGCGGAATTTTGAATGAAGCAAAAATTATCGCAATCACAAAAATATTATCGACACTTAAGGAAAGTTCAATCAAATAACCTGTAATGAATTTCATTGAAGCTACTGCAGGCTGTAATTTGTCAGGATTTGCAATATAATCGGTTGTGTAAAGCCAATAGATTACTCCTGAAAACAAAAAAGAAAGTGTTACCCAAATCAAAGTCCATTTGCTGGCTTCTTTGGTACTGATAATATGAGGAGTTTTGTTGAAGACACCAAGGTCTAAAGCAAGAATAAAAACTACAGCAAGTAAAAAGAGAGACCAGACTATCATAACAATTCTTTTAAATGATTTACAAAGATAAGTTATGAAGTTTAAATTAAAAATTAATTATAAGAAAGGTATTCTTAAAAGTTATGAATTTTAAGTTATGAGTTATGAGTTGACTCGTTAATGATTTTGGAACTTTGTCAAAGTTTAAAACTTTGACAAGAGATTAACACAATCTTGTCATTCCTCGGAATGACAAACTGCATTTTACATCAGAAATGACAAATAAAATAAAAAAAGTGCCAACAATTATGATGGCACTTTTTAGAATTTATTTTAAGCTTTGAATTATAGCGCTGATTTAACAGTTTTGATAATTCTAGCAGCAATTTTGTATGGATCTCCGTTTGAAGCTGGTCTTCTGTCTTCCAACCATCCTTTCCATCCTTTTTGAACAGTCATCAAAGGAATTCTGATAGAACATCCTCTGTCTGAAACTCCATAAGAGAAATCGTGGATAGAAGCAGTTTCGTGTTTACCAGTTAAACGTTGGTCATTGTAAGCTCCGTAAACTGCGATGTGCTCAGCAGTAACAGGACGGAAAGCCTCACAAATTCTTTCGTAAGTTGCCTGATCTCCGCAAGTTCTCAATACATTGTTAGAGAAGTTAGCGTGCATTCCAGAACCATTCCAGTCAGTATCTCCTAGAGGTTTTGGGTGATATTCAATATAGTAACCATATTTCTCAGTCAAACGATCTAATAAGTAACGAGCAACCCAGATTTCATCTCCAGCTTTTTTAGCTCCTTTAGCGAATAATTGGAATTCCCATTGTCCGCAAGCAACCTCTTGGTTGATTCCTTCAAAGTTGATTCCAGCAGCGATACATAAATCAGCATGCTCTTCAACTAATTTTCTTCCGTGTGTGTTTTTTCCACCTACTGAACAGTAGTACATCCCTTGTGGAGCAGGGTATCCTCCAACTGGGAAACCAAGTGGAAGTTGAGTTTTAGTATCCATGATGAAATACTCTTGTTCGAATCCAAACCAAAAATCATCATCTTCATCATCAATTGTAGCTCTTCCGTTAGATGGGTGTGGAGTTCCGTCTGCATACATAACTTCAGACATTACTAACCATCCATTGATACGAGTTGGATCTGGATAAATTGCAACTGGAACTAAAAGACAGTCAGAAGAACCACCTTCAGCTTGTTTAGTTGATGAACCATCAAATGACCAATTTCCAAGTTCTTCTAATGTTCCTTTGAAATTTTCATGCTCTTCAACTTTAGTTTTACTTCTAAGATTTTGAGTTGGCTCGTATCCATCTAACCAAATGTACTCTAACTTAATTTTAGCCATAATAATATAAATTTATTTTTTTTGTTTTTTCGCTGGGTCAAATATAGATTTATTTTTTTACTCCTAAAAATTAGGGGGCTATTTTGTTTTGCGGAGTATAATTTTTTAGAGAAGCGTAATTTTCGTAGGGGTATATTTTTAAAAAAGCAATTTTTAACCACTATAAAAAATAAATTCGTAATAATTAAGGACTATTTTTGATTTTTTGGGTTAAGAAATTATGAAAAAATGTTTATTTAATGGGGATTCTTGCTGTTTTTTGTTACATTTCTTGATTGTCTTTGTTTATTCTCTGAAAAAAGCACGATCTGTTGAGAAATTGTAGTTCAAAAATCTAAACTTTATATTCTAAACAGGGACTTTTATTGTTTATATTTGTTCCTCATTTTTTTAATGAAAATTAGTACGAATTAAAACTTACATACCATGTCAACATTACGTTTCCAAGCTTTACAAGAAGCTTCCAACAGAAAGCCGGTGCACTTTGAAGAAATTGATCGAAAATCAAATCTTTTCGGATCGAATGTGTTTAATGAAAAAGCGATGAAGCAATATTTGACTTCGGATGCTTTTAAAGGAGTAAGAGATGCCATTCAGCATGGAACTAAAATAGAAAGAAAATTGGCCGATTATATCGCCATGGGAATGAAAGAATGGGCATTGGCAAAAGGGGTTACACATTATACACACTGGTTTCAGCCATTAACTGGGACAACTGCCGAAAAACATGATGCATTTTTTGAAACTTCATACGACGGAAGCGATCCTGTAGAAAAATTTGGCGGAGCCCAATTGGTACAACAAGAGCCAGACGCGTCAAGTTTCCCAAATGGCGGAATCAGAAATACTTTTGAAGCAAGAGGCTACACAGCCTGGGATCCAACTTCTCCGGCATTTATATATGGTACTACTTTATGTATTCCAACAGTTTTTATTGCATACACAGGTGAGGCTTTAGATAATAAGATACCTTTGTTAAGAGCATTATCTGCAATTGATGAAGCGGCGACTGAAGTTTGTAAATATTTTGACAAAAACGTAAAAAAGGTAACAGCAACTTTAGGCTGGGAACAAGAATATTTCTTGATTGACAAATCTTTGGCAAATTCTCGTCCTGATTTGGTGATGACAGGAAGAACATTATTAGGACATACTTCTGCAAAAGGTCAGCAGTTAGACGATCATTATTTTGGATCTATCCCAACGCGTGCTCTTACATATATGAGAGATTTGGAGCAGGAATGTATGTTATTGGGAATTCCGGTAAAAACGCGTCATAATGAGGTTGCGCCAAATCAGTTTGAATTGGCTCCAATTTTTGAAGAAACAAATCTTGCCGTAGACCACAACTCTTTATTAATGGATGTAATGCAAAGAGTTGCTGAACGTCATGATTTTAAAGTATTATTTCACGAAAAACCATTTAAAGGTGTAAACGGTTCTGGAAAACACAATAACTGGTCTTTGGCTACAGATACCGGAGTTAATTTATTGAGTCCGAGCAAAACGCCAATGAGTAATTTGCAATTCCTGACATTTTTTATCAATACTATTAAAGCTGTAAACGATTATGAAACTTTATTAAGAGCTTCAATTGCAACAGCAAGTAATGATCACAGGCTAGGAGCTAATGAAGCACCACCGGCTATTATTTCGGTTTTTATCGGAGCACAATTGTCAAAAGTTTTATTAGAATTAGAAAGTGTAACAACCGGAAAACTTTCGCCTGAAGAAAAAACAGATTTAAAATTAAATGTTGTTGGTAAAATTCCAGACGTATTATTAGATAATACAGATAGAAACAGAACTTCACCATTTGCCTTTACAGGAAATAAATTTGAGTTTAGAGCTGTTGGTTCAAATTCAAATTGTTCAAATGCAATGACAACTTTAAATGCAATTGTTGCGAAACAGTTAATTGACTTTAAAAATGAAGTTGAAAACCTGATTGAAAATAAAGACATGAAAAAGGATGATGCGATCTTTAATGTCTTAAGAGAGTACATCAAACAATCTAAAAAAATTCTTTTTGAAGGTGACGGTTATAGCGACGCCTGGGAAAAAGAAGCGGCAAAAAGAGGTTTGAGCAATTTCAAAACTACACCGGAAGCCATTAAAGCTAAAGTTTCGAAACAAGCTTTGGACTTATTTGAAGAACTAGGAATCTTTAATCATGTTGAGGCTGAAGCGCGTTATGAAATTGAATTAGAAGAATACACTAAGAAAATTCAGATTGAAGGAAGGGTTTTAGGCGATATTTCAAGAAATCACGTAATTCCAACTGCAATTCGTTATCAGAATACATTAATTGAAAATGTAAAAGGCTTAAAAGAAATCTTTGGAAAAGAATTTGAGACGATTGCAAAAGAACAAATTACTTTAATAAAAGAAATTTCGGGTCATATCGAAGGAATCAATTCTAAAGTATTGGCTATGACTAATGAAAGAAAGAAAGCTAATCAATTAACGGATGCCCAAAAAATGGCAGAAGCATATTGCAATAAAGTAAAACCTTATTTTGAAGATATTCGTAATCACTGTGATAAATTAGAATTATTAGTAGATGATGAGAGCTGGACATTGACCAAGTACAGAGAATTGCTGTTTACTAAGTAACGTTTTCTAAACATTTAGTTAAAGCCCGTCTTAAAAAAGACGGGCTTTTTTTGTGAATATGTTAAAATAAGTGGTTTTATAACTTTTTTTTAACGACTGTTTAGGGATAAATGTAAAGAAATTATAAGAAATAAGTTTTTTCTTACTAAGTAAAAAAACAAATATGGCAGTTCGTCGAGATAGTTTCACAGTTCATCGAAAACAAGTTAAGTTCTTGTAAAATACGTATTTATACCTGATTTGATTATCGAGAAGTTTTCTAATTTTGAAAAAGAAATCGAGAAATAACCCCAAATTTTCGCCTGAGATTTCATCAAAATTGCCCAAATTTTTTCCCCCAAATTACAACCTGCATAATAATTTGTATTAATAACCAATTAAATATATTTATTATGAAAAAAGTAATTTTAAGCATCTCCGCGATGCTGTTTGTAGGTGTTGCCGTGGCACAAAACACTAGTAATGTTGACCAAACTGGTTTATTAAATGGAGCATTAGTTGTTCAAGTTGGATCAAATGATTCAGATGTTCAACAAGATGGTATTTTTAATTCTGCAACTGTTCTTCAAATAGGTGTTGATAACTCATCAACTATTGATCAATTAGGTATTGCAAACTCTGCTTCAGTTACACAAATTGGATGGGGAAATACTTCAGATATTGACCAAGGTCCACTATTAGGAAATAGTGCTACAGTTTTCCAATTTGGAATTGACAACAATGCTGATCTAACACAAATCGGATTCTTTAATAGTTCTAGTGCAGTTCAAGTAGGTTGGGGCAACGATGCTAATGCTTATCAATTTGGTTTCGGTAACGAATCTGAAACTTATCAAGAAGGATTATTCAATTCAGCTTCAACAATTCAACTTGGAATTGGAAACTATTCTAGTATTGACCAATATGGAGTTGCTAACTATGCTTTGACAGCACAATTAGGATGGGGAAATGTTAGTACTGTTACTCAAGCTGGGTTCTTAAATGGCAGCGTAGTGCTACAGGCAAACTAAAAAACCAAGAAAAGGAAGGACTTGATATAATCAGTTCTTCCTTTTTTTATTATTTCAAAAATTATGAAAGCTATTGTAATCTTATTTTTTCTTTTTACAGGAATTATATTCTCACAATCAATTGATGGGAATATAAGTGATTATGTTATAGCCATGAATGAATCAAACAATCGCAATCAAAATCAGAATACAAATCAATATGTTATAAATCATAACATAGTCAAAATTGCACAAATTGGCAACTACAATCAGGCCAATTTAACTATTATCAGCAACAATGCTTATGTAACTGCACAGCAAACTGGTAATAACAACTGCATGAATGTCTACAAAAAAGCAGACGAAATAAATCAATCCTATATACAGTCAGGTAATAATAATTATATAAGTGATATTTCATCATCATCATACTCCCGAGGAGTCGAATCGATGAAAGTCAATCAGGAAGGCAATAATTTAACGATTTTCAGTACAGGATCAAATTCGATATCCAAGGATATGATCATTAATCAGTCTGGAAATTCAGGTACAATTTACGTATTTAATCGCTAGGATCATGAAAAGGTATCTACACATAATTGTGGCATCTTTTTTTATTTTTTTTTCTGAAAACGGATTTTCGCAAACCGAGTATAACAAAGAGGTAAAGGCGAAAATTGAAGTTAAGGAAATTGAGAATTTATTATTTATAACCGGAACTGCAGAAAATTTAAAATCAGAGTTCAAGAATATTTCATATAAACTAAGTGTATTCAAGAAAAACAAATCGAATTCAAATAAATCAACTAATGCACAAGATGGAAGAGTCACACTCGAACCTATTCAAAAAGTTGAATTGTCTAAAACACAAGTCAATTTCACCAAACAGGACGAAGTGATTGTAATGTTGCTGATTTATGATGAAAAAAATGCAATAATTGGCAAAGATCGAATTGTTTTTAATGAAGAAACAGAATCAGATGCTGGGAAATCTGTCCCTGTTGACGGTATCGAAATGGTGGGAATTGTAGCCAATGATACTAAAACAAAATTGGGAAATGATTACTATGATATGTTTTATGCACAATATTCGAAACTGAAAGTTCATACTACTAAAATCGTAACGGTTCAGGAAGAACTGACATTTGGGCGCACAACCAAGATTACAATATTAGTAGATAGTGATATTATAGAGGAGTTTATTTCACGTCCTGATGAAGATTTTTTAAAATATATGGCTGATTCAGCGGCTCAAAAGCTATTCAAGTATTTTAAAGATCTGGAAAAGCAAAACAAAATGATTACTCAATATTAAAATTCAGCATTGAGTACATTTTTCGATAAAGCGTTTACTATTTAATGTTTAAACTAAAAAGTATCTATATGAAAACTATAGCATTACTCGTTTGCTTGTTCGGTTTTAGTACAATATCAATTGCACAAAACCTTCAATATAAAGCGGCAAATCCAAATTTTGGAGGAGAGACTTTCAATTATCCGTGGTTGCTTAGTTCTGCCCAGGCTCAGAATGATTATAAAGAAGATACCAATTCGCAGTTTAAGCAGCAAACAGATCTGGAACGTTTTAAAAGCAATTTGAATAATCAATTGCTAAACAGACTTTCAAATTCATTATTTGATAATCAATTTGGAAGCAGTACAAGTACAGGAAATGGGACTGGAACGGGAACAGGTACTGGCACAGGAACTGGTACACTTTCTCCAGGAACATATGTTTTTGGAACGCTTTCGATTGATATTTACCATTCTAATTTAGGATTGGTGGTTGATGTTTTGGATACAGATACGGGTGAGCAGACACAAGTAATTCTTCCGGGGCAATAAATTTAATTGTCCGAGTAAAAATAAGGTTCATGTATTATTGTAAATAATTGAGATTATGAATAAAAGTCCCCTTTTTCTATTTTTATTAATTTGCCTATTCTCAGGATGTGGAGCATATTTTAATCAGCCTGTTGGGGTGCAAAAAGCGGTATATGGAGAAAATACTCCAGCCACTGCCAAATTGGTAGAAATGCCAAAACCAAAAGAGCAGATAGTTGTAGGTGTATATAAATTTAAAGACCAAACAGGGCAGTATAAACCTACTGAACTGGGAAGTACCTTTAGTACTGCTGTTACACAAGGAGCAACATCAATTTTAATAAAAGCCTTACAGGACTCAAAATGGTTTGTACCTATCGAGCGCGAAAATCTGGGAAATCTTTTAAACGAAAGAAATATTATTCGTTCTACGCGTCAGGAATACGCATCAAAAACAGAACCGAATGAAGCCGTTTTAACGCCGCTTTTATTTGCAGGAGTATTGCTTGAAGGAGGGATTATTTCGTATGATACCAATATTATTACAGGTGGTTTTGGGGCGAGATATTTTGGAGCTGGAGGTTCGACTCAATACAGACAAGACCGAGTAACTGTCTATTTGAGATTGGTATCGACTTCAAACGGAAAAATCCTAAATACGGTTTATGTTTCAAAAACTATTTTATCACAAAGTATTGATGCAAGTTTATTCAGATATGTCAATTTAAACAGACTTCTGGAAGTTGAAACTGGTTTTACCCGAAATGAACCAATTCAGATGGCGGTAACAGAAGCTATTGAAAAAGCAGTAGAAGGACTTATTGTTGACGGAATTAAAGATAAACTTTGGGAAGTAAATGCACCACAAAAACAAATTGACGATTTTGTAGCGGCTTATGATAAAGAGAAAAGCGATGCCGATTTAGCTCAATTATATAACAGAAATTTAAGCGAAAATAGAAGAGCAAGATTTGGTATAGAAGCAGTGGGAGGAACCGCAATAATGCAGGGCGATTATCCAAATCCAAAACCAATGCCGATGATAAGAGGGGCAATGAAATTCTTTTTCTCTCCAACTTTTAACTTAAGTGCTTCTTCAAATGCTTTTCAAGTGGCAAATCGGAATTATATGGATTATGGCTATTTGTCTTTAGATCTAAATCTGGAATGCATCATATTGCCCCGCGACGTTTTTTCTCCTTTTGTTTTTGCCGGAACCGGATTCGAATTCGATCATCATCGGGAAAATTTTCATAGCAAAGTACAGGCAGGAGCAGGTGTCGAATATTTGGTTTCGCCCCACGTTGGACTCAAATTGTATGGAGAATTTAATGCAGCATTTAGCGATAATGTAGATCATCTGGTCGCTGGAGTGCGGGATGATTACTTCTATAGGATAGGTTTCGGAATGACATATTATTTCCCCAAAAAACTTAATTATAAGAAAAAATAGGCAGCCTTTTGATCTTTAGTAATTAATGATTAAAGGATTAAATTCAATATAAGTTTAATAAAATTCAGTCTCAAATGAAAATAGGATTAAAAATTTTGGCGTGCTTTTTTCTTTTAATTTCTTGCAGCGAAGAGCAGTTTGATAACACAGGAACTGGTTCAATTAAAGGAAGAGTTGTTGATGTTCGAACATACACAGGAATCGAAAATGCCCGTGTATCTTCTAGCCCAACAACCAGTACAGTTTATACTGATAAAGATGGATACTTTAAAATAGACAAAGTACCCGTGGGAAAATATGCTTTTCAGGCTCAAAAAGATGGTTTCATCGCCAGATTTGTACCGGGCACAATAGAAAAAGATATTGAAATCGAAGTTATTTTCGAATTAGAAGTCTCAACTGCAACTAATAAACCGCCAGAAATACCTGTGCTTACTGCGCCAACAGATAATGCTACTGGTCAGGCTTTAAGTCTTAATTTGACTTGGACTGCCAAAGATCCGGAAGGAGATCCGCTTACGTACACTGTTACCGTGAAAAACGGAACTACAGACGAAGTGAAAACCTATTCTGATCTTAAAACAACAACTTTAGCTATTAAAGATTTAAGTTTTAGTACCAAATATTACTGGCAAGTAAGTGTTGATGACGGAATAAACAAGCCTATAAATAGTGTGACAAATTCGTTTAGAACATTGGCTTTCCCGAATCCGAGATACATGTATGTGAAAAAGATAAAAAACAACAATGTCATTTTTACTGCAGATGATGCCGGAAACGAACTTCAATTGTCTTCAGCAGAGGTGAATAGTTTCAGACCGAGAAAAAATTTAAGCATTAACAGAATTGCTTATATAAGTACTGACGGATCTCTGAATCAAATTTTCAGCATGAATCCTGATGGTACCGATGTGCGAAAAATTACAAATTTTGTTCCGATAGCAGGTTTCAATATGGATAATGTGAGTTATTCCTGGAGTACAAATGGTAGTCAGCTAATTTATCCGAATTTTGACAAACTCTACCGTATAAATGCTGATGGATCTGGATTGACGCAGTTGTTTAAAACACCAAACGGCAAGTTTATTTCTGAATGTGAATGGAGTCGCGACGGAAGCCAAATTGTTTTAAAAGTAAATGATGTTTCAGGCTACAGTGTCGAAATTTATGCAATAGATATGAGTGGAACTGTTTTATATACTGTGCTTTCTGGAGTAACCGGAGGTGCAAGCGGAATTGATATTTCGATTGATAATAAAAGAGTGGTTTACACGAGAGATGTTTCCGGATTTGAAAACGCAGATTACAGACGTTTAGATTCCAGAATATTCATTTACACCGTTGCAACAAATACATCGGCAGAATTGTCATCAGGTAAAGAAAATGGTTTCAACGACCTAGATGTAAAATTTTCGCCAAATGAAGCAAAAGTCATTTTTGTAAATACCTCAAATGACGGGCTTTCAGCTAAAAATATACAAACCGTCAGTACAACCGACGACAGTACAAGGACAACTTTGTTCCAAAATGCGTCGATGCCTGACTGGAAATAAAAATATCATAATCTTCGAATAATTCTGATGCCTAAAAATCGGCAGTGTTCTCGCTGTCGATTTTTTTTTATGAAAAACATAATTTCATTTTAAGAGATTAAGTGACAATAAAAACTAATTTTAAATTGGTATAAACCCAAGAATTAAAAAAACTAGTTATCTTTGCACCACATCAACACAAACTAAGTTTCATGAGTTCAGATTCTAGCAAAAGGTACGCACAAAGAGGTGTTTCGGCATCAAAAGAAGACGTACACAACGCCATAAAAAATATTGATAAAGGTTTATTTCCGCAGGCATTTTGTAAAATTGTCCCTGATTATCTTACCCAAGATTCAGAACATTGCTTAATTATGCACGCTGACGGAGCTGGTACAAAATCGTCTTTGGCGTATATGTACTGGAAAGAAACTGGAGATCTTTCTGTTTGGAAAGGAATTGCTCAAGATGCTCTGATCATGAATATTGATGATTTATTATGTGTTGGCGCAACAGATAATATTTTACTTTCTTCAACTATTGGAAGAAATAAAAATTTAATTCCGGCTGAGGTTATCTCTGCAATCATTAACGGAACAGAAGAATTAATCAATGAATTAAAATCTTTTGGAGTAACCATTCATTCAACAGGAGGAGAAACTGCCGATGTTGGTGACGTTGTTCGTACAATTATTGTTGACTCGACTGTTACAGCTCGTATGAAACGCAGCGATGTTGTAGATAACGCAAATATAAAAGCAGGCGATGTAATTGTTGGTCTGGCTTCTTTTGGTCAGGCAACTTACGAAAAAGGCTATAATGGCGGAATGGGAAGCAACGGACTTACTTCTGCACGTCACGATGTTTTCGGAAAATATTTGGCTAAAAAATACCCAGAAAGTTACGATGCAGCAGTTCCAGAAGAATTGATTTATTCTGGACAGGTTAATTTGACTGATGAAGTTGAAAACAGCCCAATCAATGCAGGTCAGTTAGTACTTTCTCCAACAAGAACTTACGCGCCAATCATCAAGAAAATTTTAGATAAATATACTCCGGCAGATATTCACGGAATGGTGCATTGCAGTGGAGGGGCGCAGACTAAAATTCTTCATTTCGTTCAAAATTTACACATTATAAAAGATAATTTATTTCCGGTTCCGCCATTGTTCAAGTTAATTCAGGAACAATCAAAAACTGATTGGAAAGAAATGTATCAGGTTTTCAATTGCGGTCACCGTATGGAAATCTATGTTCCGGAAAACATTGCACAAGATATTATTGAGATTTCAAAATCATTCAATGTCGATGCCCAAATTGTTGGTCGAGTAGAAGCTTCAGATGATAAAAAACTTACCATCACAAGCGAATACGGAACATTCAATTATTAAAATAAATTAACCATATAAGTGATATAAGTTCATTTTAGTATTTTTTCAGTACTTTTAATAGGAACTAATATCACTTATATAGTTTAAAAATACTTTACTATGTACGAACTACTTTTTTGGAGATATCTCGATGAAATTTACCTGAACAATCAAGAGGTTTATGAAGCTCTTGTAGAGAAACAAGAAGTAGAAGGTCTGGCTACGCTTCAAGTAGAAGTTATCGTAAATAGAATCAATTCTGTTTTCTCAGAATGGGAAAGAGTAGATGAAAATAGTTGGAAAAACCCAAAAGGGAAAGGTGCTTTTCAAGTCATTGCAACTCCTCAAAGCATAAAAATTGATTGTTACGGAACTGAAGGAAAAACCATGAACCAATTGGTTTCTGTGATGGAAGAATTCAAATGTCCGCTGTACGATCCCCAAGTTCCCGAACGTTATGACGAAATGAGTGAATAATTTTTTTAGAGAAATTATGGACTTCAAATAATAAGAACAGAAAAGTAAAGTCCCTTAGGGGCTTTTTTTATTTAAAGAGTTTTTTTAATATTATTATTTTACTCCGATCGAACTATATTTAAAATCAAAAAATAATTTAATAACCAAAAATGAATTATGACTAAAATATCAAATTTCAATTTCACAGATACTATTATTTTAGAAGACGATTTTGTTTTGTTGCGTCCGCTTCAAGAATCAGATGTAGAAAACTTATTGGATATTTCAATCAATGAACCGGAAACTTGGAAATATTCATTGGTTGGAGCAGAAGGAAAAGAAAATTTGATTAATTATATTCAATTGGCAATTAAAGCAAGAGAAAACGAAAAGGAATTTCCTTTTATCGTTTTTGATAAAAAATCTAAAAAATACGCAGGCTCAACACGTTTCTACGATATGAATCTTGAATTTAAAACCTTGCAGTTAGGATATACATGGTACGGATCGGAGTTTAGAGGAACAGGTTTAAACAAACACTGCAAATTTTTACTGCTTCAGTTTGCTTTCGAAACTTTAGGCTTAGAAAGAGTTGAATTCCGCGCAGATAATAATAATGAAAGAAGTATTGCCGCGATGAAAAGCATTGGCTGTAAAGTTGAAGGTGTTTTAAGAAGCAATATGCCAACAAGAGACAGCAATCTTCGACGTGATTCTATAGTTTTAAGTATTCTTAAAAACGAATGGTTTGATGAGGTAAAAGAAAACCTAAAAAATAAACTATAAAAAAAAGCAAAGCTAAAAAAAAAGCCAGCGGCTCGAACAATATTGTAGGCCTGTACTTCAGTCCAGTTCAAACAGATGCAAGAACAATATTGTAAAGCTTTGATTTCATTCGAGCAAAGATTAGTTTATTAATATCCCCATAAAATTTATATTTTTTAAAAGCATATTTTGTTGTATTTTTCTAAACTAAAAAGATAGGTAAATCGTTTTAGTAAATACCTGATTTGTTTTAGATAAAAAATATAATGTTTTAAAAAATAACTAATGAATAGATTAAACTGCAAAAGCATTCTTTTTGGATTTTCATTTTTGATGCTTGGAACCATTTCAAATGCACAAAAAAAAGAATCTGAAAAGCGAAATTTAATTCAGTACGTTGATCCAATGATTGGAACAGCAAGAATGGGACATACTTATCCAGGAGCTACAGTGCCTTTTGGTAGCGTGCAACTTAGTCCGGAAACAGATACTATTGCTTACGGTTTAAATGGAAAATATAATGGAGAAGTTTATAAGTATTGTGCTGGATATCAATATGAGGACAAGACAATTGTAGGTTTCAGTCACACACATTTCAGCGGGACAGGTCATTCAGATTTAGGTGATTTTTTGATTATGCCCACAACAGGAAAACTGCAATTGAATCCTGGAGTTGCGTCAAAACCTTTGTCGGGTTATCGATCTGCATTTTCACATTCAACAGAAAAAGCAGAACCAGCTTATTACAGCGTTTTTCTGGAAGATCATAAAATTAAAGCCGAATTAACAGCAACAACTAGAGTTGGAATGCATCAATATACATTTCCAAAATCAGATGAAGCACATATTATTTTGGATTTAACTTCTGGGATTTATAATTACGACAAGAAAAACGTTTGGACATTTGTTCGTATTGAAAACGATACTTTAATTACTGGATACCGCCAAACCAATGGTTGGGCAAGAACCAGAACCGTTTATTTTGCAATGTCTTTCAGTAAACCTATTAAAAGCTACGGACAAGCGGCACAAGAAAAAAGCGTTTACAGAGGTTTCTGGGGAAGATTTGACCAAACGAAAAATTTCCCTGAAATGGCAGGACAAAATCTAAAACTATTTTTTGATTTTAATACCGAAGAAGGCGAAAAAATCAAAATTAAAATGGCTCTATCTCCGGTAAGTTCGGCCGGAGCATTAGAAAACATGAAAAAAGAAGTTCCGGGTTGGGATTTCGAAAAAGTAAAAAAACAAAGCCAGGAAGTTTGGAATAGTGAACTGAATAAAATTCAAATTGAAGCCATTCAAAAGGAAGATTATGTAAACTTTTATACTGCGATGTATCACGCCTTTTTAGGTCCAACAGAATATATGGATCTTGATGGAAATTACAAAGGACTTGATATGAATGTTCATAAAGCCGAAAAATTTAAAAATTATACAAGTTATTCATTATGGGATACTTATCGCGCTTTGCATCCTTTCTTTAATATTGTTCAGCCAACTCGCAACGCTGATATGGTAAGTTCAATGTTGGCACATTCGGATCAAAGTGTGCATAAAATGCTCCCAATCTGGTCACATTATGCGAATGAAAATTGGTGTATGATTGGTTATCATTCAGTTTCTGTAGTGGCCGATGCAATTGTAAAAGGAAACATTAATTTTGATGCAGAAAAAGCGCTTCAGGCATGTGTCAATACTGCAAAAGTTCCTTATTATGACGGATTAGAATATTACATGAAAATGGGTTATGTACCTGAAGATAAAAATGGAGCATCGGTTTCTAAGACTTTAGAATACGCTTATGATGACTGGGCAATTGCACAAGCAGCTAAAAAACTTGGGAAAACAGAAATTTATAATGAATTCATCAACAGATCGAAAAATTATAAAAATGTTTACGATGAAAAAACAGGTTTTATGCGCCCAAAATTAATCGACGGAACTTTCAAAAAAGAATTCGATCCGCTAGATACGCATGGGCAAGGTTTTATTGAAGGAAATTCATGGAATTACAGCTTATACGTTCCGCAAGATCCTGCTGATATGATTAAATTAATGGGCGGAAATGAGAAATTTAAAGTTCGTTTAGATTCTTTGTTCAATATGCATCTTCCAGATAAATATTTCGAAAATACAGAAGATATTACCAGAGATGGAATTATTGGAAATTACGTTCATGGAAATGAACCTTCGCATCATGTAGTTTATTTATACAACTGGACAGATTCTCCGTGGAAATCACAAGATAAAATCCGAATGATTTTGAAAAAAATGTACCGTAACGGAGCAGATGGTCTTGGAGGAAATGATGATTTTGGACAGATGAGTGCCTGGTATATTTTTAGTAGTTTAGGCTTTTATCCTGTTGCGCCAGGCTCTGATGAATATGCTTTAGGAAGTCCGCTCGTGAAAAATGCAGTTTTTAATCTGGAAAACGGAAAGAAATTTGAAGTAGAAACCGTAAATCAATCCGATAAAAATGTATTTGTTAGTAAAGTACTTTTGAATGGAAAAGAACTTTCAAAACCTTTCCTGAAACATTCTGATGTGATGAATGGAGGAAAAATTACTTTTTATATGAGTAGTAAACCGAATAAGAATCAATTTAAAAATTAAGATGATCTGTTGATTATCACCCTGAGCGAAGTCGAAGGGCGGATGAAATGAAAAGGGCTTCGACTTCGCTCAGCCTGACATAAAAATTAATTTAGTTCAGACACAGTAATATCAAAATTTGAGAAATTCGTGAATTCGTGGCAAATAACAAAAAAACTTCACGAAATTTGCACTTCAAATAAAGACAATCAATATGAAAATAAATCTAAAATCAGGAATTGACAAATTGCTTTTCGGAATGAAACAGAATGACGTAACAGCTGTTTTAGGAAAACCTGATAAAAACTATAAAGACGAAGATGACAATGTGATTTTTGTATACAATGCGCATAAAATCAGATTAACATTTTATGAAGAAGAAGATTTGAAATTTGGTTATGCAGTTGCGTCAAGCAATGATTTAGAAGTTTTGGGATTCAAAATAATCGGAAGAAAAATTGCTGATGTAAAGAAAGATTTTGCCGCAAAAGGAATTACAAAATACAATCAGGAAACTTTTGATACTTTCGAAAATTATTTTAATGAAGACAATTGGTTTATTCTTCAAACCGAATTTGATGAAGTTGTAAAATTTGAGATTGGCGCAATCATTAATAATAAAGATGAATTTGACTGGAAGTTTCCGGTGAAGAAATAAAGACAAATAAAAAAACCGACAATCACTTGTCGGTTTTTTTATTTGTCTTAAAAGAAATTATCCTTTTAACCATGCATTTTTAAGTTTGTCTTTTGAAGCATCAGTAGCTTTAAAAGTTTCAGATTCTTCATAAGGTAACTTTACAGTTCCTTTGATAGTTTCTTCTTTTCCTGCACGTTTGATTTTTACAGTAATTGGATCGTTTTCTTTCCAGTTTTCACTTTCTCCAATTAAATCATAAATATTCGCAAGAGAGTAAGGTTTGTCGTTTATAGAAACCAAAATATCGCCACCTTTTAAATTAAGGTTTTTGAAAAACGCATTTGGTTCAATATCAGAACGAACGGCAATTTCTTTTGTTTGTTTGTCAACAGAAATATAAGGAGTTTGTCCTTTTAAGAATACTGGACTCGCTTTTTTCTCAGTTGATTTAGTTACTCCAACTTTTGCTAAATAAACATCATAAGGAATTGGAGTTGTTCCGGCTACATATTTATTTAAGAATTCACCAACTTCAGGATAAGTCAATTGTGTGATTTTAGCAAAAAGTTCATCATCATTAAATGGTTTTTCAATACCATATTCGTTTGATAATTTATGCATCAAATCAAGAATTCCTCTCTCGCCATTGCTTTTTTCTCTAATAATAATATCGATACACATACCAATCAAAGCACCTTTTTGATAAACATTCAAATATTGGTCTTTATATGGCTGCTCTAAAACATTTTTACTCATTACGGTAAACGACATCGTATCATTTAAGCCTTTTGCCTGTTCAATTTTATCAGCGATTCTAGTGTAAAATTCAGCTTCATCAATTAAACCTTGATTGATTTGGAAAAGATTTGCAAAATATTCAGTAACACCTTCATACATCCATAAATGCTCTGACATTTTTGGTGCATTGTAATCAAAATACTGAATTTCTTTTGAGTGAATTGTCAATGGAGTTACAATATGGAAAAACTCATGAGAAACTACATCTTTCATTGATTCAACCAATTTCTCTTTTGGCATTGATTCTGGTAAAACAACAGTTGTTACTGTTGGATGCTCTAAAGCTCCAAAACCGTGCGCATCATCTTTTGCCAAGCTTGATAAATACAATATAACAGTGTATTTTTTAGTCGAGTTGATTTTTCCTAAAAAGTTTTTCTGCGCGGTCATCATCGTTTTCATTTCCGGCGTAATGCTTTCTGCAGTAAATTTTCCAGTTGGAGAATAAACAGCAATCAAAATATCCATTCCGTTAACGTTGAATGTCGTGTAATCAGGTTTAGAATACATAATCGGATTTTCAACCAAAATTGCATAACGAGAAGTTGTAAAAACGTCGCTTGTTTTACTTGCATCTTCGTCAGTCATTGAAGTTGCTCCCCAAAGCGTTTCAGGATGCGTAATCGTAACTTTGTACGGCACATCTAATTTGTCCTGAAAATAACCAACAAAACCGTGTGTATTAACCATAAAATTTACTCCGGCGTTAATGTTAGTTCCAGCTGGAGAAAATACATCATCATTTCCAAAACCAGTTCCTTTTTCAGTATCGAAAGTATCTCCAACTAAATAAGTGATTTTTTTAAGCGTTTTTGCATTAGAAATTGACCATGAATTATCATCAATTCTTTTTACAGTTAACTCATTTCCTTTAGTATCAAAAGCTTTAAAACCATCTGAATATTTACCGTAATTATCTGTAGAATAAGTTCCAGGAACTGTTTTTGGAATACTGTAAATTACTTCATCCGTTTTAATTGCCGGAGGTGTAACAGTCACAAGGACTTTATCATCTTTAACATCTACAAGATTGATGTTAACATCTACAGTTTTGCTTTTTGCATCTCCCGATGTGCTTCCTGTTTTACAGCTCCAAAATGTTACAGCAAGAGCTAAAGTGTAAATTATTTTTCTCATTTGTTCGCGTTTAGTTATGTGTATTTGACTTCTAAATTATCAAATTGTTACACTTTTATATAAATATAAAAAAAAACTCCTGAAATTCAGGAGTTTTATCTTAATCTAGTTTGTTCTTTATGTAATATTTTCCATCCAAATCCTCATCGAAGTCGTCAATTTTGACTGGCTTTGGTTTTGGCTTATTTGCAATTGCCTTTTTTTTCCACATTTCAAATTTTTCTACAGGCATCTTCTTTTTCATGATTTCCAGAACTTCCTTTTCTGCTAATCCAAATTCTTTTTTTATGATTTCAAATGGATTTTTTTCTTCTAAAGCTAACGAAACAAGTCTTTCTGTTTGTTCCCAATTCAATTCTTTGCGGCTACTCTTTTTCATCTCGTGAAAATTAATTCAAAATAGAGGTTAATGATTAATAGATTGATTTTCATTTTATATATCAATATTAATAAAAAAAATAATTAGTTGGTACGCTGAACTATTTTTTTTTATTGATTTTAACTGTTTTTTGCTGATCTTGATTTTTGAAACGGAATTTGCAACAAATTTGCTAATTTGTTATGTTCTTCGGGCTTCATATGCGTGTCAACTCCATAAATTAATTCTTCTTTTGGTAAGGTCGTAAATGTTCCAAAAAGACGGTCCCAAACTGAAAATATATTCCCGTAATTACTGTCTGTGTAAGGAAGCATATAATGATGATGAACTTTATGCATATTTGGAGAAACAATTAGGTAACTTAAAAAAACATCCAGCTTTTTTGGTAGCGAAATATTGGCATGATTGAATTGTGAACCAATAACGGATAATGATTGGTATAGAAAAACCATCCACATTGGACTTCCAACAATTAATACCCCTAAAGTTGTAAAGATAAAACGAATGACACTTTCGCCAGGATGATGCCTGTTAGCCGTAGTTGTATCAATCCAGGTATCTGTATGATGAATAAGATGAAAACGCCATAAAAATTTTATTTTATGCTGCACGAAATGTGCTAGATAAGCACCAATCAGATCCAGTAAAAGCAAGCCTATGATAGTATAAAGCCAAATTGGGATTTCAGGAAGCCATTCCAGGATTCCAAAATGATTTTCAGTAGTCCAGGCTGCAGTTTTGATTAAGATAAAAGCCAAAACGAAGTTGACAATTATTGTTGTAAGTGTAAAGAATATGTTGATTCCTGCATGATGCCATTTTTTGTACTGCATCTGAAAGAGCGGAAAAGTATTTTCGATTAGCCAAAAAAGAGTTATTCCTCCAACCAAAATTAAACTTCTGTGTGAAGAAGGAATTGTACTGAAGTAGGTAATAATGTCATTCATAATTCAATAGTGTATGTGCTCAAATGTAATAAAATTGATGGAATGACAATATAAATTATGAGAAATATGTATTTTAACTTCTAATCTGTTGAATTATTTAAAATAAAAAAAAAGAGAAAAAAGATTATTGAAACTTCTTTTTTCTCTTTAATATATTTATTAGGTAACTAATTTATTTTGATGTATTTGGTTTAAGCTTTTTTAATCAGGCTGATAATAAAAAGTAAAACCCACGCACCTCCAACAGAAATAAGAATCTGCCAAAGAAGATCGCCGCCTCCAATTCCGAATTTTCCAGCAATCCATCCGCCAATAAAACCGCCAATGATTCCGACGATAATATTACCAATTAAACCAAATCCTGCACCTTTCCATATTTGACCAGCTAGCCATCCAGAAATTGCTCCTATAAGTAAGAAATATAAAAATTCCATAATTGAATGTTTTTAGTTTATGTTTGATTTATTTTGGGGATTAAGCTTCATCATGATTTTGCAGCAAAGTTTTATAGATAAACCCAGCTACAACTGCACCTAATATTGGTGCCACCCAAAATAGCCAAACTTGAGATAAAGGTTCACCTCCAACAAAAATGGCCTGAGATAAAGATCTTGCAGGGTTAACTGAAGTATTGGTGATTGGAATACTGATTAAATGAATTAAAGTTAAAGCCAACCCAATTGCGATTCCGGCAAATCTTCCGTTTGCGAATTTGTCTGTTGCTCCTAAAATCACTAAAAGGAAAAATAAAGTCAATACAAATTCGGCAATAAAAGCGGCCTGAAAAGAATATCCATCAGGAGAAAATGCTCCAAAACCGTTTGATGCAAATGCACCAGCTTTTGTATTGTCAATCACAAAACCGGCTTTTCCAGAAGCGATTGTGTATAAAGTTCCTGCTGCAGCAATTGCTCCAATACACTGTGCGATAATGTAAGGAATAAGATCTTTTGCTGAAAATCTTCCGCCAGCCCATAATCCGAATGAAACTGCTGGATTAAAATGTCCACCGGAAATATGACCAACAGCATATGCCATTGTTAAAACCGTTAAACCAAAAGCTAAAGCTACGCCAGCAAATCCAATTCCTAAATCTGGAATTCCTGCAGCAAAAATAGCGCTTCCGCAACCTCCAAAAACTAACCAAAAAGTTCCAAAAAACTCTGCAAATAATTTTTTCATAATTAAGTAATTTTAAATTAATAGATTGTGATTGTTAAAGGGTATATTGGTATGCCCAAAAAATCAAAACAATTTGTAAGGGCAAACGTACAAATAAAATCCATCTTGGTAAATTAAAACTTGCTTTTTTATTTTGATACATGTACAAATTAGCAGGAAATATAGCAATTAACAATGCAATAATTCCCCATGCGGCAAAAGTTCTTGTAATAGGAAAAAATAGGAGTGTGCCTAAAATGATTTCGGCAGCTCCACTTAAATAATTTATAAATTTGGGGTTTTTAAAAAAAGGAGGAATAATCCTGATATACATTTTAGGATTTCTAAAATGATTGATACCAGCAAGTATATATAAAAAAGCCATTAAATATAAATGCCAAGGTTGTTTCATGATATAGTGTTGTATATCACGAATTTATAAAAAAATTAACAATTATTGCATTACAAGTCCCTTTTTTTTAAAGAGCAGCAAAATTGTTTATTTTTTAGCCTTGAAATTTACATTCATAATAATAATGGCCAAAATGATTAAAACAATTCCAACCCATTGTAAAAAAATAACTTTTTCATTCAAAAGAACAAAAGCCATTGTAACAGAAACAGGAAGTTCAAGAGCAGAAACAATACTTCCTAATCCAATTCCGGTTAAAGGGAAACCAGCATTCATTAACATAGGAGGGATGATAGTTCCAAACAAAGACAAAACAATTCCCCATTTCATAAAAATAGCGAGATTAAAAGCTCCTGTCTGAGTTGCGAAAGCGAAAGAAAACACAATTACAGCTCCTCCCAAAAGCATATATAAACTGCGTTGTGCAGACGAAATTTCGGTTGCAACACGATTTGCGGTAAACATAGTTGTAGTGAAAGAAGCGGCTGCTAAAATCCCCCAAACGATTCCTCTCCAGTCCAATTGAAAATCAGCATGAATTAGATTTGTAGCCAAAGCTGTTCCAATAAGAACAATAAAAACAGCGATTACTTTTTGTTTTGAAGGCAGTTTTTTTTCTAAAATCATTTCTAGTAAAACGCCCATCCAAACGGTTTGCATCAATAAAACAATCCCAATTGAAACCGGAATATATTTTACAGCCAGATAATAAAACAAACTTGTCATTCCTAATGAAGTTCCGGCAAGCATCAGGCTGAAAATGTTTTTTGAAGAAGCTTTTACCGCAGTTCCTTTATTTTTTATTTTCTGAAATGCATTGATTATCAAAATTCCAATTATTCCCAAAACGAATTGAGAAGTTGTTACTTCGGCTGTTGTATATCCTTCAGAATAAGCCATTTTTACAAAAGTGGCTAGCATTCCGTAAGTTGTAGCTCCTAAAGCAACTAAAAAAACTCCTTTTAATACATTGTTTTGTGACATTTGAAATTCCTGTTTTAAAATTAAGGCCGGCAAAGGTAAGCTATTTTGTTTGTGATTTAGCAAAAATTATCCTTAAACGTTAGTTTTATTATTGTTTGGAAGAAGTTTTGTATTTGTAAATTACAGATTTAGCAGAAAAATTAAAAACCGATTTAAATAAAAAAAAACCATCAAAACATATGCTTTGATGGTTTCTATTTTAATAAATCTTTCAGTTCAATTATTTGACCGGCTGATTTTTATAAGTTTCAATTTCGAAAATTAAAGTTGCATTTGGAGGAATCACACCACCAGCACCTTTTTCTCCATAAGCTAAATTTGAAGGAAGGAAGAAAATTGCTTTTTCTCCGTCTGTCATCATATCTAAAGCTTCAATAAATCCCGGAATCATGCCGTCTTTTTTGCCAACTGTAAAAGGAAAAGCTTTGTATCCTCCTGCTGCATCTCTGTTTGCATCATATTTTCCATACGCTTTTGCAACCG
Source organism: Flavobacterium resistens (assembly GCF_900182645.1). Classification (GTDB taxonomy): domain Bacteria; phylum Bacteroidota; class Bacteroidia; order Flavobacteriales; family Flavobacteriaceae; genus Flavobacterium; species Flavobacterium resistens. Next base: position 1,117,896 of record NZ_FXTA01000001.1, on the reverse strand, counting down.
TTGCCATACTGCTATCAAAAAGATTTCCGTCTTCAAAATAACCCGCATAGTGAAAATAAATTGTTGACCCTTCAGCGCCTTTTACGCCAGTTCCTTTTTGTGTAATCACATATTTTAAGCCAGATGCAGTTGTAGTTGCTTTAGCTTTAGTTGCTGCAAAATAAGCTGCTTTTTGTGCAACTACTTTTTGTGCTTCAAGTTTTTTTGCCTCTTCTTTTTTAACATCATCAGCCAAAATTTTCACAGCATCAAACTTTTTAGCAGCGTCGCCTTTGCGTGTAATTGTAATTTTTGTCATGATATCATTCTGAACAATTTTATTTACATTGTCCATTCCTGAAACGACATGACCAAAAATAGTGTGTTTTCCATTTAACCAAGGAGTATCTTTATGTGTAATGAAAAATTGGCTTCCGTTAGTTGCCGGCCCAGAATTTGCCATTGCTAAAATACCACCTTTGTCAAATTTTAATTCTTCAGTAAATTCATCTTTAAAGGAATAGCCCGGACCTCCAGAACCATTTCCGTCTGGATCTCCACCCTGAATCATGAAATCATTAATAACTCTGTGAAATTTCAAGCCATCATAAAATGGTTTTCCTTTTAGTTTTTCTACTTTAACATTTGGATTATTTCCTTCTGCCAAAGAAATAAAATTAGCAACTGTAACAGGAGCTTTTACATATTCTAATACAACAACAATATCACCTTTTGAAGTTGAGATCGTTGCAAAAATACCCTCATTAGGATTTGCAGGTGTAACCGTTTTTGTAGCTGCTGTTTTGGCCGGAGCCGCTTTTGTCGCAGCTGCTTTTGCCGGAGTTGTTTTTGTTGTTGCGGCCTTTGGTTTTGCAGCTGGTTTTTTTGTTGTTTGTGCTTGTAAACTTACTACTGCCAAACAGAATAATAATAGAAATTTAAATTTCATTTTGTTTCGAATTTAAGTCTATGAAATAATTTATTATTGTGGTTTTTCTAGCAATTGAATCTCGAAAATAATGTTAGCATTTGGTGGAATAACTCCTCCAGCGCCAGTTGCTCCATAAGCCAAATGAGAAGGGATAAAAAGAACCGCTTTATCTCCAAATGACAACTGCTCAATTCCTTCAATAAATCCAGGAATCAAACCATCTTTTTTGCCTGCCTGAAATGGAATTGGCTGATAACCGTTTTGTTCTGCTCTTGTAGCATCATATTTTCCAAAAGCTTTATTAACATCAACGATGCTTGAATCGAATAAAGTCCCATCTTCAAGGAAACCTGCGTAATGAATATAAATCTGGGTTCCAATCGCTGGTTTTTTACCAGTTCCTTTTTCAGTAATAACAAACTCTAAACCTGAGTTAGTTTTAGTTGCTTTTGGTTTTATTGAAGCATAATAAGCCACTTTTTCTTTTTGAACTCCGGCATATTTGCTTTTCTCTTTTGCAACTTCTGAAAAATAGTCATGGAATACTTTTACAGCATCAAATTTCTTTGCCGCTTCTCCATTTCTGATAATCGTAACTTTTACAATCGTGTCATCTTGTTTTACTTGGTTTACAACTTCTTGTCCTTTTTCAACTACGTGACCAAAAATAGTGTGTTTTCCTTCTAACCAAGGCGTTTCAACATGCGTAATAAAAAATTGGCTGCTGTTTGTTCCAGGACCGTTGTTTGCCATTGCTAAAACTCCCGGTTTGTCAAATTTCAAATCGGTAATTTCGTCTTTAAATTTATATCCAGTATCACCTGAACCAGTTCCTTCAGGATCTCCAGACTGAATCATGAAATTTTCAATAACTCTGTGAAATTTTAAACCATCAAAAAAAGACTTATTTTTTTTGTACTCTTTGGTTACAAATTCGTTTTTGCCTTCTGCTAAAGTCACAAAGTTTGCTACAGTAACAGGTGCTTTTGTATAGTCTAATTCAACAATGATATGTCCTTTGTTTGTTTCAATATCGGCGTATAAACCATCAGGTAAATTGCTGTGTTCATCTTTACAAGAATAAAGTGAGGTTACGGCTAATAGTAATAATAAGATATTCTTTTTCATTTCTAAAATGTTTTTATTTAAGGGTTTACTGTATCTTTTTTAGTTGGTGCGGCAGGTTTTGAAGCAACCGGTTTTGGAGTAGCAGGTTTCGGTGTTTGTCCTGCCGAAGCTTGTGCATCTGTAGATTGTCCAGCCGGAACAGCTGTTTTTGGAGCTGTAGGATCTGGAACAAAATTACGAAGTGTTACGGTGCACATTAAAGATTCATTTGGTCCAATTTTATTATTGTCTCCATGATATCCGTAAGCAATGTGTGAAGGAAACAAAAAGGTGACAGTTTCGCCTTTGTGCATATATTTGATACCATCACGCAATCCCATCATAATGTCTTGTTTATCTACATAATAGGTTTGCGGACCAAGATCAGCTTCAGAATAAATAATTTTACCTTGAATATCTTTTACTTCTAAATTGAAATAAGCAATATCCCCTCGACGAGGTGCTTGAGTTTCGTTTGGATTTTTTTCATCATAAGAAAACCAATAGCCTTTTTTTGTGGCATAATATTTTACTTTCGGATTGCTCTTTATGATTTTTTTGATGACATCCTCTTCATTAGCCACTAGCTTTTTATTTCGGTCAGCTGATTTTTTCATGAAAGTACCCGATGCTCTTGAAAGCGGTCTTCTGGCTTCTTCATGTTGCTTGCAGCTGGCAAATAAAACAGTAAAAAGAAGTGTGTAAATACTGATTTTTAAATATTTCATATTCGGTTATATTGCAAGTTTAGTAACTAAATCTTCAAATTTCACTAAGGTTTCTTCCATTGATAATTCAGATTTTCCGCCGGCTGCATTGCTGTGCCCTCCGCCGTTAAAATGATCTCTGGCAAATTGATTTACATCAAATCCTCCTTGCGAACGGAAAGATATTTTAATGATTTTCTCATCCTTATTTTCGATAAAAATAGCGGTAAAAATAATACCTTTTATACTCAGTCCGTAATTTACGATTCCTTCAGTATCGCCTTTTACATAATCGAATGAATCTAATTCATCCTGAGTAAGCGAAGTATAGGAAGTTTTATGCTCTTCAAAAACTTTCATATTTTGTAAAGCACGACCTAATAATTGTAAACGGCTGTATGAGCTATTATCGAATAATAAAACAGGAATTTGCGTGTTTTCAACACCTAAATCAATTAATTCAGCAATAATTCGATGCGTGTTTCCTGTTGTTCCTGGAAAACGAAACGAGCCAGAATCAGTCAAAATTCCGCTGTAAATGCAGGTTGCAATAGTTTTATCAATATCTTCTTTTTTATTTAGAAAAGAAATAAAGTTGTAAACCATCTCACAGGTTGAACCAAATTCAGTGTCAGAATACATGTAGGTTGCATAATCATCAGGTTTTTGATGATGATCGATCATGATAAACGGAACTGTCAATTTTGCTAAAGTATGTTCCATTTCGCCTGTACGATGAAATGCATTAAAATCAAGTGTGAAAATTAACTCGGCTGCTTCTAATATTTGAGTGCAGTTTTCGGTATCTTTTTCAAATATTTTTACGTTTTCAGAACCCGGAAGCCAAGCTAAAAAATCAGGAAAATCATTCGGCGCTATTACCGTTGCCTGATGATTATTTTTTATTAAAAAATGGTATAATGCTAAAGTTGAACCCATAGCATCGCCATCTGGTCCTCTGTGCGGGATTATTACAATTTTCTTTGGGGCAGAAAGCAACAATTGTATTGCCTGAATATCTTGTATTTTCATAGTGTGCGAATTTACATTTTTTTAATGTAATGTTGCAATCATTTTATAGATTAACACACTTTTAAGTTATGAGTTATAAGTTATGAGTTTTGGAATTTTATAAAGAAACTTCGGGATTGGAATTTAAATCAAAGATGTTCCAATTCTTCTTTCTTAAATCTTTGATACAATTTGTATTTAGCGCCTTTAACGATTTGAGATTTATAAATTCCGACAGAACCTGAAGAAAAGTAAGCGATTGTACAGCCAATTGCAATGAATATTCCAGGCTGAATTCCAAATAATTCCATCCCCATAATGGTGCAGGCGATAGGCGTGTGGGTTGCGCCAGAAAAAACAGCTACAAATCCAATTCCTGCCAGAAGTGCAATTGGCATTGGAATTACGATTGACAAAGCGCTTCCTAAAGTTGCACCGACAAAAAATAACGGGGTTACTTCACCGCCTTTAAAACCAGCGCCTAAAGTAAATCCGGTAAAGAGAATCTTTAATAGAAAATCGTACCAGTTATTTGGATTTGAAAATGAATCCACAATTACAGGAACGCCAAGTCCAGAGAATTTTGTAAATCCTAAACCTGCAATTACAATTGCCAGAATAACGCCGCCAATAAAAGGGCGAAGTGGTGGATATTTTACATTTTTTGAAAAAAGAGAACTCCAAAAGTGCGTGCTTCTTGCAAACAATAAAGCGGCCAAGCCCGATAATAATCCTAAAACGATAGTGTAAAATAAGTTACTAGAGTTTAATTCCGGTACAATTGGAATACTATAATGTGTATGTTTGATTTCCCAAAATTCAACTGTGAAATAAGCTGCATAAGCTACTAAAAAAGAAAGCAAAATACTTTTGAAATTGATTTTGCTAAAATATAAAACCTCTAAAGCAAAAATGGCACCGGCCAAAGGTGTTCCGAAAACGGATGCAAAACCTGCGCTGATTCCGAGAATAATTAAAATTTTGCGTTCAGAATTGTCGAGTTTGAAAAATCTGGTGAATTGATCAGCAATCGCGCCTCCCATTTGAACCGCTGTGCCTTCGCGTCCGGCAGAACCTCCAAATAAATGTGTAAGCAAAGTTCCCAAAAGAACTAAAGGCGCCATTTTGAACGGAATTGTCTTCTGCGGATTTTCGTATTCTTCCAACAATAAATTGTTCCCTTTTACAACAGATTCTCCGAAGTAATAATAGCTTAAACCAACTAATAATCCGCCAATTGGCAAAAGCCAAATAATCCAATCGTGTGCAATTCTAAATTGGGTAACCCATTCTAAAGAAACTAGAAAAAATGCTGAAGCAGAACCTGAAAATATACCAATTAATGCACAAATAATTATCCATTTTGAAATAGAAATCAATAATTTTTTTAGGTTTTGGGAAGTCATTTTTTTAAGAGAAGCGTTTTTTTCGCCACGAATCACAAATGTAAAGAATTGAATACTTTAATAATAAATAATTCGTGAATTCGTGGCGGAAAAATATTATTGTACTACAGCTGTAAATTCGATTTCAACCAAATATTCAGGAGCAACTAATTTGCTGATTTCATAAAATCCGGTTGTAGGTTTTACATCTTTAAAGAAAGCCGAATGTGCTCTGGCAACTTCTTCAAAAGTAGAAACATCTGTGGTAAAAATTCTTGTTCTGATAACATCTTTAATTCCAACGTTTAAATCTTCAAGAACTTTTTCAACACGTTCAATAATGTTATATGTCTGTGCGTACGCGTCATCGGCTTTAACTTTGTCGCCATCTACAATTGCTACAGTTCCTGAAACTTCGATGATATTACCAATTCTTACAGCACGGCAGTATCCCATTTTGTCTTCCCACGGTGATCCTGTTAAGATGTTTTCTCTTTTCATTTTATGATTTTTTTTGAATTGTTTTTGGTGGTTTTTAAAAACAAATCCAGGTTAATTAATGCGTTGCAATTTATAAAATAAGGTGGTGAAAAAGGATAATTTTGGTTTGAAATCTTATTATAAATCTTTCTTTTTTGTGATATTTTAAAAATAAATTTGGTTATTCTCTTACTTCCTGTTCTTCGTAAATTCTAAGTTTGTTTTGGGTATTTGTTAAATGTTGCTGTAAAGTTTCAATTTTATTTAGCAGATGATAAATTGCGTCAATTCCTTCTAAATTGATATTTAAATCATAGTGCATGCGCATCATTTTTTCGATTGAGGGTAATTGCTCAGGCTCTAAGTATTCATCATTTTCTTCAAAAATAATTTTGATCAAACCATAACTATTTAGCTCTTTTATAAAAGTATTTTCAATTTCGTGATACAGACAAAACTGTTTTATTTGAATCAAATTTTTACTGCCCATGATTTCTAAGTTTAGATAATTCTGTAAATAATTCTTTTTCTTTTTCTGATAATTTGGTTGGAATTTTTAGGTTGTATGTCACATACAAATCGCCAAATTGATTGTCTTTCTTATAAATAGGAAATCCTTTTCCTTTTAATTTGACTTTTGTTCCGGTTTGAGTTTCGGCAGGAACTTTTATTTTTACTTTTCCATCAAAAGTCTTAATGCTGATTTCTCCACCAAGAATGGCAGTATATAAATCCAAATCGACATTTGAATATAAATTGTTGCCATCTCTTTTAAAATCAGAATTATTAGAAATTAAAAAGGTAATATACAAATCGCCATTTGGCCCGCCATTTACACCGGGGCCACCATGTCCTGGGATTTTTATAACCTGACCGTTTTCAACTCCGGCCGGAATAGTAATTCTGATATTTTTGCCATTAACGGTCAAACTTTGTTTGTGTGTGGTATATGCCGATGCTAAATCCAATTGTAATTCGGCATTGAAATCTTGGCCACGATATTTAGATTGAGTTCGGCTGCTTCGTCCAGATCCGTACATTGAATTGAAAAAATCGGAGAAATCACTTCCCGAAAAATCGTTTCCAAAATCAGAAAAATCCTGTGCACTTTGTTGTCTTGAATATTGCTGTTGTTGCTGATTTGGATCATAACCTGCTTTTTCAAATTCATCGGCATGTTTCCAGTCTTTTCCGTATTTATCGTATTTTTTGCGGTTTTCAGGATTGCTCAAAACCTCATTTGCTTCGTTTATTTCCTTGAATTTTTTCTCCGCTTCCTTATCATTCGGGTTTAAATCAGGATGATATTTTCGGGCTAATTTTCTGTAAGCTTTCTTGATTTCAGCTTCGGTCGCGGTTTTCGTAATTTCTAATGTTTTATAGTAGTCTATATAATCCATTTTCCTGTTTTTTTAATGAAGAAAAATTTAAACCTTGAATTTAGGAATAAGTTGCTTACTGTCAAAGGAAAAGAATATTTTATAACAAAATTTTTACAAAAGAAATTAATTAGAATATCTTATAGATGATATTTAATTTTCATAATTTGAATTAAACCTTGGCAGGTTTTTTGATTCTAAAAATTAGCCCAAATAATTGTTATAAAAACCTTAAAGTGAAAGTTCAGAAACAAATTATGTTATTTTTGCTTTGCTATAGATATTTTATAAAATTATAAAAGCCGATTCGATAAAACTTTTTCAATGAAGCATATTTTATTTTTCATATTATTTTTTGCTGTTGCATCGGTATCAGCCCAAACGGAATTTAGTACTAAATTCAAGAGTATTCCAGCTCCAAAGTTTGGCGCAAAACCAAAAAAAATGCCTGCTCCAGATATGCCAAGTTTAGATGATCCGGCTGCGCCAAATGGTGAAATTCCAAGTATAAAAACACCAAATGTTTACGATAATACCAAACTAACGACAAAATCTCAATTTCAGGTTGGAGAAGAAAAAAGCAAATTTTCAATGTCAACTGAAAAACAGTTTGCCAATCCAGGGGATCGTTATGTGGACAAAATGGAAAAAGATTTGGATAAGGCTTTAAAAGATGCGGGATTAAAAGAAGGAAGAGGGCCGTTGGTTAGAAAAGATATAGAATTTGGTGATATTTATACCAGTTCTGCTTATTTTATTATTAAATGTCGTGATGCGGGTGCAATTGACGGAGATTTGATTAAGGCAGTTTTTAATGATAATGTTGTGGTAGAAAGGATGTTATTGAAGTCTGAATACCAGAGTTTTAAAATTACTTTTAACGAAGGTTTTAATACTTTTTCATTAGAAGCGCTTAACGTTGGGACACTCGGTGGAAATACCGGAGGATTTGAAATTACAGATGCGGAAGGAAATCATGTTTTATCTGATTATTGGGATAATTTAGATACAGGATTTAAAGCAAAATTTGTTATTGTAAAACAGAAAGAATTGCTTAAAAAAGCAAATAAATAATTCTTGAAAGATACTAAGAAACTAAGGTTCTAAGATGCTAAGAAAAATGCAGCATTTTAGAACCTTAGTAGTTTATAATTTAAATCAAATATTCTAAGAGAAAAATTTAGAATCTTAGTGTCTTAACATCTTAGAAAGGATCTGCTGTAACTTTAAATTTCATATCGGCTTTAACCGTCACATCTTTTGTTAAAGTTTCTTTCAATGTTACTTGAGTTCTAATTTTGTAACTATCGGCTTTTATGTATTGATCCAGTTTTTTATCGGTACAAATCAAATCGATTGTGTTGCTGGTTGACATGATATTGTCCTGATAAGCCAATTCGATTTCGTCAGAGTTCGTAGTCGAAATATACAAATGAACCGATTTTAAAAACGTAAATGTTTTATCTGACGGATCAGAAATCGATAATTTTAATGATCTCAGTTTTATATCTTTTACCAGACTAGCTTTTGTTTTGTTGTTTTCAAATTCGGCAGATGAATTTGTCGTTACTTCCGGCGTGATTATTTCCGAAGGCAGATTAATAGGCGAAGTGCTCTTTATTTTTATTGAAGTTTCATTCGAAATACTGAATGTCAATAAATCATCAACAGCATCACAAGAAGTTAAAAAGATTGACAGCAAAATTGTCAAGGCAATAAATTTTGATTTCATAGTTAATTTTAAATTGGGTTTTTCGTTACATACGAAATATTTTGAGGTTTGGATTTTTTTTTCTAAGATGCTAAGTTGCTAAAGTTCTAAGTAACTAAGTTTTTACCTTTTTATTACGTTGAAAAAAACTCAGAACCTTAGAACCTTAGCATCTTAGAACCTAAAATGAAAAAAAAATATTTTTTTTCATTGCTCCGATTTTTCATTTTGGAATATAAAAAGTATTTTTGCGCATGCAACACAACGTACTTATTTTAGATTTCGGATCGCAATATACTCAGCTTATTGCGCGTAGAGTTCGCGAATTAAATATATTCTGCGAAATTTTCCCTTACAATCACATTCCGAGTGATTTATCAAGTTATAAAGCCGTAATTTTAGGAGGAAGCCCTTTCTCTGTTAGAGGAGAAGATGCACCGCATCCTGATTTATCGCAAATTAGAGGTAAAATGCCTTTGCTTGCCGTTTGTTATGGAGCGCAATATTTAGCGCATTTCAGCGGTGGTGAAGTAGCAGCTTCTAATACAAGAGAATACGGAAGAGCAAACTTGTCTTATATTAAAGAAGGCGAAACTTTCTTCGAAGGAGTTTCAGAAAATAGCCAGGTTTGGATGAGCCATAGCGATAGTATCAAAGCGCTTCCAACAAATGCTGTAAAATTAGCAAGCACGCATGATGTAGAATACGTAGCTTATAAAATTGAAGGCGAAACTACTTATGCAATTCAATACCATCCAGAAGTTTACCATTCAACAGATGGTAAAAAGATGTTAGAAAACTTCTTGGTTAAAATTGCTGAAGTTCCTCAAAACTTTACTCCAAATGCCTTCGTTGACGAAATGGTAGCAGAATTAAAAGAAAAACTAGGAAACGATAAAGTTGTTCTTGGTTTATCTGGAGGAGTAGATTCTACTGTAGCAGCAGTTTTATTAAACAAAGCAATCGGACAAAATCTATATTGCATCTTCGTTAATAACGGACTTTTACGTAAAAACGAATTCCAAAGTGTATTAGATCAATACAAAGGAATGGGATTAAACGTAAAAGGTGTAGATGCCGGAGATCGTTTCCTTGGCGAATTAGCCGGAATCAGTGATCCAGAGACGAAACGTAAAACAATTGGTCGTGTATTTATCGAAGTTTTTGATGATGAATCACACTTATTAGAAGACGTAAAATGGTTAGCGCAAGGAACAATTTACCCAGACGTTATTGAATCTGTTTCTGTAAAAGGACCATCTGCAACTATTAAATCGCACCACAACGTTGGTGGATTGCCAGATTATATGAAATTAAAAATTGTAGAACCGCTTAGAATGCTTTTCAAAGATGAAGTGAGAAGAGTTGGAGCTACATTAGGAATCGATCCTGAATTATTAGGAAGACACCCTTTCCCAGGACCAGGATTATCAATCAGAATTTTAGGAGATATTACACCTGAGAAAGTACAAATTTTACAAGATGTTGATTCGGTATTTATTGAAGGATTGAAATCTTGGGGATTATACGATAAAGTTTGGCAGGCTGGAGCAATTTTGCTTCCTGTAAACAGTGTTGGAGTAATGGGCGATGAGCGTACTTATGAAAAAGTAGTGGCGCTTAGAGCTGTTGAATCTACTGACGGTATGACGGCTGACTGGGTTCATTTGCCTTATGATTTCTTGATGAAAGTATCAAATGATATTATAAATAAAGTAAAAGGCGTGAATCGCGTTGTTTACGATATTAGTTCAAAACCACCTGCAACAATTGAGTGGGAATAGTAAGATTTTTCAAATTAAGGCGTTACATTTGTAATGCCTTAATTTTTTAAACCTACTATTTATGAGAGAATTTTTAACGTTTTTTCTTGTCTTTATTTTGTCTTTTAACAGAATAATTGCGCAAGAATCATTTATTGAGCACAAAATTCAAAAGGGAGAAACCGCTTATTTTATAGCCCAAAAATATAAGGTTTCGGTTGATGAAATCTACAAGTTCAACCCCGAATCTCAAAATGGAATCAAAGACAATCAGATTATTAAGATTCCGGTTCATTCTTCTGAAAAAATAAAATCAGACCAACAAATTACTCATATTGTTGAGGAAAAGGAAACACTTTACGGTTTATCAAAAAAATATAAAGTTTCTCAAGAAGCACTTCAGGAAGCCAATAAAGAAATTCTCGCCGGCGGACTTCAGGTTGGCCAGGAATTAATTATTCCGCAAAATGCTTCAAATCTTTCGAAAACTGAAAATACAAATACTTCAAAAGCTTCGCATCTTGTTGTTGCTAAAGAATCTTTATTCAGCATTGCCAGACAATATAATGTCTCGGTTCAGGATTTAGAAAATGAAAATAAAGAATTGCTGCAAAACGGATTGCAGATCGGGCAAACTATTTTAATTCCGAATAAAAGAAAAACTTTAGACGGAAGAGTTCGTGTGATTAATAAAGAAACTATTTTTCATGTTGTTGAACCAAAAGAAACGAAATTTTCGATTGCAAAAAAATACGGAATTTCTATCGATCAATTAGAATCACAAAATCCCGAAATTGTAAACGGATTGATTATTGGAAATAAATTAGCCATCAACACAAAAGAAATAAAACCCGCAAATGAAAGCGAGGAATTGATGCTTGCTCTTGCAGAAAAACAAGTTGTGGTTGAAAAAACAAAAGCCAAAACTGTAGAATTAGAAGATTTGAAAGACAGATTGGTTATTCAGAAAGAAATGAATCAGAAGATTATAAAAATCAATGATTTGAAAGTAAATCTGAATGATATGAATGGTTCTAAAGAAAATTCGGTTGAAAAATTACGTTTGGTTTTAGAAGCCAATAAAAATGTTCAGGATATTTTGATGGCCAAATTAGATTCGTTAGTAAATACAATGAATAATGATTTAGTTGAATTGAAACGAATGGATATTATGAATGTTGATGAGTCAAAACGTCTGGAAAAACAATCGTATGAAAGCATTGGAAAAACGAGTGAATTATCTTCTCAACTGAAAAAAGAATTGGGAGAAAATCGAAAAGCATATGCCGGTTTGATGAACAAAGTAGAAAAAATAGCTGTTGAAGAAAATCAGGAATATAAAAAGAAAATCCGCGAAAGCGAGAAAAATAATAATGTAACTTCAATTCAACAAAGACTTTCTTTAGAAGAAATCAAGCGTTATAAAATCGAGCAGGAGCAAGGTGATGCGCAAAATCAGCTTTTAATAGCGAAAATCGATTCATTAGACATTCAAAAACAAATTGAAGTAAAAAGACACATCAGCAAAGCTTCTTATTATAGTATGGAAGCTCGAAAATTTGACGATAAACTGGCTTTGGTAAAGTTGAAAAAGTATCAGGATGAGGCGATTAAAAAACAAAATAAATCGGGGATTTCTGAAACTTCAAAAGTAGTTTCATTAGAAGAGATGAAACGCGAATTGGAAGAAAATCCGCTTAAAAAAGACAAAACAGTAAAAGTTGAAGTTTTTGATAATCTTAAAGAAGTTTCAAACGGCTATTACTTAGTTTTAGGTATATTTACAGACGCAACACTACGCGATAAGCTTATCATGAAACTTATTGATTCTGGTGATTTTAACGCAAGTTTCTTTTTCAATATAAACAGTCTTTCGTATTATGTTTACTCGGATAAGTTCGAAAACATGGAAGAAGTTTTGTATAAATGCAAGAAAAAGGAAGAAGATGAGTTATATAAAGAGATAATTATTGCTAAGGTCGAGATTGATCTGAGATAATATTTGGGACGGAATTAACACTGGCTCGAATCTTGCTCTGACAAGAATTTAGTAACTTGTTTTTGAATTAAAAATTAAATTGTTTTAAGTCTATTATGAAATATTATTCAACATTATTGTTTCTTGTTTTTTTTGTAACCTGTTCTGCTTTTTCGCAGGGAAAGACAGTAAAATATACCGTTTCAGGAAGTGAAACTGTAAATGAGATTGCATTAAAATTTAAAGTTACGCCTTATGATATTTATGTATTAAATCCTGATGCAAGAAATGGCGTAAAGCCAAATACGGTTTTGCTGATTCCTGCAAGCGGTTCAAAAACAGCGATAAAATCTGAACCAGCTGTGGCGAAAACGACGGCGAATTCTAAAGAAATTATTCACGAAGTACAGCCAAAAGAAACTTTTTGGAGTATTGAACATAAATATGATATTTCAGATGAAGCGTTGAAAGCTGCAAATCCATTTTTAGAGAAAGATGGAGTTGTAGTTGGACAGAAATTGGTAATTCCGGCAAAAGGTTCAGCTGCAAAAACAGCTGCTAATGCTAAACCGTCTAAAAATAGTTCACAGGAAAAATATGTGTATCATGATGTTGCGCCAAAGGAAACAAAATTTGGCATTGCAAAGCAATACAATATGACAGTTGAAGAATTGGAAAAAAGAAATCCTGAAATTGTTTCAAACCTTCCAGTTGGATACCGATTGACTATAAAAGGAACTGCTCCAAAAACGGAAGCAGCACCAATTGCAAATACAGCAAAACCTACTGAAACTAAAAAAGCGGAAACTTCTAAAAAGGCAACAACTTACATGGATTATCAAGTGAAGCCAAAAGAGACTTTTTATAGTCTAGGAAGAACTTTTCATTTGAGTCAAGAGGAACTGACAGCATTAAATCCAGCACTTTCTGAAGGTGTAAAAGAAGGAATGGTTTTGAAAGTTCCGACAGGATATTTAGCACCTCAGCCGATTATTGCTCAGGCACAGCCAGTAGAAAAAGCTGTTGAAAAACCAATGGAAAAAGCTATAGAAACTTCAGCTCCAAGCGGCATTAAAATTGTTGATAAAGTTAAATCTGAAACTGTTTCTGCAGATCCTGAAATAGTGGAACTGACAAAGAAAAGAGGTCAGACTGATCGTCAGAAAGTAGTTTTATTATTGCCGTTTAATTTGGCTAAAATGCAAAGCGATACTACAAGTGCTGCAAACCGAATTAAAAACGATAAATTTTTAAATATGACGCTGGATTTTTATTCGGGAGCAATGATGGCAATTGATTCAGCTAAAACTTTGAAATTACCAATTGATGTTGCCATTTACGATTCAGGAGAAACTAAAACTTCATCGAATATTTCTAGTTTGATTGCTCAGAATAAACTGCAGAATGCCAACGCGATTATTGGACCATTTTATCAAAGTAACGCTGAAGCAACTGCAAATGCACTTCGTTCAAATAACGTTCCGGTAATTTCTCCGTTATCAAAAGATACTGCAAACCCAATTGATAATTTATATCAGGCGATTCCGTCTAATGATGTAATCCGTAATTCGGTTTTTGATTATATGCGTGCAAAAAATGGAAATATAGTAGCCGTTGTTGACAAGAAAAAAGAATCGGTTATAAATTATATTAAACAGAATCAAAAAGGAGTAGTGTTTGCTTCTTTAACAGAAACTGGCGGATTAGATGTTGCTAATCTAAAAGGTTTGCTTCTTCCAGGAAGAATGAACTATGTTGTTATGGAAACAGGAAATACAGCAATGGTAAAAACAACGATAAAAGCATTGCTTGATTCGCAAAAAACATGTCAGGTACAATTGGTTATTTTAGAACCAAACAGTACATTAGATACAGATGAAATCAGTTTTGATAATTTGGTGAAATTGAAATTGATGTATCCTTCTATTACCCGCGAAAGCGACGAAGCAGGAGCATTGATTTTCAAAAAAGAATACCGATTGAAAAATAAAGTGAATCCAAATACTTATGCAACAAAAGGATTTGATGTTACTTTTGACACTATGATGCGTTTGGTTCAAGGAAAAACATATCAGGAAACAGCAGATTTAATGACCACAGAACAAGTGGATAATAAATTTCAATATTACAAAAAAGAAGATGGCGGACACGCAAACAAAGGTGTTTACATTTTATATTACGACACCGATTTAACTTTAAAAGCAGCAAATTAATGACATCAAAAGTAACCTATTTAGGCGATTTAAGAACAAGTTCAATTCACGTGCAATCTGGAAGCGAAATTATCTCAGATGCGCCATTAGATAATAACGGAAAAGGCGAGGCTTTTTCTCCAACAGATACAGTTGCCAATGCTTTAGCAAGTTGTATGATGACAATTATGGGAATTAAAGCCCGTGATTTAGAAGTTGATTTCGTAGGTTCTACAGCGGAAGTAACTAAAATCATGAATGCAGAACCAAGAAGAATTGGAGCAATTGAAATTGTATTTCAAATGAAAAGTAATGCTGATGAAAAAAGCAAAACTATTTTGGAACGTGCTGCAATGACTTGCCCAGTATTTTTGAGTTTAAGTAGTGAAATAGAAAAGAAAATTACTTTCAACTGGAGTTAATTTTTAAACGAATATAAAAAAAGCCATTCACCGCGGTGAATGGCTTTTTTGTTTTAACCTTTTTCAGGTTTTAAATCTTGTAAAATTGGCGTTGTAATTGTTTTGACTTCTTTTTGAATGGTTTCATTTTTCTGTTCAAAAATGGTAATTTGGTTTTTTCCTTTTTTAAGCCAGCATCCTGGAACATAAAGCGTTTGTTGTGGACCAACACTCCAATAACGGCCAATATTGATTCCGTTGATAAAGACAATTCCTTTCCCAAAATCTCTCATATCTAGAAATGTATCTCCTGTTTTTTTCAAATCAAAAGCTCCTTGGTACAAAACAGGACGATTTGCTTTTCCTGGGTTTTTGTAAGCCGTTAAGTCAGGTTCTCTATTCATTGGGAATTTATACATTTCCCAATTTCCGGTAATCGTTTCTCCATTAATAATTACCGGACTGATAATTCCTTTATTGTTAGAATTAATTTGAGAACCATAATTTATACGTCCCATATTTTCGACTAAAATATCTAAAGTCGCATTGAAAGGGACTTCAATTTCGCAGCTGTATTTTTTGTAATAACGGTTTAATTCGGCAACCTTTTTTCCGTTAAGATAAACTATTGCATAATCTCTTAATCCGTTTAATTCTAATTTACCGCTGATAGGCTGTGTAAATTTTTTGCTATACCAAACATAACCGTCACCTTGATTTAACTGCTCAAATGTTTGTGGCGTATCTTCGATTATAGGATCAATTTTCGATTTTAAATCTTCTAAGTCAACTACTTTCGAAAGAGAAATATTTGGAATCGTGATTACAGGAAATTGTTCAGGAATATTTGGTGTTTCTTTAGTTTTTAAAAGTTCTCTTAAAGCATTGTATTTTGGAGTTGCCCAACCAGCTTCGCTTATTGGCGCATCATAATCGTATGATGTCATATCGGGCTGAATATCGTGTTCTTTATCATAATTGGCACCAGAAGTAAATCCGAAATTGGTTCCGCCATGCACCATATAATAATTGAAGGAAACATTATTGTCTAAATACTTTTTAGTCTGGCGAACCGTTTGTTCTGACTTTTGAGTCGGAAATGGTTCTGCCCAATGATCTAACCAACCCGGATAGAATTCGGCAACCATATAAGGACCTTGATTATTATTAAATTGATCAACCACTTTTTTTAGTTTTGCAACATCGTCTTCACCATTTGCTGTCGGTAAAGCTCCAGGGAGTGCACCACCTTCAAAAAGCCAGCTTCCATCTGAAGTAAAAAACGGAACTTCAAAACCAACATCTTTTAATTGCTGAAAAACAGCTGCACTATATTTTTTATGTTCTTCTAACGGAATATCTTTTCGCTGTGACACATACGAACCAAATTCATTTTCGCCCTGAACCATAATAATTGGTCCGCCTTTCGTAATTTGTAAATTGGCAACCTGTTTGTATAATTCATTAAAATAAGCTTTAGTAGCAGCTAAATATTCCTTGTTATTGCCACGAATAACCATATTTGGAACATTCTGTAAAAACCAAGGATAACCTCCAAACTCCCATTCCGCACAAACGTAAGGTCCTGGACGTAAAATCACAAACAAACCTTCTTCCTGAGCGGTTTTAATATATTCGGCTAAATTTTTATTGCCTGTTTTAAAATCCCAAACTCCGGGAGCAATTTCATGATAATTCCAAAATACATAAGTAGCAACAGCATTTAAACCCATCGCTTTCATCATCTTTAAACGATGTCTCCAATACGGTTGAGGAATTCGGGAGTAATGCATTTCGCCAGAGTGAATTTGCACTGGATTTCCATTTAAAAGAAAATTTCCATCCTGAATGGCAAAGGTTTGTTTTTGCTGTGCAGTGGATGATAAATTTATGACAAGCAAAAACAAAAGAATATGTATGATTTTTTTCATTTTCGAAATAGTATAAATAACTGTAATAAACAAGAGAGCACTTTTTTAAAATAATGCCCTCTTGTTCCTTTTAACTAACCAATAAAAAATATTTACTCAGAAAATTCTAATTTTTTAAGTTTATTCCAGCCTCCACGGGTAAAATCTGGAATTTCAACAGGAGCCGAATTATTATCCAATGAAATTTCTGTTAATGGACCAAGACAAGACCACTCGGCTAAATCGTAAACGTCCATATCAAGAGGAAGTCCTTTTTGAAGGCAATGAATTAAACGATAATCCATAATAAAATCCATTCCGCCGTGACCGCCTACTTTTTTAGCTTGTTCTTCAATTCCTTTTGCAATTGGATGTTTGTATTTTTCCATTAATGCTTTTTTCACTTCTTCAGGAACAAAAGAGTGTGCGCTTAGTTTTTCATGATTTGGTTTTACATCATCACTTAATTCTTTTCCATCTAAAGCATAACCCTCTAATGGATATTTATTTGCGAAACCTTTTGTACCGCTTAATTGGTACATTCTGCTGTACGGACGAGGAGAAGTAACATCGTGCTGAATTTGGATTGTTTTTCCGTTTTCAGTACGAATCATAGTCATGGTATGGTCTCCGTTTCTAAAATCTTTAATTTCTTGCCCTGATTTTTCTTTAATGTAAGCAGGATTTCCAACCGCTTTTGTATCCATTGAAACCAAGAAATTCATTTTGTCACCACGGTGGATATTTAGTGCCTGACACGCAGGTCCCATTCCGTGTGTCGCATAAATATCGCCGCGGTGTTTGATATTGTAATCCATTCTCCAGTTGTTCCAGTATTCTCCCCAGAATGGCTGTAAACCATGAATGTAAGAACCTTCAGCATGAAGAATTTCTCCAAACAAACCTTGCTGAGCCATGTTAAGAGTCGTCAATTCGAAGAAATCGTAAACGCAGTTTTCCAATTGCATACAATGTTTTCTCGTCTTTTCGGAAGTATCAATCAGTTCCCAGATTTCTTTCATAGTCAAAGCTCCTGGAACTTCAATTGCAACGTGTTTTCCATCTTTCATGGCCTGAACTCCAATTACGGCATGATGAAGCCAATCTGTTGCCACATAAACTAAATCTACATTTGGCAATGCTGTTACTTTTCTCCATGCATTTTCATCACCATAAAATTCCTGTGCTTTTGGAAATCCAGCTTTAGTCAAAATTTCATTTGCTTTTGAAGTGTTTTCCTGAGTCATGTCGCAAAGAGCAACAATTTCAACGCCCGGAATATGTGTCATGCGTTCAACAGCTCCCGGACCGCGCATTCCAAGTCCGATGAAAGCAATACGAACAGTTGGGATTGGCTCTGCTGCCATTCTGAGTACATCTTGTTGACCTTTTGCACGTGCAGGTGTTTTTGTCTTGATCATTTGTGCCGATGCAATTGTCCATCCGAACAAAAGAAAAAGAACTATTGCAGATTTAAAAAATGTAGTTTTCATGAGTAAATTAATTTGTTTTTTGTTGCTTAATACTTCATCATTTATGGCAAAGTATTGAAATTTATTTCTGGTTTTTTGTTGTTTAAAGGTCTTGTAAATATTGTTTTTGGCGTTGTGAAATTGTTGAAAAATCCACCATCTTTTAAATAAAAAGAATCATTTTCGAGTCCACCTGCAAAATCCATTCGATACCCTTTTGCGCCAGTATTGTCTGTGGTAAAACGAGCCGAATTAATTTCAATCCAATTTCCTTTTTCATCACAAACCCATTGATTATTGAATAGAACTCTTCTAGATAAATCACCTTGTTCGGGAACGAAATTTTCTAAAAAGGAATGAAATCTTTTTAAATAAGTATGCGTTTGAGGCCGATTGAAACTTGCAATCAACAACCATTTTTTTAATTCTGGTGCATAGAAATAAGCGGTATAATTTGTAGAATTATCGTTTTGAGGATTTCCGTGCAATAAGAATTTATATGTTGTTCCAGCTTTCCACATGTATTTCAGATAGCTTTGACCTCCTGAACCCTCATTTCCAAATTCTCCTGTGTGAACATTTTCACCTTTCTTCAGCATTTTTATTTTCTGATTTTCAGGAATACTTTTTGGATCATCTGTCGTAAACGGACTCCAAACTGAAAACAGGATTCGTCTTTCTGTTGCCGAGTTTACTTGAATTCCGAAATAACCTTCGCCAAAACCATTTGCCATAAAATAAGAGCCAATTTTATCTTCATTTTTAGGAATTGTAATTTCGTTGTAATACCATTCTGCATTTACATTTTCAGGAACTTGATAATTTAAATGAACCGAAGGCCCACGACGTCCCCAATGATAAAAGTTTCCTTCATTATTTGGCACATAAGAAATTTTGCCATCAAAATCTTTGCTTGAAATTGTTAAACGGTTGATGGAAGGAAATTGAGTACCGCTTTTACTGACTCCTTTTATTTTTAGGGCAACATAACCTTCTTTTTTTATTGTCCAGGTTCCAATGGAAACCGCTTTTTTTGAAGTATTGAAAGTTGCTTTTTTTACTTCATTATTTATTGAAAATTCAACTTCCGATTTTCCAAAAACTTCTACTGATTCTTCAACAGAAATCTGAAAAGTTCCTGGTTTTGAAATTTTAAAATAAACAGTAAAAAATTCCTTTGCATTTGTCCAGTTTTCGATACCATTTTCAGTAATTGTATTGCTTCCGTCAATATGCTCAGAACTGAATGCATTTCCCGCAAGCGGAATAGAAACAGTTGTTTCGGACTCTTTTTTTTCATTCGAAAAAGAGACTAAAAGAAAAGCAAAAAACAGGTAAAATAAATTTTTCATTTGCTGTGATTTTGGTTTTTTATTTAAAAGTAACCTCTCTAATGAACCAGATTAGAGAGGTTTTCAAAAACAAAACAATTCAAATGGACCTTGCTAATTATTTTTGACTATTAAATCTTTTCATTAATGGCGTTACATGTTTTTTTGTATCGTCATCTAATGAAGCCAATGCTTTATCTGCTTCGGCTGGTGCATATTTTGTTAATCCTGCTAATCCAGCTGCAATTACGTTGTATGATTGTTCTTTAATGCTTTCTTCCATCAAACTTTTATAAGAAGCATCTTCTGTAGAAGCTAATTTTACAATAGCATTTGCTCTGGCAATTGTCTTTTTGTCATTTTTAGCAATATCAAGAAGCGTTTTTAAAACCTGATCTTTGGTTTGTTTTTCATTTAAATCAATTGCTTTGATGCTCAATACTCTTAAATCTTCTTGTTGATCTTTTAAACCTTCCAGTAAAATAAGTTGTGATTCCTGACTTCTGTCTTTTGAAGCAAATTTTATGGCTTCGATTCGGTTGTAATACGATGGCGCATTTTTATATTGGAATAGATAATCAGCAACCGTTTTTTTATCTACTTTAACTTCGCCAACTAAGATTTTATCTGGATCCAAATCTATAAACTCTGGTTTTGAAGGAAGGTCAAAACTGAAACTTTGTTGTCTTTTATTAATTAAAAGATCCTTTCTTATTTTAGTTCCGTTTACATAAAAATCAACTTTCAGAGGCAATGTAAAGGTTTGCACCGAACTATCCTGAGATTGACTTATCGTAATGATGATTTTTCCATTAGCATATTTGTAAGTCACATCGAGAATCGGACTTCCAGCATTATAATACCATTGATCAAAATAAGGTAGCCAATCTTTTCCAGTCACTTCTTCCATTGATAAACGCAATTGATGCGGTTCACCAGATTTATAAGCATTTGTTGTCAAATAATGATTTAGTCCTTTAAAAAATGCTTCATCACCCATTTGGTTTTTCATAGCATATAAAATAATAGAGCCTTTAGAATAGCTGATATTATCAAACATATCGTCTGCGTTTTTGTAATGAAAACGTGCTAGAATAGGACTGTCACCATTTTTTTGAGAACGCAAATAATTCTGCAATTTTTCATAACGCGATCTGTCTTCTGCATCTTGTCCAGCATCGTGACCGTGCCAAAGTACTTCTCCAAAAGTGGCAAACGATTCATTCATTGTTAAATTTGACCAAGATTCAGCCGTTACATAATCGCCAAACCATTGATGAAAAAGCTCATGAGCTATCGTACTTTCCTGATTGTCATCCAATAATTCTCTGGCTGTTTTCTGTACATACTCGCCATGCAAAGTTGCAGATGTATTTTCCATTGCACCAGAAACATAATCTCTGGCAACGATTTGCGCATATTTTGTCCATGGATATTCAACACCTAGCATTTTGCTGTAAAAGTTCATCATATCCGGAGTTTTTCCAAATATTTGTTTTGCGTATGGGGCATATTTTGGTTCCAGATAATAGCTTACTTCTTTGCCATTATAATTGTCTTTGGATATTTTAAAATCACCAACAGCCATCATAAACAAATAAGGAGAATGTGGTAATTCCATTTTCCAGGTATCCGTGCGGGTTCCGTTTGAATTGACTTTTTGTGACGCCAGTTTACCGTTAGATAAGGTTACATATTTTGCGTCAACCGTCATCGCAATTTCAGAAGTTGTTTTCTGATTTGGTTTGTCGATTGTAGGAAACCAGGCCGATGAAGATTCTGTTTCTCCTTGTGTCCAGATCTGGATTGGTTTATCATCTTTTCCATCAGGATTTATAAAATATAATCCTTTTGCATCTGTAATTGCGGTACCTCCTTTTGCTTTTAATTCATCTGGTTTTGCGGTGTAACTAATGTAAATAGTGAACTTTTCAGTGCTTTTGTATTTTCTGTTTAAAGCGATAAAAAGCTGCTCATTGTCATACGTATATTTTAAAGGTGTTTTTTTGTTTCCTTCAGTAATTGCAATTTCTTTAAAATCCATTCCTTTTGCGTCAAGTGTAAGTGAATCGGTTTCATAGAAATGTGGTTTTAAAGTAAGCCACTCTTTCCCATAAAGGTATCTTTTGCCATAATCAAAGGATACGTCAAGTTTAGTGTGAACTAAATCGTGAACTTTCTGAGCGGTAACTCGGTAAACAGACAATTCATCTTTGTTCTTATCTGCGTTTTGTGCTTCTGTATTTTGACCTGCCAATAAAGCAAGACCAAAAAGAGTACATTTTAAGAAAAGGTTATTCATTTTTTTGATTTTAAATGATTGTTTTATGATTTAAAAGTACAGCTAATTGTATTGTACTTTTAATACATTTTTTAAAGTTTTTCGATAATTCTGACTTCACCGTCTTTTTCATCTTCGCTTAAAATATTCGATTGTTTTTTGGTGTAAGCCAATAAACTCCACTGAATTATTTTATTTGTCGGATACAAATCTGCCTGAGTTTTAATCCATTTTTCAGCTTCCTGAGCAGAAGAAGTTTTTTCGATAGCCCAAGCCGAAACCAATTGATTTGCAGGAAGAAAGTTCATAACCGTATTATCTACTTTTGGATGAAAAGCCACGATTTTCTCTAAAGATTTTGAAGCCATTTCTTTGTTTCCAAGATTGGTATAACATTGATAATCCAGCCAATTTTCTAATCTTTCATCGATATTTTCGTCATAAGGTTTTCCTACGCCTAAATTTTCTGGGAACAGTTTGGCATCGGCAATAAATTGTAATGCTTTTTTGTACTGTTTATTTTTCATTTCAGCTAAAGCCTGCATTAATTTGGCTTCGTGATACAATTGTCTGCCCGCCGTTGCACCTTCGAAAGGAAGGATTTGCAATTTGGTTAAAAACGCATCAGCTTCACGATATTTTTTGTTCAGTAATAAAGTTTTAGCGTAAAGCATTCCAATCAAATAATTGTCTTGATGTTTTTTATAAAAAGATTCAGCGGTTGTAAGCGCTTTGTCAAATTGTTTTTGAGCGATATAATGTTCTGCCAGCATTTTATGATATCTCCAGCCTTGCGGATCCAATTTTATTGCTTGTTGAAGACTTGCCAATACTATTGAAGCATCGTTTTTAAATAAAGAAGCTTTTGCGCCGTAAAAAGCAGGATCATTTAGTTTTGTACCGCATTGCGAAAACAATTCTTTAGCTTCTGAAATATTGTTGCGATTCCATTCAATTAAACCTAAATGATATTTTAATTGATACTGATCGTTTGTTTTTATTAATGATTTCAGGATTTCAGCCGTTTCATTTCTGAAAGGGAAACTTATTCCAGGTTTGATTTTGCTTACATCAACTGGTTTGTTTTCTAAGAAAGCTTTCCAATAAATGATTTCAGCAGTTGGTTCTGCAATAGAAAATACTTTTAAAGCTTCTTCTTTTCGGCTAAGATTATTATACCAGATTCCGAGTTCAAGAAAAGTCTGTTCTGGCATTTCGTTTTGAATGGCAGCAGTAAAAGTGTTTTTTGAATCGTTTGAATTGTTCCAAAGGTATTTTTCAAAATCGGCAAAATGATTCAGAGGATCAAGTGCTGTAATTGTTTTTAAAACAGAAGTTGCTTTATCTGAATTATTTTGAAGACGATATAAAACGGCTAAAACTTGTAAACCTTCTACATTGTATTGATTATAGATTAAGCTTTTCTCGGCATATTCAACTGCTTTAGACAGATCGTTTTCGGCCAAATAAATTTTGCTTAAAGCAGTGTAAGCTGGGCTTCTAAATTCAACACTTGCAGCCGCAATATCAAAACCATCTTTTGCATCGGTATTATTTCCTAAATGGAAATTTGCCAAAGCATAAAAATAATTTGCAGCAGGATCGTAAGTGTCTATTGATAGGGCTTTGCTTGCCGAATTTATAGCTGCTTTGTATTCCAATTTTCTAATTTGTAAAGAAGCCAATGCAGAAAGGGCAGGAGCGAAGTTTGGATCTTTCTGTAAACAAGCTGTAAGGTTTTCTTCTGCTTTTACATAATCTTTAAAGCTTATATAGTTTTTACCTTGCTGATACAATCCGTAAACCGAATTATGATCAAAATCTTTTGGAATTTCGACAGGGCGATTGATATTTCCATCTTCTGGAGCTGAATTCCAAACGAGTTTATTGTCTCCTAAAACAAATTTCAATTTATTAGAATCGACTTTTATCTGAATAGAATCTTTAAAAGTTTGCATCGTATTCAAAGCAATATCTTTAGAATACACTTTTTTATCGTTGTCAAAAACTTCAATTTTTTCATTTAGCTTTTGAAGCGGAGAAAAATAGATTTTCAGCCAGCCGTTTTCGTTTTTAATATTGACAGAACCATAATTATTGGCTTTTACAAAACCTTTTGTCTGTTTTACAGGAAACCAATATTCGGTCCAAGTATCAGTTTGATAAGGTGCAAATGAACGCTGTTTGAAAGGTGTGAGATTACTGCCTTCGCTTGCTTGATTAAACAATCTTCCGCTTTGTACTTCTACATATTGTCCGTCAGTATCGGTTAATAATTTTTTCCAAATCATTCCTTGCTGTGACAATCCCCAAATCCAGATTTTTTTACCTGGTTTATCGTCGTGATTGCCATATCTTCCCATTCCGAAATCTTCGTCATGATAATATCCTCCAAAAAAATCATCGTATTTCCCGAATACGTGATATGATTTATAACCACCAAAATTGTTGTTTTTGTAGAATGACAAATCTTTGCCGTTTTCTTTGTCAATTGGCCACGAATTGTATTCTCCGTTATGACCAATATAAGTTTGTCCCGGATAAATAAACTGTAGATTTTCGGCAGCTTTAATTCCTGTATTCATCCAAGTATAATATGGCTGTTCGAATTCGGTTGTGTTCGACCAAAACGAATTTGTAGTAAAATAAGCTTTGTCTTTTGGCAGATTGATGTCTAATTTCCAAGAAGTTCTCGTTAATAAATCCAAAACTCCGATCACACAACTGATGCTTCCGTCTTCTCTGTTTATGATTTTATAATCGACAGGAGTTGCGCAATTTGGCGTGTGGCCAATAATTCCATAATTGCCTTCAACACCGCCGCTTGTCCAAGGGCCGCGCATCGCAATATCTCTGAATTTTACAACATGATTATTGTAAACAATGTCTTTTCCAGTTGATTTTTCTATAGCCGACCATACTTTTCCACCAATTTCTGGCAGAATCATTAGTTTGATATAATCGTTTTCAATTTCGATTACTTTCCATTCTTTTTGAACGGGTTTGTCTGTAAAACCGTCAAAACGGAAATAAGGATAAAACTTAGTATCTGGTTTCGGAATCGGGTCAGGATCTGAGAATGGATATGTGGTAAATACTTTTTTGTATTCTTTTACAGTGGGTTTGTTTTGTGCTGTGACAAAGAGGCTTCCAAAAAGTAGAATTGATAATAGTGGTCTAAATTTCATGGTGGAGAGCTAGTTTTTGTGGTTTTTTTTGCCACTCCCGATAGCTATCAGGAGTGGCATTAAATTTTTTGCATTTTTGTCATTTCGACGAAGGAGAAATCACACTCGTAAATCGATAAAGATTGGCGATTTTCTGTATGGAATTTCTTGTGTGATTTCTCCTTTGTCGAAATGACAAACAGTACGAGGTAATTGTTGATTATTTAATAATCAACAACCAGCCTTTTCCTTTAGAAACTGGTATTTCGTCTTTAGCTGTAAACGTTTTTGCGGATTGGAAATTGGTAACTTCCGGAGCTGTAATTGTTGCTTTTGCAGGATTGATTCCTAGTTTTTTCCAATCGATATTTAATTTCACATTTACATCAGCATCTGCCCAGCTTGCAATTGAAATTAAGGCTGTTCCATTCTTTTTGTAAACTGTCGCCAATACTTTATCGTTGTTTGTTTTTACAGGACAGTTTTCGCTCCAATATCCAATCATTTCAGAACCTTTAATTCCGAAAGAATCCCAAACTTTCCAGATATTTCTTGGGTCAGCACCGTCGCTCCACGGCAATCTGTTTGTCATTCCGTAAACCATTCCTCTCCATGGATTTCCACCATCTTGAAGCATTTCTCCCATTAATCCAAACGGAATTCCGCTTACTTCGGTCAAGAAAAAGTCAGGTTGATTTTTCTCGTAATCGAAATATTCTCCAAACCATAATTTGTTGATGTACGGAAAGTGCTCCATGTATAAATTGGCACTGTTATTAAATCCGTCGCTTTTGTTGTATTGATTCGCACTGTGCAAATCGATAATTCCCGGATGACCGTCTTTAGTTAAAACTCTTTTGATACGTTTCATTGTGATTCTGTCGAAGGCAACGTCGTCCAGATAAATTCCGTCAATACCAACATTTTGAGTTAACCAATTCATTCCTTCCACATAATAATTATGCCAACGGTTCATGCCGCTGTTTACGATTGCAGCATCTTTAATTTCTGGCACAAACCAAGCTGCGATATAATCGTCGCCAACGTGTTCTTGCAACCAAGAGAAACCGCCTCCTTTTCCTGGAGAATAAATTTCGTGACCTAAACTTCTTAAAGCGAAAGTTTCATAAGCTTTGTTTGAAACTTCTCTAACCGTATTATAGATTTTCACTTTTAATCCTTTTTCATGGGCTTCATCAATATACGATTTCATCTTTTTAAATTCGATAAAAGGATAATTGATATATGGATTAATTGCATTTGCGTGGTGAATATTGATTACCGTTGCACCAGTTTTAGCAATAGAATCGATTGGGCTGTATTTGTGATAAAACTTTGTATCCCATTGAAAATCTGTATTGATAGTATGGAAAGGCGTAATCAACAAGTTGAAGTTATAATATAAAACTTCACCTTTTTTCATTGTTCTAGCTCCGCTGTACGCATTTACTAAAACTGATTTTTGATTAGGCGTAATCGTAATTCCTCCTTTATTATCGTTACCCCAAGAAGTTGGCAATAACAAAGGTTTTTGCAAATAGAAATTTGTGTTTAACGGACGGCTGTATTTTTCGTCTCTCAAAGAAAACTGCAATCCAGAATTTACAGCGCCAATCCAAGCGCCATCTTGATTTTTATGAGCGACATCCCATTTCCAGTCAAAAGTTGCAGGACGATCTCCACCTTTTTGGCCTAATCCCATCATGTATTTTGCAGAAGTTGGCTGTATTGGCATTTGGAAATTAATGTCACTGAAAGAAACATCTTCAAGAGCAGTAACTTTTACAATATAATGTACGAAACCATCAAATTCAACAGAAGCATTTACATCCATTTGAACCGATTTTGAAGTCGAAGTATTTTCCCAAGAAACGGTTCCAGCTTCTTTTTTAGTGAATTTTATACCGCTGTTTTTCCATTGTGCTTCTTTTCCAGATGCATCAACAAAATGAAAATCGATTGGTGAGCTTAAAACATCATTTGCTTTTGCTGTTACAGAAGTCATTTCTGGAGTAAAGAAAGTCTGGATTTGTGCAGGGAATCCATTCGCTGCCAAAATCAGTTTTCTTCCTAATAATGAAATTTCAGAATTGTTTATTGTTAATGGAGTATAAGGAGCAATAACTGTATTTTCCTGTGCTAACGTTGAGTTTAACCATTTTAAACGCGTCATTTTTTCTGGACTGTCTATTCCTCCGTTTTTTGTTACTTCGTTAGAAACCGTAATTTGAAGTTCAATTTCTTTTGATTTTCCGTCAGCAGTAACTGTCGCTTTTCCTTTGTAAGTTCCAGCCGTTGCAGTTTGAGGAACATCAATTCCGCACCACATTGCCTGAATTTTTCCTTTTGAAACTGAAACAGTGTTGGTAAAAGGATTACCATCATATTTAGTTCCGTCAGTGTTGATACAACTAATATTTTTTGCATCAATTGTTCCTGTTGGGCTAACTAAATTTGAAAAAGTCACCTTGACATTTTTGATATCTTCAAGAGCATAAACACCTAATTGAAAAGCTAAATATTCACCTTTCATTGCCGTATCAGAAAAGCTATTTTGAACACCTTTCTGAATCCATCTTTGCGGTAAATCCGATTTTAGTTTGATAGAATGTTCTCTGTCTTCTGGAAAAACTAAAAATGAATTTCCACTGTTTTTTGCCACAAGAGCTGAAGTTTCAGATGCTGTTGCAATCACTTCCATAGGATAAAAACTATTGAAAGCATTTACACTCTGAATTTCAGTTACTGATGTATTGTCTTTTAAGTTTGCTTTTATATTAGAAAGCCATTGTGCATCAGCTTTGTTTTCAGGTTTTTGATAAATTCCTTTCGGATAATTAGCAGTTCCTTCATCAACATAAGGCATGTAATAAACGTAATATGTTCCTTTTCCTGAAATAGGTTCAAAGAAAATAGTTCCGTTTTCTCTATTGATGTTTTCTGTTTTTATATTCTGAATTTCCTTTCCAGATGCATCCTGAACAATAATTTTTTTAAGTTCCGGATTTGTGTCTCTTCTTCGCCATTCGATTGTTGTTTTAGCAACATTTCCTGAACCAGAAAAGGTAACTACAGCGCGGTGATTTCCTAATTGATTCGGATTCCAGCTGTCATTTCCATCTGAATATTTTATTTGTGCAGTCAATGAAATACTGAATACGAAAAAGCACGCAATCAATATTTTATTTATGAGTTGTTTGTTTAGGTTTAGTTTCATTTTGTTTTTTGTTCAGATTATAATAGTGTAGTAAGATTTTTGAGATTAATAAACGGCTTTCCAACCATTTTTCTGCCAATACGCGATTATTGGTTTGTAAGGCCCGTATTTGTGTTGTTCTTCAGTAAAATTGTCCTGAAAAGGACTGTGTGAATAGTCGATTGGTTTTCCCATTTTATTTGGATAATCAAATGTTTTTGGGTTTGGTCTTGTATGTTGAGAATCGTCATTTACATAAGCTGCAATGTCTAGTGCTTCTTTATCAGTTAAATATGGTTTTCCAAGTTGTACTTTATCATAAGGCATATTGCTTTTCAGCCACTGCGCTTGTTTGATTACACGGTGCATGCTTGAACCTGGCTGATAACCGTATTCGCCCCAAAGTGGAGGATAAGTATAACCTGATTTATCGGCATTATATACGCCTTCACCGTTATTTCCGTGGCAACGTGCACAATTTTCTACAAATAATGCTTTTCCTCTTTCCGGACTCGCCGCAACATCTGGAAATTCGATTTCTAGATTTTTAGCTCCTTTAAAATTACCATCTTTTGGAACAAATTTGCTGATCCATTTAAAATAAGATAAAAATGCAACCATTTCTTTGCTATCCAACGGAAGCGGTTTTCCAGAATGTGGGCGCATAATGCAGTTATTAACTCTTTCTGCCAGTGTAAGCACTTTATTTTCTCGCCCGCGATATTGTGGATAATTATCATGTGAAGACATTAAATTGAACGCATGCGGTTTTGTTCCCGCATCCTGATGGCAGTTTGTGCAATTCATTTTATTGCCTAAATATTTTCCGTTTTTTCCGTTTGGACCAATATAATAAGCGGTTTTCATCATCAATTCTCTTCCGTAACGAACCGATTCTCCAAATTGATCGTCTGGGATTTTCGATGTATCAATTGTGATATAACTTTCATCTTCTTCACCTTCTTCAGTTGTTTGTGAAGCTAAAGTTTGAGAATTTGATTTGGTACAGGAATTGAAAACAGTCATTGATAATGCTGAAAAAAGTCCGATTAGAATTGTTTTTTTCATGGTTACTATTTTTTAATTTAGAAGAAAAGGTTTTAGTTTTTCTTCAGGAATAAAGATTGTTCTGTATGGCGGAATTTCAGATTCTAAAGCCCAAAACAAAACGCCTTTTTTATTGGTTAAAACCGTAATATGTCTTTTTGAACAGCAAACTAAAAAGAGATCTTTATTGATCATGTAAGCGCTTCCCATTCTATCATTATAAATATCTTTTGGTAGTTTTATTTGGAAATCCAGTTTAACTGAATTCTCTTTTTCATTTACTTTTAAAGCAAAAACTGAAGATTGTTTTTTGTCAACACCATTATCAAAAAACAACAAGCTTCCTTCTTGATCAATATGCGCGGCATGAGCCTGAGAGAAATTAGTATCTGGAGCCATTTTCATATTGCCGCCTTTTCCTAATTTCCAGATTACTTTTCCAGTTTTAGAATCGATTTTCCAAATTTGGCCGTTGTTATAGAAAGAAATTAGAAAATTTCCATCTGTATCATAATTCAGACTGTTGGCGTGTGTCCAATCTTTTTTGGTTTTTAATAAATCTTTATCTTTCAGTGGATCTAAATCGTCAAAAACACTCCATTTCCAAAGTTGTTTTCCCTTTTTATCCATAATCAGGATTCCGTCACTGTTAATAGTATCTTGTTTTTTTCCTCCAATAGAAGTTAAATCGATTATTTTTTGGTCAACGGTTATAGTCACAAGTTCGTTAGCCGATTTTTTTAAAATTTCATGATGAATAGTTTGTTTAAAATCGCCCTGACCTTTTTTGATATGTGTTAATGTATCTCCTTGAAGATTGATTTCCAAGATTTCACTTCCGTAACTTGTTGGTTCGTCATTTGTTCCTAAAATAGAAAGAATCGTTTGGTCTTTTGTAAAGTGAGTAACTTTAAATCCAGTTCCTTCAAGCGTATGATACCATCTTAGGTTTCCTTTGTAATCAACAATATAGGCTGTTCCCGGAGTTTCTCTTTTTGCCAAAAGCATAAAACCTTTTTTGAAATTTGCTGGCAATAATTCTGGTTTTGGACAATTGGCTTTGAATTGTTTTTGAAGCCATTCTGGAAGTTTTCTTGATTTGAAAGTGTAAACTTTACTTGGTTTTTTTTCACCATCCTGAATCGTAATTAATTGATAGCTATAATTCGTTTCTGGAATAATATTGCATAAAACCAAAGAATGCTCAAGACCAGCTTTTGAAATTGGAGAAGTTATTTTATTCGTAATTCCATTTTTATCCGACCAATATTCTGCATATACCTGAACATTGTCCTTCGTAGTAACATCGATCTGAATTTTCAGTTCGTTGTTGCTATGAGTCCCAATATTGATATTTGTGATACCATTGCCCTGATTTTTGGAACAGCTTGCCAAAACAAGCAAAACCAAAATAAAACTCCATTTTAATACTATTTTTTTGATCATCTTAAAGGCTTTCTTTGTGAAACAGAAAAGTGCTTTTTTTGTTTAAAAAATCAAGAATAGACAGACAACTTTAACTGTCTATTCTTGATTTAAAATTTTATTTATTGTCTGTCGGCATTACTTAATTTAGGGTTAAGATTTACCTGACTTTGTGGATAAGTGTAATACTTATTTTGTGGCATTTTGATTTGTGCTGCTTCTCCAACTCTAAGGTGGTAAGCGTTTACAAGAACATCATATTTGTTCATTCTGATCAAATCGGCACGACGTTTTCCTTCATAGAAAAGTTCCCAGCCTCTTTCTTGTAATATCGCATCTCTTAGCGTTTCTTTCGTCAAACCTGCTAAAACCAATAATTTAGCGTGTGATCTTCCTTTTACCTGATTAATCAAGTTAATAGCTTCAGGAGTAGGACCGTTGATTTCATTTAAAGCTTCAGCTCTGCTTAACAAAACATCAGCATAACGTAAAATATTCACACTATGTCCGTCATAATAGGTTGTTGTTTCATCATCAGCATATTTTCTTGTTGATACGTCTGGCATATAAAATTCACCAGCTGGTGGCTGAGCTCCTAATGATGGCGCTTGTTTATGAAGAAGACCGTCAGTTCCCATAAATTCTGGGAAGAAACATTTTTTTCTATCATCTTCGTCACCAAAAGTGTTGTAGAAATCCCAGTTTACCGTATAATACTGCCATCTGTTTTCGACAACTGGGTGATCAATTGGTCCAAAATGATTCAATAATTCTGTTCCGTTTGTGTTAGCATCACTCAAAGAAGAGAAGATGTTTTCACTGCACCATTTATTACTTTCTTTGAATAAACCTAAGTAAGAAGGATATAAACTATATTCGTTTAAAGCCATTACTTGTTGTGTCAATGTCACTACTTTTTGCCAATCGTGGCTGCGCATATAAAGTTTTGCCAATAAAGTAAGTGCGGCTCCTTTTGTAGCTCTACCAACGTCATTTGTACTATAAATAGCATTGCTTTTATAGTTTACTGGCAATACATCAGCAGCTTCAGTTAATTCTTTTACAAGGAAAGCATCAATTTCTTCAACAGATGATGGTGGTGTCTGATCTAAATAACCAGGACTTCCTAAATTGGCCTCAGTGATTAAAATTACAGGCCCCCAAGAATCAGTCAAATCCATATAAGCAGAAGCTCTCAAAAATTTAGCTTCAGCTATAAATTGTGCTTTTTCTGCTGCTGTAATTCCAGACATTGGTGTAATGTTGAAAATTGCGTTGTTTGCATTGGCAATCAATTTGTACATCGCGTTCCAGTCTTCAGCCAGCAATCCGTTTGTCGAACTCCATGTTCCTAATGATAATTGTCCTGGATCTCCTCCATATTGACAATGTCCTAAATCTGTAGCTATATCAGTCAAGGCGAAGTGTCTTGTTGCCCAGTATGAAAAGTTATCGCCTACAGCAGGACCTTTCAGTCTTCCGTAAATGGAATTGATTGACGCAATAGCATCTGACTTGGTTTGATACCCATTCGTATTAGTCAAATTGCTATATACTGTTGGATCCAAATCTTCGTTGCACGAAAATTGTACTCCTGCAGCGAGTAAAAGGAATAATATTGTATATTTTTTCATTTTCATAAATTTAATGTTACTTAAAAAAGCTTTTTAGACTAGTGAATTGCTACTTTAATACCAAGTATAAAAGTTCTTGAAGCTGGGAACGAGTTAAAATCGATTCCACCGCCTAAATTGTTTCCTGAGTGCCCATTAACCTCTGGGTCATTTCCAGAATAATTTGTGATCGTCAATAAATTTTGTCCGATAGCATATAATCTAATGCTGTCAATAAATTTTACTGTTTTTAAAGCGCTTTCAGGAATCGAATAGCCAATAGAAACATTTTTTAAACGCAGGTAAGACGCTTCTTCAACAAATTTAGAATTCACATAACTTCCATATTTGCTTTTGTAGTAACCATCTCTCGGAATATCAGTGTTTTCATTTGTTCCGGCAACCCAACGGTTCAAGGCATCTGTGCTTGTAGATGATTCGCCCACCATTGCAGTCATATTATATACTGAATAATCAAAAGCACCTTGGAAAAAGATATTCATATCAAAGTTTCCATATCTGAAATCATTATTGAAACCAGCAATATAATGCGGAATAGAATTTCCTAAATAAGTTCTGTCTGCAGCAGTAATTGTACCGTCTCCGTCAACATCCACATATTTTGGATCTCCTGGTTTAGAAAGCGGTTGTGGAGCATAAGTTTCTCCAGTTTTGATAACTCCTGCATATTTATAACCGTATAAAACGCCCATTTCTTTTCCTGGTTCTAATCTTGTGAATTCCTGTCCAGAAACAGTTCCGCTTGGATTTGAAGTATTTGTACTGATGATTTTTACGTTATCAGCAAGAGATACAATTTCTTGTTTGTTGTAAGCTAAGTTTAAAGATGAACTCCAAGTGAATTTATCTGTTTTAAAGTTTACTGTGCTGATTCCTAACTCAATTCCGCTGTTGTCGATAACTCCAGAGTTAACTCTTTGCGTTCCGAATCCCCACCATCCTCCAACAGGAACGTTCAAAAGAGCATCTGAAGTTCTTTTTTTGTAGGCATCAATTGTAACTGTAACATTGTCATTAAAGAATCCCATGTCCAAACCTAAGTTCGTTTGAGCTGTTTGTTCCCATTTTAAATTCGGGTTTGCCAAGTTGGCTGGTTCAGTACCTGCAACAAATTGATCAGGTGCAATTGTTACGCCCCATGATTGCAGTCTGCTCATGTAAGAGTAATCACCAATACCGTCACTTCCTGTAATACCGTAGCTGGCTCTTAATTTAAGATCAGAAAAAGTGTTCAGATTTTGAATGAATGATTCATTAGACAATTTCCAAGCCACAGCTCCTGATGGGAAAATACCAAATTTGTTGTTTGGCCCAAAACGAGAAGAACCATCTTTTCTTATTGTAAAAGTGAAAAGATATTTGTCATTGAATGCATAATTTAGCCTTCCAAAATAAGAAGTAAGTTTTGTTTCTGTTTTTTCAGTTTCTGGTTTTAAATAAACTGCAGCTCCCTGAAGATTGTAATATGTAAGCAAGTCACTTGAGAAACCAGTTCCAGACGCTTTTACTCTTTCGTAAGTATCTTTTTGATTTGAAGTTCCAATCATTGCAGTAAATGCATGTTGCTCTGCGATATTAAATTTATAAGTCAAATATTGTTCCGTACTCCATCTGAAATACGTTCTGTTTTCCTCAGATCCAGATCCTTTTAATGCAGCTCCGGCTACTAAAGTACTTGGTGTATATTTTCCCTGAATAACTTCCTGCCATTCAGCACCAGCACCAAAGTGGTACGTTAAACCTTTAATGATTTCATAATCTAAAAACATATTTCCGTTCACCATTCTGTTGATCGTGTGGTCAGTAGGTTCTAGTAAAAGCGCCAAAGCATTGTCTTTACCTTGATATTTGTAATAAGAACCATCAGCATTATAAATAGGAATTGTTGGAGGTGCAGTCTGGATAGAGAACATCGGAGATAAAATATTGTCTCCAAAATCACTGTTATTTCCTTCACTCACAGCGCCATAAACATTCGTTCCCATGTTTAATTTGTCATTAAATCTTTTCTCGCCGCCCATTCTTACAGTATATCTTTCAAAATCTGTATTTTCAATAGCTCCGGTTTGTTTTAAATAGTTTCCAGAAAGGAAAAATTTAGACGTTTTATCGCTTCCACTGAAAGTAAGCGTTCTGTTTAAAACCTCACCAGGACGCGTTGCAGCTTCAAACCAGTTTGTGTTTGCAATAGGAAAACTTGCAGGGAAAACCGGTGGTCTTCCGTTTTCTAATGCAATTGCGTTTTGAATATCAGCATATTGTTGTCCCGTAATTAAAGATGGCTCTTTGATGATATTTTGAAAACCATCAGAAATTTCAGCCTCAACCTGCATTTTTCCTGATTTTCCTTTTTTGGTAGTAATCAAAATAACCCCATTTCCACCTCGTGCACCATAAATTGCTGTAGAAGCGGCATCTTTCAGGATCTGGATATTTTCAATATCATTTGGACTGATAGATCCTCCGGTGCTGGTAATAAACCCGTCAACTACGTACAAAGGCGCATTTGAAGTATTAATAGAGTTTCCACCTCTAATTACAACAGAAGGATTAGTTCCAGGCGCGTAGCTGTTTTGCTGTACCTGAACTCCAGAAGCACGACCTTGTAAAGCCTGCCCAACGTTTGAAACGGTTCCGCCTAAGTTTAAGTTGTCTTTACTGATAGAAGCAACAGAACCAGTAAGATCTTTTTTCTTTGATTTTCCGTATCCAATAACAACTTCGTCTAATTTTTGTCCTGCTTCTTTCATGACAATTTTTAGAGGAGAGCTTCCTACTGATACTTCCTGATCTTCCATACCAATGTAGGTTACAACAAGTTTAGTAACGTTGTCTGCTACAGTAATCGAGAAACTTCCGTCAACATCTGTCTGAACTCCTTTTGTGGAACCTTTTACGACAACATTTGCACCAGGAAGAGGCAGTCCGTTTTGATCTGTTACTGTACCTTTTACTGTTTTCTCAAAAAATAATGAAGTATAATTTTTGTTTGAAGTGCTTATTGATGTAGCTGCCGAAGCTTGAAATGTCAAAGCTAATAGTGAAAGAACTGTTAGTTTAATTTCTTTACGGGATAAATTGTTAATCCGAAAATCTCTTGGCTTTTTTTGGGTTAATAATTTCATACGAAAATTGGTTTTGGTTAATGATTAATTTGTTTTTTGTTGTTTGTAGGTTTTAGACTTCTTTTTTGATTCTCAAATTCATTTTTGTTTTTTATTTGATTTCTGTTGTATTGTTTTCTTCTAAAAAAAACCGTTTAATTTTTCAGTCGAAATACAGCTTGTTCACTTCATTTTTGATCATTTTTTAGGCTTCAAAATCACCAAAAATTTTACTGATTTAACTCAGTTTTAAGATTAATCTCTGACGAAACTATAGATTATATTTTTATAAAACAAGAAAAAACATAAAAAATGTGCTCGAACACACAAAATTTATGTTCTCGAGCACATAAAATTGTGCGATACATTTTTTTTACGCTAAAATGATGTGATATTTTAAAAAAAAATTAGAAATTAGCAGACATTTAAAAAGTGTGCTTTTTTAAATAATAAATGGTGTTTTTAAAAATAGTTATGAATTTCGCAATGACTGACTCAAAATCGTATAAATTAAGCAGGGTTTTCTGATGTCTTTTTAAAAGGAATTTTTCGGTTTATTTAAGAAAAGCAAAAGTTTTTTATTCATCTTTAAAGCAGATTTAGTTTCTTTAAAAATGAATAGTTTCAGAAGCGGAGTTTAAAGATGTTTTCGGGTTTTTTAAAAATCAAAAATTAACAAAAATTTTAAATCAAAATCATGAAAGAATATCAAGTAGTTTTAATCACAAAAAATGTGAAAAATGAAATGGAAATTTTGGATCAGTCAATTTGGGAAAATGCAAATTGTCTGACTGATTTTTCATCGCCATGGAATAATGATTTGGTTTCTAAAATTGAGTTTCGTGCACTTTGGAATGCTCAAAACCTCTATTTTAATTTTAGGGTTTTTGATACTGATATTTATATTGATGAAAAAGACAATAGTATTGATAGTATTGGAAACTCAGATCGTGTTGAGCTTTTTTTTAGAGCAAATGATTCTCTGAATCCGTATTATTGCCTTGAAATAGATACTTCGGCAAGATTAATGGATTTTGAGGCAAAGCCGAATAAAGATTTTGATTTCAGCTGGAAATGGCCAAAAGAAGATTTAAGCATAACAGCTTCAAAAGATGAAGTTTCTTTTACTGTTGAAGGGAGAATTAGTATTGAATCATTGAACAAATTGAATTTGATTCAGAACAATATAATTGAAGCGGGTATTTTTAGGGCAAAATTTTCTAAAGATGAAAATCAAAACTACGAACCAACATGGATTTCATGGGTAAATCCAAATACCGAAACTCCAAATTTTCATATCGCTTCGTCTTTTGGTAAGTTGATTTTGATCAAATAGTTTAGATAAAGTGATAAAGAAACAGAGGAGCAAAGGTTTAGAAGTTAATTTACCAGAAATAAAAAACCTTAGAATCTTAGTGTCTTAGTCCCGATAACTATCAGGATAGCAGCTTAAAAATAAAAAGATGCATTTTCAGAATTGATAATATCAATTGGAAGCAAAATAGTGTCCGGAAACTCTTTTCGGAATAAAAAATGCTCCACTAAAGTGCTGACCCCCAAATAAGCCTGTCTTTTTTGATTTTGATGAATTAAAAAATGAACTTTTCCCTGATTTAAGAAATTTACATTCTTTTCAATTAAATCGTAACCAATAAGTGCAATTTTTTTGGTTGTTGCCAATGATAAAACAGAGGCGATTTGATACGCTTTTGAAGTAGTAATAAAAATCCCGCTCAAATCTGGATTTTCTTCCAGAAATGCGGTAAACTTAGTTTCAATATTAGAATATTTGAGTTTCAGAGTGGTTAAAGAGAAATCAGAAAGTTCTTTTTCGTCAAAATAATTTCTGAATCCTTTTTCCTTTTCCTGCATGTGAACTGCGTTTTTAAGACTTTCGTCAATGTGGATAATCGCAATTTGGCCTTTGTTTAAAATTAAATTCATTAAACTCGCCGCAACGCGTCCGCTTTTGTGCAAATCCTGTCCAACAAAACTTTTAACAGATGAAGATTCAACCTGGTTGTTGAAAGTATTTACCATAATTCCCAATTCATCGTACTGTTTGATGATCTCGACAGTTTCTTTGTGAAATAGCGGAGTTAGTAAAACAGCATCAGGAGATTGTGAAATAATGGTTTCGTTAACCTTTAAAAATGATTTAGTACTTTCTGGATTAAAATAATGAGTTTCAATAATAACGCTATATGCTTTGAATTCTGTAATGGCATCTTGAATTCCGTTCACGCAAGGAAGCCAATAGGGGTCAAATGCCGGATCAGGAAGCAAAACACAAACGCGATAAATTTTAGTGCTCTTTAAATTGCGTGCAATTAAGTTTGGTTCGTAGTCAATAACATTCAAAACTTCATTGATTTTCTCAAGCGCAGCCGGAGAAACTTTTCCTCTATTATGTAAAACGCGATCTACAGTTCCCTTAGAAACACCAGCCATTTGCGCAATATCCTTGATTGTGTACTTTTTATCCATATAAGCAAATATAAAAACTTTGATTTAATTATCGGAAAAAAAATTGATTGATTTGAATTATGTGCTCGAGAACATAAATTTTGTGTGTTCGAGCACATTTTTTGTTTTTTTCTTGTTTTATCAAAATTTAATATATAGTTTCGTAGAATCAAAACCGGAAATATCAAATAAATTTATAACCAATAAATATTGTAAATTACTGATTTATAATATTCTAATGTAAGTTGTTTACATGAAAAAAATTACTTCACTCGCCCCGGGCCGTACTTGTCTCTTTGGAGATCATCAGGACTATTTAGGATTGCCTGTTATAGCCTGCGCGATAGATCGAAATATAAAACTGACCGCAGAGCAAAATAACACAAATACATTTATTATTAATATGATTGATATCAATGAAATTAGAGTCATTGATATTAATGCATCTTTTGAAAAACTCGAGCCAAGAGATTATTTCGCTTCATCATTGCGTGTTTTGCGCAGGCATGGCTGTATTCCTACAAGTGGATACACAATTACGATTACAGGAGATATTCCAATAAATTCTGGTACATCAAGTTCATCGGCATTATTAATGGCCTGGATTCGGTTTTTAATCGAAGCCTTTGGAGTTAATGAAGAAGTCACTCCGGAATTTATTGCCAAAATAGGATATGCATCTGAAGTTTTAGAGCACGGAGAACCTGGCGGAATGATGGACCATTTTAGTATTGGAGTAGGGAATATTGTTTTTATCAATACAAAAGATCCTTTTTCCTATCGTTCTATCGGCACAGAATTAAAAGGTTTGATTACAGGAGTTTCCGGAGTTCCAAAAGAGACTATCGGATTAATTGGAGAGTTAAAAGGAAATGCTTTAATGGCTATTGATCTCGTAAAACAAAATTATCCTGATTTTGATTTGAATGCTTCTGAAATTGAAGATATTGGCCGTTATAAAAATTGTCTTCCAGATCGTTTGATTCCGTTTTTTGAAGCGGCATTGAAAAATTATCATTATACTAAAGAAGCATTAAAAGAATTTGAAAAACCCGTTTTAGATCTGAAAAAAATTGGTTTTTGGATGAATCAACATCATGAAGTTTTACGTGACTTATTGAAAATCACCGTTCCACGAATTGATGCTATGATAAATGCGGCTCTTCGCGCGGGCGCATTCGGAGCAAAAATTGTAGGTTCTGGAGGCGGAGGAAGCATTGTTGTAATTGCAGATCCTAAAAATGAAGCTTCAGTTATTGAGGCGATTTTGAATGCTGGCGCACAAGAAGCTTATAGTGTAACTGTTGATCCAGGCGTGAGAATTATTGAAAATATTGAAATTTAGAGAAAGAAATATGCACAACAATTTAGTTATTCTTGCGGGCGGAGCATCGTCGCGTATGAAAAAAGAAGCCGTTACAGATAATTTATCTGCTGAAGAAATAGCTCAGGCAAATGAAAGAAGTAAAGGTTTGATTGGCGTTGGATCAAGTGGAAGACCTTTACTGGATTACCTTTTATTGAACGCTAAAAAAGCAGGTTATCAAAATATTTACATCATTATAGGAGAACAGGGCGAATTGTTTAAAGAATTTTACGGAAGTCATGATACTGATAATGATTTTCATGGATTAAATATTTCATTTGCAGTTCAATATATTCCAGAAGGAAGGATTAAACCTTTTGGTACTGCCGATGCGCTTTTTCAGGCTGTTGAGCAATTTCCCGAACTGAACGAATTGGAATATTCTGTTTGTAATAGCGATAATTTGTATTCTGCAGAAGCTTTGTTGGCTTTAAGAGAAACGACCAGTCCGAATGCATTTATAAGTTATGATCGTGATGCTTTGGAATTTCCTTTGGAAAGAATTTCGCGTTTCGCCATTGCAAAATTGGATGAAAATAATCAGTTATTGGATATTTTAGAAAAACCAGAAGCTTCTGATTTGGAACATTATAAAGATGTGGAAGGGAAAATAAGAGTAAGTATGAATGCTTTTAAGTTTACTGGAAAGACTTTATATAATCATCTTAAAAATTGTCCGGTAAATCCTGAAAGAGATGAAAAAGAGTTACCTACAGTTCTTTTGAATACTGTAAAAGCAAATCCAAACACCACAATCGGAATTCCATTTTCAGAGCATGTTCCTGATTTGACGGCAAAAGAAGACATTGCCGACGTCAAAGAATATCTTAAAAAGCACTATCCAGTACTTAACTGGGAGTCTTAAAAATATTAACAAAAATTTCATATCTATTTTAGGGATTAGTACAACTTATTACATTACTTTTGTATTGCAAAAAAAACGCAAATTTTTGCGTAAAAAACGCAAAATAGTTTGATAGTGTTGATTCTACTATAGATTGAAAGCAAATAATCTATTAACA
This sequence comes from Flavobacterium resistens, assembly GCF_900182645.1. Lineage (GTDB taxonomy): Bacteria > Bacteroidota > Bacteroidia > Flavobacteriales > Flavobacteriaceae > Flavobacterium > Flavobacterium resistens. The sequence goes on along the minus strand of NZ_FXTA01000001.1, from coordinate 1,077,451 downwards.
ATCAACCCAAAAGTATTATGTCGAACATTGAAAATGTTATCCAGGTAGAAAAAAGGAATTCAATAATTCCGATGGTTATTTTGACCGCATTATTTTTTATTCTCGGATTTGTAACGTGGCTTAACGGACCATTAATTCCATTTTTTGAATTAGCATGTGAGTTATCTCCATCTCAGGCTTACTTTGTAACTTTTGCTTTTTATATTGCATATTTTGTTATGGCTGTGCCATCATCGTGGGTTATCGAAAAAGTAGGCTACAAAAATGGTATTTCGCTCGGATTATTGATTATTGCTTTAGGAGCATTTTTATTTTATCCAGCCGCCGAAAGCCGTACTTTTTTATTGTTTTTAATAGCGCTCTTTGTCATGGGAACTGGTTTAGCGATTTTACAAACGGCTTCAAATCCGTATGTAGTTGTAATTGGTCCAAGGGAAAGTGCTGCAGCAAGAATTAGCGTTTTAGGAATTGCTAATAAATTAGCAGGATTTGTAGCGCCAATTATATTAACAGCTTTGGTTTTGTCAAATATGCAAGAGTTCACGGCAGACAAAATTGCAATGCTGGATTCTGTTTCAAAATCAAATGCATTAAATTCCCTTGCTTTGCAATTACAAAGACCTTACCTTTATATGGGGTTGATTATTATTGTGTTGGCTTTGTTTGTGAAGCTTTCACCTCTCCCAGAGATTGATTTGGATGAAGATGGAAATGTAACAAATTTGAGTGTTTTTAAGCAAATTAAAAACGCATTCAAACGCCCTCAATTGGTTTTAGGAGTTGTAACTTTGATGCTTTATTTGGCAGCCGAAGTTTTGGCGGGAGATTCAATTGGAGGTTTTGGAAAACAATTAGGTGTTTATGGAGATGAAGGGAATTTTTACTTAAAATTAACTTCTTTCACAATGTCGGCGATGGTTGTGGGCTATATTTTAGGAATAACTTTGATTCCAAAATACCTTTCGCAAGTAACAGCTTTAAAAGGATCTGGAGTTTTAGGAATTATTTTGGTTCTGTCAATTGTTCTGATTTCACCAAAATTAATGATTCAGTTGCCGGGAATTCCAAATTTGCCAATTGTAATTCTTTTGGTAGCTTTATTAGGTTTAGCAAATGCACTTTGCTGGCCGGCGATTTGGCCAATGGCATTAGAAGATTTGGGTGGATACACTAAAATAGGAAGTGCTATTTTAATTATGGGAATTATTGGAGGTGCAATCTTTCCTTTGTTTTATGGCTTGATTACCGAAACTATAAATACATCAAATATTGCAGCCGGGACAGAAGCAACTTCAAGAAGTGGCAATCAGCTTGCATATTTAATGCTTTTACCATCTTATGTAATGATTCTTTTTTATGCTGTAAAAGGACACAAATACCGAAAATGGTAAAATAAATTAGAGAAATTAAAAAAAACTATATCATGTTAAAAAGTAAAATCGACAAGGCAACGGGATTCGAAAAACGATTCGAAAACATCAACACGGTTGTTTTTGAAAATTCTTCAGAAGCTTCAAAAGCAGTTGCTCAGGAAATTGCAGCTTTAATTCAGTCAAAACAAAAAGAAAATCAGCCTTGCATTTTAGGTTTGGCAACCGGTTCTTCTCCAAAAGGACTTTATGCTGAATTAGTTCGTTTGCATAAAGAAGAAGGTTTGAGTTTTAAAAACGTAATCAGTTTTAATTTGGATGAATATTATCCGATGGAACCAAACTCAATCAACAGTTATGTTCGTTTTATGAAAGAATTGCTGTTTGATCATGTCGATATTTTGCCTGAAAACGCTCATGTTCCAGACGGACTTTTAACAAAAGAACAAATTGCAGATTATTGCCATGAATATGAAGCTAAAATTGAAGCTTTAGGCGGAATCGATTTGCAGATTCTTGGAATTGGAGGAAACGGACATATTGGTTTTAACGAATCAGGTTCGCTACAAAACTCTAAAACCCGTTTAGTGGCTTTAGATCATATAACAAGAGTTGCAGCAAGCAAAGATTTCTTCGGATTAAATAATACGCCAAGAACAGCAATCACGCTTGGAGTTAAAAAAATCATGGAAGCTAAAAGAGTAATTTTATTGGCTTGGGGAGAAGGAAAAGCAAATATTGTAAAAAGATCTGTTGAAGATGAAGTTACAAACCGAGTTCCAGCTTCGTTTTTGCAAGAACATGATAATGCTGTTTTTATTTTGGATAAGGAAGCTTCTTCAAAACTTACCAGAATTAATAAACCTTGGCTGGTTGAAAAAATTGTCTGGACAGATAAATTAACTCGTAAAGCGGTTTTAGGATTGGCATTAGATCTTAAAAAACCAATTTTAAAGCTTACTGATGCTGATTACATCGAAAACGGAATGAGCGATTTATTGGCAGATTCTGGTCCGGCGTATGACACTAATATTAAAATTTTCAATAAACTTCAAAATACAATTACAGGTTGGCCAGGTGGAAAACCAAATGCAGACGACACAAATCGTCCTGAAAGAGCTGAGCCGGCTAAAAAACGTGTATTGATTTTCAGTCCGCACCCAGATGATGATATTATCAGTATGGGTGGAACTTTCATGCGTTTGCAAGAGCAGGGACATGAAGTGCATGTGGCTTACCAAACTTCAGGAAATATCGCTGTCGCGGATGATGAAGCGTTGCGTTTTGCAAGATTCGTAATTGATTACAATGAGAAATTCGGAATCAAAAGCGCAGAGGCTGACAACATTTATCAAAAAGCACACACCTTTTTAGAGAATAAAAAGAATAGTGAAATTGATATTCCAGAAGTTCGTTACATTAAAGGATTGATCAGAAAAGGAGAGGCGAGAGCAACAAGTCATTTTGTTGGTTTGCCAGATAGTCAAATTCATTTTATGGAATTGCCTTTCTATGAAACGGGAACAATTGAGAAAAAACCAATCGGACCAGAAGATATTCAACTAACGGTTGATTTAATTGAAAAAATCAAACCACATCAAATTTATGCAGCTGGAGATTTAGCAGATCCACATGGAACGCATAAAGTTTGTTTGGACGCTATTTTTGAAGCTGTAAAAGTTCTGAAACCAAAATCATTTATGGATGATTGTTGGTTATGGTTATACCGCGGAGCTTGGCAGGAATGGGGAATTGATGAAGTTGAAATGGCAGTTCCAATGAGCCCGGATCAAGTTTTAGCAAAACGTCACGGAATCTTCAAACACCAATCTCAAAAAGATGGCGTTGTTTTCCAAGGAACTGATGCCAGAGAATTTTGGCAAAGAGCTGAAGACAGAAACAGCGAAACAGCAGCTTTGTATCAACAATTAGGTTTAGCGACTTATGCAGCAATGGAAGCTTTTGTGAGATGGCATTATTAAGATGCTAAGGTTCTAAGGAGCTATCCCGATAGCTATCGGGACTAAGATTTTATATTCGCCACTATTTACGAATTGATTTAAATATAATTCGTGAATAGTGGCGAAATCTTTTAAATCCTTTTAATCTGTAGCAAAAGAAAAAATAAGTGATAGTTTTGTATTCAATTAAATTAAGCGGAATAATCTATTTTCTTTGTTCTAGCTTCTTTCTTCTCTAAAAAAAAATGGAACAAGACAAAAAACTTCTCATAAAATTAGCACATACTAAAATGCCTTTCGGAAAATATGAAGGACGTTTTTTAATTGATTTACCCGAATATTATGTCGTTTGGTATCATAATAAAGGTTTTCCAAAAGGAGAATTAGGGCAGCAATTGCAGCTTATTTATGAATTAAAACTAAACGGATTAGAAGAATTAATACGTAATATTAAGAAGCAATATCCGAAACCGATTAAATAGTAGGAAAAATCTTTGCAAGTTTGATTTTTTTTATTTAAGTTTGAAATACAAAAATATTATAATTTCCAAAAACAAAGTGATACCACAGAATTCAAGCCTGAATTCATAAATGTGTACAAGTCAGTGTTTTTTAAATTATAATATTTTTTTTTTGCTTTAAAAACTGCCTTATAGTAACGTTCATCAATATGCTTCTTTATTTTAAAGCCCTTTCTAAATATTTTAAACTCAGAAATAAGGACATTCTTCAAAAATATTCCCAATTAAAACTTAAAATTATCGATTACAGAAACAACTAATCGATTTGTTTAAAAATTTACAAAATTATCTCATTCTCTATTTGATAAATTGTCTAATTAAATTTGTACTTTTGCCAAGTTTTTTACACAACTACTTACAAACAACAACAGAATGAATCAAACAAAATATATTTTTGTTACAGGAGGTGTGACCTCTTCATTAGGAAAAGGAATTATCGCGGCATCTTTGGCAAAATTGTTACAAGGAAGAGGATACCGTACAACTATTCAGAAATTTGATCCATACATTAACGTTGATCCGGGGACACTAAACCCATATGAGCACGGAGAATGTTATGTGACAGATGATGGAGCTGAAACTGACTTAGATTTAGGACACTATGAGCGTTTTTTGAACGTTCCTACTTCTCAGGCTAATAACGTTACTACAGGAAGGGTTTATCTTTCGGTTATTGAAAAAGAAAGAAGAGGCGAATTTTTAGGAAAAACAGTTCAGGTCGTTCCTCATATCACTAACGAAATCAAAGACAGAATGCAATTGCTGGGTAAATCTGGCGATTATGATATTGTAATTACTGAAATTGGAGGAACTGTTGGTGATATTGAATCGTTACCTTATATAGAATCTGTTCGTCAGTTAGTTTGGGAATTAGGAGAAAATAATGGAATTGTTATTCACTTAACTTTAGTTCCTTATTTGGCTGCTGCTGGTGAGTTAAAAACAAAACCAACACAGCACTCTGTTAAAACTTTGATGGAAAGTGGTATCAAAGCTGATATTTTAGTTTGTAGAACTGAGCACGAATTATCTCAGGAATTACGTCAAAAACTAGCTTTGTTTTGTAATGTTAAAAAAGAAGCGGTTATTCAGTCAATTGATGCTTCTACTATATATGAAGTTCCAAATTTAATGCTTGAAGAAGGATTAGATGTTGTAGCTTTAAAGAAATTAGATTTGCCTAAAAAAGCTTCTCCGGATCTTAAAAACTGGAATACTTTCTTACGCAGATTAAAAAGTCCAAAACATACCGTTAACATTGGTTTAGTTGGTAAATATGTTGAAATGCAGGATTGTTACAAATCTATTTTAGAAGCATTTATTCACGCAGGTGCAGCAAATGAAACTAAAGTAAATGTAATTTCTATCCATTCAGAGCATATCAATGCTGATAACGTAGAAGAAAAATTAGGAACTCTTGACGGAGTTTTAGTTGCTCCAGGTTTTGGAGAAAGAGGTATTGAAGGAAAAATTGAAGCAGTTCGTTATGTGCGTGAAAACAATATTCCGTTTTTCGGAATTTGTTTAGGTATGCAAATGTCTGTTATCGAATATTCTAGAAATATTTTAGGTTACGCAGAAGCAAATTCTACTGAGATGAACGATAAAACGCCTCATCCGGTTGTGAATTTAATGGAAGAACAAAAAACAATTACTGATAAAGGAGGAACAATGCGTCTTGGTGCTTGGAAATGTGATATTAAACCAAACACTTTGGCACACAAAATTTACGGTCAAAAAACAATTTCTGAGCGTCACCGTCACCGTTATGAGTATAACAATAAATATGCTGATGAATTACAAAAGGCTGGTTTAAAAGCTTCTGGAGTTAATCCTGATACAGGTTTAGTAGAAATTGTAGAGCTTGAAAATCACCCATTCTTCATCGGTGTACAATACCATCCGGAATATAAAAGTACAGTTGCAAATCCGCACCCTATTTTTGTAAACTTTGTGGCAGCTGCTGTAAATGCGCATAAAAAATAATAATTATATTCTAAGAGACTGTAACTTTTAAATTAAACGAATACTAATAGCCTCAAACGAATAACTTTTTTAATTAATAATGGAAGAAAAAAAATTAGACCTTAATTCAATCATTGGTTTTGTATTGATATTTGGAATTTTGATTTGGATTATGTACCAAAATCAACCTTCTGAGAAGGAAATTGCTGCTGAAAAAGCCAAGAAAGAATTAGTTGCTAAACAAGAAGCTCAAGCAAAAGCTGATAAAGCTAAAACTGTTGTTGCACCAGTAACAGCTGCAACACCTGGTGATACTGTTCAATTAGCGCAATTGCAAAAAACTTTAGGTGGTTTTGCTTATTCTGCAACGCTTCCTTCTGCAAAAGAATCTTTTACAACAATCGAAAACGAAAAGATTAAATTAAAAATTGCTAATAAGGGTGGTTACATCGTTGAGGCAACTTTAAAAGAATTCGAAAAGTTTAAAAAAGGGTCTAAACAATTAGTTGAGTTAATTAAAGACAATAATTCAAACTTAAATATTCAGTTACAGACTGCTGACAACAGAACTTTAAATTCTAAAGATTTGTATTTTGAGCCAACATTAGAAAAAGTTGGAGCAGATCAAGTTTTGTCAATGCGTTTGAAAGCAGGGGCTAATGAATTTTTAGAGTACAAATATGTTTTAAAACCAAATGATTATTTAGTTGGTTTTGACGTTCGTTCTCAAGGATTGAATAAAGTTTTAAATTCTTCTAAACCATTGGATTTACAATGGGATTTAAGAACATACAGAAACGAAAAAAGTATTTCGTATGAGAATCGTTTTTCTCAGATTGATTACAAATACGAAGAATCAAAATACAGTAATGTAAATTCTACAGGACAAGGAAAAGAGGAAACTCCTGAAAAAGTTAGCTTTGTTGCTTTTAAACAGCATTTCTTCACTACAATTCTAGCAACTGAAAAGCCTTTTGAAACTTCAAAATTGCAATCAGATAACTTAGTTAAAGACGAAAAAATTGATACTGTTTTTACAAAACAATTCAGAGCTAATTTGCCTTTAGCATTCTCAAATGGAGAAGTTGACTATAAAATGAGCTTGTATTTTGGTCCGGCAGATTATAAAACATTAAAAGCTTACGACAAAAATTTTGAAAAAATTATTCCATTAGGATGGGGGATTTTTGGATGGATCAACAAATGGATTTTTATTCCATTGTTCGGGTTCTTAAGTTCAACAATCGGATTGTCATTAGGTATTGCGATTATCATTTTTACGATTATCATCAAATTGGCTATGTCGCCAATTACCTATAAATCTTTCTTGTCTCAGGCAAAAATGAAAGTTTTAAGACCTGATATTACAGAGTTGGGAGAAAAATACAAAAAAGACCCAATGAAAAAGCAACAGGAAACAATGAAACTGTACAACAAAGCAGGAGTAAACCCAATGGCAGGATGTATCCCGGCTTTGATTCAGCTTCCTTTTATGTATGCATCGTTCCAGTTTTTCCCGGCAGCTTTTGAGTTGAGACAAAAAGGTTTCCTTTGGGCAGACGATTTATCATCATTTGATGCTGTTGTAAAATTACCATTTACAATACCTGTTTATGGAGATCATATTAGTTTATTCCCAATCTTAGCTGCGGTTGCAATTTTCTTCTATATGAAAATGACTTCTGGAGATCAGCAAATGGCTGCGCCTCAACAGGAAGGAATGCCGGATATGGCGAAGATGATGAAAATCATGATTTATGTTTCGCCATTAATGATGTTGCTTTTCTTCAATAATTACGGTGCTGGTTTGAGTTTGTATAACTTTATTTCAAACTTAATTACAATTGGAATTATGTTTGTGATTAAGAATTATATCGTGGACAGTAATAAAATTCACGCTCAAATTCAGGAAAACAAACAAAAAGAGCCAAAAAAGCCAAGTAAATTCCAGCAACGTCTTCAAGAAGTTATGGAACAGCAAGAAGCAGCAAAAGCTCAGAATAAAAAGAAATAATTTTACTTATTATATAAAAAAAACCGTCTCGTTTTTTTAACGAGACGGTTTTTTTGTGGTTAAAATTTAGGCAATAGGACTTTATCAATTACATGAATAACTCCATTTGAACATTGTACATCAGTAGCTATAATATTACTGACTCTGTTGTTTGCATCAGTAATTTTTGCTCCGCCGGTTAATCCAATCGTAAAATTCTGTCCAGCAAAAGTGCTTACGATTTGTCCGTTTGTCAAAGAACTTGATAATACATTTGCACCGGCAACCACATGATATTTTAGGGTTGTTTCTAAAACATTAGCAGGTATGGCAGCAAGTCCAGAATATCCAGTTTCAGTTAAAAAACTCGAAAAAGCAGTATTAGTTGGAGCAAAAACAGTGAAAGGTGAACTAGGAGTTCCTGATAAAATTCCGGCAAATCCTGACGATGGATTGTAAGTTAAAGCCGCTACAAGAGTAGTGAAATTTTTATTGGCAATTGCATGATTTACAATAGTTGGCAGACCAATTACGCCATCTACAACATGTATAATGCCATTAGAAGCAGGGATATCAGCAATAGTCACCGTTGCTCCGCCATTTGTTTTTCCACCATTAATATCAACACCAGAATTTTTTTCGAGATACATACTTATGTTGTTTGTGGTTGAAGCACCTCCTTTGGCCAGAGTTTTTACATAACCTGTTGCAATTTCAGTTGATTTTACTTTAGTACTTAAAACATGATTTAATAATATTTCCTTAAGTATAGGAACAGGCACGGCATTGAGGTCGGCATATCCGTTTGCAGTTAAAAAAGCACTAAAGGCTGCATTTGTTGGGGCAAAAACAGTGAAGGAACCAGAAGATTTTAATGTTGTGGCTAAATCTGCTTTTTGTAAGGCAGCAGTTAAAGAGCTTAAATTTGGATTTGCTTGCGCAATTGATACAATTGTTTGGGGAGTCTGACTGGAATCGTCATCATTGTTGCAGGAAACAGTGACGAAAGTAATTAACGCTAAAAAAGCAATTAATTTAATTTTAATTGTTTTCATGATATTGTTTTTTTTCGTTTGTCTGGCTAAATTATAAATTTTGTTTAACATTTTTGATAAAATATTAAACAAATATTAAATTTAATAAAGATTTAACTCTTTTGTTTAAAAGTTTAAAATGTTGATTATTAGTAATTTGGTTGTGTTTTGTGCTGTTGTGTAGTTTTTGTGTTTTTAATTAACCAAATAAAAAGTAAACAATATTTAAAATAAATTTTGAGCCTTTAAAAATCAGGATAAAAGTAAAATTGGTTATACTTTTGCAATACTAAAACTGAATATTTGTTGTTATAAAGAAAAACGAATTATGAAAAAATTTTGGATATTATTTTTAATAAGTAGTGTAGCTTTTTCTCAGGATTTTAATAAAGTTGATTCTAACGGAAAAAAGGATGGGGTTTGGAAAGGAACATATGAAATCTCTAAACGTCCTCGTTATGAAGGAACTTTTGATCACGGAAAAGAAACCGGAATTTTTAAGTTTTTTGATGACACTAAAAAAGGTGACGTAATTGCAAGTCGTGATTTTACTGCAAATGACGGAAGTTCGTACACGATTTTTTACGATCAAAATAAAAACAAAGTAAGTGAGGGAAAAGAAATTGGAAAATCGCGTGAAGGCGAATGGAAATATTACCACAAAGCATCAAAGGTTGTGATGACACTTGAAAATTACAAAAATGGAAAGCTCGAAGGTATAAGATCTGTTTATTATCCAGATGCGAAAATTGCCGAAGAAATGACCTATAAGAATGGTTTGAAAGAAGGTATTTATAAAAAATATGGGCAAAATGCGATTCTTTTAGAGCAATCAATTTTTAAAGATAATTTATATAATGGCGACGCAATTTTTTATGATTCGGATGGTGTAATGGCTTCTAAAGGGAAATTTCTGAATGGAAAAAAAGTCGGAAGATGGCAGTTTTACTTAAAAGGAAAATTAACCAAAGAAGTTAATATGAGCGACCCAAAAAGCAATTACCAGGCAGACTCTAAGCCTAAAATGGAATAAATTAAACTGCTGGAAAGAAAAATATTTTTTTGCCACGAATTCACGAATTAATTTTAGAATGAAAAAAATCGTGAATTCGTGGCAAACTTTTTTTAAATTTGATTGTCTAACACTTTGAAAAAATGAATTTAAACGAACTAATAGGTAGATTTTTATTATTGTTTTTTTCAATTTTGGTTTTGTATTTTTTCTCAAACAGAAAAGATAACGAAACCATAAATCCATTGATGGTCATTGTTGGGTTGTGTACTTTTTCACTGTGTTATTTGTTTACCAAAATTGAAATTGGAGTTGGAATAGGTTTTGGCTTATTTGCTATTTTTTCCATTTTACGATTCAGGACACAATCTTTTACCGTAAATGCAATTATTTTTCTTTTTGCGACAATCACGCTTTCGATTTTAGATATCATGTATCCGTATGAAAAAATCGAAGTTCTTTTGTTTTTTCAGTTGATCATTATCGGATTTTATATTGCAGCTTCACTTATTGTCAACAGGAAAGTTTCAAAATATTTGAACACAGTCGATTTGAAAATTTCGGTTGAAAGCAATTTTTCATTGAATAATGGAAACATAAGAAAAACAATTGAAGAAAAGATCCAAATCTCTGATTTTGAATTCAAAATAATTCTCGTAAATACGATTACAAACGAAATCGATCTACAAGTTTTTTATTGATTATTCATTAAAAGGCCTAACTTGTTTGATATATAAATCCCTGTTTTCGCCAACAATTTTAAACTCAATATCTACAGGATGAAATTGGTTTTTGCGCCAATATCGATACATTTTTGATTCGATTGTTTTGCTGACAATATAAAGCCGGTTCATCTCTTTTCGTGTTAGTAATGGCTCGTTATTGTTTAAATTTGAGTTTGAGGTATAATCAATTTCAAAATCTTCATCATCGTTTCCTTCGTTGATATGATAAGCAGTAAATTGTTCGCAAACTTCTCCTTTTTCAGGTTTTACAACTGAATTTTCTCCCTTTTGAACATTGACCGTAAATCCGGGAAAGTTTCTTCGGAATATATTTTTTGTAATTACAACTCCATTGGCAATTTCCTCAGGAAAAGAACGATGTACTAAAACTCCCATTGCAATTTGTTGTTGATCGATTCCAAAAAGTTCTCTTTCATTATAAGAAGCTTCGTTCCATACACTCGCCCAAACTTGTTTGATTGCTTTTTCGAAACTTTTTATGCTGTCGCCTAAAATTCCCGTTTTAGAATCATACAATCCGGCGCCATTAAAATCATCTAAATCTTCTGCATTTGTTGATGATCTGAATCTGAAATTTTTAAAAGAAGCATTTTTAAAAGTCTGATTTAGTTTTGCAATTAACTCTGGATCAATTTTTTCTGTTTTGATAGCTTCCCGAATTTCTTTTAGCTTTTTATTTCTCCAAGCTATTGAATCCTTTTTCGGATAATTAAGCAACTCATTTATTAAAACAGAAATAGAAGGTTTCTGAATATGTTTTGTATAATAATAAAAAGGAATGGCATGAGCATTTTCAGGAGTTTTAAAAGGCGTATCTTTTGAAATAGCAATTAAATATGCCATATTTTGCGCTTTTGAACCAATATAATTTACTCCTTTTTTTGGAATCGAAGAAAGATCAATTATGTCAGTTACTGAATTGTCGATTGTTAGTATTTTCTTTTTTGAAGTATTTTTTTGAGTGATTTTTTTTGTTGTTTCTTTCAAATAAAAAGTATCAATTTCAGTTTTGAATTCTACTTTTTTAGAAAGCAATCTTTTGATAGTGTTGTCTTTATCAATGTTTTTATAAGCCATTATGGGGATTTTTCGGTTTTTACCCAAAAGCACTAAATGACTCAGCGGAGTTTGAAGTTCGTTTACAATCATGCCCTTCGCCTCTGGTAATATGTTTGGAGTTCCGTCAAGGATAATAATTTCATCCGGATTGGGTTTAATTTTCTCTAAATCCTTTATTTTGTATTGTTTGAGGATTCCAATTGCTGATCCGCCGGCAACTTGCTGATAGGTAATTTCGTTAAAAATATAATCTGATTTTACACAGGGAATTTTAAATTTTCCTTCTTGAAATAAGGCTATTTTCTCAGGATCATTCAAATAAAATTTAAGATTGTCGCCAATAAAAGAGCTATTTTTTACCTGATTATAAAACCATTCAATTTGTGAAACTTTCATATGATCTGAAGCTGCAAGCTCAAAAATCCATTTTTCTGTTCCTTTAATGTGATTTAAATTCCCAAGCAAATAGTCTCTGTCTTTTTCACTATCGCTGTAATTTTCATTATTAAATACGTCGATATCTTTGTCATAACCCAGATACTCAGTTGCAAATTGATAATGATGCGAAATAAGTTGGCTGTTAAAGTAGTACATTTTTTTCTGCCTCAAATCGTAAACAATTTTAACAGACTCAATATTGGAGAATTTATCAGATAGTGGTTTACCTTTAAAAGCTTTATAAGATTCATAATCTGGTAACGAAGCACGGAATCGCTGAGCACTCAAAGATGCGGTCAAAAAGAGAAAAATTAAGCTGTAAACAAGTTTTTGCATGACATTTTTATTGATTATTAAAAGTAATTAAAAAAAACGATAGGTTTTGTCTACTGCGGGATTATATAAACTAATCAAAACGACTATAATTTTCTATTATTTGGCTTATCTTTGCACCCTTGTAAAAATATAAACGATTTAGAATGAAACGTGTAGTTGTTGGACTTTCTGGTGGAGTAGATTCTAGTGTTGCTGCTTACTTATTGCAGCAACAAGGATACGAAGTTATTGGCCTTTTTATGAAAAACTGGCATGATGATTCAGTTACTATTTCTAACGAATGTCCTTGGTTAGAAGATAGTAATGATGCTTTATTAGTAGCAGAAAAACTTGGAATACCGTTTCAGACTGTTGATTTAAGCGAGGAATACAAAGAAAAAATCGTTGATTATATGTTCAACGAATACGAAAAGGGAAGAACTCCAAATCCTGACGTGCTTTGTAACCGCGAAATCAAATTTGATGTTTTCATGAAAATTGCCTTAAGTCTAGGTGCTGATTATGTGGCAACTGGACATTATTGTCAAAAAAATGAAATTGAAGTTGATGGCAGACCTGTTTATCAATTAATTGCAGGAAATGACATTAATAAAGATCAATCGTATTTTTTATGTCAGTTGTCGCAAGAGCAATTGTCAAAAGCATTGTTTCCAATTGGAGCTTTAACTAAACCAGAAGTACGAGAAATTGCTGCTGAAATGGAATTGGTAACCGCTGAAAAGAAAGATTCACAAGGATTATGTTTTATCGGGAAAGTTCGTTTGCCGGAATTTTTGCAACAGAAATTACAGCCAAAAGATGGCAAAATCGTTCAGATTGATAAAAATGACCCGATTTATGAAGTTGAAGATATTTCTGGATTATCTTTAGAAGAGCAATTAAAAATCGAATCTAGAAAACTGAATTATCTGCCAACAATGGGCAAAATAGTTGGAAAACATCAAGGTGCTCATTATTTTACTGTAGGACAAAGAAAAGGGTTAAATGTTGGAGGAACCACAGATCCTTTATTTGTAATTGCTACTGATGTTGATACAAATACCATTTATACAGGTTTATCGAGTAATCATCCAGGTTTATTTAAAAAAGCATTATTTGTTGGAAATTCTGAAATTCACTGGGTTAGAGAAGACATGACTTTAAAACCAGGTGAAACAAAAGAAGTAATGGCAAGAATCCGTTATCGTCAGCCTTTGCAAAAAGCTATTTTGTATCAATTTGAAGACGGAATGTATGTTCGTTTTGATGAACCTCAATCTGCGATTACTGAAGGCCAATTTGTTGCATGGTATTTAGATAATGAATTAGTTGGTTCGGGAGTAATTTCTTAGCTTTATACTTTTTTACAGGGATTTTCCCTTTTTAAAAAGTAGGCTATGAAATACTGTTTCACCTTTTTTCTATTACTTTTTTTTTCTGTGATGTTTTCGCAAGAAGATGCATGGGTTTATTTTAAAGATAAACCGAGTTCGCAATCCTTTTTAGACAAACCTTCTGATATGCTGACACAGCGTTCTTTAGCTCGAAGAACAGCTCAAAATATTGCTTTAGATATTGCCGATGTTCCTGTTGAAAAAAGTTATATTTCACAAATAAAATCAAGCACAGGAATTACGGTTTTGGCTAAATCAAAATGGCTGAATGCGCTTCATATACGAGGAACTCAAACTAATGTTTCGGTACTTAAATCATTATCATTTGTTGATAAAATAGTTTTCACAAATAAAACGCTGAATACAGGAAAAAAGGTTAATCAAAATAGCACCGTTCAAACAAAAAATAAGCTTAAAACGACTATTGATTATGCGTATGGAAATTCGGCAAATCAAATCCAGATGCTTAATGGACAGGCTTTACATAAGCAAAATTACACCGGATCAGGAAAAATTATTGCGGTTTTAGATGCTGGTTTTCCTGGTGTGAATACAGCTCAGCCTTTTCAGAATCTTCAAACAAATAACAGAATTTTAGGCGGATACGATTTCGTTAATAGAAATACCAATTTTTATACTGGCGATGATCACGGAACTTTAGTACTTTCGACAATGGGCGGCTATAAAGAGAATTCTTTAGTTGGTACAGCACCAGATGCTTCCTATTATTTATTTATAACTGAAAATGATGCATCAGAAAATCCTATTGAAGAATCGCTTTGGGTTGAAGCTGCTGAAATAGCAGACAGTCTTGGAGTTGATATTATTACAACTTCTTTAGGTTATTTTGAATTTGATAAAGCCGGTGAAAGTCATACATACAGTGATATGAATGGTAGTACAACTTTTATTTCAAGAGGGGCAGAAATCGCCTTCAATAAAGGAATGATTATATTGGCTTCGGCAGGAAATGAGGGAAGAACTCCCGAACCGCATATTGGCGCTCCGGCCGATGCAGTTTCAGTGCTAGCTATTGGTTCAGTCACTGCGGCAAAAGTAAAATCTGATTTCAGTTCTATTGGACCAAGTTTTGACAATCGGGTAAAACCAGATATTATGGCGCAGGGAAGCGCAACAACAGTTTCGGATGCTTCTGGAAATATTGGCACTGCAGACGGAACCTCTTTTTCATGTCCTGTTATGGCAGGAATGGTTGCATGTCTTTGGCAAGCGTTTCCAACAAAAACAAACAAAGAAATCAGGCAAATGATTTTAGAATCATCTGATCGTTATACGGCTCCAAATTTTAATTACGGTTACGGAATTCCAAATTTTGGCGCTAATTTAGGCATTAATGATTTTGTCATAAATTCGACTTTTTCAGTATTTCCGAATCCAGCAAAAACAGTAATTTCGTTTTCATTTCCTGAGGAAAATTACAGTGCTTCAGTTGCAATTTTTTCGGTTTTAGGCCAAAAAGTAATTGAAAAACAAATTACAAATCAAAATCCATTTCTTTCTGTAGAAACATTAAACAGCGGTCTTTATTTTTATACTTTTGATGCCGATGGTTTACATAAAACAGGAAAAATAATCAAACAATAATAGCATATTGCATGAATAAAATTACGCAGCTTTTTAATATAAAATATCCAATAATACAAGGCGGGATGATTTGGAACAGCGGTTACAAACTAGCTTCTGCGGTAAGTAATTCGGGAGGTTTAGGCCTTATTGGCGCTGGATCAATGTATCCGGAAGTTTTGAGAGAACATATTCAAAAATGCAAAAAAGCTACTGATAAACCTTTTGGAGTCAATATCCCGATGTTATATCCTAACATTGAAGAAATTATGAATATAGTTGTGGAAGAAGGCGTGAAAATTGTTTTTACTTCGGCTGGAAATCCTAAAACATGGACTTCATTTTTGAAAGAAAAAGGGATTACGGTTGTTCATGTGGTCAGCAGCAGTGCTTTTGCTTTGAAAGCTCAAGATGCTGGCGTTGATGCTGTTGTAGCTGAAGGTTTTGAAGCAGGAGGACATAACGGGCGTGATGAAACAACAACATTAACGTTGATTCCGATGGTGAGGGAAAAAATCCAAATTCCGCTTATCGCAGCGGGTGGAATTGCAACCGGAAGAGGAATGTTAGCAGCGATGATTCTTGGTGCCGATGGCGTTCAGATAGGAAGTCGTTTTGCAGCATCATTTGAATCTTCAGCCCACAATAATTTTAAAGAAACGATAGTTAATATCAAAGAAGGTGATACTCATTTAACTTTGAAAGAATTAGCTCCTGTACGATTGGTAAAAAATAAATTTTATCATGACGTTCAGGCTTTATATGAAAAATGTCCATCTAAAGAAGAATTGGTTCAGCTTTTGGGCAGAGCCAGAGCCAAAAAAGGAATGTTTGAAGGAGATCTTGAAGAAGGCGAGCTTGAAATTGGACAAATTGCAGGACTTATTCATGAAATCTTGCCTGTTGAGCAAATTATGCAGCAAATGATAGCTGAATTTGATGCTGCATCCAAAGAAAAGTCTAAATTTGAATTTTAATTACCTGTAAGAAATATTTCATGAATTTTATTCGCATCTCTATATTGCTATTGTTTTTTGGTTTTGGACTGCAAGAAGCTCAAAGTCAGTCGTATAATTTTAAGACATCTGGTTTTAGTGTTTTAGAGAAAAATCAAAAAGGAAAGTGGGGCGAATGGTCTAACCTGGATTTGGTAAACCTGAGTGTTGTTTTAGATACAAATAAACACAGAATTGTAGTTTATTCTCAAGAGATTCAGCTTTTCAATATTTTGGATTACATCGAAAGAGAAGAAAATGACACTGATATTGTCTATTCTTTCATGTGTAAAGACAATGACGGAAAAGAATGCAAACTTTCAATTATTACCCGTAAAAAACAAGATTTCCGAAAACAACTTTATATCAATTACGACGATCATATTATTGTTTATAATATTTTTAGTGTGTAATTAGATTTTAAGGTGCTAAGGTTCTGAGATACTGAGGGACTAAGTTTTTTTGAACTTAAATTAAATAATAAACCCGACAGATTTAAAAAACCTGTCGGGTTTGCTATATAAATTACTTAGTACCTTAGCATCTTAGAACCTTAGTTTTCAATATCCTTAATAAACTCATCATACTCCAAATAAAACATTTCCAGAGCGTGCATGTTTTCGTTGAAGAAATCAAAAATCGCATCCCAGTTATTTCGATTGCTAAAACCAACTCCTAGTTTTTCAACCCAGATTCGGCTGATGGTTTTGCCACTTTCCAGCGTGTAATTTTTTTCGAAAACCAAATCTTTGATAAATTCTTCTTCCAGAATATTTTTTAGCGCTTCAATCTTTTCAAAATAGGCAGTTCGTTTTTCATCACTTCGGTGTTCGATGTCAATTAAAACTTGTGCTTTTTTATTATCTACAAAAAACTTAAAAGAGAAGTCTTTGATTTTTGTATCATAAAGAACCCATTTTCTCGGATACTTTTCTGCAAAAGCTACCCAAAATTCTCTTTTTATTCGTTGTGATTCTTCTCTGCTGTACATTATTTATGGCTTTGTCTTAGAAAATTTGTAGAACCGCATTTTCTAGAGTATATTTATATTTTATTTGAAAGTACAAAAATAAACTTTGAATATGGATTTTCAAGATTTTTTGCAATATGTTCCTAATTTAATTCCTGTTGAACTGCCAGCGACGACATCGCATATAAAAATGGCACCCAAAGAACGAATGCAAGAGCTTAAAAATCTTGATTTAAGCGCTAAAAACCCAAGGATTGCTGCTGTTATGATGTTGTTTTATCCTAAAAATGGAGAAACACATTTAGTTTTGATCGTTCGAAATGCATACAATGGAGTGCATTCTTCACAAATTGCATTCCCAGGTGGAAAATATGAAATTTCAGATTTTGATTTTAAAGATACCGCTCTCAGGGAAACCAATGAAGAAATTGGTGTTCTTCCTGAAAAAATAGAAGTTGTAAAACACTTTACCCCAATGTACATTCCGCCAAGTAATTTTTTAGTGCATCCTTATATGGGAATTGCAAAAGAAGAGCTTTCATTTTATCCGGATATTCGGGAAGTTGCTGATATTATTGAGTTGCCTTTGTCTGTTTTTTTAAATGATGAAATTATTATTGAAGCCACATTGTCAACTTCTTATGCAATAAATGCCTTGGTTCCGGCTTTTAGTATTCAAAATCACGTTGTTTGGGGCGCGACAGCGATGATATTAAGTGAGCTGAGAGACGTTCTGAAAAGTGTTTTAGACGAAAATTCGTAAAAATGAAAAATTAACGATTTGATATTCATTATTATAACGATTTATTTCCGAAATTGCTTTATAGTATTGCTAAAAGAATAATTTTTGTATGTTTGCGAACTAACAAAAAAAATACAATAAACAGCTATGGGATTGTTTAAACGAAATCCTTTTGGACATATTTTATTCATCAAGAAATGGTTAATCCGTGTCTTGGGAGCCATGACGCACCGCAGATACAGAGGATTTAATGAATTGCAGATTGAAGGATCTGAAATTATTAAAACATTGCCTGATACAAATGTGCTGTTTATTTCCAATCATCAAACTTATTTTGCTGATGTTGTGGCAATGTTTCATGTCTTTAACGCAAGTTTAAGCGGACGTCAAGATACTATTAAGAACATTGGTTATTTGTGGCAGCCAAAAATGAACATTTATTATGTCGCTGCCAAAGAAACAATGCAAGCAGGTTTGTTGCCAAGAATTCTTGCTTATGTTGGAGCAATTACGGTTGAAAGAACATGGCGTTCAAAAGGCGTAGATGTTACTGAAAAAAGAGATGTAAATCCAAACGATACTGAAAATATCAGAATTGCACTTGAAGATGGCTGGGTAATTACTTTTCCGCAAGGAACCACAAAGTCTTTTAAGCCTGTTCGTAAAGGAACTGCACATATTATCAAACAGCATAAACCAATTGTAATTCCTATTGTTATTGACGGTTTCCGACGATCATTTGATAAAAAAGGTCTGCGAATGAAGAAAAAAGGAATTCTACAGTCTTTCATTATCAAAGAACCTCTTGATATTGATTATGAAAATGATACAATTGAAGAAATTGTTGAAAAAGTAGAATACGCAATCGAACAACATCCATCATTCTTAAAAGTTATTCCAGCCGAAGAAATCAAAGCGCAAGAAGAACTTAACAGATTAAGACAATGGGAATACTAAGAAGTTTAGTTTTTTAGAGTTTCAAGTTTCAAGTTTCAAGTTTGAAAAAACTTAGAATCTAGCACCTTAGAGCCTTAGCACCTTAGAACCTTAGTATCTTGAATTAGAAATCAATTTTCTTCAACTCTTTATAATTCGAATACAATCTTCGTAATAAAGTTCCGTACAATAATCTGTAAATACACCAGAATAAACCCAATATTCCTAATATTATGAGAAATAAAATTCCGACAGTAAAAAACATTGTTTTCCCGCTTTCGGCAAGTTGTTCTCTAAAAAATGCCATATCTGGATTGTAAACAAAAGCAATAAAGTAGCTTAAAATAGTTATTAAAACTAGCATTCCAAGATTATACCATACATAATACTGAACTGTTTTTCGAGTTCTTAAAATCGCACCCATGAGAGATTTCGTCGCTACTGTAGTTGAGATTGTTTTATAGTTTTTATAAAAAATAACGATAAAAACCAGAACAACTACGTAGTTAAAATAGGTAAGTATTTCCATGGCTAGGACAATCTCTGGATGATTCATTTTTTGTAATAAATCATCGGTATTGATGAATAAATTTGAGAAAGTCCAAAAGCATACTTCCAAAATACTGATAATCAAAATCCACTTCACAATGGAAGATGATTTTTTGTGAATCATTTTGTAGATTTCTTTTTCAGAAATTTGCTCAAAAGAATCCGAGTTCTTTTTCCAGTCTTTTTTTAATAAATCCAGTTCTTTCATAATAATTTTTAAGGATTTAGTATTTTTTTAAGTTTCCCTTTAATTCTGTTCATTTTCACGCGCGCATTCACTTCACTGATTCCTAAGGTTTCAGCTATTTCTTGATAATCTTTGTCTTCTAAATACATAAAAACTAATGCTTTTTCGATGTCGTTGAGCTGATAAACAGCTTTATACATCAATTTAATCTGTTCTTCCTCTTCATAATTGTAATCAACATCTTTTACAAAATGCTGATGACTTTCATATTCAATAGTCGATATTGTTCGTTTGGTTTTTCGGTATAAGGTAATTGCAGTATTTAAAGCAACACGGTAGGTCCAGGTCGAAAATTTACTGTCGCCTCTAAATTTTGGATAAGCTTTCCAGAGCTGAATGGTAATTTCCTGAAACAAGTCTTTATGAGCATCTTCACCAGCAGTATATAATCTACAAATTTTGTGGATTATATTCTGATTTGCCTGCAATTGCGCAACAAATGACTGTTCTAGATTTTCGCTCATATAAGTATTAGTAGTTATGAAATCATTTTTGTTACAGTTGGATCAAAATTTTCTCGTTTTATAATAATTTATCATCAAGTCAATAAACTTGCTGTAACTTTCCATTCCGTCTTTTTGATTATTGGTTTTTAAGAAATTATCCCATAAAAAATGAAAACCTTTATCAATAAATGTGTCATATTTTTTCCAGAAATCCTGACTTTCCTGATAGTTTTTTAAGATTCCGATATGAACTGATTTCTTCAATTCGTTAAAAACTTTTTCGTTTTTAAATTGCCAGATTCCAAGACAATAACGCAAAGCGAAGCTATATCCTGAATATTGATAATAAAGATTGTCGTTTTTAACCGAGGCTAAAACACCAATAAAATTGCATTCGTTTTCACTGGCAAAACCAATTTGATGGGCCATTTCGTGTGAAGTTGTTATTGGGAAATTATACATTGGCAGCAAATCATTTACTTGAGCCTCATTTGTAAACGGATTCAAATAACCGCCAAATCCCATATAAGTAAGAGGAACGCTGAATAAAGATTTTTTGACGCTCAATGTTTCATATTTAAAATAAGGATGTTCTTTAGCCAAGTTATTATAACCATTTAAAATCATGTGAAATGATTCTTTTTGAGAATATGGAAAAACTACTTTTGAACTATCGTTTTTTGTAATTTGAAACTGAATTTCATTCGTTTTTGCAATCAATCTTTTTGTAAAAGCTAAAAGTTCAGCATCAGAATATTCTCTTTTGATTTCCATTTTTTCGAAAAGCGGTTCACGATAATAATTGAAAGCCCAAAGCACGTGGAAGAGGAAATAAAAAATAGAAATTTTGCCTAAGATTTTCAATAGATGATCTTTCCAATTAGTTTTCCAACTTTTTCTGATTTTCCAAAACCAACTGATAATCGAAAGAATTAATAAAGCATAAATACAATCTCCAACAGAGAACGGAACTTTACCTAAAAGTGTTCTTAAAAAATGTGAAATTCGAACAAATAAATTGTTGCTGTAAAATCCTTCGACATAATCTGGGAAGTATTGCAGAATTTTTAAAAAGATAATCTGAACTAAAAGAAATAGAGGTAGAATATATTTTGATTTCACAGTATATTTTTTGGATACGTAAATATAAATACAATTAAAAAAAGTTTGCCACGAATTCCACAAATTTTCACTAATTGCTGATTTGTTTAATTTTAGAGCCATTATAATTTGTGCTAATTCGTGCAATTTGTGGCGAAAAAAGCATTTAAACTTTGTAACTTTGGGACTCTTAATTGTTAAACTTCAAACAAAATATAATGAGTCAGGAAATTAGAAATCTGG
This sequence comes from Flavobacterium resistens, assembly GCF_900182645.1. GTDB lineage: Bacteria > Bacteroidota > Bacteroidia > Flavobacteriales > Flavobacteriaceae > Flavobacterium > Flavobacterium resistens. The sequence continues at coordinate 1,055,830 of NZ_FXTA01000001.1, read as the reverse complement.
AGCCAAAAGCACTTTGGAACAAATTCGCAGATTTAAATGCTGTTCCGCGTCCGTCAAAAAAAGAAGAACGTGTTATCGAGTTTATGAAAAACTTTGGAAACAGTTTAGGTTTAGAAACTTTTGAAGATGAAATCAGAAATGTAATCATCAGAAAACCTGCAACTCCAGGAATGGAAAACCGTAAACCAATCGTAATGCAGGGACACCTTGATATGGTGCACCAAAAAAATGCAGATACTGTTTTTGATTTTGATACGCAAGGAATCGACATGTATGTAGATGGTGATTGGGTTCGCGCGCGAGGAACAACTCTTGGAGCTGACAATGGGTTAGGAGTAGCGACAATTATGGCTATTTTAGAGAGTACAGCTATTCCGCATCCGGCAATTGAAGCTTTGTTTACAATTGATGAAGAAACTGGAATGACAGGTGCTTTAAACCTAAAAGGAGGAATTCTTCAAGGTCAGATTTTATTGAATCTGGATACTGAAGAAGATGACGAAATTGATATTGGATGTGCTGGTGGAATTGACGTTACTGCAACAAGAACGTATCACGAAGAAGAAGTCCCGGAAGGATCTGTTGGATATACGATTACAGTAAAAGGCTTAAACGGAGGGCATTCAGGAATGGATATTCACAAAGGTTTAGGAAATGCTAACAAAATAATGAACCGTTTGTTGTTTGATGCTTTTGAAAACTTCGGTTTGCAGATCGTTGAAGTTAACGGAGGAAGTTTAAGAAATGCGATTCCGAGAGAAAGTGTTGCTAAAGTAATTATTTCTCAAATGTTTGATGAAGCTTATGTGTACGATATGCAAGAAATAATTGCTGATATCAAAGCGGAATACAAAACAACTGAACCGAACTTATCGATTGAAATCGTAAAAGGTGATTTACCTGAAAAAGTAATGGATTTAGGAGTTCAGGAAGGAATTATCAGAGCCATTTACGCAGCACACAATGGCGTTTACAGAATGAGCGCTGATATGGCCGATTTGGTTGAAACTTCGAATAATATTGCTCGTGTTGTTATTAAAGACGGAGAAGTGTTAATTGGATGTTTGACACGTTCGTCTGTTGAATCTTCAAAATTTGATTTGGCTAATTCTTTGCGATCGGCTTTTGAATTAGTAGGTTGCGAAGTTGAACTTACAGGTTCTTACCCAGGATGGACGCCAAACGTAAATTCTGAAATCTTAGAAGTTTTAAAAGAGATCTACGAAAAACAAAATGGAGAACAGCCAAAAGTTGTAGCTTGTCACGCTGGTTTAGAGTGCGGAATTTTAGGAACAAATTATCCAGATATGGATATGATTTCTTTTGGTCCAACTATTCACGGAGCCCATTCTCCAGACGAAAGAGCAAGTATTTCATCTGCTCAAAAATATTGGAAATTTGTATTGGAAATTCTTTCGAATATTCCGGTTAAATAAAGTTCTCAGTTTTTAGTCGCAGTTTTCAGTTTCCTTTGAGATTGAAAACTGCGACTGAAAACTAATTAATCCCTTTTAGGAGAATTTTTCTTTTCTCTTTTTTCTTCTTTCTTCTCTTTTGCCGTTTTTAACGGTTCTTTTTTTACTGTTTTTTTAGCATCTTGACCTTTTGACATGATTTGCTTGTATTAGAGTTAATTACAAGTAAATATAGTGTTTTATGGTATGTAAATGTATTTCATGATTTATTTACTTAACAACCATCTTTGCTAGGTTCACGCATATAAATTGTTTTATTATCTCGTTCTACATAGTCACCCATTATTATTGGGTATGAATATTTTGGCGCTTGCGATATGTGATGACTTCTTATAATTATTTTGTCGTTAACTTTTAGTGTATGCAATTGCTCAAAACCGTTGTTGAAATTAAACATATTCTCACCAGACTTTTCTGGTCCAAAAGCAAGAATATAATCGTCACTATTAATCCTCACCATCATACCGAAACCTAACCTTGCGCCAGCCGGAAGAGAAAGAGAGGTTACAACTGCTTCCATATTGGTATAATTCTTAATGGATTTGCTTATTTTAATAGCACTGTTATGTACTTTCTGACCCGCCTCAGAGGCTTCCCATTTTTTGTACATTATACCATCAGGTGTAGCTTCCCATTTTTTTAATGCAGCTTTCCTTTCTGCAACAGAGAGAGGTTTTGAGATTGTATTTTTAATGGTTTCATTTTTAATTTTACGATTAGCAAATACCACTCCGCTTACTACAACCAATAATAAGATCAGCAAATAAATGATTTTTTTCATGTTTTTTGATGTTTTAATTAATACTCTAATTTTATCTCTTTTTAAAGTTTATGAAGCAAATTACTTTATTATTTTGCGGATTATGAGCTTAAAATTGTAAATAAAAATGTAAACTTTGTAAATAAAAACTTGATACTATGTTTAATAGCAGAAATTTACTTTCAGGAAAACGCAAATACGTGTTGGGATTGTTATTTCTCTCCTTTATCTGTGTAATCTGTGCTGCTTTTAGCGGTAAGGATAGTGATGACTTTGACTATGCCAGAAGAGAAATTTTGCTCCGCAGAATTGGACATGAAATATTGCTACAGTCGGGCGATAGTATTTCAAGAGTGCTGCCTGTGAAAAAAATCGCAGAAAATGAGTATCTGATTAGTTTTGAGAATGACTTTACTTTTCAACCGGACAGTTTAATGGCTGCGACGAGTCGTTTTTTGGACAACTCCCCGTTTGGAAGTAATTATATTGTTAAGGTTCTGAACTGTAACGATTCAAGTATAGCTTATGGATATGCCATATCCAAAAACAAGAAAGATAATATTATAGCCTGTATAGGAAGAAAGCAGCCCAAAGCTTGTTATATGATTAATATTAAGTTTGAATCAACAAGCATAAATATAGTTAAGAATGGATATCTTCTGGGTGGTCTGTCTTTTTTAGGATTTTTAGGTTTTATTCTTTTGAGATCTTTTAAGCCGCAAAAGGCTTTATCTTATAATGAACATAAAGACAGTATCGTTTTGGGCTCGGCGTTGTTTGATGCGATGAACAAGAAACTTTTTGTAAACGGAAAGCCAATTGACTTAACTGGAACGGAAACCCGTTTACTGCTCATTTTTGCATTGTCTCCCAACGAGATTATAGAAAAAAACCGTATTCAGAAAGAAATATGGGAAGATGAAGGTGTTATCGTGGGACGTAGTCTGGATATGTTCATATCAAAACTTAGAAAAAAACTGGAATTTGATCCTAATCTAAAAATTGTTGTTGTGCGTGGGAAAGGGTATAGGCTTGAAATCAGCGCTTAATAAAAAATACAATTATAACTTTGATTGAGCCTAAAATTCAAATCTTGCAAAAATCGCTGTTATTATTGATTTAGTATTTCATAAATTTCAGTATGGTTAAATTTTTTAGAATAGAATAAAGCATCATTACTGAAACTGTCTTTAATTTCTTTTTTTGCACCTTTTTCCAATAAAAATTTCACTACCTCTGCATGTCCTTGTATTGAAGCTCTCATTAATGCAGTTTCCCCATAAGTATTTTGATGATTAATATCATCTGTTTTTTGAAGTGTTTTTTTTACTAATTCAATATCTCCAAAATTAGAAGCCATAATTAATCCATTCAAGCCAATTGCATTTTTGTTTGTATTTAGATCGATTCCTCTATCAACTAATAACAGAGCTACTTTATTTTGTTGAGCAGAACAAGCTTCCATAAAAGCATTTTCGCCTCCTTTCAAATACAAATTCATATTTGCATTGTTATCTAGCAGTAATTTAACAGCCTCAAAACTTCCACTTTTAGATGCATATATTAGAGCTGTCCATCCTGATTGTGTCTGTTTGTCAATCTCTGCTTTATACTTGATAAGTAAGTTGATGATTTCTGTTCGGTTGTATAAAGAAGCTGTCATAATTGGTGTAACTCCTGAATTTATTTCACAATCGACATTAAAATTATTTTCGAGATGATAGTTTACTTCAGAAATATTATTACTAGCAACTAATTGATGAAATTCTTCATTTGAAATAGGTTTGTATTTACAGCCAAAAAGAGATAAAAACATAATAAAAAGGAGTATGATTTTTTTGTTCATATAATGGAGCTAACATTTAGGTGCTGCATTGTGTTTGGGACTAAATTAAGTTCTATTTTCGGATTTGCCAAATAATCCCAAATACAAAACTAACTTTCCATTAATCCATTTGCCTAAATCCGTTGTAGTAGCTATTTGGCGTAGTGTTTTCGGCATTATGTTTATTCTAACTCAGTTTTCTTTATTATGTGAATTCCGCCAATACTATATGCAACATCAATAGGAATGGGTTTATCTTTCAGTTGAAAATTTCCGTTTTTAAAAGGAGTAATTCTTTCGTCGATTAGAAAAAAGTAATCTTCTTTGTTTGTCAATATGTCTAAATTGTCATCTGTTAGTTCTATGGGTTCAACATATTCAACCATCCCAAGTTTATTTAATTCAGGAATCGTTATTTTTTGACCATTTATTTCGCAAACGCATTTCTCTCCAAGTCCTGGCATTCCAAACCAAGGCATTGCTTGTGCAGTTTGTAATGAAATGTTTGAAGTATTGCCAACAAAAAGAAAGTTTTTAATTTTAAAAGTTTCAAATACGGGAGGCAATGATTTTTTAGGAAACGGTTCTTCGGCTTTCCAAAAGAACATAACTTTATTTAGCCATTCTTGATCGTTTAGGTCCGTACAAACTAAATTTTCAGTCCAATAGTGCATATATAGTTGGCTTGCTCGAAGTAAAATTGTTGATTTGTCAACACTTTCTCTTTGTTTTTCGGTTAATTGTCTAATGACTTTATATCCATAATTATCTCCAGTCGAAATAAATTTGTCGCCTTTTTCTAATTGAATAGTTTCAGTTTCTGCTAAATTTTGCGAATTGTCTTCTGTTTGTTTCTTTCCAAAAAGATTGTCTAAAAATCCCATATTATATTTTGTTGTAAAATGTCTTATTTTCTCAGTAGTTCTGTAGTGTTATGCCCAACGTTCTTGAACTACAGTGTATTTTAGACTAAATTAAGGCCATTATTTGGATTTGTCAAATCATCCCAAATATTAAACCAAATTTCCATTAAGCCAATTGTCTAAATCTGTTGTAGTAGCGGTTGGCAATAGTTCATCTTTTAACTCGTGTACTTTCTAGTATTCTTCCATTTTCCAAGTCCTTCAATTCAAGTTTGTTGTCGGTAAGTTTCTCTATTTGAAATTTCTTTTTGATTTTTTTATCAAGGATAATTTCCAAGGTATTCTCGATCGTATCTAATTTATAACTCATTCTGATGGTTCCTTTCTGTTTGTTTTTTTTTCGTCTATCAGTTATATATATTTCGCTGATAATAGAACCATTTTTGAAATAAGTAGTTTTGTCTGTAACATTTTCATCTGGAGAATTAGAAGCATTTACCATTATCCAAGTCCCTAATATTTTATCTTTTTGAATCTGTAATTTTGAGCATTCTAGGAATAAAAGTGAAACAATTAATAATATAGTTACTTTCATCTTCATACGATTGTTATTTGAATTATTGCCAACGTTCTAGTACTACAGCGTGTTTGGGACTAAATTAAGCCCATTATTCGAATTTTTAAAATCATCCCAAATGCAAGATCAACTTTCTATTAAGACAAGCGCAAAATTTTTTGTAGTAGCTCTTAGGCTATGTGTTTCTTTTTTCGGTTTCTAAATAATAAAAAAATAATTCCACCAACTATTACTGTGTAAAAAAATAAGGAACCTATAAGTTCACCCCATTTAGTTGCTCTTTTGCTATTTTCGTAGTGATTAAATTGATTATTAATATTTAATCCCTTTTGGAATTTAATTGATGAAATTATTTTCTCTTTTTGAATTTTAAAATTTTTATCCTCATTGATAGAATGAATGAAAGAAAAGGTATATGTATAATTATCTAAGAATAAAATATAATTTTCGTATAATTTTTGTTCATCATTTATTGATACTTCGGTATTAAGATTTAAAATTTTCAATCCTTCAATATTAATAATATCTTTTTTTAATATTTTACCTTTAAGACTTTCATAAAATCCTTTTTGTGCGCCTTCATAAAATTTCAGTAAATCTTCTTCACTTTCAATGGTAACTATAGTATCTTTTTGAATAGTTTTTGTTATTATAACTACATTATCTCCTAAAAATCCTTGGATTGTCTTTAATTGCAAAGTATCGGATACTTCCAAGTTTTGAGGCATCCTTAGAGAAATATTTTTATCTATCTGGTAATTCTCTAAACCCTGAGCAAAATTATTTGATATAAAAAGAAGTGAGAATAATAAAAATACTTGTTTCATAATTTATTGTTTTTTTTTGGATGTCTGCCAGTTTTTATATAAGTCTCATGAAACCAGACTTATTATCCTTAAATAGGATGGCTTTGTCTTATAAGTGTCAGTTTTTATTTATTTTATAAAATTCAAATATAGAATATTTGTCTAATAAACAATCTTATGAATTTTCAATTTATTAAATACTTTTCGTGCTAATTTTTATGAGTTTTCATAGTTTTACTACATGACTAAAAGTAAAAATCCCTGACCGTTTTAACAATCAGGGATTATTTGTATATAGTTCAGTTATTAATATTACTGAAAACTGTGACTGCGACTGAAGACTTTAATTACGCTTCAACACTTTATACTGTTCATAACAACCACTAATAGCATCAAGAATCTGCAAGTCATTTGCTTGCTGAACAAACGATTCTGAGTAGTTGCAACGCTGTAAAATCTCCGGAATTTCTTCTTTTGTGATTCCTAAAAGCAAAGCAAGAGTTTCTCTGTCGTATTTTGTTTCAAGAAGATTTCTGATGGTATCATCTTTCTTCATGTCTTTAAGTTTCTTGAGCTCTTTTCCATTTTTTCCAAAGAAATTATAGAGCATATCGGCTGGATTGAAAATCGAACCTAATACTTTTCCAAATGCATTTGGAGCATATTCACCAGCTTCATAACCTTGAGTAAGCCCAGAAATACTGTAACGATAATTTTCCTTGGTCGGAATTAATTTTGAGTCGATTTCAAGGTACCCAGTCAAGCTGAAAGGAGCAATAACAACTTCTTCAAGTGCAATTGCTTTTTCAGTAAGCTGAATTCTTGTGATTTTGTTTTTTATCCAGTCATTGGTAACTCTGATACGTAAAGATTGGAATCCTAGAAGAGAGAATTGCAGTGTGTCATTTTGTTGCACATCAATTTCAAAATAACCTTTAGCGTCAGACTTTGCGCCTAATACTTTGTTTTTGTTGATGATATTTACGTTTGGAAGAGGTTGTTTGCTATTATCATTAAAGATATAACCTGAAACTCTTTGTGGAGTTGTTGATTCTGTTTCTTGGGCAAAACCAATACTCGTAAGTAATACAAAAAAGAAAACTGCGAAATATTTCATATCCTGATTTAAAGCACTAAAAGTAGTAAATCGGGATTAAATATTTTGTAGTCTTGGAATATAATTATAAGAAAATTAACAAAGCAAAAAAGTCTTGCTTTAGTATTTAACTAAAAAGAGGCAAGGAGAAAGGTTTTTGGTATAAAAAAATCCCAAATTCCAATTATGTCTGGAATTTGGGATTTTATATTTATAAGATATTAAATAATTAATCTCTTCTTGGTCTTCTTGGTCTTGATGAATCACCAAAGCTTTCAGAACGTCTTGGAGCTCTGTCTGAACCACCTTCATTTCTTCTGAAACCACCTTCTCTTGGAGCAGAATTTCTTTCACCTCTGAATCCTCCGCCAGAACCTTCACGTCTTGGAGCAGAATTTCTGTCACCTCTGAAGCCACCTCCAGAACCTTCGCGTCTTGGAGCAAAGTTTCCTTCTCTTCTTGGTCCGCCAGAATTTCTTCCACCACCACGGTTGTTGTGATCGCGTCTTCCGCCACCATCATTTTTAGAAATTTCAACATTAATACGACGTCCTTCTAATTGAACGTTGTTTAAGATTTCCATTACTTTATCAGTATGTTCAGGATCAGTGTTAAAGAAAGAGAATCCTTCTTTTACATCCACTTTGAAAACGTCATCACGACCTAAGTCTAATGTTTCTTTCAAATAATCTTTAAGAGACATCCAATCGAAATTGTCTCTTGAGCCGATATTTACAAAATAACGAACTGCTCCATTATTATTGAATTCTCTTGGCTCAGAATCATTTCTTTCGCGTCTTTCTCCTGAAGATTGAGCAGAAATATCTCTGTTCTTTTTGTAGTAAGCAATAAAACGGTTAAATTCTACTGAAACCATTTTCTTAATCAATTCTTCTTTAGATAAATCTTCAAGAACATTGTTGATTGCTGGCAAGTAGTTGTCAATTTCGTGATCAACTTCAGTATCTTTAATTTTGTTTGCTAAGTGCAATAATTGAATTTCGCAGATTTCGATTCCAGATGGAATAGTTTTTTCTTCGAATTTTTGTTTGATGATTCTTTCGATAGAAGAAATTTTACGCAACTCACTTTTTGTAACGATAACAATAGAAGTTCCTAATTTTCCAGCTCTACCAGTACGTCCAGAACGGTGGTTGTACGTTTCGATTTCATCAGGTAATTGGTAGTTTACAACGTGTGTTACGTTGTCAACGTCAATACCACGTGCAGCAACGTCAGTAGCAACAAGCATCTGAATTTGTCTTCCACGGAAAGATTTCATTACCCCATCACGTTGTGCCTGAGATAAATCTCCGTGTAACGCAGCAGCACTATATCCATCTTCAATTAATTTTTCAGCAATAGCCTGAGTGTCTCTTTTTGTACGACAGAAAACTACAGAGAAAATATCTGGATTAGCATCAGCTAAACGTTTTAAAGCTTCGTAACGATCACGTGCATTTACTAAATAAAATTCGTGAGAAACTGTAGATGAACCTGAATTTTTAGTTCCAACAGTAATTTCAACTGGTTCGCTCATGAATTGTTTTGCAATTCTTGCAACCTCTTGTGGCATAGTTGCAGAGAACAACCATGTGCTTTTTTGATCCGGAGTATCTGATAAAATCGATACGATGTCTTCATAGAATCCCATGTTCAACATCTCATCTGCCTCATCAAGAATACAGTAATCTATATTTTTAATGTTAACCAAACCTCTGTTGATCATGTCTTGCATTCTTCCTGGAGTTGCCACAATAATTTGTGCTCCTCTTTTAATCTCTCTAGCTTGCTCTGTAATACTAGCCCCGCCGTAAACTGCTACCACATTAATACCTTTTTCGTATTTTGAGTAGTTTTTAAGTTCGTTGGTAATCTGTAAACAAAGTTCTCGTGTTGGCGATAAAACTAATGCCTGTGTATTTCTGTTGTCAGCATCAATTTTTTGAATTAGCGGAAAACCGAAAGCTGCCGTTTTCCCTGTCCCTGTCTGAGCCAACGCAACCATATCTGTGTCTTTTTCCAATAATAGGGGAATCGCCTTTTCCTGTACCTCTGACGGATTTTCAAATCCTAGATCTAAAATCGCCTTCAGTAACGATTCATTCAATCCTAATTGTTCAAATTTGTTCATATGTATTTTTAAAATAGGGTGCAAAATTACTGTTAATTATTCAGATAAACTAATGCATTTTTAAGATTTATGGATTTGTTATGATTTGATTATCAAAAAGTTATGTTTGAAGTAAAATCATTTTCCAAAAGAAATCAAAAAAAATACGTCGTGAAATATCAATTTTACTCAATAAAATGTTGTATTTTAAACAATTATTTTGTTGAGTTCAGAAAATCAATTAGTTGTTCTATTGCTTTTGCGCGATGGCTTATTTTATTTTTGATTTCTGAAGATAATTCAGCAAAAGTCTCTGAATAATTTTCCGGCTGAAATATCGGATCATATCCAAAACCTTGATTTCCAGTTTTATTTAAAGTAATAGTTCCTTTGGCTAAACCTGTAAATAGATGTTGTTTTCCATCTAAATTTAAAGCAATAACGGTCTTAAACTGAGCGCTTCGATTTTCTTTATTTTTTAAAGCTTCCAAAAGCTTATTCATATTATCGTCAGCATTTTTTTGTTCGCCCGCATATCGTGCTGAATAAACTCCGGGTTCTCCATTTAGGGCTTTAACTTCTAATCCTGTATCATCAGCAAAACAGTCATAACCGTATTTTTCAGTTACGTAGTTTGCTTTTAAAATAGCATTGCCTTCAATTGTATCTGCTGTTTCTGGAATTTCTTCATGACAGCCAATATCTTCTAAACTTAATAATTGTATAGAACCGTTTAGTATGCTTTGAATTTCTTTGATTTTATTTTTATTGTTTGATGCGAAAACGAGTTTCATATATAGTATTTTTTAAATAGTTTTTTCGATTAAAAAAATGAATAGTATTCCGAATGTATAAGCTAAAATATCTGACCATAAAAAGCCCTGGCCTAAAACATATCGGCCAAAAAGTGTTTTTCTGAGTTCAATAATCCATTGTGCTTGATAAAGCTGTAAAAATTCAATTGCGTAACAAATCAATAAAGAAAGAAGTGCAATTTGAAAGATTTTTTTATTAATCAATATAATTCGTACAAGAACATAAATCATTACAGCATATAGAAAATCACCAATCCATAAAGGTACAAAGGAAATTTTTCTTGAAATGATCCCGAGAAAAATAATCGACAAGAATAAAATGAAATATTGAAACCGGGATTTTTTCAAACGTAAATTTTTGTTGGTAGTATTAGTCCTTTATTGGGTAAACAAAAATACAAAGATTCGTATAGGTTTACTTTATTTTATAAATTTATCGATTCAAAAAACTATTTATTTAAAAATAACCACATGAATGTAAAATTTTTCGCTTTGATTTCAGCTTTGTTTTTGCTTGGAAATCAGAGTTATGCTCAAAAAGACAATTCGTTTAATATTAAAAATCAGTTAAATTATTGCGCTGAACAGGCTTCAAAAACATTAAAAGTGATTCCGAATGACGGAAGTTCGCCAAGAACAGTTCCGAATGGAAGCAATGAATGGAAATTTGTTGGTTATAAAGATTGGACGAGCGGATTTTGGCCAGGAGAATTGTGGTATTTATACGAAGCAACTCGTGATAAAAAATGGGAAAAAGAAGCCGATAAATTCAGCCGATTTTTAACACCTTTATCTGTGAGTAAAGCCGGAGATCATGATTTAGGTTTTCAGGTTTTCAATAGTTTTGGAAACGGATATCGTTTGACAAAAAACAAAGAATACAAAGAAATTATTCTAAAAACAGCAGATACATTAGCAACGCTTTTTAATCCGAAAGTAGGAACAATTCAGTCTTGGCCTCACAATAAAATGGGCGGTCATAATACTATTATTGACAACATGATGAATTTAGAAATGCTTTTCTGGGCTTCTAAAAACGGAGGAAGTAAAAAATTGTATGATATTGCTTTGAAACATGCCGAAACAACAATGAATAATCATTTTAGACCAGATTATACTTCTTACCATGTTGTAATTTATGATTATGAAACAGGAAAAAAGATAAAAGGAAGAACGGCTCAGGGATACAGTGACGACAGTATGTGGGCGAGAGGTCAGGCATGGGGAATTTATGGATTTACAATGGTTTACAGAGAAACAAAAGATCCTAAATTTTTAGATTTTGCACATAAAATAACCCGAGTTTATTTGGACAAATTAACAACAGAAGATTTGATTCCGTATTGGGATTTTAACGCGCCAGATATTCCAAATGCACCAAGAGATGCTTCAGCGGCAGCGATTGTGTCTTCAGCACTTTTAGAATTGAGTTCTTATACAAAAGATAAAAATCTGAAAAAAGAATATCTGACAAAAGCTAAAAAAATGATTGTTTCGCTTTCAGATAATTACCAAAGTCATGATATTAATTCTGCATTTTTGCTTCATTCAACAGGTCATAAACCAGCGGGAAGCGAAATTGATTGTTCTATTAATTACGCAGATTATTACTATCTTGAAGCGCTTTTAAGACTTCAAAAAATAAAATAATTAAAAAACTATGAAAAGAATAAGCCAAATTTTATCGGCAATTATAATTGTATTGATGTTGGTGAGCTGCAAAAATGCCAAACAAAAATTGCAAGAATACGTTGCAGCATATAATGCAGCTGCGCCAAGTTTTAAGGCAGATAATGTTACGTTGACAACTGCAAGAGGTTATATTAATGATGATAAAATTGAATTGCGATTTGAGACTGGTTTGGAACAAAATAAAGCAAATATGATGGCCGGAGATATGGCGTTTTCAAAACTATTAAAGGAAATGATAAATAAAAATCAAATCCCAAAAGATTTAGTTGAAGAAGGAATTCGGTTTGATGCTTATTTTTTGGCTAATGACAATACAGTACTTTCAAAAAAGATTATCGACAAAGAATCTATTTCGGAAATATTAAAATAAAGAAATTCCCAATATATTAGGCATTTCAAAATAATCAAGAACCTCTTTATGTTTTTAAAGAGGTTTTTTTATTTAATGTATTTAGTCTTATTTGACCGCAGTGTATTTGTAATCAAATAATTACTAATTTTATTTTTTCGTTCTAATGTTGTTTTTGTGTTGGAAGTTTGTTATGTTTGAGTTAAAAAATAACCAAAAACCTAAAAAATTATGAAAAAAATTACCCAAATCGCATTTGCATTTATTTTAATTTTAGTATTGGCCAGCTGTAAAAACACGAAGCAAAAAATTCAGGAGCACGTTAGCAATTACAATACGACAGCTTCTATAAAAGGAGGAAATGTTGTATCGACAAGTGCAAAAGCATTTTTAAATGATAATAAAATTGAAATTAGAATTGAAACAGATTTAGAAGGGACTGAAGAAAATAGATTAGCCTATCAGCAGACTTTCCCAAGTTTGCTTGCAGAAATGATTAAAAATGATCAAATCTCTAAAGAGTTAATTGAAGAAGGAGTAAAGTTCGATGTATATTTTATCTCTTATAATAATGTCATTCTGGCAAAACAATTAGTTGATAAAGAAGAGTTAGCAACTATAGAAGGTTCTGAAGGTGCTGGAAACGGAAAAGAAACTGCAAAACTTTAATGCCTGGAAAATAAAATTACTTTTAAAAATTGATAAAATTTAAAAAGCCTCTCTGATTATTCAAAGAGGCTTTTTAATTTAATTTCGTTTAGTAACGTTGGTTAAATTATCTGGAAAATATAATTCTGAAAGATTCGTAAATTCATCACCTCGCATAAATATATTAATGTCAACATCAGCAAAAGAAGTTTTTCCGGCTGCAGCCAAAAGTTCGTTTGCCGAATGAAGTGTGTTTTTATGAAAATGATATACACGTTCTGACTTATCGGTAACAACCAAACCTTTCATCAACATTTTGTTTTGTGTTGCAACTCCTGTTGGACATTCGTTATTATGACAACGTAGCGCCTGAATACAGCCTAAAGAGAACATAAAGCCTCGTGCGCTGTTGCACATATCAGCACCTAGAGCAATAGCATGTAAAATAGAATATCCAGAAATAATTTTTCCGCTTCCAATAATTCTGATTTTATCTCTGATGTTTAATCCAATTAGCGTTTTATTGACAAAAATCAAAGCAGGTTCAAACGGCATTCCAACGCCATCGGCAAATTCTAATGGCGCAGCGCCTGTTCCTCCTTCAGCTCCGTCAACGGTAATAAAGTCAGGATAAATATCCTCGGCAATCATTTCGTGGCAAATCGCTTCAAATTCTGCTGTATTTCCAATACATAATTTAAATCCGATTGGTTTTCCATTCGATAAATCACGTAATTTTTTTATGAAGTGAATTAAACCTTTCGAATCAGAAAAAGCATGATGACCAGGAGGAGAAAGAATCATGGTATGTGGCTGAACACCTCTTATTTTTGCAATCTGTTCGGTATTTTTTCTGGCTGGAAGAACACCTCCATGACCTGGTTTTGCACCTTGAGAAAGTTTGATTTCAATCATTTTTACATTTGGAAGATTGGCTTTTTCTGCAAAATTTTCCGGACTGAAATTCCCTTCTGCATCTCTGCATCCAAAATATCCTGTACCAATCTGCCAGGTAATGTCACCGCCACCAGCCAAGTGGAATTCGGTTAAACCTCCTTCACCGGTGTTTTGGTAAAAATTCCCTTTTTGCGCGCCAATATTTATAGCACGAACTGCATGCTCGCTCAAGGAACCAAAACTCATTGCTGATACATTAAATAAAGAAGCTGAATAAGGCTGTTTACAATCTTTTCCGCCAACTAATACACGAGGCAATTCTTCATTGACTTTTGCCGGAAAAATAGAATGTTTGATTCCTTCGTAGCTTTCTGTATTTAGATTTTGCTGCGTTCCAAATGGCGTGCTCGAATCTATATTTTTGGCTCTTTGATAGACTAAAGAACGTTGGTTTCTTGAGAAAGGTTTTCCATCTGTAGATCTTTCGATGAAATATTGTTGGATTTCCGGAGCAATCATTTCAAATAAATATCGGAAATAGCCCAAAACCGGAAAGTTTCTTAAAATAGCATGTTTTTCTTGTGATGCATTATAAACTCCAACGATTAGGAGTATCGGAAGAATGATAACAAGCAAAAATCCGCGTCCAGTGTAAAAATAAATTGCTACAACAATTAGAAACAATAAGAATCCGTAAATGAAGAATTTTTTTCTCATGTTTTTAAAAATTTAAATAGATAATAAATGCGATAATTTAGTTGAATCGTAAACGTACGTAGACGTGCTTGATTCCTTTTTTGTCTGATTCTCTTTCATCGATTTCAAGAAAATCTGTCAATGATTTCAGCATTGGCGTAAGCTTGGAATAACCATAATTTCTTGGGTCAAATTCTGGTTTTTTCTTTACAATCAAATTTCCAACGTCGCCTAAAAAAGCCCAGCCATCATCATCTTCTAAGTCTTCAATTGTGGTTTCGATCAATTCAATAGTTTGTTTGTCTACTTTATGTAAAGCTTTTTCTGCAGGTTTTTCAATTGGTTTTTTAGTATCTGCTACGGCTGTTTTAGGTTTTTTCTTCTGAGTTGCACCATCCAAAACTTCAATATAAATAAAACGGTCACAGGCAACAATAAAGGAATTTGGTGTTTTCTTTTCACCTATACCAATGACTTTCATGCCCGATTCTCTTAAACGAATTGCCAAACGTGTAAAATCACTGTCGCTGGAAACAATACAAAAACCATCTAATTTTCCGGAATACAGCAAATCCATTGCGTCAATTATCAAAGCAGAATCCGATGAATTTTTCCCAACCGTATAACTATATTGTTGAATAGGAGTAATGGCATGTTCGAGTAAAACGCCTTTCCAGCCATTTGCATTTGGTTTTGTCCAGTCGGCATAAATTCGTTTTGTAGTTGGTGTTCCTAGTTTTGCAATTTCTTCCATCATACCTTTTACATTGCTGTAGGGAACATTATCGGCGTCTATAAGAACAGCTAATTTTAAATCTTTTGAAGTGCTGAATGCCATTATTTTGATATTAGAAAATTAAGTATCTCAAAGTTAAAATTAAAATTTGTTTTTATATGATTTTAGTAGTGAATTAGTGTTTTTGGCCTACTTAATTATTTTGGTTATAAATAAGTTTGTCCGTTTGTAAAATTAATTAAAGATAAATTTGTCTTTTATTGCAAACCTGTATATCTTTGTATGGAATTAATAAAAGAGATATGTTTTCAAAAGCGTGTGAGTACGGAATTAGGGCTTCGATTTTTATTGCCACAAATTCTTCAAAAGGAATTAGGGTTGGAATAAAAGATGTTGCCAAAGAAATTGATTCGCCTGAACCTTTTACGGCCAAGATCATGCAGATTTTGACCAAAAACGGAATCATACATTCGGCCAAAGGAGTCGGAGGTGGTTTTGAAGTTTCTAATGAAGCTGTAAAAACAATTAAATTAATTCAGATCGTCGATGCAATTGACGGCGATAAAATTTACAGAGGCTGTGGAATTGGATTAAAAGAATGTTCTGAAGCACATCCGTGCCCAGTTCATTTCGAATTTAAGAAAATTAGAGGACTTCTTCACGAAATGCTTTCAAAAACAACTTTAGAACAACTTGCTTCCGGCGTAAAAAAAGGAGATTTTTTTCTCAAAACATTAAATTTAGAATAAATAGCAACTATTATAAAACGATTAACATTTAATTATTATCATAAAATGAATACAAAGACCAAAATTTCAATACTAATCCTGATGGGATTTTTTGCAGTTACTTCTTGCGGTAAAAAAGAAACACCACCCGCTGATCAAACAGAAACGACTGAACCATCTACAGAAGGAGAAAAAGCACCAGCAACACCAGCAGCTGAAGAAAATGTACTATTGATTGAAGGAAATGACCAGATGCAATATAATGTAAACGAACTAAAAGCCGTTGCTGGAAAACCAATTAAACTGACTTTGAAACATGTTGGAAAAATCCCAAAAGAAGCAATGGGACATAATTTAGTGATTTTGCAAGAAGGAACTGATCAGGCATCGTTTGCTTTAAAAGCAAACGATGCCAAAGCAACAGATTATATTCCGGAATCTGAAAAAGCTTCAATCATTGCTCACACTAAATTATTAGGTGGCGGAGAAGAAGATACAATCGAGTTTACAATTGATAAAAAAGGATCTTATCCATTCATTTGCTCTTTTCCAGGTCACGTAGCAATGATGAAAGGTGTATTAATTGTTGAGTAAATAACGAAGACTCCAAATGCTGAAAATAGGTTTGGAGTTTTTTTAAAAACTAATAAAGGATAAAATTATCTTTTATTGAATTAAAGTAAAATGAAAAGAGAAAAAAAATTATGGATTGTTTTTGCATTGGTAATGAGTGTTTCATTTGCAGTGCTGGGTTATTATGGTTATGAGATTTATCAGCAGGCGCCACCGATTCCAAAAGAAATTGTAACCGATTCTGGAAAGATTGTTTTTAGCGAAAGCGAAATTAAAGATGGACAAAATATCTGGCAGAGTATAGGCGGCCAGGAAGTGGGATCTATTTGGGGGCACGGCGCCTATGTGGCTCCAGACTGGACCGCAGATTGGCTGCATAGAGAAGCTGTATTTATACTAAATATTTATGCCCAAAAAGATTTTAATAAAAAGTATGATGAATTGGATGCCGAAAAACAATCGGCTTTGAAGGTTCGACTTCAGAAGGATTTAAGAACCAATCGTTATAATTCAGATACAGGTGTTCTTACCATTTCTGAAAACCGTTTGGCTGCGATCGAAAATTTAAGCGAATATTATAAAGGCCTTTTTACAAATGATCCGAAATTCGATAAACTGAGAGAAGAATATGCAATTCCGAAAAACTCGATTAAAAATGCTGAGAGAATGCATAAAATGAATGCCTTTTTCTTTTGGGCAACTTGGGCAACAGTTACGAATCGCCCAGATAATACTATTTCTTATACACACAACTGGCCGTCAGATGAATTGGTTGGAAACACTGCAACAACTGAACTTTTGGCTTGGTCTGGAGTAAGTATTATTTTATTGATTTTAAGTGTCGGGATTTTAGTTTTTTATCATGCAAAATCGGGTGAAGAAGAAGAATTTCCGCTTCCAAAAGAAGATCCAATTATTAAGCAGGGCAAAACAAAATCAATGGGATTGGTGACCAAATATTTCTGGGTTGTGAGTCTGCTGATGGTTTTACAAATGGTTTTCGGAATTATAACAGCGCATTATGGCGTTGAAGGAAATGGTTTGTACGGAATTCCGATTGATAAAATTCTTCCTTACGCTGTAACACGTACATGGCATACACAATTAGCTATTTTCTGGATTGCAACGGCTTGGCTGGCAACAGGATTATATATTGCGCCGGCAGTTTCGGGTAAAGATCCTAAATTTCAATGTTTTGGTATTAACTTCTTATTTGTGGCTTTACTGATTATTGTTTTAGGTTCAATGGCAGGCCAATGGTTTGGTGTCATGCAAAAACTGAATTTAGTTCAAAATTTCTGGTTCGGACATCAAGGTTACGAATATGTTGATTTAGGTCGTTTTTGGCAGATTTTCCTTTTAGTAGGTTTGTTTTTATGGTTGGCTTTAATGATTCGACCTTTACTTCCGGTTTTAAAGAAAAAAACAGAAGAGAAAAACTTAATCATTTTGTTCTTAATTTCTTGTACTGCAATTGCCATGTTCTACGGAGCAGGATTAATGTGGGGAAGACAAACCAATTTGGCCATTGCCGAATATTGGAGATGGTGGGTTGTTCACCTTTGGGTAGAAGGTTTCTTCGAAGTATTTGCAACCGTTGTGATCGCTTTCTTGTTTGTTCGTTTGGGATTATTGAAAACGAAAACTGCGACTTTAAATGTTCTTTTTGCAACAATTGTTTTCATGTCTGGAGGTATTTTAGGAACATTCCATCACATCTATTTCGCAGGAACACCAACTGCAATTATGGCGCTTGGAGCAACTTTCAGTGCCTTAGAAGTTGTGCCTTTAACCTTAATCGGATTTGAGGCTTATCAAAACTATAAAATCTCAAAATCAACACAATGGATTGCCGATTACAAATGGCCGATTTATTTTATGATTTCCGTAGCGTTTTGGAATTTCCTTGGAGCCGGAATCTTCGGATTCATTATTAATCCGCCAATTGCGCTTTACTACGTTCAAGGCTTAAATACGACACCTTTACACGGACATACTGCTTTATTTGGAGTTTACGGAATGCTTGGAATTGGTTTAGTATTATTCGTCTTGAGAAGTTTATACAGAAATGTAAACTGGAATAATAAACTGCTTAAAATCACTTTCTGGTCATTAAATATTGGATTATTTCTGATGGCAATTTTGAGTTTGCTTCCAATTGGAGTTTGGCAAGCCATTGAAAGTATTAATCACGGAATGTGGTATGCTCGTTCATCAGAATTAATGCAACAACCAGAAATGATTACGCTCAAATGGCTTCGTGCGATTGGAGATTCAATATTCGGAATCGGATTTATTACAATGGCTTGGTTTGTATTTGAACTCACATTAAAAAACAAAAAATAAAAACATATTTAAAATTGATTATCATGGAAAATTTAAAAAACAAAACAATAGGATCTTTCGTAGCAGAAGATTTTAGAACAGCTGCAGTTTTTTCAAAATACAAAATAGATTTTTGTTGCAAAGGAAATCGAACAGTAACTGAAGTTTGTGAAAAACAGAATATTGACGCTGATATTTTATTAGAAAATGTATTGCAGGTGGCACAATCAGAAAACAATGGAAGCATCGATTTTAATTCATGGCCTTTGGATTTATTGGCAGATTATATCGAAAAAACGCATCATCGTTATGTCGAAGAAAAAACAAATGTGTTGCTTCCGTTTTTAGACAAACTTTGCAAAGTGCACGGTGCCAATCATCCTGAATTGTTCAGAATTAATGAATTGTTTATTGGCTCTGCAGGTGAATTAGCACAGCATATGAAAAAAGAGGAATTGGTTTTATTTCCTTTTGTAAAACGAATGGTAAAAACTAAAGATTCTGATGGAATTTTATCTCAACCAGCTTTTGGAACTGTTTCAAATCCGATAGCGATGATGATGAATGAACACGACAATGAAGGCGAACGTTTTAGAGAAATTGCCGAATTGACTAATAATTATACTCCGCCAGTAGATGCCTGCACAACTTACAGAGTGACTTTTGCGATGTTAAAAGAGTTTGAAGCAGATTTGCATAAACACATTCATTTGGAAAATAATATTCTATTTCCAAAAGCAGTTGTTTTAGAAAAAGATTTTGTTGTAGTAGAATAAAGGTTGATTTAATAGTTCGAAAAACACCGATAACAATCTTTTTAACATGATAATTATCGGTGTTTTCTATTTCAAAAAATGGTTTTGTAATTATTCTATTTGTTTAAGAATCACACTATGAATTCTCAAAAAGCCTGGATTATTTGCTGTTTTTTTAATTTTCTGATTGCCTGTTTTTTCGGATTATTAATGCGGTTTATGTATCTGTTTCCTTTAGATTTTTTGAACTACAGTTTTTTGCTTCATGCGCATTCACATGTGGCGATGTTGGGCTGGGTTTATATGATTGTGTATGTTTTGATTGTTCTTTTTTTTATCCCAAAAGAAAAAAGCCAAAAACCAATTTATAACCGTCTATTTTGGCTGACAGAATTTTCGGTTGTCGGAATGATGATTGCTTTTCCAATTCAGGGATATGCTTTGTTCTCGATTGTTTTCTCAACTCTTCATATTTTACTGAGTTATGTTTTTTGCCGTTTGGTTTGGAAAGATTGTTCCAAAGATAAATCACCCTCACAAAGACTTTTACTGACTTCAATTCTGTTTATGATTTTATCAACTTGCGGAGTTTGGTGTTTAGGTCCCGCGGTGAGTACATTAGGAAAACAAAGTGCTTTTTATCAGATTGCGATTCAGTTTTTTCTTCATTTTCAATTTAATGGTTGGTTTATTTTGGCAATTTTAGCTTTGTTTTTAAAGCAGTTTCAAGATGAAATTGATGCGCTAAAGTTTAAGAAGTTTTACTTTTTAATCATTATTTCGGTATTATTAACGTTTGCTTTTCCAGTGCGATGGTTCATAGAAAATGACGTTTTGAGTTATATCAATATTTTTGGAGTTTTACTTCAATTAGGGGCTTTTATTTATTTCTATAAAATGCTAAAACCTCAAATTAATCATTTCAAAAGTACTTTGGACAAAACCACAAAAATCGTTTATGGGTTAGCCTTGTTTTCTCTGTTTTTGAAAGTTGGAATTCAATTGCTGACGATTTTTTCAAATTTGGCCGAAGTTTCGCATCAAATCAGAAATTTTGTAATCGGATTTATTCATTTAACGACTTTGGGAATTATCACAGGATTTTTGCTTGGAATTATGCTTCAGAATAAAATACTTTCTGTTAATTCTTTCTTATTAAAAATAGGAGTAAAGTGTTTTATTTTAGGATATATTTCGACTGAAGTTTTATTGTTTCTTCAAGGTGGACTTATCTTTTTAGGAGAAGAAAGTATTCCAGTATATTTCCAAAGTGTTCTGATATTCAGTATATTTCTGGTTTTAGGGCTTATTTTAATTATGGCATCTATCATAAATAAAAAATAAGAACTGTCTATTGTTTAAAATTTGCTTTTTATTATGATGAATATGATGCTTAAAGAGCAAGTATCTCACTAAATTTGAAAGGATTGACAGTTTTAAATAAGATTAGTCTTGCTAAAAAAATCAAAACGAATTATTTTCAATAAAAATAATTGAGGTTCTTCATTTTAAATTAATAATGATTATTTTTGCTCGCTGATTAAGTTAAAATTATTACTACACTATATTATGGTAAAAGATTTATTCGAGAGAATTCAGGACAATAAAGGACCTTTAGGAAAATGGGCTTCTCAAGCAGAGGGCTATTATGTTTTCCCAAAGTTAGAGGGTGAGTTGGGTCCTAGAATGACATTTCACGGAAAGAATATTTTAAACTGGAGTTTAAATGATTATTTAGGTTTAGCTAATCATCCAGAGGTTCGTAAAGCAGATACAGATGCCGCAATTCAGTTTGGTGCCGCTTATCCAATGGGAGCTCGTATGATGTCTGGACACACAACGTATCACGAACAATTAGAAAATGAATTGGCTGATTTCGTAATGAAAGAATCTGCTTATTTATTGAATTTTGGTTACCAGGGAATGGTTTCGATCATTGATGCTTTGGTAACAAAAAATGACATCATTGTATATGATGTTGATTCACATGCTTGTATCATTGATGGTGTTCGTTTACACATGGGTAAACGTTTTACATACAAACACAATGATCTTGAAAGTATGGAAAAAAACCTGCAGCGTGCTACTAAAATGGCCGAAGAAACAGGCGGAGGTATTTTATTTATTACCGAAGGTGTTTTTGGAATGCGCGGACAACAGGGAAAATTAAAAGAAATTGTTGCTATGAAGCAAAAATACAATTTCCGTTTATTAGTAGATGATGCACACGGTTTTGGTACACTTGGTAAAACAGGAGCTGGAGCAGGTGAAGAGCAGGGAGTTCAAGATGATATCGATGTTTACTTCTCTACTTTTGCAAAATCTATGGCTAATATTGGTGCTTTTGTAGCGGCTGATAAAACGGTAATTGATTATTTAAAATACAACTTGCGTTCTCAAATGTTTGCAAAAGCGTTGCCAATGATTCAAACAATTGGTTCTTTGAAACGTTTAGAATTGTTGCGTAATTCTTCTTCAATAAAAGATAAACTTTGGGAAAACGTAAATGCATTGCAAAACGGTCTTAAAGAAAAAGGATTCAATATTGGAGATACAAATACTTGTATTACTCCAGTTTACCTTGAAGGAAGTATTCCTGAAGCAATGGTAATGGTAAACGATTTAAGAGAAAACTACGGTATTTTCCTTTCGATTGTGGTTTATCCGGTTATTCCAAAAGGAATTATTTTGTTGAGAATGATCCCAACAGCTTCTCATACTCTTGCTGATATTGAGGAAACTTTAACTGCTTTTGAAGCAATTCGCGAGAAATTAGTTAACGGAACTTATAAAGAAATTGCAGAACGTACAACTGTTGACGTTTCGTAATTCATTATAAAAATAAATTCTCAGAAGTGGGAATTATGTAAAAAAATCCATTTGTTCTACGAATGGATTTTTTTTATTTGGGCTAACTTTATCTCATCAACAAAGTAAAATAATGAATTATGAAAAAAGTATTAGCAATATCAACTCTTGTTTTGACTGTTCTTATTTCTTGTAAAAAAGCGACTGATACTGAGCCAATCCAAATTGAACCAAAAGCTCCAAAAGAAGCTGAAATTGTAGAACCTGCAGGCGATCAATGTTATGCATCAAATGCAGATGGAAATGCAATTGAATTGAGTTTTAACGTCAATTCGCATCAGGAAGTAAACGGAAAATTGAGTTATAACATAACAGGAAAAGATAAAAACGAAGGAACTTTAATTGGTAATATGAAAGGTGATACGCTGATTGCTGATTACACCTTTATGTCGGAAGGCGTTTCATCTGTTAGAGAAGTTGCTTTTCTGCAAAAAGACGGAACTTTAATCGAAGGATTTGGAGATGTAGTTCAGGTAAATGATAAGTTTGCTTTTAAAGACAAATCAAAATTGAAATTTGATGCAAAAAATACCTTGAGTAAAGTTGACTGTAAAGTAGAATAAATATAGTTTATAAATTGAAAAATCCATTCGTTTGGGGGCGAATGGATTTTTTTATTTTTAGAATTACTTCTTAATCTTGTTTGCATAATCGCTAGAATTTCCATTCCAATAGCAATTTTTACAGCGATTATTTATAAATTCATGATTACAATTTTCATAGCCATATAAAATATGTGCACATTCAGGACATAAGTTTTTCATTATTGATGATTTCTCGTAAAACTCGCTTTTACATTCATCACAAACAATTATTGAATGTTTAATATCCATTTTGATTATAGCTTGGCTACTCACTTTTTACTAATCACTTAGAACTAAAGATGTTTCAAATACGTTTTTCTCTGACAGTGAATTTTTGGATCAAAGTTTTTCCATAATAAATGTATCGCATTATTTTCTAGTAATTCAGGAGTTCGGATACAATTTCTAATTCCTTTTTCTGAAAAAGTCTTGTAATATTCGTCAAAAATTAATGCAGTAACGCCTTTATTCTGATAATCAGGATGAACTCCAATTAAGTAAAAAACAACATCTTTGCTGTGTTTTTTAGCTTTCAACAATTGTAGAAAGCCAAACGGAAACAATTTTCCTTTTATTTTTTGCAAAGCTTCTGTAAAACTTGGCATTACAATACTAAAAGCTACCAAATTATCATCTTTATCAACAATAAACTTAATATATTCAGGGTTGATGAAACTGATGTATTTCTTTTTAAAATATTCTTTCTGAACATCTGAAATAGCGACAAAAGAAGCTAGTTTTTCATAAGATTCATTAAACAAATCAAACATTTTGTCTACGTGAGGCATAATGTCTTTTGTTTTAGTAAAAGTAAGGGATCTTACTCCGTAACGTTTTTTGATTAGCTCCACAGCTTTCTGAAAAAACTCTGGTTTTACATTCGAAAAAGGGAAAATACTTTCGATATATTGTTTCTCAACTTGAAAACCTAATTGTTCAAGATGCGTGACATAATAAGGATGATTGTACCATGTAATCATAGTCCCAACCTGATCATATCCTTCTGTCAAAACACCAACTTTATCTAAGTTAGAAAATCCCATTGGACCTTCTGCATGTTCTAAATTGTGCTTTCTTCCTAATTCAAAAACTTTTTCAAGCAATGCTTTTGTCACTTCAATGTCATCAATAACGTCAAACCAGCCAAAACGAACTTTCCTTTTATGCTGATTATTAACTTCAGCCCAATTGATGATAGCAGTTATGCGCCCAACAGGCTCATTGTTTTTATATGCAATATAAAAATAAGCCTCTGCATTATCAAAAGCCGGGTTTTTAGTTTTATCAAAAGATTCCAGTTCATCAGCAATGATAGGAGGTACCCAATAAGGACTGTCCTTATAAAGTGAAAAGGGGAATTTTATATATTCGGTTAATTCTTTTTTTGTTTTGGCTTCTTTTATTGTGATCATTAAGTTGGAGTATAAGTTTCTCTTTTTTGAAGAGACTTAGTTATAAAATTTATTCGTATTTAGATTTTCGTTTTCTTTCTTTTTCCTGATAATCAATTTCTTTCTTGTTGTCAGAGTTCTTATCTGCTTTTTCCTTGCTTTTGATTGCCGTCAATTTTTCTTTATACCAACCATCATAACGCCAGGAAACTCCAATTCCGCCATATAATAATGAAGGAGTATTTTTAAAATTTGTGCTTATAGAGGCATCGACCTGCATATTTGATGAAAGAAGATAAGCTGCACCGCCACGAACAATTGCGTCACTGTAAAAATCGCTTTTGTAACCTTGATTTTCAATAAATCCGGACCATTTATCGTTAAATCCATGGGTCAAAGTTAATACATATCCGTAACTTGGGTAATCTGTTCCAATATAATCTGCAATAATATTCGTTACAAAAACCCATCTTCCTCCGCCGAATAAATTTTGGGTAACCAAAGCTACTTTAGGAGAAATAGCGCTTTGTGGAGAAAAATAATAAGGATTGTCGGCCCCAACAAAATTTGCTCCTGCAAATATAGAAACTGCCGGAATTAATTCACGCCAGTTAAAAGCATGATTTGCTTTGTAGCTGTAAATATTGGCTTCTTTTTTATAATTTTTATAAGGATCGTAAATTAAATATTTCGCTCCTAAAACCGTTTGTCTGAAATTGTTTTTTTTGTAGCTGGTGTACGGGGTATCAAAGTTTTCCATTTGATATTGCACATCCAGAATAAATTCTAATTGTTCTAGAAAAGCACCATATCTAAGCGTGAAATCGGTTCCGAAACCGCTGGCATCATAATCAAGTAAATCGTGTTTTTCTTTGATTGCGTAAATGCCAAGTTCACCTTGAATTACTGATTTTCCGACTGCATAAGCCGACATGGTTTCGCCGGGGCGGTTAGAATTTATGACATCAGTGTATTGTCCGAAAAAGAAATGGGGCACAAGAAAAAGAGCTGTGATAAATAATTTTTTAACTTTTAACATAAATGTATTTTTGGATTAAAAAGTTATAACGCATTTCAAATGTACTATATTTTATTATTTATTTAAGATTGATATTTTAATTTTAAACAGCGGATTTACTAATTTTGGCAAAAATTATATAGTTATGCAAGAAGCATCTTTTACAAATTTGTTTAAAACGATAATGTGGATCATTGCGTTTTATTATATTTTTAAATTTTTAGCTAGAATCTTTTTGCCAGTATTGGTGAAAAAAGCAGTTGAAAAAGCAGGCGAAAATTTTCAGAGACAACAACAATATAGCCAGGACAACTCTTGGCAAAGAACTCAAAATAACAACAATGATGAGATAATCATCAACACTGCTAATGCAAAAAATCCTCGCGAAACCAAAAAAGTGGGCGATTATGTTGATTACGAAGAAATAGATTAAGTTTGTATCCTGATAAAATAGGATTCATCATTTAACCAAACCTGCCAAAATTGAAAATAGTAAATAAGTTCATTCCGCACGCCCTTGTTGTACTGGGTTTTATTCTCGTTTCATTAATTTATTTTTATCCAGTTCTGCAAGGAAAACAAATTTTCCAGTCAGATATTGCTCAATACACCGGAATGGCAAAAGAGCAAAACGACTTCAGAGCTGCTGAACACGCGGAACCTTATTGGACAAATTCTGCTTTTGGCGGAATGCCGACTTATCAGTTGGGAGCTAATTATCCATACGATTTTGTGGGTAAAATAGATGATGTACTTCGTTTTCTGCCTCGCCCAGCAGATTATCTGTTTTTATATTTCTTAGGCTTTTATGGATTGTTATTAGTACTAAAAACAGATCCGTTAAAAGCTTTTATTGGCGCGATTGCGTTTGGATTTTCTACTTATTTGATTATCATTCTTGGTGTTGGACATAACGCAAAAGCGCATGCTATTGCTTATATGCCCCTCGTTATCGCCGGATTTATACTTGTTTTTCAGAAAAAATACATTTGGGGAGGTTTACTCACCATGTTTGCGGTTGCGTTGGAAGTTAATGCGAACCACTTTCAAATGACCTATTATTTATTGATTTTCTTATTGATACTTTCAGGTTATTACGCCTTTACTTTTATAAAAGAGAAAGAATACAAACCGCTTTTAATTTCGATCGGAACTTTAGCGGTAGCAGGTATTTTTGCTATTGGTGCCAATGCAGGAAATTTATTAGCAACAAGTGAATATGCTAAATACAGTATTCGTGATAAAAGCGAGCTGACTTTTAATCCTGACGGAACTAAAAACGAGACAACCGCAGCAATGACGACAGATTATATCACAGAATATAGTTATGGAATTGCAGAGAGTTTAAATTTAATTGCTCCAAGAATTTTTGGAGGTTCAAGTCATGAAAATGTAGGTACAGACAGCCGTATGTATTCGTTTATGATGGAACAAGGCGTTCCTTCAGATCAGGCACAGGATTTTGTTTCTGGAATGCCGACTTATTGGGGAGACCAGCCGATTGTTTCAGCTCCGGCTTATATTGGAGTAGTAGTTTTCTTTTTAGCCGTTTTAGCATTGTTTATTGATGACCGAAAAATAAAATACGTTTTTCTTTCAGGAGCATTATTTACTTTGGTTCTTTCTTGGGGTAAGAATTTTTCATTATTGACTGATTTCTTCATTGAATATGTTCCAATGTATGATAAGTTTAGAGCTGTATCGTCAATTCAGGTGATTCTTGAATTATGTTTTCCAGTTTTGGCGGTTATGGGACTTCAGTCATTTTTTAAAGCAAAAGATGAACCTAAATTACAGCAAAAGGCACTAATTCAAACAGCCGTTTTTGGATTGGGAGTTTTATTGATTTTATTATTTGCAAAAGGTTTCTTCCATTTTACAGGAATGAGCGATAAGAGTTATTTGGAAGCATACGGGCAAGCTTTTATTGATGCGTTAGTTGAAGATAGAAAGAGTCTTTATTCTGCAGATTTATTACGTTCAGGATTCTTTATTGTAGTCACTTTTGGTATTTTATGGTTATTTATCAAAAACAAATTTTCGCAAACAACAGCATTAATTATTATTGGAATTTTAATGATTTTTGATTTGTTTTTTGTTGATAAAAAATATGTTTCAGCAAAAGATTTTGTGAGTCCTGTTCAAATAGCAGCTCCATTTCAGGAAACTCCAGCCGATACTAAAATTCTAGAGGATAAATCAATTTATCGTGTATTTGATTTACAAGGACAACTGCAGGGAAGATCTTCTTATTTTCATAAAACTATTGGTGGTTACAGTGCTGTTAGACCAAGAAGAATGCAGCAATTGTACGATTATCAAATTGCAAAAAATAATTTAGAAATACTTAATATGTTAAATGTTAAGTATGTAATTCAGGTTGATAAAGAAGGAAATCAAATTCCAACAATAAATCCTGAAGCAAACGGAAATGCTTGGTTTGTAAGTACTGTAAAATTGGTAAACAAACCAGATGATGTTATGAAAGCTTTAGATCATATTGATACTAAGCAAGTAGCTGTTTTTAACGTTCACGAACATGAAGCGAAGTTTAAAAACGCTCGTATGAAAAAACAATGGGATACAACCGGAACGATTAAAGTTGTGGAGTATAAACCAAATTACATTAAATATCAGTCTGATAACAAGAATGACGGTTTAGCTGTTTTCTCTGAAATGTATTATAAAAATGGATGGAATGCTTACGTTGACGGTAAGTTGACAGATCATTTCCCTGTTGATTATGTTTTAAGAGCAATGGAAATTCCTGGCGGAAAACATACAATTGAGTTTAAATTTGAACCTCAGGTAATCAAAACAGGAGGAACAATTACTCTTGTTAGTTCAATTGGAATGTTTTTGCTTTTAATTGGAGGTGTTTATTTTGAGAGAAAGAAATTGTTTGGTAATAATCAATCAGTTTAATTTCGGTACAACTTTTAAATATTAAATCCATTTTTCTTGGAACAAAAAAAGCTCTTAATAATTACGTATTACTTCCCGCCAGCAGGAGGTCCAGGCGTTCAGCGTTGGTTGAAATTTGTAAAATATTTGCCTGAATTTGATATTCAGCCAATAGTTTATATTCCTGAAAATCCGACTTATCCAATTGTCGACGAAGGATTGGTAAAAGAAATTTCAGATAAAGTAATTATTCTTAAAAATAAAATATGGGAGCCTTATCAATTGGCTTCCATATTTTCAAAAAATAAAACCAAGAAAATCAGTTCTGGAATTTTTCCACATAAAAAAAAGCAAACATTTTTAGATAAAACTTTTCTTTGGATTCGTGGTAATCTTTTTATTCCAGATGCGCGAGTTTTTTGGGTGAAACCTTCTGTTTCTTATCTTGAAAAATACATTAAAGAGAATAATATCGATACTATTGTAACTTCTGGGCCGCCACATAGTTTGCACTTGATTGGTTTAGAGTTACAACAAAAATTAAACGTAAAATGGTTCGCCGATTTTCGTGACCCTTGGACAACAATTGGTTATCATAAAGCGCTTCGTTTATCATCTCATGCTGAAAAAAAGCATAAAAATTTAGAGCATAAAGTTCTTAATTCAGCAGATGAAATTATTGTAACAAGCAAAACTACAAAGACCGAATTTGAGGCAATTACCAATAAACCAATCACGGTAATTACAAATGGTTATGATGTTGAAACAGTTGATAAACAAACTTTAGACAGTAAATTTACTTTAGCGCATATTGGTTCTTTTTTATCTGATAGAAATCCGCCTTTTTTGTGGGAAGTTTTAGTTGAATTGTTGAAAGAAGTTCCAGAGTTTAAAACTCATTTAGAAATTAAACTTATAGGAGCTGTAAGTCAGGAAGTCTTAGATGCTTTAAATGAAAATCAATTAAATGATTATTTAAATTTAGTTGGTTACGTTTCTCATAAAGAAGCGGTTGAACACCAAAGGAAATCTCAGGTTTTGCTTTTAATAGAAATTAATTCAGATGATACAAAAAGTATTATTCCTGGAAAATTATTTGAATATATGGTCTCAAACCGACCAATAATTGCGATTGGACCAGAAGGTTCTGACTTCGCAGATATTGTTACACAGACAAATACTGGAGTATTTTTTGATTATTCTGAAAAAGCGAAATTAAAAAGTGTAATTTTGGACTTTTATAATCAATTTTTAGAGGGAAAATTACAGTCTAATGGCGTTGGTTTACAACAATATTCACGAAAAAACTTGACAAAACAATTAGCACAGCTGATTAAAAAATAATTCATAAAAATCTACATCTAAACTCAAGAAATGGGTATTGTCTTAAATCAGTCTTTTAAAAATACAATTATAACTTATATAGGTTTCGCAATTGGAGCCATTAATACGCTTTATTTGTATCCTGTTTTTTTGGGTGCAACTTATTATGCCTTAACAAATTACATTACTTCGGCAGCGAATGTTATTATGCCTTTGTTTGCTATCGGGATGCAAAATACTTTGGTCAAATTTTACTCACAGTATAAAACCGAAGAAGAAAGGGAACAATTTTTGTCGTTTACGGCTCTTTTTCCAGTTTTGATGTGTATTCCATTAGGAATTATCGGAATCTTCTTTTTTGATGATATTACGGCTTTTGTTTCAAAAGAAAATCCTGTTGTAAAAGAGTTTATGTACCTGATTCCGTTTATTGGAATTTGTATGGCTTATTTTGAGATTTTTTATGCTTGGGCAAGAGTTCATATGCATTCTGTTTTTGGAAATTTTATAAAAGAAGTCGGTTTAAGACTGCTTTCGACGATTGCTTTAATCGGATTGTATTTTAAATGGATTTCATTGGTTCAGTTCGTGTATGTTACTGCTGCAATCTATTTTCTG
This sequence comes from Flavobacterium resistens, assembly GCF_900182645.1. Taxonomy (GTDB): domain Bacteria; phylum Bacteroidota; class Bacteroidia; order Flavobacteriales; family Flavobacteriaceae; genus Flavobacterium; species Flavobacterium resistens. Next base: position 1,025,395 of record NZ_FXTA01000001.1, on the reverse strand, counting down.
GCTTTTATGATAACAATGTTTTATGCGTTTTACATTAAAAGACCAAATTTCCAGATTTCAATTCCAGAAAATGTAAAAGCCGTAATGGAATATACATTTTACATTATCTTGTCAGGAAGTGTCGCTAATTTGCTTTTAGATGGTGATAAGTTGATGCTGAATCAATACATGAAAATTGAGAATATTGCTTATTATTCCGTGGCGACCTATATTGCTCTGGTAATTTCGGTTCCAAGTCGTGCCATGCACCAAATTGTTTATCCAATTACAGCAAAACTGATGCATGAGAATAAACATGATGAATTGAATTCGTTATACAAAAAAACATCGATCAATTTGCAAATGGTTGGCGGATTTGTAATGCTGTGTATTTTTGTGAATATCCGTCAGCTTTATGAATTGGTTCCAAAAGAATATAGCGGTGGTATTGCCGTTGTGTTTATGATTGGATTGTCAAAATATTTTGATTTGATTTTAGGAAACAACAATGCGATTATTTTTAATACCAAATATTACCGAATGGTGCTGTATTTAGGTTTGATGCTTGTGGTTTTGACAGTGATTCTAAATATGATTTTTATTCCAATTTTTGGAATTTTCGGATCTGCATTTGCGACTTTATTGTCTATCACGTTATACAGTTTGGCAAAATTGCTTTTTGTGGTTAAAAAACTGCATTTGTATCCTTTTACAAAAGAAACCATCTATTCAGCATTGCTGACTTTCGTTTTGTTTTTAGTGTTTTACTTTTGGGAATTCCCATTTTTTCAATTAATCAGCATTGCTTTGAAATCTATTTTAGTTACGATTTTATATGTATATCTGAATTATAAATTTAAAATCTCTCCAGATATTAACAAGGTGATTGATACTATTTTAAATAAAATAGGAATTAAAATTTAACTTCTTTTTTGTTAAAATAAGAACTATATATAATTGTCGGCCAATAATTTTATTGGCCGATTTTTTTGTTTCATAACACCTTCAAGTTTTGATATGAAATTTTAAGTTTTTACTGTTGAAAAAATGGGTTAAGGTATTGATACTAAGTTGTTAAGTTTGAAACTTTAACAGTGTTTTACTTTGCAGTTAATTTTATTAAAACTAACTTTAGCTAAGAATTCAGCAATACTTTGTTGAGAATGATAAAAAAATACGTTCATAAAGCAATAAAGTTAGCTGATTTGTGTTTTATTGAGGTTGAAATACTTTTCAGAATCTGAAATGTATTAAGTAGTTGTAGTAGTATAAATTAATATTTTAAAATTAATTAATGATTATGAAAGGCAATCCACTTAGTCAAGAACAAAGCTTACAAGTATTTTCTAATATGATCTCAAACAAAGTTCATAATGGATTTACACTAGAAGAGAGAAATGATGAATTGCTTTTTGCAGTGCTTTCAAAAGGCGGAAAAGCAGTAAATCATGGTTTGAATTTTATTATTTTTTGCTTGACTTTAGGATTGTGGTCGTTCGCGTGGCTTTATCTTACTTTAGAAGCTTCAAAGCAGAAAAAAATATTAGTTGCCATCGATGAAGATGGTGTTCCTTTTGAAGAAAGATGTTTAGTCGCTTAGTGCTATAGGCTTTACGCCATAAGTTATAAGCAGAAGTAACTTAAAAAAAAACAGCCATATGATTATCATATGGCTGTTTTGTATTATTATGAAATGCTCACTGCATAAGCATTAAAGTTTGTCTTTCAAATAAACTCCAGTAACAGATTTTTTTACTTTTACAATATCTTCAGGGGTTCCTGTGGCTAATAAATGGCCTCCGTTTTCGCCACCTTCAGGACCAAGATCAATAATCCAGTCGGCACATTTTATTAAATCCAGATTGTGTTCAATTACAATAATAGAATGTCCTTTTTCAATTAAAGCATCAAATGAAGCCAATAATTTTTTGATATCATGAAAATGAAGTCCAGTTGTTGGCTCATCAAATACAAATAAAGCTTTGTCTTTTGTGGCTCCTTTTACTAAAAATGAAGCTAACTTAATACGTTGAGCCTCACCACCAGAAAGAGTAGAAGAAGATTGTCCTAATTGTACGTATCCCAAACCAACATCTTGTAAAGGTTGTAATTTTTGAGTGATTTTAGATTGTTTATTTTTTTCAAAAAAAGCAATGGCATCATCAATAGTCATTGTCAGAATATCATTGATGTTCTGATTGTCAAAAGTAACTTCTAAAATCTCTTTTTTGAATCGTTTTCCACCACATGTTTCACACGGCAGAGAAACATCGGCCATGAAAACCATTTCAACGTTTATAGAGCCCTCTCCTTTACAAGTTTCGCAACGGCCTCCATCAACATTAAAAGAAAAATGTTTGGCTTGATAACCTCTTATTTTTGATAATTTTTCTTTTGCATACAAATCTCGAATATCATCATAGGCTTTGATGTATGTTACAGGATTTGATCGCGAACTTCTTCCTATCGGATTTTGATCTACATATTCAATATGTTTGATTTGAGAAAAAGAACCTTTTATTTCACTAAACTGACCTGCTTTTTCGGCAGCGCTTTCCAGTTTTTTCTGCATGGCAGGAAACAAAATCTTTTTGATCAAAGTACTTTTTCCGCTTCCGGAAACTCCGGTAACAACTGTTAAAACATCAAGTGGGAAAGTAACATCAATATTTTTTAAATTGTTTTCTCTTGCACCAATAATATCAATATGATTTTTGAATTTTCGTCTTTTTTTCGGAACAGAAATTTCCAGATCACCGTTCAGATATTTTGAAGTCAATGAATCCGATTTTAATATTTCGGGATAAGTGCCTTGAGCCACCAGTTTTCCTCCAAAAGTTCCTGCTTCAGGACCAATGTCGATAATCATATCGGCTGCTTTCATGATATCTTCATCATGTTCAACGACAATTACTGTATTTCCTAAATCACGAAGAGAAAGTAAAACTTTGATGAGTCGCTCTGAATCTTTTGGATGCAGACCAATACTCGGCTCATCTAAAATATACATAGAGCCAACCAAACTGCTTCCTAACGAAGTTGCAAGATTAATACGTTGTGATTCACCTCCTGATAACGTTGACGAATTTCGGTTTAACGTTAGATAATCCAGACCAACTTCTGTCAAAAAAGATAATCGATTATTGATTTCAACCATTAAACGTTTTGCGATTTGTGTTTCATAAACGTTTAATTCAATATTTTTGAAAAAAGTAACCAAATGTCTGATCGGCAAATCAACTAATTCTGAAACCGTTTTGCCATTTATTTTTACGTAAGAAGCTTCTTCGCGAAGACGTCTTCCGCGACAAGAGTGGCATTTTGTTTTTCCGCGGTAACGCGATAACATTACGCGGTTTTGTATTTTATAATTTTTTTCTTCTAATTCTCTGAAGAAATCGTTTAGCCCTTGAAAATACTGATTCCCTTTCCAAATCAAATCTTTTTGATCATCTGTCAACTGGAAATAAGGTTTGTGAATTGGAAAATCAAATTTATAGGCATGTTTTACAAATTCATCTTTGTACCAACTCATGCTTTCGCCACGCCAAGGATAAATTGCACTTTCAAAAACAGATAAGGAAGTATTTGGAACTACTAAATCGGCATCAATGCCAATGATATTTCCGTAGCCTTCACAAACCGGGCAAGCGCCATACGGATTATTAAAACTGAATAAATGAACATTTGGCTCTAAAAATGTAATGCCATCAAGTTCAAAATTATTGGAATATGAAAAACGTTTTTCTGAACCTAATTCTTGCAGAAAACAAATTCCTTTTCCTTCAAAAAAAGCAGTTTGTACCGCATCAGCCAGACGATTGTAGAATTCCTCTTCCTCTTTGACAACAATCCTGTCAATAATTAACAATATATCTTTATTGTCTAACGAATGCATTTCTGAAGCTGTAAAATCATCCAGACGAATCATTTCGTTGTCGACCAAAATACGCGCAAAACCTTGCTGCAAAAGTACTTTTAGTTTGTCTTCAAGTTGTCGTCCTTCTTCTAAATGAATAGGAGACAATAAAAGCCATTTGCTGTCTATTTCTAATGATTTTACATCTGAAATGACATCGCTTACCGTATTTTTTTTGACTTCTTGTCCAGAAATTGGAGAAAAAGTACGCCCAATTCTGGCATATAAAAGTTTAATATAATCGTAAATCTCAGTTGACGTTCCAACAGTCGAACGAGCATTTGTAGTATTTACTTTTTGCTCAATTGCAATTGCAGGCGCAATACCTTTTATGTATTCGACTTTTGGTTTATCCAAACGCCCTAAAAACTGACGCGCATATGACGATAAACTTTCTACATAACGGCGTTGTCCTTCGGCGTACAAAGTGTCAAATGCTAAACTGGATTTTCCTGATCCTGAAAGCCCTGTAATCACAACAAGTTTATTTCTCGGAATGGCAACATCTACATTTTTTAAATTATGTACCTGTGCTCCTTTAATGATTATATTTTGTTTCGGGTCGAGTGTAGAAAGATCAATTTGCATAAAAAAAGTCAATTTTTACAAAAGTAATCAATTTTGAATTGAGTTTAGTTAAGGAGATTGTTCCAAATTTTAACTAATTCAATAAGTTAAGCTTCGTTTCTGGCATTGATGCTTTTTTTACTAAAAACTTGTTGTTTCAACATAAAATAAGCTATTTTAGGACTGTTTTTGTAATAAATTAATACCCCGATAGATTTGAAAACAAAACTTTCTGCCTTGTTTATTTTGATGAGTTTTTTCCTGTCAGCGCAGGAATTTCCGCCAATTATTAAATATTCTTCAGCAGTTTATGGCGCTGGAAATCAAAGTTGGATGATTTCGCAGGATGATCAAAATTACTTGTATTTTGCTAATAATGACGGACTTTTAGAATATAACGGAACGAATTGGCAGTTATATCCAGCGCCAAACGAAACGATTTTGCGTTCTGTAAAAGTAATTGGGAATAAGATTTATACGGGAACTTATATGAATTTTGGTTATTGGACAAGAAATGCCGATGGAAAACTGAAATACAAGTCCTTAAGTGACGCAATCAAAAACAAAATCCTGGATGATGAACAATTTTGGAACATCTTAAAATACGATCAATGGATTTTGTTTCAGTCGCTTAACCGCATTTATATTTACGATACCAAAACGGGACAATTCAAAATTATTGCACCAAAAAATGGTGTCATTAAATCATTTGCGCCAAAAAATGCCATTTATTTTCAAACCATGAAAGAAGGTCTTTTTGAAATTGAAAGTGGAAAAGCAAAATTAGTTTCAGATAATCCAATTCTTAAAAAATTTACGATTGCCAATATTTTTATCATTGATGACGGTTTGCTAATTCAAACACAACTTGACGGAATGTATAAACTTACTGGAAATACATTGACACCTTTTTTGACTGATGTTGATTCGGAATTAAAATCGAGTTTTGTTTATAGTAGCCAGCGACTTCAGAATGGAAGTTTTGCTTTGGGAACGGTTTCGAATGGAATTTTTATTTTATCTGATAAAGGAAAATTAAGATACCATCTTTCGCAGAGCAAAGGATTGAGCAACAATACAGCTTTGTCGCTTTTTGAAGATAAAGATCAGAATTTGTGGGCAGGACTTGATAACGGAATTAATTGTATTAATATGCAGTCGCCAGTGCACAGTTTTACTGATGATTCGGGTGTTTTAGGAACGGTTTACGCTTCGGCAGTTTATAAAGGACTTTTGTATATTGGAACAAATCAGGGCCTTTTTTGCAGACCGCTTCAAAGCAACAGCGATTTTAAATTTATAAACGGAACAAAAGGGCAGGTTTGGTCGCTTTTTGTTTATGAGGATACGCTTTTCTGCGGCCATGATTCGGGAACATTTGTTGTGGTAAATGATACGGCTAGAAATATTTTCGCTGCTTCCGGAACATGGAAATTTGAACCGGCTCCAAACAATAAAAATCTTTTGTTTCAGGGGAATTATTACGGGATTTCGGTTTTAGAAAAAATAAACAATCAATGGGTATTTCGGAATAAAATTCACGGATTTGATTATTCTTCGCGCTATTTTGAAATTTCAAACCATTTAGAAATTTATGTAAGTCATGAATACAAAGGTATTTTTAGATTAAAACTTGATAATTCATTACAGAAAACAAATGGTTTTTATACTTATAAATCGCCTAAAAATGGGACGCGTGCGAGTTTGACTAAGTTTAATAATTCTATTTATTATGCTTTTAAAGGCGGGATTTTTAAACTGAATTCAAAAACCAAACAATTTGAAAAAGATGCTGTTTTGAGTTCGATTTTTGAAAAAGACGAATATACATCGGGTAAATTAATTGTCGATAACTCCAATAAAATCTGGCTTTTTTCAAAAAACTATATTCATTATTTCTCGGCGAGCAAGCTAAGCAATCAGTTGAAGCAGAATGTAATTCCTATTCCGGCATCTTTGACCAATTCGATGCTTGGTTATGAGAATATTACACAGATTTCCAAATCCAATTATTTGATTGGTACAACAGATGGCTATTATACTTTAAATATCGATGATTTAGTTTTTAAAAATTATAGCGTTCATATCACTGATATCGCGATTAACAAACAAAACGAAGTTTTAAAAGATGTTGCTATTCAGGAGGAAGGAAGTTTTCATTCAAATGATAATAATATAACGTTGAATTATACGGTTCCGGAATACAATAAATATATCAATACAGAATATCAATATTTATTGGAAGGTTTTCAGAATGAATGGAGTGAGTGGAGTACAAAAGCAACAGTAAATTTCAAAAATCTTTCTCCGGGAAAATATACGTTTAAAGTTCGCGCGAAATATGCCAATAGTATTCTTGAAAATACAGCAGTCTATACTTTTGTAGTTTTAAAACCTTGGTATTTAACTAATCTGGCTGTTTTTATTTATTTCTTGTTGATGCTGGCGATTGCTTATTTTATCAATAAGGCATACCGAAATTATTATCAGAAACAAAAAGAAAAATTAATCGAAGAGAATAATCTTTTGCTTGAAATCAAAGAATTAGAAAACGAACAGCAATTGATGAAATTGAGAAATGAACAGCTTTCTCAGGATGTGGATACAAAAAGTAGAGAATTGGCAGTTTCAACAATGAGTTTGAATAGTAAAAATGAATTGTTGGCTTTTATTAAAGAAGATTTGCAGAAAACGGGTGAAGGTAAAAACATCAAATCGGTAATTAGTACGATTAATAAAAATATTACGGAAGAAGATTCCTGGAATGTTTTTAAGGAAGCTTTTGATAATGCAGATAAGGATTTCTTAAAACGCATCAAACAACAGCATCCTTTATTAACTCCAAATGACCTTCGTTTGTGCGCGTATCTTCGCTTGAATCTTTCTTCAAAAGAAATAGCGCCATTGTTTAATATTTCTGTTCGAAGTGTTGAAATTAAAAGATACCGTTTACGTAAAAAAATGGATTTACAGCACGAAATCGGTTTAGTTGAATATATTTTGGCTGTATAGTAGAACAAAAAATGGCGCAAAAAAACTATACATTACCACAACATTCTGCATTTGTAAGGGTTTTGTAATGTAAATGTTAAGAAAATTAACATTCGTAAATATTAGTTAATTCGAGATATTTTTTACGATATATTGAATTTAGTAACATTTTTTTTGTGATGTATGTTTTTTGTTGAGGTTAAATTTAACGGATTCCTAATAGGAACGAATAAATTTATCTTTCAATAAAAACTAACTAATTATGAAATCGAAATTGTTACTAATTGTACTATCGTTGTGTACATCATTTGCCTTTGCGCAATCCTATGATGTAAGCGGAACGGTAGTAGATGGGTCAGGATTATCATTGCCTGGCGTAAATGTAAAAGTTAAAAGTTCGTCGCAAAGTACAACCACAGACTTTGACGGATCTTTTAAGTTAACCGGAGTTCCAAAAGGAGCTTCAATTATCTTCAGTTATATAGGTTACAGAACGCAGGAAATTGCAGTTTCTGGAACTAAAATGACTGTAAAAATGGCCGATGATGCAAAATCACTCGAAGAGGTTGTTGTCATTGGTTACGGTACTCAGAAAAAAAGAGAAATTACCGGAGCAGTATCAGTAGTTGATAGTAAAACACTGGACATCTTGAAACCAGCAAGAATTGAACAGGCTTTACAAGGAACAGTTTCAGGTGTAAATGTAACCACGCAATCTGGGGCGCCAGGTGCGGGATTAGATATTCGTATTCGTGGTATTGCTACAAACGGACAAAATTCACCAACTGCAATTATTGATGGTTATGTGGGAGATTTTAGTTTGCTAAATCCAAATGACATTGAAACCATTACTGTTTTAAAAGATGCTCAGGCAGCAATTTACGGAACAATTGGAGCAAACGGAATTATTTTGGTAACAACCAAAATGGGTAAAAAGAACTCAAAAACAAAAGTTTCTTTCAACAGCTACGCAGGATTTCAAGAAACTTCTAGAAAGCTTCCAACGCTAAATGCGACAGAATATGCACTTTTGTTAAATGAAAGTTATGCCAATGGAGGAAAAGCACTTCCTTATCCAAATGTAAGCGGACTAGGAAAAGGCACAAACTGGCAAGATGAAGTTTTCCAAAAAGGAGCTCCTATTATTAATAACGATTTAACCATCTCCGGAGGTTCAGAAAATATTACGTATTCTATCAGTGGATCACATTTAGACCAGGAAGGAATTGTTGGCGGAGATAAATCGGGCTATTTGAGAAATACGGCAAGAATTGGTTTAGGCGCTGATTTAAGCAGTAAAATTAGATTAAAGACAAACGTAATTTATACTTATTTCACCAGAAGAACATTAAATGAAAATGGTCTTGGATCTGTATTATTTAATGCGTTAAACGTTCCGGCAACTTTAAGTCCATATAATGCAGATGGCAGTTTTACGCTTGTGCCAAACACTACAGGATTAGGAAATGAAATTATTAATCCATTGGCGCAAATTGAAAATTCATATAACGATTATAACTATAAAAAAATAAACGGAAATTTTGGACTAGATTATAAAATTTTCAAAGGATTTACTTTAGCAAGTGCTATTGGTTTCAATACTTCAAACAGCGAGTCAAAAACATTTAATCCACAAATAAGCTACGGTGGAAAAGTTTTTGATGTACAAAGAAGTTCGGTTACTCAAGGTGCGGTAAATGATAACAATTATTCATTTGATCTTTATGGTACCTATACAACAAAAATTGCCGAGGCTCATAATATTACAGGAACTGTAGGGACAACAATTTTCAAAGAATGGGGTAACGGACTTACAGCAACTGGTTTTGATGTTCCAAATAACTCATGGCAATTTGCGGATATTTCTTTAACCAAAGGAATTTCAGAAACATTGACAAACAGTTCTTATAATTATGATCAAAGAAGATTGTCATATTACGCAAGACTTCAATACGATTATAAAGAAAAGTATTTATTGTCTGGAATGACGCGCCGTGATGCTTCGACTAAATTTGGACCAGGAAATAAAATCGGATATTTTTCATCTGTTACTGGTGGATGGATCGTTTCTAAGGAAGAATTTTTTGGTGAGCCTAAGTTTATCAATTTCTTAAAGCTGAGAGCTAGTTACGGAACGTTAGGAAATGACCAAATTCCGAATTATGGTTATTTGGGACTTTTGAACGGTGAAGCAACTTATGTTTTTGATGGAGCAATTGTAAATGGAAGCTCAACAGGACAGGTTCCAAATCCGGACTTAAAATGGGAAGAAGCGAAAAAATTCGATGTTGGTTTGGATATGAAAATCTTAAACGACAAAGTGTATATCGTTGCTGATTATTTCAATGATGTTAGAAAAGATTTATTGGTGCCAAATATTCCGGTTTCAGGAATTAACGGAACAGGCGCTCCGGGCGCAAGTGCTCCAACTTTAAATGCTGGATCGGTTAAAAATTCAGGTTTTGAATTTGCAATTGATTACAAAGATAAATTCTCAGATTCTTTCAATTTTAGTGTAAGTTATAATGTTACTTTACTTAAAAATGTTGTACAAGAAGTTAACAATGGTACAGGATTTATTGAAGGCGGTGCCTTTGGAGTTGGACAGCCAGCGCCTTCGCGTATGGAAGTTGGAAAACCAATAGGATATTTCTACGGATATAAAACAGATGGAATTTTCCAAAATCAAGCAGAAATCGATGCGCATCCATCTCAACTTGCTTTAGGTGCAAATGCAGCTCCTGGAGATCTTCGTTATGTTGACGTAAATGGAGATGGAAAAATCGATACAAATGATAAAACCAATATTGGAGATCCAATTCCATCTGCTACAATGGGTTTCAATATCCAAATGAATTATAAAAATGTTGATTTTGCCATGTACACTTTTGCATCTGTAGGAAATGATATGGTTCGCAATTACGAAAGAACACTTTCTGACGCCAATCGTTTAAATTATGTTTTAGACAGATGGACAGGTGAGGGATCAACAAATTCAACTCCAAGAGTTACAACTGGAGCAACTGCAAACAATGTTTTTTCTGATTATTTTGTAGAAGATGCATCTTATTTAAGAATCCAAAATATTCAATTAGGATATTCTCTTAATCCAAATGTGGCGCAAAAAGCGGGACTTACAAAATTAAGACTTTACGTTGGGGTAAATAATTTATACACATTTACAAAGTATAGAGGTTTTGATCCTGGTGCTTCATTTGGTCCTGGAAATCGTGATAATGTTTCTCAGTCTCCTATTGGTGCAGGAATCGATTATGGTTTCTATCCAATTCCAAGAACCTATTTAATGGGACTTAACCTTAATTTTTAATTTCAATTAAAATGAAAAAATATTTATATACAACCGTTATAACGCTTACTCTGTTTTCGACTTTATGTATTTCTTGTTCGGATGAGTTTGTAGATCCTACACCAGAATATTCTATCGATTCTGAGAACTATTTCAACTCAAAAGCAGATTACGATCAGGCGCTTATTGCTGCATATGATCTATTGCAGGCTTCATATGCAAATGTCATATTGGGAGAAATTGCATCTGATAATACATTATGTGGAGGGGAAAGTCCAACAGATGTAATTGGCTGGCAACAAATTGACGACATGATTCATACTCCGGTAAACAGTAATTTAAGAGATATCTGGAATTGGATGTTTGCAGGAGTTCAAAGAGCAAATTACATTCTTGAATTTAAAGATAAAACTGATTTTCAGGGAAAAAACCAAGTTATAGCCGAAGCACGTTTTTTAAGAGCATACTACCAGTTTGAGTTAGTGAAATGGTTTGGTGGCATACCAATGAAAGGCGATGCGAGGTTTAAAATTGGAGATGAAAAAACAATCCCGCGTTCAAGTAAAGAAGAAGTTTTCGCTTCAATTGAAGCTGATTTGACTTTTGCGGCTGCTAATTTATCTCCAATTGCTTCTCAAAAAGGGCGCGTAACAAAAGGAGCAGCTTTGGCACTTCTTGGAAAAGCGTATTTATATGAAAACAAATTTGCTCAGGCAGCAACTGCTCTTGATGGTGTAATTACATCAGGAAAATATTCTTTAGTTACTGATTACAATTCTATTTTTGAAATGGATGGAGAAAACAATGCTGAATCTGTTTTTGAAGTGCAATACACAGATGTTGAAGGAGCTGGATTTGGCTGTCTGCAATGTAGTGAAGGTAACGTTGCCGTTGGATTTAGTGGTGTAAGAAATTTTTCGGGACCACTTTTCTCTTCAGGATTTAGTTTTAATGTTCCAACAAAAGAAGGCGCCGATGCTTTTGAAGCAGGTGACAAACGTAAAGATGTTGCTATCCTAGATATTGCTGCTTTTGCTGCTGCAAATACTAATTATGATGGAGGAAAAGGTGTTAGCTACGGAAAAGGAAATGAAGACACAGGATATTTCAACAGAAAATATATTCCAAGAAAAAGAAGTTCAGCTGCAGCTGGAGATTTGAATCTAACAAATCCAAACAACTACAGAGCTATTCGCTATGCAGATGTTTTATTGATGGCAGCCGAAGCTTACAGTCGTGCAGGAAATAATGACGCGAAAGCAAGAGACTATTTAAATCAGGTGAGAAGACGCGCTTTTGGAGATAATAATCACGATATAACAGCTTCTGGACAAGCGTTGACTGATTTTATTTATGCTGAAAGAAGAGTGGAGCTTTTTGGTGAAGGACATCGTTTCTTTGATTTGGTAAGAACTGGAAAAGCTGTTGGAAAAATTCCTGGTTTTACAGCGAATAAAAACGAATTATTTCCGCTTCCAATAGAAGAAATTCAATTTGCAAACGGAAACTGGCAACAAAATCCTGGATACTAAAAAAATACAATTATGAAAAAAATATATTTAATATTAAATCTTTTCGTTTTGGCAACGCTGATTGCTTGCGCAAACGATGATGCCCTTGATGTTGATTTAGACAGTGCGGCAGCGCCGACTAATGTTTCGGCATTGACGACCGTTACACAGGATAATACCGGGAAAGTAACTTTTATCCCTACGGGAGAAGGAGCAACGCAGTACAAAATCAATTTTGGAGATGGAACTGCGGAATCTGCTTATATTGCTTCGGGCGGTACAGTTGCACATACATATAAAGAAGGAACATATAAATCGAAAATTACAGCGATGAATGTGAACGGAAAAACAACCGAAGTAACACATGATGTTGTGGTTTCATTTAGAGCTCCGGAAAATTTGGTAGTTGAAATAACAAACGATTTATCAGTATCTAAAAAAGTAACGGTTAAAGCAACTGCAGATTTTGCTTTATTTTATGATGTATATTTTGGAGAAGCTGGAAAACCAGATCCAATTTCGGCAAACAACGGCGAATCTGTTTCTTATACTTATAAAGAGGCTGGAGTTTATACAGTTCGTGTGGTTTCAAAAAGTGCTGCAATCAAAACAACTGAATATACAGCTCAGGTTACTGCAAAATTAGTTGTAGCACCTTCAGCATCAGCACCAACACCTCCTAACAGACAACCGGCAGATGTTATTTCGATTTACGGTACGAAATACACTAATGTTGCAGGAACAAACTATTTCCCAGATTGGGGGCAGGCAGGACAAGGAAGCAGCTGGGCAGAGTTTGATTTGAATGGAGATAAAATGCTGAATTATATTAAACTAAGTTACCAAGGAATCGCATTGGCAGACAATGTAACAATTGATGTTTCAAAAATGGAATATTTACACATGGATGTTTGGACAGCTGATTTACAAAAAATTGAAACTTCATTGATTCAGACTGGGCCTTCAGAAAAACCTGTAGTAAAAGATCTTACAGCTAATCAATGGACAAGTATTGATATTCCAATTTCGGCATTTACAAGCCAAGGATTGACAGTGGATAAAATTTTCCAATTGAAATTTGTTGGAACGCCTTGGGCTGGTGGAACGGTATTTATTGATAATATCTATTTCTATAAAGCGCCTGCAGAATCAATCGCATTGCCTATTGATTTTGAATCGGCAAACTTGACTTACAATTGGGGCGGTTTTGGAAATGTTATTGCTTCTATGGCAACAAATCCTGATAAAACCGGATCGAACGTATCTGATAAAGTGGTTAAATTGGAAAAAAAATCAGGTGCAGAAACTTGGGCGGGAGCAAGTTTAAACCTTGATGCTTCACCGGATTTTTCAAAAGGAACTAAAGTAAAAGTAGCAGTTTGGTCCCCAAAAGTTGGCGCTGATATTTTATACAAAATGGAGCTTTCTACTTCTCCAAAAGACGGAAACGGAAATCCAAGCGTTAATTTTGAAGTACATGCATCGACAACAGTAGCAAATGCCTGGCAGATTTTAACTTTTGATCTAACAAGTGCCGCGAGTTTTGATGCTAGTGTAAAATACGACAGAGTAATTTTGTTTCCAGATTTTGGACAATCAGGAACGGGAGCGACTTATTATTTTGACGACATAAAACAATCCAATTAATACAAGAAATCATGAGCAAAAATATAATTATAAAAATAGTATCCATATTTACGATTCTCTTGATGATGGGATGTCAAAAAGACGATTTTACTTTTGGATCAATAGATTCACCAACGAATCTGAAGGTTACAGCCGAGATTATTGGTAAAACTGCCACAGCTCCAAACGGAGACGGTTCAGGAACTGTAAAATTTACGGCTACAGCAGATGATGCAATATCATACAAATACGTGTATAGCGACGGAACATCTGACAATGCGCCAAATGGAGTAGTAACAAAACGTTTTACAAAAACTGGAGTTAATACCTATACAGTAACAATAATCGCTTCTGGAAAAGGAGGGGTGAGCAGTACAATTACAACTGATGTTACGGTTAAAAGTGATTTTAGTGATGCCGAAGCTGTGCAATTCTTGACTGGTGGTACTTCTAAAAAATGGTATTGGTCGGCTTCAGAAGCAGGACATTTAGGAGTTGGTCAAAATGACGGAGATGCAACTAAAAACTATTATGGAAACTATTATCAGGCTGGAGCTTGGGAAAAAGCAGGTTCGCCAACCAGCAGCTGTTTATACGAAAACGAACTGACATTCTCTCTTGAAGGTGGCCAGCTTAAATTTCAGTTAAACAATGGTGGAGCAACATTCTTCAACGCTGCATTTGAAAGTGTAGGAGGAGGAAGTTCAGGATCTGATGCTTGTTTGGCTTATGATACTTCCGGAAAGAAAACAGTTTCATTGAGTCCTTCAGAATCTGTTGTAATGCAAAATCCAAATCATGCAACACAAACAAGAGGAACAATGATGAATTTCTCTGATAACGGATTTATGGGTTACTATATCGGTCAGAGTTCATATGAGATTTTATCGATTACAGCAAATAGAATGGTTGTAAGAGCTGTTATGGGCGGAAATGCATCATTGGCTTGGTATCATATTTTTACGACTACAAAACCAACGCAAAACCCAACAACGCCAGATAAAGATTATACTAATTTAGTTTGGTCGGATGAATTTAATACTGATGGAGCGCCAGATGCTTCAAAATGGGTTTATGATTTAGGACGTGGCGATAACGGATGGGGAAATAATGAAAAACAGAATTATACTAATTCTTCAACAAACGTAATTGTTCAGGGAGGTAATTTAAAAATTACGGCTAAAAAAGAAGCTTCTGGTGGAGCTGATTATTCTTCAGCTAGATTGAAATCTGAAGGAAAATATAAATTCACCTATGGAAAAGTTGAGGTTCGTGCAAAACTTCCAATAGGAGGAGGAACTTGGCCTGCAATATGGATGCTTGGCGCAAATTATGCAACAAATGCATGGCCGGCGTGCGGAGAATTAGATATTATGGAACATGTTGGAAACAGCCAGAATGTAATTCATGGAACGCTTCATTATCCTGGTCATTCGGGAGGAACAGCCAATACAGGTTCTAAAACTATTGCAAATGTTTCTACAGAATTCCATATTTATAAAACAATTTGGAGTCCTGAGGCAGTAAAAATATATGTAGATGATGAGTTAATTCATTCGGTTCCTAATGATGCGAGTTTACCTTTCAACAAAGACTTTTTCTTAATTTTGAATGTTGCTATGGGAGGTAATTTTGGCGGTAATATTGATGCGGCTTTCACACAATCTTCTATGGAGATTGATTATGTAAGAGTGTATCAATAGAATATAAATTAATTAGTAAGAATGAAATGAGAAGGTCAGTTTAGGCTGGCCTTTTCAATTTTTATAAATTTAAAAGTAGACTATGAAAAAAGTGTTTATACTGCTGTTAATCAGCAGTGCTTGTTTTGCACAGGAAGTAAAAAGAAAACTTGTCTGGGAAGAAAATTTCAACAAAAAAGAATTAAATGAAAAAGATTGGAATTTTGAACTTGGAGACGGTTGTCCTAATCTTTGCGGCTTTGGAAACAATGAAAGACAAATTTATACCAAAACAAATCATGAATTTAAAGACGGAAATTTAGTTATAGAAGCCAGAAAAGAAGGTCCTAAATACACCTCGACTAAAATTACAACTAAAGGGAAAAAAGAATTTAAATACGGCCGAATTGAAGCCAGAGCAAAATTGCCAGTTGGTCAGGGAATCTGGCCTGCATTCTGGATGTTAGGTGCTAATATTGATGAAATTCATTGGCCAAAAGCAGGCGAAATTGATATTTTGGAATATATCGGGCGTGATCCAGGAATGGTTTATACCACTTTGCACACACAGGATAGTCACGGAAACACAATAAATACCAAAAGAACACCATATCCTAATATTGAAGAAGGTTATCATGTGTACGCAATTGAATGGACAAAAGAAAAAATGGATTTTTTTGTAGACAAAACTTTGGTTTATACATTTAATCCTCCAATCAAAAATGAAGATACATGGCCTTTTGACAAACCTTTTTATATTATTGTCAATTTAGCAGTTGGAGGAAATTTTGGCGGACCAGAAGTTGATGATAAAATTTTTCCGCAAAAATACTATGTTGACTACGTACGCGTTTATCAATAAAAAATTAATAAAAGAGATATAAATAACTATAAGTGTTTAATTGTAAGTTATTTATGTCTTTTTTTATTTGCACATTATTTAATGATTTAACGGACTTTTCCAATAAAAATTAACTTATGTGTCTATTTTTTAAGTTTTTATTGTTAATTATTCTGTCTTTTATTTGCTTTTTAAAATAATAATTTGTTAAATTTGATGACTTAATTAACATAACTAAAAAAAGAGAAGCCTATACAATAAAATTACTTTTTAGAAAATTACTCCAAATTAAAAACCTAAAAAAGTAGTATTATGGCTCATCTGCACATTCCAGACGCTCTGTTAGTCAAAAATTATATCGATGGCAATGAAGTTGCGCTGTCGACATTAATTAAAAGGCACGAATCTAAGATATATGGTTTCATATATTCCAAGATCGCCGATAGAGATATTTCAAATGATATTTTTCAAGACACTTTTATTAAGGTAATCAAAACCTTAAAAAGTAATTCCTATAACGAAGAAGGTAAATTTTTGCCTTGGGTAATGCGTATATCTCACAACTTAATTGTAGATCACTTTCGTAAAACCAAAAAAATGCCAATGTACAGAGAAACAGAAGAGTTTTCAATCTTTTCTGTAATGTCTGATGATTCATTGACTATTGAAGGAAAAATGATTCTTGATCAAGTCGAAATTGACTTAAAAAAACTAATTGAAGAACTTCCGGATGATCAAAAAGAAGTATTGGTAATGCGTATGTATCAAGATATGAGTTTTAAAGAAATCTCTGAACTGACAGACGTTAGCATAAATACAGCGTTAGGAAGAATGCGTTATGCGCTAATGAATTTGAGAAAAATAATTGATAAACATCAAATTATTTTAACCAACTAATACTATTTTGAGTATTAACTCGTTATACTGTATATAAACATTTTACAGTATGGCAAAAATTTACTCTAAAAAAGCGTTAGCTTCTAAAAATTTAAAACCTAAAAAAGAAGTTGTTTCTTTTTTACTTAGCTATTCACAAGCGTTAACTGTTGTGAAAATTGAAAATAAAAGTTTTGATATTATAGCAAATTAAATAATAGGCTCTCTAGGCCGAAGGTTGATGCTAACGAAAAAGCCAAATGGTCGTTTTGGTTAAAAAGCTCACTATCTGTATATAAAATATTGATAGTGAGTTTTTTTTATGCTTTTTTTTTAATCTTCAATAATTATGATATATTAGCAACGTTAAAAAAATGTTATATTTTAACAAAAAAAAGAATGGTATTCTATTGCGTATTCACTTTTTAATTCTATTTTAGATAAAAAATTAGATTCTTTGCAGAAAAAAGAGAAAATAATGATATTTATAATGTAAATACTGTTAAAGTTTGATTTTTTAAAAAACAACAAAAGAAATGTTTAATTCTCCTAATATGTTTAATTATGATAAAAAACTACTCTAACTAACTATTCAGTTTGATAACTTTTGAATCCATGGCGAGGATGTCAAAAGTGCAATTTTGTCCAATTTCATGGATAACCAGCAAAATTGCTCAGAGAAGAACCCAATCTATTTAACTATCAAACTTGATCTACAATGAAAATGAAACTTATGATTTTATCAATAGTATTGATAAACGTTGCGGCTTATGCCCAAAAAGCACAAATAAAGGATGCACAGGCTATTTTTGATAAAGGTAATTCGCAAGAAGCGATAGCTATTTTAAATAAGACAGAATATCTTATCATAAATGCACCAGATGAAGATAAATCTGATTTTTATTTTTTGAAAGGAAATGTATTAAAGGATTTAGCTAGTAAAAATGTTGATGCAGCAAACAACTTCAGCCTTGCTTCACAAGCTTATCAGGACGTATTTTTATTCGAGAATGAATCTGGAAAATTCAAGTATACGGTAAAAGCTGGTATTGCTTTGAAGGATATGAAATCTAATTTAGTGAACGGTGCAATGGCCGATTTTAAAGCAGGTAAATTTAAAGAAAGTGCTGAAAAAAGCTACAAAGTATATTTGTTTGACAAAAAGGACACATTAAATTTATTCAACGCGGCTTCATCATCAATAAATGCAAAAGACTTTAGTTCTGCAATTAAATATTATGAAGAGTTGAAGAAAAAGAATTATTCTGGACAAGGTGTTATTTATTATGCTACGAACAAAAAAACAAAAGAAGAGGATGCCTTTATTTCACCAAAAGCAAGACAATCTGGAATTGATCAAGGTCTTTATGAGAAACCAAGAACAGAATCTGTTCCTTCAAAAAGAATAGACGTAATCAATAATTTAGCCTATTCTTATATGGAAAGTAAAGATTACGCTAAAGCAGAAGCGACATATAACTCTCTTTTAGAAGTAAACCCAAATTATATTGATGCTTATATTAATCTTGCTTATTTAAAATTGGAGCAAAAAAAGGCTTTGGCTGATGAAATTGCTAACTTAGGAACTACTCCAAAAGAAATGCAGCAATACGATAAACTAAATGCTAAAAAAGATGATATAGCAAGAAGCGCAATTCCGTTTCTTAAAAAAGCACTTACTATAGAGCCTAAAAATGCAGACGTAACAAAAACGCTTTTAGGAGTTTACAGGTCTCTTGATATGACAAATGAATACAATGCTTTAAAAGCGGGGATGTAATTAAAATTAGAAAATTAGATAATTAGAAAATTGATAATACTAGTTCGTCTTAAACACATTATCTAATTATTAAATTGGCACATTAAAAAATAAAAAAAGGCACAAAGTTTTAAATCTTTGTGCCTTTTTTTATTTTATTGCTTTTGTCATTTCCTCAATTATAGATTTCTTTCCTACAGTTCTTGTTATAATATCTTTTTCAAGACTCCAACCTCTTGCAGGGGAATATTCTCGTCCGTACCAAATAATTTGCAAATGAAGATCGTTCCAAATTTCTCTCGGAAATAATCGTTTTGCATCTTTTTCGGTTTGCACAACATTTTTTCCATTAGAAAGATTCCATCTGTACATTAATCTGTGAATATGTGTATCTACCGGAAAAGCAGGAACACCAAAAGCCTGAGACATAACAACACTCGCTGTTTTGTGTCCAACTGCAGGCAAAGCTTCAAGTGCTTCAAAACTTTGAGGAACTTCGCCGTTGTGTTTCTCAATCAAAATTTCAGATAAACCGTGAATTCCTTTAGATTTCATCGGAGACAATCCGCACGGACGAATAATTTCTTTGATTTCCTCCACAGACATCTTCACCATATCATACGGATTATCTGCTTTAGCAAACAACAAAGGCGTAATTTGGTTCACACGAACATCGGTACATTGTGCCGAAAGCAAAACAGCAATTAATAAAGTATAAGGATCTTTATGGTCAAGCGGGACAGGTATTGTAGGATAGAGTTCTTTTAACGTATTTATAACAAATTGTACGCGAGCTTCTTTATTCATTTCCGTATTTTTAATCCCGTAAAAATAGTATAATTTTTATGATGTGCCTAATCCAGCTTTCCGTTACAACTCCTCATTATACCAGTAACATTTTTAAGTATTTAAAAGAGCTTCCGTTGGTCGCTTTTTAAATACAAAAAATGTAAACTGTCATAATTCCGGGGTTTTCACTGCAATCTGGGGCATGTAAAAAGTTATGAATTATGAGTTTTGAGTTATCTTTATTCTTTGCTCTTCATTCTAAAATCAACAATCTAAAATCTAAAATAAAACATATGACAACATTAAAAGCAGGCGATAAAGCGCCAAATTTTTCTGGAGTAGATCAAGAAGGGAAAACGCATAAATTGGCAGATTACGCTGGAAAAAAATTAGTGGTTTTCTTTTATCCCAAAGCAAGTACGCCAGGTTGTACAGCTGAAGCTTGCGATTTAAGAGATAATTTTCATCGTTTTCAGGCGAATAATTATGAGCTTCTTGGAGTAAGTGCCGACAGCCAGAAAGCGCAGACAAAATTCAAAGAAAAATACGAATTGCCATTTCCTTTATTAGCAGATGAAGATAAATCTGTTATTAATGCTTTTGGAGTTTGGGGACCAAAGAAATTCATGGGAAGAGAATACGATGGAATCCATAGAACAACATTTGTAATCAACGAAAACGGAATTATAGATGAGGTAATTGAAAAAGTAAAAACAAAAGAACATGCAGAGCAGATTTTGAAATAGTTTTTTTTGTTTCAAGTTTCATGTTTCAAGTTATCTTGACGAGTAAAATTAACCGCAAAGCATGTAACTTGAAACTTGAAACATGAAACTTGAAACATGAAACTTGAAACAAAAAAAAGCCCCTTTAACTGGGGCTTTTTTATTAAGAATTTTGTTCTACTTCTTTTTGTGGATGATATCCAAAAAGATGATGTTCTTTTATAATCTCAGCAACTCCAGAAGGAAGCATTGGTTCCCATCCCGATTGTCCTTGGCCAATCATTTTCAATACCTGACGAGAGAATACATTTAATATGTCTGGATTGTAGTCTTTAATGTCAACCACTTTTCCGTTGAATTTAAAGAATTTGTACAATTCCTTCATTCTAGGATGCACTTTTAAGTTGTCTGAAGTAATAATTTCGCCATTATCACCTAACATTGGATACAGGAATACTTTCATGTCTCGGTAGAATAATTTTCCGAAGGCTTCCAAGATTCCACCACTTAAATGACGGTAATATTTCTCATCAAAAATATCAACAAGGTTGTTTACACCCATTGCTAATCCCATTCGGGCTTTGGTATAATTAGAGAAATATTCTACTACTTTATAATATTCCTGGAAATTCGAAATCATTACAGTCTGACCTAGCGAACAAAGTAATTCGGCTCTGTCCATAAAATCACGTTCGTCAATTTCACCGTCAGAACGCAGATTCGAAAGTGTAATTTCAAAAACGGTTAATGTATTGTCTTTGTCAACTTTATTCTCGCTGAGAAACATTTTTAATGATTTCTCATACATGTCAAGATTTACATTCGTAACAGGACGGAAACTTCCTCTAAAAGCAAGAAGATTCTTTTTGTATAAAACAGCAGCTGGTAATACGTTTTTCCCCTCTGGATTAAACATTACGGCGTCTGTCATTCCGTTTTTAACTAATTGCAAACTCATCAATCGGTTGTCAACATCAGCAAAACGAGGTCCAGAGAAGTTGATTGTGTCAATTTCAAGTTGATCTTTGTCTAAGTGATCGTATAAATAACGAAGTAAACGTTTTGGATCATTGTATTTGTAGAATGCGCCGTAAATTAAATTTACACCTAAAATTCCAAGGGTTTCTTGTTGTAATCTAGCGTCAGTTTCTTTAAAACGAATGTGAAGTATGATTTCGTTGTAAGCTTCGTCTGGTTCAATTTGGTATCTGATTCCTACCCAGCCGTGACCTTTAAATTGTTTAGCGAAATCAATTGTTGCTACTGTATTGGCATAGCTAAAGAAAAGTTTATTTGGGTGTTTTTCGCGACTCAAACGTTCTTCGATCAATTCTCCTTCAAACGTTAGCATTTTTTTGAGTCGATTTTCTGTCACATAACGGCCGTCACCTTCAATACCGTAAACGGCGTCACTAAAATCTTTGTCATAGGCAGACATCGCTTTTGCAATTGTTCCCGATGAACCTCCGGATCTGAAAAAGTGCCTAACGGTCTCTTGTCCAGCGCCAATTTCGGCAAATGTTCCGTAAATATTCTCGTTTAAGTTAATGCGTAACGCTTTGTCTTTTATAGAAGGAATCTGTTCGATGACCTTGTCACCTTTGAGTTTTATTTCTGTACCCATTTTATTTTAAATAGATTTGTTACAAAGTTAGTAAATTAGGCTTCTAATGAAAGAGAAATAATCCTATTTTTGTAAAAAAATTAAGTTCAATTGAAGGTCTATTTTTTAGGTACAGGTACTTCTCAAGGTATCCCGATTATTGGGGTTGATCATCCCGTTTGCAAAAGCACTGATGCTAAGGATAAAAGGCTCCGCGTATCCATCTGGATTTCGTGGGACGACCATTCTTATGTTGTAGATTGCGGTCCGGATTTCAGACAGCAAATGCTTTCCTGCGGATGTCGAAAACTCGATGCTATTTTATTTACTCATGAACATGCCGATCATACAGCTGGTCTGGATGATATTCGCCCGTTTAATTTCAGACAAGGCGAGATTCCGGTTTATGCACATCAGCGTGTGATTGATAATTTACGTCGCCGTTTTGATTATGTTTTTGAAACTGTGAACAAATATCCGGGCGCGCCAAGTGTCAAAACAATCGAAGTTGTAAATGATAAACCTTTTGCTGTTGGAGATAAATTGGCAATTCCAATAAATGTTATGCATGGTGATCTGCAGGTTTTTGGTTATCGCATTGACGATTTTGCTTATTTAACCGATGTCAAAACAATTGAAGATGCTGAAGTTGAGAAACTGAAGAATCTGAAAGTTTTAGTTGTAAATGCACTTCGTGTTGAACCTCACGATACTCACTTTAATTTACAGGAAGCACTTGATTTTATAAATCTGGTAAAACCTGAAAAAGCTTATTTAACCCATATTAGCCATGTTTTAGGTTTTCATGAAGAAGTTCAAAAAAGCCTTCCTGAAAATGTTTTTCTGGCTTACGATAATTTAGAAATTACAATTTAATTATACCACAAAATGAAAAAATCCTTAATGCTTTATCTTTTTCTCCTTGCAATATTAATGAATGTTTTTACTTATACGTTTTACAGCGGCCAAGTAAAATTTGAGCAGGAAAGATATGATAAAACAACTAAGAAACTTAGAGACAGCATCAGTCTGGTTTCTGAAAAACTAGCTGAAGCTGATTATTTTTCGCTGGAGCATAACGAAAATGCACAAAATTATTTTGACAACAGTGCTTCTGGCGGGAAAGTGATTTTATATGAAAAACTGATTCCGGTTGTAACTGAAAAGTTATTAGATTTAAATGCAAATCCGAAAGGAAACCCATATACAGGTCAGGATATGATTGGAGGAAAGAAATTCATCATCAACAAAATAAAAATTTTAAACCATAGATGGATTATTGCAGATTATAGTAATGGTGAATTGTGGGGAGAAGTCTTGTTAAAATACTTTGTTGATAATGATGATAATATTACCTTTGAAGTAAATCAAACTTGGTTATATCAAAAATAGGATTTTTTAATCCTATTTTTTTTGCTCAATTTTAAAATTATAGGATTATGAAAAAGATTATTTTGTTTGCAATTATGCTCACCGCTGCATTTTCTTGTGCAAAAAAAGTATCACCAGAAAAAACCGATTCTCAACAGTCAAAAAGTGAATCTAAAAAAGAAACTTTAGTTGGTGCTGATTCTGATGTTCACGATTGCAAAGCTTCAGCCGGATATACCTGGTCAACGCTTAAAAAAGAATGTGTCAGAGTTTTTGAAGGAACAAAACTATCTCATTACGATGACGGAAAAGAATATACTACAGCATCGTATGTAATTTTTGAAGGAAATAAAGCTGAACTTTTCTTAGATACTCAAAAAGAATCTATCATTTTAGAGAGAAAATCGGAAGGTGATTCTTGGGTAAATGGTGATTGGCAATTAATTCCTTGGAAAGGATATGTTTTGAAAAAAGGAGAGAAGATTCTTTATACAGGACAATAAAAAGTAAAATGTAAAAAAGTGAAATGTAGTCTGGTTTATCCATTTTACATTTCACTTTTTTATTTCAAATATTTAAATAATTTCCTTAATAAAATCAGAAGTAACAACCTGAGCAAATTCTTCATTTAAACTTGCTAAAGCGGTTTGATGAATTATTTCCGCAGAAAACGCTTCGCCATTTATGCCCTTTTTGTTGAAAGTTGCAGTTGCATCAGAAATCAAATGTACAGAATAACCAAAATTTCCAGCCATTCTGGTTGTGGTCGAAACACAATGATCTGTTGTTAATCCAACAATAATAAGATTTGTGATTTTGGCATCATCAAGAAGCTCTTTTAAATTTGTTCCGATAAAAGCGCTGTTTACATTCTTTTTAATGACAGTTTCATTTTCAAGTGGCTTCACAACATCCTGAAATTCATTTCCAGGATTTGTTTCATTCAAAATCGAATTTGGATTTGAAGAACAATGTTGAACATGAAAAATGGGCCACTTTTTTGATCTCCAAATTTTCAAAAGTTCACTAGCTTTTTCTTCTGCGGTAACATTATTTCGGTCTCCGCCCCAATATTCAACATCATGAAAACCTTTTTGGATATCAATTAAAATTAATGCTGGATTATCAAGTTTTGTGCTCATTTTTAAAGGTTTAAGTTGCTGTTAAATGGCGACTGAATACTTAATTCCCTAGCCAATTCTTAAAATCAAAGAAATTCTGTGGCGCAACACCGTGTCCTATAGGGTATTCCTTGTAAGTTGCCGGGATATTTAATTTCTCCAAAATTGCTGGAGTTTTTCTTGCCCATTCAATTGGAATAACTTGATCTACAGTTCCGTGTGAAGCAAATATTTTTAAGTTTTTAAAATTGTTATTTTCAAACCCTTCTTTTATGATTTCTTCATTGAAATAGCCGCTCATTGCAACTACTCGCTGAATTTTTTCCGGATAAGAAAGTGCAGTAGCATAACTTAAAATTGATCCTTGGCTGAAACCGATCAAAGTTACATCATTAGCATCAATTGGATAATTTGCAACTAATTCATCTATAAAAGAAGCAATTATATCACGAGAAGTTTTTGCTTGTTCGTTATCTGAAAATTTATTCTGATCGGCATCAAAATTAATTGCGTACCAAGCATAAGCTCCGTATTGTAGATCATAAGGCGCTCTTGCAGAAATGATATAATAATTATCTGGAAGTTCAGAGGCAAAAGAGAATAAATCGGCTTCGTTGCTTCCGTATCCGTGTAATAAAAGCAATAACGGATTTTTATCTAAAATTACTTTTGGTTCTTGTATTTTGTATTCTAAAGATAGATTCATTTTTAATTATTAATTATGAATTGTAAATTTTATCCAATGCTTTTAAACCATTTTTGAAATAAATTTCCAACTAATGGAATTGGTCTCATTTGTCCCTGAATAGCATTAAAAATACCAAAAGTCCACAGAATTGAAATACAAATCCACATTGGGAAAGTGATAAAAAAGCTGTCGAAATTGCTGATGATAGCTCCGAAAGAAATAAAAGTCAGCGATAAACCTAAAGCCTGACGGATATGAAAAGAAGCAAAACTGTTTTTGTTTTCAGAATTCATGCTCATGGCAATCAAAACACCAATAATTAAAATGTAACTGGTAATGGCAATTGATTTTCCTTCTTCGACTGTATTGTTCATTTTATTATTTTGTAACAAGTTGATTTTGATTGAAAATTCCGTAAACAGAACCTTTGGTTTCAGTTCCTAAAAAAGCAGAATTTTTAGATTTTGAAAGAATGTTTTCTTTCGTAAAAGTTGATTTTCCTTCAGTTGTAAATAGAGTGAAATTAGCTTTTTCGCCTTCTTTAATTGGATTGTTTTCTAAACCGAAAACAGCTCTTGCTGAAGTTAGTTTTGCAATAATAGTTTCAACTGGTAAAACTGTTAATAAAGCTCCAAAAGCACTTTCTAAACCAATAGTTCCATTTTTGGCCATATCAAATTCCATTTTTTTGAATTCAATATCTATCGGATTGTGGTCTGATGTTATCATGTCGATGGTTCCATCAGCAATTCCGTTAAGTAAAGCTTGTCTGTCAAC
Source organism: Flavobacterium resistens (assembly GCF_900182645.1). GTDB lineage: Bacteria > Bacteroidota > Bacteroidia > Flavobacteriales > Flavobacteriaceae > Flavobacterium > Flavobacterium resistens. Next base: position 999,263 of record NZ_FXTA01000001.1, on the reverse strand, counting down.
TTCAGTTCTTAATGGTGGAGTTACTTTAAAACGTGTGTCAAAACCGTCTAGTTTTTCATCGGTTAAAACCAAATGATGTACAGAAACACTTGCAGTTACGTTTAAACCTTTTGTTTTAGCTTCTCTAATCAGTTGAACCGATTTTGCTGTAGAAATTGTTGGAATATGAAGTTTTCCCCCTGTATATTCTAATAAAAATAAGTTTCTTGAAATTTGCAGTTCCTCCGCTAAATTCGGAATTCCTTTTAAACCTAATCTTGTAGAAACAATTCCTTCATTTGCAACTCCGTTTCCTTTAATATTTGGATCTTGCGAATAGGCGATTACTAATCCGTCAAAATCTTGCACATATTGCAAGGCAATTTTCAAAATATTAGCGTTGTCGATACTTTTGTTGTAATCTCCAAAAGCAATTGCTCCAGAATTTTTCATGTCAAAAAGTTCTGCCATATCTTTTCCTTCGCTGGCTTTTGTTAAAGCTCCAATTGGGAAAATTTCAGTTGCAAAACCATTTGCTTTATTTTTTACAAAATTTACTTGAGATTGATTGTCAATAATAGGTAAGGAGTTTGGCTGTAATGCAATTGCCGTAAAACCGCTTTTTGCTGCAACATTTAATCCGTTTGCGATAGTTTCTCTGTCTTCATAACCTGGCTCTCCGAGAGAAACGCTGCTATCAAACCAACCTTGAGAAATGTGAAGATTGTCAAATCGTACTACTTCGGCATCATCGTTTGGAAGTGAAACACCAATTTTTTCTATTAAACCATCTGCAATTAAAAGATCAACTGTCTGATTATGAAACGGACTTTTTGAGTCGATAATTTTGGCGCTTTTGATGATTAGTTTCATATGTAGATTATTTTATATCGTAAAATGATTTTGTAAAATGTCCCATGTTTTAAGAATCAAAACAGGTTCTATTTTACAAATTTTATAATTGCCATTTCTAATGCTAAAAATAACAGTGCAAAGATAACAAACCATTTCCAAATTTGGCTGTCTGTTCGTTCAGTTTGTAACGTATTAAAAATGGTCGAAATTGTATCGGCTGTTTTGAAATCGGAAACTACATTTGTGTTTACCTGACTCAAGTCGCTTTCCGTTCTTTTGTAATTAAAACTCAAGTTTTCAACCCATTCTTTTTTGTCAAAAATGCTGTAATTTCCTGCAGTTTCCGGGAAATCATTAAATGTTAATTTGACTTTATTGTTTAATATTTGTTGAATTGGAATAAATGAATCTTCTGTTCCTTTAACCTCTAAAATGGCATCTTTTGTCAATAGAACATCCACAAAATAAGGTTGATTATTTCCAATTGTCAATGCGTTTACGCCAGTTTTTTGATTGTTTTGCGCTATTTTATAGAATAGCGGAACAATCAAAGGCGACTGCTGAAAATTCGAATTCACACTATTTATTGGTGCCGAAAAAATAGTAATTCCGGAAACCGAACTTTGAATTTCCGTTACAAAAGGACTTTGATCTTCATAAGACAAAACAGCCGGATATGGACTTGAAACCGCAAATGAAGAATTTGTTTTTGGATATTGGAAATTCGTTATTTTATTCTCAAAAACACCAGAGAATAATGGATGATCGAAGTTGATTTTCGTAATCAGTTTACTTTCAGTTTTTAAATAGTTAAACTGAATTTTTCCAAAATTCCCTAAGAAAGAATTAAAGTTCGAAACTGAAGTTTTTTCAGAAGGAATGATGACCAAATTTCCGCCTTTTGAAACAAAAGCTTTTAAAGTAGTTTGCAGCGCCTGAGGAATTTCAATTAATTCATTTAAAATGATTGTATTTTGTTTTTCTAAACTATTATAATCCAAAGAACTAATTGAATAATTGTTGTAATTGAATTCGGCTGGCGTATAAATTCTAGATAAGAAATTATTTTTTTCCGGTTCGCCAATACTGATTACGTTCGTTTTTTTGTTTTTAGAAATACTGAAATACAATTTGTTATCGTAAGTCAAGCCATTATCTTCAATGGAAACATAACCGTGAAAAGCTTCTTTTGGAATTGTAAAATTGATTTTCTTTTTCTTTGCATCAAAATTGATGATCGTTTTGGCAATTAATTTATTTTGATTATATAAAGCGGTTGAAATCGGACTAAAATCATCGCCGTAAGCAGATAAACTTACGCCAATTTCATAGAAATTTTCTAAAGTCTGATTAATATAAACGCTGTCAATTGAAACGTTATTTTTTTGTTCGGCTTCAGGAATTATGAAATATGGTTTTTCCTCAAAATCAATATTTTTCACGTCTTTTTCAGCCAGTCCAACTGCATCAGTAATAATAACGATGTCTTTTTTATAGGCCGATTTGTGCGCTTTTATCTTTGCCAAAATAGAAGAAAGTTCAAAAGGAGTAGCACTGTAATTTAGATTTTGCAACCCACTCTTTGAAGCTTTAATATCAGTATTCCAATAATTTTCGGTGTTTGTTAAAAGAGAAAATTGAGTGTTTTCCGGCGTGTTTTCCAGTAATTCCTGAACGGCACGTTTTAGTAATTCTCCTTTTTTTCCTTTTGCCTGCATACTGAAGGAATTATCTAAAACGATATACATTTCATTTGTAGCATTTTTGCTGTCTTTGGCCTCAAAAAAGGGTTGTGCAAAAGCAATAATTACACATGTCAGAAGCAATAATCTTGTGGCAAGTAATAATCGTTTTTTGATTTTTGAGCTTTTACGAGTCTGAATAGCAAGTTCTTTCAGGAAACGAACATTGGTAAAATAAGAAGTCTTAAAACGTCGTAATTGAAATAAATGAACCAAAATTGGAACAATCAATAAAAACAGAAAGTATAGAATTTCGGGATGTTTAAAATGCATTCTGGCTTCGATTTACTTCGCTACGTTTTGTTTTTCGCGAAGATGCAGGTCAAAAATACAAATTAATGTCCAAAGTCGAAAGTCATAAAGTGGAAAGTGAATAATTGATTAAATGAATGCAGTTTATATAACTTATTTAACTTATATGTTTTACGGAAAAACATCAAAAAAATGTAACTTTTGTAATTTCTTTTGTAACAAAGAAGCTATATAAAAAAGATATTAATGCGTATTTTAGCCTATTCAAAAAATAATGGAATATGAAAAAAATATATGTAATCTTATTTTCAGCTTTGGCAGTGGTAACTGGAAAAGCTCAAAATAAATTCAACTTATTAGTTGGAACTTATACCAATAAATGCCAAAGCAACGGAATTTATGTTTACGAATTCAATGCTGCATCAGGAGATTTTAAGCTTAAAAGTTCTTCTGAAAATGTAATAAGTCCAAGTTATTTATCGGTTTCTGCGAACAATAAATTTGTATATGCTGTAAATGAAAACGGAACTCAAAGTGCAGTAAGCGCATTTGGCTTTGACTCGGCTTCGGGAAAACTTAAATTTTTAAATACAAACGACGCTTTAGGAGCTGATCCTTGCCATTTAATTAATGACGATAAAAATGTGATTGTTGCGAATTATTCTGGTGGAAACATCGTGGTTTATAAAAAAAATGCTGATGGAAGTATTTCGACTGTACAGCAATTGATCCAGCATGAAGGAAAAGGTCCAAATGTGGCGCGTCAGGAAAAAGCGCATGTGCATCAGGTTGTTTTTTCTCCAGACAAAAAGTTTGTTTTGTCGAATGATTTAGGACTTGACAAAGTTTTTATTTATAAATACAATCCAAGTTCTAAAAATGAAATACTGACTTTAAAAGGAAGTGTTGATGTAAAACCAGGAAGTGGGCCAAGACATTTGACTTTTAGTAAAGATGGTAAATTTGTATATCTGGTTCAGGAATTGGATGGAACGCTTACATCATTTAGCTATGATAAAACTGGAGTTTTAAAAGTAATTGCTGAAACGAGTATTTTGCCACAAGGTTTTAAAGGCGGAACAGGAGCAGCAGCAATCAAGATTTCTCCAGACGGAAACTTTTTATATTTAACAGATCGTGTAGATGCAAACGCTATTTCGGTATATAAAATTCAAAAAAACGGAAGTCTTGAATTAGTGGAGCAACAAAGTACACTAGGAAAAGGCCCAAGAGATTTTGCGATTGATCCAACAGGAAATTATCTTTTAGTTGGACATCAATACACAAATGATATTGTTATTTTTAAAAGAGATAAAACGACAGGAAAACTTACTGATACTGGAAAACGAATTGAATTATGTTCGCCGGTTGGTCTTGTGTTTACTAAGATTTAAGTTGCTAAGGCTCTAAGGAACTAAGATACTAAGAAAAAAGGCTCAAATATTCTTTGAATATTTGAGCCTTTAATTTTTTAAAAACCTTAGAACCTTAGAATCTTAGCACCTTATTTGTTACTATCTTTTCTCTTTTTATCTCTCGTTTTCAACATATTTCGATTGACAGAGCCATGAGTTTTCTTTTTTGTTTTAGAAGGTCCACCCAAGTTGACTTTTTTATTCTTTTTAGATTTTTCATGAAAAGCACCTTCACCTTCAAGTTTTACTTTTTTCATTAAAAACTTAATCGGTTGTCTGTCTTTTTCAGGTTCAATAAGTTTGGTTGAAACTTCAACTTCTTCAGGAAAATCAGAGACTTCAAGTTCCTGATCCATCAAAAGTTCGGTTTCGATTTTGTATTCTTCTTCTCTTGGAGCAACAAAACTAATTGCAGTTCCGGTTGCGTCTGCACGACCTGTACGACCAATTCTATGCATGTACAATTCTGGTAATTCCGGAAGCTCGAAGTTGATAACGTGTGTGATATTAGAAATATCCAAACCTCTCGCCATAACGTCGGTGGTGATTAAACCGCGAAGATTTCCTTCCTGAAATTCAGCCATTGTGCTCAAACGGTAATTTTGAGATTTATTCGAGTGAATTACGCCAAATTGTCCTTCAAAAAGCTCATCAATACGATTGAAAAGCATATCTGAAATCTTTTTATTATTTACGAAAACCAAAACACGACTCATACTTTCGTCTGTTTCTAATAAATGTTTCAGCAGATTTACTTTCGTATTGAAATTAGGAACATTGTATGTAATTTGAGTAATTTTTTCAAGAGGCGTTCCTGAAGCTGCAAGCGTAACTTCTTCAGGGAAATCAAAATAATCATTTAAAATATCATCAACTTCATCTGTCATCGTTGCAGAAAACAGAATGTTTTGACGTTTCGTTTTCATCATTGCCAAAAGTGATGTAAGCTGTGGTCTGAAACCCAAATTCAGCATTTCATCAAATTCATCAATAACTAATTTTTGTGTTTCGTCAAAACGAACAACTGCGTCTAAAGCTAAATCCATCGTACGTCCAGGAGTTCCAACTAAAATGTCAACGCCTTCATAAACGGCTTTCTTTTGTGTATTGATGTTTACACCTCCGTAAATTCCTAAAGTTTTAACCGACATATATTTAGTCAATTTCTCAACTTCATCGACAACCTGAACTACTAATTCACGAGTTGGAACAAGTACAACAATTTTTGGAGTATTGGTATTGGTAAATTTATATAATTTTAAAAGAGGCAATAAATAGGCAAATGTTTTACCAGTTCCGGTTTGTGCAATTCCCATCATATCACGTCCAGACATGATTACAGAGAAAGATTTTTCCTGAATAGGAGTTGGTGTAACAAAACCTAATTCGTCTACAGCTTTTTGTAATGATTTTGGAAGATTGAATTTTTCGAAAGTGCTCATTTGCATTAAATTTTGCGCAAAGATAGCTATAAATAGCTGAAAAATTGGCATCTGTTAAAAATTACAACCGATTAATGCTTTGGTATTTCTCAAAAACAGACTTTAAAAAGCTATAATAATCGCTTTATTCGCAATAAAAGTTCATTTGGATTAAATGGTTTTGCAATAAAATCATCAACGCCCAATTCAAAAGCTTCTTCTACTGTATTTTCCTCTTCGCCAAGTGATGAGAGCGCAATAACACGAATATTTGGGAAGTTTTTTTTAATATGATTGATAATCTCCAATCCAGATTTGAGCGGTATAATAATCGTTGTAATGACCAAATCAGGCAAAATAACAGGAATGCGTTCCAATGCATTCATGCCATCTTTGGCAACACTTATTCTGTAACCTTCTTTTTTTAAAATGAATTTTAGAATTTCAATTGCCATATCATCATTTTCGATGATCATAACTTTTTTCTCGTTGGTATTCATTCTGTTTTTTCGGCTTTTATTTTTTGTAAAGTTCAATTTCGTCAATCATTACCATTGGTTTTTTGTTTTTTCTGATTCTCCATTCCGGCAATTTGGATTGATTTTCTACAAGTACTTTTATTTTAGCAAAACTACTAAAGCTCAGATCTTTAAATTCCCATGATTTTGTTGTAATTTCATAGTCTTCTGTTAAAATATCATAAATTTTCTCTTGTAAGAGCTTCCATTTCTGATCTTTAAAACCGTAAATTTTTATTTTTTTCGGTGGAAAAATCCAATGTCGCTGATCTTCGAGGAAATTCAATTTTAGAATATTAAAATTCAATTTTTTGGTTTCAATTTCAAAAGAAGGATTAGTTCCATACCAGCCAATCCAGTTGATGTTGAAATCTTTGTAACCTCGATTTCCATCAACGAGTCCGTAACTTCCTTTACCTTTAAAATCCTCAGAAGGTTCAGTTAAAAAATTTACTTTCAAATCTTCGCCTAAATGTGTTGTTGTATTTTCGCAAATTTTCAGCCATTCCTGATAATATTTATCGGGCGAAATCCCGTCTTCACTAAATTCGTAAATTCCAAAATCATTACAAGATTTGCTGAAATTCAAAACTCTTTCTGTCAATTTTTCTTTGACTTCTTTTTCTCCTTTATTATTTACGGTAAACATCCCATGTTGGTTTTTTCCGTAAAATTTAGATTGTTCAAAATAAACAAATTCGAGAGCCAAACGAAGTTTTAGAACTCTAGCTTTTAATGTAGTATCATTAGAAACAGCATCTGCAGCTAGTTCAAGCAATTTATCATATTGATCCATTGCATCGGGCCTCAAAAACGTATTTCGGGCTTGAACCGGACCAGAATAAATGTCTAAATAAGAATTGCTTTTATTTTGGTTTTCAGTCAAAAGTTTCAGATAATCGCTTACGTGTGGTGCGGCTTTTCCGTAAAAACCTCTTAAAAAATCAGCTGTGACGGCTTTGATATCAATGTTTGTGTCCCAAAGCAGTTTTGCTAAAAGATATTGTCTTAATTCTGAAAAATCTCCCGGAACATCAGCGTAACCCTGAACAAATAAACCTCTCACTTTGTTTTTTTCAAAAAGTTTATAATTGTTCTGAAATGATTCAAAATTTGGAAAAGGTGACATATAATTAGAAAACTGAACAGTGTAATCCCAAAGGAATAAATGTGGAGAAGTTTTGTTCCAATTTTCTAAATTTTTCACAAATGAAGGAGCGCTTTGTGCGGAAATTGCTTTGCTGCGGTTTAATTCAATTGGACATAAAATAGTATAAATATTTGAAGCTATTTTTAAATTAACGGGAGGTTTGAAAGTATACAGATAGGCGAGCGTCGTAATTTTTGTTTTTGGAAAATGAGAAGCAATTTTATTTAAAAAATAATAAAATGAGCCTTGAGGGCCACCATATTTCTCGTTTAGCTTTCGACATTCGGTACATTCACAATATACAACATCGTCATTTTGGCTTATAGAATAAAATTGTGCGTCTGGTTTTTCGGCAATAATTTTGGCCATTTTTTTCTCTACTAAATCAACAACCGTATCATTTGTCATGCATAAAGATTCGCCGTTTCTTTTTCCTGCATATAAAGCAAAAAGTTTTGGATTACTTTTAAAATATTCTTTTGGCGGCACAAGAACGCTAAAAGAATGTCCCCAAATACCAAAATCATCAATGTGCCAGTCGAGTTTATGCCAGTCCCGAAAAGCTTCATCATAGCAATCTGGAAAAAATAATGCGCGATAATCAAAAGAAGGTTGATATCGTTTTATGGAGTTTTTAGGAAATGAAAATTCAGTGACTTTTGGAATATACGTTTCTGTAGCAGTGAATTTTCTGAATTCCCAAATTTCCAGTAAAGTATAAACAGCATAACGCAGGTATTTTGGATTTTGAGCGATCAGATAAATGGATTTTGAATCGCTTTTGATTAGAAACTCAGTTGGTTTTAATTTTTCTTCATCAGAAATTTGCAGAATTATTTCAGACGCATCGTCATTTTTGTTTTGCGAAATATTTTCAAATTCTTTTGCAAAAGCCTTGTTGATGTATTTTTTTAGAATCAAAGCGGCATCACGACTTTCATCAGATTTAGAAATAATGCTGTTTTTGTGCGTTATAATAATTTCAGACTGAGCCATTATATTTAGGTTAAAAAGGGAAAAGAAGAGGAGCAGTAATTTGATGTAAAGCTTCTTTTTCATGATTTTTAAAATTTGTATTGCAGTAAAAATGCAAAATCAAGTTCTGTTTGAAATTTATTTGCTGTGTATTCCTGTTCATTGTCAGTAATCATAAATCCTGCGATGTAATGACTTTTTATCAGCTTAAAAAAACCGGCGCTTAATCGGTATGATTTTAAAGACAATCTACTTTCATAATCTGCTGACCTAGTTTTGTCATCTGGGGAAGTTCCGTAACCAGCAATTAGTGTAATATAATCAAATTTTGTTTTATAATAATATCGCGAAGTCAATGTTAGTGAAGTTCCTTCGCTTTGAATATAAGATCTTAAATTAACCCAATAAGAACCAAAATATTTTCCGAGGCCGATATTTAAAGTTTTTACGTCGCTATCATCATTCATTAAAATATAACGAACGCCTAAATCAGCTTCCCAGCCTTTGTTGAAATTGTGAAAATAGGAGTAGCCTAATCTCAATTTCGGAAACGCATTATCCTGACTGTAAGCGACATCAATATAAGAATAATTATTTCTTTTTGCAAAAAGATAGGATTCGGCTTCAAACTGTAGTCCGCTTGTCATTACAGAATTCGCCGAAAGTCTTTTGGCATAACTGACTTTCCCAATTAGACTTCCCCAAGAGCGCTGTCGCAAATAATCAACACTTCCTAAATGCCACGGACCAATGCCATCGCGACTGATTGTAGTATAATTATAATACACGCCAACACGATCCATGTTGATTTGCGAATACAATTCATAAAGCAATTGTTGAATTTCCGGATCATTTGGGAATTTTGCCTTGATTGATTTTAGATATTTGGCTTCATTTTCAGTGTCGTTCTGCAAAGAATAAAAAGCAATTCGTTTAAGCCGATACACTTTTTCATCAGGATATAATTCGATAGCTTTATTTGCGACTGTAATACCTTCATCATATTTTTTTTCATCAATATTCAGGTTAATCAAATAAATAAAAGCTTCCTGATATTTTGGGTTTTTCTCAATTACATAATTGTAATAATATCTTGCGCTGTCTTTTGCATTTGTTAAATCATAATTGCGTCCTAAAGCCAGATAAAAATCGAGATAATCCGGAGCTGTCTTTTTTCCTAATAATGCTCTTTGAATATTGAGTTTATAGTCAGGATGTGCATTTTTCATGTTGTTGGTTATGACAGTCAAAAGGCTGTCAGTATCTATCTTCTGTGCTTTAATATTTTGAACAGAAAACAGGGTCATCCAGATCATCAGGCTTGTATGTAAAATTCTGTCGTATTTCATAATCACATTATTTTTTATTTGGCTGATCAAAACCTTTTCGGACCATAACGCCCCATTTTTGTTCTTTTTTTCCAAAGAAATACCAATATCCTTTCAAAGCTGCATAAACAGTAACAGGATGATAGACAAACGGTTCAATTGCCGCCATTCCGATTAATGTAAGGAGCTCTTTATAATTTGAATACGTCCGATATAATGTTTCATCAATCAATATCGAAATGATGGTTATTGAGAGATAAAAAAGATAAATCAAAAGACTGACAATCAGTAAAAACTGAAAATTAATCAATCCTAATACAAAGCTGACAATCAAAGTTATAATGCTAATAAATTCAATAATAGGAACCATGAATTCGAAGGAAAAAAAGAACGGTAAAATTAAAAATGCAGTTTTTCCATATTTTGGATTCAAAAACATTTCTATGCAGATAAAGTGTTTGAATGAGTCCGCGTGCCCAGCGTATTCGTTGTCTTAAAAAAACGGTTTTTGTACTTGGAACTTCAGTCCAACAAAGCGATTCGGGAATGTATTTGATTAAAAACTTTTTATTGTTGTCATGCATGTATCTTCGCATGCGGGTAATTAATTCCATGTCTTCGCCTAAAGACTGATGCCAATATCCTCCTGCATTCACCACAATCTCTTTGTCAAACATTCCGAGTCCGCCAGAAACTAAAAGCAATCCGTTGATTTGGCTCCAAGCCATTCTTCCAAACAAAAAAGAGCGCACATATTCCAATTCCTGAAAACGCGGATACCATTCTTTTGGATAATGAACTTTAAGCAAAAAACCTTCTTTGACATCACACGAATTTGAAATTCTGATTCCCGCGCCACTTGCAATAACACGTCTTGGACTTTCCATAAAAGGTTTTGCAAGTTTCAAAATAGTATCCCGTTTTAAAATGCAATCTACATCGGTACATAAAAAAAGAGGATATTGCGAGGAATTTATGCCAGCATTTGAGGCATCTGCTTTGCTCTTTCCGTTGATTTTATCTACAACGAGCAATTTAGAATAAACAGGGTTTTTGGATCTATAATGTCCTCTTACAGGCTGAGTTGGAATTTTTTCCTGATAATAAAAATCGATTTTGGCTAAATCAAATTCGGAGATTAATTTTTCAAGTGTATCATCTGTACTTCCATCATTTACAATAATAACTTCATACTTTGGATAAGTCAACGAAAGCAGTGATTTTACGTTATAAACAATATTGACTCCTTCATTGAAGGCAGGAGCTACAACAGAAACGCCTAAAATATGATTGGAACGAAGTAAAACTTCCTCCTCAAGATAACGCTGATATTTGACGTGTTTGATGATGGCGAAATAAGATAGTATGGCCAAAAAAACATAAAATAAAATGTAAGCAATAGAAAATATACCCGCAAAAATAGCATAGCAATGAATCAGCAGGTATAAAAAATCTATTATCATAATTCTATTTTTCTAATATGATTAATCATTTTTTGCGTGTCAGCATCCTGACTTCCTAATTGATCTGCACCAGCAGGGTCTAACGTATTGTAACAAAAAACCATTTTCAACTTTAAATCTTTTGTTTCTTGTTTTGGAATTTCATTCTTTAAAAAAGAAATTGTTTTTTCTGATCCAATCACAGCTAATGTTTCTAGTATTTCTAATTGAACATCAATAGCTTCTTTGTCAAATAAAGAGAGAAGTTCTTCTTCAGCCTCATTTAAATAAAGATCGCGAATGGCGATAATAACATCAATCCTTAACGCTTTGTGTTTGTGGTGAAGGAGTTTTATAATCTCAGCCGATTTGTTTCTGTAATTGTAAAATACCATCGTCATGACAGCGAGTTTTAAAATGGCTTTTTTTTCTGAATGTATCCAAAGATCAATGTCTTTCGGAATTGGGATATTTTCAGAATGCAGCACATCCATTACTTTTATGGTTGTGATGCGCGATACTTTTACCGGAATTTTATCCAAAGCCAGCCAGTTGCCTTTTGAAAGTGCTAAAAAGGCGATATTGGCATTAGAAAGAATAATTTGGTTGGGATGTAGCAAATATTTTTTAATCATATGTATTCCGGGTCTATATCCTATAGCCTGAAAATGATAAAACCCAAGGCATTTTTTATATTTTCTGAAGTCCCGAATTAAGCTGGCAGAATAATGGTTTAGTTCGAGCTGTTTGTAGATGGAAAGAATATTTTTTGCCGTTTTTCCTTTTAAATTGCTTTTCATGAGAATCATATTGCTGATCAGCATGTCTTTGCACCAGTTTTTATGTATCGGAATTTCAGATTTAAATTTTGAAATTTTGTATTTTAAAGTATTTTTATCTGGGTTTGAAAGGGTAATTTCAGTTAAAAAAATTTCTGATTTTCGAATAATTTGAGATCGATAAGGCAATGTGTATTGATAACGTATTCTTTTAAAAAGCAGAATTGCGATCAGAGATAAAGTTATGATTAAGAAAAATGGAATGACAAAATGTTTGATATAACCTATAAGTTGCTCCATACCAATAGCTTTATACTGTAATATTACGAAAAAAAACAGAAAAAAGCTAGGGAAAAAGAACTCAGTTTCGGATTAAAATCCTTCAAAAACACCTAAACCGAAAAGCGCAAAATCATATTTTACAGGATCGTGTTTGTCCATTTCTCTAAGTTTTGAATCTAGTTCGGCCAAAGCTTTTCCGTCGTTTTGTTTTCGCGAAAGCAATCCTAATTTTCGGGCAACATTTCCAGAATGCACATCTAAAGGGCAAGATAAAATAGAAGGAGAAATAGTTTTCCAAATACCAAGATCAACGCCTTTAGCATCTTGACGTACCATCCATCTCAGGTACATGTTGATTCTTTTTGCAGCCGAATTGTTCAGCGGATCTGAAATATGTTTTTGAGTTCGAGGTAAATGATCAATTTGGAAAAACAATTTTTTGAATTCGTGAATACTTTTCTGCAAACTGTTTTCTTCCTGATTTTTGGCAAAAACAGCTTCGAGGCCATTATGGTTTTTGTAAATGTGTTGAAGCCCCTTTATGAAACCGCCCAAATCTTTTCCGTTAAAAGTACGATGTACAAAATTTTCTAAACGCGCTAAATCTTCTTCAGAATGTGACATGACAAAATCATAAGGCGTGTTGCCCATTAATTCCATCATTTGATGCGAGTTTTTAATGATCATTTTGCGATTTCCCCATGCAATTGTTGCGCTCAGAAAACCAGCAATTTCAATATCTTCTTTTTGGGAAAATAAATGTGGAATTTGTACAGGATCACTTTCAATAAAATCCTGATTGTTATATTGAATGACTTTTTCGTCAAGAAAATCTTTGAGTTCTGTTTTATTCATTTTCAGCTGTTCCTGTGTTGCTGATCTGACCATCAACCATTACCAATTTTCTGTCGGCCATATTTGCCAATTCTTCGTTGTGAGTTACAATTACAAAAGTCTGCCCAAATTCATCTCTCAATTGAAAAAATAATTGATGCAGATTTTCGGCTGAATGTGTATCTAAATTTCCCGAAGGTTCATCGGCAAAAATCACATCAGGTTTATTGATTAAAGCTCTGGCAACGGCTACACGCTGTTGTTCTCCGCCCGAAAGTTCATTTGGTTTGTGATTGATACGATGTGATAATCCTAAAAATGTTAGCAATTTTTTAGCTTCCGCTTCAGTTTCCGATGGTTTTTTACCAGCGATGTACGCCGGAATACAAACATTTTCTAAAGCTGTAAACTCAGGCAAAAGCTGATGAAACTGAAAAATAAAACCTAAATTCAAGTTTCTAAAACTAGATAATGCTTTATCGTTCAGTTTAAGAATATTTTCTCCATTTATAGTTAATGAAGTATCTGTATTGCCATTTGAAGGTTTGTCTAATGTTCCTAAAATGTGCAGCAAAGTAGTTTTTCCGGCACCTGAAGCGCCTACAATCGAAACAATTTCTCCTTTTTTAATATGCAAATCAACTCCTTTTAAAACCTCAAGCTGATCATAGAATTTATGTATATTTTTTGCGTGTATCATTTTTTGAAACTGTTTCTACAAAGAAACGAAGATTATAGTCAAAATTCAAATTCCTAATAGAAGTTAAAAGTTAAAAGTGAGAAGTGAAATTTCTAAATCCAATTAAAAACCTCAATTCGGTATGTTTATTGATTATGGGAATTTAGAAATTAAAATCAAAAAAGAAATAATTGAGTTTGATCAATTATTTTTAATTTAGATGAACTAAAAATAAATGTAACATGCAGGATTTGAAAGTAATAGATGAAGATGATAAAAGCAGAAAACTTATAATCGGCTTGATTTTGGATGGAATTGGTATGGCAACTTCAGCAATTACAATTTTCGGCGATGTTGCCGATGTAATCTGGGCTCCGATTGCCGCTTTTATAATGACGAGAATGTATAAAGGAAGAGTAGGGAAAGTGGCTAGTATTTTAACTTTTATTGAAGAAATTCTCCCTTTTACAGATATTGTTCCGTCATTTACACTTACTTGGATTTATACCTATTATTTCCAGAAAAGAAACAAAGAAGATTAGTCTTTAAACAGAAAACCTAATCCCATGTTTTTAAGCATTTTCTTTTCGAAACTCCAAAAGAATTTGAATTGGCCAAAAATAGTTCCAATGGCAACCAGTAAAACTTGATAAATAGGAAAAATAATAAGTAGACGAATTAAAGTAAACCAACCTCCAAAATCTTCTTTTGTAATTCCGAGCCAAACGCAGAAAGGTTTAGACAGCCACGCAGATGCCGATCCGGTGATGGCAAAAACGATAAGAATGATAATGGCTTGAAAATTTGAGGTTATTCCCCAGCGTTGCTTTAATTTATTCATTGCTATTTGTAATGATTACAAATATAATAACATTATCTAGATGGAACGTACCCCCAAAGCTTTTGTTTATAAGTATTTTGAAAATAAATCATGTAGTTGTAAATAAGGTAATTCACTTCATAGCCATAATGAATCTCAGGACGATAGTCAATCAACATTTCATATAAGTTCGGATTGTAAAGCTGAGGCTGGCGTACACGATTATTCCATTCAGTTATATACAAGAAGTTTTTGTTTTCAAGATAAGGTAAAGAATAATAAAAACGAGGTTGTGCGACTGATGCCAACCAGGTCGAAAAGCCATTGTCGATAATAATTACTTCATATTCAAGAGAATCATTTGCAATTCGGACAGTATCATTTACGCCAGAATTTGGCTTTGACGAATTTTCTGCAACTGCATTATTTTTTGAAGCTGTAGAACACGCTATTACTGTAAACAAAACAATCAATATGTAAATGAATTTCTTCATGATTTTTGTTTTAAACAATTAAAGTTACGAATTTTTTTTGAGGTTTTGAGATTCTAAGGTTCTAAGATGCTAAGTTATTCGCGACTATAAAAAAAGCTGTTTATTTTAATAAACAGCTTTTTGAATATTTTACAAAGAGACTAAAACCTTAGAATCTTAGCAACTTAGAGCCTTTACTTGCTTCCAAACAATTTACCAATAAAACCAGCAATGCCTCCTTTGCTTTTAGTGACAACAAGAACATCTGCTACATCAACTTTTCCATCGCTGTTTTGGTCAAGGCCAAATTGCATTCCATATTTAGAAATCGTATCCATTATTCCTGAAGCTTGTCCGCTGTTGCCAGAAATCGAATTGATAATATCAGAAATTTGAAAACTACTGTCATTAGGATCTTTTGCTTTATTCACTAATGAACCTAAAATCTGGGGAATCAAATTGGATGCAACTCCATTTGAATCGGCACTGCTTAAACCAAATTTTTCGCCAAGGCTTCCGCTTAATTGTTGCTGAATTTGTTGTACGACAGGATTTGAGCTGTCAATTGGTGAGTTTCCATTAAATAAACCGGCAATTTGATCAGTTCCACCTTCAGAAACAATCTTTTTTAATCCTTCAAAAATAGAATTGCTGGTTTCGCCAATTACAGCTTCATTATGCTCATTTGGGACAGCGGCATTATTTACAACAGCATCGCCTCCGTATTGTTGTACTAATTGGGTTAATTGTTCAAACATAATATTTAAGGGTTTAAATTATACACCAAAATTAATAAAAAAAGAAAGGGATTTACTACAAATAAGTAGTAAATCCCTTTAAAGATAATCTATTTTTTAATTACTAGCTTAACAAAGTAATAATTTGTGATGCTAATTCAGTACCAATTCTGTCTTGTGCTTCTCCTGTTGCAGCTCCAATGTGTGGAGTCAATGAGATTTTAGAATGCATTAAGATTGCCATTTCTGGTTTTGGTTCGCTTTCAAAAACGTCTAAACCTGCAAAAGCAACTTTTCCTGAATCTAAAGCTTTTACTAAAGCTACTTCATCAATAACACCACCACGAGCACAGTTTACGATTCCAACACCATCTTTTAAGATTTCAAATTCTTTTTCTCCAATGATGTAACCATCCTGAGCAGGAACGTGTAATGTAATGAAATCAGCTTCTTTGAATAAAGACTCTAATGATTGAGAAACTATTTTAGTTGTGATAGATTGTCCGTCAAAAAACTCAACTTTTACATCTACTTCAGGAATAAAACTATCTGCAGCGATAACTTTCATTCCTAAACCAAGAGCCATTTTTGCAGTAGCTTGTCCGATACGACCAATACCAACAATACCTAAAGTTTTTCCTCTTAATTCAGTTCCGTTAGCGTACGCTTTTTTCAAACCGTCAAAGTTTGAATCTCCTTCTAAAGGCATGTTTCTGTTTGAATCATGCAAGAAACGAACACCAGAAAATAAGTGACCGAATACCAATTCAGCAACAGATTCTGAAGATGAAGCAGGAGTATTGATTACATGGATTCCTTTGCTTTTAGCATAATCCACATCGATGTTATCCATTCCAACACCACCACGACCGATGATTTTGATTCCAGGACAAGCGTCGATAATATCTTTACGAACTTTAGTTGCGCTACGAACTAAAATTACGTCAACATTATTTTCATTAATATAGTTAGCTACTTGTTCTTGAGCTACTTTTGTAGTTATAACTTCAAATCCACCTTTTTCTAAGGCTAGAATTCCGCTTTTAGAAATTCCGTCATTTGCTAATACTTTCATTGTGTGTTTATTGTTTATTTGGTAAATCGTTTAATGTTTAATCGATAACCAGCTATTTGATTTTTCTTTTTTGATATTTTAAAGAACCACTTTTACGATTAAACAGTTAAACAAATTAACGATTAACCGAAAAAAAGATTAAACTTTAGATTCTAATGCTTTCATTACATCAACCAAAACCTGAACGCTTTCAATTGGCATAGCGTTGTAGATAGAAGCTCTGTAACCACCAACAGAACGGTGTCCTGGCAATCCTGAAATTCCTGCAGCTTTCCATAAAGCATCAAAAGTTTCAGTATGTTCCGGATTGTTCAATAAGAAAGTTACGTTCATTTTAGAACGGTCTTCAATATTTGCAGCCCCTTTGAAAAGTGGGTTTCTGTCGATTTCAGCGTAAAGTAAATCTGCTTTTGCGTTGTTTAATTTTTCAACAGCAGCAATTCCGCCTTTTTCTTTAATCCATTGTAATGTTAATAAAGAAACGTAAACTGAAAATACAGGAGGAGTATTGTACATACTTTCTGCTTTGATATGTTTAGCGTAATCTAACATACTCGGAATTGTTCTTCCGTTTTTCTCTAAAATTTCTTCTTTGATTACAACTAAAGTCGTTCCTGCAGGTCCCATATTTTTTTGAGCTCCAGCATAAATCAAATCAAATTTAGAGAAATCCAACTGACGTGAAAAAATATCCGAACTCATATCGCAAACTACCGGAATAGACGTTGAAGGGAATTCGTGCATTTGAGTTCCAAAAATGGTATTATTACTTGTACAGTGAAAATAATCAGCATCACCAGGAATTTCGTAACCTTTTGGAATATGAGTATAATTGTCTTCTTTTGAAGATCCTACAATAACAATCTCTCCAAAAAGCTTAGCTTCTTTAATAGCCGCAGTTGCCCACGTACCTGAATCTAAATAAGCTGCTTTTCCGTCTTCTTTCATCAAGTTATAAGGAGCCATTAAGAATGCAGTACTTGCACCGCCTTGTAAAAATAAAGCTTGGTATCCTTTTCCTTGTAGTCCTAATAATTCTAAAGCAAGGGAACGAGCTTCATCCATAACAGCAACGAAATCTTTACTTCGGTGCGAAATTTCAAGGATAGATAATCCTGAATCATTAAAATTTAAAATTGCTTTTGATGCTTTCTCAAAAACTTCCTGAGGTAAAATACTTGGTCCTGCGCTGTAGTTGTGTTTTTTCATGGTTGTTGTTAATAGTCGAAAATTTTAAAGACGCAAATTTCGGCAATAGGAGACGAAAAAGCGATAAATTATTCGAAATAATTAAACATATTTTTACTTTGTTGTTAACAAAAACGTTATAGTATCAACGTTATCTGCGTAATCCCACAATTGCGGTTTTTGAGTTTCCCCGAATGTGATACTATTTTCGATTAAATCGTTGCTAACGATACACTGAATTTGTTCAGAATCAGTTTCAAGACGCGACTGTAAATCTTCAATATTTTCATAGAATTCATAGAAAACGCTCGAAATAGGAGAGGCATAACTCGAATCTTCTTTAATAGTCAAAAATCCGTTATCTAATAATTTGAAATTACTCATTAAAAATACTGCTTTATTATAATCATAATTATTAGCATATTTTTCATAATGAATAACATCCTGATATTTGAACATGGCTTCAAAAAATCCATCAAACGAATATCCTTTTGGAACAAAAAGTTTGGAGACATTTCGGCATCCTAATCCGAAATATCTGAAAATATCTTCACCTAAATTTTCTAATTCTTCTTTAGATTCTTTTCCGTTCAAAACAGCAACCGAATTTCTATTTTTTCTGATAATAGAAGGTTTATCCTTAAAGTAATATTCAAAATAGCGAGCCGTATTGTTGCTTCCGGTTGCGATTACAGCATCAAAGTTTTCCAGTTTTCCTTCAACGAAAGTGATTTTATCTTTTAAATTTTCATCGACAGCAATTAGATATTTTGCTAAAAAAGGAAGCAAATGCTGATCGTTTGAAGAAGTTTTAACCAAAGCTTTATTTCCAGTAATTAAAACAGATAAAAAATCATGAAACCCAACTAATGGAATATTTCCGGCCAAAATCAAAGCGACTGTTTTTTCACTTTGAGCAGAATCGATAGAATAAGCTGAAAGCCATTTGTCAATGTTTTCTGCAGTCAAAGCTTCTGCCCAGGAATTTAGAGCAAAATAAACCTGTTCAGGTGTGTACCAGCCATTATGAGATTGTGATAAATGAATCAGATTTTCAAAATCATCAAAAAAAATGTCGTTATATAAAACGTCAGATTTTTTCACAGATTCCTTTTCAGAGAACTGACCTAAAAATTTTCCTAATTCAACAAAAACACTTTTTTTTGTTTCTAATGTCATAATGTTTGCTTATGAATTGTTTTGATTGTAATTTTGCACAAAAATAAGCTATATTAAGTTATAAGGCAAAGCCGATTAAAATGTTTGGCATTTTTAACGTAAAACCTATAACTTTTAACACGTAATCAAGAAAAAGATGGCAATTATTATAACTGACGAATGCATTAATTGTGGGGCTTGCGAACCAGAATGCCCAAATACAGCAATATATGAAGGAGCAGATGATTGGAGATATAAAGACGGAACAAGCCTTAAAGGAAAAGTAGTTTTACCTGACGGAACTGAGGTTGACGCTGAAGATGCACAAACTCCAATTTCTGATGAAATCTATTATATCGTTCCTGGAAAATGTACAGAGTGTAAGGGTTTCCATGATGAACCTCAATGTGCTGCTGTATGTCCTGTTGATTGCTGTGTACCAGATGATAATCACGTAGAAGATGAAGAAACTTTGTTGAATAGACAAGCGTTTTTACATGGCGAATAATATTCAGAATATTTAAATTTAGATATTTTGAAAATCCTGAGTATTGTACTCAGGATTTTTTTTATCTTATTTTTCGCATATTTTTATTTTTTATTGCATAAAATACTGTAACTTAATGATTTATTTTGTTAATTTGATGATAATATTCTAAAAACAGCCTATGAGGAGACTGGTACTTTTATTTATTGTATTATTTAATTTTGCCGCCTTTGCACAAAATGCAGAGTATTCAATTGTTGTTAAAGATATTGAGACACAATTACCTATCGAAAATGCTACCGTTTTTATCATGAAAACAAAGCAGACATTACTAAGTAATGCCGACGGCAAGGTGACTTTTATGCTAAGCGGGTCTTCAAGTCTAGAAGTTACTCAAACCGATTATGAAAAAATAACACTTCGTTGGGGACCTTTGAAACCAGATATGTTTGTGGTTTATCTTAAAAGCAACAATACTAAATTAGACGAAATTGTAGTCTCTAAAGAAAATCCGCAAAAAATCCTCCAAAAAATTGTTGTCAATTCACGACAAAAACTATCTTCATCTTACAGATTAAAAGTATTTGTAAGAGAGTTTTTTATGCTTAACAATAAATATTCATATTATAATGACGGATTAGTAAATTTTCAATTTACGGCAAATCAGAAAAAATCAACTACAACATTATTAGTCGAGCAAAACCGTTCTTACGGACTTCTTGATACCGATGTCAGTGAAGATTTAAAAGGTTATAATCTGAATGATATCATGGAAAATTATTGTAATTTGAAATATTTTGATCCTCTTTTAGATTCTAAAACCAGAAAAGAATATGATTTTATTACGCGGGGTCATCCAAATAATAAAAATTATTACATAATGGCAATCACGCCTCGGGATAAATCAAAAAAAGCATTAGATACTTTTGAAGTTATTTATGATCCTGTAAAAAAACTAATTGTTGAATTTAGTATTATAATTACGCCGCAAAACTTGCTTCAGGTTGAAGAACAAACAAAAGTGGGATCAAAAAATGTGACCAGATCAATTGTTAAAGTTAATTATAGAATCGACGGGGAAAATTATTATTTGTTGAGTTCAAATGAAGAAATTGCTTATGATCTTATTTTAAAAGATCTCATTAAAAATATTCAGGTGCGAAATAACTTTGTTACAACTTTTTTTAACCGACAAAATTTCACTTATAAGGAAAGCGATGTTTTCAAAGAAAAATCACTTTTCAATAAAAAGAATAAAGTTATGACCAATTATTGGGAAATATCCGGATTTACTCCTACTGATGAAGAAAAAGCTATAGTAGATTCATTAGAATTTAAACTTTAATTTTAGTATTTAAGCATAAAAAAAATCCTGAACGATTGTTCAGGATTTTTTGTTTTATAATTTCAGGCTGAGTGAAGTCTAAGCCCGGAAAAGATTCGCAATTTATATTGTGGAGCTATTCGTGTGTCCTTCGACTTCGCTCAGGATGACATATCTAGAGATAAGTTCCATTAGAAATTAAACCCAAGTCTTGCGTAGTAATAAGCTCCGCTGAATCCCATTTGAACTGCATCCCAGTAACCTCCGGCTTCTGTATTGCCTTGTTCATCTTGTTTAGTTGGGTAAACGTTGAACAAGTTATTGCTTCCAATACTTACTTTTAAATTTTTAGAAATTCGGTATCCTAAAGTCAAATCGGTTACTAATCTTGGGTTGTAAACGTCTTCTTCATCAGCATAATCAACTAAAACTACTTTGCTGAAACGCGTAAATGCTAAACCTCCGTCAAATTTATTTTTAGCGTAAGTAAGATTTAAACCAAATTTGCTGTCTGGAGCAGAAGCCAATAAAAAGGCTTTCTCACGATTTCCAAAGAAAGTATCAGCATCAAGAGAACCATTTTTTACATTATCAATTTTCATATCGTTAATATTTCCAACTAAAGTTGCTCCGATATTTCCGAAATCATACGTTTTTTTCCAAGAAAAAACCAAATCTAAACCGTGTGTACTTGTATCTACACCATTAGCAAAAAACTGCGCTTCAGAAACACCAAGATTCAGTGAACTTGCATCAAAATATCCAGTAAGGACAATACGGTCTTTTACTTTAATATAATATCCATCAACAGTTGCCGTGAAATCGCCATAAGTTGCCGTAAAACCTAAAGAGGCATTAACTGCTTTTTCTTCATTTAATTTTTCAATTCCGAAAGCTTTTGTAACCGGGCTGTCATTTGGCGCTAAAAGAACTTCTGTAGCACCGCTCGCATTAAAGTTGGTAAAACGTAAATTATAATAAATTTGAGCCAATGAAGGTGCGCGGAAACCTGTACTTACAGAACCTCTTAAGTTGATATGGTCATTAATTTTAAGTCTGGATGCTAATTTTCCGTTTACGGTACTTCCAAAATCACTATAATTTTCAAAACGTACAGCGCCACTTACCATAAAAGCTTTGGTCACATCTAATTCGGCATCAGTGTATAAAGAGAAATTGGTACGACTTTCATTTACTTCATTTGCAGGACTGTATCCAGGAAAACCTTGTGAACTTCCAGGTCTCGGATTTCCAGAAATTGGGTCAATCGGTGCACTTTGAGTTGTTGGATCAGTAATTGGTTTTCCATTTGTATCGTAAGTAGAATAAGAACCTTCTTCACCAGCAAAAATTTCAAATTTCTCTACTCTGAATTCTGTTCCAAAAGCAATATTAAAACCATCCATGATATCATCATAGTTTTTAGAAATATCAAAATTGGTTGTATTTTGAAGCAAACTATGTCCGCCAGCATCAAATTCTGTTGGAGATTTTGCTTCAAGTGAAGCGTTTAAAGTCCCTTTAATATCGTATTCAAATTTATTTTTTCCAAAAGTATTACTTAAGTCAAATTTCCATCCGCCTCCAGTTGTTGTTCTAATTCCTGCAGCTAATGAATTATCGGTAATATGCGAGGTGATTCTTGGAGTGTAACCGCCAGGATAAATTTCTTCTACAACTCTTTCTCCGTCATTTCTTGTAAAAGCGTATGCATCAGTATCTCTAAAGTTAGTACCACCAAAAGCATAAAGTTCAGTTTTGTCAGACAATGGAAGAGAAAAATTTCCAAAGAAATTTAAACCTCTAATTTGTGCATCACCAAAACCTTTTCTGAAATCGTACGCAGGTCTTAATGTTTTGTCTTTATTAATAAATTCTCCGGTAAAGTTGGCATAACCACCTTTGCTTCCTACCGAAATTCCATAATTTGCTGCAATTTTTAACGATTCTCCGTCAAAAGATTTGTCTTTTCCATACGAGTTTCCAAAACCTTTTCGATCCAGTCTGAAACCATCAGTATTTGGTGTTCCCGGTAGGAAATCTCCTTTTGCATTCGTGTTAAAAAAGCCATAAGTAACAGAACCGGTTAATTCTTTTACATTATCATTCGTAATAATATTGATAACCCCAGCAATCGCATCAGAACCGTATTGTGCGGCTGCACCATCTCTCAAAATCTCAATTCGTTTGATTGAAGAAGCTGGAATTGCATTTAAATCGGTTCCTGTATTTCCGCGGCCACGAGTTCCAAATAAATTGATAAGAGAAGATTGATGTCTTCTTTTTCCATTGATCAAAACTAAAGTCTGGTCAGGTCCCATACCTCTTAAAGAAGCCGGATCAACGTGGTCAGCTCCATCAGAACCGGATTGTTTGTTGGCATTGAAAGATGGAGCAACATATTGTAATAGTTGATTAATTTCGATTTTACCACTTTGAGTTGTAACATCTTTTACATTGATTACATCAATAGGTACAGCCGAATTTACAACGGTTCTTTTAGTGCTTCTGGAACCTACAACCACTACATCGCTTAAAACTTGCCCGCCGCTTTCGTCTAGTGTAACGTCAATTTTTCCGCTTAAAGCCGGTCTTTCAACAGTTGTATAACCAACATAAGTAAAAAGCAAGGTTGCGCCTTCTTTTACTTTAATGATATAGCCGCCTTCAAAATCAGTTGAAACGCCATTAGTTGTTCCTTTTTCTACAACATTTACACCTGGTAATGGTGCGCCCGATTTATCTTTCACAACACCTGAGACTTCTTTTTGCGCAAAAAGAAACGCCGTATTCAGTAGAAATAATAATAAAATAATTTTTTTCATCTTAGTTTGGTTTTTTGGTTTGTTTTTCATTGGTTTAGTTTATAAAAGTAGTATTTTTTAACAAAAATTTAATTAAATGTTTAAAAATTTTCAAGATTAGCCTTAAAATTATATTATTGAACATTTTTACTTCGTGCAAGAGCTATTAAATCTTATATTTGCAAAATTTTAAAGCCGAAAAATATCATTTTGGCAGAAATCAATAAAAGAACATTTAAATTACAAAACATTAAAACACAATATTTAATGTTTTAGGCCGAAGCATAAAAGGTCGAATAAATAATATAGAAACAAACAGATGAAAGCAGGAATTGTAGGATTACCAAATGTTGGAAAATCAACATTATTTAATTGTTTATCTAATGCAAAAGCGCAGAGTGCAAACTTTCCGTTTTGTACAATCGAACCTAATATTGGTGTTGTAAACGTTCCAGATCCAAGAATCAACAAATTAGAAGAGTTGGTAAAACCAGAGCGTGTACAAATGGCAACTGTTGATATCGTTGATATCGCTGGTTTGGTAAAAGGTGCAAGTAAAGGTGAAGGTCTTGGAAATCAGTTTTTAGGAAACATTAGAGAGTGTAATGCTATTATTCACGTTTTACGTTGTTTTGACAATGATAATATCGTTCACGTTGACGGGAACGTAAACCCAATTCGTGACAAAGAAACGATCGATATCGAATTGCAGTTGAAAGATTTAGAAACAATCGAAAAACGTTTAGAAAAAGTAAAACGTGCTGCAAAAACAGGAAATAAAGAGGCTCAAACTGAAGAAGCTTTACTAAACAGAATTAGAGAAGCTTTGTTGCAGGCAAAATCAGCAAGAACAATCATTCCTCAAACTAACGACGAAGAAGTTTTAATGGAAGGTTTCCAATTGATTACTGCAAAACCAGTTTTATACGTTTGTAATGTTGACGAAGGTTCAGCTGTAAACGGAAATAAATATGTTGATCAAGTTCGCGAGTTAGTTAAAGATGAAGATGCTGAAGTAATTATTCTTTCAGTAGGAGCAGAGGCTGATATTACAGAATTAGAAAGTTACGAAGAGCGTCAGGTTTTCCTAGAAGATATGGGATTAACTGAGCCGGGAGCATCAGTTTTAATTCGTGCAGCTTACAAATTATTGAAACAACAGACTTACTTTACGGCTGGTGTAAAAGAGGTTCGTGCCTGGACAATCAACATTGGAGCTACAGCGCCTCAGGCAGCAGGAGTTATCCACACTGATTTCGAGAAAGGTTTCATTCGTGCAGAAGTTATTTCATACGAAGATTACGTTCAATATGGTTCTGAGGCAAAAGCAAAAGAAGCTGGAAAATTCAAAGTAGAAGGAAAAGAATATATTGTGAAAGATGGTGATGTAATGCATTTCCGTTTTAACGTTTAATCTTTTTTTTAGAATAAAGAATAAAGAGTAAAGAACAAAGAATAAAGAATAAAAACTAAAACTGCTGGAGAGATTCAGCAGTTTTTTTTATGTCTAATACTTAAGTTCTAGATCGTCAGGCTGAGCGAAATCGAAGCCCGCGCAAAGATTGGAGATTTAGATTGTGGAGCTACTTGTGTGCCCTTCGACTTCGCTCAGGGTGATAAAAAATAGAAAAAAATCCGTTTAAATCTGCGCTTTCACGAAAGCGAATCTGTAAAATAGGTGTGCAATTTCAGGAAGTGAAAATTTTTGGCTTAAAAATTGGTTACAGAAAAATCAACCAATTACTAATCTAAAATCAACCAATCAAAATGTTAAAAAAATCTTTCAAATTTCTAGGCTGGATACTCTTCGGATTTTTCACTTTCCTTGCTTTGTACATTTCATCTGTTTTGATTATTTCCAGAATCACAGTGAATTCAGATATTGCTCAAGTTGATGAACAAGATGCTATTCCAATTTACATTCTTTCAAATGGAGTTCACACTGACATTGTAGTTCCCATTAAAAATGAAATTAAAGACTGGCGAAATCAAATTCAATTCAGCCAAACTCAATCTAAAGATTCTTTAATGAATTATATTGCTTTTGGTTGGGGCGACAAAGGCTTTTATTTGGAAACTCCAGAGTGGTCAGATTTAAAAGCAAGTACAGCATTCAAAGCTGCTTTTGGTGTTAGCTCATCAGCTATGCATACAACATTTTTTAAACAATTGAGAGAAGGCGACGACTGCAAACGGATTCTGGTTTCAAAAGAAAATTATCAAAATTTAGTCAATTATATTTCTAACAGTTTCACAGATCCAATTCATCCACAATGGATTGAAGGTCATAGCTACGGAAAAAAAGATGCTTTTTATGAAGCAAAAGGAAGTTACAGCCTTTTTAATACCTGCAATACTTGGGCAAATAGTGCGCTAAAAGCCGCCAATCAAAAGGCGAGTTTGTGGACAGTTTATGATAAAGGGATTTTTTGTCATTATAAATAATTCTGCTATGAAAAAGATAGTTTTAATTTTAGTGATAATAGCACTCAGCATTTCCTGTAAAAAAGCAGATGCAGCAGCAGAATGCGTAGAAGGTTGTGCCGTTTTTTATTTTGAAAATCCGCAACCTGATAATGATGCTGAGTTGGATCATTTTCCGAATAAATTTAGAGGATTATATGTCAATAACGATTCGACTTTTATCAGAATTGATGAAGATAGAATTCTTGAAGAATACTTTTATAAATTCAAAATTCATAAGCTTAAATTAGATTCACTAAAAGCTGATTGTGATATTGTTGATGGCAAATTAATGGTAAAGGATACAAAATATTGCTATGACATGTTTCCAAAAGGAGATTCGATAGAGTTAGTTCAAAAAAATATCGATACGCTATTTAGGTTTTCTCTTTATCAAAAAGCAAAGCGCATTGACGGACAATTAATTTTGAGCAGAAAAGATTCAATATTTTGGAAAATTCGATTTGTTTCGCTTGATAAAAATATACTCAAATTTAAAAATATTTATGATCTAAAAGACTTGAAAAAGCTTGATTCTGTAACTAAAATAAAAGCAAAAAAGCTTGATTCTATTTCTTATTTAATGAAACCAGCAAGAAGCGAATTTAAAAAGATATTCAAAATTAAACATTTAGGATACGATCAGGAATATAAAAAGGTATCTAAATAAACATGGTAAAAATATAAAATTCGGTTAAAAATCAAGAATTTAAAATTTTTCAAGATTGCGTAAATTTGAGAGAATATCAAAAAATAAGCAAATGAAAAATCAAAATATATTTTCAAAATCTTGGTATTTATTAAAAACCACATTTTTCGAATTCAATGATGATAATGCCATAAAATTAAGTGCGGCGTTATCCTATTACACCATTTTTGCTTTGCCTCCTTTATTAATAATTATCATTACTATTTGTGGCGTCTTTTTTGGGGAAGAGGCAGTCACAGGTCAATTATACGGCCAGATAAATAGATTGGTAGGAAATAATGCTGCAGTACAGATTCAGGAGGCAATCAAGAATGTTCAATTATCAGACAGTAATGTTTTTGTAACTGTTTTTGGAGTTATCATGCTATTAGTTGGGGCTTCAGGAGTTTTTGCAGAAATTCAGAGTTCAATAAATTACATTTGGGGATTAAGAGCAAAGCCCAATAAAGGGTTGAAAAAATTCATTCAAAATCGTATCATGTCGTTTTCAATGATTGTTACAGTTGGATTTTTAATGCTCGTTAGTTTAATGGTAAATGCCACGCTTGATGTGATGAACGAGCGTTTGAAAATGTATTTACCAGATAGTACTGTTTATCTGTTTTATGTCATTAATTTAGTAATCGTTTTTGCAAGCATTACATTGCTTTTCGCGATTATATTCCGAACTTTACCTGACGGAATTATCAAATGGAAAGACGCTTTTATTGGCGCTTCATGCACGGCAATTTTGTTTATGATTGGTAAATTTGCAATCGGACTTTATTTAGGGAATTCAACAATTGCAAGTGTTTATGGTGCGGCAGGTTCTGTAATTATAATATTGGTCTGGGTGTATTATTCGGCTATTATTTTGTATTTTGGAGCAGAATTTACAAAAGTTTACGCAAAAGCTTTTGGCGGAAGTATTTCACCAAATGACTATTCCGTAGAAATACAAAAAGAGATTTTTGAAATCGAAAGTGTCTAAAAAAAACAAAAATACCACGATATGAAAATAATAGCCTTTGGAGGAAGCAACAGTACACAGTCAATCAATAAACGTTTGGCAACCTACGCATCAAGTTTATTTGATAATGCAGATGTTGAAGTTTTAGATTTGAATGATTTTGCAATGCCGGTTTTTAGTGTTGATCTTGAAAAAGAAGTAGGACAACACAAAGTCGCGCAAGCATTTTTAAACAAACTCAAAGAAGCTGATATTTTGGTTGTTTCAATGGCAGAAAATAATGGAAATTATTCAGTTGCTTTCAAAAATGTTTTTGATTGGAGTTCCCGAATCGAAAAAGATGTTTTTCAGCATAAACCAATGTTATTGTTGGCAACTTCTCCAGGAGGAAGAGGTGGAAGTTCTGTTTTAGGAATTGCCCAAAATCTTTTTCCTCGTTATGGCGCAGAAATTAAAGGAAGTTTCTCATTACCAGCATTTGGCTCGAATTTTGATTTACAGGAAAATAAAATATCTAATGTTGAGTTAGATAATGAACTGAAAAACATTATTAAATCAAATTTCTAAATGCCACCAAAAAAGATTGCTTTTATTTTCCTTTTTCTAAATGTTATTTTACTGAATTCTACTTTTGCACAAAAAAATACTGAAGTGGATAAAATTGTTGCAAAGTATCCAAAAAGCTTTGCCAGTACCGAGAAGTTAGCTGATAAAATTGAAGGAGATTTTTCATCTGATTATGATCGTGCACGAGCAATTTATAGCTGGATAGCTTTCAATATAAAATATGATTTCAACGCTTTTTTGAATCCACCGAGAACACAAGGTTTCAGTTATTCTTCTGAAGCAGAAAAGCAACGAAAAATAAAACAGATTAATGATAATCTGATTCAAAAAACTTTTACTTCTAAAAAAGCGGTTTGTGAAGGTTTTACAGCTTTATATCAGCATTTGGCTTCATTAATGGGGATAAAATGTGAAATTATTCGCGGAGATTCTAAAATTTCCGTAAGAGATATTGGCCGTAAAACAACTTCTTCAAACCATGCATGGAATATGGTTTTAATTGATAAAAAATGGCGTTTGGTTGATGTTACTTGGGGACAGGGTTATTATGACAGCAGTAAAGGCCGAATGGTAAATGATTTTTCTCCAATTTACTTTGATACAGATCCTGATTATTTCTTTGCGAAACATTTTCCCGATTCAGGAACTTTTTTAGGAGATGGATTAAGTAAAGATGATTTTTTGAATGGGCCATTGATTTATAATAAAACCATAGAAAACGATTATCGAATCAAAACTCCGGATTCTGGAATAATAGAAGCCAAGAGAGGTGATAAAATTACTTTTGAGATTAAAAATGTCTCAAAATCAAATCAGGTTTTTTATTTGAATAAAAGAAACCAGCCTGTAAAAATTCAAAATGCGAAGGAAAAACGTGGAGGTTTAGAATTTCAGATTCTTTATGATACTAATGTAGGCGAATACATTACCATTTTTGTAGACACAAACAGCATTGTATCTTTTAAAATTATTTCCAAATAATTAAATATGTTCCTTGTTGGGATTTTCTTCTTTTATTGAATTGGCGTATCTTAGCAATTCAAGATTTGAACTAATATGCCATGGAAACAACTTTTTTGAAGTCGATCTTAGACAATGATTTCTATAAATTTACGATGCAGCATGCCGTAATTAGGCTTTTTCCGAAGGCAAAAGTTCGTTATGGATTTATAAATCGTGGGAAACATGTTTTTCCTGATGGCTTCGCAGATTTACTTAGAAAGTCTGTAGATGAAATGGCTGATCTTCGTTTAACAAAAGAAGAAAAAAATTATCTGTCGCATTATTGTCCTTATCTCGATCCAACTTATTTAGATTTTCTGCAAGGCTATAGTTACGATCCATCTGAAGTTCAAATCAGTCAGGAAGGCTCAGAAATAAAAGTTACTGTTGAAGGTTTTTGGTACAGAACTATTTTATGGGAAGTACCGTTAATGGCTTTGATTTCGGAACTTTTTTATAAATCAAATCATTTAATTCGACTAAATGACGAAGCGATTAAAAAGCTCACTAAAGATAAAATTGATAATTATAATAAATTAGGTGTTTCTATTTTAGAATTTGGAACAAGACGCCGTCATTCTTATGATGTACATGTTTTAGTCAATGAAACTTTACAGGAAAATGGCGGACAAAGCTTTATTGGAACAAGCAATGTGCATTTTGCAATGGTTAATAATAGAAGACCTTTGGGCACGCACGCGCACGAATGGTTTATGTTTCATGCGGCGCAATATGGCTTTAAAATGGCCAATTTGATAAGTCTCGAACACTGGACACAAGTGTACGGAGGAGATCTCGGAATTGCCCTTACAGATACTTATACTACAGAAGTATTCTTCAATCAATTTGATAAAAAATATTCCAAACTTTTTGACGGGGTTCGTCATGATAGCGGTGACCCGATAGAATTTGCCCAAAAAGTGATTTCGCATTATACAAAAATGGGAATCGATCCAAAATCGAAAGCGATTGTTTTTTCAGATTCTTTAAATTACGATAAAGTAAAAATGATAGTTGATTTCTGTCATGATAAAATCAAAATGTCTTTCGGAATTGGAACAAATTTCACAAATGATGTTGGTCTTCCTGCCATGAATATGGTGATAAAATTAACCGATACAAAACCTGATAATACACATTGGCAAGGTGTTGTAAAACTTTCTGACGAAAAAAATAAAAACACGGGAACGCCTGAAATGATTGCGCTAGCAAAAGAAGTGCTTGGAATCAAATAGTATTTTTTTGTTTCATCGCTTCTTTTTTATATTTTTAACGGTTGTATTTTTTTAAAATCAATTTAAATAGATTGAAAAACTGTTATTATTCGTAACAAAAGAAAAAATACGCTTTCATTTTTTGCCGATAAATGGTACATTAGCCAAAAATCCAATTCACCTTATGCTAGAGCAAAATCAATATACCGAAGATAATATCCGATCACTCGACTGGAAAGAACATATCCGTATGCGTCCGGGAATGTACATCGGAAAATTGGGAGATGGTTCTTCTCCAGATGATGGTATTTATATTCTTTTAAAAGAGGTTTTAGATAACTGTATCGACGAGTTCGTAATGGGCTCCGGAAAAACTATTGAAGTGACTATCAAAGATAAAACGGTTTCTGTTCGTGATTACGGACGTGGAATTCCGTTAGGGAAAGTTGTTGATGTAGTTTCGAAAATGAATACAGGTGGAAAGTACGATTCTAAAGCTTTCCAGAAATCAGTTGGTTTGAACGGTGTCGGAACAAAAGCGGTAAATGCACTTTCGAATTATTTCCGTGTAGAATCGGTTCGTGATGACAAACAGAAAGGAGCAGAGTTTTCTGCCGGAAATTTGGTTTTAGAAGAAGATATTGTTGATACAACAAAACGCAAAGGAACAAAAGTAACTTTTACGCCAGATGAAACGATTTTCAAAAACTATAAATTCCGTTTAGAATATGTAATCAAAATGGTCAAAAACTATTGTTATTTGAACAATGGTTTGACTATTATTTTCAACGGAGAAAAATATTATTCTGAGAACGGACTTCGTGATTTATTAGAAGAAACAATTAGCGAAGAAGATTTAGAATATCCAATTATTCATTTAAAAGACCATGATATCGAGGTTGCGTTAACACACAGTAAAACGCAATATAGTGAAGAATATCACTCTTTTGTGAATGGTCAGAATACAACGCAGGGAGGAACGCACTTAGCGGCCTATCGTGAAGCCGTTGTAAAAACAATCCGTGAGTTTTACAATAAGAATTTCGAAGCATCAGATGTTCGTAAATCGATTGTGAGTGCGATTAGCATTAAAGTAATGGAACCAGTTTTTGAGTCTCAGACCAAAACAAAATTAGGTTCTACCGATATGGGTTCAGATGATGGAACGCCAGCGGTTTCTGTTCGTACTTTCGTAAACGATTTTATCAAGACCAAATTAGATAATTACCTGCATAAAAATCCAGCAACTTCGGAAGCCTTATTACGTAAAATTCTTCAGGCAGAACGCGAGCGTAAGGAATTATCAGGAATTAGAAAACTGGCAACAGATCGTGCTAAGAAAGCGAATCTTCACAATAAAAAATTAAGAGACTGCCGTGCGCATCTTCCAGATACCAAAAACCCAAGAAACTTAGAAAGTACGCTTTTTATTACCGAGGGAGATTCGGCTTCCGGATCGATTACAAAGTCACGAGACGTAAATACTCAAGCGGTTTTCAGTTTGCGTGGTAAACCTTTGAATTCATACGGAATGACCAAGAAAATTGTGTATGAAAACGAAGAATTCAACTTACTTCAAGCGGCATTAGATATTGAAGATGGATTAGAAAAATTACGTTACAACAACATCGTAATCGCAACCGATGCCGATGTCGATGGAATGCACATTCGTTTGCTTTTAATCACTTTCTTTTTACAGTTTTTCCCTGAGTTAATCAAAGAAGGACATTTGTATATTTTGCAAACGCCACTTTTCAGGGTTCGAAACAAAAAAGAAACGATTTATTGTTATTCTGAAGATGAAAGAAAAGACGCGATTGAAAAACTAAAACCAAAACCAGAAATCACCCGATTTAAAGGTTTAGGAGAGATTTCTCCAGATGAGTTTAAAAACTTTATTGGAGATACCATTCGCCTTGATCCGGTTATGATGGATAAACATACTTCAATTGAGCAATTGCTATCTTTCTATATGGGTAAAAATACTCCGGACAGACAAGAGTTTATTATCAAGAATTTGAAGGTGGAGATTGATGAGCTTGAGGAAGCTTAACAATTGAAAGAATTATAGAAGAATTTTTTAGTAGTTATACTGAACAAAATATATGAAAGACGAAGAAGACGATAACATAATTCCAAACGACGAGGAGAATAACTCAGATGAAAATCAATTTGATGAAAATCAAGATGATTCAGATGAGATTATAAATTTAGATGCAAAACATTTCGAAGGAGCACATTTTTACGAAAATCAGGAAGAAGAAGGAGAGGACGTTATTACCAAAGTAACGGGAATGTACAAAGACTGGTTTTTGGATTATGCTTCGTATGTAATTCTAGAACGTGCAGTTCCTGCTATCGAGGACGGATTTAAACCAGTTCAGCGTCGTATTATGCACTCTTTAAAAGAGCTGGATGATGGTCGTTATAATAAAGTTGCCAATGTTGTTGGTCACACCATGCAGTATCACCCACACGGAGATGCGAGTATTGGTGATGCAATGGTTCAGATTGGTCAAAAAGATTTATTGATTGACTGCCAGGGAAACTGGGGAAATATCTTAACGGGTGATGGAGCTGCAGCTTCGCGTTATATTGAGGCACGTTTATCTAAATTTGCTTTGGAGGTTTTGTATTCTCCAAAAATTACAGATTGGGGTGTTTCGTATGATGGCCGTCGTGCAGAACCAAACAATCTTCCGGTAAAATTTCCATTGCTTTTGGCACAAGGAGCAGAAGGTATTGCAGTTGGACTTTCGACAAAAGTTTTGCCTCATAACTTCAATGAATTAATTGACGCTTCTATCAAGATTTTAAAAGGAAAACCTTTTACATTATATCCTGATTTTATGACACAAGGTATTGCTGATGTGTCAAATTATAATGACGGATTGCGTGGCGGACGTGTGCGTGTACGTGCTAAAATTTCACAATTAGACAAAAATACACTGGTAATTACGCAGATTCCGTTTTCGACCAATACATCGAGTTTAATTGATAGTATTTTGAAAGCCAATGAAAAAGGTAAAATCAAAATCAAGAAAATTGAAGACAATACCGCTGCTGATGTTGAAATCTTAATTCATCTTTTTCCAGGCGTTTCTCCAGATAAAACAATTGATGCTTTATTTGCTTTTACTGCCTGCGAGACGTCTGTTGCGCCTTTAGGTTGTGTTATCGAAGACAATAAACCATTGTTCATTGGAGTTTCTGAAATGTTGAAAATTTCAACGCACAGAACGGTTGATTTGCTTCGTCAGGAATTAGAAATTCAGTTAGAAGAATTAAAAAATAAGTGGCATTTCTCTACATTAGAAAAAATCTTCATTCGTGAAGAAATGTATATTGATTTCAAATTATACGGAGATAGAGAATCACTTTACAAATATTTATACGATCGTTTTGAGCCTTTCAAAAAATCATTCGTCAGAGAAATTACCGACGATGATTTACAGCGTTTGACTCAAATTCCAATGATTCGTATTACGCGTTTCGACTCTGATAAAGCCGATGAATTGATTTCAAGGTTAGAAGAAGAAATGAAAGAAGTAGAGCATAATCTGGAACATTTAACCGATTTTGCAATTGCTTATTTTACAAAATTAAAAGAGAAATACGGAAAAGGCCGTGAACGTCAAACAGAACTTCGTGTTTTTGATAATGTTGAAGCAACAAAAGTAGTTTTAAGAAACACAAAACTTTACGTAAACCGTGAAGAAGGTTTTGTCGGAACGAGCTTAAAGAAAGACGAATATGTAGGCGATTGTTCTGATATTGATGATGTTATCGTGTTTTTACGAGACGGAACATTGATGATTACAAAAGTTGATGCCAAAACTTTTATTGGAAAAGACATTATACACGCCGCCGTTTTCGATAAAAACGATAAACGTACTATTTATAATATGATGTATCGTGATGGAAAATCGGGACCATCTTATATAAAACGTTTTAATGTTACTGGTGTAACACGTGATAAAGCTTACGATTTAACAAATGGAACAAATGGTTCTCAAGTGGTTTATTTTTCACATAATCCAAATGGAGAAGCTGAGGTTGTAACTATTTTACTGCGTCAGGTTGGAACTATTAAAAAGCTTAAATTTGATATTGACTTCGCTAAATTAGCGATTAAAGGTCGTGCATCTAAAGGAAATTTGGTTACTAAATATCCAATCAAGAAAATCGAATTAAAAGAAAAAGGAATTTCAACTTTACTACCAAGAAAAGTTTGGTTTGATGATACTGTAAAACGTTTAAATGTTGATGCGAGAGGTGAATTGTTAGGTGAATTTAAACCAAGCGATAAAATCTTAGTAATTAGCCAAAGTGGTAAGCTAAAAGTTATTATTCCGGAATTATCGACTCACTTTGAGGAAGATATGATTGTTTTGGAAAAATGGAAACCTAAAAAACCGATCTCAGCCATTTATTACGATGGAGAAAAAGAGCGTTATTTCTTAAAACGTTTCCTAGTTGAAAATGAAGGAAAAGAAGAAAGCTTTATTACAGATCATCCAAATTCGCAATTAGAAATTGTATCTACAGATTATCGTCCTGTTGCGCAATTGGTTTTTGCGAAAGTAAAAGGTGTTCAAAAAGAAGATCTTCACATTGATGTAGAAGACTTTATAGCCGTAAAAGGTTTTAAAGCTTTAGGAAATCAATTAACAACTGATAAATTAAAACAAGTGAATTTGTTAGACCCGCTTCCTTATGAAGAGCCAGTCGAAGAAATTCCTGAAAAACCAGAAGTATCAGAAGATGATCCTGTGGAAACAGAACTAGATGACGACGGACAAATAGGTTTGGTTTTAGACTAAAATAGAAAACGCTAAGATTAATTTCTTAGCGTTTTTTGTATAAGTGATTTAGAGAATTAATTTTCAATGATTGAAATGATTTCTTCCTTAATCCATTTAACTTCATTGTTTTCAATACTAACAGAAATGATATCTCCGTCTTTTACTTCTCCAGAAATTATTTTTTTTGCGAGAGGTCTTCGTAAATGCGTTCTAATAATACTTTTAATGGGTCTTGCTCCATATTTGGCATTATAACCATTTTCGGCGAGATAAAGTTTCACTTCCATTGGAATTTCAACTTGGATATTAATGTTTTTCAATAAATCAGTAAACTCTTTTTTAAGATGGGTCTCGAAGATCTTCAATGCATTTTCTTTACTGATAGGAGCAAAAGGCACTATTTCAGTCAAACGTCCCAAAAATTCAGGCCTGAAATAATTTCCCATAATCTCCATTAAAGAATTTGAAGTCGGAATTTCACCCTTATTGAAAGTATCAACAATATGATCTGCACCAATATTCGAGGTAAAAAGTATGATTGCGTTTGAGAAATCGCCTTCTTTTCCTAAGCGGTCATGAAGTTTTCCTTCATCCATTATTTGCAAGAAAATATCAAAAATAGAAGGGTGTGCTTTTTCAATTTCATCAAATAAAACAATTGAATAGGGCTTTTGTCTGATCTTGTTTACTAGCAAGCTGCCCTGCTCATATCCGACATAGCCAGGAGGCGCCCCTAAGAGATGGAAACTTCCTTCGATCCAGTTGTGGCCATGATGCTGAATGCATTATCGTATGAACTCGAAAAAGTAGCACACGAACTCGAGGATTCAAAAACACGTGTAGTCGAAAGAGTTTTAGAAATTATGTTTCCGGAAGTTACTTCAGCTGCAAAGCCAGCAAGAGCAATTTTGCATGCTTTGCCAATAGAAAATAATATAAAAGTTTCTTTGCAAAACCAAATGCTAACAAACAGGAGAATTCATAATATTTACAATCCGTTGGCGCCTATTACAAAGGAGATTGCTCTTGCACCAACTTTGGAAGTAAAGTTATCCGCCTGTGAAGTTAAATATATTGCATACGAGAGAAGTTTATATCAAATATCGAATCTTTTTTATAAAGATGAGGTTAGAAATTACAATCACACTTTGCCATCTGGAGAGATTGTTTTAGGAATAGAATTAAGCAATACTGATGTATTGGAATTGGAAGATTTGATGTTTTACATTGATATCAAAAATACACATCAGAAGGAAATGTTTCATTACTATTTAAAACAAATGAAATGTTTTCATGATGATAAAGAAATAAAAGTAGAGGAAGGTTATAATGTATCTCTTAATAATATTGATATTGAGAGTATTATCAATCGGAATTATGCTAATTTGAGCGAAATCATGCAGGAGGTAAATGAATATTACTTTGATAATTTTTATACTTTAAAAGGAATTTTAAAATATAAAAACATAAATGAATATACCACAGAATATAAACATTTTGACTATGCAGCTAATAAAGACGGTAATTCGATTATTTGGCTAAAAATGATATTTCTAGAATCATTGACTCCGCAAATTATTGATAACGTTTCTTTTACCGCAAATTGTTTTCCTGCAATTAATAAAAAGAAGCATGTTTTTATCAAGACGCTTGATACTTTTCTGTCGTATGTTGCTTTAGATACTAAAAATGATATTTTTCTGGATATTGATTCAGTCGTCGATGGATTACATAAACATTATGAGATAAAAGAATTTAAAGATGGTATTCTTGAAGAAGGAA
This sequence comes from Flavobacterium resistens, assembly GCF_900182645.1. Lineage (GTDB taxonomy): Bacteria > Bacteroidota > Bacteroidia > Flavobacteriales > Flavobacteriaceae > Flavobacterium > Flavobacterium resistens. The sequence goes on along the minus strand of NZ_FXTA01000001.1, from coordinate 962,055 downwards.
ATGCGGTGTTGAGAACTGGAGGAGTTTCAAGATTTGATTCTCGAAGTGCTTCGGAATTATTGCAGAACTTATTAGATCTCTTGAAAGATGAAAGTTCCTCATTTGCGGGCTTAGGAAAGGACTTTATGAACAGTTCACTGGTGCAAATCAACCAACTTTTAGCATCGGTTTCTCAACAAGCAAAGGAAAGCAGTTTTTCTAAAAATAATGATCCTTACTTGATGATTAAGCCTACAGCAGAAGATTCGGCAGGAAAATCATTTACGATTACTTATTGGTCAACTTGTGCTGAAGAAGGAAATGATATAAAAGCTGGAACTGTTTTAGAATCTAAAGATGATTTATTTTTCATTGGAAAAACGGTTACTTTAATGACAAATACCGTTGGCGGTTTAAACAAACAGAATAATAAAGATAGAATACTGGCTTACAGAAATGCATTATTAACCAGAGGCCGAATTGTAACTTTTGCAGATATTAAAGCATTTGGATTTAATCATTTTAAAAATTCGATAGAAGATATTAAAATTGAAAAAGGAACACGCAAAGAAATCTCTATGAAAGCAGGTTTCAGCCGAACAGTTGACATTTATATTAGGACAAATACGGAAGAAAAGCAGCATTTATCTAATTCAGAATGGGATTATTTGTGTGATAGCTTCATGAGAAATTTGAAAAATAGATCATCAAATGTATTTCCGTATCGATTATTTATAGATAATTGAAATTGAGAAAAACGTTTTCTATTTAAAAAGATAATTCAAATTGATCTTTTTTTTCTCTTTCAGTTTTTTTACAATTTTCAGGAAAGCGATTGCTGTAATATACGCGTCGCCCAACGCCGTGTGACGATCTTTTTTAGAAATATCAAATTTATCTGCAAGATCGTCTAAAGTATAATGATCTTTTCTTTCGAATAAATGAGATTTGATTAATGTCTTTTTGTATAAAATTGCTGTATCTAATCTTTTGTTGGTTAGTTCTGGTAAACCGTTTCTTTCTAGCGCTTTATTAATCATTGTAACATCAAAAATAGTATGATGTGCAATAATAACAGAATCGCCTAAAAAAGATAAAAACTGTTGTAAAGCTTCTAATTCCGTTGGACGCTGAATTACAAATGCTTTTAAAATACCATGAATTTGAGCCGTTGATTTATCATAATGGTCTTGTTCGATATAGACTTCAAGACTATTTTGTACAGATATAATTCCGTTTTGTAAAATTAGTGCTCCAATGCATAAAATTCGATCATTTTCATAGTCAAAACCAGTTGTTTCAGTATCTAAAACTACAAATCTTGTTTCTTCAATCGTAGTATTTTCATCAAATAGATTTTCTTCTTTTTTCCAAAAATTAAATAAACTCATAATTAGACCAGATTTGAGATATTAAAACGAACCGAAATAAGCTCTTGAAGTTCTTTAATAGTTTTGAAAGTACGTTTCAGCTTAATTTTTTCCATTTTAGTTAAAGATTCTAATTCGATAAATTGTCCAGAATCATGATGTAGAAGTCCTTGTTTCGTTCTAAATTTTAATAACGCTTTAAAGGAATAAGAACATGATAAATACAATTCTCGGTTATTAGGTTCAAGTTCAGCCAGTTTTTCAAAACGTTCTGCAGTGTTACTGATTCCTTTTATTGAATGTGATAAAATCAAAACACGCGCAGCATCTGTTAAAGGCATTAAAGCTCTTCTTTTAATATCAAAATTATCTTTATTGGCACCATCTTGTTCAACCAAAAATTGCCTGAAGAATCCAGTAGGAGAAGGGCTTTGCAAAGCTCCACTCACCAAATGCATGTAAAAAATCGGATTGGCTTTTACATCTTCAAAAATAGAATCTGATAACTGATTTACAATTTCTGAATCGCCATAAGTTTTACTATAATCAAAGAAAATGAATGAAAGCAAAACTTCATTTTTCCCCGGATTTGTAATCCAGTGATGTACCTGGTTTTTCCATTCATCAAGACTCATGCACCATTTTGGACTTGAAGCCATCATATCGGCCGGACAATAATCATAACCGATATCAAAAAGTCCTTTGTTGACTAGAGAGGCAAATTTCAAAAAATAAATTCTCGTTTCATCTCTAAAAACTTCTGAGACATTTTCATAAACAATTGCATTATCCTGATCGGTGTGAAGCATTTGTTCTCCACGACCTTGACTTCCCAACGCAAGCCAGGCAAATTTTACCGGCGGCGGACTGCTCATTTTTTCTAAACAAATCTCAATTACACGAGTGGTGCAGGCTTCATTCAATTCAGTTATGATTTTTGAAATCAAAGTCATCGGAATATTTTGGTCTAAATATCCCTGAAGCAATTGCATGATGCGGTTTCTAATTGGTTTTATTTCCTTTGTTTTTTTAGCTCTTTTTAATGCTTTTATTAAAACGGCAGGATTATTTCCCAGCGCGACCATTACATCATGTTTGGATAAAATCCCAACAGCTTTTGTATTGACCGTACCATCTTTTGTTAGACATAAATGACTGATATTACTTTTCATCATTGCCATTTGCGCCTCTGTAACCGTCATTTTTTTAGGATACGTAATAACGGGTTTTGTCATTATGGTTTCGGCGGTTGTCATAATAGAATATTCGCCAGTAACTATTTTGTTTCGAAGATCTTTATCTGTCAAAATACCAATCGGAAGCATTTCATCAACAATCAAAATGGCTCCGACTTTCTTTTTATTCATAATCTTAGCAACTTCCTTAACCGTTGTTGACGGACTGCAGGTCACAATTTTTTTTGAATATTTTATAGGAGTTAAATCAAATGAATCATTATTAGAATGTCTGTTTTCATTTAATAAATCATCATCGCCATACAATTTATCTTTATGAATATCTGAATATGGATTTCTTGTATTCGAAGCATAACTTTCGATTAAGAAATTTCCAACATTTCTGTTTTCAAGTGCGTAAGGTTTAAAAACTGCAATCGGAATTGCATATAAAATTGTTTCTTCATGTGCCACAGCTTCCATGATGTAATTTTCCTGTGCCAAAAGCGGACGTAATCCAAAAATGTCGCCTTCATCGCACATGTCCAGAACCGTATTTTTAGTGCTTTTTTTCAAAGCAATAGCTCCTTTGTGAACCACATAAAATGAATCGTGAGTTTTATCATTTTCTGCAAAAATCACCGCGTCTTTTTCTTTATAAATAATAGAAATCTGTTCCGATAATTTTTCTAGATCCATTTGATGAAGAAAATTAAACGGCGGAAAGCTCTTTAAAAAGTCGGCAACTCTTTGCGAAATGGTATTTTTCATTTTACTAGATTTAGGTTCTAATGTACTATTTAAAATAGAAATGTAAAAGAAACATTTTTATTTTTTGAGGTGCAAAGAAACAAAGGAACAAAGGTTCAAAGGTTTTTTGTTCGTACGATAATGAAGTGACAAAAAAAAAGCTCCTAAAAGGAGCTTTGTATATTTTAAATACAGTTTTAATCAACTTTAAAAACTTTACCGCGCTGTTTTTCTTCAGAACCAACCAATCCAAACTCAAAAGTATAAGAATCTTTCGAAGTCGTTAAAATTTTCATGCTGATTGCTTTTTCCTCAGCCATGTTTTTTGGATGTTTTTTCTGCAAAACATATTCACAATCACTTACCCAGCGAATTGTTGCTGTATCTGTTTTTCCTTCAAAAGTCTCGATTTCAATACTGTCTTTTCGCTCAAAGAAAGTTGTTTTTTTAACTCCATTGACTTCGGTTTCAAATTTGAACTTTCCGGTTTTGAAATCTTTGCAATTGTGTTCGGCGTTATAGCAAGATACTAAAGCCAGAAAAGGAAATAAGAATATAATTTTTTTCATTTTGAATTAAGTTGTTTTTTAGGAGCTAATCCTGCTGTCCGCTAAATCTTTTCCTTGCTAAAGAAGCAAGAAAAAGGATACCACTTCCATCAGGGCTAGGGCTCTAGTTTTCAAGAGCTCTTTTTTAATTAAAGAACAAGAAGAAAATTACAAGAGTTATAAAAGTTAGAAAAAGCAAATTCCGTTTTTTGTTTTTAGAACTCTGCTCTTCAGTTAAATTTGTCTTGCAGAATTTAATTAAGATCCACCAACATGTGCCACCAAAATTTGCATAATATTCTATCATTTCAATCTTTTTAATTCATCATCGGTAAAGTTCTTGATTTCTTTTTCTTTGGCAAACTTTTCAGCATTATAATTTCCTGATTTATTCTTCGGAATCGATAAACTTTCCCAAGAACTATTTTTTAGTTGTTTAGCATAAAATACAATTTGTCCAACATGATAAGGATAATGTGCCAATTGTCTGTTTATTGCTTCAATAACCGTGTGACCTTCATTTCGGATATAAATAATATCCGAAAGTTGTTCTGGGTTTAAACTTTCCAAAGCATTTTCTAAGCAATCCCAACCTTTTTTCCAGATTTCTAAAACTTCTTCTTTTGATTGCAAATCATTTTCAAATTCTGCATCGCGGTTTCGCCATTCTTTTTCGCCATCAGAAGTTAAAAAATCAGTCCAACGCGAAAGCATATTTCCTGAAATATGTTTTATAATTGTAGCAATACTGTTGGTGTCTTCATTTGTTTCGGCAAAAAGTTGTTCAGGTTCTAGTTGAGCTATCGCTTTTTCGCCCAACATTTTATAGTATAAAAACTGTTTTTTTGCACTTTCTAAATAAGAGGAATCGGCACTCATAATTATACAATTTTAATATCATATTTATCTAAAAGTCCTTCGATTCCCTGAGTCGAAAATTGTGCTTTTTTCATTGGGTTGAACTCAGGATCGATTTTGTAATTGTAAGCCGTTTTAAAATTTACTCCGGCCAATTGCGTTTCGTTAAAAATAGCACCGTCGAGATCACAATTATCAAAAAGCGAACTTGTTAAATTAGTTCCAATGAAAGTTACTTCGCGCACTGAAGAATTGATAAACTTGGTTTTAGGCATTTTTTTGTTCGAAAACAAAGCATAATCCAAAACACATTCTTCAAAATGAACCTGAAACAAAAAATCATCACATTCATTAAAAGCAATTCCAAGAAGTTTGCAGTTTCTAAAAGTGACGTTTTTTAAACTCGTTCCTGCTAAACCTGTCATCGATAAATTGCAGTCAATGAATTCGCAGTCAAGAAAAGTGTTAGAATTAAAATTACTATTCGAAAAATCGCAGTTTTTAAAAACACAATCTTCAAATTCACGATTGTTGATTTTTTTACTGATGTAAACAACCTTTTCGAATGTTTTTTGAATATGGATTATATCTTCCATGAATGTTTTTTTAAATATTTCATTTATTAGTCATTAAATAAACCTTTCATGATAGTTTTCAATCCATAAAAAATCAAAAACATCGAACTTAAGCAAGCCACAATTCCAATTCCTAAAACAAGATAATGCCAATTTGTATGCTGATTCTGAAAAGCATTATAAATCAGTGATGGACCAATAAACATTAGAGGCAATGCGCCTGTTAAATATTTAATTCCTTTTCCTAGTAATTGTTTGTTTGTTGCCATCTTTTTTGTTTCAAGTTTAAGGTTTCAAGTTTTTAAATTATCTGAAACAAAACTTTTTTTATTTATTATAATTGTCAACAGCATTTCTTACGCTGCCATATTTTTTTAATAATTCTGAAGCTTCTTCATATGAAACCGGAATTTCTTCCATAATCATTTTTACGCCGCGATCAACCAATTTTACATTGCTCAATTGCATGTCGACCATTTTATTTCCTCTAACTTTTCCAAGTTGAATCATTGCTGCTGTCGAAATCATGTTTAAAACTAATTTCTGAGCAGTTCCGGCTTTCATTCTGGAGCTTCCTGTAATAAATTCTGGCCCCACTACTACTTCAATAGGGAATTGAGCAGTCAATGCCAGCGGACTTCCTGCATTACACGTAATGCAACCTGTCACAATATTATTTTGATTGCAAGTTTCTAAACCACTAATAACATAAGGTGTTGTTCCAGATGCTGCAATACCGATTACAACGTCATTAGAGTCAATTTTATATTTCTGAAGATCAATCCATGCGTTTGTTGTACTATCTTCAGCGTTTTCTACTGCACGTCTTATGGCTGTATCGCCGCCAGCAATAATTCCGTTTACTAAATCAAAAGGAACCCCAAATGTTGGAGGACATTCTGAAGCATCAACAACGCCAAGTCTCCCGGAAGTTCCTGCTCCAATATAAAACAATCTGCCTCCCAGTTTTAATTTTGCAACTATTTGCGGAATCAAAGCTTCTATTTGAGGTAGGGCTTTTTCTACTGCATAAGGAACAGTTTTGTCTTCTTCATTAATATTGATGAGCAGTTCCTGAACTGACATTTGTTCTAAATGCTGGTATTTTGAGGCTTGTTCTGTTGTTTTTGTAAATGTCATTTTATCGTTATTTAGACTGGTCAAAATTAATATTTTTTTCTCTCAATCTCGAAATTTAGATTGCAAAGTCACAAAGATTTAAAGTTTTGTTTAGGAAGTTGCGAATCCTGTCTTACAACCCTATAAAAAGAACGAAAATATTATATTTGTTGAAATATTAAAAAGATAAATGGATAAACTAGTTTTTTTGGATAGTGTTGCTCGCATTGCTGTCTTTGTTTCATTATTACTTGCACTTTTTTTACTTACGGTAAAAACGGAAAATAAATTAGCTAATAGACTATTTGCTTGTTTTATTATTTTTTCAGCAATTGATTTTAGTGGGCTTTTAACTTATTCATTTCCTTTGGAATATATAAATATCGAGTTTTTCAGAAGTACAGTGTGTTTGCTGGAAATGCCTTTAATTTATCTTTATGTTTTGGCAGTCTGCTATTCTGATTTTCGATTAAAATGGAAACATTTGATTTATACAATTCCTTTTATTGTTATGAATCTTGTTTTTATGCCGAGAGTTTATTTGAAATCCGGCGCTGAAAAGCAATATGTTTTAGCTCATTTTAATGAAATGTCTGAGATTTACTTTTTTCAGATTTTAATTGAATTTCAATATTGGTTTTATATTATCAGTATATTTTTAATTTTAAGAAAATACAAAAGAATTTATCTGGAAAATTACACGAACCCAAGTACTTCTACCTATAAATGGCTTTTTCAGATGACTTGTGTTTTTGTGGTTATGCATTCTATTACAGCTTCAAAAAATCTATTGCGTTATACTGCGTCACGGGAAATTTTTCTATGGGGAAATGTTCTTATGGTAGTCATGGCTTTAAGTGTAATATGCTGGTTTGTCATGAAAGCGTTAAATCATCCGGAACTTTTTAGAGGAATTAATTCTAGATTGCAATCAACAAAAGAGTTTCTTTCAAAAGAAAAAGAAGACGTCACTGAAAAAGCAATAATTACTGAAGATAAAGTCATTTCTTCTCAAATTTTGGCATTAAAAAATTATATGAAAGAGAAAGAACCTTATCTTGATCCTTCGCTTACGATTCAGGATCTCGCAAATCAATTTAATTATCCAGTTCGTGATTTATCGATTTTGATTAATCACCATATGAAGCAACATTTTTTTGATTTTGTGAATGAATATCGCATTCAGAAAGCGATGGATATTTTAAAAGATCCATCAAAAAATCAATTTACTGTGTTGGAAATTTTATACGAAGTGGGTTTTAACTCTAAATCTTCTTTTAATACTTCTTTCAAAAAACATACAAATTTAACGCCCACAGCTTATCGAAATGCGTCATAATAAATGAATAGTTAAAGATCTAAATATTATATTTCTTAAATAATCAAAAAAATAATGGATATAGGTAGCCTTTTAAGTGTTTTGAGCGGAATGTCGGTTTTTGTTTCGTTATTGCTGGCTTTTTTTCTATTCACAGTAAAAACCGAAAATAAATTAGCAAATCGCTTATTTGCTTTCTACTTAATATTTTTTGCAATTGATAATGTCGGAATTTTTATTAATGAAGATTTCATCAAGAACCATTTTAATCTGGAATTTTTCAGATGGAGTACTTGTGCTTTGATAATTCCTGCTTTCTATTTGTATATTATATCAGTTTGTTTTACTGATTTTAGATTACAGGCGAAACATTTACTTCACGCTATTCCATTTTTAATCACAAATGGAGTTTTTCTACTTAGATTATATTTTTTAAATAATGCAGAAAAGCTACAATTTTATGACCATCGAAATCAAATGCCCGAATTGTACGGTTTTCAGTTGATGTTAAGCATACAAATTGTATTTTATAGCATTACCGTATTTTTGGTTTTAAAAAAATACAAAGAACTTTATCAGGAAAATTATGCGAATCCTAAAACTTCTATTTTTAAATGGTTATTTCAAATATCGATTGTGCTCTTTATTTTGTATTATTTATCAATAGCGAAGAACGTTTTAAGATATATTGATCTTGAAGTATTATGGATTTGGGCCAATGTAATAATGCAGGTTTTCGTTTTAACAATAACCTGTTGGTTTGTTTTAAAAGCGCTGAATCATCCTGAGCTTTTTAGAGGTATCGATTCAAAATTGCAATTAGCTCGTGATATCGTGCATGAAGATGAAAGTATTGTCGAAGTTAAAGACAACCAAAGCGAAGAAGTTATAGCTAAAATAGCTGTTTTGAAACAATACATGACAGAGAAAGAACCTTTTCTGGATCCGTCGCTTACAATTCAGGAGCTTTCTAACCAAATCGATATTCCGGTTCGGGATTTATCAATTTTGATTAATCATCATATCGACCAGCATTTTTTTGATTTTGTAAATGAATATCGCATTCAAAAAGCTATGAGTATTTTAAAAAATCCCTTAAAAAGTGATTTGACCGTTTTAGAAATTTTATACGAAGTGGGTTTTAATTCAAAATCATCTTTTAATACTTATTTTAAAAAGTACACTAATTTAACGCCTACAGCTTTCCGAAATGCTTCATAATTAAAGGTTTGTAAAAAGTCGTACTTTGTAGAGAATAAAGTCGAACCAATTTCTTTCAGAGAAAATGGTTCGACTTTTTTTGTCGGTCGCACAGGAGGATTTTCTAAGGCAACTTTGCTTCAAATTAATCGAACAAGTTAAAATTAGAAACCATGAAAAAATTAAATCTCCTTATCTTTTTAATATTGCCTTTATTTTGTTTGGCACAATCATTTCAGTTAAAAGGAAAAATATCTGACGAAAAATCTCCATTAGAATGGGCCGATATTTCGATTTCAAATGTAGAAGGAAAAATTATTGACGGAACAACAAGTAAACAAGATGGTAGTTTTGAAATCAGTCTTAAAAAAGGAACTTATAAAATAAACATCAGCCTTTTAGGATTTACAGATTATGAAAAGGAAATCTCCTTAGAAAAAGATACAGATCTTGCAATAATTACGCTCAAAGAAAATGAAACAAAATTAGTTGAAGTTGTTGTTCAGTCTAAAAAGAAAACAATTGAGCAAAAAATAGATCGTTTAGTTTACAATCCTGAAAATAATGCAACAACAGTTGGGGGAGATGCTTTGAGCGCTATAAATACAGCTCCTGGCGTTGTGGTACAGAATAATGCGATCAATATATTAGGAAAAGGAACTTCGCGCGTCATGATTGACGGAAGAATGATCGAATTAACAGGTGAAGAACTGAATAATTTCTTGAAATCTATTTCGGCAAGCGATATTAAGAACATTGAAATTATAAGTAATCCATCTTCAAAATATGAAGCCGAAGGAACTGGCGGATTAATTAATGTTGTGATGAAAAAAGGTGCTCGTGATTCCTGGAAAAATACAACCACAGCTTCTTATGATCAAAATAAATATGGAATTTTTGCTTTAAGAAATAATTTCTTTTACAATAAAAATAAGTTTAGGTTTTCGGCTACAATTAATGGAAAAACGGGTTATAGAAATATTGAGGAAAATCTGGATATGTATTTCGTTGAAGGCCCATCAAAAATGAAGGCAGTAACAAAATTAGATGAAGATAATGTATCGGGAAAAATAGCCTTAGATTATGATTTTTCGGAGAAAACGACAATCGGGTTTCAAATTTTAAAAGATAAAAGCAATCCTAATTTTAATACCGATATTAGAATTGACAACTACAATGCGCAAAATGAATTAAATAACTATATACTTAATGAAAGTTTCTTAGATAGAGAATCGGGCAATGAAACCTATAATTTGCATTTGATTACTAAACTTGATCCATTAAACCGTAAATTATCTTTTGATGTGGATTTCTTTAATTATAATTCAAAATTTGACAGAGAGTTTATTGCAAATAATTATGCACCAGACGGCACTTTTATAGATGTCAATCAATCTGGACGAAATATTTCGAATCAGGATATTGATAATTTGAGTTTTAAGGCTGATATGGAACATCCGCTTAAAGCGTTGAATTTATCATATGGAGCAAAAGTAAGTTTTACAAACAGTAAAAGTGATGCACTTTTTTATAATACCATTACCGGAACTCCAGTATTAGACACAAATCAGTCCAACCAATTTGAATATACAGAAAATAATCAGGCGATTTATATTAGCGGAGATAAAAAAATCAATGAAAAATGGAATTTTCAATTAGGATTGCGATTAGAAAATACACAAACGAGCGGCTTCTCTAAAACTTTAAACCAGGAAACGATAAATAATTATTTTAAATTGTTTCCAACTCTTTTTGCTTCTTATCAGAAAAATGAAAACAATAGTTTTAGTTTTAATTATGGAAAGAGAATTCGCAGACCTAGTTTTTCTTTACTAAATCCGTTTCGAGTTTATATTAGCAGCAATAGTTATTCAGAAGGGAATCCATTTTTGAAACCTTCTTTTAGTGACAATTTTGAATTTGCATATTCATATAAAAAGATATTGAGAACCAGTGTTTTTGCAAATTATATTACAGATGGTTATGGCGTAATATTTACTTCGAATCCGGAAACATTGACACAGGTTGTAACGCGAGAAAATTATTTTAAAGGTCTTAATTATGGAATTGGAGAAACATATTCTGCGACTTTTGCAGATTGGTGGGAAAGCGAAAATTCATTGTATTTTTCAGGTTCAGATATTAAATTCATAAAAGATATTAATGCAACACCAGTAAACGGTCTTCAAGTTGATTTTTCGACAAACAATACATTTTCATTTGGCAAATCAAGTAAATTACAAGTTGATTTTAATTATACTGCGCCTTATAAAAGTGGTTTGTATGAAACGGGTTATACTTCTAGTTTGAATATTGGTTTTAAGCAGGATTTGTTGAGCAAAGCAATGCAGATTTCCTTTTTAATAAATGATATTTTCAATACATCTTATTTAAAAAATGATGTTTCGGTTGTAAATGGTGTAAAACAAGTTTATAGCCAAAACGAAAGCAACAGATTTGCTCGTTTAACAGTTGTTTATAATTTCGGAAATAAAAAAATCAATATGAAGGAACGCGCTTTCGGAAATCAGGAGGAGAAAAAGAGAGCGAATTAGATAAAATTATGAATTTTTAATTGTGAAACTTGAAACTTGAAACCTGAAACGTTTTTTTGCGTGAGGGATAGGAGCTAGCTACCGAAGTAGCGCGGATAGCCCGACAGCATTTAAGAAAAGGCCCAATGAACGCAAAGTTTATTGGGCCTTTTCTTAAATGGTGGCACGCCCAGATTATAAAAAGAATGCCAATAGAATTCCGAGAACGATCATTGAAACTTTGGCAACATTAAATTTATGTCCTTCACTGCTTTCAAAGATAATTGTGGATGAAATATGGAATAGAATTCCGATAACGATAGCCGTTATTTCGGTGTAATATTCGTTTAGAAAAGCTAAATATTCAGAAGCGATTGTTCCAAGTGGCGTCATGATTGCGAAAGTCAACATGAAGGCAAAAATGGCTTTTTTATTCAAATCGGCATTAATGAAAAAAGTGGTTAGAATCACAGCAATTGGCAAATGATGAATCGCAATTCCGATTGCTAAACCATGATGATGACTCACTGGAAAACCTTCTAAAAAGGCATGGATGCACAAACTAATGAATAACAACCATGGAATTTGTGACATTTTTGCATGGCCGTGTACGTGGCCATGTTCAGCACCTTTGGAGAAAAATTCCAATACAATCTGGAATAAAATCCCGACCATAATGAAAATCCCGATATTATGATTATGCGATTCGTAAACTTCCGGCAAAAGATGCATTACGGTTAAAGACAACAAAAATGAACCGCTAAAGGCAAGCAGTAATTTTAAATTGGTTTTGTTATTTGGTTTAATAAACAAAGCCACGCTATATCCTAAAAGTACAGAAAATAAGGGTAATAGATAATTCATTTTTTAGTTTGTTTAATCGTTGATTTGTTTAATCGGTTAATTGTTTTTTTGTTTAGCGATTAAACGGTTAAACAATTAAACGATTCACCAATTTATTTAAAAATCATGATTAATCGTTCACTTTCGGTTTTATGGAATTTTTTGAGTTTGTAATCGCCAAAAATATCTAAAAGATAAATTCCTGCTTCATCCATTAGATCCTGAAAATCTTTTAAAGTTAAGGCTTTTACTTTTTCAGTAAAATGAAATTTTCTGCCTTGATCTTCAAAATCAATTTCTTTAAAAATATGTCCATCTTCTACATATCTTTTGATATGAAAATCGATTCCTTCAACTGTTTTTACTTCTTGCGGAACCAAAGTTTCAATAACCTGAGTCACATTCATAAAATCAATTACGGCAAAACCATATTCAGACAAACTTTCTTTGATTGCTCTTAAGGTCGTTAAATTGTCGTCATCGCTTTCAAAATAGCCAAAACTGGTAAACAAATTAAAGATTGCATCGAACTTTTCTTCAAAAGGTTCGCGCATGTCGTGTACTTTAAAATGTAGGGTTTCGTTGCTGTTTTTGCTGGCTTCGGCAATGCTGTTTTCAGATAAATCAGCGCCTAAAACATCAAAACCAAGTTGGTTTAGATAAATTGAATGACGTCCTTTCCCGCAAGCTAAATCTAATACTTTTGCTTTTTCAGGAAGATTTAGATAATGAGTAAGATTATCCATAAAAATCTGAGCTTCTCTGTAATTTCTGTCTTTATAAAGAATGTGATAATACGGAGTGTCAAACCATGAAGAGAACCAGTTTTCGGTGTTACGCTCCTGATTTGGTGTTGATGAGTTTGGTGCTTCAGACATTTATTCTATTTCAATTAATTCAAAGTACCGCAAATTTAGTGTATTTTTGCCGAAAAATAACTATTTCGCGAGGATACCTAAATAAACGTTTGGATACAGCTGCGATTGGGGTTGTTTTTTAATACAAAAATAAAGATGGAAGAAAATTTTAGAATGATAGCCAAATGTTTTTTTGGTTTTGAAGAAATATTGGAGAAGGAATTGCGTGCTCTAGGCGCTCAGGATATTGAAAAGGGAGTAAGAATGGTGAGCTTTAAAGGCGATAAAGGTTTTATGTATAAAGCCAATTTGTCGCTTAGAACAGCGCTTAAAGTTTTAAAACCTATTTATTCTTTCAGAGCCAATAATGAGCAGGCATTATATAAAGGAATTTCGGGTGTAAACTGGTCTAAATTGTTAAATGCGAATCAAACTTTTGTGATTGATGCGACAGTGCATTCGACTTATTTTAATCATTCTGAGTTTGTTTCTCAAAAATGTAAAGATGCTATTGTTGACCAATTTAGAGAAAGAACGGGTCAACGTCCAAGTATTGATAAACAATATCCAGATTTGAGAATCAATGTTCACATTGATAAAGATCAGGTTTCAGTTGCTTTAGATACTTCTGGAAATTCACTTCATCAACGTGGATACAGAACGGCAACGAATATTGCACCAATAAACGAAGTTTTGGCAGCTGGAATTCTGTTATTATCAGGTTGGGACGGACAAAGCCATTTTCTTGACCCAATGTGCGGATCTGGAACTTTTCTTGCTGAAGCTGCAATGATTGCTTGTAATATTCCGGCAAATATCAACAGAAAAGAATTTGCTTTCGAAAAATGGAAAGATTGGGACAATGATTTGTTCGATACTATTATCGAAAGTCTGATGAAAAAAACAAGAGAATTTCATTATACCATCAAAGGTTTTGACAAGGCGCCAAGTGCAGTGAGTAAAGCTAAAGATAATATCAGAAATGCCAATTTAGAAGATTATGTAACAGTTTCTGAAGATAACTTTTTTGATACTGAAAAAGAAGTAGAAGGAAAACTTCATATTGTTTTCAATCCGCCGTATGATGAGCGTTTAGATATTCATATGGAGAAATTCTACGCTAATATTGGCGACACTTTAAAGAAAAATTATCCTGGAACAAATGCTTGGTTTATAACCGCAAACCTTGAAGCTTTGAAGTTTGTAGGATTAAAACCTTCAAGAAAAATCAAACTTTTCAACGGAAGTTTAGAAGCACGTTTGGTTAAATACGAAATGTACGAAGGAAGCAAGAGAACGAAATTTCAACAATAAGATTCTAAGGAGCTAAGATTCTAAGGTACTAAGAAATTTAGCTATCAAATTAATATTAAAATAATTTAGGTTCAAAGTTTAAGTTCAAGAAGGAAAAAAACCTTAGAACCTTAGTGCCTCAGAACCTTAGCAACTTTAAAAAAAAATGACAAAACTACAAGTAAGAGCTTTTTTATATCAATTAGGAACATTTGCAATTCTGTTTATTGCAGGGAGGTTTATTATTGCGCAATACACTGGTTTAACAGGGTTTTGGATTCCAATGACTTCATTTGTTGTTGCAACGATAATTGGACCTAAATTTCAGGCTGTAAAAACAAAAGATGGAGAAAAGCTTTTTATGAAATGGATTTTTATAAAAGGAATTAGAGAAATTGGATAAATTTTTAAATTGGCAATATGAGGAAAATTGGTCTTATTGGAGGAATCAGTTGGGTTTCAACAGCAGATTATTATAAACTTATTAATGAGGGAATAAATGAAAAATTAGGAGGATTGAATTTCTCTGAATGTTTGATTTATTCGTTCAATTATGCTGATATAAAAAAAAATAATGAAAACAACGACTGGGATTCGACTTTCAATATGCTCTTTAAAGGATGCGAATCCTTAAAATCGGGCGGGGCAGAAGCGATTGTTTTATGTGCCAACACCATGCATTTTATTGCTGACCGATTAGAGAAAGCAATTGATCTTCCAATTATTCATATTGCAAGTGAAACTGCAGCTGAAATTCAAAAACAAAAAATTAAAAAAGTTGGATTATTAGGAACCAAGTTTACAATGGAATTGGATTTCTTTAAAGATAAATTGACACAAAAAGGAATAGAAGCTATAATTCCAGAAAAACAAGAAGATAAAGATTTTATTCACCACACTATTTTTGAAGAATTAGGCCGCGGACTTGTAACTGATGAAACAAAAAAACGTTATTTAGAAATTGCAGAAGAATTAATAAAAAAAGGTGCTGAAGGAATTATTTTAGGTTGTACTGAAATTCCATTAGTGATAAAACCTGAGGATCTTTCGGTTCCGGTTTTTGATACTGCTTTAATTCATTCAAAAGCGGCTGTCGATTTTCAGCTTTCATAATTTTCATAATAAAATAAAAAAGCGACGGATTCTCAATTTGAATTCGTCGCTTTTTTATATTTAATGATTTATCTTATTTTTTAGGCGCAGTTTTAGCAGATACAGGAATTATTGTTTTTTTCTTGTAAATTGGTATGAAATAAGAAACAGTATAGTTAAAACCTATTCCGAAACTTCCATCGTAAGTTCTATTAAAACCAGGAATGTACAAATTGTCAAAACTAGCAGGTTTTGAATTGGCAACCAACATTTTTAGCTGAACACCAAAACCTACAAACACATTATTGAATACTTTTGCTTTTATGCCCGTTGCAACTTCAATCCAGCCAGCTGTAAGTCCGTTGTATTTTTGATGATCTACAATTACAGGTTGTTCACCCCAATACGGATTCGGATTGTAAATTTTATAACTGTTTAATTCCTGGCTAAAAGTACTAAAACCTCCACGTAAACCTATTGTAATTAAATTTTCCATATCTAGCCAGTTTTGATACAAATTGTAATCAAAACCGCCTTTAATATAGGTTCCTGTTGCCGTTGAATTTAGTCGGTCGTCATCAGTAGTTTTGTCTTCAAAACCAAGTTCTGCAGCTAGATAGTATTTTTTTGTTAAACGCCAGTCAGCAACAAATTCAATTCCTTTGTAATCCTTGTCGTAAAAACCACGAGTCAATTTATACAAATCAACTCCAACACGAAGTCCATAGCGATCAGTTTTGATGCTATCTGCTTTAACTTCCTGAATTGCTGGTTTCGCTACAACAGTTGTTTTAGGTTTTTCGGGAACAATTTCTTTGGTTACTGTAGTTGTTGGTGTTTCCTGAGCTTGTGCCAAGAACATTGAAAACAATAAGCAAAAACTAGAAATATACTTCAATGTGTGTTTCATTTTCTGTTTCAATGTTATATTCTTTTACATAAATTTGTTTCATCCAAAAGCCTTTAGAATCACTGTCTACCTTAATAAATGGTGAGGAAACTGGAGGTCCATCTGAAAGCGGATCAAGTGCGAAAATAGTTTTAAAGCCACACGCTCTTGAAACATAAAGATCTTGATGTGTATAGTTAAATCTTACTTCATCTGAATTTATAGCTGCTGCATTTTCATTACCAGAATCTAGAGTAAAAGTAAATGTCGAAAAATTTTCATTTGTTCTTAATGGAATAGAAATAGAGCTGCCGTTTGTCAGATATTTTGCTTCACCAGTTGCAGTTTCATTAAAAATAATCGCTTCAGGCATATCCTTTCCGGTTATTTTTAAATTAGTAACATTTTTAGGTGTTGATGGACTATCAGCATTAAAAAATTTAATGACTAATCGAGGTGTTGTTGGAGTAGCTGGATCACAAATGTCATCTTTTTCACAACTTGATAAGCCAAAAGTAAAAAGCAATAAAATTGAAATTATTTTTCTCATTTATATTTTATTATCGAAGTTCTAAAAGTACAACATTTTCAACATGATGCGTTTGCGGAAACATATCGACCGGGCGTACTCGGGTAACCTTATATTTTTCGTCCATTAAAGCTAAATCACGCGCTTGTGTAGCCGAATTACAGCTTACATAAACTACTTTTTTTGGAGCGATTTTCAGAATTTGGTCGATTACTAATGCATGCATTCCGTCTCTTGGTGGATCTGTAATAATAACATCTGGTTTTCCGTGCTGCGCAATAAAACTTTCGTTGAATACCACTTTCATGTCTCCAACAAAAAACTCACAATTTGTAATATTATTGCGTTCTGCATTTGCTTTAGCATCTAAAATAGCTTCAGGAACACTTTCTACACCAATTACTTTTTTTGCTTTTTTAGAAACAAACTGAGCAATAGTTCCCGTTCCGGTATATAAATCGTAAACGGTTTCATTTCCGGTTAATCCTGCAAAATCACGTGTAATTTTGTATAATTCGTAAGCTTGATCTGAGTTTGTCTGGTAAAATGATTTAGCATTAATGCTGAATTTCAAACCTTCCATTTCTTCAAGAATGTAATCTCTTCCTTTGTAAAGTTTAATGTCCTGATCATAAATCGTGTCGTTTTGCTTGGCATTGACAACGTACTGTAATGAAGTAATTTGAGGAAACTTCTCGTATAAATTATCTAAAACCAACTCGCGATTTGCTTTGTCATCTTCAAAAAACTGAATCAAAACCATGATTTCGCCTGTTGAAGCAGTACGAATCATCAACGTTCTCAATAATCCAGAATGTTCTCTTGGATTAAAGAAAGCCAGATTATGTTCATTGGCAAAAGCTCTAATTTCGTTTCTGATGGCATTTGAAGGATCTTCTTGTAAATGACATTTTTGGATGTCCAGAATTTTATCCCACATTTTTGGAATATGGAATCCCAAAGCATTTCTATTTCCTAAGTCTTCCGTGCTTCCGATTTCTTTTTCAGTTAACCAACGGCTGTTTGAAAACGAAAATTCCATTTTATTTCTATAGAAAAATTGTTTTTCTGAACCTAAAATATCTTCAAATTCAGGAAGTTCAACTTTTCCTATTCGTTGCAAATGATTTTTTACCTCATTTTGTTTGTAATACAGCTGTTGGCTGTATTTCATATTTTGCCATTTACATCCGCCGCAAACGCCAAAATGATCACAGATTGGTTCGATACGGTGTTTTGATAATTCATGAAACTTTACGGCTTTTCCTTCGTAATATGCTTTTCTTTTTTTGAATGTTTGTACATCCACTACATCTCCAGGAACAACATTTGGAATAAAGATTACTTTTCCATCTGGTGCTTTTGCTACTGATACACCTTTTGCTCCTGCGTCTAAAACTTCAATTTGATGAAAGACAACTTTGTCTGTATTTTTTCTTCCCATAGCGCAAAAATAAGGGTTTGTAAACTTTTATAAATTTAATTTTCAAAATATTTTATCAAATTGTGTAATTTAACACATAAATCAAGTTTAAAAGTTACCTTTGTTTTTTGGTAAATACCCCAGTTACCAGATTTTTAACCTATAGTATTGTTATTTTTTTATGAAGTTATATCATAATCTGTCACAAATAAGCTTTCTTAAAAAAAGCTATTCTTTTAAATTTTTATTTGTTGCATTTATTGGAATTCATATCCCTTTAATAGGTATATTATTTTTTGTACTCTTTTCATCTTACGATATTTCTTCTGTTTCTATTTTGATTTTCGCTTTAATAATGACATTACTGGCAACTCTGGTAACGTTATTGGTTTTGAGACAATTGATAAAACCAATTTCTCTTGCTTCAAAATCTTTGGATGATTATAGAAACAACCGAAAACTTTCTGTTTTACCTACTGAATATACTGACGAAGCTGGTTTGTTGATGTGTAACATTCAGGAATCAATTTATGAATCTGAAAGTTTTATCAACGAAAAACAAGATTTGATTTATATGCTTTCGCATGATTTGAAAAATTTTGCCGGAAATCCACAAGGATTAGCAAGATTAATTTTAAGCGAAAACCCGTCAGAATCTGTTAAACATTTAGCCGAATTAATTTGTGAATCGACTAATTTGCAGTTTCGATATATTGAAAATTTCATAAAACTCCTGAAAGAACAAGATCAGGTGGTGAAAATAAATCAGGAAGCTAAAACTGTTGTTTTTCCGAGTATTGTGCCGTTTATTAACGAACAAGTTGAACAGCGCTTGATAGACAAAAATATTACGTTAGATTTAAATTTGGAGATTTCTGAAGCCGATCTTAGAATTGATGAAGGTTTGCTAGTTCAGGTTTTGGTAAATTTAATTAGTAATGCAATAAAATTCTCTTATTTCGACAGCGAGGTTAAAGTTCGTATTTACAAAGAAGAGTCTAAATTAGCGATTGTTGTAGCTGATAAAGGTATTGGTTTCGATAAACATCAAATTGAGGAATTATTCAAAAAATTCACTAAAATGAGCCGATTAGGAACTGCTAATGAGTTGTCAACCGGAATTGGTCTTTATTTATGTAAAAAAATAATTGAACGCCATAAAGGAACATTGAGCGCAGCCAGCGAAGGAAAAAATAAAGGAGCTGAGTTCAAAATTGAATTTGAACTCTAGCTTTATATTACACTTTTAAAAAGCCGTATTTTTTAAGAATACAGGTTTTCCCTCAACGCAACCAATTCCATCTGGTGGAACGGGAACATCACAGGTTGAAGAAACATTCCATTTTACATTAAATGCTGCTTTTGCATCAGTATAGGTTTTTACTTTTGCCAGAAATTCAGCTGTGTTTGTTTTTTTAGAATAAATAATGAATTTTTCTGGTCCGCCACAAGCTTTTGCGCCAATTGCAGTGAAATCCCAATCTTTAGAATCTGTACAGGTTTGTGAATTCACTTGGGAAAGTGTTACAATTTCCTGATACATTTTTTCTAATTTTTGGACGTCTTCTTCTTGGTTATTATTACTTTCATCATTGTTGCAGGACATAAATAGTGCACAAAGCGTAGCTAGTATAAAACTTAATTTTTTCATGGTTAGTGATTAACGGTTAGTTATATACATAGATGTGTGAATTCGAAAAAGGTTGCGTGAATTTTAAAAAAGGGGCTAAGTTGCTAAGGTACTAAGATAAAAAAAAACTTAGAACCTTAGTACCTTAGAACCTCAGTGCCTCAAAAAATCACCATAAATGATGAACAGATGGTTTTATATACTTTTCATAAATCGCATTCATTGCGATGATTTTTTCCGGACTTATTTTAGGAAGATCATAAACCGATAAATTCGATAATACATGATCTGCTTTTGAAGCGCCAGGAATAATACAGCTGATTTCTTCAAAATTCAAAATCCATTGCAACGCAATAGGTGCAAGGTTTGGATTTTCTGGAAATAATGCTTTTAATTCTTCAACAGCTTTTAATCCTAATTCATAATCAATTCCTGAAAATGTTTCGCCTTTATCAAAAGCATCTCCGTTACGATTAAAATTACGATGATCTTGAGGGTCAAAAGTAGTTTTCGTATCAAATTTACCCGTTAAAAGACCGCTTGCTAATGGAACACGTGCAATGATTCCGATATCTTTTTTCTTTGCTTCAGAGAAAAATAATTGAGAAGGTCGCTGACGAAACAAATTGAAAATAATCTGAACCGTAGTTACATTTGAATATTCGATTGCTTTCAAAGCTTCCTCAACTTTTTCAACACTTACGCCAAGATTTAAAATTTTCCCCTGATCTTTTAATCGATCAAAAAGTTCAAAAATTTCCGGACGATAATAAACTTCGGTAGGAGGACAGTGTAGCTGAATCAAATCGAGAGTTTCTAATCCTGTTCTTTTTAAACTGTCTTCAACAAATTTTTGAAGCACTTTTGGCTGATAGCCATCGTTTACATGCGGATTAATTTGGCGTCCGCATTTTGTAGCCACATAAATTCGTTCTGATCTTGAGCGTACAACACGTCCAACGGCAGTTTCACTTAAACCATTTTCATAAACATCAGCTGTGTCAATAAAATTAACGCCATTGTCAATTGCGGTATTTATAAGCGCATCGGCTGTTTTATCATCAAATCCTGATCCCCATTTCCCTCCAACTTGCCAAGTTCCAAGTGAGATTTCTGAGATATTAAAGTTCGTTTTTCCTAGTTTTCTGTAGTTCATTTCTTTTTAAGGTGCTAAGTTGCTAAGGTTTTTTATTTTAAGTTGCTGAGATGCTTAAATTGTAGATAAAGTATGGAAACCTTAGAATCTTAGCAACTCAGAACCTTAGAATCTTTTTTTAATCAAATAAATCCGAAGACAAATAACGATCGCCGCGATCGCAGATAACTGCAACCACAACACCGGATTCTAATTGTTCAGCGATTTTAAGGGCAACGGCAACAGAACCACCACTGCTCATTCCAGCAAAAACACCCTCTTCAAGTGCTAATCTTTTAGTCATTGCTCTGGCTTCTTCTTCGCTTACATCTATAACGCTGTCTACTTTTGAAGCGTCAAAAATTTTCGGCAAATATTCCTGAGGCCATTTGCGGATTCCTGGAATTTGAGATCCATCGCTTGGTTGTGCACCAATAATCTGAATTGCTGGATTTTTTTCTTTTAGATAAGTCGAAGTTCCAATAATCGTTCCTGTAGTTCCCATTGCAGAAACAAAATGCGTTACGGTTCCGTCAGTATCATTCCAAATTTCAGGTCCGGTTGTTTTATAATGTGCTTTCCAGTTGTCATCATTTGCAAACTGATTTAGCATTAAATAACCGCCTTCTGCAACTTTTTTGTCGGCATAATCTCTTGATCCGATAATTCCGTCTTCGGCAGGCGTTAAAATTACTGTAGCGCCATAAGCACGCATTGTTTGAGTTCTTTCTTTAGTAGAATCTTCAGGTAAGACTAATTCGATTTCTATACCAAATAATTGTGCAATCATTGCCAAAGCGATTCCAGTATTGCCGCTGGTTGCTTCGATTAGTTTATCGCCTTTTTTAATTTCGCCTCTTTCTAGGGCAGATGCAATCATATTGTATGCAGCTCTGTCTTTTACACTTCCGCCAGGATTATTTCCTTCGAGTTTAAGCAAAAGTTTTACGTTTTTATTTTTAACCAAATTGACAGTTTCCATCAATGGAGTATTTCCAATTAGGTTAAGCAATTTCTGTGGACTCATTTTATTTTTTTTCTTTTATTTTTACTTCAGTTGTAGTGGTATTTAAAACAATAGAATCTGCCGGAATTGATTTTGTAATCCAGGCATTTCCGCCTACAATACTATTTTTTCCAATAATAGTTTCTCCGCCTAAAATTGTAGCATTGGCATAAATGCAAACATTTTTTTCTACAGTTGGATGACGTTTTGCATTTTTCATGTCTTTGCTAACACTCAAAGCACCAAGAGTTACACCTTGATATATTTTTACATGTTTTTCGATAACAGTTGTCTCGCCAATAACAATTCCCGTCGCGTGATCGATAAAAAATGGCGATGCGATCTGAGCGCCTGCATGAATGTCAGTTCCAGTAATTCGGTGCGCGTATTCGCTCATTAATCTGGAGAATAACAATAAATCAAGCAAGTATAATTCGTGGCTTAATCTGTAAATGGCAATCGCGTAAAACCCCGGATAGCCTAAATAAACTTCATTAATACTGTTTGATGCCGGATCATTTTCTAAAATATAAGCTGCATCGTGATTTAGTTTTTCTAAAACCGCAGGAAGCTTTTCCAGAAACTTGTCCCAAATTGATTCGCATAAATTTTCAGGTTTTTGACAGGCCAAAACTGCGATCTCTTTAAAACGAATTTCAAGATCATTAATACTTTCGTCTAAAGCGGCATTCGAATCAAAAAGGGTATAAAAAAGCTTCTCGGTAAAGTCTTCTGTTTTAGTTTTGATTCCGTAATTTATGTTTGAATGGCTTTTTAAAGCTTTGATATTTTGTATGATAGTGTCTTTTGTCACAATTGATTAAATTGATTGGATATTTTGAAACGTTAAAAGTAAGGCGTTTTTTGTAAATACAGACAGGTTTTAACTAAAGAAATTTTGTATTGATTGCCGTATTTGTGATAAATCAGCGAAAGATAATTTATTGTAAAACTTAAAAACTTAAATGCTTAAATTAGCATGTAAAATTTATAAAAATGAAAAACAATTCAAGTTTTAAAAGCGCTATTTCTGGTATTGAATTTTCGGAAAACGAGAAAATCTATGGAAAATCAATTCATGATCCGATTTTAGGTCTAATTATAAAAGATCATCCCGATTTTTGTGATGATGATTGTATTTCGGTACAGGAATTGAGTGAATATCGCCAAATGTATATTTCGAACTATTTGTCCAGAGAAATCGGAATGCTTTCAGATCTTGAACAAAGCGTTGTTTCCTCTTTAAAAGAAGATAAATCGATTGTGAGCATTGTTGAAGATGAAGACGAATCTCGAAATTTTGGACAAAAAGTGGCCGATCAAGTGGCTGATTTTGGAGGAAGCTGGACATTTATAATTTCGTTTGTTGTTTTTATCGTAATCTGGATTGGCGCAAATGTTTTTGTTTTGATGAACAAAGGTTTTGATCCGTACCCATTTATTTTGCTGAATTTAATTTTATCCTGTATTGCAGCATTGCAGGCGCCGGTCATAATGATGAGTCAAAACCGTCAGGAAGAAAAAGACAGAAGCAGGGCAAAAAAAGATTTTATGATTAACTTAAAATCAGAATTAGAAATCCGAATGATTCATGATAAAATCGATCATTTAATAATGCATCAGCAACAGGAATTGATCGAAATTCAAAAAGTGCAAATCGAAATGATGAACGATATTTTAAGTCAGATCAAAAAATAATTCTTACAAAAATTACAAGTAAAAGTGTTTAAGGAAATAGCCAGCAATTACAAAAACAAGATTCAGCAGAGCGAAATTCCAAACCAGTTTTTTATTTTTTTTTGATTTGTTTAAAAAATAAAAAACAACAAAACCTAAAAATAAAAGAGTAGAATAAAGTGCAGGATACATTTTGAAAGCGGCTAAAAACTCACCCTGAAAAAGTAAGAATAAAGCACGCTGAAAACCACAGCCGAGACAGTCAAATCCGAAGTGGGTTTTGAACAGGCAGGGGATCATATAATTTTCTAAATTCAAGTGGATGTTTTTTGCAATTTTACAAAAAAATATTGGATAACATTTTGGGAGAACCAAACTGCTATTTTAAAGTTTTATACTTTTGAATTCTTATAAGCTAAAAAAAATGAAAGTTTTTAAAATTTTAATAATGATTCTTGCGATTGGAGTAGCGTTGTATGAGCAAGTTTCTGAAGACAAAAATATCTATATCATGATTATTGCAATTGTAGTTTTCATGTATGGAATGATGCAGTTGAGTGCGAAAACACCAAGTAAAAATCAAGATAAAGAAGAAGACGATGTTGAGTAAAGGAGATAAGGTTTCGGTTTTAGACGAAGCTATAAACGGAACGGTTGTTTCTGTAAAAAATAAGGAAGTTTTGATTGAAACTGAGGATGGTTTTATGATGACATTTTTTGTCAACGAATTGATTAAAATTCAAGAAACCAGTAATTTAATGAATTCTATTAAAAGAATTGATTTAGATTCTGTTTCAAAAGAAAAAGCAGAGCCAAAACCAAGAAGTTTTGTGAAAGAAAAGAAAGATAAACGCGAAATTTCGGCTCCAGAATTTGATTTGCACATCGAAAAACTGGTTCCAAATAAACGTGGAATGTCAAATTATGATATTCTGACTTTGCAAACTGAAACAGCAAGAAGGCACATTGAATTTGCAATCAAAAACAGGATTCCAAAAATCGTTTTTATTCATGGTGTCGGCGAAGGAATTTTAAAAGCCGAACTTGATTTTTTATTAGGCCGTTACGACGGAATAGATTTTCAGGACGCCAATTATCAAAAATATGGACTTGGCGCAACCGAAGTTTATTTTAGACAAAACAATAAATAAGTTGTTTTTTATGTTTTAAAATTGTTGTTTTAAATGCATAAAAAAACTTCCGTTTTTCTTTCTGATTCTGTTGTGAAATCAGTTTGAAAAACGGAAGTTTTTTTGTAGGAATTAAAAAGTGGTTTTTATCCTTCTTTTTAAATTACTTTTAAGGTTTAATAGTTGTCACTGTTCCTAGAACAAATTCGGTTGCCAGTTTAAAAGTACTGTTTCCTTGTTTCATACTTGCATTTCGTAATACGACTTTATGCTTATAAACTTGATTTGTATGTGTTGTAGTGACTTCAATAATACCACTTACATTTTCTTTACCTGTAACACCTATCCAAGTTTCTTTTACAGTTGGGCTTGTTGGTGTAACATCGTTACAATAATAATCTTTTACTGGTTCAGGTAAATTGTTGTTGTATGTTCTGTAATAAACATTATTTGACACAACTGCCGGACTGCCACTGCTTAAATTGATCAAGCTTTTTCTTGGTTGTCCAATAGGAGTATCTACATCTTGAATTAAGTTTTTATCTAAATTTTCAATTACTAATGAATTTGATAAATTGTTATTGTAAACTTTTTTCTGAACATTACAATACTTTGCAACTTCATCTGTAAAAGCAATAACGACTGGAGAAACTGTAGTTTTAAAATCTCCAAAAACAAAATTATCTTCAACCTGAGTTGGTCCCGGTTTAGAAAAAGTTATTCCGTTGAAAGTAATATTATGATTATAACCTTCAATTTCTGTATGTCCGTCTGAAGGAGGAGGAGTTTTGTAAATTGCTGAAGTAATAATTTCTATTTCTCCGCCAATTGCGTACCATTCCTGATTAATATTTGGAGTTGCTGGTGGTATTGCATCACAAATATTTGATTTTGTTATCGCGCCATCATAAGTTCTGTAAAAAAAGCGATAAGTACTATTGTTAAGATTGTAAGTTAAAGTATCAGGTTGAGTTGCAAGTGTGCCTGTTGGCATTTGCAAAATTATAGCTTCCTGAGGCTTAAGTTTATAGATCAATGTATTGGTATTAGGGTCACAACTTGTTGCAGTGACATCTTTAAAATCAATCGTTTCTACAGTTAAATCACCATCATCACAACCGTTTAGTAAAAACGCAAAGAACAGAAGGCTTACATATTTTTTCATCGTAATTTTATTTGGGTCAAAAATAGTGAAAATTTTGGCAAATGATATTGAAGATTGGACAATTGATATTTCATAACTTTGCAGTAATGAAAAAAGTATATCTAGACAACGCCTCTACAAGCGCAATGCGCCCTGAAGTAATTCAGGAAATGACAAAAGTTATGACTGAAGATTTTGGAAATCCATCTTCTACGCATAGTTTTGGGCGAAATGGAAAAACGATTTTAGAACTTTCCAGAAAAAGCATTGCAAAACACTTAAATTGTTCGGCTCAGGAAATTATTTTTACTTCTGGCGGAACTGAAGCTGATAACTGGATTTTACGTTCAGCAGTTGAAGATTTGAAAGTGGAGCGAATTATTACTTCAAAAATTGAGCATCACGCTGTTTTATATACAGTTTTAGCGCTGGAATCAGATTATGGAATTCAGGTTGATTATGTGAATGTAAATCCGGATGGAAGTATCGATTTAACGCATTTGTCTAATTTATTGTCTGAAAATAAAAAGACGATTGTTAGTTTGATGCATGTTAATAATGAAACTGGAACAATTTTAGATTTGGAAAGAGTTGGAGTAATCTGTAAACAATATAATGCTTTATTTCATTCAGATACTGTGCAATCTGTTGGAAAAACGGAGATTGATCTTCAAAAAATTCCTGTTGATTTTATAGTTGCAAGTGCGCATAAATTTCATGGTCCAAAAGGAATTGGATTTGCTTTTGTTCGCAAAAATTCAGGTTTGCAGCCTCTTATTTTTGGCGGTGAACAAGAAAAAGGACTTCGTGCCGGAACCGAAGCCGTTCATCAAATTGCGGGCATGGCAAAAGCATTAGCTGTTTCTTATGAAAATTTAGATCAGGAAAGAGCTTATATTTCAAATTTAAAAACATACCTGATCGAGCAGTTAGAAATTCATTTTCCTGGTTTTAGAATTAATGGAAAAAAAGAAGATTTCTACAATATCATCAATATTATTCTACCTTTTTCTTCAGATAAAACTTCGATGCTGTTGTTCAGTCTCGATATGAAAGGAATTGCGGTTTCAAGAGGAAGTGCCTGTCAGTCAGGAAGTATTAAGCCATCACATGTTTTAAAAGAAATGTTATCGGAAACGGATCTAAAATTACCAAATCTCCGAATTTCATTTAGTCATTATAACACCAAAGAAGATATCGATTGGCTTATTGAGAGTCTTAAAACTGTTTAAAAGTTTCAAGTTTCAGGTTTCAAGTTTCAAGTTTTAAGCGAACTTGAAACTTGAAACCTGAAACAAAAAAATTATTTACGAATCACTTTTACCTGTGAATCGTTTGTCAATTTGATGATTGTAGAAGATTTTCCGTTGATTTTATCCTGGTTCAGTTTTACAACATAATCTACACCATTAATAATTTCGGGACTAATATCTTTAAAACTTAAAGGCGTTGGTTGTCCTGAAATATTGGCTGAAGTTGAAACTAAAGGTTTTTTCATTCTTTCCATCAATTTGAAGCAGAAAGGTTCTTTTACCAAACGTACTCCCAGAGATTTGTCGGCAGCAATAATATTTGGAGCAACATTTCTGGCATCGTCAAGAATTAAAGTTGTTGGTTTTTCAGATAAATCCCAGATCTGCCAAGCAACTTCGGGAATGTTTTTGAAAACATTGTATATCATTTTTTCTCCGTTCATCAAAACAATCATACTTTGAGTTTCGGCACGTTGTTTTAATTTATAAATTTTTGCAACAGCTTCAGCATTAGTTGCGTCACATCCAATTCCCCAAACTGTATCAGTTGGATAAAGGATGATACCGCCTTCTTTGATAACTTCGTAAGCTTTGATTATTTCTTCGTTCATTGTAAAAAAAGAGTATTATTATAATGCAAAAATAATCTTTCTAGTTGGTAAAAAGTTGAAATTTAATTCAGAATAATGAAGTTTTTGTAATTTATAAGGTTATTTTTGTTGCTCGAGTTAGAATTCGCAAATAAGACGCTTGATGAAGCAACATTTGAGGTTCAATTTAATATCAATTTTAAACAAAATATGTCTAAAAATCTAGTAAAAGTTGCTATTCCTGTGTATAAGGAATATTTTGGTGAACTTGAAGAGAAATCATTTTTGCAATGTTGTAAGGTCTTAAAAGATTATGAAATTGTAATTGTGCATCCTGAAGGATTAAATCATTCTTATCTTTCGGAGAAACATCAAAATTTGACTTTTAAAAGCTTTTCTAAAGATTATTTTGCGACTATAGATGGTTATAATGAATTATTATTACGACCAGTATTTTATGAAAGCTTTTTGGATTCAGAATATATTTTAATTTATCAGCTGGACGCTTTTGTTTTTAAAAATGAGTTGACAGAATGGTGCAATAAAGGTTATGATTACATTGGAGCGCCTTGGATTGCAACTTCAAAAAATGCTTTGTCAAATAAAATAGCAAGTTTGTTTTGGTCAAAAAAGAAAAAAGAACGTCAGCAGATTTTCTTTAAAGTTGGCAATGGAGGTCTTTCTTTACGTAAAGTTGCTTCACATTTCGCTATTGCAAAAGAACAGGAGCAATTTATCTCTGAGTTTTTAGCTGAAAAAGAAAAAAAAATATATGCAACTGAAGACGTTTTTTGGTCTTTGAAAGCAAATGAATTTGATTCTGATTTCAAAATTCCAGATTATAAAGAAGCCGTTTATTTTGCAATAGACAGAAAACCTGATTTGGCAATGAAATTAACAAACAACGAACTCCCGTTTGGTTGTCACGCTATAAATAAGCCAAAAGTGATTGATTTTTGGAAACCAATACTAAATCAATATTAATTTTTTTAATTAAGTATGATTACAAAATTTAAATTTTCTGATTCAATAGTAAGTTCAAAAGATGTTCTTTCAGCTATCAAAAATTTTGATTCTGAGGGTGAACTTTTTGGCTATGGCGTTCGAAATAAAATTAAATTGATTCCTGTAAATGGGAAAACAATTAATATCAAATCGTTCAAAATTCCGAATATCATCAATAAAATTGCTTACAAGTATTTCCGAAAATCAAAAGCAAGACGTTCGTTCGAATATGCTACAATTTTGCTGGAAAAAGGAATTGGAACGCCTATGCCGATTGCTTTTCTTGAAAACTTCAATTTTATTGGTTTGAAAGACAGTTATTATGTAAGCGAGCATTTGGTTACAGAATTAACGTATAGAGAATTGGTCGAAATTCCTGATTATCCGGATCGTGATAATATTTTAAGACAGTTTACAAAGTTTAGTTTTGATTTGCATGAAAAGGGAATTGAATTTTTGGATCATTCGCCTGGAAATACGCTAATTAAAAAAAGAGATGAAGGTAAATATGATTTCTTTTTAGTGGATTTAAA
Source organism: Flavobacterium resistens (assembly GCF_900182645.1). Taxonomy (GTDB): domain Bacteria; phylum Bacteroidota; class Bacteroidia; order Flavobacteriales; family Flavobacteriaceae; genus Flavobacterium; species Flavobacterium resistens. The sequence continues at coordinate 932,600 of NZ_FXTA01000001.1, read as the reverse complement.
CCGAATGAATTTTCATGAATTCATGCCTTTTGAAATGCGCATGAAAAACCTTTGCCGCTTAACTCCTCTAAAAGAAATGGTTGCCGTTATGAGTAACGAATATGCCAAATATTATCCTGAATCTGAACAAAAGATTTTTGATACTTTATGGAAAATGACAGCCGATTTTCAAGAACAGTTTTATAGAAAAAAACGTCTAAAAAAGAAACTTAAATTCTGGAAGAAGTAATTCTGTCAAGTTCTTTATAACGCACAAAAATACTATAAGCATTTAGGTAACAAATCGTAATTCCTTTAGCACCATCTAAAATGCCAAGCCGAATTAGATATTGATATAAAAAAGTATAAACAGGATGGAAAACCATTAAAAAAAGAGATGGTTTCTGTCCTTTTTTTAATTTTTCATTAGCCTTGAAAACTCCATATTTATACATTTTTTCTTTATAATCCTGAAAAGAAATATAAGAGAAATGAATAATTTTATTTTTTAATACAGCAATTTTGCCATTTACAATAAGCTTTTCGTGCACCATTCTTTCTTCATTGTATCTGCATTTTGATTTATTGAAAAGCCTAAAAATTTTATCAGTTTGCCAGCCGCTGAAATTCAGTTTTCTATTTTTGAACATAAAAGTTCTGTATATCAAATACGCGCTTGCAGCATTTTGATTATTAATTGTAGAAAGAATTTCCGTTTTTAATTCAGGCGTTAATTTTTCATCTGCATCAAGAAATAAAATCCATTCATTTTTTGCCTGATCTAAGGCAAAATTACGCTGAGAAGTATAGTTTATAAATTGATTTTGAATGAGTTTAACATTTGTAAAAGACTCCACGATAGCGACAGTTTGATCATTGCTGAAGGAATCTACAACAATTATTTCATCCGCAAAATCAATATCTTCTAAAAGTGATTTTATGCGATGTTCTTCATTTAGCGTAATAATCAGAACGGATAATTTTTGCTTTTCATTCATTTGAATGCTTTTCAATTTTTATATTCCTGAAAATAAGCTTCCAATTTTTTTAGCATAAGTTCTAAAGGATATTCCGCATAATATTCAAATGTATGCTCTTTAATATATTGTTCTGTGTGCTGCGCGTAAATTTCTGGTTTTAAATCTTTTAAATGGATTGATACATTTTTTGCTTCATTTTCAAATGTTTGCCAGGTTTCTTTTCGTACCGATGGCGTAAAAATAGAGAAAGTCGGGATTTCTAATGCTTTTGCCATATTTACGGCTCCGCCTTCGTTTCCTATTAACATTTCACATTGAGAAAGCAACGCTAAAAATGGACGAAGTTCAGTGCAATACAAATCAAAAATAATGTGTTTTTTCGTTTCTTCAGAACAATTATTATAAACTTCTAAAGCTTGTTCTTTCTGATCCGGGATATAATTGAAAATAATCGTCGCATTCGTTTTAGCAACAGTAAAGTCGATAATTTTAGCCATTCCGTCTAAAGGATATGTTTTGTAGAATTCGCTTCCTAAAATACCAAACATAATTAATGGTTTTTCAGTATCGACATTATAGCTTTTTAGTAGATTTTTAGCTTCATTAATTTCAGATTCTTTTAAAAAGATTTTTGGTTTTACATCTGTAATTTTTTCTGAAATGAAAGGTTTTAGAAGCATTAATCTGTTTTCAATTGCCAATCCAAATTCTGATTTTACGGCATCTAATCTTTCGTAGCTATAATTATAAAATACATTAGAATACCATTTCGAATACGAAACTTTATACTTCGCACCAGAAAATAAGGTAATCAAATTCGTTTCTAATTTACTGTAGACATCAATTACAGCATCGTATTTTTTTCTTCTAATTTGAAAAATAAATTTAAATAAAGATGGAATTGCTTTTCGTACCGTATTTGTCAACGGAATAATAGTATCAATATTCGGATTTTCCTTTAGTACATCCACAGAATTTGGATAACACATATAGTCTATCTTTGATTCTGGAAACTTGGCTTTTAAGTTGTTACAAATTATTGTACTTGTTAATACGTCTCCAATTCTTTTCTGCTGAATAACTAATATCCTCATTTATTTCTATGTTCAATTTGTAGGCTAAAGTACAAACAATTTTATCAAGTGTACAAATCGAATACCGAATAAGGATAGACAAGTTTAAAAAAAGACGTATTTTTGCTTTCACCAAATCAGATTTAGAATGAAAATTAGCGGCCTTGTCATTACATTTAATGAAGAAAAGAATATAGGAAAATGTATTGATGCTTTGTTTAAAGTATGCGATGAAGTTATTATTGTAGATTCTTTCAGTAAGGATCGTACAGTTGAAATTGCCAAAGAAAAAGGCGCAACAGTAATTGAACAGGCTTTTTTGGGCGACGGACCACAACGTACTCATGGTTTACCTTACTGCAAAAATGACTGGATTTTAAATCTCGATGCCGATGAGTTTTTGGATAAAGATGCTGAGCAATTCATTCTCGATGGAAAATATTTAGAAGGAAATTATGATGCTTTCAGTTTTAGAGTAAAAAACTTTTTAGCAGACAAATTAATTGATTTTTCGGGCTGGTATCCGGATAACAAAGTTCGTTTTTTCAACAAGCAAACGGCTCATCCTTCTGAATCTAAAGTACATCAGAAAATCATCACTCAAAATGAAAAAAAAGTAGCCGTACATATTTTGCATTATGGCTGGGATTCTTTGGATCAGATTATTGCCAAGAAAAATCAATATTCAGGCTGGCACGCACAACAATTATTTGATCAGGGAAAAAGAATTAATGCTTTTAAACCCATAATTAACGGTGTAGTATCTTTTGTACGATGTTACTTTTTTAAGAGGGGAATTTTTAACGGAATAGACGGGTTATCCATCGCAATGATTCAAAGTTTTTTCTCTTATATGAAATATGCTAAGCTTTTAAAACTTCAAAAAAAGCTAAAATAAAATACAGACAACTAATATTTTATTTTTTGCGTAAAATGTTTCTTTACTAGAGTAAAAAAAATTTAAGTGTATCTAAAACATTATTTAATTTCTCCTAAATAAAGCTATTTAGTTTTATTATTGGTTATTTTTTTATTGAGTATATTTTTTTTTAATTTGCTGATTATTAGTGTTTTTGTAAAATAAAATGGAGCTGACAAACGCGTATTTTGCATCAATATTATTTTTAACATAATTTTTTAATTTTTGTTATAAATAATGCTATTAATATATAGATTTGCAAAAAAAAATACATGTCAAAGTTACCAATCTTAATGTACCACAACGTAGTTGAAGATGAAGCTAAATCTTTGAACTTAAGTATTTCTGTGTCAAAGTTAGAATCGCAATTAAAGTTTCTTCGCGATAATAATTATACAACATTTCATTTTAAGGATTTAGAGAATTTAAAAACTCTCCCTTCAAAAAGCATTATTATCACTTTTGATGATGTTACAGAGTGTCAGCTTTTGTTCGCAGTGCCTTTGCTTGAAAAGTATCAAATAAAAGCTTCTTTTTTTATACCATTTTCGTTCGTTGGAAATTTTGATTACTGGATTGAAGGGAAAGAGAAAATAATGAGTGTTGAGCAGTTGAAAGGTTTAGACGGTAATTTAATCGAGTTAGGATATCATTCTTTTGAGCATAAAAGATATAGTTCATTATCAAAAGAGGAATTAGAAGCTGATTTTATAAAGTCAAATAATTTTATTAAAGAACATCAATTAGATATAAAACCTGTTTTGGCGTATCCATTTGGTAACTATGCTAAGAAAGAGGCTCAATTTGCTGTTTTTGAAAAAATTATGCATGAAAATGGCATAAAATATGGTTTAAGAATTGGAAACAGAGTAAATAAATTTCCTTTTAAAAATAATTATTTGGTTAAAAGAATAGACATAAAAGGAGAAGACAGTCTGTTTAGATTTAGGTTAAAATTGAAGATTGGTAAACTTAAATTATTTTAAAGAAAAACATGGAAATCAGCGGATTGGTAATAACCTATAATGAGGAAAAAAATATTGGGAAATGTATAGATGCTCTGTTTAGAATTTGTGACGAAGTAATTGTTATAGATTCATTAAGTGCTGATAATACTGTAAAAATTGCAGAAGAAAAAGGAGCTAAAGTTATCTCTCAAATGTTTTTAGGAGATGGACCGCAAAGAATTCATGGACTTCAATATTGTAAAAATGACTGGATTTTAAATCTGGATGCTGATGAGATTTTGGCCGAAGACGCCGAAAATTTTATATTGTCGAGAAAATACGAAAATCAAGATTTTGATGTTTTTACTTTTAGATTGTATAATTATTTAGGCGGAAAGAAAATTGACTTTGCAGGTTGGTATCCTGATAAAACAGCACGATTTTTTAATAAAAAAACAGCTTCTCCGTCAAAAGACAGAGTGCATCAAAAAGTTTCAGGAAATAATAAAGCACATTTAAAAGTGCATATCAATCACTATGCGTGGGAAAGTTTTGATCAATTTATAAATAAGAAAAATTTATATTCAACCTGGCATGCACAACAGCTTTACGAGCAAGGAAAAAGAATAAATAGTTTTAAACCGATATTAAACGGAACGGTAGCTTTTGTAAGATGTTATTTCTTTAAAAAAGGTTTTGTAAATGGATTAGATGGGCTAACATTTTCAATGATTCAGGCTTTTTTCTCCTATATGAAATATGCTAAGCTTTTAAAACTTCAGCGAAAAAAATAAATGATAATAAAAAAACGGAATGAGTAAATATTCATTCCGTTTTTTTTTATTTAAGACTGTAAATTAAACAGCAACATCGTATTCACGAAGTGCATTATTTAATGAAGTTTTCAAATCTGTAGATGGTTTACGAGTACCAATAATTAATGCGCATGGAACTTGGAATTCTCCAGCAGCAAATTTCTTAGTATAACTTCCAGGAATCACAACTGAACGTGCAGGAACAAAACCTTTCATTTCAACTGGTTCATCACCAGTAACATCAATAATTTTTGTTGAAGCAGTTAAACAAACGTTAGCGCCAAGAACAGCTTCTTTTCCAACGTGAACACCTTCTACAACAATACAACGTGAACCAATAAAAGCACCATCTTCAATAATTACCGGAGCAGCTTGTAATGGTTCTAAAACACCACCAATTCCAACACCACCACTTAAGTGAACGTTTTTACCAATTTGTGCACAGCTTCCAACAGTTGCCCAAGTGTCAACCATAGTTCCTTCGTCAACATAAGCACCAATATTTACATAACTTGGCATTAAAATAACACCGCTAGAAATATAAGCTCCGTAACGTGCAACTGCGTTTGGTACTACACGAATTCCTTTTTCAGCATAATTTCTTTTTAGTAACATTTTGTCGTGGTATTCAAAAATACCAGATTCCCATGTTTCCATTTTTTGAATTGGGAAATACATTACAACAGCTTTCTTCACCCATTCGTTTACTTGCCATCCGTCACCAACTGGTTCAGCAACACGTAATTTTCCCGCATCTACTAATTCGATAACTTCTCTGATAGCATCAGTTGTAGCAGTTTCTTGTAATAAAGCTCTGTTTTCCCAAGCTTGTTCAATTATAGTCTGTAAAGAATTCATAAGTTTTAATTTTTGGCAAAGATAACGTATTTGTAGAAAAGCGGAAAAGTAAAACCTTTTTGAAAATGTTATATATGTAACATTTTGTTTTTAATTTGATAAATTAAAGAGTTTGATTCATGTTTTTATTTTCATACGAGTTATTAAACGTTTTTTTATATCAAAGTATGACAAAAATCAGATTTTACCTTTTTTCTTCGGACTACTTTCGCGGCGTTAATTCTGAAAAAACAGAATTAATAAAAACCATTCCAAAACAAATTATATAAGCAGTAGATCATGAATCAGGAAAATCAGCTCCAGAATAAAGTTACAGTAATTGACAAAGAAGTTACTTGGGATAAAACGCAAGTCATAATGAGTAAAACAAATGCTTTTGGTATTATTGAATATGCCAATGAAGTATTTGTTGATGTTTCAGGTTATGAAGATTATGAATTGATGGGGCAGCCACATAATATTATTCGGCATCCAGATATGCCAAAAGTTATTTTTAAAGTGCTTTGGGAAAATCTTAAACAAGGAAAGAATTTTCATGCCATCGTGAAAAATTTAGCAAAATCTGGAAGATACTATTGGGTGATTACCGATTTTGAAATTGCAAAAGATGAAAATGGAATAATTGTCAATTATTTTGGTAGAAGACAATCTGTTCCGCACGAAGTGGTTTCTTTACATATTGAACCTTTATATAAAAAGCTTTTGCAAATTGAAGCAGCAAGCGGTGTTGAATTTAGTGAAAAGTATTTAATTGGATTTCTGGAAGAGAAAAAGAGAACATATGTTGAATATATTAAGGAGTTAATTCTTGAACATGAAAAATCTCAATCTAAATTTTTGCAGTACGAACAACAAACGGAAGAGGAAGAAGAGGAGGAAAGAGGTTTTTTTAGAAGACTATTTAATAGATAACTGAATTTTTAGGTTTTTGAATATTTTGGAAAAGATCCGCTTTGAGTTTTTAAAGCGGATTTTTTTATTTTCTTTTTGAAATAAATAAAAAGCTTGCTTTTGATATTCTTGAAAAGAAAAAACTAAAATGATTACCTTTGAAAAAAATATAAAATGCCAAGAATCCTTTCCATAGATTACGGACAAAAACGTACCGGAATTGCTGTTACCGATGAAATGCAGATTATAGCATCGGGCTTAACTACAATCCCGACCAATACCGTAATTGATTTTTTAAAAGATTATTTTGCCAAAGAAAAAGTTGAAGCCGTCTTAATTGGTGAACCAAAACAAATGAATGGTCAGCCATCTGAAAGTGCTTCCATAATAAAAGGTTTTGTTACTCATTTTTCTAATATTTTTCCAGATATGAAAGTGGTTCGCGTCGATGAGCGTTTTACTTCAAAAATGGCTTTTCAGACCATGATCGACAGCGGACTGAGCAAAAAACAGCGTCAGAACAAAGGACTGATAGATGAAATTTCTGCAACGATTATGCTTCAAGACTATCTTTCTTCTAACCGATTTTAAGTTTACGGCTTAAAAATTTCACTTTATTTAGAAAAAAATATGATTTCCTAACTTTTATCATGCAAATTTTAGTTTTTTTTTGCGATTGAAAAAAGTACCTTTGCATTTTTAAAAACAATTACTGTTATGCCTGACAATACAATACGTTCTAATAGTGAAGTAGTGCTTATTGGAGCTGGAATTATGAGTGCAACTCTTGGATTAATTTTGAAAGAGTTGCAACCTGATATTAAAATTGAAATTTACGAAAGACTTGATGTTGCTGCAGCAGAAAGTTCTGATGCATGGAACAATGCGGGAACCGGACACTCGGCTTTTTGTGAATTAAACTATACACCAGAAAAGGCGGATGGAAGTATCGATCCTAAAAAGGCAATCAGCATAGCAGAATCATTTGAAGTTTCACGCCAGTTTTGGTCTTATTTGGTGCAAGAAAAGAAAGTGCCATCTCCTGAAAATTTTATAAAAAGTGTTCCTCATATGAGTTTCGTATGGGGTGATAAAAATGTCGAATATCTAAAAACAAGATTTGAGGCATTGCAAAGCAATCCAATTTTTTCTGAAATGGAATTCAGTACTGATTTTGAGCAGTTGAAAAAATGGATGCCATTAGTGATGGAAGGCAGAGAAAATAACGAAGCATTAGCTGCAACTCATATGGAAATTGGTACCGATGTTAATTTCGGGGCTTTGACCAGAAGTATGTTTAATTATTTGGAGAAACTTGATGGTGTAAGTTTGTATTTTAATCATGAGGTTAAGAAATTAAAACAACGTGAGGACAAATCATGGAGAATTAAAATCACAGATCTTTCTACAGGACAAAAACGAAAAGCCTATACTAATTTTGTATTTATTGGAGCTGGTGGTGGTTCATTGCCATTATTGGAAAAAGCTAACGTTCCTGAAGGAAAAGGTTACGGCGGATTCCCAGTAAGCGGTCAATGGTTGAAATGTACAAATCCAGAAGTTATTGCAAAACATCAGGCAAAAGTTTATGGAAAAGCCAGTGTTGGAGCCCCTCCAATGTCTGTTCCACATATTGATACTCGTGTAATTGATGGTGAAAAAGCATTGCTTTTTGGACCATTTGCAGGTTTTTCAACTCGTTTCTTAAAAAATGGTTCTTATTTGGATTTACCATTATCGATAAAATCAAATAATTTAATCCCGATGTTGGCTGCAGGATATCACAATATTCCGTTGACAAAATACTTAATCGAGCAAGTGCGTCAGTCTCCAAAAGACAGAATGAAAGCGCTTAGAGAATATTTGCCTTCTGCACGTTCTAAAGACTGGAAACTTGAAAAAGCAGGTCAACGTGTTCAGGTTATTAAAAAAGATGAAAAAGAAGGTGGGGTTTTAGAATTTGGAACTGAAGTAATCAATACGCATGACGGTTCTCTAGCAGTTTTGTTAGGAGCTTCTCCAGGAGCGTCAACTGCTGTGGCAATTATGGTAGATTTAGTAAGCAGATGTTTTACAAATCAAATTAAAACACCAGAATGGGAAGCGAAACTGAAAAAAATGATTCCTTCTTATGGCCAGACATTAAATGACAAACCAGAGCTTTTGGCTAAACTTAGAAAAGAAACTTCTGAAGTTTTGAAACTAAATAATTAAGCTTTAAAATTGATATAAAAAGCAGCAAATCCAGATGAATTAATCTGGATTTGCTGCTTTTAGTTCTTTCGTAATTTTTAAAATCTTCTCGGCCAGATTGCTCATCCAAATTAATTGTTCAATAACCAATTGAGCCTCTTGCATTTTCGCCTGACGCGTTTCTTTATCAAGTTCGTCATCTTCGGCAAGACGAGTAAAGTTTTTACGTTTAAGTTCTTCAAATTGAAGTGTTACATCTTCTTTATCGAAAAAAGTATCTTTAAGGATTATCTCATTTTTCAGAATAGAAATTGACTGATCTAAATTAGATAAGATTGTTTTAATGATATAATTAAAAGAGTCTGAAGCTCGTGTTGTTTGATGTGACTGGATATAAGTTGATAGAGAAGCTAAAGCTGATAAAATAGAATGATTCAGCACAACTAATTTATTGACTAATGGCAATGTTTTTTGCTTGGATTTTGGCTCCTGCATCATTCGCTGAAAAGAAGTCATTAAATTACCAATTTCTACAAAAGCATGTTTTCTGGCTAAACGGTAGGAAGTTGGTATTTCTCCTTTTTTATTATAAAAATCTGCAATTTCTCGCAAATAATTTCGGTTAGCTCGAATGGAATTTTCAATGTGAATTGGTGTATTGATGAATTCCCAGGCAGGCCATAAAAACTGATTGGCCAAAAAAGCCAAAATTGCTCCTGCCAATGAATCCAAAATCCTGAATTGGATTACTTCAACAACATCTGGCGTCAAAATTCCATAAATAAAAACGACATACATCGTTACAAAAGTCGCACTGATTTTGTAATTAATTTGCGTAAACGAAATTCCCAAAAGCATACAGACAATTGAAAATATGCTCAGTGCAACATGATTTTGGATGACAGACACGATTCCGAAAGCAATCAATCCACCCAAAATAGTTCCGAAGATTCTATTGTAAGAACGTTCTTTTGTCAATCCATAGCCCGGACGCATAATCACAACGATCGTCAATAAAATCCAATACACATTTTGGAACGGAAGAATTTTTCCGATCAAAAAACCAATTAAAATGGTAATTGTTAATCTGATAGAATGTCTGAAAATTGATGATGAAAAAGTTAAATTTTCAGTCAGAGTTCGCAACGGATAATATTGTGGCGTAAGGAATTTTTCTAGTTCTTTATCTTTGTCTTTTAGTTTATAAGACTGCATTGCTAATGAAAAAGCACGCTGAATAATTTTGATTTTTCCAACTTGGTTTTTAGCATAATTCAGCATATTGGTGAGCATCAAAACGCCTTCTGAAGATTCTTCTTTTCCTAAAGTTTTTTCATAATCAAAAATGGCGAATTCAAGTGCGTCTAACTCATTTTTCAAATCATTTTTGTCGACATAAACCGCAATGTGATGTACATTTTTAGAAAGTTTTTTCAAAGTTGAAGCCAGTTTGTAGGCTACATTTTGATACGTTCGGAGTACTTCTGGATGTTTTGCGAATTTTTCATGAAGTTTGCTGTGATCAAAAGAAGTATATAAAGCAAGTTCCTGAATTTCGACTAAAGTGATAAAAACCAAAAGCATTTTTCGGTTTTGAGCCGTTGCTGCCGAAGTGTTTTGATTGCCAATAAGCATTTTTCGCAAATCTTCGTGAATCAAATTTAGTTCGACCTGAACTGCTAATTGTTTTTCTGTAATAGCATCTCTATTGGCTTCGGGATTCCATAAGTCACCTCTTAATTTCAGGTATTTAGCGGTAAGTTTTATTCCTTCTGCAATTTCTAATTCAACATATTTATAAGGTTGTATAAAGTGAAAAACAAGTGATACAATTAAGTATAGAATTCCTCCAATAAAAATGAATCCAGCATATTCAAATGCTTCCAAACCTTGATGTAAATGCCCGAATGATAATGAAATCGAAAGTAAAGCAGAAAAAGATACTAATGTTGCACGCTGTCCGTAAACCGAAATCATCGAGCATAAAAACAATAAAAATCCTAAGAATGGATAAAATAAAATCGGATATGGATATGTAAAGTTTACTAGCAAATTAACTCCCGAAACAATAAAGGATGCAACAACAAGTCCTTTTATTTTATGGCTTAATGAACTCGGAATATCGCTGGGATAGGTATAAAAAGCCCCAAGCGCAATGGTAAACCCTATTTCAAAATGCCCCAAGAAGTTTAAAATCAGCACAGGAACTACAGAAGCAATAGTTACTTTAGACGCGTTTAAGAAAGAAGTACTGTTCGTGAATTTCGTGATGCGGTCAAACATATATAGAGGTTTACTAACAAAGGTAAGAATTGTACGAATCAATTTGGCATAATTATAGATGAGATTTTAACATACTGTCAAAAAATAAGATATAATATGCGGTTTAGAATTATTCGTAGACTATTTTTTATTATTTTTGCCAGCTGAATTATAGGAAACTAAAATTCAGTTTTTACAATAGATAATGCAATAAAAAAATACAAATGATTTTACCAATTGTAGGATATGGTGATCCTGTTTTAAGAAAAGTGGGAGTGGATGTTACACCAGAATATCCAAACCTAAAAGAAACAATAGCAAACATGTATGAGACCATGTATAATGCATACGGTGTTGGGCTTGCTGCTCCGCAGGTAGGTTTAGCAATTCGTTTGTTTGTTATTGATACAACTCCTTTTAGTGAAGATGATGATTTAGAATCTGATGAGGCTAAAGAATTAAAAGGATTCAAAAAAACTTTTATCAATGCTAAAATTGTTAAGGAAGAAGGAGAAGAGTGGAGTTTTAACGAGGGTTGTTTAAGCATTCCTGATGTTCGTGAAGATGTTTATAGAAAGCCAACGGTTACGATTGAATATTGCGAAGAAGATTTTGTAATGAAAACAGAGGTTTTTGACGGATTGATTGCAAGAGTTATTCAACATGAATATGATCATATTGAAGGAGTTTTGTTTACAGATAAAATATCTTCATTGAAAAAGCGTTTGATTCAAAAGAAATTAAAAAATATTACAGAAGGCAAAACTTTTCAAGAATATAGAATGAAATTTGCTGCCGCTAAAAAAGGAAGATAATTGTTCAGAAAAAGAACAAAAAAAGACAATAAAAAATTCTTAATACTAATATTAATACAACATGAATTTAGACAAAATTTTAGCCATTTCAGGGAAACCAGGTTTATATGTACTAAAAGTGCAAACTCGTACAGGTTTTGTGGCAGAATCATTAACAGACGGAAAAAAAATTACAGTAAACTTAAAAAGCAATGTAAGTTTATTGTCGGAAATCTCAATTTATACATACGAAGGAGAAAAGCCACTAACTGAAGTAATGCAAAAAATTGCGACTAAAGAAAATAAAGGTCAAGCTATTTCACATAAAGAAGATAATGCAACTTTAGCAGCTTATTTTAAAGAAATTTTGCCTGATTATGATGAAGAAAGAGTTTATCCTTCTGATATCAAAAAAGTATTAAACTGGTACAACACACTTCAGGCAAAAGGATTGGTAACTGATTTAGCTCCTGCAGCAGTAGAAGCAACTGAAGAAGCTCCAGTAGCTGAAGAAAAACCAAAGAAAGCGCCAGCTAAAAAAGCAAAAGCTAAAAAAGAAGAATAGTAGTTCGTACTTTTAAATATATTAATCCTGTTGAGATGTTTTCTTGACAGGATTTTTTACTTTTACACTATTCGGTTACAATTCAAAATAAAATTAAAATGAGCAAAGAACTTCAGCTAAAAGCTTTCGAAAGATTATTAATAATAATGGATGAACTTCGTGAGCAATGTCCGTGGGATAAAAAACAAACGCTACAGACTTTGCGCCATTTGACAATCGAAGAGACGTATGAGCTTGGAGATGCTATTTTGGATAATGATTTAAATGAAGTTAAAAAAGAATTGGGAGATTTATTGCTCCATATTGTTTTCTATGCTAAAATAGGCTCAGAAACTAATGATTTTGACATAGCTGATGTCTGCAATGAAATCTGCGATAAATTAATTCACCGTCATCCTCATATTTATAGCGATACTGTTGTAAAAGATGAAGAAGAAGTAAAACAAAACTGGGAAAAACTTAAACTTAAAGAGGGTAAAAAATCAGTTTTGGAAGGTGTTCCAAGAAGTTTGCCGGCATTAGTAAAAGCGAGCCGAATTCAGGACAAAGTAAAAGGCGTTGGTTTTGACTGGGAAGAACCACATCAGGTTTGGGATAAAGTTCAGGAAGAACTGGAAGAACTTCAAGTTGAAGTGAAAACAGGAGATCAGGATAAAATTGAAGCCGAATTTGGAGATGTTTTATTCTCCATGATCAATTACGCCCGATTTTTAAATGTAAATCCCGAAGATGCATTAGAACGCACGAATAAAAAATTCATTAAGCGTTTTCAATACTTAGAAAGCAAAGCAGGTGAATTAGGAAAACCTTTATCAGAAATGACTTTGGCAGAAATGGATGTTTTTTGGAACGAAGCTAAAAAGCTTTAATTATTCTGCTATTTTTTTTAATGCTTTTACGTTTTTCAGCATAATTTTTTTTCCAACAAGTTCAATTAGTTCCAATTTATTAAAATCAGATAAAAGTCGAATACAGCTTTCAGTTGCAGTTCCAATTATTCCTGCAAGTTCTTCTCTTGTAAGCTGGACTTTAAGGGTTTTATCGGCATTTTCGCCAAATTCATCATGCAAATGCAGCAAAGTTTCTGCCAAACGTTGTTTTACTGTTTTTTGAACTAAAGCAATTTTATCGTTTTCTGATTCTTTCAAATCTTCACAAATTGATTGCATCAAATTCAATGAAAATTGATTGTTGTTATTAAAGAAATGTATGATTTCAGATTTCGGAATAAAGCAAACTTCCATATCGGCGATCGCTTTTGCAGATAAATTAGCAGGTTCATTACTGATCATAGAACGCTGTCCTAAAAGTTCACCAGATTTTACCAACTTTACAATTTGGTCTTTTCCGTTTGCACTCAATTTTGATAATTTGCCAACACCGTCTTTTATACAAAAGACACCATTAGTAACTTCTCCTTCTTCAAAAATAGCATCTCCTTTTTTAATTGAATAACTCGTTTTGCTATTGGCTAACTTTACAACTTCTTCTTTATTAAGGGCTTTTAAAGACGACAACTGGCGTACAATACATTGATCACATTTATTCATCGCAATATAATTTAGTGCAAAATTAACCAATATTCGTATTGTAAGGCATTGTTTTTTCTTAAAATATGCAGAAAAATTTTACGGATGTAATTCGCCCATTTTATTTTATTAAATTAGAATTTGATTTCATTTTCATATGATAAATATCATATTTATAGTTAATTCTTATTTGGAATATTTGTTACATTAAAAAAGAAACAAATTATGACTGAGCAGAGCTGTTTTCATTGCGGGATTGACATTCCTAAAAATGAAGAAATCAATTTTGATGAAAAAAAGTTTTGTTGTGCCGGCTGTAAAACCGTGTATGAAATTTTTAGTCTTCATGATTTAACCTGCTATTATGATTTCGAAAAATCGCCAGGTGCAACTCCTCAGGATATTCAAGGGAAATATGATTTCTTAGATAATGAGGCTATTACGTCAAAAATAATCGATTTTCAGGAAGGAAATACTTCTATTGTTTCTTTAAATATTCCGCATATACACTGCAGTTCTTGTATATGGATTCTGGAAAACTTAAACAGAATTCAGCCGGGAATTTCAATTTCACAAGTTAATTTTCCACAAAAAAGAGTCCGTATTACTTTTAACTCTGAGCTTGTATCTCTTAAATCAATTGCTTATTTATTGAGTTCAATAGGTTATGAACCTTATATAAGTCTTGAAAACTATGAAACCGGAAAAAACAATGTTGATCGAAGTCTTACTTATAAACTTGGTGTAGCCTTCTTTTGCTTTGGAAATATTATGCTGCTTTCATTTCCGGAATATTTTGAAATCAAAGAATTTTGGTTGGACAATTACAAGCCTTTTTTCAGGATTTTGATTTTTCTGTTGGCTTTACCGAGTTTTTTATATTCAGCGAGCGGTTATTATGTTTCGGCTTATAAAAGCATCAAATCAAAAATGCTAAATATTGATATTCCAATCGCATTGGGAATTATTGTCATGTTTATTAGAAGCACTTTTGATATTGTAATGAATTATGGCGGAGGTTTTTTTGATAGTTTAACAGGTTTGGTTTTCTTCATGCTTCTTGGAAAAATGTTTCAAACTAAAACCTATAGTTTTTTAAGTTTTGAAAGAGATTTTAAATCCTATTTTCCAATTGCGGTTACCAGAATTAATTCGGATACTTCCGAAGAAAGTGTGCCGATTTATGATGTTTTGAAAGGAAACAGATTATTGATCAGAAATCAAGAATTGATTCCGGTTGATGGAATTTTGATCAGTGAAAAAGCGGATATTGATTACAGTTTTGTGACTGGTGAAGCAGTTCCGATTACGAAAAAATCAGGAGATAAAGTATTTGCCGGCGGAAAACAGATTGGAAAAGTTATTGAAATGGAAGTATTGCATTCGGTTTCCCAAAGTTATCTTACCCAACTGTGGAGCAATGAAATTTTCCAGAAAAAAGTAGATCAAAAACACAAAACAATTACCGATAAAATAAGCCGTTATTTCACTCCTATACTATTATTAATCGCTTTTGCAGGATTTGGCTATTGGATATTTATTGATGCCAATACTGCTTTTAATGTTTTTACAGCAGTTTTAATTGTCGCCTGTCCATGTGCGTTGGCGCTTACTGCACCATTTACTTTTGGAAATATTCTAAGAATTATGGGCAAGCAAAAAATGTATCTTAAAAATGCTTTAGTAATCGAACAATTAGCAAAAGTTGATACAATAGTTTTTGATAAAACGGGGACAATTACGACAAATAAAAAATCAAATATTCTTTACGAAGGAACGACGATTTCTGATGAAAATATGATTTTACTGAAAAATGTTTTGCGAGCTTCAAATCATCCTTTGAGCAGAATGCTTTATGATTTCCTGCCAGAAACTAAACGAATCAAAATTGAAGAATTTGAGGAGATTACAGGAAAAGGATTATGGGCTAAAACGGAAAATAAGACGATAAAAATCGGTTCAGTTGCATTTGTTGAAAGCCCGGATTTGGATTCTTCTGAAATTGAAAAAACGGCATTGCATATTAGAATTGGAGAAATCTATTTTGGCCGATTTAATTTCCAAAATCAATATAGAGATGGTCTTGCAACGTTATTTTTAACTTTAAGTAAAAAATACAAATTAAAAGTTCTTTCAGGAGACAATGACGGAGAAAGAGCAAATCTCGAAAAAATTCTGCCAGAAGGTACAGAGCTTATTTTTAATCAAAAACCAGAGCAAAAATTAGAATTCATTAAAAACCTTCAAGATGAAGGTCAGAATGTCATGATGGTTGGAGATGGTTTAAATGATGCCGGAGCGTTGGCACAAAGCAATGTTGGGGTATCTATTTCAGAGAATGTAAATGTCTTTTCACCGGCCTGCGATGCGATTTTAGATGCAACTGAATTTTCACGCTTAAATTACTTTTTAAAGCTTTCTCATAAATCGATTTTAATCATCAAAATGAGTTTCGTTTTATCCCTACTTTATAACGTGGTCGGACTTGCTTTTGCAATAACTGGAAATCTTCTTCCGTTAGTTGCGGCCATTATTATGCCATTGAGTACAATTACCATCGTAAGTTTTGTGACTTTCATGTCTAACTACTTCAGTTCTAGTAATTTAAAATGATTTTAAATAATTCCGAAGTATTTTTTTACTAAATTTAACATAAGTCTTTTGACTATGATAATTATCATATTTTATGCGATACTAACCTGTTAATTTTGTTAACATAATTTTAAAGGTATGAGTGTAATTTATCTATTAATTTCAGTTAGTATTTGCGTAGCAATTGGCTTCTTCATTGCTTTTATCATCGCTGTCAAATCTGGACAGTACGATGATGATTATACGCCATCCGTCCGAATGCTTTTTGATGACGAGACAAAAAACATCCCTCAAAAAAATAATCCACCAACCGAAGAAAAACAAGTTTAATTATGGAAATGGAACAGTTTTATTACGACAACAAAATTGTAAAAAAATTCATTTATGCCACTATTCTTTTTGGAGTAGTAGGTATGTTAGTAGGGCTGACCTTAGCGGTTATGTACCTTTTTCCCAACATGACAGATGGGATTTCGTGGCTAAGCTACGGCCGATTAAGACCTTTGCACACTAATGCAGTTATTTTTGCCTTTGTCGGAAATGCCTTTTTTGCGGGTTTGTATTACTCGCTCCAGCGTTTGCTGAAAGCCAGAATGTTCAGTGATTTTTTAAGTAATCTGCATTTCTGGGGCTGGCAGTTAATTATTGTTGCTGCTGCTATTACCTTGCCATTAGGTTATACTTCATCAAAAGAGTATGCCGAGTTAGAATGGCCTATTGATATTGCAATTGCCTTGATTTGGGTAGTGATGGGAATCAATATGATAGGTACAATGCTTCGCCGAAGAGAAAGACATTTATATGTTGCTATTTGGTTTTATTTAGCCACTTTCGTAACTGTTGCTGTTTTACATATCTTTAATAATATTGAGTTACCGGTTTCTGCTTTAAAAAGTTATTCAGTTTACGCAGGTGTTCAGGATGCGCTTGTACAATGGTGGTACGGGCACAATGCGGTTGCGTTTTTCTTAACAACTCCGTTTTTAGGATTGATGTATTATTTTATTCCTAAAGTAGCAAATCGCCCTATTTATTCGTATAGATTATCTATTATTCACTTTTGGTCATTAATCTTTATCTATATCTGGGCTGGGCCTCACCACTTGTTATATTCAGCTTTGCCAAACTGGGCTCAGAATTTAGGTGTAGTATTTTCAGTAATGCTTATCGCTCCTTCTTGGGGAGGTATGATCAACGGACTTTTAACTTTAAGAGGTGCATGGGATAAAGTTCGTGAAGAACCCGTTTTGAAATTCTTCGTTGTGGCTATTACCGGATACGGAATGGCAACTTTTGAAGGTCCAATGCTTTCTTTCAAAAATGTGAATGCTATTGCACACTATACAGACTGGATTATTGCACACGTACACGTTGGAGCTTTAGCATGGAATGGATTTATGTCATTTGGTATTATCTATTGGCTGATTCCACGAATGACAAAAAGTACTTTATTTTCTAAAAAACTAGCTAATTTCCATTTCTGGATTGGAACTTTAGGAATTATATTGTACGCATTGCCAATGTACGTTGCAGGTTTCCAACAAGCTTCTATGTGGAAACAATTTAATCCAGACGGAACTTTAACCTACGGAAATTTCCTTGAAACAGTTACCGCAATTATGCCTTTATACTGGATGAGAGCAATTGGAGGAAGTTTATACTTAATTGGGATGCTGACTTTGGTTTACAATATCATAATGACAGTAAAAGCGGGAAATACAATTGAGGATGAATTAGCACAGGCTCCAGCATTAGAAAGAATTAGCAGCAATAGATTAAGTGGAGAAAAATTTCATACTTGGCTAGAAAGAAAACCTATTCAATTAACCATATTGGCTACGATTGCAATCTTGATTGGAGGAATTATTCAAATTGTACCAACAATTATGGTTAAGTCAAATATCCCGACAATTTCAAGCGTAAAACCTTATACGCCTTTAGAACTTGAAGGACGCGATTTGTATATCAGAGAAGGATGCGTAGGTTGTCATTCGCAATCAGTACGTCCATTTAGAAGTGAAGTTGAAAGATATGGGCCACAAGCAAAAGCTGGAGAATTTGTTTACGATCATCCATTTTTATGGGGATCAAAACGTACAGGTCCAGATTTGTTGAGAGTAGGAGGCAAGTACAATGACAACTGGCACTTCAATCACATGTGGAATCCGCAAAGCACTTCTTTCGGTTCAATTATGCCAGGTTACAAATGGTTGTTTGACAACAAACCGCTGGATATTTCCTTGATTGAAAAGAAAATGCAAGCGATGAAGACTCTTGGAGTTCCTTATGATAAGCCAGGTCAGGCACAAATTGCAAATGCATTGAAAGATTTAAGAACTCAAGCTCTTGCTATTGAGAAAAGCTTAGAAAATGATCCTGATTACGTAAAAAGTTATGCTGACAGTAAGAAGAAAGCAGCAGCAAAAGGCGAAAAATTTGTTCCAATGAACGAAAGAGAAATTGTTGCTTTGATCGCTTATATTCAAAGACTTGGTACTGATATAAAAGTAAAAGATACTGCTAAAAAATAAGGCTATGTTTGAACAGATAAAACACAATATGGAGACAATATCGGGTATAGAAATTTACCCGATTCTTTCTCTCTTGATCTTCTTTTTATTTTTTGTTGGATTAGCCTTTTGGGTGTTTTCATATAAAAAAGACAAGATTAAAGAAATGAGTGAAATTCCTTTAAATGAGGACTTGGTATAATTTCTAAAGATAAATAAAATGAAAAAATTTTTCCCAGTATATGTAAGAGTACCACTTATTTTCTTCATCGGTTTTGCTTTGATGGAGTATTTTATTGATTCAGGTGATAAACCAGCTTTTATAAAATTCCCAATGGTTTCTGTCTTTTTGATTATATTTCTATTTGTCTTGGTTGCGATTGAAATTACATTAAGTGCAGTTAATCGAGTGATGTACCATTTGATGTCGCCTGAAGAAAAAGCAAAATTGGATTACGAAAATAGCCTAAGTTTAAGCGAAAGCACTTGGTTCAAAGAGTTGATGCACAAGCTGACAAAAACTCCACCAATGGAGAAAGAAGGCGAGTTGCTAATGGATCATGATTATGACGGAATCAAAGAGCTTGATAATAATTTACCGCCTTGGTGGGTGTATTTATTCTATATCTGTATCATTTTTGGAGCTGTTTATCTTGTTCATTATGAAATTTTAGGAGGAGATGACCAGGAAACAGAGCTTAAAAAAGAAATGGCTCAGGCTAAAATTGATGTTGATGAATACCTAAAAACAGCACCAGATTTAATGGATGAAAAAACAGTTGTTTTACTTACAGATGAACCAAGTTTAGCAGCCGGTAAAGAGATATTCATGACAAATTGTGCGGCTTGCCACAGAGCAGATGCGGGAGGACAAATTGGCCCAAACCTGACCGATGATAAATGGATTTTAGGAGGAGGAATTAAAAATGTTTTCCACACTATTACAAATGGAGGTCGTGATGGAAAAGGTATGGTTTCCTGGAAAACAAATGGTATGAAGCCAAAAGATATTCAAAAAGTGGCAAGTTATATTTTGTCTTTACAAGGAAGCAATCCTAAAGATCCAAAAGAAGCGGAAGGAGAAGTTTGGGTTGATGAAAGTGCTCCAAAAAAAGATGCGGCAACAACTAATACAAAAGATAGTACAGAAGTTAAAAAATAAAAATCATGTCAAATTTACCAGACGAAGCTTTTAGAGATACCATTGGAACAATCGATGACAGTGGTAATAGAAAATTTATTTTTCCTAAAAAACCGTCTGGTAAGTTCTATAATTACAGAAAGATTGTCAGCTATGTTTTATTAGCTATTCTTGTCGCTAATCCTTTTATAAAAATCAACGGTAACCAATTTATGATGTTCAATGTTTTAGAACGTCGTTTTAATATTTTTGGTTTTCCTTTTTGGCCACAAGATTTTTATCTTTTTGTCATTTCAATGCTGGTTGGCGTTGTTTTCGTAATCTTGTTTACAGTTGTTTTTGGAAGGATTTTTTGCGGCTGGATTTGTCCACAGACTATTTTTTTAGAAATGGTCTTTCGCCGAATCGAATATTGGATTGATGGTGACAGAGGCTCTCAATCACGTTTAGCTCGACAAGAATGGAATGCCGAAAAAATTAGAAAAAGACTTTTTAAATGGACTGTTTTCTTTTTGATTTCGTTCGGTATTGCAAATGTGTTTTTAGCTTATTTAGTTGGCAGTGATCAATTATTTTTAATGATTGAACAAGGTCCTGTAAAACAGGCAAGTAATTTTATAGCATTGCTGATTTTTACGGGTGTTTTTTATTTTGTTTTTGTTTGGTTCCGGGAACAGGTTTGTATAATTGCTTGTCCATACGGCAGACTTCAGGGAGTTCTTCTCGATAATAAATCGATCAATGTTGCCTATGATTTTGTTCGAGGCGAAAAGGAGGAGGGACGCGCAAAATTCAATAAAAAAGAAGACCGTGCATTAACCGGAAAAGGTGATTGTATTGATTGTCTTCAATGCGTGCACGTATGTCCAATGGGAATTGACATTAGAAACGGAACACAATTAGAATGTACAAACTGTACGGCTTGTATTGACGAATGTGATAATATAATGGAAAGCGTAGGTTTGCCAAAAGGCCTTATTCGTTACGCTTCAGAAGATGAAATAGCTAAAAAAGAAACTTTTAAATTCACAAATAGAATGAAAGGCTATACAGCCGTTTTATTCATTTTATTAAGTGTTTTTGTTGGAATGCTATTTTTAAGAACTAATGTAGAAGCGATTATTTTGCGTTTACCAGGGCAATTATTTCAGCATAAAGGAGATAAAATAAGCAATGTTTACACTTACAAAATCGTTAATAAAACAATGAATGATTACAACGATATTCATTTTGAGTTAATCGACCAGAAAGGTGAAATCAAAAATGTAGGGAATAAAAACTTCAAAATTAAAAGAGAAGAAACTGCTCAAGGAACTCTGTTCATAGAAATCAACGAGGCAATTTTGGAAAGCGATAAAACCACAGTGAAAATTGGTGTCTACAACGGAAAAGAATTGCTTGAAACCACAAAAACAAATTTTTTAGGTCCTAGAAGTTTTAATTAAAATACTATTATCATGAAAATAAATTGGGGAACCGGAATTGTTATAGCTTTTGCTCTTTTTATGAGTTTTATATTGTATTTCGTTTTTGAAGTTCAGTCTAATGCTAAATACGACAATGATTTGGTTGTAGAGGAATATTATAAACACGATTCACATTTTCAGGAAGAAATGGCTCGTGTTCAAAACGCACATGATTTACAGCAAAAACCTTCAATTACTTTTGGAGAAGAAGGTGTAAAGGTGGCGTTTCCATCAACTTTTGAGAGCGATAAAATCACGGGAAATGTTTTATTATATCGCCCTTCAAATAAGAAATTTGATTTTAATACTAAAATTGCCTTGACAAACTCAGCTTTATTTATTCCGAAAGATAAATTGATTAAAGGACGTTGGGACGTTAACATGGAATGGCAGTATAACGGAACAAAATACTTGACTAAAGAAGTGATTTACGTAAATTAATTTACATATGTTGTATTCTGCATTCATATTAGGTATTATCAGTAGTCTGCATTGTGTGGGAATGTGTGGGCCAATTGCTGTAATGCTTCCAGTTGATCATCAGAATGAGGCAAAAAAAGTAACGCAAGTTATCACTTATCATTTAGGGCGTTTGACCGCTTATGCTACAATAGGTTTAATTTTTGGTTTATTAGGACGTGGTTTTTTTATGGCAGGAATTCAACAGAAAATATCAATTTTTATTGGTTTAGCAATGATTGCTGTGGTTTTGATTCCTGAAAAAACATTTGCTAATTACAACTTCTCAAAACCGGTTTATAAAGTTATCTCAAAAATTAAATCAAGTTTAGGAAGCCAGTTTAAAAAGAAAAGTTACAAATCACTTTTTATAATTGGTTTGTTAAATGGTTTTCTTCCTTGCGGAATGGTATATGTGGCTTTATTTGGTGCAATTGCGATGCAAAGTGCCAGTTTAGGCGTTCTCTATATGTTGCTTTACGGATTAGGAACCATTCCTTTAATGACCATTGTGGTCTATATTCATTCATTATTAAAATTACCGTTTCGAAATAAAATTCAAAAGGCAATTCCTTATGTTGCCGTTTTTATTGGTGTATTGTTTATTTTAAGAGGTTTGGGATTAGGAATTCCGTATTTGTCTCCTTCAAATATGAGTTTGTTTGTTCAGCAGACACCAAATTGTCATTAAACTGTCATCAAATAATGATTAAACTGTCATCGAAAACAAGTTCGTTTCAGGTGATTTTCTTTTTAAATGTAAATCAAAAGCCATACAAATATTGCGGACGAAAGGTCTTCCGGCTTCTGTGATTTTAATTTTGTTTTCTTCGATTACAATCAACTCATCATTTTCAATTTCTTTTAAAGCCAATAAAACTTCTGGCAATTCTTTGAAATATAAAGAATCTTGATTCCAGGAAGTTTCAAGTTCGCAGGTTAGATTTAAAATGTGTTTTCGAATAATCAGATCTTCATCATTTAAAATATGACCTTTCACAACAGGTAATTGATTACTTTCTAAAATTTGATAATATTCTTCCAGATTTTTAGTGTTTTGGGCAAAACTATACCAACTGTCACTTATTGAAGAAACACCTAAACCAATCATGAGTTGTGTTTTTGAAGCGCTGTAACCCATGAAATTTCGATGCATCTTTCCGTTGTGTGCAGATTGAAATAAGCTATCTGAAGGCAATGCAAAATGATCCATACCAACTTCATGATAACCATTTGCAGAAAGCAATGTTTTTCCGATCTCATAAAGCATTCTTTTTTCGGCATCTTTTGGCAAGTTTTCTTCGTTAAAACCGCGTTGTCCATTTCCTTTTATCCACGGTACGTGTGCGTAACTGTAAAAAGCTAATCGGTCTGGTTTTAATGAATTTGTTTTTTCAATTGTATCGACAATATTTTCTAAAGTTTGGAACGGAAGTCCGAAAATAATATCATGGCCAATTGATGTATAACCAATTTCTTTAGCCCAAAAAGTTACTTTCGCAACATTGTGGAAGGGCTGAATACGGTGAATGGCTTTCTGTACTTTTTCGGCATAATCCTGCACGCCAAAACTTACTCGGCGAAAGCCTAAATCATATAATTTTTTAAGTTGCTCGTAAGTAGTATTATTAGGATGTCCTTCAAAACTGAATTCATAGTTTTCGGCTTTATCTGCTAGTTTAAAAATACCATTTATAAGATTTTCTAGATTTGAAATTGAAAAAAAAGTTGGAGTTCCTCCGCCTAAATGAATTTCTTTTATAAGCGGTTTTTCAGGAAGAAGTTCGCAATACAGTTTCCATTCTTTTAAAACCGCGTCGATATAAATTTCTTCAACAGAATGATTTTTTGTGATTCGTTTGTTGCATCCGCAAAAAGTACACATGCTTTCGCAAAAAGGCAAATGGATATATAAACTGATTCCGTTTTGCGTATTACTTTCTAAAAATGATTTTTGAAAAGATGCTGTCCATTTTTCCAAAGTAAAATCGGTTTCTTTCCAATACGGAACGGTTGGATAACTTGTATATCTTGGACCAGGGACGTTGTATTTCTGAGTCAGTGAAATTTTCATAAATAAAACATTTAGAGAGGTATCAAAATTACTTTACTGTTTCAAAAATTAAAATGATAAATATCATATTACTGACAAAAAAAAAGAGACTCAAAAATTGAGCCTCTTTACTGAATTAAATAACTAACGTGAAATAGAATCTTGGATGATTTTAAGCCATTTTTTTGCAAACATATGATCTTGATAAGCGCTAATTTGTTTGATGCGATCATCATCAAAATCATAGAATGGTATGGTGATTTTTTGAGAAGTTTCGTTTTGCTGAAATTCGAAATCTATTTTTAGAATAGTATCAGAATTTCCGTCTGTTGTTAAAATTAATTTACAGGAAGAAACACTTTTTAAGTCTACAAAAGTTGATTCTTGCTGATTTGGATTGAAATTCATTAAAATGAATCTTTTGTTTTTCTGATCCAGAGTTAGCGTTTTATTGCTTTGAGATTCAGTCAAATCAAAATCTTCAGGATGAGTTGAGTTGAATTTCTTTTTGATATTTAGGATTTTAGATTTGTTTGCAGCGTTCGTTCGTGCTGAAAAATAAATTGGAATTGCGACTATAATTGCAATCACAACACCAATTATGGTTACACTTGTTTCCATTTTTGATTTTTTATTTGATAAATAATATGAAATTATAAACAGTTTTCAGATAGAAAACGGTCTTAAGACTTGTGAAAGAAAAGATTTCTTTCGAATAAAAATTTCACGGATTTATTTACCAGAAAAAATGGAAAGCGTAGAGCATTAAAGAGATTTTCTTGCTCTGAGTCGAAAATTGACGTGTAAAATTAAACGCTGATTTAACAGCTTTATGTTGAGGAATAACTGACAGTAAAGAATCAAACCATCTTAGTACTGCAGGGTACTCTGTTTTAATACTTGCCGCAAATTGATAACTTGCCTGCGGTTGAATAAATGCAGAAGAATCAGGAGTATCTTTGGAGAAGTTAGTATCTTTTTTTTGACTTTCAATTTGTTGCATAGGAACATCGCTTGCCTGTGTGGCAAAGAATGCTATAATCAAAAGTGATATAAACAAGATGGTCTTACGAATCCAATTCATGGTGGCGAATTTAGTTCATAAAACACAATAAATAAAATTTTGAAGTGCTAATTAAGTCTTAAAAATGCTTTTTTGTTTTATCCTCAACCTAAATAGATAAGTTGAGGATAAAAGTATATTATTGTTGCATTTTAAAATAATAATCGGCGGAATGCTTTCCCCCGCCATAAAATAGAAAGAAAATGCAAAGCAGCAAAACTGCGATTGCAAGAATTAGGCTTTCAGAATGCATTCGTCCCATGAAGTTTACTAAAACAGCTCCAAAAAGAATAGGTAGCTGTGCGGCAATAGCCCAACGGGTGAGCAGACCGAAAACGATCATTATTCCTCCAATCATATGTGCTGGCGCAATATAATGCAGAAGGAACATTCCGCCTCCAAACTGATCGATTGGAGAAATTAAATCATGCAGATATTGAACGTTAGTTACAAATGAAACTCCTTTCATAAATAAAAAAACACCCAATACGATACGTACTAAATCTACCGGTAAATAAGTGTGCGCATTTGCCCATTTATTCAAGCTTTTTACATTTTCCATGACATTGCGTGATTAAAAATTGTTTATTAAAATTACGAAATTTTAATAACATATTTAATAATAAGTCGTTGAAAATGAGTTTTTTGGTGTTTATTTGACTTAAAATGAGAATTTCGGAATGCTTTAAACCTGAATAACACCTAAATTGAATGGTTTTTGAATGGGAGCGTGGTTTGCAGCTTCGATTCCCATTGAAATCCATTTGCGTGTATCGAGCGGATCAATGATTGCATCTGTCCATAATCGTGAAGCAGCATAATAAGGCGAAGTTTGTTCGTCATAACTTGCTTTTATTTTATTGAAGAGCTCTGTTTCTTTGGCTTCATCTACAACTTCTCCTTTTGCTTTAAGCGAAGAAGCTTCAATTTGTGCCAAAACTTTAGCAGCTTGCGTTCCACCCATCACGGCAAGTTCCGCGCTTGGCCAAGCAAATATTAATCGAGGATCATAAGCTTTTCCGCACATTGCGTAATTTCCTGCACCATACGAATTTCCAACAATTACAGTAAATTTCGGTACAACAGAATTACTCACAGCGTTTACCATTTTTGCACCGTCTTTGATTATTCCTCCATGCTCAGATTTTGAGCCTACCATAAAACCAGTAACGTCTTGTAAAAAAACTAATGGAATTTTCTTTTGATTACAATTGGCAATAAAACGAGTTGCTTTGTCGGCACTATCAGAGTAAATTACACCTCCAAACTGCATTTCGCCTTTTTTAGTCTTAACCACTTTTCGCTGATTGGCAATAATTCCAACTGCCCAGCCGTCAATTCTGGCATAACCTGTAATAAGAGATTGTCCGTAACCTTCTTTATAAGCTTCAAATTCAGAATTATCAACCAAACGATTGATGATTTCCATCATATCGTATTGTTCTGTACGTGCTTTTGGTAAAATTCCGTAAATATCTTTTGGATCCAAAGCAGGTTTTTCAGCTTTGATTCGGCTATAGCCAGCTTTGTCGAAATCGCCAATTTTATCTACAATATTTTTGATTTTGTCTAAAGCATCCTTGTCATCTTTAGCTTTATAATCAGTAACTCCAGAGATTTCACAATGTGTTGTTGCACCTCCTAAAGTTTCATTGTCAATCGTTTCACCAATTGCAGCTTTTACCAAATAACTTCCGGCAAGGAAAATACTTCCGGTTTTGTCTACAATCAAGGCTTCATCACTCATAATTGGCAAATAAGCGCCACCAGCAACACAGCTTCCCATTACGGCGGCGATTTGCGTAATTCCCATACTGCTCATTTGGGCATTATTTCTAAAGATTCGTCCAAAATGTTCTTTATCTGGAAAAATTTCATCCTGCATTGGCAAATAGACTCCTGCGCTGTCAACAAGATAAATTATTGGAAGTCTGTTTTCTATAGCGATTTCCTGTGCGCGAAGGTTTTTCTTTCCTGTAATTGGAAACCATGCACCAGCTTTTACAGTAGCATCATTAGCAACAACAATGCATTGTTTGCCTTTGATGTAGCCAATTTTTACCACGACGCCACCAGAAGGACAACCGCCATGTTCTTTGTACATTCCTTCGCCGGCGAAACCTCCAATTTCAATATTTTCTGAATTTTCATCCAATAAATAAGCAATGCGTTCACGAGCTGTCATTTTTCCTTCGGAATGAAGTTTTGCAATTCGTTTTTCGCCTCCGCCCAGTTTTACTTTGGCAAATTTTTGTTTTAATTCTGAAAGTAGTAATTTATTGTGATCTTCGTTTTTATTGAAGTTTAAATCCATGATATAATATTGATTTTACAAAATAGTGTTGGCTAATTTACAAAATCAATTGAAATAAATGAGTTGCTTTACGAATTAAGAAAAAAGTTTGTAAATGTTTTTTTAGATTTTTTCAAAACGACTTCAAGAATCATAAACCGATTATTTTTCTTTAATTTGCTTTTTCATACTAATTAGTATTTTTTTATGTCTAAAGCTGCAAACACCCGATTAAACATTCTTCATAAAGCATTTGAATTGATCTATACAAAAGGCTATCAAACCACAAGTATAGATGAAATTATTGCGACAACTCAAGTTACAAAAGGTGCTTTTTATTACCATTTTAAAACCAAGGATGAAATGGGAGTTGCTATTATTGAAGAAATTCTAAAACCGACAATGCAGGAACATTTTATAAAGCCTACAGAAGCCTCCCAAAATCCAATAGAAGATTTTTATAATATGATTTCATATTTATTGCTCGATGATCCTTTTTTACAAGTAAAATATGGCTGTCCAGTTGGAAATCTTACGCAGGAAATGACGCCTTGGAATAATAAGTTTAGTGAAGCTTTGGCAGAATTGGTCGATTTATGGAAAGCAACGATTATAAATTCAATTGAAAAAGGGAAAGAATATGGTTTGATTAGAAAAGATGTTGTGGGCGAACAAGTTGCTTTTTTCATCCTTTCGGGGTATTGGGGAATTCGAAATTTTGGAAAACTTCAAAACGATAATTCTTCTTATCTAGTTTATTTAAAGGAACTTAAAAGTTATTTAAATGGTTTGAAATAAAATTATTTTCCAAAAACATACTACTTAGTATGTTTTTAAATATATTTGCATTGTCTTAATCAAAAAACAATGTATCAAACTATTTTAGAAGGCCATTCTTTTATAAGATGGCTCGTATTGGTAAGCTTGTTATATTCTATTTATATCGCTTACAAAGGTTATTCTCAAAAACTTCCTTTTACTAAAAAGGATAATCTCATCCGTCACTGGACGGCTACAATTGCTCATATTCAGCTTATTTTTGGAATATTAGTTTATGTACAAAGCCCAATTGTAAAGTATTTCTGGAAAAATTTTAATGAAGCGATTCAAAATGTGAATGCTTCATTTTTCGGAATTATTCATATTTTTTTGATGTTAATTGCAATAGTTTTGATAACGATTGGTTCGGCTTTGGCCAAAAGAAAATCTTCTGATGAACAAAAGTTCAAAACTATGCTTATTTGGTTTTCTCTTGCCTTATTAATCATTTTTATTGCCATTCCGTGGCCATTTTCTCCTCTTGCAAACCGACCTTATTTTAGATAATTATGAAAAATTTACTGAAGACAAATACTGGAAGATTACGAATTATTGGATTCCTTGAAGGAACTTCGCTTCTGATTTTGCTTTTTATAGCAATGCCTATGAAATATATTTTTGAAATGCCTTTTTTAACACGGCCGGTAGGAACAATTCACGGTGCTTTATTTTTACTTTTTATTTTTAATACATTGAGTGTTGGGGTAGAGCAGAACTGGAAATTTGCCACCACAACATGGAAAGTACTTTTGGCGTGCATAATTCCGTTTGGTACTTTTTATATCGATTCTAAAATTTTAAGTAAAATTCAAAACCAGTAAAAATTATGATTTTTGTGTTCAAGACAAATGTTGACAGCATTTCGAAAGTGAAGAAAGTTACACCAAAACTAAATAGATTATTTCCTAATTCTAAATGGAATTTTGATCTCGAAGACTGCGATAATATTCTAAGGTTTGAATGTAAAGATGATATTATCGAAAAAGTAATTTTTTTAATGAAAGCTATTGGCTTTGAATGTGAAGCTTTATAAAAACAAAAAACATCCGTTACAGCGGATGTTTTTATATATAAAACAAAGTATAATTATTTTTTAGGAGCGCAAACCATTCGTTTTAGCATTGCCCATTGTTTAAGAGCATCTCTGGCTTCAACTGCAGGATAACCAAGCATTGTTTTTCCTGCCGGAACGTCTCCAGTGACACCTGATCCAGCGCCAATTACGGCTCCATCTCCAATATTTGTATGATCTTTTATTGATGCGCTTCCGCCAATGATAACGCCGTTTCCTAAAGTTACAGAACCTGCCAAGCCACTGTTTCCAGCCATAATGCAGAATTTACCTAATTTACTATTATGTCCAATTTGAACTAAATTATCAATCTTACAGCCGTCTCCTAAAACTGTTGAACTGAATTTTCCACGGTCAACACAAGTATTTGCACCAATTTCGACACCGTTTCCAATAATAACATTTCCAATTTGCGGAATTTTTACAAGTCCGTTTTCTTTGCAGGGACGGAATCCAAAACCATCAGCGCCAATAGTTGCATTTGGATGAATAATAGAGTCACTACCAATATGACAACGTTCGCGAACCACTGTTCCAGACCAAATAACGGTGTTTTTTCCGATAGTGCATTCGTCTAAAATAGTAACATTTGGGTATAAAGTAACATTTGCACCAATTTCTACTTTTGGACCAATATAACAGCCAGCACCAATTTTTGCACCTTCAGCAATTACTGCGGTTTCATCGATATTGGCTGTTTTGTGAATATTACTGCGAAATATTGGCGCAGGAGGAGCAAAAAGGGCAAGTATTTGAGACATTGCCAAATCAGCATTTTTTACTTTGATAAAAGCACGATTTTCGCCAGGCTCGATCGAAATATCTTCATTTACAACTGCTATTGATGCATTTGATGCAGACCAATGTTTTTCATACTTTTTATTTCCTATAAATGAAATTTGCGAAGTAGTTGCCTTTTCCAGTTGCTCGGTTGCATTAATGCTTTGAGAAGTTGAGCCGTATATCACGCCATTAATCACTTCGTTAATTTCTTGAATTGAATAGGATTTCATTTAATGTATTTAAGAGTATTTGGGATTAATTTTTGCCAAATAAAATAAATTACATTTTAATTACCTAATATTATTAGCGTGTTTATTGAAAGATATTTAAAATAATAGTTTAAATATTACAAAATTAACACTTTAGATATTAAAATTTTGTTGGTTTTCTAATTTTTAGACAAGTCCAAGTGTTGGTTTATATTGCTTAAAACGAAGTGTTTAGTTTTTTTGAAGCAATAAGAAAAGTTATTTTTTATTGATAAGCAGTAACTTACATTTTTTTTGTTAATGGTGTAAATGCAAAAAAAAACGATTCACTTTTAAAGGAATCGTTTCTTACTGTTTTTTATTATTTAGTTTTAGAAAGAGAAACTGCATTTATGCAATAACGCAGACCGCTTGGTGGCGGGCCATCTGGGAAAACATGTCCTAAATGTGCATCACAGACATTGCATACAACTTCAACTCGAATCATTCCGTATGATTTATCGGCATGATATCCAATTGCATTTTCTTTAATTGGTTGTGTAAAAGAAGGCCAACCAGTTCCTGATTCAAATTTTTCACTTGCGTCAAAAAGAACCGTTCCACAGCATTTACATTCGTAAATTCCGGGATCAAATAAACTGCATAATTCTGAGCTGAAAGATCTTTCGGTTCCTTTTAAGCGAGTTACCTGAAATTCTTCTGTCGTCAGAATTTGTTTCCATTCTTCTTCCGTTTTTTCTACTCTTTTATCTGGAGCAGGATTTCCTTTGTTTGTAAAATGAATTACATCGGCCCATTTTATCATAACTTCCTCTTTTAGGTTTAAAGTTGTTTCAAGTTTCAGGTTTGAAGTTTACTATGACTGCAAACTTCGGCTTTGATCGAAAACTATTCTTCCTCCTTTTGTCCCATCATCATTAAATATGCTTTAAGAAATGGGTCTATATTTCCGTTCATTACACCGTCAACATCGCTGGTTTCGTAGCCTGTACGAACGTCTTTTACTAATTTATAAGGTTGCATAACGTAGTTACGAATTTGCGAACCCCATTCAATTTTCATTTTTCCGGCTTCAATATCGGCGCGTTGTGCTTGTTGTTTTTTCAATTCAATTTCATACAATTGAGAGCGAAGCATTTGCATGGCACGTTGTCTGTTATCTTGTTGCGAACGTGTTTCAGAACATTGAATTTGAATTCCGGTTGGTTTGTGAACCAACTGAACTTTTGTTTCAACTTTATTTACATTCTGACCTCCGGCACCACTCGAACGAGAAGTCGTAATTTCGATATCGGCAGGATTAATATCGATTTCAATACTATCATCAACAAGCGGATAAACATAAACCGAGACGAATGAAGTATGACGTTTTGCATTACTATCAAAAGGTGAAATTCGAACCAAACGATGAACTCCATTTTCTCCTTTTAAATAACCAAAAGAATAATCACCTTCAAATTCTAAAGTCACGGTTTTGATTCCGGCAACGTCGCCTTCCTGAAAGTTAAGTTCCTTGATTTTATAACCATAACTTTCACCCCACATCATGTACATACGCATCAGCATTCCAGCCCAGTCGCAACTTTCAGTTCCGCCCGCTCCAGCGGTAATTTGAACAACTGCGCTCAAACTATCACCTTCGTCAGAAAGCATGTTTTTGAATTCGATGTTTTCAATATGCGATTGCGCACCGCTGTATTGTTCGTCTAATTCCTCTACAGAAAGTTCGCCTTCTTTATAAAAATCATAAGCAAGTTGAAGCTCATCTGTAAGTTCGACGGCTTTATCGTAATCTTCAATCCATTTTTTCTTGTTTCGAAGATTTTTTACGATGTTTTCGGCTTCTTTTGGGTTGTTCCAAAAATCTGGCGCAAAAGTCTTTTCTTCTTCGTTTGCAATTTCGATTAGCTTGGCATCAACGTCAAAGATACCTCCTCAACGCACCAAGGCGCTCCACAATACCTTTTACTTGTTCGGCTGTTGTCATAAATTAATAACTGTTGTCATAAATTAATAAGTAGTTTTGTTTGTTTTTTGCAGAAATTACATTCAGTTGTTTGTATAATTTCGTTCTACAAAAATAAGATTTAGTTTTT
The DNA here is from genome assembly GCF_900182645.1 of Flavobacterium resistens. Taxonomy (GTDB): domain Bacteria; phylum Bacteroidota; class Bacteroidia; order Flavobacteriales; family Flavobacteriaceae; genus Flavobacterium; species Flavobacterium resistens. The sequence goes on along the minus strand of NZ_FXTA01000001.1, from coordinate 900,239 downwards.
AGAATACAGCAATAAATTTAACATACAATCATTTGTGTGTAAATGATTAAAGCTTAGTTGTTTTGCATTATTTTTTATTTTCTAAAAGATGCTATTTCTTGTCAAATAAGATAGTTTCTAAGCTTGGAAATCAATTTTTGAATTATTAATACTAGTTTTATATGTTTTTTATAAATATTACGTTAATTTGGTTCTAGGTAATCCGCAAGTTAAAATTTATTAAAACTTGGGATTAATAACAAACAGTAATACGTAATTTTGCTGTCCAAAAAAGATATAAGTTTTATATGGAAATAAATTTAATTAGCGATACCATTACAAAACCAACATATGAGATGCTGCAATATATGTTCAACGCACAAGTTGGCGACGATGTATACAAACAGGATCCTACGGTTATTGAACTAGAAACAAGAGTAGCCGAATTTTTTGGTATGGAAGCTGGACTTTTTTTTCCGTCTGGAACTATGGCAAACCAAACTGCAATTAAACTGCATACGCAACCAGGTGAACAATTAATTGCCGATAAATTTGCACATGTTTACAATTATGAAGGAGGCGGAGTGTCTTTTAACAGTGGTGTTTCATGTTGTTTGTTAGATGGTGATCGAGGCATGATCAATGCATCGCAAGTCGCTGCAGCAATCAATGACCCAGAATTTTATCATAGTCCGTTAACGAGTTTGGTTTGTGTGGAAAACACAACAAACAAAGGTGGTGGTGCTTGTTATGAATTGGAAGACTTGAGAGAAATCAAAAAAGTATGCGATGCTAATAATTTGAAATTCCATTTAGATGGAGCGAGAATTTGGAATGCATTAGTTGCTAAAAGACAAAATCCGAAGGAATTCGGAGCAATTTTCGATACAATTTCGGTGTGTTTGTCAAAAGGATTAGGTGCGCCAATTGGTTCAGTACTTCTTGGAAGTAAAGCTGATATTCATAGAGCATTAAGAATCAGAAAGATATTAGGTGGTGGAATGCGCCAAGTTGGTTATTTGGCTGCCGCTGGATTATATGCTTTGGCAAACAATATAGAAAGATTGGCCGAAGATCATAGAAGAGCTAAAGAAATTGGGGCGATTTTAAGTACGAAATCATGGATTGCTTCTGTTGAACCAGTAGAAACTAATATTCTGATTTTCTCATTGGCAGAAGGTTACAGCGATACACTTTTAATCGAAAAATTAAAACAAAAAAATATTTTAATAAGCTCGTTAGGTCATAATAAACTAAGAATCGTTACTCACTTAGATTATAAAGAAGTCATGCATACATATGTAATGGAGATCTTCTCGAAGATTTAGAAAAAAGATACTAAGGTTCTAAGTTACTAAGATTCTAAGGTTTTTGAATTGCTAAAAAAAAGACGCACAATTTGTGCGTCTTTTTTTTTTTTTTAAATCTTGCTATGAAACTTAGTAACTTAGAACCTTAGTATCTTAGTATCTTAGAATCTTTACTTAAAAAGATTATCCATTCCAGGAATCATTGGCATATCCATTTTTGCTACTGCATCAAGTTCTCTTTCGTTTATGTTTGTAGCTTTTTCAATTGCTTTATTTAACGTTACGATTAGATAATCTTCTAATTGTTCTTTATCTTCTAAAAGAGAGTCGTCAACAGAGATTGTTTTTATTTTTCGGCTTGCTGTAATCGTAATTTTCAATAATCCGTCAGCGCTTTGTTCATCAATTAAAACAGTATCCAAGCGCTTTTTTGTATCTTCAATTTTTTGTTGGGTTTCTTTAAGTTTCCCCATCATTCCCATTAAATCCATTTTCTTGATTTTTTAAATTATTTCAGACAAAATTAGTATATTGCTATGGTAAATCAATAGAATATTTTATGAAAAAATTAATTTTCGTTCTCTTTTGATTGTAGTACTTTTGCCACTTCGTATTTAAAAATAAATGCTCAATCAATGCAAAACAATATAATGGCTCCAAAAGCCACAGAAATTCCAAAGAAACTTAAAAAACATAAAGAGACTAGAATTGATAATTACTTTTGGCTGAATGACCGTGAAAATCCAGAAGTTATCGATTATCTGAATAAAGAAAACGATTACTATCAAAACATGACCTCTCATACTAAAGGTTTGCAGGAATCTTTATATGAGGAAATGAAAAGCCGAATTAAAGAAGATGATTCTTCAGTACCTTATTTCTACAACGGTTATTTCTACATCACACGTTTTGAAACCGGTCAGGATTATCCAATTTTTGCCAGAAAAAAAGCAAGCCTTTCGGCAGAGGAAGAAATTCTCTTCAATTGCAATGAAATGGCAAAAGGACATGCTTATTTCAAATTAGGAGGCTTAAGTATTAGTCCGGATAATAAGTTTGCCAGTTTTGGGGTAGATATAGTTGGAAGAAGAATTTACACAGTTCAAGTCAAGAATCTGGAAACAGGAGAAATTCTTTCAGACAAAATTGAAAACGCTACCGGAAGTTCAGTTTGGGCAAACGACAATAATACATTGTTTTATACCAGACAAGATGAAGTTACTTTAAGAGCAGATAAAATTTTCAGACATAAATTAAATACAGAGTCTAAAGATGATGTTTTAGTTTATAATGAAACAGATGATACATTTAATGTTTCTGTACACAAAGAAAAATCTAAAAAATACATTGTAATCAGTTCTGGAAGTACTTTAACGACAGAATACAGAATTTTAAATTCGGATAATCCAGACGGAGAATTTGAAGTATTCCAAACACGCGTTCGTGGATTAGAATATAGTATTTCACATTTTGAGGATTCGTTTTATGTTTTAACTAATAAAGACAAAGCGACGAATTTTAAACTGATGAAAACGCCAGAGAATAAAACGGGCAAGAGAAACTGGGTAGATGTAATTCCGCACAGAGAAGATGTTTTGTTAGAAGATATTGAAATCTTTAAGAACTATTTAGTTGTAGAAGAGCGCTCAAACGGATTGAATCATATTAGAATCATGCCTTGGAATGGCGAACCAGATTATTATTTGCCTTTTGGAAGCGAAACTTACAATGCTTACACGACAACAAATATTGATTTTGACACCGATATTTTACGATACAGTTATCAATCGCTTGCAACGCCTTCGTCTGTAATTGATTTTAATATGAAAACTAAAACCAAAGAGATCTTAAAAGAACAGCAGGTTTTAGGTGGAAAATTCGATAAAGAAAATTATGTAGAAGAACGAGTTTGGGCAACTGCAAGAGACGGTGTAAAAGTGCCAATTTCGATGATTTATAGAAAAGGATTAGAGAAAAATGGCAAAAATCCGCTTTTGTTGTATGCATATGGTTCATATGGAATTACAATGGATACTTATTTCTCGTCAACAAGACTTTCGCTCTTAGACCGCGGATTTGTTTACGCTATCGCTCATATTCGTGGCGGCGAAGACTTAGGAAGACAATGGTATGAAGACGGAAAACTGTTAAAAAAGAAAAATACCTTTACAGATTTCATCGATTGCTCTAAATTTGTAATAAACGAGAAATACACATCTTCTAAACATTTGTACGCAGAAGGCGGATCAGCAGGAGGGCTTTTAATGGGAGTTATAACAAATGAAGCTCCAGAATTATACAACGGAGTAATTGCTCAGGTTCCTTTTGTGGATGTCATAACAACAATGTTAGATGATACCATTCCGTTAACAACAGGAGAATACGACGAATGGGGAAACCCAAACAATAAAAAGTATTATGATTATATGTTATCGTACTCACCGTATGATAATGTAAAAGCGCAAAATTATCCAAATATGTATGTATCTACAGGATTGCACGATTCGCAGGTACAATATTGGGAGCCTGCTAAATGGGTAGCTAAATTGAGATATATGAAAACAAATGAAAACCTTTTGTTTTTAGATACCAATATGGATGCCGGACATGGCGGAGCTTCAGGACGTTTTGAGGCTTTGAAGGACTTAGCAAAAGAATTTAGTTTTTTATTAGATTTAGAGAAAATTAAAAGCTAATTAGAAAAATTTTGTTAAATTTGCAACCTATCGGGGGTTTTAAAAAAAACCTTTGATTAACTATTTTTTTATGAAAGAAGAAATAAATGCTTATAATAATGTTTTAGAATTAATAGGTAACACCCCGCTTATTAAGCTAAATAAAATCACCGAAGAGTTAGAAGGAAATTTCTATGCAAAGGTAGAAGCTTTTAATCCAGGTCATTCCTCAAAAGATAGAATCGCGTTATATATTATTGAAGAAGCTGAGAGAAAAGGAATTTTGTCGCCAGGTGATACTATTATTGAAACTACGTCAGGAAATACAGGATTTAGTTTAGCAATGGTCAGCATTATTAAAGGATATAACTGTATTTTAGCAGTAAGTTCAAAATCATCTAAAGATAAGATTGACATGTTGAGAAGCCTTGGAGCAAAAGTTTATGTTTGCCCGGCGCACGTTTCAGCAGATGATGAAAGATCTTATTATAACGTAGCCAAGCGCTTACACGAAGAAACAAAAGGCTCTGTTTATATTAATCAATATTTTAATCAACTGAATATTGATGCACACTACAATACTACAGGTCCTGAAATCTGGGAACAGACAAAAGGAAAAATCACACACTTAATTGCTTGCAGCGGAACAGGAGGAACAATTTCTGGAACTGCAAAATTCCTAAAAGAACAAAATCCTAATATTAGAATTCTGGGTGTTGATGCTTTTGGTTCGGTATTAAAAAAATATCATGAAACAAGAGAATTTGACAACAAAGAAATTTATCCATACCGTATTGAAGGTTTAGGTAAAAATTTAATACCGTCAGCGACTGATTTTGATATCATTGATAAATTCATGAAAGTAACGGACGAGGAAAGTGCGCACTCAGCAAGAGAGATTACTCGTAAAGAAGGATTATTTGTTGGGTATACATCTGGAGCAGTAATGCAGGCGATTAAACAATATGCCGAAGAAGGTGAATTTACTAAAGATAGTAATATCATTGCTATTTTCCCAGATCACGGTTCGCGCTACATGAGTAAAGTATTTAGTGATGACTGGATGAATGAACAAGGATTCTTTGATAGCATCAATGAAGAAGAAGTTCAGAAAATTGAATTTGTTAAGTAATTAAAATACTTTTCCATATATAAAGCTCCATCTTATTGATGGAGCTTTTTTTTGGAGTAATTCAAGTGTATAATTTTCATAAATTATGAGTTCATAAGTCAAATTATGTCTTTTGTAATGAATGGTTATAATCTCTTAATTATTGTAAATACCGTATTTATACGTAAGAAACTTTATGTTTGATTGAAGTAAATTTAAAAATTTAATATTATTGTTAAGAGTATAAATAAATACAATTAAGTGTTTGAAATCATCAATTTTTGTTATTTAAACGATTATTTAGGTTAGTTATCGAAAAAATTTCTGCTGAAAAACATAAAAATATAGTTTAGCAGTGTTAAAATGACACAATGTTTTTTAATAACCCTTAAATCTATCGCTATGAAAAAATTACTACTCTCTTTAATGTTTGTAAGTTATTTGAATGCTACTGCGCAGAATCCTATTCAGGAGTTTAACTTCAACGGAACCTTAAACAATACTCAAAATACAATTACTTTCATGGGAGCGAATAATTTCGTTTCTGATCGTATGGGAAATCTTAATGGGGCTCAGCGACTAAATAACAAAGCTATGGAAGCTGTTATTGACGATTTGCCTCAAAATAATTCAGCAAGAACAATTAGCGTTTGGGTAAAACTGAATGATATTTCTAAAGCAAATTATATTTTGGGATATGGTACAGCTTATAATGCACAATATTATGGATTATTGCAGCAAGGTACGTCTTCTTCAAATTCAGATTTAAGTATGGCAGGATGGGGAGCAAGCAATGATGTGATTGTTTCTACTCCTTTGGCAAAAGCGACCTGGTACCATTATGTTATTACATTTGATGGAAAAATATCTAAAATTTACCGTGACGGAATAATGTTGAAATCCGTAACTGGAATTGAGCGTTCTACGAAAGGTACTATTTTTAGACTTGGAGAAATAAATACTACCGTAGGCATTAATGCTGATATTGACGACTTAAAAATCTACAATGTTGCAATGACAGATGAACAAGTTACAGCTCTTTATGAAGAATCTAAACCTATAGTTGCTATTGTTGCGGAAGTTACAGCGTCGAAAACTGTGTCAGCCAAAACGGTTACAGGAAAAACTAAAGTTGCTGTTAAAGCGGCGCCATCAAATGCAATTATTGCAAATAGTGATGTAAATGGAGATAAAAATGTTGAAGTTTATTCACAAGGACAGAAAATCATTGGAGATAATTCCATGAGCATTAGTGATTTGCCAGAAGGTACTTATTTGTTGAAAATTACAAATGCACCATCAAAAAAAATCACATCAAAGTAAAGAAATTTGGTTAATAGAAATAGTTAGTTAGTTTTTAGTTTTTTTATCATGTTGTTTAGTGAGCAATTTATTTTGGATAGTAGAAAAAAGCCTTCTGTATCTCAGAGGGCTTTTTTTAAAGTTGTTTTGTAAAAATGTTTTTACAAATTCCGAAAACAAATATTGGCTAATTTTTATTTTCATAATTTTAATAAGAATATCTTATTTTTTCATGTAATGTTTTTTGTAGCTTTGAATTAAAATTATATTTTTAACAAAATATTTGAAATAACAGAATACTTTATAAGTGTTAAGAAATACCCTAAATCCCCCTAAAATATTAAATATGAAAAGATTATTACTTACGTTAATGTTTGTAACTTTTTTGACTACTAATGCCCAAAATCCTGTGCAGGAATTCACATTTAATGGAAATTTAAATAGTACTGATAATTCCATTTCATTGCTGGGTGCTCCAAATTTTGTTGCTGATAGAACAGGGACTCCCAAAGCAGCTCAGCGACTTACAAATAAATTTTTGCAAGGTGTAGTAGGAGAACTTCCTCAGGAAAATAAACCGAGAACTATATCTTTTTGGGTAAAATTTAATACGGTTGCTTCAGCAAATTATATCTTGGGTTACGGAGCTCCAACAAATTCTCAATTTTTCGGATTATTGCAGCAACCTGCAGTTTCAGGAAATTCAGATGTAAGCCTTGTTGGATGGGGTGATGCTAATAACGTTATTGTTTCTGTTCCCCTTCAAAAAGAAATTTGGTACCAATATAGTATGACATACGATGGTACTAATTCTAAATTATACCGTAATGGAGAATTGTTAAAATCGGCAACAGGAATTGCGCGAGCGACGAAAGGTTATATTCTTAGATTAGGACAAATAAATGGAACAACTACGATTAATGCTGATATAGATGATCTAAAAATTTATAATGTTGCTATGACTGATGAGCAGGTATTGGAATCATATAATAGCTCAAAACCAGTCGCTGGACGTGTCGCTGAAGCTGCTCCGGTTTCGAGTGGAGTGAAAAAAGTTGCAGTTGCTGCGCCACCTGCAAAAACTGTAGCGCCTTCAAAACCAACAACATCTGTAGCAACGCCTTCAACAGATAACAATACAACTACAACTAAAACTGTAGAGGTTTTTTCTCAAGGAAGAAAATTAACTGGAAGTAATGCTTCTAACATTGGGGATTTACCAGAAGGAACCTACTTATTGAAAATAACAAATAAAAAATAATACGTTTAACTTTTAGTAACGTCAAATAAAAAAGCCTTCTGAAATTTCAGAAGGCTTTTTTATTAGTGTTTTTTCTGTTGTCCTGGTGCATAAGCTTTTGCGCTTTTGTCTCCATTCATTTTTTTTGCTTGCCCTGGCGGTACTTTTTTACCTGTTGGTGCAGGCCCCCCCGGCCCCAGACCTGTATGTACATGAGTGCTACAGCTTATTACGCTTAGTACTAAAAATAAAAGTACCATTACAATTACCGCTATTTTTGTGTATTTTGATGTTTGCATTTTGATGATATATTTTTTTTGTTTGAGGTGTTGCAAATATAACGGTTAAAATGTTTTTCGGAAAAATTGACTCTAGTTTAAAATCATTACAAACAAAAAAGCTCTGGAAAAATCCAAAGCTTTTAAATATTTTTCAGAAAGAAATTATTCTTCTTTCATTGTATGATAAACGTTCATAACGTCATCATCTTCTTCGATTTTCTCGATTAGTTTTTCAACGTCAGCGATTTGAGCTTCTGTCAATTCTTTAGTTATTTGCGGAATACGCTCAAAACCAGAAGATAAAATTTCTAAACCTCTATTTTCTAATTCTTTTTGCAAAGCACCAAAACTTCCAAAAGGAGCATAAATTAAGATTCCGTCTTCGTCTTCAAAAACTTCTTCAGCACCAAAATCAATTAATTCTAATTCTAATTCTTCAGCGTCAAGGCCATTATTAGCAATTCTGAAATTACAAGTGTGATCAAACATAAATTCAACAGAACCCTGAGTTCCCATTGTTCCGTTGCATTTGTTAAAATAACTACGGATGTTTGCTACTGTTCTATTATTATTGTCAGAAGCTGTTTCAATCAAGATTGCGATTCCGTGAGGCGCATATCCTTCAAAAAGAATTTCTTTATAGTTGGCAGTATCTTTATTACTTGCATTTTTAATCGCGCGCTCCACATTGTCCTTAGGCATGTTAGCAGCTTTCGCGTTTTGTATTACAGCTCTTAATCTAGAATTGGCATCTGGGTTTGGTCCGCCTTCTTTAACAGCCATAACGATATCTTTACCAATTCTGGTAAATGTTTTGGCCATCGCTGACCAACGTTTCATTTTTCTTCCTTTTCTAAATTCGAACGCTCTTCCCATTTCTAATTTTTAGTTTTGTGATGCAAAAATACGGTTATTCCTTATTTTTCCAAAAACAATACTATTCTTTTTTTTAATGTTTTAAGTTTCAGGTTTCAGGTTTCAAGTTCAGATTAGAACGTGAAACCTGAAACCTGAAACCTGAAACAAAATAGTTATTTCGAAGCATTAAATTCATTGATAACATTTACAGCTTCATTCAAATACGGATTCGTTTTTAAATTGTCAATCTGATATTGATTTACGGTTTTGTCGTTAGGATAAACTCCAAGCAAAAATTGATTTACAGTCGAATTGTAAACATCCAGCGGATTGTTTTCGTCATTGAAAGTATTGATTTCTTTCCAAAGGGAATTGACTAGTTTTTTTTGCTTGAAAACTGCATCTAAAGTCATCGGAAGTTCAGCTTTTGGCGTATTTACAATTTGATCAATTTTTTGGTTTATTTTTTTGATGTCGTTAAAATAATAATTATCAGCCAGTCGCGCCGCTGAATTTTTAGCTAATTTATCAATCAGCGGACGTTTTGCATATGGTTTGTATTTTAAGAAAGGTTCAATGCTGTCGTTTTTAATCGCGGTTGGGAAATCGCTTTCTTTTTGATAAACGTCTTCATAAAATTCAGGAAGAATCACATCAGGTTTTACGCCAACATATTGATGACTTTTTCCTGTAACACGATAAAATTTGTTAATTGTAATTTTTAAAAAGTCTGTATTTTTTTGCTCATCAAGAGAAAGAATAGTCTGCATAGTTGCTTTTCCAAGAGTAGTGCTGCCTATTAAAAGAGCGCGATTATAATCTTGCAGAATAGAAGCAAAAAATTCACTTGCCGATGCCGTATTGCTGTTTACAAGAATTACGATTGGGCCTTTATAAATTAATCCTCTATAAGGATCGTTTATTACAGATTTCTCTTTTTTATTATCAATTACAATTGAAATCGGACCGTAATCGATAAACATTCCGGCTAGTTTTATCGCTTCTTCCATCGAACCGCCACCGTTGTCAATCAAGTCAATTACTAGACCTTGTATATTGTCTTTTTCAAGTTTCATTACCTCGCGGGCAACATCATCAGCGCAGCCTTTTCGGTTGTTTTCGTCTAAATCAGCATAAAAACTAGGAATTTTGATGTAGCCAATTTTACTGTCTTTTCCGATAATAAAACTGTAAACCGAATTATCTTCATCTTTCATGACTTGTTTTTCAATATAAACATCAAAGCTCTTTCCTGAATTTCGTTTCAGCGTAAGCGTAATACTTTTATTGGATTCCGATAAAATCATGGTCGAAATCGATTCTAATGATGAACAGGAAACCTTTAAAGTTTCTTTTTGGTTTGATATGGAGATAATCTGATCACCTTTTTTAATTAGTCCGGTTTGATATGCAGGTCCGTTAGGATCAATTTCCGCAATAATAATTTCATTTTTTTCATTCAGATTTACGCTCATTCCCAATGAAAGATGTTCTTTAGATAATGAAGCCACAAAACTGGTTTTTGAATCATCACTGAAATAAGCAGTATGCGGATCAAAATAAGTGCAGAAGTAATTATAAAGGTTTTCTTCTTGTTTGATTTTGTTTTCTAACAACGTGTTTATTCTGCAAATTTCATTAGATAAAATCATCTGTTTTGTTGCCGTTTCAATTGATTTGAAGTTGGCTTTTACAGAATCAAGATTTTCACTGCTTTCGGCCATTTCATCTAAAATCTGATAGCGCAGTTTTTTAAGCCATACTTTTTCCAGATCTTCTTTTTTTAAATAAAAAGGAAAAGCTTTTTTGTAAAATCTGATGGTGTCTTTTGTAGTATAATCAATATTTGTTGATTGAATTTTTTCTAAAACCGCTTTCGTTCTCAAAAGTCCGTTTTTATATTTTGAAGTAATATCGTCTAAAAAACTACAGTCGTTGTTCAGAATTAAATCATCTAAATTAAAACGATATTTTTTAGACATTTCGTCGTATTCGGTTTTAAAAAAGATGTTTCGTGACGGATCTAATTCATTGATTAGGTTATCAAAAACAAAAACCGACAAGCTGTCGTTTACAGGTTTTGGGCGAATATGCTCACTCTGGACAAGCGCATTAATTTTATTTAAAATCTCGCATGTCTGAGTGCTATTTTGACTAAATAGAACAGTTGAAGTCAGCAGAAATACTAATAATAGGCTTTTCATAAATCTGTAAATCATCGGTTACATTAAAATTACGGTAATTTTTTGATAAAAGACAGTAATTTCTCAAGAATATCGATGACTAAAAGATTTTATCTATGAATGACATCTTATGAATAAAATTCGGCATAAAAAAAATGCATTGCAATTTATATCGCAATGCATTTCTGTATTATTTAGTCAAAAATTATTTTTTGTAAAAAGGCAATTTCACCACTTTAGCAGCAACATCATTTTTTCTGATTCTGATAAAAATATCGCTATCAATAGCACTATTTGCAACAGTAACATATCCTAAACCAATTCCTTTATTCATAGAAGGTGACATAGTTCCAGAAGTTACAATTCCAATAACTTCGCCAGAAGCGTCAACAATTTCGTAATCGTGTCTTGGCACTGCACGTTCCTGCATTTCAAAAGCAACTAATTTTCTTGTAACACCAGCTTCTTTTTGTTTTTTAAGTGCTTCAGAATTCGTGAAATCTTTAGTGAATTTCGTAATCCATCCTAAACCAGCTTCAAGTGGAGAAGTAGTATCATTAATATCGTTTCCGTAAAGACAGAATCCCATTTCCAGACGTAAAGTATCACGAGCAGCAAGACCAATAGGTTTAATTCCGAAAGCCGCTCCAGCTTCAAAAACTTTGTTCCAAATTGCTTCAGCATCTGCATTTTTGCAATAGATTTCAAAACCTCCTGAACCTGTATATCCTGTAGCAGAAATGATTACATCACTGAATCCTGCAAAATCAGCCACTTCAAAATGATAATAAACAATAGAAGACAAATCAACTGAAGTTAATGATTGCATAGCTTCAACCGCTTTTGGTCCCTGAATCGCCAATAAAGAATAATCATCAGAAAGATTCTTCATGTCAACTCCTAAATCATTATGAGAAGAAATCCAGTTCCAGTCTTTATCAATGTTCGAAGCATTTACCACAAGTAAATACTCTTCTTCTTTCATTTTATAAATAATCAAATCGTCAACAATTCCGCCTTCATTATTTGGAAGACAAGAATATTGTGCTCTTCCAATTGTCAAAGTTGATGCATCGTTAGAAGTTACTTTCTGAATCAAAGCCAATGCATTTGGACCTGTTAACAAAAATTCACCCATATGCGAAACGTCAAAAACGCCCACACCGTTACGAACTGTTTCATGTTCAGCATTAACTCCTTCATAAGTAATAGGCATGTTATAACCAGCAAAAGGAAGCATTTTTGCTCCTAAACCTTCATGTATGTGCGTAAGCGCAGTATTTTTCATTGTGTTGTTTTATAAAATTGTTTTGCAAATCTATTCAAAAAATATCTAATTTGAATGGCTTAAATTATAAATTTCGCAATAATTAGGAGCAATTCCAGCTTTTCGTTACATCCCGATAGTTATCGGGACATAAAAAAAATCAAAGTTTCTAATGTTCTAAAAAGAGCTTGCGTTGGTCGCTTTTTTAGAACAAGAAACTTTTGCTTTTTTTACTCCGGGCTTTCCTCTTCAATCTGGGCTAGGGTCGTCAGTTTCAAAAGAAGAATTCGTGATTTCGATTTTTTACGTAATTTTAATGTTGAATTATGCTTTTCAGGTTTAGCTATGTTTATTTAAACAAGTGAAACTCCTTTATTCGCAAAGTAAAGCTATGATTCTATGTGTTTAAAATAAAAAGCTATTGAAATGAAATCACCGTATTTAATCACAAAAGAAGAAATTCTAAAAATATACAAACCTGTAGATTCCAAAGCACATAAAGGAACACAAGGTCATGCCGTGATTATTGCCGGAAGTTATGGGAAAATTGGAGCAGCCGTTTTAGCATCAAAATCCTGTTTAAAATCGGGTTGCGGACTCGTAACGACTTTTATCCCAAAATGCGGTTATCAAATTCTTCAAATCTCGATTCCCGAAGTGATGACTGTAACCGATGAAAATACAAATTTCATTACCAATATTCATTTACCATTAATTCCGCAAGCCATCGGAATTGGTCCGGGAATAGGAAAGGAGCTCGGAACACAAAAAGCCTTATTTGAATTTTTACGGATTAATAAAATGCCTTTGGTTTTAGATGCGGATGCGCTAAACATTATTTCCGAAAATTTATCTTGGTTAGAATTAGTTCCCGAAGACACCATTCTGACACCTCATCCTAAAGAATTAGAACGTTTAATTGGTAAATGGAATTCGGAATCAGAGAAATTTCAAAAAACAATTACATTTTCAGAAAAATACAAAGTCATTGTTGTCATGAAAGGCGCGCCCACATTTATCATAAACAGAAATTCAATTTACGAAAACACTACTGGAAATGCTGCGCTAGCAACCGCGGGAAGTGGCGACACTTTAACGGGAATCCTGACAAGTTTGCTCGCTCAAGGTTACGAACCTAAATATGCGTCTAAATTAGGAGTTTATCTTCATGGATTAACGGCTGATTTAGCTCTACCAAAAACAGGTTATGAATCTTTTACCGCTTCAACAATTATTAAATATTTAGGAAAAGCTTTTATTGAATTAGAAAATGTGTCAATTTGATCATTAGATAATTTTTTATCGCGGAGCTTGTCACCCTGAGCGAAGTCGAAGGACAGCAGGTAACTCGACAAAGTAAATAACTTTGAGGCATATCTTTGCGGCACTTCGACTTCGCTCAGGATGACAAAAAATGAGAATAAATCGGCTTAGATCTGCTTAAATCTTTTTAAATCTACGTGAAACAATTTTGTGACCACAAAAATCTAAAATCAAAAAAACGTAAGTTTGTAATATCAAAGATTGAAAACTTAGCATCTTAGTTTCTTAGCATCTTTGAATCTTTAAAAAATGAAAAACAACTTCGATCTCAGAACGGTAAACGTCATGCGATATATAACGCCACTGCGCGAAGGCGGATCATTACCCGCTTTGGCAGAAGCCGATGACGATTTTAAATACGTATTAAAATTTAGAGGTGCCGGACACGGCGTAAAAGCCCTTATAGCCGAATTAGTTGGCGGACAAATCGCAAAAGCTTTAAAATTACAATTACCAGAATTAGTATTCGCAAATCTGGATGAAGCTTTCGGAAGAACCGAAGCTGATGAAGAAATTCAGGATTTACTACAAGGTAGTCAGGGATTAAATCTTGCACTTCATTTCTTATCTGGCGCAATCACTTTTGATCCTGCAGTAACAACAGTTGATCCTAAATTAGCGTCGCAGATTGTTTGGTTGGACGCTTATATCACAAACGTTGATAGAACTTTCAAAAATACCAATATGCTAATTTGGCATAAAGAATTATGGCTAATTGATCACGGCGCTTGTTTATACTTTCATCATTCTTGGAACAATTGGGAACAACATTCAAAAAGTCCGTTTGTATTGATAAAAGATCACGTTTTATTACCTCAAGCCTCACTTTTGAAAGAAGTCGATGCCGAATTTAAAGCAATTCTAACTCCAGAAATTTTGGAAGAAATTGTAAATACGATTCCTGTAGACTGGCTTCAATGGGAAGATGCGGATGAAACGCCGGAAGGATTGCGAAACGTTTACTTGCAGTTTTTAAAAACAAGATTAGAGAATTCAGAAATATTTGTAAATCACGCTCAAAATGCAAGATAACCACTTATACGAATATGCTGTGATTCGTGTTGTGCCAAGGGCAGAGCGCGAAGAATTCCTGAATATCGGAATCATTTTGTTTTGCAAAAAAGCCAAGTTTATAAAAGTTCTTTTTCATTTGAATAAAGAAAAAATTCAAGCACTTTCTAGCGATTTTGACATCGAACAATTAGAGTGCAATTTAACTTCATTAGAAAAAATCGCAAACGGAGTCAAAGATGGCGGTCCAATTGCTGAATTTGAGATTCCGGAGCGTTTTAGATGGTTGACGGCAATTAGAAGTTCTGCGATACAAACGTCGAGACCTCATCCTGGTTTGTGTCAGGATTTGGAGAAAACGATTCAGCGTTTGTTTGAAGAACTTGTACTTTAATTATATAAGATAATTAAGTTTTGACTTAAAATAATCTCGTAAAGACGTGAAGTCGCAAAGAAAGATAAAACTTTGCGACTTCGCGTCTTTACGAGATTAAAAAAAAACTTAGATTCTTTTTCAATGATAATCGGATTAAAAATCCAATATTCCAGAGAGACATTCATTAGAAAAATGAAGCATTACATTTTCCTTTTTCTGATTTTCAATAACTAATAAATCATAAGGTTTTAGATCGAATGGCTTCTCATTAATTTTAATAACTGTCGTATCTAAAGAAAATAGAATTATTATTTGAGCATTATAATGCTGCTCACTTTTAGTTATTATCAGTTTGTGATGACTTATTTTTTCAGAAACCATCCAATTAAAATCAATCCCTTTTGTATAAGAAATCACGTCATCATCCGAATTAAATTCCATGATTTCATATTTCTCATATTTTTTTTTCTCTTTGTTTATCTCAATATCTAAATAGTTATCAAGCATAACCAAGTATCGGTGATAGCCCTTAAATTTGGTAAAACCTGAAGGCACTTCCTCTATTGTAGCACTGCTTATTCTGAATAGAAAATCTCTATCGGTATAGATAGCAGTTTTCGGATATATCATATATTCATATGTCAATCCGCCACTCCAAACAGAGGCTGTACTATTTTTTTTAGGTAAAAGATGTATGTTCATTTTGTTTTCTAAATTCTCAAAGCTGTTTCTCCAAGAAAATAAACTCTAAAGGTTCTTCAGAAACCGTAACATGAATTCCGCTTTCAGGAAAAGCTTCTCTTTCGCCAGTATCAACATAGCCATGACGTTTGTACCATGCAATAAGCTCTTCACGAACCGAAATAACTGTCATAATAATACTTGACAAATTCAAGGATTTAGCATGATTTTCGGCTTCGGCCAAAAGCTTTTTCCCGATTCCGCTATTTTGAAGTTCTGGTGAAACCGTCAACATTCCCAAATACAATTGATGTCCTTTTTCAACTAATAAAACCGAACCAATAATTTTGTCATTTTCAGTGAATTTCAGAATCGTATTTTTTGGATTCTGGAAAATTTCCGTCATTTCTTGTTCGTCGGTTCTTTTTCCTTCTAATAAATGTGCTTCGGTTGTCCAGCCTTTTTTAGAAGTTTCTCCTCTGTATGCAGAATTGATTAATATATTCAAAGCAGGAATATCTGCTAATGTTGCTTTTGAAATCATGAATTATTGTACTTGTAATTTAGTCTCTTTATGATTAGAAATCAGATTTAATATTTTGCTGGTTCGCTAGCTTTAGGTAATGATTGTTTTATGAATGTTCTGATGTCTTCATTTGCAGTTTCCAGGTCAGCTTTTCTCAAATACATCATGTGACCGCTTCTGTAGCCTTTCCATGACATTCTATCCGTTAGTCTTCCACTTGGATCCATTTGCCATAAATCGTATTTAGCATTAAAGTAGTCACAAGCACCATCATAATATCCTGATTGTACCATTACATGCAAATATGGATTTTGAGCCATGGCTTGTCTTAGGTTTTCACCTGTTTTATCATTAGATCTGTCCCAAGGATGTACAGGACCAAACATATTGTATTTAAAATCCGTTTTGTAGTTAAGATTATTACGTACATACATATTGATAGCAGGCGTAAACGAGTGTAACCAAGACGTAAGTTCTGCATTAAAATCAACGCTTTCTCCAGCGTCTTTACGGTCAATTCCTTTGTATCTTGAATCAAGTCTTCCTACTGTGTAACCTTTATCTCTTAAAAGTTCTTTCCAAAAATAATCATAAGGAACATCTAAATTGTTTTGCAGAATAACTTGTTCTGATATACCAGAATAACGTGCCATTTTAGAGGCAATTTCTTTTCTTTTTTGTTCCTCCAAAAATCCTCCTTTACTCAATGCAGGAAGAAGTTCGTTGATAGTAAAATCTTCAACCTCGGGTAACATATCAGTTAAGTCTTTATTTTGGAGTTCAGGACTAAGTTTTTTGTGATACCAGGCAGTCGCTGCAAAATAAGGTAATTTAAGAGCGGCATCAGAAACAACTCCACGCGTTATTCCTAAATCAGTTGGAGACACTAAAATTACTCCGTTAAGATACATCCATTGATTGTTTTGTAATTGAAGCGCTAATCCTGAAACACGAGTTGTACCATAGCTTTCACCTATTAGATATTTAGGTGAAGCCCAACGATTAGTGCGGGTTACAAAACCATTAATCCAATCGGCTAAGTATTTAATGTCGGCATTTGTGCCGAAAAATTTTGCAGCAGGGATTTCTTTGCTTGTAGGTCTTGAGTAAGCTGTATTAACAGGGTTTACAAAAACGATATCGGCAACATCTAAAATAGAATATGGATTTTCTTTTATTCCGTAAGGCTGCAAAGGATATCCTTCGTCATCAATATTTAACAAACTTGGTCCCGTATAAGCAATCTGCATCCAAACTGAAGCAGATCCAGGACCGCCATTAAATGAAATAACTAAAGGACGTGAATCTCTATCTTTTACATCAGAACGCTCATAATACGTATAAAATAATCCGGCGATTGCTTTTCCATCTTCGTCCCAAACAGGCATAGTTCCGGTTGTTGCTTTATAAGAAACTTTTTGTCCTTTTATTGTGGTTGTATGATTTGTGACAACTTGAGAGTCCGGATTGAAAGTAAGGTTAGCAGGTGAATTTTCTTCTTTTGCAGCCGGTGTTTTTGGTTTCGAATCCGGTTTTGATTCCTGAGCGTAGGCAGTTAAAAATCCAGCTAAAAGAAATGAAAGTACTGTTTTTTTCATAGAATTAGGGTGTGTTATTGATTTGCAACGTTCTAAATAGATGATTATAATTAGAGTTTTTAAAGATATAAAAAAATTGTAAGTGATGATTTCTAAGTTGAATAACAAAGAAAGCTTTAATGGGAAGTTGGAAAAGTAAAATTTGGATCGGCTAAGATTTTGTATTTGTTGGGAACGAAAAAATGATTTTATTGTAATAAACCTTTTCCAGTTGTCTTATACATAAAGTATAAAACAAAAAATACAATTAGAATTGAAAACAGAACAGATACAACTATTTTTACTGATTTTGCAACCTTCCAAGTTTTTAAAAGTTGAAAAATAAATATAGCAGGCAATATTGTAAATAGAAAAAAAAGTAATAATACTAATAAGATAGTTGAATCATTAATGTCTAGTGAAATCATTTTTTTTCAATTAATATTTTGGGGTATTACTATATGCTTTACGAAGTCTTCAGACTTCGTAAAGCGATTTTAATTCATGAGAAAGAACTCCTCGTTGAATTTGGGTCTTAAATAATTTAATAACTATTGTTTGAATTTTTTAGTAAATTTTGAATTTTTAAAAGCATCCAACATTGCTTTTTTATCCTCATCATTATTGTAGTTAATATTTACACCAAAATCAAAACCATTTATTAGTCTGTTGTACATTATTTGGTTGAGAATTACTTTTCCGTCTGGAGCGTAAATAGTGGTACGAAAAACATTAAACTCAAGTCCTTGAATAATTTCTTTTCCTGACGAAGAATCGGTTTTAATTTTGTTATCAATATAAGTCTGATAAATCATATTACACAATTTCTTACTGTTTTCCTGATATTCTCCCGGATACTCTTCTTTAAAGGGTTCTGATGTCGAAGCAAAAAGATTAAACTGATTCTTTTGAAAGCTGATAAGATGTTTTAATTGACTCATATCTACTTTTTGCCCTGATGATTTTTCAATTGCCTCTTTGCCTTTTGATTCTTGACTATCAATATGATCTTTTGAAATTACTGACCATCCTTTCGGAATTTCTATGGTCCAGCCAATATCACTGCTCTTATAAGTTTCACCTTTTATAGTGCCTTCATCAATTTGTTTGTTTGGATCTTTTTGTCCGCAGGAAATAAATATAGAAAGGAGAAAAAATAAAATTGTTTTTGTAATTCTTTGGATCATGGTTTTTTATACTGTTTTGGTTTAAAGAAATAATGTGATTTAAAGTTTTGACTTAATAATCATAAACATGTTCAATGGTAATCTTGTTCTTTTTCGAATCTTTTATAAAAGGCAATAACTTTTCAACAGATAAAAGATAAATATTTCGTGTCAAACTATCATCCGTTACAATTTTAGATTGATATAATAGTTTTACATCTTTTAAATTTGGTTTATTTAAAGCATTCTCGATTGTTGAAACCGCAATTTCATCGTTTCCAGAAATCTCATAGATTTTCACATTCTGATTCGAAAGTTTTATCATTTCTTTTGTGAAAATTTCCCAACGTGTAACGGCAATAATCATTTTATCACGATCTCTACTGATGATTTTTAAGTTCGGATTTTCTTTGATGGTATCAACATTCGAAACAATTAAATAAATCAAATTAGAAGGCGTTTCGTAGCTTGATTTTGCGCCCCACTCAATAAGTTTCGAATAGAAAGCTTTAAATGAAAATTCTAAAGTAAAAATAAAAGTTCGTTCCCATTTGCGAAGAATGCTGTGATCTGAATTTTCAGAAGCCGTCCAGACTTTTTTAACCCACGGTAAAAATTTAAACTCGTACCAAGCCGTTTGATAAATAAAATCACTATACGCGCGTTGTGCTTCAATAATTGTTTTTTCAGTCTCAGAGTTTTTTTCTTCGGAAAATAAATTAAAGAACCTTCCAATAGTATTTTCATAAAGGATTTTCGCGCCATATTCCATTGTCATGCTTACGCCAATAACCTGTAACATGGTTTTGTATTCGCCGTTTTCAGGATACGCTTCAGAAGTCAGTTTTATCGATCGGTCATACAATTTCCAATATTCATCAATCGATTTGTAAAAAGGAAAATCAGACGGATTTTTACCACTTTCCAGATAATCCGCATATTCTTTCGGATTGTACACTAAATACCATTCCGGAACCGTCAAAACAGTTTGTTCTTCGGCTCTGAAATAATCTTTTATCTTTTTCTTTTCTTCAGCAATTTTACTTTTTGCGTAAGGATTATATTTATCTAAAAGTTTGTTTGTAAATCGCTGCTCAGGATCTAATTTGTTTTTTAGAGCAAAATATTTATCGCTGTCTGGATATCCTTTTTTAAACTGTTCAACCGTTGCGTGTGGTTGATACGGAAGATACCAGGTTCCGTTTTCGCTCAAAATGGCATCCGTCATTTCAAGTGTCCATTTTTTTACCTGATCTTTTGCTTTCTGATCGGTATTTTGCTTGTAATAAACCACAAAGGCAAATACTTCTTTCCTTGCCCACGACAAATAACTTTCATGATCTGGAAGCGCATGTCGCAAGGAAACATTAATCACATTTACTTTATTCTTCTGAAAAACTTCAGTCATTTTCGGAATAAAAGATTTTATATTCTCCACCGGAATAAAATATTCCTGCAAAACATAAGTATCTTTTTCGCGTGACGAAGGTTCTAATTCTTTTACATCATAACTAGCTTCTTTATTTCGCCATCGCACTGTTTTCGGAATAAAATATAAAGGATCAATAGCATATTCGCGAATCCATTTTCCTGAATTTCCCCAGGAAACCACTCCAGCTAAATGCGATTCAACCCAATAATTTTCATCTTCAGGAATTAATCGATCGGTATCTGTTAATGGGTTTGTCGTTTTTTGCCACGAAACGCTCATTATTTTGTCATATTTTGGCGGATACAAATTACCATTCTGAAAAACGACATCTTTGTTGTTTCTGATGTTTTTATCGAAATACGCTTTGTACTCTTCAATTGGCATTACCTCATGAAATCGTTCTACTTTTTCATTATCAACCAATTGCAAAGTAACTTCGGCTATAACGCCAATTCCGCCATAACCGCCAATTACAGCGTTAAAAATATCCTGATTTACTTCGCGGTTCGCAGTGATAATTTCGCCGTTTGCCGTAATAATTTTAACTTCTAAAACCGATGAAATAATCGGGCCGTGACCAATGTATCTTCCGTGACAATTTACAGATATCGCGCCTCCAACCGTAAAATTAGAATACGTCTGCATGATTTTTATCGATAAATTCAAAGGGTCGATTACCTTTTGAATATCTCGCCAACGAATTCCGGCTTGTACCGTAATTTGTTTTTTCTCTTTATCAATGTTGATGATTTTATTGAAAGAGCGCATATCGATGTGCAGACTGTTTTCAAAAGCAGTTTGTCCGCCCATGCTGTATTTTCCACCGCCAATAGAAATTGGTCCCGTTGTATTTTTTATGGCAGAGACAATTTCGTTTACCGTTTTTGGTTTGATAATCTGATTGACTTGAATCGGATTTAATTGCGTGACATCGTTTAAGGTTTTGCTTTCTAAAGTAGTATCAAATGCTGAATCTCCCGAAAACTGAATCAATAAAAAGATATAAATCGCAAAGGCAATAAAACTGTAAAACGGAATGAATAAGCGTTTTTTGCTATTAATATATCGGATTGACTTTTTGATTCCGGCGTATATAAATTTTAGGATTTTTAGAATATAGACGAAGAGAAGCTTAACCAAACGGTAGATTTTTTTCATAGAAGAAAGTACAATGATTAGATTTTGGTGAAAAGCATTAATGCATTTTTGGTAGGATCGCCTTTTTGATACAAGGTTTTTTTATGAAATTTAAACCCGATATTTTCCACAAAAGCAATGATGAAATCCAGAGAATAAAAGTTTCGAACTTCTTTTTCATTGTATTCCCAGGTTTCGTTTACGCCTAAATTGAAAACATCATGCGCCAATGCCACCAATATTTTTTGATCTTCGGTATCGCAATTATGATCTCTTAAAATCATTTTTCCGCCAACTCGCAAAGTATCGCGAATCGAAGAGATATACTGCGTTCGCAACTCTAAAGGGCAATGATGAAAACCAATATAAATCGTAACCAAATCAACACTATTGTGCGGGACATGATCGCCAAACTTGGTTTTGTAATTCGTAAACGGAATATATTCTGCACCAACGGCAATTTGACCGCGATCGACCATTTCAGAGAAAGAATATTTGGGTTTTCGTCCATCAGCATAATATCTTTTTCCTTTGATGGAAACACTTTCTTCCAGATAATCTAAATAGCGCCCCGAAGAACCAATTTCTAAATAACCATTATATTTAGTGCCTTCGCCAAGCAAAGAAACCGTTTCGACAGACATTTCGTTTTTTTGATGCATCAAAGCCGGAAGTTGATAGCGAAAACTTGACATAAAAGGAGTAATGTCGTCAAGTTTTGCCTGCGTTGCCAAATAAATCTCTTTATCTGTATTTTTCGAAATGGTATTTTGGTAAATCAACTCGTGGAATTCCTTTTCAGGATATAAATTGAAAACGTTTTTTAAAAACAAAAAGAACTGATTTTTAAGCTTCGCATTGGTATAAATATATTTGAAGTTGTTTCGAACTTCCGTCGCGAAATTCAATACTGTATTAGGAAACATTTGCGCTGAGGCAACAAAAAGT
This sequence comes from Flavobacterium resistens, assembly GCF_900182645.1. Lineage (GTDB taxonomy): Bacteria > Bacteroidota > Bacteroidia > Flavobacteriales > Flavobacteriaceae > Flavobacterium > Flavobacterium resistens. Next base: position 877,856 of record NZ_FXTA01000001.1, on the reverse strand, counting down.
AGTGTTGTTTTGAGAAAATTGCGTCTCTTCATAAGTAGGTTTTGGTCTTTCAAACATAATGATTTTGCTTACAAAATGCTAATTCAAAATACATAAAGAAGCATGTTAGATTTTATTTCTATTTTCATCATATCACGTTGTTATATTCCGATAATAGAAAAGAATCTCGATTGAGTAAATATTTAGGCAACGATAGCGCAGATTACAAATCTGCGCTATCGATTGAGAGTAGATCTGCGCGAGCAGTTTTTTTGCTCATGCTAGCAGAGAACTGCTGAAAGCGTTATTTAGTCCTATTGTTTAGCCAGCGGAGGACTTTTTTTTGCTCTCTTTTTTAATTGCTCATTAATGTTAATCACAACATATTCGCTAATATTTATTGTAGCATATCTTAAAAAGCTTTTAGCCATTACAATTGCTGTTTTATCCGTTTTTTGAATATAGTTTTTGGGATTGTAATTGTTATTACTAGTTTGTACCGAAATTTCTTCAGGTATTTCCTCGTTGAGATCATAGTCCCAGGTCTTTTCAATAAAGATATTACTTGCGCCAATTTTTTTGAATCCATAAAAAGAAGCCGTTAAATCTTCATCATAATAAGACGAATAGTCGCGATCATGATAAGACGTTTTGTAATTTCCGTTTTTGCTCACGGCGATAGAATCTAGAACTAAATTCAGTTTATTGGTATCTTGTAATTCCTTTTCAAATATTTTTTTGCAAATCAAGAAAGAATCAATTTTAACATAGGAATCAGCATGTATTTCCAGTGCCTCCATAGGATTCGCTTCTGTTCCATCCGATTGAAATTCCACGTTGAATAAGATGAATTCATTTTTAGAAGTATTTAAAATTCCGTCTTTATCAGAAACTCTAAATTTTAAAGGTTTTGAGCCGTTGATTGTAACTTCGTGATTACTATAAGAAGAAAGCCTGATTGTGTCTAAAACGCCATGCGTAATCAAAGTGTCTTCGGAATTAAAAATTAACGTGTCCGATTTGCCATTCCCTACAATTGTGATTTTGGGGTTATCTCTTCTGCAGGAAACCAAAGAAATAAAAAAGATAATAATTAAGGAATTAAGAATGGTTTTTTTGAGTAATTTTTGTTGCATTTCTTTAAAAGGATTTATTAAATTTTAGTTTATTGGTAGTGTCAAACATAGCAATTTTACTTACAAAAAACTAATTTGTTTAAAATTAAAAAGCCACTAACAAAGAGCGTAAAAATCTCTTTATTTGTGGCTTAAAACTATTTTAAAAGGATGAAATATTATTAGATTGCTAACACGAGCGTCATTCTTTTGAACGTTTTCGATTGGTTTTGAGTTTCTTTGTGTTTACGAGCGGGACGCTTGCGGTAGCTGGGGGATAAATCTGTGTGATCGGGGTATACAATATAAAACCAATGAAGATAATTGCTAGTATTATGACTACGATTGTAACTATAATGTGCATATAATTTTTAAGGCTTATTTTAGTTAGGCTGAAAGATTTTTCGGGGGTATTTTTCTTTTAAAGATAATAAAAGTGATGGAAAATAAATGCTTATTTGTGGCTTCGCTTTTTATTTTAATATTCCTTCTGCTAGCGCGAACGTCTCGCTCGTGCCTGTTCCAATGGTTTTTTGAATTTCTTTGTTATTACGAGTGGGACGTTCGCGCCAGCAGGAGATCATAATTAGAGTTTTTAAAGGTATAAAAGAATAAAAGTTTTATTCATTTATACTTTTTAGTTTTAGTATCAATGTACCTGATATTATTTCTTTCGTCCAACCAAAATTCATATCCGGATTTCTTTCTACAACAATAAGTTTTATCTCTTTTGGTAGTTTTGTATATCTTAAAGTTTTTCTGTTATCATTAATTCCACCATTTTGATTGTCTTCTATATTATTAATCATAGGGATGAAATTGAAAAGAAATTCATCTGTAGATTTTTTAAAATCTATCACAATATTATAACCATGGTTATTAACTACCTTGGTGTTGTAGTCGTCGCTAAAGCAATCATCAGTATTGTAACGCCATACTTTTTCAATCCAGATATTTCCGATTTCTATTTTTTCGGTATTGTATTTTAGATTAAACTCAGAAATATCACAAGTATAATATCCATAATAAAATTTATTTTCTTTTGATTCTTTTTCTGACTTAGAAGTTTGATCACAGTCTTTGCATTTAACGCTAATCTCGCATATAAATATTGTTCCATAATAATATATAGCTCCCAAAAGAGTTAGTATTATCATGATAATTAAAGCGATTTTTAGTTTTCTATTCATGCTTAATTTTTCGAATTTCTTTGTGTTCACGAGCGGGACGCTCGCGCTAGCGGAGTGGGTACGAAGTCAGGAGACTTTGCACAGCGGTCGCAACACTTTATAGATCTGAGGCTGGCAGCTGGTTTTTTGTTAATTCTATTTTAATTATGAATTGTCTTTGACAGCTTTTATTGCACCAAATATTTCATCATCAATTTTCATCTGATAAAATTCAATATCTTTTTCTTCTTTTATCTTTTCTGTTTTATCACCCGTCCATTGATGTTTAAAAGATATGCATTTTCTGCCTTTCAATATGCTTTTTATTGTTTGCTTATCCTTGTCAGAACATTTAACACCAAAATAAACTGCTTCTATGCAATTTGATATTGGCAAAGAAATGTGGGAATCAGAGCTAGTCGGATTGTAATATAAAAGCCGTAATTCATTTTCATATTTCCAAGATTCTCCTTTTGCAAAAAAAGCATCATTCGTATTTATTGAATTTTGTTCTGAGTGTTTTTTCAAATCTGAAGTGTACTCGACGTCTTTGAAGTAAGATACATAGTTTTTATTATCATTGCCAGCGGTCGTTACATCGCTAGGAAACTTATATCTTATACAGATGCCATTATGTGAATCAGCATAATGAGCCCACATTAATTCGTTAAGATATTCATCTTTGTCGCTATCATTCTTTTTGTCATTAGTTATTGGAGCGTCCGATATATTATTTGAATATGGTAACTTTTCATTTTTTACAAAACATGCCACTTTTACACCACTTAAATATGCTTTTCTTATCAATTGTGAAATTTCATCGTCATTATTCATCAATTCTATTATAGGGCAATCAAATATATCGTTGAATGTCGAGGGTGACGAAAGATTTAAAGATTCATTTACTAATGATTGAAAAAGAAATTTAGAACAATTACGAAATGAATAACAAGTTAAACCATTATAACTTGTATGATTAGAAAGTGTTAATTGGTAAAATATATATTTTTTGAATGCTTCAATAGCCAAATTATCATATAACTGACCTAATTTATGCCAACAAATTCCAAGATTAGAATAAAGTGCTAATTTTATTTCAAACATATATTTAACCTTGCTTTCGTAATCTTGTATTTCTTTAAATAGAGTATCAATAATACCTTCTGTTATAGAATTTATCTCAGAAATTGCTACTGAAAAAATGATAAGGACATTTCCATACTCTTTTTCACCGTCTTTTGTCTTTCCATCTTGGTCGTTCACTAAATGACCAACAACATTCTTCCAAGTAGAATAATCTTTCAAAAATTTATCTACAGCTTGTTGTGCATTTGAAGCAGTTATGTTTTCGTTGTAATTATTGATATATGTTTGAATATTATTCATTTGTGTTTGCATTCTCTGTCATTTTTTAGGTTTATTTAATCGGGATGAGTCGTCCGTAAACTTGTTGCCAACTCATTTATAGGCGAAACAAACCTGCGCATGTATGCCTAAAATCGGGTAGATAAGCGAAAGTTTGTTTCGTTTTCTTACTTTTCAAAAGTATGGGTTTTTTATTGCCAATTTTTACGGATTTCCGTACTTGATATAAAAAAAGCGAGTAATTTTTTTTACTCGCTTTAATCATTTTTGTATATGTTTTTTAACCCAAGAACTCTTTCAACTCCTCATAACTCCCAATCTTCACACTAACTTTCTTCTCATTAATAACACTCTCAATTTGAGCAGGAATCGGAAGCGTAATTCCCAAAGCAGGTTCAACAACATCCAAAAATTTAATAGGATGTGCCGTTTCTAAGAAAATACCAATCGCGTTACTATGTTTCTCTAATTCTTTTTTCAAACCTAAATAACCAACAGCGCCGTGTGGTTCTGCGATATAACCGTCTGTGTTATAGATTTTCTTTAGAGCAACTAATGTTTCTTCATCAGTATAACTATAAGAAGAAAAGTCTTTTTCGAAAGCTTTTAAGTCGTTATTGTATAATTCCTGAATTCTAATAAAGTTACTTGGGTTTCCAACGTCCATGGCGTTAGAAATAGTTGCTTTAGAAGGTTTTGGATCATATTTTCCGTTTTCTAAGAATCTTGGCACCGTGTCGTTCACGTTTGTAGACGCAACAAAATGCTCAATTGGCAAACCTAATTTCTTTGCCATAATTCCAGCGCAGATATTTCCGAAGTTTCCGCTTGGGCAAGAGAAAACTAAAGGTTTGTTCTGGCTTTTCAGTGCTTTGTAAGCAAAGAAGAAATAAAACATTTGCGGTAACCAGCGCGCAATATTAATAGAGTTTGCCGAAGTCAGGTTTTTATGCAGTAAAGTTTCATCTAAAAACGCTTTTTTCACCATATCCTGACAATCATCAAAAACGCCGTCAACTTCGAGCGCTTTAATGTTTTGCCCTAAAGTAGTCAATTGTTTTTCCTGAATATCGCTCACTTTTCCTGACGGATATAAAATGACAACATCAACACCGTCAACGCCTAAAAATCCGCTGGCAACTGCTCCACCTGTATCTCCGGAAGTGGCTACTAAAACTGTGTTTTTAGCGTCTTTTTTATCTTTATTGAAATATCCCAGACAACGTGACATAAAACGCGCTCCCACGTCTTTAAATGCCATTGTTGGTCCGTGAAATAATTCTAACGAATAGATTCCGTTTTCGACTTTCACGACCGGGAAATCAAAAACTAAAGTTTCAGTAATGATTTCTTTTAGTTTTTCTGCAGGTATTTCATAGCCAACGAATTGTTTGATTGCTTCAAAAGCGATTTCTTCGTGGCTTAAACTTTCGATTTTATCAAAAAATGATGGATCTAAAGCGGTAATGTTTTCTGGGAAATATAATCCTTTGTCACTCGCTAATCCTTGTATTACGGCTTCTTTGAAAGAAACTTTTGGGGCATTATGGTTTAAACTGTAGTATTTCATTTTTTTTTTTTTGGCTTTAGGCAGTAAGCTTTAGGCTTTAGGCTTTTTCCTAATGTTGCGTATAGCTTCTTTCTCTTTTTTCTTTCTTCTTTTGGGTTCTATTTTTCGCAAAGGTTTTAAGCTTATTGCCTAAAGCCTATTGCTTATAGCGCACGAAGTGCTAAAGTATGCGGACACCGTCAGGGTTTATCTTCGAAACGTGAATTTCATACGGTAAATTCATTTTTTCGTAAACGTCGCTCATGGCTTTTGCGATTTTTTCAGCGGTTTCTTTTCCTCTGCTTAAAGCGAAAATCGATGGACCCGAACCTGAAATTCCAGAACCTAAAGCACCGTTTTCGTAAGCCGTTTGTTTGATTTGATCAAATCCCGGAATCAAAACACTTCTTAAAGGCTCCACGATTTCGTCGTGAAGCGATCTGCCGATTAATTCATAATCTTTTGTGTAAAGACCAGCAACCAATCCTCCAACATTTCCCCATTGCATGATGGCGCTTTTTAGGGAAACATTTTGCTTTAAAACCGAACGCGCATCTGAAGTTTTTAATTCAATCTGTGGATGGACTACCGTTGCGTACAATTCTTCCGGACTGTCAATTCTGATAATATCCAGTGGCACATAACTTCTTACCAACGTAAATCCGCCTAAAAGGGCAGGAGCAACGTTGTCGGCATGCGCGTTTCCGCTGGCTAATTTCTCGCCCTGCATCGCAAACTGCACCAAATCTTTACGAGAATATGGTCTTCCTAATAATTCATTAATTCCGAAAACCGCTCCGGCAGAACTTGCCGCACTGCTTCCGATACCGCTTCCAGCCTTTATATGTTTATAAATTTCGATTTCGAATCCAAAATCCAGTTCGTCTAAAGTTTCCAACATTGCCAAAGCCGCAACTCCGGAAACGTTTTTCTCGGTTTCCAAAGGCAAATCGGCACCAACAATTTTAGTGATTCGAACTCCTTTTTGATCGACTTTTCGAACAATCATTTCATCGCCCGCATTATCTAAACAAAGTCCAAGTACGTCAAATCCGCAAGAGAGGTTGGCGATTGTAGCGGGACAGAATAATTTTATTTCTTTCATTTTTGGTTGTTTCAGGTTTCAGGTTTAAAGTTTCAAGTTGCCAAACTTTGCGAGCTTAACCGCAAAGTTCGCAAGGTTTTTTCGCAAAGGGCACAAGAAAAAACAAAGCTTTGCGAACCTTGTGTTCCCGATAGCTATCGGGATTGCGTGCTTTGCGGTTAAACTTTAAGCCTGAAACAAAAATTTATATGTTTCCGATTCTAATAACGTCTGCAAAAATTCCAGAAGCAGTAACAGCAGCTCCAGCTCCGGCTCCTTTGATCAATAAAGGCTGATCTACATAACGATCTGTGTAGAAAAGAACGATATTGTCTTTTCCTTCTAAATTGTAGAAAGGATGATCTTTTGGAATGAATTGCAGACCAACGCTTGCTTTTCCGTTTTCGAATTGTGCCACGTATTTCAATCTTGAATCTTTCGCTAAAGCTTCGTTGTAAATGCCTTCAAAATGAGAAGCATGTTTGGTTAACGATGCGAAGAAATCTTCGTTATTTGTTGTTGCTAAACATTCGGCAGGTAAAAACGATTCGTTTGCAATGGCGTCAATATCCATTTCGTAACCGCTTTCGCGAATTAGAATCAGGATTTTACGAGCTACGTCGATTCCGCTTAAGTCGATTTTTGGATCTGGTTCTGTGAATCCCTGAACTCCTGCTTCTTTAACCACATCGTGGAAAGAATTGTCTTTATCGAAATTGTTGAAAATGAAATTCAAACTTCCTGATAAAACCGCCTGAATTTTATGCACTTTATCGCCAGAAGCAATAAGGTTTTTTACAGTATCAATAATTGGTAATCCCGCACCAACATTCGTTTCAAACAAAAACGGAGCGTTGTATTGACGAGATAAGCTTTTTAGTTTTTTATAATTGTCGTAAGCAGATGAGCAGGCAATTTTATTACAAGTAACAACGGCAATACTTTCTTTTAAGAATTTCTCATACATTTCAGAAACGCTTGAATTTGCTGTAATATCTACGAAAATACTGTTACGTAAATTCAATTCTTTGGCGCGTGCAATGAATTCTGTCGGAATTGCTGCTTCACCTTTGTCTAAAGTTGATTGCCAATCTTTTAATGAAATTCCGTCTTCGTCAAAAAGCATTTTTCTTGAGTTTGATAACGCAATTACACGAACATTAATCTTTAAATTATCTTTTAAAAACTTTTTTTGATTGTGAATTTGCTCGATGAATTTTTCTCCGACATTTCCAACTCCCATTACGAATAAATTCAGCTGTTTAGTGTTTTCTTCGAAGAAATTTTCGTGTAAACTATTCAGTGCTTTTTTAACATCTCTTTCGTTAATTACAGTCGAAATGTTTCTTTCAGAAGCACCTTGCGCGATGGCACGAATGTTTACGTTGTTTTTTCCTAAAGTACTGAACATTCTTCCGCTTAAACCTTGGTGATTTTTCATGTTTTCACCAACCAAAGCAATAATGCAAAGGTCTTTTTCTACATAACAAGGGTCGATTTTGTTTTGGGAAATTTCGATTTCAAAAGCTTTGTTAATCGCAGCTTCGGCATTATCAGCATCCGAATTTAAAATTCCGATACAAATCGAATGTTCAGATGAAGCCTGAGTAATAAAAATCACGTTGATTTTTTCTTGAGATAATACTTCAAATAAACGTCTTGACGAACCTGCAACTCCAATCATTCCTGGGCCTTCAAGAGTCAGTAATGAAATATTATCGATATGGCTGATTCCTTTTACAACAGTATCTTTTGATAAAACGGTATCAGAAATTAAAGTACCTACAGCTTCTGGTTCAAAAGTATTTTTGATCATAATTGGAATGTTTTTTCTTAAAACAGGTTGAATTGTTGGCGGATACAAAACTTTTGCACCAAAATGCGATAATTCCATCGCTTCCTGATAAGAGATATTGGCAATTGGCTGCGCTTGTTTTACGATTTTTGGGTTGGCAGTAAACATTCCGTTTACGTCAGTCCAGATTTCAAGTTGTTCCGCATCGATTGCTCCGGCGATAATTGCTGCAGTATAATCAGATCCGCCACGACCTAAAGTCGAAGTAATTCCGTCTAAAGTTTGCGCAATAAATCCAGGAAGAATATTGATTTTTGATTCATTTGAAGCAAAATATTCCTGAATTAATCTGTTTGAAATTTCGAAATTCACAACCGCTTTTCCAAAATCAGCATTTGTTTTAATTAACTCACGGCTGTCTTTGTAAATTGCGTCATTGTTAATTTGCTCGTAGGCTTTAGCAATAATGAATGAAGATAACAATTCTCCAAAACTTAAAATAGTATCGGCAGTTCTTGGAGATAATTCGCCAAGCAAGAAACAACCGTCTAATAGAGTTTCTAAATGATTGATAATTCTTTTTACGTGACTCAGCAAGCTGCTTTGTTCACTTACCGGAATCAATTCTTTTAAAGTGTCAAGGTGTTTTTTCTCGATTTCGGCAACAACTTCTCTAAAGCTTTCGTCATTTGCTGCTGCTTTAGCCGCTGCTGATTGAAGTAAATCGGTTACTTTACTAAGTGCAGAAACTACAACAACTAATTTATCTTTTTCAGCTTTTTGTTTAACAATTTCGAGAACGAGTTTTATATTTTGAGCATTGGCAACCGAAGTTCCGCCAAATTTTAATACTTTCATTTTGATATTTTTTTCTTTTTATGCAAATATTTTTATGTATCCAATAACTCTCTTCTTTCATGAAAAAAGTATAGGTAACCTAGGATTATATGTGAAAATGTATACCCCTAAGGGGTAGTAGTTGTTGTAGTAGAAATAATGGTAGCAGCAATTGCAGTTCTAGTTTGAACTGTCATTGTAGATTGATATTTTGTGCTGTTACTTTTCATTTTTGATTTTTCAAAAGTACAGCTTTTAAGTAGGATTAAAAACTCTGAAAGGCTTTTTGCGAATATTTTAATAATTCAAATTTCAAAAAATCAATATTGAGTATTTGTTAAAATTCTATAAGCTAAATTGAGGTTTTGACATATTTAAGATTGGTTCTTTTGCGGATAAAACATATATAATGAATTGATTTTTAACAAAAGTCTTGTTGAAAAATCTTGATTTTGGCCAAATTTCGGATTGCTGAATAAATAAAACTTAAGAATTGCTCTGATGTAATTTTTAATTATTGTGATAAAATGTTGCTTTTTAATATTGATTTGTTGAATTTTGACGTCTTAAATTTAAAATAATCATGAGAGAGATTCATTATATAAGTACTGAAACCATAACTTTAGAAACATTACAAGAGATTTTAGTTAATGATAAAACGCTTGAATTATCTGAAGAAGCAAAAGTTAATGTTCAGAAATGCCGTGATTATCTAGACAAAAAAATGTCGACGCATTCTGCACCTATTTACGGAATCAATACTGGTTTTGGATCGCTTTACAGTGTAAAAATCTCAAATGAAAATCTTTCTAAACTTCAGGAGAACTTAGTAAAGTCACATGCTTGCGGAACAGGAGAAGAAGTTCCTTCAGAAATCGTAAAAATAATGTTGCTGCTTAAGATTCAATCTTTAAGCTATGGACATTCTGGAGTACAGTTAATTACTCTGCAACGTTTAGTTGATTTTTATAATAATGACATTCTTCCTGTTATTTATACACAAGGTTCGTTGGGAGCTTCTGGCGATTTGGCACCTTTGGCACATTTATCATTGCCTTTACTAGGTGAAGGCGAAGTGCTTTTTGAAGGAAAGAAAATGGCTTCTGCCGAAGTTTTAAAACATTTTAACTGGGAACCAATTGTTTTACAGTCAAAAGAAGGTTTGGCTTTGTTAAATGGAACTCAGTTTATGAGTGCTTACGGAGCTCATATTTTAATCAAAGGTTATAAATTATCTTATTTAGCCGATTTAATCGGAACAATTTCGCTTGAAGGTTTTGATGGAAGAATCGAACCTTTTAATGAATTGATACATTATATACGTCCGCATAAAGGGCAAATTGTAACCGCGCAGCGAATTGCAGAATTTTTAGAAGGAAGTGAAATTATTGCTCAAGAAAAGAAACATGTTCAAGATCCGTATTCTTTCCGTTGTATGCCACAGGTTCACGGGGCTTCAAAAGATGCGATCGATTACGTTCGAAAGGTATTCAAAACCGAAATTAACTCGGTTACAGATAATCCAAACATATTTGTTGAAGCTGATCAGATTATTTCGGGAGGAAATTTCCACGGACAGCCATTGGCTTTAGCTTTAGATTTTATGGCAATTGCTTTGGCAGAATTAGGAAGTATTTCTGAAAGAAGAACGTATCAATTAATTTCAGGATTGCGTAATCTTCCTGCATTTTTAGTTGATAATCCGGGATTGAACTCAGGATTTATGATTCCACAATATACTGCGGCAAGTATTGCGAGCCAGAATAAACAACTTGCAACTCCGTCAAGTATTGATAGTATTGTTTCGAGCAATGGTCAGGAAGATCACGTAAGTATGGGAGCAAATGGAGCTACAAAAGCTTTACGTGTTTTAGATAATTTAGAGCGAATTTTAGCAATCGAATTAATGAATGCATCACAGGCAATTGCGTATAGAGAGCCTTTGAAATCAAGTGATTTTATCGAAATGTTTTTAAGCAGTTATCGTGAAGTTGTGCCTTTGGTTAAAGAGGATAGAATCTTACATTATGATATTGAGAATACAATTTCGTTCTTAGACAGTTTTCAAATTGAAAACGATTTGTTAACAATGGCTTAACATTATAGAATATTATTGAAGTAATTTTGCACTATCAAAAATATAAAAATGTCAATAAACAGTATTTTCCAATTTTTAGTGCCGAAAGACAAGAAATTCTTTCCACTTTTTGAAGAGGCTTCAAGCAATTTAATTGAATTAGCATCTAACTTACACGAAGCTGTAAACTTACCATTAAAAGAAAGAGAAGTTCTTTTTCAGAAAATTGATGAATTAGAGCAAAAAGGAGAAGATATTACACGTCAAACTAATTTGGAATTGAGTAGAAACTTTATTACTCCATTTGATAGAGAAGATATTCACACCTTAATTACTTCAATTGATAACGTTGCAGATTACCTTCATGGAGCTGCAAGCCGTATGAGATTATATCAAGTTGATAAAATTACGAAATCGATCAGAAAAATGACAGAAATCAACCTTGAAGCTTGTCAAAATATTGATAGTGCAGTAAAAGAGTTGAGCAACTTGAAAAACATGAAAGTTATTAAAGATTCATGTGCTAGAATAAACAAGCTAGAAAACAAATCTGATAACGTATATAACAAAGCAGTTTTTGAAATTTTTGAAAACGAAACAGACGCTAAAAATATCATTAAATATAAAGAAGTGTTATCTGTTTTAGAATCAGCAACAGATAAATGTAAGAGTGTTGCGAATATACTAGAATCTATTTCTGTAAAACATTCTTAATTCAATTTTTCATTCTGAAGTTATAATTTTATGACGCTACTTATATTAATTATAGTATTAGCTTTAATTTTTGATTACATCAACGGTTTTCATGATGCGGCAAATGCTATAGCGACAGTTGTTGCAACAAAGGTTTTAACGCCTTTTCAGGCGGTTCTTTGGGCAGCATTTTTTAACTTTTTAGCTTATTGGGTTTTCGGATTTGGTGTTGCAGATACTGTTGCTAAAACAGCGCACACAATGGAAATTAACCTGGTTGTTATTCTTGCCGGAGTTATTGCGGCAATCTGCTGGAACTTATTGACTTGGTGGTTAGGAATTCCTTCAAGTTCTTCACATACACTTATTGGAGGTTTTGCGGGAGCGGCGGTTGCGCATGCTATTGCAGTTCACGGTTTTTCTGGATATGTTGGTGAAGACGGAGCTACTCATTACTGGTATCAAATTGTAAGCTGGTACAAAGCCGGAAAAGATGGAGGAATGCCTTCAGGAGTTCTTATTATTATTGCTTTTATTGTTTTAGCACCGCTTTTAGGAGCTTTGGCATCGTATTTAATTTCTATTTGGTTGTTGAATGCTTCTCGTAAAAGTATTTGGCCTAAAGTATTTACTGTAGCTTTAATGATTGCAACTGTTTGGTTTGTATATGCGCAAATGGTTCCTTATGAGGAAATTATAAAAGATGGTCATAAAGGAAGGTTTGATTCTCATTTTTGGAGCGTAGCTTTTGATCCTCATAATATTAAATGGTTTTTAGTAGCATTTATTATATTAACTGTAAGTGCATTTTGTTTGATATTTAGCAGTTTAAATCTTCATCAGGCTGATGCTGCTTTGAAAAAAATGCAATTATTATCTTCTGCGGCTTTTAGTTTAGGTCACGGAGGAAATGATTCTCAAAAAGTAATGGGTATTATTGCTGCGGCTGTAGCAGTTTATATCAATACAAATCCTGGAGTTCATATGGATTCTTGGTTAGATGTTGTTCTTCCAAATGATGATTTGGGAATAAAAGGAGTGATGCCGGGATGGATTCCGTTAGCTTGTTATTCTGCAATTGCAGCGGGAACTTTAAGTGGTGGATGGAAAATTGTAAAAACAATGGGATCTAAAATCACAAAAGTAAGTTCATTTGAAGGAGTTGCTGCTGAAACTGCCGGAGCATTGACGCTTTATTTTACAGAGCATTTGAAAATTCCGGTAAGTACAACGCATACTATCACAGGATCTATTATTGGTGTTGGATTAACAAAACGTGTTTCTGCAGTTCGCTGGGGAGTTACCGTAAGTTTAGTTTGGGCTTGGATTTTGACTATTCCAATTTCAGCTATATTAGCAGGTTTGGTTTATTTTGTGCTTAGCGTGTTTATTTCGTAAAACGATTATTGTGAAATGTGAATTGCATTTCTTTTAAATATTAAAAAAGCCGATTTCAATTTGAAATCGGCTTTTTTTTTATGTAAAATATTTGTCTTAAAGTGATGTTTTTAAAACTTTTACTAGATATGAGTTAAGTTTTATAAAAAGACTTTTGTGAAATTATTTAATAACAAATAATAATCTTTGAAAGATGAAGAAGAGTATGTGGAATTAATTTATTAAGAGTAAATAATTAAAAAAATATAATAGAATGAGTGCGGATTTTTTTAAATTATGTTCAAATAACAAGCTAGAAGAAGTAAAAATGTTATTTAGTGAAGATGTCAATTTAGAATGTACAGATGGAGCTGGTAGAACTGTACTTTCAATTGCAGCTGCTAAAGGATATGATGATATGGTTATTTGGTTAATAGAAAAGGGGGCATTAGTTGATTCTCTTGATTCAAATGCCCGTACACCATTAGCAAGAGCTTCAATGATGGGACATTTATCAACCGTAAAAATATTATTAAGTGCGAATGCAAATATAAATTCGCTTAATAATAATTTACGATCTGTTTTATCAGATGTTATTACAGAAAAGAAAGAGGAAGTAGCATTTTTTTTTATTGAAAAAGGAGCTGAACTTAATTCTAGTGACTATATAGGAAAAACAGCAATGCATTTTGCTGTACAAAATGATCTTTTAAGCATTGTTAAAAAACTTCTTGAAAAAAATGCTCTTTTTAATAAACCTGATAAATACAATGTTACTCCATTAAATTATGCAATACAAAGTCAAAGACTTGATATGGTATCAATACTAGAAAAAGCCGAAATTGAATTGACTGATGGGAAAAAAGTGATTGAAAATGAAGATGAAAGTTCTTCTAAAGAAGTAAGTGATTTAGTTTCATTAAATGAAAGTAAATCGTTAAATAGTCAATTTATTGAAGCAATAAATAATAAAAACATTAAACTCATAAGATTATTAATTGATCTAGGTGTCGACATAAATGAAAAATTTATTTATGAAGATAAAGATCGTAGTTATGACTATAAATTTGATTATCTTACTAGGGCTATTTCTTCCATGCAGTCTAAAGTAATTGAAATATTACTTGAAGAAGGCTTCAAACTTAAAAATGTTCAAAATGATATAAATGCATTTTTTTACATTAAAAAAATTTTGGAAATCTATTGCTTTAATGATCTGCATGATGATTTGATGGAGTTACTACCTCTTTTCTTCAGAGAAAACATTGTTTTTGATTATGAGGAAATTTGCACTTTGAAAAGATTTAATTTGAATCAGTATCAAAGGGTTTTTTATGATATGATTTTAGAAAAATGTTCTGATGTAAATGAAATCGAAACACATACAGGTAAAACATTATTGCATGATGCTTTAAATGATTTTAAAAACTGCTTTGATTCAAGAGGAAAAGATAAAGTTGTTCCGCCTGAAGAAAACAAGGACGATCTTTTTATTGATGCTTTATTGAATTGCGATAGTATTGATATTAATAAATTTGATTTTTCGGATAATTCACCTTTATATTATGCTTGCGAAAATACTACTGGAAGGATCGTTCGTCATCTTTTACATAAAGGTGCAGATTTAGAAGTTTTATGCGGTGAAAAAAGTGTTTCATTTGCTATGACTGCTTGTAAAAATTCTAATATCGAAGTTTTGGATGTTCTTTTTGAATTTGGGGCTGATTTTAATGTTGCAGATGATTATGGGAAAACTTTATTGCATATTGCCTTTGAGAAACAAGATTTTAAGTTAATAGATTATCTTATTGAAATTGGTGTAAATGTTAAGGCAATGGATAAATATGGCAATACTGCTCTTCATATATTGAGTTGTTGTAATATGTCAAATACGATTAATAGTATAAACCTACTTGTTGAAAAAGGAGCAGATCTAGCTGCTCTCAATAACCATCTGCGCACACCGTTTTTTAGCAGTAGCTCTACGGTAAGTTCTCAATATTGTGAAAATATTCCAATTTTGAAACATTTGATTTTATTAGGCGCTAGTGTAAATATACAAGACAAAACAGATTGTACACCATTACATTATGCTGTAATGTATGATGATATAGAACTTGTTAAGTTTTTAATTGCTAACAATGCTGATTGTAATATTGAAGATGATCAAGGAAAAAGCCCTTACAAAATAGCTTTAACATCTAACAAGAGGAGTATTCTTTCAATTATAGAAAAATCAAATGTTAGTATTGTAATGGATGGTGATGATTTAGACGCAGCGTTCATGCGCGCTTGTAAAAATGGTTGCCGTGGTATTGCTGAAACATTGGTGAGAAGCGGGAACATTGATATAACATATGTTGATGATATGGGGAGGACTCCTCTGCATTACATTGCTAAAATGGGTATGATAGCATTGGCTAAGTTTGTTGTTAAAAATGGAGTAAATGTTAATTATACAGACAAACATAATCAAACTGCTCTGCATTTGGCGGCATCTAATTTTCAAAAAGAAATGTTTAAGTTTCTTGTAAGTAATGGTGCTGATTTAAGTATCGCAGATGCTGATGGATTACTGCCAATTCATTTTATTGCTAATAATGGACAGCATGATCTTTTAGAATTGCTACTTCAAAATGGCGCAAATATCAACACAATGAGTAATGAAGGTGAGTCATTGCTGCATATGGCTTGTTATACACGTAGTAAAGAATGTGTTCGTATCTTACTAGAAGAAGGAATTAATCCTAATGTTTTAGATAGCAGTGGCATTACTCCATTAGTATTGTGTGCAAACTTGAATCAGAAGGAAATGGTTAAAATGTTGATTTCGAATGATGCCGATATTAAATCAAGAGACCTAGATGGAGACGAGGCAATACATATTGCTGTAATGAAAGGCTTTAAGGATATGATATCGTTACTTGTTGATTTAGGAAGTGATATTAATTCATTAAATAATAAAGGTTTGTCTCCATTACATTTGGCTGCTTATTTTGGATTTAAAGATATCTTTAAGTTTTTATTAGATAAAGGTGCTGATTTTGAGATAAAAACTGGAGCTGGAAAATCTTGTATCGACATTGCATCAGAAAATAATCAGAAAGAACTTGTCGAACTTATTGGTATAATTCAAAAAAGAAGACAATTATTGTAAAATATATTATAGTATAGTTTAGATTAAAAGCTGATTTCAATTTGAAATCAGCTTTTTGTATTAAAAATTCTGAAGGTTTTTACGATTATGTTTTCGTTTGTAATGTGTTTGTTTTAGATTTTTTTCATCCTCAGAAATAATACTGATTGTTCCGTCAATTTCGAGCATTGCCAGTTTTACATTTTTAAAGAATTCTATTCCGTGTTCTCTCATGGCTTCTTTTAATTCGTCATGCGAAATGTCTAGTTTGCTAAGTGCTTTGAAGTCTAATTTTCCGTCGTGAATTAAGATTTCAGGTTTGTCCAATAATAAATCTCCAAAAACCTTGTATTTGTGAGTCAGTTTTTTGATGATGAAGTTGATTATGAATAATACTAATGCTGCAATTAAACCGCCAGTCAAACTTGTATCAGGGCCGACCATGGCATTCTGAACGGAGTTGCTAATTAATAAAATCAGAATTACATCGGCGGTATTCAATTGCGAAAGTTCTTTTTTTCCAAAGATTCTTAAAGCAATCGTCATGAAAAAATAAACGGCGATACTACGTAAAACAATATCTAAATAAGGAAAAGCCATATTTTTTATTTTAAAATTAAATAAAAAAGCTTTGCCAAAGTTAAAACTTCGACAAAGCTGCTAAATTATTTATACAGAATTAAGTTTAAATGAACTTAATTATAGTTTAAAATTCTTTTCAATTGCTTTGATCATTTCTCCGGCAACGTCTTTGTTTGTGGCGCCTTCAATTCCTTCAAGACCAGGAGAAGAGTTTACTTCAAGTAATAACGGTCCTTTAGAAGAACGAATAATATCAACACCGGCAACTTTTAAATCCATTGCTTTTGCTGCTTTAATTGCGATTTTTTTCTCTTCTGCGGTTACTTTTATAACTGATGCCGTACCGCCCAAGTGAATATTGGCTCTAAATTCGCCAGGCATGGCTTCACGCTGAATCGCTGCAACTACTTTTCCGTCAATTACAAAACAACGAATATCTTTTCCATTGGCTTCTTTAATGAATTCCTGAACCAGAATATTTGCATTTAAACTTTTAAAAGCATTGATAACACTTTCTGCAGCTTTTTTGGTTTCGGCCAAAACAACCCCTTTACCTTGTGTTCCTTCTAATAATTTTACAATTAGAGGTGAACCGCCAACCATCTTGATTAAGTTGTCTGTATCAAGCGGAGAATTAGCAAATCCGGTTGTTGGGATATCAATTCCGCTATTCAAAAGTAATTGTAACGAGTATAATTTATCTCGTGATTGTGTTATAGCTGTAGCCGAATTTAAAACGAAAACCTTCAACGCTTCGAATTGGCGTGTTAATGCGCAACCATAAAAAGTAATGCTTGGTCTTATTCTAGGAATGATTGCGTCAAATTGATTTAATATTTTTCCGCCTCTGTAGTGAATTTCCGGAGTTTTAGCGTCCAGTTTCATGTAACATTCCTTGATGTTTAAAAAATGCATTTCATGACCGCGCATTTCGCCGGCTTCCATGATTCTTTTATTACTGTACAATTCTGGATTGCTGGCTAAAAGTCCAATTCGTAAACCAGAACTGGCTTTTTCGGAGTTTTGATATAATTCCTTAAGAGATTCTGGTGTAGGTTGTCCTAATAGATATTTTTCTTCAGGATCAACTAATACGCGTCCGCTCATGGCTTCACGCCCTAAAAGCATGCGAAAACCCATCGAATCTCGATTTGTCAAAGTCATTTCGATCGGCCATTTTGAATCGCCAATTTTAATGCTTGTCTGAATTACATAACGATGTTCTCTAAAACCGCTTGAGCTTTTTACAATTCTTTTATCCACCAGCGGCGCTTCGCAATGAATGATAGTTTTAATATTATTCTGAATTGGATTAATATCGAATTTTACCCAATTGGCATCATTTTTTATAAAAGGAGCTATGTTGATAGCGTGCATTGCCGAAGTTTTGGCACCAGAATCGACACGAGCTTTAATCGTTGGGATTCCGAGTTCAGGAAATGAGCACCATTCTTCGCTGCCTAAAATGACTTTGTGTTGAAGCATACGTTAATTTTTATTATAGAATTTAAATTCAAAAGTAGCTATTTGCTTTTACTAAAGATAGTGATTTTTACAAAAAAAAATACCCGTTATGTTATGAAAACGTAACGGGTAAGTTATTTGTGTTATAAATTTTAACTAATTTATTGATTTGTCGGCTCTTCAGCTTTATGAATTTCTACCGATAATTCTTGTGAATCATCTTTTAAATCCATCATGATTTCATCACCAGAATGTATTTTTGAAGTGATGATTTCTTCAGCTAACAAATCTTCAACGTATTTCTGAATTGCTCTTTTCAATGGTCTGGCTCCAAATTGCTTATCAAAACCTTTTTCAGCAATAAATGCTTTTGCTTTGTCTGTTAAGCTTAATTTGTAACCTAACTCAGCAATACGAGAATAAAGTTTTTTCAATTCGATTTCGATAATCAAATCAATATCAGCTTTTTCCAATGCATTAAATACGATTACGTCGTCAATTCTGTTTAAGAACTCAGGAGCAAAAGTTTTTTTCAATGCATTTTCGATAATGCTTTTTGAGTTTTCATCAGCCTGAGCTGTTCTTGCTGCAGTACCGAATCCAACACCTTGTCCAAAATCTTTCAATTGACGTGCGCCAACGTTAGATGTCATGATAATGATAGTGTTTTTAAAGTCAATTTTACGACCTAAACTATCTGTCAAATATCCGTCATCTAAAACCTGAAGCATCATATTGAATACATCTGGATGCGCTTTTTCGATCTCATCTAAAAGAACAACACAATATGGTTTTCTACGAACTTTTTCGGTTAATTGACCACCTTCTTCGTATCCAACATATCCCGGAGGAGCACCAACTAAACGAGAGATTGCAAATTTTTCCATGTATTCACTCATGTCGATACGAACTAATGCATCTTCAGAATCAAATAATTCTTTTGCTAAAACTTTCGCCAATTGTGTTTTACCAACACCAGTCTGACCTAAGAAAATAAACGAACCAATTGGTTTGTTCGGATCTTTAAGTCCGGCTCTGTTACGTTGAATAGAACGTGCAATTTTAAGAACAGCTTCATTTTGTCCAATTACTTTATTCTGAATCAATTCAGGTAATTGAGCCAATTTGTTGCTTTCCGTTTGTGCAATTCGGTTAACAGGAATTCCGGTCATCATCGAAACAACATCGGCTACATTGTCTTCTGTAACTTCAATTCTGTTGTTTTTAGAATCTTCTTCCCATTGTTCCTGAGCTAAAGCAAGGTCTTTCTCGATACGTTTTTCATCATCACGAAGTTTGGCAGCTTCTTCATATTTTTGTTTTTTAACTACCATGTTCTTCATTTCGCGAACTTCTTCCAATTGACGTTCTAAATCCAAAATTTGTTTTGGAACATCAATATTAGTAATGTGAACACGAGATCCAGCTTCGTCCATAGCATCAATAGCTTTGTCTGGTAAGAAACGCTCAGACATATATCTGTTTGTTAGCTTAACACAAGCTTCAATAGCTTCTGGAGTATACGTTACATTGTGGTGATCTTCGTATTTGTCTTTTACATTGTTCAAAATAGCGATTGTTTCTTCAACAGAAGTTGGTTCTACAATTACTTTTTGAAAACGTCTTTCTAAGGCGCCGTCTTTTTCGATATATTGTCTGTACTCATCAAGAGTAGTAGCACCAATACATTGAATTTCGCCTCTCGCTAAAGCAGGTTTGAACATGTTTGAAGCATCAAGCGAACCTGTTGCTCCACCAGCACCTACAATAGTGTGAATTTCGTCAATGAAAAGAATAATGTCATCATTTTTCTCAAGCTCGTTCATTACGGCTTTCATTCTTTCCTCAAATTGGCCTCTGTATTTTGTTCCGGCAACTAAGCTGGCCAAATCAAGAGTCACAACACGTTTGTTGAAAAGAATACGAGATACTTTCTTTTGGATGATACGTAAAGCCAGTCCTTCTGCAATAGCAGATTTACCAACTCCAGGTTCTCCGATAAGAAGCGGGTTGTTCTTTTTTCTTCGGCTTAAAATTTGAGAAACGCGTTCAATTTCTTTTTCGCGTCCTACGACAGGATCCAGTTTTCCTTCCTCAGCCATTTCTGTTAAATCTCTCCCAAAATTATCTAACACCGGAGTCTTAGATTTTTTGTTTGACTTATTGGCGGGATTATTAAAACTGCTTTCTTTAAGACTGTCATCTTGTCCTGAATCGTCATTGTATGACTCGTTTCGTGGCAAGTTTTCTAAAAATTCTTCTTCGTTTGGCGTCATGTTTAGATATTGTTCTTTAGCTATGTCATAATCTATTTTTAGTTTATTCAATAGCTTGGTTGTTGGATCGTTTTCGTTTCGTAAGATGCATAGAAGCAGGTGTGCCGTGCTAATCGATGAGCTTTGAAATACTTTTGCTTCAAGAAATGTTGTCTTAAGGGCTCTTTCGGCCTGGCGTGTAAGATGAAGGTTTTTCTTTTCAGTGTTTATCTCAATGCTGTGATTGGCTGGACTCAGTATTTCTACTTTCCTGCGTAAATGATCTAAATCAACTGCTAGGTTATTAAGTATATGAATAGCTTTTCCGTTACCATCTCTTAAAATGCCTAGCATCAGATGTTCAGTACCAATAAAGTCGTGCCCCAGACGCAGAGCTTCTTCCTTACTGTATGTAATAACATCTTTTACTCTTGGTGAAAAATTATCATCCATAATATAGAATTCGTAATGTAAATTTAATTATTTACTGGTTGAAAAACAAAAATCATACCTATTGAGATCTGTTGTCAGCTAATTGACAAAAAAAATAACAATAAAAGAGTTAAAAAACGCTTAATTTATTAACTAAAACCGAAAATAAAGTTGTTAATAAATCATTGAAATAAGTGTAAGGAAATAGCTGAAAAAATTTCAAAAAAACGTATCTTGGCACGCTTTGAAACTAATATAATTATTTAAACATAACAACTTATGTCTGAAGGAGAAAAGTTAATTCCTATTAACATTGAGGATGAAATGAAATCAGCTTACATCGATTATTCGATGTCAGTAATTGTATCGAGAGCACTTCCGGATGTTAGAGATGGCTTAAAACCAGTGCACCGAAGAGTTCTTTACGGAATGTATGATTTAGGTGTAACTTCAAGATCTGCCCACAAAAAATCTGCAAGAATCGTAGGAGAGGTTCTGGGTAAGTATCACCCACACGGAGATACTTCAGTTTATGATGCGATGGTTCGTATGGCTCAGGAATGGAGTATGCGTTATTTATTAGTTGATGGTCAGGGTAACTTTGGGTCTGTTGATGGTGACAGTCCGGCAGCAATGCGTTATACTGAGGCTAGAATGCGTAAGATATCTGAGGATATTATGGCAGATATCGAAAAAGAAACAGTTGATTTTCAATTGAACTTTGACGATACTTTATATGAACCAAAAGTAATGCCTACAAGAGTTCCTACTTTATTAGTGAACGGAGCAACTGGTATTGCAGTTGGTATGGCAACAAATATGCCTCCACACAATTTAACAGAAGTTATCAATGGTACATTAGCGTATCTTGATAATAACGATATTGAAATTGATGAATTAATTACACATGTAAAAGCTCCAGATTTTCCAACTGGAGGTGTAATTTATGGATACGAAGGTGTTCGTGAGGCTTTCAAAACAGGAAGAGGACGTATCGTAATGCGTGCTAAAGTTGGTTTTGAGGAAGTTGACGGAAGAGAATGTATCATTGTTACTGAAATTCCATATCAGGTCAATAAAGCCGAAATGATCAAACGTACGGCTGATTTGGTTAACGAGAAAAAAATTGAAGGTATTGCCAATATCCGTGATGAATCGGATAGAAATGGTATGCGTATCGTTTATATCTTAAAACGTGATGCTACGCCAAACGTAGTTTTAAATACCTTATATAAATATACTTCATTACAATCTTCTTTCAGTGTAAATAACATTGCATTGGTTAAAGGACGTCCTCAATTGTTGAATCTAAAAGATATGATTCACTATTTTATTGAGCACCGTCATGAGGTAGTTGTGAGAAGAACGCAGTTTGAATTGCGTAAAGCCGAGGAAAGAGCGCATATTTTAGAAGGATTAATTATTGCTTCTGATAATATTGATGAAGTAATTGCGTTAATCAGAGGGTCTAAAAATACAGATGAAGCAAGAGAGAAATTAATCGAAAGATTTAAGTTGTCTGATATTCAGGCTCGTGCAATTGTTGAAATGCGTCTTCGTCAGTTAACTGGACTAGAGCAGGATAAACTAAGAGCTGAGTTTGACGAATTAATGAAATTAATTGAGCATTTGAAAGCTTTATTAGCAGACGTTAATTTAAGAACAGATTTAATTAAAGAAGAATTAATTGAAATTCGTGATAAATATGGTGATGCTCGTCGTTCTCAGATTGAATATTCTGGTGGAGATGTAAGTATTGAAGATTTAATTGCCGATGAAAATGTGGTAATTACGATTTCTCACGCAGGTTACATCAAACGTACAAATCTTACTGAATATAAAACTCAAAATAGAGGAGGAGTTGGACAAAAAAGTGCAGGAACAAGAGATCAGGATTTTCTTGAGCATATGTTCGTTGCAACCAACCACCAATATATGATGTTCTTTACGCAAAAAGGAAAATGTTTCTGGATGCGTGTTTACGAAATTCCGGAAGGAAGTAAAACAGCTAAAGGAAGAGCAATTCAGAATTTAGTAAACATTGAAAGCGATGATAAAGTAAAAGCTTTCATTTGTACACAAGATTTAAAAGATAAAGATTATATCAATACACATAATCTTGTAATGGTAACTAAACAAGGACAGGTTAAGAAAACTTCTTTAGAGAAATATTCTAAACCTCGTGTGAATGGTGTTGCTGCTATTACAATTAAAGAAGGCGATGAGTTGCTTGGTGCTCAGTTGACAAATGGAGAAAGCCAAATTATCTTAGCTGTTAAATCTGGTAAATTAGTTCGTTTTGAAGAAACTAAAACACGTCCGATGGGAAGAACAGCTTCTGGAGTTCGTGGAATTACATTGAAAGACGAAACGGATGAAGTAATCGGAATGGTTACAGTTGATAAAAATGATATTTCTGAATCACAAATTTTAGTTGTAACTGAAAACGGCTACGGAAAACGTACAAAATTAGTTGACGACGATGGTGAAGATGTTTACAGAATTACAAACCGTGGAGGTAAAGGGGTTAAAACGCTTAATATTACAGAAAAGACAGGTAAGTTAATTTCTATTAGTGCTGTAACAGATGCTGATGATTTAATGATTATCAATAAATCAGGATTGACAATCAGAATGGCGATTGAGGATTTACGTGTTATGGGACGTGCAACTCAAGGTGTTAGATTGATCAATTTAAAAGGAAAAGATTCTATCGCAGCAGTTACAAAAGTAATGAAAGATGATGCTGAAGAGGTTGTTGTTGATGAAGATGGAAATATTGTTGAGTCTGGAATAGAAAGAGTTAAGCCAGATCTTGATGAAGTTCTTGAGGATGACGGAACAGCAGATGACGATGATGATGCTGATGATGTAGTTGAGGACGAAGAAGAGGAATCTGATGAGGAGGAATCTGAAGAATAATAAAAAAGAAAAATTAAAATTAAATATACAAATTGAATATTATGAAAAGTAAATATCTATTACTTGCTTCAGCATTATTGATTTCAGCAGCAACTTTTGCTCAGAAAGATCAAATCAAAAATGCTGAGAAAGCTTTAAAAAGCGGAGATGCTCAAGGAGCAATTGCAATATTAAAAGATGCTGAAAATTTAGTAACAAATGCTAAAGATGTTGAGCAGGCTCAATACTATTTTGTTAAAGGGAATGCTTACTTGGATTTAGCGAATAAAAAAGTTGAAGAAGGTAAAAATTTATCTGCTGCTGCTGAAAGCTACAAAACATTGATTGACGTTGAAAAAGCTTCTGGAAAACAAAAGTATTCAACTCAGGCTGCTTCTTCAATTACAGAGATTAAAGGAAAATTAATCAATTCAGCTATTGCTGATTCGCAAGCTAATAAACACAATGAAAGTGCAAAAAAATTATATGATGCTTATCAATTAGATAAAAATGATACAATTAACTTGTACTACGCAGCTTCTACAGCTGTAAATGCTCAAGATTATGATACTGCTTTACCAATGTATGAAGAATTGAAAAAACTAAATTACTCAGGAAAAGGAACTCTTTATACTGCAGTAAATAAGATTTCAGGAAGCGAAGATGGTTTTGCTAATGCAAAAGATAGAGATTTAGCGGTAAAAATAGGAACTCACGAAAAACCTAAAACGGAAGCAGTTCCTTCTAAAAGAGGAGAAATCTACAAAAACTTAGCTTTAATTTTAGTTCAAAAAGGAAAAATTGAAGAGGCTAAAAAAGCAATTGCTGATGCAAGAAAAACAAATCCAGAAGATACTTCTTTGATTCTTACAGAGGCTAACTTGTATCTTGAAACTAAAGATTTCGATACATACAAGAAATTAGTTAGCGAAGCTTTAGAGAAAGATCCTAACAATGCGGATTTGATTTTCAATTTAGGAGTAATCAGTGCTAATGCTAAAAATACAGCTGATGCTGAGAAATATTATGCTAAAGCAATTGAAATCAAACCTGATTATGTAAATGCTTATATTAATATAGCTGCTTTGAAATTAGAGGCTGAAAAACCAATCATTGACGAAATGAATAAATTAGGTACTTCAGCTAAAGATATGAAGCGTTATGATGTCTTAAAAGCGCAAAGAGAAGGTGTTTTCAAAAGCGTAATTCCTTACCTTAAAAAAGCGAACGAATTAGATCCTCAAAATGATGATGTTAAAAAGACATTATTAGGAGTTTACAGTGCGCTTGAAATGACAGCTGAAGCTAAAGCATTGAAAGCTAAAGGATAATAAAAAACCTGAATTTATATAAAAAAAAACCATCGGCTTAGGCCGATGGTTTTTTTTATGCATTAAAATTTTATTTAACTTTCTAAAGTTGCATTCAATGTTATTGTCGTATTTAAAAGCTTGGAAATTGGACAAATTTCCTTTGCTTTTGCCGCTATGGTGTTAAATTCTTCTGAAGAAATTGAAGGTACTTTTCCTTTTAATTCCAAGTGGATTAGTGTTATGGTTCCATCTTCAAAAGTTACTGTCGCTTCTGTGGTTAAATCATCAGCTGTAAAACCTGCCTCATTCAGCAAAAAGCTTAATTGCATCGTAAAACAGCCCGAATGAGCAGCAGCAACAAGTTCTTCTGGGTTTGTTCCAACACCATCAGCAAATCTTGTTTTAAATGATAATTGTGCATTATCTAAAGTTGTGCTTTGTGTACTTATTGTTCCTTTTCCTTCCATGCCAGTTCCCTGCCAGTTGGCGTGTGCTTTTCTTGTAAATTTCATTATTTGAGTATTTTGATTAATAAAATATATTTAAAGTATTGATTGTCAGTTGTAATCAATCTATCAAATATAAGCATTATTTCGAAGTGTTGTTTTATCAATTTGTTATCAGAAAGTCAACTGCAAAAAAAAAGTGTAATGAATTTATCACTACACCTTTTATAATTATTTAAATCGAGTTTTATTCTTGATTTAAATTACGAAGCTGTTTTAATTTGTCTTTCCATACATCAAGGCTTTCTTTATGGATTGCAATGTTTTTACGCACTTCAAGAACAATTGAGTTTTCTTTTTTAGCGTTTTTAGTATTCGTAAAGAACTGAATGTTGTTTTCTAATTGAAAAATTTCATTTTGAACTTCTTCGATTTTACGCATTATAAAGATCTTTTCATTATCTAATTTGCGTGTATCATTGCTGTCAGAAAGCGAATCAATACGATTAGAAAAACGCATCATCTCGCTTTCTTTTTTGCTTAAACTTAATTTTTCAAAAAGCGCATCAAGGATTTTATTGAATTTTCCTTCGATATGACGTCTTGAAAAAGGTACTTTTCCGTAACCTTTCCAGATTTCAATGTGTTGTTTAATGGCATCTAGATCTGTTTTGTGGTCTCCAGTAAGTTGGTATGCTCGTAAAATGTCTAAATAAGCCTTTTTGTTGTCAAAAGCCGCAACTTCATCCTGATTTTCCTCAGATTTATGTTCTTTTAATTTGTCAAAATAATGGTTGCAGGCATCTTTAAATTCTTTCCAGATTTTATCTGAATATTTTTTTGGAACGTGACCAATTTGTTTCCACTCTTCCTGTATTTGTTTCATGATCGGAGTAGTGCTGCCAAAATCAGTACTTTCCTGTAATTCTTTGGCTTTTGCAACCAAAGCCATTTTTTTATTTAAATTATCGTTTTGATCTTTTTTAATGTCTTTGTAAAACGAATTTTTAAATGCATTGAAATTTCTAACAGCAGTTTTAAATGCTGCCCAGGTTTCTTCATTTACATCCGAAGGCACTTTTCCGGCTGCAAAAAACTCATTTCTCAATGCTTCAACTTTTTGAATCTGTACAAGCCATTGCGAGTGAGAATTGACTTTTTCAGTTCCTAAAACTTCAATTTTGCCTATTATTTCTTTTTTAATTTCAAGATTTTGCTGTTCGTTAGCTCTTTGGCTTTCAAACAATACTTCTCTCTTGTCGTGAATTTTTTTAGTCAGTTCACTGAATTTGTTCCAAATGACATCACGGTGTTCTTTTGAAACAGGACCAATATCTTCTTTCCAGATTCTGTGTAAATCCTGCAATTCACGAAATGCTTTGCTGATATCAGTTTCGTTAGCTAATTCTTCAACACGTGTGATGATTTTTTGTTTTTGTTCCAAATTGTATTTGAAATCTAAATCTCTCGCTTCGCGGTCTAAATGCAAATAATCATAAAAATTTTCTACGTGAAAATGATAATTATTCCAAACATGATTGTATTTATCTTTTGGAATTGCTCCGGCATTTTTCCATCTCTCTCTAAGTTCATTAAAGTGCTTAAGAGTATCTTTGATGTTCTCCTGTGGATTTATAAGTTCTTTGAGTTCTTCAACAATCGCAAGTCTGTTTTCTAAATTTGCTTTTAAATTAGTTTGTAAATGTTTAAAATGAACATTTCTTTTTTCTCTAAAAACATTATAATATTCATCAAATTTAGATTTTAAAGGAGAATGATATTCAAATTCTTCATTCGGATCTTGTTTTGAAGCATTGAATTCCTCTTTTTTCTCTTCAATTAAATGATTGTATTGTAGTAAAAATGATTTTTTAATTTCTTCGATATGATCTTTAACAGACATTACTTTATCTGTCTGAATCAGTTTTTTTAGCTCATCAACAAGTGCATCTAATGAAAAAGTATCATAATCCTGCATAGGAATATCATGACGCTCTTTTAGCGTCTCATCTTCACCTTCTTCAGCATTAGAATTTGTGATGGCATCTAACGCATCTTGATGATCATCTTCGGTTGTTATTTCTTCTGCTGCAGTTTCTTTTTCTGAAACTGAATTTTCAGTAGTTTCTTCTGTACCCAATGTTTCTTCAATTGCGTTCTCTTGAATAGAATCAGTAGTGTCGATTCCTAATTTTCCGTCTGCTTCTTGCAGGTTATCATTCTTTTCTTCTAACATTTTAAATGTATAAGGTTTTTACTTTTAACAGTGCGAAAGATAGTAAAGGTGTTTCTAAATACAAAATAAATCACTTGTTTATAACCTATTTTACGATGAAATCCTTAATTTATAGAATTACATTGTATAGATGAGACAGTCTTTTTATCCTTTTCTTGAAATATATGTAAATTTAAAATAAAGAATAAATTAAGTTAAAAAACAGATTAAGCTTAATGAATGCCAAAATGATTATATCTTAAATGAAATCAGACTTTAGTATTTGCTATAAATAAAAACAGTTTAAAATAAAATAAGAACTCCGCCTTCGAGCCCCCAATTGTAGGTTTTATCACCTCCAAATGCAACACTTGGATGAATGTACACTAAATTGGTTGGAGTTATTTTTCTTCCATATTCTACATAAGCATTATTTTGATAGCCTTTTATAGTGCTATTGTATCTTAATGCTACGTCACCAGCTACCCAGTTTTTTCCAAAAAAATGAAAAAATACGCTTTCTAGAACACCAATGCTGACATCCTTGCGTTCACTTGATCCAGCAAAACTCTGCTGGTATTCAATAGATGAAATCCATAAAAATTTTTTGTCATTAAAATAACGACCATAAAAAAAGGCTGGCATAAATACCCATTTTCCGGATCCAAAGGCCGGATCTGTGGCGGAATTGGAATAAACTCTCGCTCTTACCGCTATACCTTGGTGATTCTGCATATAAGGTATGTAACTGATACCTGCACCAACATCACCTAGTCCTGTTTTGTTTTGTTCGTTTGTATTTGCTGATACAACAGGAAGATCAAATCGTAAATTCCATGCTTTACTGCCAATAGGGACTAAGGCACGGACTTGGGTGGTATTAAAGGAACCATTATCGGTGTCCAAGTATTCATTATAAAAAAGCAGTGTTTGGAGATAGTATCTAAAACGCGGTTCAGTAAACGGAATTTTTTCCTCAACTTCTGTTCCCTGAGCATATGCTCCGATATTTACAAAAAAACCTAATAAGAAAAGTGGTAGAATATTTTTCATAACTAGCTATTAATGAGTAGTCTAAGTTATGAAAAATACTTTAATATTTAATTTTGAATGTTTTTTTTATTTGTTCCAAATTTTCCAGGCTTTTTCGGCTTGAAAAATTAACATATCATAACCATTTTTTATGATTGCGCCTTTTTCTTTAGCGTTTTTCATAAACTGAGTTTCAGCTGGATTATAAATCAAATCGTAAGCAATATGCTTGTCGGTAAAGAATTCATAAGGCAAATCTGGACAAGCTTCAATATTTGGGCTTGTTCCTACTGGTGTACAATTGATTATGATTTGAAAATTATCAAAAGTGGTGGCATTGATTAAATCATAATCGATGATATTTTCTTTGGCTTCTCTGGAAACAAAAGTATAAGGAATATCAAGCTCATCAAGTGCAAAAGCTACGCCTTTTGATGCTCCTCCAGTTCCAAGAATTAATGCTTTTTTATGATGAGGCTCCAAGAGAGGTTTTAATGATTTTTTAAAACCATAATAATCTGTATTGTAGCCTTTTAATTTTCCTTTTTTGGTGAATTTAATTGTATTTACTGCACCAATCAGTTTTGCTTTTGTTGAAAGTTTGTCTAAAAAAGGAATAACTTGCTCTTTGTACGGAATCGTTACATTTAAACCTTTCAAATCAGGGTTGTTTTTAAGCAAACCCTTGAAATGGCTGATTTCAGAAATGTCGAAATTTTCATAGGTATTTCCGGCAAAAACTTCATTATTAAATTTTTCGGTAAAATATCCTTTAGAGAAAGAGTAGCTTATATTACGGCCTAATAAACCGAAACGTCTTTTTAAAGTATCAATCATTCTTATTTCTTATGTTTTTCAATATAATTTTTAACCATTTTTTTCGACCAGACAACCGGAAATAAATCTTCGATCAAAATATAATTATCAAAGTTTAATCGCAAGCCATTGCTTAAATGAAATTTTGCTTTTGTATTGTCCTGAATCATGAAATACAGTCCTGCCAAACGATATTCGATTTCGTTTTCTTCAGGAAAATATTCAGTTGCTTGCAATAAAGTCTGAATAGCGCTTTCAAATTCACCTAAAAACTGAAGAATATCAACCCAAAATAACCAGGTGTCTAAAGCATAATCTCCAAATTCCACGGCTTTTCTGTATCCAAATTCAGCTTCTTCAAAAAAGTTCATTTGTTTGTTAATCGTTGCGTAACGTTTCCAATACAAACGATTTTGATTGTCGATTGCCAATGCTTTGTTTACAAAAAATAAAGCTTTTTGAAAGTTTTTCTGGCGAACATAAAAATCGGTAATGGCAATCCAGCCTTTGTCTAAAAGCGGATCTTCATGAACGGTCTGATTATAGTATTGAAGTGCTTTTATAGCATTTCCAAGTTTTTCATAACATTTACCAATACGCAATAATGCATATGAAGTCGCATCATCTAACTCGATTGTACGATTGTAGCTTTCAATTGCTTCATTGTATTTTTTAAGGCGTTCGTAAGCTTTTGCTTTTTCCATAAACGCACCTAAAAATTCGTCATCAATCAGTGTGGCATAATCAAAAGCTCGAATGGCAGCTTCGTATTCTTTTATGCCATAATGAAGGCGTCCCAGCTGATGCCAGGCAATTTCGCTATACGGATTTCTGTTGATGTATTCGTTAAGATAAATGATAGCTTCCTGATTTTGATCTAAAAATTCAAAACAGTAAACTACGTTATATAAAGCCGATTGATCTTCTAAGTCTTCTTCAAGACATTTGATGAAGCTGTCTTTAGCCATCTCAAGATTATCCATAAAAAGATATTCCATTCCAATCAAGTTGTACACATCAGCATAGTCATCTGTATATTGCAGGGCAATTTTAAGTAATTCTACGGCTTTTTCGTGTTGATCTCTTTTGGAACAAATATTAGCTTTCTGGATATAAATTTCCTCGTTGTTGGGTTCAATTGCATACAACTCGTTTAAAAGCTTTTCAGCGATGTCGAGTTTATCGTCGTAAACCAGCATTTCTACTTGTACTAATTTTAAGCCTGTAGATTTTGGATGCTGATCTAATGCAAGTTTTAAGGCCTTTTTTGCTAAATTAGCCTTACCTATGTCTAAATAATGAAGAATAATTTCTTCGAATTCTTCAGAATCAAAAAAGAGTACTTTGTTAGTTTTTAACATCGACTCAAATTTAGATAGGGATAGGTTATAATCTTCTTCTTCGTTGCTTAATTGCATACTTTCTCTATTTGAAATTAGCCTGTTATAAATTTAGGCAACCATATAATTGTTGTAAGGAAAGAGAATTAATTGTTTTGAACAATTTAATTAACAAAATATGGTGTTTTTTATTCTATTTTGGGAAGAAATCTCCTTTGTTCTTAAGGGATTAGCTTCGTTTTAATTATTTTTTAGATTGCAATCTCGATTTTAATAGATTGTAAATCTGTTGTTTAATATTCTGTGTCGATTAACAAAAGCAAAAAAACGAATAAAATTTTATTTGTTATTCTTTTTTAAAATTTCGTCCATAACTGCCAGTATTATTGAACAGCCTTCTCTGATTTCATCTTCAGAAATAGTTAAAGGAGGCGTAATTCTAATTGCACATCCTTCGAATAAAAGCCAAAATAAAATCAGTCCTTTGTCCTGACAATTTAAAATGACTTCGTTGGTAATTTCAGCCGATTCTGTCATAGCTGCCAACATTAATCCTTTTCCTCTTACTTCTGTAATCAAAGGATGTACCAAAAGTGATCTGAACAATTTTTCCTTCTCCAGCGTTTCTGCCATTAAATTTGTTTCAGTTAATTCCTGCAAAGTGGCTAAACAGGCTGACGCAATGACAGGATGACCTCCGAAAGTAGTAATATGACCGAGTTTAGGATTTTCGGTTAAAAGATCCATTTTTTCTGCTGATGCTGTAAAAGCTCCTACAGGCATTCCGCCACCCATACCTTTTCCCATTACGACAATATCTGGAACAACATCATAGTTTTGAAAACCAAAAAGTTTTCCTGTTCTTCCAAAACCAGGCTGAATTTCGTCCACAATCATTAATGCGCCAACTTCATCACAGCGTTTGCGGACTTTTTGCAGATAATTATCATGAGGCTGAATAAATCCAGCACCTCCCTGAATGGTTTCTAACAGAATTGCTGCAGTTCTGGTGGTTATTTTTTGTAAATCTTCTTCATTGTTGAAAGTTACAAAATCAACATCTGGCAATAAAGGTCTAAAGGCTTGTTTGCGTTCTTCAAATCCCATAACGCTCATTGAACCCATTGTGTTTCCGTGATAAGCATTATGACAAGAAATCAATTGACTGCGTCCTGTGGTTCTTTTTGCTAATTTTAAGGCTCCTTCGATAGCTTCTGTACCTGAATTTACCAAATACGTTTTGTTTAACGATTCGGGAAGGAGCGAAGCCATTAATTTACAATATTGTACAGCCGGACTTTGCGAATATTCGCCATAAACCATTACGTGCGAATATTTGTCCAACTGATCTTTTATCGCTTGATTTACACGCGGATGCTGATGTCCTAGTGTACAGGCAGAAACGCCTGCAACAAAATCTAAATATTTTTTATCGTTTGTGTCGTAAATATAAGAGCCAATGGCGTGAGAAACTTCCATTCCTAAAGGATAAGGAGAAGTTTGTGCCTGATATTTTATAAAATCTGGATTCATTTTTTTAAGGTGCTAAGTAGCAAAGGTACTAAGGTTCTAAGGTTTTAATTTTAGGCTTAGGTTAAGTTTTGTAAACTGAAAATTGCGAGTGAAAATTATTTTTTCTTAGGTTTTGCCTCTGTCTTTACAGTCGGTTTTTTCTTGTCATAATTCAAAGTCTCTTTCCTGACTTTCATTGGGACATTTTTATCTTTTTCTTCCTGATCTTTTCCTTCCTGAATTAATTTTTCATTCAGTTCATTATCTTCGGCGGTAAAAATATCGTCTTTGGATTTAATACGTTCGTCACCACGCCAACGCATTCCTCTTAGTTTACGAGCATTTTCGGGCAAGTCGGCCTCTGGGTATAAATCACCGTCCACATTGTTAAACAGTGTAAGTGTTTCAATTTGATTGTCTTCTAAAATCAGATTGATTTTACTGCTGACACTTTTATCAATTCCAACAAGCTCGTTTTGCTCATTTCGGCTGTAATAAATAACTTCGGTATTTTTGACTATATCTACATCATGAAGTTTTCCGTCTTTAAATTTTCCAAATAAGTTAAGCCCTTTTACTTGATTGTATCCGGTGCCTAATGTATCTTTAGAAATCAGGAAAGTATTATTGAGCACTTTTAAAGAATCTATTTTTTTTGTGTTGTTGTCGCCAATTAAATGCATAACATCGCCTGTTATCTGGCTTTCTCCACTCCATAAAATCGGATTTCCAATCAATTTTGTCAATGCTGTTTTTGAGTTCGAATGAATAGAATCGCATTTACCGCTCATATCGGTTTTATAAAAACGGACATTTTTGAATGCTCTCAAAATTCTTTCGCCTTCTTTTCCAGTCACCATTAACTTTTGTCCATGAATGTAAACTGAATCATTTTCAACAAAATTCACTGCTACAGCTCTTTTGGTCACAAACATTGAATCTTTCAATTTGAAAATCTCAGCATAATGACCTTTTACGATACCGCGATTTATGGAATCGGTTATTTTTACATTTCGCGTCGCCGATGCAAATTCGGTATTTCGGTTATAATACAAACTATCGCCTTCAATGCGTCGGTCATCGTATTTTATGTATGATTTTCGAAGGAAGTGCGCAAGGTTCTTTTTGGTATCATAAAAACCTTTTTCAGTATAAATATAATTGGCCTTGCTTGTGATTGTCGAAGGACCAAGTAAATAAGTATGTCCGGAATTACTGTAATAATCCAAATGATTGGATTTAATAACATATTTAGGGTTTGTAATTGTTACCTCAGTCAAAAACTGAAACTTTTTCTCTGCAACAAAATAACGCCCTGATTTGCTTACTAAAGTATTGTCTTTATTGACGATTGTCCCTTTGGTGTTGTAAAAAACCTGTTGAACATTTCGATCAAAATTAATAGTATCAGTTTGTAAAGTTGCATCTGGCGAAGTCATTACTGCATCTCCCGTTGCAAAAGCTTTCTTAAAATTTCCGTTATATTCAGCATATTTACTGTTCAGATATAAAGTGTCACCTTGCACCAATTGTACATTTCCAAAAGCTTTTAAGTAATTTTCTTTTTGAAAAAAATAAGCCTTATTACAAGTTAAAACTACTCCGTCGTGATTTATTTTTACATTTCCAGTTAATAAAACCGCATCTGGCGCTATTTCCTGGTTGACATCAGAAAAGTCAGCGTTCTCGATAATTATTTTTTTAGTTCCCGGCTTATTTTTTGATGCCTGTGCAAAACCAAATTGCGCAGTTAAGAACATCAGACAAAAAGATATGAAAAAGAGTGATTTCTTCAATTGATTAAATTTTTGTCAAATTTATGAAAAAGGATACAACCTTAGATTGTTATTAGGATTAATTTATATTTTTAGGTTCAGAGGTACAAAGGGGAAAAGTTTTAAAGTTTAAAATTGATTTTTTATTGCATTTTTAATGCTATTTAAGAGTTTTTGTGTCTTCCTTATTCTGGAATTCTGAATCTTTAAATTTTATCAACAAAACATCAAACTCTCACGTTGTAGTAAACTATTTTTCCGTGATTTTAAAACAATTTGAAATCACTTTTATTTCAGTTTTAAAAATTAGACTAAATTTAGTAAATGGTTTTAGAAGCCAAATTTATTCTGAAATCTCAAAAAAGCCTGATTATATAAAGAATATGATAAATAAACGAATTTTTGTTGCAGGAATGGCAGCAAGTGTGCTTTTTTCGGCATGCAAAACAAAAGATTTAAAAATGAGTACGTCAAAAGAAGAAAATGCTCCAACGAATAAAGTTGTGGTTTATCAAGTTTTTACACGTTTGTTTGGAAATAAAAATACGACAAACAAACCATGGGGGACAATTGAAGAAAATGGCGTTGGAAAGTTTAATGATTTTACAGATAAAGCGCTTCATGAAATAAAGGATTTAGGAGTAACTTATATTTGGTACACAGGCGTTCCGCATCATGCATTGGTTCGTGATTACACTGCTTTCGGAATTTCTAATGATGACCCAGAAGTGGTTAAAGGACGTGCCGGTTCTCCTTATGCAGTAAAAGATTATTATAATGTAAATCCAGATTTGGCAGAAAATCCGGCAAACAGATTGCAGGAATTTGAAGCTTTAATTTCGCGCACGCATAAAGCAGGCTTGAAATTGATTATTGATATTGTTCCAAATCATATTGCCAGAAAATATGAAGGAAAAAACAATCCAGAAGGCGTGCGTGATTTCGGTGCTGATGATGATGTTACCGTTGAATATAAAAGAGATAATAATTTCTATTATATTCCAAATTCTCCTTTTGAAATTCCAGATAACGATGTTCCTTTAAACGGAGAAAAAAATCCGCTTATTGATGGGAAATTTTTAGAAAATCCGGCAAAATGGACAGGAAATGGCTCCCGAAAAGCAAGACCAGACCAAAACGATTGGTATGAAACTGTAAAAGTAAATTATGGTGTTCGTCCAGATGGCTCGAAAGATTTTCCTGAACTTCCAGCAGGATATGATCAAAAATCGTATCAAGAACATTTTGCTTTTTGGCAAGACAAAGATGTACCAAATTCATGGAAAAAGTTCAGAGATATTGCTTTGTATTGGACGGCAAAAGGTGTAGATGGTTTTCGTTATGATATGGCCGAAATGGTTCCGTATGAATTTTGGAGTTATATGAATTCTGCGATCAAAATGAAAAATCCGGATGCTTTTTTATTGGCTGAAGTTTATAATCCGAACGAATATCGAAATTATATTCGTTTAGGAAAAATGGATTATTTATATGATAAAGTAGAAACGTATGATAAATTAAAAGATGTAATTCGAGGAAAATCGTCGCCAGATGGTTTGTCAGATATTCAAAATAGAATGTCAGATATTGAACATCATATGCTTCATTTTTTGGATAATCACGATGAACAGCGTTTATCAAGTCCTGAATTTGCAGGAACTCCAGAACGCGGAAAACCTTTAATGGTTGTTTCGGCAACGATTAGCACTTCACCAACGATGATTTATTTTGGACAAGAAGTAGGAGAGGCCGGAAATGAGGACGCTGGGTTTGGAAAGCGTTCCAGAACTTCGATTTTTGATTATATTGGAGTTCCCAATCATCAAAAATGGATGAACGACGGAAAATTTGATGGAGGGAAATTATCTGATTCAGAGAAAAGCTTGCGCGATTTTTATAAAAGACTTTTAAATTTTTCGATTAAAAGTTCGGCTTTGATGGGAAGTTTTCAGGAAATACAATCTGTAAACCGTCAAAATAATAGTTATGGCGAATTGATTTACTCGTATGTTCGTTGGTCTGAAAAACAAAAACTGATTGTTGTTACTAATTTTTCTTC
Source organism: Flavobacterium resistens (assembly GCF_900182645.1). Classification (GTDB taxonomy): domain Bacteria; phylum Bacteroidota; class Bacteroidia; order Flavobacteriales; family Flavobacteriaceae; genus Flavobacterium; species Flavobacterium resistens. Next base: position 841,538 of record NZ_FXTA01000001.1, on the reverse strand, counting down.
AGAAAAAACAAGTGAATTTGAGTTAAAAGTTCCAGCTGATGTTATTTCAAAATGGAAATTGAAAGACGGTTCTTATGTACTGGTAGATAAATTATATTCAAAAAGCAAAACGTATTTTACCGTAAAAAATGGAGAAGGAACAGCGCTAGTAAAAATAGGGCCTTCGGAATCATTTATTTATGAAGTAAATTAATTTAAAAATTTAAATAAAAAACTGGTTTAGAATGGGTTAATTTCTAAACCAGTTTTTTTTATATATCTATTAAAAGCGATAGTATTTCTTTAATTGAAAAGAGAGCGCCGCAAACAAATTCATCCGAAGCGCCATAATAAATCGTTAGAGTATCTCCGTCTGGCGCGATAATATGACCATTTGTAAAAACAACATTTCCAAAAAATCCGCTTAATTCGTAATCTGTTTTCGGATACATAATTGGATTTTCAGTTCTTGAAATTACTTTTGAAGGATTTTCAAGATCCATTAAAAAAGCTCCTAAGCAATATTGATGATGTTCATTGGCTCCGTGGTAAATTTCCAGCCAACCTTTTTCTGTTTTTATTGGTGCAGCGCCGGCACCAACACGTTTACTGTCCCAGAGTTCTTTTCTTGTCTTGATAATACATTTGTGATTTCCCCAATGAATGCCATCAGGTGACGAGGCGATCCAGATATAATTTCCACCAATATCAACACTACTTGGACGGTGTAGTGCGTAAAATAACCCGTTTATTTTTTCTTCAAAAATCGCACAATCTTTATTATGAGGAGGCAAAATCATTCCGTGTTTTTGAAAAACTTTCCAATCAGTCGTTGTTCTTAAGCCAACTCCAACGCCGTTTCCTGACACTGAGGTAAAAGTTAGGTAATATTTTCCTTCGATAAAAGAAACACGGCAATCTTCAATTCCGAAAGTTTCGAGAATTCCTTCTCCCACTAAATGCGGATAATCATCCGGTTCATAGAAATGTTTTCCATCATCACTGCATAATAATCTAATATGCGATAATGTTGTCAGAAAATCAATTCCTTGGTAATTAATAACACGGGCATCGTTAGCAATTAATTCGGGATGATCTTTTAGGATTTCTATGATTTGAATTGTACCTGTTTCAGTTAAAATTGGAAACGAAATGAGGTTTTCTATTTGTTTTGGCCTTTCTGCAACCCTTACTGCCAGCCATATTTTATTTTGAAATTGAAATACGCCAGGATTCAACAGGCAACTAATTTCTAATCCTTCTCTGCTTGGAGGAATATCTGTAGGCGACAGCAGCGGATTTTCGATAAATCGATTGGCAATATCTTTCATGTTCTTTAAATCAGAACATTAAGTTATAAAAAAAAGCTGATACTTATTTTAGTATCAGCTCTTTAATTATACTTTTTTAACTTTTTTCAAAGCTTCTTTGTAGTTTTCGTTTGCTTTTTCCCAATTTATATGTTTGTAAAAAGCATCAATATAACTTCCTTTTCTGTTTTGGTAATCAAGATAATAAGCATGTTCCCATAAATCGATTCCTAAAATTGGAGTTCCGCGAATCACGGCATTTTTCATTAAAGGGTTATCTTGATTCTCTGTTGTTGTTACTTGTAGTTTTCCATATAGGTCAACTACCAACCAAACCCAGCCCGAACCAAATTGTTTTTCGGCTTGACCTTTAAACTGATTAGTAAGATTGTTAAAAGAACCAAATTCTTTATTAATTGAACCTGCCAACGTATCTTTTGGGGTCTGTTCTTTTTGCGTCAGTAAGTTAAAATACATAGTGTGATTGTAATAACCACCAGCATTTTGACGAAGTTTAGCATTACTTAGATCCATCTTTTTTAAGATATCCTCAATCGGCATATTTTCATACTCGGTTGAAAGAATTTCTTTATTTAGATTATTCGTATAGGTGACATAATGTTTTGAATAATGTGTTTCTAAAGTAAGAGAACGAATATCCGGGGCTAATCCATCATAAGAAAAAGGCAGTTTTGTAAGCCCAAAAGAACCTGGCGCTACCGTTACTTCATCAGGAGATCCGATAGTAATTTTTTCTTCTTTAGTTGGCAAAGGAACCTCAACAACTTCAGTCAGTTTATTACTGTCGTTACAAGAAAATAATACAAAAAATGAAGCTAAAATGCCAAAACGAGTAATGTTTGCCTTCATAATTAATTTATTTTGATGTTAGTGAATTAATGATTTCGATATAATTTTCTTTCGCTTCATCAATTGAAATGTGACTTATTTGCATCCATGCATTTGTTTTGAATGCATCTCTTAAATCAAAATTTTGTGATTGATTATAAACCGCTGTTCCAAAAGTAGCTTGTTTATAATACGCATAAAGTCTTAACTGCACATCTTGTGGCAATGATGCCTGAGTCATATGCATTGCAGCTTCAACAGCTTCAGAAAAACGTGTATCTAAATCTTTTTCAGTCATTAAGCTTTTGTAGCTATAATCGTTTTTCCACCAATTGCTTTTTGGCCTAAGACCACATCAATTGGAGTACCTAAAGGTAAAAATAAATCTACTCTTGAACCAAATTTAATAAAACCGGCATCAGTTCCCTGAACAACCTGCATTCCTTCTTTAGCATAATTTACAATTCTTCGTGCCAAAGCTCCTGCGATTTGTCTGTAAAGAACAGCCCCAAAAGTATCATTTTCGATTACAACAGTAGTTCTTTCATTTTCCTCGCTTGCTTTTGGATGCCATGCAACCAAAAATTTTCCAGGATGATATTTACTGAATTTGATAATTCCGTCCATTGCGTAACGCGTAACGTGTACGTTTATTGGCGACATAAAGATTGAAACCTGTAAACGTTTGTCTTTGAAAAATTCACCTTCGTAAACTTCTTCAATAACCACAACTTTTCCGTCAACAGGAGCAAGAATATGGTCGCTGTTGCGAATCGCAATTCTTTTAGGGTTTCTAAAGAATTGTAAAATAATAATCAAAACTACTACGCCAAAAATTTGAACTAGCATTCTAAGCCATGTAATATCAATGAACTTTTCAGCTATTAAAAGCAAGGCTACTGCAAAAACGGTACCTAATAAAATGGATGGTCCTCCTTCTTTATGAAACATAATATAAAATTTGATAAAATAAAAATATAATTGGTGCTACAAATATAACACTATCTAAGCGATCTAGAATACCTCCGTGTCCCGGCATTATTGAGCCACTGTCCTTTACGCCAGCAATTCTTTTAAATTTGGATTCAATTAAATCGCCAATTGTGCCAAAAATACTCACAATTACAGCAATTATAGTCCAGATTAAAATGGATCTGCTGCTAAACTCAGGATTAGGCTGAATGTATAATTTTGATATTAAATAACCAGCAAAAGCTGCAAAAACAGCACCGCCCAAAAATCCTTCGATCGTTTTTTTAGGAGAAACTCTTTCAAACAATTTATGTTTTCCCATTGATTTTCCAACCAAATAAGCAAATGTATCATTTGTCCAAATCAAGATGAATAATCCAAGAATAATTTTTGGATTGTAATCATTTGTTCCAAATGAGATTTTAACAATAAAAATAAATGGAAGTGTTACGTATCCTAGTAAATATAAATATTTTGAAGAGGTACTTATTTTTTGAACCGAATCATAAAATAAAAATAAAATACATTTTATAGAAATTACAATTGTTACAGCAAGTAAGACTAAATCCAACTGCTGAATATTGGTAGTTAAATCGAAATCTGAATTAAAGGTTTTGTTCAGAAATAAAGTAGTTTCTTTATTGTAATGACTAATTAATAAAACTGTTGAATACAGCAGAATTCCAAAGACAATTGAAAATGCTTTATTAAGATTCACAAGATTGCAAAATTCATAAATTGTAATAATCAAGAAAATTCCAAAAAGAATGATAAAGCTTTCAGTAGAAAACAGAATAGAGGTAAGCAGTAAAGCGATATAAACAGCACCAGAAATGGTTCTCTTCAATGTTTCGTTCATCTTAAAGATCTTCTAAAAGCAGTAAATAAAGATTTTTGGCAACACTTCCGTATTGGGTAAAATCTTCCTCTTTTGCCTTTTCGAAATATTTTATAGTGGTAATGTTGGTTGGGTAGTCTCTTTCGTATTTGCGTTTAATTGCGCTTAATCCGTCGCTTTTCATTGGCAGAATCTGGCTTGTAGTAGCAATTATTACAATGTTTGCAGGAAGTTCGTTAGGTTTGTCCTGTCTGATTTGTTTTGATGAAAATAAAATAGAACCTTCATCGGCAATTAAGTTTTCGCAGGAAGCCAATAAAAATTTAGGGTTTCTAGGTGAAATATAAAGTAATTTATTTTCTTCTAATAAATGAAAAAGAGCAGGTTCATAACACAGAACTTCATTTTCAAACCAATCATTTTCTTCTAAAATATTTTCAAATTGTTCAGCAACTTCTTGTGTGTTTTCACAATACAAAAATTTACCGCCATTTTTCTTGAAATTAAAAATGAATTGCTCATCTATAGATAAATGACTGTTTTGAATAGGATTCCCTCCATATTCGCTTTCATTCTCCTCATCAGAAGCGGCATCACTTGAGCCAAATATTTTTTTGAAAAAATTCATTTTTATATGAAATACTTTACATGTTAATTGAAAACGTTCAAAGATAAAAAAATCTTAATTCAAAAGGCTATTTTGAATTAAGATTTTAAAAAATATTACATATTTCTGAATAATTTACGAAACCACTTCTTCTAGATTTTTATCAAAAGTGCGTTTTCCGAAAATTGTTTCTAAGTCATCTTTAAAAATAACTTCTTTTTCTATTAAGATATCAGCAAGCTGATTCAATTTGTCTTTGTTTTCCTCAAGAATTTGAATAGCTCTTTGGTATTGGCCTTCAATTAATTCTGAGATTTCAGCATCGATAATTTTTGCAGTTTCATCAGAATATGGTTTTGAGAAATTGTATTCACTTTGTCCTGTTGAATCGTAATAAGTAACATTTCCGATTTTATCATTTAAACCATAAATAGTTACCATCGCACGAGCTTGACGTGTTACTTTTTCTAAATCGCTTAATGCTCCCGTTGAAATTCGGTCAAAAGTTACTTTTTCAGCAGCTCTACCGCCCATTGTAGCACACATTTCGTCTAACATTTGATCTGTTCTTACGATTTGTCTTTCTTCTGGAAGGTACCATGCAGCTCCTAAACTTTGTCCACGAGGAACGATTGTTACTTTAATAAGTGGAGCAGCGTGCTCTAACATCCAGCTTACAGTTGCGTGACCCGCTTCGTGAATTGCAATTGCTCTTTTTTCGTCTGGAGTAATGATTTTATTTTTCTTTTCAAGACCACCAATGATTCTATCAACTGCATCAAGGAAATCTTGTTTGTCAACAGCATCTTTATTGTTACGAGCAGCAATTAATGCAGCTTCGTTACATACATTTGCGATATCTGCACCAGAGAATCCTGGAGTTTGTTTTGCTAAGAAATCAAGATCTAAACCTTCAACTTTTTTGATTGGTTTCAAGTGAACTTGGAAAATTTCAGCTCTTTCGCGAATGTCTGGTAAATCAACAAAAATTTGTCTGTCAAAACGTCCAGCACGCATTAATGCTTTATCAAGAACATCAGCTCTGTTTGTTGCAGCTAAAACAATTACGTTTGAGTTTGTACCAAAACCATCCATTTCTGTCAATAATTGGTTCAAAGTATTTTCTCTCTCGTCGTTTCCTCCAGACATATTACTTTTTCCTCTTGCTCTACCAACAGCATCAATCTCATCAATAAAAATAATTGCTGGAGATTTTTCTTTTGCTTGTTTGAATAAGTCACGTACACGAGATGCACCAACCCCTACGAACATTTCAACGAAATCAGAACCTGATAAAGAGAAGAAAGGTACTTGAGCTTCTCCTGCAACTGCTTTTGCAAGCAAAGTTTTACCAGTTCCCGGAGGTCCTACAAGTAAAGCTCCTTTTGGAATTTTACCTCCAAGATTCGTATATTTTTCTGGATTTTTAAGGAATTCAACGATTTCCTGAATTTCTTCTTTTGCACCTTCTAAACCTGCAACATCTTTAAATGTTGTTTTGATATCTGTTTTTTCATCAAAAAGCTTTGCTTTAGATTTTCCGATATTGAAAATCTGTCCGCCTCCGCCAGCGCCTCCGCCAGACATTTTACGCATAATGAAAATCCATACACCAATAATGATAATGATAGGAAGTAGGCTGATTAAAATATCACTCCAATTGTTTTTTTGAAGAAAATTAAAATCTTTCAGTTTTCCTTCACCAACCGCTTTTTCAAGTTTGGTTTGGAAAATCTGATCGTTACCGATTTCTAAGGTATAATGAGGTCCTTTGTTTGGATTTTTAAAAATATCTTTTGAAACCTTTTCGTTTGCTTTGTCTTTTAATGCAGCAGCAGTAAGGTATACTTCAGCTTCAGCTTTATTATAAACGATAACTTTTTCAATTTGTCCTTTTTCTAAAAGCGTATTGAATTTAGAAGAAGTCAATTGAGCAGGTTCGCTTAAGTTAGATCCTCCGGTTGCAAAACTTATAAATAAAAAAACTAAAAGTATTGCGGTATATATTAACCAAGGACTTATTTTAAATTTATTCGGATTTGGATTATTATCTTTAGCCATTAGAAAATTTTTTCTTTAGTATTTGTTTTCGATTGTAGTTATTTTGGCGTCACCCCAAAGGCTTTCGATATTATAGTATTCACGAATGTGTTTTTGGAAAACATGTACCACGATATGCACATAATCCATCAGAACCCATTCCGCGTTATCGGTTCCTTCTACGTGCCAGGGTTTATCTTTTAAGTCTTTAGATACTGTTTTTTGAATTGAGTTTACAATGGCGTTAACTTGGGTATTTGAGCTACCGTTGCAAATAACAAAATAGTCGCATACAGCCGTGTCAATTTCTCTTAAGTCAAGAATATCGATATCATTTCCTTTTACTTCCTCAATCCCTTTGATTATGTTCGCCAATAGAACATCATTATTAATAGTCTTTTTCGCCATGAATTATTTTTATGAATTTGTAAAGTTACCAAAATTTGTGATTATTTTTGAACCTTAACAAAATATTAAATTAAGTTAATTTAAATTACCTGAATGAAACTAATCAAACTCGATGCCATAGATTCTACAAATGACTTTCTAAAAGCAATATCAAGCAAGGATGATTTGGATAATTTTACTGTGGTAACGGCTGAAAATCAGACAAAAGGAAAGGGGCAAATGGGCTCGAAGTGGCAGTCGGAATCAGGTAAAAACTTAATTATGAGTGCCTTGATAAAGGATTTCATGTTTGACAACGAACAGTTTTTTAATTTAAGTTTAATAGTTTCATTAAGTGTTATTGAAGCCCTGAAATCATTAAATATTCCTGATTTAAGTATAAAATGGCCAAACGACATTATGTCATACAATAAAAAAATTGGTGGCATACTAATTGAAAACACCATCAAAAGTGATGGCAGAATCGTGTCAGTTGTTGGCTTGGGTCTGAATGTTAATCAGACTAATTTTGATGAATTGCCAAATGCCTCTTCTTTGGCCGTAATTTTAGGAAAACCTCTTGATAAGACAGTATTGCCTGAATTGATTATCGAAAAAATCAAAGAAAAAATCAATTCCTGGGAAACCTCAGCATCTGTTTTTTGGAGTGAATATTATAATACATTGTTCCGAAAAGGTATTCCAATGCCATTTAAAAATCTTAATTCTGATAATTTTGGACAAAATTTCATGGGAATTATCCAAGGTGTTTCATCAACTGGAAAATTGCAAGTTTTGCTTGAAGATGATTCAGTTTCAGAATTTGAGATTAAAGAAATTCAGATGCTTTATTAAAAAAGGCGCTTAGTTTCTAAGATGCTACCCCGATAGCTATCTGGACTAAGGTTTTCCTAATGAAACCGCTTAACTTGGGTTGATTATTGTTTTTGCTTTTGGCTCTATTTTTCTGTTCCAGTAAATGATATAGAATGTGCCTAAAATTGATGGCATTATCCATGCAATTAAACTGCCAATTCCTAATCCGGCAACTATGTAGGCTGTAATTGAAGCGATTAAAGCGCCAACCATTTTTCCAATGTGTTTTGAAAGCCAATTTCTATTGGTTTCTGAAAAATTTCTGAAAAAGATAAAATCCTTTACGGTCATGAAAAGCCCAAATCCGCCGAAAAATGTGAATAATATTCCGTTTGAAATGTTGTTTAGCTGACAGTATAAACCAATTGAAATCATTATTATAGAAAAGAAAAGCATAGTTCCCGAGATTATTCTGTCCAATAAATCAGCTTTCGTTTTTGTTTTAAAACTCAAAGCTCTGTTTCCTGAAATAACTAAATAGATTGTAAATAATCCGATAAGGAATAAAAAGATATTTTGATGTTTTGGCATCCAGCAAATTGGCAGTGAAATTAAGGAGCTGGTTATCATTCCGATGGAAAATAATTTTCCCATTCTTTTATGAAGTTTTCCGCCTTTTTTAACAACGATACTTCCAATTCCTGTAATTAGTCCAATTCCGCCAAAAAAAGCATGAATGTAAATTAAAATCGTAATAGCTGGTTCCATTTTGATATGTTTTAGTTTGATGATTCAAACTTCGATCAATATTTCAATGGAGAATAATTTTTGTTTCTGAACTGTAATTTTTTACGGATGAAGTGTTTTTTTTGGAAGGTTCTAAGATGCTAAGATTCTAAGGTTCTAAGTTTTTTAGCTATACTGGGAAATAAATCTCCTTAATCTGCAAGATCTGCGTGAAACAAAAAAATGCCCGATTTTAATCGGGCATTTCATTTATAATTCACAATTAATAATTCACCATTATTAAAGTTTATTCATATTGTTAGCAAGAGTTTCGATAAACTTGCTGATTGGTCCTTTGATCATCATGGCCATCATCGCATTGAATTCACCTTCAAAAAATAACTGAACCGCACTTTCTGAATCAGAAATACTATCAATATTTGAAGTCAAAGTAAACGGAAGTTTATCACTCGCAGCACCTAAAACAATTTTGTTTGGAGCCACTTTGTCTTTCATTTTTAATTTGATTTCCGGCATACCTTTCAATCCAAAAATAAAAGCGTCTTCGCCAGTCACTTCAAATTTAGCAATGTTATCCGGCATTAATTTTTCAAAATTCTTTACGTCAGTCAGTTGGTCAAATAAATCCTGAGCTGATTTCTGAACTGTAACTTTTGGACTTTCTAAGTTCATATTAAATTTGTTTTTTATTTGTTTTAAAGAATGACAACAAATTAAATTCCAAAATTTTAAATCGTAAATTCTAAAAATCAGAAATCGACGATTTAAAACCTGAATTTATTCCTGTCCCCAAGTTGATGGACTTGCGTTCCATTCAAGTAAGGTAGATTGTTGATCTTCTGTTATATATTGTTTTTGAACGGCCAAATCAAGAAGATTTTCGTAGTTGCTTAATGTGAATAAATCAATATTAGCTTCTTTAAAATTTTCTTCGGCAACACTAAAACCGTATGTGAAAATTGCAGCCATACCTTTAATGTTTGCACCTTCACTTCTTAAAGCTTCAACAGCCATCAAACTGCTTTTTCCGGTACTAATCAAATCTTCAACAACAACAACATTTTGTCCTTTTTGTAAAAAACCTTCAACTTGGTTTTGTCTTCCGTGTTTTTTTGGCTCCGGACGCACATATACGAAAGGAAGACCTAAACTTTCGGCAACCAAAATTCCAACACCAATGGCTCCGGTAGCAACACCAGCAATTACATCAGGCTTTCCAAATTGTTTTTCAATGTTTTTAGCAAATTCATCACGAACATAGTTTCTGATGCTCGGAAATGAAAGAATTAACCTATTATCACAGTAAATAGGAGATTTCCAACCAGAAGCCCACGTAAAAGGATTTTCGGGATTCAATTTAATTGCATTTATTTGCAAAAGCAATTCGGCTGTTTTTTCGGCAGTATCTTTATTAAAAATCATAATACAAATGTATAAAGTTTTTGTAAACGACAAACCACTTTTTTTGACAAATGAAATCTCGAAAGAAACAGATTTCCAATTGTTCTTGTTGGAGAGTATTGATATCGAACAGCTTATCATAAAAATTTTTCAAAATAAAATTCAAAAAGCTATTCTTTATCATCCAGATGAAAGTGAGATCATGAAGACCCTTAAAGCCAAAATTCCGGTTAACAAAGCCGGTGGAGGTTTTGTATACAATAAGAAAGGAGAGGTTTTATTTATTTTCAGAAACGGAAAATGGGACCTTCCAAAAGGCGGAATCGAGAAGGGCGAGGACATTGAAGCCACAGCAATGCGTGAGGTAGAGGAGGAGACAGGGGTAAACAAGCTTCGTATTACGAATAAACTTCAAAAGACCTATCATATCTTTAAACGTAACGGAAAATACAAACTTAAAATTACGCATTGGTTTGAAATGCAATCTGATTTTGAGGGAACACCACACGGACAACTTGAAGAAGGAATAGAAAAAGTTGCCTGGCTAAACCCAGAACAAATCAAGGAAGCGCTTAAAAACTCCTATGAAAATATTAAATTATTGTTTCAAGAAGAAAATCGCGCTTCGGTAGATATTAAAAAAAAAGAAGAAAATTTAGAATCTTAAATTCCTAAACAAAAAGCTACAAAAAAGCCCGGTAACAAATGTTATTGGGCTTTTTTAATATCTTAAAATGTTAAAGACTCATAAAAAGAGCTATTCATATTTATATGAAATTTCAGTTCGTGAGTTAACATCAACGATTCCGTTAGTTGTTGCCGTACGTAAGACAGTCTGTTTCTCCATTTGATTTTTGTCATTCATGTTATAAATGAACTTTGTGATATCTGTTTGTTTATCAGGATTTATCGGGTTTCTAAAAGTAGTCAAATATTCAGAAATCAAGTTTTCAGAAATCCCAGTTAAAATAGAATTACCAGGATGTAAACGACATAAAAAACTATTTAGCTTCCATTCTTTTCCAAAAATGAATTGATTGATCTGAAGTTCATTTTTTAAATTGCTATACTTGTAATTTACAGAAGTACCTTTACTATTTTTATTAAATTCAGAAGCCTCTGTGAGATTGCCATTTTCATATGTAAAAATGTAGCTATAGTCGCTATTTGCTATTGTTTTTTTGATAATATTATAGTTTGCATCGACGAAAAACTCGATTGTTTCGGAGTATCCTGATTGGGATTTAAATGCACGAAGTATTCTATCTGAAAGATATGTAAAGGTATATTTAAAAGCACTTAAATTAAGATCAACGTTACCTGGAATCTGGTTGTATTCAATTATTCTGCCTTTATCATCGTATGTGTATGTTGTTGTTTTTAAAACTTTGCCAATGTCTACATTTTCAACTACTTTAGAAACTAATCCTTTTTCATTATAAGTATATTCATCGCCAAAATCAGAGTTTTCATATTTAATATTTATCAATTTATTGTCATCAAAATTGTAAACTTTATGTATCCATAATTCATTATCCAGATATTGATTTTCCTCAATACTAATAAGTTTACTTTTAATTTCAGAATTACCCAATTCTTCATTCGAGCATGAAATCATGCAAAGTCCAATAAGTAATATTGCTATTTTTTTCATTTTACTTTTTGTTTACGTTATATTTTATAAGTACAAAAAGCTTGAAAAGGTTGCGTTGCGGTTGATGATTAAAATTTGAAGTTTAAATAGTTGGGCGTGCCACCATCCCGATAAAAGGGCTAATTCTCTTTGCGCGTATTCGCCCTTTTATCGGGATGCTGTTATAATCGGAAAAACCAAAAGTAAGGTTTTACGAAGCCAAAAGTATCAAAAAAAACTAAAAGCCAATACATTTGTATTGGCTTTTAGTTATCCTCTTATTTTTATGGTATAATGCTCTTCTAGACCAGCAGTTATTTGTTCTATATGATCAATCATCAAAGGTTTTTCATCTAAGCCAAACTCATTGATTAGATCACGATTATTTACTGGGTCATTTATTCTATATAAACGCAAATTGTTTTGGATTTGATCTCTAGTTGCATGCGAGGCATTTTCCACTTCTATTGTAAGATGTAATGTAATTTTCATATGTATGTTTTTTAAGTATATACTAAAAATATATAAAAGTTTAGTCAATTGGTAAAAAAAATTAAAAACCGATACATTGTATCGGCTTTTAAATACAGTTTAATCATTGTGTAAATCGTCTTTCGTTCCAACCAAGTTTTCCTTCTTCTGAATCCATTTTCCCTAAGCGATGTTCTTTACTTTCTTGCTGATATACTTTAGGTTTTGGTTTATTCCTGTACATAACTAAGTAATAATAATCTAATTTGCTGTTCTCACGCAATTGTAGACCACCGCTTACATGTTCATATCTAAAATTCAGGTAAATCAACACTTTTGCTAATTCAAGAGTATTGTCCTTGCCTAGACACCAGTACAATAAATTTCCTTGCTCTAGTAAGATTTTAAGTGCTTTATAACCTCGTGAAGTTGTTTTTAACCGAGATGATGCAAGTATATATGCATCAACCTCTAATTCTTGTGATGATGTCATGATCGTAATTTTTTGAACAGTAAAATTACGTTAGATTTTAATTGTCAATTAAGAAATGTATGTGCTAAATTGGAACAAAAATATATTTATTTTTTTTAGGTGGCATTTTCCTTGTTGGTAATTATAGTATGGACGTAGCTTATAATCATAGTAAGTAAAAATGAAAATATAAATATATTATGAATAAAAAATATTGTGTTAGCAATTTTGCTTTTTGGGACTAAATTACTAGTAATGAAAATATTCATCGAATACGGTAGTACGTTTTTATAAGACCAAAATTTATTTGAATTAATTTCATCGATAGCCTTGTTTTTTCTAACTTCTAAATCTTTAAGATTAGCTATTTCACTAATAAGTAAATTCTTTAAGTTAATATAATCAATATCTGCATTCACAGATAACAAGAAAGATCCATTTTTCTTATAAATATTAAAACAGTTTATTGGTTCTGGTGGGTGTTTACCACCTCTGTCTATCGTTCTGAATGTCGAAATTACAATATAGTTTGACAAAATAAACATTTGATTTTCGCTTATCTTTTCTTGTGTTAGATTTATAAAATCTTTTTCATTTTTAATTAAATCATTAAGAACTCTTTGTTTAACAATGTTAGATTTTCCATAAATTTTCCTAACCAGCAGATATTGATTTGATTTTTCAGATTGTAATATGTCTTGTTCAATTTTTAAATTATTTGGATTTGAGTTAAGTAAGAAAGTATAACAAAAAGGGAAGACAACAAAATGAAAAAAAACGAAAATAGAAATAAGAAGATACAGTATATTTTTCTTAATTAGGTATAGATAAATAAATGCTCCTGCGAGTGCAACGAAGACAATAATAATCATTATGTCAAATATATACTCTTCACCTTCTTGTTTTGTATAAATAATATAAGGCAAAGTAGTTGCTAAACCTATCATTGCCATTATTAAACTAAGGATAGGTTCTATAGCTTTCAGTCTGTTGTGAATTGAATTCATTTTTTAACTATTTGTACGAAATTATCTTTTTAAATTGAATCTGCATAAAATCTTTTCTTTTATTTTGAATTAAAACTAATTATTTAAATCTTTTGCGCAACTAAAAATACAGCAAAGCCAGCGTTAGAAGACTTATTGTCATCCAACGCTGGCTTTGTGCTAAATTAAATTACTCTGAGAAAGTATTAATTTGTTGGAGGACTTTTTTAAGTTCCGTCCCCTGAAACTATCTTTTTAAAAACTCTTCAATTTCCCTATCTAGCATAATTGAAGCGATACAATGTCCTTTATTTTTCCATTGGCTGAAGTCAATTGCATACAGGATGTAATACAATAGTAAACCTGACCATGAGAGTGTTTTTTCTATTTTCTTCTTTCCTATACAGCTAGACAATGTTTCACCAAAGCGTCCAAACGCATATCCGCCTGTTGAAAAAATTAGCGTCCAAAAGTCACTAAACAAATAATTTGCAAAAACATCAATCTTAAATGCCTTTGTAAACTTTCTTTTTGATATTACTTTAAACCATTTTCTCTTACGAACATTTATAAATAAAGATGTTAATTCATCCAAAATGTAAATAATTACAAAAAGGATTAACGCTATAATTGACAGTAAAAAACCCATTATTGAAGATTTAAGATAATAAGTTCTTTCACCGTCATCGGCTCCATACCAAAAACCTGATTATTAAAAACAGTCAAGATTGCAGGATCAGTCTCAGAATCAAAAGCGTTTATTAATTCATCTTTATATCCTGTTCGCAAATATGCTTGATAAATCACACCGTATTTTGCATATAGCATGGCATATAATTTCGGGTTTTGAGCATTTAACCATTCATCAGCCGAATAACGTTCCTCTTTTAAGATTTTACGCTGTTTTTGACTTGAAAAACCACTAATCGTTTCAGTTCCGTCTCCAACAAAAACAGGTTGCAAACTGAAATAATAAGGCTGTAACTTTTTAGTATACGCAATTTCACCCGCCCAATCATAATAGTGAATGGATTTACCCATACCAAGGAAAATATTATTGTATGTCGTTTCTTCGAATGTGAAATCACCTAGAATTTTTTCATATATAATACGAACCGCCTCGCGTCCGCTTTTATCATAGTATGATTTTGAAACCTTACAGCCTTTCATGTTGTAATCCGGTTCCTGAGCATATAAAAATGGTAAACAGTCAAAGCTAATGTCTGTACTCATGTTTCCCATTGTTTGAAATTTCTCTAAGTAGTATTCAATAACTATTTTTGCACTCATATTTTTTTAAGTCGTTTCTACGTATTTAATATTAAAAATGTCTAACATCTTTGTTCTAAATTGTATTTTAAGATTGTTAGGAAATGATGTTGTCAAGGTTATACTTCCTTTAAGTACACCATTGGCATAACTTGATAATATTCGAGTTGAAGCGTTGTAACGATACTCAATAATTACATGTGTATTCCAAAATTCTATAAAACCTGTACCGCTAAATAAAAATGCATTTGAAGGAGTATATGCACCAGCCTCTAAGTAAGAAGTTGAATTACCGACAAACACATGACGCATTTGTAATGCATTATTTGTGACATCCAAAAAACATAAATTCATAAAAGCATCTACACCAGTATTTGGAACTTGATTGTTGGTAAGGTTTCCATAGTAAGGAGAAACACCAACATAGAAGGAAAATCTCCAATTTTTTGTTACATCAAGAGCTTTAGATGATATTGCCTGATTTACAACTGTTACATTTGAAACAATTAAATTAGAATCTACTGACGAAATTGCGCTAGTTAATGAAGGAAAATCACTTGATGAATAATTGTAAACATTTCCTAAAACAATTAGCATTCTGCCCGGAAAGGTTGCACTCAAACCATTATTCAAAATGACATCAAAAAAGCCTTCCGCACTTCCGGTTGTAACATTAACACGAACCTCATTATCACTAATAAACGTTTTGTTGTTGATCGTTTGTCCAACAATTTGAACAGTCATTGATGGTGTAAAAAAAGCGCCTTTTAAAATGAAGTTACCTGTGTTTGTTGGTAAATAACTATCCGGTATTAACATATCTAAATATGGTGCCGGAGCTGTGGCAATAGTGTACATTCTTAAATTACCATTAGCGTCGGCACTTAAAACTTTATTGGTAGGCAATTGTCCATCATTACGAGTATTGGGATAATTGCTCAATGTTAAATCTTTGTTCATCCATAAAGTTACGGCTTCAACATTCGAAGTTGTTATAGCAGGTTGTCCTATTCCAAAACTACGCCCATTTAAAAGCAGCTTAAAAGTACGTCCAGTGTCTGATAATTGATATTCCACAATTTCATTTGAAGCAACAACCAATACGGGATTTAAAGCATTAATGTAAGATACAAAACCAGCAACATCTTGCGTTGTTAAGTTCGCTGATGTAATCGTTTTCAATGTTTGGGTTAACCCAATACTCATATCACCACTGCCTAATAATGAATTCCCATTGATGGTTTTGATATTGTTACCTGAAATCAAAGAAGCTTGTTTTCCTGATAAACCTGTTGTTAATGCATCTACTGCAATCTTCAAACTTTTCCCCATTTCAGCCGTCAAGGCTTTGGTTACACCTCCTGTTGTTAAATCATTAACTAGTATCGTATTAAGTGAAGTTTGCACCACTTCAATTGCATCAACTATCTCCTGAACTGTGTCAAGATTTACATTGTCTGAGGTTAAAAGATTATTAATTGTATTGATTTGATTTTGTAAAATCTTACCCTGTTCTGCTGACAACAAAGCATGTTCACCTCCTGAAATCAAATCATTAGTAATTGTTAAATATTCAGAGGCAATTTTGACAACTTCATTTAAAGGAGCATATCCATTTGCAACACCTCGTTTTGACTTATCTTCTTTTAAATTAAACTGTTCACTATGAGAATTTGGATTTGAAATATGGTCTTCAAAAATTTCATTCTCAACTTTGTTTAATAGAAGTTCATCTATTCCATCCATATCAGTTAAAGAAATTTTTTCGCTTTTATGGCGAAAACTATCCCATGTGTCCCAAAACTGTTGCTGAGTTGGAACAAAACCGGTTTTGAACCAGTTTTTAATTGTGTTTAAAGCTGTTATTGCCATTATCCTTTGTATATAATAAAATGTACAATTCTGTACGGATTCATAATGCTAAATGGTTGATCTCCACCTATTGTATTTGTATTGGCTTCTTCAAATTGCTGGAAAGGAAAATCGTCTGATGCGGTTCTGTAACCACGTCCTGCTTTAGCCTTCATATATTTAAAGAAATGGCTTGGCAATTCACCGATAGACAGTGTTTTTGATTTCGAACCGTTTGCACTTCCTAAATTGGCAAAATCAGGATCATCAGGATTTAAACCGACTGGCATTCGTCCACGCAAGTTTACATATTCTTCCCATCCGGCTGGAATTTCTGCCAATGGTCTGCCCCAAATAGCAATTAAGCCTAATGGGATATTACTTGGTTTTGCTTCGAGTATTGCGATTCTTGAAATCAATGAGTCTAAAGCTGTTTGAGTTGCTTTTTCTGCTAATGCTTTAGGAATATTTTTAGTTTCAAAACCTCGCTTAAAATCAGCCCACGGATACTGCGTTGTTGCACTTCCAAATTGGGCATGCCTGATAAATTTTACTTCGTGTGAGTTACCATCTTCAAATTCGAGAGACTGTTTTGTTTCAACAATTATAACATTTGTTGTCGGCACACCTCCCTTAAAAGGTAGAGGTTCGCCATTAATAAAAACCACACCATCCGAAATACCGTTTCCGTTCGCCTCGCAACCTTGTATAATTGAAAAATTCCCAACAATCCAGCCAAAGGCTTTAAACAGCTCATAGGCTGTCTGCATATCTGCTAGAATATCAGTTTCAAATGGAAATCCAACACTTTGATTAAAATTGAATCTATTCATATTGGGTAAATTTTATATCGTTTTGATGCCAGTTTGTAAAAAACAATTAAGGCATCTAATTGATGTTTTGATTGATTAATAATTTCAGACGGAACATAGACGTTAAAATCTGCTCCTGTATTTAGGTATTCGGCATTTTGATAAATGAACATTTTACCTAAAAACACAGGCTTTTTTTCTGCTCTTGTATAAATGTATTTTCGTCTGAAGGAATTTCCTTCGTCAATGTAGATCCGTCTAAGTGAAGGGTCTAGATTGTCGTTAAGCACTTTCCTTAAATAACAGACCTGTCCGGTATGTTTAAGTTTGTACCAATCACTTAACCTTTTTACTTTCCATTGATAGTGAAGGTTTGAAATAGGCAATACGAGTGAATTTAGATAAGCTATAAGACCCTTTTTCCTTAGAAAAGTTGGTGTTAAAAGCAATACCAGTTTTTCAAAATTTATATTAAACCACATAGCTTACAGAATCAAAGTTTACAATTTCAAAATATCCGGCAATTGGTATCGTCTTTATATTAATTGGTGTAAACTCTGTATATTGCGAGGTCAAAACATCGTAATAACTTGAAGTTGCTGTAACTATATGTGCATTGATTACACCTGATACAGACCTTAATTTTTCTATAAGGTCGTTTATTACTAACTCACCATCAAAAGGCAGGGATTTCATGTAACTTTTGATTTCAGCTTCAACTGGCTTTCCACCATTTAATATACTGCTGCCGTTTTCATCAAGTACCAAAACATCCCTGTAAATTATCATGTTTAGAAGCAATTTATCTGCTGGATTGTTAACGACGGCTATTTTTACACCTGCGTACTTAATCTCATTTAAGTATTCTGTAAAACTTGCTATTTGTGTATTATCTAAAGGCGTTAAGAAATCGCTTTCCTCGCTTGCAACTTTTATGATTAGTCTGTTGCTTTCTGTAGATTCTTTCACAGAACAGTATTTTATAATTTTAGATGCTTCAATGGCATCATCATTAAATCCGGTATTATCAAACTGATCACTATCAGCTATTAAATCAAATCCGTACTGAAATGCTAACGACATGTTTCTATACCATCTCGGTGTTCCTGATTTCTGCTCGTAAATTGCAGTGTCAATTTCTTTTTTGTGATTATCAAAAACTACTTCAAGCGCCCATATTGAAAACGAGATTACATGAGCATATAAACGATATATAGCTACTTTACTGGTCGAATTTAAAGCTGATAACGTTTCATCTGAAGCAACCCGATCTAAAATTTCTTTTTGTATTAATTCGATTTGTCTTGCCATTTTATCCTACTATAAAATCATTTTGGATTATCATAAAACCAATTCCGGTTGGTCGAACCTCTAAAGTATCGATACCGCCTGTAGCGACTACCTGTTCTTTTACTGCTAAATAATCAACCAGTTCAGGAAACACTAAAGGGCTTTTTACAACTTCTATTTTTTGTGCTGGCTCGATATTATCGGTGATCGACATTCCATTTAATAATGCTAATTCAAAAACGGTCAAAACATTGCCATTCTCCTGAATAGCAATGTCAAATAAGTTTTGATTATGAAGTACGGTTAATTGCATGTTTTCTTAAGGTTCTGTTTTCTCGTTTGAGTTCAATAATTTCCTGCTGTTGAAGCTTAATTTTTCTGTCTTTTAGCTTTAGTTCTTCTTCCAACTGTAAAATTTTACGATTCATAAGATCTTCAAACTCTTTGTATCTTGTTTCATACCTGTTTTTCAGATCGTCTAAAATTTCTTTATAATGACCTGATAACTTAATATCATTATCAATTGCAGTGGACTCAGCATTTTCTTGGGCTTGTAATACTTCTACTTTATATTTGCTTTTTGCAAAAAGGAAAGTAAAATAACCTGTGCCACCTATGGCAGTTAGAATTGAAGAGATATAAACTAAAATATTATCCATTTAAACATCATTTAAAAACTGATTAAACTTTTCTTTAACTGCCGAAAATTGTGATGCATTTATTAATGTTGTAGTATTTCCAGCTCCGGCACTTGTAGTTACAACAAAACTCATATTTTCAACTGCTGTTATTAATTCAGCAATTAAACTTTTGAGCGTTTCATTCTCTTTTTTTAATAAAAAGCCTTTTTCAGAAACTTTAAATTGTACTGCTTTTATATTCAGATCTAAACTTTCTATATCTGAATAAGTTTCGATGTACAACCTTTTAAGATCTTCATTAATCGGGCTGACTAAAACAGAACTTCCAACCACTGGAAACAAAAAAAACTTATTTTCTTTTCCATCAATGATAGAGCATAATTGTACGTCTGTATATTCAATCTCGTCATCAGAAACAATACATGTACCTTGCGTTTTATTTACTGAAATCACTGTTACTGGAAAAGTGTCTACATCTCTTTTTTTAAGTTTTCTTAAAGCGTCTTGTAGTTCCTTTTTCATTATAAACGATTTCCAATTGTTACTTTTCTTCTTGCGCCTCCTGTACTTAATGTTGTCACAACTTTTTTAATAAAATAATTGCCTTCACGGTTTTGGTGGTCACTATCAATAAATTTGGCTTTCATTCCTCTTGTTGCATAGGGAATTAAAAAACTTGTAATATCACCATCAAAGCCATCGTATTTAAGCTTTTCAATTTCAGCTAATGCCATTTCTTCAAGTTTTTTCAAATCCGAAATCACAGAAGTATGGTATTCTCGTTGCTCGCCATCAGGATCACCAACCTCAATACTTTGACGCTTATTTTTTGTATCTATATAAGTGTATTTGATCTTTATTTTCCGATCATCTTTACTCTTAAATTCTAGATTATTTTCAACAAGGTTATAATTCAAATCGTAAACAACTGTTTGCCCAATGTTCGTTAATTGTTGTAAGCCACAATAAAGTTTTCCTTCATCTGTAATGAAAACAGACATCAAAAGATCTTTTTTTAAACTTTCTAAAACTTGTGCACCATTTGCATTCCTTATAATCCATTTATTAAGTTGAACAGCCGGAATACGATCGGCAAGTTTCACAGGAGTGTCTTTAACTACCTCCTGTAAAATTTCCTTCATTGTGGTTTTTTCCCAAGTTTTAGTAATTTTTTTTCTTCTTAAAAGCCAAATAGCGTCTTCACAATGAATTTCGAGAGGAACTTTAGGACTTATCTTTTTTACAAATCCGGTAAATTCGACACCTGAATATTTACCTTCATATCCTAAAGTGATTGTTACTGGATCGCCAACCTTAATTGCATTTTCAGTAAACTTTTGTTCGCCATTCTGTTTTACTTTAAATCGTGTAGGAAGCTTAATAACTGCGGTATCTCCCATTTCCTCAACTGATTTTGTTATTTCAATATCATTTACGGCATTAAAAGTAAAATCGCCTATTTCAACCTTTCCCTCGAGTATAAACATTATGCTAATAAGTTAATTTTTGTTTGATCCTTTTCGTTTAAATCAGCAAAGAAATCAGTATCGCTGATTGCTTTAATTGTGTATCTCTGCATTCCTGATTCGCCTATCATTTCATCAAATTGGATATCTTCAATGACGATACTTCTAATCCCGAAAAGCTCGAAAAAAGCATTTTCCTCCACTTGAAGCGCATCATTGATATTTACCAATTCATCAAGAGCCTTAACCTGATCTGAAGGGTAAACTTCAGGATCATACTTGTCGACACAAACACCTTTTATTGAGATTATGTAATCATCTGTATTGATGTATTCTTTTACAGTTCCTTTTTTGTATTTACCAACTGTAACAGTCTTGACAATTGTTTTAGTCAGTCCAATAGAAACTAATGGCTCATTTGGAAGCATGTACATTTGTCCTTTATAGGACAACTTTAATTGCATGAAATACTTTGCACCTAAAAGCTGTTTTGAGTTTATTGCACCCAAATCCGGCAAGCCATATTTTATTTTGTTCTTTTTCCACCATTGTGGAAAATGTGGTCCGACATAATCAAATGCCGCTCTTATCAGGATTTCTTTAATATTAAATTCAGCCATTAGTCAGTTTGCATTTGGTTTACACTATTGACAGCTCTCAAAATCATTTCTTGAATTTTTTCGCCTAAGCTTTCAATTCCTTTCTCTGTATTTTCAACAAAGATTTTTGTATCGTCCTGAAGCTTGCCAATGTTAACCGTTATGTGTGTCATTTTAGAACCTCCCGATACGATAGTATCTTTTTTGTCCTTTGTGTCCGTACCTTTGCCAGCTCCACCAGCCAAACCTTTATTTTTTGCTAAATAATCGTCATAAGCTCCTGTTCCGGTATCCTTTTTCCCGCCAGCATTACTGAAGCGGTCTTTTAAAGATTGGAAGTCTTTTTTTATGCCGTTAGTATCAACTTTGATCCCGACCTGACTAAATTCATTTTTGGCTTTTGATGCGCTGTCAAGCATTTTTTTGTAGCCGTCTGAAATGGCTTTTTTTCTTGCTTCAACATCGTTGTTTATTTGAGCGATCATTTTTTGATTCTCACCTGAATCGCCCATCCCTACGGCATCTTTGAATTTATACCAGCCAAGTTTAATTTTATCAATACCAATCATTAAAGTATTTACCAGTGCTGTAAAGTTGAGTTTAACGTAATCGGTATAAGTCTGCCAAAGAAATTTTGCGCCGTTAACGGTATGCTTCCAGCTTTCGCCCCAACCGCTAGTATATTTTGTTACCATTCCGATAACAAGAATCAAAGCCATAATTCCCAATACAATCCAAGTAACCGGATTGACAAGCATTAAAGCGTTAAAAACTCCAATTGCATTATTCCACAACCACCATGCACCAGTTACTATTAATATCTCTCTGCCAAAAGGAGAAAGAATATCAATTACGGTTCTCAGTCCAGTTGTTAACCAGTCCACTACAAGCAAAACACCAACCATAGCATTTCCAAACATTCCAAGAGCGTCACTTGCTTCATTAATGCCGAAAGCTACTCTTAGAAATTCGCTTAGTGCTATAATAACAGGCTGTATCATTTCAAAAAGTATCGAAAACCATTCTGAGATGTAACTTAAATTGTCGCTTAAAAAAGCTAGTCCAACACTCAAAACTGTCAGTACTCCGGTAAATATTTCGCCCGATTCTCCTCCGACCTGAACTAAAAATGTATTCCATTGATCACCGAGATTTGAAATCTTGCCGCCTAATGTTTTAGACACGGCTTCCATTGATCCGGCAACTCCTTTCATTTGTCCATACTGTAAAAGTGCCTCTGTAATGGCATCGGAATTGTTTTTTACTTCCTTTGTAACACCTTTGAAAGATAACTTGACCATATCACCACTTTTAGAAGCTTTAATACCAAACTCTTTCAATCTTTCAAATTCGCCCGTTTGAGCATCAAGCATTGCTTCGGTTAACTGGTCAAAGCCTTTTCCTTGTGATGATGCTAAATCACCCAGCTTTGTCATTTCGTCTTGAGTGGGTAGTACACCACGGTTGACGAGTTTGACGAACGATCCGGTTAACTCATTAAGCGCAAAAGGTGTTTTAGTAGCGAAGTCATTCAACATATTTAAAGCTGCTGCTCCAACCTTATCCGATTGAAATGTATTTACTAATACGGCATTAAATTTTTCATACTCACTCCGAGCCTCCACGACTTTATTAGTAAATGACCAAATCGCTGTTATCGCAAAAATGCTAGTGACCAGACTTTTTAATTTATTCCAAGAATTTTTTAAATTATCGGAAACCTTTACAGTATTATTAAGACCGTTATTTAAATTGTTTACATTGTTGACGCTCTGACCAACTGATGAAGCAATCTGCCTTAATCCGTTGCTGGCATAATCTTTTAATTTAACCATGAATTCGTAAGCAGTCATAACATCTAACTTTGTGAGGATTCTTTTTCTTTTGTTCTTATAAAATGCAGATTTTGAATTTCCTCACACCAAGTAGAATCGCTCAGTTTTTCAGGTTTTCTTATGTGCATATAATATTTTAAATAGGCATCAAACAGCCTTATATTTATGTGAATTTTTCCTTCAGGACTTGTATTAGCAAGTTCATAAGACGAGGTGTCACGAGGATCAATAACAGCCCCGTCTAAAGCTTTTTTAGCAGGGCAAATTTTTTGTTCTGCAACTTCTCAATAGCCTGATATAATGGGAATCTAATCGATGCATTATCTCGATCATTAAAAGCTTCGTCTTTTTCAAGGCATACAGCTTCAAAAAGTTTTTCCTGAGTTACGAAAGGCTTATCGCTTGGGTTTTTCTTCTCAGCAAGTTTGATATCATTTCTTGTAATGATTCGCACCTTACATTTGTATTCGCCGATTGTGATAATTGAATTGTTGCCTTCTGATTCGATCTCAGCTTCATCAAAATTGAAGAAATCTTTCATCTCTTTACGTGCCGGAAGAAAGTAATCATCATTTGTTTTGATCTCTTCATCACCGCCAATAAATAAAACATTGATCATTTCTTCACCAAAGGCTAAATTTCCGCCGTTGGTCATAGCCGTAAAAGCTCTTTTGAAATCTTTCATTTTTGGCTCACGCAGATAAGCGGTTTTGTCATCAACTGGTAATTCGTAAACAGCTCCGTGTTTTTCTTTCCATTCTGCAATTATAGCTGGTGTAATTGTCGGTTGACCTGCTGCAATTACTGCAATATTTTTTGTACTCATAATTTCTGTTTGTTTTTTAAAAAAAACCATTCTTTCGAAAAAGAATGGTTTTTAAATGTTTGAATGATTAATTTTTAGATTACTGCTGGTGTTTAACGTCAAGGAAAATAATCGGTAATTCAACAAGCATATTTTGATCTCCTTGTTTCATTCCTTTCTTGTATTCCTTAACCTCACAAGTTGTCAGAACATCTGTTACTGTTGCTCCACCGTCATTTGGCGTAAAACTCCAAATAATATCGAAGCTTAAGGCTAGAAGATCCTGATTAGGAGCGTCGGCAATCATAGCCTCAATTTCGCTTTGCCATAAAGTAATTTTTCCTTCAAAATCCTTGTTACCTCTTGTGATTTTATGACCTTTTCCACCACGACCACGGAGAACGTTTTTTTCTTGTTTTGCAGTGTATTCGATTTCCTCTATACCTTCAACGATTCTACCACCAAAAGCTATTGAAATATCATTCCAAGAATAGTTTTGACTTTTGTATGTTCCTGCCATTATTCAAGTGTTGTTGTGAATCCTATGTTCACAGTTATGAAATCGCTATATCCAACTGGTAAAAGCTGAAGCTGTACATCAACATTGTTAGATGTTAAAACGTCTTGATTTTGGTCGATGTATGCCTTAACGCCTGAAAGTTTCCCTTCTTCAACCATAAGCCCTTTTAGTTGCTGTTCAATTGAATTTTGCCAGCCTTTAATAATTGCAGGATGAATAGTTCCAGTTTCCGTTACGGGAATTTCATCAGAAAGCTCTTCAACAAGAGTTGTATAAGCGATCAAAACAGCTTCATCCATTACCAAACCTCGTGCAAGACTGTTGAAATCGTCAGTTGATTTGGTTAATGTTTTATCGCCTGTAAAGTAAAAGCCGGACTTATTTGCAAAGCTTCTAAGGAACGTGTAATTTTTGGTATCGATAGCATCCCAAGCGGTGTCAAGAGTCGAAATCGATTCGCCATTTGTAAAGTATGCGGCAAAAGGTTCTACAGCACCATCTTTTACACGGCTAATTTTTCTTTGTGTTGGAATACTTGCTAATCTTCCCAATGCTAAACCGACAGAAGCCTCTTTTGAGCCGTCGTTGTTTGCAATTAGAATCGAAACCTTATTATATTCAGTTGTTGAATAATCTTTAAGGTTTGCAACTGTTCCATCAAACTTATTTCCTGATAATATGACACGTACAGGGAAATAACGATCGCTGAAGTCTTGTGCTAATGCATGAGCTTTTGGAACTGCTAAATGAACATCATTATCAAGACCGTTTGTAATGGTTTCGGTCGTTCCTGATTTTTTCAACAGACCAAGGATTCTGATTTTACCGCCTGAATCAGATAATAATTTTTTTGCAAAGCTTTCGGTTAAATCGGCTTGATCTTCCAAAGTAACTGTTGAAGCAACAAGCATAAACCATAATTCAGCACCTTTCTTTGCTTCATCATAAAAGCTCTTGATGTGTTTGTAAGCAAAGGCATTTGTTCCGGTTTCTTCTATACCAAGATTTACAGCTTCTTCAAGTGAAAATATTTGATAAGAATTGCCTACAGTAACCTTGTTTGATCCGGTAACAGTTGAACCAGTCAAAACGATTCCTGGTATTTTCTGAATGTCCGATTGTAAAAGCCCTAAGCCACTACTGGAGATATTAAATTTTATATTTGGTAAACTCATATCTTATATTAATTTGAGCCATTTCAATGCATAACAAACCGCAAATCCGATTATAAACATCAACAGCATATTTAAGAAAGTAAAACCTTTTTGTTTGGAGCTTTGGGTATTATCTCTTAATAATTTATTCCGGTACTCTTTTTCAAACTGATTTTTTATTTTGGCTACAATTGCTAAACTATCGCATGTGGCAGTAACAGAAATATGATCGGGCAGAATTTCTACTTTGGCAGTTGCATTGCCGTTTTTCTGAGTAAATATTTTAGGCTTTTCAACCTTATTTAAACGGGGTTTAAACACTAATTCAGAAGAAGCAATTTTTAAGCTGGTTTCTGATTTTGGAGTAAATAAAATTGTGTCCTTATAAGTCACAATTTTTTCGTGATTTGTTTCGATCGTGGTCTCAACTTTTTGAGTTTCCTGTCGTTTGGAACGACAGGAAGTCAAAAAGCAAAAACAAACTAACGTAATTAACAGTATTGTCTTATACATCTTTATATTCTTTAATGGCATCAAAACTCGGACATGCTTTGTGAACATTTGGGAAATCCCTGTGACCTTGAATTTTTGCGAGTGGATATTTTACTTTTAACTCTTTTAGCTTTTTAAGCAGTGTTGCTTTTTGAGCAGGTGTCCGGTTGTCAACGGGTTTATTATTTTGATCTACGCCTCCGATGTAGGAGATATTTATAATTTGACTATTAAAACCTTGGACACCGTTTGAAACCTGCTCAATTGGCAACAGCTGAACTAATTCGCCATCGGGCTTGATTATAAAGTGATAGCCGGGCATTTTCCAGCCTAATTGCTTTTGCCAATAGCTTTGAATTGCGCTAATGCTCGTAGTTTGAGAAGTTGCCGTACAATGCACGGCTAAATACTTTATATTTCTTGCCATTTTATTGTGTGATTTTTTGTGTTGCCGCAACTCCTGAAGGCGGAGTCGGATCTTCTTCTTCTTCCTCTTCTTCAATCGTTACATCAATTTGAAGTGGATTCTTTGCGGTTATAATCTCTTTATCTTCTAAAGTGTCACCGTGATTGGTTGCGAACTTTTTAACTTCAAAAAGATAGCCGTCTGAAGAAACATATACTTTTTTCTTCTTTGGATTTTCAGCAAAATAGTTTTCTACTTTTTCGGCAAATGCATCACTAATTATTGACGCATTTACTTGATTTTTTTTCTTGTCTGACATCTTAGTCCAAAATTGCTCCTAAATATTTAGGATTGGTTGCACGAATATTACCTACTAAAGCTCTTTGAGCAAAAGAAATTTCGTCAGCCTGAGTTGCGGCAGTTGCTAAAGTTTCGTAAACTTCAGTATCTCCTAAGCATCTGAAAGTCTCATCTGAACACCAAGTAAATGAGCACATTTTATCGCCAGCCTCTAATACAGAACCGAATGGTTTTTTTACACCAGCGGAAGTGTAAATCGCATTTTTGTTGTAACGGAAAACTTTAAAGCCATACATTACATTAGTATTCAAAATTTCTTTATGAAGTTTCGCATCTTCTTTTTTGATTTTTGCCATGTGGGAAGCAGTCAGACAGATGTTTAGATTCTCAAACATATCCAAGCCATTGTAAAACGCTTCCATATCAATGATTGTATCAATGATAGAACCTGAGCCAACAAGTGCAATTTTGTTGAAGGTATTGTTCTGAGCTGGTGACCAAGAATGCGCTGCTCTTAAACCGATGTTCTTTGCTAAAGCCTTTTTATGGCGCTCTAAAACTGACTGACGTTTATTGTAAGACAATTCGATTTCTTGAAGCTTTCTGTGTCTAGTTCTTTCAGTAGAATAGGTTTTCAATAAAACCTCATTCGGGATATCTTCAATTGTTGCTAACGGTAAATCGTCTTCATTACCAGCAAAATAATCTTCGTGAACGCCCGGCTCTAAACCTGCTTCAGCAAGATGTAACTTATTGTTTTCCACGTACTCTGATTTGTCAGTAGATGCGAAAACAAAACTATTATTCGGGATTGGATTCTCTTGAATACCTGCTACCCATACTTCTTTTTGTAAACCTGCCATTTATATTTTTTTTTAATGATGATTAATTGATTTATTTCTTCTCAGGATGTCTAACCCCATTGGCATAATCCTTTGCTAACTGAGTATATTTCGTTGGATCTTCGTCTCTGATTTTGCCCAATTTAACAGTATCAAATTTTTGCAAATAGTCAAATGTTTCTTCTGTATCAGTTACAGCACCAAAAGCAGTTTTACCTTTAAGGACTACCTCCTTAATTACAGTATGGTTTCCATTTTTGCCAGCTTCCGATTCATGATCAGTGATAAGTTTGCTTAAAATTGCTTTTTGTCCAATTGGATCAGCCTCATAAGCTGATAATTGAACAGCTTTTAAAGCTTCATTCATTAAGCCTAATGAAATGACTTTTTCAATTAAACTTGTACCTTCGTCTTTAGCAAGCTGAGTAATTTTAGTTTCAAGATCCTTAACCTTTGCTTCCGCAGTTTCTTTGGCTAATTTCACAGTTTGAAATGTTTGAATAATGGCACTTTCATCAGCATCAGCGCCTAATGATAATGCAATAGCAATTGTTTTAAAATTTGACATATTTTCAGTTTTATTAGTATTTACTTTGTTTAGTTTTACCGGATCAAACCCAAACTTTGAAAGCTTAAGTGCATCATCATTTCCGCCAATCGGCACAATTGATATTTCAACCAGTTTTGATTTCGTTACGGTTGCATAAAGCTGACCTTCTAAAATCAGTTCAGAATCCATTGAGGTTTCAATAACATCAGCATATATTGAAGTCATTCTTAGATAACCTCGCTGAACTTTTCCAGCAATCTTTTTAGCGAAAGGATCTTCTTCATCAAACTCGATCGTAGCAATTAAATCTGTGCCTTTTACTTTTAGCGCAATGCATCTGCCGACAACCTCACTGCCTCTGTTTTCATCGTCCTTATTTTCTCTTGTGTGTATATAAAGAACTACGGGGTTTCGTAGATACTGTTGGTAATCAATACCGCTTGTGAGAACCCTGAATTTATATTCATTAACATTTTCTGTATTAACTACAAAATCGTACGTCATTGGCAATTATTTTACGTGTTTCTGATTGTTTGATGAGGCAAAATTGAAGCGTTTTTGAAGCAAAAAAAAATACGGGATCAATGGTTGTACTAAAAACAAACAAGCTTTGTATCAAAACTTTACAAGGCTTGGGAAGTAAATTTTTAGAGCCTTATTATATATCGAATTTTGCCTCATGACTGATATATTTTTAAACAAAACAGGGGATTTAGATATTCAAAACGGGGATATTGTAATAGACTATTCAGACAACCAGCATCAAGAGCACATTTTATTGGCAAATAAGGGAGATTACAAAGAGTTTCCTGAGCTGGGTGTGGGAATCAACAACATGCTAAATGAAGATGATTTTTTGCCCTTCTTAATTGAAGCCAAAAAGAATCTTCAGTATGACGGAATGAAAATTAATAACATAAAGTTTGAAGAAAACGGAAATCTAAACATTAATGGGGACTACCAATAAAACAAAAGGCAGAATGACAGCCTCCGAAAGTGATTACAAAAAAAGTCAGGGAAAAGATTTATTTGTCAAGGGTTTTTCTATGACAAATATTGCTGAAATCATTGACGTAGGGATTAAAACATTATCGAAATGGCGTGAGGATTACAATTGGCAGGATGAAAAAGATTTAAATAGTTTAAAACCTTCAACCATTCGAAATCTTACACTTAAAATGGCATTAGCCATTGAAAAAGGAGAGCCACTACCATACAAAGCTGATGATGTTTCAAAAATTGTTGCTGCATTTGACCGTATTTCCGATTCAAAAAAGAAAGCGGTTTATACTATGGAAAGTATAGACGGTTTTAGTCAATGGATGATCGTACAAGCAGGTAACAACACAGGTAAAAAACGAGATGAATTATTGGAAGAAATTAAGACAATTAGACCATACTTCGACAGGTATGTAACCGAACTACTTCAAAATGACTAAAACGGAACTAAAAGAAGCGAAGGAAAGATATTTCATGCTTTCCAAAATGATTAAAGATAGTACGTCTAAATCTTTAGAAAATGAGACTGTAGATCAACAGGAACATAGAAAAAAACATCTATTAAAACCTGAGAACTATGTTGAATTTTTCGATTACTATTTTGGAGTTAATTCAGGAATGCCTTTGGCTGATGCGCCAAGTTCAAAATTTCATCAGGCGAGTTATGAGAAGGTTTTTCATGATAACAAAATTAGACAATTTCGTCAATGGTTTAGGGGTGCGGCAAAATCGATTCATACAAATGTTGGTAACATATTACACCTAAAAGAAAATGACGAATTATTCTTTGCAGTGTTAATTGGTGCTAATGAAGGGCTTTCCAAAATCCTTTTAAGTGATTTACAAATGCACTTAGAAAGTAATGAGCGAATTATTAAAGATTTTGGATCTCAGTTGAGTTATGGTAATTGGGCAGATGGCGAATTTCAAACTAAGGACGGCAGATTTTTTAAAGCATTAGGTTTAAACCAACCTTTTAGAGGACTTCGTTTCGGTCAATATCGTCCTGATTTCGCAAGTGTTGATGATTGTGAAGACAGAGATCGAGCCAAAAACCCTGTTATGATTAGAAAGTACGGCGAAAAAATAACTGGAGATTTAAAAAAAGCTTTTCACAAACAAAGAGGTCGTCTTATAATTCCAAACAACTATATCGTAAAAGATGGTTTAATTGATTTTCTAACAGATAAATTCAAAGAAAGTAGTCATTATGATTTAAGTAAAGTCGATTTGGCTACAAAGAATATAACGAAAGAAAATTGTCGAAAATTAACTAATTGGAAACCTTCATGGGATGAAAGATATAGCAGAGAAGACGTAATAAACATTGTTGAAGATGATGACTTTTACACATCTCAAAGAGAAGATTTTAATAACCCAGTTGAGGAAGGAAAGTTATTTAAAGCTGATACCATAATTCATACTCGTATAGCTGAAAACGAAGTTTTTGACGGTCTTTTGGATCACTGGGATTTATCATATACAGGTACAGGAGACTATAAAGCAGGAGTTCTTTTAGGAATCAAAGGAATTAAGCTGTTTGTTTTAGAAGTTTTTTGCCAAAAATGTGAAATAAACTCAGCAATGGAAGTCAGATACAAATGGTTTAAAAAGTATTTAAAGAGAGGTTATAACATGATGGGCTTCTTTGATGCAACAGCGGCTCAACAGGCAGTTTATACACCAATTATTTTGCAGTCTGCTGAAGACAATAAATGTCCAAATATTCCAATGCCAATGCATCAGGATGGCGATAAACATAATAGAATTGCAGCAGGTATTGGTAATGCTTTATTTAGAAAAATACTTTTTTGGGATGAGACTTTAAAGGAACGTTCAGATGATTATGAACTATTCATGAAATTGATTTTAGCATTCGAAAAAGGAATCGCCACGGGTGATGATCCTGCTGATACTTTAGAAAGAGCAATCACTTTAGCTCAAACTTTTTTTGGGTACTCTACAGAAGAAAACAACAGCAGTACGAAACCACTTATAGGTAAACAAAAAAAGAAACGCAGAGTATGACACCACGTAAAGAATTATTCATAAAAGTAAAAGAAAGTCTCGCAACTTTATCCGAATTAGAACTTATCGATTTACAGCGAAAACAGTTCAGTAATGGAAAAGAAAACTATCCAAGTTATTTTACGGCGGCACTTATAGAAATAAGGTCAATTACATGGGCAATGATGGTTGAGCAAAAGCAGGAAGGAAATTGCACACTCGATGTTACATTTTATTGCAAAGATGGCTGGATGGAACAGTACAACAATACCTCAGATCCTGAACACGGTTTAATTGAAATTGACATTATTGACAAGATAGTCGAAAAACTTCAAGGTTTTCAAGGGGATCAATTTAAACCATTGAATCTTGTAAATGAAGAACCAGTCGAAGAAGGAGAAGAAATAATGAGCTACAGACTTTCTTTTGAAACTATGATTTACAGATCCGTAAATCCCAAATACAATTATAAAAAACTCAAAATAACTGAATGATATGTTTTTAGAAAAATCCGAATTACAAACTGTGGGAGTTGAGGAAATCATTAATAAAATTATCAATAGTGATGATGCTATTGTTAATGAAATAATTGAGGAAGATATCGACCTCGCAAGCGGTTATTTATTCCAGTATTACGATGTTGAGGCAATATTTAACGCAACAGGAGATGATCGAAATAAAACATTATTACGACACTTAAAAGGGCTGGTTATTTTTGACATATACACCCGAAGAAACAAGGCAATTAACGAGGTTACAAAATTACGTTATGATGAAGCAATGTTGTGGCTTGAAAAAGTTTCTACAGGTAAATTAAAGCCGGACTTACCGCCAAAGAAAATAGATACTGACGGAGATGGAAATCCCGATAGTCCGGCTACATTTTTGAAATTGGGAAGCCGAAAAAACTATCAAAATGGCTGGTAGTTTAACTGATCTGCAAAATCTGCTTAATCAAGCCGCTAAAGAACTGCCCGATAAAGCACTTAGAATTATAGGCGTTGAAGGTTTAAAGTTTATTAAGAAGAATTTCAGGGATCAGGGTTTTAATGATACCGGACTTGAAAAATGGCAGAAAAGAAAAACCACTGATAAAAACGGTAGGGATTTAACGAGGTATTCAACAAATAGAAATGGAAGAAGTGCCGGAAGCTTAACCAAATTTGGACTTCGAGATGTTAATCGGGCAATTTTAGTTGGACATGATACCGGAGGCGACAAACTTATAAACTCCTTTAAATACAATATAATCAGAGCCAGCAGTCAGGTAAATTTTAGAACTACAAAGAAATATGCAGGACGTCACAACGAAGGTCTTGACGGAATGCCTAAACGTCAATTTATGGGTAAGTCCAAATATTTAGATAATCAAATAAGCCAAAAAATAAAAAAAGAACTGGACAAACTCCTAAGATAATATGAAATCAATTTTTAACAAATTACAAGAGAAAGCAAAAATAGCTATCAGCAACAGCAGATTAAATTTTTCAGGAAATGCCTTTGGTAAAACGGTAAGTTTATCCGGTAAAGATTCAGAAAATATAAGTAAGATCACAAATCTTATGGTTGATGTAATTAGAAGACAGCGCCGTTTGTGGCGAAAAGAAATTACAGATTGGCAAGCGGCAAGATATGCCTTCTATCAATCAGAAATACCTAAGAACTACCAAATGCAGGAAGTTTATGATGATACCTTATTAGATGGACATTTAACGGCTGTTACAGAAGATCGCACTTTAAGAACAACAAATAAGAATTATATCTTTACTATTAATGGAATTAAAGATGATAGACTATCAGAATTCATTGAAGACAAGGAATGGTTTGATATGGTTCTTGATGAGGCGCATAAATCAGTCTACAGAGGTGAAACCTTTATTTTTATTAAAGATTTTGATAAAGGTAATATTAGAGAGGTC
Organism: Flavobacterium resistens; assembly: GCF_900182645.1. Classification (GTDB taxonomy): domain Bacteria; phylum Bacteroidota; class Bacteroidia; order Flavobacteriales; family Flavobacteriaceae; genus Flavobacterium; species Flavobacterium resistens. The sequence goes on along the minus strand of NZ_FXTA01000001.1, from coordinate 808,273 downwards.
GAATTGATTGATCGAGGTCTCCATATTCCTGGACAAAAAATACTTTTATCTGATATCAATGCTAACAGCGGAATTGATGTTTCTGAGGTTAATGACGTTTTGCTATATGCCAAATTTTACAACAATATTGGAATACTTGAAAAAGCTGCAGTTTATACAATATTAAAACGCCATAGTTGGGGAAGCTGGGATGAGTTTGAAGAATTATTCGGTGTGCCAATTAGAATTGCAAAGATAGCTTCACAAAGTGATGCTGTAAAAAATGAAGTAGCTAATTGGCTTGAAGAAATGGGAAGTGCCGCTTACGGAGTTTTCCCAATTGGTACAGAAGTCGAAATAAAAGAGAATTCTAAAACAGATGCTTTTAATGTATTTTATATGAAAATTCAAGCATTAGACAAAGAATTGTCAAAATTGATTTTGCATCAAACAATGACTACTGAAAATGGTTCTAGCAGATCTCAGGGTGAAGTTCACGAAAACACATTGGAAGAAGTTGTAAAATCTGATAAAAAGAAAATGCTGTCTTTTTTAAACAAAAGACTTGTTCCGGCAATGCGGATGATTGGTTACAAAATTCCCGAAAATGCAAAGATCACTATTGAAAAAACTGTAGATCCAAAAGAGCAGATAAAAATCGATACTGAATTAATGGGTAATGGTTACGTTCTTAAACAACAATATGTTGAGCAAACTTATGGTGTCGAAGTTGAAAGAATGCCGTCTGAAGATAAACCGCTAAAAGAAAAGACTGCCACGGGAAAGGCTTAAGCCTGCTAAAAATGCATTATCGTTCCCACTGCTGTGATCACGAACACAGCTCAATTGAATTGAAAAGTGATAATATTTTTAGCAGGCTAATTGAAAGCTACATTCGTGAAGTATTTGACGGTGTATTGGGAAGCAAAGGAGCTACAAACAAATTATTTCAATATTACTTCGATCATTTAAGCGAGGCTTTAAATGTCGGTTATAATACTGATTCAGTATTTTATGATACAGATCTTGCACGCTCTTTAAAAAATGATATTGCATTATTTTCCGCATTTAAAGAAACTAGCTTCAGAAAACAATTAGAATCATTTCTAACTGAAAGTGGCGAAGTTGTTCCTTGGAATAAGTACAGAAAAAAAGCATTAGAAGTAAGCGAGGAATATAATGTGCGCTACTTAAAAACGGAATATCATCATACAGTCGCAACCGCCAACAATGCAGAAAGATGGAAAAGTTTTGAAGCTGATTCGGATTTATATCCAAACTTGAAATACGTCGCAATACATGATTCGAGAACACGTGAGAAACACCGTGCTTTAGATGGTATTATATTGCCAATAAATCATCCATTTTGGAAAACGCATATGACTCCGATTGATTGGGGTTGTCGATGCGATGTTGAGCAAACAGACGAAGAACCTAGTGATTTCGTACCTGATTTTGATATTAAAAACAGCTTCAAAAACAATGCAGCTTTAACTGGAAAAATATTTGGTGAAATTGCTTATAAAGAAACTTTAAATAGTGATGAAATAAAAGAAGCCGAAGAAATGGCAACTACACTATTAAGTTCTTAAATAAACTGAAATAAGGAAATTTGAGAAGTTTCTACTGGTTTTGCATTATCATTGTAGATCCCTTCATAATTGATTATAGCTTCAACAGTTCTGTTGGCTAAAAAGGTTTTGTTGCCAACCTCTTCAATAATAGCATCAATACGCCATTTAGGATTTTTTGCCTGTAGATCGTAGAAAAGCTTTCTTACTTGGTTGTTTCTTTGGGTAAGTCTTTCTTTGCGTGTCATGTGGCAAATATATGTAAGTTATTTCTATTTTCAAACGGACTTAAACCCCAAAAAAAAAACCACTTTTTACAGTGGTTTTTTTTATACCTTAAGCTTTTCAAAGTACACTTTAAATTCGTCTATCGATTTAAATGTATTATTTATGACTGCAATGTATGGTTTACCATTATTAAAGTAAAACTTTGCTACATCTTGACCAGTTAAGAGAGAAACATCTGCATTTCCGGCGGGAGCTGTAAAATTTTTACTTGTCTGCCAAAACTCAACAAAAAATGAAATCAATCGATCCTTTGAGCCTGTTATTTTTAGATTCTTAATTGTATACACATTGTCAATCAATCCGACATCGTAACTAAATATCAGTTTCTCATTTCCTGATTGACTGATTTTGTCTGTATAAGTTATTGAGTATGTACCGCCATTGTGAAGTAATTTTGTGTTGTCACTTTTTGTGACTGTCATATTCATTCTATAAGTTAAAAATTCACTTATATTATTTGAAATGTAATTCATGTCGAAATAAGTGATTTGACTTGTAAAGGCGTATGGATCATTCACAACATTTTTAGCCGGATAGTATGGTGAGACATCTTGAGCTTTGCAAGTTATTGAAATTGTAAAAATGCCTATAATTATTATCCTATTCAGAAAAATATTTATTTTCATGTTATTATTTTATTGATTAATTATTCTATTGTCATTTCTTTGATTACTGAATATAATTGTTGTCCTAAAGATGTTAGAGTGTAATTATTATGCTTCATTTCAACTAACCCTAATTCTGTTAGAATAGGAAGTCGGTCTTCAGGAATGTGAGTTACATAATTTAAATTATAATAACTTTCTCCCATCTGCTTAATAATTCGAATATCAAACTTATCTAGTTGTACTATAACTTCTAATATAATTTTAATTGAAGTGAAATTACTCTGACTTTCGTTCAGACTTACAAGTAAGTCTGAAATTTTTTGATTTTTTGATTCTACAGTTTCACTAAATGTATTATTAGCCTCCTCTAATTTTTCCGTAAGGTTTGAAACAATTTTATTATTAGTACCTTCTATTTGATTTTTAGATTCTTCTAAAGATTTTATTTGATCCAAAAGAGCTTGTCTATCTTTATTTCCACTTTCAGCACTTTTTAATTGAAATTCTTTTTCAGCATGCACGATTTTTTTATCCGTAGTAAAACCTTTATTTTGGTAGATATTAGCTATTCGCTTTCGCTTCATTGGCATTAATATATAGTCTAAACCGATCATAATTAAAGGGATTAATACTGTATAACCAATTGAAATACATATTGGAAGAAGTATTTTCCATTTGGTATTCATGAACTCAATTCTTTCCTCAATTGACATGTCAGAAAAAGACAAAATAAAAATCGGCTGCCAATTGCATACAAGAAAGGAGCAAATAAAAGCACCTATAATTGGATTTTTTATTCGTTCTTTTGCTGTATCATTTAATTCTTTAAATAAATCTGGAAATGTCATCATTAATTTAATTTATAAATCAGAATAATTTTGCTGATTCAATTATATCTAAAATGTTCTGACCATTAAATGTTATAGAGTATTTACTTAATGATACTTCTTCAATTAATTTATGCTTTTTTAATCTTTCTACAGAAGTATAGTCATAAATCGAGTGGACTGTTTTCTCTTTCTGATCAGGTTTGTCACGGAGTTCATCTAAAATTTTAATATCCTCGGCATTTAAATCACTTATTATGCGAATACTATTATAAGCGTTATAGAGATCATTACTGACTGTCCTTTGAGAATTTTGTAGTTTTTGAATCTGTTGTGTGTTTTCTCCAATAGTAGCTTGATAAGAATTAATGGTTGAGTTCAAATCCTTTATTATTTTTGAATTACCGTCATTTGAATCAAGAAGTTCATTTTTTAAAACCGTGATTTCTTTCTTTAGTAAATCTTTTTCTTTTATCATTTCTTCACGATCCTTATTTCCACTTTCTATGCTTTTAAGTTCAAATTCTTTTTTTGCTAGTTCAATTTGCTCTTCAGTTTTATGGTTTTTATGAATATAAAAATTTGTGATTTTTTCCTTTTTTGGATCTTCTAGATTTTTGTCAATTAGTACCATTAATAATGGTACATAATTCGTATAAATAACTCCGAATAATATTGGTAGTAGAATAGCTAAGGGATAACAATAAACATGATTGATAACTATAATTTTCTCTTCTATAGGTTGCTCAGAAAACAAAAGAAAGATAATTGGTCTCCAATTGTAAATGAGGAAAGAAAAAAGGATTGAACTAAAAAGCGGATTTTTTATGCGTTCTTTCGATGATTCTATTAAATTACTAAATAAATCGGCAAATGTCATTCGTTAGTTTTTTTTGAAAACAAACATAATAAAAACAGCTTAATAATACTATTATTATTACAAATACAAAATACAATCATTCAGTTTTAAGAATATTGCTTATGTTTGCTGGATAGATAAAATATTATGGTTATACTCGATTTCATCATTAATTTCATTGCAAATGCAATGACGATTGTCACAGCTGGTCTGGCAATCTATATTTTCATAACCAATAAGGATAAAATCAAAACTGCATTTAACTTCATACTGAATTATTCAAATCAAATCACTTTATCTGATTTGAAATACAAAATTGAAAAAATTAATGATTTTAGAACGACAATTCCTGAGCAAAAGGAAGAAGTTATAAACCTTCTCCATGATATAGAAGGTCATATATTAGGAAACAAGTTTCTAAAAGACAAACTACCTGATCAACTTAAAAAAATTAATAATTTTACTCGTAATCCAGCAAAATTAGAAGAGCCTCAGAAAAGAAGCTTAGTAAGTGAACTTAAAGAATGTGTACGTAATTTAGATGTCTCCAATTTTGGCGACACAATATCACAATAATTTATAAGAATATGAAAATAGTTTTAGTTTTAAACACCATTATAGCTCAAAGAGAAAAGATTTCAAATGTAATTCCTGAGGAGAATGAATTTTACTTTTTGTATGATAATAAATATAAGTGGTCTATCAAAAAAATTCTTGGTGATTGGGATGATGAATTCATAGTTGATTTTTTTCCTGATGCTAAAAATGAAATAATACCAGACACTATAGATCAAATTGCGAGTAATCGCAAATGGGGTATAAAAGTAAATTACGCTAGATATAGTACTAAAGAAATAGGAACGAAAGAAGCCTACGAGACTTTCAAAGATTTGTATGATATTCTATTTAATGTGGTTTACGGAATTGATGATATCTTTAATGATATAATTGATATTTAGTAATTCACAATCAGTTAAAATTAAGCAATAAAAAAGCGACTCACCTAATTGTGAGTCGCTTTTTTATTGATCCCACCAACGCTGGTGAATATAAACTTCAGCATAAGGAAACCTTTCATTTTGCTTGTTTTTTTCCTTTATATATTCAGGTGTTCTTAAAAATAGCCTAATTTTTTCTGCTTCTTTTAATTTGTTAAATCTTTCAGTAACTATCTTCTTTTTTGATAAAGGATTGTATGGATACAATTTTAAAAAGTTTGCAACAGATAGATCCGGCTCGCCAATTTCAACCGTCGTTGTTTTATAATTTTTTGACCACAATTTAATATGATCTTCTTTCCATGGAAATTTACCATCGAGATAAAGAAACTTCTCTTGTTTAGTTGTTAAATCACCATCTAAAACACTGAAGAATATTAAAACACCGTTTAAATTGTATTTAAACTGCCAAATATCGCCTGATTGCATTTTTACGGTATATGTTCTAACAAGACTCATTTCAGTAAGTATTTAATTGGTTTAACATGTACGAAATTTTGCGCAATGGCTACAGCTTCTTTTCTTAGTCGCGTGTCAGTTTCAAAAATCGTTTCGGTCTTTGATACCGGTCTTCTTTTCTTGATATTCTTATGCATTACACTAATTTTTGATTTAAAAGATTAATTGTGTTTTGAATTTGAAGCCTCATAAAATCATCTTGAACATATTTAATTTGATCAATTAAAATAATTTCTAACATATCAGCTTCATGATGTTTGAAAGTGATCTTTACCTTTTTTTTTGCATCAAACAAAGTCGATTGTTTTTTAAATGAACTCGCTTTTGATTCGATTTTATCAAGTACATCAATTGCAATTGACAATGTTGATTTTTCCTTTCTTGTTTGTGGTTTTGTATTGTTTATTGGTTGTAATGTTGCGCTTATTATAATATACACTTCCGGCGCAAGTTTCAAATCTATTTTCATATACAATCTGTTTTAGGTTCTGATAATTGTTTTTCACAATCTTTACAAATGAGTACTGTTTTTTCAGAGGTTGCGACACTTTCAATAACTCTCAGTACTCGATTATTGTGTGGGCATTTTTCTACTTTAAAACTGTTCATGATATTACAATTGCATTCATAATTATTTAAATTTTTTATTTATAATTGAATCGAAGCATGAAATGATAGTTGAAAGCTCGACGACTGTCATTTTTTTAAGGGGCTTGCTAACTGGTGAATTTTCGCTCTTTAAAAAATCACTCAATCGCTTGATATCAGGTATTTCACTATTGTTTTTTGACTTTGTAATCCATTGTAATGTCCGCAATTGTGACAGTATTGTTCTGTGTTGTTTATTCTTATTATCAAAGAATCCCCAATTATTTTCTTGTAATGTTTGATTTCCTAGAACTATATTTGCCAGTTCTGTTTTAGGCTTATTGTAATCATCAATTGCGGAACCTGAACCAGTATATATGTATGCTTTTTTCATAATTATTTTTTACTGTTTTGATGATGTTTGTAAAGCATTTTAATTCGGAAGAAAAGCCACTCCTTAAAAGTGGCTATTCGTGTCCAATTTGTTAGCACAATTACGATTACTAACAAAACGATTGTACTAAGATTTGACTGGTTCATTATGAAAATCGAATTGATAACCTGAAACAAAATCGACTGAACTTAAAGAAAGTGGAATCGATACTTTAGAACCATCATCTTTAATGGTTGAAGCTTCGCAGAAATAAACCGATTTTTGAGGCTTATAAGCTTTCGAAATAATATCAACGCCATCAGTAAATTCATCATTATTAAATTCTTTTGTAAGTTTTTGAAGTTCTAAAACCCTACTACCTTTTAAGTTTCCTTTTGAGTCTTTTTTAAGGAGATTAAAAACCATTTTAACAAGAGAGCCTGACGCTTCATCCTTTGCTAGAGAAGATATATAATTTTCAACTTTTGCTATTCCAGTGTTAACTGTATCATCCCAGCCGTCATTGATTCGGAAACCTAATGTTATTTCGCCTTCTTCACTTGAAAATGTATGAGACATTTGTTTTTCTTTAATTCCATAGAGATTAGCTTTAATTTGGAGTACATTTTCAAAATATTTAAAAGCTTCTGTTTTTGCTTTTGACAATGTTTCCGATGCTATAGCCAGTTCAAAAAGCACTTTAGGAACAGTTTGTTCAACAAGCTCTTTATATGCTGTTCTGTCTTCTGCTGTTTTAGCCGCTTTTTCAGCAAGTGCCGCTTTTAGTTGTGCAGGGGTAAAACTTGATAAATTTATATTTGATTCTATAGTGTTTGAATTCATATTAATTAGATTTATTTAGTAATTTCTTTTATAGGTTTTATGCCAGTTGGTTTGTTTTATGATAATAACACAGGCGTTTATCTTGTCTTCAATTTTTTGAGAAACTTTGTAATTTCTTACTTGTTTTTCATTGATTTCACCGTTTTTGTGTGAGATAAAATCTCTTAGGGATGCTCTTTCCTGACTTATGCAAATTTTTTCACCATCGGTTAGAATGTTTCGTTTTCTATATAGTGTCACGCCTTTAATTTCAACTGGAATATCTTCGAAAAGAAAAGAGTTTATTACATCTAGGAAGTTTAAGCGGTTTTGAACTTCGTGTTCGGTCATATAGGTGTTTAGCATTTTGTCTTTTGTTCTATTAGTTTATCAATAATATTTCTTAAGTCTCGTTGTATTTCTAACTGATTTGGGTGAGTTGGATTATCAATTAACCATTGCTCTAATTCTGCTTTTTTGTTTTTCAATTGTTGTGTTGTCATAATTAATTTTGTTGTTCGATTGGGATTAAAATTTTACGACCATTGATTTTTATTGGTTGTTCTTTTTGTTCTCTTTTTTTAGCAAAATCAACTAATGATTTGGGGAAGCGAGACATTAATTTTGCAATACATTTACAATAAAGCCAATCTCTATCACGTCCTTTGATTTCAGGATCTTCAGATATTGTCATTTTAAAAATTAATTCTTGTTTTCTTAGTTCAAGTAAAAACCATTTATTTACTGCTGAACTCGATAAAACCTTTTGAAATTCTACCGCATTCGTTACGACGCTGTCAACCCAATACATCCAAAAAGCGAGAATTAGGTCTTCTTTACTTTTGCATATTTCTAAATGGCTCATTAAATAATCTTCTGGTGTTTCTTTTTTAATTGTTAGTTTCATTTTTAAGTGTTTAAATGCTGTTTAAATAATTTCTTTCCAATATTTAGCCGCTTTCTGAGCCCATATAACAAATGGCTCACCGCCTCCGTTTAATCTTCCATCAGGAAATAATTTGAATCCTTCAACCCATAATTTCAAATCGACATCAAACATTATATCGTCAGCCAGTGATCCTTTGGGTAGTTTTCCTTTAGCTTGTGAAATCCAAATAATTCCTTTTCCTTTTTTGAGCATCAGTTCTTTTAATTGATAGTACTGTGCTTTAGTTATTCGTGTGTACTGGACAGAGTCGATAAAAAGAAAATCCGGTGATTTCGGTTTGCTCATTCGTTCAATTAAGTCATCAAATGGCTCACGATCTAACAGAATGAACGAATTTCCTAGAGTGTCCATGTGATTTCTTATAAGAGCTTGCTGAATAGTTGCCGAAAGCCCTTGTTCCAAAGAATCGTATGCAACCTTTCCAAAATTTGTTAAATACTTAGCAAGTTTTATCGCTGCTTCGGTTTTACCATTCGTTGTATTTCCCCATATAATTGCTGAAAAGGCTTTGTCAGGTTTTCCAAGTGTTGCCTCCCAATCGCCTGAGAAGGAAAGCGGATTAAATTTTTTAGAAAGAACATTTGAAACTGAATAAGCTCTATTGATCTTCTTTATTTTGGTCATATTTTCTTTTGATTCTATAAATTGTTGCATCATGTACTCCGTAAGCGCTTGCGATCTCTTTTATTGGTTTATTACTCTTAATTAGTTCAGTAATTTCCTCCGTATCTTCAAGCTTTAATTTCTGTTTAAATACACCTACACCATTGGAAGAACCTTCTTTCCATTCTAAATTTGAATAATGATTATCTGCTAGATCATTAATTTTACTTACTCTTAAACCTGTATTCGCTCTTAAACCATTCCAAGCTTCACAAACCAATTTTGAGACTGAATGAGCTTTGTTTATAAAATTTACTTTTAAAGTGGGATTCTTGCGATTTTTATCATTTACAAAAGGTTTTAATAAAACACCTTGATAGTAAATTTCAGTGCCATCTTCATTTATTCTAAGTCCAGCGATAAGGGGGTGATTTCTAAATTCCATTAAGATGCTCTTTTATGTGAAAAAATTAATCTTCTTACTCTACGTACATCACCATCGCATTCTTTTGATATAGTTCGGATAATGTCTTTTTCTTCAATACCGTTAGCAAGGCAAATGTTTTCAACATCACTATAGCCAGTTCCTTCTAATTCAATAAAGCGAAGTCCAACACGGCTATAAATTTCTCTGTATCCTTTTTTCTCCATTGCAACACCTCTTTTAATTCGTTTCTCTAAGAAGTGAGTTGCCATAAGTACAATTCCACAATGATTTTCAAGTGCGTTGTAAAGAGTGATAAAGAATAAAAGAACATTGTCCGCAAGTTTATCAGCTTCATCTAAAATGATAACCGGAGATTCTAAAGACTTCAAAAGTTGTACTGCTTTATGCATCATTTCTGGCAACGTCAATCCTGCATGATCTTTTCCCATTTTACCCAGTAACTCACGAAGAAACCAACGCTTATCCCAGTATTCATTGCATGATAAAACAAAGGCGTTTTTGTTTTCTTCTTCATATTTTTTTGCTGTTTCCGATTTTCCAGCTCCCGCTTTTCCAGTTATAGCCATTACAAGGGCGAATTGTTGACTATCATTAAAAAATTGTAATAAATCTTTTGAGTTACGTGTTTCAGCATAATTCCAGCCATTGGCAGTCACTCCAACGTACTTTGCCACTTTTCTCCACATTTCGTCTGAAATCAAGTCCCAATTGTGATTTCGCATTTGTGATAATAATGCGGCTGATACTCCAGCCATCCCTGCTGCAACTTTATTTGCAGATCCTTTTTGGATAATAAATCTCTCTAATGCTTCTACTGTTTGTATTTTGTTTTGATGTGTCATTTTTATAGGTTTAATAAGGGTTTAAATAATGTTTAAAAGGTTTTTAATAGCGTGAATAAAAGCTCGATGCGTCCGCTTCCATCTGTTGTTCTTTTGGTAAATGCCCTTGGAACTTGACTAATAATTCCTGTTCTTCAATCAAGCTTTCTCGACTGATTCCGGTACGCTGAATTAATCTTTCATATGCTTCGTGGTCTCGCTTCAATTCTAAATCACGAACAGAAATGTCTTGAAGGAGTAAAGCTTTTGAATTATCTTTCATTAAGACAGGGATTGATTCATGCATTCGTTTAGATTGAGCATAAGCAATAAATTTCTTTTCTCCTGAGTGAGTCAATTCGTATAGTCCAACAAATTCATCCAGTCGTTCGGGGTCATATCGAACTATGAGGTTTTCGCCAACATATTTTTGTCTAAAATTCAGATCAACGTTATTTGTTTCGTCATAAACTTCATAGATGTAGTCTTTACCTTCAACAGTTAGAGGCATGCCGTGAGCGTAATACTTTTTAGCCTTAGTTTCGTCAATCCAAAACATTGATAACTGATCCATAATTCCAATTTCTTCACGGTGTTCAGTTTCTTGGTTATACATCTCTATTCTGCTATATTCCCAATCTTCCTGTTTTCCTTCATTCCATTTGTTAACTAATGTTTGGAATATTTTATTAAATTCTTCAACAGTTGGTAAAGCTGATTTGTACTCGACGATAAAATCTGTGTTTGGCTTGTTTGTTGTTTTTTTGACCTTAATACTCTGTTTGTCAGAAAACCACATTTTAGAAATTACTTGCTGTTGCAAACGGTTAAAAATTTGTTCTGCCGGACTTGATTTTCTTCCAACCTTGTGACTGTAATGAGTACCGCCTTGCGCTGGTAGTTTATCATATAGATCTTGCATTCGTCCTGAAGTGTGACCCGATTGTTTATCGTATGTAAACAAAAATGGTCGACAACCGGCATCATTTACAGCCATTTTAAGCGCTCTAAAGTGTGAAGCGTGATTTTCAGTGTAAGCAATATCCCAACCAATAATTTTTTCGCTGTAAACATCGAAAACAACGTTTATTTTCAATTCCGCAGCCATTTTCTGTTTGTTGTTTGCAAAGTGTACCAAATCCAGCTTCGTACCGTCAATTGCCCACCATGCATTTGGAAACCATTCTGAACGTTTTCGTGAAACTGTGTGACCAAAGTGTTTCATGTATTCATCTCGACCATCACGTGCTAACATCCAAATTCTTTTTTGCTCTGTTTTATCTAACCATGTACCTATAGCACGTTCAGTCAAAGTTTTCCAACCTTTAGATTCACGAACAGAATCATAAATTTTTAATACTTCAGAAATGGTATATTTTACAGGTAGACAATATTGAGACATTATGAAATCGGCTACGTCATCGATAATTTTAGATGGATTATTATTCATCCATTTACCTGAAACTATTGAACTATAACCTTCAAGGTCATATTTTTGGATTGCTCTTTTGAACGAAATAACATTTTTATAGCGTGTGTGCATCCATGTTTCAGGCAAATTGCTAATTGCTTCTAACATTCGTTCCCACATTTGTTTTCTTCCTCCGAAACGTTTTTGAACAACCACATTTGTAGAAATGTGCTTTACAGTGTTAAACATTATTGCTTGATGTGTGTACTCTTTTTGTTTTTCTTCCGGTAAATGAGATCCATTTTCTAAGAGATAATCACGAAAATATTGCTCTGCTTTATGATCCCAGTCCATATAATCACTAAACACGATGTTTTTTACACTGGCGTATGGATCAATTCCTTTTTCACGAATCACCTTTTTAAAACGATCAGGAATCGATTCGTAAGCTACTAATGCTTTACGTCCATTTCCGCCAGTAGTTACTTTTTTTATTTTTCCCTGAGAACACAAGTATTTATAATTAGCTTCTGACATTATGCCTTCATTATAAAGCCAAGTACTAGCTACGCAGAGAGTGTTGTGCTGAAACTCAAACATACTTTTCGGGTAATTAAATGTTATTTTTTATGTCTTGGATAGCTTGTTCTCTACTGGTTATTATTTTATCCAGTGCATTGTAAGCTTCAACATTTCCACGAAAGAATCTTTTTTTTGCTGTGTCTGGACTACAACTCATTGCAGTTCCGAGTGTTGTAAAATCTCCGTACTGCAATCTTTTCTCTAGAGCATTAATTTCTTCCTTAGTTTTTAGTCCGTTTGTTAGGACATTGTTTTTTTTCTCCATAGTTTTGTCTTGTTGTCGTGACAAATATAGATAAAATATTATCCCAAAAACAAAATATGGATAAAAATATATCCCTTATAAAGGAAAGAATATTACAATTCGCTGAATTTAAAGGAGTTGGAAAAGAAAAATTTATTGAAAATTTAGGTATGACCTATGGAAATTTCAAGGGAAGACAAAAATTAACTTCCGTAAATTCTGACTTATTAGATACACTTTTATCTAAATACCCTGAAATTAACATGGAATGGTTGATTTCAGGACATGGAAGTATGCAAAAAAGTACAAGCATTAAAAATTTTAATGATGAGGATCGTGATTTCGACTTTACCATTAAATTAAGTGATGAAATTCATAGCGAAGCAAAACTTTTTGATGACAATCAAGAACCTGAAATCCTTCAAAATTCAAATGGAAATAAATATTTTGTTTATCCTGATGGCACAATTAGAATTGAAGTTTTAAAAATACCATTTCAAGCATATGCCTCTTATGTAGAGTGTTATCATGATGAATTAGTCCTTAAAGATGAATTTTCAACCATGACCTTTAAGGTTGATCACATTGGTAGAGGGCATTATTTGGGATTTGAATCAGTAGGGGATAGCATGTGGAATGGTGGAGGCTATGACACACCTTCCGGCGCTGATATGCTGGGTCGAGAAATAGGTAAACATTTATGGTCAAATGGATTCCATAGTACAAAGTATGGCTTTGTAATTATCGGAAAGAAAGGGATTTGGCACAAAGATATAACCGAATTAAAAGAAAATGGAAAGATTACGTTATCATCTAGAAATCCTGACTCTAAATCATTTGATTATCCTTTAAATGATGTATTTCAGATATTTCACGTAATAAAACGATCTTTTTAAGCGTAATTACTTGTAAATTAATACTTTAAATAAATGCTTATCTGTACTAAAAAGGGCATTATCCCCTATGGTACGGATATTTTTTTATCCATAAAAGACATGTTTTAGTTAACATCTGTATTTACATAGATAGAAAAATATCTTTTATCCTAACTGCAACACTAACCCCAACACTAACTGCAAAACTATTTGTTTATGATTTTAATAATATTTAAATCAGTCTGCTATTAGTGCAAAAAAAGCTGTTTAAAATTAATTTAAACAGCTTTTAAATGGTTTTTAAACCTTATTTTATGGTATTTAAGGGCTTTATTATGCTATAATTTGAATTAGTAGCACTTTACTTCGTTTAAGGTGTTTAATTATGGAAATAAAAAGGTATATAAAAGGTACTTATTTTACTTTTCGTTTTGAGTTGGCTTCAGGACTATTTGGCTCTAACAACCTTATTTTACTGGTTTTTTTGGGTTTTTTATGTTTTGACTATTGATACTTTTGGTTATACCCCCTATACTGTCGGGCTTTCGCCTCCGCCGCGGCGGATTAGCTCTATCCCTCACGCGGTACCAAGTTACACGAGTAATTTTCTATTTCATTGATTTGAACTGAAGCAAAGTATCATCAATTATATGCTCAATCTCCAAAAAGTTGTCGCAGATTTTTAAAATTTCTGCCTGATAATTTTCCAAATCTAAACGAATCCAGCCTTCCATTAAAGTCAGCGGACCGTAATTTGTGCTGACATTCGGCCATTTTTGGCTGTAATTTTCAAAAAGATTCCTAAATTTTTCAGCAAATTTTCGGCTTTCTATAGCATAACCTTTTAGCTTTCTCAACTTTAAGGCATGAATATTATACATGATTTTTTGTTTCTGAATACTGGAATCATTAACCCAAACAGAAAAGAAAATTCTCGATTCAGCTGTCAAAGCTTCCTTTGGATCATTTGCCCATGGTTTTTTGTATAATTTTATAAAAACAGAATCCAAATAAACACCAACAGAAACCTCAACTGATTTTTCGTTTAGAAGCTTTCGATCAAGTTGATCTGCTATTTTTTGAAAGTTTTCCAGATAAAACGGAGTGTCCATTTATGTTGTTTTGGTTTCTGAAATATAGTATTTATTCTAATTAACTCAACATCAGTTTAGCATACGCAAATCCAAACAGAAATAAAGATAACATAATATCAATATTTCTTATCAACTTCCAATTTTCTGAAAAAAATAATGCAAAACTAGTCAACGGCCTAAGAATCAATTGTGAGGCAAAAGCAATAAACAATAGCAAAAATCCAATATTCAAATCAGAAAAATCATTGTTTATGATTTTCCGAAATGAAGTCGTAAGTCCGCAGGTTTTGCATTTTATTCCAATTTCAGAATAAGGACATTTAATGCTGATGATATTTGCTTTTAAATAGAAAATCAAAAACAAGATTGCCACAAATATCAAAAGATTGAAAAAATGATATTCTTTATTTTTTCGAAATAGAGTCTTTTTGGATAGAATCATTTTTGGCTTCTTGTATCGAATCTTTTCTTAGTTCTTCTTCCAATTTTTCTCCCACTTTTTCCAAAACCTTTTTTTGAATCGTATCGATAACATGTTTTTCAGTATTGTTAAGCGATTGTTCGATTTCGGCTTTAGTTTCAAAAACTGTTTGATATTCATAATATTGGTAAGCTCCAATTGAAATGGCAGCAGCTCCAACGATCAAACCTGCAAGCGAAACAGAAGTGTTTTCGTTTCTTTGTTTTAAGCCAGCGTATGAAATTCCGCTAAAAGCCAAGGCGAATAAACTCGGGCCAACGGCATAAAATCCAATGCATGGAATCATGGAGAAAAGAAAAGCAATAATGGCAAATACTAAACCTATAATAGCAAAAGGTTTCGGGTTTCCTGAAGATGAGTTTCCTGGAGATGAATTTCTTGAAGGTTGTGGATTCATTTTTTAGTTTTGATTTAGGTATTTTTTGATTAGATAAAGGATTAAATGTAAAACTTCATTTTTGAAGAGAATAACAATCAAAACGAGAACAATAATTCCGATTATTGAGTTTATAAAACCGCTTTCAAGCACTTTTTGAAACGATTTTCTACCGAAGAAAGCGAGCCAGTGAAAAAGCGCTCCCAAATAATTTAATCCGTAAAAGATTCCCTCAACAATAGTGTCGCCGGTTTGGTTATTCATAGTTTTTGGTTAAGCAGGTTGGAATTGGGTAATAAATTCTAAAACCAAATATAGAATGTTGGAATTGAATATGGTTACGGGAAGCCGTAAAAAAATGAATTATTTCGTAATTATTAAATAACCATAACGTTAGCGCGGATTTGCAATCCGTGCCCGCAAAGTATATGGTTTTAGTGTTTTGATATTGCTTCTCTTTGCAAGCACGGATTGCAAATCCGCGCTATCGGGAAAATATTGAAAGATAAATAACTTTCTTTCTTAAAAATTAAAACCCTAATAAAATTGTTTTTTATTAGGGTTTTAATGTAGTTTGACTTTTCTTTTTTGCTCATTTCTAAAGGATATTTTAAATATCTTTTAGGATATCACTTAAAATGTCTAATCTTTCAAAATCAAAATATTCTTTTGTAGTGTTATATAATTCTAAAATCTTGCCTTTTGTTTTTTCGTCAGAATTTTCTGTATGAACTTCAAGTAAAGCAATTTGATTATTGACATCCCACATTCTAAACATTATATTTCGAGAATTGTTAACATTACTATTAATAGTTTTAGGTTGTAACACAATGTTAATTGGTTTTTTTGATGAGTCAAATGTTTTCCAAATAAAATTTTCTTTCATTTTCTCCCATTTAATTTTTCCATTTTGAGTTCCTGATATTAATTTATCAATATTCTGTATTAAGCTTTCCATTTTATCATTTTTATAAAGTACGTTGTTCTAGTAAGCCAGCTAAATCAGCTAGATGACCACTTAAATTTGAAAATTCGCCTTCTATTGCGTAAAAAATATTAATCCCATCTGCGGTAGTATTATTTTGTCCTACTTGTCTAACCTCGTCTAAGTTGTTTTTAAGTGCTGCTAAAGTTAGTAATATTTCAGATGTTTTCTGAGTATAAGATGGCTCAACGGTTAAAACTGATGTAATTCTACGCAATCGTCTATTGATTTCACTATAAAAATCACGAGCATCACTATAAGTTAAATCAATACTAATTTTATCTAATCTTTGAGTAATTTCGGTTAAATCAATAGTAATTGATTGAATTTTTACAATATTTCCAGCTGCTTTGGCAGCTTTTTTTGCCTCCTTAGCTTCCCTATAGGCAACTATTGAAAAATAAATACCAATAATACCAATAATTGTTGATATCCAAAAAGACCAATCTTGATAAAATGGGGTTTCAATATCTTTTATATTATTAATTAATGTATGATATTGTTTTTCGTTCATTTTGATTCAGTTAAAATTAAAATTCAATAGTATTCATAAATGGGAGATAAAAAAGGGTCTTCAAAAATAATAAAATATCACTATTTTTATAATGATTTTCAGAAATGTTACAAAACCCTATAAACAGGATACTGTAAATGCGCCTTCTCATAATAAACAGAATGCTTATAAATCCAATCCAATTGCGCTTCAGAACTTTTAGCAAATTCACGATCGTTTTGTTTTTTGGTTTCTAATTCTGCTTTTAAAGCTGGATTATCTTTTAAAAGTTGTGCTGCAGTATCTTCAAAAATATATTCCGAATAATGTTCTTTTTGCTGTAAAATCGGATCAAAGAAATTCCAATTAAAAAACGAATCAACACCTTCTGGTTCAAAAGCTTCAATTAAATATTTAACGCCTTTTTGGTTTGTTGGAACATAATAATCACCTTTGGCGAAAGCCATTTTTACTATTTTAGAAGTTACTTTTGTGTTTCTATGTGTATAATGTCCTTCATAAGCTGACGGAACCGTTTTAAAATCAGCAATTTTGTAGCTTTCGACTTCTATAATTGTATCGTTTTTAAGCTGACGAAACGAAATATTATTGTTTTTCAAAAGATCAATAATATTCCAATAACCTCGCGGAACTATATACGCCGTAGGAATCACAACTTCTTTAGCCGATTTAAATTCTTTGATATACGGAACATCTTTTTTATATGGTTTGCTTCGGTCATAATACAAACGATCTCCCGTTGTGGCTTCGCTTTTTTTGTAACCCGCTTCGTAGCCTAGAAAAGTAAATTTTGTGGTTTTTGTGCTATCCATTTCCCATTGTAAAGTGTATTTTTTCTTAGGCTGATATTGCTCTAAATTTTTTACACGAAGTTCTTTGATTTTCTGATAATTGGCATCAGTAAAATCTAGAGTCGATTTCATGTATTCGTAGGTCATTTTTACACGCTCGGCATATTTTTTTAGCATGTGCGTTTCTACCACAAAACCAATAGTATTAAATAGGGAAGTGTAGCCCGTAGTATATCTCGGACTGTCAACAAATTGTCCAAAACCTTTGTCTGGTGTATCTTTAAATGAATCTACATAAGGCGTCGTTTCGATTTTTTTGTTTTGAAGATCTTTTACCAAAGCCGGCATCATTTCGTTATTCATAAAATCACCCAAAACCGTTCCGAGTTTATTATGTTGTGTCATAATGTACGTCAGTTTGTATTGATAATCAGAACCGTTGCTTACGTGATTATCGATAAAAACATCGGCATTTATTTTCTGGAAAATTTCTACAAAACTCTTTGTATTTCGAGTATCCGATTTCATTAAATCACGATTCAAATCGTAGTTTCTGGCATTTCCTCTAAAACCATAAATTTCGGGTCCGTCCTGATTCGCACGAGTTGTCGAATTTCTGTTTAAAGCTCCGCCAATATTATAAACCGGAATCGTAACCAAAACGGTGTTTTTTGGAGCTTTCATTTTTCCGGTTGCTAAATCTCTGTAAAACTGCATTGTTGCGTCGATTCCATCTGGTTCTCCGGCGTGGATTCCATTATTTACAAAAAGAACGGCTTTTGTTTTCTGAATTTTATCAAAATCAAATTCTTTGTCCGGATTAAAAGTTATCATGTGTAATGGTTCGCCAGAATCGGTCAATCCCATTTCTTTCATTTGAATTGTTGGAAAATCATTCGCCAACATTTTAAAATAAGCTATAGTTTCCTGATAAGAAGCCGATTGATTTCCGTTTCCTTTTTCGAAAAACGTATCGTATTTTTTGTTGTTTTGAGCGAAAATGCTGATTGTGAAAAGTGAAAGGAGAAGGGTAAAAAGTTTCATGAGTTTAATTTTAATAGGAATCAAATATAAGTTTTTTTGTTTCAAGTTTCAGGTTTAAAGTTGATGTGCTTTGTGGTTATTTGTTTCACGCAGATTTTGCAGATTTTGACTGATTTATTTTTTTAAATTAAAATTTGATCTGCTTAAATCTGCAAAATCTGCGTGACACAAAACTTTTGCGTTAAATAACTTGAAACTTGAAACCTGAAACTTGAAACAACTTTTTTCCCTACTTTTGCAAAATGAATAAAAAACACCATTCCAACAACATACTTTCGAATTTAGGGATTGAGAGCCTAAACGAAATGCAAGAAATGGCACAAGATGCTATTTTGAACGAAAACAATGTTTTATTGCTTTCTCCAACAGGATCAGGAAAAACATTGGCTTTTTTGCTTCCGGTTTTAGAAATGTTGCAGCCTGAAATTCTATCTGTTCAATGTTTGATTTTGGTTCCTTCGCGCGAACTTGGGCTTCAAATCGAGCAAGTTTGGAAGAAAATGGGAACACAATACAAAGTAAATATCTGCTACGGCGGACATTCAATTGATACCGAGATCAAGAATTTAAGCAATCCGCCTGCAGTTTTAATTGGAACTCCTGGAAGAATTGCCGATCACATTGACAGAGAAACTTTCAGAACCGATAAAATTCAAACTTTGATTTTAGATGAGTTTGATAAATCGCTTCAGTTAGGGTTTCATGAACAAATGTCTTTTATTATTGGAAGATTGCCGAAAGTAAATAAAAGAGTTTTGGTTTCTGCAACTTCAGATATTGAAATTCCGAAATATACACGCGTTATAAATCCAACTGTTTTAGATTTTATTCCAGAAGAAGAGGAAAAAGCGAATCTGTCGATGAAAATGATTGTTTCGCCAGCAAAAGACAAATTAGGGAGTTTATTCAATTTGATTTGTTCTTTGAAATCAGAATCGGCTATTATTTTTTGCAATCATAGAGATGCCGCAGAACGTATCAGTGATACTTTGAATGAAAAAGGAATCTATTCAGTTTATTATCATGGTGGAATGGATCAGGACGAACGCGAGCGCGCTTTAATTCAGTTTAGAAACGGAAGTATTAGTTATTTGGTCACAACAGATTTAGCGGCGAGAGGTTTGGATATTCCAGAAATGAAACACGTTATCCATTATCATCTGCCATTAAAAGAGGACGAATTCACACACAGAAATGGTCGTACAGCGCGTATGCAAGCAAGTGGAACGGCGTATGTGATTATTCATGAAAGTGAAAAACAGCTGGATTATATTGATTATGAAATGAATGTTTTAGATGTCGAAGGAATTGTTTCGTTGCCAAAACCACCACAATTTCAAACCATTTACATAAGCGGCGGAAAGAAAACAAAACTGAATAAATTTGATATTGTTGGTTTCTTTTCTCAAAAAGGAAAATTAGAAAAAGAAGATTTAGGATTGATCGAGGTAAAAGATTTTGTTTCGTTTGCAGCTGTAAAATACAATAAAGTCAAAGATTTGTTGAAGCATATCAAAGACGAAAAAATGAAAGGTAAAAAGTTTAAAATTGAAGTGGCCCGTAATGTCGTAAAGAAAGAAGACGAAAAAAACAAAAAATACTAGATTGAGGAAAAATAGAACAGTTGAGTAATTTTTGTTCTATTGTATTGTTTGTCAGTATTTTATAAAATTAAAATTAAGTTTTACAATTTTGTGTTAAAAAAATAATGATTTGATAGCGATTTTTTCATTATTTCTATGTTTTTTTGCTACAGTAAAATTGTAAACCCCAAATACGTTATGAAAAACATTATTACCATTGCTACTTTGTTCTTAAGTTTCGTTTCATTTGCACAAATTAAAGTTCTTGAAACAGTTCCGGTTGAAAAATTAGGAAAAGTAAATAACAATTACATTCAGAAAATTGGAGACGAATATACTGTGTATTACACTAGTATTCAGAATGATGACGATTCTTCGGCTTTGAGAAAATTTTCATTCAAAAATGTAAACAATGATTACGCAAGTCTTTACTCTATTATCATGAATGGTTTTACTGCAAGCCCATTATATGATATTAAATTAGAATTGCCTAACAACTATATCTGGTTGCATTACACAGGAAGTGTAATTCCAGAGAAAGCTACAGTTCAATTTATGGTTTCAAGCAAAGAAGCTACTTCAGCAACAAGCAGTGTTTCTGAGCCATTTGTAAAAGATCAAATCAATAAATTATTCCAAAAATAATTTATTTAAACATAAAAAAAGCTGTTCAATCGAACAGCTTTTTTTATGTTTAAAAGTTATGAGTTATAAATTATGAGTTTAAAAAAAACTTAGAATCTTAGTAACTTTATAATCTTTAAATCTTCTTTACGTATTGCGTGATAATTACAATTTGCTGACCATCGACTTTTCCTTCAATATATTCAGCGTTTTCGTGGTCTAAACGAATGTTTCTAACGGCAGTTCCTTGTTTGGCTACCATACTAGAGCCTTTTACTTTAAGATCTTTAATCAAAACTACAGAATCTCCGTGTTGTAAAACAACGCCGTTGCTGTCGCGGTGAACGAGTTTGTTTTCGTCATCTTCACCTTCTCCTGTTGCTTGTGCCCATGCCAGCGTATCTTCGTCTAAATACATCATGTCAAGTAATTCCTGAGGCCAACCTGCAGCGCGCAAACGGCTTAGCATTCTCCACGCCACAACCTGAACCGGAATATTTTCGTTCCACATGCTGTCGTTTAGACATCTCCAGTGGTTTAAATCAACATTATCTGGGTTTTCAATTTGGTCAATACAGGTGTTACAAGCTAAAATGCTTTCGTCAAGTCCGCCTTTTTGAGTTGGTAAAACTTGATATACTTTTAGATTTTCCTCGGCGCCACAAAGTTCACATTTAGATCCGCTTCGCTTGTTTAATTCTCTCTCGATGCTCATTATTTCTTGTTTATTTTAAAAATGCGAAATTACTTATAATTTGCTTCGCTTACAAATTTATGGTTTGAAGTGTTAATGCCTAACTACTTCATAAATTTTATTTTCGGTGAAAAGTTTTTGCAGCTCTTTTTTGGCTATAGTTTTTTTGTTTACATAATTTTCTTTCAGATCAATTTTTCCAGTTTCCTCTTTGTTATCAATTTCCATATTATTGACTAGCAATACCAAACTGTCTTTTGAAATTTCATCCAGTTTCATTGTTGAATAAAATCCAGTTGAGCTATTAATCAGGTAAACGTCACCAATTTTTGGGCTTTGAATAAAATTTTCAGTGTCTTTTGTTGTTTGAACTGAACTGTAAAAACCGTATAGAACAAAAGCTCCTATAATCATTAATCCTGAAAACATCCAAAAAGGACTGTTTACTTTTCCTTTTGATCTGTCAATTTTTTGCTGAGTCGGCGTTGGAAGTTCGTGTCTTTCAAATGTCTTTTTACAGGAATTGCACTCTGCAAAAATTAATTTTTTGATTGGAAAAAAAGGAATCCAATAGATGTGAACATATTTTTCAAATATGCTGTATCTCATGGAAACTTTCGAATCGCAATGTGAGCAATCTACGTTTAAAACTTGGTCATTTTTGATGTTTGCAGCTTTGGTTCCGTAAAAAATCATTATTTAGGTTTTAAGGGTTAGGTAAACAAAAATAACGATTTATCTTACCTGTGCAAATAAGTTTGTTTATTCCCTTATTTCGTAACTCTTACAGCGTCTGGAACTAACATTTCATATTCGCCGCCATTTCTTAATACATCACGAACAATACTCGAACTGATGAAAGAAGTTTTTGCAGCGGTCAATAAAAATACCGTTTCAATTTTTGAAAGTTTTCTGTTGGTGTGAGCAATTGCTTTTTCAAATTCGAAATCAGCTGGGTTGCGCAAGCCTCTCAAAATGAAATTGGCTTTTTCTTTTTTTGCCAAATCAATTGTCAATCCTTCATAAGTTATTACTGAAATTTTCGGCTCGTCTTTGAAGGTTTCTTCGATGAAACGTTTTCTTTCTTCTAATGAAAACATGTATTTTTTCTCGGCATTTACACCAATAGCAATTACGATTTCATCAAATAACGGAACTCCTCTTTTGATGATATCTTCGTGTCCTAACGTAATTGGGTCAAATGATCCTGGGAATATGGCTTTTCGCATTTTTTTGAGGTTCTAAGGTTCTAAGTGGTTAAGGTTTTATTCTAAGGTTGAAAAAGGTTGATAAGCTAAAATCTTGAGATAAAAAAAGATGCTAAGATCTTAGAACCTTAGCATCTCAGTATCTTAGCACCTTTAAGAAAGCGCTAGCTCTATCGCGTTTGTGAATAAATCTTCCAGAGAAATTCCTGCTGCTTTTGCTTGTTGCGGAATCAAACTTTCGGTTGTCAATCCTGGAATCGTGTTCATTTCAAGCATGTATGGTTCGTTGTTTACAATAATGAATTCGCTTCTTGAGAAACCTTTCATTTTTAAAACTTCGTAAGCACGTTTTGCTGTTTCTCCCACTTTTTGTGTCAGTTCGTCAGAAATTCTCGCTGGAGTGATTTCCTGAGATTTTCCTTCGTATTTAGCTTCATAATCGAAGAAATCATTGTCAGATACAATTTCTGTGATTGGTAAAACTTTGATTTCGCCTTTGTAATTGATTACGCCAACAGAAACTTCAGTTCCGTCAAGGAAACTTTCAATGATGATTTCGTTATCTTCTTTATAAGCAACTTCAATTGCGATTGGAAGTTCAGCTTCAGATTTTACTTTTGAAATTCCGAAACTTGAACCTGCTTTATTTGGTTTTACGAAACAAGGAAGCCCTACTTTTTTAACGATTTCGGCAGTATTGATTTCGTCGCCTTTGTTTAGATAATATGAAATTGCCGTTTTGATTCCGTATGGTTTTAAAACCGATAATAAATCTCTTTTGTTGAAAGTCAAAGCCGATTGATAATAATCGCAAGATGATTGTGGAAGACCAATTAATTCAAAATAAGCCTGCATTAATCCGTCTTCGCCCGGAGTTCCGTGAATGGCATTGAAAACACAGTCAAAAGTGATTTTTTCTCCGTTTACGGTTACAGAAAAATCGTTTCTGTCAATTGGGAATTCGGCGTCGTTTGCGTCTACATAAACCCATTTTTCTTTGAAAATATGAATTCGGAATCCGTTGTATTTTGTTTTGTCAAGATATTGGTACACAACGTTTCCGCTGATAAGCGAAATTTTGTATTCGCTTGAATATCCGCCCATTATTATGGCAATGTTTTTCATTGACTTTTTATTTATTTGTTTAATCGTTTATTTGTTTAATCGTTTAATCGTTTTGTTTGTCAGGCTGAGCGAAGTCGAAGCCCCGTTTGCTGCATCACTTTACGTGGGCTTCGACTTCGCTCAGCCTGACAATATTGTGATTAGTTTAATAAAATAAAAACAAAATCTTCTTTTGAAACCGAGTGCCCTAGCCCTGATGGTAGCGACATCCTTTTGTGCCGGGGTTCGGCGCAAAAGATACAGCGGACAGCAGGAAATAGCTCCTTAAAATTGAAATTTTAAATTCTAAAATACCAAATTCCAAAGATTTTAGTTTTTAATAGAAATAACAATCGCAGGGCATTTTTGTTTTAAACAAAATTATCATTTTTTTTGAAATGAAATACTTTATCTTTGCGTTCAACTAAAAATTAATTTATGAGTTTACGTAAGTATTTAACTAGCCGCGTATTTTTTTTACAATTATTGGGTGCGGCTGCTATCATTGCAGTTTTGGGTTATTTGTTTATGCATTGGCTGACTTTTACAACTGATCATGGACATGAAATTGCGGTTCCGAATTTAGCAAGATTAACTGAAGAGCAGGTTGAAGAGAAATTAGACGAACTGGACTTAGATTATGTGCTTTTGGATAGTGTTGATTACCGAAGTGAATTTCCGAAATTCAGTGTTGTTGAGCAAGATCCATTGCCGGGAACGAAGGTGAAAGTTGGAAGAAAAATATATATTAAAATTAACGCTTCAGGATTTTCATCTGTTAAAATTCCTGATTTGATTGAAAAAACATATCGTGAAGCGGTTCCTACTTTGAAAGCTTTAGGGCTTGAGCCGGGAACGATTACTTATATTCCAAATCTTGGAAAAGATATGGTTTTGGAAATGCGTTACAAAGGAAGAAACTTAAAAGTAGGAGACCGCGTATTGAAAGCTTCTAAAATTGATTTGGTTTTAGGAGACGGAAAAGCGAGTTATGTAGATGATAGCCAGGCAGACAGTACGGCAGTGCCTGTAGAAACCCCACAAGATGAACAATAATATTGAAGAAAATTTAGATCTGGAAGACGAATTATTCGAGCATTACAGATTTGAAGTCCCTAAAGGTCAGGCGTTTTTGCGTATTGACAAATATTTAATGTATTTGATTCCGAATGCTACACGAAATAAAATTCAAAATGCAGCAACTAATGGAAATATCTTTGTAAATGATATTCCGGTAAAATCAAATTATAAAGTAAAACCTTTTGATGTGATAACGGTAATGTTGTCACATCCTCCATTTGAAAATCATATTCTTCCTGAAGATATTCCGTTGAATATTGTTTATGAAGATGATGCACTTTTGCTAATCAATAAAGAGCCAGGAATGGTGGTTCACCCAGGTCACGGAAATTACACGGGAACGCTGGTAAATGCTTTGGCACATCATTTTGATAATTTGCCAATGAACAGCAGTGAACGTCCGGGATTGGTTCACCGAATTGATAAAGATACGTCAGGACTTTTGGTTGTTGCCAAAACTGAAGCGGCAATGACGCATTTAGCGAAGCAATTTGAAGCTAAAACTACCGAACGTGAATATATTGCTCTTGTTTGGGGAAATGTAGCTGCAGAAAGTGGAACAATTGAAGGAAACTTAGCAAGACATTTGAAAGATCGTATGCAAATGGCTGTTTTTGCTGATCCAGAAATCGGAAAACCGGCTATTACGCATTATAAAGTTTTGGAGCGTTTTGGTTACGTGACTTTGATTTCATGTAAACTTGAAACAGGAAGAACACACCAAATTCGTGCACATATGAAACACATTGGGCATCCATTATTCAATGATGAGCGTTACGGTGGACATTTGATTTTGAAAGGCACGACGTTTACTAAATACAAACAGTTTATTGAAAATTGTTTTAAAGCATTGCCACGTCAGGCGCTTCATGCTAAAACGCTTGGTTTTGTTCATCCAAATACAGGAGAATTGATGCGTTTTGATACAGAATTGCCTCAGGATTTTCAGGATTGTATTGAAAAATGGCGTACTTACGTGAAGTCGCATAATACTGAAGATGAAGAATAATTAGATAATTTGTCAATTAGATAATTTCTTTAATAGAAATAATAAAAAAGCTCCTTATTGGAGCTTTTTTATTTTGGACATGAATATCAAGTAATTTTCTAATTTACACATTATCTAATTAACTAATTTTTGAAATTTTATTTTTCCAATTGAGCCTGTTTCTGATGGCAAAAGCTCGAAAACAGAAGTAGGAGCGAGACCGACTTCAATTCGGTGTGAAACGTATAAAATAGCAACATTTGTTTCTTGTTTTATCGTATTGATAAGCTGAATTACTAAATCTACATTTTCGTCGTCTAAACCTTCTACAGGTTCATCTAAAATCAATAATGGCGGATGTTTTAAAACGGCGCGAACAATCAAAGCAACTCTTTGCTGCCCGATTGAAAGGTCGATAAAGCGTTTTTTGCGTAAATGAGTCATTTCAATTACATCAAGCCATTGATTTACAATTTGCAGTTGATGTGTTGTCGGTTCGTTATAAAGTCCGATGGAATCAAAAAAACCGGAAAGAATCATTTGTTCCAAAGTATGACCTTTCTGAAATAAATCGGTCATAGAAGTGGTGAAGATTCCGATTTGTTTTTTGATGTCCCAAACGCTTTCTCCGCTTCCTTTTTTTCTTCCAAATAAATACAAATCCTGACCAAAACCTTTTGGGTTGTCGCCAGTAATCAATGATAAAATAGTACTTTTTCCAGAACCGTTTGGGCCGATTAACTGCCAAAATTCGCCTTGCTTTATTGTCCAGGAAATTTTGTCTATAATTTTGCGTTCTTCGTAACTTACCGAAACTTCCTCCATTTTGATCAGCACACTTTCATGGAAAGAATGTGGTTCAATTGCTTTTGGAATTGCAGCTGTATTTAAGGTTTTAAAATGATTTTCGGTTTTTGAAATAGGATGTAATTCAAATGAGTTGTCTTTTATTTGCGCTTTATTAGGAACAAATTCTAAAACATCTGAAACGCGATTTACGATTTGGATTATGGCAATTTCATCCGTCAGCTTTTTTAGGGATTCTGCTAGCACAACACGCGATGCCTGATCCAAATGATCAAATGGATTGTCAAAAATGATAAAATCAGGTTTTTGGCTTATGCAGTATTTTAAAAACTCTTTTTTACGTTCGCCCGAAGAAAAAGTCCTCAATTGACGATGCGATTCCGGAGAAGCTTCTACGATGTCATATTGATACTCTTTTTCAATGAATTTTTCAATTGCGATATCTGAGAACAGAATTCCTTTTTTATTGTTGAAAAAGGCTAATTCTCCTTTTGCTTCGCTATTGATTATATTGTCTATAAAAGCTTTTTTGTTTACCTGGTTAGATAAAAGTATGTCCCAGTGTTGCATTATAAAATCTTAAAATAATTATTCTAGTTTTTTGTTGCCATTTCGCGGCCATTTCTTGACCATTCGCTCCATGAACCTACATAAAGTTTTGGAATTGGAATTCCGGCATAATCCATTGCAAGTAAGGTGTGGCAGGCTGTTACGCCTGAACCGCAATGTACGATTACATTTTCGGAATTAATATCGCCTAAAATGGCATTGTATTTTTCTTTTAAAATTTCAGGAGATTTGTATAATCCATCTTCATCTAAATTTTCACTAAACGGAACATTAATTGCACCTGGAATATGTCCGGCGATTAAATCAAGTGGTTCTGTTAAGCCATCAAATCGATTTTTGTCTCTTACATCTATTACGATATTTTCATTGCTTTTTCGGGCTTTTTCAACTTCTTCAATATCGGCTAAAGCTAATTTCCAATTTGAAACTGGATAATGGCTTTGTTCAAATTGTTCAATTTCTGAACTTGTAGAAAATCCTGCTTTTACAGCTTCTTGCAAACCTCCATTTAAAACCTGAACTTTTTCGTGTCCAATTGCTCTTAACATCCACCAAAATCTCGATGCTGCATTGGAGCCGTTTTTGTCATCATAAATTACGATATGACTTTCTGGCGAAATTCCTATTTTAGAAAGTACATCAGCAAATTTTTCTAACGATGGAAGAGGATGTCTTCCGCCATTTTTCGGATTACAATCAACTGTTGCTAAATCTTTGTTCAAATCAACATAGCGAGCGCTTTTTAAATGCTCTTTTTGATAATTTTCCTGCGCATTTAGTCCGGCTCTGGCGTCGATTAAAACAATAGATGTTGAATGTGACAACTGAATTAATTCTTTAGAATTTATAATTGGAGAAAGTTTGTCTGACATTTTGAAATTTATTTACTTTTTTTATTTCCAAACAAAAGCAAAGCATTCAAAATTACTTTGTTTTGTGTTTCATTTTCAAATGTATACGAAAGCGTTTTGTTTGTTTTTCCTTCATAATCAATATCATTATGTCCCATATTTACATAAAGCATTTTGTACTTTTTATTCGTCCAAACGACAGGATAATAACCGCTATGCCAAATTTCATGTGCTTTTGGGCCCGTTCCTAACGGAAAACTGCTTTCGTCAATTGCTAACAGAATTTTGATGTCTGGATTTTTTGTCAAATCATTACCCCATCGATACCATTCGTTTGGCTGTGATTTGAAAGTTTTAGGAATGCCTTTAGTTATCGGATCCTGATTTTCAACTCTTAAAATTGCCGATGTCGGTCTCCATGTATTACTTCCATATTCTCCTGATCCCAGAAAAGTATTATGGTACCAATCCCAGTTTTGTGGGTAAGAAGAATTATTTAATGCAAAAGCTGAAAAATGAAAACCAATAAAACCTCCGCCATTTTCCATATATTTCTGAAAAGCTTCGCGCTGAGAGGGAGTTTCTGGTCTTGTGTCTAAAAACAAAACGACTTGATAATTAGCTAAAAACTTTGCGTTCAGATTGTCCCAATTGCTTGTTGAATCGTATACAAAATGATTTTCTTCGGCAATTTTTGGAAACCATTTATTGGCTTCGTGCACAAAACTAATGTGTGCCTGATCATTTTTGCCTGTATAAAATGCAATTACTTTAAATTTTGTTTTTTCTTTTTTATGTTGTGAAAAACCTGTTAAACAAATTAGAAAAAGTGCTGCTAAAACTAAATTTATTCTTTGATTAAAAATCTTCATATTTTTAAAAATTAACTAGGGATTTTTTCGATTAGAATTTCGTTCTCTGATTTATCAAAATAAGTACAAGTCATTTCGACAATATTAACACGCCATTTTGCGATTCCGCATTGTGCACAATGTGTACAGAAAGTCATATAATCGGTTTCACCATGTTGATGTTTTACTAAAAGTTCGATGAAAAGTTCTTTGTTAGGAAAATCAGCGACTTTTATTTCAGGATATTTTTCTTCAGCTGAAGCAGTATAGTTATTTAATCCAAAATAAACAACACTTCCGTCATGTACAAAAGTATCATAACCTTTTACGCCAAGAATGATTAAATCTTGAATATAGTTTGGAAAATCAGCACCGCTTTTTACTTTAGAATGTGCTTCTTTGATTTGGTCGATAGTAAACATAATAGTGTGGTTTTAATTAATTATTCTTTCAAAAATACGA
Organism: Flavobacterium resistens; assembly: GCF_900182645.1. Classification (GTDB taxonomy): domain Bacteria; phylum Bacteroidota; class Bacteroidia; order Flavobacteriales; family Flavobacteriaceae; genus Flavobacterium; species Flavobacterium resistens. The sequence goes on along the minus strand of NZ_FXTA01000001.1, from coordinate 778,861 downwards.
TTAATGGTTTTATAAATTGATCAAAAGATTCAATATGTGGCAAATGTCCCGTATTTGGAATTTCAACCAGTTTTGAATTCGGAATTGCTTTTTGAGTTCGTTTGCCTAATTCGGCGTAATTTCCCATTGTTGCCTGAATATCTTCTGAAACTAAAGGTTTTCCTAAAGCCGTTTTGTCTCTCGTGCCAATAATTAAAAGCGTAGGAACCTGAAGGTTTTTGAATTCATATAAAACGGGCTGTGTAAATATCATTTCATATAAAAGTGCCGAATTCCACGCAACTTTTTCATATTCCGGATCTGTTGTCCAACCGGCACTGAGTTCGGCCCATTTTTGATAATTGGCGTTCCATTTCCCGTTATAATAATTAGCCATTTGATAATTTTTGATGGTCTGAAAGTTCTGTTTCAATTCTGACTCGTACCACCAATCTACAGGCTTGTAAGGAACTACTAATTTCCAGTCTTCCAAACCAATTGGGTTTTCTAAAACTAATTTTTCCGTCATTTCAGGATACATCAAGGCGAAGCGAGTTGCCAGCATTCCGCCCATCGAATGTCCTAAAATAGTTGCTTTCCCAATTCCAAGATGATCTAATAATTTTTTGGTGTTTTCTGCCAATTGCTGAAATGTATATTGAAAATTATCGGGTTTAGATGATTTTCCAAAGCCAATCTGATCGGGAACAATTACTCGAAAACCTGCTGCGTTTAAAGCTTTTATAGTAGTTTCCCAATATGCTCCGTTGAAATTTTTTCCGTGAAGAAGTACCACATTTTTGTTGTTGTAATTTTCCGGAGTTACATCCATATAAAACATTTGCATGTATTGGCGCTGGCTGGTCAATTCTAAAAATTGAACGGGATAAGGATATTCGTAATTCGTCAAATTAATATCTAGAGGTTTAATATTGGCATCTTGCGCGAAAACCAAAAAAGGAAACAGGAACAATAAAAGCTTTGCAATTTTCATTTCAGGGCCAATTATGGGTTAAGAACTATAAAATTACCGTTAACCATTTGGAAATGCAAAAATTAATGTCTTAAAGTTATCAGAAAAAGAGCATTCGGAATAATTTAATGATTTTTAATGTTAATAATCGATGATTTTTTGAAATTTTATCGATTAAATGATGCTGATTTTGAAAATAATGCATTTTGACGGGTAATGTAGCATTTTAGGGAAGTTCTTTTATTAATAAGGAAAATGTATGTAATTTAGTATCAGAATGTTGTAAGCTAAAAAAATAGTATTATGAAAAAAACGATACTTTTATTCCTGCTCACAGTCCCCACATTTGCCCAAGAAATCAACACATTTGATTTCGCCGTTATAAACTCAACCTTAATTTCTGCAAATATCGATCTGGATAAAGGCCGAAGCGTTGTCGCGGCCAATGAAAATCAATATTCGGCTTATTTTCAGTATGCTTTTAGTATGTGTGATGATGACATTATTTTTGGCGCTGGAATTGACAAGTCGGAAATTGATCGGACTTACATTGGCTACATCGGAAAAATTTGCGGTAATTTCAGAGCCACGATTGGTGTGGGATATCTCGAATCGCGGAGTGGTTACGACGGAACTTTTACAGGTTTTAGTGTTTCATGGCATTTTTCTGAAAACACTTATATTGGCGGAAATCTTGAAAATCTGCATTCAACAAGTGTGGATTATGAAACCGATGAAAGTTTTGATTATTATAAAAAATTGGTTCCGAAAGTTTTTGGAAGTTATGAAATTATACCCCATGTGATTGCTTTTGGGCAACTTAGTTCAAGAGTGAATGATATTGCTTTGAAATATCAGCTTCATCGATTTTCAGCCGGCGGATTTTATTCAGGACATTCAGTGGGAGGAATCTTCGGAACTGTAAATGTTGGCCGATTTGCCTTTTCATGCAGTACGACTTTTGAGAAAGTAAACTTCGGACTTAAGTTTGAGTAAATTACTGCTTAATTGTCACCACTCTTTGCTGATACGGAATATCGATTTTGGCTTCATCAAAACGTTTTTTAATGCTTTGCAGTAGATCACAATACATTATAAAACCGTCTGTAGAGTTTTTTGCCCAAGCCCAAGCTTTTAAATTCACGCTTGAATCGGCGAGAGCTACAACTCGCGCCACAACAAGAGGTGCTTTTTGACTTTTGGCTTCTTTAGTGCGTGTATCAATAAAAAACGGATGTTTGGCAATTTCATCTTTCATGATTTCCAATGCTTTTTCGAGATCAGAATCATAACCAATTCCAATTTCAATTATTTTGCAACATTTGGTATCGTGCATGTTTGTATTGACAATAATTTGGTTACTGATAACGGAATTTGGAATTATAATTCGATTGTTTTCAGCATCTTTCAAAACGACTTGTCTTAAATTGATATCTTCAACTGTTCCGACAAAATTGTTGATTGTGATTTTATCGTTGATTTTGAAAGGTTTAAAAATCACCAAAAAGATTCCGCTGACAATATTGCTTAAAGCTTGTTGCGAAGCTAAACCAGCGACGAGAGAAATAACACCGGCGCCAGCTAAAAATGAATGTCCGATGATTTTAAATTCAGGAATTTGGATTAAGGCAAAAGCAAATCCAAGAATGTAGATTACGGTTATAACTAAATGTTTTAAGAATCTAAAACCAGTGGCATCATATTCTTTGTCGTTTAGTTTTCGGTATAAAAAATAACGAAGAATTTTATCTGTTAAAGCGCCCAAAACTATAGTTACAATGGCGATAATAACGATAAAAAATACAATTCTAAAGTCTTTTACGTAATCAATCATAGATTTTGATTTTGAGAAAAAAAATCCAAAAAACAATTGTCAATATTGTTTTTTGGATTTTATAAAGTTAAATAAATTTTGCTAGTTTTTATAGTCCAACAAAATCATCGCTTTTTGGAAAGATACTTAACGCTTCGATTGCAATTTCTGGTGTTGGAGAAGCCAGTTTTCTCAATTTTGTGTCCATCCATGCACCGTCAACAGTAATGGTTGCGCAAAGTGTATCGTCTTCTCTTCTAAATTCATGAATGATGGACCAGCGTGAAGCATCGGCTTTCATTTTTGAAGTTTTGGTATGAATGAAAATTTTATCCGAAAGTTTTAATTCTTTTCTAAAAACACATTCTTCTCTAAATAAAACTGGACCAAAACCTTGCGTTTGCATTACTCTCAAAGTCAATCCCAGTTCTTCAAGGATTTCGATACGATGTTGTGCACCAAAATCGTAATAAGCACTATGACGAACGTGAAAATTTGGGTCTAAATCTGACCAGCGAAAAGAAATTTCTTTAATAAATGAAGCCATTTTGTAATTGTAATTTAAATTTTATTGCGATTGCCTGCCTATTTTTTTCATCTAAAAAGACAATCATTTTTTAAAAATCGAAATTACGAATAAAAACAAATGGAATTTCCAGCAAGCAAAATTTTATGAATATTTAAAGAAAGTACTTTGGCTTATTTTGAAAGTAGTTTTTTGATTTCAGCGGCAAGATTATCTAAGTTTTCTTCTACATTTCCAGTTGTTGCAAATTTTATAACTCCATTTTGGTCAATAAGGAAGTTTTTTGGAATTGAATTTGTTGCATAATCATTCCATATTTTTTTATCTGGATCGATTCCATAATTAAAATCAAGACCATCTTTTTTTAGTTTTGTTGCTTTTTTTACAACGAGATTTTCAGCTTCGCCACTTGAGATCGCCAAAAATATAAAATTATCGTTTTTAAATGGTTCTGTAATTTTTGCCGGGACATCATAAAATTCCTGAAGACATGGTGCGCACCAAGTTGCCCAAAAATTGACAAGAACTACTTTTCCTTTTAAATCAGAAAGTTTTATTGTTTTGCCATCAAGGAGTTTCAAAGTAAAATCTTTAGCAGTATCATTTATGTTTAAAAGATATTCTTCAGTTTTCTTTGGAATTTCATTTTTTGGTGCATCAGCAACGCTGCTTTTTTTTCCAAGGTTTTCTTGTTCGGTAAAAACTTCAACAACCGTTATAAATTCTCTGTCTCCAATTTTATCACCATATTTTTCGGCTAATTTGTTTCTTTCTTCTTCTGTAACGCCTTTATTCATTGATTTGATTCTGCCTTCCTGAGCATATTTCTCAACTTGTGCCATTGTTACAATTTCATTGTTGATTATAATGACAGTTTCAGGTTTTTTGGCAACTTTATTTTGTGCGTAAAAGAATGGTGTAATTAACAGAAGAGTGAAATAAATTAATTTTTTCATGTGGTTTGATTTGATAGTTTTTTGATAAATATACTATTTTTTTTAAAGAGAATTTTTAAAATTTATGGAGTAAAACCAAATGACATTTGCGTTAAGCACTTAATCTAGAGCGGTTTTTTCTTTGTTCAGAAAATTTAAGAAGAAACTCAGCAACCATTTCAATCTCGTCATTTAGAAAGCTTGCGTCAAAGTATTTTATATAAGGAAGTAATTCGTCTAATGTGACAATTTTTACAAATTCAAATTGCTCAATAGGTTTATTGTTGGTAAAAACAATCACGTTTTTGATAGGCACTTTTCTGTTTCCCCAATATTGCCGGGCAAAATTTTTATTTAAGCTGCCTAATTCATTATTAAGCATTTTATATAATGCAAAATTAGTTCTGAGAATTTGCTGAACAGGAGATCGAAAATCTGGATTATTTATGGAATTGTTGTTCCAATTTTTTGTTTCAATTAAAAAGATACCAGCTGGCGACAAAAGCAGATGATCAATTTGAATAGAATGGATATGATCTTTATTGTTTTTATTATAGATTGGAGGATTGAAAGAGCAACAAAAATCATTTATCAAAATATAATCGTTAGAGAGTTTTTTGAGTGCGGTTTCTACTTTTTGCTCTCCAATTGCGCCATAAATTGTGTTGTTTAAATTTTCAACGATTTCTTTTTTCTTTTCGAGTGCTTGTATATCAGGGAAACAGCTTTCATTTACAGCATCCTGAAAATGTGAAGAAAGGTATTCTAACTGTTTGCTTTTTTTGGAAAGTAGTTTTTTTGCCTGATAATTAAAATGTAAAATATCAAAATGGAATTTAAGTTGTACCAGCCAAAATTTTATGCAAATGACAAGGTTGAACCAATAATCTTTTATTGTTGGAATAATTCTGGAATGGGTTTCGGGGAGGTATTCAATTTCCAGATTTAAATCGTCAAGTTTTTGTTTTAGTTGTTCTTCAAGATCAATTTTCTTTTGTGGAATAGCAAGGTTTAGTTCAGCAATATCTTTTTCGAGGCTTGTTTTTTCTTCTTCTATAAATAGAGAATGATCAGCAATAATCTGTTCTTCATTTGCACGATAATTTTTCCGAAAATTAATCAGCTCATTTAATGTGTGAAAGTGATCAGCATTATATCTGATAAGTTGAATTTGTAAAGTATTCAGACATCCAATGGTATTATAAACTCTACACATAATCTTTCTCGATTAATTACCATATGATATATTTTATAGATGTTTATGACTTCATTTTCGATAATTCAACTTCGAGTTTATCAAAGTTTTCTTCATTTTTATCGACAACGTAAGGTTTCAGTTTTTGGCATTCTTCAACAGTTTCAAAAAGCATTTTAAAAACTACTTTCGTTTGATTTTCGGCAACGGTTTCAAATGTTGTCAGAATTTGGAACAGCGGTTTAGAATGGCGTTTCCACGCAATAAGATTCGGTTTGTCTATTTTTATGAATTCGCATTCATTGGCATAATTTCCAACTTCGGGACCGTGCATAATAAAGCTCCATTTTCCGCCTTCGCAAAAATTAAATTCATGAAAAGTATTGGTAAAACCTTTTGGTCCCCACCAATTTTTTAAATGATCAGGATCACTCCAGGCTTTAAAAACCAGTTCTTGCGGAAAATTCAGAATTCGTGTCGTAACAATTTCTGATTCTGGTGTGGTTACTGTAATTTCTGATTCCATTTGATATAATTATTTAATTAAAAAGATAGCATCAGGCTCTTTCTAAGTTATCCCATTCATATTCAATTTTATTAATTTTAATGAAATAAGGAATTAATAATAGAAGTTCTAAACGTAATTGAATATGTCCGTCTCCAGAAGTAAATGGAAGTACAAACATCGAAATAACACAAATTACAACACCAATAATCGCATCAATTTTGGCAATTGAAATCGCATTTGCTTTTTCGAACCAAAGAGAATATCCTGCATAACCTTTTAAGGCCATAACTGCTATAAGAAAAATTCCGATACCAGAGTAGGCAGTGTTGGTTTCAAAGCCATATAACGAAAGTTGAACATTTGTAGAAAAAGCACTTCCTATCAAGGTTCCTAATCCGCAAACTGCTAAAATCATAAAAATCCAGGAAAATGTTTTAATCCACCAAGGAAGTAGATTTCTTCGGATGATTTCTGGTTTGTCAAACTCGTCAAATTTGCTTTGTAATTCTTCGCTCATTTTTTTGTTTTTGGGGCGTTCGTAAATGGATTATCGAAAGTACGTAAAATATTAAAATTCGTAAGCGTATTTACTTATAAAATTACTTCTGAGTGAGCTCTTTATCTTTATTGGTTGAATTTATTTTTTTAACTACCCACGGTAAAGTGAGTCCTTGTCCAATTATAGTGATTAGTACAACTGCTACAGAAATGAAAATAATGGCATTTCGTTGAGGAAAAGCAGTTCCGTCATCTAGAAATTTTGGTAAACCTAAAGCAATTGCCAGCGAAACAATACCGCGCATTCCTGACCAGCTTATAATTAAACTATTGCCAAAATCAAGCAAGGCATTCTCACTCACTTTTCGTTTTCCTTTTTTGTTCTTTTGAAAAGCCTTTTGTAGATTCTTTTTTTGAAAAAATACCCTCACCATTCTGGTTAATAAGGCAACAATGGTAATTATTGCAGCATAACCAATGTAAGGTAAAATCATGCCGTCGTCAATATCTTTCAGAATATATCTAAAATTGAGTCCGATTAATATAAAAATCAAACCATTAAGCAGAAAAATGATAACATCCCAAAGACTTCGGGCATTGTTTTTTAAATTTTCAGGAAAGATTTTATTACTTAAACGTGCCATTGCCAAACCTAAAACCACAACTGCAATTACGCCCGAAACATGTAAATGCTCGGCAATAAGGTAAGTGACAAAAGGCATAAGCAGCATAAAACTAACCGTGACATTTATATTATTGCGGACTTTTTTTAGAATAAAAGCTAAAATTTTGCCCGTAACAAAACCAATTAAAAATCCGCCTCCGAGCAAGAGCACAAATTGAAATGTAGCTTTCCAAATAACAAAAGCCGAGCCCATTACTGCAGCAACAGCAAAACGATAGGCAACAAGGGCAGAAGCATCATTTATAAGACTTTCGCCTTCGAGTATCGTAATTGTTTTTTCAGGAATGTCAAGACCTTTTGTAATGTTTACTGCTGCAACGGCATCAGTAGCTGAAAGTATGGCGCCGAGAACAAAAGACAATGGCCAGCTCATTCCGGGAATCATATAATGTGAAACCACTGCAATCCAGAAAGTAGTCAGAAAAACCAAAGGAATAGCTAATGTACTGATAGTACTAAGGTTTGTTTTGAAATGTTTAGGCGAAATATTAAAGGAAGCATCATACAATAATGGCGGGAGAAATATCAGGAAAATAATTTCCGGATTAATCTCGATTTCATTCATTGTCGGAATAAATCCAATGGCAACTCCGACAATTACCAAAAGAATAGGGAAAGGTAGTTTTGATTTTTCGGCAAAAGCAGAAATACCAATTACAATGGCTAATATGAAAATGATTATGGTGTAGTTTTCCATTTTTTAAAGTTTAAAAAGATAGTAAACATATTGTAAAATTTTAAGATTCGTCACTATCTCCGTTATAGAATTCGGTAAGGGCAGTGTCTTCAAAAATATGAAGTTCTTTTTTTACTGGGAAAGTTTCAGATGTTGACGGCATATTTTCTTCCATTGTATTGGTTTCCTTTGTTGTGCTTTCACTTTTTTCAAAATCATAAGACATTTCGACGATACTTCCAGCACCACCAGAATATGCAGTTAAAGCGTTTAAAACAAGATCTTTTTCTATATATTTAAATGTACTGGAAATGGCATTATGCGGCCCACCAAAGAGATAGATACGAAGCTCCTCTTTTTCTATACTGATAGTTTCAGTGTACATTTTAAAATCATTTTCGTTATATTCAGGGGGCATCACAATATTGGATATTTTATCTAAACGATATGATTTATCTGCATTTTGTAAAAGGATTAACATTGGTCTTTTTAATGTATAGTTTTCTTTGTGTTTTAATACAACAGCGATATCAGGTAAATTGTCATTATTCAAATCTCCCTCAGCTTTATATTGCACTTCATAAACGTCGGGTTTAGGAAGAAAGTCTGCAATTTTATTTCCTGTTTCAGGATAAGTGACATTATCAGGTTCTCCGGAAGTGCTTTCCTCATATTCTTCTTCTCCTGTACAGTCATGCTCTGGGAGGCTGTCGATTACAGAAGTATTTTTCTTAGCGCTTATTGTTTCTTTTTTGTTGCAGGACAGAATTGTTAAAGCAAGTGAAATTGAAAGGATAAAAAAGACTTGTTTTCTCATTAAATTTATTTGATTTCTAGGTTGTAAAATTTCCGGTTAATTTTCGTTAAGCTGTTTTTCTAAATTTTCAATTTCAGATGGCCCGCTTAGTCTTTTTTTAATGATATTTCCATTTTCATCTGTCAAAAAATGCCACGGAATTCCCATTGACTGACTGCCATATAATTGTCTTAAATCGGCATCTAATTTTTCATTTGCTCTTATGTGAAAACCTTCTAAATTATAAAAATGAATCATTTCCAGCCATTGTTTTTCGCGATTATCTTTGTCGATTGAAACGTAAACCATTGTCATGTTTTTGGATTTCAGCAATTCATACAATTTTGCATTATCTTTAAATTCTTCTTTGCATGGCCCGCACCAAGTTGCCCAGATATCAACATAATATTGTTTACCATTTAATGTTTTTAGTGCATCTTTTACCGAATTGAAAGTTGTTGTATTAGTGATGAATTTTATTTTTTCATTTAATGGTTCAGCTTGTTTTTTATGAAAAGCAATAATGGGAATAATTACAGGTTCTAAGAAATGGGTGTACGAACTTGATGAATATTCCTTTTTGAATTGCTCAAAAAGCGTTATCAGTTCTTTTTCATAATTATTATTAATGGCTTCGTAATAAATGTACGCAGCGAAGTAATATTCTAATTGAAGACCTGATAAATGTTTTTTAGCGTAGTCAATATTGTGCGTATGAATAAGTCCTTGTTTATTAAATTCAGTTAAAGTTGACCTGTCTATCGCATCTATTATTAACTCGTTATAACGCAAATAATTTTCAACATAAAAATAAAACCAAGGCGAGCTTAAAAGATTAAGATTTGTTACAGGATTTGTTTCGAAAATTCCTTCCCAAAGCTTTTTATATTCAGTAGGAGAAAGTGAATTGTTTTTTTGTGCTGAAATCAAATAATTTATAAAAGCAAGACTTCCTTGCATACCTTTATAGAAATAATCTCGGTCTGATTTTACCAGATTATAAAAATCTTTAGAAATGGTTTTGTCTTTTAATAATTGTTGAAATCCGGCAATTTCGAGTTCTCTTTGGTATTCAATTTTTTGTTTTGCTTCAGAGGAAATACTGTCATTTTTATATTTTTTTGTTTCGGATTCAAAATGACCATCACCAGTAATCATGTTTCTGGTTTTAATTTGATTATATAAAGCTTGTCCTTTTTCATTTTTGGAAGCAACCCTAAATTTATTTTCAGGAGATTCAGTATTGATGGAAATATTATAAGTCATTTCAGGTTCTACAATTACAGTTCCGAATGATTTATAACTATTTGATAAATCTATGAAACAAGCTTTACTAGAATAAACATTAATTTCAAAATTTCCTGCCGAATCCGGCTGTATAGAATTGGTAAAACCAAAATATTCAATTCCGTTAATGGGTAAAGTATATTCAATTGTTTCAGGGATTTTACCGGCTATTTTTCCAATTATCTTAATATTGTCCTTTTTGGTTTGGCAAACTGCAAAGAAGGGGAGCAGCAGTACAAGTATTAATTGAAACAACTTCATGGTTTAAGGTTTAATTAATTTTGAATATCTCAAATATAGATTTTTTATTCGGAAAAGAAAGAGCTTTCAAAGAGATAACTCCCTTGTAATTATACCATAACCGGAAAGTTTGTCGAATATAATGACAGCTGAAATACTAATATGCCATGCATGTCAGGTATTTAAAATGTCATGTTGTCAGATGATTTTTAAGGCACTGACGCTAAAACTGACAATTTTATTTAGTTTTTTATATTGGCACAAAGATTGACTTATGCCACCTGAGTTAATAAAATTAAATCAAAAATTAAATATATAAAAAATGGGTAAAATAATCGGAATTGACTTAGGTACGACGAACTCTTGTGTTTCTGTAATGGAAGGTAACGAAGCAGTTGTTATCCCTAACGCAGAAGGAAAAAGAACTACACCATCTATCATCGCTTTTGTTGAAGGTGGAGAAATTAAAGTAGGTGATCCTGCAAAAAGACAAGCAGTAACGAATCCTACAAAAACGATTGCTTCTATTAAACGTTTTATGGGACACACTTTTGCTGAAACTCAAGATGAGGCAAAAAGAGTTCCTTACAGTGTTGTAAAAGGTGACAACAATACTCCACGTGTGGATATTGACGGTCGTTTATACACTGCTCAAGAATTGTCTGCAATGACACTTCAAAAAATGAAAAAAACTGCTGAAGACTATTTAGGTCAAACAGTTACTGAGGCAGTTATCACTGTTCCTGCTTACTTTAACGATGCGCAACGTCAAGCTACAAAAGAAGCTGGTGAAATCGCTGGTCTTAAAGTTATGCGTATCATCAACGAGCCAACTGCTGCTGCACTTGCTTACGGATTAGATAAAAAAGGAACTGATCAAAAAATTGCTGTTTACGATTTAGGTGGAGGTACTTTTGATATTTCTGTTCTTGAATTAGGAGACGGTGTATTCGAAGTATTATCTACAAATGGTGATACTCACTTAGGTGGTGATGATTTTGACCAAGTTATTATTGACTGGTTAGCTGACGAATTCAAATCTGAAGAAGGAATTGATTTACGTTTAGATCCAATGTCATTACAACGTTTGAAAGAAGCTGCTGAGAAAGCTAAGATTGAATTATCATCTTCTGCTGAAACAGAAATCAACTTACCATACGTAACTGCTACTGCTTCTGGACCAAAACACTTAGTGAAAAAATTATCTAGAGCTAAATTTGAGCAATTATCTGATTCTTTAGTAAAACGTTCTATGGAGCCAGTTGCTAAAGCATTAAAAGATGCAGGTTTATCTACATCTGATATCGACGAAGTAATCCTTGTTGGAGGTTCTACTCGTATGCCAAGAATCGCTGACGAAGTTGAAAAATTCTTCGGTAAAAAAGCATCTAAAGGTGTTAACCCTGATGAGGTTGTTGCTATTGGAGCTGCTATTCAAGGTGGAGTTTTATCTGGAGATGTTAAAGATGTATTGTTACTTGACGTAACACCTCTTTCTTTAGGTATCGAAACTATGGGTGGTGTTATGACTGTTCTTATCGAAGCTAATACAACTATCCCAACTAAAAAATCTCAAGTATTCTCTACTGCATCTGATTCTCAGCCATCTGTTGAGCTTCACGTATTGCAAGGAGCTAGAGCAATGGCTGCAGATAACAAAACTATCGGTCGTTTCCACTTAGATGGTATTCCACCAGCACCAAGAGGAGTTCCTCAAATCGAGGTTTCTTTTGATATTGATGCAAATGGTATCATCAAAGTAACTGCTACTGATAAAGGAACAGGAAAATCTCACGATATCCGTATCGAAGCTTCTTCTGGATTAACAGCAGATGAAATCGAAAAAATGAAGCAAGATGCTGAGGCTAATGCTGAATCTGATAAAATTGCAAAAGAAAGAGCTGAGAAATTGAACGAAGCTGACAGTACTATTTTCCAAACTGAAAGTCAATTGAAAGAATTGGGAGATAAATTGACAGACGATCAAAAAACAGCTATCGAATTTGCTTTAACTGAATTAAGATTTGCTCACCAATCTCAAGATCTTGAGGCAATCCAAAAAGGATTAGACAATGTAAATGCAGCTTGGAAAACAGCTACAGAAGCAATGTATGCTCAAGGTGGTGAAGGACAACAAGCTGCTCCACAACAAGAGCAGTCTTCTGGAGACAATGTTGAAGACGTTGAATTCGAAGAAGTAAAATAATTTACTCTTAAATTGAATATAAAACCGAGTCAGAAATGGCTCGGTTTTTTTATAAAAAATGATTATTTTTTAGGTTTAAACACTCCGTAACCCATAATTAGATTAAAATTATTAGAATCATTATGAGATTTTAGCGTAATTTTTATATTTTTTAGTTCAGTGACTATGAATTCAATTTTGTCGTAATCGCCATATGAAAACTCTAAAATATCTCCTTCTTTAGCGTCTATAAAAAAAATCCCATCAAAATCTGTTTGTATTATATTTTTAGATGTTTTTTGCATCACATTTACTCCAGGTATAGGAATATTATTTTCGTCAAACACAATTCCTGAATATTTACCAGTAGATTTAACTTTAACTGAATCATTAAGCTGTTTTTTATCAGTTTGTTCAATTCGTGCTTTTCCTTGCGCTTGCGCAGTTTGGTTTCCTAAACCTAAAAATGTAATTATTGAAGCCGCTGCAACCATCCAGATTGATTTTTTTTCTTTAGGAATAATCATATCACGGTCTAATTGCGATATTCTAAATCGGCCGCATAGTTTTTCTTCTTTTTGATAAGCTAAAATAATTTCTCGATCTGAGGATTTTGTAAAATCAATTACATTTTTTTGACAAGCACTGCAGAATTTCCCCTTTTCTATAGGTGACATTTCTAACCAATTTTCATGACAAGGTTCTGGGATTGAGATTTTAATTTTGTTTGTCATTTTATTTTGCACCGTTTAAATGTATTTTTAAAAGAAATAAGTGTTTTATAAATGTAATTATTATTTTGAATTTTCAGACAATAGATTCCTATCAAAATGATAAATGTCATTTCTCAATCCGATTCTTTTTCGTAATATTACTATTGTAAATTTTCATGAATGAGAAAGATTAAATACAAGAAAGGACGTAAAGTTCAGCATATAACATTAGAGTATACAGGATCACATAAAGAGCATGAAACTGAAATGCAACTTTTTGTTTATGATGATGCAGATGTTGTTGAATATGACAAGTTTACGGTTTTAGCATTAAATTCTTGTTTTGATTATACAAAAAACAATTGGTTAAATGTTCATGGCTTAAATGACATTGGCTTGCTTAAAACAATTGGGACACATTTTAAGCTTGACGATTTCCTTTTAGCAGACATTTTAAACACAACCAAGAGAACTAAATTAGAAGAACAGCCAAATATTTTATTTTTCAATATAAAATCACTTTTGCCTTCTGAATACTCTGATAATATTAGTGTTGAGCAGCTTAGTTTTATTTTGAAAGATGGAATCTTAATTTCATTTCAAGAAAAACGAAGTGATTTCTTTACACATATTCGTGAGCGACTTCGCACACATGCAGGAATCGTAAGAACTAAAAAAGTAGATTATCTTTTGTATTTGCTCTTAGATGCCGTTATGGAAAACTTTTACATTACCATTGAAGATGAAGAGGACAAAATCGAAGAATTAATTAATCAGGCCAAAAAAGGGGCGCATCCGGTTATTCTGGAAAAAATTGAGAATCACCGAGATAACTTTAATTTTTTAAAACGTTCAATTGTGCCGCTTCGAGATTCGTTGTATTATCTGAAAACAATTAAAGATGATGATGAAAATAATGGCTTGATTCAGAAGGAAACATTTAATTTCTTTATTAGACTTCATCAAAAGAGTTTAGAGCTCTTAGAACAAATAGAATCGGATATGAGTGCATTAGAAAGCGCATCCAATTTTTATTTTTCGGAACAAAGCCGAAAGATGAATGAGATTATGAAAACGCTGACTATTATTTCGGCGATATTTATTCCGCTTACCTTCATAGTTGGAGTTTATGGAATGAACTTTGAAAATATGCCAGAACTCAAAACCCAAAACGGCTATTTTATAGTCATGGGAATCATGTTTTTATTAGTTGTTGCCCTGATTATATATTTCAAAAAAAGACGTTGGTTTTAATGCCAATTAATAGAACATCAGCAAATTAAAAATTTAGTTTAAAAATATAAATTATGAGCAAAGCAATTTATATTGCCACAAGTGATCACAATAGCGGGAAATCGATTATTACGCTGGGAGTGATGAGCATTTTGATTGGCAAAACGGCCAAAGTGGGATATTTTAGGCCAATAATTGAAGATTTTGTAGACGGAGAAAAGGATAATCATATTGAGACTGTTTTGTCTCATTTTAATCTCGATATTAAGTTTGAAGATGCTTATGCGATTACAAAAAGCAAACTGATCAAGAAGAAAAATAAAGGCAAAATTGGAGAGGTTTTAGACCTGATTATTGAAAAGTATAAAAAACTCGAAGATCGTTTTGATTTTGTTTTGGTCGAAGGAACTAGTTTTACTGGCGAAGGAACATCAATCGAATTAGATTTAAATGTTTTAATTGCTAAAAATCTTGGAATTCCAACGATCATCATTGGTTCAGGAGTTGGAAAAACACTTGAAGAACTAGTAGATAGCTTATATTTGGTTTATGATTCTTTTAAAGTAAAAGAGGTTGAGGTTTTATCTGTTTTTGCTAATAAAGTACAGCCAGAAAACATCAAATTGGTAACAAAAAGTCTGCAAAAAAGCCTTCCACCAAATGTTTTGGTTAATACAATTCCGCTAATATCAAGCTTGGACAATCCTACAATGCAGGAAATTGTAAATGAGCTTGGTGCCAAAGTCTTGTTTGGAGAAAATTATCTAAATAATGAAATTGGACATTATAGCGTTGGAGCCATGCAATTGCATAATTATTTGGTTCACTTGCATAATAATGCTTTAGTAATTACTCCAGGAGACAGATCTGATATTATTTTGGGTGCTTTACAGGCCAATGAATCGGCAAATTATCCAACAATTTCCGGAATCATTTTGACGGGAAATATTGTTCCGGAGGAAAGTATTTTAAAACTAATTGAAGGACTTTCAGCCATTGTCCCAATTATTGCGGTTGATGGCGGAACGTATAATATTACAAATAAAATCGGTTCGATAAAATCAGAAATTTATGCTAATAACACGCATAAAATTGAAACTTCGATAAGTACATTCGAAAAATACGTTCAAATAGAAGCTTTATCTGAAAGGGTAATTACATTCGAACCAGAAGGAATGACGCCAAAAATGTTTCAGTACAACATGGTAAAAAGAGCCAAACAGCACAGAAAACATATTGTACTACCAGAAGGAAATGATGACAGAATTATTACTGCTGCATCAAGATTATTGGATATGAATGTAGTTGATATTTCTATAATTGGCGACAAAAAACAAATTGAAAGCAAAGTGGCAGAACTCGGACTAACGTTTGATTTCTCAAAAGTCAATATCATCAATCCAAAAGAATCTCCATTGTATGAGGATTATGCCAATACGTATTATGAGCTTAGAAAAGCGAAAAACGTAAGTATTACCATGGCAAGAGATTTAATGGAAGATGTGTCGTATTTCGGAACTATGATGGTCTATAAAGGTCATGCAGATGGAATGGTTTCAGGAGCAGCACATACTACTCAACATACTATTTTGCCCGCTCTGCAGTTTATTAAAACAAAACCAAATTCATCTGTAGTTTCTTCTGTATTTTTTATGTGTCTGGAAGATAGGGTTTCTGTTTTTGGTGATTGTGCTATCAATCCAAATCCAACTGCGGAACAATTGGCAGAAATCGCAATTTCATCTGCAGAATCAAGCTCTGCATTCGGAATCGAACCTAAAATTGCCATGCTTTCGTATTCATCTGGAGCGTCTGGAAAAGGTGACGAAGTTGATAAAGTAAGAACAGCAACTGAAATCGTAAAACAAAAACGCCCAGATTTAAAAATCGAAGGTCCAATTCAATATGATGCCGCAGTCGATCGCGCTGTCGGAAAAAGCAAAATGCCAGATTCAGAAGTTGCAGGACAAGCGAGCGTATTGATTTTCCCAGATTTAAATACAGGAAATAATACCTACAAAGCCGTTCAGAGAGAAACCGGAGCTTTGGCAATTGGACCGATGCTTCAAGGTTTAAACAAACCCGTAAACGATTTAAGTCGTGGTTGTACAGTTGACGATATTATTAATACAGTTGTAATTACAGCCATTCAGGCGCAGGGATTATAGCTAATTGTAAATTATAAATTGTTAATTGTGAATTTATACTTTGTCTTGAAAATTGCTTTTATTTCAATCTAAATTCATAATAAAAAGAAGTCTTAAAAAAAAGCTCAGTACCTTAGAAACTTAGCACCTTAGTACCTTAAAAAAAATGAAAATACTAATTATAAACTCAGGAAGTTCATCAATCAAATATCAATTAATGGTTATGCCGGAAAATGAAGTAATTTGTTCTGGTATGATTGACAGAATTGGTTTAGAAACTTCAAATATTACTTTTAAAACTTCGGCTAATTCACATGAAGAAACATTGCCGATTCCGAATCATAAAGTAGGTCTGCAAAAAGTAGCCAACATGCTTTTAGATGCTGAAAAAGGCGTTATAAAATCAACTTCAGAAATTACAGCAGTCGGGCATCGCGTGGTGCATGGCGGAAGTGATTTTAGCGATACTGTAAAAATCGATGAGAAAGTAAAAGCAAAAATTAAACAGCTTTTTGAATTGGCTCCTTTACACAATCCGGCAAATTTAGAAGGAATTAATGTGGCAGAGGAAATTTTCAGTTCGGCAGAGCAAATTGCAGTTTTTGATACCGCTTTTCATCAAACAATGCCAGAAGTAGCTTATAAGTATGCAATTCCGAATTATCTTTTGACAGAAAACAAAGTTCGTGTTTACGGTTTTCATGGAACAAGCCATAAATATGTTTCTGAAAAAGCAATTAATTATTTAGATCAGAATTCTAAAATAATTACGATCCATTTAGGAAATGGCTGTAGTATGGCTGCAATTAAGGATGGAAAATGTATCGATACTTCAATGGGATTTTCGCCTTCAAATGGTTTGATTATGGGTACACGTGCGGGCGATATTGATCAGTCAGTAGTTTTTTATATGATAAAAAATCTAGGTTATACTCCAGATGAAGTAAATTCGGTTTTGCTAAAACAAAGCGGTATGCTCGGTCTTACTGGTTACAGCGATTTGAGAGATATTGAAGCGGAAGCAGAAAAAGGAAATAAAGACTGCCAATTAGCTTTATTGATGAATGCTTATCGAATTAAGAAAACAATTGGAGCTTATGCAGCTGCTTTAAATGGATTAGATGCTATTGTTTTTACGGCTGGAATTGGCGAAAATTCTTCGTATATGCGCAATCTGGTTTGTACAGATATGGATTATTTTGGAATTGAAATTGATTCTGAAAAAAATCAAATTCGTTCAAAAGAAGTGAGAGAAATTAACAAAGCCAATTCAAGAGCAAAGGTTTTAGTTGTTCCGACAGATGAAGAATATGAAATTGCGAATCAGGTTTATCAGTTATTGAACAGTTAAGATTTAAGCCAGATTTACATAACAAAGCTTCTCGTCAGAGAGGCTTTTTTTACGCCCAAAATTAAATATTTGTCAGTATCTTTGACTATAAAACCGAATATCTTGAAATCGATACTTTTTAAATTACTCTTCTTCTTTTTCATTGCTTCGAACTTACAAGCACAAGAATTACTTCCTTTTGTCGAAAATTACAATAAATCAGATTACCAGGGCGATAATCAAATCTGGAATATTGTTCAAGGACAGGATAAAGCCATGTATTTTGCTAATAATCATTATCTATTGCGATATGATGGTGTTGTTTGGGAAAAATATTCGTTGCCCAATAAAACAATTATTCGCTCCATTTTAATTGAAGGAGATCGAATTTATTCCGGTTCTTATAAAGAGTTTGGTTATTGGCAAAGAAAAGATGGAAAAATGCATTACGTTTCTATCACCAAAAATTTGCGTTTGTTTGATGAAAAAGATAATGAAGAAATCTGGAAAATTTTTAGATTCAATGGTTCATTGTATTTTCAATCTTTTAATGATGTTTTTATTTATGATGGAAAACATATTAAAAAAATCAAATTTCCTTTTTTAATTTCCTATTGTTTTGTTGTCGATCAAAATCTCTATGTAGCTTCTGTCGACAAAGGAATTTTTAGAATGAACGGATCAAAAATTGCAAATCCAAAAGGGTGGAATATTTTAAAAAACACGGTTGTTCACGCTATCGAAAAATACAAAGGCAAAACTTATATTTTTACCCATAAACGCGGCATTTTTACTGTTGAAAAAAATGGATTATCAGCTTGGAATAATCCATTAAATGAAACGCTGAAAGGGACGGGGATTAATGTTGCAAAATTTATTAAAAACAATAAATTGGTCATTGGAACAGGAAATAAAGGTGTTTTTATTTATGATTTCAGTACTCAGACTTTTAAAAATATTGACCGAAATAATGTTTTGATGAACAATTCGGTTTTGTGCATTGGTTTTGATAAAGAAGAAGATTTGTGGCTCGGACTTGATAACGGAATTGCGCATGTTGAGGTAAATTCGCCAATTTCCTTTTTTTATGACAATTCGGGTATTTTAGGTTCTGTTTATTCGGTTGCCACAATCGATAAAGGATATTTAATTGCCTCAAATCACGGTATTTTTGAATTTGATTCTGGTAACTTTAAAATGTTGCCTAATACACAAGGACAAGGCTGGAATATTACAAAAATTGGAAATAAATATGTTATAGGTCATAATGACGGAACTTTTGTTTATGAAAATGGTGCATTGACGAAAATCAATAATGTCAGCGGTGGATGGAATTTATCAAAAAGTATTATTAATGACACTTATTTCCAATCTACTTACAGCGGAATTTTAGTTTACAATGATGCTTCGAAATTGACAGAAAGTTCCAAGTTTAATGATCTTTCAAAACCAATAAAATATGTTGCTCAGAACAAAAGAAATGAAATTTGGGCCGCAGATAATTACCGCGGATTATATAGAGTTCTTTTTGATGACAATTTTAAAACTACTAAAGTTGAAAATATCACTCAACAAAGTAAAATTGAAAATGACTTTGGCGTTAAGATTTTTGAATTTAGAGAAGAAATTCTTTTTTTGATTAATAATGTTTGGTACACTTTCAATTCGATTTCAAATAAATTAGAAGAGAATGAATTGTTTAATACAAACTTTAAAAATATTTCTGATGTCGTTGCTATCGACGAGAACCATTTTATAGTACTTCAGGAAGGAATCTTATATCATATTTATGCAAATGGAAATAAGTTTGTCTGGAATATGATTCAAGAAAAATATTATAAAGGAAAATTAATTAATGAAAACCTGCGCATCTTCAAAAGCAAGAATCATTATTTAATGAATCTTGATGATGGTTTTATTTCGTTGCAGCTGTCATATGAAAACAAGCAAAACAAAGGAGTAAAAGTTGAAGCATTCAACAATAATATTTTGTTGCCGAATGAAGGTAAAATAAAACATAATACTGAATTACGTATTAATGTGATCTCAGGAATTTATGGAGCAAGCAAGCCAAATTTGTTTTACCAGATAAATGGAAGTAAAAATTATATTCCAATTTCAAATGGAACAATTGTCTTAAATAACCTTAACAGTGGTTTTCATTCTGTCGAAATTTTTAAACACGACGGAGCGAATTATGATAATGTTGCAACATTTGAATTCAAAGTTGCTCAACCATGGTATTTTTCCTTTTGGATGATTCTGCTTTATTTATTGGTGATAGGAGCCGTATTGTTCTTTTACTACAAATGGAATAAACTTCGATATACTCAAAAACTAAAATTGCAGGCAGAAGAGTTGAAACACCAGCGTGAAATTCTTGAAATGGAATTGAAAAAGGAGAATGAATTGAATGTTCAAGAATATGAGAAACATATTTTAGAATTAGAATTGCAAACAAAATCCTCAGAAGTTGCAGGTAAATCACTGTCTATTGCAAAGCAAAGTGAAATGATTGAGAATATTCAAAATATTCTGGACTCTGAAAAAGATTTCAATAAGCTTAAAAGCGAAATCAAAAAAGCGATTAAAATTAATGAAGTAAATAAACACGAATGGGAGATCTTTGAAACCAATTTGAATCAAATCCATAATGAGTTTATTATAAATCTTTCGAAGAAATTCCCAAATCTTACTCCAAAGGATATAAAGCTGTGCGTTTATCTAAAAATGAACCTTTCTTCAAAGGAAATTGCCCCTATGATGAACATCTCTTTTAGAGGTGTAGAATTACACAGATATCGTTTAAGAAAGAAGCTAAACCTTACTCAGGACGAAAATCTATCAAAATTTTTATTAACTGTGTAAGATTCGTATTTAAATTTTAAAGATATTCTATTTTTTCAGTTCTTTTTTTATATAATTCCAATACATCATTACTACATCATAAGGTTATGTTAAAGAAAATAAATTAACATTTATATTGTTGATTTTTAGAAGTATACATTAAGTTTTTAACATAATGATGTAGCTGTGTAGTAGTGCTATTTGATGTACTACAACGTTGTAATTGTTTAATTTGGCTCTACTAACTTAAACGATTACATACTGTATGAAAAATTTTATTTTTAGCTTTTTAGCGCTATTGCTGCTTCCGGCTTATATGTCTGGACAAGTGCAAGCAATTAAAGGAAAAGTAGTTGACAGCAGCGGAATGGGAATTCCTGGCGCAGTTATAAGTGCTGCCAATTCACGTACATCTGCTGATGCTGATTTTGATGGAAATTTTACAATCAATGCCAAAGCGGGAGAGACATTAAAGGTCTCAATGTTAGGTTTCGACGCTGTCTCTGTTGCGGCAACTTCGACTCCTATGACAATTACCCTAAAAGAAGCAGGCGATACTGCTCTTAAAGAAGTAGTGGTAATTGGTTACGGAACAAGAAAGAAAGTAGATAACACTACTGCTATTTCATCTATAAAAGCAGAAGAAATTACAAAAACCAAAGTATTGAATGCTTCACAAGCTATTCAAGGTAAAGCGGCTGGTGTACAAGTAATTTCATCTGATTTGCCAGGAAGCACTCCTTCTGTTGTTATTAGAGGTTTAGGAACTGCATTAGGGGGAAGAAATCCTCTATATATAGTTGATGGTATGCAAACGGAGAATATCAACAATATCAATGCAAATGATATTACTTCTTATGAAATCTTAAAAGATGCTTCTGCGTTAGCAATTTACGGAACTCGTGCTGCAAACGGAGTTATTATTATTACAACTAAAAAAGGTACGGGAGATAAAGTTTCTGTAGAAATTGAAAGTTTTGGAGGTGTAAGACAGCCACTTAAAAAAGTTAAGATGGCAGGAAGTAATAATTATTCGTATTACTCAAATGCTGCATTACAATCTACAACTTTTTCTCAAGATCAGCCTGTAAATACAGACTGGTTTGATGAAATTACAAGAACTGGAAGTTATACTCAAAATAATATCTCAGTTTCTGGAGCTACAGAGAGCGTCAAATACTTCTTTAGTTTAGGAAATTATTCAGAGAAAGCTGTTTTAAATGGCTTGGATTACGGAAGAACTACGTTTAGAAATAATAATGAATATAAAATTTCTAAAAAACTTACTTTAAGCCAAAATTTCAGCATTACATCTGCTAACTCAACTCCAAAACCATTAAGTGCATTTACAAATGCTTACAAACAATCTCCTATTGTGCCGGTTTATTTTCCTGATGGTAAATATGGTGTTTCTCGAGTAGGCGATAATGGCTTTGCAAGTGAAACAGGTTCTTCATTTAACAACGTAGGAAACCCAGTTGCTCAATTAAATTTTTATGATGAACAGCAAAAAAGTGTTACGTTGCAAGGAGGATTGAAATTAGATTACGAAATTTTGAAAGGATTAAAATTCACTTCACAATTTAATGGTGAATATTATACTTGGAAACAGTATAATTATGATGATACTAAAAATATTTGGTTAGCTGCTAACCCTAATAAAGTTGATAGCGATTATGCTAAAGAATTTCCTAATAGCAATATAAATTTATTAACTCAAGGAAGATCAGATTATTTTAACTGGAATTTATCAAATTATTTAACTTATAACAAGGTATTTAATGAGATCCACGATGTTGAAGTGACAGGTGGTATTGAAACTTCGGTAAAAGGCCCTAGAGAAACGCTTACTATTGCAAGAAAAAATGTTAATGCGAATTCTAATTACTGGTCATTAAATGATCCTGTTGCTAATCATGGAGTAGAATATGCTCCAACTGTAACAAGTTTTTATGATGTTGTTTATAATGAAACGAAATTAGCATCTTATTTTGGACGTTTTCAATATAAATTAATGGATAGATACTTAATTACCGGAACTGTTAGACGTGATGGTTCGTCAAATTTTGGTAAAGATTATCGTTGGGGAACTTTCCCAGCTTTTGGTTTAGGTTGGATTATTACCAAAGAAAGTTTTATGGCTGATGTAAAAGCTATTAATTTATTGAAATTAAGAGGAGGCTGGGGAAGATTAGGAAATCAAAATGTTCCGCTTAATGATCAATCATATACTTCTGGAGGTAATGCTTACCTAGGAGGTTCCCTTCTATATAACGGTACTACAATTAGTTCTCAAATTGATCCTAGCTTATCGTGGGAAATTACAGAAGAGTCTTCTGTAGGTTTAGATTTCGAACTTTTAAATAACAGATTAAAAGGAACTTTTGATGTGTACGACAAGAAAACATCTAATGTAATTTTAAATACAAAACCTTATTTTACATCTGGACTAACACTCCCATCACCTGCACATGTTGGAGAAGTATCTAATAGAGGTTATGAAATTTCATTGCGTTGGGATGATAAAATAGGAGAAAACGTTAGATATTGGGTTGGAGGAAATTTCTCTAACAATAAGAATGAACTTACAGGTTTAAAAAATGTTATTTTAACGGATCTTATTGGTGGAGGTTTAGGAAATGGACAAAATACGAAATTGCTTAATAATACTACAATTGGCCAACCTTTAGGAAGTTTTTATATTTATGATTATGCTGGTTTTGATGCTACTAATGGAAAAATGCTTTATTACAATGCTGCAGGAGATAAAGTTACTCAAGATGCATTAGATGCTAATAAAGATAGAAAGTATGTGGGGTCTAGCTTACCAAAAACGAACTATGGTGTTACTTTAGGAATTACTTATAAAAACTTTGATTTTTCTGTTGACGGATACGGAACAGGCGGCGCTAAAGTTTACAATGGTAAAAAAGCACAACGTTTTTCAGGAGAAAATATTGAAAATTCACTTGCTACTGATTTCTGGACACCAAATAATTTAACAGCTTCAAACCCTGCACCTTTTAATCAAGTACCTGTTGCTTCTACTTACTATTTAGAATCAGGAGATTTCTTCAGAATCAATAATATTACATTAGGTTACAAATTGCCAATACAAGAAAATAATTTTATCAGCGCTTGCAGAGTGTATGTAAATGCTATTAACCCATTTATTACACAAAAATTCTCAGGATTTTCTCCAGAATTAAATGGAGATGGAAATCCTTATGGTTCTCAGGGAATTGAGCTTGATGCTTATCCAACAATGAGATCATTTGTAATTGGTGCTAATTTAAAATTTTAAAAAGATGAAAAAGATATATATTACCGCGTTTGTTCTTTCGACATTCTTTTTTACAGGATGCGCAGACGATTATTTAGATGTTCAGCAAACCGAGACTGTTTCGACAAAAGATATTGAGTTATACAATAACAACACAGGAGCAGAAACGTTTGTTACTTCGATTTATAACAAATTTTTAAATTGGGATATGACCTCTTTTGGTTGGATCGGTTTATCAAGTATTACATCTGATGATGCTGATAAGGGATCTTCTCCTGGTGATACAGGAACAGATAAAGACGTGTTGGATGCTCTGACTTATAACGCTTCTAATCCTTCTTGCGAAAGTACTTTTATTGCCAACTATGATGGAATTAATAGATGTAACCAGGCTTTAAACATACTTCCAAAATTAGATAAAGCAGATGCTGCTTTGAGAAATAGATTAGCTGGTGAAGCTAAATTTTTAAGAGCTTTTATGTATTTTACTTTAGTAAAATGTTATGGAGGAGTACCAATTGTAGATCATTTACCAGTACCAGCTTTAGAAGCTGATAGAGTTATGCAGTTAACACGTAAAACATCTGCAGAAGTTTATGCTTTTATCGAAGCTGATTTAAATGATGCTATTGCGGCATTACCTGAAAAAACAGCTTATTCAGCAAATGAAAAATCAAGAGTTTCAAAGGGTGCTGCTTATGCTTTATTAGCGAAAGTAAGTTTATACCAAAAGAAATGGCAGCAAGTAATTGACAATTGTAATAAAGTTACGGGCTATTCTCTTGTAAGTGATTATGCATCTATGTACAAAGCAACAGGAAAGTTTGACTCTGAATCTATTTTCGAAATCTATGCACAAGGAGCAGTACCTGCAAAAGGAATCGAAGGTTACTCTAATACGCAAGGCGCTCGTGGTACTGGAGGCTGGGGCTGGGGTTTCAATACACCATCTCAAAGTTTAGTAAATGCATACGAAACAGGCGATGTTAGAAAAGCAGCAACGATCATTTTTAGAGGACAAACTTTATATGATGGAAGAGTAGTGCCAAATACTGTTGAAAACGAAAGATACAACTACAAAGCATACTCATCAGCCTATACAGATGCTTGGGAAACTGATGTTGATATTAAGTATTTAAGATATGCTGAAGTTATATTAATGAAAGCTGAAGCATCAAATGAATTAGGCCAAACCTCTGCAGCGATTCCGTTATTGAATCAAATCAGAAACAGAGCTGGTTTAGGAAATACAGGTGCAAGTTCTCAGGCTGATGTTAGAACTGCAATCTGGAAAGAAAGAAGAGTAGAAATGGCTTTTGAGCACGACAGATTCTTTGATTTAGTTCGTACTGGTCAGGCTAAAGCTGCTTTTGCAATTGATGGAAAAACTTTTACAGAAGGTAAAAATGAATTATTCCCAATTCCGTCGTCATTCCTTAGTCAAGCAGGTGGGTTATCATCTCAAAACCCAGGTTACTAATCCTTAAATAATAAATAAAATGAAAAAAAATAAATCTATTTTATTACTTTCTTTTGCTTTGGCTTCACAAATTTTTGTAAGCTGTGAGGATAGTATAGATAAAGTTAACAGTCCAGTTCCATACGAGTCAATTGGCGGATATGAGAATTCAGATGATATTGCACCAAGTCATTTGCTTGCGAAGTTCAGTTTTGATGGTAATATCAATGATTCGAAAGGCGGAATAACTGGTGGTACAGGAACAAACGTTTCTTATGACACAGGTGTAAAAGGTAGTGCTTACAAAGGTTCTGCAACTTCATTTATTGCTTATAACAATGTTGCAAGTTCTGTATCAGGCTTAAAAAATATAACAGTTTCAATGTGGATCAAAACTGATCCGCATACTGCAGGAGCTCAATCATTGTTTATGCTTCCAAAGAAAACAGATTTCTGGGGTAATATTTTTACACTTATTGAAGGAACTGGACCAGCAACAACAATGTTGATGAAAAACCATATTCAAAGAGATGTAACTCCTAGTATTCCTTGGGCTGGACAATTTATAGAACATAGTGGTGCAAATGTTTTGCCTAATATGTTTGGTGCATGGAAACATGTTGTTTGGTCATATAATGGTACAAGCTCTACTTACAGCCTTTATATTGACGGACAAAAAATAACTTTACCAGCATCGATTTCAAAAAGATACGCAAGTGATCCTGCAACGGGCGGTGGTCCTTTTGGAGAATTAGCTAGTTCTGAAGTTTCTAAATTTATCATTGGAGGGTATCAGCAGCATTTAGGTGCTCCATGGGGCGCTCCTGATAGCTGGATGCTTAACTATACAGGATTAATGGATGAATTCAGAATATATGATGCTGCTCTTTCAGATAATGAAGTTACAGCTTTATATAAACTGGAAAAGGACAAGAGATAAGTATTTTTCAAATACACCTGGAGGGTTTCCTCCAGGTGTATTATTTAGTTAATATTATTTAGAATAAAATGAAAATTTCAATATACATAGTTGCTTTTTTGAGCTTTTTTAATTCATGCTCATCATCGACGCCAGACGGAAAAGGAGGAGGAACTCCATTACCAACAAATCCAACTACACCAACAAAGCCTCTGACAGACGCTGAAGCAATGGATCAGGTTCAAAAAGATGCAATAAAATATTTTTGGGATTATGCTGATCCTAATTCAAAATTAGCAAGAGAAAGATACTTGACAGAAGATCCAAATTTTGAGTCAAACATTATAACTACAGGAGGTTCTGGATTTGGTTTGATGACAATTGTTGTAGGCGTAGAAAGAGGTTTTTTGCCAAGAGCTGAAGCTGTTTCTAGACTTACCACAGCATTAAATTTTCTTGAAAAAGCCGACAGATTTCACGGTGCTTGGCCACATTGGATGGACAATAAAGCGGGAAAAGTTATACCATTTGGAACAAAAGATAATGGCGGAGATTTAGTGGAAACTTCTTTCGTTTGTCAAGCTTTAATTACGATTAGAGAGTATTTTAAAGATGGAAGCACATCTGAAAAAGCATTAGCTGCAAAAGCAGATGAACTATGGAAAGGTGTAGAGTGGGATTGGTACACAAAAGGAGAAAATGCGTTATACTGGCATTGGTCACCAAATTATGGTTGGGAAATGAATTTCAAGCTTGAAGGTTATAACGAATGTTTGATTACGTATGTAATGGCAGCTTCATCACCAACGCATCCAATTTCTGCTGAAGCTTATCACCAAGCTTGGGCAAGAAATGGTGCTATAGTAGACGGCAGATCTCAATATGGAATTCCGGTAGTTTTAAACTATAATGGAGCTTCAGGAAATGTAGGACCAATGTTCTGGTCACATTATTCTTATTTAGGTTTAGATCCAAATTCATTAAAAGACAAATATGCAGATTACTGGCAATTGACGCAAAATCATGCTAAAATTATGGTTCAATACAGTGTTGCTAATCCAAAAGGTTTTAAAGATTATTCAGATAAATGCTGGGGATTAACAGCAAGTTACACTCGTAATCCTGATGGAACAACGGGTTATACAGCGCATCAGCCAAATAATGATAACGGTGTAATTTCACCAACTGCGGCATTATCATCTTTCCCATATACTCCAGTAGAATCTATGAAGTTTTTGCATTATATATATGATGATAATAAAGCAAAACTTGTTGGAATTGCAGGGCCATATGATGCTTTTTCACCACAGTTTAATTGGGTAACAGCTCGTTATTTGGCAATCGATCAAGGAACTATTGCTCCTATGGTCGAAAACTATAGAACTGGCTTGTTATGGAAGTTGTTCATGAATGCATCTGACACGAAACAAGGTTTGAAAAAACTTGGATTTACATCAGGTAAATACGGAATTTAATTCAGAAAAATGAAACAAAAAATAACGCTTCTAGTCTTATTGTTTTCTGTATTTGGTTTTGCCCAAAGTGAAACAACGGGAAAAATAAATACAGTAATAATGACAAAGTATGAGCTGGGTTATGCACTGCATAAACCTGCAAATACAAAAGAGAAGAAGCCTTTGATAGTTTTTATTTCTGGAGATGGAGAAAAAGGAACCGATATTGAAAAGGTAAAAATTCATGGACCTTTTAAGTATTTAAAAACACATCAATTAGATGCTTACGTTCTGGCTCCGCAATGTAAAGAAGATGAAAATTGGGATATAGAATCGATTTATGAGTTGATTTTAAAAATTCAGAAGGAAAATAAAATTGATTCAGAAAGAATATATGTTACTGGTTTGAGCTCAGGAGGCTGGGCTTCGTGGAATTTGGCTTTTGCACATCCGGATCTATTTGCCGCAAACGTACCTGTCGCTGGTTTTGTAGATTTAATTCAATTAGAAAAAGCTTGTGAAATAGCCAATATTCCAACCAGAATTTTTCACGGATTGCTGGATGATGTCGTAAATGTAAATTATGCAATGACGATTTACAAAGAATTGAAAAAGTGCAATGCAAAAGATGTAAAGCTTACCATCTTTGATGATGCAAATCACGACAGCTGGACAAGAGTTTATGATAATGCAGCTATCTACGATTGGATGTTGCAACAGAAAAAAACGAATACAAACAAATAAATTAAATAGAATGAAAAACAAATTAGTCTTACTTTTTTTAGGATGTGCTGTTTTGGGTTACGCTCAAAAAAAGAGCACAAAAAGTACAGTGAAAATTAAACCTAAGTCAGAGTTTGTGGCAGAGTTAATGTCAAAAATGACATTAGATGAAAAATTAGGACAGCTAAATTTACCAACCTCTGGTGATATTACAACTGGTCAGGCAAATAGTTCAAATGTTGCAAAAAATATTGCTGAAGGAAAAGTAGGCGGTTTGTTCAATATAAAATCAGTACAGAAAATTAAAGAAGTACAAAAAATTGCTGTTGAAAAAAGCCGTTTAAAAATTCCATTGCTTTTTGGAATGGATGTTATTCACGGTTACGAAACAACATTCCCAATTCCGTTAGGATTGTCTTGTACTTGGGATATGGCATTAATTGAAAGAAGTGCTCAAATTGCGGCAAAAGAAGCAAGTGCCGACGGAATCAACTGGACATTTTCTCCAATGGTTGACATTTCTCGTGATCCAAGATGGGGAAGAGTTTCTGAAGGTTCAGGAGAAGATCCTTACTTAGGAAGCCAGATTGCAAAAGCGATGGTTAATGGTTACCAACAACATGATCTTTCTAAAAATAATTCAATTTTAGCATGTGTTAAGCACTTCGCATTATATGGAGCGCCAGAAGCCGGACGTGATTATAATACAGTTGATATGAGTCATATCAGAATGTTTAATGACTATTTCCCACCTTACAAAGCAGCAGTTGATGCTGGTGTAGGCTCAGTTATGGCGTCTTTCAACGAAATTGACGGAATTCCGGCAACTGGAAACAAATGGTTAATGACAGATGTTTTAAGAAAACAATGGGGATTCAAAGGTTTTGTGGTAACAGATTTTACTGGAATTCCAGAAATGATCGAACACGGAATGGGGAATCTTCAAGATGTTTCGGCTTTAGCTTTAAATGCTGGTGTTGAAATGGATATGGTTGGAGAAGGTTTCTTAGGAACTTTGAAAAAATCTCTAGATGAGAAAAGAGTTTCTATGGAAACAATCGACAATGCTGTTAAACTTATTTTAGAAGCAAAATACGATTTAGGATTATTCGAAGATCCATATAAATATTGTGATGAGAAAAGAGCTAAAACTGAAATCTTTACAATGGATAGCAGAAAAGAAGCACGTCAAATTGCAGCTCAATCATTGGTTTTATTAAAAAACCAAAACCAATTATTACCGCTTAAAAAATCGGGGACTATTGGTTTAATTGGACCATTAGCAGATGCTAAAGAAAACATGCCAGGAACTTGGAGTGTTGCCACTAAAATGGAAAACGCGGTTTCATTATTGGCTGGAATTAAAGAAGTTGCCGGAGCAGGAACGAAAGTTTTATATGCTAAAGGAAGCAATTTAGATTACGACGAAACTTTTGAAACTAACGCGACAATGTTTGGAAAAACATTACATCGTGATGGCCGTTCAAAAGAAGAATTATTAGCAGAGGCTTTAAAAGTTGCTAATCAGTCAGATGTAATTGTTGCGGCACTTGGAGAATCTGCAGAAATGAGCGGAGAATCAAGCAGCCGTACAAATTTACAGATTCCACAAGCACAGAAAGACTTATTAAATGCTTTATTGAAAACAGGAAAACCAGTTGTTTTAGTTTTATTTGATGGTCGTCCGTTAGTGATTACAGACGAAGAAAAAACAGTTCCAGCTATTTTAAATGCTTGGTTTGCTGGTACAGAAGCTGGATATGCAATTGCAGATGTTTTGTTTGGAGATGTTAATCCTTCAGGAAAATTGACTTCGACTTTTCCAAGAAGTGTTGGGCAGTTGCCAATTTACTATGCACACAAAAATACAGGAAGACCACTTTCTAACACAGAAGGGAAATTCGAGAAATTCAGATCAAACTATATTGACGAAAGAAATGAGCCTTTATTTCCATTCGGATTTGGTTTAAGTTATACCACTTTTGATTATTCAAACTTGAAAATTTCTTCTGATAAAATGGATTCAAACGGAAAATTGAAAGTAACGGTTGATGTAACCAATACAGGAAATTTTGACGGAAAAGAAACGGTTCAATTATACATTAGAGATTTAGTTGGTTCTGTAACAAGACCAGTTAGAGAATTGAAAGGTTTCCAAAAAATAGCACTTAAAAAAGGTGAAAAACAAACAATAAGTTTTGACATTACTGTTGAAGATTTAAAATTTTATAACTCTGATTTACAATTCGTAGCAGAGCCTGGACAGTTTGATGTTTTCGTCGGAGGAAATTCAACTGCCGACAAGAAAGTTAGTTTCGAGTTAACTAAATAGTTGGTTTATTGGTTAGTTAAAAGCCCTTCATTTGGAGGGCTTTTTTTCTAAAAGACGAAATCTTTTTAATCTTTAAATGTTATGAATGTTTTCAAAAAATCCCATGCTTTCTTTTTTTTAAGTTTATTATTCGCGTTCTCTTCTTGTTATGCGCAGAAGAATGCAATTGTAGCGCATAGAGGTGCGTGGAAAAAAAATAATCTTCCAGAAAATTCGATTGCTTCCTTAAGACATGCAATTGATTTAAAATTGCCTGGATCAGAATTTGATGTTTGGCGCACTGCCGATGATTCACTGGTAATTAATCACGATGCTCATTTTAATAAATTATTGATCGAACAAACCAATTACGCTGATTTAATTAAGTTTAATTTATCGAATGGTGAAAAGCTGCCAACACTTTACGAATATATTTCAGAAGGAATAAAAAAGAACAAACACACGCTGTTGGTTTGTGAAATAAAACCTTCAGAAATTAGTAAAGAGCGCGGAAAAGAAACGGCTATAAAAACTGTAGAAACAATCAAAAAACTTAAAGCCAATAAAAAAACATGCTACATAAGTTTTGATTACGATATTCTAAAACAAATTAGAGCTATAGATTCTAAAACTTCGCTTCAATATTTAGAAGGAAATAAGTCTCCGAAAGAAGTTAAAGTAGACAAGATCAATGGTGTTGATTATCACTATTCGGTATTTAAAAAACATCCTGATTGGATACAGGAAGCTAAAGAAAACAAAATTATATTAAACGCCTGGACTGTAAATGAAGCCGCAGATATGGATTGGATTATCGATCAAAAATTCAATTATATCACGACAAATGAACCTGAACTTTTAAAGGAAAGATTAAAAGCGAAAAAATAATCTTTTAGCCTTTATAAATACAAATCAAATCATGAAAAAAATAAATAAACAACTGAGACTGCCAATTTTATTGTTTTTGATCGTTTTCAATAACAGTATTTTGGCTCAAAATGCAACTGGCAAAACAGAATGGTTTGACCCTAATAAACCTGCAACGACTTATTGTAATCCGATTAATATAGGCTACAATTATACGACTTTCAATCATAATGGAATTCCGTATTCACGCCGTTCTAGCGCCGATCCCGTTATTATTACATATAAAGGTGAATATTATTTATTTGCTACCAATCAGGCAGGATTTTTTTGGAGTAAAGATATGTCAGACTGGAATTTTGTTTACGGAAGTTTCCAAAGACAGCCTGGCGATGATGATCAATGTGCTCCGGCAGCCTGGGTTGTGAATGATACATTATTTTATGTGGGTTCAACTTGGAAAAGAGATCATCCAATCTGGAAAACAGCAAATCCAAAATCAGGAAGATGGATTCGTCATGTTGACAAAGCAATGTTGCCAACTTGGGATCCTGCGATTTTTCAAGACGATGACAAAAAAGTATATATGTACTACGGTTCAAGTGGAAAACTACCGCTTGTAGGAACAGAAGTAGATTATAGTACTTGGCTTCCAAAAGGAAATCAGGCGGATTATGCACAATTATACAAAGCCACAGAAGTAGAAGATATTCAGCGTCCTTATGGGCAAATTAAAGAAGTTGCAATTCTAGATCCTTCAGCTCATGGATGGGAACGTTTTGGACCAAATAATGATATGGAACCAGCGCCTTGGGGAAATTTCATTGAAGGTGCCTGGATGACTAAACATAACGGAAAATATTATATGCAATATGGCGCACCAGCAACTGAATTTAAAGGTTATGCAAATGGTGTTCACGTAGGTGATAATCCTTTAGGACCTTTTACGTATCAAAAACACAATCCAATGTCATATAAACCGGGTGGATTTGTAATTGGTGCCGGTCACGGAAATACGTTTGCAGATAATTATGGAAATTATTGGAATACAGGAACGTGTAAAATTTCGATTAAAGATCGTTTTGAGCGTCGCATTGATATGTTTCCTGCTGGATTTGATAAAGATGACGTAATGTATTCTATTACAGCTTATGGAGATTTTCCGATTGTGCTTCCAACAAGCCAGCGTGATCAAACAAAAGGAGCTTCATCTGGTTGGATGTTGCTTTCATACAAAAAGCCCGTAACCGTTTCTTCTTCTGAAGAATGTATGGAAGTAGAAACACACAGAATGGATAATGGTGGTAAAAAAGTATATGAAAAGTTCTGTTACGGACCAGAAAACTTAACAGACGAAAACATTCAAACCTATTGGTCGGCTAAAACAAGTAATCCAGGAGAGTGGCTTCAAATGGATTTAGGCAGAAAAATGGAAATAAATGCGCTGCAAATTAATTACGCAGATCATAAAGCAACGCAGTACAATAAGGCAATGGATATTTATTATCAATATAAAATATTTATGTCTGATGATGCCATAAACTGGACTTTGGTTGTAGATAAATCCCAAAATGACAAAGATGTACCGCATGATTATGTAGAGCTTTCAAAATCGATAAAAAAGCGTTATATCAAAATGGAAAATATTCATAATGCATCTGGTTTATTTGCAATCTCTGATTTTAGAGTTTTTGGAAATGGTTTGTCAGAAAAACCAAAAGCAGTTTCCGGATTTAAAGTTGACAGAAACAAAACGGATTCTCGCAACGCTATGATATCATGGAAAAAGCAGTCAGATGCAATTGGGTATAATATTTTTTATGGCATAACTCCTGATAAACTATATAACAGTATTATGGTTTACGGAGAGAACTCATATGATTTTAGAGGTCTTGACAAAGGCACAAAATATTATTTCACGATTGAGCCTTTTAATGAAAACGGGATCGGTACAAGAAATAAACTTATTGAAGTAAAATAAATTTTATTTAATAAGATATAAAAGCTCTGATTTGCAAATCGAAAGATAATTGCAATCAGAGCTTTTTTTTTGACAAAAGTCTGCAAAAAAACTCTGACAGTTATAAAGATTTTTGTTCCTTTGTAAAACAACCCAAAAATGCTATAAAAAACATGAAAAAAACCATTCTTTTAACTGCTTTAGTTTTAAATGGATTGACCGCATCGTTTGCACAATCAAATGATGAAAAAAACATTAAATTATTTTACAAAAAAGCTTTAACCGAAGCTAAATGTTATTCTTGGTTAGAATATTTATCAAATGATATCGGAAGTCGTTTATCTGGATCAAAAGGTGCTGCAGAAGGTGTAGAATACACAAAAAGACAATTAGAAAGTCTTGGTCTTGATAAAGTTTATTTACAAGAAGTTATGGTCCCTCACTGGGTTCGCGGCGAGAAAGAAACTGCTTTTATCGTAGACGGAAAAGTAAAAACTGCTGTACCAATCTGTGCATTGGGAGGTTCAGTTGCAACTCCAAAAACTGGAATTACAGCTGAAGTAATTGAAGTACAAAGCCTTGATGAATTAAAAGGATTAGGCGATAAAGTAAAAGGTAAAATTGTGTTTTTTAATAGACCAATGAATCCTGAATATATTGGAACTTTTAATTCTTATTCTGAAGCAGGAGATCAAAGAAGAAGTGGTGCAAAAGAAGCAGCTAAACTTGGTGCAGTTGGAGCGATTGTACGTTCTTTAAACTTACGTTTAGATGATTTCCCACATGCAGGGGCTCAAAGCTATGGTGATTTGCCAAAAGAACAATATATTCCGGCGGCGGCAATTAGTACAAACGGAGCAGAATTATTGAGTAAAACTTTGAAAGCCAATCCGGGGATTAAATTATATTTCAAACAATCTTGCGAGACTTTGCCAGATGTATTATCTTATAATGTGATTGGAGAATTAAAAGGAACAGTAACTCCAGAGAACATTCTTGTTGTTGGTGGACATCTAGACTCTTGGGATTTAGCCGATGGTTCGCATGACGATGGAGCAGGAGTGGTACAAAGTATGGAAGTAGTTCGTATCCTGAAAAACTTAAACTATAAACCTAAAAATACGATTCGTGTTGTATTGTTTATGAATGAAGAAAACGGTGGAAAAGGTGGAGCAAAATATGAAGAAGTTGCAAAACAAAAGAACGAGAATCATATTTTTGCTTTAGAAAGTGATTCAGGTGGATTTACACCAAGAGGGTTTTCAATCGAAGCTGATGATGCTAACTTCAAAAAATTGCAAGAATATAAAAACCTTTTTGAGCCTTATTTGATTCATAATTTCACAAAAGGACACGCAGGATCAGATATTGAGCATTTAACTTCAAAAACAATTGTAAAAGCTGGTTTACAGCCAGATTCACAGCGTTATTTTGATTATCACCACGCAGCAAACGATAAATTTGACGCAATCAATAAAAGAGAATTAGAACTTGGTGCAGCAACTATGACTTCATTAATCTATTTAATAGATCAAAACGGAATCGTTCTTCCTGCTTCAAATTAATTTTTGATAATTCTAAAAACAAAAAAGCTATGAGTTTTGCTCATAGCTTTTTTGTTTTAATATCTATATAAGTTAATAAGTGTCAATAACTGTTTTCAATAAATCAGAATCTGCAAGGTCAGAAGGCGCAACTACTTTTTCTTCCAGTGGAATTTCATTTCCATATCTTTCCTTTAATATTTTCTGAACTTTTTCATCAGTTAAATTAAAATCTTTCAGCTGTTTGAGTTTTGATAATTCGATGCCGGCAGCGTTTTTGTATATTTTCCAGATTAATTCAGAACAATAAATTCTAGTATCTGTCCAGTCAAAATAAGCATCATATTCTTTACCATTAAATTGCTGACTGTAATCTTTCATTTTTTGCAAAGTTGAAGGAGTCAAAATTTCAGCAGCATTTTTCAATCTTTTTATAAGATATTTATTGTCTTTTCCATGCTGGATCCAATCTTCCAAACGAGTTAATTTTACAGGCTGTACGGCTTCAAAAACAAATAGATTTCCGTTTATTTTGTAGATAATGCCACAATGAGAAAATTTAGAATTTGTGGCAATTCGTACTGCTTCGCATTGTGGAGATTCTGAAGTTTGAAAAATAATATCGCCATCCTGAATTTTATCTAAAACTGTATTTTGAGGCTTATTTCCCGAAAATGGATTGTTCGGAAAAACTTTCATCGCGACAAATAACGCGCAACCAAAACTCAGTAAAAAGGTAATTATCAGAAAGAGGTATTTTGATTTTTTCATATTCAAATTTTAAAAATTTAAAAGTATAATTTATTCTTCAGTTTTCATTCGGAATTAACACAAACAAAAAAGCAGAATTTCAAATGAATGAAATTCTGCTTTTATTATTTTATAAAGTAATCTTTTTAGATTCTGAAAATTCCTCCAACAGCAATAATTCGTTGAAAATAAGTAAAGTGCTGAGAAGCCTTATCATCATTGCTCATTGTAGTTTTAATATCTGGCATATTGATATAACCACCTTTTAACTCTCCCTGAACATAGAAATGTTTAAAAAAGGTAATGTTTAAACCAGCTTTTGCAGAAACACCATAACCAGAAACGTGAAAATCATCGTGACGTTCTTTACCTAAAATTGTAGTATTGGTTTTAGGATATAAAACTCCAGCACCAATACCTTCGGTTAAGTTAATCTGAACTTTATCAATATTTGGCAATCCAAACCATTTTGAAACATCATCAAATCTCGCCACCTCAGTATTAATGTAGTTTAAACCGTCTGTATGTTCATACATTAAAAAAGCAGGACCGTTTGGATTTATTTCACCTTTGTTATAACCGCCTTCTATAGCTCCTCCCTGAGACATATCTACAGGTGTGTTATTGTAATTTCCATTGTAAATTGATGCAGGATCATCTGCAGGTAAATTGATGTTTCCGTTCACGTTAGCAATTTGATTTTGTGACATTACATATTTCATGTGGTCAACACCAATTGTAACACTATAATGATCACTAAAAAAATAACCCAATCTCAAATTCGTTTGAGGAATAGTCATATTTGCAGGATTGATATAATCTACATGCCATCCTTTTGGTTTATCATGAGCTTGCATGTTCTCAACTGTAAAGTTGTAATCTTTACCTCTGAAATTTACATCAGATTTAGAGTAACTTTCTCTGTTACCACCCCACATCACAAAGAATTTTCCTTTATTGTGTGCAGCGTATTTTTGTACCGGAATTTCTTCCTGAGCAAAAGCGCTTAGTGAAACGCAAGCCAGAAGGAAAAATAAAATTTTTGTTTTCAAAGAACTTAAGTATTATAAATTTAGAATGAGTTAACTGTTTTTCTAATAGCAACTAATTTTGTCATCAAACCTTCAAAATAGTCTAAATGAAGCATATTGGCACCATCACTTTTTGCATTAGCAGGATCAAAATGTGTTTCGATAAAAATACCGTCAACACCAACTGCAATACCCGCTTTAGCAACCGTTTCAATCATATCAGGTCTTCCGCCTGTAACACCTGCAGTTTGATTTGGTTGTTGTAGAGAATGCGTTACATCCAAAACTGTAGAAGCATATTGCTGCATAGTAGGAATACCTCTAAAATCAACAATCATGTCCTGGTAGCCAAACATAGTACCACGATCAGTAACCATTACGTTTTCATTATTACAGTCTAAAACTTTTTGAACAGCATGTTTCATGCTTTCCGGACTCATAAATTGCCCTTTTTTCAAGTTAACCGTTTTTCCTGTATTTGCCGCAGCAACAACAAGATCAGTCTGACGAACCAAGAAAGCCGGTATTTGCAATACATCAACGTACTGCGCTGCCATATCAGCATCTTCGTTTGTGTGAATATCAGTTACAGTTGGAACGTGAAAAGTTTCTGAAACTTTTCTTAATATTTTTAAAGCTTTTTCATCTCCAATTCCAGAAAAACTGTCAATTCTAGAACGGTTTGCTTTTTTAAAAGATCCTTTAAACACATAAGGAATCTGAAGATTGTCGGTAATACCAACTAATTTTTCAG
Source organism: Flavobacterium resistens (assembly GCF_900182645.1). Taxonomy (GTDB): domain Bacteria; phylum Bacteroidota; class Bacteroidia; order Flavobacteriales; family Flavobacteriaceae; genus Flavobacterium; species Flavobacterium resistens. Next base: position 741,243 of record NZ_FXTA01000001.1, on the reverse strand, counting down.
CAATTCTCAGCGCCATTTCTTCTCCTTCGATAGCACAAGGCCCCGCCAATAAAAAGAAATTTCCGCTGTCAGTATGCTTAATTTGTGGAATATGTTGTAAGTTCATAAAATTATTTTTTTGCACTGCAAAGGTAGTTATGATTTATGAGTTTAGGATTAAGATTTAAGATTATTTTATGAACCCCGATAGCTATCGGGGCTGCTATTGGTTTCAATATTTTTTTCTACAACTTTTTTTCCAAAGTCTGTTCAGGAGCTTCCTCCGGTCGCTCTGCCCAACCAGGAAAAAATAAGTTTTAGAGAAAAATGATTTCCACTTCTATCAGGGCTAAATTTAGTAGAATTATGAGAAATTAAGTTAATTTAAGTTTTGGATAAGCTGTTTTTTGGAGTTTATCTTAGTTTGAATTTCTTTCAATTCTTCTTCAGCAGGAATTCTATTAGCAATAGTTTTAATAATTAAAAAATCATTATCAGAGACAGCTATAATCTCACAGTATTTTTTTTCATTTTTATGAATACTCAATTCTTTAATATCACTTAATGCCATTCGTTTTTTTATTTTTATAAAACCAAATGGAGAAAGATGAATTCCACGAATTATTTCGCTTCCTTTTAATTTCACAGAATCACTACTATTTAGGAAAATTAAAATGAAACAAACAAACAATGCTTTTTCAGAAAAATCAGAATGATAATCAAAAATCAGCCCAATTATTGGAGCTGAGATAAATAGTAAATGAAATATTGGATGTATTAATTCTTTTCTATTTAATGTCATAAATATTTTATGAGAGAATAACTTTCTTAAGTATAAAATTCGAATAGTAATATTTAATTCTGTTTCAAACTCAATCCCATCGGAACCATTAGAATTCCTTTTTCATAAATGTTTAAATAAAGTATCACAGGTTTTTTTTGTCCTTCCCACGTTAATTCATAAACATTTAAAAATCCTGCACCCATATCGCTTCTTTTTGTTGGAAACGGACAACATGTTTCTAATCGTTTATAAGTGATTTTTTCACCTGCAGGACCAGCAAGCGCATTTAGAAAACGAGTTTCATTCAAAGCTTCGTCTTTAGTATTTCGGTAGAAAATATTTATGGGATAATCAGGATCGTAGCCATATTTTTTGTCTTTGGCAAAAAGTGTAATGGCAAACGTATTGTCTTTCTTCAAAATTAAATCAGGAGCATTATCATCTACATTTTTTAATGTCGATTTTGTACTAATACAAGAAGTTGCACTGATTAATAAAATTAAAAAGATGAATATTTTTTTCATGGTTATGCTTTTTTTGTCATGCAAATTTAAAAGGTTTTTCCGTCACTGCTAACAGCTATCAGATAAATCATTTTAAAGATTTTAAATCTATAAATGTTATTCTGCCTTTTTGGGATTCAGTTTCAATATTCCAATTACAATCAGATATTGTGCCACAAGATAAGTAAGCATAATGAAAAATGAACTTTTTTCAATTGGTGTGTAGAATTTGTTTATGGCCAAAATACTATCAGAAATGACAAATACCGCTGCTCCTGAAAAAACATATAAACTTCCTCGTTTTTCCCAGATTAAGTAGCCATTAAAAGCAAATAAAAGCATAATTGAAATGACACTTGCATATACTATTACCGGAATTTGCAAATCGCCTAAAGTGGGTAATAAAAGCGAAAGCATTCCAACTAAATAAAGGGCAATTACAACACTTCCAATTCCAAAAAATACTAAGTTTCTCTTGACTTGCCTTCTATTCTGTTTGTTGAACAAAACGCAATAAGTAATATGTGAAATAAGAAAAGCAATCAATCCTAAAATAAAGTAAATTTCGCCTAAATCAGTAAAAAGTAAAATTACATCACCTATCCATGAAAAAAGCAGCGCAAGCAACAGAATGTTTTTTGTTGGGAATGTTCTGTAAAAATAAATTCCGAAACTCAATAGCGGAATTAAAATTGGTTTTAAAAACAAATCTAAGTTTTCATACCCCAAAAGTAAAACAATGAGGTATACGAGGCAAAATGCGATGTAAATTTTAAAATAGGTAGCGTTTCTCATAAGGGGTTGAGTGAGTTTATGGTTTGGTTTTGGTTATTTTTAAAATCAACGGTTACAAAATATATTGTGGTTAAAAATGATAAACCTAAATAAATTAAAATGACAAAATTACTTAATGAAAAAACTGTATTTAAGCCAAACCAGTCACCATTGTAAACTATAATTGCTGCAGCTGTACTAAAACGAAATCCTTCCCAAAAAACTGCATATTTACTTTTGTCCATTAACTCGCTGTAGCTATAAATTGTTATAAAAATAAAAAATCCATAAATGAAGATGTTTGGTAAACCAATTTTGGCAATATTGTCAAAAAGATAACTCACAAACAAAAGCGTAATCAAGACTTGTGCAACCGACCAATAAATAAGTTTTTGAGAGTTTTGAGTTCCGTATTTTTCAAAGTCGAATACATTTTCGATTTTATTTACGGGATATTTTTCTTCAAAATTTTCTGGTCTCCAGCCAGTTGGTTTAAACCAAATTGTTAATTTGTCTTTCCAGTTTTCGGCACGCCAAGCATCTTTGATAAGAAGCGTTAAATGCTGAAAGTTAATTTTAATTGGATTCCAGGTATTTGCTGGCCTGGTAATTCCAAAAACCGGTGGAACCTCGTCTAATTCTGCTTGGAAAGTGCCAAACAGTTTATCCCAAAAAATAAAAATCTGCGAATGGTTTTTATCTAAATATTCCGGGTTTATAGCATGATGCACACGATGATGTGATGGCGTCACGATAATATGCTCCAAAAATCCCATTTTGTTGATGTGTTTGGTGTGATACCAAAACTGCAAAAATAAATGCAAAGGAAGCGTAATGGCAATTACAGAAGCCGGAACTCCCAAAAGCGCTGCAGGAATCAGCAAAAAAGTAAACAGATTTACCAAGCTTGCAATTGGCTGGCGAAGCGCACAGGCAAGATTAAACTCTTCACTGCTGTGATGAATTGCATGTTTGTTCCAAAGAAAATTGATTTGATGTGCTAAGCGATGACTCCAGTAACCATAAAAATCAATTACAAAAAAAGCAATAAAATAGGAGAGAACACTTGGTTCTAAATGTTGTAAAGCAATTTTAGAAACCAGCCATTCATAGGAAAGAAAAGTAATGCTAAGTCCCAAAACATCTTTTACTGAATTTGTGATTCCGGAACTGATGCTCGATACGCTGTCAATTAAAGGCGCAGTGTCATTTTTTTTATAAATGCCGTAAATTTTTTCAATAATAATTAAGGCCAAAAAAATAGGCATCGCAATGATTAATATTTTTCCGTATTCTTCCATAAAAAAAGCATTCTATTTTATCCAAATATAGAATAAAATAGAATGCTTTTTAAATTATTTGCGATTAAACAATCTCGGCGCTCAATCCAGCTTCTAAAAGTTGTGTGCATTGCGGTTTTAACTTGTCAAGCGGACCCGTTTTTACAGTGCATTTTCCGTTGTAATGTACAATTAAGGAACATTGTTCTGCTTGTTCTGCGGTATGGCTGCAAACACGCATTAAAGTATCAATTACATGATCAAAAGTGTTTACATCGTCATTATAAACAATAATTTCGTTATTGAAAACTGTTGCTTCCTTCTCGCGAACTCTTTCTTTTACTTTTTCTTTAGTACTCATCTCATTTGGTTTTTGTACTTTGTAACTTGTGACTAATTTACGTATTTTAATGAAACCCAATTATTTCTTTGAAATTTTTTAACATACGTTAACCCTTTTTCAACGCAGGATGCATCGATAAACGGAATGTCTTCTTCATAAAAACCGCTGAATAATATAATTCCTTTTGGGTTCAAAGAATCGACATACGCTTGCATATCATTTAGTAAAATATTTCTATTGATATTGGCAATAATCAAATCGTATTTTTTACCTGCTAATAAAGCTGCATCGCCCTCATAAACGCTGATATGTTTGCAATTATTGCGTTCAGCATTTTCGATAGAGTTTAAATAACACCAATTGTCAATATCAATTGCATCAATTGGTTCAGCGCCTTTCATTTCGGCTAAAATGGCCAAAATAGCTGTTCCGCATCCCATATCAAGAGTTTTCAGACCTTTAACATCCATTTCTAATAAATGTTGGATCATCATGTGAGTTGTCTCGTGATGACCAGTTCCAAAACTCATCTTTGGTTCAATTAAAATATCAAATTCGGCATCTGTTTTTGGGTGAAAAGGAGCGCGAACATGACATTTTCCGTCTACATCAATTGGTTCAAAATTCTTTTCCCATTCTTCGTTCCAGTTTACCTGATCGATTTCTTCAATAGTATATTCAATTTTAAATTCTTCAGACTGTAAAATATAAATATCATCCAGAATATTTTCGTCCCATAAATCTTTCTTCACAAAAGCCGAAATTCCGTTTTCTGTTTCTGTAAAACTTTCAAACGCTTTTTCGCCTAATTCTGCCACTAAAATTTCTGATCCTAGTTCTTTTGGCTCAATCGTAAAATGATATCCTAAATATATATTTGACATAAAAAAAATTTTTGCAAAGGTAAGAATAGAAAGCAGAAGTTGTCTAAAAAACTCAAAGAACATTCTTAATTTAAGAATAATTTAAAAAACAAAAAGCGTACGCCGTGGCGAACGCTTTTTTATAAAGCTTGATTTTAAAATCTAAAATTTTAATTAGATAGCCGTTACAATTGCTAAGAAATCATCAGCTTTTAAAGCTGCACCTCCAATTAAACCTCCGTCAACGTCTGGTTTAGAGAAAATTTCTTTAGCGTTGTCTGGTTTAACTGAACCACCATATAAAATAGAAACTTCATCAGCGATTTCAGCTCCAAAAGCTTTACGGATAACTTCTCTGATAAATTCGTGCATTTCCTGAGCTTGCTCTGGTGATGCAGTTTCTCCGGTTCCAATAGCCCAAACTGGTTCGTAAGCCAAAACAATTTTCGACCAAGATTCTTTTGCAATATGGAAAACACCATCACGTAATTGGTTTTCAACAATATTGAAATGATTTCCAGATTGACGATCTTTTAATTCTTCACCAAAACAGAAAATTACTGTCATATCATGTTTCAATGCAGTATCAACTTTGTTTGCGATTAATGCATCAGTTTCGTGGAAAATAGCTCTGCGCTCAGAGTGACCTAAAATTACTGTATTAACACCAATGCTTGTCAACATATCTGCAGAAATTTCTCCAGTAAAAGCACCACCTTCAGCTTGGTGAACATTTTGAGCAGAAACTCCGATAGTTGTATTTTTTAATTTTGTAGCAGCAGCTTGTAAGTTTACAAAAGTTGGCGCTACAATTACTTGTGCATTCGTTTTTGCTGGAATTTTAGCAATTAATTCGTTTAATAATTCTTCAGTCTGTGCAGCATTTTTATGCATTTTCCAGTTTCCTGCAACAATCGATTTTCTCATTTTGGTAGTTTTTATTATTCTTTTAATTTTTTGTTTTTAAAGTAATTAAGCTTGTTTTAAACCTTTCAAAGCTTCGTTGATTTTATCAAAATCAGTTTCAATAGCGCGGTAAAGCACTATATTTCCTTTTTTATCAACGATGATGTAACGTGGAATCCAATCTAAGTCGATCGCTTTTCCGAATAAGCCTTTCATTCCGTCATTCATCATGTAATGATCGCCTTTTAATTCATGTTTTTCGATTCCAGCTTTCCATTTATCAGCTGTTTTATCAGCAGAAATGAATAAATAAGATACATCTGGATTATTGGCTTGTAATTCTTTTACTTTTGGCATTGCTTTTACACAATCACCACACCATGAAGCCCAAACTTCAATAACTAAAGTTTTTCCTTTGTATTTTTTCAAAATGCTTTTGAAGGCAACCTGGCTTCCATCTGAAGCTAATAATTTTTCAGACAAGGCTTCTTTTGAAAATTCTTTTTTCTGAGCCTGAGAGCATGAAAATGTAATAAACGCAATAACGACTAGGGCTAATTGTTTCATATTATATTAAAATTATTTTTATTTAGTACTGAATTCACAAAGTTAAACAAACAAATTGAATGCCAATTGTACATTAACAAAATTTGAAGAATCGTTTATTTTGTAACAAAATGTGAAATTTGGGTTACAAAAAACAGAATGAAATCGTAATAGTAGATAATCAAAATTGAAGATTCTATTAAAGAGGTCTTCAAAAGATTTAAAAAGGAGTAAATTTAGATTAAAATAAAATGCGTTTTGGGCAAAAAAACGTCGTGCTTTTATTCTATTCAAAGAAGAAAAGCATTTTGTTTTTTAGAATGATTTTATTATCCAGCTTTGAATAAAATTTTATAGCTCCCAGTTTTGTCATCAAATCGATATGAGGCATTTTTAATTTCAATAGATCTAATTTTGGTTCCAGAGCAATGATTATCTTTTATTTTTTCTGTAGTAACATGCAATTCGAAAATATTTTTGTCATCGTAACGTATACCGTAATTAAAAGTTCCGACTTCAAATCCTATGGAATTTATTACAAGACGATTTAATTCATCGGTTTTCATGTAAGCAGTTTGTATGATTTTATTTGTATCCAAATCAGTTACAGTAATCGCTTTTTTTGAATCAAAAGCACCATTCGTAAATAAATTTTGACCAGAATCAACATCAACAAATTCAAAATTAAGAGAGACAGGAGGTGTTGTACAATCAACAGCGTTGTCGCAACCAAGCGTTGTGATAAAGAGAAATATAAATGATAATTTTATGATTTGTTTCATTGAGTTGAAATTGTTTTTGTTTTCGTTAAATAATTAAGATGGTTACCAGTTTTTAAAGTTGCCAATTAGATCCTTAATTCAAATCATAATTTCCATTTGCCCATTTTTTGCTTGGAGCAATCCAGTTATCGGCAGCTTTATATAAAAATCCATGTTTTAGTCCTGTATTGAGTTCAATTTCTTTAAAGTGATTTATTTTCAGTTTTGAAGTTTCTTTCCTTTTAATCGCCGAAACACCATAAATATCTGATTTTTCATAAATTGTCAAAATGTTTCCGCAGAAATTAATCTCTGGGAATTCTTGAATATCTACATCTCTGAAACAGCCAATAAAAACAAAATTTACATTTGGATTAGCTAAATAAGTAGAAATAAATTGCGCGATATAACCGCCTTTTGAAGTTCCGATTACGGTTATTTTATCTGGAGAAACACCTTTTTTTAATAATGCTTTTACTTGTTTTACAATTTTTTCAGCGTATTTAGAGGTATTGGTGTTTTTCTTTCTGATTTCGCTGTAAACTATGAAATTATCTTTTCTGAAAGAAGCCAAAATTTCGTTATATTCAGCTTTTCCATATTCCGGATGTGGAACATTTAATGGATTTTGCTCTACATATGCATTGTGCAAAAAGAAGATGTAACGTTGGTCTTTGTTTGATGTTTGAGTTTGGCCGAAGCTTAATTGGCTGAATAGAAAAGCCGCTAAAAAAGTAAATAAAAACTTTGAGATTTGTTTCATAGAAATGTTTGGTTTCTTACAGTTGGTTTTAACAAATGTAAGAAAGAAAACCGTTTGGGAAATACTTTTTATTTAGCTGATTGTTTTACAATTAATGGCTGTGGAGTATCATTGTAAAAACTCAAAACTTCTTCTGCCTCTTTTTTAGAAAGGTATTCTAAATTGGCGTTTTCTAAAGTTTCTTGAGAACTCATCATAGAACGAGATAAAATCAGTTTAAAAACTTCTTTCTTTTCATCTATATTCTTTTTGTTTTTACTAAGATAGCCTTTGTATGCGTCTGCCATCTGCATCCAGATTTCGATTTCATTTTCGGGGTGTAAATCTCTCTTAAAATCAGTTATAGTTTGCTCTAAACTGCTTTTGTCAACTTCCGCAAAAATGGCATGTATAGTTTTGATTTTTTCAATTTGTTCTGGACTTAAATCCGAAACAACTTCATTTAAGTTGATATTCTCGGGATTGATTTTTATATTTTTTTCCTCTTTATTCTGGCAAGAAATAAACAGAACTAAAAATAGGAGATAAGCAAATCTTTTCTTTCCTGTAACACGATTAAAAAGATTTAGAATCACAGGAAAAATTACAAAGCTTATCCAAATTATAAATTGTCTGGAAACAAACTCATAGTAATAGTTTAAATAGAAAACAGAACCTATAAGAACAATGCAGAAAATGGAATCTAAATAATTTACCTGTTGTTCAGAATATCGATCAATATGTTCGTCTTTGAGTTCTTGTAGTTCTCTAAAATATCTTGAATTGAAAAACCTTTTCCATCTTGGCAGAAAACCAATAAGCATCATGAAATTCTGAATCATATAAATACTTGAAATTCCTAAAAGAAAATATTGAATTGCAATATATATTCCCTGCAAAATATCATTTGAATTGATAATGTTTTGATTATAAATTGAATTTAAATTATCTACGGCAAAAAACATCATGATTATTGAACTCCAAATACTTAGGATAAGTTTGTTTCTATCAGATAAATAAGTTCTTGTAAAGGCATGGAAAAAAGAAAATAATGAAAATAAAATACCAATAACCATTAAGGTTTGGGAGATTATATTGTCAAAGTTGATTAATCCGTTATCAGCTACCCAGTATATCATGGCAATCGAGAGAAATAATGTTATACCCTCGGTTAATTTTGGCGTTATATTTCGTTCATTAAATATGCGTGAATACATAACATAAAATATAAAGAAAATAAAAGGCCAAAACGTAAGACTTCTATCCAAAATGAATGAAAAATTACAATCTGATTCACCAACTATGGTGCATAAAAAAACACCAAATAAAAATATAAAAACAAAAGAAATGATCCCTATAAGAACTGATGTTGTCCATTTATTTGAAATTCTTTTACTTTCAAAAATTACACCAGCAATTAACGCCAAAACCTGAAGAGAAACTAAGTGTGTACCAGAAGATTTGTGAACAGAATAATCATAACCGGCATAAATAAGTAAAAATACTATAAATGAAAAAAGGAAAGGATTTTCATAAAACGTTTTGGTCAAATTTTTTCTTATCGCAGTTATCATTCTATTTTGTTTTTAATTGGAATTGGTTTAGTTTGATTTTCAAAAAATAACGCCAATATATCTAAAAAAAAATAGAAATATTGGCGTTATTTATATTGTTAAGATTTTTTAAATCCCATAAGCTACATCAGATAACTTTAAATCATCAACATCGTTGTAATGTACTTTTTGAACAATTGTTCCTTTGTGCAACACAACAATACTCGGATTTGCTCTTTCAACCGTTTTTAAAGCTGTTGCATCGCAGAAATAGAAATCAACATCTAAATTATATTGTTTTTTAGCTTTTGTAATTTCTTCAGTTCCAGAAGCCGTCATTCCAATAACTTTATAACCTTTAGCTTTTGCATCCGCAGCAACTTTTGCTAATTTTTTCATTCCTTCAGGATTTGACAAAGCCAAATCGTAAGTAACAAAAATTACTAATTTTGGTTCTTGCAATAATTCTGCTTTATAATCAGAATCGTCTTTTGTCATCGTGAAATCGTGAATTGGCGGTACAAAACCTTCAGTGATCACTTTGTCTTTTCTATCCACGAAAGTTGCACCTTCGGGAATATTCATTAAATCTTTTTCTGTAAATTCTTTGTCAACGCCGTTTACTTTGTAAATGAAAATCATTTCTACAACCGATTTTGGTGCGCCTTCCGGAATTTCCATTCCTTTCTCGATGTTTGTTCCAACTTTATACGGACGGAAATCTTTTATCGGATTATGGTTTAAAACCCAAACTGCCATGAAAACACATAAAACAATGCTTAGCAAGGTAAGAATGTTGGTCACCATTTTTGAAAATAATGGTTTTACTAATTTTTTATTGATGAATAAAATCAGGATAAAGAAAAGCAAAACAACATCTTTTGTGAAGGATTGCCAAGGTGTTAAGTGTAAAGCATCTCCAAAACATCCGCAATCTTTTACTACATCAAAATAAGCAGAATAGAAGGTAAGGAAGGTAAAGAAAACAATTAAAAGCAATAATGCCCAAATGGTTAATTTTGATTTATAACCAACCAACAACATTACACCTAAAACTACTTCCAGAATTACTAAAAAGATAGCTAATCCTAAAGCCAATGGCTCTAAAAAAGGCATATTAAAAACCGGTTCGCTAAAATATTCTGCCAATTTATAAGAGAAACCAACAGGGTCATTTAGTTTGATTAATCCGGAAATGATAAATAATACACCGACAAATATGCGGGAGAATTGGGTAAGGATGTTTTTCATAACAAATATTTAAGTATTAAAATTCTAAACTCCAATTTTAGCATTGGAATCTAAAATTTCTTTTTTTGAATTTGATTTATTTTATCGGATTTAGAATTAACGCAAAAACAGAATAATTAATCATATCCTGATAATTAGCATCAATGCCTTCAGAAACTAAAGTTTTTCCTTTGTTGTCTTCAATTTGCTTAACGCGAAGGAGTTTCTGCAGAATCAAATCGGTTAAAGAACTCACGCGCATATCACGCCAAGCCTCACCGTAATCGTGATTTTTCGCTTCCATTAAGTCTTTTGTCAGTTTTACTTTAGCGTCATACAATTCTGTTGCTTTTTCAACGTCAAGATCCGGCTGATCAACAACGCCTAATTCTAACTGAATCAAAGCCATAATCGAATAATTGATAATTCCGATGAATTCTCCTTTTTCATCTTCATCAACTTTACGGATATCGTTTTCCTGTAAACTTCTGATTCGTTGCGCTTTTATGAAAATTTGATCGGTTAGAGAAGGAAGTCTTAAAATTCTCCATGCACTGCCGTAATCTTTCATTTTATTGATGAACAAGGTTCGGCAAACCGCGATAACATTATCAAATTCTTGGGAAGTATTCTTCATTTATATGCTGTATATTTGCTTAAATTTTTCCAAAAATAAGGATAATTTTTTAAGAGTTTCAAGTTTCAGGTTTTCTTTGTTCCAAGTTTTTTCTAAACAAAGTGTTAACGGTTATAACTTGAAACTCGAAACTAGTTTAAAAAGTTTCAGGTTTCAGGTTTCAAGTTCCAGAACTTTCGCAATCTGTATCAACTTGAAACTTGAAACCTGAAACAAAATAAACAAATGACAATTAACTGCAAAGGCGAACTTATAGATTTATCGATTCCTAAAGTAATGGGGATTTTAAATGTTACGCCAAATTCTTTCTTTGATGGAGGAAAATATAAAAACGAAGACGAAATCATTTCACAAGTCGACAAAATGCTTTCTGAAGGCGCTACATTTATTGATATCGGCGCTTATTCAAGTAAACCAAGTGCCGAATTTGTTTCGGAACAAGAAGAAATCGACCGTATTGTTCCTGCGATAGAATTGATTTTAAAGCATTTTCCAGAAACATTATTGTCAATCGATACTTTCAGAGCCGAAGTTGCAAAAGCAAGTATTGAAAGCGGTGCAGCGATTATAAATGATATTGCAGCGGGAGAACTTGATGATAAAATGTTTGATGTTATTGCAAAATACAATGTTCCTTACATTATGATGCATATGCGTGGAAATCCGCAGACAATGCAGAGTTTGACGCAATATGATGATATTGTAAAAGAAATGCTTTTTTATTTTTCGGAAAAAGTAAAAAAAGCAAGAAGTTTAGGAATCAATGATTTGATTCTCGATCCTGGTTTCGGTTTTGCTAAAACAACTGATCAGAATTATGAAGTGATGCAAAAAATGGAACTTTTTAATTTGTTGGAATTACCTGTTTTAGCAGGGATTTCCAGAAAATCGATGATTTATAAAACGCTTGATATTACAGCGCAGGAAGCTTTAAACGGAACAACGTTTTTAAACACAATTGCTTTGACAAAAGGCACGAAAATTTTGCGTGTTCATGATGTGAAAGAAGCTGTGGAATGTGTTGCTTTATTTAATAAATTAGATTTATAATTAAAATAATCGCTTGGTTTTGTCATTTCGACGAAGGAGAAATCACACTCGAAACTCGACAAAAATTGGCGAATTTCTTTGAGGAAATACTAGTGTGATTTCTCCTTCGTCGAAATGACAAACTGTATGTGAAAATTAATAATAAAATGAAATATTTTACCTTAATTATTGCTTTTATTCTTTTCTCCTGCGGAGAAAAAAAAGACGTTTTACTCCCAAAATCAAACGTTACAATCGTAAAAGACATTCAAGATCATTCTCCAATTTACATCTTTTTTAAGGTAGAAGCAAAAGATACAATTGCCGACGTAAACAGAAAAAACAGCATCATTTCAACGAATTGGATTTTCAATATTGACAAACGTTTACCATTGAAATTGGTAATTCCTGAAGTGATGAAATTACAGGAAAAAAAGCGTGGCGACAGCGCGCATAAAAATGAAAACGCACAAAATTACTATTCCTACGCAGATTCAATCGGAAAGAATTTAGCCTTTCTACCTTTCACGAAAGTGCATTATAAAATGGAAATTGCGAATAATAGAAGCCAGCTGTATTTTAAAAAGAATGGAATGATAAAATACAGTGGAGGGAAAGCTTATGATTTTCCAAAAAGTAATTTAAAACCATTTTTAGATAGTTTAGTTATCAACCCAAAAGCTCAAATTACATTTTCATATGATAAAAACATGAGCTATGAAGAATATATTCAATGTAAGATTTTAGTAAAAACTATAATTGATAAAAAGATTCCATTCGTTTTTATAAATGAAGACGAAGAATTCATTTTTTAGAAACTGCGATTAAACAATTAAACAAATTAACGATTAACCGTTACTGATGATGATAAGGTTCATTTCGTAAAATCGTAAATCCGCGGTATAATTGTTCGATAAAAAATAAACGAACCATTTGATGTGAAAACGTCATCAGCGAAAGCGAAACTTTTCCTTGCGCTTTTTTATAAACCGTTTCAGAAAAACCATAAGGGCCTCCAATAACAAAAACCAACGTTTTTACACCAGAATTCATTTTCTTTTGCAATTCTTCAGAAAAACCAACGCTGGAAAAGTTTTTTCCGTTTTCATCCAATAAAATCAGTTGATCTGTTGCTGAAAGTTTTGACAAAATCAATTCGCCTTCTTTTTCTTTTTGCTGACTTTCAGATAAGTTTTTTACGTTTTTGATATCCGGAATAATCTCTAAATCAAATTTGATGTAAAACGACAAACGTTTGGTATAATCGTCAATTAAAGTCTGAAGCGATTTATTATCTGTTTTGCCTATTGCGATGAGTTTGATGTTCATGTCTATTTTTTATTTTCAAAAACGGTTTCAAAATGTTCTACAACAGGAAATGGTTCATAATAATGATGCAAAATCTTTTTCCATTCTAAATATGCCTCAGAATTTCTAAATCCGATTGTATGATCTTCTAGTGTATTCCAATCAACTAATAAAAGATATTTATTTTCGACTTCAATACATTTCTCCAAACGATGCCCTGAATAGCCATCAATTGAAGAAATGTATTGACTTGCTTTTGTAAAATCAGTTTCAAATGTTGATGCTAATTCTGGTTTTATAAAAAGATATACTGCTTCTAAAATCATATTTAATTAATTTTTTATTTACCAGATCTGCTAGATCTGCTAGAAAAAATTATACTCTCGCAGATTTAGCAGATTTTATGTTTTTATTAGTTTTTAGAAAACTTCGATTCAAAAACCTTAAATCTATTATCAAGATCTTTAATTAATTGTTTTTTAACTGATTCATCCTGAATAAAACTATAATTGATACTATTGTAAACATATTTTTTTATAGCAGCATACGAAACGTCCTGATATCTTTTTGCTAATAAAACATATTGCTCTGTCATATTACTTCTTAAAATTCCTGCATCGTCTGTACTGATTACAATTGGCACATTGAATTCTTTGTAAAGCGTAAACGGATGTCTGTTTTCTTTTACTTTTAAAATGAATTCGTTGCTAGCTAAATTAATCTCAATCGGAATATTATTTTTCGACATATATTTCAATAAATCATACGAATTAGCTTCGTAAGCGATATCAACGCCATGACCAATTCTGTTAGCTCCGGCAACATAAATGGCATCGTTAATATGCCAGGTCAATTCTTCTGGCTGAACCAAACCTAAAGTTAATTCGCCCGCGTGCAGCGTGTATTTTACATTCGGAAATTTATCGTGGCAATATTTAAACATCACCATATGAAGCCAGTAATCTTTCATAGAATTCTCGCCATGTTCCGGAGAAACAATGTTCACTCCTGCAGTTAATTTACTTTCGTTAGAAGAAATAAAAGCAATAACCAGATTTTTGAATAAATCTATAGGTTCCATAAAACGAAGCACAAAATTTTGATAACGCATCGTGAATTTTTCGTCATCAATTTTTAAGTCTTTGTGAAGTTTTGCTAAGAAATTTGTATTGAAATCTTCGGCGTATTTTTTTGCATCTTTTTTCTGAAGCGATTTGTATAAATCGTCTAAAAGTTTTAGAACTGCTTTTTCATCTTTTTGAGAAGATGCCTGACGCAATTTTGAATTAAAATCCGATAAATCTGAAACATTCATGTTACAAGGAATTGTAGATAATTGTGTTTCGATATAACTTACATTTTCTGCAATGGCACGTTTTTTCAATTCGAGCATTCCTTCTGCAAAATGTCCTTGAATTGTCGGTTCGAATTTCATAAAAGAGTCAAAAAATTGATCGTCAGAAGGAACATAACCATTATAATCTTTTATTGACCAAGTCTGCATAACTTGTTGTTGATAATGGTCTAATTTGCCTTCGTTTTTTATAGAAGAAAAAGTCTGCCAATTTCCGTTTGCAGGTTTTGTTTTAGAAACTGCCATGGTTTCTACATTCAAATAAAAGTCTTCAGAAATTGCTCTTTCTAAAAGTGGCTCGGCGTAAATTGATCCTGAAAAATGGTGGTGTAAATCGCCTCCTTTTGGCATTTGTTGAAAAAAAGCTGTTAAGAGAGCTTCATTATTTCTGATTTTTTCTAAATAACTTTCAGCCGATTGAGAAAAGCCGATTTGTGCTATAAAAATACAGAAAAACGTAATTATCCTTGTCATACTCTAAGTTTAAATTACGCGCAAATATACGAGTTTCTGCGGAGATTTTAAAATTCAATTTTTTGATGAGGGAATTTAACCGCAAAGAACGCAAGGTTTTTATTATCTGTAAGACTTAATATAAACGCAAAGTTCGCAAAGCTTTATCAAAAAAAACTTTGCGAACTTTGCGTAATCTTTTGCTTCCGATAGCTATCGCGATTGCGGTTTAAAAAAAAACTTAGAACCTTAGGATCTCAGAATCTTAGAACCTTTAAGAAAAAAGTACATCACGAATTTCTTCAACCTTATCAAAAACGCTTTTGGCAAAAGGACAAAGCGGAATAATTTTCAAATTATTAGCCCTTGCATAATCTACAGCGGCCATAACTAATTTTTTCCCAACACCTTTTCCGTTAAAATCAGGACTTACTTCCGTGTGATCAATTATAAATTTTGTATCTCCTGCCCATGTATAGGTCATTTTGCCAGCTTCTTTTCCGTCCTCTACAGCTTCAAAATAGCCTCTTCTTGTATCGTTTATTTGTTGAATTTCCATGTTTTTAAATTAATGTAGTTTTAATTTCGATTGAATGCGTTAGTGTTTTGTGAATTGGGCAGCTGTTTGCGATTGTTTCTAAACGTTGTCTTTGTGTTTCGTCAACTTCGCCAATTACTTCAATTCTTCTGGTAAATGAGGTACAATTTCGCTCTGAATCTCTTTCAAAATCAATTTTGATATTGATTTCTTCGACATTCCATTGTTTGCGATTAATGTACATTCGCAAAGTAATCAATGTGCAAGAAGCCAATGATGAAGCCAAAAGCTCTGTTGGATTTAAACCCAAATTTTTCCCTCCAAGTTGTTGCGGTTCATCTGAAATTAAAATATTTCCGCTTGCAGAAGTAATTTCGGTACGATACAAACGTGTATCTATTTTTGCTGAAACTGTATCCATAATTATTTGATTCTTGGTTCAGGTAATGGAACAAATTCGGTTTCGCCTGGAACTTTCGGGAAAGTTTGTTCTGTCCAGTCTTTTTTTGCTTTTTCGATTAATTCTTTATCTGAAGAAACGAAGTTCCAAAAAATAAAATGTTCCTCAGGAAATGGCTGTCCACCAAAGATATAAACCGTTGAGTTTTCAGAAATTTCAAACTCACAAAGAGAAGCTTCAGTTGTAATTAAAATTTGTCTCGGATCATAAACATGTTCGCCGTTTTTAATACTTCCTTCCAAAATATACAAACCACTTTCGCCGAATAAATGGCTTCCAATATTGATTTTCTTCGCTTCCTTACTTTTAATTTCAATAAAATAAAGCGGACTATAAACAGGTACCGGTGATTTTTTACCAAAAGCTTCTCCGGCGATTAATTTGTACGAAACGCCATCTTCTTCCCAAGCCGGAATATCGTCTGCTTCGACATGCGTAAAATTAGGGTCCATTTGCTCTAATTCTTTTGGAAGCGCCACCCAAATCTGTAATCCGTGAAGCATTTTGTCTGAATGTCTTAAGTATTCTGGAGTTCTTTCAGAATGAACAATTCCTTTTCCGGCTGTCATCCAGTTTACAGCGCCGGGTTTTATTTCTAATTCTGTTCCTAAACTATCGCGGTGCATAATGCTTCCTTCAAACAAAAAAGTCAATGTTGAAAGTCCGATATGTGGATGCGGCGGAACATCCATATTTTCATGATCACTTAAATGCGCAGGCCCCATATGATCGATAAATACAAATGGTCCAACGGCTCTTTTTTCGCGGAAAGGCAATAAACGTCCCACCATAAAATTGCCAATATTGGCTGAGCGTTCTTCGATAATTAAACTGATATTTGACATGTGGTATTTTGATTTGATTTGATTTGAAAACAAAATTACAGTTGTGATAGAAATCTGTAACTTAATTTAGATTAAGAAAAGTTGTTTTTGGTATTAACTATAAAAGTAGTGAAAATGTGGAATAATTCAAATGCTTCTTTTTATGCAGTTCTGTTTATCATTCCGAGGAACGAGGAATCTCCACGAGAAGCTCGACAAAGATTGGAACTTTAGATTGCGGAGATTCCTCGTTCCTCGGAATGACAAACTAGCTCGTTAAACTGGAATAATTTGTGTTTAATCAATCAATTCAAACTCCAAAACCTCACTCTCCGTTCCATTAATAATAATCGATAATTGATGAATTCCAGTGTGAAAAACTCTCGTTGTAATTAACTTAAAAGATTGATTTCTTTCAATCTTAGTCAATTGATTCGGATGATAAACTTTCTCACTGATTTTAAAGACTTTTTTTGCTAAATGTCCCTTTGCTTTTTTGTAATGAACGGCATATTCTAAACGAATCGTTTTAGCTTCTTCGTTTTTATTATTTAAATGAAATTGAAACTGCAAATAATCTCCAATTTTCACTAGAGGTGTTTTAATTTCAAAAGAAGAAAGTTCAATATTGGTGCTTTCTAAACCGTAATGACTTAAAATTTCTGGATGTCCTTGTTTTAATAAAGTTCTGCATCCGTGTTTTATAATTCCGTCCGTTTCTTTGCTGTGATTTTTCCATTTATTGGCAATTTCTAATACAATTTGTGGATTATCTTTTGCAATATCATTTAAACTATTGGCAACGCTTCGACGGACATATTCTGAAGAATCATTTTTTAGATTCTCTAAAATAGGAAGAATAGAAGAAGGATCTTTTTTTAGAAACGGAATCGCCATTGCCCACGGTAATCTCGGGCGTGAACCTTCGCTGGCTAATCTTCGAACATGATGATTCTTGTGTAAAGACCATTTTATCATTTCATCAATCATTTGTTCTTTATACTTTAAAATAAAAGGGCGAACGGCAAATTCACAGCTTATAAACTGTGTGATAGAAACAAAGGCTTTCGCCGAAGTTTTAAAATCGTCTAAACCATATATTTCGATATAATCAGCAAAAAATATGAACGCCAGATTGCTGTCTGCAAAGTTGTTTTTCTTTAAATTTTCGATGATTTTATCAATTGCAGCAACAGCTTCGGGAAAATTTTGAGGCATAAATTGGTGAAACACAACAGTTGTATGTTTCATTCTTTCTTTCCATTCTTTTTGTGCAAAATCGCCTTCGTAAATGGCTTCAATAAATTTTTGCTTGTTGAATGTTGGATGCACTTCGGCGACAGCCTGACTAAATTTTTCGTAAAAAGAAACCGAATAAATATCTTTAATTAATCCCATGATTTTGTTTGAATGAACCTCAAAGGTATTTAATTCAACGCTTATTAAGGGAGTAAGTCTTGTTAAGAATTGTAACTTTTTTTTCTGAATATTTTAATGGTTAAAAAAGAAAATTTTAATGTTTTGAAAAATTTTTCATGTTAATGAAATTTTCAAATCCATAAAATATGTGCTACTTTAGCATCTTATAAAATTTAGAAAAAAATGATTAGCGAAGCACAATTTCAAACCGAATTACAGTTAATGATTAGTAATGCAATTCGAGAAGATGTAGGTCCGGGAGATTATAGTTCATTGGCTTGTATTCCTGATACGGCGCACGGACAGGCTAAATTGTTAGTGAAAGATCAGGGAATTATTGCGGGTGTTGCCTTGGCGAAAATGATTTTTGAATTTGTCGATCCAAAATTAAAAATAAAGACTTTTATCGAAGACGGAACACATGTAGAATACGGCGATGTCGTTTTTGAAGTTTCCGGAAGTTCGCAGTCTATTTTAAAATCTGAAAGAGTGGTTTTGAATACCATGCAACGTATGTCGGCGATTGCAACAAAAACCAATCATTTGATGCAACTTTTAGAAGGAACGGGCGCTAAAATTTTAGACACACGCAAAACAACTCCAAATTTCAGAGTGGCAGAAAAGTGGGCGGTAAAAATTGGCGGAGGCGAAAATCACCGTTATGCTTTGTATGATATGATTATGCTGAAAGATAATCATATCGATTTTGCTGGCGGAATTACGCTTGCAATCAAAAAGACTAAAGAATATTTAAAAGCAAATAATTTAGATTTAAAAATTATTGTTGAGGCTCGAAATCTAGACGAAATTCGTGAGATTTTGTTAAGCGAGGGCGTTCACAGAATTTTGATCGATAACTTTAATTATGAAGATACTAAAAAGGCTGTGGATTTAATTGGCAAAAAATGTCAGACAGAATCTTCAGGAAATATCAACGAAAAAACAATTCGCGAATATGGTCTTTGCGGTGTAAATTACATATCTTCAGGAGCTTTGACGCATTCTGTTTATAATATGGATTTGAGCTTAAAAGCGTTTTAGTTAAGTTATGAGTTTTGAGTTATAAGTTATGAGTTGAATTTTGTGATCTAAAATTTAAACTCAGAAATCTAAAATCAAATAAATATGTCGCAAGAGATAGAAGCTCGGATTGAGAAATTGCCTGTGGTGCGTTCTTTCGCCCGACTTTTAAAGAAAATAAAATTGCCTTGGCTGGAAGGTTTTTCGCTGTATGATTTGATCGAAATGTACGTTATCGGTATTATTGATGGTGCATTTTCTTATCATGCGAGTGCGGTTTCTTTTAGCTTTTTTATGGCTTTATTTCCGTTTGCTTTATTTATTTTAAACTTAATTCCCTTTATCCCAATTGATAATTTTCAGGAGGATTTTCTTCAGTTTGTACAGCAAGGAGTTCCTCCCAATACGTACGATGCTATTAGCAAAATTATCAGCGATATCTTAAATAATAGTCACTCGGGATTATTGTCAACCGGTTTTTTTCTTTCGATTTTTTTGATGGCAAATGGTATTAACGGAATCTTGAGTGGTTTTGAATCTTCCAAACATGTTTTTGATAAACGTGGGTTTTTGCATCAATATTTAGTGGCGTTGGCAATTTCACTTGTAATGACCATAATTTTGTTTGTAACGGTAGCTACGATTGTCGTTTTTGAGGTATTTATCCAAAAAACAATTATTCAGGATGTACTTAGTGATCGAATTCCGTTGATTATTTTGGGCCGATATTTGTTTGTTCTTTTGATGATTTTGATAACATCTTCAATATTATTACGTTATGGTACAAAACAGTATAATAAAGTGCCTTTTATTAGCATCGGATCTGTTTTTACAACGGTCTTAATTGTTATATCTTCGTTCTTTTTTGGGATTTGGGTTATAAAATTCTCAAAATATAACGAACTTTATGGCTCAATTGGGACATTATTAATTCTAATGTTTTACATTTGGATAAACTGTATGATTCTGCTTTTAGGGTTCGAATTGAATGCTACTATCAGAAAATTAAAACAAAAAAAAAATAAATAGTATGAAAAATTGGATGTTAGCAATTGGTGTTTTTTTCTTCGCGATGAGTGTTCAGGCTCAAAGTGTTATTGGGAAATGGAAAACAATTGACGATGAAACTGGAGAAGCAAAATCAATCGTAGAAGTTTACGAAAAATCAGGAAAAATTTACGGTAAAGTAGTAGAAATACTTCGTGAAAATCATAAAAAAGATGTCTGTTCTAAATGTGACGGTGCTGAAAAAAACAAACCAATTTTAGGAATGGTGATTATTAACGGACTTAAAAAAGACGGAAACGAATATAACGACGGAACTATTTTAGACCCAACAAACGGTAAAAAATACAAATGTTATATCACTTTAGAATCTGCTGATAAATTAAAACTTCGCGGTTATGTTGGGATTTCTTTAATGGGAAGAACACAATATTGGACACGAGTGAAATAATTAATTCAAATAATACATGCGAAAATTAGCTTCGATAATTTTATTCTTAGTTTTAGTTTCAAATAGCTTTGGACAATCTAAGAATTCTCCATTACAAATAAGTCATCTTACAGGTGACTTTTATGTTTATAAAACGTTTCATGATTATAAAGGAACGATGATTTCTGCCAATGCCATGTATCTGGTTACTGATAAAGGTGTTGTTCTTTTTGATGCTCCTTGGGACGAAGCGCAATTCCAGCCTTTGTTGGATAGCATAAAGATAAAACATAACAAAGAAGTTGTAATGCTTTTTGCTACGCATTCTCATGATGATCGCGCAGGCGGATTTGATTTTTATAGAAAAAAAGGAATTAAAACATATTCTATTAAGTTGACTGATGATATTCTGAAAAAAGAAAAGAAACCGCGAGCTGAATTCATAATTCCTAATGATAAAACTTTTACAGTCGGCCAACATACTTTTGAGGTTTATTATCCAGGAAAAGGACATGCGCCAGACAATATTGTGGTTTGGTTTGATAAAGAAAAAGTGCTTTATGGAGCTTGTTTTATCAAAAGTGCCGATGCTCAGGATCTTGGTTATTTAGGCGATGCTGATGTCAAAGAATGGAAAACATCTATAAAAAAAGTACAAACGAAGTTTAAAAGTCCAAAGTATATTATTCCGGGTCATGAAGATTGGATAAATATTCAATCTTTAAATCATACTCAGAAATTGGTTGATGAGTATTTGGCTCAAAAATCTTTAGGAAAAAAATAGTTTTCCAAATCATATTTAAAATTGTTGCATGTTTTTTATCGAAGTTATTTTACCGCTTTCCTTAGCAAAAACGTTTACTTATCGAATTTCTGAGGCTGAATATCATTTCATAAAAAAAGGAATGCGAGTGGCGGTACCTTTTGGTAAAAATAAAATTTACACAGCACTTGTTCTGGATATTCATGAAAATGCGCCGACATTATATGATGCCAAAGAAATACATCAAATTCTGGATGAAAAACCAATTGCAACCGAAATTCAGATAAAACACTGGCTTTGGGTGGCTAATTATTATATGTGCGGAATTGGCGATGTTTATCGCGGTGCCTTTCCAAGTGGATTATTATTAGAAAGTGAAACAATCGTTTCGCATAAACCAGAAGTTATTGTAAATGACAGTGAACTTTCAGATGACGAATTTTTGGTTTATGAAGCTTTACAACATCAAAGTTCGTTGAAGGTTCAGGAAATTGCTTCAATTTTAAATAAGAAAAACATACTTCCGGTTCTTCAAAAATTGATAAGTAAAGACATTATTGTTTTAGAAGAAGAAATTAAAGAGAGCTACAAGCCAAAATTGGTTCGGTATGTAAAACTACATTCCAAATACGATTCTGATAATGGTTTAGCAGAATTGCTTGAAGTATTAAAAAGTGCCAATAAACAAAAAGAAATTGTTTTGGTCTATTTTCAGCTTAATGCCTCAGAAAAAAAGCCAATCACAGTAAAAAAACTTACTGAAGTCGCGAATGTGACATCAGCGGTTGTTAAGGCTTTAATCGAAAAAGAAATCTTTGAAGAGTATTATTTGCAACACGATCGAGTTTCATTTAATGGAGAAAAATCAGAAAAAGAACTTCATTTAAGTGAAGCGCAGGAAAATGCTTTTAAAGCTATAAAATCGAGTTTTTCTGAAAAAGAAGTTTGTCTGCTTCATGGCGTTACTTCAAGCGGAAAAACTGAAATATACATCAAATTAATTGAAGAATATCTGCAGACAGGAAAACAGATTCTGTATTTGCTTCCTGAAATTGCACTGACAACTCAATTGGTTTCTCGTTTAAGACTTCATTTTGGAGATAAAGTGGCTGTTTTTCATTCGAAATATAGCAACAACGAAAGAGTTGAGGTTTGGAAACAAACGCTCGAAAATTCTGAAAAAGCTCAAATTGTAATAGGAGCGAGGTCGGCTTTGTTTTTGCCTTTTAATGATTTAGGACTATTAATTGTTGATGAAGAACACGAGCAAACTTTTAAGCAAACAGATCCTGCGCCGAGATATCACGCAAGAGACAGTGCAATAGTTTTGGCTAATTTTCATAATGCCAAAGTTTTATTAGGTTCAGCTACGCCAAGTATTGAAACTTATTTTAATACACAGAATGACAAATACGGTTTAGTTACACTAACAGAACGTTATAAAAATGTTCGTATGCCTGAAGTTGTTTTGGTTGATTTGAAAGACAAGCATTTCAGAAAAAGAATGACCGGACATTTTAGTGATCTTTTAATTGAAGAAATTGCAGAAGCGTTGTCTTTGGGCGAACAAGTCATTTTGTTTCAAAACAGAAGAGGATATTCTCCTATAATAGAATGCTTAACTTGTGGGCATGTTCCGCATTGCCAGCAGTGCGATGTAAGTTTGACTTTTCATAAACATAAAAATCAGCTTCGTTGTCATTATTGCGGATATTCGATTGCAAAACCAACAAATTGCCACAGTTGTTCAAGTATAGATTTGACAACAAAAGGCTTTGGAACCGAACAAATAGAGCAGGAGTTAGTATCGCTTTTCCCAAAAGCTAAAACGGCCCGAATGGATCAGGATACAACGCGAGGAAAATTTGGTTTTGAGAAAATCATCGATACTTTTAAAAATAGAGAAATTGATATTTTAGTTGGAACACAAATGCTGGCCAAAGGTTTGGATTTTGACAATGTAAGTTTGGTCGGGATTATGAATGCCGATAACATGTTACATCATCCGGATTTTAGAGCTTTTGAGCGCAGTTTTCAAATGATGACGCAAGTTGCTGGAAGAGCTGGAAGATCAGAAAAACAAGGGAAAGTTGTGATTCAGACATACAATCCAAATCATAATACAATTCAGCAGGTTACCAATCATAATTATATAGGTATGTATAAGGAGCAATTATACGACCGTCAAATTTATAAATACCCACCTTATTTCAGAATTATAAAACTTACTATAAAACATAAAGATTTTGATAAATTGAAAGAAGGATCAATGTGGCTGTATCAGGTTTTGAGCCAAAACTTGAATATGCCAGTTTTAGGCCCGGAAGAACCAGCAATAAGCCGAATCAGAAATGAATATATCAGAACTATATTAATTAAGATTCCGCAAAACCTGCATTTAGGAAACACAAAAAAAACTATTCAGAAAATGCTGAATAGTTTTGAAGCTGTTGCTCAATACAGAGCTATAAAAGTTGTTGTGAATGTCGATTTTTATTAAGACGAAGTAGATAATGCTTTTACTAAATCTTCTTTTTTGTTTCGGCTTAAAGGAATTTTTGTAATTCCAATTTCAGCAAATTTGCTGTTGAAACGCTCTACTTTGTCAATATTAATAATATAGGACTTGTGCACACGAATAAATTTATCTTTTGATAAATCGTTTTCAAAAGATTTCATAGTAGAAAGAACCAAATTACTATCATCTTCAGTAACCACTCTTACATAATCTCCAAATGCTTCGATCCATTTGATTTTAGCGGTGAAAATTTTAAGTTTTTTAAGATTACTTTTGATGAAAATATGTTCGCCTTCTTCTTCTTTGACTTCTTTTTTAAGCAAGTGCATATCGATTGCCCTTTTGACAGAAGCGTTGAATCGATCGACGGCAATTGGTTTTTGCAGATAATCGGTAGCATCATAGTCAAAGGCTTTTAAAGCGTATTCAGCTTTAGAAGTGATAAATATAATTTGAGGCTTTGATTTTAGTCCGTCAAGGAAGTCAAAACCATTAATAACAGGCATTTCGATATCAAGAAATATTAAATCGATATTATTTAAAGAGATACAGCTTTTTGCTTCTATTGCATTAGAAAAGTCCCCGATTAAGTGCAAACCTGGGTGATTATTAACTAATTTTGCAATAATGGTCCTTTGTATAGAACTATCATCTACAACAACACAGTTTAGTTTCATAACATTTAAATTTAGAATAAATTCAGGATAGCATTAGTAAAAGTATTATTTTTTTTGTAAAAAAAACTAAACTGAGCATATATTTTTTGCAGTATGACGAATAAAAGCAAAAATGTGTTGTTTATTTAAATTTTATGATTACTTTTGCACCCAATTTTAACAAATAAATATTGTATTTATGAATCATTATGAAACTGTTTTCATTTTAAATCCCGTTTTATCTGAGGTTCAGGTGAAGGAAACAGTAACGAAATTTGAAGAATTTCTTACTAGTAGAGGAGCTGAAATGGTATCGAAAGAGGATTGGGGTCTGAAAAAAATGGCTTACGAAATCCAAAACAAAAAAAGTGGTTTTTACCATTTATTCGAATTCAAAGTAGCTGGAGAAGTTCTTGTAGCTTTTGAAACTGAATTTAGACGTGACGAAAGAGTTATGCGTTTCTTGACTGTAAGTTTAGATAAACATGCTATTTCATGGGCGGAGAGAAGAAGAGCTAAATTAAAATCTACTAAAGCGTAATTATTATGTCTACAATCGAACAATCTGCAAAAGGAAAAAAAGACGGAGATATCAGATATTTAACGCCTTTAAACATTGAAACTAACAAAACTAAAAAGTATTGCCGTTTCAAAAAATCAGGAATCAAATACATCGATTATAAAGATGCTGATTTCTTATTGAAATTCGTTAATGAGCAAGGGAAAATTCTTCCTCGTCGTTTAACTGGAACTTCATTAAAATACCAAAGAAAAGTTTCTGTAGCTGTAAAAAGAGCTCGTCACTTAGCTTTAATGCCATACGTGGCCGATTTATTAAAATAGTATAAAAAAAATCTAGTCGCTGGTTTCTGCTTGATCAGAACCTAACTTCTAAAATATAAGGACAACAACATGGAAATTATTTTAAAACAAGACGTACAAAACCTAGGGTTTAAAGATGATGTAGTATCTGTAAAACCTGGTTACGGTCGTAACTTTTTAATTCCTCAAGGTTTTGCTACTTTGGCAACTCCTTCTGCTAAAAAAGTTTTAGCTGAAAACCTAAAACAAAGAGCACACAAAGAAGCTAAAGTTGTTGCTGATGCTAAAGCATTAGCTGAAACTTTAAAAGCTCTTGAAATTAAACTTACTGCAAAAGCTGGTGGAGAGAAACTTTTTGGTTCTATCACTAACATCGATATTGCTGAAGCTTTAGAGAAATCTGGTAATGCTATCGATAGAAAATTCATCACTAGTGGTGTTGTAAAACGTTTAGGAAAATACAATGCTACAGTTCGTTTACACAGAGATGTAATCGTTGAATTAGCTTACGAAATTGTTGCTGAAAAGTAATAGTTTTAAAAACGATATAAAAATCCCGATGAAAATCGGGATTTTTTTGTTTAGTGAAATATTGGATTAACAAACTTAAGGTTATTTGCATAAGTGTTTAGCTTATTGCTTATAGCGTAAGGCATAAAGCCTAAAATAAAATGAAATACGCAAGATTAACAAAAGAGCAATTTGATGAATTGCATGCTGAATTTGCCAGTTTTTTGGCGACACAAGCAATTGATAAAGCAGAATGGGATTCTCTTAAAGAAAATAAACCTGAAGTTGCTGAACAGGAATTGGATGTTTTTTCAGATTTGATCTGGGAAGGTGTTTTGTCAAGAGCTGAATTTTTGGAGCATTTTTCTAAAAATCATATTTTCTTATTTCAGTGTTTTGAAACGCATGTTCAGTCAATAGTATTGAAATCGTTAGTGCCGGAAACAGATTTCTTAACTCAGGAAGGTTTGCAGTGGCTTAGTGATAATATGTTTACAGAAACAATTGAGATGAAAGTTGGTAAAAAAGTTTTTACAGAGGACAGAAATGCTTCTATTTTTGAATTGATTCAGCAAGGTGCTTTTTTAAGTGATGGACAATTATTTAAACAGATTAATTTGATTATAGAATCATAATAGGTAAAATCTGTTTTAAAAATTGATTAAAGGTTAAACGATTTGTGTTCTAATTGTTTAACCTTTTGTTATTTTTTTAACATTTGTTTAATCTTTAAAATTTTTATCAGCACGTACTTTTACGCATTTATTTGAGATTTCTCAATATTTTAAGATTTTGGACTTAAAATTGTAGGTTTTTACGGCCTGTTTGTCTTTATTGTTAAATCTATATCGTTTGAAATATATTAAATATAGGTTTTGTATTACTTTTTTTAAATTTAACGTTAAATAAACGTATTTTTTACACACCTTATGAAATGCTTTTTTTGTACTAAAAACCCGGTTTTTTCTTATATTATTTGATGCTTTTGGTAGTTGAGCTGCTTATTACTTCAAAAAAAATTAAAAATATTAGATTGTTTTTTGTTTTTATTTTATTTATTTTTGATATAGAAATGTTAAACAAAATAATTTGGCCCTGTTTTGATAAACCTATTTTTACAGTGTTTTGTTTAATGTTTTGCTTTGACAGAAAATATTTGCCTAAATGTTTTAAGTAACTTAATTATATGCGTATGGAATTGACAATTACTCTCATTATCAAGTTTGCATTAAGTGTTCAAGTTATTTTTGCTTTATTTAATGCCGCGAAATTTGTTCGTAAAATTTCTTTCTATTCAAATCTAAGTTTATTTCAAAATCATAGTCGAGACATTCATTTATTATCATTGCCCAGTTGGCGGCTAGGTTAATAAATGATGATTTGTCGTGTTTAATTTTTAGTGAATGCGATAAATAATTATTTATTAAACACTGTTTCAATTTTTTTAAATCTTATAAAAAACCTTGAGAGTCTAATCAGCTTTCTTGATATATTGAACCAGTATTTTTTTATTCCCCCACAACATAACGTTTAAATTTTCTTAATAGAAAATTATGCAACAAACAAATCACTTCATCAGGAAGATTGGTCTAGATCAGTATTTCCTAAAAGTTTTGAGGGATTTTTTATTCAGGATGAATAAGAGTACTCTTTGGTATACATAAAAATGTCTACCCTATATTTTTTTTTTTAATAAAACAAGATTTTAAAGTCAGCCCCAAATGCTTTATATTTTGTATTAACTAGTTGATTATTAACGTTTTTTAAATTGCCTAAGCATTCGTGCTTATCGCAACAGGTATTTTATTGTCCATTTTCTAATCTTCCAAATTATGAAAAAAATCTTTACTTTTTGTAATCTCATTATTCAGAAGAGATTATTGGGGCTATTATTTTTATTCCTATTATGTAGTAATGCTTTTGCTCAGACTGTTTGTAGACCAGTGTCACAAACAAACAGTCAGGGAGGCTTATTGTGTGTAGGTTTAGATGTAAGTAATCCCACGTTGGCCTATGACAACGATCCGGGGCTAACGACATTTGCGACTTTGCAAAATGCGGTCGGACTTCTATGTGTGGTTGAAGAGACCATGACGCTGAATCAGACCGTGAAAGCAGGAGACGAAATTGTACTTTATTTAGGTACAGGAAATGGTTTGCTTGATGTTGGATTATTATCCAATGTATCAATTCAAACAAAGCTTTCAGGCACAGATGTAGGTCCAAGAGTGGCGCTTAACAGCCCAGTTTTGAACCTAAGTTTGTTATCTGGAAATGCTATTGGAGAAGTCCGATATACAGTTCCTGGCGACGCCAATCAAGTGCAAATTCAGGTAGGTGGTCTTTTAAGTCTGCTTGTTAATTTACGAGTTTATGATGTTCGTCTTGATTTTGCAAAACCAACTGTAACAGGTGGTTTAAATCAGACGATTTGTTCAGGAACTTCAACGACTCTAACTGCTACTCCGGCGGCAGGAACAAATTTAGCATGGTATAGCTCTGCTTCTTCTACTACGGCACTTGCAACTGGAAATACTTTAGTTACTCCAACTTTAACTGCGAATACTACCTATTATATAGGAGTAGCCCGAGCAGGTGGCTGTGAAGGAAATAATCGAGTGCCAGTTGTTGTTAATGTGTCTAATCCTGTTGCTCCCGCAATTAGTTCTTCTGGAACTGCTGTATGTTCTTCAGGAGCAACACAACAAACTACTTTATCATTAATTAATCCAATTCCGGGAACAACTTATAATTGGTATTCAGTATCATCTGGAGGAACAATATTGGCTTCAGGAACTTCGTATTCTCCAACAGTTCCTATTGGTACTACTACTTTTTATGTTGAAGCTGTAATAGGAAGTTGTGTAAGTCCAAGTAGAGCACAGGTTGATGTAGTATCAGTTGCGATTCCGGCAGCGGCAGCGGCTTTGACGCAAAATGTAACGATTCAATCTGGTCAAAATGCCACTTTGAATGCATCAACATCTGAAGCTGGAGTGACGCTGAATTGGTATGATGTAGCAACAGGAGGAACAGCTCTTGCGACAAATACCTCAACCTTCACAACTCCGATTTTAACTGCTACAAAAACTTATTATGTAGAAACTCAAAGTGCAACTGGTGGTTGTGTAAGTACTTCAAGAACTCCAATCACAGTGAACGTAGTGAGTACTCCACTTGGAGGATGTTTACAAGCAAACAGTCAGCAGACTAATATTAATGGTCTTTGTTTGTTATGCAGTAGTACAAATCCGGATTTATCTGTTGACGGAGATATTAATACTGCAGCGCGCTTAACCGTGCCTGTTGGTTTAGTAAATGGATGGATTCAACAAACATTGCAATTCAATAATCCAGGAAAAACTGGTGATATTGTTGATGTTGAATTGGAATTGCCAGGCGGCGTTCTGGATTTAAGTTTATTGAATTATATTAGTTTGGCAACTTATAACGGAGCCACTTTTAATAATGACAGAGTTTCGATAAATAACCTAGTAAGTGTTCAATTATTAGGAGGGAACCGTTTTAGAGCTAGTATAACTGCAGGAGCAAATTTTGACAGAGTTGAAGTTCGCTTGGGTGGTTTAGTATCAGCATTGACGAGTTTGGATATTTATCAGGCAAGTTATCACTATGGTAAAACAAATGTTACTGGAAATACAAATATTTGTAGTGGACAAAATACAGTATTAACTGCAGGCCTTGCTGTTGGAGAAACCGTTAATTGGTATTCTGCAGCCACTGGCGGTGCTTCATTGGCAAGTACTGCAGCTTTTACCACACCAAATTTAACTGCTGATACAACGTATTGGACAGAAGTAACCCGAAATGGTTGTGTTAATACTGTGCGTTATGCCGTACCAATTACGGTAAATAATCCTGTAGTAGCAACTGTGACTGCAGCTTCTTCAAGTATTTGTGAAGGACAATCTACGACAATAACAGTTCAGTCTCCAGTTGTAGGTACCACCTATAATTGGTACGATGCAGCAACAGCTGGAAATTTATTGTTTACAGGAACTACTTTTACAACTCCAGCTTTAACTTCTTCAACAAGTTATTATGTTGAATCAGTAATTGGAAGTTGTACTACTTCAAGCAGAGCGCAAGCGAATATAACAGTTAATCCACTGCCAGCATTGCCAACAGTGGCTGCTTCAACAGTAATTATTCCTTCAGGACAAGTTGTTACTTTGCAAGTTTCAAACCCTGTGGCAGGTATCGCTTATGATTGGTACGATGTACCAACAGGAGGGACAGCTTTAGTGACGGATAATCCAAGTTATACTCCAAGTCCAGCTTTGATAGTAGACAAAACGTATTATATTGAAGCAAGAAATGCCTCAAATTGTGTTAGTGCATCAAGAACAATAATCAATGTTGTTGTAACGCCACCAGCACCAGTAACTACATGTTTACAGGCAAATGCACAAACCATTTCAACAAGCGGTATTGCTTGTGTTGGTTGTGGTGCTGCTTTAGGAACAGCTAATTTATCTGTTGACGGTGATAATAGTACTGCGACTACTCTTCAAAATCCTGTTGGAGTAGCAGGCTATGTACAACAAAGATTAGATTTTGCGAGTTCTGGCTTTGCAGGTGATATAATAGAAGTTGAGCTTGGATTACCAACCGGACTTTTAGACGTAAGTGCCCTTTCTTATATTACTTTAGAAAGTTATAATGGAGGAATTGATAATGGAGATGGCGCAGCTATTAATTCATTACTTAATGTACAGTTATTAGGTGGAAACCGTTTCCGAGCTACTTTTGCAGCAGGCGCAAATTTCACAGGTGTACAAGTTAGATTAGGAGGAGTACTTTCGGTATTAAGTGAATTAGATATTTATGGAGCTTCATTTAGATATAAAGAAGCTACAATCACTGGAGCATCTTCACCAATTTGTTCGGGAGCATCTACAACATTGACAGCTTCAACTACAGGAGGAGATGTACTTAGCTGGTATGATGTTGCTAGCGGAGGGACAGCTTTGGCTTCAAATACAAATACTTATACAACGGGTCCTTTGACAGGTTCTAAAACCTATTATATTGAAGCTGTTCGAAGCGGTTGTATAAATAGTGTTCGTCAGCCAGTAACAGTAACGGTGTTGCCTTTATCAGTTGCAGCAGATATAACTATTGCAAGTCCAGTAACATCTTCTTGTGATGGAACAGCTGTTTTGAATCCAACTTCTGGTTTAGCGGGAGCACAATTTAAATATTACACAGATCAGGTTAAAACACAAGAAATTATTACAGGATCAACAGTTGTTGCTCAGCCTGGAATTACTTTTTCTAAAGATGCATCAACTGGAGCACTTACCATAAACGGACTTGCTTCAGGAGTGTCATATACTTATTATATCGCTGTCGGAAATACAGCAAGCTGTGATAATGCAATAAATACTTTAAAACCAGTCGTTGTTAATTTCCCGGCAACTACTACAACTTTGGCAGTAACATCGCCACTAGTTGCCTGCGGAAGTGCTAATCTAAAAAATGCAATCACAGGACTTGATACAAGCGGAAATACAACTTATACTTTTTTCGATCCTTCAAATACAATTATTACAGATGAAGCAGCATCGAATATAACGATTAGTGGTGTTTACTCAATTCAGGCTCAAGGCAGCGGAGTCGATTGTCCATCTGCAAAACAAGCAGTAACAGTGACAATTAATACGCTGCCAAGCTTGACTGTCGATCCAGCACAGTCTGTAGCTCAAGGCACGAATGTAACGCTGAATGCAACTTCAACAGGTACATTAGCCTGGTATGATCCACAAGGAAATGCAATCGCGGGACCTCCGTTTAACACAGGAGCGCTTAATGTTCCTGGAATTTATACTTATACAGTTGTAGCGACATTAGGAACATGTTCAGTTACAGGAACACTTTCTATAAATGTTAAAGATCCAGACAATTGTCAATTATTAACTGAAAGAGTATATGCAACAGGACAAAGCTCAGGATCAATTATTACGGGAGGTGTGACAAATGGGCCAAATGCTATTGATGGAAATCCACAAACATTTTCAACTATTACTACCGGAGTAGGGCTTTTAGGAATCGGTACAACTTGGCAAAACTTAACTTGGCCTTCAAATATTGCAAAAGGAACACCAGTAACTATTAAATTGGGTTCTGAATATAGCGTATTAGGAGTAGCACAGGGCGTTTCAGTAATTGGAACTAAAGCAGGTGTTGATATTGGTACATTGCAATCTATCTCAGGAGCGTTATTGAATGTACTTCCAGGAGACAATGCTTATGAGTATACTTTTGTACCATCAAATGCTGCAGGTCCACAGGATTACGACGGAATCCGAATTGTGTCAGGTGCAGTTTTAAGTGTTGCTCAAAACACTAAAGTTTATGAAGCGTATTATAATAAATCTGTTTCTACAGTAACTTGTACACCAGGAGATATTCAGGATATTTTTTATGGAACAACTGATTTAGGGCTTCCTGTAGGAGCGCTAACTGCGACAGTTGGAGTAAGTGATGCCTGGAATATAGCTGATAATGATGTTACGACTTATGCTACAATGTATAGTGGTGTTGGTGCTCTTGCAGCAGCAGATATGACAGTACAATTCAAAACACCTTCAGTAGTAAGTGATACTTTAAGAATAGTAATTTCAAAACCAGGTACGTTGTTAAATGTTAATTTGTTAACTGGTTTTAGTATTCAGCGTTATTTAGGAAACGTTGCAGTTGGAGCTCCTATTCAAAATAATAGTACATTATTAAGTTTAAAATTATTATCTGCGAATACTATGGCAATGGTGTTGGTATCTTCTCCAACAGAATCATATGATAGAGTCAGAATCCGTTTTGGCGGAGTAGCAGGTGTTTTAGAATTCTTAAGAGTTCACACAGTAGAGCGCGTTGCTAATACTTCGGTTATAGGCGGAGGAACTGATAATAAGGTTACGGTTTGTCCGGGAAGCACCGTTACACTTCAAATACCAGAAGAAGCTTGTTCAACCTATGTTTGGTATGATTCACCTACGGGAGGAGCAATTGTGGCGAGTGGTATTACTTATACTGTGCCAGCAAATTTAGCGGCAGGTATATACAAATATTATGTTCAGCCAGTACGTTATGGTTGTGAGGCAATGACCCGAGGCGAAGTTACTGTTGAAGTTAGAGCAACAAGTCCAGAACCTACTTTGACAGATATTACTCTAAATGGTGCTGCAACAACTGCGATTTGCGCTCCTTCAGGAACTGTGACTTTAGCCACAAGTTTAGTCGGTACTTTTACAAATCCAGTTTATCATTG
The DNA here is from genome assembly GCF_900182645.1 of Flavobacterium resistens. Lineage (GTDB taxonomy): Bacteria > Bacteroidota > Bacteroidia > Flavobacteriales > Flavobacteriaceae > Flavobacterium > Flavobacterium resistens. The sequence continues at coordinate 707,942 of NZ_FXTA01000001.1, read as the reverse complement.
GTATAAATTTGATGGAAGTGTAAGTCAGCCAGTAGCTAGCGCGACAGGACCATCATTAATAGTGAATGGTTTAGTTCCGGGAACTTATACTTATTTTGTTGGCGTTAGTTCAGATGAATTTTGTGAAACGGCTGAAGCGGATAGAAAGCAAATAACTTTTACTATTTTGCCTCCTTCTGTAGCAACTGATATTGTAGTTGATGATTTAACAGTGTGTAATGGTGTTGCTGCATCATTGACACCAACTGCACCAACATTGACAAATCCTATTTTCACTTGGTATGCAGATGCTAGCAAAACTCCTCTTGTAAATGGAACACCAACAGGTGTATCTTATACAGTAAGTTCAACAGGAGTCTTGACAGTTACTGGTTTAACACGAGCAGTGAGTCCAATAACTTATTATGTTGCTGTTTCTAGTGATACAACTTGTGAAAATCTAGCAGGAACATTACAAGATGCTGTAATTATTATAAGTGATCCTAATACACCAACGACAACAAATTCTACTCAGAATTTTTGTTTAATTGATAATCCAACTGTTGCAAATATTCAGGTAAATGAATCGAATGTGGTTTGGTACAGTACAGATACTTCTACAACGCCTTTGTTGTCTACTGACGCTTTAGTTACGGGTACCTATTATGCCACAGCAAAAGATCCAGTTACTAATTGTGAGAGCAGTGTTCGTTTGGCGGTTGCAGTTAATGTAAACGATGCGGGAACACCGACATTGGTGACAGCAGGAACACAAAACTTCTGTTTGGTAAATGCTCCAACATTTGCAAGCGTTCAGTTTAATGAGACAAATATTGTTTGGTATACTGCCTTGACAGGAGGAACATTGATTCCATCAACTCAGGCATTGACTAACGGAACTTATTTTGCAACAATCAGCGATCCTGCAACAGGATGTGAAAGTGCAACAAGATTAAGCGTAACAATCAATGTAAACGATCCTGGCACACCGACATTGGTGACAGCAGGAACTCAAAACTTCTGTTTGATTAATGCACCGACTTTTGCAAGTGTTCAATTCAACGAAACGAATATTGTTTGGTACACAGCTTTGACAGGAGGAACATTGATTCCATCAACTCAGGCATTGACAAGCGGAACATATTTCGCTTCAATTAGTGATCCTGCAACAGGATGTGAAAGCGCAACAAGATTAAGCGTTACCATAAATGTAAATGATCCGGGAACACCTACACTAGTAACAGCAGGAACACAAAACTTTTGTTTGATCAATGCACCGACTTTTGCAAGTGTTCAGTTCAATGAGACAAACATTGTTTGGTACACAGCTTTGACAGGAGGAACATTGATTCCATCGACTCAGGTATTGACAAGCGGAACGTATTTTGCTTCAATTAGCGATCCTGTAACAGGATGTGAAAGCGCAACAAGATTAAGCGTTACAATAAATGTAAACGATCCTGGCACACCGACACTAGTAACAGCAGGAACACAAAATTTCTGTTTGGTTAATGCACCGACTTTTGCAAGTGTTCAGTTCAATGAGACAAATATTGTTTGGTATACTGCCTTGACAGGAGGAACATTGATTCCATCAACTCAGGCATTGACTAACGGAACTTATTTTGCAACAATCAGTGATCCTGTAACAGGATGTGAAAGTGCAACAAGATTAAGTGTAACAATAAATGTAAACGATCCTGGCACACCGACACTAGTAACAGCAGGAACACAAAATTACTGTTTGGTAAATGCTCCAACATTTGCAAGTGTTCAATTCAATGAAACGAATATTGTTTGGTACACAGCTTTGACAGGAGGAACATTGATTCCATCAACTCAGGCATTGACAAGCGGAACTTATTTCGCTTCAATTAGCGATCCTGCAACAGGATGTGAAAGCGCAACAAGATTAAGCGTAACAATAAACGTGAGCGATCCGGGAACACCGACATTGGTGACAGCAGGAACACAAAACTTCTGTCTGATAAACGCACCGACTTTTGCAAGTGTTCAGTTCAATGAGACAAACATTGTTTGGTACACAGCTTTGACAGGAGGAACGTTGATTCCATCTACTCAGGCATTGACAAGCGGGACTTATTTCGCTTCAATCAGTGATCCTGTAACAGGATGTGAAAGTGCAACAAGATTGAGCGTAACAATAAACGTAAATGATCCGGGAACACCGACATTGGTAACAGCAGGAACACAAAACTTCTGTTTGGTTAATGCGCCAACATTTGCAAGCGTTCAATTCAATGAGACAAACATTGTTTGGTATACAGCTTTGACTGGAGGAACATTGATTCCATCGACTCAGACCTTGACAAGCGGAACGTATTTTGCTTCAATTAGCGATCCTGCAACAGGTTGTGAAAGTGCAACAAGATTGAGCGTTACAATAAATGTAAACGATCCTGGCACACCGACATTGGTGACAGCAGGAACTCAAAACTTCTGTTTGGTAAATGCTCCAACATTTGCAAGTGTTCAATTCAACGAAACAAATATTGTTTGGTACACAGCTTTGACAGGAGGAACATTGATTCCATCAACTCAGGCATTGACAAGCGGAACATATTTCGCTTCAATCAGTGATCCAGCAACAGGATGTGAAAGCGCTACAAGATTGAGCGTTACAATAAATGTAAATGATCCGGGAACACCTACACTAGTAACAGCAGGAACACAAAACTTCTGTTTGATTAATGCACCTACTTTTGCAAGTGTTCAGTTCAACGAAACAAATATTGTTTGGTACACAGCTTTGACAGGAGGAACGTTGATTCCATCTACTCAGGCATTGACAAGCGGGACTTATTTCGCTTCAATCAGTGATCCTGTAACAGGATGTGAAAGTGCAACAAGATTAAGCGTAACAATAAATGTAAACGATCCGGGAACACCGACCCTAGTAACAGCAGGAACACAAAATTTCTGTTTGGTCAATGCACCGACTTTTGCAAGTGTTCAGTTCAATGAGACAAATATTGTTTGGTATACAGCTTTGACAGGAGGAACATTGATTCCATCGACTCAGGCTTTGACTAACGGAACGTATTTTGCAGCAATCAGCGATCCAGCAACAGGATGTGAAAGCGCAACAAGATTAAGCGTTACAATCAATGTAAACGATCCTGGCACACCGACATTGGTGACAGCAGGAACTCAAAACTTCTGTTTGATTAATGCACCGACTTTTGCAAGTGTTCAATTCAATGAGACAAACATTGTTTGGTACACAGCTTTGACAGGAGGAACATTGATTCCATCAACTCAGGCATTGACAAGCGGAACATATTTCGCTTCAATCAGTGATCCTGTAACAGGTTGCGAAAGCGCTACAAGATTGAGCGTTTCAATAAATGTAAACGATCCGGGAACACCGACATTAGTAACAGCAGGAACACAAAACTTCTGTCTGATTAATGCACCTACATTTGCAAGTGTTCAGTTCAATGAGACAAATATTGTTTGGTATACAGCTTTGACAGGAGGAACGTTGATTCCATCTACTCAGGCATTGACAAGCGGGACTTATTTCGCTTCAATCAGTGATCCGGCAACAGGATGTGAAAGTGCTACAAGATTAAGCGTTACAATAAATGTAAACGATCCTGGCACACCGACACTAGTAACAGCAGGAACACAAAATTTCTGTTTGGTTAATGCACCGACTTTTGCAAGTGTTCAGTTCAATGAGACAAATATTGTTTGGTATACAGCTTTGACAGGAGGAACATTGATTCCATCGACTCAGGCATTGACAAGCGGAACTTATTTCGCTTCAATCAGTGATCCTGTAACAGGTTGTGAAAGCGCAACAAGATTAAGCGTTACAATCAGTGTTACAGATCCATTGACTCCTACAACTACAAATGCATCTCAAGTTTTCTGTTCTGGAAACGTACCTACAATTGCCAATATCCAAGTGAATGAAGCAAATGTAGTTTGGTACAGTGCCGCGACAGGCGGAACAGCAATTCCTGCAACAACAGCTTTAGCAAATGGTACCTATTACGGAGCAATAAAAGATCCAGTTACAGGTTGTGAAAGCAGTGTAAGATTGGCGGTTAACGTGACTGTTGGAAACACAATAAATCCGACTACAACAAACGCATCGCAAAGTTTCTGTTCTACAACAGCGCCTACTATTGCAAATATTCAAGTAAACGAAAGCAATGTTACTTGGTTTAGTTCAGCAACAGGCGGAACAGCAATTCCAGCGACAACTGCATTAACAACAGGTGTTTATTACGGAAATATTGTTGATCCAGCAACAGGATGTGAAAGCTCAACTCGTTTACAGGTAACGGTTACGGTAACAAACCCAAGTCCGACGCCTACAACAACGAATGCAACTCAAAACTTCTGTACTTTAAATTCTCCTACAGTTGCAAATATTCAAGTAAATGAAGCAAATGTAGTTTGGTATAGTACAGCAACAGGAGGAACAGCAATTCCGGCAACAACGGCATTGGTTACAGGAACATATTACGGAGCTATTTCAAGTGCAATAGGTTGTGAGAATCCAGTACGTTTAGCAGTTGTGGTAAATGTAAATACTCCAGGAGTGATTACAACACCAAGAACAGCGCAAACATTCTGTTTGTCAAAATTGCCAACACTTGCTAATATTTTAGTAAATGAACCAAACGTAGTATGGTATTCTTCTGCAACAGGCGGAACACCTTTAGCAGCAAATACACAATTAACAGCTGGAACTTATTATGCTTCGGCTCTTGCCAATACAACAAATGGTTGTGAAAGTGCAACGAGATTAGGAATCACAATTGCTTTCGAAAATGATGCTTTGGTTCCAATTACTACAAGCGATGATACGCCATGTGTTTTCCAAGGTGTAACTTATTCAGTAGCAAATGGTAAATCAAATTATGTTTGGTCAGTTACCAACGGAACAATTATTTCTGGCGGAGGAACTGCTGACGGGAATGTAACAATTTCATGGTCTGATATTGGTTCTGGTCAAGTAAAAGTTACATACATCAACACTTGTGATGAAACAACTACTAAAACATTGAATGTTACAGTAGCAACTTGTTCAGATTTAACAATTACCAATACAGTGAGTAATCCAACTCCAAATTTTGGTGAACAAATAACATTTACAGTAACAGTAAACAATGTTGGACAAGGAAATTTCATAAATACACTTGTAAGCGACTTATTGCCTAACGGTTATGAATTTATAAGTTCAAGCACGACTCAAGGAACATTTGATCCAACAACACAGCTTTGGACAATTCCAACGCTAAATGCAGGTCAGAGCGTGGTGCTTACAATTGTTGCCGAAGTAGTTCATGGTACCGATTATTTATCTGTTGCAACTATTGAAATATCAACTCCTTTAGATGTTTCTGCAGCAAACAACTCGGCTTCAGTTTCAGTCGAACCAATTTGTTTAACAGTTTATAATGAGTTCACTCCAAATAATGATGGAGCTAATGATCTCTTTAGAATTGACTGTATCGAAACGTATCCAAATAATGAATTGAAAGTATACAACAGATATGGCGCATTAGTTTACAGTAAACAACATTATGAAAATGATTGGAACGGAACTGCGAATGTATCTGGAGTTATAAGTAGAGGAGATATGCTGCCAACAGGTACTTATTTTTATGTGATAGACATTGGAGACGGAACGGTTAAAAAAGGATGGTTATCTATAATGAGATAAGCAGACAATGTTAATCATCTAATTAATTAAACTAAATAAGTATCGTTATGAAACTATATATAAAATCATTAGAAGCATATTTTATTTTAATATGCTCTTTTATCACAGTCTGTGCCAGTGCGCAGCAAGATCCGGAGTACACGCAGTATATGTACAACACAATGGCGGTAAATCCAGCATATGCTGGGTCTACCGGAACATTAGAAGCGACACTTTTGCACCGTTCTCAATGGGTTGGAATTTCTGGAGCACCAGAAACTCAGTCTTTTTCTATTCACGCACCGCTTCGAAATGAAAAAGTTGGTTTAGGACTTAGCGTTGTTAATGACAAAATTGGTCCATCAAGCGAACTTTATCTTGACGGAAACTTTTCTTATTCAATTCCGCTAGGATATGAAAAAAGATTAGCCTTCGGTTTGAAAGCAGGTATGAGAATGCTGAATGTAGATTGGTCAAAAGGGAGATATTACGATCCAAATGATGTTTTGCTAAACCAAAATATCGACAATCAGGCAAAATTAGCCGTTGGAGCAGGAATCTATTACTATACTGATAAATGGTATGTAGGTGCTTCAGTTCCTAGCTTCATCGAAAATAGTTATTACGATGATGTTCAGGAGTCTATTGACTATGATCGTTTGCATTATTATTTCATGGGAGGTTACGTTTTTGATTTGAATCCAAATTTAAAATTCAAACCTGCATTTTTAGTGAAAGCAGTAAGTGGGGCTCCACTTACTGCTGATATATCGGCGAATTTTATGATTGCTGAAAAATTCGTGATAGGAGGTTCATACAGAACAGATGATTCTGTGAGCATCTTGGCAGGTTTTCAGATTTCTAAAAGTTTTTATGTTGGATACGCTTTCGATTACACCGTTAGTGATCTGAATAAATACAACGACGGATCGCACGAAATTATTCTGCGTTATCAGTTTAATAAAGGCGAAAGTAAAATCAAATCTCCTCGATTCTTCTAAATCTAAAACCTATGAAAAAACTATATATCCTAAGTTTAGTCTTGAGCATTACATTTAGTTTTGCTCAAAAGACTAATTTAAAGAAAGCCGATGCTTTGTTTAGAAATTTTGCTTATGCAGATGCATCAAAGGCTTACGAAGAAATTTTGCAAAACAGCAAAAATCCTTCAGCACAAACGTTAAAAAACGCAGCCGACTCGTATTATTTTATTTCAGATGAAAGAAATGCATTAAAATGGTACAAAAAATTGTACGAAGCGCAAGGCAATAATTTAACCGATATTTACTACCTGCGCTATATTCAGTCGCTGAAAGGTGTAATGGATTATGATGATGCTGATAAAATGACAAAAGAGTATTTGACTAAAAAAGGCGATCAAAAAGAGGTGAACCGTTATCTTGCCCAGAAAAAACTGCTTGATAGTTTGTCTAAAGCGAAACCACTTTACACAATCAAAAATCTTGACATTAATACAAGTAAATCTGATTTTGGTGCTACTTTTTTTCAAGACAGAATCGTGTTTACGTCTGCTAGAGATACAACAAAATTTAGTGAAAAACTTTATACATGGAACAATCAGCCTTTCTTGAATCTTTATTTATCAGAAAGAAATCCAGCTGACGGAAGTTTGTTCAACGAAACATTATTTCTTCCAAATGTAATGACAAAGTATCACGAAGCAACAGCGTCTTTCGATGCGAGCGGAAAAACAATTTATTATTCGACAAACATTGTCAAAAAGAATAAATTAGTTATTGACGAAAGCAAAACCAATAATTTTCAGATTGTTAAAGGAAGTATTGTCAACAATAAATTAGAAAATCCGGAAAAACTTTTCTTTGACAATGACGATTATTCAGTAGGGCATCCATCTTTAAGCGAAGACGGAAAATGGCTTTTCTTTGCTTCTGATATGACCGGTGGAATTGGTGAAACCGATTTGTATTATGTAAAAATTGCTGATGATGGAACAATGAGTTCTCCAGTAAATCTTGGACCAAAAATCAACACGCTTGGAAATGAGGTTTTTCCATATTTCCGAAACGGAAAACTTTATTTTTCTTCTGATGGGCATTATGGCTTAGGAGATTTGGATGTTTACGAAAGCAAACTTTTACCTGACGGCACTTTCTCGGATCCAGTAAATTTAGGTGCTCCAATTAATAGCAATAAAGATGATTTTACTTTTATAATTGACAGCGCTGAAACTTATGGTTATGTTTCATCAAACAGAGCAGGAGGTAAAGGCGATGATGATATTTACTCATTTGTCAAAGGAAAACCAGTTTGCAACCAGAGTATTTCGGGTATGGCAATAGATAAAAAGACTAGATTGCCGCTTACAGATGTTTCAATCATGGCATATAATTCATATACCGAAATTCTTGGGGAAACTAAAACAAATTTTGAAGGTAAATACGCCATCGAAGTGCCATGCGGAAAAACAGTAAAAATGATTGCCGCAAAACCAAACTATGCAAGCGATGAAAAAACCGTTGAAACTACTAAGGAAAATGGAGGTGAAATTAAAGACGTTAATTTTGAATTGAGTAATTATGACGATTTGGTAGTGAAAAGCAAAGGAGTTGAAAAAGTCGATGTAAAACCTATTTACTTTGATTATGACAAACATGATATTACGCCATTGGCAGTTGAAGAATTGACAAAAGTAGTTTTCATCATGCAAAAATTTCCAAACATCAAAATCAAGATTGAATCTCATACAGATTCACGCGGAAAAGATTCGTATAACTTAAAGCTTTCAGATAATAGAGCCAAATCAACTCGTGATTATATTGTTTCTCAAGGAATTGATGCTTCTCGAATTGAAAGCGCAAAAGGTTACGGAGAAAGTAGGTTAATTAATAAATGCAAAAATGGTGTAAAATGTACCGAAGAAGAGCATTTGTTAAATAGACGTTCTGACTTTATCATTATCCAAAAATAGTTTTATATTTGCATGCTAATTATTTGATTATCAGTGCAAAAATATAAAACGAAGAAACCATTTGGAAGTTGGTTTTGTTTAATTCTTTTTTAAGAATAGTGGACAAGAAGAAAATCAAGTCGCATTTTTTTGTGACTTGATTTTTGATTTTTTAAAACTTTTATTTTTTGATGTTTTTCAACGAAAATAATTATCTAATTTTGATGTTTCAGTATTTCTAAATTAATTGGCATCATTTTAATATCCTATGAGTATTCAAGAAACTATTCAAACTTTAAGAGACGAACTTAACCAGCACAATTACAATTATTATGTGCTTGATAATGCTACTATTTCGGACTATGATTTCGATAGAAAACTAAAAGAACTTCAGGATTTAGAAAACAAACACCCCGAATTTTTTGACGAACATTCACCTACGCAGCGAGTTGGAGGAGCAATTACTAAAAATTTTAAAACAATTGCACATCAATATCGCATGTATTCTTTGGATAATTCATATTCTAAAGAAGACTTGCTGGATTGGGAAAACCGAATTCAAAGAGTTTTAGGTAACGTTAAATTAGAATATACCTGCGAATTAAAATATGACGGAGCTTCAATAAGTATTACTTACGAAAACGGAAAACTGGTTCAGGCATTAACACGTGGAGATGGTTTTCAGGGTGATGAGGTAACAAATAATATCAAAACGATAAAATCAGTTCCGTTGCAATTAAAAGGAAATTATCCTGAAAAATTTGATATTCGAGGAGAAATAATTTTGCCTTATGCAGGTTTCGAAAAGATGAACCAGGAATTGATTGAAATTGGAGAAACGCCTTATTCAAATCCAAGAAATACTGCTTCTGGAAGTTTGAAACTTCAAGATAGTGCTGAGGTTGCTAAACGCCCATTAGAATGTTTGCTATATTTTGTTACCGGAAATAATTTGCCGTTTTCTTCTCAGTTTGAAGGATTGGAATCGGCTAGAAAATGGGGATTTAAAGTTCCGAAAGAAGCAAAATTGGTCGATAATATGAATGAAGTTTTTGATTTTATCGATCACTGGGATACGCACAGACATAATTTGCCATACGAAACAGATGGTATTGTAATAAAAGTAAACAATATTCAATTTCAAGAAGAATTGGGTTATACAGCAAAATCTCCACGTTGGGCAATTGCGTATAAATTTAAAGCAGAACAAGTATCGACGAAATTAAATTCAATTTCTTATCAGGTTGGACGCACAGGAGCGATTACTCCAGTAGCCAATTTAGCGCCTGTTCAATTAGCGGGAACGATCGTAAAAAGAGCTTCTTTGCATAATGCAGACCAAATTGAAAAATTAGATATTAGAATAAATGACACTGTTTTTGTTGAAAAAGGAGGAGAAATCATTCCCAAAATTATTGCAGTAGATTTTGATAAAAGACCTGAAAATTCAGAAAAAACAGAATATATTACTCATTGTCCGGAATGTCAGACGGAATTAGTTAGAAATGAAGGCGAAGCCAATCATTATTGTCCAAATTTCTACGGATGTCCTCCACAGATTATTGGACGTGTGCAGCATTATATTTCAAGAAAGGCAATGGATATTGAAGGTCTTGGAGGAGAAACAGTTGCTTTATTGTTCAAAAACGGATTAGTGCATAATTATGCTGATTTGTATGAATTAAAAGTTGAAGATATTTTGCACCTGGAAAGAATGGCGCAAAAATCGGCAGAGAATTTAGTAAACGGAGTTGAGAAATCGAAAGAGATTCCTTTTGAAAGCGTCCTTTTTGCACTCGGAATCCGTTTTGTAGGTGAAACCGTTGCTAAAAAATTGGCAAAACATTATAAAAATATCGATGCTTTAAGCCAGGCTTCTTTAATGGATTTGATTTTAGTGGATGAAATTGGAGAACGAATTGCCAAAAGTGTAATCGAATTTTTTGAAAATGAAGAAAATAAACGAATAATTGAGCGCTTAAAAAATTATGGTGTTCAATTTGAAATAGTAGAAAAAATTAACCCCAACGCTACAGAAAAATTCATCGGAAAAACATTTGTCGTTTCAGGCGTATTTGATAAGTTTTCAAGAGATGAACTAAAGAAAACAATCGAAGATAATGGTGGAAAAGTAGGAAGTTCAATTTCCGCGAAAACTGATTTTGTTGTCGCAGGTGATAATATGGGGCCGGCAAAATTAGAAAAAGCCAATAAATTAAATATTCCTATATTGTCAGAGGAAGAATTTATAAGTAAATTAAATGAAAGCGAATAAACCGTCTTTGATTTTATTCTTTGTAGCATTATTGTTTACAATTATTTTGGATTGCACGAGACAGGATATTTTGGCAATTTATGCTAAAGCTGTTGTGCTGCCAGCTATTTTTTTCTATTTTATTATCAGCAGTGATTTTAAAATAGGAAAAACAGAAGGCTTGATCTTTTTCTTTTGTTTTATCGGACAAGTTTTCGATCTCATGGATGTTGAGATTTCTGAACTGGGAGGAGTAATAAGCTTTTTAATTGTTTATTTGTTGATTTTAAAGCTTTTTATAATAGACCACGAAAGAATAAAATTAAGAAGAAAAGATATTCTTCCGGTTTCCATCGTGGTCATATTTCTTGTCTATTTGTTGGTTTCCGTACTAAGTCTTCAATTGGATAACATGAAAAAGTTTAATTGGCTTTATACTTTTTACGGAATAGTACTGAGCGTCATGAGCTATTATTCGTTTGTAACGTATATTACCAAAGGAACTCATTTGGCTCTTTTAATGTCTTTGATGGCTGTCAGTTATATTTTCTCGGACATTTTTTATATTTTCAATGAATATTTTTCCTATTCAGTAGTTTTAGTTTTGATTCGTGATGTTACACAAATTTTAGGCTACTATTTTATGGTCGAATACTTTCTTGAAAAAACAAAAATGCACAAAAAAATGCTATACAATAATTGATTTTCCTTGGTTCGTGTGATTTTTGTTTTTATCAAAATAAAAATCAATTCGGCCTAAGTTTATTCCATAGCAACCTACCTGATTAACTAAAACTTTCTCACCAGCTTTATTTTTTACAATAGTTGGTTTATCAAGAAAAGTATGCGTGTGGCCTCCAATAATCAAATCAATATCCTGAGTTAATTCAGCTAATTTTAAATCACAAATTTTCTTTTCATCATCTTTGTAATTATAGCCAAGATGCGACAAGCAGATAACCAAATCACATTTTTCTTCTTTCTTCAATAATTGCGTCATGTCCTGAGCAATTTCTACAGGATCATTATATACAGTTTCTTTGTACATCTGTTTGTCAACCAAACCGTCAAGTTCAATTCCTAGACCAAAAACGCCAACTTTAATTCCGTTTTTATTGAAAATTTTATAAGGCTTCACAAGTCCATTCATGACCGTATTTTTAAAGTCATAATTAGAATTGATAAATTCAAATTTAGCATGTGGCATTTGAGCATATAAACCATCCAAACCATTGTCAAAATCATGATTTCCAATAGTTGAAGCATCATATTTCATCATGCTCATCAATTTAAATTCCAATTCACCTCCATAATAGTTAAAATAAGGAGTTCCTTGAAAAATATCTCCGGCATCCAATAAAAGCACATTTGGATTTTCCTGACGAATGGTCTCTATAAGAGCTGCACGTCGAGATACACCTCCTTTATTTGCATTACGAGGATCATCAGCAGGAAAAGGATCTATATGACTATGAACGTCATTCGTATGCAAAATAGTCAGGTGTTTTATATCGTTAGTTTCAAAACTGCTTAATGACAAACCTAAACTTAATAAGGCTGTACTTGCAGCAGTTTTTTCAATAAATTCTCTTCTTTTCATTGGATATATTTTTTGCGTAAACTCTAGTATAATTTTATTTTTTCTTGGATGCTTATTCTTCTGTAATTCTGATGTCTTTTGGAACCGGAATTGTGTCAACTTCTTTGAAATAATCGATTAAAACATTTCTAAGTTTGTAGTTTAAATCATATTTCTCAACACTTTTGCCAAAGAAGTTCATATTATCACCTCTATTAGCAAGGTAATCGTTAGTAGCAACATAATAAATTTTATTTAGATCAAGAGGTTTTCCCTGTACCATAATATTTTTAGCTGTTTTGTCTTTTGCAATTGTAAACGTCATTCCAGACAACGGCTGTGCTTTTTTCTCCTTAATAATATAAGTAGCTATTTCTTGAACTTGTTCTCCTTTTAAACCTAGAACAACCAAATTATTTTCAAAAGGCATAATTTCAAAAGCAGTTCTTGTGGTCACATTTCCTTTTGGTAAAATAGCACGAATTCCGCCATGGTTTAATAAACAAAGATCAATTGTTTTATTTTCACGTGGCTTAAAAACCAAATTTCCTCTTTGTACGCAAACGTCTGCCATTAAGGATCCAATTGCTGTTTGCCATTTTCCGTTACTTTTATCCAGAGTCTCAGGACAATAAGCTAAAACACTGTCTAAATCCTTATTGATATGATCGCGATAAGGTTTGATAAAGTTTTCAATTTCAGGAGTTTGAGCCCCTTTTTCTGTTATAGGAAGCTGTTTTCCTTCGATCTTAGTTAAACTGTAGTTTTTTGGGCTACATGAAAAAATAAAAAATAGTGTTAAGAATATAACAAAAAGTTTTAAAAATCCGTTATACTTTTTTAGTTTTACCATCTTAAATGCGACTTAAATAATTAATTTTGTAATCTGGTAAAAATACTATGTTTTTAAATTATATAAAGGAATTATTTGTAAAAAAATCATTAAAAAATAATCTGAATATTGTCAAAAACGAAGTTTTTACAAGCGACATACAAACAATTGGTTTATTGATAGATGAAAGTAAGTTTCGTCATTCAAAAGAGTTGTTCAATGAACTTTCTCTTTGCGGAATTGCTTCTGAAAACATAAAAATTGTAGCGTATAGAGATAAATTGAAGAAGAAAAAAACGTACTCGAGACCAACTTTTAGTAAAAAACAGATTAATTGGAGGGGAGAAATTACAGAAAGTTTTTTGAATGAATTTATCGAAACAGAATTTGATCTTTTGATTAGTTATTATGAAATCGAGAAGCCGATTTTGATGATGGTTACCAGTAAGTCAAAAGCAAAATTCAAAATTGGATTTTCAGCGGTGGATAAAAAATTAAACCGATGGATGATAGAGACGGAAATGGAGAATTATAAAGTATTTGTTTCCGAATTATTTAGGTATTTAAAAAGTTTAAAATAAAATATAAATTAAAATATGCAATCATTAATAGGAACTGGTGTTGCGCTTGTAACTCCATTTAAAAAAGACTTTTCAGTTGATGTCGAAGCTTTGCAGCGTATCGTTAATTTTTCGATTGACGGAGGAGTTGAATATCTTGTAGTTATGGGAACAACAGCAGAAAATGCGACCTTGACTCAAGCCGAAAAAGAGTTGGTTATCAATACAGTAATCGATGTAAATAAGGGAAGATTGCCTCTAGTTCTTGGAGTAGGAGGAAATAATACAATGCAAATTGTTGAAGAATTGAAAACAGGTGATTTTTCAGCGTTTGAAGCTATTCTTTCTGTTTCTCCTTATTATAATAAACCGACTCAGGAAGGAATTTATCAGCATTTTAAAGCAATTGCTGAGGCTTCTCCAATTCCAGTAATTTTATATAACGTACCGGGAAGAACTTCTAGTAATATGCTTCCGTCAACAGTAATTCGCCTGGCAAATGATTTCAGCAATGTGGTCGCTATAAAAGAAGCTGCCGGAGATATGGCGCAGGCTTTACAATTGATTAAAAATGCACCAAAAGATTTCTTGGTAATTTCTGGAGATGATATGATTGCGTTGCCGATTGTTTTAGCAGGTGGGGCAGGTGTAATTTCAGTAATTGGACAAGGATATCCTAAAGAATTTTCTGAAATGATCCGTTTAGGACTGAACAGAAAAGTAAATGAGGCATTCAAAACACAATATTTTTTATCAGATTGTATCGATATGATTTTCGAGCAAGGAAATCCTGCCGGAATCAAGCAAGTTTTTCAAGCCCTTGGAATTGCTGACAATACAGTGCGTTTGCCTTTAGTTTCTGTTGATGATTCTTTAGCAGCAAGATTAAATGATTTTGTAAAAAACAGCATTAAATAATTGTTAAAGTGTTAGTATTTTAAGATACTAAAAAATTATTTTGCAGTCGCTAAATTAATGACTAAATTTGCCACCGAAACTTCGGTGTGATTTAGCTTTGGCAATTGTCTGAGAAATCATAATAAAAGTAAGAAAATGAAAAAAATAGTATCATTATTAATTGTTGTTGCCCTTTTTTGTTCTTGTAGTGATTACCAAAAGGTATTAAAAAATGAAGATGTTGCAGCAAAATTTGAAATGGCAACAAAAATGTATGATGCAGGGAAATATTCAAAAGCAATTCGTCTTTTTGAGCAATTAGCGCCTTCATATAGAGGTAAGCCACAGGCTGAAAAGCTTTTTTATATGTTTTCACAATCTTATTATAAGACTCATCAGTATTATTTAGCTGGTTATCAATTTGAAAGTTTCGTTTCAGGTTATCCTCGTAGTGAAAAAGTACAGGAAGCAGCGTTTTTAGGTGCGTATAGTTATTCAAAATTAGCTCCTGTTTACAGTTTAGATCAGGCAGATACAGTAAAAGCTTTAGAGAAATTACAGGCTTTTATTGATAATTATCCAAATTCTGAGTATATAGCTCAGGCAAATGAGTCTGTAAAAGTTTTAAATGGTAAATTGGAGAAAAAAGCATATGAAAATGCTAAAGGATATAATACAATTTCAGATTATAAGTCAGCCCTAGTTGCATTTGATAATTTTATTGCTGATTTTCCTGGAACTCCATTGAAAGAAGACGCACTGTTTTATAAGTATGATTCAGCTTATAAATTGGCTATAAACAGTATTCCACAAAAAATGGAAGAACGCTTAAATGTTGCAAAAGTGGCTTACAATAACTTGATTAAGTTTAAAAGCGATACAAAATATAAAGAACAGGCAGACGAAATGTATGCCCGAGTTGAAACAGATTTACAAAAATATACTAAATAAATAAAGTCATGGATTTAAAAAAGACGAATGCTCCTGTAAACACAATAACTTACAATAAAACAGTTATTGAAGAGCCAACAGGAAATGTGTATGAAGCAATTACCATTATGGCTAAAAGAGCAAATCAAATTAATTCTGAAATTAAAAAAGAATTAACTGAGAAATTAGAAGAGTTTGCGACTTACAATGACAGTCTTGAAGAAGTTTTTGAAAATAAAGAGCAAATTGAAGTTTCTAAATTTTACGAAAAATTACCAAAACCACACGCTTTAGCTGTTCAAGAATGGTTAGACGGTAAAACTTACCACAGAGGTTCAAACAAATAATATAGTATAAATGTCAGTTTTAAACGGGAAAAAAATTTTACTAGGAGTTTCTGGTGGAATTGCAGCCTATAAAACAGCCTCATTAGTACGACTTTTTATAAAAGCAGGTGCACATGTCCAAGTGATAATGACACCTGCTTCTAAGGATTTTGTAACTCCATTAACGTTATCTACGTTATCAAAAAATCCTGTACATTCCAGTTTCTTTAATGAAGATGATCAAGACGCTGTCTGGAACAATCATGTTGATTTAGCACTTTGGGCTGATTTCATGTTAATTGCTCCGGCAACTGCCAATACGTTGTCGAAAATGGCAACAGGAAATTGTGATAATTTATTAATTGCTACTTATTTATCGGCTAAATGTCCTGTCTATTTTGCACCCGCAATGGATTTGGATATGTATAAACATCCTTCAACTTTATCTAGCTTTACTGCTTTAAAACAATTTGGCAATATTATGATTCCTGCTGAAAGTGGTGAGTTGGCAAGTGGTTTGTCTGGAGAAGGCCGAATGGCTGAACCTGAGAATATTGTGGCTTTTCTTGAAGCTGATTTGCAAAGTAAACTTCCGTTAGTAGGAAAAAAAATACTAATTACTGCTGGCCCGACATACGAAGCGATAGACCCCGTACGTTTTATAGGAAATCATTCATCTGGAAAGATGGGTTTTGATATCGCGTATGAAGCTGCAAAATTAGGTGCGCAAGTAATTTTAGTTGCTGGTCCAACTCATTTTAAAGCAAAAAGCAGTTCAGTTAAAGTAATAAATGTTGTCTCAGCGCAGGAAATGTATGATGCATGCCATTTGCATTATAATGATGTAGATGTTGCTATTGCGGCAGCAGCTGTGGCAGATTATAAGCCAAAAGTAGTGGCTACGCAGAAAATTAAAAAAGCTGCGGAAGAATTTTCAATAGAACTTGAGAAAACAAAAGACATTTTAGCTTCATTAGGAGCAATAAAAAAAGAGCAGTTTTTAATTGGATTTGCTTTGGAAACTCAAAATGAAATTGAAAATGCCAAGCTGAAAATTCAGAAAAAAAACTTAGATTTGATAGTTCTTAATTCCTTACAGGATGAAGGCGCAGGTTTTAAAAAAGAAACCAATAAAGTTACTTTTATTGATAAAGATTTTAAAATTGAGCCAATGGAATTAAAATCAAAGGAGTCTGTTGCTGTTGATATTTTAAACAAAGTGATTTTGCATTTTACGAAATAATAGCTTTTTTAAAATAGAGTATCAACATCAATTTTACATCAACACAAATCTTTTTTTATGAATAAAGCAGTTACATTTTTAATGTTTTTAATTTTTAGCTTTACTCAGGCGCAACAGCTGAATTGTATTGTAACAATTAATACTGAAAGGCTTCCAAATCCCAATCAGCAAGTTTTTAAAACGCTTCAGACTTCATTGTCAGAATTTGTAAATAAAACAGATTGGACAGGCTCAGTTTTAAAACAAAATGAGCGTATCAACTGCTCGATGTATATTACTTTGTCTTCAAACAATTCTGATCAGTTTACTGGAACTATTCAGGTTCAATCTTCTCGATTAATTTTTAATTCGACATATTCTTCTCCGGTACTAAATTATAATGATAAAGATTTTAGTTTTAGGTATACTGAATATGAACCTTTGCTTTTTAATCCAACTACTTTTGAATCAAATCTGGTTTCTGTTGTTTCTTTTTACAGCTACTTGATTTTAGGAATGGATGCTGATACATTTCAATTGGGAGCCGGAAATCAATATCTTCAAACGGCACAAAATATAGCAAATGTTGCTCAGCAAGGCGGTTTTAAAGGTTGGAGTCAAGCTGACGGAATTCAAAATCGTTATTATTTGATAACAGATATGATTTCACCAATGTATAGCGATTTGCGCCAAGCTACTTTTATGTATCATTCTGGATTAGATACGATGAGTGATGATTTAAAAGGAGCAAAGGAAAAAATAAAAGCATCTTTAATGTTGATTGGAAAATTCAATAGTGTAAAACCGAATGCTTTTTTGACCAGAGTTTTTTTTGATGCAAAATCAGATGAGATTACTTCGATTTTTTCAGGAGGTCCAAGTATCACGGTTACAGATTTAACTGATGTTCTCAATAAAGTTTCGCCATTGAATAGTACAAAATGGTCGCAAATTAAGTTTTAGTTGGTTTTTTAGTCTTACTTTTACTTTCTACAATAACTTTTATATCCTCAAATTTATTTTATGATTACTTCGCTGTCGATTAAAAATTATGCTTTGATTGAAAAACTCTCTATTGATTTTTCAAAAGGATTTTCAATAATTACAGGTGAAACAGGAGCTGGAAAATCTATTATTTTAGGAGCTTTAGGACTAGTTTTAGGAAAAAGAGCCGATTTAACTTCTTTAAAAAATAAAGAAGAAAAATGTGTAATTGAAGCCCAGTTTGAAATTTCAAAATACAACTTAAAGGAATTTTTTGAAGCAAATGATTTGGATTATGAAGATGAAACAATCATTCGACGTGAAATTTTGCCTTCAGGAAAATCCCGTGCCTTTATAAATGATAGTCCCGTAAATTTGCAGGAATTGCAAGATTTAAGTCTGTTTTTGATAGATATCCACTCACAGCAACAAACTCAGGAATTATCTGACGAAAGTGTTCAGTTTAAAATAATTGATGCCATTGCAGATAATGGTGATGTTATTTTGGATTATCAAAAATTGCTTAAAACATACAAATCAGATAAATCAAAATTGAATGCTTTATTAAAAAAACAAAGCGATTCAGGAAAAGAGCAAGAATATAATACGTATTTATTAAATGAATTAGTTTCAGCTAAATTAAAATCAGGAGAACAAGAAGAGCTTGAAGCCGATTTTGAAAAGTTGAATAATGTTGAAATTATAAAAGAGTCCATCGATAAATCCCTTGCAATTGCAAATGAAGAGCAATTCGGGTTATTGCATAATTTAAATGAAGTGAAAATATCGCTTCAAAAAATAGCACCATTTTCTGCTGAATATCAAGGTTTGTTTGATAGAATTTCAAGTTTGACAATTGAGTTAGATGATGTTTCAAAAGAGCTTCAGAATTGTTCGGAAAAATTATTGAACGATCCAGCGCAATTAGAACTGATTAGCCAAAAACTGCAATTGATTTATAATCTTCAAAAGAAACATCAGGTTTCTTCAGTAGATGAATTGATTCAAATTGAAGCTGAATTAAGCAATACGGTTTTAGAATTGGGTAATATTGAAGAAGAAATAGCTTCATTATCAAAAATAATTGAGCAGAAAATAATTGAATTAGATGCTTTTTCTAAAACAATTAACCAAAATAGAGCAAATGCAATTCCGATTTTATCTAATAAATTGATTTCTATTTTAGAAACTTTAGGAATGCCGAATGTGCGTTTTAATATCGAGCTATTACCATCAGAATCATATTTTTTAAATGGTAAAGACGAACTGCAGTTTTTGTTTTCGGCAAATAAAGGAACCGATTTTGGATTGCTTAAGAAAGTAGCATCAGGCGGTGAAATGTCTCGTATTATGCTGGCTGTAAAAGCAATTTTAGCACAATATTCAAAACTTCCAACATTAATTTTTGACGAAATTGATACAGGAGTTTCCGGTGAAATTGCTATTAGAATGGGAGAAATAATGAAAGAAATGAGTACAACGATGCAAATTTTTGCCATAACGCATTTACCTCAAATTGCGGCAAAAGGGGATTCGCATTTTAAAGTTTTCAAATCAACAGTTGATGATGATACACAATCAGAATTAAAGCTTCTGTCTCAGGACGAAAGAGTTATCGAAATTGCTCAAATGTTATCTGGTGCAGTTGTTTCTGATTCGGCTTTAAATCATGCTAAAGCCTTGTTGAACTAAAGAAATACTTTATATTTGTCATCTAAAAATGAATTAAACAAAGCTAAAATAAGTTAATCAATTGTCTTAAATTGGCAATTGCTATAACGAAAAACAAGAAAATATGATTATAGAACCTAGAATGAGAGGCTTTATTTGCTTGACAGCACACCCAGATGGTGCCGAGCAAAATGTTAAAAATCAAATAGAATATGTAAAATCAAAAGGATCAATTGCTGGTGCTAAAAAAGTATTGGTTATTGGAGCTTCAACAGGTTTCGGATTGGCTTCAAGAATCACAAGTGCTTTTGGATCTGACGCATCAACGATTGGAGTATTTTTTGAAAAACCACCAGTTGAAGGAAAAACGGCTTCTCCAGGTTGGTACAATTCTGCAGCATTTGAAAAAGAAGCTCATAAAGCAGGTTTATATGCAAAAAGTATCAACGGAGATGCTTTTTCAAACGAAATTAAAAGAGAAACGCTTGATTTGATTAAAGCTGATTTAGGACAAGTAGATCTTGTAATCTACAGTTTAGCTTCGCCAGTGCGTACAAATCCTAACACAGGAGTTACACATCGTTCAGTTTTAAAACCAATTGGGCAAACGTTCACAAATAAAACAGTTGATTTTCACACAGGAAAAGTTTCTGAAGTTTCAATCGCTCCTGCAAATGAAGAAGATATTGAGAATACAGTTGCTGTAATGGGCGGTGAAGATTGGGCAATGTGGATTGATGCTTTAAAAGCGGAAAATTTATTAGCTGATGGTGCTACTACAGTTGCATATTCTTATATCGGACCTGGATTAACAGAAGCAGTTTACCGTAAAGGAACAATTGGACGTGCTAAAGATCATTTAGAAGCTACTGCATTTACTATTACTGATAGCTTACAGTCTATTGGAGGAAAAGCTTATGTTTCGGTAAACAAAGCGTTGGTAACTCAGGCGAGTTCTGCGATTCCGGTAATTCCATTGTATATTTCTCTTTTATATAAAATTATGAAAGAAGAGGGAATTCACGAAGGTTGTATTGAGCAGATTCAACGTTTATTCCAAGACAGATTATATAACGGTTCTGAAGTTCCTGTTGATGAAAAAGGAAGAATCAGAATTGACGACTGGGAAATGAGAGATGATGTTCAGGAAAAAGTGGCTAAACTTTGGTTGGAAGCTACAACTGAAACGTTGCCAGAAATTGGTGATTTAGCTGGATACAGAAATGATTTCTTAAACTTATTTGGATTTGAATTTGCTGGAGTTGATTATAAGGCTGAAGCAAATGAAGTAGTTGATATTGAAAGTATCAAATAAGGATATTGAAAAATATAAAATCAAAACCATCAATCAAAAGTTGATGGTTTTTTTATGAATATAGCCTATCTTTGTTAAAATTTTGAAATTTAAAAAATTGCCATTCTAATACCGCATATCCCATTATGATTTTTTCTTTAATTATACCCGTGTATAATCGTCCAGATGAAGTTGATGAACTTTTAGAAAGTCTTGCAAAATCTGATTATAATGAACCTTTTGAAATTGTTCTTGTTGAAGACGGCTCTTCGATTCCGTGTAAGGATGTTGTGATGAATTATCAGGGAAAGTTGAATATTTCCTATTATTTTAAAGAAAATTCAGGCCCGGGAGATTCAAGAAATTTTGGAATGCAGAAAGCGCGTGGTGATTATTTTATCATTTTTGATTCAGACTGTATTATTCCTTCGAATTATTTAACTGAGGTTAGAAAAGCATTAGATAAAGAATATGTAGATTGTTTTGGTGGTCCGGATAAAGCATTAGACAGTTTTTCAAGCATTCAGAAAGCAATTAATTTTGCGATGACTTCATTTTTAACAACAGGAGGTATCCGCGGAGGTTCTGAAAAAATTAATAAGTTTCAGCCAAGAAGTTTCAACATGGGAATTTCTAAAAAAGCATTTCAGATTTCAAAAGGTTTCGGCAATATTCATCCAGGTGAAGATCCAGATTTATCAATTCGTTTATGGAATTTAGGTTTTGAAACGCGTTTGTTTTTAGAAGCTTATGTTTATCATAAACGTAGAATCGACTGGGAGAAATTCTCTGTTCAGGTTCATAAATTTGGAATCGCACGACCAATACTAAATAGTTGGTATCCAGAGCATAATAAGTTAACTTTCTTCTTTCCGACATTCTTCTTGTTCGGATTATTATTAGCTTTTTTATTGTTAATTTTTAATATTGATATTTTATTACAATTATATTTTGTATATTTCGTTATAATTTTTCTTACAGCAAGTATTCAAAATAAAAGTATTAAAATTGGATATCTTTCTATAATTGCAGTATGGAAACAATTTTATGGCTATGGAACGGGATTCTTAGAATCATTTATAAAAATTATTCTTTTAAAGAAAAAACCACAAGAAGCGTTTCCACGTATGTTTTTTAAAATATAAAATGACAAAAGTTATTGGCTTAACGGGTGGGATAGGAAGCGGTAAGACAACTGTTGCAAACTATTTCAAAGAAATGGGAGTTCCGGTTTATATTGCTGATGATGGAGCAAGAGCAGTAATGCAATCTGATACGGTCATAAAAGAAATAAAAGAAACATTTGGAGAAGCTCTTTTTGAAAACAATATTTTAAATCGTGCCAAATTAGCTGATATTGTATTTAATAATGCTGATAAATTAGCTCAGCTTAACGCAATTGTTCATCCTGCAGTAAAGAAAGATTTTGAATTGTGGCTTTTAAATCACAGAGATAAGGAATATGTAATTTATGAAGCTGCAATATTATTTGAAAGCGGCCGATATAAAGATTGTGATAGCATAATTACGGTTACTGCCCCAGAAGAAATTAGAATTGAAAGAGTCTTAAAACGCGATAATACTACCCGTGAACAAGTTTTAAGCAGAATGCAAATGCAATGGAAAG
Organism: Flavobacterium resistens; assembly: GCF_900182645.1. Classification (GTDB taxonomy): domain Bacteria; phylum Bacteroidota; class Bacteroidia; order Flavobacteriales; family Flavobacteriaceae; genus Flavobacterium; species Flavobacterium resistens. Next base: position 685,175 of record NZ_FXTA01000001.1, on the reverse strand, counting down.
ATGAAGATCGTATTTCCAAGAGTAATTTTGTTATTAATAACGTAAATCTTAAAATTGCTAGAGAAGAAGTTGTTAAAATTCTTAAAATTTTAAATATTAAACAAAATCAGTCTTAAATGTTAATATTTGGTTAATGTATTATTTAGTATATTGTTAAAATATTAATTTTGTTTCGATGAATAAATTATTTTTTAGAATACTTGTTTTGCTTATGAGTTTGTCCTTAATAGGGATAATTCTGGTTCAGGTATTTTGGTTCAATTCTTCGTTCAAAAACAATGACGAACAATTTAAATACCACGTTACCCAAGTAATTGGTAATGTTGCTGATAAACTTGAGCAGCAAGAAGAGTATAGTTTTTATGACAAATATAATCGTATAAAAGACAGCACTGGTAAAATCCCCAAAAAAGAGGATTTACTAGAGGTTTTATATGTTCAGAGAAATACAAAAACAAATAAAACAATTGTTTATTCAAATACACTGACTTCTGAAGATTATGATATTAGCGGCTCGCTTTTTGATAAGAAATTCAGTAGTGAGCGATTTAAAAATTTTAGTTCAAAGCGTGTAACTGAAGTTTATAATAACAATAATAGAATTGATAATAATTCTTTAGGGCAGACGATCATTCCAGATTTAAGAATTGAAAAATCGGGAAGTTTAGATATCTTAAATAAAGTACAGCAGCAAATTCAATACAAAGATATTGCTTCGTTGACTCCTATAGAAGGCAGAATAACAAAAGACAAACTTTATAAACTTTTAAAGAAAGAATTAGAAGAATATGGAGTTAAAACAAAATTTGAATTTGGTGTTCTTAATAGTGGTTTGCCAACAAAAGTGAAATCTGATGGCTTTCATTATGATAAAGATTTAAGCTATCATGTGCCGATATATACAGATAACGAAGGAAATAGTAAATATGATTTATTCCTGACTTTTCCGTATAAAAAGAAATTTTTACTGTCAGAATTATTAAGCATTACAATATTATCAATTGTTTTTACACTTATTATAATAATTGCTTACACAAGTGCATTGAATCAGTTATTGCGTCAAAAGCATATTTCAGAAATCAAAACAGATTTTATAAATAACATGACGCATGAGTTTAAAACTCCGATTGCGACTATAAATTTAGCACTCGATGCAATAAAAAGCCCGAAGGTTATTGAAGATAAAGAAAAAGTATATCGTTATCTTCAAATGATTAGGGATGAAAATAAAAGAATGCATGCGCAGGTAGAAAATGTTCTTCGTATTTCTAAACTAGAAAAAAGAGAATTAGATATTACAAAAGAACCAACTGCAATTCATGATATTATCGATGATGCAATCGAGCATGTAAATTTGATTTTAGAAGACAGAAATGGAACTGTGGTTAAACACTTAAATGCTTCTAGAACAACATGTTTGGTTAATGAAGTTCATTTTACAAATGTTCTGGTTAATATTTTAGAAAACGCAATAAAGTATTCGCCTGATATTCCTGAAATTGAAATTTTTACAGAAAATGTCAAAGACATGATTCTGATAAAAGTAAAAGATAATGGTCTTGGTATGAGTAAGGTAGCTCAAAAACGTGTTTTTGAGAAATTTTACAGAGAGCATACAGGAGACTTACATAATGTAAAAGGGCACGGTTTGGGTCTTGCTTATGTAAAAAGAATTGTGGAAGATCACAATGGTCAAGTATATGTAGAAAGCGAAAAAGGAAAAGGTAGCACCTTTATAATAAAAATACCATTAATAAATTAAAATATGGAAAATAATAACAAAAGAATACTTTTAGTAGAAGATGACCTAAATTTTGGGGCAGTTCTTAAAGATTATCTAATGTTAAATGACTTTGAAGTTACTTTAGCTAAAAACGGTATGGAAGGTTTCGAAAAATTCAAGAAAGATGTATATGATTTATGTATTCTTGATGTAATGATGCCTTATAAAGATGGTTATACTTTAGCCAAAGAAATTAGAGAGAAAAACAGCGAAGTGCCAATTATTTTCTTGACAGCAAAATCTATGAAAGAGGATGTTTTGAAAGGATATAAAGCTGGTGCTGACGATTATTTAAATAAACCTTTTGATTCAGAGGTTTTATTAATGAAAATTAAAGCGATTATTCAAAGAAAATCTGCTGATAATAAAGCAGAACAAGTTCAATTTGAATTCAATATTGGTAAATTTCATTTGAATTCAAAACTTAGATTCTTGACTTTTCAGGATGAAGAGCCAATCAAATTATCTCCAAAAGAGAATGAATTACTTAAAATGTTAATTCTTCATGAAAATGATTTAATGCCAAGAGAATTAGCTTTAACTAAAATTTGGAGAGATGACAACTACTTTACGTCAAGAAGTATGGATGTTTACATCGCTAAATTGAGAAAATACCTTAAATCTGATGAAGATGTTGAAATCTTAAACATTCACGGAGAAGGATTCAGATTAGTTGTAAAAAGCAAAGTTACTGAATAATAAATTCACTAAAAATATATAAAGCTCTGAGAAATCAGGGCTTTTTTTGTGCTGAAAAGATAAAGACTTTTTTTTTTTTTTGAATAATATTTGTTTTTAATTTATTGATATTTACTTGTTTAAGTTTTTGTTTTTGGAAATTGAAAAATAAGGAAAAATTTATTTTGATGAATTTTCTTTAAAATAATTTGGAAAATCAAAAAAGTATTCTGAATCTTTGCTCACGAAAAAAATAATAACCCTTTAAAAACGAAGAGAAATGTTTGTACTTACATCGACATCACAAAGCTTCACACCAAACGGATTTGGTGCAGCAATTCTTCGTGGCTTATTTCAATCTTAGAAATACATTTTTAGATATATAAAAAAGCCCGAAGACAATAAGTTTCGGGCTTTTTTTATTCTAGACACTTCAAAATTTTCCCGAAAAAAGATTTAAAAATTTATCCTAACAGGATAGAAGTTACCGCGCATCATTATTTCATTTTAAACTTTAATATGATCTTCATTGATGTGCCCAAAATAAAAATTATTTAAAAATTTATGGGAAATAAATTATCTGGAAAAGACCTGATTAAATTAGGTTTTCCAAAGAACAATTCAATAAACATAGCCTTAGGGCAGATAAACAGATATAGAAAAAGAGAAAAAAAGGAATCTATTCTAACAGAGGCGAAAGATGTTTTGTTACATCCTGAAAAATACGAAGGAAACGGAACATGGGGAAAAGTTGCGGAAGGTTTGATTAAACCAGTTCAGGTAAGAATGCATCAGCTTAAGGCAACCAGAGCACCTTTTACAATTTTTGGAGAAAACGAAATTGATCAGCAAGCAAAATTTCAATTGTATGATTCTTTGAAATTACCAATTTCAGTTGCTGGAGCTTTGATGCCAGATGCACATTCGGGTTATGGATTGCCAATCGGTGGTGTTTTAGCTACTGATAATGCCGTAATTCCATATGGAGTTGGAGTTGATATTGGATGTCGAATGAGCCTTTCAATTTTTGATTTACCGGCTTCTCATTTCAAAGGAAAAGAACATCAATTAGAAGCAATTTTGAAAGATAATACAAAATTCGGAATGTATGAAACGCACACTTCACGAGTAGATCATGAAGTATTTTATAAAAGTGAATTTCAGGATATTCCGTTACTGAAGAATCTTTTGCCAAAAGCTTATAAACAATTAGGAAGCTCAGGCGGAGGAAATCATTTTGTGGAATTTGGAATCGCTAAAATAGAAAATCCGGAGAATGAATGGAAATTGGAAAAAGGTGAATATTTTGCTGTTCTTTCGCATAGTGGATCTCGTGGTTTGGGTGCAAATATTGCAAAGCATTACACGTATTTAGCAACAAAACAATGTCCGTTACCAAAAAATGTACAGCATTTGGCTTGGTTAGATTTAAATACTCATGATGGTCAGGAATATTGGTTGGCAATGAATTTAGCCGGAGAATATGCGAAAGCCTGCCATGATGATATTCATAGACGAATTGCCAAAGCGATTGGAAAGAGAGTAGTAGTAACGATTGAAAACCACCACAATTTTGCATGGAAAGAAATGGTAAACGGTCAGGAATGTATTGTTCACAGAAAAGGAGCAACTCCTGCAAGTGATGGTCAATTAGGAATTATTCCGGGTTCGATGACTGCACCAGGTTACATTGTAAAAGGAAAAGGAAATGCCGAAAGTCTAAATTCTGCTTCACATGGTGCCGGACGTTTGTTTTCAAGAGCGAAGTGCAAAAGTAATTTTACTCAAAGCGAAATTAAAAAGGTTTTGAAAGCAAATGATGTGACTTTGATTGGAGGTAATATTGATGAGGCTCCGATGGCGTACAAAGACATTACGAAAGTAATGGCAAACCAAAAGGATTTAGTTGAAGTTCTGGGAACTTTTACGCCGAAGATTGTTAGAATGGACCGCCAAAAAGAGATTTAAAAAATGGAAAGAATTATTCAAATAACTGCAGGTCGCGGACCTGCAGAATGCACTTGGGTTGTTGCCCAAGTGCTTAAAAAAGTTTTGGAAGAAGCACAAGGTCAAAATTTAGAAACTGTTTTGTTGCAGCGTGAAGCAGGGCAGGAAAATGGAACGGTTGAAACAGCATCGATTTCTGTAAAAGGAAAAAATACTGACAGTTTTGTAAATTCCTGGATTGGAACTATTCAATGGATTGGTCAAAGTCAGTTTAGGAAAATGCATAAACGCAAGAACTGGTTTATTGGAATTTTTGAAATCGAAGCGCAGAAAAATGCTTCAGTTTCAGAAAATGATATTCAATATCAGGCTATGCGAAGTTCTGGCTCCGGTGGTCAGCATGTAAACAAAGTGAGTTCTGCAATTCGTGCGACGCATACTCCAACAGGAATTGCTGTGGTAGCAATGGATAGTCGTTCACAGCATCAAAACAAAAAATTAGCAACAGAAAGATTATTAAAAAAATTAGAAGACGAAAAACTAATTCAGCTTAAAAATCATGTGGGGAAACAATGGGAAAATCAGCTTAATATTGAGCGTGGAAATCCTGTTAGAGTTTTTACCGGAAGTGATTTTAAAAAGAATAAAGTAGAGAAAAGCTACAAAGGAATTCGTCAGAAACTAAAAAACGATTTACGAAATGAAAACAATTGATAAATATCTTTTTCAGGCTTTGGATAATTATCCGTATTCGCTTGAAGAAACGATTGAATCTTTAGATTACGCTTTTTCATATGATGATAAAAACACGATGGTTTTGTGTTTGTACGGAAGAATTCAGGCAGAACAATTATTGAATTACGAAGAAGCGAAATCTTATTTTCAGCAAGCTTTAGCCATTAATATTCACGCGTTGGAAGTATATCCACATTATTTGCAGACTTTAATTTTGAATGAAGATTATGAAGAAGCTCAAAAATTAATCGATTTTGCTTTGACGATAAAAGGGATTAATAAATCTGATATTTATGTAAAAAAAGCGATTCTCTATGAAGCTCAGCAAGAGTTTAAAAAGGGATTAAAAGAAATTAAAAATGCAAAACTTCATACTTTGCAATTCTCTTTTGAGTGTAATATAACTGACGTTGAGAAAAGAATAGAAAACAAAATAGATTTACTAAAGAAAAAGAAATCTAAAAAAGATTCTAAAAAGAAATCGAAATGATTTTGATAAAGTGAAAAACGATGCAATTTGCATCGTTTTTTTATTAATTACAATTTCTTGAATGGAGTTGCAGTTTATTTCCAATGCAATTCTAAAGCAAAACAATTTTTGTCTCCTTTTGTAATGCTAAATGTTGTTGCAGATTGATCGTCATTATCACTTTCGTGAATAACAACCTGATCATTTAAAGAAAGCTCTTTCAGAAAATTCATTTCAAAGCTTTTAACTTCTTGTTTTAGAATTTTTTTTGCGTTAACGTGATCCAAGCACCATTCTAGATATTTCACATTATTAGCATGATTGACAATGTCTAAATCTGATAAATAAACGGTTTTTTCGAAAACCGATTCTTTTTCAGGATTGATATTTATTTTAGAGAAACCTTCGGTAGTTGCTCTGTTTTCAGGAAAAAGTTCAAAATGTTCATAAGGCAAAGCTAAAGCTTCCGGGCGACGTGCTTTTGTATTAAAAACTGCCCAATACGTTTCGCTTCCCACAATTTTTTCTCCATTTACATACATTTCAAGCGCACGCACAGATCGTGAATTTTCAAGACTATTAATCCATGTTTTTACTGTAACCACATCCTGCCATTTTGGTAAAGCTGTAATTTCGACACGCATTCTGCTTAAAACCCAAGCCTGATCAAATTCCTGCATATCAGTAAAACTGATTCCGCCAACTTCTGAATGTGCTGCAGCTGTAAGTTGCAAAAGATTACACAAATCGGTATATTTTAAATAACCAGTTGGTGTACATTGCGTGAAATTGATTTCCCAGTTTTTACTTAAAACTGATGTGAAATTTGGAGATATTGGCATGGGATGGTATTCTTTTAATTTTGTATTTAAAGAAATACAAAATTAATGAATTTTTATTCCAAAATTAAATTGAAATAGCTCCGTATTATCATAAAATGAGACAAATTCAGGAGAAGTGTTGATATCCAGATTTGATTTTAGATAGCAAAAACCAAAATATACCGAAAATCTTTTGGCTAGTTTGTAATCAGTATTAAAACCAATTCTGAAATTATTTCCTTTTTGATTTCCAAAACTTCTGCCATCTGATTCGAATTTGAGTTTTGCGCCTCCATAACCAAAATAAGGTTCGAAGTTGAGTTTGTCTGTTATTTTGATTTCATAAGAAACATCGCCGTAAAGAGTATGAAATTCAGAAGATTTAATATTTCCTGCCATGGAAATATCAGTTGTGGAATAAGGTATAAAATCGTAACCCGCTCCCAATTTAAAATTATGAATTCTTAAAAAACTGAAATTTGTTCCAATTCCCAAGTGACTGTCACTAGCTTTCGCTAGAAAATTATCGCCAAAAGTGGAAGGGATTATAAGATTTACGCGAATGTCGTGATTGAATTTTACTAAATTTTTGTTTTCAGTTTCCTGGCTATATGATAATTGAAGAAGGAATAAAAAGAATAGAACTTTTAATTTCATAATTAATAAGTTAAAAGATGGATTACTTTTTCAGAATTGATTGGAATAATAGTTTCGTGATTAGTTGTAACCACTTTTGTAGGATCTGAGTAATCTGCGATCGTATAACTTAAGCGTACATTCTGATTTTTAACAACATTAAAATTTGTTTCAAGATAATGATTTTCATTTTTATAATTTAAATCGGTAAAGTCTTTTGACAAAACTCCTTGAACATTAAGTGCTGTGACTGTTTTGTTAGTTGATGTTTTGTTTAACTGTATTTGAAGCTGCGTGATTTCATCATTCTTATATAAAGTTACCTGATTGAGGTCTAATTTATAATTTTTGAAATTTTTCTTTAGAGCCGTTATGCTTTTATTTTGAAATCCAGTAGCATAGTTTAGAGTAGCATAATCATCATCAAAATTATAACCATTGAGTGTAGTGATTATTTCGATATCCTCACCCTTTGGTGCGGGAAAGATCATTAAAAATTTCCCTTCGGAATCTGTTTTGGTATAACTTATTAAATCACTTGGAGTGTAAGTTCCATCGGAAAAATTATTTATTTCAATTCTTTTATTCGGAATTGGATTACTGTTTCGATCAACCACTTGTCCCTGAACTACAAGTCTTGTTTCTCCATCGTATTGAATTTCACAAGAATAACATGTAAAAAGAATAAAAAATAGAAATATAATTTTTCTCATTTAGAACAGATTTAGGTAAGTCTAAATATATATAAAATTGTTTAAGAAAATTATACTTTCAATTTTAAATTTATGTAATCAAATATTTTTTGTCTGTCTATATTGTAGTCAAACCATCTGGTATCTTCGTTTCGTTTGAACCAGGTTAATTGTCTTTTTGAGAATCTTCGTGTGTTTTTTTTGATTTCTTCAATTGCGAAAGGTAAAGTGAATTCTCCGTCTAAATAACTAAATAATTCTCTATAACCTACGGTCTGTAACGCATTGAGTTCTTTATTAGGGTAAAGAGCTTTGGCTTCTTCTAATAATCCGGCATTCATCATTATATCTACACGCTGATTGATTCGATTGTAAATAACTTCTCTGTCAGCATCTAAACCAATTAAAATAGGAGTGAAGTTTCTGTTGTTTTTCTTCTGATTTAAGAATGAAGAATATGGTTTTTGTGAACCAATACAAACTTCTACAAAACGCATCATTCGTTGTGGATTTTGTAAAGTCTGGGGATTTTCGATAGTTATTTTTTGATAATAATCAGGGTCTAAATTTTTAAGTTGTTTTTGAAGATACTCAATTCCGAGTTTTTCATAGTTTGAATTTACTTCGGCACGAATTTCTGGAGCGATTTCTGGAAATTCATCAAAACCTTTTAAAACGGCATCCACATACAAACCTGATCCGCCAATTAGAATGGCAAAATCATTATTTTGATAAAATTCTTCCAGTTTTAAAAGTGCTTCTTTTTCGTAATCGCCAACTGTATAATTTTCAAAAATGGATTTATTTTGAATGAAATGATGTTTTGCTGCATTTAATTCTTCCTGACTTGGAACTGCAGTTCCGATCGTCATTTCTTTAAAAAACTGACGACTGTCACAGGAAATTATCTCGCATTTAAAATGTTGTGCCAAAGCAATACTTAAGGCTGTTTTGCCTATGGCTGTTGGTCCGACAATGGTAATTAGGTATTTCATATTTTTTAGCCCAGATGGAAATGGAAACCCCGGACTTATATTTGTTTGTTTTTTTTGGAATAAAAGAGCGACCAACGGAAGCTCCTTTTATGACTTTAAAAAACAACAAATATAAGGAGGAGTTGTAATGTACAGCTGGATTGGCTTCATAAATTAATTATTAGGCAATTCTGTTCCGCATTGATAGCAATATTTTGCGTTATCAAAATGGATTTGAGATTGACATTTTTTGCATGTTTTTTTGCTATTAACTGCATTGTTTTTTAGACTGCTTTTTGCAAATTCAGCTGTTACAATTCCTGTAGGAACTGCAATGATTCCGTAACCTAAAATCATTACAAATGCTGCAATGAATTGTCCTAGAGGAGTTTGTGGTGAAATGTCGCCATAACCGACAGTGGTCAAAGTAACAATTGTCCAATAAATTCCCATTGGAATACTTGTAAATCCAGACTCTTTTCCTTCGACCAAATACATTAGAGAACCAATAATTATCGTGCTGATTAAAACGAAGTAAATAAAAACCAGAATTTTTTCTTTGCTGGCATCAATGGCTTCTTTTAATTGTAGTGATTGATGATTGATTTGCGGAATATGTAAAATCTTAAATAATCGAAGAAAACGCAATGCTCTTACGATTGATAAAATACTTGCACCAGGAAAAAATATGGATAAATACATTGGCAGTACGGCAAGTAAATCAATGATTCCGTAGAAACTGATAATGTATTTTACTGGTTTTTGAATGGAGATAATTCTAAGAATATATTCAATCGTGAAAAATACCGTAATTATCCATTCGCAAATTAGCAATTGGTCGTGATATTTGGAGCTAATTCCTTGAACGGTATCGAGCATTATTAAAAGAACACTCAGCAAAATCAAACCTAAAAGAATTAAATCGAACATTCTTCCTAAAATGGTATCTGTTCCATAAAGGATAATTTTGATTTTTTCTCTAAAGATTTCGTATTGTGATTTTTGCTTTTTCATTTCCTTAAAGATAATGAAAGTATTGATTTTTTAAAAATGCATTATTTTCAATGACTTGCTTTTGCGGATGTAGCTCTGAATAATATTTTTTACATCTCGGTTGTGCTGCATTGGAATCAGAATGTTTTTAAGAATATCAATATTGGTGATTTGATAGTTTAAATCGTAATAAGCATATCCTTTATAGATTCCATTTTCGATTAAAATAGCGCTTCTTTCGTTTATATTTCGTCCACGGTCAATCAAAATCATGCTTTTATTTTCAAAACTATTATCAGAAATGAATTGCTGCACGCGCAAATTATAAACTTCAGGAGTTACTTCGCCAATGCATGCACCATCACATTCTTTGATTTTGTATTGAAAACATTCCTTTTTAGTGATGTATAAGCCAGTTAATTTTTGGCACAAATGGTATTTTGATGTATATCTAAAAAGTGCATTTTTTCCTTCTTGCAAACTAGCATATGAAGTAATTTCCTTTTTTCGGCCATCGGCTTTTTCAAGTTTTAAGTTAAGATAACCGTTTGCATCTTTTTCAGCATAAAGAGCATACTGAAAAATTGTTTTTCGTTGGGCGCGGTTGTATCTAGGTCTGTTTACTTTTATTTCCTCGCTTTCTTTTAAAAGCGCAATTAATTCACTTCCGGTTTCATCATAAGTTATGGTAAAAACTTCAGCCTGAATTTTTTTGCTTTTGGTTGTGATTCCGGTAAAATGCTGATTGATTCTTTTTTTGATGTTTTGGCTTTTGCCGATGTAAATCAAAGTACCGCCTTCATTGTAAATATAATAAACGCCTGTTTTAGTTGGCATTTGGTTTAAGAGATCTAAAAATTTTGGTGCAATCCCTTTTTCGATTTCTAACTTTATAAAATCTTTTACGATGGTTTTTTCGATATCTTTTTCCAAAAGCATTTTGAACAACTTTGTAGTTGCCATAGCATCTCCGCTTGCACGATGTCTATCTGCCATTGGAATTCCTAATGCGCGGACTAATTTTCCTAAGCTGTAAGAAGGTTGTTCCGGAATTAGTTTTTTTGCTAATTCGACTGTACAGAGCGTTTTGGCTTCAAAATCATAGCCTAAACGTCTGAATTCAGTACGAAGGATTCTGTAGTCAAAAGAAGCGTTATGAGCGACAATTACGCAATCGGAAGTAATTTCGATAATACGTTTTGCAACTTCGTAAAACTTTGGCGCCGACTGTAACATAGCATTATTGATTCCGGTCAGTTTTACTACAAAAGGCTGAATCGGAATTTCGGGATTGACAAGGCTGATGAATTGGTCAACTACTTCATGCCCGTCAAATTTGTAGATGGCGATTTCAGTAATTCCTTCTTCATTAAATTGTCCTCCAGTGGTTTCTATGTCTAATATCGCGTACAAATTCAGTATTCAGTTCAGTTTTTAGTATTCAGTAAATCTACAATCTTTAATCTACAATTATTAGCGTCCTCCAAAAATGCTGCTTCCAATGCGAACCATTGTACTTCCGCATTCAATGGCTAGTTGGTAATCTCCGGACATTCCCATTGATATAGTATTCAATTCGCTGTTTTTAGTTTTCAGTGTCTGAATCGAATCAAAAATAGATTTTAAATGTGTAAATTCTTTTTTTATCTGGTTTTGGTTTTCTGTGAAAGTTGCCATTCCCATCAAACCCAAGATACGAATATTTTTCAACTCTTTAAACTCAACAGAAGTTAAAAGTTCATTTAGTTCTTTTTCGTCCAAACCAAATTTAGTTTCTTCTTCGGCAATGTAAATTTGAAGAAGACAATCAATAATTCTGTTATTTTTTAAAGCTTGTTTGTTGATTTCCTGTAATAATTTCAAACTATCAACACCATGAATCAAAGTCACATAAGGCGCCATAAATTTGACTTTATTGGACTGAACATGACCAATCATATGCCATTGAATGTCTTTTGGCATTTGTTCCCATTTCTCCGTCATTTCCTGGATTTTGTTTTCTCCAAAAATGCGTTGCCCAGCTTCATAGGCTTGTAATAAGTCTGAAACGGGTTTTGTTTTTGAAACGGCAACCAGAGTTACGTGTTCAGGTAAACTAGCTTTGATAGTACTTAAATTCGATTGAATCGACATGATATTTCTTTTTTATAAAAACTGCTTCGAAATTTTCTCTGCTTTTTTACTTTCGCTGTAATCGTAAAAGCCTTCGCCAGATTTTACTCCAAGTTTTCCGGCTCTCACCATGTTTACTAAAAGTGGGCAAGGAGCATATTTTGGATTTTTAAATCCGTCGTACATTACATTTAGTATTGCTAAGCAAACATCAAGACCAATAAAATCAGCTAATTGAAGCGGTCCCATAGGATGTCCCATTCCTAATTTCATTACCGTATCAATTTCATAAACTCCAGCAACTTTATTGTATAACGTTTCGATTGCCTCGTTTAGCATCGGCATTAAAATTCTGTTTGCTACAAAACCAGGATAATCGTTTACTTCTACAGGAACTTTACCTAATTTCTCAGATAAATTCATAATAATTTTAGTTACTTCATCGCTTGTATTGTATCCGCGGATGATTTCAACCAATTTCATAATCGGTACCGGATTCATAAAATGCATCCCGATAACGCGCTCAGGATGTGCTACAACAGCTCCAATTTGGGTAATCGAGATTGAAGATGTATTTGTTGCCAAAATTGTATTGTGTGAGCAATATTCATTTAATTGTTTGAAGATGTTCAATTTTAATTCAACATTTTCTGTTGCTGCTTCAACGACTAAATCTGCACCTACAACACCATCTTTTATATCAGTATAAGTAATAATATTAGTTATCGTTTTGGCAACATCGTCTTGTGTAATCGTTCCTTTAGATAACATACGATCTAAATTAGCCGCAATAGTTGCCATTCCTTTATCTAATGATTTTTCAGAAACGTCTATTAATTTTACGGTAAATCCGCTTTGCGCAAAAGTATGTGCAATTCCGTTGCCCATTGTTCCTGCTCCAATTACAGCTATTGTTTTCATTTTAATGTAATATTATATTTATAATTTTAGCCACGAATTCACTAATTTGGTGTGAATTGCGTGGCTAATGTATGTTTGAAAATCTTTTAAATTATTTATTGAAACAATCAATAATTTGATAAGCAACACGCAGTGCATCTGTTGCTTGCTCAAGCGTTACAACCGGAGTTGTATCTGTATTAATTGCATTTGCAAAAGATTCTAATTCATCCAGAATGGCGTTATTTTGCTCCACATCCGGATTCGTGAAATAGATTTGTTTTTTTACACCTTCGGCATTTTGAAGAATCATATCAAAATCTCCAGGAACTTCTGGTGCATCTTTCATACGAACAACTTCGCATTTTTTCTCCAAAAAGTCAACCGAAATATAGGCGTCTTTTTGAAAGAAACGAGATTTCCGCATGTTTTTCAACGAAATTCTGCTGGCAGTTAAATTAGCAACACAGCCATTTTCAAATTCGATTCGGGCATTGGCAATATCCGGAGTATCACTAATTACCGATACACCGCTAGCGTGAATATCTTTTACTTTTGAATTAACAACACTTAAAATGGCATCAATATCATGGATCATTAAATCTAATACTACAGGAACATCAGTCCCACGCGGATTAAACTCAGCCAAACGATGTGTTTCAATAAACATCGGGTTTTCGATCATATTTTTTGTAGCAATAAAAGCGGGATTAAAACGCTCAACATGACCAACTTGTCCTTTTACATTGTATTCTTTGGCTAAAGCAATAATTTCTTCAGCTTCTTCTACAGTATTGGCAATTGGTTTTTCAATAAAGATATGTTTGCCAGATTTGATTGCAACCTTAGCGCATTTATAGTGTGAAAGCGTTGGAGTAACAATATCAATCACGTCGACAGCGTGAATAAGTTTTGCAATTGTGCTGAAGTTTTTATAGCCAAACTCTTTTGAGATTCTTTCGGCATTTTCTTGATTTTCGTCGTAAAATCCAACTAATTCGTATTTGTCAGATTGTTGCAATAAGCGTAAATGTATTTTACCAAGATGACCAGCACCTAAAACTCCTACTTTTAACATGAGAATGTATTTTAAACAAAAATATAATTTATTTGTTTAACGTGAAAATGAATTTAGCTAATTGTGAGTTGTTAGTTGTGAATTCTAAATTATCAGTTGTGGCTTTTGACTTTATTAATTTAATATTTAAAAATCAATATTTGAAATCCTGTTTTGTTTCTTATTTTTGCCAAAATAAAACCAACCCATTTTGAAAGACACTGCCAAACATCAAGGACTTCGTAATCAATTAGTAAGCACTTTGGAACAAAAAGGAATTACTGACAGAGCGGTTTTGGATGCGATAAAAAAAATTCCAAGACACCTTTTTTTGAATTCAAGTTTTGAAGATTTTGCTTATCAGGATAAAGCTTTTCCAATTGGAGCAGGGCAAACCATTTCACAACCTTATACAGTTGCTTTTCAGTCGCAATTGCTTGAGGTTAAAAAAGATCATAAAATTTTAGAGATTGGAACTGGTTCTGGTTATCAGACTGCCGTTTTATTTATGCTTGGTGCTAAAGTTTATACTGTTGAAAGGCAAAATGAGTTATTTAAGACAACATCAAATTTATTTCCGAAATTAAATATTCGTCCAAAACATGTTACTTTTGGAGATGGATATAAAGGATTACCAAATTTTGCGCCGTTTGACAGTATTATAGTTACAGCGGGTGCACCATTTATTCCACAACCTTTAATGGCTCAGTTAAAAATAGGAGGAAGGCTAGTTATTCCGTTAGGGGAGGATGTTCAGATTATGACATTGTTAATCAGGAAAAATGAAACGCAATTTGAAAAACATGAGTTTGGAGAGTTTCGATTTGTTCCTTTATTAGAAGATAAAAATTAATAAGAAGCCCAGTTAACGCTGGGCTTTTTTATTGAGTAAGAATTGTGATATATCTTTCTAAACTCTCTTTTTGTGTTTTAGCAATAAAAAGCAGAAAATCTTCTTTATCTTTTTTTGTCTGAGCAATTTCCAGAGATTGATAATAACGCATTCGATTTTCGTAATCACCTTTTATGTTGGCAATTAAATAGCCTTTTTGCATTAAAATTAAATTCATAATCAATCTTGAAGTTCTTCCGTTTCCATCAATAAAAGGATGAATTGTTACTAATCTTTCATGCATTTCAGCAGCCAAAATAACTGGATGAAGTTTATTTTTGTTGATTTCGTACCAAGTGAAATATTCTTCCATTTCCTGCGGAACTAACGAAGGCTGTGGTGGCATATTACTGCTTCCTTGTGTCCTGACCTGAACTTTTCGATAACGTCCTGCATCTTCAGGAATTATTCCCCTAAGAATTAAATTATGAATAGATAAGAGATCACGTTCGTTTAATGAATTGTTTTTATTCATCAAATCTTTAATAAAACCAATTGCTTCCTGATGATTTATTGCTTCGAGATGTTCTCGCATGCTTTTTCCAGAAATTGTCAATCCTTCATTTATCACCATATCAGTTTCACGCAGGGTCATTGTGTTTCCTTCAATTCTATTGCTTTCAAAAGTATATTCAAGTTCTAAAGCTTGTTTAATTTTGAAATTATCGAATTGTCTGTAAGAATCTAATTTTTCTTTTAGAAGATCAATTTCGTTTAATATTTTTTCTAATGAAGTAGATAATTTAAGACTTGAAACTGTTTTGTTGTATTTGATTTCGTCTTCCGCAACTTTTAAAGCCTTCAAAGCAAATTCATCATTAGCAATTTCGTAAAGGATCTTTTCTTTAAGCCAGGCAATCATTAAAGTTTCGTAATCAATTTCTAAAAGCTGAGACAATTTACTGACTTGATCTTTTGTTGGTTTTCGTGTTCCTGATTCAAATTTGCTGATTAATGCCTGATCTATACCGAGCAGTTGTGCTACCTCGCGGGTTTTTAAACCTTTTTGTTCTCTGGCATTTTTTAAAAGTGATTTCATTGTGAGAAACATTTTGTCTTGACAAAATTAGTCAATTTTTTAAATAAAAATAAAGCAGCATTTTTAGAAACGCTGCTTTTTATTATTTTATTTTGGAGGTAAAGAACCGTCTTTTCTCATTTCCTTGACTACGGCTTGCATTATCGCATCAATTGTTTGACCTAAATCAGTAACGTATTGCGACTCTGTAGTTCCTGTCCAGATTAGTTTGTTTTGTTTTAATGAAAAAATATTGGTTTCAACCATATAAGATGTTGTTTCTTGATAATATCCCGGATCATAGAAATTTGGAGAATACATTCCGTACCAGTTGCCAAAGCCATATCCGTACATTCCAGTATACATTCCGTCAAATCCTCCATAATACATTCCGGTATAAGTGCCAGGTACATAAGTGGTTTCTTTTTCTTTGCTGACTAAACGCATTGTAACAACCCCATCAAAGTTCTCATCCTGCAATATTTTTAATTTTTGCTCCTGAGTTAGTTGTGATGTTGCAGTAAGATATTGATATGAAGTTTTAAAAACCGGATTGCTTGCTGCAATTCTGTTTTCAGTAATTCTTCTTGAAGCTTCGTCCTTGACCAAAGCAACAACTAAAACTTTTTTAAATTCTTCCTGAGCAACAGTTATGTCTGGATCTCTCCAGCTGTTTACTATAGAAGTATTACTGCCACAACCAGAAAGTGACAGTACGGCGATTAAGAAGACTAGGTACTTTTTCATATTTTAAGGTTATATTGTTTGTAGTAAAAATAACGATAAAATATTTATAAACTCATCATTTTCAGAAAATTAAAGCTTATTAATTGTAAGCTTTTTTGATTCTGTCTAAATCTCGTTTTGTATCCTGTTCCTTTAAAGATTCACGTTTGTCGTAGTTTTTCTTTCCCTTGCAAAGGCCGATTTGTAGTTTGGCTAATCCTTTTTCGTTGGTAAATAATTTCAACGGGACAATAGTAAGTCCTTTTGCCTGAACGCTTTTATGAAGTGTTTTTAATTCTTTTTTATTGAGAAGTAATTTTCTTTCACTTCTGGATTTATGATTGAATTGATTTCCAAACGAGTATTCTTCAATATAAGTATTGATTGCAAAAAGCTCCATACCGCTGAATTCACAAAAACTCTCTGTAATATTTGCTTTGCCTAGACGTATAGATTTGATTTCGGTACCTGCTAAAACAATTCCAGCAGTATAAGTATCGATTATCTCATAATCAAATCGAGCTCTTTTATTTAGTATGTTAACTGATTTTATCATAACTGCAAATGTAAAACAAAATTGAAAAATTTTAATGCGATATAAGATAATTAAAGATTTTTTTTAATCTATGATTTTAATCAGTATTAAAGAAAAAGCTTACAGCTAAGTTTGTTTAATAATTTAAAAACAAACTCAAAATGAAAAAGATTTTTACACTAGTAAGTATTGCGTTTATTGGATTTGCAGCTCAAGCTCAAGATTCAAATCAAGGCTTAAAAGGTGCATGGTTTGCAACTTCCCAATTTGGATATCAACAGACAAAAACTGCTGACCTCAAAAATACTAGTTTATCTGTATTGCCAATAGTTGGAACATTTGTTACACCATCTGTGGCAGTTGGAGCAGGAATTGGATATATTAATATAAAAGCCGATTCAGATAAAGGAACAGCAGCAAAAACCGATTTATTTGTATTTCAGCCATTAGCAAGAAAGTATTGGAATGTTGCAGGCTCACTTTATTTCTTTGGACAATTAGCATTGCCGGTTAT
Source organism: Flavobacterium resistens (assembly GCF_900182645.1). GTDB lineage: Bacteria > Bacteroidota > Bacteroidia > Flavobacteriales > Flavobacteriaceae > Flavobacterium > Flavobacterium resistens. The sequence goes on along the minus strand of NZ_FXTA01000001.1, from coordinate 667,693 downwards.
TACAGGAAAAGAAAAAGAAAGTGAATTAAAAGTAAATCAGGTTGGTTTATCTCTTTCAGGTGGATTTGATTATTTTGTTACAAAGAATTTCTCTGTTGAGTTTTCTTATGATTTAGCAAATTTTACCTCTACAACACTTGATCCTAAAACAGGAGAAAAAACGACTGTTACAAATTTCGGCCTAGCTCATGCAGCAAATGTAGACCCATTTTATAATACTGCGTTAGGTGGCAGCAATCCAAATTTGACTTCGCCAATTTCAGTAGGATTTAAATTCTTATTCTAATATTCATTATTTGATTAATGTCAAATTCTATTTTGTAATTTTGCAAAAAAAGAAAGACCGTACTTTTTTATAGTACGGTCTTTTTTATATAATTTTAAAAGTATAAAAATGGAAAATAAATCAAAAGATCCTTTACACGGAATTACACTTCAGAAAATTGTTGAGACTTTAGTTGATTTTTATGGTTTTGATACTTTAGGAGAATTAATTCCGATAAAATGTTTTATTTCAAATCCAAGTATTAAATCTTCGCTTACTTTTTTGAGAAAAACAGATTGGGCTCGTAAAAAAGTGGAAGATTTATATGTAAAATCATTAAGTAAATTTGATAAATTATAATTTATAAGAAATCATTACACCTCCTCTATATGGCATCCACTCTCCACTTTTGTTGTATTCTGTAGCATGGTCTTCAGGATATCTCCCTGGTGTTCCGTCATTGTATAGACCATGATAAAAACCTTGATGCCATCCACCGCCGGCAAAAATATCTAGTAAAAATTTATCGCTTAATTTGATATTGTAACCAACAGTAACTCCTAAACGATATCCAAAACCTTTTTCATAATAATTACTATCCCAGTAATTCCATTTTTGAATTCTGTAAATATCTGGTCCTGCATGACCTCCAACATAAAATCCATTGTATTTTTCTTTAAAATGATAACGAACTTCAGGAGTGAAAGTATAAAATTCCATTGGATTGTGTCCGTTAAATGATTTCCAGAAAGATGCCATGACATCAAAACTAAAAGTTGTCTTTTCTCCAATACTGGTTTCGATACCAACATTTGGAACAGCTAAAAGTGCTGTAGCTCCATTAAATTTGATAAAAGTTTGACTGTGTGATTGAATTGAAAAGAAGAAAATGGCGAATATTAATAATTTTTTCATAAATATGTTTTTGAGCGAAATAGATTAAGTGGTTAATTTCGCGTGCAAATATAACGTATAAACGCATTTTGGACATTAATAATATATGTTTTAACAAATATTATTTTTTTGTCAGAAATTAACAAAAACTATCGTTCTAATAATGAGTAAATTACTTTGTCTAAAAATCGCCCTTCATAAAATTCGGATTCTTTGAAATGTGCTTCTTTAACAAATCCGCATTTTTGCAGGACTTTTTCCGAAGCTTGGTTTTCAGGGTCAATAACTGCTTCAATTGAATGCAGTTTCATATCGTTAAAACCGTAAGCTATTAATCGGTTTACAGCTTCGGGGATGATTCCTTTTCCATGAAATTCAGGCAAAAGCATATAGCCAATTTCGGCGCGGTAATTTTCAGGTTGCATTCTGTAATAGCCAATGATTCCCAGAAGTTTTGAGTTGCCTTTTAATGTAATTCCCCAATTGATTCCAATATTTGTTTCGATTTTTTCATCAATCATGGCAATATGCGCCAATGCGTCTTCATTGTTTTTAACCAACGGTCGAGGAATATATTTCATAGTTTCTGGATTCGAACGCAATTCAAAAACTTCATTGACATCATCGTTTGTTATTCTTCTCAAAAGCAAACGATCAGTTTCAATTATTGGAAATGGATGAAAGTTAAATTCTAACATTTTATTTATAAGATTTTAATACTAAATTGAGAATGAAAAGTTTGATCATCGTCTAAAACAATAATCCCTTCTTTTTTAAACAAATCGCCTGAATTGTTTGCAGTGTCAGAATAACCAAACCAAGGTTCAATGCATACAAATGGTGCTTGGTCTTTGGTCCAGATTCCTAAACTTGGAAAATCCTCAAAATCCACCTGAACATAAGGCTTTGAATTTTCAAGAATAGTCAACGAATTTGATTCTAGCGTTTTGAAAACAAGCGCATCATTTTCGAAAAGTTTATAATTCAACGGTACTAAATTTCCGGTCGTTTTTAAAATTTCGGTTTTATTCGAAATCAAATCATTTTCAAGAAGATTATATTTTAAAGGCTCTTCTTTTTCAAATTTAAAAGAATAGTTTTCAAAATTTTCAGGAAGCGAAATTGCAGGATGAGCTCCAATTGAAAAGGGCATTTTATTATCTCCTGTATTAATTACAATATATTCGATTTTTAGAGAAGTGCCTTCTAATGTGTAAATAAGCTGTAATTCGAACTCAAAAGGATATTTTTTTAAGGTATCATTATTTGATTTTAAAGAAAAAACAGCACTATTTCCAGTTTTTTCAATTAATTCAAATTCCATATCTCTCGCAAAACCATGTCTTGGCAAATGATATTCATTTTCATTAATTGTATAAGAGTTGTTTTTCAATGTGCCAACAATCGGAAAAAGAACAGGTGAGTGTTTACCCCAAAAATCAGGGTTTCCTTCCCAAATATATTCCTTGTTTTGATTGTTTTTTAATGAAAATAATTCGGCTCCGGCATGCTTAATTGAAGCTGTTAATATTGAATTTGATATAGTTGTCGTCAAAATAGTAATATTGAAAAGGTTTATTTTTATGTAAATGTAAAGGTATTTGAATAATTTTTATTTTTTAAGGAAAATCGCTCAATTTATTTTATTTATAAAATTTTGCTAAAATTAAATTTAAGCTTGATTATTTCTCTGTAAATAGCTTTTTTTTTCATTAATTTGCTACATAAACAGCTAAAAAATATGAAGAAGCAATCTGCAAAAGCCATTTTAACCGCGGCTTTATTTTTTGGGATTTCTTGTTCCTGGGCGCAACAAACACCTTCAGGGACAGCAACAAATCCAGTAAATAATTATAATTACCATGATGCCTTTGCCCCGCATTTTTACACTAAAAACGGAACATCTACACGCACAGCCAGTGGTCAGCCTGGTGTAGAATATTGGCAAAACAGAGCCGATTACCAGATAACGGCAAAATTAAATGCTACAACAAATGAAATTGTAGGTACAGATCAAATTACATATACGAACAATAGTCCTGATAAATTAGGATTTCTTTGGTTGAATTTAGATCAGAATTTATTTAAAGATGATTCTAGAGGAAATTCAGTCGTTCCGTTGTCTGGAAGCCGTAACGGAGCCCAAGGACAGGTTTTTGACGGAGGAAATAAAATTAAATCTGTAAAAGTAGTTTCATCAGGGAAAAATGCTGTAGAAGTTGAGGCAAAATACATTGTTACAGATACCAGAATGCAGATTTTCCTTCCACAGGAATTGGCTGCAAAAGGAGGTTCTGTAAAAATCAAAATTGAATTCTCTTTCATTGCTCCTTTTGAAGGATCAGACAGAATGGGGGTTTTAGAAACTAAAAACGGAAAAATCTTCACAATTGCACAATGGTACCCACGTATGTGTGTGTATGATGATGTACGTGGCTGGAATACAGCACCATATTTAGGAGCTTCTGAATTTTATTTAGAATATGGAGATTTTGACGTAAAGCTTACTGTTCCCGGAAATCATTATGTTGTTGCTTCTGGCGAGTTATTGAATGGTCAGGAAGTTTTTTCAGCTGAACAATTAAAACGTTACAAAGATGCTTCTCAAAGCGATAAAACGGTTATGATCCGTACTGCAGATGAAGTAAATTCGACAGCAAAAACAAATGCAGGAACAGAGAAAACATGGCATTATAAAATTAAAAATGCTCGTGATTTTTCTTGGGCTTCATCTCCAGCTTTTATTCTTGATGGAGCAAAAATCAATTTGCCAAGTGGTAAAAAGGCTTTAGCATTATCAGCTTATCCTGTTGAAAGTAATGGAAACGACGCTTATGGACGCTCAAGTGAATATGTAAAAGGAGCAATTGAACATTATTCAAAACAATGGTTTGAGTATCCTTATCCGGTCGCTACAAATGTGGCAGGAAACGAAGGAGGAATGGAATATCCTGGAATTGTGTTCTGTGGATGGAAATCAAAAGGACAAGATTTATGGGGAGTTACAGACCACGAATTTGGTCATATTTGGTTTCCAATGATTGTTGGTTCAAACGAAAGATTATTCGCTTGGATGGATGAAGGATTTAATACTTTTATTAACTCATTGAGTACAGCAGCATTCAATAACGGCGAATACAAAGAAAAACCAACAGATTTGCATGAAGAAGCAGAATCTTTTACGCGTCCGGATTTAGAAACTATTATGAGTTCTCCTGATAATATGAAGGAAGCAAATATTGGTATGTTGTGTTATTTTAAACCAAGTGCAGGTTTGATTCTTTTAAGAGAGCAAGTTTTAGGAAAAGAGCGTTTTGATACTGCTTTTAGAACTTATATTCAGCGTTGGGCTTTTAAACATCCTCAACCAGATGATTTTTTCAGGTCAATGGAAAATGTTGCAGGTGAAGACTTAAGTTGGTTCTGGAGAAGTTGGTATGTAAATAATTGGAGATTTGACCAAGGTGTAAATTCGATTAAATATGTAAAAAATGATCCTGCAAAAGGTGTAATTATTACGGTAGAAAATTTTGAGAAAATGCCAATGCCAATTATTTTAGATGTTAAAACAAAAAGCGGGAAAGTAACCAGAGTTAATTTGCCTGTAGAAATTTGGCAACGCAATAATGACTGGTCTTTCAAGCATAATTCTACTGAAGAAATAGAGAGTATTACTTTAGATCCGGATCACGCGTTTCCTGATTTCAATGAATCAAATAATGTTTGGACTGCAGGAAAAGGCAAAGTAGAACAAGATGTTATTTTAGATGGTTATTTAGGAAATTATTCTACATCTAAAGCGCCTATAAAAATTGAGTTTACAGAGAAAAACAGTGCTTTATATGCAGAATTGACTAATTATCCGAAATTCTCAGTGAAAGCTGTAGCTGGAGAAAAAGATGCATTTGAATCAAAAAGAGCAGGTGTGAAGTTTAAATTTAATGAAACTAAAACTGCTGTTGATATGATTTTGTCTGATGGAAAAGCAATTCCTTTTACTAAAAATTAAAAAGTAAACATTTTAAATCATTTAAAACCCGATAGTTATCAGTAACTATCGGGTTTTGTTTTTCTGTATATTCACAAAACGTAAAAAAAATGTTAGAATTTTGATTTTTTGTTTTCTAAATAAAAAATTAATGTACTTTTGCACCGATGAATAAAATAAGTTTACATATAACTTCTTTGTCACGGACAAACTCACCGATTACTTCTCCCGAAGTACGGACGCTATCTCTATAGTGTTCACTGAGTTTTATAGCCGTATATTTATTCATATCCATTTTTCATTTTGAAATCACATAATTTGTCCATTGGACAAACATATCCTAAAAGTATTTATTATTTTGCAAATTTTCTTAATCAAGTTTTTGATTTTGAGGGTATTACTTCTATTTTGCTTAATTTTATTGGATTCAATTCTGGATTTCAAGCTAAACAATATGCTTTAATTTTTAACTCTAACTTCAATTATTGAAATGAAGATCTCTATTGTTGTTACCCAGGAAGAACACTTCAAATTCGCACAAGAAATATGCGATACGATAGAATCATCTGCCTTGTTAAGAGGTACGGGGATTGCTAAAAGAACTCCTGAGTATATTCAGAAAAAAATGTCGAATGGTGATGCGATGATTGCTCTGGCAGACGGGAAATTTGCAGGTTTTTGTTATATCGAAAGCTGGCAACACGGAAAATTCGTGGCACATTCGGGGTTAATTGTACATCCTGACTATAGAAGTTTAGGATTGGCAAAAAAAATAAAATCTAAAGTTTTTGATTATTCTTTGCAGAGATATCCAGATGCTAAAATATTTGGAATAACAACTGGTTTGGCTGTAATGAAAATCAATTCTGATTTAGGTTATAAACCAGTTCCTTTCTCAGAACTTACAACCGATCCAAGTTTCTGGGCCGGCTGTAAAACCTGTACAAACTTCCCGATTTTACAAAGCAAAGAAAACAAAATGTGTCTTTGTACTGGAATGTTATACGATCCAAAAGAAAAACAAAAAACACCGCCTAGACATCCTTTTAACGAGGCTGTATTAAGCAGACTTAAAAAAATTAAACAGGCTTTATTTTTAAATAAATTATTGTCGTTTGTTTTTTTACTCAAAATTTAATTAAAAGAAATCTCAAACTGCTAAATACGAAAGTATTAGCCAAAATTATAAAAAATGAAAAAAGTAGTATTAGCTTATAGCGGAGGATTAGATACCTCGTATTGTTTGAAATATTTAAAAAATGAAAAAGGATACGAAGTTCATACTGTACTTGTTGACACAGGAGGATTCGACGCAGAAGAATTATCAGCCATTGAAAAAAGAGCTTACGAATTGGGAAGTGCACAACACGCAAATCTTACTATCGTAGACAAATATTATGATAAAGCTATAAAATATTTGATTTTCGGAAATGTATTAAAAAACAATACTTATCCGTTATCAGTAAGTGCAGAGCGTGTTTTTCAGGCAATTGAAGCAATTAAATATGCTAAAAAAGTGGGAGCAAGCGCGATCGCACACGGAAGTACAGGTGCTGGAAATGATCAAATTCGTTTCGATTTGATTTTCCAGACAATCGCTCCGGAAATCGAAATCATTACGCCAATTAGAGATTTAAAATTGTCAAGACAAGAAGAAGTTGATTATTTGGCTCAAAACGGAGTTCATTATTCTTGGGAAAAAGCACAATATTCTATCAATAAAGGACTTTGGGGAACAAGTGTTGGAGGAAAAGAAACTTTAACTTCAAGCCAGCCATTGCCAAGTGAAGCTTATCCTTCGCAATTGCAAAAAGAAGGAGAAGAAAAAGTAACACTTCATTTTGAACAAGGAGAATTGGTTGCATTAAATGGAAAGAAAGATGTTCCTGAAAAAAATATCGTAAAACTTGAAAAATTGGCCAATGCTTACGCAATTGGTAGAGATATTCACGTTGGAGATACTATTATCGGAATCAAAGGAAGAGTTGGTTTTGAAGCTGCTGCTCCGTTAATTATTATCAAAGCTCACCATTTATTAGAGAAACATACTCTTGGAAAATGGCAACAATATTGGAAAGAGCAATTAGGAAACTGGTACGGAATGTTATTCCATGAAGGTCAGTTTTTAGATCCTGTTATGAGAAATATTGAAACTTTCTTGCAAGACACACAAAAAACAGTAAATGGAACGGTAACAGTTTCATTAAAACCATACCATTTCTCACTTGACGGAATCGAATCTAAAAATGATTTGATGAACACAGGTTTTGGTCAATACGGAGAAATGAACAATGCATGGACATCTGACGATGCAAAAGGATTTATCAAAATTCTTGGAAATGCACAAAACATATTTTCATCTGTAAATCAATTAGATCATGATTAATGTCGGAATTATTGGTGGTTCAGGCTACACAGCTGGAGAACTCATCAGAATTTTAATGTATCACCCAAAAGTAAACATTGATTTTGTTTACAGTACTACAAATGCTGGAAAACCGCTTTCTATAGCGCACCAAGATTTGATGGGAGATATCGAAATGAATTTTACTGATGTCATAAATCCTGATGTAAATGTTGTTTTCTTGTGTTTAGGTCACGGAAAATCAATTTCATTTTTGAAAGAAAATCAGTTCGCAAGTCATACTAAAATCATTGATTTAGGAAATGATTTCAGACTGAATAAAGATGCGCATTTTGAAGGGAAAGACTTTATTTACGGATTGCCTGAAATCAATAAAGCCGAAATCAAAAAAGCAAATTATATCGCAAATCCAGGTTGTTTTGCAACAGCTATTCAGTTGGCTTTATTGCCTTTAGCCGAACATAATTTGTTGAATAATGATGTACATATTAATGCTACAACAGGAAGCACAGGAGCAGGAGTAAGTCTTTCTGAAACTTCTCATTTCAGTTGGAGAAACAACAATATGTCGCATTACAAAGCTTTTGAACACCAACATTTAGGAGAAATTGGAGAAAGTTTAGTTCAATTGCAAGATGATTTTGACAGCGAATTGCTTTTTATTCCAAATAGAGGAGATTTTCCAAGAGGAATTTTTGCAACCTTATATACATTATGCGATGATAGTTTGGAACAATTGGTCGCTAAATATGAAGAGTTTTATAAAAACGAACCTTTCGTAACCGTTACCACAACAAACATCAACATGAAACAAGTGGTGCAAACGAATAAATGTATCATCAGTTTATTGAAAAAAGGAAACCGGGTTCTCATAACATCAATTATCGATAACTTAACCAAAGGTGCTTCGGGACAAGCAATTCAAAACATGAATTTAATGTTCGGTTTAGAAGAAGCCACAGGTTTACATTTGAAACCAAGCGGATTTTAATTTTTAGTTTCAAGTTTAAAGTTTCAAGTTCTGTTCGTTACTTGAAATAGATACGAAGAAACATAACTAGTTTTAAGGTTTGAAGTTTTAGTTTTCACGTCCAGTGAGTAACTTGAAACATGAAACATGAAACAAAATAAACAAAACACAAATGAACTTATTCAACGTTTACCCATTATACGACATAACTCCAGTAAAAGCAGTAGATTGTACAATTATTGACGACAAAGGAGTAGAATATTTAGATTTATACAGCGGACATGGTGTGATTTCTATCGGACACACGCAACCGGATTATGTAGCAAAATTGAAAAATCAGATCGATAATTTAGGTTTTTATTCGAATGCCATTCAGAATCCTTTGCAGGTTGAATTGGCTCAGAAATTAGGAAAACTTTCTGGTCTTGAAGATTACGAATTGTTTTTATGCAGTTCTGGAGCTGAAGCAAACGAAAATGCTTTGAAATTAGCTTCTTTCCATAACGGAAAATCTAGAGTTGTAGCTTTTGATAATTCCTTTCACGGAAGAACTTCTGCAGCTGTTGCTGTTACTGATAATAAAAAAATTGTTGCGCCGATTAACGCACAGCAAGTAGTTACTTTTTTACCCTTAAACCAAATCGAATTAGTTGAAGCTGAACTAGCAAAAGGTGATGTTACAGCAGTAATTATAGAAGGAATTCAGGGTGTTGGAGGATTAGACCAAGGAACAACAGAATTTTTCCAGGCTTTAGAAAAAGCATGTAAAAAACACGATGTGGTTTTGATTTTAGACGAAGTACAATCAGGATACGGAAGAAGCGGGAAATTCTTCGCTTTCCAACATCACGGAATTAATGCTGATATTATCTCTGTAGCAAAAGGAATGGGGAACGGTTTTCCGGTTGGAGCGATTTTGATTTCTCCAAAATTCGAAGCAAGTTTCGGATTATTAGGAACAACTTTCGGCGGAAGCCATTTGTCTTGTGCAGCAGGAATTGCAGTTTTAGATGTAATTGAAAAACTTGATTTACAGAAAAATGTAAACGAAGTTTATGAATATTTCTTAGAAAAAATCAAAGAAGTAGAAGGAATCAAACAAGTAAAAGGAAAAGGATTAATGCTTGGAGTAGAATTTGATTTTGATGTAGCGGCTTTAAGAAAGAAATTAATCATCGAAAAACACATTTTTACAGGAAGCGCCAACAATAAAAATCTGTTAAGAATTTTACCGCCTTTAACTGTAAAAAAAGCTGATATTGATACGTTTGTAAAAGCTTTAAAAGAAAGTTTAGAAGAATTAAAAAACTAAACACACAATTATTCTAACAGGTCTCCAAAACCTGTTAGGTATTAATAAGTTTCTATAAAAAGAAACAACCAAAAAACAACCAACCCACTTGAAACTATGACTCCATTATCAATTGAAAAACGAAATGCGGTTTTGCGGTCCATGGCAAAGCTGGTCGAGCAGGAGCGGAATGAGATAATCCTAACTAATCAGGAAGATCTCGCTGATTACGATGGCTCAGATTTAGCGATGGAAGAACGCCTGAAAGTAGATGATAAAAAAGTCGATGAGATGATTTTATCATTAAACCAATTGGCTTCTCAGGAAGATCCAGTTGGAGTAGAGCGTTTTCATTTTACTCATGATAATGGAATAAAAGTTATAAATAAAACAGCCGCTTTCGGAACGATTTTAATTATTTATGAATCTCGCCCAGATGTTACAATTGAAGCAGGAGGAATCGCTTTTAAATCCGGAAATAAGATTTTATTAAAAGGAGGAAAGGAATCTCTAAAATCAAACTTAAAAATCGTAAGTCTTTGGCATAAAGCTTTAGAAGAAAACGGAGTTTCAAAAGATTGGGTGGAATATCTGAATTACAACAGAACAGAAACTCAGGCATTTTTAGAAAAACCAACTCAAAAAGTCGATTTAATTGTTCCGAGAGGCGGCGAAAAGCTAATTGAGTTTGTAAAAGCGCATGCAACTTGTCCGGTAATTGTAAGCGGACGCGGGAATAATTTTGTTTACGTTCATGAAAAAGCAGATACAGATTTAGCGTTAAAAGTGATTTTGAATGCCAAAACAGCTAAAATTTCGGCTTGTAATTCTTTGGATAAAGTTCTAATCGATTCTAAACTGCCAAATTTTGAAGGTTTCACAGCAATGTTGATTGAAGCTTTAATAGAAGCAAAAGTGGAGGTTATTGTAGATAAATCTTTAGAGAATTTTGAAAATACCAAAACAATCCAAAACGAAGATATTTGGTACGAAGAGTTTTTAGATTATAAAATCGTAATTGGAACAATTGATTCTCAGGAAAATGCGATCGAAATGATCAATAAGTATTGCGGAGGACATTCTGCAGCAATTATTACCAGAGATAGCGAAGTCGCACAACAGTTTATGGAATCGATAGATGCAGCAGCAGTTTATCAAAATGCATCAACAAGATTCACAGACGGAGGACAATTTGGTCTTGGCGGAGAATTAGCAATAAGTACAGATAAATTGCATCAAAGAGGACCAATCGGACTTCAACATTTGGTAACGAACAAATGGTACGTGTACGGAGAAGGACAGATTAGGTAATTTAGATAATGTGAAAATTGAGGCAATTAGAAAATTAGAAAATTCTAAAGAAAAAACTTAGAATCTCAGCATCTTAGAACCTTAGTATCTTTAAAAGAAATGGCAAAAAAAAGGATTTTATTAAAAATAGGAAGTAATACTTTAACCAAAGAAACCAATCATATTTCGCGGGGAAAGATTGAAGATCTTGGGATACAGATTGCAACTTTAAATGACGAATATGAGTTTATCATAGTAAGTTCGGGAGCAATTGCGGCAGCAAAACAGTTTGTGAAGCTGGATAATCAGGATAAAGATGTTTTTGTAAAACAGGCTTTGGCCTCCATCGGACAGCCTCATTTAATGCGGATTTACAATGAAAATTTTAAGGATTTAGGATTAAATACTTCGCAGTGCTTACTTTCTTATTCTGATTTCGAAAAAGAACAGACTAAAAAGAACATTGTAAATACCATTAATGTATTAGTCAAAAACAATTACATTCCGATTATTAATGAAAATGATACTGTTGCTACAGATGAGATTCGGTTTGGAGATAATGATAAATTAGCGGCTTTAACAGCAGTTCTTTTAAATGTTGATATTCTGATAATTGCTACCAATACAAACGGAATTTATACGAAAGATTCAATTCATGATGAAGTTCCGGAAACAATCAAATTGGTAGATGATTTGAAATCGCTTGAAAAAGAAATCGGCGAATCAAAATCATCACACGGAACAGGAGGAATGCAGTCCAAAATAGAAGCAGCAGGAATTGCGAAAGCAGCGAATATTGAAACCTGGATCGTAAATGGATTGAATGATAATTTTATTCTGCGGGCATTAAAAGACGAAATTCCGTTTACTAAAATAATCTAATTATTACATTATCTAAATTAATAAAAAAGACATGAACTATATTTCAATAAAAGATATCGACTCATTATCAAAATGGGTAAAAAGTGCAATAAAGATCAAAAAAGATCCGCTTAAAAATAAAAAATTAGGTAAAAACAAAACCTTAGGAATGTTATTCTTCAATCCAAGTTTAAGAACGCGTTTGAGTACTCAAAAAGCAGCTTTAAACTTAGGAATGAACGTTATGGTAATGAATTTTACCAACGAAGGCTGGACATTAGAATTCGAAGATGGAGCAGTAATGAATTCAGGTGCTTCAGAACATATTAAAGAAGCTGCAGAAGTAGTTTCTCAATATTGTGATATTATCGCAATCCGTGCTTTTGCAGGTTTGGTTGATAAAGAAAAAGATTATCAGGAAACTGTAATTTCTGGATTTCTAAAATACGCTACAGTGCCAATTGTAAATATGGAAAGCGCTGTGCGTCATCCAATGCAATCTTTGGCTGATGCGATTACGATGGAAGAACACAAAACAAAACACAAACCAAAAGTAGTGCTTTCTTGGGCACCACATCCAAAAGCGTTGCCACAAGCAGTTGCGAATTCATTCGTAGAAATGATGCAAATGCAAAAAGACATGGATTTTGTAATCACACATCCAGAAGGTTACGAATTAAGTCCAGAAATCACAAAAGATTGTAAAATCGAATACGATCAAAACAAAGCTTTTGAAAACGCCGATTTCGTTTACGTTAAAAACTGGAGTAATTTCAACGATTATGGAAAAGTAACCAACAGTGATCCAAATTGGACAGTAACAGCTGAAAAAATGGCTTTAACCAACAACGGAAAATTCATGCACTGTCTTCCAGTTCGTCGTAACGTAATTGTAAGCGATGAAGTTCTAGACGGAGAAAATTCAATCGTAATCGAACAAGCGAATAATAGAACTTACTCGGCACAATTAGTTTTGCAAAAGATTTTGAAGAAATTGTAATTTTTGAGGTACTAAGGTTCTAAGTTTCTAAGATGCTAAGAAACTACGAATAAAAACCTTAGTCCGTTAGAACCTTAGCATCTTAGAACCTTAAAAAAATGAAAGTATCAGTAATAAAAATAGGTGGAAACATCATTGACAATCCTGCAGAATTAGAGCAATTCTTAACCGATTTTTCTAAAATTGAAGGTTATAAAGTTTTAGTTCACGGCGGTGGAAAATCGGCTACAAAAATGGCGCAAAGTATTGGTTTGGTTCCGCAAATGATTGATGGACGCCGAATTACAGATGCTCCAATGCTTGATGTTGTGGTTATGATTTACGCAGGACAAATCAACAAACATATTGTGGCGCAATTACAGTCGAAAGACAATAATGCAATTGGTTTTTCCGGAGCTGACGGAAATTTAATTCAGTCAGTAAAAAGAAATCATCCAACTATCGATTACGGGTTTGTAGGAGATGTAAAACAAGTGAATACCAAATTACTGGCAACTTTATTAGAAGCTGGAGTTGTTCCTGTTTTCTGCGCGATTACACACGATAAAAATGGACAATTACTAAACACAAATGCTGATACAATTGCAAGTGAATTATCAATTGCATTATCTGAAGTTTTTGACGTTACACTAACATATTGCTTTGAAAAACAAGGTGTTTTACAAGATTCAGAAGACGATTCATCGGTGATAACAGAAATCAACGAAACATTATACAATAAACTAAAAGAAGAAAAAGTAATTCATTCCGGAATGATTCCAAAACTGGATAACTGTTTCAATAGTTTATCAAGAGGCGTACAGAAAATCAAAATTGGGCACCATAAAATGCTTCAAAACTCAGATATTCCGCATACAACGATTACATTATAAAAAATGGTGCCACGAATTGACTCTAATTTTTTCTTTTAAAAGAGAAAATAATTTTAGACGTACATTAAAAAGTTTATTTTGATTTTAAATCTTTGACAAAAAGATAATTTGTGAAAATTCGTGCAATTAGTGGCAAAAAAACAGAGCTGCGCAGTACTTTTAAAATTTAATTTTAGAAATTTGCGCCAATTAAAAATGTCACGGATTTAATTAAAAACTTTGTGACTTCGCCCCGATAGCTATCGGGATCATGGCAAAGAAACCAAACCTATGAAAAGTATAGATACGCTTACTCAGGAAGCAATTAGTTTATTGAAAAGTCTTATTGAAACCCCTTCATTTTCAAGTGAAGAAGATCAGACGGCTCTTTTAATCGAAAATTGGTTCAATCAAAATGAGATTCCTTTCAAGAGAGAAAACAATAATGTGTGGGCTTTCAACAAATATTTCGACGAGAACAAACCAACACTTTTACTAAACTCACATCACGATACTGTAAGACCCAATCAGGCGTACACCAACGATCCGTTTAAAGCGATTGAAAAAGATGGTAAATTATTCGGATTAGGAAGTAATGATGCAGGCGGATGTTTAGTTTCATTACTGGCAACATTTGTACACTTTTATGAGAATCAAAACTTATCACATAATATTGTAATTGTGGCTTCCGCCGAAGAAGAAAGCAGCGGAAAAAATGGATTAAACAGTGTTTTAAAAAGCTTGCCAGAACTAGATTGCGCTATTGTTGGAGAACCAACTTTAATGCAATTGGCAGTTGCCGAAAAAGGTTTATTAGTTTTAGATGTAAAGGTAAAAGGAACTGCAAGCCACGCCGCACATCAAAACGATGATAATGCATTATACAAATCAATTCCGGTAATGGAATGGTTTAAAAACTATAAATTTGACAAAATCTCAGATGTTTTAGGTCCTGTAAAAATGACCGTAACACAAATCAATGCAGGAAAACAGCATAATGTGGTTCCGTCAGAATGTGATTTGGTTGTAGATATTCGAGTAACAGATCGTTATACAAATGCTGAAATTTTGGAAGTTGTAAAAGCAAACGTAAATGCCGAAGTTACGCCAAGATCAATGCATTTAAATGCATCGTCTATTCCAGTTGCACACGGTTTAGTTCAGGCAGGAATTGCTTTGGGAAGAACAACGTATGGTTCACCAACGCTTTCAGATCAATCCGTTTTAAGCTGTCAGTCTTTGAAATTAGGACCTGGAGAAACGTTGCGTTCGCATTCAGCAGACGAATTTATTTTTGTAAATGAAATTGAAGAAGGAGTCGACTTGTATATCAAAATACTAACCGATTTCTTTAAATTATAAGAAAAGAAAAACCGCCACGAATTCACGAATTATTTTTTTACTATACTAAACGAAATATTAATTCGAAAAAAAATAATCGCAAAGATTTGAAAAAATAATTCGTGAATTCGTGGCGAAAAAAAACATGACCTATGAAACTTTGGGAAAAAGGAATACCAACAGATAAACAAATCGAGCAATTCACAGTTGGAAACGATCGTGAATTAGATTTGGTTTTAGCGAAATATGATGCTTTAGGTTCAATCGCGCATGCCAAAATGTTGGGTCAGATTGGTTTGTTAACTCAGGAAGAAACAACTTCTTTAGTTGATGCCTTAAACGAAATTATTGCAGATATCGTAGTTGGAAATTTTGAAATCGAAAATAGTTTCGAAGACGTGCATTCTAAAATAGAATATCTTCTAACAGTAAAACTAGGCGATGCAGGAAAGAAAATCCACACCGCGCGTTCTCGTAACGATCAGGTTTTAGTAGATGTTCATTTGTATTTAAAAGACGAATTAAAAGCGATAAAAGAACAGGTTAAAACATTGTTTGACTTGTTAATGGAATCGGCAGAAAAACATCAAAACGTTTTATTGCCAGGTTATACGCATTTACAAATCGCAATGCCATCTTCATTCGGAATGTGGTTTTCTGCTTACGCCGAAAGTTTAATTGATGATATTACAATGTTGAACGCAGCTTCAAAAATTGTAGATCAAAATCCGTTAGGATCAGCTGCAGGTTACGGAAGTTCATTTCCAATCAACAGAACATTTACAACCAAAGAATTAGGTTTTGAGACGTTAAAATACAATGCTGTTGCAGCACAAATGAGCCGTGGAAAAGCAGAAAAAACAGTTGCTTTTGCGATGACAAGCGTTGCAGGAACGTTATCAAAATTCGCCATGGATGTTTGTTTGTATATGAGCCAGAACTTTGATTTTATTGGTCTTCCAGCGCACCTTACTACAGGTTCAAGTATTATGCCTCATAAAAAGAATCCAGACGTTTTCGAATTGATTAGAGGAAAATGCAATAAGATTCAAGCGCTTCCATACGAAATCACTTTGATTACAAATAATCTTCCAAGTGGATATCATAGAGATTTACAGCTTTTAAAAGAAGGTTTATTTCCAGCGATTCAAAATCTAAAAGCTTGTCTTGACATTGCAATATTTTCAATAAAAGATATTACAGTTAAAGATCATATTTTAGAAGATAAAAAATACGATTATCTGTTTACAGTAGATACTTTAAATGAAATGGTGGTGGAAGGAATGCCGTTTAGAGATGCTTACAAAGCCGTTGCAGAACAATTGGAAGCAGGAACGTATAAATCTCCAAAAGAAACAAAACATACTCACGAAGGAAGCATTAACAATCTTTGCCTAGATGCTATAAAAGATAAAATGAAAGCAGCTTTCTAATCCATTTCGTTAGATGTAAAAAGTGAGCTGTAAAAAGTAAAAAGGTCATTGATTTTTCAATGACCTTTTTTATTGGATAATGTTTATATTTTCAAAAGCTTAAAAGTTTTACTGCGATTTTCAATCTGAACTTTGCAGATGTAAATGCCTTTTGCAAGATTTCCAACATTCAACTCTAGTTTTTCATCAGAAACAATATTTTTTGATTCCGAATATACTTTGGCGCCACTGGAAGAAAACAAATTAACATAAGCTAATCCGTTGTCAATTCCTGAAAACTCAATATTTAAAAGACGATTAATTTTGGTTGGATAATATTTAAGTTCTAAATCATTTTTGTTTTCTTTTAAGCCTAAACCATTACAACTTGATGCTATTTTTCCATCAGTAGAAACTTGAAGTGTTGCACCTGCACCACACGAAGCATTAGTTATATATCCAGCAATATCATTTACTGCAAGAGCCGTATAGGTATATGAAGGTTTTGAGACTGGGTCCCCATAATCTGCTCCGGCTTTTAGGCAGTTAGAAAATGTAATTCCAACAGTTCCGCCGTCTGTACTGATGTAATTTTTAAAAGCAGTTCCAATTTTAGCAAAATCAGTTCCTTCAACATAACAAGTCGAATTTTTATCGCCTCCGCCCAAACCGATTGCCAAAGAACCTGAAACTGACGTATTGTAATAGCAATTCAAAATATGAAGTTCAGTATTTCTACCTCTTGGCATTCTTTCTTTGCATCCTTCTGCCCAATAACAGTTTTTAAAAGTAATGCTAAAGTGACCATCAGCAGGAGCATCACTTTTATTTGAACCTACAAGATTGGTAAATCGGTGATCATCGGCTCCGCCAGAACCACCGGCTTTTGGCGTTTTTAAGTACGTAAACTTTGTCCACGAAATAGTCACATTGTCAGCAGCTCCTTTATTATCAAAATTGCCATCCATTCCATCCTGAAATTCGCAATGATCTACCCAAACATTTGTAGCTTCAGAAGTAAGATTATCATGTCCATCCACATCATAGGCGCCAGGGCCTTCAAAAATTAGGTTTCGGATAATAATATTGTCTGATCCAGATTTTAAGCTTAAAATCCCCGAACCCGCCGCAGTTTGATCAGTGTTTACTAATCGGGCTCCTGGAAGGCCAATAATAGTTTTGTTTGTGACTAACAAACTTGTGTAACTACAGTTGATTGTTCCAGAAACTAAAATAACTTGCGGCGTTGTCAGTTTTAGCTTCGCAGTTAAATCGGCATAAGTGGTCACGGTAACAGGAGTTGTGGTGCCACCTCCAGTAGCAGATGCTCCAAATCCCTCAGGAGACGTCATCACATAATTTTGTGCAGAAAGAGACAGGCTCATGAGGAAAAGAAGTGAAAACAAATTCTTTTTCATTTTAATATTTGGTTTAAGTGGTTTTGATATCGTTTTAATGTAATCGATTACACGAATGTAATTAATTAATTTTAAAGTCAGTAATATTTGTGATTTTTTTACATTTTAAGACTTTCTTTTTATAAAGAATTTGGATTTCAAAACTGTACTAAGTTCTGTTTTACAAGAATAAAGCCGAATTTATTTACAAATAAAAATCAATTGCATTAAAAAAAAACTATTTTTGATTGTACTATTAAATACAAAATATGAATAAGTTCGATGAGAAGTTTACAGAATTGCTTCGGGATAAAAATCTAATTACAGAAAATCAATACAAGGAAATTACAGCTTATCGTAATTTGGGTGTTTTTTCATTAAATGCAGAATTAAAACTGTTTTTGTATTTGTCTGTTTTACTTTTTACTTCTGGAATTGGAATCTTGATTTATGAAAATATTGATACAATTGGTCACATTGCCATTCTTTCTATTTTACTTATAGTCATTGTAGTTTGTTTTTATTATTGTTTTAAAAATTCAAAAGGTTTCCAAAAATCAGAAACCGTTTTTGAACATCCGGTTTTAGAATATTTGGTGCTTGCTGCCAATATTCTGACCTGTATTTTTATTGGTTATTTGCAGTTTCAGTACAAACCCTTTGGAGAACATTACGGATTAGCGACTTTAGTTCCAACAATTGTGAGTTTCTTTTGTGCTTATTATTTTGATAATAAAAGCGTTTTGACGATTGCAATTACTGGTTTAGCGGCTTATATAGGACTTTCGGTCACACCACAAGATATTTTTAATGACAGTAATAATTTGTATGCAAGTCAGAATTTGTATGCAAGTCAGAATTTGAGTTATTCTGCTGTAATGCTAGGTGTCTTATTAATTTTATGGACGATTTATAGTCGCAGAATTTCCTTAAAAACGCACTTTGGCTTAATTTTTCTAACTTTTGCTCTGCATATCATAAGCATAGCTTCAATTAGTAATTTAACCAGTTATGATACGCTTAATTGGATGTTATTTGCTATTGTTTTAATCGGTTCTACGTTTTATTTCTATAAAGCTAGTTATGAGAATAAAGCAATGTCTTTATATGTTTTTATGATTGTCTATGGCTATATTGGCGGAAATATAATTTTGTTCAGAATATTTGAGAATATTGATTTTTCTGATATTTGGGAGCTCTTTGTGTTTCTTTTGCCGGCTTATTTTATCGGTTCAATAGTACTGTTTATAAAATTGATTAAAAAATTCAATAAAGAAATTAGAGCATGATAGTGTACGATAAAAAAATGTTAGATAATGGAGCTTTAGTTAATGAAGCAGATACTTTATATAATGGAGGTTTTATAAGTAAGGATCAAAAGAAATTTATAGAAAAGGAATTGCCAGTTTTAAAAAGTCAAAGCAATATTCTGGTCAGAATTGGATTTTTCTTGCTGGGTTGTTTATTATATCTTTCAATTTGTGGAGCAATTTCTATATTTGGTTTAAGTGGCGAAAGTGTTTTTTTTCAAATTTGCTGTTATATTTTTGCTGTAGTTGGATTTGTCGGAGTAGAATTATTAGCAACTCAAAATTATCACAATCATGGTTTAGATGATGCGTTTATTTTAGGAGCACTGCTAAATGTCGGAATTGCAATTGCTGTCACAACAGAAGGTTATGAAGCTGTAATTGCTTTTTTTGTTTCAATTGCAGCACTTTTTATGTTTTTAAGATATCTTCATTTAGTATCAATGTTAGTTTTCTGTATAGCTACAACGGGATTTTTGTTTTTTGAAATGTTTGAATTTGGTGATATAGGAAAAACAATTTTGCCTTTTGTAGCAATGATTTCTGCAGCAATTTTATATTTTGTAACAAAAAAAACAATCTTCAATCTAAAAGAAAGTTATTATTACAACGGACTTTTATTAGCCAATAGTTTTTGTTTAATATTGTTTTATCTTTCCTGTAACTATTTAGTAGTTAGAGAGCTTTCCGCAGAATTATTAGGGAATGAAGTAAAACCAGGAACTGACATTCCGTTTGCATTTTTCTTTTATGCATTTACAATTATTGTCCCAATAATTTATTTGATTCAGGCTTTAAAAACAAAAGATAGAATAATGCTATGGATCAGTTTTTTGGCAATTGCATTTTCAATTTACACAATCCGATTTTATTATTCCGTTTTGCCAATTGAAGTTGCACTTACACTTGGCGGAGCAGTTTTATTCGCAATTGCTTTTTTTTCAATTAAAAAATTAAAAGAAAAAGAAAGTGGTTTGACTTTTAAACCAGATAGAATCAATCATTCAGATAATTTCTTAAACGCCGAAGCTTTAGTTGTAGCTTCAACTTTCGGAATGAAACCAGAAGTTAAGATAGATTCTCCAATGGAGTTTGGAGATGGAGGTTTTAGCGGAGGAGGTTCTGGAGGAAGTTTTTAGTGATATGAAAAGTTAGATGTAAATTGTAAAATGTGAAATGTTTGAATCCATCTCACATTTTACTAAAATCATTTTACAAAAACTACACTTTACTTTTTAATGCATCGGCATCAATATCGCTATGCGAAACATCGTAAACGGCTTTTCCGTTTTTGATTAAAATTAATTGTGGTGATTCATGATAAACGCCAAATTTATGTGCGATTTCATTTGAAATATCACGATACGCAATTAAATCCAGGAAATAAGCATCAACAACATCTTCAAGATCATATTCTCTTTCAAATTGTTTCAATGCCATTCGACTGATACTGCATCTTGTGCTGTGCTTAAAAATTACAACTGGCTTTTCGTTTGATATTGCTTCTATTTCCATTAATTGAAGAAGATCGGTTAATTCTGTCCAGTTCACTTTACTTTTTGGAGCTTCTGAGTTCTCTGAACTTCCGAAGATTGAATTAAAAAAACTCATATTTGACTTGTTTTATGACTTTTTGACAGCTAAATCTGATAAAAATCATGATTTTCAGGTCATTTTGTCTTTATTTTTACTATGGAATATAATTTGTCTATTCGAATACAAAGTTAGATTATTTGAGTTAAAAATTTAGCCCTATAAATCGTAACTTTAATCATATTGAATATCAAACAAATAAAATCAATCAAATCATAAAAATATGAACATAAATAAATTTACAATTAAATCGCAGGAAGCCATTCAGTTGTCGCAGCAATTAGCGCAACGAAATGGTCAGCAACAAATAGAAAATGAACACATTTTCAAAGCTATTTTTGAAGTTGATGAAAACGTAGCGCCATTTATTTTAAAAAAATTAAATGTAAATGTGCCTTTGTTTTTGCAAATTTTAGACAGTACAATTCAGAGTTTTCCAAAAGTTTCGGGAGGCGATATTATGCTTTCAAGAGACGCAAATAAAGCTTTGAACGAAGCTGAAATTATCGCACAAAAAATGAACGACGAATATGTATCGATCGAGCATTTAATTCTAGCTATTTTTGATTCCAAAAGTAAAGTTTCTCAGATTTTAAAAGATCAGGGAGTTACGGGAAAAGGTCTTAAGGCAGCTATTGAAGAATTACGTAAAGGCGAAAGAGTAACATCAGCTTCGGCTGAAGAAACTTATAATTCGTTAAATAAGTACGCAAAAAACTTAAACGAATTAGCAAGAACAGGAAAGTTAGATCCAGTAATTGGCCGTGATGAAGAAATTCGTCGTGTATTGCAGATTTTAACTCGTAGAACAAAAAACAATCCAATGTTAATTGGAGAACCTGGAGTTGGTAAAACTGCAATTGCAGAAGGTTTAGCTCATAGAATTGTTGACGGAGACGTTCCGGAAAACCTAAAAGATAAAATCGTTTTCTCATTAGATATGGGAGCTTTAATCGCTGGAGCGAAATTCAAAGGAGAATTTGAAGAGCGTCTAAAATCGGTTGTGAAAGAAGTTACAGCGGCAGAAGGTGATATCGTTTTGTTTATTGATGAAATTCATACGCTTGTAGGAGCGGGTGGAGGTGAAGGCGCAATGGATGCAGCAAACATTCTGAAACCAGCTTTGGCTCGTGGAGAATTAAGAGCAATCGGTGCTACGACTTTAGATGAATATCAAAAATATTTTGAAAAAGATAAAGCACTTGAAAGACGTTTCCAAAAAGTTTTAATCGATGAACCAGATACCGAAAGTGCAGTTTCGATTCTACGTGGTATCAAAGAAAAATACGAAACGCATCATAAAGTTCAAATTAAAGATGAGGCAATTATTGCCGCAGTTGAACTTTCACAACGTTATATTACCAATCGTTTTTTGCCAGATAAAGCAATCGACTTAATGGATGAAGCTGCTTCTAAGTTGCGTATGGAAATCAATTCAAAACCAGAAGAATTAGACGTTTTGGATCGTAAAATCATGCAATTGGAAATCGAAATTGAAGCTATCAAACGCGAAAAAGAAGAAAGTAAATTGAAAATCCTTCGCATGGATTTGGCAAACTTAAAAGAAGAACGCAACGAAATCTACGCAAGATGGAAATCTGAAAAAGATATTGTTGACGGAATTCAGGCTGTAAAACACGAAATAGAAGATTTTAAATACGAAGCAGAACGTGCAGAACGTGATGGCGATTACGGAAAAGTAGCCGAAATTCGTTACGGAAAAATAAAAGAAGCGCAAGAACGTCAGGAAACTTTGCAAAAACAATTGCAGGAATTTCAATCTGGAAATTCTTTAATTAAAGAAGAAGTTACCAGAGAAGATATTGCAGAAGTAGTAGCAAAATGGACAGGAATTCCAGTAATGAAAATGCTTCAAACAGAAAGAGAGAAACTATTGCATTTAGAAGACGAATTACATAAACGTGTAGTAGGTCAGGAAGAAGCGATAGAAGCCGTGAGTGATGCCGTTCGTAGAAGCCGTGCCGGTTTACAGGATATGAAAAAACCAGTTGGAACATTTTTATTCTTAGGAACAACCGGAGTTGGTAAAACAGAATTAGCAAAAGCGTTGGCCGAATATCTTTTTGATGATGAAAATGCCATGACACGTATCGATATGAGTGAGTATCAGGAACGTCACAGTGTGAGTCGTTTAGTTGGTGCGCCTCCGGGATATGTAGGTTATGATGAAGGAGGTCAATTGACAGAAGCAGTTCGTAGAAAACCATATTCTGTGATTTTGTTAGATGAGATTGAAAAAGCGCATCCGGATACTTTCAATATTTTATTGCAGGTTCTTGATGAAGGCCGATTAACGGACAATAAAGGGCGCTTGGCCGATTTCAAAAACACGATTATCATCATGACTTCTAACATGGGAAGCCAGATTATTCAGGAAAAATTTGAAAATCTAAAAGGCGGAGTGGAAGCGGCAACAGAAGCAGCAAAAACAGAAGTTTTAGGATTGTTGAAACAAACAGTACGACCAGAATTCATAAACCGTATTGACGAAATCGTAATGTTTACGCCGCTTACAGTCGATAATATTTCAAGAATTGTAAGTTTACAATTGAAGAGTGTTACCAAAATGTTGGCTCTACAAGGCATTACAATGGATGCAACTCCGGAAGCAATCGCCTATTTATCTGAAAAAGGATTTGATCCTCAGTTTGGAGCAAGACCGGTAAAACGAGTAGTTCAGAGAGAGGTTTTAAATCAGTTGTCAAAAGAAATTTTGGCTGGAAATATTACAACAGACAGCATTATTTTAATTGATGCATTTGACGGAAAATTGGTTTTCAGAAATCAAACTCCAACAATAGAATAATTTTTTTTTAATATTTTAATGTTTCTCAAAAACATCAAATCAGAAATGATTTGGTGTTTTTTTTTGTTCAAATGCGTAAATATTGAAACATTTTTTTTAAGTATTATAAATGAAGTTTTAAGTATAATTCTCAAATTTACAATAACTTAAAAAACATACACTTATGAACAATATATTTAGAGGATTAATCGCAGGATATGGCGCGAAAAAATTAGGAGGAGGATGTTTCGGAACTATATTAGTTTTTGTAATTATCTGGCTATTATTAGGGCAATGCAGTTAGAATTTATCCAATATTCGGCTTAGAAATTAGCAGAAAAGTGGTAGATTCGCGCAACTAAAAATAATTAAAAAGATGGGTTCAGGTTTTTTCGCTCTATTAGATGATATCGCAGCAATTATGGATGATGTTGCAGTAATGAGCAAAGTTGCAGCAAAAAAAACAGCTGGAATTTTAGGAGATGATTTGGCTGTAAATGCCGAAAAAGCTTCAGGTTTCGCATCATCGAGAGAGCTTCCGGTTTTATGGGCAATCAGCAAAGGTTCTTTATTGAATAAAATCATTATTCTTCCAATTGCATTTTTGTTAAGTGCGTTTTTTCCAGTTGCTATCATGGTAGTTTTGGTTTTAGGAGGATTGTTTTTAGCTTATGAAGGAGCCGAAAAAATCTATGAATTTATAGTTCCTCATGCACACGAAGAATCTGAAGGAATTACAGATGAAGTGCTTACTGAGGAAGAGATTTTAATAATCGAAAAAGACAAAGTAAAATCGGCAATTGTTACTGATTTTATTCTTTCTGTAGAAATCGTAATTATCGCTTTAGGAACCGTAATTGGTAAACCATTAATGTCACAAATCATCACAGTTTCAATCATTGCGCTGATAGCAACAATTGGAGTTTACGGAATTGTAGCACTTATCGTTCGTATGGATGAAGTCGGTTTTAAAATGATTCAAAGCAGTAAAAAAGAAAAAAGCCTATTAAAATTTATTGGAAATATTTTGGTTCAAGCGCTTCCAAAAGTGATTAAAGCATTAACTGTTATTGGTACAATTGCTCTGATTTTAGTAGCTGGAGGTTTGTTTGTACATTATATCCCATTTATTCATCATTTCGCTGAAGAAATTAAGATTCCATCAATTATTAAAGAATTTATTGTTGGCCTTGTTTTTGGGTTTATTGTCCTGCTAATCGTAAATCTTTTCAAAAAAATATTTAAAAAGAAAGAGCCAGTAGTTTAAATACTGATTTTAAAAATAACAAAAAACACTAGTCAAAAGGCTGGTGTTTTTTTTTGAAGCAGAAATATCAGTTTTCAGTTCAAATTCAGTCCCGCTCTCCGCTATATCTTTTCCCTGCTAAAGAAGCAGGAAAAAGGATGCCGCTTCGATCGGGGCTAGTCGAGAAGTTTTTATTTTCATAAGAAATATCGGCATTTTGAAAAAAAATATTAAAAAATAAGTTTCTGATTTATAATGATTTGAATTTTTAATCAAACTATTTAACATTTCCTCAAAGCAACCTTTGCAACGCCGCCGCATCTTCATAGTAATTAACAATTAATTATTATTTTATATGAAAAGGTTTAGATTAAAATCAGTTTTAGTAGTATTATTTTTATCAACTGCATTAATTTCATGCAGCAACGACGATGACAACGCAGAATCAGCAGTTAAAACAAAAACAGCGTTTGTAACTAAAATTGAAGGTCCGGCGACAGGAAAAGTAAACGACGAATTGAGTTATGATGTTACTTATTTAGTAGACAATGCTTGTGGAGAATTCGATAAAATTGCTGAAACTACAATTGGTGAAGCAAAAGGATTGCAAGTTGTGGCAAAATATCCAGTAGATGGAGTTTGCACACAGCAAGTTCCAGATCCTAAAAAGACAGTTTATAAATTTAAGGCAACTGCAAAAGGAACTATCGAAATCAAATTCAAAAAATCAGAAACTGAATTCCTTACTCAAAAAGTCGTAATCGAATAACAACCTTCTTAGTTGATATTTTTTTAGGTTGAAAGCCATTTTGCAAAAGTTTGAATTTTAAACTGATGTGAAATGGTTTTTTGTTTTGATTAATTGCATTGCTTTCTTTCTTCATGTTATATAAAAGTTATAGACTTTGCCAATCCTTTAAAAAGTATTATTTTTGCACTCTAAATTTTATGTCATGCCGAAAAGAAAATATAAAATATCAGTAATTCAGTTAAATCTGAATGATGTTGCTGAAAATAATCTTAAAAAATGCATCAGTTGGGTAAGAGATGCTGCAAGCCAAGGTGCAGAGGTAATCTTGCTTCCTGAATTATATAGCAGTCATTATTTCTGCCAAAGCGAAGATGTCGATAATTTTGCATTAGCAGAACCCCTTTATAGTACTTCATTTATTGCTTTCAGTGAATTGGCAAAAGAATTAGGAGTTGTGATCATTGTTCCTTTCTTCGAAAAAAGAATGGCTGGAATTTACCATAACAGTGCTTATATCATCGATACAGACGGTACGGAAGCAGGTTTGTACCGTAAAATGCATATTCCAGACGATCCTCATTTTTATGAAAAATTCTATTTTACGCCAGGTGATTTAGGATTTCAGGCAATCGAAACTAAAAAAGGAACTGTTGGAACTTTAATTTGTTGGGATCAATGGTATCCGGAAGCAGCACGTATTACAGCTTTAAAAGGTGCAGAAGTTTTATTTTATCCAACAGCAATTGGATGGCATCCAAAAGAAAAAGAACAATACGGTGAAAATCAATACGGCGCTTGGATGAACGTAATGAAAGGCCACGCAGTAGCAAACGGAGTTTTCGTAGCAGCTGCAAACCGAATTGGTCTTGAAAAATATCTTGAAGGAACTGAAGGAATTCAATTCTGGGGAGCGTCTTTCATTGCTGGGCCACAAGGTGAAATTTTAGCTCAGGCTTCACACGATAAAGAAGAAATCTTAATTGCAGAAGTTGATTTGGATTTACAGGAAAATGTTCGTCAAAACTGGCCATTCTTTAGAGACAGAAGAATTGATGCTTTTGGAGATATTACAAAAAGAGCAATTGATAAATAATTAGATTTATCTTGATATAAAGAGAAAAGGCGGTTTCAAACTATTGAAACCGCCTTTTTAAATTTAGTTATAATTGTTATTTCACCTGGAAAGTAACTCTTCTTACGATTTGTCTCGCTTCTTTAGAGTTTTTGTTAACTGAAGTATCTTCTCCGTTAGCAATTACATTCAGTCTTGAAGCATCGATTCCAGCATTAGTTGCTACTTTTTTCACAGCTTCAGCTCTTTTTCTTGATAATTCAGTATTATAATTTGAATTTCCAATTTCATCAGCATAGCCAATAATATCAGCTGATTTTCCTGGATTGTTTTTCAAGTATTTTACTAAGAAATCAACCCCAGACAAAGAAGCATTTGTAGGTTTAGAAGAATTGAAGTCGAAATAAACATTTACGTAACCTCCGTTGATCAATTCCTCAACTGTACTGTTTGTAAGACTTCCACTTCCAGCGCCTTTCTTTTCGTAAGTTTTATCTAAATAACTTTCTAGCTCATCAGGTACACCGTTTTGATTGGTATCAATAGATTGACCTTTTGTGTTTACCGCAACTCCTGCAATACTATTTGGTTCTAAATCGTATAAATCAGCAACGCCATCTTTATCAGTATCTAAAAGTCCGGTTTCTACTAAATCAACTCTTTTTTCCAATTCGGTGATTCTGTCTTCTTCTCCAACCCAATCAGCATGCTTTTCATTTTTACCTAAATAGAAAGTCAAACCAACAGAGGCATTCAATAAAACTCCGTCAAAGGTACCAGATGAAGTACTTCCCATTCCGTCAAAGTTCCAGTTTTGTTTTGCGTTTACAATTCCTGTTAGATCACCTGTTAGTGCAACTCTGTTTGATAATTTTACTTGTCCGGTTAGACCCACAATTCCGTGTCCCATATAATCCTGACCTCCAAATCCAGTTTCCGTACTAATTTGCGAAACTCCAAAACCTCCGTGTGCTAAAACGCCAATAGTATTTGTCCAAGTTTCAAAATTTAAAGCACGTCCAATGTTTACAACACCCTGGATACTTGCTCTGACATATCTGCTTTCAAAATCTGGCGTGTCATCACGTTCTGTAAACTGATCATATCCAACATCTAATTTTACTCCAAACTTTGGACTAAACATGTATCTCACACCCAAGTCAGCATGAAATGGATTTAAAGTTGAAGTCGAATAACCCGGAGTCATTGTTCGCGTTGGTTTATTAACCCCGCCATTTAATTCTATAGACCATTTGTTGTATTGTGATTGATCAACAGTTGGAGTAGTAGTGGTCGTCATATTTTGTGCGCTTGCTGAAAACGCTAATATTAAAAAGGACAGAGAGCATAATTTCTTTTTCATGATATTCAATTTTAGTTTGGTTTTTGTTTTAAACTCATGACAAAATTATGCGGTGGTTTTTAGAATGTGTTCTATTTGGTCTTACATAATTTCCACGTTTTGGCTTTTTATTATGTAAAATTCTTAACGAAATCAAAAATATAAGCATAAAAAAAGGACAAAATATATATTTTGTCCTCTTTGTGTTTTTTATAAAAAGATTTATTTCAAGTCTGGCTGATATATTTTTATACTTCCGTCACCTTCACTGCTCACTACTAGTAAGCTTCTTTTGGTTGGGCTTTTTGAAGCCGGGATAAAAAGAATTCCTTCTGGCGCATCTCCAGTTTTGACAGTTTGTAAATATTGCGGAGAAACAGGATTTGTAGCGTCATAAACCATAAAAGCGTCAGATCTTTCTAGGCCAACAAATAAAATGTTTTGATTTCCCATTTTTGCTGCAACAACAGCTTCCGGTTCAGAACCTTTATCGTCGCTTCGTTTGTCATCATAAGTTCCTAATTCGTTGGTTTTTTTGTCCACATCATTTTTACTGTCAAAAACAATTTTTCCAGTGTTTCCATTCCAGATTGAGAATGATCTTGCACCAAAACTTACCATTTCGTCTAAATCTCCATCGCCATCAGTATCGCCCATATCAGCAACAAGATTTAATCTTCCTAAATTCGCATCTAGTTTTAAAGTAGCTGCATCAGGGAAAACTGTAGCATCAAGCTTTAAGCTTTTCATACGTTTGATGTCAGTATTAGCTGTATATTCTCTTGCATCTCCTTCATTTGCAGTGACAAAATAAGGTACATTGTTAGCAGAGAAATGACTTATAGCATCAGGCATATACATTCCTTTTACTTTCCACGGATTAAAAGCGATTTTATCATCAAGATCACTAACATCAATAGCATTTTCAGCTGTGTTGTAATCTTTTAAACCTAAAGGATAAATTGCTGTAATTGTTTTAGAAGTTAAATCAACTTTTGCAACACCATTATTTTCTTGTAAAGTTACCCAAGCCGTTTTAGAATCATCTGAAATAGTAATGTATTCTGGTTCAATATCCTGAGCAAAGCTTTTAGCAACTTTTGAAATTCTAAATCCGTCTTTTGCTAATGTTGTGGCCTGACCAGCAAATGAAGCAAAATCAAGTGTTGTAACATTGTATGTACTTGTTTCTATGATAGAAATTGTTCCGTTAGGATCTTGCGAATAATCAGTATTTGGTTCGCCTTCATTAGCTGTCATGATGTATTTTCCGTCAGGAGAAAAAGTAATCATATCTGGCAAAGCACCAACTGTAACTTGTTTGATTAAGCTATAATCTGATGTGTTGAAAACAACAACTTTTCCATTTCCTTGTTTGTTTACAGTTGATTCTAAAGCAACTGCTAGTTTTCCATCAAAAACGGAAACGCTATTTGAAGCACCTTCGTAAGCAGTTAAATCAATTTTTCCGATTTTTAAAGGTTTTGTGGGATCAGAAATATCGATAACATCAATTTGATTTGTACCACTGTTGTTTACAGTGAAAAGTCTTTTTGTTTTTTCACAATAAGCTGAGATTTCAGCGGCAGCTTCACCTCCAATAGTAATAGAACCAATTTCTTTAAAAGTTCCCGGGTTTTCGTTTACAACAACTTCTGGTTCGTTGTTAGAATTTTCATCATTATTACAGCTTGTCATAATAAGCATCACTGTTAATAATGAGATAGTTAATTTTTTCATTTTTTATTAGTTTTTAGTTTCGCAAATGTAATTCCATGATTTCTGCCAAATATTAAGCCTTCATTATTTAATCTTTAACTTAATTTTTGCAGGATATTCTTTGTGAAATTAAGCACGAATTTCAATCAAATGTTTTATAGTCCTAACGAATGCTTATCTTTGCATTTTCTAAATTAGAACCTTTTTTATGTCAACAAATAATAGAAGATTTCCAGCAGAATGGGAAAAACAGCAAGGAATAGTATTGTGTTTTCCGCATAATGGTAACGATTGGCCGGGAAAATATGAAGCTGTTCAATGGGCTTTTGTAGAATTTATAAAAAAAGTAGCCACTTTTGAAACTGTTTTTTTGGTCGTAGCCGATGAAAAACTGAAAGAAAAAGTTGCAGATATGCTTGAAAGAGCACGCGTAAACACTAAAAACGTTTCTTATATAATTCATAAAACAAACAGAAGCTGGATGCGCGATTCGGGGCCAATTATTGTAAAAAATGGTTCTAAAAGAGAAGCGCTTAATTTTAATTTCAATGGCTGGGCAAAATATAAAAATTATCAGCTAGATAAATTTGTACCAGGAAAAATTGCCGATTTTATTGATGTTCCACTAACTCAGGTTATATACAAAGGAAAACCTGTAATAGTTGAAGGTGGTGCAATCGACGTAAACGGAAAAGGTACTTTACTGACTTCAGAAGAGTGTTTAATGCATCCTACAATTCAGGTTAGAAATCAAGGTTTTACAAAAGAAGACTACGAAGCTGTTTTTAAAGAATATCTTGGAGTTACGAATGTAATCTGGCTTGGAGATGGAATTGAAGGTGACGACACACACGGTCACATTGACGATTTATGCCGATTTGTAAATGAAGATACAATCGTAACAATTGTAGAAACGGATAAAAATGATTCAAATTACAAGCCTTTGCAGGATAATTTGAAACGTCTTCAAAATGCAAAATTAGAAAACGGAAAATCTCCAGTAATTGTAGCATTGCCAATGCCAAAACGTGTTGATTTCGAAGATTTAAGATTACCAGCAAGTTATGCTAATTTCTTAATTCTGAATAATTGCGTTTTAGTTCCAACATTCAATGACAGCAATGATCGAGTAGCTTTAAATATATTATCAGAATGTTTCCCTGACAGAGAAGTAATCGGAATAAGTTGTATTGATTTTATTTGGGGATTCGGGACATTACATTGCTTAAGCCAGCAGATTCCGGCTTAACGAAGACCATATAAGTTGATATAAGAAAATTTTAAGATTGTGTTTTAAATGAACTTAAATTACTTTATATGGTTAAAAAACTTTGCGTCTCTGCGGCTTTGCGAGATTAAAAACATAAAAAAACCTTGGTGAAAGCCAAGGTTTTTATTTTTTATATCTCTTCAGATTTATCTTCTCTTCATTGTCTGATAAATGGAGGTAATAATTGACTTGAAACTTCGCCAAAACCAATTCTTACTTCAGCATTTTCGCAAAAACCACGAATAATTACTGTATCGTTATCTTCGATAAACTTACGTTCGCTTCCGTCGTTCATTTTCAATGGATTTTTTCCACCCCAAGTTAATTCAAGCATAGAACCAAAACTATCAGGAGTTGGGCCAGAAATAGTTCCAGAACCCATCATGTCACCAGAATTTACACGACATCCATTAGAAGTATGATGCGCTAATTGCTGTGCCATTGACCAGTATAAGTATTTGAAATTTGATTTCGAAACTATTGTTTCTTCTTGATTTTCAGGTTGTATTGAAACTTCTAAATGAATATCAAACGCTTTTTTTCCTTTTGTCTGTAAATAAGGGAGTGGAGTAGGATCTTGTTTTGGTCCTTTTGTTCTAAAAGGCTCCAAAGCATCCATAGTTACAATCCATGGTGAAATAGAAGTAGCAAAGTTTTTAGCTAAAAACGGTCCAAGAGGCACATATTCCCATTTCTGAATATCACGCGCGCTCCAATCATTCAGTAAAACCATTCCGAAAATATAATCTTCTGCTTCGTAAGTTGGAATATTTTCGCCCATTACATTCACGTCGGTTGTAATAAAAGCAGTTTCCAATTCGAAATCAACTAAACGAGAAGCACCAAAAACTGGCGTGTCGTGTCCTGCAGGCAAAGTTTGCCCCATTGGTC
This sequence comes from Flavobacterium resistens, assembly GCF_900182645.1. Classification (GTDB taxonomy): domain Bacteria; phylum Bacteroidota; class Bacteroidia; order Flavobacteriales; family Flavobacteriaceae; genus Flavobacterium; species Flavobacterium resistens. The sequence continues at coordinate 635,768 of NZ_FXTA01000001.1, read as the reverse complement.
TGTGAACTGGGATTCCTGATGGTACAATTGTAGAGCTTCTTCCATGATATCCAACTGGAATATGAAGCCAGTTTGGCAATAAAGCATTTTCTGGATCGCGGAACATTTTCCCAACATTTGTTGCATGTTCTCTACTTGAATAAAAATCAGTATAATCACCAATTAAAACAGGCAATTGCATTTCGACATCGTCAATATTAAAAATAACAATATCGCGATCTTTTGTTGAATCTCTAAGTTGCGGGTTGGTTTCGTCGAAAATATCAGCAATACGATTTCGAACCAAACGCCATGTTTTTTTTCCGTCAGAAATAAAATCATTTAGCGTGTCCTGCATAAACATATCATCGGTCAAATCTATTCCCTCAAAATAGTTTAACTGTTGTAAAGCCCCTAAATCTATAGCGTAATCACCAATTCTTGTTCCTACTGTAACGACATTTTCTTTAGTAAGAAATACACCGAAAGGAATATTTTGAATAGGGAAGTCGCTATTATCTGGTACTTCTAACCATGATTTTCTTTTGGTATCGTTGGCGGTTATTGGCATGTTAGATGTTAATTATTTGTTGAAAAATTACATGTCAAATATATCATAATCTAACTGTATGACAAACGTTTTTTTGTATTTTTGCATCAAATTAACGAAAAACGAAAAAATGCAACGCGACGAACAAATTTTTGATCTTATCCAAGAGGAAAAAGAAAGACAAATTCACGGACTAGAGCTTATCGCTTCTGAAAACTTTGTAAGTGATGAAGTAATGCAGGCAGCAGGTTCTGTTTTAACGAATAAATATGCTGAGGGTTATCCTGGCAAAAGATATTACGGAGGCTGCGAAGTAGTTGACGTTATTGAGCAAATTGCGATTGACAGAGCTAAAGAATTATTTGGTGCTGAATATGCAAACGTACAGCCTCACTCAGGTTCTCAGGCAAATACAGCTGTTTATCACGCTTGTTTGAATCCTGGAGATACTATTTTAGGTTTCGATTTATCTCACGGTGGTCACTTGACGCACGGTTCTCCTGTAAACTTTTCAGGACGTTTATATCGTCCGGTTTTTTACGGAGTAGATGCTGAAACAGGTCGTTTAGATTATGATAAAATTCAGGAAATTGCAACTAAAGAACAACCAAAATTAATCATTGCTGGAGCTTCTGCGTATTCTCGTGATATGGATTTTGAGCGTTTCAGACAAATTGCTGATAGTGTAGGAGCAATCTTATTTGCTGATATTTCTCACCCAGCAGGTCTTATTGCAAAAGGTTTATTGAATGATCCAATTCCACATTGTCATATTGTTTCTACAACAACTCACAAAACATTAAGAGGACCACGTGGAGGTTTGATCTTAATGGGGAAAGATTTCCCAAATCCACAAGGATTAACAACTCCAAAAGGAGAAATCAGAATGATGTCTTCATTATTGGATTTAGCTGTTTTCCCAGGAAATCAAGGTGGGCCTTTAATGCACATTATTGCTGCTAAAGCGGTTGCTTTTGGTGAAGCGCTTAAAGATGAGTTCTTTACTTATGCAATGCAATTACAAAAGAATGCAAATGCAATGGCTGACGCTTTCGTAAAAAGAGGTTACAATATTATCTCTGGCGGAACTGACAACCACATGATGCTTATTGACTTAAGAAATAAAAACATTTCTGGTAAAGAAGCTGAAAATGCATTAGTAAAAGCTGAAATTACAGTAAATAAAAACATGGTTCCTTTTGACGATAAATCACCATTTATTACTTCTGGAATTCGTGTTGGAACAGCTGCAATCACAACTCGTGGTTTAGTTGAAAAAGATATGGAAACTATTGTAGCTTTAATTGATAAAGTTCTTGCAGATCACACAAATGAGGATCTTATCGAAGAAGTTGCTGAAGAAGTAAACGAATTAATGAGCGAAAGACCGATTTTTGCTTACTAAAAAATAGTTTCAAGTTTAAAGTAAAGTTTCAAGTTTAAAGTTTTGGACCGTTCAAAAGACGGTTTAGAACTTTAAACTTTTTTCGTTCCTAAAAGAACCTGAAATCTGAAACTTGAAACAAAATAAATAAAAGAATATGGGCGTACTAAGATTACAATTGCCAACCGACCCAAGATGGGTAAATATTGTTGAGAAAAACATCGAAGAAATATTGACAGATCACGCTTGGTGCGAGCAAAAAGCAGCAACAAATGCGATTACAATTATTACCAATAATTCAGAGCATCAGGATTTAGTAAAAGATTTATTGGCTTTAGCCAAAGAAGAAATCGATCATTTTGAGCAAGTTCATAATATCATCATAAAACGCGGATTAAAATTAGGACGTGAGCGCAAAGATGATTACGTAAACGAACTATATCAATACATGAAGAAAAGCGGTGACGGAAGCCGTGTTTCAGGCCTTGTAGAAAGATTGTTATTCTCAGCAATGATTGAAGCCAGAAGCTGTGAACGTTTTAAAGTGCTTTCTGAAAATATTCAGGACGAAGAACTAGCAGTTTTCTACAGAGAATTAATGGAAAGTGAAGCAGGGCATTACACAACTTTCATTACTTATGCTCGCAAATACGGAACAGGAATTGACGTTGAAAAACGTTGGAGAGAGTGGCTGGCATTTGAAGAATCTATCATTACCAATTACGGAAAAGGAGAAACGATTCACGGATAATTTTCTTGTTTCTCTTGTATAGAGTTTCAAGTTTCAAGTTTCAGGTTTGTCACGTCTGTCACGTTGAGCAATTCCGATAATTATCGAGAGAAATGCGTTACAATTAGAAACTTTGTGAATCTTTGTAAAATAAAAACGCTTTTGCGAAAGCGAATCAGTATCATAATTGTTCACAAGTTCAAGTTTTTGTTAATCTAAAATCTAAAGTCTACAATCTAAAATTTCCTATATTTGAGAGTAACCAAAATCTCGAACTATGAGAATAGAAATGGACCTGAAATTAGGTTTTAAAGATGTAATGTTTAGACCAAAACGATCAACGCTCAAAAGCAGATCGGAAGTTTCTCTAGAACAAAACTTTAAATTTTTGCACAGCACAGCATCTTGGACAGGAATTCCAATTATGGGTGCTAACATGGATACGGTTGGGACTTTTGAAATGGCTCAGGTTTTGGCAAAAGAAAAGCTTTTTACGGCCATTCATAAACATTATACTTTAGATGAATGGAATAATTTCTTGAAAAACGTAACCCCTGATTTCTATAATTATATTGCTGTAAGTACAGGAACAGGAAAAGAAGATTTTGAGAAAATTGGCCAAATTATTTCGGCAAATCCGTTATTAAAATTTATTTGCATTGATGTCGCAAATGGCTATTCAGAGCATTTTGTTCAGTTTCTAAAGAAAACCAGAAAACAATATCCAGATAAAATTATCATAGCGGGAAATGTAGTTACAGGAGAAATGACGGAAGAACTTCTGTTAGCTGGCGCTGATATTGTAAAAGTCGGAATTGGACCGGGTTCTGTATGTACAACTCGTGTAAAAACAGGCGTGGGTTACCCGCAATTATCTGCAATTATCGAATGTGCCGATGCAGCACACGGTTTAGGCGGTCATATTATAAGTGATGGCGGCTGTACAACTCCAGGTGATGTTGCAAAAGCTTTTGGAGCAGGAGCAGATTTTGTTATGTTAGGAGGAATGTTGGCAGGACATGCTGAAAGCGGTGGAGAACTAATCGAAGTGAAAGGCGAAAAATTCAAACAATTTTACGGTATGAGTTCTAAAACTGCTATGGACAAACATGCTGGAGGAGTTGCAGAATACAGAGCAAGCGAAGGAAAAACAGTTCAGGTTCCGTTTAAAGGTGATGTAATTTATACGGTTTTGGATATTTTAGGAGGAATTAGAAGTACCTGCACTTATGTGGGAGCTTCAAGATTAAAAGAATTGACTAAACGAACGACTTTCATCCGCGTAAGCGAGCAGGAAAATCAAGTTTTTAAAAAATAAATATGATTAAGATTACTGAAGCATTTGTTGAAGATATTGCTAAAATTCAAGAAATTGCACACATAACTTGGCCAATAACGTATGGCGAAATTTTGACCTCAGAACAATTAGATTATATGTTAGATTTAATTTATTCTGATGAGGCTTTAACACGACAAATTCAAAATAAAGAACAGTTGTTTTATTTAATTTCAGATTCAGAATCGATAATTGGTTTTATCGGAATTGAACACAATTATAAAAATGAAGCGATAACTAAAATTCATAAAATTTATCTTTTACCAGAAACACAAGGAAAAGGTTATGGTAAAATAGTTTTTGAAGAAATCGGAAAAATGGCTTTAGAAAATAATTCAAAAGAACTTTTGTTAAATGTAAATCGTTTTAATACGGCTTTGAATTTCTATAAAAAATTAGGTTTCGAAATTACGGAAACGGTTGACATAGAAATTGGAAATGGTTATTTAATGGAAGATTATGTTATGGGAAAGAAACTTTAATTTAACCAAGCGTATTTACACGGAAATTAAAGAAAGTTTTATTGGTTAAATTATATTTTATATTCCAGTAATAACTGCCTCCATCTGCAACATCAGACCATTCCGTTTTCCATTTTTCTTCTTTATTCCTTTTGTAAGGATGATTTGGGTTTTCTCTCCAAAGAAAATTTATATAAATAACTTTTTCACCTTTTTCGTTAAAAATACCAATATATTGTCTATTGTAGTTATTTAAGTTTTCGTGGATTAATGGAGTGAATTTGTTGGTATTGATAACTTCAATATTTTTGTTTAATAAAATTTCTAGTTCGTTGATTTCGTTTGCAGTAGGAGTGAAACGTTTCAAATTATCAAAAAAGTAGCAATCATAATCTTTTGGAAAAATTACTCCAATATTTTTGAATGAAACTATTTTTTGGGAATATGTTATTAGATGAAAGAATAAAAAAAGAAGAATACATATTTTTTTCATTTGATATATTTTTACAAGAATTATTAATTCAGCTCACTACCACATCATGTTTAAACAATAAACCTTTTACTTCATTCAAAGAAAAAATAGCTTTCTTCAGTTTAGTTTTTGATGGATCAATAGTATAATTATAACTCGTTTTGAAATCGGCTTTGTTGGCGATGGCTTTGTCGAATTCTGAACGATATAAATCGCAGTTGTCAAAAATAACATTCGTTAAATCTGCCGACATAAAATCTACCGCTATTAAACTGCAATTCGTAAACGGAGTTCCTTTTATTTTTAAAGTATAAAATTTGGAAAAATCTAAAATACAGTCATTAAACCGAACTTCAAAAATCAGTTTGTCACACATTGCAAAATTCACTTCTTTAATTTCGCAATTATTAAATGTTACTGTTCTAAAAGCAACATAATTTATCTTGGCTTCGCTGAAAATACAGTCGTTAAAAACGCAGTCAATAAAAGTAACAGCGAGAAAGGTACAGGCAGAAAAATTACAATTATTAAAAACGCAACATTCAAAATCCTTGAAATTGAGATCGTCTTTGGCGTAAATAACCGTATTGTATTCTTTATCAAGAAAATATTCGCTTTCTTTTTTCAACTTTGTTCTGATAATTATTTGAGGTTGAAAAGGTAATAATTTGTGCCAAAATATTCGATTTAAAATCTTAAAACATTTTAAAAACCTATCTGCTTTCGTGTAAAAATAATGTAGCTTTACACTTATTTTTAAGCTAAAACATATCAATTTTTATTATATGGAACCAACAAGAAAAGAGCATGATTTTTTAGGAGAATTAGAAATTCCGAATCATTTATACTACGGAATCCAAACTTTTAGAGCGGTAGAAAACTTTAATATTACCGGAATTCCAATTTCAAAAGAACCATTATTTATTAAAGCTTTAGGTTATGTAAAAAAAGCTGCGGCATTGGCAAACAAAGACTGTAATGCAATCGATCCTAAAATTGCAGAAGCAATTTGTTATGGAAGTGATCAAGTAATTTCGGGTAAATTTGATAAAGAATTTGTAAGCGATTTAATTCAGGGAGGAGCAGGAACGTCTGTAAACATGAATGCCAATGAAGTTATCGCGAACATCGGATTGGAATATCTTGGACATAAAAAAGGAGAGTATAATTTCCTTCATCCAAATAATCATGTAAATTGTTCTCAGTCAACAAATGATGCTTATCCATCAGCTTTTAGAATTGCTTTGTATTTAAAAATGGAAAGCTTTATTAAAACTTTTGCAGGTTTAGAAGTTGCTTTCGCTAAAAAAGGCGAGGAGTTCAAAGAAGTTTTAAAAATGGGAAGAACGCAATTACAAGATGCCGTTCCGATGACTTTAGGACAGGAATTTAAAGCTTATGCCACAACAATTGGAGAAGATATTCAACGTTTGAAAAATGCTCAGGAATTACTTTTGGAAATCAATATGGGCGCAACAGCCATTGGAACAAAAGTAAATGCGCCAGAAGGTTATCCGGAAATCTGTGTAAAATATTTGGCAGAGGAAGTCGGAATTCCGTTAACGCTTTCACCTGATTTAATTGAAGCGACAGTTGATACAGGGGCTTATGTTCAAATTATGGGAACTTTAAAGCGTTCTGCGGTTAAGATTTCAAAAATTTGTAATGACTTGAGATTGTTGAGTTCTGGGCCAAGAACCGGTTTAAACGAAATCAATCTTCCTGCGCGCCAGCCAGGTTCATCAATTATGCCTGGAAAGGTAAATCCGGTAATTCCTGAAGTGGTAAATCAGACTTGTTTTTATGTAATTGGCCAGGATTTAACAGTTACAATGGCGGCAGAAGCGGGACAATTGCAATTGAATGTTATGGAACCCGTTATTGCTTTTGCGATGTTTACTTCGTTGGATTATCTTTCAAATGCGATTCAGACTTTAATCGATAAATGTATAAACGGAATCACAGCGAACGTTGATCATTGCTATAATATGGTAATGAACAGCATTGGAATTGTAACGCAATTAAATCCAATTATAGGTTACGAAGAAAGTGCTAGTATTGCCGGAGAAGCTTTAAAAACAAATAAAAGTGTACATCAAATTGCTGTTTTAGAAAGAAAGCTTATTACACAGGAAAAGTGGGATGAAATCTATTCGCTAGAAAATTTGATCCATCCTAAATTTATCACAAAATAGATTTGTTATAAAAAATATCATTACAAGCCTTCATTTATATGACGGCTTTTTTTTATTTCAATTTTGTTGAGATGTTGTTCTAATATGTTGAAAATAAGCTATATATTTACATATGAATTGATTATTGCTTCAAAAAATTAAAACTTTCACATGGTAAAATTTTTAAAAAATAATTATTTTCAGAATACATTTAAAATCTTATGGTTGCTCTTCTTCATTCAATTTAATTTGAATGCTCAAACCGAAATAGACAGTTCAAAGATTTGTCCTCCTAAAACAATATTAGAAATCTTTAAAAAAAAGGATTCAGTTTATGTTGTTAAACCTATAAAAAACAGTTTTTTTCTTGTCATTCCGGCAATTGGTTCCCAGCCTGCAACGGGATTTTTTTATGGTGCTGTTGCACAATATACTTTTAAAGGAAAAGAAAAAGCAGATAAATATTCTATTGCAAATGTTGGAATAACATATACTACAAAAAAACAATGGCTGGTAAATGTCAAAAACAATATTTTGCTGAAAAACAACAATATTTTCTTGAGTGGCGATTATCGTTTGTATATATTTTCGCAGCCCAATTATGGTTTAGGAACAAATATTATTCCGCCTCGACGCAATCAGGAACCCGGCTTCAGTATTGATTCTATTGCAGAACCAATGGATTATAATTATTTCAAATTTCATCAATCCGTTTCTTTTCAGGTTCGTCCAAACTTTTATGTTGGTGGTGGTATTAATATCGATTGGTATTCCAGTATTGTTGATAAAAATCTTGATGTTGCCAACGGAAATTTGACTTATCATTATAATTATAGTCAACAATACGGATTTAATGATAAAGAATATTTTTTGAACGGAATGAGTCTTAATTTAGTTTATGATTCAAGAGACAATCAAGTAAATGCAAGTCACGGATGGTTTGCTAATATTAATTATCGTTTTAATCCGGTTTTGTTTGATAATCAAGATGTAAGTAATGTTTTGTATGCTGAGTACCGAAACTTTATTCCGGTTTCGCAAAAAGATAAAAGATACATTTTGGCACTTTGGACATATGGACAATTTGTTACGAAAGGAAAAGTTCCGTATTTGAATTTGCCAGCAATTGGCTGGGATCAACGCAGCCGAAGCGGGGAGGGTTATACGCAGGGATTATTTAGAGGAACAAATTTGGTTTATCTGGCAACCGAATTTAGATTTCCAATTACCTGTAATCAAATGTTTAGCGGTACCGTTTTTACAAATTTTGTTACTACAAGTAATCCAGATACTAATACAAAGCTTTTTGAATACGTACAGCCGGCTTTTGGTTTCGGACTTCGTATTTTAATAGACAAAGCAACAAGAACCAATCTTATCGCAGATTATGCCTGGGGAAACAATTCAAAAGGCTTTTATTTGAATGCAGGCGAAACTTTTTAATTTTATTTTTTGGAAAGAACTTAAGAAAGAAACTAGTTTCTAACACATAGTTAACTATGTTCATTTAAAATAAATGAAACGCCTTTTTTAAGCATGCTAAATCTATGTTTCTATGTGTTTGAATAAATAGCAGTAAATGAGTTGTTCATAATTAAATCATAATTTTTAACTATTCTGATTTACATTTTTAATGTCAATCCCTATTTTTGTTGTATATCCAAATTTAAATGAAGTTACTAATAGTCGAAGACGAACCAAATCTTTTGTCGATTTTACGAAAAGGATTTGCGGAAAACAATAACGAAGTAAGTGTTGCACTCGATGGCAAAACGGCTATCGAAATGATTCACAATTACCATTTCGACGTTGTAGTTTTAGATGTAATGCTTCCGGATATTAACGGAATCGAAATTTGCAGAAGACTTCGTGCCAGCAAAAATTTCGTACCAATTTTGCTATTAACGGCTTTAGGTACCTCAGAAAACATTGTTACAGGACTAAATGCAGGTGCAGATGATTATCTTGTAAAGCCTTTTAAATTTGGCGAACTCGATGCCAGAGTAAATGCTTTACATAGAAGAGCAAATCAGGATACAGAAAGAATCGATAAAATCATAATTGGTGATTTAGAAATAGACGGAAAAGCCAAATCTGTAAAAAGAGATGGAGAAGCAATTGTTTTGACCGCTAAAGAGTTCAAATTATTGTATTATTTAGCTAGAAATGCCGGCAGAATTGTTTCTCGTGATCAAATTCTGGATAATGTCTGGGATATTAATTTTGATATGAACACAAATGTTGTAGATGTTTATATCAATTATTTGCGAAAGAAAATTGATAAACCTTATAAAATCAAACTGATTCATACTATGAAAGGTTTAGGTTATGTTATACAGCTATAAAATGGATATAAGAAAAAAAATTACGTTCAATTATGTAGCTTTATCGACCTTTAGTACGTTATTGTTATGCATCATTGTTTTTGTTTTATTTAGAGAAAATAACCGTTATCACTTTTTAAAAAGGTTGGAAGATCGTGCTAAAATTGTGGCTTCGATCCATTTTCAAAAAGATCCCGAAAAAATAAAATACTACAGCAATCTAAAAAAAAATGGGCTGGAAGAACTTATTGAAGAAGAAGAATATGTTCTTAAAATAAACAGTGCCAATAGTTTTGATTATAATACAAAACTGAATTTGCCTAACGAGTTTTACACCAACATTCTAAATACCGGAAAAGATTATTTTGAAGTCAATAGCAAGTATTATTTAGGTCAGGTTTTTACAGAAAGTAATCAAAAATATATTGTGATTATTGGTGCGAGAGATCGAAGAGGAAAAACAACGAGTATTTATATTATAAAAATTTTACTTTTTGGCGGTATCGGATTTGTGCTTCTGGCTTTCTTTTTAGGTCGTTTTTTAGCAAAAAGAGTCATTGATCCTGTAGCGAGAATTACAAAAGAAGTAAACCGAATCAGTGCGTCAAACCTTCATAATAGATTGCCTGAGGTCAAAAATTCAGATGAAATTTCAGATCTGACACATACTTTTAATGATATGTTAGATCGATTGGAAACTTCATTTGAAATTCAGGCCAATTTCATAAATAATGCTTCACACGAATTAAAAACGCCAATTACGACTATTATTGCCGAGTCGGAAATTATGCTTTTGAAAGAGCGTCAGGTTTCTGAATATATTGAATCTTTGCAGAATATATACAGTCAAGCTTCAAGATTAGGAAATTTGACAGAAAGTTTACTGAAATTGACTCAAACTGGCTACGATGGGAAAAAACAGGTTTTGGATATTGCCAGAATCGATGAACTCTTATTGGATGTAAAATCTGATTTGGATAAAATTTATCCAGACAACCGCGTGAGCATCAAACTTAATTTTGCGCCAAAAGATTCTAATTTGCTTTTAATTCCGTGCAACAAACCGCTTTTAGAATTGGCAATAAATAATATTATTACCAACGGCGTAAAATATTCTGATAATAATGAAGTTTTTGTAACGCTTTCAGCTAATAAGGAATCGATTAAAATTGCGATCAATGATATCGGAATAGGAATTCCTCCAGAAGATATTCCGCATTTATATGAACCTTTTTTCAGAGGAAAAATTGCAACGAAATATATTGGCTATGGTTTAGGACTTCCTTTGGCATCTAAAATAATTCGCATGCACGATGGCGAAATTCAGGTGCAGTCTGAACAAAATAAAGGAACAATCGTTACCATTATTTTCAATAAATCAAAAATCAAGAAAAACAACATTAAAAATTCTAATGTTGAATCTTAGAAAATTCTAATTTAAGATTAATACCCTTCTAATTTACAGGAAGTTATTTTGTACGTATAAACTAAAAGATTATACTTATGAAAAATATCCTTATACCCACTACTTTAAAAAATGATACAATTTGCGCAGTAAAATCTGCCGTAAACCAAAGCAAAGATTCGGCTTGTGAAATCATTTTATTGATGGTTGCCGAAACTCCGGATTCATTTTCTTCTTCATTTTATTTGCGTGAAATGAAAACCGGACTTACCATCAGTCAGGAAGAAGTTTTGGAAACTTGCAGATATATAGTAGAGCATACGCCAAACTGTAAAATAAAAGTACACAATCAATACGGACTTTCATCGCCAATTTTCAAACGCGTTATTGAGCATTTCTCCGTAAAATTAGTTGTTCTGACTAATTCTTATAAACAAGAAACAAAACGTATTCACCAATATTTGATTCAATTGGCTGGAAATCAAAAATGTCCAATTCTGCATTTAGGAAATGAGAACTTAAAAGAAGATTTCACAAAAGCACTTTATATTGAAAATGGAAGAGCCAATATGCATGTTAAAGATGTGCAGCAATTTTTAAATGAGAATTTCTCATATGAAATTGTAAGTCAGACTTCTAAAATTGATGATGATTACGAAAATCTTGCTCCGTATTTATCTGAAGCAATTTCGAAATATGAAATCGATTTATTAGTTGAAACGCGAAAAGGTGAGAAAATCAAATTCAAAAAGAAGAAAAAAGAAAACATCAATGAAAAACTTGGACTTCCGGTTCTTTCACTATACGAAGAGATGGCGTAAAAAGTGATTAGTTCTTAGTAATTAGTAAAAAGTAATTAGTAAAAAGTAATTAGTAAAAAGTAATTAGTAAAAAGTAATTAGTAAAAAGTAATTAGTGAAAAGTGAATAGTTACAAAAACTAAACATAAAGTGCTAATCACTAAGGACTAATCACTAATCACTAAAAAGAAGAAAACATTAATTTAAAACCGAAAATATGTTATTAAAGAAAAGAATACCAATGAAGTACGTTCTCGGGAAAATTAAAGTAGAAATTGTACTTGTGTTAGCTTACACAATTTTATTTGAGATTTTTCATTACTATTTCATCAATTTGCCCGTAGATATTCCTATTGCAATTCCAACAATGATTGGAACAATCATATCATTATTGTTGGCTTTTAAATCAAATCAGGCGTATGACAGATGGTGGGAAGCCCGAATTGTATGGGGTGCAATTGTAAATGATTCCAGAACATTGATTCGTCAGGTTTTGACATTTTATAAAGATCCTGATTTTTCTGTTGAAGCAAGCGAATTCAAAGAAAATTTCGCAAAAAGACAAATTGCTTGGTGTTATAGTTTAGGGCAGGCGCTTCGAAACAAAGATGCCGTAAAACCGCTAGAAGGTTTGATGAGTGATGAAGAAATTAGATACATCAAAAATCACCAAAACATTCCGAATGCGATTTTAATGTTGCACGGAAGAGATTTGCGAAATGCTAAAAATGATAAGCGATTTAATACATACCAGCAAGTTGAAATCGACAATACTTTATCGCGATTATGTGATCACATGGGTAAATGCGAAAGAATTAAAAACACGATTTTTCCTACTACTTATAGCATGTACATCAGATTGACTCTATGTTTATTTATTCTGTTATTGCCGTTTGGGTTAACGAGTGTATTAAGCTGGTTTGCAATTCCGTTGATTACAGCAATCGGCGCGGCGTTCTTTTTGATAGAAAGAATGGCAATTCATTTGCAAGATCCGTTTGAAAACAGGCCTACAGATACTCCAGTAACTGCAATTGCAAATACAATTGAAAAAAATATTAAGCAAATGCTGAACGAATACCAAAGTGAATTTGATATTCTGAAAGAATTTGATTTAAATGAAGTACCAAAAAAGGCAGATAAAAATGCCTATTATGTTTTATAAAATAATTGACTTGGTTTCTCAATTTGTTCCAGGCAGCGTTTTAATTAGTGGCGCTGTCTGGTTTTTTATTTTAAAGCGAATGTTGTTTAAGTAAATTTCCCAAAGTTTGAATCGATAAACGCAATTCATTTGTCCACGGAAGACCAAAACTCAAACGCATACAATTTGAAAATTGATCCTGAAAAGAGAAAATTCTTCCCGGTGCAATACTAATATTGTGTTTCATAGCCAAATGATAAAATGCTGCTGTATCAATTTTTTTATCCAATTCAACCCAAAGAAAAAATCCGCCTTGAGGCTGGCTGACTTTTGTTCCAGCCGGAAAGGATTCTAAAACTGTATTGATATAATTATTGCAGTTTCGATTTAAAATCTGACGTATTTTTCGGAGGTGATTTTCATAACGGCCATTTTTCAGGAAATCACCAACAACTTCATGCGTAATTGTAGTTGCAGAAATGGTGTGATACAATTTAGTTCGCAATATTTCTTTTTTGAATTTTCCAGGAGAAACCCACCCAACACGATATCCCGGCGCCAATGTTTTAGAAACCGAACTGCAACATAAAACAATACCGCTTTCGTCATAGGTTTTGCAGTTTGTAGGTCGGCTTGCGCCAAAGTACAAATCGCCGTGAATATCATCTTCAATTAATGGGACATTATAAAAATCCATTAAACGTACAATTTCTTTTTTATGTTCGGCTGGCATCATACTTCCCGACGGATTACTGAAGTTGCTCATTAAAACACATGCTTTTACTTTGTTGGTTTTCAGTGTTTTTTTAACAGCTTCCAGTTCTATTCCGGTTGTCATATTGGTTGGAAGTTCCATTACATATAAACCTAAAGATCTAGCCAATTGCAGAATACCAAAATAAATCGGACTTTCAGTAATAATGGTATCTCCGGGTTTTGTCAGCGTTAACAAACAATCAGAAATGGCAGATATACAACCCGGAGTCGTAATAATATCTTCTTCAGTCAAAGAACCGCCCCAAGTAAATGACCAACGCGCAATTTCTTTTCTCAGATTGCTGTTTCCCTGAATTTCCTCATAACTTGTACCGCTGTTTGGCAATTGGCGCATCGCCTGAACCATTCCTTTATTCAGTTTAGCAATTGGCAATAATTCATTTGAAGGAAAACCAAGTGAAAGCATCGTAACATCTTTCACTCCCATGTCGCCATAAACCAAATCAAGCAAATCTTCGCGATCGATATTTTCAACTTTTAAAATTGGCTTGCTTGCAGAAGGTTCTGCAATAACTCTGGCAGAAACATTGCTTACATAATAACCAGACTGAGGGCGCGATTCAATCAGTGATCTGCTTTCGACTTCGTAATAGGCTTTGCTGACTGTACTCATGCTATAGCCAGTTTCGGCACATACTTCTCTTATCGACGGCAATTTGTCGCCAACGTTTAAAAGTCCAGACTTTATCTGCTTTTCAATAACATCTGCAAACTGTAAATACAAGTAATTGGAACTTTTCATAAAATAAACTGTTACGCTGCAATTTACAAAAACTGTATCTGTATTGCTATTTTTTTTTTAAGAAATTTGTCTCAAAATAAAAAGAAGAAATAGAAATCGTGAAAACAACAAAATATTATACTGCCGCGATTACCGCTTATACTGTCTGGGGATTTTTCAGTTTGGTTTTAAGACCAATTCATGATTATCAGTCTCTAGATATATTATTTTTTCGAGTTTTCAGCTGCAGTATTTTAATGCTACTGATCGCTTTTCTTTTTAAAAGAAGCAAAATAAAAGAAACCGTGGGGAGTTTCAGAGCGCTTTCTTCTTCAGAAAAGAAGAAAGCAGTTTTGCTTAACATTGGCGGAAGCTTTTTTTTAATGGCAAACTGGTTCACTTTTATTTATGTAATGAATCATGTGAGCGTTAAAGCAACTTCTTTGGCCTATTTAGTTTGCCCGATTTTAACAACTTTATTGGCTTATTTTTTATTGAAAGAAAAACTGGCTAAAACACAATGGCTTGCCGTAGGATTAAGTATTTTAGGTTGTTTGTTGTTGTCTTATGCAGATATCATGGATATGTTTTTCAGCATCATTATAGGATTAACGTACGCTTCTTATTTAGTAAGTCAGCGAATTAATAAAGGTTTTGATAAATTCATTGTGCTGACATTTCATATTACCTTGGCGGCTTTGGTTTTATTACCTTTTTACCCAGCATACAGCGGACCAGTTCCTACTGAATTTAAATTTTATTTTTTCATTGAAACAATTGCAATTGCGTTTACCATTATTCCGTTGTTTTTGAATTTATATGCGCTTTCAGGGCTTCCATCTTCAACTGTGGGAATGTTGCTAAATATAAATCCAATGATTGCTTTTATGCTCGCGGCTTTTGTATTTAATGAAAAAATCAGCACTTTGCAGATTGCAGCTTATAGTATAATTTTTATAGCGGTGTTAGTTTTTAATTCACATCATATTTTTGCTCTAAAACAAAAATATATCCTGTCATCTAAAGATTCTCAATAAAGTAATCTTGCATTTTTTATTGGTTTAAAACACAAAATTACGAGAATCTTAACAGGGTTTTAAAACAGGAATGATTATTTTTCATTCCTGTTTTTTTTTATGAAAAAAACTATTTCCAAATCGATTCTATAATTTATGAAAAATACCAAACTTCAAGCCTTTATTCCGTTGTTTTATCTTGTTTGGTCAGATGATTTACTGACTCAAAAAGAATTTTCAACTTTAAAAGAATTCATCAATTCACTTTCTGCTTTATCTTCAGAGGAAAAAGAACTTCTTCTTTCAAAAGTTGATGTTTCAAATCCGCCTTCGCGAAATGAACTCACACAATGGAAATTAGATATTGAAAAAAGTATTCAGGATAAATCTTCTATAAAATCGGTTTTTGATATTGCAAAAGCGCTTTCTGGCAATGATTTGGATTTAACGCCAATAGAATCAGATTTTACAAAATTGGAGAATGATCTTGGGATTTTAGGCGAAGAAGCATTACAAAACTTCAAAACAAAAGCAAATTCGTTTACAGCAAATTCGCAGACATCTGAAAATTTTGATATTAATAAAATAACAGAATTATTAGACGGAAAAGAAGCTCCAATTATAAAAAGAGTAAAATCAATTATTTCCCGACCTGAATTTGCTTATGAAACTTCGACAGATATAAATGTTTTTCGTCAAACCGTTTACAATTGGTGTAAAATTTTAGCCGAAGAAAACTTAGGAAACATGGCCTATCCAAAGGAATATGGCGGAGGAGGGAATGTAGAAGATTATTTTGCGATTATGGAAACGCTGAGTTATCACGATTTGAGTTTGGTGATAAAATTTGGTGTTCAATTCGGACTTTGGGGAATGAGCGTTCAGTCTCTTGGAACCGAAAAACATTATGCTAAATATTTAAAAGATATTGGTTCTCTGAAACTTCCCGGATGTTTCGCCATGACCGAAACTCATCACGGATCAAATGTAAAAGGATTAGAAACCACTGCAACTTATAATCACAGTAATCAGACTTTTACAATTCATACGCCGAATAAAAATGCCCAAAAAGAATATATCGGAAACGCTGCTGTTCACGGCCAAATGGCAACTGTTTTTGCTAAATTAATTATTGACGATCACGATTATGGCGTAAATGCTTTTGTGGTGCCTTTGCGTGATTCAAATGGAAATGTTTTAAACGGAGTTACAATTGGAGATTGCGGCCATAAAATGGGTTTAAACGGCGTTGATAACGGAACAATCAGTTTTGATAACGTTGTAATTCCGAAGGATAATATGTTGGATCGTTTTGCTTCTGTAAATGAAAAAGGCGAATTCGAAAGCCCTATTCCGAGTGATAATCGAAGATTTTTCACCATGTTGGGAACTTTGGTAGGAGGAAGAATCGGAATTCCGAGATCCGCATTGGCTGCAGCCAAATCAGGATTGACCATTGCCATTCGTTACAGCGATCAAAGAAGACAATTTGGACCAGAAGGCGGATCAGAAGTTCCGATTTTAAATTACAGAATGCATCAGCGAAGATTATTGCCGAATTTGGCCAAAACATATGCAGTTCATTTTGCACTTCAATACCTTACCAACAGATTTTTGAATCGAACAGAAGCCGAAATGCAGGAAATTGAAGCTTTGGCCGCCGGATTAAAATCATATTCAACCTGGAGCACAAGAGATATTTTGCAAGAATGCCGTGAAGCTTGTGGTGGAAAAGGATATTTATCTGAAAATAGAATCAATGCCCTTAAAAACGATACCGAAATTTACACGACTTTTGAAGGAGATAATACCGTTTTAATGCAATTGGTAGCTAAAAACCGTTTGTCTGAATTCAGAAAATCTTTTGGAGAAATGGGATCGCTTGGCATCATCAATTATGTTTATGAAAATGCTAAAACGGCATTGTCAGAGAAAAATCCAATCGCAACCAGAAGGACGGAAGATGAACATTTGTTAGATGCCGAATTTCATCATCAAGCTTTTGTACACAGGGAAAAAACAATATTAGCATCGGCAGCAAAACGTATCAAAAAATTAGTTGACGGAGGATTAGAAGCTTATGATGCCTTTAATGTCGTACAACATCAAATGATAGATGTGGCGCAGGCATATTTAGAACGTATTGTTTTAGAGCAGTTTCAAGAAGCTTTGAAGACAATTTCAGATGAAAATTCAAAACAAATATTGACCAAATTGTACCAGTTATTTGCGCTTTCGCAGATCGAAAAAAACAAAGCTTGGTATCTTGAAGACGGTTATATGGAAGCAGTTAAAACAAAAGCGATCCGTAAAATAGTAAATCAGTTATGCTGGGATATTCGCCCAGATGCTGTGGCTTTGGTAAATGCTTTTGATATTCCAGAAAGTTGTCTTTCAGCTCCAATTGCAGTTAAATAATAAAGTTTCTGCCACGAATAAGCAAAGCAAATTCGTGGCAACTAAAAAAAACTTAGAACCTTAGCATCTTAGAACCTTAGTATCTCATTATATTTGCTTTTCTAAAAACTATCGACCACCACCACATTGAAAAACCTTTTATTGTTTTGTGCTTTATTGCTTAGCTTTCCAATATTTGCTTTGGATAGCGAAGATATTATTTTGGATAAATTAAATGATGCTTTAAAAAATAAACAGCATTATGTGGAGCTTAAAGAAGAACGAATTTTAAACTTCAAAAGAATAAAATCGGAAAGCTTAACTCCAGAACAGGAATACAGTTACAATAAGACGTTGTATTTAGAATATCAGAAATTCAATTCGGATTCGGCTATTCGTTATGTAAAAAAGAATATCAAAATTGGCGAAGAGCTTCAGGATAAAAATCTCCTCAATTTAGCACAATTAGAATTGGTTACGCTTTATTCTTCTTCAGGAAAATATCGCGAATCTGAAGCTATTTTAAAAAGTATCAATAAAAACAAACTGGCTTTAAGCTTATTGCCAAATTATTACATCGCCTATCGCGAATTTTTCGAACACTATGCTGCAAATAGTTATAATGACGAATACCGCCAGCAAATTGGAAAATATCGTGATTCGCTTTTATTGGTTTTAAAGCCTAATACTTTAGATTACAAAATCACGAAACTTACGCAGGATCTTTTTCATAAGAAATATATCAACACGCAAAAAAAGCTGGAGAACTTACTAAAAACTACGACTGAAGACAATCCGCAATATGCTATTATTACCTATCTCTTAGGAAAAATTAATGAAGCAACTCACAATCTGGAACTTCGAAAAAAATATTACGCACTTTCTGCAACGGCAGATCTAAAAAACGCGAATAAAGACAATGCTTCTTTGCAGGAATTGGCGTCGGTTTTTTATGAAATTGGCGATGTCGATATGGCATATAAGCTTACGCAATCCGCAATTGAAGATGCGCTTTATTGTAATGTTCAATTTAGGACCCTCTTGATGTCCGAAGTGTATTCGATAATCAATACCGTTTATTTGGAAAAAGAAGCAAAACGAAAAACAGAATTACAATTTTATTTGATGTGTATCAGTTTATTGTCTGTGTTCTTGATCGTTGCGATAATTTACGTTTACAAGCAAATGAAAAAGGTTTCGAGAATTCGTGGAGAGCTTTATGAAACCAGCCAAAAATTAGCCGAATTAAACAAAGATATTACTCAAACAAACGAGCAACTCAAGGAAACAAATTCGCAATTGTCTGAATCTAATCATGTTAAAGAAGAATATATAGCACACTTTTTTAGTCTTTGTTCGACTTATATCAATAAGCTGGAAAACTATCGCATTATTTTGAATAAAAAAGCGACGGCAAAACAGTTTGATGAAATTTATAAAATATTAAAATCCACGACTTTAGTCGATAACGAACTTGAAGAACTTTATAAAAACTTCGATATTATCTTTTTGAATCTTTATCCAACATTCGTAAAAGATTTTAATACGCTTTTAATTCCTGAAGAACAAATTGTATTAAAACAAGGCGAATTGCTAAATACCGAATTAAGAATTTTTGCTTTGATCCGACTTGGAATTACAGATAGCGTCAAGATAGCAGCATTTCTTCGCTACTCTTTAAGCACAATTTACAACTACCGAACCAGAGCTCGAAATAAAGCTGCAGTTTCTCGAAATGATTTCGAAGAAATGGTGGCGAAAATTGGTTCAATGGCCTTGAAATCATAAGGAAATATTTTAAAAGCACTACTTTTTTTATGATACTTTTTTTGTTATTTAATTGATAATCAAATATTTGAATTTTTAATTCACTACTTTTTTGCGTTTAAAAATGTAACATGTACGATAACGTTTTAGTTTTACAATATTATTAAAAGGTACAAATGACTACTAGAGTATCTTTAATTAAAATTGAATGCTTAAATAAATAATAGTTATGTTTAAAAACGTTAAAACAATCGTTGTTTTAGTTTTATTGAGTTCATTCGGATTGAATGCACAAAATAAAGTTCCGGTTTATCTTGATGATAAAAAGCCAATTGATGAGCGTGTAGAAGATGCGCTTAAAAGAATGACAACTGACGAAAAAATCGCCATGATTCATGCGCAGTCAAAATTTAGTTCGCCAGGTGTAAAACGTCTTGGAATTCCAGAAAACTGGATGACTGATGGACCGCACGGAATTCGTACCGAAGTAAAATGGGACGAATGGGATCAGGCAGGTTGGACAAACGATTCTTGTATTGCTTTTCCGGCACTTACGGCGCTTTCTGCAACTTGGAACAAAGAATTGGCTTCTTTATATGGTAAATCTATTGGAGAAGAAGCACGTTACCGTAATAAAAATGTACTATTAGGACCTGGAGTTAACATCTACAGAAGCCCATTAAACGGAAGAAACTTCGAATATATGGGAGAAGATCCGTTTTTAACTTCAAAAATGGTTGTTCCTTATATTAAAGGAGTTCAGTCGAATGGAGTTGCTGCTTGTGTGAAACACTTTGCATTAAACAATCAGGAAACAAATCGTAATACTGTAAATGTTGTAGTTGATGACCGTGCTTTATACGAAATTTATCTTCCAGCTTTTAAAGCGGCTGTACAAGATGGAGACGCGTGGGCGATTATGGGATCTTACAACAAATACAAAGGACAGCAATGTTGCCACAATGAGTTTTTGTTAAACGATATTCTTCGTAAAGAATGGGGTTTCAAAGGCGTTGTAGTTTCTGACTGGGGCGGTGTTCATGATACTAAACAGGCTATTTATAACGGTTTAGATATGGAATTCGGTTCTTGGACAAACGGACTTTCTTGGGGAACAAGCAATGCTTATGATAATTATTATTTAGCAAAACCTTATTCAGAAATGATTAAAAAAGGTGAAGTTGGAACTAAAGAATTGGACGAAAAAGTACGTCGTATTCTTCGTTTGGCTTTCTTGACGACAATGGATAAAAATCGCCCATTTGGATCTTTCGGAACACAAGAACATGCTGATGCAGGACGTAAAATCGCTGAAGAAGGAATTGTATTATTGCAAAACAACAACAATATTTTGCCAATCAATCTTTCTAAAACTAAGAAAATTGCTGTAATTGGTGAAAATGCAATCAAAATGATGACTGTTGGAGGAGGAAGTTCTTCTTTGAAAGCAAGATACGAAATTACACCTCTTGAAGGATTAAAGAAAAAAATTGGCAATCAGGCTGAAATCGTTTACGCTCGTGGTTACGTTGGAGACCCAACAAGTAACTATAATGGAGTTGTGGCTAAAGTAAGTTTAGAAGAAAAACGTTCACCAGCTGAATTGACTGCTGAGGCTTTAAAAGTAGCGAAAGATGCTGATATTGTTCTTTTCATTGGAGGTTTGAACAAAAGCCCAAATCAGGATGATGAAGGACACGATCGTAAAGGATTGGAGCTTTCTTATGGTCAGAATGAATTAATCAGCCAATTAGCGAAAGTAAATAAAAACATCGTTTTCATTAATATTTCAGGAAATGCTGTGTCAATGCCTTGGATTAAAGAAGTTCCTGGAGTTGTTCAAGGATGGTTTTTAGGAACTGAAGCAGGAAATGCTTTGGCAAATGTTTTGGTTGGAGATGTGAATCCGTCAGGAAAATTGACTTTCACTTTCCCAGTAAAATTAACTGATAACGGAGCGCACGCTTTAGGTCAGTTTCCAGGTGGAGACGAAGTTGTTTATAATGAAGGAATTTTTGTTGGATACCGTTGGGCAGACAAACAAAAAATCAAACCATTATTCCCTTTTGGACATGGATTAAGCTACACAACTTTTGCTTATGGAAAAGTTACTGCTGACAAAAAACAAATTTCAGCTGGAGATAAAATCACATTCTCAGTTACTGTAAAAAATACAGGAAGCCGTGAAGGATCTGAAACTGTACAGCTTTATATCAGCGATTTAAAATCTTCTTTACCTCGCCCGGTAAAAGAATTAAAAGGTTTTGAGAAAGTTTCGCTTAAAGCTGGAGAAGAAAAAACTGTAACTTTTACAGTTGATAAAACAGCTTTAAGTTTCTTTGATGATAAAAAACACGACTGGGTTGCTGAGCCAGGAGCTTTTGAAGCTTTAATTGGTGCATCTTCAGCCGATATAAAATCTAAAGTGGGCTTCTCACTTCAATAATTTCATTATTTCTAAATTGGTTGGTTTGTAAAGCTGCAAGTGTAAAAATTTGCAGCTTTGCTTTATAAAAAAGTTAGAAGTAAAATGTTCTTTGTCAGAAGTTTATTTTTAATAAAAATGTTATGAAAAAAATACTGCTCTTTACTTTTGCCTTCGTTTTGTTTCAAAATTTATCGGCTCAGAGTTTAAATAAAATGCAATGGTTTAATGAACCAGAAAAATGGGAAATTAAAAACAATGCACTAATCATGAATGTAACGCCAAATAGCGATTATTGGCGAATTTCACACTATGGATTCACAGTTGATGACGCGCCATTTTACTACGCAACTTACGGCGGTGAATTTGAAGCAAAAGTAAAAATTACAGGAAATTATATCGCTCGTTTTGACCAAATGGGATTAATGATTCGTGTAGATGAGAAAAATTATATTAAGACTGGAGTTGAATTTGTTGATGGAAAATTTAATATCAGTACAGTTGTAACGCACGACAAAAGTGATTGGAGTGTAACAACGCTTGAAAAAGCGCCACCGTTTGTATGGATTAAAGTGGTAAGAAAACTAGATGCTGTAGAAGTATTTTTCTCTTATGATGATAAAAATTATATCATGACCAGAAATGCGCCGTTACAAGATAACACACCAGTTATGGTTGGATTAATGGCAGCTTCTCCAGATGGAAATGGTTTTGAAGCTAAATTTGAAAATTTCACCGTAAAACATCTTCCAGATCAAAGAAGATTAGAATGGCTAAAAAACCACCAATAATAATTGTGAATTACAGATTATCAATTAAATTCACCATTAACAATTTATAATTAACCATGTAATATGACCGATATTAAACCAAAAAAACATTACGAAATTCTGGACGGTCTGCGCGGAGTTGCTGCAATATTAGTTGTAGCTTTTCATATTTTTGAAACTTTCGCAGGCGGTAACCGATTTAAACAAATTATCAATCACGGTTATTTAGCCGTTGATTTCTTTTTTCTTTTATCCGGATTTGTTGTCGCTTACGCGTATGATGACCGTTGGGGGAAAATGACACAATGGGAATTTTACAAACGCCGATTAATCCGTTTGCAGCCCATGGTAATTATGGGAATGATCATTGGCGCAATCTTTTATTATTTTCAGGCTTCAGATATATTATTTCCAATGATTGCAAATATGGAAGTGTGGAAAGTGATTGTAACAATGGTAATCGGATTTACGTTATTGCCAATTCCGCCTTCATTAGAAATCAGAGGCTGGGGCGAAATGCATCCTTTAGATGGTCCGGCATGGTCACTTTTTTTCGAATATATTGCAAACATCTTGTACGCCCTAATTTTTCGCAAATTTTCGAAAAAAGTATTATCAGTTTTTGTAGTGATATTTGCCGGACTGCTAATTAATTATCTTGTTTTTGGACCAAAAGGCGATGTAATAGGAGGCTGGTCATTAAACTTGGACCAAATGAGCATTGGTTTTACTCGTTTGCTGTATCCATTTTTTGCTGGAGTTTTACTTTGCCGTTTAGGAAAATTAATTCATTTAAAAGGCGCTTTCTGGATTTGCAGTATTTTGATCACCATCGTTTTGGCTTTGCCAAGATTTGGAGACGAAAACTCTTTGTGGATGAATGGTTTATATGAATCTTTCTGTATTATTTTAGTTTTCCCACTGATTGTTGCTATCGGTGCCGGCGGACAGATTAAAAGTGCTTTTTCACTTAAAATATGCAAACTTTTAGGTGATATTTCATATCCAATTTACATCACGCATTATCCGCTTATTTATTGGTACACAGCTTGGGTTGTAAACAATAAAGTTTCGCTTGAAGATGGATTCCTTCCTGGAATTGCACTTCTGGTAGCAAGTATTGTTTTAGCTTTTGTATGTTTAAAATTATATGATGAACCAGTTAGGAATTGGCTTGTAAATAAGTTTCAAAAGAAAAAAGTTTTGAGTTAAGTGACAAAGAAACAAAGTGACAAAATTTTAGAGAAAAACCTTTGTCACTTTGTAACTCTGCAACTTTGATACTTGCATAAAAATATTGAATTTCTAATTTTGTTAGTTATAGATATTCAAAAAAGGGATAAACAATTAAGTTTATCCCTTTTATATTTAAAGTTATTCCAAGAATCGTCATAAAAATTAAGAATAGAAAGCTTAGAATCTTAGAAACTTAGAGCCTTAAAAAATTATTCTAAAACCAAAGCTCCCAAAGCTTCTTTACTGAAACCTTTTAATTCCTCAGTTTTTCCAGCTTTAATTTTAGCAACCCAATTTGGATCTGATAAAAGTGGTCTTCCTACTGCAACCAAATCAAAATCGCCTCTGTCGAAACGTCTGTTTAATTCTTCTAAAGAAGTTGGTTCAGAACTTTCTCCGGCAAAAGCTCCGAAGAAATCGCTTGATAGACCAACAGAACCAACCGTAATTGTTGGAGCTCCTGTGACTTTTTTAGCCCATCCGGCAAAGTTCAAATCAGAACCTTCAAATTCAGGTTCCCAGAATCTGCGTTGTGAAGCGTGAACAATATCAACTCCGGCATCAACAAGAGGAGTAAGCCAAGCTTCTAATTCCTGTGGATTTTTAGCTAGTTTATAGTTGTAATCAGAAGGTTTAAATTGAGAAAAACGCATAATAACAGCGAAATCATTTCCAACTTGTTTTCTAACTTCTTTTACGACTTCAATTGCAAAACGATTACGTTCTGGCAAAGTTTTTCCACCATAAATATCTTCACGTAAATTTGTTTCGGCTCTAAAGAATTGGTCAATTAAATAACCGTGCGCGCCGTGAATTTCGATCGTATCAAAACCAAGTCTTTTTGCATCAGCAGCAGCTTTTCCAAAAGCCAAGATTGTATTTTCAATATCTTTTTCTGTCATCGCAACTCCATTTCTGAAATCAGGACGGTTTAAACCAGACGGACCTTCAAAAGGTACAGGAGGAACCCAACCAGAATGATGGTTGTCCATAATTCCCATATGCCAGATTTGTGGCCCCATTTTTCCGCCAGCAGCATGAACTTCGTCAATAACTTTTTTCCAGCCATTTAAAGAAGATTCTCCATAAAAATGCGGAACGTTTGCATCATTTGATGATGAAGGTCTGTCAATTACAGTTCCTTCAGATAATATTAATCCAACTTCGCCTTCAGCTCTTTTTTGGTAGTAAGCTGCTACATCATCAGTTGGAACTCCGTTTGGAGAAAAAGAGCGCGTCATTGGCGCCATTACGATTCGGTTTTTCAGGTTTAACGATTTTAAGTTAAATTCTGAAAACAGGTTGTTTGTACTCATAGTAATTTTACAAATTAGATTGAATTAATTTACTAAGTGCTTCAAAGGCACCTTCGTTGCGTTTATAATAAGTCCATTGCCCAACACGCTTGGCTTCGATAAAACCGGCGCGCTGTAAAATAGACAAGTATTCAGATACTGTAGATTGTGTCAAACCAGCTTTGGCTTGAATTTGTCCCACGCAAACGCCGTGTTCAAATCCGCCATGTTCCAGCTGACCTGGAAAGTTTATTTCAGGTTCTTTCAGCCATTCCAGCATTTGCAGTCTGGACTTGTTTGATAGTGCTTTAAAAAGTTCTATATTTTCCATGATGCAAATATATCGACTTTTCCCGATATATCAATTAAGATAAAATTATTTAGGATAATTTTATGATTGGAGGAGTAAAACTGGCTGTTTTATGAAAGAAAATTTATATTTGCTTATAGATTAATCTCGCAAAGACTCAAAAGCGCAAATTTTTTAAAAATGAATTGACTCCTGCTTTAGCTGGAGGTTTAAAAGATAGGATAATAAGGCTTTAGCCAAAATAAATATCTGATCCACAATTAGAATTGAGTGACTCCATGCCTTTGCAAGAATAAAATAGCCCCAATTATCTAAATAAACTTAATCAATTATGAAAAAAACTTTACTAGTTCTAGGATTTTTATGTTGTGTAATTACCAGTTCAAAAGCACAAGTTGTAGGTGTCGATGTTGGAAATATCGCTCCAGAAATTGAACTTCCAGATACAAAAGGAAATGTCGTTTCGCTTTCGTCATTTAGAGGCGCTTTAGTGTTAGTTGACTTTTGGGCTTCCTGGTGCGGACCTTGCATCAAAGAACAACCAACTTTATTAAAACTGCATAATGCTTATCCGGAGAAATTATTTATTTATGGTGTTTCTATGGATACAAAAAAGCCATTATGGACAGGCGCAATTGCAAAAGGTAAATTGCCTTGGACAAACGTAAGCGACTTGAAATATTGGAGCTCGCCAGTTGTAAGCGCGTATATGTTACAATCTGTACCATTGAATTTTTTAATTGATAAAAACGGAATTATTTTAGCTAAAAACATTCACGGAAAAGCTTTAGAGGATATGGTCAACGGCTTGTTGACTAAATAATTTTTTGTTTCAAGTTTCAGGTTTCAGGTTCAAACCCGACAGGTTTTCGAAACCTGTTCGGTTTAATTTGCAACGAACCTGAAACCTGAAATAAGCCTTTAGGAAAACAAGTCTAAACAAACTCCTTAAAAAAAACTAAATGGAAGATAATTTAAAAATTTACGAAAAGACAATTAAGAAAAAACATAGTTTCGGTTCGCCAAAATTTACAGAAGAATTTCGTACCGCTTTAAGTAAAACAGTTTTCATTCCCATTGCTGAAAAAACAATTTTAAAATTAGACTGGGATATTGTTTTTAAAAATGAAAACTCAATCGAGGCCAAAAGAAAAGTGAGTTCGTTTGGGATTGATCAATATACTGAAGCAATTACGATAACGTATAATCACGGAAATGTTGAAGTTAAAAGCGAGTCTTTAGGGAGTGAAATTTGGGATAATGGACGTAATTCTAAAAGGGCAAGATTATTCATTTATGCTTTTAAAGAAACTGAAAATGAATTTGATAAAGAGGCTTTAAATGAACTTGAAAGAGAAACGGAAAAGAAAAATAACTGGGACGATTATATAATTCCAGAAGATTTGCCAAAACCAAACGAAATAAGAAAGAAAAATTTCCCAATTTTAATAGTGGGAGGTTTGCTTATCTCTTTACTTCTTGGTTTTGTAGTGGCTGAGCTTTCAATACATTTTATATATTTTATTGGAGTTTATGAGGTTTTAGTTGGAATTTCCATCTCACTTTTATTGAAACATCTAATCAAATGGTCCAATTTTACAGAAATACCTAAAATTGAGTATTTGCTCATCGGGATGATATTCTTGATATACCTTTCTAATCAATATTTTCAAATGGAAATCATTTTAAATGAAAATAATTATGAGCGAATCAGTTTTTTTGAATTTTTAAAAATCAGATTTGAAGAAGGTTTAACAATAAAAACGTTAAACACAGGATGGATCGGTTTGATTATAAGTTGGATTATTCAATTAGTTTTGACCTATTATGTTGCGCTGTTGCGAGTAGTTTCTGTTGTAACTACTTATCAGCTTGAGAAAATTCCTGTTGAGGTTTTAGATTTCACTACTTATTACTTTGTAAAAGGTAAATCTGAAACTGAAGTTAGAAATGAACTTTCGCAAAAAGGGTGGACAGCTAACGAAAATCAAGATGAAGTTTTTGAGGCACTTGGAGCAGTTTATGGAAAAATAGAATTGATTAGACTAAAATAACATTATGGTTTCAAGTTTCAAGTTTTTGAAATGCGATTAACTTGAAAACAAAGAAAAACTTGAAACTAAAAAAAAGCCCATTCGTTAGAATTGGGCTTTTTTTAGTTAGTTATTCATTTTCTGCGTTTGCCTTTTTTACGCCTCCAAAACTCGTTTTCATCATTTCCCTAATTTGAAACTGCGATTTGTTTCGTGTAACATTTTTCCATTCGTTAAAATCATAAATATGGATTTTATCGGCATAGGGATTTGTTACAAAGAAAAGCCTTGATATAGAGAATTTGTAATATTTTAATTCATGCGAAATGTGGCGATCAGGTACAACAATAAGAATCGTGTCCCAATCCAGAAAATTCTTGGGAACGTCTTCTCTTTCTGTTAATCCGAGAGAATCAAAAAAGGCAACTATCTTTTGATCATTAATCTTATCAATTTTTTCATCGATACGTTTAATGGTGCTCAGAAGCTTTTTTTCATCTTTAATAACACTCATAATAATCCTTGTTTTTTTTTTATTTTAATATAAAATTACATCAAAAGAAAATCATTTTTGAAAGTATAGCCAATAGAATGATTCTAAATTTTTGTTAGTCTTTTTCAATCAGTCGTACAATGTTTATACTTTATGTTTTTGATAAAATACTATTAATTTAAATCGTTTTTAAAACCTAATTTTATCATTTCACGCTTTTAATCTAACCAAACCATTTTTTCATGAAAATATCTTTTTTCAAAAATTTTCTTTTGTTTTTAAGCTTCTTGATTCCGATTTTGGCTTTCGCCCAAAGTAAATCAGACAGAGAATTGATTTTGATTGATAAAGATTGGCGTTTTTCTTTCGGACATTTATTTGACACCGAGAAAGATTTTGGCCATGCCACAGGATATTTTTCTTATTTGACAAAAACAGGCTTTGGAGATGGTTCAGCAGCAAAAGATTTTGATGATCGCGCCTGGAGAAAACTTGATTTGCCACATGATTGGGTAGTAGAGCAACCTTTCAGTGAAAATGGAAGCTTCAGTCACGGATTTAAAACGGCGGGAAAAGGTTTTCCAGAGAAAAGCATTGGTTGGTATAGAAAGAAAATTTCTATTCCTGAATCTGATAATGGAAAAATCATTTCTCTGAAATTCGACGGTGTTTTCAGAAATTCAAAAGTGTTTTTTAACGGCTATTATCTTGGAACAGAAGAAAGCGGTTACAACGGATTTGAATATGATGTTACCGCTTATGTGAATTATGGCGGAGAAAATACTATAGTTGTTCGTGCCGATGCATCAATGGAAGAAGGCTGGTTTTATGAAGGCGCGGGTATTTACAGACATGTTTATCTGCAGAAAACAAATCCGATTCATGTTATAACAAACGGAACATATGTCACTTCGGAAATTAAAAATAATGAAGCAGAAATTAGCGCTGAAGTTTCAGTTGAAAATAAAGGAAATTATAAAGGTTCGATTGAGATAATCCAGATGATTTTTGATGCGTCAGGAAAACAAATCGCAAGTGTTTCGGAAAATGTAAATACTCCTGAATTTTATAAAAGCAATGTTTATGCTTCAAAATTAAATGTGAAAAATCCGCTTTTGTGGGATATTGAGAATCCAAATTTATATCGTTTGGAAACTCAGATCAGAAAAGATGGAAAACTAATAGACATTTACGAAACTTCTTTCGGAATTAGAACCGTTAAGTTTGACCCAGAAAAAGGCTTTTTTCTAAATGGAAAATCTTTAAAATTAAAAGGAACAAACAATCATCAGGATCATGCCGGAATTGGAACGGCTTTACCAGATGAAATTCAGTATTATAGAATTCAGAAATTAAAAGAAATGGGAGCGAATGCCTATCGTTGCTCGCATCATCCGCCAACACCTGAACTTCTGGAAGCCTGTGATAAACTCGGAATGCTTGTAATTGACGAAACTCGTTTAATGGGAATTAATGATTATCATTTGAATGATTTAGAGCGAATGATGAAACGAGATCGAAATCATCCGAGCATAATTTGTTGGTCAGTTGGAAATGAAGAATGGAATATTGAAGGGAATATCGTTGGCGAAAGAATTACAAATGTCATGCAGGATTTTGCAAAAAGAATCGATCCAACAAGACCTGTAACTGTTGGAATCAGCAGTGGATTTAGAAGCGGAATTTCATCTGTTGTTGAAATAATGGGCTACAATTACCTTGGAAATGGGGATATTGAAGCACATCGAAATGAATTCAAACAACAACCCGGAATGGGAACAGAAGAAGGTTCAACTTTTACAACGCGTGGCGTTTATTTTACAGACGATGCCAAACATTATAAAAGTGCCTACGATCAAAAACCGAGACCCACTTTTTATAGTATTGAAGAAGGTTGGAAATTTTATACGGAAAGGCCCTATTTGGCAGGAATGTTTATCTGGACAGGATTTGATTATCGCGGTGAACCAACACCTTACGGATGGCCATCGGTAACATCATATTTCGGAATGATGGATGTGTGCGGTTTTCCAAAAGACAATGTTTTTTATTTGAAATCATGGTGGGGAAACAAACCGGTTTTGCACATTATGCCACACTGGAACTGGAGTGGAATGGAAGGCAAAGAAATCGATGTTTGGGTACAGTCGAATTGTGATGAAGTTGAACTTTTTCTAAACAAAAAAAGTTTCGGCAAAAAGAAAATGAAAATCAACAGCCATTTAGAATGGAAAGTCAAATATACTCCCGGAACTCTTGAAGCTGTTGGTTATATAAATGGAAAAAAAGTTTTGACAGAAATTCAAAAAACAACTGAAAAGGCTGAAGCGATTAGACTTTCTCTAGATAAAGAAAATCCTTCCAAAGGAAATGTTTCGGTTATTACGGTTGAAGTTATAGACAAAAATGGCCTGCATGTTCCAAGAGCAAATGATGAAATCATGTTTTCAATAAAAGGCGGAAAAATTCTAGGTGTAGGAAACGGCGATCCGACTTCACTGGAAAAAGATCAGTTTATTGATGATGTTTCATTAGCTGCAATAACCAATTTTAAAGAACAAAAAGGATCGACAGCTAATTTGCCTCAGGAATTGCAAAATTATCCTGAAAACGATTGGAAAACAGCTTTTAAGGACCGAGATTATAAAAATCAGGCGCCTTCTTATATTTATAAAGGAGAATTTAATTTGAATACTATTTCGAAATCAAATATTGTAAGTTTCTTTTACAAGAAAATTGGGGTTGAAACAGTTGTTTTTATTAACGGAAATAAAGTAAATCCAAGTCCGGAAGATTCGCAAAAGTATATTTTAGATCCTGCTATTTTAAAAGAAGGTAAAAACACAATTCATATCGTAGCGACACCATTGCAAAAAGTAAAAGACTGGGATGTTATGAACACAGATCCCGGAATTATTCAGGTTGTAACACCCGCTGAACCTTGGAAAAGAAAACTTTTTAATGGTTACGCTCAAATTATCATTCAAAAAGAGGATAATGCTAAAGAATTTATTTTATCCGCTTCCGCGAAAGGATTACGAAATGCAAATTTAGTTTTGAAAAAATAGTTTCAAGTTTCAAGTTTCAGGTTTCAAGTCTTTTTGCGTCGCGTTAAACCTGAAACCTGAAACCTGAAACCTGAAACCTGAAACCTGAAACCTGAAACAAAAAAATAACAAAATAATATTGTTTGATTTTCATAACTTTGCAAAATGAATAATCAGACAGAAAATATTAATAATTGCGATTTTACTTCAGATTTACAACTGAAAGGTTTTAAGGTTTATCAAATAAATGGAGATCAAAGTAAGATTCCTGTTTACAGCCGAAGAGATTTTTACAAAATTTGTATAAATACGAGTAAAAGTATCATACAATATGCTGACCGCGGAATAGAAACAGACGGTACGATTTTGTTTTTCGGTAATCCAATTATTCCATATTCATGGGAAACCATTTCAGGAGAATATGAGGGATATGCTTGTGTTTTTACAGAAGAATTCTTAAAATCAAAAGAACGTTCAGAAGCACTTCACGAATCGCCGTTGTTTAAAATAGGAGGAACGCCAATCTTTTCTTTAACAGCTGATCAGAAGGGTTTTATAGATTCATTGTTTCAAAAAATGATTCAGGAATATGAAACGGATTATGCTTTTAAAGATGATTTAATGCGCAATTACATCAATTTGATTTTGCATGAATCTATGAAAATGCAACCTTCAGAAAACTTTTTCAAGCCGAAAAATGCTTCTTCCAGAATAACTTCTTTGTTTTTGGAATTATTAGAAAGACAATTCCCTATTGAAACAAAAGATCAACCCCTTTTATTAAAAACACCTCAGGATTATGCGCAAAGTCTTGCTGTGCACGTAAATCACTTAAATCGTTCGGTTAAAGAAGTTACAGGAAAACCAACCACTTCGCACATTACAGAAAGAGTTATTAACGAAGCAAAAGCACTTTTGCAACATACCGATTGGAGTATTTCTGACATTGGTTACTCATTAGGATTTGAATATCCTAGCTACTTCAATAATTATTTTAAAAGACTTACAGGAACGGTTCCAAAATCGTTGAGAATGTAAATTGTTTCATTTTCATAATTTTTTGTTTGAATATTGTTATTTCTGGACTTTAGTATTGCACTACATTTGTCCCAGATTAATAAACAAATCATTTATCGGTTTTTAAAGATTAAAAAATACTTCATAAAAGCGAGGTCCCAGCTTTACGGTTTAGTTTTAAATGCTTGATATAAAATAATATAAAATTTTAAAGAATAAATAAATCCGAAATCTCTTTTAAAGAGGTTAGACACTTTGATTTTGCTATCGAAAGATAGTTTGTACAATAACTTTTAAAATAATTATTAACCTAAAACAACTAAATTATGTCGACACAATACACCACAGTGACCGAAGAAGGAAAAGTTCCAAATACTTATATGACAGGTGAAGTGTCATATAAAAAGCAAACCAGTGAAATTCATCCTGAAAATACAGTAATTAAAGAAGTTTCATTTGAACCAAGCGCACGAAGCAATTGGCACAGTAATGTTAGTCTTCAAATGCTGATTGCTACAGGCGGAATTGGTTATTATCAGGAAAGAGGAAGCGAGATCAGAATGGTTCAAAAAGATGAAGTTGTGACTATTTTACCAGGTGTTGAACATTGGTATGGCGCAACTCCGTTCAATAAATTTTCATACATCGCTATTATCACAGAAGTTGATAAAGGTTTTGGAACCTGGCTTGAAAAAGTGACAGACGAAGAATATTTTTCTTTTCAAAGCGCTTAATTTTTTTTAAGATACTATCCCGATAGCTATCGGGACTAAGAGGCTAAGGTACTAAGCTTTTTTATGTAGATTTTGCAATGATTTTTTAATATTAATGAAAGAATATTTTTGTAACTTTCATGTTTTCAATTTTTTACAGAAATAAATCTGTTTAAATCTACATGCAATTTTTCGTTCCAAAACCTGTCCCGATAGCTATCGGGATGAAACCTGAAACTTCAAACTTCAAACTTCAAAAAACAACGAAATAAAATTATGGAAACAAAAGACATCAAAGCCTTTGGTACAGAAGCTGCCGAAGCACCGTTAAAAACATTAGATATTAAAAGAAGAGCTGTACAGGCGCATGACGTAGAAATTGAAATTTTATACTGCGGAATTTGCCATTCTGATTTGCATTCAGCGAGAAATGAGTGGCACGGAACAATGTATCCAATTGTACCGGGACACGAAATCGTAGGACGTGTAACGAAAGTTGGTGATCATGTTAAAAACTTCAAAGTTGGTCAGTTAGCCGGAGTTGGCTGTATGGTAGATTCTTGCAGAGAATGCGACCACTGTAAAAATGATTTGGAGCAATATTGCGACGAAGGAAGCATATTGACTTTCAATTCACCAGACAAACATTTAGGGGGACATACTTTTGGAGGATATTCTCAAAGCATTGTCGTTGATGAAAATTATGTATTGCATATTTCAGATAAACTAGATCTTGCAGGAGTTGCGCCATTACTTTGCGCTGGAATCACAACGTATTCGCCATTAAAACACTGGAAAGTTGGTCCTGGACAAAAAGTTGGAATTGTTGGTATTGGTGGTTTAGGACATATGGGAATCAAATTAGCAAAAGCTATGGGAGCTCATGTAGTGGTTTTCACAACATCTATATCTAAATTTGATGCTGCAAAAGAACTTGGAGCTGATGAAGTAGTTTTATCTACAGATCCGGCACAAATGGCAAAACATGCTAAAAGTTTGAACTTCATTTTGGACTGTGTTTCTGCAGAGCATAATATCGATTCGTACTTAAATTTACTAAAAGTTGACGGAACTCTAACGCTTGTTGGAGCACCAATGGAACCACTTCCTGTGACATCGTTCAGTCTTTTATTAGGAAGAAGAAGTTTTGCTGGTTCAGCTATCGGAGGAATTGCCGAGACTCAGGAAATGCTTGATTTTTGTGCGGAACACAACATTACTGCCGATATCGAATTAATTGGTGTAAACGAAGTAAACGACGCTTATGAAAGATTATTAAAAGGGGATATTAAATACCGTTTTGTAATTGATATGGCTTCTTTGAAATAAGATACTAAGTTGCTAAGGTTCTAAGATGCTAAGAAATTAGAATCTTTGAACTTTGGCAATTTTAAAATTAAAATTAAATAGGTGCTGAGATTTAAGACAAAGAAAAAAACCTTAAAACCTTAGCATCTCAGCACCTTAGAACCTTAAAGAGAAAATGCAAACACGTAAACTAGGAAATAGCGATCTTGAAGTCTCAGCATTGGGACTTGGCTGTATGGGAATGAGTTTTGGATACGGTCCTGCTCATGACAAAAATGAAATGATAAGTCTTTTGCGTTCAGCGTATGAAAAAGGAATTACTTTTTTTGATACTGCAGAATGTTACGGACCGCATTTAAACGAAGAACTTTTAGGAGAAGCTTTAGCGCCTTTTCGCGATAAAGTTGTAATTGCTACGAAATTTGGTTTTTTGGAAGGCGATTCTAAAAAAGGATTGGATAGTCGCCCTGAATGGATTCGAAAAAGCATTGAAGGATCCTTAAAAAGATTAAATACTGATGTGATTGATTTGTATTATCAACATCGTGTTGATCCGAATGTTCCTATCGAAGATGTTGCTGGTACTATAAAAGATTTAATCCAAGAAGGAAAAGTGAAACATTTCGGACTTTCAGAAGCGGGAGCAGAAAGTATTCGTCGTGCACATGCCGTTCAGCCAGTTACAGCACTTCAGAGCGAATATTCACTTTGGTGGAGAACTCCAGAGGAAGAAATTTTCCCAACTTTAGAAGAACTCGGAATCGGATTTGTGCCTTTCAGTCCGCTAGGAAGAGGTTTTCTTACTGCAAAAATCGATGAGAATACGCAATTCGACAGCACTGATTTTAGAAATTCATTACCTCGTTTTGCTCCCGAAGCCAGAAAAACAAATCAAGCTTTTGTTGAATTATTAGGAAAAATGGCTGCCGACAGAGGCGTAACAAATGCACAAATTGCATTAGCGTGGAATTTAGCTCAAAAACCTTGGATTGTACCAATTCCAGGAACAACTAAATTGCATCGTCTAGAAGAAAATCTTGGCGCATTAGATTTAAAACTTTCTGCCGCTGATCTTTCAGAAATCAACGAAGCAGCTTCAAAAATAACGATAGAAGGCTCAAGATATCCAGAACATCTACAGAAAATAGCTGGGAAATAAGGTACTAAGCTGTTAAGGTTCTAAGAAAAAAAAACTTAGCTTCTTAGAACCTTAGTATCTTAGCCACTTTTAAAAAAAACAAACCCCTCAAGCAATTCAACTCTTGAGGGGTTTTTAGCAAAGATTTGGGGTTCTTAGATGCTCACTTAATAGTATCTCAGAATCTCAGAATCTTCGTTTAAAATAAATAATAACCAATTAAATCTATTTTATTTTTTGTCTAAATTCTGTTTCAGCATTTTAGCATGTTCTAAATGTGCTGTTAAACCAGCAATATTATTTGAAGCCCATAGTTTCACATCTTCATCTGTGGCATCTTTAGAAGCTTTTTGAAGTTTATCAATTGCTTTTTCGTGACCGTCTATCATCATGTCGGCAAATTTTTTGTCAAAATCCACACCCGATTTTTCGCTCAGTTTATTGTATTCATCCTGACCTTCTTCTGTTAAAGAAGTTGGCAATGTAAAATTTTTGGTTTTTGCCAAAGCACTAACTTCAGAAGCCGATTTAGTATGTTCATCAACAAGCATTTTCCCGAATTTTTTCACCTCAGGATTAGTACTTTTTTGTTGTGCCAATTTTCCAATTTCTATTTCAGCTAAATTAATTTCAGCCTGATCCACTAAAAACTCCGAATCATCTTCTTTGCTGTCAATTGAGTCAAATTTGGCCTCATTAGCATCTTCTGCAACTTCTTTCGGATCTTCTTGTTTCGTTTCATTTTTGCAAGAATTCAAGAATATAATGATAAGTCCTGCTCCTAAAATTACTTTTCCGGCTAATAGTATCTTTTTCATGATTTTAATTGTTTGAATGTTATGATGTAAAATTATTCACGAAGCAGCAGAAATGCCTTACAGGATTTTTAGAGATTGTTATATGATTTGGATATGATACAATTATTGTAAGTTATTTTGTAATAGAAATAGTTTTATATTAGCTGATAAAATTTCATTTAAAAACAATTTCATTAATTACTATTTATTAAGAATGCCAAAAACATTTCAATTTTTTTTTCTGTCAACTGTATTTTTGTTTGTGAGTTGCAACAAAAAAATTAGTGATATAGAATTTGAAAAAAATGTGATGACAGAAATTTTTCCAGATTTGATTGATTCACTTTGTATTGATTATAGAACATTCCCTAGTAAACCTCCTATTTATGGGGAAGTTATTTATGATAAAGTAGGCAATTATGTAAGTATTGATTCAACAAAAGGTACTGAAAAACAAAAACAAGAAATACTAGATTGGGAGCGTAATCAGGACTCCATCGATAAAGCAATTGAGAAAGATACTTCAAAATTAATTGTAGCATTCAACCCTAAAATAGAGAAAAGCAGTAAAGATTTAAAAGAATATTTAGGAGAGCATTTTAAAGGCGTTAAAATTCTAAATCCCAAAATAGAAGGTGATTCAACTTATACGATAGATTATAAAAATATCCCGCTTAAAGGTAAATTTGAAATAAGAAACATTTCGGAGTTTCCAAAAGACAGATACGAATTTTGGAGAAAGAAATATGATTTTATTTTTGCAGGCGCAGTTTATTTTACAAGAATCCAATTTGATAAAGAGCGAAAATATGGTGTTTTAGACGGAGGTTTTTCTTGTGGAAGACATTGTGGAATTGGCGTGAGGATTTACATCAAAAAAATAAATGACAAATGGATAATTGATAAAATTGATAATACTTCGGTGTCATGAATGTACTTAAAAAAATTACAGGTTTGTTTTTGCTTCTTATAGGAGGTCTATTGTTATTTGTGTCGTATGGAACTTTGTTCACAGCAATAAAAAATTTTATAAAAGCATCGACAAATAAAGAATTATGGTATTTAATAATCTTTGCAGTAATAGTTGTTTTTCTCACTATAGGAACAATTTATATAATGAGGTTTGGTTTGAAGTTACTAAAACCGAAAGCTTTGCCAGAAGACTCTATCGAGGATATCGGAAAGATTTAATTCAAATATTTACTAAATGAAACAAAAAATTACTTTACTATTTCTTCTCGCAACAACTTTTCTTTCTGCCCAAATAAGCTACACAGGATTTATCGATAAGTATCCAATAGAATTTGTGACCTATCTTTATTCTGATGGCGTGGGAACAGCAATTTATGCTTATTCTAATTTTGACACTCCAATTGTATTAAGCGCCAAACTTGCCGGAAAGACTTTGGTCTTCACCGAAAAAGATAAAACGAATAAAGAAACTGCAAAATTGACTTTTCAGAATTATAACGAAAAAAGTCAGCATTTAAATGGAATATGGAAAGATTTAAATTCAGGAAAAGAGCTCAAAATTACTTTATCTAAAGAATTTGTGATCGATTATGGCGATAATGTTGAATGGACAGATAGAGAAATTCTGCAACCGGAATCTTTTAAGGACAAATATTTCAAGTTGATTGTGTCGAAAGAAAAAGGTCGTTTTTATGCCCAAGTTACTGGTGTAAAAATCATTGAGAAAAAGACGGATAAACTGATTCAGAAAATAGATTTAGAATGTCAGCTTTGGGGATTGAATAACATAAGTATTGGCGATTATAATTTTGACGGAATTCCTGATTTCTCTGTTTTTGAAAGCAGTTATGCCGGACCAAATACATCAAGTTTATATATCCTTTACAATCCAAAAACAAAAAAATATTTTCAGAGCAGTTTCAGCGGAACTTCTTTAGATTTTGATTCGAAAGCCAAAAGAATTTATGAGCATAATCAATGTTGTGCCGGAAGTAGTCACATGAATGCTGAATATAAAGTGGTCAATAATAAAATGGTTTTAATAAAGAAAACTTGCCTGGAATTAGATGAAAAAACTGGTGATTTGGTGGAAAGCAAATGTGATTAAATGTTTAAGATAAATTCAATTTTAAATGAAAACAATTAAGGTAATTTCAGTAGTACTATTTTTAGGAATGTTTTTTCTTTACTTAAATTTCTTTTCGTCATTTGTTATGCCCTGGCAAAAAGAAGATGCGATTAATGCCGCATTAAGCTGGGGACAATTAAATGAAATTCCTAAAGATGCTGCTATTTTTCATCTAGAAAAAAGAGGAAGTATGTTTACAAGACAATTTATTATTGAATTCACAAGTTCTGAAGATTCAATTAAAAACTGGATTTTAAAAAGTAGAGGTTTTAGAAATGTTAAGCCTGAAATAAAAAATGGAATTAAAACGTATGAAATTCATCCAAGAGATAGTGATGCTTTGGGAGGGAAAGTTGAAATAGAAGGAAATAGAGTTTTAATAAATATGAGCTGGAGCTAATTAATTTAATGATGAAAAAAAATTTCCTTTTTATATTGTTTCTTTTAAATCTTAGTGTTTCTGCGCAAGGATATTCATATTATCCAAGATTTACGGGTTTATTTTTAAACGACCCTGATGAATCTCTATTTAGTCCGGAGCTTAATTATTTTAGAGAAGAATTAAAAGTTGTTAGCAATACTCTTTTTGTAGGAGATGTACAAATATCTACTAGTAGATCTAGTGGTTTTTATGCTTTTAAAGTTATACCAAGTTCTGTGCGTGAGTATAATTTTTTAAATTCGGGAGTGTTTTTAAGATTCAACATGAGTTTAAGAGAGAAATCTGCTTCTTTTCCTGTTACTTTTGAGGAGCTTGTAGATAGAGATAATGAAGAAGGAAGTGGCAGAATAGAGATTGGCACACAAGGAGTTTCTTTGGGTTTTGATCAAAAAATAATTAAAATACTAAATCCCGCATCTATTAAAAATAAAGCAGATTTTACAGTTACCAAAATTGAATATAAAATCAAAAAGACAAATCTGGAAATTGAATTTAAAGGTTATTTTGGTACTGATATAATTATTAAAGGAAAGAAAATTAAAAAAGATGAAATTTCTCTGTTGACATTAAATGCAGATAAAACAGGATTTGATATTTCTTATGAAACTCAGATAAAAAAGGAAAAATTATTTAGTTTTAAAAAAGTTAAATAATCTCACTTTTAAATTAAAAAATCCCAATTCCAAAAGAATTGGGATTTTTTTTGCTCTGAACTTTATGACTTTCCAACTTTCGATTTTATGACTTACAACTAACTCAAATTATGAAAGTTAAATCAAAAATTATATAACAGAAAAATCCTGCTTTTCGATGAACTTTGGAATACCATACATCTTAAATCATTAACCTAAATTTTAAAATCATGCCTAATCCAAGAATTAAAAATGAAAAGCAGTATCAGGCTTTAGTAGAAAAAGGATACAGCAAAGAGAAATCGGCTAGGATTGCCAATACGCCAGATGCTGGAGTAAAAGGCGGAAAAGCAAAACCGTATGAAGAATGGACAAAAGAGGAATTGCTGAAACAAGCAATCAGAGTTGGAATAAAAGGACGTTCCTACATGAACAAAAAAGCGCTTATTAATTCTTTACGAAACAATTAAAATTTAAACCATGCCAGTAAAAATCGCTCAGCAAAAACTTATGAATCAATTAATCAGGTCGCCACATTTGGTACTTGAAAAATTGGATTTGGTTTATGTCAGCAATCAAAAACTGCCAATTGAGCGATTGCAGGAAAAGGATGGGTTTGTTTATAAAAAGAACGGACGATATATTAAACAGAAAAGCGAATTAAAGCGTTTCAGTAGTTTGGTTTTACCGCCGGCTTGGGAAAATGTAAGGATTTCAGATTTAGCAAACGGACATTTACAGGCTGTTGGTTTAGACGTAAAAAACAGAAAGCAATATCGCTATCATCCAAAATGGAATCAAATCCGAAATCAGACCAAGTTTTATAAAATAGCCGAATTTGGACAAAAACTGCCTGCAATAAGAAAACAAGTCGATCAGGATTTAGAAGAGAAAGAATGGTCTAAAAACAAGGTTATAGCGCTCGTAATTCGGTTAATGGAAGGAACGCATATTAGAATTGGAAATGAAAAATATGCCAAAGACAATAAATCATACGGACTTTCGACCTTGCGTAAACGCCATATCAACATCAATAAAAATTCCCTCCGGTTTGAATTTATTGGAAAAAAAGGAAAACAACATACCATTACAACCCGAAACAAACAATTAATAAAGTTGGTGAGTCGCTGTGAGGAAATTCCAGGTTGGGAGGTTTTCAAATATTATGATAATAATGGAGAACGAAAAGTTTTGGACAGTCATATGGTTAATGAATATCTACACCAAATTTCAGGTGAATATTTCAGTGCCAAAGATTTTAGAACCTGGGCTGCATCGATATTATTCTTTGAAAATTTAATGGAAATCGGAATTTCATCTGACGAAAAAGAAATTAAAAAAAACATTTTAACTGCCTATGATGCCACTGCCGAAGCACTCGGAAACACTAGGAATGTTTGTAAAAACTATTACGTTCATCCGTTATTGGTTTCCACTTATGAAGATGGTTCGATTCAGCAGTATTTTGATCAGGTCAAAAAAAGCAGGAGTACAAAAAAGTACTTTTCAAGATCAGAATCTGCTTTTGCAGAATTGATTACAAAGTATCAGGTAAGTTTGGTTTAATCAGCAATTTATCGCGATATAAATAAAATATTTTGAGTCAATGCATCTCTTTAAAAAGCATGAAATTTGAGTAACAAACAAAATCGTTATTAACTAAAAATCAATTATTATGTTACGTTGGACAGTCATATTTATTATTTTGGCAATAGTTGCCGGAATATTTGGTTTTGGTGGCATTGCCGCTGGAGCCGC
This sequence comes from Flavobacterium resistens, assembly GCF_900182645.1. GTDB lineage: Bacteria > Bacteroidota > Bacteroidia > Flavobacteriales > Flavobacteriaceae > Flavobacterium > Flavobacterium resistens. The sequence continues at coordinate 594,816 of NZ_FXTA01000001.1, read as the reverse complement.
TAGTATAGCAAAAATTTTATTTTTTATATTCTTAGTATTATTTATCATTTCGCTAATCAGCGGAAGAAGAAGTGTTTAGTACTGATAATCTCAGTGAATTAGATTAAATTATAACGGCACATATATTTCGGTAAATGTGTCGTTTTTCCTTAAAAAAAGAAAATATCATGGGAACAAAAAGTGGTGCTTATCAGGATGTCTACGTAAAAAGAGAAGACGAAATGGTAAGCTTGAAAAATGATGTAACAGATTTTTGTGAAAAATATATCAAACCTGTACATCCTCAAAACTGGGACTGGTCGGTTCGTGATTTCGAAAACCCTAAAAACGACCCTACAAATGCCGAAGCACGAGCGATTGCAAATGTAGTTTACAAAGATTTAATGGATAATAAGCATACTGAAGTTGATTTATCAACAATGAATAATGTCGAGGCAATCAAGGCCTATTTAAATCCGAAAAGTAAACATGCCGAATTTAATATGGAAGAATTCGCATATGCCTTAAAGGTCGAATTAGAGCACGGAAAAATTAAAGATGTAAATGTGACGAACAATCATCCGTTTCTAACGGCGATGATTGCACTTGCGCATATGACCGAAAGTCTAACCTATTACAAGCGTCTGCAAGTAATGGAGGCCGAAGGTGAGATTTATGAAATTATGCGAAAAATTGAAAACGCATCAACAGGAAAAGAAGAATGGTACAAAGAATTAGGCAAAGCCGAACTCGAATTAACCGAAGCCAGAGCCGGCTTAACAGAGCGTCTTCAAAAAATGGATGATATTCCAACGCTGGAAAAAATAGGCGATTAATACTAAAATTAAACATCTGATTTACTCAATAAAAAACATAAATAAAAAAGCCGTTAAGAATATCTAATCTTAACGGCTTTTCTTTTTAAAAGTATAAACTTTATCTTCTTAAATCGTCATCTGAGTACGCGTCATCATCTTCTTGAACGTCGTCCTCAACATAAGTAGTATCATCATCGTTATCATCGTCTTCGTCATTAAAATCGTCGTCATCTTCATCTAAATCTTCCAAGTCGTCTTCGGTTTCATTAAAATCATTTTCAAAAGTGTCGGCGGGGTTATCAAATTCATCGTTTTCTTCTTCTTCGTCAAGATCTTCGTCTATATACTCATCGTCGTTTTCTAAGTCAATTTCGTAGACATCATCGTTATTGTCTTCTAAATCGCGATCGGTATGAAAATCATCATCTAGATCATCCAAATCATCATCGCTGTAATTATTAGCGTTTTCATCAGGATTTGGCTTATCAGGATTATGTCCGTTTCTTACCGTATAACCACGATTTGCAGTTTCTTCAATACTGTTATCGGTATCTTTTTGATCATTAAAATCATATAACTCTTCATTCATGACCGTATTTCGATTTGCGGCGTTAGGATTTCTATTAAGAATGCTGTTGTTTTTATTTATAGTATTCATGATATCTGATTTTATAATTTCTATAAAACAAATCTACTTCGAAATGCAAGAGAATTCTTTATAGAATTGTTTTGTGTAATTGTATAATTATCAGATGTGTAGAATAGAATTTAATTAAAGAATGCTATAACCCTGCTGGAATTTCGAATGGTAATTTTATCATCTATTAATCATAAAAACAATTACCATGAAAACGACGGATAAGAAAAAAGAAGCTCCGGCTAAGCAAGAAGTGAAAAGAGGCGTTACAAAACCAAAATCAAATGCAGCTGCGGGTTTGACAGAATTATTTGAAGATGGACTGAAAGATGTTTATTGGGCTGAGAAAGCTTTAACGAAAGCACTTCCAGTAATGGCAAGAAACGCAACATCAGAAGAATTGATTTCTGCTATCAATAATCATTTGGTTGAGACAGAAGAACATGTTACTCGTCTAGAAAAAGTTTTTGAACTAATTGGCAAAAAAGCAACTGCTAAAAAATGTGATGCAATGGAAGGTTTGATTGAAGAAGGAAAAGGAATTTTGGAAGAAACTGAAATCGGCGTTGTCAGAGATGCCGGAATTATTGCCGCAAGCCAGAAAATCGAACATTATGAAATTGCGACTTACGGAACTTTGAGACAGTTTGCCGAAACGCTTGGTTTAGAAGAAGCCGCATCTTTATTAGAATTAACGCTCGATGAAGAAAAAGGAGCCGACAAATTATTAACAGAAGTTGCGGTAAATGCTGTAAATCTTGAAGCTGCCGAAGCGGATTAAGATTATAAAGTCAAAATCTAAAAGTGCAGTGTAAGCTGCACTTTTTTAATAATTTAAAAAGAGAAATCATGCCTGAAGGTCCATCAATATTAATATTAAAAGAAGAAGTACAACAGTTTACAGGCCAAAAAGTTATTGAAGTTTCAGGAAACAGCAGCATTGATATTCAGCGTTTAAAAAATAAAAAAATAGTGTCGTTTAAAACCTGGGGAAAACATTTTTTAATCTGTTTTAATGATTTTACTGTAAAAATTCATTTGTTGATGTTTGGTACTTACAGGGTCAACGAACAGAAAGAAACGAAGCCGAGATTGCATTTACAATTTGCCAATGGCGAAATCAATTTTTATACCTGTTCGATTAAAATTCTGGAAGGCGATATAAATCAGTATTATGTTTGGAGCGAAGATGTATTGAATGAAAACTGGAATCCGAAGAAAGCAAAAGAAAGCCTGGATAAAATTCCGGAAGTTATGATTTGCGATGCAGTTTTGGATCAGAATATATTTTCGGGAGTAGGGAATATCATTAAAAATGAAGTTTTGTACCGATGTTTTGTTCATCCTGAATCATTGGTAGGGAAAATTCCATCAGAAAAAATTACTGAAATTATCTCGGAATGCTCTGTTTATAGTTTCGAATTTTTGTATTGGAAGAAGAAATTTGAATTAAAGAAACATTGGCTTGCTTATACTAAAAGTACCTGCTTGCGCTGTAATTTACCGATCGTCAGAAAGAAAACAGGAAAATGGAATCGCAGAAGTTTTTTCTGTACTAATTGTCAACAACTTCATATATGAAAAATGATATTTTAATAGGATGTTCAAGCTATAATAATCGATTTTGGAAAGGCGTTTTTTACCCTGAAAATTTGCCTTCATCAAAATGGTTTGATTTTTATTGCCAACATTTTAATACGTACGAATTCAACGGAAGTTTTTATAAATTTCCAACTTTAAGAATTTTTGGAAATTGGTACAATAAAACACCAAAAGACTTCTTGTTTTCTGTAAAAGCGCCAAAAGAAATCACGCACATCAGGAAGTTTATAGATTGTGAAGATTTATTAAAAGATTTTTATTTGTGCTGCGCAGATGGCTTTAAAGAAAAGTTGGCTTGTGTTTTATTTCAGTTTCCGCCAAGTTATTCTTTTACTTCTGAGCGATTGCTCCATATTATTCAGAATTTGGATTTAAATTTCAAAAATGTAATTGAATTTCGTCATGAAAGCTGGTGGAATCAGGAAGTTTGGGATCTATTTTTAGAAAAAAATGTTACGTTTTGCAGTGTCAGCCATCCAAAACTGCCAGAAACCATTTTTACAGATTTCCCTCTCATTTATATTCGGTTTCACGGTGTTCCTAAAATGTTTTATTCTAGTTATTCCTTCGATGAATTATTTCGTATAAAAAGAGAAATTGTCCTAAAATCCGGGTTTGTGTATTTTAACAATACGGCAAGTGATGCAGGAATTTTAGATGCTTTAGAGATGAAACGCATTATGATTTAACTGCATTATGATTTAACCGCAAAGGACGCAAAGATTTACGCAATCCCCATAATTATCGGAAGCAAAGTATAACTTTCTTTGCGTGCTTAGCGGTTAAATTTAAATTTACTGCAATTGCAAATTTCCTTCAATTCCGTCATCCATGGTTTTTCCGGTTACTAGTGCTGCAGTCATTTTAGCAATCGCTACCATTTTGCCATGTTTGTTATTCCAATAATAACCATCTTCAGGAACTACTTTTATAGCACTTAAATTTGGATCATCAATACCGCCAGGCATCCAGACTTTTACAATTGGATCATATAAATCTTTGATAATTTCTCTTTCATAAGAAATAGTAGCTGATCCGTGCAGCGTCAGGAATTTGTCGTGTGGTTCAGAGAAAAATATTTCTACAGTTGGATTCAATGTAATTTCAGCATTCTGGCTGCTGTTTCGATCGGATAAGAACCAGAGATTACCTAAATCATCAACTTTTTGAACAGACATTGGTCTTGATTGAAGACGATCGCTGTTGTACGTACAGAACATACAGGTTTTAATATTCTCTGCCAAGTCTTTTATTTTGTTTACCGCTAATTCCTCGGTAAGGTTTTTATGATCTCCCATGACTTTTATGTTTAATGTTGTTGTAAATGTTTGATAGTATTAGTTTTAAACAAAGTTGGGATTTTTGAATCTGAAAAAATTATAGAATTGCCTTTTAAAATTATCAGATTTCAATTTCTCAGTTTTTGTCAGAATATAGCACCTTATCACTTCATATAATTTTTTTTTCTATCTTTACGAAACAGTTTTAACCCATTCTACATGAACGATTTGTTAATTTTCTACACAGATGATGATGAAGACGATTTAAGCATTTTTGCTGATGCCGTTGACTCATTAGCAAAAGATGTCATTTTGCAGACTTACTCGGGTGGAGAAAAGTTACTGAATGCAATCGCGCATTCACCTCCAAAACCCAATGTCATTTTTTTAGACCTGAATATGCCAGGCAAAAATGGCTTTGATGTTTTAACAGAACTCAAAGGATCTGAAGAAAACAATGATATACCGGTTATCATTTTTTCAACTTCAAATGAACCAGGTATTATTGAAAAATGCCTCGCTTTAGGAGCGAATTTTTTTATTACAAAACCGGTTTTGATGAAAGATATCATTAAGGCTATCGAACATGCTTTAACCATCAATTGGAAAGAATTTACTCCAGACCGAAAAACTTTTGTTTACAGATTATAATCTCAGCACACATTACAAAAGAAACACCAGATTTATTTACTAAAATGAATCTGGTGTTTTTTTTATAACTCAGGCAAAAAGATTTCAAAAGTTGCTCCTTTGTCTTTTTCACTGTGGGCTTTAATAATTCCTTTGTGGTTTTCGACAATTTTTTTTACAATCGCCAATCCAATTCCGGTTCCTAAAAATTCACTTTCAGTATTCAGTCTTTGAAAAACTTCAAAAATACGTTCTTTGTATTCGTCATCAAACCCAATTCCATTATCGGAGATTCGTAGGCAGAAATACATTTTATCCGGATAGTCGACTTTAAAATTTAATTTGTCACCCATAACTCTTTTCGCTTTAACCTGAATATGAGGCGGGATATCTTTGCGGGAAAATTTCAAAGCATTCCCAATTAAGTTATGTAGCAATTGTCTGAATTGAAAAGGCATTACAGTTCCTTCGCCAATTGGATAAAGATCAATAACGGCATTTTTTTCTTCGATACGATCCGAAAAGTCCATTAGAACTTCTTCTGCAATTTCATCTAGATTTGTTTTTACAAAAGTCCGGTCAGCCGAATTTGTTCTGGAATAGGTAAGAAGATCTTGTATTAACGCCTGCATTCTTTTGGCCGAAAATTCAATACGTTCTAAATAAGTTTTGGCTCTAGCCGAAATATTCTGTTCGTCCAAATCGGTTAATCGGCTGGCAAAAGTCTGGATTTTTCGAAGAGGTTCCTGCAAATCGTGGCTTGAAATATAGGCAAAAGACTGAAGTTCAATATTCATGTTAATTAGATCTCTGTTTTTGCTTTCTAATTCTTCTGTACGCTGTAAAACCTGTTTTTCTAAAAGAGTAGTAGAATCTTTTTGTTCCTGGATGTCAGTACTTGTTCCTACCCACATTTGGATTTTTCCATCGGCATCTTTTTGCGGAATGGCATGACTGGCGTACCATCTGTATTTTCCATCATGACGCTGAAATCTATGTTCGAGTAAAAATTCATTGCCCGTTTTTATGGATTCCATCCAACGGTTGATATTTTCTTCGCGATCGTCAGGATGAATAATTTGGAGCCATCCGTTTTGGTTGATATTGATTTTTGAAAGACCAGAAAAATTATAAAGCGACTGATTAAAATAGTTCATATTTCCCATCGCATCACTTGTCCATACAAATTGCTGAATAGAGTCGGCGAGGAGTCTGAATTTTTCCTGACTTTTCATTAAAACTTCCTGACTGTTTTTCTCATCTGTAACGTCCATCACAATTCCGAGCATTTTTGCAGGATTTTTTAGTTCATCAAAAAACATTTTGCCATGAACGCGAATCCACGCAATTGAATTATCGGGTTTGATAATTCGGGCTTCATATTTATAAATAGTTGTTTTTAATGCTTTTGCATATGCTTTTTCGATTACAGGAATATCTTCTGGAATAATTTGATTTAAAATCTGTGAACGCGCAATTTTTTTGTTTTTTTCAAGTCCGAAAAGAGATAATAAATTTTCAGAATAAATTAATTCCTGTGTGGGAACATTCAAATCCCAAGTTACGATTTCGGCAATTTCTGAAGCTAATCGAACCCGTTCTTCTGCATCTTCTACTTTTTTTCGGGTTTCTACTTTATCTGTAACATTATTGACATTAATCATTACACCCGAAATTTCACCATTTGGTTCATAAAGAGGCGTGTACTGATAATCCAGATAAAATTTTTCTAATTTGCCTTTAATATCAATATAAGCAACAGATTCATTTTCGCGAACAATTTTTCCATCATTCAATACATCATTCAACAGTTTGGGATATTTTTGATCTAATAATTCCGGAAAAACTTCTAAGGCGGGCTTGCCAATTGTCTCACTTTCTTTTTTCTGCCAAATATCATTTAGCATTGTAGTATTTGCCAATTCGATAATATGCTCTTTTCCTTTAAAAATCGTCATAGCAATTGGCGACTGCATCACTAAATTCCTGAAAGCTTTTTCTTGTTCTGCTAAAAGATATTTAGCTTTTACAGATTCTGTTACTTCATAACCAACAACAATAACGCCAGAAACTTCATTATTTTCTTCTCTCAAAGGGTGAAAAACGATATTAAAATAGCATTCTTCTTTTCGGCCATATCGATTTATAATGACGGGCAATTCATCTGTAAAAAAAGGAATTCCTTCTTCATAAACTTTAGAAATAAGCGGATAAACAGTATCTTTAGTTTCAGGAACCGATTCAAAAACGGGTTTATTGAGCGTTTCTTCTTCTGTTTTATCGACAATTTGATAATAGGTGTCATTTGCTAATTCGACAATATGATAAGGACCTTTAAGAATTGCAATTCCTAATGGTACTTGACGTACGATATTTTTAAATTGCTTTTCGCTTTCTTCAATTGCATTGCGCGCAATAACTTGAAGTGTGACATCATTTGCAATTGCCACAATTCCAGAAATAGTGCCGTCAGGCTCTTTAAAGGCTTCATAAACAACATTAATAAAAGTATTTACAACTTTGCCATTTCGGGTTAATTTTACCGGAAGTTCATTTGCAGTAAAACGTTCGCCCGTTGTAAAAACATTCAGCAAAATATCTTCTATACCTTGTCCAGCAGCTTCTGGCAATGATTCAAAAATGGGTTTATTAAGAACTTCTTGTTCTTTACGGTTCCAAATTTCAAGCATTAACTGGTTGGCAATTTCAACGACGAAATCTTTTCCCCTCAAAATACACATTGCATTTGGTGACTGTAGTATATTATCACGATAGCGTTTATTGCTTTCTTCAAGTCTTTTGAGGATATTTACTTTATCAGTTGTCTCGGTGCATACAACTAAAACTCCTGTAATTTTGCCATTGTCATTGATTACGGGGCTATAACTAAAGGTCCAGTAAACATCTTCTAAACTCCCATTTCTGTAAATAGGAACCAATTGATCTTCATGCCAGGTAGCTTCTCCATTTTCCAGAACCTGAGTTATTAACGGACCAATGAAATCCCAAATTTCTGGCCAATATTCGGCTCCTTTTTGTCCCAAAATATCAGGATGTTTTCCTTCGTTGCCGAGACTCGGACGATAAGCATCATTGTAAAAGCATATATGTTCTGGTCCCCAGAATAAAAACATGGGAAATTTTGAATTCAGGAGAATTCCTAAAGTTGTTCGAAGACTTTGTGGCCAGGTTTCGACTGCACCAACAGCGGTTTTACTCCAATCTTTGGCACGGGTGAGGGCCCCCATTTCGCCTCCTTTTGAAAGAAAATCGTAATTTGAATTGTTCATTAAAATTTGTTTTTGCGCTGAGTTGAAAAAATAAATTTTATGTAATAAATGTAGTACTTTTTGCTTTATAAGTACCTAGAAATTAAAAGTAATAAAAAATTTCAGGACTGAAAAAGCACTTTTTTGAATGAGCTAATTTTAAAATCGTTTGAGTTAATTTTATTTATAAGGTATGATGAAATTTGATAAACCAAGATTACAGAAATTGTAATTCAAATTTAAAATCATGAAAAAAGAGCAAAAACACGAAACCGATTATATTCAGAAATATCAGGATGAAGGCTATACCACAAATTTTTTATTTGACAACGGCTCTCTGATCGATACTGATTCAAAATATGCTTATCAGCCCGATGAAATTTATATTGTCGCGCATCATAGATATGAAGGTATGAGCAATCCTGACGACATGTCGATATTGTATGTAATCGAAACAAAGGATCATATAAAAGGAACACATTTATTAGGATACGGCCCTACGGCTGACTTAGATGAAGCGGAGTTTTTTAAAGATATTCCTAAAAAGAATTATTCAAAAAACGCCGATATCAGTGAACTTACATAAGATAAAATAAATAGGTATTTTTATTTTGCTGAGGAGCAGTTGTTCCAGATTTATTCTGGGGCAGCTGTTTTTTTTAATGCAGATAATCAAGGTATTAAAGTTTTCTAGTCTTTTAGAATATATTGTAAGTAGACATTTGAAGTTATAGTGTTCTTCTGGAGTATCTGAATTAAGTAATGCGAATTTGTAAATATTTTGTATTAGTTTAAAAATCGAAGCAGTTCTTTATGTATGTTTGGTTTACTATTTTTTAATTGCCTTTTCTAATAACTAATGAAACAAACATTTTATCTCGCATCCTTTTTAATTTGCATAGCACAATTTTTTTTAAGTAGTTGTTTTAACAATTCTAAGGAAAAAATAATAAGTCAAAACAAAACAGAACAGCTTATCTGGAGTCAAAAATGGTTTCCCGATAATGCTGCACGATTAAAAGGAGCTGTTATTATTGATGATAAAGGTACTTTAATTGCAGTTGGACAGAATTTCACAACTACTGATTCCATCGATCACCCAACGACTATAGCTAAAATTTCTTCTGATGGAATCATGCTTCAGAATAAACCGATAGGAAAAACGGGGCTTTATAAAGGAAAGTACAAAAAGAATAGACCCTACAACGATTATGAAGATAGACTGATAGAAATATTAAAAACTAATGATCAGCGTATTCTGCTATTTGGATATAAGACTTTTCCAGGTTTTACCAAAAAGTTATGGATGTTAGAGATAGATAGTAACTTAAATATTTTAAAAGATACAGTTTATATGAATCTCGGTGTAAGTAATATTGCAAAGATGAAGGCTTTTAATACTTCAAAAGGTTGGTATGTTATTGCAGGAAATTATTTTAAAGAAAAGGGATTTTCGAGATATAGAATACCAATTTATGAATTTACAAAAGATAATGCTTGTGCAAATACAAATTCCTATGTGACGGCTCCAACTAAAGAAGGTTTATTACAGATGCAATCCATTAATAGCGTTGCAGAGTATAAAGATGTTCTGATTTTATGTGGTAGAGCGGCAGTAAGCGGCGAGAAAGTCCATGATGACGATCTAAAACCGAAAGGGTATATTTTTCAATATGACAGAAATAGCAAACAGGGTAAAGTTTTGCTTCAATGTGAAGAAAATATGTATCCAATGTACATAAAGGCAAATGACGGGCAGTATTGTGTTCTATATACTTTCTATGACAAAAAAGATCAAAACAATACGAGAGTTTATAATATAATGGTGTGTTATGATTCTAAATTTAAAGAATTATGGCGTGACAAACAATTTGTTGGTAAAGGTGTTGCTCCTAGTTATATTACTTTTTCTAACGAAAATTGGCATGCTTACGGCTCTTGCTTTAAATCTAATTTTATGAATTTTTATGAGCTCGTTTATGATAAGAAAGGAAAACTGTTAAATACAAAATATTCTGAGAATTCTTTTGAAGCTGACGTAGTTGGCGAAATTTTTTCTAATGAGCAGATTTTTCGAATGTATACGGATAATGGCTGGAGAATAGATAAATTAGGATTTATAAACTAACTATTAATTAAAAGTATATAGTTAAGTGTATTTATAAACGTTGATTTTATTTGTCTTTAAAACCTTTGTCCCTTACAAAATAAAAATTATGAAATATCTGACTGAAATTGTGTAAGAGTTTGATTTGCAATTAGTACGAAATTTGAATTATAGAAAATGAGAATTGTTATTCAAATCATTTTTATAAAACTAATCAAGTATTGACTACTTTGTAAAACCAAACTAAAATGAAAAAACTATACTTAAACAATGGTGAATTTGATACTGTTTTTAATGATCTTAAAGATAGTTTTCATGGTACGTTGAGCGCCAAAGACAATAATTATAATTTAGATATTCAGTCAAAATGGACTAAAGGTTCTATTAAAGGCACTCGCTTTGATAACAATATTTTGTTTATGCACTTTGACTTGGTTTTTCATCAGGATGTAAGTTTGAGTATAGAAGCATTCCAGTCGGCGCCGGTATTTTTTGTGTACTGCGAAAACGGAAATGTATGCCACAGTTTTGGTTCAAATGGAGAAAAGAAAGTTCTGCATAAAAATCAATCGGCAGTTTTAAACAATTCTTCTGTTATAAATAGTGTTTTATACTTTGAGAGTCATAAACGAATCCAATTTACTTTACTAGGAATGCCAACAATGGACAATAAAAATGTGCCATTAGTATCTCAGGTAAAACAGCATTTCACAAACGATTCGGGAAATTACATTTACATTGGAAAAGAGAATTCCCGGATTTCAAAAAAGATTGAGCAATATAAAACAATGTCAGAAAAAGGTATTGTGGCTACAATTCTTAAAAAAAGCATTTTGAGTCATATTGTAGAAATGGAGATAGAACAACATGCTTTCAATTATTTAAAAACATTCGAGCCAATTGCGGATATAGCCGTAAAACAAATTAACGAAATCAAACGAATTTCGGCTATGAGTTTTTCTGATGTAATGGCTTCTGTCAAACTTTTCAGAGCCAAACATCATTGGTCATTTAAATTATATAACCAGAAATTAGCTAGCTAGCAAGCATTATATATTTTATCTTGAGATACTAAGATGCGGGACTGAGATTCTAAGTTTTTAACTTGGTATCTCAGTTTTTTTTAAGGACTAAGGTTTTTGTTTTTTTTGCTTAGAACCTCAGAACCTTAGTCCCGATAGCTATCGGGATAGCCCCTCAGATTACTCTTTTTCATAGTAAATTATAAAATAGATCATCACTAAATTCAGGAATAAGGAAACACTATTGGTTATTATGATTGGAAGATCTTCTTTCAAAATTCCATAGATAATCCATACAATGATTCCAAAAGTCAGAATTCCAAAAGTTTTTAGCGAAATATCCTTTACTTTTTTTGTTTTCCAAACTTTTAAAATCTGTGGAATTGTCGATACTGTAATGCAGGTTCCAGCAAATAATCCTATGATGTCTATGTAGCTCATTTTTTTAAGATTCTAAGTTGCTAAGTTTTTTTTAACCGCAAAGTGCGCCAAGGTTTACGCAAGGTTCACTAAGTTATTTGCATACAGATTTTAAAGATATGTTTCTTGCGTTCTTCGCGTAAACCTTGGCGTACCTTGCGGTTAATTTTTAGCCCCCAACTAATTCCCCGCCATTAATGTGAATAAATTGCCCTGTAATATAGCTGCTATCCGCGCAGCCCAAAAACACATAGGCTGGTGCAACTTCTGATGGTTGCCCGGCTCTTCCCATCGGATTATCTTTTCCGAAATCAGATAGTTTGTCGAAACTCGCTACAATCAGTGGTGTCCAGATGGGACCTGGCGCAACGCCGTTGACTCTGATTTTTCTTTTTGCAAGCATAGCCGAAAGTGATTTAGTAAAACTTACGATGGCGCCTTTTGTACTGGCATAATCTACTAAATGTTCGCTGCCTCGGTAAGCCGTTACGGAGCTTGTATTGATAATAGTGTCATTTTCATTTAGAAATGGCAACACCGCTTTTGTTATATAGAAATACGGATATATATTAGTTTCAAATGTTTTTTTAAGCTGTGCCGCAGTGATTTTTTCTAATTCGTTTTGCGGATATTGAACCGCAGCATTATTAATTAAAACATTTATTTTTTTAAATAAACTGATGCATTTCTTAACGGCACTTTTACAGAATTTTTCCTCTTTTAAATCACCGCTTATCAAAAGACATTGCTGCCCTTCTTTTTCAATTAATTCTTTAGTAAGTAGCGCATCTTTATCTTCTTTTAAATAAACAATTGCAATGTTGGCGCCTTCTCTGGCAAAATGAACAGCAACGCTTCTTCCAATTCCGCTGTCACCACCCGTAATAAAAGCAACTTTTCCGAGAAGTTTACCGCTTCCAATATAATTTTCCCGAATGATTTCAGGCTCTGGATGCATTAAATATTCATTTCCGGGAAGTTCCTGTTTTTGTTCAGGAAATGTTTTTCTCTTTTCCATATTAATTTCATTTAAAACAATTCAATTCTAATTTAAATCGTTTTATATAAATGAATTAACCTAAATAATTTTTTGATTGCCTCAATAAATGATTTTATATTATTTCAATCAAGACATGGGAATTATATAACGAATTAGATTTCTGATGAAATATAATTTTAACTTTTCTTTATAAATTTGAAAGTTGCGCTAAAGCTATTCAAAATAGGATCAGATGTTTTGAAATCCTTTGCGACAATGCATTTAAACCAAAATATTTTCATTTCATAACACTTTTACCCCTAAACAGATGGTATTAATTGTAGACGATATAAAGGCAAATATTATTGCCTTAAAAAAAACATTAGAGCTGCATAATATTGATGTCGATTCTGCCGAATCTGGGGAAGAAGCACTGAGGAAAATTTTAAAGACAAATTATTGCCTCATTATTATGGATGTTCAAATGCCGGGACTTGACGGCTTTGAAGTAGTGAAAATTCTCTCTGGAAATAAACGCACAAAAGACATTCCCGTTATATTTCTTTCTGCTTTAAATATTGAAAAAAAATATATTTTTAAAGGTTATGAAACTGGCGCCGTAGAATATATCACAAAACCTGTAGATACTGATTTGCTGATGCTAAAAGTGAAAACTTTCATCAAAATTTACGAACAGCAAAACGAGTTAAAAGGCATTAAAGATCTTCTTTCGAAAGAAATAAAAATCAGGAAAGAAGCACAGGATAATCTTGAAATTAAAATTGCCGAGAGAACAAAAGAACTGGTTTTAAAAAATGAAGAATTGGAGATGAAAAACCACGAATTACAGCAATTTGCCTGGGTGGTTTCGCATGATTTAAATGAACCAATTCGGAAAATTCAGATTTTCATAAAAATCATCAAAGATCTTTATTTAACAACCGATGCAAAAGCAATTGATTATGTTGACAGAACGATAAAATCGGCAGAGCGAATGCAGACTTTGATTACCGATCTTTTGGCTTATTCGCGATTATCGGCACAAGTTAAACCAGAAACTACAGATCTTAATGTGGTTTTACAGGAAGTGCTCTCGGATTTTGATTATTTAATTGACCGGAAAAACGCGACGGTCAAAACCTCTGAACTTCCAACTATAGATAGTATTCCAAGCCAATTGCGACAGGTTTTTCAAAATCTGATAGGAAATGCGATAAAATTCTCCGGTGCAAATGAACCGCCTTTAATTGAAATTACTTCGGAATTTATTGCCGAAAAATCATTTGATAGTCCAACTTCTCCCGATGGAAAGTTTTGCCGCATTGTCGTAAAAGACAACGGAATTGGTTTTGACGAAATTTATCTTGATCGCATATTTATTATTTTCCAAAGCCTGAACGATCGTCAGACTTATGAAGGAACAGGAATTGGACTTGCAATTGCTAAAAAAATCATAGAAAAACACAACGGATTAATCACTGCTAAAAGCGAAGTAGGCAAAGGCGCAAGCTTTATCATTGTACTTCCTTTAAAATATGAATAAAACAGTATCAACAAATATGAAGAATAATTTTAAAAGAAATCTGCTGATTAGTTCTTTAGTTTCGTTACTAGTACTTACAATCAGCTCTGTTGCTTCGTTTATTAGTATTAAAAGTTTATTACACAGCAATTTTTGGGTCAATCATACTCAGGAAGTTATTTATAATTTAAACGAAGGTTCGGCGATTATTACAGAAGCACAAACTAGTATGCGAGGTTATTTAATCACGGGTGACGAACAGTTTGTGGACAGATACAATGAATCTGAAGCTAAATCAAATACTTATTTTGACAAATTAGACGAACTTACCGTTGATAATGTTTCTCAGCAAAAACAATTGAAAGAATTACGAATAATGCGCGCCAATTTTTTCAAATATTTAAACAATCAGATAGTCAAAAAACGTCTCGGAAAAGATACCGTGATTTTCGATTTAAATGAAGGCAGGCAAATGATGAACGATTTGCGTACTGTGATTAAAAAAGTTGAAACTACAGAACAAGGACTTTTGGCAGAACGCAATGCCAATTCAGAACGATATGGAAATTACAGTTTAATATTGATTATTGTTGCTTTTTTAATTGCATTTATTATTTCAATTGTTTTCTTGATCCGAATTCTGAAAGACTTTAATGAACGTTCTGCGTTACAACTGGAATTAGAGAAAAAAGATTTTGAAACTGCTCAAAGAATCGAAGCAATCAGCACTATTGCTAATAATATTTCAAATGGAAATTATGATATTCGTGTAGACGACACAAAAGCGGATGCGCTTGGAAGTGTAGGTGAATCATTGAATACAATGGGAATTAATCTTAAGAATTCATTTGATTTATTATCTCAGAAAGAATGGCTACAAACAGGTATTGCCGATTTGAATAATACAATGTTGGGCGAAAAACCATTGCAAAAATTATCAAAAGATGTAATCGAATTTTTATGTAATTATACCAACAGTAGCGCCGGTGTCATGTATGTGGTGGATGGAGATGAACTTGCCGCTACTGCGGGTTACAGTTATATTCCGAGCAAAAATAGGGAACGCATTAAAAAAGGAGAAGGGCTTATTGGTCAGGCTATTACTTCTGGTAAAATGTTAGAATTAAAAACGTTAACGCCAGATGATATTCAGATTAATTATGCTTTAGGACAAATTAAGCCAACTCATATTGTAGCATTGCCATTGTATGATAATAAAATTGAAGGCGCACTCGAACTTGCCAGTATTTATGGATTTTCAGAACTGCATTTGGAGTTTTTGAAAACGGTTTCAAACAACATTGGAATTGCATTACGATCAACTCAAAACAGAAGAAGAGTAATGGAATTGCTTGAAGAAACCAAAGCACAATCTGAAGAGTTACAGGAGCAGCACACTGAATTGGAAGCAATTAATGCCGAATTGGAAGCACAAACCGAAAAACTTCAGGCATCTGAAGAAGAATTAAGAGTGCAACAAGAAGAATTGGAACAAACCAACGAAGAATTGTCGGAAAGAAGTGTTTTATTGGAAGAAAAAAACAATGAAATTCAGAAAAAATCGGAAGCTCTGGAACTTACAACACGATATAAATCAGAGTTTTTAGCCAACATGTCGCATGAATTGCGAACTCCGTTAAACTCAATTCTGCTTTTAAGTCGATTATTATCTGAAAATAATAATCAAAGCATGAACAATGAAGAAATTGAATTTGCAAAAGTGATTCAGAGTTCAGGAAACAGTTTATTAGGTTTGATCGATGAAATTCTGGATTTGTCTAAAATTGAAGCCGGAAAAATGGAATTAGAGTTCCTTGATGTTTCGACCAAAGAAATTACGGATTCGCTTTGGAACTTATTTAATTTGGTTGCAAAAGAAAAAGGAATTGAGTTCGAAATTATTTCGAAAGATGCGCCAATTGTCATTAAAACAGACAAAATGCGATTGGAGCAAATTCTGAAAAACCTGATTTCAAACGCCATTAAATTTACCGAAAAAGGAAAAGTTAGTCTGGAAATAAAAATCAGTACCGATGATGAAAAAATCATTTGTTTTATTGTAAAAGATACCGGAATCGGAATTCCATTAGAAAAACAGCCACTTGTTTTTGAAGCTTTTCAGCAAGCAGATGGCTCAACAAAACGTAAATATGGCGGAACTGGTTTAGGGCTTTCAATCAGCAGAGAATTGGCAAAATTGCTTAGAGGAGAAATTATATTGCACAGTAAAGTCAATGAAGGAAGTTCTTTCACTTTATGCCTTCCGGTTTTTGGAATGGCTTACAATAAAATTAATGTGGAAAAAATTCCGCCTACTGAATTTGCAGAAGTAGAATCTGAGGCAGAACCAGTTCAAGAAAAAAAATACATTAGTTCTGTAATTCCTGATGAAATTGATGACGACCGAAATTCAATTAAAACAGGCGATAAGGTAATTTTGATAATTGAAGATGATGTTAATTTTGCAAAATCACTTTTGGCTTTTACACGTCAAAAAGGATACAAAGGAGTCGTTGCGGTTCGTGGCGATTATGCATTGAATTTTACATTGCTGTATAAGCCAGTTGGAATTTTATTAGATATTGAACTTCCAATAAAAAGCGGCTGGGAAGTTTTAGAAGAATTAAAAAATAATTTTGAAACCAAGCATATTCCTGTGCATATTATGTCATCTCATAAATTGAAACAGGAAAGTTTGCTGAAAGGCGCAGTTGATTTCTTAGATAAACCGGTGGCTTTCGAAAAAATTCCGGATGTATTTTTACGAATCGAACATATCATCAATAAAGAAGCGCAAAAGGTATTAATTATTGAAGATAATCCTAAGCACGCCAAGGCTTTGTCTTATTTCTTGGAAACATATAATATTAATTCAGAAATTAAAAGTGAAGTTTCCGAAGGACTTCAGGCTTTAAATAAAAGTGAAGTCGATTGTGTAATTCTCGATATGGGAATTCCGGACAAACAAGCTTATCAGATTTTGGATGGTGTGAAGAAAAACCCAGGATTAGAGAATTTGCCTGTAATCGTTTTTACAGGAAAAAGTTTATCACTTAAAGAAGAAGTAAAAATCAAAAAATATGCCGATTCGATTATTGTAAAAACGGCACATTCGTATCAAAGAATGTTGGATGAGGTTTCTCTTTTTCTGCATTTGGTTGAAGATAAAAAAGAAGGTAAAAACAAAAATGACGGACATAAAAAGCTAAATTTACTGAACAACATTCTGCACGAGAAAAAAGTGTTGATAGTTGACGATGATGTTCGAAATATTTATTCGCTGACAAAAGCGTTAGAGGTTTTTAAAATGAATATTATTACGGCTTTTGACGGAAAAGAAGCCATCAAGATATTAAATGAAAATCCAGATACTGATATTGTTTTATTAGATATGATGATGCCGAATATGGATGGTTACGAAACAGCAGAGAAAATTAGGGCAAATCCGAAATTTTTGAATTTACCGTTGATTGCCGTAACCGCAAAAGCCATGACAGGAGACAGAGAAAAATGTATTAAAGCAGGAGCGTCAGATTATATTACAAAACCGGTTGATGTGGACCAATTATTATCATTGCTGCGAGTTTGGCTGTATGATAAAGTTTAAAAATAAAAAAGTTATGCCATTTTCGATAACTATCGCGAGTGAAAAAAATAGAACAGAAATATGAGTAAAAAACGACTTTTAATTGTTGATGACGATTCCAGAAATATCTTCGCATTAGAACATACTTTGCGTGTCAAATCATACGATTGTTTGTCATGTACAAGTGCAGAAGATGCTTTAAAGCTATTAAAATCTGATGAAAAGATTGATGCCGTTTTACTGGATATGATGATGCCCGAAATGGATGGTTATGATGCAATTCCGTTAATAAAAGCGATTCCGTCAAGAACATCTATTTTTGTTATTGCGGTAACAGCTCAGGCAATGACGGGCGATAAAGAAAAATGTTTAGAGGCTGGGGCAGACGATTATATTTCAAAACCAGTTGATGTTGATAAGTTACTGCTTGTTTTAAGCAAAATTTGAATGGAATATGATTGAGGATATTGAGTTAGAGATGCTTATCAATGAAGTTTATGAATACTATGGTTTTGATTTTGGAAGTTATTCCAGAGCTTCGCTCAAACGTCGTGTAAACCGGATTTTTCATTTAGATGGTTTTACGCATTTTCACGAATTTCTTTCAAAAGTTCGTTCAGATCCCGAATATTATAAAAGAATGGTAGACGAAATTACGGTGAATGTAACCGAGATGTTTCGCGATCCCGCATTTTATAATGTTTTGCGAACCCAAATTCTGCCTTTATTAGGAACGAAACCATTTATTAGATTGTGGCATGCCGGATGTTCTACAGGTGAAGAAGTATATTCGATGGCAATTATGCTCAAAGAGGCCGGTTTGCTTCATAAATCTTTAATTTATGCAACCGATATAAATGCAACGGTTTTAGAAACAGCCAAAAAAGGAATTTTCCCGCTCCGAATGATGAAAGAGTATTCACAAAATTATCGTGATGCAGGAGGTCAGGAAGATTTTTCAAGTTATTATACTGCCAATTATGGTATCGCAAAATTTAATGGCGATTTGGGAGCGAAAATGGTTTTTTCACAGCACAATCTCGTTTCAGATAATTCATTCAATGAATTTGATATGATTTTGTGCCGAAATGTTTTAATCTATTTTGATGCCGATTTGCAAAAACGTGTTATTAATTTGTTTGATGAAAGTTTAGCTGTTTTAGGTTTTTTAGCTTTAGGAACTAAAGAAACTATAAAATATTCGATTGCTTCAAATAAATACAAACAATTGGATAAAGATAAGATATGGAGGAAATTAAAATAATATCAGATTGTAAAGTAGTGATTATTGGAGGATCTGCGGGAAGTCTGAATGCTTTAATGCAGATTTTGCCGGAGCTTATAAAACTCAATGATTTTGCACTTGTAATTGTTCTTCACAGAAAAAGTACAGATGAAGAGACTTTAGAGGATTTAATTACACTGAAATCAAATATAAAAGTAAAGCCCGTTGAAGATAAAACACCGCTTTTGCCTGGGTTTATTTATATCGCGCCATCCAATTATCATTTACTGTTTGAAAAAGAAGGAATTCTGGCTTTAGATACATCAGAAAAGATAAACTACAGCCGTCCAAGCATTGACGTTTCGTTTGAATCGGCGGCAGAGATTTATGGATCTTCCTTAATCGCCATTTTATTATCGGGTTCAAATTCAGACGGAACAGAAGGTTTAAAATCGATTAAAGCAGCAGGTGGATTAATTGCGGTTCAAAATCCTCTTTCAGCCGAAATGCCTTTTATGCCTAATAACGCCATTTTATACACAAATCCTGATTTCATTTTAAATATTCAGGAAATACTTCATTTTATTGTTTCAATAAATAGTCAATGATTTAGTTTTTGGGTTTTTGATCTTCAGGAAGGATAACTTTGTTTAATTCAGCTTCTTCTGCCGCTCTTTTTTTAGCCGCTTTTCCTTTTCCAATTGGTAATCCAGCCGTAATATACCAAGATCTGTTAAATTGATTATTTGGCCCGTCACCTTTCATTACAGTAACCAGACCATAATAATATTGAACAGTAAAGTTAAGTCCGTTTCCAACATTTAAATGATAACCTAAACCAGCAGCAAGTCCGGCATCAATAACATGAATTTGATCGCGGATATTTCTTTTGTAGATTACATCATCTTTTTCATATTCAGTTTTGAATTCATCAAATGCTTTCGCCAATAAACCAAACTGAGGTCCCGCTTTAACATAAATATTGTTTTTGAATTGATATTTGATTAAAATCGGAACATTAAAATAGCGTATTTCACGGTTCACACTTCCTCCAACAAAAGTATTGTCTAAATTAACATCGCCCGTAGGATAAACGGGAATTCCCTGCGCACCCATAGGAGATTTTACGATTACACCAGTATTAATCATCCAGGCAGGATTTTTCCTTGATCTAAGGTCAAAATAAAACCCAAGATTAAAACCAGGATTCGTTCCTGAAGACTCCATGTTTGAAATCGTAGAAAAATTAACGCCACCTTCTAAGCCAAATTCCAAAAACTCAGAATTAAGTTTGTCTCCAAAAATCAAGGAAATTAAAACTTGTGACCGTGCCGATGAAATGCAAAAGAAAGTGAAGACGATTAATAAAATCTTTTTCATAAAATGGATGAATTACAGTCCAAAACGATATTGTAAACTTCCCAATACTTGAGTACGACTTGCTAAGAAGCCACATTCTGCACGAAACATAAAATGTTTATTGAATTGATACTGCGACCCAATGATAAAGTTCCACATATCTTTTGGTCTTTTTTGAAGCGAATACTGTACAGATGAATCTGAGGCTGTGCTCAACGCTCCGTCCAGGGTAGCCAAGAAAGTTCCTGCTCTTTCTAAAGCTCTGTCTGCAGTATTATGTTTAGCTATATTAACCGGATTTTTTTGTTCAGCTGGGCTTAAACCGTCCCACCAGTTATCTACTTTTGTTTGGTTTTCAGATACTTTTTGAAGTCCGCTATCCACTTTAGCCTGAGCGCTACTTAAATCAATAAAATCAGACAAAGGTAAATCTCCATTAGTATCTCCAGAGATATGAACTCTGAAGCCTCCAACCCAAACTGCTATATTTTGTTCTGGTTTATTGAATTTAAATGTTTTTCCTAATCTCGGCCCAAAAACATAAGAAAATGCAGGTTTATCAAGCGAACTGATATCTGTCCATGCCATATTCATATCAAGTGCCAGCCAGCCTCCGCCAATACCAATTGTTGGCGTCATTCCAATACCAAAAGTCGTAGCGTCAAAATTTGCTTTGGTGCTAAAATTTGCAATTTCAGACCAGTTATTATCGGCATCTGGAACCCAAATTCCGGCATTAATTTTAGTGGAAGTATTTGCTTTTCCAAAAATTCCATAAATGTTTAAAAATGGAAGGAGCCAAATATCGGGACGAATAGTTAATGCACTTGCTTCTACGGTTGATTTATCAAATCTTACGATTTCATCTAAGTTATATTGGGGGCCATGATTAAAACCAATATTTAAATCATTGATAACAATTTCTGATTCCTGCCAAAAATAATTAACAGAAACTCCAGCAGAATAAGGAAGTTTGTATCCTTTTTGGGCTACTTTTTCTCCCCAGATGGGCAAAGCATAAGGATATTTTTCGACAGCTAGACTGTCTTTTAATTCTGCATTTTTTTTTCCTACAATTTTGTCGGTATAAACCTGCCCGAAAATTTGTATGCTAAATAATAATAAAAAGGCTGATATTAATGTTTTACATTTCATTGATTAGAGTGTTTTAATGTTAATTAATAAACTGCGAAAAATAAATATGCACTAATAAATATGGGGTAATCTTTTTATCTGCTATACGTAGTGTAGGTTTTAAAATTATGCTTAAGGCTT
This sequence comes from Flavobacterium resistens, assembly GCF_900182645.1. Classification (GTDB taxonomy): domain Bacteria; phylum Bacteroidota; class Bacteroidia; order Flavobacteriales; family Flavobacteriaceae; genus Flavobacterium; species Flavobacterium resistens. The sequence goes on along the minus strand of NZ_FXTA01000001.1, from coordinate 573,106 downwards.
CATAATGTGTTAATTAATGTTAAAGTTAACGAAATTTTCTTACCTCTTGCAAAATTTCTTAATAAAGTATCAATTCACTTAAAAAATAAGTCAACAGTTGTTAAAAGCTAGTTTGCTGTTTTTTACATTTATCAATATCAATAATTTATATTTTTAAAAAATAATAGTATTTTTACAACATGAAATGGATTACAGTATTATTGTCAATTTATTTGATGGCACTTTCAAATATGCCTTGTGCAGATATGGAAGTGAATAGTGCTGCGCATAAAACAGCTCAGTTTTCTTCTGAAGCAAATCATTCTCATGATAAAGACAACGATTTATGTTCGCCATTTTGTGCTTGTAATTGCTGTGGAGCTCAGGTATTAAATTATCAAAATGTTGCAGTTTTTGAGTTTCCTTCAGAAAATCATCTTATTTCAATTCCTTTACCAAGTTATAATTCTGTTTTTGCTTCCAATTTCTATGGAAGTATTTGGCAACCCCCTCAAATAGCATAATGATACCTGACCTAATTTAAATTAGGATCAGGATAGAGAGTTGCGGACTTTCCGCACATTTAGGGCAATATTCTGCCTAATTTCTCATATCATTATATTATTCAAATGCTAGATAAAATCATTCAATTTAGTATAAAGAACAAATTCGTTATACTATTATTTACCCTCGTGCTTATTGCATGGGGAAGTTATTCGCTTAAAAAATTGCCACTTGATGCTTTGCCGGATGTCACAAACAATCAGGTGCAAATTATTACTACGGCGCCCACTTTGGCAAGTCAGGAAGTAGAACAATTAATTACTTATCCGTTAGAAAGAGCTGTAAAAACAGTTCCGGAAGTAATTGAACTCCGCAGTATCTCCCGTTTCGGATTATCAGTTGTAACCGTTGTTTTTGAAGACGATGTAGATATTTACTGGGCTCGTGAGCAGATATTTCAACGTTTAAAACAAGCCGAAGAAAATATTCCTGATTATGTAAATTCTCCCGAATTAGCGCCTATTTCTACAGGCTTAGGCGAAATTTATCAATATGATGTTTATGCCAAAAAAGGCTATGAAAACAAATACAGTGCGATAGAACTGAGAACAATTCAGGACTGGATTATTATTCCACAACTACAAGGTGTTCGTGGCGTAGCTGAGGTAAGTGCGTGGGGCGGAAAATTAAAACAATACGAAATCGCCGTTAACCCGAATATGCTCAATAGTTTAGGTGTTACCATTACCGAAATTTTTGATGCTTTAGAAAAAAACAATCAAAACACAGGTGGCGCTTATATTGAAAAAGATCAATATACCTACTTTATTCGCGGAGTAGGAATGGCGAAAGGCATTAAAGATCTTGAAAATGTTGTAGTAAAAAACAGAAACGGTTCACCGGTTTTAGTACGTAACGTTGCTCAGGTGCGTGAAGGAGTTGCATTACGTTATGGCGCTTCTACAAAAGACGGAAAAGGCGAAATTGTTTCAGGTATGGTTTTAATGCTGAAAGGAGAAAATTCCAGTGCTGTTGTAAATCGTGTTCATGAAAAAATGGCCCAAATCAACAAAAGTCTACCAGAAGGGGTTGTTGCAGAAGCCTTTATAGACAGAGGGAAACTCGTGGATAATTCGATTAAAACTGTTGCAAAGAATTTATTAGAAGGAGCCTTAATCGTCATTTTTGTACTGATTTTATTTTTAGGAAATCTTCGTGCCGGATTAATAGTTGCTTCGGTTATTCCGTTGGCGATGTTATTTGCTGTTATTCTGATGAATGCTTTTGGCGTAAGCGGGAATTTGATGAGTTTAGGTGCAATAGATTTCGGAATCATTGTCGATGGCGCCGTAATTATTGTCGAAGCCACAATGCATCATCTTCAGAAATTGAAAAACAAAAAAGAATTAACGCAGGAAGAAATGGATTCCGAAGTCTATAATTCGGCTTCAAAAATCAGGAATAGTGCCGCTTTTGGAGAAATAATCATTTTAATCGTTTATCTGCCAATACTTGCTTTAATTGGAACCGAAGGAAAAATGTTTAAGCCAATGGCAATGACAGTTGGTTTTGCCATTATTGGAGCTTTTATTCTTTCCCTGACTTACATTCCAATGATGAGTGCTTTGTTTCTTTCCAAAAAAACAGATCATAAAGAAAACATCAGTGATCGAATGATTGCTTGGTTAGAAAATAAATATACGCCTTTGTTAAATAAAGCTTTGGAATTTAAAAAAGTGGTTCTTTCTATCGCTTTAGGATTGTTTGCTTTGGCATTTATTATTTTCCAAAACATGGGAGGCGAATTTATTCCAACAATCGAAGAAGGTGATTTAGCGATAAATGCCACAATTATGACGGGAAGTTCGCTTACGCAGATGGTAGAAACCACTACAAAATTCGAACAGATTTTAAAAGCTAAATTCCCTGAAATCAAAACCATTGTAACCAAAATAGGAAGCGGCGAAATTCCAACCGACCCAATGCCAATTGAAAGTGGTGATTTGATTATTGTTTTAAAAGAGAAAAAAGAATGGAAGGGTAAATATCATAATTGGGAAGAATTGGCAAATGCTATGAAAGAAGAAATGGAAATAATTCCTGGTGCCAATATTGAGATTTCACAGCCAATCCAAATGCGTTTTAACGAATTAATGACCGGAAGCCGATCTGATATTGCTATTAAGATTTTTGGCGACGATTTGGATATTCTGGATTCGAAAGCAACAGAATTGATTTCGAAAATCAAAAACATTGAAGGAATTGGCGACTTAAAAGCAGATAAAGTAACAGGATTGCCTCAAATTACGATTAAATACGATTACAATAAAATTGCCCTTTACGGATTGAATATTTCGGATATCAATCAAATCATTCGTTCGTCATTTGCTGGCGAAAGCGCCGGAAAAATCTATGAAGAAAACAAAAGATTTGATGTTGTTGTAAGAATGAATGAAGACAATCGTGGTGATATTACAGATGTAAGCAATTTGTTTATTCCGCTTCCAAATGGCCAACAAGTGCCGCTTTCTCAAGTGGCTTCGGTTGAATACGAACAAGGTCCGGTGCAGGTTATCCGCGAAGATGGAAAACGAAGAATTACAGTTGGACTTAATGTGAGAGGAAGAGATATAAAAAGCGTTGTTGAAGAAATCCAGGCAAAACTTGATAAAAATTTTAAACTTCCCGTAGGTTATTACGTAACATACGGCGGACAATTTGAGAATTTAATTGAAGCTTCGAAAAGACTTTTTGTCGCGTTGCCAATTGCTTTGGGATTGATTTTAGTTTTACTCTATTTTACTTTCAAAAGTGTAAAACAAGCGCTGTTGATTTTTACCGCCATTCCATTATCAGCCATCGGAGGTGTTTTTGCGCTTTCGCTGAGAGGAATGCCGTTTAGCATTTCAGCCGGAATTGGTTTTATTGCTTTATTCGGAATTGCGGTTTTAAATGGAATCGTACTGATTTCATATTTTAATCAATTAAAAACAGAAGGAATTTTAGATCCGTTGCAACGTGTTTTAATCGGAACCAAAACAAGATTAAGACCGGTTTTAATGACAGCTTCTGTAGCTTCATTAGGATTTTTGCCAATGGCATTATCAACAAGCGGTGGGGCAGAAGTTCAAAAACCATTAGCAACCGTGGTTATCGGCGGATTAATCTCGGCAACTTTATTAACCCTGATCGTTTTGCCGATTTTTTATTTAATGCTAGAACGTAGGCTGAACCGCAAAGAGCGCAAAGATTTACGCGAAGAACGCTAATAAATTTTAAAAGAAAGAAAAATGAATTCAATATATAAAACTCAAAATTTAACTTTTGCGGACTTTGCGAAAAAAACCTTGCGAACTTTGCGGTTAAGTGTGTTTCTATTGGCAAGTACAGTAATATTTGCACAGCAATCTATAACCTTAGAAAAAGCAATTGAACTAGCCAAATCAAACAATATCGACCTAAAAATCGCTGATAAAGAAATTGAAAAACAAACGATTTTGAAAAAAGCAGCTTTTCAGCCAGATCCACTTCAGGTGCAATATCAAGGCGGTCAATTCAATAGTGCCGATTATGATCATAACGTTTCTGTACAACAATTTTTTCCTTTAGGAAATATTACAAAAGCCAATCGGCAATTGCAGGAAGAATTGGCAAAATTGGCTGAAAAAAGAAAAGCTTTGTCTTCTTATGAAATTGAAAAAGCCGTGACTTTAGCCTATTATCAATATTTGTATGGCATTTCGATTCAGAAATTGAACGCTGAACTGAATGAGATTTATACCAAATTCCTAAAGAATGCTGAACTTCGTTTTAAAACTGGAGAAAGCGGAAATATTGAAGTAATTAGTGCAAAAGCCAAAGTAAAAGAAATTGAAACGCAGAAAGCACAATTAGAATACGATTTGGCGATTTATCAGAAACAATTGCAATTTTTTATTCAAACGAATGAAAATATAGTTCCGGATCAAAATACAGCTTTGCAATATACTTTCATAGAAAATCAGCAAAACACAAAGGCAGAAACTTTAGTAACGGATTTGTATCAACAACAGATTTCAGTTTATCAAAAAGAAGCTCAAACTTTTAAAGCGTTAAGAACACCAAAAGTTGGCTTAGGTTATTTTGCACAAACCATTAATACAGAATCTCTTTTTCAGGGTTTTACAGCAGGATTACAGATTCCGCTTTTTGGAGGTGTAAATACGACGAAAGCCAAAGCGGCAGAAATCAGTATTTCGCAATCACAATTGGCTTTAGACAAAAATAAAATGATTTTAAACCTGCAAAGAGATGAATTGCAGAATAACTTCGAAAAGCAGCAGAAAAATTTAGCTTATTTTCAGAATGAAGGCTCGCAATACGCCAATCAGATTATTGAAACGGCGCAGAAAAGTTACGCAAATGGCGATATGAGTTATTGGTCGTATATCAGTTTTTTAAATCAGGCAATTGATATTAAAAAACAATTTGCAGAGGCTACGCACAGCTACAATCAAAGTGCAATCGAACTTCAATTCCCAACCATCAAAAACAATTAAAAATGAAAAATATATTTAATTATTTAACCGGAAAGAGCGCAAAGATTTTAACGCAAAGTTCGCAAAGTTTAATTTCCTTGCGTGCCTGGCGCTTTGCCTTTGCGATCCTTGCGGTTAACATTATTCTAACAAGTTGTAATGATAAGAAAACTGAAGAACCGCAAGAAGAAGAAAAATCGACTACAGAAGTTGTTTTAACCACTTCTCAATACAAAACAGTCGGAATTGAAACCGGAATTGTCGAAGATCGAAATCTGAAGAAAATCATTAAAGCGAATGGATACACAACAGTTCCTCCTCAAAATTCAGCTGAGGTTTCGACTTTAATTGGCGGAACCGTAAAAGACATTTATGTTTTGGAAGGAACTTTTGTCAATAAAGGAAAAGTTTTGGCAACAATTCAAAATCTGGAAGTAATTGAAATGCAGGAAGATTACCATTCGGCTACAGCTAATGTAGAATATTTGCAATTGGAATATAACCGTCAGAAAACTTTGAGTGATGAAAATGTAAATCCGAGAAAGACTTTTCAGGAAGTAAAAGCAAAATTAGCGGCTGAAAGAGCACGCGCACAAGCAGCAAAAAATAAACTTGATGCTTTGCACGTAAGTACAAAAGGAACAACGTCAGTAGTTCCAATTGTTTCACCAATAAATGGTTATGTTGGAAAAATCAATATTGCTAAAGGTGCTTTTGCAAATACAGGAGTTTCACTTTTTGAAGTAGTTGATAATAGTCAGATGCATTTGGATTTAAATGTTTATGAAAAAGATTTAGGTTCGATTTCAATTGGTCAGGTAATTGATTTTGTATTAACAAATCAGTCGAATAAATCGATTAAAGGAAAGATTTTCGGAGTCAATAAATCATTTTCTAATGAAAGTAAAACCGTTGCTGTTCACGCTAAAATCGATCCTGCTGACGCAAAAGGTTTAATTCCGGGAATGTATGTTTCGGCGAATATTAATATTACCAATGCTACGGTTCCTGCCTTGCCAAAAGATGCTGTGGTTAAAAACGCAGATAAGTATTTTGTATTTGTGCAAGAGAATGAAAAAACAGAGCAAAAACACGATCATGCAGTTGGCGAAAAAGAAGAAGTTCATGAACAGGAAGTTCATTTTAAAGCTATAGAAGTAGTTCCTGGAACAACAGATTTAGGCTTTACAGAAGTTAAGTTTGTAAATGAAGTTCCTGCGAATGCTAAAATTGTAACGAAAGGCGCTTTTTATCTGCTTTCAGCAATGAAAGGTGGAGGAGAGCATGAGCATTGATTTTTAAAGGTGCTATCCCGATAGTTATCGGGACTAAGAAGCTAAGTCGCTAAGTTTTTTTCTATAGATTTTATAAGATTAATTTGAGTTGCTTCCAGCTTTAGCTGGAGGCAATTCAATTGAAAAACTTTGCAGCTTCGCGCCTTTGCGTGATTAACTCCTTTCAACATTAAAAAACTTTGTGTCTTAGTGCCTTTATGGCAATAAACTTTGCTACAAATTGCTTAAATTTAGGACATTATTTAAACAAAACTTCAGGCATTTAAAACGTGAAACCTGAAACTTGAAACTCAAAAAATGATACATCAAGATAAAGAAGTAAAAAATACAAAAAGCAAGCCTAAAGCTTCCTGCTGCTGCTCGCACGATGAACCAATACATTTAGAAAATGATGGACATGATCACGGAGGTCATGATCATGAACACAATACTGAAGGCGGGCTTTTTAAACTTTTTATGCCGTCAATAATTTCCCTTGTTTTATTGATTATCGGAATTGGATTTGACAACTATTATCCTCAAAATTGGTTTACAGGATATATCAGAATTGCGTGGTACATTATTGCTTATCTTCCAGTTGGGATTCCAGTTTTGAGAGAAGCTTATGAAAGCATTGTAAAAGGCGATATTTTCTCTGAATTTTTCCTGATGTGTATTGCAACAATTGGCGCTTTTGCAATCGGCGAATATCCAGAAGGTGTTGCAGTTATGTTGTTTTATACAATTGGAGAAACTTTTCAGGGAATGGCAGTAAATCGGGCGAAATCGAGTATTAAAAGTTTGCTGGATCAGCGCCCTGATGAGGTTACGATTTTAGAAAATAATGTTGCTCTAAAAGTAAAGGCAAAAGACGTTCAGATTGGAGTGGTTATTCAACTGAAAGCGGGTGAAAAATTAGGTTTAGACGGCGAATTATTATCTGATTCTGCTTCGTTTAATACTGCAGCTTTAACGGGAGAAAGTAAACCTGATACGAAGAAGAAAGGTGAAACTGTTTTGGCAGGAATGATAAACGGAAATACGATTGCTGAAGTAAAAGTTACAACCGCTTACAACGACAGTAAATTATCTAAAATTTTAGAGCTGGTACAAAATGCTACAACCAAAAAAGCGCCAGCGGAATTGTTCATCAGAAAATTTGCCAAAATTTATACGCCAATTGTAGTGTATTTAGCAATCGCAATTTGTTTGATTCCGATGCTTTTCGTAGACAATTACGTTTTTAGCAACTGGTTATACAGAGCATTAGTTTTTTTAGTTATTTCTTGTCCTTGTGCACTGGTTATCAGTATTCCACTTGGGTATTTTGGAGGAATCGGTGCTGCAAGTAAAAACGGAATTCTGTTTAAAGGAAGTAATTTTCTGGACAGTATTTCGACAATCCAGAATGTGGTGGTTGATAAAACCGGAACGATGACAGAAGGCGTTTTTAAAGTTCAGGAAGTTATTATAAAAACTGAATTTGATAAAGGAGAAATTCTGAAAATTGTAAATACCTTAGAAAGCCGAAGTACACATCCTGTGGCAACTGCAATTCATAATCATGTCGGACCAATTGATTCTTCTGTAGAATTGAAAAATATAGAAGAAATTGCCGGACATGGTTTAAAAGCTTCCTTTAACGGAAAAGAACTTCATGTTGGAAACTTCAAACTTTTGGATAAATATACTATTCCGTACGATATTGATCCGTCAGCAATAGTTTATACCACAATTGCGATTGCTTATGACGGAAAATTTGCTGGATATTTAACAATTGCAGATGAAATCAAGGAAGATGCAAAAGAAACGGTTTTAAAACTAAAATCTTTGGGTGTAAAACTAACAATGCTAAGTGGCGATAAAACCAATGTAGTTCAATTTGTTGCTGATAAACTTGGAATTGCAAAATCGTTTGGAGATTTGCTTCCCGAAGATAAAGTCAATAAAGTAAACGAAATTAAAGCTAAAAACGAATCAGTCGCATTTGTTGGTGATGGTGTTAACGATGCGCCTGTAATTGCGCTCAGCACAGTTGGAATCGCAATGGGAGGTTTAGGAAGTGATGCCACTATTGAAACCGCAGATATTGTAATTCAGGATGATAAACCAAGTAAAATTGCAATGGCAATCAACATTGGAAAACAAACCAAAAAAATTGTCTGGCAGAATATTACGCTGGCTTTTGTTGTAAAAGCTTTTGTCTTAATTCTGGGCGCGGGCGGATTAGCAACTATGTGGGAAGCTGTTTTTGCTGATGTTGGAGTGGCGTTGTTGGCGATTTTGAATGCCGTTAGAATTCAGAAGATGAAGTTTTAGAGTATCATAAAGAATCAATAATATCTTTCCATCTTTTTTCGGAATAAAATGTATTAAATTCTTTATTTGATAAGAGTACTTTTTTATCCAAATCTCCTCTGAGATAATTCAAATTTAAAAAATCTAAAGAAATGCTTCTGTACTGTTCGTCATGAGTTTGATTGTAAATTTTTGCAAACAGTTCAGAAGCTTCAAAATTTTGTTCACTTGTCATTCCGCCCAAAATCATGGACGCATTATTATAATTATCATATACTTTCTGAAACTCTTTTGTCTCGTAATACTTTTTAGCCTCATTTATTAGATTTAATGTACTCTCAATATCTTTTTTATCCTTTTTTGACGCTTCTTCAGCTGTTGGAATCGTGTATTTAAAACCATAATTTAAAGCATAAATTTTTAAAGGAAGAAGCTCAAATTCATTTCTTCTTTTATCAGCTTCATTTTCTTTAATTATACCTCTAAAACTTGAAGCTTCACCATTTTGTGTCCAATTTACCTGCGTTCCGTAAACTTGTTTATAATTGAGATTGCATTGCACTCGGTCGTACAAAAAAGCATAGTTTTCCATGTCCAATTCTTTCGTCCCTTTTAATTTGTCCATTTCATGTAAAGCTGCTTTCTGGAATAAAATATCCTGATCTGCATGCTGTACAATTAGCCAGAAATTATGGGCACCATCTTTTCCTATTTCTGATATTTTTGGCCAGTTATAGTTTTTCAGAATCTCTTTTGCTTTCGACAGATTTTTAAAATCTAAGTCGTTAATTTTCTGCTGTAATTCATTCAAGAGAACAGGATCTGAAGTTTGTATTTTCCAATATCTAATTTTCTGATCTGCAATTCCCATTGCGTTGATTTGTTTACGCAATTCTGGAAGTTTTAATTTCTTTTCATATTGCTGCTCTTTCAATTGTGCTTTTTGTTTAATTGTTTTCCACATATATGGATATTTAGCACGTAAAAAATCAAAATACGGATCTATGGAAAGTTGCTCTGCTTCAGTCCATCCTTTATTTAGAGCTATATTTAAATATTTAAAAGCTTCCGTTTTATTTTGAGCTAACGAATACATTCCCGCAGCTTTATAAGCATTTAATGCATCAGGTTCTTCAAGCAAAAAAGCTTTTTCCAGTTTTATAATAGCGTTTTTAAAATCTTTTTGAAGATGAAGTAAAGAAGCTTCTGCGATTAATTTTTCATATGCGAGATTGGTTTGCGCGTTAGAAACGTAAAAGCTCCAAAATAATAATATGAGGAAGAAGTATCTTTTCATACAGGTTAAAACTATATTATAAATATTTTTTTCTGTGATGAAAATACAAATTATATTTTTATCTATTTGATATGAAATGATTTATAAATGTAATTCAATTATATTTTCATCATTTTCTAAAGTTATTTTGATTGGATTCCTTTCAGAAGGAATCTGAGTTGGATACCAATTTCTTGTAGGCTGCACCAGAATCAATAAACCTTCATGATCGCCAATTGCAGCAAATTTTTCGGTATTTGTATTTTGAGAAAAGAAATGAAGTCCATGTTCTTCGATTAATTGGTTTCCTAATTTTAGTGGACTTTCCGTAACAATTCCGATTTCGCTTATGCTTAAAATAGAAGCAGAGTTGAATTCACCAACTTGTTCATTATTAAGATCATGTCTGGCAATGAATTCGAGTAAATTTCCGTTATGGTCAAAGAAATAAATAGAATGTGCATTCCAATTTTCGAAATGAGTAACAACACTTTTGTCATCCAAAACAATTAAATCAACTTTGTCCTGACACCATTGAATAGCTTCTTCAAGCTGATTTTCAGGAATATTAAAGGCAAAATGGTATATGGAATTAAATTCGGGATCTTCAATAAATTTTAAAATAGAAGTTCCAGCCTGAAATGTTATTGATTTTTGATCATTTTCCAGAATAAAAAGCCCAAAAAGGTTCTGATAAAATGTTTTAGTTTTTTGAATATCGTTTGTTGTAATTTGTATTTGATCTATTCTCATGGCGGTAATTTTTATAAAAGAAAAAAGCTTCTTTAGAGTGATAGACAAATTTAAAAAATGCCAGTGATATCTAGGATGTGGCGTTATTTTATGCGTCAATGAAAGAATAAAAAATAATTATTGATTGAAGTTAAATAGCATATCTAAATATTTTATTAAAGTTACAAAAAGAGAAACTATCATAGTGGTAAGATTATCGAAAAAACTTTCCTCTTGTAATCTTCGTGTTTAAATAAAAAAAGCCCGATTACTATCGGGCTTTTGTGTTTTAGTAAGTAGCAGGTTTTCTAACATTTTTTCCCACTTTTTGATTCAAATCATCACCAAGATCTTCTCTCGCTGTATCGGCAATTTTTTGAATTTGGGCTACAATTTCAGGATACAATTGCTGAACATCGCGAACTTCTCCGGGATCATGTGCTAAATCGTAAAGCGCCATTGAAAATTCTGCGGAAGCGCCTTCACCACGAAGTCCATCTTTTCCTTGTAATTTTTTATTGTAAGTAGTGCCTTTATGAGGGAAAACCAATTTCCAGTGTTTGTATCGAATAGCTTCGAGATTATTGCTTCCAACTCCAAAATAATAATAAAAAATCTCTCTTGGTCCATTAGTAGTTTTTCCAGTTAACAAAGGAAGAAAATTCAAGCCGTCTATTTGGTTTTTTGGTAATGAAGCTCCTGTAATTGCTGCAATTGTTGGCAGCAAATCCATGTTTGTCATTAACGAGCTGTTTACGGTTCCGGCATTTATTTTTCCGGGCCAACGAATCAGGAACGGGACTCTTGTGCCACCTTCCCAAGTTGTTGATTTTCCTTCTCGAAAACCGCCCGAAGAACCAGCATTATCGCCAAAAACCAACCACGGACCATTGTCGCTGGTTAAAATCAAAACGGTATTTTTAGCAATTCCTTCTTTATCTAAAGTTTTCATTATTTCACCAATAGACCAATCGAGTTCCATGATTACATCGCCAAAAAGCCCTAAATCACTTTTCCCTTTAAATTTATCAGAAACAGCCAAAGGTGCGTGTGGCAAAGGATGCGTGAGATATAAAAAGAAGGGATCTTTTTTATTTTTTTTGATAAAACCAATTGCTTTTTCTGTAAAAAGAGTCGTCAATTTTGAAGCATCTTTTATATTTTCAATAGTATCAATAATAGTTGTATTACTGATTAACGGAAGCGGAGGGAAGCTCGAACGCATATCTTTAGAATCCGTAACTTTTGAATAACCATCATAATCAATTGGCCAAACATCGTGCGAATAAGGAATGCCATAAAACTCATCAAAACCATAATTTGTTGGCCAGTATGGAAGTTGATTACCTAAATGCCATTTTCCATAATTGGCCGTTTTATATCCGTTTTTCTTCAAAAGTGAAGCAATTGTTTCTTCATTTGGATTTAATGCATGATGCGCTCCCGGAAGCAATACACCCGACATTCCGATTCGGTTAGGATAACAGCCCGTCAATAAAGCAGCTCTCGATGCAGTACAAATGGCTTGTCCGGCATTAAAATTAGTAAATCGCATTCCTTCCTGCGCGATTTGGTTAAAATGAGGCGTATTTACTCCAGTCATTCCATAAGGTTCAGTGTCGCCGTAACCCATATCATCCATGTTGATGATAATGATGTTAGGTTTAGTATTTGAGTTTTTGCTTTGAGCAATACTAAAGGAAGTAATTGCCATAAGAAGAATTAAAAAGAGACTTCTTTTCATAATTTACGGTTTTAGGATTTTAAATAGTGTAATGGCTTGTATAAGTTTGGTTGGCTACAAATATATTCTTAAACCGCGGAATAAAAATAAAAAAGCCTGTTTCATTTATCGAAACAGGCTAGAAAGTTTGTGAACTTTAGGGCACATTCACAAACCTTTACATTTTAATTATTTTGGCATTTCCGGAACTATAATACGTCTTGTAGGCGTACTTAAAGTTTCGATGAAGGCTAATAAATCGTTGATTTCTTCTTTGTTCAAATCTAATTTTCGAAGCATCGGATCTGTTTTTGGAATCAGAGAATCTCTTGCCGTACCCAAATACTTTTTCTGAACCGGAGATGGATTTCCCAAATTATACAATTCCACAACATCTAATAAAGAAGGAAAATGCCCGTGATGCATCCAGGGTTTTGTGTTTACGACTTCGCGAAGTGTTGGAGTTCTGAATTTACCGATGTCTTTTTCATCTTTGGTAACATTATAACGTCCGAAATCTTCATTTTTTGTTCCGAATAAAGTCTGTCCGTCATTATGAAATTGATTATCGCTGAAATAAGGCGTATTATGACAATTAATGCATTGTGCTTTGGTTCGGAATAAATGCATTCCTTTGACTTGTGAGTCTGTAAAAGCATCTGATTTTCCGCTTACAAACTGATCAAATTTACTCTTCGGACTGTTGATTGATCTTTCAAAAGTGGCAATTGCATATTGAATTCTTTCCAAAGTCACTTTTTTATCTCCAAAAGCCGAAACAAACAATGAATTGTAACCTTTAATTTTGGCAATTTTATCAACGGCAATCGTCAGTTTTTCATTCATTTCTAAAGGATCTGCTACTGGAAATTGCGCCTGATTTTCTAAGCTTGAAGCACGTCCGTCCCAAAAAAGAGAAGTGGCATAAGCCGAGTTTAAAATAGTCATAGAATTACGTTTTCCAGTTTGACGATCGTGACCAAAAGAACGTGTCAAATTATCTGTCCAGCCCAATTCTGGATTATGACAGGAAGCGCAGGCAATCTGACCACTTTTTGATAATCTCGGATCAAAAAATAAAATCTTTCCTAAACTTTCTTTTTCCTTAGAATATGGATTATAAGCAGGATAAGGAACAGCAGGAAGCACTCCAATATCCTGAAATTTAGATTTATCTACATTTTCATGTAATTCAGCAGCAGGCCATTTCGAAGAATCTCCACCAGAATAAAGTTTTCGTAATTCCTGAATATCAATGTAATCAGGATTTTCCACACTTTTGTAAGCTGTCAGACAAAGCAGGAAAAGGATTGGAAAGAGTAGTTTTTTCAATTTTGCTTATTTTTTGATTTTGTTTTGATTTGTTTCAGGTTTCAAGTTTCAGGTTTTGCAGTAACTTGAAACTTGAAACCTGAAACTTGAAACCTGAAACTTTATATTAAAGCGCAACTTCTTTGGCACAAGGCTCGTTGATTGGGTTTAATTTTGGATACGTTTTATTGTTGTAAATTTTGTATTGTGAAGTAGCAGTTCCTCCAAATAATTCGTCATTTGTTAATCTTAATTCAAACGAAATTTCAAACAAACCTGTACTTATTTCCTTGTAAGTTCCTTCGCCTGAAATGGCAATAATATGACTGTTTTTTGTTGTGCTGGCGATTGTAATAAATTGCGGAATTACAAGTACTTTTCCGGCAGTTTTACTGTTTCCGTTGTCCGGAAAAAATTCCAATGCCGATGTAATATTGAAACCAGGAGAATTTGCTCCGGCTGTACTTTCGTTAGTAAACCATCTTTTTAGATTAAACGAATTGGTAGTTGAAGTTCCTGAAGCTACATTAAAACCAATTTTAAAAGCATCGTGGTAAATATCATCATTAGGATTTGTTGTGCCTTTATCACTGTATAAAATAGCATTCGGATTGTCTTTTGAAACCACAACCGGAAATGTGAACGCATTAAACGCCTGCCATGCACAAGTGCCACTTTTGTCAAACCAGTTTTCGCCGTAAGTCAAATAAAACTGATTCGACAAATCGTAGAATTTTGATGCCGGATTCGCCAAAATATCTCTTGGAGATTTTATTGGTTTTACAATTTGCAAAATCGTATTTCCTGTTGCAGGATAATCTGTTGTATTGTTCAAAGAAATAGTGCTTTCATAATACACATCGTCATTCTGAATGTCTTCTAAAAGCGTTAAATGATAGGTAATTGAACTTCTGTTATTGCCATAATCATCGTGTGTTAGTTGATATTCAAATCCGTTTAGGAATTTAAACATAGTAAGATTATCAATTTCTGAAGGGAAAAATCCATTAGGAAAATTGACCTTAAAATCGATGACTTCTCCTTTAATTCCTTTGATATCAATTTTGCTGATCGGAAAAGTGTAATTCGTAGAAATAGTTCCCAAATCGATTCTGAAAGTATCGTTTAAAGCTTCCGTATTTAAATTTCCGATATGAATATCAGGATCAGAAGCACTTTCAAGTTTTAGCGTAATACTTTGATTTTCTTTCCATCTTTTATCAAATGAAACATAAATAGTATCGTTCAGTTTATTTGGCAGAAACGAAAGCTCTGTTTTGGGATTTACACTAAAACCATCGCTACTTCCGGTTGTAGTAGCACTGAAATAAGCTGTAACAGCATTTTTTAATGAAAATGAAGTTAAGGCAACAGGCACTTTTAATGTTTTTACTGATTTGTTTTCAAAACTGTTTTTTGGAATAAGATTAGCATTAATTGCCGGATATTCTAAAGGTATATTATCGCTTTTGGTCATAAAATTGAATCTCAAAAACGGATCTGTTTTTTCTCCTCCTAATTTATAATCATCCTTTGAACAGGACGTTAATAACAGGATTACAGCAATACTTAATGTCGATATAAATTTAATACGATTCATTTTGCTTTAAGTTTGAGTTAAGATTGGTATTGTACAATGGTATTGGCAATATAAATTTTGGCGAAGGATAGTTTAGACTGCAAACATTGGAAATACAGCCGTCATTTCTAGTAATTCCTTTTTGATTTCGAACCAGATCAAAAAATAAATGTCCTTCAAAACAAAGTTCTTTTCTTCTTTCCAAAAGAATATTTTCTTTAATATTTGTTGTGTTGGTCAAAAGAGAAGCATTGGCGCGGGCTCTGATAACATTTACATCAGACATTGCAAGCTCAGGTTTGTTGTTTTCGGCAGCAGCTTCGGCACGGATCAAATACATTTCGCTTAATCTAAAAGCAACATAACCCGGATTGTCATGGTATTTTTTAGTGAAATTATAAGGCAAAGGAACCTGATTTCCTGCTATTAAAGTAGAAAGCTGAAGTGGTAAGAATAACTTTTTCCTCAAATCGTTGTTTTCATAAAGATTCAATAAATCATTTGAAGCGACGTATTTTCTGCCTGTATTTGTTATTGTATTCAAAGGTGGAGGCGAAGTAGTATAGCCAAAATAAGCTGCCACAGAACTCGAAGTTGTACCCGAAGCATCTCGGGGAGTTGAAAATTCCAGTAAAATTTCAGAAACAGGTAAATCTGGTTTTTCCCATTGCGCGATCAAATCAGCAGAACTCATCAATGTTACGCCTGAGTTTGTAATGACCTCATTTGCGGTATCATAGGCATTTTGCCAGTCTTTTTTGTACAAATAAACACGGGCAAGCAAAGCCTTGGTATTATTGTTGTTAAAATAAGAATAAGCAGGACCTTCTAAACCTGAAGTGCTTCCGTAATTTTCTAATGCCGTTTTTAAATCCTTGATAATTAAAGAATACGTGTTGGCGACAGTTTCTCTTGCAGGATATTTAACACCACTTTTTATTGAACTGGTATTGTAAACAATTCCTAAATGCGTTGCATCTGGCGTAAATCCATAATTTTGGCTGTACACTAATGATAATAAAAAGTGCGAATAAGCTCGTATTGTTAAGGCTTCAGCGATGATTTGATTTTTTTCAGCCTCAGTTGCGTCGGTTAATTTTGGTGTATATTCTAAAAGTAAATTAGCCTGATTTATATTGTCATAATTGGTATCATAAAATGTTTTAAATTCACTAGTATCAGACTGATCTTCAAAAGAATATACTTTAGCAAAAGCAGTTGGAATTGTGATTTCTCCTTTATTGGTAGTTTCAAAAGGCGTAATTTTTAAATTCCCGCCTTGTAAGTCGGCATACGCTGCAAAACGTTCTCCTCTCACATTTTCTTCAACACTCGTATAAAGTCCTTTTAAAGCGGTTAAAACGCCTTGTTTAGTTTGTAAAAGCTCATCGATCGAAGTTTGTGTTCCAGGTTCCTGTTCTAAAAAATCACTGCAGCTTTGTGCCGAAAAAATCAGGATTACTATGGTTATATATTTTAAATATTTCATGTTTTTAAAATTTGGCATTCATTCCAATCGAGATAGTTCTCGCTTGCGGATACGTATAATTAAACTCTCTTATTCCATTCATGCCTTTCGGGCTTTTTTCTTTGTACCAATACCAAACATTCGAAGCATCAGCAAAAACGGTCAGATTATCAAGGAAAGTCTTTTTTAATGGAACATTGTAACTCAAATTAACATCGCTGATTTTTAAGAAAGTAGCATCATAAATATATTTGCTCAAATTGGCATTAATTGGCGAACTACTTACGGATGATTGTGAAACTAAATCTCCAGGTTGTCTCCAGTGATCATAAGCATTTACAGAAAGATTTCTGTTTAAAGTATTCGAATATTTATCAATAAGCACATCTTGAACCATAAAATCGCCACCAATCTGAAAGGCGCCTCTAATAGATAAAACAATATTTTTATTGATGGTAAAATTGTTGTTGAAACCACCATAAGCATCGGCTTGTTTATCGCCAATTGGCACCCAGTCAGCATTTGTATATAAAGATTTGTAAGTTGCAGCGTCGTATATTTTTCCGTCTTTTTCAAGCAAATCACGTCCGGTTGCGGGATCAACGCCAACCCAATTTATTCCCCAAAGAGTAGTGGTGCTGTAGCCTACTTTTTGTGCAAGAGCCAAAGTTGCCACAGAATAATCGCTTCCTAAACCTTTTAACTCTGTTACTTTATTTTTTACGGTAGAAATATTAAACGAAGTAGTCCATTTAAAGCGATCATTTTTTATCCATTTAATTCTAGTTGTGAATTCGAAACCTTTATTATACATACTTGATGCATTTAACTGCATAGAAGAATAACCCGTTTCGGTTGGAATGTCTCGTGTTGTAATAATATCACTCAGATCATCATAATAATATTCAAGTAACAATTCGATGCGATTGAAAATATTAAAGTCGATACCAGCATTGAATTTGGTATTTT
This sequence comes from Flavobacterium resistens, assembly GCF_900182645.1. Taxonomy (GTDB): domain Bacteria; phylum Bacteroidota; class Bacteroidia; order Flavobacteriales; family Flavobacteriaceae; genus Flavobacterium; species Flavobacterium resistens. Next base: position 555,476 of record NZ_FXTA01000001.1, on the reverse strand, counting down.
TTTCCCAACCCAAATGCTCGTTTGGTGCCTCGGTTGTAGAAGCTTCGGTACCGCCATTGTAGCCATTTTGCTTGATATTGTACAATCCTTTTGATCGATAAGAACCAATTCTTGAATTTCCTGTAGTTCCATAACTTACTTTAAATTTCAACAGATCTAGCCACGAAGCCGATTTTAAAAAGTTTTCGTTGCTTGTAATCCAGCTAAAACCCGCACCGCCATTGTTGGCAACATCAGAATCATTACCAAAAACGGAACTGTGATCGCGCCTGTAATTGACTAAGAAATAATAACGTTTTTTATAATTGTAATTGATTTGTGAAAATGCTGAAACTTTAGAATTATAACTAATATCGTGCGAATAATTCTGATTTGATTTTGACTCATCGATTTCTGTATCAGGATTATCATCTTTAAGCGCTTCTGAAACTTTATGAATTTGATTTGGATTAACAAATCCAATTCCTGACGCGTAATCAAAATTGGTTTTGTCTTCAGAAAGTTCCATGCCGACAACACCGTCAATGGCATGGTTTTCATTAAGTTGCTTTTCAAATAAAAGTTGTCCTTGCCAGTTCCATTTAGTTGAATTTCGCTGATTGATTAAACGGCGTCCCCAGCCTGGATATGTAATTTGGTCCAAAACAAAACTTCCGTTAAACTGACCGCTTTCGTTTTCACCTGAAAAGTAGCGATCTTGTTCTTTATCAGTATAATCAAGTCCAAAAAGCGTTGAGAATTTCAAGCCTTTAGCAATTTGATAGCCAACACTTAAACTTCCTAAAATGCCATAAGTTTGAGTTTCATTTTTATTTTGTGCAATTGCAGCAAACGGATTTCCGCCGCTAATTCCGGTTAAGCCTATTTTTGAGTAGCTTCCATCAGCGTTGAATGGAGAAATCGTTGGCAAATAAGCGAAATTGTAAAAAATGTTGGGTGCATCTTTTTGACTATAACTTGGATTCAGCATTAAGTTAACGTCCCATTTTCCGCTTCGATAACCTAAATTTAGTCCAAGATTTAGTTGTTTAGTGTTATTGCCTACTTGAGGTTCGTCAATTTTTAAATAACTAAGATTACTGCGATATGAGAATTTTGAAGTAGAACCTGAAACATTCAAATTGTATTTGTTAAAATATCCAGCGTTATTTAGTAGATCAAACCAATCGGTGTTGACACCATTGTAAGGAACATCAACAAATCCGGTTGTGGTGCTTCTCTGAAATTCATTTCTAATTTCATTGTATTGCTCACCATTTAGATATTTAATTTGATTAATGGCAGATGAAATACCAGATTGATTCGAAAACCCGAATTGTGTTTTTCCTTTTTTTCCTTTTTTTGTTGTAATCAAAATAACACCATTTGCGCCATCGGCACCATAAATACCAACTGCTGCGGCATCTTTTAAAACGGTAAATGATTCGATGTTTTCGGGTGCAATTTTCATTAAAGGATTTGAGAAGTTTTCATCTGAATCTCCATTTCCGTCAAAAAAAGAGTTATCGATTCCCATTTCTTCGCTCATTACCAAACCATCAATAATGATTAAAGGCTGACTTGAAGTTCCGGTTTTTGCCCCTGATAATGAAGAAAGTGTACCTTGTCCGCGAATATTTATTTTAACTGGCGTACCAACTCCCGAAACATTTTCGACCAAAACTCCGGCAATTTGACCTTCGACCATTTTATCAATACTTTCAGAAGCTTGCTCTACAGCAATATCTTTGGCATTTAAAGTTGAAATACTACCGACGATTTCTTCTTTTAATTTTTTAGTTCCGTAAGAGGAAGTAATAATAACCGGATTCAGTTCGTCTGTCGTTTCTTCCAGATAGAAAGTAAAAATTTTTTGATTATCAGCTTTTTGTGTTTGTGTCTGCATTCCCATAAATCCCGCTTCAAGAACAAGATTCGGAATATTGTCTCCTGTTAACTGATAAACAAATTTTCCATTAAGATCAGTTATAGCGCCCATTCCGGTGCCTTTTATACGTATTGTTGCGCCAGGAAGAGGTAATTTGTCTTTTGCATTATAAACGGTTCCGCTTATAAATCTTTCCGTTTCCTGAGTAGCAGAATTCGAAGGAGCAGGAGCGGAGCTTGTCAATAAAACTTGTTTTTTCTGAATATAAAACGAAATGTTTTTGTCTTTCAGCAATTGCTTTAAAGTGTTTTCCAGAGTAGCATTATTAACATCTAAATCAGTTAATTGTTCGGCATCAATTTTTTTAGCATTATAAATGATTCTAAAATCAGTTTGTTCTTCAATTGATTTGATAATTAAGCTTATAGATTTATTTTTAGCATGTATTGTGATTAATTTATTTTGTGAAAATCCTTTAAAACCTGATATGAGTAGCGCTAAGAAAAACAGAATTTTTCTTAAAACGGGTTGTATGGTAAATGTCATGTTTATTTATTTATCGCGGATTGGTAATGGTAATGGTTTGTTTTTCAATAGAATAATTAAAAGGCGTGTCACGTTTTAGAAGATCTAAAATGTTCTCGACACTAGATTCGCTGATTTTTATCGTACCAGTAAAGCTCTGTTTGGCCAAATCAGAATTTTCGTTGATAATTTCAACGTCATAAGTACGCTGAATAATTTTAGCGATTGTAGAAAACGGAGTGTCTTTAAAAGCAAGTTCACCTTTTGTCCAGGCAGCATAAAAGGCCGGATCTACTTCTTTTATGACAATTTTTTTGGAATTATTTTGCCACGTTGCCATTTGGTTTGGCACAAGCAAAATGGCGTTTGAAGGATTAACTGCCTCATACATTTGTATACTTCCTTCAAGTAATGTACCGTTAACAGTAGGGTTTTCAGGATAAGCGCTCACATTAAACTTTGTCCCGAGAACTTCAATATTTGCCTGATTGGCATGCACAATAAAGGGATGCGATTTATCTTTTGCAACCTCAAAAAATGCCTCACCGGTCAAATAAATATTTCGGGTTCCGTTAATACCAAACTGCTCCGGATAACGAAGCGTGGTTCCCGAATTTAAGCTCACAACGGTACCATCTGAAAGTTGAAGCTTGAAACGTTTTCCGTACGGAACTTTAAGTGTATTGTAATTCACTTTTTCATCCTGAACTTTACCAAAATAAATAATTTGATCCCGAAATTTTTTTGCTATTAAATCGCCTTTATCATTTAATAGTTTGGTCTGATTTTTTCCTCCAAAATATTCCAATCGGCCGTCGCCGAGAGCAAGAACAATTTCTTTTGAAGTTTCAAATTTGCTATTAAATAAGAAAATCGTTGTTCCGAAGCCTAAAAGCACTAAAAATACAGCAGCATACTGCAGATACTGTCTGATTTTGCCTTTTGGCTTCATTTGGATTACCGAAACACTATCAATTGATAAATCTGTTGCAATTGAGCTTAAAACCCAAGCTTTTTTTGCATTTATAAATTGCTTTTTGTTTTCTTCTGATGCTTCAATCCATTCAAAAAGCGCCTGAACTTCTTGTTCTGAAGCTTCATTAGAAAGGTATTTATTTAAAAGTTCCGATGTCATAATTGCGTTTTAAACTTCTCGCTATACTAAGTACACCTCAGAATTAAAATACCCTATCTTCTGTTTTTAATTATTATAAATAAGGACAAAAATTAAAAATAAATAATCAGATAATTTGGTCTTTAAAATCTTCAAAGCCTTTGTCATATGGGCTTCGACAGCTTTTAAGGTAACACCCATTTCTTCGGCGATTTCTGCATTTTTTTTATTTTCAAAGCGCTTTTTTATAAAAACTGCTCTGGTTTTTGCAGGTAAATCACTGATCGATTCCTGAATTATGCGTTCTAATTCGGTTAATTCTAAAGTGTCGAACTGAATCGAATTTAAAACCTCGATATCCAGTTCTCTTTGTTTGTAGTTTAAGTGGTCATTTTTGAATTTATCCTTCACTTTATTATGACGGATTAAATTCAGACATTTTGATTTGGCGTAAGTAAAAAGAAAAGCCTGAATTCCATTAATAGATTCAATGTTTTCTCTATTTTGCCACAAATGCAGCAAAGCTTCCTGAGCAAGGTTTTCAGCTTCATCAATATCATTTACAAATTGAAAACTGAAAGATTGAATTCGTTTGAAATATTTATCGTAAAAATATTTGAATGCCGTTTCATCGCCTTCCTTAAAGGATTGGAAAAGATTGAATTCGAAACTTGCATTGTTGTTCATTAAACGAAATTTACTTTTGATAAGCGAAATGATAACCGATTTTGCTAAGAAAGCGGCAAATATAAAAGTTTATTTATATTAATTCTAAATAAAATTCAAATAAAGAGTGATTCTATAGAATTTATTCAGAATAGCTTTATTTAAGTGTTTATTTAACCGGAATCCCGATGGATATCGGGAGCAAAGGTATTTGGCTCAACAGAATTTTAGTAATCGCAATCCCGATAGATATCGGGATTGCGATAAAAAAAAACTATAAATTACTGTAAAGCAATTGCAGTGTATGAAAGTCAGTTGATCCGTCAAAATATTTATGAAGTGCTTCCTGAAATACAGGCTCCGTATTTTGTACGCTGGCAAATAAAGTCAGACACGATTGAAGTTTTTCATCATCAGGAGTACCAAATATTTCTTCAGCTGTTTTCTCTTCAGTCTTAATTAATTCTGAAGTAATTTCAATGAGATGTTTTCCTAAAATGGGATGTTCCAAAAAGGCAATTGCTTCATCTGCATTTTTGATTTCATAGAATTTTGAAGTATCACACGATCCTGATCCTTTTATTTGAGGAAATACAAACCACATCCATGGCGATTCTTTTTTACCTTTTTTAATTTCAGCCAAAGCTGATAGGTACAATTTATTTTGTGCGTCTAAAAAACGCATTAATTCATTCGTATTGTAGGCCATTATATGATGATTTTGTTTGGGACAATCACGAGATAAAACTACTGAAAATATGTTTAGTTGTACACTTCAAAATCACTTTTTTTACTCTTAATTTTTAAAGAAATAACAGAAATATAATTATGTAAGGCTTATCCTGCCTACGATTTAGAGATTGCTAAAAAAGACGACTTTTAGAAAACAATAATGGAAAAATGAATTTGAGGCAGTAAATCAATTTAGCAATATTATTCTTATTAAGCATTTTTTTTGTGGTTACTTAAGAGGGATTTTAATGGGATTCCCGTGATATTTTTCCTATTTTAGCAAAAGGCGATAATTAACAGTTTTACTAATTATCGTTTTTAGTCGGCATTAATTTCAATAAAATGCCAATTTCTTCTAACGGGCATTTCGTCCAAAAAACAAAAAAATATGAGAATAGGATTAATCGGATTCGGGAAAACTGGAAAATCAGTGGCATCAATATTACTTGAAAATAAAAAATTCTCACTCGAATGGGTTTTAAGACAAAGCAATGTTTTAGAACACAGATCTGTTCCTGAATTTTTTGGTATTGAGTCAAACGAACCCGGGTTTATTTATTCCAGTTCCAAAACTTCAATCGAAGAATTGCTTGAAAATCATCCGGTTGATGCCATAATTGATTTTTCATCAAATGAAGGAATTTATACTTATGGAGAAACAGCGGCCAGAAAGAAAGTCAAAATTATTTCAGCAATATCACATTATAAAGACAAAGAACTTCAATTTTTAAAAAAGCTTTCCCAAAAAACGACAGTATTTTGGTCGCCAAATATTACGCTCGGCGTTAATTATTTATTGTTTGCTGCCAAGTTTTTGAAGAAAATCGCGCCGTGGGTTGATATTGAAGTAAATGAAGAACATTTCAAAACGAAACAAGGAACATCAGGAACGGCAATAAAAATCGCTGAAGCTTTGGAGGTTGAAAAAGAAAACATCAATTCGGTGAGAGCAGGGGGAATTGTTGGAAAACACGAAGTTATTTTTGGTTTCCCATTTCAAACCGTTAGGTTAATTCACGAGTCTATTTCGAGAGAAGCTTTTGGAAACGGAGTTATTTTCGTAGCCGAAAATTTAAAAGACAAACAAAAAGGACTTTATAATTTTGAAGATATTCTGACGCCGTATTTTACAGTTTAGAAGATATCATTGCCTAATAAAACCCGACAGGTCTTAAAAATCTGTCGGGTTTCTTATTTAGTCTATTTTCTAAGAAGAATAGCTTTGCTATACTCATAATTCATTTTTGCAATAGACAGAACCGAAATACCTTGCGGACATTCAATTTCACAAGCTCTTGTATCTGAACAGTTACCAAAACCTAATTCATCCATTTGCTGAACCATCGTTAAAACTCTTTTTGAAGCTTCAATTTGACCTTGTGGAAGCAAAGCAAGATGTGTAATTTTTGCGCCCGTAAACAAAGCGGCACTAGCATTTTTGCAACTGGCTACACAAGCGCCACAACCAATACAGGCAGCAGCATCAAAAGAAGCTTCGGCGGTTTCGTATGAAATAGGAATACTATTTGCTTCTGGCGCCTGACCCGTTGCGGCACCAATAAATCCGCCGGCTGCAATAATCGAATCAAATGCTTTTCTATCAATTTTTAAATCGCGTAATACAGGAAAAGCTTTTGCGCGAAAAGGTTCAATATAAATGGTATCGCCATCTTTGAAACTTCTCATATGAAGCTGGCAAGTTGTAGTGTTTTTTAACGGTCCATGAGCTCTTCCGTTGATCATTACACCGCATTGTCCGCAAATTCCTTCTCTGCAATCATGATCAAACTCGATAACGCGTTCTCCTTTTTGAACAAGAGATTCATTCAAAAGATCCAGCATCTCTAAAAACGACATATGTTCTGATACGCCATCAATTTCATAATCTGTCATTTCTCCTTTTGATGAAGAGTTAAATTGCCGCCATATTTTAAGATAAAGTTTCATAGTAATTATGAGTTATGAGTTTTGAATTATGAGTTGTTAACTAATAATTTACAATTAACAATTCACCAATTTATTTATAGCTTCTCACTGCAAGTTCTACTGATTCAAAGGTTAAAGGCTCTTTGTGAAGTTCAGGTTCGTTATTTAGCCCTTTCCATTCCCAAGCCGATACATAACAAAATTCATCGTCGTTGCGGACAGCTTCTCCGTCAGCGGTTTGATATTCTTCTCTAAAATGAGCACCGCAGGATTCTTCGCGCTGTAAGGCATCGTAACACATTAATTCGGCCAATTCAATATAATCTGAAATTCGGCCGGCTTTTTCTAATTCGCTATTTAAAGTGTTATCACCAGTAATTCTGAGATCTTTTTCAAATGAAGCTTTGAGCTCTCGAATTTCGATTAAAGCTTCTTCCAATTTTTTTCTGCTTCGCGAAAGACCACATTTCTCGTAAAGAAGGCGTCCGATTTTTTTGTGAAAATAATCAGCGGAAAGAGTTCCGTTGGTATGTAAAAAACGATCCAATTGTCTTCTGACTGTTTTTTCGGCCTCTTCAAAAGCAGGATGCGAAATATCTATTTTTGGCGCATTTAATTCTCCAGAAAGATAATTCGGAATTGTATAAGGGGCAATAAAATAGCCATCAACGCAAGCTTGAAGCAATGAATTTGCCCCAAGTCTGTTAGCGCCGTGATCGGCAAAATTGGCTTCTCCCAAGGCAAATAAACCAGGAATTGTTGTCATTAATTCGTAATCAACCCAGAGTCCGCCCATTGTAAAATGCGCCGAAGGAGAAATCAGCATTGGCTCTTTATAAGCATTGATTCCAGTGATTTTTTCATACATAGCAAAAAGGTTGCTGTATTTGGCTTCAATTTTATCTTTCCCTTGTGATTTTATAGCATCAGAAAAATCAAGATAAATGGCATTTTTCATTGGGCCAACGCCATGTCCGGCATCGATTTGCTCTTTTGCTGCTCTTGAAGAAATATCTCTGGGAGCTAGGTTTCCAAACGAAGGATATTTTCGTTCCAAATAATAATCACGTTCTTCTTCTGGAATTGTATTTGGATTTCGATCGTCAGCCGCTTTTTTCGGAACCCAGATTCGGCCGTCATTTCGCAGTGATTCCGACATCAAAGTTAATTTCGACTGATTCTCACCATGCTGTGGTAATGAAGTAGGATGAAACTGAATCCAGCTGACTCCAGCCATAAAAGCGCCTTTTTTGTGCGCTCGCCAAATAGCCGAACTGTTGCAGCCCATAGCTAATGTTGAGAGATAATATACTTTTCCGTAGCCACCAGAAGCCAGAACAACGGCATCGGCTGCATGACGTTCTAATTTTCCAGTTTCAAGATTTCTGGCAATAATGCCTTTTGCTTTTCCATCAATAACTATTAACTCAAGCATTTCGTGTCGGGTATGTAAATCAACTTTTCCAAGCGAAACTTGTCGAAGCAAACCTTGATAGGCACCAAGTAAAAGCTGCTGTCCGGTTTGACCGCGAGCATAAAAAGTTCTTGAAACCTGAACGCCACCAAAAGATCGATTATTCAAATAACCTGCATATTCTCTTGCAAAAGGTACGCCTTGGGCTACAGCATGATCAATCAGCGCAGCAGAACATTCAGCTAAACGATAGACATTTGCTTCACGAGATCTAAAATCTCCCCCTTTTATGGTGTCATAAAACATTCTGTAAGTGCTGTCGCCATCATTTTTGTAGTTTTTTGCGGCATTAACGCCGCCTTGAGCCGCAACAGAATGGGCTCTTCGGGCAGAATCCTGAAAACAAAATGATTTGATGTTATAGCCTTGTTCTGCCAGAGATGCAGCACATGAAGCACCTGCAAGACCAGTTCCAACAACTATTATGTTTAATTTTTTTCTGTTGGCAGGATTTACAAGTTTAGCTTTTTCTTTGTAATGACTCCATTTATCGGCAAGAGGTCCTTCGGGTATTTTTGATTCCATTCTTTTCAGCTGTTTAAAATAGTTGAGACAAAATTTTAAGAAATCGAAATTGTAAGGGCACTCTAATTTACTATAAATTATTTAATTACGAATAATTTGTCAAAATTTAAACTTCATTTTGTAAAGTGTTTTTTATGATTGAAACAAAAAAACAAACCCGCAAAACCATTCTTTTTTTGGGTTATGCGGGTTTATAATTGTTTTCTAAAATTTATTGCTTGCCGATTGGTATCGCTTTGCTGGTTTCATTTGTTTTGATGAAATAAATTCCTGCAGCATTTTCAGATATCGAAATCAGATTTCCTTTGCCTTGTTTGATTTTAGTTCCCAAAGCAGAAAATACTGTCCATTCCACTTCTTTAGATAAATGGAAAACTCCTTTAGACGGATTTGGAAAAACGATGATTTTATAGGATGCTTCATCCGGATTTTCTACACCAAGATGGCAATCATGAACCATATAGGAAACATCTTTAGTATTGCTTCCGCCAGAATTAGTTACAGTTAAAGAAACTTCTTTATCACCTTCGGTACTGTAAATAACAGAATGCGGACCAATTCCTGTTGCTGTCGCCGGCTGTGCATTTACTCCAAAATTCCAAGTATAAGAGTCTACAGTACCGACAGAAACAGAAGTAAAGGTGACAGCAGTATTTGTACAACCCATTTGAGGCGTAAACTCAAAATCTGCAATAGGAGCTGCAGTGGCTGCTGTGAGAATAAATTCCATTTTATTGACGTTGATGTCGTTTTCATCAAAATACAAAGTGATAACGTGATTGCCCTGCGTTAGCGTAATATTTGGAATAGCGACAGTTTGCCAAGCCTGAAAACCTCCCGTATTTGGAATATTCACAACACCTGTTACATTTGCACCATCAACTTCCAAATGTAATTTTCGGGTATTGTAAGGTGTTGCAATTCTTAAATTAATAGTATAAGTTCCGGTAGTGTTTACTCTTGCGGTATATTTCAGCCATTCATCTTTTGCTACGTAAGACAGATTAAATCCGCCTTCATTACAAACTTCTGTTCCAACGCCGTCGCCGGCTCTGTATGCAGTATCTCCACCGCCATTTTTATCCACAAAAGCACCGGGACCAACATCATAATTTTCGGCTTCAATAATTCCAGGAATCTGAGCCACTAATCCCTGATAAGGTGCATTTTGAAGCTCAGTTGCTGTATAAAAAGCAGTATAAGTTATTGTCCCTGTTGCTGGAGCTTTAAAAGTTTGATTGGCTGTTCCGCCTTGACTCCAGTGATCAAAGTCATAACGGATATTTCCAACATATTGCGGAGTTGGTGCATTTAAAGTCTGTAAAGCCGCGTTTGCAACAACTTGTTTTGTTGAAGGCGCTGTAACTGTTTTTTGATTAAATTCTAAATTAAGTGGTACAGGCGAAGAAGCTGCTGTAACATCAACCAGATTAGGTTTGATATCAACAAAAGCCGTAGCTGTTAAACCATTGCTATCTGTTACTTTTACCGTAAAACGATACCATACATTAGGTGTTTTTTCGCCTTGATTTGATGCTGTAAAATTTCCTGATTTTACACCTTGTGGACTTGCGCCTGGGTGCGAATGTCCAGCTCCTGGAATATCTTCGTGAAAAAGATCCATACTCCATGAAAAAGCGCTTGCAGGTAATGTGCCGTCTTCAATATCTGATGCTGTTGCTTCAAAATAGACAATATCTTCAGCATTCCATTTCAAAGAAGGCAAAGGAGAAACTATAGAAACAGTTGGTGCATTCGTAAAAGGTGTTACTGTTAAAACTGCATTATTGCTGGTTACATTTCCGGCTGTATTTGTCACAATAACTCGATAATTTCCTGCATTTGCAGCGGTCACATTTGGAATTGTATAACTAGCGGCAGTTGCACCGTTAATATTCGCATTGTTATACTGCCATTGATAAGTAAGTCCAACACCACTGGCCGAAACTGTAAATGTTACAGGTTTTGTTGCCATTATGGATTGAGAAAGTGGATGATTTACAATAGTAGGAGCAGCAGTTGCAATATAATCAAGTTTAATAAGCGCACCATTGTTTCCATATGCGCAATAATAAATATAGCCGTCATTACCCAGCATCATTCCGAGAGCCTGCTGTTGTGGAGCCGAATAAAATTCAGTAGAAACGGGATCAGCAATATTTGGGTCAAAATAGCGTATGGCATTTCGAACAAAATCTTTGATAATAAATTTGCCCTCAAGATTAGGATAACGTGGCGTATCAGGATTATATAATACACCATTGGTCAACGCGTTACCAATAGTTCCTGTTCCGTAGGTGAATATCGGATTGGTAAATAAATTAGTTTCTGTCTGCTTTCCGTCACCTCCTTGTGGATGTCCCCAGGCATAATTACGAATGGCCGGATTGCTGATTTCGTTTATTTCTTCCCAAGAAGTTCCCACGTCCAAAACAAATAATTTATTGGCTTTTATGTTTGGAACCAGTCTCCACGGGTTTCTAAAACCATATACCCAGATGCTTTGTCTTTGTAAAGAACCGCTTCCATAAAATGGATTTCCTGGTGCAGGCTGTCCATTTTCTGTAAGTCTGAGGATTTTTCCTTTGTATGTGTCCAAATCCTGAGAATTAGTATTTTGCTGGCTGTCACCAACAGTTACATAAAGAAAACCGTTAAAGAATTTTAAATCACCTCCGTTATGAAAACCACCACCAATAGGTTCTAAAAGTAAAATTTCCTGTCTGTTGACCACCTGATTGGCATTATCGATTTTAATTCTTTCAATACGATGTCTGATTACAGTTCCGTCGTTGATTGAATAAAAAACATAAATATAACCGTTTGTGGCGAAATCCGGATGCAAAGTCAAACCAAGTAGACCTTGTTCATTGTCTGTAACGGTATTTACGGTAAAAACGGTAGAAACAGCATTGTTCTGAAAAACTTTTACAATGCCTCCTCTTTCTGCGATGAAAATTCTTCCGTCAGAAGATTGTTCCAGCGAAAGCCCTTCTTTGATAACTGCTGTAGGAGCAAGATTTTGTGTAATGTACTGACTGTAGGATTTTGAGGTCATTAATAAAATGAAAACAAAAAATAAATGCAGTAATTGTCGCCTTTTTTTAATTCGGACCTGTAAGTTTTTTTTCATAAGTATTTAATAGGATTAATAAATTTGGGTAACCAAATTTAATCTTTTTCCTCTTAATTACTTATTTAACAATTACTTATTTGCCAATAATTTCTTTTCGATGTAAAGTTCCCCATTCATTTAACGCTCCGATGACATTATACAAAGTATGGCTATGTTCTGTTCTTGCGTATTCAACGGTTGGCGGAAAAGTATCATAAACTGTTCTGGTAACCAGTTTGTTCATTTCCAAATCTTTCAACTCTTTAGAAAGCATTTTATCTGTAATTCCGTTTATATCTTTAGAAATCTCTTTGAATCGTTTTGGTCTGTTTGATAATGCAATCAAAATTGGCAATTTCCATCTGCCGCTTAAAACTTCTAATGCATCTCTTACAGGTAATAATGCGGCTAGACATCCTTCTGGCTCACAGCCCATTTCTTTTGTTATTTCGGCTTTTGTTTTCATACGTATTGCTTTACTATCCTCAATGATAGCGCTATCCTCGAGGATAGTACTATAAAATGTATAGCAAATGTAAATAAGTTTGCATAGTAAACAAATAATACTAAAAAAATTATGAGCCAGAAAATTCTAAAAATAATAACAAGTACAAATGGAGAAAATTCATTTAGTACAAAATTATCTAATGCCGTTATCGAAAAATTGGCATTAATACATCCTGAAAGTCAAATTCATACATTGGATCTTACGAAAACGCCTTTGCCATATTTAACCGATTCACATATTAGTGCTATTTATACTCCAACAGAAACGCATACAGCAGAACAGACTGCAGCAATTAAATATTCTGATGAAGCAATCAAAAATCTTTTGGAATCTGATATTATTGTAATTGGCGTTCCTTTATATAATTTCGGAATTCCGGCTGTTTTAAAAGGATGGATTGATCAAATTGCACGTGCAGGCAAGACTTTCAGTTATGGTGCCGAAGGTCCGAAAGGATTAGTCACCAATAAAAAAGTGTATTTATCGATTGCTTCCGGAGCTATTTTCTCTGAAGGACCAATGAAAAGTTACGATTTCTCGGAGTCGTATTTACGAACTGTTTTTGGTTTCTTGGGCATGACAGATGTTACGACTTTCAGAGTTGAAGGAACCGCAATTCCTGATTTTTCTGAAAATGCATTGCCAAAAGCCTTGTCTTCTGTTGAAGAATTTGCTTTTTAAGAAAATCAAAATAAATCTGCTAAATCTGCGTGAAAAAATTACTCCTGCAGATTTAGCAGATTTTTATAGTGACACTCAAGAATGTTTTAAATATTATTTTTCAATAATCATTGTAACGCCTTGTCCGCCAGCAGCGCAAATCGATACAAAACCTTTTCCTGATCCTTTTTCGTTCAATAATTTAGCCATTACACCAATAATTCGACCTCCGGTTGCTGCAAAAGGATGTGCTGCTGCGAGACTGCTTCCTTTTACATTCAGTTTTTCTCTGTCGATTGATCCAAGTGTTTTCTTTAAACCAATTTCGGCACTTAATTCTGGGCTTTCCCAAATTTTTAAAGTTGCTAAAGTCTGCGCGGCAAAAGCTTCATGAATTTCATAATAATCAAAATCCTGAAGATTTAATCCTGCTTTTTCAAGCATTCGCGATGCGGCAAATAATGGTGCCAATAAAAGATTTTGCTGATTTTTGACATATTCGATTGCTGCAATTTCTGCGAAAGTGATATAAGCCAATATTGGAAGTCCTTGCTCTTTTGCCCATTCTTCGCTTGCTAAAAGAATACAAGAAGCGCCATCTGTCAAAGGAGTTGAATTTCCGGCTGTTAATGTTCCGTTTATTTTGTCAAATGCGGGTTTCAGGCTTCTCAATTTTTCAATTGTACTGTCTTTTCTTAAATTGTTGTCTTTTTCAAGACCGTTGAAAGGGCTGATCATATCGTCAAAAAAGCCTTCGTCATATGCTTTTGCCATGTTCAAATGACTTTTCAGTGCAAATTGATCTTGATCTTCTCTTGATATTTTATAATATTTCGCAGTAATTTCGGTATGTCCGCCCATCGAAAGTCCGGTTTGTGATTCTTCGTTTCGAGGAACTAGTGGTGATAAATCTTTCGGACGAATTTTCAAAAAAGATTTAATTTTTCCGCCAAATGATTTTGCTTGTCGCGCTTCCAATAGAATTTTTCGAAGCTTTTCGCTGAACGCCATCGGAATATCACTGATTGAATCGACACCTCCGGCAATTCCACAATCAATTTGTCCAAGCGCAATTTTATTGGCAATATAAACAGCGCTTTCAATTCCGGTGTCACAGGCTTGTTGCAAATCGCAGGCAGGAGTAGCAGGATCCAGAGATGTTTTCATAACACATTCTCTAATCAAATTCATATCATAAGAATGTTTTATAACTGCTCCGCCAGCGACTTCACCTAATAATTGTCCTTTTAAATTGTATTTATCTATAAGTCCGTTTAAGGTTGCGGTCATCATTTCCTGATTTCCAACATTCGAATAAGCTGTATTTGCTCGCGCAAATGGAATTCGGTTATAGCCTACAATGGCGACTTTTCTAATTGTTGAGGTATTGTTCATAACTAGATTTTGTTTCAATTTTCCAGACTAAAGATAATTAGATAATTTAGATAATGTGCCAATTAGAAAATTTAAAAAAGAAAACTATTCTAGTTTAAGATCATAACGTTCGTCTCTAAAAGTTTTTCCCCATTGTTTGACTTCTACTGATTCTGTGAGTGTAAATCCTGCCTTTTTATACATTTCCAAAGCGGTATCTTGCATGCTTGTGGTAAGCAGAAAAACATTTTTAAATTTTTTCTCTCTGCAAAAACCTACTGCATCATTTAAAAGTTTTTTCCCAATTCCTAATCCTCTAAAAGTTGGATCCAATAAAAACCATCTTAATTGCGCTTCTTCATTTGTTTGATGCTGAATCGCAATACAGCCTACAATTTTATTGTTGTATTCAGCCATCCAAATACGATCATATTCAGGAGAATAATTTTCTAAAAAATTGTAAAAAGTTTTTATAACGTATTTTTCAAATTCATTCGAAAAATCAGATTCATTGCCATAAATAAATCCGTGCAGATAAATAATATATCCAATATCGCCCGGATTAATTTCGTGACGATAGGTGATGTCACTTTGAACAG
Source organism: Flavobacterium resistens (assembly GCF_900182645.1). Classification (GTDB taxonomy): domain Bacteria; phylum Bacteroidota; class Bacteroidia; order Flavobacteriales; family Flavobacteriaceae; genus Flavobacterium; species Flavobacterium resistens. The sequence goes on along the minus strand of NZ_FXTA01000001.1, from coordinate 540,391 downwards.
GCTTATTTTCAGACAACAGGTTTTTTATAGTATGCATCGAATTAAGCAAATTCTCTTTTTCAAAGAAATTCAGATTTTCGATTTTATGTTCAATCTGTTGTTCTACTTTATTATTTAAAGATTGAAGCAATTCCTTTCCCGAAGTACTGAGTTCAATATTAAAAGCACGTTTGTCTTCTAATGAAGCAACTTTTAAAATGATGTTTTCTTTTAAAAAGCGTTTTATAATTCGGCTTACATATCCTTTATCTAAATTTAGAATATCAGTAATTTTTTGCGCCGTGATAATTTTGCTTTCGCTGATTTCATAAAGAATTCGAACTTCTGTAAGTGAATAATCACTATCAAGATAATGTTGGCTTAATATGTCTAAATGTGAGGTATAAAAGCGATTGAAACTTCTAATTTTTGAAGTTGTAGTATTCATAATTTTAAATATTGCATTGATAATACAAATATATTAATTTAGTTGCTTTTGTCAACTATTTATTGATTTTTTTGTTTTTAATAGAAAGACATTCGACTTTGCAAGAAGTTTTATATATAAAAAATATACGTTACGCAGATACACTGCTGTGCGACTGCGTAACGTATAGTACGAACGAAGATTATAATTATTTAAGAGCGTTCAATAATTATCTAATTATCAAATTGGCACATTATCAAATTCTACTTATTCATCGCAATATAATCCGAAGGTGACATTGAAAAATGCTTTTGAAAGTTCCTACCAAAGCTTGTTTGCGATTTATAACCCACCATTTCGGCGATTTCGTACATTTTGTAATTTTCGTTTAAAAGTAATTCTGCAGCTCTTTTTAGGCGTACAATGTTGATCAGCTCATTCGGACTTAAATTTGATAAATCTTTGATTTTTCGGTACAAAGTAGAACGACTCATGTTCATGATTTCTGCCAACGATTCAACACTTAAATCAGGATCGGTGATGTTTTTCAGGATTTCATCATCCAGTTTTTTCAGGAATTTTTCATCGGTTTTATTGTGTGCAATGCTTTTGATGTGCGAAAGCGGTGAACTTGCGTAATAATTCATAATCTGCTTTCTGTTTTCGATCAGATTATTGGCTTGAACTTTCAAATAATCCATCGAAAAAGGTTTTGCAACATAAGCATCGGCACCAACTTCAAGACCGTCAATCTGCGATTTTAGCGAATTTTTGGACGTCAATAAAATAACCGGAATATGACTGGTTTCTAAATTTGTTTTAATTTCCTTACACATCGTAATTCCGTCCATAACAGGCATTGAAACGTCGCTGATTACGAGTTGAATGTTTTGATTATGAATTACTTTTAATGCATCTTCGCCATTTTCAGCCTTTAAAATAGTATAAGTCGAAGCCAATTCGGAAGTAATAAAATTTAAAAGATCAAGATTGTCCTCAACGATCAAAATCTGAGGTTTTTCCAGTTTGGTTTCCAACTCTGTTTTTTCGGATTCTGACTGACTAAGTTCTTTTTCTGATTCGGTATAAAACATAAATTCTTCTTCCTGATGTAATGGTACAACGAGTTCAAAGATGTTTAATTTTGGATTTTCAATTAACTGAAGGTTTCCGTTATGAAGTTGCGCAAGCGAATGTGCAAGCGAGAGCCCAATTCCAGTTCCCGAAGTATTATCCATATTGTCAACTCTGAAAAAGGGTTCGAAAATCTTGTCTTTCAGTTGAAACGGAATCAGATTTCCATCATTTTTGACAATTAAAGTCAGTTTTTTATCATCTCTAAAAAGCGAAATGGAAACTTTTTCTTTTGAATATTTTATAGCATTACTAATTAAATTACTCAGGATTTTTTTGAAAGCTTCCTTATCTACAAAAGCAAAAATGTCTTTTTCGCCCAATTCTAATTCAAAATCAATTTCTTTCTCTTCAATTAATGGCGTAAATCTTAAATGCAGATTTCGTACAATCGACGAAATATTTGCTTCAACAAAAGTAAGTTTAAGCCCTCCGATTTCTGATTTTCTAAAATCCAGCAATTCGTTCACCAATTTTAATAATCGGGACGTATTTTTCTTCATAATCGAAAGATTTTGAGGAACTTCAGCCGATTGGTGTTCCATCACTAAAAGTTTCTCTAAAGGTCCTTTAATAAGCGTTAAAGGGGTACGAATTTCGTGCGCTACATTGGTAAAAAAGTCAATTTTTGCCTGATAGATTTCTTTTTCTTTTTCGTCGTTTAGATGCTTTATTTTTCGGTTATTTTTAATCTGAGTCAGATTTTGAGAATAACGAATAATGTAGTAAAACGAACCACAAATCAGAAGAAAATAGAAAAAATAAGCATAAGAACTTGCCCAAAATGGAGGCAGAATGGTAATTTTCATTTTAATTTCTTTGCTCCAAACTCCAAAACTGTTCAACGATTTGACTTTAAAAACATAATCGCCCGGCGCCAGTTCAGTAAAAAACACTTTATTGTTTCTGCCTAAATAAACCCATTCATTATTGACGTTTTCCAATTTGTACCAATATTCGGTAAGTTCTGGCGCAGTGTAATTTAAAGAAGCAAATTCCAGGTTAAATGAAGATTGATCGTTGTTTAATTCTAATTCATCTAAATGTGAAATAGATTGTTTTATTGGCGAATCATTTTCATTGGCATCAATATCTTTGTTATTGATTTGCAAATTGGTAATAAAAATGGAAGGTGTGTATTTGTTTTTGGTGAAATTCTTCGGATTGAAGCTGATCATTCCGTTTAAATTTCCAAAATACATGTCGCCATTTGTATCTTTAAAAGCTGATGCATAATTGAATTGGTCGCTCAATAATCCATTCGCTGTTGTATAGATTTTTATGCTTTTATGATCAGGGCTAAATTTCACTAAACCTTTTGAAGTCGTCAGCCACAGATTTTTGTTGTTATCTTCTAAAATCGAATAAACAACATTACTTGGAAGTCCGTCTTTTGTGGTGAACTTTTTAAAAGTCCTGTTTTTTCTGTTGAACAAATTCAGACCGTTTTCTGTCGCAAACCATAAGTTTTTAGAGCTATCCTCAAAAATATAATTGATAGAATTATTACTGATTCCGTCAGGATTTTTATAATCGTATGTAAAAACTTCTTTCTTTCTGGTTTTTGGATTGTAATAAAACAAGCCGTCACGATAACTTCCTGCCCAGCAATTTCCTTGGCTGTCTTCCTTATATGTTGTATAATGTGTAGTTTCGGGAAAAGTTTTCAGAATATCAAAATTATCACTGAGCTCATTATAGCGATAAAGCCCCATTGTCGTAATCACAATCAGGTCTTTTTTATTCGTTTCATAAAATGAAAAAATAAAATTACTGTGTAATCCAGAAGAAGGATTATTGGCGCTATAATGTTTTATGACAGCGCCAGAATTTCGATCTAAAACATCTAAACCATGCTCAAAAGTTCCCACCCAAATTTTATCTTTTCGAGGCATCAAAGCGTGAATATTATAATAGGAAACAGGATAAGAAGTAAATTGTTGTGTTTTAGGATTGAAACGGTTTACTCCGGCATCTTCTGTTCCAATCCATAAATCGCCGTAATCATCTTTATGAATTTCTCGTACGGCGCTTCCGCTGATCGAATTTTGATTTTTCTGCGGAAAATATTTTTTAAACTGCGTGTATTGTTTTTGGTGGTAATTGATTCCGCCGAAATAAGTTCCAATCCAGATTCCGTTTTCCTTATCAATCGTAATCGAGTAGGCGGCATTATCTGAAATTGCATACGGATCGTTGTAATTTTTTTTCAGATTAATGCTCGTTTTTGTTCTCAGATTATATACATAAACGCCAGATTCGCTCGCAATCCAAACTTCGTTGTCGCCACGTTTTTTGAATTGACGGACAAAAACGGGTTCTTTTGTTGAAAATTGCAATGCAGTTGTAGTTTTATCCTTTTTATTATAAACCAAAACGCCATGATCTTGTGTACCAATCAAAATGCTGTTTTTGTTTAAGGCATAAATAACTGTGATTCTGAAATTGCTTTTATCAGCTGGTGGATTCAGTGTGATATTTTCGAACGAAAGATTCTCTTCAGAATAATGATATAATTTATTTAAAGAAGAAGCCCAGATTTCACCATTTTCATCTCTTGAAATAGAGGTTGTAACAAAATATTTGTTCGGATTAAAGGTCTTAGTTTCTTTTTTGCTGGTCGAATATTTATAAAGTATATTTCCCGAAATAAACCAGATATTTCCCTTTTTATCATGATTGATATCATTGATTCTGTCATTTATGGCTTCGTTCAAAACTGCAAATTGATCCGTCTTTTTATTGTATTGATACAATCCTTTATCTGTTCCTACCCAAATTATTCCGTTGAAAGCATGAATTGACTGTATATAATTGCTTCCAAGGCTGTGAATTGGATCAGATTGGCTTCTGTACGTTTTAAAACGATAACCGTCAAACCTGTTCAGTCCATCTTTTGTTCCAAACCACATGAAGCCATCTTCGTCTTGCGTAGAAGTGATAACCGTATTGTTAGAAAGTCCTTCTTCAACTTGAAAATGTTTAAAATAATATTCCTGAGCCTGAATAAAATTTATTGAAAAAGTGAATAAAAATGAAAAAAGAAAGAATTTACGCATTGCTGTGTTTTTTTATAAAAAAATAAATTTCTTCAAATCGTGTCAATATTCTACCAAATGTTGCAAGGCTATGTTTTTCTGACCTTTTTTATACAATTTGAATCATTTGAGAGAGATATTGACACAAATGAAGCATTTTATTTTGAATTAAAATCATCTACTTTGAATTTTCAAATAAACCATATTGATAATTTTTAGGCTGAAAAAATATAGTATCAATAAAAAAATATTTGAAAAACAAAATCAATCACAATTTTGAAACCAAATGAACACATTATTGTCAATGAGCAAAATCAATAGTTGTTTTGCCCGAATCAGAGATGATTAGAAAACTAACTAATTTATTGTAAAACCAACCAAAAAATGAAAACTATCTAAAATGAAAAATCAATGAAAACAAAGTTCACTCAAATTTTAAAGCAGAGATATTACCTCTTGTTTTTCTTTAGTTTATTATTCCAGCAAACGTATGCACAGCAAATTGCAATTTCTGGGAAAGTTTCTGCCTCTTCTGGCGAATCGATTCCGTTTGCGAATGTTGTCATCAAAGGCACAACAAATGGAGCCGTTACCGATTTTGACGGAAGCTATAAAATTACCGCTGGCGCAAACCAAACTTTAGTTTTTAGCTCTCAAGGCTATAAAACAACTGAAATCGCTATTAACAACCGAACTTCTATAAATATTACGTTAGAAGAAGATGCCATGAAACTCGACGAAATTGTTGTTGTAGGTTACGGTTCTCAACAGAAAAAAGACCTTACAGGAGCAGTTTCTTTAGTGAAGCCAGATGAAATTCAGAAAAGACAAATTACAACAGTTGCCGATGGACTTCAAGGTTTAGTTACTGGAGTAAAAGTTCGCGGTGGCGGGCGTCCTGGACAAGAAGCTAGCGTTGAGATTCGTGGTTTGAAAAATCTTCAAAATACAAATCCATTATATGTTATTGATGGATTGGTAACATCAGCAAACAGAGATTTTAACCCAAATGATATTGAAAGCATTCAGGTTTTGAAAGATGCATCGGCGGCTGCGATTTATGGTTCACGTGCTGCAAATGGTGTAATCATCATTACTACTAAAAAAGGAAAAAAAGGACCACTTCAGGTTGAAGTTTCTGCAAAAACGAGCTTTCAAGTTATGCCTCGTTATGATTTAATGGGAACTGAAGAGTTTGCAAAATACAATAACATGGCGTATGACAATGCTGGATTTACAAGACAAAATTTAAATATGTCTGTTAATACAGATTGGCAAGATGCGGTTTTCAAAACCGGAATGATGCAAGATTACAATGCAAGTTTTTCTGGAGGAAATGAAAATTCAACATTCTTTATGTCTGGAAATTATTTTGGAAACGAAGGAACTGTCATTGGAACTGATTTCGACAGAATTTCCTTCCGTGTAAACTCAAGCGGTACAAAAGGAATTTTCAGTATTGGAGAAAACTTAGCCATCAGCAATTCAAAAACAGATGAAATGTCTGGAAACCCAATTATTGATGTGTACAGAATGACGCCGACAATTCCACTGTATGATCCTGCAAATCCAGGTGGTTACGGTTACGGGAAACAAGGCGTTGCAGATACTTTTGGAACAAATCCTTTGGCGATTGCTGATTTTGCGAATACCATTAATGAGAATTTCAGAATCAGAGGAAATATCTGGTCAGAATTAAAATTTGCTCCATGGTTGAAATACCGTTTCAATTTTGGATATGAAACAAGTTTCGACTCTTATAAATTCTTAAGAAAAGTTGGAAACTGGTCTTTGAATCAGCCAATTGATCAATCGTATACAGATCAAAACAAAGGTCGTTCAGAAACAATGTTGTTTGAAAATACATTGACTTTCAAAAAGGCATTCGGTAAACATGATTTTACTCTTTTAGTTGGTCAAACTTATCAAAAAGATAACTACAACCAAATTTATGGAACAAAGAGAAATCTTCCAATGAATTCTGGAACAGGTCAATATTATGAAGTTTTAAATCAAGGAGATTCGCCAGTTGTTGGTGGTTTCATTAACGAAGCGGCTTTGGCATCTTACTTAGGAAGGTTAGAGTACAATTATGACAATCGTTATTTATTTAATGCTGTTTTAAGACGTGATGGATCATCAAGATTCAGCGACGCAAACAAGTGGGGGAATTTCCCTTCTCTTTCTGCAGGATGGAGAGTAAGCAACGAATCTTTCTTTAAATCAGAATTTATTAAAGATTTGAAATTAAGAGCTAGTTACGGAGAATTGGGTTCTGGAAACATTGGAAATTATGAATATAAAAGCTTCGTAAATAATTTTGGACAGATTGTAATGGGTAACGAACAAAAGTTATATCCATCTGCGGCTCAGGTAAAATTATCAAATTCAGAATTGCGTTGGGAAAAATTAAAACAAACGAATTTTGGAGTAGATCTTGGCGTTTTAAATAATGATTTGCGTCTTACTGCCGATTATTTCATTGCTCGTACAGAAGATGTATTGTTTGGATTCCCAATTTTATTGACAACAGGAAATGATGGAGGAAACCCAATTTCTAACGCTGCAACTGTTGAAAATAAAGGTTTTGAATTAGAATTGGCTTACAACAAAAAAATCAATGATTTCTCATTTAACGCTTCTGTGAATTTCACAAAAGTAAACAACAAATTGGTTTCATTAGGTAACGGACAAAACGAAAACTTTTCTGGAAATACAGTAACAAGAGCGGGTATGCCAGTAGGAATGTGGTATGTTTTAGAAACAGATGGTTTGTTCCAAAATCAACAAGAAATTGACAACTACAAAACTGCAGGTGGAAAAGTAATTATGCCAAATGCTGTTCCTGGGGATATTCGTTTTAAAGATAATAACGGTGACGGACAAATTACAAATGAAGACAAAGCTGTTGTTGGAAGTCCGTGGCCAGAATTTGAAATGGGATTTAATGCAGGAGCAGACTACAAAGGTTTTGATTTTTCTATGAACTGGATTGCTTCACACGGAGCAACTGTTTACGACGGATTTAGAAGTGTTGTTGATCGTTTTGACGACAATAGTAACTACAGAACAGGAATTCAGCCTTGGACGCCAGAAAATCCAAACACTGATTTCCCTAGAATTACAAAAGGTTCAACTTTAAACTCACGTGGAGACAGCGACCGTTTCTTGGAAAGCGGTGATTTTATCAGACTTAAATACATCGGATTTGGCTATAATTTGCCAAGTAGTGTTTTGAAAAACTCTGGTATTACAAGAGCAAGATTAACGCTTTCGGCACAAAACATTATTACCATCACAAAATATCAAGGTTTAGATCCTGAGTTTACAAACGGTAATATTTTTGAAAGAGGTGTTGACAATGGGGCTTTCCCAAATCTTAAGACATATTCTTTTGGTGTAGAGTTTAGCTTTTAATTTAAAAAAAATAGCATAATGAAAAAATCAATCATAATAACCGTAGCTCTTCTAGGTCTCATTTTTGCTTCATGCGAAAAAGAATTGGACCTAAATAGCCCAAATGATATTACAGTAGACCAATATTGGAAAACTGAAAGTGACGCACAAGCCGGAGTAAATTCAATTTATGCCATGTTTTATAAAGATGGCCTTTGGGCAAGATGGATTTATTTCCGTTTGGATTTAACGTCTGATGAAGGATATAGCGTAAGTCCGTGGACAGAATTAGCAGATTGGACAAGATTCAATTACATCAATTATAATTTCTGGGAAGGAAATGCTGTAACATGGAGAGATACTTACAAAGCGATTTTCAGATGTAACCAAGTTTTGGCAAATGTTCCAAATATTACTTTCCAAAATGAAGACACAAAAAAGAGAATTATAGCGCAGGCTAAATTTTTGAGAGCCTTGCATTACTATTATGCAGCAGTAATTTGGGAAGATATTCCGTTGGTTTTAGAACCATCTACGCCAGCAGATTTGCCAAAACAAGTAAAAGTAACAGAAGTTTGGGCTCAAGTTGAAAAAGATTTAAATGAAGCTTTCGCAGATTTGCCAAGAGATTGGTCAGGTGCAGATATTGGAAGACCAGACAAAGGAGCAGCAAAAGCTTTTCTTGCAAAAGTATATATGCAACAACATAAATGGGCTGAAGCAAAAACGTCTTTAGACTATTTGATTTCTGGTGCTGGAGCAAAATACAGCTTACAAGCAAATTACAGAGACAACTTTACAGATTTACATGAAAACAACAGCGAATCTGTTTTTGAAATTCAATTTGGAGATCAAAGAAAAGGCGGAACAGGAGAAGATCAAAATGCTGCAGTTTCTAGCAACCGTTGTCAGTTTTTTGCGCCAAGAGGAATTGGATGGTCTGACGGACAAGCTCGTTTTTGGTTAGTAAATGCTTTCAAGGAAGAAAAAAACAAAGACGGAAATCTTGATATCCGTTTAAGATGGACTTTGTACTATCCTCAATTATTAGCTGATTTTGGAGACAAAACATACAATAGAAACTGGGAATGGAACAATAACGAAGCTTGGTTCAGAAAAGGAAGCCGTGATTATTACAGAGATAATGAAGATTACTATTCTCAAGTAAACTACAGATTAGTTCGTTACGGTGATATTTTGTTGCGCTATGCAGAAGTTTTGAATGAATTAGGAAATACTGCGCAAGCGTATCAATATGTTGACATGGTAAGAGCGCGTGCTAACATGAACACATTAGCGGTTGCACATCCTGAAATTGGAAATAACCATGATTTGTTCCTGGAAAGATTAAAAATGGAAAGAGTTTTAGAACTAGCTGGAGAAAGTGTTCGTTGGGAAGATTTAAAACGTTGGGGAGATTTGAATACGCAAGCTTCTGTTGATAAAATCGCACTTCGTGATTCAGATTTTAAAAACTTTAAAGTGGGTAAAAATCACAGAATGCCAATTCCACAAACAGATGTTGATAATAATCCAAATCTAGATCAAAACTCAGGATATTAAAAATTAAATTTTTTGAGGGAATCAGATGCTTCAAATCTGATTCCCTTATCATAAAGAACAATTGTTCATAATAACAATATTGAAAATGAAGAAAGTAAAATTGTGTCTGACATTAGTGTTGGCAGGGCTAGTATTGCTTAGCTGCAACAATAAAAAAAGTAATTCTGAAGAAAATAAAACAGAAACCACTTCAGTAGAAAAAAGAGAAATCTGGACTAAAGATCAGGCCAATAAATGGTACGCAGAACAACCTTGGTTAGTGGGCGCAAATTATTCTCCTAGCACAGCTATAAATCAGTTAGAGATGTGGCAGGAAGATACTTTTGATCCAAAAAGAATTGATCAGGAATTAGGCTGGGCAGAAGGTCTTGGTATGAATGTAATGCGTGTTTATCTACATGATTTATTGCATCAGCAAGATGCTGAAGGACTTTACAAACGCATGGATACTTTTTTAGGAATTGCAGATAAACATCATATTAAAATACTTTTTGTTTTGTTTGATTCTTGTTGGGATCCGTTTCCGGCTTTAGGAAAACAACGTGCGCCAAAACCGCATACACACAATTCTGGTTGGGTTCAGGCTCCGGGCCAAAAAGCACTTCAGGATAAAACACAATATCCTCGTTTAGAGAAATATGTAAAAGAAACGGTAGCAAAATTTAAAGATGATAAACGAATTTTAGGTTGGGACGTTTGGAACGAACCTGATAATATGACCGGTCCATCTTACGAAAAAGTAGAAATCAAAAACAAAGTTGATTTGATTTTACCACTTTTAAAAGATGTTTTTGCTTGGGCAAGATCAAGCAATCCATCACAACCATTGACTTCTGGAGTTTGGGTTGGAGATTGGAGCGACGAAGCTAAAATGCAACCAATGCATAAAATGCAGATTGAACAGTCTGATGTAGTTTCTTTCCACAATTACAACACACCTCAGGATTTCGAAAAAGTAATCAAACAATTACAACGTTACGGAAAACCATTAATCTGTACAGAATATATGGCAAGACCAAACGGAAGCACTTTCGAAGGATTTCTTCCAATTGCCAGAAAATACAATGTTGGTATGATCAACTGGGGATTTGTTGATGGAAAAACACAAACAAAATACGCTTGGGACAGTTGGACTAAAATCTATACTGCAGAACCAAAATTATGGTTTCACGAAGTGCTTCATACTGATGGAACACCATACATTCAAACCGAAACAGATTTGATTAAAAAGATGACTTCTGAGGCAAATAAGAAAAATTAGATAATGTGTCAATTTGATAATTAGATAATTGCTTTTAGCCACAGATCAAACGGATTAAACGGATTTCCGCCGATCATTTTAAATTACATCAGTGAAAACCTGTTTAATCTGTAAAATCCGTGGGCAATTAAAAACTACACAGCAATGAGAAAAAATACAATAAAACAGCTCTTTTTTCTAGCGATAATTCTAGTTGGATTTTCCGCGAAAGCGCAACAACCAGATCCGCCGGGACAAATAAAAGGAAATGAAAAACCTAAAAACGAAGCCTATCTTTTTGCGCACATGACACATAATGATTACGGCAGATTGTATTATTCTGTTAGTTTGGACGGTTTACATTGGGAAAATCTAAACAATGGAAAGCGCGTTTTTGAAGAATATAAAGGACATCCTGACATTTGCAAAGGTCCAGACGGAAAATATTATATCGCAGGAAATACGGGAGACGATGCAAAGGCTATCAATATTTGGGTTTCGGATGATTTGATTACTTGGAAAAAACATGCAGATTATACACCAGATTTAAAAAGTACTCCTGATTATTCAAATGCTTTACAGAGAATTGGCGCTCCAAAATTATATTACGACAAAGATTCTGAAAAGTTCATTATGACTTGGCACACGCCACATCTTGAAGGAACAAAAGAAGATGGAGAACGTTATTGGGCAAGTCAGCGAACGTTGTATGTTTTGTCTAAAGATTTAAAAACATTCGAAGGAACGCCAAAACGCTTATTCGATTGGGATATGGGAACAATTGATGTTTTTATTCGTAAAATCGGCGATTCCTACTACGCTGTGATTAAAGACGAAACGTACCCAACTTTGTATTGGACAACAGGAAAAACCATCCGAATTGCCAAATCAAAATCCCTTTTAGGACCTTATTCTTTGCCCCAGCAATCTATCAGTCCAAACTTCAGAGAAGCTCCAATGTTGATTCCTTCTCCTGATGACAAAATATGGTACATGTATTACGAACAATACCCAGGAGTTTCATACGGATTATCAATCGCAGATAACCTAAACGGACCTTGGTTTCAGGCCTCAGGCTACACTTTTTTCTCTGATTGGGACAAATATAGTCTTCCAGAAAAAGTGCGCCACGGCTGTATGATTACAATCTCTAAAAATGAATACGACAGTTTGGTGAAGAAATTTGGATTAAGTAAAAAGTAAAATGTCAGAAGTGAAAAGTTGAAACTAAATATTTCTTGAATTCACATTTTAAGTTTCACATTTTACGCATCACATTTCACATCTTACTCAAGAATTGGTTAGTTAAGTTAGTTTGAGAATTTACCAGGCTTATGTTGGTTATAAGTCTGGTAATTCATTTTGATTTAGAAGAAACATTATGGCATTATTTCAAATAAAAATGCCCAACACATATATAGTATGAAAAGAAAAAGCATCCTTTTTTTAGCCTTGATTTCAGTGTTTGCAGCAAATGCGCAATGGAAGCCACAAGGAGATAAAATCAAAACAAAATGGGCAGAGCAGGTTGATCCGAACAAAACGTTACCTGAATATCCCCGTCCGATTATGGAGCGCGATCAGTGGAAAAATTTGAATGGTCTATGGAATTACAGCATTCAAGAATTTGGAAAAACAGCGCCTTCAAAATATGATGGGCAAATTTTGGTTCCGTTTGCGGCCGAATCAAGTTTGTCTGGTGTTATGAAAAATGTTGGAGCCAAAAATGAACTTTGGTACGAAACAAATTTTTCGATTGAATCAAATTGGAACGGAAAAAATATTCTTTTGCATTTTGGTGCTGTAGATTGGAAAACGGAAGTTTTTATAAATGACGTAAAAGTCGGTTCACACACTGGAGGATATACACCATTTTCATTCGATATTACACCATTTATTCAAAAAGGAAAAAATCAAAAATTAGTTGTAAAAGTTTGGGATCCTTCAAATGATGGGCCTCAACCAAGAGGAAAACAAGTCAAAAATCCTGAAGGAATTTGGTACACGCCTGTTACGGGAATTTGGCAAACCGTTTGGATTGAACCTGTAAACGCTAAAAACATTTCAGAATTAAAAACAACGCCAAATATCGATCAAAATACAATCAGTATTAAAGCCGATGTAAATGGAGCTGAAAAAGGAGATGTAGTTGAAATTTCGGTTCTTGATGGAGGAAAAGAAATTGCTAAAGAAAAAGCCGTTGTTGGCGAAAGCAATGATATTGTTTTGAATGCTCCAAAATTATGGTCGCCTGAAAGTCCGTTTTTATATCAGACGAAAATTCGTTTAATCAGCAAAAATAAAGTGGTTGATGAGGTGAAAAGTTATTTTGCAATGCGAAAAATTTCATCAAAAAGAGATGAAAACGGAATCATGAGAATGCAATTAAATAACAAAGATTATTTCCAATATGGACCTTTGGACCAAGGTTGGTGGCCAGACGGATTATACACAGCACCAACCGATGAAGCTTTAAAATACGATATTATTAAAACAAAAGAATTAGGTTTTAATATGATTCGTAAACACGTAAAAGTGGAACCGGAACGTTGGTATACACACTGTGACCAATTAGGAATTTTAGTGTGGCAAGATATGCCAAGCGGAGATGATCAACCAATTTGGCAAAACAGAAAATATTTTGACGGAACAGAATTGCAACGTTCTGCAAAATCTGAAGAAATCTATAGAAAAGAATGGCGAGAAATTATGGATCATTTGTATTCGTATCCAAGTATTGTCGTTTGGGTTCCGTTTAACGAAGCTTGGGGACAATTCAAAACGGTTGAGATTACAGAATGGACTAAAAATCACGATCCAAGCCGATTAACAAATTCATCAAGTGGTGGAAATCATTTTCAAACGGGCGATATTCTAGATTTACACAATTATCCAGGACCAGAAATGTATTTATATGATGCCAGAAGAGTTACAGTTTTGGGAGAATATGGCGGAATCGGACTTCCTCTTGAAGGACATTTATGGAGAGCAAATGACAATTGGGGCTACATTAAATTTAAAAATGAAGCTGAAGTCACTGCCGAATATATCAAGTATGCTAAGATCCTTAAAAACTATGTAAAAAATGGTTTTTCAGCAGCAGTTTATACACAAACAACCGATGTTGAAGGTGAAGTAAATGGTTTTATCACTTATGATAGAAAAGTAGATAAAATGGATTTCAAAGCAATAAATAAGATTAATACTGAAGTCATAAATGCTTTGAATTAGAAGTGTTTTTTCTTCCGCAGATTTGGCAGATTTAGCTGATAAAATAATCTGTGTAATCTGCTAGATCTGCGGGAAAAATTCAAATAAAAAAGCTAAAAATGAAAAAATACCTAATCCTTTTCCTGTTCACAACAATAAGTTTTGCGCAGCAAAAAACATTCACAAACCCAATACTGCCATCAGGTGCAGATCCTTATAGTACCTATTATAAAGGATATTACTACTATACAAATACACTTGGGAATAAATTGGTTTTATGGAAAACAAAAGACTTGTCAGATATTAAAAATGCCGAAAGCAAAGTCATTTGGACACCACCAAAAAACACGAACTATTCAGCAGAAATATGGGCGCCTGAATTTCATATTATTAATGGGAAATGGTACTGCTATTTTGCTGCTGATAATGGCGACAACAACAATCATAGAATGTATGTTTTAGAAAACAAATCATCAGATCCGTTTAAAGGTAGTTTTGAATTCAAAGGGAAAATTGCTGCAAAAACAGACAAATGGGCAATTGATGGAAATGTTTTTGAACACAAGAAACAACTTTATATGATTTGGGCAGGCTGGGCAGGCGACACTAACGGACAACAAAATATTTACATCGCTAAAATGAAAAGCCCGCTTGAAATTGACGGCGATCGCGTAATGATTTCTTCGCCAACAAACGATTGGGAAACACACGGCGCATTGCACGATGATGTAAATCCACCACAAGTAAATGTAAACGAAGGGCCTCAGTTTTTAGAAAGAAACGGAAAAATTTTCATTGTTTTTTCAGCAAGTGGCTGTTGGACGGATTTTTATTCTTTAGGATTGTTAGTATTTAATGGAGGAGATAATTTATTGGATCCAAATGGATGGAAAAAATCCCCAGAACCAATCTTCAAACAATCCGATAAAAACAAGGTTTATGCGCCGGGACATAATTCTTTCTTTAAATCTCCTGACGGAAAAGAAGACTGGATTTTATATCACGCCAATTCAAATCCCGGAGAAGGTTGCGGAAATAAAAGATCTCCAAGAATGCAGAAAATTAATTGGGATTCTAGCGGATTTCCAGTTTTAGGTGAGCCAGTTAGTGAAGGAATCAAATTGGCAATTCCATCAAAATAAAATCATCTTAAAGTTATAAAAATGAAAAATATTCAAATTGCTGCAGTTGTTTTACTGGCACTTTTTCAGTTTAATTGTAAGGACACTAAAAAGGAAAATGCAGCTTCAAAAGAAACTACTGAAATAAGTTCAGATTCGGTAAAAACCGTTTTAGAAACTAAAAATTTTGATACGATTATTGATGGTAAAAAAGTCAATTTGTATTGGATAGAAAACAAAGGAATTAAAGCTGCTTTTACTAATTACGGTGGAAGATTAATCGGGCTTTGGGTAAACGATAAAAACGGAAAACCAACCGATGTTGTAGTCGGAATGAATAGTGCAAAAGGTTTTAAAACTTCGACTGAACCTTATTTTGGAGCAACGATCGGAAGAGTAGGAAATAGAATCGGGAAAGGGAAATTTACTTTGGAAGGAAAACAATACCAAGTTCCGTTAAATAATGGTAAAAATGCTTTGCATGGCGGAGTAAAAGGCTTTCAGGATGTAGTTTGGAATGCTGAAAAAACAAATGAAAACACTTTGGTTTTTACTTATGTTTCACCAGATGGAGAACAAGGATTTCCGGGAAATTTAGCTGTAAAAGTAATTTATACGATTACAGATGATAATTCGGTTAAAATGGAATATGAGGCTACGACAGATAAAACGACACTTGTAAACTTAACAAATCACGCTTTTTTTAATTTGAATGGCGAAGGAAGTGGGACAATTTTAAACCATGAATTGCAAATTTATGCGAATGAATTTACTCCGGTTGACGAAGGTTTGATTCCAAGTGGAGAATTAAGACCAGTAAAGAATACGGTATTTGATTTTACTTCAAAACATACCATCGGAGAAAGAATCGAAACTAAAGACGAACAATTGAAATTCGGAAAAGGCTACGATCATAATTACGTTTTAAACGCAACGAAGAAAAACGGATTAAATCACGCTGCAACAATTTCAGGCGATAAATCGGGAATTAAAATGGACATTTTTACAGAAGAACCAGGATTGCAGTTTTATAGTGGAAATTTCATGCAGTCAAAAAATACATTTAAATCAGGTTCAAAAGATGATTTCAGAACCGCATTTGCTTTGGAAACTCAACATTTTCCAGATGCGCCAAATCAGCCAAAATTTGCTCCGATTGTTTTAAAACCGGGACAAAAATATCATACAGTTTCTTATTATCAGTTTTCTGTTAAAAAGTAGTATTGTTTAACGAATTTAACCGCAATCCCGATAATTATCGGGATTGCGGTTAAATTTAAAACCCAATAAAAAATGAAAAAAATACTATCCATAATAACATTATTGTATGCTTTTACAGCTTGTTCTCAAGAGAAAAGCAAAGACAAACCAAAAGAAGCAAAATCAAATACAATTCTTCTGGCGGACCCAACCATCTTCTATAGTAACGGATTGTATTATTTGTATGGAACTACAAGTGGAGATTTTCCAAATGGTGAAGGTTTTCAAGTTTACACATCTTCTGATTTGAGAGACTGGAAAGGTCCTGTTGGAGCGCAGAATGGTTTAGCTTTGAAAAAAGGCGATTCTTTTGGTGACAAAGGTTTCTGGGCACCGCAAATTCTTTCGTATAAAAACAAATTTTATATGATTTATACGGCCAATGAAAATATTGCTTTTGCGACAAGTGACAGTCCGCTTGGGCCATTTAAAAACGAATCTAAGGAACCAATCATTAAAACAGGAAATCAAATCGATCCATTTATTTTTATTGATGAGGATGGAAAAAAATACCTGTATCATGTTCGTTTGACAAATGGAAACCGAATTTTTGTTGCCGAAATAAATGATGATTTTCAAAGCATAAAAGCAGAAACTTTAACTGAATGTATTTCTGGAGTTTTGCCTTGGGAAAATACGCAAAATGTTAACTGGCCAGTTACTGAAGGCCCAACTGTTTTAAAGCACAATGGTTTGTATTATATGATTTATTCGGCAAATGATTTCAGAAATATTGATTATGCTGTAGGTTATGCAACTGCTAAAAGTCCGCTGGGACCTTGGGAAAAAGCTTCAGAAAGTCCAATTATTAGCAGAAAAAATACGAAACAAAATGGAATAGGGCATGGTGATGTATTTTGGGATAAAGACAATAAAATGAATTATGTACTTCATACGCATTTTAACGAAAGTGCTGTTTCTCCAAGAAAAGCCGGAATTATTTCAATTGAATTTTCAGGAAACAAAATTGTAGCAAAGCCCGAAAGTTTCTCTTTTTTAGAAGTTAAATAAATTGTTTTAAATCAGTGTTTTAAGCTCTTCCGATAAACTTTGGAAGAGCTTTTTTTATTTATCTTATTTCATTTTCAATGAAATAAAAATAACTATTATTATTTAGAATAAATAAAAATAATTTAGGAAATACAAAATTTAGAAAGTATTTTTGCCTGCGAATTTAAAACCAGACAAAATGAATAGCTTAACCATTAAAAAAATCTGTTTTTTTGTGCTTTTCGTAACATCATTAACTATGATGGCGCAAAATCAAAATACAGGTAGGGTAACAGGAAAAGTATCTTTGAGCGGAAATGCTCCAGCGGAAGGTGTATCTGTTGCTCTTAAAGGAACAAAATATAGTGCTATAACCAATGAAAATGGACAGTACGAGATTAGAAATATCAAACCAGGCTCTTACACGATCAGCATTCATTCAGTTGGGATTCATGGTCAAGAAGCTACCATTGTTGTAACAGCAAAGCAAGTCACAACAAAAAACTTTGCACTTTCTGAAAGTCAGGAAGATCTTGATGAAGTTGTTATCACAAAAAACAAATACAAACAAGATAAACCTTCGTTGTCGTTGCGTCTTCAGACTCCAGTTTTGGAAATTCCGCAAAATGTTCAGATTGTAAGCGGTCAAACTTTAAAAGATCAGCAAATTACAAGTATGAGCGACGGAGTTATCCGTAACGTGAGTGGAGCGGTACGTTTGGAACACTGGGGCGATTTGTACACAAATATTACAATGCGTGGTTCTCAAATTCAGGCTTTCAGAAACGGATTTAATGTGGTTTCTTCTTTCTGGGGACCATTAACTGAAGATATGAGTTTTGTAGATCATATTGAATTTGTAAAAGGACCTGCTGGATTTATGCTTTCAAGTGGCGACCCAAGCGGACTTTATAATGTGGTGACTAAAAAACCAACCGGAATTACAAAAGGAGAAGTTTCTGTACTTGGAGGAAGCTATGACTTTTACAGAGTTAGCCTTGATCTTGACGGGAAATTGGATAAAAAAGGAAAATTGCTTTACAGATTCAACGGAACTGCTCAAAATAAAGGTTCGCACCGTGCCTTTGAACATAATAACCGTTATGTAATTGCTCCGGTAATTTCATATCAAATTGATGATAAAACAAAAATTACTGCTGAATACAATTTTCAGTATGCAAACATGACTGAGGTTGGTTCGTACTATGTTTTTGGACCTGCATCTGATGGATATGCAACATTGCCAGTTGGATTTACCATGACACAACCGGGACTTCCAGATACTAATATTCAGGATCACAGCGGTTATTTTACGTTTGAGCATAAGTTTGATGACAACTGGAAACTTACAGCACAGACTTCTTATTTTAAATATATTCAACAAGGATATAGTTCATGGCCAAGCATGGTTGGTTCAGATGATAATGCTCTTGGAAAAGGAAATATTATTAGAAATGTTGGTATTTGGGATGCAGAAAGCAACATGTATTTAGGACAAATATTTGTAAACGGGAAGTTTAACACTGGTTCTGTTAGCCACAAAATATTAAGTGGAGTAGACTTAGGAAGTAAAGATTATATGGCAGATTGGGGACAATCTCATAATTTAGATACAGCAGCTAATCCATTTAATGTTTATAATCCAAATTACGGAACACCATCTAATGGTTTCCCTGCTTTTGACCACGATACACCATTAAGCCAAAGAGCTGGCGGACTTTATGGTTCAGAATATGCGGCGGGTTATATTCAGGATGAACTTGGATTTTTCCAAAACAAATTAAGATTGACCCTTGCAGCAAGATATACATGGATTAAACAGACTAGTAGTTATGATAATCCACAAGAAGATAGTCATATTACACCTCGTGTAGGGGTTAGCTATTCTTTAAACGAAAGCACAGCTTTTTATGGATTATATGACCAGGCTTTTTCGCCTCAATCAGGAGTTGTTAGAGATGGACAGGTAAAACCGCTTACAGGAAATAATGTCGAATTTGGAATTAAAAAAGATTGGTTTGACGGTTCTTGGAATACAAGTTTATCTGTTTATAATATCTTGAAGAAGAATGAACTTACCGCTGATCCTCGAAATACACCAAATGAACAATATAAAATTGTTCTTGGAGAAAAAAGAGCTCAGGGAGTGGAATTTGATGTTAGGGGAAAACTATTTGATGGTTTAAATCTTATCGCAAATTATGCTTTTACAGAATCTATTGTAAATAAAGTTGATCCATTGGTTTCTGATGCAACAGGAATTGAAAAAGGAGATATCGTACCAGG
Organism: Flavobacterium resistens; assembly: GCF_900182645.1. Taxonomy (GTDB): domain Bacteria; phylum Bacteroidota; class Bacteroidia; order Flavobacteriales; family Flavobacteriaceae; genus Flavobacterium; species Flavobacterium resistens. The sequence continues at coordinate 520,747 of NZ_FXTA01000001.1, read as the reverse complement.
TTATGCTAAACATACAGCAAATGCATGGTTAAACTATACAGTTCAAAATGGAAAACTAAAAGGTTTTGGAGCTTCTATTGGAGGAACTTTCCTTGACGGACGCCAAACGGATACCTGGAGTGAAGGTCTTCAAAAACTGCCTTCTTACTTTAAATTAGATGGAGGCTTATCTTATGAAACTGGTAAAGTAAAAGTAACTGCTAACGTATTTAATATCTTGAACAAATACCTTTACAGCGGTTCTTACTACCAGTGGCTAGATGCTTATTATTGGCAAACTGAGGCGCCAACAAACTTTAGAGTTGGTGTGACTTACAAATTTTGATGGTTTGTTTTAGTTGAAAAATTACAAATCAAAAAAGCATCTGTCTTAATTGGCAGATGCTTTTTTTAAGCTACTAAGTTGCTAAGATTCTGAGGTTCTAAGTTTAAAAAAAAACTTTTAATTTGTGTAATCTGTGGCTAAAAACTATCCTTTTTGAATTAATGGAATCAATTTTGTTCCAATTAATTCTATCGCATTCATTAATTGAGTGTGCGTCAATCCGGCGTTATCCATTTGAAAAGTAAATCGGTCAACGCCTCCTAAAGCTTCGCTGTGTCTTAGGATTTTCTCAGCTGCACGTTCAGGACCACCAACAATCAAAACGCCTAAATCATCAATAAGTCCGTCAAATTTTCCTTTGGTCACTGGAGGCCAACCTCTTTCATAACCTAATTTTGTCCACAATTCGGCGTAGCCTGGATAATATTCTTCGATGGCTTTTTCGGTTGTATTCCCAACATAACCGGGAGAATGTAATCCTACTTTAAGTTCTTCAGGTTTATAACCTGCGGCTTTTCCAGCTTCGCGATATAAATCAATCAATGGACGAAAACGATGTGTTTGTCCACCAATGACGGCAACCATTAAAGGTAATCCTAAACTCCCTGCTCTTATAAAAGATTCCGGAGTTCCGCCAACGCCCAGCCAAACAGGTAATTTTTCCTGCAAAGCTCTCGGATAAACCGGAAGATTATTTATAGCGGGACGAAATTTCCCTGACCAAGTAACAAATTCATTATCTCTGATTTGTAAAAAAAGATCTAATTTTTCCTTGAAAAGTGCATCATAATCGTTTAAGTCAAATCCGAAAAGGGGATAAGCTTCGATAGAAGAGCCTCGCCCAGCAACAATTTCGGCTCTTCCTTTAGAAATTAAATCCAATGTTGCAAAACTTTGATAAACTCTAACAGGATCTGCAGCACTTAAAACCGAAACCGCACTCGATAAACGTATATTTTTTGTTCTTGCCGCGGCTGCGCTTAATATCACAACTGTAGCCGAATCTAAAAATTCTTTTTTATGATGTTCCCCAATTCCGAAAACATCCAAACCTGCCTGATCTGCAAGTTCAATTCTTTGAAGTAATTGTTCCATCGCATCAACACTGCTCAAAGTGTTGTTGTCTCCGTACATTGCCGAAGCAAAACTGTCAATTCCTATTTCCATATTTTTTGAGCTTTAGGCTTTAGGCGATAGGCTTTAAGCTTTTTTTTAAAACCGATAACCTTTAGCAATTATTTTTTTGCTTTAAGCTTTAGGCAATAAACTTTAAGCTTTTTTGAAAGCCTATAGCTTACAGCTTAAAGTATACAGCTATTTAATGAGAAAATCCAAATGAAATACTGGTTATAATAATTAAAATAACAATCAGTGTAATAACAACATAAAGATAATCCCTTTCAATAAGAAAAGAGAATAATGAAAGTAAAACCCTGAAAACAGGCGTCAGAAACAATAATATAATTCCGAAGAAAATCAAAAATTCACCATTTCCCTGAATTACGCCACGATAAACATCGGCAATTACTTCAAATATATTTCGGTCATTTTCTTTGAAAACAGAATAATCTTCAATATCATTTCCGTGATGCATCAAATAAACAATTCCGCCTATAAAAGCTACTGAAAGTGAAATCCAGACGCCATATCGCAATAAATTTCCAACAATAGCCTGAAAATCTTTTTCTCCAAATTTTTCGTGCTGCATACTTTTAGATTTTTCCATTTAGTCCGTTATAAATCATATTAATTGCTAAAACAAAAATTAAGCAGGCAAAAAATATTCTTAGTTTTTTAGGGTTTGTTCGCACTAATACTTTGGCTCCGGCCATGGCGCCAAAAAGAACGCCAATCACAACAGGCATACAAATTCCCGGTTCAATATATCCTTTTTGAATATAAATTACAGAACTCGCCATTGCGGTAACACCCATCATAAAATTACTGGTTGTTGTCGAAACTTTAAATGGAATTCGCATAATATTATCCATTGCAATTACTTTAAAAGCGCCAGATCCAATTCCGAGCAAGCCTGACATCATTCCGGCAAGTCCCATCATGCTAAAACCGCCAATTACATTTTTGGTACCATAGCTTACCACTTCGCCGTCGTGTGTTGGATAAGTCCCATCTAATTTTAATTTTTTTGCCAAAGGACTCGACTCTAAAACAATATGTTCTTCTTTTTTTCGAAGCGAATTTATTGCTGAGAAAATCAAAGTAAGTCCGAATAGAACGGCAATAAAAGAAGTAGGAGCAATAGCTGAAAGCAACGCACCGCCAACAGCGCCAATTGTTGTGGCGATTTCAAGAAAAATTCCCAATCGCATGTTTGTAATTCCTTCTTTTACATACGCTGCCGCAGAACCCGAAGAAGTTGCAATTACCGAAACCAAAGCGGCTCCAATTGCATAATGAATATCAACGCCTAAAATGACAGTTAAAAGTGGAATAATAATGATACCGCCTCCCAATCCTGATAATGAACCAATAAAACCTGCTAAAAAAGCACCAAGAATCATAATCAGCGTAAACGTAAGTACTGTCATTCGAATAAATTTTGTTTTGGCTAATTTACGAATTGATATTTGGCGAAGGAATTTTTAGGAGCTTAAAAAATCCTTAAAAAAGCGAAAACGTTTTTTACAGAAGCATTTAAAATAACTTTTTAAGACAACAAAAAAAGCCACAAAGATTTTTTTGTGGCTTTAAAGAAGTTTTATTTTTTGATATATATCGATCCATTTTTTGTAGATATTTTGTCCAGTTCACCTTTTTCATGCAATTTTCCAAGAATCATTCTGGCATCAAAATAAGATTTATTTAAAATGACAGCATATTCTTTTGGGGTTAATGTGGGGTAAATATCAAAAAGCGATAAAGGGTTTTCATTTGGAATTGGTTTCTTCTTTGCTTCTGGAAATATAGCTAATAAAGCATTTTCATAAGCTTCATAAGATTTTGAGCCATAAACGACAAATCGATTGTCATTTTTATCAGCAAAGAAAAATGTTGGAAAACCTCTTACACCAAGTTTTTTTCCATAATCTAAATCTTTTTGAAAAAGTTCTTCGGCATCGTCATAATCTGCTTTCAGTTTTTCGATGTTAAGATTTGCCAATTTTGCAGCTTCTTCAATGTTGTTCCATTTGGCAATGTTTTTCTTTTCTAAATATAATTTCTCACGAAGTATACGCATGAAATGAACTGCTTTTTCTTTGTTTTGCATTTGAGCTGCTTTCATTGCAATACAAGAAGGATAGGAAGAATCCAGCGGATCTTCGAGCCAGACATCTCCATCAATTGGCATTTCATAATGCAAACTTGCTTCGTCCCAATGATGTGCCACATCTGACGGTTTGCTGATTCCTCCTCTATTATAACTCCAATCCGGAAGCAGGCCACCCATACGGTAATCAATTTCAAAATAATCACCATATTCAAGTTTGAGTTTTCTTAGTTGAGGTTCAATTCCCCAGCAAGAAGAACAAATCGGATCAGTGTAATAAATTATTTTAACGGGTTTATTTTCTGTTTGAATAACGGCTGTTTCATTTGATTTTTCGGTAGAAGGCATTTCACATGTTCCAGTTACGGGATTACACAATAACGGATTTGAATTATTTTCTGTCATTTTTAAATTCGTTTGCGATTTACAGTTTAAACTGCAGATCAGGATTAATAATAGTCCTATTTTCATAAAAACGGGTTGAAAAATTAGCGTTCAGCTTTTAAATTTTCATATTTTTATGACAAAGTTCGCTAGTGTTTAATCAAAAGTCAATTAGTCAAAAAAATATGACTACAGAAAATAAAGAAGAAAAAGAAAGCGGTTGTCCTGCAGAAGGGCTTCTAAAATTATTATCAGGCAAATGGAAACCTCAGATATTTTTATTAGCGGTTGATGGACCAATACGTTTCAACGGACTTTTAAGAGATATGAAAGGCTCTAACAAACAATCAATTGCGGTGGCACTGCGTGAACTCGAAGAATTTGGACTTTTGGATAAGGAAGTTATCAAATTAAAACCGCTTCATATTGAATATAATTTATCAGAGAAAGGAAAATCTTTAATTCCGGTTTTTAGACAATTAGAATCTTTTTTTGAAAAATAATTTTCAGCATTTACATTCATTAAATTTTCATTAACAAAAAGTAAGTTTTCATTAGTTTATATTTGTAAGAGAACAAATTAAATCTAAAGAACTGTTTTTTATGAAAGCAAAGCCTTTTTTAAGCCTCTTTTTATTGGTCGTTTTATCGACAGTTTCTTATGGTCAAAACGTAAAACTTATTACGGTTGACCAACTTCATGAACGAATTAAAAACGGAAAAGACAGCACTTATGTAGTTAATTTCTGGGCAACTTGGTGTGCGCCCTGCGTTAAGGAATTACCTCATTTTGAAAAACTTCAGTCCGAATTTAAATCAGAGAAACTGGCTGTTTTATTGGTAAGTGTTGATTTTAAATCCAAATTAAATTCGGCTGTGATTCCATTCGTCAAACGAAAAAACCTTCAAAATCAAGTATTTTTATTAAACGAAAGCAGTCCGCAGGAATATATTGACCGAATCGATCCTTCATGGTCAGGAAGTATTCCGGCAACACTTTTCATTAAAGACGATAAACGGAAATTTGTTGAAACCGAATTAACATACGAACAACTATTAACTGAATATAAAAAACTATAAATTATGAAAAAGATTATCACTTTATTAGTATTAGTATTTACAGCCTGGTTATCGCAGGCGCAGACAGCAACACTGAAAGCAGGCGATCCAGCACCAGATTTTAAACTTAAAAATGTTGACAATAAAGAAGTTTCTTTTGCAAGTTTTCCTAAAGCAAAAGGATTTATTGTCGTTTTTACATGTAATACATGTCCATACGCAGTTGCTTATGAGCAGCGCATTATTGATTTGGATAAAAAATTCAGACCTCAGGGATATCCAGTAATTGCAATTAACCCAAATGATCCTGAAGCTTCAAAAGCAGATGCTTTTAATAAAATGCAGGATTTAGCAAAAGATAAAAGCTATCCTTTCCCATATTTATTCGATGCAGGACAAGTAGTTACAGATCAATATGGCGCAAAACATACACCACATATTTTTATTGTATCTAAAACTGCAAAAGGAAATGTTATTGAATATGTTGGAGCAATCGATAATGACCCAGAAGGAACAAAAACCGAAAAAACTAAATATGCCGAAGATGCAATTGCAGCTTTACAAAGCAATAAAAAACCTGCAGTTACTCAGACTAAAGAAATTGGCTGTACGGTAAAAAGAAAAGCGAAAGCTTAATTTAGAATCTTAATTTGTTAAATGAAAAACGCCTCAATTATTGAGGCGTTTTTTTGTTTTTATAAGCTTTTCAGTTTCTTCATAAAAACCGGAAAAACTTCGTTTAATTCATCAAATAAAGGGTTTTTACGATATTTTAATTTGATTTCACTGAATAATTTTAGTCCGATTGCAAACTGAGTTGCTTCAGACGGATCATCAAATAAGTTTTTATCTTTCATTTTTTGAATGATGCCAAAAATCTCATCGTGATTTGAAAATTCAATTCCGAGTTCTTTTGCAGGTTTAGTTTCACCGTTTGCGTACTCTTTTAAGCTTAATGTTAAATAATATTTGTTTGATCTTTTTTCCATGATAATTTAAAAATCTATTTTATTTTAACCATTTGTCAACGATGGTTTTGAATGGCTCTTTGTATTGTTCTCCCACTGAGATTTCGGTTTTTCCAATAAAAACAGAATGCTTGCTGATGGCGCTTATTTTGTCAAGCGAAACAATAAACGAACGATGAATTCGCATAAATTTTGACGACGGCAATTTTTCTTCTAAAGCTTTTAAGGAAATCAAGGAAAGAACCGTTTTTTGAGAATCGTCTAGATGCACTTTTACATAATCTTTCAAACTTTCGATATATAAAATATCTTTTAAAGAAATTCTGACCCAATTATATTCTACTTTCAGGAATATAAATTCATCATCAGCTGTAATAGGCTGAAAGTTATTTGAAGATTCTTCGGTTATTTGCAAAATTTTATTGGCGGCACGCAGAAATTCTTCATAACTAAAAGGTTTTAAAAGATAATCGACAGCATTTACTTTATAACCTTCAATAGCATAATGATTATAAGCGGTTGTAAAAACTATTTTAGGCATTAATCCCGGAGTATCCTGCAAAAGTCGGGCAAGTTCCATGCCCGTTAAATTAGGCATATTGATATCTAAAAAGACAATATCAGGCTGTTTTTCTCTAATTAATCCCATTGCTTCGACAGCATTATCGCAACTTGCTGCCAATTCCAGAAAAGGCGTTTGTTGGATAAAGGTTTCCACAAGTTTTAATGCCAGTGGCTCATCGTCAACTGCTATACATTTTAATATCATCATTATTCTAAATTTAGATGCAGTTTTACATTGTATTTTCCATTTTCAGCAACACCGGCCTTCAAACTATGTTTATTCGGATATATCAAATGGAGTCTTCTTTTTGTATTGGTTAAACCAATTCCGCCTTCGACCGCTGTTCCCGATTTTTCGAAATAAGTGTTTTCTACTTCAAAATCAAGATCGCTTCCGTTTTGTCTTAGCTTAATGTAAATCTCGCTTTTATCTGTGGCGTGAATTCCGTGTTTAAAAGCATTTTCTACCAAAGGAAGCAATAACATTGGAACAATCGGATAATCGTGTAATTTTTCAGGAATATCAGTAATAATCGTCAATTTGCTGTTTGCCCGAAGTTTCATCAGCGCTATGAAATCTTTCATAAACTCGGCTTCTTTCAATAAAGAAGTTGTTTCTTCTGTGCTGTAAAGCAAGTAACGCATCATTCGGCTTAAAGTATGAAGTGCATTTCTTGAATCTTCAATATCAGTATAAGTAAGCGAATAAATACTATTTAGCGAATTGAAAAAAAAGTGCGGATTAATTTGTGCCTTCAACATTGCTAATTCGGCCATGGTTTTATCCTGTTCCAATTTTTGTTTGTGTTGTGCCGCTTTTTGCCAATATTGAAGCATTGCCCAGCTGGTACTAATTCCTAAAACTAATAAGGTCAGTGTAAGGACATAATTATCAAAATAGGGATTTTTATATTTTTTAAAACCTAAAACTAAGCTGATTTTATTATGAAGATCTGTTTCTGAAGTATATAAAAAAGCAATAAACTGCATAGCAAAAATGGAAAGAAATGCCCATAGTAAAAACGGCGATGTATTGTCTTTAATAATGGTTTTTGGAACTATGATTTTGGCATTAGTATAAAAAATGACCATTAACAAAAACAATACAATGATCTGCCAAAGCCAAAATACGCCAGGAAGAATTACATTCCATGTTAAAGGGATGTAAAACAGCATGATAAAGCCCAACAAAAGCCACCCGAGAATGTGCAGTCCGATAAATAAATAAGGTCTGTAGATGTTTGAAGCCATTGTAAGTTATGATTTTTTAAAGACAATATTACATTTTATTTGAATATGATTGAGAACCAATCGCCCAAAATACATTTACAGCCATTAAAAACCATTTTCCAGCCGACGAGCCTAAAAATTAAACGCTTGTTTAATTCTGAAAAAAATCCGTCGGGTGTCAGGCTATTTCTATCGATTGTCTTTTGCTCTTCGTCTATTTGAAAAATTTTGCGCATTCAATTTTAGTTCTTTTGCTTATTAATAAATAGATAATTACACATTTTCACAATGAATAAGCAATCGTTTTTAAGCATTTTCGCGGCCTCAGTTATTATCGCCTCTTGCGGTAAGAAAGATGACAAATCGGCTCAGGCCGGCGCTGCGCCACAGGTAAAAGAGTATAAAACGCTGACATTGCAGCCAGAATCTGCAACATTATACAGCGATTATCCTGCGAGTATTCAAGGACAACAAAATATTGAAATTCGTCCTAGAGTTGAAGGTTATATTGATAAAATTTTTGTCGATGAAGGCGCTGTTGTAAAAGTAGGACAGCCATTGTTTAAAATTAGTGCGCCAGAATATGAGCAACAAGTTCGCACCGCAAGTGCCAGCATTAAAAGCGCTCAGGCAGAAGTAAGTGCTGCAAAACTGGCGGTGAATAAAGTGAGGCCTTTAGTTGAAAAAGGAATTATAAGTAAATACGATTTAGAATCAGCACAATATACTTATGAATCGGCTATGGCAACGTTGGCTCAGGCGAATGCAGCTTTAGTTAATGCTAAAACTAATTTAGGTTATACTACTGTAACAAGTCCGGTGAATGGAGTTGTAGGTTCAATACCGTTTCGTTTAGGAAGTTTGGTAAGTTCAAATACCGCAGATCCTTTGACTACGGTTTCTAGCATCGGAAATGTTTATGCTTATTTTGCTATCAATGAAAAAAAACTTTTAGATTTTACAGAAAGCAAAACACCGGGTACAACATTGGCACAAAAAATCCAAAATATGCCTGCAGTTTCATTAGTGCTTTCTGACGGAACACCTTATTCAGAAAAAGGCCGAGTTGAAACCGTTAACGGATTAATTAATACTGAAACGGGTTCGGTTACTTTCAGAGCACGTTTTGCAAATCCAAAAAGTGTTATTAGAAGTGGAAGCAGTACCACTGTTCGAATTCCGAATGAAGTAAAAGAGGCGCTAATTATTCCGCAGAGTGCAACTTATGAACTTCAGGATAAAATATTTGCAGTAACTGTTGGAAAAGATGGCAAAACAAAAAGTACCAATATTACCATTTTAGATAACAGTGCAGGAAATTATTATGTGGTAACAAGCGGTTTGCAGGCAGGAGATCAAATTGTTCTGGAAGGAGTAGCAACACTTAAAGACGGAACAGAAATTAAAAGCCAAAATCAATCTTCAGATAAAGTTTACGCCGATTTAAAATAAAAACAAATGTTTAAAAAATTCATACAACGACCTGTACTCTCAACAGTAATATCTGTTATTATTGTTATTTTGGGTGTTTTAGGATTAATTGAGTTGCCTATATCTCAATATCCGGATATTGCACCGCCAACAGTAAATGTTTCGGCGAGTTATACAGGTGCCAATGCCGATGTGGTACTGAAAAGTATCGTAATTCCATTGGAAGAGCAAATTAATGGTGTAGAAAACATGACCTACATGACTTCTACAGCCACAAATGATGGAAATGCTTCGATCAAAATTTTCTTTAAAGTAGGTACAAATCCAGATTTAGCTGCGGTAAACGTTCAGAACAGAGTTTCGAGAGCGACAAGTTTATTGCCTGTTGAAGTAACTCAGGCAGGTGTTACAGTAACTAAAAGTCAGAGCAGTAACTTGCTGATTTTCTCTTTATACAGTGATGATAAAGCTTATGATCAGACTTTTCTTCAAAATTATGCGAAGATCAATTTGGTTCCTCAAATTCAACGTGTCGTTGGAGTTGGAGATGTAACCGTTTTTGGTGCAAAAGATTATTCGATGAGAATCTGGCTGAAACCAGATGTTATGCAGCAATATAAATTGATTCCGAGTGACATTTCAGCAGCTTTGGCAGAGCAGAATATCGAAGCGGCGCCAGGTAAATTTGGTGAAAACGGAAATCAGGCATTTCAATATGTAATTAAATACAAAGGACGTTTAACCAGTGCTCAGGAATTTGAAAATATAATTATCAAATCTGTTGGGAACGGACAAATGTTACGACTTAAAGATGTAGCTAAAGTCGAGTTAGGATCGTTAAGTTATTCTTCAACAATTAAAACAAATGGTGTAGAATCGGCAGCAATGGCAATCAGTCAAACTCCGGGTTCAAATGCACGTGATGTAATTATCAATTCTAAAAAGTTAATTGAAGAAGCGGCAAAGAGTTTTCCAAAAGGAATGAAATATACCATTATGGTAGATGTCAACGAAAATTTGGATGCTTCGATAGAGAAAGTAATCCATACTTTGATTGAAGCTTTTATATTAGTTTTCATCGTAGTATTTATTTTCCTTCAGGATTTTAGATCGACTTTAATTCCGGCGATTGCGGTTCCAGTTGCGATTGTGGGAACATTTTTCTTCTTGAATTTATTCGGGTTTACAATCAACTTATTGACGCTTTTTGCGATGGTTCTTGCTATTGGTATTGTCGTCGATGATGCAATTGTGGTTGTTGAGGCCGTCCACGCGAAGCTCGATCACGGATATAAATCGGCCAAAAAAGCGACTATTCACGCAATGGACGAAATTTCTGGAGCAATTATCTCAATTACTTTGGTAATGGCGGCGGTATTTATTCCGGTAACTTTCATTAATGGATCAACAGGGGTTTTCTACAAACAATTTGGTATTACATTGGCTGTGGCCATTATCCTTTCGGCCGTAAACGCCTTGACGCTGAGTCCGGCATTATGTGCACTTTTGCTTAAACCACATGCAGATGATCATAAACATAAAAGTTATTTACAGCGTTTTTACACTTCATTTAACGTTGCATTTGATAATGTAACAGAACGATACAAACGTTCGGTGCGTTTTCTTTCTGTCAAAAAATGGATTGCATTGGCATCGATTGTGATTGCTGGTTTGGCATTAGTTTATATGATGAAAACCACGCCATCGGCTTTCGTTCCTTCGGAAGATCAGGGAACTGTTTTTGCTAATATTAGTTTGCCACCATCAGCTTCTATGGAGCGTTCTGATATTATCGCGAAACGTGTTGATAGTATTGCAAAGACGATTCCGGGAGTAAAAAATACACTTCGAATTGTTGGACAAAACTTTACAGCAGGTGCGGGAAGTGCCTACAGTATGGTTATTGTGAAATTGAAACCTTGGGATGAACGTGATTTAAGCGTTGATGATGTAATCGGACAACTTTTTGCGAAAACAAGCGGTATTCGTGAAGCTAATATATTCTTCATTTCGCCTCCAACGATTCAAGGTTTTGGACAAAGTGGTGGATTTGAATTCCAATTACAGGATAAAGGAGGACATACGACTGCTGAATTCTATAAAGTCAATAATGAATTTTTAGCAAAATTATCAGAACGTCCAGAAATTCAATACGCGACAACGCCTTTTAATCCGGGTTTCCCTCAATATATGATGGATATTAATTTGGCGAAAGCCAAAGATGCAGGAGTTTCTATAAACACGATTCTGTCGACGATGCAAGGTTATTATGGTGGATTGTATGCTTCGAATTTCAATAAATTCGGAAAACAATATCGTGTTATGATTCAGGCTTCTCCAGAATTTAGAACAAATACGGAAGGTTTGAATAAAATCTTCGTCCGTAATAACGCCGGAACAATGGCGCCAATTACAGAGTTTGTTAATATGACGAGAGTTTTTGGCCCCGAATCGATTTCAAGATTCAACTTGTTTACGTCCATTTCGATCACAGGAGCGCCAAAACCGGGTTATAGTTCAGGAGATGCTATTAAAGCAATTCAGGAAGTTGCTGCCGAAAATCTTCCTGCAGGTTATGGATATGAATTTTCAGGATTAACACGTGAAGAATTAGCTTCAGGAAGTGAAACGATTTTCATTTTCGTATTGTGTTTGGTTTTCGTTTATTTCTTATTGAGTGCGCAATATGAAAGTTATATTTTGCCATTCGCAGTATTATTATCAATTCCGTTTGGATTGGCTGGAGCTTATTTATTCTCGATTATTTTCAAACTGAACAGTAATATTTATTTGCAGATTTCCTTAATCATGTTGATTGGACTTTTAGCCAAAAACGGTATTTTGATTGTCGAATTTGCTTTGGACAGAAGGCGAAAAGGTTTGCCAATTGTTCAGGCCGCAATTGAAGGAGCCGTAGCACGTTTGCGACCAATTTTGATGACTTCGTTCGCTTTTATCCTCGGACTTGTTCCGTTAATGTTCGCAACTGGAGCTGGAGCGGTAGGTAACAAATCAATTGGTACAGGAGCGGTTGGCGGAATGTTGATTGGAACCATTTTAGGAGTTTTTGTGATTCCGGTTTTATTTATCATTTTCCAGACATTACAAGAAAAAGTAAGCGGTCCGGCAAAGGAAAGTTATGATGATGACGATGATGACGAAGATCATTTATTAGAAGCTCATAAAGCATAAAATTTAATTCAAAAGAAATGACAAATAGTTCAAATAAATATATTTTACTGGTAATGACAGCTGCACTTTTAAGTGCGTGCTCTGTTACCAAAAAGTACGAACGCCCCGCAACATTATCGACAGATAAACTCTATCGTGATCAGACTTCTGCCGATTCGACTACGATTGCTGATATGCCGTGGCAAAGTGTTTTTAAAGATGAAAAACTAAATGCACTGATTCAGAAAGGACTTGATCAAAACTTGAATCTGAAAAATGCAATTGAAAATATTGTGCAGGCAAATGCTTCGCTGCGTCAGAGTAAATTAGCGTATTATCCAACTTTGCAATTGGATGCAAATGCAACGCATACCAAACAATCTGAAGCAGGACTTAATTTTCCGGCAGGAATTAATATCAATACATTAACAACAACGTATAAATTAGGTTTAAGCACTTCTTGGGAAGCTGATATCTGGGGAAAATTAAGCAGTAAAAAAAGAGCTGCATTGGCAACATATTTAGCTTCAGATGCAGCGAAACAGGCAGTTCAAACACAGTTGATTGCTGATATTGCCAATAACTATTTCAGATTATTAGCTTACGACAAACAATTGGCGATAACTCAGGAAACCTTGGAAAGCCGAATCAAAAACGTTCAGACAATCAAAGATTTAAAAGAAGGAGCAATTGTTACAGGCGCAGCTGTGGTACAAAGTGAAGCCAATCAGCATGCGGCTGAGGTTTTGATTCCAGATTTAAAACAAAGTATCCGCGAGACTGAAAATGCAATAAATATTTTGTTAGGACAAGCGCCAGGACCAATTGATAGAGGAGAATTAGGATCACAGATTGTTCCTGAAAAACTGGCTTTAGGATTACCTTCACAATTATTAGAGAATCGTCCAGATGTTCGTCAGGCAGAATTCAATTTCAGAACTGCTTTTGAAATGACGAATATGGCCAAAACCTATTTTTATCCGAGTTTGACGCTTACAGCGAGCGGCGGTTTTTCAAATTTAGAATTAAAAGATTTCTTTGCCAATTCAGTATTTTACTCTTTAATAGGTGGATTGACACAGCCGATCTTTAATCAAGGCGTTAATAAAATGAGATTGACAACAGCGCAGTCTCAGCAAGTACAGGCTTTTAATAATTTTCAACAAAGTCTTTTAACTGCTGGTCAGGAAGTTTCGAATGCGTTGTACACGTATCAAATGGCGGCCGAAAAAGAAGATTCAAGAACCAAACAAATTGAAGCTTTAATAAAAGCGGTAGATTATACAAAACAGTTGTTGGAATACAGTTCTGCTACCAATTATACAGATGTTTTAACATCGGAACAAAACCTTTTGGCAGCGCAATTGAGCGGTGTTAATGATAATCTGCAAAAACTGCAGGCTGTTGTTGATTTATACCGAGCTTTAGGTGGCGGCTGGAAGTAAAACGTTGAAAAAACATCTCAAATTCTGAGATGTTTTTTTTAGAATGTACGTCGGTTGAGAAGCTTTTTTCGTCGATTAGTTTGGTGGTTTTGTATAATGGATGCGGAAAAAAGCATATTTGGCATTACTTTAGATTACTATTTACTGTAATTAATATTTAAAATTAAAAAAAGATGAAAAAGTTAGTATTCGCCTTAATGCTTTTTACAAGTGTTTTTGCTCAGGCACAGGTTTCAGTTAATGTAAATATTGGAACACCTCCAAATTGGGGACCGGTTGGTTATGACAATAGCAGATATTATTATTTGCCAGATATTGATGTTTATTATGATATAAACCAAAGTGTATTTATTTCTGATAATAATGGAAGATGGGTACGCGCAAAAAGACTTCCGGATAGATACAGAAATTATGATCTTTATTCAGGTTATAAAGTGGTTTTGAATGATTACAGAGGAGATGCTCCTTACACATATCATACTAAACACAGAGCAGAATATCCAAAAGGATATCATGGAAAACCTCAGAAAAACAGAGGTGAAAAACCTGAAAAACATAATAACGGAAAACATAAAGGAAACGACAAACATTCAGATAAAAACCACGATCACCATTAATCAAATTTAAACATGACAAAGAAAAACGTCCCGAGTTTCGGGACGTTTTTTGATTTTAATGTGTTTTATTTTAAAGTTTTAAGTAGAAAAAGTTAACCCTTTAGCTTTAAAATTGCTGAACAAAACCTGACGCGCACTGCTTATTGTTTCTTCGGTACGGTAAATGCTGCACCAGAATTTAATCAACAGTTTATATTTCCCGTCTGAAATTGCGGTGTAGAATAGTTGAGGTGCTTTTTCCAGATTAATTAACGGTAAACTTTCAAGTGCCTGCATTACAATTTCGTTTATAGCATCTGGAGTAGTGTCACCATTGATTTCGATTGCAACTTCGACAAGTTTAAAATTGTCTGTATACGTCCAGTTTGTAATGTTTTGAGACAATAAATTTCCATTCGGAATAATGATTTCAGCACCATTTGGCGCATTGATTTTTGTCGTTCTTAAACCCATCGATTTCACTCGGCCGGATTCTGAACTAATTTCGATAACATCTCCAATCTGAATTGGTTTATCGAAAATTAAAATTACACCCGATACAAAATTATTTACCACATTTTGAAGTCCAAGTCCGACACCAACTCCAAGTGCACCCAACAGAATACTTAGTTTATCCAATGGCATTCCTGAAGCTGCTACGGCCAAAAGATAACCTGCAATCAAAACAATAAGTCTGGTAATTAATAACTTAGAATGTTGTCTTTTGTTGACGTTTTCTTCGTTTTCATCATCGATTTCACCAAAAAAGTAAGCTACATACTTTTGAAGAAGATGCGCAATCCAAATAATGATAAAAAACAAAACAATATTTCCCAAAGTAAAAGTAATACTTCCGATAGTGTTTGGATGACTTAGTAAGTTTCCTAAAGAAGTACGAAGTGATTCCCAAATATTTAAATTAGAAGCAATTACCACAAGCCACATATAACTGATTACTATTATAAAAGGCTTTTTTAAGGTATCGGATAAACTTTCATAATCAAAAATCTTTTCTAAACCGCGCTTAATTCTTGTCGTATATATTTGAAGCAGAATAATTTCAAGAATAATCTTCAATAAAACACTCAAGGCAATAATCTGCGTAAGCGAAATAAAAGCGGTAAGCGTCAGCATATTTGAAAGAGAAACTCTTCCAAAAATGTTATAAAGTATTGATAAACCATTAAAACCAATAAAAAGGATACTTGCCCATTTAAAAAATCCTTTGATATACAGTTGATCTTTAATGCTTTTTATTTGCACCAAACCATATCGTATTCCCAGAATATTAATTACAATAAAAGCACAACGCTGGATAAATCCAACTTCTATAAATAAATCCAGAAAACAAAGTGTAAAGAAAAGACCCAAAAGCAGTGCCCAATTTTTCATTGATTGTGCCGACCATCTGTTTTTAAATAGTACAGTAAGAATTCCGAGTAAAATAAGCTGAAGCATTTCTAAAAACAGGGCAGGAGCATACAAATTGCTTACAACGGCAATATTTAGCCCGATAACAAGAACGGGAATGAGAACACCTCGATTTAAGTAATTAAAATTGAAATGACTAAGGTTTTCAACATATCCGTTTTCTTTTAAGTATTTTAAATTACGGGAAATGTACCAAAACAAAATTCCCATAAAGAATAGCAGTGTAATTAATCCGCCAGCACGGTAACTTAGATAATAAGTGGCAACGCTTTTTTCTATAATTACTTTTGCTCTTATATTTTGTGATACGGCTTTTTTAGGTACAGAATCGTTTGTGCTCCATAAAAACGGATATTCTTTTCTAAGAATACTAATTCCGGATTGTTCCAGTTTATCTTCAACCGCAATTAAGGCATTTGATACCGCAATTTTTCTTTCTACAGTCAGTCTTTTTTTGTTGTTTAAAATACCTTGATTTTTAGACATCAAACTGTCTGTCGCCAGATATCTTTTTTTGAGGTTGGCAAACTCTTTTTTGAATTGTTTACGACGAACAGTATCTTTTATGAGTTCCATAAAAGTTTTGTCTTTGTGTAAATCGACAAACCTGTTTTTGATTTTTTCGAGATTGGCATTTCGGGAATTGATAGCCGTATTTTGGTCTTCCAATTCTTGCTGAATCTCTTTCAGAACAATACGATACATTTGCTGATTACGCACATTCGGATTTGCGCCTTTCAGACTCGTTAAAATAAGATCAAGTTTGCTTTGCGTTCTTTTGATTTCACCAAATATATGACGCGTTTCACCATCAAAATCGGCGTCGTTGTAGGCAGATTCCATAACCTCGCCAGCTTTTTCAATTGCCATCAGGTAATCGCTGTCGGTTGTGGTTTTTTCAAATAATTTTGGGCGGTTTTCTTTTTTTTGCGGAGCAGTTTGTGAGTAGGCAATTGGTCCAAAAAACAAGATTGCAAATAAGGCGAATAAGTAAAGGTAACTTTTTTTTAGAATCATAATTTAAGAATGAAATTTGGGTTCTCAAATTTAATTTTTTTTTGCCTATTTCTAAGGTGTAATTAACGAAATATTATAGGAAATATAACTTAGAATATCTAAAAGAATAAAAAGGAAAACCTTTGAAAAAGTATATTCATCCATACTATTTGTTTTTTTAAGCATTTAAAACTTTGCTTTAAAGTGTTTAATATTGAAGTTTTTAGATTTAATAACTTTTCCTTTATCCGTAATCATCAAACAAGAATATTCTGGGTGTTTTTCGAGTAAAATTAAACCTTCTTTTTGCCCTAAGACCATCAGCGAAGTACTTAAGCCATTTGCAGTTTCAGCATTTGGTCCAAAAACCGTTACACTGCATAAACCTGTTACTGGATAACCCGTTGCAGGATTAATAATATGCGAATACCTTTTGCCGTTAAAAACAACAAATTTTTCATAACTGCCAGAAGTAGTAACGGCTTGTTCTTCAAGCGGAACAACAGCCAAAAGTTTTTCAGGATTAAACGGATTTGTAATGCCAATTTTCCAAGGCATTCCGTTTGGTTGTTTTCCCCATGTACTCATGTCGCCCGAACCGTTTATAATTCCAGCTTTGATGCCTTTTGCAAGCATCATGGCGCGACATTTATCAGTTGCGTAACCCTCGCCCAAAGCGCCAAATCCAATTTTCATTCCTTTTAATTTCAGGAAAATTGTCGATTGAACGCTATCTAAAATAATGTTTTTGTAACCCACTTTCTCAACTGATTTTTTTATGGCTTCCGCCGAAGGCATTTCAGTCATGGAACCATCGAATTTCCAGATTCTATCCATTGCTGCGAAACTTACATCAAATCCGCCGTTCGTTATTTTAGATAATTTAATGGCTCTTTGCGCAAGTTCGAAAACTTCTCTATCAACTTTTATCGGTTTTATTCCAGCATTTTGATTGACTTCAGAAACTTGTGAAGTTGCTTTCCAGTCGGATATTAAATTTTCAATTCGTGAGATTTCGGCAATCACCAAATCAATATTTTGCTCTGCTGTTAATGAATCATTTGCTACAATTGTAATATCGAAACGCCCACCCATTAAAAGAGTAGTTCTTTTTCGCAAAACCTGAGCATTGCCTGAAAAGAAACATAAAATTGCAAGAAGCAATAGTATTCGATATAATAATTTCGGCTTCATGATATAAATTTTTTAATAGCAATCGGTTAGTAATTGTCTATTATTTTTATATTCGGATACATTTTTTAGTCCATTTGCCTGACATAATTCATCTAAAATAGTTTCGACGTCTTTTTGCATAGCGAGAGAACCGCAAATCATGATAATGCCATTTTCTCTTAACAAATCAACAAAGAAATTGGCATCTTTTTTAATTAAATCCATCACGTAAAAATGCTCAGCTTCGCGCGATAAAGCCAGATGAAAATTTTGTAGCTGTTTTTTCTGAATCATCTCAGAAGTAAATTTTTTATATCCAGCAACCATTTCTGTTTCCATTCGGAATCCAGCATACAAATGTGTTTCGATTTTTTTCTTGTTTTGTTCAATCATTCCAAGAAAAGGCGCAATTCCAGTACCGTTAGAAATTAAAGCTACTTTCGAAGCTTTTTTTGGAAAATGAAAAGCTTGATTATTGATAATTCTTGCTTTGATAATTTTTCCAGGCGTTAAATCATTTAAGAAGCCAGAACCCAATCCGTGCGGATGAAGTTTGACAACCAATTGTACGTTTCCAGAATGATTTCCAATCGAGTAGAGGCGCTCCCTTGTGTCGTTTGCGGGATAAATCGCCAGTAAATCTCCAGAAGTAAATTTGGCTCTCATATTGGCGCGCAAAGTAACTAAAAAAGTCTGTTCCGATTCAGAAACCAATGTTTTATCTAAAACCATTAATTTCTGAAGTCCTTTTGGGACATGATTATAAACGGATGGCGTTGTTGATAATGAAATTCCAGTTTTGGTACTCCATAACTTAATCCATTCTACAAACTCGGTTGCTGATTTATCGTTTACTGTTTGCAATTCTAAAAAGCGCTCAGCCCAATTTTGCTGTTCTAAAAGCTGATCGATTTCAATAGCAAATCCACAAAAATCCGGATACGATTTTGATCCAAAACCAACAACAGAAAAGCTAATTTTCTGGTTTTGATTGTATTTCTTTAGTAATGAAATAAATTTCCCTCCATTGGATGGGGCATCTCCCAAACCATGAGTAGATGAGAAAACTATAATATGTTCTGCCTTTGGAAAAACAGTGAAATTATTTAATTCCGAAATATGTGCTTTATGCCCGTGATCGATTAATTGTTTCAGAATAGCATTCGCAAAACGCAAAGTGCTTCCGTTTTCTGAACCAACTAAAAGAATAACAGAACTTTCTGCAGCTTTGAATTTGTTTTTAATTCGGCTTGATCTTCTTTTTAAAGTTATTGCAAAACCCGAATAAATGAAAAACAGAATATTTAAGCAAGCAATTGCGAGAATAACAGCCCAAATTGCATTTATTCTTCCTGTATGAATATCAAGGCTCAATGCTGCTAATTGAAGTGACATTGGCGAAAGCTTTTCAGTAATTACAGCACCTGTAACCTGATTCACTTCAATTTCGCGGTCTTTTAATTCAATGATATAATATTCTTCCGGATCATCTGTAAAAGGAAATTCGATTTTTTTCACATCCTTCAAAAGCGTTTTTTCAAAAATTGAAGTTTTTTTAGCTTCTGCTGAAAGTTCGGTTTTTACAGGTTTTGCTTTTTCATCTCCCATGAAAAAATTAAATCTTTCAAGCGAGAGATAAGTTCCGGTTAGAGCAATAATTAAAATCGGAATTAAAGCTAATCTTCCTAAAACAACATGATAATATTGCGCAAAATATTCTTTGATTACTTTCGAAAAGAAATTGCGAATTCCTCTTTGACGGCTCAAAACAAGCATAAATCCTGAAATTGCAATCAGGAATAATAAAAACGAAATTACGCCAACAAAAAAACGCCCCGTTTCATGAAGAAACAAAGAGCGGTGAAGACTTGTAATCCACTGAATAAATTCACTTTTTTTTGCAGGAGTTCCTAATGTTTTCCCTGTTTTAGCGTCAATGTAAGCATTGATGTCATTTCCATCTTCATCAATTGCCTGAAGCGTTACAAATTGATTGTAATCGACACTTAATTCGGTAATCTCAGCATATTTCTTTTTTAAAACAGGAAGCGTTTGACCTAAAGTTAAGGTATCAAAATTTTCTGTTTTGTAGGGCAAAGTTTTTTCCTGTACAGCATCTACGGCTAAAATAATTCCTGTAACGGATGCCAGCAGTAAAAACAAAGAAGAAAACAAAGCCAAGGCTAAGTGTGTGTAGCGCCAAAAAGAAAGAGTCATTGAATGTAAGCTAAAAGGTAATCAAATATAAATCTGGAATGTAAGGTATTAAATTTTGTTTAATCTTACATATCTGATGTAACCTTTACCGTCAGTTTTATCAGCAAGACCAGCTGTCGTCAATGGAATTTCTAAATCAGTTACATAATATTTTTGATCTTCAACAGCCGATTCAAATCGTAATTTGTATCCTTTATTGATTTTAGCATCATCGATTTCAAAAGTGGTAACACTTCGGTCCCCTCCAGTAACTGACGCTCCTGAGATAGCGCTAACATCATCGCCTTTTGCAGTATGAAATTTGTTCCATTCTTTTAATGATTTGTACCATTTTTTATCATCTCCCATTACATAAAGTGTTTTCTCGTAATCGCCTTTTGGATTAATTAAAGAAACCACAATATATGCACCTTCTCCCATATAATTTGCCATTTGAAGCATGCATTTATATTTGCTTGCTTGTGCATTAGACTGAAAAGAGATAAGGCAGATAAGAGCACTTGTAAGTGCGATTTTTAGAATTGATTTCATGTGTTTTAATTATGAATTATGAGTTATGAGTTAAGAATTGTGAGTTACGAATTGAACTCAAAACTCATAATTCATAACTTTTTTAAATTTATTTTAAAAATTCGATTGATATGTTTTGTTTTGTCAAAGACTCATTTTCTTTTGCTAATGCATAAGCGCTTTCGTCAAACTCTGTTGTAAGTTCTTTTTTAGCACCAATTGAAAGCAAGTATTTCAAGATAGTGTCATCTTTTGCAACCATTGCTGCTTTATGAAGTGCAGTGATTCCGTCTTTATTTTTTGCATTTACGTCGATGTTTAAAGAAGCTAATTTTTTAAGCAAAGAAAGATCGTTTTTTGCAGCTGCAAAATGATATAAAGTGCTTCCGTCTTTTTGAGGTGCAGCAAGATTCAATCCTTTTTCCTGTAATAGTTTTGCTTTAGCATCAAAAGTATCTTGTTTAGGGTCTGGTCTGTAAGCTTGAACTAAGTAAAAACCTAAATTATTTCCGTCTTTATCAAGAACGTTAGCATCAGCATTTTTCCCTAAAAGAAGCGCAACAGCCTCAGGAGTTCCTGATTTCACTGCCATTGTCAAAGCCGATTCTCCTTTTGGATTTTGCAGATTGATGTTTTTTGCCGTTGGTAATAACAATTCTAAAGCGCCATTTTCTCTCGCGCCTGCAGCAACCATAAATGGTGTATTTCCGTCATTGTTTATTTTATTTGCATCAACGCCTTTTGAAAGAAAATAAGCGATGATTTCTTTTTGATTTGGTTTTCCAGCCAATAAATGAAGTACATTATCTCCAGATTTTGCAGTTACAGTTGGTTTTAATTTTAAATCTTCAACTAAAAATTTATAAGCTTCAAGCGAAGTCGTTTCTCTACGGCTTCCTTGCGTCGCAAATAAAAGAGCATTGTCAGTAGCTTTTACTTTTCTGTCTAATAATTTTTTCAAAAGAACGATATTACCCGTTCTGGCTGCATAATCAAATGCAGTGCTGCCATTTTTATCAGTATCTTTTAGAGATAAACCTTTTGTCGTTAAAAAATCGGCAAGTTTTAAATCCTTGTCAGATGGAATTCCTAAGAGAAGCAAGTTTTCTCCATCTTTATATTTTTTCTTCGGATCGATTCCTGCTTTGAAAAAAGCTTCGTAAAGCGCTGGATCAGATTGTCCATTGCCTGCAGCAAAAACAAGTGGCGTAGTTCCGTGACTGTCTTCAAAATTAACATCAGATCCTTTTGATATTAAATAGTTTACTAATTCGGTATTGCCTCTGTAAGCTGCCCAGTGCAAATAAATACGATTATCGTGTGTAGATTTGTTTATAGGATTTCCTGGCTGATCTAATAAGAATGTTATAGTAGCGAAAGGCGCATCATTGTTAATGGCTAATGTTGTAACATCAAAAGCATTTGCATTAGCTTCTGCAGGATTGTTTCCTTTTGCAATTTCAGCTTTAACTGTCTCTGTATTTGGAGTTGTTTTCCAAAATGAAGCTTCTAATAATGTGTTTTTTTGCTGAGCATTAACAAATAAAGCGGTAGTTAATGCTAAAGAAAGAAAGATATTCCTTTTCATATTTTGGTATTTGTTGTTTTTCAATTAGTTAAACTTTTTTATTCTTTATGGATTAAATCATTTGTAATAAATGATTCTATTTAGAATAAATAAAAATAACGCAAATGTAAAAATTAATCTCAGTAAATCAATTTATTTGGCTCAGAAACTTTGGTCTTAAGCATATTTTAAGATTTTTTTTCTTCTATAAGACATATAAGATAGATAAAAGTTTAATTCAGTTCAAAATTTATTTTATAAAACAAAAATGGCTATAATTCTCATTAAATAGTAATTTAGTGGCCGTTTCCGAATGGAATTAAAATTCAAAAACCCAAAAACAATTTTTGCATGGAGAATATAACCGTAATTATCATGTTACTGTTTGGAGTCGCTTTTTTAAGCTTAATAAGCAAAAAGTATAATTTTCCAATTCCTATTGTATTGGTTCTTTGCGGTGTGGCAATCAGCACAGTTCCGGATTTGCCGGTCATCGCCCTAAATCCCGAAGTAGTTTTCATTATATTTTTGCCACCGCTTTTATATCATGCAGCCTGGTACACGAGTTGGTTTGAGTTTAAAAAAACAATTCGCCCAATTACACTCGCAGCTGTCGGACTGGTTTTGTTTACCACAATTGCCGTTGCTCTAGCGGCACATATGCTTATAGATGATATCTCTTGGCCGTTAGCATTTTTGCTTGGCGCAATTGTTTCGCCTCCCGATGCAGTTTCAGCAACTTCAATTACAAAAGGACTTGGATTGCATCCGAGATTAATTGCGATTCTTGAAGGTGAAAGTTTACTTAATGATGCGAGCGGACTTGTAGCTTATAAATATGCTCTTACAGCTATTGTAGCGGGAAATTTTGTGCTTTGGGAAGCAGGTTTGAACTTCTTTATCATGTCGACTTTAGGAATTGCAATAGGATTGCTTGTTGGATATGTAATGAGCATTATTCATACAAAATTTGTTTGTGATGATATAATCGAGGCGACGCTGACACTTTTAACTCCTTTTGCATCTTATTTAATTGCAGAACATTTTGAATGCTCGGGAGTGCTTGCGGTTGTGACAACAGGTCTTTTTCTTTCAGCCAGATCTGGTAAAATTTTTACTCATGAAAGCCGTATGATGGCTGGAACGATCTGGAATATTTTGACGAATATTTTAAACGGGCTGATTTTCATTTTAATCGGACTTCAGTTGCGTCATATTATTGGAGGAATCAGTAATTATTCGGGAACTGCATTGTTTTTATGGGGAGCGAGTATAAGTGCTGTTGTTATTTTGGTGCGCTTTTTATGGATTGTTCCGGCAACTTTGCTTCCGAGATTTCTCAGCAAACGAATCCGTGAAAAAGAAGAATTTGATTATCGCAATATGATTATTTTTGGCTGGTCTGGAATGCGTGGCGTGGTTTCTATGGCTGCTGCATTGGCTTTACCATTAATGATAAGCGAGAAAGAAGCATTTCCATTTCGTAATCTAATAATTTATTTAGTTTTCTGTGTGATCCTTTCTACATTGGTCATTCAGGGACTTACACTTCCGTTGCTTATTCGAAAATTAAAATTACAACCTTATTCTATTTTGGCCGAAGAATATCAAATTCGGAATGTGATTGTTTCTGAGACTATTGCGCACATTGAAGATAATTTTTCATTGCTTAATGACGATTTACTCCATAATATTAAAAGCAAATATGAAGTAAAATTTAATCGTTTGCAGAAAACAGAACTTCCTGCAAATTTCTTTGGAAAAGGAAATGTAATGGGAGGGGAGATTTTTAATGATTTTACAAAACTTCAGATTGATCTGTTGAATGTTGAGCGAGCTAAACTAGAAGTAATGCATAAAAATGGTGCTGTAAACGAAGAGATTTTTAGAAAAATAGAAAAAGAGCTAGATCTTGAAGAAACACGACTTTGGATGGAAATGTATGACGAATAAGATAATTTGAAAATTAGATAATTAGGCAATTAACTCAAGTCAAATTTAGAAATCATATAATGTTGTAAAATAACTTATATTTACATCTCATATTATTTATTTCATGGAAGAGAATAAACATGTAACGATCTACGATATTGCAGAGAAGTTGAATTTAGCAACTTCCACAATATCAAGAGCTTTAAAAGACCATCATTCAATAAGTGATAAAACCATAAAAAAAGTCAAAAAGGCAGCCAAAGAAATGGGATTTGTTCCTAATACTCTGGCAGCAGGTTTGCGCGGTAATAAAACAAAAACCATTGGAGTCTTGATTCCAACGGTTACACAGCCGTTTTTATCATCATTAATTAGCGGTATTGAAATTACAGCACAAAAATCTGACTATTCTGTAATTATTATGCAGTCGCATGACTCGTATGCAGATGAAGTAAATATGGCTAAATCACTGTACAGCAACCGTGTGAGCGGTGTGATTTGTTCGCTTGCCATGGAAACCCGTGATACATCTCATTTTGAACAATTTTCAAATAATAATATTCCTCTTGTATTTGTCGACAGGGTTCCAAAAGATTACAATACTTTTAGAGTTGTAATTGATAATTATTCGGCTGGTTATAAAGCGACAAAACACCTTATTGAGCAAGGCTGTCTTAGAATTGCGCATTTGACTGCTGGCGCCGAATTTGGAAATCTGTATAATGAAAGAAGAAGAGGCTATATGGAAGCCCTGAGAGATCATAATTTGCCCATAATTGAGGAATTGATTGTTGATTTGAAATCGGTTACTTATGAAGATGGAGTAAAAGCAAGCAATAAATTATTTGATTTGAAACCAATTCCAGACGGAATTTTTGCATCGGGAGATATTATAGCGGTAAGCGCCGTTCAGACTGCGAAAAAAAGAGGAATAAAAGTTCCCGAAGATCTAGCGGTTATTGGCTTTAATAACGATCCAATTTCTGAAATTATCGATCCTAATTTATCGACAATTACCCATCCGGCAGAAAAAATGGGAAAAGCAGCTGCAGAAATCATCATAAAAAACTTAAAATCACTTAAAGAGAGTGAAGTTCAGGAAATTACATTCTTAAATACCGAAGTTTTGGTTAGAGAATCATCACATCG
Source organism: Flavobacterium resistens (assembly GCF_900182645.1). Taxonomy (GTDB): domain Bacteria; phylum Bacteroidota; class Bacteroidia; order Flavobacteriales; family Flavobacteriaceae; genus Flavobacterium; species Flavobacterium resistens. Next base: position 495,370 of record NZ_FXTA01000001.1, on the reverse strand, counting down.
AAAAGACACAAAGTAATTTAAGGCTTAAATTTCTATACTATAAAATCCCGCTATTACAATAGCGGGATTTTTTGCCTTTATGAGCAACCGATTGCCTTTTAAGTCTATTTTTCTGAATAAAATAGATTCGTTTACAATTTTCCCACAATGCTTAAGTACAACTGTCAGATTACTTACAATTTCCTTTATCTTATAATTGTAAGTAGATTTTAAAAGAAAACAGATTTTTAATTTTTACATTTTTTTTAACTAATCGATTCAATCATTAATTTATCTACAACGTTTTCGTAATTAAATACTGGTGTTTTGTATTATATTTAAAAATTTAGTAAAATAATTATATTATATGTTTTTAAAACGGTGTTTTTTTTAATTATTCAAACAAAAAAATTGCACAACCGGTTGTGTGTTGTTGCATTTTATATATATTTGTTCAAATAAAGATTTGTTTTGGATTCATTATGATTCAAATGTTATACTAAATATAAGTCTGCAAAAAATAACCAACTAACCAAACTATTAACTAATTAAATTAACCATTTATGACTAACTTTTTAATTACTAAAAGCAAATGGAAATACTTTGAAAATCTGGGGATGCTGTTCCTGATGTTTGTATTTTCTGCCGCAGTAAATGCTCAAACCACAGTATCTGGAGTAGTTTCAGATGCAAATGGACCAATTCCTGGAGTTAACATCATTGTAAAAGGAACTAATATTAATACAGTTTCTAATTTTGATGGAGCTTATACCATTCACACATTACCGGCTAACGGTGTTTTGGTTTTCAGCTTCATTGGATACAAAAGCAAAGAAGTAGCTGTTGCCAATCAAACCAAAATAAATGTTACCATTGAAGAAGATTTAAATGACTTGAAAGAAGTAGTGGTAGTAGGTTATGGTACCATGAAAAGAGGCGATTTGACCGGCGCCATATCTTCTATATCAAGCAAAGCAGTTGCGGAATCGGTAACAACTACTGTCGATCAGCTTTTGCAAGGACGTGTAGCTGGGGTGCAGATTCAGGCAAACAGTGGTGCGCCAGGAGCAAGTTCTTCAGTTCGTATTCGTGGAATCAGTTCTTTGAATGGATCAAATGAACCTATATATGTAATTGATGGTGTTATCATCGATGGTACGGCGAGTTCTACGACTTCAAACCCATTATCTTTTATCAATCCTTCAGATATTGTTTCGATGGATGTCTTAAAGGATGCTTCAGCAACTGCGATTTATGGATCAAGAGCGGCAAATGGAGTAATTATCGTTACCACAAAACGTGGAAAAAAAGGAGATTTAGCGCTTAATTTCGACAGTTATGTAGGCTGGCAGGAAATTCCGAAACACTTGGATTTGCTAAATTTGAAAGAATATGGTACGCTTAAAAATACGCGTTCAGATTTAGGCATTGTTCAACGTGACAATACTTTCATCAGACCTGATTTATTAGGAGAAGGAACGGATTGGCAAAAAGAACTTTTCACAACTGCTTTGATGCAGAGTTATAACTTATCAGCTTCTGGAGGTAATGATGCAACAACTTATGCAATGGGAATTGGGTATTTGGATCAGGAAGGTATTGCTATCGGATCTGGTTTTGACCGTTTCAACTTAAGAGGGGTTATTGATTCTCAATTAAAAAGCTATTTTAAAGTGGGTGTAAATTTTGCAATGAGCAAAACAAACCAAAAGACAACGGTTACTGATGATTCTTTGATTCTGACGGCACTTAAGCAAACTCCAAACGTTGCTGTGCGTAATGCTGACGGAACTTTTGACGGTCCAGATACAACTGAATTTGTTCAAAACAACCCAATTGGTCTGGCTTCTATCAAAGACAATCATAATATTAACTATAATATGAGAGCCAGTACTTATGCTGAAATCAGTTTTACAAAAGACTTGAAATTCAAAACACAATACTCTTTAGATTATAGTTTCGTTAATAATTATACTTTCAGCCCTTCTTATACTTTTGGAGCACTTGTAAATGATGTGCGAGAAGGAACAAGAACAAAATCAAATAGTGATTTTTGGCTTTGGACAAATTCGTTGAATTATAATAAAACTTTTGGTTCGCACAATATTAATGCAATGGTTTCTCAAGAGATGCAAGAGTCACATTGGGAAAATCTTTACGGTTATCGTTCAGGATATTTGACTAATGGAGCAACAGACTTAAATGCTGGTGATGCGACAACGGCTAAAAACTCAAATGCAAGTAATACAAGTGCTTTAAAATCTTATTTTGCTAGATTAATATATTCTTTCAGTGATAAATATATATTGACAACGACTATTCGTCGTGACGGTTCTTCAAAATTTGCTGAAGAAAATCGTTGGGGCTGGTTTCCATCTGCTGCTGTAGCCTGGAAAATTTCAAATGAGGAATTTTTAAAAGACAGTAAAGTGGTCAACAATATGAAGTTACGTGTTGGTTGGGGAGAAGTAGGTAACCAAAATGTACCAAACTTCGCTTATACTTCAACATATAATGCTTCTGCAACAAATTGGGGAACAGGACTTCTTGCGGCAAATACAGCAAATAAGGATCTAAAATGGGAAACTTCTTCTCAGACAAACATAGGTCTTGACTTAGGATTTTTGAATAACAGAATTGAATTGACTACAGATGTTTACTATAAAAAGACTAATGATTTGCTTTTACAATTGCCTCTTCCTGCATATGTTGGTACAACAGGACAAGGCGCAACATCTTCTCCTTGGGTAAACGTTGGTTCGCTTGAAAATAAAGGTGTTGAGTTTACATTGAATACTTTGAACATGGACAGAAAAGATTTCACCTGGAGATCAAATGTTACGTTTTCAATGAACAGAAGTAAAGTTCTTGCCTTAAATACTGAAACAGGAATTTTGAATAAAAGCATTCAGCAAGGTTCTGATGTGACGATTGTTACACGTACAGCTGTTGGGGAGCCAATTGGTCAATTCTACGGATACAAAGTAATCGGTCGTTTTGAAAATGCTACTGACTTTTATTATAAAGATAAAAACGGTGTAGTACAGCCAACTGCTTTACCTGAAGGAATGAAAATTGGTGAAAACGGAGTTTGGATTGGAGATTATATTTTTGAAGATATCAATAAAGATGGTGTAATTAATGAAAAAGACCGCGACTATATTGGTAATGCAAATCCTGATTTCACTTTTGGTGTTAATAACTCATTTTCTTTCTTAGGTTTTGATGTAAGTGTTTTGGTAACGGGTTCTTACGGGAATGATGTTGCAAACTACCAAAGACGTTGGTTAGAAAACCCTCGTGAAAACACAAATTTATTGACTTCAGCTTTAGGATATGCACAATTAGAATTAATTGATCCAACAGGACCAAACGATTATCGTAATGTTCACATTGTTGGAGGAGATCCTTATATGCCAAGGATTGCAGCTTCATCAGCGGCTTCGTCATCAAATTACCGTTTCAGCAACCGATTTATAGAAGATGGTTCTTATGTGAGAATTAAAAATATTTCGATTGGATACAATCTGCCTCAGAAATTATATTCTAAATACGGAATTTCAAATATCAGAGTGTATTCAAATGCTCAAAATATTTTGACATTCACGAAATACAAAGGGTATGATCCAGAAGTTGGTTCGTTAAATCAAGATGCTCTTTTAACAGGTATCGATAACGGGCGTTATCCTTCGCCAATGATTACTACACTTGGATTAAATGTTAATTTCTAAAATATTGCTAACGATGAAAACAAAAAAAATATTATACTCGGTTCTTTTGATCGCATTACCATTTGTTTGGACTAGTTGCAGTGATCTTTTAGATGTTGAACCCGAAGATCAAATTACAAAAGAAAACTTTTATCAGTCAGAAGCCGATTTTCAGGCTGCGACTGGACCGCTTTACAATAAAGTTTGGTTCGACTTTAATGACAAATTTTATTATGGTTTAGGTGATGGACGTTCGGATAATTTATATGCACCATATTCAGATTATGTTTATCCTTTTACAGACTTGTCTGAAACAGGATTGACTGGGCCTTTAGTTTCAGCTTGGGGATCATTATATAATGTTGTGCAACAGTCTAATAATGTCATTATTGGTATTTCAGATAGTAACGTAAATACGACTATTAAAAACAAATATATTGCCGAAGCTCGTTTTATGAGAGGAACTGCCTATTGGTATTTGGCATCACTTTGGGGTGACGCTATTATTTCTACAGATCCAAGAGAACTGGTTAAAAATCCAGTTGTAAACAAAAGCCCGATGAAAGATGTTTATGAATTTGCAATTCGTGATTTAGAATTTGCTGCAAAATATCTTCCGGAACAAGCGGGTCAGGCTGGACGTTTGACAAAATATAGCGCTTACGGAATGCTTTCTCGTGTTTATTTGTCTTTTTCTGGAGTAAGCGATAATCCAAACAGCGGTACAAGAAAACAAGAATATCTTGATTTGGCTAAAAAAGCAGCCGAAAAAGTAATCAATTCTGGGCCGTACAAATTATTGGCTAATTATGCTGACTTGTTTAAAATTGACAATAACAATAATCCCGAATCGATGTTTGCACTTCAGTGGGTTCCAAACGGTGATTATGGAGTAAACAATACACAACAGGCGTATTTTGCCTTAGGTTCTGATATTACAGGAGATGACGCAGCTTGGGGTTACTGGACAAGAGCTTCTTATGATGTTCTGAAAGAATATGAATCTAAAGACGCTCGTCGTAAAGCAACGTGGATGGGTGATGATGATTTTTATGCAGAAATAAACAAATCAAATGGAGGCTATACGGTTGATCATACAAAAGATTTCTTAACCGTGAAAAAAGGCGTTGTAGGTTCTACGAAAGACAATCCGAAAACAACTCGTATGAATTCAGGTTTAAATACTTATATGTTGCGTTTAGGAGAGGTTTATTTGAATTATGCTGAAGCTGCTTTAGGAAACAATGCTTCAACTGCTGATGCATTAGCAATTGCAGGAGTAAATGCGCTTCGTTTGCGTGCAGGACTTGATCCAAAAACAACTTTGACTTATGCTGATATTATTCACGAAAGAAGAGTAGAATTATGTATGGAAGGACAATATTGGTATGATTTGGTTCGTAGATCATACTACAAACAACAGGAAGTAATAAACTATGTGACGGCTCAAAATAGAGGAACTATTGTGCCAATTTTGTATGATAGTGCGACAAATGCGGTTTCAATAGATCCTTCAAAAAGCAATAGTACACGTTCTATTGGCGTGATTGATGCCACTATTTTCCTTTTGCCTTATCCGGAATCTGAATTGGTTCAGAATCCGTTGTTGAGAGAAAATCCGGTTCCGTATCAATTTACAGAAGAAAAAATCAAAGACTTATTCTAATCAGACTGAAAATAATAAATCTAAAAGAAAGATTATATGAAATATATTTTAAATAAAAAGTATTGGGCACCCATCGCATTTCTTGGGATGATGGTTTTTAGCATGCTTTTTACTGCCTGCGACAATAGTGACGGTGCAAGTAAACAAATAGTAATAAGCAAAGTATTTCTGGAAGATGTAAATTCAACTGTTCCTGACAGAGAAGTGAGTTTCGCCCGTTTAGGTCAGACATTACGTATTGAAGGTTCTGGATTTACAGGATTAAGAAGAGTATTTATAAACGGATATTCAACCTATTTTAATGTTGTTTTTGTTTCTGATAATTCAATGATTGTTAGTGTTTCTGCTGACACGCCAACAATTGAAGCAGATCCTGCAGCAAGAAATACAATTCGTTTTGTAAATGATAATACTGAAACGACTTTCAATTTTGATATTCGTTCAGGCAAACCTGCAATTACTGCTATTTCGAATACAATGCCTAATCCAGGTGAAATTATTACGGTTTCTGGTTCGGGATTAACAGAGATAAAAAAGGTTGTTTTCCCTGGAAATGTTACGGTAACAACAGGAATTGTTTCAGATCCTGACGGTGAATTCTTTATTGTTAAAATGCCAAGCGGCGTTTCAGATAATGGAGGTTCATTATTTGTTGAAGGTTCAAACGGTGGAGTTTACTCTCCGGCATATTTCAATTTCAAAAAAGGATTGCTTCTTAATTTTGACGGACAAGGACAACACGGATATTGGGGAACAAGCACAAGTATGATTCAGCCAGCAGATTTGGAATCGGCCACAATTGGAACTGGTACAGTTTCACAAGGAAAATATGTTCCGCATCGTCCAGCTCGTATTGCTTCTTTTGATGCTGGAAAAAATCGTCTTTCAGAAGTTTGGACTGCAGGAAACGGAGTAGATAATTGGAGAACACAATTAACACCATATATTCCAGCAAATACACCTCTTGATAAAGTTGCATTTCAATTTGATGTTTTTGTTCCAGATGCATGGAAAGATTCTGGTTTCTTAAAAATATGTATGATTAATAATTTTAATGGAGGAGAATGGGCAGGAGCTGTTTATAATTATGTTCCGTGGATTGTTGACGGAAAATCAGTTGATTTTAAAACAACTGGCTGGCAGACTGTAACAATTCCGTTAAATAAATTCTATGCTTGGTCTAAAGAAGCTTATACTTTCGAAACTGTTTTGGCATTCCGCGAGGCTGCAACTTATCAGAATTTCGGAATCTATTTCGAAAACTCTAATGTGAAGCTTAAAGATGTTACAGGAACTGCAAGTGAAGTAGAATTTGCTGCAAAAGCAACTTCTGTAAAAGTGTACACAGACAACTGGAGAATTGTTTCTTTAAACACACCAGTTTATAACGATTTTAACTAAAAAAGCATCAAAATGAAATATAAAAATATACTTCCAATAGCTGCCTTGTCTTTAATGTTTTTATCATCTTGTGATGATAATTTAATGGACTGGGAAAAAGATCCGGAGCATGGTGCTGTAACTGGCGCAGAGCTTCCATTAGAATTAGTTGAGAAAATTGGCCGTTACGAGCCATTAAAAAACTACACCAATTTCGTTCTAGGAAACGGAATTGGAGCAGATTTATACATGAGCGATGCCGCTTACCGCAAAATTGTAAATGAAAATTTTGACGAAGTGACGCCAGGTTACGCGATGAAACACGGCGCAATGGTAAATTCAAAAGGAGAAATAAATTTTGCCACAATTGATGCTTTTATTGCCGAAACAAAGAAAGCAGGTTTAAAAGTTTTTGGTCACACTTTAGTTTGGCATTCGAATCAAAATGCAAGTTATTTGAACAGTATTATCGCGCCAACGGTAATTCCGGGTTCAAGTGGGACAAATATTTTAGATATTGCTGGTTTAAAAAGCGGTGCATTTACAAACTGGGCAAGAAATAATCCTGGAAAAGGAATTTCGGTGGTTGCAAATTCTGGACTTACAAGTACTTCACAGGCAGTGCAATTGCAGTCGAGCGCAACATCTTCTGCGGCATATAATTTACAGTTGACATCACCAAATGTTCCTATTAATGCTGCTCATAATTATGAAATCTCATTTTACATTAAATCGGATGTTGCTGGAAAAGGCCGACTTTCGTTTAATGCATCTTTGACAAATCAATATCCTTATAAAGATTGGTATGCTACAGGAGGATCTTGGACAGAAGCTTTTGCAACAACTTCATCTTGGCAACAGGTTAAAATTAAACTGGCTCCAGGCGATTTTAAAGCAGGAAGTACTACTTTTCAGTTTAATATCGATTTGGGTTATTTGCCAAATGTGACGTATTTGATTGATGTTAATACTTTGGCAGTTGTTGATTTAGATGCGCCTGTAGGAGTTACAAACTTGGTTTCCAATGGTAAATTTAATACAGATATCAACGGATGGTCAAAATACAATGGAGCAACCGATGCTTTAAGTCTTGCCGGTGCTGCAAATGCATACGAAGGAAACGGCGCAATGAAAGTAGTAAATGCTACAAGCGATGCTGCAAATCAATGGAAAACACAGATCCATTCTGATTTTACTTCTACGCTAACTTTAGACAAAGATTACACAATTTCTTTTATGATTCGTTCAGAAGCAACAGGTTCTGTACGTTGTTCAACAACTGGAACAACAGCGCATTATCAAGGAGATCAAGCAACTTCACCAACTTGGAAACTGATTGAATGGAAGTTTAAAGGTAATGGAACAGAAACTGGATTGAACTTTGACTTAGGAGGAACTGCAGGAACGTATTATATAGATAATGTGGTTGTTTCTGACGGAAGTTCAAGTGGAGGCGCAACTCCTCCAGTAAACATCGATAAAACGGATGCTGAAAAAACAATCATCATTGGTAACGCAATGGCAGACTGGATCACTAAAATGATGGCGCATTATAAAACAAGTGTTTTTGCTTGGGATGTTGTAAATGAGCCAATGAAAGAGGATGGAACTTTAAGAAATGGAACAGAAGGTGATACAGCTACAGATTATTTCTCTTGGATTAAATATTTAGGAAAAGATTACGCTGTAACTGCTTTTAAATTAGCGCGCACAAACGGAAATGCTACAGACAAACTTTTTATCAATGATTATAATCTTGAATCAAGATTAGACAAATGCGATGGATTGATCGAATATGTAAAATATATTGAAAGCAAAGGCGCTACAGTTGACGGAATTGGAACTCAAATGCACATTTCGTTGACAACGGATAAAGACAAAATTGTTCAAATGTTCCAAAAATTAGCAGCTTCAGGAAAATTGATTAAAATTTCTGAGCTTGATATCAGATTAGGAACTGCAACACCAACAGTTGAACAACAGGCTTCTCAGGCAGCAATGTATCAATATGTTATCGATATGTACAAAAAGTATATTCCGGCAGCACAGCAATACGGAATTACAATTTGGGGTGTTTCTGACAGCGTTAAAGAGCATGAATTCTGGCTTCCGAATGAGTCGCCAAATCTTTGGGATGCAAATTATGTTCGTAAACATGCTTACAAAGGAACTGCCGACGGACTTGCAGGAAAAGATGTAAGTACTGGATTCTCTGGTGAATTAGTAAAAAAGTAATAGTTTCATTTTAAAATAATCCATGACACAAATTCCATTTCGGGTTTGTGCATGGATTATTTGTTTTCGTAATTTTTAAAATAATAAGAATGCTATATTTTCTAAAAAAGAGATTTTTTCTGCTTTTTATACTGTTTATTCAGTTTGGATTTTCTCAGGAAAAAATTCCAAATTTTCAAAAAAGAGGAAATAAAACGCAGTTGATTGTCAATGGAAAACCATTTATAATTCGTGGAGGAGAATTGGGAAATTCGTCAGCTACGACTATGGAAAGCATGGAGCCAATTTGGACCAAACTGACCGATATGAATTTAAATACGGTATTGACGCCAATTTATTGGGAATTGATTGAAAAGGAGGAAGGCAAATTCGATTTTTCGTTGGTTGATGATTTGATTATGAGAGCCAGAAAAGAAAATCTGAAATTAGTATTTCTTTGGTTTGGTTCCTGGAAAAATAGCATGTCAAGCCACGCACCAGAATGGATGAAGCTAAATCAAAAAAAATACCCGAGAATCAAAGATGATAAAAATAAAAGTCATGAAATCCTGACGCCTTTCAGCGAAAATAATCTAACGGCCGATGCGAATGCTTTTCAGAAATTGATGAAACACATCAAAGATTTTGATCAAAAGGAGCAAACCGTCATCATGATTCAGGTTGAAAATGAAATTGGAATGTTACCAACTGCCAGAGATTATTCTCCACAAGCAAATATTGCTTTTAAGAAAGAAGTTCCAGTTGATTTATTAAGATACATGCAGTCAAACAAGGAAAAATTAGTTCCTGAGTTTTTAGAAATCTGGAAAAAAAATGGTTCTAAAACCAAAGGAAACTGGGAAGAAATCTTCGGAAAAAGTCTTTCCACAGATGAAATTTTTATGGCTTGGTATTTTTCAGAATTTACAAATAAAGTGGCAAAAGCAGGAAAAGAAGCCTATTCAATTCCGATGTTTGTAAACGCCGCCTTAAATGCACCCGAAAAGAAACCGGGCGAATACCCAAGTGCCGGACCATTACCTCATGTAATGGATGTTTGGAAAGCTGCAGGAAAATCAATTGATTTTTTATCACCCGATTTCTATAATCCTAATTTTAAGCATTGGAATAACTTGTTCACGCGTCAAGGCGATCCATTGTTTATTCCAGAACATCGTTTTGATGCGACTGCGCCGTTCAAAGGTTTGTACGCAATCGGACATTATGAAGCAATTGGTTTTTCGCCTTTTTCGATTGAATCTGTTGCCGATGCGAAGAAAGAACCTTTGGGCAAAATTTATGAATTGGTAAAACAATTAACGCCTGTTATTGAAGCAAATAAAGGACAAGGAAAGATTGAAGGTGTTTTATTGGACAAAGAAAATCAACAACAAATTATTCAGTTGGGAAATTATGAATTTACATTCAAGCATGATTATACTCTAAATTGGTCAGATGGCGCCAAAGAAGCGGTTTGGCCAATGACAAGCGCGATTATAATTGAAATTACCCCAGATGAATTCTATATTTCCGGCTCCGGAATTGTAGTGACTTTTAAGCCTTTAAAAAATAAAGAACTAAATGTAGGAATTCTAAAAATAGATCAGGGAATTTTTGAAAACGGAATTTGGAAAACCATTCGCCATTTCAACGGAGATCAAACACATCAAGGCCGACATTTAAGAATTGCTGTTGACGATTATGAAATTCAAAAATTAAAATTGTACTCATATGAGTGAATTTTAAGGCACAAAGAGACAAAGAGACAAAGTTGCCTAAACTGCGTTTCATATAGCAAACCCTACAGATTTTTAAACCCTTTAGGGTTTATTCCTTTTAAAGGTTTGAGCAAAATCCTTTGTTACTTTGTCTCTTTGTTTGTTACTTTACATCTAAAGAAAAAGTTGTTTTTTCAATAGAAGAAAGCGTCAATGCCGCGGCAAAACTGGTAAAAACCGAATAATCCAAAGGCGCTTTTATAGAAATTGCGATTGTCATAGAAACTGCAAAAAGCAACATTAATCCAGCTGTTCCTAACGCAGCATATCTGGTTTTAAATCCGATGATTAAAAGAAGACTAAAGGTAATTTCGAGGAAAGTAGCTATTACACCCAAAATTTCTGCAAAAGATTTACTTGCAAAAGAATTCAGTGTTTGAGTATAAGCAATAAAGTTTTCCCAATTTCCCCAAGCTACTCCCGGCGCTCCCGGCGCACCCCAAAAACCAAAACGGTCTGCAACAGCAGAAAGCATGGTAATTCCTAAAAAGATTCTTAAAATAAAACCGGCATTTGATAAGGATATATTTTTCATTTGGATAATTTTTATGTAAAAGTAAAAATATGTTGGGTAAATTTGTGTGCCAATTTTTATAAAAACTACAGCCCAGATGTTGCCATATAAATCATTAATTCAAATTGACCGCGAATCTTCTGTAACATTGTATATTCAGGTTTGCAATACTTTTATAACGCTGATTACGAACGGAACTCTGAAACCGTCCGATATATTGCCAAGTTCTCGTGTATTATCGGAACTCATTGGCATTAACAGAAATACGGTAAAATTAGCTTATGAAGAATTAATAAGCCAAGGCTGGGCAGAATCAATTGACAGAAAAGGCGTTTTTGTACTTTCTAAATTACCCATAATTTCAAAAGTAAAATTACCCGAAAACGATAAAAATCAACGTCAGGAAGGTTTTATTTGGGAAAATAAATTTCAGAAAGAAATTATTATCTCAGGAAAAAGCATCCAGAAAGATCAAATCATTATTGATGATGGTTTTCCCGATGTTCGCTTAGCGCCGATTGACCAGCTGATGCGCGAATATCGAAGTTTGTCCAAAAAATTTTATGGCAAAAATTTTCTGAAATATGGCAGTACAATGGGTTCAGAAAATCTACGTTTGTCCATTTGCGGTTATCTTTCAAATACGCGTGGTTTAACAGTTTCTCCCGAAAATATTATCATTACAAAAGGCAGTCAGATGGGAATTTATCTGGCTTCGCAATTGATTTTGAATCCGAATGATACGATTGCTGTAGGCATTTCGAGTTTTACAACTGCCGATGAAACTTTCAAATATTCCGGTGCAAATTTAGAACGAATACCGATTGATGAAAACGGAATGGATACTGATTATTTGGAAGAAATTCTGAAAGACAAAAAAATAAAAGCAGTTTATATTATTCCGCATCATCATTGTCCTACAGGTGTTACAATGAGTATGGAACGTCGTTTGAAATTATTAAATCTTGCTAAAGAATATCGTTTTGCGATTATCGAAGACGATTATGATTTTGATTTCCATTACGAAAACAAACCGTATTTACCTCTGGCAAGTATTGACCACAATCAAAATGTGATTTATATCGGATCTATTTCGAAGACTTTTGCGCCTGCGTTGCGAATTGGTTTTATGATTGCATCTCCCATGTTTATTGAAGCTGCGGCAGCTTTACGAAAAATGATTGACAGACAGGGAGATACGCTTTTGGAGGAAGCTTTTGCAGTACTATTTGAAAACGGAGAAATGGAAAGGCATTTCAGAAAATCATTAAAAATCTACAAACAACGCCGAAATCATTTTTGTGACATTCTTCAATCTGATTTTAAAAATGAAATTGAATTCAAAATTCCAGAAGGCGGACTGGCAGTCTGGGCAAATTTTCATCAAAATATTAATTTGGAGAAAATGTCAAATGATGCTTCTGCAAAAGGACTTTCAATAAGCAATGGAAAGTTTTATAAAAATGATTTTTTCCATACAAATGCAATCAGAATGGGATTTGCTTCTTTAACTGAAAATGAAATGGAAAAAGCTTTTGTAATTTTGAAGAAGGTTCTTCAATAAAACTTCTGGACTAGTATTGATTTTAAAATTGGATTATTTTGGATTTTGATAACAGCTGTAATTTTGGATAAAAACACATTATGGAAACGATTTATCAAATCAAAAAAATTGAAACCGAATTAGAAATTGAGCAATGCTGGGATGTTGCTTTTGTTTTAAGGCCGCATTTGGATAAAACAAAATGGCAATCAACTATAGCCGAAATGATGCAAAACGAAAAATACAGCATCACAGGAATATTGGATCAAAACAAAGTAGTTGCCTTTGCCGGTTATCGAATTATGACTTCGCTACACAGCGGAAATATCATTTATATAGATGATTTGTGCACTTTAGAAACGCATCGCGGAAAAGGTTTTGCAACACAATTATTGAAACATGTTGAAGGAATTGCAGTTTCTCTTGATAAAGATTATGTTGTTCTAGACACTGGTTTCACAAATAATACTGCGCAAAAAGTCTATCTTAAAAATGGCTTTGCATTAACGGCCGTTCATTTATCTAATAAACTGAAATAGGGACAGAGAGGCAAAGTAGCAAAGGGACAAAGCTTTTTACTGCACTTTTAACTTTGTTACTTTGTCTCTTTAAAAAAATCCATTTTCTTTATCAATAAAAGCCCATTCTGCCATTGCTTGAATAACAGGCATCAAACCGTTTCCTGCGGGACTTAAACGATACGTCACAAAAGGAGGAACAACAGGTTTTGCTTCTCTAATGATAAGATTATCAGCTTCAAGTTGTTTAAGATGTTGAATCAGCATTTTTTCACTAACGGCTGGAATCGCTCTTTTTAATTCACTGTAACGCTGACTTCCGCCAGAAAGGTGATATAAAATAATAGGTTTCCAATAACCGCCAATTTTCTCCATTACATACGTTACGGGACATTTTTCTAATGCATATTGCTTATTTTCCTGAATTGTAGAAGATTCTTTGATGGCTGTCATTTGTGCATACTTTAGGGTAAGTACTTGTGTAAAAGTAAGTACAAATATACCTTTGTTTCAGATAATAAAAAAATATACTTATGAAAATTACAATATCAGGTTCTTTAGGGAACATCGGAAAACCATTATTGAAAAAACTTGTTGCTTCCGGACATGAAGTTACCGTTATTAGCAGTAGTTCAGATAGAAGTGAAGCTATTGAAGCTTTGGGAGGAAAATCTGCAATTGGTTCTGTGAGCGATGCAATTTTTTTAGAAAAAGCATTTACAGACGCAGATGCAGTTTATGTAATGACGCCACCTAATATGGGAGGTTCAAATATTCTGGCTAATATGACTGAAGCAGGAAATGCTTTTGCAAATGCAATCAAAAAATCAGGCGTTAAGCGCGTTGTGATGTTAAGCAGTATTGGCGCTGATTTGCCAAATGGAACTGGTCCAATCGCCGGACTTTACAACATCGAAAAAATATACGAAACGTTAGAAAACACTTCAATAACATTTTTACGTGCCGGATTTTTCTTTACCAATTTTTATCATGATGTTCCAATGATTAAAGGAGCGGGAATTATTGGCGCAAATTACCCAGCATCAACAGTAATTCCGTACGTGCATCCAGAAGATATTGCGGCTACCGTTGCAGAAGAATTAGAGAAAACAGGATCAGGAATAAATGTTCGTTATATTGTTAGCGACGTTCGCACGCCAGGTGATGCTGCAAAAGTTTTAGGAGAAGCAATTGGTAAACCAGAATTACCTTGGGTTGAATTTACCGATGAGCAATCCTTAAATGGCATGGCTCAGGCAGGATTGCCCGAAGAAATTGCAGGTTTGTACACAGAAATGGGAACAGGTTTAAGAAGCGGAGCAATTGCCGGAGATTTTCTGAAAAATAAAACCGCTGTTTACGGAAAAATCAAATTGGAAGATTTTGCAAAAGAGTTTGTTTCGAATTTCTAAAAATTAAAAAGATCCAAAACGAAAAATCACTATTTATAGTGATTTTTTCTGTTTTATGACTTGCTACTTTTGCCACAGGATTTTTTTTGTTTTTTTATTTTAATAGTATGCCTGAAGATAAAGTATGGATTATTTAATAAAGATATTTTTTATAAGCCAGTTTCCTATTTTAATTTTTTGAGCAATAAAAATGGGCAGAAATTATTCTGCCCATTTTTTAATTTTATATTCGATTATTATTTCAAAGTCGTTTTGATTACGATTGCAGCTTGTTGAATAGCAGTTTGAATAGCAGGAACATTTGAAATTGGGTTTAAAAGTCCGTAATCGTGAATCAATCCGTTGTATCTTGTCAAGGTTACAGGAACTCCAGCTTCGTTTAACTTTCTTGCATAAGCTTCACCTTCATCTCTTAAAACATCATTTTCGGCAGTTTGAACTAATGCAGGAGGTAGATCTTTAAGTTCAGCTAAACTAGCTTGTAATGGAGAAGCGTATTTTTCAGTTCTTTTTGAAGTTTCTGGTAAATAATTATCCCAAAACCATTTCATCATATTTTTAGTAAGGAAACGTCCGTTTGCGTACAAATTGTAAGATTCAGTTTCAAAATTAGCATCAGTTACTGGCCATAATAAAACTTGCAATTTAATGTGCGGACCTTTTTTATCTTTTGCCATCAAAGTAATTGCGGCAGTCATATTTCCTCCAACGCTGTTTCCAACAACGGCCAGGTTTTTACCGTCAACGCCAATTTCTTTTCCGTTTTCAGAAACCCATTGTGTTGCTGCATAAATTTCATTGATTGCAACAGGATATTTTGCTTCTGGAGAAGGAGTATAATCTGGGAAAACAGCAACTGCACCACTTTCAACAACCAAATCTCTCACTAATCTTCTATGAGTTGGATAATCTCCCAAAACCCAGCCACCGCCGTGAATAAAGATAAATACCGGAGCATTTGCTTTTACGCCTTTAGGTTTCGTAATATGAATTTTTACTTTTAGTCCGTTTTGTGAAATTACTTTTTCAGATTCTTCAATTCCAGAATAATCAACTTCAACCGATTTTTGTGCACCAACTAATACATTTCGTGCGTCTGCGACAGGCAATTGTTCCAAAGGTTTTCCATCACCTGAATTTAATGCATTCAAAAAGCCTCTGATTTCTGTAAAAATTTCCGGGTCATTTTGTCCTTTATAAGGTCTTTCTTGTGCTGAAGCAATTGTACTTACGATTAACAATGCTGCAATAAATAAACGCTGTTGTAATACTTTAATAGTTTTCATATCTTTTATCTTTTTAATTATTTATAATTTGATAGGACAAAGATATGGCGGTTATAAAGCCTTAAAAATAGATAAAAGTCTATTCTAATTGTACATTTTTCCCTTGAAGGTATTTTTTCTTGAAATTCGACGGAGTGTCGCCAACTTTATTGCTAAAAAGTCGGTTAAAATAGGCCGGATCTTCATATCCGAGTTGATATGCAATCTCTTTTACGCTTAAAGAAGAATAGCCCAAAAGTCGTTTTGCTTCCAGAATAATTCGGTCTTTAATAATGTCATTTGGCTGTTGAAGTTCTAATCGATTGAATTTATTCGAAAGTGTTTTTGGGGCAACACCAAGAATATCAGCATAATCAGCAACGGTATGTTTGGTTCTAAAATGAATTTCGACCAATCGGCTAAAATCCCTGAAGAAATCCATTTCTTTTGAAGGTTCATCATTCAAAACGCCCAATTGCTGTATTTTCCAAATTCGGGTTGCTTTGATAATCAATTGTTTTAAATACGTTCTGATCATTTCTTCCTGCGAAGAATCGGGTGAATCAAATTCTTGCTGCAATTGCTTGTAAATGCCGTCGATAAACACAACTTCCTTTTCAGGAATGGCTGTCATTGGCATTTCAAAAATATTATTGAACAATAATCCGTCGCAGGCGACTTCGGCATCATGAATCTGAACACAATAAAAATCTCGGTTATAATACATAAAATAGCCTGGTTTCTGTCCTTCTTTATTAATTTGTAAATATTGATTGCTGTTGATAAAGAATAGGGAAGGACATGAAGTCTGATACTTTTTAAAGTCGATTGTAACCGAATATCCTTCAAGAAGATAAAGGACTTTAATATAAGGTTTGTAAGCTTCACCATTAATTTCTTCAACAAAATCTTCAGTCAAGGCAAAGAAGCCGAGTTTTTTATAATTAGATTCAAAAAAATTATGGTTAAGCATTGGTAAAGCTATTTTAATTTCTATTTCTTTGTTTTGGACGAAAGTTCCAAAATGTTTTTACTGATAATATTTTTATCCGAAACTGTTTTGGCTAATTTAAGAGCCGTTTCAAAATGATTTTTTGCTTTTTGATTATCAATATCAATATATAAATTCCCGAGCAGCGAATAATAAAAATGATTATCAGTCAAATTTAGTTTTTCTGCTTCAATTATAGCTTCTTGTTTGCCCATAACTTTTGATAAGGCAAAAGTGCGGTTCAAAGCCACAATTGGAGAATATTCTAAAATAATTAAATGATTGTAAAGCTCTAGAATATGTTTCCATTTTTCTGAAGTATCACTTTTTAAGGTGTGCCAATACGCTATTCCCGCTTCAAGATGGTATTTTGAAAGTGTATCCCCGATAGAAGATTTACCCAAAAAATAAGTGCCACGGTCAATTAATTCCTGATTCCAAAGTTTTTCATCCTGATCTTGGTATAAAATAATTTCACCGCTTTCTGATGTTCGTGCTTCAAATCGGGAGGAATGAAAACACATTAACGCCATTAAAGCATTGGTAGCGGGCAAATTTGTCGCTTGATTCTGAATTAATAAATAGTTCAGGCGCATAGCTTCGGCACAAAGATCTTTGCGAAGTGTGGTATTTTGTGAAGTCGAGTAGTAGCCCTCAGAAAAAAGCAGATAAATTGTTTTTAAAACGGTATCAATTCGGTCTGAGATTTCAGTTGGATTCGGACTTTGGATTTTGATGTTTTCTTCTTTGAGTTTTTCTTTGGCACGATTTATACGTTTGTAAATCACTTCTTTATTAGATAAAAAAGCATCTGAGATTTCACTTATTCCAAAACCGCATAACAGATTAAGGGCCAATGCAATCTGCGCTTCGTCTGAATTGCAAGGATTACAGACTGTAAAAATCATCGCCAACTGACTATCCACAATATTTTGTTCCGATAAATCAATTTCAATATCCTCACCATTCAATGGTGAATTGTGTTTTATTTCAGAAACGATTTTCTTTTCAAAAATGTCATTTCGCTTAAAATGATTTTTGGTTTTGTTTTTGGCAACAGTATAAAGCCAAGCCGTGGGATTTTCTGGAATTCCTTTTATAGCCCAAGTTTCAGAAGCAGCCAAAAATGTATCGCTTACAATATCTTCGGCAATTTCAATATGATGAATGCCAAACAAACTGCAAAGCACCGAAACAATTTTTTGGTACTCTGTTCTGAATAAATTGGGTATAAGCTCTTTTTCCAAAATTGTTAATTGTTAAACCGCCATTCTAATTTCGACATTGCCGCCGAAATCCAAAACTGGACATCCTTGTGCAATTGCTGCCGCTTCATCATAATCTTTGGCTTTTATAACAATTAATCCGCCAATAGATTCTTTGATTTCAACAAAAGGTCCGTCAGTGATTCCTTTATTTGAGGTAACTAATTTGCCTTTTCCGTCCCAGCGTTGTAAAGGTCTTGCTAATTTATCCTGCGCTGCAAGTCCGCCAAACCAGTTTTGCCATTGTTGTAAATGTTGTTGATATTCTTCTGGCGAAGGCTGGAGTTCTTTTGTTGTAAAATCTCTTCTGAAAATTAATATGAATTCGTTCATTTTGATACGTTTTAATGATTTTATAAAAAAAACTGTTTTTTAATAATAAGCAGTTGGGCGTAACTCAAAAATATTTTCAATACATAGAGACATAGTTCTCAAAGGTTGTCATTCCGAGGAACGAGGAATCTTCGCAAGTAACTCCGTAAAGGTCAATCTTTGTAGAGTTTCTCGTGGATATTCCTCGTTCCTCACAATGACAAGATTGTAAAGGCTATGTTTATTTTAAATAAGTGAAACGCCTTTCCGAGAATAGAAAGTCTATGCTTCTATGTGTTAAAATTAATTTTGCTACAATTTAATGATATAAATTTAGTGTTTTTACCAAATATAAAAACTGCCCAGTTTATTTATCCAAATTGACCCACTCTGTAAGTCCCTGGAGTATTCGCAAAAGCGATGTTAAGACGATTCCACATGTTGATTGTACCGATGGCAAGTGTAAGATCAATTAATTCCTCTTCAGAAAATTCAGCTTTAGCAATATCGTAGATTTCATCTGGAACATCACATGCATTTACGGCTTCTGCGTATGCAAGTGCCACTCTTTCGCGTTGTGTAAAATACGGAGTTTCTTTCCATGCGCTCAAACCAAATAAACGCTGTGTTGTTTCGCCATGCGCCATCGCTTCTTTAGTATGCATATCAAGACAATAAGCGCAATTGTTGATTTGAGAAATTCTAATTTCGACTAATTCGAAAAGTGATCTTTCAAGTTCTGATTTTTTCAAATAACCGCTGATGCCAAATAATGTTGAGATTGCTTTTTGACCTTTTTCGAATACATTAATTCTAGTTTCCATTTTGTATAATTTTAATTGTTTATACTCTAATGACAACTGAAGTTTCAGAATTGGACAAAATTTTGAAAAAAAATATAAAAAAAATTAAAAAACCAATGTTTTCGGGCTAATTTGGAGGTGCTCCAGCTTTTTTCCAACCAAAGTTTTCTCGCCAACAGGCTGAAATCCGAGATTTAAATATAGTTTTTTGGCATTCGGATTACCTTCTTCAACTAATAATCCTAAAGTCTGATTGTTTTTGGTTACAAATTCTTCAATCAAAAACAAAAGTATCTTTGAACCAATTCCTTTTCCCTGATATTTAGGATTCACACCCAAAGAATCAATATAAAATTCACCGGCTTTTGTCTCTAATTCAGGATCGAATTCGGGATTAAAATGTTTTCTGATATATGAAATTATTGGAGTTCTTAAAGCTTCTAAATCAGCGCCGTTATAAATGTTCACAGCACCAATGATTTCATTGTTTTCTTCAGCAACAAAACAATTTTGAAAAGAATATTGATTGTTTTCTCTTCCAATGAAATGCTGCAGGAAATCTTTTGCGGAAGCGTAATCTTCTTTTTTGATGAATTTATAAATGATATCTTCCATTGCCAATAATAAAATAGGAGCGATTTGTTCTGAATCTGATATTTTGGCCTTTCTGATATTCATTTTTGAAGTATTTTAGAATTAGCAAATTTAAGGCTTTATTTTAAACACATAGAAATATAGCTATTGCCTAAAATTTTGTCGAGTTTGAAAAAATTCGAAGCGCTAATGAATTATAAACCAAATTAAATTATTGCAAGCAGTTTAGGGGTACATGTCTATAATTTTCTGTACGTTGCCGATGAAGATTTCGGTGTTTTTAATTTCTTGTTTGATTAATGGCTCATAATGCAATAATTTATATTGCTCCACCATGTAGTTTTTTTGATGTTTAATAATCGATTCAAAACTTCGGATTTCATTTTCATCGTGCCTTTTCAATTCCCTTTGTTTACTCTTTAAATAGTGTAAAGATTTTTTTAACCTTTCAATGTCTAATTTGTCCAAACTGTAATTTCCTAAAAATTAATAAAACAAGCGATAGTCAGAAATGTGATAAATTTCAAAATGTCCAAAAAGCAATGTCATTTGAGTTTACCTGAATCCCAGCTATTTTCTCCTTAACTACGATAAAAGTTGAAACTTGGATTTTGAATTATTAAAAAAAAGTTCGAAATATTTTTAATTTTAAATCAGTTCGAATTAAAGTATTTGTAATTCACTTGTTTATGCTTAAAAAGGATTTGGATCTGTAATCTACGAGAAACCAATTAACAATTGCAAAATTTCTACCGATATTGGATAAAAATATACAACTTCAATAATTTAAACCACTATTATCTTTGTTAGTATATTTATATAAAAATTTAAAAAATGAAAGCAATAGGATTTAAAACATCACTACCCATAGAAGAAAAAGAAAGTTTTATAGAATTTGAAACTGTAAAACCTGTACCCGGCGCACACGATTTATTAGTAAAAATTGATGCGATTTCTGTAAATCCCGTCGATTTTAAGATTCGCCAAAATAGCGCAAAAGATACTGTTCTTGAGACGCCAAAAATCATTGGCTGGGATGCCGTTGGAATTGTGCACGCTGTTGGAGAAAAAGTAACTTTATTTGAAGTAGGTGATCCAGTTTATTATGCTGGAGATATTACAAAACAAGGAAGTAACGCCGAATTTCAGATTATTGATGAAAGAATTGTGGGCAGAAAACCAAAATCATTAAGTATTGAAGAAGCGGCTGTAATTCCGTTAACCGCTTTGACTGCTTGGGAAATTTTGTTTGACCGAATCAGAATTAATGCTGAAAAAGACAAAGGAAAATCAATTTTAATTATTGGCGGAGCAGGTGGCGTTGGCTCGATTGCCATTCAATTGGCCAAGAAAATTGCCGGATTAACGGTTATTGCAACAGCGTCGCGTCCTGAAACAATTGATTGGTGCAAAAAGCAAGGTGCTGATTATGTGGTGGATCATAAAAACCTCATTTCGGCAGTTAGAGAAGCTGGTTATGAACATGTTGACTTTATTTTGGATTTTGTCGATACCAATGCTTATTGGGACATTATGACTGAGTTGATTAAACCTCAGGGGCATATTGCTTCAATTACAGGAAATAGCAATCCTGTTGCATTAAACAGCTTAAAGAGTAAAAGTGTTTCTTTTTCCTGGGAATTGATGTACACACGCTCGATGTTTCAAACCGAAGATATGATTGAGCAACATCACATTCTAAACAAAGTTGCTGATTTACTGGATCACGGAACTTTAAAAACTACTTTAAATCAAACATTAAACGGATTAACAGCTGATAATTTGAAGAAAGCACATCAACTTTTGGAATCGGGAAAAACGATTGGAAAAATTGCCATTAAATTCTAAATTATTTTTTCGAGATTAAACTGAAAACTCTTATTTTTTTTTAGAAATGGGAGTTTTTTTTATGAAAAGTTTATTCGATGGCCTATTTTTGCTCCAAAATTTACAAAATCATTTTCCTTTATCTAATGAAATTTTTATCTGCAATTCTTTTTTTCGTTCTGTCTTATTCAATTCACGCACAATCTATAAATGGAGTTATAAATGATGCAAAAGGAAAACCACTTTCTGAAGTCTTAATTCGTGATTTGGTTTCAAAAAATCATGCACACAGTGACGTAAACGGAAAATTTACTTTAGAAGGGGTTCAATTAAATGATAGTTTAGAAATCAGTAAACAAGGATTTATTACTCAAAAAATCAAATTTATCTCTTTTCTCTCTGTAGATTTTTTGACAATTTCATTAGAAGAAAAACCTTTTTTGCTTGAAGAAGTAACCATTACAAACAATTTGAAATACCTGAATACAATTTCAAAAATTGATTTAGAAATCCAACCGATATCGAATTCTCAGGATTTATTGCGAAAAGTTCCCGGATTATTCATTGGTCAGCATGCTGGTGGAGGAAAAGCAGAACAAATTTTCCTGAGAGGATTTGATTGTGATCACGGTACAGATATTAATATCTCGGTTGATGGAATGCCGGTAAATATGGTTTCGCATGCGCACGGACAAGGATATTCTGATCTTCACTTTGTGATTCCGGAAACAGTTGATAATATTGATTTTGACAAAGGATCTTATTTTGCTGATAAAGGAGATTTTACAACGGCGGGTTATGTTGGTTTTAATACAAAAAATGCATTGGAACATAGTTCTGTTTCTTTTGAAGGCGGTCAGTTTGATACTTTTAGAACGGTTGCTTTGTTTAATTTGTTGAATAAAGAAAATCAGTCGGCGTATTTTGCGGGAGAATACATGATGACCGATGGTTATTTTGATGCGCCTCAAAATTTTAACCGAATCAATTTGTTTGCAAAATATAATGCCAAACTAAATAACGGCGATCGAATTGCATTGTTTGTATCTCATTTTAAAAGCCAATGGGATGCCAGCGGACAAATTCCGGATCGCGCAGTGAATGAGGGCACAATTTCACATTTTGGAGCAATTGATCCAAATGAAGGCGGAAACACAGACAGAACGAATTTCAATTTGCAGTACGACGCCAAAATTGATGAAAATACACAGATAAAAAATACGGCCTATTTGAGCAAATATGATTTTGAATTGTATTCTAATTTTACTTTTTTCTTGAATGACCCTGTAAATGGCGATCAAATCAAACAGAAAGAAAACAGAACCATTGTAGGTTTTCAGTCGGAATATGATCAAAAACTGGATGAAAATTGGCGTTTTAAGTTAGGAGCGGGATTGCGAAATGACAATAATAAAGATGTCGAGTTATCGCACACTTTAAACCGAAAAACAGTTTTGGATTATTTGAGTTTAGGAAATGTGAATCAGACGAATCTTTTCTCTTTTACAAGTTTTGATTTTACTTCTGGAAAATGGCTTGTAAATGCTGGCTTGCGCGTGGATTATTTCAAATTTGGCTATGAAGATCAATTGGCCTCGGTTTATACAAATCAAACAGAAAGCAAAGCCATTGTAAGTCCAAAACTGAACTTTTTATACACACAAAATAACACATTACAATATTTTCTGAAATTAGGTAAAGGCTTTCATAGCAACGATACCCGCGTTGTAGTGGCACAAAAAGGACAGGAAATTTTGCCTGAAACTTACGGAGCGGATTTGGGAATTAACTGGAAACCATTTCCAAGAATGATTGTAAATTCGGCAATTTGGTATTTGTATTTGGCACAGGAATTTGTGTATGTAGGAGACGAGGCAGTTGTAGAACCAAGCGGTAAAACTCAGCGAAAAGGTTTTGATTTTGGTTTCAGATATCAATTAACAAATTGGTTATTCTGGAATACTGATTATACTTATACGCACGCACGTTCGTTTGACGAGCCCAAAGGAAATGATTATTTGCCATTAGCGCCGGTTCATACTTTAATGAACGGGTTTTCGGTAAAAGATTTAAAAGGTTTTTCGGGAAGTTTAAGAACCCGTTTCTTGGGTGATCGCCCAGCCAATGAAGATAATTCGGTTGTAGCAAAAGGGTATTGTATAACAGATTTCTCTGTAAATTATCAGATTAAAAAAGTATCAATAGGAGTGAACATCGACAATATTTTTGACACGAAATGGAAAGAAACACAATTCCTGACGGAATCAAGATTAGCAAATGAAACAGCTTCAGTTGAAGAAATTCATTTTACAGCAGGAACGCCATTTAATGCCCGCTTGATTTTGAAATACAGCTGGTAAAAACGTAAAAATTTAAGCATAAAAAAAGCGAGACTTTCTATACAGAATTGGTCTCGCTTTTTCAATTAAAATCAGAAATCAAATTAACCGTGAGCTGCGACAGAAACGTCTGCCCATTCTTCCCAGGTTTTTAGTTTTTGTTCATAAGTTTGTTTAGCAAATGGTAAAGCTACTTTTCCTAAAAATAGGCGTAAAGGAGGATTTTCAGCTTCGACTAATTTAATGATCGCCGGAACTGTAGCGCTTGTTTTTCCAAAAGTATCAGGATCATGTCCATCAGCAATCGCTTTTTTAATTCCGTCATAAGCAGGTATGCTTTCACTAATGATTCCGTTACCCCAGATATCTGTAACATAACCATTTGGTTCAACCAAAGTAACATTAATTCCGAATTGTTTTACTTCTGAAGCCAATGTTTCGGTAAGACCTTCAACGGCAAATTTAGAAGCGTTATATAAACCAATTATTGGTAAAGTAGCGATTCCTAAAATAGAAGAAACCTGAATAATATGGCCACTTTGTTGTTTTCTCATAATTGGCAATACCGCTTGTGTTAACCAAAGTGTACCAAAGAAATTGGTTTCAAATTGCGCTCTTGCTTCGCTTTCAGTAGCTTCTTCGACAGCTCCATTTAAAGCGTAACCCGCATTGTTGATCAGGATATCTATAGTCCCAAAATGCTGTTGTACTTTTTCTACCACTGCAAACGACTCAGAGCGGTTGTTTACATCTAGTTTAAGAGGTAAAATCGCGTCTCCGTATTGCGCTTTTAAGTCGGCTAGGGTATCAATATTTCTGGCTGTTGCAGCTACCTTGTATCCTTTTGCTAAAAATGCTTCTGTCCAGGCTTTTCCGAATCCTTTTGATGCTCCTGAAATTAAAATTGTTTTTGACATGTTTTCTAATTGTTAATTGTTAATGATGAGTTGTGAATTATTATATTTAATTTTTAAAATTTATGACCAATCGGTCATTTTTTTGGTAAAAAAAATTAGAGGCTGTTTTCCTCTATTATTTTTTTGAGGGTTTTAGCGATAATTTTCATTTTATCGTTGTTGCCTGACATTCTTGAAATGAGATGGCCGCCTTCCATCATGGCAAACATGATGACAGCAAATTCTTCAGCGTTCCAGTTTGATTTGAATTCTCCGTTGGCAATTCCTTTGTTTACGCTATTGGCTAATAATTGTTGATTGGCATTACAACCTTTATTGATTTTCTCTTTTACAATAGGGTTGGTGTCATCAGCTTCAGTTCCGAAATTCAATAACGGACAACCTCCGGTTAAAGGCGGATTCACGGCATTACTAAAAAAATCGATATAAGTAAATAGTTCTTCTTTCGCTGTTTTGCCTTTGCTGACTTCTGAAATCAGTTTATCGCCTAATACTTTCATATTGTGATCAACAGCGGCACAGGCTAGAACTTCTTTATTGTCAAAATGAACGTACATGCTTCCTTTTGACAATTTGGTTGCCTCCATAATATCGCTCATAGATGTTGCTGCAATCCCTTTTGTATTAAAAATAGGTGCTGCTTTTTCTATGATAAATTGTCTGGTTTCTTCTCCCTTTGCCATGATAGCTTTTATTTAACGGTACAAATATATGACCGATTGGTCATAAAAACAAATTTTTTGATGTTTTTTTTAATGATCGGACAAAATTATATTCGTTTTTGGCTTTTTAGACTTGTTCATTACCAGCAATAACAAGGGTAGTGTGATGACAAAAAATAAACCTACAAATAGAAAAGCATCCCGATAACTCAATAAAGAAGATTGTCTGGTCACGATATTTTCCATTAATTTTAAAGCTTTTGACCTTGCTTCGTTATAAGCAAAACCTCTATGCTGGAAATAATTGATGTAACCATTAATTCGGTTCATGGCTTTTGTATTATCCAAAGTTACATTCGAAATCAAAACATTTCTGTGTTCAGCAAAACGATGCGCGATATAAGTATTGATAATAGAAACTCCAAAAGAACCGCCTAATTGTCGCATCATATTATTTAACGCGGCACCTTGTCCAACATCTTTGTCATCGAGTGAAGAAACTGCCAGCATTGTCAATGGGACAGTTAGTAAAGCCATTCCTAATGCACGGAAAATCAAAGCTGTTGAGACTTCAAAAGCGCTGGTGTCTAAAGTGATTTCAGACATTCTCCAATTAAAATAAATAAATAATAGAAATCCCGCTGCAATAATAAGAACTGGAGAAACTCCTTTTTGAAGTAAAGTTCCACAGAGTTTTAAGGCGACCAATGCAAATAAAGCGCCCGGCAACAAAAGTAAACCTGTTTGATATGGTGAAAAACTTAAAAGACGCTGTGCCACAACGGGACTGATATATATCGAAATAAACATCCCAAATCCGGTGACAAAAGTCAGAATTGCGGCAATACTTAGCGATTTGCTTTTAAGAACCTTTAAATTTACTACAGGTTTATCAATCGTTAATTCCCAATAAATAAAAGTCAATAAGGAAATTGAAGCAATGACAGCAAGAACTACAATATAACGTGTTTCGAACCAATCTTCAACTTCGCCGCGTTCTAAAACAGTTTGAAGAGCACCGACTCCAATTGCCAATAAAGCAATTCCAACCCAATCGACTTTGGCGATTTCTGGCTTAACAGGCGGTTCTTTCAGCAAGAAAATACATGAAATCGTAACTAAAATCCCGATAGGAATATTAATCAGGAAAATCCAGGGCCAATCGTAATTTTCAGTAATATAACCGCCAAGCGTTGGTCCAATTGTTGGTCCGATGAAAATTCCTGCTCCAAATAAAGCGCCTGCTGTTGATTGTTTGTCTTTCGGGAAAAGTTCAAATACCACGACTTGAGATATCGATAATAAAGCACCTCCACCAATTCCCTGAAAGAATCTAAAAAAGACAAGCATCCAGATGTTTGAAGAATGCCCGCACATAAAAGAACAGAAAGTAAACAAAATAACAGAGCCAATGTAATAATTTCGACGTCCGAGATTGGCACTTAAAAAACTCGTAATTGGAATGATAATTACATTGGCAATGGCATAAGCAGTTATGACCCAAGAGGTGTCTTCTAAAGTTGCGCCCAAATTGCCACTCATGTGCGAAAGCGCAACATTGACAATTGAAATATCAATAAGTTCCATAATCGCGGCAAGGATTACGGTTAAAATCAGAAGTTTTCGTTGTAAAGGTGTCATATTTATATTTTATACCAATTGGTATATTTTAAAGTAAAAAAAAGGCTTTGAAAAATTAAAGCACTTTTTTGATTACATTGGTTTTGAATAGATTCGAATATGCTCTGGCAATCAGACGAGTTTCAGCTTCGTTCCAGATTTCGCATTGCGCGTTTACAAATTGTTTTCCTTTTTTAATGATAGCGGTTTTTGCCAAAATCGTATCGCCAACATGCGCCGGAGCAAAATAATCAATATTGAGGTTGATGGTTGTGTAAAAATGTTCTTCATCTAAAGAAAATAAAGTTGCACCAATACAATCGTCCGCAATTGCCGCAGTAACGCCTCCATGCAGAGATTTAATCGGATTTGACATTTCTTCTCTCACGACATATTTAAAAGTGACAGTGCCAGGTTGGGCAACCAAAACAATTGGTTTCATCCAAAGCATAAAAGGCGAGGGCGAAGCTGTGAATTCTCTGTCTAAATGATCTTGAAGTACTTGTAGTCTTGTTTTTTGCATTTTATTTTAATTTTAAAGTTTCAGGTTTCAGGTTTAGCGGAGGCTTCGACTTCGTTCAGCCTGGCAATTACATTTATAATTAACAATTTATAACTAGATAATACCGATTGGTATATTTTATTTGCTAAAAAAAAGCAATTTTTTGAAATTACTTTATTCTAAATCGTCTATTACTTTGTAAACTGAAGTCATAATGCTTGACAAATTATCTAAACTGTTTGTCAGTTTGCTGATCATTATAGCGCCTTCAATTAAAGCAATTATGGTTAGTGCCGTTTTCTCTGTATCAATTGCATTGGCTTTAAATTCTCCTGCCAAAATTCCCTGATCAATGAAATACATTATTTTTTCTTTCCAATAATTAAGCGTTCTCTCGGCATACTTTTTTAAAATAGGATGTGTATCATCTGATTCTGTTGCAGTGTTTAAAATTGGACAGCCGCCTTTTGTTACTTGCAAATCAGAATATTCAGAATAAAGCTTTGGATAAACTAATAATTTACCTTTGAAAGTAGTCTGTTTGTCAATTTCTCGTGAAAAAGCATCGTGCAATTTTTTGACATTGTATTTGAAAACCGCAATTGCCACTTCGTCTTTACTTTCAAAATTGCCATAAATGCTTCCTTTCGTGAGTCCGGTTATATCTGTTATATCACTTATCGAAGTACCGCTGTAACCTTTCATATTAAAGATAGGAGCTGTCTTTTCGATAATAAATTGCTTGGTTTTTTCTGCTTTACTCATGATAAGAATCATTTTGATTCTGCAAATATATACCAATCGGTATAATTATTTATTGTTTTTGCGAATTATTTTGATTTGAGACGTTTAAAGTTGAAAATAAGGACTTTTAAGTCCAGAAACAGGCAAATTACAGGCGATTTGTCCATCGATTTTGTAATTTTATGGATAAATAGGTGAATCGTCCACCAAATACCGTATTTAATTAGACAAAATTACGGATTTATAGGGGAACTTTGTCCCATACAAAAAGAGATAAAAATGAAAACGAATATTCCACTTAAAAAACTAAACGAATCAAGTCTCGGTATTATGATCGAAAAGATGAGTGACAGTTTTGTAGATTCCATCAGAAGAGAAGTGACCAGATCGCATCGCAACGATTTCTGTATCTGCATTATACCGGAAAAAGGGAAAGGAACTTTTTTTGTTGATTTTAAAGAAGTTCATCTTAGCAATGGTTCACTATTATTCTTGTATCCTGGCCAGGTGCAGCGCGTAATAGAAACTCAAAAGATTGAAGGTTGGGTGTTGTTTTTTGATAATAACATAATAGACGATTATTCAAGATCAATATTAGAAGAATCCTTATATCACGGCCCGATTTTAGGAATTTCGAAAGAGCAGAAAACATGGTTTTTTCAATTGATGGAGTTGTTGTATTCGACTTCAAAAGCAAATGATATGGCAGCGTTTCATAAACCGGCGATACGATCTATAGTAGTATCATTGATTTATAAAATTACCTCCATTTATCAGGCAAGTGTGACGCAGGATATGAAAGAACATTCGGTTCGCAGTACGGCAATTGTTACTTCTTTCAGAAAACTGCTTCGTGAAAACTTTAAAGAAATCAAAAGTCCGACCGAATATGCGAACAGAATGAATCTTTCATTAGGTTATTTAAACGATACGCTGAAAATGGTTACTGGTAACACCGTTACTTCATCGATTCAGGAAGAAGCCATTCGCGAAGCGCAGCGATTGTTATGGTATTCGGATTTAAGTATAAAAGAAATCGCCAGTACCATTGGTTTTGATGACCCGAAATACTTTAGCCGAATCTTCAGTAAAATAACCGATAAATCTCCAGGCCAGTTTAGAAGAAGCCATCAGGGCGATCAATAGCGTCATTACTTTTTAAGTCCCTCAAATTTTAATGTTTAAAAAAATCTCCCATTGGGAGCAGGCATTCTTTTGCCTTATTTGAAATAATTTAAAACGAATCAAAATGAAAATTTTAAAACCAATTATAGGTTTAATAGTATTGTTTTTGAGCTTTGGCACAAGCCTTATAGCTCAGGAAAAACAGCAGAAATATAATATTTCTTTGAAAGAAGCCATTTCCTTGGCAAGACAAAATAACAAAACAGTTCAGGCTTCTTTAATAGAACAAACTGCCACTGAAGCCGATTTAAATGATGCCAAAAACAGCGTTCTTCCTTCTTTAGCTGTTGGCGGTTCTTACCAAAGATTTTCTAAAGCCACTTTGTATGATAAAGGTTTCAGCGAATCGCGACAAGTGAGCCGTCTGCCAAGTCCAGATGCGATGAATCTTGGACTTGATTTAAGTTTGAATATTTATTCCGGCGGAAAAACCAAATCGGCTATAGAAGAGAGTTCGTATCGAAATGCACTTGCTGCTATAAATGCCAAAGATCAGAGCGGGAATATTGGTTTGCAAACCGCCGTTCAATATCTGGATTTAATTCGCCTTTATCACTTTAAACAATTAATTGCAGATCAGGAGAAAAGGGCAGAAGCAAGGCTGAAAAACATTACATCTTTCTACAAAAACCAGCGTGTAACAAAAAGTGATCTTTTGCGTGCCGAATTGACATTATCAAATGTTTTACTAAACAAAACTCAAAACGAAAATGACATTGAAATTGGAAGTAAAAAATTAGCCTTATTGGTGAACAACGACGAATCTCAAATGCTTTTTCCGAGTGATTCTTTGTTGACTAATGATTTAAAAGAAATTGTGCTTTCGCAGCTAAATGCTGATGTTAACAATTCATATTCGCTTCAAAAAGCAGATATGAATTTGAAAATCCAGTCGGCGCGAATCAAAAATATCAAGTCCAATAATTATCCTTCTTTAAGTTTAATTTCTGCTTACGGATTGAATTATCCGAACTATTTGTTCTTTAAACCAATTGATCAGGCATATTCTGCAGGATTTGTGGGAGTTAAATTCGGTTACAACATTTCTTCCTTATACCATAATTCGAATAAAGTAAAAGCGGCAAATGAAAGACTAAACGCGATTACGATTCAAAAAGACTGGATTAAAGATAACGTCAAAGAAGATATTAACGCCTTAAATATCAAATACGGAGAAGCTTTAAACCGAATTGAAGTAACCGATAAATCGATAGAACAGGCAAAAGTCAATTTTGAAATCATCAATACTAAATATCTAAATCAATTATCACTTTTAACCGATTTGCTGGATGCCGATAATTTATATCAGGAATCACGATACGCTTATGTGAATGCGCAAATCGGTGCTTTAATCATTTACTACAGATTGCTTTATACAACAGGTAATCTATAATTCAAAACCATTAAAAATAATCACAATGAAAACTACAATTAATAAAAAGACATCCATATTATCGATTACAGCAATTGTAATCGGCATTGCCCTAATTTCATGTTTTGTTCTTTATCTCGCAGATGGAGCCAACTACGAAGAAACAAATGACGCGCAAGTAGAATCGTATATCAATCCGGTTTCGGCCAGAGCCAGCGGATACATTACAAAAGTATTGTTTGAAGAACATCAGAATGTTAAAAAAGGCGATACACTGGTGATTCTTGACAACAGAGAATATACCTATAAAGTGCAGGAAGCCGAAGCCGTTTTAGAAGATGCTTATGCTCAAATCAACGTTTTAGAAGCAGGAATCAACGTCGCGCAAACCGGAATTTCGGTGAGTAAAAACCAAATTGCTTCGGCGAAAGCCAGATTATGGCAACAAAAACAAGACAATCTGCGATATCAAAAACTCTTGACAGAAGAAGCCGTAACCGGACAAGAATACGAACAGGTAAAAACCAGATACGATGTAGCCCAAAACGATTACAATGCGACTGAAAATACTTTGTTAAGCACGCAATCCAGAGTCCAGGAATTAAAAACCAGAAGAGCTTTGCTTAACGCCGATATTAAACGTAAAGAAGCAATTCTGGATTTGGCCAAAATTAATTTGAGCTATACGGTAATTACCTCACCATATGATGGTAAAACAGGACGTAAACAAATTCTGGAAGGACAGCAAGTGCAGTTAGGGCAGCCTTTGGTATCCATCGTAAACGAAAACGAAAAATGGATCACAGCTAATTTTAAAGAAACTCAGGTAAATGGTTTTTACATTGGACAGTCCGTAAAAATCACAGTTGACGCTATCTCTGGAAAAACATTTAATGGTAAAATCGAAGCCATTTCAGCTTCAACGGGTGCCAAATTTTCGCTTTTGCCGGCAGATAATTCGACAGGGAATTTTGTGAAAATCATTCAGAGAATTCCGGTGAAGATTGTTTTTGAAAACAATAAAGAAATTGAAGAAATCAAATCAGGAATGAATGTAACGGTAACCGTTTTTCATAAAAAATCATGAAAGCACATCCTTTTTTAAACAGCTTTGCCTTTAAATATAAAAGCTTGTCAATTGGTTTAATGGTTTTTATATTGTTCACCGCTTTGGCACAGTTTGCTTCATTTTCATTGATTCAACAGCACTTGATTTCGTTTTACGGAGTTGAACCGGAAGATATTTCGATGTCGGTTCTGGCGATGTACGCGGGTATTATTACTTTTTTGCCGATACAGTTTCGTTTATTGCGTTATTTTCCGGTTCAGAAGTATTTTATAACCGCAATATTCATTGGAATTTTACTCAATATAGCGAGTTTTATAACGCATGATATTGCGGTGTTTATTGTACTTCGATTTCTTCACGGATTAGCTGTGGCAGTTTGTGTTGGCGGAATGTTGTATATTATTTTATCAACGCTTCCGGGCGAAAAAGGAGCACTTATCGGATCTTCATTTTTATTTACGGCAATATTGACAACGGCTGTAATTATCGGGATTTTATCTTCCTGGGTTGCAGTAAACATGAACTGGAATTTCACCTATTACGGATTGATCGCTTTGCAAATTTTAGCAATACTAGTTGCTCTCCTCATTTTTCAGCCAAAAATGATTTTACGTTCTTTTCCGCTATATCAATTGGATTGGACAGGAGCTTTTTTCTTCGCTAATTTTAGTCTTTCGCTTGCTTATCTGATGATTTACGGACCAAGACAATATTGGTTTTCATCCCATTCTATTCGATTGGTTTCGCTTTATTGTTTTGTAATGTTACTGTTTTATTTGTACAGACAGGCGACTTTAAAAAGACCGCTTATCGATTTGAGAGCTTTTAAATATGGCAAATTTATTCTCGGACTCTTTTTGCTTCTTATTTTTTATGGAATAAAAGATACCATCAATCTTATTTACGGTTATGCCGGCGGTATTTTAGGATGGAGTGCTGAAGATGTGGTGTATTTAGGACTTTACAATAGCGCCGGAGTAATTATTGCCATTTGGATTTCAGTTAAACTGATTCTGAAAAACAAACTTTTTGTGCCTAAATTAATCATTTCCGGTTTTCTGTTGATGATCGTTTACAACCTTTGGATGTACTTTTCATTAACACCCAATATGTCGTTTACAGATTTGGCTGTACCTGTTTTTATGCAGGGAATCGCCGTCGGATTTGTTTTCTTGCCTGTTATGATTTTTACAATGTCGGCGATTCCAAAATTTACCGGATTTACTTCGATTATTGTCTGTGCTTACGCTCGTTTTATTGCTACTTTAAATTCGATTTCAGGATTTTATACCTTGCAATTGCATTATAATCAGGAATATAAAGAAGGCTTTTTGGAATATCTTACAACAGACAATCAAAACTTTGTGCAACGCAGTTCCAGCTATCAAAGTTTATTTCTTTTGAAAGGTTATACTGCCGATCAGGCCAATGCACTATCTAATGTTTTGATCAGCAAAGCAACTGCCATTCAAGGACAATTGCTGACCAACAGAACAATTTTTATGATCGGAGCTTTGTTGATGGTTTTGGCAATTGTCGTTTTACTGACTTTTATTATCATCAGCAAAATTATGGCATCAAAAAATCAACGTCAGCTTGCTGTGTAATTCTATTTCTTATGAAAACAACCACAGCAGAAAGTATCGATAAAAAGGTTTTCATTTTGGATATATCCGAAAAGTTATTCGCCAGATATGGTGCAAGAGAAACAACAGTAAGACTAATTACACAGAAAGCAGGAATAAGTATTGCGATGCTCAATTATTATTTTGGTTCGAAAGAAAATCTCTTTTTGACTGTTTTAGAAAGAAGAATTCAACAGTTTAAAACGGCTAAAAATGCGGTAAATATGGATAACAAAGGCACAATCGAAATGCTTTTGACCTATATGACCGTGTATATTGATTTAGTAGTCGATTATCAGCCGTTTTATAAATTGATGATGATCGAAAAGTTGTTGAATGAAAACAAAAAAGCGGTTGAAATGATTGAATCTTACTTTCAGTCTAACATTCAGACTTTAAAAAATATAATCATTCAAAGCGTTGATGATGAGAAAATTGACGGTGTAAATATTGAAACTTTCGTGATGAACATATCTGGATTTTTAGCCTATTTAATTTTGCAGACCGATTTAACGGAAAGCAGTTTAAAAGAAGAGAAAAAACAGAATCTAAAAAAGCATATTATGAAAGTTTTGCTGGCTTCTTTTTTTGAAATGTAGTTTTTTTAAGAAAAATAAAAGCTCCCATTTGGTTAGTACTGGGAGCTTTTGGGGGCATTATAAATTATTGGGCAGTAAAAGTCAGATAATCAAAATTCATATTTCCATTTGAAACAATATGAAGTCGGAGTATTTGTTTGCCTTTCTTCAATTTAATTGTTCCAATGGAATCTGAACTGTTCCAATGATGCCATTGTCTCCAGTCGATTGGATCTTTGTCATCATGTGTTGAGGTAATTTTCATTTGCCCGGTAGCATCTTTTCCATTCACTTCGATGTTGATTTCGCCGTCGCCGTTTGCGGTATAAAGCGCACCTATTTTATAAGTTCCGGATTTGGTTACTTCAACCGTATAATTTATCCATTCTCCAGGCATTGTCCAGCCAATGTAAAGATTTCCAATGCTTCTCGGAACTTTATTATAGGGATTATTATCAATATCACCGTCTTTCGAATATGAAATATCAACACCTTCGTTTATCCTAAATTCATTCAGCGGATTTCCGTTTACGGGATTTAGTTTTCCGCTTCCATTATTTATGGCATCAGTATCGTGATATGCAATTCCTTCGCCACCTTGATCGTACAATTCGCATTCTATTTTACCCGGAATCTGTTGTGGTTTAAAAGCTTTTGATATTTGTGACGTGCAAACAAAACAATTCAGTAAAACGATATTCAGTATTAAAAATGCTTTCATAGAATTGTATTTAAATTATTGAACTTCCAAAGTAGCAATTGAATGTGCAGCACTCGTTACTTTCGCCGCTTTTCCTTTTATCCAAAGAAAATAGTCAACATCCGTTTCTCCTGAATTCATTACCACAACTTCCAGTTTATTATTTTCATTTACAAAAGCGGTAGATAAAAGTTTATTACTACTTGAATTACAAGCAATACGTTTTGCGCCCGGACGAATGAATTTAGAGAAATGTCCTAAATAATAATAGCCGTTAGTATAAATTAAATTTCCGGTTTTAAGATCAGCGTGAATAGGGGACATGCAGAAATTTTGAACATGGTTTGGTCCTCCTTTTTCATCCAATAAAACATTCCAGTCTGTCCAGGCAACGGTTCCGATATTGAAATCATTGATCATCGACATTCCGTATTTCTCGCCGTAACTCCAGTCGGTTAATAATTTTTGATCAAAATCGGCGGCACAGCCTTCCGTTAAAATCAAAGGTTTATCTGGGAAAGCTTCAGCAACTCGGCGTTCAGCCTCGAAATTCATTCCGTTTTTCATCCAGTCTTCGTACCAGTGATAGCCAACACCCCAAACATATTTTGCTGCATCTTTATCTTCCAAAACCGTACTCACTCGCTGATACATCAAATCGCGATTGTGATCCCACATGATTAGCTTTTTCTTAGAAAATCCTGCTTTCTGCATCGTTGGTCCAAGAAAGTTTTTGATAAAATCACGTTCTTCTTCGGCAGTGAAAATACAAGATTCCCAACGTTGAACCGCCATCGGCTCATTTTGAACCGTATAACCCCAAATCGGAATACCTTCTTTTTCGTATTCTTTTATAAATTTCACAAAAAAGTTAGCCCAGCTTTGGTGGTATTCAGGTTTTAAAGTACCGCCTTGTAAAACATTATTATTGGTTTTCATCCAAGCCGGTGGACTCCACGGCGAAGCGTACAAAGTAATTTTACCTCCAGCTTTTGCAATTACTTCTTTAATAAACGGAATTCTATATTTTCTGTCATGGCTGATATCAAAGGTTTTCAAGTCCTTATCGCCTTCCTGAATATAGCTGTAAATATCGCTCGAAAAATCACAACTTTGCATGTTTGTTCGTGCTAAAGTATATCCAATTCCTTTTTCTGTATCATAATAAGCCGTAAGGATTTCCTGTTGTTTGTCTTTTGGAAGCTGATAAAAAACTTCTGCGGAAGCGTCAGTTAATGCACCTCCAATTCCTAACATGGTTTGATAAGTTTTGGCTGGATCAACAAAAACCGCAATTTCTTTTTCTGTTGTTTGTGGTTTTGCAGAAAAAGAAAGCGTTTCGGTTTTGCTTAGTTTTTTGTCCGTATTTTTAGCCGTTACATAAATGGTAACGCTTTTATAATCTGTTGTTTTACTAGCTTTTTGTTGTGCAAGTAAACCAACAGATAAAAATCCGGATAACATGATGGTCAGGCATGTTTTGTTCTTATTAATAGTCATAATTGAGGTTTTTTGGTTTAGATGTTATGCTAAAATCTGATCAATAGTCTGCAGTTCATATTCTGAAAATGAAGTATTTTGAAGACAGCCTAAAGAATCCATTACTTGCTCTGGTTTGCTTGCGCCAATGATTACCGACGAGATTCGTTTGTCTTTCAGAACCCAAGCCAATGCCATTTGCGCCAAACTCTGACCACGTTCTTCGGCCATTTTATTTAATCGGCGCACTTTGGCAATATTTTCTTCGGTAATGGCATCTTTTTCCATTGCACCGTTTCCACGATTTGCATTTGCTCTTGAATTTTCCGGAATTCCGTTTAGGTATTTATTGGTCAAAAGTCCTTGCGCAAGAGGAGAAAAAGCGATTCCGCCAATTCCGTTTACTTCTAAAACATCCAATAAGCCATCTTCAACAGAACGTTCAAACATAGAATATTTAGGTTGATGAATAACACAAGGCGTTCCTAAATTCTTTAATATGGCATAAGCTTTTTCAGTTTCTGCCGGACTATAACTCGAAACTCCAACATATAAAGCTTTTCCTTGACGAACGATTAAATCCAGAGCAGCCATAGTTTCTTCCATTGGCGTATTAGGATCTGGCCTGTGATGATAAAAAATATCAACATAGTCAAGTCCCATTCGTTTTAAACTTTGGTCTAAACTTGCTACTAAATGTTTTTTAGAACCAAAATCTCCATAAGGTCCATCCCACATTGGCCATCCGGCTTTTGTTGAGATTAAAAGTTCGTCTCTGTAATTTTTAAAATCTTGTTTGAATATTTCTCCAAAAGTAATTTCTGCTGAACCCGGAGGCGGGCCGTAATTATTGGCAAGATCAAAGTGTGTAATGCCATTATTAAAAGCTGTATGCAGAATTTCGCGTGCATTATCAACGTTGTCAATTCCGCCAAAGTTGTGCCACAATCCTAATGAAAGAGCTGGCAAAAGTAATCCGCTGTTTCCGCAACGACGGTATTGCATTTTTTGATAACGGTTTGAATCTGGTATGTAAGTCATTTTTTTAATTATGAATTATGAATTATGAATTATGAATTATGAATTGTTTTTGCTTATGGCTTAAAGCTTAAAGCTTACAGCCCTAGAAAAGCTTTTTCAGCAATTTCTAAATCGGTTGTGCCTCTAAAACCACTGAAACCAACTGATAATTTTGTTCCATTGTTTAACGTTATCGGTTGTCCGCCTTGCCAGCCTATTAAATCCGGAGCTTCGATTCCGTTTGCGTTTTCATCTACAATTCCGTTGAAAACCATTTTCTCATATTCTCCTGTTTTTACGCCGGTTAACCAAACCTGACTTGCTTTTGTCCAGGCAATTTTATAAGATTGTCTTTGGCGCGGTTTGTCGTTTCCGTACATTTTGCCGTGCACACTTCCATTTTCATCAATGATGCAAACCGCTACATTTCCATTTGAAATTTGTCGATCTTCTTCTATTTGAAGATATTCTGGGATTAGTTTTTCAATTTCGGCGAAAGCCAGAGCAATTTGAGAATTCATTTAATTGTAAATTATAAATTGTTAATGATTAATTTTTTTAGCATATTGCCTAAAGCTTAATGCGAAACAAAGTTTCAAATTTGCAGTAATAAATTATTTCATTTCTTAAACTAGATCAAGAAATAATAATAAATAAAACCTCTTATATTTACTTTTTGTTTGTAAATGAAGTTATTGCCAATTCTTAAAAAGAGATAAAATGTTTCAGAAAATTCACGATTACCTTTCCAGATCTGCGCGTCTTTCTAAAGAAGAAGTAAAAATCTTTGAAAAAAATCTTGAATTCAGAATGGTTCCGAAGAAAACGATTCTGCTCAAAGCTGGAGAAATCTGTAATTTTGAAGCTTATATCAATAAAGGATGCATCCGCGAATATTTTATTGACCGTAACGGACAAGAATTAACGCTCCAATTTGCCATCGAAGACTGGTGGGTGAGCGACATTACAAGTTTTGAAGATCAGGTTCCGAGCGACATGTATATTGAAACTCTGGAAGATTGTGAGCTTTTGGTTCTGACAAGGCAATCTAAAGAAAACCTAATCAACGAAATACCACATTTAGAAAGAATGTTTCGTTTGATGATTCAGCGACATTTATCGAAACTACAAAAGCGACTTTTTAAAACTGTTTCTTCAACAGCAATGGAACAATATGTCGAGTTTATTACGCGATATCCAACTATTTCACAGCGTGTTTCGCAACAATATATAGCTTCATATCTTGGAATTACTCCTGAATTTTTAAGCCGATTGCGAACAAAACACTTAAAAAGCGGAAAAGCACAGGAATAACTACTTAGCTTTTTGAAGCTTCTCTATTCTTAATATGATTTCGATGCGAAATTCCCCATTTGATCATTTCAGTAATTATGGGGCCAAAAGATTGGCAATACGACGTTGATTCATAAAGAATCGGGATTAGAGCATCCGGATCTTCAGTTCTTTTGACTAAATTATTCAGTTCCATGTCTTTTAATTCTTTCGATAACATTCTGGACGTAATTCCGGGAATACTTTCTTTGATGTCTTTGAATCGGTTATTTCCGTTACATATCGAATTGATTATAGGAAGTTTCCATTTTCCTCCCAAAACATACAAAGTATCCTGAAGCGCCTGAAATTCTTCTTTTTGATTTCTTGCCATATTTTTTTATAAAATTAAATCTTGTTGTGTCTTTACAGAAAATTTCCAAACAAACAAAAATATAAAAGAAATCATAAAAATGAATAAATATTTTTATTTATGTATTTAACTACGTAGTTTTGTATAATAAAATTTTAAAGCAAATGAAACCTGTAATAATTCCAATAGAAAACAAGTTTGAAAATGTCATTGCCGACTTAATATTAAACATTCAAATTAATGAATTCAATGTTCCGATTACGAGAGAAGATCAGCCCGATTTATTCAATATCCAGAACTTTTATTATGCAGGTGGCGGCGGTTTTTGGGGAGCGTTTATTAATGCTGAATTAGTTGGTACAATAGCTTTGGTTAAATTTGATGAGCATTCGGCCGCAATTCGAAAGATGTTTGTAAAAAAGGAATTCCGTGGAAAAGAGTTTTCAATTGCTCAGAAATTGTTAGAGACTTTAATAGAATATTGCAAAGAAAACGGAATCGATGATTTATATTTGGGAACCGTTGCAATTTTAGAAGCCGCATTGCGATTTTATGAAAAGAATGATTTTGTGCGAATTGAAAAAGAATCGCTTCCAGAAAAATTTCCGTTAATGAAACCCGATAATGTTTTCTGTCATTTAACTTTAAAGAAATAAAGATGAATATTATAGACGAATCAGGAATTTTAGCCATTTCGACGCGATTACAGCGCTTGAGCGAGCAATTGCGAAAAGACGGCGCATTGGTTTACAAATCATACGGAATTGATTTTGAACCGAAATGGTTTCCAGTAATTTATACCTTATATCATAAAGATACTTTAAGCGTTGTGGAGATTGCCAATGAAATTGGATACACACATCCGTCAACGATAAGTTTGTTGAAAGAACTGGAAAAACAAAAACTGATTCGCTCCAAAAAAGACAAAATCGACGAACGAAAAAGACTAATTCAGTTGACTCCAAAAGGGCAGGAGATGATCGAAGAAATGAAACCCGTTTGGGAAGTCATGAAAAATGCTTTAACCGAAATCACCAACAATCAAAATAATCTGCTAAAAGCAATTGAAGAGGCCGAAAATAAAATTTTGCATCAGAGTTTTTTGCAGCGGGCTTTACAGTTGAAGAGCGAGGGAGAGGAATAAAAACAAAAAGCGATCTTACTTTAAGATCGCTTTCCTCTTTTATAATTGGCGTAGAATAAATTGATATTCAGGATATGTGATAAAGTTCGATATGCTCCAAAAACTACTCCATTCTCATTTACCACATACCTAAAAATCGTTTTTATTATGTACGATAAAGTGTATGTTTTGGTTTTCTGATTTTGATGTTTTTGCAAAACTTTAACATCTGGTAAATTTTGATTTATAAATGAAATTGATATTTATGTATCTTTATAAAATAAAATTATAAAGATGACCATTCAGCAGTTAAAATATATTGTCGCTTTAGACGAAGAACGTCATTTTGCAAGAGCCGCCGAAGTTTGTATGGTGACACAACCCGGACTTACGATTCAGCTAAAAAATCTCGAAGAAGAAATTGGAATCAAAATTTTTGACCGAAATAAAGTACCACTCACGCCAACCGTTTTGGGAATTGAGATTATCACTAAAGCCAAAAAGATTCTTCGTGAAGTAGATGAAATTCGGGATTTTGTGATAAATGAAAAAAATCTATTGGAGGGAGAATTAAAACTCGGAATAATTTCGACTTTATCGCCTTATCTGATTCCGTTGTTTATTCAGGCCATGAAAGAAGTGGCTCCAAAAGTACATTTCATTATCAAAGAAGCTTACACCGGAGTTTTAATGAAAGAGTTAGAAACCGGCGCGATTGACGTTGCTATTATGGCGACACCAACGGGAAACCCAAATTTGATAGAACATGTTATTTTTGAAGAACCTTTTGTTGCTTATTTGAATCAAACCCATCCGATGGCGAATGAAGAATTTTATGAAATGCAACCTAGCGATAAAACCGAATTATTATTGCTGCATCATGAATATTGCTACAACGCACAACTTCTGGACATTTGCGGATTAAAAACGTCGGATAAAATAAAGGAACAATTTACGTACGATATCAATTCGATTGAAACCTTAAAAAACCTGGTTCGAGCGCATTTAGGATTTGCGATTATTCCGAAACTTTCGACATTGAATGAATCGGCTGGACTTTTCAAACCTTTTAAAGAACCAGTTCCCGTAAGAGAAATAAGTTTAGTAGTTTCCGATTCGTTTTCAAAAAAGTTATTACTTGAAAAAATGAACGAAGCAATCTGGAACTGTCTTCCTGAATCGCTTAAAAAAGATTTCAGTTATAAAAAAATACGCTGGAACGATTCGCCTTATTTTATAAAGGCAGTTAGTAAGTTTATGTAATGCTTAAATTCCAAAATAAAAATTCCAAATTCCAATTTTGTTAAGACTTGGAATTTGGAATTTTATGTTTTTATCATTTCAACCGAAGGGAGAAATGACAAGCTTATATTGAATTGATAATTAATAATTAATAATTATTTTTTAGAAGCTTCAATAATCACATTAGCAACTTTCTCAGGCTGAGAAATAAATACCACATGGCTTCCTTTTATTTCAGTGATTTTAGTGTTAGAACGTTTGTACATTGCACGTTCGATATCAGGGTTGATACTTTTATCTTCAGTTGCTACGATTCCGTATGAAGGTTTAGTTCTCCATGCTGCTTTGGTAATTGGTGTTCCAAAACCTTGAGCGTGAAATGCACCTTGCGAAGCAAACATAAATTCAGCATCTTCTTTGCTTAAATCACCAGCAAAACCAGCGTGAAATTTAGCTTTGTCATAATAAGCAATTCCTTTATCATCTGGAGCTAAGACACCATTTTCAGGAGCCGGAGGAGCAGTTTGTAACCATTGAATAGAGTTTTCTCCGTTATCAGGTTGTAAAGCTGCAACATAAACTAAAGCAGCAACTTTTGGGTGATTTCCAGCTTCAGTAATTACAGTTCCACCCCAAGAATGTCCAACCAAAACTGTTGGTCCGTCTTGTTTGTCTAGAGCTAAATTAGTTGCTTTAACATCATCTTCCAAAGAGCTTAACGGATTCTGAACGATGGTTACATTATACCCTTTTTTAGTCAAAACCTGATACAAGCCTTTCCATCCTGATCCGTCTGCAAAAGCACCGTGAACTAATACTACGTTTTTAATTTTAGGAGCAGTTTGAGCGTTTACGTTGGCTGTTGTAAATACTAAACTAAAGATTATTACTGCGAATGCTAAAAAGCTTTTAAATATTGTTTTCATTTTATTTAGATTTTAAAATTGATATTGATTTTTGATATTGTTATTGAAGAATTAATTTAAAGTAACAGCCAAAGTAATTTCAGTATTTAGCAATTTAGAAATTGGACAAATTTCTTTTGCTTTTTGAGCTGTTTTCTGAAAATCTTCTTCAGAGATTCCAGGAACTTTTCCAGTAAGTTCTAAAGCAATTAAAGTGATCGTTCCGTCTTCAAAAGTTACTTTAGCTACTGTGTCTAAATCTTCTGGAACAAAACCAGCTTCCGATAATAAAAAGCTTAATTGCATAGTAAAACAGCCAGAATGTGCCGCTGCGATTAATTCTTCAGGATTAGTTCCAACACCTTGCTCGAAACGCGTTTTAAAAGATA
The DNA here is from genome assembly GCF_900182645.1 of Flavobacterium resistens. GTDB lineage: Bacteria > Bacteroidota > Bacteroidia > Flavobacteriales > Flavobacteriaceae > Flavobacterium > Flavobacterium resistens. Next base: position 452,483 of record NZ_FXTA01000001.1, on the reverse strand, counting down.
ATTGTGCATTATCTAAAGTTGTGCTTTGTGTACTAATGGTTCCTTTTCCTTCCATTCCTGTACCTTTCCAGTTTGCGTTTGCTCTTCTTGTAAATTTCATGATTTCTATTTTTTAAAGTTATTTTTAAGATGATCAAATCATTTCTTTGATTTTGATGAAGCAAAGGTATGGTGAAGGTGTTTATTAATCAAATTAATAATTTTTTGTTGTTATAAAAAATATTTATAATTATAAATAAAAATAGGAAGTGAGAAGAAAAGTTCTTTTTGAATATTTTTCAATTATGGTTTTCCATAAATAAACTTTGGATTTATTCATGTTATTTGTTTTAAGATAGTGATGGTCACTACATCTTAAATAATAATTAAAAAAATAAGATTATGGAAGCAGTTGAAGCAATTAAACCTGGTCCAAAACCGAAAAAAGAAGACGGATCATTAGATGAAAGAAGACGTGTAACTCCTGACAAAAAGAAGGATTACCCTCCTTTAAAAGAACATGATCACAAGCCAAAGGATTGATGAATTATGATTTAAAAAAGAGACAGTTTTATACTGTCTCTTTCATATAAGTTTTTCTTCTGCTAGCGCGAGCGGGGACAGTCTATATTAGTAGAGATATTTAGCCCTTCTTGTCAACTTTCCCTTCAACAATACGTTGGTATATTTTTAAAACATCTGCCGGTAGGTGTTCACGGTAAAAATCATCTCCTTTTGGATTTAAATCTTTTTCAATCATTATTCTTAAGCATTCTTCAACAATATACCATGCCATGTTTTCATTATCAAAATCTACAATTGGTTTTGCAGTATATGGTAAACCTGTAAATTGTCCTAAATTATTATTATCTGTCGTCCATCTGCAGAAATCTAATACTATTGGAACGATTTTTAAACTAGGTTTTTCTTCTTTTAATTTAAAAGCTCTTGCAATTTCATGTTCATGTATATATTTAGTTTTCATAAAATTTGGACTTATCATAAAACAAATGATATCGGAATCATCAAAATTAGATTGAATATCTTTATTCCATTCAGAGCCTGCTTCTAATTCACTGCAATACCAAATAAGATACTTTTCCATCTAATTGTAGAGAGGCTAGATGCTCTATGAATTTATTAACAAGCCCTAAGTCTTGTTTAGAATATGACAGAAAAATTTTTTTCATTACAGTTGGTTTTTTTAAAAATTTCTTGAAATTAGTGAGTTTGTAGTATTTATTATCATAGAAAAATGTCCAATTACCGTTATTTTCATTCTCATGAATTACATTAAGCGGTAAGTAATTGCTACCATCAATTGTTATCATTTCATCAACATCATATTTTATGTTAATTTGGTTTATTTTGTTAATCAATTGAAATACAAAAGGTGTATCATTAGAGTTATTGACCTTATAAAGATCAATAGATGCGTTCCCTACTTCATCTCCTAGATTAAATAATATTTTAATAATTTCATTAGTTATAGGATCTTTTATTACTAGTCCGTTCTTCCAATAATAGTAATAAATGTTTGATCCTTTTTTTTCGCTAATTACTAATTCACCGTATTCTTGAAAAATATGTAAAATTACATTCTTATGAATATAGCCTTTATATAAAAATTTTCTGTAAGGTTTGATATTATTATCAATGAACATTTCTACAGATTGAATAGGTTTTTCGGGTAAATACAGAGGAGCTATAAATAAATCATTATATGGATTTTTAAATATGATTTTGAAATCCATCATTAATTTTAGTATGCTATACTTTTGCTCTATAGATAAGATATGTGGGAAAACTTCATCTAAATATTCTTCATTAAATTCACCACCCTTTTCATATAGATCTTCTAATATTTTGTAAACTTTGTCTATTACCCATTTTTTATTAATATATATGATGTCTTTTTGATCAGAGTTAGGATAGTACATAAGTACTCCAACTTGATTTAAATAGTTGGCTAGAAATTTTGATTGTTCTAAGGTGATTTTTACATCTTTAAGTGAATTGCAAAAAATCGAAAACTCTTTAAAAGTAATTATAGGATCTTTATCATAGTTTTTTATAGCGTCTTTTACTTTGCCATAAAAATCAGGTAATTTAACCCCAATAATTGATGTTTTATTTAGCATTTCAAGTAAAATCACATCAAAATAATCAATTTTTCGCTTTTCTTTTATTGAAACACCAATGATGTCATAAATAAAAGGATAAGACTCTTTTAATTTTTGATTATTTAAAAAAATTAAATCTTCTTGTTTAAAAACTTTATTTTGGACTATTAAAACATCACTGTTAAATTCACTTGAAGATTCTTCTTTAAAATCAAATATTTCACTATTATCTTCTTTAATATAATATTTAATTGATTCTAGCCAGTATTTTAAAGGGAAATCTTGAAATTCAACCTCTTTTTCAATTCCTTTTGATGTTTTTTGCATAATTGTTCTTTGATTCAAACAATTACTTTTTTCATCCCATAAAAGAATATATATAGTATTTGAACTAAAAAATAAATGATGTGTATCATGAAAATAGTCATGTCCTCCAAAATCAAACAAGTTTATCGTACATCTTTGATTTAATTTTTCTAACAAATTTTTACTTGAAATCCGTCTTTCTTCCAACCAATGTGTCGAATTATGTTCTTTATCCAAATCCTTTTCATCATCTAAATATTTTGCCAAAGTTGTTTTTCCAACTTCACTATTTCCAACCAGTATAACCTTAACTTCCTTATTAATATAGTTTTTACCTTCGGATATTTCTTCAAAATAATTTAAGACAGCATTTTTTCCAATATTAACTATTTCTATTGGTGGTTTTTGAAGTGAGTTTTTTGCAATATTTACTGTGTTTTTCTGCCATTTTGAGTTAGTAATATTTAAATTTAAAATTATTTCCTTTAAAGGTTCTAAGTCTTTTATTAGATTTCCATGGATATCTAAAGTGGATATTGCTGGCAGTTCAACTTTTTTGAAAAAAACAAGACTTTTTATTAAGTTATTACTTAAATATAGTTCAGCTAGTGAATGTAATTTTCCTTTCAGAGAAATTGAGTCGATTTTATTATTATTTAAGTACAAAAACTTTAAATGCTGTAAATTAAGATTTGGTATTTTTTGTATAATATTATTGCTGAGATTTAAATATTCGAGATTGGTCAATTTTTTTAATGGATCAATTATTTATAATTCTTCCTCTTAACCATTTTTTTTTATCTGTATGCCAGTCACCACCCATAACTAAGTTTCTTAAATTAGTTAGGTTTTTTATTTCCTCGGGAATAAAGCCAATACAGTTATTGCTATTAATATTACTATATTTACTATTAGTATAAAAATTTATATGACTACTATCAATATTATAATTTCTTCTAATATTTTCACTTCGACCTTTTCTCCATCTGTTATTTATAAATTCTCCCCATTCATTGCTTATAATTAAGGTCTCCAAATGGTAACAGGAAAATAACTCAGGGACTTCATAAAGGCTTGTTAAATAAGAATTTCCAATATCAAGATATTTGTCCTTAAACTTAATGCTGTTACTAATTTCTTTTTTTACAGATCTTAATCTGTTTGTACAAAAATTAATTATTATATTATTTAAGATATCACTGAAATTTAATAATTCATCAGTATTTAAATCCGAGATAAAAAAAACATCTCGAATGTTTTTATGTAGTTTTAAAAAAACACTTTGAAGATTTTCATCAATTTCCCCATTAACATAAACTAAAATTATCGAGCTTGGGAATTCTGTATTGATCGAATTAATAGTGCTTTTCTCATAGTCTAAACTTTCATTTTCGAATTGAGAACTAATTAGAATAAAAATAGTCCTCACTTCAAGGTGAGTTTTTAAGTAACTTAATTCTTTATCACTTATTGAATTTATTTCCTTGATGTTTGTTTTAACGTTGTGATAATTATCTGAAACAAGTATATCTACTCCATTATTAACCCATAATGTATCCTTTTTTTTAAAGATCTTATTGATTAATAATGTTTTACCGCTACCTTGTTTGCCGATAAAAATTAGATTGCAGTATCCATTGCTAGAATTCTCAATATCCATTCTCTTTTTTTACTGATTTTCTTTCAAACATTTTTTTAAAATACTTTATTTCAAAATATCACAAGTGTAATGAAAATTAAAAAAGAAACAATGCGTATTTATACTGGATTATTGAGTGAGAACAAATAAAAAAACGAGACCTTCTCTAAAAGAAACATCTTGCTTCATCATTTTTATTCTTCAATAATACTCAAAATAGTCTTTGGAATTTCGGAGAAAGCCTCAAAAGAATAAGATTTTATAAGAAAGGCTTTTACGCCTAGATTATCGCATTTTTCTTTGTATGACGGTTTTATGCTTGTTGAATAAACAAAGCAGGGGATATCTTTTAAGTCTAAATTGTTTTGAATTTGCTGTAAGACCCCTGTTGGCGCGAGCGTCTCGCTCGTGAAAGTAAAGTTGGATTGAAATTAATGTGGACAGGGGCGGGACGCTCGCGCCAGCGGTGTTTCTCATAACTCTACTTTTCCTGCCAATAATCTAATTCCGGAAACTCAATAGGCTCTCTGCCTTGCCATTTAGGAAATACGAAATCTTTTGGAAGCGAATATTGCGATATTTCAAAATCATTTTTTTCTAAATTGAATTTGGCAGCTCTAAATTTCATTATTTCTATTTTTTCTTTAAAATTTTCAATCCATATCCTTCCAAATGTGTATGATTTATCTTCCGATACTTTATCCATTCCTACAGTAAGAAATATATTATTGCCGTATTTTTCTTGAAATTTTAATAGTTGTTTATCTAAATTAGTTGGCAAAACAATTTGTGATTCATACCATTCCTTACCATCTCTTGAATGCCATCGCATCCAAAATTGTACAGGAAGTTTTTTACCTTTTGCAACATTTAGCTTTACATTTTCATTCCATTTTATGTATGGAATCGGATCTTCATTTGAATATATTATACTGCCATCTTTGGTGTAGCCCGCAATGGCTATACTATAATCTCTTTTATCTTCTTCTTGAGTCGTGAAACCAATATCATATGGATATTCTTTTTCTCCTTTTTCCCAGACAGAATAAGGAATACCATGAATTTTCCAATAAATAAAGGATTCCTTAAATCCGTCAGATAAATTTCGATACTCCTTTATATATTTATTATAGTCGGGATCTTTATCTTTCCATATACCCTTATTTTTTGCTTTAAATTTGCATATTTCAGTACTGCCAGTTCCTCCCTGCATCCATATCGTGACATTTCCGCCAGGAGCCATTCCTGCTACAATCAGACTATATTCTTGTTGAACACCATAAGAATCTATCACTTTTTTTTGAAACAATTCGAGCATTTTATTTCTGGGCAATTTAATTCCTGCTTCGTAATAATATCTATCAACTGCACAAATCCAATTTACCGCAATGCTATCGGGAACGGGCTTGTATTTGTCACCGCCAACATAACCACCACTAGTAATGCCCCAGCCTTGATCTATTCCTGCGCCAGAAGATGCGCCAGCAATGCTTTTTCCATGATAATAAAACTCAACAAAAGGTCCAGTTGCTCCATAATATTTTGGTGCGGATAAACCAGCATTCCAGTCAAATGTATCTTTGGGCTGACAGCTTGCAAATAAACCAATGATTAAAAAGCAGTATAAAAAAAATCTAACTTTTTGGTACATAAATTTCTCTTTTATAAATTACTTTATCTTCTTTTGTAATTGGTTCAACTGGCTCATTTACAAAAACATAGTCTGATAAAAAATGATGATCTCCTGTTTGCACTGTTAAAAAATCATTTTCTAAACCGCCGTAATGTGCTGATAAATGAACGTAGTTATGGTGTATGTGTTTGTAGATCTCATAGTTTATCTCGTAGGTTGAATCTTTGTCTTTGTTTTCTTCTTTTGAAGCTACTCGCATGATTTCTAAGTACTCTCGCAATGCATCAAATGATTCGGTTTCGGGAATTTCAAACTCAAAAGGATATTTAACTGGTGGATCTGCTTTTTTATAATTGTTTACAAAAGGCACATCGTTTTCTATTGCCTTTTCCAGCATAAGCTGCATGGGCACTAGCGAATACTTGTTTGAAATATATCTAGAATCTTTTAGTACATAATGATCTGATTTTTTGGTTTGATATACTTGATACATTGTGTTCTTTGAGATGGTTTTTCCTTCATCAGGAAAATCATTGGGTGCTTTTAACTCTCTACTGGATACGCCTGTTTCCATAGAATTTGGCGAAATACTGGTTTCAGTAACGTGATCGTAGGTGTTTATAAATTGCAACTCCTCATTACTGCAGATAAATCTCTCTGTATAAAATTGCTTAAATTTCTGCATTTGGCTGAGGACTTCTGTATTGCCAAGTGGCACATCAAAATAACTTAGTACAGGTTCGTAATGGGTTAACTCTGCATATCCGCCGCCAATATCGGAGTGAGAACCAATCATACCTAGCGTATAACCTTGTTCTGAAGGGGTAAAAGCAAAGTTTTTTCTCCATTCTGTAGAAGCTTTTATATGAAAAACTTTGCCTATTTTCAGACTTCCTATATTAGTTTTTATTTCTGGCAATGCTTCTTGAGCCAAAGGAGCAAGACTCAAAAGAGGTATAATGGGCGCGCCAAGCCCTAATTTATATCCCATATTTTCTTTTACAACCATATCTGATATTACGGTATCAAAAAGACCTAAAAAACGAATTTCTATTTTGTAGGTTTCTCTAACAGGCAGATATCCTTTTGCATTAAGCTCGAATCCTAATTTCCCTCCGGCATGTTTATCAATTATTATTTTTCCAGAAGGGATGGGGTATTTATCATAAGGATCATTGATCATTTCATTTCTGTATGTGGCTTCTTTCATTACTTCATTACAAAAATGCCTTGCCGCAGCAGCTCCTCTGCTAAAGCCAAATACATCAATTACAACTTTATTGATTTTTTTGCCTTTGGGTACTGCACTAAATTGATCTTGTACTACTTTTTCGACACCTTCAGTTACCCGACTTATTACACCCCAAGTGTCTCTGGCTAAGCCTGAGCCCAAAATATCATCTGGCTTTCCTTGTTTTGTACCAATGCCTTCTACATATTGCTTAAGAATTACATGTTTGCCATATTTGGGATAGTTTTTTTTATCTTCATAGTCCTTTGTTTTAATAGTTTTATATAAATCAAAAAGTTTGGCGATATTCGAATAAGGATTCCAGTAGCTATCACGATCTGTAATTTTTACTTTTATTTTTTTACTTTTTTTATCCTTATCTTCTATTGTAATTTCTGTTTCTTTGTTTGCAGGAATATCTTTTGGGTCTATCCTGTCGGTATTATTTCTAATTTTCGAGTAATAAACACTGTCAGAATTGAAACGATTGTTTCCTGTACCGTCAAAAAACATTCCCAAGTATACATTTATGGAGTTTTCGGGCTGTTTGGGCACATATTTTTCTGGTTCGCCATAAGTATAGTTTTCAGCAAAATAATCTATAAATCCGTTGGAGTTATGCTCAATTCCGCCTTTGGCATAAACTCTGGAAGTTCCTCCTGTTTTTTCTGTAATATTTCCTTTTACTCTAATATATTCTGACATAATTATAGTTCTTCGGTTATGGTATAGGTTAAAAAGTCAATAGCATTAAACTGGCCATCTGCGTAAAAAGTTTTGTTGGCAATCTCTTGAATTTGTTCTTTAGGCATCATGATAACTCTAGAGCCATCAGATTTTCTGATTTCATCGCCCATTTTTTCTAACCTGAAAGCTTCAAAATTGATTCTGATATGGCAAGACGAGCTTGTCATATAATTGCCGAAGGGATCACTATAGTTGACAGAGTCCTTTCTAATTAAAAAATAGGCACTGTTTTTCGAATTATGAAAACTATAATTTTCAATGCTGTTTCCCATTATGGTTACACCGCTAATTGTTCTGATTGACATCTTTACTAATTTTGTCTGGTTGCTTCACTGCTGTTGTTTTGTATTCCTTTATCAGAATGAAACTCGTGGCCCAAATCGCTTTGAGTAATAATTTTACTTTCAGAAGCTACATTTCTATCTTTTTTAACTTCTGAATTTGAATCACCATCAATTTGTTTATGACTGTCTCCAGCTACATATAACCTTTTATCCAAGCCTACACTAGTGTCCAGAATTCCGCCAATACTTAAAGTCTTGTTTAAAGTTGCCGTTTCGTTTATATGCGTTCCCGCAGTAGTAGTAATGCTCTCAGAAGCATTAATAATTAAATTTTTGCAGTTAAGCGTCAAAGTTTCAGGCACGGTCAAGGTTGTACTTTTAGTTTCTTCATTCATGTGCAATTCATTACCACTTGGGTCTGAAAGCCAGATGCCAACTTTTTCTATGAATTTAAATAACTGACCAAAAAGAAGTTTCCAACCTTTAATTCTGTTTTTGGAGTCATAAAAATCTGATTTTGCTTGTCCGTTATAATGCGCTCCCATAACATAAGGACACTGAGCATTACCACCTTCAAAACCAACCAATACCTCTTCACCAATTTCAGGTATAAAATAAAATCCTTTTCCGGCTCCTGTATGTGGCTGGATCATTCTGATCCACTGACTTTTTGTACTTCCCATTCCCCAATAAAATTCAACTCTTACTCTCCCAAGTCCTTCAGGATCGTTGTTGTCTTTTATTTTTGCCGGCTGGGTTTCTGCCTTAGCAAAAACTTTTGTATCTGTATAATGCGGTACCGATACATCGGCAGGAATTGCTTTGAATTCACAAGTGTAATTGCCATGTACTTCAGAGTGGTGTGTGGCTTCTATACAAACAAGATGGCGTTCTGTATCTTGGTCTATAATCATAAACATCTGTCCAAGTCCTAACGGAAAATAAGATATTCCGCTATAATACACACTGTTGGCATCGCTTGCTGCTGTCTGCAGTGCGATCATTTCTTCAAGTTCATCTTTGTTTTGTGCATTATTGGTATAAGCTCCGACAGTCAAATCAGGCTGAGCAACGGTTCCTTGATTAAATCCAATATTTGACGCTAAACCGTCTTTGCTTCCTGATGTGGTTCTGGCTGATGAATTTCGGATATTGGTTGCATTATAATAATCATAACCGCCCAGCGAAATTTTATGCGCACTCATATTGGCCTGTATGGTAAAGTCATGGAGTGATGCCCCGTTGATGAGTCTTATTTTTGTGTTTTTGATTTGCCCAAACTGCATGCGCATTCCGTCAAAATAAAACCATTGACCATAACGCTGCGCCAGCCTTTTGAGGAAATTGAAATTGGATTCGTTATATTGTGCCATATAGCTGAATTCCTTCAAATAGGTCGACCTGATTGCATCTCTCTGATAAAACTCAGTTGGGCCTTCAGACAAAAGATCCAGCACAATATCATCCATTCCTCTTTCAAGATAGGTTCTGGATTTTGGCATGCCGTCAATAACAATGCTGTGGCTTGTTCCGCTTACATGAAGGCCGACCGGGCTTCCATTCTTGTCTACTGAAGTCAGTCCGGTTATTATGCCTTTGCTCATCAGTTTTATTCCTGTAAGACTTTTGAAAGTAAAAATAACTTCATTTCCATTGTAGCTTTTCATTGCCTTATCTTGCTCTGCGGGAGGAATGACTGCTTTTGCGTTATATTTCCAGACAAATGAAAAATAATGATGATCTGCCATTTTTTGTGACAGTTTCAAATCATAATAAATAATGTTTTGGGTAAAACCTCCAATCGTAATATGTACTTGGTCAGAGAAATGTGCCATAATTTTATGTGCGTTTTGGTTAGATAAGTGGATACTTAAAAAAAAAAATATTTAGTAAACGTATATTTGTTTAATAGGAAATATTGTATTAAAAAGTTTTATTTTTGATAGGATAAGTTTTTTTTTAAAATATAACCCAATATAACTTCTTATAAAAACGAGTGCTCTAGCCCTGATGGAAGCGACATCCTTTTGTGGTGGTGTTCACCACAAAAGATACAGCGGACAGCAGGAAACAGCTTCTTATTCATGATCAAAAAATAAAGATTAAGTATACTCCATGATACCACCAAAAAACCAACCTAATTTCCAATCTAACTTTGTCCCATTAATTTAAAAACATAAAATAATGGACAATTTAAAAGATAAAGTAGCCGTAATCACAGGCGGAAACAGCGGTATTGGTTACGCCGCAGCAAAACAATTAAAAGAGCAAGGCGCTCAGGTTATTATTACCGGAAGACGAAAAGAAGCTATTGAAAAAGCAGCGCAGGAATTAGGTGTAATAGCATTTACGGCAGACCAGTCAAGTGTTGCAGATATTGAGAATCTGGTTGCTAAAGTGAAAGCAGATTTCGGTGCGGTTGATATTCTTTTTATCAATGCAGGAATTGCGGGCCTGGGAACTATCGAACAAACTTCTGAGGAATTGTATGACAGTATTATGAATGTCAATTTGAAAGGCGCTTATTTTACTTTAAGCAAATTTATTCCAATTTTAAAAGAAGGGGCTTCGGTAGTGTTTCTTTCTTCGAATACTGCGAGTATGCCGGGGCCGGGATCTTCGGTTTATTCGGCAAGCAAAACGGCTTTGAATTCGGTTATGAAATCGGCTGCGTTGGAATTAGCGCCACGAAAAATAAGAGTGAATTCCGTTAGTCCGGGTCCAACAGAAACAGAAGTAATGAAAAAAGTCGGTTTAGACGAAACCACCGTAAAAGGTATTATGGATGTTGTAATCGAAAAAGTACCACTTAAAGAAATGGGCAAAGCGGAAGATGTTGCTAAAATGGTTTCATATTTAACCAGCGACGCAGCAAAATTCATCACCGGCGCTGATTTCATTATGGATGGGGGAATGGTGCTTGCTTAAAAGTTATGAGTTATGAATTATGAGTTGATTTATAACCACAAAATTTTTTAACCGCAAAGCGCGCAATCCCGATAGCTATCGGGATACGCAAAGGTCGCAAAGTTATGATACACATAGCTTTGCGATCTTTGCGTTTTTATAAAGCCAGATGAGTTAAAAATCTTTGCCCCCGATAGCTATCGGGATTGCGGTTAAATCACCAGCATATAAAAACTCATAATTCATAATTCAAAACTCATAACTCCAATTCTGTCCATTTCACCCCAAATTTTGTCCGTTTGGACTATTTTCTGATTTCGTAAGTAGGATTGTCGAAATACTTTTGACCCAGAAATTGATTGATTACCAGTTGATTTAAAAATAATTACAATGGAAAATATTAAAAATTTAGAAACAAGTCGAGTTATGAAAGTTGCTGCCGTACAAATTAGTCCTGTCTTATATAGCAGGGATAAAACAGTAGAGAAGGTGGTTAACAAAATAATTGAACTTGGGAAACAAGGTGTTCAATTTGCCACGTTTCCAGAAACAATTGTGCCCTATTATCCTTATTTCTCTTTTTTGCAGGCTCCATTTACAATGGGAAAAGAGCATCAACGCCTGCTTGAAGAATCAGTAACAATTCCATCTGATGCAACTGATGCAATAGGAAAAGCAGCAAAAGAAGCCAACATGGTAGTTTCTATTGGTGTGAATGAAAGAGATGGTGGAACAATTTACAATACACAACTCCTTTTTGATGCAGACGGAACACTTATTCAGCGTCGTCGAAAACTAACACCAACTTACCATGAAAAAATGGTTTGGGGGCAAGGCGATGGCTCTGGCTTGCGTGCTATTGACAGTGCCGTTGGTCGTATTGGTCAGCTAGCTTGTTGGGAACATTACAATCCATTATTCAGATATGCATTAATTGCAGATGGAGAACAAATACATTCGGCTATGTATCCGGGCTCTATTTTTGGTTCGGTGTTCAGTGAACAAACAGAAGTGAATGTTCGTCAGCACGCTCTTGAATCAGCATGTTTTGTTGTTGTTGCAACGGGATGGCTAGATGAAGAGCAACAGGCTCAAATTGCTAAAGATACTGGCGGTCCAATTGGAGCCATTAGCGAAGGCTGTTTTACAGCGATTATTGGTCCTGATGGACAAGTTATTGGCGAAGCACTTAAATCTGGAGAAGGAGAAGTTATAGCCGAAATTGACTTTGCACAAATAGATGCCCGCAAAAGGCTTATGGATGCAAGTGGTCACTACAGTCGTCCCGAACTTTTAAGTTTATTGATTGACAGAACTCCAAAACCTCATGTTCATGAACGCAATGAACAAACCATTTTGCAAGAATAATTTTTGCAGAATAAAAACAAAAAAAAACAAAATGAAAAATAAAGCAAAAATCATTGCTCATACATTATGGGTGATACTATTCTCGCTTGTGTTGAGTGAAGTTACAGCACAAGAGAAAATAAAAACAGATGAGTCAATTCGTCCTTATCGAATAAATATTTCGAATGCCGATTTAAAAGATCTAAAAGAACGTATTCTGGACACAAAATGGCCAACCAAAGAAACGGTTTCAGATCAGTCTCAAGGAGCAAATCTGTCTAAAATGAAAGACTTAGTACATTATTGGTGTACTAGTTATGACTGGAGAAAAGCGGAAGCAAAATTAAACGCTTATCCGCAATTTGTAACTAAAATTGACGGTGTCGATATTCACTTCATTCATGTTCGCTCTAAAGAAAAGAATGCGATGCCTCTTATTTTAAGTCACGGATGGCCGGGATCAGTATTTGAATTTATAAATGTTATTGGTCCATTAACGAATCCAGTTGCTTATGGAGGAAAAGCTGAAGACGCTTTTGATGTTATTATACCTTCATTACCTGGTTTTGGTTTTTCGGGCAAACCAACAGAAGCCGGATGGGATATTGACCGCATTGCAAAAGCGTGGGCTGTATTAATGAATCGTTTGGAATATAAACAATATGTTGCCCAAGGTGGTGATTGGGGAGCTGGTATTGTGAATTCGATGGCATTACAAGCACCAAAAGGATTGCTCGGTATTCATAGTAATTTACCGGCAACATTGCCAACAGAAGGAGGAAAGGCTCTTGCAAGCGGAATAGCACCAGAAAGTTTTTCTGCAAAAGAACGTGCTTCGTTTAATCATCTTAGTAAATCAATTAAAGATGGCGATTTCACTTATAAAATGACGATGACTACAAGACCTCAGGCAGTTGGTTACGCGTTAAATGATTCTCCGGCCGGTCTTGCTGCATGGCTTCTTTTACATCCCGGTTTTGCTAATTGGTCATACGGAACAGATCCTAAACAATCGCCAACAAAAGATGAAGTTTTAGATGATATTTCATTGTATTGGCTTACAAATAGCGCCACTTCTGCAGCAAGGATTTATTGGGAGAACAGAAACTTTGAGATCGTTGGTTCGGCATCAATGAAAACAGACCAGATCAAATTGCCTGTAGCTATTACAGTATTTCCGGAAGATGTCTTTACATCGCCAGAAACCTGGGCACATAAAGCATTCAAAAACCTAATTTATTTTCACGAAGTTGATAAAGGAGGACATTTTGCAGCTTGGGAACAGCCGCAATTATTTACAGCAGAACTACGTCTTGCATTCAAATCGCTTAGATAATAAAAAAAGAAGCTAAGACACTAAGATGCTGAGTTGCTAAGATTTTTAACTCATAGACTTAGAGTCTTATGTATCTCAGAATCTTAAAAACAACAATAATTTTAATAAATCAAAAATGGAAACAAACAATTCAAAAGTGCTTTACACAGCTGTAACGCATACAACAGGTGGAAGAACAGGCGAATCTCGCAGTTCAGATGGTAAATTAGATATTAAACTTTCAAGTCCGGGATCAACAGGTCCTGGGACTAATCCGGAACAATTATTTGCAGCAGGCTGGTCAGCTTGTTTTATTGGAGCGATGGGAAAAGCAGCAGCAAATTTAAAAGTAACGCTTCCTGCAGAACAGTATGTCAGTACAGAAGTTGACTTAGTTTCAGGTGATGATGGATATTCATTACAGGCGCGTTTAAACATTAGCTTACCTGGCTTAGATCCAGAAATTGCAAAAAGCATTATAGAAGGGGCATCACAAACTTGTCCTTATTCTAAAGCTATAAAAGGCAACGTCAAAACAGAGTACAACCTTATTTAAAAAAAGGAAAATCTTCTTAAAGGTCCTGATTCTATTTTTTTAGAAACAGGACCTTTTTAATTTGAGAATTATGAAACAAAAAGTTATTACCGCTATCATTATGGGCTTTATTATTACAGGCCTTATTTCTTTTACACTCATCAGCATTAATATTGGTTACAATGAAAAGTTTTTATTCAAATGGCTGAAATCTTGGTTGATAGCTTACACTATTGTTATTCCGATTATTTTGGTAATTGGACCGAAAGTAGCTTCATTGGTTTCTTATTGGCTGAACAAAAATGAATAACGAGCATTGATACTGAATCAATACTGAAAAGCATATAAAAATTCAACTTTAAGCCTGTCCATTTCACCCCAAACTTCGTCCGTTTGGACTATTTTCTCATTTCGTAAGAAGGGTTATCGAAATACTTTTGACCAAGAAATTAACTGATAACACAAATTTAAAAATCAAAAAAAATGAAAACACTTCAAAAAAACAGACACAATTTTATAAACGTAATTGCAACCGGCGCTTTTATGTTGGCAGCTTCCGTTTCTTTTGCTCAAAATAAAGAGAAACAATCTTCTCCGTCAGATGCTACTTTAATTCGTCCGTATCATATTAGCATTTCACAGGAAGCGATTACAGATCTTCGCAATCGTGTAAATGCTACCAGATGGCCAGAAAAAGAAACGGTAACAGATCAAGCGCAGGGAGTAAAACTAGATCAGATTCAGAACTTGGTTAAATATTGGGGAACCGATTACGACTGGCATAAAACAGAAGATAAATTAAATGCACTTCCTCAATTTGTAACCAACATCGACGGACTGGATATTCAATTCATCCATATCAAATCAAAACAAAAAAATGCTTTACCGTTGATTATTACTCACGGATGGCCGGGTTCATTTTTCGAACTTTTAAAAGTAATTGGACCATTAACAGATCCAACTGCTTATGGAGGAAAAGCGGAAGATGCTTTTGATTTAGTTATTCCATCAATGCCAGGTTACGGTTTTTCTGAAAAACCAAAAGGAACAGGTTGGGGACCAGAAAAAATTGGAAACGCCTGGGATGTTTTAATGAAACGTTTGGGTTACAAACATTATGTTTCACAAGGTGGTGACTGGGGTTCTGTAATTGCCGATGCTATGGCACGCCAAGCTCCGGAAGGTTTATTGGGAATTCATGTAAACATGCCGGCAACAGTTCCTGCAGATATTGCCAAAGCTTTAAAAAATGGTGATTCAGCTCCCGCAGGATTATCGGTTAAGGAAAAAGCAGCGTTTAATTCGCTTACCAAATTATATACAAAAGGTGGCGGTTATGCTGGAATGATGGTAACGCGTCCGCAGACTTTGGGTTATGGATTGACGGATTCTCCGGTTGGTTTGGCTTCGTTTTTCTTAGACAAATTTAACGATTGGACTTACAGCGGAGGAAATGCCGAAAAATCGCTTACAAAAGACGAAATGCTGGATGATATTTCATTGTATTGGCTGACAAATACAGCTAATTCTTCGGCACAATTGTATTGGGAAAATAACAATAACAATTTCAATGCTTTGGAACAAAAAACAGCCGATATTAAAATTCCGGTTGCGATTACAGTTTTTCCTGGAGAGATTTATCAGGCACCAAAAAGCTGGGCAGAAAAAGCATATAAAAACCTGTCTTACTACAATGAAGTAAGCAAAGGCGGACATTTCGCATCATGGGAAGAACCACAAATCTTTACAGTTGAATTACGCGACGCTTTTAGAGGACTAAGAGGAAAACACTAATGCTAAAAATTAACTAATCACTAAATAAAAAGTTATGGAAACGAAAAAACAAAAAACCTGGGTTATAATCGCGATCATCATTTTAGGAATCATTGCCTTTTTGATTCCGAATCAAATTGCAGCTCAAAACGGAATAAAACGTACCGATTTACAAAAACATGATTTAAGCGTTCCAGGACGCGAAGCGGTTCAGGCCCGAATAGATTTTGAAGCCTATTCGGCTTTCGGGAAACATTTTCACCCGGGCGAAGAGATTATTTATGTACTCGAAGGTTCATTAGAATATGAAGTTGAAGGTCAGGCGCCGGTGACATTAAAAGCTGGAGAAGTTCTTTTTATTCCAGCAGGCGTTGTGCATTCAGCAAGAAATAATACAAATACAAAAGCTTCTGAATTGGCAACATATGTTGTTGAAAAAGGAAAACCGGTTTTGGTTTTGAAAAAGTAGTTTTAAGTTTCAGGTTTCAAGTTTCAAGTTGAAATGCGGTTAAACCAATTTATAATTAACAATTTACAATTCACAATTATTAATTGTCCATTTCACCTCAAACTTTGTCCACTTCACCTTTTTTCTCCTTTTAAAACGGGGATTGTCAAGATACCTTTGACGAAGAAATTAACTGATAATCAACTAATCAAAAAAAATAAAATTATGAAAACGCTATTAAAAATTACAAACAACATTTTTGCAAAATCAATCTTAATTGTCATTCTTTTTATGAATGTGAATATAACGAACGGACAAGCTACAAAACAAACAATTGAGGCAAGCAGTTCACTCGGAACTTTAAAACAAATCGACGCTGGTTTATTAAACGTAGGTTATACCGAAGCAGGTCCGTCAAATGGAACTCCAGTAATTTTACTTCACGGCTGGCCTTATGATATTCATAGTTATAATGAAGTCGTTCCGATTTTAGTTGCAAAAGGATATCACGTTTTTGCGCCTTATTTAAGAGGTTTTGGAACAACAACCTTTCTTTCAAAAGATACCTTCAGAAATGGACAGCAAGCGGCTTTAGCGAGTGATATTATTGCTTTTATGGATGCGCTTAAAATAGACAAAGCCGTAATTGGCGGATTTGACTGGGGAGCGAGAACAGCAGTTGTGGTTTCAGCACTATGGCCAGAACGCGTAAAAGGCTTAGTTTCAGTAAGCGGTTATTTAGTGGTAAATTTAGAAGCAAATTTAAAACCGCTTCCACCAACAGCTGAATTAGGATGGTGGTACCAATATTACTTCTCAACTGAAAGAGGAAAACAAGGTTATACACAAAACACTTATGATTTCAATAAATTAATCTGGAAAATCGCTTCTCCGTTATGGAATTTCGACAAAGCAACTTACGATCAAACAGCGCAATCTTTTGATAATCCAGATCATGTAGCAATCGTAATTCACAATTACAGATGGAGACAATCTCTTGAAGCAGGAGAATCAAAATATGATAATCTAGAAAAACGTCTGGCTTCAAAACCTGCGATTAAAGTTCCAACAATTACAATTGGAAGCGATTTTGACGGCGCTTTCGCGGATGGAAAAGCGTATGCCAGCAAATTCACAGGAAAATACGAACACAGAATATTAAAAGGAATCGGACATAACGTACCACAAGAAGACCCAAAAGCATTTGCGCAAGCGATAATCGACGCGGATAACTTGAAATAGATTTCAATAACAATATTAAAAATCAATAAAACAACAATTAACATTTTACTTTTTACAAATAACATTTTACACAAAAAATCATGGAAACAAAAGTTTTATACACAGGAAAAACACACACAACAGGTGGTAGAGAAGGAGCTTCTCAAAGTTCAGATGAACAATTGAATATTAAATTAAGTTCACCAGGATCTTCACGTCCGGGGACAAATCCAGAGCAATTATTTGCTGCGGGCTGGTCTGCTTGTTTTATTGGAGCTTTAGGAATCGCAGCTTCAAAACAAGGAATTAAACTTCCAGCTGATACTGCGGTAGATGCTGAGGTTGATTTATGTGTAACGGAAGGCGAATATTCTTTACAGGCAAGATTAAATATCAGTTTGCCAGGTTTGGATCTGGAAACTTCTAAAGCATTAGCAGCTCAGGCGCATCAAACTTGCCCTTATTCAAAAGCGACAAGAGGAAACATTAATGTTGAGCTTAATATTCTTTAAAAAGTTATAAGTTATGAATTAGGAGTTATGAGTTGTTTTCGAAACTAACTTTTAACTCCTAACTGATAACGTCTAACTCTTAATTTTATAATCATGAAAAAGATAAAAATAATAAGCGCTTTTATAATGCTGTTTTTCTTAATTGGGAATAGTATTTTCAGCCAAAATAATAAAGATAAAAAAGGTTTTGCCTTTTTAGAACTCTATACTTCCGAAGGCTGTTCGAGCTGTCCGCCGGCAGATGAATTGATGGGGAAAATTCAGCATGAATACAAAGACAGCAATGTTTTTGTTTTATCGTATCATGTTGATTATTGGGACAAACAAGGCTGGAAAGATGTTTTTAGCAATGCAGCAAACACAAAAAGACAATATGATTACGCTAAATTCATGGAAAAAGATCCTATTTATACGCCACAACTTATTATCAACGGCAAAATAGATTATATCGGTTCTCAGGAAACGGCGGTTCAAAATGGAATACGAACAGCGCTTTTAAAACCTGCTGTTACTGAAATAACCTTGGAAGCAAGTAAGCAGGAAAACAAACTGAACTTGAATTATAACATAAATAAGATTTCAAAAAACAATCGTTTGTATGTTGCTGTGGTCCAAAAAGCGGCTAAAAGCAATGTGAAAAGAGGAGAGAATGCCAATCATGTTTTGTCGCATTTTCAAATTGTCAGAAGCCTGAATGGTTTTGCTTTGACTGGAAATCAAAAAGGGAATGTTTCCTTGTCTTTACCAAAAGGTTTTAATTCTAAAGATTTTGAAATTATCGGCTTCGTTCAGGACATGAATTCGGGAATTATTTTGGGTGCAAACCGAGCAGTTTTTACACAAAATTTATTGTAAAATAGAGGAGAGTTTAAGATGGTTTTTGCTGTAAAGTAGAAATATTTTTTAAGAAGATAGTTGAATTATTCTGTCAACTGAAAAACTTCTATTTTGAGCAGAATTAGTCTGGAAAATAGCTTGTTTTTAACTCTGACGAAATGTCAGTACGTGATTATTTTTCAATGTTAAAATATTGAATACCAGTTTTTTTAATATTTTAATATAAAGTAAAAGATTAATATTGATATTTGCTGAAATAGAGATGAAGCTTAATTTTAAATTCTTTGTTTTTTGCTATAAAAACCCCGTTATTTTATCGTTATCTTTGGCAAAGTATATCGAACTTGAAAACTGTCCCGATAGCTATCGGGATAAAACTTGAAACAAAAAAATATATGGAAAAAGTAAAACGCTTTCAGGTTTCCCAACGTGTCATTTGGGGAAGTTCTATAGCACTTGCAATTCTTGCTTCAATACCCAAATTGTTCGACATGGTTTCAACACCTGGCGATCTTGTGATCAATTCTTCGATTACTTTGTTGTTTTCTCTTTTTATTTGGTATTACAACATTTACAGCTTGCCAAAATTTTCGGCACAACGCACTAATAAAAGCTTGTTTAACTGGAAGTTATTGTTGAGTGTTGTATTGGGGATCTTACTTATGGTTGTACTGGTAATCGCGCATCAAGAGCTTTTTCAGGTTTCGAAAATGGATGCGCCAATAATGTTTGAACTGCGCGGTGTTTTGATTAATTTGATTGTGTATATGTTTTTGCATTTGCTTTTTCAGAATTATCAGACCCAACAAATTGGAGTCGAGCTTGAACGAACTAAAGCCTTAAATCTTGGTGCACAATACGAACTTTTGAAGCAGCAGGTTAATCCGCACTTTTTATTCAATAGTTTGAATACGTTAAAATCAATGGTGGATATGCAGGATCCGCAGAGCTCAGATTTTATTTTGAAATTATCTGATTTTTACCGTTTTACGCTAGAGAGCCGAAAGCTTGACTTGATATCCTTGAAAGAGGAAATTCAGATTCTGGATTCGTATATTTATTTGCTTAAAGCACGTTTTGAAGACGGATTTGAAGTGATAAATGAGATTGATCAAAAACAATACGATTGTGCCATTCCGCCTTTTTCATTGCAATTGCTGATTGAAAATTGTATCAAACATAATGTAGTTTCTTTGGATAAACCACTGCGAATTAAATTGTATACCGAAAATGATTTTCTGGTAATTGAAAATCCAATTCAGTTGAAAAGAGGCGCTTTGTCAACAGGCGTTGGCTTGGATAATATTAATCAGCGTTTTATGCATTTGGTTCACAAGGAAATTGAAATTGATAAAAACGAGACGACTTTTAAAGTAAAAATACCGCTTATTTATGAATATCGTAATAATTGAAGATGAAGTAAAAACGGCCAAAGCACTTGGTCAGCTTATTTTGAGTATCAGACCTGATGCCCAGATTTTATCGTACATTCAGAGTATTGACGGCGCGGTGAGTTATCTTATGGAAAATGATCAACCGGATCTTATTTTTATGGATATTCAGCTGGCTGACGGACTTTGTTTTGAGATTTTTAAAAACGTTGAGGTTTTGTCTCCGGTGATATTTTGTACGGCTTTCGATGATTATGCGATTGAAGCTTTTAAATCAAACGGAATTGATTATGTATTGAAACCTTTTTCGAGAGACAGTATTTCACAAGCGATTAAAAAAGCAGGCGAGTTGAAAAACTTCTTCCAAAGAAATAAAAAAATGATGCCTGATTTCGATTATCTTTTAACGAGAACCGGCGAAAATACAGGTAAAAGCAGTTTTTTGGTTTTTAAAAACAATAAATACCAAACAATTCAGACAGAGAATATTGCGTTTTTCTACATCAAAAATGAAACGCCAACGATTATGACTTTTGATAAAAATGAATATCAGATTACACAGTCGTTAGATGAGGTGCACAAGTTGTTGTCACCAATTCAGTTTTTCAGAATGAACAGGCAATATTTAGTGAATTTTTCGGCAATAAGAGAAGCGGAACATTACTTTTCACGCAAGCTGATTATTAAACTTACTATTCCAACAGAGGAAAAATTATTAGTTGGAAAAGAGAAAGCGACGGCTTTTTTAAGCTGGCTGGAAAACCGTTGATAATTGTGAAATGTAAATAGTTTAACCGCAAAGTACGCAAAGGTTTACGCAAAGTTTTTATTAAAGATTGCAACATCCAGTTTGTCACCCTGAGCGAAGTCGAAGGGGCGCAAGTAGCTCGGCAAAGAAATTCTTCAAAAAAATTAAACTTTGAGGAATAATTTTGCGGTCCTTCGACTTCGCTCAGGATGACAAAAAATGAGAATTATTCTTTGTGACCTTTGCGCAAACCTTTGCGTGCTTTGCAGTTAAATTATCTATCTTTTTGCATGAATTATATTTTAAGTTTTTGTTTATATAAATATTTCTAAAGTAAATAAATACAGTTATTTATGTTTGTTTCTTTTAAGAATATTTCATCGTGTGAAACTACAATTAAAGTTCCCTGATATTCATTTAAAGCAGCAGTCAGAATTTCGATATTTTGCAAGTCAAGATTGTTTGTTGGTTCATCTAAAATGATTAAATCCGGGGCTTGATTTGTAATTGTTAAACCGCAAAGCATTAAGCGCATTCTTTCTCCTCCGCTTAAAAACTCGCAAGGTTTATCCCAATCTGATTTGCCGAAAAGAAAACGGTTTAGCCTCATTTTAATATCGTGTTCTTCTAAACCTGAAATATTGCTTTGTTGTGCCTGTTCATAAACCGTTAGTGCATTGTTGATTAAGGAATAATCCTGGTCAATATAAACGCTTTTGCAATCTGCTATTTTAAGATTTCCTGATTTTGGCTGTAATTCTTTTAAAATTAATTTGATCAGCGTTGTTTTTCCGGAACCGTTATTTCCTTTTAAAGCAATTCTTTCGCCCGAAAGGATTTGGAAATTCAAGTCGGTTTTCCAGATGCTTTCTTCACTGTAAGCATAATTCAGCGATTCGGCAGTTACTAGTATTTTTCCTTTATGCAAACGCGAATTATCAAGTCCGAATTTCATTTTGTTTAAACTCGAAACATTTTCACGCAGTTCACGTAATTCCTGTGAAATACCGCCAATTTTTTCTTCGTGAACGCTTTTGGTTTTCGATGTACTGTTTTCGGCTTTATTTTTTAACGTATTCATCATAATGCGGGCAACTCCGGCTTTTTCTTGTTTCTTTTTGCCTTTTGCATCTGATTTTTGTTGTCTTTCGATCGTTTCTCGCTGTTTTTCCTTGGCTTTTTGAAGTGCTTTTTCTTTCGAATGAATATCAAGTGCTAAAGCATTTTTTTCGATATTCTTTTGTTCTAAATAAAAATCATAATTACCACCATACGTTTTGATTCCGTTTGATTTTAGCTCACAAGTTGTATCAAGCAAATTCAGAAGTTTACGATCGTGGCTTACAATCAACATTGTAGTTGTTGAAGTTTTTATGAACTGGTACAATAAATTTCGTCCTTCAACATCTAGATGATTGCTGGGTTCGTCTAGTAAAATAAGTTTGGGCTGATGAATAGCAATTCCGGCAAGAAATACTTTTGTTTTCTGGCCACCGCTTAAAAATTCCATTTTCTGATTTAAATCTAAACCATTTAATTTCCAGTAATTTAAAGCTTCATTGCAACGATCTTCAATTGTCCAGTCGTCGTTAAGAAGGTTTAAATTGGTTTCGCTTACATTTCCTTCGAGAATTTCGCGGAAAGCAGTAAGTTTTTGATCAATTTGTAAAGCCTCGGCAATCGTTAAATGATTGTATTGTCCGAAGATTTGCGGAATAAAATACGGTTCAGTCTCAATTTCGATTGTTCCGCCTGACGGAAATAATTCTTTTGCTATAATTTTAAGCAAAGTTGATTTTCCAGAACCGTTATGTCCTGTTAAGGCGATTTTATTGCCTGTATTTACTGTTAAACTGATTGCGTCGAACAGCAATTC
Organism: Flavobacterium resistens; assembly: GCF_900182645.1. Lineage (GTDB taxonomy): Bacteria > Bacteroidota > Bacteroidia > Flavobacteriales > Flavobacteriaceae > Flavobacterium > Flavobacterium resistens. The sequence goes on along the minus strand of NZ_FXTA01000001.1, from coordinate 429,631 downwards.
TGTATTAGAATGTGTATATGAAATGTTTTGCAGAATGATCATAATCTCTTTCTTAAGCATTAATAAATCAGCAAAAACCAAGTCTGGCTTGCTGTCTCTATATCTGAAAGAAATTATTTATTCACATTTACGGAAGTATTTTATTTGAAAGTGCAAAGATAATAAATGTTTTAAAAACTCATAACAAAACAAAAAGCGTCTGAGAAGTTTCTTAGACGCTTTTATATTTTTTGAGGCTTAAAAAACCTTAAAATTAGCTTACAATCGCATTTTTAGAATAATTAGCTGAATATAATTCTCTAAACATGGCGTATGTTACGCTCACCATGGCAAAAGCAATAATAGCATCGATTGTTGAAGGAAAGTCCAATACCGCTAATTTTGAAAAGAAAGCAAAAGTGATGTCAAAGAAAATTCCAGCAAAGACCCATTCTTTCAATCGTAATAATTTATTCGGAATCAATAATGTGATTACTCCAGCGACTTTAAATACACCGAGAATGTAAATAAAATGTGCAGGATAACCCAATTGTTGTGTAATTTCCCAAACTAATTTGTTGGTTGTAAGTTCGAAATATCCGCTGGCACCAAACCATAAAGAGGTTAAAATAATTCCTGTCCAATAAATAATTTTTGTCGTTTTTGTGTTCATGATTTTAATTTTTAAGTTGTTAAACAGGACAAAATTGCGTCAGATCCAACAGAAAACATATGAGTTTTTTGGTGAAACGGACAAATTGATTTCTGAAATAGACAATCCGAAAGTTCATCTGATTTCATAACTTTACAGAATACTTTAAAACCGAAATTTAATAATGGAAACCAAAGCCATTTTGCAACAACATATCGCCAAAACTGCTGTATTGACAGAAGAGGAATTCGATTATTTCTATTCTCATTTTAAGCCATTGTCTTTTAAAAAAGGACAAACCATTATTAGCGCCGGAGATAAAGTAAACTGCGAATATTTTGTGATTTCCGGTTGTCTTAAAGCATTTTTTATAAATGATGAAATCAAAATGTACATATTGCAGTTTGCAATGCCAACCTGGTGGACATCTGATTACAGTGCTTTATACAATCAAACTGAAGCAACCATAAATGTTGATTGCATTACTGATGCTGAAGTGCTTTGCCTGTCAAACGAAGACCGTGAAAAACTCTGTAAAGAATATCACCAAGTGGAACATTTCTTCCGCTGGAGAACAAACAAAGGATATATTGCTTCCCAAAAAAGACTTTTATCGTTTATGAATAATAACGTCAAAGCACGTTATGAAGAGCTTTTGGCATTATATCCTCAATTATATAATCTTGTACCAAAGCATTTAATAGCCGCATATTTAGGAGTTTCCAGAGAAACACTGAGCAGACTTTATAATTCGTAGTTTTTTGATTTGTATTGCAATTCAAAATCTAGTTTGTCATTTCGAGAATCCAAAATAAAAACCTTAGCGCCTTAGAATCTTAGCATCTTAGAACCTCAAAAAAGAATGTGATGTAGGTCACGTAACCCATTTTCATAGTCGTCGTTCCTTTGTACTGTAATTTTAAATACACTTAAATACAATCACAATGGAAACAACAAATTATAAAATCGTAAGCTCAAACAGCAACGTAGAATGGACTGGAAGAAAAGTAACCGGTGCACATAATGGTACAATTGGTATCAAAGAAGGTAATTTCATCTTGCAGGATGGAAAAGTAAAAGGCGGGAAAGTTGTAATTGACACCGCTTCTATTAAAATTCTGGACGTAACAGATCCGGCGACAAACACACAATTCGGAGGTCATCTTGCCTCAGATGATTTTTTCTCAATCGAAAAATTTCCAACAGCAACTTTTGATGTTCTTTCTGTAAAAGAATTATCAGACAGCACTTTTTATCTTGAAGGCAATCTTACCATAAAAGATATTACACACGTTGCAGGTTTTGAAGCAACGTTAGAAAACAATCGAAATGCAATCGCCCTTACAGGGAAAATGATTATTGATCGTACCAAATATGATATCAAATTCCGCTCAGGAAATTTCTTTGTCGATTTAGGCGATACATTAATCTACAATGACTTTGATCTTGATTTTAATATCACTGCCGAAGCCATATTTTCAGAACAATCTAAAAACTAAAGCCATGCCTTACGTAAAATTAGAATTGACTCGCGAAGGCGTAACACGCGAGCAAAAACAACAATTAATAAGCGGAATAACCAATTTGATTACCGAGGTTTTAAACAAAGATCCGCATTTGACTCACGTTGTAATTCAGGAAGTTGAATTAGACGATTGGGGTTACGCAGGAGAACAAGTATCAGTATTAAGAGAAAAAGGCATAACTGCCGATAAAAAATAAATATCATGAAAAAACAAACGATAATCGTTACCGGAGCAGCATCTGGTATTGGAAAAGGAATTGCAAAATACTTTTTGGACAGAGGAGATAATGTTGTAATCAATTCGGTAACACCAGCGTCATTAGAAAATGCTTTTAATGAATTTGGCGGAGGCGATAATTTGGCCATGTATGCAGGAGATATCAGCAACAAACAAACAGGAGAACAATTAGTGAAAATTGCAATCGAAAAATTCGGTTCAGTAGATGTTTTGGTAAACAATGCAGGAATCTTTGACAGTAAACCATTTTTGGAAGTTGATGAAGCTTATTTAGATAAATTCTTGACAACCAACTTAAAAGGAACTTATTTCACAACACAAGCGGTAGTTCCTCAAATGTTGGAACAAAAAGGTGGTGTTGTAATCAATATTGGAACACCGCTTGTAAATCACGGTTTGGGTGGATGGCCAGCTTCAGCGCCAATAGCAAGTAAAGGAGCAATTCACGCTATTACGGTTCAATTAGCGGCAGAATTTGGTAAACAAAACATTCGTTTCAATACAGTTGCTCCGGGAGTAATCAGAACGCCAATGCACGGTGATAATGCTGATGCGGCTGCTGGTCTGCACTTGTTAAATCGAGTTGGAGAAATTGACGATGTTGCCGAAATGGTGTACACTGTTGCCAAAAGTAATTTTATTACCGGCGCCATTATCAATGTTGACGGAGGAAAAGCAGCAGGGCACAACTTATAATTAACATGAAAACTATTTTATTAACTGCTTTTATGCTCTGGAGTTTTCAGGGCATAAAAGCTCAAAATACGATCAAAATGGAAAATCAAACTGAAATTGCAGCGATAAGAGATGCAGTTGAAAACTATTATTTTAAAGGAATTTATGAAGGCGATGTACTGCTTTTGGGAAGTATTTTTTATCCGGGAAGTTTTGTTTTTGGAGATGTAAAAGGTCAGCCTTATTTTAAAACTGTGGATCTTTATTTGGATGGCGTAAAAAATAGACAAAGCCCAAAAGATTCAGGAAAACCTTTTAAAGGTGAAATTTTGAATATAAAAGTCGTAAATTCAATCGCTGTTGCAGAACTAAATGTGAAAATGTACGATTTTAATTATCGTGATTTTTTATCTTTCCATAAGATCAACGGAAAATGGCTTATTGTCAACAAAATGTTGACCGATTTAAGCGAATAATTTTAAATTTTAAAGTGATGTGGTACAATACTAAAGCTTCAGAATTATTAGGAATCCAATATCCAATCCTGCAAGGGCCATTTGGCGGAAATCTTTCAACGCCTGAACTTACTGCGGCCGTTTCAAATGCTGGCGGTTTGGGAGGATATGGCGCATATACCATGAGTCCGCAGGAGATTTATGAAGCCGACAAACAGATAAAAGCTTTAACTAATAAACCTTATAATCTAAATCTTTGGGTTTCGGATTCTGATATTGATCCTAGCGGAATAACTGATGAACAATATAATAAAGCAAAAGAATTGTTCAAACCTTATTTTGATGAAGTCGGAATTCCGTTACCAGAAAAACCGGCTCCATTTCAATCCCGATTTGAAAATCAGTTGCAAGTAGTTCTGGATATTCGTCCGAAGGTTTTCAGTTTTATGTTTGGAACGCTTTCACAGGATATTTTGGAACAATGTAAAAAATTAGGAATTGTAACCGTTGGGGCTGCAACCACTTTAGACGAAGCATTGTTTTTAGAAAATGCCGGCGTAGATATGATTATTGCATCAGGTTTTGAAGCAGGTGGTCACCGACCTTCATTTTTGGCTTCCGCCGAATCTTCAGTAACCGGAACCTTTGTTTTGTTGCAATTAATTAGAGAAAAAGTAAAAATTCCTGTTATTGCAGCAGGAGGAATTGCAAACGGAAAAGGAATTGCCGCTGCATTGGCTTTAGGAGCAAGTGCCGCGCAGTTAGGAACCGCTTTTTTGGCAACTGAAGAATCAAACGCATTGCCAATTCACAGAGAGATGTTATTTTCAGATGCATCAAAATATACGACTTTATCGCGCGCTTATACAGGAAGACTAGGGCGTGGCATCACGAGCAGAATTGCAAAAGAAATTATGGGAAAAGAAGCAGCCGTTCTTCCGTTTCCGTTGCAGACTACTTTTATGTCTCATTTGCGAAAAGCGGCACTAGATCAGGAAAAATGGGATATGATACTTTTTTGGGGTGGACAGATTTCGCCAATTCTAAAACACAGAAGGGCAGGAGAGTTGATGCATTCTTTAATTGAAGAAACAACAGCTTATTTTGATGAATTGAAAGCGTAACAATTTATTTGCGCTACTTTTTTAAGATAATAATGAACTCATTTCAGAAGCGGAATGAGTTTTTTTTATGTCTTTTTTGAAATTGAAAAACTAAAATCGGCTTAATTTCATCCATAATAAGCTAATTTTTATGTTTTATAAATGATTGTTTTTGAGTTTATTATTGAGTGAAGTTTACTTTATTCAAAATAAAATTAAAAAAAGTAATTTTAAACTTGACTAATTCGGTAGAATTAATATATATTTGTAGCGCAGAATATTTCTGTAATGATACTTATCCAGAAAGACTGAGGGAGTAGGCCCTGCGAAGTCTTAGCAACCTGTTGCCAAACAAGGTGCTAAATCCTTCCCGCCTTGCGGGACAGATAAGAAAGATTTCTAAAACAAATCTGAATGAGATCATCAGTATTAAAATTTATTAAAAAAAAAATGAAAACCAAGTCAGTTCTATTACACGCCGATTCTGATCGTTTCAATTTGTTCTTTCAAGAAAATAATGTTGAAGTTTTCCGAATGCAAAGGTTTTAGATTTTCATTTTTCTTTTAAAACAAGATTTGCCAAGTCTTTCAGGATTGGTACAGGAATTCTTTTGTTCAATTTAAAAACACAATTTAAAAATCATCATAAACTTATTAATCACTAAAAATCAAAAACAAATGAAAAAAATACTATTAGGTCTTGCTTTATTTTTTGGAACAATCCAAATTCAGGCACAAGAAAATAATTTGCAGTTAAAAGGAACTGTTGTCGATACTGTTGCACAATATGTGTATTTGCAAAAGTTTCATAATAAAATGTTTACCACAATTGATTCGGTAAAAGTGAAAGACGGAAGTTTTAGTTTTAAAACAAAAGTAAAAACACCGGAATTATATGGTTTAAGCGTAAATACTGCAGATTCTCCATTGTATGTTTTTCTTGAAAAAGGACCAATTACAGTTAAATTAAGTCCGAAAAAGTACTATACAAATTCAGTTGTTGAAGGTTCTGCTGCACAAGATTTGTTTGAAACGTATAAAAAATCAAAAGATGTAGAAATCAGCAAATTCATTACAGCAAATCCAAAATCTATTGTTTCAGCTTATGTTTTATATAGAAACTGGTCATACCGATTGACTCCAGAGCAAATCACACAAAATATTGCTTTATTGGATAAGAGCCTTCAGAATATCACTTACGTGAAAGAACTAAAAGATTTGGCTATCGTATTAGACGGATTAGCGGTTGGAAAAAAAGCGCCAGATTTTACAGCCAATGATACAGAAGGAAAACCGGTTCATTTTTCTGAAAACCTGAAAGGTTACACTTTAGTTGATTTTTGGGCTTCATGGTGTGGTCCATGCCGAAGAGAAAATCCAAATATTGTGGCAGCTTACAAAGAATTCCACGATAAAGGATTTAATATAATCGCCGTTTCTTTAGACAAAAAGAAAGAAAACTGGATCAAAGGAATTCAGGATGATAAACTAACATGGACGCACGTTTCTGATTTGCTTTTTTGGAACAGTGCAGTTGCAAAATTATATGGAGTAAGAGCGATTCCAGCGAATTATTTAGTGGATTCTAAAGGAACTATTATAGCTAAAAATCTTCATGGAGAAGAGTTGCAATCTACTTTAAAATCGCTTTTAGATAAAAAAGTCAGCAACAACTAATCAATCGATAATACAATTTGTTAATTTAAAAATGATAGGGAAATGAATGCTATTGAGCCAACAACAAAATCAACAGAATCTGAGTGTTACTTTAATAAGTTTAGAGAAAACACATTAGGAATTGATCATATTTTTGAATCGGTTTACGGAGAACAAAATTTGCTTTATGCAGATTGGGTTGCCAGTGGAAGATTATACGTCCCGATTGAAGATATTATGCTCAATAAAGTTGGTCCGATGATTGCCAATACGCATTCGTTTTCAAGTCAAACCGGAAAAGCTTCGACTTATGCTTATCAGCGCGCAAGAGACATTATTAAAAAGTCGGTTAATGCAAACGAAGCTGATGTTTTAGTGACAACCGGAACTGGAATGACGGCTGCTTTGTCGAAATTACAGCGTATTATCGGCTTGAGAAAGAATCATCAAAAAGAAAATGCAAATGATAAACCAGTAGTTTTTATCACACATATGGAACATCATTCGAATCAGGTTTCCTGGTATGAATCCGATGCCGATGTTGTAATTCTGCCTCCGGATGAAAATAACTTGGTCGATCCCGAAATTCTTTCTTCAGAAATAAAAAAATACGCTGACAGAAGTGTAAAAATCGGCTCATTTACAGCATGCTCAAACGTTACGGGAATTATTACACCTTATTATGAATTAGCCAAAATCATGCATCAAAACGGCGGATTGTGTTTTGTAGATTTTGCAGCTTCGGCACCTTATGTCAAAATCGATATGCATCCAAAAGATCCAGAACAGCAATTAGATGCTATTTTCTTTTCGCCTCACAAATTTTTGGGCGGACCAGGAACTTGCGGTGTTTTGGTTTTTAATGAAAAATTATACCAATCTGATTTTCCTGATAATCCGGGCGGAGGAAATGTAAAATGGACAAATCCTTTAGGGAAATATTCATACAGTGACATAATTGAAGTAAGAGAAGACGGCGGAACTCCGGGATTTTTGCAAGTGATTCGAACTGCTTTGGCAATAGAATTAAAAGAAAAAATGGGAGTGGAGCAGATTGCAAAAAGAGAGAAAGAACTTTTGGATGTTTGTTTTTCGAAACTTCAAAAAATACAAGGTTTGTCCATTTTAGGAGACTTAAAAAGCAAGCGGATTGGCTGTGTTTCTTTTGTAATTGAAAATATTCATTACAATTTAATCGTACGACTTTTAAATGATCGTTTCGGAATTCAGGTTCGCGGTGGCTGGTCGTGCGCGAGTACTTATGCGCATTATCTGTTCAATATTGATGAAAAACGTTCCAGAGCAATTACCAAAGAATTATCGGAGAAAAATCAAATCAATAAGCCGGGTTGGGTACGTTTATCACTGCATCCGATTACTACAAATGAAGAGCTTTTATTTATTTGTAATGCGATTAAGCAAGTGTCTTTATATTATAAAGAATGGCAAAAAGATTACGAATATAATCCTGTCACAAATGAATTTGAAAATCCAAGGCTAAAAGATACAATTTCGAGAGAAGTGAATGATTGGTTTAGATTGTAATAAAAAATAATCTATTATTTTGATAGGGTAATAAAAGTTTTAATGATTTTTGTGCTAAAATTGGAAATTACTACTTAAATTTGCAATCGCAATGAGAAAAAATGACCAGAATATGAAGAATTATTATAACAGCAGTATGATGTGCTGTACTATTGTAATGCAATTCATTGAGCTGGCTTCTATATAAAATGATATTATTTATTTCAAAAAGCCTTTCATGAACATTTGAAAGGCTTTTTTGTTTTTAACCTTGATTGAGAAATGATTGAATTAAAAAATGTAACCAAAACTTTTCATCAGAAAGACAGAGTCGTAACTGCTTTGTATGATGTCTCGTTGAGAGTTCCGGAGGGAAAAGTTTTTGGTGTTATTGGAACTTCGGGTGCTGGAAAAAGTACTTTGATCCGATGTGTGAATTTGTTGGAAAGACCAACTTCGGGTGAAATTATTGTAGATGGAAAAGCGTTGATGCAACTTTCAAACCGAGAGTTGGCAATTGAAAGAAGACAAATCGGAATGATTTTTCAGCATTTCAATTTGCTTTCTTCAAGAACCGTTTTCGAAAATGTTGCCTTTCCGTTAGAATTGGCAGGAACTTCAAAAAGTGAAATCAAAACACGTGTTTTAGAATTATTGCAATTAGTAGGTTTGGCTGAAAAAGCAAACGATTATCCAGCAAGTCTTTCTGGTGGACAAAAACAAAGAGTGGCGATTGCGAGGACTTTGGCTAATAATCCAAAAGTATTATTGTGTGATGAGGCAACAAGTGCTTTAGATCCTGCAACAACACGCTCAATTTTGAATTTATTGAAAGATATCAATAAACGTTTGAACATCACAGTTTTGCTTATTACGCACCAAATGGAAGTCGTAAAATCGATTTGTGATGAAGTTGCCGTTATCAGCCACGGAAAACTGATAGAACAGGGAAGTGTCGGAGAAATTTTCGCTGATCCAAAAGAGGAATTAACCAGAGAATTTATTTCTTCTTCTTTACATATTGAAGTTCCATCGGTTTATCAGGAAAAATTGCAAAAAGAAGATAATGGAAATCTGAATCCATTATTAAAATTAGAAATGACCGGAAAATCAGTTAACGAGCCTGTTATTTCAGAAGTTTCAAGGCTTTTTGATACTGATTTCAAAATTGTAAGCGCACAAATGGATCAGGCTGGCGAAGTAAATTTTGGTGTTATGCTGATTGAACTTTCAGGAAAACGCGAGAATTACAATGCTGCGATTCAATATTTTAATTCAAAACACATTAAAACAGAAATTATAGGTTATGTCTGATTCAATTATAGATTTATTAGTAAAAGGAACATGGGAAACCATAGTTATGACTTTTGTATCGGGCTTTTTTGGCTTTTTACTAGGACTTCCAACAGGAATTTTACTTTTCCTGACCCGTAAAAATCAAATTTTAGACCAGCCTGTTTTAAACAGAACTTTATCGGTTTTGGTGAATATTTTTCGTTCCATTCCGTTCATCATTTTAATCGTTTGGATGATTCCGTTTACACGAGCTATTGTTGGAACTTCAATTGGTGTTAGTGCGGCTTTAGTTCCGTTGGGCATTGGCGCAGCGCCATTTATTGCTCGTTTGGTCGAAAACAGTTTATTAAGTCTTCCTTCAGGATTGATTGAAGCTGCACGAGCTTTAGGTGCAACTCCTTTTCAAATTGTTTATAAAGTTTTGCTTCCGGAAGCTTTGCCTTCTTTAATCAATGCGGCTTCTATTACATTAATTACCCTTGTAGGTTATTCTGCAATGGGTGGAGCTGTTGGAGCTGGCGGATTAGGGCAAGTTGGTTATCAATATGGATATATCGGTTATGATGCGGTAACGATGAATTCAGTTTTAGGTTTACTGGTGATTTTGGTATTCCTGATCCAGTTTGCCGGAGATCGATTATCAAAACGATTTGATCACCGATAGGAATTATGAGTTATGAGTTAGAACCTGAAACCTGAAACCTGAAACCTGAAACTTGAAACTTGAAACCTGAAATTGAACATTAAAAATTAATATAGAAATGAAAAATAAATTAGATATTTTAAAAACTGCCGGAGTTTTGGCTTTGGCACTTGTTTTATCAAATTGTGGAAATGATAAAAAGAATGATCCACATTTTATTAAGGTTGGAGTTGCTGCCGGACCAGAATTAAAAGTGGCTGAAGCTGCTAAAAAAGTAGCGAAAGAAAAATTTGGATTAGAAGTAGAATTGGTTTCTTTTAATGATTATGTAATTCCAAATGAAGCTTTAAGCCAAGGTGATATCGATGCAAATGCTTTTCAGCACAAACCATATATGGATGAACAATCTAAACAACGTGGCTATAAATTGGCCATCATCGGAAAAACATTTGTTTACCCAATCGCAGCTTATTCTAAAAAAATAAAAAACCTTTCAGAGTTGAAAAACGAAAGCACGATTATTATCCCGAATGATCCAACAAACGGAGGTCGTTCATTATTGCTTTTGCAGAAAAATGGTTTATTGAAATTGAAAGATGGTGTAGGCTTATTGCCAAAAGTAACAGACATTATCAGTAATCCTAAAAACTTGAAAATATTAGAATTAGAAGCGCCACAATTACCAAGAGCTTTAGATGATGCAAATGTTTCAATTGCGATTATCAATAATACGTTTGCTTCTCAGGCAGGATTGGTTCCGTCACGAGATGCTTTATTTGTTGAAGACAAAGAATCACCTTATGTGAATTTGGTGGTTAGCCGTGAAGACAATAAAAACGAAGAAAAAGTAAAACAGTTTTTGCAGGCTTTTCAATCTCCAGAAGTTGAAAAAGCAGCTGAACGCGAATTTAGAGGCGGTGCAGTAAAAGGCTGGTAATATATTAATTGCTAAATAACGAAAGACGAATAATATCAACAGTGATATTGTTCGTCTTTTTTTATTTGATGAGTAGAGAAAGAAGATTTTTTTAAGATTTTGACCGTCATTGTTGCATTTTGCTTTTTTAAATGAAACGATTGCGGAAAGTAATTCGTACAATTCTAAAAAAATACACTTTAAGGCCGAAATATAATAATAGCATTCAATTACCATAGACAAATACTTGTTTATACGCTGAAATACAGCTATTAGCTTGTGATTGTTAAAATTTTTACACTAAAAGATTCTTTTTATAAAAATGATGCATTTTAAGCTGTTAAAAAACTTTAGGTTTCATTTTATAATATGGAACAGACTTGCGATAGAAAAAAGATATTTTAAAATTTATTGCTTCTTAACTTTATACTTTGATAAGAGTGCATAATGTTGAAATACAGTTTTTTAGTTTCTTATAAAAGAAGTTGGTTTTCAAAAGTCAGTAAAATCAGAATTCATTTAATTTTATAAATTGTATCGTATGTCTGTTCCCAAAGAGTTATATAATTTAAAATTTTCAGAATACTTAGAATCGTTAAAGGTTTTGTATTTGGTAGATGATAATTTTAAAACGATCTGCGATGACTATTGTTCCAATATGCTTAAAACAGAGAAGTATAAGAAGAAATTTGAAAAATACTTTCAATATAAATTGGAAGCCGAAAACCTGGCTAAAGAATTAGAAGAAGAAATCTTGATTTATTTGATAAGAAATGGATGGGATAAAAAATAAGAATTCATAGAAGTTTGTTTAGTTTATTTAATTAGTAAGTTGTGAAATCTCATTTCAATTGAAATGAGATTTTCTTTTTTTTAAGATTTTCCAATTAAAAAAGTTTAATTTTTTTTCGGAACGAAGGGCATAAAATTAATCCCTGTCTTTAACTATTGTTTAAGGTGTGTTTTTTGAGACATAGTGCTTTTTTTTATCTGTTTTTTAAAATTGCCACTATTTGCAGTGCTTTGCGGTATATGAACTTAAAAATCAGTATACTTTTTAAGATGTTTCAAGTTATAATATGAAACAAAAAAATGTATTCTTATATGAATTTACTTCGTAATTTTATCTTTTATTTAACATAAATCTTTAAATGCAACTACTTGTAAATTAGTGTGTTAATTTTTGTTTTAAAGTTGACTACTACATGAAATGAAAAAAAAATTAAAAGAAATTTTGTAAACGCCGCTTCATAAAATACCGTTGCAAATCCTTTTTTTAAATGCCTAGTTCCTAGAAATATCAGCCAGACTTTTACCCCATAAGAGATAAGTTTTAGTTCATTATTATTAAACAAACAATTTTAAACTATAATCATTATGAAAAAAAAGTTTTTAAATCTGGTTAAGATTAGGTATCTGACCATTTTAATTTGTTTTCTGACCATAAACCTCATGCATGGTCAGGATGATGGAGCCAAAAAAAGCATGGAAATCTACGGATTTATCATGACCGATGTGGGCTATAATTTTAATCAAATTCAGTCTGATTGGTATGATGTTGTTAGACCTACTAAATTGCCCTCTTACAAAGATCAATATGGCGTTGATGGAAACTACTACGCTTCTGTACGTCAGACAAGATTCGGTATAAAAAATTATTTTGATACCGGAATGGGAGAATTAAAAACTCATTTTGAATTTGAATTGTTCGGAACCGGAGTTGATGCCGGACAAACCACTTTTCGTTTGCGCCACGCTTACGCTGAATTAGGAAAGTTTGGAGCTGGGCAAACCTGGAGTCCATTCATGGATATTGATGTATTTCCTAATACATTGGAATACTGGGGACCAACTGGAATGGTCTTTTTCCGAAATATCCAAATTCGTTATATGCCAATTCAAGGCGATACCCGTTTAACTATTGCATTAGAAAGACCAGGAGCAAGTGCTGATCAAGGGATTTATGCTGATCGTATTGAGCTTCAGGGAGTAAATGCAAGATTTCCTTTTCCAGATTTATCTGCAGAATATCGCCATGCATTCAACTGGGGTTATCTTGAATTAGCTGGGATTGTGAGAAAAATAGAGTGGAAAGATCAAAACAATGATCAATACGATTTATCAGGAGATGCCGTTGGATGGGGGTTAAATTTGAGTACAAATGTCAAATTTGGAAAAAATGATGTTTTCAGAGGTCAGGTCGTTTACGGAGAAGGTATTCAGAATTACATGAATGATGCTCCTGTTGATATCGGAATTGAAAACACGGGGAATCCGACAAAACCTATAAAAGGTGTTGCCCTTCCTTTGCTTGGAATAGTTGCTTTTCTTGATCATTCCTGGAATGACAAATTCACAAGTTCATTTGGATACTCAATGATCGATATTGATAACTCTAACGCAATGACTAATGATGCTTTCAAAAAAGGGCAATACATTATAGCGAATGTACTTTATTCTCCAGCAAAAAACTGTTTGGTTGGAGGTGAGTTTCAGTGGGGAGATCGCGATAATTTTAGAGATGGCTGGAGTACTTCGATTACAAAAGTGCAATTTTCATTTAAATACAATTTCTCAGAAACATTCTACAGAAAAAATTAAGATTTGATAGCTTTTTAACGTTACCAAATAAAACAAAAAAATAGAAAACATGTATAAAAAAATACAATACATACTACTGTGCGGTTTGTGTATTACCTCTCTACAAGCTCAAACTCGAACTGAAAAAGATCTTTTGGGCGATAAACAAATTCCCGCAAATGCTTATTATGGAGTCCAAACGGCTCGTGCGTTAGAGAATTTCCAAATTAGCGGAATGACAACACAATTTTACCCAGATTATGTTAGAGCTTTTGCAATGGTAAAATTAGCTGCCGCCAGAGCTAACGCTGATGTTGGCCGACTTAAAAAAGACCGACTTGGGGCAATCGAAAAAGCTTGTCAGGCTGTCATTGACGGAAAATACCACGATCAGTTTCTTGTTGATTTGTATCAAGGCGGGGCGGGAACATCGGCAAATATGAACGTAAATGAAGTTCTTGCTAATATCGCTTTAGAAATGAGTGGTCATAAAAAAGGAGAATATCAATACATAGAACCTCATGATGATTTAAACATGGGACAATCTACAAATGATGTTTATCCAACAGCGATAAAAGTGGCATTATTACTTCATAATGATAAACTTGTAAAAGAAGCAGATTTGCTTGCTCAGGCCTTTCATAAAAAAGGAGACGAGTTCAAAGATGTCTTAAAAATGGGACGTACAGAAGGGCAGGATGCTGTTCCAATGACCGTTGGACAGGAGTTTCACGCTTTTGGAAATCAGCTAGATGCTGAAGTGAATACGTTGCGCAAAGTTGAAGTCTTTTTATGTGAGCAAAATATGGGTGCAACTGCCATTGGAACAGGAATTACAGCTTCGCCGGGCTATGCAGAAAAGGTTGCAACACATTTGGCAAAAATCACAGGAAAACCGATTGTAATGAGTAAAGATCTTATTGCAGCGACAACTAGCCAGCAAGGATTTGTCTTGTATTCTTCGGCACTAAAAAGTATGGCGGTTGCGGTGTCTAAAATTAGTAGTGATCTTATCATTCTGACTTCCGGGCCTCGTACAGGTATTTTTGAAATCAATTTACCAGCACTTCAGCCAGGATCTTCAATTATGCCGGGAAAAGTTAATCCGGTAATGCCGGAACTTATGAATCAGCTTTGCTTTAAAGTAATGGGAAATGATCTTACCGTGACTCTTGCAGCGCATTCCGGTTTATTGCAGTTAAATGCTTACGAACCAATTGAAGCCATTGCAATGATGGAATCACAAGGATTGTTTTTCAAATCTTTTCCTTTATTCAGAAAAAATTGTATTGACGGCATTACGGTAAATAAAGACATTCTAAATCATTATATGGAAAGAAGTGTTGGTATTGTTACTGCGTTGAATCCGGTATTGGGATATGAAAAAACTACTGAATTAGCTAAGGAAGCACTCGCTACAAATAAAGGAATTCTGGAGCTCATTCGTGAAAAGAAATTGCTGACAGAAGATCAAATCAAAAAACTTTTGGATCCTGCAAGCTTAACAGGTCAAAAATAACATCAACTTAAAAAGTAAAAAATATGAAATCAAATATAAATTTTTATAAAGGAATGCTTCTTTTGGTGATGTTGTCACTAAGTATCAGCATGTTTGGACAGGCAAAGCCTAAAGTTCTTATTTTGGCAACCGGAGGTACAATTGCCGGAGCAGCTAAAAGCGGCGTACAATCAGGATATACATCCGGTCAGGTTACTATTGATGCAATGGTAAACGCAGTTCCAGATGCATTGAAATTGGCAGATATAAAAGGTGAGCAGATTGCGAATGTTGGCTCTCAGGATATGTCATTTGAAATTATGATGAAAGTTGCAAACAGAATTAATGAATTGGCTTCGAGCAAAGATGTAGATGGCTTCGTAATTACACACGGAACAGATACTATGGAGGAAACTGCTTATTTTTTAAATCTAGTTGTGAAAACAGATAAACCAGTAGTTCTTGTTGGTTCTATGCGTCCTTCAACAGCAATTAGTGCAGATGGACCTTTGAATTTATACAACGCAATTGCCGTTGCAGCAGATCCTAATGCAAAAGGCCACGGTGTGCTTTTAGTAATGAACGACTGGATACATTCTGCTCAATCATTAACGAAAGTAAGTACTACAGCTGTTCAGACTTTTATGTCACCAATACGCGGACTTATCGGAACAACTGCTTATGGAGTAAATGATTTTTACCATTATCCTGATCAAAAATTTGGAAAGACTTCAGAATTTGATGTAAAAGGTGTGACTTCTTTTCCGCGCGTAGATATTATTTATGCTGATGCTGATATGAAACCGGATTTAATCGATGCTTCGATTGAAAAAGGAGCCAAAGGAATTGTAATTGCGGGAGTTGGAAACGGAAATATGAATAAAGCATCGCTCGATGCCTGTGCCAGAGCCAGTAAAAAAGGAATTATTGTGGTAAGAAGTACACGTGTGGCAACTGGAATAGTTGGGCGAAATGTAGAATGCAATGATGATGAATTAGGGCTTATTGCTTCATATGGATTAAATCCGCAAAAGGCGAGAATTTTATTGACAGTAGCTTTGCTGAAGCCTCGAAAACTAGATGAGCTTCAAAAAATATTTTTGGAATATTAAGAATTTCGAGAATAAAGAATTGTTGAGTATTGGATTGTTTTCTTATCGGAAGAATAGGCCAATACTCAATTTTTGAGCTATATTTTAAATTCATTATTCAGATAAAGAATTAGTTGCCCCTTATAGCACTTTAATTATTGTTTCGTTTTTTTTTATAATTGGTTTAGTTAATGATGGCCTAGTAGGTTTTATTATTTGGGGTTTAAAATAAAACCTATGAAGCTATCTTTACAATCAAGTAACTTGAATTTTAAGCAATTACTATGGCGCAGGCTTTTTTAATGGGTTTATTAGCGACATCTTCTTTAATTCTGGGAGGGATTATTGCCATTCGGTTTAATTTAAGCAATCGTCTTATCGGAAAAATTATGGGTTTTGGAGCAGGAACTTTGATTTCGGCCATTTCTTATGAATTGATTTTTGAAGCGGTAAAACTTGGAAGAGGCACTAATTATCCAGCTTTTGGTTTTTTTGGCGGAGCGTTGTTGTTTTATGGAGCAGACAGGCTTATCGGTCATTTTGGAGCTAAAAACCGTTTGCAACTTGGTGCGGCAAAAGAATCAAATTTAATTGTTCCAATGGTTTTGGCCATTATTCTCGATGGAATTCCAGAATCAATAATTATAGGTTTAGGTTTTTTCAAAAATGAAACAGGAAGTTTGGCAATGCTTGTTGCGGTTTTTATCTCAAATCTGCCTGAAGCTATTGCCGGTTCATCAGGAATGAAAAAAGGAAATTGGAGCAATCTAAAAATTATTTCACTTTGGATATTTATTACGGTTTTATGTGCTTTGGCTTCTTTGGCCGGATATGCATTTTTTGGTGATGCCTCAAATGAATGGCTTTCCTTTATTCAAGCTTTTGCTGGCGGCGCTATCTTGATGATGCTCGCTAATTCAATGATTCCGGAGGCATATGAACACGGACACAAATCGGCTGGAGTGTATACTGTAATTGGTTTTTTTGTTTCAGTTTGTGTTGTGGTTTACGAAAATATGGTGCATTGATTTTGAGCTTTTTAGAAAGCCTCTCCAATTCTAAAATAAATTCCCCAATCACCTTTTCCTACCGCGCCATCGAGTCCCACATTAAATTTTTCATTTTTGAATGCTCTGTATCGGTAACCTACGCCAGCGCCGGGATATAATTTCCAGTCAAAACTAGGTGTATCAGATCCATAAATTGTTGCGACTCCGGCAAAACCAACAACGCCCATTCTTTTATGAAAATTATATCTGTATTCGCCTTGTATCGCCATAAGTCCGTCACCACGGTATTTTCCTTCAGAATAGCCTCTGATATCATCGTTACCAATTGTTACCTGCTGTTCAAAAGCAATATTTCCTAATCCAAATTTGCCGGCAAAACGCGCTGCAATTACATCCGTTTTATTTCGTACAGAAAAATAGGAATTATATTCAGAGATAATTTTATTGGCATTGACTTCATTTCCAAACCATTCAGGATAACTGATCCATCTTGCTCTTATTTTATTTCCTTTGGTTGGATAATAAATTGCATCTCGGGTATCATAGAGCAAAATTGTTTGCAATCCGTTTGTGTGTGAGGTAGAAGCGGGCTGAATATCATCTTGATAAGTGGTGTCATAATGCGCATAAGTATAGCCAAGACCTCCGTAAAATGATTTGAAGATTTTTCGCAGTAAACTCACACTTATTAAAGTTGTTTTAGTACTATAATCATAAAAAGTAGGAGCATCAAAATCATCCATGAAAAATTGCGAATTTTGATTTCCGGTCATAGCAAAAAGTTGAGCCCGCCATTTGTCTTCATTGAAATGCCATTTGTTGAAAGAGCATACAAAATAGGATTTATTTGTTGTATAAATAGCGGTTAGGCCAGAGAGCGATTTTGGCGAAATGGTGTCAGTTTGATCTGTTTTATACATCATCATCGGAATTGCTCCAAACATAAAGTCCAAAGTTCTGTTATAACTGATATATGGCATTATATTAAAGTCAATGTTTTTGCTTTTAGCTTTCGAAGTTTTAGTGCTATCAGTTGTTTTTTCCTGTGCCCAAGAGCATGAAAAACTAAGTAAAAGAAGTGTAATAAAAAGAGTCTTTTGCATGTGATTTTAGAGATGAGGTCGTTACGGCTAATTGTTTGACATCTAAATTAAAACCAATTTATTTTTCGTGAAACTTAAGAGGTATTTAAGACGTTCCATTTTATAAAATGGAACGAGTTATTAAAATTTGGCTTTCAAGAATTCTCTAAATTTAATTCTTAAAATATTCCTAAAAAAGTTAAAATCCTAAATGAATAAAGTTGGCTTCTGAAGGTTTTAAAACAATTCCCAAAAATCAAATTAAATGCATAAAATTCGATGAGGTATTGGCAAATCATAGATTTAAAATCAAAGTTTTTGGCTTTGGCATTTTGCTGTTTCAACTTGAATTTTGCACAGCAGGATAGTCTTGGAAAGGCAAAAATAATTAAGCTGGATGAAGCAATATCATTAGGAATTCAGAACAATCGTCAGCTCAAAATTGCAAATACTGATTTGGCCATTGCCAATGAAAATGTCGATCAGGCAAAAATCGCAAAAATGCCACGCATAGGTGTAAACGGAGGATATACTTACATTGGAAATCCAAAAATTTATGAAGGATTTTATCAAAGTAATATTACAGTCGATTATTATAATCATCAGGCTTTCGCCAATATCATATCATCATTACCCATTTACGCCGGAAGCGCCATTAACAAGCGAATTGATCAGCAGGAACTCTTAAGCCAAATGCAGCAGTCAGCGGTTAAAATGACCGAAGCAGATGTCAAAAACGCCATTACAGAGCAATATTTTACCCTCGAAAAATTATACAGGCAAATTGAAGTAACGAAACAGAATATCATTAATACAGATCTTCGAATAAGACAATTGAAATCGCGTGTAGATAATGGTCAAAATATAAAAAGTGATCTTTTGAGAACCGAATTACAGCAGTCTAATTTTAAAGTTTCGGTTTTTAGAAGCACAAATACGATTGAATTGATTAGCAATTATCTGGATATTTTAATTGGTTTTCCAACGAATACAATTCTGAAACCAGTCGTTGCAGAAAGCATGCTTCCGACCGAAAATATAAACCTTCAGGAAAGCTTGGCAGAAGCTTTTCAAAACAGAGAAGAAATAAAACGTGCCGAAGTAAAAATCAAATTATCTGAATCTTCTTTGAGTTTGACCAAAAGTGGGTTTATGCCCAATATAAATGCCAATCTTATCCTGAATACGGAATATCCGGCACAATGGCCGAATTACGTAAATCTTCTGAATTACTGGGCAGCAGGCGTTTCATTGAATTGGGATGTTTCGAGTTTTTACAATTTAAAGCATCGTATTTCAGGTGATCGTCTGGAAATTGATAAAAGTAACATTGCGCTTCAGGTTACAAAAGATCAAATCAGTACGGAGGTTAAGAATGCTTACGTCAGATATGCAGAAAGCAAGGAAAATATTAAAACGTATAAGAAAGATGTTGAGCTTTCAATGAGCAATTATAAAATCGTAAAAAGTAGATATGACAATGATTTTGCTTTAATCAGCGAAATAGTCGACGCAGAATTACAGCTAAATAATTCCAGAATTTCATTGGTCAATGCCAATTTAGATTTAATTATTCAATATTATTCGCTGCAATATGCAATGGGAAAACTTTAATATAAAATAGTATGAGCGAAGCAAATGCACAAAATGAAAACATTCAGAAAGATAAAAGGAGAAATACCGTTTTGACTGTCCTGTCTTTTGCTTTTTTGATAGCAGGTGGTTTGTGGATTTTGAGTTTGTTTTTTGACTTCAGTACTTATGAAACAACCAATAATGCTCAGGTTGAAGCTTATATCAACAGTGTTGCAGCAAGAGCTACAGGACATATTAAAGAAATCAGGTTTGAAGCCAATCAATCGGTTCATAAAGGAGATACATTGGTCGTTTTGGATGATTCAGAATATGTGATAAAAGTCATGCAGGCCGAAGCAGATTTGGCTATAGCCGAAGGAAATCTTCATTCATTGGAGCAAAATATAACAACATCAGCATCTAATCAGGCTTCGGGAAAAGAAAAACTGGCAGGCGATATGGCGAGTTTAGAAAAGGCTCAAAAAGATTATCAGCGTTTCAAAAATATGTATGCAGATTCGGCCGTAACCCGAAACCAATACGATCAGGTAATTTCAAAATTAAAATCGGAGGAAGCGTATGTAAAAGCCGGTCAAAAAAACCTTGAGGCAAGCACTTCAGTAACGAAACAAAGCACTATTAATCTTGAAGCTGCAAGAGCAACAGTTGCACGTAAAAAAGCAGATTTAGCGGCCGCAAAACTTCAATTATCCTATACAAGTATTATTGCGCCAGGCGACGGATTTGTTGGCGAACGCAATTTGTCAATTGGTGAATTAATCAACACCAATCAGACTGTGGCAACAATTGTTCTCAATCAAAAATTATGGATTTCGGCGAATTTCAAAGAAACTCAAATTGAAAAAATCAAAAGCGGACAAGAAGTTACCATTACAATTGATGCGCTTGATGGAAAAGAGTTTAAAGGAAAAGTAGTTGGATTTTCTCCGGCAACAGGCGCAAAATTTTCAATGGTAGAACCGGACAATTCAACTGGGAATTTTGTCAAAATCACGCAAAGAATTCCAGTTAAAATTGAATTTGAAACGCCAGCAAAAGAGTTGCAGGATGTAAGACCAGGAATGAATGTAACCGTTGATGTAAAAAAATAAGAGATGTTTGCAGGAAAAAAAGGAAGCGTTTTTACTCTCATAGGATTATATATCCTTACGATTCCTTTTTTTAATGGCCTCAATGTGACAACTTACGATAATTCTCAAGTCATGGGCCATTTTGGAGCTTCGACTACTGTATTTACATATTCGGTTTATATTCCAATTTTTGTGATGCTTGGTTTTATGCCTTTGGGCTTAAAATTAGGAAAACAGATAAAAGTTCGCACCATGATTTTATCTGCAGGTTTTTTGTCGTTGATTTTTAATTCGGCTTTATTATTTGTGCCAAGTATCGAATGGTTTGTTTTTTTTAGATCGCTTTTGGCGATTGTTTCTGTAATTGGAATATTTGCTTCAATGGTGCCTATTCTAATAAAATATAATCCGGCATTTAATATGGCTTTGTTGTATGGAATACTGCAGTTTATTCAAAAAGGAAGTCAGCATCTTTATCAATATTTTGGAGCTCATTTTACCAGTTTTCACAATTGGACATTCGGAATTTATTTTTTGAATGTCAACTTTTTGATTTGCATTTTACTGGCATGGTATTTTTATAAAGTTGATGTTGCTCCAATGAAAACACCCTTTCAATTTGATTGGCGAGGTTGGATTGTCATGCTTTTATTTTTTCTGATTATTCTTTTTTTATGCGCCGAAGGACAAACCAGAAACTGGCTCAGTGATCCGAAAATTGTATTAGCAATTGGTCTTTTATTTATAATGGCAGGAATTTATCTGTTGCATGTTCGTTTCACTAACGATCCCATTATTAATCCTGATGTTTATAAATTCAAAAATGTAGTTATAGGTGCTTTTTTGATGTTTTACATCGGAATTATGAACGGAACGGGAAGCGTTGTAACAGGTTATATGACAAACGTTTTAGGTTTTGATTCGGTGCTTAATGCATTAACCCATTTGGCGATATTGTTTGGTTTATGCATTTCGATTCCGCTTTCGACTTATCTTTTGTATAAACGAATCTATTTAGCAACAATTTGGATTATGGGTTTTGCCTGTTATGGATTCTATCATATTATTCTATTTTTTAGATTTTATCCCGGAGTTGATTCTTCTGATTTTTTTGTTCCTCTGGTTTTTAAAGGTTTAGGAATGGGGTTTCTATTTCCTGTTTCTCTATTATATATTTCTGAAGGCGTGCCGCCACAATTGAGCACTTCAAGAATGATGAGCGGCATTATTGCACAGGCCATTTTTGCGTCATTATTAGGCGGTGCTGTTTTAGGAACTTTTATTTCTAACATGAATGTACAGCATAAAACAGGTTTGAGCCAGCAATTATCATCGGTTAATAAAATGGCAGAAAATCAATTAGAAAGCTACAAAAAGAACTTTTTATACATGGGATTATCAGATGCCGAAGCACAAAAAAAAGCGGAGAAAAGCCTTTCAAACCAAACCTCGCAAGCTTCAATATTATTAGCCTATAAAGACGTTTATCTCGTTATGTCGGCAATATGTTTTTTGCCCATTTTTATAATTCTGCTTTTCAAATTATGGCGAAGACCAATTGGCAGAGTAGAAGTAGAGCCAATACCAATTTGAGGGTTTTGAAGAAAGCAATTGAACTAATAAAATGAGTTATTATGAAAGATAAAGAGAATCGCTTTTTATTTGGCTTATGGAAAAAGGAAAGCGGACTCGGCGGTATGCTGATTTTGTTATGCATTATGCATTTTATTGCCATTCCATTTTTTGGAAGTTATCCGCGTTTTATGGTCGGGCTCAATATTTTTTGGATGCTGTTTTTGTTTGCTGGAATTTTTTCGCTTTCTAAGCACAAAAAGCAGGCGTTTATTATTTCTATCATTCCCATTTTGTTTGTCATCATTCAGTGGATTGATTATTTCAACAGAAACATCATTATTTTATTTGCAGATCTCTTTTTGACTATAGCGGTTATGGGGCTTTTAATTCTGCTGGTTCTAAGAAAGGTTTTAGAGCCGGGACCCGTAACAACATATCGCATTATAGGTTCAGTTGTAGTTTATATGTTGCTGGTACAGCTTTGGTGTACACTGTATTTATTTCTGTTTAGACATATCGAAGGTTCTTTTAACATTGTCAAGTCTCAATTTGAAATTAATAGTGATCAGGCCAGTTTTATGTATTTCAGTTATGTCAGTATTACTTCGACAGGTTTTGGTGAAATAGTACCGTTGCATCCTTTGGCGCGTTCTTTAGTTCAGATCGAAGTTCTTACCGGAGTTTTATATCCCGTAATCTTAATAGGAAGATTGGTTTCCGATGCCAACTTTTCTATCAAAAAGCAAGAATAATCAAATTAAACCAATCATATCTAAATCAAAATAAACATGGAAACTTCAAATTCAATTAAACGCAAAGAGCTCTTTGATACTATTTTACAATTATTTTTCATTTTCCTGATTGTTGGATTTTGTCTCAAATTGTTGTTGCCATTTTTTATGCCGATTCTTTGGGCAGTAATTCTTTCGGTTGTATTTCTACCTTTATTTGAATTTCTGCAGAAAGTATTAAAGGGACGAAAAACGTTGGCATCCGTGATTATAACTATTGTAATTATCGCAATAATGTTAGTGCCATTAATTTATTTTTTAAAGGCAGCAACAGCTAATTTTTTAGAATTGAAAAGCAGTTTTGAAGCAGGAACACTTAAAATTTCGCCTCCGGGACAATCTATAAAAGAGTGGCCGATAATAGGGAAACCTTTGTATGAATTTTTGCTTGCTATGTCAACTGATCTAGAGCAGGGCGTAATTAAATATCAAGACCAAATAAAAGAATTTTCGGCAAAAATTATGGGAAGTATTTTAAGTTCGGGAGCTGCATTTCTGCAATTTATATTATCCGTTATCATTGCAGGAATTTTGTTGGTTACACCAGGCGCTAAAGCTTTTGCTATGAAATTTTTAAGAAAAATTGCTGGTAATGAAGCAGAAGAAATTATGACCATTTCAGTTTCGACAATTTATCAGGTTGTAAAAGGAATATTAGGAGTTGCCGTTATTCAGACCATTATTCAGGCAATCGGATTGTTTTTAGCCGATATTCCGTATGCGGGAATTTTGACTTTGATTTGTTTGATATTTTCAATTTTACAGATTGGACCAATCATAATAAATATTGGCGTTATCGTTTATTTGTTTTCGACCGGAGATTCGGGTTATGCCATTTTTTGGACGATATTTTTCATAATTAGCGGACTTTCAGATAATGTTTTAAAACCGTTATTACTTGGAAAAGGCGCTCTTGTGCCAATGTTAGTTATTTTCCTCGGCGTTATAGGCGGATTTATTATGTCTGGATTTATTGGATTGTTTGTCGGCCCAATTGTTTTTTCAATTGGTTATAAATTATTTATTGCTTGGGTTAACGATCATCAAGAACCTGTAGTTGATCCTTTGGAAATTCCAGAACCTTTGGAATAAGTATGTTTTGAATTAGAATAGAACTAAAAATCCCACTTCAATAAAGTGGGATTTTTGATTTCTGTTTTTATTTCTTAAGCCTGAATTATTCTTTATACAGAACAATTGTGGCTTTGTATCCAGTTCCAACATTCCATTGGCTGGATTCAATTACTGCGCCTTTGTCATCATATACTTGGAATTCCGCAGTATTTGGTGAAGCTGATCCTTCGTTTAAAGCTTCAAAATCAATTTTATTAATTCCAGGAACCAAAGTTATTTTAAAACCCTGATATTCTCCATTCATTGTAACTTCAGGCTCAATTACCTTATCGTTTAAATAGACTTTAATTTTATCGCCATCTACAAAAGCGGCGTCGCGATAACGAATTGTTGAGGTAAAAGTTGATGTTTTAAAACTTCCTAAAAATTGATTTTGTCTGTAAAAAATGCCTTCTACATTTGCAGGTGACTTATACAAATTGGTATCCTTGAATAATTCTTTTGGATCAATTTTCGAAGGATCTGGCTTTTCAACAGGAGCAGGCGGATTAACTTTCGGAGCTTCTTCTTTTGGCGGAACAACTTCTTTTGTTTTTGGAGTCTTCGCCGGAATTGGCTTGTATTTGTTATCCAGTTCTTTTTGCGCATAACCTTGAACCGAAATTCCGATTGCAAGAATTAAAGACAAAAATCCTATTCTATTTTTCAATTGTACTAAATGCATATATTCTTAAAATTAATTTGTTTATCTCTATTATGTATAAACATTTAATTAAAGTATTTATTGCGTTTTAATCCAATTTTAGGCAACTGTAATTGTGTTTCAGAATTGCAAGTACATTTGAAATATAAGAAAAGTCTTATTGTGATATTCTTTGGGCTTTTAGTGTCAAGTGTTTGATTTTTAGAGTCATAATTTGGTTTTAATTAACTATTAAACCTTAAAATTATGATCCACAAAATTAAAATTTTAAAGAAAATTGCGCTTTTCTTGTGTATTATGATGCTTTCCGCTAATTGCACAAATGATGAAAACTTAGAAAGGCAAGACGGAAATTCAAGCGCTAAATTAAAAGAATCACAATAGTGGTTTAGCAAATATGAATCCGAAGGTGAGAATTATTTTTTGATAGATAATTTAAAGTACAACTGGGATGAAGCAAAAATCACAAATTCACAAGATGGTACGGAAACGACAATTGTGCCTATAGTTGAAAAGAAAAAGGACAATAGGGAATTTTGGGAGCAAAGATTGTACATTTACAAGACAGGCGAGAAAGATTACAAGGCGTTAGTTTATGAAATTGTTACTAATAAATATGTTCCACTTAAAAAGCATTCTATAGATGGCGGTGACTTTACAGGTTTTATTAGTGTTTGGGATTTAAAGACTGGTTTTGTGAGAGCAGCCAGATTTGAGAACAATCAAGTTATAGAAACGGGTGTTGTAGAAATTATAGATTACACTACTAGAAACTCAACCAACAAAGCTCCGATTGAAGCTCCTTGTATTTATGCTGATTTTGGTGATGGTGGATGCGGTGGCAAAAGCAACGGAGGCACCGAAACAACATTCAATGGTGGGGCATTAAGAGAAGTTCCTGTAAGTGCTCCAAGTAAAGGAAGTCCTGTTGAGTATTATGGACCACGTTCTCCTGTAATTGGAGGCGGTGATGCAGGAGGTTATACTTCGCCAGGTGGTGGCGGGGCGAGTAGTGGAGGTGGAACTGCGCCTAATCCAATAATTCAGGATGCTTCATTTTCAAAAAACCCGTGTTTAGCAGGACTATATTCCAAATTAGGAGGATCACCAATTTTTCAAAGCTATTTAAAAAAAATTGACAATGATTTTTCTGTGGCAGATTTAAAATTAGCTGCAAGTACCAGTTTACCAGATGCCGTTAATGGTAAAACTGACCCTCCTATTAATTATATTATTACAATAACCTTCAACGAAAATACATTAAGTAATAAGCCTGCTTTAGAGATTGCTAGGACTTTTATTCACGAAATGATTCATGCTGAAATGTTTAAAAAACTTTTATATTTAGCATCAACAAATGGTGCAATTGATGGTGGTAAATTAGCAGAGGCATTAAATCAGCACGACTACCCTGTATTGTATGGTTATTATACAAAATATGGTATAGATGGAATGCAGCATCAACAAATGGCAGATCTTTACAGGGAAACAATAGTCTCATTTCTAAAAGGATTTGATAACACTTTAACACAGGCAGAATACGAGGCACTGGCATGGCAAGGTTTACAAGGAACCGATGCTTGGAATTCAAAAAGCGTAGTTGACAGAATGATTATCAAGGACATATATAATAACTGGCTATTGAAAGCGAAAAAAAATTGTCAATAAATGAAAAAGATATTTTTAATAATTGCGATATTGGTTGGTTTTATGGCTTTTTCTCAGCAGAATGAGACAATCTATATTTTTAAGTTTAATAAAAATACTGATGAAATTCTATATAGGACTGAAAATGGTATTCAAACTATTTCAGGTTTTAGGATATTAGTTAATAAAAAGAAGATTTTTTTCAGCTCTAGTCCTAATCGTAGTGATAAAAAATTAAACTTGAATATTGATAGGGTTGAATTAGATAATATCATTAAAAATGACAACCCTAACAAGCAGTTGATATTTTATGTTTTTTTAGAAGAAAAAAACATGTATTACAATGTTGCTTATATGTTTAGAACAATCTACGATTAAATTTGATCTTTTCTAAGCTCTTTCTACTGCACCTTTGTGATTTTAAATTGTATAATGTTTTTTTATAACAAAAATATATGAAAATACTAAATAGAAATTATTTAATTTTTTTGGCAATCTGTATTTTACTATTTGTCTATTTCTACTTAGTTCAATATTCTTTTACAATTAATATTCATGATACTTATTATATTGTAAGTTACTTTTATTTGATATTCCCAATATTTATTATTGTTGCCCTTTTTATAGGAGGAATTTACTTTATGTATAAACTTTATAAAAAATAAGCAAGTAATTTTAAAGGCTAACTTTTTACAGTTAGCCTTTTTTTATATTTATTTAATAGATATTTTCTAACTTAAAAAGCACATATTAAGAACAATTGCGCTAGATAAAACAGCTATCTTTTCTTCATATTTAGAATAATTTGGCATGACACTTATTTTATAGCTGTCTGTTGATGTAGATTTATTTTTCAGAGTCCCGTTCCAATTGTTGTTTATTGATCCAATCTGATTTTCGGAGGAATCATTAATAATAAAATTAGATTTTTTCCAGACATCACAAATTTCTGCAATGACATGATTGGAAGTATTTAGGATCTTGAATTCAGGTTTAGAAAAGCTGAATTTTGGATTTATTATGCCTATTTTTTTTCCCGTGGCATCCTGAATTACAATTTCCGATTTCAAGAAATTGCCTCTTTTTGAAATAGTGGCTTCTAAACCGCCATTTGCGCTTCTAATTTCAATGTTAAAAGGAAGTATTGATTTGCCAATAGTTGCTGGGAGGATTTTTTGAATAAAACTGAATTTTTGTTTAATTCGGCCTATTCTTTCTCTTTTTTCGTTATAAATATGACAGCTTTCCTGAAAGCCATCTTTTTTGTCCACAAAATAGTTATTAGTTTCAAAGAAATCTGAAATCATAGTTTTGAGCTGGTTGGTTATTTGTTTTTGGAGCTCAAAAATAGAATTTAAGTCACAGTTGGAAACAAGTAAAAATACCTGTTTATATGTTAAAAAATGAAATAAATAACAGTACTGAAAGAAAATAACTACACTGGTAATCAATGTACTAAAATATGCAATTTAAACTTTTTTAAAAAAGCGTCTTTTAAGATCGAAATTACATTTTAGTAATAATAAATTCGCTTCGTCTATTCATTTGATGTTGTGCTTCGGTACACGGAACTCCGTTTGAACAATTGTTCACAAGTTGGGTTTCGCCATAACCAATAGCGCTTTCAATACGTTCTGGAGCAATTCCTTGCGAAATGATATAATCTCGTGTTGCTTTGGCACGTCGGTCAGATAAATCGAGATTGTATTGATCATCAGCTCTAGAATCTGTATGAGATTCAATTTTAATGACAACAGTTGGATATTGGGTCATTAATAAAACAACTTTATTTAATTCTATTGCCGCATCATAACGAACTTCAGATTTATTAAGGTCAAAGAAAATAATTCCGATTTTGATTTTCAGCAAACCATCTTTTCGTTCAATAAGGGCAGGGTCAAGCCCGATAGGAACTTCGGTTATACCAGAATTTTCAGGAGTAACAATTGCTTTTGTACTAGTTGTAAAATTATCTTTTGCAGCTTCAATTGTATATGGTGTTTTGCAGTCGATATTTTCTTCAAATTCAAATTTCCCATCGATTCTGGAAACTGTTTCTTGTAGTTTCTGGTTTTCATTATTTTTAAGTGTAACAATCGCTCCGGCAATATTTTTGTTTGAAATAGCATCAAAAACATAACCATTTATAGATTGAACACAACTTCTTTCGAACGAATAAATATCATCATCACCTTTACCAGTTTTTCTGTTTGAACAAACAAAACCTTTATTGGTATCTTCATTTACGATATAACCAAAATCGTCCATACTGCTGTTTAAAGGCGCACCTAGATTGACAGGCTCGTCAAAAACTTCATTGTTTAAGCGGCTTTCAAAAACATCAAGTCCGCCAAGACCTAGGAAACCATCTGAAGCAAAATAAAGCGCTTTATCGGTTATGTACGGAAACATTTCGCGTCCGCTGGTGTTTATTTTTTCGCCAAGATTTCTCGGATTTGAATATTGATCTTTTCCTAAAATATCAACTA
Organism: Flavobacterium resistens; assembly: GCF_900182645.1. Lineage (GTDB taxonomy): Bacteria > Bacteroidota > Bacteroidia > Flavobacteriales > Flavobacteriaceae > Flavobacterium > Flavobacterium resistens. Next base: position 400,763 of record NZ_FXTA01000001.1, on the reverse strand, counting down.
CAAAAATATCGGCTGAACCAATTGTTCCGGGCATATCAGAAACAAAATAGAGTCTTTTCCCGTCTTTGCTTACTGTTGGTTGTCCAACTGAATAATTATCACTGTTAAAAGGCAATTCTTTTACATTTTCCCATTTAACAGATCCATTGTCGCTTTCGACAGCAGTTGCAGAATAAATCTTTAAATTATTAACACCTTTGCTGTCTCTTTTTAGTTTTCCGTTATAATTGTTTCGGGTAAAATAAATAGTTTGTTCGTCAGGCGAAAATGCCACACAAGCTTCGTGATACTGCGTTGTGATTTCTTTTCCAAATCGTTCTTTAAAACTCACATTTGTTTGTTGCGGACTAATTTTTCCGAGTTGCATATTTAAATATGGCTGGTCGTTCCATCCGTATTTATTTGTTTTTAAAAAAGAGGAATCTACAGTTGTGGAGTACACTAAGTCGCCTTTGTAAAACATTGGCCCCATATCAGAATAAGCCGAATTAATTTCGAGATTTTCTAATAAAAATTGCGGTTTCAGTTTTTTAATATCTTCAAGTGTTACTGTTTTAAGCGAAAAATTCTGGCCTCTGGAATCAGATGATTTTTGTTTTTCAGAAAAGTTTTTCATCCATTTTTTTGCCAATTCGTAATTTTGAATTCCTTGCAACGATTGTGCATAACGAAAATAATATTCGGCAGAAACTTCAGTTGGATAATCGGCAAGCAATTTTTTATAGTATTTGCTGGCATTTTCCATTTGTGTATTGAAATAATAGGCGTCACCGGCGCGCTGTAGAATTTCTTTAGAAATATCTCCATTATTAATAGACATTTCATACGACTTTGCTGCATCTATATAGTACATTTTATCAAAAAGAGCATCGGCCGTTTTGTTCTTAGTTTGCGAATGAGCCATTTGAATGGCCAGCAATACAAGTATAGTAATTGTTCTTTTCATATAGGTCAGTATTAAAAGAATCTCGGAGATTTTAATCCCTTTTTGCGTGATACTAATTCAAATCGAAGCATAATTTCGTGTGTTCCGCTGTTATAGTTCTGCAATTCGGTTGTTGTATAATCATAAGCGTAACCTATGGTAAACTGTGGTGCTATTTGTAAAGCAGCCATAGCGCTTACAGAATCGGAGGTACGGTATGAAGCGCCAAGCGTAATAACTTCGTTAAACATAAAATTGGCTGAAAAATCGGCAATAAGAGGAGCGCCAGATACATATTTAAGCAATATTGCGGGTTTAAATTTAGTATTGGCTGAAAGGTCAAAAACGATTCCTCCAATTAAATATAAATGCATTCTTTCGTTGACAAGATCATCGGCAATATCATCATAATTATAGCGTTCTCTGGTTAGAAAATTTGGAATTGATAATCCGATATAATCACGTTCGCCGTGCCAGTATAAACCAGCTCCAACTACAGGCACAAATTTGTTGGTTATGTTTTCACGAAACTGAACATCAGGATCACGGTGGCTTCCTTTTGTCCAGTCGATATTTAAAACGCGTCCGCCGCCTTTAACACCAAAAGACAATTTATGCGTTTGCCCAGACTGAATGGTATAAGAGAAATTGGCATCAATATATTGTTCTTCAGAAGGACCAATTTCTTCATTGACTACAGACAATCCAAGTCCTACATTTTTAGCAATTGGCGTGTCAAGTGTAAAAGATTGCGTGGTTGGTGCTCCATCAAGACCAACCCATTGCGTTCTGTAGATTCCTGTTATGGCTAAATGTCCCAATGATCCGGCATAAGCCGAGTTTACCGTGAGTGTATTATACATATACTGCGTGTATTGCGGTTCTTGCTGCGCATAAGTTCCAAATACAGAAAGCATTGTAATTATCGTAAAAAACTTTTTTATATCTTTAATCATAGCCAATTATTTTGGTTATCCTAATTTTTTAAATAAAGCCAGCCAGAAGTTTTGTCAGAACCATCTCCGAGATCCAGAATATAGAAATAGGTTCCTTCCGGAAGTGTTTTTGCAGATCCTTTTTCTTTACCGTCCCAAGTGTTGTCGTATCCTTTTTTGAAGTAAACCAAATTACCCCAACGATTAAATATGGACAGTTCATTATCTGGATACTGTGTAATACAATCGATATAGAAAGTATCGTTTTGGCCATCATCATTTGGTGAAAATTCATTCCAGATTTTCAAGCAATTTGGAGAGACTGTTGCACTGTCTTGGTTATTAGATGAGTTAGTGTCAATTTGATCCATTGAAACCAATTGTGCGATATTCAAGTAGTCTCTAACATCAACAACTTTGACATTTAAAGTAAGCGTTTGACTGCCTTTTGGAGCAACATTTGGAATTGTCCAAATTCCGGTTGCACTGTTATAAGTCCCAGATGTTGCTGTAGCGCTTTCTAATTCATATCCTTTCGGAAGCAGATCTTTTACTTCAACATTTGTTGCCGCTAAATTGCCAAGGTTTCCGGCGGTAATGGTAAAGATTACGCTGCTGTACATGGCGACATCGGTTTTATCAACTTCTTTATTAATTGCAATATCAGTCGATGGAATGTTTATGAATTCAGAATCTTCATCATCTTCACTTTGATCACCATTGTCATTGTTTGGCTTACTGTCAGGGTCAAATTGATTCGAAGCTGTAACCTGTGCCATATTCAAATAATCATCATGGTCAAGTCCTTTCGGATTTGCAACTGTAACTTGGTAAGTTAATGTTACACCTCCAACAGGAACAGTCAAGTTTGCCCATTTGATAGTATTGTTGCTGAAAATTCCTCCATTACTGATGTTCGTGATATTGCGATAACCTAACGGAATTATATCATCAACATTAACGCCGGTTGCTGTACTCGGACCTTCATTATTAAGCTGCAATGTAAATGTGATAACTTCGTTTACATTTGCGTTTTTGTTGCTTACTGTTTTTTCTAAACTTAAATCGGCTACTGCTACATTAATTTGAAGGCTGTCATAATCGTCTTCGGTAACAATGCCATTATTTGGAGTTGAGTCTGGATCAGGCAAATTGCTGGCGATTATTTCAGTTGTATTGGTATATTCACCGGCAACTCCTGTTGGTGGATTTACGGTTGTATAAATATCCAGTGATTCATCGTTACCCGCAGCTACAATACCAACATTCCAAACTCCAGTAATATAATTGTAAAGTCCGCTGGTTGGAGCACTGGTTAAATATTTGAATCCAGGAGGCAGTAAGTCTTTAACAGAAACACCGCTAGCATTTGCAGGACCATCATTTTTAACCGTAACAGTGAAAATAACGGTTGACCCGACATCATACACTGCATTTTGATTGAGAGCTGTTTTTTCTATTGATAAATCAGCCATAACAATTTGAGGAGTTACAGAAATACTATCATAATCGTCTTCTGTAATAATTCCATTTCCTGGAGTACTATCGGGATCATGTTGATCTGAAGTCATTATTTCAGCAGAGTTTAAATATTCGTCTGGAGTTCCTGTTGGCGCTTTTACAAACGCATTTATCAATAATGTATGACTGTTTCCTGGTAAAATAATACCTGGTGTCCATATTCCAGTTGCAGGATTATAACTTCCCGATGTAGAATTGAAAAATGAATATTGATAACCAGACGGGAGAATGTCTTTGATAGTTACACCTGTTGAAACACTTGGGCCATCATTAGTTACTGTTATTGCAAATGTAATTTGAGATCCAACAGCAGGAGTCAAGTTATTACCAACAACAGTTTTTTCTATCGAAAGATCTGTTACAGCTGGAACTGGAGTAAGTAATACAGAATTCATGTCATCTTCTCCCACGACATTATTGTTTGGAGTAGAATCAGGATCAAGCTCATTTGAGGTAAAGACCTCAGCAATATTATTATAATTGCCTGTTGTATTCACTTTAACGCCTATTAATAGAGATTCTGAGCCTCCATTTGGAATTGTTCCAATATTCCATATCCCAGTTGTATTAAAATACTGTCCAGCGGTTGAACTATAAACAACATATTCAAAACCACTTGGTAAAATGTCTTTCACACTTACTCCGGTTGCAGCTTGAGGTCCACTGTTTTTCACGGTTATTTCAAATGTGACAGTTGATCCAAAAATAGGACTTAAATTGCTTCCCAGAACGGATTTTGTAAGCGATAAATCTGCCATCGGAACAACTGGTGAAGTAGTTGCTTCAGCATAGTCATCTTCTGTTGCAATTCCATTATTTGGAGTTGAGTTTGGATCTAGTAAGTTGCTTGCTGTTACTTCTGCAATATTGTTATAATTTCCTATCGCGTTTACAAATGCTGTTACTTGTAATGTTTGAGAATCGCCATTAATTAAAGAACCAATTGCCCATTTTCCTGTAGTTTTATTATAAGTTCCCTTAGTTGCGGTATAATTGCTGAATGTATATCCAGAAGGTAGTAAATCAGTTATTTCAACGCCTGCTGTATTTTGAGGACCATTGTTTGTAACAATAACTTCAAAAGTAACAGAAGAACCTATAATAGGGGTCGGGTTATTCACTGTTTTTGTTAATGATAGATTAGAAGATTGAGGATTTGGTGTTGTTGAGGCAGAAGCATAATCGTCTTCTGTTGTAACACCATTATTAGGAGTAGAATCTATATCATCAATATTTGCTGCAGTAACTTCAGCACTATTAGTATAATTCCCACTAGGATTTACAGTGGCTAAAACTTGCAATGTTTCAGATTTCCCTGCTATTAAATTACCAACAGTCCATAAACCAGTCGTTGGATTATATGTTCCAGTTGATACTGTATAGGCGCTATAAGTATATCCAGAAGGGAGCAAGTCAGTTACTGCCACACCAGTATTATCTAACGGACCGTCATTTGTTACTATAACTTCAAAAGTAACTTGAGAACCCACTAATGGAGTTGCATTATTGACAGTTTTGGTTAATGATAAATCAGAATAAGTACCAACTCTTATTGGAGTTATGATCGCATCTCCATAATCATCTTCAGTTGTAATTCCGTTATTTGGAGTTGAATCAGGATCGGGTAGATCAGCAGCGGTTACTTCGGCAATGTTGAGATAAATTCCTGTATCGTTAATAATTGAGCTGATTTGCAATGTTTCAGATTGTCCATTGGCTAAATTGCCGATATTCCATATTCCCGTAACAGGATTATAAGTTCCAGTTGAATTTGTGTAACTTGTATAAGTATATCCCGTTGGAAGCAAATCTGTAACCTGAACACCAGTATTATCTTGTGGACCGTTATTTGTTACTACAATTTCAAAAACAACAGGAGTACCAACTTTTGAAGTTGTATTGGTAATTTCTTTTGTTAGTGATAAATCAGATGATAAAGCTGTTGGCGTAGTTGTGGCAGTTGCGTAATCATCTTCAGTTGTGATGCCATTATTTGGAGTTGAATCAGGATCTTCAAAATCTGCCGCAGTTATTTCAGCAATATTTAGATAATTACCTGTTGCATTTACTGTAGCTGTTATTTGTAAAGTTTCTGATTTTCCATTAATTATGTTTCCAACTGTCCATAGACCAGTTGCTGGTGTATAAGTTCCAGTTGAAACAGTATATCCAATAAAAGTGTAACCCGATGGAAGTAAGTCAGTAACCTGAACATTTTCATTGTCATCTTTTCCACTATTTGTTATTACGATTTCAAAAGTAACCTGAGACCCCACTAATGGAGTTGTATTGTTTACTGTTTTAGTCAGAGATAAATCAGAAACTGGAGGTGGAGGCGGCGTATCTGCTCTTGTTCCTACAAGTGCAATTGCATAATCATCTTCTAAATTTGCTCCATTATTTGGAGTTGAATCAGGATCTGTCAGATCAGCTGCGGTAACTTCGGCTCTATTGACGAAGTTACCAATCGCATTTGCTATTGCAGCAATTTGCAAAGTTTCTGATTGACCAATCGCTAGATTACCAATGTTCCATAATCCGGTTGTTGCATCATAAGTTCCTGTTGAAACTGTATATCTGGTAAAAGTGAACCCTGCTGGGAGTAAATCGGTTACCTGAACACCTGTATTGTTCTGTGGACCACTATTGGTAATAATTAATTCAAAAGTAATTTCAGTATTTACAATTGGTGATGAATCGCTGACGGTTTTAGTCAAAGATAAATCAGAAGACTGAGCTGTTGGAGTAATTGTTGCTGTTGCATAATCATCTTCAGTTGTAACACCATTATTTGGAGTTGAATCAGGATCAGGAAGATTACTTGCAGAAACTTCTGCAATATTTGTATAATCTCCTGTAGCGTTTACGATTGCTGTTAACTGCAAAGTGTGAGAAGCTCCATTTAATAAAGCTCCGACTGTCCATAATCCTGTTGTTGAATCATAACTTCCTGAAGTTGCGCTGTATGAAACATAAGTGTAGCCGGACGGAAGCAAATCGGTTACGGTTACACCATTTGTATCTTGAGGACCAGCATTACTTACCTGAACACTAAAAATTACTTGTGAACCCACTAACGGAGTTGCATTATTTACCGTTTTTGATAAAGATAAATCAGCTGATTGCGTAACAGGAATAGTTGATACTTCTGAATAATCATCTTCGGTTGTTATGGCGTTATTTGGAGTTGAATCCGAATCTGGAAGATCGCTTGCTGTAACTTCTGCACTATTTGTATAATTACCAGAAGGGTTTACAGTTGCTGTCAACTGTAAAGTTTGTGAAGCTCCGTTCAATAAAGCGCCTATAGTCCATAATCCTGTTGTTGAGTCATAACTACCGGCAGTTGCGCTGTATGAAACGTAAGTATATCCAGTTGGAAGCAAGTCAGTCACAGTCACACCAGTTGTTGCTTGTGGTCCTGCGTTACTTACCTGAACGCTGAAGATTACTTGTGAACCTACTAATGGAGTTGCATTATTTACAGTTTTAAGAATTGATAAATCAGCTGATTGAGGGACAGGGACTGTTGTTACTTCAGCATAATCATCTTCTGCATTAGCTCCGTTATTTGGAGTTGAATCCGGATCTGGAAGATCGCTTGCTGTAACTTCAGCACTGTTTGTATAATTACCTGAAGGATTTACTGTTGCAAGTAATTGCAATGTTTCAGAATCTCCAGTAACTAAACTTCCTACTGTCCAAACACCTGTAACCGAATCATAAGTTCCAGTCGATATTCTGTATCCTGTAAAAGTATAGCCTGACGGAAGTAAATCGGTGACTTGTACGCCATTATTATCTTGCGGACCATTATTGGTTACAATAATTTCAAAAGTCAATTCAGAGCCTACAACTGGAGCTGCATTATTTACTGTTTTTGTCAGCGACAAATCTGACGATTGTTGGACAGGAACTGTTGTTGCAGTAGCATAATCATCTTCAGTTGTAACTCCGTTATTTGGGGTAGAATCAGGATCAAGTATGTCACTGCTTGTTACCTCTGCAATATTCGTATAATTTCCCGTTGGGTTTACACTTGCCGTTATTTGTAAAGTTTCAGATTCACTGTTCTCAAGTATATCTAGCGACCAGATGCCTGTTGTGCTGTCATAAGTACCGCTGGTTGCGGTAAAACCTCTATAGGTATAACCAGACGGAAGCAAATCGGTTACAGTTACATGAGCAGTATCTTGTGGTCCGCTGTTTGTAGTAATGATTTGAAAAGTTACAAGAGAACCAACTAACGGTGTCGTATTATCAACAGTTTTAATTACTGATAAATCTGCTAATGGTGAAATAGGAGTTACGACTGCATTAGCTTCATCATCTTCGCTTTGATCACCGTCGTCATTATTTGGTGTACTATCTGGATCAGGAAGATCACTCGCTGTTACTTGTGTAATATTTAAATAATCGCCTGTTGGAAGTACTTTTGCATCAATAATAAGAGATTCAGAAACACCATTATCAACAGTTCCAACACTCCATATACCTGTAGTTTCATCATAAAGACCAGCTGATGAACTAAAATTGACAAATTCATAACCTGATGGAAGTAAATCAGTAACCTGAACCCCTGTCGCACTGTTTGGTCCGTCATTTTTAATAACGAGTTCAAATGAAACCTGACTTCCTACAACTGCACTTGTATTTCCGGCAACCACATTTTTAGTTAAAGACAAATCTGCAGTTGGTCCTATAAAAGTAAAAGGAGAATTATCTTCATCATCTTCACTTTGGTCTCCATCGTCGTTGTTTGGTGTACTGTCTGGATCAGTAAGATCACTGGCTGTGATTTGTGCAATATTGAGATAACCACCTAACGGATTTACAATTGCTCTAAATGTCAAATTCAAAGTAGCTCCATTTGCTAACGCTAAATTTTGCCAACTAATAGTAGCAGTTGCAATATTATAAAACCCTGCATTTGAAACTGAGCCTGGAATTAAAGTAAAACCTTCAGGTATTATATCCTGTACAGCAATTCCTGTTGCATTTCCGGGACCTTTATTGAGAACAGTAAGTGTAAAATCTACTTGATCTCCTGCAGCTCCGCTTGTTGGCGTGACAGTCTTTGTCAATTCTAAATCGGCCGATTTTAAAGTTACATTCGCACTTGCCATATCATCTTCTGGTAATCCATTGCCTGGAGTACTATCGGGGTCTTTTTGTTTTGCTGTTTGTATTTCAGCAGTATTTACATAATCAGCGGCAGATGCTACATTGACTTTTGCGGTAATTTGTAAAGCAAGAGAGTTTCCATTATTTAGATTTCCAACATTCCAGATACCGGTTATATTATTATATTTTCCTGCTCCGTTATCACTTACATAAGTATATCCTGGAGGCAATTGATCTGAAACGGTTATTCCTGTTGCGTTGCTTGGACCGCTATTTGTAACTCTAATGGTAAAAATAACATTGTCATTGATGCTGACCGTAGTGGGAGAGACAGTTTTCTGAAGCGATAAATCGGCTATATCAAGAGTAACTGTAGCATCATCTTGATCATCTTCAGTTGCAATACCATTATTTGGAGTACTGTCAGGATCAAATTGATCTGAAGCAATAACTTCTGCACTGTTTACGTAAGGTCCAACAGCTCTAATAGTAGCGTTAAAAGTTAAATGTAGTATACTGCCACTCGGAATTGTGAGACCAGTCCACGTAATTGTATTATCTCCAACATTATATTGTCCAGCTGAGTTAACAGATCCTGGCACAATAGCAAATCCTAGCGGAATATGATCGCGTACAGAAACATTGGTTGCTGTTACTGTTCCACCTTGAGCATTATTATTGTTAAAGACGTTTATATTGAAAGTTACTACATCGCCAACGCTTCCTGTTGTAGGTGTTACTGATTTAGTTAATTCAAGGTCTGCAACTGCCAATATGGTAAGGTTCATTGTATCTGTTGAAACTGCACAGTTTCCGTTACTAACATTCCATTGCAGGGTGTAGATACCAGGAATAGTTCCGGTAACAGCTGTAGTCGGGCTGGAAGGATCAGTAAATCCTATTGTACTTGGTCCTCCAGTTTGTGTCCAAGATCCTGTACCAATAGTTGGTGGAACAGCATTTAAATTTATAGGAGAAAATTGGGGAACAATTTGGTTTGGACCCGCATCTGCTGTTGACGGATTTTGATAAATAGTTACGAGTACTGAATCTTGAGAAGTACAACCATTATTATTCACAGTAGTAGTTGTCCAGAGAAATTCATAAGTTCCAGGTATTAAACCTAACATTAATGAATTAGCGTTATTTGGCGATGCAATATTTGCTGTATTTGGTCCAGAAACCTGAGTCCAAGTACCTAAACCAGAAGTTACTGGAGTAGCATCCATAGTTACACTGCTTACATTACAATATTCTTGATCAGGTCCAGCATTTGCAATAGATGGAGGTGTGTCATTAAAGATTATTGTAACAGTATCGGATGATGGCTGACATAAAGAAGGATTGGTAAAAGGTCCGTTAGTAACTGTCCACGTCAAGGTATATGAACCTATTATCACATTTGATAATGTAGTAACAGGACTGTTCGGATTGTCAATAACAGCATTCGAGCCGGCAGGTTGAGTTGTAATGGTCCATGTTCCAATACCAACTGTTGGCGGAACAGCAGCGGTTTTATAAGTTGTCTGACAAGCGACTGTATCGTCGGGACCCGCATTTGCGGTACTTGGCGGTGCATTCATTTCAATACGTACAATATCAGATAGAGATCGACAATTATTGCTTTCAAATACCCATTCAAGAATATAAAGTCCAGGAACTGTCAAGTTTGTAACAGTTGTTAATGGTGCAGACGGGGTAGTAATAACAGCGACGCTTCCTGCTGGCTGATAAACAAAACGCCATTCAGCTGTAGTAACATCAGGAGGAGGCATGTTTCCGCTCATTGTTGCAGTTCCAGAAACATCACTAATACATAAAGTTTGATCGGATCCAGCATTTGGATCAATACTTGCGCCACTAAAAATGGTTACGTTTACAGAATCTGACGTTCCAGCGCAAGTACTACCATTTGGGAATGTTGTAGGAATGGTTGTGAATGTAAAAACATAATCATTACCAGGAACGACAGTTGCATTTGCAATATAACTGTTAACCTTTGATTGTGTAATTGTAACATCATTCGGATTTCCGGTTGTGCTTGTAAGCGTCCATGTTCCTTTTGAATTTTCACCCGCCATAAGCTCTATACTGGTGACATCACAATAGGTTTGATTGGTTCCGGCATCAGCAGGTGTATCTACAATTACTACGACATCATCAAATGTACCTTGACATAAAAAGATACTTTTTGCACTTACGGTCCATCTAAAAGTATAAGTACCTGCAATAAGACCATTAATTACAGTATTTGGATTTGATGGATCAACAATTGTAGGCTGATTTGGTGCTCCCGTAAGAACAGACCATTGTCCCAGTTCAAAAAAACTGTCGTAAGTACTTCCAGCCATAGTAACAGTAGTGCTATTGCAGACATTTTGATCTGGACCAGCTAAAGCCTGATGAGGTGGAATTCCAATGGTCAGATTAATGTCATCAAATGCCTGACCACAAACATTTGCATCGACTGTCCATCTGAAAATATAATAACCGCTATAATTAAATGTAAATACCGCATTAGGATCGTGTATATCACTTATAGTATAATTTCCAACACCTGAAATTCTAGACCAAGTACCTGTTGATCCTCCGCTTTGGGTTGCCGCCATTGTTATGGTATTGCCACAAATTTCCTGATCAGGACCTGCGTTGGCTGCAGGAGGCGTATCTGCAACAGTTACTGAGACACTGCTCTCACTTGAAAGGCAAGTTCTAACTCGGGGAACAATAGACCATGTAAAAACGTAGGTTCCATTTCCAGGAACAGTAACCATTGTATTAGGATCAATTTCATCAGCAAAAACAACTCCAGTAGAAGGTTGTGCAGTCCAAGTACCAATTTCATTGGGTTGTGGTGTATTACCGCTAAGATTAAAAGTTGTTGTTCCCGAAGAATAACAAGCATCGGGTCCTGCGTCTGATGGTGTTGGAGCAAGAAGATTGTTGGTCAAGATGGATACATTATCTGAAACGGCTGAACCGCATGAAGGGCCTGGATGCAAATAAGAAACGGTCCATTGTAACTCATATAATGATGAAGGAGTGAGAAAACCACTCGCAATAGCATTTGGATCATTGACATTAGAAAACGTGATGGTATTAGGCCCAGAAACCTGACTCCAAGTACCAATTTCACCTGGATCTGGCTGTACTGCTGCAAGAGGAACCTGTGAATTTGTACAGACTAACTGATCTTGTCCAGCATTTACGTTATTGATTGTACTGTCAGAAACATATACTGTTACCGTAGCAACCGAGAATCCGCAGGTAGCACCACCACCTTTTGTAATATATTGAAAAACGTAAGTTCCTGAAATAAGGCCACTTACTTGTGTATCAACCGCAAAATTGTCGGCAACGACGGCTGTATTTGGACCACTCAGCTGACTCCAAAAATGCAAGCCGTCATCTGTAGTGACACCAGAAAGAATAGTACTGGTATCGCCACATGGTAAACTGACATCGGTTCCGGCATTAGAAGGGGTAGGCTCGCCAGAAACTAAAACATTTATAGTGTCAAAACCGTAATCACATTCCACAGTTAATGCCCCGGTTTGTTTTCTAATAAATTCAACAGTATAATCGCCTGGTGCAGTAAGTGTTAAAGTCAGAGAATTTCCGGTATCTTTCAAAGCAGAAGGAAATGGTCCAAGTGGTGAAAGTGCAGGACCACTCACAATTCGGTATTGATTAGATCCTGTTCCTGTAACAGCAAGCGGAATTGTAAATACAGTTGCGTTACAGCTACCTACAATATCATTTCCATTATTAGCTACAATTGTTCGGGTTGGGCCATTATATTGAACAATATAATCTTTAGTAAAAATACAACCTGTATTGTTATTTGTAAGTGTGTAGCGGAATCGGTATGGACTTCCTGAATCGGAGATATTGGTTACTAATGTGGTTGGGTTTGTAGGTGAAACAATTACTGCGCCTGAACCACCTGAAACTTGAGTCCACTGAACCGTTTCTCCTGCGTATAATGGAGTTTGAGCTACAAGAGTAACCTGATTTATTGTATTGTCACAAAAGAATATATTTTCGTCTCCTCCAGGCAGCTGCGTTACATCTTGCGTTGCAGGCGGTACAGTAATTACAACCAAATCATTGCCAGATGCACAAGGTCCGGTAACGGTCCATCTAAAAGTATATGTTCCCTCTGTCAAATTTGAAATACCGGTATTATTTGCATTCGGATTAGCTATAGTTGGTGTATTTGGCCCGGTAACAAATGTCCATTGTCCATTTTGTCCGTTAAGACCGCATCCGCCATAAGTAGCGTTGAGGTTCGTTGATTGTGTTGTAGTATAACAATTGCTTAAAGTCTGATCTGGACCAGCTGAAACGGGTTTAACACCACCATAATTGGTAACAGTAATTTGAGATGTGGTTCGGCATCGCTGCCCTGGTGCAAATTCAGGTCCCTCAATAACCCATTGAAGTGTAGTAACGCCACAGCTTGTATCTGGTAAAGTTATGGTTGAGGTTGCTAAATTTGGAAAATTAATTACAACTCCGGCGTTATTTGCTCCAACGATCTCCCAATAACCAGTTTCGCCTGTATTTTGCGGAGTATTTGCAATAATTGCCAGTGTACCATTATTATTAGGACAGCTTGCTATATTGCCACCAGCATTAGCTCTTGTTATTGGCTTAACATTAACAACTTTATCTTGATAAGATAAAATTCCGTCACCGCAGGTTGCGCTATATCTAAATATATAAGTATTCCCTCCAGTATAACCAGATATAGTTGTGGTGCTGCTGTTAGGAGAATTGATTACAACTGCAGGCCCTGATATTTGCGTCCATAAAACTGTTCCAATGATCGGACTAGGATTATTTCCAGTCAAAACTAAAGCATCGGTTTCGCAAATTGTAGTGTTAAGTACTCCCGCATTTACTGTACAGTTTTGCGCTTTTGAGCTTACTGCACTCAGGATTATTAAAATAATTGCTAAATACAGTTTTTTAGAAAAATTAGTAACCGCAGAATAAAAGTAAAATTGTGGCATAAGCAATCAGAATTTTAAAGGCAGTAAAATGATTATGGAACTACCTTAAATTAATAATTACGTCGTGTGATTTGCAGGTTGCGATTGAATTGTAGGGGGGCGGGTGATCCAAAGTTAGAAAAAGTAAATATGTGAAGTAAGGTTTTTAATGTTTCAAATTATAAAATGAAACAATAAATTAGATGTTGCAACATGAAAATTAGTTGTAAATAAAGGTTTTAATGAAATTTTGAATCAAATGAAGGCCGTTATGCAGCAAATCAAACCAGATATAATTTTGATCAAGACAATTTGTTTTTACCCTGAAAAGTGATAAACCTTGATATAAAAGTGTAGATAAATTGAGATAGAAATGTAATTAAAATCAGTTTTTGAACATTCATTTTTCTTTAAGAAAAAAATAACAGAAAGACATTCAATTCTAATGTTGTTTTAATGTAGCACCGAAAATTTCGTTCTAACTTGCGCCACTTTAAGAACAGAAAAATGTTGAGTAAAATTAAAAATAGTATCTTTTGTAAATGCGTTCACGCATTGCTGATTGGCTATTTTTTAATGAATAGTATTAATTTCTCCGGGACATTTGTCAGGATTGTAAATAACAATACCGAACAGGATTCTGTAAAAGGAATCACATGCAATTTCTTAAAAAAAATATTCAAATGCGATGGCATTTCGGAAGAATTGGATGATTACGAAACAAAGGAAACCAAATCAACAAAACAGGCAAAAGGTATTCCGATGTTTGAATATATAATTCCATTTGATTCCTCAATGGCTAATCTGTATTTTCAGGTTCATGCCAAAGGAAAAAACGATATCAATAATCCAATTTTCTCTTTTGGATTTCATGGCAAAATTCATCTGAGACCTCCTCAAAATATTGCATAAATATTATTTTTTTTTTGATGCTAAAAAAAAATACACATACTTGAAATCCAGTGTATTACTTTTTTTTGTAAATTAATAATTATTTATTAATGTAATATTTATACATAAATTCATGACACCTTTTAAACGTTTTTACAACTTACTCACGCTCGATAAGCGCGATGTATATCAAATTATATTTTACGCCGCATTTGCCGGTTTAGTAAATCTTTCACTTCCTCTGGGAATTCAGGCAATTATCAATTTTATTCAAAGCGGACAAGTCAGTGTTTCCTGGATTATTCTTGTAATTCTGGTAACAATTGGAGTTGGTTTTGGTGGTGTTTTAACCATTTTGCAGCTTCGAATTGTAGAGAATTTGCAACAGCGAATTTTTGTGCGTTCATCGTTTGAATTCGCATACAGAATGCCTTTGATTAAATTTAAGGAAATGTATTCTGAATATGCGCCCGAAAAAGCGAACCGATTTTTCGATACATTAATGGTTCAAAAAGGAACTGCAAAATTGCTTCTGGATTTTTGTACAGCCTTTTTGCAAGTCGGACTCGGAATCATATTATTGGTTTTGTACCATTCCTTTTTTATGGTAATCGGACTTTTGTTTATTGCCATTTTGTATATCATTTTTAAATTTTCTTATAAAGATGGTCTTGAAACAAGTCTTAACGAATCAAAATTCAAATATAAAGTGGCAGCCTGGATTCAGGAGATAGCCCGTAACCGTGAAAGTTTTCGAAGAAAAGGAGGTTTTGAATATGCGCTGAAACGTAATGATGGCTATGTAACGAAATATGTAGATAACCGTGAGAAGCACTTTCAGGTAATGAAAAAACAATACATTCAGCTTACTATTTTTAAAGTTATTGTTACGGCTGCCTTATTATCTATTGGTGGTTTTCTGGTAATTCACCATCAAATGAACATCGGGCAGTTTGTAGCAGCTGAAATTGTTATTGTATTGCTGATCAATTCGGTAGAAAAAATCATTTTCGGACTAGAATCTTTTTATGACGTATTGACATCTGTAGAAAAAATCGGGCAGGTAACTGATATGGAAATTTCATGTATTCCTGAAAAATCAGCTGTAAATGAAGAAGGAATCACAATCGAAACTGAAAGTGTTGCTTACAATTATCCAAATCATAATAAAAAGTCCCTTAAAAATATCAATCTGAAAATCAATCAGGGTGAAAAAATAATTTTGAGAGGAACAAACGGAGCAGGAAAAAGCACATTACTTCGATTACTTGCAGGTTTGCTAGAGCCAGAAAGTGGTGCTATTTATGTGACCGATACTTTTATGAACCGACTTGATGAAGATAATTATAGAGCTCAGGCTGGAACCTATTTACAAGGTGATACGCTTTTTGCCGGTACAATTAGAGAAAATATTCTTTTTGGAAATGAAGAACTAAATAATGATGACCTAAAATGGGCTTTAGATAGTGTTGGCTTAACGCCGGACATCAAAACTTTTCCTAACGGTCTGGAACATCAAGTTCATCCAGGCGGTAACGAACTTTCGGCTTCAGATATTCAAAAGATTTTGCTTGCGCGAAGCATCGTTAATAAGCCTAATATTTTGTTCCTTGAAGATCCTGTTGATAAAATGGATGAATTGACATCAGGAAAAATTGTTGATTTTTTACTTTCTCAAGAAAATGACTGGACAGTAATCGTAACTTCTAAAAATGATATTTGGAAGAATAAATGCGACCGAATGATAACCATTGACGACGGAAAAATTATTAACGACATAAAGCTATAATCATGCTCAATATATCAAAAGATAATAATATACTCATAACTCCGGGAAAATACACATCTATAACAAACGTTGCCCGAAGGCCTCATTATAAAATTTTAAACAGAGTCATAATCGGATTTTTATTGTTTTCTGTTGGTTGTCTTTTTCTTCCTTGGACACAAAATATTTCAGGAAGTGGTTCAGTTACAACCTTAAAACCAGATCAGCGACCACAGACGGTTCACAACGCCATTGCCGGAAGAATCGAGAAATGGTATGTGCAGGAAGGAGATTATGTAAAAAAAGGCGATACGATTGTTTTCATTTCTGAAGTAAAAGAAGATTACCTGGATCCAAATCTTGTTGGTAATACAAAACAGCAGGTCGATGCCAAAAAAATGGCGGTTGAATCCTATGGTGACAAAGTAAATTCTCTTGAAGTTCAGGCAAAATCGCTTAACACAGAAAGAGAACTGAAATTGCAACAAGCTCAGAATAAAATAAAACAGTCACAACTTAAAATTAAAAGTGACAGTATGGATTTGGAAGCTGTAAAAACACAGTTAAGAATCGCTAAAACACAATTTGATCGTTCGACCGCTTTAAATAAAGAAGGCTTAAAACCGCTGACAGATGTTGAGCAAAAAAGGCTGAAACTTCAGGAATCTGAGGCTTATATCATCACACAGCAAAACAAACTTTTAAGCAGTAAAAACGAGCTGATAAACGCAAGAGTTGAAATTAACAGAATTACAGCTGAATATGCCGAAAAAATTTCGAAATCAAGAAGCGATAAATTCACTGCCTTGAGCACACAGTATGATACAGAAGCTCAGGTAAATAAACTTGAAAACCAATATGTAAATTACAGTTTAAGAAACGGTTTGTATTACATTACAGCGCCTCAAAGTGGTTATGTAAACCGCGCTTTGTTGGCTGGTTTGGGAGAAACTATTAAAGAAGGAACTCCAATTGTGAGCATTATGCCGGCAATTTATGATATTGCTGTCGAAACTTATGTCGATCCAATCGATCTTCCGTTAGTGCATCGTGGTGCAAAAGTGAGAGTTTGGTTTGATGGATGGCCAAGAATCGTATTTTCTGGATGGCCTGGATTATCTTATGGAACGTATGGAGGAAGAATTGTAGCAATCGAAAATTTCATCAGTTCTAATGGAAAATACAGAGTGCTTATTTCGCCAGATGGTCCAGATAATAAATGGCCAAAAGAATTAAGCATTGGAGCAGGAGCACAAAGTATTGCCTTGTTGGAAACCGTTTCGGTATGGTATGAAATATGGCGAAATCTGAATGGTTTTCCGCCAAATTATTATAAGTCAGATGTAAAAGAGGCAAAATATGAAAAGGACAAAAAATAGATTAAAAAACGTTGCAAGACTGTTTTCTCTTTTGTTTTTATTCGGTTTTCCTGTTTCATACGGTCAGGATTTTAATAAAGAGGAATTAAGTTACAGCGAATTTTTAGGATATGTAAAAAAATACCATCCGCTGGTAAAACAGGCTAATCTTGAGATAAGCAATGCACAGGCGGCGCTTATGGTCGCACGTGGCGGATTTGATCCAAAAATTGAAGTAGATTACAGCAAAAAAGAATTTAAAGGAACTGAATATTATTCGTTATTAAACAGCAGTTTTAAAATTCCGACTTGGTACGGAATTGAAATAAAAGCAGGTTTTGACGACACTGATGGACAATATTATAACCCGCAGAATAAAACTCCAGAAGCGGGTTTGACTTCTTTGGGAATAAATGTTGCTTTAGGACAAGGAATGTTCATCAATCAAAGAATGGCTGACGTTCGGGAAGGAAAACTGCAATTAAAATTGAGCGATGCACAACGAAAATTAAAAGCAATTGAAGTGTTGTACAAAGCAAGCGAAGCGTATTTTGAATGGAGAAAAAGTTATAATGAAGCCGAACTTTATAATCGATATTTAGGCTTTGCAAGCAAACGTTTTGAAGGCGTAAAAAAGTTGATCGAATTAGGCGACGCGCCAGCAATTGATAGTGTTGAAGCGGGAATTACAGTAAGAAACAGACAGCTGAATGTTGAAAATGGAAATCTGAAATTAGCCAAAGCAAAATTGTATTTATCCAATTATTTATGGATTGAAAACGTACCGGTAGAATTGGAAGATAATGTAAAACCAGAAGAAAATCTGATTCAGACATTGGAAACAACTTTAAAAACAGATGCCATGATGGTTAATGTTGAAAGTTTAGACTCACATCCAAAACTTCAGGCTTTGGAAACGAAGATGGATATGTTGGAAATCAACAGAAAATTGAAGGCAAATTCGTTACTTCCTAAGTTGAATGTAGGCTATAATTATATTTCAGAACCTTCTTATTGGAGTTCATTCAACGCTGATGATTACAAGTTTAATGTCGACTTCAGTATTCCGATTTTTTTGAGAAAAGAAAGAGGAAGCCTTAAACTGGCAAAATTCAAAATTCAGGATATACAGTTTGATATCGAACAGCAAAGATTGGAGCTGAAAAATAAAATTAAAGCCCAACAGACTGAAATATCGTCTTTAAAAAGACAAAAAAAGGTAATTGATAATTTGGTAAAGGATTATGTAACAATGCTAAACTCAGAGGAAAAACTGTTTTCATTTGGCGAAAGTTCTATTTTCTTGATTAATTCCAGAGAAAATAATTTAGTGAGCGCAAAACTGTCTCAAATCAGCATTGAAAATCAGTTTTACATTTCAAATGCAGAATTATACAAAATACTGGCAAATCCAGATTAGAAAATTTTATTTGTTCGCTTAGTTGTTGGTTATATTGAAGAAAACAGCAGTAATTTTTTTTACTGCTGTTTTTGTTTTTAGCTACTTGACTCAATTAATTCTAACACATAGAAACATAGATTTGGGTTGCATAAAAAGGCGTTTCACTTGTTTAAAATAAACATAGTTGGCTATGTGTTAGAAACTAGTTTCTTTTTAAGTTCTTTATATTTAAGTAAAATCTATGTTTCTATGTGTTAAATAAAAAACATATCAAGTCTGAAATGGCCTACAATTCTTTTGAATAGATTAATATAAGGCAAAAACATTACTTCATGATTTTAATTTATGCCGAGTTTTGGCCGAAATACTGTAACTTTATAGCCTTTACCACTTAATTAATGAGTACAGAAAATCCAATTCCAGAGAACGAATTTGAACGTTTAGCAGCCTTAAAACGTTATAATATATTAGATACGCTTCCAGATCATGCTTTTGACGATGCTACAAAGCTTGTTTCCTATATCTGCGGTGTACCAATTGCCCATATTTCGTTTATTGATGAAAGCAGACAATGGTTTAAATCTGAAATCGGAATAGGGGTTTCTGAAGTTCCCCGCGATATCAGTTTTTGCAAATACACGATTATGGAGTCAAAAATGATCGAAATTAACGACACATTTTTGAACGATCGTTTTAAAGATGATCCTAATGTTACCGGAGGTTTTAAAGTGAGATTTTATGCTGGAGTTCCACTTACAACCCCAGATGGATTCAACATCGGAACCATTTGTGCCATCGATCATGTTACAAAGAAATTGGATGAAAATCAACGAAATGCACTTTCGATTGTTGCAAAACACGTAATAAATCAGCTGGAAGTTCGAACTAAAAATATTGAGTTGGCCGCTCAGAAAAAAATTGCGGAACGTGCTGTTTTTGCAAAAGACAGTTTTTTGGCCAATATGAGTCACGAAATCCGTACGCCATTAAACGCTATTATCGGTTTTACAGATCTTTTAGCGCAGACAGAATTAGATGAAACGCAGCGCGATTATATTGAAAGTGTTCAAATTGCAGGAGAAAATCTGCTTTTGATTGTAAATGATATTTTGGATCTTTCTAAAATTGAATCAGGAAATTTAACAATCGATTCCGAGCCTTTTAATCTGAAAAAAACGCTTAAGCATGTTTATAATTTATTAAAAGTTAAAGCGCATAAAGAGGTCGAATTCAATCTCTTTTTAGATGCCGATATGCCTGATATGGTTATTGGCGATCAAGGAAGATTAAATCAGATTTTAGTAAACCTTATCGGAAATGCGCTAAAATTCACGCATGATGGCGATGTGACGGTTTCTGTAAAAAAGATTGAAGAAACAGAGGATCATTATTCGCTTCGATTTTCTGTAAAAGATACCGGAATTGGAATTCCAGAAGATAAACTTAACTCCATTTTTGAACGTTTTACACAAGCTGAAGAAAGTACAACACGAAGATTTGGCGGTACCGGACTTGGATTAAACATTGTAAAACAATTAATAGAACTTCAAAAGTCTGAAATTCAGGTAAAAAGCAAAGAAGGACGAGGTTCAGAATTTTCTTTTGTCCTTTCCTATAAAAAAGCAGATGCGAAAGTAGATTCAGTTAAAACAATATCAAAAAATGAGCTTGGAAATCTAAAAATTTTGCTTTGTGAAGACAACGTACTGAATCAGAAATTAGCAAAAAGTGTGGTGCAAAACTTTGGTTTTGAATTGGATATAGCTGAAAATGGGGAAGAAGGCATTGAACTTTTATCGAAGAACAACTATGATTTAGTTTTGATGGATCTTCAAATGCCAATAAAAGATGGTTATCAAACAACGGAATACATCAGAAATGAAATGAAATCAGATGTTCCCATCATTGCCATGACTGCACATTCTCTTGTTGGAGAGCAGGAACGTTGTTATAAAGTTGGAATGAATGCCTACGTGCCAAAACCTTTTAAACAGGCCGTGCTCTTAAAAGCGATAAAAACGGTTATGAGTCAAGATGCTGATCATGGAAGAAGAAGAATTATTGATTTTTCTATTTTGGATGAAATGGCATGCGGAAGCCCTGATTTTAGAAAAGAAATGATTGATCTTTTTTTAGATAAAATTCCGAGTCAAACGGCTCAGCTTGAAGAAGCATTTAAAAATGAAGATCATGATACAGTTAAGAAATTGGCGCATAATATGAAATCCAGTTTGGATATTTTCATGCTTACTGATCTGACAAATTGCTTGTCGACTATTGAAGAAGAAGCTTCACTTGGAGAATTTACATCAGAAAGTGCCGATAAAATAAACATTTTGCATTGCGGCATCGAAGAGACCGTTAAAATCCTGAAGGAGCTTTGATAAAAAAGAAATAAGCCTTAGCTTTACATATAAGCCTAATATAAATAGCATTTTTTGCCTCAAAATATCATAACAATGAGAATCATTTTAGCCGAAGATAATGATATCCTACGCAAATCATTATCATTTTTCTTAGAATCCAAAGGATTTGCTGTTGATCAGTTTTCTGATGGAAAAGATGCGCTTGAAGCCATCGAAAAAAACAATTACGATTTGATTTTAACCGACATAAATATGCCTGGCATCAGCGGAATGGAAATTACGCAGTATGTTAGGGAAACGATTAATTCGGACGTTCCTATAATAATACTTACTTCTTCTGGTGTTGAACAGACAGAATTGGATTCTTTTGATATTGGTGCAAATGAATTTATTGCAAAACCAATCAGTCCTGCCGTTCTTTTAGTTCGAATTAATAAGTTGCTAAAAATCAAAGCTTAATGAAATTTCTATATTATTCAATAGTTTTGCTTTTTGTTTCTTCTATTTCTTTTGGACAAGAAGTAAATATCGATGCAGTTTTAGCTCAAGCGAAACAAGAAACTGAAAAGGGAAATTTTGATAAAGCGTTATCATTAGTTGAGCCTTTGCGTGCAAAATTCCCTGAAAATGAAGATATTCAGGTGTATACAGGACGAATTTACAGCTGGAAAAAAGACTATCCGTCATCCATAAAAATATTAGCACCATTAACAGACAGATCAAATCCGAATCCTGATGCTTTGCAGGCAATTATCAATACTTATTTTTGGTCGGAACAGTATGAAAAATGTATTTCATATTGCGATAAATATTTAGCAATTGACCCAAAATCGGTAGATGTAATAAAGACAAAAGCATTTTGTCTTGAAAAACTGAATCGCGATCAGGAAGCGTTGGAAGTTATTGAAAAAGCATCAATTGCAGATAATAGCACTCAGCCGTTTAGAAGCATTCGAACACTTATTGGTAAAAAAGCTAAAAATGCAATTGCAGCGTCTTATCTTAATATTTCTACTTCGGAACCAGGACAATCGCCTTTGCATTATGGGTATGTTGAATATTCACACAAATTCAGCAAATCAGCAATTGTGGGTCGCGCAAACATTGGAAACACAGGAAATGATACACAAATGCTTTTTGAAACTGATTTCTACCAAACATTTTCCAATAAAAGCTATTTATATGCCAACGCCGGACTTTCAACAGGAGAAACGCTATTTCCCGTTGGAAAGGCTGGTTTAGAATATTATTTTGCTCCAGTTAAAAAATTTGATTTTGCATTTGGAGCAAGATTTATGCATTTTGAATCGGATGATATAACATTGCTTACGGGGCAGGTTGCATACAATACTGGAAGTTATACATTAGCGTACAGACCGTATTATGATACAGGAAATTCGTTGTTTTCTCATGTTTTAAGTTTGCAGAGAACAAATGAAGAAAAAGAAAGAATCATAAGATTGGAACTTCAATACGGAACAGTTCCGTACTTGTATCTTTATAACGGTTTTACACAACCATTAGAAGCTTTTAGAGTTGGATTACAATATCAGCATCGTTTAGGCGATTCTTTTTTCGTGCGCCCAATTTTTCTTTATGAACGTGAGGAATATACGCCTGGAGAATATAGAAACAGATTTAATGTCCAGTTAATTGTAACTAAACGCTTTTGATATGGAAAAAGTTTGGGAATTATATGAAAAAGGCGACTGGGTTGTACCGTTTCTCATCTTTTCAATATACTTATTTATTGGAGCTTCTTTTGCTTTATATCTGGTAATTATTTGGAGCCGAAATAAAAATATAAACAGAGAAAAACGCAGAATTGAATACAGTCAATTAATTGAAAAATTAATGTCGGCTGTTGTTTTTGAAGATGTTACTTTTTTTGTTATTAATAAAGATAAGGATTCGGCAGCGCTTTTCAAAAAAGCCTTTTTCAGAGAAGTTGTAATGGAGACGATTATAAATCTTCATAAAAATTACGATGGTGTTTTTGCTCAAAAACTGGAACAATTTTATCAAGATTCGGGTTTAATAAAAGATTCTTTCAAAAAACTACGAAACTTCAGATGGGAAATAAAATGCAAAGGAATTACAGAATTGGCTGAGTTTAATATAAACGAAGCGTTTGAAACAATCATAACATTTTCAAAAGCCAGAAAAAAGACGTTGAAAATCACGTCAATTAATGCTTGCATAAAACTTGCCGGAACAAAAGGCATTGTACATCTTGCCGAGCATCCAGATCCTATTGATGACTGGACGCAGTTGAATATTATTGGTGCTTTTAAAAAGCATGATATTGGCGATACAAAAGGAGTAGAGCTTTTGTTAGAATCCAAAAACACAACGGTTATTACACTTGGATTAAAACTTATAAAAGAGCTGAAGCTTACGCAAAAACTTCCGTATGTATCGCAACTGATAGATCACGCACCAAATAAATTAATTCAATACGAAGCGCAAAACGTGTTTCAGACATTAACAGTTTAATTAAAAGCCAATGAGTTTTTTAAATAACGAATTAATATGGTTTTTGGATATATACATAGTGCTTATTTTGGGCTATGCTATATTGATCATGTCTTCGTATCTTATATTAGCCTATCTTTCTACAAAAGAACTTCGAAGTTATCTTAAAAAAAATAGTTTTGTTGATTATGAAGTGCTTCTTACAAGTGAGTTTGCGCCTAAACTTTCTTTGATAGCTCCTGCTTACAATGAAGGTT
Organism: Flavobacterium resistens; assembly: GCF_900182645.1. GTDB lineage: Bacteria > Bacteroidota > Bacteroidia > Flavobacteriales > Flavobacteriaceae > Flavobacterium > Flavobacterium resistens. Next base: position 376,744 of record NZ_FXTA01000001.1, on the reverse strand, counting down.
TTACAATTGAAGAAAATGTAAAATCATTACTTTCATTAAATTACAATAATTATCAGGTTATTGTAGTAAATGACGGAAGTAAAGACAATTCGATGGAAATCCTGATCAAGAAGTATGATCTTGTTTTGACCGATTTTGATTTTCACGAGCAAATTGAAACCAAAAAACTGAAAGGAATTTATACGTCCAGAAATGCCGCTTTCAAAAAACTGATTGTAGCCGACAAAGAAAACGGAGGAAAAGCCGATGCCTTAAACGTAGGATTAAATATTGCACAAAATCCGTATGTAGTTTGTATCGATGTAGATTGTATTTTGGACAAAGATTCTCTTTTGAAACTGGCAAAACCTTTCTTAGAATCGCACGGGAAACGCATTATTGCAACAGGCGGTGTAGTCAGAATTGCAAATCAGTGTATTATTAAAAATGGCCGTTTAGTCGAAGTAAATATTCCAGACAGCATGATTCCGAGAATTCAGGTTTTAGAATACCTGCGCGCTTTTCTTTTAGGAAGAATGGCTTGGGGAAGACTGGACGGATTATTATTGATTTCCGGCGCATTCGGTGCATTCGATAAAGAAATTGCGTTATTGTCTGGAGGTTATAGCACAAAAACTGTTGGCGAAGACATGGAATTGGTCGTTAGAATGCGCCGTTATATGCTTGAAAACAAATTGCCCTATTCGGTAAGTTATATTCCTGATCCGCTTTGCTGGACTGAAGCCCCTGAAGATTTCAAAATATTCAAAAAACAGCGCAGCCGCTGGATGCGAGGAACAATCGAAACCCTTAGCTTTCATAAAAGAATGTTCATGAATCCTAAATATAAATTATTGGGAATGATAAGTGTTCCGTATTGGACATTCTTTGAATTTTTGGCACCTGGAATTGAGTTTATTGGCCTTTTAATAACGGTTATATTTATACTTTTTGGTTTGCTGAACTGGCATTTTTTCCTTTTGTTATTGCTTTTTGTGTACACTTTTGCCGTTTTCTTTTCCGTTTTGGCATTGTTTAGCGAAGAACGTACTTTTCATAAATACCCAAAACATGCCGATTTTTTCAAGCTTCTTTTAGCGGCTTTTATTGAACCTTTATATTTTCATCCTATGACCGTTTATTCGGCTTTAGTAGGATATAAAGAAAAAATAATGGGAACGCACAGCTGGGGCGAAATGACCAGAAAAGGTTTTACTAAAAAAGAATAAGTTATTTTTATATTATCCGATTTCTGAAAAAGGAGTTCCGCTATGAAAATTGAATTAAAGAAAACCGATTTTGTTGGAAAAGAAATAAACGAACCGTATTATTATATTCTGATATTTGACGGAAATGCTTCTTTTTCAGTTGATTTAACGGATTATGAATGTAGCGGAAAAAGTCTCATTTTCTTATCTCCATATCAATTGTTTAAATGGAATAATTCTTCAGCGCCTTTTATAAATCAAGTAAGTTTTCATGGTGATTTTTATTGTATTGAATATCATAAAAAAGAAGTTGCCTGCAACGGAATTTTGTTTAATGATATTTACAGAGAACCTTTTGTAAACATTTCTGATTTTATTTACGAGGAAATTATCAGCATCATTGAAAGAATGAAAAAGGTGGAAGATTCCAAACTTGATTATGACGATTCGATACTAAAATCCTATTTGCAGGTTGTTTTGGCATTGAGCAGCAAAGAAAAACAGTTGAAAATGCCTTCTGAAATTCAGGAATCGATTGGAAATGCTACTATTTTACAGTTTCAGCAGTTACTTGACGAACATTTTCGAGAAGCCAAAGAAGTGGCTTTTTATGCTTCTAAATACAAACTTACGGTCAATACATTCAGTAAAAGAATCAAAAAGCATTTCGGAAAATCACCTTCACAACTTATACAGGATCGCATTGTTTTGGAAGCCAAAAAACTTTTGCATTTAACGGTCAAACCGATTCGGGAAATTGCCGTTGATCTTAATTTTGAAGATGAGTTTTACTTCAGCAGATATTTTAAAAAGAATGTCGGAATTTCCCCGAAGGATTTCCGAAAGGAAGTCGGTATTTCTATTGTGGCAAAATAGTCCATGTAAACTCCTTTACGTCCATTTTTATCCAGGCACTTCTAAACTAATTTTGGTGTGTATTTAAAACATAATCAAAATGGAAAAATTTATAAGATTTATTGCTGGCGGACAAAACAACTTTGTTCACTTTTTAAGAATAGCTATTTTCATTGTAATGGCTTGGATTGGAGGTTTAAAAGCCTTTAAATATGAAGCCGATGGAATTGTCCCGTTGGTCGCAAACAGTCCGTTTATGGGTTTCTTTTATAAGGATGCCAATAAAATGGTTGCCAGTGATGAAGGTAAACAAGTGAAAGCGTACACTTTATATAAAAATTTAGAAGGTAAAACAGTAGAAAAAAACATAAAATGGCACGAAGAAAATGGCACTTATATTTTTTCGTATGGACTTGGAACTGTAATCGTTTCGATTGGTTTATTGGTTCTTTTAGGAATTTGGTTTCCAAAAATTGGATTTTGGGGCGGTCTCCTAACTTTCGGAATGTCATTTGTCACTTTATCATTTTTAATCACAACGCCTGAAGTTTATGTCCCAAATTTAGGAGGAGATTTCCCGACACCAGAGTTTGGTTTTCCGTATCTTTCTGTCGGAGGACGATTAGTCTTAAAAGATATAATTATGATGAGTGGTGGTTTGATTATCGCATCTGATAGTGCAAAGAGAATTCTTGGCAAAGCAAAAACGTTTATTCAGTAAAAAATAAAAAAAAATCCCTGTGCATTTAATACACAGGGATTTTTTATTTTTTCGGAAAAATTAAGGCATATACAAAACCGTTCCGCCATTTGCAGAAAGTTCCAAATTGAATGAAGCGTTATCCAATTTCTTTGTACTGAATTTTGATTCCTGACCTTCACCATCATTTATAATAGAAACATTTTTTCCTTTTAGCATTGGTAAGTTTACCGTGATATTTTTTGGTGCATTTTCACCATTAATGGCCGCGATATACCATTTTGTGTTTTTTCTGCGGGCAATGACACAATATTTTCCAGGATAACCATCTATATAAACTGTTTCATCCCAAACGGTTGGAACATTTTTTAGATAATCAAATAAGTAAGAAGGTTTTTCTTTTAAGTTTTCCGGCGTTAATCCCCAATGTTGCACTGCCGAAAAGAAAACAACTGCCGTTGCCATTTCAAAAGCATCTGTAGTTTTGCGTATCGTACCTTTGTTTGCTTCACGATGCAGGCGTTTATTCAGAAAAACGGGACCAAAATCCATTGAAGCTACCGCATTTCTTGTAAAAGGATAAATCGTAGCTGTTGATGGATATCGATCACTAAATCCTTGTTGGAAAACCAAATTTTCAGAAGCCAAAACAGCCTCGCTTGTCATATAGTTTGGATACATTCGTTCCCAACCGCGTGGAAGTGTAGCGCCGTGAAAATTGATGTTCAGACCAAATTCTGCCGCATCGACAAGTATATCGTGATACAGTTTCATTGTAGCTTGTTTATCTCCGCCAAAGAAATCAATTTTTAATCCTTTCACGCCAATTTCTTGAAGCCATTTCATTTCTGAACGTCGGGCTTCTGAAGTATTCATTTTGTTTTTTGGAGTTTGCGGAGCGGTATTCCAATTTCCATTTGAATTGTACCAAAGCAAAACGCCAACATTTTTTGATTTGGCATAATTAACCAATTCAGCCATTTTTTCTTTACCGATATTAACATCCCAAAGCGCATCGATTAAAATGAATTCGCATTTCATATCAGCCGCAAGATCTATAAACGTTTTTTGGTCGTTATAGTTGCAACTTTCATCTTGCCAAACAATCCAGCTCCAGCTTGCACGGCCAGAATCGAATATTTTTGAAGTTTTTACAAGCGGTTTTACAACATCTGTAGCTGCGGTTGATTCCACAATTGGTTTCAGCGTTTTTCCTATTGTTATTGTTTTCCATGAAGTCTGCATTGGAAGTAGAGCAGTAGCGGTAACAGGTCCATCATGGTTGTTTTCTCCTTCTTGCGGAAAAGTAATCGTATAAATTCCCTCCGAACTTGCATCGCTTAATCGGGTTCCGACATAATTTCCACTGATTCCAGTTTCAGAAATCAAAAGCCAGCCTTTATTTCCCAAATGAAAAAGCGCAGGAAAAGTAAAACCTAGTCCGTATTGTGATTTTGTTCCAATTGGCTCTTCTCTCGTATATTCTTCTTCATAAGATGGTTTTGTTTTTTCCCATCCACTTAACGGCGGCGCTTGAGGTGTGATAAAAGTGGTCGTTTTTGAAGGAAGTTTAAAACCAGTAATTTCTTTTTCAATAATACAATTTCCAGTGTTTTTTTTGCTTTTCGGAATTAAATAACCGAAAGCAACATCGGTATTTGTAACTCTGAAAATGATGTTTATTATATCATTAGCAGTATTTGTAAACGTGCAATTTATTTCATTTGCTTTATAACTTACCTGACTTACTTTAGAGCGATTCAGTTGATACGATTCCTGAATTTTATTTGTTTTGTTTGCAACTAATTTGAGTCCTTTGGTAAAATCACCAGCAGAACTTATTAATCCTAGCGGAGACTTGGCAAGGAATTCTTCATCTTGGAAAAATACTTGGTAATAAGCAAAGCCATTATCGACAGAAATTTCAAGTTTTATATTTTTATCTGGACTAAATGTAGAAAGTTGTTGCGCTCGAAGCGAATTTGAAATGATGAATAGGAGAAAACTAAGAAAGAAATATCTCATTTTTTGTAGTATTTTGGTCGGTTAGTAAAGTTTGATGTTCAAAAAACAGTAATAAGTGTAAAAATAACACTATTTTTGAAAATAAAAATTTTGAAAAGGAAAGTATTTGTAAAATTTCAAATATTTCGAACAGAATACAGTAAAGAAAAAGGAGGAATAATTAAATCAATTTTTTCGTTTAAAAAAAACAAACACCTTTTGCAGTGTTTTTTTTGAACCATAATTGAGATGTTTTCGTATATAAGAATGAGTTAAGTTTTCTTTTTTCAAAATCTTAAAATAAAGATATGATAAGTAATATACCAGAAAACAGTTTAATAATAGAGCTCATTTTAATATCAATTATTTTTTTAGGATTATCGGTTTGCTTTTTTATTGTCAAAAGCAAAGTCTTAACTTTTAAAAAAGAAAAAATAACTGATGAGGAGTATGATAAAAGTACTGAAAAAACAATAAAAATTTAAGGCAATAATGCTTAATAACAGCAATAAATTCTCAGTTACAGGCTGAATTTAGTTACTTTAAAGATATCCCAATTTGGAGGGATATCTTTAATTTGTTTTTCTTTTTTTATTTTATTTGAAAAAAATTATTGCGGAATAAAAATGTCAAAAGTGGCACCTTTCATAGGCTGAGATGTAGCCATAATTATTCCGTTATGATTTTCAACTATTTTTTTGACAATGGCGAGGCCAATACCGGTTCCATCATAAACATCTCTGCTGTGTAGTCTTTGAAAAACGCCAAATATTTTTTCGCTATGCTCGGGTTCAAAACCAATTCCGTTGTCCTGAAAACTGATATGACAATAGTTTTCCAAAGGGATTAATTTGTCATTATGCAAATCTTTTCCAGTGGCAATTCGGCTTTTAATAGTAATTTGAAGCGGAACTTCTTTCTGAGAAAATTTCAGTGAATTATTGATCAGATTTTCAAGAAGCTGAATAAACAAAAACGGAATAATATTGATTTTTCCGTGTAAGTCGGTGATAATTAAAGCATTTTTTTCTTTGATGTTTTCTCTTAGTGCTTCTTTTACATTTTCAATTATAGTATCAAGATCTGTATTTTCATAGATGCGATCAATAATATTTGTTCTTGAAAAAGCCAAAAGATCGTTGATTAATTCACGCATTCGATTGGTCGAATACAAAATACGATCAAATTTTAATCTTCCGTCAGGACTTAAATTTTCATATTCCTTTGCGAGAATAATATTTGAAAACGTCTGAATTTTTCGCAGCGGTTCCTGAAGATCATGACTTGAAATGTGCGTGAAAGCATCTAATTCAGTATTTTTTCTTTTTAATTCGTTTGCATATTTTTCGATTGCTACATATTGGGCGGCCAAATCTTCATTGGCTTTTATAATTTTAGCGTTAAGTGCATTTGTTTCTTCTTCTTTAAGCTGTAATTCTCTTGTTTTTTTATACAATTCAGTAAAAACCATCACTTTTGCCTTCAAAATTTCAGCAGATAATGGCTTAATCATATAATCAACTGCTCCTGATTGATATCCTTTAAAAATATAATCGGATGTATTCATATTGGCAGTAAGAAAAATAATGGGCACATGTTTGAGTTTGTCGCTTTGCCGAATGAGTTCGGCCGTTTCAAATCCATCCATAAGAGGCATTTGCACATCCATCAGAATAATAGCAAAATCTTGGCTTTTCAAAAGTATTCGCAAAGCATCTTTGCCTGAAGTAGCTTCAACAAATTGATATCCGAGATCAGCAAGAATAACCTGCAGCGAAAGTAAATTTTCCTTTTTGTCGTCTACTAATAATATTTTAACTGGAGCTTTTTCCATGATGTTTTTTATTTAAAATATTATTTCAGCCAAACTCTCATTAATGAAGATAATTGCTCCACATTAACGGGTTTTGTAATATAATCAGAAGCGCCAGATTCAATGCATCTTTGTCGGTCGCCTTTCATTGCTTTTGCCGTTACGGCGATAATGGTCAGATCTTTATGTTTTGCATTTTGTCTGATCATTTTCATGGTTTCATAACCATCAAGTTCAGGCATCATAATATCCATCAAAACAATGTCCATTTTGACATTCTGATTTAGAATTTCAATAGCTTCATGACCACTTTCAGCACTGATAACATCCAATCCGAAACGCTCGAGTGCAGTTGTAAGCGCAAATAAATTTCGGACATCATCATCAACAAGAAGTACTTTTTTATTGATAAGTACATCTTCTTTCAAATAATATGTTTCAATTCGTTCCCTCATGCTGTCAGGCATATCTTTATGCACACGATGAAGGAATAGGGCAGTCTGATCGACCAATTCATCAATTGAAACGGCACTTTTTGTTATAATACTATATGCAAAACGACTGAGTTTACTTCTTTGTTTTTTATTGACATCGCCTGCAGAATGGATAATTATGGCGGTTTCCTGACTGTTTATATTATTTTCGAGATCATTAATTAAGTCAAGGCCATCAGCATCTGGAAGAAATAAATCCAATATAATACAGTCGAAGGATTTTTCTTTTATGAGTTCTACAGCTGCTTTTGCTGTTAAAGCCGTTGAAATTGAAATGTCATCACCTTTTACAGCCTCGACAATTCGCTTTAAATCCACTGGATTATCGTCAACCACAAGAAGGTTTTTTTCTTTTTTGTTTTTGAAATCATGAATGTCATTAAATAGCGCAGTCAATAAATCATTTTTTACTGGTTTCACAAGAAAGTTTCTGGCGCCGCGTTTTAAGCCTTTATTTCTTTCATCTTCTCCCGAAATGATATAAACGGGAATGTGTCTCAAGGTAAAATCAGTTTTCAGACGATCGAGAATTTTCCAGCCACTAGTATCAGGCATATTCAAATCCATTGTGATGGCGTGAGGCTGAAACTGATTGATATAATCAATTACATCATTTCCTTTAGTTGTTACAACAGCTTTAATATCATGCTGATGCGCTCTTTCCAGAAGGATTTTGGCAAAAGTGATATTGTCTTCAGCAATTAAAAGAATTTTGTCATTTGGTCTAATATTAGCGCGGTCGTCACCAACCTCATCCACAAAATACAAATCAACATCTGATTTATTGAAACTAGCTGACGGAAGCGATTTTAAACGGCTTTTTCCGGCGTGAATTACATTTGTTTCTTCATTGACACTTATGTCTTCAATTTCAACAAGATGAACGGATTTTAGTGGCAGAAATAAAGTGAATTTACTTCCAATATTGGTGTCACTTTCGAGTTCGATACTTCCGCCCAATAAATCAGAAAGTCCACGGCTGATGGATAATCCTAAGCCGGTTCCGCCATATTTACGGCTTGTAGAACCTTCTGCTTGCTGGAAAGCTTCAAAAATGATGTTTTGTTTTTCTTTTGAAATTCCGATTCCGGTATCTGAAATCTCGAATGCTACTACAGCTTCTGCATTTTCCAGATTATTGTTTTTAGTTTTCCAATTATTATCTGCTTTGTAAATGCTTAATCGGACTTGACCTTTTTCGGTAAATTTGAATGAATTCGATAATAGATTTTTCAGAATCTGATTTAATCGCTGTGAATCGGTTTCCATTAATTCAGGAAGATTGTCGTCCATCAAAATTTCAAAATCAAGATGTTTTGCCTGCGAAATAGGATTGAAGGTTGATTCCACAAATCGGCTTATTTCAGCAAAACTAATTGGATTGTAATCCACAGAAATATAACCAGATTCAATTTTAGAAAGATCTAGAATGTCATTGATCAACTGAATAAGGTCATCACCGCAGGAATTGATTGTTTTGGCAAACTGAATTTGTTTTTCAGATAAATTTCCGTCACGATTGGCGATTAATTCATTAGCCAAAATCTGCAAACTGTTCAACGGCGTTCTTAGCTCATGCGACATATTGGCAAGGAATTCCGATTTGTATTTGGATGTTAATGTAAGCTGATCGGCTTTTTCTTCCAATGCTTTTCTCGCAACCTCAACTTCCTGGTTTTTCTGTTCAACTTCTTCTTTTTGATTGGCCAATAAAATCGCTTTTTCTTCGAGTTCCTCATTGGTATTTTTCAATACTTCCTGCTGGCTTTTCAGCTCGTTTGCCAACGATTGCGACTGAACCAATAATTCTTCGGTTCTCGAATTAGATTCAATGGTATTCAATACAATTCCGATACTTTCCGTTAAACCTTCAAGGAAATCTAAGTGTGTCTGATTAAAAGTATCAAGTGAGGCTAATTCAATTACCGCTTTAAGTCTTCCTTCAAATAAAACTGGAAGAATGATAACATCTTTTGGTTTAGCATCTCCAAGTCCGGAGTTTATACGGATATAATCTTTCGGAACATTGCTTAAAATTACGCGTTCCTTTTCAATCGCAACCTGACCAATAAGTCCTTCACCCATTGCATATTGCGTAATAGAATCTTTTCTTTTAATGTAAGCATAAGAAGCGATCAGATTCAATTTTGAATCCATAAAATCTTCGCCTTCTTCTAAAATATAGAAAAGTCCGTGCTGCGCAGTAACAACCGCAGCAAGCTCGGAAAGGATTTTTTTAGTAACTGCATTCAATTCTTTTTGACCTTGAAGCATTTGCGTAAATTTAGCTAAATTCGATTTCAGCCAGTCTTGTTCCTGATTTCGTAAAGTTGTTGCTTTAAGATTTGAAATCATTTGGTTGATAGTATCTTTAAGCGCTTCAACTTCGCCTTTTGCTTCAACACCAATTGTTCTCGTCAAATCTCCTTGCGTTACCGCCGATGCAACCTCAGAAATTGCACGTACCTGAGTCGTAAGATTTGCCGCTAACTGATTTACATTTTCCGTCAAGTTTTTCCAGGTTCCAGAAGCTCCGGGAACGTTTGCTTGTCCTCCCAGTTTTCCTTCGGCACCAACTTCACGCGCCACAGTTGTAACCTGATCGGAGAAAGTCGCGAGCGTATCAATCATTTCGTTGATTGTATCAGTTAATTGTGCTACTTCACCTTTAGCATCAATAGAAAGTTTTTGTTTCAGATTTCCTTTTGCTACAGAAGTTACAACTTTTGCGATTCCACGAACTTGTCCCGTTAAATTCGACGCCATAACGTTAACCGAATCCGTTAAATCTTTCCATGTTCCGGCAACACCTTTTACTTCCGATTGTCCTCCTAATTTTCCTTCCGTACCCACTTCACGCGCTACACGCGTAACCTCAGAAGAAAAGGAATTCAACTGTTCCACCATCGTGTTGAAAGTGTTTTTCAAATCCAGAATTTCACCTTTTACGTCAACAGTAATTTGTTTAGAAAGGTCACCATTTGCTACAGCTTTCGTAACATCAGCAATATTACGAACCTGACCGGTTAAATTCGATGCCATTTGGTTCACCGAATCCGTTAAATCTTTCCATGTTCCGGCAACACCAGGAACGAACGCCTGCCCGCCCAGTTTTCCGTCAGTACCTACTTCACGCGCCACACGAGTTACCTCAGAAGCAAAAGCACGAAGCTGATCCACCATAGTATTTACAGTTTCTTTTAATTGAAGAATTTCTCCACGAACGTCTGCCGTAATTTTTTTAGACATATCTCCGTTGGCAACGGCAATTGTAACTTCGGCAATATTACGAACCTGCGTAGTTAAGTTACCCGCCATTTGGTTCACCGAATCGGTTAAATCTTTCCAAGTTCCGGCAACGCCTGGTACATTTGCTTGACCTCCCAATTTTCCTTCAGTACCAACTTCACGCGCCACACGAGTTACCTCAGAGGCAAATTCACGAAGCTGATCCACCATTGTATTTAGTGTTTCTTTTAATTGTAGAATTTCCCCGGCTACGTCAACCGTAATTTTTCGGGACATATCGCCGTTGGCAACCGCAATCGCCACATCGGCAATGTTACGCACCTGAGCGGTTAGATTTCCTGCCATTTGATTAACAGAATCTGTTAAATCTTTCCAAGTTCCGGCAACTCCGGGAACGTTTGCTTGTCCTCCCAGTTTTCCTTCGGTACCAACTTCACGCGAAACCCTTGTAACCTCCGAAGCAAAGCCTCGAAGCTGATCCACCATGGTGTTAATTGTATTTTTTAATTCTAGAATTTCTCCTTTTACGTCAACCGTAATCTGGAGTGATAAATCTCCTTTTGCCACGGCAGTTGTAACTTCGGCGATATTACGAACTTGTCCGGTTAAGTTGGATGCCATTTGGTTCACAGAATCCGTTAAATCTTTCCATGTTCCGCCAACACCTTCAACCTGGGCTTGTCCTCCCAGTTTTCCTTCAGTACCTACCTCACGCGCTACACGAGTTACCTCAGATGCAAAGGAATTCAGCTGACCCACCATCGTATTAATAGTGTTTTTAAGTTCCAAAATCTCTCCTTTGGTATCAACGGTAATTTGACGTGATAAATCTCCTTTTGCTACGGCTGTTGTTACTTCGGCAATGTTACGTACTTGTCCTGTTAAGTTGGATGCCATTTGGTTCACAGAATCCGTTAAATCTTTCCAGGTTCCGCCGACACCTTTTACTTTTGCCTGACCGCCTAGTTTTCCTTCTGTACCAACCTCAAGCGCCACACGCGTAACCTCAGAAGAGAAGGAGTTCAGCTGGTCCACCATTGTGTTAATGGTTTTTTTCAATTCGAGAATTTCACCTTCAGCAACAGCTGTAATTTTTTTCGAAAGGTCGCCATTTGCTACGGCTGTGGTAACTTCGGCAATATTTCGTACTTGTCCGGTTAAGTTGGATGCCATTTGGTTCACCGAATCGGTTAAATCTTTCCAGGTTCCGCCAACACCTTTTACTTTGGCCTGACCACCGAGTTTTCCTTCTGAACCAACCTCACGTGCCACACGAGTTACCTCGGCACCAAAAGAGTTCAGCTGATCCACCATGGTATTGATGGTATTTTTTAATTCGAGGATTTCTCCCTCAACGTTTACGGTAATTTTTTTCGATAAATCGCCTTTTGCAACGGCGGTTGTTACTTCGGCAATGTTACGTACTTGTCCGGTTAAGTTGGACGCCATTTGGTTTACCGAATCTGTCAAATCTTTCCAAACTCCGCCGACACCACGCACACGCGCTTGTCCTCCAAGTTTTCCTTCGGAACCCACTTCACGAGCCACACGGGTTACTTCGGAAGAAAAGGAGTTCAACTGATCCACCATCGTATTAATGGTATCTTTTAATTCCAGAATTTCCCCTTTTACGTCAACCGTAATTTTTTTGGATAAATCTCCTTTTGCTACGGCTGTTGTTACATCGGCAATATTACGTACTTGTCCAGTAAGGTTCGATGCCATTTGGTTTACCGAATCCGTTAAATCTTTCCAGGTTCCACCAACACCTTTTACCTGAGCCTGACCGCCCAGTTTTCCTTCGGTACCCACTTCACGCGCCACACGGGTTACTTCAGAAGAAAACGAGTTCAGCTGATCTACCATCGTATTGATGGTATTTTTTAATTCCTGAATTTCTCCTTTTACGTCAACGGTAATTTTTTTGGATAAATCTCCTTTTGCCACCGCGGTTGTTACATCGGCGATATTTCTAACTTGTCCGGTAAGATTGGAAGCCATTTTATTTACTGAATCGGTCAAATCTTTCCAAACTCCACCAACACCGCGAACTTTTGCTTGGCCGCCCAGTTTTCCTTCGGTACCCACTTCACGCGCCACACGCGTAACTTCCATAGAAAAAAGGTTCAGCTGTTTTACCATTGCGTTTACCTCTTTTGCAATTCTGAGGAATTCTCCCTGCAGCGGATTTCCCTCAATAGCTAAAGGCATTTCCTGTGATAAATTTCCTTTTGCAACTGAGGTAATTACGTGCGCAATTTCAATTGTAGGGTGAACTAAATCAGAAATTAGGGTATTTACAGAATCGACACAGGAACTCCAGGAACCCCGTGCGCCATCTAAAACTACTCGGTTCGTTAGTTTTCCTTGTTTACCGATACTTTTTCCAACCTTCTGAAATTCAAAAACCATTCTTTCGTTCAGGTCAATAATTTCATTTAACGTATCGCAGATAGCTCTTTTTGTCCCATCCTGATCGGTAGGGAAACGTTGGGAGAAATTACCATTTTTTACTTTCAGCAAAATTTTCAGAAACTCAGCGTCACTAAGAATTGATTCCTCAGTTTTGGTTTTCTTGCTTTTGCTGTTAGGTTTTATTTCATCTGTAATAACAGGCAGAGCAACCAGCATGTCATTTTTTAATATTTTATCGTTATGCGTCTTATTTTTCATAATTGGTAAATCTTTGCTGAAGGATTTGTTTTTGGTGATTCGAGGTTAATTATTAATAATTGTTTAAACGTTTTCATTGAGTAAAATCTTCCTAAGATGAAACTGTACGAAAGCATCCATAGAATCTGATCTTTTGGTGTTGTCGGTGTAATTTAAAGGCTTTATAATATATCCTGAAATGCCTAATTTTTCGGCAGTAATACGATCACTGCTTTCAGAAGAAGTCGTCATGATGAATACTTTTAAATCTTTTAAATTTTCATCGGTTCTCAGGATTTTCAGAAATTCAATTCCATTCATTTTTGGCATATTGATATCCAGCAAAATTACATCTGGAACAAGCGGATTTTCCGTATTTCTTAGCATTTGAAGAGCTTCAAGTCCATTATAAGCCGTATGGAGAAAATATTGGATCTCTAGCTTTTTTAATGAACGCTCAACCGAAATTGTATCGAGTTCATCATCTTCAATTAATAAAATATTAGGCTTTCTCATACTGTTTGTTATTTCTCCAGGTAAAAGTGAATTTAGTTCCTTCACCCAGTTTTGATTCTACATGTATACTTTCTCCCTGATCATCGATAATTTTTTTAACAATGGCGAGTCCAACTCCGGTGCTTTCCATTTCGTTTTTCTCTCTCAGCGTCTGGAAAATTTCAAATATTTTTTGATGATATTCTTCATCGATTCCAATTCCATTGTCTGTTACTGAAAATTCATAATAGTTGAGTACTTTCTGGCACTTTATTTCGATATAAGGATTTTCAGGTTTTGAATATTTGACTGCATTGCTTATTAGATTCGAAAAAACCTGTTCCAGTTTTAGACGCTCAGTAACAAGTTCAGGTAGATTTATGATTTCGAGTTTGAATTCTCTCGGAACAATAGATTGAGCGATTTCTTGAACAAGCGTATTTGTATCAACAATTTCGGGAGAAGTTTTTCTGTTGATGCGGGCGTAATCCAAAAGTCCGTTAATCAAAGCTTCCATGCGCTGTGTCCTTTTCGGAATAATATTCAGATAATTTCTTAAAGCGGGAGAAAGTTCGCTTGACAAATCTTCCTCAATCCAGCTTATTACATTGTAAATTCCCCTAAGCGGTGCTTTTAAATCATGGGAAACAACGTAGGCAAATTTGTTAAGTTCTTCGTTTTTGTTTTCTAGTTCCTGAATATTCTTTTCGAGTCGGCGTGACATAATATTCAAAGATGCCGCGAGTGCGCTTAGTTCATCATTTTTAAAATCCCGAACAATAGTGAAACGTCCTTTTGAAATCGTGTCGGCGACCCGAACCATCGAATTTATTCGTTTTGTAATCATAATTACGATGTAAGTCGTGCTACATATTCCAACAAAAATGGTAAGTGATAAAAAAACCAGTGAATAACTTCGCGCTTTGTTTAGAGAATGCAGCAACATTTCACTGTGATGGGCTCTGGTTTTGTATTCGATTTTCTCAAATCTTTTAAATTTTTTTGTAATCGAATCGTTAATGTTTTTACCAATATGTTTCTTAAGTTTAGTGTCTAAAAGATATTGGTACGTTTTAGGATTTTCTCTTCGTGCCCGAATTAATTCGGATGTAAAAGAGAGCCATTCCGAATGAAGAATACTTATCGAATCTAAAATAGAAGACTGAATCGTATTGCTGTCAATGAGCGTATGTTGTTCTACAAAAAAGTCCGGAACTTTTTCTATTCCGCTATAATAAGGTGCCAGATAGGTTGTGTCATTAGTCAGTAAATAGCCCCGAACGGCATTTTGCATTTGTAAAATGGCGCGATGGGTTTTATTTGAATTTCGAATGACAGCTTCTGATTTTGAAAGAAACTCTGAGTTTTGATTAACTTTGAGAGACAGCCTGTAATTGGTATACGAATCTGCAGCAGAAAGCAAAATGATGAGCGTAAAGGCTAAAATTATTTGAGTTGATAACTTCATTGTCTTTCTATTAAGAAAATCGCATTAAATAATAAAAAATGACTTATTTTAAAATGGGCATATTTTGCATTTTTGAAAAATTCACTATACCGTAAAATCACTTATAATCTTCTTTAATTCGTTAAAATCACTCGGTTTTGAAATAAATTCTTTTGCACCATAATTTCTGGCCTTTAGTTTTGTTTCTTCAAATTGAGAAGTAGAAAAAATAACTACTGGAATATCCTGAATAATCTTCTGTGTTTTAATAGCGACTAAAAATTCAAAACCTGACATAATTGGCATATTCAAATCAAGAAAAATAATGTCTGGAATAAGTTCTTGGCGAATTAATCTGTTGAGCGCTTCAACCGAATTATGCATTGCAGTATAATCAGCATCGGAAACTGCCTGAAGTGCTTCCATGAAAAATTCGCAATCGTCAACATCATCGTCAATTTGCAGTATATTTTTATAAATCATATGTGTTTTTGGTTTTGTTAAAAGATGATAATCCTTCGCACTTATTATTTTGGTGAATTAGGAAGTGCGATTCAATAAATCTGTCACATAATAAATGGGGAATTTATTATCGAAATTGAAAAAACAGCAATGTATATTTTGAAGTAAAAATGTTTCATAGAATTCAGAATTTTTGGTGTTAATTCATCTATGAAAGTAGAAATAAGATTTTCCTTTCTTTTACATGATTTCAGATTAATGTTATATAATTAAGATGTTTTGAGTTTTCATTTACTCATTAAAGAACAAAAGATTGTAATGTTTAAGCTTAAAGATTTTTTATAAAATAGCTTGATTTTGGTCAAATTGATTGGAATTCAAATAATCTTCATGGTTTTTTAGCTTGTATTTGTACAAAATGTCTATAATAATGAATAATGTGTCCATTCGTTAAAAATTCAATATCTATAATTTTACTTCAAGTGAAAATCTAATGAGTCTGCAACTCACAGACACAAGAGAAGCATTGGTTTTTTATCTAAAGGATTAAGTTTGTTTTTATGGTTTTACTAAATGGGAGATTAATAAAATAATCTCCTATTTTTTATAAGTACAAATCCGAAATATAATTTTTAGAGCTCATTAGAACAAATTTTAAAATTCATGAGATTTAGCTCATAGCCAAGTAAATTGCGCTTGCGCGGAGAATAGTAAACTGAGTTTTATTAATGATAAATAATAATTTTTTAAATGTGTTATAATATGAAAACTGACTGTTCGAGAATTAAAAACGAGACTGCTTCAGCTGGTGGTTTTACTTATTTTATGGTATTATTTTTTTTAATTTTCAATATGTATTCTCAAAATGGAGAAAAAACAAAAAGTTCGTTTGCTGTAATCGAAAAGCTTATTGGTAATCGCGCAAATGATTTTCAACTGGAAATTATAGAAAGTAAAGAAGGAGATGATTCAGATTGGTTTGAAGTTGAAACAACAGCAAATGCAGTAAAAATTAAAGCAACATCAAATACAGTAATTTGTTATGCGGCTTATAATTTTTTGAGAGATATTGGTGCTGTTTTAGTCAGTTGGGAAGGAAATAGAATCAATTTGCCTAAAACGTGGCCTTCTTATTCAAAGAAAGGAGCTACTCCTTTTAAATATAGAGAATATTTAAACGCCTGTACTTTTGGTTACACGACTCCATGGTGGGACTGGGAGCGCTGGGAAAAAGAAATTGACTGGATGGCTTTGCATGGTATTAATTTGCCTACCGCATTAGAAGGGCAAGAGGCAGTTTGGCAATTACTTTGGAAAGAATATGGTGTAACAGACGAACAATTACAAAAGCATTTTGCGGGACCTGCATTTTTGCCTTGGCAGCGAATGGGAAATATAAACAGTCTAGATGGTCCATTGCCACAAGAATGGATCAATAAAAAAGAAATTGTTCAAAAGAAAATTCTGCAAAAAATGAGAGCATTGGGAATGCATCCGGTTGTGCCCGCTTTTAGTGGATATGTTCCGAAAGCGTTTGCAGAAAGACACCCTGATTCAAAAATAAGCGAACTAAAATCCTGGTCGGGTGGAGGTTTTGAAAGTACTTATTTATTAGATTCTAAAGATCCTTTGTTTAAAGAAATTGGAAAACGCTTTATAGAAATTTATACAAAGTTATATGGAGAATCTGATTTTTATCTGGCCGATTCTTTTAATGAAATAGTACCGCCAGTTTCAGAAGGACATAAAAATGAAGAATTAGCCGATTACGGAAAAACTATTTTTGAAGCTATTAATGATGCGGCACCCAAAGCAAAATGGGTAATGCAAGGCTGGCTTTTTGGCGATAATAAAGAATTTTGGACGAAAGAAGCAACAAAAGCCTTCCTGAGCAAAGTTCCTAATGATAGGATGATTATTCAGGATTATGCAAATGATAGGTATAAAGTGTGGGAAAATCAAGAGGCATTTTATGGAAAACAATGGACATACGGTTATGTTCATAATTACGGAGGATCAAATCCTGTTTATGGTGATTTTAATTTCTACAGAAATGAACTTATTAGCCTGATGAGAAACACAAACAAAGGGAATGTTGTAGGTTACGGAGTCATGCCGGAAGGATTGAATAATAACTCATCGGTTTACGAATATATTTATGATCTTCCATGGACGCTGGGGAAAGAATCAGTAAATGAGTGGTTGAAAAATTATTTGAAAGCGAGATATGGTAAAGATAATTCTCCTGCGGTTCTTAAAGCTTGGCAATTATTAGTAGAATCGGTTTATAGTACAAAATATTGGGAAACACGCTGGTGGAATGATAAAGCGGGAGCTTATTTATTTTTTAAGAAACCAACTTTAAAAATAACAGAATTTAAAGGAAATCCGGGTGATAAGGAAAAGCTGAAACAGGCTTTGGATATTTTGAATAAAGAAGCTAAGAATTTTGATAAAAAGAACCTTTTTCAATATGATTTGATTGATGCGTCAAGACATTATTATTCGCTTTGTATTGATGAAATGTTAATGGAATGTGTGGCGGCTTATAATTCGAAAGACTTGAAAAAAGGAGATGAATTATTTTCTAAGATAGAAAAACAAGCTTTTGAAATAGACAATATGATGAAAGGACAGCCTTTAAATAATTTGAAAGATTGGCTGCAGTCGGCATGGAATTACGGAAGTTCTGAATCTGAATCGAAATTGTATTTAAAAAATGCAAAAACAATAATTACGCTTTGGGGAGGCGAGGGACATTTAAATGATTATGCTTCAAGAGCATGGGGTGGTATGTATAAAGGATTTTATTGGCCAAGATGGAAAATGTTTTTACAAGCTCAACGAGAATCGGTTACCAGTAACAAACCATTTAATGAATTGAAAGTGGTTGAATCTATTAAAGAATGGGAAACAAAATGGTGCGAAAGCGAAAAAATGAATTAACTGAAAAAATGCACTATTAAGATTTGTGAGAATTATAAAACAACCCTGATTTAATAACTTTTAACAGAGAGCACTTTAGAATAATTTTAAAGTATAAACTGTGAAGAAATAAGCGTCTAAAGCCTTTGTTTTATTGAGATAAGCAAAAATATCCATGTTTATGAATAATCTGTCCATTCATTAAATAAAGCATAATTCTATCTTCGCTTAACAATTATTTAACTAACTAACTTAAATATAATATGGAAAAACTTAAACTATTATTACTAATCTTTTTTGCAGGCTTCTCAATGAATTGTTGGGCGCAAAAAACAGATGTGTCCGGTGTAGTTTTGGACGACAAAGGCATGCCATTACCAGCAGCCAATGTAATTGAAAGTGGAACTAAAAATAGTGCCATGACGGATTTTGATGGAAGATTCAAACTTACTGTTTCAAATAAAAACGCAAGCCTATTAGTTTCTTTTGTTGGTTTTGTAGATCAAAGTGTCAAACTTAACGGATCACAAAATATCACAATTAGATTAGCCTCAACTACTACAAACTTAGAGCAAGTTGTTGTTGTAGGATACGGAAAAGGATCTCGTAAAAACTTAACAACCGCAGTTTCTTCTGTAAAAGCAGATGATTTAAATAACGGTGTAATTGCTGACGTTGGTCAATTATTACAAGGTAAAGTTTCAGGTTTGAATGTTTCAACAAGTGGTGATCCTACTAAAGCTTCTTCAGTTGTTTTACGTGGAGCGTCGACATTAAATAGTTCTCAAGGGCCATTTTATGTGGTTGACGGAATTCCGGGTGTTGATATTTCTATTATTGCTCCTGACGATATTGTTACAATTGATGTATTGAAAGATGCCGCTGCAACTGCTATTTATGGTAACCGTGCTGCAAATGGTGTAATCATGGTAACAACAAAAAGAGGAAGCAAAGACAGATCTCAAATTAGCTACAGTAATTATTTTGGTTTTGAAAAAGTATCGAATCAGCTGGATATGATGAATGCTACTCAATTGAGAGATTTCGTAACCAAAAATAATTTAAGTTTTACTCCTGAAAATGATAAAGGTGCAGATACTGATTGGCAAAAGGCAATCCTTAGACCAGGTTACACACCGTCAACAACTCAAAATCTTTCTATGAGTGGTGGAGGCGAGCATGGTAATTATTTTGCGAGTGTAAGTTATATCAATAAAGAAGGAGTATTGCAAGGAAATGAATTTTCACGCGTAATTGCGCACTTAGCAATTGAACAAAATGCTTTTGATGATAATGTTAAATTTGGTTTGAATGTTACCAACTCAAATAGTAAATACAATAACGTGCCACAGCGTAACGTGGTATTACAGCAATCGATAAACCACTTGCCGGTTTCGCCGATAACAAATCCAAACGGAACTTATTTTGAAAATTTCATCCAAACTGGTTATTTTAACCCAGTTGCAATGATGAATCATGCAGATGATGATACAAAAACAAATAATCTTGTTGCTAGTTTAACTTCGGAAGTAAAACTTCCTTGGGGATTTACATATAACTTGAATTTGTCTTACCAACAATTAAACTCACTTCACGGTGAATATTATGACAGTTATTATCAGCAATATAATAGTGCAAATTTCTACAACAATCCAGATCCACCTCAAACAAAAGCATTAGTGAATTTTGGTGTAAACGGATCAGCTTTGAGAAATTCATACCAAACCAGCAATACAATTATTGAAAGTTTCCTGAATTGGGATAAAGCTTTTGGCAACCACAAACTTAAAGCAGTTCTTGGTTATTCATGGCAGGAAGATGTTTTAGGAGATGGATTTCAGGCATCAAATACTAATTTTCCGGTAGACAATGTGAGTTACAACAATCTTGCTTTAGGAAATTACAGTTCAGTTTCAGGTTATAGAGTAGATTTTGGAGATAGCAAAGCTTATCAGAAAAAACGTTTGATCTCTTACTTTGGACGTTTAAATTACAACTACAAAGACAAATACCTTTTACAAGGATCGATCAGAAGAGACGGAGGATCAGTATTTGGAGCAAACAATCAATGGGGATATTTTCCATCAGTAGGTGGAGCTTGGAGAATTGATAAAGAAGGTTTTATGGCTAACCAAGAAATCTTTACAGATTTAAAACTTCGTGCAAGCTGGGGTCAAACAGGAAACTCTTCCGGATTTAATGCTTACACGGCCCAGTTTATCTCAGGAAGTTTAGGTACATTTTATTATAACGGACAGCAAGTTGGAGCTTATGGACCAAATCAGGCAGCAAATCCAGATTTGAATTGGGAAAAAACAGCTACAGCAAATATTGGTCTTGACTTTACAGTATTGAAAGGAAAATTATCTGGTTCTGTAGAGGTTTATGACAAAAAAACAACCGATATGATTTACAACTATTCTGTAAATCCAGTCCTTGTACCAGTAGGAACAATCGTTGCAAACGGTGGAAATATGTCAAACAAAGGTGTCGAGGTTACTTTGAATGCAAATGTGGTTAAAACTAAAAACTTCAGTTATGCAACAAGTTTAAATTTCTCACACAACAAAAACGAGATCACTAAATTGACAAATCCTTATTTTATTGGAGGTGATTCAATTAGAAGAGTACAGCCAGATGGAGGCGGACAAACAGGAAGTACTTTACAAATTTTAAAAGAAGGAAAACCTCTTGGACAATTCTTTACACTTCAATACGCAGGAAAAAATGCGGCAGGTATCTCTCAGTATGTTGCTAAAGATGGAAGTTTAACAACTAATCCTCAAATTGGTGTAGATTACCATTATGCAGGAAGTGCACAGCCTAAATTCATGATGGGATGGAACAATAATTTTACATACAAAAAATTTGATTTGAATATTTTCTTCCGTGGTGTATTTGGTAATAAAATTTTCAATGCAACTCGTGCAGATTTGTTTAGGCCGAGTACAGCAATGTCTAATAACATACTTGTAGATGCGGCAAATGAATCGCCAAATGATATTAACGCCTATAAATATTCAACTCGTTTTATAGAAGATGGCAGCTACATCAGATTAGATAATATGACTTTAGGTTATGATTTTGGTAAAGTTGGACGATACATTAAAAAGATTCGTATTTATGAAACCGTAAATAACCTTTTTGTTATCACAAAATACAACGGAATTGATCCTGAGGTGGAACAAGGAGGAACTGCTCCTGGTGTAGATTCAAATAACTTTTACCCAAAAACCACAACATTTTTGTTTGGTATGAACGTGGTATTTTAAAAATTAAATTGTAAAAACTATGAAAAATATACTTAAATATTTAGCACTTCCTCTTCTTGTGGCTGGTGGTTTAGTAAGTTCTTGCGACGATCTTGAGGTGCCAATTACAACACAGTTAACGCCAGACGTATTTCCTCAGAATTCGGCACAATATATTCAATCATCTGGTGCAGTTTATGCTGCTTTTCGCGGAGATTTTGCATTTTCGTGGTGGTGGTCACAATCAATTACTACAGATGAAGCAATTATGCCTGCACGTGGTGGAAACTGGTTTGATAACAGAGCTTATGCTTGTCAGCATTATCATGATTGGACTGCAGATAATGGAGTTGGACCTTGGGATTGGGCAGAAAAAGTTATTGGAACAAGTAATCAAACCATTGCTATTCTAGATAAAAATATGCCTAAAGGTGCAGAAAAATCAACCATGATTTCTGAATTAAAAACAATGCGCGCTATCAGTTATTTTATGTTGATGGATTCTTATGGAGGTGTGCCATTAGATACTGTATTTGGAGAATTTAGTTCTAAAGAGAGATCTAGTAGGACTGAAGTTTTTAACTTCATTGAAAAAGAATTAAAAAATGCTATTCCTAATCTAAATCCTGCATCTGGAATAACGACATATGGTCGACCAAATAAGCAAACAGCAAATGCAATGCTTGCTAAATTGTATTTAAATGCTGAAGTTTATACAGGAACACAACGTTACAACGACTGTATTGCTGCAACTGATGCTGTAATTAATTCTGGTTTGTATGCTATTGAGCCTAGAGCAACTTATCTTCAGATGTTCTATCCAAATAATGGACCGCAAATGAAAGAATTTATTTTTGCTGTACCTTTTGATCCTGCCGCGACATCAGTAGGTTTCAATGGACAAATGTATCATGCACGTTATGATGTGCCACGTTCTGAAAGAACTAAATTTGGTCTTCCATTTACACCTAGCGCACCTAGAAGTACGTTGCCTTCATTTTATGCTTATTTTAATGATGCTAATGACATTCGTAATAAACAATGGTTGACTGGTTTGCAATACATGAATGACGGTGTTACTCCAGTAATGGTTACTACAACAAAGAAAGGGTATGACCAATTCTATACAGGATCAGATGGTGGTGCAACATATACGTATCAGGTAAACTTAACTCCTGATATTGTTCTTCGTCAGAACCCTTCACTGTTTGATTGCGGGAATGATGAAATTGCATGGAATATGGGGTATAGAAATATAAAATTCTATCCTGACAATACTTCAACAAGCCGTAACCAAAATAACGATGTTCCATTTTTACGTTACTCAGATATTATTTTGATGAAAGCCGAAGCTATTCTACGAGGAGGAAATGCTACTCTAGGACATACAGCTGTTTCGCTGGTAAATATGGTTCGTTCTAATCGTTCAACATCTGCGGCATGGACTGCTGTAACATTAGATGATCTTTATAAAGAAAGATCCCGTGAATTTGCTTGGGAAGCATGGCATAGAAATGACATGATTCGTTTTGGCAAATATGAAGGTCAATGGGGCTTTAAAACAAATTCGGATATTACACGTCGTATATTTCCAATTCCAACTTACGCCAAAGCTTTAAATCCTAAGTTAGACCAGAATCCTGGTTATTAAGACAAAAAATAAGCTAAAAACACAAATTGTAATAGTTATAAAAAGGAGAGGAAGAGCAAAAATTCTTCTCCTTTTTTATTAAAAGCAGCAAATCCAAAGTTCAAAACTTTTTTAGGACAAAATAATGGAATTAAGTAAAATTTATAAAATTGGATATTTAGGAATAAGTTTATGTCTTATTTTTTTAGTATCGTGCCAAAGCGAAAAAACAGCTTATCTCCAAAAAAATCAATTGGTAGATAAGGTGTATCCTTTGCTGGATACTCAAAACTCAAGATGGTTTTATTTTTCATCCGCGAGCCGTCCATTTGGTATGGTAAATTTAAGTCCCGATACAGAAATTAATGGTGATTGGGGGTGTGGTTATAAATTTGACAGAGATACCATAAAAGGATTCAGCCATGTTCATGAATGGCAATTGTCAGGACTTTCAGTAATGCCGGTTGTGGTTTCTAACGAAAATAGAAAAGAGATTTTTAAGAATTTTTATTCTAAATTTAGTCATGACACAGAAAAAATAACTCCTGGTTATCACTTGGTAATATTAGACAGATACCAAATTACTTCAGAACTTACGAGTACAAAAAGAGTAGGTTTTCACCGATATACGTTTCCTGCCAATGCTCAAAAAGCAATTCTTTTGAATCTGAATACGATTTTAGGACCATGTGAAAATACAGATGGCATATTAGAAAAGGATAACGATAATGAACTTTCAGGTTCATTGGTTTTAAGCACCAATTTCAGACGTCCAAAACCGTTAAAAGTATTCTTCAAAATTAAATTGAATGTTCCGATAAATTCTGTTGAGAAAGATTCTAAAACTGGAAATTACTTGGTTAACTTCGGTAATTTCGATAAAAAAATATTGATGAAAGTTGGTATTTCTTATACTTCGGTTGAAAATGCTTCATTTAATCTTCAGGAAGAATTACCGCATTGGGATTTTGACAAAATAGTTGAAGCATCACGTGAAGAATGGAACGGTCTGCTCGGAAGAATTAAAATAGAAGGCGGTACAGAAAAGGATCAAAGAAGATTTTATACAGATCTTTGGCATGCTTTGCAAGGGAGAAAAATGATAAGTGATGCAAATGGCGCGTATCCAGATAATACCGGAGAAAAATTCAGAATTGGGCAATTGCCAATCGATGCAAAAGGAAAACCAAAATTCAATCAATATAATTCCGATTCGTTTTGGGGCGCTCAATGGACAATCAATACGCTTTGGGGACTTGCTTATCCTGAAATCATGGATGATTTTGTACATTCCTTAATGCAATATTATAAAGATGGCGGAATGATTCCGCGTGGTCCAGCTGGAGGAAATGATACGTACGTAATGACAGGAGCTTCGACTACGCCATTTATTGTGACTGCCATTCAAAAAGGAATTGTAAAAGACGATTTAGAATCGATTTATATCGCTTTGAAGAAAAATCATATGCTGAATGGTATTATGGGAAAGGCCGGATACGAGCACAATACAAATAGTGGAGGAGGATTAAAATATTATTTAGATAAAGGCTATGTTCCTTATCCGCTTCCTGAAGGACAATTTGGAAGTCATCAGGACGGAGCCAGCCAAACATTAGAATATGCGTATCAGGATTGGACTTTGGCTCAATTGGCAAAAAAGTTAAATCATGAAGAGGACTATAAATATTTTTTAGACAGATCTCAAAATTATAAAAACGTTTTTGATCAATCATCAGGCTGGATGCGCCCTAAAAATGTTGATGGAAAATGGCTAGCTAATTATGATCCGTATAAATATGAAAATGGTTTTATAGAAGCCAATGGCGCGCAAGCAACTTGGTTTGTACCGCATGATATTGAGGGTTTGGTTAAATTGATGGGTGGAAAAGTAAAAGCAGTAGAAAAATTAAATACACAATTTCAAACGGCTAAAAAAATGAAATTTACTTCTGGAACTTCGCATGATGCAGAATTACATCCTGAGTTTAGCCGAATTCCAATTAATTTTGGAAATCAGCCTTCAATACAAACCTCTTTTGTTTTTAATTTGATTGAAAGACCAGATTTAACGCAATATTGGACACGCGAGGTAATAAAAGAAACCTTCAGCGGATTATCTCCAACAACAGGTTACAATGGCGATGAAGATCAAGGTTTAATGGGAAGTTTGAACGTATTGCTCAAGATTGGATTGTTTCAAATGAATGGTGGAACAGATGCAAATCCTGTTTATCAAATAGGAAGCCCTATTTTTAATAAAGTGTTAATTCAATTAAATCCAGATTATTACAAAGGCAAAGAGTTTGTAATTGAAGCCGTTAATAATAGTGCAGAAAATATTTATATAAGCAAAACAAAATTCAATAATAAACCTGTTGAGAATTTCACAGTTTCGCATAATGACATTACAGGCGGAGGCGAATTAATTTTAGAAATGGCGAATAAGCCATAATATCAAATTTTTAAAATAAATATTCTCAATACGATTAAAACAACAATTAAAGTATAAAATAAGCAGATGAAAAAATATACTAAGACTATACTTTTTTTAGGAATATCATCATTTTTTGCCATTACCATTAATGCACAAAATCACGTTCATACTAATGTAGATCCTATGATTGGGTCAGAAGGTGTGGGAAGAGTTTTTGTTGGCCCTTCTTGTCCTTACGGAATGGTAAAACCGAGCCCGGATTGTACTGTAAATTCAAACAGCGGATGGCTTGCTTTGCCAAAAGAAGTTACAGGATTCAGCCAAGTTCATGTTAGCGGTACTGGCGGAGGTCCTAAATATGGGAATATCCAAATTATGCCATTTTCAGGAACTTTAGATAAACTGGATCAAACTTCGCATAGAGCTGAGGAAAATGCAAAATTGGGATATTATGAAACTGTTTTCAAAGAAAATAATATCAAAACAGAAATAACAACAGCCGAAAAAGCTTCATTTTACCGAATTACGTATCCAAAAAATGCATCTAAAGATTTAAAAATCGATCCGGGTTTTTTCTTAGGGGAATCACCTGAACCAGACGGAAGAGAAGCTCAGCAATTTGTAGGTTCGCAAATCGAAATTGTTTCCGATCACGAAGTTAGAGGCTATAGCAGAATTCGCGGCGGATGGAATAACGGGCGCGCTTATACGGTTTATTTCTGGGCTGTTTTTGATCAGCCAATTGCAAAATATGTTACTTGGAAAGATGGAAAATTTTATAGCGATAAATCGGCTCAATTTGATTCTGGAAAAAAAACAGCGGCATTGCTTTCTTTCGGAAAAGAAGGAAAACAAGAACTGAATGTAAAAATCGGAATCTCGTTCCTGAGTGAATTAAAAGCAAAAAATAATGTAGAAGTCGAAATTCCGCATTGGGATTTTAATGCTGTATTAACAAGTTTAGAAAATAAATGGGAGCTTTTGTTGAGCAGAATAAAACTGTCCTCAGATACATCTTTGGAGTATAAAAAAATGTTTTATACAGGTTTGTATCACATGATGCTCGCGCCAGTAAACAGAACAGGCGAAAATCCTTTATGGACGAACGATGAGCCTTATTACGATGATTTTTACTGTATTTGGGATACCTTCAGAAGTTCAAGTCCTTTGATTTCATTAATTGATTCTAAGCGCCAAGTTGAAATCGTAAATGCGATGCTGAACATTTACAAAAGAGACGGTTATATGCCGGAAGGCAGAAGCGGAAATGATAACGGTCGTACACAAGGCGGTTCAAATGCTGAGGTTGTCGTGGCAGATGCTTTTGTGAAAAACCTTAAAGGAATCGATTATGAATTGGCATTAAAAGCAATGCTAAAAGATGCTACAGTGCCTCCTGGAGGAAATGAAGAAAAAGAAGGAAGAGGAGGATTGATGGAATATTTACGTTTGGGTTATGTGCCTTATAATGTTCCTCGAGCAGGAAATATGACGATTGATTTCTCCTATAATGATTACAATATTGCGACTGTAGCAAAAGGATTGGGTTATACGGATTTATATAATCAGTACATGAAACAAGCTGACAGCTGGCAAAATCTATGGCGTTCTGATTATGAAAATAACGGAGCAAAGGGATTTATTATGCCAAAAGACGCATCGGGAAATTGGTTGGATGATATTGTTTTTGGAGAATCAAAAATTCAAAAACCAACATTTAGATATACTCCCGTAATTATTGAGTCGCCGTGGTATGTTTGTCATTGGTGCGTGTTTTTTTACGAAGCAACTTCTTGGGAATACTCCTTCAGTATTCCTCATGATGTACCTGAACTTGTTCGTAAATCAGGTGGTGATGAAGCGTTTAAAAAGCGATTGGATATCTTTTTCGATTCAAAATTGTACAATGTTGCAAATGAACCTTCATTTCTAACACCTTGTTTGTATCACTGGATAGGAAAACCGTATTTGAGCAGTGACAGAATTCACGAAATTATCACAAATAATTTCAATACTTCTGCTGAAGGTTTACCTGGAAACGATGATTCGGGAGCAATGTCTTCGTGGCTTGCTTTTCACATGATGGGATTATATCCAAATGCTGGTCAGCCATATTATTTGTTGAATGTACCCTTTATAAAAGAAACAAGTATTCAGTTGGAAAATGGAAATCAATTTAAGATTACAGCTAAGAATATGAATGCTAAAAATAAATATATAAAGACAGCTTTTTTAAACGGAAAACCATACAACAAAGCATGGATTTCTCATGATGATATTATGAAAGGCGGGGAATTAAGTTATGAAATGGACTCAAAACCTTCAGCTTGGGGAACGACAATTTTACCACCAAAAAAATAAAATATTCAGCACATGAAAAATACAATTTTAGCAATCCTTTTTTGTGCAATATTTCAATTAGGATTTTCACAAAATTACGTTCCTTCAATTAAGAACAATACTGAGTTGAGTTACGTCTGCAAATTGCATGGACAAACACGATCTTTAACACTCTTAACCAAAATGGAAAAAGATACGCTTGTGTTTAATTTGGAAACAAGAGGAGTAAAAAGCAGTATTATTATAAGTCAAAAAGCATTAAAAAATGGAAATGCATTAAGTTTTAATCAAGGCGAATTTTCACCTGTTTTAGCATTAAAACCTAATGAAACATTTTTTATGATTTCTCGATTGGCTTATCAGGATTTGGTAAAAACCAAGAAGTTTATTTACAATAATACTACTTATGTTTTGGATGAAAAAACAGATAATGCCAATGTAATTTTAGATGGAAAAACAATTGATGCTTATCACGTTTTGGCTCAGATTGATAAAACCGAAATGTGGATTATCAAGAATCCGGATTTTCCTTTAATCTGTAAAATAACCGAAAATCCTTTAGGAATAAATTTTACACTTGTGAAAATTGTAGATAAATAATTTATCAAAAAAAAGAACCATCTGACCAATGGTTTTACAATTTGGCACACAAACTATTAACTATCACAACCAAAATGAGATTTTATGAAAAATCAAATGAGCCGTGGAGAATTTCTTAGGCTAGGAAGCCTTTCGTTGGCAGGAACTTTAGTAAGTGACTTAGCTTTTGCCAATGATTTTTTTTCAAATAATAATCCTTCAAAAGAAGATATTTTATTGATGCAAAAGCTCATTTCGAGCAATGATGCCAAAGTAAAAATCATATTAAGTAAAGCGCTGACAGAACCGGGAATCAGAATCAGTAATTTTCGCCCAATAGCCGGTGCTATAACAGTTTTGGCAGCTTCGATATCCAATTCAAAATCTGAATATTACAAATCAGAATCTGTAGCTCAAAAGTTAAATCAGGCTGTAGATATTTTACTGAAAGAACAATACAATGATGGCACACTTGACGCCGGAGGAAACAGACAATCGCCTCCTGATACTGCTTTTATTTTAGAATACATTTGTCCTGCCGCGGTTTTACTGAATGTTTCCAAGCAAAAAGATTTAGCGGAGATAAAAGACAAATTAAAAAAGTTTATACAGAACGCCGGTGAAGCAATGACAACCGGCGGTGTTCATACTCCAAATCACCGATGGGTAATTTGTGCTGCTCTGGCAAGTATAAATTCGCTTTACCCAGATGCTAGATATGTGCAAAGAATTGACCAATGGCTCGCCGAAGGAATTTACCTCAATGAAGATGGCCATTATTCAGAACGTAGCGGAGTATATTCTGCCGTAATCGACAAAGCGCTTATTACGATGGCACGATTGCTAAATCGACCGCAGTTATTAGATATCGTAAATAAAAATTTGACAACATATTTTTATTATACCGAAACAAATGGCGATTTGGTAACAGTTGATTCAAAAAGACAGGATCAATTTATGAATATCAAAGTAAACAAATTTTATCTGCAGTATAGATATATGGCTATTCATACCAAGAATCCAATGTTTGTGTATATGGTTAAACTTATTGAAAGTCTTCCAGAATTTAACAGTGACATTCTTCCAGATTCTTTAGCCTTTTTTATGGAAAATCCAGAACTTCAAAAAGAGATTCCTGTTGAAGGAAAAGTTGCAAATGATTTTGAAAAGTTTTTTGCAGTTTCAAATTTAGCGAGAATTAGACGCGGCAAGTCTTCGATGACATTATTTGGAGGAAATGATAAACCGCTGCAAGTTGTTTCGGGAAGATCCTCAAATCCAAACTTTTTAATGTATCGAAAAGGAGATGCAATCTTAAAATATATGCGGCTTTCGACTTCATTTTTTAGGTTGGGATATTTTAGCAGTGACGGAATTGTAAAAGAAGGAAACAAATATATTTTGAAAGAAATCAAAGAAGGCGATTATTATCAGCCTCTTGCTCCAGAATTCCGTAAAGCCGATGGCGATTATAAATTATCACCTTCGCCAGATGGCCGTTTCTGGAATAAAATGGATTTTGATTCACGAGTTAAAAGCAATGTAAAATTGCAAACGACAATAATTGAGATCACTGAAAATAATGGCGCTTTAAATTTAGATTTTAAAGTAGACGGTCCGCCAAATGTTGAAGTTACAATTGAAATGTGCTTTAGTGAAGGAACTATAATTAAAGGAGCAGAACAGGATGTAAAAAAGAACTATTTTCTAAAATCTGGATCTGGAGAAACTTCATCCACAGTAGACACAATACAATTTGGTCCCGGAAAATGTGAACATTATAACGTTGAAAATTTAGACAGCGAAGAATATACCTATCATCAAGGCAGTCTGCGTACTAGTGGAGAACATGTTTACATTACCGGATTTACACCGTTTTATCACAAAATGACTATTTCTTGAGAAATCGTTTGCGTAATAGTAAAAGTATTAAAATGTTAGTTTAAATTTACGAGAATTAAATTTAAAACTATAAATAATTGAAATTATGAAATTATCATTGATGACCGCCCTTATGTTTAGTTGTGTTTGTTTTGCACAAAATAAAACCGACACAAGTTTGTATATGAAGTCTGATAAAATTACTTATTTAACTGATATTGGCTCAGAATCAGGCGATTTGTATCAAACAATTGGACATCACGGACCAGCAGTCGAAAATGAATGGATGGCATTGAGAATCTATTTTAGTGATAAAGTCGCGATCGATGTTTATTCAAAAGCAAAACCAGGTTTAGAATTGAAAGCGGCACATTGGTATCCAACAGCAGAACAGCAAAAGGAAGGCTGGGGAGCTGATTATTATAAAGTGGCGTCAACTGTAGGATTAGGAGGGGTAAAACTTTGGGATGGAGAAAAATTAGTTCCGTTAAATCCAGTGACGAATCGTTTGGCACGTGTTGGCAAAACAGATACGACTTCATGGATGGAAATGATTTCAAAAGGAGTTCCGTACAAAGGCAAAAAAGTGGATATTTTAGTTCGTGTAACTGTATTTTCAGGAAAAAGAGAAGCTAAAGTTGAAGCAGTTAGCTTAACTGGAGAAAAAGTACAATTTGCGACTGGAGTAAATTATTTTAAAGATTTCCAAACTAAAAAGGGAACAAATTATATTGCCGTTTGGGGAAAACACCCTGAAGATGTTGCCGCCGAAGTTATTGAAATTGGAGCTGCAATTAAATATAATCCTAAAGATTATGAAAAAACGAAAGATGATGGAACACAGTATCTGCTAATTTCTAAACCAACTAAAAATTTAGAAACCCAAATCATTTCTTCAAGCGCCAGAGAACAAGAATTAAATACTTTGGATAAGCTAGAAGCCTACATAAAATAGTGTAGCGATGTTTCGTTGAGCATAATTCATGATTTTTTTAAACACATAGAAACATTGGTTTTTTATAAAAAAGAAAGTAAAAAGAAACTAGTCTCTAACACATAGGTGACTATGTTTTTTTACAAGTGAAACGCCTTTTTTAATCGTTCCAAATCTATGTTTCTATGTGTTAAATAAGTTATCAGCAGATTATCTCCAACGTAAAAAAGAATAAAATTATATGTTTAGAATATCGTGTTTAATATTGCTTTTGTTTGCCTTGCATGGATGTAAAATTAAACAACCAGAAGAAAGAAAACCGCAACAAATTGCTTTTATTGCCGATGCGCATTTAGGTGACATTTTCGGGAAATTTCAAGATAATAATTACCAAGGTATTAAGAATCCTATGACTGGCGAATATGCTAATATTAGGACGATGAACTCACAATTGCATTCGACCCGAATATTCAATGAAAATTATTTCGCCTTTATTGCGGCTCTGGACGATATTGCAAAAAGAGGCATTAAACAAGTGGCACTTCCGGGTGATTTCAGCGATGACGGACAGCCAATTCACATAAGAGGATTACGAAAAATTCTTGATGAGTATTCAAAAAAGTATGGGATATCATTTTTTGTAACAACCGGAAATCATGATGCTCCAAAACCGTTTGCTCAGGACGCAGCTAAGACAGATTTTTTAGGAAAAGATGGCAAAGAACAAATTATCAGCAGTTCTAAAACTATTTTAAAAATAAAAGAAAATCAGTTAGAAGCCATCATTACATCTGATATAAAAAATGGAGGTTATAAAGAGACTTTGAATGAAATGTCTAGTTTTGGCTTCTTTCCAAAAAAAGAATATTTGTATTGGGAAACTCCTTTTTCAGGTTATTCATATGATAATTATAATTTTGATAAAGCAGTAAAAGAATCGGCCTTAGAAAAGCGAATTTATCCTGTAAAAGATACCAATTTATTTCTTCCGGATGCAAGTTATTTGGTTGAACCAACAAAAGGAATATGGCTTTTGGCGATTGATGCAAATGCGTATGTTCCAAATGAAAAGTTATCAGGTTCGCCCAATAATCCGAATGATTTTTCGGGAGCAAGTATAGGTTATAATAACGTTGTTATTTACAAAAAACATTTGATTGAATGGGTTAAAAAAGTTTCGGCGGAAGCCAAACAAAAAGGAAAAATTCTGATTGCTTTTAGTCATTATCCAATGGTTGATTTTAACGATAATGCTTCGACGGAAATGAAGCAACTTTTTGGTTCAGATAAAATGCAATTATCAAGAGTTCCTAAAGAAGAAGTAGCACAAATATTTGCAGATGTAGGTATTAAGATTCACTTTGGTGGACATATGCATATCAATGATACTGGAGTGGAAACATCGGCAAACGGAAATACATTATTCAATATTCAAACTCCATCTTTGGCAGCTTATAAACCAGCCTATAAGATACTTACCATACATTCAAATTCTGATTTTGAGATAGAAACTGTAGTGGTTGGTTCTGTTCCAAAATTTAATAGTTTATTCCCTTTCTATGAAGAGGAATATGCGCATTTACAAGATATAAAAAGCCCAAATATTTGGAATAAAGATATTTTGAAAACCAAAGATTATGAGGATTTTACACAGTGGCATTTAAAAGAATTAGTGCGTCTTCGATTTTTGCCAGAAGATTTTCCAACCGCATTTTTAGCGTCGTTTGTAAATCTTTCAGGTAAAGATTTATTAGAGATCAATAAAAATTCATCAGAAATAGAAAAAAAATTATCGACGAATAATTTAGCACTTGAAAATTTTGAATCATGGAAAGGTCGGGATATGATTTTTGATTTTTACAGATTAAAAAATGCAGATGAATTAGCAGCTCCCGAAATTGGTTTAAACAGATTGAAACAATATGAAATCATCTGCAAACAACTTGAAAAATCTAGTGATGAGAAAATGGTTTTATGGGCAAAAATATTTTTAAAGACAATGAACAGTCAGCCTTCAAATCATTTTAAAATCAACTTAAAAAATAACACAATTGAGCGCATAAAACCTTAAATGAATCTTAAGATTTTTAATGCTGAAAAATAATTAGCTTGCATATATAATTCCTTTTATGAAACAGAATTCCTTTATATTATTCTTTTGTTTGATTATTGGTTATTATTCTTATTCTCAGAATATTAAATTTGATCATTATAATGACAACAATGGATTGTCACACAATTCGGTGCGCCATATTGTTCAGGATAAAAAAGGTTTTTTGTGGTTTGGTACTTTCTCTGGGCTGAATCGTTTTGATGGATATCAGTTTAAAAAATACATGAGTTCTTCACCAAGCGAAAATAGATTGCATAATGATGATATTACGGCTTTAGATCTCGATGAAAGCTCAAACATTTTATGGATTGGTACAAGAAAAGGTCTGACACGTTATAAAATTGACACGAACGAATTTACAACATTTTTGCCTCAGACAAACAATCCAAAAAGCTTACCTGATGAAGAAATTAGAGCGGTACATGTAGATAAATTCAAAAGGGTTTGGGTAGGAACCAAAACCAAAGGAGTTTATATGTTTTTCCAGAAAGAAAACCGTTTTGAGAAAGTTTCGATTCCGGGATTTCAATATGTAAATGAAATTTTTGAAGATAAAAGTGGCGGAATCTGGGTTGGAAGTTATGAAACTGGATCGGTCGCAAAAATTACTTTAGATGCCAAAGGTGAAATTGTTCGTATCAATAATTACACTTTATCGGTTCCCAATTCAGCAGAAAAAAATCCATACATTAATTTTATTTATGAAGATGCAAAGTCGGATATTTTTATAGGAACGCGCGAAGGTCTTTATAAACTCGATAAAGCAGCAAATAAGTTTGTAAATCTTTATATAGAAAATAAAGAAATCAGGAATAATTTAGGACCTTATTTCTTGTCGGTTGCTAAAGCTCCAGATGGAAAATATTGGGTTGGAACACTTGGCGGTTTATTGGTTTGCAATCAGTTGGAAGATATTCAAAAAGGAAATTACAAATGGTATTATTCGATATTGTCTGATGATACTTCGATAGTTGACAATTTGGTTTCGGCACTATATTTTGATGCTTCCGGAGTTTTATGGATTGGAACCGAAGATGGATTGGACAAATATGATCCTTATGAAAACCAGTTTATTCTCAATAAAGATATTTCGCATTATATTGGAAATCAATCTCCTAGAATTAGAGGTTTCGCAAAAACATATGATGGAAAAGTAATTGTCGAAACAAGACACGACGGACTTTTTATATCTACTGCAAAAGGTTTTGCACCATTATACAACAACAAAAAAGACATGGTAAGTATTTATTCTGACGACGGAAAAATATTTTACTGCGGTCTCTGGAATGGGAACGTTTTGGTGTACAATTATATGACGAATTCTTCAAAAGAGGTAAATGTTGGGTTTAATACGACACCAGTTTTTGCTTTTAGCAAGATTGGAGATCAAACCATTATGATTGGCTCTTTTGGAGAAGGAGCTGTGATATTGAATACGCAAACATTGCAAGTTCAATCTGCTTCGGGTAAATTGCTTCCGGGTTTTCAAATTAATGCCATTGAAAAAGACAAAAACAATAATGTCTGGATTGCGACTGAAACCGGCGTAGCAAAATACAATACAAAAACTACGAATATAAAAATCTATAAATCGCTTTATGCTAAAGAAAAAGGCATACCGCATGATGATAATATTAGTGATGTTTTAGTTGATAGTAAAGGAAGAATCTGGGCTTCAACGCGTGTTGGGTTGTGTCTTTATTCAGCTTCAAAAGATAATTTCATTCCGCTTACAAATCCCAAAGAGCTATCCGGAAACTGGATAACAGATATGTTGTCAGACAGCAAGGGAAATTTGTGGCTAAATATTAACAATAATACTGTAGCAAGACTTAATTCGAATTTAAAAGATGTAAACGTTTATCATGTAAAAAGTGGTAACCGACTGGATGTTTTTAGCTCAAGTAGTTTTTTCAATTTCAATAGTTCTAATATTTATTTAGGGACTAAAAACGGGATTATTTATTTTTCTTTGGATAAAATAATCAATAATAAATGGTCGCCATCGCCAGTGATTACCGAATTTAAAATTCAGAATGAAGAGATTGTTCCGGGAACAGAAATTAACGGACAAGTACCACTTTCATCTGATTTGAATTACAGTAAAAAGATAGAACTAAATTATAAAAACCGAGATTTTTCACTTCAATTTTCGACGCCTTCTTTTACAAACGAAAAGCTTAATAAGTTTGAATATATGCTGGAAGGTTTTGATAAAGATTGGATTACGACAAATAGTAGCTCCAGAACGGTGCAATACACCAATCTTTATCCGGGAACTTATACTTTTAAGATCAGATCAAGTAATAGCGATGGACATTGGAGCAAAGTAGTTTCTTATGAAATCGTAATTCAGCCTCCTTTTTGGTTGACGCCATTTGCTTTATTTCTGTTTCTAATACTTTTGTCGGTTATCTTTTATTTTGTTCGAAAAGAAATTAGAAACCGTATTCGCTTAAAACAAGAATTATTGACCGAAAAAATTAAGCGAGAACAGGATATTAAACTCAACAATGAAAAGCTTCGTTTTTTTACCAATATTTCACACGAATTAAGAACGCCTTTGACTTTAATTTTGGGTCCTGCCAAACAATTATTAGAAGAAGGAAATGCAAGCGATTATCAAAAAAGCAGATACAATTTGATTCATCAAAACGCAAGCCGAATGTTGAATCTCGTAAATCAGGTTTTAGATTTTAGGCGTGCTCAGGCTGGCGAATTAAAACTTAAAGTTTCTGAAACAGATATTATTTCGTATTCTAAAAACATCTTTGAATCGTTTAAAGAGCTGGCTTACAATAAAAATATCACATTAAATTTTAATACCGAAAACGAAAGTCTAACGGGCTGGGTTGATAATGATAAGTATGATAAAATTTTATACAATCTATTATCCAATGCTTTAAAGTTTACCAATAAATTCGGAAATGTAGATTTATTCATGAGGCTTAAAGATGGAGAAGAAGGGAAGTTAGTTATCGAAGTTAGTGATGATGGAATTGGAATTCCGTTAAAAAGTCAAGAGAAAATTTTCAAGCGTTTTTATCAGGTTAAAGGCAATAAGGATCAAAATACGGGATCTGGAATTGGGTTATCATTGGTGAAATCTTTAGTGGCGCTTCATAAAGGAACAATTAAATTAGAAAGTACAGAAGGAGAAGGAAGTATTTTTACTGTTGAATTGCCAATCGATCGCAGTTGTTACAGTGATAAAGAAGCGTTTGAATTTGTTTTGAAAAATGATAATCAGAGCATGTCGATTCCGGAGAAAACGGTAAAAAAGATTCTCCAGAATACAGAACTGAAGCAAAAAATAGTTGTGGTTGAAGACAATACCGAACTAAGAAAATATCTGGTTGATTATCTATCTGATTATTACAAAGTTTATGAAGCCGAAAACGGAATGGAAGGTCTGAAATTATGCAGACAAATTAAACCAATCCTTTGTGTGGCAGATGTTATGATGCCAGTAATGGACGGACTGGAATTTTGTGAGGAATTGAAAAGAGATGAATTTATCAGTCATATTCCGGTTATCTTATTAACTGCGCTTTCTGAAAATGATGATAAGGTCCGTGGTTACGGCGTTGGTGCCGACGGTTATATTGTAAAACCGTTTGAGCCTTCATTGCTAAAAACGGTGATTGAAAATATTATTAAATCGAGATTAGAGTTAAAAGAAAAATTCTCAGGCGAAGTTGAAAGTAAAGTTGGTTTGCTTACACATTCTCCTATTGATGAAGAATTTATGGAAAAAATCACAGGTTTGATAAACGATAATCTGAGCGAAGTTGAATTGTCTACAGAATTCCTTTGTGATAAATTAGGTGTTAGCTCTTCAAAACTCTATCGAAAAATTAAAGAGCTTACAGATTTGGCTCCAAACGAATTTATTAGAACTATACGTTTGAAAAAAGCTGCGCAGCTTTTGAAAACAAAAAGATATAATGTTTCTGAAGTTACAGAATTAGTTGGCTTTAATGATCCTCTATATTTCAGCCGATGTTTTAAAAAGCAGTTTGGTTTCCCGCCAAGCAAGTTAATTACAGGGTGATTTTGTAATATGTTGTAAATCAATTAATGTGGTTAGAATCTATCCATGTTTTTGACGAATTAGTCCATTTAATTCCCTAATTGATAGTATATTTTTGTGTAGTAATCTTTAAATAAAACAACATGAAAAAGATAATAGACACAGATAAACCGCTAAAGAATTTGGATGAATGGGAAGACGATTTGTTAATACGTTATCCTGACCCAGCTGAAAATATAAAAGAGAAAGAAGAGTTTAGAAACTATGTTGATTCAGAAAGAGTAGAAACGGTTAAGGAGTTTTACAGAATGAATCATACGTATCAAACCTATGATTTTGTTTGCAGCAAAGAAGAAGAATTTTTGCAGTTTAATAAAAAGAGTTTGTCTATTTGGGAAGCGGTTGAATTTTTAAACACACTTGTTGATGACAGTGATCCAGACATAGATTTAGATCAAACACAGCATCTTTTACAGACTTCAGAAGCTATTAGAGCAGATGGGCACGAAGACTGGTTTGTTTTAACTGGTTTTTTGCATGATCTTGGTAAAGTTTTATGTTTGTTTGGAGAACCACAATGGGCTGTTGTTGGAGATACTTTTCCTGTAGGCTGTGCGTATTCGGATAAAATAGTTTATCCAGAATTTTTCAAAGACAATCCAGATTACACAGATAGTAGGTTTAATACCAAATTGGGAATTTATACTGAAAATTGTGGCCTGGATAAAGTAAAAATGAGTTGGGGCCATGATGAATATTTGTATCAGATCATGAAAGATTATTTGCCAGATCCAGCTTTATATATGATCAGATATCATTCATTTTACTCACAACACAGAGAAAATGCCTACGCACATTTGATGAATGAAAAAGATGTAGAAATGTTTGAATGGGTTAAAAAATTCAATCCATACGATTTATATACAAAAGCACCTGTTAAGCCAGATGTAAAAGCCTTGCTTCCATACTACAAAGAATTAGTTGCTAAATATTTGCCGGAAAAACTGAATTTTTAGAATAAAAATCACAACATTTTTAGAGTAAGAGCTTCTTCCTGCAGGGTTTCAAAACCTTGCAGGTGTAACTCTTTATGGTTTTATAAAAAGAAAAATAATGAAGAAAATTAGAACTAGAATACTTTTATTAACCTTTTTTACGATTTGCAATTCTATTGTTTTTGGACAAGAAAAAAACAGTAGAAACGATTGGGAAAACCCTGAAGTATTTCAGATAAATAGGGAGCCAGCGCGTGCATCATTCCTGCCTTATGCAGATGAAGCATCGGCAATAAAAGATATTTATACTAGTTCGCCTTGGTATTTTTCGTTAAACGGAAATTGGAAATTTTCCTGGGCACCAACACCAGATGAGCGCCCGAAAGATTTTTATAAAGCAGATTTTAATACCATAAACTGGAAAGAGATTTCAGTGCCTTCAAATTGGGAACTTAAAGGATACGGAATTCCAATTTATACCAATATTACATACCCTTTTGAAAGAAATCCTCCTTTTATAAACCATTCTGATAATCCGGTTGGATCTTATAAAAGAGATTTTATTTTGCCGGAAAACTGGAAAAACAGACATGTATTTCTTCATTTTGAAGCAGGAACTTCAGCCATGTATATTTGGGTTAATGGAGAAAAAGTTGGCTACACCGAAAACACAAAAAGTCCCGCCGAATTTGATATTTCGAAATATTTAAAACCAGGAAAAAACAACGTGGCTGTTGAAGTTTATAGATGGAGCGACGGTTCTTATCTTGAAGATCAGGATTTTTGGAGACTTTCGGGTATTGATCGAAATGTTTATTTGTACAGTACAGATCACATTCGGATTTCCGATTTTTTTGCAAAACCAGATTTAGATACCAATTATAAAAATGGAAGTCTAAATGTTGATGTCAGTTTGAAAAACTTGACTTCAATAGCTGTAAACAATCAGAAATTGGAAGCTAAATTAATTGATGTTTCAGGAACAACTGTTTTTGCTAAAGAGTTAAAAGTAAATTTCGAAGGAAATAAAATTCAGACAATCAATTTCTCCCAAGATGTATCAAATCCAAAATTATGGAGCTCTGAAGCACCTAATTTGTACAATTTGGTTCTTACTCTAAAAAATGAAAAAGGAAATGTAGTAGAATCTGTTTCTACTGAAATTGGTTTCAGAAAAGTAGAACTCAAAAACGGGCAATTGCTTGTAAACGGTGTCCGAATCATGTTTCATGGTGTGAATATTCATGAAACAAATCCTATCACAGGACATTATCAGGATGAAGCCACGATGATGAAAGACATCAAATTGATGAAGCAATTCAATATCAATGCAGTTCGCCTTAGTCATTATCCGAACAATGTTTTATGGATGAAACTTTGCAACAAATATGGATTGTATCTAGTTGATGAAGCCAATATCGAAAGCCACGGAATGGGGGTCGAGGGACAACCTCTTATTTGGATGAATCCAAAAACTAATCCAGGTCATCTTCGGGAATGGTACAATGCTCACATGGACAGAATTTATAGTTTGGTCGAAAGGGATAAAAATGCACCCTCAGTGATCATTTGGTCTTTAGGAAATGAAAGTGCAAACGGGCAAGTTTTTCATGATGCTTATAAATGGATAAAAAACAGAGACAAAACCCGATTGGTTCAGTTTGAACAGGCAAAAGAAAATGAAAATACAGATGTCGTTTGTCCGATGTATCCAAAGATTGAATACATGAAAGAATATGCTTCGCGCAAAGAAGTTACACGACCTTTCATCATGTGTGAGTATTCTCATGCAATGGGAAACAGTAACGGAAATTTTCAGGAATATTGGGATATTATTCGTGGAAGTAAAAACATGCAAGGCGGATTCATTTGGGATTGGGTTGATCAGGGATTTGAAGCGAAAGACGAAGTTGGCCGAAAATACTGGGCTTACGGAGGTGATTTAGGAAGCCAAAATTATACGAATGATGAAAATGACTGTAATAACGGATTGCTTTTACCTGACAGAACACCAAATCCGGCGGCATTTGAAGTAAAAAAAGTATATCAGGATATTTTATTTCATGCTGTTGATGTTAAAAACGGAGTAATTAAAATAACAAACGATTTTGGGTTTACAAATTTGAGCAGTTACAACTTTAATTACCAAGTTTTAGAAAATGGAAAAGTTATAAAAGAAGGTCAGATTGAGGTTGATTTAAATCCGAAATCTGAAAAAGAGTTTAAAATTGATTTGCCAAAAATAACGTCTAAACCTGGTTTTGAATATTTATTGAATGTTTTTGCAAATACTAAAACAGGTTCTGAATTAATGCCTCAAAATTTTGAAATAGCAAGAGAACAATTTGTTATCGAAGACGGAGATTACTTTACACAAGCAGTTCAAAGGAATTCATCTTCAAGTATAAAAGAAGAAAAAACAGAATTTGTTTTAAATGCTGCAAATGTTGTAGTTAAGATTAGTAAAACAACAGGACTGATTACATATTACAGCTCAAAAGGCGAAGAATACTTTAAACAATATCCTGAACCTAATTTTTGGAGAGCGCCGACAGATAATGATTTTGGAAATAAGATGCCTATAAAATCAAATGTTTGGCGAACTGCTGGCAATAATTATACTTTAGAATCAATTCAGCAAACAGAGGAAAACGGAAAAAATTATGTTGTAGCCAAGTTGAAACTTAATGACGTTTCTTCAGATTATACCATTAAATATTCTTTAAATAATGATGGCGCTTTAGAAATACTTCCATCTTTCAAAAGAGGGAATAATCCAGTACCAGAAATGCCTCGTTTCGGAATGATTTTTTCTTTAAAAAGTGATTTCGAAAATCTTGATTATTACGGAAGAGGCCCGTGGGAAAATTATCCCGATCGAAAAGATTCGGCATTAAAAGGAATTTATCAAAGTAAAGTTGCTGATCAGTATGTGTCCTATACACGTCCGCAGGAAAACGGATATAAAACTGATGTTCGCTGGTTTAAACTTTCAGATAAATATGGCAACGGACTAGAAATAAAAGGATTGCAGTCTTTAGGAATGAGTACACTGAATAATTATCCGAGTGATTTTGATCCGGGTTTGACAAAAAA
Source organism: Flavobacterium resistens (assembly GCF_900182645.1). GTDB lineage: Bacteria > Bacteroidota > Bacteroidia > Flavobacteriales > Flavobacteriaceae > Flavobacterium > Flavobacterium resistens. The sequence goes on along the minus strand of NZ_FXTA01000001.1, from coordinate 335,175 downwards.
GAATCAGCACATCAGTGACATCACACCAAGAAAAGAAATTGTAGTATGTGCCGATTTGACTCAACGAGGTTTAGGAGGAGATACAAGTTGGGGAGCATATCCGCATGAGCAATATTTATTGAAAGAAAGCGAATACAGCTACGGTTTTGTAATAAAACCAATTAAATAATAATAAAGTAAAAAAATAGTCGAGGCTTAGGTCATCGACAGGAAATAAGCATTTAAAGAAGTAACGTATGACTAATAATATCACAAATGGAAGATTAACTTCTTTAGATGCGTTAAGAGGGTTCGTGATGTTTTGGATTATGAGCGGTGAACATATCATTCATGCTTTGGCGAAAGCCGCTCCAATTCCGATTTTTGTCTGGATGTCGTCGCAATTACATCATACAGAGTGGGATGGGATTACATTTTATGATATGATATTCCCTGTATTTCTATTCGTAGCCGGAGTTTCAATGCCGTTCTCGTTCGAAAAGAAAATGAAAGTCGCAGGTGTGACATCTCCAATGGAATTGCCGTCAAGCGAAAAAAGAAAAATATATCTGTCTATGTTAAAACGGACTTGTATTTTATTGATTTTAGGATTTGTGGTCAATGGAATATTGCGTTTTGACGGATTTGATAAAACCCGTTTTGCAAGCGTTTTAGGACGCATAGGACTTGCATGGTTTTTTGCAGGCCTAATTTTTCTGAATTTTGATTTAAAAAAGCAAATATACTGGTTCATAGGTATTTTGATTGGTTATTTTTTAGCAATGAAGCTGATACCAGTTCCAGGTTTTGGAGCTGGTATTTTAACCAAAGAAGGTTCTTTAGAAGGATACATTGACCGACTTTTTTTACCAGGACGACTACATAGTCAGGTATATGATCCAGAAGGTTTATTCTCAACTATACCAGCCATTGCAACAGCTTTGCTTGGAATGTTTTTGGGAACATTTTTGAAATCTAAAAATGATTTTTCGATAAGTCAAAAAATACTGATGATGATCGCCTCAGCAATTATTTTGATTGTTTTAGGACTTTTATGGGATTATAGTTTTCCAATTAATAAGCATTTGTGGTCTAGTTCCTTTGTGTGTTTTGTTGGTGGATTCAGTATTTTGTTTTTTACTTTTTTTTACCTCACAATTGATGTTTTAGGTTTTTATAAATGGGCATTTCCTTTACTATTAATTGGCTCAAATTCGATTTTGATTTATATGGCATCAGAAGGATTGGTAAACTTTAAACATACTGCAGATTATGTATTTGGAGGACTTATCAAATTTTCTTCAATTGATTGGCAGCCAGTTTTTACAACTATGTCTGTCACATTTATACAGCTCGCCTTGCTTTATTTTCTGTATAAAAGAAAGTGGTTTGTAAAGGTCTAAAAAATGATTAAAATAAATTTTATCATTTGATCAAAATAAAGCTTTACTATACTAACCAACAATAACCACCAAATTATGAATACCTTACAAAACGCAGATTACATCGTTTTTCTCATTTATTTTCTCATCGTTGCGTCCTACGGAGTATATATTTATAGAAGCAAGAAAAATGCAGCGACAAGTTCTAATGATTATTTTTTAGCCGAGGGATCACTTACATGGTGGGCGATTGGAGCATCTTTAATTGCTTCTAATATTTCGGCAGAACATTTTATAGGTATGAGCGGATCAGGTTTTGCGCTTGGTCTAGCAATTTCTTCTTATGAATGGATGTCGGCTGCAACATTAATTATCGTTGCCGTTTTTATTCTGCCGGTATATCTTAAAAACAAGATATTTACAATGCCACAATTTTTAGCAAAAAGATACAATGACACCGTAAGTACAATTATGGCTGTAATTTGGTTATTGATATATGTATTCGTAAATCTTACATCTATTATTTATTTGGGAGCTTTGGCAATTTCGTCAATTGCGCCACTAAGCTTCGAATTTTGTATTATAGCATTGAGTTTGTTTTCTGTTATCGTAACTTTAGGAGGAATGAAAGTAATTGGATATACCGATATGTTTCAGGTTATAGTTTTGATATTGGGTGGATTAGTGACAACTTATTTGGCGTTGACTTTGCTTTCAGAACAATTTGGATTTGGAAAAGACATACTTAAAGGATTGGCCATTATAAAAGAAGAAGCGCCGGGTCATTTAAAAATGATATTTGATAAATCAAATCCGCATTATGCTGAATTGCCTGGAACTTCAGTAATCATTGGAGGAATGCTTATTAATAATTTGGCTTATTGGGGCTGTAATCAATACATTGTGCAAAGAGCATTGGGTGCTGATTTAAAAACGGCCCGAAAAGGAATTTTATTTGCAGCATTCCTGAAATTATTAGTTCCGGTTATTGCGGTTTTGCCGGGTATTGCCATGTATGTAATGCATCAAAACGGAATGTTTCAGCATGAAATGCTTGATGCAACAGGAGTTTTAAAACCAGATCGTGCGTATCCAACCTTAATGAATTTATTGCCTCCGGGATTAAAAGGAATAGCCTTGGCGGCTTTAACTGCAGCAATTGTGGCTTCCTTGGCAGGAAAGGCCAATAGTATTTCGACTATTTTTTCATTAGATATTTATAGAAAATACTTTAACAAAACGGCTTCTGAAAAAAAATTGGTACGAATTGGGAGAATCTCTGTAGTGGTCTGTATGTTTATCGCAGCTCTTGTTGCACCAGCTTTAAAAACATTAGATCAAGCTTATCAATTTATTCAGGAATATGTAGGTTTCTTTTCGCCAGGTGTTCTTGCCGTATTCTTATTAGGAATGTTTTGGAAAAGAACAACTGCTACAGCCGGACTTGCAGGTGCATTGCTGACAGTGCCAATTGCGGCAGTCTTGAAATTTTTACCATTATGGACAAATGGCTCTTTTCCAAATTATCCATTTTTAGATAGAATGAGCATCACATTTATTGCAATAGTTTTGATTATGATAGCGATTAGTGTTTTAAAACCAGAGGAGGAACAGGAGCATGAAATGCATAAAATTGTGGTCGATAAATCGATGTTCAAAGTAACTTCAGAGTTTATCATTGGATCATTTATTATTTGCGGAATTTTAATCGCATTGTATACTGTTTTTTGGTAAACAGTTTTATGAGATTTCGGTTTTATAAAAGTAAAAAAACATAAAAATGACTAATAAAAGATTTTTAAAGAAAAGTTCTGCCATATTGCTTTTTCTATTGTGTTATAACATTGGGATTTACGCAAAAGGTAAAGATTACTTAGTTACGGCTTTTGGTGCTGTAGCTGATGGTAAAACATTAAATACAACGGCAATTCAAAAAGCAATTGATGCTGCGTATAAAAATAAGGGAGGAAGAGTTGTTTTTTCAAAAGGAAAATTTCTATCAGGAAGTATTGTATTAAAAGACAACGTCGAATTATTTTTTGAAGAAGAAGCCATTCTTTTAGGAAGTATAAATCCAAACGATTATCCTAAATATGAAGGAATAAGAGCATTGGTTCTGGCTTATAATTCAAAAAATATTGCAATAACTGGAAAAGGAATTATTGACGGTCAAGGGAGGGAATTGGCATTGGCAGTAGATAGTTTACATCATTTTGGAATAAAAATCGATCCCAATTATAATTACAGAAGAATGCGTCCTGCAGATGGTAGAGGAAAATTGGTTTCTTTCGTAAAATGTGATTCCATAAAAATGACTGACATTACATTGAAAAACAGTTCAGGATGGGTGCAATGTTTTGAACAATCTAAAAATATTATTGTCGATCGCATAAAAGTCAACAGCCGAGCCTACTGGAATAATGACGGAATTGACATCAATGGTTGCGAAAATGTAAGCGTAACCAATTGCGATGTAAACGCAGCTGATGACGGTATTTGTTTAAAATCAGATTCTCCAGGTCTGCAAAATAGTAACATTTATATCGCAAATTGTACCGTTAGATCAAGTGCCAGTGCGGTTAAATTTGGAACAGGTTCTTACGGAAGTTTCAAAAATGTTACTATCGATAATATTCAGGTTTACGACACTTTCAGATCGGCAATTGCAATTGAATCTGTAGATGGCGCCGAAATTGAAAATATTAAAGTATCAAATATAACAGCTGTAAATACTGGAAATGCCATTTTAATTCGCTTAGGTCATCGAAATGGGGAAAAGCCAGGTTATATCAAAAATGTTTCTATTAAAAATGTTAAAGCTCAAATTCCGTTTGGTCGTCCTGATATTGATTATGATTTGCGCGGACCAGAAGTTGATTATTTTCACAATCCTTTTCCTGCTTCAATTGCCGGAATTCCTGGATATTCTATTGAAAATGTAGTTTTAGAAAATATTGAAATTACTTATCCCGGAAGAGCTTCAAAAGGAATGGCTTATTTGCCTTTGAGCAGATTAAAAGATGTTCTTGAAAATGAGAAAGGATATCCTGAGTTTACTATGTTTGGAGAATTGCCTTCGTTTGGATTTTACGTTCGTCATGTCAAAGGAATTGAAATGAAGAATATAAAAGTAACTCACGAAAAGGAGGATTTTCGTCCGGCATTTGTTTTTGATGATGTAAAAGGATTGAAAATGGAAAAAATTGATGTTCCTTCAGATAAAACAAATCAGATTATTTTTAAAGATGTTTTGTCAAGCAATCTTGATGCAGAAGCTTTAAAAAGAAAAAGTGAACCTGCTCAAAATACTTATGTATTGCCAGCAAGGTAAATTCAAGAGAATTAGATTTATAAATAAAAAAGAAATGATAAAGAAATCAATAATTACTGCAATTGTTTTTTGTGTTTCACTGACTGCTATCGCACAAAAAGTGTATGATGTGAAAAAATACGGAGCCAAGGGAGACGGTAAAACCAACGACGCTGCAGCGATTCAAAAAGCAATAGATGCTTGTAGTTTAACAGGCGGACAAGTATTAATTCCTGCTCCGTTTACATTTTTAGCAGGACCTTTTAATGTAAAATCAAATGTAGAGTTGCATATTGAAGGAGGTGCAAAAATTTTAGCAAGTCCAGATGAAAAATTATATACAGAAAGCGCTTTTCGAGATAATAAAGGAGAAGGCACAATTTGGATTGGCGGCAAAAATATTGAGAATTTTACCATCAGCGGAAGCGGAAAAATTGACGGAAACGGAATTTCTTTTATGGGAGAAGAACTGGCAGATTCTTATGTTTTGAAACCGTTTAATATTCTCGATCCACGACCACATGTTCTGACTTTAATTGGAGGAAAAAATATCAGAATTAAAGACGTTCATATTGGAAATTCGGCATATTGGACCGTTCATCTTGTTGGTTGTAATGATGTCGTAATTAGTGGGATTACTTTGCTGAACAGTTTAAAAGTCCGCAATAGTGACGGGATTGACATTGATCATTCAAAAAATGTTCGCATAAGTGATTGTTATATCGAAAGCGGTGATGACTGCATTTGCCTTAAAAACAGAAGAGAATTTGAAGAATTTGGAGCGTGTGAAAATATAACTGTGACAAATTGTACGATGACCAGCAGTAGTTGTGCTATCAAAATTGGTTCAGAAAATATGGATGCAATCAGACAAGTGGTTTTTAATAATTGCATTATTAAAAACAGCAATCGTGGAGTAGGAATTCAAAATAGAGATGAAGGAACAGTAAGTGATGTAATTTTCTCTAACATAATTATTGAAGGCCGTTTGACTACAGACACTTGGTGGGGAAAAGCAGAACCCATTTATGTGACAGCCTACAGCCGTGCCAGTGGCAATCACAAAGATGCAAACTGGCGATTTCCGAAAGGAGCAACTGAAGGAAAAGTGGGAACAATAAGCAATATTTATTTTACCAATATTCAATGTACTGGTGAAAATGGCGTTTATGTCAGCGGAGAAACTAAAGATAAAATCAAAAATATTGTTTTTGAAGGAGTTAATGTATCAATTGATAAAACTTCAAATTTTCCTGGAGGAATCTATGATCGTCGTCCTTCAAAAGTTGATGGTTTTATAAAAGGAAGTACTTCAGGATTTTATTTTGATACGGCAGAAAATATAAAAGTTCAAAATTGCTCTGTGACTTGGGGAAACAATAAGCCGGATTATTTTAAATATGCTGTAGAAAGCAAAAACGTAGCGATTTTAAAAGTCACTAATCTAGACGGAGAATCGGCTTTTCCTGAGAAATATGAAGCAGTGAAAAAACAATAATTTTTTTGAAAGAAATTAAAAAGCAGTACATTTCAACATAAAATCTACGCGATGAAAACAAACAGCATTACAAAAATTATCTTAGGAACTTTATTATTTAGTGGTATTTACGGACATGCCCAAAAAACAACTTTAGAAGTTGATGTTACTAAAACCATCACTAAAATTAAGCCTACGATGTTCGGTTTGTTTTTTGAAGATATCAATTTTGCCGCAGATGGAGGTTTGTACGCCGAAATGATTAAAAACAGATCTTTCGAGTTTGATAAACCTTTGATGGGATGGGAACAGCCTAATACCAAAAGATCTTCTTTGAACATGAATTCTGGTGTTGCAACGCCTATTAAAGCGTTGGAAAATAAAAATAATACTAATTTTTGCCGAATTCTTGTAAATGATCCAAAAGGATATGAAATCATTAATGAAGGTTTTCGCGGAATGGGTGTAAAAAAAGATGCAAAATATTATCTTTCTCTAAAAGCGGCGAATCATAATGGTGCGATCAAAAAAATAATTATTCAGTTTATTGATAAAGATAAAAAGGTTATCGGTGAAACGAGTATTGTACCAACATCTGATGAATGGAAAAATTATTCGGCGCAATTTATAGCAACTCAAACGGAAGCAAAAGCAAAATTAAAAATAACTTTTGAAGGAACTGGAACGATTGATTTAGACATGATTTCAGTATTTCCTGAAGATACTTGGAAAAACAGAAAAAATGGTTTGCGAAAAGATATTGTACAACTTTTATATGACATGAAACCGGGATTTTTACGTTTTCCTGGAGGGTGTATTGTTGAAGGGAGAACCTTGGCTGATCGCTATCAATGGAAGAAATCGGTTGGAGAAGTAGAGAACAGAAGAACCATGATCAATCGCTGGAATGTGGAATTCAGCCACAAACAAACACCAGATTATTTTCAAAGCTTCGGACTTGGTTTCTTTGAATATTTTCAGCTTTCAGAAGATATTGGAGCAACACCTTTGCCAATTTTAAGCTGTGGAATGGCCTGTCAGTACAATACAGGAGAATTAGCTCCAATAGAAGAATTAGATCCTTATGTGCAAGATGCTTTAGATTTAATCGAATTTGCAAATGGTTCAGTGAATACCGTTTGGGGTAAATTACGCTCGGATATGGGACACCCGCAACCATTTAATTTAAAGTTTATTGGAGTAGGAAATGAGCAATGGGGACCCGCCTATATTGAAAGATTTGTAGTTTTTGAAAAAGCAATTAAAGCAAAATATCCAAATATTACAATTGTTTCCGGCAGCGGGCCATCGCCAAATGGAGAGTTTTTTGATTTTGGAATGCAGGAACTTAATAAACTAAATGCAGAACTCATCGATGAACATTATTATGAAAGCCCAAAATGGTTTAGAGAAAATGCATCTCGTTACGATAAATACGACCGAAAAGGGCCTAAAATATTTGCTGGGGAATATGCCGCTCAAAGTGTCTCAGGTGCCAATCCGAATAATAGAAATAATTGGGAATGCGCGTTTTCTGAAGCTGCTTTTATGACTGGACTAGAGCGAAATGCTGAAGTGGTAAATATGACTTCTTATGCACCGTTAATGGCGCACGAAGAAGCCTGGCAATGGACACCGGATATGATTTGGTTCAATAATTTAACAGCATTTGGTTCTGCTAATTATTACGTGCAGCAATTGTTCTCAACTAATAAAGGAACTGATTTATTGGCAATCACAAAAAACGGAAAAGCAGTAATAGGCGAAAACGATTTATACGCATCGGCAGTAAAAGATGTTGATAAGAAAGAAGTAATTATAAAATTGGTAAATACTTCAGCTGAGGCGCAAGAAGTTGAAATTGATTTGAAAAATGCAAAATTAGCTTCAAAAGGTTCAGTAATTACGATGACAAGTCCGAATTTACAGGATGAAAATACATTTGGAGAACCTAAGAAAATAAGTCCAAAAGAAACAGAATATAAATTGAAAGGCAAGAAAGCAGTACTAAACCTACAACCTTTTTCTGTAACAGTTTTGAAATTAAAAATGGTTAATTAAAGTAATTTTGATTGTATTGGTTTTTCTATTAAGTTTATAATTAGATTGTTATAGGTTAATTTGCTAGTTAAACTCTTTAAAGTTTAAAAGAAAATAATCCTAAAAATGATAAATAATTTAATAAACTTGACAATGAAAAAACTGTTATTATTTATTTTTTTCGCCGGTATTTTTGGAAGTTCGGCACAAAATTCTGTTTTAATTAAGAAGCTAGATGGGAGTACTATTTCTTCCGATAGTCTGACCAAAAAAATAGAAAAATTGATGAAAAACGGCGACGTCAAAGGTTTGGGCGTTGCCGTTTTTAATTCAAAAAAGCCTGTTTACATTAAAACTTTTGGTTATAGCGATATCGAAAGTAAAAAGCAGTTAGAATTACAGACCAATTTGTATGGAGCATCACTGAGTAAAGCTGTTTTTGCCGTGTTGGTTCTAAAACTAGTCGAAGAAGGAGTTTTAGATTTGGATAAACCGCTTCAAAGTTATCTTCCAAAACCAATTTATGAGTACGAACATAAGGTTTGGCATGAAGACTATAAAGATTTGAAAGACAACCCTCAGTATACAAAAATAACAGCCAGAATGTGTCTCGATCATACAGCCGGATTTCCAAATTGGCGCTGGTTTGAATCTGATGAAAAGCTGCGAGTAAAATTTGAACCTGGAACTCGATACAGTTATTCAGGAGAAGGTTTGACGTATCTTCAGGTTGTAATTGAAAAAATTACTGGAAAACCTTTAGAAGAATTAGCTCAGGAAAAAATATTCAAACCTCTTGGTATGGCTTCTTCCAGTTATAAATGGCAACCGCAATTTGAAAAAGATTTTGCGTACGGATATGATACAGAAGGTAAAAAACAGGAAAAAGATAAAGACAATGCACCCAGAGGAGCAGGAACGCTGGAAACCACTTTTGAAGATTATAGCAAGTTTATTACAGCAGTTTTGAACAAAAAGATTCTGAAAGCAAAATCGTATAAAGAGATGTTCAGTCCACAGATTCGTATTCACTCTAAAAACCAATTTGGTCCCGGAGCTTTGGAAGATGAAAACTGGAATGACGGAATTGAACTTTCATACGGATTAGGTTGGGGAATTCTTAAATCACCCTATGGCGTTGGGGCTTTCAAAGAAGGACAGGGCTCTGGTTTTCAAAATTATAGTATTGTATATCCTGAAAAAGGTATTGGAATGCTGATAATGTCTAACAGCTACAGTACAAGTGGCATAATTAAATATTTACTCGAAACAGGTATTGCAGATACTTACACACCATGGGAATGGGATCAATACATTCCGTATGATGCTAAATAGCCATTCCAATTTTAATTTTCTACGGATTAATTTTGGACGTTTAAACAAAGTGCATTCGGACGTTTGAACAAAATTGAGACAGTGAATCACCAATACCTTTGTTCCATTAAGAATAATTAAAAATTTTCTAACAATGGAACAAAACAATTATCAGGGATTAATGCAAAAATCAGTTAATTCTGGATTTAATGCTGCATCAACAGCAAATGATGTAATAAAAGGCATTGACCTTACGGGAAAAATCGCAATCGTAACAGGTGGAAACACAGGAATTGGATTAGAAACAGTAAAAGTGCTGGCAGGTGCAGGTGCAACGGTTATCGTTGCGGCGAGAGATGTTGAAAAAGCTAACAGAAATTTGGCAGGGATTGCAAACACAGAAGTGGAAGCAATGGATTTAACTGAACCAAAATCTATTGACGCATTTGCCGAAAAATTTTTGGATTCAGACAGACCGCTTCATTTGCTGATTAACAATGCAGGTATAATGTGGGTACCGCTCCGCAGAACAAGCAATGGTATCGAATCTCAATTGGCTACTAATTATTTGGCTCAATTTCAGCTTACTGCAAGATTATGGCCGGCTTTAAAAAAGGCTAATGGTGCTAGAGTAGTAAATGTATCTTCTCAAGGACATCAGTTTGGGGATTTTAATTTTGATGATCCCAATTTTTTTAACCGTGACTATGAAACATTACAAGCCTATGGTCAGTCAAAAACAGCGAGTAATTTATTTGCCTTAGAATTAGATCAAAGAGCAAAAGAACATAAAGTGAGAGCCTATTCATTGCATCCAGGTTCTATTGGAGGAACCGAATTAGCCCGAGAAGCACCACTGGAATTATTCATCAAAATGGGGCTTTGTGATGCAGAAGGCAATATAAAGCCAGAAATTGCAGCGTCTCTTAAAACAATACCTCAAGGCGCTGCAACAACAGTTTGGTGCGCTGTGAGTCCAAAATTGAATGATATTGGAGGCGTTTATTGTGAAGATTCAGAAATTGCGTCCATTGCTAGTGGAGATACTATTGAAAAAGGTATTAAATTGTATTCATTAGATCAGGCGAATGCCAGCCGATTATGGAATTTTAGCGAAGAAATCACAGGCATTAAATTCAATATTAAGTAAACAAAATCAACACTGCTTTTTTATTTTTTAATATCTTTAGAAGAATAAAGATTAAAAGATAAAAGCAGTGTTTTTTTATCAGAAAGAAATACAATGAATTACGAAGCAAAATACATCACCGAAGACATAAAACTTTCCCGATATGAAGATGCATTTTTCAAATCAGATATTATGTTTGAGCATCATATGTTGATATGGTTTATTTCGGGTGAAACGAAAATAGTACAGGCCGATGCTACTTATGTTTTTAAAAAAGGAGATATTTTTTTGATACCAAGAAATCAACTGGCAACGATTATCAATTATCCTAAAGATGGGCAGCCACATAAAACGGTTGTAATGCATTTATCGGTACAAAAATTGCGTGAATTTTATGCTAAATTGGATTTAAAACCAAAACCATTAGAATCACAAAAAATATACAGTTTCAATAATCATCCTTTGCTGGAAAGTTGTCTGGCTTCATTAATTCCGTATTTTGATATGGAAGAACTTCCTGAGGATATTGCTTCTCTGAAAATTACAGAAGCCATTACAATTCTCAGAACAATTGATAAAGATATTGACAATGTGCTGGCAAATTTTGAAGAGCCAGGTAAAATTGATTTGGCAGGATATATGGAGAAGAATTTTATGTTCAATCTTCCTTTGGAAAAATTCAGTTATTTGACGGGTAGAAGTCTAACTACATTTAAACGAGATTTTAGTAAAACATTTGATACTACTCCACAACGTTGGCTTACAAAGAAAAGATTAGAATTGGCACATTATCAATTTGCTGAAAAAAGAAAGAAACCAATTGACGTTTGTTACGAAACTGGTTTTGAAAATCTTTCACATTTTTCGGCTGCATTTAAAAAGAGATTTGGTTATGCGCCAACAGATTTATTGAATAAAGTAAATACTAACAATTAGTAAACAGAAATAAAGATGCCTTGGAATCCTGAAATATATAATAAATTCAAAGATATTCGGTTTAAGCCATTTGTTGATCTAATGGAACTTATAAAGCCGATAGATTCTGGAAAAGCAATTGATTTAGGTTGTGGAACAGGGGAGCAGTCTATTTTTTTAGCCGAAAAATTCAAACAGATTGATTTTCTTGGCGTCGATTCTTCAGTAGAAATGCTGGCAAAATCAAAGGAATATGTGACAGATAATCTTCATTTTGAACAATCTACGAACGAAGGAATTGCGAATTCAGATAAAAAATGGGATTTGATTTTTAGTAATGCAGCTTTGCAATGGTCTGACAATCATGAAGAATTGTTTTCAAAACTGATTAATTTACTTAATTCAGGTGGACAGTTTGCTGTACAAATGCCGGTTCAAAATGAAAATAGGCTGAATCAAATTCTGCATCAGCTTGTAAGTGAAGAACCGTTTAAAAGCTATCTTAAAGACTGGAAAAGAGATTCTCCTGTTTTAAGCATGGATGAATATGCTCAAATATTATTTGATGGCGAACTTGAGGATATTCAGATTATGACAAAAGTATACCCAATAATTGCTCAAGATCACGATGCACTTTTTGACTTTATTTCTGGTTCAGCGTTGATTCCGTATATGGAATTGCTGCAAGAAGATCAAAAGAAGCTTTTTGTCACCGAATATAAAAAGAGAATTGCAGAGAATTTCCCTAAACTTCCCGCTATTTATGCCTTTAAAAGAATTTTTCTTTATGGAATTAAAGCTTAAAAACACTAAAAAAGAACAAGGTGATTTTAACTAAATGCCTTATCCAGTTTTTTGTGAGATAATTTTTTAGAAGGTTTTTTCTTTGCTTTTTTCTTCTTTTTAAGCCAAATAATAAATCCTGTAATTGGTAAACTTGCAGCAATTAAACTAGCAAAAAAAGCAATGATTTTGCCAAATAATCCAAAGAATCGTCCCGTGTGAACTTCATAATTTGATGCTTCTATAATATCAGCAGCATTAAAATCTTTGTACAATTTGTAACGAAGCATTTGCCCGGTTTTGGCATCAAAGAAAAACGTATTTTGATTTCGTGACCATTTGTATGGATAAGTCATTCTTAATCTTACATCTTTGTCTTTTTTTATTGAAAACGTTGCGGTATTTGCACCTGGATATTTCTGATTTATTCTTTTGTAAATTCGGTCATAACGTACGGCTAAAGATTCTTTCGTAATTGTGTTTTCCGATTTTACTTTTATTCCTTCAGTAAGTTCCGTTCCTGTTACAAAAGCAGCTGCATTTTTAACTTCTTTAAAAGCGAAAAATAAACCCGTAAATGCAATTACAATAAGGAAAAATGAAGCGTAAAAGCCTAAAACATTATGCAAATCATAATTCACTCTTTTAAAAGTGCCTTTCCATTTGACGGTTAGAGATTGTTTTAAAGATCTGATTTGCTGTGGAAACCATAAAATCAATCCTGTTAAAAGCATTAATGTAAAAATAACCACAGACCATCTTTGTATAAAACCTCCCGTTTCGCCTAAAAGTAATTCTGTATGAAGCTTTCTAACAACGGTAAGCCAATCTTGTTTATCACTGCTAATTAAACTGGCATCATATGGATTAAAATAAAAAGCTTTCTTTTTTGTCGAAAGTTCTACAGCTGCATTTGGAGTTTGCTGATTTATTTTGATTGAAGTAATCTTTTGTTTCGGAACTTCTTTCTGAAAATTAGTTACGATTTTTTCTAATCCCACAAAAGGTTTTTCCTGAATTGGAACATACAATTTTTCGTCTTTCGAAAAGTCTCTTATTTCTTCTTCAAAAACATAAATACAGCCTGTTATACTTATTATGAAAACAATAATTCCGGTGGCAAGTCCAAGCCATAAATGAACTTGACGAGCTATATTTTTAATCTGTTTTAGACTCGGAACTGAAATCATAATTGAAATATATTTATTGAGAATTGTGGGCTGTGCGCGCAAATATAACTGTATTTTAGAAACAGTCCAAATAATAATTATCGCTTTTCATGGATTTAATTTAGTGTTTTTACTACGCTTATTTTTAATGATTTTTTTCTGAAAAAATAACGTTTTACAGTTGATAGATTGAAATAAATATTGTTCATTTGCGCCATATTTAGAATAAGTATAAATAAGAATAGTATGAAAGTATCTTTACATTTAATTTCCTCTTTTATAAAATCTTCCAGTTTAAAAATATCAGGTTTAGTAAGCAACTCAACAGTTTTATTAATTGCTTTGTTTTTTAGTTTTGGATTTACTCAAGCTCAAACGGGACAAATCTCAGGAAGTGTAATTACAAATGAAGGAAATGCTGGTCAGGGCGTTTTGGTAAAATTGGTTGAAATCAATAAAACTGCGGTTACAAATTCTGCAGGTAATTATGAATTTAAAAAAGTTCCTTTTGGAAAATATACGTTAGAAGTTACAATGTCTGGCTATGAATCTTCACTTGAAACGGCTGAGCTTACAGAACAAATTCCAACTATTTCAGTTGATATAAAAGTAAATTCATCAATCGAAAATTTAGATGATGTTGTGATCCGAACAGGAGGAAACCGATTTGCAAAAAAAGAAAGTTTTGATGTTGCCAAAATGCCTTTGAAAAACATTGAAAACTCTCAGGTTTACATCGTAGTAAGCAAGGAATTAATGAAAGAGCAAGTAGTAACAGATTACAACAGCGCTTTTAAAAACGTTCCGGGAGCAGGTATTGCAGAGGTTAGAAATCAGGGACGCACCACTTCAATGTCTCGTGGCTTTCCTACTCCACAAGTAGTTAGAAACGGTGTTGGAAGTTTTACGTATACTACAATTGATCCTTCAAATTTAGAGCGCATCGAAGTAATTAAAGGACCTTCAGCAACACTTTTCGGAAGTACTTTATCATCATTTGGAGGCTTGTTTAATCGTGTTACTAAAAAACCTTTTGACACTTTCAAAGGTGAAGTTTCCTATTCGGCAGCCAGCTGGGACTTAAACCGATTGACTTTTGATGTAAATACACCAATTAATCAGGATAAAACAGCTTTGTTGAGAATCAATACGGCGCTTCATAGTGAAAGAAGTTTTCAGGACGCTGGTTTTAACAGAAACTTCTCAATTGCGCCAAGTTTTTCATATAAAATCAATGACAGATTAGATCTTTTAATTGATATTGAATTTAGTATGTACAAAGCAACTTCGCCAACCCGACTTGCTCCTTTTGTGGTTGCTAATACGCAAAGCAGCATTGAGGCACTTGATATACCTTATAAATTATCTTTTGCTAATAATACGATCAATTATACGAGTCAGCAATACAATGTTTTTACACAGTTAAAATATAAAATGTCTGATGAATGGACTTCTCAAACTATATTGTCAAGAACAAGATCATCGTCTGATGGTTATGTAGTGGCTTTGCAAATGAGATCGCCTACAACATTAAGACAACAGGTAACGTATCAGGAATCACCATTTTATGGAACTGATATTCAACAAAATTTTATAGGAGTATTTAATATTGGAAAGCTTAAAAACAGAGTAGTAGCAGGTTTGGATTTTTACAGTTTGCGCGCTACGAGAAATGATGCGATAGTGAATATGCCGGCAATGGATTATAAGAAGCCTGGTGCGGCTTATGATAACTTTAATATCCAAAAAGTGGAACCAATGTTTGCCAATGCTACTTTTACAAATTTTGTATCTAACGATGAAGATACTTACAGCGCTTATGTTTCTGATGTTTTAAATGTGACGGAGAAATTATTAGTAATGGGTGGCGTTCGTATTGACAAATATGAGAATCATGGTACTTACTATCCTAGTAAAGATTCTATTGCTGGAAATTATAATCAGACAGCTGTATCTCCAAAATTTGGAGTGGTTTACCAACTTGTAAAAGATAAAGTGGCGGCTTTTGGTAATTATATGAATGGTTTCAGCAATGTTTCTGGTTCTGATTTCAATGGTAATACTTTTAAACCAAATCAAGCGAATCAATGGGAAGGTGGTTTTAAATTTGATCTTCCTAAAATATCGGCAACACTTAGTTATTATGATATTGCTGTGACCAACATAACACGTGATGATCCGGATCATATTAACTATTCGATTCAGGATGGAACTCAGGTTAGCAAAGGTTTTGAGGCAGAATTGATTGCCAATCCAATTTCGGGATTAAATATTGTCGCTGGTTATACTTATAATGACAGTAAATATGAAAAGAGTAATGCAAGTGTTCAAGGTTTACGACCAAGTACCGCAGGATCGCCAAGAACAGCAAATTTATGGGCTAGTTATAGGATTGTCACAGGACGTGCGCAAGGTTTAGGAATTGGTTTTGGTGGAATTTACGGAAGTGAATATTATCAGACTAATACAACAACTTTCAAATTTACGATTCCGGCTTACACCGTTTTGGATGCTTCTCTTTTTTACGATCAGCCAAAATATAGAATTGGTTTGAAGGTTGACAATTTAACAAATGAAAAATATTGGTCATACCGACTTGCTGCTCAAAACCCAACACGTGTAACAGCAAATGTGACTTTTAAATTCTAATTTTTATTTCGAAAAAAGAATTTTACAGTATAGAAAAGGGATGATTTCAGTTATTTGAAATCATCCCTTTTTTATTGATTTACTTTTTTAATCACTCAAAATTTTTCCTTAAGTCGATTATGGTTTGGTTTGGAGCATCCAGATTTACAAAACCTCTGCGTGGTCGGTCTAAATCAAGTGTGAACAATACAACCAATGAAACTAGCAAACAAAAACCAATTTGTATCAGCCAATCGATTCTGCCATTGCGTCCTTCTGAATAACCACCATAAAATGCTGTTATAACTGATAGAAAAAATAACATTATTAAAATACTTTGCGGAACTTTTGCTTTTTCTCCGGAAAGGCGGGTAGTAGTTACATCAATCATCGTGTTTAAGGCAGGAATCATTTGTTGCGTTGCAGCAAGATTATTTGGATCTTTGGAAAGATCTGTTGCTCTTTTCCACAGTTTTGCTGAAATTACTTGAGATAAACTATCGGCTTTTAAAATTCCTTTTATATTTGGTCCTGTTTCATAATAGGAAATTCGGACTTCAACATAATCTTTAAAATCTTTTCGGAACAAAGCTCTTGTTGAATCGGGATATAAATCACTTCGCAGTATAGCTGTACCAATATCATTTGCTTCTTCCACAACAACTTGTCTTCGTGAATTGTATCGGTCACTGCTCATGCCAAAAGTGAAGGCCAATAAGAAAAAAAGCAGTGCAACAAGTGTTGAAGTTTCAGTAGATTTCTCTGTGGGAGGTCTTTTATTCCGAATATAGTTTCCTATTTTTATTCCAATAAAACTCGAAATAATCATTAAAATAAAAAGCAAAAGTGCAATTACTCCAGCATCCGTCTGGTTTAGTGTATTTGTTTCCATATAATTGATTTAATATTATGTTTTTGAACATTTTATCTTTAAGTCAATATAAAGGTATTGTTTTATTTTGCTTTAAAAAAAAGTCTCCGAGTTTCCACTGAAAAGAAACTCGGAGACAAAATAAAAAATAAACACAATCTTTTTAGAATAAATATCTAACTCCAAATTGTCCTTGGAATCGTGAGGCCAACTGATCAACAGTATATGGCGCTGATGTAGGTTTTTGGAAAGTATAAGTTGGATCTCCTGTAGCAACTCCGCCAAGATTTCCTGATTTTGTTAAACCAATGCTTGCTGTTGAATTGTAAGTATTTGGAACGAAATAACTTCTTCCCCAATCTTTATTGATTAAGTTTCCAACGTTTGCCATGCTGAATGAAATTTGAAAAGTTCCAACTTTAGTAACTTTAATTTCATCCATTAATTTCAAATCGGCTTGAATGTTCCATGGTGTTGTATCACCATTTCTTTGTGTAAAAGTACCTCTTCTTGACTTTAGGTAATCATTTCCATTAATGAAAGCTTCATAATCAGCAACTTGTTGAGCAGCTGTTGCCGATGGAACACCAGTCGAACTTACTCCAATATATTTTGCAGCTTCTGCAACATCTTTAAAGATATACGCTAAACCGGCAGCTTGTCCTGTTCCTGCAATGGTTGAGTTAACAAATCCCCAAGAAAATGGATTTCCTGATTGTGCGTTAAAATAAACATTTGCAGAAAACGTATTATTATCAGCAACTTTTACCGCGTAGCCTACATTAGAAACAATTCTATGTTTAATGTTAAAGTTAGAGGTTGCTAATTGTGGATCATTTGGTGTCAAAGACTGATTCATTTGGAAGTTACTTTCCATTGAGTTACGAATACCATTTGTAACATCACGAGAATCTCCGTAGGTGTAAGCTGCCATGAAATTAAAACCAAAATCGTAAGTTTTAGAAATCATTTCAGTAATACTGTAACGGTATCCTTTATTTGTATTTGATAGCAAATAAGCATTTGAGAAAGCTGAATTTATGTTTGCTGCATAAATTGGCATTTCATGTTTTGTGTCATAAGAAAAATAAGTAGGATTATCTGTTTTATTAACTTGTTGAAATTCTAAATCACGGATAACTTTTGTGTAAATTCCTTCTACAGTAAATTTATATCCATTAATAGTTTTGTCAAAGGCTAATGAATTTCTTAAAACAGCAGGCATCTTAAATTTATTGTCAACTAAATCGGCTTGTACTTTTGGAACAGCATCATGGTATCCGTTTAATCCTCCGTTTGCAAGTGGGTCTCCAGCGGCTGCAACCTGAGCCGGAGTAAGATTGTTTTTGTCGTAGCTTCCATATCCTACGCCATCATTATAATAAGCATAACCTAACCAGGCAAAAGGAATTCTTCCTGTAAATACTCCAGATCCACCTCGTATTACAAACGTTTTGTCTTCGTCTACGTTATAAGTAAATCCAAATCTTGGAGAAACAAGTGCTGTGCTGAAAAAGTTGTTTTTAATTTGGCTTAAAGGCGTGTAGGTATAAGTTGTACCATAATTTGGATCAGCAGGAGAATTTTGTACTTGCGGA
Organism: Flavobacterium resistens; assembly: GCF_900182645.1. GTDB lineage: Bacteria > Bacteroidota > Bacteroidia > Flavobacteriales > Flavobacteriaceae > Flavobacterium > Flavobacterium resistens. The sequence goes on along the minus strand of NZ_FXTA01000001.1, from coordinate 316,580 downwards.
CTTAATTTTGGTTTATTTGGAATGTCTGTATAATCAACACGAACACCAGGAGTAACCTTAAGTTTATTTCCGATTCTGATTTCATCCTGCGCATAAACACTATAAAGATTTACTTTGAATTTTGCATAAGGATCATTAAAAATTTCATCTCTTGTAGAACCGTCAAACGGATAAGTACCGCGAACACGAGTAGGAAGCTTATTGAAAAAATCAGCAAGTGATTTATAAGAAACTCTTCCATTAAGTGAATTTACAAAACCGTAGTTAATGTCGTAAAACTCATTGTGAGTACCAAACAATAAAGTATGATTACCTGTTTTAAAAGTAAGGTTATCAGTAATTTCTGCAGTATTCTGTTTCATATTAAATACAGTAGCTTCACGATCATTTCCTAAGAATATTGTTCCTCCGTTGTAACCAATTTCTGTTTGGGGGAACATAATATTGCTTGATTTTGGATCACGATAATCTTTAATGGCTGAATAACTCGCAATAAACGAATTTGACCATTGGTTGTTAAAATGACTTTTAAGTTCTAAAACCGTACTAATTGATTGGTTTTTTTGCGTAAAATCCATGCTTGAAAATCTGAAATTTGCAGCATCACGTTCCAAGTTTGTTGCCTGAGAAACTACTGTATTATTTCGTAATGAAATAGAATGTTTGTCGTTTATTTTCCAATCTAATTTGTTGAAATACTTTCTGCTCATTGCAAAATTGTTGTAAGATCCATAAGTTCCTGGATCAAATCCGTAGTTTGTTTTTACAAAACTTGAAATTTGTTCTGCTGTTGCATTATCTATTAATGATGTAACTTTTCCGTTTGCATCAGTTTGACCTGCATTATAAAACAAAGGATCTGTTCTTTCAGCATATTCCATATTAGTGAAGAAGAATAGTTTATCTTTAATAATAGGTAAACCTAATCTGAATCCAATTTGGTAATCATCAAAAGAACCAGGCATTTTAGAACCATCTCCAGCGTTGTTTGGACCGGTAATAGCGGCACTTCTGCCATAGCTGTAAATAGATCCGCTTACAGTATTTGTTCCGCTTCTAGTGACAGCATTGACGCTTCCTCCAAGAAAATTTCCTAATTTGATATCATACGGAGCAATATACACCTGAATATCCTGAATTGCGTCAAGACTTATTGAATTCGAGCGAGTACTGCTTCCTGGCATTCCAGAAGTACCAGACTGACCACCTAAAGAAGGGCTGAAACCAATTGCATCATTATTGATAGAACCATCAATAGTTACGTTATTGTATCTAAAATTTGTTCCCGCGAAAGAGTTATTTGAGCTTTGTGGTACTAGTTTAGTAACATCCTGAATTCCTCTGTTAATTAATGGAAGGCCGTTAACTTGTTTTTCACTAATATTTGTACCATTATTTTTAGAAGATGGTTTAGAGCTGGTAATAACAACTTCTTCCAATACATTTTCTTCTTTGCTTAGTACAATAGCCGGCAAATCATTTTCGCCTAATGATAACTGAATTTGTGCATTTGAATATTCTTTCGATTCTTTACCTTTAACGATAAGCTCATAAGGGCCACCGGCATTTAAATTTTCAAAACTGAATCGGCCTTGTTTATCCGTTTTAGCTCTATAAACTGCATTAGTTGGTAAATGTGTCAATGTCACTTCAGCATCAATAACGGGACTTGTTCCGTCATTAACTTTTGCTGTTAAAGATGAAGTCGTAATCTGAGCAAAAATACTTCCAAAAGTCAGAAGCATCAATGCCGAAAAAAAGAGTTTTAGTTTTGTCATGTTATTTTGTTTTTATTTTTGACAAAGAAACTCTCTTTACTTCGTTTCGATTTAAGGCTTTTGTTAACCTAAAATCAAAAAAATAGTCGATGTTAATTTAAGATGATTTGTACGTTATTTAATAAATAAACCAATAAAGCTTTAAAATCAATACTTTGTGTAAAACGCCGAAAATATTGGGATTAGAGTTAGATATAAACAACATTAGAGATAGATTAGAGTGTTATGAAAATGTTACCGATTGAAGAAATGAGCATTTTGCAATTTGAAAAAATCTATTTTTTTAATAAAAATGATTTAAGGAAATAATAGAGAAAAACGGGTACCTTTTTCAAGTTCCGAATCTAATGTAAGGCTAATGTCGTGACGTTTAAGAATCTGCATAGTTATAAAAAGCCCTAATCCCTGACCTTTAATATGTCGCGTACGATCGCTTCTAAAAAAGAGATCAAAAACAGATTCTTTATCTTTTTCTGCAATTCCAGAACCTTGGTCAACAATTTCCAAGAGTAGCTTTCCATTTTTTTCAAATGCAAATACATTAACTTGAGAAGGAAAAGAAAATTTTATTGCATTATCTATAATATTGTGCAATGCAATAAACAGCATATGTTTGTTGGCATTAACTGAAAGTAAATCTTCATTTTCAACAATTGATTCAAAGTTTACAGAAACTTTAGATTCAGGATATTCTATAGCCTTCTTTTCCAGTATATTCCATAAAATTTCATCAATTCTGACAGTTTCCATTTGTTCTGGTTCTGAAACCTGCAATCCGGATAAAATAAGCAGTTCGTCTAATATTGATTTAAGTTGAAAAGTATCTTTTCTCAGTGATTGCAATACTTCTTCATATTGCTCATTAGTCCTTGGCTGTTGCAAGGAAACATCAATATCTCCAATAATAATAGTAAGTGGCGTTTTTAGTTCATGCGATGCATTTTTAAGAAAATTATTCTGTATCGTAACACCGCTTTCTAGCCTTTCCAAGAGATAATTAAAAGTTGTGATTAGTTCTTTAATTTCATCTTTACCGCTTACAGTTGGCATTTCGAGTCTGGAATGAAGATTTTCGGTCGTAATCGTATTTACTTTTGCAATAACATCTTCAAAAGGTCTGAAAGTCTGTCTTGCCAAAAATCTGGCTAATAGGAAATTAAGAGGTATTCCTAACAAATAGCAAAGAATAAACATTAAACCCAGTACATCTAATTGTCGGTCTCCTACAGTATCAACTCCAGATACGACAATAATAAAATCACCTTGATTGTCTTTATAAAACAAACCTGTAAATTGTCTGTTTTCTTTTGTAAAATGCAATACTCCCTTTTTAGAAATTGCTTTTAATTCGTTATTGCTTAATTGGATATCAATACCATCTCGCAAATATAATTCCTGCGTTTTAGCATTGTAAATTCTGATGGTTTGATTGGTTATTTTTTTATACTGAATTTCAATTCTTTGATACCGGGAACTATCAATCTTAGTAATTTCGTCTTTTTCAAAATAAAAGAAAGCAGTTATAAGTGCACTGTCTTCTAGTCTTTCATAATAAAGATCCTGTCTGTGAGTTTTAAAAAGTACAAATGATCCTGCCAGAACCAGTCCAACTGTAAAAGCAAATAGCAGTGTAGAATTTACCGATAATTTGGTTTTAAGATTCATTGACCTTTTTTTTAAGCATATAGCCAGTTCCTTTTATAGTATGTATAAGTGGAATAGGGAAGTTCTTATCCAGTTTATTTCTTAAATAATTGATGTAAACATCAACGGTGTTAGAGTTCATATCGAGATCAATACTCCAGACAGCCTCGGCAATTGCGATTCTGGATAAAGCTCTTTCACGATTTTTCATGAAAAAAATCAAAAGTTTCAGTTCTCTTGAAGATAAGTTAAGTTCTTTTCCATCTCTGGAAGCACTTTGTTCTTTCATATTGATTTCAATTCCGGCATACGATTGAAAATCTAAAATCCCGTTACTGAATTCGGAGCGGCGAAGCTGTGCATTTATTCTAGCTAAAAGTTCTTCAAACAAAAATGGTTTTGCAAGATAATCATCAGCACCCGCCTGAAGACCTTTTACTTTTTCATGTGGAGTATCTAATGCGCTCAAAATAAGTATTGGAACAATTATTTTTCGGCTTCTTAAAATTTCACAAACTTCAAAACCCGTAATATCGGGTAGCATAATATCTAAAATGATAATATCATAACTATTATCCATCACTTCATTAATAGCATCAAAACCTCGGGTAATATTTTTTACCTGATAGAGTTGTTCTTCAAGTCCTCGTATAATAAAAGAGGCAACTCTTGGGTCGTCTTCAACTAATAATACTTTATTCATAGGGATTTGAAATAAATTTTCGACTGCTAAAATAAATTATAATTTAGCCAAATCATCAATAGTGTAAAATTTCAGACCATTATTTTTGGCATATTTGCAAAGATCTTCTAATGCAGAAAGTGGAGTTTCTAACTTTTCATCTGCGTTTGCGACAGTTTTATGGCCATAAAAAATGACTATTTTATTATGTGCTTTGGCATAATCCAATAGAGTTTTATAATAAGGAATATTGAATTGTTTGTAATCGTCATCAATTCCTAAACCGTAAACTACTCTGTTACCTTCATAATAACAAAATTGAGATTCTGGTCGAATTTCTTCATAAGTTGTACCTCTAATGATATCAAAATGTTTGAGTAATTCAGTATCTAATTCTGCATCTCGTGCTCCATCAGGATAAGCAAAAGAATGAATACTAAATCCATCTTTCTTCATCGCAGCTTTTAAGGGCAAAATATCATCATTAATATATTTTTCGATGCCAAATTCCTTTGAATATTTTAGCGCATTCAGATGATTATAGCCATGACCTGCAATATCATGTCCTCTGTTTTGTAAAAAATGGAGTTTTGATTTTTGGTCTTTAGTTAAGCTTCCATACCAGCAAACAAAGAAAGTTGCTTTCCAGCCGTAAGGATGTAATAATTGATCAGCTTGGTACCAATCTTCTATATAATCATCGTCAAAAGTAAAAAGAACACCTGGCGGATAGGATTTTTTTGGTGGTTTTGCAGCAGAAGTTTTTTCTTCTGAATACATTTTAAAAAATAAAACAAAAATGGAAATAACAACAATTAGGATTAGTGCTATTTTTTTTGAAAATAAGTTCTTCATAAAAAGAAAGTTCGATTAGTTCTTAAACGGCAATTTTATTGTTTTTTTGTCCTTTTCATGCTCTGTTTGAGTAGATATAAAGATAATTTTTAAAAATTAATTTCATAACTTTTAAGTTTTCTTTTTTAAGAAACCGATAAAGAATTTATATTTTTTAATAAAATTTGAAAAGTAAATTAGACTATGAGTTGATTTTTTTTAGATTTGTAAACCCAATTTTATTTTCAAAGATGTATTGGGGTACAATTATAAAATCCAAAGGCATGAAATCTTATACGTCAATATTTTTATTTTTAGTGTTTGTCTGTTCAAATTCTTATGCACAGCTGAGTTCAGATAAAATATTTGAAAGCTTTAAACAAGGAGAACGTACAAATTGCTCATCGATTGCTTTCATTAAAGCTTCTCTCAATATTTATGGATTAGATAATCTTTTTGTTACTGAAAAAATAGATGATAATGTACAAAAGATAACACTAAAGAATAATGATTCGTTCCATCTTAATAGTGAGGAAATAAGCAAAGCAAAAGTATCTGCTGATTTTGTTTGCATCAAAGACAATTGCGAAAACGAAAAAATTATCGAGTATGCAATTTTGACTTACGCAGTTATGGCTAAGTACAAACAAATTATTGACAAAGAAGATACTTTTGACAGAGCATTAGAAGATTTAGAAAGCGGAGAAGTTTATACGCCAACGATTTACAAATATTTAGGTTTTCAAAAAGGCAAGCAAATCGAAAAACTAAAGAGAGAGTCGGGAAGTGAATTCTGTGGTGTTGTTGCCTGGTCTACAGCGCACGCTGTATTTGTTTGCGAAGACTATATGGATTATTACGGCAATAAAAAAAGTATCTGGATAAAGTATCCTGGACGCTTCAGAATAATTAAATCATAAAAATTTACATTAATTGTAGTTTTTTGGCTACAATATTTTAAGAATAAAAATTTAATTGCAAAAAAGAAATTAATTAAGTTGCAATTTAAGTTAATTTATATATTTTTGTTTCCATCACAATTAACCAAATCTACTAACAAATGAAGAGCAAGATTTTCTTACTAAGTTTCCTTTGCTTCTTGGCGACTGTAGCTGTATCAGCACAAGCAAAAAATGCTCCAAGAAGTATTATCAGTACAACAGCATTAATCCGTAAATACCACGATCAAAAAGAATTGAGCGGTATGCAAAAAGGAGAGCTTTTAGAATTGTACATTGAGCGTATTAAAGTATTGGTAAAAACTTTGCCTTATATTGCTTTGGTTACTAAACCAGGTGTTACTATGGCAGACTTAGGTATTCCAGACGATAATGAGCACAAAAAAGTATTAGACGGTCAAGCGTTAGGAACTACAACTTTCTTGGATACGACAGTAGAGTTTCAAAGAAAGATGATGCCATATTCTGATAAAGGAAACCTTATCGCGGCTATCTTATTTTACGAAAGTACATTAAAATCTTTACACGAATTCAACGACTTGAACGAAATGTAATATTTTGAGATATCATATAAAAAACTCCAAAGTCATTTGATTTTGGAGTTTTTTTATTTTAAGAAATATTTGAAATTCAGTTTCCTTTCAACAAATTAATGCTTACAGTCGCGGTGTCAGCATCTGGGAATCGTCTGAAGAAGGATTTATCTGGAAATAATCCGGCTTCAGCAGCGATTTTATTAAAAACATCAATTTCAACAATATACTGATCAGAAAAACCATGAGTTGCATCATAAGCCGTTGCAGCAGTTTTCCCAAGATTATTAGCTGTTAATTTTGGATTTATGGTATGCAATTCAATTAAAAGCAAACCAAATTTACGTACATAAGGCGACCATTTTTGCAGATGTTCCAAGAGATTATCTTCGACCAAATTGTTGCTGAGTCTTTTTCCCCTAAAAGCAAATGCGCCAGTAGAATTGCTATTTCTATCTTTATTGCTGCTTTTTGGATCCTCCCAAATTCGATTATGATCTAGAAATGTTCTTACGTTTAGTAAATCTTTTAAATCAATATTATAATTTTCTCTCAAATCATCTGAAAGTAAATCCGGACGTCCAATATCACCCCAAATTACTTTTGCCCAAATATCGGCTTTTATAAGATTTGCGCGGGTTACTTTCAGCGCAGCTTGGTTATAATCAGCTCCGACTAAAAATAATGGGTATTCGTCAAGTATTTTTCCTCTTAAAGTTTGTCTGTCAATTACTTCAAAAATATGCTGAAGGAAAGCACCATTTCCGCAACCCATGTCCAAAATGCCTTTTGGTTGTTCCGCAATCGGCAAATTGAAAAGCTTGATTATTATCTCATCGACAATTTTAAAGTAAGTTTCGTGTGCGCCACCGCTTCCCCAAACATTCATTTCGCGGTCAACGTGAATTTCGTTTTCGCCATCGGCTATCATTCTTAAAACAGCGGGATCGCCAAACATTAGCTCTTCAATTTTGGCAAAAGTAGGCAAGTAAGAAACCGTAACGCCATAAGCACTGGCTCTTTTTGCGAAAAATAAACCAACATCAGTAAATTGATAATTTCCTTTTTTTTCCAAAAACCAGCCAAGATGGACAAAAAAATCTAATATTTTTTTGAAATTTTCCGGTGATTTATGAAACTCTTCTGGTTTAAAAGATGTCTCCATAAAATATTTATGAAACATTCCTTTCATCGCCAGGCGTACTATTGTTGGGCCAATTAAATAACCTTCGATATGTTTCAAAATTTGGTTTTGAATTTCATTCGTCAAGTTATTATCCGAAGATTTAAGGTTGTAATTTTTTTTATATTTTTCAAAAATACTGTCGAGTTTTTCAAAAGGTGCATCTTCAAAAAGACGCGGATGAAAATGCGCCGAAAATTGAAGCAAATCGACAACATCTTCATAAAGATAGAATAGTGAAAAAGCAATTTCTGATTTTTCATTTACAGAAATCGTAATTTGCTGTGTTTTGTTATCGACATCGTATTCTAAAAATCCTTGTGAAGCCAAAATTCTTAAACCGACATTCAGATAGCCTTCATTTGCTTTAAAAATTGTAGCAAGTTCCGCCAGTTGTATTTGCTTTTTGTCAAGAATGAACGCTAAAACTTCTTTTTTCTTTAATGCTATTGCTACCGGAGCAACTGCTAAACCGTCAAGGTGTCTAAAAATGGAGCTTCGGAGTTGTGATGTATCTGTCATAGTACAAAAATGAAGGTTAGTTAAAAATAGTGATTTTTTTAATATTGATTTGAAAAGATTTGTAGTAGTTGTAAATTAAATGATATAACACTATTTATTTGAAAAACAGTTATTTAGTGTAAATTTTGTAAGTTTGTTTAGAGAAAACTCGACTTTTTTTCTTACGAGCTTTTAACACTGATTTATTAAATAAAATATTCTTCTGATGAAACATTATTATTTAATTTTTGCTGTTTTTTTTCTTTTTGCTTGCAATAAAAATAAAAATACGGACACGAAATCAACTCCGATAACGTCTAATCAGGGTTGTTATGTTCCCAAAACAACAGACAAAGATTGGTATTCGCTTAATAAAAAAGCACCAAAGTTTGAAGGTCTTAAAGGAATCGATTTTAAAATTTCGACCAATAATCAGGAAGTTCAACACTATTGTAATCAGGGAATGATGTTGGCGTATGGTTTCAACCATGCTGAAGCTGCAAGATCATTTTATGAAGCGTCTCGTTTGGATCCCAATTGTGCAATGGCATATTGGGGTTTTGCTTATGTTTTGGGCCCAAACTACAATGCCGGAATGGAAGAAGATAATTTTCAGCGGGCATACGCTGCAGTTCAAAAAGCGAAAAAACTTTCTGCAAATTGTTCTCCAAAAGAAAAGGCACTTATTGATGCACTAATGGTAAGGTATGTTGCAAATCCGCCTTCAGATAGAAAACCATTGGATATTGCTTACGCAGGAGCAATGAAAAAAGTGTATGTGAAATTCTCATCAGATCCTGATATTGGTGCACTTTATGCCGAATCCTTAATGAATCTTCATCCTTGGGATTTATATGATAAAGAAACTGGCGCAGCAAAGGAGTGGACTCCTGAAATAGTGAAAGTTTTAGAAGAATTAATGATTAAAAACCCAAAACATCCCGGAGCTCATCATTTTTATGTACATGCAATTGAAGCTTCTGCAACTCCTGAGAAAGCTTTGAAAAGTGCCAAATTGCTTGAAACTTTGGTTCCCGGATCAGGGCATTTGATTCACATGCCGTCGCACATATACATTCGCACCGGAGATTATCATGAAGGATCACTTTCAAATATTGAGGCGGTAAAAGTGGATAGTCTTTATACAACATTATGTCACGCGCAGGGTGCTTATCCGTTAGGATATTATCCACATAATTATCATTTTTTAGCGGCAACAGCAGCTTTGGAGGGGAATTCCAAATTGGCTTGGAATGCCGCAAAAAAACTTCAGGAACACACTTCAGTCGAAATAATGCGTCAGCCAGGATGGGGGACTTTGCAGCATTATTATACTATTCCGTATTATATCGCCGTAAAATTTTCGATGTGGGATACTATAATTTCGCTTCCCAAACCAGACAAAGATCTAATTTATCCGGAAGCTGTCTGGCATTATGCAAGAGGAATGGCCTATCTGGGCAAAAATGATTTAACAAATGCTGAAAAGGAATTTGTTACTCTTGATAAATTATCAAAAAATGCAGTATTAAAAGAGATTACAATTTGGAACATCAATACGACTGAAGATCTTGTGAAGATTGCTTCAAAAGTTCTAGCTGCGGGAATTGCTTCAAAGAAAAATGATTTAAATAAAGAGATTTCACTATTAAATGAAGCCGTTGTTATTGAAGATCATCTTAATTATAATGAACCACCTGATTGGTTTTTTTCGGTACGGCATTATTTAGGAGCGGTGCTAATCAAAGCTGGAAAATACAGCGAAGCAGAAAAAATCTATCGAAAAGATTTGCAAATCTGGCCAAAAAACGGCTACGCTTTAATTGGACTTTATAATTCCTTAATAAAACAAAAAAAAGAGAATGAGGCTTTGAAAATTAAATCGGCTTTTGATAATTCATGGAAATATGCTGATTATAAAATTGTTTCATCGGCTTCAATTATGGATTAATCAGCATAGTTTTTGTGTTTCTAATAGTTATGTAGCGTTTGAAAAGTTTGTTCATCAAATGTCTTTTATATAATTTTACATTCTATGTATGAAATATTCCAAAAATACCTTGAAGAAAAATCAGAACTGACGCCGGAAGAATCTGAACGTATACAATCATTCGCTATTATTAAAAAACTTCGTAAAAGACAATATCTGCTTCAGGAAGGAGATGTTTGGAAATACGATGCTTTCATTACTCAAGGCTGTGTACGGACTTACACTGTTGATGAAAAAGGAAGTGAACATGTAAATAGTTTCAGTATTGAAAATTGGTGGACAGGAGATCGTGAAAGTTTGATGATGCAACAGCCGTCCCGTTTTAACATTGATGCCATTGAAGATACAGAACTTGTACTTTTTACTCATGAAAATTTTGAATTGCTTTGCAGAGAAATTCCAGCTTTTAATAATATGGTGAACATGATTTTGCAAAGAAGTTTTATCGCAGCTCAAAACCGAATTCAGGCTTCGCTGACTTTAACCGCTGAAGAAAAGTATCTGAACTTTGTAAATAAATATCCGGGCTTTGCTTCCCGAATTCCTCAAACTATGATTGCTTCCTATCTTGGAATGACCCCAGAAACATTAAGTCGCATTCGAAAACAGACGGCAAAAAAATAAATAACATCAGGAGCTTTTAAAGCTCCTTTTTTTATGCCTATTCCAAACTCTTGATCTATATCAAGTTTTTACTTATTTCTAATCAATGTGCAGGTTTTGCATTAAGCGCAACTTTGTAATGTTCAAAAGAAACAAACATTATAAACATTTAAATATTAGAAATCATGTCAAAAACAATTTTTATTACAGGAACAAGTACAGGCTTTGGAAAACTTACAGCAATAACGTTAGCAAATGCTGGTCATTCTGTTATTGCAGGAATGCGCAACACAAAAGATAAAAATGCTGCTCCGGCAAAAGAACTGGAAGCAATAGAAAACATTGAAGTAGTCGATATTGATATTACAGACGATGCATCGGTTCGTGAAGCTGTCGAAAAAATCCTAATTAAATACGGAAAAATTGATGTTCTTATCAATAACGCAGCAGTAAGTGGTTTTGGTTTGCTTGAAGGTTATTCAATTGATCAGGTTCGTAAAATGTTCGATGTGAATGTTTACAGCGTACTTCGTATGTATCAGGCAGTTCTTCCTTCTATGAGAAAAGAAAAAAACGGACTTGTCATCAATATTACAACCGGAGCAAGCGGACATACACTTCCTTTTATGATTCCGTATATCGCATCAAAATTGGTGGTTGAAAGTTTTACAGAAGGATTACAAGATGAACTTGCAGCTTACGGAATTGAAAATGTAAGCATTCAGCCAGGAGTTTATCCAACTGAAATGAATAACGGTTCTAAAGCAGGTATTCATGCCGATAAAGCTGAAATTATAGAAGAATACGGAGAAGCTGCAACAGAAAAATTCAACGCTTTAGGTACAGCATTATTTGGTAAAATGGCTCAGTTCGATATGAATCCGCAAACTATTGCTGACGGTATTTTAGAATTAGTAAGTATGAAAAAAGGGGAGCGACCACTTCGTTTTCCACTTGATGCCATTGCTCAGGGAACTGACAAAGAATTTATTGAAGCGCGTGCCAATATTAAAGCAAAATGGGTAGCAGCTTACACTAATTAATTTTTAAACATCAAATAATTTATTCAAAACAGTTTTATAAAAATGAAAACAAATCATAAAAAATCAAATAGAAAAGTGCAGACTTCAGCTGCAGCAATGCTGAATGTATTAATACTTTTTTCAGCTTCAGAAAAAACAATAGCTCAAAATAAGATTGATATCGTGGGAATAGATCATGTCGGAATTAATGTTCCGGATCTCAATAAAGCCGTTACATTTTTTGATGATGTACTTGGTTTTAAACCAGTAACACAATTAGGACCAATTCCGCTTGACGCTGATTGGAAGAAATTAAATAACATCAATCCTAACACAGGTGCTGTTACCATTAAAATGATAAATGCCGGAAATGGAGCCAGTATAGAAGTATTTGAATATGCCGAAAATAAAGGAAGTATTAATCATCCAAATACCGATGATATTGGAGCATCACATATTGCATTTTACGTGAATGATATTAATGCAGCTGTACAATATTTAAAAAGTAAAGGTTTAAAAATATTGGGAGAACCTTTTACAACGCCATCTGGCGATACAGCTGGGGAATCATGGGTTTATTTTGAAACGCCATGGGGTTCTAAAATGGAATTGGTTTCTTATCCGAATGGAAAAGGATACGAAAAATCACATCCAAAAACGGTATTATGGTCGCCAAAGAATAATGCAGTTAAAAAACTTTCTGGAGATGATTTCGATGCCAAAAAGAATACAGTTATAGTTGAAAATCATCTTAAAATTTGGAATGAAAAAGATGAAGTAAAACGTAAAGCTTCATTAAATGAAGTTTACGCATCGAATGTAGAAATGGTAGACCATCATTTTATTGCCGAAGGAACAGAGGATATCAGCAAATTTATTGTAGAACTTCAGAGTAAAAATCCTGATTTTAGATTTACTGCAAAATCAGTAGAAACGAATCACAATGTAGTTAGATTGTATTGGCAGTTTGGTTCAAAAGTAAAACCAGCAGTTGTGAGCGGAATGGATTTGTTTGTAATTGAAAACGGAAAAATACAAAAGCTGTACGTTTTTGTTGATCAGAAATAATCGAATTAATTCATTTTATAAGTTTAAAAAGCCAGAATTTATTGTTTTGGCTTTTTAATTTTAAATCAGGGTTAACCTTTGTTAAAACCTATTGTATCTCTATATAATTGTGGCGATGTATCCGTTTTTCCTTTAAAAACTCTGCTAAAATAGTATTCATCATCATAACCCAATTCATAGGCAATTTCTTTTACTGTTTTGTTTGTGAGATATAATTCTCTTTTTGCTTCAACAATGATTCTTTCTGTTATCAAATCTGAAAGCGTCATATTGAAATGATTTTTCGCTGCTCGCGCAAGTACGACTGGCGATACGTGTAGCATATCAGCATATTCGCTGGCAGAATGTTTTGCTCTGAAGTTTTCTTCAATGGCATTTCTTAAGTTCTGTACCATCAAAAGCTGTTTTTCATTGCCATTTACCTCTTTGATAGATTGCTGTTCCAATTTTATTCGCGTAGCAAAAACGAGGAATATCTTCAAATACGAAACCAGAACTTCATCTTTCCTTAAAGCTTCCATTTTCAATTCATTGACAATTTCTCTGACGATATTCATTAATGTCTGCTTAGTATTTTCATCAAGAAGAATAAAAGGCTGTTGGTAGATATTATTGAATAAAATCCCGTTTGCGGCAATCTCTTTATGATGTCTGTATATGCAAAAGAATTCATGATGAAACTGAATGGAGATGCCTGTAAGTGGTCCATCTGAAGCGAGCATAAAAGGCTGATAAGGATAAAACGCAAATAAAGTATTCTCTTTGAATGAATACTCGCAAAGATCCACTTTAGCTAATCCCTCGCCGGAAGTAATAATAATTATAGTGAAATAATTATTTCGCTGAATATGATCAAAATAACTGCTGTTGTCAAACTCAAATACTTTAAATGACAAATTCCCATTTTGTTGATTAACCAGTGTATGTACAGATTGTGACAACATAATTATTTGAGATTGTTTAATAGTTCTACAAACTCAGCATTAAGTTTATCACATTCTTCAACACATACATTTGCTGTTATTTTTGGTTTATTTCCCCATTTTGGTACATCTTCTGTCGCCAGAACATTATATTTTGAGGTGAAACCACCTACATAAGGAACAGCTGTACCATAAATAATTTTAGCTATTTTATGATGACGAATCATATAAGAACACATAATGCAAGGTTCGTGCGTGGTATACATTTGTGTTAGATGTAATTTATCCGAATATCCATTTTTTAATGCATCTCGAACTGCCATTATTTCTGCATGATTCGTAATGTCTCCCGTTGATTTTCCTGATTCAATTCCGGTTCCAATTATTTTGCCGTCAAGTACAATCAATGCGCCTACAGGAGGATTTCCTGTTTGTAGCGCGGTTTTGGCAAGATCCAAACATTGATGCATAAAATAGTGTAAATCCTCTTTCATAATTTAGAGCTCATATTTTGATTGGCGAATGTATTCCGGTTGCGCTAATTTACTCAAAAAAGAGCATTATTTTAGACGATTACTAGTCGCCGGAAAACAGCTCAAATCTATTTTCATAAAATTAATAACTGCCCTCTAAATGAAAAAGAGGGCAGTTATCAAGTTGGTTTAGAAAACCAAAATTTCGTAACCTTCTTTTCTAAGATTTACAAAACTTGGTAAACCCGGAGTCCCCGGTACTGCATTATCATTCAGTAAATCATAGCCTGATATTTCTGTACCAAATACCGCAACACATCCTTTTGAAAGGCCGTGAACATGATCTTTTACTTCATTATAAAGGCCATGAACTGGATGTTTAGGTTTTTCAAGTTGTTCAGGCCATCTTATACCTGTTCCCTGAAAAATAATTTTTACATCTTCACCTTCGTGTTTGAATTCGTATGCTGATGCTAGAGCATTGAATACACGTCCTAAAGCCTCTTCTGAACCCGCTTTTGGATCAGAAAGAATAATAATAGCTGTTTTTTTCATTTTGAATTGTTTTTATTAACAAGGCAAAGATCCAACGACTATACCTGCTAAAGAATGGAGAAAATTTACTTTATAATGGAGATTTTTTTCTCAAAAATTTTTCATCAAAAGTCTTTAAAAACTAAGGTTCAAAACATCCATTATAAAGTAAAAAACATCCATTTTTCATGAACGATTATCGGGACAATTTTGCATCAAATAATAATCGATAGAAGTTGAACTTTAAAAAATATAAAAATGTCTGTTTCTGATTTATTTAAACCACTTACGTTGCTGCATGGCCCTGCAATGAGAAACCGTTTTATGCTGGCACCCTTAACCAGCCAACAAAGTAACTATGATGGTACGGCATCTGAATATGATCAATATTGGATGGAACAGCTTGCGCAAAGTGGTTACGGATTGATTCAAACGAGTGCTTCTACAGTAGAGGCGGGAGGTATAGCGTTTGAAAGGCAATTAGGTATTCATAGTGATGATCATTTGCCAGGATTGAACAAAATGGCATCAGCTATTCGTGATGGCGATGCGTTATCGGCAGTACAATTGCATCATGCCGGACATCGTGCTAAGCCTTCAATTGGAGGAATACCAGCTCCAGCCTCTGGTAAAACAGTAGAAGGAATTAAAGCAATTACAACCGAAGAGGTAGAACGAATTCGCGACAGTTTCATCGCTGCCGCAAAAAGAGCGCAATTGGCAGGATTTGATGGAATCTCAGTCCATGGAGCTTTTGGATGGATACTTTCAGAATTCATGTCACCAAATTTGAACGATCGTACGGATAAATACGGAGGAAGTCTGGAAAATCGTGCTCGTTTTACGATTGAAGTTATTGAAGGAATTCGAAAAGCTTGCGGGCCTGATTTCCAGATTGGCTGGCGATTGTCCATTGAACGTTACGGACTTCTTTTAGAAGAATTACGCGAAGTTACCGCTGATATTTTTAATCGGGAATTAATTGATTATTTGGATTTAGCGCTTTGGGATTCGGCACAAATAGTTCGTCAAGGAACTTTTAAAGGAAAAACCATGCTCAGTG
The DNA here is from genome assembly GCF_900182645.1 of Flavobacterium resistens. Lineage (GTDB taxonomy): Bacteria > Bacteroidota > Bacteroidia > Flavobacteriales > Flavobacteriaceae > Flavobacterium > Flavobacterium resistens. The sequence continues at coordinate 300,790 of NZ_FXTA01000001.1, read as the reverse complement.
TTTTTACAGAACTTCCGCGTAAAGGTGTGCGTTTAGGCGCGGCAGGAAAAATTATGAGTGCACAACGCGCCGGAGAACTTCTTGATGAAGGTTGTGATTTTGTGCTTATTGCACGTGCAGCGATTCTTCAGAGGGATTTTCCTCTTCAAGTAAAAGCAAACCCAATGTACGATAGTCCACAATTGCCTGTAATGGCTGATTATCTGAGACAAGGAGGATTAAGTGAACGTTTCATCGATACCATGAGAGGTTGGCAGACTTTTGTAAAGGCAGGCTCTTTGTAAAAGTTTTCAATATTAAAAAAAAGAAAGCCGCCTAATAAGGCGGCTTCAATACAACAAACTAAATTAATTATTATTGCGCATCCCAAGACGCACTAGGATAGTAAATAGAACTTGTTACAGGAGCTTTCCAATATTCTTGACTTCCGCCACGGAAAGTATGCAAACTTACTGCATTGACATTACGCTTAGCATCATTAGTCACCCAACGAATTTTTTGATTTAGGATTTCTGTACCATTTACATAGTATTTCACATATCCATCAGTATTTGAACCTGTATTTAATTTAACAGATATCTGACAGTTGTATGTTACGCCTTCTTGGATGTAATATTTTTTTCCAAAATCATTACCAAATTGTCCAGGCTGATCTCTATAATAAACGTAAGGTTGCAAGTAAGCACCGCTTCCTTTAGCAGTATTTGAACCATTTGGACAATACCACATAAATCTTGCGCTACCGCCATTTCCATCCCATCCTGGATCGCCACCTGTATTCTGATCACCAATTAAGATACCGTATCCGCATTTTCCGCCACGGCTCCAATAAAAACCGGAATTAAATTTCATTTGGAACCAAACAGTGTAAACGCCCGTTGACCAAACACCGAAAGATGTACATAAACCACCAGGACAAGATAATGTATTTGTTCCCAATGTAATTGTTCTGGCTCCGGCGCCACCACCTGCTAGCGCGGCAACGTTTTCTGCTGCGGCTTTAGCGGTAACAGAATTGTTGACGATTTTAAGCTCATCTTTAACAGCAGATTCCGCCACATTTAGATTTTGTTCCTTTTCGCAGGAAGCAAATACTAATGCTGTAATAAATAGTAAACTTGTTAATTTTAGGATTTTTTTCATTTTTTAAGGGTTAAAGGTTAGTAAATAATTTATGGTTAGTAAATAATAGATAGTCATTATATTATTTGACACTGAAATACATTACATGTTTTCTCATTCTCATAATTGCATGCAATTGAAACAACTTTTTTTATATGTTTATTCAATGTGTTGAAATTTATATAGTTGTGTTTTTAATATTAAGATTGTACTTGTTATTATGTTTGCAACTGATAGTGTAAAGGTGATTAATTATTGTTTTGAGAAGGAGTAATAAAGTACGGTTTTACGTACACAATAATCCAGTGTACAGATTTTGCGTTCAAATTAATTGTTTTTATAAATAAAAACTTGTTAAATTTTTAAATTAAATATAAAATATCTAAAAATCAGTTAATTATAATTTTGATTAAATAATGTTATTTTTTTCAAATTGGGAAAGAGAATAAGGATTATAGGGAAAAATAAAAGATTTTTAAAATCAAGATTTGAAGTATTTACTAGATTTCATTAAAATAAATTGATTAAACAACTAATTCAAATATTTAATTAAATTAGCGAAACCATTTTACGACATCAAAATACAAAACTGACCTTAAAAATGATTTTTTTTGGATATTATTCAAATCGAAAAGGCGTTGCAGAAAAGCATTAAATTGATTGAAAGTAAATAAGATACAATATTTTAAAAATTAGTTGTAAAATTCCAATAAATGCTAAAAAACTACACTGCAATTTTTTGTTTGTTATTTTTCAAACTTTCTGCTCAAACTTACTTTACTCCGCAATTAGATAAAAACAGCGACGTTCCGCTAGCAGAATATGAATTAGGTATTGCGACGTATTTCAATACAAATGTTGAAAATGAATACAAAAGGCAAGAATATTATCTTACTTTTAATGATTTTGGTTTAAGAAAAGATAAACCCGTTAAGGAGTTAACTATTGACACCAATACAGATGGTACGATAGAATATTATTACCAATTCAATCAAGACGGTACAATTGCGCACTTTAAGGATTATGTGGATGAAAACAATAGATCATACGAATATTTTGAGAATTTGATAGTGATAAAACAAGAGTCACTTGTGAAATATAAAGATCGAGTGTTTTCCACTTCCATTGATTCTATATTTTTTGACCATAACAGGAATATAGTTAAAGAATTATATTCATCCGCACTTCATGGTACTGGCGGAGTAAATACTTTTAGGAAAGTTGTTGAGTATCAATTTTCAAAATCCAATCAATTAGAGAAAAAATATTATTATTCTGTTAGAAAGAGACCGGGATATTCAAAAGATTTTATCGACGGAAAGGAGATTTTTTATGAAAATTACAAAGATTCCATTGTAGAAAAAGGGTATTATGCCAAAGAACAAAAAACGGAATTAGCTGATAAAACAGATGAGGAAAAAGGATTAATTTCAAAGTCGGTTTATTATTTAAATAATTCAAATATCGTAGATAGAGTTAAAGTTTTCTACAGTTATAGTAGTAGTGATGTTAAATACGATTTTACTATAAATTATGATAAATTGGGAAGAGTTGCGAATTACCAGGATCGCGATAAAGAAAGCTGTTCTTTTAGTTATGACAAAAACGGTAAAATAAACCAAATTAAGAGAAAAAATAAGAAAGAACCAGAAGTAGTTATCAATTACATTTATGACAATAATGGCAGGTTTATTTATAGTCAAAAGAAAGGCGAAAAGGAAAAAATCAGGCCACGTTATTTTACCTATGAAAAGTTTGGCAACTGGGAAACAGAAACTTGGGATACAGTTATAAAAGGTGTAAAATTTACAACCCTTATAACTCGTAAAATTTCTTATTATTAAAAGTTAGCGATAGCTATAGAAAATATGAATTTTAAAATTTTAATCTTTTTACTTTTTCCAATATTGCATTGTTTTTCGCAAGATTTAAATGTTCGATATAGTGATACATTAGCCATGTTTAAAAATGATTTGCAACAATGTATAAAAGAACATCCAGATCATGAACTTGATTGCCGTAAAGAATATTATCATGTTTTGCAGGATTATCAGGCCGATGTGTTTTTTGCAGTAAGGAAAGTTCTTGAAAAAAGCAATACTCCTTCAAAAATGAAAGAAATGGATCTTGTTGAGGGCGAATGGAAAAGATCATCGTATTGGTATATTGCTAAATTGATGAAAGAATTTCAACAAAAACATCCTGGAAAATTTGTGTGGGATAAAGATAAAAACCTTGTAGATGATCAACGGATATTTTATATAAAAACTGCCCAGTATTTTATAGATAGAATGAATGTTTTATTGGGTTTATTGAAATAAATAAAAACTGAAAAATCGTTGCAACAAAGTATTGAACTAATTGAAAATAAATAAGATCTGTAATCTAAAATTTTAGAGTTTTAAAAAAAAAAGCAAAAAACGCTAAACCTTTGGTTTAGCGTTTTTTATTTAGTACCGATTTCTTAAAATAATCTTCCAAATTTATCTACTGGGAATTTTGTAACATCCTGCTGAAATTAAATACGTCTTACTTTTCTCTCCTTTGTAACTTTAATGATGTATTGAAACTATTATAAAATTAAAAAAAATAGAGTTATGGCAGAAATTAAAATTGAGAAGAAAAAACCGGTATGGCCCTGGGTTGCTTTGCTGTTATTAATCGCAGGGATTATATACTACATCTATTTTTGTGACCATACCGTTCACAATGAAAACAGTGTAGAAATTGAAAACACTACAAGTGCACAATAGAGCACAATAGCCAGGAAACACCAAAGTTAAATTCGGCAAAAAATATATAATCAAAATTAGAAATTATGGAAAATAAAAACAGAAACCTATATAGATTGGACGAATTATCTGATTATAAAATTGCGTCAAATTATTCTGATGTAAGAGGATGGAAGATAGTAGATGCTGACAACCGCACCATAGGTACAATTGATAATCTCTGGGTGAATAAAGATATGCAGCGTGTTGTTTATCTGGATGTGAAAGTAGCTAAGGAACTAATTGAGGACAAACACAATGAGGTACATGACGTTATTGCGAACGATAATGGAAGGGAATTTCTCTATAAAGACGGAGATAGCCATATTATCATACCAATTGGATCTGTTAGCATAAATAAAGACACGAAAATCGTTATGGCAAGTAGCATAGGATATGATACATTCAGAAATACAAATAGATATAACAGGCAACACAATTTCGATAGAGACTATGAAAGAAGAGTAATGAATTCGTATTATCCTGAAAGAAATGATCCTGATTCTGTGTATTATAGCGATGATGATACCTTTTATGACCGCAGAGAATTTGACCACAAATAATTTTTTTTATCAGATTTTTTGTAAATTGTTTGATCAATTAAAAAGATGATTATGGAAACGCAAATTATTGAACTGGAAAAAAGATATTGGCAGGGAATGGAAAATCATGATTATGAAACGGTAAAAAAACTTACGTTGTTTCCTTGCATGATAGCCGGTAAAACTGGGTTACAAAGTGTAGACGAATCTATGTTTAAAAAGATGTTTGAATCTGTTGATAGTGGTAAAATAAAAGTATTGAATATTTCTGATGTGGAAGAAAAGTTAATTACCGAAAATACTACAATAATTGGATATTTAATAGAATTAGAAATAGCAGATGATAAAGAAAATTCGCCAATGAAATGTGTGTGTACTTCTACTTGGGTTAAAAAAGATAACAATTGGGTTTGTGCACTTCATACAGAGACAGAATTGTATCAGCAATAGATTGCAAGTACAAGACATAAAAAACCGCTAAACCTAAAGTTTAGCGGTTTTTTTTAAGCGTATCTCTAAACTTAGAAAGTTTGTTTCAGATTATAATTTGAAACATGTTTAAAAAAAATGATTTTTCTATTAATTGTAATTTTCGGATGAATTGATAAAAAGCGATGTAATCTTTCAGTTTTAAGGCATTTTTTAATCAATAAGTGTTATAAATGTTGACACAAAAAAAGAAATAATACACAATACTTTATTAGAAAGGCTATGAGTAAAATTAAGAAGGCGATTATTATACTGTTTTCTATTATTTCTCAATCAATTGTATATGCACAACAAGATGCACCGTACACTATGGGATTTATTCCAGCTTCTATTACAGAAGGCGATATCGCTTTTCCGATATACGATAAATGGCATTTGAGTGGTCAGGTCGATTTTCAATTAGTTACGCAAGGAACTTATGAAAGCACTAATCCGTTTGAATATACGCAACGCAAAGTTATAAGACCGTGGATTGTTTTTTCGGGTTTGAAGAATATGAAATTGTGGCTTGGATATGCACACAATCAAAAATATGCCTTAGCAGAAATGGGCAATTACGAAACGCTTGAAAACCGTTTAATTGTAATGGGAACTTATACACAGGAAATGCCGAAGGGTTCGCTTTTTGAGCAAGTGCGTTTTGAAACGAAATTTTTTGATGACAGAACCGGACAGCAACAAGTAATTCCGCGATTAAGGGCAAGATTTGGAGTAAATCATTATCTCCGTCAAACTAAAGAGAAACCACTGTTTCTCGCGCCAAACATAGGATATTATACAGAATTGATGCTAAAATTCGCCAATAAAGATTATGCCGAAGAACATTTTGATATTTTCAGATTATCGGTTTATTATACGGCAGGAATTACACCAAATATTCATTTTCTGGCCGGTATAATTGGCCAGATGCAACTTCGTACAAACGGAACTCAATTTGATGTTTACTACGGACCAATGGTTTCTGTTAAATACAGTATCAGACCTAAAGAAAGAGAAACTTTTGACAGTGTTGACGGCGGTGCAGATTAATTTACAACAAAAGAAGAAAGCCAAAGTCATGATATTGTTGTAGGTGTAGATTTGATGGCTAGATTTGCAAGTCTTGCTGGTGTTGAACTGCTAAAAAATGACAGAGAAGGCAAACCAATGGTTTTTGACAGTTATGAAATGTCGAATGTTTTATTCTAAAAAGGCATCTAACCCGATAGCATCTTTTTTGATTTCAGATTGCCAGGTTTTTTTATATTTCTTCTTCAAATATTTAAAAGTAAGTTTATTGTAAACTTTTGCATATTCCACACTATAATTTAGGATTGAGCAATAACTTATTTTGTACTTTATTTGAAATTCTAAGTCTGCTTTTTTTAGCGTATAATCTGAAATAAAGATTAATAATTTATCGTCATAATCCTTTTTGAAATTGTATTTTGGATCATTGTTATTTTTTATTTCTTCTGCTGACAGCGTTTTAACTGCATTAAGAAAACTTCTTTTTTTTTGAGTTGTGAAAACAGGCCCCATCATATTTTTAAGCTCAACAGGATCTATTTGTAGGACTACATTAATTTTATCTTGGGCTGCACTAACTCTTTTAGGTTTCATGCCTACTAAGGTGAAAATTAAGAACTGATCTGGTTTTACATTAATAGAATACCAACCATTAAAATCGGTTTGAGTATATTTTTTTGTTCCTTCAATTGAGATAGTTGTTCCCGGAATTGGAAGTCCGGTACTATCAGTAACAACGCCCAAAACAATTCTGTCCTGAGAGAAAGATAATTGTGAAAACAGTAGTAGAATAAGAATTATTGTTAGGTTTTTCATAGTTAACTTTTTACTCAATTTTTTTTTTAGTTCTTACCAATTTCATCTACTGTCCAATGAAAAAGAGGTTGTAGTAAAGGAAGTTTTTTCCATGGCAATGTTTTTGAATAAATCCTAATACCTAATTCCGGAGAATATAGTTCTAATGTTTTTGAAGATTTAGAGTATTTGTATTGCAGTTTTATTTTCTCAGCATTGTAATCGGTTAATATAAATTGATTTTGAATCGGGTTGATTTCTAAATAAAAATCTTCCATTGTATCATCTGCATATTGAAAAATAAAATAATTATTTCGGTGAACGAAAATGCGTTTTATCTTTTGATTTACATTGTTTTTCTGCGTTTCATTCTTTTCAATTTTTACGACTTCATAAGCACCATGCAATGGATTTTGGATAATAGTTTCATTGTTATAAGTTTCTTTTTGCAGATACGGAAAAAGCGATTCAGTGAAAAAGAAAAAAATCACAATTGTTTTGATACACCATTTTATTGTTTTTGAAGTTATTAAATCTGAGCCTTTAAGTCGGGCTGATGCAGTTGGTTTATTGAATATGAAAAACTGAATGATCTTTTTCAAATTCGGAGCAAGCAACAAAAAGCAAATCAGAAGTAAAAACAAGGAATATAATTTTACCGAAATATCAAATCCAAAATTGATAAAAACAACATTCAGTAAAACTCCCGAAAGTATAAAAAGACCAAGAATTCTCGTTTTGTTATACAGTAATAATAGGGCAGGAATAACTTCCATTAATCCCATAAAAACATTATAGCTGTAAGAAGTTCCCATACTACTCCAAAACAAAATATCCTTATCCAACATTCCTAAAGGCGTGTATAAAATATTGGGTTCCGGAAGATAAAACTGAACCTTGAAGACTTTATCAAAACCATATTTGAGCATTATAAAGGCAAGATAATAAGTCAAAATGATTTGGATTGCCCTGAAAATTAAATCTTGATTAGTCTTCCAAAAACTGAAAAAAGAAAGTACTGCAGTAAAAATTACTGCAAGAAGCAATAGGATAAAAAACAGTATATAAAGTGTTGTTGAATCTGAAGTAATTTCAGCATTTACAACAAGAAAATTTTTAAAATTTGAAGTAATAAGATGTATTAAATCTTCAAATAAAAATGCTGTTATTTTCGATTGAAAATCAAGATTCCGAAAAGAAAAAGGCACAAATAATACTCCTAAAAATGCAAATATTAGAAGTGCCTGATAATTAAAAAGTATTGATTTTCTCATCTAAAAATTAATTGTTTTTGAAACCAATAAAAACAACCTCATCTATAGGAGTATCAAACAATACGGGAGAAGATTTTTTTATAAACTTCACCGTATTTTTTTTATTCAATATTTGATTATTGGATATAGTATCTGTTTTATGAATAAAATCAGATTTTTCTAAATCCTCAAATTTGGTATGCAAATTGTATTCGGCAATAGACTCTCTATATTTAACCAACGTTATAGAATTGTTCACGGCAATAATAGTATCTAGCCTGCGAATTCTTACGGTGACTATACCAAAGTTAGAATGCTTTAAATCAAATAAATTATTTCGATATGCTTTTGCAAATGAGCTCTTAGAACCGCTGTGGCTCTTATATGAGATTACTTTGGTTTGCGCCTGACACATAATGCCAGTAAAGAATAAAAGAGATAAAATTGCTGTTTTCATAAGGTATGTTTTGATTTTATAAGCTTGATGTTTCAGTTACCCTGTGTTATATTAAAGAGTGTAGTTTAACAAAAAAGGTTGGGAGTGAAGATAAAATTATTTTGGCTCATATCGATTCAATTCAAAAAAGTGTTTTTATTGCGATATTCACCGGGAGTTACTTTTACGATCTGTTTAAATATTTTTGAAAAGTGTGGCAAATTAGAAAAACCGGTATTTAAAGCAATTTCGAGGAAACTTTTAGTTGTGGTTGTAATAAGATATTGCGCCCTTTCTATTTTTTTCTCATGAATGTAATTTAATGGTCTTTGTCCGGTGTGATTTAGAAATTGCTTTGAAAAATAATCCTGATTTTGATTTACTCTTTTAGCAAGTTCAGAAACCGTAATATTCTTGCTTAAATTGAGCTGAACGTAGCTCATTGTATCTAGTATTTTAGAAGAAATAGATTTTGTTTCGTCTGCTTTCAAATTCGTTAACTTCAGAAATTTAGAAATTAAAAGAATAAGAGTTCCCTGATTTTCAAAAGCTAAGTGTGGTTTCATTCTATTGTTTAAAGACAAATATTCCTTGTAATACACCTCTTTTTCGTAAACTTCCGGATTCTCGGATCGATTAATTCCTCTTCCGGGATTACTCTGAAGTAATCTTTTAATAAGGGCAATGTCAATTTCTTCCGCAGGTAATTTCATCACAGATCTATTGTTGCTAAAAAGCGAGATTCCATCTGGTGATTCTTCAAAAAATTGAATAAAAAATTGACTTAAATAATCGTCACAATTTAGATTACATATTGTAAAACTGGGAATAAGATATAGATTTCCGGGTTCTAAAGTTAAGCGCCCATACTGGTCAGAAATAAATCCTTCGCCTTCGTCGATATAATACAAGCGATAATACGGACTAATTACATTATTGTAATTCCAATTTTGATACAATTTCACATAATCTACATGCAATAAAGAGAATGAATGTTTAAAAGTGCTTTTGAACATGATAAAAAGTCGTTTTTAAATAATATAAAATCGGATTTAGATAAAACAAATATATCACTTATCCGATATATTTGCTTTTGGGATAATTTAAATTTTAGCATTAAAACAAATAATTTTTAAGCTTTTAGAATAAAAAAATACAGAAATTTTAATCTGAATTAAGATTATTAGAATTGGTAAAAAAAAGCTAAGAAGTAAAAAAATAAGAATAAAATGAATAGACGTAACGCCATAAAATTAGCAGCATCAGGAATTGTTGGTTTGTATTTATCGCCTTTGTTGGCTCAAAGAAACCTTTTAGGTTCACCAGATTTCAAAGGTCCTTTTGAACCCACTTGGGATTCACTTGCCAAATATCAGGTTCCGGATTGGTTTCGCGATGCTAAATTTGGAATGTGGGCGCATTGGGGACCGCAGTGTGAACCTGAAGCTGGTGATTGGTACGCAAGAAGTATGTATCAGGAAGGTTCTCGTCAATATAAATTTCATTTAGAAAAATACGGACATCCTTCTAAATTTGGTTTTAAAGATATAATCAACGTTTGGAAAGCTGATAATTGGAATCCGGAAGAGTTAGTCAGTTTATATAAAGACGCGGGAGCTAAGTATTTTATGGCTATGGCAAACCATCATGATAATTTAGATCTTTATAACAGCAAATATCAGCCAAATTGGAATTCGACCAAAATGGGGCCTAAAAAAGATATTATAGCCGGATGGGAAAAAGCTGCCCGAAAAGCGAATCTTCCTTTTGCTGTAAGTGTTCACGCTGCGCATGCCTGGAGTTGGTTTGAGACAGCACAGCGTTCTGATAAAAATGGCCCTTTGGCAGGTGTCCCTTATGATGGAAAATTGACAAAAGCCGATGGAAAAGGAACTTGGTGGGAAGGTTTAGATCCACAGGAATTGTATGCGCAGAATCATCCGCTAAGCGAAAAAAGTGATGACAATAATGGTATACACAGCCAATGGAACTGGGGTAACGGCGTGGCAAAACCGAGTGAAACTTACGTCGAAAATTTTCATAACAGAACCATTGATTTAATCGATAAGTATAATCCTGATATGCTTTATTTTGATGATACAGCGTTGCCACTGTGGCCAATTAGCGATGCGGGTTTGCGTATTGCTGCGCATCTGTATAATAAAAGTTTTCAAGAAAATAAAAGCGTTCAAACCGTAATTACAGGTAAAATTTTAACCGAACAGCAGAGAAAAGCCTTGGTTTGGGATATTGAAAAAGGACAAAGTAATGAAATTGAACCATTGCCTTGGCAAACAGATACTTGCATTGGCAACTGGCATTACGACCGAAGTGTTTATGAAAATAAGCGCTACAAATCAGCTAAAACGGTTGTTCACTCGCTAATAGATGTAGTAAGCAAAAATGGGAATTTAATGCTTAATATTCCGGTAAGAGGTGATGGAAGTATCGATGAATTAGAACGACAAATTGTAAAGGAAATTGGAGCTTGGATGAAGCTTAACGGTAGTAGTATTTATGGTACACGTCCGTGGAAAATATTTGGGGAAGGACCTCAACAGGAAAGTGCCGGAGCATTAACAGCGCAGGGTTTCAATGAAGGAAAAGGAAAACCTTTTACATCACAAGACATTCGTTTTGTCCAAAAAGACAATGTTCTTTATGCGACCGTTATGGATTGGCCAGAAAACGGAATTGCCGTTATTAAAAGTTTAGGCACAGAAATGTCTTATTATACCGGAAAAATAAAACAGATTAAACTTGTTAGTACAGGAGAAAAACTTAATTTTAAACAAAACAGTCAAGCACTCGAAGTGTATTTTCCTAAACAAAAAACAGAAGCTTCATTTGCTAATGCTTTAGAAATAAGTTAAAAATGAGTTGTTTGAGAATGACTGTTAAAAATTAAAGATCGAACCCAGTTTCCGGAATGGAGTTGTAGGGTTTTTTTTGACAACTTATATTTTTATTTAAAAAAAAATGCCTCTTTAAACGGAGGCATTTTATATTTAGATAAATAAGGCCAGATGAGTGGATTTTTATTTGATATTGATCTTAGATAAAGAACTTAATTTGAGATATATCTGAAATATGTCTTTAAAATCTACTTAAGGATTATGTATTTGAAAAACAGGTAGTTGTACTTGTTTTTGATTGAGTGAATTTTCTTATTTTTGTTTATGAAGACATATTGTTTATACTCCCGTTGTTTTTCTGTTAAACGCCACTTATTAAAAAATATGTTATAAGCCCCGATCAGGGAAAATTAACCTAATAAAAGTTGAGCTATGCCATTAGACAAATACGGAGTACTTAAGGGTACTAAATTTAAATATTATCGAGATCAACCGGATAATTTTGGAAAATTTTATCATGGAAATGTTGAAATTCTGGCTAACGGAATTAATTATCGTTGTGCTATAGATGTTGATAGTCAGTCAACACAAATACAATGGAGGATTATTAATCTTTCTGCCAGCGATGTAGCTATGATTGCATCAAAGCCAGATGGATGGACTCATTTGGTTTCTAATGAATCGAGTGGTGCTATTGATTATATAAGATGGAAACCAATGTGGGTGACCATAAGAATACCAATATTGTTTTATTATAATTGGATTATAAAAATACCGCCATGGATTTATCCAACGAAATTGAAACAATTTGAGAAATCAGAAATAAGATCCAATGCACCTTTTAAAATTATAGTTCTGGAGCAATCATCGTTTTGGAAAATAGGAAGTAATATTGACGCTATAGAACAATTAGAATCTGTATTGGTTCAGGGAGATAAATTATTGATTTTAGGTCAATTTTTTAATACAGGTAATGGTGTGCACGATATCCATCAAAATCAGGGCGATCCTATAAATGGAGGCCATTCTGCAGATAACGCAATATGGCAGGATGGAGCCACGATAGTTCAAAAAGCAGATGGAAGTTATGTAGGTTTCTTTAATAAATTTGCAACACAATCTTTCAAAACGGATGATTTTGGCCACCCAATATAGTAACTGTTTTCGCTGAGCTTGTGCATACCGATATTTTAAGGGTAAAATAAATTCGTTATTTTGGTACAGAAATTTAGATGGTAATTTTAACGAGATTGCATCTAAGTTATTTATTATTTATGAAAGCAATTAAAAAGCTTGGCTTAAATAAAAAAACAGTTTCCAGAATGGAACTAAACTAACGTTTTACCAGTAATTTATCGCTGCAATATTATACTATGAACAATACCTTTTCTGATAACAACCAAATTGGAATAGTATCTACTTTTTCTGATCTTGTGCATATTGATTTCAAGGGAGAAAAGAATGCATTATGCTGGTACAGAAATTTGGATGGCGATTTTAATGAGATTGTAGCCAAATTATCTTTAAAAGAAAATATAACCGAAGTTTTTCCTGAAAATCTGATCGCACTGCAACTTTCAGAAAAGGGCAATATAGCAAGACAAATAATTTTAAATGATTTAGAATTATTAACCGATTTTGGAGCTTCGCCTTCTCTTAACTTACTGAAATGTTATGAGCGCGATGATGAATTTGATTTTATATCTACTGATGTGTATTCGTTTCATGTTGACCGTTCTCCTATTGCAACAGATACTTTTTTATGTACTTATCACGGAGCGGCAAGTGATATCGTTTCTAATTCGCAGGCAGATCAAAAAATTCTAATTCCAGAAATCCGAGCAAAGCTGAAAGAGCTTTATGATGGAGCAGAGAAAGAATTCGAAAACTTTTTAAAGGAAAATTATTTTGATTTGCATTACCAACTACATGCAGATGCAGTACCTATTAATTTAGGTTTAGGACATCTTTGGAGACTGGCTGTTGATCATCCAAAGCAACAAGTATTGCCTTGTATTCATAGGGCACCAATAGAGAATGATGGTGAATATAGGTTGTTGTTAATTTGTTAGAGGAAATTGTTTGGATAATGTTGTTGAAGAATTATTTAATACTGGCATAAAGTTCCTTGTTGTCTGAATACTGTTCAATCCATTTATAATCATAATTTTTTGCAAATAAATTATCCGTATCAGTATTGGTTTTAATTTTGCTTTCTGGAATCGATAAAATAAAATTTAATAAAAATGCATTGAGGTTTGTTTGCGAAGTTACGCTTTCAAGTTTATCAAAATTTTCAACAAATTTTTCGTCCCAATTGTATTTTCCATTACTTACTTCAGAATGCTGGTATTTCATCAATCCCCAAACCAAACCAAATTGTTTGTATTTTTCAGTATTATTAATAATTTGTTTTTCTTGAGAAATCATTTGCATTATAAAACAAATGCAAATTGTAATGGTAAAAACATTTTTTTTGTTCATGAATGGGTTTTAATTTTAAATTATCAATAGCTCTTCTTATAATTTACTACTGTAATATAGATTGATAATAAGATTTTGGAGTAAATAACGTACTTTTTTGTGAATGAAAAAATCCAGTTTGTGTTATTTAAATCTTAAAATAAAAGGAAAACTAAATCAATTTAGGCCTAATTTCCTTGTATTTTGAACGGCCTACAGGTAATAACTCACCATTTTTAAGTAATATATTATATTTTCCGCCGGTTTCTACAATAAGTTTATCAGCTTCTTGCCAGCAAAGAATATAAGATTTATGAATTCGCTCAAATTCTGCTGGCAATAATTTTTCTAAAGATTCCATAGACTTATCATGTAGTTCTACGTGGCCATTTGCTAAATGTAATTCGGTATAAATTCCAGCGCCTTTTATATATCTTATATCTTTAATGGTGATGAGTTTGATCGTTTTTCCTTTTTTTACGGCCAAAAACTGAATATCCTGCCCATTTGTTTTTTCTGGTGTTGTAAAACGTGTAAAGGCCTGAGCAAGTCGGTTGGCATCAAATGGTTTTGGAACAAAATCCAAAACTCCATAATGAAATGCCAGAATTGCTTTATCCGTATAAGCGGAAATAATAATGGTTTGAAACGATTTTGCGACAACAGTCTGCAGTACTTCAAATCCATCTTCGCCATTCAAATTCAAATCGAGAAGAAGTAAATCAATTGATTGTTTTTCAATTGTATTTAATCCATTTTCAACAGAATCACTAAGCAAAATCTGCACCTCTTTATCAAAAAAATCACGCGTCATTCTTTCGATCCGCTTGGCAATTCGGGCCTCGTCTTCAATAATTAGAATTTTCATTTTTTAGCAAAAATTTTAATTGTTGTACACCATCCTTCTTCTACAGCAAACGAATCAAATTCCCAGTTGCTGCCATAATTTTCATTTAATCTGGCTTTTATGTATTTAAAACCTGTTCCGTTGCTGTTTTCTCGCTTTCTGTTTCTGTTTTTTGCGATCGTAAACAATGTATATTGCTTGTATTGTTTTTCTCGGTTAAAGCTTAGCGAGAAAGTAATACAACCTTGTTTTGGAGGCAAGCTGTGTGTGATTCCGTTTTCTATAATCGTATGAATAACAGCAGGCGGAATTTCTTCATTTGCATCAATATTTTTTTCTTCCCAGTTGTAACATACTTCTTTTCGAAAAGACATTACTTCTAAATGTTTTCGGCATAATTCTATTTCCTGCTGAATAGGAATTAATGTGTCTTCAGCAATAGAATTCATTATATCAAATTCATCTGCCAGCGCACGAATAAAGACAACACCTTGTTGCGGAGATTCTTCGATCCAATCGATTAATGAAGTCAGTGTATTACGAAGAAAGTGCGGCTGAATATTTTTCTTGACCAGTTCTAACTGTAATCTTGATGAAAGTAATAACGATGCATTATGCGCTTCTTCAAGAGCTTTTGCCCGAATAGTATGCAGATAAAGCATTAACAAAACAATAATCGTAAATGCTATGAACAATCCAAAATCATAAAAAATATATTTGTTTACAATCACGCTTACCAATAAACCAATCACAACGATTAAGCCGCCTTTAATTTTTCGGAATGCGGCATCAATGGCAACAATAAAGGAGACGATGCACATTGCATAACTAAAATAGATGGCTGTCCTATCATATTCGCCGTAGTAAACGATATAGATTGTTATAAGACTTGCTATCAAAAGAAATAAAAACAACTGTTTTCTTTTAAAATCAAATTGCAGCATAAAATACCAAGGGACGAGTATTGAAATTATAAATGTCAGCAAGCCAACAATCTGTAATCGGGTATAAAAATGTGTATAGGGAATATCAATATAAAATTTTACGTATTCTACAATAAGAAGACAGAAAAAGAGAAGGCAAATTATCCCAAAAAGCAAAACAGTTGCTTCTTTACGCGTACTGTTTATGTAGAGAAAAAAGTAATAAATAGAGGCAATAAGAAATGCTCCAGCCATGAGATTCATAAAAGACATGACAACAAGCGGTGCACGATGAAGCCTTAAAAAGCTTTCAAGTTTGACCTTCATGCCTCGCTGAGATTCTCTTAAATAAACTTGAGTTCCGATTACAGTTACAGTATGCTTGCCTAAATTGGCTAATTTTTCGGGAATTTGATAATATGTCATTTCAGTTCCCGGAATTTCGGCTTGGCCGGATTTCACCATTTTGCCATTTCTTCCCACAAAAACGCCATCCCAATAAACATCAAAAGCACCAAAACCAGTCACTTGTATGCCCAATGGACTGGAAATGTTTTCGCGTTTAAGCAGTTCAACATCGATAATAACTTTAAATATAGAATCTGTTGATTGACCAAGAAAATTCTGCGGTTTATCATCGTCAACATAATACGTTACATCAGATTTAATGAACTCTGTGTATTGTTTGCATGATGAAAACAATAATAGTAATAAAACTATAAAAATGGATGATTTGTGCATGATATAAAGATAAAATAAATATCGAATACAGAAATGCATTTCGAAAGCTCCTAGAGCCGTTCGCATGTTTTAAAAGGTAAGATTTTATTTTATAAAGTAATCTTGTATCATAAAACCAACAAATATGAAAGTCTTAATAACCAGTATTTTAATTTTATTTATTCCGATATTTAGCTTTGCGCAGAAAACAACTGTTTCCGGGAAAGTTCTGGATAATGTAACGAACGAAGCAATTCCGTATGTTACAATATCAATACAAGATAATAATTCAAAAACAGTAGCTGTTGGTGTAACAGACGATCATGGAATCTTTAATTTCGAAGGACTGCCAAGCGGTAAAATGACAATTTCTTTTAGTTATATTGGATATCAAAATTATTCTCAAACATTCGAAATCATTTCGGCAAAACCAAAAATAGAACTGGGAACGATTGTTTTACATGCCGATGCGGTAGAATTAAATGCGGTAGAAGTGACGGGACAAAAATCAAGTGTTAGTTTAAAACTGGATAAAAAGGTTTTTGAAGTAGGTAAAGATGTGCTTTCGCAGAATGGCTCTGCTCATGATGTTTTAAACGGAGTTCCATCGGTAACAGTTAGTCCAACAGGAGGAATAAGTCTTCGTGGAAACAGCAGTGTATTGATATTAATTAATGGACGTCAATCTGGCTTAACACAAAGTAATTCACTCGATCAAATTGCTGCTGATCAGATTGAACGTGTTGAGGTAATAACAAATCCTTCGTCCCGGTATGATGCTTCCGGCTCGGCAGGAATTATCAATATTATATTAAAGAAAAACAAAAAAAGCGGTTTCAGCGGTCAGGTCCGATTAGTTGCCGGATCCCCAAATGACAGTCGATTTAATCCAAGTATCAATTTTAAATCAGATAAAATCAATATTTTTTCCAATTTTGGTATTCGTTCCTCAGATTACGTTGGATTATATACTACAAATCAATCAACTATAAATAATGGTACTCCAAATTATCTTAACCACGTGCAGAACGAAGACCGCCATGATGATGGAAAATTGATGTATCTGGGTGCAGATTATTATATTGATGAGCATCGCACAATTACTGCCGCTTTCTTGAAAAATGCCACGCAGGATGATGATAAAACCTATTTGCTATATGATTACAGTAATGCAAATCATGCACGCGACAGTCTTTTAACAAGAGAAGGAAAATCATTGGAAAAAAGAGATTACAACCAATTTGAGTTTAATTATACACAGACTTTTAAAAAACCTTCAAAAAAATGGACTATCGATGTTCAGTATGATTGGTGGAACAGCGACAAAAAGTGGAATCTTTTGACACAACGTATATATCCAGAAATGATAGCTTATCCCGGCATTAGAACCAATTCAATAGGAAGTAGCAAAGATTTACTTATGCAGAGTGATTTTGTTCAGCCAATTGATTCTGTTTCTGTATTTGAAATGGGTGTTAAGACAGAAATTCGTAAAGTTTCGAGTCAGTTTTTGGCTGAACAGCAAGAGGAGAATGGTTGGTCAATTTATCAGAATATTGATAATGATTTAAATTATACTGAGACCATTTCAAGTGCTTATGCGCAATACAGCAACAAACTCAGAAGATTTAATTATATGCTGGGACTTCGTACGGAATTCACCAAAATTTCTATTACAGATATTAAAAATACCTATAGCGATGACAAAAAATACAACAGATTATTTCCGACCGTTAATTTAAGTTATAAGTTCGAAGCTTCTACTTTGCAGTTAAATTACAGCAAGCGCATTAACCGTCCACCTTTGTATGCGTTGTATCCTTTTAACGAATTAACCGATTTGAATGCCCAATATATTGGTAATCCGGATTTGAATCCTTCTTATTCTGATGTATTTGAATTGGCTTTTCTTAAAACATGGAAAAAATTTACGCTGAATCCTTCCGTTTATTATCAATGGGAAAGCGGTTACATTCAGGATTTTACTTATCGCGAAAATGATATTTTTTATACAACGCCCATCAATATTCAGCATGAAATACGAAGAGGTATAGAACTTTCGACATTATATAATCCGTTAAAATGGCTTCAGGTAAATTTGGAAATGAATTTTTATCATTTTACGCAAAAAGGAAGTTATCAAGAAGAAAACCTTGACTATGAAGGAGAAACGTTTACAGGACGTTTAAGTACTCAGGTTAAATTGCCATCAAAATTTAGTTTTCAGGGACGTTATAACTTTCGAGGCGCACAACAAAATGCACAAACAAAAAACGAGGCATTGCAATCGCTTGATTTTGGTTTAAGCAAAATTTTATTGAAAGACAAAGCTACCATTGTATTTGATGTATCAAATGCTTTTGACTTACGCCAAAATAAAAGTACCACAACCGGAACAGATTATTATATTACTGAAAACAGTATGCCAAATGCAGCCCGCTACCGTCTTAGTTTTGTGTATCGTTTTAATTTAACTGATCCAAAAGCGATTAGACAAGCGAGTAGTGCTAATCGTAATTAATAGTTGAAAATAAGACTTTCAGAAAAAAACGGTAAAAGATGATTTTTGTCTTTTGTCCTGTACAATGACGTTTACTTCAAAACTTACAACCATTTTATGAAGGATCAGAAGGCTTTTTGTGGCAAATTTGGAGGTAACTCCAATAAGAATTAATCAATTTTTTGCCTCAATCAAGCAACAATTAATAATCGAAGATATTAGATTGGAAAATTCAAGTAATGATGAAAAATTACACCATTTTTAAATGAAATTTCATCATTTGCTATTAAAGAAAAATTTTAAAAAAGATATTATGAAGCCATAATTTCCGTTCCATTCTTGCTGTTCGAATCCTGTTGAGTTATCAAACGCTAAATTTTAAATTTATCTTTTTTTTCATGCAAATACTTGTTGTTTTGCTATTTGCTTCTTTATTTTAGTATGATTCTAAAAATTAAAGCAAAAACGAGCCAAACTCATTTTATTAATAGGGGCGATAAAAAAGGTGCCAATTGAAGACAATTGGCACCTTTTTGCTTTAATTAAGTTTAGTTCACAATTCACAAATCATTTTATGCATGATTTAAAGAAATTGGCTTATTTTCAAATGAATTTTGTATGATAATTATTTTAAATTTTCATTTTTAAGCGGTTTGCATGTATCGTAGGAGGTAAATGTTAAAAGTCGTTAATTAAACGAAAAATATGATTTCTATAATAATATTTGTGTGTAAATTTTTCTAATAATTTTTGAATATTTAGAATCAATTTCTATAAATAAATTTGAGTTATTAATCTGAAAATATTCACATCAAAAATTATCAATGATAGATTCTGGGAAGTAACAACCTTGAATTTTTGTGACAAAAAAAGTTATCAGCCGCTTCTATAATTTAAATCGTTTTTAAGGTACCACCATCCGCTCGAAGGCACGCGCCGTTTGTAGCAATTGATAATGGGCTTGATAAATAAGCGACCAAAGAAGCAATTTCTGTAGGATCTATAAAACGCTGTAATAAAGAATGCGGATTGGTTTGCTGTATAATGACGCTCTTCATTTGCTCGATTTCTATGTTTTGTAAAGAAGCAATATGTTCGATTGTCGAGGCAACTCCATCAGAATAAGTTGGACCGCCTAAAATAGTATTAACAGTAATTTCAGTTCCTAAAGTTAGTTTGGATAAACCATTGCTAACGGCCATCATAGCCGCTTTCGTCATTCCGTAATGAATCATGTTTGCCGGAATATTCACGCCCGATTCACTGCTAATGAAAATAATTCTTCCTGATTTTTTCTGAAGCATTTGTGGTAAAAGTTTCTTAGAAAGTTTGATACTACTCATTACATTGATATCAAAAATTCGATGCCAGTCTTCGTCTTCGATTGATTCAAAATCTTTTAATTCGAAAACTCCAACATTATTTATTAAAATATCAATACCGTTTAATTGATTTAGTAATTCGTTTACTTCTTCTTTATTTCCAAAATCACATACAATTCCTGAAATTATAGCTTGAGGAAATTCATCTTTTAGTTTTTGAACAGACAGATTGGTTTTTTCTTCATTTCTCCCGTTAATAATGACTTCTGCTTTTTCATTTAGTAATTGTTTCGCAATTGCAAAACCAATGCCTTGTGTAGAACCGCTTATAAAAGCTCTTTTTCCTTCTAATTTTAAATTCATTTTTTATTGTTTTATTTTTGTAATGATTGATACATAAATAATCAAAAAAATTAGCTGATAACAGCTAATTGCATTTCGATTTGTTTTTTTAAGATATTTTTGTCAGGATACATTCTTCGCAGTGTATTGAGTCCGCACCAAAATGTTATTAAATATCTGCCTAGTATTTCAGGATCTGTTTGCGTTTTTAAGTTTCCTATTGTTTGTTCATTTTTAATGGCTTCAGTAAACATTTGTTCCACTTCTTTTAAAATCTGAACAGCATTAGCTTCCAGATTTTCATCTATAAAGGTCATTTCTACAACTGTATTGGCAATAATACAGCCTTTAAGATGTTCGTTTTCCTCCGCGGAAGCGATACTTCTAAAAAAATCTTTAATCAATTCTAGTGGAGATTCGCTTTTGCTTAGTTCAATTTTAAAGGCATCAAAAGCCAATCGTCGTTCTTCAATTGCTTTTTGGAAAACCTCTTTTTTACCACCTTTAAAAGTATTATAGAAACTTCCGGCTCCGGCTCCGGTGGCTTTTTGCAAATCACTCAATGAAGTGGCGCTGTATCCTTTCTGCCAAAAAACTTCCTGTGCTTTTTTTACAATATTAGCGTCTTCGTAGATGGTTGGTCTTCCTCTCATTGTTGATTTTTATTTTGTAATGAACGATACAAAATTATATAAAAAATAAGTTTACTCCAAATTTTAAAGCATTTTTTCTTTCTTTAGTTAAAAGATTGCCTGAATTGTAAAGGGGTTAAATTGGTTTTCTTTTTGAAGAGTTTGCTAAAAGATTGAGCATATTCAAAACCCAATGAATAAGCAATTTCGTTTACACTTAAATTTGAAGAAGCGAGTAATTGTTTTGATTTTTCAATTATATGATTATGAATGTATTGCTGCGTATTTAAACCCGTAATATTTCGGAGTAAATCACTTAAATAATTGGCAGAAATATGGAGTTCCTGCGATAAATATTGAACGGTTGGAAGTCCTTTTAGAGTCCCGCTTTCATTCTCAAAATAATCTAATAGAGTTTGTTCTAACTTACTTAATAAATCATGATTTGAAGTTTTTCTGGTAATGAATTGACGGCCGTAGAATCGATTAATATAATTAAGAAGTAAATCCAGATGCGAAACAATTAAATCCTGACTGTAATGATCGATATTATTTTTTAGTTCGTCCTGCATTTGTTTTAGAAGACCGGAAATAATTACATCTTCCTTATCAGAAAGATGTAATGCTTCTGCAATCGAATAAGAAAAAAAGCCATAGTTCTGAATCGTTTTTCCTAAAGGATAATTTCGAATTAAATCAGTTTTAAAAACCAGAATATAGCCTGTAACCGGATTGTCATTGGTCTGCGTAACCGAAAATACCTGATCTGGTTTTGTCAAGGTCATCATTCCTTCATCAAAATCATAATCGCGCTGACCGTATTTAAACTTTCCGTTAATGCCTTTTTTTATGGTAATACAGTAAAAATCATTCGTAAAATGTTTCCAGATATCAGCGTGTTTGTAACTCAATAAAGCAAAATCAATTACACTAACCAAAGGGTGATCTGGTTTTGGAAGTGCAAATAACTGATGCAGTTCTGAAATCGTTTTGATTTTATGCGGGACTGAGTTTTTCATTTCAACAAATTTACAAATTAATCGAAATTAGTAGAGAAGGAGAGATGCTGCCAGGTTTCCATTTCCTGTGCTTCATTTTTTCGTTGTTCTATAATCGAATTGTAACTGTCGTTTCCTAACGGAAGATGCACAGGTGGATTTGGCAATTCTGTAAGAGCAAGTAAAACTTTAGCAAGTTTTGTTGGATCTCCTGGCTGGTTTCCGTCAAAACTTTTCAGCATATTTACATGTTGTTCTACATTGTAAACAGCTATTTTATTTTTAGCTTCCGCCAAAGTGCTGTCGCTCATAAAACGCGTGCGAAACATTCCCGGAGCAATTGCCGTAACTTTAATGTTGAAAGGTTTTGCTTCTTGTGTCAAAGCTTCTGAAAGCCCAATTACGGCAAATTTAGCAGCATTATAACTTCCGGTATTGGCATAACCAATATATCCCATATTTGAAGCAATATTGAGAATATGTCCTGATTTTTGCTGACGCAGAAAAGGCATTGCATTTCGGATAACATTTACGGTTCCGAATAAATTGACGTCGATTGTTTTGCGGAATTCTTCATCGCTGATTTCCTCAATACTTCCTACCAGATAATATCCTGCATTGTTTACTATAACATCAATTTTTCCGAAAGTTTCAATTGTGGTTCCAATGGCCTTTTTTACTTCTTCATTATTTGTAATATCAACCTGAAGCGGCAGAAAATTTTCATTTTGATTTCCAATTTGATCGATTAGTTCTTTTAAATTTCGGGAAGTGGCAACAACTTTATCGCCATTTTTTAAAACTGCATTTACGGTTTCAAGTCCCATTCCTTTTGATGCACCTGTAACAAACCATACTTTTTGATTGCTCATAATTTTTATATTTAACTATTTAAGTCAAAATTCAGAAAGTTAAAGGTTTAAAAAGTGCTCAGATTCAGGATTTATGTGTTCAAATTTAAGTTATTTCCAAGTTCTTCAGTAAGTATTCTTTGGGCGTTATAAAGTGTATTTTATCTTTATATTCTTCTTTATAGTTATAGTAAAAGTGGGTTAAATATTGTGAAAAAAACATGGAATAAACGCTAAAACTGATGCTTTAACGTTTATTTAAAAGTGACTCTACGATACAAATTCCAAATCATTTCATGTAGGATTTAAAGAAATTAGCTTGTTTTCAAGTGAATTTGTATGAGTATATTATGGGGAGTAAACTAAATAATATTAGTAAACTTTAGTTATCATTTCATCTATAGGTAAACGAACTTTTTTCGTAGCTGCCATATAGTCTTTTTCCGAATCCCGATATCCTAAAGCGAGGATAACTGTAGAATGCAACCCTTTTTCTTTCAAACCCAAAACCTCATCAATAGTGGCTGCATTAAATCCTTCGATAGGAGTGGCGTCCACTTTCAATTCTGCCGCCGCAATAAGTGCAGTTCCTAGTGCAATATAAGCCTGTTTGGCCGCCCAAACGGCTTTTTGCTCTGTGTTAATAGCGCTGAAATACGAATGCAATCCATTTCTAAATCCTGATAAGGCACCAGCATGAAGACCTCTTTGTTTTTCTGTCATTGCCATGTAATCGTCAATGTAAGTCGAAGTCATGTCAGTGAATGCAGCAAAAACCAACAAATGAGAGCAAGAGCTAATTTGTCCATTATACGAATCAGCGCCTAATTTTTTTTGGATTTCTGGATTGCTTACGACAAAAACACGGTAAGATTGCAGACCACAAGAAGATGCTGAGAGATTTATAGCCTCTAAGATCTGATCGACCTTCTCTTCTGTAACTTTAATGTTAGTGTAAGCTTTTGTGGCGTAGCGCCATTTTAAATTTTCTATCAAATTCATTGCTATGTCTATCTTAAATTTTGGCAAATATAAATTTATTTGTTTTGTTTTTCGAGGCCTGAATTGCTATGGGAAATTTCAAATGGGTCATGTCCTAGCTCTCCAAAGAATAATTATCTGTTTTCTTTCAATATTTTATTTGTAAAAAGATTAATAATCTTTAAAAGTATATTAAAAAAGAATGATTAACTGTATTTTTTAGTTTAATAGGATATTAAATCTTTTGTTTTAAAATTTGCAGGGTAAAAAAACTAAACCTTGTCATCAGATGAAAGCGAACATACAAGAAGATTTAAGAATAAGCGAAAAGCAGGATATTGAAAATAACGAGAATACTATCAATAATGATTTTGTATTCACGCTAAAAAGCACGTGTTTAGATGAAAATTATCACCCCTCAAGTAAAACGCGTTTGACAACCAATTTTGCCAACTTGGCTAGAGGAGCTAATCGCGAGCAAAACTTACGCAATGCCTTAAATATGATTAACAATCGATTCAATGCATTGGCTCATTTGGATAATCCAAAGGCGGATCGTTACCATGTGGAACTTGAAATCCTCACAGTAACAATGAGTATTGATGATAAGAATGGTAGTAACGATCTACCGATGATTGAAGTTTTAAAAACAAATATTATTGACCGTAAGACTGGCCAGCAAATCGAAGGTGTTGCCGGAAATAATTATTCTTCTTATGTTCGGGATTATGACTTCAGTATTTTATTGATCGAGCACAATAAAAATAAATCTACTTTTTCTATTCCTGAAAATTTTGGTGATTTGCACGGAAAACTTTATAAGTGCTTTGTGAGTTCAGCCACTTATAAAGAGCACTTTAAGATGTCGCCGATCATTTGTCTAAGTGTATCGAGCAACAAAACTTATACCCGCACTGAGTATCAGCATCCGGTTCTGGGTTTTGAATATCTGCAGGATCAGTATTCTATCACTGATGAATATTTCTCTAAAATGGGCTTAAAAGTTCGTTTTTTTATGCCCCAAAATAGTGTGGCACCGATGGCTTTTTATCATTCCGGAGATCTGCTTGCTGATTATACTGATCTTGGATTAATCAGCTCAATTAGTACGATGGAGACTTTCCAGAAGATTTATCGCCCTGAAATTTACAATGCAAATTCAGTGGCTGGAAAAATCTATCAACCTAGTCTTAAACACGAAGATTATTCACTGACTCGCGTGGATTATGATCGCGAAGAGCGCAGCCGATTGGCTGTTGAACAAGGTAAATATGCAGAAGAGCATTTTATTAAGCCTTACAAAAGTCTCCTGGAACAATGGTCTGCTAATTTTACCCTTTAATTGATTTACAACGCATTAAATTTATACTCTTATGAAAAAATTATTATTACCCACCTCTATTGTTGGAAGTTTACCCAAACCTGTTTGGCTTGCACCACCTGAAAAACTTTGGTCACCATGGAAATTAGAAGGCGATCATCTGCTTGAGGGAAAACAAGATGCGTTGCGCATTTCTCTGCAAGAACAACAATTGGCAGATCTAGATATCATTTGTGATGGCGAGCAGACACGTCAGCATTTTGTAACGACTTTTATCGAGCATTTAAGCGGTGTAGATTTTGAAAATCGTAAAACAGTAAAAATCCGTAACCGTTATGACGCGAGTGTTCCAGTGGTTGTAGGTGAAGTTGCACGTCAAAAAGCAGTTTTTGTTGAAGATGCTAAATTTTTACGTAAACAGACTAACAAGCCTATAAAATGGGCATTGCCAGGCCCGCTGACAATGGTAGACACCTTGTACGACGACCATTATAAAAGCCGTGAAAAATTGGCTTGGGAATTTGCGAAAGCACTCAATGAAGAAGCAAGAGAACTTCAAGACGCAGGAGTAGATATTATCCAGTTTGATGAACCTGCATTTAATGTGTTCTTTGATGAAGTAAATGATTGGGGAATGGCAGCATTAGAAAGAGCTATTGAAGGTTTACACTGCCAAACTGCGGTTCATATTTGCTATGGTTATGGAATACAGGCAAATACTGATTGGAAAAAGACATTAGGCTCTGAGTGGCGACAATACGAAGAAATTTTTCCGAAAATTCAAAAATCTAAAATTGATGTGGTTTCTTTAGAATGTCACAACTCCAATGTGCCTTTAAATTTAATGGAACTTGTTCGCGGTAAAAAAGTAATGGTCGGTGCCATTGATGTAGCAACCAACACTATCGAAACACCAGAAGAAGTAGCTGCTACCCTGCGTAAAGCTCTTGAGTTTGTAGATGCCGAAAATCTTTACCCTTCTACAAACTGCGGTATGGCCCCGCTATCTCGAAACATAGCTAGAGGCAAGTTAAGTGCTTTAAGCGCAGGAGCAGAAATTATACGTAAAGAACTTGGGGTTTAGTCTCAATATATTAATAATAGAGTCCGTGCCTCCACGGAGGAATAATATTTAAAACACATTGAAGAAATTATTAGAAGTATTAAAAAAAGCAGGTTTCGACGGTTTCCTGTTAATGATAGCCACCATGATTCTGATGGCTTATTTTTTGCCAAAGCCAGGCATGGTCAAAGAACCTGTTTCGCTGGAAGAGATTGCTAATGTTGGCGTTTCCTTTATTTTTTTGTTTTATGGCATGCGACTGAGTGTTGAGAAACTAAAAGCCGGACTTTCCAACTGGAAAATGCACATTATCGTCCAGTTGACAACCTTTTTATTTTTTCCGCTCATTGTTTTGGCATTTCGCCCTTTGTTTGTTAATAACGGCTTCGAGCTGCTTTGGCTGGGTGTATTTTTTTTGGCCGCATTGCCGTCCACAGTTTCCTCTTCGGTGGTCATGGTTTCCATCGCCAAGGGAAACATTCCGGCAGCCATTTTCAATGCGAGTATTTCCAGTTTGATAGGAGTAGTGGTTACGCCGCTCTGGGTTGGGCTGTTTATAGCTTCTGCGACAGGCGATTTCGATGTTACTCAAATCGTCATAAAGTTGATTCTGCAAGTTTTACTACCTGTCATTATTGGCATAAGCCTCAATTCCCGCTTCGGCGCCATTGCCGAAAAATACAAAAAACAGCTCAAATATTTCGATCAGGCAGTTATTCTAACGATTATTTACACGTCGTTTTGCAAGTCATTTTCCGAACATCTTTTTGAAGGTTTCAGCGCCCTTGAACTTGCTGGACTCGCTGCAGGGATGATGGCATTGTTTTTTGCCGTATTCTTTTGTGTCGGACTACTCAGCCGCCTGCTTGGTTTTTCAGATGAAGACCGTATTACTGTTTTATTCTGCGGATCTAAAAAGTCATTGGTACACGGCACCGTTATGTCAAAAGTACTTTTTCAGCACAGTACTATCACCGGCATCGTATTGTTGCCGCTCATGCTTTACCATGCCTTGCAATTGATTGCCGCTAGTATCATCGCTCAAGGTATGGCTCGACGAAAAGAAGTATGATTTTATTTATGGCTTGGCCCTTTATCTTTTTTTGATAAAGGGCACCAAGGATAACGCTACCGCTATAAAATAACGCTTTTTAGATTTTTATACTGTGAGGATAAACGTTGTAGTATTTTATATTTTTAACTTGTGTAAAATAAGATTTTTGTATTGTTTTTGGTTATATTTGAAGAATTTTATTCTGATTTAAAAATAAATTAAACCTGTTTAAAATAAAATATACAATGGAACAAATAGACGATATTGATCTTCAGTTATTAAATATACTACACGATAATTCTAAATACACTGTAAAAGAGCTTGCTAAAATGGTAAATCTTTCGGCATCGCCAGTTTTTGAGCGAATTAAAAGATTGGAGAATAACGGTTATATTAAGAAATATATAGCTTTGTTGGATGCAGAAAAACTAAACAGAGGGTTTATTGTTTTCTGTAATATTAAACTTAAACAGCACGATCGTAATATCGGGAATCAATTTGTTAGTGATATTATGAAAATAGAAGAAGTTGTGGAATGTTATAATATCTCAGGTGATTACGATTTTTTAATGAAAGTTTCTGCCAAAGACATGAAGCATTATCAGGATTTTGTGTTTAATAAATTGGGATCAGTTGAAAGCATAGGGAGTACCCAAAGTACCTTTGTTATGTCGGAGATAAAAAATTTGTACGGATAGTTCCACGATGGTTTATTTATTTGAAATTCGTCTTAGCTTTTGTGATTGAAAATGTATTAAGTCCATTTTGGAATTATTTTATATTTAACATCAAAAAACTACGATAAACCAAGAGAAAAAAATCCTATATCCATAAAGGGGACTTCGAATAATCGTTCAGCTTCGATTGAATCTTTAATGAAGCCTCTCTTAGATTGTTTATTTCAAACAGTCTAAGTATTTCTTGTGAAAATTCGAACCGTAAAATATTAGGCTGTGAAGGCTTGAAAAATCTACATTTTTGTGTATAAAAAAAGAGACAACTATATAATAGTTGTCTCCTTAAGTGACCTCGACTGGATTCAAACCAGTAACCTTCTGAGCCGTAATCAGATGCGCTATTCAGTTGCGCCACGAGGCCTTTTTGTTATCATTAAGCTAATTTTTATTAGCTTTGTTGATTGCTTATTGCGGGTGCAAAGATAGACATAAATGTGAGATATACAAACATAAAATACGATAAAAATAAAAAAAAATGAAGATAGAAAATTATATACGTGATATTCAAGGTTTTCCAAAAGAAGGAATTTTGTTTAAAGATATCACACCGCTCTTAAATGATCCAATTGCAAGACAAGAATGCCTTTCGGTTTTGGTAAATTCTTTAAAAGATCAGAAAATTGATAAGGTTGTTGGCGCTGAAAGTCGCGGTTTTTTCTTCGGAATTTTATTGGCGCAGGAATTAAATGCTGGTTTTATTCCGGTTCGAAAGCCTAAAAAACTGCCTTATGAAACGATTGCAGCTTCTTATGAACTTGAATATGGCACAGATAGCTTAGAAATGCATACCGACGCTATTAAAAAAGGAGACCGTATTTTAATTCACGATGATGTACTAGCAACTGGCGGAACAGCAAAAGCCGTTTGCGAATTGGTTGAACGCTTGGGAGGCGAAATCGTGCAATGCAATTTCCTGATGGAATTATCTTTCCTTAATGGTAGAGAAAAAATAAATGAATATCCAATATTTTCGGCCATTACGTATTAATCTAAACCAAAACGATTTTATTTTTGATTGCGTAAAGTACCAATCCAATTCGGGTTTTGATTTCGAGTTTGTCAAATAGACATTCTCGATATCCATCGATTGTTTTGGGACTTAAGCACATTTCTGACGCAATTTCTTTATACGTTTTTTCAGTACAGGCATGTTTTATAAAAACAATTTCCTTTTCTTTTAAATTGATTTTTTTTGAATCGTTGTTTGCTTTTTTGACCAGCATGCCTGAAACTAATTCGGTAAAATAAAAACCTTTTTCAATAACAGAAATTATAGCTTCTTTAAATATTTCAGGCGAAGTATCTTTCAGCAAATAACCTTTGGCGCCATTTGTAATCATTTTGATGATAATTTCTTCATCGTCATTTACAGAGAGCGCAATCACTTTTAAGTCAGGTCTGTTTTCTTTAATCCATTTCATGGTGCTTACGCCATCTAAAACAGGCATATTCACATCTAATAAAATTAAATCGACATTGGCATCGGCATGATCTTGCAAATAAGAAACAAATAATTTGCCATTTTCAAAGCGGTTAATTACTTCAAAATCTTTGAAACTGTTGATTAAAAGTTCCAGAGATTGCGAAAAAAGCTGATGATCATCTACAATAATAATTCGATTTTTAGTGTTAGGTTTCATTGGTTAGGGTTAAGGGGTATTCTAAAGTTACAGTTGTTCCTGATGAATCTGATTCCATAATTAAATTAGCGCCAATTAATTTGGCTCTTAATTTCATGTTGTTTAAACCTATTCCAGAATTTATCTGACTTGCATCATAACCAATCCCGAAATCCTTTATTTCTAATCGGAAAACGGTGTTAACAGTGCTGATGTTTACTTCAAATAAATCACTGTGCGAATGTTTTAAGCTGTTGTGCAATGCTTCCTGAAAAATTCGGTAAATGAACAAATCATGTTCTCGACTGATCTTCGGAATTTCGCCCGTAAGATTGTATTTATACTGTATATTTTTCAGCTTTTTTATGCGCTCTAAATCCTGTTTAATGGCTTCGATGAAATTGCTCTGTAGTAAATTGTCTTTATTAATGATTCGGGATAAAATTCTTATTTCATCTAATGATTTGGCGAGTATTTCTTTAAGATCTTGTAGTTCATTGGCTTTAATAGATTTTCCGCTGTCCAAATAGATATTAAGCTGCATAATGCCTACAGAAATGATTTGGCCTATATTATCATGAAGTTCTTTACTTATTTCGCTGAGTGTCTGATCTTTTATCTCAATTCGGGTCTTAATCAATTCCGATTGAAAATACAGTTCTGATTCCATTTTTTCAACCAAATAAGTGTTTTTCTTTTTAAGGAAATAAAAGAATATCACAAGCAAAATGATCAGTAAAGTTAGAAAAACTATACCTAACGAAATGACTAATAATTGTATTTCTTTTCGCTCCATAAAAATCCAATAATATAGCAACTCTGCGCTAATAGGTTTAAAATAAAAACTACTAAACTAAAAACTGATTCATCGTGTTTGATTAAAAACCAATTCAAAGCCAGCATAAAGGGTAAAAAAGGTACATGAAAAACTAATATTCCAAGTATGTACCAAAAAAAGACCGATTTTTTAAAATTCAATATTTTATCCGAATTAAAAATTTCTACCAAATACAAACAGGACAAAATCATAATCAATAATACTCCAATGGCAAAACTGTAAGTATAGGAATGATTCACATCTTCTTTGAAATATAAAATATTCAGAAAAAAGGATATTATAAAAAGTACTAAACTTAAAGATCCTGTTATTCTGTAATTTGTTTTAGATAACAGACTTCTTAAGAGCAATATATAGGCAGAAAAACTGACTAGCATATAAAAATTAAAAACATAGTAATTTAGTAAGCCTGTCCACTCTGTAAAATAATAACCTACTTTTTCTATAATAACAGAAAACCAAATTAAAATTACGAGCGATTTAGCTTTATATCCAGGAAGTTTGTGCCATGAAATCAGGCCTATAATTCCAGAAAATAAAGCTAAATAGAAAATATAAAATCTTAAAAATTCGAACATAATTTTTTAATTAATAGTCTAAGCTAGGCGGTCTTCCGATGCTTCCGTAATTCATTGGTTCAATGCTTGCTATGTCAGAGGTTCCGTCACTTATCAAGGCAAAAGTCTGTATTTCTCCAGCTTTAGGTGTTTTGATTTTTTTGCCCGTTGCGGTTAAAAATACGGTCATCAAACCAGCTTTTTCTTCATATTTTCTATCTTCTGGATATACTCCAAAATAAATGCGAATTCCATTTACATTATAACCTGTTTTTTCTCCTTTAGACTTGATATAATGAATGTAATTTTCGAGTTCTTCTACAGAAAACCAAACCGCATTGGCGTCTTCTTTTTTAATGTATTTAGCAATAATACTGGCTCTATACTTCATAAAATTCGTGTGTAATTCTTTCGCGAATTTTTTAGTAATCAATTGTGTTGGTCTTTCAGGTTGTCTTTCCATGATTATTAATAGTTTATGGGTTAATTGTTTGAAAAATAGTGTTTTGATGAAAAACATTGAGAGCAAAAATATTTTAAACCCCAAAAATGGGCAAGGGGAAATGTACCCTTTTTCTTAGGGTAAATTTATTTAAAAAATTGGGTTAAAGTACTGTTTTGTAGTAATTTATAAAAAATCAATTTTACATCGTTCCTTTTTGTGCACAAAATGGATAGGCGAAATCTGAAAAGCCTGTTAAAAGAGTAAGAGTTAATTGTAATACTAAAAATTATGAGTTTATATCATGAAGTTTTTCAGGGAGAATCATTCAGCGAAGACAATTATTTTGAAGCTGTACGATATGTTTTGGGACCAGAATATTCTAATTTAAGCGAAAGTGAATTAGAAGATGTCCTATTATCACGAGTAGATCAAATGTCTGAAAGTGAAGCAGAAGGATTTTGGTCAAGTTTAGGAAATGTAGCCAGCAGTATTGGTTCTGGAGTTTTGCGCGGTGTTTCTGCCTTAGCTCCAATTGCAGGAACTGCTATTGGTACTTATTTTGGCGCACCTCAAATTGGCGGTGCTGTTGGAGGTTTGGTTAGCAATTTAGCCGGAGCCGGTAGTACAGCTTTAGACAATAGTCGTCAGCCACAACGCAGACCTGCACCACCACAACGCAGACCACAACCACAATACAGACAGCAAACACCCGTTAGACAAGCTTTTGGTGATGCAGGACGTTATTTGGCCAATGCCGGTAGAGCAGCTCTTCCAGCCATTCAGCAATATGTGCAGGACAATCCGGTGGCACTTCGCCCACAGGCAGCGCAGGATATTGGCAGAATACAAGGTTTGTACAATCAGCTGGGCGGTGTAATCAATAATCCTCAGTTTCAGGCAGGCCAGGCGCAGCAAAGTTTAGGTACTGCAAGTCCAAATGCACCAATTGAAAGTCACTCTTTTGCTGAATTGATTGAAAATGTTAATTATCTAACAGAGAATATTTTGTATGAATATTACAACGGAGGATTAATTCCTACTGAAGATTATTACGTGGATCAATATGGCCAGTTTGTTGGCACAAATACTCCTAACCGAATCAATAGACTTGAAAATTCTATTGCAAGTTTATAAAACCTAAATGTTATACCAATGGATGCTTATTTAGAATATTTGAAAGAACATAATCCTGAAATGGCTAAATATTTTGAGCTTATGCAGCCCATGATGGAAAAAAAAGAGCCTGAAGAGGAAAAAGAAATCCCAAAAGTTGATTTAGAACTTGAGGAAAGAGTCAAGAAACTAAAAAAAATCAATCATAAACTTTTTACCATAATTGAAGGGCTGAAATTTCAATTGGAATTTGAATTAAATCAAAATGATGATTTAGCAAAAGCTATTGGCGCCTGTACAGAATGTTTTGGAGAAAATCCAGACTGTCCAGAATGCTTCGGCACTGGAAAACCAGGCAACAATGTTCCAGATTTTATTCTTTTCAATAAATATATTCAGCCAGCCATCCAGAAATATAACAAACATTATTTCAACAAAAATTAACCATTAAAAATTAAAATTATGAGCTATTTTGAAAGTTATTTAGACGAAGATTTATTGAATGAAGATTATTTCAACGAAGATCTTTTAAGCGAAGATTTATTAGAAAGTTATGACGAAAGTTATGATGAAGCTGCAAAACGCAGAAGACCTTCAACACGCGGCATTAGACCTAATGTAAGTTCAGCCGTAAAACAAAGATCAAATTTTGGAAAAGCATTGAGCGGAAGGGCTAATGATTACGCTACTAAAAGCGAACTTAAAAAATCATTAGATGCTATTTCTAACCAAGTTAATGAGCTTAAAAAGACATCATTAGCAACAAACAAAGCATTGGTTGCATTAGATCAAAAACATACTGAATTTGCAAAAATCGACGCCCGAAAAGGTGATAACCAGACAAAGGTTTTAAAAAATATGCAAATGATGAGTATGGTGGGATCATTGTTAAATCAGCCAAAATTAAAGGCTGAGAATTTACAATATATTCCGGCTAAAGCTGCGGAAGGTAATAATCCGGCTGTGGAAGCTAAAATCATTGAAAAACCAAATACGAGTGCCATTTATGTAGATCCAACTATGTCTTTATTATTGCCAATGATGACTACAATGGGTGATTCTGGTTCTGGAAAATCAGACAATTCAAACATGATGTTGCCTTTAGTACTTATAATGTCACAGCAAAATCAAAACAATGCTGGAAACACTAACAATACTATTTTGCCTATTGCATTGATGATGATGATGAATAAGTAAATTATAAAAAGGGCAGTTGATCCTCAATTGCCCTTTAATTTCTATTAACCTTAAAATTATGAAATGATGAATCCATTTAATTTATTAATCAATTATGTGATTGCAAATAGCAGAGCCAGTTTCTACAATGTTTCAGGAAATCAGGAAATTACAAATACAGCACTTTTAGCTGGCGTAGTTTCCGAAAACCCATTATTGAGTTATCTACTTATAGAGAACAAAGCTAAAGCCGAAGGAGATAAATTTAATGCTTCAGCTGACGTAACATCTGTTGCAGGAAGTGCTCCGGGTTTACCAGCTCCTAATACAGCTCCTATAGTAAATCCTCCAACAAGTACAGAAACACCAACTGGCGCGCCAACTAACGGAACGACAAATGTTGTAACCTTAGAGAATGTAAGAAACGAGATTTCAATTAGCAATAATCTCTTAAAAGAAGAGATCGCTAAAATTGCAGCAAGCAATAACGCAGAATTGACTAAAGCAATTGCAGAAAAATTGGATGCTAAAATCGCTTTAATAGAAAAAAGTACTGGTACTCTAAATGACGCTATTCAGGAAATTAAAAATCGATTGGAAGCATTTTCTAAAGGTGTTCCAGCTCCAGACAGTGTTTCTAATCAAAAAGCACCAGCTAAAAACGAAAAGAGATGAAAACTGCAGCAACTGACCTAGAAAGCGTGCGTTTAAACAGAATTGAAGAAAATACAACTCAAATTCTGAAAAAAATAAATGCTATTCGTCCAAGTTTTTATTCGAAAAACCTAAAATTTTCAAAAAAAGCTGAAGAGGAAAAGACAAAGCTGTTTCAGGAATTAATTCCGAAAAAGATTTTTTCGATTGATAAAACGCTGGAATTATTGAATAAAATATTAGCAGATTCTGATTTTTCAAAACTGGATCAAAAAGATCAAAATTTTATTTTAGGATTAAAAAATATTGATCTTAAAAATAGTCATTATGTTAATGAAATAAACAGTTTTGTATCGCAAGGAAATGAGTTGGACGTAGTCTTCAATTCTTTGGCTGAAGAGATGCTTTATTTCAATTATTTAAATTCTGAGCTTTTTGAAATTGATGGCAAGTTAATTACAATTCGTTTACAACGCTAAATTCGAGAATATGGATCCAAGACTCAAAGTTATATTATATGGTAATCCAGACGAAGAATTATCACTTTTAATGCGTTTAGAAAAAGAAAAAGATTATCCTGATCATTGCAAAATCATTTCAGATTTTGGCAAGGTCGTGAGTATTAGAACACAACGACGATTTTTATGTTCGATTTACCAAAGCAAAAAGGTAAAAAGCCTTAAAGCTCCAAGTGTTGTTCCTGCAAATGATAATGCTGAACTTGCTCCTGAAACCCAAATTCTAGACAAAAAAAATGATGTTTTAGACGATGCTGTATCAAATGTTGTATTCGGAATTATTGATTTTGGATTTGATTTTACTCATCCAGATTTTATAAGCAATGGAAAAACGCGCTTCGAGAAAATTTGGGTACAATCTGATCGCTATGACGGAAATAGATTTGGTTATGGCAGAATCATTACAAAAGCACAGATAAATGAAGCTTTATTAGATGAGTTTCCGTTCAAAAAACTCGGTTATCATCCAGGGAAATCGGATTTGTTTGGTAATGGAACACATGGTACGCATGTACTCGGAATTGCTTGTGGCAATGGAGCTGTTGCGCCAAAAAGCTTTGCTCCAAATGTGCCAATAATTGCTGTAGATATGGGAACTAATCTAGTTAACGGATCTAATTTGTCACTCGGAGATTCTGTAAAAGGAGCTGAAGGTCTATGTTTGATTACAAATGAAGCTGGCGAAAGACCTTTGGTAATCAATATGAGTTTGGGCGGTCATGGTGATGCGCATATGGGAAAAACTTTGTTTGAACAAATCATCGATCATATTGTAACGACACGTAAAGGAACGGCGATTGTTCAAAGCACAGGAAATTATCATCAGTCAAATGCTCATACCTACGGAGATATCAAATTGAATCAGAAAATTAAAATTCCGTGGATGTTTAAAAAACACGATCGAACGCCCAATGAAATGGAAATTTGGTATCATGGAGATGATATTTTAAGCGTTGATATTTATGATGATAATATGAAATTGTTACTTTCGTCAACTCCTTTTAAAGATGAATTAATTTTAAAAGATAATGATGAAGTCGGAATTTGTCTGCACAGATCCAACGAACCAAATACAGGAAAAAATCAAATCAATATTTTGGTTAATGGCAAATTAAATTCAAAATTTTGGACAATTGAATTGGTTGGCAGAAAGGTGAAAAACGGGCGCTATCATTGTTATATTGAACGCGATGATGGCGGACAATCAATATTTTTGCCTGCAATTGCAAACAAAACGCATACAACAAATTCAATCTGCAATTCAAAATACAGTATTGTTGTGGGGGCTTATAATCAAAATGATGACTCAAAATCTATTTTGTCTTTCAGTAGTTCTGGGCCAACAGCAGATGGCCGCATGAAACCAGAACTTGTTGCGCCTGGTTTTAAAATAAAATCATCGTGTTCGTCTTCAAGCAGAGAAAATAGAGCATCAAATAAGCTAACTTCTAAAAGTGGCAGCAGTATGGCGGCGCCGTATGTAGCTTCTTTGGTAATGAAAATTCTAGAAAAAGAGCCTGATCTTGATATTTTTTCAATACGAAAAAAACTTTTTAAGGCCTGTGATACAGCATCTTTTAAAGAAAATAATTTTGAGGTTTTTAGAGCCGGACATGGCTATATCAATCCAAATAAAATAACATAAATCTAGAATATTATGGAAAATTTAGTTTCGAATTCACCAGTTATTAATCAAAATCCTCCAGCAACAAGCGTGCTCGCGAACAGTGTAGGATTAAATGCTATAAATAATAGATCTGACGTACTGCAAATACAAAATTATTTAAAAGCATTAGGTTATCCCGTGCAGACCAGCGGAAGTATAGTAAATAATCAAACGGATAGCACCATTATTTCTATTCTTAATTTTCAGGCTAATAATCGAATTCAGGTCACTGGGAACATTAATCCGGGTGATGTGACTTATAATGCCTTGAAGCAACTGAATAGTGTAAATACTTCGCTGGTTGAATCGGAAGACGAATCCCTGCATCAGCCTTTTTTGACTAACTCTTTTTTGTTTAGAAGAAATGCAGGAAACGCAAATACATTGAATGTTATTTTTGAAGGTGATTCCTGGCTGGATTACCCTGTTCCGACAATTTTGGATTTGTATGATACCATTACTGACCGAAATCAAAGGCTTAATTTAAATTGTTTGCATTTAGCGAAATTTGGAGAGACAACTTCGCAGATGTATGCTGACAGAGCTCATTTTGTGCAATATGTAAGCGGTTATCGCATCGACCGAATTTATTTTAGCGGAGGCGGAAATGATGTTTTTCCGCAACTGGGCAGAATATTGAACTCGGGAATTACTTCTTTCGATCCAAGTTTCTTTACTGATCAGGCTAAATTAAATGAGCTTAGAAGTTTATCTGGCGATGCTTTGTATCAAAAATGTATTTTATACAAGAGATATTTAAATACAACTACTTTCGATCGTGCACTTTTTAATTCAGCTAATCTTAGTTCTATTTTTAGTATTATTATGCGAAATTATCTGGGTTTTGGGAGTATTATAAACGCACATTCAACGCCAAATACAATATTTTACATGCATACTTACGATTATCCGTTATTCAAGCTTGGTGTAAGACCTTCGATTGTTGGTGTTGATTTGCCTTTAGGACCTTGGATAAAACCTGTTTTTGATCGTTTAGGAATTACCGATGAAATTTTAAGATCATATATTATTATCCGATTATTGGATAAGTTTTATGCTCTTTTATGCCAAATTAAAAATCATTTTACCTACTATGGCTATCGTTTTCAAAGCCGAATTATAGATTATCGTGGTCTATTGAATTCGTCAGAACTTTGGAGAGATGAAATTCATCCAAACTCGGCAGGAGCGAGGAGATTATCAACGCGTGTTACTTTTTAAAATAGAAAAACCCGACTTTTGAAGGTCGGGTTTTTTATTAAATAAGATTCTTTTATCTTAAGCTTGCGCCAAGTTCAGTTTCAAAAGTTTGCTGCAATTTCAACATGATTTTGTCAATTTGAGCGTCTGTAAGCGTTTTTGTATTATCCTGAATCGTAAAACTCAAAGCATACGATTTTTTACCTTCCGGAAGTTTGTTTCCTTCATAAACATCAAATAAATTGATGTCTTTTAAAAGTGATTTTTCAGTCTGTTTTGCCAAATTAAAGATGCTTTCGTAAGTTGTAGCTTGGTCAATCAACAATGCTAAATCTCTTCGTACTTCAGGATACTTCGGAATTTCAGTATATTTAATTTTACCAGTTATAATTTTTAGAACTAAATCCCAATTAAAATCAGCATAATAAACATCCTGTTTGATTCCGAAATTCTTTAAAATTGATTTTTTAACTACACCCATTTCTACTAAAGTATCATTGTTGTAGCAAATCGCAGTTCCTTCAGAAAAAATATCAGACTGAACTGGAGCATTTGAAATTTTATCAATTCCCAAACGAGCTAAAACCGCTTTTACATATCCTTTTAATAAAAAGAAATCGGTTGTTTTTTGAGGATTTGTCCAGCTTTCTTTGTTTCTGTTTCCAGAAATCAATAAAGTCAGGTGTTTGTGTTCCTCATATCCAGTAAGATATTTATGATATGTTTTTCCGAATTCAAATAATTTTAAATCAGAATTCTTTCTGTTGATATTGTATGAAATAGCTTCTAATCCAGAAAATAACAATGATTGGCGCATTGTTGACAAATCACCACTCAAAGGATTAAGCATCGTTACATTATGTTCTTCTTTTAACGAAGCAGAAAGTTTTGCGTAAGCTGCAGTTGTCAAAGAGTTGGCCATCATTTCATGGAAACCTTGGGAATTCAACTGAGAAGCAATTACGTTTTGTACTTTGTAATCTTCCGTTCTTGGCGAATTTGCTACAGTTGCATTGAATTTTTTAGAAAAATTAATGTTGTTATAGCCATAAACACGCAAGATTTCTTCAATTACATCAATTTCACGCTGTACATCTACACGATATGCAGGAATAGTCAATCCTAAACCAGAATCTGAAACGCTATTGACTTTAATATCTAACGAAACTAATATTTTTTTGATTGTATCTTTCGGAATTTCCTGTCCGATAATTTTGTAAACATGGCTGAAATTCAATAAAACAGAAAAATCTTCTACTTTTTTAGGATATACTTCAACCACATCAGAAGTAATTTTTCCACCTGCTACTTCCTGAATCAAAAGAGCGGCACGTTTCAAAGCATATTCAGTAATAGTTGGATCGATTCCTCTTTCAAATCTAAAAGAAGCATCTGTGTTTAATTGATGTCTTTTTGCGGTTTTACGAATGCTTACAGGATCAAAATAAGCGCTTTCTAAGAAGATTGTAGTTGTTCCGTCAGTAACTCCAGATTTTTTTCCTCCAAAAACTCCGGCAATACATAATGGCCCTTTTTCATCACAAATCATTAAATCTTCTTTATGCAATGTTCTTTCAACATCGTCTAAAGTGATGAATTTTGTTCCTTCCGGAAGTGTTTTTACAATTACTTTTCCGTTGATTTTTGCAGCATCAAAAGCATGCAAAGGTTGTCCTAATTCGTGTAAAACATAATTAGTAACATCGACAATATTATTTTTTGGAGTTAATCCAATCGCTTTTAATCGATCTTGAAGCCAAGCTGGAGATTCTTGAACTGTAATACCAGAAATGGTTACACCGCAATATCTTGGAGCTAAATGTGAATCTTCAACGTTAACGTCAATTTTTAAAGTACGCATATCGACTCTAAAATTACTTACAGATGGCGTGATTAATTCAACGTTTACACCACGTTGCAACATTCCGGCTCTTAAATCACGAGCAGTCCCGTAATGACTCATTGCATCAGCACGATTTGGCGTTAAGCCAATTTCGAAAACTTCATCATTAGCAATTTTAAAAACTTCTGCAGCTGGAGTTCCAGGAACTAAATTTTCATCAAGAACCATAATTCCGTCATGACTTGTTCCAAGTCCTAATTCATCTTCAGCGCAAATCATTCCGTGGCTTTCCTGACCGCGAATTTTGCCTTTTTTTATTGTAAATTCAGCACCTTCTTTATCATACAAAATGGTTCCAATAGTAGCAACCGGAACTTTTTGACCCGCAGCAACATTGGCTGCACCACATACTATCTGAACAGGCGCTTCTAAACCAATATTTACAGTTGTTACTTTTAGTCTGTCAGCATCTGGGTGTTTTTCACAAGTAAGTACGTGTCCTACAACAACTCCTTCTAAACCACCTTTTATAGATTGGTATTTTTCTACAACTTCAACTTCCAGCCCTAAATCAGTAAGAAGTTCTGAAGTTTGTTCTGAAGTCCAGTCGGTTTTAATAAATTGTTTTAACCAGTTGTAAGATATTTTCATGTTAGTTTGATTATTCTTGTATGAGGATACAAATATAAGAATTGCGGATTGGAGAAAGAAAAAAAATATTTGGTTTTTTATCCCAAATTTAAGGCGTTTATCAGAATTTAAAAGTAATAAGCAATTTTCTTGGGAAGACAATTGTCTTTTATGAAATTTTCAAACAGCTTATATATTGAAGATTTAAATCAATTCTTCAACATGTTTTTTGATATTCTCTGATATTTTTTTAATTGGAAGATCGTTCTCATCATCTCCAAAAGGATCTTCAATTTCTTCGGCAATTAATTCTAAACTGGCCAAAACATAAAAGATAAAAACAACTACAGGAACAACATAATAACCCAAACTCAAGGAATAACCAAAAGGCAAAGTCATAATATAAAAGAAAATAAATTTCTTTATAAAAGCGCTGTAAGAGTAGGGAATAGGTGTGTTTTTTATGCGTTCACAAGCGCCACAGATGTCTGTAAAAGCAACTAATTCGGCGTTTAAAATGATAAGCTGGTCTCCGGTTATTTTTTTTGATTCATACAAGGCATTGATTTTATTGTACATCATTTGCTTAACCTGATTCGGTTTGTGTTTATGATGATCCAATTCTAAATCAACGTCTTCAAAAAGCTGTTTCGCAGTTTCGGAGTTGTTCAAATGTTTGTATAAAATAGAAGCGTATCCAGGGATAAACTTTCTGAAAAACTTTCGGTCATTTTCATCTTTTAAAATAGCCGAAAGTTTTATCGCAAAGTTACGGCTGTTGTTAACTAAGCCACCCCATAATTTTCGGGCTTCCCACCAGCGGTCGTATGCAGTATTTGTTCTAAAAACCAATAAAAGTGAAATCACAAAACCTAATATTCCGTGCATTACGGGAATATTTTTAAGATAATGGTTTTCATCAATTCCAAAGTAAATTACTTCAACATAACCAACAATGCCCGCATAAATACCAATGCCAATCATTACAGGGAATAATTGCCTGATAGTGTCTGATTTATGAAAATGAAAGATAAAACTAAACCATTCTTTTGTATTGTATGCGATCATTTATATTTGTTTTTTGAAACAAATTTAGATTAAAAATTAATATTTCCGGCTAATTCTCTCAAGGCAATTTCAGATAATTTTGCTTGATATTGAGCATTGCTGTAACGCACTTTTGCGTTGACATAATTTAATTGTGCCGTTCTGAAATCTAGTGTTGTGATAGTTCCAATTCTAAATTTATCTAACGTAATATCCAAGTTTTGTTTAGCAATTGTTACGTTATCTTCTTCTAAATCAATTAATCCTAAGTTTGTTTGATAGGTTTGAAATGCAGTGCTCAACTGTGTGTCTAAAATCATATTTTGTTGATCAATAGCAATCTGTGAATTTTCGATTTCGATTTTAGCGACTTTTTCATTTCTGTGCTGATTCAGACCATCAAATATATTTAATCGTGCATTAAAACCGTAATTAAAACCTTTCGAAGACGATTGGCTCGTAAATCCTAAACTTGACTGATTCTCTGAAAAATTATAACCAGATGTTAAGTTTACAACCGGATAACGGTCTGCTTTTATTTGTTTTAATTGTAATTCAGCAATACGTTTATTAATAATTTGAGCTTCTACTGCCGGATTTTGTTTATGTGCCAAATCAGATAATTCAGCTAGATTCATCGCATTGTCAACCGTAACTAAATCGGTTACAGTGAAATCAATTTTAGGGTCACGTGCTAAATATTGGTTCAGTAAAATTTTAGCATTTGCGTATGTTTCTTTTTGGCGTAATAAAGCAACCTGATCTGAGTTTAGATCGACTTGAGCGTTTAAAACCTCTAATTTTGAGGCTTTTCCAATACTGAAACGGTTTTGTGCCAATGTTAATCTTTGCTTAGAAATTACGATTGTCGTATCTAAAGCAGCCAATTGATGCTGTTGTTGTACAAGATCATAATAAGCTGAATTTACCTGTACAATTTTGATCAAAACGGTTCTTCTTAATTCAGAATCACCTAAGTTTTGAAGTTCTTTTAATTGATCCAGACGCGCAAACATTTTCATTCCGTCGAAAACAGTCCAGTTTAAACCAACTCCGTAAGTTAAAGTGTTATTTTTTGCATTGTTTAAAGAAGTTGTAGTTCCATCCTGACGTGTCTGCGATGAATTTGTAACGCTATTGTTATCGTTTACCGTAGCCGCGACAGTTGGAAGTAATCCTGCATTTCCAATTGTAACATTTGTTTCGCTAATTTTCGAATTATTCTTTGCAATTCTGATTTCAAAGTTGTTTTCTAAAGCGATTTTTGTAGCATCTTCAATAGTCAAAACTCCTTGCGCATTTGTTTTAATAATGCAAAAGAAGAGAATTAGTAAAGTGCTGTATATATTCTTGATGTTCATATTTATATTCTTTTACCAGAAAATCATGAATTTTACATTTTGTAAAATTCATGATTTTTTAGCTGCTATTTTATACTTTCTTTTTCGTATTCGTCGATATGATCAAATTCTGGATAATGTTTTCTTTGTTTTGACCACATTAAATAAATGGCAGGAATTACAAAAAGTGTCAATGCAAGAGAGAAAATTGTTCCTCCAACAATTACAACTCCCATACCAATTCTACTTGTAGAAGCTGCTCCAAGTGACATCGCAATTGGTAAAGCTCCTAATGCAATTGCTAAACTGGTCATTAAAATTGGGCGTAAACGCGCTTCTGAAGCTTCTAAAATGGCTTCTAATTTTGGTTTTCCTTGTTCTCGAAGCTGATTCGCGAATTCGACAATCAAAATACCATTTTTAGTTACCAATCCAATAAGCATTACGGTTCCAATCTGGCTAAATATATTCCAAGTCTGATTGAAAAGCCATAGCGAAAATAAAGCTCCTGCAACGGCCATTGGTACCGTTAAAATAATAATGAACGGATCAATAAAACTTTCAAATTGTGCAGCCAGAATTAAAAAGATTAAAAGCAATGCCAATCCAAAAGCGAAAGATGTATTTGAACTACTTTCTACGAAATCTCTAGATTCTCCACTTAAATCAGTTGTGAAGCTTTCGTCCAAAACTTTTGCTTTAATACGATCCATTTCCTGAATACCGTCGCTGATACTTTTTCCTGGAGCCAAACCGGCAGAAACTGTAGCCGACATATAACGATTATTGTGATACAATTGTGGCGGATTACTTTGCTCTTCAACATCCACTACGTTGTCCATCTGAATTAATTCGCCTTTGTTGTTTTTAACGAACATCGAAGTTAAATCCAATGGCTTAGAACGGTCTTTTTGATCAAATTGGCCAATAACCTGATATTGCTTTCCGTTTTTGATAAAATAACCAAAACGTTGTCCGCTCAAAGAAAGTTGCAATGTTTGAGCAATATCTAAAATAGAAATTCCTAAACTCTCGGCTTTTTCGCGATTGATGCTAACATTGATTTCAGGTTTGTTGAATTTTAAGTTTACATCTGTTGTTGAGAAAACATCACTTTTACCAACTTCTTCCATGAACAAAGGAATTTTTTCTCTTAGTTTTTCAAAATTTGGCGCCTGAATAACATACTGAATTGGTAAACCTCCACGTCTGTTTACAGCAATTGTAGGCTGCTGAAGAACGGCAGTTTTAGCTTCAGGATATCTTTTAGTCCATTTTGTTAATTTATCAGCAATGTCTTTTTGTGCAGCTTTACGTTCATCTGGTTCTTTCAATGAAAGTCTGATAAAACCTGTATTGGTAGCCGAAGCTCCAAAACCAGGCGCTGTAATAACCAAACTCACTTTTTTCTCCGGAATAGAGTCA
This sequence comes from Flavobacterium resistens, assembly GCF_900182645.1. Classification (GTDB taxonomy): domain Bacteria; phylum Bacteroidota; class Bacteroidia; order Flavobacteriales; family Flavobacteriaceae; genus Flavobacterium; species Flavobacterium resistens. The sequence continues at coordinate 256,694 of NZ_FXTA01000001.1, read as the reverse complement.
TCAACTAATTTTGAGATTTCCTGCATAAAGCGGTCTGTATATTCGTATGATGAACCCTCAGGCGTTGTCATACGCATTGTTACAGAACTTCTGTCGTCAAGTGGAGCGGTTTCTTTTGGAAGAATTGTAAAAAACAAATAAATCAATCCGAAACAAGCAATAAGAATTGGGAAACTGATCCATTTTTTGTCCATAAATTTTGAAAGTGATTCTGCATAACTGCTATTCATCTTTTCAAAAAATGGTTCGGTTTTAATATAGAATTTTGATTTTTTCTGCTCGCCGCCTTTCATTAAATAAGCGTTCAACATTGGCGTAAGCGTTAAAGATACAAATGCAGAAATTAGTACTGCAGCACCAATTACAACTCCAAATTCCCTAAAGAGTCGACCTACGAAACCTTCTAAGAAAATTACAGGAAGGAATACTGCAGCCAAAGTTACCGAAATCGAAATTACAGCGTAAAAAATTTCATTTGAACCTTTGATAGCAGCTTCAATTGGAGACATTCCTTCTTCTACTTTTTTGAAGATATTTTCGGTTACAACAATGCCGTCATCTACCACCAAACCTGTTGCTAACACAATTGCCAATAAAGTTAATACGTTGATCGAGAATCCAAAAAGCCACATAATGAAGAATGTAGCAATCAATGAAACCGGAATATCAATTAAAGGTCTAAATGCAATCGCCCAGTCTCTAAAGAAAAGGTAAATAATAATGATTACCAAAAGAATTGAAATCCCCAGTGTTTCAGCAACTTCAAGAACTGATTTTTTTACGAAAATAGTATTGTCTAGAGCAATATTAAGTTTGATATCTTTTGGAAGATCCTTTTTTAAGGCTTCATATTTTTTGTAGAATTCTGCCGAAATATCCAGGTAATTTGCACCAGGCATGGGAACAATTGCCAAACCAATCATTGGCAAACCAGACTGACTTAATTTTGTTTCGATATTTTCTGGTCCTAATTCAGCTCCACCAATATCGCTAAAACGAACAATTTTATCTCCGTCGGTGCGAATAATAATATTGTTGAACTCTTCCGGTTTAGATAAATTTCCAATTGTTTTTACAGTAAGTTCAGTGTTGTTTCCTGTAAGTTTTCCTGACGGAAGTTCAACGTTTTGAGCGTTTAATGCACTGCGGACTTCAGCAACTGTACAGCCATATGCCGCCAGTTTTGCCGGATCAATCCATAAACGCATTGCGTAACGCTTTTGTCCCCAAATTTGCACGCCACTCACGCCCGGAATAGTTTCTAAACGTTGTGAAATTACATTTTCGGCATAATCACTTAATTCAAGTGAATTTCTTGAATCACTTTGAACTGTCATCGAAATAATGGCATCACTATCTGCATCGGCTTTTGATACAACTGGAGGTGCGTCGATATCTTGCGGTAAACTTCTGATGGCTTGTGAAACTTTGTCACGAACGTCGTTTGCCGCTTCTTCTAAGTCTTTATCTAAGTTAAATTCGATTGTAATATTACTGCTTCCCTGATTACTTGACGAAGTAATATTTCTAATTCCGTCAATAGCATTTACAGCTTTTTCAAGAGGTTCTGTAATTTGCGATTCAATAATGTCTGAATTGGCTCCGGTATAATTTGTTCTAATCGAAACTTGCGCCGGGTCAATAGAAGGGAATTCACGAACACCCAAAAAGGTATAACCAATGAAACCGAACAGAATAATCAAAAGATTCAGTACAATCGTTAAAACGGGTCTTCTTATACTTGTGGTTGATAAACTCATATATGCTTTTATTTTAGATTTTAAATTGTTGATTTAACTTAAAATCTATAATTATTTTAATTGATTTAGATTTCGTTTTTTAATTTGAAATCCAAAGTCTGAAATCTAAAATTATTTCACGATAACTTTAATTGGTGCTTCATTTTTTAGAGACATTACACCGCTTGTTACCAGAGTATCACCAGCTTTTAGTCCAGATAAAATTAAGATTGACGAATCTGTACGAGTAGTTGCTTCAACCATAACTTCTTTGGCTTTCCCCATATCTGAGATATAAACTTTTTTTCCGCTTTGTACAGGAACAATAGCTTCAGATGGAACCACAATAGCATCTTTTATAATGTTTAGAGGAAGTTTTACATCGGCAAATGTTCCTGGGAAAAGTTTTCCGTCAATATTATCTGCAATCGCGCGAATTTGCAAAGTTCTTGTTGCTACAGCGATTTCTGGTTCTATTGCATATATTTTAGCATTGTAAACTTTGTCTGAGCCAGAAACGGTGAAGTCAATGTTCGATCCATTATTTACTTGTGTAGCATATTTTTCAGGAATTGAAAAAGTGATTTTTAATTTTCCTGTGTTTACTAATTTTGCAACTAAAATTGTTGGTGTAATGTACGTTCCCGGAGAAATATTACGCAAACCAATTTTTCCTGAGAAAGGAGCTTTAACTGAAGTCTTCGAAATTTGCGCTTTTATTAATTGTGTTTGTGCTTTTGCTGAAGCATAATCTGCGTTTGCTACATCAAATTCTTCTTGACTGATGGCTTCTTTTTGAAGAAGTAATTTTGCTCTTCTTTCGTTTTCACCAGCCAAACCTTCTCTGGTTTGTGCCTGACGAAGCTGAGCTCTTAATTCAATATCATTAACTTTGAAAAGCACCTGACCCTTATTTACATAACTTCCTTCGTTGAAGTAAATACCTTCGACAATACCTGACACTTCACTTCTGATTTCAATTTGTTCATTTGCCTCAATTGATCCTGACAAAGATAAATTGTTGTCAAAAGTGGCTGTTTTAACAACAATACCAGTAACAGTTGTCGGCTTGTCTTTGTCACCAGATTTTTTTGATTCGTCATTTTTGCTTTTATTGGACATTACCCTGTAAGCAATGAATCCTCCTAAAACAATAATAATCAAGGCATAAATTAGGTTTTTTACTTTCATAAAATTAAAGTGATATATTTTTTGGTTTTTTGTTTTTGTAGCTAACAAATTTAACTTTTTGATGCGAAAACGAAAGAGCTTACTCTTAATTTAACATTTGTATGTACAAGTTTTTACTTAGCTGCGAAGTTTAGACTATTTTTCTTTACAATGGTTTAACGCTGTTGAGAAAAAATATCAAATTTTATTCTCAAAATTAGCTTTTAATCTGAACTTGTGGTTTTTATCTAAAAAGAACAATTCTTAAAGTAGGTTTTTGTTTACAAAAAAAGTAAAAATACGCGGAAATAATTACAGAAAAAACGTACAGTATTTTTTTTTGAATGCATTTTATCTGAATTATTTTGTGCTTTATCGATTTTATTTGTAACATTGATAAGGTTAAACAAAACAACGGTATTTTAGTATGAATCATATCGTTTTTCTGTACTTAGCATTGATATTTGTAGGTTTTTTATTTGTTTAGAGTTGATTTTTTGCGCATTAATAAAATTTCAAAATTAACAACTGTTTATATTTTTAATTCAAAATCTATTTATTTATGAAGAGAAAACTACTTCTGGGTTTATGGCTTTCTTTGCTTTTTGCTGCTATATCGGTTTTGTTTTGGAAAAATGAATTTCAGTACAGTCTTCCAACCCCCATTCCTAAGGATTATGTGGCTGTCGCAACAGGAGCTAAAATTGATCTAAAATGTTGTACAATGGATCAAAAACCAGTTTTTATCCATTTTTTTAATCCGGAATGTCCTTGTTCCCGATTTAATGCTCCTCATGTAAGCGAACTGATAAAAAAATATGGTGACCGCGTTAATTTTAAAATAGTAGTCATTAACAATGAAAAGAGCGTTAGTATTGAAGAAATTCAGAAGAAATTTGATGCCAGAATTCCTGTTTATTTTGATCGGGAAATTGCAAGAAGTGTCGGCGTTTTCTCTACACCGCAGGCCGCATTAATAGATAGTTCACAAAAATTATATTTTCGGGGGAATTACAATAAAACAAGATATTGTACCGATTCTGAAACCAATTATGCCCAGCAGGCAATAGAATCTTTATTAAAACATACAAATGCCCCATCATTTGATGCTTTGGCACTAAGAGCGTACGGATGTTCATTACCAAAATGCACTAAATAAATCTAACCCCTTAATTACCTAATTTATGAAAAGAAAAGCTAGTTTGAATGAGCAGGACTACCTGCACAGTTTTATGTCTACAATGACAGAAAAATCCGATACAATTATTAATTATGTTCTTGCGGTCTACTTTCTTCTTGGTATCGCCTTATCCTTTAAATATGATACTTGGGAGATTGGAGCAGGAGTAGGAACACTGAATTTACTGGCTTATTATTCGGCTAAATTTTTTCTTAAAAATTCTAAGTTTTATCAATATGTGCTTTCAGTGGTACTAGCCATTTTTATGGCGCAATACATTTATCAAATGCATGGTTTGTTTGAAATGCACTTTACCGTTTTTGTGGCGAGTACAATTTTAATTATTTATCAAAACTGGAAATTACAAATACCTTTGACTCTTTTGGTTATATTGCATCACGGTGCTTTAGCCTATCTTCAAAATTATGTATACAACGATGCAAATGGCTTGCAAATTTATTTTTCGCAAGTGAATTTTGATATGGAAACTTTTTTAGTGCACGTTGTATTAGCAGGTGCTGTGTTTTTTATGAACGGATATTGGGCTTATTATTTTAAAGCACATAGTCAAAATCATATTTCAAAAATCTCTGACGAATATGAATTGGAAAATATCAAATTGGCTTCTGCAAAATTCAGCTCTATGTCGGCTACTAAAGAGTATAATGATTTTATTCACAAAACAACTTTAGATTTAAAAATGCCTGTGAGTTCGGTTTTAAAACTAATTGATGTTTCAAAAGGGCATACTGATAACGATCAGCTTTTAAATTATCTAGAAATGATGAAAGAAAGCGCTAAAAAAATTGATGATCTTGTGAATGATATTCATTTTAAGTCAGTTAGTGGAAAAACAAATCCAAATCATTAACTCAATTTTAATACTACCCGCAACAATGTAAACATATATTAATTTTAAATGCAGAAAATTTATGGATACCAGAATTACCCGCCCAACGCCATCAGAAAGAGAAGTTGATTGGAATAAAAATAAAATATTACTTAGCAAAACGGACACAAAGGGAACTATTTTATATGCCAATGAAGATTTTATTGACGTATCTGGCTATGATGAATTTGAATTGATTGGACAAGCTCATAATATTATACGCCATCCTGATATGCCCAAAGTAATTTTTAAATTTTTGTGGGACAGTATCAAATCGAATAAGAATATTCATGCCATCATCAAGAATATGTCAAAAACGGGCAGATACTATTGGGTAATTACCGATTTTAAAATTATAGCCGATTCTGATGGTCAAATCGTTGGTTATTTTGGAACTCGAAAATCTGTTCCGGAAGATATTGTAGTTAAATTTATTGAACCCTTGTACAAAAAACTTTTGCATATAGAGGAAGCCAGCGGCATGTTAGCATCTGAAGAATATCTGATTGGTTTTCTGGAAGAGCGCAAAAAAACATACATGGAATATATTGATCATCTTATTGCAACAGGAAAAGATGACAAAAATAAAGTAAGTAAAGGTTTGTTTAGCGGACTTTTTGAAAAGAAAGAAACTCCTAAAAAATAAGTATAAAATTCAAAAAACTTTGCTGTATCAATCAAGATATTCAACCTTAAATTTGTCCCCCAACAAATCTAATCACCAAGAAAAACTAATAGAATATTTTAAAGTTTGATGCAGTGAAGTTTTTTAAAAGTTGCTAAGATTCTGTGGTACTAAGGTTCTAAGTTTTTCCATTAGCTTTCTGCTTCGCTCAGGATGACAATCAAATTTGATTGTCATTTTAATCTTTGTACTTTGAACATAAAAAAAACTTAGAGCCTTAGTACCTCAGAATCTTAGCATCTTAAACTAAGAAATATAATTCCAAATATTCTTCTTTTTTGTCAACTCAATAAAAACAGCTTTTAGAACGGCATGTTCTGGTTTTTGCAGTGCGCTGTCTTCTTTCAGAATTTTCATTGCATAGTTTCGGGCCAAAGATAAAATATCTCGATCTTTTACAATATCAGCAATTTGTAGATTCAAAACACCACTTTGTTGAGTTCCCATTAAATCACCAGGACCACGAAGTTTAAGATCTACTTCGGCAATTTCAAAACCGTCATTGGTTCCAACCATAGTCTCCATTCGGGTTTTACTATCGGTGCTAAGTTTATGGCTGGTCATTAAAATACAATAACTTTGTTCGGCACCACGACCAACTCGTCCTCGTAATTGGTGTAATTGTGATAATCCAAAACGCTCTGCACTTTCAATAATCATAACGCTGGCATTCGGCACGTTAACCCCAACTTCAATAACAGTTGTAGCTACCATGATATTGGTTTTTCCTTCAGAAAATCGTTTCATTTCAGCATCTTTATCTGCTGGTTTCATCTTTCCGTGAAGTATCGAAATCGAATATTGTGGCAACGGAAAATCTCTCGAAATACTTTCGTAACCATCCATTAAATCTTTGTAATCCATTTTTTCAGATTCCTGAATCAACGGATAAACAATATAAATTTGCCTTCCCAGTGCAATTTCATCACGAAGGAATTTCCATACCTTCAATCGGTTTGTATCGTATCTGTGGACGGTTTGAATAGGTTTTCTGCCCGGCGGTAATTCGTCAATTACAGAAATATCTAAATCTCCATATAAACTCATGGCTAAAGTTCTCGGAATTGGTGTTGCTGTCATGACCAGAACATGTGGCGGAATATCATTTTTCTTCCACAATTTTGAACGTTGCTCCACGCCAAAACGATGCTGCTCATCAATAACAGCCAAACCTAGATTTTTAAACTGAACTTTGTCTTCTAATAAAGCATGCGTTCCAATTAAAATTTGCAGGTTTCCGTTTTCAAGTTCTTCATGAATAATTTTTCTTTCAGAAGTTTTAGTTGAACCCGTCAATATCCTAATATTGATATTTAAGGTATTTGCAAATGCCGATAATCCTATAAAATGTTGATTGGCCAAAATCTCTGTAGGCGCCATCAAACAAGCCTGAAAACCGTTGTCAATTGCTAAAAGCATGCTCATAAAGGCAACAATTGTTTTTCCGGAACCAACATCACCTTGGAGCAAACGATTCATTTGAGCGTTGCTTCCCATGTCAGTTCGGATTTCCTTGATTACTCTTTTTTGAGCGCCAGTCAAGTCAAAAGGCAAGTGATTTTGATAGAAGTCATTAAATAATTCACCAACTTTAGAAAACGGATGTCCTTTTATTTTATGCTTTCTGATTAAGTTTTTGGTAATTAATTGAAGCTGAATAAAAAACAATTCCTCAAATTTTAGTCGGAATTGGGCTTTTGCCAAAATATCAGTGCTTTTTGGAAAATGTATATTAAATAAGGCGGCTCTTTTAGGAATTAATTTCAATTCCTCTATTAAATAAGGAGGAAAAGTTTCAGTAAATAAAGCCTGTGTTTCAATAAACAATTGTTCCATCATTTTATTGACGGTTCTGTTGGAAATTCCACGGTTGGCGAGTGTTTCTGTAGAAGGGTAAACCGGTTGCATGGCAGAACGGAGGCTTCTTTCGTGTTCTGTCAAGAGTTCAATTTCCGGATGTGCCATACTGAATTGGCTTCCATATAAAGAACATTTTCCAAAAATCACTAAAGTTTCATTCAGTTTCAAACTTTCACGAATCCATTTATGTCCTTGAAACCAATTCAGTTCAATTTGCCCCGTATCATCAACGAAACTGGCAACCAGACGTTTTTTGTTTTTAGCAAATTCAACGGTTTTGATATTGATTATTTTTCCGATAATCTGAACTTCTGTTCCTGTATTCTGAAGTTCATTAATTTTATAATAACGGGTTCTGTCAATATATCGATTCGGAAAAAAATTGACTAAATCTCCATATTTATGAATTCCCAATTCCTTACGAAGCAATTGACCACGACTCGGGCCAACGCCTTTTAAGTATTCGATTGGGGTTTCAAGGAGATTGTTTGACATTTTTTTAGACTTCTTAGATTTTTAGACTGGCTTAGATTTTATAAAATAGAGCAAAGAAGAAAGAGTTTAGACTAAAAAAACATCTATATTCTTTACTCTTGCTTCTATTTTCTTTGTGAAAGCGAAGATAGATTTTAATTAGGAAATTTTAAAATGTAATGTCTATTCCCTTTTTTTATTTTGATAACGTTTTGAAACTTTCAATATTATCTTACTGTTAACTTAATAGCTTATGACGCAACTATTTTTATAAAGTTAAGTCTTACTAATAATTAACCTTAAAACTTTAGAAAAAATGAAAAAATTTGTACTATTATTTAGCTTGGTTCTGACGCTTATTTCTTGTTCAAACAATGATTCTGATGATGTAGTAGTTTCTGATTATTATGGAAAATGGAATCAGTATGCAGATCAGCCGTACGCAAACGATCCATCTTCGACACAATTTTCGTATCAATTTAATAAAGATAATACTTTTACAAAAACACGAAATTATGATAATAAGATCACAACTTTATCAGGAACTTTTGAAATAAAAACTACCGAAAACGCAACTACTTTTGTTTTAACATACACAGAGCAAAATTTTTTAATATCAAGTTGTACAGGTGGTTTAGTTGAGAGTTTAACTTTAGATAAATCAGGTCATTTAAATGATAATGCGAGTATGTGTGATCGAGGCTATACATATAAAAAAGCAAAATAAAAACCGTAAGTTTGCTAAACAATTAAAAGTATTCTGTTTTTTTAAATTGAATACTTTTTTCTTTTTTAATAAACTTTGAATATGAAAACGCACTTAGCACTTTTACGCGGCATCAACGTTTCTGGTCATAATATGATGAAAATGGAGGCTTTGAAAACAATGCTGGAAAACATCGGATTTCAAAATATCAGAACCTATCTGCAATCTGGAAATGTTTTTGTCGATAGTGAAGAAGAAGCTTCGAAAGTTGGTTTTATGATTAAACAGGAAATTTTTAAAGTTTTCGGACATGAAGTTCCTGTAATTGTTATTGCAAAAGAAGATTTAGAGCTATGTTTTAAAAACAGTCCGTATTTCAAAGAAAAAGATTTAGACACCAAAAAACTTTATGTTGCTTTTGTTTCGACTGTTTTGAAAAGTGAAAATATAAACGATTTAAAAATCAGTCAGTTTAAACCAGATGAAGCAAGTATTGACGGCAACAGAATTTTTATTAAATATGCCGTTGGTGCTGGAAAAACTAGGCTTGAAGGTAAATATATTGAGAAAAAACTAAATGTTATTGTAACAATTCGAAACTGGAATACAGTTACAAACCTTTTAAAAATGTACTCTGAGGAGTGTAATTAATATACGACCTATTCTTATGCTTAAAAAAATACTTTTTCTATTTTTTATTCTTTTTTCTTTTTCATCAAAATCTCAAAATTTTAAACTAGTAAACTCAACGACAGATTTTAAAGGCGGTTATCTGGGCTTTTCATCATTTGTTGATTATAATAAAGATGGTTTATTAGATGTTTTTGCGACTGGACTTGATCTTGGTCCTGCTGGTGATTTTAGACATGCCGTTTTTTACAAGAATAATGGAGATAAAACATTTACAGAAAGTCCAATCTCAAATATACCAAGAACAATTTACGGATGGTATGCTTGGGGAGATTATGACAATAATGGAACACTGGATTTAATCTATACGGGAACTACAAGTGGTTATAAAGAGGATTATATCACAAAGATTTATAAAAACATAAATAATGGCTGTGAATTTGTAGAGATCCCGCATTCGCTTCCTAAATTAGGCAACTGTTCGGTTGATTGGGTTGATATAGATAACGATGGGAAATTAGATATTCATTATGTAGGTATAAATTCTCTTGGTAAATTTGATTTAGGAATTTTTAAAAATACAGGCAATGATACTTTTACAAAAGTGGAAAATACCGGTATTTATGCTATTAGCGGAGATCTTGGAAATCTGACAGCTAATACAGCTAAATGGGTTGATTTTGATGGAGACGGATTAAAAGATGTGATCATGGGATCATCAACTCTTACCGAAAGAAGATTTGAAATTTATAAAAACCTTGGTAATTTTAAGTTTAAGAAAATAGATTTAGATCTTCCTCAATTAAGCTATGTTAGATTAGATGTTGGGGATATAAATAATGATGGTAAACCAGACTTTGTATTCACAGGAACGACTAAACTTAACCTGCAAAGTGAAGATAATGATGCAAAACTTTATTTCTATGTTAATAATGGAAATATGAATTTTACCAATACAAAGGTTTTAAGCAATCCAATGGTTCTTTTATGTCAACTCCATTTACAGGATTTAGACAATGATGGTTTTTTAGACTTTATTAATTATAGTGGTTCTATATATAAAATTACTACAATTTATATGAACAACAAAAATGGTGATTTTATTGAAAAGCCTCATGCTCTGCCCGTGAATTATAGTGGCGGAATTGATTTTGGAGATTATGATAATGACAAAGATTTAGATATATTGTACTATGGAAGAACCGAAAATCCAAGGGATGATGAAATAAGTTATGTATATGAAAATCTTGCAACGCAAATTATTTACCCAGATAAAATAATGTTGAACAATTCGTGCGATTGTAATTTTGATGCTTCATTTTCGCTCAATAATGATGTAGATAATGTGAAATGGAATTTTGATGATAATTCAACAGCTGCTTTAAACGAATCACTTTTACCAAGACCAACACATACTTTTTCAAAAAAGGGTACTTATACAGTTTCCGCGACTTACACTAAAGGCGCTAAAGTCGAAACATTGACAAAAATTATTACAATAATCGGGAAACCAGTCGTTGCAGAGCCTTCAGATATATCAACTTGTGATAAAAATGCACAGTTTGATTTTCATGCTCTAAAAGATGCTGAAATATTAAACGGTTTGCCATCTGATCAATATGAAATAACGTATTATTTATCTCAAATTGACGCTCAGAATAAAACCAATAAATTACCTAATTTGTACACGATTGCAAGTACTCAGCAGAATATTTTTGCTAGAATTCAAAGTACAGAGAAGTCAATTTGCTATACGATAAAAGATTTTACTATTAATGTTAAGGCGGCACCTATTGCAAATAATATTAATGATATTGTTGTTTGTGATATAAATAATGATGGATTTTCTTTATTTGATTTGACTAATGTTGAAGGCATACTTTTATCAAATCAGATGAATGTGAAAATTAGTTATTTTGACAGTTCTAATAAAAGTATTGCTGTTCCGCTTTCATCAAATTATAGAAATATAATTAAGCAAAATGATTTTATTAAAGCAAAGATTTCAAATATTGATAATGAGTGTTTCATTGAAACGAAAATCAATTTAATCGTTAGCCCATTACCAATTGCTAATAATTTAAGTAGTTTGATTGGTTGTGATGATAATAATGACGGAATATCGGAATTTTTTGATACTTCGGAAATAGAAAAAAATGTGCTGAAAGGACAGGTAGATATGCAAGTTTCATACTACAACAGCCAAGGAATTCAAATGAGTAACCCTTTACCTAATCCTTTTACCAATACCACTCCTTACAATCAAAACATTAAAGTTCGTGTAACAAATAAAATGACAAATTGTTATTCTGAAACAAATTTAGAGCTTAAAACGTCATCAAAACCAGTAATCAATCAGCCAGAAAACTTATATTCTTGTGATGAAGGAAGTGGAATTGCAAGTTTTAACACAACTGGTATACAGAGTCAATTAATAGGAAATCAATCTGGTTTAACAATTATATATAAAGACGAGAGAGGAAATGTTTTGCCTAGTCCGCTTCCCGAAATCTATAAAAATACAACTGCAAATAAACAGACTATTTTTGTGAAGGTCCAGAATAGTTTAAATGCATTATGTTTTTCAGAAACTAGCTTTGATTTAATTGTAAATGCATTGCCGAAAGTCAGTTTACATGAAAAATATGCATTGTGCGATTTAGAACCATATTTGTTGCTTTCTGTAGATTCAGATTTTGATTCATACGAATGGAAATCTGAAAATGGGAATGTTGTTTCAATTACGAACGAAGCAAAAATTGTAAATGAAGGTAATTATATTATCAAGATTAAAAAGAAACAAAATGGAATCACTTGCGAAAATAGTTTTCCTTTTAGTTTGTCACGATCAAAGCTGCCTAAGATTGAAAAGCTTATTTACGACGAATTTGACAGCAGTAAAATTGAAGTTATAGCATCTGGAGATGGAGTTTTTGAATATTCTCTTGATGGAATAACCTATCAGCAAAGTAATATTTTTACTAATCTTTTAGGAGGTAATTATAAAATACACGTACGAGATATGAACGGGTGTGGCGAATATGTTGAAGATGTAACATTATTGGATTACCCAAAATTTGTAACTCCAAATGATGATGGTTATAATGATTTCTGGCAAATAAATGGTCTTGAGAAATATCCAAATGCTAAAATATATATTTATGACAGATATGGAAAATTGCTGAAAGAGCTAAACTCAAAAGATATAGGATGGAATGGAAAATTTAATGGCGAAAATCTAGCAGCTGATGATTATTGGTTTACGATAAATTTAGACAATCAAAGCAAAATTTTTAAAGGACATTTTTCTTTAAAAAGATAAAATAAAATAATGTTTTGTTATTAAATATTATTTCGGAATCAAATCACAATACCAAAAACCAAAATCAAAAGCAGTTTCGTCGTTTGTGTCGCAAGCTGTGTTTGAAGTGTTTTCAGTCTTTGGTTTTTCATATTTGCGGTAAACAATTTCGCCAATTTCAAAGTTTATTGGTTCAGAGAAAATAGGTCCGTCGAAAGCAAAAGTGTGAAATTCGCCGTTTTCTCCACACACATCAACATTTTCGGGCAAATCATTTATAAAATCCTGATCGATAATTCGGCCAACAAAACTTTTGTCTAAATATTTTTCATTAACACAAACCACAATAGTTTTAAACCCTAACGAAATAAATTCCTGTATTAAATCGCTCGTTGGAATTTTCCAAATTGGGAAAACACCTTCAAAACCCAATTTTGCCAATTGATCTTCACGATATTTTCGTAAATCTTCTAAGAATATATCACCAAAAACAGAATGAGAAATACCTTGTTCTTTTAATTCGGTTAAGGCTTTTGTCATTACATTTTCATAAACTTCCATTGTTGGCATTTCAGGAATTTGCAAAATATTCAATGGAATTCCGATACTTTTAGCTTGCGCTTCTAATAATTCAACACGAACGCCGTGCATCGAAATTCGCTGGAATTGCTGATTTACGCTCGTAACTAAGCATTCGATTTTATATGCAGAATTTTGTAGAATTTTATATAAGGCAATAGCAGAATCTTTTCCGCTGCTCCAGTTGAATAAGGCTTTTTTAGGTGTAGACACGATTTGGAATTTTAAATGGTAAACTTACAAATTTCATTCTATTTGTTGACGAAACCTTTGTAACTTTGGATTTTTCGTATAAATTCAAATCTTTAATGAAATACATTTTTCTCCTTATAACTTCCTTTGCGTTTGCACAACAAACTCAATTTGTTGATTTTAAAACCGCTTCCGGACTATTAACTTTAAATGCCAAAGAAAAATCAATTTCAGGTATTGTAGATTACGGTTTTACGATTTTAAAACCAATTGATACAATAAAAATTGATGCTAAAAACATGGAATTCTCCAAAGTGCAGATTGACAATAAAGACGTTGTTTTTGTTAATTCAGGCAAGCAACTACAGATTATTGGAAATTTTCAAAAAGGAGATAATCATTTGACTTTTGAATATACTGCAAAACCAAAACAAGCTTTGTATTTTATTGATATTGAAGACAAAGAAGTTCAAATTTGGACACAAGGTCAGGGAAGATATACAAGTAATTGGTTTCCGAGTTTTGATGATGTCAATGAAAAAGTGATTTTTAACTTAGGAATAACTTATGATTCAGCATATCAGGTTTTTTCGAACGGAATTTTAAAAGAGAAATCACAAAATGGAAATTCATATCGTTGGCAATATGAAATGAAAAAACCAATGAGTTCTTATGTGCTGATGCTTGCCATTGGAAAATATGATAAAAAAAGTTCTAAATCGAAATCGAATGTTCCGCTTGAATATTATTTAGAAAATAAAGATGTTTCACGTTTTGAACCCACATTTCGATATTCAAAACGCATTTTTGATTTTCTAGAAAAAGAAATTGGTGTTCAATATCCGTGGGAGATTTATAGAGAAATTCCGGTTCGGGATTTTTTGTATGCTGGAATGGAAAACACAACTTCAACACTTTTAGCAACGCGATATGTTGTTGATTCAATTGGATTTGTGGATCGTAATTACACAAATGTCGATGCTCATGAGTTAGCGCATCATTGGTTTGGCGATTTAATTACGGCCGAAAGTAGTAAACATCACTGGCTTCAGGAGGGTTTTGCGACTTATTATGCGGCTTTAGCGGAAAGAGATATTTTTGGCGATGACTATTTTTATTCCAAACTGTATGACACTGCACAGCAAATAAAATTTGCATCAAGAACCGATTCAATTCCGGTTTTGAATCCAAAAGCGAGTTCGCTTACTTTTTACGAAAAAGGAGCGTGGGCGCTATTTGTGCTCTACGAATCAATTGGAGATAAAGCATTTAAAAAAGCGATAAAAAGTTATCTCAAAAAATATGCGTATCAAACAGTAAATTCGGAAGATTTCTTTAACGAAATAAAAAAAGTATCTGATTTTGACTTGGAAAAATTTCAAAAAACCTGGCTAGAATCGACTGTTTTTGATACACCAGTTGCGAATGCTTTGTTGAGCAAAAATAAATCTATTCAGGTCAGACTCGAAGTTGATAAATTGAAGAAAACACCATTGGCAGAAAAGAAAGATTTCTTCATTAAAACTTTAAATTCAGATGTTTATCATACGGTAAAAGAAGCGATTATTGATCAATTAGAAAATGAGAAATACGAATCAAAAAAAGAATTGCTTATTCTGGCTATGAAAACCAATAATATTCAGATTCGTCAAACAATAGCTGAAAGTTTAACTAGGATTCCAGAGGATTTTAGGGCAGAGTACGAAACTTTGTTGAACGATAAATCCTATCAAACGCAGGAAATAGCGCTATATTGGTTGTGGAGAAATTTTCCAGAACATCGAAATGAATATTTAGATAAATCAAAAGACTGGATTGGTTTTAACGACTATAATCTTCGTACAATGTGGCTTTCTTTGGCATTATCTACACCAAATTATGCATCAAATCCAGATGAACTTGTTGCTGAATTAATTGATTTTTCTTCAACTAAATATGAGGCAACAACGCGACAGAATGCACTCGAAAAACTGATTGCTTTTAAAATCATCAACGATCAGGTTCTGAGTAACTTAGTTGCTTCAACTACACATCATATGTGGCAGTTTTCAAAATTTGGAAGAGACACAATAAGAATGTTATTAAAAAATTCTGAAATGCGTGCTTCGTTTGAAAGAATTTTGCCTAATTTGACCCCCGATGAACAGTTTCAATTGAATCGTTTGCTGAAAGAGTGAAAAGAGAATAAAATATAGAGAATAGAGCAAGAAGCAAGAGTAAAGATTTAAGCAAATATAAATGTCTTTGTTCTTGCTTCTTTCTTCTATTTTCTAATAAAAATAAAACCTACAATACCACATATGAGAGCATTAGTTATTTCTGGCGGCGGAAGTAAAGGCGCCTTTGCCGGAGGAGTTGCGCAGTATTTAATAGAAGAAAAAAATCATGAATATGATTTGTTTTTGGGCACTTCCACCGGAAGCTTGCTAATCCCACATTTAGCTTTAGGACATATTAAAAAAATTCACTCTGTTTATACGAATGTTACAATGGCAAGTATTTTTAATATTTGTCCGTTTGTGGTTAAAAATAAAGAAGGTGTTGATATTGTAACGATTAATCATTTCAATGTATTGCGCCAGTTTTTTAAAGGAAAAAGGACTTTTGGCGAGAGTAAAGGTTTAAGAAAATATATTCGGAATAACTTTTCGTTGTCAGATTTCAATAAACTAAAAAAACTGAAAACAGATGTTATTATAACGGTAACCAATTTCACCAAAAACGAATCGGAATATAAATCTGTAAAAGATTGCAGTTATGAAGAGTTTATAGAATGGTCTTGGATTTCAAGTAATTATGTTCCGTTTATGAGTTTGGTGGAGAAAAATAATTACGAATATGGCGATGGCGGATTCTCGAGTTTGGTTCCAATTCGTGAAGCAATTAATCGCGGAGCTACTGAAATTGATGTCATTATTTTAGAAACCGAAGTAAATATGGATAAAACAGTTATTGGTAAAAATCCATTTTCATTAATGATAGATTTGTTCCGAATTGCTTTGGATCAAGTAGAAAAACATGATATTGCTATAGGAAAACTTATGGCAAATAATAAGAATGTCAAACTTAACTTATATTACACTCCAACAAAACTTACTGATAATGCCTTGATTTTTAATAAAGAAGTAATGAAAGAATGGTGGGAACAAGGATATGAATATGCTCAGAATAAGTCAGAAGTTATGAGTGACAATAGGTGATTTTAGAATTCTGATTTTAGATTACAAGAGATAAATCTAAAATCAGAATTCTTAATCTAAAATACTTTTTCTACCAAAGATCAGCAACTTCATTTTTAATATATCCTAAAGCAGCGTTACTAGGCGATTGTTTTTCTAATAAATCATTTAAAATTACTTCACGCAATTTATCAGCATTTTCTACTTTGTCGCTCATTGCAGCTTTTCGAATCATTTGGATTGTAGCATTTTTTGCCGTTGTAATAATCGTCCAGCACTCATCAGACATGTAAATCTGTTGCGTTAAATTGTGTTCAAATTCCTGCTCAATCTGATCGATTATGTAGTTTTCGTAATCGTGTTTATTTTGAGAAATTGGGGCAATTCGAATCAATAATTTGGTCAGGTTTATACGTTCCAAAAATAAAGTCATACGCTCATAAGCTTGTAAACGTATTGGTAGTGATTGCTTTTGGTAATCTCTATTCAATAAAAAAGCACGCTTTTTATCATTATTTTTAATATGCAGTTCAAAAAAACTGTAGGCAACAAATCCTGTAACAATTGCAGGAAGTGTATAACTGGCTAATTCTATAATTCTTGTAAAATCCATTTGGGTTAAATTTTTTAGCAAAAATATACTTTTTGAGGAGAAATCCGTTTTAAATTTTCGGTAATAAACAAAACGGAAAACTTACTTTTGTAGCTGTTTTTTAAATTCTACACAATTTTACTTTTAATGGATTCATACATAATACTTTTTCTTTGTCTAGCCGCGTTTGCTGCAGGATTTATTGATGCAATTGTTGGTGGAGGCGGTTTAATCCAAACTCCAATGGGATTAATTTTATTGCCTAATTTGCCTGTTTCTACAGTAATTGGTTCTTTAAAGATCCCAGCTTTCAGCGGAACTGCATTTGCTGCTTTTCAGTATTTAAAAAAAGTAGTTATTCAATGGAAATTATTAATCATAATGATGTGCTTGGCAGTTCCATCGGCATTTTTGGGTTCTACCATTTTGACAATGGTTAGCAACGATTTTATGAAACCGCTTTTGCTTGTAGTTTTATCATTGCTGTTTATTTATACGTACGCAAAAAAGAATTTTGGTCAGCATGTTGCGAAAGATCATTCAGAAGTAACTCAAATTATTTATGCGGTTGTAATTAGCGTTATTGTTGGTTTTTATGACGGATTTATCGGGCCAGGAACTGGAAGTTTTTTTGTAGTTGCATTTATAGCGCTTTTAGGTTTTGATTTTCTTCACGCTTCCGCGAATGCTAAAATGGTAAACCTGGCTACAAATTTTGGTTCGATTTGCTTGTTTATGATTAAAGGGAAAATAATCTGGTCAATCGCGATTCCGATGGCGATCAGCAACGGACTTGGAGGTTGGCTTGGCGCAAAATTGGCTATTAATAAAGGAAATGGGTTTATTCGAATTTTCTTTTTGGTGGTTGTTATTGGGACTTTGATTCGATTTGCTTACGATGTGTTTTTCAAGTAAGCTTCTAAGTTACTAAGATGCTAAGGTTCTAAGCTTTCTCTCTTTGTCGAAAGAAAAAAATAAAGTCTTAGGAACTAGGTAGCTTAGTATCTCAAAAATGATGTTTGTTTTCTAGCCCCGATAGAGGCGATATCCTCGTTGCGGAGCGAAGAGATAAAGCCGAAAGCGGGAAACCATGTTCAATAAAATGCCTTTTCTTCGGCTTCAAAAAAGAAAAAAAACTTAGTGTCTTAGAAGCTTAGTAGCTTATTAAATCATTAATTCTTATTTTTGCATATAAAGGAGATAAATTACATGCAGAAATATATTGACCAGCTCAACGAAGCGCAGAGAGCGCCTGTTTTAAAGAAAGACGGGCCAATGATTATTATTGCTGGTGCAGGTTCGGGAAAAACCCGTGTTTTAACAATTAGAATTGCTTATTTGATGGCTCAAGGTGTTGATGCCTTCAATATTTTGTCGCTGACTTTTACCAATAAAGCAGCGCGTGAAATGAAGCACAGGATTTCGGATATTGTGGGAGCATCTGAAGCTAAAAATCTTTGGATGGGAACTTTTCACTCGATTTTCGCTCGTATTCTTCGTGCAGAATCAGATCATTTAGGATATCCTTCCAATTTTACTATTTATGATTCTCAGGATTCGGCGAGATTGATTTCTTCGATTATTAAAGAAATGCAGTTGGATCGTGATATCTATAAGCCAAAACAGATTTTAGGTCGTATATCAAGCTATAAAAACAGTTTGATTACGGTTAAAGCCTATTTTAATAATCCAGAATTGGTTGAAGCCGATGCTATGGCAAAAAGACCAAGATTAGGCGAAATTTATCAGCAATATGTAGAGCGCTGTTTTAAAGCTGGCGCAATGGATTTTGATGATTTGTTATTGAAAACAAATGAATTGCTGACTCGTTTTCCTGAAGTTTTAGCTAAATATCAAGATCGTTTTCGTTATATTTTGGTTGATGAGTACCAAGATACAAATCACTCACAATATTTGATTGTTAGAGCTTTATCAGACAGATTTCAGAATATTTGTGTGGTTGGTGATGATGCGCAGAGTATTTATGCGTTCCGTGGAGCGAACATTAATAATATTTTGAATTTTCAAAAAGATTATGAAGGTGTAGTAATGTTTCGTTTGGAACAGAATTATCGTTCGACACGAAATATTGTAGAGGCGGCAAATACGGTAATGGAGCATAATAAGACCAAACTGGATAAAGTGGTTTGGACTGCAAATGAATTTGGGCCAAGAATTAAAGTCCACAGAAGTTTGACAGATGCAGAAGAAGGTCGTTTTGTTGCGAGTACAATTTTTGAGCAGAAAATGCAGAATCAATTGCATAATGGCGCTTTTGCTATTTTGTATCGTACAAATGCACAATCGCGTGCGATGGAAGACGCTTTAAGAAAACGCGATATTCCGTATAGAATTTATGGAGGTTTGTCTTTTTACCAACGTAAAGAAATTAAAGATGTTTTGTGTTATTTGCGTTTGGTTTTGAATCCAAAAGATGAAGAAGCTTTGATTCGTGTAATCAATTACCCTGCAAGAGGAATTGGAGATACAACTGTAGAAAAACTGACTATTGCGGCAAATCATTATAAACGTTCGATTTGGGAAGTAATGGTGAATATCGATAAAATCGACTTGAAATTGAATGCCGGAACTAAAAATAAACTAAAAGATTTTGTTACGATGATTCAGAGTTTTCAGGTTATCGATCAAAATCAGGATGCTTTTTATATTACAGACCACGTTGCAAAGAAAACAGGTTTGGTTCAGGAATTGAAAAAAGATGCTACTCCGGAAGGAATGGCAAAAATTCAGAATATCGAAGAACTTTTAAACGGTATTAAAGATTTTACCGAAGGTCAAAGAGAGATTGATGGAGCAAGAGGTGCGCTTTCTGAATTTATGGAAGATGTAGCTTTGGCAACTGATTTGGATAAAGATACAAATGATGAAGATCGTGTAGCTTTGATGACGATTCACTTAGCAAAAGGACTTGAATTTCCGCATGTTTTTGTTGTGGGAATGGAAGAAGATTTGTTTCCGAGTGCTATGAGTATGAGTACCAGAAGCGAATTAGAAGAAGAACGTCGATTATTTTACGTAGCTTTAACTCGTGCTGAACATCAGGCGTATTTAACTTATGCACAGTCGCGTTACCGTTGGGGAAAATTGACAGATAGTGAACCATCTCGTTTTATTGAAGAAATTGATGGCCAATATCTAGAATATTTAACTCCGTCTGAAAGTAATTATCGTTATAAATCACCAATTGACGGCGATATTTTCGGAGATGTAGATAAATCTAAATTAAGATTGGCAAAACCAGTAGGAGGAACGCCTCCAAAACATGTTACAGATAATAATCCGAAACCGGATTTGAATATCAGAAAACTAAAACCAGTTGGAGGAACAAACCCAAATGCTGGCGCTCCAAATTTATTTGATAGCAAATTAACGGTTGGAAATGTGGTGATGCATGAACGTTTTGGAAAAGGCGAAGTGATTAATCTAGAAGGTGTTGGCGCTGATAAAAAAGCCGAAATTAAATTTGAGGTAGGCGGAATTAAGAAATTGTTGTTAAGATTTGCTAAATTAGATGTTGTAGGATAAGAAATGTTTCAAGTTTAAGGTTTCAAGTGTTGAAGCGTAAACCTGAAACCTGAAACAAATATAAACTTGAAACAAAAACGATGGCTGAATTCATAAAAATATATCCAGATAAACCTAGTGAAGCTGCAATTGCAAAAGTTGTAAAAGTGCTTCAGAATGGTGGATTGGTAATTTATCCGACAGATACTGTTTATGGTTTAGGTTGTGATATTACCAATTCTAGGGCTTTAGAAAAAATTGCAAAAATAAAAGGTGTTAAATTAGAGAAAGCAAATTTTTCTTTTATTTGTCATGATTTGAGCAATTTATCAGATTATGTACGTCAGATTGATACATCGACTTTCAAAATTCTGAAAAGAGCTTTACCAGGTCCTTACACCTTTATTTTGCCAGGAAACAATAATTTGCCAAAAGAGTTTAAAAAGAAAACAACAGTTGGTATTCGTGTTCCTGATAATAATATTATTTTAGAAATTGTTCGTCAATTGGGAAATCCGGTAGTTTCAACTTCTATTCGTGATGAAGATGATGTAATTGAATATACTACAGATCCCGAATTGATTTTTGAAAAATGGCAAAATCTAGTAGATTTGGTAATTGATGGTGGTTATGGTGACAACGTTGGTTCGACAATAATTGACCTTTCAGAATATGAACCAGTTATCGTGAGAGAAGGAAAAGGCGATATTGATATTTTGTAAGAAAAAATATAGATTGTTTAGGATAATACAAAAAGGTTTGGTTAATTAGCTACTAATTAATCAAACCTTTTGGCTTTAATGAAAAAACTATTTACTCTTTTATTTTTATTTTCTGCGCTCACTATATTTTCGCAACATAATCTTAATGGTAAAATTACAGGTAAAGGTAATATTCCGTTAGAAGGAGTAAATGTTTATTATGATGGTACAACAATTTCAACAGTTTCAGATGCTGATGGAAAATTTTCTATCAAGTATGAACCTAATGCTAATAGTATTTTAGTGATTAGTTCAATGGGATATCAAACGGAGTATTTGTCGGGATTAGATGTTTCGAAGCCCTTAAATATTGCGATGAAGATTTCGGAAAATGAGCTTAAAGAAGTTGTTGTTAATAATAATAATGAGTTTACAAGAGCTCAGAAATTAAAGTTGTTTAGAGAATACTTTTTAGGAAAAACTAGTAATGCGAAATCAGCTATTATTAAAAATGAAGATGATATTAAATTTAATTATGATAAAAAGAATTTACTTTTTACAGCCTCTTCAGATAAACCTTTAGTAATTATAAATCCGGCCTTAGGATATAAAATTGATTTTGAATTGGTAATTTTTGAAGTTTATTTTAATAGGTTTAGTATTAATTCATTAGATGCTTATAAGAATTTTTATGGAGGCGTGAGCCGATTTGAAGAAATTGATAATAGCGCTAAAGTTTTAAAAAAACGAGAAAAAACATTTCAGGGATCTCAAATTCAGTTTTTCAGAAATTTAGCAAATACGGATTGGGAGGCCAAGAAATTTTTACTGTTTAAAGGTAAGTATAATCAGGATCCAACTAAATGCTTCAAAATAACTAAAGAAGGCGATTTTGCAAAAGTAGAATTAATTGATCAGGATAAAAGTGAAAATATAAATCTAAACTCAAAAAAAATTGTAGCTGTTTATAATCTTATCTTCGACAAAAAGGAAGTATCCAAAATAACTTTTGAAACAAATAGTTTTTATATTTACAAGTATGGAAATAATTCAAATATTGAAGACATACTTTTTTCAGGGAAAATATCGGAAAAAAGAGTTGGAGATATGTTGCCTTTAAATTATGGGGTAGAATAATTATAATACTGGGAATAGTAATATGGTATATTTGTAAAAAAAAACTGAAATTGTGTAAATGTTAAAAAATAATCACTAACTTTAGTATAGTTAAAATTTAGTTAGTTGATTAAAAATAATGCTATTCTTGATTTATATTTAATTGGTTATTAAAAAAATTAAGGATACATAAAAGCAGGTCGTAAGACCTGCTTTTTCTGTTTTTTATGATATGTAAAACAAGGATTATTTCGCTTGTTTTTTCATTTCTTTTTCAATCATATCATAGAATTGATCGATTTTTGGCATAACCACAATACGAGTTCTTCTGTTACGAGCTTTGTTGTCTGGAGTATCATTTGCAACTAATGGTACATATGAACTTCTACCAGCAGCAATTAATTTTGCAGGGTTAACACCAAGATCATTTGTTAATACACGAACGATAGAAGTAGAACGTTTAACACTTAAATCCCAGTTGTCTAACAAAACTCCGTTGCTTTTGTAAGGAACGTCATCTGTGTGTCCTTCAACCATACATTCAAAATCAGGCTTGTCGTTTACAACTTTTGCAACTTTCGCTAAAACAGATTTTGCTTTGTCGCTTACGTCATAACTTCCGCTTTTGAATAATAATTTATCAGCGATAGAAATAAATACAACTCCTTTTTCAACATTGATTTCGATATCTGGATCGTTGATTCCAACAGCTCCTTTTAAACTTGTAACTAATGCTAAAGTTACACTGTCTTTTTTTGTAAGAGCATCTTGAAGTCTTGAGATTTTCAAATCTTTCTCTTTTAAGCTTTCTAGAGATTTTTCAAGGTTTTCAGCTCCTTTAGTAGTTAAAACCGTTAAATCTTTTGAACTGTTGATTAAGTCTTGGTTATGTGATTTTAAGCCTTCAACTGTAGCAGCTAAACCAGCTTTTTCTTCTAAACAAGAATTTAATTTAACAGTGCAAGAGTTTAATAAATCTTGGGTCTCTTTGTTCTTAGCTTCAAGTGCAGCATATTGCTTTTTCGATACACACGAAGTTAAGGCCATTAATACTGATAGTGCGATAACTATTTTTCTCATAGGTATTATATTTAATTAAACGTTGATTACAAATTTAGTTTTTAATATTTTGATTACTGTTAAAGATTTCTTTAAAAACCAGTAATTTCTTTATGTAATAGAGGTAAACGATACTTTTTACGGTATAGTATTGCTGTATTTGAAAATCTTTTCGCTTTTTTAGATATTTTAAAGATAGGCAATAAAAGGAGAAATGTGCTTTCAAAATAGCAAAAGTATGGGTGAATTTCCCTTGTGTAAGAAAACGGATACCTGCTATGCCATCTAAAACCATTCTGAAGAAAATCACAAAGAATAAACCTTTCTTAGGTAAATTTTTCACAAGCATTAGTAATGAATTTCTGAAATTCAAAAATGTTTTTCGTGGATTTCCTTGTTGTAAAGTTGCCCCTCCAACATGGTAAACAACAGATTGCGAATTATATTTTATGATTTGCCCTTCATTTGCGGCGCGCCAGCATAAATCAATTTCCTCCTGATGTGCAAAGAAGCTTTCATCAAAACCTCCCAACTCATCATAAACCTCTTTTCGGATAAAGAAACAAGCGCCTGACGCCCAAAATAATTCACAATTGTCGTTGTATTGCCCATTGTCTTTTTCAACAGTATCAAAAATACGTCCGCGACAAAAGGGGAAACCATATTTATCGATGAATCCACCAGCACCGCCTGCATATTCAAAATATTCTTTGTTTTTAAAATCAAGAATTTTTGGCTGAATGATGGCAGTTTGTTTTTCAGACTCAAAAGTTTCAAGTATTGGCTTTAACCAATTTTCGGTCACTTCAATATCCGAATTTACTAAGGCATAAATTTCAGCGTCAATATGTTTTAAAGCATCATTATAGCCTTTTGCAAATCCATAATTGCCTGTATTTTTTACAATTTTAATTGTAGGGAAATTTTGTTGAACAAATTCAACGGAATTATCTGTAGAATCATTGTCGGCAACATATATTGTCGCGCCTTCCGAAAATTGAATAACTGATGGTAAAAATTGCTCCAACAATCTTACTCCGTTCCAATTTAAAATGACAACTGCTATTTTATCCAAAAGTTCTTAAATTATTTATTTTAATGGTTTTCTTTATAATCAGGCAGGTTTCTCAAAAACTGATATTTTTCGTTTTCAAAATCCATTTGACAATAAAAATGGTTTAGTCCGTTTGTGACATTCAAAAACCGTGCCTGCATTGTCATATTATAACGAGCAATTTGATCAAAAGTTGCCTGAGAGATTTTCACCTCGGGTGCTTTACATTCTACTAGTATATGTATAGAACCGTCAGAATTAAAAACAACAACATCATATCGTTTTCTTAATCCGTTGACTTTTAAAACTTTCTCAACATTGATTAATGATTTGGGATATTTTTTTTCATGTAATAGATAATGAACAACGTGCTGGCGAACCCATTCTTCTGGGGTAAGAATGATAAATTTTTTTCTGATTTCATCAAAAATAGACACTTTATTTTCGCTATTTTTGAATCGAAAACTATAAGTTGGAAAATTTAATTGCTGCATAAAGCAAAAATATAAAATAGTTTTAGGTTTCAGGTTTAAAGTTTCAAGTTATTGAACGATGAACATGAAACCTGAAACTTGAAACAAATTTTAAATGGACGAAGTTGTAAAAATTGTCAATGATATCAAGGCCGGAAATATAAAACCAATTTATTTTTTAATGGGGGAAGAACCTTATTATATAGATAAATTATCTGAATATATTGAGGAAAATGTGCTTGCAGAAGAAGAGAAAGGTTTCAACCAGACTGTTTTGTATGGAAGAGATGTTTCTGTAGAAGATATTGTTTCAACGGCCAAGCGCTATCCTATGATGGCTGATCGTCAGGTTGTTATAGTAAAAGAGGCCCAGGATTTGTCTAGAAATATTGATAAATTAGAAGCCTATGCCAATAATCCAATGGAAACTACGGTTTTGGTTTTTTGCTACAAATACAAAACGCTGGACAAACGTAAAAAAGTTACTAAAGTATTGGCACAAAATGGTTTGGTTTACGAAAGTAAAAAACTTTACGAAAATCAGGTTGGTGATTGGATAAAACGTGTTTTGGCGGGAAAGAAATATACAATTGATCCAAAAGCAAATGCAATGTTGGTTGAGTTTCTCGGAACAGATTTAAGCAAAATCAATAATGAGCTTGAAAAACTGCAGATTATTTTGCCACAAGGTACAATGATTACGGCTGAGCATATTGAGGAAAATATTGGTTTCAGTAAAGATTACAATGTTTTTGAATTGCGAAAAGCAATTGGAGAACGTAATCAGTTGAAAGCGTATAAAATCGCAGAAAACTTTGCTCACAACCCAAAAGAATATCCATTAGTAATGACAACAGGATTGGTATTTGGATTTTTTGTACAACTCTTAAAATACCATGGACTTAAGGATAAAAACCCAAAAAATGTTGCAGCTGCAATTGGGGTAAATCCTTATTTTCTAAAAGAATATGATCTGGCTGTAAAGAATTACCCAATGCGAAAAGTGAGTCAGATAGTTGGAGCATTGCGTGATATTGACGTAAAGAGCAAAGGTGTTGGAGCAAATGCGCTTCCACAATCTGATTTGCTAAAAGAAATGCTGTACAAAATATTTAATTAAGCCGTAATAATTCACGATATTTGCCTTTCTAAAAAATAATCAGATTAAAATAATTACACAATTATGGGAATGAATAAAAATACCATTTTAGGATGGGCTACTTTAATAATGGTACTTATGGGATTGTTGCTTATAGGTTTAGGAATTTTTAGATACAGTGATGTTTCGGGCTGGGGATTTGCTGCCGTTGGAGTTGGTTTTTTTGCTAATGCTTGGGTATTCAATGCTTTGAAAGGCAGGGTTTAATCTGTTTTAATTGAAATAGAGATCATAATAAAAACAATATAAATAAAAATAAAACAAATGTCAGACGATAAGAAAGTAATTTTCTCAATGCAGAAATTGAGTAAAACCTATCAGGGAGCAGATAAGCCTGTTCTTAAAAACATTTATCTAAGTTTCTTTTACGGAGCTAAAATTGGTATTTTGGGACTTAACGGTTCTGGAAAATCTTCACTTTTAAAAATTATTGCTGGAGTTGATAAGAACTATCAAGGAGATGTGGTTTTTCAGCCTGGTTATACAGTCGGTTACTTAGAGCAGGAACCAATTCTTGATGATTCTAAGACAGTAATCGAAATTGTTCGTGAAGGAGCTGCAGAAACTATGGCTGTTTTAGAAGAGTATAATCAAATTAATGATTTATTTGGTCTTGAAGAAAACTATTCAGATCCAGATAAAATGGATAAATTGATGGATCGTCAGGCGGCATTGCAAGATAAAATTGATGCTCTTGGTGCTTGGGAAATCGATACAAAATTAGAAATCGCAATGGATGCATTGCGTACGCCAGAAGGTGATACGCCGATTAAAAACCTTTCTGGAGGTGAGCGTCGTCGTGTAGCTTTATGTCGTTTGTTATTACAACAGCCTGATGTATTACTTCTGGATGAGCCAACCAATCACCTTGATGCTGAGTCAGTTCTTTGGTTAGAGCAGCATTTAGCACAATATTCAGGAACTGTAATTGCTGTAACGCACGATAGATATTTCTTAGATAACGTTGCTGGTTGGATTCTTGAGTTAGATAGAGGAGAAGGTATTCCATGGAAAGGAAACTATTCTTCTTGGTTAGACCAAAAATCAAACCGTATGGCTCAGGAGGAAAAAGTGGCTTCTAAACGTAGAAAAACGTTAGAGCGTGAGTTGGAGTGGGTTCGTCAAGGTGCTAAAGGTCGTCAGACTAAGCAAAAAGCACGTTTACAGAACTACGACAAATTATTAAATGAAGACCAAAAACAATTGGATGAAAACTTGGAAATCTACATTCCAAATGGTCCACGTTTAGGTACGAATGTTATTGAAGCCAAAAATGTTGCAAAAGCTTTTGGTGAAAAATTACTTTATGATAATTTGAACTTTACTTTGCCACAAGCCGGAATTGTTGGAATTATTGGACCTAACGGTGCTGGTAAATCTACCATTTTCAAAATGATTATGGGTGAACAAGCTACTGATAGTGGAGAATTTTCAGTTGGTGAAACAGTAAAAATCGCTTATGTAGATCAGTCTCACTCTAACATAGATCCAAATAAATCGATTTGGGAAAACTTTGCTGATGGTCAGGAATTAATTATGATGGGTGGAAAGCAAGTGAATTCTAGAGCTTATTTATCACGTTTCAATTTTGGTGGTGGTGAGCAAAACAAAAAAGTGTCTATGCTTTCTGGAGGAGAACGTAACCGTTTACACTTGGCCATGACTTTGAAAGAAGAAGGAAACGTACTTTTGCTGGATGAGCCTACGAATGATCTTGACGTAAATACACTTCGTGCTCTTGAAGAAGGTTTGGAGAATTTTGCCGGTTGTGCCGTAATTATTTCTCACGACAGATGGTTTTTAGATAGAATTTGTACGCACATTCTAGCTTTTGAAGGAGATTCTGAAGTTTATTTCTTCGAAGGAAGTTTCTCTGATTACGAAGAAAATAAAAAGAAACGTCTTGGTGGTGATTTAACTCCAAAACGTTTGAAATACAGAAAATTGATTAGGTAATAGGTCTAATAAATTTTAAATAAAAAAAATCCCAAATTCCAATTTAAGTGAATTTGGGATTTTTTTTGAGAAAATATTGTGAGAATTAAAAAAATTAAAGAAACTTTGATTTTAATTCAGGAGTTGGAATCATACAGCTTTCTTTTTTGCCGTACCAATTATACCTGTTTTTAGCAACATAATCATAAATTCTGTCACTGATGAAAATAGGAACGATTCTAAAAATTGGTACTAATTTCCAAAAACCACCAAAATTTTTGGTTATTTCAATTACAGCTGAAGATTTGTAAAAATAAGCAGTTCCAGGTTCATACAAAATAATGCTATCCATTTTAGAAAAACTAATTCCTAAATGTTTACAAATTGAAATTCCTAATTCTGACTGCAATGCCACAAACCTAAAAATGTCTTTTTTATCATGTTTAATAATAAATTGAACAGCAGAATCACAAAGGTTGCAAACTCCATCAAAGAGAATTATTTTTTTATTTTTTGGAAGAGTTTCCATTATTAATGTAGATCAGGTTTCGTATTTAAGTATTAACGCAGAAGATTTATAAAATTGTATTCTGTTTTAGTAATCGCAAGCCTATTTGAAAAATCTATTGATTTCTTAATTTTGATAAATTTTTCAAATTCAAAATGACTTAAATAAACTATTTAGAATCCGATTTTAAAATTTATCTATATTTCGAATCGTAATTTTTAAAACAATTGCTTAAATCGCCTTATTTTAATTCCGATCAAATTTTCATGTTTTTTTAAATAAAATTTATAGAAAAGATTACTTCTTAACAGCTTCCACTAATTCCAATTCATCCAAGCTTACTTTCGAAGTAAAAATACCATAATTGACAGTTGCTTTATTTTTTTCGATAGAATCTATACTTCCAACAGATTTTCCATCCAGCATTCTTACTCGATCACCAACTTTCAAAATTGGTTTTGGTTTTTCGATAACAGGTTTAAGTTTTTTCTCTTTTTTCTCTTTTCGAATTTCTTCAACTTTTACTTGAACTTCAGCAATAATTTCTTTTTGTTTTTCAACTTTTGCTTTCGTTTCTTTTGGGGTTGCTTTTTTTCGTTTCGAATTTTCTATTTCAACAATTTTTAAAAATTCACCAATAAGCTCTTTCTTGTTTTTATTGTTGAAATATTTTTCGGCTATATCATCAATTTTTTGTCCAATATAAATTATCTTTTGATTGCTGTCATATAATTCCTGATAGCTTTCTAATTTTTGTTGGATTTTTGTATTGATGTTTTCCATCTTTTTGCTTTCCTCGCGCGCTCGGGTTTCTTCTTCTTTTAAATTCAAAGAAGTTTTTTCCAGTTTCGATCTTTCTTTTTGCAGTGTTGCAATAGTCTTGTCAAAACGAACTTTTCCAACTTCGATTTTCTTTTTTGCGCGATTAATCAATCCAAATGGAATCCCATTTTTTTGAGCAACTTCAAATGTGAACGAACTTCCTGCCTG
The DNA here is from genome assembly GCF_900182645.1 of Flavobacterium resistens. Classification (GTDB taxonomy): domain Bacteria; phylum Bacteroidota; class Bacteroidia; order Flavobacteriales; family Flavobacteriaceae; genus Flavobacterium; species Flavobacterium resistens. The sequence continues at coordinate 226,998 of NZ_FXTA01000001.1, read as the reverse complement.
ACCCAAAGCTAGTTTGTACATTGGCTCAAGAGATTTTTCGTCGAACATCATATTCGCATTTGTTGCGTATGGCAATTCGTTCGCCAGAATTTTCAAATTAGAATAATGCGTTGTAATAATTCCGAATGCTTCACGATGATAAAATTCTTCTAAGAAAATTTCAGCCAAAGCTCCACCCAATTCAGGATCAGAACCTGTACCAAATTCATCAATTAAAAACATGGTTTTCTTATTGCATTTTTTTAAGAAATAATTCATGTTTTTTAATCGATAACTATATGTACTTAAATGATTTTCAATAGATTGATTATCTCCAATATCCGTTAAGATTCTGTCAAATAAGAAAGTTTCACTACGCTCATGAACCGGAATCAAGATTCCAGATTGCAGCATCAATTGCAATAAACCAACCGTTTTTAAGGAAATGGTTTTTCCTCCGGCATTAGGCCCAGAAATTACAATAATTCTGTTTTCTTGTTTAAGCTCAATAGTTTGCGGATATGTAACTTCCTTTTTTTGCTTGTTGTTCAAATACAAAATAGGATGATAAGCTTCTCTAAAAAACAATCTTCTTTCTTCAGTAATTGCAGGTAAGATTCCGTTAATGCGATTGGCATATTTTGCTTTTCCGGCAACTACATCAATATCACTTAAAAAATCCTGATATTCAATTAATAAAGGAAGATATGGGCGAATTACATTGGATAGATTTTTTAGAATTCTTGTAATTTCTTCTTTTTCTTCGTATTCTAAATTGGCTAATTCTCTCGAATATTTTAAAGTAGCTTCTGGTTCGATATAGGCAATACTTCCGGTTTTGGAACTTCCTAAAATTGAACCTTTTACTTTACGTCGATACATTGCCAAAACCGCTAAAACTCTACGGTTTTGAACAAAACTTTCTTTAATATCGTCCAAATATCCTAAACCATTGTATTGCGTTAAAGCCACACCAAAACTTTGATTTACTTTACCGCGAACTAAGTTCATGTTTTGACGAATTCCAGAAAGAGCCGGAGAAGCATTGTCTTTAATTTCTCCGTATTTATCTACAATTGAATCGATTGCAGTTATAATATCTTTCGTTAATTCTACTCGAGAAGCTCTTGCATTTAAATTTGGATAATAATCGTCGAATTTTTTTAAGAAATTCAATAAGACATTTGTTGTTGCAGAAAGATTAGCAATTTTTCTAAAACTTCCTACTTCAAGAAAACTGTCTTCAATTGCTAAAAATTTGATTTCATGCGTGATAGCGTCAAAACCGTGATTCGGAATTGCGTTATTATTTTGAAAAGAAGAAACATATTCTGATGTCTGCATCAGCGATTGCATCAATTCTTCTTTATCTCTAAATGGTTTTATTTGTAAAGCCTTTTCTTTTCCTATATCAGTGTTACAGCCATCTGAAATGGTTTCAAGCACGGTTGGAAATTGTAAATCTTGTAATGTTTTTTCTGTAATAGATACCATTATATATCGTAAGTTGTAAAGATTTCAAAGTTACAAAGTTTTAAAACTAAATAGCACTAATAATTTGGCAGTTTGGATAAAACTTTGCGTAATTTGTAATAAAATTTTTAAAATGAAAATTAATTTAGCTCAAGATTGGCAGAATGTTTTAAAAGACGAAATCCAGAAACCCTATTTTAAAGAATTAATGGATGCGCTGGATATTGAATATAAAACACATACCTGCTATCCGCCAGCCGAATTGATTTTTGCAGCGTTCAATAATTGCAATTTTTCAGACTTAAAAGTTGTAATTATTGGCCAGGATCCTTACCATGGTGAAGGAGAAGCGAATGGCTTAAGCTTTTCTGTAAATGACACAGTTAAAATTCCGCCTTCACTTCGCAATATTTTCAGAGAAATAAATACTGATTTTGATTCGATTTTTATGCCGACATCTGGGAATCTTGAAAAATGGGCGCAGCAAGGAGTTTTACTTTTAAATGCTTCTTTAACCGTTCGAAAAGATAGTCCAAATAGTCATAAACATTTAAAATGGAATCTATTTACAGATGCTGTCATTCAGGCTATTTCTGACCAAAAAGAAAATGTGGTTTTCCTTTTATGGGGCAGCTTCGCTCAGAAAAAAGGTTTGAAAATAGATCGCTCAAAACATCATATTTTAGAATCTGGACATCCATCGCCAATGAGTGCTAATCAAGGGAAATGGTTTGGAAACAAGCATTTTAGTCAAACGAATTCTTTTTTAAAGTCAAAAGGAATCGAAGAAATAGAATGGTTTTAAAATTTTTAAAACTACTTTTCAGTTTCTTTTTTGATGATTTCTTCTAAAACAGCTTTGTTTTCAAAATTCACTACTTTTAAAATAATCTCTTGATTTTTAGCTGTTTTTCCTTCAATGATGTATAATTTTCCTTTTTTAAACGGAACATTGCTTTGGTCAAAATCAACATCTCCGTAAGTTAAAGTGTTTTTAATATCGGCAGTATCAACCCATTTTTCGTTTAAAGTCTGAATTGCTTTATCTGAATATTGAAAAGGTTTTGTTCTTAAATTATTTAAAACTCGGGCATTTGGAAAATAGTTGCAACGAGTGTCTTTACCACTAAAAACTAGAGCTACAAAAAAGCATCCCATCACTAAACCAATCAAATAATATGCAAAACGGTGTACGAACTTCATGAAATAAAATTTTTGCAAAGGTACATTAAAGTTCCTTTAAAATACAAGTAAATTAATATCGTTGTCTGGCAAATCAAACCAGTCGCCAATTGCTTTATTTGTTAAAATTCCATGGTAAAGATAAATTCCGTTTTTAAGCCCTTTGTTGCATCGAATTGCGCTTTCGATACCACCATCTTCGGCTATCTGATGTAGATAAGGTGTTAGGATGTTACTAATTGATAATGAGGCAGTTTTTGAATATCTTGAAGGAATGTTTGGTACACAATAATGCAAAACATTGTTTTTAATGAAAGTTGGTTTTTCATGAGTTGTCACTTCAGAGCTTTCAAAACAACCACCTGTGTCAATACTCACGTCTACAATAACGGCACCTTTTTTCATGTGTTCTACCATGGTTTCAGTAACTACAATCGGGCAGCGTTCTTTGCCGCGCATCGCGCCAATTGCTACATCACAACGTCTTAAGGCTTTCAATAAAGCTTTTTGCTGAATAGTTGAAGTAAAGATTCTTTGACTTAAATTATTTTGTAAACGACGCAATTTTGTAATCGAATTATCAAAAACTTTTACGTTTGCACCCAATCCAATTGCAGTTTTTGCAGCAAATTCGCCAACAGTTCCAGCTCCAAGAATTACAACTTCAGTAGGAGGGACACCGGTAATATTTCCAAATAAAAGCCCTTTTCCAAATTCATCTGTAATCATTAATTCGGCTGCAATAAGGATTGATGCAGTTCCTGCAATTTCGCTTAAAGATTTTACCGCAGGATAAGATCCGTCTTCATCTTTAATATATTCAAAAGCGAGTGCTGTGATTTTCTTTTGTGCCAAAGCTTCAAAGTAAGTTTTCTTTTTTGTTTTGAGCTGAATCGCCGAAATAATAACCGTTTCAGGATTGATCATTTCGATTTCAGCTAAAGTTGGCGGTTCTACTTTTAATAAAAACGGACAACCAAAAACTCTTTTTGTGTCTTTTGTAATTTCTGCACCTGCATCTGCATATTCTTTGTCTGTGTAACTTGAACTTTCACCCGCACCAGATTCAATCATAACTCTGTGACCTTCATAAGTTAATGAGTTCACAGCGTCAGGGGTAAGGCAGATACGACGTTCCTGATAACTTGTTTCTTTAGGAATTCCTATAAAAAGTTCTCTTTTAAAACGACCAACCTCAAGCTTTTCTTCCTGTGGCAGCAATTGTTGTTTTGTAAATGGAGTTAACGTGATTGACATGGGTTGTGCAAAAAATTAAAGGTACAAATTACGTAAAAAGATTTAAAATTAGTGTAAAAATTCTGCTAATACTGTAAGGACAATATTAAGATATTTTTTTCTCCATTTTTATGTCGGCTCTTTCGTAAATACCCGATTCTAAAGGGATTTCAACAAAACCAAATTTTCTGTATAGGTGAATTGCAGGAAGTAAAATCGTATTAGAGTATAAAAACAATGTTGTGATGTTGTTTTCTTTGGCAACATTTATACAATGTTCCAAAAGTTTGTTTCCAATTCCTAGTCCTTGAGCATCATCTGAAACCGCCATTTTGCTTAATTCATAAGTTGAATCATTGACTTTCATTAAAGACGCTGTGCCAATAATTTTGTCATTGTGGCGAGCATAAAAAATCATTCCGCCTTTGTCAATAATTTCTTCTTGCGGATTTGAAAGGGTTAATTTGTCTTTTTCTTCGACTTTAAAATACTTTTCAAGCCAGGCAATATTTAAGGTTTTGATATGTTCTTTTAAATCTTGAGAAAAGGGAATTATTTCTATATCTTTTGAGGTATTCATTTTTGTTGTTTTTTCTTTGTGAGTCTCTCGCAAAGTTTTATGCTAATTCTAAATTTCGTTTTCCATCTGCCAATAATTCAATATTTATTGTAGAATACTCATCAGGAAGCAAATTGGCAATTTTTTCAGACCATTCAATAAAACACCAATTTCCCGAATACAAATAATCATCAACACCCATATCGAGTGCTTCGGTTTCTTTGTTTAATCGGTAAAAATCAAAGTGATAAACCGTTTGATTATTGTTGGTTTGGTATTCATTCACTAAAGAAAAAGTTGGGCTGCTGGTTGCATCTTCAACACCTAAAGTTTTGCATAATTGTTTGATTAAAGTTGTTTTTCCAACTCCCATTTCTCCATTAAAAAGGATGATTTTTTTAGGATTTGAAGCGATAATCTTCTCTGCAACTTCTTGAATTTGGTCTAATGAAAAAACGATATTCATTTCTATTTCTGTTTATTTTAATTTCAGTCTTTTCCGATAACTATCGGGAAAGACTGAAAACTTTATTTAGGGTTAAACACCAAAAACGGAATAATCATTTCTTCTAACGAAATTCCGCCATGCTGATACGTGTTTTTGTAATAACTCACATAATGATTGTAATTGTTTACATAAGCCAAAAAGAAATCGTTTTTAGCAAAAATAAACGAACTGCTCATGTTTATTGCCGGCAAGCCAATTGTTTTGGGTTCTTTAACAACATAAACATCTTTTTGTTCGTAAGTCAAACTACGTCCAGTTTTGTAACGCAAATTTAGACTTGTATTTTTATCTCCCACAACTTTTGACGGATTTTTTACATTTATTGTTCCGTGATCTGTCGTCAAGATTAATTTGAAGCCTAAAAGTTGTGCTTGCTGGATAATCTCTAATAATGGTGAATTTTTGAACCAGCTTAATGTTAAAGAACGATAGGCTTTATCATCAGAAGCTAATTCTTTTACGACTTCCATTTCTGTTTTGGCATGCGAAAGCATATCGACAAAATTGTAAACTACCGTTACTAAGTCGTTTCCTTTTAAAGCTTTAAAGTTTTCTGCTAGTTTTTTGCCACCGGCATAATTGGTGATTTTAAAATAATCTTCCTTAATATTTAAGCCCAAACGTTTTAATTGAGCCGATAAAAATTCAGCTTCATAAAGGTTTTTTCCGCCGTCTTCAACATCGTTTTTCCAATATTCAGGAAATTGTTTTTCCATTTCTAAAGGCATTAAACCTGAGAAAATAGCATTTCGGGCATATTGTGTTGCAGTCGGAAGAATAGAATAATAAGGAACTTCTTTTTCAAGTTTGTAATAATTAGAGATGACGGTTTCAAAAGATTTCCATTGATCGTAACGAAGGTTGTCAATTACAACAAATAAAATAGGTTTATCTTTCTTTTTGATTTCCGGGACAACTAATTCCTTAAATAGAGTATTAGATTGTATTGGCTTATCTGCTTTTGGAGCAAACCAATCTTCATAGTTTCTTTCAATGTATTTTCCAAATTGAGAATTGGCTTCCACTTTTTGAGATTCCAGAATTTCAATCATCGCAGTGTCATTGATATCCTCAAGTTTCAGTTCCCAAAAAAGCAATTTTTTATACAATTCAACCCAGTCTTCATAGGAATTAACCATGGCTAATTCCATTGAAATTTTTCTGAATTCCTTCTGATAATCCAAAGTTGTTTTTTCGGTAATCAATCTCGAATCGTCTAAATTTTTCTTTAAACTCAATAAAATCTGATTCGGATTTACCGGTTTTATAAGGTAATCAGCAATTTTAGAACCAATCGCTTCTTCCATAATATATTCTTCCTCACTTTTAGTGATCATAATCATAGGGATGGCTGATTTTTTTTCTTTCATCTCAGAAAGTGTTTCCAAACCACTCATTCCAGGCATATTTTCATCTAAAAAAACAATGTCAAAATTATCCTCTTCGAATAAAGCAACTGCATCAAGACCATTGTTGCAAGTCGTTACCGAATAGTTTTTTTTCTCCAGAAATAATATATGAGGCTTTAAAAGATCAATTTCATCATCGACCCAAAGTATTTTTATCTTATCCATAAACAATTTTAATTTTAATGCAATTTAGAAGTATAGAACTTAAAAAGTATTAAAAATAGTATAAATTTCAGATAAATGAAACCTAATATTGATATAAAATCTTTTTGATTTTTAAGTATTTGCCTCAAAATCAGTTAAATTTAATGTTAACTTTTAAATGAAAAACTATAGTTATTTACTTATATTTGTTGACCTAAAAAATAACCAAATAGTGACTCATATCAATAAGTTAAAAATATTCAATGATCCCATTTACGGGTTTATTACAATCCCGAATGAACTTATTTACGACCTAATCCAGCATCCATATTTTCAGCGTTTACGCCGTATTTCACAAATGGGACTTTCGTATTTGGTTTATCCGGGAGCCAATCATACACGTTTTCATCATGCATTAGGATGTATGCATTTAATGAAAAAAGCAATAGACACGCTTCGTTTTAAAGATGTTGCAATTTCTGAAGAAGAAGAAAATGCATTGTTAATAGCGATTTTGCTTCATGATATAGGACACGGGCCGTTTTCTCACGCAATGGAAAAAAGTATTGTTGAAGATGTACATCACGAGGCAATTTCTTTATTGTTTATGAATCAGTTGAATGAAGAGTTTGACGGAAGATTAAGTTTAGCTATTCAGGTTTTTAAAGGAGAATATCACAGGAAATTTATGTTGCAATTGATTTCAAGTCAATTGGATATGGATCGAATGGATTATCTGAAACGTGACAGTTTTTATACTGGAGTTGCAGAAGGAAATGTGAATTCTGAGCGTTTGATTCAGATGATGAATGTTGAAAATGACGTTTTAGTTATAGAAGAAAAAGGAATTTATTCTGTAGAGAAATTTCTGCTTTCAAGACGATTGATGTATTGGCAGGCGTATTTGCACAAAACAAGCTTGGTTGCCGAATTGATTTTGATGAAAGTATTGAAAAGAGCAAAAGAACTGACATTAAAAGGAATTAATCTTCCTTGTAGCGAACCACTTTTGTTTTTTATGCAAAACAAAATCACACTTGAAGATTTTGATGCCGAAAAACTGGATTTGTTTTCACAATTAGATGATTTTGATATAATCAGTGCTCTAAAAGCATGGCAAAGACAAGATGATTTTATACTTTCGACTTTAAGCAAAATGATCATTAACAGAGATTTGTTGAAAATAAAAATGAGCGCAGAGAAGATTTCGATTGAAGAATCTCAGGCAATGAAAGAGGAGTTTGCGCAAGATCATCATATTTCATTATTAGAAGCTGGTTATTTTATTTTCAGAGGAAAAATTAAAAACCAAGCCTATAGTAAAGCTGCTGAACCGATACGAATTTTGAAAAAAGATAAAACAATTGAAGATGTTGTGGAAGCATCTGATCAGCTGAATTTGAAATCGTTATCTAAATTGGTAACAAAATATTATATCTGTTTCCCAAAACAACTTATCTAAAATTAACATTTAAAATCTATTTTTTATATTTTTGTCGCGATGAAATTTACAGCAGAACAAATAGCAGGAATTTTAGAAGGAGAAGTTGTTGGGAATCCCAATGCAGAAGTTTCTCGGCTATCTAAAATCGAAGAAGGCGAAGAAGGATCGCTTACTTTTTTGGCTAATCCAAAGTATGTCAACTACATATATAGCACAAAAGCGACAGTAACAATTGTTAACGACAGCTTTGTACCAGAACAAGATATCACTACCACTTTAATAAAAGTAGAAGATGCTTATGCAGCTTTTTCTAAGCTTTTGCATTTTTACAATCAGGTAAAATTGAATAAAACCGGAATTGAAGCGCAATCTTTTATGTCTGAAGGAACAAAATATGGAGAAAATCTATATTTAGGGAGCTTCAGTTATATTGGGCAAAATGTGGTTTTAGGAAATAATGTGAAAATTTATCCGAACAGCTTTATTGGTGATAATGTCGTAATTGGCGATAATGTATATGTTTTTGCGGGAGCGAAAATTTATTCTGAAAGCGTAATTGGAAATAATTGTACGATTCATTCTGGTGTCATAATTGGTGCCGATGGTTTTGGTTTTGCTCCAAATGAAAACGGTGAATATAGTAAAGTACCGCAAATTGGAAATGTTATCCTTGAAGATAATGTTGATGTTGGCGCAAATACTACAATTGACAGAGCAACACTTGGTTCTACAATTATTAGAAAAGGAGTGAAATTAGACAATCAGATTCAGATTGCTCATAATGTAGAAATTGGAAAAAATACTGTTATAGCTGCTCAAAGTGGTGTTGCAGGTTCTACTAAAATTGGAGAGAACTGTATGATTGGAGGTCAGGTAGGTATCGCAGGCCATTTAATTATAGGTAATAATGTTAGGCTTCAGGCGCAGTCAGGAGTTGCCAGAAACATTAAAGATGATGAAGTTTTACAAGGGACTCCATCACTTGGATATACTGATTTTAATAAATCGTATGTTCATTTTAAAAATCTTCCTAAAATTGTGGCTGAAGTTGAAGAAATAAAAAAACAAATAATAAACCCAAAAAATGGAAATAATGGTTAAACAGAAGACCATCAAAAATGAAATTTCACTAACAGGCGTAGGATTACATACTGGAAAAGAAGTTACAATGACTTTCAAACCAGCTCCTATTAATAATGGTTTCACTTTTGTTAGAGTAGATTTGCAAGGTCAGCCAATCATTGAGGCTGATGCTAATTATGTTGTTAATACGCAAAGAGGTACTAATTTGGAAAAATTAGGTGTAAAAATACAAACTCCAGAGCACGTTTTAGCAGCAGTAGTTGGATGCGATTTGGATAATATTATTATTGAATTAGATGCATCTGAACTTCCTATTATGGATGGTTCATCAAAATATTTTGTTGAAGCGATTGAGAAAGCTGGAATTGAAGAGCAAGACGCAAGCCGTAATGTTTATGTCGTAAAAGAAGTAATTTCATTTACTGACGAAGCAACTGGAAGCGAAATTCTTGTAATGCCTAGCGACGATTATCAAGTAACAACAATGGTTGATTTTGGTACAAAAGTTTTAGGTACGCAAAACGCAACACTTAAAAGTATTTCAGATTTTAAAACCGAAATAGCAAGTTCAAGAACTTTCAGTTTCTTGCATGAATTAGAATCATTATTAGAAAATGGCCTTATTAAAGGTGGTGATTTAAATAACGCTATAGTTTATGTAGATAAAGAGATTTCAGAATCTACAATGGAAAATCTAAAGAAAGCTTTTGGCAAAGATGAAATTTCTGTAAAACCAAACGGAGTTTTAGACAATCTTACTTTACATTATCCAAACGAAGCTGCAAGACATAAATTACTTGACGTAATTGGAGATTTATCTCTTATTGGAGTTCGTATTCAAGGAAAAATTATTGCAAACAAACCAGGGCATTTTGTAAATACTCAGTTTGCTAAAAAATTGGCAAAAATCATTAAAATTGAGCAACGTAATCACGTTCCAGTTTATGATTTAAACCAAGAGCCATTGATGGATATTCATAAAATTATGGCAATGCTTCCACACAGGCCTCCATTTTTGTTGATTGACAGAATTATCGAAATGTCTGATCGTCATGTGGTTGGTTTGAAAAATGTTACTATGAACGAAAATTTCTTCGTAGGACATTTCCCTGAAGCACCAGTTATGCCAGGAGTTTTAATTGTTGAAGCTATGGCACAAACAGGAGGGATTTTGGTTTTAAGCACTGTTCCGGATCCTGAAAATTATTTGACATATTTCATGAAAATTGATAATGTTAAATTTAAACACAAAGTATTGCCAGGTGATACTTTAATTTTCAAATGCGAATTGATTTCTCCAATCAGAAGAGGAATTTGTCATATGCAGGCAAATGCATACGCAAATGGTAAATTAGTAACTGAGGCAGAATTAATGGCACAAATTGCAAGAAAACAATAATTAATCAAATTTATTGTTTAGGTTTGTTGCCCTCAAATTAGACTATTTTAATTTAAAATATAAAACATACATATGAATCAACCATTAGCATATGTTCATCCTGGCGCTAAAATCGCTAAAAATGTTGTAATTGAGCCTTTTACAACAATTCACAATAATGTTGTTATTGGTGATGGTACTTGGATTGGTTCAAACGTGACCATCATGGAAGGTGCGCGTATCGGTAAAAATTGTAATATTTTTCCTGGAGCGGTAATTTCTGCGGTGCCACAAGATTTAAAATTCGGTGGAGAAGATTCTCTTGCTATAATTGGAGATAACTGTACAATTAGAGAATGTGTTACAATCAATAGAGGTACAGTAGCTTCAGGGCAAACTATTCTTGGAAACAATTGTTTAGTAATGGCTTATGCTCACATTGCACACGACTGTGAAATTGGAAACAATGCAATTATTGTAAATGGTGTTGCTTTGGCAGGACACGTTGTTGTTGGAAATCATGCTGTTATTGGAGGTTTGGCGGCTATTCATCAGTTTATTCACATTGGAGATCATGCGATGATTTCTGGTGGATCATTAGTTAGAAAAGACGTTCCGCCATACACAAAAGCAGCGAAAGAGCCATTATCATATGTTGGGATTAATTCAGTTGGTTTAAGAAGAAGAGGTTTTAGTACTGAAAAAATCAGAGAAATTCAGGAAATCTACAGAATTTTATACCAAAAAAATTATAATACAACTCAAGCTTTAAGTATTATTGAAGCTGAAATGGAAGCGACTCCTGAGAGAGATGAAATTTTAGATTTTATCAGAAATTCATCACGAGGAATTATGAAAGGTTATTCAGGAAATTATTAAAAATTAAAGTTTAATTGTTTATTTGTTGAATCGTTCAATCGAAAAAACAATTAAACGATTAACGTTCAACAAAAAATAAAATAAAACAAATTACAATGGCATCTACATCAGATATTAGAAACGGATTGTGTATTAAATTTAATCACGACATCTATAAAATTATTGAATTCCTTCACGTTAAACCTGGAAAAGGTCCAGCTTTCGTAAGAACTAAATTAAAAAGTTTAACTTCAGGAAAAGTATTAGATAATACTTTTTCAGCAGGTCATAAAATTGATGTTATTCGTGTTGAAACACATACATTCCAATTCTTATATCCAGAAGGTGATGAATTTCACTTTATGAATGCTGAAACATTTGAGCAGATTTCTTTAAACAAAAACATCCTAGATGCTCCAGATTTGTTGAAAGAAGGAACAAATGTAATGGTTCAGATCAATACAGAAACTGATTTACCTTTATCAGTTGATATGCCTGCATCTGTAATTCTTGAAGTTACTTATGCTGAGCCAGGAGTAAAAGGAAATACAGCAACAAATGCTACAAAATCTGCTACGGTTGAAACTGGAGCATCTGTAAACGTACCTTTATTCATCAACGAAGGTGATAAAATTAAAATTGATACAGCTTCAGGTTCTTATATGGAGCGTGTAAAAGAGTAGTTTTTAATTAAGATAATTTGTCAATGAGTCAATTAGATTAGTAGTGAATTGATATAATTTTGAACATTCATAATCTAACTGACTCATTTCTAATTGACATATTTTCTAATTGACAAATTTTCTAATTATAACATATGAAATTTCCAAAGGTTTATTCTTTAGAAGAAATTGCAAATTTGCTTAATTGCGAATTTATAGGCGATAAAAACTTTCAGGTTTTGGGCATGAACGAAATTCATGTTGTTGAGCCTGGAGATATTGTTTTTGTTGACCATCCAAAATATTATGATAAAGCTTTGCAATCTGCAGCAACTATTGTTTTGATTAACAAAAAAGTAGATTGTCCAGAAGGAAAAGCACTTTTAATTTCTGACGATCCTTTCAGAGATTTCAATACTTTGACTAAACATTTCAAACCTTTTCAATTTGCAAATGTAGCTATTGCCTCATCAGCAGAAATTGGAGAAGGGACTTTGATTCAGCCAAATAGTTTTATTGGAAATCACGTAAAAATTGGCAAAAACTGTCTAATTCATTCCAATGTTTCAATTTATGATCATACTGTAATTGGGGACAATGTTATTATTCATGCTGGAACTATTTTAGGTGCCGATGCATTTTATTACAAAAAGCGTCCAGAAGGTTTTGATCAGTTGATTTCTGGTGGAAGAGTTGTTATTGAAGACAATGTTGGTATCGGTGCACTTTGTACTATTGATAAAGGTGTTACAGGCGACACGACCATAAAGGAAGGAACAAAAATCGACAATCAAGTTCATGTTGGACATGACTCTGTAATTGGTAAAAAGTGTTTAATTGCTTCACAAACCGGTATTGCCGGATGTGTGGTAATTGAGGATGAAGTTACTATCTGGGGTCAGGTAGGGACAACTAGCGGTATCACAATAGGAGCGAAGGCTGTTATTATGGGACAAACAGGTGTTACTAAATCGGTTGAAGGTGGCAAATCTTATTTTGGAACTCCAATCGAAGAATCAAGAGAAAAGTTAAAACAGTTGGCCAATATCAAAAAGATTCCTGAAATTCTAAATAAATTGAAGTAATATGTCTATAAAAGAATTTGTTCAAAGATTTTATAAGTCGGATGCCTTGATTGATAGCGAAATTATGAAAATCTACTTGCATCCTGAAGTAAAGTTAGAATGGCACAGCACTAAAGGATTAATCGAAATGGATTATGATTCAATGTTGGATATGGCAAATGAATTAGGTCGTGCTTATGTTCGTTCAAAAGTGAGGATGAGTCATATTATTGAAGAAGATGATTTAGTATCAGTGCGTTATTCTCATTTTGTAAAAACGATTGAAAACCCAAGAGAAGAAATGTTGTTAGCGCATTTTACGGCAATTTGGCAAATAAAAGACGATAAGCTTTATCGCGGTTATCAAATGAGTCAATTTTCTTAATTTTTTTTGATAATAAAAAGGTAAAATACATTACAAAACCTTACTTTTGCATCACAATTTTAAAAACTACATAAAATATATATCATGAGTGTTTTAGTTAATAAAGATTCCAAAATAATTGTTCAAGGATTTACAGGGAGCGAAGGAACTTTCCACGCTTCTCAAATGATTGAGTACGGTACTAATGTTGTTGGTGGTGTTACTCCAGGAAAAGGAGGAACTAGCCATTTAGATCGTCCGGTTTTTAATACAGTAAAAGATGCTGTAGATCAAGCTGGAGCTGATACATCTATTATTTTTGTACCGCCAGCTTTTGCTGCTGATGCAATTATGGAAGCTGCTGATGCCGGAATTAAAGTAATTATTGCTATTACAGAAGGAATTCCTGTTGCAGACATGATTAAAGCAAATAATTATGTTAAAGAAAGAAGCTCTAGATTAATTGGACCAAACTGCCCGGGAGTTATTACTCCAGGTGAAGCTAAAGTTGGTATTATGCCAGGTTTCGTTTTCAAAAAAGGAACAGTTGGTATCGTTTCTAAATCAGGAACTTTAACTTATGAGGCTGCTGACCAAGTTGTAAAACAAGGTTTAGGAATCACTACAGCTATTGGAATTGGTGGAGATCCAATCATTGGAACTACAACTAAAGAAGCTGTTGAATTATTAATGAACGATCCAGAGACTGAAGTAATCATTATGATTGGTGAAATCGGAGGTCAATTAGAAGCTGATGCTGCTAAATGGGTAAAAGCTGATGGTAACCGTAAACCTGTTATTGGTTTTATCGCTGGAGAAACTGCTCCTGCTGGTAGAACAATGGGTCACGCTGGTGCTATCGTTGGAGGTTCTGACGATACAGCTGCTGCTAAAAAACAAATCATGAGAGATAACGGAATTCACGTTGTTGATTCACCAGCTGAAATTGGTAAAAAAGTTAAAGAAGTACTTGGATAATCTTCAAGTTTCAAAATAAAAAATTCCAAAAAAAAAGTCTCAATATCCTGTTGAGACTTTTTTACATTTTAAAATACTGAGGTATAAATAGAAAAAACTTGGCATCTTAGAACCTCAGTATCTTAGAGGCTTAAAAAAGAAATATGTACAAAGAATTAGAAAAGTTTAAAGCAAGCAATAGTTTTGTTTTTACGATTGAAGACAGTTTAGAAGAAGTTTGCAATGCTCCAGAAGGAAGCGCTGGAATTTTTGTAGTATATGCTGTTGAAGGAGCAGAGAAAGAATTGATTATGGTTGGTTCTACAGGAACTGTTCAGAATGATGGAACATTAAAAAGCAAAAATGGTGGTTTATATGATAAAATTGTAAACGGACATCAATTTGCAAAAACAGGAAGAAAATATTCTTGGCCAGCACAAATGAAATTAGAAAATATTACTGAACTTGAAGTAGTTTGGTATGAAACTTTCAATGCTGATGCAAAGGCAATTCCAACAGCTGTTGAAGGACAGGTTTTGCAAAATTTCTTAGATAAAAATGCTAAATTGCCTAGATGGAATGTAGCTTTCTAAAGTTATTTTTCAATATAAAAACATCAAAAAGCCTTACTTTAATTAGTAAGGCTTTTTTTATGAAATTTTAGGTTTTGATTTTTTGATTTTATATATTTAAAAACCAAAACCAAACTAAACTTATGATAAAGAACTACTTGCTATTGCTAGCTTTATGTGTTTTTGCTTCTGTAAATTCTCAAATAATTGATATTCCGGATGCTAATTTTAAGGCAAAATTGCTAGGAGCTGACGTAGATAATTCAATATCGATGAATGATGATGGTACTGCAAGAAAAATAGATATAAACGGTGATGGTGAGATTCAGGAGGCAGAAGCATTATTAATTTCATCATTAGATATTCGAAATAGTAACATATTATCCTTGGAAGGAATTCAAAGCTTTAGAAATTTATTGTTTTTGGAATGTTCTGACAATAAGATAACAACATTGGATTTAAGAAGTTTGTCAAACCTTAAAATAATATCCTGTGATAGAAACAATATGACAAATTTAAATGTTCAACAATTATCAAAACTTCAAACTATTAGTTGTTGGACTAACAAATTAACAGAGCTAAATTTGAATGGATTATCAGGTTTGCAAAATCTGCAATGTGGTGAAAATATCATTACTTCACTTGATCTTAATCAATGCCCTGATTTAATAAATTTAGGAGTTTATAAGAATAAAATATCAAATTTAGATTTAAGCAGTTTTTCAAAACTTGAAAATTTATTTTGTGGTTATAACGAATTGGTCACTTTAGATTTAAGTAACTCCATTCATATGAAAACACTGCATTGTGACAATAATAAAATAACTAGTTTAAAATTACCAGTTACTGATAAATTATGGCAATTAGGTTATAGTCATAATTTTTTGACAAACGTCGATTTAAGTAATTTGTCTGGTCTTCTCGAATTAATGTGCGGATCTAATAATATAAAAAAGTTAGATTTGAAAGGACTTGAAAAGCTTCAATATTTAGATTGCTATAATAATGAAATTGGTAGTTTAGGACTGTCGGATGTGCCGAATCTGACTTTTTTAAATTGTTTTGGAAATTTGTTAACAGAAATTGATGCAACAGAATGTAAAGGTTTACAAAATTTTTATTGTAATGATAACCCATTATTGCAAAATGTTTTCATGAAAAACGGTAGTATTGAAATAGATTTAGACTTTTCGAATAATCCTAAGTTAAAATATATCTGTGTTGATGATGAGCAAATAAGTAGCATTGAAAACATTCTTAGGCAAGAAGGATATACAGATTATAACGTTAATTCCTATTGCTCTTTTGGACCAGGAGGAGAAAGTTTTTCAATTCAGGGGACAAATCGTAATGATACAAATAGTAATGGGTGCGATGCTTTGGATATTCCAGCTTCTTTTATAAAATTTAAAATTGAGGATGGAACGAAATCAGGAAATATTATAAGCAATGAAATGGGAAAATATGAGGTGAAAGTTCCAGCAGGTAATTATAAAATTACACCAGTTTTTGAAAATCCGAGTTATTTTTCTATTTCACCAACTGAAATTCAAGTAAATTTCCCAACAGTTTCAAGTCCGCTTGTGCAGGATTTTTGTGTTAAGGCTTTAGGAATTCATAATGATTTGGATGTTACAATGCTACCTATATGGCCATCAAGACCGGGTTTTGTAGCAAAATATAAAATTGTGTATAAAAACAAAGGAAATAAAACTCAGCCTGGAACAGTAAATTTGGAATTTGATGACTCTGTACTTGATTTAACAAGTTCAAGTCCTTTAGTTTCTAGTGCAACATTAAATAAAATTTCATGGAACTTCACTAATTTAAAACCATTTGAATCGAGAGAAATTATTTTAAATATAAAGGTAAACACTTCAATTGAAACTCCAGCGATTAATAACGGGGACATTCTTCATTACACCGCTTCAATAAATTCTTCTGAAACTGATGAGTTGCCTTTAGATAATACTTTTGTGTATAACGAGACAGTAGTTGGCTCTTTTGATCCAAACGATAAAACTTGTCTTGAAGGAAATGTTATTACTCCAAGCCTAATTGGTGGATATATTCACTATATAATTCGTTTTGAAAACACGGGAACTTATATGGCTCAAAATATTGTTGTTAAAGATATGATTGATCTTTCAAAATTTGATATTTCGTCTTTAGTACCAACTAGCGCGAGTCATTCGTATACGACAAAAATTTCTGATGGAAATAAAGTTGAATTTATCTTCGAAAATATAAATCTTCCTTTTAATAATGTCAATCGAAATGGATACATCGCTTTTAAAATCAAAACATTGCCCACTCTAAAAGTTGGGGATACTTTTGAAAATGAAGCCAATATTTATTTTGACTATAATTTTCCGATTTTAACCAATAAAGCAACTTCAACATTTAAGGCGTTGGGTATACAAGATTTTGAATTTTCAGAATATTTCAATATATACCCAAATCCTGTAAAAGATTTTCTGAATATTAATTCTAAAAAGGAAATAGAAAAAGAAGCGATTTATATTTATGATATGTTAGGACAATTGGTAATTTTTGTGCCTAACGCAACGAATACTTCTAAAATTGATGTTTCGAAACTTCAGACCGGAAATTATATTTTAAAACTAAAATCAGATAATGGGTTTTCAGGGATGAAATTCATAAAGTTATGAAGGTTTTTAAAAAACTCTGTTATATATTAGTAAGGCTTTTTTTGTGAAATTTTACTCCAAATTAGTTTTTGATTTTATATATTTAAAAACCAAAAATTAATTTAACCTATGACCAAAAACTACTTGCTGTTGCTGGCTTTATGCATTTTTTCTTCAGCAAAATCCCAAATTATTAATTTTCCGGATGCTAATTTTAAGGCTCGATTATTAAAATCTAGTTATACTAATGAAATTGCTAAGGACAGTGGCGGAAATAAATTAAAGATTGATTATAATAATGATGGCGAAATTGACCTTAATGAAGCATCAAATGTATCTCAATTAAATATTGACCAGCCTTATTTTGATGAACAGTTTATTACAGACTTATCCGGAATTAATAATTTCACAAATCTTACTGTATTATATTGTCGATCAAATAAAATCACAAATTTAGATTTAACTGGGTTAAAAAAATTAAAGGATTTAGATTGTAATACTAACTTATTAACGAATCTGGATTTAAGTTATTTGTCTGAGCTGCAAAGTTTGAATTGCAATTATAATCAGATAAATAAAATTGAACTTAAAGGTTTTAAGAATTTGATGTATTTGTCTTGTGCATTTAATAAGCTGACAAATATTGATTCTTCATTATTGACTAATTTAGTAGATTTTTCTTTTGATTCAAATTTAATATCCTCTGTAGATCTATCAAATAATTTGAATTTGAAAACTTTTGGATGCTCAAGTAATAAACTTAAAAATCTTGATATTTCTAATTTAAAAAAACTTGAAAGATTATGGTGTTACAATAATGAATTAAGTCAATTGAATTTATCAGCCCAACAAAATTTGATAGACCTACAATGTCATCATACTAAATTAACATCAATTGATTTAAGTAATTTAAAATATGGTGCTTTTGTTGAACTAAGAAATAATGATTTAAGATCAATCTTTTTAAAAAACGGATTTTCTGATAATGCGGGAATGATATTAGATGGAAATCCTAATTTGACTTATATATGTTGTGATGAAAATGAAACTGAAAATTTAAAATTGCAGCTTGGATATTTAGGTTATACGAATTGCGTTGTAAATTCGTATTGCACATTTGCGCCTGGCGGAACTTCTTATACCATTCTGGGAAATCAAAAATTAGATGCTGATAATAATGGATGCAATGATGCTGATTCTAACTATACGAATTTGAATTTTAATATTACTAATGGAGCGATAAAGGGAAATATCATTTCAGATGCTTCAGGAAATTATAGAATTCAAGTAGGAGAAGGAACACATACAATAACTCCGGTTTTAGAAAATCCCAATTATTTTACATCTTTTCCAGAATCGGTATCAGTTACTTTTCCAAATGAAAATAACACATTCAAGCAAAATTTCTGTATAAGTCCAAAAGGAATTCACAAAGATTTAGAAATTACTATTTTAGAAATACTTCCTGCAAGACCAGGTTTTGATGCAAAGTATAAAATTATCTATAAAAATAAAGGAACTCAAACTATGTCAGGTTCTGTGACATTAGATTTTAATGATGCTGTTTTGGATTTTGTTTCTTCTATGCCTGCAATTACAAATCAATCTTTGAACAAATTAGTTTGGGACTATATTCAGTTAAAACCTTTTGAAACTAGAGAAATAGAATTTACACTCAATGTAAATTCTCCAATGGAAACTCCTCCAGTTAATAATAATGACCGTTTGAGTTTTAATGCTTTAATTACGCCAATTACGGGCGATGAAAAACCAGTCGATAACTCTTTTGCAATGCGACAGATTGTTGTTGGTTCTTTTGATCCGAATGATAAAACATGTTTGGAAGGTGATGTTATTACTCCAGAATTAATCGGAGAATATGTTCATTATTTGATTCGTTTTGAAAACACAGGAACATATCCTGCTGAAAATATTGTTGTAAAAGATATGATCGACACTTCTAAATTTGACATTTCAACATTGGTTCTAACAAATTCAAGCCATTCGTACACAACTAAAATTTCAGATGGAAATAAAGTAGAATTCATCTTTGAAAAAATAAATCTCCCTTTTGAAGATGCTCATAATGACGGATATATTGCTTTTAAAATCAAAACGTTGCCTACATTAAAAGTTGGAGATTCTTTTACAAATGAGGCTAATATCTATTTCGATTATAATTTTCCGATTTTGACGAATAAAGCAACTTCAACTTTTAAAACTCTCGGAATTTCAGATTTTGAATTTTCTCAATATTTTAATGTTTATCCAAATCCTGTAAAAGATGTTTTGAACATTAATTCAAAAAATGAAATAGAGAAGCAAACGATGTATGTTTATGATGTATTAGGACAATTGATAATTTCTGTGCAACATGCGGAAAATACTTCAAAAATTGATGTTTCGAAACTGCAATCAGGGAATTATTTCTTAAAAATAAAATCGGATAAGGGAATTTCAGGTAAGAAGTTCATTAAGTTATAAATTTTACAAAGTCTTTTTTAATGAAGTTAGGCTTTTATTTATGATAGGTTTTATTGTTACAATTTTTAATATTAACTTCTTAAGTAAAATTTTTTTATGAAGAAAAACTACTTTTTGCTCTTAGTGTTTTTTGTTTTTTTGCATGTAAATTCACAGAGTATTGTATTTCCTAATGATTTTTTAAGGCAAAAATTACTTCAGGCACAATCGTATTCGCCTTATTTAATTGCAAAAAATCAGGCAGGCATTTTTTTTAAGGTGGATTCAAATAATGATGGCGAAATTGATATTAATGAAGCAAAAGAAGTTTCGCATTTAGACTTATCAAGTTATGGTTTTAATGATTTAAATGGAATAAATAATTTCCCGAATCTTAAAGAATTAGTTTGTAAAGATAATTCTTTAACCCAAATCGATTTGACAACTTTAATAAATTTAGAAAAATTAGATTGTAGTACAAATCGATTAACAGCGTTGGATTTAAAAAATCAATTGAAGATGACAGAGCTTGTTTGTGATCACAATCAATTGACTTCAATTGTTTTAAATGATCAAAATGTCTTAACTAAATTAATTTGCTTCAGTAATCAATTTTCGGATTTTAATTTTAATAAAACGTCAAAACTAAAAGAACTTAATTGTTCAGGTAATAAATTTACAGCTTTTGATTTTACTAGCTTATCTGATTTAAAAATTCTGGATTTTAGTTACAATGCAATAAAAACTATTGATCTTCGAAACTTGATTAATTTGACTTCGTTATATTTTACTAATAATCTTGTGTCGTCAATAGATTTAAGTGAAAATAAATTATTGCAAAAATTATATTGTGACAACAATAAATTAACTTCTTTAGATTTAAAAAATCAAGGTTTGTTAACTGATTTTTATTGTGAAAATAATTTGCTTACAACTTTGGACTTGAGTGGATTAAAGAGCTTGTTTTCTTTAAATTGCAACTATAATCAAATAACATATTTAAATTTAAAGAATAGTGCACATGAGATGTTTACAGCAACTGGTAATGATTTGAAATATGTGTGTATTGATGATGATGAGCGTGATTTTATAGAGCTTCATTTAAAATCAAGCAATATATATAATTGTAATATAAATTCATATTGTTCTTTCAGCCCTGGGGGAGATTATTATGCGATTGAAGGAAATCAAAAATTTGATTCTAATAATGATGGTTGTAATCAATCGGATTCAAGTTTTCGTAATTTAAGTTTTCTCATAAGTAATGGAAGTATTAGCGGGAATTTTATTTCGGATGATTCTGGAAATTATAGAATTTCGGTATCACAAGGAACACATACAATTACTCCAATTTTAGAAAATCCAAATTATTTTACGGTAACACCAGCATCAGCAACAGTAACTTTTCCTGCTGAGTCAACAACTTCTTTACAAAACTTTTGTATTGCGCCAAAAGGTAATCATCAAGATGTAGAAATTTCTATTTTATCGCTTTTGCGAGCAAGGCCTGGATTTGATGCAACGTACAAAATTGTTTATAAAAATAAAGCCAACAAAACAGTTTCAGGATCGGTTGCACTTGATTTTAATGACGCAGTTTTAGACTATGTTTCTTCTGTTCCAAACACTTCAAATCAAAGTACTAATAAATTGGTTTGGGATTATGTTGATTTAAAACCTCTTGAAACAAGAGAGATTTTAATTACTCTGAATGTAAATTCCCCAATGGAAACTCTTCCTGTTAATAATAACGACCGCTTGAGTTTTAATGTTTTAATTACGCCAGTGGTGGGAGATGAAAAACCAGTTGATAATTCTTTTGCAATGCGCCAAACAGTTGTTGGTTCTTTTGATCCTAATGATAAAACATGTTTGGAAGGCGATGTTATTACTCCGGAATTAATTGGAGAATATGTTCATTATTTAATTCGTTTTGAAAACACGGGAACATATTTTGCTGAAAATATTGTAGTAAAAGATATAATCGATACTTCTAAATTTGATATTTCAACGTTGGTTCCAACAAATTCAAGCCATTCCTACATAACTAAAATTTCAAATGGAAATAAAGTGGAGTTTATTTTCGAAAAAATAAATCTTCCTTTTGATGATGCTCATAATGACGGATATATTGCTTTTAAAATCAAAACGTTGCCAACATTAAAAGTTGGAGATTCTTTTACAAATGAAGCTAATATCTATTTTGATTATAATTTCCCGATTTTGACGAATAAAACAACTTCAACTTTTAAAACTCTTGGAACTTCGGATTTTGAATTTTCTCAATATTTTAATATTTATCCAAATCCTGTAAAAGATCGATTAAATATTTCCTTGCAAAATAATGTAGAAATTAAATCTATTGAAATTTATGATGTATTAGGTCAGTTAATTATTGCGGTTCCCAATGCTATTAATGTTTCTAATATTGATGTTTCAAAATTGAAAACTGGAAATTATTTTCTAAAAATTAAATCCGATAAAGGAGTTTCAAGTACAAAATTTATTAGATATTAATAGTTTACAATAAAAAAGAGTCTGAAATTTTCAGACTCTTTTTTTATAATAGGATTATCTTTTTAAAGTAAAATGCGATTTAAATTCTTTTTCAATTTTATTTTCAGTAAAAAGTATTTTAAACCAATAATCGGTTGCCGGCATTTGATGCCCATTATAAGTTCCGTCCCAACCTAAGGTTTTAGATGATAATTGTTTTAGAAGTTTTCCATAACGATCAAATATAAAAATTCTATCATTTTCAATTTCTTCATAAGGAGTAATATTCCAAGTATCATTATGTCCATCTCCATTTGGGGTGAAGAATTTTGGATATCCAATTATTGTAAATTCTTTGCTCAGCGTAATACAACCAGTGTTACTTCTCGCAGTAATAATGTGTTTACCGGGAGTAATATTTGTAAATTCATTTGAAGATTGAAAATTTAGATTGTCTATTTGATATTCAAAAAATCCTAAAGCATTGGTTACGTTAACCGTTACATTAGAGTTTTCAGAAAAAGTATCAGATTGTATAATTGTTAATTCGCCTGAGTTAGTTTTTACACTAGTAACAGTAGCTTCAGAAGTACTTGAAGTGCATATTGTGTTCCTGTCAATGGCAATTACAGCATAATGTCCCGCCTTCTTAGCTTCTAATGTACTATTATATTCATTTTCGATTTTTGTTCCATCTAAAAACCATTCAAAAGTATATAATGAATTGGATAACTGAGTATTCAATAAATAGGATTGAACAACTTTACCCGTTATATCTTCAATACAAATCTGGCCATTTTCAATTTTTGGTTCAATTTTAGAAAATATTTCGACAACTATTTTTCCTATTGTAGCACATTGGCCAGGATCTGGAGTAAAAATGGCTTCTGCATAAGTAGTATTGTATGAAGCAGATGAAAATCTTCCAGTAATTCCGTTAGTTGAAGATAATGGCATGTACATGGCTTCTCCGTAGCATAATGGAGCAATCGGTGCAAAGGTTGGAACTATTTTTTTATTTACAACTACGGTTGTTTTCATGCTTGTGGCACATTCTCCGGAATTCGGTGTAAAAGTATATTCAGTTGTTTGTGAGCTGTTTATAGCTGGTGACCAAGTTCCTGCAATCCCATTATTCGATAGTACTTGGAGACCAAAAGAATCACCTTCACAAATTGCTGCGATTGGATTAAATATTGGAATTGTTTTTTGATTTACTTCAACCGTTAATTTTCCTGAAATGGCACATTCGCCAGAATTTGGAATAAAAGTATATTCAGTTGTCGTTAGATTGTTTATAGCGGGTGTCCATGTTCCCGAAATTCCATTATTAGATTGTGATGGAAGAACAATAATATCACCTTCGCAAATTGGCGCAATAGTATTAAATGTTGGAACTGTTTTGGTTTTTACACTTACCGTTAATTTTGCTGGATTGGCGCATTGTCCAGAATTTGGAGTAAAAGTGTATTCCGTTGTAGTTAGATTGTTTATAGCAGGTGTCCAACTTCCAATTATTCCGTTGTTTGATTGTAATGGGAGCGTGAATAATTCGCCTTCACATATTGGAGCAATAGTTGTAAATAAAGGATCAGTTTTAGCATTGACAATTATAGTTCCTTTTGTTGCACTCGTGCCACAACCACCTTGAGTAGAAATAGTATAATTAAACGTTCCTGATGAAGTTGGAATGCCACTAATGGTAAATGTATTTCCCACTAAACTTGTTGCCACGCCCGCGGGTAGATTTCCAGAAGTAATTGATGCACTTGTGGCTCCTCCACCAATAATATAAACAATGTCTGCTATTGTTGTATTTTGACAAACTTGTTGTGAGATAGCTCCTTGATTATGAGTTAAGGTAGGAGTAACAACACAGGTATCAAGAATACAAGAAATAGAATTTGGCCCATAACATTCTGCAGGTGTTCCAATTGGGGTAACCGTAATAGTAACTGTTTCACCAGCCGGCACATTTTGAACAGTATAGGAATATACTTTGCCTAAAAATCCAACATCTACTTTTGGATTGCTACCTATTTGATAAGCAACAGAAAATTCTGCATATCCTAGTGCCAGCCAGTCAAAAGTAATGGAATTAGACGTTTTTGTTCCACAATAAAGATAGGGTTGAGCAATCGTAGCAAAATCGATTTTTATATCATCAGAAACAGGGCATCCAATTCCGCTAGGAGTTGCTTTTACAGCGTAAGTTCCAGATTGATTAACAGTTATTTCCGGACCAGTTTGAGATGGAATTACAGTTCCATTATATTTCCATTCATGTACAACTGAAGGATCTAATCCCGTTTTTAAAGTATAAGTTGTGGCTGAACATATTTTTAAATCTTCGCCTAAATCAATACCCGAAGATTTAAAACTTGCGCCTTCTATAAAAACTGCCGAGTCATAATTATTATCATCAACATTGGCAATTGCTAGTTTTATATGATAAGTTTGTCCGCATTCAACATCTGAACTTGCCTGAATAACTTTTGTAAATCCGTCGTATTGTATTGTTGCACCATTTGTATTGTCAATATAGTATTGGCAGTATTCACATGGGCCAGTGTTTGATTTTCCGTTATTTAAGTTATTTATTGATACTGGTAATGTGGTAGTTGGAATCAAAGCAATGTTTTTTGCATTTCCGGTATAGGGGCCATTTATTCCCGGGCCACTTAAAAAGAATCCAAAATTATCGTTGTACAGATCATTTACAAATTCAGGATATTCATCAGAAGCAAATACAAAATTGAAAGTCAGTTTGTTTCCTATTGGAACAAAGTCAAATTCTAAAACGGCAACATTTCGAATGAGTTGATTATTGGTTAAAATAGATAAATCCGCATCACCTTCAAAAGAGTTTGATGTTGGGAGAGTAGCTAAGGAACGGTCATTCGGGCCTTTGGCGATAATTGTATTTCCAGTTCCTAAAATTATTCCTTTATTTATTCCAATGTTAGTGGTCGATCCGTTGTCAAAAAGAGCAATTTGGTCACTTATGGTATTAGATCCGGATCCATTAAATTTAATATTTGAAATATTAATTCCTTGTCCAAGCAACACATTTTGTGCTAATTGCTGAGGAGTAAAACTTGTATTGTCAATAATTAATTGTGCTTTTGCAAAGTTTGAAGCAAATAAAAATACAACAGCAAGTAGGAGTTTCTTCATTAGAAATTTTAAAAATAATAGAGATAGGAAAAACAAATATAATTAACCAAATGAACACATTTTAATTTTCTTAATAAATTCTTAATAAAATATTTTTGCACGAATTGGTTTACGAGTTAAAATATTATATTTACGATTCTAAAAACATTTTATGAAGAAAAATTACTTAGTACTAATCGCATTTTTTTTATTTTTCAAATCAAATGCTCAAGTTATTGATTTTAAAGAGGTAAGGTTTAAAGTGGCTTTGTTGCTAGCTAATATTGATAACGATGTAGCAAAAGATTCTCAAGGAAAAGCAATCAAAATTGATGAAAATGATGACGCTGAAATTCAATTATCTGAAGCTTTAAAAGTTAGTGAATTGAATATTTTTTCGAGCAACATTAAAGATGTCTCGGGTATTGAGAATTTTATAAATTTAAAAAAGTTAAATTGCGGTAGTGATTATCTAACAGAGCTAAATGTTAGTAGTTTAAAACAATTGACTTATTTGGATTGTAGTGGAAATTCAATAAAGACTCTTGATGTCAGCGCACTTCAAAATCTTGAAACTTTGGTTGCCGCACAAAATTCGCTTGTCTCTGTAAATGTTGCGGGATTAACGAAACTTCATCATTTACATCTTGATCGTAATGTAGTTGAAAGTCTTAATTTATCGGGATTGACGAGTTTGAAATACGTTGATTTTGGTTATAATAATTTAAAAACTTTAGACCTTACAGGTATTACAAAATTAGAAGACTTGATTTGTAATGACAGTAAAATTGAAAGCCTTACAAATTTAAAAGACTGCAGTAATCTTACCAGGTTGTGGATTCAAAATAACTTATTAAATACTCTTGATTTGTCAAATTGTCCAAAATTGACCGATTTATGGGCAGATAATAATAATTTAACGACAATTGATTTAACAACACCAAAAAACATTCGCAATGCAAGTTTAGGAAAAAATAAACTTACGTCGGTAAATGTTGATGATTATAGCAATATTGATTTTATTCGTCTATCAGACAATAATTTTACTACTATAGATTTATCCAAATTTATTAAACTAACCAGTGTTGAGTGCAGTAATAATAAGCAACTAACAATGATTTTTTTGAAAAACGGTAAAGATGAAGGCGTAGATTTTGAGGGTTGTACAAATTTGAAATATATATGCAATGATGAAATTAAGGATTCTCAAATTGAGAGATATATTAAATATTATAATTACGCAAATATTACTTTAAACTCTTATTGTTCTTTTGGTCCAGGAGGAAATTATTATACTATTGCTGGTATTGTTAAAAACGATAAAAATAACAATGGATGTGATGCTCAGGATAGTACTTTTCGTAATTTAAATTTTAATATAACTAATGGTACATCGAAAAGTACTGCTATTGCTGATGCGTCAGGAAATTTCTCAATGTATTTACCTGAAGGAACTTATACAATTAGTCCTTTTTTGGAAAATCCTACATACTATAAGATTTCACCGGAATCTATCAATGTTAGTTTTCCAACAGCAGCAAGTCCTTATATTCAAAATTTCTGTGTAACTCCGAATGGTTCTCATCAAGACTTAGAAATTACTCTAATCCCAAATGGTGCAAGGCCTGGGTTTGATGCGGCTTATACGCTTGTTTATAAAAACAAAGGAAATCAAACAAAATCGGGTTCTATTTCCTTAGATTTTAATGATGCTGTTTTAGATTTTGTTTCTTCAGTACCACAAATAACAAGTCAGGCAGTTAATAAATTGGTTTGGAATTATGAAAATTTAGAGCCTCTTGAAAGCAGACAGATTCAAGTTGTACTTAATGTAAATTCGCCAATGGAAACTCCACCAGTAAATATTAATGACCGTTTGAGTTTTAATGCGACAATAATGCCAATTGCAAATGACGAAAAACCCGTAGATAACTCATTTGCGTTACGTCAGACAGTAGTTGGTTCTTTTGACCCAAATGATAAAACGTGTTTAGAAGGAAATATTATAAAACCGGAATTGATAGGGGAATATGTTCATTATTTAATTCGTTTTGAAAATACAGGAAACTATCAAGCTGAAAATATTGTAGTGAAGGATATGATTGATTTAGCAAAATTCGATATTTCAACTTTAATTCCAACAAGTGCAAGTCATTCATATACAGCAAAAATTACAGAAGGAAATAAAGTTGAATTTATTTTTGAAAAGATAAATCTTCCATTTGATGATGCTCATAATGATGGATATATTGCTTTTAAAATCAAAACATTGCCAACTCTAAAAGTGGGAGATGTTTTTGAAAATGAAGCTAATATTTATTTTGATTATAACTTTCCGATTTTAACAAATAAAGCAAGTTCAACTTTCAGTACGTTAGGAAATCAGGACTTTGAGTTTTCACAATATTTCAACATTTATCCGAATCCTGTAAAAGATACTTTAAATATCAACACTAAAAAGGAAACGGAAAAACAAGCGATGTATGTTTATGATATGTTAGGACAATTAGTTATTGCTGTGCCACATGCTGAAAATATTTCAAATATTGATGTTTCCAGACTTCAGGCAGGAAATTACATTTTAAAAATTAAAACAAATTCAGGAATTACAGCTGTAAAATTCATTAAATACTAATAAAATCTATAGGTGGTAAAATCTTACAATATAACTATAGTTAGTTAATAGAATTAATTTTAACATTTAGCTATAACCTTAGCTAAATCAACAAAGAGAGACAGTTTTCTATATTAGGAAACTGTCTCTTTTATGTAAAATAATTGTTTTTAAATATTTGCTTTTATATATTTATCGAACAAAAATGAAGGATAATGTTAAAAAACTATAATCTTTTCATTAGATAAAAACGAAACTCTTTTAGAATACTGCCCCAACAAGAATGAATATATCAACTTTAGCTTCCAATCTTTTTGACGATAATGCACTTTGGAATAAATTGAAAGATGGTGATGAAAAATCATTTTCAATGTTATTTGAAAGATATTATGCCGATTTAGTTCGGTATGGTAATTCTCTTTCTCCATTTGAAGAAAAAGTGCAGGACTGTATTCAGGATGTTTTTACGGATATTTGGATTTATCGAAGCTCGCTCCAGAATTCGGTTGTTGTTAAAGCTTATTTATTAGCGAGTGTCCGAAAAAGAATTGCACGTTTGAATGAACGTGATCATATTTTTCGCAAAACTGCCAGTACAGATTCTATTGCATTTCTTCTGGAATTTTCAGTTGATCATGAACTTTTAGATGATGCAGATGATGATGCAAAAGAAAAACTAATTCACTTAAATAAATTACTGAATGATTTGCCTGCTAGACAAAAAGAAGCCTTGTATCTTCGTTATCATCAAGGTCTTAGTGTAGAGCAAATTGCAGAAATGTTGGATGTGAATTATCAATCTGCAAGTAATTTGCTGCACCGCGGATTAATGAGCCTTCGCAAGGATTGGAAAGGGACTTTTTCCTTATTTCTTCTGCTATCTGCAAGTAGTTTTTAGTTTTATTTCAAAAAAAATAAAAAAAATCACAATTTAGTGAGTATATAATAAGAGAGCTGTCCTCTATGTTTTTGTAACCTTATTTTTAGATGCAAAAACGTAACACATATACTCAAATTGAAGACTTCTTGTCAGACGAATCATTCCAATCCTGGATTTTGCTTAAAATTGATCAGGACGGCTGGGAAGAGTGGACTCTAGAAAGTCTGCAGCGCGCTAAACTTGTTGAAGACGCAAGGCTTTTGCTGTTGGCAATGAAAGTTCCAGAATCTGATTTATCAACTTCTGATGTTCAAAAAGCACTACAAAACACCTGGATTAAAATTGAAGAAAAGGAAAATGAAATTCTTTTCAGCAAGAATGCCGGGACAAAGTTTTTCAAAAACTATTTTTTAACTGGTATTGCGGCTAGTTTATTCTTTTGCCTGATTTCGATTTGGTATTATAAAAATTATATTCCTGCAGACAATATTGTTACCTATAAAGAACTGATAGCCGAAAATAGTGAAGGATTAGTTGAGCAAACCAATAATTCTGACAATCCACAAATCATCACATTATCAGACGGAAGTTCTGTTTTATTACAGCCAAATAGTAAATTGAGTTACCCTAAAATCTTTACCGGGAACGAAAGAAAGGTGTATTTATCCGGCGAAGGTTTCTTTGAAATTAGTAAAAATCCTAAAAAGCCTTTTTTCGTTTACGCTAATGAGATTGTTACAAAGGTAGTTGGAACTAGTTTTAGAGTTAAAGCTTATTCTGATCAGCCTGATGTAGAAGTTCTTGTTCGCACCGGTAAAGTGAAGGTAAAATCAAATGATTTGGTTGCCAATTCAAATCAGGAAGAAGTGATTCTTTTGCCCAATCAGGCACTTCGGTTCTTTAGAAGTGATTTAAAATTCAATAAAATCACAAACATCACTCAAGATAAAGAGCTGGTACAGAATGTAGGCAATATTGAGCAGTTGAGCTTTGAATTTAGCGACATTCCGGTTTCACAAATTTTCGAGACAATTGAACAGGCGTATCTTGTTAAGATTGATTATCCAATAAATAAGTTGAAAGACTGTCATTTGACAACGTCGCTCAGCGATCAACCTTTGCCCGAAAAACTGAAAATTGTTTGTAAAAGTATTAGTGCTGAAACCAATTTTGAAATGAATGGTAATCAGATTATTATAACTTCTGAAGGCTGTAATTAATTGTGTTTTATAACTGTAATTATAATTCATTTTTAATTTCTGTCTTTTTTCAACTAAACTAAAAATTAACCAAAACCAAAACTAATATTATAAGCCTATGTAAAAACAATTGCATAAAAAAAGTGCCGAAATGCTGTAACATTATCGACACTTATTAGATTGAATTTCTCTCTGTAAAGAGACGTTCAGTTCGTTTCTTAAAATACACGCGAATCAGTATTAATCAAAACAAACCAAAATTATGAAAAAACCAGTTGGTAAACAACGATTACTCCATCGAATCATGAAAATAACACTATTTCAGTTTGTCTTAGCACTTATATTTTCAAGTGTTACAATGGCAAACAGTGTAAATGGGCAAAAAAAATTAGATACTAAAGTTACAATTACAGTTGAAAATTTGACTTTAGACAATGCATTATCTAAAATTGAAAAGTCTGCACAAGTAAAATTTTCTTATAATTCAAGATTGCCTCAATTAAATCAAAAAGTAAGCATTGAAGCAAATCAAGAAACATTAGCTAGTATTCTTAGCAGAATTCTGGTTCCATTTAATATAACTTTTTCAGAAGTAAGCAATCAGATTGTTTTGCAAAAAAGTGTGTCTACAGACTCATTTTCGAGTGCAGCAAATCATGATGGTTTAACAAATATATTTACGGCAGGTCCTATTATTAAAGGAAAAGTTACAGATGTTACCGGAAGTCCGCTTCCTGGAGCAACAGTAATGGCCAAAGGATCTAAAATTGCCGTTTTAACAGATTTTGATGGAAATTTTTCTATTGAAATGCCTGCAAACAGTACAGCATTAGTGATTTCTTATGTTGGGATGGAAACAAAAGAAATCGGTATTTCAAATACTTCACCAACTATTGTTTTAACTGAATTAGGACAAAATTTAAAAGAGGTTGTTGTAACCACTGGTTACGAAAAAACATCAAAAAGAACATTTACTGGTGCCATAAGCAAAATTTCTGGTGCCGAATTAAAAGTTGATGGTGTAGTTGACGTAAGCCGAATGATCGAAGGAAAAGCTGCCGGAGTTACAGTTCAGAACGTTACCGGGACTTTTGGTACAGCTCCAAAAATTACAGTTCGTGGTTCGTCTTCAATTTTTGGAGATACCAAACCATTATGGGTAATTGACGGCGTTGTTCAAGAGGATATTATCAATCTAACATTTGCCGATTTGGCTTCTGGTAATTCTGAAACTTTACTGAGTTCATCTGTTGCTGGTTTAAATGCAAATGATATTCAAAGCATTGAAATTCTTAAAGATGCATCGGCTACGTCAATTTATGGTTCAAGATCGCTGAATGGAGTGGTGGTCGTGACTACAAAACAAGGACGAAGAGATTCTCCTCTAAAAATAAGTTATGCAATAGAACAAACTGCCAGAACGGTACCAAATTACAGTCAATATGATATTCTGAATTCACAAGAATCAATGAGTATCTTCAAAGAAATGGAAGCGAAGGGATATCTTGATTTGCCATCGACTGTAAACGGAAGATATGGAGGAGCATATAACCTTTTGGGTAGAGCAATCAATACTTACAATCCTGAAACTGGAACTTATTTAGTAAACAACGATCCAGTTAGCCGTAATAATTTCTTGAAAAAATATGAGTTAGCAAATACAGATTGGTTTAGTACTTTATTTAGACCTTCATTGACTCAAAATCACTCTTTGAGCTTTTCTGGAGGAGGAAAAAACAACACTTTTTATGCGTCTTTGGGTTATTACACAGATCCAGGATGGACAATTGCTGATGACGTGAAACAACTTTCATCAAACATCAAAGGAACGTTTTTTATCAACGATAAATTAAATATTACGTTATCTACACTTGCTTCTATTCGTGATCAGGGCGCGCCTGGAAGTTATGAAAGCGAGAAAGATCAAGTTTTCGGAAAAGTTACTCGTGATTTTGATATCAATCCGTTCAATTATGTTTTGAATACAAGTAGAACGCTTAGACCTTATGATGAGAATGGAAATTTGGAATATTACAGAAACAACTGGGCTCCAATGAATATTATCAATGAGTTGGCCAATAACTTTATGGAGATCAAAGTAAAAGATATTCGCTTCCAAATGGATTTAGATTACAAAATAAATTCGCATTGGAATTATAATTTAACGGCTTCTGCACGTTACGCAAATACAACTCGTGAGCATAAAATTTTAGAAGGTTCGAATGTTGTTGGCGCATACAATGCAATGGAAAATACACTTGTAAGAGATGCAAACATCTTTTTATATCAAGATCCAAATGATTTAACAGCACCAAAAGTTTCTGTATTGCCAAACGGAGGATTTTTAAGAAAGTTTACAAATGATATGACTTCTTATAATATCAGAAACAGTGTTAATTACAGAAACACATTTAATGAAAAGCATGAACTAGAGGGTTTCTTTGGAACTGAGATGAGAGTTGTTGACAGAAGCAGTGATAACTTTGTTGCAGCGGGAATTCAGTACGACCGTGGACTAACTGCATTTACAGATCCAAGATTATTGGAGAAAATCATCAATGCCGGAGATTCTTATTATGGTTTTAACGAAGAAAAAGAAAGAACAGTAGGTTTCTTTGGAAAAGTAGGA
The DNA here is from genome assembly GCF_900182645.1 of Flavobacterium resistens. Taxonomy (GTDB): domain Bacteria; phylum Bacteroidota; class Bacteroidia; order Flavobacteriales; family Flavobacteriaceae; genus Flavobacterium; species Flavobacterium resistens. The sequence goes on along the minus strand of NZ_FXTA01000001.1, from coordinate 194,038 downwards.
TATACTTATGATCGTCGTTATACAGCTTCTGTTACAGGGCGTTATGATGGTTCGAACAGACAAGGAGACAGCGGTTCGTCAAGATGGCTTCCAACTTACACTTTCAGTGGAAAATGGAATCTTTCTGAAGAAAATTTCATGAAAAATGTTGAATCTGTAAACAATTTAAGTTTAAGAGGATCGTATGGTTTAACTGCAACTGCAGGGCCTGCAACAAACTCTTTGGCTATTTATAAAAGTTTCATCTCAGATCGTTTGAATCTTGATGATAGAGAAACTGGAATTAGAATCGATGAATTGCAAAACGGTGATTTGACTTGGGAAAAACAATACGAAACCAATTTAGGTGTTGATCTTGGAATGTTCCATAACCGAATTGCTTTGACGACTGATATTTACCGTCGAAAAGCATTTGACTTGGTTGATTATGTTGTTACTTCAGGAGTTGGAGGACAAAGAATTAAACAAGGAAATAATGCCAACATGGAAACAAAAGGTCTGGAAGTTGGTTTTACAACAAGAAATATTGTTGCTAATAATTTCAAATGGTCAACAACGCTTAATTTCTCTGTTTATTCTCAAAAAATCACAAAATTAGAGAACAAGCCAACAACATTTGATTTGATCGATGGAAATGGAGGAAATACAATCGGACATCCTAGAAATTCATTGTATTCTTATCAGTTTACAGGTTTGAATGAGCAAGGTTTACCAACTTTCATTATGCCAGAAGGCGAAACAGATAATATTACCGGTGCTGATTTTCAAGATAATAAAGATGTTACAAAATACCTGAAATATGAGGGTTCTATTGAGCCAAATAAATCAATTGGTCTTGCGAATACATTTACATATAAAGATTGGTCATTATACATCTTTTTCGTTGGATCGGGCGGAAACAAAGTTCGTTTAAATCCTATTTACGACAGTACTTATGATGATTTAACAGTATTCACTAAAGATTTTACCAACCGTTGGATTAATCCTGGTGACGAAAACTTTACGAATGTTCCTGTAATTGCTGACCAAAGACTAAATGCAAATTATGGAGGAGAGCGTACGCTTGCAAGAGCATACAACACTTACAACTATTCTGATGTGAGAATCGCGAGCGGTGATTTCGTGAGATTGAAAAATATTTCATTAAGTTGGGAATTTCCAAAGGATTTCAAGAAAAAAATTGGCGTAAGTACTTTTACTTTAAAAGGATCCGCAGTAAATCCGTGGTTGGTTTATTCGGATAAAAAACTAAACGGACAAGATCCTGAATTTAGAAACTCTGGTGGTGTTGCATTGCCGGTTACGTCTCAATACACTTTTACTCTAAACATTTCATTATAATATTTAAAAATATGAAAAAGATAAAAATAACTTTATTTCTATTAGTACTTCTAAGTATTACTAGTTGTGATGATTTTCTTTCTGAAAAACCAGATAATAGAACCGAAATAGATACGCCTGAAAAAATCTCTGAATTATTAGTTAATGCATATCCACAGGACAGTTATTTTGATTTTGCAGAAACAATGACGGATAACGTTTTTGATAGTGGTTTAGCTAACACATTGAGAAAAAATGAGCAAAACTACAACTGGGAAATTCAAAGTGAGACAGATACTGATAGCCAGGCTGCATACTGGGATGCTTGTTATAGAGCGATTGCACATGCTAATAAAGCGTTAGAAGCAATTGAACAATTGGGTAGTCCAAAAAGTCTGAATCCGCAAAAAGGAGAGGCTTTGCTTGCCAGAGCTTATTCTCATTTTATGCTGGTTTCTTTCTGGTCTCAGCGTTACAATCCGGCAACTGCCGCGAAAGATTTGGGAATTCCATACGTGACAAAACCTGAAACAACTTTGATTACAAAATATACAAGAAATACAATGGCTGAAGTATTTGATTTCATCCAAAAAGATATCGAAGAAGGTTTGCCGCTTTTGACAAATGACTATTCTGAACCTAAATTTCATTTTAATAAAGAGGCTGGAAAAGCTTTTGCAAGTCGTTTTTATTTGATAAAAGGAAATTGGGACCGAGTAATTGAATTATCTAATGATTTAGGTTCTAAGCCAGTTGGAAGATTAAGAGATTATGCTTCTTACAAATTAAACGATTTTCAGACTCAAAATATGCGTTATGCAGATAGTGATGAACCAACAAATCTGTTAGTTGCTTCTCCAGAATCCTATTATGCAAGAGCTTCTTACTCAGGATCAAGCGGAAGCAGATTTTTCCTTTCTGGAACAAGATATAATGAAATTATGGGGACTCCGACAAATATTTTTGGAAAAGCTTGGCAATATTCAATTTATTCCAGAAACAGTTTTATTACGGCTTTTGTACCAAAATTTTATGAATACTTCAAGTATACTAACGTAACCGCGAACATTGGAAATGGTTATTTAGCAGAAGTTCTATTGAGCAATGATGAGTTTTTCTTAAACAGAATCGAAGCACATGTTATGAAAGGCCAAATTGCTGATGCAAACGCCGAATTAGAATATTTCTTTGCAACGAGAACAACGGGTTACAATGCAACAACAGATAAGCTGACTGAAGCTAAAGTAGTAGCAAAATATCCGGTAATTGATAATGAGTACACGCCATTTTACACTATGACACCAGTGCAAGCTTCTTATATTAAAGCAATTGCTGAAACAAGAAGAAGAGATTTTATTCACGAAGGAATGAGATATTTTGATGTAAAACGATTCAATATCGTAGTAAAGCATGAAATCATAAATAAACCGACAAACACGCTTGTAAAAGACGATAAAAGAAGAGCAATTCAGATTCCGCTTCACGCTTCAAGCAACGGTATTGAGTCAAATCCTAGATAAAAACTTTAATTCAAAAGACATGAAATTATTAAAATATAATAAAATAGCTGGGTTGTTTTTATTAATAATAACAATGGTTTCCTGTGCCAGCGATGAGCAGCCGGGAGAAAGCCAGTTAGATTTTACTCAGCCTACAAAAACAGCTTTAGATAATTGGATTACAACTAATTATTTAACTCCGTATAATATTAATGTGCAATATAAATGGAACCAGAATACGGTTGATAATAACAGGTATTTATTTCCTCCTTTGATTGAAAAAGTACAGCCTGCGCTAGAAATAGTTCAAAAGATTTGGCTAGAGAGTTATAAAACGATTGGCGGTCCGGACTTTGTAAAGAAAATTGCACCAAGAGAATTTGTTTTGGTTGGAGGTGTAAACTTAAACACAGTTGGTACAAAAACGCTTGGTTTGGCAGAAGGCGGACAGCGTGTTACACTTTTTGAAACCGATTATGTAGATAAAAAAGATAGAGATAATATTAAGCAGTTCCTTCATACGATCCAGCACGAATACATTCATATCTTGAATCAAAATAAACCTTTTGATGAGAAATCCTGGGCAGCAATTACGCCTTCTGGATATACTGCAAGCTGGCATTTGTATACAGATGAAGAGTCAAGAGAAATTGGTTTTATAACCAATTATTCAAGAAGCAATATCAATGAAGATTTTGCAGAAATGGCTTCAATGATGTTGATTAATTCGAAAACAGAATATGCGGCAATTTTAGCAAGTATATCAAATCCAACTGCGGTTTCGCAAATTAAAGCAAAAGAAGCACTTGTCGTAAAGTATTTTAAAGATGCTTACAACATGGATTTTTATGCTTTGCGCGATGAAGCTGAAAAAAACACTAACGCTGTAATAAACAACTAATAAATGAAGATTATGAAAGCAAAAAACATATTGAAGTATCTGGTTTTAATAATAATTTCATTGCAGTTTTTCGGTTGTAGCAGTACCGATGCAGAACAGAAATTTGAACAGACCCCAACAGAAAGATTAAACGCACAGAAAAAGGAATTAAGCGATGTTTTGCTTACTTCTGAGTACGGCTGGAAAGCGGTTTATTTTACAGATAACACGATTTTAGGTGGCTACACACATTTATTCAAATTTGCTGCTGACGGAACAGTGCAAATGGCATCTGATTTTGACAGCGATACTAAAACATACAAAAGTGAATATGCTGTACAATTAGGGAGCACAGTAAGTTTGACGTTTACAACTAGAAACAGAATTCATCTTTTATCTGATTCAGATAGTTATCCTATTGAAGTATTAAGAGGAAAAGGATATTTGGGTGATTTTCAGTTTTTGTATTACGGACAGGAAAATGGCGAAATCATTTTCAAAACAAACAGATCTGTTCAGGAACTTCGTTTTGTAAAAGCAACTGCCGATGATTGGACAAATCTTCCAAAACATACCGCAATGGAGCAGAATGTTATTGGTTCTGATGCGCGTCCGTTATTTAGGTTGTTAGAAACAAATGACGGAACAACAAAGCATCAGTTTGATTTTACTTTTAGTGAAATTACTCGTTTTGCAGAGGCAAATTCAATTGAAGCAGGATTCTCACAAAGTTATGACATGGGAATTGCTTATACTCCAACAGGAATTATTGTAAGTCCTGCAGTTGTTGTAAAAGATCAAAAATTAACGTCTTTTGTTTATGATGATGCAAACGGAAGTTTTACAGCAACAGGTACAAATGGAGTAAGTGCTGTGATAAAATATACTGATAAGCCATTAGTATTAACCGATGATTATAAACTACTTCTTCCAGGAAAACCTTATGCAAGATGGGGCTATTATCCAGATGATTATACAGCTGATGCGCCGACAAATTCAAAATTGTTTTTGGCTGAAATAGATAAAATTAATGCTTCATTACCAGCAGGACAAAGCCTTGCTTATGTACAATTATATGTAAATCATTCCTTAGGTACCTTTATATATTACTATTTTAATGGAAGACCTGCTTTGCAACACTACGTTGATATTGTAGAAGACCCGGTTGGTAAAAAAATCATTCTAAAACATAAATCTTGGAATGGAAATACTACGGTAGCAACTCCAGCATTTTTAGCAAGTTTCGATAAATACTTAATGGATCCAAATGGCCTTTATGTGAAGAAGGAAAGTTTTAAATTATATTATTCAAATACAGTTTACACCTTTACAAGTTCGTCAAGTCCTTTCAGGATGACTACTTGGCAGCTTAATTAATTTTTAGTTTTGTTTTTAATTTTGGAGGAAAAGCAGCTCAGAATGTGAGCTGCTTTTTTTCACTTTTGCAAAGAATGAATATCATTTTTAAATAAATTAAATATCTAGAAATATGATAAAAAAAATTGTAACACCAATAAATGTTATTTTTCTTTTTTGGGGATTGATATTGTTAACATTCTCAGAATCATATCCACAATACACCAGATATTTTTTATATGCATCAATTCTGGTTATTCTTCCAGTAATGATTATCAATCTGATAAAACAGAGAAAAGAAGACAAGCTGAATTATACAACAAATTTTCAATCAGCAGTTTATAGGATAATTTTTATGGCAGTATTACTAGTGATTATGTATTTTATAACAAAACAAAATCACATCTAATTTTTATTTTTGTTTTTATTTTGAATGTAAAGCAGCTCATACTTTTTTTGAGTTGCTTTTTTTTGTTAAATGAAGAAAAATAATATTTTTCGCCGATAATAGAAAATTATTCTTACATTTAAGTTTGGATAATTAGTCTTTTAGGCTTTGTTCTTTGTCTGAAACTCGACAGACATAAAATGATTGAGATATTTAACTTTTGTACTTATTTTATTATGTTAAAAACAATTTTAAACTTTAATGGAGTAGAAGTTTTGACTAGGAATCAACAACTAATTATTTTTGGAGGACAAACTGTGGCTCAATGTAAAAATTGGGCTCCTGCAGGTGCAAATCCTGCAATGTATCCTAATTATCCATGTGCTGAGATATATGAACCTGTAGAGCCATTAGAACCATTCGAGCCTTAAGGCATTTTTTTTTTAATTGATAGTTATAGACTACGGAAAGAATTCTGAATATTAAACCGTTTCATAATTTATGAAACGTTTTTTTTTTAGACTTCATTCACTTATAAATAATAGTATTGTTATTTTATTAAACGGCCAAATAATCTATATTTGTATTTCAAAAAATAAAAACGAATACCTTAATATGAAATTACTAGAAGGAAAAGTAGCAATCATTACAGGCGCTAGCCGCGGAATCGGAAAAGGAATTGCTGAAGTTTTTGCTAAACACGGCGCAAACGTAGCATTTACATATAGTTCATCTGCTGCATCTGCAGAAGCTCTTGAGGCTGAATTGAATGGTTTAGGAGTTAAAGCTAAAGGTTATCAATCAAATGCAGCTGATTTTAATGAAGCACAAGCTTTTGTTGACGCTGTTTTGGTTGATTTTGGAACTGTAGATATTTTGATCAACAACGCCGGAATTACAAAAGACAACTTATTAATGCGTATGTCTGAAGCTGATTTTGACCAAGTTATTGATGTTAACTTGAAATCAGTTTTCAATATGACAAAAGCAATTCAAAAAACATTTTTGAAACAACGCGCTGGTTCTATTATCAATATCAGTTCTGTTGTTGGTGTTTCTGGAAATGCTGGACAAACTAATTACGCTGCTTCTAAGGCGGGTGCAATTGGTTTTACAAAATCTGTAGCACTTGAATTGGGTTCTCGTAATATTCGTTGTAATGCAATCGCTCCGGGTTTCATCGAAACTGAGATGACTGCAAAATTACCTGAAGATGTAGTAAAAGGATGGAGAGAGGGAATTCCGTTGAAACGTGGAGGAACTACTGAAGATGTTGCAAATGCTTGTCTTTTCTTAGCTTCAGATATGAGTGCATACGTTACAGGACAAGTTCTTAATGTTTGCGGAGGAATGCTTACCTAAGATTCTGATCCCGATAGCTATCGGGACTAAATTGTTAAGATTCTGAGATTTTTCTTAAGATCTTTGAATTGTTAAATCTTCCCAATCTATAAATAAATATGACTACAAACACGATTTTTTTATTATTGCTTTCTTTAATAATTGCTGGTGGTTTGTCGTATTTTCAATATTTTTTTAAAGCCAAAAACAAATCGAATCTGATTTGGTTTTTGGCTTTTTTACGTTTTCTGGCAATTTATGCATTATTAGTTTTATTGATAAATCCAATAATTTCTAAAAGTTCGCTTGAAATCACCAAAACGCCATTAGCAATTGCTGTTGATAATTCAAGTTCGATTGAAGCTTTGAAATCAGATAAAAAAGCAGTTGAATTATATCAAAAACTGATTTCAAATCCAGCTCTTAAAGAGAAATTTGACATTCAGTCTTATCAATTTGATGCCGATTTTAAATCTTCTGATAAATTTGATTTTAAAGGAAAACAAACCAATCTTGATGAAGTTGCTAAAAATCTAAAAAGCATCAACAAAAATCTGACTTTTCCAACAGTTATCATTAGCGACGGAAATCAAACTACAGGAAATGATTATGTTTATCGATTTGATCCTGTCAATAAAGTTTATCCTTTGGTTGTGGGAGATACAACCACTTTTTTTGATTTAAAAATCAATCAGCTTAACGTAAATAAATACGCTTTTCATAAAAATAAATTTCCAGTTGAAGTTTTTCTACAGTATTCTGGTGATAAAGCCGCAACTGCCGATTTTACAATTTCACAAGGAAATTCGATTGTAGCAAAAGAGAAAGTTTCTTTTTCTCCATCTAAAAAAACAGCTTCTTTGAATTTGCTTTTGCCGGCAAATAAAGTAGGATTGCAAATTTTTAGAGCTTCAATTTCTTCAAGTACAAAAGAAAAAAACAGCTACAATAATATCAAGAATTTTGCTGTTGAAATTATCGATCAAAAATCTACAATTGCAATTGTTTCGGCTATAAATCATCCTGATATAGCGGTATTGAAACGTTCAATCGAAGTTAATGCAGAGCGTAAAGTGATTTTGGTTAAACCAAATGATGTCAATCAATTACAAGAAGCTTCTGTTTTGGTTTTATATCAGCCAAATGCATCATTCAAAGCGGTTTTCGACAACAATAAAAGTGCAGGAAGAAATACTTTTATAATAACAGGAAACAATACCGATTTCAATTTTTTAAATCAGCAGCAAAATAATCTGATTTTTAAAATGAGCGGACAAACCGAAGATTATTTATCTGAATTCCAATCTCAGTTTAATTTGTTTGCCATTGATAATATTGGTTTTGAAAATTTCCCGCCATTGCAAAATGCATTCGGAACCATTACAACCAATGGAAATGTTTCGGTTTTGCTTTCTTCAAGAATTAGAAACGTTTCTACAAATGCGCCTTTATTGGCTTTCGCCGAAAATCAAGGAAAAAGAACGGCTTTTCTTTTAGGAGAAAACAGCTGGAAATGGCGTTTGCAGAGTCATATCGACAATCAATCTTTTGAAAAATATGATGTTTTTATTGATAAAATAATTCAGTTTTTAGCGACTTCAGCTTCAAAAAAATCATTGGTTGTTACCCATGAAAGTTTTTACAATTCGGGAGATGAACTTGTAATCAATGCACAGTATTTCAATAAAAACTACGAGTTTGATGAAAAAGCCAGATTAACAATTTCGGTTACAAATATAGAAACGAAGCAAAGCAAAAACTACGATTTATTGAAAGGAAATAATTCCTATTCCGTAAATTTAGACGGGTTAACGGCCGGAAAATACAATTTCACTGTAAAAGAATTAAATTCAAATACTTCGTATTCAAGTCATTTTGAGATTTTAGATTTTGATATTGAAAAACAATTTGTAAATCCTGACGTTTTAAAATTAAAACAATTGGCATTACAGACAAACGGAAAAGCTTTCTTCGAAAATCAAGCTGACGATTTGATCAATACACTTTTAGAAAATAAAGAATATAAATCAATAGAAAAGAATGTAACCACCAAAACTCCAATAATAGACTGGGTTTGGTTGTTAATCTTAATTGCTGCTTTATTAACAACAGAATGGTTTGTTAGAAAATATAACGGATTGTTGTGATGGAATATAATCGAATTCCTCCTAGCATTTTGTAATCTTGTGGTTGTAAATCAAAAGTCTAAAATTATGAAAGTTAAATTCTTTTTTATTGTAGCAATTTTAATGGTAATTTTTTGTCTTTTTTCATTTTCAGAGACAAATAATACCAACAAAAGCAATCTTTTGGAAAATACGATTCAGCAACGTTTCCAACTGCCTCAGGGATTTGTGAGAGAGGAGGAATCTAAAACTTCGTTTGATTATTTTTTGCGAAATCTTCCATTGAAACCATTGGGTTCAAATGTTTTGTATTTTGATGGAACTATAAAACCAAATCGGAACGTTTATGAAGCGGTTGTGGATTTACCCATTGGAAAACAGGATTTGCATCAATGTGCTGATGCCGTAATGCGTTTACGAGCAGATTATTTTTATAGCCAAAAACAGTACGATAAAATACATTTTAATTTTACAAATGGTTTTCGAGCTGATTTTAGTAAATGGGCTGCAGGTTTCAGAATTGCAGTTAAAGGCAACAAAACTAGTTGGGTTAAAACTGTAAAACCATCTGACAGTTATGAAACTTATTGGAAATACTTAGAGACGGTTTTTATGTATGCAGGAACAGCTTCGTTAGAAAAAGAACTGAAACCAATTAATGCTTCAGACATAAAAATAGGGGATGTTTTTATAAAAGGAGGCTTTCCGGGTCACGCTGTCATTGTAGTTGACATAGCTGTGAATCCAAAATACAACCAAAAAATTATGCTTTTAGCACAAAGTTATATGCCTGCGCAGGAAATTCAAATATTGAAAAATCCAAATAATAGTTCGTTGAGTCCTTGGTATTCTGTCGATTTTGGAACTTCTCTGAAAACACCCGAATGGACTTTTAGTTCCTCACAATTAAAACGTTTTTAAATGAAACGATTCTTTTTTTTAGTCCTTATATTTCAAAATGTTTTTTCGCAAGAAATTCCATTGAATGTTCAAAAATTAATTAAAGCATATCCAGATCAAATTGTTGGTTATAAAGACAATAAAATTATTTTTAGCGATAAATCAAATTTAATTTATGATGATTTTAAAAATAAAACGAATCAAGAATTATTAGATAATCCTGATATTGAGGATCAATTTAAGTTTGTTTATTATAGAGCAGATAAGAATTTAATTCCAAAGGAAGATGCAGGAAGAATTCGAAATGAAGCTTTTTTTAAGAAAATTTACGGAAATTCAAAATCAGAAGTTGAATCAAAAATGACTGAAATTATTTGGTGCCCGAAATTAGTCAATCAGAAAATAAAAGTGACAACCGTAAATGGGATTGATAAAATAGTGAAAAAACTCTCAGCAGAATTAGATAATAATCCAGAATTTAAAAAATACATTAATGATATTGGAGGTACATTTAATTGGAGAAAAATTTCAGGAACAAATCGTTTAAGTATGCATAGTTATGGAATGACAATAGATATTAATGTCAAAAATTCTAATTATTGGCAATGGGATTGTAATTGTAAAAATGAAGAAGTTACCCTTTCATATAGAAATCAAATTCCCCTCAAACTAGTTTCAATTTTTGAAAAATATGGTTTTATTTGGGGAGGAAATTGGAAACATTATGACACAATGCATTTTGAATATCGACCTGAACTTTTGTTATAAATTTTAAAATTATTTTATTGCAAAAAAAATTACGGAGTAAAGTCGATTACGAATTAAAAATTTATGATTATGGATTTTAGGCTAAAAGTATTTTATACCGTTGCACTCCGCCTTAATTTTACTAAAGCGGCTACTGAGTTGTATATTACACAGCCAGCAGTTTCAAAACATATTCAGGAACTCGAAGAAGCTTATAAAACAAAGTTGTTTGAACGAAACGGTTCTAAAATTGCATTAACTCCTGCCGGGCATATTCTGCTTAAACATACAAAAGATATCTTTGAAATTTATCGCGAAATAGATTTTGAAATGAGTTCATTCATCAGTGAACGTCAAGGTTTACTGCGATTAGGAGCAAGTACAACTATTTCACAATATGTTATTTCTCCAGTTTTGGCTCGTTTTCATCAGAAACAAAAAGATATAAAAGTCAATTTGCTTAATGGAAATACAGAACAAATCGAAAATGCTTTAATCAACAAAGAAATCGAAATCGGAATTGTTGAAGGACAGTCTAAAAACCAGTCGATTAAATATATTCCGTTTTTGAAAGATGAATTGGTTTTGGTTTGCAGCAATAAAAATCCGTTTGCAAAACAGAATGAAATTTCAATAAATGATTTAAGATCAATGAAATTCATAACTAGAGAACGTGGTTCCGGAACACTTGAAGTTATTGAATATGCTTTGAAAAATTTAAATTTAAAACTTTCTGATTTGCAGATTGAAATGCAGTTAGGAAGTACAGAAAGCATAAAATCTTATCTTTTAAATTCGGATTGTTTCGCTTTTATGTCCATTCACGCTGTAGGAAATGAGCTGAAAAACAAAGAATTGATTGTTTTGGATGTTGAAAATTTGACCATCGATAGATATTTCTACATTATTACTTTATTAGGTAAATCAGATCCTTTATCTGAATTGTTTATTCAGAATATTTCATCTCATTATAACTTGAAGTTATAGAGGATTGTTATTTGCGATTGGCGATTGTAATAAAAAGAACTGACCTTTGCAGAGTAAAATATCAATTATCTCATTTTGAAAACGAAACAACAATCAGCATCGCAATTATTTGAAATCAACGAATCTTTACAGCAAGTACTTTTTGCCGTAATAGTTTTGTTGTGCTTATTTTCAATTATTTCTCCACCAATTGCATTGTTATTAGGAGTTGTTTTGGTAAATGTTTTTGGAAATCCATTTGTAGAATTTAATGGAAAAGCAATCACATTTTTACTGCAATTTTCTGTAGTTGGCTTAGGTTTCGGAATGAATGCTTCTAGCGCAATTTCAGCAGGAAAAGAAGGTTTTATACTTACTGTGTTTTCAATTTTCAGCACTTTAATCTTCGGATTCCTTTTAGGAAAATGGTTGAAAACGGAGAAAAAAACATCTCACTTAATTTCATGCGGAACAGCAATTTGTGGCGGAAGTGCCATTGCGGCCATTTCTCCTGTAATCAAATCAAATGAAAATCAGACTTCGATTGCTTTGGGCGTCATTTTTATATTGAATTCAATCGCATTATTTGTTTTTCCGTTTATTGGACATCAATTAGGTTTGTCTCAAAAAGATTTTGGATTATGGTGTGCAATTGCTATTCATGATACAAGTTCTGTGGTTGGTGCAGCTAATAAATATGGTGCTGAAGCTTTGCAAATTGCAACAACAGTTAAATTGGCGAGAGCATTATGGATTATTCCAATTTCTCTCATAACTGCTGCGATTTTCAAGAATAAAAATTCAAGAATAAAAATTCCATATTTCATCGGATTGTTTATTTTGGCAATGTTGTTGAATTCTTGCGTTCCAAATATTTCTCATTTTGCGCCACATATTGTGAATATTGCCAAAATAGGATTGACAATAACTTTGTTTCTTATAGGCACGACTTTAAATTTTAGCACTTTAAAAACAGTAGGAGTGAAGCCTTTGCTTCAAGGTGTTTTTCTTTGGATTTTTATTGCAATACTGGCATTAATTGCAATTATTTTTCTCAAATAATATGCTATTTAATGTTTGAGAATTTCACAATTGGTTTTCCAATCAAATTATAACGTTTTCCATTAAACGAAAACCGTCTTTCAATATCAAAATTAAATTGCTTTTTAGTTTTAGCCATTGCACTTATTTCGGCAGGAAGATTAACTTCAAATTCGTCGTCAGCTTGAGCGACTTTGTCAAATGAGCCGCTTGTTTTAATAATAATATCTTTGAAATATTTTTTATTTGAATCGGGAGCAATTGCATAAGAACTTGTCCATTTTGTGCTTGCAACATTAGTGAGTTGATATTCTGGAACCTCCAAAATAGGCTGATATTTACCTCCAAAACCAGCTACTAAATACAAATAACCTTCAAAAGGTCCGCCCGCACCTCCATTTACATGCAAAAGTGTAAAAGCATATTGATCTTCGCCAATTTGCAAAAGTTTTGGAGTTGGACATTGAGCAAAAGCCCCAAAAGCGGCAACACTAGGTTGAAAGGATTTCATTTCCCATAATGTTCCGTTTTTTGCAAATTTTGCAATCCCTAATAATCCTCCGGAAAATCGTCCAGTCTGTAAACCGTCTTCGTCATAAACAGAATGATTGAAAGTGATAATTTTAAACTGATTTCCTTTCGAATCAGAGTAATCAATATTGGATAGAAGTCTTGTTGCAACCCCTTCAGAATAAGGAAATAATTGGTCGCCTTCAACACCATTAACATCGATAAAGGAAGCTGGTTTACAGTTTTTACAAGTCCAGCTTATAAAAGTGTTTTTATTTGCTAAATGATATAATTTTCCCGGAAATAATTTTTGCATGGTTTTTATACCATCAAAAGGATCAGCTATTTTAAGTGATCGGGAAGTATTTAATATAGTGTCGTTGACATTTTTTAGTTGAACTTCTGGCGTTTGGGAAAAACTGAAAAGATTAAAAACAATAAATAGAAGACTTGTATGAATAAGACGCATAAAAAGGGTTTTGAACTATAACAAACATACAAAGAAAAAATGGTTGAAGATGTGAACTTATTGTAGTTATAGTATTTAAAAACTAAAAAAAGTTAAAATAAGAGAATCTTAAATGGTTCTCTTTTGAATTATCTTTAAAATAAGCTAAATTTGAACCCTCAAATAACAAAAACAAATGAAAAACTTCAAGATGAGACCAAAGTTAATTGCTTTTTTTGCCTTAATTATTGGTTTTTTTACTCTGTCATGGGGAATTGTAGGCCATGAAAGAATTAATAAAGCTGCTGTAATGGCTTTACCAAAACAATTACAAGTATTCTTTTACAATCACATTGATTTTATTACTCAGGAAGCTTCGGTTCCAGACATTCGTAAGTATGCCTTAAATTATAAAGACGAAAATCCAAGACATTATTTTGACATGGAAAATTTCGGAGTTGTGGATAGTATTCCGCAAACAATGGAAGAAGCTAAGAAAAAATATGATGCTAAATTCTTGAATGATAACGGAATTTTGCCTTGGTATATTGAAGATATGATGGCAAAGCTTACTAAAGCTTTTAAAGATAAAAACAGAGCTGAGATTTTGTTTCTTGCTGCAGATTTAGGTCATTATATTGGAGATGCACATATGCCTTTGCATACATCTGCAAATCATGACGGACAATTAAGCGATCAAAAAGGAATTCATTCATTATGGGAAAGCAGATTACCTGAATTATTTGCAAAAAACTATAAATTGAATGTTCCTGAAGCACAATATTATGGAGATGTTCATAAAGCAATTTGGTCAATGATTAATGATACTCACAGTTTAGTGAAGCCGTTATTAGATATTGACAAAAAGTTAAGAACATCAACTCCGGAAGATGCTGTGTTTAAAAAAGATGCAGAAGGAAAAATATTAAAAACGAAATATAATACTGCTGTTTTTGCTGATGAATATGCTGAAAAATTGCATAAAGATTTGAACGGAATGGTAGAAAGCCAAATGAAAAAAGCTATTGCTGCAACAGCAAGTTTTTGGTATACGGCATGGGTAAATGCAGGAAAACCAGATTTAAGTGGTTTAGATTCGCCAGCGGTTACACAAAGAAATTACCAATCTTTGCAGGATGATTTAAAACTGTATCAAAAAGGAGATTTATTCGGGATGAAGAATCAAAACGATTAATTAATTTTTTGTTTCAAGTTTCAAGTTACAGGTTTCAGACTAATATGAAACTTAAAAATAAAAGCCTCAAATTCAAATGAATTTGAGGCTTTTATTTTTTGTCTTCCTTCTTGTTTCTATCTTTTATTCTCTAACGAAGTTTTGCGTATAGCTTAGCATTCTTTGTTTTTAAATCTTCAAACTGATATTGTTTTTCTTTTAAAAGATACGATGCTGATTGATAGAAAGAAATAGCATCATTTACTAAATCAGTTCTTTCTGCTTTCAATGGAGTTTCTTCATACATGATTTGAAATTCAGGAGCAACTCCAGCGGTTGGTTTTAATTTTAAACTATATTGTTTTACTGTTTGTTTAGGCGATAAAACAGTCAAAACATTGTCTTTTATCAATCCTAAATCCTGATAAGTTGCGATAAAAGCTCTTGGCTTGTAATCGGCTTTAAAAACGTCCTGACCGAAAAACTTACTTTGATAATCAAAATGAAGCAGACCGAAAAGTGTTGGCATCAAATCAATCTGAGACATTAATTGATTGTATTGAGCTGGTTTTTCATTTGGTGTATAAATAAAAGCAGGTATTCTGTATTTATCCAACGGAAGTTGTGTTTTTCCAGCACTTGAAGCGCAGTGATCCGCAACAATAACAAAAACAGTGTTTTTAAACCAAGGTTGTTTACTTGCCATTTCGAAGAATTTTCGAAGCGAATAATCAGTATATTTTACACCGCCTTCACGAGATTTAATATCGCCTGGAATGTCGATTTTATTATTTGGATAAGTAAAAGGCCTATGATTACTCACGGTCATAATATGATTGAAGAAAGGCTTGTTTTCTTTAGCTTCGGCATTCATCACTTTTATTGCCTTATTGTACATGTCTTCATCACAAACGCCCCAAACATTTGAAAATGTGATTTCTTCGGGTGAAAAACTTGATTTGTCGACAATTTGATATCCATTTCCTGAAAAGAAATCTTTCATATTGTCAAAAAAAGCATCGCCTCCGTACATAAATTTTACATTATAACCTTTTTGTTTGAAAACAGATCCGATTGAAAACTTGTTTTTATTGTCTTCACGTTTTACAACACTTTCTCCAGCAGTTGGAGGAAGACATAAAGTTACAGCTTCAAGTCCACGAACAGTTCGGTTTCCGGCAGCATATAAATTAGTGAATTGAAGGCTTTTTTGCGCCAAACTGTCTAAGAAAGGCGTTATGTTTTGGTTGTTTCCGTAAGCTTTCATGAAATCGGCGCTGTAACTTTCGATTGTAATCAGAACAACATTTTTATGATTTTCAAGAGAATCACTATTAATTTCACGAATGGTATTGTGACCAGAAATACTAGGAAAGTTTTCTTTTAGATTAGCAAATGCTTTATTGTTTGGCAGCGTTTTGTAAAATTTGAAATAATCTAATTTGTTATTCTGAAATGCTAAATAAAATTTATACAATCCGTTTGATTGTAATTCATTAACAAAAACATTTTTAGAATTCTCGGTTTTTGATAAAGTTGGAACCGCAAATAAAGAAATCAAAAACAAAACTAGGTAAATTCCTGAAATTTTCAGTTTTTCAGTCAGGTTTGGAATATCTTCAATATAGTTTTTAGATCTTTTTAAAATGAAATAAGTTATGGCAGCGGTAATAATAAAAAGTACAGAAAATATTGGAATTACCGGGTAAGACTGCATAATATTTCCGATTACCTCATTCGTGTAAATCAGATAATTAACAGCAATAAAATTATATTTTACACCAAATTCATTCCAAAAGAAATATTCACTTAAACCATTTTGAAGAATCAATAGAACGTAAAGAAAAATTACAAAAGCAAAAAGCCAGTATCTAATTTGATCTCTCCATTTTGGAAGAAAAAGCAACAAAGAAAAAAGAAATGTTTTGATTCCGACGAATATTAAAACAATTCTCGGCAAAGCGCCGCCATATTCATCTAAAATACTTTTTCCAGAAGCGATATATAAAAGTAAAGCAACAAAGCCGCCCAGAATAATATATCCATATGGCTTGTTGTATTTTAAATTAGAAATAAAAATTAAATAAAGCCATAAAAATCCGCTCGCCAATACAAAAACGAAAAGATCAGAAACTAATCCTAAGCTAAAAATTTTTAAACTTTCTAAAACCGTAAAAGAACTTTGCGTTATAGGGTGAAAAAAGAGAACAATTCGCAATAGAAAACTAATGAGAAAATAGAAAATTGCGAGATTGTAAAAAGGTGAAAGCTTTTTGTAAATCATGGTATTATATTTTATGCAAAATTAATTTGCATTAATGAATAAGAGATGAAGAGATGCTTTTACCTTGCTTAGTGTTAACTTAAAGTTGTCTTAAGATGATTAAATTGGTTTATTCTAATGCATTAGCACTATTTCTGAGTGCGAAAATTTTTATCTTTGACAAACTAAGAACAGAGATTAATTTAAAATCTAAATTATATATACATGCATATTTTAATAGTTGAAGATGAATTAGGAATTGTGCAATTTTTGCAACAGGGACTTGAAGAAGAAGGTTATTTGGTAACTACTGCTAATGACGGTTCAAAAGGCTTCGAATTAATTCAGAATCATCAATTTGACTTGATTTTGTTAGATTGGATGCTTCCTAAAATTAACGGATTGGATTTATGCAAAGCCATTCGTATCAAGGATCAGCATACGCCAATAATTTTCCTTACCGCAAAAGATACTGTTCAGGAAACGGTTGCTGGCTTAAAAGCAGGTGCAAATGATTATATAAAAAAACCTTTTAGTTTTGAAGAGCTTGTTGAACGTATTAAAGTTCATTTTAGACATGTAAAAGGGGATAAAGAGTTAACGCTGGGTACTATAAAAATTGATTTATCGAAACATATTGTGCTGAAAAATGACGAAGAAGTTTCATTGACACAGAGAGAGTTTGAATTATTGACCTATTTGATTCAGAATAAAGGCAAAGTCTGTACTCGAAATCAGATTTTAAAAGATGTTTGGGATATTAATTTTGAATATGATACTGGAGTAATTGACGTTTTTATGAATGCAATTAGAAAAAAACTCAATTTAAAAATCGAGGAAGATTATATAAAAACAATTCGCGGAATTGGTTATATCGCTAACGACTTATAAATGGCACAATTATCTTTTAAAAACAGAATTGCCTTAAACTATATTATTACAACAGGTTTGTTGATTTTAGTGGTTTTCTCAGCAACATATTCTACAGTAAAATTCACTGTTTATAAGCACATTGATGAAAATTTGATGATTGAAATTCAGGATCACTTGAAAGAAATCAGAATGGAAAAGAAGAAAGTGATTTTCATGGATGCTGAAGAATGGGAAGAACGGGAGCACAATTCTGTTGATGTAAATCCGGTTTTTGTTCAGTTTTTGGATTTGAATAAAAAAATAATCGAAAAATCACCCAACTTAAAAAATGAAAAACTGGTTTATCATGAAAGTAAAGAGCACTATGAATTATTTGATACCCATTTATTAGGGAGCAAAATCAGACAGATTCAGATTCCACTTCATGTGAAATCAAAAAGAATAGGTTATTTGATTATTGCAATGTCATTGTCAGATTCGGCCAAAGTATTAAAAAATCTTCTTGATACTTTGTTAATTGCGTTTCCAATTATTTTAGTGTTATTATTTTTAATTGCCCGTTTTTTTGCCGGACGAAGTATAAAACCAATTAATGCGATCATAAATACATCCCGAATAATTACAAAAGACAATCTGAAAGCCCGAATTCCATTGCCAAAAACACGCGATGAATTATTTACACTTTCAAAAACAATAAACAATTTATTAAACCGAATTGAAGATGCGATTGAGCGCGAAAAACAGTTTACTTCTGATGCTTCGCATGAACTCCGAACGCCTTTAACTGTAATTAAAGGAACACTTGAAGTATTGATTCGCAAACCTCGTGACAATAAAGAATATGAAGAAAAAATAAACTATTGTATAAATGAGGTTGACCATTTAAATGCACTTGTAGATCAGCTGCTTTTAATGGCGCGTTTTGAGAATCAAAAACAGAATATTAATACAGAGTCGGTTTATTTGAATTCGTTAATTCTGGATGCTCTGACGTTGAATTCGGAGAAGATAAATGCAAAAAAAATAGATGTAAAATTTGATGCTGTTGCAGATTGTTATATTCAGTCTGATACTTTTTTGGTAATAACTATTATAAGAAATATTATTTCGAATGCATTAAAGTATACAGACAAAGGCGGTCATATTTCAATTTTACTTTTAAAGCAAAATGGTAAAACAATATGTAAAATTACAGACAACGGAATAGGAATTGCAAAAGGTGATTTAGAATTAATTTCGAGTCCGTTTTTTAGATCAAATTCTACGGATCATCCTGAAATTAAAGGAACTGGACTAGGATTGTCTATTGTAAAAAGAACCACAGAATTATTGGATATCAAATTTAAAATTGAAAGTGAATTAAATGTCGGAACAACTGTATTTTTAACTTTTAATGATAAATAAGAAAACGTTGTAGTAAATAAAAAATCGGCAGTGAAAACGGCACTTCAATTTTTATTTAACAATAAACTATCGTTAAGTTATATTAAAAATTGCTTTTTTATGAAATTAACTAGTATATTTGCAACCGAATCAAAGAATTATAAAACAAACCAAACAATGATTTCAAATCAATTACATCATCATCATTTTCATTATTGCTCTCAAGCGATGTGTTAATGGTATGTGTGTAAATCATCATATTTTAAAACCCGTTTGAGTACATCAAACGGGTTTTTTTATACCAATTCTTTGTACTCAAACTATTAATCAAACAAACAACTAAAAAATGAGTACTTTAAAAATTGCAATTCAAAAATCAGGTCGTTTAAACGAAGATAGCATTCAGATCCTAAAAGACTGCGGTATCTCAATCAACAACGGAATCGACCAATTAAAAGCCGAAGCTTCGAATTTTCCACTTGAAGTTTTGTATCTTAGAAATTCAGATATTCCTCAATATCTAATTGATGGTGTTGTAGATTTAGCTATTGTTGGCGACAATCTTTTGGTAGAAAAAGGAAAAGGAATTGAAGTCGTTCAGAAATTAGGTTTCTCAAAATGCAAAGTTTCTGTAGCGGTCCCTAAAACATTTGACTATAATTCAGTACAAGATTTGGCAGGTTTGCGTATTGCTACTTCTTACCCAAATACGGTTAACGAATATTTCAGTAAATTTGGTTTAAAAGTCGATATTCACCAAATTTCGGGTTCTGTAGAAATTGCACCAAACATTGGTCTTGCCGATGCAATTGTTGATATTGTTTCAAGCGGAAGTACATTATTCAAAAACAACTTAAAAGAAGTTGAAGTAATCTTAAAAAGTGAGGCAGTTTTAGCAGTTTCTCCAAAAGTTTCTCCAGAAATCCAAAAACACATTGATACTTTAAAGTTTAGAATTCAGGCAGTTTTGCGTGCCAGAAACTCAAAATATATTCTGATGAACGTTCCAAATGATAAAATTGATGCTGTTGGAAAAATTCTTCCGGTTTTAAGAAGTTTAACGGTTCTTCCATTGGCACAAGAAGGCTGGAGTAGTGTTCACTCTGTAATTGATAAAGATACTTTTTGGGATGTAATCGATCAATTAAAAGAAGTTGGTGCAGAAGGAATTCTGGTTTGTCCAATTGAGAAAATGGTTCTTTAGGACTTACGTCCGCTTTAGGCTTTAGGCAGTAAGCTTTAAGCCGAAAAAATATAAAGTAAGGAAAGCTTAAAGCCTATAGCTTATAGCATAAAGCATAAAAAAATGAATAAAATAGATAGCCCAAAACAAGAAATCTGGTCAGATATATTAAAAAGACCAACCCAAACTATTGATGATATTGAGGTTACGGTAAAAGAAATTTTCAGAGAAGTACAGAAAAAAGGAGATGAAGCTGTAGCTAAATATACTTCAATTTTTGATGGTATTTCACAAGATAATTATGAAGTTTCTTTAGAAGAAATAAATGAAGCAATCGAATTGATTCCGAATGAATTGAAAGAAGCAATTCAGTTAGCAAAAGATAACATTTATAAATTTCACAGAGCGCAGAAAACGGATAGAATTGAAGTTGAAACCGTTGAAGGAGTAAACTGCTGGCAGGAAAAAAGACCAATTCAGAAAATTGGTTTATACATTCCGGGCGGAACTGCGCCTTTGTTTTCAACCGTTTTAATGTTGGCTGTTCCTGCAGAAATTGCAGGTTGCAAAGAAATTGTTTTATGTTCTCCCCCAGACAAAAAAGGAAAAATTAATCCGGCAATTTTATATGCAGCAAATTTATGCGGTGTAACAAAAATTTTAAAAGTTGGTGGAATTCAGGCTATTGCAGGGATGACTTTTGGGACACAATCTATTCCGAAAGTGTATAAAATATTCGGACCAGGAAATCAGTTTGTAACGGTGGCGAAACAGTTGGCGACACAATTTGGTGTTGCAATTGATATGCCGGCAGGACCTTCAGAATTATTAATTGTAGCTGATGATACGGCAGTTCCGGCTTTTGTTGCTTCGGATTTATTATCTCAGGCAGAACATGGAACAGATAGTCAGGTGATTTTAGTTTCGACTTCTAGAAAACTGATTTCTGATGTTGAAGAAGAAATACAATCTCAGTTAGAAGTTCTTCCGAGAAAAGCCATTGCAGAAAAAGCCATCGAAAACTCGAAATTAATTTATGTCGAAAATGATCAAATTGCTTTGGATTTAATTAATGAATATGGTCCTGAGCACTTTATAATTTGTTCTGAATATGATGATTTCTATTGTAACGGAATCGTAAATGCAGGTTCAGTTTTCATTGGAAATTATACGCCGGAAAGTGCCGGAGATTATGCTTCGGGGACAAATCATACACTTCCAACAAATGGTTATGCTAAAAATTATAGTGGTGTAAATCTGGATAGTTTTATGAAATCGATGACATTTCAAAAAATATCTAAAATCGGAATTCAGAATATCGGAAAAGCAATTGAAGCTATGGCTGAAGCCGAAGGTTTACAAGCGCATAAGAATGCTGTAACGTTGAGATTGGAGAGTTTAAAATAAAAGACAAAAGGAAGAAGAAAGAGCAAAAAACAAGATTTTAAAAGATTTTTTTGTCTTGGTTCTTACTTCTTAAAAAAATAAAGCAATGAGTACTTTCGATATAAATACAATAACACGTGAAAACGTCAAAACATTAAAACCTTATTCGTCGGCAAGAGATGAATTTGAAGATTTTGATACAGCCGAAATGATTTTTTTGGATGCGAATGAAAATCCGTTTCAAAATGGCGTAAATCGTTATCCTGATCCACAACAGAATTCGGTTAAAGCGATTTTGGCTAAAAATAATTTAACAAAACAAAGTCAGATTTTATTAGGAAACGGAAGTGACGAAGTTTTGGACTTGCTTTTCAGAGCTTTTTGCGAACCTAATAAAGATAATATTATTTCATTGCCGCCAACCTACGGAATGTATGGTGTTTTGGCAAATATTAACGCAATTGAAAATCGAGAAATTTTACTGACAACAGATTTTCAGCCACAAGTTGAAAAAATTCTGGAAGCAGTTGACGAGAATACAAAAATCATCTTTTTGTGCTCGCCAAACAATCCAACCGGAAATTCTTTTTCAGATGAATGTGTGGTGAAATTATTGCAAAACTTTAAAGGTTTAGTAGTAATTGATGAAGCTTATATAGATTTTTCGGAGAAGGAAAGCTGGCTGGCAGAAATTGATGCGTATCCAAATTTGGTGATTACACAAACGCTTTCGAAAGCCTATGGTTTGGCTGGAATTCGTTTAGGAATTTGTTATGCATCTGAAGCTGTTATTTCGGTTTTAAATAAAATCAAACCACCTTATAATGTAAACGAATTAACACAGCAAAGAGCAATCGAACGTTTAAAAGATTCTGAAAAAATAAAAAGAGAAATTGCTTCTATTATTGAGCAGAGAGAAGAATTACTTAAAGTTTTACTTGAAGTTAGTTTTGTGGAAAAAGTCTATCCTACTGAAGCCAATTTTATTCTGGCAAAAGTAGATGACGCAAATAAAAGATACAATCAATTAATAGAAAAAGGAATCGTAATTCGTAATAGAACTACACAGCCTTTATGTGAAAATTGTCTTCGTTTTACGATTGGAACTGAAGAAGAAAATGCTGTTGTTATTAAAGAATTAAAGTTGTTGAACTAGATTTAACCGCAAAGAACACAAAGTTATTCTGCCAGAATGATTCAATATAATTCGTGAATTCGTGGCGGAAAAAAAATATAATATATGAAAAAAGTACTTTTTATCGATCGTGACGGAACGATTGTTTTAGAACCAGAAAATTACCAATTAGACAGTTTAGATAAATTAGAATTTTATCCGAAAGCTTTTCAATATTTGGCTAAAATTGCTAACGAATTAGATTACGAACTAGCAATGGTAACTAATCAAGACGGATTAGGAACGGATAGTTTTCCTGAAGATACGTTTTGGCCAACACAAAATTTCATTTTAAGAGCTTTTGAAAACGAAGGCGTTTTGTTTGATGAAATCTTTGTCGACAGAACTTTTCCGGAAGAAAATGCACCAACACGCAAACCAAGAACAGGAATGTTGACTAAATATTTGAATAATCCAGAATATGATTTGGCTAATTCTTTTGTTTTAGGAGATCGTTTAACAGATGTTGAATTGGCCAAAAATCTTGGTGCTAAAGCGATTTTCATGAATAATACGGATGGAATTGGAAGTAATGAAATTTCATCAAAACGTGAGGAATTAGACGAAACAATTGTTTTACAATCAATGGATTGGAAGACAATTTATGAATTTTTGAAATTAGAAGCGCGTTCAGCTTCAATCACTCGTAAAACCAACGAAACCGATATTTACATCAATTTAAATCTTGACGGAACAGGAAAAAGTAAAATCGACACGGGAATTGCGTTTTTCGACCATATGTTAGATCAAATCTCACGTCACGGTCAAATGGACTTAGAAATCACAGTAAAAGGCGATTTAGAAGTGGATGAACACCACACAATTGAAGATACAGCAATTGCTTTAGGAGAAGTTTTTGCGAAAGCGTTAGGAAACAAACTTGGAATTGAGCGCTACGGTTTCTGTCTTCCAATGGATGATTGTTTAGCGCAAGCTGCAATTGATTTCGGAGGAAGAAACTGGCTGATCTGGGAAACGGAATTCAAACGTGAAATGGTTGGTAAAATGCCTACAGAAATGTTTTATCATTTCTTCAAATCATTCACAGACGGCGCAAAAGCGAACTTAAACATCAAAGCAGAAGGAATCAACGAACATCACAAAATTGAGTCAATCTTTAAAGCTTTCGCGAAAGCAATAAAAGTAGCCGTAAAAAGAGATACGGAAAAAATGATTTTGCCTTCGACGAAGGGAATGCTTTAAAGAATTTTGTTTCAGGTTTCAGGTTTAAATTTTCAAGTTTCAAGTTTCAGGTTTCAAGTTTCAAGTTTCTGGTTGTCTAAAATGTATTTTTTAATGGATTTATTTAATTATACAATATCTATTTGGAATGAAGCAGATATAAAATTACAATCTGGTGCTTCAGAGGAATTAATTTTAGAATTTGAAAAGAAATTGAATTTTAAATTTCCAAAAGACTTTAGATCTTTTTATTTGAAAGTAAACGGATTTGTAGATTTTGAATGGAATAAAAATATGTTTTCATTGTGGTCTTTAGAAAGAATATACGAAGAGTCTAAATTCGACCAGAATCTTGATTATATTGCTTTTTGCGATTATTTAATAAATTCTCATTCGATGGGGTTTATGAAGAGCAGAAATGGAATTTTCATGAATACTACAAACGAAAAAGTATGTGAAACATTTGAAGAATTTATAGGTTTATTAAATACGAATTCAGATAAATTATATTAAACAACATCAAATTTTGTTTCAAGTTTAAAGCTTCAGGTTTTACGTTCTATTGAGTAACTTGAAACATGAAACCTGAAATAAAACAAACGAAAAAAGAATGAAAATAGTAATTATAAATTACGGAGCAGGAAATATTCAGAGCATTATGTTTGCTATTGAAAGATTGGGGTTTAAAGCTGTTTTGAGTAATAATCCGAACGAAATTAAATCGGCTGATAAAGTTATTTTTCCTGGCGTTGGCGAGGCGAGTTCGGCGATGACTAAACTTCGTGAAAGCGGTTTGGATAGTTTAATTCCGCAATTGAAACAACCTGTTTTGGGAATTTGTCTCGGAATGCAATTAATGTGTAATCAAACCGAAGAAGGAAATACTAAAGGTTTAGGAATATTTGATGTTGATGTTTTGAAATTTTCAAACAACGTAAAAGTGCCTCAAATGGGCTGGAATCAGATTTACGATTTAAAAACCGATTTGTTTAAGGGAATTTCGGAAAATGAATTTATGTATTTGGTTCACAGTTTTTATGCGCCAAATTGTACAGAAGCCATTGCAAGAACGAATTACGATGTAGAATACGCATCGGCTTTACAAAAAGATAATTTTTACGGAACGCAGTTTCACCCAGAAAAAAGTGGTGATGTTGGGGAAAAGATTCTAGGCAATTTTCTAAAAATGTAGAATTTCAATTTCAAAAATCAATATCAATCAAAATATCAATTTCAGCTTTGAGAATCTAAAATCTAAAATCTGAATTCTAAAATTAAAAACATGAGAATAATACCAGCTATAGATATCATTGAAGGAAAATGCGTTCGCTTATCCAAAGGTGATTATGACACAAAAATAATTTACAATGAAAATCCGCTTGAAGTTGCGAAATCATTTGAAGCACACGGAATTGAATATTTGCATTTAGTAGATCTTGACGGCGCAAAATCAAGCAAAATTGTCAATTATAAAATATTGGAGCAAATCGCAACGCAAACTAGTTTAAAAATTGATTTTGGTGGCGGATTAAAATCAGATGACGATTTGAGAATTGCTTTTGAAAGCGGTGCAAATCAAATTACTGGTGGAAGTATTGCGGTAAAAAACAGAGCAATTTTCGAAAAATGGATTTCCGAATATGGTTCTGAGAAAATTATTTTAGGCGCTGATGCAAAAGATGAAAAAATTGCAGTTTCTGGCTGGTTAGAAGAATCAAATGAAGATTTGGTTCCGTTTATTCAGGATTATCAATCAAAAGGAATTCAATACGTTATTTGCACTGATATTGCCAAAGATGGAATGCTTCAAGGCCCAAGTTTTGATTTATACAGCAAAATTTTAGCAGAGGCAAAAGGAATAAAATTAATTGCTTCAGGAGGTATTTCAACTTTCGATGAATTGCCAAAATTAGCTGAACTTGGTTGTGAAGGAGCAATCATCGGAAAGGCGATTTACGAAGGAAGAATCACTTTGAAACAACTACAGGATTTTATAATTAGAAAATGAGAATTAATTAGATAATTTGCCAATTAGACAATTAGATAATTTTTGACGTTGCGTTCAAATTATCAAATTTTCTAATTGGCATATTAAAAATTAACACATAAATAAATGTTAGCAAAAAGAATCATACCTTGTTTGGATATAAAAAACGGAAGAACCGTAAAAGGTGTTAATTTCGTTGACTTGCGCGATGCCGGAGATCCTGTTGAATTGGCTGAAATTTATTCGGCTGAAGGTGCAGACGAATTGGTTTTTTTGGATATTTCGGCTACGGAAGAAAGACGTAAAACCTTAGTAAATATGGTGCGAAGCGTTGCTGAGAAAATCAATATTCCGTTTACAGTTGGAGGTGGAATTTCATCTGTTGAAGATGTCGATATTCTGTTGAATAATGGCGCTGATAAAGTTTCAATCAATTCATCGGCAGTTAAAAATCCGCAATTAATTAATGATTTGGCACAGAAATTTGGAAGTCAATGCGTCGTTGTTGCAATTGATGCCAAACAAATTGACGGACAATGGATAGTGCATTTGGTTGGAGGTAAAGTGCCAACTGAATTGAATCTTTTTGATTGGGCTGTTGAAGTCGCAGAACGTGGTGCGGGAGAAATTTTGTTCACTTCGATGGATAATGACGGAACTAAAAATGGTTTTGCAAACGAGGCTTTGGCTAAGCTTTCAGAATTAGTGAATATTCCAATTATTGCTTCGGGAGGTGCCGGAAATATTCAGCATTTTGTTGATTCATTTAAAAAAGGAAAAGCAGATGCCGCTTTGGCAGCAAGCGTTTTTCACTTTAAAGAAATTGAGATAAAAGCTTTGAAACAAGAATTAAAAAATAATAATATAGAAGTTCGATTATAGTTTTAACTTTAAGACTTTGGACTTTTCAACTTTAGACTAAAATTATGGAAATCGATATAAAAAGTGCACACGGATTGATTCCGGCAATAATTCAGGATTCAGAAACTAAAAATGTTTTGATGCTGGGTTATATGAACGAAGAATCGCTTCAAAAAACCATAGAAACTCAAAAAGTAACTTTCTTCAGTCGTTCAAAACAAAGACTTTGGACAAAAGGCGAGGAGAGTGGTAACTTTTTGAATTTGGTAAGTATTAAAAATGACTGCGACGGTGATACGCTTTTGATTCAGGCAAAACCTGTTGGACCTACATGTCACACAGGTGCAGATACTTGTTGGCAAGAGCCAAATGAAGCGAATTATGGTTTTATTTCTCAATTGGAAAATACAATCAAAATCAGAAGAGAAAATGCTGATTCTGAGAAAAGTTATGTGGCATCTTTATTTGAAAAAGGCATCAATAAAATTGCTCAGAAAGTTGGAGAAGAAGCTGTAGAAGTGGTTATTGAAGCTAAAGATGAGAATGACGATTTATTTTTGAGCGAAAGTGCAGATTTGCTTTTTCATTATTTGATTTTATTGCAGGCAAAAGGTTTTCAATTAAATGACGTTGTTGAAGTTTTGAAGAAACGTCAGAAATAATTTTAAATTGTGAAAAAATATTTACTAAATTATGTTAAAATAAATTTTATTTTTTGATATTTACGTAAATATTTAAGCCATGGATATAGAAACATTCAGAAAGCGTTTTGTGGATCATTCAGACGAAGATTTAATTTTGATGCTGACTAAAAACGCCAGTAAATACAATCCTGATGCACTCGTTGTTGCAAAGGAAATTTTAGTTGCCAGAAATATTGATATTGATGCCATCCTGAAAGAAGCCAATGAAAAGAAAATAGCAGAAGAGAAAGAAACAGAAAAGAGACATATCGAAGATCTTTCTCCTTTGGAACAAATTGAATATTTATCGGAAAGAAGACTTGAATTTGAAGAAAATATCGAGGATATAATTGAAGATAATCACAAAGATCTTACTGATGCAGAATTGCTTGAAAATTTTGAAAGTATTCTGGATAAAATAATAGAAAACGGAAACTTTGGAGAACTTACAGAAAGCTACTCTAAAGAAAATTATTTTATTGTAAGCAATATAATTGAACAAAGAAGTGTTAAAATTCCAGTTTCTGTTCTAAAGAAAATAGATCGTATAAATGATATTACCCGTAAAGATTTTTCCAGAAAATTTACTAGAAATATTATAATTGGAATTGTTCTTTTAGCTCTTGGTTTGGTGTTTACAATAGGAACCGGAGGCGGACTTGTTTTTTATGGTGCTGTTTTGTCAGGTTTAGGTTTAGTAATAAACGGAATTGCAGGTAAAAGAAATTTAAAAAGAGGAGCACAGATTGGACTTGAATCTTACGGTTGATCGCTTTTTAAATTTTATTCTTTAAACTCAAAAACAGCAAATTCAGAAGGTTGATGAAATCCGAATTTTAAACTTTTATAAGGTTGAATTGCAAGATATTCGGTTGTGTTACCGTAATCTATTCTAAAAGCATTTCCTCTCCATTTTGTGCCAGTTTTTGGTTTTATAAAATTTCCATTTTCAATTTTTTCTAAACTTGAAAATGAAATTTTAATTTCTGCAGAAAAACCCTCAGGATTAATTTTGCTTGCGGTTTCCAGTCCAGAAATGTTATAAGCCATTGACATTTTCCATCCGCCGCAATCTGGCGAAATACATTTTAAAAGCATATCATAATAAGTGGAATAAGCATTTACTCCAATTTCAATATAGTTTTGTCCGTCACCGTCGGGATCAATGAAAATTTCTACTAAATCATCTGTATTGAAAATCTGTGTATCGTTTTTTTGTTTTGCTCCAATTATTTTAGAATCTGAGCAGCGATAAGCAATATAAAGATTTTCGTCATTCCATGAGAAGGAAACAAAAGTATTTTGAGTTGATTTTTCTCCCGAATTATGAATAACAAATGGTCCTAAAAATGGAGTTTTCCAATCTGATAAATCGCCGTCAATAATAACTTTTTCAGTAGTTTTATGAATGGGGATTTCTTGTGAATAGGAATTGTTAAGAAATAAGAAAAGCAATAAATACAGTATAAAATAAGATTTCATAAAAATGAATGATTTAAAAAGCTAAAAATAGAGAAGAATTATTAATTTTAGTGTTATTTTTTTGTTTTGAATGCAAACATTTTTCCAATAATCTTTAAATTTTCAAATTATTTTATGAAAAAAAACTTAAGCGCTATTTTGATAGCTTTAATTTCTGGTTTTTCAGCACATTCACAGTCTATTTTTAGCAAGTCAGAAACTTTGACACATCAGGACACTTTACGAGGAAGCGTCACAAAAGAAAGAGCTTGGTGGGATTTGAAATATTATCATTTAAATGTCAAAGTAAATCCGGTTGAAAAAACAATTACAGGTTCAAATACAGTACGTTATACAGTTTTGACTGAAAATAATAAAATGCAAATCGATTTGCAGGAACCAATGAATATTACGAAAGTGATTCAAAATGGAAAAGAACTGAAATTTGAACGAAACGGAAATGCTTTTTTTATAGAGTTATCTGAAGAACAAAAAGTTGGAGAAACGAAAGAGGTTGTTGTTTCTTTTGGAGGAAAACCTAAGGAAGCTGTTAATCCACCATGGGACGGAGGGATTACCTGGAAAAAAGATAAAAACGGAAAAGATTTTATTGCTTCATCATGCCAGGGTTTAGGCGCTAGTATTTGGTGGCCATGCAAGGATCATATGTATGATGAAGTTGAAAATATGCTGATTAGTGTGAATGTTCCCGGAGATTTAACTGATGTTTCGAACGGAAGACTACAAAGCGTTAAAAAAGAAAAAGACGGAACAAAAACTTTTAATTGGTATGTTTCAAATCCGATTAATAATTATGGCGTAAATATTAATATTGGTGATTATGTCAATTTTTCGGAGAAATATAAAGGAGAAAAAGGTGATTTAGATTGTAGTTATTATGTTCTGAAAGATAATTTGGCAATTGCTAAAGAACATTTTAAAGATGCGCCACGAATGCTGAAAGCTTTTGAAAACTGGTTTGGACCTTATCCTTGGTATGAAGACAGTTATAAATTGGTAGAAGCACCTTATTTAGGTATGGAACATCAAAGTTCTGTGACTTACGGAAACGAATTTAAAAATGGCTATCTGGGAGATGATATGAGCAGAACTGGTTGGGGCTTAAAATTTGATTACATTATTATTCACGAATCCGGTCACGAATGGTTTGCTAATAATATTACCTACAAAGATATTGCTGATATGTGGATTCATGAAAGCTTTACTACTTATTCTGAAAGTCTTTTTATTGAATATTATTATGGTAAAGATGCTGCAGCAGCCTATATTATTGGTGAAAGAAAATTGATTAGTAATGACAAGCCAATTATTGGTACTTATAATGTCAATAAAGAAGGTTCTGGTGATATGTATCCAAAAGGAGCAAATATGTTGCATACCATTCGTCAGCTTGTGAATGACGATGCAAAATGGAAAAACATTTTAAGAGGCTTAAACAGCACTTTTTATCATAAAACCGTTACCACTAAAGAAATTGAGGATTATATGAGTAAAGAATCAGGTATCGATTTAAGTCCTATTTTTAATCAGTATTTAAGAACAACTCAATTGCCAACTTTTGAATATTTTTTCTTTAAGCAAAAATTAGCATATCATTGGATCAATTGTACGCCAGAATTTAATATGCCTCTAAAAGTAAATTTAAATGGTGCTGAAACCTGGCTAAAACCTAAAAATGAATGGCAGGTATTAGATGTAAAAGGTGATAAACGAACACTTGTAACAGATAAAAACTTTTATATTACCACTTCTGATATTACGAATTAGATTGTTCTAAAAGATTAAAAATCAAACCCGACTGAAGTTTATATATTCAGTCGGGTTTGTTTTTTTATTTCAGAAATCATAAAATTTTAGAATAATTAATCTGAATGTTTACATTTGTTACAGATTAAACAGGTTTAAAGACCTTATTTATTACAAATTTATAAATAATGAGAAAATACTTTGGTGGCGCTTTTATCGCCTTTTTAGTTGGTTTTGGTGCAAATGCGCAAGGACTTTTAAACAAGTCAGAAACTGTTTTTACGCATCAGGATAGTTTGCGTGGCAGCATTACAAAAGAAAGAGCCTGGTGGGATTTGAAATATTATCATTTAGATGTAAAAGTGAATCCTTCAGAGAAATCAATTTCAGGTTCAAATACAGTACGTTATACTGTTTTGGCAGAAAACAATAGAATGCAAATCGATTTGCAGCAGCCAATGAATATCACAAAAGTGACTCAGAATGGTTTGCCATTAAAGTTTGAACGAGACGGAAATGCTTTCTTCATCACTTTAGTAGAAAAACAGAAAGTTGGAGATTCAAAAGAAATTATAATCAAGTTTGAAGGAAAACCAAAAGAAGCCGTGAGAGCGCCTTGGGACGGTGGATTTTCTTGGAAGAAAGATAAAAACGGAAAGGATTTTATTGCTACGTCATGTCAGGGTTTAGGCGCGAGTGTTTGGTGGCCTTGTAAAGATCATATGTACGATGAAGTCGAAAATATGTTAATCAGCGTGAATGTTCCTGGAGATTTGACAGATGTTTCAAACGGAAGATTAAAAAGCGTTAAAAAAGAAAAAGACGGAACGAAAACTTTTAATTGGTATGTTTCGAATCCAATTAACAATTACGGTGTAAATATCAATATTGGTGATTATGTTAATTTCTCTGAAGTTTATAAAGGTGAAAAAGGCAATTTAGATTGTAATTATTATGTTTTGAGAGATAATTTGGTTCTAGCTAAAGAGCAATTTAAAGATGCTCCAAAAATGCTAAAAGCTTTTGAAAACTGGTTTGGACCTTATCCGTTTTACGAAGACAGCTATAAATTAGTAGAAGTTCCGTATTTAGGTATGGAACACCAAAGTTCTGTAACTTATGGAAACCAATATAAAAACGGTTATTTAGGACGTGATTTAAGCGGAACTGGTTGGGGATTAAAGTTTGATTTCATTATTATTCACGAATCTGGCCACGAATGGTTCGCAAATAATATTACTTACAAAGATATTGCTGACATGTGGGTTCACGAAAGTTTTACCAACTATTCAGAAAGTTTGTTTTTGGAATATTATTATGGAAAAGACGCCGCTTCTGAATATATTATTGGATGCAGAAAAAATATTAAAAATGATACGCCAATTATTGGCCATTATGATGTAAATAACGAAGGATCTGGAGATATGTATCCAAAAGGAGCTTCAATGTTACATATGATTCGTCAGGTAATTAATGACGATGCAAAATGGAAATCGATTTTGAGAGGAATGAATAAAACCTTTTATCACCAAACGATTACAGGTAAACAAATTCAGGATTATATCAACGAGCAATCAGGAATTAATTTCAATAGAGTTTTTGCTCAATATTTGACTACAACTCAAATTCCTGTTTTTGAATACATGTTTAAAAATGGAACTTTTGGGTATCATTGGACAAATTGCGTAGCTAAATTTGATATGCCGGTTAGAATAAAACTAAATGGAGTCGAAATGTGGTTAAAACCAACAACTGAATGGCAATCTGAAAAAACTACTAATGAAGATAGAAAAGTAGAAGTTGATAAAGATTTCTATGTTACAACTTCGAATATTGTAGAATAAAACTTCGATAAAATCAATAAAAAAAGCGTAAAAGATCAGATCTTTTACGCTTTTTTGTTATTAAAATTTAAAGCCTTAACGACTATTCAGCTTAGCTTTTTCCTTTATTATATCAGCAATCTTGCGATTTTCGATTTTGCTTTCAAGCCAGGAAATAATATCTAAATATAAGAAAGCTCTTTTTTCGTAAGTGTTCTTTTCAAGTTCAACAAAACGAGCGTGCATTTTCTTGAATTCCTTCTTAATATCGGCTGGATAAAAATTATTTAAGTTTCTTAAAAATTTGATGATTTCCTTTTGAACTTCATGTAAATCATTCATTTTCAATAAGAATTTATACGTGCTTTTAAGATGATTTTCTAAATAATAATCTTTTCCTAATTCGTAATGTGCAATCAACGACAAAAGTCTCGCGAAGCACATTAAATCCTCACGCATTGTCAAATTCTTGTTATTGATGATTTTATCTAAGTAAAGAATACATTCGTTGTACTTTTCATTTCCAAAATAAATCGAAGCGATTTTGTAGAAAAACAACATTTCGTGATGTTCATCAAGATGTTCGCTGTGTAATTTCAGTCGTTCTAAAATTTCCGGAATCAAATATTCGCTTTCGGCAAAAGTCCCTTCTAAAATATGTAAATTCAGCTTATTATTATATATGTATAGAAATGATAGCGATGCAATGTTATCATTTACCGGAAATCTTGGATCTTCGATCGTTTCTTCTAAAAGTGAAAGGTATCTTTTGAAATTCGAAGTATATTTCAACATATAAAGTGATTCCAAAAAGTAATGATTTCCTTTTAAGAAAAATACTGGATTCAGATAAATCATATTTGGATTATCATAAAACAGCGTAACCCATTTATAAGCGTATTTATAACTTGCTAAGAAATCCTGAACTAAGAAACTGCGCCACAAATTAGCATTGTAAAACCAATATTTCTCTCTAAAACCAAACTTGCTTTCGTCTAGTTTTGCAATATGTCTGTTGAAATAATCGTCAATATATTTATATTCTTCATCGCTTTTTACGTAACCGGTTTTCAGCATGATTCCGTATAACTGAAGCGATAAATTGGATAATTTGCTTGAAATCGTGTTTCTGTAATTCAATTCTTTTGCCTGAATTACTAATTCGTCAGCGCGGCCTTGAATACTTCGGGTAATGTATTGTGATTCGATTAATTTTTCGAATTCTACAATCTCATAAGCCATATATTTTTCATCATTTTCTAAAGCCTGCTGTTTTGTTTTGTCTAGAATTTTTAAACTCTGTTTGTACAAACCTTTATTATAAAGAATAACAGCAAAATCAATCTGCTCGCGCAATTGGTAACGAATATTCTGGCTCGGAATATTTAATCGGATACTAACTAAAATCTGCTTGTATAAGTATGATTTTAAGTTAGATAACTGAACTTTTTTAATACTTCCGCTTTTTAGAATAAGCTTTTCATCATACGTTTCAGATTTGTCTAAAATATTAAACAGTTCAATAAATTTTGTGTTCGAACTGGTTTCTAATCGGCTCGCAAAAATTTTAAATTGTCTTTTTTCAGATTTGGAAAGTGATTTAATCAGAACAAATAAGAAATCTTTTTGATGGTTAGCCATTGTAAAAAATAATAATATAACTTATTGATTATAAAGTAATTAACTAGGTATAAATTGTTTTATGAACAGTATAATTTCATTAAAACGAATTTTGTACTGCATAAGTACAATATATATTTGTTATTACAATGTGAAATTACATTAAATAAATGAATATGAATAGAGAGAAAGTTCAAATTTTTGACACCACTTTGCGCGATGGTGAACAAGTTCCAGGATGTAAGTTAGATACTAATCAGAAATTAGTTATCGCAGAACGACTAGACAAAATGGGAGTTGATATTATCGAAGCTGGTTTTCCTGTGTCAAGTCCGGGCGATTTTTTATCGGTCTCTGAGATTTGTAAAATTGTAGAAAATGCAACTGTCTGCGGATTAACAAGAGCCGTAAAAAATGACATTGATGTTGCAGCAGCAGCTTTAAAGCACGCTAAGAAACCTAGAATCCACACCGGAATCGGAACCTCAGAATCTCATATCCTCCACAAATTACAAACTACGCCTGAAGATATTATTGCCAGAGCAAAATTTGCAGTAGCTCACGCAAAATCATATGTAGAAGATGTTGAATTCTACGCTGAAGATGCAGGAAGAACTGATAATGCGTTCTTAGCAAAAGTTTGCGAAGAAGTTATCAAATCTGGTGCAACGGTATTAAATATTCCTGATACGACAGGGTATTGCCTTCCAGAGGAATATGGAGCAAAAATCAAATATTTAAAAGAAAACGTAAAAGGAATCGAAAACGTAATCCTTTCATGTCACTGTCATAATGATTTAGGAATGGCAACTGCAAACTCAATTGCAGGAGCTATAAATGGTGCAAGACAAATTGAATGTACTATTAATGGTATTGGAGAAAGAGCTGGAAATACTGCGCTTGAAGAAGTGGTAATGATTTTCAAACAACATCCATACTTAAACTTAGATACAAATATCAATACTAGAGAATTAAACGAAATGAGCCGTTTAGTTTCTGAAAGTATGGGAATGATTGTGCAGCCAAATAAAGCAATTGTAGGAGCAAATGCTTTTGCACACAGTTCTGGAATTCATCAGGATGGAGTTATTAAAAACAGAGCGACTTACGAAATTATGGATCCGCTTGATGTTGGAGTAAATGAATCATCAATTATTTTGACAGCAAGAAGTGGAAGAGCAGCTTTGGCTTACCGAGCTAAAAAAGTTGGTTACGAGCTTACAAAAGTACAATTAGATATTGTATACATTGAGTTTTTGAAATTCGCTGATATTAAAAAAGAAGTTGTTGATGCTGATATTCATCAAATTATCGAAGCTTCAAAAATTCAGGGAGAATTGATCAGAAGCTAGTTGAAAAGAGAATAGAAGAAAGAAGCAAGAAAATAGAAAAAAAAATAAAGATTTAAATCATAAAGAACGAGACGTTATGAATTTGAAAATAGCAGTTTTACCAGGAGACGGAATTGGACCAGAAGTAATTTTACAAGCCAAAAAAGCATTATACGCAATTGGCGAGGTTTACAATCATGAATTTGTTTTTGAAGAAGCACTTATGGGTGCAGTTGCAATTGATAAAACAGGAAATCCGCTCCCGGAACAAACGCTTAATCTTTGTCTGAATACTGATGCTGTTTTGTTTGGCGCAATTGGAGATCCTAAATATGATAATAATCCAAATGCAAAAGTTCGTCCAGAACAGGGATTGTTAAAATTACGTAAGGAATTAGGTTTGTTCGCAAACATTCGCCCAATTAAACCGTATAAAGCATTAGTTGAATCTTCTCCTTTAAAAAGAGAAATTATTGAAGGCGCTGATTTTACTATTTTCAGAGAATTAACAGGTGGCGCTTATTTTGGAGCAAAAACATTAAATGAAGAAGGAACACACGCTTCAGATTTATGTGAATATTCAGAAGAAGAAATCACCAGAATTGCACATTTAGCTTTTAAATCGGCACAAAACCGACGCAAAAAGTTAACAATGGTTGATAAAGCAAATGTTTTGGAAACCTCAAGATTATGGAGAAAAGTAGTTCAGAAAGTGGGTGAAAGTTATCCAGATGTAGCTTTAGACTTCTTATTTGTTGATAATGCAGCGATGCAAATTATCTTAAATCCAAAACAATTTGATGTGATTTTGACAGAGAATTTATTTGGAGATATTTTATCAGATGAAGCAAGTGTTATTACAGGTTCAATTGGACTATTGGCATCGGCATCTTTAGGAGAAAAAAATGCTTTGTTTGAGCCAATTCACGGTTCTTATCCTCAGGCAAAAGGAAAAAATATTGCCAATCCAATTGCTTCAATTTTATCAGCAGCAATGTTGCTAGAACATTTTGGTTTGTTTAAAGAAGCAAATGTGATTTATCAAGCGGTTGAAAAAGCAATAGAATTTAAAGTAGTGACGGTTGATTTAAAACCAGATTCAAAATTCGGTACAAATGAAGTAGGGGAGTTTGTTTCTAATTTTATTTTCAGCAAAGATGATCTGCTTTATTTTAATAATGACAATGTAAGTATTGGGCAATCGACAATTGTTTAATATTTTTTGTTAAAACGTAGAAAAAACAACAAGAAGTCTTTAAAATGTTGAGATTTTATTTTTTTAGTCATTAAAGTTTTTATACTTTTGTCTCACTAAAAAATAGAAAAGATGCAAATCTCAATTATTATTATTTCTTCTGTCGTTGTTGTCAATGTGATTAGCACATCTGCGTCGGGAATGTTATAAATATAATTGAAAAACTATATTATAAACCTTCCAAATACTGGAAGGTTTTTTTTTTGAACAAAAATTAAAATAAAATAATACATAATGGAATTAAATAAGTACAGCAAAACCATCACTCAAGATCAGACACAGCCTGCGGCGCAAGCTATGTTATACGGTATTGGTTTAACTGAAGAAGATCTGAAAAAAGCACAAGTTGGAATTGTGAGCATGGGTTACGATGGTAACACTTGCAACATGCACTTGAATGATTTAGCAAAAGATGTTAAAAAAGGTGTTTGGGATGCAGATCTTGTCGGACTTATTTTTAATACCATTGGTGTTAGTGATGGAATTTCAAACGGAACTGAAGGAATGCGTTATTCTTTGGTTTCCCGTGATGTAATTGCAGATTCTATTGAAACAGTTGCAGGAGCACAATGGTACGATAGTATTATTGCAATTCCTGGATGTGATAAAAATATGCCTGGAGCGTTGATCGCAATGGGAAGATTAAACCGCCCGTCAATGATGGTTTACGGAGGTTCAATTCATTCTGGAAAATGGAAAGGTGAATCTTTGAATATTGTTTCCGCTTTTGAAGCTTTAGGGAAAAAAGTAAAAGGAGAAATAACTCCGGAAGATTTTAAAGGAGTTATTAAAAATGCTTGTCCAGGAGCTGGAGCTTGTGGCGGAATGTATACTGCAAATACTATGTCTTCTGCAATCGAAGCATTAGGAATGAGTTTGCCATACAGCTCTTCAAATCCTGCTTTGAGTCAGGAAAAAAGAGATGAATGTCTTGCTGCCGGAGCTGCGATTAAAATTTTATTAGAAAAAGATATTAAGCCAAGAGATATCATGACTCGAAAGGCTTTCGAAAATGCTATCACAATTGTAGCAGTTTTAGGAGGTTCTACAAATGCAGTTATGCACTTAATTGCAATGGCTCACTCAGTTGGAATAACAATTACTTTGGATGATTTTCAGGCAATTAATGACAGAACTCCTGTTCTTGCTGATATGAAACCAAGTGGGAAATATATGATGGAAGATATTCATGAAGTTGGAGGAATTCCTTCAGTAATGAAATATCTATTGAAAGTTGGACTTATTCATGGAGATTGTTTAACTGTAACAGGAAAAACTGTAGCTGAAAACTTAGCTTCAACTCCAGATTTACAAGACGGACAAGAAGTAATTCACGAAATTCAAAAAGCGCTAAAACCAACTGGAAATATTCAGGTTTTATACGGAAATCTAGCTTCTGAAGGTGCTGTAGCAAAAATCAGCGGAAAAGAAGGGGAGTATTTTGAAGGGCCAGCTGTTGTTTTTGAAGGTGAATTTGAAGTAATCCCAGGTCTTGAAGCCGGAAAAATTAAACCAGGAAATGTAGTCGTCATTAGAGGTTGTGGACCAAAAGGTGGTCCGGGAATGCCTGAAATGCTAAAACCTACATCTGCAATTATTGGAGCCGGATTAGGAAGCACCTGTGCACTAATCACAGACGGTAGATTTTCCGGAGGTTCACACGGTTTCGTGGTAGGACACGTTACACCAGAAGCATATGACGGTGGTGGTATTGCACTAGTAAAAGATGGGGATATAATTGCTATCGATGCTAAGAAAAATACAATCGACCTGAAGATATCTGACGAAGAATTCGCTGTTCGCAAAGCAGCTTGGGTTCAGCCTCCTTTAAAAGTTGATAGAGGAGTTTTGTTTAAGTACGCTAGATCGGTGTCAAGCGCTTCGACAGGATGCGTTACCGATAATTAATTAAAAAACAATAATATCAAGAATCAATTGAAAATTGAAATTGATTCTTGAAAAACAATATACTATGAGAATATCAGGGGCAGAAGCCGTTATAAGATGTTTATTAGAAGAAGGTGTGGACTTGGTTTATGGTTATCCAGGAGGAGCAATCATGCCGGTTTACGATGAATTATATAAATTTCAGGATCAGTTGCACCACGTTTTAGTTCGTCACGAACAAGGAGCAACGCATGCAGCTCAAGGTTATGCCAGAGCTACTGGAAAAGTGGGTGTTGCAATTGCTACATCTGGGCCTGGTGCTACAAATTTAGTTACAGGAATTGCAGATGCGCAAATCGATTCAACTCCAATGGTTTGTATTACAGGTCAGGTTGGAAGACATTTATTAGGTTCTGATGCGTTTCAGGAAACGGATATTATCGGAATTTCAACTCCGGTTACAAAATGGAATTTTCAGATTACTGAAGCTTCTCAAATTCCAGAAATTATTGCAAAAGCTTTTTATATCGCACGCTCAGGCCGTCCAGGTCCAGTTTTGATCGATATAACTAAAAATGCACAATTTGACGAGTTTGATTATAGCTACGAAAAATGCACAGGAATCAGAAGTTATGTTCCAGTTCCGAAATTAAAATTAGATAAAGTTGCCGAAGCTGCAGCTTTAATCAATAGCGCTAAAAAACCTTTCATTGTTTTTGGACAAGGAATTATTTTAGGACAAGCTGAAGCAGAATTCAAAGCTTTAGTAGAAAAATCAGGAATTCCTGCAGCTTGGACAATTTTAGGATTATCGGCTTTGCCAACAGATCATCCTTTAAATGTTGGAATGCTTGGAATGCACGGTAATTATGGTCCAAATTTATTGACTAATGAATGTGATGTTTTAATTGCCTTCGGAATGCGTTTTGATGACCGTGTTACTGGAAAATTAGCTACTTATGCGAAACAAGCAAAAGTAATTCACTTCGAAATTGATCCTGCGGAAATTGATAAAAACGTTAAAACTGAAATCGCGGTTTTAGGTGATGTAAAAGAATCTCTAGCAGCTTTATTGCCTTTAATCGATGCTAAATCTCACGATTTATGGCATAATGAATTTAAAGCGTTACAAGAAGTTGAGTATAATACGGTTATTAAAGAAGAGTTGAATCCTACTAATGGAAAAGGAATTTCAATGGGAGAAACTATTGAAATGATCAATAAACATTCAAAAGGTGATGCGATTATCGTTTCAGATGTTGGTCAGCACCAAATGTTTGCTTGTCGTTATGCAAAATTTAATTCAACAAAAAGTAATATTACTTCTGGAGGATTAGGAACAATGGGATTTGCGCTTCCAGCAGCAATTGGAGCAAAAATGGGTAAGCCAGAGCGTGAAGTTGTAGCGATTATTGGTGATGGTGGATTCCAAATGACAATTCAGGAATTGGGAACAATTTTCCAAACTCAGGTTCCAGTAAAGATTGTTATTCTGAATAATGAATTTTTAGGAATGGTACGTCAATGGCAGGAATTGTTCTTTGACAATCGATATGCATCAACAAAAATGATTAATCCAAATTTTGTTGCAATTGCAGAAGGGTATCATATTAAATCTAAAAAAGTAACGCAACGTGAAGATTTAGATGAAGCTGTAGCAGAAATGCTGGCTTCAAAAGATTCTTACTTCTTGGAAGTTATGGTGGAAAAAGAAAACAACGTTTTCCCAATGATTCCAACAGGAGCTTGTGTTTCAGAAATTAGATTAAGCTAAAAAAAGGTTTCAGGTTTCAAGTTTATTTGTTTCAAGTTCTCAACTTGTAACATAAAACTTGTAACAAATAAAACTAAAACAAAATGGAAGATAAAACATTTACCATATCGGTATACTCAGAAAATAATGTTGGATTGTTGAATAGAATATCAGGAATATTCTTAAAGCGTCACATTAATATATTAAGTCTAAACGTTTCAGAATCAGAAATAGAAAATGTTTCAAGATTCATTATCGTAGTGAATACTACAGAGAAATGGGTTCAGAATATTGTTGGACAAATTGAAAAACAAATTGAAGTTATAAAAGCGTTTTATCACACAGATGAAGAGACTATTTATTTAGAAAATGCTTTGTTCAAAATAAATTCAAGTTTGTTGTTTGATGAGAAACAAATTCAAAATATTATCAAAGAAAGCCAGTCTACAATTGTGACGGTTTCTCGTGATTTTTTTGTGATTTCAAAATCAGGAAGACGTTCTGAAATTGAAGAATTGTATGCAAAATTTAAACCTTACGGTATTATGCAGTTTGTACGTTCGGGAAGAATTTCAGTTTCTAAGGAAAAAATGGAGATTTCAACATTATTGGAAACTTTCAAATAATATCATTCATAGTTATATATTAAATCAATTATTAAATTACACAATTCATTAAATAAAAAAAAATGGCAAATTATTTCAACACATTACCACTTAGATTACAATTAGAGCAACTAGGAGTTTGCGAATTTATGGAGCAATCAGAATTTGCAGACGGAATCGCAGCTTTAGCAGGAAAAAAAGTTGTTATCGTAGGTTGTGGTGCACAAGGTTTGAATCAAGGTTTAAACATGAGAGATTCAGGTTTAGATATTTCTTACGCATTGCGTGCAGATGCAATTGCTGAAAAAAGAGCTTCATATAAAAATGCAACTGAAAATGGATTTAAAGTAGGAACGTATGAAGAATTGATTCCAACTGCTGATTTAGTGTGTAATTTAACTCCAGACAAACAACATACTGCTGTGGTTACTGCAATTATGCCATTAATGAAACAAGGTTCGACTTTAGCATATTCTCACGGATTCAACATTGTTGAAGAAGGAATGCAGATTCGTAAAGATATCACAGTAATTATGTGTGCTCCAAAATGTCCTGGTTCTGAGGTTCGTGAAGAATACAAAAGAGGGTTTGGTGTGCCAACTCTTATTGCTGTTCACCCAGAAAATGATCCAAACGGATTTGGTTTAGATCAAGCAAAAGCTTATGCTGTAGCAACTGGAGGACATAAAGCAGGAGTTTTAAAATCATCTTTCGTTGCTGAAGTAAAATCAGATTTAATGGGTGAGCAAACAATTCTTTGTGGATTATTGCAAACTGGATCTAT
Organism: Flavobacterium resistens; assembly: GCF_900182645.1. Taxonomy (GTDB): domain Bacteria; phylum Bacteroidota; class Bacteroidia; order Flavobacteriales; family Flavobacteriaceae; genus Flavobacterium; species Flavobacterium resistens. The sequence goes on along the minus strand of NZ_FXTA01000001.1, from coordinate 152,081 downwards.
TTTATGTTTTGATAAAATGGTTGAAAAAGGAATCGACGCTGCATATGCTTCAAAATTAATTCAATACGGATGGGAGACTATCACTGAAGCCTTGAAACATGGTGGTATCACAAATATGATGGATCGTCTTTCTAATCCTGCAAAAATTGAAGCTTACGAATTGGCAGAAGAATTGAAAGACATTATGCGTCCGTTGTTCCAAAAACACCAAGATGATATTATTTCTGGAGAATTCTCAAGAACTATGATGATCGATTGGGCTAACGATGATGTTAACTTATTGAAATGGAGAGCTGCAACTGGAGAAACTAATTTCGAAAAAACAGCTCCGCAAGAAGCTCCAATCTCAGAGCAAGAATATTTCGACAATGGAGTATTGATGATTGCAATGGTTAAAGCTGGTGTTGAATTGGCTTTTGAAACAATGACAGAAGCTGGAATTATCGAAGAATCTGCTTACTACGAGTCATTACACGAATTGCCTTTGATTGCTAATACAATTGCAAGAAAAAAATTGTTCGAAATGAACCGTGTAATTTCTGATACTGCTGAGTACGGATGTTACTTATTTGATCACGCTTGTAAACCTTTGTTAACAGAATTCATGAAAACTGTTGAAACAAATATAATCGGAAAACCATTTTCAACTTCTAATGGAGTAGATAATGCTGTTTTGATTGCTGTGAATAAAGAAATTCGCCAACATCCTATTGAAGAAGTAGGGGCATGGTTGAGAGAATCTATGACGGCAATGAAAAAAATTGGATAATTAAAATTGGGGAAATCTCGCAAAATTGGATTTTGCGAGATTTGCACTGTATCAAATTTTATAATATTTTGAATTAGTAAGCACTTATTAAGAAACTAGATATAGATGCATATTGCATTCACTTAACTTCAGCGAGAGTAAGTTAAGTGAAGCTAATCCCTCATAATGGGGTATATTTTATAATAAATATACTTGTTGAAATTTCTGTTGTAATTAATAAAGATGCTTCTATTTTCAAAATAGGAGAAGGTATTGTAGTTCTATAATTACAAAATTAATTGTTATTGAAATTGTTAAAAATAAAAAGGTGTGGTATTTATTTGCTGCACCTTTTTTGTAATATGCTTTTTGATGTAAAAAAGTGTTTTTTTATATTAAACACAATAAAAAGAGATATTTTTTTTAATATGTGTTTTTATTTGTCAAAATTTATGAATTAAATAATTTTAAGAATACGCTGAGATTTAATACATTTATAAAAAAAATTCCAAGAAACATATGAGTTATTATAAAATTGAAAATTTAGAACAATATTTTAAACATTACAATAAGTCAATAAGGGAACCAAGAAAATTTTGGGGTAAAATCGCTGAGGAAAATTTTACATGGTACCAACAATGGGAAAAAGTAGTTGATTTTAATATGGCTGACGCTGAAGTAAAATGGTTTACTGACGCAAAAGTTAATATTACTAAAAACTGTATCGATAGGCATTTAAGCAAAAGAGGTGAGAAGACGGCAATTATTTTTGAACCGAATGATCCATCTGAAGAAGCTTTACATATAACATATAATGAATTATACGAACGCGTTTCAAAAATGGCGAATGTTTTGCGCGAGCAAGGTGTACGTAAAGGGGACAGAGTTTGTATTTATTTGCCAATGATTCCAGAATTGGCAGTTTCTGTTTTGGCTTGTGCTAGAATTGGAGCAATACATTCTGTTGTTTTTGCTGGATTTTCAGCATCAGCTGTTTCTGCAAGAATTAATGACTGTGAATGTAAAATGGTTATTACTTCTGATGGAGGTTACAGAGGAAACAAAACAATTGATCTTAAAGGAATTGTTGACGAAGCTTTAGAAACATGCCCTTCAGTAACAAAAGTTTTAGTTGCTAAAAGAACTAAAACAGATGTGAAAATGAAAGAAGGCCGTGATATTTGGTTACAGCCATTGTTAGATGCAGCTCTAGACAATAGTGTTGCTGAAATTATGGACGCCGAAGATCCTTTGTTTATTTTATATACTTCAGGATCAACTGGTAAGCCAAAAGGAATGGTTCATACTACAGCTGGTTATATGGTTTATACAGCGTATACATTCAAAAATGTTTTCAGTCACGAAGAAAATGATATTTTCTGGTGTACAGCTGATATAGGCTGGATTACTGGGCATTCATACATTTTATATGGGCCATTATTGAACGGAGGAACAACAGTAATTTTCGAAGGAGTTCCGTCGTATCCTGATTTTAGCCGTTTTTGGGATATTATTGAAAAACATAAAATCACTCAATTTTATACTGCACCAACAGCAATTCGTTCATTAGCAAAAGAAAGCTTAGATTATATTCAGAAATATCCTTTGAAATCTTTAAAAGTTATTGGATCTGTTGGAGAGCCAATCAATGAAGAAGCTTGGCACTGGTTCAATGACCACGTAGGAGATAAAAGATGTCCGGTTGTAGATACCTGGTGGCAAACAGAAACTGGTGGGATCATGATTTCTCCAATTGCTTTTGTTACTCCAACAAAACCAACATACGCAACCTTGCCGTTACCGGGAATTCAGCCAGTTTTAATGGATGAGAAACGTAATGAAATTGAAGGAAATCAAGTAGTTGGAAGTTTGTGTATTAAATTTCCATGGCCTGGAATTGCAAGAACAATCTGGAATAATCATGATCGTTATAAAGAAACTTACTTCTCCGCTTTCCCTGGGAAATATTTTACAGGAGACGGTGCATTAAGAGATGAAGTTGGATATTACAGAATTACGGGTAGAGTAGATGATGTTGTGATTGTTTCTGGTCATAATTTAGGAACTGCTCCAATTGAAGATGCTATTAACGAACACCCAGCGGTAGCAGAATCTGCAATTGTTGGATTCCCACATGATATTAAAGGAAATGCATTATATGGTTATGTAATCTTGAAAGAAACTGGAGAAGTTAGAAATAAAGAAAACTTGTCTAAAGAAATCAATCAATACATTTCTGACCACATTGGACCAATTGCAAAATTAGACAAAATTCAATTTGTGTCTGGTTTGCCAAAAACTCGTTCTGGAAAAATTATGCGTAGAATTTTACGTAAAATAGCAGAAGGTGATTTTTCTAATTTTGGAGATACTTCAACATTATTGAACCCTGAAGTTGTAGATGAAATTACGAAAGGAAAAATTTAACAATTAGAATTTATAAATAGAAAAGCCTCTTAGAATTTAAGAGGCTTTTTTTATATGATTTATTGAAATTAATTTTTATTTAATTCCAAGTCTTGATTTTAATTTTAAAAATAATAACGCTATTCTGTAAGCATCTTCAGCTGATGAATTTCTGTCGCTTTTTGGGATTTTATAAATTTCACATAAATCATCCAACGAAAACTGTTTGTCGTTAATGTCCATTAATTTTCGGTACATCACATCAACATCCAGAGCTTCATTTTTTAATCTTCCACAGTCAAGACGTTCCAAAGAAGAATTCAGCATTTCAATATCAAAATTTATATGATGACCAACTAAAACGGCATTTCCCAGAAAATTAACGAATGCTTCCAGAGCTTCTGGTTCCTGCATCTTGCTCATTTTGCTTTCAATAATAAATTCGTTTGAAAGTCCATTATCTTGCAAAAATTTATATTGCAGTAACACAGATTCGAAATTATCCTTAATTACAATGCTATCATCAATTACGGAGAACGCACCTAAAGACAAAATCACGTCTTTATTCGGATTTAAACCAGATGTTTCCGTTGATAGAACAACGAATCTGTTAGGTTTTGTCTCGAATTTATTTAGGTAATCTTTCCAAAAATCTGGATATTCTTTATTAATATTTTTAAGCCAGTCTAGCATATTTTACGAGAATTGTGTAAGTTGAAATTTACTCTTAATTAATTCCTCAAGATCTTTCATTGGGGTCAAGGCATTTTTTAACTTTTCTTTGTCTGTTTTAGACATTTCTCTAAGATTAATATATTGTCCAGAATCGTCATTTTTTAAACCTTCAACAGTTCTAAATTTTGAGAGCGTTAAAAAAGCTTCAGCACAACTCAAATAGATTTCAGCATTTTTAGAATCTGTTATTGCTAATTGTTTGAATCTCAAATATGTATTTTTGATTCCTTTTATATTAGCATTTAAAATTAACAAGCGTGCAGCATCAATTAATGGCATTAGTGCGCGTGTTTTGATGTCAAATTTAGTTTTATGTGGGCCTTCTTCTTCAACAATGAATTTTTTGAAAAAACTCAAAGGAGAATTTTTCTTTAAAGCATCGTTTCCTAAAAAGTCAAAGAATAAGGTGTTATTTACAGCGTTTTTAAAAATCACGTTTTCGATTACTTCTTCAATTTTTGGTTCACCAAAAACAATTTCATAGTCAAAGAAAATACTGCTTAAATCATTACTGTTTTCACCTGGAGTATTCATCCAGCTATTGTATTGTTTTGTCCAGTCTGTCAATGATTTACACCATAACATGTTGCTTCCCATATGTCCATTTGGACAAAATTCATATCCTACTTTTTCCAGGATTGTAGTTGCTCTTTTTGCTAATCTTAAAAAGTAATCTTTTACTTCTCTGTATTTTTCCGGAGCAACATCTTCAAAAATTAAAATACTGTCTTGATCTGTAAGCAATAATTGTTCCTTACGTCCTTGACTTCCAATGCTTAACCAGGCAAAACGAGCAGGAGGCGAGCCTAAATCTAAAATAGATAATTCAACAGAACGTTTGATAATTGCCAAATTGATTTCACTTGCAATATTGCTCACATGTGAAATCGGAATATTTTTCTGAATTGAATTCTGAATCAAATCAGACAAACGATCACGAATTTGTTTAAGGTCTTTAGGTAACTGCGAACGCTTAATTTCTTTAATTAAAACACCAGGGTTGCTAGCTTGAGCTACAATTAAATCGTGCTCAGAAATAATTCCTTTTACAGCAGATTTACTCGTACCATCTTTTGTTACGCAAAGATGCGTTACATTATGTTTAAGCATTAGCAATTGTGCTTCGGCAAGTGAAACATTTTCAATTACTGTTACTACTGGTGAAGACATGATTTTATCAATAGTTTCAGTAATAGGATAGCGTCCAGTTGCAATTTTTGAAGCTAAATCGGTAGCAGTAACAATACCAATTGGGCGGCTTTTTTCGCCGCAAACTATAATATTATCAACCATTGCTTCAGTCATTAAAATCGCAACATCTTTAACAATATGAGTTGCTTCGGTTGTTAAAGGCGAATTGTTGTAGTTAAGTGACTGAATATATTGCATTTCTGATTGCTGATCAACGTAGAACGAAGTATCAGAAATCATTTTTCCATTTGAATTTACACTGTCTTTTGTATGTCTTGAATTTGTTGCAAAACTTTCTAGTAAAAAGTTTAAAACATCAGAATTATTAGCAACAAAAGGCCTGAAAACAGCAATCGGAATAGCATATATGATACTTTCTTCACGCGCTTTTGCCGTCATCATATAATTATTTTTGGCAAAGAAAGGTCTTAAACCAAAAATATCGCCTTCGTGACATTTATTGATAATAGTTTCCTCAGCATCAGCAATTGTAGTTAAATTGATGACACCAGAAGCTACAACATAAAAACTATCATGCAGCGTATCGTTATTTTGAAATAATACAGTATGTTTTTCTAAATTTAATACACGGATGTTTGTTGCAATATCAGATAATTCCTGAAAAGTCAAATTATTAAACGGCGGGTATTCTTTTAAAAAATCTGCAATATGCTCAGCAATAGTATTCATATATTTGATAATTTTTTTAAAGTATCGAATGTAAAAATAAGAAAATAAAGTCTTACAATGATAGCAACTTTGGCAGAATCTTAATATTTTAAAGAAATGTTAAGATTTAATGATTTCAAGGCTTTAAAATTTTTTTTTTTACGTTTAAAATTTAAATTATCATTCTAAAGTTAATTTGTTTTTGATTGTGATTTTTTAAATAATTATGCAAAATCCTTATTTACAGTTAGTTTCAAAGAGTGAAAGGATCTTTGCAATAATGATTTGGATTGGTCTGAACGTATGTGAGAAAATGTTTTTTGAAACATTCTATTTTACATAATATAAATTATAGGTCAAAAGTGCCATTATCTTTATATCATACTAAATCGACTACAAATGGATTATTTATTAATCATGTTTATACAATACATTTATCTCTTATTTGAAAATTACTTTACTTTCTTTCAGATAATTGAATTTTCAATCAGCTCACAATATATTGACTCACAGTTTATTTTAAACTGAAATTCTCATATTTGAAAAAATAAATTAATTTTTATCAAATAAGCGATTTATGAGCATTTGTGAATTTTAAATAAAAAAGCATCACAATATCTGTGATGCTTCAAATTTCTCATATTTGAAAATTTAATTTAATTTTTTCAAATAAACCGATTTTCCGTTAAGTGAGATTTCAATTTGATTTGTTTTATCGCTAAACGTTGTTCTTAAAACATTTCCTTTAAAAAGCTGAACATCTCCAAAAACTTTTCCGGTTTCGTCTGAAACGTATTCAAATAATAGTTTTTTGTTCCCTGGTTCAATTCCTAATTTATAACTTGAGAATTTGGTGCCTTTTAAATCAAATTGCTGTTGTGAATCGATAATTTTTCCGTCAGCATAAAAATTTGTAATCGTTTTGCTTAATGTAATGTCCGGATAATACTCATTTACTTTTTTTAGAAGTTCGTATTGTTCTACATTTGCATCTTCTTGTTTTGATACGATGGTTTGAGCAAATGAAATTGTTGTAAAAATAAGCGCTAATAATAAAGTGATTTTTTTCATAATTTAAATTTTATAGTTAAGGATTCAAAAATATTTCTGAAAACTTACATAATTTCCATTTTTTATGTGAAAATGTTATTATATCTAACAAGATAGTGAATATTAACTAATAATTTGGAATTATAAGTAATTTTTTATAAAAATGACAACAAAAAAATACATCAAACTTATTCTTATTTTAGGCTCTTTAACCGCACTTGGACCATTTTCAATTGATATGTATCTGCCTGGTTTCTCAGATATTGCCAAGGATTTAAATACATCTGTTGCGAAAGTTTCAATGAGTTTATCCAGTTATTTTATTGGAATTTCTGCCGGACAATTGCTTTACGGACCGCTTTTAGACCGTTTTGGACGAAAAAAACCTTTATTTATGGGTCTGATGGTTTACATATTAGCATCTTTAGGCTGTGCTTATGTGACTGATATTGATTTGTTTATCTTGTTGAGATTTATTCAGGCAATCGGAAGTTGTGCCGCAACGGTTGCTTCTGTTGCTATGGTTCGTGATTTATTTCCTGTAAAAGATATTCCTAAAGTATTCTCACTTTTAATGCTTGTTCTAGGTCTTTCTCCAATGCTTGCGCCTACAATTGGTGGCTATGTGACAGAAGATTACGGCTGGCATACTGTATTTTTTATCTTAATGTTTATGGGGATTTCTATATTATTTGCCTCACAAATTGGTTTACCAAATAGTTATAAACCAGATGTTTCTATTTCATTAAAGCCAAAGCCTATTATTTCAAACTTTTTAAAAGTCCTAAAAGAACCTCAGTTTTTCACTTATGCATTTACCGGAGCAATAGCTTTTTCTGGATTGTTTACATATGTAGCGGCCTCTCCTATCATTTTTATGGATATTTACCATGTTGATGCTAAAACTTACGGATGGATTTTTGCTTTTATGTCTGTCAGTTTTATAGGCTCCAGTCAATTAAATTCACTTTTGTTAAAACGATTTTCTAGCGAACAGATAATTTTTAGAGCATTAATTTTGCAATCTATAGTTAGTATTGTTTTCCTTGTACTTTCCTTAAATAATTTATTAGGATTGTATGAAACTATAGCAATGTTATTTGTGTTTTTAGGTTGCTTAGGAATTTCAAACCCAAATACTGCGGGACTAACGATGGCTCCATTTGCTAAAAATGCCGGTAGTGCTTCAGCTTTAATGGGTGCTATTCAATTAGGCTTAGGATCCATAGCATCGTTTGCTGTTGGAATTTTTGTTAAAGATTCTGTAGCACCTATGGTTTTTATTATAACAGTCACTACTATAATTGCTTTTATTGTTTTAAATATTGGAAAGAGATTTATAAAAAATAAAGTGGTGATGTCTGATGAAGAAGATATTCTTGTTGTTCATTAATTAAAGGAATTGTATCTATTTAAAAACCAGCAAATAACGGTTATAATGTGTTTGTATTTGATTAATTTTATAGTACTTAAAATTAAATGGAATCCAGATACCATTTGAAAAACGGGGCGAAACCGAAAAGCCATATGAGTAGGAATAAATTCCGAATTATTATGCCGAAATATGTTATTGAAAGGGAAATCCCAAATGCCGGTAAACTTACATCTGATCAATTAAAAAGTATTTCACAGGCTTCCTGTGGTGTGCTTAATCAATTAGGAACACAAATTCAATGGCTAAACAGCTATATTACAAATGACAAGCTTTATTGTATTTATATAGCACCAAATAAAGAATTGGTTTATGAACATGCTAAATTAGGAGGTTTTCCTGCGAATTCAGTAAATGAAGTAGTAGGAATAATTGATCCGACTACAGCCGAATGAATTTAAAACAAAAAAGCCAGACAAAAATTCTGGCTTTTTTTATGAAATTTCAAATATTTTACTCTGCAGATTGTCTCTTGTCAGGTCTTATAATCATTCTAAGAGATTGATCTCTTGCGAAATAAGCAACCATCCAGTTCCAGAAAGTATTTAATCTGTTTCTGTAGGTTATCAAAGAAATCAAGTGAATGAATAACCAAATAACCCAAGCAAAAAATCCATTAAAATGCCATTTCGGACTTGGCAAATCTACTACGGCTTTAGCTCTTCCAATAATAGCCATAGACCCTTTATCATTGTAGGCAAAAGGTTTAAGCTGTTTTTTCGCAGCCATATTCATGAAGTTTTTGGCTAGATTTATCCCTTGTTGAATCGCTACTTGCGCCACTTGCGGATGTCCATCAGGGAAGTTTTTATCTCCTGCAAGAATTGCAGTATCTCCAATTGCGTATACATTATCTAATCCGTTGACTTTATTGTATTGGTCTGTCGCCATGCGTCGGCCACGGCCATAACTTTCCTTCGGAATTCCATCGAAAATTTTAGCAGAAACACCAGCGGCCCAAATTAGATTTTTGGTTTTGATGGTTTCTCCATTTTCAAAAAATACTGTATCATCAACATAATCAGTCACACGGCTGTTTAATTTGACTACAACGCCAAGATTAGTCAATGCTTTCAAAGTATCTTTTTGCGAAGCTTCACTCATTGGTGATAACAAAGCATCTCCTCCATCAACTAAATAAACATTGCTGGCAGAAGTATCCAATTCAGGATATTCTTTCAGTAGGATACTTTTTCTCATTTCAGCAAACATTCCAGAAACTTCTACTCCTGTTGGCCCTCCTCCGGCAACAACAATCGTTAAAAGCTTACGTCGTTTGCGCATATCTTTACAAATAGCAGCTTTTTCAAGATTTTTAAGCAGCGTATTACGCATTTCGATGGCATCGTTTAGCGTTTTCATCGGAATGGCGTTTTTCATAACATTTTCCATTCCAAAATAACTCGTTTCTGCGCCTGTAGCAAAAACCAGATGATCGTATGTTAATTCCCCATTACTTAAAATAATTTTGTTTTCGGCCGGAACTACTGAAAGTAATTCGCCCAAACGAAACTGAAGATTTTTTTTGCCTGCGAAAAATTTTCTAAAAGGATAACTGATGCTTGATGGTTCTAAAAAAGCCGTTGCAACTTGATATATTAACGGTGGAAAAAAGTTATAATTATTTTTGTCTACAAGCGTTACTTGTATCTGAGGATGGTTTACAAGTTCTTTTGCGAGATTGATTCCCGCAAAACCTCCTCCTATTATGACTATGTTCATATATGCTGTTATTAAATAGGATTATAAAATAATACCTTATAAATATACAACTTTAATATGCAATGACAATTGCTGAATTTATTACTTTTTGAATTTTTTAACAGGTTTTTCAACTACATCGATTTTGTTTTGCAGAACATAATTTGCCAGCAATTTTTCAATCAATTCGTCTTTTGTAAGATGATGAAAAACAGTTTTTACTTTTGTTTTCAAATCCGAAGATATATCATGATTTGGTTTTGTTTTGAAGATTTGTTTTGCCCATAAAAGCGTGTTGTTTTCTTCTAAACTCAAAGCAGAAGGCTTTTCGAATTTGGTGAATTTTATTCCCAATTCTCTTTCAAAATCAGGAATTTCAACAGTTTCTTCTTCTTGTAAAACAGTCAATGAAAGTCCTTTTGCTCCAGCTCTTGCTGTTCTTCCGCTTCGGTGAACATAATTTTCGTAAGTGTCTGGTAAATGATAATTCACAACATAAGCGATTTCTTTTACATCAATTCCTCTTGCTGCAAGATCTGTTGCTACTAAAATATTGATGTGACCTTCACGAAATTGCTCCATAATTCGGTCGCGAATTCCTTGAGTTAAACTTCCATGAATAGCTCCCGATGAAAAACGATTTATGGCTAAATTTTTAGCTAATTTATTAACGGCAGCTTTTGTTTTGCAGAAAATAATACCGCGTTCACCTTCTCTTGAATTCAAGAAATGCATTAAAACATCTAGTTTTTCAATTGGATCAACTACAATATATTGGTGGTCGATTTCTTGATTTCCTGTTGTCTCCATGCTCGCACTAATTTGTACAGCATTTTTGTTTAAATAATTCTGAACCAGTTGTTTGATTGTACCTGGTAAAGTGGCTGAAAATAAAAGAGTACGGTGTTTCTTTGGAAGTTCAGCAATAATTTCATCTAAACTTTCTTTTAGAATAGAAACCATTTCATCGGCTTCGTCTAAAACTAAATATTCTGCCTTACTTAAATCAACGGCTTTTCTTTGAATCAAATCGATCAAACGTCCTGGAGTTGCTACAACGATATGTGCAGGCTGCGTAAGACGCTCGATTTGAGGTTTGATTGGAATTCCGCCGCAAGTTGCAGCTATTGAAATATTTGGAATATGTTTCGAAAAATCTTCTAAATTTCTAAAAATCTGATGTCCAAGTTCTCTTGTTGGAACTAAAATTACGGCCTGAACTGCTGAAGATTCAGTATCAATTAATTGCAATAAAGGCAATCCAAAAGCAGCAGTTTTTCCTGTTCCGGTTTTGGCTAAACCTACAACATCGTGTTTTTCGGCCAAAAGAAGCGGAATTGTTTTTTGTTGAATTTCTGTTGGTTCAACAATATTTAATTCGCCTAAAGCTTTTAAAATTGGCGCTGAAACTCCTAATGCTGAGAATTGTTTAGACATAGTTTTTGTTTTTTTGTTTAAAGTTTCATGTTCCAAGTTGTACTAAAACTTAATAGATTCGAAAAAGGAGAAATCACATTCGAAATGAATTATTCTGAAATGCGATTTCTCCTTTAAAATTATAAATAATGTTCTAGATTCCAATAACTTGAAAGATGAAACCTAAAACTTTAAACTTTTTTAAAATCAATCTGGTTCGTTCATGATTTTTTCACGGTATTTTTTACCGATTAATAAAGTCATGTTCTTTTTATAATCGTCAACCAGCCATTCACGGTAGTTTTTACTGCATTGGCTTAAACATTTTGCATAACGTTTAATACGACATTCAATATCATCATCAAGTTCTTTTCCTAATGATTTTGCTTCCTGCAACGTTTCAGTATTATCTACACACATTGAAGCGTGTTGCTCTAATGATTTGTCCAATACAATTTTTGAACGTAAATTTTGCTTAATTGCCAGTTTATGCTCTTCGTCAACATCAAAAGTAACGTCAGCAGTTTTGCTGAATTTTGCTCTTAATTCAGGCGGCATGCTGTATTTGAAAAACATTTCGATCTCAGTATCATCTCGAAGATTTTCAAGATAAAATTCTGGAGATTTAAAAATATGTTGCCAGTTTACAGGCTCGCTCCATAATCCAAAACGAGCGGCGTTATTTCCTAAATCAATTACGGTAAATTCATCTTTTCCAGGTAATTTACGAGATCCTCGTCCAATCATCTGAAAGTATAATGTAAGCGATTTTGTTGCTCTGTTCAAAATAATAGTCTCGACAGTTGGCTCATCAAAACCAGTTGTAAGGATTCCGACAGAAGTCAAAATCGCATCTGGAGTTTTTTTGAACCAAGCCAAAATATCTTTACGTTCTTCAGAACTGCTTGTGTTATCAAGGTGTCTGATGTCGTAACCTGCTTCTCTAAAAGTATCATATACATATAACGAAGTATGAATACCATTATTGAAAATAAGCGTTTTTTTACCCAAAGAACGTTCTGTATAAGCATGAAGCAGTTTTTCCTGCATCATTGTATTAGTATACAAATCGTCAGAAGATTTTACAGTATAATCACCGTTGATACCTACTTTTAACGAAGTCAAACCAACATCATAACTATAAGTTGTCGCTCTTGCCAAAAATCCTTTGTCAATTAATGAACCAATTGTATCTCCAACGATTAATTCGTCATAACTCTGGTGCATTGGTAATTTTATATTCGAACTCAATGGAGTTGCTGTTACTCCAAGAATAAAAGCATTTTTGAATGAGTTTAATAATTTTCTGAATGAATTGTAATGCGCCTCATCAATAATAACCAAACCAATATTGTCAAGATGCAATTTTTCATCATTGATACGGTTTTTCAAAGTCTCAACCATTGCCACAAAACAAGAATAATCATTTTGATCAGGAAGTTCTTTTACCTTGCTGTTGATTATTTTATTGCTTACGCCAAAACCTTTCAGCATTTTTGACGTTTGTTTGCAAAGCTCGATTCGGTGTGTTAAAACAACCACTTTTTTGTCATTATTAGATAAATAACGACGTACAATTTCTGAGAATATCACTGTTTTTCCCCCACCAGTTGGCAATTGATACAATAAATGGTGTTTTTGAGGAGCATTGTCTAAGCGGTCAAAAATGGCGTCAATATCGCCTTTTTGATACGCATAAAGTTCTTTTTTCTCTTCTCTTTCTATTTCTAAAGTGTTTTGAGACATTGTTTATTTTTGGATTTTTGCAAAAATACACCGAAAAAACAGTTATTCATCGTAATTTAACCTAAAATAAATGTTTTTTTTAAATAAAGATTTTTTATGAGAAGTGCATTTAAAGGTCAATTTTGTCTAAAATCGCTTCAAAATCGTACTTGTTTTTCCATTTTTGTTGAACAGTTTCATCATGAATTGCAATAATTCTTGCTTTATATTCAGTTAAAATTCCGTTTGAAATTAAAAAATTAACTGCTTGTTCAAATGAATTAAATATACTTTTGTAAAATAAATCTTGCTTTATGAGATTTTGAGAAGAATACGTTTGGGCAATTTCGATGTTGTAAAGCATTAAATCGGCAATTACAAAAGAATCGACACCAAGAGAAATAAAATGTTTAATTATTTTTTGAGCAACAGAGCGACGCATTTTTGCTTTCGGACGCCATCTTGCTCCTGGTTTTTTGATTGGAAAATATTCATGCGAGATTTTAACCTTCGATTCCTGCAAAAGTTTGTCTTCTTTCGGATTAAAAACAAAATCATAATACACTTTTACGGGACTAAATTTTTCATACAGCTCAATTAGTTGTTCTTCTAATTGTTCTTTACTTAATTTGGCTAAATATTTTTTTAAATCGCGTTTGCTCATTATCAAAGTTTAAGACTGTAAAAATAAATTACTTTTCTGACACATAACTTAAAAACCAATCCTAATACTTAATTTTGCTTCCATAAATTCAAAAAATACATCTATATGCTCAAGATTTTTAAAGTTACTGCCATTTTAGAAGGAATATCATACTTAGTATTGTTTGCTAATATGCTTATTATAAAAACCAATAATCCTGAACTTTATCATACATTATTGCGTCCGTTAGGAATGACACATGGTGTTTTGTTTATCGGATATATTGTTCTTGCTTTTTTATTGAAAAAATCAATGAACTGGGATTTAAAGACTTTCGGAATCATTTTAATTGCTTCTCTTGTTCCATTTGGAACTTTTTATATTGAAAAAAAATACTTAGAAAATAATGCATAAGCTTTTGGATAAAATATTTAATTTTTTATATCCGATTTTCAGAGATTGGGGAATGAGCCGCAATGTGGCGTCATACACCAGTCTTATTTTTAATATCGCCATTTTGGTGGCATTGGCTTATGTTATTTATTACGTTGCCAAATTTGTTTTAGTGACTTTGACCGCCATTTTTGCGCAACGTACTAAAACAAAATTCGATGATTATCTAATTCAGAATAAAACAACAAGATATACGGCGTATTTAATTCCGTTTTTCTTTATTTATAAAGCGGTTCCTGTAATTTTAGACAAATATGAATATTGGGAATCTATTTTCGGGAAAATAGTCGGTGTTTATATTGTATTGTTAGGATTATGGATTGTTCGAACAATTTTTAATTCGCTTCGAGATTATTTAAAGCAAAAGCCTGAATATAGCGACAAACCTATCGATAGTTTCGTTCAGGTTATTATGATTGTGCTCTGGATTTTTGGCGTTGCGCTTATTATTTCGACTTTATTCGGAATAAAAAAAGGTGAACTGCTTACCATTTTAGGAACACTTTCGGCAATTATTATCTTGATTTTCAGAGATACAATTCTTGGATTTGTTTCAAGCGTTCAGGTTGCGATTAACGATATGGTTCGTATTGGCGACTGGATTACAATGGATAAATTTGGTGCCGATGGTGATGTAATCGAAATCAATTTGACGACAGTAAAAGTTCGAAATTTTGATAATACTATTACAACAATCCCCACGTATGCCTTAAGTTCAGATTCTTTTCAAAACTGGCGCGGTATGCAAAAATCTGCCGGACGCCGAATCAAAAGACATGTTTTGATCAAAAGCAGTACAATTCGGTTTTTGAATGATGAAGATTTGGCACAAATGAAAAAAGTACAGCTGATTTCATCTTATATCGAGACAAGACAAGCCGAAATTGAAAAATACAACGATCTTAGAGGAGTTGATAAAACACTTGCGCTTAACGGTCGAAATATGACCAATTTAGGTTTGTTTAGAAAATATATCATGCAGTATCTTGTGACGCATCCAGGATTAAACAAAGATATGCATATCATGTGCCGTCAGCTGCAATCTACTGCGCATGGAGTTCCGTTGGAAATTTATGCTTTTTCAAGTGATAAACGCTGGGCGAATTACGAATATATTATGTCTGATATTTTTGACCACGTTATGGCTTCTGTAGAATATTTTGATCTTGAAATATTTGAACTTCCTTCTAAGATTGGAAGTTTGGAATAAAACTATTTAACCGCAAAGAGCGCAATCCCGATAGCTATCGGGACGAAAGGTTCGCAAAGTTTTTACACAAAGCTTTGCGAACTTTGCATTTTTATTTAGTGCATTATATAAAACCTTGCGCTCTTTGCGGTTAAGTCGATAAAAACTTGAAAAAAAACTATTTCTTAATCTCTTCAAAAACAAACCTCGGCTCATTATAATTTAATGTACCCTGAATAAAACACGGAAGACTCATATACGTTCCGATCACTCCATTTCCTGAGATTAGTTTGTTATCTTTTTTGAGAAATGCCAAAGGAATTCTTTTCCAGCTTCCGCCATTTGAAATATAATGAAAATCGCCTCTTAAAGTATCTCCTTTAATATCTCCCCTTACATCGCCTGAATCTTTTCCAATTTGATGATATAAGATTTCATATCGGCCAAAAAAGCGTTTTTCGTTGATATTAAGGACTAAAATTGCAGTATCTTTTTGATGTACGGCGCGATAAACGACTTCTTGATAACCGTTTTTATCTTCTTTCGAATTACAAGAAATAACAGAAATCATAATTAAAAGAAGAAAAAGAAAGGAGTTTTTATTCATAATAAATTTTTAAAACTATCTAAGTGATAAAACTACATTTAAACATTTTAAACTAAATTTTGTTAACTAACTTATGTCTCGATTTAGTTTTTGCATTGTAATTTTTTCTAAATTTAAAGAAAAAACATGGCAGATAGAGATAATTTTTTAAGAGAATTCAGAGGTGAAACTTTAGGAACTGTCAGTGCTCAGTCTTCGGCAGACGAATTGTTTCAAAATCAGACCATCAGGCCTATTCTAAAACTTCAAAATGATTTATTCATAGCAGTTTTTATCAATTACGTCAATAAAAATAAAGCTGATTTTTATTCCTATTCAGTTGAAAAGAAACTTCAGACGATAGAAAATTCCATTCAAAAAGATATTAAGTTCCGTAATTCCCTAAAAGGAATCGTTATGGCTCTTTTTACGCTTGAAGAATATGAAACTTATATTCAGAATTCTTCCAGTTTAAACAAACGTATGATGAATTTATTAATTGACCGATTGAAAAGTCAGGTGCAGTTGTTTGAATTGGAATCAAATTCCAATTAAATATTTTAAATGGAAATAGAAATTATTCGAGATAAAAATCAAAGTCTTTATGTTTACAAAAATGATGAACTTTTATTTTATTCTAAGGTAAAATTCAATTGGACAAATAGAATAATTTCTATTTTTAATTGCAATGATATTTTGCTTTTAGAAGTAAAATCTAAAATGACTTTCATAAAAAGTGATTATGAAATTTTGTTCCAGAATGAACTGATTGCAGATAATATATCTGAAATAACTAATGGGAGAATAATCTTTGGTTCTGGAAAAAGATTATATATAAAACAAGATTACTTTATTTCCTTAGACGGGAATTTTTCGTACTATTTCAAAGAGATTAAAATTTCTCAATTAAAGCAGAAAACATGGATTTCTAAACCGAAGTTAACATTAAATATTAACGACGAAAACATAGAGTTTCTAGATACAGTAATCTATCATATTTTAGCGATTAGAGCTGGAAACAATTCAGATTAAAAAATAGTATAAAATTATAAGATAAATAAATGTTTGACCAATTCCGAAATAAATTTCCTTTAACAGACGAAAAATGGAACGAATACATCAGTTACTTCAACTATATTGAAGTTCCAGCTAAAACAGTTCTTATTGAAGAAGGAGAAATTTCGAAAAAGCTTTTTATAATTGAAAAAGGCTGTATCAGAGTTTGGTTTAACAATAACGGAAAAGATTTGACTTCGCAGTTTTTTTTCGAAAATCAAAGTGTGGCTTCTATTGAAAGTTTCATGAAGCAATTTCCGAGTCCGGTTGTGGTTGAAACTATTGAACCTTCGATTTTATGGTGGATTTCTAAAAATCATGTCGATAAAATTTTGGAAGAAATTAAAGAAATTCCTGAATTAAGAGATCGATTAATCAATATGCTTTTTCAGAGAACATTTGATTACATGAAACATTTTTTTTCTTTTATAAAAGACTCCCCTACTCAGCGTTATCTCGATTTAATTAAAGAAAAACCTCAAATTGTCCAACGCGTTCCACAACATTATATTGCTTCTTATCTTGGAGTAAGTACGGTTCATCTTAGCCGAATCAAAAGTAAATTAATTCATAAAAAAGAATAAAATTTTATTTGATAACAAATGTTATCGTCTACCGAAAATCGAGTTTCGAACTTTGCATCATAAAATTAAATATTATGAAAGCAGCAGTAGTTTATACGAAAGGCGAAATGCCTAAATATGCAGAATTTGCAGAACCAATTGTTCAAAACGAAAATCAGATTTTAATTTCAGTTAAAGCTGTAGGTATTACAAATCTGGATAAAGGAAAAGCCTCAGGAAAACATTATTCTTCAGAAAACAAGAATGAAAATGGTTTTGTTATTGGAAGCGATTGCGTTGGTTTACTCGAAAACGGAACTAGAGTTTATGCTCGCGGAATTTCAGGTACAATGGCTGAAAAGGCAATAATTGATAAAAATATACTTGTAAAGTTGCCTGAAGGAATTAGCGATGCAGTCGCAGCTTCGTTGCCAAATGCAGTTGCAGGTTCAGCAATGGCTTTGCGGTTTCGTGCCAATATCAAAACTGGAGATACTGTTTTGATCAACGGAGCAACCGGATTTACAGGTCAAATAGCAATTCAGATTGCAAAATATTATGGAGCGAAAAAAATAATTGTTACCGGAAGAAATGAAAAAATACTTCAAAACCTAAAAGAATTAGGCGCTGATGAAACAATTTCATTAAAACAACACGATGATGTGTTTATTTCTCAATTAAATGAAATTCATCAAAATACACCAATTGACATTATTTTGGATTATTTATGGGGACATCCTGCAGAGTTGGTTCTTTCTGTTTTAAAAGGAAATGGATCTTTTACCAATAAAATAAGATATGTGACTATTGGCGGAATGGCTGGTGACAGTATTCAGTTATCATCAGGAATTTTAAGAAGCGTTGATCTGCAATTATCTGGTTCTGGTTTAGGAAGCTGGTCAAAAGAAGAAGTGAAATTATTATTTTCAGAAATACTTCCGGAAATGTTTCTTTTGGCAGCTCAGAATAAAATGAAAGTGAATATCGAAACAGGAAATCTTGTTGACATTGAAGAAATGTGGGCAAAAGAAGTTTTAGACGGTCAACGACTGGTTGTTCTTATCTAACTTAATATTTTTAAAAGAAAAAAGGTTTGACAATCATTTTGTCAAACCTTTTTTTAAATTCTTTTATTCAGACAAGTATGCTTTATGGGACTAATATTTCAATAAATCCAAAAGTGTTTCTTCAAAACGATCTTTTGCCAAAAACTGATCTTCCAAAGCTTTTGTAAACGGAATTGGAGAATCCAAACTTGCAACTCTTTTTACAGGACCATCTAAAAATTCAAAACAGTTTTCCATAATCAAAGAAGAAATATCGCTTGCAATTCCGCCAAACATAGTATCTTCCTGATAAATAATGGCTTTTCCTGTTTTTTTTACTGAAGCAAAAATCGCTTCAGTATCTAAAGGTTGCAATGTTCTTAAATCAATTAAATCAGCATTAATTTGTGGATTCTTTTCCAAAGTGTCTAAAGCCCAATGAACAGTTGCTCCGAAAGCAATAATGGTTACTGCGTTTCCTTCTTTTATTAAAGCTGCTTTTCCAAAAGGAATAGTGTAATAATCTGTTGGAACATCTTGATAAATACTTCTGTACAATTGTTTATGCTCAAAAAACAATACCGGATTTGGATCATTTATAGAAGTATTAAGTAGTCCTTTTGCATCATAAGGAAAAGCTGGATAAACTACTTTTAAACCAGGAGTTTTTGTAAACCAGGCTTCATTTGTTTGCGAATGAAAAGGTCCAGCCTGAGTTCCGCCACCGCAAGGCATACGAACCACAACGTCAGCATTTTCACCCCAACGATAATGTGATTTTGCCAGTAAATTAACAATCGGGTTAAAACCAGTTGAAACAAAATCAGCAAACTGCATTTCTACGATTGCTTTATAACCGTTAATTGATAATCCCATTCCGGTTGAAACAACAGCACTTTCGCAAATTGGCGTATTTCGGATTCTTTCTCTTCCAAAAGCGTCTACAAATCCTTCTGTAATTTTAAAAGCGCCACCATATTCAGCGATGTCTTGCCCCATAATGACTAAGTTTTTATTACGCCACATCGATTGTTCCAAACTATTTCGAATAGCATCAATAAAACGGATATTTTTTACTTCTTCGCCATGAGTATATTCTTCATATTCAAATTCTTTATAAACATCATCTAATTCTCCACTGTAAGTAGGAATGATTTCAGGCTCAGCATTTGCAATAGCTAAATTTTCATCAATTTCTTGTTTGATTTCTTTGTGAAGCTGTTCATCAAATTCGGCTGTAAGAACATCAATTTCTATCAAATATTTTCTGTAATTCGTTACAGGATCTTTAGCTGCCCATTCATCCATTAATTCTTGCGGAACATATTTTGTGCCACTCGCCTCTTCATGGCCTCGCATCCTAAAAGTTTTAAATTCCAATAAAACTGGACGCGGATTGATCTGCATTTCTTCTTTTAACTGTGAAAGCTTGTTGTAAACTTCCAGAATATTGTTTCCGTCAATAATCCAGCTCTCCATTCCGTAGCCAATGCCTTTGTCTGCCAGATTTTCACATAAATATTGTTCATTTGTAGGTGTCGAAAGCCCGTAACCATTATTTTCAATGACGAACATTACAGGTAACTTCCATACAGCAGCAATGTTTAAAGCTTCATGAAAATCGCCTTCGCTTGTTGCACCTTCTCCTGTGAAAACGGCGGTGATTTTTTTATTATTTTGAAGTTTATTGGCTAATGCAATTCCATCTGCGATACCTAATTGTGGTCCCAGATGTGAAATCATTCCGATTATCTTATATTCTTGCGTTCCAAAGTGAAAACTTCTGTCTCTTCCTTTTGTAAAACCGTTTGCTTTTCCTTGCCATTGCGAGAACAATCGATGAAGCGGAATGTTTCTTGTAGTGAAAACACCAAGATTTCTATGCATCGGTAATACATATTCAGATTCATCTAAAACAGCTGTAACGCCCACAGCAATAGCTTCCTGCCCGATTCCGGAGAACCATTTTGATACTTTACCCTGACGAATCAGAATCAGCATTTTTTCTTCGATTAATCGAGGTTTAAGAATTTTTTTATATAAATCTAATAATTGAGCGTCAGTTAGGTTTTGTCTGTTAAAGATCATTCGGTGTATGTTTTTTAGTGTTTCAAATATAAAAAATTATAACAATTTTATTTGTTTTTGTTATAAAATTTCAATTTTAATATAACTTTTAAAATTCAATTCTAAAATATTCTCTACCTTTGTTTCTGAAAGGTTTTTTCGACACCTTTCATCTTTAAACAAAAAATGTAAAGTATGCAAAACATTCCTAGTGTAGACTTACGTGATTTCCTTTCGGACGACCCGAAACGTAAACAAAAATTTGTAAATGAAATCGGCAGTGCATTTGAAAACATTGGCTTCGTAGCCCTAAAAGGTCATTTCTTAGATGATCAATTGGTAGACGAGCTTTATAGCGAAATTAGAAAATTTTTCGCTTTGCCAATAGAAACTAAGCATAATTATGAAATTCCTGGTATTGGCGGACAAAGAGGTTATGTATCTTTTGGAAAAGAACATGCTAAAGGACGCAAAGAAGGAGATTTAAAAGAATTTTGGCACTTTGGTCAGTATGTTGACAAAGAATCAAGATGGGCTTCAGAATATCCAGACAATGTTGAAGTAAAAGAATTGCCACGTTTTAATGAAGTTGGTAAAGATGCCTACCAAATGCTTGAGAAAACAGGTGTTTATGTGCTTAGAGCTTTAGCTTTGCATTTAGGTTTAGATGAGTTTTATTTTGATGAATATGCTAAAGAAGGAAACTCAATTTTAAGACCAATTCACTATCCTCCAATTACTTCTGAGCCAGAAAACGCAATTCGTGCAGCGGCTCATGGTGATATCAATCTTATCACACTTTTAATGGGAGCACAAGGAAAAGGATTGCAGGTTCAAAATCATGATGGAGAATGGATCGACGCCATCGCAGCTGATGATGAATTAGTAATTAATGTTGGGGATATGTTGTCAAGACATACAAACAATAAATTAAAATCAACAATTCACCAAGTGGTAAATCCGCCGAGAGAATTATGGGGAACTTCTCGTTTTTCAGTTCCGTTTTTCATGCATCCAGTAAGCGATATGCGTTTGGATTGTTTAGAAAACTGTATCGATGACGAAAACCCTAAAAAATATGAAGATATTTCTGCGGGAGAGTTTTTACACGAACGTTTAGTAGAATTGGGTTTAATTAAAAAATAAAATCTAAAATTCTCAATTTTAAAATTCCAAATTCCAAGAAATACCTTATTTTGGAATTTGGAATTTCATTTTTACATAACTTTAAATATTCGAATTTAATATATTATGGATTTAAAAGATCAGTTGAAAAACTTATTTCCGGATCACATGGAATCAAATGAACCTGAAGAAATTCAGGCAGAAGAGCATGTATTGTATGTTCAGAAAGAGCCTATGATTTGTAAATTTGAAAAACGAAAAGGGAAAGCCACCACTATAATTGAAGGCTATGAAGGCTCAGATGAAGATTTTAAAATCTTAGCCAAAGAAATCAAAACAAAACTTAGCGTTGGCGGAACTTTTAAAGACGATTCAATCATCATTCAAGGTGATTATCGTGACAAAATAATGGCTATTTTAAAAGAAAAAGGATTTAAAACAAAACGTGTAGGAGGCTAAAAAGTTTAATGTTTCAGGTTTCAAGTTATGTGAATCTGAAACAAAAAACTTAGAATCTTAGCATCTTAGAAACTTAGCATCTTAAAAAATATGATACAAGCATCAGAATTAATACTTAACCCAGACGGAAGCGTTTATCACTTAAACCTTCGTCCTGAACATATTGCACACGACATTATTTTTGTTGGAGATCAAAACAGAGTAGAAAAAATCACTCAGTTTTTTGAAAAAATTGAATTTTCGACACAAAAAAGAGAATTTAAAACCCAAACCGGAATTTATAAAGGAAAAAGAATTTCAGTTATTTCTACAGGAATCGGTCCGGACAATATTGATATTGTACTAAATGAATTGGATGCATTGGTAAATATTAATTTGGAAACGCGTACACCAAAAGAAAATTTAACTTCTCTAAATATTGTCAGAATTGGGACTTCGGGTTCTTTGCAGGAAGATATTCCTGTTGATAGTTTTGTGATGTCAAAATTCGGACTTGGACTTGATAATATGCTTCGCTCCTATTTGATTGATGATGTTTCAAATGCTGCTATTGAAGATGCTTTTATCATGCATACAAATTGGGATATCCGCAAGGGAAGACCTTATGCGATTGCGTGTTCTGAAAAATTAGAAAAAATCATTGAATCAGAAAAAATATTTAAAGGAATTACGGCTACTGCAGGCGGTTTTTATGGACCTCAGGGACGTGTTTTGCGTTTGAATATTCAAGATGAAGAATTAAACAATAAAATGGATAATTTTGATTTTGATGGCACTAAAATCACTAATTTAGAGATGGAAACAGCGGCAATTTATGGGTTATCAGCACTGTTAGGACATAATGCACTATCTTTAAATGCCATTATTGCCAATCGTGCATCTGGAACTTTCAGCGAAGATCCTTATAAAGCTGTTGATGAACTTATTACATATACGCTTAACAAACTTGCCGAAAAATAATGGGACACATTTTTACTCATATTTTACAGAGATTCTTTTTTGGTATTGGAGGTTTGATTAGATGGTGTTTTTTTCAATTGCTAAACGCATCTATTGAAGAAAAATATCCTAAAGATTTAGATTATTATATGGATTTGAAAAATCAAGTCTTAGATAAAAATGGTTTTACAACAGCGAATAAAAACTTTTTTGTGTCTATATTCATTTTTGTAAGTTTTATTTTGTTGATAAAAAAAATTGAAGGATAAATATTTAAATCAGTTCAGAAGTAATTAGCTCGTGGAAAACGCTAT
Source organism: Flavobacterium resistens (assembly GCF_900182645.1). Lineage (GTDB taxonomy): Bacteria > Bacteroidota > Bacteroidia > Flavobacteriales > Flavobacteriaceae > Flavobacterium > Flavobacterium resistens. The sequence goes on along the minus strand of NZ_FXTA01000001.1, from coordinate 128,568 downwards.
TCTTAAATTTGAAAAGTTATTGAGGGAAAATGTTAACTATTTTCCCGAAATTAGTAAAAATGTTTTAGAAGAAAAAAAAACTGGAAAATGGTCTAAGAAAGAGATTTTAGGGCATTTAGTAGATTCGGCGGTTCATAATTTGGTACGTTTTACAGAAATTAATTATGCAGAGAAACCATATAGACACAGACCGTATAATCAAATAGATTTAGTAAATTTAAATCAGTATCAGGAGATGGATATTGACGAGTTAATACAACTTTGGTTTGTACTGAACAATCAAATTGTAAAGATTATGAAATCTGTTAATGAGGAAGCTTTGAATTATAAAATTGTTCTAAGTGATGAATCTGTTATCGATTTAAGGTTTCTTATGACAGATTATGTGGAACATTTAGAACATCATATCAATCAGATAAAATCCTAAAATTTTATGTTTTTAAGAGTTGCACGACACACCGATGATTTAAAAAAAATTGAAGATTTTTATGTAAATATTCTTGGTTTTGAACAATTGGGAGAGTTTCTAAATCATAATAATTACAATGGAATTTTCATTGGGAAATCAGGTTTAGACTGGCATTTTGAATTCACTCAGTCCAATAATAAAGCAAAACATACATTTGATGAAGACGACGTTATTGTACTGTATCCGAAATCAATTTTAGATTATAATAATCTCATAAACAAACTTGAACACCATAATATCTCAACTATAGCTGCAACAAATCCATTTTGGAATGAAAACGGAAAAATGATTCAGGATCCAGATGGTTATCGTATAGTTATATCACCATTAAAAGCTGAAATAAGCGAAATTGAATAAACAAATTAGACAATTAGTCAATTTGAAAATTAGATAATTCAAAGCCACTTCCAAATCATTAAAGGATTGGGTAATTAAAAAATAATTTCAGATTAAATAATGACAGAAACACACAAAAAAATACTTTTTAAATATTACAGCGATTATTTAGAAGACAATGTTTCAGAAACCATGTGGGCTGAAATTATAGATTTAGAAAAAGGTCTTTTTAAATTGGATAATATTCCATTTTTTGGACCACTTATTGCGACAGATGATTTGTTTTTTGCTGAATTTGACGAGAAGGAAAATCGCTTTGTCTACAAAGAAACTATTGAAAATTCAGGAAATTCGATTGTTCAGGTTTTAATTTTAGAAAAAGGATTTGATAAAGAAATTATCCGAGAAAAATTAAAAGCAATTAATTGCCAGTCTGAAGGTTTAAACGAAACTTTATTTGCAGTTGAAATTGTTCGTGATGTTGATTATTCATTAGTAAAAAGCATTTTGAACGAATATGAATCGGAAGAAATAATTGAATATGCTGAGCCATGTCTTTCAGACAAACATCGGGCAGATTTATTAAAAAACTAAACAAACAAAACTTAAGAATACGCATACCAAACTTAACTTAAACTTAAAACTGTAATGAAAACCGTAAACATTGTGGGTGTTCCCGAACACTTCAATTTGCCATGGCATCTATGCATTGAAAATGGCGAATTTGAGGCAGAAAGCATTGATTTGCAATGGAAAGATATTCCTGAAGGAACAGGCAAGATGTGCCAGATGCTTCGTGATGGAGAAGCTGATATTGCCGTTATCCTGACAGAAGGAATTGTCAAAGATATTTTGGCAGGAAATCCAAGCAAAATTGTTCAGATTTATGTACAGTCTCCTTTAATTTGGGGAATTCATGTAGCAGCTAAATCAGATTTTCAAACTGTAAAAGATTTAGAAAACAAAAAAGTGGCAATTTCAAGAATTGGATCAGGTTCGCAACTAATGGCGTATGTAAATGCTGCTGAACAAGGTTGGGAACAAGATGAATTGAAATTTGAAATCATCAATACAATTGATGGCGCTGTTGAAGCTTTGACAAACGGAACTGCAGATTATTTTATGTGGGAACGTTTTATGACGAAACCTCTGGTTGACAAAGGTGTGTTCAGACGTGTGGGTGACTGCCCTACGCCATGGCCTTCTTTTGTAATTGCAGTTCGTGATGAATTTTTGAAAAAGAACACAAAAGCAATGGAGAAAATTCTCGAAATTATCAATAAAACAACGCAGGATTTTGCTCAAATTCCACATATTGACAAAACATTAGCTGAACTTTTTAATCAAAAAAAAGAAGACATTCGCGAGTGGCTGAAACTCACACAATGGTCTCAAAAACATTTAAACGAAAAAGCATTTACGAAAATTCAAAATCAATTATTCGATCTGGGAATTATCGATAAAAAAAGTACTTTTGTTGAAACCGTAAAAGCGCTTTAAAAAACTGCTTTGAATTTTTATGATGAAATTCCCTAAAATTGACTTTCCGCAATTAAAATCCAAATTACAGGTGAAATCACCTTATGACAGGATTATTATTATGCTGTTGAGTCTTTTGATCACCATTCCGATTTTCATCATTCTGCATCAAAATCTCCGCGATTTAAATTGGGCTTTCAATTTAGATCGCGTCTTTATTTTTCTTTTTGTTTTTGCGGCTATCTTTTTATTGTTGATGTTGCTGCGAACGATAATAATTTTGTGTGTTGCAGTTTATTTGCTGGTTTTGTTTTATGGTTCTGTCATTGGAAATTATGGTTTCAGTGAAATTTCAGAAGACTATAATTCGATGATTTATACCATGTCTGACAATCCTTTTCCACAAGATATCATTGTGGCAAAATTGCTTCCATTTCCAAATAAATCAAAAATTATAAATGCGATTGAATATCAAAATCCAAAAGTTCGGAATTTTGCTATTATGGCGACTACAAAGCATTTTAAAGGTCTTAAAGGCTATTCAGATTATCGTACTACAATTCAATGTTTCGCCGTTTTTAAAGAAATCAACAGCCGATGGAATTATGTAAATGATCCAAAGGAAGGTGATTATATTGCAACTGCAAGCGAATCTTTGGAATATTTTTCCGGAGATTGTGATGATCATTCCATTTTAATGGCAGCTGCAATTCGGGCAATTGGCGGAACTCCGAGGCTTATTCATACCAAAGGCCATATTTATCCAGAAATTTTAATTGGTTCTTTAATTGATTTAGAAAAGGTCAATTTCCTGATAAAAAATGTTCTTTTTGTCAAAGAAAGTTATGGCAAAAAAATACATTACCATATTGATGAACGCGGACAAGTCTGGATGAATTTAGATTATACCGCTACCTATCCTGGCGGGCCATTTTTATATGAGGAAATTTTGGGAGAATTAACGCTTAACTAAATAATGAATTTCATTCTGTTTTTCATATTTTCATAAATCACATTTTTGATTTTGCATATAATTCTCTTCCAAGCGCAGCAAAAAAAGGAAGTGAAACAGAATTGTATTCGTAAACACCATCATTAAAAATACCATCTTTATTGACCAATATTGTTGCGGACAACATAAATTCAACTTTATTTTCAGTATCAATTATATAAGCTGTTTCTGTCATGGTTCCGTATGCTTGACCAATTTTATTGTATATTTTTATGTTATCAGGGATTTGATTTTTTGTATCACCAAACATGAAAAATTTACAGTAGCTGTCATAATATTCTTTTGGGTTATAACCAGCATTTCGAGGTAAATTCTGCATCGAAAACAAAATAAACTCACGCTCTTTATCTGTTATTTTAAAACGTTCACTTTCATTAAAAGCTTCAGGAAATACAATTCTTTTTAATGTATTATGAAGCGTTTCTAACGGATAATAATTTTTCTTAGAAAAGTCAAAAGGTTCATTTACAAGTTGATCGCCTTTAATAAATCCTGTTCCTTTAATGAGGTTATTAAGTTCTAATGTTGCACTTTTTTCGTTTAATTTTGAAGGAAAAACTTCAATAGATCCGTTATCTTTGTATAATGTAACCGATTTTACAAGAGGATTTGAAGGTTCAGAACCAGAAAGTCTGTGACTGATTCTGAAAGGCTCTAATCCTTTTTCTTTCATTTTTTGATTGATATAATCAAAACCTGTAAACTCAAATAAATTGCTGCTGGCCACATTATCGCTTACAGCAAAAACTTTAGTGATTTCATCAGCAAATTTTAGTTTTTCAGAACTTCCTTCTATAGTATAAATGCTATTTACAGACGTATTTTCTATAGTATTTAACTTTTCAAGTGCTAAAATTGCTATTGGAAATTTTATAGTACTTGCTGGATAATAATAGTTTGATGCGTCTAAATTATATGTATAATCCTTAAATGTGATTTTTCCTTTGTCTCTTACAATTTGAGTGTAAATGATTTGAAGCTCATATTGCTTTGAATTTTTTATTACCTCTTTTATTTTTTCATTATCAGTAGCTAATACTTTTTCTAGAACATTCTTTTTAGAACTACAGTTATAGAGCAACAGAATGGCAAAATATAAAATTGCTTTTTTTATTAACGACATAATTTAAGTTAAAATGAAAACTCAAATATAAAAAATGAATATTAGTTTTACATCTTTAGTGAAAATATGTAGTACGTTTATCTTCAAATTATTACAAAACACAGCCATTTAAGTTGTTTTTTTTACTTTTAATCCTATTAGATTGTAAATATTTGATTATAAATATTTTAACTATTGTTTTTTTTTGTAACTTTTCCTGTCTAATTTTTTAATCACAGAATTATGAAAAAATCTAAATTATTTATCTTCGGAATTTTATTATCTGCAGTATTAATTCTTTCATGCAACAAAGCAAAAAGAAATGAATTAGTAAGTTCGTGGAAAGTTACGGGTGTTGAAGCAAACAAAAAACCACTTTCTGATTCATTGAAAAATGTGATTCTTACTAACGGCCAATTAACTTTTACTGAAGATGGTCATGTAACAGGATTTTTACTAAGAGAAATGACAGATGGTACTTATGCTTTAACCAAAAAAGGTAAAAGCCTTGTAATTAAAGACGAAACAGGTACTCCGTGGCCTTGTGTGAGCACTATCACTGATGACAATCTAATTTTAGAGACTGATGAAGTAAAATTGACTCTTAAAAAGATTTGATCTCTTCACTCACAAATAAACAATAACCACAAAAAAATCATTGAAAACTCCTAAATAATCTCAAGTTTTTAGGAGTTTTTTATTTTACAGAATTCAAAACGAGTTTCTTTTTTAACCAAAATAAAAGTTAGTTATATGAAGACAAAAATTAGAATTTTAATGATTTTTGCTTTTTTGAGCACAATAATTTATTCCGAAAAAAACTTTGCCTGCACAAGAATAGTTTATCAAGGTCCGAATGGCACTATTTTAACCGCTCGCTCAATGGACTGGAGAGGCGAAATTCCGGCTAATTTGTGGGTTTTTCCAAGAGGAATTGAAAGGTTTGGAGAAGCCGGAAATAACTCCGTTAAATGGAAAGCAAAATTTGGAAGTGTGGTTACAAGTTCTTGGGACATTGCTTCTTCTGATGGAATGAACGAAAAAGGTTTGGTTGGGAATTTACTCTGGCTAGCTGAATCAACTTATCCACAATTTGAAAAAAACAGCAAAACAAAAGGTTTGGCAGTCTCATTATGGCTCCAATATGTTTTGGATAATTTTTCTACTGTTTCTGAAGCTGTAGATGCTTTGGAGAAAAATGAATTTACTGTAACATCTTCACATATTCCGGGCACAGATATTTTTGCGACAGTACATTTGTCAATATCTGACGCATCTGGAGATAATGCAATTTTTGAATATATAAACGGAAAATTGGTAATTCATCATGACAAATCATATGTAGCGATGACAAACTCTCCTATTTTTGATGAACAACTGGCTATAAATGCGTATTGGAAAAGTATTCCAGGAACAATAATGCTGCCAGGAACAAATAGAGCCGCAGATCGATTTGTGAGAGCTCATTATTATATAGATGCCATTCCTAAAACCGATAATATAAGAACTGCGCTTGCAAGCGTTTTTGGCGTGATTAGAAATTGTTCTGTACCACTTGGAATTTCTTCTGCTACAGAACCAAATATATCGTCAACACGATGGAGAACTGTTGCTGATCAAAAAAATCTGGTTTACTATTTTGACAATGTCTTAAATCCAAATGTGGTTTGGGTTGAATTTAGTAAACTTGATTTTAGCGAAAAAGCTAAAGTGCGAAAACTTAGCTTGGCTAATAATGAAAATTATTCTGGAGAATCTTCGATGAATTTTCAGGCGATGGCGCCATTCAAATTTGCAGGTTTAGATTAAATGAAAACTTTAATTAAAAAACAGAACCCTCAGAAATCCTGAGGGTTTTGTTTTTTGAAATTAAGATAAACCGCGTGTCAGCCAACCTTTTTTATTGGCAGTAGCTATCGCGTAAGGTGTTATCCAAAACAAACTGAAAGTATAAAATATACTGTAAGAATAAGCCCAAAAAGCATCAGCAAAACTGTATCTTTTAGCATAAAATAACACTGAAAACGTTGACACAATTAAGATGCTTAAAAGTGTTGAACTAAAAAACAATACTGGATGCACAGCTATAAAAAATAGCATAAATAACAAGAATGGATATGCCATAATTATTTTTAAAGACTGATTTATGAACAAAAGTCTTGCGCCAAATTTAGACTCATTTCTAAAATCTTTAAAAACATATTGCGCCATCATGATATTCTCGCGAACATTGCTTCTGCCCCATCTGATAAACATTTTGTACAAACCTTTATATTCTTCCGGAACGTTTGTTAAAACGTAAGCATTTCTTTGAAACAAAACATGAAGCCCTTGTTTTAAAATCATATTTGTCATAGCTCGGTCTTCACCAATATCTGATGGTTGCCCCATAAAGGTTTGATTAATCCATTCTGGCAGACATTCAAATACGGCATCTCTTCTGTATGCTGCTGCTGCGCCAGGCGTGCATAACACAGACCCCAGCATACTTTCAGCTGAACGCATGAATTCGAAACTCATCACAAAACTAACGTTCAGCATTTTTGGCAATAAGGCTTTTTTATTGTTTAAAACATGAACATTTCCTGCAACGGCGCCACATTTTTGATCAACAACAAACGGACTTACTAAATTTCGCAATGTATCTTTTTTTACAATTGAATCACTATCAACAGTTACAAAAATTTCTCCCGTACCAAGTTCGAATCCGCGGTGTAGCGCGTGACGTTTTCCTTTATTTTCAGGCTGCTGATAAATAGATAAACGATTCCCAAGCTTAATTTTTGCCTGTTGCATCCAATACCAAGTATCATCTTTACTTCCATCATCAATAGCAAGTATTTGAAGTTTTTGCTCTGGAAAATCGCTGTCTGCAAGGCTTAATAAGGTTTCCCAAACTAATTTTCCTTCGTTGTAAGCGGGAACAATTACTGTACAAGTTGGCAATAAATCATCTGAAACTGATTCAATTGGCTTGTATTTAAAATATAAATACAAATTGTACAAAAATGAACCTGTCTGAAAAAAGAACAAAGCTGCGGCTAGAATTAAAAATGGAAATCCCCAACTCGAATTTATTCTATCCAATTGAAATTGATCAAAATCAGATTGCAAAGTATAAACTACAAAAGCGCCTCCTAACATTAGTAAAAAAGTACCTGCGAGTACAATTGAACCTAATGGGCTTGATGTTTTTTCAGTTGATTTTTTAAGGGATTTGGTATTCGAACTAAAAATTGATTTTTTTAATATTTGTTCTTTTGTGTTGAGATTTTTATCTGAAGTATAAAATGATTCAGAAATAATTGTTTCACTTTTCATGAGGCTATTTGCTTTTATCGTAAAATGGCTTTTAAATTGACCATTTCTGCTTTTTTCTTTTTCGTTAAACAATGAAAAATGAATTACACAAAAATGGACTGTATTCCATTTTACAAGCGTTGTGCCATAAAAAATAAAAACTGATAATTAGCGATTTAGCAAATTTTAACTAAAATTAAGATGTATAAAATTTATACAGTTGTAAAAAGTTTATACTTTATATTTGAAAAAAAATCCCCAGAAATAGGGCTGTCCGGAGATTTTAAAAACGAAATTTATTTGATATTATTGTTTTTGTCTTTTAGAATTTTTCCATCTTTGGTGAATTCTAAATCAATACCATTTGTTAAATCGACGTCCAGATCTTTGTGTCCATAATCGATATGCGTAATCTTTTCATTTGGATAATTCTTAGAAACGTAATCTTTAATGTTTGCCGGAATAAAGTCTGTCGGGATCGGATTTTTTTCTCCATCAACTTCACGATACGAGCCATCTTTCCAAAATTCAACTTCGGTTCCGTCTTTTAATATAACTTCATAGCCTTTTTCACCATGTTCTGCATCTTTTTTAGCAATATCTACAGTTGTATAACTAAAATGTTTTAGAAGAAATTCCTGTGCCGCTTTTGGCAATTCAGTAGTTTCAATTCTTTTCTGAGCTTTGGCCGATATTACAAAACCGAATAATAATGCGACAATTATATGATGTGTTTTCATAATTTACACTTTTTAAATTTCGTATGTAGCTAATTTACAATTACTAACACCGAATTCAAATCAAATTAAGAAAGCTTTTGGTTTTTTTGAAGTACTTTTTTGCTACATTTAATCTTTAAATATCCTGAATTTTGTAAATAAAATAATTATAATAAGTACTTTAAAAACATCTAAAATTAATTTAATATATGGGTTTCTTTTCGAGATTATTTGGGTTAGATATGCCTACACCTACTCCATTAACAGACAATAGCGGTAGACGAATTGTTAAAGAAGAAAAAGTGGAACAAAAAATTCCGTTACCGGGAAATCCTTTTTTTACAAATGCTCCAGAACACTGGCCTTTGATTACTGATGAATTTTTAAGCAGCAATAAAGAATTCAGTAATAATTTTGACGAGAAAACAGGCGATATTATTCTGAGAAAAAGGATGTTTATGGTAAATTCATTGGTTTTAATTGGCAAACTAAATGAATGGCTTTCGAAAAAAACAAATAAAAAGGTTGAAAATGATTATGGTGGTTCTTTATTGGAAAACACTGATAAATATGCTACAAGTCTTTGTATTGATAAAGTTTTCGAAAAAGGCATTTTCAAAACAAATGGAATTGTTATAGATGATTATAAAAAATATGCTGTTTTACTATTTGACAGACCAGAATCAATACATTATATCAATAAGGTAAAAGAATATTTTTTAAAAGAAGGCTTTGAAGATCTAATTTATTATGCAGTTACAGATCCAAATACTGTTGAAGAAAATGAAAAAGAAGTTGAATTTGAAACTTTTAGCATAAACAGTTTTAATTTAGATAAAGAAAAGCAAACACTAGAGGACAGTAAATACAAAGAATATGAGTTATGGTGGAACGGCGAGCAAAATATTAGTTTTGATCAATCTGAGTTATTGCCTGTTTTAAAAGAATATCATACCAATTGTGCCGATTGTTATTCTTATATATTAGGAAAATTCAGTTATGCATTAAAATTAAGTAGTGATGATACGCGAATTGCTCTTCCAGAATATGACGAATTGATTATTACCGGACCTGAAAATGTTGATATAATAATGACACTTTCAAAGAAATCAGGAATTAATTTTCACTTTCGTGCTATTCCGGTTTTTGAAAATTACAGAAATAATTTTATAAAAACGTTTGCTCTTTTGTGCAAAGATTTAAAGCAGCAAGTTGTAGAACAAAATTTTGATAGAGATCCGTTTTTTGTTGACCCTATCTGGTTAGATGAATTAGTAAACGTAGTCAAAAATAATAATGAAATTCATTCTTTTAGTCTCATTAAGGAAGGTCTTTTTGATAATCGTTTGAATTAAAAATAATTTAATAAAGTATAGCTATGGAAGATCAAAAAAATCAAGAAGCTAATTCAGATAAAATACCAAAAGTTACTGGAGTTGGCGGCATTTTCTTTTTTACTGAAAACCCGAAAGAAACAAGAGAATGGTATGCTAAAAATTTAGGACTTGAAGTCAATGATTGGGGATCAACATTTGAATCCAGAAATGTTGACAATCCAGATTTAAAGGAAGCACTTCAATGGAGTCCGTTCAAGAAAAATGATGATTATTTTTCTCCTTCTAAAAAAGAGTTTATGATTAATTATCGCGTGCAAAACATTGAAGGATTGATAGATCAACTGAAAGAAAACGGAGTGACAGTTTTGGATGATATTGCCACTTATGATTATGGCAAATTTGTCCATATTATGGATGCGGATGGCAATAAAATTGAACTTTGGGAACCGATTTAATGAAATAAAACATAATAAAAAAAGCTCCAAAATCAATTGATCTTGGAGTTTTTTCGATTATAAATTTTAATTTACCACGGACTTTCTTCGCTTTCGTCTTCAATATCGTTGCTAAAAAACTTTCCTGTTGGCCCGTTTTCATCTGTCAAAGTATGTTTGATGATGAAGCTTGCAGCACTTTCAACACTTCCAGGTCCGTTAAAATTATTGAAATCAGTCGCGGTATAACCCGGATCGATTGAATTCACTTTAAATGGCAAATCTTTTAATTCAAAAGCCAAAGCGACTGTAAAAGCGTTTAAAGCTGTTTTTGATGAAACATATGAAACCGCCTTAAATGGATAATATTTCCAAGTTGGATCACTGTGTAAAGTAAGCGAACCTAGACCAGATGTAATATTGCTGATTCTTGGACTGTCCGATTTTTTAAGCAAATCAAGAAACAATTGAGTAACTCTGATAACTCCGAAGAAATTCGTATCAAATGTCTCTTGTATGTTTTCAATTGAAGTTGTAGAAGAATTTTGCGGCATTGCTCCTAAAACTCCGGCATTATTGATCAAAATATCAAGTTTGCCTTGTTCTTTTTCGATGCTATTCTTAGCGGCTAAAACACTCTCCTGATTCGTAACATCAATTTGGATTGCTTTTACGTTTTCAAATCCGTTTTGAGCTAATTCGGCAACTACTTCTTCTCCTTTTACAAGATCTCGACTTCCTAAATAAACAAATAAACCTTTTTTCGAAAGCTGTTTAACTATTTCTAAACCAATGCTTCTGTTTGCACCTGTAATTAATACTGATTTCATTTTTTACGTTTTAAAATTATTAATACAAAGTTGCAACCCTAAAAAATAGAAACATTTGCCAAATGGCAAAAAAACAATTTAACGTATGTTTTTCCTAATTCGGCTTAATGAAGACTGCGTGATTCCAAGATAAGAAGCTAAATAAGAAAGCGGAATTCGATTGATGACATTCGGGAACATTTTCATAAAAGACAAATAACGAGTCGTTGCATCCTCTGAAACAAGTGGGCTTCTTCTGGCAACTTTCTGAATTAAAGCTTTTGAAATTATTTTATGAACAATGGTGTCCCAACCAATAATAGTATCTAATAATTCCTGCCAGCCTTTCTTTGAAAAAACAATGATTTTACAATCTGTAACCGCTTGTACATAGCACGACGAACAAATGCCATTATCGAAACTTTCTAAATCTACAACGAGATTGTTTTCTTCAATAAAGTATTTTGTAATTTCTTCGCCTTTATTATCATAATAACAAACACGCATTATTCCGTCTATTATAAAACCAACTTCAGCCGCGACTTTTCCTGCTTCTGCAAAATACTTCTCTTTGCGAATTTCTCTTTCTTGTCCTTTTGATAAAATCAAATCAATTTGCTGCTGATTCAAATTGCCAAATTGCAATATATAATTTACTAGTTCTTTCATGCATGAAAGTTAAGCATAACTTTTTAGTACAAATTTGTCATTTGGCAAAAAAATAAAGTTTCTGAAAATATTTTCTAAGTCCGAATTAAATCAATTTTATAAATACACCGATAAGTCCAGCAATTAAAATGATATAAGGCTCTTGGATTTTTTTTAAATAAATCAAGGCCAAAACAGTCAAAATGGCAATTATTGCTGTTGGTATATCGATAATACTTCGCAAGGAAATAACAACTACAGATCCAACTAAAGCGCCAATTACAACAGCAGTAATTCCTTCCACAAAAGCTTTTACCGATTTATTATCGGCAATTTTCTTGAAATACGGCGCCAATATAATCGTAAACAAATAACAAGGTAAAAAAGTGGCTAAAGCTGCTATTAAAGCGCCCGAAAATCCGTTAACTAAATAGCCAATAAAGCCCACAGTTATTACAACTGGCCCCGGCGTAATCATTGCTACGGCGACAGAATCCAGAAATTGCTGTTCAGTGAGCCAATGGTTTTCTGCTACAACGCCAGAGTGCAAAAACGGAACAATGGCTAATCCGCTTCCAAAAACAAATGCGCCTGCTTTAGCAAAAAATAGAGCTAATTTAACGAGTGTTGATTCTTCTGAATTCCAAAGAGTAAATTGAAATAAAACCAAAGAATTTGTTGTTTTAAAATTCCACCATTTTGGAGGAGCTGTGAAAATCATATAAAAAAATCCAGCTAAAATAAAGAGTAAAATTTGCTCCTTTTCAGTTACAAACGTTACGATTGCGGCTGAAATAAAAAACAACCAAAGCAGCCATTTCGATTTAAAAGATTCGAGATTTAATTTTCCGATAGATTTCAAAGTCAACTTATAAGAACTGAGTGCAATAATGCCAACAACTGAAGCGCCGACGCCGTAAAATACAGCTTGAATCCATGTTAGGCCACCATATAATTTATAAACAATTCCTAGTAGGACAACCATTATAAATGAAGGTAAAATAAACGCAAAACCGGCTAATGTTGCTCCTAAAAAACTATAATGGACAAATCCTATATAAATTCCTAATTGTGCTGCGAGCGGCCCCGGAGCAAGCTGCGCCAAAGCTAATCCTTGTTTGTATTCTTCCTCAGTAATCCATTTTCGGTCTTCTACCAAATCTTTGTGCATATAGCCAACTAAGGCGACAGGACCGCCAAAACCTGTTGTTCCGAGTTTTAGAAAGTAAAGTGTTAATTGCAACAAACTGTATTTTGATGTTTTTTCCATAATTAAAACGCAATTCCAAATTGAAAGCCTACTGTGAAAGTTGCAGGATGGTCATTCCCGAATCGGACTGGCAATGGCACGGCGGCATAATAACTGCAACTCTTGTTTTTAATTATAGTTTTATTGAATACGGGTGTGAAACCATATCTGCCACTCGTTTCAAAAGCCGCTCTTCCGGCAAAAGTGTATCCTTTTCCTAATGCGACCAAAACTCCAGGATGAAATAATAAATTGGTTACTTTATCAGTTCCGTTATCGTCTTTTATGTTTGGGACAAATTCAAGCGAAAAACCAATTTTTTCACTTTTCCAAATATTAATTCCAGTCGGAAAGCCTACTGCGTAATAATCCCTGAAATTTACAGTCGTTTCATCTTTACTAAATGTAACTATTGGATGCATTATCCCAAAATATCCTGTTATTTTTGGATATGTTGTTTGAGATGAAACATTGATACTAAATAGTAATATTGCAAAAAGAAAGATTGATTTTGAGTACATTGGTTTTGTTTTAGTTATAAAAACAAAATTAAAAACCATGTACAGCTTAAAATAGAATCTTATTTACCTTTTGTATCAGGATTACTTTTTGCACTTTTTTTTCGATAAGCCGATGGATTTTTGCCCGTATGTGCTTTGAAAATCCTGGTAAAATGACTTTGGTCTGAAAATCCAGTCATATAGGCAATTTCGGTTAAGGAATGAGAGGAATTTGAAATAAGGCTGATTGCTTTTTCGATTCGGAGCTTTCTAACATATTCTCCAAAATTCAGATCTTCAAAATGTTTAGAAAATTCTCGCGATAAATAGGACGGATTTAGGTCTAATTCATTAGAAATTTTCTTTAAATCAAATGCGAATTGAGCATCAATCTGATCCTGAATTATTTCTTTTAAATCTTTTACCCAAGTTGGTGTTTTGGCTGAAGATTTTTTGTCTTTCAGAAATTTATTGTAAACTTCATGAAGCAAATTCTCAAAAGGGCTATTTTGCAAATGATTTTGTTTGTATAGATGAGTTGCCCAACTATACAAAGCATCGTAGAGAATCATTCCTGTTTCCAGCAATTTATAATCATCCGTAATATTATAAGAAAGTCCAGCTGAAATCGCCCAAAGTCCAGCTGATTCTTTTGCAATATCATGACGATCTGTATCTGCTCCTCTTACAATACCCGCGATAATTGAAATTGCGGGATCATCAATCTCATATTTTTTAATGATATAATCAAAAGTGCTTTGATCTTCATAATGCGTAAATTCAACATCTGGAATATCAAACGGAATTGCATTTAGTTCTTTTGCTTTTTGCAAAACGATATTAAACGGCACATAAATGAACTCAGCCTCAGCGTCAACAAATTTTCGAATTAGCCAAGGGCATGCAATTCTGTCTATTTTTGGACGTTCTCTGGTAATCCATTTCATTTGATAAAATTTTATAATTTCGGATGTTCAAATCTAATAAAATCATTTGGTTACAAATTATGCAGATTCTTCTTTTTACGAATCAATCTGAATAATAAAAACAGAAACCTATACAAAAGTAAATGAAAAATACCCAGATGGAAATGTTGTAATTGACTCAAATACCTGAATAATTTATGGTGAGAAATAAAAAAAACTCCTTGAGAAATCAGGGAGTTTTTTTTGATGCTATTTCATTATCTAATAATTTTTATAAATGCACTATAAACATCATCTTTAATTGAGGTTCGCATATACATCATGTTTTCGTCTTGTTCCTTTAAATCGTATGAAATAAGGCCGGCATCGCAATAATAAAGCAGTAGATTGTCATCAACTGGAAACTCGATATTTGAAATCGGCATGGTTGTTAACTTTTTGTCTAATACGATTTCTCCATTGTCTAAAAGTATTTGAAAAAGTTTCTTCTTTTGGGTATATCCCCATAAATTATCATTTTCCTGAGTGATGTATTCAATATTATCGTCTTTAAAATCAGTTTTCCATAACTGAGTTCCAGTTTTTGAATCAACAGCATATACAGAAGTCACATTTGAACCTTGGGCTGCAAAATATATTTTTTTATCCTTGCAAAAGATTCGATTCTTGATATTATTCTGGTTTTCATCAAATTTAAATTCCCATAAAATATCTGCTTTATTCGGACTTAAAGCAAAAAGTGTATTTTTTTCAGTTGCAACAAACACATTTTCTCCATCTGTAACAGGTTTTCCGGTTATAGCTTCATCAAAAGTTTTTTGATAAATGATTTTTCCTGTATTGGCATCAAAACAATAAAAAGTTGATCCGCTTTGAGTAAATACTTTATTATCAAAACTAAGAACCGGAGCATGATTCTGTAAAGCATCTAGTTTGCAACTCCATGCTAAACTTCCGTTTTTGATATCAAGAGCATAAATGCTGCTGTTTTGGGTTTGAGTTGTAATATACAGTTTTCCATTATTTATAGTTGGAGCCTGGTCTTTTAGTACAATTTGATCTGTTATATTGCCGATTCTTGATTTCCAAAAAAGAGTACCTGTTTGATTATCAATTGCGAAAATTTCGCCATTTACAAACGGTACATATACAACGCCATCCTGCAGCGTTACAGCATTTGCACACATTTCGGTATGCGAATCTGAAGCTTTTACAGTCCAAACAATCGTTTCAGATTCTAAATCAAAGGAAAAAAGAGTACCATCGTAATCATAAAGCAAGATTGAAGCTTCGTCTAATGGAACTTTTTTTAGTGGGCTTATCGATTTGTTAGAGACAGCGTCAGTGAGTGTTGACGCATTATTCTCAGCTGGTTTTGAATTGGTTGTCGTTTGTGCAAAAATATTTATAACACTAAATACAAACAAAAGAGTTATTAGATTTTTTTTCATTTTAAGATTTGGTTTGATGATTTGATTTATTTGTTCAGCAATAAATTTGCCAAAAAAATAAATTTCCATGTCAAATATAATTAAAATGTTCTAGAGGTTATTAGTTCTTTTTTTGTGAATTAGAATATCTACAGGTGCTGGCTTGTATTCCTAGTTCAAAGCAATAAAATGTTATAATTTTTTTTGAATTGCTATGTATTTTCTTTTTTATTAGATAACTGGAGTACTTTGTTTTGGATCAAAAAGCATCGCGGTACATAAGCAATTTTTTCTTTCCTTACTAATTAATATTGGACAGTTTACACATGATTTGCAGCTCTCCCAAAACATTTCATCTGAAGTTAATTCTGCAAAAGTAACCGGTTCAAAACCTAGTTCATGATTCATTTTCATAACGGCTAGACCTGAAGTTAAGCTGAATATACGAGCCTCGGGATACATTTCACGGCTTAGCTCAAAAATCTTTCTTTTAATTTTTTTTGCAAGTCCGGTATGTCTGAATTCAGGCGCTACAATTAGTCCGGAATTAGAAACAAATTTTCCATTCTCCCAAGAAGTAATAAAAGAGAACCCAGCCCATCTCCCGTCTGAGGCAAAAGCGATTACAGCTTCACCTTTATTTATTTTTGTTTCAAGAAATTCAGGAGAACGACCAGAAATTCCAGTGCCTCGGGCTACCGCAGAAGAAAATGTCACATCGCAGATTTCTTTGATCCAAAAAGTATGAGTAGATCTGGCTTTTTCAATAGTAAATTCAACTAATTCTTCTGTCTCTTCAGCAACTGAAAATGTTGTTCTGTTGCGAAATGAGCTTGAAAAAAAGAGATTTTTATTTGTTAGATTTATTTTAGGATCTATTATGGGGTTTACAATTTTCATGATAGTTTTAGATATTAAGATGCTGAAATACAAATTGAAAGTTTCAAGTTATATGAGTTAGACAATTTGAGAAATCAACAAAACAGCTGTAAAGAAAACTATGGCAAAGACCATTAAATTGATAAACCTATCTTTATTTTGCAAAGATTTATTTGATACATATAGTTTTGTAATCTCCTTGCTTCTTGTTTTATTTGTTTTCATATTTTTTTAATTTATATCCTGTTTTGGTGTTAATTTAAATTGATTTATCGAGTAAAAACAAAGGGCATGCCAGAATAAAAAAAAGAAAATAAGTGTTTAAATATCAATGTATTGCAAAATACAAAAGACCTATGTGTTTTAAAAAGCTATCAAAATGATAAGATTGGCCTTTCAAAATGAAAGGAATATTTTTATATCGTAACACTCGGCTTGGCTGGAGTAGTTCAAAATGCTTTTTCGCGATAGGACTAAGCGTAAAAAGACAAAATCTTTTTTATAAAATTAGGGATAAGGAAATTCAGTGTCAAAGTATTAATTTTAGAAATTTAACGTTATGAAAATAAACATAAAGCAGATATGAAGTCAAACCTTATTCTAACAACACTTTTTATTATTTTTTCTAATTTTATTTGTGCGCAAACTAATTTCTCTGACAATCCTTTAGATGCTGTTTTTGAAACAAAAGATTCAAAGAATTTTTGGGAAGCATTTGACAAAATGGGCAAATCAAAAGAAAATCCGTTTATTGAATACATGCAAAAAGGTTCTCAAGGTGTTAAAGGATTTACAGAAAACAGAATAATCAATGCCGATTCTCTTTTTACAGTTGTAAAAAAAAGAAAAGCAGATTATGAACTTTCAAGAAATGTTTTGGACGGTATTTCATCCAAAGAAAAGAGAGTTAGAGCCATTTATAGTGCTTTAAAATATTGGTATCCAAAGGCAAAATTTCCTCCAATTTATTTTGTTTATGGAAGATTTAATTCAGGCGGAACTTCTTCTCCTGATGGAATTATTATTGGAACTGAAAAACTTAAAAATCTGGATGGTGTTTCAGGTTTAATTGCACACGAACTTATTCATTATCAGCAAAAAATTGAAGGTAAAGATATGTTGTTGAAATGGTGTTTACTTGAAGGAGGCGCTGATTTTATTGGTGAACTTATTTCGGGAGAATCCATAAATAAGTTTGAATATAAATATGGAGACCAAAACCTAGATAAATTATGCGATGAATTTGTAACGAGATTAAAAAATCCTGAATATAAAGATTGGTTATATGAAACGACTAAGAAAGATGACAGGCCAAATGATTTAGGATATTGGATTGGCTATAAAATAATTGAATCTTATTTTAATAAACAGAAAGACAAACAAAAAGCAGTTGAAGAAATACTAAATATAAAAGATCCAATACAGTTTTTGAAACAAAGTGGTTTTTTAGATGTGTATATTGAAAGATATCAAAAATCAAAAAAAGAAAGTTTTGATGCGTTTTTTTAATAAAATGGTAAAAAAACTCCTTAAGAAATTAAGGAGTTTTTTTGTAAGCCTATCAAACCATTTTGGTTAAATATCTTTTTTAACTATTAATAAAATAGCTTATTTATTTTTCTCAATCAATTCAATAATTTTTAAAGCAACACTTTTTGAGGATTGAAAATTTTGTCCTGTAACAATTCGGCCGTCTTGTTCAACATAATCTTCATTTCTCTTTGAGAATTTAAAATCCCCTCCTCTTTCTTCAATTGTCTTCTGAATTAAAAACGGAAAGTGTTTAAAATATTCACCATCTTGTTTTTCAAAAGAGTCAGGATAACCGCTTATTTTTTTTCCTTCAACTAAGAATTTGCCATTTTTAGTTTTTAAGTTAGCAATCCCCGCCGTTCCATGACATACCGAAGAAATAATACCGTTATTATCTTCATAAATTTGCATAGTAATGTGCTGAATGTCCGAGTTTTCAGGAACATCATACATTGCGCTTCCGCCTCCAATATAATGAACGGCTTTATAAGTTTTATAATCAATTTCTTTTGGGTTTACAGTATGTTTTATCGCATACATAAAGTCTTCATTATATAAATATTGTTTTTGCAAGCTATCAGAGGTATCAATATAAGCTAAAGGAATAGCTCCACCTTTTGGACTCACAAAATCAACAATATAACCTGAATTTATAAAAGTGTTATAAGCGTTTACAATTTCGGCAAAACTATTACCAGTTGAAATTGTAGAATTTCCGTAATAATGTGCATTAGAAACAATGAATAATATTTTTTTACCTGATTTATTACTTGCTTTACTGCTTGCGGATTTACTAATTATTTTCCATTCACCTTCAATTTTTTTCAGTAAGAACAGATCCATAAATTCTTGTTTTCTTTCAGGAATAAGAATTTCGGCTTTTGCTACAGCGATATCATTAAAATATTCTATAGAGATGATTCTGCCTATACGACCGTTAAATTCTCCTTTGTTGCCTTTTTGAAACCAGGTTACATATTCTGAACTCGGAACTATCCATAAAGGTTTTTCTTTGTGGCTTAAAAAAAGATTGGCTTCAGAATAAAAAGCCTTACTAATACTGTCTGGTTTGTTATAAGATGTGCCTTCAATATAATTTTGAATGCAGTTCTCAATTAGAGACTGTTCTGATTGTGAAAAAGATAAATTTGATAGTAGAACAAGTAAGATTGCGGAAAAGATTTTTTTCATAAACTTTGGATTATAGATTTAAAAATGTTTCTCAAAACTATATTGATTAATTTTTAAATCATTCCATATTTATAATATCAGGAGTACGGATTTATAACTTCGGAGTAGTTTTTCTTGCAATTCAGAAACACAATGCCCACAATATATCTCGTGTTCATCTAATGTGTTTCTATCTGCAGTAATATTATGAAAATGTAAGACCTGAAATTCTTGAAACATATATAAAGTAAAAACCTCCAAAATCAAAAAACTTTGGAGGTTTTTAAATTCTGTGGTCTTTACAAACCTATTCATCGTAAAAAAAAGCCTATCACTAATATTAAGAATAAGCTTTAATTATAATATTTAATTAAAAATCAAGATTTCAGATCAATGGTAACTTTTTCAATTTTACCTTGAAAAGTAAACGGTGCATCGTAAGTTCTGTCTACCGGAGTACCAAAATCTTCTCCCACATCTAAAGTTTCATCGGCAGAGAATCTACTTGGGACCGTTTTAGGAATATCTCCGCTTGCCACTTTTTTGCCATCAACCAATATAGTCGCCTTTGCCGCTTTTCCGACACCACCGCCAGCATAATCGAAATTCACAACAATGGTATGTTTTCCTGCTGTTAAAGCTGTTGGCGATTGTATTCTCCATTTATGGTTAGGATAGTGAGAAAATGCATAAGCGAAAGTTGGTTTTCCTTTTTGAAGCATTAAAGCTAAACCGGCAAAATAACCACCTTGTGTGATAATCATTCCTTCTTGTCCGGCTTTTACATCAACTTCGGCAGTAATACTGAATGAAGTATTTTTCATATTTGGCGCCATTCCTTCTGTAATACGTGATGTACCTTGATGATAGGTAAATCGTGTTCTGCCTTTATTTAAATTCGGACGATTTTCAGGATTTACTCGATCAATATAGCGATCGTCAAAAGGAAAAACTTTATATTTTTCAGCTTCTTCCATAAAGGCTTTTTGCATTTCTTTTAGCTTCTCTGGATTTTTTGCTGCAATATCATTGGCCTGACTAAAATCTTTTGTAAGATCGTATAATTCCCATTTATAATCTTTTACAGGATCTTCAGATGGCACGGGATGACCTTGCCATGGAAGATTTTTTGGTGTAGTACTAGCCAACCAGCCATCTTTATAAAAAGCTCTATTAGCAATTACTTCAAAATATTGGGTTTTGTGTGTTTCAGGCGCGTTTGCATTGTCAAATGAATAGACAAGACTTTTTCCTGCCATCGGAGTTTGATCAAAACCGTCTACTTTCTTTGGCTGAGGAATATTTGCTGCTTCGAGAATGGTGGGTACAATATCTGTAATATGAGCAAATTGACTTCTAATCTGACCAGTTTGTTTAATTCTTGCCGGCCAGGAAATGACCATTCCGGTACGGCTTCCTCCTAAGTGAGAAGCAATTTTCTTATCCCACTGAAAAGGCGTATTCATGGCGTGTGCCCAACTTTGAGAATAATGTTCTGCCATCCAGGGACCGCCAAAATCATCCAAATGTTTTAGCATGAACTCTTCAGTATCAACTTCTCCATTGACCATAATACCAATTTCACTTGTCAGCCCCTGACCTGTCGGGTCTTCGGCACTCGCACCATTATCACCCATTATAAAAATAATCATGGTATTGTCCAGTTCTCCTAAATCTTTGATAGATTGTATTACTCTTCCAATCTGATTGTCGCAATAAGCCAACATTCCAGCGTAAACTTCCATTTCTCTTGCGGCTACTTTTTTCATGCCGGGAGACAGTGCATCCCATTTTTGATATTCTGGTGGAGTAGCGGCTAATAATGCATCAGGTGGGATAATACCTAGTTTCTTCTGATTTTCGTATGTCGCAATACGTTGTTTATCAAAACCCTGATCAAATTTCCCTTTGAATTTTGCAATCCATTCTTTTGGAGCCTGATGTGGCGCATGCGCTGTTCCAGGTGTATAGTAGGCAAAGAATGGTTTATTTGGTGAAACATTTTTTTGTGTTTGAATCCAATGAATGGCGTGATCTGCCAAATCGCGATCCAGAATATAATCCGGATCTACTTTTTCTTCTTTAAAGTACGGATCAACTGGCTTTGTTCCTTCAAAAAGCGCTGGTCTAAATTGATGTGCGTCGGCACCAAGGAAACCGTAAAAATATTCAAATCCTAAACCTGTTGGCCATAAATTAAAAGGTCCGGCTGGAGTGGATTGCCAGTCTGGAACGTTATGATTTTTTCCGAACCATGAAGTGCCATAACCATTATCAGTCAAAATTTTACCGATCGTGGCAACACTGCGCGGTACTAAACTGTTGTAACCAGGATATGGAGTCGAAAATTCCATAATAATACCGGTTGCTGCAGTGTGATGATTTCTACCTGTAATAAGAGCTGCTCTTGATGGAGAACATACTGCTGTTGTATGAAAACGATTGTATTTTAGTCCATTTTTAGCCAAAGCATCAAAGTTGGGAGTTGGAACAGGGCCTCCGAAAGTAGAACTTGCACCAAATCCAACATCGTCAATCATGATCAATAATACGTTTGGAGCTCCTTCTGGCGCACTTATTTCTTTTGGCCAATCTATTGGATCAGAATCTTTAATTGTAGGCGCTACTTTGCCTACCTTTTGATAGGGTTCAATCGGTAAAACAGTTCTGTCTGGCCAATTTTGTTGTGAAGAATTTTCCTGAGCATTTCCTGAACTAAATGCCAGTATTGCCAGGAGTGCTGTAAATAAAAAGCTTTTTTTCATGATCTTTTTTAGTTAAATTAGATTATTAGAAAAACAAAGGGAAGTAAGTCTTAATTGTTGAAATTCAGCAATTTGACGTATAAATTTACATTTTTTTTCTTAGATACAGCAAGTTTGATTTATAAAGTTATACTCAGATTGAGATAAGGAGAAAATAGAAATGATAGATAGTCCTAAATTTCACAAAATCTAACTAAATGTTTTCGAATCAAAAAAAAAACTCCAAAATCAATTGACTTTGGAGTTTTGGAATTTTTGGTAGTTTTTATTAACCTGTTTAGGAATTATTTTTTACAGCAGTTAAAAAGAATTTCAAATTAAGTTATCTTGGGAAAATTCTCTTTCTATTTGTTTTAATAAAAAAATAATGTAAAATATAACAATAAAAAAACTCCTTAATTTCTTAAGGAGTTTCTTGGTGGGCGATGAGGGGTTCGAACCCCCGACCCCCTCGGTGTAAACGAGGTGCTCTGAACCAGCTGAGCTAATCGCCCTATTTTATTAGGCTGCTATCATTTCGTGATTGCGAGTGCAAATATACAGCTAGATTTTGTATTTGCAAGTGTTTTTTAGAAAAAAATGAAAAATAATTTCAATAAAATATTTAGAAAGCTATTTATCAGTGTTTTAAAAAACTAAAAAAATCTTCATTTTCTTAAATTTAGTTAAAAACAGAAAACACAAACTCTAAATCATAATATTCTTTTGTATTCACTTGCTATAATCATACATTTGCATATCTTAATAGTATATTCAAATGGCTAGATTTCAAGAAAACGATTTACCGAAAGCTAAATTAGACTCTAACTCCCTTCAAAAAGCACTCCGAATTTTTAAATATGCCAAGAATCACAAATGGAAATTTTTCCTTGGCTTGATTTTCCTTTTATTGACCAGCGCCACTGCCCTCGCCTTCCCTAAATTAATGGGAATGCTTGTAGATTGTGTTACAAATAAAGATCTTGATAAAGCAAATGAAATTGCCATTGCATTAATGGGAATTTTGACATTACAAGCGATTTTTTCTTTTTTCAGAATTTCGCTGTTTGTCAATTTTACTGAAAATTCATTATCGAATATTCGTTTTGCATTGTATGAAAACTTGGTAAAATTGCCAATGTCATTCTATTCTCAAAAGCGTGTTGGAGAACTAAACAGTAGAATCAGCGCTGATATTTCGCAATTACAAGACACTTTTACAACAACAATTGCTGAATTTCTGCGTCAATTTATTCTAATCATCGGTGGATTTGTAATTCTAGGAAGCATCAGTCCAAAATTGACTTTAATGATGTTAGCGATTGTTCCAGTTGTTGCCGTTGCTGCTGTAATATTTGGAAGATTTATTCGTAAATACGGAAAAAAGACACAAGATAAAGTAGCCGAAAGCCAGGTAATTGTTGAAGAAACATTACAAGGAATAAGCAATGTTAAAGCTTTTGCAAACGAATGGTACGAAATTCAGCGTTATAAAAACAAGATCAAAGAAATCGTAAAAATTGCAATTAAAGGCGGGCAATACAGAGGTTATTTTGCATCGTTTATTATTTTATGCCTTTTCGGATGTGTTGTTGCTGTAGTTTGGTACGGAATTACACTAACTATAAAAGGTGAAGTTGAAGGCGTTGGAGATTTGATCTCGTTTGTTCTTTACACCACTTTTATTGGAGCTTCTTTTGGAGGAATTGCTGAAATGTATGCACAGATCCAAAAAGCCGTTGGGGCAACAGAACGTGTTTTTGAATTATTAGAAGAAACTCCTGAAGCAATCAATGCAAATCCTCATGCATCTTCTGTAGAAAAAATCAAAGGAAATGTAGTGTTTAAAAATGTTGCTTTCCATTATCCATCCCGAAAAGAAGTTCAAGTTTTGAAAGACGTTAATTTCTCAGCTGAATTTGGTCAAAAAATAGCGATTGTAGGACCAAGTGGCGCGGGGAAATCTACTATTTCTTCTTTATTATTGCGTTTTTATGATATTACAGACGGAGAAATTTTAGTTGATGGGAAAAATATTCACGACTATGATTTAGAAAATCTACGTGGCAATATGAGTATTGTGCCTCAGGATGTGATTTTATTTGGAGGAACAATCAGAGAAAATATTGCATATGGAAAACCAGATGCTTCTGAAGATGAAATTATAGCTGCTGCAAAACAGGCAAATGCATTCAATTTTATAGAAGGTTTTCCTGAAAAATTTGAAACTTTAGTTGGAGAGCGTGGAGTAAAATTATCTGGCGGGCAACGTCAGCGTATTGCGATAGCAAGAGCATTACTTAAAAATCCGAGTATATTAATTTTGGATGAAGCAACATCATCATTAGACAGCGAAAGCGAAAAACTGGTTCAGGAAGCGTTAGAAGTTTTAATGGAAGGAAGAACCAGCATCATAATAGCACACCGACTTTCTACTATTAGAAATGCAGATAAAATCCTTGTTTTGGACAATGGAAAAATTTCGGAAGAAGGAACGCATCAGGAATTGATAAATCTTGAAAACGGAATTTATAAAAACCTGAGTAATCTTCAGTTTAGTAATTCATAAGAGAAATTTAAATAAAATAAAAAAGCTCCAATTTACATTGGAGCTTTTTTTATATCTGTAAAACCTGATACAGAAAACGGAAAACTAAAATTATTTACCTTTTCTTCTGTTTCTTTCTGCTTTAATCATTGATAATTCACGGCTTGTTTGTCCTGCTACAGAAGTATTTTCTTCTGCACGACGAATCAAGTAAGGCATAACATCTTTTACAGGTCCAAATGGCAAGTATTTTGCAACATTATATCCATTTTCAGCTAAGTTGTAGCTAATGTTATCGCTCATTCCGTATAATTGACCAAACCAAATTCTGTTGTCGTTTTTAGCAATTCCTTTTTGAGCCATCATTTCCATTAGTTTGTATGAACTCAATTCGTTGTGCGTTCCTGCAAAAATCGCCATAGTATCTAAATGTTCCAACATATATTGAACAGCTGCATCATAATTTACATCTGTTGCTTCTTTAGAAACACAAATTGGAGAAACATATCCTTTTTCCTCAGCTCTTTTATGTTCTTTTTCCATATAAGCACCACGAACCAGTTTCATTCCAATATAAAAACCTTCTGTTTTTGCTACATCGTGCAATTTTTTCAAATAATCCAAACGATCCCAACGGTACATTTGTAATGTATTGAATACAATAGCTTTTTCTTTATTGTATTTGCGCATCATATCTGTCACTAAATCGTCAGCGGCGTCTTGCATCCAGCTTTCTTCACCATCAATCAATAACGCAACATCTTTTTTGTGTGCTTCACTGCAAATTTTGTCAAAACGAGCTACTACTCTATCCCATTCTGCTTGTTCTACCGGAGACAAAGTTTGTTTTTCTCCTAATTTCTCATACAATTCAAAACGACCTAAACCTGTTGGCTTAAAAACCGCAAACGGAATAGCAAGACGTTCTTTAGCAAACTCTACTGTCCTTAAAGTCATTTCTAAAGCGGCATCAAACTGCTCTTCTTCCTCTTTTCCTTCAACAGAATAATCAAGTACAGACGATACACCTTTTGTAAACATTTTATCTACTACAGTAAGGCAGTCATTCTCGTTTACACCACCACAAAAGTGATCAAAAACAGTTGCTCTAATTAATCCTTCAACAGGAAGATGCGCTTTAATTGCAAAATTTGTTACAGCTGTTCCAATTCTTACAAGCGGTTCACTGTCAATCATTTTAAAAAGAAAGTAAGCTCTATCAAGTTCTGTATCACTCTTTAGCGAAAATGCAACCTGAGTGTTATCGAATATTTTTTCCATTAAGTTTAGTTTTTATGCAAAGATATAGAGTGTTTTGAATATTCTTTACGAAATCGTGTGAAATTTTTCTAAATCATCAATGTAGAGAAAAGGAATATTAAATTATGAAGTAAAATTTTACTGCTTCTTTAGAATTATGCTTTAAATCCAGAAACATAGTAATGTTGCGCAATTTAGAATGATTCATTTTAAAACAAATTAGAGGTAAAGTTTGAATATTATTTAGCTTAAAATGCCTTATTTTTGCGCTTTCAAATAACCAAAGAAATTATGAAGTCTATACAAGCGAATAACTATCTGGTGCATTTCAACCAAAATGCATACGAAGCCTTAAATAAACACTTAAAAGAAAATAAATATTCAAACATCTTCATAATCGTTGATGATCAGACAAATGAACATTGTCTTCCTAAATTTATTCCAATGCTGGAAACAGATTTAGCAATTGAAATTATTGAATTTGAAGCAGGAGAAGCCAATAAAAATATTGAAACCTGTATTGAAATATGGAATATTTTAACAGAACTAGGAGCTGATAGAAAATCGCTTGTGATTAATGTCGGTGGTGGTGTCGTGACTGATTTGGGCGGATTTGTTGCTTCTACCTTTAAAAGAGGAGTTGATTTTATAAATGTTCCAACTACTTTATTATCGATGGTTGATGCTTCTGTTGGTGGAAAAACAGGCGTTGATTTAGGAAATCTTAAAAATCAGATTGGTGTAATTAATGTTCCGCAGATGGTACTTATCGATACCGAATATTTAGAAACTTTGCCACAAAACGAAATGCGTTCCGGTTTAGCTGAAATGTTAAAACACGGTTTAATTTATGATGCGCCTTATTGGAGACAATTCTCAGATTTAAAATCAATCGTTTTTGATGAACTAGATCAATTAATTTATCGTTCAGTTGAAATTAAGAATGAAATTGTTATTCAGGATCCCACAGAGAAAAACATTCGTAAAGCTTTAAACTTTGGTCATACTTTAGGGCATGCAATTGAAGGCTATTTTTTAGAAAGCGAAGAAAAAACAACTTTATTACACGGAGAAGCGATTGCTGCAGGAATGATTTTAGAAGGTTATATTTCATTAAAGAAGAATTTAATTTCTGAAGAAGAATATCGAGAAATCAAAACCGTAATTAAAGGAATTTATGATGACATTATTTTTAATGAAAATGACATCGATCCAATATTAGAATTGCTGATTCATGACAAAAAAAATGAATACGGTTTAATTCAATTTGCATTAATTGAAGGAATCGGAAAGATAAAAATTAACCAATCAGTTGAAAATAAATTAATTCTAGAAGCGTTTCAAGATTATAAATCTTAAATATTTTTTAATCAAAAGCATTGCTTTAGGTATATATTATTTTTTACATTTGCCTCGATGAAAACAAACAGAAAACAAAGACATTTCAGCTCTTACAGAAACAGACTCAACAGTTCTTTATTGAGAATGCTGAACCGTTTTTATAATAGTAAAAGTCCGTTTTGTTTTGATGTTTTCCTATGTTCAAAAGCCGAGCACGAAAAACTGCCGATTATTTTTGCCAATATTAGGGTTTGAATTTTAAATTTAGCGTCGTTTTTACTAAATTTAAATACAAATTAAAATATTGAAAATTAAATGAATACAAAATATTCTGATCTAATAAACCAAACATACTATTTCCCACAAGAGGAATTTAAACTTAACAAGGACAACCTTCAGTTTCATAATATCGATTTGATGAAATTGGTTGAACAATATGGTACACCTTTAAAGTTTACATATTTACCTCAAATTTCTGAAAACATCAACAAGGCAAAGTCTTGGTTCAGAAAAGCAATGGAAAAGAATAAATACGAAGCAAAATATTACTATTGCTATTGTACAAAAAGCTCTCATTTTGAATATATTATGAATGAAGCTTTTAAAAATAACATTCATATTGAAACTTCGTCTGCATTTGACGTTAATATTGTTGAGAATTTGTTGGAAAACGGAAAAATCAACAAAAGTACATACGTTATTTGCAATGGTTTTAAAAGAGACGAGTACATCAGCAATATTGCACGATTAATTAATAACGGACATAAAAATACTATTCCGATTATTGACAATTATGAAGAACTTGATTTGCTTCAGGGCGAAATCAAAGGAAAATTCAAAATTGGAATTCGTATTGCTGCTGAGGAAGAGCCTAAATTTGAGTTTTATACTTCAAGATTAGGTATTGGATATAAAAATATTGTTTCGTTCTATAAAAAACAAATTCAGGAAAATGACAAATTAGAGCTTAAAATGCTTCACTTTTTCATTAATACCGGAATTAACGATACTTCATATTACTGGAATGAGCTTGTAAAATGTATTAAAGTATACATTGCACTTAAAAAGGAATGCCCTACTCTGGATGGTTTGAACATTGGAGGTGGTTTCCCAATTAAAAATTCGCTTGCTTTTGAATATGATTATCAATATATGATTGATGAAATTATCAATCAAATTAAAATTGCTTGTGAAGAAGCTGAAGTGGATGTTCCAAATATTTTTACAGAATTTGGTTCGTTTACAGTTGGTGAAAGCGGCGGTGCAATCTATCAGATTTTGTATCAAAAACAACAAAATGATAGAGAAAAATGGAATATGATTGATTCGTCTTTCATTACAACTTTGCCAGATACTTGGGCTATAAATAAACGTTTTATTATGCTGGCAATCAATCGCTGGAATGATACTTACGAACGGGTTTTATTAGGTGGTCTGACTTGCGATAGTGACGATTATTACAACTCAGAACAAAATATGAACGCCATTTATTTGCCTAAATACAACAAAGAAAAGCCATTGTATATTGGTTTCTTTAATACTGGTGCGTATCAAGAAACAATTGGAGGCTACGGAGGTTTACATCACTGTTTGATTCCACAGCCAAAACACATTTTAATTGATCGTGATGAAAACGGAATTCTGGCAACAGAAGTTTTCTCAGAACAACAAACTTCTGATGATGTATTGAAGATTTTAGGATACAAGAAAAAAATGTAAAAAAATAATTGCAAATTAAATGTTAATATTTGAAAAATGATTAATTTGCATACAGCAGAAAGAGGTTAAAATCTTTAATTCAAAAAAAAACAAAAAAAAAGAGGAAATGAAAGGACCAATCAGTCAGTTTATTGAAAAACATTATTTACACTTTAATTCTGCTTCTCTTGTAGATGCAGCTAAAGAGTACGAGCAACAATTAGCTAATGGTGCTAAAATGCTTGTAAGTATGGCTGGAGCTATGAGTACAGCAGAAATTGGTAAAATTTTCGCTGAAATAATTAGACAAGATAAAGTACAAATTATTTCATGTACTGGAGCCAATCTAGAAGAAGATATCATGAATTTAGTAGCTCATTCTCACTATGAGAGAGTTCCAAATTACCGTGATTTGACACCAGAAGACGAATGGGCATTGCTTGAAAGAGGATTAAACCGTGTAACAGATACTTGCATCCCAGAACATGAAGCTTTCAGACGTTTGCAAAAGCACATCTATAAAATTTGGAAAGATGCGGATGATAAAGGAGAACGTTATTTTCCACATGAATTCATGTACAAAATGTTGCTATCAGGTGTTCTTGAGGAATATTACGAAATTGATTTAAAAGACAGCTGGATGTATGCAGCAGCTGAAAAAAATCTTCCAATCATCGTTCCAGGATGGGAAGACAGTACAATGGGTAACATTTTTGCTTCATATGTAATTAAAGGTGAATTAAAAGCGTCAACAATGAAATCAGGTATTGAATACATGACTTTCCTTGCTGACTGGTATTCAAAAAACAGCAGTAATGGTATCGGATTCTTCCAAATTGGTGGTGGTATCGCTGGAGACTTCCCTATTTGTGTTGTACCAATGTTATACCAAGATATGGAAATGCATGATGTTCCGTTCTGGAGTTATTTCTGCCAAATTTCTGATTCAACAACTAGTTATGGATCATATTCGGGAGCAGTTCCAAATGAGAAAATCACTTGGGGTAAATTAGATATCAAAACCCCTAAATTTATTATCGAATCGGATGCTACAATTGTTGCTCCGTTAATTTTTGCATATTTATTAGATTTATAGGATATTTTATGAAAAGAGTTATAGTAGACTACGCCAAACTGACAAACGAAATTTTAAACCTTTTGGTTGAAAAATTTCCTGATGGTTATGATGATTCGGATGTTATCCGTTTTAGAAACGCTAAAAACGAATTGGTAGAAGCTGTTGAAGTTCGTACCGAAGACACTATTTATTTAGTAAAAATCAGTACAAAACTTGCTGACAGAATTGAAAATTACGACGAAGATGACGATATTGATTTAGATGTTGATACAATCGAACCAGTAAAAGGACTTGATCTTGATGATGATGCAGCTGATGATGACGATGATGATGACAACCAAGATAAACCAGATACTGACGGTGCTGACGACGATGAAGATGACGAAGATAAAGATGATATCGCAGACGACGACGACGATGAAGATGATGAAGATTAATCTATATCTTTTAAAATAAATTTAAGGAACTCAGATTTGAGTTCCTTTTTTTATTACTCTAAATAATCTTTTCTTTAAATAATAATTTAAAAAACAATCAAAATTTGAAAGAAAATTCTTTAATTTTATTATTTAAAATATAATTGCAATATGACTAACGAATTACTACACGCCAAATTAAAAGAAAATTTTGGATTTGAAAAGTTTCGACCAAACCAGGAAACAATAATCAACACAGTACTTTCTGGTCAGGATACACTTGCAATTATGCCAACCGGTGGTGGAAAATCAATATGTTTTCAATTGCCAGCCCTCATTTTGCCAGGGATTACAATTGTAATTTCTCCTTTAATTGCTTTAATGAAAGATCAGGTTGATAGTTTGAAAACAAACGGAATTTCTGCTTGCTATATTAATAGTAGTCAATCTTCTCAGGAACAGCAATTTTATATAGATAATTTAAAATCAAATACATTTAAACTTGTTTATATTGCTCCGGAAAGTTTGTCTTATCTAGATGTTATTTTTAATGAACTAACAATCAGTTTAATTGCAATTGATGAAGCACATTGCATTTCTTCATGGGGACATGACTTTAGACCTGCTTATACAAATTTAGGGTATTTGAAAAACCGCTTCCCTTCTACTCCAATTCTTGCTTTGACAGCAACTGCAGATAAAGCTACTCGTACCGATATTACAAAACAGCTGAATTTAAAAAATCCTAAAACATTTGTTGCTTCATTCGATAGAAAAAATTTAAGTCTAGAAGTTCGACCAGCTTTAGATCGCGTAAAACAGATTATTGATTTTGTAGAGAACAAACCAAACGAATCTGGAATTATTTATTGTTTGAGTCGAAAGACAACAGAAGAACTCGCTGAAAAACTAGTCAAAAACGGAATTACCGCAAAAGCTTATCATGCAGGTTTAGATAATGTAATACGAGCAAAAACTCAAGATGAATTTATAAACGATGATTGTCAGGTGGTTTGCGCTACGATCGCATTCGGAATGGGAATTGATAAATCAAATGTTCGCTGGGTGATTCATTATAATCTTCCGAAAAACATTGAAGGTTATTATCAGGAAATTGGACGTGCAGGTCGTGACGGTTTACCTGCTGAAACCGTGATGTTTGAAAGTTATGCAGATGTAATTCAGCTTCAAAAATTTGCATCTGAAGGATTGAATTCTGATATTCAGCTTGCGAAACTAGATCGTATGAAGCAGTATGCAGACGCTGTAAGTTGCCGTAGAAAAATTTTGCTTTCTTATTTTGGTGAATTAGTAACTGAAAATTGCGGAAACTGCGATATTTGCAAAAATCCGCCAACTTTTTTCGATGGGACGATTCTCGCGCAAAAAGCATTGTCTGCAATTACACGTTTACAGGAATCTGAGCCATTGGCGGTAATTGTCGATTTTTTAAGGGGCTCGAGAAACGCGTATATCTACGAAAAAAATTATCAAACGCTAAAAACGTATGGAATTGGCGCTGATATATCTTGGTACGATTGGAATCAATATTTAATTCAATTGATAAATTTAGGTTATTGTGAAATTGCATTTCATCAACACAATAAAATTCTCCTTACTCCTTTTGCTAAAAAAGTTTTATTTGATGGTGAAAAAGTAAAACTGACAACTGTTGTCAAAAAAGTAATTGACAAAAATGAAATAAAACAAGAGAAAGCAAAAGCAGTTAAAAATTCTCTTTTTGAAACACTTCGGAAACTACGTTATGAAATTGCAAAAGAAGAAGAAGTTCCTGCTTATGTAATTTTCAGTGATGCTGCTTTAAGACAAATGGAACTCTTACGGCCAATGAGTGAAGATGAATTCCTTGCTATTGAAGGAGTTGGAAAGGTAAAACTTGAAAAATATGGCTCGGAATTTATTAATGTAATAGTGCAATTTCAAAGAAATAAGTCGGTTGTCAAAAAAGAAAAAAAAGACAGCACTTATAAAAAAACTTTAGAATTATTTGAAAACGGAATTTCTATTG
Source organism: Flavobacterium resistens (assembly GCF_900182645.1). Lineage (GTDB taxonomy): Bacteria > Bacteroidota > Bacteroidia > Flavobacteriales > Flavobacteriaceae > Flavobacterium > Flavobacterium resistens. Next base: position 96,122 of record NZ_FXTA01000001.1, on the reverse strand, counting down.
AAGAAATCGCAGAAAGAAGAAATATCAGCCAAACCACTGTAATTTCACATTTAGCAAAATTATATGTTGATGGGCACAATTTAGATTTAAGCCAATTCGTTTCTGAAAAAGAAATAAATAAAATTCAAAAAGCTCAAATAGAATTAGAGAAACCAAATGCGTTAAAACCTTATTTCGATTATTTTGAAGAAAAAATGTCTTATGATAAAATTCGTTTTGGTTTGGCTATCATAGAGCGAAAAAATCAAACGCAACAAGTTTAAATAAAAAATCCTGTGAAAATTTTCTTCACAGGATTTTAGTTTTATAACGTTTAGACCTTTATAAATATCTTTCTTCAAAAACTTTTTGATGATGTTTTTGATGTCCGATTATTGCAAAACCTAAAGCACGTACTGAAATTGGATTGTTTGAAGCTGTTCCAATTCTCTTAAGTTGTTCTTCAGATAAACTTTTGTAGAACAATAAATTTGAATGTCTTAAGGCTGATAGCTCGGTCAATAATTCCTGGATACTTCTTCCGTTTGCATTTGTACTTTCTGCATAATCATTTTCTTCAAAACTTGGCAAAGGTGTTTTGTCGTTTCTTGAAAAACGTAATGCTCGATAAGCAAAAATACGCTCACAATCTATAATATGCTGAATAATATCTTTGATTGTCCACTTTCCTTCAGCATATCGATAGTCAAATTTATCCATTGGAATGTTTTGTACAAATCGGATGAAATCATGTAAAGAAATTTCCAATTCTTCAATCAAATTTACATTTCCAGCTTCACGAATATAAGTAGCAAATCCGCCCGAATATTCATTATCTAATAATTGATCTGCATTCATGTTTTAAATTTTTAAGCTGAGTTTCTACTTGCATTTGTATTTCCGAAAAGTGATCGAGTAACGATTTTTTCATAAACTTTAATCAAATCCTCGTTGCCTTCTTCTTTGTTCAATTCATTAATTCTTAACAATGCATATTGTTGTATTGTCAACAATGGCAATACAATACGCTCTCTTATCTGAATTGAAGCTATACCATCAGGATAATTTTCCATCAATGTTTTATGGCCGGCAATTTTCAGCAAAAGACGTTTTGTTTCTGAAAATTCATCGTAGATAATTTGCCAGAATTCACCAAATTCAGGATCTTTTCTCATATATGCTGTCAATGGTAAAAATGATTTTGCCAATGACATCATACTATTTTCAAGTAAAGTTTTAAAGAATAACGAATTATGATATAGATCACTTACTTTTTCCCATTGTCCAGATTCTTCAAAGTATCTTAAAGCAGATCCAACTCCAAAAAATCCAGGGACATTTTGTTTTAATTGACTCCAAGAACCAACAAACGGAATCGCTCTTAAATCAGCAAAATCCAATGATTCAGATTTGCTTCTTTTTGATGGACGACTTCCAATATTAGTTTTTGAGTAATATTTCAACGTGCTCATTTTTTCCAAATATGGAATAAATTTCGGGTGATTTTTAAAACTCAAATATTTATCATATCCTAAAGTTGCTAATTGCGTTAGAATTTGTGTCTCTTCTGGACTTAGTTCGTTTTCTTCTTTTTTGAATACCTGATTAGTAACTCCGGCAGTCAATAAATTTTCAATATTATATCGACAAGAATCCAAAGTTCCAAAATTAGAACTAATCGTCTGACCTTGAACTGTAATCTGGATTTCGTTATTTTCAATTTTCGGCCCTAGAGATGCGTAGAATTTGTGCGTTTTTCCACCACCACGCGCAGGAGGTCCACCACGTCCGTCAAAGAAAATAGCTTTGATTCCGTATTTTCTTGAAATTTCAGTTAATGAAATTTTTGCTTGATAAATACTCCAGTTGGCCATTAAGTAACCACCATCTTTTGTTCCGTCTGAGAAACCAAGCATAATAGTCTGCTTATTTCCTCTTGCCTGTAAATGTTTAGAATATTCCGGATTTGTATACAATTGTTCCATTATTGAATGCGCATTCTGCAAATCATCAACCGATTCAAAAAGCGGAATAATATCAACCGATGGATTTTCCCAATTATTCAAACGAATCATTGCAAAAGTTTCCATTACGTTTAAAGCACTTTCGTTGTTGCTGATAATGTAACGATTGGCTCCTTCTTCTCCGTTATTTTGTTGAATCGTTTTGATTGCCTGAACAGATTCTAATGTTGATCTTGTAATTTCATCTTCGAAATCACTCGGATTCAAATTACCTTTTACTTTTGATAAAACATCAATTTTTTGATCTTCATTCAATTCGTAGTAATTTTTCGGAAAAATATCAGAACCAGAATTCAGGTAATAATTTACTACATCCTTGAAAACAGCGTTGTGAATTTTACTATTCTGACGAATATCTAAAGTAGCAAAATGAAATCCGAATAAATTAATTTTTACTAGCAGCGCTTCTAATTCATCTAAATATAAAGACTGATGTTTCTCAATAATAATAGTTCTGATTTTGTTTAATTGCGTCAACAATTCATCTAAAGTGATAAAAATTTCACCTTTAGAATAAAACACAGAACGATAAAGTTTATGTTCAAGTTCGGCTACTAAAGTATCTACTCCTGAGAAAGTTAGCTTTCTTTTTAAGTTTCTCATTTCAACATAATAACACTTTAAAATAGAAGTACGCAAGCGGTCAGCAACTTTTAAAGTAATATCTGTTGTAACAAAAGGATTTCCGTCACGATCTCCTCCAGGCCAGAATCCAAGTTTGATCAATTGATTTTGAATCGCATTTCCGCCGAGGATATTTTTCTGTAAATAATGAACGATTTCTCCAGAAGTTGCATAAAAAACATTCTCCAGATACCAGATCAAACTTACAGCTTCATCATATGGATTAGGCTTTACATTTTGAATAAATGGTGTTTTGCCCAATTGCGCCAATAATTGTTTGATTTGCAATAAATCGTTTTGACGAATAGCTTCTGTCAAATCATTTATAATTCCTAATACAGGACCAGGATAAAATTGAGTTGGATGCGCTGTTAAAACGGTACGTACATTGAAGTTTTCTAAAAATTCGATTAATTCATCGTCTTTTTCTTTTGCATCCGTTTTTTCTTTAATATCACGAAGAGAACCACGCCCTTCCATATTATTAACTTCAGGAAAAGCAGCGTCTTCAATAGCATCAAACAATACAATTTGACGTTCTATATATTGAATAAATCGAAACATTAAATCGATTTTTTCAGTTTCAGAAGCATTATTAAGGAACTTATTTGAAAAAAAATCAAAAATCTCTTTAGGTGTCTCTTGTTTTTTAAATCCTGTTTCGCAAGTTTCTGTAAATAATGGTAGCAAAACTCCTGTATTATCAATAGAATCAAACGGTAATGTTATAAAAACACTATTATAAATGTAGTATTTAGAGAGAACGTCCTGATTAAAACGTTCAATTTTTGGTAACGTGTACATAATTGTGTTGTGTAGTTGGTTGGTTAATAGGTCATAAAAAAACCCCAAGAATAAACTTGAGGTTATATTTTATAATATAGCATTCAAGAAAATATTACATATTTTTGAAAATAGTATGCATCAAACGCTTCTTATCGTTTATACTTTCCTCTAATGAAATCATTGTTTCTGTTCTGTAAACACCTTCGATATCATCAATCATGAAGATAACTTCTTTTGCGTGTTTAGTATCTTTTGCTCTAATTTTGCAAAAAATGTTGAATTTACCTGTCGTTACAGAAGCTACTGTTACGAATGGAATTTGATTGATTCGCTCTAATACAAATTTAGTTTGAGACGTATTATTAAGGAATACACCCACATAAGCAATAAATGAATACCCTAATTTATCATAATCTAAGGCTAGTGAAGATCCCATAATGATACCGGCATCCTCCATCTTTTTTACTCTAACATGTACTGTTCCAGCAGATATCAATAGTTTTTTTGCAATGTCAGTAAACGGAACTCTCGTATTGTCTATTAACATATCTAAAATCTGGTGATCTACTTCATCTAAACGAAATTTACTCATAATTCTTTAATTAATATTACTAATTGCTATTACAAAGTATAAAAATATATATAAAAAACAACAAATTCACATAAAAATTAACTTTTTATCAACCCGTTAACAAATTTAATATTTTTATTTAAATAAAAATCTGCTTTTTGATTCAATTTCGGAAAATTATCATATTCATCTGAATAAATTGCACCTTTTGCGTCATATTCATAATGTCCAAAATAATTTTCTAATTCTCCTGCTTCAACGATGTAAGCATTAAAATGAATCTTATTTTCAATCAATTCTTCTTTGTATTGTGCGACAAAATTCGTAATAATTTCGATACCATCATAATTTATTTTGATATTTTTATACATAAAATCATAAAAAACCACTTTATTTTGTGAAATATTCAAATAATCATTAATTCTATTATCAACTAAATCGTTTTCGGAGATGAGTTTAAACGCCGTAATTAGTGAGAAAAATATGAACTTTCGCGTGATTTCTCTATTGTAATCGCCTGCATAGTGTCCTGCTTCAAATAATATTGTTGGTGCACCTAAAAATTGAAAAGTGTCTCCGATACAATTAATATTAAACGAATCATCAAAACGTCCTATTTGTCCAGGAATGTATTTTTGCAATTCATCATTAATTCCTGCAATCAAATTTATAGCCGTTAATCTATTTTCATTTACTTCTCTTTCTTCATTATATGATGGTGCTAAAAATGACACTGTTGCTGGTTTTCCCGTTTCACCTGCGCCAAATATAGTACGCTGATCATGGAGATTAAAGCAGAAATCTGGCTTAAATGTTTCAAAAACTTCTCTTAAAACATTGCTTTCCGGCTGAGTCAAATTCTGTGAATCACGGTTCAAGTCAACTTTATTAGCATTTTCACGGGTATATAACTTCGCTCCGTCTGGATTTAGTATAGGAATGCTGTAAAAAGTAAAAGTACTAAGCATTTTTTGAGCAAACTCTGATCCGTTATTAAGTACATTAATAAAATCAAAAAGGGCTTTTGTCGTTGTGCTTTCATTTCCGTGCATTTGTGACCAAAGATAAACACGCGTGCTTCCTGTTCCGATTTGGTAACTATATATAGGTGCACCTAAAACTGATTTGCCTATTACTGAAACTTGATTATCTGTATTTAATTTATTCAATAAAGGCTCGATGTTATCTAAAGTTAAATAACGTCCTGAGATGGATTCTTCTTTGTTCTGGTTAAATAATTCTTCTAAATTCATTGTCTTTTGATTTGTTTACAAAAGTAAACATCTTTATTTTTACAATTGTAAACTTTAAATTTTACTAATAATTCAGAATTGTAAACAGCAATTAGCCTTATTTCAAATAAATTCTAAAGTCTTAAGTTAACAAATGTTATAATTTAAATACTTAAATTAATATGTACTTGTTTTCAATTGGTTATGTATTTTTATATAAAGTTATTGTCTAATATAAATAGTCCTAATTTTATATTTTACAACTGTGTAATTGTTTATGCAATTCTTTTTTGTTACATTTGTAAACTAGTTACTACTTTAAAATAATTTACAATGGTAAACATCGATGATTTTGTAAAAAGACTTGAAATTATATTGGATTATTATGGGGTAAACGCCTCTTCATTTGCTGATAAAATTGGTGTTCAGCGCTCAAGTATGTCTCATCTCCTATCTGGCAGAAACAAACCAAGCCTTGATTTTGTCATGAAAATTATTGAAGTTTTTCCAGATGTAGATATATATTGGTTGCTGAATGGGAAGGGAAATTTTCCAAAAACTAATGAAGATTCAACTTTACAATTTGAAGTAATTTCAGAAATTGAAAAAACTATCCCTCCTACTTCATCAAATGAAAATTTTAATACAATCGATTTATTTTCTGAAATCAATCCAGAAAAAGAAAAAGTAGAAACCCAAAATACATCTTCAATAAAAAATACAATTTTCAATCCGGATGAAGATGAAGTCGAAAAAATCATCTTTTTTTATAAAAACGGTAAATTCAAGACTTATGTACCGTAAGTTTAAAAATTTCGCGTATTTGAAAATTTTTAAAAATATTTTTCATTTAAGAGATTCTCACGCAATCAAAAAAAATACTAAAATTTTAGATTTGAATTCCATTTTCTGGAATCTTTCCTAATACTCCTTTATAATGTTGTTTTAAAATTGTCCAATCAGCTTCATAATTTCCTGTTGGATAAAAAGGCTTTCCTAAATTAACCTCTTTCTTTCCCCAATCAAAAGCAACGGGAACAATTGGAACATTTGCTTTAAGTGCAATATAATAAAAACCAGTTTTGAGTTCTGTAACACCTTTTCGGGTTCCTTCTGGAGCAACGGCCAAACGAAAAGTTTCTTTGCGATCAAAAATCGCCGCAATCGAATCAACTTTATTCAATCCGCCAGAACGATCAAGCGGTTCGCCTCCAACATTTCTAAAATAATAACCAAAAGGAAATTTGAATAATTCCTTTTTTCCAACCCAATTCATTTGCAGTCCAGAAATTCCGCGAGTAAAAAGCCCAATGTAAAAATCGTGATTACTGGTATGAGGCATAACCATCAGAATGCATTTTTTTACCTCTGCATTTTCGATTCCCTTGATTTTCCAGCCCATTAGCTTGTAAAAGATGAATTTGTATAGCTGTTTTTTCATTAAAATTTTATTATTTCTGCAAAAATAACAGATTTAAAATGTATTTTTGAGTAAAAGCCTTATAAAATGATTCAAAAATTATTCAGTTATCTAATTCCAATTAAAATATTCAAAAAAAAGTCAGCTCGTAGCAAAACAATTGAAGTTACCTGGGCAAATGGAGAATTGGTTTTAGACTCTGAAAACACAAATTATTCTTATGGAAGCCTTCAGCGTATATTAAGGTATGGCTTGAGAAATATTGGCTATGATACGATTTTAAAAATGGATCATATTCTAGTTTTAGGAGTTGCCGGCGGTAGTGTTATAAAGACTTTGGTAGACGAAATTGATTATAAAGGAAAAATTACCGGAGTTGAAATTGATTCCGAAATGATTCAGATTGCGAATCAATATTTTAATTTAAATAAAATCGAACAACTTGAACTGATTATCGACGATGCATTTGAATTTGTTTTAAAAACTAAAGATCAATACGATTTAATCATAATTGACATTTTTGAAGATATCAAAATGCCAAATTTCCTGTTTGAACGGTTTTTTAGTGAACGTGTTTGTTCTCTGTTAAAAGATGACGGTTTCGTGCTTTTCAATACCATGATTTTAGACGAAGCACATAATGTGAGAAATAGGAAGTACATTTCAGAAATAAACACTACATTGTTTTCCTCAAAAATGCTTCCCCGCATTGAGGTTCACAATGAGTTAATTATTATAAAAAAAGTAGCTTAATTTTTATTTTTATGAAACCCCTTTCTGCCATTTTAAACGCCTTGCCGCCTACTAAAATTATCGATTCTAGTATTGATTTTTCAAAGTATTTACCTTTGGATTTATCTGCCAATAATGAAGAATTAATGGATGTCCGGCCAGAAAATGCTGCCGAATTTGAAATTTTTATTTCAGATTATTTGTCAAGAAATAATGCTGAAGTTGCTTTTGGTGGTTATATTGAAGGTCGTACATTATATAAAAGGAGTACTATTTTTAGAAATGATTCTATTCCGGAACGGAATATTCACATTGGCCTTGATTTATGGACAAAAGTAGGAACAACTGTTTTGGCAGCGTTGGATGGAAAAGTTCATAGTTTTAAAAATAATGTTGGACTGGGCGATTATGGTCCGACTATTATTTTGGAACATGAAATTCAAAATGAAAAATTTTATACTTTATATGGACATTTATCGTTAGAAAGTTTAGACGATTTAAGTGTCGGGAAACCTTTTAAAAAAGGAGAACAAATTGCAACTCTTGGAAATGCAGCTGTAAATGGCGACTATGCACCACATGTCCACTTTCAGATTATCAAAGATATCGAAGATTTTTGGGGAGATTATCCTGGAGTCTGCAATTCAAATGATCTCAATTTTTATATAGAAAACTGCCCCGACCCTAACTTATTATTAAAAATAACATAAATAGTTATGAAGAAAGCAGGATTGATTATATGTTTGTTGTTACTTATTGGATGCAAATCAAAAACAGTTAGTAGAGATACTGATGATTTGAAAATTAAGAAAATTGCAGTTTCAGAAATTAATTCGAACCAGCAAAAAAAAGCGTACGAATTAGGCAAACGCGTATTGGAAACCTGCAATACTTCTAAATTTAAACCATTTAATGAAACAGAAGTCACCAAATCAGTTATGGAAAACACGACTGAGGAACGACTGACTAAAACCTGTACAAGATTTAGACAGTATTATGGTAGTTTTATTGATTTGAAATTAGACGGCGTTTATAAAACCAAGCAAGAAGTTATTTATCGCTATCATGCTTTGTACTCCAAAAAAGTAGCCAACAAAGAACTTAGGATTTTTGTTGATGAAAACAATTTGATTTCGGCCATAAAATCAATGGATTGGGATGAAAAATTTGATGCTAAAATAAACGAATAATAAAGGAAATATATGAATTTAAAATTACCGCTTTTTTTATTGCTTTTAATGGCAAGCTTTGCCAATGCTCAGGAAACTATCAGTATAAAAGGCTCAAAACCTTATCCAGCAACACAGAATTATATTTTTATTTGCGAAAAATATGCTTTCTCCGGTGAAACTAATGTTCAGGTTGCAAAAACAGAAAAAGGAGGTGTTTTAAAATTAACTATTAATACAGCAAATGATCAGGCCCGAATTTCTGGTGGCGTTTATGTTGACTTGGCGAATGGCGATGTAATCCCTTGTGTAGACAAAAATGTAAAAGAAAGCGCCGACGGAAAAACAACTGCCTATTACTACTTCACTCCGGCAGAAATGATCAAACTAAAAAAAACAGATATCCAAGCAATCCGCTTTATAATTACAGGTGGCTCGAATTCCTTTGGCAATCAAACTGGATATTTTACAGCTGTTAACAAAAGCTCTTATTTTTCAACGGCCTACGATAAATCGAAAAAGACTTTCGATACTGCTAAAGAAATTAGCGTTTTATAAAGAAAAGACTTAAAATAATAAATCTTATATTTATACTTTAATTAAAATCTACATGAACGCCAACGAAAACTTAATTGCAAAATTCTATACCGCTTTTGCAAACGCCGATGCCAAAACAATGAGCGAATGCTATCATCCAAAAGTTCATTTTATTGATCCTGCTTTCGGATTATTAAAGGAAGAGCAGGTTTCAAAAATGTGGGAAATGCTACTTTTAAAAAGTAAAGGCAATATTAAAATTGAATTTTCAAATATCAAAGCCGATGATTTTTCAGGATCTGCGCGATGGGTAGCAACTTATAATTTTAGTAAAACCAATAGAAAAGTGGTAAACAGCATTTTTGCAGAGTTTGTATTTCAAGACGGACTTATTATTAAACATACTGATAATTTCGACGTGTGGAAATGGTCTAAACAAGCCTTTGGTATTACTGGACTTTTATTAGGTTGGACAGGATTTTTTCATAAAAAAATTCAAGAGCAGGCTTTGCTATCGCTAAAAAAGTTTCAGCAAGCCAAATAATCTTCTTAAACTGAATATTCAAAATTCAGATTAACTGGATATTAATAAAGTTTCTAAAATTTCAGAAACTGCGATCAGATAAAGATTTTAATTATTTTGTTGCCATTTATTATAAAGTTAATCAGGTTATAATTTTGAATAATCATGAAAGAAATTGTACACAAAAAATTAAATCAATTACAGGCAACAGCCATTTGTGGCAACGACATTAGTTCTTCTTGTCTGTATGTTTCAGCGCTTACGATTTTATATGCCGGACAATACGCTTGGATTTCTCTACTAATTGTAGCAGTTGTTTTATTTTTGTTCCGAAAAATTTATGGTGAAGTCGTTGGTGCAATTCCTTTAAACGGTGGCGCTTACAACGTATTATTAAATACTTCAACAAAACGATTGGCATCAGTTGCCGCAACATTGACTGTTTTATCGTATATGGCAACTGCCGTAATTTCAGCTTCAGAAGGAATGCATTACTTGCACGGGATTTTTGAAGGACTAAATATTACCATTGCAACTGTTGTTATCTTAATTATATTTACTTGTCTGGCAATTTTAGGAATTGGCGAATCGGCGTTTGTTGCGGTCATCATTTTTGTTACTCATATTACGACTTTGACATTGCTAGTTCTCGCATCCGTTTGGTTTTTGCTTTATAATGGACTGGAAACTTTCCATGTAAATTGGCAAACTCCTCTTGCAACAGGAAGTATAAAAACAGCACTTTTTCTAGGATTTTCTGCCGCAATGCTTGGAATTTCAGGTTTTGAAAGTTCAGCCAATTTTGTAGAAGAACAAGAACAGGGAATTTTTCCGAAAACGCTTCGTAATATGTGGGCAATTGTCAGTTTCTTCAATCCAGTAATTGCCATTTTATTGATTAGTGTAATTCCGCTAACTGAAGTTGGCGAAAACAAAGAATCACTTTTGGCACATTTGGGAGAAACAACCGGCGGTTCGTGGTTAGCTTGGTTAATTTCTATCGACGCTGTTTTAGTTTTATGCGGAGCCGTATTAACCTCATTTGTAGGTGTTTCAGGGTTATTAAACCGAATGACATTAGACCGAATTCTACCAAATTATTTCCTAAAACAGAACAAAAGAGGTTCTCATTACCGAATCGTAATTAGCTTTTTAATTCTTTGTATTTCAGTACTTTTCGCTACAAAAGGGCATTTAGAATCACTGGCTGGAGTTTATACTTTTTCATTCTTAGCAGTAATGGCACTCTTCGGAATCGGGAATTTATTATTGAAATTCAAACGTCGAAAACTTCCTAGACCTGAGCGCGCACGTGGAATTGCAGTGGTAACAGCGGTTATTTTTGTGATTGCGGCCTTTATCGGAAACATGGAATTAAACATTAATTCGTTTTATACCTTTTTAAAATATATGATTCCGTCGTTACTTTTTATCGGAATCATGCTCAATCGCGTAATTCTGATTAAACTTTTAATCGAAGCGCTTGAATATTTTTATCAGCCATTGCGGCGTATGGTAATTTTGAGCAATCGTTATCTCCAAAATTTAAGCTTAAAGATTAATTCACAGGAATTTGTTTTTTTTACTAAAGGCGATGATATCGCAATTTTGAACAAAGTTTTGCAATATGTTGAAAATAACGAAACAACCAAAAAACTTAAAATTGTTCATGTAAAAAAAGACGAAGAAAGCAATAATGCTTTGAAAAAAGATCTTGAAGTTTTAGACCGAGCGTACGACGATATCGACATCGAATATCTGGAAATAAAAGGAGAATTTGGCCCCGAAATGATTGATGAACTTTCTAAAAAATGGAATATCCCGAAAAATTTTATGTTCATTGCCTCGCCTGGAAATAAATTTTCGTACCGAGTTTCAGATCTCGGCGGTGTCCGATTGATAATGTAATCATAATTTTAAGGAGCAGAAAAATCTATTTTCAATTCATGCGTAGTCCCGCTATCCGTTACAATCTTTTGTACTTCCCGATAGCCATCGGGACTAGTACAAAAGGATTTTCACTTCTATCGGGGCTAAACGAGAAATTTCATTTTCACGAGAAACAACAAACTCATTTATACAATAAAACCCGACAGGTTTTAAAAAACTATCGGGTTTACTTTATTAAACTTTGTCGACTTTGCAATCAAAAAATCTTAAGATTTAAACCAACTTTCTACTAATTCATCTTCAAACGAAGTCGCATTTTTATGAATAAATTCGTTTGTATTTTTATTATAAGAATAATCCAAAGCCCAATTCTCATGGTTTTCAGCTAATTCTTTAATGCTTTTGCATACATAAGCAATTTCTTCATCAGTCGTTGTCGGATGAATTGACATTCTGATCCATCCTGGTTTTTTAATCAAATCACCAATCGTAATTTCATTAACCAATTTGTTAGAAGTTTCCTGATCAACATGCAATAAAAAATGCCCATAAGTTCCAGCACAGCTACATCCTCCACGAGTTTGAATTCCGAAACGATCATTCAACAATTTTACGCCTAAATTAAAATGAAGATTTTCAATAAAAAATGAAACTACACCTAGCCTGTCTTTATGCTGTCCAGCTAAAATTTTGATATTTTCAACTGGCTCCAATTGGCTAAAAACATAATCAACAATTTCATGTTCGCGTTGCAAAATATTTTCAATTCCCATTTCTTCCTTCAGTTCAATTGCAAGAGCTATTTTTATAACTTGCAAAAATCCCGGAGTTCCACCGTCTTCACGATCTTCGATGTTATCAATATATTTATGTTCACCCCAAGGATTTGTCCAGCTTACAGTTCCTCCACCCGGACAATCAGGAATCATATTGTTGTATAATTTTTTGTTGAAAATCAAAACACCAGAAGTTCCAGGTCCGCCCAAAAATTTATGAGGTGAAAAGAAAACTGCATCTAAATACGCCTCAGAATCTGCAGGATGCATATCAATTTCTACATAAGGCCCTGAGCAAGCAAAATCTACAAAACACACACCATGATATTGGTGCATCAATTTTGCAGCTTCATGAAAAGGAGTTTTTAATCCCGTTACATTCGAGCATGAAGTAATCGAAGCAATTTTAATTGTTCTTTCTTTATATTTTTCTAAAAGTTGTTCTAAATGCTCAAGACTGAAAAGCCCTTTTTCGCAAGACGGAATAATTTCAACATCGGCAATTGTCTCTAACCAAGAAGTTTGATTAGAGTGATGTTCCATATGCGAAATAAAAACAATCGGTTTTTTCTCTGCAGGAACAGTCGTACAACTTTTAAGATTTTCTGGAATCTTCAATCCTAAAATACGCTGAAATTTATTGATAACGCCAGTCATTCCAGTTCCATCGGTAATTAAAACATCATCCTGATTAGCATTTGCATGACGCTTGATAATATGTCTGGCATGATGATATGCTTTTGTCATGGCAGTACCTGACACAGTAGTTTCAGTATGTGTATTCGCAACAAAAGGCCCAAATTGGTTCAAAAGTTTCTCTTCTATAGGGCGATATAGCCTTCCGCTGGCAGTCCAATCCGTATAAATGATTTGTTTTTTGCCATAAGGCGAAGTAAATTCTTGATTTATGCCAACAATATTTTTACGAAAATCCTGAAAATAAGTTTCTAGAGTGATGGTACTATTTTTGCTATTCATTACAGTGAGAGTTTGAATGCAAATATAAAGGCTTTTTTATAAAATTGCGAATTTATCAATTGTAAACTTCAAATATTACATAACCGTTTAGTATATTTAACTAAATACACATTATTTTAGTAATTTATCATAATATTCTATCGGATTAATGGGGCAATAGAAACTTAAACAATACAAATTCTATGGAAAATTTAGCAACAGCCACTTTTGGTGGAGGATGTTTTTGGTGTATTGAAGCTGTGATTCAGCGATTAAATGGAGTAAAATCTTTAAAATCAGGATATTCTGGTGGTTTTATTAAGAATCCACCCTATCGAGAAGTATGTACTGGCAGAACCGGACATGCTGAAGTAATACAAGTCACTTTTGATCCTGACATAATTTCATATCACGATTTGATTTTTATATTTATGACAAGCCACGATCCTACAACGCTGAATCGTCAAGGTGCAGATGTTGGAACTCAATATCGCTCAATTGTCTTGTATCATGATTTGGAACAAAAAGAAATTGCAGAAAAAGTTTTTCAGGAAGTAAAACCTTTTTATGAAGATCCAATTGTAACTGAATTGACTTCTTTTGAAGTATTTTATGAAGCCGAAGAAGATCATCAAAACTATTACAACAATAATCAGGATGCACGTTACTGTCAGATTGTAATTGATCCAAAAGTGCAGAAACTGAAAAAAATGTACGCCGACAGATTAATTTAATTTTTAGTTACAGATTATTAGGATTTCTCATTTTAAAACTAAATCACTTTAATCCTTGCAATCTGTAGCAAAATAAAACAACAATGAAAAATCTTAAAATAAATAATCGATTTACAACCGAATTACCTGCAGATCCTGATTTAACAAATGAAGTTCGTCAGGTAAAAAACACTTTGTTTTCGTTTGTAAATCCAACAAAACCTTCAAATCCAAAACTGATTCATGCTTCAAAAGAAGTAACTGAATTGGTTGGAATTTCTGAAGATGAAATTCAGTCTGAAAGCTTTTTAAATGTATTTTCGGGAAAAGAAATTCTTCCTGAAACACAGCCATTTGCGATGTGCTACGCAGGGCATCAATTTGGAAATTGGGCTGGGCAATTGGGCGACGGTCGCGCTATCAATTTGACTGAAATTGAAAACAACAATCAGTTTTACACACTTCAATTAAAAGGTGCCGGAAAAACGCCATATTCCAGAACTGCTGATGGTTTAGCTGTTTTGCGTTCTTCAATAAGAGAATATTTATGTGCCGAAGCAATGTACAATCTTGGCGTTCCCACTACCCGATCGCTTTCTCTGATTCTATCAGGAGATCAGGTTTTGCGCGATATTTTGTATAACGGAAATCCTGCGTATGAAAAAGGCGCTGTCGTTTGTCGCGTTGCGCCATCTTTTATTCGATTTGGAAGTTTTGAAATGCTTACAGCTCGAAATGAGTTGAAAAATTTAAAACAGTTTGTAGAATTTACAATCAAACATTATTTCCCGGAAATAACTGGTGAGCCAAAAGAACAATATTTACAATTTTTCAAAAAAGTTGCCGATACAACGCGTGAAATGATTTTACACTGGCAACGTGTAGGTTTTGTACACGGCGTAATGAACACAGACAACATGTCAATTCACGGAATCACGATTGATTACGGTCCTTACGGCTGGCTTGAAAATTATGATCCAAACTGGACACCAAATACAACCGACAGTCAAAACAGAAGATATCGTTTTGGCAATCAACCTGGCGTTGCACAATGGAATTTGTTTCAGTTAGCCAACGCACTTTATCCGTTGATTAATGAAGCAGCACCATTAGAAAAAATATTGGAATCATTTATAAATGATTTTAATTCTGATTATAAAACAATGTTTTTAAGTAAATTAGGGTTATTTACTTCAATAGAAAGTGATGATCAGTTAATTACAGATTTAGAAAATATTTTGCAATTGACCGAAACTGATATGACGATATTTTTTAGAAATTTAAATTCTGTTGTGAAATCAGATTTTGCTCCAGAAGCAATTGAAAAAATTAAATATTCATTTTATAAACCAGAAGAAGTTTCGGGAGAAATTTCGGAAATCTGGGCAAAATGGTTTTCTGATTATTTGGAAAGATTGAAAGCAGAAACATTTTCAGATGAAGAGCGTTCTCAAAAAATGAATTTAATTAATCCGAAATATGTACTTCGAAATTATATGGCACAACTTGCCATTGATGCCGCTGAAAAAGAGGATTATTCATTAATTGATGAATTTTATACTCTTTTACAAAAACCATATGATGAACAACCAGAACATGAAAAATGGTTTGCAAAACGTCCAGATTGGGCTAGATCTAAAGTAGGTTGTTCAATGCTTTCTTGTAGTTCTTAAGTTTTTGTAAGTCACAAATTTCCAATAAATTATTTTATTAGTTTGTCACATTGAGCGAAGTCGAAATGTTTTATGAAGTTCTCGACTCCGCTCAAACTGACAAACTTTTTTATTTTGAAGTAATGTGATCCACAATCATTTTAGCATGAATTCTTGAATTTTCAATAAACCATTTGTGCGTCTGCATTCCGCCACAAACAACGCCTGCAAGAAATAATCCTTCAACATTCGTTTCCATCGTTTCTGAATTATACGTTGGAATTTTTAGTTCATCGTCTGAGAGCTGAATCCCAATATTTTCAAGAAAATTCAAATCGGGTTTGTAACCGGTTAATGCCAAAACAAAGTCATTTTCGATTGTCACTTTTCCTTCTGGAGTTTCAATTTCAACTTCGTTTTCTTTTATTTCAGTAATATTCGATGCAAAATAAGCTTTGATGCTTCCTTCTGCAATTCGATTTTCAATATCGGGTTTAACCCAATATTTCACTCTGCTGTTGATTTCATTTTTTCGAATGACCATTGTTACATTTGCACCTTTACGCCAACATTCCAATGCCGCATCAACAGATGAATTATTAGCGCCAACTACCAAAACATTTCTAAAAGCGTATTCATGCGCTTCTTTGTAATAATGACGAACTTTTGGCAACTCCTCTCCTTTTACATTCATTGTAATTGGAATATCATAAAATCCTGTCGCAATAATTACATAATTAGATTTATAAGAATTCTTGTTTGTTGTAATTTCAAAAACAGCATTTTCATTTTTGCGAATCTCGGTTACTTCTTCGAACAGATTAATTGTAAAATTGAAATAACGATGAATATTTCTGTAATATTCCAAAGCTTCCTGACGACCTGGTTTCGGCGCAAGACAATTGAACGGAATGTCACCAATTTCTAATCTTTCAGCGGTTGAAAAAAACGTCATATAAAGCGGATAATTAAAAATACTATTTACAATTGCACCTTTTTCAATAATCAAATATCGTAAGTTTTCCTTTTGAGCTTCAATTGCGCAAGCAAGTCCGATTGGGCCACCTCCAACAATAATCAAATCATAATCTGTCATAAATAAATTATTTTTCCCAGTCTTTAAATGGATTTTTGCTCAAATAAGCATTGTAATATCTTTCATCATTGGTAACTTCTTCTCCCAGCCAATCTGGTTTTTCGTAAACCTCTGTCTCTGATTTTAGTTCGATTTCGGCCATAATCAAGCCTTCGTTTTCACCATAAAATTCATCAACTTCAAAAACATGGTCTCCAGATTTAATTTCGAAACGAGTTTTTTCGATTTTTCCCTTTTCGCATAATTTCAACAATTCCTGTGCTTCTTCCAGCGGAATTTCATTTTCCCACTCAAAACGAGTCATTCCTCCTTGATGTCCAATACCTTTTATTGTCAAAAATCCTCTTTCTCCTTTAATTCGCACACGAACTGTTCTTTCAGGAATTGAACTTAAATAACCCTGAGCAATTTTATTTTGAGTAAAAGCCTGTTCTTTAAAATCTTCCGATTTCACAAGAAACTTTCTTTCAATTTCAACCATTTTGATTCTTCAATTAATTTTACTGCAAGTTACTCAATTTAATTCAGTCCGAAATTGCAATAAGAAAGTATTAGCGTGTTTTTCATTTAACCAAAATCAAAACATACCCAGCAAATTAACTGATTGTTAATATATTACGCTTTTATTTTTTGCTAAATTTGATAGACCCTAATACTGTTGTTGATTTATCAAATACTTTGATTTTTCAGACGTTTCTAAAACTTCTTAAAAAAGTTTAAGCAGATAAATTCCGACGGCCAATCTAATCATTTTAAAAATAACAGATCATGGATATAATGTGTTTTATAATACCGGCATTAGTAGGTTTGATCTTTGGGATTTTCGGTTACCTACTGGGGAAAATGAGCTCAAAAAAAGATGTTTTGCTCGCCGTATCTTTGCAAGAAGATTTAGATGTATGTAAGTCCACGGTGAAGAATTTAAATCAAAAAATAAATGCTCTTGATGTTGAATTAGCTTCAAAAACAAAAAATAACCCCGCACCACAATCATCTATATCACAATTTATATTTGACAAAGAAATCGCTTTAAATATTTTAGGTAAAAAAGTAAAAGAAAATGACTTGAAAATTGTTGAAGGAATTGGCCCTAAAATCGAAGCTTTATTTAATGAAGCAGGAATTGCGACATGGCAAGATTTATCAAAAGCATCTACTGAAAAACTGCAGAATATTCTAGACGCAGCAGGCGAAAATTTTGCCATGCACAATCCAAGTACCTGGCCCAAACAAGCATTAATGGCTCATCAAGGAAAATGGCAAGAACTCAAAGACTGGCAAGCTAATTTGTTGGGAGGAAAAGAGTGAAAAAAAGTAACAAAGCGGCAAAGTAACAAAGGGACAAAGGTTTTATTTCTTTGCAACTTTGTTACTTTGTATCTATTTCAAAAAAATCCCATTTTTTTGAAACATTATACCATAATTGTCCTTTAGAAACTTCTAACGGACAATCAAAATTATTGGTGTAAAGCGCTCCAGTTCCTAATCCCTGAGGCATTTTTGAATTTTGCAGGAATGTCCATTGCGCGATGGCATTTAGACCAATATTACTTTCTAACGCTGATGTGATCCACCAACCAATTCCGTATTTATCTGCTAAATCAATCCATTCTTTTGTTCCTCTGAAACCTCCGATAAAACTTGGTTTCAAAATGATGTATTGCGGTTTGATTTCCTGCAATAGCTTCTCTTTATCTTCAAATGAAAATACACCTATCAATTCTTCATCTAATGCAATTGGAAATGGTGTTGCTTTGCATAAATCATGCATTGCTTGAATGTTACCTTTTTTAATAGGTTGTTCAATACTATGTAATTGAAATTCTTTTAGTTGATTTAGTTTATCTAAAGCTTCATTTAATGAGAAAGCTCCATTTGCATCAACTCTAATTTCTATTTGTTCAGCTGAAAAATGAGTTCTAATGAATTGCAATAAATCTAATTCTCGTTGAAAATCTATTGCGCCAATTTTAAGTTTTATACACTTAAAACCATCAGCTAATTTGTCTTCGATTTGCTCCTTCATGAAAGACGCTTCGCCCATCCAAACTAACCCATTTATCTCAATTGATTTTAAATTATTGGTAAAATCAGAAGGAAACAATAAATGAGGATTTTCACTTTTTAAAGATAAAAAAGCCATTTCCAGTCCAAATTGAATAGAAGGAAATTCTAATAAAGCTTCCCAAAGTGCTGTTTCACCCAAATGAATATTTTGGCAAACCCACTGCAGTTTTTCTTCATAATCGTCGCGGTCATCAGCGCTTAAACCGCGCAAAATACCACACTCGCCTATTCCTTTTTTGCCATTTTCTTCTAAAATGATAAACCAGGTTTCTTTCTCGGTCATAACCCCACGCGACGTTCCAGATGGGCGTTTAAACTCGAGCATGTATTTGTGGTAAGTAGCAGTCATTTTTTTAAGGTGCTAAAAAGCTAAGGTTCTATGGTGCTGAAGCAAATGATGCTAAAAAACTTAGTATCTTAGCACCTTAGTAGCTTAGAATCTTTAATTATAAAGCTTTAGTATTTTTTCAAAATCTTTTGAGGACAGACCTGCTTTTTCGAAAATAACAAAATCTGATTTTGTTTTGTCTTTCCAACTTAAACTATCTGTCACATTTTGATCCTGATATTTTTTGTAGATCGCTTTTGCATCACTATAATTGTTGCTCACCAAATACAAATGTGCCAGGTTTAATTTGACTAATAATTCAGTATTATCTAGTTTTTCACCTTCTTGTAAAAACTTTTGTGCTTTCTCATATTGTTTTGTCAAAATATAGCAATAACCAATTGAACTGTAATCTAATGCGGTGGCTTTTCCTTCACCAATTATAGTATTTAATTTAGGAATTGCTTCATTGTATTTTTGCTGTTTGATTAATAAAGAAGCCTGTTTTCTAAGGTCGTTAAAAACATTTTTAGAAATATCAGCATCTTTATAACAAGCGTTTCCAAAGTCTTTATAAACTTTATTTTTTTCTATTGGAAGCAGTTTTTGAAATTCACTATAGCGATATTGCTTCATGATTTTATCCAAAATGCAAACGCAAAAATCATCAGAATTAGCCATTTTTTGTGCCATTGTCGATGTTTTACACAAACTGATTATTTCATTTTTGTTATCCTGATTCCAGCCACGATTTAATTTTGTATCCACCCAAGGCACAACTTCTAAAACAACTTTTTGATTTAATAGCCAGTTTTTGCTATGAAATCCAAACCAAATTGTGCTTACATTTTGCCCTAAACAAGTCGATTTATCTAGCGATAATCTTTTGGCATCCTTGCTTAAAGGTTCTTCTTGAGCATAACAAGCTTTGTCTGTTTTTCCGTCGTCAATGTATTTTTTTGCATTTTCTGCAGATGTAAATAAGGCGTAAGTACAAGTATCATCTCCTGAAATCTTGGACATTATAAATACAGCTCCAGCTGAACCCTGACTCACCCCAGTTGGATCTGGAATTGATTTTAACACAGAAACCAAACTGTTTGCCATTTGTTGATTTTCATCCAAAAGTGTGATTCTGTATACAATTTCAGTGGTTCCAACGGGAAGATCTTCTGTTTTTATTGTGATTCGGTCACGGGCAGAAACAATTATTTCTTTTGTTGTTGCGCGTTCTTTATCCCAATAACCATCTTTTTGTGCAAAAGCGCTAAAAGAAAAAGTAATTAAAAGTGATAGAATTATTTTTTTGAAAGTCATATTGAATGATTGTTTTTTGCCAAGAATTACACCAATTTCTCTACTTTTTATTTGTAGTTAATTTCATGGATAATCAATAATCTTAGTAAAAATTATGCCAAAATATTTCTTATGAAACCGAGTGCCCTAGCCCCGATAGAGGCGGTATCCTTTTTTGGGCAATTTTTCATTGCCTAAAAAAGATATAGCCGAAAGCGGGATTGGCTC
The DNA here is from genome assembly GCF_900182645.1 of Flavobacterium resistens. Classification (GTDB taxonomy): domain Bacteria; phylum Bacteroidota; class Bacteroidia; order Flavobacteriales; family Flavobacteriaceae; genus Flavobacterium; species Flavobacterium resistens. The sequence continues at coordinate 75,522 of NZ_FXTA01000001.1, read as the reverse complement.
CTTCTTTCGGCTATATTTAAATTGATAATTATAGTTCGATTGACTCTCCGATTCCTAACAACATCAAATCTTTTCCTTTATCGAAAAACTTTTTGATTGCTTCTTCGTGATTGATTTCGATATAGCCAAAAGTATCAAAATGATAGCCTAAAACTTTGTCGCATTCTACAAAGTCTGAAGCGATAATAGCATCTTCGACATCCATTGTGAAGTTATTTCCGATTGGAAGAATTGCCAAATCTAATTCTGTTCGCATAGGAATCAATTTCATATCCATTGTAAGGGCAGTATCTCCGGCGATGTAAATATTCTTGTGCTCACCTTCAATTACAAATCCACCCGGATTTCCTCCGTTAGTGCCGTCAGGAAAAGTACTTGAATGAATAGCATTTACATATTTAACTTTCCCAAAGTCGAATTTCCAGCTTCCGCCGTGATTCATCGGATGTGAATTAAAACCTAATTTTGCGTAATAACTTGCAATTTCTGCATTTGAAACAATAACAGCATTTGTAAGTTTTGCAATAGCCTGAACATCTAAAACGTGATCAGCGTGTGCGTGTGTAAGTAAAATATAATCGGCCTTTAAATCTCTAAGGTCGATTGCTGCAGCAGCTGGGTTTCCGGTAATAAAAGGGTCAACAATAATATGTTTTCCTCCAACTTCGATTCCTAAAGAAGCGTGTCCGTAAAATGTTATTTTCATGATCTTATTTTTTAAAATTGAACTTGGTTATCTTCCTCCAAGAAAAAGGTTAACGATAATATCTGAAATCAGTGAAATCATGCAGATTGTCAGTAATAATGAAAGCAGAAAAGTGCTTAGCGCTACTTTTTTTAATTCGGGATCTAAAAGCTTAGGGTCCTGATTTTTAGAAACAGTAATTAAATGCTTTGTTAAAGGAATATAGGCTAGTAAAAATAAGTATTGGTCAAAATTATAATCGCTCAAAATAGCAAAAACAACTACCAAAATCATAGCTGTAATAATCAATGTAAAATGGTAAATTTTAGCTTTTGCTCCACCAATTTGAACCACAATTGTGTTTTTTCCTGATTTTCTGTCTGATTCTTCATCGCGCATATTATTTAGATTTAAAACACCAACGCTAAGCAAACCAATTGAAATTGCAGGAAGAATCAACAGCGGATCAACTTCTTTGGAATACAAAAAATTAACCCCCAAAGTACTTACCAATCCGAAGAATACAAAAACAAAAACATCTCCAAATCCTTTGTAACCGTAAGCTGAATTTCCAACAGTATAACGAATTGCTGAAACAATTGCTGCAATTCCTAATAATAAAAAGAAAATCGAATACCCAAAGTTATCTTTTCCAAATGCAAAATAAATCAATATTATAGCCGATAAAAGTGTTAATAATGAAGTAATTATTATTGCTTTTTTCATGGCCTGAGGTGTAATTTTTCCGCTCTGAATAGCGCGTTGTGGCCCTACTCTGTCAGCGTTATCTGTACCTTTTACTCCATCGCCATAATCATTGGCAAAATTGGATAAAACCTGTAAACCTAATGTTGTTAAAAGTGCAAAACCAAAAATTTTCCAGCTAAATACTTCTGTCGGCGTATTAATTGTTTCTGTTGGGTTTGATAAAGCATAAATACTTCCAACGATAATTCCAGAAACTGATAAAGGCAATGTGCGCAATCTTGCGGCTTCAATCCAATGTTTCATTTATATTTTAGTTTATTTGGTTTCAAGTTTCAAGTTTCAAGTTCCGGGTTTCACGTTTTCTACAGAACATGTAACATGAAACTTGAAACCTGAAACAATTTTATTAATTTATGGCAACCATTTATTTTCGCCAAAGTTTGGTTTTCTTTTTTCTAAAAATGCGTTTCGACCTTCTTTCGCTTCTTCTGTCATGTATGCCAGACGAGTTGCTTCTCCGGCAAAAACTTGCTGGCCAACCATTCCGTCGTCTGTTAAGTTCATGGCGAATTTCAGCATTTTGATAGAAGTTGGTGATTTTTGCAGAATTTCCTGTGCCCATTCATAAGCTGTTGCTTCAAGCTCATCATGCGGAATAACAGCATTTACCATTCCCATTTCGAAAGCTTCCTGCGCTGAATAATTTCTTCCTAAAAAGAAAATTTCACGTGCTTTTTTCTGTCCTACCATTTTAGCTAAATAAGCAGATCCGTAACCGCCGTCAAAACTTGTTACATCTGCATCTGTTTGTTTAAAAATGGCATGTTCTTTACTTGCCAGCGTCATATCGCAAACAACGTGCAAACTATGTCCGCCTCCAACTGCCCAACCTGGAACTACAGCAATAACTACTTTTGGCATAAAACGAATCAAACGCTGTACTTCAAGAATATTCAAACGGTGTTGTCCATCATCTCCCACATAACCTTGATGTCCGCGTGCATTTTGGTCGCCTCCGCTGCAAAAAGAATAAACTCCATCTTTAGTTGACGGACCTTCTGCTGAAAGCAAAACGACTCCAATTGAAGTATCTTCCTGTGCATCATAAAAGGCCTGGTATAATTCTGAAGTTGTTTTTGGACGAAAAGCATTTCTCACATTTGGTCTGTTGAAAGCAATTCTGGCAACTCCATTACATTTTTTATAGGTTATATCTTCAAATTCTCTGGCAGTAATCCAATCCATTTTTATCTGTTTGTTTTAATAATTATAGTGTAAAAATAAAGCATTTTTACATTTTTACCTACTCAATTTGATTTAAGTCTTACCACAAAACAGCACTCAATGTTAACAATTGGTATTTACTTACAAAAAATAACACTTTTTAACATTAGTTTTAAAAAATAATAAGTAATTTTACACCCTAGAAATCAACGAGATACATTTTATTTTGTTGATATTAGATTGATTTTCTTTCACTGATTTATTAACCTAAAAAATGATTTTTTTGAGAAAATTTAAAAAATTTGTCGCTCATTTTTTTACGGTTCTGATTAGTAAAAAAACCTTAAATAGTGAGCAAATGATTTATGCGTTTGTTAAAACTTCAAAAAGGAGATAGTAGCACCTACGGTTAAACAATAGAATTGTTGAATGTAATTAGTATAGAAAATTGATTACGAAAAGAGGAAAAAAATACTAACTGAAACTTTCTAAAAGTTATTTTATCAAACCAAATGGATTAGCCGTGAAATCGAGATTTTGCTAATAAAAATGAATGTATTGATTATTTAAAAGACATACCCATGATGAAAAGTAATTTCTAAAATTAATAAAGCTATTATTTTTTAAATGGATTCGAATTATTTTATTTCTGTTTTTTTTTAATTACAATTTTTTTTAAAACTAGAATAAAAAGAGAAAGGCTGCTTGTAATGAGCGGCCTTTCTTGTTATATTAAATTTTAGAATTCTAATTCTCTTTTACAAGATAAATTCCGTCTTCTTTTATTTCAATAAGTTTTTCCTTGTATAAAGCTCCTACAGCCTTTTTAAAAGTCTTTTTACTCATTTTCAATACCGTTTTTATATCTTCTGGATGCGAATTATCATTTAAACGTAAGAAACCGCGATTGGCTCTTAATTCATCTAGAATTTTCTCAGCATTTGGCTCAATACTCTGATAACCCTGAACTTGCAAAGCAACATCTATTTTATTATCAGGACGAATGTTTTTGATATAACCGCGCATTCTGTCTCCAGTTCGTATTGAATCATCATATACTTCATCTTTGTATAAAAGACCTTTGTGCTGTTCATTGATAATTACATTGATTCCGATTTCAGTGATATGAGAAACAATCAAATCAACTTCCTCACCTTTTTCAACCGTCAAATGATCATTGTTTAAAAACTGATTCGTTTTACTTGAAGCTACTAAACGTTTCGTTTTTTCGTCTAAATATAAATATACCAAGTAACGTTTTCCTTTTTCCATTGGGCGCGCCTGCTCTTTAAACGGAACAAGAATATCTTTTTCCATTCCCCAATCCATAAAAGCACCAACCTGATTAATGTAATTTACTCTCAAAAGTGCAAATTCATTCAACAAAATATAAGGTTCAAGTGTTGTTGCAACTGGTCGCTGTTCATGATCCAAATAAACGAAAACAACAAGTTCTTCGCCTATTTCAAATTCATTCGGAACATATTTATTTGGAAGTAAAACATCGTGAATTCCATCAGGATCTTTTTCAGGATTTCCCAAAAACAAACCCACTTTAGTATCACGTAATATAGTAAGTGTATTGTATTTTCCTATTTCAAGCATATTCTTAAATTTCTATGCTGCAAATGTACGAAGTTTGAGAATGGTAATCCGAAAAATGTTTTAGATAAAAAAAGAAGCATACATTATATTGTAGTTTATTCCTTTTGGTTAAATTTGGAAACCTATAATTAATCCCAAATCAATGAAAAAGACCATTATTTATTCTGCTTTTGCCTTTTTATTATTCACTCAGGTTTCTGTTTCTCAAGTCTCTGAAGATCCTGAAATAAAGAAAATGATTAGTGAAATCAAAGCTGAAAATCTTGAAGCAACAATTCATAAATTAGTTTCTTTTGGAACCCGCCATACTTTAAGTGATCCTAAAAATAAAACCAAGGGAATTGGTGCTGCGCAGCAATGGGTAAAATCGGAATTTGACAAATTTGCTTTGGAATCAAACGGAAGATTAACTTCTGAGATTGATTATTTCACCGTTAAAGCGGATGGAAAAAGAATTAATGTCGACAGTCAGATTGGAAATGTAATGGCTACTTTAAAAGGAACTGATCCAACAGATAATCGCGTTCTGATTATTAGCGGACATTTAGATTCCCGAGTTACAGATGTTATGAATATAAAGTCGAATGCGCCGGGAGCAAATGATGATGGTTCTGGTGTTGCTGCAGTTATTGAGTTGGCAAAAGTAATGAGCAAAAGATCTTTTCCAGCCACTATTATATTTGTTGCTGTAACCGGCGAGGAACAAGGTTTAATTGGAGCACGTCATCTTGCTGAAAAAGCGAAAGAACAAAACTGGAATATTGTAGCAATGCTTAATAATGATATGATTGGTAACAGTTTATCAAGCGGAACTAATTTAAGAGATAACACTCAAGTTCGTATTTTTAGTGAAACAATTCCGTATTTAGAAACGGAGGAAGAAGCTAAAATGCGTAAAGCCATAAGCCGTGACAATGATAGTCCTTCAAGACTTTTGGCTAGATACATTAAAACGGCTACGGAACAATATGTAGATCAATTGAAAGTAAAATTAGTATATAGAAATGATCGTTTTTTAAGAGGCGGCGACCATACACCATTTAGCCAAAATGGTTTTACAGCAGTTCGCTTTTGTGAAATGAATGAAAATTTTGATCATCAACACCAAGATTTAAGAACAGAGAACAATATTCAATATGGCGATTTGCCTGAATTTATGGATTTTGATTATTTAAGAAAAAATACTTGTGCTAATTTGGCAACCTTGGCTAATCTTGCTTCATCACCAAAAGCGCCAGAAAATGTTGGAATTGAAGTTAAAAAACTTTCAAATTCATCTACTCTGATTTGGTCAGCTCCAGAAGGAAAAGCGCAATATGGTTATCAGATTCTAATGAGAGAAACTTCATCGTCACATTGGGAAAAAACAATTTTTGTGAAAGATACACAGGCAGAAATTCCTTATTCTAAAGATAATTACTTTTTTGCTGTGCAGACTGTAGATGCTTTAGGCCATGCGAGTTTACCAGTTTTTCCAATTCCAATTAAATAAACAAACTAAAAAAATAAAAGCGCCAAATTGGCGCTTTTTCTTTTAATTCTTATTTGTAAACACTTTCTTTTTTAAAGTGAAGCGTCAATAAATAATAAATTACAGCTCTGTACTTGTGCTTATTAGCATGACCGTATTTCTCAATCACTGCCTTAATACCTGCATCTAAATCTGGACCGTCTTTCAATCCTAATTTTTTAATCAAAAAGTTTTTCTTTACAGTATCTAATTCAGATTGTTGTGAAGATGCAACTGTAGATGAATCTGCATTATAAATTGATGGCCCACAGCCAATCGTAACTTTAGTCAACAAATCCATGTTTGGTGTTACACCGCATTTTTCCTTTAAGTCTCCAGCGTACTTCTTAATTAATTCTTCTCTAGCGCTCATAATTTTAAATATTGGTTACAATTAATGCAGCCAAATTTAAAATTAAAAATGTTTGTTTTGTAAATTTTAACAAAATTTAACTTACAAAAAAAATTAATTCAATTCTTTAAAATATTGCTTCAGAATAATATCGTTTTGAGCTGTTGGAGTGAAAATTTCTAAGATAACCGGTGAATTATTATCAGCATATAAATCAGAAATACCTTTTTCCAGTGATTCGTTATCACAAGCTTGCACATAATTGAATTGATACATTTTCGCCAAATGTTCTGCTGTCAAATTGTGCGAGGTTTCAAAATAAGTATTAAAAACAGGTTTTTCTTCATGTCCAGGCAAAATTCTGAAGATTCCTCCTCCTCCATTATTAATCAAAATAATTTTGAAGTTTTTCGGAATGTACGAATTCCACAAAGCATTACTATCGTATAGAAAACTAATGTCACCAGTAATAAAAATTCCTTGTTTCTCACTTCCTACTGCCGCACCAATTGCTGTTGATGTACTTCCATCAATTCCACTCGTTCCTCTATTGCAAAAAACCTCAATAGAATCATCAATATCAATTAATTGTGCATAACGAATTGCCGAACTATTACTAATTTGTAATTGGATGTTCTTAGGAAGTGATTCAATTATTTTTTCAAAAACTTTAAAATCTGAAAATGGAATTTTCTTTAAATATTCTTCTTTTCTTTTATTTCTTAGACTATAAATTTTATCGATTTTCTTAAAGTAATTACTAACTACAAATTCTGTTTTTGGAAGCAGATCTTTAAAAAAATCATTTGGCTCCATTACAAAATGTTTACTTAAAGCATTAAATGTATTATATGCACGTAAAGTATCTATGTGCCAGTGATGTGCAGGTTTATACTTGCGTAAAAAAGCTTTAATACGTTTTGATACAATCATACCTCCAAAAGTGATTAAAACTTCTGCTTCCAACTCTTTAAAATCACAATCGTCAAATGGTGTAATTAAAGTATCTATGCTATTAATAAAACTCGGATGATGTAAGTTCGAAGTAGTTTCTGTAAGTACAACAATTGATGGATCGTTGGCGAAATTTTCCAAAATTTCCTGTTCTATAGAGTTTACTTCATTTATTCCTCCAATAAGAATTAGTTTTCTTTTAGCCGAATTCCAAATGGAAGCAGTTTCTTCGCTATTATCAATAATTTTGGTTGGAACTTCTTCTTCCAAAGTTGTTATTTTTGGCTGAACAGAAAGCGTTTCAACAGTTTCATACAAAGGCTCTTCAAAAGGCGCATTGATATGAACCGGACCTTTTTGAAGTATTGAAGTTTCAATCGCTTTATTGATTTTCAAATCATTTTCAACAGAAGCTTCTTCTGTTAAATTGGCATTAAAAACCGAATGATTTTCAAAAACATTTTGCTGACGAATCGTTTGCCCGTCTCCAATATCAATTTTGTTTTGAGGACGATCTGCAGAAATAACAATTAATGGAATTTGGCTGTAAAAAGCTTCAGCCACAGCGGGATAATAATTCAATAAAGCTGATCCTGAAGTACAAACAATTGCTGTTGGCATTTTAGTTTGTTGTGCAATTCCTAAGGCAAAAAATGCTGCACAACGCTCGTCGGCAATGCTATAACACTTAAAATTCGAATTTTGGGCAAATCCTATCGTCAAAGGCGCGTTTCTTGAACCTGGAGAAATAATGATATTAGTGATTCCTTTTGCTGAACAAATTTCGATAATGCTTTGTGCAAGCGGTATTTTGGGGTAAATCATTCCTGTAGCGTATTACTTTTTTAAAGAAAATCTAAAATTCAGCATTTTCTTTTACTATTACAAAGTTACAAACTTCGTATTTGATTTAACTTATAAATAGGAAGATATTAAGGCGCTTTTTAGAAAAAGGGAATATATTTGTAAAAGTGAATTTGTAATAAAAATATACTTCGTATGCGTTTCCTATATATTGCAGTACTTTTTCTTTCGTTGCAAACTGTAAAATCTCAAAATCAGTTTATTCCGGATGATACGCCGTATAAAACTGCATTGGAAAATGCGAAAAAAGAAGGGAAACCACTTTTTATAATGCTGTATGCAGATTGGTGTCCACATTGCAATCAAATGAAAAAGGAAGTTTTTAGTGATCCAAACGTGATGTCTTTTTTAAAAGAAAACTATATCTGCATCTGGAAAAACATTGAAAAAGAAGAAGGAATTGCGCTGAAAAACAAATACAACACCAAATCGCTTCCAACTTTTTTGTTTTTGGATGCCAATGAAACGCTTTTATATGCACTAAAAGGCGAAATGAAAACGCCAGAGTTTATGTCCGAAGTAAAATATGCACTGAATTCAAAAATGCAATTGCCGTATTTAGAAAAAGAATTCATGTCGGATCCAAGCAATTCAGATAAGTTTTTTACTTATTTAAACAGTTTAAAGAAAGGAAAAGACAGAACAGATTTGTCGCCGCCAACTCATGTTTACCTGAATACACAATCTGATGCACAATTAATCAGCGAAACAAATTGGAGAATTATTGCCAATGGCGTTACCGATATTAATTCGAGAGAATTTCAATTCGTTTTAAAACATCAAAAAGAATTTGCTGCTGTTGCATCTCAAAATCGTGTAGACCGCAAAATTGAAAGTATTGTAACCGAATTACTTCGCCCTTATGTAGATAATTTAGATACCGTAAATTATTATAAACAAAGAGAAGTTGCAAAATCAATCCGTCTTCAAAAAACTGATTCTTTGGTTTTTAAATTTGACCTGACATTAGCCGAAAGAACCGAAAAATGGCAGTTTTACAAAAAAACAACTTTGGAAAACACACAAAAATTAGTTTGGAACGACTCAAGTTTTTTGAAAGATATCGGACAAACGTATCTAAAACATATTAACGACACTGAAAGTTTAAAAAAATCAATTTTCTGGGTAAAACATTCGTTGGAAATTAATGATTCATACGACGGAAATTTATTGCTGGCCCGACTTTATAATAAAATTAAAGACAAAAAAATGGCGCTGCAATATGCCAAAGATGCCAAAGTTATTTGCACCGAAATGACTTGGAACCCAAAAGAAGTTGACACTTTATTAGCTGAATTAAACACAAAATAACCAATTAAAATTACCAATACATTTAACATGGAAGTACAATTAAGGCCAGCAACAGAAAATGATTTAGAAAAAATTCTAGCGATTGTAAATCATTCTATTTTGCATACGACGGCAAATTATAGTTATGACATTCAAACTCTTGAAGTGCAGACCAAATGGTTTGAAGATAAAAAAGCTAAAAATCTTCCTATTGTTGTTGCCGATATAAATGGTGAAGTTGTAGGTTTTGGAAGTTATGGTCAGTTTCGGGAAAAAATTGGTTATCAATATACGGTCGAACATTCTGTTTATGTAGTTGATAATGTTATCGGAAAAGGAATTGGGTCAAAATTATTGACTGAATTAATTCGTTTAGCAAAAGAACAAGGTTATCATGTTATGATAGGCGCAATTGATGCAGATAATGCTGGAAGTATTGCTTTTCATGAAAGATTTGGTTTTGTTGCAACAGGAACAATCCGCGAAGTAGGTTACAAATTTGATCACTGGTTGGATTTGGTTTTCATGCAGTTGATATTGGTTTAACCGCAATGAGCGCAAAGACTTACGCAAGGTTCGCAAAGATTAAAAAATAATTGCTTTTTTGTCAGGCTGATCGAAGTCGAAGTCCCGATTGCTAAATAACTTTGTGAGACTTCGACTTCGCTCAGTCTGACAGCTAAAAAAAATCCACAAACTTGAATTTCTCAAATTTGTGGATTTTTGGGTTTCGGTCTTATGATTAGCTTTTAATCCAATTGATAACTTCAGGATCTGTAACTAAAGTTTTAGGCTTAATTACTTTAACTAATTCTCCTTTTTCATTAATTAAATATTTTTGAAAATTCCATTCTACTTCAGAATCTTGCAAACCGTTTTTAGATTTTTGAGTCAAGAATTTGTACACTTCGCACATATCATCACCTTTTACAGAAACTTTGTCCATCATTGGAAAAGTTACACCATAATTCAGCTGACAAAAAGTAGCGATTTCTTCATTTGTTCCAGGTTCCTGCCCTGCAAAATTATTTGCTGGAAAACCTACAATTACAAAATTTTTGTCTTTGTATTCTTTATAAACTGCTTCAAGGTCTTTGTACTGAGGCGTTAAACCACATTTTGATGCTGTATTCACAATCAGTACTTTTTTTCCTTTTAAAGAAGCAAAATCAAAAGTTTTTCCTGATAAATCTTCAACCTTAAACTGATAAATGGTTTCTTTTGCCATAGCTTTCTCTGTTTTCGATTTTTTATTACTCGTTTGAGCCTGAACTTGTGAAGCGAATAAAAAAGCAACACTGCAAGCTATAAATACTATTTTTTTCATTGTTTAATTTTTTATAAAATTAGTTAAAATCTGATTTACAAAAAGGCTTTGGCAATTTTATTTTATATTAAAGATTCGTTAAAAAAATGAAGCCTAACGTTAATCAGACGTTAGGCTTCCCCCCATACAAACAAATCAAACCATGAATTAATTATTATGCCTTATTGCGTTTTCATAAATTAAAGTGAGACCTTGTAAAAGAGCTTTAATCTTTATTCGGGCTCGTATTGTATTTTATAGTATTTCATATTATAGTTGATGCCTCTCGGTTATGGTGAAAATTAATTTTAAACCCTAATTCGCATTTTCATCTGATTTTTCAATGGCGTATATATGTGGATAATTTTACTCGTTTTTAAATTGAAAATACTTGCTTATAAATAAATTTTCTATTTGGAAGTCCGAGGACACCAACTATTAAACTTTAATCATTAAATAATATTCTTCAAAACTTCAAAATGAATATTCTGAATATCTTTTTTTAAATCATTTTTACTGAAATTCATAAGTGCCAAAACATTCGTAAGAGCAACAATCAATATTTTTAAAATATTTATCTTATTCATCGTCATATTTTTTATTTATTGAGATTTTATTTACGTTTTCAACTTCAATGAAATTTATTTTTTCTTAATGATTATAGAACTTTCAGACAGCTAATTTTTAGATTTTCCCTGTTAAATCAAGGTTTTTTGCTATTATTCTGCATCTTAATTTTCTTATATAATAGCATTTACGTAATTGGATGAATTTTGGTTTTAAAAAATCGAAAAAAAATTAAAAAAAAGTTGATTTTTTTTCCAAACCCTTATGTTTCTTAGGTTTTTGGCTGTTAAAAAATTTATAATTTTCACAAAAAAATAAAGTATCTTTATCTCAGGTAATAAAATAATGTGATATTAATTATTGTTTAAGCTTTAAAATCCCAATCTATGAGTCAAGAAGAATTATTAGTTTTAATTTACAAAAAAGACGAAAGAGCTTTTACCCATTTGTACGACATGTACTCGAAAAGTTTATTCTCGGTCATTAATGTACTCATCAAAAATCGCGAAGAGGCCGAAGATGTTTTACAGGAAGTCTTTGTTAAAATCTGGAAAAACATCGATTCTTATAACGAAAGTAAAGGCCGATTTTACACCTGGATCCTTAATATTGCTAGAAATACTTCTATCGATACATTAAGATCCAAAAATTTTAATAACACTCAAAAAAACCTTTCATCCGATAATTTCGTAAATCTGTTAGATGACAGTAATAAATTAAGCAATAAGCTTGATGCAATTGGAATCCAAGAGTTCGTAAAGAAACTAAAACCAAAATGTATCGAAATTATTAATTTATTATTTTTCAAAGGATATACCCAACAAGAAGCTTCAGAAGAATTGGCAATGCCATTGGGGACTATCAAAACACAAAACAGAAACTGTATTAATGACTTAAGAAATTATCTAAAAATATAATGGAAGCACAAGAATATATTGAATCAGGGTTATTAGAACTGTATGTATATGGTTTATTAACCGAAAAGGAAAACATAGAAATTACCGAATTAGCTAAAAAGAATCCAGAGGTCGATGCTGAAATAATTTCGATAGAGAAAGCTATTGTTGCTTTATCGTCAAGCTTCGCTCCTTTCCATTCTGTAGCTAATTTTGAAAAAATCAAAGCAAGACTAGAACTTAAACATGGCAAAGTAGTCGACATGAAGCCAGCATCAAACTGGTCGCAATATGTTGGCTGGGCAGCTGCTGTACTTTTATTGTTAGGTTTAGGATATCAGACTTTAGAATTGACAAAAACGAAAGAAGCAATTTCTACTGTTGGAACTGAAAAAAACAAAATTGAAAGAGATTTTGCTTTTTTAAGTCAACAGAATAAAGAAACTGAAAAAAGTTTAAACATCGTAAGAGACATCAAAAATACTGGTGTAACACTTGGCGGTCAAGCAGTTTCTCCAACCTCTTTTGCAAAAGTGTATTGGAATAAAGAAACTAAAACAACTTATATTGATGCGGCTGGTTTGCCAAAACCTCCAAAAGGAATGGTTTATCAAGTTTGGGCATTGAAATTAAGTCCGGTTTTAACTCCAACAAGTATTGGTTTACTGAGCGATTTTGAAGGAAATTCAAATAAAATCTTCGCTGTAGATCGTACAAACGAAGCTGAGGCTTTCGGGATTACACTTGAGCCTGCTGGCGGAAGTTTAACACCAACAATGACACAATTGTACACTTTAGGAAAAGTTTAAAATTAAACGTTGCATAAAAACAAAAAGCGCATATTAATATGCGCTTTTTTATTATTTTTAATTGATTAATAACCAAATACCACATCATGAACGGAAATTTACTCTTAAGAATTGCAGTTTCAATTATTCTTCTCACGCATTCTGTTTTCGGAATGTTTAATAATGGCATTAATGATTTTGGAAATTTATATTTAAACCAAATTGGTTTTGCTCCTTTTGGCGTTTTTCTGGCTTGGAGTATTAAATTATCTCATGTTATTGCGGCTGTACTTCTACTTCTTAATAAATATATTAAGCTCGCAGGTTTTGTAACGATTTTTGTTTTAATAATGGGAATTGTATTAGTTCATTTTAAAGAAGGTTGGTTTGTTGTTGGCGGAGGAAGAAATGGTGTTGAATATAACTTTCTGCTGATTGTTGTTTTGCTGGCAATTATGTTCCCGAATGGTTTTAAGAAAGTACAATCTAATTAAATTATCATAATGGAAATAATCTGTAAAAATTGTCATCATGTTTTTAAAGGGCATTATTGCAGTAATTGCGGACAGCCTTCGGCAACTCATAAAATAAATATTCATTTTTTATGGCACGATATTCAACATGGTTTATTACATTTTGACAAAGGAATTACATATTCTTTAAAACAGCTTTTTACGAGACCAGGACATTCAGTACGTGAATTTATTGAAGGGAAACGCGTCAGGCATTTTAAGCCGCTTTCTTTGGTTGTTGTTTTGGCAACACTTTATGGAGTGCTCTATCATTATTTCGACATCAATACATTTCCCGATTCAGTTGATAAAACTTTAGATTATCATGAATTTAATGAATGGGTCGCAACGCATTTTTCGTGGGTAACGATTGCTACAATTCCCATTTACACAATTGGAACTTATATTGTTTTTAGAAAACAGGGATATAATTTTGTTGAATTTTTTGTCTTAAATACTTTTAAAGCATCTCAAAGACTCTTTGTACAAATTTTGACATTTCCAATATTGCTTTATTTAAATGGCACATCAGAAATTCAAAAATTTTCATCAGCAACTTATTTCATCGGATTGATATTGATATTCTGGACTAACATTCAGTTTTTTAATAAAATTTCAAAAATAAAAGCTTTCTTTTTAAGCATATTAAGCCATATTATCTTTCTAATTTGCTTTTTTATCGTCGCGGCGATTGTACTTGCAATTATGGGTAAATTACCGGTTTAAATATTTTATTCTGATATAAAAAAAGGTTCAGTGTTTACTGAACCTTTTTTATTTGAATTAAATAATTACCCCAATAAATTATTTCTTCTTTACTTTTTTAGTTTTATAATATTTACGATACTTCGGATACGTTACAGCACCAATTACTGCAATTGTAGCCATTGAGTAATAAATCCAATTTAGAGAATGCGCCTCTCCGCTTGCGTATGAATGCAGACCAACTAAATGAAAGTTTACTCCATAATACGTGAACAAAATCGAAATAAAGGCAAACATAGTCATTAAATTGAAAAACCATTTTCCGCGTAAAGCAGGAACAAAACGAGCATGAATTACAAACGCATAAACCATAATCGAGATTAAAGCCCATGTTTCTTTTGGATCCCATCCCCAGTAACGTCCCCAGCTTTCGTTTGCCCATTGTCCGCCTAAGAAATTTCCAATAGTCAGCATGATCAAACCGATAGTTATGGACATTTCGTTGATATAAGTGATCTCTTTAATATTCAGTTCCATTTTAGCTTTGTTTTTCTCCGTTGTAAAGAAAATCAATACTAATGATACAAAACCTAGAATCATTCCTAATGCAGTCGGGCCATAACTAGCTACAATAACAGCAACGTGAATCATTAACCAATATGAGTTAAGAACTGGCTGTAAGTTTGCAATTTCCGGATCAATCCAGTTCATGTAGGCAGCCATTAAAATCATCGAAGTAACAAAAGCAGATGAAGCAACGGTTAATTTTGATTTTCTATCAAAAGCCAAACCAAAGAACATTGTTGACCAAGCCACATATACAATAGCTTCGTACGCATTACTCCAAGGTGCGTGACCCGAAATATACCAACGTGCTATTAATGCTATTGTATGAATCACAAATAACAATCCAACTATAACATGGAAAGCGTTTACTGTTATACGAAGCCATTTTTTCTCAAAAAAGATATTAAGAATCGTAAAAGTAAGCATCAATATTGCTACAGTAATATACCAATAAGGCAATTTTTGAAGAACATCATATTTGTTATAAGCAATCTCAGCATCAATTTTTTGCTCGCTTGGACGAACTTTTGCGCCAAATTTCTTTTGAAAACCATTAATACTTTCTACCAATTGGTCAGCCGTATCCCAATTTTTAGAAATAGAACCGTTGTTTAAAGCACTAAAATATAACGGAAGAATTTGCTTTACATAAGTAGAATCCATTCCTTTAAAATTGCTGTTCTCACGTTCTAAGAAAGAAACCCATTTATTGTTTGGATCATTTGGAACAGGGAAAATTTTTAAAATGCTTCCGCTTAAAGCGGATTCCATTAAATTTACTTTTTTATCCGTTTCAATATAATCTTTCTCAAATTGATTTGGATTTCCTGCTTTATAAGCAGCATCTAAATAAGGTGACAATTTATAATTTCCATTTTCATCGAAAAATTTTACAAATGGAGCATATTGATCCTTCGAATCAATTCCGATAATTTTACGAATACTATCATTCCCCATCTTTATATAAATAATCGGGATCTGTATCCAAACCTGAGCATATTGCGTCATAGATAAAAATACCTGATCAGAATTCATTCCGTTGTATTTATCGTTATGGCTTACTTTTCTAAGCAATTCAGATGAAAAAGTATTAATTGGTTTCATTCTTCCTCCCGCGTCCTGAATAATCAAGCGGCCAAATTTAGCGGCATGAGCTTCTGGAGCTTTATAAATTGTCAATAACGAATCTAATTGCTTTTGACTTGGCGGTGCTACAACATGATTGGCGTGATCGTTTGGATCAGCAGTATGATTATGATCGTGATCATGCGAATGAACATGAGGATTTTGCTGGGCAAAACCGCTCAAACCAATCATTAAAACAAGAATAGTAATAAACTTTTCTTTTTTCTTTTTAACACTTTCAAGTTTACGTTTTAGATCTCCAAAACGAGAATGCTTTGTAAACATAATAGCCATCAAACCGATGTAAAGCAGAAAATATCCAAAATAAGTGATATTAGTTCCCCAGAAATCATGGTTTACAGATAAAACAGTTCCTTTTTCATCTGGGTCAAATGAAGACTGGAAAAAACGATATCCTTTATGATCCAAAACGTGATTCATAAAAATATCGGCATCAAAAGTTTCTGTAGAATCTTGAACTGTTACTTTACTTTTAAATGCCGAATAACTTTTCTCAGTTCCTGGATATTTATCAGCAATAAAATCATTCAATTTTACTTTAAAAGGTAAAATATAAGCTTTGCTTCCGTAAAATAAGCTGTATTCAATTTTACCAATTTTAACCGTTTGAGGCTCTCCTATGCTACCTTTAGAACCTAAAAGACGAACTTGTTTCTCTTGTCCATCAGCTTTTATTTTTACAAATAAAGCATCAGTATGTGATTTTGCTTTAAAGTCGTTACTTGATTCATAATCCACAACTCCTTTAACAGCTGGATCTGGAAATACAATTCTAATATCGCCTATGCTGTATAACGAACGCATCATTAAAGGTTGTACATTATCTTTTGTAACAGTTCCTTTCAATTTATCGGCCATTCTCATAAATTCACCTTCAAATGGTGTTTGAATTGTGTATTTATCTCCAGTTGTATTTATATTAATTGCACCATCAGTTTGTTTATTTAAAGCAAACAAAACGTTGTGGATATTTTGAACTTCACCTTCTTTCAAGAAATGCTCTTCACGTCCGCCAGCTCCAGCTTCGACTAATTTTAAATAAAGTGTTCCTTTTGGATCTGGTTTGATAGTTTCTTTAGCTCCCATGATGTAGTTTACATAACTCACTTCAAAAGGAGTTTCGTCAAACTTTCCAGAAAGTGTAAAATCATTATTAGTTACTGGCGACAATAAAAGGTTTTTGTCAAAAACTCTTCGTTTCATTTCACCTTTATATTCTCCGTCAGCAAAAACGGTTATAAATGTCTTATCTGAATAAATTTGATTTTCTGCAGCGCCTTCGCGAATTGGCATCATTCCTTCATAACTAATATAACGAGTAATAAAAGCCCCTAAAATGATAAAAACAAAAGCTAAGTGAAGTAATAAAGTAGCCCATTTTTCTTTTTTAAGCAATTGGTAACGTTTGATATTTCCAAAGAAATTTAGCATGAAAATTGCCATTATAGCTTCAAACCACCATGTATTGTAAATTAAAATTCGGGCAGTATCTGTGTTGTATTTACTTTCGATAAAAGTTCCAACACCCATTGCAATTGCGAATGTTAAAAAAAGAACGGCCATTAAGCGTGTAGAAAACAAAAAAGAGAATATTTTTTTATCCATTTTTGAGGAATTACATTGTATAAAAGTGCCACAAAAGTACTTAAAAATGTTGACTTCCAATATTTGTCATTTGTTAATAAAAACTAAAATATGGCATGTTTTTTTATTGAAACAAAGCTTTTGCGTAAATTAATTACTACAAAACCAAACAGTTTAATAATTTCTTTGAATATTGATATTTTTTCATAGATTTGTGTAATCGATTACATTTTAAATTTATCTGTTTTTTAAGTTCTTATTATGATTTTTCGCAAAAAAAGAACTTTTAATTAAATATTCGACTATTAACTATCTCTTTACAAAATAATTAAAAATGAAAACCAAAACTATCAACATTATCCTTTTTCTCGCACTTATTGTGTCTGGATGGTCTTCCAAAACACTTGCGCAGAATTCAAAATCAAGTACTATTTACTCTGATATTGAGTTTAAAATGCAAAAAGTAAAAGAACCTGTCATTCCAAAAAACACAGTTAATCTAAAAGATTTTGGTGCCGTAAGTGGCGGTTATGTTTTAAATTCAAAGGCTTTCGCCGATGCTATAGATGCTCTTTCAAAAAAGGGAGGCGGAAAATTAATTATTCCACCAGGAATCTGGCTTACAGGTCCGATTATTTTAAAAAGCAATATTGAACTTCATGCAGAAACTGGTGCTTTGATTAAATTTTCGACTGATAAAAGTTTGTATCCAATTATTGAAACCAGTTTTGAAGGTTTAAACACATGGCGCTGCATCTCCCCTATTTATGGCAAAAATCTGGAAAACGTAGCCTTTACAGGAAATGGCGTTTGGGACGGTTCTGGAGAAGTTTGGAGACAGGTTAAAAAGAGCAAATTAACTGAGAGTCAATGGAAGAAATTTGTAGCTTCTGGCGGTGTTTTAAATGATAAAAAAGAAAGTTGGTATCCATCTGAAACTTTTATGAAAGCTTCTGTTGGAGCAGATCAGAATGTTCGTTTAGACTTAAAAACGAAAGAACAATTTGAAGAAATCCATGATTTTCTTCGTCCTGTAATGGTAAGTATTCAAAATAGTAAAAGAGTTCTTTTTGATGGTCCGGTTTTTCAAAATTCACCAGCGTGGAATATTCATCCTTTAATGGTTGAAGATTTGATTATTAGAAATTTGACTGTTAGAAATCCTTGGTATTCTCAAAATGGCGACGGACTTGATGTTGAATCTTGCAAAAATGTTTTAATAGAAAATTCAAGTTTTGATGTTGGCGATGATGCCATTTGCATTAAATCCGGAAAGGATAAAGACGGTCGTGACCGCGGTGTTCCTTGCGAAAATATCATTGTTAAAAATAATATTGTATATCATGGTCACGGCGGTGTTACAGTAGGAAGCGAAATGTCAGGAGGCGTTAAAAACCTTCATGTTTCAAATTGCACTTTTATGGGAACTGACGTTGGATTACGTTTTAAAAGTACTCGCGGACGTGGTGGTATTGTTGAAAATGTCTTTATTTCTGATATTTATATGACTGATATTCCTTCTCAGGCCATTTCTTTCGATTTATATTATGGAGGAAAATCAATTGCTGAAACATTAGCTGAAGGCGGAACTAAAGTAGCCAACAAAATGATGCCAGTGAATGTAGAAACACCGCAATTCAAAAATATTTTGATTAAAAACATCACAATCGCCGGTGCATATCAAGCAGTATTTTTACAAGGATTGCCAGAAATGAATCTTGAAAATATCGAAATTTCAAACTTAACTGCAAAAGCAGAAAATGGTTTTTCAATAATTGATGCAAACGGAATTAAAATCAGCAATGTTAAATTAGATATTCAAAAACCAGAAATTTTCGAAATTTACAACGGGAAAAATATGTCGTTTAAAAATATTGAATTCAATTCAAAATCAGAGAAAGCAATCTCAATTAATGGCGAAGTGAGTCAGAATATAGAATTTATTTCAAATCCAAATTTTGATTTATCTAAAAAAATTACTGTTGATCAAACAGTTCCGAAAGGCGCTGTAAAATTTTAAAAACATTAAAACCAATTAACTAAACCCGCTTTTTTAATTACAAAAAAGCGGGTTTTTAATTTTATCAGAATTAAATTAATAATTGAAATTTGAAATTGACCTTAAACGAAATTAAACCGAACTACATTTCAAAAAAATAATGTTAATTTTGTGCTATGATTCGACTATCGATAATTGGCTCTGGGAATGTTGCACAACATTTAATAAAGGCTTTCACAAAAAGTGAAGCTGTCGAAATTGTGCAGGTATTTTCGAGAAAAAAGGAAGTTTTGGTTTCTCTTATTAATGAAGACAAAATCACAACTGATTTAATTAACTTAAAACCAGCAGATTTATATATCATTGCAGTTTCGGATAATGCAATTGGTGAAGTCTCACAACAATTATCTTTTCAAAATCAACTTGTAGTTCATACTTCTGGCGCCGCGCCTCTTGATACTCTAGAATCCAAAAACAGACGAGGAGTTTTTTATCCGCTTCAGTCTTTTTCTAAAAACAAAGCCGTAAATTTTTCAGTAATTCCAATGTGTTTGGAAGCAGAAAATAGTGCCGATTTTGATTTATTGGAAAAAACAGCAAAAACCATTTCAAATGCTGTTTTTGCTATTGATTCGGAACAACGAAAAGCATTACATGTCGCAGCCGTTTTTGTAAATAACTTTACGAATCATTTGTATCAAATTGGACAGGAAATCTGTGATGAACACCGTGTTCTTTTTGAAGTATTAAAACCTTTAATTCAGGAAACCGCTGAAAAAATCAATACATTGGATCCAATCGATGCGCAAACCGGACCAGCAAAGCGAAACGATTCTAATACTATAGAAGCGCATTTAGCGTTTTTAAACAACGAAAATCAAAAAAACATTTATAATATACTCACACAATCTATTCAAAATAATGGCAAAAAGTTATAAAGAAATAATGAATGACATCACAACATTTGTTTTTGATGTTGATGGCGTACTTACAGACAGTTCTGTTTTTGTAACCAATGAAGGCGAAATGCTTCGAACAATGAACATTCGTGACGGTTATGCAATGAAAGCTGCGATTGAAAGCGGTTATAATGTCTGTATTATTTCTGGCGGAAGCAATGAAGGCGTTCGTATTCGTTTAAACAATTTAGGTATTAAAGATGTTCATTTAGGAACTCCTGATAAAGTTCAGACTTTTAAAGATTATACAAATAGTAATAATATTAAACCAGAACAAGTGCTTTACATGGGAGACGATATTCCTGATTTTCATGTAATGAAATTAGTAGGATTACCAACTTGCCCACAAGACGCAAGCCCGGAAATCAAAAACATTTGCCGATATATCTCACACGTAAAAGGCGGACGCGGTGCAGCACGTGACGTTATTGAGCAAGTAATGAAAGTACAAGGAAAATGGATGGAATATTTTAATGGAAAACACGATTAAATAGTTATCAATTATATAAAAAACTTAGCAACTTAGCCCCAAGCTACTTAGAACCTTTGAAAAAATGAAATACTTAAAACTCGTTCGATATCAAAACTTATTGATGCTTGCTTTTATGCAGGTTTTATTTCGTTATGCTTTTTTAAAACAGCAAAATATTCCATTGGCTTTGGCCGACTGGCAATACGGATTATTGATTTTAAGCACTGTTTTATTAGCAGCTGCAGGTTATGTAATCAACGATATTTTTGATGTCGCAACAGATTCGATCAACAAGCCAAATAACGTTATTATTGGCAAAGGAATTTCTGAAGCCAGAGCCTATAATATTTATATCGGACTGAATATTACTGGTGTAGCTATTGGTTTTTATTTGTCAAATGTCATTTTGAGACCGAGTTTTGCAACAGTTTTTATTTTGATTGCGTCTTTGCTTTATTTTTATTCTACAAGTTTAAAGCAAATCATGATTTTAGGAAACTTTATCGTAGCTCTTTTATTGGCTTTAAGCGTTATTATCATCGGAATTTTTGATTTGTTTCCTGCAACAAATGCTGAGAATCAAGCGCAAATGGCGAGTCTTTTTTCGATTTTGATTGATTATGCTCTTTTTGCATTTATGATCAATTTTATTAGAGAAATAGTTAAAGATATTGAAGATGTAAATGGTGATTACAACCAAGGAATGAACACTTTGCCAATTGCAATTGGGATTAGCAGAGCCGCAAAAATCGCTTTAGGATTTGCTATAATTCCATTTGTATTGTCTTTGCTTTATATCAATACTTATTTCATGCAGAACAAACTTTATATTGCCACTTTATATAGTTTCGCCTTTGTTCTTGCTCCCCTATTATATTTTATTGTAAAAATTTATACAGCAAAAACTCAAAAAGAATTCCATCATTTGAGTACCGTTTTAAAGCTAATCTTGCTTTTCGGAATTTTATCAATTCTTGTAATTACATTAAACATCAAGTACAATGCTTAAAGAAAAACTAAAAAAATATACTTTGATTCTTGCTTCAGGATCACCAAGGAGACAGCAATTTTTTAAGGATTTGGATCTTGATTTCGAAATTCGATTAAAAGATATTGAAGAAGTTTATCCGCCTGAATTAGAAGCTGCTGAAATTACAGATTATCTTGCAGCATTAAAAGCCAGTGCATTTGATGGTGAATTAAAAGAAAATGAAATATTGGTCACTAGCGACACTATCGTTTGGCATCAAAATAAAGCTTTAGGAAAACCAAAAAATGCTGAAGAAGCTTTTGAAATGATTAAATCGATGTCTAATGCAACACATGAAGTATTTACATCTGTTTGTTTTAGAACAGAAAATACTTCTACCGTGATAAACGATGTAACAAAAGTAACATTTAACGATTTATCAGACGAAGCCATTTTGTATTATATTGAAAATTACAAACCTTATGACAAAGCTGGAGCTTATGGCATTCAGGAATGGTTTGGTTTTATGGCTGTTGCAAAAGTTGAAGGCTCTTACACCAATGTTATGGGGCTCCCGACTGCTAAAGTTTACGAATATTTGAGTACTTTAGTATAAAAATTATCTTATGTTTTCTTTTAAAGAATATAGCCAGGAAATATTTGCTACCCTTATTCTTCTATTAATTTTAGTTGCTTTAAGAATAATCGTTGCGAAACTAATCAGACGCTATGCCAGCAGCAGTCAATTATTAGAACACAGAACAAATCTGGTTATTAAATATGTTCACATTTTAATGAATATATTGGTTACTATTAGTCTGATTGTAATTTGGGGCGTCGACACTAAGGATATTTTTATCACTGTTTCTTCTATTGCAACTGTAATTGGCGTTGCTATGTTTGCGCAATGGTCTATTTTAAGCAATATAACTTCCGGAATGATTTTGTTTTTTTCATTTCCTTTTAGAATCGGAGATACTATAAAAATCCACGATAAAGATTTCCCTATTGAAGCTGAAATTGAAGACATCAGCGCTTTCCATGTGAACTTAAAAACCAAAGAAGGCGAGCGAATTATTTTTCCAAATAATCTTTTGCTTCAAAAAGGAATTTCGATAATGCCAGTACAATACGAGGAAAAAGAGTTTTTTGACTAAATTTTGAATGGAAATTTTATAACGTAAATTAAAAAACCTAAAACAGAATTACTGATTTTAAATGTAATATTTGTTTAGCCAATTTACTTTATTCAAAATTCACAAAAATGACTCAGCCTATAAAATTACCTTTTTATGCAAAGCTTGCCTGCATATTAATAAGTTTGATTTCGTTTGCCTATATTTTCTGCATTGCAAAAGATGTTATCACGCCTGTACTCATGGCATTTTTATTTGCTGTTTTATTACTGCCGATATTTACCTTTTTTAATGTAAGATTAAAATTTCCAAGACATCTTGCCGCAATTATCTGTGTTTTGACTTTTGCTGCTTTTATTATTGGGATTTTGGTTTTTATCTCCTACGAAGTAACAGATATGGCAAATGATTTTGATACCATCAAAAAAAATGCAAATGCTTTTATCGTCGACATTCATAAATTCATTAAAGACAATTTTAATGTCAGCATTGGGGAACAAAAAAAATATATAGATAATGTAACTAAAGATTCGGTCAAAAATGGAAATGCGACAATTGGTTCGGCACTGATTTCCATAACCGATTTGCTTTTAGACTGCACTATAATTCCAATTTATACTTTTCTGTTTTTAATTTATAAAGATCATTTTATTCTTTTTTTAGCCAAATTGATCAGCAAAGAAAACCATTCGGCTCTAAAAGATATTTTATCGCAAATCAAAGTTTCTATAAATAATTACATTGTTGGTCTTTTGTTAGAAATGACTACAGTAGCCGTTTTAACAAGTTTAGGACTTTGGATCATTGGAATAAAATATTTCATTTTATTGGGATTGATAACCGGAATTTTAAATCTTATTCCCTACATCGGAATATTTATTGCAGGAATAATTACAGTTTTGGCTTCATTAACCGGAACTGGAGAAACGTCAATTATATTGGGGATTTTAATCGTAAATATTATTGTTCAGCTAATTGACAACAACTTATTAGTTCCGTTAATTATAAATTCTAAAGTTGAAATTAATGCTTTTGTTTCCATCATAGGAATTATTATTGGTGGCGCTGCTGCAGGGATTTCGGGAATGTTTTTAGCGATTCCGCTTTTGGCAATGTTAAAAATAATTTTTGACCGAATAGAATCAATGGAAGCCTGGGGTTATTTGATGGGAAATCATGTGCCAAGAAAATTTACCTGGAGGGTTCGAAAAGCTAAAATTGAAAGCTAAAAAACAGTTAATTTTAAAAATAGCACTAATATTTAGCCTATATTCATATTATAAATCGTGTTTAAATAAGAGAAAAGAATCTGAATGTTTCTAAACAAAAAAATAATCGTTTTTCTATTGTTTTGCTTTTGTTTACAAAGCATTCATGGACAATCAGATAAAACAAAAAAAGATCCTACAGTAAAAAAAGATTCAACTCAGGTTTATGACCGAATCCGAAATTATTCGAAAAAGAACAATTTCACAAAAGCCATGCATAAACTCTTTTTTAGAACCAATAAGCCAAAAAAGAAAGAAGAACTCCTAATACCAAGCGATACATCAAATTATGATGGTAAAATCATTCGTAAAATAAATATCGTTACGTTAGATCCATTTGGACATTCTGTTGTAGATACAACGCAAACGCCAAAAAATTGGGGAGAACGAACAGGAAACCGACTTCATTTAAAAACCAAAAAAATTGCCATTTACAATTTACTTTTATTCAAAAGAAATAGTGTTTACGACAGTTATAAAGTACAAGAAACAGAACGTTTAATTCGATCTCAAAAGTATGTAACAGCAGTTCGGATTACACATCAATTAGCCGGAATGGCATCAGATTCTGTTGATGTTACTATCAGAGTTTTGGATTCTTGGAGCACGATTCCGCGATTTTCAATTTCCAGTAATCAAGTTTCTGTTGGATTTAAGGAAAAAGATTTCTTTGGATCTGGCCAGCAACTCGAATATCGCTTTACAAATCGTTTTAGTGATGGTGCAAATGGTAACGATGTCACATATACGGTTCCAAATATTAAAAATACTTATATCGGAACAACGTTGAATTATAAAATGGATCTTGATAACAATTACACCAAAAGCATCAATATCGAACGATTGTTTTATTCGCCTTTAACCAAATGGGCTGGCGGAATTTATGTTGGACAGAACTTCAGGAAAGATACTTTGCAGGCTCCCGATATGTCTTATGCGTATCAACCTTTCAAATATAATTTTCAGGATTTTTGGGCAGGAAAAGCTTCTAAAGTTTTTGAAGACGAAGACAAAGGAATTACCAATTTAATTGTTTCCGGCCGATTTCTGAATGTAAATTATAGCGAAAGTCCAACAGATTTATATGATCCAACTCATTTTTATTCTGATCAAAAACTTATTTTATCCGGAATTGGAATTAATACACGAAAATTTATTAAAGACAATTATATTTTTAGAAATGGCCAGACTGAAGACGTTCCTATTGGCCGAATTTATGGTGTTACTTTAGGCTATCAATATAAAAATCAAATGTGGAGACCTTATGTTGGCGGTCAGTTTTCATTTGGTAATTATTATAGATTAGGATTTTTGAGTGCTAATTTTGAAGGCGGAACCTTTTTTCATGACTCAAAAACTTATGAAACAGCATTTTCTGTAGAAACCAACTATTTTACGAAGCTTTACAGCATTGGAACTTGGAAATTAAGACAATTTGTGAATCCAAAAATGGTTATTGGCATTAACCGTGAGGATATTATTGGAGATCAATTGAATATAAATGAAGAAAATGGTTTAGCTGGATTCAACAGCGCCATTTACGGAACCAACAAGATGATTTTATCATTACAGACGCAAACTTATTCTCCGAATGCACTTCTTGGATTTCGTTTAAATCCATTTTTCAATTATTCAATAGCCGTTTTAGGAAGTCCGAATAATGCGATGGGCAGAAACAAGGCCTATTCAAAATTTACGCTCGGTGTAATAGTAAGTAACGATTATTTAGTATTCAGTTCTTTTCAATTATCCTTGTCATACTACCCTACTATTCCATTTGAAGGAGATAATGTTTTTAAAACCAATACTTTTGAAACAACAGATTTTGGATTAATGAATTTTGAGCTGTCAAAACCAAGAATTGTAGATTATAAATAAAAAGATTTTTTTTGCTTTTTTTATCTTTTTTTAAAGTTTATGAAACATTTTGAAAATCAAAACATTACCGTATATTTAGCGCTTTCACACTCGTTGAACTGCTAATTTTATCCGACGAAATGCATTAGGTTTTTATTTTTGGCACAGTATATGAATATTACTAAGCAAGAGTAACATTAAAACTTTAGAAAAAATGAAAACGTTAAAAATAGCAATCGCCGGATTATTTCTTTTGGTTGCAAATGCCACGCAAGCCCAAGTATCAATTAATGTAAATATAGGCACACCACCAGCTTGGGGACCTGCAGGATATGCTGAAATGGAGTATTATTATTTACCAGACATTGAAGCTTATTATGATGTTCGAGCTTCACAGTTTATTTATTTTGGAGGCGGAAGATGGGTTAGAACCACTTATTTGCCAAGACAATATAGAAATTATGATTTATACGGAGGTTATAAAGTAGTTTTAACTGATTACCACGGAAGAACTCCATATACTTATTTTGACCGTCACAGAGTAAAATATTACAGAGGGTATCATGGAGAACCTCAAAGACCATACAAACCAAGACCGGTTTATGGATACAATGATCGTCATGACCATAGAGATTACAAACATTATGACAAACACCATGATAAACATGATCGCCACGACCATGATGACCACGACGATCATCGCGGACACGGAAGAAGATAATTGCTAAATATCTAATTTTCAACACAAAAGAGTATCAAAAATATTGATACTCTTTTTTTATGCATGCATAGTATAATCTGAATTTGTTAATTTGTTATGTAATATTTAAAAATAATCTCAAAATCAATTATATTTATAATAATTGTCTTATTCTATTATAATTGTGACTTATATTTGCACAATATTTTAAATCCCAGTTAATTATGAGAAATAATTTCTATCTATTCGCCTTTTTAACTATGTCACTTTTTATTTCGTGTGACAATAATGATGACAACTCTAATAACCAATCTGCTGGAAATGGCATTACAATTAATTCCGACGCCACTTCTTTAAATCAAAGACTTGATTACACTAATTCTGGAGTTATCTCAATCACTAACACTTCAACGGCAAAAGGACTAGCAACTCAGTCAACAACCGATTTGCCAATGGTTCAAATTGCAGAAATTAATCCTCCAACAGACAGTAATGGTAGGACTTTACAAGCAAATCATGTTGCTGTAAATGGAAATTATGCTTATGTAGCCTATACAATGATGGGTGAAGCTTATTCTGGAGCGATTGATGTTATTGATGTTACAGATCCTTACAAGCCAAAATTGCTTACATCTGCATTAATTGCTAATACAGACATTACTTCTCTTACTTACTCTAACGGAAATTTAATTATCGCCGGAGCAAAAGATATTGACAAAGATGCAACTTTGACAAATCCTGCAATTGTAATCAATATGCAATTAAGCTCTGGAATGCTTACAGATAAATATACAGTAACAAAACTTGAAAGCCATGCAACAACTGATGTTGCTGCTAACTCATCTTCTTACTTTGCAGTAACTGGAGATACAGGAAGCTTGTTTAAAATCAGTAATTCTACTAAACAAGTAACTTCAAAAGTAGCTGTTCAGGATTTACGTACTGTGGCAATCAGCGGTGACAAAATTGTTACCTTAAGCGGTACAAAAGGTGTAAATATTTATAACGAATCAACTCTTGCCCTTCAAAAGTCTTTCACTACAAGCACTGATGTAAGTGCTGCAAAAAGAACAATTGATTTTGACGGAACAAAATTATTAGTTTCTGAAGGATACAATGGATTAGGAGTTTATGATATCAACAGCGGTTCTAAGCTTCAAACAATTGGATTGGCTTCTGCAGGAGGAGATAATGTAACCAATGCGGTTTCTGTAAACGACGGATATGCTTTTGTTGCAAACGGAGCTGCAGGATTAAATGTTTACAAATCTGGAACTTCATTAAGTCTGGTTGGAACTGTTGGAATTACTGGTTCATCTAATTATGTAAAATCTAGCGGAGACTATATTTATGTTGCTAGCGGAAAAGGTGGTTTGAAAATCATTAAGATGGAAAAACCAAATGCAACTTTCGCAAATTGTTCTTCTTACGGAGTTTACAATCAAGGAAAAGATTTGATTTTGAATTCTAACGAAGTAAAATCATATAATGGTTCAACAGCAATTAATTCTATAATCGTAAATTCTGGAGGTGTGTTAACACACTGTGGATCAATTTCTGTTCAAAATACTTTGATTTTAAACAGCGGAGGAACTTTTAATATGACTGGAACTTTGGCACAAGGAAAATACCAGCAATCAAACCCAACAGAACTTATTATCAATAGCAATGCTTTATTGCAAATTGAAGGTTCTGTAGTAATCTGGGGCGACCTAAGATTGAACAGTGGTGCAAAAATTAATTTTATTGGAAACAATTCGTCGATTACCATTTATGGTAAAGTGACTAAAAATAGTGGCGTTACCATTACTGGAACGTACAAAGACACAGAAAACAAATTGAAATAATTTTCTGTAATCCTAAGAAATACCACCTGATTTAATTTATTAAATCAATTCTTTAAAAAAAATGCTGTCGGAGACAATCTGATGGCATTTTTTTTGTGGAGTAGTTTTTCTTAAAAAAGGAAATCAATAACCAAACATTAACAATTCATTTAAATAGTCTTCAAAAATATAATTACTATTTTTGAAGCACTTTCAAAAACATCAAACTACGCTATGCGAAAAATTCAATTACTAATTCTTTCATTTTTTTTAACCGGGATTTCAATTTCTTTTGCACAACAGCCACAAAAACCGAGTTCTGTAGAAATTTATAATCAAATCAAAAAATTAAATTTTTTAGGTTCGGTCTTATATGTTGCCGCACATCCTGATGATGAAAACACTCGTTTGATTTCTTATATGGCAAACGAAATGAATGCAAGAACTGGGTATTTGTCTTTGACACGCGGTGATGGCGGGCAAAACTTAATTGGTCCGCAATTGCGTGAATTATTAGGTGTAATCAGAACTCAGGAATTAATTGAAGCCCGTAAAATTGACGGTGGTGAACAGTTTTTTTCACGCGCGAATGATTTCGGTTTTTCAAAAAATCCAAGCGAAACTTTAGAAATCTGGGATAAAGACAAAGTTCTTGCCGATGTTGTTTGGACTATCCGAAAATTTCAACCAGACGTAATCATAAACCGTTTTGATCATCGTTCACCAGGAACAACGCACGGACATCATACGTCATCGGCAATGTTGAGTGTTGAAAGTTATAAATTGACAAATGATCCAAAAATATATCCGGAACAATTAAAATATGTTGCACCATGGCAGGTAAAACGCCAGTTTTTTAATCCGTCTTGGTGGTTTTACGGAAGCCAGGAAAAATTTGATGCTGCTAATAAATCAAAATTCACCAAATTAGAAACTGGAGTTTATTACACCGGAATCGGAAAATCAAATCAGGAAATTGCTGCTTTAAGCCGAAGCCGCCATCAATCACAAGGTTTTGGAAGTACAGGAGCACGTGGAGAAGAAACTGAGTATTTGGAACTAATTAATGGAGAAACTCCAAAAGAAAGAGACAATTTATTTGATGGAATCGATACTTCCTGGAACCGAGTTAAAAACGGAAAACCAGTTGGCGAATTAATTTCTAAAATCATTTCAAAATACGATTTCAGCAATCCGTCGGCAAGTATTCCTGATTTGATAAAAGCATACACAATGATTGAAGCTTTAGAAGATGATCATTGGAAACCTTTAAAAGCCAATGCAATTAAAAACATTATAGCATCTTGCTCAGGTTTATATCTGGAAGCAGTAGCCACCGAACAAGAAGCTACTCCAGGAAGCACTATTAAATTAAATCTTGAAGCTATTAACAGATGTGCTGTTGAAATGCAATTAGTTAGCATAACAACATTGCCAGACAATAAAACAACGGCTCAAAATAGTGTTTTGAAGAATAACAATGATCAAAAATTGAGTATTCAATTACAACTTCCTGAAACAATTGAATATACACAGCCGTATTGGTTAAAAGAAAAAGCAACTGTTGGAATGTACACGGTTTCAAATCAGGAAAATATTGGAATTCCAGATATTATTAGAGAAGTGAAAGTTGTTTTTAACGTAAAAATAAATGGTGTTGAAATTCCGTTTGAGCGTACTGTTGTTTACAAATACAATGACGGAGTTAAAGGCGAAATGTATAATTTTCTTGATATAGTGCCTGAAGTTACAACTTCAATTCTTGAAAAAGTATTGATTTTTAAGGATACCAAAAGCAAAATGATTCCGGTAAAAGTTCGTGCCGGAAAAGACGGAATAAAAGGAAATCTTCAATTAGAATTACCAAAAAGCTGGGTAATTTCACCAAAACAGATTCCGTTTTCTTTGGATAAAAAAGGAAGTGAGCAAACTTTTTATTTTGAAGTTACACCTCCAGTAAACCCTGAAGAAGCGGTTGCAAAAGCGGTTGCTATTACGGAAAATAAACGTTTTGACAAAGATGAAACGATTATTGATTACAGTCATATTACGAAACAAATGGTTTTAAAATCGGCTGAGTCAAAATGTATTAGAATCGACTTAAAAACTTCTGGTGATGCTATTGCTTACATTATGGGCGCTGGCGATGAAGTTCCAGAAAGTTTAGCTCAAATGGGATACAAAGTAACGATTCTGAAGCCAGAAGAAATTACACCAGAACGTCTGGATTCTTTCAGTACAGTTATTACCGGAATTCGCGCTTACAATACTGTAAATGCTTTAGCACACAAACAAAAAATACTTTTTGATTTTGTAAAAAACGGTAAAAACATGATTGTACAATACAATACATATGGCAAAATGGTTACGGATCAAATTGCACCATATCCGTTAAAAGTTTCAAATGATCGCGTAACTGAGGAAAATGCTAAAATAACATTTTTAGCACCAAATCATCCGGTTTTAAATACTCCGAATAAAATTACTGAAAAAGATTTTCAAGGCTGGACTCAAGAACAAGGCTTATATTACCCAGATCAATACGACGCTGCCTTCACTCCTATTATATCATCGCATGACAAAGGTGAATCTCCAAAAGATGGCGCATTGTTAGTAGCACCATATGGAAAAGGATACTATATTTACACTGGGTTAAGCTTTTTTAGAGAATTGCCAGAAGGCGTAGCCGGCGCTTACCGATTGTTATCTAATATCATTTCGCTGAAACAGCCAATTGAAGCTCCTAAACAAGAATTAAAGCAATAATACATTTGTAAAATGGAAGCCAAAAAAACAAAAAAATGGAAAAAAAGCTACACCTATGTTTTGGTGGCTAATGCTATTTATATTCTTATTTTTCTCTTAATCATGCAATTATACTCATAACCTATGCAACTATTTGATTGGATCGTACTTATTGTTACACTTTTATTCATTGTTGGATATGGTTCATGGAAAACCAAAGGAAGCAAGAATGTTGAAGATTTCATTTTAGGGAACAACGAAACGCCGTGGTACACTGTTGGGCTTTCAGTAATGGCAACTCAGGCAAGTGCAATTACTTTCCTGTCAACGCCCGGACAAGCATATCATGATGGGATGGGATTTGTTCAGTTCTATTTTGGATTGCCAATTGCTATGATTGTCATTTGTGTGACTTTTATTCCGCTTTATCATAAAAATAAAGTTTTTACCGCTTACGAATTTCTTGAAAAACGATTTGATGTAAAAACACGTTCGCTTGCGGCAATCTTGTTTTTAGTACAGAGAGGATTAGGAACCGGACTAACAATTTATGCTCCTGCAATTATTTTGTCGGCCTTATTGGGCTGGAATCTTACTGTAATGAATATCATAATTGGTGTTATGGTAATTATTTACACATTTTCTGGTGGAACAAAAGCGGTGAATGTAACACAGAAACAACAAATGTTTGTGATTATTTCAGGTATGTTTATTACTTTTTTCCTGATTTTACATTATTTGCCAAACGATATGACTTTTACAAGTGCCATGCATATTGCAGGCGCAAATGACAAAATGAATATTGTCGATTTCTCTTTTGATCCCGAAGAAAAATATACTTTTTGGAGTGGAATTACTGGTGGATTTTTCCTTGCACTCTCCTATTTTGGTACAGATCAATCGCAAGTTGGACGTTATTTATCTGGAAAATCGGTTAAGGAAAGTCAGATGGGATTAATCATGAACGGACTTTTAAAAGTTCCGATGCAGTTTTTTATTTTATTGACTGGAGTTATGGTTTTTGTTTTCTTCCAATTCAATCCAGTTCCTTTAAATTTTAATCCGAATAATAAAATTGTTATTGAAAAATCGGCATTTAAAGAAGAATATCATGCTCTGGAGAAGAAATTAGATAAACTTTCTGAAGATAAAAAAGTAATAAACCTATTATATATCGATCAGCTGAATCAGGATTATGACAATCCGATTTTACGAAAAGAATTAGTTGCTTTATCAAACAAAGAAAAAGATTTGCGCGATAAAGCAAAAGAAATCATTTCGAAAGCTGACAGCAATAGTGAAACAAATGATAAGGATTATGTTTTCTTCCATTTCATTTTGCATTATTTACCAAAAGGGCTTATAGGTTTATTGCTTGCCGTTATTATTTCTGCAGCAATGTCGTCAACAGCTTCGGGACTGAATGCTTTGGCCTCGACAACGGCAATTGATATTTACAAACGAAATGTAAAAGGTGAAAAATCAGAAAAACATTTTTTAATGGCAACGAAGTTTTTCACGCTTTTTTGGGGAGTTGTAGCTATTCTTTTTGCTTGTGTAGGAACTTTGTTTGAGAATTTGATTCAGCTTGTAAATATTATTGGTTCTATATTTTACGGAACCGTTTTGGGAATTTTCCTTGTTGGATTTTACTTAAAACGAGTTCAGGCAAAGCCAATGTTCTACAGCGCAATCATAAGTCAGGTGACTATTTTTATCATTTATTATTTCATGATTTATATTTATCCGAGCGATCAGGAAAAATTGGGTTATTTATGGCTGAATTTCATTGGAGCGAATCTTACCGTTGCATTATCACTTATCCTTCAATTTTTATTTTTTAAAGGAAACCCGGATTCTGATAATGTAATTTTGGAATAAATTTCAAGTAAACAAAAGACTTCTTAGAACGAGGATGCCCTAACCCTAATGGAAGCGGCATCCTTTTTTATTGCTTTTTCTGCCATAAAAAAGATATTAATTCCGATAACTATCGGGACAGGAAATAGCTCTTAAAAATTACGAGCACTTTATTCCTAATTCAATTCTTCTACATTTGTAAGTAAAAAATGTTATTTTAGTAAGTTTAAAAGTCATCAAAAAACAAACTAAAAAACTGCGAATGAAAATTTCAGACGATATCCAAAAACTACTTCCTTTTGGTTACCTTTTTCTTGTTATAATGGGAATTGTAAAAGAGTGCTTTTTTCATTATCAATTAGGAATAAACATATTGAAATATTCTACAATCATGGACATATTAATTAGTCCAATTGCTACTTTTACTTCAAATCCAATAGTTTTAATTTTTATACTTTCACTATTTATATTTCACTATAATTTACCGTCGTTGATAGCAAAATATAGAGATAGGAAATTTATCATAAGAACATTTGAATTAAAAAATATTAAAGGTCTATCTCCGGCAGAAACTAAAAGTTATTTTAATAGTATTGCAATAAAAACACTTGCCGTGATACTTTGTTCATTTTTCTTTGGTTACGGGCTCGCAGGTGGTTATGGTACTTCAAAAAAAATTAGAGAACATAAAGAAAAGTATAATTATAAAATCAATTATAGTAGTGGCGAATCTGAAGAAATCTTTTTAATAAACACCAACAGTCTCTATTATTTTTATACTGCTAAAGGAAGCAAAACCATAAAAATAACGCCTTTGGGAGCTGTTAAAAGTATTGAACTTATAGATAATAAAATGGTAAACAAAGGATTATTTCTTTATAATACATCATTATGAGAGATTTGAAAAAATATAGCAACAAAACTAAAGCTGCATTTATTTTGCTGATTGTGATGCTGATTATTATTTTGAACAATTTCAACACGCTTCAAAATTCGAAAAAAGTGAATGAGAATATTAATGCAATCTACAATGATCGATTGGTTGTGGCACATTATATTTTTCAATATTCTAAAGAACTGCATTTTATAAAAGCGGAAGCTGAAAAACTGGATTTGAGTGATAATATTAAAAAAGATGAAATTATTCATACACTTGATATTATTCACAATATCGATGATCTTTATGCCAAAACAGTTTTGACAAATAAGGAAAAAGAGTATTTTGATGCTTTTCTGGCTTCCTGCAAAGAAATAAATAATCAGGTTGAGAATAAAAATTGGAGCAAAATCGCCTATGCGAGCGAACAGGCCTTGAAAACATTAGAATCTTTATCCCAAATTCAGATTAAAGAAGGAAAAGCAAAATTGGCAAGTGCAAATGCTATGTATAATGATAATAATAGTTTGGGACAGCTTGAAATAGCGCTTCTTATAATTCTGGGTGGAATTACGTTTTATTTGCTGATTGTAAAAAAAACAAAAAGAAACATCAAAATTCCTGAACCGCCTAGTATGAATTAAGTTGTTTCAGGTTTCAGGTTTCAGGTTTCAAGTTTCAGGTTAAATTAAACGTAAAAAAAATCCAAAACTATAAAGCTTTGGATTTTGAAATTTAAATATTTAAAATTTTAAAGACTTATCTGCTCCATTCAGCGATACTGTCTTTGTTCATTTTTACGTAATCTTGATTGTTAGCTGTTTCAGCCGCTGCCAATGAAGCTTTTGCTGTTTCAACTGCTCCTTTTTTATCTCCTTGTTTTGCCTGGATAATTGATTTAAGTCTCAAGATATAATAAGGTTTATCAGTTACCATATCTAAAGATTTGTCAACATATGTTCTTGCAGTTTCGATATTTCCATTTGATGAAAATAAATATTGAGCAGCTGCATAATAATCGTTTGATGTTGGTCCAGCCAAAGTTTTTTCGATACTTGCAGTTGCAACTTTTGCAGTTGGAACTTCAAATTTAAGTGCTACATGAGAATTTTCCCAAGCCATTTCCAAATAAGCGAAATTTGGATCTAAACCATTAATACCAATAGTGAAAGTTTCAACCGGAGTTGGCAATGCTTCTTCTTTTACTGTAGTTCTCAACGCAACATAAGCATCGCTCCAATTTTCTGGCAATCCCCAATTATCTGTAGATAAGTAAAAAATAATTTCCCAGCTTTCAATTTTAGGAATCGTATAAATTGAGTATTTTCCTTTTTTCAAAGTTTTTCCATCAATTACAACATCATCGCTAAAATTAATAATCGTATTTTCATTAGCTCCTGTTCTCCATAATTTACCAAACGGAACTAAATTTCCAAAAACTGCTCTTCCTCTTGCACCTGGTCGCGAGTATGTCACTTCAACATCAGTTAAACCAACAGTTTGTTTGATGTATGCTTTTGGACTTGCTTGTGGTGTTTTTATCTGTGCTTCAGAAGCAAAAGGCGCTAATAAAATAGCAAATGCAATAAGTATTTTTTTCATTTTAGTTTTTTATTTGTTTCTGTTCAAATTTACAAATTCAATTACCTAACAAATGTTAAATTTAACTTAATTCAGACTGTGATCTGTGATATTTTTTGCGCGTTTAATTCATTGAAATGATTAATTATTAAATCGGCATCTGAAAGATCTTGCAAATTAGAGTTCTCACTTCTATAACCAACACAATAAATTCCTGCTGCTTTAGCTGCTTTTACACCATTTGTACTGTCTTCAATAATAATACATTCCTCTTTTGGAGCAATTGACAAAGAAGCTGCGTGGATAAAAATTGCCGGATTTGGTTTTGACTGTGGAAAATCTTCGCCGCTCACGATATGCGAAAAATACTGATGCAAGTTGAACCTTGTAAAAACTCTTTCAATAGTAACTTTTGATGCAGATGAAGCCAAAATAATCTGAATTCCGTTAGCATGTAAATCTTTAATCAAATCTTCAACTCCCTCCAATAAAAATAAATCTTCTTTTGTATCAAAAGCATCATTAAAAATATTTCTTTTTCTCTGAATCAACTCTTCAACTTCTTGGTCGATTACAGGAAAAAAACCTTTCAGTGTCTGAAAAGTATTTCGAGTTGAAAATCCTGTAAACGAAGTATACATTTCTTCTGAAACTTCAATATTTAATTCCGAAAATTGTTTGTAATAAGCATAACGATGAACGGGTTCTGTATCTACAATTACGCCGTCCATATCAAAAATTACTGTTTTAATCATTTTTTTTAAAAGGTGCTAAGGTTCTGAGGGACTAAGGTTCTAAGGTTTTTTTTTAAGAGGCTAATCTTTTAAAGTTCTGTTTTTTTTTTTAATCTTAGAACCTTAGAAACTTAGCATCTTAGTACCTTTTTTATTCTTTTTTGTTTGCAATCAAATAGCGAATTACTGTTTCTGCTGCGTGAAGTCCAAATAAACCAGGCATGTAGCTGTTTGTTCCGTAGAAAGATTTTTTGAAATTTTTTCCGTCAGTTAGTTTTAAGCTTTTTTCATCCTGAATTTCAGATGAGAAAACCACTTTCAATTTATTGATTTTGGCTGCTTTTAATCGCTTACGGATTGTTTTTGAAAAATAACAGTTGATTGTTTTCGAAATATCTGCAACCTTTACTTTAGATGCCAACATCTTTCCTCCTGCACCCATGCTGCTTATAATTTTAACTCTTTTGCGTTTTGCCGCAATAATCAAATTCAATTTTGGAGTAATACTATCGATGCAATCTAAAACATAATCAAACTCTGTTGAAACGATTTCAAAAGCACGTTCCGGTGATAAAAATTCTTTTACACGAGTTAATTTCAATTCTGGATTAATATCCATCAAACGATCACCAACGATTGTAATTTTTGGTTCACCTACAGTAGAATGTAAAGCTGGTAATTGTCTGTTAATATTTGTAATATCAACCACATCGCCGTCAACAATTGTCATACTGCCTACTCCGGCTCTCGCTAAAAATTCAGCTGCAAATGATCCAACTCCGCCTAATCCAACTACTAATACATTTGCATTCTGCAAATTTTCTAATCCTTCTTTTGTAAATAAAAGCTCGGCTCTTTCTGTCCACTCTGCCATATTATATTTTTTATTTTTTGTTTTCTTTTGTTTCAGGTTTCAGGTTTCAGGTTTCAAGTTTGTCAGGCTGAGCGAAGTCGAAGCCCGTGTACTATTGGAGTGTGCCCTTCGACTTCGCTTAAGGTGACATATCTAAAAACCTTCTTACTTCTTACTTCTTACTTCTTACTTCTTACTCTTCACTTCTTCTCAAATATTCTTTTATAATTACTTGAAATAATACTTTGTAATTCCTTTAAATTTAAACCTTTATATTCTGCTGCTAAATCATAAACCTGTTGAATATTTTCTTCAATTGTATCCGTTTCCAACAGAAATTTTTCATTTGGAACATTCTGAAAAACTGTTTTTAATTCTGGATTTCTAAGCAAATATTTTCCAAATGAAATATAAAATGCTGCTGCAATTAGCTGATTCGCAAGCTGACTGTTTTTTGAAAATCCGTGAATAATCATTGGAACTGAAATTTTCAATTTCTTTTTGATTTCTATCACTTCTTGAAAAGCCGCAACGCAATGAATTACGACTGGCTTTTTATATTTTTCGGCCAAAACCAATTGTTTTTCAAATACTGAAATCTGAATTTCGAAAGGCTGTTCTATTCGTTTATCTAATCCGCATTCGCCAATTGCCAAACAATTTTCTGTTTGAAGTTTTTCTTCAATAATTTTCAAATCTGTTTCTAATCTTTCTTCAGAAATATACCAAGGATGAATGCCAATCGAATAAAACGGAATTGAAGCATCAAATTCATGTGGGTATTGATTAACCAATTCCAATACATTGGATTGATTCGTAAACTGATGTGTATGAAAGTTAAAGAATTCCATTAATGAAATGTTTTCACTCCCGCTTTGATTTCTACATTTAAATCATTCTCTAAAGGAACAAGTGGGCAAGAATATTTATGATTGTAAGCACAATATGGATTATAAGCCTGATTAAAATCGATTGCAATTGTGTTTCCTTTCGGAATTTTCAAATCAATATATCTTCCACCTATATAGCTTTCTTTTCCGCAGGTTAAGTCTGAAAAAGGCAAAAATAAATGATCCTTATATTGTTCTTGTTTCGAAAGATCAATACTTCTGTAAACATTCAGTTTCAGTGCTTTTCCTTCTAAAGTAAAAGACAGCGTTCCGTATTTTATATACTTTGGAGTTCTGGTTCCTGTAGTTTTCATTTCGAAAGCTTTTTCGTTTTTCGCTTTTTCAAATTTTGCAACTACAAAATATTTCCCATTAATCGGATAAAAATCTAAAGACTTAAAAGTCTTCAAATCCTCTTCCATTAATGGACTAGTCTTAGCGTCAGCATATTCAGAATTGATCGTAGTCTGGAAATTTGCAACATTTGCGTAACTGAATTTTTTTTGGCTATAACCAAAATTAAAAATCATCAACACAACAAGTACAATTACTTTTTTCATCTTAGAAATTTTACGCAAA
Organism: Flavobacterium resistens; assembly: GCF_900182645.1. Taxonomy (GTDB): domain Bacteria; phylum Bacteroidota; class Bacteroidia; order Flavobacteriales; family Flavobacteriaceae; genus Flavobacterium; species Flavobacterium resistens. The sequence goes on along the minus strand of NZ_FXTA01000001.1, from coordinate 36,953 downwards.
AATAGTTCAAAAGTAACAAAGCAACAACGGTAAAACGTGACAAAGTTTCCTAACTTTGTTGCAAATAAGAATAATTCTACAATGCTTAAAACTGCCTTAGGTCGCTACATTAATAATTTTAAGGGTTTCACTCACGAAGTTTGGATTCTTGCATTAATTACTTTTATCAATAGAGCAGGAACAATGGTTTTGCCCTTTTTATCTAAATATTTAAAAGAAGATTTACAATTTACTTATGGCGAAGTGGGCTGGATTATGGTTTCCTTTGGATTAGGTTCTATGTTAGGTTCCTGGTTAGGAGGAAAATTGAGCGACAAAATCGGGTTTTACAAAATCATGATTTTCAGTCTTTTTACTAGCGGAATTCTATTTATCTTATTACAATTTGTCACAACATTTTGGGGATTATGTTTTGCCATGTTTATAATAATGGCAATTTCAGATATGTTTCGTCCTGCTATGTTTGTGTCACTAAGTGTATATGCAAAACCAGAAAACAGAGTTCGTGCATTGTCTTTAGTACGCTTAGCAGTAAATCTTGGCTTCACTGCTGGTCCGGCATTAGGCGGATTAATAATTATAGGAATGGGATATCAAGGCCTATTTTGGGTTGACGGTATTACTTGTATGATTGCGATTTCAATTTTCGCATTTTATATTAAGGAAAAAAAGAAAACATCAATAAATAAAGATAATATCGTTTTATCAGATTTGCCAAAATCCATCTATAAAGACAAACCTTTTTGGTTACTGCTTTTTATCAGTTTTGTTACATTTATGGTTTTTCTGCAAATATTTTCAACTTTGCCTTTATATCATAATGAGAAGTTTGGACTTAGTGAATTTCAAACTGGTATGCTTTTATCTATAAATGGTTTATTAGTATTTCTATTAGAAATGCCCATTGTAAGTACTCTGGAGCGAAAAGGAGTAAATAAAATTAAAAATATTGCTTACGGTTGCTTTTTTATTGCCGCTGGCTACTTTATTTTACTGTTTGATTCCTGGGTTGGAATTCTTGTCATCAGTATTGTATTACTCACATTTGGAGAGATTTTCTCTTTCCCGTTTGTGAATGCGGTAGCATTAAGTCGCGCACCAAAAGGTCAGGAAGGCCAATATATGGGTTTTTACACCATGAGTTTCAGTCTGGCTCATATTGTCAGTTCTAAAACGGGACTGGAAATTATTGCGCATTATAACTACCAAATCAATTGGTTGATTATGGGAACACTTGGTTTACTAGCATTACTTTGCTGTTTTTGGCTTAATGAATTGGTACATACCAAAAAAAAATCATAAAGTTTATTTTTTACCTAACTCATTTAAATTCAATTTATTAATTTTAAATTGAAATAATTTCACGCGCCTAAATGGTAATTCAAACTTAAAAAATAGTTAAATAACTAGTTTTATAGTTGTGTAACTAAAAAAATAGTTGTAGGTTTGAATTAAAATTAGGAGACATGCAGAAGTTAACAAATAAAGAAGAAGAAATTATGCAGATTTTATGGAAGCTTAAAAAAGCTTTTGTAAAAGAGATTCAGGCAGAAATTACTGAAGACCAACCGCATTACAATACACTTTCGACTATTGTTCGCAATCTTGAAGAAAAAGGTTTTGTTGCGCACAATGCTTTTGGAAACACGCATCAATATTACCCAACTGTAACTTTAGAAGCGTATAGTAAAAAGTATATGAAAACTGCTATTGATAATTACTTCAATAGTTCTTATAAAAATATGGTTTCGTTTTTTGCTAAAGAAGAAAAAATTTCAGCAGCAGAATTACGCGAAATCTTGGCTATGATAGAAAATCCGAAAGAAGAAAAATAGTCGTTTATGGAAGCACTTTTCATATATATAGCAAAATCAGCAGGTTTAGTTGTAATGTTTTATTGTGTTTATCATTTTTTACTTCGCAAAGAGACATTTTTCAATACCAATAGATGGTTTTTACTGGCAGGTTTAGGAACGTCAGCTTTATTGCCGTTTTTAGTTTATACCAAAACAATTTTGGTCAACCCTACTCCAGTTTCGAACTTTAATCTAAGTCAAATTGAAGTACCTCTTTCTCACAATATTCCAAATGAAACTTTTGAAATCAATTGGAATTACGTTATTCTAGCAATTTATGCCCTTGGTTTTTTAATCTTATTAATAAAATTTGCCTTAGATTTTTATAGTCTGCAATCTGTTTTAAAAGGAAAAAAAATCCAACAACAAGCTGATTTCAAATTCATCGATACCAATGAAAATATTGCTCCTTTCTCCTATTTTGAATATATAGTTTACAACTCATCAATGTACACTTCATCAGAATTAGAGAATATTATTGAGCATGAAAAAGTGCACAGCGATCAAAATCATACTGCAGATATTTTGGTGGCCCGCATTTTTTGTCTGCTATTTTGGTTCAATCCAGTTATCTGGCTTTACAAAAAAGCAATCGCTCAAAACCTGGAATTCATTGCCGACAAAGAAGCCGCAAAAAAATTATCAGACAAAAGAGCGTATCAATACACGCTTTTAAAAATCACAACTCACGAAAGCTGTATTGCAATCACCAATCATTTTTATCAATCATTAATCAAAAAACGAATTGTTATGTTAAACAAGAATCAATCACGAAAAAGGAATTCTTGGAAATACTATGTTGTAATTCCAGCACTTGCCGCTTTTGTTTTGTTATTTCAAGTCGAAGTAATTGCAAAAGAAAGGCAAGCCAGCAAAAAAGAAATTCTAAAGGAAAGCAAATCTGTAGACAATTATAAAATTACAAAAACATCTACAGATCAACAATTAAAAGAAATTGCAGAAAATTTAAAGAAGAAATATGATGTTGTAGCTTCTATTTCTGATGTTGAAAGAAACTCAAACAACGAAATTACTGCTATAACAATTGAAGTTAAAAAAGGCTCAGAACAAAACCAAACTTTTATGGTTAACGGAAGCAAAGCCATTAAAGATTGCCAAATTATTGTTACAACAGAAGATGACGGATCTATAAAAATTGATTTTGCTTCTGAAAATTCAGAAAATCAGATAAAAGTTGTCAATAAAGAAAGAAAAGTTAAAGTAAAAAGTGTTGAAAATTCTAAAATAAACTCTGATGTTAAAACTACTGATAATACTCATACAAGCGTTACTACAAGTAGTAGCACAAATACTAGCGATAATGTAAATGTAAATGTTAACGCTAATACATCTGTCAGCGTAAGCACAAATAGTGACGGTAAGTCAAATAGCAGTATTATGATTTTAAGAAATGGCACAAATGTTTCTAATAATTTGCCACCATTAGTAATTGTTGATGGAGTTATAACGAAAAACATAGTTACTGTTGATGATATGAATAAATTAAAGATGGAAACTGTAACAGTATTTACTGGAAAAGATGCCATAAAAAAATACGGAGAAGAAGCAAAAGACGGTGTTGTTATTATAGAAACAAAAAAATAAATACATCTAAACCATTAATTAACAGCCAAAACCAAAATAATGCAAAAACTAACCAACAAAGAAGAAGAAATAATGCACATTTTATGGAAGCTTAAAAAAGCTTTTGTAAAAGAAATTCAGGCTGAAATCACTGAAGAACAACCGCATTACAACACGCTTTCGACTATTGTGCGCAATCTTGAAGAAAAAGGATATGTGAGTCATAATGCTTTTGGAAATACGCATCAATATTATCCGATCGTGAGTATTGAAGAATACAGAAAAGGTTTTATGAGCACCGCAATTGATAATTATTTCAACAGCTCTTATAAAAGTATGGTTTCATTTTTTGCCAAAGAAGAAAAAATTTCGGCAAACGAATTACGAGAAATCTTAGCAATGATTGAAAATCCAAAAGAAGAAAAATAATCGTTATGGAAGCACTTTTCACCTTTATCATCAAATCAGGTAGTTTAATAGCTTTATTCTATTTTGCTTATTATTTTTTACTGCGTAAAGAAACTTTTTTCACCAGTAACAGGTATTTTTTATTGGCTGGATTAATCACTTCAGTTGTTTTGCCTTTTGTGATTTATACAAAAGTTGTTTGGGTTGATCCCGCTCCTATACTTTATTCACCTGTTGTTCAAACTGCAACTGCTTCTGTTAATCATAATTATGTTTCAACATATAATCAGTTGCCGATTGTTGAAGAAGAGCCTTTTGAAATAAACTGGAATCTGATTTCACTCGCGATTTACGCAATCGGATTTGCTGCTTTTATGCTAAAATTCGCAATTGATTTCTACAGTTTAAACTCTGTTTTAAAAGGAAAAAAAGTAAAACAGCAAGAAGATTTCAAGTTTGTTGATGTTACTGAAAACATTGCTCCTTTTTCTTATTTTGATTACATCGTTTACAACTCATCACTGTATAGCGAAACAGAATTGCAAAGTATTTTAGAACATGAAAAAGTGCACAGCGATCAGCATCATACTGTTGATGTAATAATTTCCAGAATTTTTTGTATTCTTTTTTGGTTCAATCCAATTATCTGGCTTTACAAAAAAGCAATTTTGCAAAATTTAGAATTTATTGCCGATAACGAAGCTTCAAAAAAATTATCAGACAAAAAAGCGTATCAATACACGCTTTTAAAAATAACAACACATGAAACTTGTGTTGCAATCACCAATCATTTTTATCAATCATTAATCAAAAAACGAATTGTCATGTTAAACAAAAATCAATCAAAAAAATGGAATTACTGGAAATATTATGCTGTAATTCCAGCGCTTGCAGCTTTTGTATTTTTATTCCAAATAAAAACGATTGCTCAGGAGAAAAAAGCTTTGGCAGAAAAAACTGCTCTAACAAAAAACGAGGACACTCAAGTTTTTAAAATTACTAAATCGACTACAGATCAGGAATTAAAAGACTTAACAGCAAAACTAAAATCAGAACACAATATTGATGTAGTAATTTCAGATTTAAAAAGAAACAGCAATAACGAAATTACAAGTATCAAAATTCAGATTGTAAAAGAAAACGGCAAAAAACAAATTATACAAGTAAACAGCACAAAAGCAATAAAAGATTGCAGTATTGTGTTAGACACTAATGATAATGGTGCTAAAAATGTCACTTTGACTACTGAAGAAAGTCCTGAAGCGCCAACAATGGTTAAAACTCAAAATGTAGTTATAACAGATTTTAAGAGTTCAGCCGATGCTCCCGAAGCTCCAGATGCGCCTGCTCCACCAAGTGCTCCAGGTATGGTTGCGCCAGTTCCTCCTACACCACCAGTATTCCCAGCAGGAGCACTTCCTCCAGCTCCAGCAATTGATATGTCAAAAATGCCAAAACCACCTAGAGCACCAAGAGATCCAAAAGATAAAGTTGCAATGGCTCAGTTTGAAAAAGATATGGCTGAATTTGAGAAAAAAATGGAAAAATTTCAACCTAACATCGATGCTATGTCTGCATATGGTGACGCAGTAGAAGAAATTATGTCTAAACGTGAAGCCATTTTTGAAAAACAAATGGAACAATATGAAATTGCCATGCAAAAATTCAATATGAATATGGATAAATTTAATATTGATATGAAAATGAAATTTGGCAATGACTCAGATTACGAAAATAACATGAAGCAATATGAGTTAGACATGAGACGATATGAGCTTGACATGAAACAGCATGAAAAAGATATGAAGGAACATGCAAAACAAATGAAACAGCATGCTAAGGATATGAAGATGCAAGAAAGAGACCGAAGAGCGGCAGAGAAAGCAGATAAGAAAGCTTAATATTTTCAAACAACAATGTAAAAACCAGTGCAAAAACACTGGTTTTTCTATTAATATTTAATTTTAAAACAGTAAAATGAAAAAATATTATTTAGTCCTGTTCTTACACTTTTCGCTATCCATTTTCGCACAACAAAAAAACGCTGAAAAGAGCATCTTTACAGCAATGGACAAAGCGGCTTCAGTTTTAATGCAAAAATCAAAAGCAAATTCTATTTCGATTGGAGTTGTAAAAAATGGTCAAACCTACACTCGTCATTATGGCGAAATTGATAAAGGAAAAGAGAATATTGCTAATAACAATACTGTTTTTGAAGTTGCATCAATAACTAAATTGTTTACAGGTTTACTTGCCGCTCAAGCAGTTTTAGAAGGAAAACTTAATCCAGATGATGATATCCGAAAATACATTACTGGTTCTTATCCTAATTTGGAATATCATGGAACACCAATTACCATTAAGGATTTAGTTTCTTTTAAAACTGGTTTTAACAAAGATCTTCCTGACACTGCGGAGTTACGCAAAAATCGAAACGACAGCAGTTATTTGGCCTTCAAAAAATTAGACGAATCATATAGTCGGGAAAAATTCTTTGAAGATTTAAAAACAATTCAATTGGATACTTTGCCTGGAACCAAATTCAAATACAGCAACGGAAGCTTAAACCTGACAGCTCATATTTTAGAAAATGTTTACCATAAAAGTTACGAAACACTTCTAAATGAACATATTCTTTCAAAGCTGAAAATGACATCAACCGGAATAAATTTGAGCCCGAATGTTGTTGTTGCGAATGGTTATAATCTAAAAGGCGTTTTAATGCCACAAATCTCAGATAATCTTTGGGGAGCTGCCGGACGTTTAAAATCTACTTTAGGTGATTTAACCAAATTCATTGCTTATGAATTAAATACAAAAGATAAAATTGTTCAGGAATCACAGCGAAATCTCTTAAATAGTCCTACAATCTGGAACGGCTATTTTTGGGATCATATTGAAGTTGACGACAATGGAAAAAACTGCTGGAAACACGGCGGCGCTTTTGGAACTCAAAATATGCTTGTTGTATATCCAGAACGACAATTAGGGCTTTCGATCATTGTAAATATAAGCGATGAAAATACGGGAAATGCTTTAGGCGACGCCATTGTGAGTCTTTCAAATGATTTATTGAATGAGTACAAAAAGCAAACTGGAATTTACGGATATAAAATAGTCAATGACAAAGTAGTTTTTAGCTATATACACGATAAGGCTTTAAATGCCGACTTAGTAAAAAGCGTTTCAATTGCAGGTTCATTCGACAATTGGAATCCCGATGATAAAAATTTCCAAATGATTCAAAAAAACAAAAATACATTTGAATTAGCTGTTCCTATATCTCAGTTTGAAAAAAACAAAACGCATTTGTTTAAATTTGTAATCAACAAAAGTGGCTGGATGGAAGCGCCAAAAAATGCCATAAATAAAGAAACAGAAGGAGATCAAAATCTTATTCTAAAAATTTAAACTTTCAATTTTTATACCCTAAAAGACTTTGTTTTAACGCAAAGTCTTTTTTCATATCTTTGAAGAAACAAACCTACTATGTATAAATTTCTAGCCAAATTAAACAAAATGCTTCTACCTAGTTTTACGAAACAAGGTTTAGATATTTCAAAAGCCAAAAAATGGCAAATGGCAATTATCGGATATCGTGCTTATGTTACCAAGAAAGCATTAGGCAATTAAAAATAAATACTTTTAAGCAGAAAATGTTTTATGCTTTTCTGCTCTTCGATTCATGAAAAACAAAAAAATCAACCTTCCTCCTGTTCAGGCTGTATTGCTTGCAATTATTAGCGTACAATGTGGTGCAGCAATTGCTAAAACTTTATTCCCAACACTTGGAGCAGCAGGTACAGCATCTATCAGAATTGGTGTTTCTGCAATTATTCTTTTATTGGTTTACAGGCCAAATTTAAAAGCAATTACAAAAACTCAATGGAAAGTTGTCATTCCGTATGGACTTTCTTTAGGTGCAATGAATTTGATTTTCTATTTTGCAATCGAAAGAATCCCAATTGGACTTGCAGTTACTTTAGAATTTATCGGTCCGTTATTGCTTGCGATTATTGGATCAAAACGTCTGATTGATTATTTATGGGTTTTATTAGCTGGAATCGGCATTCTTTTGATTGCCCCCTGGACAAATGAACGCTTAGATACTTTAGGTGTTCTTTTTGCCTTAATTGCTGGAGCTTTATGGGCAGCTTATATCGTTTTTGGAGGTAAAATTTCAAAAATAATGAATGAGGGTACAGCTGTTTCAACCGGAATGTTGTTAGCGGCAATTCTGGTTTTACCTTTTGGAATTTTCGAAAACGGACTTGCTAATCTTACTCCAAGGCTTTTCGGAATGGGTGTTGCTCTTGCATTATTATCAAGTGCAATTCCGTTCACTTTAGAAATGAAAGCTTTAGGAAAACTTCCTCCTCGTACTTTCAGTATTTTAATGAGCTTAGAACCGGCTGCGGCTTCAATTTGTGCTTTTATTTTTTTAGAAGAAAACTTAAGTTTCTATGAAATTTTGGCTGTTGTTTGTGTTGTAATCGCTTCTGCCGGATCAACTTTAACAACTAAAAAATAAAAAAATCCTAATCTTTAAAATTCCAAATTCCAACTTTTAAATTGAGATTTGGAATTTTAAAAATTGGAATTTGATTAAATATTATTTTTTCGGAAGCAAAACAGCATCGACAACATGAATCACACCATTAGATTGGTTCACATCTGCAATTGTTACTTTTGATTTATTTCCGTTTTCATCTGTTATATACAAATCTTTTCCATCCATCCAAGCAGTAAGAGTCCCACCGTTGACAGCTTTTATAGTTGCTTTTCCTTTACCAGCTTTAATTGCTTTTGCAATATCTGATGCATTCCATTTTCCTGAAGCAACATGATATGTTAAAATGTTTTGAAGCATTTTTTTGTTCTCTGGTTTCAATAAAGTTTCAACAGTTCCTGCTGGTAATTTATCAAATGCCGCATTTGTTGGAGCAAAAACAGTAAACGGTCCTTTGCCTTGTAATGTTTCTACTAAATCAGCAGCTTTTACAGCGGCTACTAACGTAGTATGATCTTTTGAATTTACTGCATTTTCAATAATATTTTTACTAGGATACATTGCTGCACCGCCTACCATTACTGTTTTTTGAGCAAATGATACAAATCCGAATGTTAAAGCTAAAATTGCTGTCGTTAAAAATTTTCTAGTTTTCATAATTAATATTTTAAGTTATAAGCTCATTTACGCTGGAATATTGCTTTTGGTTTTAATAAAAATTAAAATAATTTCAAAAAACACTGAAATATTCTCAAAATACACTGTAAAACAAGCAATTAATAATTACAATTATTTTTGATTATTTTTAAGCTGTGATAGATTTCACATCTTTTTATTATTAAATTCAAAACATATTTATTATATAAAAATCTATAAAAAAACAAGAAACTAAAGCTAAGAACATTCCATAATTTAACCTCAAAATGATAATTAATAACCACACAAAAACGATTTTTTCTATTTTTATTTTACTCACTTTTATTCAATGTAAATCCCCGGCTTATAAAATGAATTACCAAGAAAATTATCTTTCGGAAGCAGATAAAGCAATTAAACAATATACAATTCCACCTTATCTTAAAAAAGGTGATTCAATAATGATCGTTGCTCCAGCGGGTTTTCTAACCGACTCAACAGAAATTGATCAGGGAATCGAACTTGCAAAAAGCTGGGGACTTAATATTAAATTAGGCAAAAATCTTTTCAAAAAACACAATCATTTTGCTGGAACAGACCTTGAAAGACAAAATGATATGCAAGAAGCTTTAGATAATAAAAACATTAAAGCGATCTGGTGCTCCAGAGGAGGCTATGGAACTGTTAGAATTATTGATCAATTGAACTTTTCAGCTTTTAAGAAAAATCCAAAATGGATTATTGGTTATTCAGATATTACTACTCTTCACGAACAAGTTCATAGATTGGGATTTGCATCTATCCACGCTACAATGCCTGGCGGAATGAGACGAGCTACACCTGAAGCCAAAGAAACACTTTATAAATCTTTGTTTGGTGAGGATTTAAGTTATGAGGTAACTACTAATCCACTCAATAAATTAGGCACAAGTAAAGGTGTTCTTATAGGTGGAAATTTATCAATTATTATGTCGATGTTAGGTAGTAATTCTGATATTGATCCAAAAGGGAAAATTTTATTTATCGAAGATGTTGGTGAAGATTTATACCGAGTAGACAGAATGATGTATACGCTGAAAAGAAATGGCTTTTTGAAAGATCTAAAGGGAATTATAGTTGGCGATTTTGATTATAAAACAGAAGAAAATATTTTGTTTGGCGGAACACACCGTGAAATCATTCTAAATGTTGTAAAAGAATATGATTATCCCGTAATATTTGATTTTCCGGCAGGACACATCAGAAACAATCATGCACTGATTTTCGGTAAAAAAGTTAAGTTAGAATCAAATGCAGCATCTGCTATTATTTCTTACCAATAAGCCTGAAAAAATATTCTAATTTAAACTAGATTTATTTTCCGAATAAAATTTTCATTAACTTTAATATAAAATCGTATTCCTATGAAAAATCTACCCCAAAAAGTCAGAAGCAAAAAGTTAAGTTCACGAGTTGATTTAACTGCAATGGTAAGCGTCTCTTTTTTGCTGATTATCTTTTTTATGATTGTTGGAGAATTGTCAAAGCCTAAGATTATAGAACGAAATTTTGGTGAGGGAGGTTGTGGACCAATAATAGAATGCAATAAGCCAGACGAAAATCGAGTAATGACAATATTGCTAGATGATAACAACAAAATAATCACATACTCCGGATTACTTTACAATGCTATAGAATCTCCAAAAAATGTAAAATATGGCAAAAATGGAATTCGAAAAGAATTAATTAAAAACAACAAAAGAGTTTTAGAATATTCTTCTCAATTTGGAAAACCTAGAAAAGGCGTACAAATTGTTATTAAACCAAGCAAAAATTCAAATTATGGCAACTTAGTTGACATATTAGACGAAATGAAAATAACAGGAATAACTTCTTATTCAATAGTTGATTATTACACTCCAGAAGAATCAAAATTACTAGCTTCAAAATAAAAGAAATCATTTTGAAAAAAAAATATCGACTCAGTCCGAACTGACAAACGGATGAAACTTGAAACCTGAAACAAAGAAAACTATAAAAACAAAAAAAGTCCCACATTGCTGTGGGACTTTCTATTTAGAGGAAACTAAGAATTATTTTTTCTCAGTTTTTTCCATTTTAGCTTTTAAAGCAGCTAATACATCATTGTTATCACCTAAAGTCGCAGCTGGTGCGTTAGTAGATGCAGATGTAGTAGTTTCAGCAGCAGCTTTCACGTTTTTCTCTTCTTCTTCACGGAAGATAGCAGTATGAGAAGCAACTACTCTTTTGAATTCTTTGTTAAATTCAATTACTTTGAAATCAGCAGTATCACCTTTTTTCAATTTCTTTCCGTCTTCTTTTTCAAGGTGACGAGTTGGAATGAAAGCAACGATATCATCTCCGAATTCTACAGTAGCTCCTTTGTCAACGATTTCAGAAATCTCACCATTGTGGATAGTTCCTACAGCGAAAGAATCTTCGTATTGATCCCAAGGATTAGCAGTAGTTTGTTTGTGACCTAAAGATAATTTACGTCCTTCAACATCTAATTCTAATACTACAACATCAAGTTTTTCACCAACGTTTACAAACTCAGATGGGTGTTTGATTTTCTTAGTCCAAGAAAGGTCAGAAATGTAGATTAATCCATCAATTCCTTCTTCTAATTCTACGAAAATACCAAAGTTTGTAAAGTTTCTAACGATACCTGTATGTTTAGAACCTACTGGGTATTTAGAAGTAATGTCAGTCCATGGATCTTGAGTCAATTGTTTGATACCTAATGACATCTTACGATCATCTCTGTCAAGAGTTAAGATAACTGCTTCAACAACATCTCCAACTTTCACGAAGTCCTGAGCAGAACGTAAGTGAGTTGACCATGACATTTCAGAAACGTGGATTAAACCTTCAACACCTTCAGCAACTTCAATAAATGCACCGTAATCAGCGATTACAACTACTTTACCTTTAACTTTATCACCAATTGTTAAATTAGCATCTAAAGCATCCCATGGGTGAGCGTTTAATTGTTTCAATCCTAATTGAATTCTTGTTTTCTCATCATCGAAATCAAGGATTACAACGTTTAATTTTTGGTCTAATTCAAGAACTTCACTTGGGTGGTTGATTCTACTCCAAGAAAGGTCAGTAATGTGAATTAATCCATCAACACCACCTAAGTCAATGAACACACCATAAGAAGTAATGTTTTTAACAACACCTTCTAATACTTGTCCTTTTTGTAATTGACCAATGATTTCTTTTTTCTGTACTTCAATATCAGCCTCGATAAGCGCTTTATGAGATACAACAACGTTTTTGAATTCGTGGTTGATTTTTACCACTTTGAATTCCATCATTTTGTTTACATATACATCGTAGTCTCTAATTGGCTTAACGTCAATTTGAGATCCTGGTAAGAACGCCTCGATACCGAATACGTCAACGATCATACCTCCTTTAGTTCTACATTTAACAAAACCGTTAACGATTTCTCCAGTTTCATTAGCTGCAATAACTCTATCCCAAGATTTGATAGTACGTGCTTTTCTGTGAGATAATACTAATTGACCTGTTTTGTCCTCACGGATGTCGATTAATACTTCAACTTTGTCACCTACTTTTAAGTTTGGGTTGTAACGGAATTCATTTAAAGAAATAACACCTTCAGATTTAGCATTGATATCAACGATAACGTCTCTATCTGTAATTCTAACAACAACTCCTTCAACTACTTCTTCTTGATCTGTAGCGATGAAAGTTTTTGATACTAGTTCTTCAAACTCTTGTAAGTTTTTCTCATCTACTGCATCAATTCCTTCTTGGAAGTTATGCCAGTTAAAATTTGCTAAAAACTCTTCTTGTGATTTTAATTGTTCAGACATGCTGATAAAAAATTTGTATTCTGTTTTTCTCGAGTTTCTTCATGCGATAGAAAATACAGAAGTTGTTTTACATAAATGGTTGATACCTAAAGGAAACTCTTCTCTGCCAAAAGGTTTGCAAAATTACTACAAATATTTGGACTTACAAAATAATTCCGAGTTGATTATCAGTGAATTGTTTAGAAGCAGAAGTTTTTAGGTTTTTCGAGACGTCAAGTCCCGCTATCCGTTACAATCTTTTATGTCCGCCCCAGCGGACATAAAAGGATTTCCACTTCTATCGGGGCTAGATTAGAAGTTTTGTTTTCATGAGAACCTTGAAAAACGAAACCCGACAGGTTTAAAAAAAACTGTCGGGTTTAATTCCGATTACTATCTATAAAATCTTAATGACTCAAATTCTCAATTTCCTTCGGATCATGTTTATGTTTAAACAAAACAGCAAAAGCAATAGCAATAACCAAAGCATAAGCTGCAAAAGACAACCAGATGGTATGCCAGTCTTTCATCAAAATTGGATTAGCAAAAATTCCATCTGCAGAGATTGAATTTCCTTGACCTTTTACAAATTCCAACATTTTAGAGTTCGTTGTATCTGTTTGCAAAAATCCAGCCAACTCAGTTGTATTAGCAAATGACTTTGTAAAGAAACGATCAATTGCCCAACCTGAAGTCAAACTTCCTAAAACCGCTCCTACTCCATTAGTCATCATCATAAATAAACCTTGTGCAGAAGAACGAATTTTAGAATCAGTATTACTTTCTACGAATAATGAACCTGAAATATTAAAGAAATCAAATGCCATTCCGTAAACGATACAAGAAAGTATAATCATCCATAAACCATTTACAGGATCTCCAAAAGCAAATAATCCAAAACGTAAAACCCATGCCAACATACTAATCAACATAACTTGTTTAATTCCAAAACGTCTTAAGAAAAACGGAATCGCAAGAATAAACAAAGTTTCAGAAACCTGAGAAATTGACATAATAATAGTCGAATACTTAATTACAAATGAATCGGCATATTTCGGAAAATGCTTAAATTCATCTAAAAACACATCTCCATAAGCATTTGTCAACTGAAGCGCTCCTCCTAAAAACATAGAAAAAACAAAAAACAAAGCCATTTTATAATTAGCAAATAGCTTAAAAGATTCTAAACCAAAAGTTTCAATCCAAGTCGCATTTTCTTTAATTAGGCGCTGTGGCTCGCATTTTGGCAACGTAAAAGCATAAACTCCAAGAATTAAAGCACCAATTCCAGCAATATAAAATTGATATTCTGTCGCTTTACTTCCGCTCAAATTAGTAATCCACATGGCAACAATAAAACCAATTGTCCCCCAAACACGAATTGGCGGAAAATCTTTTACTATATTTTTATTATTTAGTTTTAATGAGGTATAGGATATAGAGTTACTTAAAGCGATTGTTGGCATATAGCAACACATTGCCAAAAGCATTACAATAATAAAAGTATCTGGAGTTGTAACTTGTGCAATTGCAAACAAAACCACCGCATAAATTATATGAAGAGCGCCATATAATTTTTCAGCATTAATCCATCTGTCTGCAATAATACCTGTAAGTGTAGGCATAAAAAGAGAAGCAATTCCCATGGTTCCAAAAACGAGTCCAAATTGAGTTCCTTCCCAGTTTTTTGTCCCAAACCAATAATTTCCTATTGTTATAAGCCAGGCTCCCCAAACAAAAAATTGAAGAAAGCTCATTATAATCAATCTGTTTTTAATCCCCATATGATAAAATTGTCTTTAAAATAAAAATGAAGCGGTAAAACTAACATTTAAAATAATATCTGCAAAAATTTAAGCTGTTTTTACAACATCATTTATTAATTCTAAAACAGCTGCAAACTGTTCTTCTTTATTTAAGTAAGAATTATCAATTTCAATTGCGTCATCGGCAATTACCAATGGAGAATCTTCACGGTGTGTATCCATATGATCACGATCAACAACATTTTTCAAAACTTCCTCATAGGTCACGTTATCACCTTTTTGCTGTAATTCATCAAAACGTCTTTGCGCGCGTGTTTCGGCACTAGCGGTCATAAATATTTTAAGTTCGGCATCAGGAAAAACTACAGTTCCTATATCTCTTCCATCCATTACAATGCCTTTATTTTTTCCCATTTCCTGTTGTTGCTCTACTAATTTAGAACGAACTTCAGAAACAGCCGCTACTGCGCTTACAAAATTAGAAACCTCAATTGTCCTAATTTGCTTTTCAACATTTTCACCATTCAAATACATTTCGGCAAAACCTAAAACAGCATTATACTTAAACTCTAACTGGATTTTTGGCAAAGACTCAATCAAAGCTTTTTTATTAAAAGAATCAGCATCAATAAATTGATTTTTCATAGCAAAATAAGCTACTGCACGGTACATTGCACCAGTGTCAACATAAACATACTCAAGTTCTTTTGCCAATTGTTTTGCCAAAGTACTTTTTCCTGTTGATGAAAATCCGTCGATAGCAATTGTAATTTTTTTCAATTTTATATTTTTAAATTTATTTTTATTTTTTAAGTCTAATGCTCGGCTCTGACAATATAATTTATTTTTCCGGTCTCAGTATATTCCATGTCTTTAGCAACAAATCCTTATTAAACATTGACTAATTGCAAGCGTTGCAAATGTAACCATCTTTCTTTTCATATGGAAGATTTATAACAATTATGAAATCATTATAATCAAATAAGTTTTGAACAAAAAAAAACTTTTCATCATCGAAAATCAAAATTAATCTCGACAATAAAAAGTTTATTTTTCTTTTTAATATTTTATTTAATGCTGCTTTTTAATAGTAAATATCCATCAGAATATTCGTCTTAGAACTATCAATTATTTTTTGAATTCTTTTGAAAAATTCCTCGTTTACCATTGGACATCCATGGCTGTTGCTGATGTAATAATCCTGCTCCTGTAATGGAACCGCAGAATAAGCATGCAAAACAATAGCTCTTTCTAAAGCTTTATTATTAGTCTCATCTAAACCTGCTAATCTGTATGCTTTTCCAAAAATACCTTTGTAAGTTTTACCTACTGAATATCTTCCTAAAGCTGTACAGTTAGAATTTGGCATATTGCTAAACTTAAGCATACCTTTAATACCTGTTTCAGAACCAGAACCATGAGCTACAAGACCTTGGTCTATAATTTCGTTCTTTTCTAAATCATACACAAAAAAACGATTTTTCCCTGACGGAACTTTCATATCAATCAAAAATGCGATTTTAGAATTGTATCTGCGATCGGCATTAATCATGTTTTTTATATCCGTTATTCTGCTGTTAATTCTTTCGATCTCTACATTGGTTATCGTAGATTCTTCTTCGCTGAAGTAGTGTTTTGCTCCCGTAAAAACACTTACTGTCATAAATAAAAATAAAGTAAATATTTTCATTAATTATTGAAAATTTAAAGTTAGACCAAAAAGACTTGTACTAGCTGCCAATGTATATCTTGAATAGGAATAGTTGAATTTTATCTTATTCATTCTTAAACCAAACCCTAAAGACACTCCGGAAAAATTACGTTGTTCATCAATTCGTAGTTCTTCCCCTCTTCTAAAATTATATCCTAAACGTAAATTAAATGCTTTTTGTGGAAACAGTTCCACCCCAAAAACGACATGTCGTAAAGCATTATTTACAAATGAAACTTTTTCATCACTTGTTGATCCATCAATATTAGTTTCTCCTCGAACGGGATTCGAAAAAGAAATGTTCCATTGCTGCAAATTTTCTAACGAAAGATGCCAGCGAAGTGGTACATGTTCTAATTCTTGCGAAACACCTGCTATTATTTCAAAGGGCAAATTTTCCTGTATTCCTGAATAAGTAGTAAACTGCGTACCAATATTACGAAATACTAACGCCAAATTTACATCATTTTTTTCAATTTGATACATAATTCCCACATCAATTGCACCACCAATAGAATTATAACTTTCTAAAGTCGAAGTTATTAGCTTCCCATTTACCCCAATATGTACATCTGTATAAGGAATATTATAAGCATATCCGAGTGTTAGCGCGCCTTCACTCCCTGAAAAATCTGAGGTTGCCTGACCATTTTCATCATAACCCTCAAAGCTTCCGTAGTTTACATAACTCACACCAGCATAAAAAGTTTGAACGTGCCTGTCATATGTATAAGCATACGAAGCAGTTCCATAAGATGCTTCTCCGTAATAACTTCCGTAATTCATCGCCAGATGATTATCCATATCTTCATTTAAAACCGCGGGATTAAACATCACCTGATTAACATCTTCATCATAAATCGTAATAATTTTTCCTCCTAGCGCTGCCTGCCTGGGCGACGATGTTAAATTGAGAAATTGATAGGTGTAGCGCCCTCCAATTTGCCCGAAAGACATCGAACAAATTAGTAACATTAAAAATAAAACAATCTGTTTTAACATGTTTTTGGAACGTTCCTATGTGGGAATAACGTAAATACAAAGATAAAATTATATAATTGAAAAAATAATTTCTATAATTACCTTAAAATCAACAACTATGCCAGAAAACAAACTTTAAATTCCATATTCAAACCATAAAAAAAATCCAAATTCCCATCGAAATTGGAATTTGGATTTTAGATTTTTATAATTAAAAATTAATGCTTATTTCAGTTGTTTAGCGTTTTTTACACTTTGATCTGTTAAAGCCAAGGCTAAAACTTCGCTCATTTCCTTTACATAATGAAAAGTAAGTCCTTCTAAATATTCAGCTTTAATTTCATCAATATCACTTTTGTTTTCGTGACATAAAATAATCTCTTTAATACCTGCTCTTTTTGCAGCTAAGATTTTTTCCTTAATTCCGCCTACAGGCAAAACTTTTCCACGAAGTGTAATTTCTCCAGTCATGGCAAGGCTTTTCTTCACTTTTTTCTGCGTTAATAAAGAAACTAAAGAAGTAAGCATAGCGATACCCGCACTTGGCCCATCTTTTGGAGTTGCTCCTTCCGGTACATGTAAGTGAATATTGTATTTTTGGAAAATTTCTGTGCTTAAACCTAATTTCTTCGCATTAGCCTTAATATATTCCAACGCAATTGTAGCCGATTCTTTCATGACATTTCCAAGATTTCCTGTAATTGTCAACGAACCTTTTCCTTCAGAAATTAATGATTCAATAAATAAAATATCACCACCAACACTTGTCCAGGCTAAACCTGTAACAACTCCTGCAATATCATTATTTTCGTATTTATCGCGCTCTAATCTTGGCACACCTAAAACAGTTACAATATCTTCATCTGTAACTTTTTTATTGTACTCTTCTTCCATCGCTACTGCTTTTGCGGCATTACGAATTACCTGAGCAATTTTTGTTTCCAGATTTCGAACACCCGATTCACGTGTATAACCTTCAACAATTTTTTCTAATTGTTTTTTGCCAATTGTCAAATCTTTAGAAGTTAATCCGTGTGCTTCTAATTGTTTTGGGAATAAATGTCTTTTTGCAATTTCAACTTTCTCTTCAATTGTATAACCTGACATTTTAATCACTTCCATTCTGTCACGCAATGCTGGCTGAATAGCAGCCATATTATTTGATGTCGCAATGAACATTACTTTAGATAAATCATATCCCATTTCAAGGAAATTATCATAAAAAGCATTGTTTTGTTCCGGATCTAAAACTTCTAATAAAGCAGAAGATGGATCACCACTGTTTCCGTTCGAAAGTTTATCAATTTCATCTAAAATAAAAACAGGATTTGAAGTTCCCGCTTTTTTCAAGCTTTGAATAATTCTTCCTGGCATTGCACCTATATATGTTTTTCTGTGTCCGCGAATTTCTGCTTCATCGCGTAAACCTCCTAATGAAATACGCACATATTCACGTCCTAAAGCTTCAGCAACAGAACGACCAATAGATGTTTTACCAACTCCTGGAGGCCCAGTTAAACAAATAATTGGTGATTTCATATCATTTCGCAATTTTAAAACTGCCAAATGTTCAATCATTCTTTTCTTAACTTCATCAAGTCCGAAATGATCTTTATCTAATATTTTCTGAGCATGTTTCAAATCGAATTTATCTTTAGAATATTCGCCCCAAGGCAATTCTAAAAACAACTCTAAATAATTACGCTGAATTCCGAAATCTGGTGATTGTGGATTCATACGGCGCATTTTAGACAATTCTTTTTCGAAATGTTTCTGCGTTTTTTCGTCCCATTTTTTGGTTTTCGCCTTCTGTCCCATTTCGTCCATTTCCTCTTCTTGCGAAACGCCTCCCAATTCTTCCTGAATGGTTTTCATTTGCTGATGAAGGAAATATTCACGCTGTTGCTGATCTAAATCAAAACGAACTTTTGACTGAATATCGTTCTTCAACTCTAATTTTTGAAGTTCGACATTCATATAACGTAAAGTTTCTAAAGCGCGTTCTTTTAAACCATTTATCGATAAAAGACCTTGTTTTTCTTTTACGGATAAATTCATATTTGAAGAAACAAAATTGATTAAAAACGACTGACTTTCAATGTTTTTAATAGCAAATGTAGCTTCAGATGGAATGTTTGGACTTTCTTTAATAATCTGAATCGCTAGTTCTTTAACAGAATCTAAAATTGCTGTAAATTCAGTATCATTTTCATCCGGACGTTCTTCTGAAACCTCTTTGATGGTAGCTGTCATGTACGGATCTTCAGAAACTACTTCGTCTATTTCAAAACGTTTTTTTCCTTGCAAGATAACCGTAACATTTCCGTCAGGCATTTTTAAAACACGCAGAATTCGGGCTACAGTACCAATTTTATGAATATCATCTTTAGACGGGTCTTCGTCTTCTTCATTGATTTGTGAAACTACTCCAATGATTTTTCCGCCAGCATTGGCATCATTAATCAGTTTAATAGACTTATCTCTTCCTGCTGAAATTGGAATAACAACACCTGGAAACAAGACAGTATTACGCAAAGGCAAGATTGGCAGAGAAACCGGAAGTTCCTCATTATTCATTTCTTCTTCGTCTTCGGGAGTTAATAAAGGAATTAATTCTGCTTCAGAATCAAATTCCTGAAGTGACAGATTGTCAATAGTAAGTATTTTATGATTTGACATAATAATATATAAGTCGTTTTGTCATTAAATGATTAATACAACTTGCAAATAAAGCTTGAAATTCATTATTTTCTAATAAAAACAAGCTAAAACTTAATTTACAAGATACATCTTATAAAATAGACAATCACTATGCCAAGAATGGAATGTATAATATCTATTTAATTAGCCAAACTAATAAAATCAAATTGTTTTACCAAAAAAAATCCGCACAAGGCGGATTTTAAGTGAGTTCATAAATTATTATAAACCTTCTATATCTATATCAAAAGATCCTGTAATTGTCTTTTCATCATTTATACTAAAATTTTGAACGACCAAATCAAAAGTACCCACTAGTTTTGTTGCTGTTTTTGAAGTAATTGTGATTGAACCTGATTTAGATGTATATAAATAATCATTTATTTTGAAAGTACCTGCAATAACATTTATCAGAGCGCCACCCGTATTCGATGAATTAGTTGAAACCTGATAAGTTCCAGCTCCATATGATTTATTAATACTCAAACCAACACTTACACTATCATCATTCTTTTTTCCAACTATACTATAATATGGATTACTACCAGATGCACTTACAGCAGTTACATCAACTTTATCATTAATAAAATCAACTCCATTTACTTTTGCCTTCAAAATTTGATCTGAATCATCTGCAGGAATATCTTCTGTGTAAGGTACATTTGTAAAAGTACCGTCTGTAACCACTTTAGTTTCAGTTGAACCATTATCTGTCTCTCTAAATCCTGTAAATTGAAAAGTTCCTGAAATTGTTTTTTTTGTTTTATCTACAGCAGTAATTTTAATGATTGCTGTATCCGTATAGTTTTTTACTTCCAAAAATGCCGCATCTTCGTTTGAAGCACTAATAAATCCATATCCATCAACTTTTTCTGCGTAAGCTAAAACAAAACGATCTGCATTTTCTTTGCTGTTTGCCCATGTATATGTTCCTATTTTATTGCTTGGCAAAATTATTTGGATTAAATCTCCTTTTGAAGATCTAGTACCTGCTATTAATACATAGTCACTTGTTACGACAGCAGTTGTGGTATTTGCAATAAATTCTTCTCCGCCAATTTTAGCTTTAAAAATCGGTTTTTCTTCTACATTACCACTTCCATTTCCATTCCCGTTATTCTCAGAACCTGAAATATCACGACCATCATCAAAAGGACTGCAAGAGCTAAAAAGACTGCTTATTGCGAAAAGCAAGAGAAATACAATATTGATTTTCTTCATATGAATTTTAATTTATGTACAAATATAGATTTTATACGAAGAAATAAAAATCTTACACAACCTAATAATTTGAAAAAAAATAAAATTAATTTTATAGAAACTGTAACAAATAAAAAAAAGCAAAGTCATTATAAAAAACTAGCAACCATTACTTGAGTATAACCAATCAAAATATCGAAGAATTAATCGCGCTTTGTAAAGAGAATAATCAAAAAGCCCAATTTGAAATTTACAACCGTTACAGTAAAGCTATGTACAACGTGGCCTATCGTATTGTAAAAGACGAACATTTTGCACAAGACGTCATGCAAGAAGGTTTTTTGAAAGCATTTACAAAAATAAACGACTACAAACAAGAAGTTGCTTTTGGCGCGTGGCTGAAGAAAATTATCATCAATTATAGTATTGATTTTTACAAAAAGAATAATGCATTTCAGGTCGAAGATCTGAGCAAGACACTTTATAAGATCGAAGAAAACGATGATTTTTATTCGGAAAGCATTGATTTTAACACTTTAAAAGTGAAACAGATTTTGGACACTATTTTAGCGCTGAAAGACAGCTACCGAATGGTTCTGACACTTTTTTACATAGAAGGTTACGATCAGGAAGAAATAAGCGAAATTTTAAATATTAGTTATCAAAACTGCCGAACTACATTAAGCAGGGCAAAAGAAAGTTTGCGAAAAAAATTAGAGGAGATATGAAAAAGGAAAATGACAATTTAGATCAATTATTCAACAAATTTGAAAACCAATGGGATGTTCAGGAATTAAATTCAGATCATCAGGACGTTTTTTTAAATAAATTAAACAAGAAACAACCCAAAAAGAAAAATTACTGGTTTGCAGCATCAATTGCAGCAACGATAGTTTTAATGCTTGGAATAACTCTTTTTTATAAAAATGAAAAACCAAAGGAATTCAAATTTGCGTCTAAAGAAACACAACGTACTGATTCTATTTTCAACATTCTAATTGATAACGAACTGGTTAAACTGAAGGAAAAAAGTTCACCTCAAAATGAGCAGATTATTAATGATGCATTAAAACAAATGAAAGTTTTTGATGCCGACTACCAAAAAATCATTAATGAGCTACAAAAAAACGGTGAAAACAAACAAATCATTTATGCCATGATAAGCAATCTGCAAACCAGAATATCTTTTTTGCAGACGGTTTTAAAAAGAATTGAAGAAAACGAAAATTTAAAAAACACAAGCCATGAAAAAACATTATAAAATATTAATCCTGTTCATCTTGATTCCTTTTTTGGGATTCTCAAATGATGACACTGCTATTTCAAAACAAAAAAATATCAAAAAAACCTTTATTGTAAATTCGAATGCAGGAATTGACATTGATAACAAATATGGAAACATTACGGTATCAACCTGGGATGAGGATAAAATAGATCTTGACATCACAATCAAAGTCACAGGCTCAAATGAAAATTGGGTAAACGAAAAACTAAATACTATCGATGTTGATATTACAGGCTTAAAATCTATGGTTACCGCTGTTACCAAAATTGGAAATTCAACCAATAAAGGAAGAGGAAGCAGCAACAGCTTTGAGATTAATTACGTAATTAAAATTCCTAAAAACGGAACCGTAAAATTGATGAACAAGTACGGAAATATTACGACCTTAACTATAGAAGGTTCAACAGATATTAGTTGTAAATATGGAAAAGTCAATATTGGAAAACTGAACAATCAAACCAATAGGCTTCATATTGAATATTGTCAAAACTCATCGATCGATTACATAAAAAATGGCACAATCGAGGCGCGTTATTCAGGATTAAAAGTAAACGATTCAGGTAATTTAAATTTTGATGCTAATTATACAGATTTAGTTGTTTCTGATTCTCAAAACATTAAATACGACTGTAGTTACGGAAATTTGAAATTTCAAAAAGTAAATTCGTTTACAGGTTCAGGAAATTATTTAACCGTTTCTGTTGCAGAGGTTTCAAACAATTTGAGCATTGATACCAATTACAGCAAAGTTAACATTGGCACATTGACTGAAAAAGCAAAAAATGTAAACATTAATTCAGGATATACCGATATTACAGTGGGTTATAATTACAATTACGCTTTCGACTTTAACATCAACACTAAATATGCTAATATTAAAAACGGTGATGATTTAGAAATCAATGTGAACGAAACCAAAAACAGTTCAAAAAACATTAGCGGTTTTCATAAAAAGAAAGGTCAGAATAAGGTAATAATTAATTCAACTTACGGAAACGTATCATTAATCAAAAAACAATAATTTTAAACAATCAAAAACCATGAAAAAAATTATTCAATCAGTAGTTTGCGCAGCATTTTTAATCGGCTTTACAGCTAATGCACAAGAAAAAATTAACGGAAATGGAAATGTTGTAACGGAAACAAGAACAACTTCAGAATATGATGCGATTAAGATCTCAGGCTTTTTTGATGTTGATTTGGTTGCAGGAAAAGAAGGAAAAATTACGATTAAAGGAGAACAAAATATCTTATCAGCAATTATTGTTGAAGTTGAAGACAATGCTTTAAAAATTTACGCGAAGAAAGGCACCAATTTGCGTCCAAGCACAGGAAAAAAAGTTGAGATTACAGTTCCATTTGAAAAAATATCTGAACTTAATTTGTCAGGTTCAGGTGATATTGTTACTAAATCTCAAATCAAAAACGATAAATTTTCAGCAAAATTATCTGGCTCAGGAGATATTGATTTAGATGTTGCGGCAAATTCTTTTGATTTCAGTTTGAGCGGTTCAGGAGACATCAAATTAAAAGGAAATTCAAATGACTTAGTTATTAAACTTTCTGGATCTGGCGATATTGAAGCTGCGAATTTGAAATCCAAAAATGCTAATGTAATGGTTTCAGGTTCTGGTGATGTCAAAATCAATTGCAATGAAAGTTTAACAGCAAGAGTTTCGGGCTCAGGAGATATTAAATATACTGGAAATCCTGAAAAACGTGATGTAAAAGTTTCAGGTTCAGGAAGTATTTCAAAAGCATAATTCTAAATAAAGCTCAATAATAAAAGATTTTTCAAATCATCAAATCAAAAAACGAACTAATCATTCCTCTTTTATTATTGAGCTTTTATTTTCTTCATACTTTATTAAATTAAAAGAGGCACTTAAAGTGCCTCTTTTTTATGAACTCTTCTTAAAAGGAAAATCGATGTAACGAAGAAAATTGCGAGAACAACAATTGCTTTACGAGGACTTCCCGTTCTTTGGTCAATTATGCCATAAATACACATCCCTATTACAATTCCGATTTTCTCGGCAACATCATAAAAACTAAAAAACGAAGCTGTATCTTCAGTTTCTGGCAATAATTTTGAATACGTTGATCGCGAAAGTGCTTGAACTCCGCCCATTACAAATCCTGCAATTGTTGCCATAACGTAAAAATGCATTGGCAAAGTAATAAAATAAGCTAATGCGCAAAATACTGCCCAAATTCCATTAATAAAAATCAAAGTTGGAATATTTCCAAATTTTGCAGAAGCTCTCGAAGTGGCAACTGCACCAATTACAGCAACCAACTGAATGATTAGAATACAAATAATTAAACCAATTGTTCCCTCTTCTTTAGATGACCATTGAATTTCTTGTGCTCCAAAATAAGTAGCTACCAGCATTACAGTTTGCACTGCCATACTTGAAACGAAAAAACCACCTAAATAACGTCTTAAGGGAACATTATCTTTCAATAGGCCCCAAACTTTTTTTAATTCTTTAAAACCATTAAAGACAACATCTTTAGTCAACTTTTGACCATTTTCTTTACTTCCTTTTGGTAAATAGTAATAAGTATATTGACTAAAAAGAATCCACCAAATACCAACCATAATGAAAGAATAGCGCATTGCTTCCATTGCTGTGATATTAAAAGTTTTTGGAAACATAATCATCCCGAGATTAATCAGCAATAAAATCACACTACCAATATATCCCAAAGAATAACCTTTGGCACTAATCCTATCCTGCTGATCCTCAAAAGCGATATCCGGCAGATAAGAATTATAAAAAACCAAACTTCCCCAATATCCTATCAATCCTAAGAAATAAAAAGCTAATCCAACATAAATATTCCCAAGATCAAACCAATATAATCCTACGCATGACAAAGCTCCTAAATAGCAGAAAAACTTCATGAAAGCTTTTTTATTCCCCACATAATCTGCAATTCCAGATAATAATGGAGAAATAAATGAAACAACTAAAAATGCTGCCGCCGTGGTAAAACTAATTAAAGCTGAATTTTTAAGACGCATGCCGAAAACATCAATATAATGACCGCGATCCGTAAATAGAGCTTCGTAGAATATTGGAAATACCGCCGATGCAATAGTCAGTGTATAAACTGAATTTGCCCAATCATAAAATGCCCAGGCATTTAATAATTTCTTATCTCCTTTTGGTAGGTTTTTCATAGAAATGGTTTTGTTAATGCGCTACGAATTTATCCAATTTTTATCATAATCAAATACAAATTATTCGATTCATATATTATTAAATTATGAACTACAAAAAAAGCTACTCGAAAAACGAATAGCTTAAATTTGATTTATTCTGATATTCAGAATTTTATTTTACAGTTCCCACTTTTAGCGCAATTGCTTTAGCTTCAGGAACCAGTGCTTTTATATTAGCAATTCTTGTTGCATCTGATGGGTGTGTACTCATAAATTCAGGAGTTCCTGCCGCTCCAGATTTTGCAGACATTCTACTCCAGAAAGCAACAGCATCTTCAGGGTTATATCCTGCAATCGCCATTAAAGTTAAACCGATTTTATCTGCTTCACTTTCATTACTTCTGCTGAAAGGAAGCATCACTCCTACTTCTGATCCAATTCCGTACGCTTGGGCAAAAATTTGTTGAGTTGCTTCAGATTTTCCACTTGTTGCTGCTCCCAAAGCTGCTCCTCCAATTTGTTGCAATTGTGCTGCAGACATTCTTTGTGCTCCGTGATTTGCTAATGCGTGTGAAACTTCGTGCCCCATAACAGTTGCTAAACCAGATTCATTTTGCGTTACAGGCAAAATACCTGAATAAACAACAATTTTCCCGCCGGGTAAACACCATGCATTAACTTCTTTGTTATCAACAAGTTTATATTCCCATCGATAATCTTTCAAATATTGTGTTTGCCCTAAATAATTTAGATATTTCTCGGCTGCCAATTTAATTTTATACCCTACTGTTTCAACAAGTTTTGCATCCGATGTTCCTGTAACAACCTTATTTTCAGTTAAAAATTGATTGTATTGCTGAAAAGAAGATGGAAATAATTCACTATTTGAAACAAAATTTAAATTCTGCTTTCCCGTTATTGGATTTGTCGCGCAGCTACACACTAAAACTGCCGTAAAAAGTCCTGTGATTAGATGTTTTTTCATGATTTTACAAATTTAGCACTAACAAAAATACAACTAAATTTGATTTCACTTTTACATAATTTTCAAAAACGATATCAGAATTTACTTATTCGCCAACAATGTGAAGTTCATTGAACTCTTTATCAATAATTAAGCAATTATTTTGTTCGAAGCTTATTTTATCAAATTCGATTTTTTCATTATCGATTTCAATTTCAGTAACTTTAAATGGAAGACCGATTAAATTAATTTTATACTTAGAGTACGGCGTATCATATTTTCCTTCTTTATGAAGCTGAATGATCAATTCTTTCTCTTTTCCGATTGTTCTGAAAGACAAAAAGCTATATCGTCCTTTTTTATAATCATAACCGTCTTGTGCATCTTCATAAACTACGGACTTTTCTTTGCCTTTCTTAAAATATACGTCTAATGTCAATTCATCAAATTCCAATTCTCCAACATATTGCTGAACCGGATATTTAGGAATAATAGCGCCTGCTTTTATAAAAACTGGAATTTCATCAAATTTGGTGTCTATCCAAATTTCTCTTCCTCCTGAGAAAAGTTCATTTGTCCAGAAATTATACCACTCACCTCTAGGAATATACATTCGTCTACCTACAGCATTAGGTTCAAGAATTGGACAAACTAAAATTTGATTTCCGAAGATAAACTCATCATTGCGATAATGTGTTTGTGTATCGTCCTGATCATAATAAACCAAAGGTTTCAACATCGGAATACCCTCTTCTATATATTGCCAGAACATCGTATATAAATACGGCAACAACTGGTAACGAAGATTCACAAATTTTCGGGTAATATTAATTACTTCTTCATCAAAAGCCCAAGGTTCCTGATTTCCATGATCTCCAGAAGAATGCGTTCTGCAAAACGGATGAAAAACCCCCAACTGAATCCAACGTGCATATAATTCACCTGTAGGTTGTTCCGCAAAACCACCAATATCAGAACCTGTAAAGCCCATTCCGGAAATTGACATTCTCTGAACCTGAATATTCGCAATCCATAAATGTTCCCAAGTTGCAACATTATCTCCTGTCCATGAAGAAGTATAACGCTGAGCACCAGAATATGCCGATCTTGTGATTACAAAAGGACGTTTTGGATAAACAAATCGTTTTACACCATGATAAGTAGCCCTTGCCATTTGGGTTCCATAAATATTATGCGCTTTTCTGTGACTGCATGGATTTCCGTCGTAAACATGGCGAACATCCATTGGGAAAGTCTTATTTGGAACCTCCATAACGGCCGGTTCATTCATGTCATTCCAAACTCCTTTGACTCCAATATCTGAAATTAATTCTTTAAATAATCCTGCCCACCATTCTCTTACTACGGGATTTGTATAATCTGGAAAATTACATTCTCCGGGCCAAACTTTCCCTTTCATATAAGGACCATCGGCACGCTTACAGAAATAGTCTTTTTCTAAGGCTTCTTTATAAACCCAGTAATCTTTATCAATTTTAATTCCCGGATCAATAATGACAATTGTCTTAAAACCGTCTTCAGCTAATTCACTGACCATCTTTTTAGGATCAGGAAAATATTCTTTATTCCATGTAAAACATCGGAAACCATCCATATAATCGATATCCAGATAAATAGCATCACACGGAATTTTAAGTTCTCTAAATTTTGAAGTAATTTCTTTTACTTTGCTTTCCGGATAATAACTCCATTTACATTGATGATAACCTAAAACCCAAAGTGGTGGCAGTTCAGGTTTTCCTGTTAAATCTGTATATGTTGTAACAACATCCTGCATTTGAGGACCATAAATGAAATAATAATTCATTTCGCCTCCTTCAGCCCAAAAACTAGTTACATTTCTTCTTTCCTGACAAAAATCAAAAAAGGTTCTAAAAGTATTATCGAAGAAAACGCCGTAGGATTTTTGATTATGCAATCCAATGTAAAACGGAACTACTTTATAAAGTGGTTCCTGATCTTTTTGATACGCATACTGATCGGTGGCAAAATTTTCTACTCTTTTGCCTTTTAAGTTCATTTGAGTGGCTTTGTCACCAAGACCGTAAAAACATTCTCCATCTTTTGAGGATTTGCTCATTTTGACAACGTTTCCGCCATACTCATAACTTTCTTCCCAATGAAATCCAAGCTCATCCTGAAGAATTAAGCAATTATCCAAATCATAAATTGACAAACGGACATCAGCTTTTTTAATTTTACAAATTACTTTACTGGTTCTGATTTCAAAATAATTTTCGTCTTCACTAACCTGCAAAAAATTATAACCATGCAATTGCGTTTTATCAATTGCATACGAAAAATCATTGCTAAAATATCCTTTTGTGGTAAAACGAAAACGAAGTAAACTGTCTCTAAGAACCGTGACTTTTAAAATTACATTGTTGTCAGTGTAAAAAGAAATGGAATCTCCCTCATGCTCATACGAAACTATTTTTGACGGAAATAAATTGCCTTTATGTTCTAGTGATGTATTTGTAATCATATCGCTATTGTCTTAATTATATAACTCAATCCTTACTTCAAACATACAAAAAAACTTGGTAAAGCACTATGAATAAAAGGTTTATTCACGAAAACGTTTTTTCTGAATGAGTATTAAATTAGTTTACAAAAAATCAATAATTCGATAATTTAAAAACACAAAATTGATAAAACAGCATTATTAAAAATCATATTTAATTTTCTACTCAAAAGAATAAACGGCAACGCTCAAAGGAGGCAAAATTAATTCGACAGAATAATCTCTTCCGTCGTAGGGGGAAGCATCAATTTTTATGGTGTTAGGATTCTCGACACCACTTCCTCCATATATTTTAGCATCACTATTAAAAATCTCTTTTAATTTTCCTTTTTTAGAAATACCAATCCTATAATTTTCCCTAACTACTTGCGTAAAGTTGCAAACAACAACCAGATTTTCATCTGAATTATTTCCTTTTCTGATATAAGAGATAACAGCATTTTGATGATCAAAATAATTAATCCATTCAAAGCCTTCGTCTGTAAATTGTTTTTCGTACAATGCCGGCTGAGATTTATAGAGCTGATTCAAATCTGTAATTATCTTTTTAATTCCAGAATGATAATCATATTGAAGTAAATGCCAATCCAGGCTTTTTTCAAAATTCCATTCATCGCTTTGTCCAAACTCAGATCCCATGAACAATAATTTTGTTCCTGGATGCGTAAACATATACCCGTAAAGCAATCTTAAGTTAGCAAATTTCTGCCATTCATCTCCAGGCATTTTACTAGCAATTGATTTTTTCCCATATACTACTTCGTCATGCGAAAACGGAAGCATGAAATTTTCCGTAAAAGCATACGTCATTGAAAAAGTCAAATCATTTTGATGATATTTTCTGTAAACAGTTTCTTTTTGAAAGTATTTTAAAGTATCGTGCATCCAGCCCATCATCCATTTCATTCCAAATCCTAAGCCACCAGTAAATGTTGGTCTTGAAACCATGGGAAACGAAGTACTTTCTTCTGCAATAGTTTGAACTCCAGAAAAATTAGCATAAATAACTTCATTAAATTCTTTAAGAAAACTTATAGTTTCCAAATTTTCTCTTCCACCATACATATTAGGTTCCCATTCGCCTTCATTTCTCGAATAATCAAGATACAACATCGAAGCTACTGCATCAACTCGTAATCCGTCAACATGATAATTTTGGAGCCAAAAAACAGCATTACTGATTAAAAAAGCACGAACTTCATTTCTTCCATAATTAAAAACCAAACTTTTCCAATCCGGATGATAACCTTTTCTCCGATCTGGATGCTCATATAAATGTGAACCATCGAAGAAACCTAAACCATGTGCATCATCAGGAAAATGAGATGGAACCCAATCCAAAATCACACCGATACCAGCCTGATGCAGCTTATCAACCAAAACCATAAAATCCTGTGGTTTTCCAAAACGAGAAGTCGGCGCAAAATAGCCTGTTAACTGATATCCCCATGAAGGATCATATGGATACTCCATAATTGGCATAAATTCAACATGCGTAAAACCCGTTTCTTTTACATATTTTACTAAATCATCTGCCAATTCCAAATAAGTCAAAAATCGGTTATGTTCTGCTCGTTTCCAAGATCCCAAATGCACTTCATATACTGAATATGGTTTATCTAAAGCATTTTTCTCATGGCGAGATTCCATCCAATTTTTATCTTTCCAAGTGTAATCCAGATCCCAAACAACAGATGCTGTGTGTGGTGGTTTTTCGCAATATAACGCAAAAGGATCCGCCTTTTCAGTTACAACTCCATCAATATTTGATTGAATTTTATACTTATAAAGTGAACCTTTTGAAATGTCCGGAATAAATCCTTCCCAAATTCCCGAAGAATCCCAGCGGACTTGCAATTCATGCTCGCCTTGTACCCAATAATTAAAATCGCCCACTACAGAAACCGACTTAGCAGTGGGTGCCCAAACAGCAAAATAAACTCCTTTAACTCCATTTACTTCAATTAAATGTGCTCCTAACTTTTCATACAATTTGAAATGTTTTCCAGCTTTGAATAAATCGATATCAAAATCAGTAAATAAAGAATGCGTAATTACTTTTGTCATATTTGGTTTTTAAGGCAACAATTGGAATTTGGGTTTTTGGCTTTTTTTTTTATTCAATTCTAAAATTGTCAGAAAGAATCGCACCTTTTTTAATCACAACAATACCATCTTTTATGCTGTATAATTCATTGGTGAAATTATCTAAATGTTTTCCTCCGCTAATATGAACGTTATTTCCAATACGAACATTTTTATCGACTAAAGCATTTTTTATGAAACAATTTTCACCAATTCCAACATGAATTTTGTTTACACTTGCCTCATGATTGAGTTCGTCCAAATCTTGATAGAAATCATTTCCCATTACATAACAGTTTTCAAGAACAGTTCCAACACCAATTCTGGAACGAATTCCAATTACTGAACTTTTAATTTCTTTAGCATTGATAATGCATCCCTCAGAAATCAATGATTGATTGATGATTGAATTTCTAAATTTTGATGGCGGAAGCAATCTTGGTCTTGTGAAAATTTTATTGTCATTATCAAACAAATTAAATTCCGGAATATCTGCTGTTAAGCCAATATTTGCTTCAAAAAACGATTCAATATTTCCAATATCTGTCCAATAACCTTCATATTGATAACTCAATATTTTATGCTTCCCAACGGCTTGCGGAATAATTTCTTTTCCAAAATCTTTCGTATCTGGATTCGCCATTAATTCCTCCAATAATGGTTTATTAAAAATATAAATTCCCATTGAAGCTAAATATTTTTTGCCCTGTTCCTGCATTTGTTCACTTACTTCAGATTCCCATTGTGGTAATAATGAAGCATCAGGTTTTTCGATAAAAGCTTCAATAACACTTTCATGATTGGTTTTCAAAATTCCAAATTCTGGAGCGTCCTTGGCATTAACAGGCAAAGTTGCAATAGAAATTTCAGCATCAGCAGCAATATGGGCTTCTAACATTTCGTTAAAATCCATTTGGTACAATTGGTCTCCAGAAAGAATTAAAGCATGATCAAAATCGTGTTTCAAAAAGTGAGACATACATTGTCTTACAGCATCAGCAGTTCCTTGAAACCAAGTTGGATTATCCGGAGTTTGTTCAGCCGCCAAAATATCAACAAACGACTGGCTGAAAATACTAAAGTTAAAAGTATTTTTAATGTGAGCATTCAGAGATGCAGAATTAAATTGTGTCAAAACAAATATTTTAAAAATATCTGAATTTATACAATTTGAAATTGGAATATCAACCAAACGATATTTACCTCCAATCGGAACAGCTGGTTTTGATCTTGTTTCTGTCAATGGGAACAAGCGAGATCCCTGTCCTCCTCCTAAAATAATGGCAACTACATTTTTCTTTTTAAACTTCATTTTGCTGAATTATTAAGTTGTATATTTCGATATATTCTTGGCACACACTTTCCCAGGAATGATCTGCTGACATTCCTCTTTTTAATACTTTATTAAAATTTATTTTATCATCGTACAGTTTAACCGCACGATTTATCGAATAACAAACATCTCCAACTGAAGCCTGATCGTGACAAACTCCATTTCCTTCATCTCCAAAATCAATAACGGTATCTCGCAATCCTCCTGTTCTTCTCACAATAGGAATTGTACCATAACGCATGGCATACATTTGATTCAAACCGCATGGTTCAACTCTCGAAGGCATTAAAATATAGTCGGAACCTGCATAGATGAAATGTGCCAATTCTTCATTATAACCAATAAAAACATTGTAATTGCCTTTATAATCATTTCGCAATTGTGTCAATTGCTTTTCAATTTCAGCATTTCCAGATCCTAAAATCAGAATATTAATATTTTCGAAATTTTCCGATAATGCTAATGCAGAAGCTTGTGGTAATAAATCACCTCCTTTTTCTTCAAATAAACGCCCAATAAAACTAAATAACGGCTTTGTTGGATCTAAATCAAATTGTTCACAAAGCTTCTCTTTATTTTTTTGTTTACCGATTTCAAAAGTTTCAATCGAATAATGATGTTCAATCATTTTATCTTTTAATGGATCCCAAACTTCAATATCAATTCCATTTAAAATTCCTTTTGATTTATTTCTAACCGAATTAAACAATGCTTCTAATCCATTTGCAGCATAATTAATTTCATTTAAATAACTAGGAGAAACCGTAGTAACAGCATGTGCACATTTTACACCAACTGCCAAAGAATTAATAGAATGATTCCACTCCAAAAATCCAACATGAATCAGATCAAATTCTGGTAAATAATGCAGTTTATCAAAACCAAACCAGCCTTGATATAAACCATTGTGAATAGTAATTACAGTTTTAACGCTTCTTAAACTTTCGTATTTGTAAGCATATTTAACTAAAAAAGGAACCACTCCAGTATGATGATCATGGCAATTTATAACATCTGGAACTTCATTTCGCGCGGTAATCCAATCTAAACTTGCAATTTGAAAAGATAAAAATCGTTCAATGTCATCTTCATAGCCATAAACATTTGGTCTATCAAATAATTCCTTAATTTCAATCAAATAAAGTTCGTACCCAAGTTTGTTAGAAGTCTCTTTCAAAACACTAAAAGAAAAATTAAAATTTCCCAATTTGACATTTCCCCAATGAACGCATTCAAAATCATTTTCTTTTCTGAATTTTGTATCATAACAAGGAACAACCACCCTAACCTGATGTCCTGCGTTAGTCTGATATTTTGGCAACGCTCCAACAACATCGGCCAATCCACCAACTTTTGCCATTGGATAACACTCTGCACTTAAATGAAATATTTCCATCCTAAAAATTAATTACAGCATTCAATACTAATTTATGATTTATTTTTTTCTAGAAACAATCATTAATATGCTACTTTTATGTTTCCTAAATTTAGGAAAAAATAAGCATAATCTAGCCTTCAAAAAAAAATTATTAATATGGCAAAAAAGGAAAGTAATCCTACTAAATCATTAAAAATTCCACAGTTTATTATTGTATCCTGTAAAATTTGCGCGTTTATTTCAACCAAATTGGTTACAAAATATGCGGCAAAACTATTTACAACGCCAATAAAACATAAGATTCCCAAACGAGAACTTCAGATGGATTCTGAAAGTGAACAAATAACGATTAACGTTCCAGCAATAGACAAGAATATTGTCACTTATCATTATGGTAAAAGTGATCATAAAATTTTATTAGTTCACGGGTGGTCTGGAAGAGGTACACAATTGTTCAAAATAGCTGATGAACTTTTAAAAAATGGCTATGCAACTGTAAGTTTTGATGCGCCAGCACATGGAAAATCTAAAGGAAAGTCAACTATTATGTCTGAATTTATTGCTTCAATATTAGAAATCCAAAAGCAGTTTGGGCCATTTGAAATTGCAATTGGACATTCTTTAGGCGGAATGTCAGTTTTAAATGCTATAAAAGACGGATTACAGACAAACAAAGCAATTATTATAGGAAGCGGTGATATTGTTCAGGATATTTTAGACGAGTTTATCTTAAAATTAGAATTAAAACAAGAAATAAGCGAACGTCTTCGCAATCTTTTTGAAGAAAAATACCAAGTAAAAATGGATGACTTTTCGGCTTATAGAGCAGCGCAAAAAGTAAAAATACCAGTTTTAGTAATTCATGACAATGATGATCCGGAAGTTTCTGTAAAAGCAGGAATTCACATTCATCAACAACTTGAAAATGGAACTTTGTATTTAACTGATGGTTTAGGTCACAGAAAAATACTTGGCAATCAAAATGTTATCAAAAAAATTATAAATTTCATCAAAACCAATTAATTTTGTGACAGTTACACTTTCATATATCTAACTTAAAATAATATCAAAATGGATTTATTTGGAGAAACATCAGATTGGGAAATAAAGCTAAAACCTATTTTGGATAAATATAAGGGAAAAACACATCCTCTAGAATATCAAAATACCTATCAGCTATTAGTAATGGTAATTTTGTCCGCACAAGATTCTGATGCAAATATTAATAAAATAGCACCAGTATTATTTGAAAAGTTTCCCACACTGAGCAGTTTATCCAAAACCGATTTTGAAACATTTATCCCTTATATAAGCAAAGTTCGGAACTTTGGAACAAAAGCAAATTGGTTATTAGAAATTGCTAAAACAATTCAAAATGATGACGATATTCCGTTAAATATGAAGGAATTAACAGCCTTAAAAGGAGTTGGAAGAAAATCAGCCAATGTTATATTAAGAGAAACTGGAAAACCCGCAGAAGGAATTATTGCCGATTTGCATGTTATTCGTGTAGCTCCCAGAATTGGAATAATAAAAGAAGCAAAAGACGGAAATAAAGTTGAAAAAGATTTAATGCAAGTGCTGCCAAAAAATATTTGGTCAGAAATTGGAATGGCAATTTCTTTTCTAGGAAGAGAAACCTGTAGACCAAAACCTAAGTGTGAAGAATGTATTTTAGCAGATATTTGCTTTTATTATTCTACAGAAGTTGCTTAAAATCTCTACTTTCTTCTAGTATCAATTAAATAAATAATTTTCCAGGAATCTTTCTCTTTAAATAAAGTAAAAGTATTTACACCTGAATGACTCAACTTATCATTCAAATAAAATTCATATGGCGCCCAAACATGAGCCATTGTTCCATCAATTTGAATATTATAAATCAAAATTTTTTCTTGAAATTTCATATTTGCCGGAATTGAAGCAATAGATTTATAAAATTCCCTTGCTTTTTCATCAGACAATTTATTTCCCTTCGTAACACTCTCACTAATGGATTGCAAAATTATTTTATCTGCACAAACCGATTTTATCTTCAATGTGTCTTTTTGATGGAATCCTTCAAAAAATATTTCAATACTTTTTTGAACCTCTTGTTTTTGCGCATTCGCACATAATCCTGATAGCAGAAAACAAATAATTACATAAAATCTCATAATCATAAAATTTAAACACCAAATTGAGAAAGATGATGGTCCAAATGTTTGGCAAACATATTATTCCATTCTTTAGATGTTAATTTTCCAAAAGAAAGAGATTCTTTATCTTCAAATTCCTTTTCACCTAATTCTTGTGTTTTATTAATGTAAGCAATTAATCGACTTTTTTCAATTTCAAAATTACGATCATTTTTAATGATAAACTGTGGTGCTGTACCAACATTTCTAGGATAAGGTTTGTCACCTACCACTGTTTTTTTTGCTAGCAATCTTAAAATAAATTTCATAAATCCGTTAGGTTTCGGATGGATATTATCATAAACCATTTCGTAAGTAACATTACAATGTGCAAGCATCTGAGCAACAGTCATTTTTCCCCAAAATCCCTTTGTATCAGGCGTAAGAAGATTAATTCTCTTTACAAATTGATCACAATCCTCTTTCTGAAATATATTTTGCATAGTTTGGAAATTAGTATTCTATAGAATAACAAAAATATAAAATTTACTTTGAAATTACATTTTAACGAGAAATTTATTCTTTAAACAACAGCTTATGGCGTTTCCCTCCGGGCCGTGCTGTCCGCTGTATCTTTTGCGGGAGTAGTTCCATGGAAATAGAGCAGCTGGCGGTTTCCCGCAAAAGGATGCCGCTCCCATCACTAACGCGCTTCGGGGCAAATGATAAGTTTCAGTTTCCAGAGGATTCCTCCAAAAGGTTTATAAACAAAAAAATCCCCATCAAATGAATGATGAGGATTCTCAAAAGAAAGGCGACGACATACTCTCCCACATAATTGCAGTACCATCTGCGCAGGCGGGCTTAACTTCTCTGTTCGGGATGGGAAGAGGTG